>NC_004463.1:1535000-6335000 GCF_000011365.1 Bradyrhizobium diazoefficiens USDA 110 | reverse complement strand
TTGGCGTATTCGCTGGTCGTGTAGATGTCGGCAGCCTTCGCGCCGCTCGCCGCAGCGAGGGCCGCGACGCCCGCCAGCAGTGCAATCGAAAATGTCCGCATCATATCCTCCTCCGAAACTGCCCACTGCGGTAACAAGAATGGGAGGCGGCGATCGTTCCGGCCCAAATGCAGGATTTTCCCGGAACTGGATTTGGCACGTCGGCAATGTTCCCGGGGGCGAAACCCATCAATCCGGCGAATCATCATGATTGCTTGGAGCCGTTTGCCGATTTCCTTTCTGGGGGAGGCTGAAGCGCTACCGGATGCCGACGGCCGCCATGATCGTCCAAGCCTGCCTTAACGGCGCACGTCCAAATGACATTCACCCTCAACTGCCGGTATCGCGATTGCTCTTCACGATGCAGCTTGAGCGAGCGGAAACGCCGATCTGGTCTCGGATGCCCTCAAGGTATTCCGCCTTACACAGAGCTGACGGCGCCGCTTGTTCCTAGATCGGCTCGTAGGTCTCGGTCCCGCAGATGTCGTCGGCTTCCGCGCGCCGGCGATCGACGACCTTTCCACCGCTGATGGTCACGATGTAGGTCTGGGCGCCGAGCGCGGAGCCGGTTGCGGAGGTGAGCTGCGCGCGGACGCAGGCCGTCCAGCCGGGTCCTCGCACCTCACGATGCGGCGGGGCGACGTGCACTTCGCGCGGATAGGACGTGTTGACGAAGACGACATCGATCTGCTCGCGCACCACGCGCTTGACGTCGGGGGGCGGCTCGGGCGGTGGCTGCTCGGTTTCCTTCATGCGCATGAACTCGGGCACCGGCGCGCGGCTGTCGGCAAAGCCGCAGGCACCGAGCGCGAGCGCGCCGGCCAGCAGCGCCGCATGAGCAATGATCCGCAACATCCGTGAAGGTCCTCCCCGCGGGCCAAGAGATAGGCACGAATGCGATCTGGCAAAATCCGGGCCGATCAAGATTTGCTGAAGGCCTGGAACCCCCGGCATTTGCTATTACGGGATTGCGGGCTAGTTTGTATCCCAGACGAGGGGGATTGCACCGATGAGGATTTTGGTCATAGCGGCGGCGGTGCTGGCGCTGACGGTTGCCTCGGCGCAGGCGCAGATGGGTGGCGGCAGACGCCAGCCGAACGAAGGCGCCCAGAAGACGGACAACAAGCCCAAGGTCGACGAGAAGGCCTACAAGGCTGCGCTTGAGCGCATTCCGGAGCCCAAGGAGAAGTACGATCCGTGGAGCGGAGCCCGTCCGCCTGAACCTGCCAAGAAGCCCAAATGAGCGCGATGGGCACTGGCGACACGCCTGTGCCGTTTGACCGCTCGCATCGCGCTGTTCTTGTCGTCGTCGCGGCCGGGCAACGCGTGAGAAGCGTCGGGGTGGCGATGGGGCGACAAGCGCCCGAACGATAGCGGGCACGCCCCGATACTGGCGACAGTCGGCGCGACGCCGTGATCCGGCCGACCAGGCAGGGTCTTGTCGTCGTGCTCGACCGCGACACCTGCGGGCCGATCTGGCCGGTCGAGAGCGAGATGGTCGCAGTCGATCTGACGGCCGGCAGGATCCTCCGGCGCTCGGCGTCACCGATGATCTCGAACATCCCAGTGCAAGAGTTTGCGGCATCGTCGGCGATCGCACGCGCGATGGCGGGCCTGCGCCTTGCGCCGCTGCCATCGTAGCAGGCACTCATAACCGCATTGTGGATGCGATACGAACAGTCGTTCACATCGTGCGCGCTATTGCACGAAAGCGAGACCGACGCGCCTGTCGCTGCGCCATACGGGGCGGCAAGTCCGCACGAAATTGTCGCGCGCGATCGAGAGTGTGAACGATTGCGGCAATGTGACGGGGGTCTCGAGGTCGATCGCCACGCCGCCCGCGGGCATGTTTCGCACGGTGCACGCGATGCCGTTGTTTTCAAAGGTGATCGTTCCACCCTTGAAAACACGGTAACGTTGGGCTGCACGTTTCTCGGTCATCTGCGTTAATCCACAATGATGATTGTGAAGTAGTGCATAGAAATTACGTTGAACTAAACTCAATACTGGCGCTATTTGCACAGCGCTTCAGACTTCGTTTACGACGTTGAAGCGGTCAGTCACGTCCCGCCGACTTTCCTCACAAGCCTTTCCTTTGTGGCCTTACGCGCCGATGGAGATTCCGATGAAGACCATGCTTTCGATCCTGTTCGCCGCAGCGCTCTCGCTGTCGTCGATGCCCGCCCACGCCGTCAAGTGGGACCTCTCGACCATGACCTGCAGGCAGTTCCTCGAGAGCGGCGAAGACAACATCGCGGTCGTGCTGACCTGGATGGACGGCTGGTACAAGGGCGACGAGGACAACGCGATCATCGACACCGAGGTGTTCATCGAGAACGCCAAGAAGTTCGGTGCCTATTGCGGAAAGAATCCGACCGTCAGCGTCGTCACCGCGGCCGACGAGATCCTCGGCAAGTAACTCTTGAAGCGGACTGAAGTGCGGACGCAATCGCGCTTCGGCCTCTCGCTTCGATGCGAACGTGATGGAGAGCCGCGATGCGCCTTGCGTTCACGCGGCTCTCTTCATTTTTCGTGGGGCTCATCCCGGCAACATCGCGAACGCGCTCGACACCATCGCCACCGGCTTGTTGTCGGCGGCCGAGAGCAGCGTGACGCGGCCAAAGCTCATGGTGCGCCCGAGCCGCACCACGCGGGCGTCTGCGAGCACGTCCGACGAGGTGGCGGCGCGCATGAAATGCGTGGTCTGGTCGACCGTCGTCATCGGACGGTAGCCGCGATTGGCGGCGAGGATTGCGATCACCATCGCGGTGTCGGCGAGGGCCATCAGCGCCTGGCCACAGACCACGCCGCCGTTCCGGCACAGCCGCTCCGAAAACGCCATCCGGAGCAGCGCGCCCGGCTGCCAGTCCGTCACATCCGCGGGCTGCGCGTGCTCGATACGCTCGACCGAGAGGTTGAGATCCTGGACCCAGGGTGCAAAGACCTCGCCGAGGATGCGTCTGGCCTCGGTGATGCCGAACTCGGCTTCTGGCTGCGATGGCATTGCTGTCGTGTCCTCCATTGTTGCCGGATGTTTCGGCCATTCTGCGCGGATCGGCGCGGCAAAGTCACCCGGTCTGATGCCGGTCCGGTCGGCTTGAAAATGCCCGACTTCGCCCGATATGATGCCTTGGTTGGGTACGGGTGGGTTATGTTGCGTCGGTATGTCCTCGTCTTTTGTCTGATTGCGCTTGGTCTGGCGCTGAACGGGTGCACCAGGTGCGGCCCGATCTGGGACGACTGGCTGCACGCGCCGAAATCGTGCCGATCGTAGCGGTTCCTGCGGCACCTTAGCGGCCGCACTGGGATGACAAGGCACGGGCGATCCGCGCCTCCATGAATGGTCTAAGGAGTCAAAGATGAAGCTTTTCCGTATGGCGGCGGTGCTGCTGGCCGTGCTGGCGGGACCGGCCTACGCGCAAATGCCCAATCTCAATTTGTTGCAGGAGGGCCCGGGCAAGACCCCGGAGGAGAAGGCCGCGGAAGCCGAGCGTGACAAGGCCTACAAGGAAACGCTGAAGAAGATTCCGGACGCCAAGGCGTCCAACGACCCCTGGGGCGGCATGCGCTCCGATCCGCCGAAGCAGGCTGCGCCGAAGGCGTCCGCCGCAACCACCGGCGCGCCGAAGAAGACCAAGACCGGCACGGCCGCCAACTGAAGCTGGCGGCCGGAGGCGGCATGCGCCTTTCGGCCGGGACTCCTCATCGTCCGGCCCGCTCCCTACATTATTGGCAGGTGTTGCGTAGAGGAGGACAGGTCATGGCCGATCGTCCGCGAGATCTCGCCGAGCGGATGGCGCGCCGGCGCAGGATCGGCGGCAAGCCGGGCGAGCGCACCGGCGACGGCTATCTGCGCGAGACCTTTACGCTGCCGCGCGCGGCGGCGCGGGCGAGGGCGCAGGCTTTCTTCGCCCGCTACCCCAAGGCCGGCTATATGAGCGCGGTCGAGACCTGGCGCGAGCTGCCCGGCGGCGACATCGAATTCACCATGCGGCGGCTGCCCAGCGCCGATTGAGGTCCGCGTCTAGTCGAGCGTCTCGGCGACGATGCGGATGCGGAACACCGGCTCCTTGGCCTCGTCCAGGAGCTCCATGTGCCATTCGGAGTTTTCCTGGAGCTTGCGGGCGATGCCAGCGGCCATGTCGGCGCAGGCGCTGGTCATCTCCTTCCAGGCCAAATCGCGATCGGCAAATTCCGACGCCTGGTCCGCACAGCCGGAATAGCGACCGTTTCGGATTCGAAAGAAATAGAGCGGCATGGCTGGCCCGATCGCGTGACGGCCCCGCCCCCAAGGCCGTGGCGCGCAGTGCAATCCCAAACCACAGGCAGATCAATTCCGGGCGGCTACGGGATGCGCCGGGGCGCCGCCGATCTGGTGCGTCCGGTTCAGGCCGTGTTGTTCAGGCTGTCTTGCGCCCGATGGCCTTCAGTTCCCGATCGATGCGCAGCTGCACCCGCCGGATCGCCAGCTGGTCGATCTTGGTCTCGGTCTTGCCGGTCTTGACCTGCTCGCCGATTCGGAACTGCCATTGCCAGATTCCAGGAACGGCCGTCTTGGCGACGGTGAACTCGATGCCCCTGTGATTCATGGTTACCTCCCCACGATTCACCTTCGATCACTCTAACATGGTGAGCGTGATTATATTCCCGGGACAAGCAAAATCCGCTGTTAAGCCTTAGACAGTTCACGGAAATTTCGAAAGCGCGCGCGCTCCGAAGCAAACGAAATCGCATTCCGAAAGATGCCAACCCGCCAAGCGGTGCAAGTCCATCGCCCGCTGCGCTGATGCAGCTGTGCGCGGCTCAGGAACTCTGTTCATGGTCGGAGAACCACGGGGCCATTCGATGGTCATCGGTTAACGATCGGTTGCTCCAGGACTCAGCGCAGGGAATCTTCGCGTCGATGGCCGCAGGCGACATGCCAGGTTGAACGCGGGAGTGGCGAGACATCCTGCGCTCCATCGCAGATGTGAGGAACCGCAACTGTGCGGGCGCGGCTATTCGAAGCGAGCATGTGCGCTTGAAGCATTTCCACTTTTGCGTGCCGGGCACCTATGCTGTGCTGACATCGAAGCACGGCACGAGCACGCCGTCAGCGAAGAGGACCGCGTGAACTGGCTGAGGCGTCTTGCGTTACGTTGGGGTGTACGGAAGTTCTCGCTGGTCTGTCCGCATTGCCGGCATCCGGCGTCGTCCCCGACATTCAGGCGCGGCCGCTTCATGCTCGGTGACGAGACGCTCGTCTGCGAAGAGTGCGGCGAGGCCAGCCTCGTCACCTTCTGGCGCTTCGAAGGATTGTCGTGCTGCTCCGATCGCACCGAGCCGATGCGGGGCGCGCCGCTGTCCAACGCGCGGCACTGACTGACTGACGATCCCGATCGAACGGGAAGAGTCCAGGCCCACCGCGATGCGGGCCCCGGCATGTGCCTTGCTTGGCCTCGTGACGGCAAGCAACATGGGCGCGTCATGCTCGGCATTCCCCGCCGCTACAGTCATTTCGTCTTCGGTGTCCTCCAGTCCGGACTGACCTCGCTGATCGCGGCGGGGATCGCCAGCCTGCCCGCTGACGGCGCGATGCTGTTCGCCCGGCACTGGATGGTGTCATGGCTGATCGCATGGGCCGCGATGCTGCCCGTGGTGCTGCTGGCGGCGCCCGCGATCCGCGCCTTCTCGCTGCGGCTGACGCGGGAGGAGAGGGGTTCGTGAACCGGCTGGCATGAAAAAAAACCCGCCCGGGGAGAGCCAGGCGGGTCAGCGGTTATTGGAGGCTGAGGTGCTGGGCTGCAACACCATAAGCCGGACGACCCTAGCGGGCTGAGCTTACGACAGCCTGACAAGCCCGCGAATCGAATCCTGGCCGGCGCCCACCCATGCCCGCAAACAGAAAACCCCGCTCGGGGGTGAGCGGGGTCGTCGGTTGGGTATGGAGGCCCGGTGTTGGTCCACCGGGCGGGACGACATTAGGCGATCAGGCTTACGGGTGCCTGACGGCGGCATCGAGGCCCGCGCGGGAGAGAGCCGCAGACTGGCCCCGCACCGGTCCCAATTTGGTCACCCGATCGCAACACTCGAGCCACAGCCGCAGGCGAGATTCCGCAAGGTCCGGTGCTGCCATGGGGGAAACGTGGCACGCCGGCAACGGGGTGGCATCATGGATAACGTAGAGCGGTCGTTCGCCGCCGCGACGGCGATTGGCTTCGTCGTGCTGGTGATCGGCATCGGGCTGCTGGCGCTGATGTAGGTCCAGCCGGCATGCGCGGGTGGGGAGATGGCAGCGGGGCCAGGCCGGCATGCGCCGGCGGCTGGCACTGTCTTCAAGAAATTGGAAAACAACCCCATGCACAGTAGCTGGGCTGGGGATTTCGCTGTTCGATCAATGATTTGGTGGTAGTATTTAGGTACCTGTAGCATGCGATCGTCCCTGAGGCGGGGCGCTGCCTGTCACTTCGCCGGCGCGCCTGGTCGGCTCCGCAGCCGATCGCTAATGAACCTTGATCACGTCCAGGGGCAAATGGAGCTCGGCGGCACGCTCCTGGCGATCCCTCTTGCGGAACTCGTTTTCCTTCCGCTCGAACTTGACCATCTCCTCATGCGCCGCCTCGAGCAGATGATTGCGCCTGGTTGCATCCTGGTGCGCGTTTTCCGTCATGACCGAGATCCCCACTGTTGCGGTCCAATCCAGAGAAGCCGCAGACCGCGAAAAGGTTCGATGCCGCAAGATTGCGGAAGCATGACGGCGCCCTGCTCATGCGTCTTTGATGCATGTCAGCTTCAGTCGAAGGAGGTTGCTGCGAGATCGGAATCAGAGGCGTTGACGCGCAAGTTCTGAGAGCCTCACCGAGAGGCCTCCAACCGAAGCGGTCTCATTGCCGCCTGCTGATATCGAAGACGAACCTGACCTGCATCACAGGGCCATAGGTGTCCCTGACTTCAATCGACATCCTGTGACTTTGCGCGCCTTTGAAGTTTTGCACGGAGTCCCACGAGAGGCCGGCGAGCGCGCGGGCGGCTTCTTCCTGCACCGCGAGCAGGTCTCGCAATTCTACACCTTCTTCGTCGGGAACAATCTCGTCCCCGTCGCGCAGGTCGAAGTAATAGATGGCCATCGCAGGCGCTCTCCAGAATGCAGGCGGGAGCGCGCATCTCTCTCAGTCACCGGCGCCTACGGCAGAGCCCCGGCCGGTGATGGGGGACAATGAGTTGGCGGCCAGTTGGTTGCAGCCTTCAATCCGGCGGTTGCAGTCCGGGCGATCTCAGCCACTCGCTGATGTGAGCGCCGATCTCGGCTTGCCGGGCTTTGCGGATTGTACGCTCACGCTCGATGCCTGGTGGAAGCGATCTGGCTTCCGCATGGAGTCGTTGCGCTTGTTCGGCAAGGCGCTCTTCAAGGGACGTGGTGTGCTTGACATGGCGTCGCTGCATGGCGCTGCTCCTTTCCGGAGGAGACGGGAGCGCTGGTGGCGTTCTCATCACCGATCAAAGCCAGGGGGCGCGCGGTGACGGCACAGTCTGACATGTCCGCTGCCGGACACATGGTCAATCTTGACCACCTCGGGAAAAGTCAACGAAAGCAAATCAGCCTCCGCGATCTTCAAACCGGCCGCTGAGGCCGGCCACTGCCACGGCCTTAATTCGAGGCGAGAGGCTTGGACGGTTCCTTGCCGCTCCTGCCAGCACCAAAATCCGGGTGCTGTCCAATTGGGACACCCGCAATACCGAATTGGGACACCCGAGGGATGCCCCTTTTGAGCAGTCACGACTTCCCGCTAACGGGCATAGGCTGAATTGGCCCACCGGACGGATCCAGCCCCAGTCCGGAGAGCAGGCGGCCCCACCGCGCATCCAGCGAGGCGGGGCCGCTGCATGTGGGGCACTCGCTTGCAAATCCTGACTAAGCCGATTGCCCCATCGCCCGGGGATGGCGCCCTGGTGCATGTTGATGCGCCTGGGCCGGCGGTAGCCTTGGCTGGCCCAGTACCTTGGCCCCAGCTCCCCGTTCCCCTTGAGTTGGGGCCTTTTGCTGTCCGCAAATAAAAACGCCGCCCGCTCAAATATGGCGCGGGCGGCGGCTTTCCAGCCCCAGGGGGGATGATGCAAAACCCCGGTAATCCTTCGTCTGCACACGCCATGCCAAGGTTCATTGTGCCGGAGCAGGACACCCGCGGAGGGGGAATCAGGACCCAGTTCGGTTTAATGCCGATCGAACTCCAGAAGGACCCCAACGTCATTCAGCCTGGGACACTGGGAATTAGCGAAGGAGCCGCCGACAAACAGGACTACTGGCCGCCAACTGAGGCGGCCTTTATTTATTTTTTTCCAGGGATCTGAGCAAAACCGAACATGCAGGATCGCCGAAGCGGTTCATGCTGAGGTCATGACCGCAAAAGCGAAAAAGCTCACCCATGAAGAGTTCGCCTCTTTGCTCGCGGTCGGTCATGCGGCTGCAAATAGCGCTGCGCCTGCGATCCCTGCCAAACATCGCGCCCGATTGATCGCGCTAGGCTACATGGTCTTTCTTCAGGGCAGGCTGCGAATGACCACGCCGGGACGAATCCGGATCTATGCCGGGCAACTCGATACCTGAGGCGTGCTTTGCGCCTACGCTGGCTTTGGCGGTTGAAGCCCCGGCGATGTGAGCCACTCGCTCATGTGCGAGCCGATCTCGGCTTGGCGGGCTTTGCGCAGGAGGTCCTCTCGTTGAGGACCATGGGGGAGGGCTTTGGCCTGTTCGCGGAGACGTTTCGCTTCTTCGGAAAGTCGCTCCTCAAGAGGGACGGTTTGCGTGAAACGACGGCGCTGCCTCATGACACAACCTCGTCTTGGTCTTTACGGGTCCTAACCGCAGGGTTTGAGTTCTTGCGAGCTTAATATGCAGTCAGCCTGCCTTCTGTTCCAAAGTGAACGTTTCAGGGTGTTCTTCTGGTGGCCAGGGTGTTCTTCTGGCGGAACGCCCCGGCCCTTATACGCTACACCCATAACGAGTTAATCCTAAACGCGCATGAACAGGTTGTGTCCGATCAAGAACAAATTAGGACATTTCCGAATTCAGCTTAGGACACTGGGGGTTAAATACGGACAGTACCGAAGTCCGCAAAAGAACATATTGCGAACCAGGAACAAATAGGGTACATTGCTTTTATCGCCGGCCCGCCTCGCCAATCGTTTGTCCCCCTAGCGAATCCTCGCCATAAGGAGCACGACCCAATGTCCGCAACTGCCCTGCGTATCGTCGAAGGATCTTCCATGGACAAGAGTAAAGCTCTGGCCGCCGCGCTCTCCCAGATCGAGCGCCAGTTCGGCAAGGGCTCGGTGATGAAGCTCGGCAAGAACGACCGGTCGATGGATGTCGAGGCGGTGTCCTCCGGTTCTCTCGGGCTCGACATTGCACTGGGGATCGGCGGTCTGCCCAAGGGGCGCGTCGTGGAAATCTACGGGCCGGAATCCTCGGGCAAGACCACGCTGGCGCTGCACACGGTGGCGGAAGCGCAGAAGAAGGGCGGCATCTGTGCCTTCATCGACGCCGAGCACGCGCTCGACCCGGTCTATGCACGCAAGCTCGGGGTCAATATCGACGAGCTGCTGATTTCGCAGCCGGACACCGGCGAGCAGGCGCTGGAAATCTGCGACACGCTGGTGCGCTCGGGTGCGGTGGACGTTCTGGTGGTCGATTCGGTCGCGGCGCTGGTGCCGAAGGCCGAACTCGAGGGCGAGATGGGCGATGCGCTGCCGGGTCTCCAGGCCCGCCTGATGAGCCAGGCGCTGCGCAAGCTGACGGCCTCCATCAACAAGTCCCACACCATGGTGATCTTCATCAACCAGATCCGCATGAAGATCGGTGTGATGTATGGCTCACCGGAGACCACCACCGGCGGCAACGCGCTGAAGTTCTACGCCTCCGTCCGCCTCGACATCCGCCGCATCGGCGCGATCAAGGAGCGCGACGAAGTGGTCGGCAACACCACGCGCGTCAAGGTGGTGAAGAACAAGCTGGCGCCGCCCTTCAAGCAGGTCGAGTTCGACATCATGTACGGCGAGGGCGTTTCCAAGATGGGCGAGATCCTCGATCTCGGCGTCAAGGCCGGCATCGTCGAAAAGTCCGGCGCCTGGTTCTCCTATGACAGCCAGCGCCTCGGCCAGGGCCGCGAGAACTCGAAAGCGTTCCTGAAGGCCAACCCCGACATCACCGCCAAGATCGAGACCGCGATCCGCCAGAACTCCGGCCTGATCGCCGAGCAGATTCTGGCCGGCACCCCTGAGCGCGACGCCGACGGCGAGGAGCCGGCGGACGAGTAAGTCTTAACGCGGAGAGTTTTTCGCGAGGAGCGGGCACTGAGGACGTTGAGTTGCCGACGTCTTCGGGGCCCGTTTCGTTTTGTGTGGGGGCGGGCGCATCGACGATGAAGCGTATGATCCTGACCAGTTCGTCCGGCGTCGGTCTCACCTACGCGGACCGCGCCGACATGGTTGTCCCGCTCATCTTTCGGTTCGTGTCAGGACCGCTGCCGACGTCGCACCACCTCGATAACTACCTCAAAGGGGGCTCTTTCAGAGGCGAGCCGGACGTGCGGTGGTCCGATCTTGTTGTCCAATCGCCCCAGACCGGTCGTGCGCACCGAGAACTCGGACTGGTCTGGTTCTGCGAGACCTGCGGTGTCGAGCTCATCGAGCTGTGGTTTGATCCCAGCCCGAACAATCAATTGCAGTTGGTCTGGATCCTCGACTATCTCCGCGCCGAACCCTACATGGTCGAGCGTCTGCGATTGCGGCTGGTCGATTTCGATTTGCTCGGAGCAGACGTCGCGGGGCTCCGCGAGCGTACCGTGCGGGCGCTCGATGTGACGGAGCGCGACTTCGAGGTTGCCCGCATGGCCTGGGAGGCCTACCGCGCGCCAACGCCTGAGCTCTGTCTCGGGCTCCTGAGCAGGGATTTCCCCAGGCTACCCTTCCTGAAGCCGGCGATGGAAGAATTGCTGGCAGAACTGCCGTCACCAATCACCGGACTGGGTGCGACGGAAGCGCGGCTTCTCGAATTGATTGCGAGGGGACACAACCGTACCAGGGAGCTGTTTCAGCCGGGCGGCCTGCTCGAAACACGTGTGTACGACCAGTGGGAGCTCGGCCCTTTGCTCGAAGGGCTTGCGTCCGGTCCGATGCCGGCGGTCGCCGGTCTCGATCCGAAGCTCGCGACGCTTGCCCCGCACGATGCGCGAGGTCGCAACGCCGCCTTTCGCCGGAGCCGGCTGTTGCTGACGGAGTTCGGCAAAGCGGTGCTTGCGGGCCGGGAAGACTTCCGCAGCCACAATCCGATCCGGCGCTGGTGGGGCGGCACGCTTCTGACCAACGAACGGCTCTGGCGCTGGGACGGGCAAAGTCGTTCGCTGGTGGCGCCTTAAGCTAGGTTGTAGGATGGGTAGAGGGCAGAGCCGTAAGGTGGGCAAAGGCGCGCGAGAGCCGTGCCCACCATATCTCAATGTGCACAAATGTGGTGGGCACGCTCTGCTTTGCCCACCCTACGAAACTTCCGTCGCGTCTTACTCCGCCGCTTCCGCGTAGTCGCTCACCGGTGGGCACGAGCACACCAAATTGCGGTCGCCATAGACGTTGTCGACGCGTCCGACCGGGCTCCAGTATTTGTCGGTGCGCGAGACGCCGTCGGGGAAGCAGCCCTCGGCACGGCTATAGGCGCGGGCCCACGCATCGTCCGCGATGTCGTGCACGGTGTGCGGGGCGTGGCGCAAGGGCGAGGCCTCGATCTTGAAGCGGCCGGCCTCGACCTCGCCGATCTCCTTCCGGATCGCGATCATGGCGTCGCAGAAGCGATCCAGCTCCGCCTTCGATTCCGATTCGGTCGGCTCGATCATCAGCGTGCCCGGCACCGGGAAGCTCATGGTCGGCGCGTGGAAGCCGTAATCGATCAGCCGTTTGGCGATGTCGTCCACGGTGACGCCGCTGGTCGTCTTCAGCGCACGCGGATCGACGATGCACTCATGCGCGACGCGGCCCCTCGCGTTCTTGTAGAGCACCGGGAAATGCGCATCGAGCCGTGCGGCGATGTAGTTGGCGTTGAGGATTGCGATCTCGGTGGCGCGCTTCAGGCCTTCGCCGCCCATCATCAGGATGTAGATGTAGGAGATGGTCAGGATCGAGGCCGAGCCGAACGGCGCGGCCGAGACCGGGCCGACCGGTGCGTCGCCTCGCGTCGCCGGATGGCCCGGCAGGAACGGGGCGAGATGCGCCTTCACGCCGATCGGGCCCATGCCCGGGCCGCCGCCGCCATGCGGGATGCAGAAGGTCTTGTGCAGATTGAGGTGGCTGACGTCGGCGCCGTAATCGCCGGGCCGGGACAGGCCGACCTGCGCGTTGAGGTTGGCGCCGTCCAGATAGACTTGGCCGCCATGGCCGTGGACGATGTCGCAGATCTCGCGGATATGCTCCTCGAACACGCCGTGGGTCGAGGGATAGGTGATCATGATCGCGGCGAGGTCATTCGCGTGCTTGTCGGCCTTGGCGCGGAGATCGTTGACGTCGACGTCGCCGTTCTTCTCGCAGGCAACCACCACCACGTCCATGCCGACCATCGCGGCCGAGGCCGGGTTGGTGCCGTGGGCGGAGGAGGGGATCAGGCAGATCTTGCGATGCGCCTCGCCGCGCGCAGCATGATAGCCGCGGATCGCGAGCAGCCCGGCATATTCGCCTTGCGCGCCGGAATTCGGCTGCAGCGAGATCGCGTCATAGCCGGTGATGTCGCACAGCCACTTCTCCAGCCGCGCGAACAGCGCGTGATAGCCCTTGGCCTGCTCGCGCGGGGCGAACGGGTGCAGGCTGCCGAATTCCGGCCAGGTCAGCGGCATCATCTCGGTGGTCGCGTTCAGCTTCATCGTGCAGGAGCCGAGCGGGATCATGGCGCGGTCGAGCGCGAGGTCGCGGTCGCTGAGCTTGCGCATGTAGCGCAGCATCTCGGTCTCCGAGCGATGCGCGTGGAACACCGGGTGGGTGAGGAACGCGGTCGTGCGCTTCAGCGCCTCCGGCAGCGCCTCGCGCGTGGTCGCGTCCAACTCGGCGTAAGCGAGCTGGCCGCCGAAGGCGCGCCAGACCGCCTCGACGGTCGCCGGCGTGGTGGTCTCGTCGAGCGCGATGCGCAGCGCGGTTTCACCGACGCCGAGATTGATCTTCTCGGCCGCCGCGCGCGCGACGATCTCGGCGCGTTTGGCGCCGGCATCGACGCTGAGCGTGTCAAAGAAGCTGTCGGAGTGCGGCGCAAAGCCGAGCTTGCGCAGGCCCGCGGCGAGCACCGCAGCGCGGCGATGCACCTGGCGCGCGATCTGCGAAAGCCCCTCGGGGCCGTGATAGACCGCATACATCGCGGCGATCACGGCGAGCAGCACCTGCGCGGTGCAGATGTTGGAGGTCGCCTTCTCGCGGCGGATGTGCTGCTCGCGGGTCTGCAGCGCGAGGCGATAGGCCGGCATCCCGCGCGAATCCACGGAGAGGCCGACGATGCGGCCGGGCAGCGAACGCTTCAGCGCATCGCGCACCGCCATATAGGCCGCGTGCGGTCCGCCATAGCCCATCGGCACGCCGAAGCGCTGCGCCGAACCGATGGCGATGTCGGCACCGAGCTCGCCGGGCGAGGCGAGCAGTGTCAGGGCCAGCAGGTCGGCGGCAACGATCGCAAGTGCGCCCTTGGCCTTCAACGCCGCGATCGCGGGCCTGAGGTCGCGCAACGCGCCCGATGAGCCCGGATATTGCAGCAGCGCGCCGAGCACGTCGGCCTTGTCGAGATCGGTGAGGGGATCGCCGACGATCAAATTCCAACCCAGCGGCTCGGCGCGGGTGCGCATCACAGCCAGCGTCTGCGGATGCACGTCCTTGTCGACGAAGAAGGCCTTTGCTTCGACCCGCGAGTGCCGCTCCGCCAGCGCCATCGCCTCGGCGGCCGCGGTGGCCTCGTCGAGCAGCGAGGCGTTGGCGACGTCGAGCCCGGTGAGGTCGCAGATCATGGTCTGGAAGTTGAACAGCGCCTCCAGCCGGCCCTGGCTGATCTCGGGCTGGTAGGGCGTGTAGGCCGTGTACCAGGCCGGATTCTCCAGGATGTTGCGCTGGATCACCGCGGGCAGGATCGTGCCGGAATAGCCTTGGCCGATCAGCGAGGTGAAGACCTGGTTTTGGGCAGCGAGCTCGCCCATATGCGCGATCGCCTCGGTCTCGCTCAGCGGCTTGCCGAGATCGAGCGGGGCGGCCTGCCGGATCGAGGCCGGCAGCGTCTCCGCCATCAGCGCGTCGACGCTTTTGGCGCCGACGGTCTCCAGCATCGCGGCGACGTCGCGCGCCGACGGGCCGATGTGGCGGCGAGCGAAATTGGTGGTGTCGCCGTTGGATTTGCGGTGCGCGGTCATCATGGGTCCTCGCTTTAGATTTCGCTGTCGCCGTCATGCCCCGCGAAGGCGGGGCATCCAATAAACGCAGCCATCACGGCTAGAACCGAGAAGCCGCGGCGTACTGGATCGTCCGCCGTCGCGGACGATGACACCGAATGTGAGGTCAGAGTTCGCTTCATCTCACGCCGTGTGGGCCTTGTAGGCGGCTTCATCCATGAGGCCGCCTAGTTCGCTCTTGTCGGCAATCTTGATCTTGAAGAACCAGGCCTTGCCTTGCGCATCCGAGTTCACCAGCGCCGGCTCGGCGGCGAGCGCATCGTTGGTCTCGAGCACCTCGCCCGTCACAGGCGCGTAGACGTCGGAGGCGGCCTTCACGGACTCCACCACGGCGGCGGCTTCCGCCTTCTTCAGCGCGCGGCCGAGCTTGGGCAGCTCGATGAACACGACGTCGCCGAGCTGCGACTGCGCGTAGTCGGTGATCCCGACGGTGGCGACATCGCCCTCGATGGCGAGCCATTCATGGTCGGAGGTGTACAGCGTCGTGGTCATTTCTGAAGTCCTCAGCGTTTGTAGGTGTTTTTCACGAAGGGCATGGCGGCGACCGTCATTGGCAGCCGCTGGCCGCGCACCTCGGCGAACAGGCTTGTGCCGAGCGCGCTCGATGCGGTGGGCACGTAGCCCATCGCGACCGGCGCGTTCAGGCTCGGGCCGAAGCCGCCCGATGTGACTTGTCCGATCGGCTCGGCGGATGCGCTATCAGCAAACAGCAGCGCGCCCTCGCGCACCGGCGCGCGGCCTTGCGCGCGCAGGCCGACGCGGCGGCGGGCCGCACCCTGGTCGAAATGAGCGAGAATCTTCTCGGCGCCGGGGAAACCACCCGCGCGCGCGCCGCCGCTGCGGCGGCTTTTCTGCACCGACCATTCCAGCGCGGCCTCGACCGGCGTGGTGGCGGTGTCGATGTCGTGGCCGTAGAGGCAGAGCCCGGCTTCCAGCCGCAGGCTGTCGCGGGCGCCGAGGCCGATCGGCACCACATCGGGGTTTTCCAGCAGCGTTTTGGCCAGACGCTCGGCGTCCGCGGCGGGAACCGAAATCTCGAACCCGTCCTCGCCGGTGTAGCCGGAGCGCGAGACGAAGCACTTGATGCCGGCGACCTCATGCGGACCGGCGTCCATGAACTTCATGGACGGCGCCTTTGCACAGAATTTCGCCAGCACCGCTTCCGCCTTCGGACCCTGCAGCGCGATCAGCGCGCGGTCGGCCAGCGAATCGATGACGCAGTCGTCCGAGAGATGCGCGCGCAGATGCGCCTCGTCCTCTGCCTTGCAGGCGGCGTTGACGACCAGGAACAGGTGGTCGCCGAAATTGGCGACCATCAGGTCGTCGAGAATGCCGCCATCGGCATTGGTGAACTGGGCGTAGCGCTGCCGCCCCAGCGCAATCGCGACGATATCCTGAGGCACCAGCCGTTCCAGCGCGCGGGCGGCGTCCTCGACCCTGCCGGATTTCGGCAGCAAGCGGAGCTGGCCCATGTGGGAGACGTCGAACAGGCCGGCCTGGCTGCGGGTATGGAGGTGTTCCTTCAGCACGCCAGCGGGGTACTGCACGGGCATGTCATAGCCCGCGAACGGCACCATCTTGCCCCCGAGGGACACATGAAGGTCGTAGAGGGGCGTACGTTTCAGGGAGTCTTGGTCGTGAGCTAGCATCACAGGGGCCCTCGGCGGTTCCCCGGGGACGATTCCCCGAGCCAACCAGTCGAAGCCCCATCTGTCGCTGTGCCTGAGAGTATTATCCCGTCGGCGGACGCTGTCCGAGCCTCAAGCTCGTCGGCGCCTCTTTCCAGATGCTGTCAAAGCCACGCGGTCCTTTTGCCTGAGAGTTTCCGGGGCGGTTGCTCCTTCGGCGCCGGCTGCCTAAAGCCGGTCTCTCCCGACGTGGCCGTACGATACAGATGGGTACAGACCACAGGCCAGCCAAGCCTGTCAACGCGGCCTTTGCGTCTTTCAACGGGATTGCAACGGGATTGAGCGCCTGCGGCAACCCTCTGATCTCTCTGCACAGTTTCTGGACAGCGAAGCTGGCCTTGTCTAAAAGCGCTTTGACCCGCAGATATCAGCCTTAATTTCCGGTTTGGACGGCGGTCGCGGGTCCGAACACACCCGATTGGATGAACATGAGCGGCGTCAACGAGATCAGGTCGACCTTTCTGAACTTCTTTGCCGAGAACGGCCACGAGATCGTGCCGTCCTCGCCACTGGTGCCGCGCAACGACCCCACGTTGATGTTCACCAATGCCGGCATGGTGCAGTTCAAGAACGTCTTCACCGGCGTCGAGAAGCGGCCCTATCAGCGCGCCACCACCTCGCAGAAATGCGTGCGCGCCGGCGGCAAGCACAACGACCTCGACAATGTCGGCTACACCGCGCGCCATCTCACCTTCTTCGAGATGCTCGGCAACTTCTCGTTCGGCGACTATTTCAAGGAGCGCGCGATCGAGCTCGCCTGGAAGCTGATCACGAAGGACTTTGGGCTCAACAAGGACAAGCTGCTCGTCACCGTCTACCACACCGACGACGAGGCGCATGGGCTGTGGAAGAAGATCGCGGGCTTCTCCGACGACCGCATCATCCGCATCCCGACCTCGGACAATTTCTGGGCGATGGGCGACACCGGGCCGTGCGGCCCGTGCTCGGAGATCTTCATCGACCGCGGCGATCACATCTGGGGCGGACCTCCGGGCTCGCCGGAAGAGGACGGCGACCGCTTCCTCGAATTCTGGAATCTCGTGTTCATGCAGTATGAGCAGGTGACGAAGGAGGAGCGCGTGGATCTGCCGCGTCCCTCGATCGACACCGGCATGGGCCTCGAGCGCATGGCCTGCATCATGCAGGGCGTCGACAGCGTGTTCGAGACCGACCTGTTCCGTCACTTGATCGACGCGACGGCCTCCGCGCTCGGCAGCGGGCCGAACGAGCAGACCGTGGCCTCGTTCCGCGTCATCGCCGACCACTTACGCTCCTCGGCCTTCCTCGTCTCCGACGGCGTGCTGCCCTCCAATGAAGGCCGCGGCTACGTGCTGCGCCGGATCATGCGCCGCGCGATGCGCCATGCGCAGCTGCTGGGTGCGAAAGAGCCGCTGATGCATCGGCTGGTCTGGGCGCTGGTCCGCGAGATGGGCCAGGCCTATCCGGAGCTGATGCGCGCGGAGAAGCTGATCGAGGAAACGCTGCGGCTGGAAGAGACCCGCTTCCGCAAGACGCTGACGCGCGGCCTCGCCATCCTCGACGAGAAGAGCGCTTCGTTGAAGAAGGGCGACATGTTCGACGGCGACGTCGCCTTCACGCTCTACGACACCTACGGCTTCCCGCTCGACCTGACGCAGGACGCGCTGAAGTCGCGCGGCATCGGCGTGGACCAGTCCGCCTTCACCGATGCGATGGAGCGCCAGAAAGCCAAGGCGCGCGAGTCCTGGAAGGGCTCCGGCGAGGCGGCTTCCGAAGCGATCTGGTTCCCGCTGCGCGAGAAGCTCGGCGCCACCGAATTTCTCGGCTACGAGACCGAGAGCGCCGAAGGCGTGGTCTCCGCGCTGGTGAAGGACGGCCAGGAAGCCGCCAGCCTCAAGGCCGGCGAGACCGGCGCGCTGGTGCTGAACCAGACACCGTTCTACGCGGAGTCCGGCGGCCAGGTCGGCGACACCGGCGTGCTGCTAGGCGAAGGCGGCGTCAAGTTCCGCGTCACCGACACGCAGAAGAAGCTCGGCGATCTCTTCGTCCACGTCGGCACGGTCGAGAGCGGCGAGCTGAAGCTCGGCACCGCGCTGCAGCTCGAGGTCGATCATTCGCGCCGCTCCTCGATCCGCGCCCATCACTCGGCGACGCATCTCATTCACGAGGCGCTGCGGCAGGTGCTCGGCGACCACATCGCCCAGCGCGGCTCGATGGTCGCGCCCGACCGGCTGCGCTTCGACTTCGTGCATCCGAAGCCGATCACGGCGGAGGAGCTTGCCCGCGTCGAGGACATCGCCAACGACGTGGTGCTGGAGAACGACGAGGTCACCACGCGCGTGATGGGTGTCGATGAAGCGCGTGAGGCCGGGGCGCGCGCGCTGTTCGGCGAGAAATACGGCGACGAGGTCCGCGTCGTCTCGATGGGCAGGACCGCGCGCGAGCGCGGCGCCAACGCGCTCGGCTGGTCGGTCGAGCTCTGCGGCGGCACGCATGTGCGGCGCACCGGCGACATCGGCCTGATCACGCTGACCGGCGAGAGCGCGGTCGCCTCGGGCGTGCGCCGCATCGAGGCGCTGACCGGCAATTACGCGCGCAAGCACGCCAACGACACCATGGCGCTGGCGAAGACCGCGGCCAACGAGCTGCGCACCTCGATCGACGACGTGCCGGCGCGCATCACCGCGCTGATGGAGGAGCGCAAGAAGCTCGAGCGAGAGCTTTCCGACGCCCGCAAGAAGCTCGCGATGGGCGGCGGTGCTGCCGCCAGCAATGGCGCAGCCTCCGGCGTGCGCGAGGTCGGCGACGTCAAGCTGATGGCGCGTGCGGTCGAGGGCATCGAGATGAAGGATCTCAAGAGCCTCGCCGACGACGGCAAGAAGCAGATCGGCTCCGGCGTGGTCGCCATCGTCGGCGTCACTGGGGACGGCAAGGCCGGAATCGTGGTGGGCGTCACCGCCGATCTCACCGCGCGCTTCAACGCCGTGAACCTCGTGCGTGTCGCCTCCGAAGCGCTCGGCGGCAAGGGCGGCGGCGGCCGCCCCGACATGGCGCAGGCCGGTGGCCCCGACGGTGCCAAGGCGCCCGAGGCGCTTGCGGCGATCGAAAAAGCCATGGCGGGCGCGTGAGGCCGTGGGCCTCGTTCCGCGAGGACGTGGGCTTCGCGACCCCAATTTGAGGGATCGCCTCTACGAACTGCTGGAGCACGATCCGCTGGCCTATTCGGTCGGGTCGCGCTTCATCCAGCTGATCATCGGCGTCATCGTGCTCGACGTGGTCGCGATGGTCCTCGCCTCGGTGCCGGATCTGGACGCGCAGTTCGGCGCGCTGTTCTCGGCGATTAAGGTCTTCGCCGTGATCGTGTTCGCGCTGGAATATGCCGCGCGGCTGTGGACGGTCGCCGGACACACCCAGCGCAAGGCGTCCGCGCTGTCCGACCGGCTCTCTTATGCCTTCTCCGCGCTCGGCATCATCGACCTCATGGCGTTCCTGCCCGCGGCAATCGTGCTCGCCACGGGCCGGCATGCGACGCTGGCGGCGCTCGGCGTGCTGCCGTTCTTCAAGCTGATCCGCTATTCGCCGGCAATGCGCTCGCTGCTCGCCGCCGTGCACGCCGAGCGGCGGGCGCTGATCGGCTGCATCGTCATCCTGATCGGCGTGGTCCTGACCTTCGCCTCGCTGCTCTACGCCATCGAGCGCGACGTGCAGCCGGACAAGCTCGGCACCATCCCGCAGGCGATGTGGTGGGCGATCGTGACGCTCGGCACCGTCGGCTATGGCGACGTCGTGCCGGTGACGACGCTCGGCAAGTTCGTCTCGGTGTTCGCGATCATCTCAGGCTTTGCCATGATCGCGCTGCCGGTCGCGATCATCTCGACCGCCTTCGCGGAAGAGGTGAAGCGGCGCGACTTCGTCGTCACCTGGGGCATGCTGGCGCGGGTGCCGCTGTTCTCGCATTTGTCGGCCTCGGAGATCGCCGACATCATGCGGCTCTTGCGCGCGCGCACCATCGAGCAGGGCGAGATTTTGGTGCGGCGAGGGGATGCCGCCACGTCGATGTATTTCATCACCGCCGGCGAGGTCGAGATCGCGCTGCCGACCCAGAATGTGCGGCTCACCGACGGCACCTTCTTCGGCGAGATCGCGCTGCTGCACAAGACCAAGCGCAGCGGCACGGTGACGGCGACGCGCAAGACGCGCCTGCTGGTGCTCGACGCCCAGGATTTCCACGCCCTGATCGAGCGCATGCCGACGCTCGCGGCCCACGTCCACAAGACCGCGAAGGCGCGGCTGGAAGAGACCGGCGATCTCGCTGCGGCGGAACTGGCCCAGGCCGAGCGCGAGGGCACCGACCGCTGAGCGGTCAGCCCTTCTTCAGGAAAACATAGTCCGCCGAGTACGGCGCGCTTTTGAACTCGCCGGCCTTCTCGCAAGACCCCTCGAGCTTGCCGCCATGGGTGTTGATGCGCTGGACGGTGGTGACCGGCGTCAGGACGCCGCTGCCGCGGCGGGAGGCGACCTCCAGCTTCAGCCAGGGGATGTCGGCGCCCTTGGCGCCCGGCGCGTTGCCGATGGCCTTGCCGACCACGGCGCTGCTGTCGGCAAGCTCCCAGCTCGGCCCGGCATAGTGGCGGCCGACGGTCTTGCCTTCGGACAGCAGCGTCGCGACCGGTTCGCGGAAGGACCAGGCGAGCTTGCCCTCAGCGCCGGCCTTGCACTCATAGACCTGCGCGCCTTCGGCGTGGACGCTGAGCACGACGGTCTCGCCCGGCGCGGCGATGGCCTCGGGAAGCGTCTCCGCAGCCCCGGCCGGTCCGATCAGGGCCGCGAGCATCAGGGTGGGGGCGGCAAGCTTGCTGAACATGGCGGTCTCCGCAAAGGGTTTCAAAAAACAAACGGGCCGCGCATGCGGCGCGGCCCGTGATGATGTCCGGCCCAGTCGGGCGAAATTGCGGTCGGCTTACGCCGCCATCGCCTTGGTGAGGTTCTCCGCGACTTTGTCGAGGAAGCCGGTGGTCGAGAGCCAGCGCTGGTCGGCGCCGACCAGCAGCGCGAGGTCCTTGGTCATGTAGCCGGCCTCGACGGTGTCGACGCAGACCTTCTCGAGGGTGTTCGCGAACTTGGCGAGCTCGGCGTTGTTGTCGAGCTTGGCGCGGTGGGCGAGGCCACGGGTCCAGGCGAAGATCGACGCGATCGAGTTGGTCGAGGTCTCCTTGCCCTTCTGGTGCTCGCGGTAGTGGCGGGTCACCGTGCCGTGGGCGGCTTCCGCTTCCACGGTCTTGCCGTCCGGGGTGAGCAGCACCGAGGTCATCAGGCCGAGCGAGCCGTAGCCCTGCGCGACCGTGTCGGACTGCACGTCGCCGTCGTAGTTCTTGCAGGCCCAGACATAGCCGCCGGACCATTTCAGCGCCGAGGCCACCATGTCGTCGATCAGGCGGTGCTCGTAGGTCAGGCCCTTGGCCTCGAATTCCTTCTTGAACTCGCGGTCGTAGATGTCCTGGAAGATGTCCTTGAAGCGGCCGTCATAGACCTTGAGGATGGTGTTCTTGGTCGACAGATAGACCGGGTAGTTGCGCAGCAGGCCGTAGTTCAGCGAGGCGCGGGCGAAGTCGATGATGGAGTCGTCGAGATTGTACATCTCCATGGCGACGCCGGCGCCGGGGGCCTTGAACACTTCCTTCTCGATCACGGTGCCGTCCTCGCCGACGAACTTCATCGACAGGGTGCCCTTGCCCGGGAACTTGAAATCGGTGGCGCGGTACTGGTCGCCATAGGCGTGGCGGCCGATGATGATCGGCTTGGTCCAGCCGGGAACCAGGCGCGGCACGTTCTTGCAGATGATCGGCTCGCGGAAGATCACGCCGCCGAGGATGTTGCGGATGGTGCCGTTCGGCGACTTCCACATCTGCTTGAGGTTGAACTCCTTCACCCGGGCTTCATCAGGGGTGATGGTGGCGCACTTGACGCCGACGCCGACCTTCTTGATCGCTTCGGCGGCGTCGATGGTGACCTGATCGTTGGTGTGGTCGCGGTATTCCATCCCCAGGTCGAAATACATCAGCTCGACATCCAGGAACGGGGTGATCAGCTTGTCCTTGATGTACTGCCAGATGATCCGGGTCATCTCGTCGCCATCGAGTTCGACGACGGGATTGGATACCTTGATTTTTGCCATGATCGGGGAAGCCTCTTGGGAACGGCGCTATTGGCGCGCCACGGGAATATCCGCCGCCTCTTAGCACCGCCGCGCGGCGGGCGAAAGCCAAGGGATTATGCACTTTTAGCTCATCCAGCTTCCCCAGATGGGGGGCGGGGAGCGGCCCGCCGGCGAGGGCCGGCCTGAGGCTTCAGAAGAGATTCAAAAGTCGAATCCAAGTCGTTATTTCCCTTGAGAATTTCGTCAGGACAGGCAAACGACAGGCGGGCAGGGCGCGCCGGCTGGCGGCGGGCCTTGAATCAATTCCTGAGAGCGCCTTGCCAAGGCCTTGAGACGAAGAGTGAAAGCGAAACGAAATGTCGGGGACTGACAAGAGCAAGGCGGGTCTTTCCCTCGACGGTCCGATCGTGATCCTGGTCGAGCCGCAGCTTGGCGAAAACATCGGCATGGCCGCGCGCGCCATGGGCAACTTCGCCCTGAGCCGCTTGCGCATCGTCAACCCCCGCGACGGCTGGCCCAACATCGCCGCCCAGCGCGCTGCCGCCGGCGCCGACTACATTCTGGAAAAGGTCGAATTGTTCGACACGGTCGGTGAGGCCGTCGCCGATCTCGACCTGCTGTTCGCCACCACCGCGCGCCCCCATGACCAGGCCAAGCCCGTGGTGGGTCCGGAAGCCGCAGCGGCCGAGATCTCCGGGCACGTCGCGACCGGGGGCAAGGCCGGTATCCTGTTCGGCCGCGAGCGCTGGGGGCTGACCAACGAGGAGGTCGGCCTCGCCAACCGCATCATCACCTTCCCGGTCAATCCGGGCTTTGCCTCGCTCAACCTCGCCCAGGCCGTGCTGCTGATCGGCTATGAATGGTTCAAGCTGGCGACGTCAGGCGAGCTGCCGCACGCCATGCCGGAGCGCTCCGAGCGCGCCTCGCAGCACCAGATGCAGGCCTTCTTCGACAATCTCATCCGCGAGCTCGATAAGGTCGAGTTCCTGCGGCCGGCCGAGAAGCGCGACACCATGCTGGTCAACCTGCGCAACATCTTCAGCCGGATGGAGCCGACCAAGCAGGACATGCACACCCTCCATGGCGTCGTCATGGCGATCGCGGAGGGGCGCAAGGGCCCGGCCAAGGGCGGCGTGCTCGACGGCGAGCAGGCAACCCGCCTGCGCGCGCTCTTGGCCGAGCACGGCCAGGGCGGCGGTGTCCCCGACAGCGGCTCGACCGTGCGCGGGCTCGCCCGCCTGCTCCGCCGCAACCCGACCGATGCCGAGCGGCTGCTCTGGCAGGCCCTGACCCGCGACCGCCGCTTCGCAGGCCAGTTCAAGCGCCAGACCCCGGTCGGCCGCCACATCCCGGACTTCGTCTCGTTCCCGCACCGGATCGCGATCGAGCTGGTGAACCCGGGCGAGGGCGAGACGATCGCGGCGGACCGGGCGGGACGGCGGACGTGGCTCGAGGCGCGCGACTATCGCGTGCTGGAGATCCGGGCGGCGGATGTGGAGCGGGATCTGGAGAGTGGCCTTACGGTTCTCCAGTCCATGATGTCCAAGACCTGAAGTACCCAAGACTTATCCACCACGGCCCATGCCTCAGCGGGCTGAACTGTTCCGAAATCCAGCTTTTGCCTTTCCGTCCACGGACAAGCGGCTAAGATTGTCGGGCTTGTTCACCTCATTCGCTGGTTGTGGGGGCGCCTGTGCTTTTTCGAAAAAGGAGCTTGACGCAGGCGGGGGCCACAGCGATCGCGCGGCAGCACGAAGCCGCCGTTTTGCAGGATGAACGCGCTGCTGTGGCCGTGGGCCGGAAGAGAGCTGTAACCGGCCCCTGGATTGGGCTCGCGCTGTCAGGGGGAGGCATTCGCTCGGCGACGTTCTGTCTCGGTGCATTGCAAAGATTTGCCAACAGCGGCTTGCTCAAGCATTTCGACTACATATCGAGCGTGTCCGGCGGCGGATATGCCGCATCGGCGGTGCAGTGGAAATGGCATGACGATCCCAACACCGACGCGGGCGCAAACTTTCCCTATGGCAGCGAGCAAACGCAATCTCTTGCAAGTGAAAATGAGAGCCTGAAATATTTGCGCTGGCACGCCAGCTTTCTCGCGCCAGGCGGCGGCATCTCGATCTGGTCGGGAATCGCGGTTCTGCTTCGCACGTTTCTGATCAGCGTTTTCTTCTGGCTGCCACTGGCGATCGCGTTCATGCTGGTCGTATTCGTGGCCACCGGCTTTCACGCCTTCTACGAATCGTACGGGACCATGGGAGAGCTAACCGTCCCAAAACTGGAAGCCATGACCCTGTCGTTGCCATGGATCGGCATCTGCGTTTCGGCGTTTGCCGGTGTATTCATTTTCGCCATTGTGTTGCTTCTGGCGATTGCGCTGATCGGGACGATATTCCTTGCGATCATCTCGATCCTCATTCCTCCCGAGACCACGGAAAACCGCGGTGACCGCATCGCCCGGGCCGGGCGTTGTGCCGCCGTCGGCATCGCCGGGCTGCTGGTCTCCTACTTCACGTTCGGTCACTTCGGAGCACGTTTCGATCTGGCTACTGTCGATCCCGTCACTTCGGCGCTGTTGATTGCGACCGCCGGATTCGGTCTGTTCGGCGCGTGCGCGATTATTGTCGGCATTCTGCAGCTTTCAGGGATACTGGAGTTCGGCGTCAACTATGCGGTGCGGCGCAAATACGAGTTGGCCGCGACGGTGTGGTTTCCCACCCTGATCGCGTGCCTCACGTTCGGATCTCTTCCCTTTGTGTTCGAGGCAATCGCGGATTCCACCAAGAGCTATCCAACCGGGGGAAAGGCGCTGATCGGAATCTTCACCGTCGCCAGCGGATTTCTTTCCGGTCTTTATGGTCACTTCGTGCAGGCGCAGCGGCTCGCGCCCTCTCTTGCCACCCGCGTCGCGGCCACTTTGGCGGCCGGTGCCTTTCTCTATCTCATACTCGTGATCGCTTATGCTGGAGCGAGATTTCTAATCCAGCCGCAACATCTCACCGCAGACCAGGCACAATATTGCCGCGAGTTTTTCGCTGCGCTCCTGGTGTTTTCAGTTGCCTTTGGATGGTGGAGCAACGTCAACTACCTCGGTCTGCATCGCTTCTATCGCGACCGCCTGATGGAAGCCTTCATGCCGACGATTGAGCAAAAGGCGGCGGATGCGCCAAATTATAGCGATGCGGACCGGTTGCCATTGGCGGCGATATGGCCACCCAAACAGACCAGTCCGCTTCCCTATCCACTGATCAACACCAACGTCATTCTGGTCAACGACCTCGATCAGACGGTTGCGCTTCGCGGCGGAGCCAGTTTTCTGTTGAGCCCGTGTTATGTCGGGAGTTTTACAACGGGATGGCTTTCGACATCGGACCATGGCAAGCGGCATGGTCCAATGACGCTCGCCTCTGCCATGGCAGCCTCGGGCGCCGCTGCCAACGCGAATGCCGGTTTTATCGGGACCGGCATCACGCGTGATCGGTTGATCTCGACCGTCATGATGCTCTTCAATCTCCGCCTCGGCCTTTGGATTGGCGCTCCCGGCGCATCTCGGGGAACGCCGAACTATTTCTCGCCGGGCCTCAAGTACGGGGTGTTTCGGTCCGGCTATCAGCGCGACAGCGATTTTCTCGAGCTGAGCGACGGAGGGCACTTCGACAATCTGGGAGCCTACGAGCTCATCCGGAGGCGCTGCGATGTGGTGATCGTGCTCGACTCGGAGGAGGACCCGTCAACGGCAATGTCGGCCCTCGCCTCGGTATGTCAGCGAGTGCGCGAAGATTTTGGTGTCATCATCAAGATCGAGGCAGAGGCAGATACCATCGCGCCCGCAGGGGACATGGGCTATCCGGCCGGCGCGAAGTTCGCGAAGAAATCCTACTTCGTGGCCTCGATCGATTATCCTGCCGAGCACCGTACCGGGATTGCGGACCAAGCGAAGACCGGAACATTCGTTTATCTGAAATCGGGAATGATCAAGCAGCTCAGCTTTTCCACCAAAGGGTACAAGGCCAAATATCCTGATTTCCCGAATCAATCCACTGTCGATCAGTTTTTCGACTCGGCCCAGTTCGAGGCATATCGAGACCTGGGCTGGTCCAGCGTCGAAATGATGGCAAGTGCATTTGGGTTGGATGCCGCTGCCACAGCAGACGACTTCGTTCGGCGGTTGACGGGGGCCCCGCCTTTTGCTGCTCCGGCTCCGAGCGCGCCCGCTGGTTGATGAGTCGCGCAGCCGGCGCTTCTAAGGCTCCCCTCCGGTTGTCGGACCTAGCCGGATTTCCTTCACTCTGCCGAAGTCGAACCCAACCTGTTTCCTGCGATCGAGATCGTTAACTCGGATCACCTGCGCGGTGCCTCGTGGGCTGATCCGGAAGGGTACGCAAGCGATGCCGGCAACTGTCTGATAGGGCTTGATCTCAACCCGACGCTCCCGCAAATTTTCTCTGTTGGCAGAAGCTGGAGGAACAATCAGGGACGCGACCCACCGAAAGCCCCCCGAGGCCGCTTGCGAAGCCGCGCCGCTGATGCCGTGGTCGACGATATCTGTCACAAACGAAAATTGTGAGCGATTACTTCGCGCTTCGTAGCTTCCATCGTAACGCTTTTTGTCATCCGTTCGCCTGCATTTCTGGTCACGAGAAGCATAGTCCGTTGCGTCGTAGCCAGTATGGAAGTGTTGCAAGGTAGTGAGGCCAGTGTCGCTCCCGTCCGGGCGCTCCAGGATCTCGCCGCGATCGTAACCCAGGTCGTGATAGGCCTCGTATGCGAGCGTTGAAACGCTGTTCAAATATGAACGCTGGCTTCCACAATTCGAGCCGACGCCGGATCGTCGCAACAAGACGCGGCCATAGTCCGGCCGGTCGGAGGTCAGTTGCGGTCCAAGCCTCGCCGTCTTTATCACGATCGCACCGGCCCGGTCATCGCCGGCCGTCTTGACGACGAAATAGAGAGTTGTCCACTTTCGCTGGGGGGCCTCGAACTCACTCGCGGAAATGACCGGGGTCATCGTTCGACCGTCGAATGCGTACAGCGTGTCATCTTCAAGCGCGGCGGATGCCATGGGACAGACGTAGGTTGGGTTCGCCGGCGCCGAACTGTCGCACAGTAGGAAAAATCCGAACAGGCTGGTCGAAAACAGCAGAGAGGCTGGGGCAAGACGCATCAGGCACTCCTATCGCATAAGCACTATATTTTTGCAGGCGGCGCATTTCGAAACTGCAGCCGCGAGCGCACCAAAGTGATTTTCGAAGCAATCGCACCGCGCGGCGGAAGCCGCCGTCCGAGCCCGGACGGCCGGCAGAGTAACACAGGTTGCGGTAGTTAAAAATGCCCGATTGAGGTGTGAACAGCCTCGGAAGAGCCGCTTACACCCGCCACGGGCCGTTCGGCGTGGCTTGGTCGCATCGCGCTTGGTTGGCCGAAGTCAGCTCATCGCCGCGGCGCTCTTGCACTTGAAAAGGTATGGGGCGGGGGCTTCTGCCGTCGCCCGCCGAGCATCACCCGCACCCCAGCTGCACCTCGCGCTCCACCGCAATCCATGTTGCCCGCGCCACGGCCAGCAACCTCCCGGTCTCATCATGCACTGCGGCCTCGGCCGTGCGCTTGCGGCCGTCGCGGCCGGTCGGCCAGGCCGTGATGACGCAGCGGTCGCCGGGGCGCGGCCGGGCCTCGATGCGTGCCGACATCCGTCCCAGCAGGAGCGGCGCCTGGTCGAAGCTGTCGCTCTCCTGATTGTAGTTGCAGGCATAGCCGGTGGGACAATCGAGCGCCGACCAGAGAAATTCGCTCGCGACAAGGCCGTCCTCGGCGGCCAGATTCGGATCCGGTATCCAGCTCGCCGCGAGAACGGCATTCCGCACATCACGCCCGAGCGGTCCGGCGAAAATGCGAAGGCCGTCTCCCTTCGCCCTGGCGGGTCCGCACACGAAGCATGTCGGCAACGGGTGCTCGTGCGGCTTGACCGGCGTCCGCAGCTCGGCGGAGCGGGCCTCCTCGAAGCTGGCTTTCTCCAGCCGCGCCAGTTCGACATTTGTCGGCCGCCCGGTCGCGACGAGCTTGGCGCCATCGCGAAGCTCCCATGTGCCGTCGTCGGTCGCGACTGCATCGAGCGGCCTGTCCAGCGGCGGCGGTGCGCGCAGCGTCACCTCCGCAGCGCCGGGAATGTGCCGTGCCAGCCGGCCGCAGACATAACCGCCGTTGCCGGAGTTCGGAGGACCGCAATAGCGCTTGTCGATGATGATCCAGGTCATCAGTCTTGTTCTCTCTTCCTCGTCGGCACACTCTACCTGATCTTGAGGACAATTCGTCCCTGAACCGTGCGATTGGCCACGGCGCGCATGCCGTCCCCGGCCTCCTCCAAAGGGAGGACACAGTCGATATGCGGGCGGATCTGTCCGTCGGCCAGCAATTGCATCAGCGTGTCGTTCATCTGCGCGGCCTCCGCGGAAAACCTCTCCGCCCACGCGCCGACGAAGACACCGATGATAGAATAGTTCTTCAGGAGCGGCAGGTTCATCGGGACCTGCGGAATCTCGCCGCTGGCGAAGCCGATCGGCAGCAGCCGTCCGCCCCATTTCATCAGCCGCGCCATCTGCTCGAAGACCGCGCCGCCGACATTGTCGAAGCCGACGTCGATGCCTTGTCCCGATGTGATCGACTTGATCCGGTCGCGCAGGTCTTCGCTGCGGTAGTTGACGATTTCGCTGGCGCCGTAACCGCGCACCAGGGCGGCCTTGTCATCGGAGCCGACACCGGCGACGACGCGTAGGCCGAAATGGCGGCCGAGGTCCACGGCGGCTAGTCCAACGCCGCCGGCAGCGCCGGTGATGAACACGGTTTCGCCGGCTTGCGCCCGTGCGCGCTCGACCAGCGCATAATAGGCCGTGCCGTAATTGTGCAGCACCGTCGCTGCCGCTTCGAACGCGACGCCATCGGGCAGACGCACGCTCTTCGATTCCTTCGCGGTCATCCGTTCGGCGTAGCCGCCGGTCCAGCTGCTGCACGCCACCCGATCGCCCGGGGCGAATGCCGTGACCTTGTCGCCGACCGCGACGACGATGCCGGATGCTTCCGTGCCGGGCACGAAGGGGGTCGGCGGCCGCATCTGGTAAAGGCCCGAGACCATTAACTGGTCCATGAAGCTCACGGACGCCGCGTGGACGTCGATGAGAATCTCGTCGCCGGCAGGCCTCGGCTCGTCGATCTCGCTGAGGCGCAAGTCCGCAGGGCCGGTGAACGAGCTGCACAGAACCGCTTTCATCGGGGTGCTCCAACGGGACGAGGCGATTTCCGATCGTCCGTCCGGCGGCGGGCGAAAAGGCGCGGCACCAGCATGGGAACGCGGCGGCGATAGTCCTGGTAGGTCGCGCCGAACTCGGCGATCAGATCCCGCTCCTCGAACTGCAACGCGACCAGGATGTAGGCCGTGTTCGCGAGCGCGAACAGCAAGTGGCCGGCGGTCATCGCGGGCGTCGCCCAGAACGCGAGCAGGAAGCCGAGCATGAGCGGATGCCGCACGATCTTGTAGAGCAGCGGCGTCCTGAAGGATTGACCTGATATCTCGGTCCCGCGGAACGCGACGAAAGCCTGACGCAGACCGAACAGATCGAAATGGTCGATCATGTGGGTCGAGGCAAACGCGATCAGCCAGCCGAGCCAATGCACGCCGATCAGCAACCAGGCCGCTATTCCGCTCGTTTGCCAGACCGGCGTCGGGATCGGACGCCACTGCCAGAACAGCAGCAGGAGGATCAGGCTGGAGAGCAGCACGTAGGTGCTGCGCTGGCAGGCCAGGGGAAGGAATTTGGCCCACCATCGTTTGAAGGCCGGGCGCGCCATGACGCTGTGCTGGATAGCAAACAGGCTCATCAGCAGCAGGTTGACGAGGATGGCCTCGCCCAAGTTCGTGGGGCTGCCGACGTCAATCGACTTCGGCACGACATAATTGCCGACGAAACCGAGGGCGTAGAGAAATGAGACCGTGAATGCGGCATAGCTCACGATGGCGTAGAGCAGGATTGCGAGGCGCGCGAACATGTTTTTTCCTATTGTGCGGACGGCGGCAGTGCCGCATGCAGGAGCCTCAATCGCTCACCGGCGAGCGGGCTCGATCTGACCCGACTGATATCGCTGGACCGTCCCCTGAGCGTCCCCCGGCCGGGGAGGGAGGATTTCCATGACGGCCTTCTCGCTGGGAACATTTGGCTTCCCCGAGGTCCATGCCGACGACCGCCCGATCAAGCTGGCCTTACGCAAGGGTCTTGCGCTGCTGGTCTATGTCGCGGAGGCCAAGGGTGCTGTGGCGCGGGACGTCGTGGCCACGCTGCTGTGGCCCGAGAGCCCCGGCGAGACCGGACGTGCGCGATTGCGGCGGCTGCTTCACCGCATCGAGCAGACGCTCGGCCAGCCGGTTTTCGAGACTGATCGCGCCAGCGTGCGATGGTCACCCGCGATCGCGCTGAAAGTCGATACGCATCTGTTCGAGAGCGCCTGCGACCGCGGCGACTTTGAGCAGGCCTGCCGGATCTACCGGAGTGACTTCCTGGCCGGCTTCGCGCTGGACGACTGTCCCGAATTCGACGATTGGGCGTTCTTTCGCCGGGAGGCGCTGCGGGGGCGGCTCATGAACGCGCTGGAGCGGCTGGTGCAGGACAAGAACGCCGCGGGCGAGCATTTTGCCGCCACAGTGCACGCGGGACGTCTGGTCGAGCTCGATCCGCTCAGCGAAGTCTATGGCCGCCATCTGATCCGCAGCCTGCTGCTGGCCGGCGACCGAAGCGCGGCTGAGCGGCACCACGCGGCACTGACGCAGCGGCTGCGCGACGAGCTCGGGGTTGCGCCGGAAGCCGAGACCGAAGCGCTGATGAGTCCCGCGGCGACAGCGCTTGCCGTTCCGACGACACGCTATGTGAAGGGCGCCGGCGTGCATCTGGCGTATCAGACCTATGGCAGCGGCCCGCTCGATATCCTGGTCATGCCCGGCTTCGTGTCGCATGTGGAGCGCGCCTGGGAGCATCCCGCGAGCCGGACGTTTCTGGCGTCGTTGATGAAGCTCGGGCGGCTGATCGTGTTCGATCGTCGCGGCATCGGGCTGTCCGACCGGGTCGGATCGGCCCCTGGCATCGACGTCACCGCGGAGGATATCGGCACGGTCCTGCGCGCGACGAATGCGCGCCGCGTCGTGCTGTTCGGCGCCTCCGAGTGCGGGCCGGCCTGCATCAAATTTGCGGTCGATGAGCCGCGCCTCGTGGCCGGGCTCATCCTGTTCGGCGCCCTGGCCAAGGGCTGCTGGTCGCAGGACTATCCGCATGCGCTGCGCGCCAGCCAGTATGACGCCTGGCGCCAGCAGCTCGTCGCGCAATGGGGCGGTCCGGTCGGGATCGAAACTTTTGCGCCGAGCCTGGCTCGTGATGCCCAGGCGCGCGCCTGGTGGGCGGGGCTGCTGCGCGCGGCCTCCAGTCCCGGCGGCATCTCCGCCGTGCTGGAGGCGTTTCGCGACGCCGACGTGCGGCATCTCCTGGCGCAGATCGCCGTGCCGACGCTCGTGTTGCACCGGCGGGGCGACCGGGCGGTGCGGATCGCGGCCGGCCGCGACATCGCGAGCCGGATCAACGGCGCGGAGTTCGTCGAGCTCGACGGCAACGATCACTGGTTCTTTGCCGGCGATCAGCAGCCGGTGCTGGCGGCGATCGGGGGATTTATGAAACGGACATTGTAGGGTGGGCAAAGCGAAGCGTGCCCACCATCTCGATCAACCAGGCCGAGAAGATCTGGTGGGCACGGCGCTTTGCGCCTCTTGCGCACCCTACGGGATCATGGCGAGCTTACACCGCCTCTAACTGATCCGCGGCGCGCTTCTTCTTCGTCCTGGACTGGCCGAGCAGGGGGCCGGCCGTGAGCGCGGCCGTATCCGCCACGCCCGGGTCGCGCGAGATCATCGCTGCGACGATCGCGCCGTCGATGATGAGGCCGAGCTGGTGCGCGAGCACTGCCGGCTCGCTCGAGCCGAGCTCGCCGGCGAGCTTCTCGATGTGGCCGAGCACGATCTTCTTGTGCTTCAGCGCGATGTTGCGGAATTGTTTTGCGTCCTTGTCGTGCTCGCCGACGGCGTTGATGAAGGGGCAGCCGTAGAAGCGTTCCTCGGCGAACCAGCTCTTCAGCGCGGGGAAGATGCGCGTGAGTTTTGCCTGCGCGTCGCCGCCGCCTTGCTCCATGGCGCCGATGAACCATTCGCGCCACTGCTTGCCTTCGCTCTCCAGCACCGCGTTGACGAGGTTGGTCTTGGAGCCGAACAATTTATAGAGCGTGGTCTTGGCCGTGCCGGCTTCCTCGATGATCGCGTCGATGCCGGTGGCGTTGATGCCGTTCTTGCAGAACAGATGCGTCGCGGCGCTCAAGAGGCGCCCGCGCGCGGATTCGTCTTCGCCGGCACCGGCGTGGGGCGAGATCTTCTTCGATGACGTCTTTGCCATGAGTCCAAACTTACCCGCAGCGACGCCGCATCAGCAAGCCGCATCTGTTCCGCGCTGAAAAGATTCGCAAAGCGCAACCCATCTGCATCGCCTTTGGGCATGGGGCGGCTGATCAATCCGCAGGCAGCGCCGGCTAAGCGGCTCCAATGCTTCGCCTTTTGTTTTTGGCCGCCTCTGGCACGCTCCATGCAAGGAAACAGACCGTTCGGTATCCTGCCGATTTCCTCGGCTGCCAGGGAGAAAACTGATGACTGCCGTCGTTCAAAAGACCGTGCTGACGGGTTGCCTCGCGCCCATCGACAAGAATGGCCTCGAGCAACTGATCGCGAGCGGCAAGGCCAATCCGAAGGTCGTCAAGACCTTGAAATGCAAGACGGTCGCGGAAGGAAAATTCCGCCACGCCAACTACATCCGCAATCTGCAGCCCTACATCGTCGACGAGCCGCCGGGCCTTCTGGGTGACGATACCGCGCCCAATCCGTCGGAAGCCTCGCTCGCCGCGCTCGGCTCCTGCCTTGCGGTCGGCCTGCACGCCAACGCCGTGCATCGCGGCTGGATCGTCAACAAGCTCGAGCTCGAGCTCGAGGGCGACCTCAACATCACGGCCGTGTGGGGCACCGGCGATGTCTCCGACAAGCCCGTTGGCTTCACCGACGTGCGCGTCAAGGTCGACATGGAGTGCGAGGGCATCTCGCAGGACGAGATCAACGCGCTGGTCGCCCATGTGAAGAAATGGTCGCCTGTCGCCAACACCTTCACCCGTCCGGTCAATCTCGAGGTCGGCATCTAGGCTGACGGCAACAGGACAAGGTGCGGGAGGCGATCATGGGTTCACTGGCTTTATCGCGGGTCGACGTTTTGGATCAACCCGCACCGTCCATTGCAGGCGAGGTAGCGCGGATCGCGCGCGAGCAGCTCGCGCCGCTCGCCGCCGGTATCGACGACGGCTCGGTCTATCCGGCCGAGGTGCTGCGCGAATTCGGCGCGGTCGGCGCGTGGGGCAGTCATATGCCGCACGAAGGTCCCGCGGATTTGCGCTGCGCCATCCAGGCGATGGCGGCGATCGGCGAGGTCTGCGGCGCTACGGCGTTCATGGCCTGGTGCCAGAACACGCTGGTCTGGTACGCCGCCAACTCGACCAATATGAAGCTCGCGAGGCGCTTCGGCGATGCCTTCTCGACCGGCCGGGTGCTCGGCGGCACCGGGCTCTCCAATCCGATGAAGAGCTTCTTCGGCATCGAGAAGCTCAAGCTGAAAGGGCGGAAGGTCGAGGGCGGCTACATCGTCCGCGGCGCGCTGCCCTGGGTCTCCAATCTCGGCCCCGATCATTATTTCGGCACCATCTTCCAGTGCGAGGACGATCAGGGCATCGCAAGTGGCGAGCCCGGGACTGTGATGTTTCTGGCCGATTGCTCGGACCCTGCGATCACACTCACGCCATGCAAGCCGTTCCTCGCCATGGACGGCACCGGTACCTATGGCGTGCAGTTCCGCGACGTCTTCGTGCCGGATGAGCTGATCCTCGCCGATCCCGCAGGTCCCTTCGTCAAGAAGATCCGCGCCGGCTTCATCCTGCTCCAGGCCGGCATGGCGCTCGGCGTTATCAGGGATTGCATCAACATCATGGACGAGGTCGGCAGTCCCCTCGGGCACATCAACCGTTATTTGCCGCAGCAGCCGGTGCACTTCCGCGACCTCGCCGCCGAGCTCGAGGCCGAGACCATGGCGCTGGCGCGCGATCCCTACAACGAGGAGGAGACCTATTGGCGCAAGGTGATCGCGCTCCGTCTGCGCGCCGGCGAAGCCAGCGTCGCGGCGGCGCATGCGGCGATGCTGCATTGTGGCGCGCGCGGTTACCTCAAAAGCCACCGCGCGCAGCGACGCCTGCGCGAGGCCTATTTCGTCGCGATCGTCACGCCCGCCACCAAGCAGTTGCGCAAGATGCTTGCCGATTCCTGATCTTTGCGAGTCCACCCGAAGACCCCCAACCTCAACGGAGAGGCTGCCATGACTGACGTTCTGATTACTGCCGTCGAACTCGCCGATCTCTTGAAGCTAGAGCCGTGTGTCGTCATCGACACCCGCAATCCCGATGCCTATGCCGCAGGCCACCTGCCCAGTGCCGTCAACGTGCATGAGATCTTCACGTTCCTCGCGACCTCGACGCCTGAGGGCATGACTGAACTGAAGACGAAATTCGCCGACGCGTTCGGCGCTGCCGGCCTCTCCGGCAAGGAGACGGCTGTGATCTACGAGCAGTCGATGAACTCGGGCTTCGGCCAGTCCTGCCGCGGCTATTACCTGCTCACCATGCTCGGCTATCCCAAGGTGAAGGTGCTGCATGGCGGCTTCGATGCGTGGTCGGCCGCGGGCTTCCCGGTGACGAAGGACGTGCCGGCGCCGGCCAAGGCTTCGTTCGCGATCGTGCCTGAGGCGGGCGAGATCCTGATCGATGCGAAGACGATGCTTGGCGCCGTCGGCAAGCCCGGCATCGCCATCCTCGACGTGCGCGATGTCGACGAGTGGATCGGCGACAGCTCGTCTCCTTATGGAAAGGATTTCTGCCCGCGCAAGGGCCGCATCCCCGGCGCGGTGTGGCTGGAATGGTACCGCATGATGAAGCCGACTGCCGAAGGCCCGCGCTTCAAGTCCAAGGACGAGATCTTGGCGGAATGCGCCACCGTCGGCATCTCGCAGTCCACACCGGTCTATCTCTACTGCTTCAAGGGGGCGCGGGCCTCGAACACGTTTCTGGCGCTGAAGAACGCCGGCGTGAAGGACGTGCGGATGTATTTCGGCTCCTGGAACGAATGGTCGCGCGATCCCTCGCTGCCGATCGAGCAGGGGCTGCCGATCGCATCCGAGGTGACGACCAAGGCGGCGTGAGCGTCGCTAACCGAAGGCCCGCGGACGGGGCGCGATCCCGAGCGCCTTGATCCGCGAGGCCAGCGTGGTCGGCTTGATATCCAGCATTTCCGCCGCGCCGCCGGGGCCGAACACCTTTCCCGCGCAGGCCTCGAGCGCGGCGAGAATATTGGCGCGCTCGTGGTCGCGCATCTCCGCTGACGTCATCACCGCCGGACGCGCATCGGCCTTCTGGCGCGCGGTGCCGGCCGGAGCTGGCGTGCCGGAGGTATCAGGCAGGTCGATGCGCAGGCGGCCGTTCTGCGACAGGATCGCGGCGCGCTCGATCACGTTCTGCAATTCGCGGACATTGCCGGGCCAGTCGTAGCGCGTGAGCCGCCGCGCATCGCCTTCCGACAGGCGCAAATTCGATTTCAGCGCCTTGCCCTCGCGCGTCAGAAAATGCTGGGCGAGCAGGGGAATGTCCTCGCGCCGCTCGCGCAAGGGCACCGTCTCGATCGGAAACACGTTGAGGCGGAAATAGAGGTCCTCGCGAAAACGTCCGCGCTGGACCTCCTGCTTGAGGTCGCGGTTGGTCGCGGCGATGACGCGGACGTCGACCGCGCGGGTGCGCTCCTGGCCGACGCGCTCGAAATTGCCTTCCTGCAACACGCGCAGCAGCTTGCCTTGCAATTCGAGCGGGATCTCGCCGACCTCGTCGAGGAACAGCGTGCCGCCGTCGGCGAGCTCGAACCGGCCGATGCGGTCGCGCGTCGCGCCGGTGAAGGCGCCGCGGACATGGCCGAAGAACTCGCTCTCGAACAATTCGCGCGGGATCGCGGCGCAGTTGACGCGGATCAGCGGCCGGTCGCTGCGGGTGGAATCCTCGTGGATGGCGCGGGCGATCAGCTCCTTGCCGGTGCCGGACTCGCCGGTGATCATCACCGCCGCGGTGGTCGGCGCCACCAGCTTGACCTGGCGCAGCGTCTTCTGGATCGCCTCGCTTTGACCGATGATGCCGCGCGGGTTGGTCTCGATGCGGATTTCTTCCTGGAGATAGGCGTTCTCGAGCTCGAGCCGCTCACGCAGGCGGTCGACCTCGGTGAGTGCGGCGTGCAGCTTCTCGTCGGCCTCGCGGCGCTGGCTGACGTCGCGAAACACCACGACGGCGCCGACCACGACGCCGCGGTCGCGGATCGGGGTGGAGGTGTATTCGACCCAGGCCGGCGAGCCGTCCTTGCGCCAAAACACCTCGCCGTCAACCTGATGCACGGCGCCGTCGCGGAACGCCGCGTAGATCGGACAGTCATGGTTGTGATAGTGCCGGCCATCGTGATGGGTGTGGTGCACGATGGGGTGGATCTCCTTGCCGACCAGCTCCTCGGCGGTCCAGCCCAGCATGCGTTCGGCCGCGGGATTGACGAAGGTGGTCTTGCCTTCCGCGTTCACGCCATAGATGCCTTCGCCGGCGGCGCGCAGGATCAGCTGGTTCTCGCGCTCGATGTCCTGGAACACCCGCTCGACCCGCTGCCAGGTCGAGATGCCGCTGCGCATGTGGTCTTCGGCGGCGGCATCGACATTGCGGCGCCGGCGCGCGTCGAGATCGGTCAGGGTGAGCTGCACCAGCGTGCGGCCGTCATGGGGCAGCACGCAGCCGGCATATTCCAGCCGGAGATTTTGTCCGGTGGCATGGCGAGGGGTGAGCGCCGTGGTCCAGTAGGCGCCCTTGTGCAGCACGGCCTGGGTGAACACGGTCAGGGCCGGAAGCTCGCCGGCGTGCAGGGTGCTCGCCCTGGTCTGCCGCAGCAGCGCGCGGTCGTAGCCGAGCAGGGCGCAGGCGGCCGGATTGGCATCGATGATCTGGTCGGCATAGGGGTCGACCAGCAGCGTGGCCTCGACCGAGGACTCGAACGCGGCGACGCGCGGATCGATCGCCTCGGCGGTATCATCGGAAACGAGCATTGGCGTCGTTGCCATCACGAAATCTCGTAATTGAACTACGAATTATCGTGTATCACGAATTCTCGTAGCAGCAAAGCGTGACCAAAAGTGCTGCGTCATCAAGGCACTGGACGGCCGAAAGGTGGTGGCATGCTCCTTGCGTAATTGCTCCTGCAATGACGCGCAGGAGGTCCGATGTCCACGTTCGACAATCCGTTTGATCCCGATCGCAACCTTCGAGCCGGCTGTGCCTGTGGCCAGCATCAATCCGCGGCGGAGCACGAGCAGGCCACGGCGATGCGCTGCGCGCAGATCGAGAGCGAGGAGAAGCGCTACGAGGGCGTCGTCGCCTCCGCCGTGATGCGCGCGATGTTTCCGCAGGATGTGGCGCGGCGCGCCTTCCTGAAATCGGTCGGTGCGTCCACGGCACTGGCGGCGCTGTCGCAGTTCTTCCCGCTTCAGACCGCGACCGAGGTCTTCGCGCAGGCCGGCACGCCGGAGAAGAAGGACCTCAAGGTCGGCTTCATTCCGATCACCTGCGCCACGCCGATCATCATGGCGGCGCCGATGGGCTTCTATGCCAAGCACGGCCTCAACGTCGAAGTGGTCAAGACCGCCGGCTGGGCCGTGATCCGCGACAAGACCATCAACAAGGAATACGACGCCGCGCACATGCTGGCGCCGATGCCGATCGCGATCTCGCTGGGGCTTGGCGCCAATGCGATTCCATTTGCTGTCCCCGCGATCGAGAACATCAACGGGCAGGGCATCGTGCTGGCGACCAAGCACAAGGACAAGCGCGATCCGAAGGACTGGAAGGGCCTCAAGTTCGCGATCCCCTTCGATTACTCCATGCACAATTATCTGCTGCGCTACTATCTCGCCGAGCACGGACTCGACCCCGATACCGACGTGCAGCTGCGCTCGGTGCCGCCGCCGGAGATGGTCGCGAACCTCCGCGCCGACAACATCGACGGCTTCCTCGCGCCCGACAACATTTGCCAGCGCGCGATCTATGACGGCGTCGGCTTCATGCACCTGCTCTCGAAGGAGATCTGGGACGGCCATCCCTGCTGCAGCTTTGCCGCCAGCCGCGAATTCATCACGACGGCGCCGAACAGCTTTGCCGCGCTGACGCGCGCCATCGTCGATGCCACCGCCTACGCGTCGAAGGCGGAGAACCGCAAGCAGATCGCGGAGGCCATCGCGCCCGCCAACTACATCAACGCGCCGGTCACGGTGCTGGAGCAGGTCCTGACCGGCACCTATGCCGACGGCCTCGGCGGCGTGAAGACCGACGCCAAGCGCGTCGATTTCGATCCGTTCCCCTGGCAGTCGTTTGCGGTGTGGATGCTGACGCAGATGAAGCGCTGGGGCCAGATCAAGGGCGACGTCGACTACAAGGCGGTGGCCGAGCAGGTGTATCTGGCGACGGATACCAAGAAGCTGATGACCGAGATGGGCCTGTCGCCGCCGGCAACCGCCTACAAGTCGTTCGCGGTGATGGGCAAGACTTTCGATCCGGCAAAGCCCGAGGATTACCTCGCGAGCTTCAAGATCAGGAAGGCGTTGTGATGAGGGGCGCTCTCTCGTCGTCCCGGCGAAGGCCGGGACCCATAACCCCAGGGAAAAGTTTGGCGAAGACTAGTCGTTCGGTACTTCTACCGGACGCGATCGATAGATTCCGCGGTATGGGTCCCCGGCCTTCGCCGGGACGACGCGTGGAGAGGTCTTGCGCGATGAGCACCAACCTCCGCCTCCGCGCCGGTCTCGTCTCGATCGTGCTGCTGGCCGCGTTCCTCGGCATCTGGCATCTCGCCACGCGCTCGACCGCGCCGGTCGCGACGATGAGCCCGGAATATGCCAAGCTGATGGGCCTGACCGCGACGCAGGGCAAATCCGCCATGCCAGGGCCGCTCGATGTCGGCGCAAAGCTCTGGGAGCACGTGAGGAGGCCGTTCTACGACAACGGGCCCAACGACAAGGGGCTCGGCATCCAGCTTGCCTATTCGATCGCGCGGGTCGGCACCGGTTATCTGCTCGCCGTGCTCGTCGCCATTCCACTCGGCTTTTTGATCGGCATGTCGCCGCTGCTGAGCAAGGCGCTCGACCCCTTCATCCAGGTCTTGAAGCCGATCTCGCCGCTCGCCTGGATGCCGCTGGCGCTCTACACCATCAAGGATTCCTCGATCTCCGCGATCTTCGTGATCTTCATCTGCTCGATCTGGCCGATGCTGCTCAATACCGTGTTTGGCGTTGCCAGCGTGCGCAAGGAATGGATCAACGTCGCGCGCACGCTCGAGGTCGGCACCATCAGGCGCGCCTTCACGGTGATCCTCCCCGCAGCGGCGCCGACGATCCTGACCGGCATGCGCATTTCCATCGGTATCGCCTGGCTCGTGATCGTCGCGGCCGAAATGCTCGTCGGCGGCACCGGCATCGGCTACTTCGTCTGGAACGAATGGAACAACCTCTCGATCACCAACGTCATCATCGCGATCCTCTTGATCGGGATTGTCGGCATGCTGCTCGACCAGATCCTCGCGCGCTTCACGCACATGGTCACGTTTCCGGAGTAGGGGCCGATGACCGACAAATTCATCTCCATCGAAGGCATCGCAAAACGCTATCCGGGTGCGGGCGGTGCCACGACCACCGTGTTCGAGAATCTCTGGCTGTCGATGCCGCGGGGCGAGTTCTGCTGCGTGATCGGCCATTCCGGCTGCGGCAAGACCACCGTGCTCAACATTCTCGCCGGCCTCGATGCGCCGAGCGAGGGTGCGGTTATCGTGGACGGGCAGGCGATCTCGGGCACCAGCCTCGACCGCGCCGTGATCTTCCAGAGCCACGCGCTGCTGCCCTGGCGCACCGTGCTCGGCAACGTCGCCTATGCCGTGAGCTCGAAATGGCGGAGCTGGGATCGGGCGAAGGTCAAGGCGCATGCGCAAACCTTCATCGATCTCGTGGGCCTGACGGGTTCGGAGCACAAGCGTCCCTCGGAACTCTCCGGCGGCATGAAGCAGCGCGTCGGTATTGCCCGTGCGCTCTCGATCACGCCGAAAATGATGCTGATGGACGAGCCGTTCTCGGCGCTGGACGCGCTGACGCGCGGCACGCTTCAGGACGAGGTGCGGCGCATCTGTCTGGAGACCGGGCAGACCGCGTTCATGATCACCCACGACGTGGACGAGGCGATCTATCTCGCCGACAAGATCTTCCTGATGACCAACGGGCCCGGCGCGGTGCTGGCCGAGGTCGTTGAAAATCCGCTGCCGAAGGATCGCGGCCGCACCGATCTGCATCGCCATCCTCTGTACTATGCGCTGCGCAACCACATCATCGATTTCCTGGTGACGCGCAGCAAGACATTCGCGGCCGAGAAGCCCGATCACGATCCGCGCAACGTGCCCGTGGTGCATATCGGCAAGCCCGGACTGACGGTCGCAACTGGCGGCGAAGAGCAACGACAGACTTGGACACCCGGGACCAGTCCCGGACTCACTGCCTAAAAAGGAGATCCTGACATGAAACGCGAAGACCTCACCGAGAAGCTGCTCGACATCAAGCGCGAGAAGGGCTGGAGCTGGAAATACATTTGCGAGCAGATCGGCGGCTATGCGGAGGTGCTGATCGTCGGCGCGATCCTCGGCCAGATGAAACTGACGAAACCCCAGGCCGCCAACGCCGGCGAGCTGTTCGGCCTGTCGAAGGCCGAGACCGCGATGCTCAACGAGGTGCCGATGCGCGGCACTGGCACGCCGATGCCGCCGACCGATCCCTTGATCTACCGCTTCTACGAGATGGTGATGGTGAACGGCCCGGCCTGGAAGGCGCTGATCGAGGAGGAATTCGGCGACGGCATCATGTCGGCGATCGACTTCGACATGGGGATCGAGCGCGTCGCCAACCCCAAGGGCGACCGCGTCAAGATCACCATGAGCGGCAAGTTCCTGCCGTACAAATATTACGGCGCCAGCGGCAACGTGCCGGAGTACGGCTTCAAGGAGGGGTGACCTCCCGCTCCGTCATGCCGGGACGATGCGAAGCATCGGACCCGGAATCTCGAGATTCCGGGTTCGGTCCTCACGGACCGCCCCGGAATGACTGCGAGTGTGGGACGCGCGCGGCGCTACTTCCCCGCTTTCACCTCGGCCGCGGCCACAGCGAGCAACTCGCTCATCTTGGCGCGAATCGCCTGCTCGGTGACGACGACGCTCTTGGTGGCGAAATCGGCCATGAGCTTGCGCAGGACGTCGGCGTCGCCGGCCTCCTCGAAATCGGCCGCGACCACCTCCTTGGCGTAGGCCGTGGCGGCCTCGCCGGTGATTCCGAGCTTTTCCGCGGCCCATAGCCCGAGCAGCCGGTTGCGGCGGGCCTCCGCCTTGAACTTCTGCTCCTCGTCGAGGGCGAACTTCTTCTCAAAGCCTTCCTCGCGCTTGTTGATCTCGCTCATGCCTTTTCCAATTCCCTGCTGACTGGACCCGGCGGCCCTCGTTGCGACAGCCCCGGCGCATGCCTAGATAAGGAGCACGAATCGGCAAAACAACGAGCCGTTAAGCCGCAGGCAAAACGGTATAAGTTGGTGCCGGACGGCCGGATCGATTGTGCTCGGACAGCCAATCGGATAGGTTGCCTAAAGGCTTGGTTCCCGTTCTGTTTCTACGGGTTCCCGGCCGTTCACGGCAGCTCCGCTGTGGGTCGTAATCCTAGTCAACCGGAGCACACCAAATTCATGGATTTCAACAAAACACGGTACATCCCAATGAGCCGTCGGCGTCGCATTTATGAAGGCAAGGCAAAGGTTCTTTACGAAGGCCCGGAGCCCGGTACCCTGATCCAGCACTTCAAGGATGACGCCACCGCGTTCAATGCGAAAAAGCATCAGGTGATCGAGGGCAAGGGTGTCCTCAACAACCGGATCTCGGAGTACCTGTTTCAGCACCTCAACGACATCGGGGTGCCGACCCACTTCATCCGCCGCCTCAACATGCGCGAGCAGTTGATTCGCGAGGTCGAGATCGTGCCGCTGGAAGTGGTGGTGCGGAACGTTGCCGCCGGCTCGCTGTCGCAGCGCCTCGGCATCGAGGAGGGCACGCAGCTGCCCCGTTCGATCATCGAATTCTACTACAAGAACGACCAGCTCAACGACCCCATGGTGTCGGAAGAGCACATCACCGCCTTCGGCTGGGCGACGCCCCAGGAGATCGACGACATCATGGCGCTCGCCATCCGCGTCAACGACTTCCTCACCGGCCTCTTCCTCGGCATCGGCATCCGCCTCGTCGACTTCAAGATGGAGTGCGGGCGGCTGTTCGAGAACGAGATGATGCGGATCATCGTCGCCGACGAGATCTCGCCGGATTCCTGCCGCCTGTGGGACATCAAGTCGAACGAGAAGCTCGACAAGGATCGTTTCCGCCGGGATCTCGGCGGGCTGCTGGAGGCCTATACCGAAGTTGCAAAGCGCCTCGGCATCCTCATGGAGAACGAGCGTCCGGCGGGCTCCGGCCCGGTGCTGGTGAAGAGCTAAAGGGGTTTTCGACGTGAAGGCACGTGTCACCGTTACCTTGAAAACGGGCATCCTCGATCCGCAAGGCAAGGCGATCGAAGGCGCGCTGAAGTCGCTCGGCGTCGCCGGCGTCGCCAGCGTCCGCCAGGGCAAGGTGTTCGACATCGAGCTCGCCGGCGCCGACAAGGCAAAGGCAGAGGCGGCGCTGAAGGAGGCCGCCGACAAGCTGCTGGCGAACACCGTGATCGAGAATTACCGGGTCGAGATCGTTTAGCCCGGTTGCAAACCCCATGGTGAGGGGGCGCGCAAGCGCCGTCTCGAACCATGCAGGCCCGGCTCTCGCACCTCGGCCTCCATCCTTCGAGACGCGCGCAGGGGGCGCGCTCCTCAGGATGAGGAGCTACATTGGTCGTGTACGTTCGCGCTCACAGCCACCCGACGCGGCGGAAGCGCCAGTACAACCCGAGGCAGGCGAGCGCCATTAATCCCAGCACGATGAAGTAGCCGTATTCCAGCTGTAGCTCCGGGATGTACTTGAAGTTCATCCCGTAGATGCCGGCGACTGCGGTCGGGACGGCCAGGATCGCGAGCCACGAGGCGAGCTTCTTGGAGACCGCCGTCTCCTGCGCCTGGCCCACCAGCAGGCTCGCTTCGAAGGCGAAGGCCAGCACCTCGCGCATGGAATCGATGCGCTCCTGGATGTTCCTGACGTGGTCGGTGACGTCGCGGAACAGCGGTTGCATTGTCGCGCGCACCATCGCCAGCTCGTCATGCTCCAGACGGCGGCAGACCTCCACCAGCGGGCCGATCGCATTCCTGAGCCGCAGCAGGTCGCGGCGCAGCATGTAGAGCCGCTCGATCTGCGCCTTGCTGATCGGCTTGGAGAGCACGTCGTCCTCGATGCCCTCGACCTCGTCGTGGATGCTCTCGAGCACCGGCGAGTAGTTGTCGACGATGAAGTCGAGGATGGCGTAGAGGATGTAGTACCCACTTTTCTTGGAACGTGAGTCGTGATTCAAGGTCGGGATGATACCCGAAGCAAGAGAAGTCCACCTTTCGAGGAAAGATCGCAAGGTGCTTGAGGCGTGCTGTCGCTCACCGGTGACGTTGCAGCGCGATTTGAAGCGGGCGCGGATAGTTCTGTTGGCGGCGGATGGGCGCAGCACCCGGTCGATCGCCAAGGAAGTTGGGGTCCAGCCGCGGATTGTCAGCCTTTGGCGGCATCGCTATGCCGACCATGGCCTTGAAGGGCTGCAAGACAAGCCGCGGCCTGGCAAGCAGCCGATCTATACGAAGACGACCGACAAGCGGATTCTGAAGCTGCTGGATAAGCCGCCACCGCAAGGGTTTGCGCGCTGGACCGGCCCCCTGCTGGCCGAGGCGCTGGGCGATGTCGATGTCCAATATGTCTGGCGGTTCCTGCGCAGCCACAAGATTGACCTGGTGGCTCGCAAGTCCTGGTGCGAGAGCAACGACCCGAACTTTACGGCCAAAGCCGCCGATGTTGTCGGCCTCTATGTCGCGCCGCCGGCGAAGGCCATTGTGCTGTGCGTGGACGAGAAGCCCTCGATCCAGGCTTTGGAGCGAGCGCAGGGGTTATCTGAAGTTGCCCAATGGCCGCGCCTTAACCGGCCAAAGCCACGATTACAAGCGGCATGGCACCACAACATTGTTTGCGGCGCTCGAAGTCGCCACCGGAAAGATCATCGCGACCCATTCAAAACGCCGGCGCCGCGTCGAGTTTCTCGATTTCATGAACAGCGTCACCGCGACTTTTCCGAACCGCAAGCTTCACGTCATCCTCGACAACCTCAACACCCATAAAAAGAACGAGGACTGGCTCAAGGCCCACCCCAACGTGCAATTTCATTTCACGCCGACAAGTGCGTCATGGCTCAATCAGGTCGAAGTATGGTTTTCCATCTTGCAGGGGCAGTCGCTCAGCGGCACCTCCTTCACGAGCCTCAAGCAGCTTCAGGAACACATCGATGCCTACGTCAACGCATACAACGACAGAGCCGAGCCCTTCGTCTGGACCAAGAAAAAGGTCCGTCAACGCCGTTTCAAAGGCCGCCGTATCACTCAGCTCTGATTCCGGGTAGTAGTCCTCGCCGCGCGCGAGCGCCCGCGGGCAGCTTTCGCAGCGCTCGCGTACCGGCGTGTAGGAGGTCGAGGCGCCATGGCGCACCGAGACCAGATAGCCTTCGCCGACGAAGATGTGCGTCTCGCCGAAGGCGATCCGGCCCTCGATCAGCTGCGCCGTCCGCGCCACGATGAACAGGGCCTCGCCGTATTGCTCGATCTTGGGCCGCTGGTGGGCGTGGGCGGCGTCCTCGATCGCGAGATCGTGCAGGTCGAACTGCTTCTGCACGGCGCCGAGCAGGGCCGTGTCCGGCTCGTGCAGCCCGATCCAGACCACGTGGCCGGGCTTGGCCCGCCAGCTCGAGGCCTCGCTGATGGCGATGTTGGCGACGCGCCGGCCGTCGACATAGGCACCCGCGGCGACGACGCCCTCAGTGGACACCGGCTGGGAGGACGATGCAGGCAGCGACGGGACGTTCATGGCTGCAATCCCGGGCAAAATCGTCAGGCAAAAGCGCCGTGGCTATGGCCTGTGTACAAGGCCGTCCGGCGAGGCTAGCACTGGTAAAATCCCCGTCAAATGGCTATGTCTCTGCACGAATTGGCCCTTTGGCCAGCCCGATTCCCGTCACCGTCGGAACCCCTGCCATGAAAGCCGCCATCCTCGTCTTTCCCGGAATCAACCGCGATCGTGACATGGCGCGCGCGCTGAGGCTGATCTCGGGCAGCGAGCCCGCGATGGTCTGGCACGCCGAGACGTCGCTGCCTGCGGGCACCGATCTCGTGGTCGTGCCGGGTGGGTTCTCCTATGGCGATTACCTGCGCTGTGGCGCAATCGCCGCGCGTGCGCCGGTGATGGACGCGGTGCGCGATTATGCGGCGAAGGGCGGTCTCGTGCTCGGCGTCTGCAACGGCTTTCAGATCCTCTGCGAATCCGGCCTGTTGCCGGGCGTGCTGATGCGCAATGCGCAACTGAAATTCATCTGCCGCGACGTGCATCTGCGCGTCGAGCGTTCCGATACGCCGTTCACCCGCGGCTACAATGCCGGGCAGGTGATCCGCGTGCCGGTTGCCCATGGCGAGGGCAATTACGAGGCGGACGAAGAAACCATCCAGCGGCTCGAAGGCGAGGGGCGGGTGCTCTACCGCTATTGCTCGGCCGAGGGCGTGGTCGACGAGGCCGCCAACATCAACGGCGCGGCGCATTCGATCGCCGGCATCGTCAACGACAAGGGCAACGTGCTCGGCATGATGCCGCATCCGGAAAACCACGTCGAAGACATCATGGGCTGCACTGACGGCCGCGGCCTGTTCGCCGGCCTCGCCCAGCATCTGGAAAAGGCCGCGTGATTTCACCCGTGCTGAAGCGGCTGTCGGTCGCTGCCGCCGTCGTTGCGTTCGCTACGGCCGCGTTCGCCCAGGATTTCCCCAAGCGTCCGATCACCATGATCGTGCCGTTCGCGGCCGGCGGCACCTCGGACGTGATCGCGCGCACCGTCGCCGAGCAGATGAGCGTTGCGCTCGGCCAGACCATCGTGATCGAGAACGTTGCGGGTGCCGGCGGTTCGACCGCACTGGCACGTGCCTCCCGCGCCGAGCCCGACGGCTACACGATTGCGATCGGCAATGCCGGCACCAATGCCGCGACCTACACGATCTATCCGAAGCTGCCGTTCACGCCGGACTCCTTCGTGCCGATCGCGATGGTGGCGAAGACGTTCGGCATCATCGCCGTGCGCAAGGATTTTCCGGCGAAGGACCTCAAGGAGTTCATCGCCTACGCCAGGGCCAATCCGGCCAAGATCAATCTCGGCCATGCCGGCGTCGGCTCCTCGAACTATTTGATCTGCAAGAGCTTCGTCACCGCCGCCGGGATCGACGCGACGTTGGTCGGCTATCGCGGCGCGGCCCCTGCGCTGACCGATGCGATCGGCAGCCAGATCGACGGCGTCTGCGATGCCGCAGCCTCGGTCTCGCAGTCGATCAACGAGAAGCTGGTGAGGGGGCTCGTGGTCGGCTCGACCGTGCGGCTCGCGACACTGCCCGAGCTGCCCACGTCAGCCGAAGCCGGCCTGCCTGAGTTCGAGGCGCAGGGCTGGAACGGCCTGTTCGCGCCCAAGGGCACGCCGCCGGCCGTCATCGCCAGGCTGAATGCGGCGGCGCGCACCGCGGTCGAGACCGATGCGGTGAAGAAGCGCTTTGCCGACCTGTCAACCGTTGCGCCCGACGACAACGAGCATACGCCGGAGCTGCTTCAGCAACTGGTGACGCGCGACGTCGAGAAATACCGGAAGATGCTGGCGGACGACGCCAAGCAATAGCGCCTCGCGCTAGCGCAGCTTCAGCCGCTCGGCCGGCACCGTCATCGCCGCGACGCCGGCCATGACCAGCAGCAAGCCCAGGGCGAGGTTCGACGGCACGCTCTCTCCGAGCAGCACCACCGAAAGACCGACGCCGATCGGAATGCGCAAATAGCCTTGCGCATTCGTGGTCAGTGTGCCGAGCCGGCCGAGGCAGACGTAGAACAGCATCAACCCCAACGCGCTGGAGACGATGCCCATGACGATGGTGGCGACGATCGCCTGAAACGTCGGGTGCAGCGTCCAGGGCTGATCGATGATCAGCGAGGGCGGGAGCAGGATGAGGCCGCCGAACAGCAGCGAGCCGGCCGCCACCACCATCGGGTCGTAGTCGGATAGCCGGAGGCCGAAGATCGTCGCGCAGGCAAAGGAGATGGTGGCGAGCAGGATCGCGATCTCCGCGACGATCTCGCGGCCGAAGCCGCCGAGCGCATCGAGGCCGACGATGGCGACGGTGCCGGCGAGGCCGAGGATCGCGCCCGCGAGCTTCAACAGCGTGGCCGGCTCGTGCCGCGTGATCAGCGAGGTGATCAGGAAGGCGAAGATCGGCGTAGTCGAGGCCAGCACCACCGTGTTGGACGCCGGCACATATTGCTGCGACCAGGTGATGACCAGGAACGGGAAGGTCGAGTTGATCAGCTGCTGGGTTGCGAACAGCTTCCAGGCCTTCGCATCGGTCGGGATCCTGACGCCTCGTATCCACAGGATCGCGAACAGGAAGGCGGCCGCGATCAGCGAACGCGCCGAGATGAAGGTGATGGGCGGAATGGTGTCCAGCGCGAGCTTGGCCAGCGGATAAGTGGAGCTCCAGCAGCAGGCGAGCGCGAAGAGCAGCGCATAGTCGCGCCAGCTGCGTGCGCCGGTGGCGGCCATGGACGACAGCGGCGTTGATGCGGACGCCGTCGTGCGACCCGCCCCCGATGTGCTCTGCGGCACCTTGTTCTTGCTCCCCGGCGCGACCGCGCTTCTCGCAAGTCTGGGCGAGGGGGCGCCAAAAGGGAAGGCGTCGAGCTATGCGTTTGGCTGAGGGAGCGACTTCCGCTTGGCCCGCTTGATCGTCCCGGAAAAGGTGAACAGCAGGCGCTCGCCGGAGGCCATCTGCCCGCGCAGGAAGATCAGCGAACCACCCGCGCGGCTGACCTCGCCGGTGCACTCGATCAGCTCGCCCTCATGCCCGGCATCCAGGAACTCGCAGGCGAAATTGACCGTCACGCCGCGGCCGTTCAGCGCGTTCCGGCCGATCGCGAACAGGCAGTAGTCGGCGAAGGCCATGAAGCAGCCGCCATGGACGTTGCCGGAGCCGTTCAGGTGCTTCTTTTCGACCCGGAAGGCGCAGCGGACGCTGCCGTCCGCCTCCAGGCGGTGCCAGAAGGGGCCGATATGGTTCTCAAAGCTGTCCCTGATCCAGGTCTGCCAGCCCTTGAACTCACCCTCGGTCGCGACATGCAGCTCGGGGCGGGGCGGAGCAGCCGTTTTGGTCAATTCGTGCAAGGAAATGGGCCTTCAATTGCGGGTCTTCAGCCCTTAAATCCGATCGGTCCGCGCCGTGCAATTCCCGTTCCCGCACCCCTCGGCCGCAAAACGTGGGACAGTGGGAAAATGCGCCATAAAGGGCTTTTCGCGAGGCCCCGATCTTCCTAAGAACGGCAAAACGCCGTCGAAAGCCCCGAATCCATGAAGAACGAACCCAAGATCACCCCCGAACTGGTTGCCGCCCACGGGCTCAAGCCCGATGAGTACGAGCGCATCCTGAAGCTGATCGGGCGGGAGCCGACCTTCACCGAGCTCGGCATCTTCTCGGCGATGTGGAACGAGCATTGCTCGTACAAGTCCTCGCGCATCCATCTGCGCGGCCTGCCGACCAAGGCGCCCTGGGTGATCCAGGGCCCCGGCGAGAATGCCGGCGTGATCGACATCGGCGACGGCCAGGCCGTGGTCTTCAAGATGGAGAGCCACAACCACCCGAGCTACATCGAACCCTACCAGGGCGCGACCACCGGCGTCGGCGGCATTTTGCGCGACGTCTTCACGATGGGCGCACGGCCGATCGCCTGCCTCAATGCGCTGAGCTTCGGCGCGCCCGAGCATGCCAAGACCCGGCACCTCGTCTCCGGCGTCGTCGCCGGCGTCGGCGGCTACGGCAATTCCTTCGGCGTGCCGACGGTCGGCGGCCAGGTCCGTTTTCACACCCGTTATGACGGCAACATCCTCGTCAACGCGATGGCCGTGGGCCTCGCCGATGCCGACAAGATCTTCTATGCGGCCGCCTCCGGCGTGAACATGCCGATCGTCTATCTGGGCTCCAAGACCGGCCGCGACGGCATCCACGGCGCCTCGATGGCCTCGGCCGAGTTCGACGACAAGTCCGAGGAGAAGCGCCCCACCGTGCAGGTCGGCGATCCCTTCGCCGAGAAGCTTTTGCTCGAGGCGTGCCTCGAGATCATGGAGAAGGGCTGCGTCATCGCGATCCAGGACATGGGCGCGGCGGGGCTGACCTGCTCGGCGGTCGAGATGGGCGCCAAGGGCGACCTCGGGGTCGATCTCGATCTCGACGCGGTGCCGACCCGCGAGACCGGCATGAGCGCCTATGAGATGATGCTCTCGGAGAGCCAGGAGCGCATGCTCATGGTGCTCAAGCCCGAGAAGGAGAAGGAAGCCGAGGCCATCTTCAAGAAGTGGGGGCTCGACTTCGCCGTGGTCGGCTACACCACGCCGAGCAAGCGTTTCGTGGTCAAGCATGGCGGCGACGTCATGGCCGACCTGCCGATCAAGGAGCTCGGCGACGAGGCGCCGCTCTATGACCGGCCGCATGTCCCCTCCGCCGCGCTGCCGGTCGTGCACGCGCGCGAGGTGATGGCACCGATGGGCGTAGGTAGCGCGCTGGAGAAGCTGATCGGCACGCCCGACATGTGCTCTAAGCGCTGGGTCTGGGAGCAGTACGACCACGTCATCCTCGGCAACACCATGCAGCGCCCCGGAGGCGATGCCGCCGTGGTGCGCGTGCAGGATGGCCCGAAGGGCCTGGCGCTGACCGTCGACGTCACGCCGCGCTATTGCGAGGCCGATCCGTTCGAGGGCGGCAAGCAGGCGGTGGCGGAAGCCTGGCGCAACATCACCGCGGTCGGCGGCAAGCCGCTCGCGATCACCGACAATCTCAACTTCGGCAATCCTGAACGGCCCGAGATCATGGGCCAGTTCGTCGGCTGCCTGAAGGGCATCTCGGAAGCCTGCCGCACGCTGGACTTCCCGGTCGTCTCCGGCAACGTCTCGCTCTACAACGAGACCAACGGCCGCGCGATCCTGCCGACGCCCTCGATCGGCGGCGTCGGTCTGCTCGACGATTTCACCAAGTCCGCTTCGCTCGCCTTCAAGGCCGAGGGCGAGGCGATCCTCTTGATCGGCGAGACCCATGGCTGGCTCGGCCAGTCGGTGTACCTGCGCGACATCTGCGGTCGCGAGGAGGGCGCGCCGCCGCCGGTCGACCTCGCTGCCGAGAAGCGCAACGGCGACTGCGTGCGCGGCATGATCCATGCGGGCACCGCGACCGCCGTGCACGACCTCTCGGACGGCGGCCTCCTGATCGCGCTCGCCGAGATGGCGATGGCGAGCGGCATCGGCGCAAAGCTGCTGGCGGCGCCGACTTCGCTTGTCTCGCAGGCCTATTGGTTCGGCGAGGACCAGGCGCGCTATCTCGTCACCGTGCCGGAAACGGAGGCCGGCCGCGTGCTCGCCAAGATGCGCGGCTGCGAGGTGCCCTGCGTGCGGATCGGCACCACCGGGGGCGATGCGATCGCGATCGCCGGCGAAGCGCCGGTAACGATCGATAAGCTGCGCACCTCGTTCGAGCGCTGGCTGCCGGAGTATATGGGCGGGAAGGCGGCGTAGCGACGCCATCTCCCCGTCCTTGCGAGGAGCGAAGCGACGAAGCAATCCACACTGCTGCCTGCGGTGAGATGGATTGCTTCGCTGCGCTCGGAATGACGATAGAAGGCCGGTGCCGTTTCCTCAAAGCACCTTCGTCGCGCCCGGGATCTGCCGCAACGCTCGCGTCAGCGCCCAGCTCGCCGCGACTGTCAGTACAAACCCGAGCGTGGCCTTGACGATCGCCGGCAGGTCGTAGTCGAACAGCCAGTATTGCAGCCACAGTGCGATCGGATAGTGCACCAGGAACATGCCGTACGCGTCGCTCTGCATTGGATCGAGCAGCTTGGCTGAGCCTGATTGCTTGAACCTCTGGAAAAAGGCCAGGATCAGAAACATGATGGCGACGCTGAAGACAGTGAAGCAGATGGCATAGAGCGCTTCATACCAGTCCGGCAACGGCGACGGGTTGCCCAGGATTTCGCGCTTGATGAAGATCAGCACCCACAAGAGGCAATAGGGAACGATCGCCAGTACCATCCAGTCCCAGCTGACCCTCGCCATCCGGCCGTCTGCAGCGAGCAGCCCGCGATCCATTTGCGCAACGCCGATGCCGGCACCGAAAAAGAAATAGGTCGCGTAGAGCATCACGCGCCCGTGCTGGACCGAGAACGGCCCGAACTCGAACCAACTGCCTGCTCCGAAGTGAACCCGCCCGGGAATGTAGAACGCCGCGGTGACGGCAAGCATAAGCGCGAAGAACACGGCGGGCCGACGGCGACCATATAGCGAGAGGCGATTGATCGGATCGAGCAGATTGGGCGACAGCCGGTGCAACAGGCAGGCAACCAGGTCGAAGGCGAACAAGACCCAAAGGAACCAGATCGGCCCGCTCGGCCACGGGCCCTTCGTGACCATATTCCACCAGAACTCCGAAAAGCCGATCTCGGGATGGTGCCGCAGGGAGATCGCGTAATAGGCGAGCGGAATGACCGTAAGGGCGCAGATCGCGAAGGGTAAGCCCAGCCGAAGCAGGCGATCTGCCAAATAGCTCCGCGCTCCCTTCCGGGCGATACCAGACCAGGCGAACAGTCCCGACAGGAAGAAGAACATCGCCATGAAGAAACTGTCGGTGGCGAGCACGATCATGTCGAAGCCGAAGAAGTACTTCGGATCGGTATGACCGAAATAAGTATAGGGGATCACCGCGTGATGCAGCAGCACCACCAGTGTCAGGAAGGTGCGGGCGCGATCGAGCGACACATTGCGCGTCTTGCTCTTCGGCGCGGCGTGAGCCTCTGCACCGATCGTCGCTGAATGTGACATCGTCATCATGGCCGCCCCGGTCTTGCTCCTGTCCCGGCCAGACTGTGCCGCCGGGAACCCGATTCAGCAAGGGCAGTCTGTGCTGCGCCTTGACCCTGCTGTGCCGTTAGGAACCAGTTCCGTGCAGCGAAGTTAGCATCCGCGCATTGGAGGGCCGCGGTGCGGCGCCCAAGTCGGAGTTGGCGATGACGATCCTGAAATGGGCGCTGATCTTTCTCTTGGTCTCGATCGTGGCTGGCGTGCTCGGCTTCACCGGCATCTCGGCCGCCTCCGCCGACATCGCCCGCTTCCTGTTCTACGTCTTCGTCGTGATCTTCCTGGTGCTGCTGATATTGGGGCTCACGATCTTCAGGGCGTAGCTAGATATGTCATTCCGGGGCGGTCCGCAGGACCGAACCCGGAATCTCGAGATTCCGGGTTCGCGTCTGCGACGCGCCCCGGAATGACGCCGCCTCCAGACTACCCCACTTCCTCGATCTTCACCTTGTCCGGATAGAAGGCGAGGTGGCCGGAAATCTCCGCCATCGCGGGGAAGGGCGTTTCATAGGTCCAGATCGCGTTGTCGAGCGTCTTGCCGTCGGCCTTGATGCTGTAATAGCTCGCGTCGCCCTTGTAGGGGCAATGGGTGACACGGTCGGTGCGCTCCAGCAGCGTCATGTTGGCATCCTGTCGCGGTACATATTGCACCGCCGGATATTTGGCCTCCTTCAGCGTCAGCGCCTTGCTGGTCTCGGCGATCACGATGTCGCCCGCCGTGACGCGGACGCGCTTCGGGTTTGGGGTGATGGTGATGGGGTGGTCGGGCCCTGGAAGCTTCATGATTTCACGCCTTTTCGATCAATCTGCCGCGCGCGGCACTTTGTCGTGCCTTTATCCTGATGGGATCAGGGATATAGTGCCTGAGTGCGTGACGTAGAAGGCCGTTCACGCTAAGTTTGGCCCTGCCGGTCCGGGGACCCCGGCAGCGATTCGACGACGAGGCTGATCTCAGCCGAGATAAGGAGCAAGACCCGAATGCCCATGGACGCCCACGATATCGAGGCGATGATCAAGGCAGCGATCCCCGATGCCGAGGTGACGATCCGTGACCTCGCCGGCGATGGCGACCACTATGCCGCGACCGTGATCTCGGAATCCTTCCGCGGCAAGTCCCGCGTCCAGCAGCACCAGATCGTCTATCAGTCCCTGCGCGGCCAGATGGGCGGCGTGCTGCATGCGCTGGCGCTGCAAACCGGGGTACCCGGCACCTGACCTGATCGCAGCGGGGACCGATGATGGCTGCGGACAATCCGCGCGGCGCGATGTTTCGCGTCATCCTGCCGAACCAGCCCAGCCGCGTCACCAATGCCGAGCTGTTCTTCGATCTCGTCTTCGTCTTTGCCGTCACGCAGGTGTCGCACACGCTGCTGCACCATTTCACGCCGCTCGGCGCGGTCGAGGTCACGCTGCTGTTCCTGGCGGTGTGGTGGGTGTGGGTCTACACCGCCTGGGTCACCAACTGGCTCAATCCCGATCTGACGCCGGTCCGAATCCTGATCTTCCTGATGATGCTGGGCGGCCTCGTGCTGTCGACGACGATCCCGACCGCCTTCGATGGCCGCGGTCTCTGGTTCGCGATCGCCTATGCAACCATGCAGGTCGGACGCACCGCGTTCTGGCTGTTCGCGACCCCGCGCCACCGCACGGCAGTGCGGCACAACGCGATCCGCATCCTGGTCTGGCTCTCCGGCTCAGCGATCTTCTGGATTCTCGGCGGCCTCGCGCACGGGGAGGAGAGGCTATGGTTCTGGATCGTGGCGCTCACGATCGAATATATCTCGCCCGCCGTGCGATTCTGGGTGCCGAAGCTGGGATTCTCCTCGGTCGAAGCCTGGGCCGTCGAGGGCGGCCACATGGCCGAGCGCTGCGCCGGCTTCATCATCATCGCGCTCGGCGAGGCCGTCGTCGTCAACGGCGCGACCTTTGCCGAGTTGGAGTGGACCGCGGACAACATCCTGGCCTTCGTCTCGGCGCTCACCGGCGCCATCGCGATGTGGTGGATCTATTTCCACAAGGGCGCGGAGGCCGGCTCCGAGCGCATCTCGAAATCCGCAGAATCCGGCCGGCTGGCGCGGCTCGCCTACACCTATCTGCACATGCCGATCGTCGCCGGCATCATCCTGACCGCGGTGTCGGACGAACTGGTGCTGAAGCATCCGACCGGCCATTCCGACGTCCGCACCATCGTGAGCACGATCGGCGGCCCGCTGGTGTTCCTGGTCGGCACCATCCTGTTCAAGCACGCGATCCGCGGCTTCCTCCAGCTCTCGCACGGCATCGGCATCATCCTGCTCGCGGCGCTGTGGTGGTTCGCGGCGGAGCTCTCGCCGCTATGGCTGTCGGTCGCGACCACGGTGATCATGATTGTGGTCGCGGTGTGGGAATCGGTGTCGCTAGGATCGAAGCCCGAAGAGGCCGAGGAGCACTGAAGCACGGCAGGCCGGAGGGCGTCGTACGTGGCCTCGTGGAGCGGTCCGAGCGCGCGCCTCGTCCTTCGAGACGACCGCTCCGCGATCTCCTCAGGTGAGGCTAATCGGCCTCGGTGCTCCTCGAAACTGCTGCCGCGCACTCCGTCCTCATCCTGAGGAGCCCGCCCGAAGGCGGGCGTCTCGAAGGATGCGCCGCAGGGAAAACGCCTATATTGAATAGGCCCTCAGGCCGGCTGTCCGGGGGAAGCGGTGAGAGCGTTTATTCCGCAACCTGCAGCGCATGCACCGAGAACATCTTCGCCGCATCCGTCCAGCTCTCGCGCACCCGCCAGCCGGCGCCGTGGGCCAGCGCGGCGAAGCGCTCGAGGCTGTATTTGTAGCTGTTTTCGGTGTGGATGCTCTCACCGGGGCGGAACGAGAAGCTGGTGCCGAGCAGGCGCACGGTCTGGTTCTTCTTGCTGATCAGGTGCATCTCGATGCGGTGCCGCTCGCGATTGTAGATGGCGCGATGGGTGAAGGCGGAGAGGTCGAAATTGCCGCCGAGCTCGCGGTTGATCCGCACCAGCACATTGAGGTTGAAGCGCGCGGTGACGCCGGCCGCATCGTTGTAGGCGTCGTGGAGCACGCGCTCGTCCTTCTCGAGGTCGGCGCCGATGATCATCTGCGCGCCCTTGCCCAGGATCTGGCGCGCGCTCTTCAGAAAAGCCTGCGCCTCATGCGGCTCGAAATTGCCGATGGTCGAACCCGGGAAGAAGCCGACCTTGGGCATCGATGCGACCGCCCTGGGCAGCTCGAACGGCGTGGTGAAGTCGGCCGCCACCGGATAGATGCCGAGCGAGGGGAAGTCCCGCTTCAGGCCGTTCGCCTGCGCGTTCAAGAAGTCGCCGGAGATATCGACGGGGACATAGGCGGCGAATCGGCAGTGGTTCAGCAGCAGGCGGACCTTCGTGGTCGCGCCGGCGCCGAACTCGACCAGCGCCGCATGCTCCGGAATGATCTTTGCGATCTCGCTGCCGCGCTCCTTCAGGATCGATAGCTCGGTGCGCGTCGGATAATATTCCGGCAGACGCGTGATCGCCTCGAACAGCTCCGAGCCGGTCGCGTCGTAGAAGTATTTCGGCGACAGCTTTTTCGGCTGCTGCGAGAGGTCCTCGATGGCCTCGCGGGCGAAAGCGGTGGTCTGCTCGTCGGGAAGATGGGCTTCGGCCAAAGCGCTGGCGTGCACATTCATGATACTCTCCTGAACGCGCTGTCCGGCGCGCATTGATCGTCGGATGAGAACTAGTTGTAATCGGCGAGCCGCAGTCCCGTAAATTGCCAGCGGTGGTGCGGATAGAAGAAGTTGCGATAAGTAATACGGCTATGCCCCTCCGGGGTTGCAAGCGAGGAGCCGCGCAGCACCAGCTGGTTGACCATGAACTTGCCGTTGTATTCGCCGAGCGCGCCTTCGATGGCGCGGTAGCCGGGGTAGGGCGAGTAGGACGACCGTGTCCACTGCCAGACGATGCCGAAGGCATCGTTGAGTTGGCCGGCGCGCGCAGCGACCTCCCACTCCATCTCGGTCGGCAGATGTTTTCCGGCCCAGCGCGCGAACGCGTCGGCCTCGTAGTAGCTGACGTGGCAGACCGGCGCGTCGGGATCGACCGGCTTGAGGCCGGCGAGCGTCATCACCTGCCAGGCGCCATCGACCTCGCGCCAATGGCCCGGCGCCTGCCAGTCTTCCTTGCTGACCACAGCAAAGCCGTCCATCAGCCACAGCGTTGCGTTCGCGTAGCCACCGTCGCGCATGAAGGCGAGCCATTCGCCATTGGTGACGAGATTGCGTGCGATCTTGACCGGGCCGACGAGGGCGCGATGCGCCGGCTTCTCATTGTCGAAATGAAAACTGTCGTCGACATGGCCGACGGTGTGGATGCCTTCGTTGAGGATCAACCAGTCATCGCCGGTGCGCGTCGCGGATGGAAAGCGCCAGTCCGGATCGTAGGCCGGATAGACCGGATTCTGCGCAAAGGCGTGCAGGATGTCGGTGAACATCAATTCCTGATGCTGCTGCTCGTGATTGAGCCCGACCTCGACCAGTGGCGCGATGGCACGGAGCTTGTCCTCACCGGCCTCGCGGAAGAATTTGACGACCGCCGCATCAACGTATCTGCGATAGGCGCCGACCTCGCTGGCACCGGGCCGGGTGATGTCTCCGCGGTGATTCCGGGCATGACGGGGGCCGGCGCTGACGTAATAGGAATTGAACAGGAAGGCGAAATCGGGGTGGAAGGGCTGATAGCCCTGGCAATGCTCGCCGAGCAAAAACTGCTCCCAGAACCAGGTGGTGTGGGCCCGGTGCCATTTCGCGGGGCTCGCATCCGGCATGGACTGGATCTGCTGGTCCTCGGGCGACAGCGGCGCGGCCCGGCGCTCGGTCTCGTTGCGGACGGCGAGAAAGGCGTCCTGAAGCCGCTGGGCGAGCTTGCCTGGGGCGGAGGACGGTGACGAAAGCGGGGCGGGGGCCGTAGCGGAAGCTTGTTTCGTCACGTTTTTCTCCAGACAGGACAAGAGAACGTTGTTGGCGTTGCCCGGTTCCAAAACCAAGGTTCGTCCTAGATAGGGGCTCCGTTACGGTATGAAAGTCCTCCCCGGTGATGATATTCGTGTCATCATGCAATGGCTTCGGGGCTGCCCAGGCCGCTCGCCCAGGGCCTTTTCCCCCCATTTTACTTTGGATGCACAACGGTTTGGGCTACATATATAGGAAGGTATCGGGTTAAATCGGCTGAGCCGGCCCGGAGTGGTTGTTGAGGGCTCCGCCCCAGAAGGACATGGATATGAGCATCGAGGAATTCATCGCCAACGAAGTGAAGTCGAACGACGTGGTTCTGTTCATGAAGGGCACGCCGCAATTTCCGCAGTGCGGTTTCTCCGGCCAGGTCGTGCAGATCCTCGACCACCTCGGCGTTGGCTATAAGGGCCTCAACGTCCTCGAATCCGCAGAACTGCGCAACGGCATCAAGACCTTCTCGAACTGGCCGACCATTCCACAGCTCTATGTGAAGGGCGAATTCGTCGGCGGCTGCGACATTGTCCGCGAGATGTTCCAGGCCGGCGAATTGCAGCAGCTCCTTTCCGAGAAGGGCGTCGCGGTTGCGGCCTAATACGTGACCCAGCTGACGCGCCGGATTGGTGGCGCGGAGTTCGAGGTCATTATCGCTGACATCACCACACTGAGCGTTGACGCCATCGTCAACGCCGCCAACACGTCGCTCCTTGGCGGGGGCGGCGTCGATGGGGCGATCCATCGGGCCGCCGGGCCCGATCTGGTCGCCGAATGCCGGATGCTCCACGGCTGCAAGACGGGCAACGCCAAGATCACCATGGGCTATCGGCTCAAGGCCGCGCACGTGATCCACACCGTTGGTCCGGTCTGGAATGGCGGCACGCTGGACGAAGACGGTCTGCTCGCCTCCTGCTATCGCCGTTCGATGGAGCTGTGCGGGAAGCACAAGCTGACCTCGGTGGCATTTCCCGCGATTTCGACCGGCATTTTCCGCTTTCCCGCCGACCGGGCGGCGGAGATCGCCGTGCGCACGACGATCGAGGCGCTCCCTGCCGCGCCATCCGTTGCGCGCGTGGTGTTCTGCTGCTTCGCCGAGCCGAGCGCCAGGCTCCATGCCGAGGCGCTAGCACGACACAGCAGCCCTTGTGCCTGATGACGCGGTCAGTACACTCCGTCCAGCCATGTTCCGGGGAGGGGATATGATTTCACAGTCTGGACTGCGTGCGCTCGCCTGCGGCGCGCTGATGTCGCTTGGCGCGATGTCGTTCGCACGGGCAGAGGGCACCTACGAGATTCCGGCCGGCGCGCATTTCAATCAGGACAAGCTCGCCAAGGTCAGCGAGTTCTTCAAGAACGAGGTCGCGACCGGCAAGATCGCCGGCGCAACCGTGCTGATCCAGCAGCACGGCAAGCCGGTCTATCACGAAGCCTTCGGCGTGCAGGACGTGGTCAGCAAGGCGCCGATCACCGACAAGACGATTTTCCGCCTGTTCTCGATGAGCAAGGCGATCACGTCCGTCGTCGCGGTGCGACTGATCGAGGACGGCAAGATCAAGCTCGACGATCCTGTCTCGCAATACATCCCGTCCTTCGCCAATGTGAAGGTCGGCGTCGAGAAGAAGGCCGACGACGGCACCAAGTCGCTCGAGCTGGTGCCGCCCGCGCGGCCGATCACGGTGCTCGATTTGATGCGCCATACCTCCGGCATCACCTACGGCTTCTATGGCGACAGCCTGGTCCGCAAGGCCTATCGCGACGCCAACATCTATGCCGGCGATTTCGACCTCGCCGAGTTCGCCGAGCGCATCGCTAAGCTGCCGCTGCACAACCAGCCGGGCGCGCTCTGGCAATACGGCCACTCCACCGACATCCTGGCGCGCGTGATGGAGATCGCGGCCGGCAAGCCGCTCATCGAGATCGAGCGGGAGAAACTGCTCGATCCGCTCGGCATGGTCGATACCGGCTTCTTCGTCACGGCCCCCGAGAAGCAGAAGCTTCTGGCGCAGCCGGTGCCGAACGATGCCGATTTCCGGGTCGGCCGCATCAACGATCCGACGGTGGTCAAGAAGATCCAGTTCGCCAGCGGCGGCATGGTGACGACCATGGCCGATTACGAGCGCTTTGCGCAGATGCTGCTCAATGGCGGCAGCCTCGACGGCAAGACTATTCTCAAGCCCGAGACGTTCAAGCTGATGGTGACCGATCAGGTCGGCCCGGGCTCCGGCGTGGACCGCGACTATTTCTACTTCCCCGGCGACGGTTTTGGCTTCGGCCTCGGCCTTGCGGTCCGCACCGACCCAGGCAATGCCAAGCCGCCGCCGCCCGGCGATCTCGGGGAATTGAAGTGGGACGGCGCCTCGGGCTGCTATTTCGTGGTCGACCCCAAGCAGGACATGTTCTTCGTGCTGCTGGAGCAGACCCCGACCGAGCGCCAGCGCGTGCAGCGGACACTGAAGCAGTTGGTTTATGAAGCCATGGAGAAGTGACATGAACGGGCGCCGCGCGCTGATCGCGGCGCTCGTCGTTCTGGTCGGTGTGGTCGGCGCGAGAGCAGGCTACGAGGGGCGCCCCGCGCACAGCCTCTCGCCTGAAGGCTTGGCAAAAGTCTCCGACTACATCCGCAACGAGGTCGCGACCGGCAAGATACCCGGCGCGATCCTGCTGCTCCAGCAGCACGGCAAGCCGGTCTATTACGAGAATTTTGGCGTCCGCGACGTCGCGACCGAGATCTCGATGAGCGCGGACACGATCTTCCGCCTCTATTCGATGTCGAAGCCGATCACCTCCGTGATGGCGATGATGCTGGTCGAGGAGGGCAAGCTCGCGCTCGACGATCCCGTTTCAAAGTACATTCCGGCCTTTGCCGGCATGAAGGTCGGCGTCGAAAAGAAAGGCGAGGACGGCAAGGTCGGGCTGGCGCTGGAGCCGCTCGAACATCCGGTCACGATCAAGGATCTGATGCGTCACACCTCCGGACTGCCTTATGGCTATTACGGCGGCGGCGCGGTGCGCGAGCTCTATGCCGAGGCGAAGCTCTTCAATCGCAATCTCAGCAATGCCGACTTCGCCGCGAAGATCGCCACGCTGCCGCTGGTCGAGCAGCCGGGCACGGTGTGGGATTACGGCTTTTCCACCGACGTGCTCGGACGCGTCGTCGAGGTGATCTCGGGAAAGACGCTGCTCCAGTTCGAGAGGGAGCGGCTGCTGGGTCCGCTCGGCATGACCGAGACGGCATTCTTCGTCGCCGATCCCGCCAAGTTTCCCCGCATTGCCGAGCCGATGCCGGAGGACCGCAACATCAATCCGACGACGCAGGTCCGCGATATCAGGCGGCCGGCGACCTGGGAGTCGGGCGGTGGCGGGATGGTTGGCACCGTCGGCGACTACGCCCGTTTCGCGCAGATGCTGCTGAATGGCGGCACCTATGACGGCCGGCGCTATCTCAAGCCCGAGACCATTGCGCTGATGGCGTCGGATCATATCGGACCGGAGACCAGAATCGCGCGCGACCAGAACTATTATCCGGGCGCGTCCTCCGGCTACGGCCTCGGCTTTGCGGTGCGCACGTCCGTGCCGGCGGGTACGTCATGGCCACTCGGCGAATATCGCTGGGACGGCGTCGGCGGCACCTTCTTCTTCATCGATCCCGAAGACGATCTGTTCGGGATCTTCATGGTGCAGACCCCGTCGCAGCGCGGCCGGATCCAGCTGGCGCTGAAGACGCTGATCTATCAGGCGATGGGGCGCTGATCGCGGGCTACGGGACTTACGCCCCGCGCACGATCTCGCGCACGTATCCGATCGTTTCCTCGATCTGGCTCGCATTGACGTCGAGATGCGTGCAGGCGCGGATGCGGCCGTCCATCATCGCGAGCGTCACGCCGCGCTGGCGCAGTGCGGCGACCATCTTGTCGCCGGGGACGCCGGCGCCATCGGGCTTGAAGAACACGAGGTTGGTCTCGGGCTCCTGCACCTCGATGCCTGCGATCTGCGACAGTCCGCGGGCGAGTGCGCGCGCATGGGCATGATCGTCGGCAAGGCGATCGACGTGATGGTCGAGGGCGTAGATGCAGGCGGCGGCGCAGATTCCGGCCTGCCGCATCGAGCCGCCGAGGCGCTGCTTCCACTGCCAGACCGCGTCGATGAAGGCGCGCGAGCCGGCGAGCACGCCGCCGATCGGCGCGCCCAGGCCCTTGGAGAAGTCGATCCAGGCCGAATCCCAGCCAGCGGTCATGTCGCGCGGAGAGATGCCGCTCGCCACCGTGGCGTTGAGCAGCCGCGCGCCGTCCATGTGGGTGACGAGGCCGTGCTGCCTGGCGATCTCGACGATCTCGTCGAGTGCGGCCTTCTTCCAGATCGTGCCGCCGCCGATATTGGCGGTCTGCTCGACGCTGACGACGGTCTGCGGCGGCTGGTAGCGCGTGCGCGGGTGCAGAGCTTTCCGGAACGTCTCCGGCGTGAACTGGCCGTCGGGGCCCTTGAGCTGCGTAACCTGGAAGCCGCCGATCGCGGCATGCGCGCCGCCCTCACGGGCGATGATGTGCGCGGTCTCGTGCGCGAGAATCTCGTCGCCGGGCCGGCAATGCACCAGCGTCGCGGTGACGTTGCACATCGTGCCCGAGGGCATGTACACGGCGGCCTCCTTGCCGAGCAGATCCGCAACGCGCTCGCACAGCGCGTTCACGGTCGGATCGTCGCCGACCTGCTCGTCGCCGACCTCGGCGCGCGCCATCGCCTCGCGCATCGCAGCCGTCGGCTTGGTCTGGGTGTCCGACAGCAGATTGATGCGCACCGGCGGCGCCTTGGGATCGATCGGGGGCGGGGTGTAGAGCATGGCTGGTCTCGTCATTTCATCTAGTCGAACAATTGCGACGTACTGCGTGCATCGTTTCTCAGCCACGGGAACGTTGAGCGATGCGGTGTCGCGCGGCAAGAAGGATGTCGTCTGGCGTGTCCGCTGTGAACATATTGCAATCGGGATGAGCGAACAGCCCCCGATATCGGCAGACCTGCTGGTCGCGGGAGAGGGCCGCCCACGCCCGAATCGCCGCTTCAGTGCCGAAGGCAGAGCGTTGGCGAACTGGCCGGCCATCCGAGACATCGATGGCATGCTACCAAACAAAAAGGCCCCGGAAAACCGGGGCCTTTGAACATTGGTGTGCCGAGTTATCAGCGCGAATAGAATTCGACGACCAGATGCGGCTCCATCTGCACCGGGAACGGCACGTCGGAGAGGCCGGGGATGCGAATGTACTTCGCGGTCATCTTGCCGTGGTCGACGTCGAGATAGTCGGGGGTGTCGCGCTCGGGGAGCTGGCTGGCTTCGAGCACGTGGGCGAGCTGCTTGGAGGCTTCCTTGACCTCGACCACGTCGCCGACCTTGAGCTGGTAGCTCGAGATGTTGACCTTGCGGCCGTTCACCTTGATGTGGCCGTGGTTGATGAACTGGCGCGCGGCGAAGATCGTCGAGACGAACTTGGCGCGGTACACGACCGCGTCGAGACGACGCTCCAGGAGGCCGATCAGGTTCTCGCCGGTGTCACCCTTGAGGCGGCTCGCCTCGACATAGATGCCGTGGAACTGGCGCTCGGAAATGTTGGCGTAATAGCCCTTCAGCTTCTGCTTCGCGCGCAGCTGCACGCCGAAGTCGGAGAGCTTGCCCTTGCGGCGCTGGCCGTGCTGGCCGGGGCCGTACTCGCGGCGGTTCACGGGGCTCTTCGGGCGGCCCCAGATGTTCTGGCCCATACGGCGATCGATCTTGTACTTCGCCTCACTGCGCTTAGTCATCGCGTCCTCTTCGGTTGCATGGTTTGAGGAAACGCGCCCTCCTGTGTGACAGGCCAAAGCCCGGCACCGACAGGTCCGATCCCCAAAGCTTAAGGGATAGGACCACGGGTCGCGAAACGCTTCGCGGGCCGAAATCGGCCCGCGAGCAGGCGGCTTTTAGGGGAGTTTGGGGTTCGCTGTCAATTCTTTAGCCCGTCATTCCGGGGGGAGCGAAGCACCGAACTATGGTGCGCAATTGCGGGCCTGAGAATCTCGAGATCCGGGGCTCGGTGCTATCGCACCGCCCCGGGATGACCGCTGCGCGGTCAAGTCCCGACCACCCGGATCGGCTTCGGGCCGGCCGCCCGCAATTCGGCAGCGATTTCAGTGTTCAGGACCTGTTCCAGCCGGGTCAGGACCCGGGCCATGGGGGTGGCGTCGGTGACCCGGTGGTCCCAGCGGATCACGACATGGATGGTCTGGTCGGGCGCAACCACCCCATAGCTGACGATGAAGGGGCCGGGCGTGACGGGATGCAGCTCGCCGCCGCCATAGGCGGCCACCGAGCTCACCGCGAAGCTGCCGAACCAGTTGCCCCGCTGCCGGCCGAAATTGAGCCCGATGGCCCAGGACAGCCGCCGCAGCGGCAGCGGCAGGCGGGTCGCCCGCATGATCTTGCGGAACATGGGAACGTCGTTGATCGGCGCCGTCTTGCCGCGCCGGATCTCGGCATCGACCGCGGCCAGGGAAAGAGCCTCCGGGGCTGCGATTCGCTGCGGCAGCACGCATTCCTCGCCGTCCTCGACCCGCGCGATAGCCACCAGTGCGACGCTCTTCGGCAGCTCGTAGAGCATCGGCCAAGGCCATTTGGCGTAGACCGTGCGCAGAATCGGCTCGTCCCTGGCGACCAGGGCGAAGGCCTTGACGAACATCGCAGCCCAGCCGGCGGGCGCCATCGCGCCCGAGCGCGCCTCCAGCAGGGGGCGGATATTGAGCGAACGGGACAGCGAGACGAAGGGCACGTCCATCGACGCGCGCATCAGGTCGCAGATCAGGCGGCGCGGCAGCGAAATGGTCTTGGGCGTCCCGCGCATGGGTCTTTCGGTTCCTGCGGACTAAAATATGTGCAGCGAGCGGTCGCCCGCTCGCCGCGTGCTCTAGCACGAACCAACCCGCTTGGGGTCGGTCGGTTCGCCGCATCAGGGGGCTGGCGTCGCCAGCGGCTTGGTCTTGTCGTAGACGTAAATACCAATGATTTTCAATGATTTATCGCCGTGGGTCTTGGCGTCGTGGACGACGCCGGCCGGGATCAGATAAGAATCGCCGGCCTTCAGGTGCTTGTCAGGCTGGCCTTCGACGAGGAGATCGGCCTCGCCTTCCAGCACATAGCCGGTCTCGATCCCGGGATGGGTGTGACGGCCAGCGGCGCCGCCGGGCGGCACTTCGGCGATGGCGGTCAGGGTCGTGTAGCCGTCCGGGAAATCGGTCTTCTGGAGTGGGGTGCGCTTGATGGCGGGCTGCTGGGCGAAGGCCGCAAAGGCAAGGCCTGCGAAGGACAGAGCGAGCAAAGTCTTTTTGAGCATTATTTCCTCCCTGGAAGGGCCGACCCTAGCAGCGCGGCAGTTCCCGGCAAGGTGGCAATCGGCCTGTTCAGCGCCTGATGCCCTCGAACGCCGCCATGATGCCGCGCTGGAACAGCGACCAGTCGAAGCCGAGCGCGATGGCGCGGTAGCCACGGTCGACCAGGGCGTTGGCCTGGTCGGCGGTGCGGGCGACGCCGCCGATCGGCACGCCGCTTCTGAGGATGCCGGCCTCGGCGCGCGCGACCAGCTCCAAGAGCTCCGGATCGTCCATCTGGCCGCGCTTGTTGATGGAGGTGGCGAGATCGCCGGGGCCGATCACCGCGACGTCGATGCCGGGGGTGGCCATGATCTCGTCGATGCGGTTGACGGCGTCGACATGCTCGATGGTGATCATGCAGATCATCTCGTCGTCGGCGCCGGCCATGTAGTCCGGCATCGACTGGCCCCAGCGGAATGGCGCGTGGAAGGGACCCCAGAGACGATCGCCGCGCGGCGGATAGCGTACGCTGCGCACCGCTTTCTCCGCCTCGCTGCGGTTCGTGATCATCGGAAAATTGATGCCGAAGGCGCCGATGTCCATCGGCGCTTTCGCAAGCCACGGTTCGTTCGCCGCGATCCGCACCAGCGGCGTGCACGGCGTGCCGGTCGTGGCGGCGATCATCGCATGCGCTTCGGTGAGGCCGATCGGCCCGTGCTCGAGATCGACGATGATCCAGTCGAGCGAGCGCGCCATGATCTGCACGGTCTGCACGCTCGGGATGGTCGCGATGGCGCCGAAGGCGGGGCGGCCCTCGCGCCACAATTGGCGGAGACGGTTGAGCGGCGTGGTCTGGACCGACATGAGAAAACCTGCGCGGAGATGACGACGGCGAAGCCTAGCAGCGCGTCGTTGGCGCGGAAAGTCAGGCCAGCGCGCGGCCGCCGAAGAACGGCGTCAGCGTGGCCGAAAGGTCATGCACACGGTTCGAGGTGAAGATCATTTCGGCGCCGGACTGCATGATGCCGCCGATAGCCGGGCCGAGCAGATCCGATACGCGGCGGGCGATGGCGGGTGCCGGGTCGATCCAGTCCACCGGCCAGGGCGCGAGCCTGGTCAGCCGGTCGAGCAGGAGCGGATAATGCGTGCACGCCAGCACCACCGTGTCGGTACGCGCGCCTGCGTCGGCGGCATCGCCGACGAAGCAGGGGGTGAGCTCGGCAAGGATGTCGTCGTCGCTGATCGGATGGCCGCCGAGTGCGCGTTCGGCGAGCGAGGCGAGTTCGGGCGAGCCGACCAGCGTCACCTCGCATCCCTGCGCGAAGTCGCGGATCAGCGCCTTGGTGTATTCGCGCTTCACCGTGCCCTTGGTGCCGAGCACCGAGACTCGCCGGCTCTTCGACTGCGCACAGGCCGGCTTGATCGCCGGCACCGTGCCGACGAAGGGCAGGGAATAAGCGGTGCGCAGGTGCGATAGGACCAGGGTGGACGCCGTGTTGCAGGCGATGACGACGAGGTCCGGATCATGGGTGCCGATCAGTTCCCCCATCAGCGGCACGACACGGGCGATGATCTCGTCCTCGCTGTGGTGGCCGTAGGGGAAGAAGGCGTCGTCGGCGACGTAGACGTAATGCGCGTCCGGGCGCGTGGCCACGACCTCACGGAGCACCGTGAGCCCGCCAAGGCCGGAATCGAACACCAGGATCGTCGGGGAATTGGTCACGTCGTTACCTTAAAGCGTCTTGGTTACCATTCGGTTTTTGGGGCGGTTTTGCGGCGGTGGCACCTGGGGCCAATTTTGAACGATTCAATTTCGCGATTGCCGCATGTTCCCGCTATCAGCACGGGTGTTGCACTGCGGACGGGGACATATCCGCAGAATTCCGGGGAGCCGACATGATCAGAAACACCAGTAACGGCTGGGGCAGCGTTTCCCGCTGGCTGCACTGGATTTTGGCGCTGACGATCATCGGTATGATCGGCTTCGGCTGGTGGATGAACCACATCCCGGCGCGGCCCGACCGTTTCTTCTACCGCTCGATCCATGCCGATATCGGCTATGTGATCCTGCTGCTCACGGTGCTGCGCCTGGTCTGGCGCGTCGTCAACCCGACGCCGGCGTTGCCGGCCGACAGCCAGCCCTGGCAGAGGCTGGCCGCCCGCATCAGCCATGGCGCGCTGTATCTCGCCGTGATCGCGGTCATCGTGCTCGGCTGGGCGCATTCCGGCGCGCACGCGCCCGATTATTCGGACTTCTTCGGCCTGTTTCACGTGCCGCAATTCACTTCTCCCGACCGTGCGGCGGCGAACGCCTATGAGGACCGCCACATCCTCTTTGCCTATGTGCTGCTCGCCCTGATCGCGGTTCACGTCGTCGCCGCCCTCTGGCACCACTTCATCCGCCGCGACCGTGTCGTGACGCGGATGGTGGCGGACGAGGCGGGGTAGGGCTTTCCCAAACGCGTTGCTCGCAATCCCGTCATCCCCGCGCAACCGCGAAGCGGTTGTCGCTGGAGGCGCGAGGCTTGCGATGCGCACGCATCGCAAGCGGAGCCTCGATGGGTGACGGCGATGCTATGATGCGGCATCACGATCCATCCCACGGCCGCAGGAGGCGCCATGCTCACCGTCCATCATCTCGGCAAGTCGCAGTCCGAGCGCATCGTCTGGCTGTGCGAGGAGCTCGAAATCCCCTATGAGCTCAAGCGCTACGCTCGCGATTCCGTCACCATGCTGGCGCCTCCCGACTACAAGGCGCTGCACCCGATCGGAGCGGCGCCCGTCATCACCGACGGCGATCTCGTGCTCGCCGAATCCGGCGCGATCGTCGATTACATCATGGCCAGATACGGCAATGGGCGCCTCGTGCTCCGCCCGGACGACCCTGATTTCGCGCAGTTTTTATACTGGTTTCACTTCGCCAACGGCACGCTGCAAGCCGGCATGGGCCGCTTGATGATCCTGAACCGGCTCAGGCCCGCCGGGGACAATCCGATGCTGGTCGCGACCAGAGGGCGCGTCGACCGCGCCTTCGATCTGGTCGATGCGCGGGTTCGTGACGCCGAATATCTCGCCGGCAACACCTTCACCACCGCCGACATCATGATGGGCTTTTCGCTGACCACGATGCGCTACTTCCAGCCCTATGATCTCCAGCGTTGTCCGAACGTGGTGAAATATCTCGGCCGCATCGGTGCGCGGCCGGCCTACCGGCGCGCGATGGAGAAGGGCGATCCCGGCATGGCGCTGCTGCTGAGCTGAGCGGCGGTCACGCGATCCTGTTCGTCGTCGCCGCCCGTTCCGTGGCGAGCTGCTTCTGCAAGCGATCGATGTTTTGCAGCAGGCGCTGGCTGGTCAGCACCAGGAAGTAGTAGCCGAACTGCGGATCCTGGAAGTAGATCTCGAGCAGCCGGTCATAGGTGATCGTCAGCACCTGGCCGTCTTCGACGCATTCGATCGTTCCGGTGCGCCGGTTGTCCGGCGTCAGGAAGCCGAGCTCTCCCATGAGAGCTCCGGGCCCGATCTCGACATTGATCTCCTTGACCAGGAATTTTCCGGTGACCGTAAGGAGCATCTCCTTGGCCGGATCGCCCAGTTTGAACAGCGTGTCGCCGCGGCGATATTTGCGCTCGGTCATGAACGGCTTGAGCCACTCGATCGACATGTCGCCTTCGGCCGCATGTCGCGCCTTCTTGACCAGCTTGAGCATCTGCCGCAGGCGAAGAGCGTTGATCGGAAGCAGCAGCAGATAGAGCAGGAAGGTCGAGACGTTGGCGGAGAGCGCGCCGAACACGGCGAAGAATGCACAGCCGACCATGTTGGCGACGCGCAGGGGCACCATGGTCCGCATCAGGAGGGTGGCGACGAAGAAGCCGGCGCCGACCGCGGCGAACAGATTGGCCAGGGTGATGTTCTGGACAAAGATCTCCAGCATCCGATTGAAGATCGCGTCGTAGGTGACGTTGTTGGGATCGAGGCCCATCTGGACCAGGATCTTCGCGATCCTGAGGTTGTCCGTCGCCGCATCGAGAATGCGGTCGAGGATCGACGAAATGTCTGCGCTGCCGGACGGCATGGTACTAACCCCGCGTAAGGCCTTCAGTCCTGGTCGGTATTCGTATAGCCGAAATCGAATGACGACCGCTTGAATGGAGCCTTCGGCCGTCATGCCGCAAGAGGCAAATTTTAGCCTGATCGTGCGTTTCGGCAATTGCCCGTTGGTTGCGCGTATCGCCGTGGCGGACCTGTGATTCGGCCCCGGGGCGCGGACTTCGGCGCCGTTGACCGACCTGAGGCCCCCGACGAGGGGGCGTGAGGCGATCTTCGCCCTATGGCTTGCTGGCGGGCTGGATCACCTGCTGCTCGACCAGGCCGAGGTGCCCCGGCAGCGAGCCGGCGCGCAGCATCATGGCGACGCTGCTTGCTTCCTCCAGGGTGAAATTGCCGGAGATCTGGCCCGAGCCGCCGGTGATGGGCTCGCGGATCACGGGAGCGGAGATCACCCTGTCGTCGAGCACGATAGCGAAGGGTCTTCCGACGTTCTCTGCGGTGATGTGGGCGAAGCGCCGCGTGCCGCGGCCGTTGAAGCGGAACGAGGCGATCGGGTCCTTCGTGCCGCTCGCAAAGCCGGGACCGGCATAGCTGATGTCGTCGCCGTCGAGCGCGCTCTCCTTGGCAACCAGATAGGGCTGCTTGTCCTTGAAACCGAGCAGGACTTCCGTGCCCGCGGGCGGCGCACCGGATTGGGCCTGCTCCGCCGGCATCGAGAGGTCGACCAGGCGGAGGCTGACCTTGACCTTGGTGGCGAAGATCCTGGTCACCTGTTCGGGCTCCATCATGCCGGGCAGGAAGATGCGGATGCGGTCCGTGCCGTCAGGCTGGACGCTGGCGAGCCTGATGCCGGCATCCTTGAGGCGCTGCTCGATCATGGCGATGGCGTCTTCGACGAGATCGCGCAGCCGCGCGGCGGATGCTGCATCGGTGGGCGCGAGCCGGACCAGTCCGTCGCCGCCGTCGGTCATGGCGAGCGCATGCGATGGCAATCCCTCCGCGGCTGAGGCGAGCTTGCGCTTCAGCTCTTCGCGGCCCTTGGCGTCGGCGATCTTCAATTCGACGCCGCCGTCGCGGATCGCAAGACCGGAGAAGGCGATCTTGCCCTCGCGCAACGTCTTGTAGACGTCGTCGCGCAAATCCGTGACGACGCTCTCGCGCAAGCCGTCGGTGTCCACCTTGTAGATGATGCGCGAGCCGCCCAGCTTCTCCATCTTGTCCGCGATGAAGGCCGTGATCTTGGCGCGCATCTTGTCGAGCTGGCTGTCCTCGGCGAGCCCCGCGCGGGGCAGCGCGATCGCCGCTGCGATGGCGAGCGCAATAATAAGCCGTCCGATGCGATCCCGCAGGGGCATAGTCATGATGACCTCAAGTCTTGCGGCAGGACGCTGGCAGGCGAATCCTGTGCATGTTCTTGGTCCCCGGATCGGGCGCGGAGGTTCAAATTCCGTCTGGATGAGCCCTGTCGCTGCAGCCGTTAGGCAATGGACGAACGGCAAATCATCCCTCATTGTGTTGGCGCTCGACCGGCCATCGGTCGAGGCCTCGCCGACAAAAATGTCAAAAGACAGGAGGCGGGGAAATGCACCTGAGGGAGGACGGAATTCCATGGCGGGCATCCACGCGCTCGATCGGCTGATTGGCAACGACTATCCGGACCTGGCGACTGACGAAGAGGTCCGGGCCTTCGAGCAGGTCCCCTACGCGGATCGCGTCGCGGCCGAGAGCACCTATGACGCGATCAGGTTAGGTGCTGCGCGCAATCCCGACGGCGCAGCGATCCAGTTCCTGCAAAACGCCGATCCGGCCGATACGCCGGTTGTGGTCACGTACCGCGACTTCGTGGCGCGCGTCACGCAGGCCGCCAACGTGTTTCACGCGCTCGGCGCGGAGAAGGGCGACGTCATCAGCTTCATGCTGCCGCTGGTGCCCGACGCCTTCGTGACGCTGTTCGGCGCGGAAGCTGCCGGCATCGCCAATCCCGTCAATCCGCTGCTCGAGCCGCACCAGATCGCGGAAATCCTGGAGGCCGCGAACACGAAGATCCTGGTGGCGCTCGGGCCGATGCCCGGCACCGACATCTGGCAGAAGGTCGAGCAGATCCGCCCGCAGCTCAAGCATCTCAAGGCGATCGTGCAGGTGTTCGGTGGCGGCGACCCGGCGAACGGTGTGTTTGCTTTCAACGATTTGATCAAGCAGCAGCCGTCCGACCGGCTGATCAGCGGACGCAAGATTCTCGGCAGCGATATCGCCGCTTATTTCCATACCGGCGGCACCACCGGTACGCCGAAGCTGGTGCGGCACACCCACGCCAACCAAGTCTACCAGGCGTGGGCGCTCAACCTGCTGCTGAAGTCGAAGCCCGGTGCCAACCTGTTGTTCGGCATGCCGTTGTTTCACGTCGGCGGATCGCTGACGCAGGTGCTTCTGATGCTGTCGAGCGGCGGCTCGCTGGTCGTGCTGTCGCCGAGCGGCTGGCGCAATCCGAATGCGGTGAAGAACATTTGGGGGCTGGTCGAGCGCTTCAAGCCCGAGGCGCTGTCGAGCGTGCCGACGGTGCTCGCCGCGACGCTGGCGGTGCCGCCGGGCAATGCCGACATCTCCAGCCTGAAATATGCTGCCGGCGGCGGCTCGGCGATCCCCGTCGCCGTCGGCTCGGCGATTCAGGACAAACTGAAGCTGCCGGTGGTCGAAGTCTACGGCATGACCGAGACCTCGAGCGTGCACACGCTCGCTTATCCGTCACGGCCGATCCGGCTCGGTTCGGTCGGCCTGCCCATGCCCTATGCGCGCGTGCGCATCGTGCAGCTCGATGCCGACGGCCGCCTGATCCGCGACTGCGCGCCGGACGAGATCGGTGTCGTGATCATGGCGGGGCCCGGCGTGTTCGGCGGCTATCTCAACGACGAGCACAACAAGGGCGCCTTCGTCGACGAGGTCTGGGTCAATTCCGGCGATCTCGGCCGGCTGGACGCCGACGGCTATCTCTGGATCACCGGTCGCGCCAAGGATCTCGTCATCCGCGGCGGCCACAACATCGATCCGGCGCCGATCGAGGAGATCATGTTCCGCCATCCCGCCGTTGGCTTCGCCGCGGTGGTCGGCCAGCCCGACGCCTATGCCGGCGAACTGCCGGTCGGTTACGTGCAGTTGAAACCGGGTGCCAAGGTCGAGCCGGGCGAGCTTGAGGCGTGGGTGCGCGAGCGCACGCCGGAGCGCGCCGCCGTGCCGGTGCAGGTCATCCCGATCGATCCGATGCCGGTCACGGGGGTCGGCAAGGTGTTCAAGCCGCAGCTGCGCTGGGACGCGGCCGAGCGCGTGTTCACGAAGGTGCTGGCGCCGCTCGCTGCGCGCGGCATCGACTGCAAGGTCAGGGTCGGCGCTCATGGCAGCCACGGCTCGATCGCCACCGTGACGCTGGCGGGCCTGCCGGCCGACCAGCGCGAGGCGGTCGCGGGCGAGGTGCGCACCCTGCTCGCGCCGTTCGTGATGCGGCACGAGGTGGTGCAGGTGTAGCAGGCCCAAACGCAGTCCGGCGTCGGTCTGACCGCGCCGGAAGGGCGACGCTCCCCCGCTCGATCATGAAGGTCGTTCGAGCCCCTGTGTGACTAATGTCACATATGGAAGAATTGGCATTCGGCCATACTCCGAATAGTCTCATGGAATTGCATCCGGGGGGACGCAAAGTGATTCCGCTTCGGCTATTTGCTTTGTTGATATTTGCGATGGGCCTAGCCTGCGGACCGGCGCATGCCGACCGGCGGGTCGCGCTGATCATTGGTAATTCCGCCTACAAGAGCGCGCCGAAGCTCGGCAATCCCGTGAACGATGCCACCTTGGTTGGCGGCATGTTCAAGAAAGCCGGCTTCGATTCCGTGGACGTCAGGCTTGATCTCAGCGCCAGCGAGATGCGGCGCATGCTGCGAGAGTTCGCCGGCAGGGCGCGCGACGCGGACATGGCGGTGATCTACTATGCCGGCCACGGCATCGAGCTCGACGGCAACAACTATCTCATTCCGACGGATGCGACACTGGAGACCGATGGCGACGTTCTCGACGAGACTATCCCGGTCGAGCGTGCGCTGTTCGCGGTCGAGCCGGCCAAGCAGCTCCGTCTCATCATCCTCGACGCCTGCCGCGACAACCCCTTCTCAAAGACCATGAAGCGCACGCTGGCCTCGCGCGCGATCGGACGCGGCCTGGCCAAGGTCGAGCCGACCAGTCCCAACACCATGATTGCCTTCGCGGCCAAGGCCGGCTCGACCGCGTCCGACGGCGACTCCCGAAACAGCCCGTTCGCCACCGCGTTGGTCGAGCACCTGCCGAAGCCGGGCCTTGATCTGCGCAAGGCCTTCGGCTTCGTGCGCGATGACGTGCTCAAGGCTACCAGCTACAAGCAGGAGCCTTATGTCTACGGCTCGCTCGGCGGCGACGACGTGCCGCTGGTCCCGACGCGCCCGATTGCGACCGGTCCACAGGCCAATCCGCAGGATGCCGTGCGCCGGGACTACGAGCTCGCGCTCCAGCTCGCCACGCGTGATGGCTGGGAAGCGTTTCTGGCGCAATATCCCGACGGATTCTATTCCAACCTTGCCAAGGGCCAGTTGAACAAGATCGCCGCCGAAGAGACGCGCGCGGCGGCCGAGCAAAAGGCCAAGGCGGCGGAGCAGGAGAAGACAAGGCTCATTGCCGAGCGCGCCCAGAAGGCCGAGCAGGAGAAGGCGGTCGCGGCGGCCAAGGCCGCCGAAGAGGCGCGGGTTGCCGCAGAGAAGCAGAAGCAGATCGAGCAGGCGCGGGCCGAGGCCGCCGAGCAGCAGCGCAAGGTCGCCGAGGCAGCAGCCGCGAAAGCACTGGCCGAGAAGCAGGCCGCGGAAAAGGCGAAGGCCGAGCTCGCGGCCAAACAGGCCGCCGAGAAGGCGGAGCAGCCCGCTAAGCCGACGGCTGATCGTCAGATACCAGAGGCGGAGCAAAAAGTTGCCGCCCTTTCGCCCGCGCCCGCATCCACATTGTCGGCGGCCGATCTGGCAAAATCCGTGCAAAGCGAGTTGCGCCGCGTCGGCTGCCTGTCCGCCGCTGCCGATGGCGACTGGACCGCCACCTCGCAGCGCTCGCTGACGCTGTTCAACAAATATGCCGGCACCCAGTTCGACGCGAAACTTGCGAGCGTCGACGCACTCGATGCGCTCAAGGCGAAGCCAGGACGAGTTTGTCCGCTGGTGTGCAATTTCGGTTTCAAGGCCGACGGCGATCAATGCGTGAAGATCACCTGCCGCGCCGGCTATCGCGTCGGTGACGACAACGAATGCGAGAAGATCCCGGAGAAGAAGCCGGTCGCGACGCGGGAGGATTCGAGGAGGCGGGACGCGGATCGAAAGCAAACGGAGGCCGCCCCGTCGGCGCCGCAGGCTTCAGGACAGATGATCTGCAATAACGCCGGATGCAGGCCGATTGCGAAGGGATGCCGGCTCGGAACGACCAATCATCCAGCCACTCCTACGATCAAGATACCCGCCGAAATATGCAACTGATGATGAAGCATACTCTTCGGGCCTGCTCCCTCGCGCTCGGAGCTCTTGCTTATTTTGCTTTCTGCTGCAGCCCGGCGCTGGCCGAGAAACGCGTCGCGCTCGTGATGGGCAATTCCGCGTACAAGAACACGCTGCGGCTCACCAATCCGGTGAACGATGCTGCCCTGATCGGCGACATGTTCAAGAAGGCCGGCTTCGATGCGGTCGACGTCAAAACAGACCTGAACGCTTCCGAGATGCGGCGGGCGCTCCGTGAGTTTGCCGGAAGGGTCCGCGACGCCGACATGGCGGTGATCTATTACGCCGGCCACGGCATCGAGCTCGACGGCACCAACTACCTGATCCCGACCGATGCCGCTCTTGAGACCGACGCCGACGTCTACGACGAGGCGTTGCCGATCGATCGCGTGCTGGTGAGCATCGAGCCTGCCAAACAGCTTCGGCTCGTCATCCTCGATGCGTGTCGCGACAACCCCTTCGCCAAGACGATGAAGCGGACGGTCGCCTCTCGGGCGATTGGCCGCGGGCTCGCCAAGGTCGAGCCGACCAGCCCCAACACCATGATCGCCTTCGCGGCCAAGGCCGGATCGACGGCGTCCGACGGAGATTCCAGAAACAGCCCGTTCGCCACGGCGCTTGCAGACCACCTTCCAAAGCCCGGCCTGGACCTGCGCAAGGCGTTCGGCTTCGTGCGCGATGATGTGCTGAGGAGCACCGCGAACAAGCAGGAACCCTTCGTGTATGGCTCGCTGGGCGGCGATGACGTGCCGCTGGTTCCTGCCAAGCCGGCCGCAACCGGTCCGCAGGCAAATCCGCAGTCTGAGCTCAGGCGCGACTATGAACTCGCGCTTCAGCTCGGCACGCGGGATGGCTGGGAAGCATTCCTGGCGCAATATCCGGAGGGCTTCTACGCGAATCTGGCCAAGGGCCAGCTGAACAAGATCGGCGCCGAAGAGACGCGCGCGGCAGCTGAACAAAAGGCCAGAACGGCCGAGCAGGAAAAGGCGCGGCTGATTGCCGAGCGCGCCCAGAAGGCCGAGCAGGAGAAGGCGGCCGCGGCGGCCAAGGCCGCCGAAGAGGCGCGGATCGCGGCGGAAAAGAAAAAGGAGATCGAGCAGGCGAGGGCTGAAGCGGCCGAACGCGAGCGCAAGGTGGCCGAGGCGGCGGCCGCGAAAGCGCTGGCCGAGAAGCAGGCCGCGGAGAAGGTCAAGGCCGAGCTCGCCGCGAAGCAGGCCGCCGAGAAGGCGGAGCAGGCCGCAAGGCCGGCGGCCGATCGGCAGATGCCCGAGGCCGAGCAAAAACTTGCGACGCTTTCGCCCGCGCCGACATCGACATTGTCGGCGGCCGATCTGACGAAGTCGGTGCAAAGCGAATTGCGCCGCGTCGGCTGCCTGTCCGGCGCCGCGGAGGGCGACTGGAGCGCCACGTCGCAGCGCTCGCTGGCACTGTTCAACAAATACGCCGGCACCCAGTTCGACGCGAAACTTGCGAGCGTCGACGCACTCGATGCGCTCAAGGCGAAGCCGGGACGAGTTTGTCCGCTGGTGTGCAATTTCGGTTTCAAGGCCGACGGCGATCAATGCGTGAAGATCACCTGCCGCGCCGGCTATCGCGTCGGCGACGACAACGAATGCGAGAAGATCCCGGAGAAGAAGCCGGTCGCGACGCGAGAGGATTCGAGGAAGCGCGACCAAGGCCGGAAGGAAGCGGAATCTGCTGCCCCAAAGTCGCAAGCCTCGGGACAGATGATCTGCACTTCTACTGGATGCAGGCCGGTTTCCAAGGGGTGTCGCATTGAGCGAGATCCAAGGCCGGGTAGCGCCGGCATGTCACAAGTGGAGGTGTGCCATTGAACGGTAGCAGGAGGGGAGGCTAACGACACTCTTTTCGTTCTGTGCGTCTGACTGGTTCTATTCCGCGCATCACGGTCCGCGGGTGATTGCGTGAATAGCATTCGATCTGTTTGTGCATTGATGTTTGCAGCTTTCTTCGCCTGCGCGCCCGCGCAGGCCGAGAAGCGCGTTGCGCTCGTCATCGGCAATTCCGCCTATAAGAGCGCGCCGGCACCGCTGATGCGAGCTCAGTGATGGCTGGCCGGACCAGAGAAGTCCGCGATTGAGGTGAGGGCGGACCGCGAGGCTTGCATGCCTCGCCGCAAGCGCGCATCATCCCCCAAAAAACTGGGGGGAAATCGATGCGCCAGTTCTCTCGCCGCCGTCACCTTCAGCAATTGTCGGGCGTGTTCGGATCTGCCGCGCTGTCCGGGTGGTCGAGGTCCGCATGGGCTTCAGAGGCGGAGATTCCGCTCGAAGGTATCGGCAAAGGCATCCAGCACATCTCCTACAGCGACATCGGCGGCCGGCCTGACAGCGTGCAGGTGATGTTCAACCGGCAACACGTCTATGTCGGGCATATGTTCAGCGACGGCGTGACGATCCTGGATGCGACGGATCCGCGTGCGCTGAAGCCGGTCAGTTTCTTCACCGCGGGGCAATACACCCGCACCCATCATTTGCAGGCGGCAGAGGACCTGCTGCTGGTTGCGAACGGCGCCAACATCGTCGCGATGCAGTCCTACGACAACATGCGCGGCTATTTCGAGAACACGCTGGTCGACAGCATCACCAAGGCGAAGAAATTCCGCTGCGGCCTCTCGATCCACGACATCTCGAAGCCGAACGAGATGCGCGAGATCGCGTTCCTCGAAATGCCCGGCTTCGGCATCAACCGGCTATGGTGGCCGGGTGGCCGCTATGCCTATGTGTCGGCGCATTTCGACGGGTTCACCGACCACATCCTGTGCGTGGTCGATCTCAAGACCATCACGAAGCCGGAGATCGTCGCGAAATGGTGGCTGCCGGGCATGAACCGCGCGGCCGGCGAGCCGGCGACGCCCAAGGGCAAGCGCTTCGCGCTGCATCACATGATCACGGCGGGTGATCGCGGCTACGCCGCCTGGCGCGATGGCGGCTTCACCATCCACGACATCAGCGATCCCGCAAATCCAAAGCTGTTGTCCCACATCAACTGGTCGCCTCCCTTCGCCGGCGGCACGCATACGCCGCTGCCGCTGCCCAAGAGACAGCTCGCGATCGTCGCGGACGAAGCCAATGCGGAGAAATGCGCCAAGGGCCTGTTCCACACATTCGTTCTCGACGTGCGCGCGCCGGAGAATCCGGTGCCGATCGCAACCCTGCCGACCCCGCGCGACCGTGATTTCTGCACGAACGGCACCTTCGGCCCGCATAATCTGCACGAGAACCGTCCGGGCTCGTTCCAGAGCGAGGAGACGATTTTCGCGACCTACAACAATGCCGGCGTCAGGGTGTTCGACGTCAAGGACGCCTTCGCGCCGAAGGAGATCGCGTACTGGGTGCCGCCGACGCCGAAGAAGCTTGTCGACCCGCGCCCGAACATCGGGCTCGCAGCCAAGACCTGCGACGCCTATGTCCGGCCCGACGGGCTGATGTTCGTCTCCGACTGGAACGCCGGCATGCACGTGCTGCAATATCAGGGATGAGGTGGCTACCCTCGGATCGCCGCATTGGCCCTTTCGGCAGCGCCCGTCATCGCATCCTTCGCCGATTTCGCGCCGTTGACCACTTCATTCACGCCGATCATGAAGGCGTCCAGGATCAGTCTCGATTGCGGATGGAAAAGAACTGCCTTGGCGCGGTCGACGTCGGCATTCTGCAAGTTTGTCAGCGCCGCCTCGGCGGCCTGCGGGCCGAACGCCTTCTTGAAGCCCTCGCTCGACCAGGCCGACACGCGTGTCGTCGCCAGCCCCGCTGCGGCGGTCCGCAGCGAGGTCGCCTTGCTCGTCGCCCAGAGCAGGAACAGGAAAGCCGCCCGCTTGTTTCGAGATCTGGAATTGATGCACGCCTGCCAGTGGGACATGAAGGGGACGGGTCCGCGACCGGCGAGATGCGGAAAGGTTGCAAACCCGGCCTGGTTGGCGACGCGGCTTTTCGCGGGATTGGAGATGTCGGTCGCGAAGTTGCTGCTGTCGATCGCCATGGCCGTCCGCCCCTGCAGGAAGTCGTCCAGCACGTGGTACCATTCGTAGCTGCCGACGCCGGCGGGCCCGGCCTGACCGAGCAGCTGTCCGTACATCTCGACGGCCGCGATCCCCTCCGGGCTCGCGAAAGCGACCCTGTTGTGCTCGACCATGGCCCCGCCGTAGGAGAACAGGAAGCCCATGGCCGGCGGGGAGGAATTGCCGCTGGCCTGAGCCCGCATCGCGATCCCCGACATCCCGTTGGTCTTGACCGCCTTGGCGGTGACGAGCAACTCCTCAAAAGTCTGGGGAACCGGCAGGTCCTTGGCCGACAGCGCATCGCTGTTGATGAACAGGGTCATTGCCTCCGAGGTAATCGGGACGGCGTACCGTTCGCCGTCCGACCACAGCGGGAAGGCTCGGGCCGTCTTGAGCAGGTCGTTCTCGTCATACCAGGCGGGGTCGGTCAGCGACCTCTGGGAATAATACCCGTTCAGCGGCTCCACCCATCCGTTCGAGATACCCTGGCCATAGGTCGTGAACATGAAGACGTCGGGCGTGCTACTGCCGCGAGCGAGCCTGATCGGCAGCGCGCCGAGGTAGCTGGTCTCCAGCTGGAAATCGATGGTGACGTTGATGCCGGTGAGTATGGTGAACTCCGGCAACAGCGGCGTGATCGCATTCGACCACGGATGGATCGCGCCCGAAAGCGCGATCGTCTGTCCCGTAAATTGCTTCCAGTCGATCGCGGCGTTGGCGTAAGCCGCAGCGGTATCCTCGGCAAAGCTCCAGCGCGGCAGCGCGGTCAGGCTCGCGCCAGCCGCCCCCAGTCCCTTGATGAAACTGCGCCGGCTCGCCGGATGGCTCAGTGAGTTTTCACCCTGTGCCATGATGATGCTCCTTGAATCGACCAAGGGCATTCATCCATAGCACACGCACGGGGCCGCAGCCCTGCGACATCACGGCCTTCACGCCTGGGGTACCCGATGAATGTCGGGTTCCCGACCTCCCTATCCGTGCTATTGTCCTATCATGCTCTGGCGTCGGCACCAGAACACGCGCGGTCACACGAGCATCGAAGACCCACGGCCAATGTCCGTTCCTGTTCGGGCCCTGCCTCTGCGATGGTTTGCTCGTCCGCTGATCCTTGCGGTCGCAGTGCTTGTGACCCTGTTTGCCGCGACCAGCTTCCTCGGCCTGCAATATTGGCAGGAGCGGCAAGCAGCTCATCACTTCATCGAGCATAGCCGCCAGGTCCTCGAAACGCTCGATCGGCTGCGGGCGATCGTCGCGGAACTGGAGACTGAAAGGCGCGGGTATCTCATGACCCTCGACCCCGCCTATCTCAAGGCCTACGGCGTCTCCGACGAAAGCGTACGGCGGGAGGCTCAGGCGCTGCAGATGTTGGTCGCGGACGATCCGTTGCAGGGCCTTCGGGCCGGACATCTGGCGCTGACCGTTACAGCCACGCTGCGCGAGATCGACGAGCTGCTGAAGACGGCCGGCACCTCCGGGCTCGCCGCGCTGGCAATGATCCGCAGCATGGACGAAATCCGCTCGCAAATCGACCAGATGGTGGATCACGAGCGCTTTCGGCTCGCCGGCCGGGAGGCGCGCGCCGAAGCATTCGAGCAACGCTGGACCTGGCTGATCGCCGGCGCCGTTGTCCTCGTCGTCGCGCTGGCCGCAGCGGCGCTGGCGCTCGCGCGGCTCGAAGCGAAACGGCGGAGAGAGGCGACCGAGGAGAACATCCAGCTCCAGAGTGATCTTGCAGCACGGGATATCAAGATCAGACGCCTGTTCGATGCCAACATCATCGGCATCATCATCTGGGAAGTCGAGGGGCGCATTCTCGAGGCCAACGATGCATTCCTGCGCATCGTGGGATACGACCGGGAAGATCTCAACGCAGGGCGCCTGCATCGGACCGACCTCACGCCGCCGGAATGGCGCGCCCGCGACGTGCAAACCGTGGCGGAACTGAAGCGGGTCGGGACGGCCCAGCCATTCGAGAAGGAGTATGTGCGGAAGGACGGAAGCCGTGTGCCGGTGCTGATCGGCGGGACCATGTTCGGAGCAGGTACGGAGAATGGCGTCGGCTTTGTCCTCGATCTGACGCCGCTCAAGCGGGCGGAAGCTGAAGGCCGCGAACACGAGCGGCGCTACCGTGAAGCGCTGATGGAGCTCGCGCACGCCAATCGCGTCACCACGATGGGGCAACTCACCGCGTCGATCGCCCACGAAGTCAACCAGCCGATCGCCGCGATCGTGGCGAACGCCGAGGCCGGGTCGAATTGGCTGGAGGCGCAACCGCCAAATCTGGAGCGGGTTCGACAGACGCTCGACTGGATCACAAAGGACGGCATGCGAGCCGGCGATATCATCGGCCGGATCCGGGCGCTGATCAGGAACGCGCCCCCGCAAAAGGAGAATCTGGAGATCAACCAGGCGGTGCTTGAGGTGATCGCGCTGACACGCAGCGAAGCGTTCAAGAACGGCGTGTCGGTGCGAACGCAATTTGCCGAGGGCTTGCCGCCGATACAGGCCGATCGGGTTCAACTTCAGCAAGTGGTGCTCAACCTGATCGTCAACGCGATCGAGGCGATGGCCGCGGTCGGCGAGGGGGGACGCGAGTTGCTGATCAGCACCGGCCGGGATGGATCGGACGGCGTCCACGTCACCTTGCGGGATTCCGGTCCCGGGCTGGATCCCAAGAACGTGGAGCGCCTGTTCGAAGCGTTCTACACCACCAAGCCCACGGGCATGGGGATGGGTCTCGCCATCTGCCGCTCGATCATCGAGGCGCATGGCGGGCGGATGTGGGCTGGCGCAAACGAGCCGCGGGGCGCCTTCTTTCAGTTCACCCTGCCTCTCGCGTCAGACGAGAGCGCATCTCGCCCGCTGGAGGCGGATGAGCCAACGGAGCAACGCTCCGCGGCCCGATGACGGGCTCCGCGCAGCCCGGTCCTTTGCGCGAATGTTGCCTGCTGCGAAGCCGGCCTTAACCCGCCGGCATCCTCGTCTCGATCAAGCGCACCCAGAACGAGGCGCCGTGGCCGAGGATGTTGTCGTTGAAGACATAGGACGGGTGGTGGCATTCGTTGCCGTCGCCCATGCCGACCAGCACCATGGCACCGGGACGCGCCTCCAGCATGAAGGAGAAGTCCTCGGCGCCCATCATCGGGATGAACTTGTCGTTGACGCGCTCGGCGCCGACGATGTCGCGGGCGACGTCGGCGGCAATCCCGGCCTCGCGCGCATGGTTCATCGTCACCGGGTACATCCGTGTGTATTTCGTCTCCGCCGAGCCGCCATAGGCGCGCGCGACGCTCTCTGCGACCTCGCCGATGCGGCGTTCGACCAGATCGCGCACCTCGGGATCGAGCGTGCGCACGGTGCCGCCGAGCTCTGCGACCTCCGGGATGATGTTGAAGGCGGTGCCGGAGTGGAATTGCGTGATCGAGATGACGGCGGATTTGAGCGGATCGATGTTGCGCGCGACGATCGATTGCAGCGCATTGACGATCTGCGAGCCGATCAGCACGCTGTCGACCGATTTGTGCGGACCCGCGCCGGCGTGACCGCCCTTGCCATGGACCGTGATCTGGATGTTGTCGGAGGAGGCGAGCATCGCGCCGGGCGTGGTGGCGAAATGGCCTTCGGGCAGGCCCGGCATGTTGTGCATGCCGTAGACCTCCTGGATGTTCCAGCGCGTCATCAGGCCGTCCTCGACCATGGCCTTGCCGCCGCCGCCGCCTTCCTCGGCGGGCTGGAAGATCACGATCGCGGTGCCGTCGAAATTGCGGGTCTCGGCGAGATATTTTGCGGCGCCCAGCAGCATCGCGGTGTGACCGTCATGGCCGCAGGCGTGCATCTTGCCGGGGACCTTGGAGGCATAGGGCACGCCCGAGGTTTCCGTGATCGGCAGCGCGTCCATGTCGGCGCGCAGGCCGATGGTCTTGCCGGAGGCCGATTTGCGGCCGCGGATCACGCCGACGACGCCGGTGCGGCCGATGCCCGTCACCACCTCGTCGCAGCCGAACTCGCGCAAGCGATCGGCGACGATGCCGGCTGTACGGTGGACCTCGTAGAGCAGCTCCGGGTTCTCGTGGAAGTCATGGCGCCAGGCGGCCATTTCGTCGGAGAGGGCGGCGATGCGGTTGACGATGGGCATGAGGGGGATCCGTTTCTTTTGGGTTCTCTCGTCATCCCGGGGCGATGCGTCGCATCGAACCCGGAATCTGGATGTCGTCGCGCGAGATTCCGGGTTCACGCTTCGTGTGCCCCGGAATGACGAGAATAATCAGCTCTCGCCGAACACGCGCTTGAAGATCGTGTCGACGTGCTTGAGGTGATAGGCGAGGTCGAACTGCTCCTCGATCTCGGCGTCGGTGAGATATTTCTTCACCTCGGCGTCCTGCTTCAGGAGCTGGAGGAAGTCGCCTTCGCCGCGCCAGACCGGCATGGCGTTGCGCTGCACCAGCTTGTAGGCGTCCTCGCGGCTCGCGCCCTTCTGCGTCAGCGCCAGGAGCACGCGCTGCGAATGCACGAGGCCGCCGAGGCGGTCGAGATTCTTCTGCATGTTGGCGGGATAGACCAGCAGCTTGTCGATCAGGCCGGCAAGGCGCACCAGCGCGAAGTCGAGCGTCACGGTCGCGTCCGGACCCATCATGCGCTCGGCGGAGGAGTGCGAGATGTCGCGCTCGTGCCAGAGCACGACGTTTTCCAAGGCCGGCGTCACATAGGCGCGCACCATGCGGGAGAGGCCGGTGAGGTTTTCGGACAGCACCGGGTTGCGCTTGTGCGGCATGGCGGAAGAGCCCTTCTGTCCCTCGGAGAAGAACTCTTCGGCCTCCAGCACCTCGGTGCGCTGCATGTGGCGGATCTCGACCGCGATGCGCTCGACCGAGGAGGCGATCACGCCAAGGGTCGAGAAATACATCGCGTGGCGGTCGCGCGGGATCACCTGGGTCGAGATCGGCTCGGGCACGAGACCCATGGCTTTTGCAACGTGCTCTTCGACCCGCGGATCGATCTGCGCGAAGGTGCCGACGGCACCGGAGATAGCGCAGGTCGCGACCTCCTTCCGCGCCGCGATCAGGCGTTCCTTGGCGCGCGAGAATTCGGCGTAGGCATAGGCGAGCTTGAGGCCGAAGGTCACGGGCTCGGCGTGGATGCCATGGCTGCGGCCGATGGTCGTCGTCATCTTGTGCTCGAAGGCGCGCTTCTTCAGCGCCGCCAGCACCTTGTCGAGATCGGCGAGCAGCAGGTCGGCGGCGCGGGTGAGCTGGACGTTGAGGCAGGTGTCGAGCACGTCGGAAGAGGTCATGCCCTGGTGCACGAAGCGCGCCTCGGGGCCGACGATCTCGGCGAGGTGGGTGAGGAAGGCGATGACGTCGTGCTTGGTTTCGCGCTCGATCTCGTCGATGCGGGCGACGTCGAAGGTGGCGTTCTTGGCCTTCGCCCAGACCGTCCTGGCGGCCTCCTTGGGGATGGTGCCGAGCTCGGCCAGGGCGTCCGCCGCATGCGCCTCGATCTCGAACCAGATCTTGAACCGGGTCTGCGGCTCCCAGATCGAGGCCATTTCCGGACGGGTATAGCGGGGGATCATCTGACGGCTCCAGCAAAGGTGGGCGGGCGGCCCTGAGGGGCGGCACCGGCCAAAATGTTTTTTACGCCGTGATTTAACAGAGCGGGGAGGGCGAAACAAACGGCGGAGGCAAGGTAACGGGGGATGACCACCGGACCCGCCCGCGGGGCCGGGGGGGCAAAAAAGTAACTGTCAATCACGGATCATTGACTGACAGATATTGAAATCTGTCAGCGAGACGTGTATATCCGTTTCCGGACGCTCCGATTGGGCGTCCCGCGGCTACCCCCGGAGGCCCCGACGTCCGAAACAAATGCGGATCGAGGGACGAAATTGAAGAGAGGGGACCGTGGACGAATGGAGACTTTCGACAATGACGACCGAAATCATCAATTTGACCGGGACGATTGGGCATTGGCTCAATTTACTGGTGGCGCGCCAGATCGCGGCGCAGGCTGCAAAACTGCCTCATTGAGGCGAGAGCATTCCGAACGACCGGCAAGGGCGCTTCGGAAGCAGCGCCATCGCCGGATAAATGAACCCCGAGCGGGAACATGGTGCTGGCATGAATGAAGCCGTTGTCTTGACGCCGGAGCGGATCCTCGAAGTCACCGAGGACGTACTCAGGCGCTACGGACTTGCCAAAGCCACCGTGGTCGATGTTGCCCGTGCGCTCGATGTGAGCCACGGCAGCGTCTATCGCCATTTTCCGAGCAAGGCCTCGCTGCGCGAGGCCGTTGCCAAGCGCTGGCTTGACCGTATCGACGCGCCGTTGCTCCAGATCGCCAGGGAGGAAGGGCCCGCGCCGGTGCGGCTCGACCGCTGGCTGCGCACGCTGTTCGCCGCCAAGCGTTCGCGTGTGCTCGACGATCCCGAGATGTTCGAGACCTATCTCACGCTGGCGCGCGAGGCCTGCGCAGCCGTCAAATGTCACAAGGACACCATGATCGACCAGATCGCGGCGATCCTGACCGACGGCGTGAAGCAGGGCGTATTCGCTGTGGACGACGTCAAGGCCACCGCGCGCGCGATCTTCGATGCCACCGTCCGCTTCCACCATCCGGCCCATGCCGACGAGTGGAAGGACGCCGATCTGCCCGCGCGCGTCGATGCAACGCTCGCGCTGCTGCTGCGCGGGTTGAAGGCGGCATAGACCGCGACGCCTAACTCACCCTCTTGCCTTGTGAAGAAGCGCGCCCTCGCGAACGGAGGGCGAGGCAGTTGCGTGCCTGCGCGGGTGAAGCGCGCCGTTGGCTGCTGGAACGACCGGCGGGCTCTCCGGATATGCATTGACCGCGATTTCGACGACATCCTTTGACCGCTTTCGAAGCCGGTAGAATGTCAGTTCCTGTTCGAGCATGGGGCAGTGGAAGTGGACGACGGCCGTATCGGGCAAGCGGCAGAGTTCGTCGATAAGCTCGCCTACGGTGATGATCGGGGGATGGTCGATTGCCTTGTGATGAGCCTTACTCATGGCGATTCCTCCACTACTACTAACCGGAGCTGGATGGCCTCCGTTCCATCCCGCTCAGCAGATTCAAGAACAACACGTCGCTTGAGGAATCCGGCAGCCCCGCTGCTAGATCTTCGTCAGCCCGCAACTCGCCGCCAGCCGCACGAGCTGTGCATCGGTGCGCGCGCCGGTCTTGGTCTTGATCAGATAGTGATAATTCTGCACCGTCTTGACGCTGAGATTGAGATGCGTCGCGATCTGCTCGGTGGTGGCGCCGCCGGCGAACTGGCGCAGGATCTCGATCTCGCGTTCGCCCAGTTGGTCCAGCACTGAGCCGGTCGGCGACAGGCTGTCGTCGGCCAGGATATGCGCGATGTCGTCACTCATGGCGCGCTCGCCGCGGGCGACGCTGCGGATTGCATTCACGACCGCGGACGGCTCGCTGCTCTTGGTGACGAAGCCGGAGGCGCCGGCGCTGAAGGCGGCCTTCACCAGCACGGCCTCGTTGTGCATGGTGAAGACGAGGATCCGCGCCCGCGGGCTGCGGGCGCGGATGTTGCGGATCGCCTCCAGCCCGCTGGCGCCGGGCATCGAGATATCGAGCACGACGACATCAGGATCGTGCGCCTTGAAGGCGCCGTAGGCATCCGCGGCGTTGTCGGCTTCCGCCACGACATGGAGGTCACCCTGGCTTTCCAGCACCCGCCGGTAGCCCTGCCGGACGATGGGATGGTCGTCGACCAGCAGCACGGAGATGCCTGTTGCCGCAACCTCGCTCATCTCGGCCTCACGCGGCGAGCGGGATGGTGGCGGCGACGCTGAGGCCGCCTCTGGCCGGCAGGATCGACAGCGACCCGCCGGCGGCTGCGACGCGCTCGCGGATGCCGGTGAGGCCGAAGCCCGCCGACCGCGCCACGCGTTCCGCATCGCCGCCGCCGTCGTCCTCGACCCGGATCAGCAGCGCGTCGTCCTCGCCGGCGCGCCGCTCGACGCGCAACGAGATCTCGCGTGCCGCGCCGTGGCGCAGCGCATTGGTCAGGCATTCCTGGGCGACGCGATAGGCGGTGGTGGCGGCCGGGCCGCTGATGTCGGTGAGATCGCCCCTGAGATCGAGCTGGATGGTCGGCCGCGCCGCGCTCTGCGAGCGCCAGCTGTCGACGAGATTGACGAGGCTCGCCTCCAGCCCGAGCTCCTCGGGCAGGGGATTGCGCAGCCGCTTCAGCGCATCGCGCAGTGAGGCCATCAGATGATGGGTCGCCTGCGAGATCATCCTTGCGTCCTGCGCGATGCCGTCTTCCCTGTTCTGCTTCGCGCTCGCCGTCTCGATGGTGTCGGCGAAAGCGAGGATGGCCGCGAGGTTTTGCCCGAATTCGTCGTGCAGCTCGCGGGCGAGGGCGCGGCGTTCGTCGTCGCGGATCTCGATCAGCCGCCGCGTCAGCGCCGCGCGCTGTTCGGTGGCTTCTTCCAGCCGGGTGCCGAGCTCGCCGACGGCGCCCCCGATCATTGCAAGCTCCATCGAGCGGAAGCGCGGCAGTTTGGTGCGATAATGGCCGCGCGCCATGCGCTGGAGCGCGGTGACGATCGCGCGTGCCGGCGCCAGCGTATGCGCGATCGCAAGCGACGCCAGCAGCGCAATCGCCGCCGCCATCAGCAGCGCGACGTCGATGACGTTGAGGATGTATTCCCAGGCGAGCGAGATCGCGGCCGCGGCATCGGGCGTCGCAACCACCGTTCCGGCGGCCGCGGCGCGCGGACTGACGGGCCGCACCACCTCGGCGTGGCTGCCGAGGAAGATCGGCACGATCGATGCGAACCAGCGCGGCGGCGTCTTGCCTAGCCCCTCGCTCTGGCCGCACAGCGGCTTTTCGAATGCGACGGCGGGCTGGAACTCGACGCAGACGCCGGGGGAGATCAGCTTCATCGTGTCCAGCGTGCGCCACTCCGGAACCGGCAGCAGATGTTCGCGCGCCCTGCTGCTGCGCAGCAACAGCTCGTGCCAGTACAGCGCCTGAAGCGCCTGCGCGACCCGCTGCGCCGAGGCCGCAGTCGCCCGGTCGACGCTGCGATAGGCCTCGAACGTGGCCCATACGGTCGCCGCGCCCAGGCAGAGCGCCACAATGAGAAGCAGACGGGCGACAAGCTGAAGCACGAGGCGCATGCGATCACCCCAAAGTTTGGTAAGGTCAGCCTAACAACGCCGCCGCGCCTTGCCAATCGCAGGGTTTGGGCCGGATTGCAGCTCGGGCAAATTTCCCAAGCCGGATTGGGCATGGGTCTTTGGACCGGGCGTGGCGGCTTTGATCTAATCGGGGTGGAATCGTTGCAGGACAATCCCTGCAAGCCAGGAGCGGTGCAGCATGAGTTCGATGACGATTGGACCGATCGCAGGGTCTGCTGCCGACCCATCCGAGCGCAGCGCGCTCCTGTTCTGGATGATCTTCACCGGGCTTTCGATCTTCGCCGTCGTGCTGTTGTGGCGCTTCGGCCTGATCCACCTGATGCTGACCTCGGACCGGACCTACATTTCCAGCGTGATCGCGCTGCTCTATGTCCTCACCTGCGGCCATTGCTTCCTGCGCACGCGGGCGATCGCGCGGGAGGGGGCGGCGGCGCGGCGCTGCAGGGCGGCGCTCGCGGCGCCCGGCGGCAGCAAGCTGCTCGATGCGAGCGCGACGGCTCTGCCGCGCGGACTGGTGCGCGATCATATCGACAGCCTGGTCACCAAGGCCGCCGCGCAGGATTACCGGCCGGTTGACCAGACGCTGCTGCTGCGGACGCTGGCCGACCGCCTGCGCGGCTCCAACGGCTTCGGCGCCTTCGTCTCGGACACGCTGATGAAGCTCGGCCTGCTCGGTACCATCATCGGCTTCATCATCATGCTGGCGCCGATCGCCGGGCTGGATGCCGCCGACAAGGTCGCGATGCGGTCCTCGATGGGGCTGATGAGCGACGGCATGGCGGTTGCAATGTACACGACGCTGGCGGGCCTCGTCGGCTCGATCCTGGTCCGCATCCAGTACTACATGCTGGACGCCGCGACCCAGCGGGTGTTCTCGGATGCGGTGGTGCTGACCGAGACGTACGTGACGCCGGTGCTGGAACGCAAGGGCGCCGGAATCCCGTCATGATGGATGATTTCGGTCTCTATCCGCGCGAGGAGCCGTTCGATCCCCTGGGCGTGATGCTGTTCAAGGCGCTCCAGGTGATCGCGTTCCTGTTCTTCCTGGCGCTGCTTGCGGTCTCGCCGGATGCGAAGGACGGCAAGATCGACTCCAAGGCCGAGTTCATGATCACGCTGGACTGGCCGGACAATCACCCTGACGATCTCGACCTGTTCGTGCAGGATCCGGCCGGCAACATCGCCTGGTATCGCCATCGCGAGGCCGGCTTCCTCACGCTCGACCGCGACGATCGCGGCGGGGCCAACGATTTCATCATCGTCAACGGCAAGAAGATCGCTTCGCCCATCCGCGAGGAGATCGTCACCGTGCGCGGCATCGTTGCCGGCGAATACACCGTCAACGTCTCCCACTTCGTGGCGACGACCGGGGAGCCTGTGACGGCCAATGTGAAGGTGCAGAAGCTCAATCCGACCGCGCAGGTCATCTTCGACAACAAGTTCACGCTCGACCACACCGGCGACGAGAAGACGGCGGTGCGGTTCCGGCTCGATGCGGAAGGCAAGGTCGTCAATGTGGACCAGCGGCCGAAATCGCTGCTGGAGACGTTCCGCAGCAGCTGGCGCAACGGCGCCGACGTCGATGCGAAGACCGGTGTGAGGATACGCCGTGAGTAACCTGCAGACGGTCATCCTCACGCTGTCGGTCGCCTATGCCGTCATCGGCGCGCTGCTGCTGGTCGTGCTGGTCTATGCGCGGCTGCACTGGGCGCTGAAGGCGGTCGCGGTGGTCGTGACCAGCGCTTTCTACGTCGTCAGCTTCACCGAAATGCGCGGGCTGCTCGGCTGGGCCAGCGCCGACCGGCTGCCTGCTGCCTTCAAGCTACTCCAGGCCCGCATCGTCGAGCCGCATTCGCTGGAGGGCGATCCAGGCTCGATCTATCTCTGGGTCGAGCAGCTCGACGAGGACAATCGTCCGAGCGGCATCCCCCGGGCCTTCCGCGTGCCCTATGACGACCGGCTGGCCAACAAGACCCACGCGGCGCAGAACGAGATCGCGGCCGGGCATCCGCAGGGCGGCCGCGCCGCGGATTTCGGCGGTGGCGAGGGCAGCCTGATCGACATGGTCCGGGAATATGTGACGCCCAAGACCATCCTCGAGACCACCGGGGGCGATTCCTCGACCGGCGAGTTCAACGCCCCGCCGGCCGGTGCGCAGGGCGCGGTATTCACGCCGCTGCCGCCGCCCCGGATGCCGCCGAAGGACGAGCAATAGACCCTTGACCATCGCGGCGGGGCACGCTGGAAAACGGCCCCGCGCTGGCGCATCTTCTTGACGTCCCTCAATTTGGCCTTATCGGCTTTCGATAAGAACCTGAGGGTGGAGGGTGCGTGCTTCTCGCTGTCTTTTCGGATATCCACGGCAACCGGCAGGCGTTCGAGGCTTGCCTGAAGGTTGCCCGTGCGAAGGGCGCAGAGCGGTTCATCCTGCTCGGTGACTTCGTCGGCTATGGCGCCGATCCGGAATGGGTCGTGGATACCGCGATGGAGCTCGTCGCCGGGGGCGCCGTGGCCGTGCGCGGCAATCACGACCAGGCGGTCAATTCCTCGGCCGAGACCATGAATGCCGAGGCGCAGATCGCGATCGAATGGACCCGCGGCCGGCTTGACGCCGCGCAGCGCCGGTTCCTGGCCGAATTGCCAATGCTGGTGGCGGACAGCGACCGGCTGTTCGTGCATTCGGAAGCCTCCAGTCCCCAGCGCTGGCACTACGTCCGCTCGACGGCGGATGCCGCCAAGAGCCTGATCGCGACGCCCGCTCATGTCACGTTCTGTGGTCACATTCATCGTCCGGCGCTCTATTCGATGTCGGTGACGGCGAAGATGACGAGCTTCGTGCCGAAGACCGACGTCCCGGTGCAGCTTTTGCGCGGACGGCAATGGCTCGCCGTGCTCGGCTCGGTCGGCCAGCCCCGCGACAGCGATCCATCCGCATCCTTCGTGCTGTTCGACACGGTCTCGTGCCAGATCACCTATTGCCGCGTGCCCTATGACATCGCGAGCGCGGCGAACAAGATCCGCGAGAACGGCCTGCCGCCCTGGCTCGCCGACCGGCTGTCGCAGGGACGCTAGAGGCCGATGCCGAAACCCCTGGTCAAATCAGGCGCGGAGATCGACGGCTACACCATCGGCGAATGCGTCCATGCCGGCGGCATGGCGACGCTGTGGACGGTCACCCATCCCGGCATCGACGTCCCGCTGCTGATGAAAATTCCGCGGGTGTCGGAGGGTGAGGACCCCGCCGCGATCGTCTCCTTCGAGATGGAGATGATGATCCTGCCGCGGCTCGCGGGCCCGCACGTGCCCTCGTGTTTCGGCACCGGCGATTTCGCCCACCAGGCCTATGTCGTGATCGAGCGCATCCCCGGGACCACGCTCTACAAGCGGCTGGCCGACCTGCCGCTGCCATACGAGGAGGCGCGGCTGCTGGTCGCGAAGATCGCGACCGCGCTCGCCGATCTGCATCGGCAGAACGTGATCCATCACGACATCAAGCCGAGCAGCATCATGTTCCGCGAGAGCGGCGAGGCGGTGCTGATCGACTACGGCCTGTCGCACCACAACCATCTGCCCGATCTCCTGCAGGAGGAGTTCCGCCTGCCTTACGGCACCGCGCCCTACATGGCGCCGGAGCGGCTCCTGGGCGTGCGCGACGATCCGCGCAGCGACCTGTTCTCGCTCGGCGTGCTGCTCTATTTCTTCACGACCGGCGAGCGGCCGTTCGGCGAGGGCGAGACGCTGCGCGCGATGCGGCGCCGGCTGTGGCGCGATCCGCATCCGCCGCGCGCACTGCGCGCCGACTACCCGCCCTGGCTCCAGGAGGTGGTGTTGCGCTGTCTCGAGATCGAGCCGGTGCGGCGCTATCCGACCGCGTCCCAGCTCGCCTTCGATCTGACCCATCCGGACCAGGTCAGGCTCACGACACGCTCGGAACGGATGAAGCGCGACCCCCTCGGCGTCGCCTGGCGGCGCCGCTTCAACCAGGGCGTGATGCAGCCGCGTGCGAAATCGGATGTCGCAGCCCAGATCGCATCGAGCCCGATCCTCGCGGTCGCGCTCGACACGGCGGAAGGCGCGCCCGAGCTGAACGAGGCGCTGCGCGTCACCACCGAGCGCATTCTCGCCACGCTGCCCTCGGCGCGGCTTGCCTGCCTCAACGTCCTGAAGCTCAACCGCATCGCGATCGACCGGACGCTGGACGAGCAGGGCTCCAACAAGCATATCGACCGGCTGGTGGCGCTCCGGCATTGGGCCACGCCGCTGAAGCTGGACGAGAGCCGGCTGTCGGCTCATGTGCTGGAGGCGGTCGATCCGGCCGCTGCGATCCTGGAATTCGCCGAGGTCAACCACGTCGACCACGTCATCATCGGGGCGCGGCAGGGCTCATTCAGGCGCACGCTGCTCGGCAGCGTCTCGGCCAAGGTGGCCGCGGAAGCGGCCTGCACCGTCACCGTGGTGCGGCCGCCGCGAATGGCGGGTGATGAGGCCGATGCCGGCGAGGCGGCGGGATAGGCGCGCCCGGCGTCGCCGAGAAGAGATCAGGCCGCGTGGGCGGTATGGCCGGTGCGCCTGCGGCGGATGGGCCAGGAGAATTGCGGACCGGGCTCGCCGTGATCCGCGCTGCCGCCGAAATACTGGATGATCTCGCGGCAGGGCTCGCAATTGAACAGGTTACGCGACGCGGATGCCTTGGTCATTTCCTTCAGGCAGTTCGGGCAATGCGGTTTCATGGATTTGATCCGGAAAGGAGGTTCTCAGTGTCGGCGCTGCGAGGGCAACGAATGGTCGAGCTCCGAATTGTCGAACCCGGCATCGTCATTCATGGCGCCGTCGGCGCGCTCGAGGCGGCCGAAGAAATAATCGAGGCTCGGATGCGGGCGACGCGGAATCCGGCACCTGCGCTTCGGCTGACATTTTACGACCGCGATCTGCATGGACGTCAGCCCCGGCGATGAAGGCGATGGACGCGAGCGGAACGGGCCGCAACCTTCTCCGGTCCGACCGTTGGGCCAAACACCACAAATGCACTGAAACCAAGCCACAACGCCACGCCAGTCCAAACCAGGGTCGTCGTCATGATGTGCTCCCGTCAAAAGCAGGCAGGAGCCAGTAGCGGTGATTTGCGCGAATCAGTGAAGCCCGGATGAGTACGGGTCGCAGTTGCAATTTTAGGCATCGCGCGCTGCGGCACCCGTAAGAGCCGCAGGTTTTCGCCGCTCGTGCAGAGTCCGATGCGGCTCAGATGGCTTCGCCGCGGGCGCCTGCGGCGGCATTGCGGATCGCGGCAATATTGGTCCTGTAGGCGTCCTGCGTGCCGCCCCTGAACACGGAGGTGCCGGCGACGAAGGCGTTGGCGCCGGCCGCGGCGAGCGCGCCCGCGACGTCGGGACCGACCCCGCCGTCGACCTCGATGTCGATCGGACGGCCCGCCGTCATCGCGCGGATGTCGCGGATCTTGCCGATCGCGGAGGGAATGAAGGCCTGGCCGCCGAAGCCGGGATTGACCGACATCACCAGCACGAGATCGACCAGGTCGATGACGTATTCGAGTACGCCGATGGGCGTGCCCGGATTGAGCGAGACGCCCGCCTTCTTGCCGAGCGCGCGGATCGCCTGGAGCGAGCGGTGCAGATGGGGACCTGCTTCCGCATGGACCGTGATGTGGTCGCAGCCGGCTTTGGCGAAGGCCTCGAGATAGGGATCGCAGGGCGAGATCATCAGGTGCGCGTCGAAGACCTTCTTGGTATGCGGGCGCATCGCCTTGATGACGTCGGGGCCATAGGAAATGTTCGGGACGAAGTGCCCGTCCATCACGTCGAGATGGATCCAGTCGGCACCGGCGGCGTCCACCGCGCGCACCTCTTCGCCGAGCCTGGAGAAATCCGAGGCCAGGATCGAGGGGGCGATTGCCAGGGGGCGGGGGGTGAAGGCTTGGGTCATGGCGCTGTTTCCCGTGGCGGCCGGAAGAGGAATGGGCCTCGCCTAACATGGGCCTCCGTCGCGGGCAATGCAGGACAGGCGCGCTGCCTGTGGGCGGAAATTTCTGCCGTCACCGGCACGAATTGCCGATATTGCCGGGCCGCGCCAGGTGCGCTGGAAGCGGAATTCATTGAGCTTTTCGCGCTGGCACGGCGCTTGCTGACTTCCTCCCCGGAACATTGACCGCGGCATGCCGCATCGGTTGGAGTTGTGCAATGCTGTTTGCTCTTGGCGCCGTCTCGACGGCGCTCGACGCGATCCAGTCGCTGACAAACCCGAAATCGTCGTCCTCGACACAGAAGACGGGATCATCGCAAAGCGCGCCGACCAATCCGTTCGCGATCGACAGCGGCAGCAACAGCACGAGCAGCGGCGCGACCTCGTCGGCCAACTCGGGCAATTGCTCGCAGATCGCGCCGGAGACGATGAGCGCGCTGATCGCCGCGCAAAGCCAATCGTCGGACGGCACCAGCAGCGCGACGACCTCGACCTCGTCGAACTCGTCGTCCTCGACCCGCCGGGACGCTGCGCTGAAGGACCTGTTCTCGCAGATCGATGCGGACGGCGACGGCAAGATCACCAAGTCCGAATTCGAGAAAGCGCTGGGAGCCGGCGGCACCAATCTGGCGCAGGCCGATGACGTGTTCTCGAAGCTGGATTCGAATTCCGACGGCAGTGTCAACCTCGACGAGATGTCGAAGGCGCTGAAGAGCGGCCATCGCGGCCATGCCCACGGTGCCAGCGGCTCCGGCGAGGGATCGGATTCCTCCTCGAAGCCGAGCGGCGGATCGACCTCGACCACGACGACCGCCGCCGACGGCTCGACCACCACCACCGTCACCTATGCCGACGGCTTCAAGATGTCGACGACGGTCCCGGGCGCCTCCAGCTCCCCTAATTCGGCTTACGATCTGTTCGCGCAGTTGATGCAGCGACAAGGCGGGCAGGGGCAAGGCGCCTCAGCGACCGCCGGCTCGTCGATGTCGATGAGCGTGTGAGCTAAGAACGCTCTCTCGCCAAATTGCGCTGTCATGCCCCGCGAAAGCGGGGCATCCAGTACGCCGCGCCTTTCGGTTCAATCACAACCGTCTCTGGAATACTGGATCGCCCGGTCTTCGCCGGGCGATGACGCCTGATGTGACGGGCGTTCAACTACCCACCAAACCGGTCCCGCCATGCCGGCTGCGCGCCGCCGAACGGCAGCGCGGTTGCGCAATACACGCCGCGTGCGATTGCGCGCGCGACCACGTTGGCGGCGACGGTGCCGAGCTCGGTGAGGCCGACCAGCGGCTCGATCGGCTTCTCGCAGGTCGCAGCCGCGTACAGCACGTCGCCGTCGGTCGGTGCATGCACCGGATAGATGGCGCGGGCGAAGCCGGTGTGGGCGATCATCGCCAGCCGCTTGGCCTGGGGCTTGGTCAGCACCGCGTCGGTGACGACGGCCCCGATCGTGGTATTTTCGCGCGCGCTCGCGGCGGGACCGCCCTTGATGCGCATGCGCAGCATGTCGTCGGTGAACTTGTCAGGCAGGCCGCGTCCGCCGTATTCGCCGTCCACCTCGAACGGCGCCGCCCAGAACCACGGCCCGTTGCCGACGGTGACGCTGCCCACTGCATTGACGGCGACGATCGCCGCGACCTTGACGCCATCAGGCGTCACCGCCGAGGCTGAGCCGAGCCCGCCCTTGAACGTCGCGGTGGTGGCACCTAAGCCCGCGCCGACGCTGCCGATTGCAAAGTCCGTGCCGGCGGCTGCTGCCGCGGCGTAGCCGAGGTCGCGATAGGGCGAGAAGCGTCCCCATGCCTTGTCGCCGCCGTTGAGGAGATCGAACAGGATCGCGCCCGGCACGATCGGGATCAGGGCTTCGCGAACCCGGTGACCGCGGCCCTGCTCGGCGAGCCAGGCCTGCACGCCGCCGCCGGTATCGAGGCCGAAGGCGGAGCCGCCCGACAGCGCGATCGCGTCGACGCGTTCGACGGTATTGGCGAGATCGAGCAGTGCGTCCTCGCGCGTGCCGGGGCCGCCACCGCGGACGTCGATCGCCGCGACCGCGGGGGAATCGAAAATGATCGCGGTCGTGCCGGAGGCGACTTTGGCATCCTCGGCATGGCCGACGCGGACGCCGGCGATGTCGGTCAGCAGATTTTTCAAGGTGGCCTCGCGCGCTGATGAGGAGTTCGCTTCTGCGATAGCGCAGAGATGCCGCAGGCTCAACTGGCGAGCGCCGTTCTGAGCATCTTGGCCAGCTCGGACTTGCGGTAGGGCTTGGCCAGCAGCAGCACGCCGGAGTCGAGCCGGCCGTGATGGACGATGGCGTTCTCGGTGTAGCCCGAGGTGAACAGCGTCTTCAGATCGGGGCGGCGGCGGGCCGCTTCATCGGCGAGCTGGCGGCCGTTCATGGCGCCCGGCATGATGACGTCGGTGAAGAGCAGGTCGATGTCCTTGTCGGCGTCGATGATGGTGAGGGCGTCGGCCGCGTTGGCGGCTTCGAGCGCGGCGTAGCCGAGGCTCTTGATCTGGGTCACGACGTATTGCCGTACCAGAGCGTCGTCCTCGACGATCAGGATCTTCTCGCTGCCGCCGGCGACGGGCGCGTTCTGAAGCGCCTCGAACTCGGTCTCCTGCACGCCGGTGGAGCGCGGCAGGTAGATCTTCACGCTCGTGCCGTGGCCTTCCTCGCTGTAGATCTTGATGTGGCCGCCGGACTGCTTGACGAAGCCGAACACCATGCTGAGCCCGAGGCCGGTGCCCTTGCCGACCTCCTTGGTCGTGAAAAACGGATCGAACACCCGCTCGATCAGATCGGCCGGAATTCCAGTGCCGGTGTCGCTGACCGCGATCATCACGTAATTGCCGGCAACGATGTCGGGATTCATGCTGGCATAACCGTCGTCGAGGAAGACGTTGCGGGTCTCGAGCACCAGGGTGCCGCCGTCGGGCATGGCATCGCGCGCGTTCAGCGCGAGGTTGAGGATGGCGGTGGAGAGCTGGCCGGGATCGACCAGTGTCGGCCAGGCGTCCTCGGTGAGCTGGGGCATGATGGTGATCTGCTCGCCCAGCGTCGGATGCAGCAGCTTGGCGGCCTCGAGCGTCAGCGCATTGACGTCGATCTCGCGCGGCTGGAGCGGCTGCTTGCGGGCGAAGGCGAGCAGGTGCTTGGTCAGCTGCGCGCCGCGCTCGGCGGCGTCGTCGATCAGCTTGGTGATGGCGGCGAGCTCGGGACGATCGGCGACCGCATCCGCCAGAATACCGATCGTGCCGGTGATGACGGTCAGCACGTTGTTGAAGTCGTGGGCGACGCCGCCGGTCAACTGGCCGATCGAATCCATCTTCTGGACCTGCCGGAGCTGGGCTTCGGCGGCCTGCTTCTCGGTGAGGTCGCGGCCGATGAAGAAATGGCGCCGCACCGGCTCGGACCAGGTGCCCATCCAGTTCAGCGTGACCTCGTGACCATCGTAGTGATAGTAGCGCGCCTCGAAGCTGCGCTTGACCGCGCCGCGCCGGGCCGCGCGCATCTCGCTGCGCGTCTTCTCGAGGTCATCAGGGTGGATGAACTCGATCGCACTGTGCCCGACCATGTCGTCCGGGCTGAAGCCGAGGATGTCCTTCACACTGGGGCTGACCTGGATGAAATTGCCGAAACCATCGGTGACCAGGATCAGGTCCTGCGAGGTCTCGAAAATGCGCTGGCGCTCCTCGATCTCCCGATTGAGCGCCATCTCCGCTCGCTTCCGCTCGGTGACGTCGCGGGCCACCTTGGACGCGCCGATGATCTTGCCCTCGGTCGATCGCAGCGGGACCTGGCTCAGCACCACGTCGATGGGTTGACCGCTCTTGTGCAGCCGTACGGTCTCCTGCTGGTCGATGACCTCGCCGTTGCGGGTGCGGGCCAGATTCTCGGCGACATCGTCACGCTGATCGTCCGGCATGATGATGTCGATGGAACGGCCGACCGCCTCGTCGGCGGAGTAGCCGAAGACGCGCTCGGCCGCGCTGTTCCAGGTCGTGATGGTGCCGTCGAGCGACTTGGTGATGATGGCGTCGTTGGAGGATTCGACGACGGCGGTGAACAGCCGCTCGCGCTCGGCGTGATAGTCGCGCTCGGCGTCCGATCGGCGCTTCAGCGCGCCGACCATGCTCGCGGTCTGCGCCTGGAGGCGGACATTCTCGACCAGGAGCACCGCGAGCACGAAGGTCGCCGCGCAGAGGCCGTAGAGGCGGCCGACGTAGAAGCCGAGATCGAAGCGCGCGACGTTCACGATCGCCGAGAGCGCGATATCGAACAGCCAGGCGCACATCACGACCATGAGCCAGACGTCGATCACCGAATGCGGCCTGCGGAACCAGAGCGAGACGAGGGCGGCAAAGCTGAGCGACCATACGAAGGATACGACGCCGATCATGGCCGGCATGTAGTGGCCGTCGCGCAGCAGGACCGGGAGCAGATCGTGCCAGGCGGTGACGATCCAGGCGAAGACGGCCATGGCGGCGGCGACGCCGAACACGATGGCGCAGATCGCCCTGATTGTCGTGCCGCGGATCCTGGCGCCGCCGTCGGCCTCCTTCAGCCAGGCATAGCCCAGCACGAACACCGGGAAGCCGCCGTGCCAGATCATGTAGAGCCAGACCGTGGTTTGCCCGCCCGCGCCGAAAAGTCCGGTCGGGGTGAACAGTCCGGGGAAGGTGAGGGCATGAACCAGCGCCGCGGCGGCGGTGAACAGATAGCCGCTCGCGAGCCACAGCAGCGCGCGGGTCCGCAAGACCGAAAACTGCGACAGCAGCAGCACCGCGGTGACGATGTCGCTTACGGCGAGGGCCGATTGATAGCTCGCGACAAAGGCCGGGACGGGCAGGAGCGGGGTACCCGCGAAAGGGACGGCCAATGCGAACAGGATTGCGGATATGCCGACGATCGCCAATGCGGCGGTGCGGTCGGTCGAGGTGGCCGGCAGGGTCGAAAGGAATGTGCTTCGGTCGATCGTCGCGGGCACGTCCACCTCTCGCAGACCGGTCTTCGCCATTTTCATCGACGTCATTCGGATCCCCGCAGGCCGGCGCTATGGTAGCGGGTTACGGGCGCACATCTTGAACTGTTGCGGCCGCGACTCAACCGAAGGTTACAGATTACTTAATTCTGGTGGGACCACGGAATAGGGGTCGGGTAAGATGCGCTTTACTGGACGGTGCCATAATGCCCTCCCGCCGGAGTGGGTTCCAGGTTTGAATCATCGATTTTGATCGATATCCGGGAGTTCTTCCCTATGCCCCGTGTTCTCATCATCGACGACCAGAAGGACGTCCGTGCGATGGTCGCGATCGTGCTTCGGGTCCATCGCTTCGAGGTCGCGGAGGCCGAAAGCGGTGCGGCCGGGCTGAAAGCCTTCGCGGAAAGCCCGTTTGACGCGGCGATCGTCGATATCTTCCTTGGCGACACCAGCGGCGTCGACGTCATCGCGAGCCTGCGGGAGCGTGCGCCGGGCCTCCCCATCATTGCGGTGTCCGGGATGACGGCGCTGGATTTCATGGAACAATCGCCTCACCTTGCCAACGTGGTCTGCCTGCAAAAGCCGTTTCGGCCGAACGATCTCCTGCAAGCGCTGCGGAAGGCCCAGGCCGCGGCGGGCGGCGAACTGCCCGCAGCTGTCTGACCCTTGTCCAGGACGCTTGCCCCAGAAGAACGCCCCGGGCAAGCCGGGGCGTGATGATGCTTGGATAACGGCCTTGGGGCCCGGCAAGCGCGTTAGGTGCCGTTGCCTTTGATCTCGGCGTAGCCGCCCTTGGCATCCCATTTGTAGACGACGTAGTCGATCTGCTTGATGTCGCCCTTGGCGTCATACTCGATCGGGCCGATCACGGTGTCCCACTTGCCGGCCTTCATCGCCTCCATCACCTTCTTGGCGTCGGTGGTGCCGGCCTTCTTGGCCGCCTGCGACCAGACCTGCATCGCCGCATACGTGTAGAGCGTGTAGCCTTCGGGGTCGATGTTCTTGGCCTTGAAGGCATCGACGATCTTCTTGGCGGTCGGCTTGTTGCGCGGATCGGGGCCGAAGGTGAACAGCGTGCCTTCGCCGGCCGGGCCGGTGATGGAGGCGTACTCCTTGTCGGCGAGCGCGTCGCCGGCCATCAGCACTGTCTTGAGACCCTGGTCGCGCATCTGGCGCAGGATCAGGCCGCTCTCCTGATGGTAGCCGCCGACATAGACGAGATCGATGTTGTCGCGCTTCAGGCGCGAGACGATCGCGTTGAAGTCCTTGTCGCCCTTGTTGTAGGACTCGTACATCTTCTCGGTGATGCCGGCCTTGTTGAGCGCCTTCTTGGTCTCGTCCGCAAGACCCTTGCCGTAGGTGGTCTTGTCGTTGAGGATCGCAATGTTCTTGCCCTTGTAGTTCTTGGCGATGTACTGCGCCGCGATCAGGCCCTGCTGATCGTCGCGGCCGCAGACGCGCGCCACGTTCCACAGCTTGCGCTCGGTGAAGAGCGGGTTGGTGGAGGCTGGGGTGATCTGGAGGACGTTGCCGTCTGCATAGGCCTCCGAGGCCGGGATCGACGACGACGAGCAGTAGTGTCCGGCGACGAAGGGGATCTTGGCGCCGGCGATCTTTTCCGCAATCGAGCGCGCCTGCTTGGGATCGCAGGCATCGTCCTCGACGTTGAGCGCGAGCTTCTTGCCGTTGATGCCGCCGGCGGTGTTGATATCAGCCACGGCCATCTCGGCGCCGTTCTTCATCTGGCGGCCGAAGGCGGACTCTGTGCCTGTCATCGGGCCTGCGACTGCGATGGTGACATCCTGCGCGAATGCCGCGCTCGACAGCGCGATCGACGCGCCGAATGCCAGACCGATGAGCTTCAGTGATTTCATGAGATACCTCGCGGGTGGTCGCCTGTGGAAGTTGCCGGGCATGCCCGGTCCAAACCGGCGCCATTCTTGAATGAATTCGAGGAGAAGTCACCGGCAAAATACGGGCATTGGCGGAGATATCTCGCCACATTCGGCCGCACGTGGCCCGCCTCAGCCGTGCCGGCCGCCTTCCAGATAGGCGGCCCGAATCTCGGGGCGCTGCAACAACTCGGCGCCGGTCCCGGCCAGCGTGATCAGGCCATTGACCATGACATAGCCGCGATGGGCGAGCTTGAGCGCATGGTTGGCGTTCTGCTCGACGATCAGGACGGTCAGGCCGTCCTGCCGGTTCAGGGTGCGGATCGCATCGAAAATCTGGCGCGCGATCAGCGGCGCGAGCCCGAGCGAGGGCTCGTCGAGCAGGAGCAGGCGGGGACGGCTCATCAAGGCGCGGCCGATCGCCAGCATCTGCTGCTCGCCGCCGGACAGGGTTCCGCCGCGCTGGGCGTAGCGTTCCTTCAGCCGTGGAAACAGATTGAAGACGCGTTCCAGCGTCGCGTCGCGCTCGGAATCGGTGCATCCGGTGGCATCGGCACCCATCTGGAGGTTTTCCGCCACGCTCATGCGCGGGAAGATGCGCCGTCCCTCCGGCGATTGCGCGATGCGCAAATGCGCGATCTCGTGGGTGGGCACGTCGGTGATGTCGCGGCCTTCGTACAGGATCTGGCCGGCACGGGCCCGCGGCTTGCCGAAGATGGTCATCATCAGCGTCGACTTGCCGGCGCCGTTGGCGCCGATCAGCGCCACGATCTCGCCGGCATTGATTTCGACGTCGACGCCCTTCAGCGCCTCGATCTTGCCGTAGGCGGCGCGAAGGCTGCGGATCGCGAGCAGGGGAGTGGGTGAAGTCACGACCCGCTCTCCATCACGGCCACGGCTTCTTCCTCGTCGGCGCCGAGATAGGCGGCGATCACCTTGGGGTCGTCGCGGACCGCGCGCGGCGAACCTTCGGCGATCTTCACGCCGTGGTCCATCACCACGATATGGTCGGAGATTTCCATCACCACCGACATGTCGTGCTCGATCAGCAGGATCGAGGTGCCGAGCTCGTTGCGGATCGAGAGCAGGAGCTCGCTCAAGGCGGCGCTCTCGCGCGCGTTGAGGCCGGCGGCCGGCTCGTCCAGGCACAGAAGCGCGGGCTCGGTGCACATCGCGCGCGCGATCTCGAGCCGGCGCTGGTCGCCATAGGCAAAATTGCCGGCGGCATCGTCGGCGCGGTCGAGCAGGTTGACCCGCCTGAGCCAGTCGGTGGCCAGATCGATCGCGCGCTTCTCGGCATCGCGATAGCCGGGCGCACCGATCAGGCCGAGAAAGGTGAGGCCGGAGGCCCGCATCAAGGCGTTGTGCTGCGCCACCATCAGGTTTTCCAGCGCGGTCATGCCGGGAAACAGGCGGATGTTCTGGAAGGTGCGCGCCACCTTGGCCAGCTTGGCGATGCGGAAATCGTTCAGCCGCTCCAGGGCGATCGTCCGGCCATCGTCATGGGTGAGGCGAATGGTGCCGCCGCTCGGCTTGTAGAAGCCGGTGATGCAGTTGAAGACCGTGGTCTTGCCGGCGCCGTTCGGCCCGATCAGCGCGGTGATCTTCTTGCGCTCGGCCGAGAGCGACAGGTCCTGCACGGCAACGATGCCGCCGAAGCGCATGGTCAGCCGGTCGACGTTGAGGATCTTGTCGCCGCTCATCCGTGCCCTTCCTTGACGAGGTCGGAGGAGATCGCCTGCGCCTTGGTCAGATACACGGTCGGCGCGCGATGGCCGACCAGGCCGCGCGGCCGCCAGATCATGATCAGCACCATGGCCATGCCGAACACCAGCATGCGGTAGGTCTCGAGGCTGCGGAACAGCTCGAAGCCCCCGATCATGGCCAGCGCGGCGAGCGCCACGCCGAGTTGCGAGCCCATGCCGCCAAGCACGACGATGGCCAGCACCAATGCCGATTCCTGGAAGGTGAAGGATTCCGGGCTGATGAAGCCCTGGCGGGTGGCGAAGAACGCACCGGCAAAGCCGCCGAACATCGCGCCGGTCGCGAACGCGGTAAGCTTGGTGGTCGTGGTGTTGATGCCGAGCGCGCGGCAGGCGACCTCGTCCTCGCGCAAGGCCTCCCACGCGCGGCCGATCGGCAGGCGGCGCAGACGGATCGTCACCCAGTTGGTGAGCAGCGCGAGCGCCAGGATCAAATAGAACAGGAAGACGATGCGGTGGGTCGCTGAGTACTCGATGCCGAGCTTGGCGGCGAGCCCGTCGTCGCTGTTGTCGAGCGGGATGCCGAAGAAGGTGGGGCGGGGAATGCCGGAGACCCCGTTGGGGCCTCCGGTCAGGCTCTGCCAGTTGATGATGACGAGGCGGATGATCTCGCCGAAGGCCAGCGTCACGATGGCGAGATAGTCGCCGCGCAGCCGCAGCACGGGAAAGCCGAGCAGCACGCCCCAGAACGCGGCGAGGATGCCGGCGAGCGGCAGGCAGATCCAGAACGACCAGCCGAAATTGGTGGCGAGCAGGCCGTAGGAATAGGCGCCGACCGCATAGAAGGCGACGTAGCCGAGGTCGAGCAGGCCGGCGAGGCCGACCACGACGTTCAATCCCCAGCCCAGCATGACATAGGTGAGCACGAGGATCGCGAGGTCGAGGATGTAGCGCTGGTTATAGAAGATGACGGGCACCAGCAGCGTGAAGATCAAAAGCGCGGGCGCGAGGTAGCGGCCGACGAACGACATCCCGCGATGCACTGCAGGCGGCACCAGCTTCTCGGCGCCGGTCGGGCCGAGCCATTGCCGGAGCAGCTCGATCACGATCGAGCCGCCGAACACGGCGGCGACAAGCGCTGCGACCTCGCCGAAGCGCGTCCAATAAGTGAGCTGGCCGTCGGAACCGGCCTCGGTCCGGACGCCGACCATCAGTGAGAACAGCACCAGCGCGACCAGTGCACTGAGCAGGGATTTCTTCAGGATATAGGTGATGCCGGCGGTGCGGCTTGCGTGCTTGGTCTCGTGCGGAATGGCTGTCACGCGGCGGTCCGTCAGACTTTTTCGACTTCGGGACGGCCGAGCAGGCCGGTCGGCATGAAGATCAGCACGACGATCAGGATCGAGAATGCCGCGACGTCCTTGTATTCGACCGAGAAATAGGCCGACCAGAACGTCTCGATCAGGCCGATCGCAAGACCGCCGAGCATGGCGCCCGGCAGCGAGCCGATTCCGCCGAGCACGGCCGCCGTGAAGGCCTTGATGCCGGCGACGAAGCCCATGAAGAAATCGACCAGACCGTAATAGAGCAGGTACATGAAACCCGCGACCGCGGCGAGCGCGGCGCCGATCACGAAGGTCATGGAGATGGTGCGGTCGACGTCGACGCCCAGCAGGGCCGCCATGGTCTGGTCCTGCTCGCAGGCGCGCATGTCGCGCCCGAGCCGCGTGTGCGACACCAGCCAGGTGAAGATCGCCAGCAGCACGATGGTGGTGATGACCACCATGATCTGGATGTTGGAGAGCTGGATGACGAAGCCGTCCGCGCTCTCATGCAGCGTGTAGCCGCCGGTGATGAAGGGCGGGATCGGCTTGACGCGGGCGCCTTGCGCCACCTGCGAATAGTTGGTCAGCACGAACGACATGCCGATCGCCGACAGCATCGGAGCGAGACGGAAGGAATGCCGCAGCGGCCGGTAGGCGATGCGCTCGATGGTCCAGCCATAGAGCGCCGTGATCGCCATCGCGACCAGCAGCACGACGAGCAGGATCACCGGGATCGCGGTCAGGCCGAGCGAGATCAGGATCAGGAAGGTGATCAGGGCGATGAAGCCGCCGATCATGAAGACGTCGCCATGGGCGAAGTTGATCATGCCGACGATGCCGTAGACCATCGTGTAGCCGATCGCGATCAGGCCGTAGATGGAGCCGAGCACGAGGCCGTTGATGAGCTGCTGGGCGAAATAATCCATAGGCTGCCGTTACCCAAACTTGACGCGGGCTCAAAGGGAGCTCTTCGAGAGAGTTCTTGGGCCCCGGCAGCCCTTGAGCATTCTTCTCGTTTTGTAACAGGAGGGAACTGGCGGCCGCAACTGGGCAGGCCTAGGCATAACGGCTTGTACAGAACTCATTTGGTTACGGATGTCGTCTCCCGGTTCCGCAGCTGCGAGGAACCGGGTTCCGCGTGGCAACCAAATCCGAGGGCGGTTGTTAGCTTCCCTCTGACGTCCAACAAGGGAGTTCCCCCCGATGACGAAGCAGCAGAACCAGAATCCGGGTCAGCAGACTCAGAACCCCGGCCAGCAGCGCCCAGGTCAGCAGCCAGGGCAGCAGCAGGGCGGTGGGCAGAAACCCGGACAGCAGCAGCAGGATCCGATGCGCCAGGGCGACAAGCCCGGCCAGCAGCATGGTGGCCAGCGCGGTCAGGACAACTAGTTTGGGAGCCCAGTGAGTGAGCAGGAGTGAAGAAGGGCCCCGCTGCAAGGTGGGGCTTTTTTTCGTTGCTTGGCGTCATTCCGGGGCGGCTCGAAGAGCCGAGCCCGGAATCTCGAGATTCCGGGTCTGGTGCTGTCGCGCCATCCCGGAATGACGACGTGTGCGGGTGCCCCGTTAAGGTAAACAAAGGGTTTAAATTGCCGCCACGGACTGATGCGAGTTAGCTCCCGGCAAAGCCTTCCCATCGAAGGCGCGTGGCAGGCGAAGCGGGAAGCGGCATGTTCAGGAATTGGCGGATCGACTCGGTCAACGGCGCGCTGCTGGCGGCCTATTTCATCCCCGCCTGGACGCTGGTCGCCTTCAACATCATGGTGGCGCCGGTGCACGGCCTCTACGAACGGCCGAGCGTCGCGGTCGCGCTGTTCCTCAGCGACCATCTCCAGATGGCGGGGATGGACACGGTGCGCGCGGCCTGGCTGCTGGCGCTGGGACGGTTGACCGTGGTGGCGTTCTTCGCGATCTACCTCGCGCTGCTGTGCATTCCCCGCGTCCGCAGGAATGGCGGCAGTGACGAGGCGCTCGGCATTGCGCTGGCGATCGGCAGCGTGATCTCGTTTGCGAGCATGGTCATGGCCTCGAAGGTCGGCGAGATGGACGCGCTCCGGCTGCACGCGACCGAGCTCTTGCTGCTGCTGGGGGCTGCGATCGTGATGGTGATCGAGCGCCCTGTGGCGGCACCCAAGAGCGCCGAGGCCGCCGCGCCGCTAGGTCTTGAGCAGGCCGAGCTCCTGCACAATCGCTGAGGCCTCCTTGACGGCGTGGTTCGCCGCCGGCACGCCGCAATAGATCGCCTGCTGGAGCAGGATTTCCTTGATGTCGTCGGGCGTGAAGCCGCCCTCGGCGAGCGCCGCGCGCACATGCAGGCGGAATTCGTCCCATTGTCCGAGCGCGACCATGGTGCCGATGACCAGCACCCGCCTTGTGCGCTCGTCGAAATGCGGCCGCGTCCAGATCTCGCCCCAGGCGTAGCGTGTGATCAGATCCTGGAAATCCGTGTTGAAGGCATTGCGATTGGCGACTGATTTGTCGACCCAGGCATTGCCCAGCACCTTGCGGCGCACGTTCATGCCGGCATCGCGGCGCTTCTGGTCGTCCATGTTTGTTTCTCCGGATCAGTCATTCCGGGGCGCCTCGAAGAGGCGAACCCGGAATCTCGAGGTTGTGAATGCCGATCGAGATTCCGGGGACGATGCTTTGCATCGCTCCGGAATGACGACAGGCGCAATCAGCGTTGCGTCAGGAACCCCACCACCGCATCGGTGAACGCGTGCGGCTGCTCGACATTGGAAATATGGGCGGCGTCGATGATGGTCATGTTGGCGCCGGGAATTTTCGAGCGGATCAGCTCGCCCGCCGAGATCGGCGTCGCCATGTCGTGGCGGCCGGCGATCACCAATGTCGGGCTCTTGATCTTTGGCAGCAGCTCGCGCTGGTCGAGCGTCGACAGCGCCTCGCAGCAGGCGAGATAGCCCTCCACGGGTGAGGCGAGCAGCATCGCTTTCATCCGCGCGGTGATGTCAGGCTCGCGCTCGCGGAAATCCTGGGTGAGCCAGCCCGCGATCACGGCATCGGCCACCGCCGCGATGCCGCCCTTCTTCACGGCATCGATGCGTTCCAGCCATTTGGTCGGCTCGGCATAGTAGCAGGAGGTGTTGGCGAGGATGAGCTTGCCGAAGCGCTCCGGCGCATTCGCGCCCAGCCATTGTCCGACCATGCCGCCCATCGACAGGCCGCACCAATGCACCTTCTCGATGTTGAGATCGTTGAGGATCGCCAGCACGTCGCGGCCGAAGCGCTCCATCGTGTAAGGGCCGGGGGGAACGTTCGACTTGCCGTGGCCGCGGCGGTCATAGCGGATGACGCGGAACACCTGTGTCAGCGCCTTCATCTGCGGCTCCCACATCTGAAGCGTGCAGCCGAGCGAATTGGACAGCATCAAGGTCGGCCCGCCGTCGCGGCCTTCGACGGAGACGTTGATCAGGCAACCGTCGGCATCGATCATGGGCATGCGGCGTCTCCGTTCTGGAGCATGATCCGGAAAAGTGTGGAACGGTTTTCCGAAGGGATCATGCTCAAACAATCAATCTCGCTCGAGGCTGTCGAGCAGCCGGTCGATCATGGCTTGGGAAGCCCCTTGATAGGCCATCGGCTCGAACAATGCCGCAATTTTTTCCGGCGAAAGATGCGCTGTGACCTGCGAATCGGCCGCGAGAACCTCGCGCAGATGCTTCTTCTCGGCGACCGCGCGCTTGCTCGCGGCCTCGATGAGATGATGCGCATCGCTCTTGCCGATCCTCTCGGCCAGCGCAAAGGTGACCGCCTCGGCCATGATCAGCCCGTGCGTCGCATCGAGATTGCTGCGCATGCGCGCGGCATCGACGTCCAGGCCCTCGGCGATGTCGACGATGGCGGCGAGCGCGCCCGAAGTGACCAGCATCAGTTGAGGCAGCGTCGGCCATTCCGCATGCCAGGGGCCGGCGCTGCGCTCGTGGTCCTGTACCTGCGCGGCAAAAATCGTCGCGGCGAGCTGCGGGGCCATGGTGGCACATCCCAGCGCGCTTGCGGCTGCGACAGGGTTGCGCTTGTGCGGCATGGTCGAGGAGCCGCCGCGGCCTTCGCCGGCCGGCTCGAACGCCTCGGCGACATCGGTCTGCATCATCAGCGAGACGTCGCGCGCGATCTTGCCGCAGCTTCCGGCGAGAATCGCAAGGGCCGATGCGGCTTCCGCGATGCGGTCGCGATGGGTGTGCCAGGGTGCTTCCGGCAGCGGCAGGTTGAGCTCTTGCGCCAGTCGCTCCGCGACGACGAGCCCCTTGTCGCCGAGGGCCGCGAGCGTGCCGGCCGCGCCGCCGAATTGCAGCGCGAGGCCGTCGCGGGAGAGCCGCCTGAGGCGGCAGCGGGCGCGGGCAAGACTTGCGGCATATTCGGCGGCCTTGAGTCCGAACGGCATCGGCAGCGCGTGCTGGAGCCAGGTCCGCGCCACCATTGCGGTGTTGCGATGATTGCGCGCCAGTGCGGCAAAACCCTTGATGGCGCGGCTGAGGTCGGCATCCAGCGCGTCGATGGCGGCGCGCAGCGTGAGCATGGTCGCGGTGTCGATGACGTCCTGGCTGGTCGCGCCCCAATGCACGTAGCGTGCGGCCTCCGCATCGGCCTTCGCGACGTTGGCGGTCAGCGCCTTGACCAGGGGAATCGCGAGATTGCCGGACCGTGTCGCGGCCTCGGCCAGCGCGGCGATGTCAAAGGTAGCCGCCTTGCAGGCGGTTTCGATCGGGCCCACGGCGGCCGCGGGAATCACGCCGGTGGCGGCTTCGGCGCGCGCCAAGGCTGCCTCAAAATCGAGCATGTTCTGGAGCGTTGACCGGTCGTCGCAGGCGGCGCGCATGGCGGCGCTCGACAGCATCGGCGCAAGCAGGGGGGAGAGGGCTGTGCTCATGTTGCGCGGGACCTAACCATCATGGCCCGCCTGTGCCAATCCAAAACCGACCGCGCAAGATTTTTTGCAGTTGCGAATATGCATTGCACGTGGCCGGAGGCCGCCCTTTCCTTTGCGGCCTACGTGCGTTACTTGAACAGCATTATAATTGCACGATCCCGGGAGGCACCCCATGGCCATGACGATGAACGGCGAAGTCCAGCTTGCGGCGCCGCGCGAGGCTGTGTGGGCCAAGCTCAACGATCCCGAGGTGCTGAAGGCCTGCATCCCCGGCTGCGAGGAGCTGGAGAAGACCGACGACGGCGGCTTTCGCGCCACAGCGAAAATGAAGGTCGGCCCGGTGTCGGCGCGCTTCAAGGGCAAGGTGACGCTCTCCGATCTCGATCCGCCGAACGGCTACAAGATCTCCGGCGAAGGCGAGGGCGGGGTGGCGGGCTTTGCCAAGGGCGGCGCCGTGGTCAAGCTGGCGGAGAAGGACGGCGGCACGCTGCTCTCCTACGACGTCGAGGCGCAGATCGGCGGCAAGTTGGCGCAGCTCGGACAACGCCTCATCAACGGCGCCGCCAAGAAGCTGGCCGACGAGTTTTTCGCGAACTTCGCCAAGGCGGTACAGGGCTGAAGGCTATCGCCTTTCGGCATGGCGCCTTGCGTCCGGGGTGATGTTGCCCCGGGGCATAATGGCCCATATGATGGGTTGGAATAATTATAAGAACCGCTTCGACGGGACCCGTCGGGGCGCTGATAGAGAGTGCTTATGGCGAAAATCTCCCTCATCGTGAACGGCAATCCTGTGACGGCCAACGTCGATCCCCGCACGCTTCTGGTGCAGTTCCTGCGCGAGAATCTGCGGCTGACCGGCACACATGTCGGCTGCGACACCTCGCAGTGCGGCGCCTGCGTCGTGCATCTCGACGGCAAGGCCGTGAAGTCCTGCACCACGCTTGCCGTGATGGCTGACGGCCACGAGGTCAAGACGATCGAGGGGCTGGCTGCCGACGGCGCGCCGCTGCATCCGATGCAGGAAGCCTTCCGCGAGCACCATGGCCTGCAGTGCGGCTTCTGCACGCCCGGCATGATCATGACCGCGATCGACATCGTCCATCGCAAGGGGCACGAGGTCGACGACCACACCATCCGCGAGGAGCTGGAAGGCAATCTCTGCCGCTGCACCGGTTACCAGAACATCGTCGCCTCGATCTCCGCCGGCGCCAAGGCGATGGCGAAATCCGACCTCGCCTAAATCGACACGCGCGCATCCCGCGATCAGGACATTCAGATGTACGAATTCAAATATCATCGCCCCGGGACCGTTCGGCAGGCCGCCAACCTCCTGGTGAAGAACGAAGACGCCAAGGTGATCGCCGGCGGCCACACGCTGATTCCGGTCATGAAGCAGCGCCTCGCGAGCCCCCCGCATCTGGTCGACCTCTCCCACATCGAGGGGCTCAACGCGATCGAGATGAAGGGCCGCTCGGTGGTGATCGGCGCCACCGCCAAGCACGCTGAGGTCGCGACCTCCGCCGTCGTCGGCGAAGCGATCCCGGCGCTCGCGAGCCTTGCCGGCGGAATCGGCGATCCCGCCGTGCGCCACAAGGGCACGATCGGCGGCTCGCTCGCCAACAACGATCCGACCGCGGACTATCCGGCCGCGGTGCTTGCGCTCGGGGCGACCATCGTCACCAACAAGCGCCGCCTCAAGGCCGAGGAGTATTTCCAGGGCCTGTTCACGACGGCGCTCGAGGCCGACGAGATCATCACCAAGGTGATGTTCCCGCTGCCGAAGAAGGCCGCCTACATCAAGTTCCGCAACCAGGCCTCGCGTTACGCACTGGTCGGCGTGTTCGTGGCGCGGCGGCCGTCGGACGTGCGCGTTGCCGTCACCGGCGCCGGCTCCGAGGGCGTGTTCCGCGTCACCGCGTTCGAGGAAGCCCTGAAGAAGCGCTTCTCGGCGAAAGCCCTTGATGGCATCGAGGTGCCGGCCGAGGGTCTCAACAGCGACATCCACGGCAGTGCCGAATACCGCGCGCACCTCATCGGGGTGCTGACGCGGCGGGCCGTCGACGCCGCCAATGCCAAGGAATGATGGGCCTCACCAACTGGCCCAACGACTTGCCCCGGTGAGGGCGTAACCAAGACTGGCCTTTCATGACTTCAGCCGCCCTGCCGGCATCGGTTGATGCGATGCTCGAACTCCTGACGTCGCGCGGCTATCTCGCCGAGCGGTCGCTGGCGACGGTGACGTATCTGTCGCTGCGCATGGGCCGGCCGCTGTTTCTCGAAGGCGAGGCCGGCGTCGGCAAGACCGAGATCGCAAAAGTGCTGTCGGCGGCGCTGGGGCGGAAGCTGATCCGCCTGCAGTGCTACGAAGGCCTCGACGTCTCCTCGGCCGTGTACGAGTGGAATAGCGCCGCGCAGATGATCGCGATCCGGATGGCGGAAGCCGCCGGCGACACCGATCGCGATCAACTGTCGAGCGACATCTTCGCCGACCGCTACATGATCAAGCGACCGCTGCTCCAGGCGCTGGAGCCTGACGTCGCCGGTCCGCCGGTGCTCCTGATCGACGAACTCGACCGCGCCGACGAGGCGTTCGAAGCCTATCTCCTGGAAATCCTCAGTGACTTCCAGGTGACCATCCCCGAATTCGGCACCGTGAAGGCGCCGTATCCGCCGATCGTCATCATCACCTCCAACCGCACCCGCGAGATCCACGACGCGCTGAAGCGGCGCTGCCTCTATCACTGGGTGGATTATCCCGCCGCCGAGCGCGAGCTCGCGATCGTCAAGACGCGCGTGCCCGGCATCTCGACAAAGCTGTCGCAGCAGGTGGTGCGCTTTGTCCAGGCGTTGCGCAACCAGGACTTCTACAAGTCGCCGGGCGTCGCCGAGACCATCGACTGGGCCACCGCGCTGTCCGAGCTCGACGCCCGCTCGCTGACCCCGCAGGTGGTCGGCGACACGCTGGGCGCGCTGCTCAAGTATCAGGACGACATCACCCGGATGCAGGGCGACACCCTGCAGAAGGTGCTGAAGGAAGCGACGAGCGAGGATTGATCTTGCGTCAAATTGCGCCCGTCATTCCGGGGCGCGCGTAGCGCGAACCCGGAATCCATCGGGCCGCAGAGTTCGTGGATGAATGGATTCCGGGCTCGCGCCAAAGAGGCGCGCCCCGGAATGACGAGGGGATGGATACGACCCATGGCCATCAACCACCTAGCGCCCGAGCAGACCGAGCAGTTCGCCGACAACATCGTCGGCTTCGCCCGCGCGTTGCGCTCTGCGGGCATGCCGGTCGGGCCGGGCGCGGTGATCGATGCCATGAGCGCGCTCCAGGTGATCGACATCGGCAACCGCGCCGATGTCTTTGCCACGCTGGAGGCGATCTTCGTCAAGCGCCACGAGCATGCGCTGATCTTCAAGCAGGCCTTCAACCTGTTCTTCCGCGCCTCGGAGGAGTGGAAGCACATGCTGGATTCGGTGCCGCTGCCGGAGCAGGCCAAGAAGAAGCCGCAGGCCGGTGCGCGCCGCGTGCAGGAAGCGATGTCGCAGCCGCGCATGACGGAGACGCCGCAGCGCCAGGAGCAGGATCTGCGCCTGTCGGTCTCCGACAAGGAAATCCTTCAGAAGAAGGATTTTGCCCAGATGAGCGCGGCGGAGATCAGCGAGGCCCTGCGCGCCGTCGAGCGGATGCGGCTGCCGCAGGCCGAGCTCTTGACGCGCCGGCACCGGCCCGATTCCCGTGGCCTGCGCCTCGATCTGCGCCGCACGCTGCGTGCGTCATTGCGCACCGGCGGCGACATCATCGACATTCATCGCCTGGGGCGGATCGAGAAACCGGCGCCGATCGTGGCGCTGCTCGACATCTCGGGTTCGATGAACGAGTACACGCGCCTGTTCCTGCATTTCCTCCATGCCATCGGCGATGCGCGCAAGCGCGTCTCGGTGTTCCTGTTCGGCACCCGCCTCACCAACGTCACCCGCGCGCTGCGCCAGCGCGATCCCGACGAGGCGCTGGCGAGCTGCTCGGCCTCGGTCGAGGATTGGGCCGGCGGCACGCGGATCTCGGCCTCGCTGCACAACTTCAACAAATTGTGGGCGCGCCGCGTCCTGAGCCAGGGCGCCATCGTGCTCCTGATCTCCGACGGGCTGGAGCGGGAGGCCGATTCCAGGCTCGCCTTCGAGATGGACCGGCTGCACCGCTCCTGCCGGCGGCTGATCTGGCTCAACCCGCTGCTGCGCTTCGGCGGCTTCGAGGCCAAGGCGCAGGGCATCAAAATGATGCTGCCGCACGTTGACGAATTCCGCCCGGTACATAATTTGAGTTCGATCCAGGAGCTGATCACGACGCTCTCCCGGCCGCTGCCGCCGCATCACCGCAGCCTGATCCGCTCCGCAGCTTGAGAGGTTACCCCATGCTCGATCGCGACGAGGACATTCTGAGGGCGGCGGAGGACTGGCAGAAGGCCGGCCGTGGCGTCGCGCTCGCCACAGTCGTCGAGACCTGGGGCTCGGCGCCGCGCCCGGCGGGCTCGAGCCTCGTCATCAACGACGAGGGCACGTTCTTAGGCTCGGTCTCCGGCGGCTGCGTCGAGGGCGCCGTGGTCACCGAGGCCATGGACGTGATCGAGAGCGGCAAGCCCAAGATGCTGGAGTTCGGCGTCGCCGACGAGACCGCCTGGAATGTCGGGCTGTCCTGCGGCGGCACCATCCGTGTCTTCGTCGAGAAGGTCGGCTAGCCGTGAAGCTCGCGATTTTGCACGAACTCAATGCCGAGCGCGCCGCGCGCCGCCCGGCGATCTTGGTGACGGACACCGAGAGCGGCGAGCAGCGCCTGGTCAAGGCGCAGGATTTCGCGAAAGACCCGCTGCGCGTCGAGCTCGAAAGACAGCTTCGCATGGGCAAGAGCGCCAATGTCGAGGTCGGCGGCAAGAAGCTGTTCCTCAACGTCTACGCGCCGACCGCAAAGCTCGTCATCGTCGGCGCGGTCCATATCAGTCAGGCGCTGGCGCCGTTGGCGCGCTCGCTCGGCTACGACGTCACTGTGGTCGATCCGCGCACGGCCTTTGCAAGCGCAGAGCGCTTCCCCGACATTCCGCTGGTGGCCGAATGGCCCGACACCGCGCTGCCGCCGCTCAACGTCGATGCCTACACGGCTTTCGTCGCGGTCACGCACGATCCCAAGATCGACGATCCTGCGCTGCTGCACGCTTTCGAGCGCGGCTGCTTCTATATCGGCGCGCTGGGCTCGCGGAAGACCCATGCCAAGCGCGGCGACCGGCTGCGGGCGCAGGGCGCCAAGGACAGCGACATCGCGCGCATCCACGCGCCCATTGGCCTTGCGATCGGCGCCGTCTCGCCGTCGGAGATCGCGGTGTCGATCATGGCCGAGATCACGGCGGTGCTTCGGCTGCCACCCAAAGAAAAAGAAGAAGCGGCATGAAATTCGGCCCGGCGAGCCCCAAGGATGCGATCGGCGGGGTGACCGTCCACACCCTGCGCCAGGGACCGCTGGTGCTGAAGAAGGGCACGACGATCGGGCCCGCCGAGGTCGAGGCGCTGGAGCGCGCCGGCATCAAGGACGTCGTCGTGGTGCGGATGGAGGAGGGCGACGTCTCCGAGGACGTCGCGGCCGCCAGCATCGCGCTTGCGGTCGGCGGCGAGGGCATCCATGTCGAGCGCGCCTTCACCGGCCGCGCCAATCTGTTCGCGGCGCGCCCGGGCGTGCTGGTGATCGACCGCGCCGCGGTGGATCGCATCAACAATATCGACGAGGCCATCACCTTTGCGACGCTCACCGCCTACAAGCCGGTGGTCGAGGGGGAGATGGTCGGCACGGTCAAGATCATCCCGTTCGGCGTCGAGGGCGCTTTGCGCGACGCCGCGGTGAAGGCGGCCGGCCGGGACGTCCTGAAGATCGCGCCCTACGCGATCAAGCGCGTCGGTGTGGTTTCGACGCTGCTGCCGGGCCTGTCCTCCAAGGTGATCGACAAGACGCTGCGCGTCACCGCCGAGCGGCTGGCGCCTTCCGGCGCCGGCATCATCGCGGAGCGACGGGTCCAGCACGACGAACACGCGCTGTCGGCCGCGATCAAGGAATTGCTAGCGCTCGGCGCGGAGCTCGTCATCGTGTTCGGGGCGTCCGCGATCGCGGATCGCCGCGACGTGATCCCGGCGGCCGTCACCGGGATCGGCGGCGAGATCGAGCATTTCGGCATGCCGGTCGATCCCGGCAATCTGCTGCTGATCGCCCGCGCCGAGGGCGTGCCGGTGCTGGGCGCGCCGGGCTGCGCGCGCTCGCCGGTCGAGAACGGGTTTGACTGGGTGCTGATGCGTCTGCTCGCCGGCATCAAGGTGACCCGCGCCGAGCTGATGGGCATGGGCGTCGGCGGGCTCCTGATGGAGATCGTCACGCGTCCGCAGCCGCGCGCGAGGCCCGAGATCGAGGGCAACAGCCAGGTCGCCGCCATCGTGCTCGCGGCAGGGCGCTCGACCCGCATGGGTGGGCCGAACAAGCTGCTCGCCGAGCTCGACGGCAAGAAGCTGGTGCGGATCGCGACCGAGCAGGCGCTGGCCTCCAAGGCATCCGAGGTGATCGTCGTCACCGGCCATCAGACCGAACTGGTCGAGCAGGCGCTGCAAGGCTTGAAGGTGAAATTCGCCCGCAATCCGGATTTCGCCGGCGGCATCGCAAGCTCGGTCAAGGCCGGCATCGCGGCCGTGCCCGAAGCTTGCGACGGCGCCGTGGTTTGCCTCGGCGACATGCCGCTGATCGATGCCGGCCTGATCGACCGTCTCATCGACAGCTTCGCACCGGACCGCGGCAATCTCATCGTCGTGCCCGTCAGCGAGGGCCGCCGCGGCAACCCCGTGCTGTGGTCGCGCCGCTTCTTCCGGGAGCTGATGACGCTCGATGGCGACGTCGGCGCGCGCCACCTGATCGCCAAGCACACCGAGGCGGTTGCGGAAGTGCCCGTCGACGGCGAGGGCGCGTTCCTCGACATCGACACGCCCCAGGCGCTGGAAGCGGCAAGACGGGGATAGTGTGTAGGGTGGGTTAGCCTTGCGGCTGCGCGCAAGCGCAGTCCGCTGGGCGTACCCCACCAACTTCGTCCCGCATGCGTTGAAGCGTGGTGGGTTACGCTGCGCTAACCCACGCTACGAAGCGGATTCGCTTCGCTCGCCTACTTCTTGGTGTTCGACAGCTTCTCGCTGCCGGCCTTCAGATCGACGCCGCTCTTGGTCAGGAGGGCCTTGTCGCCGCTGCTGAACGTGAACGTGTCGGCGCCCGCGCTGATGCCGTTCCACGCCACGGCTTCGGCGAGGGACAGATACCACAATCCCTGGAATCCCGTCGCATTGTTCAATTGCCCCGTCCAGACGGTGGTCGATCCGCAGCCGAGGAAGTTCACCGAGAAACTGATCGCTGTGCCGGTGTTGCCGTAGGCCAGCCAACCCGTCACACCTTGCGGCTTGCCCTCGTCGCAACTGTTTGCGGCGTTGTTGGTGTAGGTGCCCGTGATCGCGCCGGTGTTCGAGTTGAAGCTGGTGATGGCCAGGGTCGAGCCATACTGGTTGGTCCAGGTCCAGTTCACCGACTGCGCATATGCGGGCAGGGGTCCGATCAGGGACGTCGACGCAATCATCGCCAAGAGCATTCCGTTGAAGTGACGCATGGTTGTTTCCTCCGGCTCTCTGCTTGGAGCGTCAACTACTTTAAATGATGCGCTTTCCAAATACAACTAAAAGATGTATGAGGTCGCTCATGCGTCCGTCAGGGTTTTCAACCACTCCTTCACCATCTGGAAACGGTCCCGCGCTTAGAGTTCACTCCACCTGCCTTGGGGGGAGGGGTTTTTTCCATGGCTTCGAATGTCGTCGCGCGCCGTTGCGCGATGTTTTTCTTTGCGTTGTCTGTTTGTGTCGCGGGCGCTCGCCACATCACGGATGCACGCGCCGCCGGCGCGTTTGCGGTCGGCAAGTGCGGTGCCTATGGCCAGGCTTTCGATTACGGCGCCGAGCACGAGGCCCGCGCCGCGGCGCAGAAGCAGTGCAAGGGCGACTGCACGACGGTGACGATGAAGCGCGCCTGCGCGGCGATGTCCGTCGATCTGTCCAATCCTTGCGGTGCCTATGGCTATGCCGTCAAGCCGAAGATCTCCGCCTCGCTCAACGCCGCCACGCGCGAATGCTACAAATACGGCGGCAAGGAATGCGTGATCCGCGCCTGGGCCTGCGACGCGAAGGGTTGAATTCTCCTCCGTCATTCCGGGGCGTCGCGCAGCGACGAACCCGGAATCTCGTGCGATAATCTCCAGATTCCGGGTCTGCGCCTGACGGCGCATCCCGGAATGACGATTTGTGGAGACATGTATGCAGTTCGATACCAAGATCGCGGTGGTGATCCGCAGCGATCTCCAGGCCTGGCAGAAGCTCAACGTCGCGGCTTTCCTCACCAGCGGCATCGCCGCCGCCTTTCCGGAATGCATCGGTGAACCCTATGAGGACGCCTCGGGCACGACATATCACGCGCTGATCGGCCAGCCGATCCTGATCTACGGCGCCGAGGGTCCGGCACTGTCGCGCGCGCTCGACCGTGCGCTCACCCGAAACGTGGTGCCGGCCGTCTATACCGAGGACATGTTCAAGACCACGCACGATGCCGCCAATCGCGAAGCGGTAAAGGCGGTGGCACGCGCGGACCTCAATCTCGTCGGGATCGCAATGCGCGCCGAGCGCAAGGTGATCGACAAGATCGTCGACGGGCTGAAGTTCCATAGCTGACGCGATCCGCACGTTGCGCCGCGTCGTCATCGTGATGTCACGATCGCGCGAGCCTTGCGTAAACTTTGTGCGGTTTGACTCCAATCAAGGGGGCGCCGCCCGGTGCCGCTAGTTTGCCTCCGTCATTCAAACGGAGCAGACAGATGCCGACCATGAAAGCCGCAATCGTCAGACAATTCGGCAAGCCGCTCGTGATCGAGGACGTGCCGGTGCCGCAGCCCGGACCCGGCGAGGTTCTGGTCAAGGTCAAGGCGTGCGGCGTCTGCCATACCGATTTGCACGCAGCCTCCGGCGACTGGCCGGTGAAGCCGGTTCCGCCTTTCATCCCGGGCCATGAGGTTGCCGGCATCGTCGCCGCGCTCGGATCCGGCGTGAAGAATCTGAAGGTGGGCGATGCCGTCGGCGTCGCCTGGCTGCACGATGCCTGCATGTCCTGTGAATATTGCGAGACCGGCTGGGAGACGCTGTGCGAGCACCAGCACAACACTGGCTACAGTGTGAACGGCGGCTTCGCCGAATATGTCATCGCCTCGGCTGCCTTCGCCGCCAAACTGCCGGCGACGATCGATTTTGCGGGCATCGCGCCGATCCTGTGCGCGGGCGTCACCACCTACAAGGGCTTGAAGGAGACGGAGGCAAAGCCCGGCGAGTGGGTCGTGATCTCGGGCGTCGGCGGGCTCGGCCATGTCGCGATCCAGTATGCCAAGGCGATGGGCCTCAAGGTCGCGGCCGTCGATATCGCCGACGACAAGCTCGAGCTCGCGCGCGAGACCGGCGCCGACCTCGCCGTCAACGCGCTCGCGGCCGATGCCGTGGACAAGGTGTTGGCGGTAACCGGGGGAGGGGCGCACGGCGTGCTGGTGACGGCGGTCTCGACCGCCGCGTTCGCCCAGGCGCTGAAGATGGTGCGCCGGAAGGGCACCGTCAGCCTCGTCGGTCTGCCGCCGGGCGAATTCCCGACGCCGATCTTCGACGTCGTGCTCAAGCGCATCACCGTGCGCGGCTCCATCGTCGGCACCCGCCGCGATCTCGACGAAGCCATCGCATTCGCCGCCGACGGCAAGGTCAAGGCCGAGGTGACAAAGGTGCCGCTCGCTGAGATCAACGACGTCTTCGACCGGATGAAGGCCGGCAAGATCGAAGGCCGCATGGTGCTGGACTTTGGCTAGCGCGTTGTGAAACGAGCCGTTGCCGCGAAGGAGGTGCGCTCCCTCCCCCGCAAGCGGGAGAGGTGCACCGAGTTTGCGGCGATGCTTTTCGTATCAAAGGGACGTCGCTCTCTCGCTGCCTACCCCGGCGGCATGCCTTCGAACTTCGGCAAGTCCGGATCGAGACGATCCCATTGATGGCCGCGCGCGGCGTAAGTCACCACCTGCGGCTTGTAGCGGGCGGGCTCGTCGAGGCTTGCGGCGCGGATGGTGAAGATGTCGGGCATTGCCGCAAAGGTCAGGTAAACCGGCAAGCCGCACCGGGCGCAGAAGCCGCGCGTCTTCACGTTGCCGCTGTCGCCGACCATGTCCCAGTGCTTCGCCTCGCCGGTTACGGTGACGCCGGCGCGCGCGAAGGTCGCGTAGGAGCCGTGGCCGCTGCCGCTTTCCCGCTGGCAGTCCCGGCACTGGCAGTGATTGCTGAACAGGGGCTCCCCCAGAATCGAATAGCGGATCGCGCCGCAGGCGCAGCCGCCTGTATAGGGCTTGTCCATCGCGATAACTCCTTACTCGCCACTGATCTCGTCAAGCTGGCGGACGACCTTCTTCCAGCCGCCACTCATCACCGTGTAGGCCGACTCGTTTCTGGGCAGGACGAAGCCGGCATGAACCAGGCGGATCCGCGTGCCGGCTTCGACCGGGGTGAGGGACCACGTCACGACCGTGTCGAGCGGCGCGCCGTAGCCGGTGTTGCGCTCATCGCCGCCCTTCCAGGCGTAGACAAGGCGCCGGTTCGGCACGACCTCCAGAACCCGGCAATGGATGACGCCGTCCCAGTTGCCGCCCGGAGTGGTCTGGAACGTGAAGGCCTTGCCTTCGACGGCTTCAAAACCGGTCGGCGGCATCAGCCAGCGCGCGATCAGCTGGGCGCTGGTCAACGCCTTCCAGATCGTCTCCGCAACGTGAGGGAACACCTCGTCGATGACGATGTCTTTGGTCTCGGCTTTCAACTCGGCAGCACTCACGGATCGATCTCCTTCAAGAGGTCACGCAGGTTCTGGAAGCGCTCGCGCCAGAAGACGCCGTAATGATCCATCCAGGTCACCAGCGGCTCGAGTCCTTGCGGCGCGGCGCGGTAGTAGACGTTGCGGCCCTCCGCGCGCTCGGCCACGAGGCCGGCCTGCTTCAGCGACTTCAGGTGTTGCGAGATCGCGCCTTGCGTCACGCCACTGCCGCGCGTCAGCTCGGCGACGCTGATCTCCTTGCTCTCGAAGACGCGTTCGAACACGGCGCGGCGGGTCGGATCGGCGAGGGCGCGCATCACGGTGGTGACAGGGTTTGGGGCGGCTTCGATCATGGCGATAAATTAGTGAGAGCTAATTCATTAGTCAATGCTAATTTAATTCGGCCGCGCTCTGTCTGGCATCAACAATTGACTATGACTGACTAGTCAGTCATAAATTGACCATGACGAAGAAGCCCACCAAAGCCGCCGCGGCATCTGCAGCCCAGGCTGGGAGCCAAATGCTCGAAGCCGCGCCCGCCTCGAACCGTGCCACCCGCGCGGCGGAGCGGCGTGCGGCGATCGTGGAGGCGGCGATGGAGGAGTTCATTGCGCGCGGCTTTGCCGCGACGCGGCTCGACGACATCGCCAGACGTGCCGGCGTCGCCAAGGGCACGATCTACCTGCACTTCAAGGACAAGGAATCGATGTTCGAGGAGCTGGTGCGCGTCGTGATCGTGCCTGTGGTGGCGCGGCTGACGACGTTGCCGCCGCCGGTGGGCTCGGTGCGCGACCTCATCGAAGCCTTCGCCGGCAACTTCCTCAAGGAGGTGATCGGCACCAGGCGCGGTGATCTCGTGCGCCTGATCGTGGCGGAGGGGCCGCGCTTTCCCTCCGTCGCCGACTTCTACTACCGCGAGGTGGTCTCGCGCGGCGTTGCCGCCATGCGCGCGCTGATCGAGCTTGGCATCGCCCGCGGCGAGATCCGCGAGAAGGACCTTGCGCGCTATCCGCAGATCCTGATCGCACCTGCGATGATCGCGGTGATCTGGCAAAGCCTGTTTGAGCGCCACGCGCCGCTCGACGCGCGGGACATGCTGCGCGTCCATCTCGATTTGATTTTTGGCGAACGGAGGACGACATGAGGTCGTCGCAAGTAATTTTCAGATTTGCATTGGCCGTCCTGCTCGCAACCGCGCTGGCGGCTTGCAAGGAGAAGCGCGATCCCGGCTTCCAGGGCTGGGTCGAGGCCGACATGATCTTCGTCAGCCCGGACGAAGCCGGCCGCGTGACGAAGCTGAACATCCGCGAGGGTGACGAGGTCAAGGTCGGCGACGCCCTCTATTCCGTCGACGACGATCTCCAGCTTGCCGATCTCAACCAGAACAAGGCGACGCTGGCCAACGCGCAGCAGACCTATGACCGTGCGGCCTCGCTGAACAAGACCGGTTCGGGCACGCAGGCCAATCTCGATTCCGCCGTCTCCGCCCTCCGCGTGGCGGAAGCGCGGGTGGCGACGTCGGAGACGCGGATGGCGCGGCGCAGGGGCTTTGCGCCGGTCGCCGGCACCATCCAGCAGATCTATTTCCGCGAGGGCGAGATGGTGGCGGCGCAGCGGCCGGTGCTCTCGATCATGCCGCCCGGCAACATGAAGCTGCGCTTCTTCGTGCCGGAGACCGAGCTGCCCAAGCTTGCGATCGGCGACACGGTCCGGATCGGCTGCGACAATTGCGCGGCCGACCTGACCGCAAAGATCTATTTCATCGCGACCTCGGCGGAATACACCCCGCCGGTGATCTACAGCCTCGATGAGCGCAACAAGCTCGTCTACCTGATCCAGGCGCGGCCCTCGCGCCCCGATGCCTTGCGGGTCGGGCAGCCGATCGACGTCTATCTCAATCCAAAAACTCCGGTGGCGGACAAGCGATGAACGGCGGCAACGGCATCGCAATCGACGTCAAGGGCCTGACGAAGTCGTTCGGCGGCCGCGAGGTCGTGCACGATCTGTCGATGCAGGTGAAGCGCGGCTCGATCTACGGCTTCCTCGGTCCCAACGGCTCGGGCAAGACCACCACCATCCGCATCCTCTGCGGCCTGCTCACGCCCGACAGCGGCGAGGGGACGTGCCTCGGCTACGACATCCGGCGCGATGCCGAAAAGATCAAGCGCCAGGTCGGCTACATGACCCAGCGCTTCAGCCTGTACCAGGACCTCTCGGTGCGCGAGAACCTCGAATTCGTGGCACGGCTCTATGGCCTTGCCGATCCACGCGACGCGGCGCGCGACATGATCAAGCGGATCGGGCTTTCGGGGCGCGAGGAGCAGCTCGCTGGCGAGCTCTCCGGCGGCTGGAAGCAGCGGCTGGCGTTAGGTGCCTGCACGCTGCCCAATCCGCAATTGCTGCTGCTGGACGAGCCGACCGCCGGCGTCGACCCCAAGGCGCGGCGCGATTTCTGGAACGAGATCCACGCGCTCGCCGCCGACGGCCTCACCGTGCTGGTCTCGACCCACTACATGGACGAAGCCGAGCGCTGCCACGAGATCGCCTATATCGCCTACGGCCATCTGCTCGCGCACGGCACGGTGGAGGAGGTGATCGCGAAATCCGCGCTGACGACCTACACCGTGACGGGTGAGGATTTGAACGGGCTCACCGCCGAGCTTACCGGCAAGCCCGGAATCGACATGGTGGCACCGTTCGGCACCTCGTTGCACGTCTCGGGGCGCGACGTCGCCGCGCTCGAAGCCAGCATCGCGCCGTGGCGCGAGAAGAGCGGCCTGCACTGGCAGAGCTCGCATCCTTCGCTCGAAGACGTGTTCATCGAACTGATGAGCCGCTCCAAGGACAATTTCCAATGAGCACCGTCGATCATCCGGCTCCCGCACGCGAAATCCGCGAGCGCTTCGGCTTCCTGCGACGCTCCTATGCGATGCTGATCAAGGAGTTCATCCAGCTGAGGCGCGATCGCGTCTCGTTCGCGATGATCGTGATGCTGCCGGTGATGCAGCTCATGCTGTTCGGCTATGCCATCAACACCACGCCGCACCATCTGCCGAGCGCCGTGCTGCTCCAGGAGGACTCCGATCTCACCCGCTCGATCCTGAAGGCGCTGGAGAACACCGCCTATTTCCGTTTCATCTACGAGGTGCACGACGTCGACGATTTCGACAATCTGCTGAAATCCGGCAAGGTCCTGTTCGGCGTCGAGATCCCGCGCGGATTCGAACGGGCGGTGCGGCGCGGCGACAAGCCGGCGCTGCTGGTCGCGGCCGACGCCACCGATCCGGTCGCGGCGAGCTCGGCGATCGGCTCGCTCGGCATGGTCGTGCAGACCGCGCTCAAGCACGATCTCTATATCGGCAATCCCCCGGAGATGCCGTTCGAGATCCGGGCGCATGCGCGCTACAATCCGGCCGCAGCGTCGAGCCTCAACATCGTGCCGGGTCTCGTCGGCACCATCCTCACCATGACCATGCTGATCTTCACCGCGCTCTCGGTCACGCGCGAGGTCGAGCGCGGCACCATGGAGAGTCTGCTGTCGATGCCGATCAAGCCGGTCGAGGTGATGTTCGGCAAGATCATCCCTTACGTACTGGTCGGCTTCGTCCAGGCCTTCCTGATCATCAGCATCGGCGTCGGCCTGTTCGGCGTGCCCGTGCTTGGCAATCTGTTCCTGCTCGCGCTGCTCTCGACGCTGTTCATCACCACCAACCTGTCGATCGGCTACACGATCTCGACCGTCGTGCAGAACCAGCTCCAGGCCATGCAGATGTCGATGATGTTCTTCCTGCCGAGCATTCTGCTGTCCGGCTTCATGTTCCCGTTCGCCGGCATGCCGGCCTGGGCGCAATATGTCGGCGAGGCCTTGCCGCTGACCCATTATTTGCGCATCGTCCGCGCCATCATGCTGAAGGGGGCGAGCATGCAGAATCTGCAGTTCGACGCGCTGGCGCTGGCGGCCCTGATGCTGATCGCCATGACCATCGCCGTGACGCGCTTCCGCCGTACGCTAGATTGAGGCAAACTAGTCCTTGAGAGTCATTCCGGGGCCTACGCTAGTGCGAACCCGGAATCTCGAGATTCCGGGTTTACGCTAGCGTGCCCCGGAATGACTGGGGGATGGAATGGTCAAGTTTGCGAGCAGGAAAGCGCGGCAACACGCCGCCTTGTCGGAGGACTTCGAGCGCGAGCTGACGCGGGAAGTGCTGCGCACCGAGCTGTTGCGGGTGCGGACACTGATCATCACCGGCTGCGTCATGATCTTGTTCCTCACCTCAACCTTCCTGATCGACCCCGCTCTGGTGAACCGGGTCTGGCGCGGGACGGAGGGCCTCGTCCGCGAATACATCCTCTTGGGAGGTTTCATCCTCTTCGAAGTCTGGATCCACAGCCAGATCAGGCGAAACCTCAAGCTCGATCGCGACCTGCCGGTGATCAGGCGCTACGTCGGCGCCTTTATCGAAACGTCGCTGCCGACGATCATCCTGATCCTGCAGATCCGCAGCATGGGTGCGAGCCAGGCGCTCGGTTTCGTGCTGCCGCTGGTCTATTTCATCTTCATCATTCTTTCGACGCTGCGGCTCGACTTCTGGCTGTCAACCTTCACGGGATTTGTGGCCGCAGCCGAACTCCTGGCCGTCGCGCTATATTACAACTCGGCGAGCGAGGCCGGTGAACCCCTGATCTACTTCCACGCCGTGCGCAGCACGGTCATTCTTGTCTGCGGCGTGCTCGCCGGCTCCGTCGGTGCGCAGCTGCGGCGGCAATTCGCCGCGAGCATTGCGGCTGCCACCGCGCGCGACCGGGTCACCAATCTGTTCGGCCAGCACGTCTCGCCGCAGGTGGTGGAGCGGCTGATGGCGGAGGGGACGAGCGCGGCCGGCGACCTCCGCCGCGTCGCGGTGATGTTCGTCGATTTCCGCGGCTTCACCGCCGGGGCGCAGTCGCGCACCCCGCAGGAGGTGGTCGACCGGCTCGATGGCGCCTTCGCGGTGCTGGTCGACATCCTCGACCGCCAGGGCGGCATCGTGAACAAGTTTCTCGGCGACGGCTTCCTCGCGCTGTTCGGCGCGCCGCTGGAGGCCTCCGACGCCGCGCACCGCGCGGTCGCCGCGGGCCGCGAGATGCTGGCCGCGATGGACCGCATCAATGCGGAGACGAGCTGGCCGCTGCGGATCGGCATCGGCATCCATTTCGGCGAGGTCGTCGCCGGCAATATCGGTTCGCCCCGGCGCAAGGAGTACACGGTGATCGGCGACACCGTGAACTTTGCCTCGCGGCTGGAGGCGCTGAACAAGGAGTTCGGCTCGCAGCTGCTGATCTCGGCGTCCGTGCGCGAGGCGCTCGGCGATGACGGCGAGGATGCTGTCGCGCTCGGCGAAGTCGAGGTGCGCGGCTACGAGCAGAAGGTGGCGGTGTTTCAGCTCGGGTAGACCGCTCGCGTTTCGTTGAAGGCGCGTGATGAAATATCGCGCCGCGTTCTCCGTTCCTGCACTCTGGAAGCCGAAACATCGGTTTCCGTTTGTCATGCGGAGAAAACCAATGACCAGATTGTCCGTTGTTGCGGCCGTCCTGATCGCCGCCGCCGTCTACCAAACCCAGGCCGCTGCCGCCCGCGACGCCGCTCCTCTGCGCGCCGCAACCCACGTGACGACGGACTGCGTCAGGGCTCCGGCGGTGGGCGCCTATGCCTCTGCGCCCTACAAGCAACCGCCTTGCCTGCCCAATACGACGACGATGAACTGACGATCACAGCAGACGAAGCCGGGCTGGTGGAGTCCGCCAGCCCGGCTTCGCGTCATCCATGGCGGCCCTCCCGCCGGCGGTATTTTCGTAGCGCTTGACTCCCGCATCATCTAGTCATCTATATGACTATATGAATTCAGCGCCGCTCGACGACCGCCTGCCACGCTACCAGCGCCTGCGCGACGACCTCGCCGCGCGGATCAACCGCAATGAATGGCGGCCGGGCGAGCCGATCCCGTCGGAAGCCGAGTTGGCTGCGCATTACGGCGTTGCCATCGGCACCGTGCGCAAGGCGATCGACCAGCTCGTCGCGGATGCCGTGCTGGAGCGCCAGCAGGGCCGCGGCACCTTCGTGCGCCGCGCGCGCTTCAACTCCTCGCTGTTCCGCTTCTTTCGCTTCCAGTCGGAGAGCGGCGAGCGGCGCGTGCCGAAGAGCCGCATCATCAGGCGCAAGAGCGTGCCGGCGACATCGGCGGTCGCATCCGCACTCCGCATCCCGGTCGGCGAGCCCGTGATCAGCCTGTCGCGCCTGCGCCTGATTGACGACGTCCCGCTGCTCGCCGAAGAGATCTGGCTGCAGCAATCGCGCTTTGCGCCGATCCTCGACATCGACACAGCCGAGTTCGGCGACCTCCTGTATCCGCTCTACGAGGAGCGCTGCGGCGAGGTCGTGGTCTCCGCCGAGGAAATCCTGACGGTCGAGACCGCCAACGAGATGCAGGCACGCCTGCTGCGGCTCGAGGCGCATGCGCCTCTGATTGTCATCGAGCGTCTCGCGCTCGACCTCGAACGGCGGCCGATCGAATGGCGCCGTTCGCGCGGGCCGGCCAACCGCTTCCGCTACCACGCCGAGATCAGGTGAAGCGGCTCTTCAACGACACCAAGCAATAAACGAGTACAGGGGTAGGAAAAATGTCGAACTGGTACAGCGAAAGCTCGCCGCTGGAGCGGCGCACGTTCTGGGCAAGCTTTGGCGGCTGGGCGCTGGATGCGCTCGACGTCCAGATGTTCGGCCTTGCCATCCCCGCGCTGATCGCGGCGTTCGGCATCAGCAAGGCCGATGCCGGCCTGCTCGGCTCGGTCACGCTGTTCTTCGGCGCGTTCGGCGGCTGGCTCGGCGGTGCGCTCGGCGACCGCTTCGGCCGCGTCAAGGCGCTTCAGATCACGGTTGCGACCTTCGCACTCGCGACCTTCGCCTGCGCATTCGCGATGACCTACACCCAGCTCCTGATCCTGAAAGCGGTCCAGGGCCTCGGCTTCGGCGCCGAATGGGCCTGCGGCGCGGTGCTGATGGCCGAGATCATCCGCCCCGAGCATCGCGGCAAGGCGCTCGGCTCGGTGCAGAGCGCCTGGGCCGTGGGCTGGGGCGCAGCCGTGCTGCTGTCGGCGCTGGTCTTCACCTATGCGCCCACTGAGATCGCCTGGCGGCTGCTGTTCGCGCTCGGGCTGTTGCCGGCGCTGCTCATCATCTTCATCCGCCGCGGATTGAAGGAGCCGCCGCGCGCCATCGCCAGCGAAAAGACGCCGTTCCTCGCGACGCTCTCGGGCATCTTCCATCGCGACGTGTTGCGCGCGACGCTGATCGGCGGCCTGTTCGGCATCGGCGCCCATGGCGGCTACGCGGCGCTCACCACCTTCCTGCCGACTTACTTGCGCGAAGTGCGGCATCTGTCGGTGCTGGGCTCGAGCGGCTATCTCGCCGTGATCATCGTCGCCTTCTTCTGCGGCTGCCTGGCGAGCGGCATCATCAGCGACCGCATCGGTCGCCGGGTCAACGTCGCGTTCTTCGCCTGCGCCTGCATCATCACCGTGCTGATCTACATCTTCGCGCCGCTGACCGATGGCGAGATGCTGGTGCTCGGCTTCCCGCTCGGCTTCTTCTCCGCCGGCATCCCAGCCAGCATGGCGGCGCTGTTCAGCGAACTCTATCCGGCCGGCGTGCGCGGCACCGGCGTCGGCTTCTGCTACAATTTCGGCCGCATCGTCTCCGCCGCGTTCCCGTTCCTGGTCGGCTTCCTCAGCGATCATATCGGGCTTGGACCTGCGATCGGCATCGATGCGGCCTTCGCCTATTCGCTGGTGCTGATCGCGGTGCTGCTGCTGCCCGAAACCCGCGGCAAGGTCTTTGAACAAGCCGCCGCAACGCGCGCCTGACGCGGGATGGGGAGGAGCCACCATGACATTGTCCCAGCGCGGCCTGACGCGCCGCCAGTTTGGCGCGGGCCTCGCATCGCTCGTGACGCTGGCCGCGACCACAGCCAGCAGTGAGGCGGCCTTGCCGACGATCGATACCCACGCCCATGTCTTTCACCGCGGCCTCAAGCTGGCGCCGGGCCGGCGCTATGCGCCGGACTACGACGCGCCGCTGTCGCTCTATCTGGAGCAGCTCGACCGCAACGGCATGTCCAATGGCGTGCTGGTGCAGCCGAGCTTTCTCGGCACCGACAATTCCTATCTGGTTGCATGCCTGAAAGAGGCGGGCGGCCGCCTGCGCGGCATCGCCGTCGTCGATCCCGCTGTTAGCGCGGACGAGCTGCGCATGCTCGATCGCGCCGGCATCGTCGGCATTCGCCTCAATCTCGTCGGCCAGCCCTTGCCCGATCTCGCTGCCGGCGAATGGAAGACGTTGCTCGCGAGCGTGAAAGTGATGGGCTGGCAGGTCGAAATCCAGCGCAACGCGGCCGATCTCGCCGCGCTTGCGCCGCAGCTTCTGGACCTCGGCGTTGCAGTCGTGCTCGATCACTACGCGCTGCCCGATCCAAAGCTCGGTGTCGACGATCCCGGCTTCCAGTCCGTGCTGAAGCTCGGCGCAACGCGAAACGTCTGGGTCAAGATCTCGGCGCCGTATCGCAATGGCGCGGCCGGCGAGAGCTTTGCGAAGCAAGCCTATCCGCTGCTGCGCAAAGCTTACGGCCTCGATCGCCTGTTGTGGGGCCGCGACTGGCCGCACACGCAGTTCGAGGCGTCGCAGGCTTACGAAAAGAACCGGCAGTTTCTCGATACGCTGATCACTGATCAGAGCGAGCGTGCGCAAGTGCTGGCATCGCCGTATCAGCTCTTCCGCTTCTGACACGTCCGGTCGCGATTGCTCCGATTGCTCCGAATTTTGGGGCATGACGGACGATGTCGCCGGCTTGTAGACTGCTGCACGATGCAGCCGACCCGCGGCTGCGATTTGCATGAGGAAAGCAAAGATGCAGCGCCGCTACATCACCGTCGACGTGTTCACCGACCGCGCCTTCGGCGGCAACCAGCTCGCCGTGGTGCTCGATGCCGGCGGCTTGTCGACGACGCAGATGCAGGCGATCGCGACCGAGTTCAACTATTCCGAGACGACCTTCGTGCTGCCGCCGCGCGACAAGGCGAACGATGCGGAGGTGCGCATCTTCACGCCGGTGCGGGAGCTGCCCTTTGCCGGTCACCCCAATGTCGGCACCGCCTTCGTGCTGGCGACGATCGCAAGGGAGCCCAAGCCGCGCCTGCTGTTCGAGGAGAAGGCGGGGCTCGTGCCGGTCGAGATCGTACGGGAGCAGGGCAGGGTGGTCAGCACCGAGCTGACCGCGCCGCAGCCGCTGGCCCGCCTCGCGACATGTTCCGCCGAAGAGGTCGCGGCCTGCATCTCCCTGACCGCGGAGGATATCAAGATCGATCGCCATGCCCCGCAGGTCGTCGGCGTTGGAACGCCCTTCGTGGTGGCGGAAGTGGGGTCGCGTGAGGCCGTGCGGCGGGCCAAGCCTGATGCTGCGGCGTTCAGCCGGATGTTGCCGCGCGATGGCGCCTTCTCGGTCTATTTCTACACGCGCGACGTGCCGGCGGCGGAAGCGCCATGCGAGCGGCAGGCGCGGATGTTCTTCCCCGGCGCCAGCGGCCTGATCGAGGACCCCGCCACCGGCAGCGCCACGGTCGCCGCCGCCGCGCTGTTCGCCGATCTCGATCCCGCGCGCGATGGCGAGTTGAAGCTCACCATCGGCCAGGGTTTCGACATGGGCCGTCCGAGCCTGCTCCTGACGCGCGTGCGCAAGCAGGATGGCAAGATCGTCTCCGCCCACGTCGGCGGCAGCTGCGTGCAGATGATGGAGGGGACGTTTAGGCTGGAGGGGGAGGGGTAGGTCCATCAACCCGTCATTCCGGGGCGCGCGCAGCGCGAACCCGGAATCCATTCCTCCACTAGCTCTGCGGCCCGATGGATTCCGGGCTCGCGACTTTGTCGCGCCCCGGAATGACAGCGCAGCTAAACCTGCCGCCCCGCCAAATTCCTCACCGTCACACCATCCCGCTCCTCGATCACCTCCGCGATCATCTGGCGGTGGCAGTGGGTGTGGTCGCGCTCGTAGCAGAGCAGGCACACGGGCCCCGCCTTCTTCACCAGCGCCGAGAGCTCGTCCATCTCTTCCCTGGCCTGCGGCGTCTTCAGGTGCTTCGAGTAGATCTTTTCCAGCACGTCGTACTGCCCGCTGCGCGCGGCAAGGCGTCCCTCCTTGGGCGTGCCGAGCGCGGCGAGATGGACATAGGCGATGCCGCGTTCGTCGAGGTCTGCCGACAGCTGCTTCTTGGAAAACCCCGGCCGGCGCGACGAGGTCACCGCGCGCACGTCAACGACCAGCTTGACGCCGGCCTGCTCCAGCTCGTCGAGCACGGCCTTGGGCGGCGTCTGCTCATAACCGATGGTGAAGAGCTTCTTCGCCTTTGCCATGAACCATCCTCAACTCACTCGCGCGATCAGTTCCATGGCGCCGTGCGGTGCGCGCACCTTGCCTTCGTGGATGACGTAGGCGAACACGTCGCGCGGCTCCTTCTTCGGCTTTGCCTTGTCGACCTTCGGCAGATCGTCCGGTTCGCTTCCTTCGGCCCAGTCCTTGAAGCGCTGGGCCCAGGCATCGAGCTGCTTCGGCGGATAGCAGGTCTTGATCTCGTCATTGCCCTTCTGCAGCCGCGCGTAGACGAAATCGCCGGCAACGTCGGCGATGGCGGGATATTTGCCGTGCTCGGCGAACACCACCGGCGTCTCGAATTCGCGGATCAGCGCGACGAAGTCGGGCGTGCAGAAACTGTCGTGGCGGACCTCGACCACGTGGCGCAGCGCGCGCCCGTCGAGCTTGCGCGGCAGCAGCTCCAGGAACTTGCCGAAATCGGCGCCGTCGAACTTCTTGGTCGGCGCGAACTGCCACAGCACCGGCCCGAGATGGTCGCCGAGTTCCAGCACGCCGGAATCATAGAAGCGCTTGATGGAATCGCCGGCTTCGGCCAGCACGCGGCGATTGGTGGCGAAGCGCGGCCCCTTCACCGAGAACACGAAACCTTCAGGCACTTCGCTGGCCCATTTGCGAAAGCTCTCCGGCTTCTGCGAGCCGTAATAGGTGCCGTTGATCTCGATCGAGGTCAGCTTCGAGGCCGCGTAGGACAGCTCCTTCGCCTGCGTCAGCTTCTCCGGATAGAACACGCCGCGCCATGGCTCGAATGTCCAGCCGCCGACGCCGATGAAGATATTGCCGGATTTTTTGGACACGGTTTTTGTTTTGGCCACGGAAGGATCTCGCATCGACGTGGAGGGGAGGCCGGCATCCTAGTCAAACGAGTTGTGATTGGCCAGTTGCCGCGGCCCGTCTAAGCTTCCGACAAGATCATCTGCGAAGAAGGAGAACAAGATGCGGATGCTGATGCTGGGGGCGGCGCTCATGATGATGACATCTGCTGCCATCACATATTCTGCCATGGCGGATGACGACGACGCCAAGGGCGCGCAGAAGCTCGCCATGCAGGGCCGCGACGATTACTGGCATTGCCTGGCGCGGGAATATTCGCGCGACAGCAATCAGGGCCTGTCGGAACAGGATTTTGGCCGCTCGGTTGCGGGCGCCTGTCCGTCGGAGCGGCAATATTACCGGGTGGCATTGCTCGACTATCTCACCACGCAATATCCAAACATCGATTCCGGCGCCCATCTCGCGACCGCGAACAGGGCGGTGGAGTCGGCGCAGAAGGACATCGTGACGGCTTTCATCAAGCATAGGCCGCCGCAGAAATAGGTCGACAGCGGTCGCGGTCCCGTGGCCCTTCCGGCTCCGCGTTCATCCGTGGTATCAATGATCGCATCTGGAACAGGGATGGGCTTCCATGTCGTCTGAGTCGGTGGGTGGCATTTTGGGCGCGATCGTCGCGGCGGTCGTGCTCGCGGTCGCCGTCGTCCTCGGGCCGATCGGCCAGTACGGCAAGCCGCCCAAGCCGGCAAAGGTCGATCCGGCCCCGGCGGCCATGGCGCCGGCAGCCCCCGCGCCGCGCGGCCCGGTGATCAAGGAAGTCCCGAACTAGTCGTCGGCCTGAAAAAGGGTGCTTTTGCCCCTTGAAAAGCGGCTTTGCCGTCCCCATCTAGCTACTAACGGCAACGTTGAGTCACGATCTCCGTTGCTGGAACGACCTTGGAATAGCTAAGGCTGCGCCGGATGTACGCGCGCCCGCCGTTCCGGGGTCGTTGGCATTTTAGGGCCCATTTGGGCCCTTCCCCTTGGAAACCCCGGCTTGGCAGCGCAGGACGCGGCGGATATACGCTGCCGTCATGAATGAAACGATCAGACCGGGCCCCGACAATCCGCCCCAGGCTCAAGAGGGGCCGGAACTGTCGGTCATCGTCCCGACCTTCAACGAGCGCGACAACGTCACGGTGCTCTACCGGCGCCTGGAGGCGACGCTCGCCAGCGTCGCCTGGGAGGTCGTGTTCGTCGACGACAATTCACCCGACGGCACCTGGGACGTCGTGCGCGCGCTGGCCCAGCGCGACAGCCGCGTGCGCTGTGTCCGCCGCATCGGCCGCCGCGGCCTGTCCGGCGCCTGCATCGAAGGCATCCTGGCCTCCAGCGCCCCCTTTGTCGCCGTGATCGACGCCGACCTTCAGCACGACGAGACGCAGCTGCCGAAGATGCTGCTGCTGCTCGCCAGCGACGAGGCCGATCTGGTGGTCGGCAGCCGCTACATCGAGGGCTACAAGAGCGAAGGCTTCAACAAGCAGCGCGCCGGCGCCAGTGCGCTGGCGACCGAGGTCGCCAGGAAGATGCTGCGGGTCGAGATCGCCGATCCCATGAGCGGCTTCTTCATGGTCCGCCGCGATCGTTTCGAGGAATTGGCGCCGAAACTTTCGGTGCATGGCTTCAAGATCCTGCTCGACCTGGTCGCGACCGCGCATGGCAGCTTGCGGGCCGTCGAGATTCCCTACACCTTCGGCGCCCGCCAGCACGGTGAGAGCAAGCTGGATTCCATGGTCGCGCTCGACTTCCTGGGCCTCGTGCTGGCCAAGCTGAGCAACGACATCCTCTCGCTGCGCTTCATCCTGTTCGCGATGGTCGGCGGCATCGGTCTCGTGGTGCACCTGGCCACGCTGTTCATCGGGCTTCACGTGTTCAAGGCGCCGTTCGCGGAAGCGCAGGCGGCAGGCGCCGTCGTCGCCATGACCAGCAACTTCGTCCTCAACAACTTCCTCACCTATCGCGATCAGCGGCTGAAGGGCTTTGCGCTGCTGCGCGGCCTGATCGCCTTCTACATCGTGTGCAGCGTCGGCCTGCTCGCCAATGTCGGCGTCGCCTTCTCGGTCTACGACCAGGAGCCGATCTGGTGGCTGGCCGGCCTGGCCGGCGCGCTGATGGGCGTGGTGTGGAACTACGCGATGTCCGGACTGTTCGTCTGGCGCAAGAAATAGCGCGCTAAGGAAACCGGTATGGGCGGGGCTGACGCGCGGATTGTCCGCAACACGGCGCTGGTGATTCTCGCGCTGGTGGCCCTGCGGCTCGTCGCGGCCGCCTTCACGCCGATCACCTTCGACGAAGCCTATTACTGGATGTGGTCGAAGAACCTCGCCGGAGGCTATTACGACCACCCGCCGATGGTCGCCTATGTCATCCGCGCCGGCACCATGATCGCCGGCGACACCGAGCTCGGCGTCCGCCTCGTCTCGATCCTGCTCGCGCTGCCGATGAGCTATGCGATCTATCGCTCGGCCGCGATCCTGTTCGGGGGCGCCCGCGTCGCGGCCACCAGTGCCATCCTGCTCAACGCGACGCTGCTGGCCGCGGTCGGCACGCTGATCGTCACGCCCGATGCGCCGCTGCTGGTCGCCTCCAGCTTCGTGCTGTTCTTCCTCGCCAAGGTGCTGGAGACCGGCCGCGGCGTCTGGTGGCTCGCGGTCGGTGCCGCCGTCGGTGCGGCGCTGCTGTCGAAATACACCGCGATGTTCTTCGGGCCGGCGATCCTGATCTGGCTCGCGGCCGTGCCGAAGCTCAGGCGCTGGTTCCTCTCGCCCTGGCCCTATCTCGGCGGCCTCGTTGCCCTTGCGCTGTTCTCGCCGGTGATCCTCTGGAACGCGGATCATCAATGGGTCTCGTTCGCAAAGCAGCTCGGGCGCGCCAGGATCGAGGATTTCCGCCCCGTCTTCATCGCCGAGCTGATCCCGACCCAGATCGCGTTCGCGACCCCGCTGGTCTTCATTCTTGGTGCGATGGGGCTGCACGCGCTGACCTGGCGCCGCGCCGGCGCGCTGGCCTCGCGGGTGCTCATCGAGACGATGTTCTGGACCATTGTCGCCTATTTCGTCTGGCATTCGCTGCATGCGCGCGTCGAGGCCAACTGGTTCGCGCCGGTCTATCCGCCCTTCGTGATTGCGGCTGCGGCCGCCGCCAACCTCGTGCAGTGGAAGCCGCGTGCGCGGCGCCTTGTCGATTTTTGCCTGCGCTGGGCTGCACCCGCCGGCATCGTGATGTTTGCGGCCCTGATCGTGCAAGCCAACACGGGCATCTTGTCCGGCTATCGCCGTGACGCGACCGTGCGCAGCGTCGGCGTCGGTTGGCGCGAACTCGCCGCGGAGATCGAAGCCGTGCGCGCCCGCACCGGTGCGACATGCGTGCTCGCGCCGGATTACGGCACCACCGGCTGGCTCGCCTTCTATCTGCCGCGCGGCACTTGCGTGGTGCAGCAGAACCAGCGCATCCGCTGGGTCAACATGCCCGAGCCCGATCCAAAGCAGCTTGCCGGCAAGCTGCTCTATGTCGATGAGCTGCGTGAGGGCGGCCATCCCGCCGTCAACGATCTCTTTGCGGAGATGACGCAGGTTGCGCAATTGCAGCGCAAGCGCGGGCCGCTCGTGATCGAGACCTACGGCATCGATCTGCTCGAAGGCGCCAAGGGCGACGTGCTGGACCGTTCGCCGCCACCGGAGGCGCGGTAGTCACCGTCGTCCCGGCGGAGTGTTGGGCGGGTAGCGGTGGCTATTCAGTCGATCATCTCGGCCTTGGCGGTGGCCTGGCTGGGCCTGTGCCGGTCGCGCCAGAACCAGACGGTCACGACGCCGGAGCGGCCGCGGACCTGCGTGAGCAGGGGGCCTGTCAGGACGCCGTTGGGAGTGCCGTGGAAGTCGGCGGCATCCAGCAGCGTGTCGGTCAGCGCGAGCCGCGCATCGTTCTGGGCGGCGACCTCCATCAGCCGGCTTGCGACGTTGACGGTGTCGCCGGTCGCCGTGATGTGCTGGTGGCTTTCGCCGAGACGGGAGGCGACGATCGGGCCGAAATGCGCGCCGATCTTGAAACCGAGCTGGCCCCCGATCGCAGGGGGCAGCGAGGCGATCCAGCGTTCGACGCCGCGATGCAGGTCGATCGAACATTTCAGCGCACGCGCCGCGTCATCCGGCATGGCGTGCGGCAGTCCGAACAGGAGCATGGCGCCGTCGCCGAGAAAGCCGGTGACCATGCCGCCGCAATCGACGGCCGCCTTGTCGATCAACGCGTGAAACGCCTTCAGGAGATCCCTGAGCGCGTCCGGATCGGTCCGTTCGCTCAGCGCCGTAAAGCCGGAGAGATCGATGAAGACCACGGCGGCGTCCTGCCGGACGGGCTTCGACAGGAAGTTCGGATCGCGCGCCAGCCACTCCTGCACGGCGGGTGCCTGGAAGAGCGCAAGCGACCTGCTCTTGGCGGCGAAATACTGCGTGCGGCGGCCTCCCGCCCATAGCTGCACGCCGGCAAAGATCGCAACGGGCGGAACCGCGGCCGCAAGCGTGGTCGCGGCGTTCAGCCAGACCCCGTGCGTGAACGCGAACAGATTGAGCCCGGCCCAGGCGATCATCACCGCCGCCGCCGCCATGATGCCGAGCGCGCTGCGCCGCCAGGCGAGCAAGCCCACCAGCAGCACCGGCAGCAGGACGGCGGCAAGCGCGTCGGCGATATGCACCTTGCGGTCGCGCACGATGCCGTCGCCGGCGATGAGATGGGTGATTGCGGTCGAGATCACCTCGACGCCGGGCATGAGGGAATCGAACGGCGTCGGATAGAAATCACCGCCGCCGGCGACCGAGGCGCCGATCACGACGATGCGGTTCTCGATGGCGGCGCGACTGAGCGTGCCGTCGAAGATGCTCTGCGCGCTGACGGTACGGATGGTGCGGCGCGGGCCGTAATAGGTGATCGGCAGCGCGAAGTCGGTGTCGGTCGGCACCGCGCGATCGCCGAGCATGAGATGATCCGGCGCGATCGTCAGCGGCTTGTCGAGCGCGCGGGTCGCGACCCGCAAGGGGAACGACAGCTCGACCTTGTCGTGCGTCCGGAACAGCATCGGTATCGAGAGCGGCGAGCCGGATTGTCCCGTCGCGACGTTGACGACGCCGACCTCGGCGTGGTCGGCAAATGCGGGCAAGGGCAGCAGGAAGCGCTCGGCTTGCGGCAGGACGGCGAGGGGGCCCTGGCTGCTGGACTCCACGGTCTCGCTGGCGGACGGGAAGATCGCCGCGGCGGCGAGGACCATGGGACCGGTGGCGAGCGTGTTGGCCAGCGTGGCGTCGCCGATCGCGGCGCTGCGGTCGACCAGCAGGAGGTCGATCGCGACGACCTTCGGCTTGAACTGCACGATGGTGTCGACGATCCGGGCGAGATCGGCGCGCGGCAAGGGATAGCTGCCGCCGCGTTTGACGACGGTGTCGTCGATCGCGACGATGGTGACGAGATCGGGCGGAGCCTGCACGCCGCGGATTTGCGTCCGCAGGTCGGTCAGCGTCGCTTCGAGGTGGTCGAGAAAGCGCAGATGGCCGTTGGCGTGAGCGGCATAGATGCCTGCACCCCACAGCGCGGTGAGGACGAGTGCCACCAGGATCTGAACGCGTCTAGTCATTACGTACTGCAATCTTCTTCACGTACTGCAATCTTCTTCGCTTTGTCGTCCGGGCCTTATTGACCCAGTCTTGCCATCAGCGCGTCGACGCGCGGCTGGCCCCATGTCTTGACGGTCAATGGACCGGTTGCCTCGACATCGACGCCTTCGCCAGGGCCCAGAACGACGCCGCGTCCGCGGCTCCTGCGGCTGACGCCGACACGGCCGTCGGCGACGAAGACCGAGGTTTTTGCATCGGCGACGTCCACGGCCCATTTGGTGCCCCGCACCGCGGCGATCGCTTGCGGTGTCAGCACCTTGAAGGGATTGCCGCCGGGCTTTTTGGGAACCTCGACCAGCAGCGCTTTGCTGCTCAACTCCACGGAGTCTATATGTCCGTCGCGGTTCGCGTCCTTAAGTTCAAATCTGGCGCCGTTTTCCGCAACGATGGTGATGCCGTTGTTGCAGCGCCAGGTTTGAGTGCCGGCGGCGGATGGCGACGGCGTGCAGCCCGCATTGGCGGGCTGCGCGGCCACGTATCCCGTCAACAACGACGACCACGCCAGGGCGAAAAACCCGGCACGTGCGATCCCTCTCATGCCAGCCTCCGTTTGCGTGCGTGGCACAGTTCAAGGCGATGTTGATACGGTACCGTATCACGCGCAGAGGCTGCTGAAAAGTGCCGGGTCTGGCAGCTATTTCGTCGCTGCGGCCTTTTCCAGACCGGCGCGATCAACTTTCGGTCACGGCGCCGTGCTGCGTGAGCGCTCAGTGCGATGTGTGATGTGTGTGTGCGTTGCCGCCATGCGCCGAAAGACGGAGGGATGGCCAGCGCGACCAGCCTCGCGCAACGCTTCACCGCTATGGTCAGGCCGCATTGAAGACCACGAAAATGACTTGGTTGGATGCGCCTAGAGAGGCCGTCAAAGACGTCCGCTGACCGCCCGATCCAGCCGAGAATTATAGTTAACAGAAGCGTCTAAGTCCGTAGTTCTGCGGGCTTTTTTCTCGAAATGGGACGGCATTGAGAGTTGCCCCATATCTGCCCGAACTTAATCCGCATTTAACTAAAAGTCGCCTTAATGACGCTCCGACCCTCTGCGAGATGCTGTTCCCGGAACCTGACCAGCAGCGGCACTTCGAAGGGGGACTGAGTGACACCGTCCTGGACGCAAGGCGAATGAGTACGAGTATCGCTGCGCAGAGTAACGCGGCACGGAAGTCCAAAAATCCTGGCAAGAATCCACATCGGAAGTCTTCCCGGAAAATGACCACCAAAAACGTGCTTGGCGCCGCTTTGATCGGCTGCGTCGTGCTTGGCGCCGGCTGGACCGTCTACAGCAACATCTTCGCCGCCAGCGTCTACCCGTCCGTCGGCAGCGCCGGTTACGACGAGCCCGTGATCAAGCGCGCGCCCAAGGTCGCGCTGCGCGAGGCGGGCGATGCCATCAAGGAAGCCTTCGCTCTCCTGCCGGACCGCTTGCAGGTCGCCGCGCCGATCTCGCGCGAGATGTTCAACGAGCGCTTTGCCGCGGCCGCGACGCAAGGGGTGGAATCCAATGCGGCGAGTGCCGTAGCTCAGGCTCCCGCGACGAAGGTCGCCGACACCGCGAAGCCGGGCGTGATCGCGAAGGTCGCCGAAGCGCTGAAGCCGTCCGCCCCGGCCAAGGCCACTGACAAGGCCACTGAAAAGATCGCTGATGCCGCCAAGGCCAAGCGCGCTCCGGATGCGCAGATGCAACTGGCTTCGGCCGATCCGGCCGAGATCGTGCCGGCGCCCGAGGCGAAGCCAAAATCATTCGCCGACCGCGCCAAGGCCGCGGTGATGTCGATCACCGGGCCGCGCCAGTCGATGGTCGAGAAGCTCTGGGGCAAGCGCGAGTCCTCCGGCGGGCTGCTCGCCTATGCCTCGGCCGATGCCAGCGTGACCGCGTCCATCGCGCCGAGGGAGCAGAACCCCATGCTCGGCGGTTCGGCGCCCTATGAGCGCGACACCGCGGTCTACGACATCACCGCCAAGACGGTTTATCTGCCCGACGGCACCAAGCTCGAGGCGCATTCCGGCCTCGGCTCCAATCTCGACGATCCCCGTTCCTCGCGCGTCCGCATGCGCGGCGTGACCCCGCCGCACATCTACACGCTGAAGCCGCGCGAGGCGCTGTTCCACGGCGTGCCGGCGCTGCGCCTGACACCGATCGGCGGCGAGAGCGCGATCTACGGCCGCGACGGCCTGCTCGCGCACACCTTCATGCTCGGGCCGAACGGCGACTCCAACGGCTGCGTGTCGTTCAAGGACTACTACGCGTTCCTCGACGCCTACCGCAACAAGGGCATCCGCAAGCTCGCGGTGCTGGCGCGGGTCGATTGATCCCGGTTCATTCCCGATGAGAAGAGGGCCGCTTGCAGCGGCCCTTTTCTTTGTCCTGCGTTGTGGTGTGGACGCGCTTCAGCCCGGCCAGCACTGTCCGCCGCCGTCGATCCTGAGGACCTGGCCGGAGACGAACGCGCCCATGGGACCGGCGAAGAATTCGACGACGCGCGCGACCTCGTCGACAGTCGCGATGCGGTCGAGCGTGCCGGTCTCGACCATCCTGTCAGGGTCCACCGCGCGCGTGCCGAGGAAGCGGCCGGTGCGGGTATCGCCCGGTGCGATGCAGTTGACGGCGATGTCGTAGGGGCGGAGCTGGTCGGCCAGGCATCGCGTGTAGTGGGTCACGCCGGCCTTCGACACCGCATAGATCGCACCGTTGGTGCGCCCCTTGAAGGCGGCGACCGAGCCAAGCGTGACGATGCGGCCGCGGCGCCGCTCCATCATGCCGCGCGCGACCGCCTGGCAGGTCAGGATGGTCGAGAGCAGATTGCGCTCCAGCACCGCGCGCACATCGGCCTCCTTGATATTCACCGCGTCGTTCGGATCCGGCTTGCCGCCGGCGGCTGCGATGTCGCCGCCGGCATTGTGCACCAGGATGTCGATCGGTCCGAGCGCGTCTTCTGTCTCGGCTATCACACGCGCGATGTCCTCACCCTTGGTGAGATCGCCGAGCACCCGCTGGGTGCGGACACCGAATTGCCGGCCGATCTCAGCGGCAACCGCGGTGAGGGTGGTACCCTCGCCATATTCCGCCGGTCCGTTCTCGCGCATGCCGTGGATGGCGACGTCGGCGCCGAGCGCGGCAAGCTTCTCCGCAAAGGCGCGACCGAGCCCGCGCCCCGCGCCGGTCACCAGCGCAGTCTTTCCTGCCAAAACCTTCGCCCTGTCATGCGACGTCATGATCTTCTTCCTGTCGTGAGGTGTCAGTCCGCTGCGGGATCGAGGCCGATCGCCTTCGCCTGCACTGCGCGATATCGCACGATCAGCGTTTGACGAAAACCAGGTTGCAGGCACGCGCCTCGTTGCGCTTGCCGCTGCCGCGGGTGCGTTCGAACTGCGCATCGACCGTAAAGGCGTAGGGCGAGCCGGGCGGCAGGTTATTGAGGGTGTAAGTGCTCGCCCCTGTCGTGCCGCGCGCGCTCAATGTCGTCTTGCCGTCCGGCGGGATCTGGCCGTCGATCTCCAGCCGGTTGACGCCGTTCAGGCTCTGCGCCTCGGCGTGGAACACGCCGTTCGCAACGGTGGCGGACAGAGGCCTGGTGAAGCCCTGCGCCTTGCCGGTCGCCTGGCAGTTCAACGTCACGTCCCAGTTGCCGTCGAAGTCCTTGCTGCCGCCGGTTCGGGCGTTGCCGGCCGCCGGCGCGAGCGCCGTCTTCTGTTTCAGGCCTTCAATTCGCGCCTTGGCGAGGGTTGCGAAGATGTAATTCGGAAATCGGGCGAGATGGTCTTCGTAGGCACCCAGCGTACCGATGCCATCCGCAGCCTTCCAATGGGCCTCCGCGGCGGCGCAGGGATCGGGCCGCGGCGCGGCTTGCGGGGCCGCCGGCGCGACCGTGACCGCCACCGGCCCGTTCAGGTAGAACTTGCCGATGATCGAGAGCGACAGCTCCGGCAGCTGGGTCTTGCCGCTGGCGTCATAGACGTCGCTGCTGATGTCGCGAAAGACGTCGCCGATCTCCTGCGGCTCCTCGATGTGCTTCAGGAACGCCGTCGTGTAGGGGCTGTTGCGACCGGTGCCATCGGCGGCGACTTGCCCCGATTGCGTCGAGAACGACACGATCGTGCCGCGCGGCGCTTCGACCTTCGACAATCCGCGTCCGAGCGAGGCGGCGCGAGTTGCGGAGCGCTTGAGGCTTTCCGCCAGCGGATTGTCGCGGCAGGAATCGAGCACCAGGATGCGCAGGTTCTTGGCCTGTTGCAGGTCGTTCACGATGTCGTCGACCCGCACGAAGCGCTTGAGGTCGGCTTCATCAGTCAGCACAGCGTCGACAGGCATCAGGTAGTTCACGCCGTTGTACTGCATCGCATGGCCGCTGTAGTAGAACATGGCGACGTCGGCCCGGCTCGCCGCGCGCGCGAAGCGGATGGTCAGGTCCTGCATGTCGGCCTGGCGCAGGTCGATGCCCTGGAGCACCTCGAAACCGCTGCGCCTGAGCGAGCTTGCTACGTCTTCGGCATCGTGCGGCGGGTTGGGAAGCTGCGCCGTCGACGCATAGGCGCCGTTGCCGATCACCAGCGCCACCCTAGTCTCCGCCGATGCGGGACCCAGGCACAGCCAGCAGGCGAGGAGGGCCAGGAAAAATCGAGGCAAAATTCCAGAAGGAGCACGCATGAATGCCTTCCAGGGAAATATAGAAAAATATCCCTCCAGATTAGCGCATGTCGCGCCGGCATCAATGGCCTCGCTATGGAACCGTCAATTTTGCCGGCCGTGACATCCTGTCACGCCGGGTTCGCCGCCACGGTCTTGCGCAGCGCCATCTCGGTTGCGATCGCCTCCCTCACGGCGGGCCGCGCCTGCATGCGTTCGAGATAGGCCGACAGGGATGGCCATTGCGCGATGTCGACCCCTGCGGGACGCAGCAGCAGCAAGGCCCAGGTGAGGTGGGCATCCGCGACGGTGAAGCTGTGACCGACGAGGAATTCGCGGCCCGCAAGGTGCGCGGCAGGTACCGACAATGTCTGCGCGATGCGTGCACGCGGCTTGGCGAGCGAGCCGTCGTCCTTGTACCAGAAGGTCGGAAACAGGAACGCCTTGTGGATCTCGGCGCCGATGAAGCTCAGCCATTCCTGGAGGCGATAGCGATCGGGATCGGCGAACCGCGGCGCGAGCCCCGTCTCCGGCTTCAGATCGGCGATGTATTGCAGCACCGCCGCGCTCTCGGTCAGCCGTTCGCCGTTCTCCAGGACCAGGACCGGCACCGCGCCCTTCGGCGAGGCGCCGTGGAAGTCGCTGTCGTCGTGCACGACCTTCTTCGTCAAGAGATGCACCTGATGATAGTGCGCATCGAGGCCGGCTTCCATCAGCGCGATGCGGCTCGCGAGCGAGCAGGCCATCGGCGAGAAATAGAGTTGCAGCATCGCGTTGCTCCGTTATTTCAGCGCATCGCCGCGCGCGATGATCGCGAAACGGTCGGATAGCTCGGCGAGTGCAACCTCGTGGATGGTCCGGGCGTCCAGCGTGCCGCCGCGGCCGTCGGGCAGGTCGCGCGTGGCGCAGGCGTCGGCGTCGATGGTCGTGCGAAAGCCGAGGTCGAGCGCGGCGCGCGCCGTGGAGCTGACGCACATATGCGTCATGAAGCCGGCCAGTACGATGTTCTTCCTGTCGGTTGCGGCAAGGCGCGCCTGCAAATCGGTGCCGGCAAACGCATTCGGCAACTCCTTCTCGATCACCAGTTCGCCGGCACGGGGGCTCAGCTCGGCGACGATGGCGCCGCGCTCGGTGCCGCGATCGAACAGGCTGCCGGCCTTGCCGCGATGGGCAATATGGATGATCGCGGCTCCGCTCTCGCGTGCCCGCGCCAGGAGCGCAGCCGCCCGCGCGATCGCAGCGCGGGCGTCGGGCAACGCGAGAGGGCCTGCGAGATATTCGTTCTGGATATCGATCAGCACCAGCGCGGCGTCGCCAAGGCGCGGCGGGTTGAGATCGGCACCGGCGAGCTGCAGCAGGGTCTTTGCGGTCGTCATGGTCTTGGAAATCTCCGGGGCAAAAGGCTCTGCGAACATAGCCCCGGGAGTGCCTGCCGATATGCAGGGATATTGCAGCGGGTGGCTGCAATATTGCAGGCTGCGCCCGGCCGGTATAACCTCGAACGATGAACTGGGACGATCTGCGCATCATCGCTGCCGTCAGGGACGAAGGCACCTACGCGGGCGCCAGCGCGCGGCTGCGCATCGACGAGACGACGGTCGGGCGCAGGCTGTCGCGCATCGAGCGTGCGCTCGGTTTGCGCCTGTTCGAGGCCGCCGACGGCGTCCGCAGGCCGACGCGGAGTTGCGAGGCGGTGCTGGCGCATGTCGAGGCGATGGCCGCACATGCCGCCGAGATCGGTCGCGTCGGCGAGAGCCTGGCAGGTCCGGTGGGACGCCTGCGCATCGCCTCCACCAACACGGTCGCCGAGGAGGTGCTGTCGCCGCGCGCGAGCGACTTCCTGCGCGCCAATCCCGGCCTGACGCTGCAATTCCTTACCTCGAGCGAGAACGTCAAGTTCTCGCGCTGGGAGGCCGATCTCGCCATCCGGCTGCGCAAACCCGACAAGGGTGACTTCGCGATCTCCAGGCTCGGCGACATCAAGCTCTATTATTTCGAGCCTGTTACGACCGAGGGCGAGCCGATGCTGTGCGCCTATCCGGACGAGCTCGGTGCCATTCCCGAGATGCAATTCCTGCGAATGAAGCAAGCCCGCGCGCGCTGCGTCACCGACAACGTTCGCGTCATCCGTAACCTGATCCGCGCGCATCAGGCCGCCGGCGTGTTGCCGGAGCATGTTTGCGCGGACTTGCTCGGCGATCGCCGCCTGCGCGCCACGCTGCTGCCGAAGCGGCGCGACGTCTGGCTGCTCGTGCAAAACCACCTCAAGCGCGACGCCGCAACGCGCGTGACGATCGACTGGGTGAGGGCGTGTTTCCAGGAGACGTCGCGCAGTTGACGTCACGTCGCGGTGTGACGATCGCGTCACAACGCAAGACGCGCGACGAAAAATCTCAGCTTTCCCCCTTGCAACCCGAACCTGCCTCGTCTATTAGCCCGCTCCTTCGCTAGGCCATGGGTTCGGGCTCTCTGAGATCCCGACTGGCGCGGGCCGGTCTCCGGTTTCGTGTTCCGCCGAATGAAGGAGAAACGCAGGACGTAGCTCATGGAGAGCGTCGGGCTGAACGCCCGAAGGCATCGGTTCGATTCCGGTCTCTTGCACAAGGGATAGCTCAGTTGGTTAGAGCAGATGACTGTTAATCATCTTGTCGCGGGTTCGATTCCCGCTCCATCGCTCCGGGTCAGCCTGAAAAACTGACACCTCTGACGAGGACCGGACGCGCGCTTCAGTCGCAGTCCGGCCGTTTTGCCGAAAGGCTTTCCGTCCGAACCTAGACACTGTGAGACCGGCTTTGCGCCGCGGGTAGATACCGCTTGCGCCGATGCCGGGTGGCTCCGCATGACCGCTCGACACGCGTCGAGCGATCGCGCGCGTGCGCCCGCCGTCACGCAAGCTTAAGCCCAGGCCCGCCGATTTCCCGGGAAGCGTCGTCCGCGTCCTCACGTCCTTTGCAAACGAAACCTGTTGTCCGGCATCCGGCCGGGCGCAAACGAAGGAGGCGTGCCATGACTTGGCACTTGCTGATGCTGAACGTGACGGTGAAGGATGGCGAGCGTGCGTTGCTGACGCGCAACGGGCAGCTCGTGCGCGTGCTCGCGCCCGGCAAGCACCGGCTGTTCGATCCCCTGCACGAGCTGAAGGCCGAGGTGCTCGACGTGGTTCGCAGCGAATTCTCTGCGGATCGCTACGCGGTGCTGAAGGCCGCGCGGCCTGATCTCGCCGCCGAGCTGTTCGAGGCGGTCGAGACCAAGGCGGACGAGATCGCCATCGTCAGCCTCGACGGCCGGCCCGTGCATCTGATGACGCCCTGGCAGGTGCGTGTCTACTGGAAGGTCGCGACCCGCATCGATGTCGAGCGCATCGATGTGTCCGCCGATCCCAAGGTTAGCGCGCGGCACCTGACCATGATCGAGCGCAACCGCTCGACCGTCGTGATGGAAGCGGTGGTCGAGAACCACGAGGCGGGCCTGCTCTACGTCGAGGGCCGGCTCGTGGAGCGGCTTGCGCCCGGCCGGCACGCCTTCTGGACCGTCGGCCGCAAGATCGAGGTGAAGCGCCTCGACCTGCGGCCCCAGGCGGTCGAGATCACCGCGCAGGAGATGCTGACCAAGGATCGCATCGCGCTGCGGGTGACGCTGACGGCGTTCCGCCGGATCGTCGATCCCGAGCGCACGGTTGCGACCGTTCCCGACGTGGATGCGTGGCTGTACCGCCTGGTGCAGTTCGCGATCCGCGAGGCGGTCGCCGGCCGGACGCTGGACGAGGTGCTGTCTGCGAAGGCGGCGCTGGATGCGGAGCTGCGCGACTATGTGCGTGCACGCATCGCGGAGTCTGGCGTCGAGGTGACCGAGCTCGGCGTCAAGGACGTGATCCTGCCCGGCGAGATCCGGGAGCTGGTGAACAAGGTGGTGGAGGCGGAGCGGGTCGCGAAGGCGAACCTGATCCGCCGGCAGGAGGAGACCGCGGCAACGCGTTCGCTCCTGAACACCGCCCGCCTGATGGAGGAGAACCCCCTGCTGCTGCGGCTCAAGGAGCTGGAGTCGCTGGAGCGGCTGGTCGAGAAGGTCGGCCGCATCGACCTCCATGCCGGCAACGGCGAGGGCCTCGATGCCCTCCTGACCCGGCTCGTGCGCCTGAAGGCGCCCGAGAGCGCGTGAAGCAGAGGGGCCGCCCACGGGCGGCCCCTCACATCTGCGTTGTCCTCTGTCGCGGTGAACGCGCAAGCGGGCCCGTGCGACCAAAATCCTGCGAGGGGATTGCGCGCCCGCAAGGGTTGCGTAATCTCACGATGACGATCACGGTCTTGATCAGGGCAGGCCCATGACCACTCTTGAGCAAACGATCCGCCCCTCGGCGCAATCGCGGGAATGGAAGGCGATCGTCATCCTGGTCCTGTTGATTCCGGTGCTGTGGTCGCCGCCGTTCCTGTTTCGCTTCTTCCTGTACCAGCCGTTCAACATCCCCTCCAATTCGATGGCGCCGACGCTGATGGTCGGCGACTACGTCTTCGCCGCAAAATCGGCCTACGGCTACGACCGCTATTCGTTTCCCTATGCGCCATCCTGGATCTCGGGCCGTTTCTTTGCCGCCGATCCCGGCTACGGCGACGTCGTCGTGTTTCGCACGGCGAAGGACGCCTCGGTGGACTACGTCAAGCGTGTGGTGGCGCTGCCGGGCGACCGGGTCCAGATGCGCGGTGGGCAACTCGTCCTCAACGACAGGCCGGTGACCCGCGTCGCGCTGGCGAGCGTGGCGGGCGGGGCCGTCTGCGGGACCGACGACGGCACGAAGATCAAGCGCTGGCGCGAGACGCTGCCGAACGGCGCGAGCTATGTGACCTACGATTGCGTCGACAATGGCTACCTCGACAACACCAGCGTCTACACGGTGCCGCCGGGCCATTTCTTCGCGCTCGGCGATAACAGAGACAACTCCACCGACAGCCGCATGATGTCGGCGATGGGCTTCGTCCCGATGGACCATCTCGTCGGCAAGGTGACGCGGATATTCTGGTCGCTCGACGCCGACGGCCGCTTGCGAGGCGAGCGGATGGGGAAGGTGTGGTGAGGTGCTGTCATTCCGGGGCGTCGCGAAGCGACGATCCCGGAATCCATAACCCCAGGCGGATGGAATGGCCTACTACGTCTACATCCTCGCGAGCAGGAAGCACGGCGCGCTCTACATTGGCGTGACCAATGATCTCGTGCGCCGTGTCTACGAGCACAGGAGCAAAGCCGTCCCCGGCTTCACGACGAAGTATGGCGTCGACAAGCTCGTCTTGTTCGAGATCTACGACGAACCCGCGAGCGCCATCGCACGCGAGAAGGAGCTCAAGAAGTGGCGTCGGGATTGGAAGACGCGCTTGATCGAGGAGCATAACCCGAGTTGGGATGATCTCTATTCCGGGATAGCCAACTAAGGTTCGTGGTTATGGATTCCGGGCTCGCGCTTCGCGCGCCCCGGAATGACGAGGTGGGGAGAGTTGCGCCACAAACAAAAACCCCGGCATCGCTGCCGGGGCTTCGTATTTGTAGAGCGAGATCCCGGATCTGCGGTGCATCGCTTCGCGCTGCACCGCGTCCGGGACGACTTCGTCGCTTAGAAGTCCATGCCGCCCATGCCGCCGCCCGGAGGCATCGCGGGGCCGGCGCCGCCCTTCTTGGGCAGCTCGGCGACCATGGCTTCCGTGGTGATCAGCAGCGCCGCAACCGAGGCTGCGTTCTGGATCGCGGTGCGGACCACCTTGGTCGGGTCGATGATGCCCTTGGTGACCAGGTTGACGTACTCGCCGGTCTGGGAGTCGAAGCCGTAGGCGTACGTCTTGTTCTCCAGGATCTTGCCGACGATCACCGAGCCGTCTTCACCGGCGTTGATCGCGATCTGGCGAGCGGGAGCCGACAGCGCCTTGCGCACGATCTCGACGCCGGTCTTCTGGTCGTCGTTCTTGGTGCGCAGGCCCTTGAGCTGCTCGGAAGCACGGAGCAGGGCGACGCCGCCGCCCGGGACGATGCCTTCTTCCACAGCCGCGCGGGTCGCGTGCATCGCGTCATCAACGCGATCCTTGCGCTCCTTCACCTCGACCTCGGTCGCGCCGCCGACGCGGATCACCGCGACGCCGCCAGCGAGCTTGGCGAGACGCTCCTGGAGCTTCTCACGGTCGTAGTCCGAGGTGGTTTCCTCGATCTGCGCCTTGATCTGGGACACGCGCGCCTCGATGTCGGCCTTCTTGCCGGCGCCGTTGACGATCGTGGTGTTCTCCTTGTCGATCATCACCTTCTTGGCGCGACCGAGCATGTTGAGCGTGACGTTCTCGAGCTTGATGCCGAGATCTTCCGAGATCGCCTGGCCGCCGGTCAGGATCGCGATGTCCTGCAGCATGGCCTTGCGGCGATCGCCGAAGCCCGGAGCCTTGACGGCCGCGACCTTCAGACCACCGCGCAGACGGTTCACGACCAGGGTCGCGAGGGCTTCACCCTCGACGTCCTCGGCGACGATGACCAGCGGCTTGCCGGTCTGCACCACGGCCTCGAGCAGCGGCAGCAGCTCGTTCAGCGAGGAGAGCTTCTTCTCGTTGATGAGGATGTAGGCGTCGTCCATCTCAACGCGCATCTTGTCGGCGTTGGTGACGAAGTAGGGCGAGATGTAGCCGCGGTCGAACTGCATGCCCTCGACGACGTCGAGCTCGGTCTCGAGCGACTTGGCTTCCTCGACGGTGATGACACCCTCGTTGCCGACCTTCTTCATGGCGTCGGCCAGGAACTTGCCGATCTCCGCGTCGCCGTTGGCCGAGATGGTGCCGACCTGGGCGATCTCGTCGTTCGAGGTGACCTTCTTGGAGTTTTTGACGAGGTCCGCAACGACGGCTTCGACCGCGAGGTCGATACCGCGCTTGAGGTCCATCGGGTTCATGCCGGCGGCAACCGACTTGGCGCCTTCGCGCACGATCGCCTGGGCCAGCACGGTCGCGGTGGTGGTGCCGTCGCCGGCCGCATCAGCGGACTTGGAGGCGACTTCGCGCACCATCTGCGCGCCCATGTTCTCGAACTTGTCCTCGAGCTCGATCTCCTTGGCGACGGTGACGCCGTCCTTGGTGATACGGGGAGCGCCGAACGACTTGTCGAGCACGACGTTGCGGCCCTTCGGACCGAGCGTGACCTTCACCGCGTTGGCGAGGATGTCGACGCCGCGCAGCATCTTGTCGCGCGCATCAACCGAGAATTTGACTTCTTTAGCTGCCATCTGGATTTTTCCTTGAGGTTGGCTGGGGGCGAGAGGGGGCTCTTAGGCCGCCTTCTTCTTGGAAGCGGGGACGTCGAGGACGCCCATGATGTCGCTTTCCTTCATGATCAAGAGATCGACGCTGTCGATCTTGACCTCGGTGCCGGACCACTTGCCGAACAGCACGCGATCGCCGACCTTCAGGTCGATCGGGATCAGCTTGCCGGCTTCGTCGCGGCCACCGGGGCCGACGGCGACGACTTCGCCCTGGGAGGGCTTTTCCTTGGCAGTGTCGGGAATGATGATGCCGCCAGCGGTCTTCTCTTCTGCGTCGATGCGCTTGACCACGACGCGGTCGTGAAGCGGACGGAATTTCATGCAGTCCTCCTAAGCAATTGCTCGGGTTGATGATTTCAGATTGTTAGCAGTCTGTGCCCGCGAGTGCTAGCACGGGTGAGGCTGAAATAGGACAGGAATTTTGCGGGGGCAAGGGCTTCTAGCAGAAAAATAAGCACTCGGAAGGCCCGGCTGCCAGAATCTCTTTCCCATCGTTAACCGTCCGCCGGACCGTATTAGCACGGAGCCGTCTCTGCTGCTAACGCATTGAATTTCAACAGCTTGTTAAACTTTTGGGCTTGAGATGGATTATCAGTTTGCGTCACATTTCTCTCATGTGAGCGCATCTCCACCGGGTGGCTCGTAAGCAGCGTACCGGATCAAGCCACCCCTGAATGCGCTCCTGCAAAGGAGGTTGGCATGGTCTCGCGGGTTGGGGTTGTTTCCGACGACTTCCGGAAACAGGTGCTGGGTTACGGGCTGACGACGGCTGAAATTCTCTATCGGATGCCGGATCATCCTTCGCTGCTTCAGACCTATGTCTGGCAGAACTACGATCTCTTCCCGAAATTCCCGGCGCTGACCGATTTCCTGGCGTTCTGGCAGCAAAAGCTCGACGGTCCCCTCTATTCGGTCACCGTCGCGCATTCCAAGCTGATCAAGCCGGCCGAGCTACGTGCGGTGGACGGCGTGTTCAGGCTGCATTGACGCAGCGATCAGGCGTCGCTGCTGCAATAGCGCTTCCACATCGCGCGATAGGCCTCGTCCGCCGCTTGCGCGTAGGCGACCGGGTTGCAGGCCGGCGCAGCCCTGACCTGTCCGGGCAGCTCGCGCCGCAATTTGTCGAGGTCGTCGATCTCAGTCGCGCGGCTCACCGCGATGTCGACATATGCCTCCTCGCTGTCCGTAACCCAGTCCGGCAGGCCAAGCGCGGTGAGGATGGAGCCGGCGGCACGGCTGGGCAGACTGTTCCCGAGCTTCGCCACCACGGGCACGCCCATCTGCAAGGCTTCCAACGTGCTGACGCCGCCATTCTGCGGGAACGGATCGAGGGCAATATCGACGCGATTGAACGATGCCAGATGATCGACTCGCAAGGTGGTTCCGAGCAGATCGACGCGTTCGGCCGGCACTCCGCAAGTTGCAAGCCGTGCCAGCAGATTGTCGCGGACCAGTTGATCGTCCAGCGCAACATCCTTGATCAGCAGTCGTGACCCCGGCACCCGCTCGAGAATCCGGGACCAGGCCTGCGCGGCCTGGTCCGAAATCTTGCTGATGCGGTTGAAGACACCGAATGTGACGAAGCCGTTCGAGATCGCCGGCGTTGAGGCCCGCGCAAGCTCGATCGGCAGCGGCTCCAGCGTCACAAAGCACGGCAGGTCGACAACGGTTTCCGCAAACAGATGCCGGACCGCGGCAGGAATCGCGACCGGGTCGGAGAACAGATAATCGATCGTCGGCAGCCCGGTGCCGGTGCCGTGACCCCAGCCATGGGCCTGGATCGGCGCCGGCTTGCGCGCAAACACGCCGAGGCGGTTTCCTTTGGTATGGCCGGATAGATCGATCAGGATATCGACGCCATCGGCGCGGATCTCGGCGGCGAGGCGATCGTCGCTCCATTGCGAGGCGTCGCGCCAGCGATCGGCGATCTTTTGAAATTCGTCGGTCGCCGCATCCACTTTCGACGAACAAGAGTAGCACACGATCTCGAATTGTGCCCGGTCACGGTATTGCAGGACCGGCTTGAATATGAATGCGGCCGAATGCGCGTTGAAGTCCGACGAGACATAGCCGAGCACCAGAGGGCGATCCGGATCGCGGCTGTTGTCGTGCGGTCTCGCCGCTTCTGAGGCGAACTTCGCGCCGATCCGCTCCCACCAGACTTGCCGCGCTCGCTGATGCTGCTCGACGCTGGCATCCGCCGCGAAATCGAGCGTGAATATCTTGTTGGAGATCGCGCTCGGGAAGTCAGGCTCGATTTCAAGGGCTCTGTCGTAACTGGCCAGGGCTTCGTCGACCCGCCCAAGTGCGGCAAGACAAATGCCCCGTACCAGGTGAGCTTGAACAGCATCGGGATCGACAGCGATCGCTTTCTCGCTATCGTGCAGTGCTTCGGCCATGTGCTGGACCTGGAGCCAGACACTGGCGCGCCCGAGCCACCCGTTCATATCGTTGGGCTCCACGGCAATTGCCTGATTGCAATCCGCCATGGCTTCGTCAATCCGCAGAAGCTCCTGCAAAGCGAGGGCGCGGTTCGCCAGCGCCGAGGCATAGGCGGGCTTGATCGCTAGCGCACGGTTCAAGCTGGCGATGGCCTCGTCATAATTGCGCAGACGGCAGAGCACCCAACCCCGGCCGTTGTGGGCTTCGGCAAGGTTTCCGTCGATTGCGAGCGCCTTGTCGAAGCACGCGAGCGCTTCCTGAAGATCGAGCGTCACGCTCGCGTTACCGAGATTGGACAGGGCTACAGCGAAGTTGGGGCGCAAGGCGAGGGCCCTTCGATAGCTCTCACAGGCCTCACCGTGACGTCGTAGCCCGTTCAGCGCGACGCCTCGGCTCATGTGAGCATCGGCAGATCGCGGATCCACGGCAACCGCCCGGCTCAGCAGAATTTCGGCCTGCTGATAGTTTTTGGTATCTGACTCCAAGCTGCCGAGCATATGCAGCGCGATGAATTGGTCGGGCGCCAGCTGCAGAACCTGGCGGTAGGCAGCCTGGGCCTGGGCGAGAAGCCCTTGCTTGTGCAACTGGAGGGCCTGCCCGAGCAACGGCAGCACATCGGCTTTCTGCCGCTTCTGAAGCCGGGCATTTTGAAATGCACGCTGACCTACGCTGTTGCTCATGAATCAATCCCCCAGAATCTCCCGGCGAGATTAAATCGGCGAGGGAACGAATACGAGACGACGGCCGTTCGCGACGACAGCTTCGGGCAAGCTACGAACGATCCCGTTATCGCGCTGCTGATCCAAGCCCTGCAATTGCTGCCTCGTCCAGGACTGGCTAATCTGCCGTCCGGTTGCACCCATCCGGCGGGCGCGGCTCAGATCAGGGAGGCAGACAATGGCCAAGCAAAAGGCATCAAGACCCGCAAGCAAGACCGCGGTGAAGAAGCGGAGCGGCACCAAGGCCGCGGCGCGATCCTCGGCACGCAAGGCGGTCAAGGCGAAGGCGCGCACAGCCTCTCCGAAGAAGCCCGTACGTCCGAAGCAGCGCATCGCGATCAGCCATCACCGCGAGGAAGACTTCAAGGCCGACGGCCTGCGCGCCTACGCGAAGTACCGTGACCTCGGTATCGCCGAAGCAAGCCACGGCCTCGCGCAAGCACACGTGATCCGGCTGCAGGGCCCCTGCAATCCCGCCGAAGTCTCAAAGCTTCACTTCCACGACGTCGAATTCCAGATGGTCTACGTGCTCAAGGGTTGGGTGAAGACCTACATGGAAGGCGAGGGCGAGACGCTGATGAAGGAGGGCAGCGCCTGGACCCAGCCGCCGAAGATCAAGCACATGATCCTGGATTACTCGGACGACGTGGAACTGCTGGAGGTGATTTTGCCGGCGGAGTTCAAGACGGTGGAGCTGAAGGCGTAGGGCGCTCCGTCGGAGACGCTGCACCCTTCTCTCGTCATTCCGGGGCGCGCCTCTTGGCGCGAACCCGGAATCCATCGTACCTCATCACGCGCGGTAAAATGGATTCCGGGCTCGCGACTTCGTCGCGCCCCGGAATGACGGTGGAGAGACTTACGCCAACACCCCCACCACCGCTCCCATCAAGCACGTCGTCAGCGTCCCCGACACGATCGACTTCAGCCCGAGCGCGTTGATCTCCTCGCGGCGCTCCGGCGCCATCACCCCCAAGCCGCCGATCATGATGCCGAGGCTGGCGAAGTTGGCGAAGCCGCACATCGCGTAGAGCATGATCAGGCGCGAGCGTGCGTCCAGTGCCTCCGGCGCGAGCTTCGACAGGTCGACATAGGCGATCAGTTCGTTGAGCACGGTTTTCGTGCCCATCAGGCTGCCGGCCGTCACCGCCTGATCCCAGGGCAATCCCATCAGCCAGCACACCGGCGCCATCACAAGCCCCAGCATGCGCTGCAACGAGATCGCCGCGCCGCCGATGTGCGGCAGCAGGCCGAGGATGGCGTTGACGAGGTAGACCAGCGCCACCAGCACCAGCAGCATCGCGATGATGTTGATCAGCAGCTCAATCCCCGCGCCGGTGCCCTTCACGATCGCATCCATCGTGCCGGAGACCGCCATCTCGGGATCCTCCAGCGCGCCGCCGGTGCGCTTGTCCGACGTCTCCGGCACCATGATCAGGCTGACAAGGATCGCAGCCGGCGCGCCCAGCACCGAGGCGATGACGAAATGCGCGGCGGCGTCGGGGATGAGCGGAGCAAGGAGCGTGGCGTAGAGCACCAGCACCGTGCCGGCGATGCCGGCCATGCCGCCGGTCATCACCAGGAACAACTCGCTGCGTGTCATCTGCGCCAGATACGGCCGCACGAACAGCGGCGCCTCGACCATGCCGAGGAAGATGTTGGCCGCGGTCGACAAGCCCACCGCGCCGCCGACGCCGAGCGTGCGTTCGAGCAGCCAGGCCGTGCCGCGTACGATCGGCGGCAGAACCCGCCAATAGAACAGCAGCGTCGTCAGCACGCTCATCACCAGCACGATCGGCAGCGCCTGGAACGCCAGGATGAAATCGGCGCCCGGTACCTTCAGGTCGAAGGGCAGGGGACCGCCGCCGACATAGCCGAACACGAAGGAGGAGCCGGCGCGCGAGGCCGCCGAGATCGCGCCGACCGCGTCGTTGATGGCGCCGAAGGCATGGGCGACGGCCGGCAGCTTCAGCAGCACCGCCGCGGTGACGAAGGTCATGACAAGGCCGATCGCCGCCTGGCGCAGCGAGACCGCGCGGCGATTCTCTGCCAATGCCCACGCGATCAGCAGCAATGCGAAAATGCCGAGTGCCGATTGCAGCCGCAGCATGATGTCCCCAAACCCTCTGTGATTATGGCCGCGCGTGCGTTGCAAAGGCAATGCCGGGACGTGCGGGAAACGCCCGGCTGTTGACAAGCCGGCCCGCCTCAGTCACGCGGGGGCATGTCGACGTCAAGGGGGCGAGCGGTCCGAGGGTGACCCAAAAGGCGATGCCAGAGCAGCCAATATCCGAAAATCCGCCGGTCAGTGCCGGCGTGCTCCTCTCCCACCGCGCCTTCCTGTTCTTCCTGCTCTCGCGCAGCCTGTCGCGCTTTTCCAGCCAGATCGCGGCGGTCGCGATCGGCTGGCAGATCTACGACCTCACCGGCTCGGCCTTCGACCTCGGCATGGTCGGCCTCGTGCAGTTCCTGCCCACCGCGCTGCTCGTGTTCGTCGCCGGCCACGCCGCCGACCGCTTCGAGCGCAAGCGCGTGGTCCAGCTCTGCCAGCTCGTGGAGGCCGCGACCGCGCTCTATCTCGCAATCATCACCTATCTGGGCGCAGTCAGCGAAGTGCAGATCTTCATCGCGACCTTCGTGCTCGGCATTGCCGGGGCCTTCGAAAGCCCGACCACCGCGGCGCTGCTGCCGCTGATCGCGCCGCAGGGCTCGCTCCAGCGGGCAACGGCCGTCGCGAGCGGCGCAGGGCAGGTCGCGACCATCACGGGTCCCGCGCTCGGCGGCTTTGCCTACGCGGTCGCGCCGCATCTTGCCTATGCCGTGATGCTGCTGTTCTGGATTCTCGGGATGATCCTGACCGGTTTCATCCGGCCGCGCCCGCAGGCGGTCGCCAAGGAGGGCACGGACGCCGACAACATCTTCGCCGGTGTTCGCTTCATCCGGAGCAATCCGGCGATCCTCGGCACCATCTCGCTCGACCTGTTCGCGGTGCTGTTCGGCGGCGTCACCGCGCTGTTGCCGATCTATGCCCGCGATATCCTCCAGACCGGCCCGATCGGGCTCGGCGTGTTGCGCGCCGCGCCGGCAGTTGGCGCACTGCTGATGATCATGGTGCTGGCGCGCCACGCCATCTCGCGGCATGTGGGCCTGCGCATGTTCCAGGCCGTGATCGTGTTCGGCATCGCGACCATCGTGTTCGCGCTGTCGTCATGGATGTGGCTGTCGGTGCTGTCGCTCGCGATCCTCGGCGCCGCCGACACGATCAGCGTCGTGATCCGCTTCTCGCTGGTGCAGCTCTCAACGCCCGACGAGATGCGCGGCCGCGTCGGCGCGGTGAATTTCCTCTTCATCAACGCCTCCAACCAGCTCGGCCAGTTCGAGAGCGGAGTGGCAGCCGCGCTGCTCGGCGCTATGCCGGCGGCAGTGTTCGGCGGCGTCTGCACGGTCGCGGTGGCGCTGCTCTGGATGAAGCTGTTTCCGACCCTGCGGCGGGTGGAGAGCCTGGAGTAGACTCCGCTCTCTCCACGTCATTGCGAGGAGCCCTTGCGACGAAGCAATCCAGAATCTCACCGCGGAGGCAGTCTGGATTGCTTCGCTGCGCTCGCAATGACGATTGTGGAGGCAGCGCGGGGCTTTAGTTCACGTCACCCCCACGGCTGACCGCCTGCTGGCGCCCCTTGACGCCTACTGTGCATGGGGTTGTTTTTCACTTTTTGAGTCAGGCAGGAGCGAGGCCCGTTTCAGCGGCGCCACACGAACGGCGTATTCCGGACGGCATGGTAGTCCGAGGGATCGGTCTCCACGTAGGATAGAGGGGGAGATGGGCAGGCGATCAAGGCTGCTAGTTCTGGCGTGGCTCGTTCTGGCCGGCGGCGCTTTCGCTGCTCATGCAATGACCAGAAGCATCGTCGAAATGACCTGTCCCTACGACGGCGTCAAATTCACCTACAGCGCGCAGAACTCCGGCACGTCCTTTGGCAAGCAGCTCGATTGGATGCCGGTCGGTGCGATTGAAAGCCCCTGGCCGCTCGCGAGTTGCCCGACCAACGGATTTGTCTTCGTCAAGGCGAAGTACGAGGACGACGAGCTGGAGAGGCTTCGGCCTTTGATTCTGTCACCGGAGTTTCAGGGCATCCGGAGTGAGACGCCTTATTACCGCGCATCCTGGATCATGGAGCACACCGGCTCATCTCACGCGGAAGTATCCAGTCTGCTGCTGCAGGCGACGTGGGAGGCGGGACGAACCGAGCTTGGCGAACGGAGCCGGGTGAACAGACCTGGCCTGTCCGCCAAGGATGCTCAGGATCTCGTCCGGCGCCTGATGGCGGAAGGCACGACCGGCGAACGCTACACTCGCTATGCGACTGAACTGCTGGCGCGGCTGGCAGTGGACGTTGCCGACACAACCAGGAGCGCAGAAGCGCGCCTCGACGATCGGCTTCTGACCGGCGAGATGCTGCGGCGTCTCGGCCGGTTCGACGAGGCCGATAGCCACTTCGCTGCCCTGGCCAGCGAACTTGCGCCCGACAGCAAAGAAGCGACCTTGGCCGCATTTCAACGACGGTTGATCGCGGCCAAGGATCGCGGGCTTCATTTGGTGTCAGAAGCCCTGGGCAAGAACCAGTAACGGTCTTAGCCCCGTCCAACGAACGGCATCTTGGTCGCCATGACCGTCATGGTCAGCACGTTGGCGTCCAGCGGCAGGCCGGCCATGTAGGCGACAGCATCGCCGACCGCTTTGGCGTCCATGCGCGGCTCGTGCTTGGTGGTGCCGTCGGGCTGGAGCACGCCGGGGCCGTTGACCATGCGGTCGGTCATCGGGGTTGCCGCATTGCCGATGTCGACCTGGCCGACCGCGATGTCGTACATGCGCCCGTCGAGATTGCTCGCCTTGGTGAGGCCCGTGATGGCGTGCTTGGTCGAGGTGTAGGCCGCCGAGAACGGCCGCGGCGCATGCGCCGAGATCGAGCCGTTGTTGATGATGCGGCCGCCGCGCGGGGTCTGGTCCTTCATGATGCGGAAGGCGTGCTGGGTGCACAGGAACGGGCCGGTGAGGTTGGTGTTCACCACCGCCTGCCACTGCTCGAGGCTGAGATCCTCGAAGTTCACCGCCGGCGCGCCCATGCCGGCATTGTTGAACAGCACGTCGAGGCGGCCATAGGTCGCCTTCACCTTGTCAAACAGCGCGGCGATCTGGTCCGGCTTGGTCATGTCGGCGGTGACGCAGAGGCTCTTTCCTGCGGGACCGAGCTTCGCCGTTTCCTCGAGCATCTCCATGCGGCGCCCCACGAGCACCACGGTGAAGCCGGTGTTCATCAGCGCCAGCGCGGCCGCGCGGCCGACACCGGTGCCGGCGCCCGTCACCACTGCGATCTTTTTTGCTTCACTCATCGTTTCCTGCCTTTTCTCTAAGCTGTCAGGTTTTGGGTTCTTTTTCGTTCTTGTAGGGCGGGCGCGGAATGTTCTGGTGCGCGGCGCGCAAGGCTGCCGACCAGCGCGAGCGCAGATCGTGGAAATAGGGCTCGCCCGCCTCGATGCGGTGGTTGAGATCGGCATCGCAGGCGTCGGCGCGCACCACCAGCACGTCGATCGGCAGGCCGACGCCGAGGTTGGAGCGCATGGTCGAGTCCATCGAGATCAGGCCGGTCTTCAGCGCCTCGTAGAGCTCGACGTCGTAATGCATGGCACGGTCGAGCACCGGCTTGCCGTATTTGTGCTCGCCGATCTGCAAGTAGGGCGTGTCGGTGGTGCACTCGATGAAGTTGCCGGCGGTGTAGACCATGAACAGGCGCATACGCGCGCCCTTGATCTGGCCGCCGAACAGGAAGGAGACGTCGAACGAGACGTCCTCGGATTTCAGCGCGGGCCCTTCGGTCGCATGCACCGCCCGGATCGCCCGGCCGATGCGCTGGGCGGCCTGGAACATGGTCGGCGCGTTCATCAGCGTCTCGATCTCGCCCGTATTGGGGTCCTCGAGGCCTTCGGTCAGCGTGGACAGCACCGACTGGCTGATGGCGAGGTTGCCGGCGCTGGCGATCGCCATGATGCGGTCGCCGGGCTTGGAGAAGATGTGCAGCTTGCGGAAGGTCGAGACGTTGTCGAGACCGGCATTGGTGCGGGTATCGGCGATCATCACCAAACCGTCCCGAACCAGGATTCCGCAACAATAGGTCATTTCCAGTCCCCGAACGCGTTTGCGCGGAATTACTAGCCAATTTCGGGGGCCGCTCCAACCCCAATTCCCGGGATGAGGTCGTCATTCCCGGGCGCGACGGCTGACCTCAGTCGGCGGCGCCGACGAGAAACGCCTCGTCGACGGGAACGCCGAGCGCCGTGACCAGCCGGTTCGTCTCCGCAGCCATGCCGACGATGGCGAGCAGCTCGCCATATTCGGCCTCGGTCATGCCTTTGGCTCGTGCGCCGGCGGTGTGCGAATGGATGCAATAGCTGCAGCCATGCGCCACCGAAACCGCGGCATAGAGCATTTCCTTGACCTTGGGATCGAGCGCCCCCGGCGCCATCACCTCCTTGATGCTCTCCCAGGTCCGCCGCAGCGTCTTCGGATCATGCGCCAGCGCGCGCCAAAAATTGTTGACGAAATCCGACTGCCGCACCTTGCGGATGTCGTCGAAAACGGCGCGCGCCTCGCTGGAGAGCTCATGGTCCGAAAGCAGCTTTACGGTCGCCATGGGGGTCCTCGCAGGGTCTGATCTGACCCTGCGAGTGTAGCACGCCCCACGTGGTCAGCCGGCATGTTCAGTTGAGCGGCGCAAGGCCAGCTTGCCGACATCGACATATTGCCGCTGCTGCGCGTGGGCGTGCTGTGCTGCGACGTGAAGGTCACGCAGGCGCCGCTGCAGCGGCGAGCTGTCGTAGACCGCACTGCTTCCGGCCAGGCTAAAGCAGGCGTCGGCGATGCCGACGCAGGTCGTGGCGAGCCAGGTCGCCGATCGGGTCCCTTCGACGACAAGGTCTTCGTCATTCAACGTTCCGGCCAGCGCGTGACGCCAGTGACTGGCAGCCTGGACCTCGTGAAACGCCTGCGCGGCCCCGAGCTCGGCGGAGATCCGGCCGAGTTCGTACTGGAATATCTCGGACTCCCGCATCGGGACAGCCGCATACAATTGCTGCCTCCCGGTATTGGCCAGCGCGAGCAGTTCATCGACGGTGCTCTCGGCCATGCCTACCACAAATGCGCCGTGCACCAACGGCAGCAATTGCCGCAATGCTCGATAGAGCGGACCCGACTGGCGCGGGGCAACATCGAGATCGAAGAAATTGGCCTCGGGAACCAGCGTCTCCCGCAGCGTGACGTGATGGCTGCCGGTGCCCTCGAGCCCCGCCACGTGCCAGGTGTCCTCGATCTCCCAGTCGCGAGCCGGCAGCATAACGGCGCGAAGCAGTGGCTTGCCCTGCGGGCCGGGGACCGGTTTGCCATTTTCGGTGACAATGCAGATTCCGCCGATCCAGTCCGCATGCATGCAACCGCTGGCGAACGGCCAGCGGCCCTTGACGCGGTAGCCGTCGGCCACGCGCTCTGCCGTTCCACCCGGCTGGGATGAGCCGCAGATCGCCGTATCAGGTCCGTCCTGGTAGACGCGCTTGTACAATTCCGGGGGCGACGCGGCGACGAAGAGGCTGCTGACCCCGGCGACAGCCGCGATCCAGCCGATCGAGCCGTCGAGACGGGCCAATGTCTTGATGACCTCCAGTCCCGCCGGAAACTCCAGCTCCAGCCCGCCATGGCTGTGCGGCACGAACATCCGAAAGAGACCGATCGACCTCAGCCGCTCCACCAGGTCGGGCGGGATGCGGCGTGCAGCTTCTATCTCGGCGGCACGTGCCTTGATCTCGGGAGCGAGCTCCCGGATGCCCACCAGCATGTCTTGGTGGGGATCGCGCAGGGGCGCCGAATGGCTTTTGTTTTTTTCGTGAAGCTGCATCTGTTCAACCTCTGTTGCGGAAACGGATCGCGACAGACGTTGAATAGATGGTGCTACGGGGCGGTTTCAGCGCGGCGGTCGTGGATTACAGCTGTAACGTAGCGGCTTGATTACGCCGCAGATGTCTCGCGACGCGATCTCGCCGGATTTAGCTCTGCCGCTGGGACTGCGATTGCCCGCCGCGGCCGGCCTGCTCGACCTTGACGGCCACCGACAGCGTCTCCGCGCCGCCGCCATAGCGGGTGCCGCGCACGGGGGCTGCGCCGAGATAGTCGAGCCCGATCGCGACGCGGACATGGGCGTCGGTGGCGCAGATGCTGTTGGCGGGATCGAAGCCGACCCAGCCGAGATCGGGGACATAGGCCTCCGCCCAGGCATGGCCGGCATCCTGGTGCACCGTGCCGTCCGAGCGCAAAAAGTGGCCGGAGACGAAGCGCGCCGGCACCCCGCCGGTGCGGGCGCAGGCGATGAAGATATGCGCGTAGTCCTGGCAGACCCCGCGCTTGAGCGTGAAGGCTTCCGCCGCCGACGTGCCGCTGTTGGTCGGATCCTCGTCGAACGTCATGTGGTCGCCGATCTCGCTCATCAGCGTGTGCAGGAACCCGAGTGTGTCGCTCTCGGCCTCGCTGCGCAACTGGCGCGCGACTGCGGCCATGGCCGGATTGACGGAGGTGAGGTCGGTGGTGCGCAGGAACATGCCGGCCGGAAAGCGCTCGTCGGCGCCGCGCAGCACGCCGCCGGTGTCGTGGGTTTCGATCAGGCCCTCGGCCGTGATCTTGATATCGCCGACGGGCCCGCAGGACAGCACATGGGTGACGTTGCCGAAGGCGTCCTCATGGGTGTCGAGCTTGGTGTCGGTCGAGACGTCGATCTGCCATTCCGCCACATACTGCCCGTCATGGCTGCACGGCGTCATGCGCAGGATCTGGATCACGCTGGTCGCCGGCGGCTCGTAGCGATAGGTCGTGGTGTGCTGGATTCGCAGGCGCATGGTGGACCGTTGTTCTGGCGTCATTCCGGGGCGGTGCACAGCACCGAACTATGGTGCGCAATTGCGCACCTGAGAATCTCGAGATTCCGGGTCTGGTCCTTCGGACCATCCCGGAATGACGGCGTGTATCAGATCAAATACTGCTTCGTGATGATTTCGCCCAGCCTGGAATTGTCCGCGATGAATTCCTGAATGAATTCATGCACGCCATGCTGGAAAATGTCGTTCATATTGCTGTGTTCCAGCCGGTTGCGGATGCCGCGGGCGTGGCGCTGGGCCGGGCCCTGGCGGCCATAGGCGACGCCGATCTGGTCGAGGTTGCGCACGAGATTGCCGTAGCAGCTGGCCAGCGAACGCGGCAGCGTGTCGTTGAGGATGAGCAGGTCCGCAATCAACCAGGGCTTCAGCGTCTCGCGATAGACCCAGTGATAGGCGGTCAGCGCCGAGACCGAGCGCAGGATCGAGCTCCACTGATAGAAGTCGAGCGGGCCGCCGACATGCTCTTCCTCGGGCAACAGCACGTGGTACTTCACGTCGAGAATGCGCGCGGTGTTGTCAGCGCGTTCCAGATGCACGCCCATCCGCGAGAACCAGTAGGCGTCGTTGCGCAGCATGGTCCGGTAGGCCGAACCGTCGAAGCGCAGCGAAGTCTCCTGTACGAAGCGCAGGAATTTTGCGAGGTCCTCGCGCGTCGAGGTGCCCTTGCTCCAGACCTCCTGCAATTCGATCCAGGCCGAGTTGATGGTGTCCCACATCTCGCTGGTGAGCGCGGTGCGCACCGAGCGCGAGTTCAGCCGCGCCGCCTCGATGCAGTTCCTGATCGAGGACGGATTGTTCGGCGAGAACGAGAGGTATTCGACGACGTTGTGCTCGTTGGCTTCCTCATAGGTCTGATAGAAGCTTGCGGCGACGCCGGCGGTCAGCAGCGCCGAGTCCCATTCGTTGGTCTTGCCGATATAGGCAGCGGGAAGCGCGGTGACGCGCAGCGTCGCATCGATGGTGCGCGCGAGATACTCGGCCCGTTCGACGTAGCGGGCGAGCCAGTAGAGGTTTTCGGCGGTACGCGACAGCATCTGACTACTCGTCCAAAATCCAGGTGTCTTTGGTGCCGCCGCCCTGGCTCGAATTCACCACCAGGGAGCCTTCCTTCAGCGCGACGCGTGTGAGTCCGCCCGGCACGATCGTAGTGCTCTTGCTGCCGGTCAGCACGAACGGCCGCAAGTCGACATGGCGCGGAGCAAGGCCGGTGGCCGTACAAGTCGGGCAGGTCGAGAGCGCCAGCGTCGGCTGCGCGATGAAGCCTTCCGGCTCGCGCTTGAGCTTCTCGCGGAACGCTTCGATGGTCGCTTTCGTCGCGGCGGGGCCGATCAGCATGCCGTAGCCGCCGGAGCCGTGCACTTCCTTGACGACGAGCTCACTCAGGTTGTCCAGCACATAGGCGAGGTCCTTCGGCTCGCGGCAGCGCCAGGTCGGCACGTTCTTCAGGATCGGCTCCTCGCCGAGATAGAACTTCACGATGTCAGGCATGTAGGAGTAGATCGCCTTGTCGTCGGCGATGCCGGTGCCGACCGCATTAGCGAGGGTGATGTTGCCGGCCGCGTAGGCCGACATCAGCCCGGGCACGCCGAGCACGGAATCGGGGCGGAAGGTGAGGGGGTCGATGAAGTCATCGTCGACGCGGCGATAAATCACGTCGACGCGTTTCAGCCCCTCGGTCGTCCGCATGAACACTTCGTTGTTCTTGATGATGAGGTCGCGGCCCTCGACCAGCTCGATGCCAAGCTTGTCGGCAAGGAACGAGTGCTCGTAATAGGCGGAGTTGTAGACGCCCGGCGTGAGCAGGGCGACCGTCGGCTCGCCCGAAGCGCCTTGCGGCGCGACCGAACGCAAGGCCGCGAGCAGTTCGTCCGGATAGCGCTCGACCGGCGCCACCCGGTGGCGGGCGAACAGATCCGGAAACAGCCGCATCATGATCTCGCGGTTTTCCAGCATGTAGGACACGCCCGAGGGCGTGCGCGCATTGTCCTCCAGCACGATGAAGTCCTCGGCGTCGACCCGGACGATGTCGATGCCGGCGATGTGCACGTAGACGTCGTGCGGCACCTGCTGGCCGTTCATCTCGGGGCGGAAGACCGGGTTCTGGAAGATCAGATCGTCGGGCACGACCTCGGCGCGGAGGATGTCGCGGCCGTGATAGATGTCGCGCAGGAACATGTTGAGCGCGCGGACGCGCTGCTTCAGGCCCTTCTCCAGCAGCGCCCATTCCTTGCCCGACATGATCCGCGGGATCACGTCGAAGGGGATGAGGCGCTCGGTCGACTCGGATTCGCCGTAGACGGCGAAGGTGATGCCGATCCGGCGGAACAGGAGCTCAGCTTCCTGGCGGCGATATTCGAGCGCCTCGGGAGGCGTCTCCTTGAGCCAGCGAGCCAGCTCCTGATAGGCGGGGCGAAGGTCCCCGCCGGGAATGTTCATTTCATCAAACGCGACTGCCATAGATCCCGACTTGTCCCCGCAAGGCGTTGCGCCATTGGACAGGTCGTCAGGCCTTGGTGAAGACCGCAACGTCCTGGCCATGCGGCAAGAGTGCATGACTTTCAGGTGGTAGCAAGGGGCGGGCCAGCGCGATAAGCATGGACTGGCAGCATTTACCGGGGATGGCCGGCGGCTTGCCTGAAAAAATGGCTGAGGACTGCTTATTTCGGCAGCAAAACCGCGTGACTTCAACGCGTTACCTCGGCAAAGTCGGCGCTACAGGTGAGGGACTTAAGGCATGAGCGAGATCGTCACGGCGGGCATTCTGGTCATTGGGGACGAAATCCTGTCCGGCCGGACCAAGGACAAGAATATCGGCTTCATTGCCGAATACCTGACCAATATCGGCATCGACCTGAAGGAAGTCCGGGTCGTCTCCGACGACGAGGACGACATCATCGCCGCATTGAATGCACTGCGGCATCGCTACACCTATGTCTTCACCACCGGCGGGATCGGGCCGACCCATGACGACATCACCGCCGACAGCGTCGCCAAGGCGTTCGGCGTCGGCATCGACCATCACCCGGAGGTGGTCGCCCGTTTCCGCGAGCGCTGGAGCGAGCAGGATCTCAACGAGGCCCGCCTGCGCATGGCCCGCATCCCCGACGGCGCCGAGCTGATCCAGAGCGCGACCATCCTCGCGCCCGGCTTCAAGATCGGCAATGTCATTGTCATGGCGGGCGTCCCCTCGATCATGCAGGCGATGATGGACATCGTCTCGCCCAAGCTGAAATCGGGCGTGCGCATGCTCTCCGAATCGGTCCGCGCCAATGCGCGGGAAGGTGACATCGGCAGCCCGCTGCGGGCGATCGCCGCCGCTCATCCCGACACCATCATCGGCAGCTATCCCTTCATGGACGAGGACTCGAAGCCGAACACCAATCTGGTGGTGCGTTCGCGGGATGCGGATAAGCTCGCCGCAGCCATGGCCGCGGTAAAGGAAATGCTGGCAGGATTGAACATCACCCGGTAGCAGAAAGGCCGCCGGACGACGATTTGCAGGAGAGGATGATGGGCGGTGAAGCACCGGAACTGAGCGCGCAGGAGCGGGCAGGCAAGGCCTTTCCGGTCTCGTGGGACCAGTTCCACCGGGATTGCCGCGCGCTGACCTGGCGGCTCAACGAGGTCGGTCCGTTCCACGCGGTGATCGCGATTACCCGCGGCGGCCTGGTGCCGGCCGCGATCGTGGCCCGCGAGCTCGGCGTGCGCGTGATCGACACGGTCTGCATCGCCAGCTACGACCACAACAAGCAGGGCGAGCTTCAGGTCCTCAAGGGCATCTCGGAAGCTGCGATGAAACTCGGCGGCGGCACCGGCAAGGGGCTCCTGATCGTCGACGACCTCGTCGACACCGGCAAGACAGGCAAGCTGGTGCGCGAGATGCTGCCCGATGCGCATTTCGCCACGGTCTACGCCAAGCCGAAGGGGCGCCCGCTGGTCGACACCTACATCACGGAGGTGTCGCAGGACACCTGGATCTTCTTCCCCTGGGACACCGCGCTGTCCTATCACCCGCCGCTCCGCGACGGAGCGGCGTGAGGGACGGAGACATTCCGGGGCGATGCAAGGCATCGAACTATGGTGCGCAATTGCGCGCCAGGGAATCCCGAGATTCCGGGTTCGGTCCTGCGGACCGCCCCGGAATGACGTCAGTTTAACGGGCGTGCACCCATGCCCCTGCAAAATCGCGTCACGCCGACCGGCGAGATCATCGCCACCCCGCATCGCGGAATGTTCACCGGCAATCGCGGCATCATCCACGATCCCGCGACGAAGACGCTTCTGAAGAAGCGCTGGTCGTCGCCGGCCTGGATTACTTGCCTCTGCGAATTCCGCGGCTGGCGGCGCCCGGTGATGGCGCGCCGGAGCTGGACCGAGCTGTTCTTCCTCGACGAAGCCACCTCGTTTGCCGCGGGCCATCGGCCGTGTTTCTTCTGTCGCCGCGACGATGCCAGGCGCTTTCGCAGAGCGTGGGAAGCGGGGAATGCTGCAAGCGACGTCAGCGCGAAGGCGATCGACGCCGCGCTGCATCGCGAGCGCCTTGATCGCGGCAGGAAGCAGCTGCACGCGCTGCCGATGTCGCTGGCAGAATTGCCCGACGGCGCGATGGTGCAGCAGGGCGAGGAGAGCTTTCTGGTGGCGCGGGGCAGGGCGCTGTTGTGGTCGCCGGCAGGCTATGCGGCAGTTAACCGCGAGCTCGCCGAAGCCAAGCTGCTGACGCCGCCTTCTACGCTGCGCGCAATCGTCGCCGGCTATCGGCCTGCGTTGCATCCGACAGCGCGCAGCTAGCGCAGCGGCTTACCGTCATCATCCCAGCTTCTCGCGCGCCATTGCGGCACCTGCGCCGAGCGCCATCAGCTTGGCTTCGGCGATCTCGCGCCGCATCGGCGCCATGCCGCAATTGGTGGTGGCGATGATGTTGCTCTTGGGCACGAATTTCGACACCGCGTCGATCACCTTCACGACGTCCTCGGCGGTCTCCACCGTGTCGCTGGCGACGTCGATCACGCCGGCCTGCACGATCTTGGTCTTGAGCAGCGCCAGCAGGTCGAGCGGCACCTTGGAATTGCGGCACTCGATCGCGACCTGCTGGATCGGGCTCGCGTCGATCGCGGGGAAGATCTGCTCGTACTGCCGCCACTGTGCGCCGAGCGTCTCCTTCCAGTCGGTGTTGGCCTTGATGCCGTAGCCGTAGCAGATGTGCACGGCGGTGGCGCAGGTCAGCCCCTGCGCGGCGCGCTCCAGCGCCTTGATGCCCCAGTCGTTGACCTCGTCCATGTAGACGTTGAAGGCAGGCTCGTCGAACTGTACGAGATCGACGCCGTCGGCCTGGAGTGCCTTGGCTTCCTCGTTGAGCAGCTCGGCGAACGCAAAGGCCATCTTGACGCGGTCGCCATAGTAGCGATCGGCAATCGTATCGATGATGGTCATCGGGCCGGGCAGGGTGAATTTCAGCTTCTTCTTCGTGTGCGTGCGCGCCACGCGCGCCTCAAAGGCATGGACGCGGCCCTTGAGCCGGAGCGGCGCGACCACCTGCGGCACCATCGCCTTGTAGCGGTCCTTGCGGATGCCCATCTCGACCTTGTGGGCGAAATCGATGCCGTCGATCTTCTCCAGGAAACCGTGCACGAAATGCTGGCGGGCCTGCTCGCCCTCGGTGACGATGTCGATGCCGGCGTCCTCCTGGATCTTCAGCCAGATCAGTGTCGCGTCCCGCTTGGCGCGGAGCAGCTCATCGCCTTGCGACTTCCAGGGCGCCCAGAGCATGTTGGGCTCGGCGAGCCATTCGGGCTTCGGCAAGGAGCCGGCGATCGTGGTTGGAAACAGCATGGCGGCTCTCCCGGCAGGTTATGTTGCGCCTCTTCCTGCCATGTCTTAACGTCGAGGTACAGAACAACAAAAGTCGCTCTCTATTCCAGCGGCGACGACAGGGAAGGCGATGATCGATCTCTATTATGCGCCGACGCCGAACGGCTGGAAAATCTCGATCATGCTGGAGGAACTCGGGCTCCCCTATCGCGTGAAGCCCGTCAACATCCGCGCGGGCGAGCAGTTCAACCCCGAGTTTCTCGCGATCAGTCCGAACAACCGTATTCCCGCGATCGTCGATCACGAACCCGCCGATGGCGGCGCACCTTTCTCGGCCTTCGAGACCGGCGCGATCCTAATCTATCTGGCAGAGAAGACCGGCCGTTTCCTGGCCGGAGATTTGCGCGGCCGCTCCACCACCATCCAGTGGGTGATGTGGCAGATGGCGGGGCTCGGGCCCATGCTCGGCCAGCACGGCCACTTCGCGCTCTATGCGGCCGAGAAGGTCCCTTACGCGATCGAGCGCTACCGCGATGAGGCGGCGCGGCTCTACGGCGTGCTCGACCGGCAGTTGGCCAAGACCGGCGCCTATGTCGCCGGCGACTATTCCATCGCCGACATCGCCTGCTTCCCCTGGACCATGACCCACAAGGCGCAGGGCTTTACGTTAGAGGACTATCCGAACGTGAAGCGATGGTACGCCGAGGTCCGTGCCAGGCCGCCGGTGCAGGCGGGGCTCGCGATCGGCAAGTTCGTGAAAGAGCCGTTCGACGAGGAATCACGCAAGATCATGTTCGGCCAGCGTGCGAAGGAAGTGTTGGGAAAGAAGTAGGCTGCACCCGTCATCCGGGGCGGCGCGAAGCGCCGAGCTAAGGTGCGCAATTGCGCACCTGAGAATCCATCGGGCCGCAATAAAACTGGTGGAATGGATTCCGGGTTCGAGCCCAAGAGGGCGCCCCCGGAATGACAAGAGCAAAGGAAACGCCATGATCGAATTCTTCTTCGACTGTTCCAGCCCCTGGACCTATCTCGCCTTTCACAACATCCAGCCGCTGGCCAAGGAGCTCGGCGCGGAGATCGTCTGGCGGCCGATCCTGGTCGGCGGCATCTTCAACACGGTCAACCCGAGCGTCTACGCGCAGCGGGAGACGCCGGTGCCGCTGAAGGCACGCTACATGAAGAAGGACCTCCAGGACTGGGCGCGCTCGGCCGGTCTGTCGATCAAGATGCCGCCGACGGTGTTTCCGGTGAACAGCGTCAAGGCGATGCGCGGCTGCATCTGGCTGGGTCGGGATATTGTACCGTTCGCGACCGCCGTGTTCGAGACCTATTGGAGCGGCGACAAGGACATCTCGCAGGACACGGTGCTCGCCGAGATCTGCAGGACGGTTGGCATCGATGAGCAGAAATTCTTTGCAGGCATTTCGGAGCAGGGGATCAAGGACCAGCTCAAGGCCAACACCGAAGAGGTCGTCGCGCGCGGCGGCTTCGGCTCGCCGACGATCTTCGTCGATAAGACCGACATGTATTTCGGCAATGACCGCCTGCCGCTGATCCGCGAGGCGCTCAAGCGCCGCAGGGCGAGCGCGGCCTGATGGTGCGCGCTGTCGTCTGCCGCGAGCTCGGCGCGCCCGAAAGCTTGCTGCTGGAAGAGTTTCTCTCGCGTGCCCTGAAGCCGGGCGAGGTGCGCGTCGCGATCCGCGCCGCCGGGCTGAATTTTCCCGACGTGCTGATGGCGGCCGGGGAATATCAGCTCAAGCCGGAGTTGCCGTTCACGCCCGGCATGGAGGCCGCCGGCGACGTGACCGAAGTGGGCGCGGAGACGAGGGGCGTTGCCGTCGGCGACAAGGTGATCGTGAAGATGCGCCACGGTGCTTTCACCGATGAAGCGGTCGTCGCGCCGTCGCAGCTCACGCCGATGCCGTCCACCTTCGATTACGCGGAGGCTGCGACCTATCTCGCCGGTCACGGCACCGCCTATCACGCACTGATCGACCGCGGCCGCGTCGAGCCCGGAGAAGTGCTGCTCGTGCATGGCGCCGGTGGCGGCGTCGGCCTTGCCGCCGTCGAGATCGGCAAGATGCTGGGCGCGACCGTGATCGCGACCGCCTCCAGCGACGAGAAGCTTGCGATTGCCAAGGCACGCGGCGCCGATCATCTCGTGCGTTACGACCGCGAGCCGTTTCGCGATGCCGTCAAGCGCATCACCGACGGCCGCGGCGCCGACGTGGTGTTCGATCCGGTCGGCGGCGAGGTGTTCGAGAATTCAATGCGCTGCATCGCCTGGGGCGCGCGGCTGCTGGTGATCGGCTTCACCGGCGGCATCGGCTCGGCCAAGACCAATCTCTTGCTGATCAAGGGCGCCAGTGTGCTCGGCGTGCGCGCCGGCGAGGCCGTGCGGAAAAATCCCACGCTCGGCGAGGTGCGCCTGAAGGCGCTGCTTCAGTGGGCGGAGGAAGGCAAGCTGCGCCCCAACGTCTCGCACCGCCTGCCGCTTGGGGATTACGCGAAGGCGATGCGGTTGCTGATCGACCGCAAGGCGATCGGTCGCGTGGCGCTGGTGATGGAGTGACGGTGCCGTAGGGTGGGCAAAGGCGCCTCTTGCGCCGTGCCCACCACCTTTTCGCTGATCGAAGCCGGAACGGTGGGCACGCTTCGCTTTGCCCACCCTACGAGCTTCGCGTCACTTATACTCCCGCTCCGTCCACCACGGGAAATAATCCGGCATGTCGCTCGACACCTTGTTCTTGAACTGCGCCGGGCGCTTCTCCAGGAACGACACCACACCCTCCTTGACGTCGTCCGAGCGGCCGCGGGCGTAGATGCCACGGCTGTCGACCTTGTGGGCTTCCATCGGATCGTCCGCACCCATCATGCGCCACATCATCTGCCGGATCAGCGCCACCGATACCGGCGCGGTTTTCGCCGCGAATTCCTTGGCGAGCGCGCGGGCGGTCGGCAAGAGATCATCCGGCGGCACCACCTTGCTGACGAGACGCCCAGCAAGCGCTTCCTGCGCCGGGAAGACGCGGCCCGAATAGCACCATTCCAGCGCCTGCGAGATGCCGACGATGCGCGGCAGGAACCAGCTCGAGGCGGCCTCGGGCACGATGCCGCGCTGGGAGAACACGAAGCCGAAGCGGGCGGCGTCGGAGGCAATGCGGATGTCCATCGCGAGCTGCATGGTGACGCCGATGCCGACGGCAGGGCCGTTCACCGCGGCAATCACGGGCTTGAGGCATTTGAAAATACGCAAGGTCACCTGGCCGCCGCCGTCGCGCACCTGCGGATCGCTGTAATCGACCTTGCCGTCGGCGAGGCGCTTGACGGGACCGCGCCGCGCGTCGCGATCAAACGTGTCGGCGCCGGAAGAGAGGTCCGCGCCTGCGCAAAAACCACGGCCGGAGCCGGTGACGATGATGGCGCGGACGTTGTCGTCCTTGTCCGCGGCATCGAACGCGTCGATCAGCTCTGCTTGCATCTGCGCGTTGAAGGCGTTGAGCTTGTCGGGCCGGTTCAGCGTGATGGTGAGGATCTGCTCGGCGACCTCGTATTTGATCGTCTCATAAGCCATGGGTTATTTCCTTCCTTTGTTTCTTATTCTCTCTGTAGCACGTCATTCCGGGGCGCGCCTCTTGGCGCGAGCCCGGAATCCATACTCACGATGGTGGTTATGGATTCCGGGCTCGTCGCTTCGCGAGCCCCGGAATGACGGAGGATATTCAGCGTGCCGGCGGCTTCGGCCAGGGCCGCTGCGGGCCGCGCAAGCCCTCGAAGGCCTTGGCCATGCCGAGCACGCCGATGTCGTCGAAGCGGCGGCCGACGATCTGCACGCCGATGGGAAAGCCGTTGGCGTCGAAGCCGCCGTTGAGGGAGACCGCAGGGTTCTCCGACATATTCCACGGCACGGTATAGGCGATGTGCTCGAACGGCCTCATGGGATCGTTGGTCGGCGACGCCCAGTCGGCCGGATAGTTCACGTTCGGCGCGGTCGGCGAAATCACGTAGTCGAGCTCGCAGAACAGCTTTGACGCCGCGGCGCGGATCGCCATGGTCTGGTTGAAGCCGCGGATGACATCCACACCCGAGAGCTTTGCGCCGGATGCGCCCCATTTGAAGATGTAGGGCAGCACCTTTGCCTGCTCGGCCGGCGTCAGCTTGGACAGATCGTCCCACATCCGCGCGCGCCAGAAATTGTCGAGGCCGTCGAGCATCTCGCGGGTCAAAATGCCGTCGACCTCGGTGACGACGCTGCCTGCGGATTCGAACGCCTTTGCGGCTTTCACGGCAACGTCACGGACCGGCCGTTCTGCCGGCAGCCCGACGCCGGCATCGAGCATCAGGCCGATCCGCAATTTGCGCGGAGACTTCTCCGGCCCTTTCCAGTTGAGGGGTTCGGCGGGCAGGCTCATGCCGTCGCGCCGGTCGGGCTTTGCGATCGCGCTCATCATCAGCGCGCAATCGTCAACCGTGCGGGTCATGGGGCCGGCGACGCGGCCGACATAGGTGGGGTCGATCGGTACGCGGCCGAAGCTCGGCTTCAATCCGACGAGGCCGCACCAGCCCGCGGGCAGGCGCACCGAGCCGCCGATATCGGTGCCGAGATGCAGGGGGCCGTAGCCGGCCGCCGCGGCGGCGCCTGCACCGGCGCTGGAGCCGCCGGGATTCTTGCTGAGGTCCCAGGGGTTGCGCGCGAGCGCGTGGAAGCTGGAGAGCCCGGAGGACAGCATGCCGTAATCGGGCATGGTGGTCTTGGCGAAGATGATCGCGCCGGCCTCGCGCAGCCGCGCGGCGGGCGGGGCGTCCTTCTCGGCCGGCACGAGCTTGACGCTGGCCGCCCCCAGCGGCACCGGCACGCCCTTGGTCGCGATGTTGTCCTTTACCGTGACAGGCACGCCGTCGAGCGGGCCGGACGGCTCGCCGCCGGTCCAGCGCGCGGTCGAGGCCTTTGCGGCCTCGCGCGCGCCGTCGGGGTCGAACGCATAGAGTGCCCTAAGGTGCGGCTCCCACGCCGCGACGTGCGTGAGCACGTCCTCCAGCACCTCGCTCGGCGAGAATTGCTTGGCGCGATAGCCCGCGATCAGATCGACCGCGGACAGATCGTGCAGCGAGGTGACCGCCTCTTCGACGCTCTTTTTGTGCATTGCTAAACGACCGGCATGCGCGTTTCGATGATGCGGGCGAACATGCTGGCGCCGATCGGCAGGATCTTGTCGTCGAGCACAAAACCGGGATTGTGCACCGGCACCGAGCCGTCATGGCCGACCCAGAAATAGGCGCCGGGAATGGTCTCCAGCATGTCGGCAAAATCCTCGCTGCCCATCTTCGGCTGGGTGCGGGTGATCACCTTGGCGGGGTCGACGACGGTGCGCGCCACCTCCTCGACCACCTTGGACTGCTCGACCTGGTTGACCAGCACGTTGAAGGTGTCGCGGATGTCGACGTCGATCGCGCACTGATACGCGGCCGCGATGCCGGCGCAGATGGTGCGGATGCGTTCGCTGACCAGGGTGCGGACTTCTTTCGAGAAGGTGCGGATGGTGCCGCAAAGATGCGCGTCGCCGGGGATGACGTTGTAGGCGGAGCCCGCATGGATCTGGGTGATCGACACCACCGCAGCCTGCAGCGGCTCGACGTTGCGGCTGACGATGGTCTGGATCGCCTGCGCCAGCGTGGTTGCGATGATCACCGCGTCCTTGGAGCGTTCGGGCATTGCGCCATGCGCGCCATAGCCGGTGATGCGGAGGTCGAAGAAGTCGGCGCTGGCCATCGCCGGACCGGGCAGGATCGCGATCTCGCCGTGGTTGAGGTCGGGCGCGTTGTGCAGGCCGTAGAGCTCGTCGCACGGAAACTTCTCGAACAGCCCGTCCTTGATCATCGCGCGGGCGCCGCCGAGGCCTTCCTCGGCCGGCTGGAAGATCAGGTGCACGGTGCCGTCGAAGTTCCTGGTCTCGGCGAGATAGCGCGCGGTGCCGAGCAGCATGGTGGTGTGGCCGTCATGGCCGCAGCCGTGGAAGCGGCCGGGGATTTTCGAGCTCCATTTCAGATTGGTGTTCTCTTCCATCGGCAGCGCGTCCATGTCGGCGCGCAGGCCGATGCGCTTGCCGCTCGACCCCTTGCCCTTGATGACGCCGATCACGCCGGTGCCGCCGAGGCCGCGATGCACCTCGATGCCCCAGCCCTTCAGCTTGTCGGCGACGATGCCGGAAGTGCGCACTTCCTCGAAGCCGATCTCGGGATGGGCGTGGAGGTCGCGCCTGATAGCGGTGAGTTCGTCGGCATAGCCGTCGATGCGGTCGATCGTGGGCATGTGTCCTGTCCGGTTAGCGTGAAGGGGGATTGAAAGCGGGGCCGTTCGGCTTGATGCGGATGCCCGGGCGCAGCTTCGTCCAGGGCAGGGAGGCGGTATCGGCCGGCATCGCGCCGGGGGCGGCGCAGATCATCAGCTGTTCCGCGATCGGCTCGAAATCGGCGCGGAAGTGCACCGAGCTCTTGTTGACCAGGATCTTCTGTTCGGTCGGCTCGATGCCGACATAGCGGTACATCGCCTGATCGGCGAGCTGCGCCTTGTGCGAGGAGACGACGACACGAACATCGCCGATGCGCAGGGCCGCGGAAGGACCCATCTCCATCTCGCGGCCGCCGTAATAGGGGCCTGGCGCGATGAAGCGGCCGTCGGACAATTTTTCGACGACGAAGGTCTCGCGATAGGGCTCGTCGCCTGGAATGCCGGACTTGCCGCCGAGCGACAGCGTCACCGTGGCGCCGACACCGGCCGCATGGGCGGCCTTGGCCGATTCCGGATCGTAGATCGCGCCGGTCGCGGCGCTGGCCTTGTTGCGCACCAGCGCGCGCAGCATGCCGGTGGTGTCGGAATCGCCGCCGGCGCCGGGATTGTCCTGGGTGTCGGCGATGATGATCGGCTTGCTGGCGCCCTTCGCGAGTTCCATCGCGTGGCGCACGCCGTCGTCGGGCGACCAGATCTTGCCGTCGAAATCGTCCTCGTGGCTTTCGATCAGCTTGACGATCGCATCCGCGGCGCGATCGGCGTCGGCTTGCGTCTTGCCATAGGCGAACACGCTCGGCCCGCAATCGCGGAAGTCGGCGGCGGGGAAGCCCGGCGCGAAGGACAGCGTCGGAACCCCGTCGCTCTCGAGCGCGGCGAGCTTCTCGTAGATGCCCTTGGTCGGCTGGTCGTTGGTGCACTGCCAGCTGATCGGGATCAGGAACGGCAGTTGCCGGAAGGCTTTCGCAAAGCGCTGCTTGGTCTTCAACAGCAGCGCGAGATGTCGCGCCGAGGCGCGGCCCGTCTCGGCCATGTCGACATGCGGATAGGTGCGGTAGGCGATCAGCGCGTCGGCATGCCCGATCATCGCGGGCGTGACGTTGGCGTGAAGATCGAGGCTCGCGACCAGTGGAACATCCTCGCCGATGACGCGGCGTACCCGTGCCAGGATTTCGCCTTCGCCGTCGTCGAGATGCTCCGTCACCATCGCGCCGTGCAGGTCGAGATAGACCGCGTCGATCGGGCCCGCGGCTGCGATGCCGTCAACCATCACCTTCACGATGCGCTCGAACGCATCCTTGGTGACATGTGCGGAGGGGCTCGCGCCGCAGGCGATGGTCGGAATGAGTTCCCAGCTGTTGGCTTCGGCGCTGTCGACGAAACCGGCGAGTCCGACATTGATGCGGCGCATCACCTTCAACACGTCGGCACCTTGCGTCATCGCCGGCCAGCCGCCGCCATGCTGGAAGTCCGCGAATGTCGCCTTGGTCGGGGCGAAGGTGTTGGTCTCGTGCAGGAAGCCGCCGACGGCGATACGTGTCATCAATTCAAGTCCAGTCGATTGAAAGTGCGCGCGCTAGCCTTCGACGTTAGCCTTGCCCTTGCGGCGAGAGCAAGGTGAGAAGCAATCGCGCCGTGCATAGGGTCAGATCGTTTTGGGAATGCTGCTCCGCAGTCATTCCGGGGCGCGCAACTTGCGCGAGCCCGGAATCCATCATGCGACAGAGTCTGCGGCCTGATGGATTCCGGGCTCATCGCTTCGCGATGCCCCGGAATGACGAGGAGAGAGTGGAGTTACGCCGTCGCCACCAAGCCCTCCGACACCGGCCGGAAGTTCGCAAAGTCCCAGCCGCGGCCGGGGGCTGCCTCCAGCAGGGCCCTGGTGTAGGCCTCCTTCGGATGCGTCAGCACCTCGGCGGCGGGGCCCTGTTCGACGACGCGGCCGTGCTGCATCACCACGACCTCGTCGCAGATTTGCGCGGCGACGCGCAGATCGTGGGTGATGAACAGGATCGCGATGCCGAGCCGCTTCTGGATCTCGTCGAGCAGTTCCAGCACCTGGGCCTGCACCGAGACGTCGAGCGCGGAGACCGCTTCGTCCGCGACCAGCACGTCCGGATCGAGCGCGAGCGCACGCGCAATCGCGATGCGCTGGCGCTGGCCGCCGGAGAACTGGTGCGGATAGCGTGACACCGCATCGGCCGGCAGGCCGACCAGCTCGAGCAGCTCGCGCGCACGCTTCATCGCGTCGGCATGCGAGACGCCGTAATTGATCGGGCCTTCCGCGATGCTCTCGCCCACCGTGATGCGCGGGTTGAGGGAGCGATAGGGATCCTGGAACACGATTTGGATCTTCTGCCGGTGCGGCTGGAGCAGGCGACGCGAGATGTCGGAGATCTCGCGGCCGGACAGGCGCACGCCGCCGGAGGTCGGGTCGATCAGGCGCACGATGCAGCGTGCCACCGTCGACTTGCCCGAGCCGCTCTCGCCGACGATGCCGAGCGTACGGCCCTTGCGCAGCGTCAGCGTCACCTTGTCGGCGGCGACGACCTCGCGGCCTTTGCCGAAGAAGGCGCGCTCCTTGTAGACCTTGCTGAGGTCGTTGGCCTCCAGCACCACCGGTTCCTTGGTCTCGGGCCGCGCCGCGCGCGGCACCAGGCTCGGCACCGCCGAGAGCAGGTTGCGGGTGTATTCCATGGTTGGATTGCGCAGCACGGCGTCGAGCGGACCGGTCTCGACGAGGCGACCCTGCCGCATCACGGCGACACGGTCGGCGATTTCCGCCACCACGCCCATGTCGTGGGTGATGAACAGCACGGCCGTGCCGTGATCGCGCTGGAGGTCACGGATCAGGGTCAGGATCTGTTTCTGCGTGGTGACGTCGAGTGCGGTGGTCGGCTCGTCGGCAATGAGCAGCTTCGGCTCGAGCACCAGCGCCATCGCGATCATGATGCGCTGGCGCTGGCCGCCGGAGAGGCGGTGCGGGTAGGAGGCGAAGATGCGCTCGACCTGGGGCAGGCGCACCTGCTCCATCATGTCGAGGATGCGTTTCTTCCGTGCCCTGGCATCGAGATTGGTGTGCGCGCGCAGCACTTCGTCGATCTGCCGGCCGACCGGCACGACCGGATTGAGCGCGGTCATCGGCTCCTGGAAGATCATCGCCATCTGCGTCGCGCGGAGCTGGCGCAGCCGGCGGTCGGTCGCGGTGAGCAGCTCTTCGCCGACCAGCTTGACGCTGCCGGCGGTGGGCACCAGCGTGCCCTTCGGCAGCAGGCCCATCGTGGTCAGCGAGGTCACCGACTTGCCCGAGCCGCTTTCGCCGACGAGACACAACGTCTCGCGTTCGCGCACCTGGATCGAGATGCCGTCGATGATGTTCGCCGCCTTCGGCTTCTTGCCGACGGAAACGACGAGGTTGTTGATGTCGAGGATGGCGCTGGTCATGCAATGTCTCCACCGTCGTTCCGGGGCGCGCGCAAGCGCGAACCCGGAACCTCGAGATTCTCAGATGCGCAACTGCGCACCATAGTTCGGTGCTTCGCACCGCCCCGGAATGACGGAATCAATGGTTTCACTTCCCCTCCCGCTGCTTCATGCGGGGATCGAGGGCGTCGCGGGCGGCGTCGCCAATCAGGTTGATGCTGAGGATGGCGATCGAGAGCAGGAGGCCCGGCCAGAAGATCAGCGACGGCTTGATCTGGAAGTACTGGCGGCCCTCGGCCATGATGTTGCCCCAGGTCGGTGTCTCCGGGGAGATGCCGGCGCCGAGGAAGGAGAGGATCGCCTCGGTGAGGATCGCGGAGGCGCATACGTAACTGCCCTGCACGATCAGGGGCGCGATCGTGTTCGGCATCAAGTGCCGCCACATGATCTTCGGCAGGGATGAGCCGACCGAGATCGCCGCCTCGACGTAGGGCTCTTCACGCGCCGAAAGCACGACCGAGCGCACCAGGCGCGCCACGCGCGGAACTTCGGGGATCGTGATCGCGATCAGCACGGTCCAGATGCTGGCACCGGACAGCGACACCACGGCGATCGCGAGCAGGATGCTCGGCATCGCCATCAGGCCGTCCATGACCCGCATCAGGACGGAATCGACCAGCTTGAAGAAGCCGGAGACGAGGCCGATCGCCAGCCCGATGACGATCGACAGGATCGCCGAGCCGACACCGATCAGCAGCGAGATGCGGCCGCCATAGATGACGCGCGACAGCAGGTCGCGTCCGTAGGCGTCGGTGCCGAGCAGGAATTGCGCCGAGGTCGGCTTCAATCGTTGCGACGGCGCGAGCTGGATCGGATCGTGCGGCGCGATCAGCGGCGCCAGAATCGAGATCAGCACGATCAGCGCGAGCAGGACCGTCGCCGTGGCGATGATCGGCGTCGAGGTGAGGAATCCGAAGCGCGGCCGCAGCGGCGACGTGATCGGAATGGACGACTGGGGAAGGGTATCGACCGACATTTTTGTCCTTATCCTTGCCTCAGTACCGGATCCGCGGATCGAGCAGGGTGTAGGCGACGTCGATCAGGAGATTGACGACGACATAGATCAGCGAGGTCAGCAGGATCATCGCCTGTATCACCGGATAGTCGCGCGCTAGCACCGCATCCACGGTGAGGCGGCCGATGCCGGGGATGTTGAACACGCTCTCGGTGACGACGACGCCGGAGATCAGAAGCGCAAAGCCGGTGCCGATGACGGTGATCACGGGCACGGCGGCGTTGCGCAGCGCATGGCGCATCATCACGGCGACTTCATTGATGCCCTTGGCGCGCGCGGTGCGGACATAGTCCTCGCCGAGCACGTCGAGCATCGCCGCGCGCGTCATGCGCGCGATCAGCGCGATGTAGATGAAGGAGAGGGCGCAGGTCGGCAGGATCATGCGCTCGAAGAACGGACCGAAGCCGTTCGAGATGCTCTTGAAGCCCTGCACCGGCACCCAGCGCAGGTCGATCGCGAAGACCTCGATCAGGACATAGCCGACCACGAACACCGGGACCGAGAAGCCGAGCACCGAGAGACCCATCACGAAACGGTCGATCCAGGTGCCGTGCTTCCACGCCGCGATCACCCCCAGGGGGACCGCGACGATGACGGCGAGGATGATGGTCGACAGCGCGATCGAGATCGACGGCTCGACGCGCTGGCCGATCATCTTCATCACCGGCAGGTTGGAGATCAGCGACGTCCCGAGATCGCCGTGCAGCAGTTTGTTCACCCAGGTGATGAACTGCACGATCAGGGGCTCGTTGAGGCCGAGTGAGGTCCGGATGCGCTCCAGCCGTTCCGGCGTCGCGTTGTCGCCGGCGAGGATCGCGGCGGGATCGCCGGGGGTGAGGCGGAGCAGGAGGAAGACGAACAGCGCGACGACGCCCATCACGGGCACGGCGGCGAAGATTCGGCGAAGGAGATATCCGAGCAAGTTGAATCCGTCAGATTAGAGTCAAATCGGCGGCAACGGTCGTTGCCTGTTCTGCCATCAGCCTAACATTTGAGCAATTCCCGTGCCATCAGGGCCACAGGTTTTGCAGTGCGGCCAGTTATTTTCTTGCGGCGTCGTTCCGGGGCGATACGCCAGCATCGAAGAATCTCGAGATTCCGGGTTCGCGTCTTTCGACGCGCCCCGGAATGACAATCTAATCACTCCAGCGTGGCCAGCAGTCCTGCCATCAGGCGGCCGCGTTCGACCAGGCTCTCGACTTCGATATACTCTTCGAGCGTGTGGACATTGCCGCCGCGCACGCCCAGGCCGTCGAGCGTCGGGATGCCCATCGCGCCGGTAAAGTTGCCGTCCGAGCCGCCGCCCGAGCTCGCATGCGGCAGCTCGGCGCCGAGCGATCTGGCGATGTCGCGCGCCTTTTCGTACAGCGCCATGGTGCCGGCATCGGGTTCCCACACGGGCCGGGTGACGCCACGCGTCACCTTGAACGCAACATCATTGGTTGTGCCTGACAGCGCCAGCATCCGCTCGACGCCGCGATCGAGATCGGCCTGGCGCTTGGCCATCGAAAGCGCTTCGCCGGTGGCGATCGTAGCAACGCAATTAACCCATTGTCCGCCATGCACGACGCCGACCGAGAAGGTGCAGTCCTCCGTCGTCATCGCATCGATGGCGAGGATCTGCCGCGCCATCTCGCGAATCGCCGAGCGGCCCGCCGACAATGTCGAGCCGGCGTGGCTGGGCCGGCCGGTCGCCTCGAGATTGAATCGCGCGATCGCGTAACGTCCGGTGGTGACGCCGTTGTCGGCACGGCCGGGCTCGGGCACCAGCACGTATTTGTTGCGCGCAGCCTCGGCCTCGATGATGTCGCGTGTCGAGGGCGTGCCGACCTCCTCGTCCGGCGTGAACAGCACGGTGATCGGCAGCGGCGTGGTGAAGGAGGCGCGCGCCAGCTGCCGGATCGCTTCCAGCGAGAGATAGTTGCCGCCCTTCATGTCGCAGATGCCGGGGCCGTAGCACTTGCTGCCCTCACGCCGCCATTTCAGCTTCTCGATGGTGCCGACCAGGTGGACGGTATCCATGTGTCCGGCGATCAGGATGCCGGGCTCGCCCTGCTTCGGATGGGGAAAGCGCGCACGGATCACGCCGCCAAAGCCCTGGCGGCCGGCGATGCGTTCGATCGTCGCACCCATGATTGCCATATCCCGCGCTGCGATATCGAGCATGCGGTTCACGGCGCTCGCGTCCCAGGTCGGGCTTTCGCATTCCACCCATCCGCGCAGGCCCTCGAGCATCGCCTCGGAATCGAAGGGAAGATTGGCTGGATTCATCGTCATGTCTCTCAAGCTTCGAAAGATGGAACGCGCATTGCATCGGCGCGGGGCAGGACAAGCGGAGAGCGTTGTAGAGCCAAACCGATCTCTGGGGAGCCCGTGCGCGCGCCGCCTGGGCCTGCAACGAAACCGGATTGACGCGCTCGGCACTGTCTGCAAGTCTCGAAAAGATAAAGGCATTGCATGAGGTTAGTTCGCCCAAAGAACGAACCGAATGCCCAACCAATAACCTGCCTTTGAACAGTTTCACGTCAGGAGAAACTTTTTATGTTCCACTTCATGCGCCGGGCGCCTCGCGCGTTCGCCTCCAAACTTGCGCTGTCGGTCGTCGCGCTCTCGACCGCGCTGGCCTCGCCAGTCCTTGCAGCCGGCAAGACCCTCACCGCGGTAATGCATTCCGATCTGCGCATCATCGATCCGATCTTCACCACGGCCTATATCACGCGTGACCACGGCTACATGGTTTACGACACGCTGGTGGCCACCGATTCGAACTTCAAGATCCAGCCGCAGATGGCGGACTGGAAGATCTCCGACGACAAGCTCACCTACACCTTTACACTGCGCGACGGCCTGAAGTGGCATGACGGCACGCCGGTGACCGCGGAAGACTGCGTTGCCTCGCTGAAGCGCTGGGGCGCGGTCGACGGCATGGGCCAGAAGCTCATGGACTTCACCGCGAGCCTCGAGGCGACCGACGCCAAGACCATCACGTTGAAGCTGAAGGAGCCCTACGGCCTCGTGCTCGACTCCATCGGCAAGCCGTCCTCGCGCGTTGCCTTCATGATGCCGAAGCGCCTCGCCGAGACGCCGCCGGACAAGCAGATCCCCGAGCAGATCGGCTCGGGCCCGTTCAAGTTCGTGCAGTCGGAATTCCAGCCCGGCGTGAAGGCTGTCTACGTCAAGAACACCGATTACGTGCCGCGCAAGGAGCCGGCGAGCTGGACCTCCGGCGGCAAGGTGGTGAAGGTCGACCGCGTCGAGTGGATCACGATGCCGGACTCGCAGACCGCGGTGAACGCGCTGCAGTCGGGCGACATCGACTTCGTGGAGAACCTTCCGTACGACATGCTGCCGGTGCTGGAAGCGAACAAGGAGATCACGATCGAGGTCTCGAACAAGTTCGGCTTCCAGACGCTCGGCCGGATGAACTTCCTGTATCCGCCGTTCGACAACGTGAAGGTGCGCCGTGCTGCCTTTCTGGCGATGAACCAGAAGGACGTTCTCGATGCGCTCGTCGGCAACGCCAAATATCAGAAGGTCTGCGGCGCGTTCTTCGTGTGCGATACCCCGCTCGCGACCGACGTCGGCGCCGAGACCCTGGTGAAGGGCAATGGCATGGCGGAAGCCAAGAAGGCGCTCGCCGAGTCCGGCTATGACGGCACTCCGGTCGTGGTGATGGCGCCCGGCGACGTCACGACGCTCAAGGCGCAGCCGATCGTTGCGGCCCAGTTGCTGCGCGAGGCCGGCTTCAAGGTCGACCTGCAAGCGACCGACTGGCAGACGGTGGTGAGCCGCCGCGCCAGCCAGAAGCCTCCGAAGGAGGGCGGCTGGAACATGTTCTTCACCAACTGGGTCGCGGCCGACGTCTCCAACCCGATCGCCAATCTCTCGATCGGCGGCCAGGGCAAGAAGGGCGGCTGGTTCGGCTGGGCGGAAGACCCCAAGATCGAGCAGCTCAAGGATGCTTTCGTCCGCGCGCCGTCGGTCGACGAGCAGAAGAAGATCGCCGCCGACATCCAGAAAGAAGCCTATGAGCAGGTGATCTACGTTCCGCTGGGGCAGTATCTGCTGCCGAGCGGCTGGCGCAAATCGCTGAGCGGTGTGCTCGACGGGCCCGCAACGCCCCTGTTCTGGAACGTCGACAAGTCGGAATAGGCGGGCGGGTCCTTCCGCCTTTCGTCCGGATTATCACGCGGCGCCGCTGTCACCAGCGGCGCCGTTGTCGTTTGCCGGCTCGAGACGACCGTGGAGCCTTTAACTCTTCCAGTTTCCAATCATTGCTATTTGTTTCCAACCTGAAATAGATGTGCCGTCTTCGCGCATCACTTTCCCTGTCCCAACTGATTCCTGTGCCAGTCGATTTTGCATTCCAGGCGATGGCCGAACGGTCCGATCGCGCGCCGGCGCGATGGCGCCGGCCCTTCCTGCGCTGGCTCGACGGCGTCGAAGCGGGCTGGGCCGTGCCGCTTCTCATCGCCTGCTTCGTTGCGATCTGGACGCTCTATCTGGCCATCGCCTATGCCGGCGGCGGCCTGCACCCCGATACGCTCGAGGCCTGGACGCTCGGACGGAACTTTGCCTGGGGCTATCACAAGCATCCGCCGTTGATGGGGTGGGTCGCGGCGGCATGGACCTTCGTCTTTCCGCTCAGTGACGGGTCGCTGCAACTGTTGGCGATGGCCAATGCCGGGCTTGCGCTGTTCTTCGTCGATCTGATCTCGCGGCAGTTCGTGACCGGGCACAAGCGCATCCTGGTGCTGCTGCTGTTGATGCTGACGCCGGCCTATCAATTCCACGCCCAGCGCTTCAACGCCAATGCGGTGCTGCTCGCGACCTGGCCGCTGGCGACCTGGTGCTTCCTGCGCGCATTCGAGACGCGCGGCAAGCTGTGGGCGGTCGCTGTGGGATGCACGACGGCGCTCGCGATGGTCGGCAAATATTATTCGATCTTTCTCGTCGCGAGCTTCGCCTTTGCCGCGCTGGCGCATCCGGCGCGGCGCGCCTATTTCACCTCGGCTTCGCCCTGGATCTCGGTCGCCGTCGGGCTCGCGGCGCTGTCGCCGCACCTCTACTGGCTCGCGACGACGGGCGCGTCGGCCTTCACCTATGCGCTGGCTCATGCCAACGGCAACGCTGTGAGCTCGCTCGGTGAGGCGAAGAATTTCCTGCTGGGGCTGGCCGCGGCCATGAGCGTGTCGGCCGTGTCCTGGATGCTCATCGCCGGCACGCGGCTGAAGCAGTTTCCGGCCGACTTCATGGCAATGAGTCCGGGCCTGCGGCTTCTCCTCTACATTGCGATCGGCACGATCGTGCTGCCGGTCCTGACGTCGCTTGTGATGGGAACGGATCTGCCGTCGCTGTGGGCGTTGCAGGGGCTGTTCCTGTTCGTCATTCTCGTGGTCTGCGGCACGCGCTATCCGATCGAGCGGTTCTACACCGTCAACCTCGCGGTGACCGCGGCCGGCGTCGCGCTCGCCGCCGTCCTGGTCGCGGCCCCGATCCATGCCGTCTATCGCAACAATCACGGCTACGAAGAGGGCCGGAACTTCTACGCGCAGGCGGCCGGCGAATTGACGCGCGAGTGGCGCGAGCTGACCGGCGAGCCGCTGAGCGCCGTGAGCGGCGATGATGCGCTGGCTTTTGCGGCGGCATTCTATAGCCCCGATCATCCCTATTATGCACGGCCGCTCGCGTATCAATACATTTGGGGTTTGCCGCGCAAGAGGACGCTGGATCGCGGCTGGGCCGCGCTCTGTTTCCGCGGCCAGGACTATTGCAACCGTTGGATGGAACGGGTGTCCTCGGGCGCCGGACAGTTCGTCAGGCGTGAATTCACCGTGCAGGCCACGCTGTGGGGCCGGCCCGGTCTCACGCGGGAGGTGGTCGTGCTGATGGTGCCGCCGCGCGGAAGCAGCGCCGCGCCCGAGAGCAGCGCAAATGATTTCAGTGCGAGCCGGCGTCCGACGGAATAGGCTGCGCGCTCAACAATGGCTGTCGCGCAGCCGCTCGAGGCCTTCGCTTGCGAAAGGCGCGTTGAACGCAGCCTGCTCGGCGTTTGGCTCGGAACGCCCCGTATCAGGCCGATCCGGGGTGGGGTCTTCGCGGTGTTCCGGTTCCATAGCGGCGGCCTCTCGAATTGCTGCACTACAACATCGAGGCCGGCCGGAAGTTCCTCATGCGGTGGGGCGATGATGCGGCTTGAACAGCCGGCCCTTCTCCACCACCAGCACGATCGCGAGCGCAGCCAGCGTCGACAGGAAGAAGCCGACCGAGAACGGCAGCAGCGTGCCGTCAAAGCTCTGCCCGATCGCCATGCCGACCGCGATGCCGATCAGCGTCGTGATCGAGCCGTAGAGCGAGGAGGCGGTACCGGCGATATGGCCCTGCGGCTCCATGGCGAGCGCGGTGAAGTTGGCGACCATCATGCCGAACGAGAACATCATCAGCGCCGACAGTGCCATGAACAGGGCAAGCGGCAGCATGTTCAGGATTTCGGTGACCAGCATGACGCTGGCGACCACGGCATAGAGCGTCAGGGCGCCGTGCGAGATCACGCGCATGCCGAGCCGCCCGACCAGCCTCGCATTGAGGAAGCCGGCAATGGCGGTGCCGGCCGCGATCGCAGCGAAGGCGAGCGGGAAGTAGTGGCCGAGGTGATAGACGCCGGTGAAGACCTGTTGGGCCGAGAACATATAGGCGAAGAGTGCGCCGATGACGCTGCCGGCGGCCGTCGCATAGCCGATGGTCTGGCGATTGGTCAGGGTCTGCCGGAACGCCGAGAGCACGTCGGCGGGCGCCAGCGACCTGCGTTCTGACTGAGGGAGGGTTTCGGGCAGCCGCAGCACGGACCATGCGAGCGCGAGCAGGCCGTACAGCATCAGCACGACGAAGATGCCGCGCCATTGCGTGACGAGCAGCACCGCCTGTCCGAACGACGGCGCGATCACGGGCACCGCGATGAACACCATCATGGCAAGCGACATCACGCTCGCCATGCGGCGGCCGACATAGCAGTCGCGTACGATCGAGGTCGCGATCACGCGCGTTGCCGAGGTGCCGAGCCCTTGCAGCGCGCGTGCCAGCAGCAGCGTCTCGAACGAGGGCGCGGCAACCGCCAGCACGCTCGCCACCGCATAGACCGCCATGCCGCCGAGCAACACCGGGCGACGGCCGAAACGGTCCGACAACGGACCCATGACGAACTGACCCACGCCGAAGCCGATCAGGAAGGTCGACAGCACGAGCTGGAGATGGTTGGCGACGGGAATCTTGAAGGCGGTCCCGATATTGGGCAGCGCCGGCAGCATCATGTCCATCGCAAGCGGATTCAGCGCCATGATGGACGCGATCACGATGACGAATTCGGGAAAACCCATGGGCCGGTGTCCCGAGGACACCCAGCTGTCGGCATTGACGTCGGACAAGAAGCTCACCTCTGATTGGAAGGCTTTATGTATTGTCCATGCTGCGGCGCACAACCCATGTTTTGAGATGGCTGTCAGGCGGAGCGGGAGCGGACAAGGCTTGGTGAGGCCCGCCGTCGCTCCGGGACAGGTCGGCTGGGGCGCGAGCGCCGTTGCACCGGCCACGCCGCCTGGAAGGCGTTCGGTCAACAGCCTGACGAAGCGGCGCGGCGATACCACCCAAGGTGGCAGGATTCTTGCTACGGTATCCGTCGCCGGAATGGCCGCGGAGAACCGTGATGCTCTCTACGCAACGCTCGCTCGCGACGGCCCAGCTCGGCCGCAACAGCTTCGAGGAGATCTTCGAGTCCCGGACGCCGTTGCGCGAGGCCGCCCTGGAGTCGTTTCGCCGCAGAAACGCGGTGCTCGACGGAATCTTCTACGACATCGGCAAGGTGACCCAAGAGGAGGCCCACGAGACTGCGCCTTGGCTCGCGCGCGAGGGCGCGATCCTGATCGTCCCGCCATCCGGCGCCGGATCGCTCAAGCTCTGCAACACCGTGGAAGACTTCGCCAATGCTGGCGGCGCCGATGTCCGTATCCTGGCGGTGGCCGGCGTCGGCAGTTCGGCGCTGGGGGCGGCGGCCTTCGCACGGAATGTCGCCGACGCGTTTGGCGTGTCGGCTGCTGCCGTGGTGTCGGGCTACGGGCTTGCCGATCTCCTGACCGAGGCGCTCGGTGGCTGGTTCTGGTTCGGCACGCTCAACCGCCTGCGCCATCAGTTCGAGGAGCTGGACGACGTCAGCCGGGCGCTGAACCGGCCCGAGACCGTCAGTCCGCCGACATCACCGCTCGAACTCGGCCGCGTCAGCCTGGATACAAGGACGGTCATGGCTTTGCTGGCCGATGATCGCTTCAGCTTTTCGCTGGTGACCGGACACTCCAAGGGCAACCTCGTGGTCTCGGAAGCGCTGTACGAGCTGAGGGAGCAGCCGGCGATCGAACAGACCATTCCCGACGACAAGTTCTGGATTGTCACGGTGTCTGCGGCGGTCGCGATGCCGCCCCGGTACAAGAAGATCGTCGACGTGATGGGCACGATCGATGGCTTCGGCGCGCTCAACTCGACGCCGGGAATCTCGATCGAGAAGTCGTGCCCGTTCAGCTGGCACCACACCAACACGGATTTGCCGCTTCACCTGCCGGTCACGAAGGTGTTCAGGGAGCTCAGGGTCGAGCGGAATGTCGCCGTCTGAGTTACGCCGGGACTCGAAATGACGTCAGCGTACCGGGACGAAAGCGATGCGATTGCAGACGGCGCCATCCGCCGTCCTCGCGCCGTCAACTCTCGTGGTGCGGGCAGCCGGGGTCGAACCGGCACAGCGCTTGCGCACCGAGGGATTTTAAGTCCCTTGCGTCTACCAATTCCGCCATGCCCGCTTGATCCAACGAGATCAAACACTTAAGTCCACCTTCGGCCGTTTGGAATTGGCGCTTCGCGGGCCGGGTGGGTGGTTCTTCCTTAAGCGAGCCGGCCGCACAAGGCAAAGCCTCAATCCGGACATCTGTTGCTGCTTTAGGCATTCTCAATCCACGGGGACTATTCATCCGGCATGGTTGCTTCGCTTTCCCATCGCCTGCGCTTTTGCGGCGCGCTTTTCGTGCTGCTCGCGGGCGGCGCGCTGTCCGGCTGCGCGAGCATGAGCGAGACGGTCGCTCCGGCGTTTGCCGATCCGGCAAGATACGATCTGTATGATTGCAAGCAGCTCGAGTCCGAGCGCAAGGGGCTCGCCAGCCGCACCGCGGACTTGCAGAGGCTGATGGACAAGGCGCAGACCGGCGCCGGCGGCGCCGTCGTGGCCGAACTCGCCTATCGCAACGAGTACGTCGCGGTGCGTGGTCAGGCGCAGCTGGCCGAAGAGGCCTGGCGCCGCAACAGGTGCCGCGAAACGCCGCCCGAGCCGGCACCGGCTGCTGCGCCTGCGGCTGCCGCCAAGCCTGCGCCGAAATCCGGGAAAGCGGTCCGCTGAAGCGCCGCGCCTGCAGCGCTTCGCATCAGGGGCGCCAGCCGTAGATCCAGTCCTGCCGCGCCAGCATGCGCTCCGGGCCGAGCGCCCGGATCGCAACATCGCGCGCAATCGCGAGCGGTCCGCTGAAATGATAGATGCGGCCCTGCTGCCGTGCGGTCCGCTGCACCCGTCGCACGCGCGCCTGGCGTGCGCGGCCATATTGCTTCAGCGCTGCGACGATGCCGTCCGTGCTCTCGGCGGTCTCGGGGCTCAGATGCTGTGCCAGCACGGCGGCATCCTCGATCGCCATGCCGGCGCCTTGCGCGGCGAACGGCAGCATCGCATGCACGGCGTCGCCGAGCAGCGCGACCGGGCCTTTGCTCCAGGGGCAGCCGTCGGGCACGCCGAACAGCGCCCATTTGCGCCAGCCATCGACTGCGGCGAGCATCATCCGCGCCTGCGACGGCCAGCGCGGCGCGGCGAACGCATCCATCACCTCGCGCGGATCGCCGGGCGTGCTCCAGCCCGGCCTGTTCCAGGTGCCAGGCAGCACCGCGACCACGTTGATCTGTCGTCCGCCCGCGATCGGATAGGCAACGAGGTGGGCGTTCGGGCCCATCCAGAGCTGGACCCGGCGCGCGGTGTAGTCCTTCGGCAGCTGCGTGGCGTCGAGCGTACCGCGCCAAGCGATCAGCCCGGAGAAGCGCGGCTGCACCTCGGGAAACAGATGCTGGCGTACCGTCGACCAGATGCCGTCGGCGCCGATCAGCGCGCTGGCGAGATCGCTGCGGCGGATCGTGCCGCTGCGATGGACGACGGTCAGCCCCTTGGCATGAGGCGCGACGTCTTCGAAGGTCGCACCTAGCTTCAGGTCGATGTCGGGATGGTCGGAGACCGCGCCGGCGAGCGCGGACTGCAGGTCGGCACGGTGCACCACCCAATAGGGTGCGCCGGCGCGCACCGAGGCCGCTTCGCCGAGCGGCATGCGCAGCAGTTCGCCGCCCGCCCGCGCGCTCATGATCGAGACCGCCTCCGGGACGACGGCACGCAGCTTGAGCCGTTCGGTCAGGCCGAGCCCGACCAGCACGCGGCTCGCATTGGGGGAGAGTTGCAGGCCCGCACCGACTTCCTCGAGGCGCTCGGCTTTTTCCAGCACGACGATACGGAAGCCCCGGGCGGCCAGCGCAAGCGCGGCCGTCAGTCCACCGATTCCGGCTCCGGCAATGACAATCGTTCGGGAGAGCGCCACCCCTGACCGGTGGACGCGGTCAGGCCACCTTGTCCTTCAGGACGCATTCCGGCGGACGGGCTTCGCCGGCCTTCAGGTCGGCCGCGAAGCGGTACAGCGTCGAGCAGTAGGGGCAGATGATCTCGTTGTCGTTGCCGAGGTCGAGGAAGACGTGAGGATGATCGAACGGAGGGTTGGCGCCCACGCACATGAACTCTTGCGAGCCGATCTCGATGACGGGAACACCGGCATCGTTATGGAAGTGCGGGACGACATGGTCGGACATCGTAACTCATCCTGGAGTGGCAGTGGCGGCAGACACAATCACAACTGACGCGGCATCTTTGAGGCGCCGCGGACCATACTGGCGGGTGCAGATGATTGCTAGCCCGGCGGAACCGAAAGGTTCGCAACTGCCCCATGCTCATTTGCTCATGCAAATTCGACACAATCTTGCGGCCTGAGAGAAGCCCTTCTTTCGTCGGGGACGTTGTGTCGCAATTTTGGCATACTATGTCTGTGGACGAGTGGAATTGCGGCAAAAGATCAACCTTCAGGCGCAAACGATCCAGGCAAACGATCTGGGAACATCCGGGCTCTTGGCATGAAGTGGCTGCGAATCAGCACAGCGTTGACCGGCATCGCGGCATGCAGCTTCATGCTCGCGCAGGTCGCGCCGCACGCCCGCGAGGCCGGCGCGATTCTCGCCGCCCAGGATGATCCGGCCGCGCTGTCCGAGCTGAAGCTCGACGCCGTACTGCGACAGAACGACCGCCTGGTTCAGGACAATATCGAGGCCGCGCTCGCCGCCGGCGATGCCGATCTCGCCGACAGTTTTGTCGCGCTGGCGCGTGACCGCAACATCGCGGTGCCCGACGACCTCCTCGCCAGGGTGAGCGATGCGGTCAAGGAGGAAAACTCCACCTCGCATTTCGCCAGGCGCTTCGCGACCGGTCTCGTCACCGGCAGCGGCGACGATGTCGCAAGCCTGTCCGGAACCGTGGTCGGCGATCTCTTCGTGATCGGCGACGTCAGGGACGTCGTGCGCGAGGGCAAGCATCTCGCCATGGGCGAGGACACCGACCGCCTGGTGCTGGGCCTTGCAGCCGCCGGCCTTGCGGTGACGGCGGCAACCTATGTGTCCATCGGCGGCGCCGCGCCCGTGCGCGCCGGCCTGACGCTGGTGAAGGATGCGCGGAAAGTCGGGCGGCTCGGCGAGGGCCTCGCGGCCTGGGCCGGCCGGTCCGCGCGCGAGTTTGTCGACACGCCGGTGCTCCAGAACGCGGTGGCGTCCGGCTCGGTGCTGCGGCCGGGCCAGACCGTGAGCGCGATCAAGGCCGCGTTCCGGGCCGAGAAGGCAGGTGCCCTGGTCCGGCTCGGCAAGGACGTCACGCGCGTTGCCGAGAAGACCGGCACGCGCGGCGCGATGGACAGCTTGCATATCGCCGAGGGCCCCAAGGACGTCGCGCGCGCGGCGCGGCTGGCGGAAGCGCAAGGCAGCAAGACCCGCGCGATCATGAAGCTCTTGGGCCGCGGCGCGCTGCTGCTCGTCGGCGGCGCGTTCGATCTTGCGCTCTGGCTGTTCGGTGCGGTGCTGACGCTGTTCGGCCTGTTGTCTTCGATCAAGGCCACCACCGAGCGCCTGACGCAGGCCTGGTGCGATCGCAGACGGGCGCGGCGGCTTCGCCGGGCGCAGGTCGCCGCCGAAGCCGCTCTGGCAGTTGCGGCCGGTCCGGCCTAGAATCAACCCTTCCCCTCAACACCGCGGAATATCTGATGCCGAGCTTTCACAACGGCGCCGTTGAAATTGCCTATCTCGACGAAGGCGAGGGCGATCCGATCATCCTGGTGCACGGCTTTGCCTCCAGCAAGAACGTGAACTGGGTCTATCCGACCTGGGTCTCGGAGCTGCGCAAGAACGGCCGCCGTGTCATCGCACTCGACAATCGCGGCCACGGCGAAAGCGCAAAGCTCTACGAGCCCGCGCAATACTCGATCCCGACCATGGCCGGCGACGTGCTCGCGCTGATGGACCATCTCGCCATCCCGCAGGCCGACATCATGGGCTATTCGATGGGTGGGCGGATGACGGCGTGGCTCTCCCTGAACGAGCCGCAGCGCCTGCGCTCGGCGATCCTCGGCGGCATCGGCATCGGCGGCCTGATCGAGGGCACCGGGCCCGGCGAGAATGTCGCGAAGGCGCTGGAAGCCCCCGCGCTCGACGACGTCTCCGATCCCGTGGGGCGCACCTTCCGCGCGTTTGCCGATCAGACCCGCTCTGATCGGAGGGCGCTCGCCGCCTGCCTGCGCGGCACGCGCGACCTCATGACCAGGGGCGAAGCTGCACGCATCGACGTGCCCGTGCTGATCGCGGTCGGCTCTACCGACGACGTCGCTGGCTCGGCCAGCGCGCTCGGCGCCATCATTCCGGGCTCGGAAGTGCTCGACATACCGGGCCGCGATCACATGCGCGCGGTCGGCGACAAGGTCTACAAGACTGGCGTGCTCGATTTTCTCTCACGCCGCGGCTGAGCCTATAGGTTCCTCGTCGCCGAACGCGCGCGCCAGCGCCATCAGCACCACGAAGGTCGCAACCCACACCATGCGCGCGCCGTAGCGGTCGTGCGGACCGGAGATGACGGCGCAGATGAAGGCGTTGCCGAGCAGCGCGAGCGTCACCGTCGCCGCCAGCAACGTCAGATCGTCGAGCCGGCGGCGCGCCAGCGCATGCGCGAGCAACCCGACCAGCGCCAGCATCGAGGCCAGCGCGACGGGAACATGCAGCCAGTTGACGTAGTCGAAATTGACATCCCATTGCTGTTGCCGCGCCGCGCGCATCGGCGCGATCTGTGCGGGGATGTAGCGCTCGATGATGCCGTAGGTGTGCGGGATCCAGCCGCTGGTGCCTTCGCCGGTCGCCACGTGCAGCAATTGCTGGCCCACCGCTCGCATTGCGGCGCCGGCCTGCCAGGCCGGATAGTCGGCGAGCGAGTGCACGACGATATAGCTCATCTCTTCGTTCATGCCCTCAAACCGGCCGAGCGCGTTGAACACGCTCTTGCCCCACAGGAATTCGTCGGCGGTCGCCGGCAATTCGTTCCGATAGGGACAGAGCTTGAAGCTCTCGCGCGGGCAGTGGTCGTTGAGATAGCGCGCGACGATGCCGTCCTGCATCATGCGGCCGAAGGCGACGCCGTAGCCGCCCGGCGTCCAGGCCCATTTGCCCGACAGCGCGTGGTTCGCAGCGACCAGCATCAGGCCGCCCGCGACGATGGTCATGCTCGCCTGCGCCAGTCCGGCGAGCGGAAGCCTGCGACCCACGAACGGCCGCGCCATCCAGCCGGCGAGGCAGAGTCCGAGCAGCACGCCGAGCGTGGCGCTGTGGGTTGCGGCGGCAAAGGCGGTGAAGACGAACAGCGCGATTTTTTCGTGCGGCGACGTGCGCTGGGCTCCGACGACGAGGAGGAACAGCGACAGCACCGACAGTCCCGTGAAGATGTCCGTGAGCAGCATGCTGGCCAGCCAGGGCAGCGCGGTCGACAGGATCAGGAGCAGGCTGATCGCGACGAAGCGGAACGTCTGCAACAGGCCGAGGACGCGCAAGCTGAGCTGCAACAGCCACAGCGTCGCCAGCGACTGGATCGCGAGGTTGATCCAGAAGCCGAAGCTTTCGCCGGAGTGGAGATAGAGGCCGAACACGGTGGACCGGCTGGGGACGAGATAGCCCTCGTACCAGCGCGCCAGATAGCCGCCGGTATCCCACTGCAACAGCGGATAGCCGTTCCAGAACGCCGGCGCGATCATCAGGAGGGGTAGGGCCAGAGCGGCGAGCCGCACCCAGAGCGAGCCCGCGGGGCGCGCGCGCAAATGATCGGTGGTGGTGGTCAAATCCGCTCCGTCGTCGTCCGGACCATGCCTGCAATAAGGGGTAGGAGAGAATTCACCAATAGTTTGACGCTGCCCGGCTTGAATTTGGCAAAACCCTGACCACTTTTAGCCGACCTTGCCGCCTGGGGGCGTCAGAAGAAATTGTTGTGTTTCAACGCGTTGGCGGCTTTCGCGGGGCAAGGTGCTGTTCACTCTCAGGCAAGCCCGTCAGGACTTTGTCGCCTAGACTGTGCTATAGAACCAACAAAACGAGCCCATTCGAAAGAGCAGATCCCATGGCAGTGCATCAGGTCAATCCGGGAGGAAAGCTCGCATCCCTCGATCCGATCTGGGACCGGATCCGGAGCGAAGCGGAGGACATCGTCCATCGCGAGCCGGAGCTTGCGACCTTCATCTATTCGACGGTGCTGCATCACAGCCGTCTCGAGGATTCGGTGATCCATCGTCTCGCCGACCGGCTCGATCATTCCGCGCTGTCGGGCGATCTCGTGCGCCAGACCTATGACGAGGCGCTGCGCGACGATCCCGATCTCGGCAACGCCTTCCGCGCCGACCTCGTCGCCGTCTACGATCGCGATCCCGCGACCTCCCGCTTCATCGATCCGTTGCTCTACTTCAAGGGCTTCCACGCGATCCAGACCCATCGCCTTGCGCACTGGCTCTGGCTGAAGGGCCGCAAGGATTTCGCGTATTATCTCCAGAGCCGCGCCTCTGCGGTGTTCCAGACCGACATCAATCCCGCCGCGCGCATCGGCCGCGGCATCTTCCTCGACCATGCCACCGGCTTCGTCTGCGGCGAGACGGCGGTGATCGAGGACGACGTCTCGATCCTGCACGGCGTCACGCTCGGCGGCACCGGCAAGGAGAACGAGGACCGTCATCCGAAGATTCGCCATGGCGTGCTGATCGGCGCGGGCGCGAAAATCCTCGGCAACATCGAGATCGGCCATTGCGCGCGCATCGCGGCGGGCTCGGTCGTGGTCAAGCCCGTGCCGCACAACGTCACGGTCGCGGGCGTGCCCGCCAAGATCGTCGGCGAGGCCGGCTGCGCCGAGCCGTCGCGCACCATGGATCAGATGATCAACGCGATGGGGCTTTGAGCTCAAGAAGAGGGGCCGGATTCTCCGGCCCTGTCCGTCCCCAAATTCTTTGGCAATTCATGCTGGCGGTTCGTCGCGTCTCGGCCTAAAACCCCGCCAACCCAGATTTCGATTGGAGACTTGCCGTGGACGTCAAGGAAGTAAGGAAGCTCGACGCGTATCTGAAACGCGTATTCGGCAATCCCAAGATCCGCGTCGTGCCGCGGCCGAAGAAGGACGATTCCGCCGAAGTCTATATCGGCGAGGAGTTCATCGGCGTGCTGTTCGTCGACGACGAGGACGACGATCGCTCGTTCCAGTTCCAGATGGCGATCCTCGAGGACGATCTCGTCGATCAGGAATAGCGCGGCGATCGTGTCGCTCAATGGGGCCGCGCACACCGCGACCCCTCATTCTATTTCCTTGTAAGAATGCGCAGCCGCGCCGTGGCATCAGCGACAGTGATGTCCTCTGCATCGACGAGGTCGGCTTGCACGACCATGTCGCGCTCCGTCCGCTCGATGACCCGTGCCCGCGCCGTGATCGGTCCGACCGTTGCGGGCTTCAGGAAGCGTGTGTCCAGGCTCCGCGTGATCACAGTCTGGTCAGGGGATAGCGCTGCGAGCGCGCAGATCCCGGTGGCGGAGTCCAGCATCGCCGCAAGGAATCCGCCCTGGATGGTCCCATGCCTGTTGGTGAATGCGGGTTGAGCCTGGAAGCGGATCAGCGCATGCCCGCTCTCGTCGAAGCCGAGCCATTCGCGCCCCAGCAGCTGGGCACCGGGTGGGAGATGTGTGGCCGCATCGTTCAATCGGTTACCCCATGCTGACATCATGCCCCTGTCTTGCCCGACGGGTCAAGCGCGACTTCGAAAAATGCGAAGCGGCGCCATGGCTTGGCTACTGTGCATGGGGTTGTTTTCGATTTTCTTCGTCGGGAGGCTACAGCCCATCTCTGCAAGCCGATCTTGCCGGCGGCGTAGAGGCCGCGCTCATCCGCGCGGTCCGCGCAGCTGCGCCGTCAGCTTTTCCATCGCGTCCGCCGCGTCGCGCCACTGCGACAGCCAGCTGCGCGGAAAGCGGAAGGTGAGGTCGGCGCCGCCAACGCGGCGCTCGGAGAGGCACATGCCCGGGGTCGCCGCATCGCGCGTGCAGCGTGCGGTCAGCGCGGGGCTTGCGGCAGAATAGAGATCCTCGCTGCCGTAAGGTGTGTCGGCGCGGAACATCCGCATCGTCAGTCCGTCCTCGGGCATCGTCGCGCCCGGCTCGAGATAGCGCGGATAGATCGTGGCGGTCCGCTGCTCGGGCGAGAGCGCATCGTGATGGGCCGCGATCGACAGGAAGATGCGGTCGATCGGCAGCAACGACGCATCCACCGTGTCGGCGCTGACGTGCTTCGGCGTGCCGGGCGGCTCCAGCGAGGGATAGAGGAAGTCGAGATCGATGCGCTCCTGCGGCCCCGAGTGCCGCTGGATCTTCATCCGGATCGCCGTCGTCGGCAGGTTGAACAGCGTGCCGCCGACGCTCACCGGCAGCTTGTCGGGGGCGTTGGCGCCGCTGGTGCCCCAGGTCGGCCACAACAGATAGGCGACGAGCGCGACGGCGCACACCGCCGCCGCGCCGCCGAGCACGATCGGGACGATATGCGCCCGGGTGCGCGTCCGGGGGGACCGAGGGGAGGCTGCCGAAAACACCGTCATGACTAGCGCGCGTGGGCTCGTGGTCGGCCGATGGCCGACGAATCAGCGGCGAATATGCCATGCGGCGGCGATTTCGCGGAGCGTTCCCCGGCTGCGGGGAAAGGGGGAGGGCCCTGCGCCGGATGGCCGGCGGCGTTAACCTTCCCTTAAGGATAATGTAGCGTTAACCGGCACTATTTGTCACAGGAAAGCTCCGGCGTTGCGTAAGGGCGGACCGTTCCGATGACACCTGAAGCTCTCAATTCCTTCTTCTCGATTGGCATCGGTTTCGCGCTCGCTGGCGCACTCGTGAACGGATACCAGGCGGTCGCGCAGCGGCCCGCCGGCTTCGGCCTGTTGCAGGACGGCGTGGCCCCGAAGACCTTCGCGGCGGTGCCGTTCCTGGTGTTCGCCGCACCCTTCATCATCATGCGCAACACGCTGCGCGGCATGCGGCTGGAAAGCCGCCGCCTCGAATTCGTGATGATGGCGACCGTCATCGCCGGCTTCTGGAGCATGATGAGCGGCACCTTCTTCCTGATGACGCTGCGGGCGACCGGCGTCCTGGGCTGACGCTTTGCAGGGCTGCCGGTGCGGGTGGCCCTTTGCCTCCGCGCCGCCGTTTCGCTATGCCAGTCTCAGCGTGACAGGAGACCTCCATGGCGATCTACGAGCTCGACGGGCAGGCGCCCGATCTTCCCGCCGACGGCAACTATTTCATCGCGGAGACCGCAACCGTGATCGGCCGCGTGCGCCTGAAGCCGGGGGCGAGCGTCTGGTTCGGCGCGGTGCTGCGCGGCGACAATGAATGGATCGAGATCGGCGAGGGCGCCAACGTGCAGGACGGCTCGACCTGCCACACCGATCTCGGCTTTCCGCTTGTCATCGGCAAGAACTGCACCGTCGGCCACAACGTCATCCTGCACGGCTGCACGATCGAGGAGGGTGCGCTGATCGGCATGGGTTCGATCGTGATGAACGGCGCGAAGATCGGCCGCAACAGCATCGTCGGCGCCGGTTCCGTCATCACCGAGGGCAAGGAGTTTCCCGAACGCTCCCTGATCATCGGCTCGCCCGCGCGCGTGATGCGCACGCTCGACGATGCCCAGGTGCAGAGGATGGGAAGCGCGGCGAAGTTCTACGTCGCCAACGGACCTCGCTTCACGAAGGGCCTGAAGCGGATCGGGTGAATTCAGCTTCCTTCTGACTCGCGGGCTTCCATCGCGCCTGCGCCCTTCTCGTGCCCCGCAGCCCAGAGCGCATGTTCGTCGCTGCCGTCCGAGTAGGGATTGGCCTCGGCCGGGATGTTGTCGCGCGCGGCGCGCTCGCCTTCTGCAAATGGATCGCGATCGGTCATCGTGATTTGGCCTTTCCGGACTTCGGACGCGCGGCCGGCTTGTCCGGTTCGGCGCCGAGCCTGGCGCTCTTGCGCAACGCGTCCCGGAGATCGATGGGGATGCCATGCTTCTTCAGCAGGTCGGCGAAGGCTTCATCCGCAAGCTCTTGGAACGTCGCCATCCGGTCGCGTCCCAGCTGCTTGAGCTTGTCGAACGTGTCCTCGTCGAACGCGATCAGTTTGCGCATGATCGTGCCTGCCTCCTCGTTCCAAGCTGATGTGACGGCATTTGTTCCGGAACGGTCTTGGTCCGGACCGTCTGCTCGACAAGAAGATGAAGAGCATCTGCCGCGGCCGCTGATGCTCGCGCGGAAGTGAGTCAGGATGGCTGTCACGAGTGCCCCGACAGCATTACCTTGATCCTGCGTTGAAGCGTGGAGCGTGTCCACGCGGAGGATCGAGTAGATGCTACGGAAGATGATGATGGCGGCGCTGACCGTCGCGGCGGTCGGGCTCTCGGCGCCGCAGGCGGCCCAGGCGGGCGGCGGTTTTGGACATGGCGGCTGGGGCCACCATGGCGGCGGCTGGGGCCATGGCGGCGGCTGGGGCCACGGTGGTGGCGGCTGGGGCCATGGCGGTGGCGGATGGGGCCATGGCGGCCATTGGCACGGCGGCGGCTTCTGGCCCGGCCTCGCCATCGGCGCGGGCATTGCCGGTGCCGGCTACTACGGCGGCTATTACGGCTATGGCTACCCCTATTACGGCGACCCGTATTATTATGGTACCGGCTACGATAACGGCGGCTATGGCGGCTGCTATGTCGTGCGCAAGCGCGTGATGACGCCTTCGGGATGGCGATACCGGCGCGTCGACGTCTGCGAGTGAGGCGGGAAGACCTGCCAGCCTGCTAAAAAACAAGGTCGTTGACGCAGTATACCGTCAACGACCTTGCCAGCCCCGGATATTGAAATCGGCTCACGCCATCCGGTAGCGGAGAGCATGGCGTGGAATCATACGGGCAAATGTGATCCAGTTCACAAGTGGAGAAAATTAAACCCGCAGGCCGTGATCCGCTCAGCCGTGCGAGCGCTTGCGCGCGCTGGCATGGACGCGGTGGCGTGCCGGTTTCCTGCGGGTAACCGACGGCGTTTCGGCCTCGGTGGCCCGGGCGCTGGCAAAGGACTGGCGCAGGCCGTCGATGGACTCGTTCAGGGTTGCCACCTGCTCCGACAGGCGTTTGGTATCGGCCTGTTGAGCTGCGAGCAGCCGCTTCACGGTCTGGAGCTGGTCCTGCACGACCTGGAGCTGGTCGATCGATTCCTGCTGGGTTGCCTCCAGCCCCTTGGTCTTCTCGACCAGCTGCTCGGAGGCCTGGGCGGTGCGGGCCTGGAGCTGCCGTGACGCGACCACCCGGTCGGCCTCCGGCGCAGAGCCGGTATAGGCGCGCCAGATCGCAATCGAAGTCACACCGGCGATCAGCAAGAGAAGGGCGGCGGCGGTCAGCGCGATGGGCTGGGCGCCGAGGCGAAGCAGGGGGTTGGACGGTGTATCCTCTGCGAGATCGATCATCGCTGACAAAACCCAAATTGAAACTTGGAGAGTGGCGAAGACCGGCAACCCTGAAGCCGCCGGGATGTCCCGAAAACGTAACAGTTCGGCAACAAATGGGACCAAAAAGAGGCTGAATGCGAAAAACCAGCAGTCTTCTGGCCTTGGGAACCTCTAAAGGCCGCGCCGGAAGCAGCGATCAGGGCTGAAACGGCGAAAACGGCCCGGAATAGGTCTTCGACCGTGGCGCAGCGTAGGGCCCGAGCCGGGACGTCTTCAGGCCGAGCCGCACCAGCGATTCCGCCAACGTCACGGCGGCGGCGACGCCGTCGACCACGGGCAGGCCGTGGGTTGCAGCGAGCTCAGCGGCGAGATCCGCCATGCCGGCGCAGCCGAGCACGACAGCCTCCGCACGGTCGTCGCGGATCGCGGCCGTGATCTCCGCGGAGATCTTTGCGAGCGCATCGGCGTTGCGCTCTTCGAGCGCGAGCACCGGCACCTCGGCGGCGCGGACGCGGGCGCAGCGCCCGGCGAGACCGTACTTCGTCAGATTGTCCTCGATCGGCACGATGGAGACACCGAGCGTCGTCACCACGGCAAAGCGCGCCGCGATCAGGCTCGCCATGTGAAAGCCCGCTTCGCCGATGCCGATCACCGGCGCCTTCGCCACCGCGCGTGCCGCGTCGAGGCCGGTGTCGTCGAAACAGGCGATGATGTGCGCGTCAGCGCCGTCTCGGTCGGCCTCGCGGATGCAGCCGAGCATGCCGGGCACGGCGAAGGCCTCGTCGTAAAAGCCCTCGATCGAGACCGGGCCCATCGTCGGCTGGCGCGCGTCGATCTCGGTGCTGGGCAGGGCGACGCTGCGCGCTGCAGCGGCGATCTTCGCCGTCATCGACGCGGTGGTGTTGGGATTGACGACGTGAAGTCGCATCGGATCAGACCAGCCCCTTGTTCAGACAAGCCCCTTGCCGGCGTCCGAGCCCTTGGCCGCCTGCCGCTTGTTCAGCACGTGGATGGTGCCGAGCGCAAGCGTGATCACCGTGAACGAGACGGCGGAGATCACGGTGCCGAGCGCGTAGATGTCGGGGTTCGTCACGGTGGTGGTGAGGCCCTGGAGATCGAGCGGCAGAGTGTTCACCGCCCCGATCGCCTGGCTGGAGCGCGCGAGCTCGTCCCAGGACAGCGTGAAGCCGAACAGGCCAATGCCGATCACGGAGGGCAGGATGATCGGCAGCACGACATGACGGAACGCCTGCCACGGCGTCGCACCGAGATCGCGCGCTGCTTCCTCGAGCCTGGGGTCGAAGCGGTTGAAGATCGCGAACATGATGAGAAGCCCGAACGGCAGCGTCCAGGTCAGATGCGCGCCGAGCCCGGAGGTGAGCAGGCCCATCGAGGTCTCGAAATTCTCGTTCCAATGCGCCTTGATCAGATCGTCGATGATGCGGAATTCAAGCGAGATGCCGAGCGAGGTGATGATCGAGGGAACGATGAGGCTCGCGATCGCCGAGTAGAACAGGATGCTTTGCGCCTTGAACCTGCGGCGGAAGGCCATACCGGCTGCAACGGACAGCACGACGGTGACGATCATCACGATGAGACCGAGCAGCAGTGAGCGGCGGAAAGCCGCGCCGAGATCGACGATGCCGGTGCCCTGGAATAATTTCGCGATCCAGAAGGTCGACACCCCGTTCATCGGGAAGGTGAGGCCGCCCTGCGGCCCCTGGAACGACAGCACGTAGATCGCGATCATCGGGCCGTAGAGAAACAGCACATAGGCCGCGAAGAAGATCGCGAGCACGTAGAAAGAGCGCGGGCGTCCTTCCTTCATGCTCAGAGCTCCTTCTTGATGTCGACGATGCGCGACATCATGGTGATGATCAGGAAGGTGATCGCGAGCAGGATGACGGCGTTGGCCGCTGCCGCGGGGAACTGCAGCGCGTTCACCCGCGTCTCGATGATCTTCCCGGCCGCCGCAATCTGCTGGCCGCCCATCACGCCGATGGTGATGAAATCGCCCATCACGATGGTGATGACGAAGATCGAGCCGATCACGATGCCGGGCTTGGCGAGCGGAATGACGACGTTCACGAGCGTCTGGAAGCCGGTGGCGCCGGCGTCATAGGCGGCCTCGATCAGCGACTTGTCGATGCGCACCATCGAATTGAAGATCGGAACCACCATGAAGAAGGTGAAGAGGTGCACCAGTGCCAGCACGACCGAGAACTCGGAGAACAACAGCCATTCCAGCGGCTGGTTGATGAGACCTGTCTTGACGAGGCCGGAATTGACGAGGCCGTTGCGGCCGAGCAGCGGAATCCACGCGATCATGCGGATCACGTTGGAGGTCCAGAACGGGATCGTGCAGAGCAGCGACAATCCCATCTGCCAGGTCTTGGACTTGATGTGGAAGGCGAGGAAATAGGCGACCCAGAAGCCGATGAACAGCGTGATCGCCCAGACCAGGAAGCACAGCTTCAGTGTCATCAGATAGGTCTTGCCGATCGTGCAGAGATCGGGGAGCTGCGCGATGCAGCCTTCGAACGTGTCGGTGTAGCCGCGGCCCGAGAAGGCCGGCAGCAGCTGGTATTCGTTGTAGTCCCAGAACGAGACGATGACGACGAATACCAGCGGGATCAGGAAGAAGGCGAGGAACACCAGCATCATCGGCCCGGCCTGGAGCCAGGAGATGAAGGACGGCGACAGGCGCGTCGGCTTTGCGGCGCGCGCTGTGCCCGACCCCGGGATCAATCCCGGGGACGCCTGTTGCAGGATGTCCTCTGACGTGTCCATCAAATTACGCCGCGATGAACTCGTTCCACTTGCGGACCATGTAGTCGTTCTCGTCCATCACCGCGTTCCAGCAAGCGACGCCGCCCATGCGGTCCTCGTAGGAGCCGCCGTCGCGCACCGCGCCGGCTTTCTCCAGCAGCGAGCCGTCGGGCGCCTTGATGTCCTTCTCGGCCGGCTTGCCTTCCATCCAGTAGGCCCACTCGTAGGGCTCCATATGCGCCTTCGCGGTGGAGAGCACGGCGGAGTAGTAGCCCTGGCGGTTGAGATAGGCGCCGGCATAGCCGGACAGGAACCAGTTCACGAACTCGTAGGCCCATTCGAGCTTCGCACCCGACACGCCCTTGGAGACGCAGAAGCCCGAGGCCCAGGAGCGATAGCCCTCCTTGAGCGGCTGGAAGGTGCAGGGGATGCCCATCGAGCGCACCTTCGTGACTGCCGGCGACCACATTGACTGGATCACGGTTTCACCCGAGGCCATCAAATTGACGCTCTCGTTGAAGTCCTTCCAGAAGGCGCGGAACTGACCGGCCTTCTTGGCCTCGGTCATCACCTTCATGGTGAGATCGATCTCTTCCTTGGTCATGTTGCCCTTGTCGGCATATTTGTACTTGCCGGTGGCTTCGACGACCATCGCGGCGTCCATGATGCCGATCGAGGGGATGTTGAGGATCGACGCCTTGCCTTTGAATTCGGGATTGAGCAGCTCGGACCAGGAGCTGATCGGCCGCTTGATCAGGTCGGGACGGATGCCGAGCGTGTCGGCGTTGTAGACGGTGGGGATCAGCGTGACGAACTCGGTCGCCGAGGTGGCGAACTTCTTGGAGTCCTTGCCTTCGAGATAGAGCACCTTCCAGGGCGCGGTGCCCTGGTTGCCGATCTTCTTGCCGCCGGGCGTCTGGCCCTTGGTGAAGACCGGCGTGATGTTGTCGAACTCCTTGATCTTCCTGGCGTCGAGGGCAAGGATGTTGCCGGACGGCACCAGCTTCTTCAGCGAGAAATATTCGGTGTCCAGCACGTCGAAGGAGTTCGGCTGGGTCATTACGCGCTTGGTGACGTCGTCGGTGGTCGCGGTGATGTATTCGATCTTGATGCCGGTGTCTTTCAGGCACTGCTTGGAGATGTCGTCACCCTCGTTCACGGCGGTGCCGAGATAGCGCAGCACTTTCGCATCGGCCGACTTCACATAGGGAAAGCCGGTGATGGCGCCGGAGCCGGCGGCAAGGCCGGCGAGACCCGCGGTGCCCTTGAGCAGCGTGCGGCGGCTGACGCCCTTTGTCCTGGTGGTCTCGGTCATATCAGTCACTCCTCTGTTGCGCATTCCAGTGATCGATCGGCGCTATTGCAGGCGCTGCGCCTTGGCGGGATCCCAGGTGGCCAGCACGCGATCGCCCGGTCGGAACGGGTGAACGTCGAAGGCAGCCTCGGGGAGGTGGGAGAACAGGGCGGTGCCGTCGTCGAGCGTGAGCGAGACGGCGATGTAGGAGCCCTGGTACTCGGTCTGGGTCAGCAGCGCCGGCGCGCCGTACGCACCGTCGGCGAACGGCACGATGCCGAGCTGATCGGCGCGCACGGCGATGAGTCTGCCGGCGTCGCTGAGGACGTTGTGGCCGCCGATGAAGCGCGCCACGAATTCGGTGCGGGGATGGTGGAAGATGTCGCGGGCGGTGCCCTGCTGCTCGATCTTGCCGTGGTTCATCACCACGATGTGGTCGGCGAGCGCCATCGCCTCTTCCTGGCCGTGGGTGACCTGAATGAAGCTGATGCCGAGCTCGCGCTGCAGCCGCTTCAGCTCGCCGCGCATCTTCACCCGCAGGAACGGATCGAGCGCGGAGAGCGGCTCGTCGAGCAACAGGATCTGCGGCTCGGTGATCAGTGCGCGGGCGAGCGCGACACGCTGCTGCTGGCCGCCGGAGAGTTGCGCCGGCAGCCGGGCCGCATAGGGGGTCATGGCCACCAGCTCGAGCAGTTCGCCGGCACGCTTGTGCCGCGTCGCCCGGTCGATCCCGCGCATTTTCAGGGCGAATGCCACGTTGTCGAGCACGGTCAGATGCGGAAACAGCGCGTAGGACTGGAACATCATCGCGGTGCCGCGCTTGGCGGGCTCGAGATCGGTGACGTTCTGCGCACCAAGGATGATGTCGCCCTCGCTGACTGCCTCATGGCCCGCGATCATGCGCAGGGTCGAGGTCTTGCCGCAGCCGGAGGGGCCGAGCAGGCAGCAATAGGTGCCGGCCGGGATCTTGAGGTTGACGTCGTCGACCGCCAGCGTCGTGTCGTAGCGCTTGGTGACGGCGACCAGTTCGAGAGCGGCAGGAGTGGCCATGGCGTGTCCGCTGGGAGGGCGATGCTCCGGCTTCTCCGCAAGGTCCGTGCCAACCGCCCGGAGACTGCCGAATTCCAAAACTGTGCAGTGGAGTCAGGTCGTTAGATCGAATCCGGCGCAGCGGCGCGGCTCGCCGGGTAGGCAGTAATATGCACACAAAATGTGCTCGGATTGTATAAAGTTTCGCCTGTGATTGGATACAGCTGGTCGACTACCATGCGGGGCCGAACGTTGCCGATCGAGCCCTCAAACCCAAGCCCCTCGAACCGATGGCCGCCAAGACCCGCCAGAAATCCGATGCGCCAGACGCGAGCGATCGCGTCAGCCGGATCAGGGAGGGCGTGACCGCGGCGATCCTCGAGCATCGTCTGCTGCCGGGCACGAAGCTCGGCGAGGACGAGATCGGCGAGATCTACGGCGCGAGCCGCACGCTGGTCCGCACCGCGCTCCAGCAGCTCGCGCATGAGGGCATCGTCAACATCGAGAAGAACCGCGGCGCCTTCGTCGCGCGCCCGACGCCCGCCGACGCGCGCGAAGTGTTCGAGGCGCGCCGCCTGATCGAGCCCACCATCGTCGACCACGCGTGTGAGGCGGCGTCGCCGGCATGGCTCGAGCGCCTCGGCCGACATCTCACTGAAGAGCGCGAGGCGGAACTGCGCGGTGACGCGCGCGCCTCGGTCCGCCTCTCCGGCGAATTTCACAAGCTCGTCGCCGAGATGAGTGGCCACAGCATCTATCTCGGCTTCCTCAAGGAGCTGATCGCGCGCTCCTCGCTGATCATCCTGCTCTATCGCCGCCACGACACGCCGGCCTGCGGCACCGATCACCACGCCGGGATCGTCGCGGCGATCCGCAAGCGCGACAAGCAGGCTGCCCGCGCGCAGATGCTGTCGCATCTGAACGAGATCGAAGCCGAGCTGTTCCTGAAGGATCCCGCCGCCGACGAGACGCGGCTCGCGGATGTGCTGGGCACCTAAGCGAGCCGCACGGTCTTCTATGGCAGCGAAGATCCTTCGTTTCGCCTGACGATCTTCAGCACGAGCAAACCAGCGCCAAGCACCAGGAAGAGGACGCCGACGAATGTCGTGCCGCTGGATTCAAAGGTCACGCCGACCGCGGTCAGCAGGCATCCGATGATGATTGCGAAGAGTCCGCCGAGCTTCTTGACCAGCAGGACGTGTCCGTCACTCGTTTGTGTCACCATGTTACGCCTCGTCATTTGAGATGCTGCAAAATCCCCTCTGCCAAAAATCCCCCTGCCAAGTGCCCGCAGTCGCGTAGATCGGGCAGGATCGTACTCCTGAGCGAAGACGTTGCAATCTGTCGTTGATCACGCGCCTGGTCGGATATTCGCGTTTTGATTTGAGTTCGACGCATGTGCGGCAGTCGCGCTTACCCATTGTCTGTAGAGCCTAACGCCGGGCAGGTCGCTCATCGCGTCGTATGGCTGATTTGCATAATCTCCTGTGGTTGCAAATTGACTCGATGCGGTTTGCGGGCATCAATCCGCAGATAACATCGCACACCGCGCGGCTGGCTGATTTTCGCTCCGGCAACTTGCGGCCAGAACTGCGCAGCGGCGTATCTGCGTGGAGATTGGATATGCGGGATTTGACCACGCCGGCCGGACTCTTCAGAGTCGCCGCACTGCTCATGTCGGTTGGAACGAGCCTCTGTCTCTCGTCGCAAACGCGGGCCCAACAGGACTCCGCCGTTCTGTTCCGCAACGTCCGGATATTCGACGGAAAGAGCGGTGCGCTCTCCGCCGCGTCCAATGTTCTCGTCAGGAACACGAAGATCGAGAAGATATCGACCGCGAACATCACGGCTGACGCCCAGGCAATCGACGGCGGCGGCCGGGTGCTGATGCCGGGGCTGATCGACGCGCATTGGCACGCGATGCTGGTCCGTCCGACGCCGGCCGCGGCCCTCGGCGACGTCGGCTACAACAATCTGCTCGCCGCGAGCGAGGCGACCGCGACGCTGATGCGCGGCTTCACCACGGTGCGCGACATGGGCGGGCCCAGTTTCGGCCTCAAGCGGGCGATCGACGAGGACCTCGTCGCCGGTCCGCGCATCTATCCCTCCGGTGCCATCATCACCATCACCAGCGGCCATGGCGACTTCCGGCAGCTCTCCGATCTGCCGCGAACCATCGGCGGCATGCTCAGCCGCATGGAGCAGGTCGGCGGCAGCATGGTCGCCGACAGTCCCGACGAGGTGCGTGTTCGCGCGCGCGAGCAGCTCATGCAGGGCGCCTCGCAGGTCAAGCTCACGGCGGGCGGCGGCGTCGCGTCGCCCTTCAGTCCGCTCGACGTCTCCACCTTCACCGAGCCCGAGCTGCGGGCGGCGGTCGAGGCCGCCGACAATTGGGGCACCTATGTCGCCACGCACGCCTATACGCCGGTCGCGATCCAGCGCTCGATCGCAGCCGGCGTGAGATGCATCGAGCATGGTCACCTCATGGACGAGGCGAGTGCCAAGCTGATAGCGGAGAAGGGGATCTGGCTCAGCACCCAGCCGTTCCTGGATATGTCCATGGCTGCCGCGCTCGGACCTGCGGAGCAGGACAAGATGCGGCAGGTGGTCACCGGCACCGACCGCGTCTATGCGCTGGCGAAAAAGTACGGCATCAAGACCGCGTTCGGCACCGACGTCCTGTTCTCGAAGGCATTGGCGGACAGACAGGGCTCAATGCTGGCCGCGCTCACGCGCTGGTACACGCCGGCCGAAGCGCTGGCCATGGCGACGTCGGCCAATGCCGAATTGCTGGGCCTGTCGGGTCCGCGAAATCCCTATCCCGGCAAGCTCGGCGTGGTCGAGGAGGGCGCGCTCGCCGATCTCCTGCTGGTCGACGGCAATCCGCTCGACAACATCACCCTCGTTGAAGATCCCGCGAAGAATTTCGTCGTGATCATGAAGGGCGGCAAGGTCTACAAGAATATCGTTCCGCGCTGAAAACTGTTTCCCAAAAAAGTTGCGGCCAGCCATTGGGGGATGGCTGGCCGCGCGCGAACCGGTCTGGGACGGGGAGGGGTGGGGATGTGACCGGGTCGCGTAACTCGCTTGTTCCTGACTGCTAGTCCCTGGCGCTGGCGGTGGAGACCGCCGGCCGGGTATCGCCGAGCGAGACCCAGACATTGGGATCGCTCTGCGACTGGCGCTTGACGAAGCGGTAGCCGGTCTCCGTCCAGGCAACGACGTTCTCGTTCTGGTTGTCGAGAACGAACTCGCCCTTGTCGGTCTTCACCGTCAGCACCGCGTGCCCTTCGCCCTTCTTGTCGCGCACGACGGTGATGAGCAGCGCCTCGCGAGGCCAGCCGGCATCCATCAGCATCTTGCGCTTCAACAGCACGTAGTCTTCACAGTCGCCGTAACCGTCCGATGGCAGCGACCACTTCTCGATCACGCCCCAGTGCTCCTGGTCGGTCAAAGGCTTGACGGTCTCGTTGACCCAGCGATTGACCTTGACGAGGTCGCGCCATGCGGTCTGCGACATCACGATGTCGCGCGGTTGCGTCGACCCGCCCTGGCACTGAGCGGCATTGTCGGCACAGAACTCGACCCAGCCGATCGGCGCACGCGTGGTGTCGCCAAGGCTCGCGTAGAGCAGACGGTTCTCACCGGCCTGCACCGTCGCGCTGATTCCGAAGAGCATGGCGGCGATCGCCAGCCTCTTCCCCTGTCCCCTGAAATCAAACATTGCGGCCCCCGTTTCTTGTTGGGACCACATTTCGCACGGAGCTTTTGCGTTGCCGCTAAGTCAGCCAAGTCAAGTCGAGACGAATGCAAGTAAAATGAGCGGCGAATTCGATCTATACTTGAATCGAATTCGAATAAAATTTGAAATGACTGCAATTGATTCAAGTTTTATCGATTAACGCGGAAACGCTGGCGGAACGGCCGTTCCGAGGCGCAAACAGGTCCCGCGTTAACCCGCACAGACCCGTCCCCGCGCAAGAAAAAGGCGGCGTCCGCATCGCGGAGGCCGCCTTTGAGGCTGGAAAATCAGTGGTTTTGGCGCGCTTTCGCTTTACCGCGCGGTAACGCTCTCTTCGAGTGTCTCGATCGGCTGCTCGTGCATGAACTCCAGCGCGAAGCCGTCTTCGAGGTTCCGGACCACGCGGCCCTGGACCCGGCCGAGCAGCACGATCGATTTCAGTGGCGGGCGGTTCTCGGCGGCGATGGCCGCGCCCGACAGCGACAGGTCGATAATGCGGCAGGTCATCTTGGTGCCGTCCTCGAGCGTCAGCACCGCGATCGGGTTGCGCGGCACGATACGGTCGTGGCGGCGATCCTCCGGCAGGTTGAGGATGTCGCGGTTGGCGAGCCAGGTGAGCTGGGCGGCGAGCTTGTCGCGCTTCCTGGGCGTCGCCCCGATCGTCATGGCGAAGCCATTGTCGATGATACGGGTGATCTTGCCCTCGACGCGGCCGATATGGTCGAGATAGGCGACCACGCGGTCGCCGACATTGCCGATGCCGGGGGCGAGCAAAGCGAGGCCGCCCGGCGACATGTTGATCACCTGGCAAGGGAATTCCCGGCGGTCCGGCAGCATGTAGCGGCCGAGCAGGTGCACCTTGACCCGCTGGAAACGCCGACGTTCCTCGGCGGCCGGAAGAAATTTTTTGTTCGCCAACGCCATTTTCACAACCCGACCCCCCGCCTGGCGGAGTCCGGGACGACCCTAAGGTGCATAGGGTTAATGCCGCGTTAGGATCGGGTGCAGCGATGTTGGACGCACGCAATACGCGCGAAAAGCCTCATCAGGGGCGGGCAGGCCGGCCACCGTCAGCGCGACCGGGGTCGAGGGCGGCCGGTCAGGCCTGCCTTGCCCCCCGCCGATACAGCCAAAGCAGCAGCGCCAGCAGCACCGCGGCCGAGAGGCCGAGCGACCAGTGAATGCCGATCGCCGCGCCGAACAGCCCGACGGTGATGCCGCTGAAGGCCCGCATCCCGAGCCCGGCCATATTATAAAGGCCGACGACGCGGCCGCGGATGTCGGGCGGCGCGTTCAGCTGCACCAGCGCCTGCGCCATGGTGTTGAAGGACAGTTCGAAGAACCCCGCAAAGAACAGCAGCACGATCGCGATGGGATAGATCCGCACCGCGGCGAAGCCGAGCAGCGCGGCGCTCCACAGCATCGCCAGCAGGATCGCGGTGCGCGGCGTGCCCTTCAGCCGCCCCCAGGATTCCAGCGCGATGCCGGCGAGCAGCGCGCCGGCGGCGTCGGCCGCGAGCAGCACGCTGTAGGACACGCCGGGATCGCCATGGCCGAGATCGCCGGCAAAGCCCGGCATCTGGGCGTGATAGGCGTTGCCGATCATGAAGGAGGTGAGGCCGGCGAGCCACGTCATCGCCGTCAACACCGGCTGGGTGCCGATGGCGCGCATCGTCAGCACGATGTCGGCGAGACCGCGCACGGCGAAGCGCCGTACCGCGACGCTCTTGTCGCGGACCGGCGCCCAGAACAGCCAGATCAGCATCGGCAGGTAGAACAGCGTGTTGAAGATAATGCCGTGCGAGGTGCCGAGCGTCAGCATGATGACGCCGCCGACCGCCGGGCCCACCAAAATGCCAAGATAGCGCGCCATCGCGTTCAGCCGCACCGCGCTCGGCAGATCGGCGGGGCCGACGAGGTCGTAGAGCAGCAGCTGGTTCGGCGTCTGCCACAACACGCCGGCGCAGCCGTGGATCACCAGCAGCAGCATCGCGTGCCACATCTGGATGGTGTCGGTGATGAAGAAGAAGCCCCAGCCGCTCGATGCCACGATGAACAGCAGCATACCGCACTGGATGATGCGGCGCGGATCGAACCGGTCGGCGAGCCCGCCGACGGCGACGGAGAACAGCAGGAACGGCAGCCAGTGCGACAGCACGGCAAAGCCCCCCAGCGTCGGCGAATGGAATTTCTGGAACACCACCCAGTAGCTGATCACGTGCTCGATATTGTCGGCCATCATCGCCAGCACGTAGGCGATGAACTGGAGACGATAAGGCACGGACTTCATCGCCGCGAACGAGCCGGACGCGACCACGGGATTTTGGGGAAGGGGGTTCAAGGGGCACCTGGGTGGGACTTAAGTCGTCCCTACACGGTCGGCGCCGACCGCTCAAGACACTTGGGTGTGCTTGGAGATCAGCCATGCACCGCTGCCACAAGCACCACCGTCATCCTTCGAGGTTTCTCCTTGCGACGCAGACGCGTCGCAAGGCTCGCAGCTCAGGATGACGGTTGAGCTTGTGGCAGGCAGGCGCTGTAGCCCGGATGGAGCGCGGCGAAATCCGGGACCGCTGCTCCCGCGTGTCGCTTTGCTCATGCGGGCTGCGAGACTCGCGCTTGGCACGACTGCGCATCTCACATACGCTTCGCCTCAGCCCGCGCCAATCAATCATAACAGACGGGCATCGAGGACACACCATGGAGCACATCCGCGTCTGCACTCACGCAGGACCGGGCTCGGAGCCTGTGATCCGCACCGTGCCGTGGCCGAAGGTCGGCCGCAAGGCTGCGCTGATCAAGATCGGCGCCTGCGGGGTCTGCGGCACCGACCTGCACATCCTCAAGGGACACTGGCCGAAGCCGCTGCCCTGGCCGTTCACGCTGGGACATGAGCTCGGCGGAATCATCGTCGAATGCGGCGACGAGTTCACCGAGGACTTCATGAGCAAGCCGCTGACCGTCGGCTCGAAAGTGATGATCCCGCCGCTGATGCCGTGCGGCCGCTGCTATTACTGCATCCATTATCCGCAGACCGCCAACAAGTGCCTGACGCCGGTCTATTACGGCCGCTATCTCGGCTTCGACAAGGCGCCGCACATGTGGGGCGGCTGGGCCGAATATGTCTATGTCGACCTCGACATGCTGCCGGGCACCAAGATCTACAAGCTGCCCGACGACATGTCGTTGCGGCTGGGCGCGCTGTCGGAGCCGCTGACTTCCTGCATCCGCGCCTTCAACCGCGCCAGCCGTGCCGGCGGTTTTTCCTGGGGCGACACTGTGGTGATCCAGGGCTCCGGCCCGATCGGCATTCTCGCAGTCGCGGCCGCAAAAGAGATGGGGGCAGGGCGGGTGATCTGCGTCGGCGCGCCGGAGGAGCCGCGGCTCAAGCTCGCGCGCGAGTTCGGCGCGGAGGCGACGGTGAATATCGACGAGCTGAAGTCACCGCAAGAGCGCATCGCGCGTGTGCGCGAGATCGTCGGCGGCTTCGGCGCCGATCTGGTGATGGACTGCTCGGGCCATCCGACCGCCGGCCCCGAAGGCATCGAGATGCTGCGCGACGGCGGCACCTATGTCGAGATGGGCCAGTTCACCGATGCCGGCTCGATCGAGACCTCATGGCATCGCATCTGCACCAAGGACCTCAACGTGCTCGGCTCCTGGGGCTTTACCGGCAACGACCTGCCGCTCGGCGTGGACATGCTCTACCGCACGGCGGGCAAATACCCCTGGCTGAAGATGCAGACGATTTACCCGTTCACGGAAGAGGGCGTCGCGCAGGCGGTGAGGGATGCGATGGCGATGAAGACGGTGAAGTCGACGATCGTGCCGTGGCCGGAACTGGTGGAGTGAAGATCTGTAGCTCGGATGAGCGAAGCGATATCCCGGGCCCTGGCGGGGATTTCCTGCTTCCGCGACCCAGACGGCAATCTATTGGAGGCTACGCGGAGATCTGAGCAGGAGCGATGCCCCAAAAGTTCCATCCGATATCCCCGAACTATCCACGCAGAGGTGAAACTTAGGCCCAAGTTCCGACTTTCACTTCGCGGGAGAGGTGCCGTGAAGCAAATCCTGAAGCCTGTCACTTACATCCTGGCTGCGATCTACTTCCTGGTGGATGCGGTCTTCATGGCCGTGGCGAGGCCGATTGGGCGCTGGATCGGGCGGCATTTCGAATTCAGGCGATTGCGCGCCTGGATCAAATCGTTGCCGCCTTATCCGTCGCTCGCCTTGTTCTCCGTGCCCGTCGTTCTTCTGGAGCCGGTCAAGCCGGTTGCTGCGTACCTCGCCGCAACCGGTCAGGTCCTGAGCGGTGCCGTGACTTTCATTGTCGGCGAATTGCTCAAGCTGGTGCTGGTCGAGCGCCTGTTTCATCTCACGCGCGACAAGCTGATGCGAATTCCCGCTTTTGCCTGGACGTACGGAAAATACGCCGCGGCGAAGGCGTGGCTGCAGGCGACCGAAGCCTGGCGCGCCATCCGAGCCCTGTCCCGCGCGGCCAAGAACACTGTTGCGCGCGCAAGAGCCAAGCTGGTTGGCAGCTTCAGCAAACTGGCGACCTCCAGGGATTAGGGCCGCGCCAGGCGCGTTGCCCGCTATGCCAACTTGCGCGCCGCGGCGGTTGCCTTGTCGCCCGTGTTCGGCGTGCCGGTCGGCTCGATCAGCATCAGGTGAACCTCCTCGCGCGCCACCGGGCGATGCTCGACACCTTTGGGCACGACGTAGAGCTCGCCCGGGCCGAGCGTCACCGTGCGATCCCGCAATTCGATGTCCAGATTGCCTTTCAGGACCAGAAAGAAATCGTCGGTGTCGTCGTGCTTGTGCCAGGTGAATTCGCCCTTCACCTTCACCACCATCACGTCGCATTCGTTGAACGTCGTGATCGTGCGCGGAGACCAATAATCCCCAAAGGTCGCGAGCTTGTCGGCAAGCGATATGCTGTCGGTCATGTTTCACCCGTTGCTCTCTCGTGAGGCACGATTTGGGATCGAGTGGCGGGCGCGACAAGACTTGCATCCGTCAATCGCGTGATCCTGGCTGGCGAGATCCAAGGGGCGCCGGCTAAGTCGGCGGGGCGCCGCTCCCCGTATCGATCTCGCTTTCCTTCACCACCGCCGCACCCACCACCTTCGTGCCCTCCAGCTCCCGCACGATCCGCTCATCGGGCCCCACGACACCGAGATCGAATTCGCGATCCGGCGTGACGAGGATCATGCGCTGGCCGACGATCACGACCACCGTCATGTTGCTGGTCTCGCCTTCGACGGCCCATGCGCGGATGTCGTCGGCGTAGGGCTGCTTGCGCCAGGCGTCGGGAAAGCCCGGGTCGGATCGGACTTCGATACCGTCCTCGGACGTGGTCAGGACCAGCTTCGACCGGCTCGGCTTCCAGCGCTCGTCGAGGAGATCGTTGACCAGCCACAGGCAGGCGAAGTTCTCGCATTCGGTCGGACGCTCGGCGTAGATCGCGCAGCCGCGGCCGGGCTTGCAATGCCGGCACCAGGCATTCGCGGGCTTGGCCAGCGCCTCGATGGCCATCACCTTGCAGCAGAGCGTGCAATCGCCGCAGGTGCGTTTGATGGAAGAGATCATGCGCGCATTCCCGGCACGTCCAATCGCGCACAATTTAAGCGAGGCGGCCGCGAAAATCAGCCGCTTTGGAGCAAAAGCTCACTATATGCAGCAAAACGGACCGGAAACGCTGCATGTAGTAGGTCGGACCGCCGGTAAGCTTATTCGCGATGTCGCCAAAGCCATGCGTCATAGGCATGGTGATTTGCCCGCGCTTGGCGTAAAGAGCGTCCAAATCAAATCACCACGCGTGCGGCCGGACCATTTGCCGAGCACGCAGCTTCAGGTCGCGCGGCTCGACGTTCCGCGCCTGGACCAACCAAGGTTTATCCCGTGTCATTCCCGACCATGAGTCCGCCGCTCGCCCGAGCTTTGGCCGAGCGCAACTACGACCGTCCGACCCCCGTTCAGCTCGCCGTGCTCACCGAGGAGGCCGCAGGCCGCGACCTCCTGGTCTCGGCCCAGACCGGCTCCGGCAAGACCCTCGCTTACGGACTGGCCCTGGCCAAGGATCTGCTTGATGGCATCGAGCGGTTCGAGCGGGCGGGCGCGCCGCTCGCCCTGATCGTGGCGCCGACCCGCGAGCTTGCCTTGCAGGTTCAGCGCGAACTGGCCTGGCTGTACGAGCATGCTGACGGGCGCGTCGTCTCCTGTGTCGGCGGCATGGATCCGCGGCGCGAGCAGCGCGAGCTGGCCGCTGGCGCGCACATCGTCGTCGGCACGCCGGGCCGGCTGTGCGATCATTTGCGCCGCGGCCGTCTCGACATCTCCGAATTGAAGGCCGTCGTCCTCGACGAGGCCGACGAGATGCTCAATCTCGGCTTTCGCGAGGACATGGAGTTCATCCTCGAGACCACGCCGGAGACGCGCCGCACCCTGTTGTTCTCGGCGACCTTTCCGCGCGGCATCGTCGCGCTGGCCAAGCAATATCAGCAGCAGGCGTTCCGGATCGAGGTCGCGGGCGACGAAGGCGGTCACGCCGATATCGAGTATCGCGCGATCCGGATCGCTCCCGCCGATGTCGAGCACGCGGTGGTCAACGTGCTGCGCTTCTTCGAGGCGCCGAGCGCCCTGGTGTTCTGCAGCACGCGCGATGCCGTCCGGCATTTGCAGGCGGCACTGCTGGAGCGCGGCTTCTCCGTCGTCGCGCTATCGGGCGAATTGACGCAGAACGAGCGGACCCTGGCGCTCCAGTCGCTTAGGGACGGGCGTGCCCGCGTCTGCGTAGCAACCGACGTCGCCGCCCGCGGCATCGACCTGCCGAGCCTCGACCTCGTCATTCAGGCCGATCTGCCCAACGACGCCGAAGTCATGCAGCATCGCTCGGGCCGTACCGGCCGTGCGGGGCGAAAGGGCACGAGTGTCCTGCTGGTGCCGCCCGCACGGCGGCGGCGTGCGGAGCTGCTGCTCAATCTCTCAGGCATCGACGCGGTCTGGGGAACGGCACCCCAGGCGGACGAGATCCGCAAGCTCGATCACGAGCGCATGAAGGACGTGCTGTTCACCGAGGAGACGACCGCCGACGATCTGGTGCTGGCGCAGGCGCTATTGGCCGAACGGTCGCCCGAGGATATCGCCGCGGCGCTGGCGCGGCTCTATCGCGCGCGGCTGCCGTCGCCCGAAGACATCATCGATCCCGGCGAGCGGGCTGGCCGGCCGCGTGACGATCGCGGTCGCGACAATGTCCGGGCCCAGGGCGGCGATGATCGCCCCGAAAGAGCCCGCCCCAAATCGGGGAAATCGTCGTCGAAGCACGGCATGGCGGAGGGCAGCGTCTGGTTCCGGGCCAACATCGGACGAAGAAAGAATGCGGAAGCACGCTGGCTGTTGCCGATGATTTGCCGTCGTGGCGGCATCGACAAGGGCGACATCGGCGCCATCAAGATCATGGACACGACGACCGAGTTCGAAATTTCCGAGCGGGTCGCGGACTCCTTCGCTGCCAAGATCAAGCGTCCGGACAAGGAAGACAATATCCGCCTCGAACCGATGGCGGATGCGCCGCAGCGGCAAGCGCCTTCGGAAGAGCGGTCAAAGCCGCCTCGGCGCGAGAGCGGCGACAGTGATCATCGTGAACGTCGCGACGATCGCCCGCGCGAGGCGGGATTCAAGCCGCGCAGCAAGGCTTTCGGCGAGCGCGGGCCGAAATTCGACGATGCTTCTGCTTTCGGGAAGAAAAAGAAGCATAAGAACAAGCCCGGCCACGCCGGACAGCCGCCTGCGGTCACTGCGTGGCCTGTGAAGGGCGCGCCCGGAAAGAAGGCAAAGAAGAAGCATCGGGGCTGAAGTACCCCGCGTGTCCTGGCCGGAACGAATGAACGCCGCTGGCACGAACCAGCGGCGTTCCCGCAAGATCGGGTGGGCTTAGCGGCCGCCGCCGCCACCACCGCCGCCGCCTCCGCCACCACCACCGCCGCCGGCATCACGCATAGCCGAATTGTAGCGAGGGTCGGTCTGCTTCATGTAGATCGGCGAGGTATCGTGAGTGAGGCGAACGACGCGCCGTCCGGCCTGCTGCTGCGGCACTTCGACAAAGCCGGCGCAGCCCTCGAAGAAGGCCGTGTCGCAGCCATAGGTCCGCAACTGCACCGCGTTGGCGCTGGTCGCCGTGAACGCGGTCGCCGCAACGCATGCAATGAAAGCAACTTTCGACAATGAGAGTCTCATGAAATTCTCCAGCCTCGGGTCGGCGAGACCGGAACGGCTCGCACGAACCTTCGACGGAAGCTGATCGAAACCGGTTCGAGCCGGTGGCTTCACGCCCGCGTGAGCGGGGAATCGGACGGCGAGCTCATGTGCCGGCGCTCGACGGCTCCGTGAGATCGCGGAGCATGTAGGTCGCGCTGGCGCCGTAGGATTCGAGCTTTGCGCGCAGCTCCGCATCCGCCGTGACGGGCCGAAAGCCGAAACGTTCCCACAGCGGCCGCGTGGCGTAGACCGAGACCAGCGCGAGAGCCGCGATGCCCGACGCGCGCGCCAGGTTCTCGATCGTTTCGACATAGGCACGCGCTACGCCGCCACGATGATCCGGCAGCACGGCGACGTCGTGCACGTAGAGGCAGTCCGCGTCATCGGGCAGTCGTTCGAGGAATCCATCGAGCGGCGGAATCCGGTGCCGACGCCAGGGATGCGATAGTCCGTAGCCGGCGATCTCGTCGTCCGCGATGAGCACACGGCAGCCATCGGGATAGAGCCGCATCTTCTCCGCGAACACCTCAAGGCGTTCAGGCAGACCAGGATGGATGCGCGCTGCGATCGCGCCGATCGCGGGCAGGTCGGAGGCGTGCGCGGGACGCCAATGCAGCTTGCTCATGTCGGTCCGTCTCACTCATTCCAGTTTATTCCGGCGCAATGATGCGTGCAGCGAAAAATTTCTTTGCCGCGCTCAAAGGAATACGACGGCTCGCGCGGCGTCCTACCCATGCAAGCCAATTGTATGACAGGAGAGATCATGACGACATCCCCGATCCGCCTCGCGCTCACGCTAGCCGTGTCGCTCGCAATCATTCCCGCCGCGTTCGCCGCGCCGCCGACGAAAACCGGCAAGACCGACAAGGGCAGCGTGCTCACTGACGCCAAGGGCATGACGCTCTACACCTTCGACAAGGACGCGGACGGCAAGTCGGCCTGCAACGGTCCGTGTGCGACGAACTGGCCGGTGCTGAAGGCCGAGGCCAGCGATGCCGCCGGCGACGGCTACACCATCATCACGCGCGACGACGGCTCCAGGCAATGGGCCTACAAGGGCAAGCCGCTCTATACTTTCGCCAAGGATACCAAGCCCGGCGACATCACCGGCGACGGTTTCCTCAACGGCGCCTGGCATCTGGCGATGCCGTGAGCGATTGACAGCACGGGCCGGGGATCGCCGTGGCACGCGATGTCCGGCCCGATAGCGCAGGCGGCGTGTCGCGCGAGGGACTCTATCGCGCCGGGGGAGGGCTGGCGGCCGCTTCCGGCAGTTCCGGCGTCGCGTCCTTGGGGTCGTACCAGCTTGCCGCGTCCGAGCGCCAGATGTGAGCGCGCGCGGGGCCCGCGACCGGCGTATCCAGGCATCCCATGCGCAACAGCACGTTCGGCTGTGCGATCCGTTCCGCCATGATATGCGAGCCGCAGCGGGTGCAGAAGCGGCGGAATTTGCCGGGCGAGGACTCGAACGCGGCGAGCAACTCGTCGCCGCGCACCCACCGGAACGCCGCGCGCGGCACCGGCATCACGCTGGAAAACGCCGAGCCGTGCGTCTTGCGGCAGGTCTGGCAATGGCAATGCACGAAGGGCGCGGGCTCCGCATCCACTTCATACGCAACGGCGCCGCACAGGCAACTTCCGGTCAGCATGCTCTTCCCATAGATCAAATCCTTTTGGAGCGCACAGCTTAGCCGCGCGGGCCGCGCCGGTGAAGCTGTCAAAACGAACTCGCCAGCCCGGGCGCGAACTGCAATGATGGCGCGGAGCACGCGCAAGTTCGCCTGCATGTCTTGTAATCGGCGGATTCATCGCCATTTCGAGCTGACACCCAGCAAAAAGGCATTTCGAATGAAATTCCGTGTCGGATTCGAAATGCTCTATGATTTCCCGCAACCGACTCCGATGATCATGGTGCTGGGCACGCATTTCACGCGCGCCTCCGATGTCATCGTGCCGGACTTCCTGACCACCACGCCTGCGGTCGAGATCACGCCCTATCGGGACATGTTCGGCAATTGGTGCAGCCGCATGGTCGCGCCGGCCGGTCGCATGCGCCTTGCAGCAGATGGCGTGGTTCGCGACAGCGGCCTGCCGGATCCGGTGGTTGCGTCGGCGGTTCAGCACAGGATCGAAGAGCTGCCTTCCGATACGCTGGTTTATCTGCTCGGCAGCCGCTACTGCGAGACCGACCGGCTCTCGGAGATCGCCTGGAAGCTGTTCGAGAAGACGCCTCCGGGGTGGGCGCGGGTGCAGGCGATCTGCGATTTCGTTCACGGCCACATCGCTTTCGGCTACGAGCATGCGCGCGCGACCAAGACGGCGTGGGAGGCATACCAGGAGGGCAAGGGCGTCTGCCGCGACTATGCCCACCTCGCCATTGCGTTCTGCCGCTGCATGAACATTCCCGCACGGTATTGCACCGGCTATCTGAGCGACGTCGGCACGCCGCAGCCTTGGGCGGTGGGCGATTTCGCCGGCTGGTTCGAGGCCTTCATCGGCGGGCGCTGGCACACTTTCGACCCGCGCAACAACGTGCCGCGGCAGGGCCGCGTCCTGATCGCTCAGGGGCGCGATGCCTGCGACGTTCCGATCACGCAGACCTTCGGCCCGAACGAGCTGGTCAGCTTCAAGGTCTGGACCGACGAGATCGCATGATGCTCGGTCATTTCCATTCGCCGGCGAGCTTGGCTCACGCGGCCGGCGCCGGCACCAGTCCGTAGCGCAGCATCGTCTCTTTCATCTTCACGGGATCGGGTGGCGCGCCGGCCGACAGGAGCTTTGCCATCTCGGTGAAATATTGCGGTCCCAGCACCCCGGGGCTCAGGATGCACAGGCATGTCGCAGGCCCCGTCGAACGGTTCGTAAAGCCGTGCACGATGCCGCGCTTGATGAAGACTGAGGCTCCGGGGCCAACATCGGTCTGCTGGCCGTCGATCGTCCAGGTCGAGACGCCGGACAGCCCGTAGATCGTTTCGTCCCAGCGGTCGTGATAGTGCGGGATCGGCATCCGCGCATTCGGCTGCAACGTCATTTCGAAGATGTCGACGCTGCCGCCGGTGTCGTCCTTGCTGTGCAGGAAGCGGAGCTCGAGCGTACCGAAATTGATGATGTCGGGCATGGCTGCTTCGTCCAGGTGAGAGAGGCTGCATCGAGATTGTGGCGCTCGCTCGCGTCGAAACGAAATCTACCGCAGCCCTTCATACACCATCAGCCCGCGTAGACCGGCCAATTTGTCGCACAGGGTCCGTTGCAGGCCAACTTGCCGGCTGCGCAGGCGGTAGAACATTCCGGCTCAAACGGCTCCGGGGATCGACGCCTCTGAATAGCTCGCCGGCGCTGATCTGAAGTTGGCGCATGCAATTGCCGCAACTTTAAGGGCGCAGGATTCTCGCTGCGCCGCTTCGTCGCAATATTCGAATAAATTCAAAGCGAGAGTCCGAAAGCGAACCGAAGCGTCGATTGTCGTCGGCCATAGTTGGCTCCGGCAGGGGGCGAGAGCGGAATATCCGCAGCAGCATCCCACCATCGTGAAAGTAGGGGCAGTGGCGTCCCGTTGCAGCACGCACCTGGACGCGTCGGGGAGTCTTCAATCCATCATCTAGTTTCGCTTGAAAGGATGAAAGCCCGTGAGTGATGCCGATATGAAAGTCGAGACGAAAGCCGCTCCGCTGAATGGGACGGCGAACGGAAATACAAAGCTCAAGTTCGACATGCCGTTTTTCAACATCCAGGCGATCTTCGGCGATCTCGCCGCGCCGGCCGCGACACGGGCCAAGGCAAATTTCGAGCAGATGAAGGTGACGTCCGAGGAGATTACCGCGGCACTCTGCGACGCCTGTTCGACCAGTGCCAAGCGTTCCGCCGATTACGGCACCAAGGTCATCGAAATATCCAACGCCAATACCAGCTCCGCGCTGGAATTCTTCTCCCAGCTTGCGGATGCGAGGTCGTTTGCGGACCTCGTGAACCTCTCCACCGCCCACGGTCGCAAGACCTTTGAAGCGGCTTCCGCCCAGAATCGGGAGCTTTGGGATCTGGCCCAGAAGGTCGCGACCGAGACGGCCGAGCCGATCAAGAACAGCTTCAACCGGGTTCTGCATAGGGCTGCTTGAATCGAAGCTACTGGCCACGTGGATCGGCTGGACGAGCGTCTTCGCGAGAAGAGACGCCGTCCAGCCGATGGCGGCCAGCCTCGCCGTGAGGTGATGCCAAGCTGGAGGGAAATCAGGGATGGGTATGGTGATGATCAAGTGCCCGGAAACGGGGAGCGCTATTCCGACAGGCATCGAGGTGGATAGCGACAAGTTTCGCTGCAGCGCGGTCTTTTTCTCGCGCACCTATTGCCGGATGTGCGCGGCGACGCACGAGTGGTTCGCCAGGGAGGCCTGGGTCTACGAGTCGGTCTTGGCGAACGGGAAGTCCGGGGGCGGGCAGCCATTCCGCGCCGGCGCGGCGTGAAGGAGCCTTACCGCATCCTGCGACACGATCCGATCGATCCTGCGGCTCATCACCTTGTAGCATTCGCAAGCGACGACCTCGAGCCGTTGCCTGTCGATCTCGAGCTGGCCGCGCCGATTGGATTTGATGGCCCTTGATGCTCGCAGTGCGCTCACGACGTGCGTGACCGTGGTGCGCCGGACGCCGAGCAATTCCGACAGCGTCTCCTGGGTCAGGGGCAGGATGTCACCGCCATCCGTCCGGTCGTGAATGTGAAGCAGCCAGCGGGCGAGGCGCGCTTCGACGGAGTGCAGCGCGTTGCAGGCCGCGACGTGCAGGAATTGCGTCATCATCGCCCTGGTGACAATCTGAACCGCGTTTGCGATGGCGGGACTGCGTTCGAGCGCCGCTTGAAATCGCGCGGGTGAGATCTGCAGTGCGGTCCCGGCCACGCGGACAACCGCCGTCAGGGGAGATCGGACGGGGCCGAGCGCCGTCATGAGTCCGACGGCGCCGTCGTTGCCGATCACCGCGGTTGCGGCCGTCTGTCCGTTCGGCAACTCCATGATGAGGGCGATCGCGCCGCTGCAGGGGAAGTAAAGGTGCTCGATCCGGTCGCCCGATCGAACGAGCACTGCGTCGTGCAGGAGCGGTACTTTCCGTAAATGCGGTGCAAGCAAAGCGAAGTCGGCCGGCGGTAACGCAGCTAACAGGCGATTACCAACTCTTGTCGCGCGCTCCATCACGGGAGTAGCCCCTCGACGGAGGCTCGGCGGCGGGCGAAAGCATCGTCACCGGCCGAGCCGCGTTGCCGCGCCGACACTTGCCACGGCAAGTGGACAAACGCACTTCGGCAGGTAAGGTTCCAATAACGGATCGCGCGCCGCGCGCCGACGCGGTCTGACCTTCAATCGACTCGCGCGCTGAAAACTTGGTCGGCCGTTTGCAAAGACTGCGCGCGCGACACGAGGGCTGCTCCTACCGCAACCCCTCATACACCATCAGTCCGCGTGCGATCTGCAATTTGCGGATGGCGCGCGGCAGTAGCTTCTCCGGCTGGTGCAGATAGCGCCAGGAGGTGAGGGTGAACGGCCCGAGCGCGCCGCATTCGTCGTCGAAGGGGGCGAGCACGCCGGTCACGCTCACGGGTGTGTGCGGGCGGGCGTTGAAAGGCAGCAGCAACAGTTCGAGATGCGCCTTGCTGCCGTCCTCGCGCGCGGCGGTGACGCCGGCGATGGCGCCGAGCGTCTCGTCGGCGACGACAGTCGTGATCTCCCCGATCTCGCTGCGGCTGGCCTCAGTGAACAGCGCCGCAAAGCTCTGGTCCTTGAGGTCGAGCCCGGCGAGCGCACAGACGCGCGTGCCGGCGACGCGGAACGGAAACCCGAGGTTTTGTTCGCAGGACAGCACGAAGATGTCACCGAGCAGGCCGCGGACTGCGGCCGGGTCGATGTCGGCCCGGTCGGGGGCCCGCGCAGCGCCGCGCTTCTTGTCCCAATACGCGAAGAATGCGCGGCTCGACGGATGTTTCATGACTGAACGCTTACCCCGGGACCACACCATGTGGGACAGACCTGTCCCGCTTCAGTGCACCCGCGATCCCTTCTGTTGTTGTGCAGGAGGGGATTTGCAGCGTCCATGCCGCAGGGGTGTTTTCACGCCTGTTAAGCCGGTCTTTGCGTCGTTAACGTTAAATTAACTATGCGCTTTGCGTGTCCCGCAGCCCTGCTATGGTGACCGCGGTCGCAAGCCTCGCCGCTTTTCTCCAGGTTCTCGGCGGGGCCTGTACACAGGCGTCAAACAGTTTGGTCACGGGCCGCGGGGAGGGGTGGGGATACACCTTATTCCCTCGGGGTACCGGAAGTCCGACACGGACAGGCAGGGCTTTCCCAGGGCCCTGCCTTTTCCTTTCTCAGGCACACTCTCTCGTGCCCCGGACGCAGCGCAGGCCGTTTCGTTTGCTCGCGAGGATATAGACGAAGAAGGCGGTTTGCATAGGCGTGAGGCAGATCGTTGCAGCTATCTAAAGTTGTATAATTCGAACCCGCTGCCAATCTGGGTCCCGGCTCGGCGGCGCGTCACTTCGTGCCGCACCTTGTCCGGGACACGAGATCGGTCCGGATCGCTAAGGCTCCGTGTCCCGGACGCAGGGCAGCGCCTTAGCGATGCACTGCTGAGCCGGGACCAAGTGCCTCGCTCGGTTCGAGACGATCCCCTCGTTCACGATTTCCTTTTGTGCACTTGCGCGAGGCCGGCAAAGGCGACTATCTCCAAGCGTATCGCTCCGATTGCGCCTGAAAGCGAAGCCGCCTTGGATTCCCCGCAAGATTCGCACGATGCTCAGCCGGACGTGCCGGCCCTTGTTGAGGCGGCTCCGCGCGAGCCGATCCTGACGCTGCCGTTCGCGCTGACCGCCTATATCGTCCTGCTGGCGCTGATCCATCTGCGGGTGCTGCTGCCGCCGGAACTGGAGAACTGGACCATCGACGTCTTCGGCTTCATCCCGAAGCGCTACGATTCCTCGCTGCTCAATCTGCAGATCCCGGGCGGCGCCGGCGCCAAGGTCTGGAGCTTCGTCACCTATTCGCTGCTGCACGCCAATCTGACCCATCTCGGCTTCAACGTGCTGTGGCTGCTGCCGTTCGGCAGCGCGCTGGCGCGGCGTTTTGGCGCGATCAGGTTCTTCCTCTTTCTCGCGGTGACGGCGGCGGCCGGCGCGCTCGCCCATCTCGCCACCCATGAGCATGCGGTGGCGCCGATGATCGGCGCTTCGGCCTCGGTGTCGGGCGCGATGGCGGCGGCGATCCGCTTTGCCTTCGTCCGCGGCAGCTTCCTGTCGTTCAGCCGTTCGGACGCCGATACCGCCGCAAAGGTTCCAGCCCTGCCGCTGTCGCGCGCGCTGCGCGACGGGCGGGTGGTCGGCTTCCTCGCGGTGTGGTTCGGCGTCAACATCATCTTCGGCGTCGGCGCGATCGGGGTCGATGCCGAGACCACGAGCGTCGCCTGGCAGGCGCATATCGGCGGCTTCTTCGCCGGCCTGTTGCTGTTCGCGCTGTTCGATCCGGTACCGCGCGTGCGAAGCGATGCTGCGGATGCGTCATCACAGGACGTTTCAGACCGTATTTGAAGCGGCGCTTGCGGCGCGGCCCGAATTCATCCATCATTCGCGTGAAGAATGTTCCGAAGCGACAAGCGGGTAGCGGCTTTGCTTCGTAAAGCGCCTGAGCGTGAAACCGGCGCTGAAACTGTTAGTTGAAGACTCGAGGAACTAGTCCCGACTGCCAAAAGGCGGACGGCTCCGATTCAGGGAGGCGACAATGACGGTACGTTCCATTCTCAACACCAAGGGCCACCAGATCATGAGCGTCGAGCCCGACGCCAAGCTGGCCGCCGCGATAAAGCTGCTCGGTGAGAAGAAGATCGGTGCGGTGCTGGTGATGAACCAGAGCCGGCTGGAAGGCATCCTGTCCGAGCGCGACATCGTGCGCGTGATCGGCGAGCGCGGCGCCGGCGCGCTGGACGAGCCGGTCTCCCAGGTCATGACCCGCAAGGTCGTGACCTGCAAGGAGACCGACACGGTTGCCGAGCTCATGGAGACGATGACGACAGGCAAGTTCCGCCATCTGCCGGTGATCGACAACGGCAAGGTGGTCGGCCTGATCTCGATCGGCGACATCGTCAAGCGCCGTGTCCAGGAATACGAGTCCGAGCAGGAAGCCCTGCGCGACTACATCAAGACGGCCTGACCGCCGTCACTCGCCGGCTTTGGGCGCCGCGCCCTCGGGCGGCGGCGCCAGCGCGTGGATCGCCTCCTGGATCGAGTCCAGCGCACGCTCGGCGGCGCGGGTGCCCAATGCGATGAGGTCGTCGGTGCGGTGGAAGTCGAACCAGCCGAACTGGCCGACCCGCGGCGTGATCAGCAGGTCCGGAGGATCGCCGGCGAGGCGGGCGCGGGTGATGCGGTCCTGCATGATGTTGAAGGCATCGACCATCACCGAGGAGAGGCCGGGCCGGTCCCCGCCGCCGAAGAACTCGCGCTTCACCGTCTTCTCAGGCGAGAAGAATCTCGGGAAGCGCCGTTTTGGCGTCGTCTCTTCGGCCGCAGGTGCGGCCGGTCCGGGTGCCGCGCCGTGCGAATAGACCGTCGTCGAATAGGTGAAGATGTCGCTGGAAAGATTTGCAGCGATGACGATTTCAGCGCCGAGCGCGCGGGCGGCGGAGACCGGCACCGGATTCACCAGCGCGCCGTCGACCAGCCAGCGATCGCCGATCAGCACGGGTGAGAAGATGCCGGGCAGGGCGTAGGAGGCGCGCATCGCGTCGACCACGCGGCCGCGTGTCAGCCAGATCTCGTGGCCGGTGCGAACCTCGGTCGCGACGGCGGCGAACTTGATCGGAAGGTCCTCGATCAAGGTCTGGCCGCACGCTGCCTCGAGCCGGGTCGCCAGCTTCTCGCCGCCGATCAGACCGGAGCCGTTGAGGCGGATGTCCAGATAACCAAGGATGTTGCGCATGCCTTGCAGACCGCGGCCCCACTCCTCCAGCGTATCGAGCTTGCCGGACGCGTAGAGGCCGCCGACCACGGCGCCAATCGAGGTGCCGACCACGACATCGGGCACGATACCGTTGGCGAGCAGGGTCCTGATGATGCCGATGTGGGCGAAGCCGCGCGCTGCGCCGCCGCCAAGGGCAAGGCCAATGACCGGCCGGCGGATGCTGCCGAGGCCGATCTTCTCGCTGTTCGAGCCATTCGCGCCGCGGCCCTTCAATCTGTCCAGCACCAAAACTCTCCTACGCGTGGCCAGCCGCACCACCAGACTAGGCATAGCACCTGCTGTGCGCCAGAACCGGGGCGAAGCATGGTTTATGCCGCTTTGGAAAGGGCGCTGGGCAGGAGTATGGCGAGGGGCGGTTGCCTCCTGTCTAATCACGCAGGCGTCAACCAGGTTCCATCAAACCGTGGCGGGGCCGTATTTCCTGGGGCTTCAGAGGCTTGAATTTGCCGCGTTTTCGGTGAAAAGCAGGTGGCATGACTATCGGGGGTGACGGCATCATCGGATGGCGGCGCAGCGTATCGCTGCTGCCGGCGCTGATCCTTGCCGCGTGCCTCGTCATCCTGGGGCAAGGTGTTGCCCAGGCTCAGCTTTTCTCCGATCGGCCGCCGCCGGTGCCCCCCGCATCGGTGCCCGACCCCGGCGGCGCCGTCAGCCTGGCGCCGCCCTCCGGGCCGGGGGCGGCTCCCCCCAGCCTGCCGCCGACCCTGACCCAGCCGATTTCCCCCAGCATGCCGCCACCCGCGGTCACGACCGTGCCGCCGGCCGCGCCGCTCAATGCGGCGGCGCCGGGACAGGGTGTGCTGTCGCTGACCGCGAAATACGGCAAGGACTCGGCCCCGATCACCAGCGGCCTGGTCTGGCGTGTCTTCGCCGACCGTCCCGACGAGAACGGCACGTTCAAGCTGATCCGGGAGGACCGCAACGCGACGCCCAACATCGTGCTGCCGCCCGGCAATTACGTCGTGCACGTCGCCTTCGGGCTCGTCAGCGCGGTGCGCACCGTCAGCCTGAAGGCCGAGACTGACCGCGAATCCTTCGTGCTGCCGGCAGGCGGCCTGCGCATCGAAGGCCGCGTCGGCACCAGCCGCATCCCGCAGAACCAGATCTCGTTCGCGATCTACAAGGGCAGCCAGTTCGAGTCCGGCGAGCGCGCCTCGCTGGTGCCGAACGTCGCGGCCGGCGACGTCGTGCTGCTGCCGGAGGGCACCTACTACATCATCTCCAACTATGGCGATGCCAACTCGGTGGTGCGCTCGGACATTCGCGTCCAGGCCGGCAAGCTCACCGACGTCACCATCACCCATCGCGCCGCGGTCATCACGCTCAAGCTCGTCAGCGACAGGGGCGGCGAGGCCCTCGCCAACACCGCCTGGTCGGTTCTGACCCCCGGCGGCGACGTCATCAAGGAGTCGATCGGCGCCTTCCCGCGCGTCGTGCTCTCCGAAGGCGAATACCGCGCCATCGCCAAGAACGAGGGCAAGGTCTACGAGCGCGGCTTCAACGTCGTCAACGGCGTCGACGGCGAAGTGGAAGTCGTCGCGCGCTAGTTAGCCCGACCGGTGCGGCGACTTCGCCTCTCCCCGTTTGCGGGGAGAGGCCGGAATGCGCGCTGGAAGCGCGGATTCCGGGTGAGGGGGACTCTCCGCGAGTCCAACTCTCACCGTGATTGCGGAGGCACCCCTCACCCCAATCCTCTCCCCGCAAGAGCGGGGCGAGGGAGCACACCGTCTGCGCGGCCCCTCACTTCCGATACCTCAACGCCTCCACCAGCACGGCAAACGCCGGCGTCGGCTGCCGCCGGCTCGGGTAATAAAGGTGATAGCCCGCGAACGGCGCGCACCAGTCGGCGAGCACGCGGATCAGCCGCCCGTCGGCGATCTCCCGCTTCACCAGATCTTCCGGAATATAGGCAAGACCAAGCCCCGCCAGCGCGGCATTCATCCTGAGCAGGCCGGTGTTGAACACGAGCTGGCCGTCGACCCGCACCTTCATGGCGTGGCCGCGCTTCTCGAACTCCCAGGCATAGAGCCCACCATAGGTCGGCAGGCGGAGGTTGATGCAGTTGTGCTCGGTGAGATCCTGCGGCCGCTTCGGCTTGCCCCGTGCGGTGAAATAGGCAGGTGAGCCCACGACCGCCATGCGCATCTCCGGCCCGATCCGCACCGCGATCATGTCCTTGGCGACCTGCTCGCCGAGCCGCACGCCGGCATCGTAACGCTCGGCGACGATGTCGGTGAGGCCGTAGTCGACGACGAGCTCGACCTTGATATCTGGATACCGCGGCAACAGCCTGGCGAGCGTCGGCCACAGGATGGTCTGTGCCGCATGCTCGCCGGTGGTGATCCGGACGGTGCCGGCCGGCGTCTCGCGCAGCGCGGTCAGCGCCGACAGCTCCGCGTCGATCTCCGCAAAGCGCGGTCCGATATTGCGCAGCAGGCGCTCGCCGGCTTCCGTCGGTGCGACGCTGCGGGTGGTGCGGGTGAGCAGCCGCAGGCCGAGCCGCTCCTCCAGCGCGCGCACGGTGTGGCTGAGCGCGGATTGCGACACGCCGAGCTGGGCGGCCGCGCGGGTGAAGCTGCGCTCGCGGGCGACCGCGAGGAAGGCGAGGAGGTCGTTGACGTTGGTGCGGGCCATTCATGAATCCGGATCATGAGTACATGCCGGTTTTATCACCTAATCGCAGGCTCGCGCGCGACCTAAATTCGCAGCCGAACGTGATTTCAAGGAGAGCTGCGATGCGGATGCGTAAACTGGGCAAGAGTGGTCTGGAGGTCTCGGCGCTTGGCCTCGGCTGCATGGGACTGAGCTACGGCTATGGTCCGGCGACGGAGACCTCGCAGGCGATCGCGCTGATCAGGACCGCCTTCGAGCGCGGCGTGACCTTCTTCGACACCGCCGAGGCCTACGGCCCCTTCGTCAACGAGGAGCTTTTGGGCGAGGCGCTGGCGCCATTCCGCGACAAGGTCGTGATCGCCACCAAGTTCGGTTTCAAGGGCGGCAAGGTCGAAGACGGGCTCGACAGCCGGCCCGCCAACGTCAAGGCGGTGGCGGAGGCCGCCTTGAAGCGGCTGAAGACCGACCGCATCGACCTGTTCTATCAGCACCGCGTCGATCCCGACGTGCCGGTCGAGGACACCGCGGGCGCGGTGAAGGACCTGATCCGCGACGGCAAGGTCCTGCATTTCGGCATGTCGGAGGCGGGCGCGCAGACGATCCGCCGCGCCCATGCGGTGCAGCCCGTGACCGCATTGCAAAGCGAATATTCGCTGTGGTGGCGCGAGCCGGAGCAGGAGATCCTGCCGACGCTGGAAGAGCTCGGCATCGGCTTCGTTCCCTTCAGCCCGCTCGGCAAGGGCTTCCTGACCGGCGCGATCACCGAGAGCACGACGTTCGACAAGAGCGACTTCCGCAACATCGTACCGCGCTTCTCATCCAGCGCACGAAAATCGAACCAGACGCTGGTCGATCTGCTCGGCGAGATCGCAACAGCGAAGAAAGTGACGCCGGCGCAGATCGCGCTCGCCTGGTTGCTGGCGCAGAAGCCGTGGATCGTGCCGATCCCCGGCACCACCAAGCTGCACCGGCTCGAGGAGAATGTCGGCGCGGCCGCGGTGACGTTGTCGGATGCGGATCTCGCTGCCATCGCGGCCGTGCTGGCCAAGGTGGCGGTGCAGGGCGATCGCTATCCTGCGCATCTCCAGGCGCGAGTCGGCCGCTGACATCGTGCATGAACGCCCGGTGAGCGTTCGCTTACCGGGCGTCCTCGTCCTGTGTTCTGATTTGAATACCTCTGTCAGCGCTATCAGGCGCCCGAGCGGCCGCAAAACACCGCAAACAACGGCTTATTCCACAGGCGTCGCGACTTCGTCACAGCCGGTGCAAGATACGCATTTCCGATAATCAATTTTATTCTCTTTCCATCCTGCTGCGTTATATGTCGGGCATCCGTCTAATGGGGGAGGCCGGAGCAGGCGTGTGCGCTTGCGAGACCGGCAGGAAGAGGGACCAAGCCCGTCGGTATGTTCGAAGTGATCCTCACCAGGCGTAAGCGGTTTGGCTGGCGATGGCAGGTGTGCGACCAGTCCGGCAAGATATTTGCCGACGGCTTCGAGCGCACCCGGCCGTCCGCCAAATATCATGGCGAGCGCGCATTGTTCTTCCTGTTGTCGCAGGCCTATTTGCGCAACCGCTCGGCCGCGTCCAGCGAGGACTAGCGCGACCGTCGTTCCGTGGCCCGGACACGCGCGCTCCATCCGGGCTACGAGCCCGACCTCAGACGTCAACGACCAGCTTGCCCTTCGCAGCACGATCCCTGATCAGTGCGTAGGCGTCGCCAACGCTCTCCAGCGTGAAGTGCCTTGCATCGAGCAGGGGCACGAGCTTGCCGGCCTCCACCAGGCGTGTTGCCTCGCTCATGATCTCCCCGTGATGCGCGCGACCTTCGCCTGTCAGCAGCGGCAGCAGTGTGAACACGCCGGAATAGGTGGCAGCGCGGAACGACAGCGGTGCCAGCGCATGCGTGCCCCAGCCGAGCGCGCTCACGACATGACCGAAGCGGCGCACGGCTGCGAAGGAGGCGTCGAGCACCTTGCCGCCAACGGTGTCGTAGACGATGTCGAAGCCGCGCCCGCCGGCGTGCTGCGCAACGTAAGTCTCAACCGCGATGTCGCGGTCGATGAAGACGGCGCCAAAGCCCTCTATCGTGGGCGCGCTGCGACGCTGAGCCCGTCGCGAACACGTTTGCTCCGAACGCATGCGCGATCTGGATCGCGACATGGCCGACGCCGCCCGCACCGCCATGGATCAACACCTTCTGGCCGGCCTTCAGCGAGGCGCGGTCGATCAGGCCTTCCCAGGCCGTGATGAAGATCAGGGGCAGGGCGGCCGCCTCGCGCATGCCGAGATTGGTGGGCTTGGTTGCCAGCAGATCGGCATCGACGCTCGCGAATTCGGCGAGCGATCCCGGCACACCACCGACGCCTCCGGTCATGCCGTAGACCTCGTCGCCCGGTTTGAATCGCGTGACGTCGCGCCCGGTGCGTTCGATCACGCCGGCGAGATCAAGGCCGAGAATAGCAGGCATTGGATGGCGCGCATGCGCCGCGGAGCCTGCATGGATCTTGGTGTCGAGCGGATTGATGCCGCTCGCGCGCACCCGGACCAGCACCTGATTGGTGCCGAGCTCCGGCGTGGAAATCTGTGAGACGCGCGGCGGTGCGTTGTACGCCTCCAGGACGCTTGCGCGCATGGTCGAGTGTCCAGTCATGATCGTCTTGCTCCGTTGTCGGCCTCCAATATGCCCATTATTTTTTGCATGGAAAGAAACGAAGATGTACGGTTATCGTGCATTTGTGTATGGGATGGTTTTGATGGACTGGAGCGATCTGCGCATCTTCCTCGCGATTGCCCGCGAGGGTACGCTCGGCGCTGCCGCGCGAAAGATCGGTCAGACCCAGCCGACGATGGGCCGGCGGCTTCGCGCGCTCGAGACGGCGCTTGGCCAGACACTGTTCCAGCGCACCGCCGACGGCTTTGTCCTCACCGACGAGGGCACCGCCGTGCTGCGGCATGCCGAGCGGATCGAGGAGGAGGCGCTCGCATTGGAGCGGCATGCGACCGGCGCGGAGACGCAGCTCGACGGCTTGCTGCGCCTGTCGTCGTCGGACTGGTTCGGGACGGTGATGCTCTCGCCGGTGATCGCGGCCTTCGGCAAGCGTCACCCCAAGGTGACTGTCGAGCTCCTGACCGACGCGCGCCTCTACAGCCTGCCGCGCCGCGAGGCCGATCTCGTCTTCCGCATCAAGCCGTTCAGTGAACCCGAGGTGATCTCGCGAAAGCTGCTTCACATTCCCTATGCGCTTTACGGCAAGAAGGGCAGCAAGCCGCCGCGCGCCGGCGACGGCAGCGGCGTCCGCGTCGTCATCATGAACGCAGAATTCGCCGACATGCCCGATGCAGTGTGGCTGAAGCGCGTGCTGCCGAGGGCGGAAATCGCCTCGCGCAGCAATAACCGCCAGGCGCAGGCCGAGCTCTGCGCCGGCGGCAGCGGATTGGCCGTGCTGCCGCGTCCGCTCGGCGACCGCGACCGCCGCCTCGTTGCGCTCGATATCGGCTCGACGCCGCCCGGTCGCGACACCTTCGTCGGCTATCACCGCGACCTCAAGCGCCTTGGCCGCCTGCGCGCGATGCTCGACCTTGTGATCGAGCGGCTGGCGGGGTGATGGTCTCGTAGCCAGGGTGAGCGAAGCGATACCCGGGACCGGTGGTGATCGAGAATCCCGGATGTCGCTTAGCTCACCCGGGCTACAAGACCTTGCGTTGCCCGTCGGGCAAAACACGCAAGATGCCGGTCAACGCCCATCGTCGAAAATATTCCACTTTACCGAAATTCGGAAACGGCGTATGTGTCGCCTCACTCCGGCCCAAGGAAGAGGGGCGTATCGCGATCGTCACGAACGCGGGCCGGGCGGCGGTGGACGTGGGGCACATCGGCGCGAAAGGCATCGCAGGGCGGGCAACCGTGAGCGAAACCATCGCGCGCACGACCGGTGTGATCGGCGTACGGCCAAATCGTGTCGTCCTGGCGCCCGGGGTCTGTGCGCCAAGTCCTGCGGTGATGTGTGCGGCCCGACCGGACCGCGCGCGTCAGCCATCCGCAGGGCGACGGGGGCAATAGTGCATCGCTCCCCGGGGAGAGCACGACATAAGCCGTTCCAACCACTGCGCAGGGAAGGCCGGGATGTCTCCGGTTGCCCTGTTACCCGCTGTGCATCGTAGCCGCAATCCGCTTCTCGCATGGCGGTCAGTAGGAGCCAGCCGGCTCCCGGCCTTCCCTGCGCCCTCTTTCATCCGAGGGTGAGGTGACGAAGCAAAGCTCGGGCGAAACAAGCCGCGAGAGGGTGAAGGTGTGTCTGCGATGGGAATGCGAGTTGAAAGAGCGACGCCGTCTCCCACACTCCGTCATTGCGAGCGCAGCGAAGCAATCCAGAATCCCTCCGCACCCCGGTCGGCGTTGCCGAAGCGCGATGTGGCCACCAGCGTTCGCAGCAACCAAGTTCGGTGGGTATGGGTCCTGGCTTTCGCCAGGACACTGAGAGTGGCGCGACGCTATCGCCATCTCATCGCTCAGCCCGCAAAAACAAAACCGTCATAGTCTCTAACGGCTACTAACCAACGCCTGACTTAAAACTGTCATAATCGCCGAATGGAACCCGCGCCCGCGCGCTCTTTACACGCCGTTAAGTGCACCTGCATTGGATGCGCTCGGAAAGTGCGTTGGGGACTGCGATGAGTGCCGCGAAGAAGATGCCGGGAAAACCGGCCGCCGAAATGTTTGACGACATCCCGGTGCTTCAGCGCAAATGGCGCGCCGCGTTGAAGCCGGGCGAACGGCTGCCGCGCTACGAGGACGTGATGCTCGGCAGCCTCGGCCGGCTCGCCGACCATATCGCACTGCTGAAGAACGACGGTGCGCTCGAGCTATCGCGCAGCGGACGCTACGTGCAGAAATGGCTCGGCGAGGAGCGCTGGGACATCCCCGTCGCCGAGCTCTCGCCCGATTGCGCCACGGCGCTGTCGGAAGCGGCGGCGAGCGCGCTTGCGAACGGACGGCCGCACCAGGCGAGCGCGCATTGCGTGCGCGACGGCATGGTCAGGACCTACGATGTGCTGGCGCTGCCGACCGCCTCGCGCTGGGGCGCGACGCTGGTCGGCGCCTATGTCAACGAGCGCGGCACGCAATACAATCTGCTGGATGCGATTTTCGCCTCGACCGACGACGCGGTGATCTCGCTGGCGACGCTGCGCGATGCCGGCGGCAAGCCGTTCGATCTCCAGATCGTGCATCACAACCAGAGCGCCGCCACGCTGCTGAAGGTCGCGAGTGCCGGCCTGCTGTGGCGCCGGATCGGCGAGGGCAACACCCTGCTGGCTGCGTCCGACATCATGGAATTCCTGCTCAAGGCCGTCCGCGGCGGCCGCGGCGAACAGCTCGAGATCGAGCACGATGGCCGGCATCTCCGGCTCAGCGCCACCGCCTTCGCCGACGTGCTCTCGCTGACGATCTCCGACGTCACCGCGTTGAAGCGGCGCGACGCCTCGTTCCGGCTGCTGTTCGACAACAACCCGATGCCGATGTGGGTGTTCGACGCCGAGACCAAGCAGTTCCTCGGCGTCAACGATGCCGCGGTCCAGCATTACGGCTACAGCCGTGCCGCCTTCCTGCGCATGAAGCTGCACGAGATCTGGCCGGAGGACGAGTGGGACAGCCACGCCGAAGCGCTCGATCGTGTCGGCGACACCTATCATTCCTCGCGCAACTGGCGGCACCTGCGTGCCGACGGCAGCGAGATCGAGGTGCTCACCTTCGGCCGTCGCGTGGCCTTCGACGACCGCGACGGCTATCTGGTCGCGGTGGTCGACATCACCGAACGGCGCAAAGCCGAGGCGCGCATCGCCCACATGGCGCACCACGACGGGCTCACCGACCTGCCGAACCGCGAATATTTCCAGCAGCGCCTGAAGCAGGCGCTCGACCAGGCCGGCGGAAAGCGGGTCGGCGTGCTCTACATCGATCTCGACCTGTTCAAGAACATCAACGATTCCTTCGGGCATCCGGCGGGCGACCGCCTGTTGAAGGAGGTCGCCGAGCGCCTGACCACCGCGGTCCGCGGCGCCAATCTCGCAGCCCGGCTCGGCGGCGACGAGTTCGCCGTGATCCTGGCGGCCGACGTCTCGCCGAACGAGGCCAGCGCCTGCGCGGCCCTGTTGATCGACATGCTGAGGGCGCCCTACGAGATCGACGGCCAGGAGATGGTGATCGGCGCCAGCATCGGAATCGCGCTGTCGCCCGGCGACGGCGTGACGTCGGAGGAGTTGATGCGCAACGCCGACATGGCGCTGTACCGGGCCAAGTCCGACGGCGGCGGCGTGCACCATTTCTTCGAGCGCGAGATGGACCTCCAGGCGCAGAAGCGCCGCGACATGGAGCTCGATCTGCGCCGCGCCTTCGCCAACGGCGAGTTCGAGCTGCACTATCAGCCGCTGGTGTCGATCGCCTCCGACCGCATCTCCGGCTTCGAGTCGCTGCTGCGCTGGCGTCACCCCGACAAGGGCATGATCTCGCCGGCGGAGTTTATCCCGGTCGCCGAGGACATCGGCCTGATCACCCAGCTCGGCGAATGGGTGCTGCGCGAGGCCTGCGCCGAGGCGGTGAAATGGCCCGTCGACGTCAAGGTCGCGGTCAATCTGTCGCCGGCGCAATTCCGCAGCCGCAACCTGGTGCAGGTCGTGATCTCGGCGCTGGCGCAGTCCGGCCTGTCGCCGAAGCGGCTCGAACTGGAGATCACCGAGTCGATCTTCCTGGCCGAGACCGATGCCAATCTCGCGATTCTGCATCAGCTGCGCGAGTTCGGCGTCGGCATCTCCATGGATGATTTCGGCACCGGCTATTCCAGCCTCAGCTATCTCCGCAGCTTCCCCTTCGACAAGATCAAGATCGACCGCTCCTTCGTCAAGGACCTGGCGCAGCGGCCCGATTGCGTCGCGATCGTGCGTGCGATCTCGGGGCTCGGCCGCAGCCTCAACATCACCACGACTGCGGAGGGCGTCGAGACCGAGGACCAGCTCGACTGGCTGCGCGCCGAAGGCTGCAACGAGGTGCAGGGCTTTCTGTTCAGCGCGGCGCGGCCCGCCGCCGAGATCGAAAAGCTGCTGGCCGATTTCGGCCAGCGCGCCTCACGGGCGGCGTAACGCGGGTGGAAAGCAGTCGTAGACCAGCGCCTTGAAGGCGGGCGTGATGCGGCTGCGTTCGTTCTGGGTCTGCTGCATCATCAGGTAGACCATGTCGAGCTTGGGATCGACGCCGAAATAGGTGCCGCTGCCACTGTCCCATTTCAACTCGCCGATCGAGCCCGGCGGCGGCGGTTTTGCGTTGCCGGGATCGGTGCGCACCGCAAGGCCGTAGCCATAGCCGAAGCCGTCACCCGGGAAATAGAAATAGTCGCGTCCGACGCCGGAGCCGGGACCGACGTGATCGGTCGTCATGGCCTTGAAGGCGGCCGGGCTGAGGTAACGCCTGCCCTCGAACTCACCGCGGTTGAGCAGCATCTGCGAGAAGCGCTGATAGTCGTTGATGGTCGAGAGCAGGCCGCCACCGCCGGACTGCCATTCGGGATGGTCGAGCCGGTCGCGCTCGGCGGCGAGCAGGATGTAATCGTTCGGCAGCGGCCGCGCCATCCGAGCCAGTTCGTCTTCCGTCGCGAGTGCAAACTTGGTGCTGCTCATGCCGAGCGGGTCGAGGATGCGCTGCTTCAGGAAGTCGTACAGGGTCTGGCCCGAGATGATCTCGATGATCGCGCCGAGCACGTCGGTGGAATGGCCATAGCGCCACAGCGTTCCCGGCTGCCGTGCCAGCGGCAATTTTGCGATGCGATCGGCGAATTTCCTGTTGTCGAAGGGATCCTCGAAAATGTTGGCAGCCTTGTAGGCCTGCTCGACCCATTTGCCGCCGATATAATCGTAGCTGATGCCCGAGGTGTGTCGCAGCAGATCCTCGATGTTGACGGGACGGACCGGGGGCACGAGGTCCAGCTCCAGCTTGCCGTCCGGCTCGGTGACCTCCAGTCCCACCTTGGTGCCGGCGAAGAGGGGGACGTATTTCGATGCGGGATCGGTAAGCGCAAGCTTGCCCTCGTCGATCAGCATCATCGCGCCGAGGCAGGTGATCGGCTTCGTCATCGAGTGGATGGCGAAGATCGTATCCGGCGTCATGGCGAGGCCCGTCCTGACGTCGCGCACGCCGAATGTCTTCAGATAGACCGGCTTGCCGTGCTGCTGGACCATGATCACGGCGCCCGGCAACCGGCCGCTCGTCACTTCGCTGTCGAAGAACGCCGTGATGCGGTCGAGCCCTTCGGGCGCAGGTGCAGGGATATCGGCGGCCCGGCTTCGCGCCATGGTGCCGGCGAGCAGCGCGGCTCCGACCAGAAATTCACGCCGCTTCATCTGGGCTCCCTCCCTCGCCGGGATCAAAGCCGCAAGATATTCAGGGCGTCAACATGTCATCGATCAAAATCGTGTCACGATTTCCGAAAGGAACGGTCGCGGACGGTCCTCGCTCGGCTTGGTCGGCGTGCCGATGTGGATGAAGCCGGCGAGCTTTTCGTCCGGCTTGAGGCCGAGGCCGTCGAGCACGTCGCGGTCGAACGAGAACCAGCCGGTCAGCCAGCATGCGCCGTAGCCGAGCGCGGTCGCGGCCGTGACGATGTTCATGGCGCTGGCGCCCGCCGACAGTTCCTGCTCGAAGGCCGGTACCTTCGGATGCGGCCTGGTGAAGCTGACGATGCCGATCACGAGCGGGGCATCGGTGAGCCGTTTCCGCTCGATCTCGACATCGGCCGCCGGCGCGCCCGGATTCTTCCGCGCAAAGACCTTCGCAATCACCTCGCCGGCGCGCTGGCGCGCATCGCCTTCGAAAATGATGAAGCGCCAGGGCGCGAGCTTGCCGTGATCCGGCACGCGCGCGCCGATGGTGAGGATCGTCTCGAGCTCGGCCTCCGAAGGGCCGGGCCCGGTCATCTCGCGCGGCTTGACCGAGCGGCGGGTCTTCAGGAGTTCGATGGCGTCGGGCACGGGCGTCTCTCTCATGGAACCAATTGGGCACCGCATAGCATGCGATCCTCCCGGCCACGAGACTGAACAGGCTCATTTAGACCGATTGTGATCGGGGCCTATTTGTGCCTCGTCGGCGCAGCGACAGCTGGCGTGCCCGGCATACAGTTGATGCTACCGATGCCGTTCGGGCCGTATTGTACGAAACCCGTTGCCGTCGTCGGCGAGTGCGGCGCCGAGATCGGCAGATACACATAGCAGATGGTGCCGTCGACCGGATCGCGCAAGCGCTGGACCACCGTATCCTGGAGCGGGCCGGCGAATTGCCGTTCCAATTGCATGCGCGGAAGCTTGGCCCATTCGCCCGATGGCTGGAATTGTTGCGGCGGCGGTTGTTGCGGCTGTTGCGCGACGACAGGGCGGGAGCCGAGCACGACTGCGGCCAGCACGAAGGCCGGGAAGGGAAGCTTCATCTGCGGCACCAACGTCAGAACTCGACCGCCATGCCGGCGCGGCCGATATGCTCGCTTCCACCGCCATTGGAATAGCCGCCAAACAGCACCGTCGGCGTCGTCCAGTCCAGGCGATGTGAGATGCCGATGCCCACGCCGGATTGGCCGCGATAATATCCGGCGTTCACTGCGACTGTGGTCCTGCCACGCGCCGACGGCATCAGCACCGGTGCGGCTGACACCGCGGCGACGATGCCGCGCCGGGCCTCCTGCTGGTTGGCGGTGATCTCGCTTTGCAGGCTGCCGATCTGCGACTGGAAGCCTGCGACAGCCGACTGGAGCTGGCCGACATTGACTGCATCGGTCTGGTTGACGCCGGCGGCGACATTGGTGAGGCGGCGCTCATTGCCGGCCGAGCCGAACGACACGGTGTTGGCGACGGTGTTGGTCGAGCCTGTGCCGATCGCCACTGAGTTGGCCGCGGTTGCCGAGGCATTGGTGCCCAACGCGGCCGAGTTCGAGCCCGTCGCAACCGCACCGTCGCCGAAGGCCGCGCCGCCATTGCCTGCGGAGGCTGCTGCGCCGACGGCTACCGAGCCGGTTGCCACCGCACCGGTGCCGATCGCAATCGCATTGGTGCCGGTCGAGGCGGAATTCAACCCAATTGCGATCGAGCCGGACTGGGTAGCCTGCGCATTGCCGCCGATCGCGATCGCATCGGTACCGGAGGCGTTGGCCGCTGCGCCAGCGCTGTTGACCTTGGTGTATTGAGTTGTCCCGGCGATGCCGGCCACCGTCGCACTCAGCGAGGCAACCGTCTGGTTCGTGGCGTAGAGCTGGCTGCCGTTGACGGCGTCGGTGCTGGTCGCGTCAACGGCGCCCGCGGCGACGCCAGTCACGGTGCGGTTGCCCGATGTGCCCGACACGTCGACCACGGTGCCATCCGTGCTGCTGCCGATACCGATGACTTTAGTCGACGAATTCTGCTGCACGAGGCCGATCGACCCGTTGTCGATCTGCGTCTGCAAGTTGCTGATGCTGGTCGCCGTGCTGCTTAGTGCAGCGTTCACGGCAGAGAACGCGCTGCCGACGTTGTTGTAGGAGACGCCCTGGATCATGTAGCTCGGCGCAACCATCTGTCCGCCGGCATCGAGCGTTGTGCCGAATGCTGCGGCGATCCTCTGGTTTGCAGTGTAGAGCTGGCCGCCATTGACGACATCGGTGCTGGTGGAAGACAGCGTGCCGGCGGCGACATTGACGATCCTGCGCTCTTTGCCGGCCGAGCCGACCGAGATCGTGTTTGCGACATTGGCGACGGACTTGGAACCGAGCGCAACCGCGTTGGATGCAGTCGTTTGCGCACCTTCACCGATGGCGACGCCCGAAATTGCCGCCGCTGAAACATTTGTATTGAAACCAAGAGCGGTCGAGTCCACGGCGTTGGCGCGCGCGTTCCAGCCAAATGCCGACGCAGCTGTGGCGCCCGCGACACTTGTGTAGCCGTAGGCCGAACTCCCCTGGCCGGTTGCCGCCGCGGCTTGCCCGACGGCCGTACTGTAGTCGCCATAGGCGTGCGCCGTCCGTCCGACAGCGGTTCCGGCGAGATGGGCTTGGGCGGAACTGCCGATTGCGATTGCGCCTGAATTGTCGGCAAGCGCATCCGAGCCGAGTGCGACGCTGTCCGCTCCGGTTGCCTCGGCGCTCTGCCCGATCGCCAGCGCGCTCTGCATCGTTGCCTGACTCTGCCGGCCGAACGCAATGGCGTAGTCACCACTGGCGCTCGCGGCGTAGCCAACGGCGACGGAGGCTACGCCAGTCGCTGTGCTTGAAGCGCCGAAGGCGGAGGACTGTGTCCCGCTCGCTGTGCTCGAATTACCGAAAGCCGAGGCTTGCTGGGCGGTCGCGCTGCTGTAGGAGCCGAAGGCGGAAGTCTGCGCTGCTGTCGCCTCGCTTCCGTAGCCCACCACCGTCGAATCCGGCCCGCTGGCATTGCTCGTCGCTCCGACCGCGGTGGCGTGGCTTTGCGACGCACTACTCAGAAAACCGACCGCGACACTATAGGCTCCCGCGGCATCTGCATGGTTCCCCACTGCCGTACTGCTGGAAGCCGAAGCGGATGCAGCGTTGCCACAAGCGAATGAATCGGCAACGGGCGCGCTGCCACTGCCGGAATCGAGCAGGCAGGTTTCGGCGTAGACAGCTTCGGGAAAGACAATGAACCCGAGTGCGAACATGACAAGGGCGACGACGGCACCTGAAGCCGGCCGCCGAAACCCGGCCGCCTCGGCCTCGGCTCGCAAATTCGTATCGAGTTCACCAAACATGACCAATGTTCGCGCGGAGCCCGGTACGTCGGTATCCCCAATTCATGGGGTAGTGCTCCGGAAGTCGGGCTGGTATCGCGCTCTGAGGCGGCCACCTTGCTGCGCAGACGCGCAGAGCGCGCCGGTAGGCGCGCCCTGTTAGTCAAGTTCAGTGGCAGGTTCTAAACGATGCCCCGTGCCCGCACGACATCGGGCGGGGTCGCTTCCTCGACCAAGGCGGCGATCGCCTCGGCGGTCGTCATCACCTTCTGGCCGTCGCTGCCGAGCCGGCGGACGGAGACCGAATGCGTCTCGGCCTCCTTCTTGCCGACCACGAGCAGTGCCGGGATCTTGGCCAGCGAGTGCTCGCGGACCTTGTAGTTGATCTTCTCGTTGCGCAGGTCGATCTCGACCCGAAGCCCCGCGCGCCGGGCCTGCTCCAGGACCTGCTTGGCGTACTCGTCGCCCTCGGAGGTGATGGTCGTGACCACGGCCTGCACCGGCGAGAGCCAGAGCGGGAAATTGCCGGCATAGTGCTCGATCAGGATGCCGATATAGCGCTCCATCGAGCCGCAGATCGCGCGATGCACCATCACCGGCGGTTTCTTGCCGCCGTCATGGTCGATGTAGAACGCACCGAACCGCTCCGGCAGGTTGAAGTCCACCTGCGTGGTGCCGCACTGCCAGTCGCGGCCGATGGCGTCGCGCAGCACATATTCGAACTTCGGCCCGTAGAACGCGCCTTCGCCCGGGTTGATCTCGGTCTTGATGTGGTTGTTCTGCGACTGGATCTCGCGCAGCACCGTCGCCATCACGCGCTCGGCGTGATCCCACATCGCATCCGTGCCGACGCGCTTGTCGGGCCGGGTCGACAGTTTCACGGTGAGATCGCCGGTGAAGCCGAAATCCGCGTAAGTCGACAGGATGAGATCGTTGATCTTCAGGCATTCCTCGGCGAGCTGGTCCTCGGTGCAGAAGATGTGCGCATCGTCCTGGGTGAAGCCGCGCACGCGCATCAGGCCGTGCATGGCGCCGGATGGCTCATAGCGATGCACCACGCCGAACTCGGCGAGCCGCAAGGGCAGGTCGCGGTAGCTCTTGAGGCCGTGCTTGAAGATCTGCACATGGCCCGGGCAGTTCATCGGTTTCAGAGCGAACCAGCGCTTGTCCTCGGCCTCGTCGCCGGCCGACTGCGCCGCGAACATGTTTTCGCGGTACCAGCCCCAATGGCCCGAGGTCTCCCACAAAACCTTGTCGAGGATCTGCGGCGCATTGACCTCGCTGTAGTCGCCGGTCAGGCGGCGGCGCATATAGGCGATCAGCTGCTGGAAGATGGTCCAGCCCTTCGGATGCCAGAACACGACGCCCGGACCTTCCTCCTGGAAATGGAAGAGGTCGAGCTCGCGCCCGAGCTTGCGATGGTCGCGCTTTTCGGCCTCCTCGATCTGCTTGAGGTAGGCGTCGAGGTCCTCTTGCTTGGCGAAGGCGGTGCCGTAGATGCGGGTCAGCATCGGGTTGTTGGAATCGCCGCGCCAATAGGCGCCGGCCACCTTCATCAGCTTGAAGGCATTGCCGACCTTGCCGGTCGAGGTCATGTGCGGGCCGCGGCACAGATCGAACCAGTCGCCCTGGTAGTAGATCTTGATCGGCTCGTTGCCGGGAATGGCGTCGACCAGCTCGACCTTGAACGCCTCGCCCTTGTCGCGGAACACCTGCTTGGTCTTTTCGCGATCCCAAACCTCTTTCGTGAAGGGTTTGTCGCGCGCGATGATCTCGCGCATCTTCTTCTCGATCGCGGCAAAGTCTTCCGGCGTGAACGGCTCGTTGCGGAAGAAGTCGTAATAGAAGCCGTTCTCGATCACCGGACCGATGGTGACCTGGGTGCCCGGCCACAGCGTCTGCACGGCTTCGGCGAGCACGTGCGCGCAGTCGTGGCGGATCAGCTCCAGCGCGCGCGGATCGTCGCGGTTGATCAGCTCGATCTTGGCATCGGCTTCGATGGGATCGTCGAGGTCGGCGACCACGCCGTCGAGCGCCATCGCGACCGTGCGCTTGGCCAGCGACGGCGAGATGCCCTTGGCGATCTCGAGGCCGGTGATGCTCTTGTCGTATTCGCGCCGGGCGCCGTCGGGGAAGGTGAGGGTGACTTTGGCTGCGGGGGTCACGGGCTTCAGATTCGAGAGGCTGTACTGGAAGCCGGATTCGGATTTGGGCTGGTCGGTCATTGCTTTTCTCCTGAAGCTCACTCCTGCGAACGAGCGCAGGTAAGCGGGAACGAGCGATATATCAGGCGATTCGGCCTGCGCAATCCGGCATTTCCAAGAAAGTGGCACGCAAAAGCTGCGGCCTTGCACCAACTATTTCGGGCAGCGGCCTTTAACAGGCGGCAAGCCGGCTCTACATGCAGTTGCATGCAAAAATCCCCCGCCGCCGGCCGTTTCGCGCCAACCGCCTTCATGCTCGGCAATCTCGTCACCGGCTGCTCGGTGCTGGCGCCGGCGGGGATGCTGCCGGAATTGTCGGCGGGGCTCGGCATCAGCATTCACGCGGCCGGGCTCCTGATCACCTTCGGCGCGATCACGCTGTGCATCGGTTCGCCGCTGACGGCCTGGCTCACGAGCCGCATCGAACGGCGGACGCTGCTTGCGACCACGCTGGCGGTGCTCGCCTTCGGCAATCTCGCCTCGGCGTTCGCGCCCGACTATGCGAGCCTCCTCGTCATCCGCCTGGTGATGCTCGCGGTCGGCGCGCTCTATACGCCGCAGGCGGCCGGCACGGCGGCGCTGATCGTGCCGGCGGAGCGGCGCGGCAGCACGATTGCCTATATCTTTCTCGGTTGGTCGCTGGCGGCCGCCGTCGGCCTGCCGCTGATCACCTTCATGGCCAGCCGCTACGGCTGGCGCGCGGCCTATGGCGGGATCGGCGCGCTCGGCTGCATCAGCTTCTTGTTGTTGCTGCTGCGCCTGCCTGCCGGACTGAAGGGCACGCCGGTGGACCTGAAGACCTGGAGCGCGGTCGGCCGCGACAGGACGGTTCTGCTGCTGCTTGCGATCACCATGCTGCAAATGTCCGGGCAGTTCGTGGTGTTCACCTTCATGGGCCCGCTGCTCAAGAAGCTGACCGGGGCGGGGCCGGACGCAATCGGCATGGTGTTCGGCATCTACGGCCTCTGCGGTTTCCTCGGCGTCGTGATCGCGACCCGCATCGTCGATACCTGGGGTCCCTATCGCACCTCGCTGCTGTTCACCTGCCTGCTGCTTGCGGGCATTGCGGGCTGGGCGCTCGGCGCCGGCACGTTCGTCCTGATGGCAGGTGCCGCCGCGATCTGGGGCCTCGGCTTTGCCTCGACCAATTCGATGCAGCAGGTGCGGCTGGTCGCGACCGCGCCGCCGCTTGCGTCCGCCACCGTCGCGCTCAACACCTCCGTCCTCTATATCGGCCAGGCGGTCGGCTCCGCCATCGGCGGGCTGCTGTTCGCCCACGAGCTCCTGCACCCACTCGGCTTCGTTGCGGTCGGCTTCGTCGTGCTGGCGCTGGTGCTGGTGATCCTGACCCGGCCCGGGCCGGCTGCCGCCGCCTGAACCGGCGTTTTCGTGCGTGCAAGGTGCTTGGCAAACCGCGCGCGGGAGCGCTAGAAGGCCGGTCATGGGGACCAAAGAGAGTTGACTGAGATGAGGATGATTCTGGCAGTTGCCGCGGTGCTCTATTCAGCCTCCGCGTTTGCGCAAGCCGACAAGCCACCGATGGTGGGGGACAAGCCCTTGGTGCAGGTCAAGCCCAAGGGGACCAAAGCGGGGACCAAGGAGGCAGCGGCCAAGCCGGCCGCAGCGCCGAAGGGCAAGCCGCAATCGATCGCCGCACGGCTCCAGGCCTGCCTCGATCTCGATGACGGCACCAAGGACCGCCTCAATTGCTACGACGCGGTGATCCCGCCGGCGCCGAAGCCGAAGCCGGCGAAGGCCAAGGGCTACGCCGATTGCCGTTTCTTCAAGGAAGAGGACGAGCGGCTGGCCTGCTTCAACGGTTTTGCCGAGAGCATTCCGAAGCTGCCCAAGACCTAAGGTCAAGACGCCGGACGGCTAGTCGCTGATCCGGCTCAGCACAGCCCTGAAGGCAACGCCCGGCGCTTGCAGCGCGTTGCCTTCGAATTCCGCCGCGTCGCCGTCCTCGCGGCCGGTGAGCGTCAGCGTGATCCGGTCGATGCCGAACAGCCCCTTGAAGGACGGGTCGTCGTTGTAGCGCTGGGTCGAGATCTTGACCTTGATCGCGTCGCCTTCGCCCGTATAGGTGCCCATGAAGGCGAAGGCGGAATTGCCGCCGCGCATTTTGCCATCCACCACATAGACGACACCGCACCCGGTTCCGTGAACCGTGTGGAAGTCGACCTTGTACAGTCCCTGACGCACGACCTGTCCCCGCAGAAATTCCAAATCCAACTTGGCCGGCAAACTATGATCGTTGCCAGCGGAAACAATCCGGTGGCTCACGGGGATGTCGGCCATCAACATCACATTTTGATCATGGCTTGAGAGAATTGCAGGCAGCGCACGGAAATACCGGCTGGCGCAATATCGGGACTATCGGTTCGATGCCGATGGAGTGGTCGCCGCCACGCGCGTCAGCGCCAGCGCCGGTGTCGCCGACATCTTCACCAGCACGTCCTTGAGCGGATACTGCGTCCACGCGCGGTTCACGTAGTCGCGATGGGTGATGCCGTCGCCGGTTTCGACGAACACCACGCTGCCGGGACGCAACGGGCCGTCCATGTCCTCGGAGACGCTGATGCCCTTCTGCCTGAGCATGCTCATCAGCTCGCGGTCGCGCCGCGCCGTGTAGTGAGTGTACGAGCTGACGAAGAAGCCCGAGCGGTGGCTCGCGATCCAGGAGGCGAACTTGTCCATTTCGCCATAGACGGCGTCGAGCAGCACGACGCCGCGAACGCGGTCGCTGATGCCGCCGACCTCGAGGCTCCAGGCCGTCGGCAGGAAGCCGCCGCTATAGCCGACTATGACGATCGGCATGTTGGCGAACGCGCGCGCGCTGTTGGGATCGCCGGTGAGGCGGGCGAGGTGGCTAGCCGATTCATCCATGAAGCGCTTGAGGCCGCCCGCCTGCCAGAATTTTCCGGCGCTGGAATCGGCGGCGTCGACGGCCATCTGCGGCGCAAGCAGGACGGCATTGGCGCCGGAATCGGTAATCTGCTGCGGCACCAGCTGCCGGTCGCGCACATCGCGCTCGAGCGTCGCGCCATTGCCGTGGAAGAACACCACGATCACGCCCGGCTTGCGGGCGTCGAAATGCTCGGGGACGTGCACCAGCACGCGGCTGTCGCTGTAGGTCTCGTCCTGCCAGTAGACGCGCCCCGAATAGCTGCGGTGGCCGCGGCGGTCACCCTTGGAGATGTTGAGGAACGGCGCGTCGGAGGCAGGGTTGTTGCCGAAATAGGGGAAGGCCGACGACTTCATGCTGACGAGCGTCGTCAGGTCTTCGCGGGGCGGACGCTGGTAGGGCGCCTGCGGTGCGAGCGAAGCGACCTTGTAGGGTGCCTGCTCCGGCTGCGGCTGCTGCTGTACGGCGCGCTTGGGCGAGAAGTCCGACATCTGCCGTTGCAGGAAGCTCTCGCCCACCGAGGGGAAGCGCTCCTTGAACTGCGGGGCAGGGAAGCGATCCTCGAACGTGTCGCCGCTCGCAACTTGCGGATTGGTCTTGGCGACGACCTGGACATTGGCCTGCGAGTTGGCTGCGAGCGCCGTCGGATTCGGCGCCTTGCCGCATTGAACCAGCGTGAGCGACAGCGGCACCAAGGCTGAGATCAGGCCGATCCGGAGCGCACGACCGCGCCGATCGGACGGCGTCCGATCGGCACGAATGTCAGCTCTCGTTTTCGGAACGGCCCCGACCATCCACCCATGACCCCAAGTCATGACCACAAGCCCAGCGGCAATCTTGAGATAATTGAGCCGACTGGCGTTTAGGTGACGTTAAGTGTCCGGAGAAACTTCCCCACATCCGGAACGCTCAAAAGGACCACGCAATCGTGTCGTGATTGTGGGGATCGGAAACGGGATTCTCCGGTGTTTGCGCAGCTTTATCGCCTAGGACCGTGCTAAGAAGGTGCCTTGATACCTATTTTCCTTGCCTCATTTAACCCTTGTTAACCCTGCTTGAATTGACTGGATCAAACTGCACGATGCTTCCCACGAGACGTGAGGCCTGAGGTTAAGGACCCCGATGACGGCATCAGATGCGGGTACTGCGCCCTGGACTGGCCGGTTGACCGGAAGAGGGGCGGGTGTCTCCGTTCTGGTCGCAACCGCCATCGTCGTTGCCGACATGATCGGGGTCGGCGTCTTCACCAGCCTCGGCTTCCAGGTCAAGGACATCCCGTCCGGCTTCTCGATCCTGCTGCTGTGGAGCGTCGGCGGCATCGTCGCACTGTGCGGGGTGTTCTCCTACAGCGAGCTCGGCGCGATGTTTCCGCGCTCGAGCGGCGAATACAATTTCCTCGGCCGTGCCTATCATCCCGCCTTCGGCTTTCTCGCCGGCTGGGTCTCGGCGACGGTCGGCTTTGCCGCGCCGGTCGCGCTCGCCGCGATGGCCTTCGGCGAATATGCCAAGTCGGTCGTCCCCGACCTGCCGCCGATCCCGCTCGCCATCGGCGTGGTGTGGCTGGTCTCGCTCGTGCAACTGACCGGCGTCAGGCACTCCTCGACCTTCCAGCTGATCTCGACCATCCTGAAGGTCGTGCTGATCGTCGCCTTCCTGGTCGCCGGCTTCATCATCGGCGTGCCGCAGCCGATCGCCTTCACGCCGCAGCCGGGCGACCTCGCGCACATCGTCAGCGCGCCCTTCGCGATCGGCCTCGTCTTCGTGATGTACTCGTTCTCGGGCTGGAATGCGGCGACCTATATCATCGGCGAGATGAACATGCCGCAGCAGAACCTGCCGCGCGCGCTGCTCGCGGGCACGCTGATCGTGCTCGTGCTGTATGTCGCATTGAATGCGGTGTTTCTCTACTCCACGCCGGTCGGCGCGCTCGCCGGCCAGCTCGATGTCGCCAGTGTCGCCGGCAGCGCCATCTTCGGCAGCCTCGGCGGCCGGATCGTCGGCGCCATGATCTGCGTCGGCCTGATCTCCTCGATCAGCGCGATGATGTGGATCGGTCCGCGCGTGATGATGACGATGGGGGAGGACATTCCGGCGCTGCGCGTGTTCTCGCGCAAGTCGACGAGCGGCGCGCCGGCCTATGCCATCCTGTTTCAGCTCGCGGTCGCGACCCTGCTGCTGTTCACGCGCAGTTTCGAGGCGGTGCTCGACTTCATCCAGTTCGCGCTCTTGTTCTGCTCGTTCTTCACGGTCGCCGGCGTGATCAAGCTGCGCATCACCGATCCTGACCTGCCGCGGCCCTATCGCGCCTGGGGATACCCGTTCACGCCGCTCGTTTTCCTGCTCGTGACCGCGTTCATGATGTACTACCTCTTGACCGAGCGGCCGGTGCAGTCGCTGTCGGGGATGTTCGTCATGCTCTCGGGCCTGTTGATTTATGCTGTTTTCCGCAGGCGGCCGGTCGCCGCTGGCACGTCACACAATCGCGAATAGACATGTTTCGACCCTTGAGAATTGCGGCCGTCGCTGTTGCCCTCCTGGCTGCGGCCGTCTCGTCCGTGCGGGCCGCCGACGTCACCTTCGACGACACCGCGCGTTTCCTTGCGGGCATGCAGCCATCGGCGGACTCGCCGCTGGTGGCGCTGACCAGAGACCCGTCCTGGCAGCATCACGCAAAATTCTTCGACGGCGCCTTTGCCCAGCTCGAGCAGCGGCAACTCTCGAAGATCCGCACCTGGTCCGACGTCAACCTGGCCGCGCCCAGGCCGACCATGTTCTACATGTTCAGCGGCCCGGACTTCCTCTACGCCGACGCCTTCTATTCCAAGGCCAGCACCTACGTGCTCGGTGCGCTGGAGCCGGTTGGCGCCGTGCCCGACCTGACGCGGCTGCCGCGCGGTTCGGTCGGCGCCGCGCTCTACAATGTCGAACGCTCGCTCGGCTCGATCCTGAGTTTCTCCTTCTTCATCACCAAGCAGATGAAGGTCGACCTGCACGCCAACCAGGTCAACGGCACCTTGCCGATCCTCTATGTCTTCCTCGCCCGCTCCGGCAAGACCATCCGCAACGTCGAGATGATTGCGCTCGACGACAAGGGCGGGATTCACGCGGGCAACGACAATCCGGGACCGAACGCGACGCGCGGCGTCCGCATCACCTTCGCCGGCAGCGATGGCGAAGTGCGCACGCTGTATTATTTCTCCACCGATCTCTCCAATCCCGGCGCGCGCGCGGCTGGATTCCTGAAGTTCTGCGAGACGCTCGGGCCCGGCAACAGCCTGCTCAAGAGCGCGTCCTATCTCTTGCACTCTGGCAACTTCACCGTCGTCCGCGACTGGCTACTGGCCAACAGCGCCACCATCATCCAGGACGATTCCGGCATTCCGCTCGCGAACTACAATGCGCGGCAATGGCGGTTCTTCCCGTTCGGCCGCTACCTCGGACCGATCGCCGAATTCCCCGGCCGTTACCAGGAGCGCTATGCCGAACTGTTCGCGCGGGCCCAGCCGATCGATTTCGGCGTCGGTTATCGCTGGCGCACGCATGAATCGAATCTGCTGCTGTCGGTGAAGGTGCCGGGAAGCGACACCGCGCCGGGGGCGGAGACCACCTCGTCCGCTGAACCGACGCCAAAGCCACCGCGCCCGAAGCGGCCGCGTCCGCCCGAATCCGTCCCGCCGTCCGGGCGTTTCTTCTGGTTCCGCTAGGCTATTTGCCGAAGTCCGGGGTTACGTCGTCGCGTTCTGAGCGACAACGACCAGAACCTCCGCCTTCTGCCGGCCGAGGCTCCGGACCTCGTGCGGCGTCTCGCCCGAAAAATACAGACAATCGCCCTTGCCGAGGACGAGCTCTTCGCCGTCGAGCTTGATCGCAATTTTCCCGTTGATCACGAAGAGCAGCTCCTCGCCGGCATGCGAGGCGCGCGTCGCCGATTTGTGCGGCGGGCTGAGGAGGAACGGCTCCATCATCTTGCGGGTGCGGCCGGTTGCCAGCGGCACCACGCCAAAGGTGTCCTGGAACAGCGGGACATTGCCGCCTTCGCGGCGGAACAGCGTGTAGCGCGGCGCGGGCTCGGCGTTCGGGTCGAAGAAGTTCGCGACGTTGACCTCGAGGGCGGCGGCCATCCGCAGCAGCGCGGCGAGCGAAGGGATCTTGAGGTTGCGCTCGACCAGCGAAATGTAGCCGCGCGTGAGGTCGCTCTGCCTGGCAAGCTGGTCCAGCGTCAGGCCCTTGGCAATCCGCGCCTGGCGGATATTGGCCCCGACCGCTGTCGCTTTGCTGACGTCAAGCACGCATGAGTCTCCTGAACTGCTGATGCTTCTTTTGCATCAGATGCTGCCGAACTGCCAGCCCGGTGGCGCGCGCAGGGCAGTTCCGGGGGACGTGCAGGTGTATTCCAAAGGAAAACTATCGCGCAGAAATTTCGAGCAGCGCCGCGGATATTGTGGGCAGGCGAGCTGGTATATCGCGAAAATCAGCCGAATAATGGTGCAATTGATGCGCTCTGCCGCGATCGGCGGCATTTGCCGCATTCCGTGCCGTTGATTTCCATTAGTAAACATGATCGATTTTACCGCCGCGGCTGCCGATGGGCTCCGCGACAGAACCAACTGCTTTCCCAGGCGCCGGTACCTTTTGGAGAGATCGATGACCGTGGCAGACGACGTAACCCTGAGCGTAGCGCCGGACGAGGCGGCGAGCTTGCGACGGATCGTGTGGTCGAGCGTGATCGGCACCGCGGTCGAATGGTACGATTTCCTCATCTACGGCACGGCGACCGCGCTGGTGTTCAACAAGGTCTTCTTCGCGGCCGGCAATCCCACGCTCGCCACCATCGCCGCCTTCGGCACCTACGCGGTCGGCTTTTTGGCGCGGCCGCTGGGCGCTGCGATCTTCGGTCATTACGGCGACCGGGTCGGCCGCAAGGCGATGCTCGCGATCACGATCATGGTGATGGGCATCGGCACCTTCCTGATCGGCTTGCTTCCGACCTATCAGCAGATCGGCATCGCCGCGCCGCTGCTCCTGATCGGCCTGCGTTTCCTCCAGGGCATCGGCCTCGGCGGCGAGTGGGGCGGGGCGGTGCTGATGGTGGTGGAGAACTGCCCGACCCACCGCCGCGGCCTGCTCGGCAGCATGGTGCAGGTCGGCAATCCCATCGGCAATCTCGCCGCGATCGGCATGTTTGCGCTGGTGGCGAGCCTGCCGGAAAGCGACTTCATGGCTTACGGCTGGCGCATTCCGTTCCTGATCTCGATCCTCCTGGTCGGCGTCGGGCTCTACATCCGCCTCAACATGGAAGAGACCGCGGCCTTCCGTCAGGTCCAGGCCAAGAAGGACGTCGCAAGCATGCCGCTGGTCGAGATCTTCAGGCATCACCGCAGGCCGTTCTTCACTGCGGTTGGTCTGAAGATCTCCGAGATCGCCTATGCCAGCATCGGCGGGGTGTTCGTGATGTCCTACGCCACGGCCAATCTCGGCCTGTCGCGCACGGTGGTGCTGAACGGCGCGTTCGCCGCATCGCTGGTCGCGCTGCTCGCCATTCCCTTGTTCGGCTGGCTGTCCGACCTCGTCGGCCGCAAGACGATGTTCTATGCGAGCTGCCTGTTCTCGGCGCTGTTTGCCTTTCCGCTGTTCTGGCTGCTCAACACCCGCGATCCCGCCGTCGTCATCTGCACCATCGTGGTCGCGATCACCTTCGGCCAGATGGTGATGTTCGGCATCGGCGCGCCCTGGTACTCCGAGCTGTTCTCCGCGCGGCTGCGTTACAGCGGCGCCTCGCTCGGATTTCAGGTCGGCGCGGCCCTGAGCGGCGGGTTGACGCCGCTGATCGCGGCGTCGCTGATGGCGTGGAGCGGCGGCGCAACCTGGCCGGTCTCGCTACTGCTGATCGCCTGCGCGGCCATCACGGCAACTGCGACCACGTTCGCGCCGGAAATGGCGAACAAGGAACTGACCTGATCCCGCGGCGCGCCGCTGCCGGCGGCGCGCCAACGCCTCTCACAAGGATTTTGTCATGCTCGACACCATCAGCGCCGGCTCGGCGCAGACGACAACGCAGCTCGGCTGGACCGGCGTGGTGCGCTTCCTCCATCTTGCCCCGCGTGCGTTCCTGCCGATGCGCGCAGTGGAAACGATCACGCTCGTCGCAGGCCGGGGGATCGGGGGCGACCGCTACATGATCGGCAACGAGGAGGGTTTTTATTCGCACAAGCCGGAAGAAGGCCGGCAGGTCACCCTGTTCGAGCTCGAGACGCTGGTCGCGCTCAAGCGTGATGCCGGCATCGAGCTCGGCCCGGAGGAGCATCGGCGCAACGTCACGGTCGAAGGCGTGCCGCTGAACCATCTGGTCGGCCGCCGCTTCTGGCTCGGGGAAACCCTGCTGGAAGCAACCCGGCTGTCGGTGCCGTGCCGGCATATCGAGGAGATCACCGGCAAGGCGATCTTCGATCCCCTCATCAATCGCTCCGGCCTGAACTGCAAGATCCTGCAAGGCGGCATCGTCAAGGTCGGCGATACCGTGCGGAACGCGGCATGAAGGTGCGTCCGATCACGACGATCAAGACGATCGTCACCGGCATCGAGGAGGCGGGGGCAGGCACAAAACTGTTCACGCTGGCCGACCCCGATCGCTGGGAGCTGCCGCCCTTCAAGCCCGGCGCGCATATCGACCTGCATCTGCCGAACGGACTTGTCCGCACCTACTCACTGTGCAACGAGCCCGCCGACAATGCGCGCTATGTTGTTGCGGTCAAGCGTGAGGCTGATGGGCGTGGCGGTTCGCGCGCGCTTCACGATGAGGTCGGTATTGGCGACGTGATCGGCGTCTCGTTGCCGCGCGGCGGGCTCGATCCCGGTGCAGGCATTGCGCGCCATGTGTTCATCGCGGGCGGCATCGGCGTGACGCCGTTCCTGTCGATGGCGCGGCACCTCGTGCAGACGGGCGATGCCGGCTTCGTGCTGCATCTGATCGTGCGCGAGGAGGTGCCGCTCGCCGCGCATCTCGCGCCACTGATCGACGCGGGCCGTGTCGTCGTGCACTGCACGTCCCGGGCCGGGCGTCCTGATCTCGCTGCGCTCATCGGGGAGGGCGGGGCGGACACGCTGGTCGCCTGTTGCGGGCCGGAAGGCATGACTGAGGATTTCGAGCAGGTCACCGCAGGCTGGCCAGCCGCCAATGTCCATATCGAGCGTTTCGTCGCGCCGCCGCCGGTCATCGATCCGGACACAAAGCCCTTCACGCTGTCACTGGCGCGCTCGGGCGCCGAGATCCAGGTCCGCGCCGGCCAGACCATGCTGGCCGCGTTGCAGGAAGGAGGCATCGACATCGCAACCTCCTGCTGCGGGGGCATCTGCGGCGCCTGCAAGGTCGGATGGATCGAGGGCAAGCCCGTGCACCGCGACCGCATCCTGTCGCCATATGAGCGCGAGCGCTATCTCATGGTTTGCGTCGCCGGATCAGACGCGGAGCGGCTGGTGCTGGATCTCTGAGCTACCAGTGCACGCTCTGGCTCGGCACGATGAACGCCGTGTTGCTGGGCGGCGTGGCCAAGCTTGTCGCCAGATACCAGCCGGAGCCGAGCACGAGCGCCAGCAGGGCGACCATGGCGAGCACATCGATTGTTCTTGGATCGTGCCCCCTTGGACTGAATTTGGGATGCGGACCAAGTCTGAAGTGAAGATGAGGGCTGATTTTCCAGCGCATTGTTGTTTCCTCCCGCGGGAGCATCAAAACAACGCGAGGAGAAAGTTCCGGTTCCACTCAGGGCAGCGATGCAGAAAGGACCGCAACAAACTTAGGGTGCGTTGACGCCGCGCCAGCGGCCGTAGCGCCAGGGCAGATACCAGCGTGCGTCTTGCGGCGCGGCGAGGGGCACGTTGTCGATGCCCGACGTGCCGAACGGATTGCAGCGAAGCAGGCGCGCGAGCGTCATCCAGCCACCCGCCCAGAGCCCGAAACGTTCGATCGCCTCGTCGCCGTAGACGGAGCAGGTCGGCAGATGCCGGCAATTGTAGCCGACCAGCGGCGAGAGTGTATGGCGGTAGAGCCAGATCAGCGCGCGACCGAATCTGCGCGGGAGGCGAAGCGCGCCCTCGACGGGAGTGGAACAATGCTCGCAGGCTGAATGCTTCATGTGCGCTTTGCTGCGACGTTAAGCGAGGTGTTGCGCGGTTCCCGAGCAGGGAACAGCAAGCTGTTGTTTGCGCGCCATATTTTACGTGCTTTTTGGGAGCAGTGCAGCAAGTACCTGTGGACGATCTGTATTCGCCCGGATACCATTTTTATGACGCCCGCGTGTAGAAACATACGCCTGTATGATGGACTCAGAGGGCGCTACCGGGGATTGTTGGGGGACCTTTGGGGCTTGGGGAAGGAACCAGATTGAGACTTCTGAACTCCCTTGATCGTCGCGGCTGGTTGGTGCTTGGGGCCGCCGCATTCGGCATCGCCCTGACCGGAGCTGTCGCTACGACCGGCACCAAGGCTCACGCTGGCGCGGCCCTCGAAGAGCGCAAGCTGCCGATGAAGTTCAGCTGGGTCGCCTGCGAGCCGAACTGCCGCGGCTGGGTCAGTGCGGTTGGCATCATTACCGCCGATACGCCCAAGGATTTCGAGGAATTTTCGCGCGGGCGCCAGCTCGGCGGCGCCACTGTCGTGCTCGATTCCAGCGGCGGTTCCGTCAACGACGCGATCACGCTCGGCAGGCGCTTCCGCAATCTCGGGCTTTTGACCACGGTCGGCATCAGCGTTCAGAACCGCGGCGGGCAGTCGGCCCGTCCGGCGGTCGCGCCCGAGGCCTATTGCGAATCCATGTGCGTGTTCCTGCTGCTGGCCGGCAAGAAGCGCTACGTGCCGGACGCCGCCCATGTCCGCGTCCACCAGATCTGGATGGGCGATCGCGCCGACGATGCCAAGGCGGCGAGCTACAGCGCGCAGGACCTGATGATCGTGGAACGCGACATCGGCCGGCTCGCCAAATACACCTTCGACATGGGCGGCGCCGGCGATCTTTTGTCGCTCGCGCTCAGCGTCCCGCCCTGGGAAGATCTGCATGAGCTGGACACCGGAGAGCTCAAGCTCACCAATCTCGTGACGACGGATCTGGTGGCCGACGTGCTGCCGCATGTGGACGTCACAGCGCCGGCCATGGCGGAGCTGGCGCCGAAGACGCAGGCCAGGTTCGGTGTGGAACCGGAGCAGCCGGCCAAGTCGACCAAGACGGCGGAAGCCGTGGTGCCGACGGGTGGCGTGGCGACGCCGAGCGCGGCCTCGCCGAAGTAGTCTCAAATCTTGGCAGTCATTCCGGGGCGCGCGTAGCGCGAACCCGGAATCTCGCGCTGTAATCTCCGGATCCCGGGATCGTCACTTGCGACGCCCCGGAATGACGCGGGCGGTTCAGCCCTGCGCCGTTGCCGGCTGCTTCGCCTTGGCCTCGATCTGACCGATGGCATCGACGACGGCATCGAAGGTCAGGAGCGTCGAGGCATGTCGCGCCTTGTAGTCGCGCACCGGCTCGAGGAACTTGATCTCTTCCCATTTGCCTTCAGGAGGCGCGCCGTTCTCCTTGAGCATCTTGCGAACGGTTTCGCGTAACTCACGGAGTTCGCTCGCAGTCGAGCCGACGACGTGACTTGCCATGATGGATGAGGAGGCCTGTCCGAGCGCACAGGCCTTCACGTCATGGGCGAAGTCGGTGACGGTGTCGCCGTCCATCTTGAGATCGACCTTCACGGTCGAGCCGCACAATTTGGAGTGGGCAGTCGCGGTGGCATCGGGGGCGGACAGCCGCCCGAGGCGCGGAATATTCCCGGCCAACTCGATGATCCGCTTGTTATAAATGTCGTTCAGCATGTGATGGAGTCCAACACTTCCGCACCGGATCGGCCTTGGCGGGCGCCGTCCAGGGTCCTATATAGGGTCGGAACGGGTGGAAAAACAGTCCAGCGGCCCGGCAGTGGTGATCCAGGACCACGCGGGCGACGTCAGAGATTGCGGACCTTTTTCGCCAAAACTGTAGTCTTCAGGCGTCCGGCGGCTTGCCGCCCCGTCTGCCGGTGACACTCCGGCCGCAAGGCCGTCGAACGGAGTCGATATGGACGCTACGATCAAATCCATCCGCCCGAGCAAGCCCTCCGACCGGCAGCCCGAGAGCCGCCCGGCCGAGCTTGACCCTGCCGAATTCCTCGCGGCCGCCGTCCGCGCCGACCAGCCGCGCCCCGCGCGCGCACAGGCGGAAGCGGCGGTGAAGACGCTGCTGGCCTATATCGGCGAGAACACCGAGCGCGAGGGTCTCTTGGACACGCCGCGCCGCGTGGTCGAGGCCTTCGACGAGCTCTATCAGGGCTACCACCAGTGCCCGGCCGAGGTGCTCGACCGCACCTTTGGCGAGACCGCCGGCTATGACGACTTCGTGCTGGTGCGCGATATCGAGTTCACCTCGCAGTGCGAGCACCACATGATGCCGTTCTACGGCAAGGCGCACATCGCCTATACGCCGGTGGAGCGCGTCGTCGGCCTGTCGAAGCTTGCCCGCCTGACGGATATCTTCGCCCGCCGGCTCCAGACCCAGGAGCATCTGACGGCGCAGATTGCCGCGGCCATCGACGAGGTCTTGAAACCCCGCGGCGTTGCCGTGCTGATCGAGGCCGAGCATACCTGCATGTCGGTGCGCGGCGTCGCCAAGCATGGCGCTTCCACGTTCACCAGCCGCTTTACCGGCATGTTCCGCGACAATCCGGCGGAGCAGGCCCGTTTCCTGTCCCTGGTGCGAGGCACGCGCTGACCTCGCGAGTTGACTGGCGAGGTTCCTGTGTCCGCTCACTCCCATGAGATCGAGGAAGGGCTGTCCTTCCAGCCGCGCTTCGACGCAAGCGGCCTCGTGACCTGCGTGGCGACCGACGTCGCCACCGGCGATGTGCTCATGGTTGCCCACATGAACGACGAGGCGCTGCGCAAGACGATCGCGACCGGCGAGGCCTGGTACTTCAGCCGCTCGCGCAATGCTTTGTGGCGAAAAGGTGAGACATCGGGTCAGACCCAGCGCGTGGTCGAGATGCGCACCGATTGCGACCAGGACGCGGTCTGGATCCGCGTCGAGCAGATCGGCGCGGCCTGCCACACCGGCCGCCGGTCCTGCTTCTACCGCAAGGTCGAGGCCGAGGACGGGGGAGCGAAACTGGTCTTTGTCGACGCCGACAGGCTGTTCGATCCGGACGCGGTCTACAAGAAGTAGCCCCTCTGTCATTCCGGGGCGTGCGCAGCACGAACCCGGAATCCATCGTGCGGCATCACGCGGGGTTGGATGGATTCCGGGCTCATCGCTTCGCGATGCCCCGGAATGACTCGGGGAGGGGGCGATCCCCGAATTAACCCCGCATTAACCATACCTGTCTCACGGTGAGACGACAGGACGCCGAATTGCCGGCGTCGCTCAACGCCGCGCGGGGCGGGCACTTCATCATGTCGGTCGACAATTCCAGTGCCTCTCAGACGGCGGTTCTCGATCCGTCGCGGGCGCGTGTCGCCGGTGCGATCAAGCAGGCCTCGAACGTCAGTGGCGTCAGCTTCCAATACATGCTGACCACCGCAAAGATGGAATCGGATTTCGATCCGACGGCGGGGGCCACGACATCGTCCGCGCACGGGCTTTACCAGTTCATCGACCAGACCTGGCTCGGCACGGTGAAGGAGGCGGGGACCCAGCTCGGCTATGGCAACTACGCCGACGCCATCACCAGGACTTCGTCGGGCACCTACACCGTCGACGATCCCGTGACGAAGCGGTCGATCATGAAGCTGCGCGACGACCCGGAGGCTGCCTCGAGCATGGCGGCGGCGCTGACGCAGTCGAACAGCTTCAAGCTCACCGGTCTGCTCGGCCGCAGGCCGTCCGACAGCGAACTCTACATGGCGCATTTCATGGGCGTCGGCGGCGCCGCAAAACTGATCGCCAATGCCGAGGACAATCCGCAAGCGGTCGGCGCGCGGCTGTTTCCCAACGCGGCATCCGCCAACCGTTCGATCTTCTACGCCAGGGATGGCCGCGCCCGTAGCGTCTCTGAAGTCTATTCGGTGCTGGACGCGCGCTATGCGAGCGCGGCAAATTCGAAGACCACGCGCAGCGCGATGGCGATGTATGGCGGCACGCCGTCGACGACGCAGGTCGCGAGTGCAAATGCCGTGCTGCCCACCACGCCGGTGATCGACAACGCCGCTTATCTCCAGACCTTTCCGGATGTGCGCGGCGTGACGCCGGTGAGCGCGACATCCTCGATGACGGTCGCGGACAACACGCCGATCACGCCGGCATTCCGTTCGATCTATCAGCCCGGCGACGCCACGCAGCCGGTCTCGACGACGGTGCAGAAATTGTGGGGCAACAACGCCTCGCTCACCTCGGTCGCGCCCGCGACCTCGGTCGCATCGGCGACGCCGGATGTGCGGCCGCCGCAGCCGCTCGATCTCTTCAGCGATCGCAGCGGCACGTTCTCGAGCTGACATTTCGCCTTTCGCGTCCGGGGCACGGATGCAGAGGCGCCTTGGTTCCCTTAACAAAACGTCAATAAAACCAGCCAGTTATGGTGAACGCTTTGTTAAGCGTCGTGGTTTATTTTGTGTTGCAGGTGACGAGCCGTCACCATTTTCGTTTGTTGTGTAAGCCGGAAGCAGCATGATTGTTCGGCAGTTCATCAATTGGATCAGGACGGCGCCCGCCGGCGAGCGGGCCGAGGCAACACGGGCACTGGCCCGGGCCTGGCTGATCTCAGACTTGTCCCATGACGATCGCGTCGCCGCCGAAGGCGCGCTTCTGATGCTGCTCGACGATCCCTCGCCGCTGGTGCGGCAGGCGATGGCCGAGGCTTTTGCGCGCAGCACGGATGCCCCGGCGGCGATCGTGCGGGCGCTGTCGGCGGACCAGCCGACCGTTGCGCTGCCCGTGCTCGAGCATTCTCCGCTGCTGATCGATGCGGACCTCGTCGACATCGTCGCAACCGGCAACGACGAGGTGCAGTGCGCGGTCGCGCGCCGCGTCGCGCTGCCGGTGTCGGTCTGCGCCGCGATCGCCGAAGTCGGCTGCGCAGCGGCAGCGCTCGAGCTGATCGAGAATCCCCACGCCGAGCTCGCGCCGTTCTCCTGGAACCGCATCGTCGACCGTCACGGCCATCTCGCCGCGATCCGCGAGGCGATGCTGGTGCTGGAGGATCTGCCGGCCGCAACGCGCGCGGCGCTGGTGGCAAAGCTCTCCGAGACGCTGGCGCAATTCGTCGTCGCGCGGAACTGGCTGAGTGCCGATCGCGCCGACCGCATCACCATCGAGGCGCGCGACCGCTCCACCATCAACATCGCGGCGCGCTCGCGCGGCGAGGACATGCAGGGGCTGGTGCATCATTTGCGCGTCACCGGCCAGCTGACCGCGGGCCTGATCCTGCGCGCGCTGCTGTCGAGCAATCTCGACCTGTTCGACGCCGCGCTGGCTGAACTCGCCGATTTGCCGCTGGCGCGCGTCACCGCGCTGCTGCACGACCGCGGCGGCAACAGCCTGCACGCGCTGCTCCGCCGCGCCGGGCTTCCCGAGGCGACGTTTGCGGCGTTCCAGGTGGCGCTCGATGCCTGCCACGAGCAGGGCTTCGTCGACAGCGACGACGGCGCGGTGCGGCTGCGCCGGCGCATGGTCGAGCGCGTGCTCACCCATTGCGAGACCGACCGCGGCGCCACCGAGCCGCTGATGGTCCTGCTCCGCCGCTTCGCCACCGAGTCTGCGCGCGAAGAGGCAAGGCTGTTCTGCGACGAGCTGGTCGCGGACGACACGGTCGATCCGTTTTATGACGATCTGATCGCGGCGTAACGAGACGCCGTAGGGTGGGCAAAGGCGCGTAGCGCGGTGCCCACCATCTCTCCACGCAGCTCATGTTGATTGGTGGGCACGCTTCGCTTTGCCCACCCTACGTTCTGGTCGTGTCGATGGAGCAGCCTGAGGCTCTGTCATTGCTTCGCTGCGCTCGCAATGACAAGACGCGAGAGTGTTTACTCCGCCGGCACGATGCTCGGCGCCAGGATCACCTCAAGGTGCTCGGGGCGGTCGCGGTTGACGTCGGCGAGGTAGTCGTCGGCGACCTTGCGCAGGCGCCGGCTGAGCTCGGCGGAGACGCTGATGCTGTCGAGCTTGGTGTTCTCGTGCACGATGGCCAGGATGGCGTTGATGTGGTGCGTGAACAGCTCGGCCGGCACCCTTTCGAGATCGGGCGCGTGCTCGATGACGCGGCACAGGCTCTCGGCGACTCCCGCCGCGGCCGGGTAGCCGAATGTCGCAGCGTCGCCCTTGATGTCGTGCGCGGCGCGGAACAGCTCGTCGCGCCTGTCCTTGGTGAAGCCGTCATGGCGGATGGCGACGTAGGCGGCGGACAGGCGGTTGACCTCTGTCGTCATCCAGTCCTTGAACTCGCCGGCGAGGCCGGCGAGCGCCTGCTCGGCGCGGCTGACCGGATCGTCCAGGTCCTTTTCTTCGACACGACGCAGAACCCTGCGCAGCGGATTGGGCTGCGTGATGATTTGATGCGTGGCGAAGGCCGTGACCTCGATGTCCTTTGCGCTGTTCTTCGCCATGATACCTGCCTCGCCTGAGACGTTGCGCTAGATGGTGGAGCGGGCCTTGTCGAGCAGCGAGGGCTGCTGCAGCACCTCGTGCTTTTCGCCGACACGGCGCTCGGGGCCCATATAGGCGGAGTTCGTGTTGCGGCGCCGGTCCGGACCGAAATAGGTCTTGGTCTTGATGAAGGGCCGGGGATTGGCGACCACGTTGAGGATGCGCTGATAGAGCCCCTTGGCCGAGATCGGCTTGGCCAGGAATTCGGTGACTCCGGCATCGCGCGCGACCGTGACGCGGCGCTTCTCGGAATGGCCGGTCAGCATGATGATCGGCGCGTAAGGATTGCCCTTGGATTCCGGCTGCCGGATCATCTGCGCGAGCTCGAGCCCGTCGAAGATCGGCATCGCCCAGTCGGTGATGACGATGTCGGGCACGTAGTGGCTGTACATTTCCAGCGCCGTGGCGCCGTCCTCGGCCTCGTAGACTTCGCGCGCGCCGAAGGAATGCAGCAGCGTCCGCAGGATGCGGCGCATGTGCGGATTGTCGTCGCAGACGAGGAAGCGCAGCTTGTTGAAATCGATGCGGAACATGACGCCTGGGCCAGAGCGGTCAACCTTCGTTAACCATATCGTGGCGGGGGTTAACGAAGGGTTGCGACCGGGCGTCCCAAAGCGCCGGTCAAGGCGCCGGGCAGGGGGCTCAGTACCCGAACTGCTCGCGCAAAATACGCTCTTCCAGGCTGTGGCCGGGGTCGAACAGCATGCGCATCGAGATGGTCTTGTCGGACAGCACCTCGACGCGGCGGACGTCGCGCACCTCATCGTGGTCGGCGACCGCGGCGACGGGGCGCTTGTCGCCCTCCAGCACCTCGATCACGACATAGGCCGTGTTGGGCAGCAGCGCGCCGCGCCAGCGGCGGGGGCGGAAGGCGCTGATCGGGGTCAGCGCCAGCAGCGCGGGCGTTGATCGGCAGGATCGGTCCCTGGGCGGACAGGTTGTAGGCGGTCGAGCCTGCCGGTGTCGCCACCATGATGCCGTCGGCGATCAGCTCGGGCATCCGCTCGCGCTCGTCGATCAGGATCCGCAAGCGTGCCGCCTGGTAGGTCTGACGGAACAGCGCGACCTCGTTGATAGCGTGGTGCAGGTGGACGCGGTCGTTGACGTCGGTCGCGCGCATCAGCAGCGGATTGATCTCGGACTCCTGTGCCGCCTCGAGCCGCGCACGCAAATCGTGCGTCGAGTATTCGTTCATCAGGAAGCCGACCGTGCCGCGGTGCATGCCGTAGATCGGCTTTCCCGTGTGCATGTTCTGGTGCAGCGTCTGGAGCATCAACCCGTCGCCGCCGAGCGCGACCACGATGTCGGCTTCGTTCGGGTCGCAATTGCCATAGTCGCTGGTGAGCTGGCCGAAGGCGGCCTGCGCCTCGCTGCTCGGGCTGGCGACGAAGGCGATCCGGTCGTAGCGCGCTGGCTTGGTCATGGCTTCCGGGCAGGGCCGCTGGCTCGAGTAAGTTCCGCCGGGCTCGTCTATACACCCGGGCCTGCATTGTCGAGGATGACCGCCCTTCAAGGCAAACGGGCGGCTGCCGATTCGGGACGAAACCGGGTCGTTTCGAGCCCGATCGGCCTCCTTGGGCGCCCTCGAGTCCACAATCCCCCAAACCGTCGCAATTTTGCGCTAGGCTTTTGGCCTCGCCGGGCTCTCACAGCCGGCAGGGAGAACGATCATGACCACGAGTTTGCCGAGCCGCGCGATCCTGGTGCTGGCGGTGTCGGCCTTCGCGCTTGCGGGCCTTGCGCGTGCGGACGATCCGCCGCAGCCGCGATCTGAGACGGCGGCGCCGGCCGGACAGAAAGGCGGACGCGGCGGCGGCACGCAAAGCGCGCAGCAAGCTTCGCCGTCGGCCGCCGAGCCGCACCGTCTTCCCTCGGATTCGACCACGAAGCAGACGCTCGATCTGCCCGGTCGCACGCTCAACTTCGCCGCAACCGCCGGCTCGATCCGCGTGTTCGATGGCAAGGGCGAGCCGCTGGCCGACATCGCCTACACATCCTATGAGCTCGACGGTTCAGACCGCGCGACGCGTCCCGTGACGTTCCTGTTCAACGGCGGACCCGGCGCGTCCTCGGCATGGCTGCAGTTCGGCGCTGCGGGCCCGTGGCGGCTGCCGCTCGATGGCGAAGCCCTTTCGCCATCGGCCTCGCCCGACGTGAAGCCGAACGCGGAGACCTGGCTTGATTTCACCGATCTCGTCTTCATCGATCCCGTCGGCACCGGCTACAGCCGGTTCGTTGCGACCGGCGAGGACGCGCGCAAGTCCTTCTATTCCGTCGACGGTGACGTCAATGCGATCGCGCTGGTGATCCGCCGCTGGCTCGAGAGGCATGACCGGCTGGTCTCGCCGAAATACGTTGCAGGCGAGAGTTATGGCGGCATTCGCGGGCCGAAGGTGGTGCGCCAGTTGCAGGTCCAGCACGGCGTCGGCGTCAGGGGATTGATCCTGGTGTCGCCGCTGCTCGACTTCCGCGAGTTCACCGGCACCAGCCTCCTGCAATATGTCGCAACGCTGCCGAGCTATGTGGCGGTGGCGCGCGAGGCCAAAGGACCGGTCAAGCGCGCCGATCTCGCCGACGTCGAGGCTTACGCGCGCGGCGAATTCCTGGCCGACCTCGTCAAGGGCGAGGCCGACAAGGAGGCCACCAATCGCCTTGCCGACAAGGTCGCCGAGCTCACCGGCATCGACCGGGCGGTGAGCCGCAGGCTCGCCGGCCGCTTCGACATCGGTGAATTCCGCCGCGAGTTCGACCGCAAGAACGGCAAGGTGACGGGACGCTACGATGCCTCGGTCCGCGGCCTCGATCCCTATCCGGATTCGGGCAATTCGCGTTTCGGCGATCCCTCGGGCGACGCGCTCCAGGCGCCGTTGACGAGCGCCGCGGTGGACGTCCTGACACGCAAGCTCAACTGGCGGCCGGACGGCTCCTATGAAGTCCTCAACGGCGCCGTCGAGGGGCAGTGGGATTTCGGCCGCGGCATCAACCCGCCGCAGTCGGTGTCGGATCTGCGGCAGGTCCTCGCCGCCGACGCGAAGCTGAACGTGCTGGTCGCGCATGGCCTGTTCGATCTCGCCACGCCCTATTTCGGATCCAAGCGGGTGCTCGACCAGTTGCCGGCCTTCGCGACGCAGCGGATCAAGTTCGTCGTCTATCCTGGCGGCCACATGTTCTATTCGCGCGACGGCTCGCGGCAGGCGCTTCGTGGCGAGGTCGAGGGATTGATCAGGGAGTAGGCCGACGCTTGCGCGGTGGATATTGGCGCGCGATCTCGCGGGCGACGACGCTCGCAGGCTTGACGTTGGCGCCGGCGAGCCAGATGTCGCTGACCTTGCCGCGAGCATCGCGGACGCGGCGCACCGGCTCGCCATGACTTGAATGGCCGGCGGCGGCGGCAATCCTGCCGGTATCGCGGCCGGTCACCTCGATCTCGCCGGCATCCATGAACGGATTGTTGAACTGCGGGTTGGCGATGAGCACACGGTCGCCCATCGGCACGAGGTCAGTCGCGCCCCAGATCGTCCACCAGCGGCCGGTCCAGTCGCGTACGCGCCGGTCGGGTGCGCCGCGGGTCTTGAACGTTCGCAGGATCTGCATCGCGCCGTCCATCCAGAACGGCGCAGCGCCGTCGATGGAGTTGCTGATGATGCTGATCGCGAGCTCGCAGGCGGGAATGGCGCAGGTCCGCGAGATATAGCCCTGGAAGTGACCGCCATGGCCGAGCCAGTCCCAGCCGTCGAGCTTGCCGGCGCCGATGCCCAAGCCGTAATAGGCCTCGAAACTCTGCGGGATACGCCAATGATGTCGTGTCATCTCGCGGCGGCTGGCGACCGACAGCACGCTCTTTCTTGCGTTGGGCGCGAGCTGCGCGAAGAAACGCGCCGTATCGGCGGCGGTGGCGGCGAAGCCCGTGGCGGACGCCATCGCGTGTGTGGGATTGTCGCCGGGGATCACGCAGCGCTCGCCCAGCGGCACTTTTCGCGTGTGACCGCGTGCGAACGCCGCACCTTTGGGGAGCGGCGCGTCCGGCTCGGTCTCGCGCAAACCCGCGGGTTCGATGATCTCGCGCTTGATCCAGGCGGTGTAGGGCTCCTTCGTCACCGCTTCGATCACGAGACCGAGCAGGCCAAAGCCGTGATTGGAATATTTGAAGCGCGTGCCGGGCTCGATCGCGGTCGGTAGCTTCAGCTCCGCGAGCAACTCCTCCGCGTTCAGATACGGACGACGATCGATGAACTGGCCGGAATCGGCGCCGTCGCGCGTCAGCCCGGCGCTGTGCGAGAGCAGTTGCGCGATCGTGGTCTCGGCGACGCGCGGATGCAGGCCGCCGACATACTGCCCAACGGAATCGTCGAGTCGAAGCTTGCGCTGCTCGCGCAGCTTCATGATGCCAGCCGAGGTAAAACTCTTGGAGTGCGAGGCGATGCGGCAGCGGTGGCGCGGCGTGAGCTTTTCGCCGGTGTCGAGATTGGCAACGCCAAATGCATGCTCGGCGACGACCTCGCCGCGATGGGCGAATGCGACGATGACGCCCGGCTGCTGGATTGTCGTCTGCTGGAATTCGATCCAGGAGCTGATGTAGTCGATCGCGGATCGCAGCCACGTGTCCATTGCGCACCGATTTGCGAGGGAAGGATTGGTGCGCGAGGCTAGCCGAGAAAGCAGAACCGGCACAACCCCTAGGTTGTGCCGGTTCGCGTCGTTCGGAAACGGGATGGCTTAGTAGACGAGCGTCGCGCCGGTCGGCTTGTCCAGCGCCGCGGCAAGCGAGCGATACTCGGAGCTGTCGGTGCCGGCGAGCGAGGCGATCTTGTTCAGGTGATACTGCGCCTGCTCGCGGTTGCCCTGCTCGAGCTGCCAGAGGCCGTAATACTGCCAGGTGCGGACGTGGTTCGGATCGTCCTTCAGCGCCAGCTCGTAATAGACCTTCGACGACTGGTAGTCGCCGAGCTTGCGATAGGAATAGCCGATCAGATTGGCAACGTCGGCGACTTCGTCGCGCTTGAGCGACTTCAACTGATCGATCGCGCCGGTGTAGTCATGATTGTCGTAGATCGTGGTGTAGGCGGTGCGATAGGCAGCAAGGAATTTCGGATCGCTGACGGACGAGCTCTTCTTCTTGCCCTTCTTGGTCGAAGTGTCCGACTTCGGCGGCGACGAGGGCTCGTCGCTCCCCGCGGCATAGGCGCTGGTCAGCACCGGCCCGGCTGCGAGCGTCATGGCAACGAGCCCCGGCAGCAGAAGCATTGAGAGTTTGCGCATCTAAGTTCTCCCGTATGGAACGTGGCGATCCTACACGATTGCCCGAAGACCGGAACACCCAACGGGCGAAAACATTCCCGCTTCGCACGATCTATTCGCCTCTGGGCAGATGACAAACTTGTCATCCAGATGAACGGAAGCCTGCAACCGGCTTCAGACTGGGTTCAGCGCGCGAGGCCTAGGCTCCCACCTACGATCGAAGGGTTGGCGAGAGGGCGCCCGCCTGAAGATCCTTCCAAGAGGAGATCAACCATGTTGAAGACCATTTCCGCAGCCTTGCTCGCAGCTTCCGTGATCGCAGCCCCGGCCTTCGCCGCCGAGGCCGGCAAGACCACCACGACCGCGCCGGTGATCAAGGCGGACCAGAGCCAGACCAAGGTGTCGAACACCGCCGCGAAACCGGATGCCGGCGTCAAGGCCGACACCAAGGCCGCCGACGTCAAGGCGGACGCCAAGGTCGACACCAAGTCGAAGACGATGAATGCGAACGCCGCGGTCACGCCCGACGAGCACAAGACCGTGCGGACGCATCGCCATCACCACAAGCATCTGTCGGCCAAGAAGTCGCTGAAGGCGCAGCCGGACGCGACCAAGCCGGTGACGACCGAGAAGCGCAGCTAACGACTGATCCCGCGCGGCGGCATCCCTGGCATTGCCCCGCCGCCGCGTGCGGAATTCAGGCCCGGTCCGCTGTCTCGGTGCCTTGCGCGAAAGCGCAAGGCACCGGCGGCGGGCCGGTGCGCCTGCAAGCGAATTCCCTTCGTGCAACCTTGGGGCTAGAACATCTCCGAGTCTGAGCGAGCGGAGAGCGTGACCTGTGGGGCGATTGGCGAAACGTGCGGTGAGCCTGCTATTGATCCTGGCATTGCCGCTGGCGCTCGCAGCGTGTTTCGGCAGCGACGGTGACCGTCCAACCCTGATGGATGGGACCCAGGCTGGAGGTCCTCAGCCTTTTCCCGACAATTTCCGCGGTGACACGCTCGCCCTGATGCGCGCCTATCTGAACAATCCGGTCGGCGTGCGCGAGGCCGACATGGCCGAGCCGGTGTTGCGCGAGCTCGGCGGCCGGCAGTTCTACGTGAGCTGCCTGCGCTTCACGCCCCGCGAGACCGACGGCAGCTACAAGGGCATGCGCGAGCGCGTCGTCGTCTTCGTCAACGGACGGGCCGACCGTGTCCTCGATCGCGCCAGCGAGCTCTGTACCGGTGCGGTTTACGCACCCTTTCCGGAACTGGAAAAGATGATGCGGTAGCGCAAAGCCCGCCTTCATCGGCTGGTGCTAGGACTGCAGTCGCCGGAGCCGCTGGATCACATTTTGGCGAGCTTTGAACGGGGCGGGTTCGCCTTGCGACAGATTGTTACGGCAAGCCTTGCGCAGGCGACAAAACAGCCGGTGCAGGGCAACGTGACGGAACAAAATCGCGATGTTGCCACCCCGTCACAGTAGCGAACGATCAACGTTCCGGCATCGCCGCGAAGCAACCTAATTCACGCCACGTTGTTTCCTGAGTGTCGAATTTGAAAGAACGGGGATGATCATGAAAACGATCTTGCTGGGCGCAGTCGCTCTGCTTGCGCTGGCCGCGCCGGCCGCAGCGGCCGACATGCAGCCGCGCGCCTATACCAAGGCACCGGCCTATACGCCGCCGCAGGTGATCTACAACTGGACCGGGTTCTACATCGGCGGCCATGTTGGCGGCGCGTTCGCCGGCGACAGCAGCTTCCAGTCGAGCGACGCCCGCTTCCTCGGCGGTGTGCAGGGTGGCTTCGACTACCAGTTCGCGCCCAATTGGGTCGTCGGTGTCGAGGCCCAGTATTCCTGGCTGCCGACCAACAACAACGGTGTCACGTTCCCACTGGGAACGCAGGTGACGTCCAATACCGACCAGCTCGGGTCGGTGACAGGCCGGATCGGCTACACCTGGGGTCCGGCGCTGGTCTACGCCAAGGGTGGTTACGCCTGGCGCAATGGCGGCCTTGGCGTCAACGTCGCCGGCGTGCCGCAGGGCTTCACCGCCACCGGTAACAACAAGGACGGCTACACCGTCGGTGCCGGCCTCGAATACATGTTCGCGCCGAGCTGGTCGGCCAAGGCCGAGTACCAGTACTACAATTTCGGTAGCACCACCTTCACCTCCGGGCCGGCCGACATCGTCGGCGTCCGCGGCCGGGAGGACGAGCATACCGTCAAGGTCGGTGTGAACTACCGCTTCGGCTGGGGTGGTCCGTCAGCCTCGCGCTACTGACCCGCCAGCGGCAATCCCAGTTCCGACAAAGGCCGGCTCCCGCCGGCCTTTTCGTATGCCGGCCCGTGCTGGCGGCCGGTTCTTTGCTTTGCGTGAACCATCTGGCGCGTCATTTGCAAGCAAACATTCCGGCGCGCGCCTTCTCACGCGTGTCATGGGGCTGGCGTAAAGCAAAAATAATTTTTGCCGCTTACGGAACTCGCGCTCCGGAACGCGTTATATGAGAATTATCGGGCTGGTGGGACGACGGTCATGCGTATCTTGGTGTCGGCAGCGGTGCTCGTGTGCTTCGTCGGCGGGCCGTGCACTGCTCAAACAATCCTCAAATCCGAGCCTCTGATGCTGGCACCTTACGAGGTGGCCTTCGTCAAGGACGCCTCCTGTCCGTCCGGCAAGGTGTTGAAGGTCACCGGTGCGATCCGCGGGCTGCACCGCCGCAAGGCCTGCGTGGCGCTGGCCGGCGAGCAGGCATCGCTGGCGACCGCGACGCCCTGAACCCCGGCTTCCGGCCCGACCTTACAAATTCAACTGAAGCTCTATCCTGGACTGGCGCTCGGCCTCCGCCTTGTTCGTGGCGGGGTCCTCGCCCTGCGCTGCCCGGCAGGGCTTAATCTCGTAGTCGTTGTCGAGCACACGCCGCGGCCCGGCACGGTTGTCGTCGGCGCTGACATCCACGACGAGACCGCTCCGCTGCGCCAATTTCCAGACGTCGGACTCATCAGGATAGGCCTTGCTGATCTGGGCATCGTTGCAAAACAGGGCGTAGGGCATTCTTCCCGCTCCCGGAAAGCGCGTTAACGACTTCAATGGCGAGGGGTTCCGGCCGGCGGTTGATCACGGCGCCGTGATCGCGGTGCCCGGGGTCCTTGAGTCGTAAACGAGTCCTGAATCTCCAAAAAAAGAATCCCTGGGACTCTCCGGCCGGAATCAGCGGATGTTTTCGGCCATGACGAGCGACCTGAAAACCTCCTGCGGGCACATGCTCCTGCCGCTGACAGTGGCGCTGCTCGGCGCCTGCGCAGCCAATCTCTGGCTGGTTTGGTCCTGGCTGTAGGTCGCCAGACGGACGGCCTGCCTTACTTGGCGGCCGGTGGAGGAGGGCCGGCGTCGCGGATGGCGGCGCGGACTTTTGTCAGGGTCGCCGCGCAATATTCCTCGCGCTCGCGCTCGAACCGCTCCTGATGCTTGCGGAAATTTGCGATCCTGGCCTGCATCTCGGTACGGAAATCGCCACCCGTGCGGGGCGGCGGGACCTGGACGGGCCGAGCTTGAGGGGCGGGCGGAGATACGGCCGGTGGCGGGTCGGTTTCGATCGCGATGGCCTGCACGGTCACGATTTCCGTGGTCACCGCGAATGCAGCAGGCGGGCTTTCCGGCGGATGGAGGTCATCCTTCTTGCCGGTTACCGATTGGACGAAGGCCAGTGTCTGCGCGATCAATGCGTCGCGCTCTCGGATCCACTTCATGGGCCACCCCCCGTTAGGGGTACTCCACCAAAGCTCGAGGGACGAATCAAGAAGATATCCTCCGAGGGATTGCATATTTTTCCCGGTCGCCCGACAGTGGGCGGATGGATGCCGGAAAAGAGCAGGCGGATGAAGCCGAAGGATTGAGGCTCGTTCGCGCGTTCCTGTCGCTGCCGCCCGACAAGCGGGCGGAGGTGATCGCGTTCGCCGAGGAATTGGCGCGGGCCCATGGCCAGCCCGGGGAGGGCGAGGGCACGTCTCCGAAGGGCACATCCCAGAGGTGAGTGCTATCGCTCTCGCGGGTTGACGTTGGGCACGAAGGGCGCACCGACCACCCGGACCGCCGCCGGGGCTGCGGCCTCGACCGGCCTGCTGTCGGCGACCTGCCTCTCCGGAGCCTGTCCAAAGACGGGCTCGTACAGCGCAAGAGCGCCGGCTACGACGACGCAGCACAGCGTCACCGCCCCCAGCAAGAATATGTCTCGATGGTCTGCCCTGATCCGCATGGGGCAAGAACGAGCGACGTACGTGCTTGGTTCCGCACCAGATCGGCGACGTGGCCAGGACGGTCGAAGAGTTCAAGTCCAACGGACTCGAAGTGGAGCGGCTCAAGGCGGCGCAGGCCGAAGCCGAGAAGCAGGCGGCCGAGCAGCGTCGCCGCGACATGGTCCGTGCAGTCGGTTGCTACCGCCACGGAAGAGCTGTCCTCCTCGGTCAACGAGATCAGCCTGCAGATTTCCGGCATCCAGACCGCGACCCAGGAATCGGTGAACGCGATCCGCGACATCTCCGCGACGATCGAGCGGCTCTCGGAAGTGTCCTCGACCATTCCCGCGGCGGTCGAGGAGCAGGGCGCCGCGACTCAGGAGATCTCGCGCAACGTGCAGCAGGCCGCCCACGGCACCCAGCAGATCTCCTCGAACGTCACCGACGTGCAGCGCGGCGCGGCCGAAACCGGCTCGGCCTCCTTGCAGGTGCTCTCGACCGCAAAGATGCTGGCGACCGACAGCAACCGGCTGAAGGACGAAGTCGGAAAATTCCTCCGGACGGTGCGTGCCGCCTGAGTCCGCGCGGCGGCATCCGCCGCGCCAAGAGTCTCTATTGCGGCAGCAGCAACGCTAGCGCGATGACGAACAGCATGGCCGTCATGACGACGGCCGTAATCGCGCCGGCGGCGATCCTGGCCTTCTCTTTGGGCGTGGTAGGGCGCATCGGGTGCGCATGCTACCTGATGTTGAATTCTGATCCAATCTGTGATCAGTAGCCGTCCCCGCGGCGTTCGGCGTCCGCGCCCCTTCGAAGGCAGCCCATGACCGACGATGTCGACGACGGCTGGGCCGCGTCCGCGGCCGCCTGGATCATCGAGCAGGGTGAGGACGGCGACTACGGCCGCCGCTTCGTGCTGGATGCGCCGATGCGCGCGCGGATCGAGGGCCGCGGTTTCCGCAATGCGCTCGACGTCGGCTGCGGGGAGGGACGCTTCTGCCGCATCATGCAGCGCGCCGGCATCCGCACCACCGGCATCGATCCGACCGAGGCGCTACTCGCGCGCGCTAGGGAGCTCGACCCCCGCGGGGATTATCGGCTCGGTCGTGCCGAGACGATGGATATCGATGCGTGTTTCGATCTGGTGGTCAGCTATCTCAGCCTGATTGACATTCCCGATCTCGGTACGGCGATCGCGAAGATGGTGGGGGCGCTCCGGCCGGGCGGCACGCTGCTCATCGCCAATCTGACCAGCTTCAACACCGCGGGCCAGCCCGACGGCTGGGCACGTGACCGCAAGGGCGAGATGCGCTTCGCCATCGATCACTACATGGACGAGCGCCCGATCTGGCTGAGCTGGCGCGGCATCCGGCTCCAGAACTGGCATCGTCCGCTCGGCACCTACATGACGCTGCTGCTCGACCACGGCCTCCAGCTGCGACTGTTTGTCGAACCGGAGCCCACAAGCGGCGACCCCCGCAGAAACGACCTTCATCGCCGGGTGCCCTACTTTCACATGATGGAGTGGCAGAAGCCGGCTTGAGTGGAAAGGCCTGTGATTTCTGACGCGACGTTTCGCGTGTAGACTGCGCTCGCGATGGAATCTGGATTTGGAAGCGTCCGATGATCCCCAACCGTCCGCCCGTGCTCGCCCACGAACGCTTTGCTGCCGACCGCGAGAATTTTGCCGGCCTCGATCTCGCCGCGCGGTTCGAGCGGATCGAGAAAACGAACCTGTGGGGCGCGGCCAGCTCGGTCTCGGGCCTCGGCTCGGAGGATCCCGCCACGGCCGCGATCCGGGACGTGCTTCCTGCACTGCTGCAACGGCTCGGCGCGCGCTCGCTGCTGGATGCGCCCTGCGGCGATGCGGGCTGGATCGGCCGCATGAAGCTCGATCTCGACTACACCGGCATCGACATCGTGCCGTCGCTGATCGAGGCCAACAAAGAGCGTGTGGCGCGCGGTGAATTGTCCGGCCGCTTTCTCATTGCAGACATCACGCGCGATGCGCTGCCGGCCGTCGACCTGATCCTGTGCCGTGACTGCTTGGTTCATTTGAGCTTCGATAACATCGCTCGCGCCGTCACGAACTTTCGTGCGAGCGGCGCGCGCTTCCTGCTGGTCACGACGTTTCCCGAATGGGATGCAAATCGCGACTGCGAGGACGGCGACTGGCGCGCGCTGAACATGGCGACGGCGCCGTTCAACTGGCCGGCGCCGCGCGAACTGATCAACGAGCGCTGCGAGGAGGGCGGCGGTGGCTGGCGCGACAAGAGCCTCGGGCTCTGGCGGCTGGATGAATTGCCCGATCGCATCCGCATTGCCACGGGGATGTGACGGACGCACGCGGGACGCCCGTTGCCTCCGCGAATGCCGTCGCGCTACACTTTGGGTTGCATGAAGCCATCTCGCGTTGCGGTGACGATTCCGGAGCACGCCATGAGACCGAGTGTTGCGATTGCCGCCATGCTGATCTGGTGCTGCGCGCCGGCGCTGGCGCAGCAGGAGGGCGCTGCGCTCTACGCAAGCCACTGCGCGCAATGTCACGATGGCGGCGATGCCCAAAGCCGTGTGCCGGGCCGTAGCGCCATGCAGGGAATGTCGTTCGATCATGTGCTGGGGACACTGACCACCGGCAGCATGGCAGCGATGGCGAAGGAGCGCAGCGACGAGGAACGCCGCGCGATTGCTTCCTTCGTCACTGGCAAGACTGCGACCGGCGGCGTCGCAGCCGATGCGGAAGGACGCTGCACGCAGCAGGTCCGCGGCTTTCCAGAGCCGCTTGACGGTCCACGCTGGAACGGGTGGGGCGTCGACGCTGGCAACAGCCGCTTCCAGCCGGCCGACATGGCGGGGCTGACCGCGGAAGAGGTGCCGCGCCTGCGGCTGAAATGGGCTTACGCCTTTCCCGGCGCCTCGGTGTCCTTTGCGCCGCCGACGATCATGGGCGGCCTGCTGTTCATCGGCGGCACCGACCGCAAGGTGCACGCGCTCGATGCGCGAAGCGGCTGCACGCTGTGGACATTCGCGACCGATGCCGCGGTGCGCGCAGCGATCAGCTTCGCGCCGCTTCCCGGCACCGATCAGTTCGTGATCTTCTTCGGTGACTTGCGCGCCAATGCCTATGCCGTGAACGCGCTGACCGGTGCACTGATCTGGAAAACGAAGGTCGAGGAGCATCCGGCCGCGCGCATCACAGGCGCGCCGACGCTGCACTCCGGCGTGCTCTACGTCCCGGTGTCCTCGCTCGAGGAGGCCGCCGGCTCGCAAGCCAGTTACGAATGCTGCACATTCCGCGGCAGCGTGGTGGCGCTGGAGGCTGTGACCGGCAAGCCGGTGTGGCAGGCCTACACGATCCCGGAAGTGCCGCATCCGACCGGCAAGAATACGAAAGGCACGCAGCTGTTCGGCCCGTCCGGCGCCGCGGTGTGGTCGGCACCGACGGTCGATCCGAAGCGCAACGCCGTCTACGTCGCGACCAGCAATTCCTACTCGAATCCGCCGGCCGCAACCGCCGATGCGATCCTCGCGTTCGAGCTTGCGACCGGAAAGCTGCTCTGGAAGCAGCAGGCGACCCCGAAGGACGCCTTCATCGTGGCATGCTACGGCGCGGACAGGACCAATTGTCCTGACGAGCACGGCCCCGATCACGATTTCGGCCAGTCGCCGATCCTCGTGACCTTGCGCGATGGCAGGCGTGTTCTTGCCATCGCGCAGAAGTCCGGTGTCGTGCATGCGCTCGACCCGGATGATGGCGGCAAGATCCTGTGGCAGACGCGGATCGGGAAGGGCGGTGCGCTCGGCGGCAGCGAATGGGGCTCGGCCGCCGATCAGGACCGCATCTACGTCGCGAACTCCGACGTGCGTTTCCTGCACGATGGCACGCGGCGGCTGGATTCCACCCAAGGTGGAGGCCTGTTCGGTCTCGATCTCGCCAGCGGGAAAATTGCGATGGAAGTGCCTCCCGTCGCCTGCGGCGATCGCCTCCAATGCAGCCCCGCGCTGTCGGCGGCGGTCAGCCTGATCCCCGGCGTCGTGTTCTCCGGCGGCGTCAGCGGCTTCCTGCGCGCCTACGCCACAGCCGATGGCAAGCTGCTGTGGGAGTTCGATACCGCGCGAGACTATACGGCCGTGAACGGCGTCCCCGCCCATGGCGGCGCGATCGACGGCCCCGGGCCGGTCATCGCCGGCGGCATGCTCTACACCAATTCCGGCTACGGCCAGTGGAGCGGCGTGGCCGGCAACGTGCTGCTGGCGTTCGAGGTCGGGAAGGAGTGAGGGCGAGCATAGGTGCATCGCTCCACCAACTCGTCATCGCGAGCGTAGCGAAACAACCGCAAAGTCTTTCCGCGATGACAGTCTGGATTGCTTCGCTGCGCTCGCAGTGACGGAGCAAGATGAGAAGTCATGGTCAATCCAACTCGCATCTCAAACACGGGCACAGCTCTTTCGTAGCGCGCTCCAAGCAGCGGAATGCGGGAACACCGTCCCGTATTGCGCTCCACTCCATCCGGGCCGCAGGACCCGCCGGCCAACCCAGAGGAAGGAATTTCGATGATCGACGCCCGATGTAATTGCGGCGCTCTTGCGCTGTCGCTTCCGGGGCCATCAAGCCTCGTCGCTGCCTGCCATTGCATTGACTGCCAGCGGCGAACAGGCGCGCCGTTCGGTGTCGGTGCCTTCTATCCGGCAGAGGCCGTCACGATCTCAGGCGCGTCGAAGGAATACGTCCGCACAGCCGCAAGCGGCGGCAAGGTCCGCAACTATTTTTGTCCCGACTGCGGTTCAACGGTCTGGTGGAAACCCGACAATCTGCCTGCGATGATCGGCGTCGCCGTTGGCGCCATCGCGGATCCAAACTATCCGGCACCGATCAGATCGGTTTTCGAGCAGTCGAAACATGCCTGGGTGGAAATCACCGGCGCCCAGCATTTCCAGCAGAGCAGCGCGCAGAAGAATTCGGACTGAGTGCTCCCGCCTCGAGCGCTGGTGCCGGCTGAGGGGATTGAACCCCCGACCTTCGGTTTACAAAACCGCTGCTCTACCGCTGAGCTAAGCCGGCGACGCGGGGCAGGGCTCGGCATGTGCCGGAGCTGTCCGCCCGCTCGGGCGTCGCAATATCAGACTTGGTCGGAAAGTGCCAGAACCTGGCAGTGGCGTTTCGCCGGCAAGAAACAGGCGGCCCGTCGGGCCGCCTGCAAGCTTTCAGCCTGATGGCCGGGGCCTTACTGGCAGAGGTGCCGCCGTCCGTCTTCGCCCTTGAACCATGTGCCGGGTCTGCACACGATGCCGTTGCGGGCTGCGTAGGCGTCCCAGTTGCCGTACCAGGCGGGGCCGCCGCTGTCATAGCGCGCGTAGGAATTGCCCCAGCCCTGGAACGGTGCAGCCGCAATCGTTGCGGCGGTGCCGACTGCCGCACCAGCCACCGCGCCCGCGGTGTCGAGCGGCCAGAAGCCCGATTGTGTTCCATCATTCGGATTCACTTGGCCGCGGGCCATGTGCCGGCGGCGATAGGCGCGGTCGGCGGTCGCATTGCCGGGACCGAGATTCTGGCAATTAGGATCCTGGAAGAGCCCCGTGCAGCGGCCCGAATTGTCGACTGTCGCTTGCGCGAAGGCCGGTGTTGCCAGCGTGGACGCGACGATCGCGGCCAAGCCAAGAAGCTTCAGGCTCGTCATGGCATTTTCTCCATGTTGTTGAGACCTGTGCTAAGTGCGGCATCTGGTAGTCGTTCCGCGGATTCTCGCACGCGGGGTCACATCGACGTGAGCCCGCCCAGGATGTGCAGTTTGTGCCACGCAACCTTGCGCGCTCCGGCACGTGCGGCGAGCTTGCGCCGCGTTAACGCTTCGCTAGCGCAGCTTGCGGCATTTGAGCGGCCCGCGCCCCTTGCGCGTTAGGCTTACCGGCATTTGGTGAGCCGGCCTTAACCCTCTCTGTGCCGCGATCGGTTAGGTTGTGTTCCAGACAACCGGGATCCCACCATGCGCGCTCTGGCGCTCGCAGCCTTTCTGATCGGACTGCCCGCGACGGCGTTTGCCGGCGGCGGCTTCGATATCGTCGTGCCCGGCCGCCCCGGCGTGCCGATCATCATCAATGGCATCGACGCGTCCTATAGCGTCGTCGAAGGTGTCTGGGGCCTCGGCAAGAACGTCCAGGTGCAGCCGACGATCTATGGCGGACGCTATATCGCCGAGCGGCAGCCCGACGACGTCGGCCATTATTATCCGACACTGGGCCTGCGGCCCGGCTACGGCCGGCTCGAGGTCGAGCCGCCCGCGAACCGCAGATTGCCGAAGCCGGCCGAGAGCTACCACCAGAGCTGGGGCGCGCAATCGGCGCCGCTGCCGCCGCAGATGGACGTGCCCGCCGATCCGCCGCCGGTGATCCTGGCGCCGGAGATCAATGTGAATCCGCAGCATCGTCGGCCCCGGCCGCGTGCCGAGGTGCCCGGCAAGCCGCCGGGTTAAGAAACGTCAAAAATCCGAGATACGGAAATCAACAGGAGAGAGTAATGCGTCAGATGATTTCGGGACTGGTCGCGGCGGCTGCCGTGATGTTCGTCGGGGCCGCGCCGGCCGCGGCTTGCGGCTTCAATCCGTGCCAGCCGGTTACGCCGGTCTATTCCGGCTGCAACACCGGTTGCGGCGGTTACGGCTATGGCTATGGCGCCTATGAGCGTCTCGCCGAGCCGACCACGCAGTATTACTACGTCAACCAGGGCCCGACCTACACCGGCCCGGGCGCCTTCGCGCCGTATCCGACCTATCGTGAGGACGCGGTCGTCGCCCCCGCCAACTATGGTTATGGCTATCGCGCCGCCGCCTATCCCTATCACCGCCCGTACTACCGTCCGTATCGCTACGGCTATGGCCCGCGCTACGGCTATCTGCCGCGCGTGCATTACGGCTACGGCCCGCGCTATGGTTACGCCCATCGCCACGCGCCCGCGCCGTACTATGGCGGCCACCGCGTGCTGCGCCGCTACTACTGATCACTTGATCGGTTGAGTTTTTCGAAGCGCCCGTCCGCGTCATGCGGACGGGCGTTTCTTGTTTGTGTCTCTTCGCTTGCGGGGCGAGGGAGCGTAGTTGCGTCCGCGGCCGCAGCTACCGCTTCATCAGCCCGAGCCGGCTCGCGCCGACATAGAGCGAGAGCGCGGCTGCGTTGGAGACGTTGAGGCTCTTGATCTCGCCGGGCATGTCGAGCCGCGCCACGACGCTGCAGGTCTCGCGCGTCAATTGCCGCAGGCCTTTTCCTTCCGCGCCGAGCACGAGCGCCAGCGGTTCGCGCAGTGCGACGTTTGAGAGGTCCTCGCTGCCTTCGCTGTCGAGCCCGACGGTCTGGAAGCCGCGCTCGTTCAGCGCGGTCAGCGCGCGGGCGAGGTTTTGCACCGTCACGACGGGCACCAGCTCGAGCGCGCCGGAGGCGGCTTTCGCGAGCACGCCGGTCGCTTCCGGGCTGTGGCGCGCGGTGGTGACGATCGCCTTCACCGCGAAGGCCGCGGCGGAGCGCAGGATGGCGCCGACATTGTGCGGATCGGTGATCTGGTCGAGCACCAGCACCATGCCCTCCGGCGTCAAGGTCTCGATGTCGGGTGAGGGCAGGGGATCGGCCTCGGCGAGCAGGCCCTGATGCACGGCGTCGGGCGACAGCAGGCGGTCGATCTCCTGGGGCCGGACGATCTCGGGCGTGACGCGGGTCTCGATATTCTCTTCGGCGAGGCGCCTTGCGGCGTTCTCGGTCAGCGTCAGCTTGCGGATCCGCCGCGCCGGGTTTTGCAGCGCCATGGTGACGCTGTGCCAGCCATAGAGGATGACCGGCCCGTCGGATGCCGAATCACGGTCGCGCCAGGCCGGCCGGCCGGCCGATTTCCCGGGCCTGTTGAAGGGCTTAGCCCCGCCGCGGGGGCCCTTGGAGGTGAATTTTCGATCCTTCATGGGCTCGCTTGTGTCACGGGTTCCGGAATATGGCAATTTGGCTGCGAATGAGGCCCATTTTAGCTGCTTGCCTCGGTTGACTTTGCCCCACCGCATCGCCCATAAACGCGCCCGGCCGCCACCCCTATATCCGGGCTGTCGCGGTTTTCACGTCTCATGGCCGTTCTCGGTCGCCGGCAAGGTCCGGCCCGATTGTGCTGCCGTCGAGCGGGGGAGTGTCCCGAGTGGCAAAGGGAGCTGACTGTAAATCAGCCGCCTCATGGCTTCGCAGGTTCGAGTCCTGCCTCCCCCACCAGCTTTCGCTCGCTTCGCGAGCTACGGCTGGGCAAGCCAGCCCAAATCATCGTCACGCGAAGCTAGCGAAGGCTGTCACGCCGTAGCCCGGAGGGCGTAGGCGGACTGCCTCGGAGCGTAAGTCACCCCATCATCTCTCGCACCATCGGCACCACCTTGCGCCCATAAAGCTCGATACTCTTCATCAGCTTCTCGTGCGGCAGGGGGCCGGCCGAATATTTCAACTGAAACCGTGAAATCCCGAGCGCCTTCGCGGTCGCCGCGATCTTGCGCGCCACGGTTTCCGGCGAGCCGACATAGAGCGAGCCGTGCTCGGCTTCGTTCACGAACTCGTCGCGGCCCATCGGCGGCCAGCCGCGTTCCTTGCCGATGCGATCGCGCATGGCCTTGTAGTCGGGCCAGAGCTCCTCGCGCGCCTCTCCATCCGTTTCCGCGACATAGCCGGGCGAGTGCACGCCGATCGGCTGGGCCGGGCGGCCGAATTCCTTGAAGGCGCGGTGATAGAGATCGACGTAAGGCGCAAAGCGCGCGGGATCGCCGCCGATGATCGCGAGCATCAAAGGCAGGTCGTAATGCGCCGCGCGCACCACCGATTGCGGGCTGCCGCCGACACCGATCCAGGTTTTGAGCTGGCCGTTCTCGACGGGGGGATAGACCAGCTGATCCTTCAGTGGCGGGCGCAGCTTGCCTTGCCATGTCACCGGCTTCTGCGACAGCAGCGCCGCGAACAGATCGAGCTTCTCCTCGAACAGCGCTTCGTAAGAACGCAGGTCGAAGCCGAACAGCGGAAAGGATTCCGTGAACGAGCCGCGGCCGAGGATCACCTCGGCGCGCCCGTTGGAGAGCGCATCGAGCGTGGCAAAGCGCTGGAAGACGCGGATCGGATCGTCCGAGCTCAGCACCGTCACGGCAGAGCCGAGATGGATGCGCCTGGTGCGCGATGCGATCGCGGCGAGCACGGTCTCGGGCGAGGAGATCGCAAAATCAGAACGGTGATGTTCGCCGAGCCCGATGAAGTCGAGGCCGAGCTCGTCGGCCAGCACCGCCTCATCGACGACGTTGCGGATCACCCGCGCATGGGAAAGCGTGGCGCCGTCGGCGTCCCTGGTGACGTCGCCAAAGGTATCCAGTCCGAATTGAAGCGATGCGGTCATCGATCGGGTCTCTGCAGGACGCGGACAGCGCCCATCATGTGGGAGGGAATGGCTCGCCGTGCAGCTAGGGCGCGGAGGCCGCTTCGGCAATGCCGCTCCGGGAAAGGCACGGTTTCCGGTTTTGCATCACGCCGGCGGGTTCAATCGGATCTGGCGAACATCTCGACCAGGGTCTCGCGCAGCCAGCGCTGCGCCGGCACGGTGTCGTTGCGCTGGTGCCAGAACAGGCTGACGATGCGCGGCGGCGCCTGAAGCGGAAGCGGCATGGCGTGCAGCAACGGCGCATGCCTTGATTGCGAACGCAGGTCGCTCGGCAGCACGGCGATCAGGTCGGACTGGCGCACGACCTCGTAGGCGGCGCTGTAGTGATTGACGGTCGCGACCAGGTTGCGTGACAGCCCGCGCGAGGCGAGAAAGAGGTCGTAGGACGGCATGGTCTTGCCAGCGAGGCTCACATCGACGTGGCCCGCGTTGAGGAAAGTGCGCGTGCTGAGCCGCTTCATGCCCGCGAGCGGATGGCCGCGCCGCATGAAGCAGGCATAGTCGACGGTCCACAGCGAGCGCGAGCGAATGGCGGCCGGTTGTTGCGCCTCGTTGACATACACGCTCATGACGCAGTCGACCCTGTTGTCCTCGAGCTGGTCGGCGATCTCCAGGATGGTGTTGGGGACGGTATGGACCCGCGCCTTGGGCGCGACCTTGCCGAGATGGCCGAGGAGGTCCGGCATCACGAGCGAGGAGACGTAGTCCGACATCGACAGGCTGAACTCGGTCTGCGCGCGGGCGGGATCGAACACCTGCTCGTCGAGCGCGCCACGCACGCTCTCCAGCGCCTCGCCGATCGGCTCCCACAGCACCACGGCGCGCTGGGTGGGACGGATGCCGGTGCCGGATCTCACGAACAGGGGATCGCCGAGCGCGTCGCGCAGCCGCGCCAGCGCGTTGCTGACCGCGGGTTGGGTCATCGTCAGCGCGCTCGCCGCGCGCGTGACGCTGCCCTCGGTCATCAGCGCCTCGAAGACTTTCAGGAGGTTGAGGTCGAGCGCACGGAACGACACGAACATTCACCATGGTGATATATTAGATCATGATTATAAATTATGACGATAATATCTCCTTGTCTATGGTTCCCTGAGGGACACGCGGTGCGCCGAGCCGCCAGACTGAGGGGACTTTCATGTCGATGATATCGGCGCGCATCGAGCGCCTTCCGTTCGCACGCTTCCACAAGCATCTGCTGCTGATGGGCGGGCTCGGCTACATGTTCGACGCGATGGATGCGGCGGTGCTGGCCTTCATCCTGCCGGTGCTGCGTACCGCGTGGAATCTGTCGAGCGTGCAGATCGGCGTGCTCGGCAGCAGCACCTATATCGGCTTCCTGTTCGGCGCGTTGCTGGCGGGCACGCTGGGTGACCTGATCGGCCGCCGCGCCGTGATGATGTCGGCGCTTGCGCTGTATTGCGCGGCGTCCATCGTGAGCGCGATGGTCGATACATGGCCGTCCTTCTTCGCCGCCCGCGTCGTCGCCGGAATGGGCACCGGCGCGGAGAGCGCGATCGTCGCGCCCTATCTCGCGGAGTTCGTCGCGCGGCGCTACCGCGGCAGCTTCACCGGCGCACTGGCCGGCTTCTTCTCCTTCGGCTTCGTTGCGGCGGCGCTGCTCGGCTACTTCATCGTGCCCGCCTATGAGAACGGCTGGCGCATCGTGCTGGTCATCACCGCGGTGCCGGTGGTCATGCTGTTGTGGTGGCGCAGGGCCTTGCCCGAATCGCCGCGCTGGCTCGAAAGCCGCGGCAGGGAGAAGGAAGCCGAAGCCTTGCTGGACACGATCGAGGCGGGCTTTGCGCGCCAGGGCCATGTCCTGCCGCATCCGGTCGTCGAAGCCGTCGCGCCGCAGGGCGCGACCGGAACGCTGCTCGCCAATTTCGCCGCGCTCCTCGCAGGCCGGCAGGCGCGCATCACCATCATGACCTGGATCATGTGGCTGGCGATCACCTTCAGCTATTATTCCTTCTTCGTCTGGATCCCCGGCCTGCTGGTTCAGAACGGCATGAGCATCACCAAGAGCTTCGCCTATTCGATCGCGATCTATTGCGCGCAGATCCCCGGTTATTTCAGCGCCGCGTATTTCAACGAGCGTATCGGCCGGCAGGCGACGATCGCGACCTACATGGTGCTCGGCGGCGCCAGCGCGCTCGGGCTCGCCTTCGCGCAGAGCGACCAGCAGATCATGGCGGCGGGAATCTTCCTGTCCCTGTTCATGAACGGCACCTATGCGGGCGTCTATGCCTATACCGCCGAGGTGTTCCCGACGCCGGTCAGGACCACCGGTGCCGGCCTTGCCTCCGCGATCGGCCGCATCGGCGCGATCGTCTCGCCGATCCTGGTCGGCTATCTCTATCCCAATTTCGGCTTCGCCGGCGTGTTCGGCGTCACCACCACCGTGCTGCTGCTCGGGGCGGTGACCGTCGTGCTGATGGGCGTGCCGACCCGCGGCCGTTCGCTGGAAGAGATCGCGGCGGGTGAAGTTGCATGACGCGGACCAAACGCCAGGCCGATCCGCTGCTCTGTGCCGTCGCGGCGGCGCAGGGCAGGGTCGATCAGCCGGATGCGCTGTTCGCGGCGCTGGACGAAGCCGTGAAGTCGGCGATCGGGCACAAGCTGTTCACGATCCTGACCTATGACGGCGACAGCGGTGAAGCGGCGCGGATCTATTCCAATCTCCCCGGCCCATATCCGACCGGAGGACGCAAGCGCCTCGCGCCGGGCCCCTGGACCGAGGCCGTTCTCGATCGCGGCGAGGCCTATATCGGCCGGACCCAGGCCGATCTGCGCATGGTGTTCTCCGACCACGAGTTGATCGCCTCGCTCGGCTGCGAGAGCGTGCTCAACATGCCTGTGCGCTGGCGCGGGCGTACGCTCGGCTCGCTCAATCTGCTTCACGAGGCGGACTGGTACGGCGAGGACGACGTCGCCGCGTGCCTTCCCTTTGCCCAGCTCACATTGCCAGCGTTGCTTGCGCCGGCCCACTTCTGACAGGACGCCGCGATGCCCAGCATCCTCTTCAAGAACGCCGCTCTGCTCGATCCGCTCCAGGCGGACCTGATGGACGCACATCACGTGCTGGTCGAAGACAATTTGATCAAGGAGGTCTCGGACCGGCCGCTCCAGGTCACCGCCGACCGAACCATCGATCTGAGGGGCAAGACGCTGATGCCCGGTCTGATCGACCTGCATGTGCATGCGGTGGCGGTCGAGCTCAATCTGGCGCAGCAGGTGCACATGCCCAACGTGCTGGTGACGCTGCGCTCGACCCTGCTGCTGCGCGGCATGCTGCGGCGTGGCTTCACCACCGTCCGCGATGCCGGCGGCGCCGGCCATGCGCTGAAGCAGGCGATCGAGACCGGCCTCACTGACGGCCCGCGGCTGTTCGTCTCCGGCCGCGCGCTCAGCCAGACCGGCGGCCACGGCGACATGCGGGCGCGCTCGGATTATCTGGCGAGTGACGCACCATGTCCGTGCTGCGTGCGGGTCGGCGCACTGGCACGCGTCGCCGACGGCGTCGACGGCGTGCGCAGGGCCGCGCGCGAGGAGCTCCAGATGGGCGCCGACCAGATTAAGATCATGGCCTCCGGCGGCGTGGCCTCGCCGACCGATCCGGTCGGCGCCTTCGGCTACTCCGAGGACGAGATCCGCGCCATCGTCGAGGAAGCGCGCGGGCGCCAGACTTATGTGCTCGCCCATGCCTACACCGCCGCCGCCATCGCGCGCGCGGTTCGCTGCGGCGTGCGCACCATCGAGCACGGCAATCTCGTGGATGAGCCGACCGCGCGCCTGATGGCCGAGAAGGGGGCCTATGTGGTTCCGACGCTCGTCACCTATGAGGCGCTGGCCAACGAGGGCGCGCAGTATGGCCTGCCGCCGGAGAGCGTCGCCAAGATCGCCGATGTCCGCGACGCCGGCCTGCGTTCGCTCGCGATCTATCGCGATGCCGGCGTGAAGATGGGGTTCGGCAGCGATTTGCTCGGGCCGTCCCAGCGCCTCCAGAGCGATGAATTCCGCATCCGCGCCGAGATTCTCGGCCCGCGCGCCGTCATCGCCAGCGCCACGGTGATTGGTGCCGAGGTGCTCGGCATGGAGGGCAAGCTCGGCCGGATCGCACCCGAGGCTCTCGCAGACCTGCTGGTGGTCGACGGCAATCCGCTGCGCGATGTCGCCTGCCTGCTCGGCCAGGGTGAGCACATTCCGCTGGTGCTGAAGGCCGGCAAGGTCCAGTTCGACAGGCTGAACGCGTAGTCGGCCTTACCGCCACATCCCGCGCATGCGCGCGCCGATGTCGATCTTCGGCCCTTGCGCCGCGTTACGGGCTCCGCCGGCGGCGGCTTTGGGCCAGGCGGTGCGCTCGAACAGATAGACCAGCTGCTCCGGGATGAAGCGGGTGCGCGAGGCGTAGACGTGGCGGTCGCCCTTGGCGGCCTGGCCGTGGGTGAAGAAGCGCTGCGGCACGATGAGATGGAGATCGTCTTTGGCGCGCGTCATCGCGACATAGAGCAGGCGGCGTTCCTCCTCGAGCTCGGCGCTGGTGCCGGCACCGAGATCGGAGGGCATGCAGCCGTCGACGACGTTGAGCACGAATACCGACTTCCATTCCTGGCCCTTGGCGGAATGGATGGTGGAGAGGATCAGATAGTCCTCGTCGCGGAGCGGTGGCCCGGATTTGTCGCTGGTCGCGTCCGGCGGATCGAGCGTGAGCTCGGTCAAAAACTTCTCGCGCGAGGCGTAGCCGCTCGCGATCTGCTCGAGCTGCATCAGATCGGCGCGACGCGTCTCGGACTCCTCGTGGATGCGGTCGAGATGCGGCTCGTACCAGAGCCGCACGCGCTCGAGATCCGCCGGCCATTCCGAATAGCGCAGATTCTGGGTCGTGCGGACGAAGTCGGTCCAGTCCGCGCCGGTGCGCGGCGGCACCGGGAGCTGGCCGAGTGCAGCAAGCGGATCGGCGCTCTCCGCCATCTGGTCGAGCACGCGCTGCGCGGTCGCGGGGCCGATGCCGGGCAACAGATGCAGGATGCGGAAGCCCGCAACGCGGTCGCGCGGGTTTTCGGCGAAGCGCAGCATCGCCAGCACATCCTTGACGTGCGCGGCGTCGAGAAACTTCAGCCCGCCGAACTTTACGAACGGGATGTTGCGGCGGGTCAGCTCGATTTCCAGTGGTCCCGAATGCGAGGACGTCCGGAACAGCACCGCCTGGTGCTTCAAGAGCGCGCCTTGCTCGCGGTTGGCCAGCACCTCTTCGACGATGTAGCGCGCCTGGTCAGCCTCGTCGTGCACGGTGACGAGTTGCGGCTTTTGCGCGGAGGTGCGGTCGGTCCAGAGGTTCTTGGTAAATCGCTCGCGCGCGAGCCCAATGACACCGTTGGCCGCCGCCAGTACGGCTTGCGTCGAGCGGTAGTTGCGGTCGAGCGTGATCATCTCGGCGCGGGGCGAAAAGCTCTGCGGAAACTCCAGGATGTTGCGCACGGTGGCGGCGCGGAACGAGTAGATCGACTGCGCGTCGTCGCCGACCACGGTGAGGCCGCGTCCGTCGGGCTTCAGCGCCAGCAGGATCGAGGATTGCAGGCGGTTGGTGTCCTGATATTCGTCGACCAGCACGTGATCGAAGCGGCCGCCGATCTCTTCGGCGATCAGCGCGTCGCTCATCATCTGCGACCAGTAGAGCAGGAGGTCGTCGTAATCGAGCACGTGCTGGGCCTGCTTGGCCTCGACGTAAGCCACGAACAGGCCCTTCAGCTCGGCGGCCCAGCCCACGCACCAGGGATAGTGCTGTCCCAGCACCTTCTCGATCTCCATCTCGGCGTTGACGCAGCGGGAGTAGATCGACAGGCACGTGCCCTTGGCTGGAAAGCGGCTCTCGGTCTTGGACAGGCCGCGCTCGTGCCGAACCAAATTCATCAGGTCGGCGGAATCCTCGCGGTCGTGGATAGTGAAGGCGGGATCGACGCCGATCCGCTCGGCATATTCGCGCAAGAGGCGCGCGCCGATGCCATGGAACGTGCCGGCCCAGGTCAGCGCATCGCGCATGATCGCGGCGTTGTTCTCCCCGAGCACCTTTCGGGCGATCCGCTCGACGCGGCCGGCCATCTCGGCCGCGGCGCGGCGCGAGAATGTCATCAACAGGATGCGGCGCGGATCGGCACCCGCAACGATCAGATGGGCGACGCGATGGGCCAGCGTGTTGGTCTTGCCGGAGCCGGCGCCGGCGATGACGAGCAGGGGCGCGCCCACGGTCGCGCCATCGGCCACTCCATGCTCGACGGCGCGGCGCTGCTCCGCATTGAGCGTGTCCAGATATGTTGCCACGAATCGCCCCGGTGAAACCGTGAGATTCGGCGATCTCCTCGCGAATCGCAATGCGGCTGGACGGAACCTTATTTAACACCTAGGGAAAAGACGGCCCAAGGTTCCAGCCCGAGAAGAGCGCGCCCGGCATGACCGAGCTCAAGCCCGACCAGTTCGAGATGCGGCGGCTGGAGTCGCTCAGCAACACCATCTTTGGTGTCGCCATGACGCTCCTGGCCTACGATCTGCCCAAGGCCGCCGTCTTCACCGGCGCACCCGGCTGGAGCGATCTCGCCCATGTCTATTCCGGCAAGCTTGCCGGCTTTGCGCTCAGCTTCATCATCGCCGGGGTGTTCTGGATCAGCCATCACCGGCGGCTGGCGCGCCAGCCGGTGGGCAGCCGCGGCGCGGTGATCCTCAACCTGTTCTTCCTGCTCTCGATCGTGCTGCTGCCGGTGACCAACGGCCTCTATACCAACTACGCCATGAGCAGCGCGGTTGCCGTGCTCTACGGTTTGCACCTAACCGCGATCGCCGGCCTCAATGCCTGGCTGTGGTGGACGATCCTGGGCGGCTGGCGCCATGAGATCATGGCATCGCTGTTTCCGCTGCTCGTGTTCATCCCGGGCACGATCGTGGCGGCGTTTGCGCCGCACGTCGCACCCTTCGTGTGGTTCATCGCCTTCGGCGGCCTGCTGATCCAGCGCTTCTACAGTGCGCAAGCCGAACCGGATTCGTAAGGTGGTCGCTTCCCTTATGTCGCGCCGAACCCGTCGGCCGGCACATAAAGCTTGACCGGGCGGATTTCGTAGACCGCACTCGGATTGACCTGACGCAGCTTCCGTGCCGCCGCGATCGCCTCGTCATCCGTGTCGTATTCCACGAGGTGGAAGCCCAGAAGCTGCTCCTTGGTCTCGGCAAACGGGCCGTCCATCACCACGCCCGCGCCGGGGCCGCGCAAGGTGCGGGCCTTTCGGGTCTCGTCCAGACGGGCGGCCGGCCCAAGGTGTCCGCTTGCCCTGAGGGGCGCCTGAACCTCGATGACCTTGGCCACGACCGCGGCGTCCTCCTCCGGAGTCCAGGACAAGATCTCGTCTTCCACGTGATAGGCCAGGATGGCGTAGAGCATCGTCACCTCGTTTTTTTTGCTGCGCGGGTCCAAAGGACGTATCACGACGGCCCGCGCCGACAATCCCCGAGCGCAAAATATTGCGTCGTGCAGGCCTCGACGAAACCGTCCTGAAACCCGATTACCGCCTTGCGGTGTGAACGCTGCCTAAAGCCGAGGCGACTGATGGCCACAAGAACACGGAAGGCCATCGGAGGCGGCAATGTCGGGTCACACCATCAAGATCATCTGCGACGCACGGCGGGCGGCACAATCGGAGCCCGCCGATTTGCACGACCAGAGCGGTCATCACCGCTATTACGGCAGCTCGGCCGAGAACGGCGGCGAACGCATCGTGGAGAGCCGCCGCGGCAAACGCCCGCGCGCGGTCAATGTCTGTGGCTTCTGAAGCCTTTTCTGAAGCTTTGGGCGAGACCGGTCTCCGCTGATGGGTGTCCTGCAAATATCGGTTGCCGCGCTGCCGTTCCTGGTCTCGCTGGCGAGCCGGAGCAGCAAGGCGATCGCGCCATGCCTGCTCGCGAGCATCTTCACAGTGCTGCTCGGCGAGGAGCCTCACCGGGCGGTCTTGGCCTGGTGTGTTGGCGTGCTGATCGCCGCTGTGGCGTTACGCGAACGGCTTCGCGCGACCTGAGCGGCGCTGTTACGGCGCGCTCAGGACCTGCTTGACGAGGGCCTCACGCAGCGCCGCCAGCTCACCGCTCGCCTCCATCTGCGCGATCACCTTGCCGACCTTCGGCACCAGATCGCGATGACGTTCGTGCAGGTAGTGGTAGATGTGGATGCGCTCGAGCGGCGGGGAGAGCGGGTAGATCCTGGCCTGGAGATTGAGCTTCCTCACCGCGACGAGTCCACTGAAGAGGTCGGTGACCATCACGTCGAAACGGTCGGCATCGAGCATCTGGATCATGTTCTCGAGGCTGGTGGTCGCCGTGACACGGGCCATGTCGCGGGTGCCGGCCTCCGACGAGCCGACGCCGCGGACGATGCCGATGTTGTAGTCCCTGATCGAATTCCAGCCGGCGACGTCGAAACGCAGTTTCGTCGTGAACACCGTGGGCTCGATGTAGTTGATCGCCGGCGTGACCTGGATCAGCGTCGGGTAGTCGCGCGAGAGCGTTCCGATCCGCTGGATTTCGCCGTCGACCTCGCCGGCGCTCGACAGCGCGAGTGCCCGCTTGCCGGGGACGTCCTCGAATTCGAGCCTGATGCTGAGCTTGGCGTAGACGGCCCGCAGCATCTCGCCGCCGACATATTGATCGGGGATGTCCGTGATGCGCGCCAGCCGGATCAGCTCCTGCGCCTGCGTTGGACCGGCTGCGAGCAACGACAGGCAGGCGATGGCCATCCGCCACATCACGCGTCTCCTTGGTCGTGCCTTGCTACCACTGGATTCGGAGGCCCGCGCGATCTACCGGGAGTGGCGCGCGCCTGCGCGCCAGCCGCAACGGCCATCACTCGCCGCCATGCAGGCGACTCCGGACTTTAACTGATGTTATTCTAGCACGCGAAGTGATAGTTTGCGCCGGAATCCTGCTGCTGGGCGCAAGATATGACCCCGCCGACCTCAAGCCGCCCATGGGCCGACAGGAATCGCCACGCGCATCGCGTGGAGGGGAAAGTCTCAACGATCGAATTGCTCGCGACCGCTGCCGGCCGGAGCAGGATGCCGCCATTCCGGGGACGTGGTGCATGGGCAACGCAGGCGACGAGGATTCCAAGCGCGGCCGCGCCGTTGCCCCGGCGGCCGCGAAGCAGGATTTGAGCGGGATCGGCGCCGCGTTTGCGCCGGCGATGATCGGAGCGTTGCTGTCGCGGATTTTCAACTGGTCGCGCAGCGGCGTCGGGCCGCGCCTCCTGGCCGCCGTGCTGCTGTTCTCCTCAATCGTCACGCTGATGCTGACCGCGCTTCAGCTCTATCTCGACTATGACCGCGAGGTCGGCGTCATCGAGACGCGGCTCGACGAGATCGGCCGCAGCACCACCGGCAGCCTCGGCGAAAGCCTGTGGAATCTCGACCAAAACCAGCTCAAGCTCCAGCTCGACGGCATCCTGCGGCTGCCCGACATCCGCGCCGCCGAGGTGCGCGAGATCGCTGATCGCCCCAATCCGGTCCGTGTCGCGGTCGGCGAGCCGAACACCCGTTCGATCGTCACGCGCGATTACCCGCTGAACTACTCCGTGCAGGGCGCCGCGCGCCCGATCGGCGTGCTCCATGTCGAGGCGACGCTGAGCGAGGTCTATCAGCAATTGCTGCACCGTGCCCTGATCATCCTGGCAAGCCAGGCGGCGAAGACGTTCCTCGTCTCGCTGTTCATCATCTACATGTTCCATCTCCTGGTGACGCGGCACCTTGTCGCCATCGCCGACTTCGTCAGCAAGTACAGCCTGGTGCGGCCGCCGCCGCCTTTGCACCTGGAGCGCCGGCCGCCCTACGATGCGGACGAACTGGACAAGGTGATCGACGCCTTCAACGCCATGTGCGCCAATCTCGAGCGGGCCTATGGCGAGCTGCGCGAGGCCAATACGAATCTCGAGGGCGACCTGAAAATCCGCCAGCGCGCCGAAGGCGACGCGCGCGCGAGCGAGCAGCGCTTCCGTGACTATGCCGAGACCGCGTCCGACTGGTTCTGGGAGACCGGGCCGGATCATCGGTTCACCTACATATCCGACCGCGCAGGGGCCTTCGGCATGGACCATAAGGCGCTGATCGGCAAGCGCCGCACCGATGCCGCCTTCGACCACGACGCCGAGCCGGAGAAATGGCGCGCGCACATGGCGGTGCTGGATCGCCACGAGCCGTTCCGGAAGTTCGAGTATCGCGGCCGCGATATGACCGGACGCGTGCGCCATTTCAGCGTCAACGGCCAGCCGGTATTCGCGGCCGACGGACGCTTCATGGGTTATCGCGGCTCCGCCACCGACCTCACTGAGCAGCACGAGACCGAGGAACGGCTTCGCCAATCCCAGAAGATGGACGCGATCGGCCAGCTCACCGGCGGCGTCGCGCACGACTTCAACAACGTGCTCACCGTCATCACCGGCACCATCGAGATCATCCAGGAAGGGCTTGCGGACAGGCCCCAGTTCGCCGCGATCGCGCAGCTCATCGACGATGCGGCCGCGCGTGGCGCCGAGATTACCTCGCAGCTGCTGACCTTCGCGCGCCGCCAGCCGCTGGAGCCGCGCGAGATCGACGTCAACGCTCTCGTGGTCGAGACGGCGAAGCTGCTGAAGCCGATCCTGGGCGAGCATATCGAGATCGTGACCCGGCTCGCGGACGACGCCTGGTCCGCGATGGCGGATCCGTCGCAGCTCTCGTCCGCGATCGTCAATCTCGCCGTCAACGCGCGTGACGCGATGCCGGACGGCGGCAGGCTCACGCTCGAGACCGCGAACCGGGAGCTTGACGGCGTGCGCAGCGACGGCGACATCATGCGCGGCGCCTTCGTGATGATTGCGGTGACCGATACCGGCCACGGCATCCCGGCCGACATCCGCGAGCGCGTGTTCGAGCCGTTCTTCACCACCAAGGGGGTCGGCCGCGGCACTGGGCTCGGGCTGAGCATGGTCTACGGCTTTGCCCGCCAGACCGGCGGCACCGTCGCGATCGAGAGCGAGGAGGGACAAGGCACGGTGATGCGGTTGTTCCTGCCACGATCGGAGGGCGAGGCGGCAACCAGGACGGGACCGGCTCAGGCGGCCGCCGCGGCGCGCGGGCACGAGACGATACTCGTGGTCGAGGACGATCCGCTGGTGCAGGGCTATGTCATCGCCCAGCTCGGGAGCCTCGGCTATCGCACGCTCGTGGCCGGCGACGGCGCAGCCGCCCTCGCGCTGGTCGACCAGGGCGCCAGTTTCGACCTGCTGTTCACGGACATCATCATGCCCGGCGGCATGAACGGGCGGGAACTGGCCGAAGCCGTCCGGCTCCGGCGGCCGGGGGCGAGGGTGCTCTACACCTCCGGCTATACCGACAACACCATCGTCCACGAAGGACATCTCGATCCCGGCGTGGCGCTGCTTCAGAAGCCATACCGGAAGTCGGAGCTGTCGCAGAAGATCCGCGAGGTGCTTGCGGGCGAGTCGGCCGCCTGAGCGGCGCCCGCCCACGAAAAAGGCGCGGCGGGGAGGCCCCGTCGCGCCCGATTTTGTGCTCGCTGGTCCAGGGCTGAGAGCGCCCCGATGCCAAGCCTTGTTCAAAGCTTAGCGGGCGATCCCAGCGAGGTGACAGCGCTTGAGATAAGACACTGGATCACCTCCTTTCGTTGGTTTCGGGAGACTCCAATATAGGGCGAAATACCCGCGTCGTTAAGAGGTGGGGCGGGCGGCCGGGAACAAGCCCTTCGCGAAGCGGGAAAGACCGATCCGGGGCAGTTGAGGCCGCCGCGCGGCCGTGTTAGGGGAACGCGAGATGCGGGTGTAGCTCAATGGTAGAGCAGCAGCCTTCCAAGCTGAATACGAGGGTTCGATTCCCTTCACCCGCTCCAATGTTTTCAATGGCTTAGCGCGTCAAGAGTTTTCCATTCTGACAAGTCGCGCATTCTCATTCTGACAGACGTTCGCTTTCCTATCGCTTGTCTTGCGCGGCGCTTGACGCGTTTCACTTGCGCGTCTTGCTTTGCTTCATCGTCGTCATGCACATCAGGCGCCATGGCCGCTGCGTGACGTGTGCATCGAGAGGTCAAGAAAGACCTATTGAACGCAAATGTCAGCAGTCCTTCCACGGCGCACCAGATGACTGGAGCGAGGAACAGCCGCCCCGGCGATGATCAAGAGATGATCAAGAGAAAGAGAGATGTGAGAGATCTCACACGGGAACTTCGAGTCTTGCACTAGTCAGAGCTTCGACTCTCTCAGAACCAACGGAGGTTCGCGTGAAGCTCCTGATGATCTCTGGCTTGGCCGTGTTCGCGGTTTTCGTGGCCGCGACGAATATGCTGCGATCGCATCCATTACCGGTAAGTCGCACATCGGTAGCAGGGATGCCGGTGCAAGAGATGCAAAGACAAGCGCAACAAGGCAAACTGCCGGTTGAAGATTTCGTAGATCGATCTCTTGTGTTTCCAAGGGGAACACAGGAGTAGACGCGTCTCAACCAATCGTGGCCGAGCTGGACGTCTTGGTCGGCTCGTATGTTCTCGAACGGCTATGCGCCAGCGGCTGGTCGGGTCGCGAGCGCAGCAATTGTCGCAGGCGCTGTCTCAAGGACCCATGAAAATCGGGTTGATCCCGATGGGATCGCCGAGCAGTCCCAGGGATTGAAGCTGCGCGCTGTGGATATCGATTTCAAGGACAGCCAAGAGCAGCGCTAACACGACGGCGATGTAGACGAGCAGTGCCGACGCATCCTGGCTGTCGGGATCGCGATTGCGCGGCGGCGACGCGCGAAAGTGCCACAACCGCGCGATGAGCTGCAGATAGGCTTTCGGGTGTACTTGCATGTCCGGCCTCGCTCTCTGAGGCGCCTTTCGCAAGACTGCGACCACGTCGATCGCCAATCAAGGCGCCGCTTGTCGCACCTGGAACCGAATATGAGCTACCCCCGTTGAGCTGGATCAAATGGGTGCGCTTTTGCCCAGAGGCCAGGCCAGTCGGCCACGGACACGCCACGGAAGATCTCCACAGAACGATCGCCGGCAAGAAGCGCGGGACGTCACGGGACGGCATTTGGCCATGGTGCAAAGGCCGGGCAAAATGGCACGGTGGGTGCTTTGCTGTGAGTGTCTCCGACGGCCAATGGATTTGACCTTGCGTCTCGCCACCGCCCTTCTGACGGCATCGCTGCTTCTTCCACTGCGGCCCGCGCAGGCGCAATTGGCGGGGCACGGCGGGCCTGTTCGCGCAATCGCCGTTTCGAGCGATGGCAAGACGGTTTTGTCGGGGAGCTTCGACACGGCAGCGATCCGATGGTCCCTGGCAACCGAGTCGGCCGAGCAGGTCCTTCGCTTCCATTCGGGTGCGGTGAACGCGGCTGCCTTCCTCGGAGACGGACGAATGGCAACGGCTGGTGCGGACGGCCAGATTGCCATCTGGACGGCGGGCGGGCTGCAGCCAGACCAGGTTCTCGAAGGTCATACGGGACCCATTGTCGGACTCGTCGTCTCGCCCGATACATCGAAGCTCGCGTCGGCCTCGTGGGACCACACCGTGCGGATTTCATCCCTGTCCGATGGTGGGACGCGCGTGCTGCAAGGTCACTCGCAAAGCGTGAACGGTGTGGCCTTTGCCCCCGATGGAAAATCGCTGGTGAGCGTTGGCTACGATCTGACGGTGCGGATCTGGCCCTTGGCAGGCGGCAGCCCCGAGATCGTTGTGATGCCGGCGCCGCTGAATGCCGTCGCCATCTCGCCTGATGGCGAAATCGTCACCGGCGCGGCAGACGGGAAGCTGCGCATGATGACCGCCGATGGCAAGGAGAACGGCGAGGTCATGGCTGGCGCCAGGCCGATCGTGGCCCTGGCGATCTCGCAAGACGGGGCTTTGATCGCCACGGGGGCAATTGACGGCACCGTTGCGATCGTCGATCGCAAGGCGCGCAGCGTGATGCGCACGCTCGCCGGGCTCGGCGCGCCGGTCTGGTCGGTCGCGTTCCTGCCTGATGGCGCGACGCTCCTGACGGGCGGTGCTGACGGCAAGATCAGGCGCTGGAACGCACTGACCGGCGCGGCGATCGGGTCGAACGTGCTGGGCACGCCGGCGGATCCGCTCGCTGCCTATGTCGGCGATCACGGCGCCGAAATGTTCAGGGCCTGCGTTGCCTGCCATACATTGTCGGAGAATGAGGTACAGCGTGCCGGGCCGACGCTTGCGGGGCTCTTCGGCCGGAAGATTGCCTCGCTGCCGGGCTATCGGTTCACCGACGCGCTCAAGGCGATGGATATCGTCTGGACGCCGGAGACCGTGTCAAAACTGTTCGAGATCGGGCCGAACGCCTACACGCCCGGCACCAAGATGCCGGAGCAGCGGATCGGCTCGGCCGAGGATCGCCGCGCGCTCACGGACTTTCTGGCGCGTGCGACGTCGAAGTAGCCCGCAGCAACGCCTTGCGCGTCTTCAAGCGAAGGCGGCAAGGTCCTGATGTCAACGCCCTAATAGCCCGGCCATCGCTCCACGGGAATATTCGTCAGATCCGGGTTCTCCTCGAGCATGCGAGCCACGTTGACGCTGGGACGTTCCTTGAGCGCCGTCACGACACACTGATTGACGTATGTCCGGCGTGACAGCCACTTGATCTTCTTGCCCTTTGCCTCGGCCTTGCAGGCGACGATCGCCTGCTTGAGCGCGACCTTTTCCGCCTTGGCGAGGGCGGCGGCCTCGACGGCTGTGCCAGCGAGCACCGTGATGACGAGGCATGTCCAAAAAACCATCATGAAACGAGGCATACGGCTAGTCCTTGTTCTCGCGTTGACGCAGATAGTCGTCCGTCGTCCGCGGTGGCGCGCGTTCCGGAACGTCCTGGATCGGATCGAACTGCTGTTCGCTCATGACAATGACGCGGCAATCGGCGCACATCCGCAAGGCCTCGGTCCGGCGGTCCCCGGTGGGATACATCCAATGGTGCCCCTCGAGCTTCGTCGCGATCCGATCGATCGTGCTCTTCACGCCGAAGGGTGTGCCGCAGCGGACACACAGCGCCGGTTCTTCTTCCTTGATCACTTGCGCCTGCGCACGCCTTGCCCGGAAGTCGATCTGCGGGGTGAGCGTGATGACCTTCTCAGGACAGGTGCTCTGGCACAGACCGCACTGCACGCAGGCGTCCTCCACGAATTTGAGGACGGGACGCTCGGGATCGGCGCGAAGCGCGCCGGTCGGGCAGGCCGAAACACAGGACAAGCATAGCGTGCAACCGCCGGTGTCAACGGTGATCGCACCGATCGGTGCGCCCTCGGGCAAGGCGATCACGTCGACCGGCCTGGGCGCGAGGCGATGCAATTCACTCAGGCCAAAGCGAAGCAGATCGCCGCGCTTGCCGACCGTCCGGAAAGTCGCAGGATTTTCGAGGCCGGCGAGGGGACCAATCCCCGTCAGATGATCAGCCAGCGTGTCGGGATCGTCGGTTTCGATCGTGGCCACGCGTCGGCCCTCAAATCCGAGCCCGGCGAGAATGGTCTCGGCCATGACGATCGTCTGCAGCAATCCGGTCACGCCGTGTCGCGGCTTGGCGCGCAGGAGAAACCGCACGGCCGCCGCGCCATACGCGAATGCGCCGATAACGGCCTCTAGGCCGACCTGCGTCAACTCGTTGACGGCGAGGGGCAGCACGTTGGCTGGCAATCCGTCGCCATGACGGGCGAGCGCATCGATCAGCGGCGTGCCGTGCGCGCCGTCATGCAGCAGCAGCACCGGATGCGTGCCGCCGGCTTCGCGATAGGCGAGCAACATGGCGCGAAGCATCTGCAACTGGGTGTCGGCCGGCGGCAGCGCGTAGGATGCAGCGCCCGTGGGGCAGGCGGCCGCGCATTGCCCACAACCTGCGCAGACGTCTGCGTTGACAGCGACATGGTCGCCGTCCGGCGTAATCGCGCCGGTCGGGCATAAGTCAAGGCAGCGATGGCATCCGGTCAGCTTCGAGCGCGAATGCGCGCAGAGGCTGGGCGTGAAGTCGACATATCTCGGCTTGTCGAAATTTCCGACGAGATCGCGAGCGGCAAGCACCGCGCGCAGCACCGCCGCCGGATCTCTCGGATCGGCGCGGAGATAGCCGTCCCGCAGGTCGTGCGCCGGAAACAGCGGTGGCTCGCCGGAGAGGTCGAGCACCAGATCGCAGCGCGAGGTCGCCCCGTTGCGCGGGGCCTCGAACACGAAGCGGTCGCGCGAAGAGGGGCGCGGTTGCGCGTAGTCGTCGATCGTGAGCTCGAATGCGCCAAAATGTCCCCGCGCATTGCGGATCTTGCCTTTGACGATCGGAAACACTGCCGCGGCAGGCGGCGTAACGTCTGCCGGCTGCATGAGCATGACCGTGACGTCGAGATGGTCTGCGAGCAGCCGCCCGGCTTCGATCGCGGCTTCGTCGCGGCCATTGATCAGGATGATGCCGTCACTCGACAATGTGACCAGCGGAAAGTCCGGTGCGGGAATTGCGGCTGCCGCAAGCAGCGCCGCCATCTTCGCGCCCGCGTTCGCACCGTCGCGCGACCAGCCCGCCGTCTCGCGGATGTTGACGAAGGTGATCCCGCCAGGGCGTTCGCCGATCTCATGGGTGAATTGCGCAGCCTGCTGCGTGCAGGCGACCGTCAGCGGGCCATCGGCCTTTGCCGCGTTGCGGAAATGATCGAGCTCCGCGCCGCAGAGATGGCGAAAGCTTCTGATCTCGCAGTTGGGGCATCCTCGCCGGATCGCAGCCGTGTCGAGGCGCATCGTGTCTTCACACGAGCAGATCAGGACGGTCTTCGCTGGCTGCTCCAGGTGAATCCCTCCGTCAGTGCGGCGCCGACTTCCGGACTCGCGCCGTTCCTGCTCCTCGTATAGATTTTCACTATTGGGAAGAAAAGGAAAGTGGAGGACGGCCTTGCGGTCGACCCCGATCAACTACGTTTCCCTGGTAGAACCGATCCAGCTGCCGCCGCCCTTCACGCTCGTCCGGCTGCGGGAGAGCGGAGACGCCTTTGCCCACGCTTGCGGCATTGCACCCAAGTGCGGCGCCGGCACGCTGGTGTGCGTCGGGCGGTTCGATCTCGCCGAATTCGCCGTGGTGCTCGAGCCAGGCGAACTCTTGAGCACCGCGCGGCGCGCCTTCTACGCCGGCATGGTCGCGCTCACCGACGCTCTTCGCGCCTATGCGCCGCCCAACAAGACGGTTGCGATCAGCTGGCCCGGCTCAGTCGAGATCGACGGCGGGCTGGTCGGCGGGGGGCGGATGGGGTGGCCATCGTCCGCGCGCGAGAACGAGCCGCCCGCCTGGCTGGTGTTTGGCGCCATGATCCGGACGGTCGCAATGGCCGATCAGGGGCCCGGCGTTCATCCGCTCGCGTCCGCGCTGGATGAGGAGGGGTTCGGCGAAGCGGGCGCCGTGCAGGTGACCGAGAGTTTTGCCCGGCACCTGATGCGAGCGATCGATCGTTGGCAGGTCGATGGCTTTGACAGCGTCGCACGCGATTATCTCAGCCGGGTTCCCCGTGAGCGGCGAACCGTCCTCAGCATCGACGAGAGCGGCGATCTCCTCACGCGCCAGGTCGGTACCGGCAAGGTTGAGCGGAGCGAGCTTGTCAAGGCGCTCGCCAAGCCATCCTGGCTCGATCCGAAGCTCGGAGGGCCAAGGACGTGACAAGTGCCGTGAAACTGCTGCGCGCCATCGCGCTCGATCCCTCCGACACCTTCGTGTTCGACGCGGCGGCAGAGCCCGGCGAATGGGCCGTCTCCGGCGCGTTCCGCTTCTGCGACCAGGATCCGGCGACGTTGAGCGGCAAGGCGCGCGCGGCGTTCCGCAGCGGCTTCCTCGGGGTGCAATCCTGGGGCTGGTCGACGCTGGTGCAGATCGTGCCGGCAACGGAGAGCGATTGCCGGGCGGTGATCGAGCTCCTCGCCGGACAACTCATCGATCGTTTCGGCGCGCCGGATCCGGCAACCGCGCGGACGGCCGCCGAAGAGGAGGTCGCCTTCGTGCGGTCGCTCTGCACGCATCCGATCAGTTCGCTCATTGCCGTCCACCGCTCGGTGAGCGACGGCGAAGTCCGCGAGTCGTTCCGCAGGCTGCAGCTGCGGCAAGGGCAGGGGCACGGCAAGGCGTTCTCGTTCATGGAAGCCGAGGATGATGTCGAACCCGACAGCAATGTCAGGCTTGCCGATATGAGCCAGGAGGAGCCGCAGCATCGATGAATGATTTCTGGATCGCATGCGGCCACCATCTGCTCGATCGCGAGGCGGGCGGCGGGCTTTGCGTCACCGACGAGTTCCTGAAGGTCTATTTCGTCCGGCCCGAGCTGATTCCACCGGACGAAGCATGCCCGGTCGAGCGGCGGCTGCACCGCGAGCTGCTGGCCGCTCCCCGCCGGGCGGTCAGTGCGGACGAGATCGCAGCGATTGTCGATGCGGATGCCCGGGAGAACTGGCAGTTCGTGCTTGCCGTTCGCGATCTCCTGGTGCGGCATCCGACCCTGGAGGCCGCCTATCTTGCGACCGTCCGGTCGGGGGGAAACGGATTGCCGCCGCTGTTCGTCAATCAACTCGTGCATGTCATCCTGCGCAATGCGCTGGATGGCTGCGATGACCCGTTCGTGCTGCGCGCCGCCGAGCTGTTCTTCCGCCCCCAGCGCATCCTGCCGCATGAACGGGCCTTGCTGCTCGGCGATGAGGAGGTCGTCGGTGGGCAGAGCCCGACCCCGGTGCTCTCGCTGATGTCGATGCTCGGGGCCGTGACCGATGCCGAGCTGGACGTCTTGAACGAGGATAACGCCGACGACTATTGGCACCGAAGCGACCATTTCGACATGGTTTTCGATCTCACCGCGGGCGGGCGCGGGCCGAGGGCGCTGGCGCAGGCGATGGCGCGCTGGATCTCCCATCTGCTCGGGATCGACGTCGGCATTGAGCCGCTGCGCGAACTGCGTGATGCGCGGCTCACCTGGTATGTCGGGCTCGACGCCGATGCGACCAGGCTCGGCGACCGTCTCTGGCATGGCGAGCAACTCGACGACCGCAGCGCCGGCCGCGTGCTTTCATTGTTCCGCCTGACGTTTGCAGATGCGAGTGCGGTCGCAGACGAGATGCAGGGCGAGCCGGTCTATCTCATCCTGTCGATGAACTCCGATCAGAAGCTCCGGATGAAGCCGCAGAATTTGCTGACGGGGCTGCCGATCAAGCACCTGGAGAGGGTGACATGAGCCCGGCTGCGCTGCCACTTGTGCGCATCCCCGTCGGTATCGTGGTCGGACGGTACAAGGCGGACTCGCCGTGGACCGACTTTGTCTGGCGCGCCGTCGCCGTGCTGCCGGACGAGCCGGACACAAAGTCCTGGACGGTGCTCCGTGACGAGGGCGGTGGGACGACGCTGTTCTATGCCGGCAGCACTATGGTCGATCTCTACATTTCCGAGACGGCGCGCTATCGCGACAATCTTGCTTCGGGTCGTCCGAGCATCTGGACAGTGTTGTCGCCTGCGGAAGGCACCTGGCCCTATTCGGTGGCTGCCGCCACCGCCGATCCTGCGGAAGGCGAGGCGTTCACCGGGGCCGCTGCGAATCTGGTCGAGGCCGTTCCCATGCCGGACGTGCTGCGTGAGCAGATTGAAAGCTTCGTTGCCGAGCACCACGTCGAACGGGAGTTCTTCAAACGGAAGCGGCGGCAGGCCGATCCGGAGGCGCTGGCGCGCCGGCAGCATGAAGGCGGACACGAATGAGTGAGGATAGGTTCCTGACGCGCTGGTCCCGTCGCAAGCAGCACGCAAAGGCGAACCCGACGCAATCGGATCCGGCAAAGCGCGACGACATGCAGTCGGCACTGCCGCCCGCCGCGAAGGATGACGAAGCGGAGTTCGACCCCTCGAGCCTGCCTTCGATCGACTTGATTACGTCGGCGACCGACATCAAGGCGTTCTTGCGCAAAGGGATTCCGCAGGAGCTGACGCGTGCGGCGCTTCGTCGCGCCTGGAGCGCTGATCCCGCCATTCGCGACTTCGTGGGGCTTGCCGAAAGCGCGTGGGACTTCAACGATCCGACCGCGATGCCGGGCTTTGGTCCGCTGGATTGTTCGGAAGCAGAACTCGCCGCGTTCGTGGACAGAATCGTCGGCGGCCTCAGCAAGTCAGCCGAGACGCTGTCCGAGACTCCGGTTGAAGTCACGGATTCTTCGCGGGAATTGCGCCAGGCCGAGAGATCGAATGTCGAGGTCGTCGCCGAAGAAGCTGCGCCCACCAAGCCCGCACCTGTTCCTGCTGCAGCGCAACTAACGGTCCCTGAAAGCACTGCAAGCGAACACCTGTCGCTTCCCCGTCGCCCGCATGGCGGCGCGCTGCCCCGCTAGGGCTCCCCGACGAAAGGCCATAGCCTCAGACTATGTGATGCGATTGACCCTCCGCTGGGCCGGGATTACGCTTCGTCTAGCGCTTTGTAGCAAAAGCAAAATCAGCACCCGGGACTTGGATGGGAGGTCCACGTGCGTGATGATGGCCTTGAGCGAGCCATTGACGCCGCCGGCGGCGTTGCTGGGCTTGCGCGCAAAATCGGCATTAGCCAACCCTCCGTTTCGAACTGGAACCAGGTGCCCGCGCAACGGGTGATTGCGGTCGAGGCGGCGACCGGCGTATCGCGCAAAGACTTGCGGCCTGATCTGTACGGCGAGCCGTTTGTGTCCAATGAGCTGATTGAACCCGTCGATGCGGCGCGTGCGCAGGAATATCTGCTGCTCGCGACGCTCTTGTCCGCAGCACCGTCAAGAAGGCTGCTCGATCAACTGGCCGCATTGACCGGTGATGCGACGCCACTCGGGCGCGCGCATGCTGGGCTGGCCGCGGCCGCCGCCAATGCGGTCGCAACGCAGGTCGAACGCGAATATTTCGATCTGTTCGTCGGTCTCGGCCGCGGCGAGCTCTTGCCCTATGCCTCCTACTATCTGACCGGATTCCTCAACGAGCGGCCGCTGTCGCGCCTGCGCGCCGATCTCGCCGCGTCCGGGATCGAGCGCGCCGCGAATAATTCGGAGCCGGAGGATCACGCCGCCATCCTGTGCGAGATCATGGCAGGTTTCGCGGGAGGCCGCTTCCCTACGTCGTTCGAGGCGCAGCGCGCATTCTTTGTCAAACACGTCGAGCCCTGGATAGGGCGGCTGTTCGCCGACATCGAGGGCGCGGAGAGCGCCGTCTTCTATCGTGCGGTCGGCGCGCTCGGTCGCGCCTTTATCGAGATCGAGGCGGAGGCATTCACGTTCGCCAACTGACCTGCACCGGCGGGTCCAGGAGAGATGCGATGAGTGAAGACAGGAAAGCCACAGTCGGGCGTCGCGATTTCCTGCGCAAGGTCGGCGCTGGCACGTTGGGCGCCGGCGCGACGCTCGCGACACCGCTGGTCGGGTCCGCGCAGGCTGATAGCGAAACCAACGATGAGAAGCGCAAGGCGCGCTACAAGGAAACTGATCACGTCAAGGCTTTCTATCGCGTCAATCGTTATCCGGCCAAGGGAGGTTGACCGTGCTGATCAAGCGAGCAAACCAGCGTTCCCTGCGCCATGGTTCCGTTGCCGAGTCCCTTGCAGGGCAGGGCGGCGGTCTCGACCGCCGCAGCTTCTTGCGCAAATCCGGTCTCGCCGGTGGCGCGCTCGCCGTGCTCGGCACGCTGCCGGTCGGCGGCGTGCGCAAGGCGGAGGCGGCGATGGCCGGTCCGCTCACCGCGGGTGCGAGCGTCCGCAAGAGCGTCTGCACGCATTGCTCGGTTGGGTGCACGGTGACTGCCGAGGTCCTGAACGGGGTATGGATCGGCCAGGAACCGAGTTGGGATTCTCCGATCAATCGCGGCTCGCATTGTGCCAAGGGCGCATCCGTGCGCGAGCTCGTGCACAGCGAGCGACGGTTGCGCTATCCGATGAAGCTCGTCGGAGGGCAGTGGACCCGCGTGTCCTGGGATACCGCAATCAACGAGATCGGCGACAAGCTTCAAACCGTACGTGAGAAGTCAGGCCCCGATTCCGTCTATTGGCTTGGCTCGGCCAAGATGACCAATGAAGGCGCCTACCTGTTCCGCAAGCTTGGCGCATTCTGGGGAACCAACAATACCGATCATCAGGCCCGCATCTGCCATTCGACCACCGTCACCGGCGTCGCCAACACCTGGGGCTACGGCGCGATGACCAACAGCTTCAATGATATCCGCAATGCGAAGACGCAGGTCGTCCTGGGCGGCAATCCGGCAGAGGCGCATCCGGTCTCGCTGCAGCACCTGCTCGAGGGCAAGGAACTGCAAAAGGCCAACTTCGTCGTCATCGACCCGCGCCTGACGCGCACCGCCGCGCACGCGACGGAATATGTGCGGATGCGGCCGGGCACCGACATCCCCGTGCTTTACGGCATGATGTGGCACATCCTCCAGAACGGCTGGGAGGACAAGGAGTTCATCCGGCAGCGGGTCTACGGGTTCGACGACCTCCGCAAGGAGGTGGAAAAGTGGAATCCGGAAGAAGTCGAGCGCGTCACCGGCATTCCCGGCGAGCAGCTCAAGCGCGTCGCCAAGATGTTTGCCACCGAAAAGCCGGCCACGCTGATCTGGGCCATGGGCCAGACCCAGAAGACCGTCGGCACCGCCAACGTGCGTGCCAGTTGCATCCTGCTGCTGATGACCGGCAATGTCGGCGGCGCGGGCATGGGAGCCAACATCTTCCGTGGCCACGACAACGTCCAGGGCGCGACCGACGTCGGGCTCGATATCGTCACGCTGCCGTTCTACTACGGCCTCGCCGAGGGCGCCTGGAAGCACTGGTCGCGGGTTTGGGAGGTCGACTACGACTTCCTGAAGTCGCGGTTCGATTCCAAGCAGATCATGGAAACCCCCGGCATCCCGCTGACCCGCTGGTTCGAGGCGGTGACGCTGCCGAAAGATCAGGTCGCGCAGAAGGACAATGTGAAGGCGGTGTTCGTGCAGGGACACGCCTCCAACAGCATCACCCGTATTCCTGAATCCCTCAATGGCCTGAAGGCGCTGGAGGCTGCTCGTCATCGCCGATCCGCATCCGACGACCTGGGCCTCGCTCGCAGTCGAGGCGGGACGCAAGGATGGTGTCTACATTCTCCCGGTCGCCACCCAATTTGAGTGCAAGGGCTCTCGCGTCGCCTCCAACCGCTCGCTGCAATGGGGCGAGCAGATTGTGAAGCCGGTGTTCGAGTCGAAGGATGATCTCGAAATCATCTACCTGCTGGCCAAGAAGTTCGGCTTCGCGGACCAGATGTTCAAGAAAATCAAGGTCGAGAACAATCTTCCTGAAGCAGAGGATGTACTTCGCGAGATGAACCGCGGCAGCTGGTCGACCGGCTATTGCGGGCAATCGCCCGAGCGCCTCAAGGCGCACATGAAGAACCAGGCGAAGTTCGACATGCTGACGATGCGGGCGCCGAAGGACGATCCCGAGGTCGGCGGCGACTATTACGGCCTGCCCTGGCCATGCTGGGGATCACCGGAGGTCAAGCATCCCGGAACGCCGCTGCTCTACAATACCAATCTGCACGTGATGGATGGCGGCGGCACGTTCCGGCCGCGGTTCGGCATCGAGCGCGAGGAGAAGCTGCCGGACGGCACGACGCGTAAGGTGAGCCTGCTCGCGGACGGCTCGTACTCGCTGGGGTCGGGCATCCAGGACGGCTATCCGGAATTCACGCTCGCGAGCCTGAAGAAGCTCGGCTGGGACACCGAGCTCACCGAAGCGGAAATGGCCGTGATCAACAAGGTCAACCCCGCCACTCCGGACGCAGTGTCGTGGTCGCTCGACCTGTCGGGCGGCATCCAGCGCGTCGCGCTGGCGCATGGCTGCGTTCCCTATGGCAACGGCAAGGCGCGCATGAATGCCTTCGGCTTGCCCGATCCCATCCCGGTTCACCGCGAGCCGATCTACACGCCGCGCGTCGATCTCGTCGCCAAATACCCGACGCTGCCCGACGCCAAGCAGTTCCGGATGCCCAATATCGGCTTCTCCGTGCAGAAGGCTGCGGTGGAGAAGGGAATTGCAAAACAATTCCCGCTCATCCTGTCGTCCGGCCGCCTGGTCGAATATGAGGGCGGCGGCGAGGAGACCCGGACCAACCCGTGGCTCGCCGAATTGCAGCAGGACATGTTCATCGAGATCAATCCCGCCGACGCCGCCGAGCGCGGCGTCAAGGACGGCGGCTGGGTCTGGGTCACGGGTGCCGAGAACAATTCCCGGGCGAGGATGAAGGCGCTCGTCACGGAGCGCGTCGGCAAGGGCGTTGCCTGGATGCCGTTCCACTTCGGTGGCTGGCTGGCGGGCAAGGACCTTCGCGGCAACTACCCGAAGGGCACCGACCCGATCGTGCTCGGCGAAAGCGCCAACACGATCACCACCTACGGATACGATCCCGCGACGAACATGCAGGAAACTAAGGTCACTCTCTGCCAGATCGCGGCGGCATAAGGAGCAACGACGATGGCACGTATGAAGTTTCTCTGCGACGCCGACCGTTGCATCGAGTGCAACGCCTGCGTCACGGCCTGCAAGAACGAGCACGAGGTCCCCTGGGGCATCAACCGCCGCAGGGTCGTCACCATCGCCGATGGCAAGCCGGGCGAACGATCGGTCTCGATGGCTTGCATGCACTGCACGGATGCGCCGTGCGCGGCAGTGTGCCCGGTGAACTGTTTCTATACCACCGCCGATGGCGTGGTCCTGCACTCCAAGGATCTCTGCATCGGCTGCGGCTACTGCTTCTACGCCTGTCCGTTTGGCGCGCCGCAATATCCGAAGGTCGGCAATTTCGGCTCGCGCGGAAAAATGGACAAATGTACCTATTGCGCCGGCGGACCCGAGGCCGATGGCAGCAAGGAGGAATACGAGAAATACGGTGCGAACCGCCTGGCCGAGGGCAAGCTGCCGCTGTGTGCCGAGATGTGCTCGACCAAGTCGCTGCTCGCCGGCGACGGCGAGATCATCGCCCAGATCTATAAGGAGCGCGTGCTGAAGCGCGGCTACGGCTCAGGAGCGTGGGGCTGGAAGACCGCCTATCGCGAGACGATCGAGTCCTGAAGCAGGCCGCGGGCGACGCGGCACAGATGCCGAGGAGAAGTCCATGTCCTCATTTGCAAGGTTCATTCGACCAACCATCGGCGCGTGGGCGTTGCTTCTGTTGATCATGGCAGCTCCGGCACCGTCGCTGGCCCAGCAGATCAATCCGACGGCGAGCTCGGTCAATGAGCGCCAGTTGCTCCAGGAGATGGATCGGATCCAGGGACGCGTCAGCATCCCCGACCAGCGCTCCAGCGTGCTGATACAACCTGCTGGCCGCGAGTGGCGTGAATTCCGCAACGTTGTGCTGCGGTGGATCGGCGGCGTTGCTGTGCTCGGCATGCTGGCGGTGCTGGTGATCTTCTATTTGACACGCGGCATGATCCGCCTCGAAAGCGGACGATCCGGCCGCACCATCGTACGGTTCAACACCTTTGAGCGCTTCGTGCACTGGATGACCGCGACCTGCTTCGTTATCCTGGCGATCTCGGGGCTGAACATCACGTTCGGGCGGCCGCTGCTGCTTCCGCTGATCGGATTTGACGCCTTCTCCGATTGGTCGCAATGGGCGAAATTCGCGCACAACTACCTGAGCTTTCCCTTCACGATTGGTGTCGTGCTGATCTTTCTGATGTGGATCGGCGGCAATATCCCCAACAAGGTGGATCTGGAGTGGATCAAGCGCGGCGGCGGCCTGATCGGTCACGATCATCCGCCGGCTCGCCGCTTCAACGCGGGGCAAAAGGGGATCTACTGGATTGTTGTGATCGGCGGTGGTCTCGTCGCCGCGACCGGGTATCAGCTCATGTTCCCATTCTACGTGTCGGGAATCGAGGGCATGCAGATTGCCCAGATCGTTCACTCCGTCGTGGCCGTGCTGTTTATCGCCGCGATGCTCGCTCACATCTACATCGGCACAATCGGGATGGAGGGGGCTTTCGAGGCGATGGGATCAGGTGAGGTGGATGTCAACTGGGCGCGCGAGCATCATAGCCTGTGGCTCGACCAGGAGTTGGCACGGAGCGGACCGAACGATTCTCAGCCGCGGCCTCGCCATGCTGCGTCGGCAGCCGAATAGAGCTGACGGAGCATTGCTTAGAGACGCACGCCTGTCGTCGCAAAGGCCTCTGCGACGGGTTGCTGTATGCTGTCGAGAACGGCAACTCCAGCCGCCGCGATTACGATCGTCGCAACACAGGCAAGGATGAAAGCCTTCATCGCGATCCCTCCTCGCGAGTATTATACAGGACGTCTGGCCGCGAATAAACGCTGTGGTTGGGCAGGTTCGCCTTGTTCACCTGTAGAACCCAAAACGCTCGCGGCGTCTTGATACTAGATGTTGGATTCGAAACCGGTGTTTCGTGTCTCCGCAGCGCGTTCGAGATCCCAGGCCCGCTGCAGGCGCTCGGCGCTTGTCGACTTCAATATGGCGGCCCAGGCGTTGCCGAGTGCCTTGATGCCGTCGTGCAGACTGGCAGCGTTTCCGACCGACCAATCAGGCAAGCCCATGGGAACGCTTATCGACCAGGACCAGCTGTCTCCGGACCGATGTACGTTGCCGATCACATGCCCCTCATAGAGGACGACGTAGTGGTCCTTGACGTCCGGCCACCGAAGCTTGGCATTGAGGGAAATAGATTGTTTCATGAACAATGCTTGTGTGTAAGGCGAGTGGGCAAATCACTTCGAATGCAATGCCCTGAACGCGCTCGCGATCGACGCGTCCGGTCAACAACTTCCAAAAGAGGCCCACGCACCAGGCGAATGGCCTCGTGATATCGTGTCTGGCCGCTTGCCGAGGAGGGGAATGCCGGGACGACCGAAGTTTCCGAGCTTGATCCCGACCCGTCGGTTTGACACTATGCCGACATATTCGGAGAAAGTCATGTACAAGTCATGTTTTGTTGCGATCGCAACCGCCGTCTGCTTGTACGCATCGCCCGTCAGCGCTCAGGGGCCGTACCCCTTCGGTGATGAACCGTATCGGCTGAACTGGTATCCCGATCCCGAGATCGCGGCTGGCTGCTGGAAATGGAATTGGCAGCAATACCAGTGGGACAACTATTGTCCGGTCTACGTCCGTCCCAAGGCTTACATGTACCCGCGAGCGCGGGCGGTGGCCGTTCGCGCGAAGGGCTAACGGGCGGGGCCGGTGCACGGCGCCTTGCGGAGGCGCCGCTCGGTCCTATCGATCAGTAGTTCTCGATCGTGCAGGCGATCTGGCTGTGCTTGCCGAAATTGAGCAAGGCATTGCCGCGGAAGCCGTCGACCCAGACGCCGGGACCGGCATAGCGGTATCCGACTCCCATCGGGACCAGGCGCACATGCACGCCGCCGGAGTGGCTCGTATGCAGCGATGCGGTCACAACCTCACCGGTAATGGACACCGCGATCGGGCACAGGGGGTATTGCCTGCCGTTCTCGCAGGTGAAGACGAGTTCCGAGCAGCTGCCGATCGCGCTCGGTGAAGCCCGCAGGGCCATATCGGCGGCGGTGGCTGCGCCGGGATTGGCGGCCAAGCCGCCTCCGATGAGAATGGCTGCAGTGAGACTCTTGGCCATCAAATTGCGCATCGTTGCCCCCAATGGATTCTTAAAATCACCGGCTAACAGAGCAAAAATCCCTAACAGCGTCAAACCGCAATGAATGGCAATACGGCCGGCGGCTTGATCAGCATCGTGAAGCGGTCGCGCGCCTAGATCTTCTGCTGCGCTCCGGGGCCGGCAACGTTGATCGTGATCTTCTGAATTTCCGTCCGACCGCCGGCATATTTGACCTCGATGGTCAGAACGTCGTCGCCGATGAAGTCGGGCTGCGACCTGTAGAACGCGACATAGGCGGGCACTTCCAGCGCGAGGCATGACTTGTAGTTGGTGGCTTTCACCTTCGCCGACTTGACCGTCACCTTCCCGGATGCGGGCGCATTGACCAGGCGGATCGTCGGCAGGGGACCCGACGTGCAATCGGGTAGTACGTTGATGAAGACGCCGACCCGCGTGTCCTTATTGGGGGCGGATTTGACCGTTCGCTCGACGGGAGACAATGCGTCCTCGGCCAAGGCTGGTGCGACGAACCCAGACAACATTGCGATGCCTGCGGACAATAATACCCTCATTGGTGCTCTCCCGCTTACCGGGTTTTCCCGGTCAGTTCGCTGCAAGATGCTCAATCTAAATGCCTTTTCGGCGCCCGGTGTCCCGATTAGCCAATTTACCACGGCGCACCAAAAACCCCTCGTTAACTAGTTGATTTCGTTGACCCCCGCCTCGGTTAACAATAGCTTAATAGCGAAATTTTTCGGATTGCTTTCTAAAGACTTGATTTGAACTGCATAGAGTTTTGGCAGGGGCAGATAATGAACGCACAATTTCAGGTAGCGCAGGCTACCGGCACGGCTATTCCTACCAACACAACTCCAGTTCGAACTTTCACGCTGGCAAAGCCGCTAACAGATCAGGCGGTGGTCGTACATCTCGGATATGACCAGAAGGTCAAGCTCGATTTCTCGGCGATAGCCAACGAAAAGATTACGCTCGTCCATGTCGGCGAGAAGCTGATCATTCTGTTCGACAACAAATCGACAATCACGGTCGATCCGGTCTTCGATTCCCGACACGACGATCAGCACCTGCTGTCCATCGAACTGGCGCCCGGACGCGACGTCAACGTGCAGGAATTCGCGAGCCTCTTCCCCATCACCACAGACCAGTCCGTGCTGCCTGCAGCCGGTGATGGCAACGGCAACGCCCAGGGAAGCGGCGCCAACTTCTCCAATGCTGCGGTCGATACCCTAAACGCCGGCAATCCGTTGGACCTGCTCGGGCAGGAACAGCTCGGCAATTTCGCCCTCAATCCCGAGACTTTCGCCGGACTGCCTGCAACGACTCCGCCGAGCGCAGGCTTTACGCTCTCGGATACGATCGTCATCCACGATGAAACCGTCGATGTACAGATTCTGAACGGCGCGAACGATCAGCCCAGTGCTGGTCTGCCCGCAGTCTTCTCCGCCGTCGGACTGATCGGATGGGCCCAAAGCGCCGTTTCGGAGATCGCGTCGTCGAGCGCCGGTTTCGGCAGCGGCGGGACCGGAACGATCGCCTATGCGCTGACGACCTCGACCGGCGCGGCGTTCGCCGGCGTCGATTCCGGTCTGCAGGCCACGGTCACCGGCAATGAAATCTTCCTGTTCACCGAGGGCAATCTGGTCGTCGGACGTGAGGGCGCCGGCGGCGTGGCCGATCCGAACGGTGCGGTCGCCTTCCAGCTCTACCTCGATCCTGCGAGCCTGAAGCTTGACGTGGCCCAGTATGAAGCCATCAAGCACGGCACCGCGTCCGCCCCCGACACGAGCGAAGGCGCGCAGCTTGGCCATGTCGTTTTCGTGCAGCAGACGGTGACGGACGGCTCCGGCAACACGGCGACCGCGCTGTCGACCGGCTCGCTCGGCGTGTCATTTCTCGACGATGGTCCGACGATCCTGGTGACGGTGGCTGACGGAAGCGAAGGACCCACGCGTCTTGCAACCTTGTCGCTAGACGAATCGATCGCCAGTGACCGCGGCGCGAACGGCTTCCCGGACGGAACGTTCGACGACGTCTCGGGCAATACGAGTCCGGATCCGACCGGCACCCATCCCATCGGCACGATGAAGACCGATGTCGGCAATGTCGAAAGCCCGGGCGATCTGCCAGCCCTGTTCAATGTCGTCAAGGATGGCGGCACGGACACCGAGAAGACGACCGACTATGCCTATTCGTTTACTCTCAACGCCGCCGGCTTCTCGGAGGAATCGAAGGGCGGCATCGCCACCACGTTGAAGGTGACGGACCCGAACCACACCTATTCTGACGACACGATCTATCTGTTCAAGGTCAGCGACACCGAGATCGTGGGCCATGTCGGCGACGATCCGAACGGCCCGGTCGCGATTCGCATCACGCTGGATAACGCAGGCAGCCTCTCGGGAGGCCAGCTCGTCGTCGACCAGTACATGGCGATCGACCATGGCGCGGACCTCAACAATTTCGATTCGACGCAGTTCCTCAATCTGGTCGGAGAAGGCGCGAGCCTCGGCATTACGCTGACCGCGACCATCACCGACGGCGACAATGATACCGCGACGTCCTCGGCCACGATCGAGATCGCGGGGCCCCAACAGTCAAGCATCGGCTTCCAGGATGACGGCCCGTCGATTGATGTGACCGTGCATCAGCCGGTGGAGGGTTCGGCCCATCTAGCCACACTGTCGCTCGACGAATCGATCGGCGGCGATCGCGGCGCCAACGGTCTTCCTGACGGAACGGTCGACGACGTCTCAGGCAACACGGGCCCGGATCCGACCGGCACCAATCCGATCGGCGAGCTGAAGACGGTGGCCGGCGAAGGCGAGCTGAAGGGCGATCTGGAGGCGCTGTTCGACGTCACCAAGATTGCCGGCACCGACGGCGAGAAGTCGACCGACTATGCCTATTCGTTCGCGCTCTCGGGCGCCAAAGAAGCGGAGAACGGCGGCTTCGCCACCACGTTGAAGGTGACGGACCCGAACCACACCTATTCTGACGACACGATCTATCTGTTCAAGGTCAGCGACACCGAGATCGTGGGCCATGTCGGCGACGATCCGAACGGCCCGGTCGCGATCCGCATCACGCTGGATAACGCAGGCAGCCTCTCGGGAGGCCAGCTCGTCGTCGACCAGTACATGGCGATCGACCATGGCGCGGACCTCAACAATTTCGATTCGACGCAGTTCCTCAATCTGGTCGGAGAAGGCGCGAGCCTCGGCATTACGCTGACCGCGACCATCACCGACGGCGACACTGATACGGCGACGTCCTCGGCCACGATCGAGATCGTGGGTACCGAGGACTCCAGCATCAGCTTCCAGGACGACGGCCCCGCGGTCTCGGTTTCCGCCAATTCGGCTTTCCAGGTCGTTCACGACGAGACCCTGCTGCTGCAGAGCCCGCCGTTCGGCGACGACAATGACATTCTGTTCACGCCCGTGTTCAACGGCGTCAGCAATCCCGGACACGATCCGCAGGTTCTCTTCGGCCTTCCGATCGGGTACGCGCAGAGCAACGTCGCCGCGCTCACCATCGACAATGTGGATTTCGGCACCGACGGCGCGGCCAAGACGGGCGCCCAGCTCTTCTCGCTGACGCTGACCGACGCGCAGGGTCAGAGCACGACCGGCCCGATCGATTCGAATCTCGCCACGACGGAAGGGAAAGAGATCTTCCTGTTCCTCGAGAACGGCCTGATCGTCGGCCGTTACGACGGGGGCGATCCCGGCAATGACGTGACCAGCACCAACGATCCGGCCGCGTTTGCGATTGCGATCGATCCGGTGAACGGCAAGGTGTCCGTCGTCCAGTATGTTTCGCTTCACCATAACAGCGCTGATATCGGCGGCGATATCGATGAGGCGGTCTCGCTTGCAGGCGCCCTCGGCCAGGTCAAGGCGACCGTGATGGTCACCGACGGCGACGGCGACCACGCTTCGGCGTCCGCCAACATTGGCGGTGGTATCCAGTTCGAAGACGACGGCCCGCTGGTGGCGGCGACGCTGTCTCGCAATTTCGGGGTGACGGCGGACGAGACACCGGGCAACCAGGCGAACGACGTTACCGGCCCGCTGCAGATCTTTGCTGGCGTGCAGAATCCCGGCGTTGATCCGGATGAGCCCGGAACACCGCTCGCCTACGCGACCAGCAGTGGCGCAGCCCTGAGCATCCTGCCGTACTTCGGCGTCGACGGACCCGATCCGGCTGCGGCGATCACCTATTCGCTCGAACTGAAGTCTTCAAACTTCGGCGTGACGTTGACAGACGGAACGGCGATTTCGTTGTCGCTGGACAGCGCCGGCCGGGTGATCGGCACGGTGGGTACGGATAACGTGCATCCCGAGCTGAGCGGCACCACCGCCTTTGCCGTGGCCATCGATCCGCTCTCCGGCAAGGTGTCGGTGGTCGAATATCTCTCGCTGCATCACTCCGATTCGTCCAATCCGAACGATCAGGTTTCGCTCGCTGCTGGCTCGATTTCCGCCGTCGTAACCATCAAGGATGGCGATGGCGACACGGCGTCCGCGTCGGCGGATATTTCGAGCAAGATCCACTTCAACGACGACGGTCCGGCGCTGACCATCGGCACCGGCGTGACCACGCCGGAACTTGTCGCGCTCGCACTGAATCTGGACGAGACGATCGGCCATGACGGGTCGCCGCCGGATCAATACAATCTCGACGAGGGCGAGTCGGGCGGCGGAGTGCCGAACGGAACGGCCGACGACACCGGCAACGCCACCGTCACGTTCACGACGGACGCGACCTCGACGGCTCAGATCGGCGAGCTGATGACGGGCGCGGGGCTGCTGGCGCCGTTGTTCACGAATGCGGTGATCGATTACGGGGCTGATGGTCCCGCCCTGGTCAATCCCGTCACGTCCGCGCTCAGCCTCGTCCTGACGGGCGCGCCCGAGGCGGGCGGCATCAAGACCAACCTTGTCGCGACCGCGCTGGCGGATAGCCTGCTCGAAGGCACGTCGCAGGAGCATCGGACCGTCTGGCTGACGATCGAGGGCGGTCAGATCGTCGGCCGCGTCGGTCATGATACGCTGTCCACGGCCGATGATTTCGTCGTGCTGCGTATCTCCCTGAATTCGACCGATCCGGCCACGGCACAGCTCGTGGTCGATCAATTCCTGCCGATCGATCACGACGCGTCGGAGCCTGCCGGGGCCCAGTTGCCCGAGAATCCCTCGCTGTTCGACGAGTCGATCTCGTTGCTCACGGCGATTGCCGGCCAGAGCGTCGGCGTGAAGCTGACCGTGACGGTGACCGACGGCGATGGTGACCATGTCACGAAATCGGCCACCGCGACTGTCATCGACCATAGCAATTCCATCGTCTCGATCGACGATTCTGGTCCGACGATCTCCGCTTCGCAGGATTGCGTCGATACGCCGCTCAGCTATGTCGGCATCAAGGCGGGCAACGTCGACGAGCGCGGTCTCGATGGTCCGAGCGATCAGGACGTGCTGATGTCCGGCGTCGGCCAGGGCAATAGCCCGAACGCGAACACGATCAACACGACAGGGAGCGATATTGGCGTCGGCAACCAGTCGATCGAGGGCCACGAGGTCCACGGAGGCAACGACCTGGCTGCGGAGATACTGCGGCTCGACTTCGTCAACAATGTCACGTTCCCTGCCAATACCTTCGCCTATAATGGGCACTATGAGGTTGATGCGGCCTCGTTCACGATCCACCAGATCCAGGGCAATCCGAGCAATACGGCGACGGTTTTCGTCCAGGTCTTCAATGCCAATGACAACAACGACTTCACCGATGACGGCAATCCGCTGCCGATCACGCTGAACGACGTCACCGTGACCGGGGATGCCAGCTACACCAAAATTCCGGTGTATGACGGCAATACGCTGGTCGGCGTCGTCATCGTCGGCCTGAACGAGGGTGCCACCGTCACGGTTGACACGTCGAACGATTTCAATCGTCTCGTCATTTCCAATTACGACAATGTCGCCTTCTCGAGCACGCCGAACGGCGCGCCGACCCTTCCGGTCGACCCGAACGATTCGCAAGAGCTCAATGTCGGTCATCCGTTCTCGGTGAGCGGCATTTCGTCCGTGGTGTGCGCGCCCGCCACGCTCAGCGTCACCCATGACGAGAGCGCGGGATTCGCTCCGCAGTCCGGCCCGAACCCGGAGAACGACGTCGATCCCGCGACCGCTCCGAGCGTGCTGACAGCCGCGATTGCCGGCGCCCAGATCGGTACGGTTCTCGGCTACGCCGAGTCGACCGGCGCCGCCAACACTCTGTTCACGACGCCCGATTTCGGCACGGATGGACCCGGCCCGGCCGGAGGTGTGTCCTATCAACTGACGAATTCCACCGGTGGCGGGTTCACCGGCCAGGATTCCGGGCTGAACACCACGGTCGGCAACCACGACATCTTCCTTTTCACGGATTCCGCCAACCCGAACATCGTCTGGGGCGTCGACAGCAACAACCTCCAGACCGGCGAGAAGGTGTTCGCGCTTTATGTCGACACCGACGGGCATCTGTGGGTCGCACAGTTCGCGGCGATCGCGCACAATGTCGATGGCTCGACGCCCGCCGCCTATGACGACGAGGTCTCGATCACCAACGGCCTCGTGTACATCTCGGCCACCGCGACCGACGGTGATGGCGACACCGCCCATGCCGTTTCGCCGGCCGGGCTTCACATCAATTTCCAGGACGATGGTCCGCATGCATTTGCGGAAGCGCCGCAAGATGTCCTCGAAGGTTCCGCGCCGGTCACCGGACAGCTCGGCTTCGATCCGGGCGCTGACGGCGCGACCGTCACTGAGATCAACGGGGTGAACTTGTCCTTCGGTGTGGACGGGTATTCCCAGGCGATCGCGCTCGCCCATGGCAGTCTCCAGGTCACCGCGGACGGCGCCTACAAGTTCGTTGCGCAGCCCGACGACGTCTACAAGACCGGCGGGCCGGCGAACTTCACGTACACCGTGACCGATGGTGACGGCGATACGTCGGCATCGACGGTATCGTTCGTGGTCACCGACGACAGCGACCCGACCAAGGTGACGTTGAACGACGTGACGGTGAACGAGGGTGTCGGCACGGCGACGATCTCGGCCAGCGTGGATCATGCGCCGCAGGGCAGCAATCTTGTGCTGACCTTGAGCAACGGCGCGACGATCACGATCCTTAATGGCCAGACGACGGGCACCTCGACGCCGTTCGCGGTGCAGGGCGACGACCCCTATGTCGATCACGAGACCTACCCCGTCTCGGTCACCGGCGCGACCGGCGGCAATTATGAGCTCCTTGACACCACCGACACGTCGACGGTGACGGTCAACGATACGATCACCACCAACTTCGTGACGCTGGACAACGTCGTGGTGTTCGAGAACCAGACGTTCGTCTACACGGCGCACATGGACTACGCCTCGCTGACGTCGTTCACGGTGACGCTGAACAATGGCGTGAACATCACCTTTGCGCCCGGTCAGTTTACCGCGATGTCGGCTCCGCAGGCGGCGCAGGGCGAAGACGTCTATGTGGACGGCCAGGTCATCCCGGTCTCGATCGCCGGCACGTCCGGCGGCAATTTCGAGGCGGTGAACACCACGACCTACGGCAATGCCACGGTCACGTTCAAGGACACGATCGACCCGACCAAGGTGACGTTGAACGACGTGACGGTGAACGAGGGCGTCGGCACGGCGACGATCTCGGCCAGCGTGGACCATGCGCCGCAGGGCAGCAATCTCGTGCTGACCTTGAGCAACGGCGCGACAATCACGATCCTTAATGGCCAGACGACGGGCACCTCGACGCCGTTCGCGGTGCAGGGCGACGACCCCTATGTCGATCACGAGACCTATCCCGTCTCGGTCACCGGCGCGACCGGCGGCAATTATGAGCTCCTTGACACCACCGACACGGCGACGGTGACGGTCAACGACACGATCACCACCAACTTCGTGACGCTGGACAACGTCGTGGTGTTCGAGAACCAGACGTTCGTCTACACGGCGCACATGGACTACGCCTCGCTGACGCCGTTCACGGTGACGCTGAACAACGGCGTGAACATCACCTTCGCGCCCGGTCAGTTTACGGCGACCTCGGATCCGCAGCCGGCGCAGGGCGAAGACGTCTATGTGGACGGCCAGGTCATCCCGGTCTCGATCGCCAGCACGTCCGGCGGCAATTTCGAGGCGGTGAACACCACGACGTACGGCAACGCCACCGTTACGACCAAGGATACGATCGATCCGGTGACGGCCACGCTGAGTGCGACACCGTCGACCAGCGAGGACGGCGGCTCGATCACCTACACGGTGACGCTGACGAGCGGGCTGAGCCCGTTCACGCCGACCAGCAATCTGGACTTCACCCTGGCCAATGGCGAGCACGTCATCGTGCAGGCGGGTCAGGCCAGCGGCTCGACGACGATCGCGGTCAACGAGGACGACGTCTATATCGACACCCACCCGGTGACGAACAGCATTGTCAGCCATACCGGCGGCAGCGAGTACGAGAGCCTGGTGACGAACCCGGCGACGGTGACGACGACGATCACCGACGACAGCGACCCGGTGACGGCGACGCTGACGGCGACACCGTCGACCAGCGAGGACGGCGGCTCGATCACCTATACGGTGACGCTGACGAGCGGGCTGAGCCCGTTCACGCCGACCGGCAATCTGGACTTCACCCTGGCCAATGGCGAGCACGTCATCGTGCAGGCGGGTCAGGCCAGCGGCTCGACGACGATCGCGGTCAACGAGGACGACGTCTATATCGACACCCACCCGGTGACGAACAGCATTGTCAGCCATACCGGCGGCAGCGAGTACGAGAGCCTGGTGACGAACCCGGCGACGGTGACGACGACGATCACCGACGACAGCGACCCGGTGACGGCGACGCTGACGGCGACACCGTCGACCAGCGAGGACGGCGGCTCGATCACCTATACGGTGACGCTGACGAGCGGGCTGAGCCCGCTCACGCCGACCAGCAATCTGGACTTCACCCTGGCCAATGGCGAGCACGTCATCGTGCAGGCGGGCCAGGCCAGCGGCTCGACGACGATCCCGGTCAACGAGGACGATGTCTATATCGACACCCATCCGGTGACGAACAGCATTGTCAGCCATACCGGCGGCAGCGAGTACGAGAGCCTGGTGACGAACCCGGCGACGGTGACGACGACGATCACCGACGACAGCGACCCGGTGACGGCGACGCTGACGGCGACACCGTCGACCAGCGAGGACGGCGGCTCGATCACCTATACGGTGACGCTGACGAGCGGGCTGAGCCCGTTCACGCCGACCGGCAATCTGGACTTCACCCTGGCCAATGGCGAGCACGTCATCGTGCAGGCGGGCCAGGCCAGCGGCTCGACGACGATCGCGGTCAACGAGGACGACGTCTATATCGACACCCACCCGGTGACGAACAGCATTGTCAGCCATACCGGCGGCAGCGAGTACGAGAGCCTGGTGACCAACCCGGCGACGGTGACGACGACGATCACCGACGACAGCGACCCGGTGACGGCGACGCTGACGGCGACACCGTCGACCAGCGAGGACGGCGGCTCGATCACCTATACGGTGACGCTGACGAGCGGGCTGAGCCCGTTCACGCCGACCGGCAATCTGGACTTCACCCTGGCCAATGGCGAGCACGTCATCGTGCAGGCGGGTCAGGCCAGCGGCTCGACGACGATCGCGGTCAACGAGGACGACGTCTATATCGACACCCACCCGGTGACGAACAGCATTGTCAGCCATACCGGCGGCAGCGAGTACGAGAGCCTGGTGACGAACCCGGCGACGGTGACGACGACGATCACCGACGACAGCGACCCGGTGACGGCGACGCTGACGGCGACACCGTCGACCAGCGAGGACGGCGGCTCGATCACCTATACGGTGACGCTGACGAGCGGGCTGAGCCCGTTCACGCCGACCGGCAATCTGGACTTCACCCTGGCCAATGGCGAGCACGTCATCGTGCAGGCGGGCCAGGCCAGCGGCTCGACGACGATCCCGGTCAACGAGGACGATGTCTATATCGACACCCATCCGGTGACGAACAGCATTGTCAGCCATACCGGCGGCAGCGAGTACGAGAGCCTGGTGACGAACCCGGCGACGGTGACGACGACGATCACCGACGACAGCGACCCGGTGACGGCGACGCTGACGGCGACACCGTCGACCAGCGAGGACGGCGGCTCGATCACCTATACGGTGACGCTGACGAGCGGGCTGAGCCCGTTCACGCCGACCGGCAATCTGGACTTCACCCTGGCCAATGGCGAGCACGTCATCGTGCAGGCGGGCCAGGCCAGCGGCTCGACGACGATCGCGGTCAACGAGGACGACGTCTATATTGACACCCACCCGGTGACGAACAGCATTGTCAGCCATACCGGCGGCAGCGAGTACGAGAGCCTGGTGACCAACCCGGCGACGGTGACGACGACGATCACCGACGACAGCGACCCGGTGACGGCGACGCTGACGGCGACACCGTCGACCAGCGAGGACGGCGGCTCGATCACCTATACGGTGACGCTGACGAGCGGGCTGAGCCCGTTCACGCCGACCAGCAATCTGGACTTCACCCTGGCCAATGGCGAGCACGTCATCGTGCAGGCGGGCCAGGCCAGCGGCTCGACGACGATCGCGGTCAACGAGGACGACGTCTATATCGACACCCACCCGGTGACGAACAGCATTGTCAGCCATACCGGCGGCAGCGAGTACGAGAGCCTGGTGACGAACCCGGCGACGGTGACGACGACGATCACCGACGACAGCGACCCGGTGACGGCGACGCTGACGGCGACACCGTCGACCAGCGAGGACGGCGGCTCGATCACCTATACGGTGACGCTGACGAGCGGGCTGAGCCCGTTCACGCCGACCAGCAATCTGGACTTCACCCTGGCCAATGGCGAGCACGTCATCGTGCAGGCGGGCCAGGCCAGCGGCTCGACGACGATCGCGGTCAACGAGGACGACGTCTATATCGACACCCACCCGGTGACGAACAGCATTGTCAGCCATACCGGCGGCAGCGAGTACGAGAGCCTGGTGACCAACCCGGCGACGGTGACGACGACGATCACCGACGACCAGGATCCCGTTACAGCCACCTTGACGACGTCCACCGCCGGCATCTCCGAGTTTGGCGGCTCGGTCACCTACACGGTGACGCTGACGAGCGGGCTGACGCCATTCACTCCAAAGACCGATTTGGTGTTGACCCTGGCCAACGGTGAGCACGTCACGATCTTCGCCGGGCAGCCGAGCGGTTCGGTGACGACCAACTACACCGACGCGCAGATCACAAATCAGGCGTCGATCGCCGATTCCATCACCGGAGTCTTCAGCGGCGGCGGCGAATACGAGCAGCTGCTGACGACCGGAACGACCTCGGTGCCAGTCGTGTACGCGCCAACCGTTGCCGTCGGCAACAATGTCGCCCTGCCGGAAGACACCCAGGAGGTGTTCCAGTTCACGGCTACGCCCGTCAGCGCCGGCTCGCATGTCACCCAGGTCGTCGTTTCAGGCCTCACGGGCTGGAGCGTCGATACGTCCACGGCCACGGTCAACGGTGCGACTGTGACCGCAACCTTCAACTCCGGTAGCGGCGTGCTGACCTTCAACATCAGCGGCGCCGCGGCCGGCACAGTCGAGACGGTCTCGGTGGCGATGACGCCGCCACTGAACACCGACGTGGACGCGAGCATCACGATGACGGCCACCGCCGCGCAGGGCGCGATCAGCGCCACCAGTGCGGGTACGGCGGGCACCATCTATGTCGACGCCGTCGCGGACATGCCGACCGTGGTCGCCGGCCAGACGCACATGATCTTCGTGACCGACTCGCCCAGCGATTCCAATACAGCCTTCAGCAACGGCGAAACCGGAGCGCTGCAAATCAAGGCGACGTTCGGCGACGTTCACGACGGATCGGAGAGCCACACGCTGGATATCCATCTCCAGAGCGGGTTCACGGCCGGCCTCCTGGCAAGCGGCACGATCGCTGGCACCTACAACGGTGTCGCCACGACGTTCAGCTACACCTACACTTCGGCGACGGGCGACATCCACATCGCCGTCCCCCAGGATACAGGTCTCAATCCGAACGCCAACCAGACCGCCACGATCGATCTGAGCTTTGCGGTGACGGCGCCGGCGACGGGCACGCTGCCAAGCACGCTGAACTTCACGGCCACGGCGACTGCCACCGAGACCACTTTGCATGGCGGTGGGGTCGGCGCGAGCAATGCCGATCTCACCACAGACAACGTGGCGGCCTTCACCGATACGACCGGTATCCCGGCTGCGCGGCTGCTGTCCGGGACGATCGTCACCAACTCGAACCAGACCGCCCAGGACATGATCCTGACGTTCGTCGACCAGGAGCACCCGCTCGACGCCTTCTCACAACTGGTGATCACCAACGCGCAGGGCCAGCAGGGCAACGTCACCTCGGACGCCGGTTTCAACATCTCGGGAGCGGACCACTTCCTGGTCTCGCTCGATGCCCCGTTCGACACTTCAAAGATCGGTGTGACCAACTTCACACTCAACGGCACGCATATCGACGAGGCGTCTGGGCACCCTCAGATCGGGATTAGCGGCGGCAGCGTCAGTGCCGGCTTCACCGCGGTCATGACGACGAACAATGCCGCTGGCGTGACCGGCACGGATTCACACGACTCGCACACCAACAACGACAGCATCTCGGATCCGTCAGCCAATACCAACACCTACAACATGACGTATGTGGATGGTAAGAGCGCGACCGCGTCGGGCAGCAATGATGCCGACCTTCTCAATGCGGCGGGTTCTCCGGGCAACGTGGAGAACGGCGGAGCCGGCAACGACATTCTGGTGTACCACCCGTCGACCACGATCGATGGCGGCAGCGGCTTCGATATTCTGCGCATCGATGACGGAGCGATCTATAACTCGTCGCTGGAGATCAGCGGTGCGTCGGCCAACGGGCTGTCAGCTGGCAATGCCCACACGGTGGGGGGCGTCCATCTCTATGGAATCGATCTGTCGGGGGCGAACCTGACCAATCTGGAATCGATCCTGATCACCGACGATCCGCTCGCAAGCTCGCTCTACGGAACCGAGCTCAACGGGCTATCGATCGCCAAGGTCACCGCCATCACTGAGGCGACCAACAGCACTTCGGCGACGGCTCACTCGCTCTTCGTTGTCGGTTCGGCCGGCGACGATGTGCAGCTTGCGACGGGGGCCGGGGGGTGGACCGAGTCGGCCAACACCTTCACCTCCACCGGCGGGCAGGTCTTCCATCAGTGGATTCCGACAGGCTCGACCGTGGCGACGGCGACGGCAAGCCTGTTCATCGACAATGACCTGCAGGTGAACCACGCCGCGCAGGCCTAGTCGACAGCGGAAAGCGGCTCAACCGGAGCCGCTTTCGCCTCTACTGCACAAGCTCACATCAGCAGCGGGAGCGCGCCGGGCCAGGCGCTGCCGGCGGCGATGTCCGCATTACCCCATTGCGTCGCTTCGTCGCTGGCGGCGGGTGCGGCTTCCGCGGGGCCGGCCAGCTGGCGCTGGGCATAGGGCGCGGCGAACAGGTGGACGCCGGCGTGGTCGATGGCGAACAGCGGGGCCAGGTTCGTCGCCCCTGAATCCTCGATCAGCTCGGAGCGCCGGTTGTCCAGCACGAGCCACTGCCCGTCGAGGCGCGCGGCGAGCACGGCGTGGTCCTGCCGCACGGCGCGATCGCGGACCAGCACGAGCCGCAGATCCTCACGCGGAAATCCGGCTTCGCGCAGTGCGACGTATTTCGCGATCGCATAGTCTTCGCAATCACCCTTTGCCGTCGCGAAGGTCTCCAGCGGCGAGCTCCAGCGATCGGCCTCGCCATGCTGGGCAAAGTCGCTCACGTAGCGGACGGCTGTGTTGACCGCGCGGTTGGCCTCGTCGAGCCTCGCGCGTCCCGATTTCGATTTGACGGCGCCGATCAATCGCAGGAACTGGGCGGCGTTTGAGGGGCAATTGCCGGCGTCGGTCTGGCAGCGGCTCAGTGTCTCAGCGTCGCTGGCCAGCCTGGTCTCGAGGCCCCGCCATTTCTGCCACAACAGGCCTTCGGGCGCGCGGAAGATGAAGAGGCCGAACGGCTCGTCGCCTTTCGCCGGCACCGGCCCGGGCTCGGGGGCCGCGTCGGTCGCGATGTTGGAAGGTGTCAGCGCCGCGAGACGGACGGCATTCGGCCCGCGGCCGCGCATGGCATCGAGCTTCGCCAGCACGTCGGTGATGCGGAAGAACGTCGCCGGCGCACGCGTTGCCGCGTCAATGCCGGGAGCGAGAGTGTCCTGGGCGTCTTGAGTCAAGACGTCCCGAGCCAGGGCGTCATCGGCCCGGGCGGGCGATGTCACGCCGGCAACGACCAATGCAACCAGCCCCACGCCGAGCGCGCACAGGCCTTTGCGCTGCAATTCCCAATGCAGTGTCATAGACGACGTCCCCTGCGCCGGGAGCGTCGTCAACGTCTATTGCGTCGATCCACGCCCCGATCCTGTTGTCGGATCGAGACTGAGGTCTGCGACGCTTAGGTGAGGTTAAAGCGGGGGGAGGGCGGCAGCCTTGTCGCAAAGGCGGTCAATCGCGCGCTTCGAGCGACCGGCAAATTGTCGCCGCGACCTTTGCGCCCTGTTAACCTTGTCGAGGCCTCAACGCTCGCGCAGGGCTTCGTCGCGCAGTGTGCGGGCCGGCCTCACCAGATAATCGAGAACCGATTTCTCGCCGGTCAGCACCTCGACCGTCGCGATCATGCCGGGAATGATCGGGAGCGGCTTCTGCTCCGTGCCCAGGTGGTTCTTCTCTGTCCGCACCATGACGCGGTAGAAGCTCTCCTGGCGATCCGGGGTCTTTTCGGCCTTGTCGTCGACGATCGTATCGGCGCTGATGCGCTCGACCTTGCCTTTCAGCGAGCCGTAGACCGAGGAATCGTAGGCCGAGATCTTCACCACGGCGTCCTGGCCGGGCCGGATGAAGGCGATGTCCTGGGGCTTGATGCGACCTTCGACCAGCAGCGTGTCGTCGAGGGGGACGATGTCCATCACATTGGCGCCGGGCTGCACGACTGCCCCCACGGTGGTCACGTTCAACTTATTGACGATCCCATGCACGGGTGCCTTGAGGTCGGTTCGCCGGACCCGGTCCTGCGCCGATTTGATATTTTCATCGAGCACGGCCAGGTCGCCCTTGGACTTCGCAAGATCTTCGTCCGCCTGGGAGCGGAAGGAGGAGACCGTGCTCGCGATCTTGGATTGGGCCTCCGCGAGTTGTCCTCTCATCTCGGTCGCCTGGCGGTCGAGCCGCAGCATCTCGATTTCCGGCACCACCTTTTGCTCGTACAGCTTGCGCGTCAACGCCAGCTCCCGATCCAGCAATTTGAGCGTGCCGCCGAGCCGGGCGACCTGCTGGTTCAGGACGTCGACATCCTGCGCCAGTTTCTGCGCGCGCATCTTGAACACGCTGCTTTCCGTGGCCACGGCCGACGGCACCACCTGGTCAAGCTGATCGGGAAAGATCAGCTCGCCCTTTCCCCTGGCTTCGGCCTCAAGTCTGGTGACACGGGCCGCCATCGCAGCCCGCCGTTCCCTGATCTCGCCGAATTCGGATGCAAACTTTGTATCGTCGATGCGCATCAGGGATTGTCCCTGCTGGACGATTGATCCCTCCTGGACGAGGATATCGCCGACGATCCCGCCTTCGAGCGACTGCACCACCTGCATCTGGCGCGCGGGTACGACGCGGCCGTTGCCTCGCTTGACTTCGTCCAGCACGGCGAAATGAGCCCAGGTCAGGAACGTGGCGAGCAGGGCAAGGGACGCTACAAGCAGCATGCGGGAGGTCCGCGGCGCACGAAGCGCGGCGGCAGCCCGAACATCGTTGGCAAACGCGAAATCAGACGACATTGGTTCTGGCCATGGGTGAGACGGGTTGCTCGGCAGCCGCCGGCATCGGGGTCTGGCTCGGCGTCGATGGCGCCGGCTTGCCCTGCAGGAGCGCGAGAACCTTGTCGCGGGGGCCGTCGGCGATCAGTCGGCCGTTGTCGAACAGCAGCAGGCGGTCGACCATATTCAGCAGTGAGAGCCGATGCGTCGAGATCAGAATGGTGATCTGCTCTTCGCGCAACGCCCTCAGGCGCTCGAGAAATTCGGCTTCGCTGCGAATGTCGAAATGGGCGGTCGGTTCGTCCAGAAACAATATCCGCGGCTTCCTGATGAGCACCCGCGCAAGGCCGATGGCCTGCTTCTGGCCGCCGGAGAGGCTCCGGCCGCCTTCCGAAATGGGCATGTCGTAGCCCATGGGATGGCCCGCGACGAACGTCTCGACGCCGGCCAGCCGCGCCGCGGCCAGGACTTCCTCGTCGGTTGCCTCGGGTTTGCCCAGCGCGATGTTGTCGCGCAGCTTTCCGAAGAACAGCTCGGTGTCCTGCATCGCAAAGCCAACCCCGGACCGCAGGTCGGACGGATCGTATTGCCGCGAGTCGACACCATCGACGAGGATGCGGCCCTCCTGCGCCTCATAGAAGCCGAGCAGAAGCCGCCCCACAGTCGTCTTGCCGGATCCAATGCGTCCGATGATGCCGACCTTCTCGCCGCCTTCGATCTTGAAGGATACCTTGTCGAGGGCCTTGCCGGGCGCGTTGGGGTAAGTGAAGCTAACGCCGTCGAAAGCGATCGCGCCTTCACGGATCTGTCGAGAGACATAGGCACGCGCAGGGGATCGCTCGCGCTCCAGCGACATAATGCGATCGATGGCCTTTAGCGAACTCAGCGTTTGCGTTCCGCGCGTGATCACCGAAGCGATCCCGGCGATCGGTGCCAGAACGCGCCCCGCCAGCATGTTTGCCGCGACCAGCGCTCCGACCGTGAGCTTGCCGTCGAGTATCAGGAATACGCCGACGACGATCAGGGCGAGGCTGGTGAGCTGTTGGGCCGTATTGGCGCTCGTCAGCGCGAGCGAGGCCCAGAAATGGACGTCTTCGCCCGAGCGGGCCGTTGCCGCGACCGATCGTTCCCAGGCCGTTTGCATGCGCGCTTCGGCGCCGGTCGCGCGTATCGTCTCGAGGCCGGACAGCGATTCGACCAGCACGCCATGACGTGCCGCAGCTTCAGCCTGCTGGCGCTTCATGGCCCGGTCCAGCGGGCGCTGCAATGCCAGGCCGATCAGGAGCATGACCGGCAACATCACCAGAGGTATCCAGGCCAGCGGCCCGGCGATGACAAAGAGAATCCCGACAAACAGCATCGCGAACAGCAGATCCGTCGCGGATACGACGCTGCCGGACGTGAAGAACTCGCGAACTGAATCGAAGTCGCGCAACTGATTGGCGAGGATGCCCACCGACGCGGGACGCTGCGCCATCTTCACGCCCATCACGTGCTCGAAAATGTTGGCAGCGAGGATGACGTCGATCGTCTTGCCGGTGACATCGATCATACGGCTGCGAACCGTCCGGAAGATGAAGTCGAACGCAATCGCCAACCCCATTCCGATCGACAGGGCGATCAGCGAAGGAAGCGCGCCATTGGGGACAACGCGGTCGTAGACGCTCATGGTGAAGAGGGGCGTCGCCAGCGCGAGCATGTTTATCAGGAAGGCTGCAAGCGCGATGTGACCGTAGCCGCGCCAATGCAGCTTGACCACCGACCAAAACCAATGGCTTCGCGGCAGGTCGCCGGCAGCGACGGCGCGTGCGTTGCTCTCGACCGTAGCCCTGACGAAGAAAGCGTATCCGGTGTAGCCGGCCGAGATGGTCTGGATCGCGTGAAGCTCAGGGATGCCGGCCTTGAGGGACGGATTGAGGACTTTGACACTGCTTCCGGATTTGTCGAACCCCAGCAGGATCAGCGTCGTGCCATTCTTCATGATAAGGACGGCCGGCAGCACCAGCGCGGGAATATCGGCAATGTCCCGTTTGACCGCTTCGGTCTGGAGGCCCGCGCGCTGAGCCGCACGGTCATAGAGGGGAACTGACAACCGGCCGTCGAGGATCGGCAGGCCGCCTAGCAATGCCTCGCGACTAACGGCACGGCCGTGGTACGACGCCAGGAAAATGAGCGATGATGCAAGTGGGTCGTCGCTTTCGAGGCGACCTGTCGCTTGCTTCGGTTCAGACGCAACGGCTTGCTCCGCGACGGAGTGGCCATGCATGTGCGTTGACTCGGATGCTCGAAACAACAAATGCGAATGTCCAAAATGAAATGATGCGGAGCGAAAAGCGAACCGTCATTCCAGCATAGCGGAAAACGCACGAAATCATTTGGTTAATCGGCAAAAGCGCAACTAAAGGTTAATCTTCGAACCGCCTTTCGCCGATCACGGACGCGCTCGCGGAGTTGGAACTATCTCTGAACCGGCTCGAATGCCGTCGCCAGCCAGTGCGGCTTTCTATCGGCCGCGTACGCGGTAGCGGGAGAGGTGTTGAGTATGACCGGATCGTCGGTGCTTCGCCGCTGCGTGATCCATTCGGATGCTCCCACCATGGTCGGCAGATTGGATCGTGTCGGCCATCTATCCTTGAACGCATCAGGTTCGGGCCCTTCGCTCGCGTAGCCCAGACGGGCGGGAACTCGTTCCGGTGCAGGCACCGGGACGTTCAGCGGTTCGGAACCGGTCTGGGGCAGCTTCACGCGGAGCGTCGGCGCCTTGTAGTCGGGCGTTCCGAAAACCCCAAGATCCACCGGCGCTGCGTCAACAGGCGGCGGAGATTTCAAATATTCAAGCAGCGTGCCCATGGCCGCCAAAAGTTGATAGTCGGCGAACACCACGACGCCACGAGCCGAGGTCAACGAAACCAAGGCGTTGAAATACTGGTTCTGGGCATTCAAGAGGTCGATCAGCGAACGCTGGCCAAGCTCATATTCCTTTTGGAAGGCCGCAATCGTCTTGCGATCAGCCTCGAGTTGCCGCGTCAGCGCGGCGATTCGTGTCACGGTGACCGTCCGCGCTGCCCAGGCCTTGTCGATGGATTCGATTGCATCGCGCTGAAGGCGTGCATGCCGCGCGGTACTTTCGACGTAGCGTTCGGACATCTCCGACCGCCGCCAGACATCCTGACCGCCGCGGAAGACATCCCAGGACATGACAACCTTGCCGCTGTAGTCGTCGTGAGTAACCCCAAGATAGGGGTAGGTGTTGTCGTTGTGCGTCGCCCGGCCCTCGAGCGAGAAGGTCGGAACAAAAGCGCCGTCCGTCACGCGAAACGCATGCTTTGCCGCATCGGCGTCGGCCTGCGCGGCCTGAATGGTGGGGTTGAACCGTACCGTGGTGGCAAGGGCCTCGTCGCGGGTCGTGGGCAAGCCGCCCAGTGGTCCCGGGAAGCGAAGATTGATGGGTTCAAGTCCGACGACCTTGCGGAATCTGGCGCGGGACTCTTCCAGGCTCCGGCGGAATTCGGCGAGCGTCGCACGCGCATTTTCAACCCGTTCGCGGGCCTGCTCGAGATCGCCTTCACCGGCGCGTCCGCCGGAAAAGCGCGTGTTGACGTTGCTGAAGATCTTCTCGTGGGTGACGACGTTCTGCTCGCTGAGCGTGACCAGCCGCAAATAGCGCACGACGTCGACATAGGCTTCCGCTGCGTCCAGGGCGATCAACTCGGTCCGCTCGCGAACGCGGAAAGCCGCTGCGTTGACGCGCGCCGTCTGCCGCCAGATGTCGTGAATCGAGGCGAAGCCGTCGAACAAGATCTGCCGGACGACGACGGATTCCTGCGATCCGTTTCGCCACGAGCCATTTCCGACGATCGGGACGGGCAGGGCGGTGCCGGTTGATACGGCAGCACTCTGGTCGAATTTTTCGGGACCCCAGCGCGCTTCCACGCGAACCTGCGGAAGCAGCGTGCTCTGGGTCTGGCGAAGCTCGCTCTCGGTAGCGCGGCGGTTGGCCGAGGCCTCACCAACTCCAGGGTTGGTACGTACGGCCTGTTTCAACGCGTCATTGATCGAGAACGGTTCGGCTAATGCGCCGCCGCATGGAACCACAGCCAATGCTGTGAAAACGAAAATGTACTTGAGCAATTTTACCTCCGCCCGTTTCCGAAATTCGGTCGCGGGGTCCCCCATGAAATTGCCTCAAGTCTCGCAAGGACTGAACCGACAAGCTAGGCGCAATGCGGGAAAATTGAGCAATTGTACCGGGTTGTCGCATTTCTGCCACGTCGGAGGCAGGGCGGAGGTGTAACAATACCTCTGTCTTCGGGGTGGAGGGCGGCGCCAAACCTGGATGTGACGAAGCGCAAGCTTCCGCTGTGCCGCTTTACCTCCCAGGCTGTTGTCGATCCACGATGCCCTTACTGTTCCGCCAGCGGACGATTCTGTATTGGCGAACAGAAACCGGGCTTCACGCTCAACCGATCGTCCGAAGGAGCCCGCTGCCACAGCGCGAGGACAGGTCGCGGCCGACACGCGGGCCGGCTTCGGCGCCTGTCATCACAGCCATCGTTGCATGCAGGTGTCGCCGATGCAGAGCGTCGGCGCTGGTAACACTGCACGGTCCTTTAGGCGAGGAGGGCGCGCATTTTGCTTGCGTCCGGCAAGGCACCTAGTGATTGTGACGGAAAGCGTGAACGAATATTCGCAGAAATGACGTGACTGATTTTTTTCGATTGATATTTTTCGGATTTTCGATGCGAACTCTGCTCATTATTCTTGGCATTTGGCTGCTCATCAATGTCCTCTTCGCCGTGATCATGATCCCCCCGCGGAAGTCGCGGAGGTCGAATGGCGAGCGAGGACAGAGCGGCCTGTCGCCTGCATTGATCGATCCGAAAAGCCGGCTGGAAGAGGACGAGGGTTTTTCGCTTCGTCATGCGATTATTGCAGTCGCGCTCGGCGCCTTCTTTTCCCTGAGCCCGCCGTTGCTGCAAGCTTATGATGCGATCGCGGCATTCGTCAGAAAGCTCCGTCGAGGCGAGGGGGCCGGCGTGAAGCCTTCGGACGACGAATAGGTGCTGAAATCCGTTCATTCGAGGATCCGTGCCGAGCATGAAATGCGGTTTCCCTGACGTCGATTGACGCCGGCTGCATCGCCGCAGAATGAAGAAACTTCAAAGCGGCGTGTTGGGTGGGTGAAGCGCTCGACATCCTTGGCATGCGTGCGGCGCTATCCGGACAGAGGCCGCGAGCGATCGACAATGGCCGGTTTGAGCAGAACCTGCGCCGGCGAGCGCCCCCGACTCGCCGCGTCATGGGTGCCGGCCGTCTTGCGCAGCACACGCGCCAAAGTGAGCCGCGGCTGGAACGTCCAACACGAAACTTGGGGATGATGTAACTTCTTGGAATTACGTATAAAAACGGGAAAGAGATTCTGAGTCGGAGCGCTTCACCCGCTTCAATCTCCATTGCGTCCCGTACGTGTTGACCGGGGCGGCCGTTCTGTCAAAGAAGGGCGTCACATCGACGGCCACGAACGCGCGGACCGCCCCGCCAATGGGTACCAGGAGATCGGGATAGCTATGACCGAGCGGATCGCTCTCATCACCGGCGTGACCGGCCAGGACGGCGCCTATCTCGCCGAATATCTGCTGTCGCTCGGCTATGTCGTGCACGGCATCAAGCGGCGCTCGTCTTCGTTCAACACCGCGCGGGTCGATCACCTATATCAGGATCCCCATGTCGGCAACGTGCCGTTCCTGATGCATTACGGCGACATGACCGACTCGACCAATCTGATCCGCCTGGTGCAGCAGATCCGGCCGACCGAGATCTACAATCTCGCCGCCCAGAGCCACGTCGCCGTGAGCTTCGAGAGCCCGGAATACACAGCCAATGCCGACGCGATCGGCGTGCTGCGGCTGCTGGAAGCGATCCGCATCCTCGGCATGGAGAAGGAGACACGGTTCTACCAGGCCTCGACCTCCGAGCTCTACGGTCTCGTGCAGGAGATCCCGCAGAAGGAGACGACGCCGTTCTATCCGCGCTCTCCTTACGGCGTGGCAAAGCTCTACGGCTATTGGATCACGGTGAACTACCGTGAGGCCTACGGCATGTTCGCGTCCAACGGCATCCTGTTCAACCACGAGAGCCCGATCCGCGGCGAGACTTTTGTCACGCGCAAGATCACGCGCGGCGTCGCCCGCATCGAGGTGGGATTGGAGGACACGCTCTATCTCGGCAATCTCGAGGCCAAGCGCGACTGGGGGCATGCCAAGGACTACGTCGAGGGCATGCACATGATCCTCCAGGCCGACAAGCCCGACGACTTCGTTCTCGCCACCGGTGAGACGCGCTCGGTGCGGGAGATGGTCGAATTGTCGTTCGCGCAGGTCGGCCGGCGCATCGCCTGGCGTGGCGCAGGCGTCGAGGAGACCGGTGTCGATGCCAAGAGCGGCAAGACGGTGGTGAAGATCGATCCGACCTATTTCCGCCCGACCGAGGTCGATCTCCTCATCGGTGATGCCAGCAAGGCGCGCGAGGTGCTCGGCTGGAAGCCGAAGCGGAGCTTTGCCCAGCTTGTCGAGGAGATGATGGCGAGCGATCTGGCACAGGCGAAACGGGACGCTGCCCATGACAAACGCTCCGTTTGAGCTGAAGGGCAGAAGCGTCTACGTCGCCGGCCATCGCGGCATGGTCGGCAGCGCGCTGGTGCGCCGGCTCGCAGGAGAGGATGTCAAGCTCGTCACCGCGGACCGTCGCGAGGTCGATCTCTGCAACCAGGCCGCCGTGTTCGACTGGTTCGCAAAGGTGCGGCCGCAGGTCGTGTTCCTCGCGGCGGCGAAAGTCGGCGGCATCGTCGCCAACAACACGCTGCGCGCCGAGTTCATCTACGACAACATCGCAATCGCGGCCAACGTGATCCACGCCGCGCATCGGAACGGCGCCGAGAAGCTGATGTTCCTCGGCTCCTCCTGCATCTATCCCAAATTGGCCCCGCAGCCCTTGCGCGAAGAGTCCGTGCTGACCGGCCCGCTGGAGCCGACCAACGAGCCCTATGCAATTGCAAAAATCGCCGGCATCAAGATTGCCGAGGCCTACCGCAGCCAATATGGATGCGACTTCATCAGCGTGATGCCGACCAACCTCTACGGCCCCGGCGACAATTATCACCCTGAGATGAGCCACGTCGTCGCCGCGCTGATCCGCCGCTTCCACGAGGCGAAGGTTTCGGGCGCCAAGGGCGTCGTCGTGTGGGGCACCGGCACGCCGCGGCGCGAGTTCCTCTATGTCGACGACATGGCGGATGCCTGCGTGCACCTGATGAAGACGTATTCCGGTGCCGGGCTGATCAACATCGGCACCGGCGAGGACATCACCATCGCCGAATTCGCGCGCGTCGTTGCCGAGGTCGTTGGTTACAGCGGCGAGATCTCTTTCGACACCTCGCGGCCCGACGGTACGCCGCGCAAGCTGCTCGACGTCAGCCGCCTTGCAGGACTCGGCTGGCGCGCGACCACCTCGCTCGAGGACGGCCTGAAGCGCGCCTATGCGGCGTATCAAGCCGCGCAGCTAGCTGCGCAATAATCCAGCGACTGCTCGCCCGCGTTGTTCGATGCAGGGGGAGATCAGAACAAATCCCCATGGGAACCTTCACCGCAAGCACGAGTTGGCTGGTCGGAGGGGGTGACGGCTAACTCGCGCGCGGCCGCAACCCGGGCAGCGACAGGATTTGGACAATGGGCCTTGCTCAATACGCCATCGTGCCGGTCCGGGACCAATGGGGTGTGCTGCACGACGGCAACGTCAACGGCAAATATGCGACCAAGGAATCGGCGTTCGAAGCGGCCGTGGCCGCCGCCTCGCTGGCACTCCGGCAGGGGCACGAGGTCCATGTCAGTGCGCCCGGCCGCGAAGACGGCGAGGCTGACCTCGGGAGCTAGCATCGTCAGTGTGGTGGGCCTCTTGCGCGCCGCATCAAACGATCAATCGCCCGCGCCGCGCGGCAATTCCGATCGTGACCTCGGCACCCGCATTGGAATAGAGGCGGTCGGCTTCGACGCCGCCGCTGAAGATGACGCCGTTTTCCGACATCAGCGAGCGGATGCGCAATTGTTCAGCGGGGGGCGAGTTGGCGGGGAGGGCTGACCAAAGCTGCTGGCGATCGCAAGCGAGCCGGTGACGATGCTCTCCCGCGGCGGCATGCCGAGCCGCGGTCCGCGAGCCCGCTGCCCGACGTTCGCGCTCCGACGCAAATAACATCATGTTAGGTTTATCGCATAACTGGGTAATTGTGTTAGCCCAGCGAAAGCCTATTGTCGCGATCAATCAGACACCCATCGGCAGTGACCAGCGCTCGCGAAGCTTCGCAGAACGCCCGGAGATTGCTGCCCAATTTTCAACGAAGCCCGCCAACGGGACGCCAGAAAACCAGGGAGGAATTTTGAAATGGTCACGACTCGCGCGATGCACCACATGAGTCAGTCGAGGAAGGCTGCTGCCAGCGGCTGGATCGGGTCGGCTCTCGAATATTATGACTTCTTCATCTACGCGACCGCTGCGTCGCTGATCTTCCCGCAGATCTTCTTTCCGTCGGACAATCCCACCGTCGCCATCGTCGCATCGCTGGCGACCTATGGTGTTGGATACGTGGCCCGGCCGATCGGCGCCTTCGTCCTCGGACATTGGGGCGACACCCATGGCCGCAAGACTGTTCTCATCGTCTGCATGTTCCTGATGGGCATCTCGACGATGGCGGTGGGTATCCTGCCGACCTATCAGCAAGTCGGCATCCTGGCGCCGATCCTGCTCGTCATCCTTCGCCTCGTGCAGGGATTTGCCGTGGCCGGTGAGATCTCCGGCGCAAGCTCGATGATTCTGGAGCATGCGCCGTTCGGCCGGCGCGGCTTCTATGCAAGCTTCGCCCTTCAGGGCGTGCAGGCCGGACAAATTCTCGCGGCCGCGGTCTTCCTGCCGCTGGCGGCCTATATGCCGACCGACGCCTTCAATAGCTGGGGCTGGCGGATTCCCTTCCTGCTCAGCTTCTTCGTCATCGTCGCAGGCTACATCATTCGCCGCGAAGTCGACGAAACCCCCGCCTTTGCCCGCGAGGGCGAGCTGGGAGAAACGCCGCGGGCGCCCATTGTCCAGGCCATCAAGCTGAGCTGGCGCGACATGCTCAGGGTCATCTGCATGGCTCTGATGAACGTCATCCCCGTCGTTGCGACCATCTTCGGTGCGGCCTACGCGGTCCAGCCCGCCTATGGCATCGGCTTTGCCAAGGACGTCTATCTCTGGATCCCAGTGCTCGGAAACATGCTGGCCGTGTTCGTCATTCCCTTCGTCGGCCATCTCTCCGACAAGGTCGGCCGCAAGCCTCCGATCATCGTGGGCGCGCTGCTCTCCGGCTTGCTCGCCTTCGGCTATCTCTATGCCATCAGCATCCGGAATGTGCCGCTGGCGATCCTGCTGTCCCTCCTGATGTGGGGCGTCGTCTACCAGGGCTACAACGCGATCTTCCCGAGTTTCTACCCGGAGCTCTTTCCGACGCGCACCCGTGTGTCGGCAATGGCGATCTCGCAGAACATCGGCACGACCATCACCGCGTTGCTTCCCGCTTTGTTTGCGACCGTGGCGCCTCCCGGCTCGGCCAACATTCCGTTGACGGTGGGGGCGATCGCCTTCGGCATCACGATCATCGCCGCGCTGGCGGCCGTCACGGCCCGGGAGACCTACCGGATCAACATCGAGGATCTCGGTAATCCTGAAGCCGTTCCGATGGCGCGCGCAGACTATGAGCGGCAGCGTGCGGGAGCGGCGAGCGGGGCTGCCGCAGTTCCGACCTGACGGGTACGGTTATGGTATGAGGCGATTGCCGCTGCGATCGATGATTGTCGCAGCGGCAGGTTTCGCAGCACTGCGTGGCTGCCGATCCAGAATATGTGCGCGTGAGCGCGATCATCATGAGGTTGCAGGATGAACCCCGTTGTCGTTGCCGTCGCTATCACCGGCTCCGTTCCGCGCAAGAAGGACAATCCCGCGGTGCCGATCTCGCCGTCCGAGCAGATCGAGTCGACGCAACAAGCCTTCGAGGCCGGCGCCACGCTTGCCCATATCCATGTTCGCAACGATGACGAGACGCCGTCCTCCGACCCGGAGCGTTTTGCCCTGGTGCAGGAAGGCATCAGGAAGCACTGCCCATGGATGATCGTTCAGTTCTCGACCGGCGGGCGGGGCCGCGATCCCTCGGCGCGGGGATCGTCGCTCTATCTGAGGCCGGACATGGCCTCGCTGTCCACGGGATCGGTGAACTTTCCGACGATTGTCTACGAGAACAGCGCTGCCCTGGTCGAGACCCTCGCCACCGGCATGAAGGAAGGTGGCATCCGGCCGGAGATCGAGATCTTCGATTTATCGCATCTGCATGGCGCCCGCCGCCTGATCGAGGCGGGGCTGATCGACCCTCGTCCGCACGTGCAGTTCGTCATGGGCGTCAAGAACGCGATGCCGGCGGACGAGCATGTCCTCGATATCCTCCTGGGAGAGCTCAGGCGGCTGATCCCGAAAGCGACGTGGACCGCGGCCGGGATCGGGCGCCACCAAGCCGAGGTCATGGGCTGGGCGCTCGCGCGCGGCGCCGACGCGGTTCGCACCGGGCTCGAGGACAATATCAGGGTCGACAAGACGCGCCTCGCCGCCAGCAACGCAGAGCTCGTGACCATCGCGGGCGAGGCTGTCGCGCGCCACGGCCGGCGCGTCGCCACCGCAGTCGAGGCGCGATCCGTGCTCGGGATCGCGCGGTAGGGGCTACCGCCTCCGCCTGACATGCTCCCGGCTGCCTTCTGCCATTCGGCGGCCGGCGTTCCCGTGCGCTGAGTCTCCGGGTAAGACGAGTGCCACAGGCGCGATCTGCGCCTGCCGGGCAGGCGACGTTTGGAATGCGGTTCTTGAAGACTGACAGCAGGCTCATCGGGGTCCTGCTGGTGCTTGCAATCACCCAGCTCATCGGATGGGGAACGATCGGTCTTCCGCCGATCGTCGGCCGCGACCTTGCGGCCGATCTCGGCATGAGCCTGCCGATGGTGTTTGCGGGCACCTCCACGCTCTATGTCACCATGGGGCTGTGCGCGCCCTGGCTCGCCAAGGCGTTTGCGCGGCACGGTGCACGCAAGGTGATGATGGTGGGCACCGTCGTTGCCGTGCCGGGCTACGTCGTTCTGTATTTCGCGCGCGAGCCGCTGCTCTATTTCGTGGCCTGGGTCATTCTCGGCATGGGCGGCAGCGCCACGCTGTCGACCGGTGCCTATATCATGCTCAACGAGGTCGCCGGGCGCCAGGCCAAGAACGCCATCGGCGCGCTCATGCTGGTGACGGGCCTCTCAAGCAGCATCTTCTGGCCGACCACCTCGTTTCTCAGCGGCCATTTCGGCTGGCGGGGCACCTGCCTCGTCTACGCCGCCATGCTGATCCTGGTCTCGCTTCCGCTCTATGCCTTTGGCGCGCCGCGCCGGAATATCATGAAGGACGAAGGCGGCTCGGCTGCAAAACCTTCCGATGCGCCCGCGATTCCGCGAAGCACCTTCAATCTCGTCGTCATCGCGATCACGCTGAACGCCTTCGTGAATTTTGGTCTCGGTGCCGTGCTCATCGAGCTGCTGCGGGCGGAAGGGCTGGCGCCGGCCCAGGCCATTGCGTTCGGCTCGATGCTCGGCGTGATCCAGGTCAGCGCCCGCGGGCTGGACTTCCTCGGCGGGGGACGGTGGGACGGAATCACGACCGGGCTTGTCGCAGGCACAGCGCTCCCCGTCGCCATGCTGCTGCTGATGCTGAGCGAGGGGGCGACCTGGGCGGTCGCAGTCTTCATCCTGCTCTATGGTGCCGGCAGCGGTGCCATGGCGGTGGCGCGAGCGACGATTCCGCTCGTCTTCTACGACCAGGCCGAGTTCGCCAAGGCAATGTCGATGATCGCGCTGCCGCTCAATCTGGCCTCCGCGATCTCGCCGCCGCTCCTTGCAGCTCTGCTCACCCAGTTCGGCAGCCGCGGCGCGCTGGGCCTGACGCTGGTGTTTTCCTGCGCGACCGTGCTGATCCTGGTCCTGCTCGGCCGCCGCCGGCCGCAGGTGGCTGCGGCTGCCGTAACCTGAGGCAATATTCACGGCGCGGAATTCGCTCTCGATGGCCGATCCGGCCGCCGGCGCAGGGATGGCCGTATGCCCGGAGTGCAGTGCTCAAGGCCCGAAAATGGTGTATCCGCAGGGAGCGCAGTCACGGCCGAACCTCAGCACTCGAGCCGCCGCGCCAACACCAGTTCCCCGGAGGAAACCGACATGTCGGCCTTGCCGCTCTCAGGCATCAAGATCCTTGACCTTACCCGCGTGCTCGCCGGGCCCCTGTCGGCCCAGATGCTGGGCGATCTCGGTGCGGAGGTCATCAAGATCGAGCGGCCGGGCACCGGCGACGACGCGCGTGCCTTCGGCCCGCCTTATCTGACCGACCCCGAGGGCAAGGCGAACAACAACAACTCGTTCTATCTCTGCGCCAACCGCAACAAGAAGTCGGTCACGGTCAACATCGCCAAGCCTGAGGGCCAGGCGATCATTCGCGAGCTTGCCAAGGACGTCGACGTCTTCATGGAGAACTACAAGGTCGGCGATCTCAAGCGCTACGGCCTCGACTACGAGACCATCAAGGCGATCAACCCCGGCATCATCTATTGCTCGGTGACCGGCTTCGGCCAGACCGGCCCGTACGCGCCGCGCGCCGGCTATGACGCCATCCTGCAGGCAATGGGCGGTCTGATGAGCGTCACCGGCCATATCGACGGCGAGCCGGGCGAGGGCCCGATGAAGGTCGGCCCGTCGATCGTCGATTACATGACCGGCATGAATTCCTCGATCGGCATTCTCTCGGCGCTCTACCATCGCGACGCCAATGGCGGTGTCGGACAGCATCTCGACGTCTGCCTGCTCGACACCGTGATTGCCTCGCTCAGCCACTGGCTCCAGATCTACCTCGTCAACGGCAAGACGCCGCCGCGCCGCGGCACATGGGGCAATGGCGGCATGCCGGCCGGCGTGTTCCGCTGCACCGACGGCGAGCTGATGCTGGTGGTCGGCAATGACGGTCAGTTTCAGCGCACCTGTGCGGTGCTCGGCGAGCCCGAGCTCGCCAACGATAAGCGCTTCATCAAGAACAACGACCGCGTCGTGCACGGCAAGGAGATCATGGCGATCTTCGCCGGCCTGTTCCTGAAGAAGCCGGTGGCCTACTGGCTCGACAAGCTGGAGGAGGCCGGCGTGCCGTCAGGTCCGATCAACAATTTCGAGCAGGTATTTTCCGATCCGCACGTCCAGTCGCGCGGCATGCGGGTGAAGACCGAGCACAAGTTCGAGCCGGAGCTGTCGCTGATCCGCAACGCGCTGACCTTCTCGGAGACCCCGATCAAGAACTACCGCGCCCCGCCGCTGCTCGGCGAGCACACAAAGGAGGTGCTCGGCGGCAAGCTCGGCTATGATGCGGGAAAGATCGAGACGCTGAAGCAGCAGGGCATTATCTGATTTCATGACCGGCAAAACCATCATCACCTGCGCCATCACCGGCAACCTGACCAAGCCCGAGCAGTCGCCGTATCTGCCGATCACGCCCGAGCAGATCGCGACATCTGCACTGGAGGCAGCTGACGCCGGTGCCGCCATCGCCCATATCCACGTGCGCGATCCCGCGACCGGTCGGCCGTCGATGGCGATCGACCTCTATCGCGAGGTGGTGGAAAAAATCCGCGCCCGCAACAAGAGCCTCGTCATCAATCTCACGACCGGCCCGGGCGGACGCTTTGTGCCTTCAATCGAGGATCCCCGCATCGCCGCTGCAGGCACCACGCTGCTTCCTCCCGAAAAGCGCGTCGAGCATGTCGAGCTGCTCAAGCCCGACATCTGCACGCTCGACCTCAACACCATGAACTCCGGCGGCGAGGTCGTGATCAACACGCCGCGCAACGTCCGTATCATGGCCGAGCGCATGAAGGCGGCCGGCGTGCTGCCGGAGATCGAGCTGTTCGATTCCGGCGACTGCCATCTGGCGCGCGATATGTTCGCCGACGGCACGCTGAAGGGGCCGGGCCTGTTCTCGCTCGTGCTCGGGGTCAAATACGGCTTCTCGGCGACGCCGGAGACGATGTTCTACGCCCGCGGCCTGCTGCCGCCGGGCGCGGTCTGGTCAGGCTTCGGCATCGGCCGCGCGGAATTCCCGATGGTGGCGCAGGCCTTTCTGCTCGGCGGCCACGTCCGCGTCGGCATGGAAGACAATCTCTTTATGTCCAAGGGCGTGCTGGCCAAGACCAATGCCGAGCTGGTCGCGCATGCCACAGGCATTTTGAAGAGCCTGGGTGCGAGCGTCGCAACTGCGGCGGAGGCGCGTGCGATGCTTGGGCTCGGCTGAGCGCCGTCGAACCAAAAAGTGACCGCAGCGTGACGCTTGCTGGCCTTGCGTGAGGCTTGCGCGCAATCCTCAGATAAACCCGGTCCGTACTTACACAGGCTTCCGCTCCGCGCGCGACTCTGATTCGATCTCCCTGCGAGTTCCGGGAGGGGAAGTGCATGTCCTATACGATCGGGTTTCAGTCCAAGAACCAGAAGGCCGTTCTGGCGACCGAGGCGGCAACCGCCAATCAGGCCGTCGCTATCATTGCCGCGCTGCGGCAAAGCGCCGACGAAATAAAGTTCATCCGTTCGCCGCAGGAAGGCGAGATGGGTATCGAGATGCTGCTGCTGCTCGCCAAGGAAGAGGCCGAGGAGATGCCGCAGCGGGCCTGATCCCGCTACGACCACACTTCGATCAGAAGCGAAACATGCCGGCTGCAATATAATGTAGCAAGGCGCCAGTCTCGCTCGAACCGAAGGTGGCCGCCATGAAACGCGAAGCGCTCCGCGTCGAACCGATCTCGTCGTTTCTCGACCGCTGGAAGGCGCCGACCTCGCCGGTGACGCGCGCCGGCAACATGATCTTCGTCGCCGGGCTGCCGCCATTCGACCCTGACACCGGCGAGATCGCCTCCGCGCCGATCGAGCGGCAGAGCGAGATCATCATGGAACAGATGAAGCTGTGCCTGGAGACGGCCGGCGCCTCCCTCGACAACGTCATGAAGTGCAACGTCTACTGCACCTCGACGAAGCACTTCGCCGCGTTCAACGCGGTCTATGCGCGCTATTTCCCGGTCGATCCGCCGGCGCGGATCTTCGTCTGCACGCCGGAATGGTTCGCCCCCTTCGACGTCGAGATCGACTGCATCGCGATGATGTGAAGGCTAGCGCGCGTCTCTCGCCAGCGCGCGTGCCGGCGCCTTCGTCTCCGCCTTTCCCGCCGTCAGCGCCATCGTCGCCACGCTGACCACGCGCGCAACCACGTCCTCGACGTCGTCGAGGTCGCATTTGCCTTCCGACAGTTTGGTCAGCCGCTCGCTCTCGCGGATGGTGTGGTGGGCCATGGCGAGCGCGAAGTTGAGGCCCCAGTAGATGTCGACGTCGCTGCGATCGGGCAGGGATCTTCGCATCGCGCCGGCGAATTTGCGCAGATGGTCGATCTCGCGGTTCTTGATGCGGCGGATTGGCGGCACGGATTCGATCGAGGCGCGGATCATGAAGCGCGCCGCCGTCGAGCGCTGGTTCTCAGGGCCGAGGCAGCCGCGCAAGGTCGGGCCGACGAGGGCGCGCAGGATCACCTCGATCGGCGCACGGCCGCCGCCTTCTTCTTCCGCCGCCTTCAATTCGCGCAGGCGCTCGCGGTTGGTGGCGATCGAGCGGGAGACGAACAGTTCCGCGATCAATTCGTCCTTCGAGCCGAAATGATAGTTCACCGCCGCGAGGTTGACATTGGCCTCCGCGACGATGTCCCGCAGCGTCACGTCGCCGAAGCCGCGATCGGCATAAAGCCGTTCGGCGGCGGCGAGAATGGCAGACCTCGTATGATCGCTGGCCATGACTCTTTATCCCGTCATTCCGGGGCGCGACATCGTCGCGAACCCGGAATCTCGCGCCGCAACTTCTGGATTCCGGGTTCGACGCTTCGCGTCGCCCCGGAATGACGAGTGGGCGCGAAGGGCCGAGGGAGTTGCAATTCAAACAGTTGTATGAAACTATCGTTTGAAGGCCGGGAAAAGTCAATCCGCAATCGGGACTCGTTCGCAACTGCGATCTGGTTCCGGTGCGCTTCGCAAGCCGCGCATTCGCGCTTGCGGGCCGCATGCAGCGGGAGGACAGTCCGGCGCAAAACCGGTTCGAACGAGAGAAAACGAGGAGCGTCCCATGGATTTCGACCTGTCCCCCAAGCAGAAGGAATGGCTCGACCGCGTGCGGTCCTTCATGGCCAAGCACGTACGTCCCGCGGTGCCGGTCTATGACGAGCAGGATCGCAACGGCGAGCGCTGGAAGGTGATCCCGATCCTGGAGGACCTCAAGAAGAAGGCGAAGGCCGAAGGCCTCTGGAACATGTTCATGCCGCCGTCCGAGCATGAGGACGATGAATTCCGTGGCGCGGGATTGACCAATCTCGAATACGCGCTGCTGTCGGAAGAGATGGGCCGCGTCACCTGGGCCTCGGAAGTGTTCAACTGTTCCGCGCCCGACACCGGCAACATGGAAGTGTTCATCCGCTATGCCACCAAGGAGCAGAAGCGCAAATGGCTGCGGCCGCTGATGGACGGCGAGATCCGCTCGGCGTTCCTGATGACGGAACCGGCAGTGGCCTCGTCTGATGCCACCAACATCGAGACCCGCATCGAGAAGGACGGCGATCACTACGTCATCAACGGCCGCAAATGGTGGTCGTCCGGCGTCGGCGATCCCCGCTGCAAGATCGCGATCCTGATGGGCAAGACCGATCCGAAGGCCGCCAAGCACCAGCAGCAGTCGCAGATCCTGGTTCCGCTCGACACGCCAGGCATCAAGGTCGAGAAGATGCTCCCCGTCTTCGGCTTCGACGACGCGCCGCACGGCCACGCCCAGGTGCTGCTCGACAATGTGCGGGTGCCGAAGGAGAACATCCTGCTCGGCGAAGGCCGCGGCTTCGAGATCGCGCAGGGCCGCCTTGGCCCCGGCCGCATCCATCACTGCATGCGCACCATCGGCAAGGCCGAGGAGGCGCTGGAGAAGATGGTGAAGCGGCTCTCCTCGCGCACCGCGTTCGGCAAGAAGATCATCGAGCATTCGGTGTGGGAGCAGCGCATCGGCGAGGCGCGCACCGACATCGAGATGAATCGTCTGCTGTGCCTCAAGGCCGCCGACATGATGGACAAGGTCGGCAACAAGGCGGCGCAGCTCGAGATCGCCATGATCAAGGTCGCGGGCCCCAACATGGCGCTGAAGATCATCGATCAGGCGATCCAGGCCTTTGGCGGCGCCGGTGTCTCCGACGAGGCCGGCCTTGCCAAGGACTACGCCCACATCCGCACGCTCCGTCTCGCTGACGGTCCGGACGAGGTGCACAACCGCGCCATTGCCAGACTTGAAGTTCGGAAGTATGCAAACTCTTCCACGCACTAAAATGGGGGAGGGCACAAGCCGCTCTCCACGCCGTCATTCCGGGATGGTCCGAAGGACCCGACCCGGAATCTCGAGATTCCGGGTTCGCCTCTTCGAGGCGCCCCGGAATGACGGACAAAAGAATTGAGGGAGCGTCATCGTGGCCGACGGCGTCAGGAAAGACGAGGAGTTCTCGGGCACCAAGCCGGTCGAGGAGCGGCATCGTTTCGACGAGCTGCGCCTCGAGGCGTGGATGCGCGACAACGTCGAAGGCTATGAGGGACCGCTGGTCGTCCTCCAGTTCAAGGGCGGCCAGTCCAACCCGACCTACCGGCTGAACACGCCGAAGCGCTCCTACGTGATGCGCCGCAAGCCGTTCGGCAAATTGCTGCCGTCGGCGCATGCGGTCGATCGCGAATATCGCGTGATCGCGGCCCTTGGAAAACAGGGCTTTCCGGTCGCGCGCGCCTATGCGCTGTGCCAGGACGACGGCGTCATCGGCGCGGCCTTCTACATCATGTCGATGGAGGAGGGCCGGGTGTTCTGGGATCCGGCGCTGCCGAGCCAGGATGCCGACGCGCGGCGAAAGATCTTCACCAGCAAGATCGAGACGCTGGCGAAACTCCACATGTACGATCCCGTCGCGATCGGCCTTGGCGACTTCGGCAAGCCCGGCAACTATTTCGCGCGCCAGATCGACCGCTGGACCAAGCAATACCGCGCCTCCGAAACCCAGCACATTCCGGAGTTCGAGAAGGTCGCCGAATGGCTGCCCAAGACCGTGCCGGAACAGGCGCGCGTCTCGATCGTGCACGGCGACTACCGGCTCGACAACATGATTTTCCACGCGACGGAACCGCGCGTGCAGGCCGTGCTGGACTGGGAGCTGTCGACGCTCGGCGATCCCATGGCCGACTTCACCTATCTGCTCATGCAGTGGATCATGCCGGGCCTGCAGGGCGTCGATCTCAAGGCGCTGAACATCCCGAGCCTGGAGGAGGCCGCGCAGATCTACTGCAACGCGACCGGGATGAGCGTGCCGGATCTCAACTGGTACTTCTCCTACAATCTGTTCCGTCTCGCCGGCATCACGCAAGGCATTGCGGGGCGCATCCGCGACGGCACCGCCGCCAACGCCAAGGCGCTGGAATCCGCCAAGCGCACCGTGCCGCTGTCGCAGGCGTCATGGGAATACGCGCAGAAGGCAGGCGCCGTGTGGGACTAACGAAGGCGCGGCTGATGGCCGCGCTTTTTTCTGCGTGAGTTTCCGAGACAGGAACATATTTTGGCACGCACAGCTCTCGACCTGCTGGAGCTCGAAAAGCTCGCGCTCGGAGCCATGAATGCAGGGCACCTGAAGGAAGCTGCTGCCCTTTATGCTGAGATTGTCGCGCTGAATCCGGGTTGGGAGCACGGAACCGCGCTATACTCGCTGGCCTGTTGTTACGAAGATCTGGGCGAGCTCACTTCTGCCGAGGAGTGCTACCGCAGGGCGCTGAGCTACGAACCGGAGAGTCCGACCTTCATAGGCGGTCTCGCCTCGTTTCTGCATCTTCACGGTAGTCAGTCGTAGTCACTTCGTAGCCCGGATGAGCGCAGCGATATCCGGGTCATGTGCCCCGCTTCGCGCCTCGCAATGACGAGGAGGGGCGTCCGTAGCTTGTCCTGCCACTAGGCGTGACCATATCTCCTCCGCAAGGAGACGGTCATGATCCAGCAACTGCGCATCTACGAAATCTTCGAGAAGAACAAGGCCGCATTCCACGCGCGGTTTGGCGATCACGCGGCGCGCATCATGCGAACCAGATATGGCTTCCGGATCGTGGCGATGTGGGAAACGAAATTCGGCGACAGGACCGAATTCGCCTATCTCCTGGAGTGGCCGGACGAGGCGGCCAAGACGTCGGCATGGGCGGCCTTCATGGCGGATGCTGAGTGGAGCGAGATCAAGCGGGTTACTCACGCTGAGCACGGGCTCATGGTAGGTCAGATCGAGGATCGCTTGCTTGTGCCGGTGGACTACTCGCCGTCGCTCAGCCTCCTGCATTAATGCGTCTCCGGAGCCTGCCACATGATCGACCACTCGACCCTCATCACCTACATCCTCATCGTGCTCGGTTTTGTCTTCATTCCCGGCCCGGCCACGCTGCTCACCATGGCGCGGGCCGCAAGCTCCGGAGCGAAGGTGGGTATCGCGACGGGCGCGGGGATTGCGGCGGGTGACGTGATTCACACCAGCATGGCGATCGTCGGCCTCTCGGCGATCATCGCCACTTCGGCGCTCCTGTTCAGCATCGTCAAATATGCTGGGGCCGCGTTCCTGATCTATCTCGGCATTCGCGCCATGCTCGACAAGGCACCGATCGAGCTGAATGGCGGAGCGCCCACGATCAGCGCTGGTCGCGCATTCCGCGAGGCCGTGCTGACCGAGGTGCTCAATCCCAAGACCGCGTTGTTCTTCCTCGCCTTCCTGCCGCAATTCGTCCGGCCGGAACACGGCGCGACCGCGCTTCAGCTTGCGGTCCTCGGCATTGTCTTCGTGCTGCTCGGCCTGTTGAGCACCGTCGTGTTCGCCGTGGGTGCCGGTCGTCTCGGCAATTTCCTGCGCTGCCATCCGGCCGTCGTGAAGTGGCAGGGCAAGGTGGTTGGGACCATCTACTGCGCCGTCGGCGTGCGGCTGGCGTTGCACGAGCGCTGAGGCGCGGTGCGCTCCCGTAGCCCGGATGAGCGCAGCGATATCCGGGACAGTGGTCCCGCATGTCGCTTCGCTCATGCGGGCTATACGCCGTCCCCACACTCTCTAACGTCATTGCCCGCGAAGGCGGGCAATCCAGTATTCCAGAGGCGGTCGTGGTTGAACCGAGAGGCCGCGGCGTACCCGATGCTCCGGTCAAGCCGGGGCATGACAGCTGGGTGAGTAAGTCGCTTTACCCGCTCTCGGTGACTAGGAAATGTAGTCTTCGAACTCCCATTTTCCGAGGCGGCTCAGTTTTTCTGCCACTTCCTTCCAGGAGGTTCCCGAGCATTCAGCACAATAGGCTTCGACGAACGCTTGGAGCCGAGGATAGTCGTATTGCTTCACGAAGACATGGTGCCGTCCGATCGTGAGGTCATCCTCCATGTTCGAACTGAACCAGTCGGGCGTGCAGAGCATAAAGTCAAAGGACTCTTGTCCTGGTCCATCGGCGGGACCGACGATAGCCATTACCAGGATTCCAAAAGGCCCGCTCGGCGAGAACGCCTCAAGCGGATCCGCGTCAGGACTGTGCAGAAATCTCAGTTTGGCAGTAACCATGGGCGGACCATCGTGTGTAGTTTCGTAGGGTGAGCAAAAGCGCGTAGCGCTGGGCCCACCACCTCTCGGCGACGTGGTAACAATGGTGGGCACGCTTCGCTTTGCCCACCCTACGGCGACTGCCCCGGCGGAACGACTCTGGATTGCTTCGCTTCGCTCGCAATGACGAAGAGAAGCCTTACCCCTTCGCGCAATGCGCGATCAGCTTCTCGACGAACCCCGCGCATTTCAACAGCTCCGACATCTCCACGAACTCATCCGGCGTGTGCGCCTGTGCGATCGCGCCGGGGCCGATCACGACCGAGGGGATACCGGCCATGCTGGCAAACAGGCTCGCCTCGGTGCCGAAGGCGACCTTGGCGTGGTCGTTGCGCCCCGCGAGGCTCTTGGCCAGCGTGACGATTGTCGCATCGGCGGCGGTGTCGAGCGCGGGATAGTCGAGGATCTCCTCGAAATCGATGCCGCATTCCGGATGCCGCGCCTTCATCGCCGGCTCGATCTCGGCCTTGGCCCAGGCGACGATCGCATCCGTCACCTCGCGCGACTCGGTGATGCCGATGCCGCGGCATTCGAAATCCACCGTGCAGGTATCGGGCACGATGTTCAGCGCAGCGCCGCCATGGACGATGCTGGTGAGCAGCGTCGAGTGCGGAACGTCGTAGAGGCTGTCCGTCGATCTCTTGCCAGCGAGCAGCACGGCGCGGCGGCGGATCTCGACAATCAGCTCGGCGGCATATTCGATTGCGTTGACGCCGTCGGGCGCGATCGAGGAGTGGCGGGCAAGACCGCGGAAGGTGGCGCGTACGCCGTGCTTGCCCTTGTGGCCGATGATGACCTGCATCTGCGTCGGTTCGCCGATGAAAGCGCCGAGCGGCCTGACCTTCTTCCTGGCGACCTCGCCGAGCATCGGCCGCACGCCGACACAGCCGATCTCCTCGTCATAGGAGATCGCCAGATGAATCGGCGTCTTGAGCCTGGCCTCCACCATGTCAGGCACCATGGCGAGGCACACCGCGACAAAACCCTTCATGTCGGTGGTGCCGCGGCCGTAGAGCCTGCCGTCGCGCTCGACCAGCTTGAACGGATCGTGGCTCCAGTCCTGGCCCGCGACCGGAACGACGTCGGTATGGCCCGACAGCACGAGGCCCGGGCGGTCCTCCGGCCCGATCGTGACCCACAGCGAGGCTTTCTGTCCGGTCTCGTCGACGATGCGCTCAAAGCCGACGCCGAGCGCGGCGAGATAGCTTTCGATATGGGCGATCAGGGGCAGGTTGGTACGGTCGCTGATGGTGTCGAAGCCGACGAGGTCGGCGAGGAGCTTGCGAATCCGGTCGGGTCTTGTGTCCAGCATTCTCGGGATCATGTGATGGGAGGGATCGTGGTCGGCTCTGCCGCCTGCACGAACCATACCAAGGGAACGGCACGACGTGCAAACCCCGGGCAGGGGGCGGGCTCGCTCGGCCGTCCGAATGCGCTCAGTTCTTCTGGGACGCGTTCTTCTTGGCCGGCGCGGGCGCCGGCGCCGCGGCGGTCTCCGGCGGCGCCTGCGGTGTCGCAACCGAAATGCCGTAGGGCCGCCATTGATTGCCGACGTTCTGGAACGTCAGGTCGAAATTGATCTGGAGCGGGCGGGTCGGAAAGAACCCTGTCAGCCGCAGCATCTTGTTGGGATCGAGATAAGGCGGCGTCGAGAGCTGCGGCGCGGCAAGCGCCACCGAGAACAGGTCGAAATTCCGTCGCCGCAGGTCGGTGAATCCCAGCGCGAGGTCGGCGGCGCTGTTCCTGGCCTGGAAGTCGGGCGCGGCGAGATCGCGCAGCACCGAATAGTTGCCGGAGCGGTTGGCATCGTTCAGCGTCAGCAGCGTCGAGCGGATCAGGTACAGCGCCTGCTCGGCGCTGACGGGAAGCTGTGGCTGCTTGGCGGCGGCCTTGTCGTCCTCGGCGCTGATCGGGTTCATCACGATCGGCGACAAGGCGACCACCACGCCCAAAGCGAGGCCGAGATATTTCCGCGAGCGCACGGCCCAACCCAGCCTCACCATCCGGGCCTGACCCCGACACGCACGCCGAATCCCATCGATCCAGGTCGGGCACCCACACCCGAGCCAAAAAAAACATGCATCGCTATTCCTCAGACCAACCGAGCCCAACGACACTAGCGGTTCGATCAAACGGAATCTGTCACCGTCCGGCAACATCCGGACACGCGAAGTTGTCGCGGCCCGCAAGATCGGTCGGTAACATCATCCTCAGTTCAGCGTCCACGACGCGCCGGCCCTGACGCCGATGGCGCCTTGCTGTGCGGCCGTGAACGCCGCGTTGAAGCGCATGGCGTCCGAATAGGAATAGCCGAGGCCGACCGCGAGGCCGGATTGTCCCTGGAAATTGCCGAAGCCGCCGGAGACCGAGATCTTGCCGGGGCGAGGATCGAATTGCAGGCTGGACGCCGCGAGCGCCAACGCCACGCCGCCGCGCGACTCCCGTGTCAGGTTGTCGACGCGGCCGTTGAGGGCGGCCAGTTGGGAGTTGATTCCGTTGATGTCGCCGGCGGAGGCAAGTCCGAGGCCAGCCAGCGAGGTGGTCGCCAGATTGCCGGCCGCGTCCGATGTGACGAGCTGGGTCGGTCCGGACTGCGCCGCCTTGCTCGCAGCCGAGGTGATGCCGCTCATCGTGTAGGTGCTGCTGGCGGTGCCGACTGCGACCTGGTTGGCGCGCGTCGTGGTCGCGCCGCTGCCGATCGCGACCGAGTTGTCGAAATTCGCGCCGGCGCCGGTGCCCATCGCGATCGCGTTGATGCCGGTAACGGCCGTGCCATTGCCGATCGCGACAGAGGACGCGCCGGAGACGGTGCTGTTGTTGCCCATCACCACGGCATTGGTGGCGTTGACGGTGTTGCCGCTGCCGAACACGGATGAGCCGGCGGCGCTGGACGTTGCCGCAATGGTGTTGTTCGAGCCGACCAGCTGGATGTTGTCGCCGCGACCCGCCACATTGGACCCGTTCACCGTGTTGTTGTCGCCGAACACCAAACTGTTGTTGCCGTTGACGATGTTGGGATCGCCGATGGCGAACGTGCCGTTACCGCGGATGTTCTGTCCGGTGCCAAAGGCGCCGCTGTTATTGCCGCTGACGTTGTTGAAGGAGCCAACAGCCGCGCTGTTGCTGCCGGTGACGGTGCTGAAGGAGCCGACAGCCGCGTTGTTGCCGCCGGCGATGCCGATACTGGAGCCGAAGGCCGCGGTGTTGTCGCCGGTGACGCCGTTGCCGGAGCCGACAACCGCGCCGTTGTTGCCGGCGACGACGTTGTTGGAGCCGACGGCCGCGTAGTTGGTGCCGTTGATGGCGTTGCCGGAGCCGAAGGCCCGCACTGCCGTCGCCGTTGACGGCGTTGGTCGAGCCTACGGCGGCGCTGTTGTTGCCGGTGGCGGTGTTGTTGGTGCCGAGCGCGGCACTGTTGCCGCCGTTGGCGGTGTTGCCGAGTCCGAATGCGCTGCTCTGACTGCCAAACGCGTGGGCATTGGCGCCGAACGCCGACGAATTCGTGCCGGTGGCGATTGAATTGGAGCCCACGGCCGTATTGCTCATGTTGTTGCCATTGGCGGCGGCGTTCACGCCGATTGCGATGTTGGTCGCATTGTTGCCGCTGGCATTTGCATGGTCGCCCGTGGCGACGTTCTTTCCGCCGATTCCGGCGGCGTTGGCGCCGAAGCCGGTCGCCACGTTCGCGCCGGTATCGCCGGCGGCGCTGGCGCCGTTGCCGATTGCGACGTTGTTGCTGTTGTCGCCGGTCGCGCTTGCATTCACGCCCGCGGCGAAGTTCGAGCTGGCGTCTCCGCTGGCGTCGGAGTTGACGCCGGCGGCGAAATTGGCGCTAACGAGGCCAAAGGCGTTGGCGTTCGGTCCACAGGCGAAGTTGGTGCTGGCGAGACCGCCCGCGGAGGCTCCCATCGTCGCACCGCCGGACGTGGCGCAGACGAACTGCGCTGTCGCCGGCCGTTTTCCGGACAGCAGACAAAGCGCCGACAAAGCAAAGACCGCGACCAGGCGCACAATGCGGACCGGGCAGGATCGGCCTCGGGCATTGGACGCGCGCCACCTGCGATCCTCGGTTGATCGATACGCTGTCAGCCCCGCCCAATTCAACATCATGTCGCTCTCGCCCATGCCCGCAGCAGAGGCGTCGTCCTCGTTGCGGCACGCTATCGCGATGCGAATGGCGCGCTGCATCGGGCCGAAGCCTGCAACTGCAATGATTTGTGGCTGACGAAATTATCGCCCCGGCCGGTCCGCCTCTACCGCTTGGCACGCAACCACATTGCGTCTATTGCAAATTATTGCCGGAAGATGCGCCGTTCTTCTTCTTCCGTGTTATTTTTTCGTTTGCAACTGTGGGGCGGGGGGATGTCGGTCTTTCAGAGCCTGATTTTCGATACGACTGTGCTTGACGGCGTTACCGATCCCGCCATTCGCGCTCGCGTGTGGGCCGAGTGTTTCGAGCAGATCGTCACCGGCATGGACATGGGGTTTTCCGAGGGGGACGCCCGCATCATCGGGACGCACAAATTCCTCATGACCGAGACGGTCGCGCTCGGCGAGATGTTCAGCTCCTCCTTTATCGGCGCGCGGACCAAAAAGCACATCAACCGCGACGACGAGGACCATGTCTATCTGAGCTTCAACATCGGCGCGACAACTCATATCGGCCGCCAGTTCGGGCGCGAGATCGATGTCCAGCCGGGACAGGCGGGGCTGCTCGTACTGGACGCGAGCACACAGGCCATTGCCCCGAACAACGGCCATTGCATCAGCCTGAAATTGCCGAACGCGATCTTCAGGGAGTGGGGCCTGTCCCCGGTCGACCTGGCCTGCCGCCCGCTCGATTGCACCGGTGCCGACTATCAGCTCCTGACCGGTTATGCGCGGCTGTTGATCGCGAACGGGGCGGGGCTGGACGAAGGCGGCGCCGCGGAGGCGACGCAGCACCTGATCAAGCTCACTGGCCGCTGGCTCGGCGCCAGGGACGGCGTGCAGGGAGTGGACGGTGAGGAGGCCGTCTACCGCGCGCGGCTCGCCTTGGTTCGGCAGACGATCAGCAAGCAGGCGTTCGATCCCGAGGTCAGCCTCGAGCGGGTGGCGCGGCGGCTCGGCATGCCCTCGCGCACCGTGCAGCACATGCTGGCGAAGGCCGGCGAGAGCTTCTCGCAGGTGGTGATGGCGGCGCGGCTGCGGCGGGCCCGCGTCCATCTGCTCGATCCCGTCTACGCCGATCTGTCGGTCGCGGACATTGCATTCCACTGCGGCTTTCTCGACGTCTCGAGCTTCTACCGCGCGTTTCGCGCCGCCTATAACGTCACGCCGAAATCGCTGCGCGAGCAGGCCGGGACGATTCCACCGGAATAAGGCGGGCCGCCGGCGCCAACCGGGCCACAAGACCTTGCGTTGCCCGTCGGGCAAGACACGCAAGGTGCCGGTCAACGCGCACCGTCGAAAAGATTCCACTTTACCGAAATTCGGAATTGGCGGATAGTGCGCTCACTCCGGCCCAGGGAAGAGGGGCGTATCGCGATCGTCACGAACGCGGGCCGGGCGGCGGTGGACGTGGGTCACATCGGCGCGAAAGGCATCGCAGGGCGGAGAGCCGTGAGCGAAACCATCGCGCGCACGACCGGTGTGATCGGCGTACGGCCAAATCGTGTCGTCCTGGCGCCCGGGGTCTGTGCGCCAAGTCCTGCGGTGATGTGTGCGGCCCGACCGGACCGCGCGCGTCAGCCATCCGCAGGGCGACGGGGGCAATAGTGCATCGCTCCCCGGGGAGAGCACGACATAAGCCGTTCCAACCACTGCGCAGGGAAGGCCGGGATGTCTCCGGTTGCCCTGTTACCCGCTGTGCATCGTAGCGCAATCCGCTTCTCGCATGGCGGTCAGTAGGAGCCAGCCGGCTCCCGGCCTTCCCTGCGCCCTCTTTCATCCGAGGGTGAGGTGACGAAGCAAAGCTCGGGCGAAACAAGCCGCGAGAGGGTGAAGGTGTGTCTGCGATGGGAATGCGAGTTGAAAGAGCGACGCCGTCTCCCACACTCCGTCATTGCGAGCGCAGCGAAGCAATCCAGAATCCCTCCGCACCCCGGTCGGCGTTGCCGAAGCGCGATGTGGCCACCAGCGTTCGCAGCAACCAAGTTCGGCGGCTATGGGTCCTGGCTTTCGCCAGGACGACAGCGAGGGTGTTGCCGCGGTCTCGCGCAAAACGCCGGTCCGAAAATGGCCGGGCTCGCCCGGCCATTTTCAACGTAGAGAACGACTTTGCTAAACCGGCTTGCCCGCATACGGCATCGATGCCGTCAGACCGCCGTCCACCGGGAACGCCTGGCCGTTGACATACGAGGCTTCGTCGCTGGCCAGGAACAATCCCATCGCCGCGAGCTCGTGCGGCTGGCCGGGGCGCTTCAGCGGGTTGAGCTGGCCGATCTTGTCGGCGGTGCCGCGCTCCTTGGCGCGGTCGAAGATCGGTTTCGTCATGCCGGTTTCGATCAGGCCGGGGCAGACCGCGTTGATGCGCACGCCGGTGCCGGAGAGCGAATAGGCCGTGGTCTGCACCAGGCTGATCACGCCGGCCTTGCTCGCGGCATAGGGATGACCGCTGGCGCCGGCCTTGAGGCCGGCGACCGACGCCGTCAGCACGATTGCGCCGGACTGCTGCTTCACCATGTGCGGCATCGCGTGCTTCACCGCGAGGAACGGACCGATCAGGTTGACGCGCAGCACCTCCTGCCAGTGTTCCACGGTTTGTTCGCCGAGCGGGATGAGCCCGCCGGAGACGCCGGCATTGGCCCAGATCACGTCGAGCCGGCCGTGCGTCTTCACCGCCCTGTCGATGACGGCGATCACGTCCTTCTCGGAACCCGCATCCGCGACCATCGCTTCCGCGACACCGCCGGCCTTCTTCACCTCCTCGACGGTCTCCTTCATCGCCTCGGTGCGATCGACCGCAATCAGCCTGGCGCCTTCCCTGGTGAAAAGCAGCGCAGCGGCGCGACCGATGCCGCTGCCGGCGCCGGTGATGATGACGGATTTGCCTTGCAGACGGCCCATGCGTTTCTCCCTTTGACGCGTGCGCGACGCTTGCCGCGCGACGGAATTTCAAACAAGATTTCAAACGGTAAAGTGTCTTGAGACACGTTCACACCTGACGTACAGCGACATCACACGGGATGGAAGGGTTTCGATGGCAGGCGCAGACAAGCCGAATGTGGTCACGACACGGTGGTGGTGGGTCCGTCACGCGCCGGTGCGCAATGACGGCGGCAATATCTACGGTCAGAGCGACATCGCCTGCGACACCAGCGATACCTACGTGTTCAATGCTGTCGCCAAGGTGCTGCCACGCAAGGCGGTCTGGTATTCGAGCAATCTGATGCGGACGCATCAAACGGCCGAAGCGATCTGGGCGGCCGGCTTTCCAAGGCCTGCATCCATGACGTGGGAAGCGGACCTCGCCGAGCAGAATCTCGGCCGCTGGCAGGGCATGAACCGCGCCCAGTTCATCGCCAGCCGTCCGGTGGGCACGAGCTGGTTCGCCGACATCAATGAGCCCGCGCCCGGCGGCGAAAGCTTCATGGATCTCTACAGCCGCACGCGCCGCACCATCGAGCGGATCAACAGCGAGGCGGCGGGGCTGGACATCATCGCGGTCGCGCATGGCGGCACCATCAAGGCCGCGCTGGGACTCGCGCTCGACGGCCAACCGGAGCGGGGGCTGTCGTTCGACATCGACAATTGCTCGGTCACGCGGCTCGACTATTTTGCGAGTCCCGAGCGCACGGTCTGGCGGCTGCCGATGGTCAATCAGCAGCCGTGGATCGCGGATGATGCGCACGCGGCGATGCATCAACTGGCGGGGCCGGAAGTCAAGAAGCTCGCCTGAGCAAGCTGTCATTCCGGGACGGTCCGCAGGACCGGACCCGGAATCTCGAGATTCTCAGGTGCGCAACCGCGCACCATAGTTCGATGCTTCGTATCGCCTCGGAACGACACTGAATACGTAAATCAATCTGGGAGAGAAACATGACCTTGTTCGACATGAAGGGGAAAGTTGCCGTCATCACCGGCTCGACGCGCGGCATCGGGCTTGCGATCGCGGAACGCATGGCCGAGCACGGCGCCAAAGTCGTGATTTCCTCACGCAAGGCCGACGTCTGCGACCAGGTAGCCAAGGGCATCAACGACAGGTTCGACAAGGGCACCGCAGTCGCGATCGCGGCCAACATCTCCTCGAAGGAAAATCTGCAAAACCTGATCGACGAGAGCAACCGAGCGTTCGGCAAGATCGACGTGCTGGTCTGCAACGCGGCGTCGAACCCGTATTACGGTCCGCTCGCCGGCATCTCCGACGATCAGTTCCGCAAGATCCTCGACAACAACATCGTCGCCAACAACTGGCTGATCTCGATGGTGGTGCCGCAGATGATCGAGCGCAAGGACGGCTCGATCATCATCGTGTCATCGATCGGCGGCCTCAAGGGCTCGACCATCCTCGGCGCCTACGCGATCTCGAAGGCCGCCGACATGCAGCTTGCGCGCAACCTCGCCTGCGAATACGGCAAGCACAACATCCGCGTGAACTGCATCGCGCCCGGCCTGATCAAGACCGATTTCGCCAAGGCGCTGTGGGACAATCCGGAGAACCTGAAGGCCTCGACCTCGCGCTCGCCGCTGCTCCGCATCGGCATCCCCGACGAGATCGCCGGCGCGGCCGTGTTCCTGGGCTCGAAGGCCGGCGACTTCATGACCGGCCAGACCATGGTGATCGACGGCGGCGCAACGATCAGTTGACGCGATAGAGCGTCATCCCGGGGCGCGCTTAGCGCGAACCCGGGATCTCGAGATTCTCAGGTGCGCAATTGCGCACCATCGTTCGATGCTTTGTATCGCCCCGGAATGACCCTTCGGGTCAATCCACCGCCGCGTAAACCAGATCCCGCACCAGCGTGCGCGTGTAGTCGCGCTGGCCCGGACCCTGGCTCATGAACACCGCGAGCAGATCCTCCTTCGGGTCGATCCAGAAGAACGTTCCCGCAATGCCGCTCCAGAAATACTGGCCGACGCTGCCGGGGAAGGGCGCGATTCCGGCCTCGCGGCGCACGGCGAAGCCGAGGCCGAAGCCGTGGCCGGGCGAGAGCAGGGTGCCGTTGGTCTTCACCTCGGGCCCGAGGTGGTCGGAGGCCATCAGCTCCAGCGTCTTGCGGCCGATGATCCTGTTGCCGTCGAGCGTGCCGCCGTTGCGCAACATCAGCGCGAAACGGGCGTAGTCCATCGTGGTGGAGACGAGGCCGCCGCCGCCGGATTCCATCACCGGCTGCTCCAGCATGTTGAACAGCGCGACCTTGTCGCCGGTCCAGGGATCGGCCGCGAACGGTTCGGCGAGCCGGCCGGCATTGGCCTCGGATGTCGAGAAGCCGGTCTCGGCCATCTGGAGCGGCGCAAGCACGCGTTCGGCGAGGAAGGTGCCGAGCGACTTGCCGCTGACGACCTCGATGATGCGGCCGAGGATGTCGGTGGAGCGGCTGTAGTTGAACTCGTCGCCGGGTTGGCAGACCAGCGGGAAGCTCGCCACCAGTGCGGCGTGCTCGGCATTGGTGATCTTGCGGCTGCGCACCCGCGAGTCCTGGTAGATCTTGTGCACGGGCCCGTCGCCCTGGTGCTCGTAGGTGAGGCCAGAGGTGTGGCGGAGCAGGTCCTGCACCGTCATCGGCCGCTTCGGCGGAACCAGGTCCAGCTTGCCGCCGCTGACGATCCCGACCTTCTGGTCGGCAAACTCCGGAATGAACTTGGCGACGGGATCGCCGAGCAGGAGGTGGCCGTCCTCGACCAGCGCCATGACGGCGACGGAGACGATCGGCTTGGTCATCGAGAAGATCCGGAAGATCGAATCGAGCGCCATCGGCGTTGATGCGGCCGGGCTCTGGCGGCCCAGCGCCTCGAACCAGCCGACCTGGCCGCGACGGGCCACCAGCACGGTGATTCCGGGGACGGTGCCCTTGTCGATCTCACGCTTGAAGGCGTCCGACATCGCCTGGAGGCGCGGCCGCGACAGGCCCAGTGTCTCGGGCTTGGCCTCGGGCAAAGGCGGTGTTTTCGGCGCGGTTGCGGGGCTAAGGGCGGCTGTCGCGGTCATGGTCACTCCCGGGGGCACATTATTGTCGGGAGCGAAATGTGGCCCAGAAGGTGCGGCACAAACAAGCGAAGCGGGCGCGCTTCTCCCTTGCAATCCGGCCGTCCCCTGTGCTTGAAAGCGGCCGTGATCCTAAGGCGACGCAGGGTCCATAGGAGTGTAGCTCAATTGGTAGAGCACCGGTCTCCAAAACCGGGGGTCGCAGGTTCGAGCCCTGCCACTCCTGCCAGCGAAATCAACCACTTAGACTAGATACTGGCGGGATGGGGCAAGATTGCCCCGGCAGGCGCTCGCGGCCGCCCGCAGCGATGAGGGCCTCGGCCGGGGACTAGCGTGCGGGGGTCCGTCCGGCGTCAACCGGAACCTGATCGCGATCGACATCCCGGATGGGAACGCGGCGGAGCAGCGAGACGATGGTCCCGATGAGCTCCAAATAGGTGCGCAGCCGCAGCGCGCGCGATGACCCCTTCAACTCCGCGTTCAGGCTCACGGGGACCTGGACATAGGTGAGGCCGAGTTGGAGCAGCGAGATCAACGCGCAGATCTGATAGCCGTAGCCGTCGGCCCTGACCGCGATCTGGCGCAGCCATTTCACGGGGTAGACGATCATGCTGTGGTAGTCGGACAGCCAGAAGCCGAACATGCAGTTCAGGACGAAGCGCAGCGAATGCGACTGGATCGAGCGGTTGACGGAACGGTCCGACTGGTTGTCACGATAGGTGATCACCATGTCGGCGGCGCCAACCGCCTTGAACATCCTGGCAATGCCTTCGTTCTGGAAGGCATGATCGCCGGGGATCAGGGTAATGGCATCGAACTTCGCGCGTGACAGGGCGTATTCGAAGCCGGCGCCGACGCCCCGCCGCTCGGCGTTATGATGAACGGTGATCCGCCGGTCGCTGGCTGCGAATTCGTTCATGATCGCGCCGGTGGCATCGGTGCTGCCGTCGTCGATCAGGAAAATCTCGAAATCGTCCAGCAATTCGCGGGCGAGCGGCAATACGCCGTCGATGGTGTCGGCGATCTTGTCCTGCTCGTTCAGCGCAGGGATGACGATCGTAAGACTTTTTTCCGCCCTGGAAGGTGTCATCACATACCGCCGTCGCCGGCCACTCAGTACTGTTGGAACCCCACCCGCAACCTAGGTGATCAAAATCCGGCCAACAATATCGGTCCAGTCAATCAGGTCAACGCAACTGCGTTGCATTCGGGCAACTAGTCGGCAAAATCGTAGAGTCCGGTATCGCCGATGCCGAAGGCACGCCGTAGCCGCGCGATCCGTTTTGCCATGGTCTGTCCGGCCGCCGTCGCGGCAAACCGCGGATCGACCTGCTCGACCAGACCCCCGTCAATCAAGATCTTGGCCCGTCCGCGGAACAGTGCTGGAACTTGCCCTTCGACGACGTCCGACAGCGGAGCCGTCCGGTCGGGCCGCTCGGCAAGACCCAGCAGGATGTCCAGCGAGACCGATTTGTAGACTGCGCCGAAGGCGAAAACGTAACCCATGACGCCAAAGCCGAAAATCGATGCGGCGTCCCAATAGCGGAATTGCGGAAGGATCAGGACGCCGAGCAGCACGCCGAGAAGATGCGCAACGACTGCGGCGATCGCGAGCACGATCACCGGTGCCAGCGACCATGCCCGAGCGCGAGCGACGAACTGCAGGACAGGCGCCAGTACGGCAAATGCGACGGCAGCGATGAGACCGACAGCAAATGACATCGTGTCGCTATCCAAGACCCGTTGAGAAACGAACGAACTTGACGAGATGCGCCACCGCAAGTCCTTTGGCCGTCGGCGCCAATTTGCCGTCGGCTATCATCACCATCCCCGAACCGATCAGCAGCTTCAATCGATTGTGTGCGAAGGTGCCGAGATCGCCCCCCTGCATGTAGGCCGCAGCCCATTGCTCCAAGGTGAGGGGAGATCCGGCCCGGACGAGTGCCGTGAGCAGCGTCAGGGTGAAGCCCCAGGCCAGCAGGCTGAACAGGACGTAGCAAAGCATCATCGCCGTCGCCAGAAGGAAGAGGCCGCTGACCACGTCGTCGAGAAGCCTTGGACCCGGAATTGCGATGCAGGCGATCACAAAGAGCACGACCACGCTGAGACAGCCCAGCCGAAAACGGCGGCCGGCGCCTCGAATGGCGGCGATACGTGCATAGCAAAGCAAAAGCAGCGGAAGCGCGGCACTGAGACAAATCGCAGTGGTCTGCGCCGGGCCCGGTAGGAAATTCATCGCGGAAATCGCCTCGGACGCCTCTGTGGTGCCCAGCCTGTACGGCGTCTATAGGAGGTCGCATTTTGGGGGTCAATGCCCGTCATCCGGCCCTTGCGGCGGTCGGGTGGGCGTGCGAATTCTTGCCGTCGATGCCATCTCTCTCCCGTCCCAGCACATCCGCGACGCTGCGCGCGACAGTCGTTCTGCTGGCGCTGCTGCTGGTCGCGCATGCGCCGATGCTGCTGAACGACGGCCTCTTCATGGACGACTGGCTGGTGCTCAAGCCGCGTCCGGATTTCGTGATCGACATCGATTTTCTCCTGAGCGCTGCGGGCCATCCGATCTTCTTCAGCTACGACACCTTCGCCAACTGGACCGGCGCGCCCATCGCCGTGATGGTGGCGCTGGCGCTCGCCGGAATTCTCCTCGGTGCGATGTGCCTGGCTCTGACCGCAACGCGTCTCGGTCTGCTTGACCGTGCGGAGGCGGTCGGCTTCGCGCTGATCGTCTGGACCTATCCCGGCTATCAGCTCTGGGCTGGCAAGGCGAACGCGGTCTACGTGTTTAGTTTCGGGCTGCTGTTCACCGGTGCCTGGCTGTTGACGCTCGCCTTCACTGCTCGCGGCCTGCGACGTGTTCTGCTTCGTGTCGCCGCTGCGCTCGTGTTCCTGCTGAGCTTCGCGCTCAACTCGACGATCGTGCTCTATGCCTTCATGGTGCTCGGCCTCTTCGTCGCGATATGGCGGGGCGGGGATGCGGCGCATGGCTTCGTTCGCCGCACATGGCTCGCGGCCTGGCGCTGCGCTCTGGGCTATCCGGAATTGATGGTGCTCCCTCTGGTCTATTGGGGCACGCTCAATATCTGGTTCAAGCGGATCGGCGCGTACGCGCAGCACTATGGCGCCCATTTTCCGACGCTCGGCGAGTTGGCGAGCGGCTGGAAGGCGTTTTTCATCACGAGCTATTGGGACGTTGTGGCTGGCGCGCTCAAGATGACGATCGAGGTACCGGCGCCGCTCGGCGTTGCCGCACTTCTCGTCGGCGCCGCCCTATTGTTGTTGCGGTCCGAGACGGAGCCGACCACCGCGAAATATACGGTTGCCGCGCCGCTCCTGCTCGCCGTCGTGTTGTTTCTGGCCTTGTCGTTTCCCTATCTGGTCGCCGGCCTGCGGCCCTCCAGCTTGCACTTTTATGAGAGCCGTCATCTGCTGATGTTCGGCCTGCCATTGGCGTTGATCCTTCTCGGTCTCAAGCGATGGGTCGAACACGCGATCGGTCCGAAGGCAGCCTTCGCGGTCGTGCTGGGATTTGGATCGGTGCTGTCGATCGGCCTGCTGTGGGACACATACATCTTCATGCAGGCGAGAACCCTGAAACAAGAGGCCCTGGCGAACGACCTCGTCAGCCGCGCCCAGCCGGCAGCAACGGTGTTCGCGCTCGATGACGGATTCGTCGACTACCCGTCGCGCCACGTGCCGTTCGGCTTCGCGGAGGTCACCGGCATGCTCCGCCTTGCCTGGGGCAATCAGCCATTTGTCGGCTTCGCCTTGCGCGGCGAGAGGTCGAGCGTTCTCCAGGACGTCGAACTGGCCCGGACAGCGCCAGGAAGTGCGTTTCGTCATGTCGACCCGTCGGGCCCCCAGGCGACGATCTCGTTCCAACCGGGGCCCGGCGCGGCGCCAAACTGGGTTCTGGTGCGCAAGTACTATGCATGCCGGCTGCTGGCGCGCTGCGATGTATCGCAGTTTCTGCATCAACTTGCCGAGGTCACCATCAAGCCAGGGCCGATCGCGGGGATAACGCCGCTCGATCGCCCGAAAGCGGATGCGATGCCTAGCCGCTGACCTGCCGCTTCCAGACCGCCTCGGCGAGCGCGATGTCGGCCACCGAATCTTGGCCGGACGCCAGGGGCGTTCCTTGTTCGACAATATCGGCGACGAAAGCGTCGGCCTGACGCCGAAACGCCCAACTCCCTTCGCGCACCAGCCGCGTGCGTTGTCCGCCTTGGTCGAGAATGACCTCCGCCTCCTGCTCGGCAAAGGGCGGGGGCAGTTCGATGGTCAATGCGCCCCGCTCGAAATCGATCGTCAATCCCTCGCGCCACGCACCTTCGGATCCATTCACCAGATCCAGCGCGCACGCGACGCCGTCGAAGTCGAGGGTTATGCGCGCCGCGCCCGCGATCTCGACGGTGCTTTCGGTGACTGCCGGCGACGATCCGAGCAGGTAGCGCGCCAGATTGATGATATGGCTGAACACGTTCAGAAAATTATCGTAGCCGGGCCGCATCGCGTTCGGCATCCAGTCGGGGCCATCCTGCCAGAGCTCGAGCCCGTCCGGCCGGGCTTCGCCGGTCATGACGAAATTGTCGTGCGATCGGCCAGTGTCGCCGCCGAAGCACCAGCCCCTTGCTCCGACAACGCATCCGAGCGAACCGTCTGTGCGCAAACGCGCCAGCTCGGCCAGCGCGCGCGCTACGCCGGCGTCGTGACGCTTCATGTAGCCGATGCTGTAGACGAGGCGCTGCCGCCGCGCAGCCTCGACCAGCGACGCGGCCTGAACCGTCGTGTAGGCCATCGGCTTCTCCGACAGCACGTGCCGGCCGCTGTTTAACGCGTCCAGCACGATCGGGCCGGTGGCGCGACGCTTGGTCACGACGACGACGGCGGATACCTCGCTGTCCGCGAGCAGTTCGCGGTGCGTGCCGTAGACCCGCGAGATGCCGAATTTCTGCGCCGCGGCGGTTGCCAGGTCAGGTCGGAGATCTGCAATCGCAACGACGCGGCAGCCGGGATTGGCGACGAAATTGGCGAGGTGGCACATCTGGCCGACCATGCCCGTTCCGATGATGCCAATGCCTGGCCTCACTTGCTACGATCCCTCGATGCGCTTCCGGACGACGAGGAAATGCGCCGGCTGCCCCCAGGTGTTGATGAACGCCTGGTCTGACTGGGTGAGGGCGGCGATCGCGGACGCATCGCGCCGTCCGATCGCGCTGAAGATGCGATGGAAACTGTCGAGCGTTGCGGTGATGGCTTCGATGTCGGAAGCATCGTCGGCGAGAATGTCCGTCGTCAGGATCGTCTCGCGTAACGAGGCGAGGCTGGTGATCACGCGGGGCAGGCTGTCGCCGAAGGGCTCGTCGATCATCCTGTCCACATCGAGCACCAGAGCTTCGATCGAAGCCGAGATCGCGCTCACCGCGTCGGCCTTGCCGACCAGATAAAGCTTTCGTCCCCCGAGGAAGCTCAGACGGCTGCGGTCGAGATGGCGCGTGGCGCGACGCAGTTTCTCGTCCGCCGACAGGACCTTCTTGTGCCAGTAGACGTCCAGGCTGTCGCGATAGGCGGGCCATGCCGAATGGATGTCGAACCCCTGCTCATGCGCCGCCGTACAGAGGGCCTCCGCATCGAAGAAGTAGCGGTGCCGGACGAACGGATTCTCGAGCACGTCCATCAGCCAGGATTCGAAGCTGCGGGTGTGCGGAATGCTGTTCCACTTCGGCTCGAACAGCAGCTTCGCCGTCTCCAGCGCGGAGCGGCCCGTCAAGACCTTGCCGGCGGCATGGATCGCCTTGAGTGCGAGCTCGAAGAAGCCGCCGTAACGTTCGTAATAGGAAACGACGGCGTAACCGTCCGGATTGAGCAACCGATGGAAGATGCCGAGCCATTTTTCGCTCGGCTGCACCGTGTAGATGAACCCTTCGGCGTCGATGACGTCGAAACGGCGGTCGCTGCGAAACCCCTCGACGTCGGACAATGCGAGTTCGCGAAGACGTTCCGCCTGGCCGAAATGCGCGAAGTAGGCCTCAATCTTCGGGTGCGCATGCCGGTTCGGTTCGGCGAGCGTCATGTTCGCGCCCCAGCCGGCAAACACCAGGGCGTTCTCACCGGAATCAGGACCGAATTCGAGAACCTCCGCATCGCGGAACAGCCGCGGAGGCAGCACCAGCTTGTCCGAAAACAGTTCGCGCCGCTGGCCGGCGTAGGCGGTGAGTTCGGCAGAGGATTTGAAATTGCCGAACGTCGGCAGGATGTCCTGGCGTTCGTAGTAGTTGAAGAGCTTGTCGTCAGCCATGCTGCGACCCTGCGGCCGCCTCGAGGCGATCGAGCTCGCTCCAGATATCAGACGGCGCGAAGATGGAGACGATGTGCAGCGGACGCTTCACGTTTTCGCGCAGCCGGCTGCTGACCTTGGCTTCGTTCTCCTGGTTCACGGCAAGAAGGCAGACGAGCGGTTCGGACTTGCCAGCGAGATCCTCGGGCGATCGGATCGGAATCCCGGTGCCGGGCAGGAACAGTCCCTGACGCTCCTTCTGATCGTCGACCGAGAGATCGACGAGATCCGCAAGTTCGTGGGCATTGGTGAAGGTGCAGGCGCGGCAGCCCGCGCCGTAGATGGCGATCTCGGCGCCGCTGGCGCGGGCCTTGGCGAGAATCGGTCGCAGGCGGGCGCCATACTCCCTCGCGCGCTGGCCGAATTTCTCGCCGACGCCGGCGGGGGCGGGCGGTGGCGTCACGTCGCGCGTCGCACGGCGGGCCGCGATCGCGAGGGTGCCGCCGCTGAAATTGTATTTCTTCACGGACACCGCCTCGAAGCCGTGGCGCGCCAGCAGCGCGACCAGGGTCGGCTCGGTGAAATAGCTGACGTGCTCCTCCCAGAGGACTGAGAGGTCGCCGGCCGTCGAGCCCGGCGCGAAATCCGGCACGTCGATGAACAGCAGCCCGTCGTCGCTGAGCGCGATCTTCACGCAATCGAAAAAGTTCTCGAAATCGACAATGTGCTCCAGCACCTGGCGCGAGACGACGAGATCGAATTTGCCGGCCTGCGCCACGGCGTCGTGACACATCGCAGGGCTGATCATGTCGGCATAGACCTTGATGCCGCGCTCGCGGGCGATCTTGCCCGACACCGGGTTGGGCTCCACGCCGACCAAAACCTTCGCGCCGCGCTCGCGAAGCTTGTCCATGAACAGGCCGTCGTTGCAGCCGATCTCGAACACGGATTGATGCTTCGAGAATTTCGCGATGGTATCGAGCTCGTCGACCTGGTGCGGCTCAGGCTTCCAGCTGCTGAAATTGTAGTTGAACTGGCGATACAGGATGTCGGGATCGATCGGCTTGACGATCTGCGGCAGACCGCAATCGCCGCAGGCGAGCACCTCGAACGGATACCGTTCCTCCTGCTCGTTCCGGCTGTGCCGGAGCCGATGCGCAATCGGCATCTGCCCGAGGTCGATGACCGGTCGAAGGTTGGTCGAATGGCAGAGGCGGCAATGGTCGGTCACTGGTTGTTCTCGCATTTGGCAGGTCTGACGAAGCGATGTTCAATGAAACCGGCGCGGCCCGCAATGAGATGGTCCCGGATACATCCAACCCGGGGTGCACGGCGCAGCCCTCTGGCCGTTGCGTCCTCAACCAATGCAGGTAGCAGTCGTCGGTAGGTCCCGCAAGACGCGCGGCAGTCCATTGAAGGGAAGCGGGTACGGCGTGGCTTCCGCCGTGTCGGCGGTCCCCAATGCGATCTTTCTGAAGTCGCGCGTAACGTAGGCAGCTTCATCGGGTAGGTCTTCCTCGAACGTTCAAGGCGGTATAGTCGAGTAGCGGTATCAGTCGAAATCTAACGTCCCGCCAGATGCTCCGCGGCGAGCACGCTAGTTTTCGCGACATAGTCCTGAACTGCGGCGGCATCGCTGCCATCCGGTGCCCAGTCGGGAAATGCAGTGCGGGTGGGGTCGAAAGGGCCGGCGGTGGTTTCGTGAAACACCAGCCACTCCGAGGTGATCAGGATCGAGTGGAAGACCTGTTCGGGCATCCGGTAGTAGCAGCGCTTGCCCTGGCCGTAGGGCGCCATCTCGAGCACGTCGCGAATGCGGCCGTCATCCTCGAAGATCACGACCTGCGCCGTACCCTCGATCACGTGAAACGATTCAGGTTTGCCAAGATGCTTGTGGGGCCGCACATAGGCCTCGCGATGATGCACGATCAGCATCTCATGCAGGCCGGACGAGGGATCGGGATGCGTGCACAGCCGGCTGCGCAGGCGCGGGTTGCCGGCGGCAATACGCTTCAGCTCCGCGATCGTGGCGTCGTCCGCCGTGACGATGGCGTCGTCCGAATAGTAGACTTCCGGATTCTGCGCACGCAGCGAGGTCGGTCGGCCCTTGCCGGCCGTCTCATTCGAAGAAGATGAACCCATGGTCGCCCCGATAGCCGCATTTATCGTAGATCCAGGCCCATGTGTCCGGGCCATGGAAGCTCAGGCAGGTGAGTTGCCAGTAGAGGAGATTTGCCTTCTCGCGCTCGTTGCGGAACGATTCCACCATCAGATATTTCGAGGCGCCGCGTCCGACACGCTCGATCTCCGACACCGCGCGGAAGACGTCCTCGAGTGGAAGGTTGTGCAGCACGCCGAGCGACACTACGAGATCGAAGCTGTGATCGGGGTAGGGCAGCTCGACGGCGCTGCCGACCCTCAACTGCGGCCGCACGTCCTCCTTGGCGTTGGCGATGCCATACTCGGAGACATCGATGCCGGCGATCGTGAGGTCGGGGACGAGTTGGGTGAACTCGTAGAGCAGATAGCCCTTGCCGCAGCCGACATCGAGCACGCTCATGCCCGGCTTGATGCCGTAGCGGTCGATCAGGGTCTGGGCGAGCGGACGCCACCGTCCGTCGTAGCGATAGCCGCCATAGCCGTAACGGCGGTCGCCGTCCCAATAGTCGCGCCCCCATTGCCGCGCCACGGCGGCGGATTCGGCCTTGTCGTGCTCGACGACGCGCTGAACGTAGTCCCGCTTGGTCGATGCGTGCATCGGCTGGAGCAGGTTGATCTCGGTCATGATCGTCAACCGGTCCGCGGCATCGTCACAGGATGGTCGCGAATTTATTGACGAGCAGGATGTCCTCGACGGCCTGGATGTCTTTCTGCGACGAGAGCGTGATCTCCTCCACGGCCGCGTGCAGATCGCAGCCCTCGCGCAGCACGCGGTCGTAGATCTCCCGCCGCCGTGCCTCGTCGGGCGGCAGCATAAAGATGCTGTAAAGGATCAGGCCACGCAGCCGCGGCAGCTCATCCAGGATATCCTCGAGCACCATGTAGCTGCCGGGCATGGTGTGCTCGGCGGCGCTGAGCAGATAGTGCAGGTTCTTCCGCCGGGCATAGTCGCGGATCACGATGTTCTGGACGTGCTGCGGGGTACGGCTGCCGTTCAGCGGGCGGGCGCCGATATAGCCGCGATGGCCGGCTCGCTCAGCCATGGAAGCCTCCGGGCAGCTTGTATTGCATGCCGACCCGTGTCGCCGGGCGCAGCAGGATCGGTTCGAAGAATTCGCCGAAGCGCTTGTCCGCGTAGGGGGACATGATGCTCTTGAAGCGGCAGTTCATGCTCCAGCGTGTGCCGGGCTCCTCGTTGACGCGATTGCCGTGCATCAGTGTCTGGTTGAACAGCATCACGTGACCGTAGGGGATCTCGATGAAGGTCGCGTGCGGCTTGATCGTCTTGTACAGCTCCTCGGCGCTGCGCAGGCTGGCCATCCGGTCCTGCATCTCGCCGTTCAGGGACGGCGGCAGCAGGTACATCGATTTGGTGCGGCGGACGTCGACCAGCGGCACCCACACCACGACCTCGAACGGCGAGTCCCCCGACCAGACGTCGGAATGGGTGGCGAGCAGCGATGAGCTGTCGCCGGGAAGCTGGATGCTGAGATTGACGCGGCGCTGCATGCAGAGCTCGTTGCCGACGATGGTCTCGATCGTCGAGCGCGCCAGACGGAAATAGGTCGGCCGGAACCAGGGCTCGGCGTTGAGGCCGTTGAAGACGTGCAGCCGCAATCCGTTGAGATCACTCACGCTCACGCGCGTGTGGATGGTGTCGAGCATCGCATAGGGATCGTTGCTGTGCGGCAGCTTGAGATAGTCCGCCGCGAGTTCGGCGGCGCGCCGCTGGATGCGGTCGAGCCCGGCGCGGTCGTCGGCCGGCGTGGTGACAAAGCCATCGTCGATGAAGCGCTGCGCCAGCGCCTGCTCATCGGCCTCGAGGAAGTCCGTATCCGTCATGCGAAGTACTCCCGGGCGGTCGCGCAGATATAGCTGATATCGGCGGCCGAGAGGAACTGGTTGATGGGAAGGGTGAGGATCTGGTCGGCCTGCTGCTCGGTCACCGGAAATGCGCCGCGACCATGACCCAGATGCGCTGCCGCCGGCTGCAGGTGGATCGGGACCGGATAATGGATCGCGGTCTCGATGCCGTTGTCGGCAAGATATTTCTGGAAGTCGTTGCGGCGGTCGGTCTGCACCACGAAGGTGTGGAACGTGTTGAACTCGATGTTGCGGCAGGGCGGAATGAACAGCGGCAGGCCTGCGAGCTCGGCGCGGTATTGCGCGGCGTTGCGCCGCCGGCGCTCGATCACCGAGGGCAGGTTGCGCAGGCGAATGCGAAGCAGCTCGGCCTGCAGCGTGTCGAGCCGCGATACGATGCCCCATTCCTGGACGTCGCTGCGGTTGATCAGACCGTGATTACGCAGGCGGCGAATTCGTGCGGCAAGCTCGGCGTCGGCGGTGACGAGGAAGCCGGCATCGCCCGCGGCATTGAGGTTCTTCAGCGGATGCGCGGAGAAGCAGCCGAAGGTTCCGATGGTGCCGCTCATTCGCCCGTCATAGGTCGAGCCGACGGCCTGCGCGCTATCCTCGATCACGGCGAGGGCGTGCTTGCTTGCGATCGCCATCAGCGGGTTCATGTCGGCCATGCGCCCAGTCAGGTGCACCGGCATGATCGCCTTGGTCCGCGGCGTGACGGCGGCCTCGACCGCGGCCGGATCGATGTTCTGGTCCGGCAGCACGTCCGCAAAGACCGGCGAGGCGCCGACTGCGATGATCGCGGCGGTCGATGCCACGAACGAATTCGGCGGGGTGATGACCTCGTCGCCGGGACCGATGTCGAGCGCCCTCATCGCGAGGATCAGCGCATCGGTGCCGGAATTCAGCGTCACGACATGCGGCGAGCCGAGATAGGCGGACAATTCCTCTTCGAGCTTTCCGACCGCCGCACCGCCGATGAAATCGCCGCGCTGGAACACGCCCTCGACCGCCTGCATGATCTCGGCGCGCTCTTCCTCGAATTGCGCCGGAAGGTTGACGTAACCGATGCGCCGACGGCCGGTGTCAGCGTCCATGGCAGAACTTCCTGACAGTCTCGATGACGCGGTCCTGCTGCGCGCGCGTCAGGTGCTGGTCCACCGGGAAGCTGATGACTTCCTTGGCATGACGGTCGGTAACCGGGAACGTTCCGGGGGCGTAACCGAGATGCTTGAGGCCTTCCTGCTGATACAGCGGGATCGGATAGTGGATCTTGGCTTCGATGCCGTTGTCCAGGCAGTACTTGTAAAGCTCGTCGCGGCGTTCGGCGAACACCATGTAGAGGTGATAGACGTGCTTCACGTTGGGCCGGCGCGGCGGGACGCGCAGGCCGGGCAGGCCGGCGAGGCCTGCGTCGTAATAGGCCGCGTTCTCGATCCGGCGCCGCGTGATCTCGCTGGTCTGGCCGATCAGCCAGTTGCCGACGACGGCCTGCAAGGAATCGAGCCGCGAGTTGCAGCCGAGGATCGCGATCTCGTCGCGGTTCTTCATGCCGTGGTTGCGGATGAGCCGGAGCTTCTCGTTCATGCCGTCGTCATTGGTGACGACGACGCCGGCATCGCCCCAGACGTTCAGGTTCTTGAGCGGGTGCAGGGAAAAGCCGGCCGCGATGCCGTGGGTGCCGGAGCGCTTTCCCGCGAACTCAGACAGGATGCCCTGGCAGGCGTCCTCGACGACGGGGATGTTGTGGCGCTGCGCGATCGCCATCAGCTTGCCCATGTCGGTGACCTCGCCGGTCAACTGAACCGGCATGATCGCCTTAGTCTTCGCCGTGATCGCGGCTTCGACATAGTCGACGTTCATGCAGAACGAATCGTCGCAGTCGACCAGCACGGGCTTCGCCCCGGTCTCCGCGATGGCGCCGACGGTCGCGATGAACGTATTGGCGGCGGTGATGACTTCATCGCCATGGCCAATGCCGAGCGCCTTGAGCGGCAGCTTGAGCGCGTCGGTGCCCGATCCAACGCCGATGGCGTGGCGCACGCCGATCAGCTCGGCAAAGCGCTTCTCGAATTCGGCGACGGGCTTGCCAAGGGTGAAGTCCCCGGTCGCGACCAGCCGGCCGATCTCGGCCAGGATGGGGGCAGGATCGGAGAATTGCTCGAGCAGATAGGAATATCGAACGTCGTACATGTGGCCCGTCAGGTGGAATGGAGTTGAGGGGAGGCGGTGTGCGAGGCGGCAAGCGCGCGCTCGATCGAGGCGGCAATGGCGCCGGCGGAAAGCCCGTGCTTCTTCAGCAGCGAGTCCTGCGAGCCGTAATTGTGCATGAAGCTGTCCGGCAGCGACAGCCGCAGCATCGCCGGCAGGCCTGCCCCGAGCTTGTCGATCAGCGTCTCCGCGACCGCGCTGCCGAGGCCGCCGGACGGGACATGCTCCTCGAGAGTTGCCACAAGCTTGATGCCGCGGATCGCTTGCAGCAGCGCCTCGGTGTCGAGCGGCTTGACGGTATGCATGTGCAGGATGCCCGCGCGGACGCCTTGTGCCGCCAGCAGGTCGGCTGCAGCCAGCGCCCGCTGAAGCATGATTCCGGTGGTCACCATGAGGACGTCACCCGGCGGCCGCATCAGGATGGCCTTGCCGATCTCAAAGCCGTGCTCGGCCTTCGAGACGATGGCATCGCCGCCCTTGCCCAGGCGGATGTAGATCGGTCCCTTCCAGTCGAGGGTCTGCTCCATCATGCGCGCCGCCTCGTCGGCATCGCACGGGCAGACCACCGTCATGTTGGGCAGCGCCCGCATGATGGCGATGTCCTCGATCGCCTGGTGGGTGGGGCCGAGCGGCGCATAGACGAGCCCGCCGCCATTGGCGATCAGCCGCACCGGCAGATTGTGCAGGCAGAGGTCGACGGCGACCTGCTCGTAGCAGCGGCGAGTGAGGAATGTCGCGATGGTGTTGACGTAGGGCACGAAGCCTTCCATCGCGAGGCCAGCCGACATGCCGATGATGTGCGCTTCCGAGATGCCTTCGATCAGATGGCGCTTCGGAAACTCCTTGCTCATCGCGCGCAAGGTGCCCGCGCCGGGATCGGAGCCGATGTAAAGCACACGCTCGTCGCGCGCGGCGAGCTTGTGGACCATGTTCATGGCGGTGTTGCGCATGGGGTGCCGATCAAAAATCGCCGACAGCAACGCGTATCGCGTCGAGCTCGCTGTCGGTCAGCTTGTTCTTGTGATGCCAGTCGGCGTTGGATTCTGCGGCCGGCAGACCCTTGCCCTTGACGGTATGGCAGATGATCGCGGTGGGTTTCCCCGCAACGGGCGGGACTTGCTTCAGGACTGTGCGCAGGGCGCCGACGTCGTGGCCGTTGAGCTCCTGCACGGCAAAGCCGAAGCTGCGCCACTTGTCCGCAAGCGGCTCCAGCGGCAGCACGTAGTCGGTGGGTCCGTAGCTCTGGAGCTTGTTGTAGTCGATCAGCGCGACGAGGTTGTCGAGCCCGTGCTTGGCCGCGCCCATCGCCGCCTCCCACACCGATCCCTCGTTGATCTCGCCGTCGCCGAGCAGGACGAAGGTGCGGTAAGTGCGTTCGCGCATGCGTGCGGCGAGCGCAAGGCCGACACCGATCGACAGACCATGTCCAAGCGCGCCAGTCGAGGCCTCGACCCCAGGCACCATTCCGTATTCGGGATGTCCGCCCAGAATACTGTCCGGGCCGCAAAAGCCGTCCAGCTCCGACAGGGGCAAGAAGCCGCGATCGGCCAGGAGCGCGTAGAGCGCCAGACAACCGTGTCCCTTGCTGAGAATCGCGCGGTCGCGATTTGGATCGCGCGGGTTCTTCGGATCGATCCGCAGCACATCGTCGTAGAGCACGCGGACCATCTCGATCAGCGACAGGGCCGGACCGACATGTCCGCGTCCCGCCGAACGGACAGAACCGAGGACCAGGCGGCGCAGGTAAAGGCTGCGCTCGTCGAGCGTGCAGGTGAGGGCGGCTTCAGCGTGGGGTGAGATCTGGATCACGTTGGCAAATCGTTTGATGGAGCTGGCGGGCTTTGTCGAGCTGACCGGCGAGGCGGACCGTCAGGTCGCCACCTTGCGCAGCCAAGGCGCGCCGGGAGCGGCTTTCCGGCAAATAGGCATTCAGGACAATCAGGCACCAAATCGCTCCAAACAGAGGATACAGTACGTCAAGGCGGATCGCAAACGCGTCATCCCTAGCCGCGAAGGCTTGCGCGAGGCGTTCGGTCAATCGATTTGCTTTGGCTTCAGGCAGATTGCTACCGGGGTGAATCGCGGTGTCCGACACCAGCTTGACCGGATCGTCCCAGCCGAAATATTCGAAGTCGATGAAGCGCAGCCGGCCGTCCGCGGCGCGCAGCGCATTGTGTAGTCCGAAATCCGACGGGCTCAACGCGCGATGCGCGGGCGCAAGGTCCGCTGCGGGATCCCGGCCGAGTTCCGCATAGCGCTGGCGGAGCCGCCGAATCGCGATGGCAGTGCTGGGAACCAGGCTGTCGTCCATGAACGCGCGCAGGTCCGGATGATCATCCGAGGCGCGCCTCAGTCCGTCCAGGCGCTGCCCGTACTGGGCGACGGCTTCCTCGGGCGAGAAGATGCTGGCCGAAGCGTTCCGCAAAGTTTGCGCGCCGTCGGCGTTGCGCAGTTTCTGCAACGCGATCAGGAAATCAGCCAGTTGATCGGCATCGCCGTCCTGAGGGCGCAGCACCGCCGCTTCGCCGTCGAACCATTGATACAGCGCGCAGAACGCACCGGAATCCTTCGCGATCGGGCGCGGTGTCGACATGATGCCGTGGCGCGACAGAAACGACAGCGCGTCATATTCCTGTCCCAGGCGATCGCGCCCGTCGGACGGATAATGCTTGAGGGCGAGGGGCGGTCCCTCCGCCATCTCCAGCCGAAACACCCTGTTGTTGCCGCCGGCCCGCGCCGGTTGGGCGGCCGCGACCCGCGCTCCGGCCAGGCGGCTGCCGATCGCCATTGCATCCGGCGCGCTGATCTCGGGCTCGCTCATTCCGCAAACACCTCGTGGCGGATGCCGGTCCATGTCGCGATCGGCTTGCAGTGTTCGGGGTGGGGAGGCTGCGAACGCGTGAACAGGATCGATCGCGTGCCCTTCGGAAAATGCGGTTGCTCGAAGACCTCAACGAGATCGTCGATGAAGATGTCGAGCTCCAGGCTCACGAGTCGCTCGACCTTGGCGGCCATCGTGTCCTCGAAATAAACGTCGCCGGCAGCCACTGCCGCATCCGCAGCGTCGATCAGGCCGGCACCACGCAGCCAGCCGCGCGCGGCTTCACGCAGGTCGGTATGGTCGGGATCCTGATGACCGAATCGGGTCTTGTGGCTGACGATGTACACCTTCGCGCCAGCCTGTCTGCACGCCGCCAGGAATTCCCGCACGCCCGGATAGATTTCGGCGCCGCCAATGCCCTTGCCGTAGACGAAGCCTTGCAGCCCTTGCCAAGCGAGCTCGCCGCCAGTGCGGGATCGCAGATGATCCCGCACATCGGTCTTCGGCCCCTCCCAGCCCTCGGGCACCAGCCCGCGCTGACGCGCGACGGCGGCAAAGACCTTGTCGTAGCAGATGATCGTGTTGTCGAAATCGATGCCGATCCGCACGCCGCTCACTTCAGGCTGATATTCTGCATCATCTTGATGTTGAAGTACCGGGGGTCGTTGAGCGAGTTCGGCAGGCGGCCGGCCTTGAAGGCGTCCACCAGTCCGGACACGGCTTGTTCGATCGTGTGCGTCGGCGCAAATCCGAGTTCGCGGCGGATCTTCTCCGAGGACACATGGTAGGAGCGCAGGTCGTCGGTCGGCTCGACCGCGATGTCGACGTTGTTGCCCACCACCGATTTCACGATGTCGGCGATCTTCATGAGCGAGTGGTTTTCGTAGCCGATATTGTAGGTCTTTCCGTCGATCTTTGCGTCGTCCTGCTGAAGCAGGAACAGATAGGCCGCGGACATGTCCTCGATGTGCAGGTTGGGCCGGCGCTGCGTTCCGCCGAACACGCGGATGCGGCCGGTGTTGACCGCGAGATTGGTCAGGATGTTGACGACGACGTCGAGCCGCTGCCGCGGTGCGTAGCCGCAGACGGTGGCGGGACGAACGGTGCAGGCGACGAACCCGGACGCCGCCTCGTCGGCAAGGTCGGTCTCGCACATCGCCTTGAACTTCGAGTAGTCCGTGAGCGGCTCGCAGGACAGCTCCTCGGTCACCTCGGCCTCGTCCTTGATGCCGTAGACGCTCGAGGAGGAGGCATAGATGAAGCGCTTGATGCCCGCCTTCTTCGCGGCGCGCACCATCGGCCGGAAACAGTCGTAGTTGATGGACTTGCCGAGCGCCGGATCCAGCTCGAACGAGGGGTCGTTGGAGATGCAGGCGAGGTGGATCACCGCGTTGTTGCCGCGCAGGGCCTCGTTGATCGCGGCCTGATCGCGGATGTCGCCCTTGATCAGCCGGAGATTCGGATTGTTGCGAACCGCGTCGAAGACGGATTCGCCATACATGAACAGGTCGAGCACGGTGACCTTGTGGCCCGCGGCCAGCAAGTGGGGAACCAGCACGCTGCCGACATAGCCGGCGCCACCGGTGACCATCACGTTCCATTTCTGATCAATCACTGTCGTTCTCCAGAATTCTTTGCGCTACTTCAGCAACGCGGTGACAAACTTGACCAGGGGGGCCTTTTCGACCGAGTTGCGGTGACCGACGATGCCGACCTTGATCGCGCCTGCGGCATTGCCGATGAAGGCGACGTCCTCGATATTGCCGCCCGCGGCAACCAGCGGCGCCGTGATCGTCAAGAAGGCATCGCCCGCGCCGACGGTGTCGACGACGGTCTTGGTGAAAGCGGGGACACGCGCGACACCCGTCTTCGACGAGAAGGGGTAGCAGCCGAAGGAGCCGTGCGTGATGATCATGTTGTTGCAGTCGATCTTGCGGTGCAGGCCGTTCTCGATCACCGACGCGATGTCGTTGAACTTGTCGGTGGCCGCCAGGCGCGCTTCCGGCGCGTCGATGCAGATGTAGTCGGCGCGCGGATACTTCGTGATCAGATTGTAGCCGTGGTTTCCGCTGTTGCTCTGGGCGTTGATCGCCAGGAACCTGGAGTTCGCGATCAGCGTGTCGATCGTGCTGGGGGCGATCATGCCGTGACCGAAGTCGGTGACGATCACCACATCCCCGCCGCGAACGCGCTCGGCGGTGATGCGGTCGATCTCCGTCCGCTCGGTCTCGTCGAGCGGCGTGTCGTCCATGGTGTAGACTTCGAAGAGCTTGTGCAGATAGCCCAGCTCGACGTACCGCAATTTGCGGGTCGTCGGACGGCCCTGGACGCGGATCGGCGTGAGCGTGACATTCGGGCGGACATGCGCGCGGATGAACTCTTCAGGGTAGTCGTTGCCACCCAGCGTCGTGACGATCTCCACCGACTTGCAGAAGCTCGCCACGTGATTGGCCGCGGCGATGACGCCGCCGGCAAATTGCTCGCCGTTCTTGAGCAGGGTGGCGACGATGTTTTCCTTCGAGGCCTTTCCGAGCGCCGTGACGTACTGGTATTCGTCGATGATGGTGTCGCCGACCAGCACGACGTGCATGTCCTGGATCTTGTCGATCAGCTTCAGCAGTCGTTCGGCGCCACCGCCTTCGCGCACCTTCTGGAGGTAATCGCGCAAAGGGGGATCGTAGATGTCGAAGTAGCGGTTCATCAGCGACGACGAGCTGAAGGTCACGTCGCGCGTGAAGACGATGCGACCGCCATGACGTTCGACAGCCTCTCGCTCGGTGGCGATCTTGCCGGTGACGTCATCCTCGGGGTTCTCGTAGTCAGAACCCTTCACATAGATGTCGGGGCGCACGGTATCGAGGATCGGCTCGGCGCTCGATGTCTGGTTGATGCCGACCCAGTCGACCGTGCCGAGCGCGGCCAGCATCTCGGCGCGCATGTTCTCCGGGAAGATCGGCCGCCCGGGGCCCTTGTTGACAAAACGGTCGGCCGTAACGGTCACGATGACGACGTCGGCCTCGTTGCGCGCCGCCAGGATGTGCCGGACGTGGCCGAGATGCACGAGATCGAACACGCCGTGGCAGAGCGCAACGGTGCGGCCCTCGGCCTGCGCGGCGCGCGCGACCGCTCCCAGTTCCTCGATCGTCTTGATCTTCTCGTGCGGCGCCGGATGGACGGCCGCCTTGTCTGTCGCAGAATTGCCCATGTGAGTTACCCAAAAGCGCCGGCCGGCCTCAGCCGGCTGGTCCGAAATTGATCGATTCGCGGTAATGATACCCGGCGAACCTGTTCAATAGCTTGCCTTCTGCGGGGTACCGGGCGCCGAATCGCTGTCGTCACCGAGATATTTGAACCAGTCCTTGGTGGCGTCGGCAATCTTGTCCACCGTCCACAGGGGAGCGTCCTTGTACTGGTCCATCGACTTCAGCATCGTCGCGACGCCGTCCTCGAATTTCACCTTCGGCGTCCACTTCAGGACCCGCTTGATCTTGGTGATGTCGGCGTAGGTGCAGTCGGGCTCGCCGGGGCGCTTGGGAATGTGGACCTTGTCGCCGCCGAGCAACTCGACCAGCCGGTTGACGCTGTAGGTGTTGTCCGAGCCGACGTTGAAGATCTCGTGCGAGACGTCGGAACGCGCTGCCGTGACGAAGGCGTCGGCGACATCGCTGACGAAGGTGAAATCGCGGGTCTGCTCGCCGTCGCCGACCACCGTGAAAGGCTTGCCGGCGAGCTTCTGCGCCATGAACACGCCGAACACGGCACCATAGGTCCCCGTGGTGCGATGGCGTGGCCCGAACACGTTGAACAGACGGAGCGCCACCGCCGGAAGCTTGTAGACCTGGCACCAGTGCATGACGCACTGCTCGCCGAGATTCTTGGTGAGCGCGTAGGGGTACATCGGCCGGATCTCGGCGCTCTCCGGCGTCGGATAGATGTCGGGGATGCCGTAGCAGGACGACGACGCCGCATACACGAAGCGGCTGACGCCTGCCTCCCGCGCAGCCTCGAGAACGTTGACCGTGCCGTCGACATTTGCGCGGTGATACGGGATCGGCGATTCGATCGAGGGAACGATGTCGGCGAGTGCCGCGAGGTGAAACACCCAATCGATACCGGAGAAATACGGGCTGATCGACTCGCGGTCAGTGACGTCGGCACGGACGATCTTCAGCCGGCTCGAATCGGCGCGCGACGACAGATTTTCGGAACGTCCGATGACGAAATTGTCGAGCGCGATCACCTCGTGGCCGTCATCGAGGAGGCGATCAACGAGGTGACTGCCGATGAAACCGGCGCCGCCAGTGACGATGCATTTCATAGGAACATCCGTAGCGCGAATGCCCTGCGGGCGTCGCCAATGTTGAGTGAAACCCTGAAGCCGACTAACAGCCGATCGCAACTTTTGCAAGTATTATACCTTTGCAATCGCTAGTAATAGCCGGTATCAGGGCGTCATGTTGCAGTCGAGCCGTCACGCCATGCCCGCCGAATCTCTCGATCCCGATCACAAGGCTTTCCTCGACGATTACGTCGGACGCCTTCATCGCGCGACGGCGATTGACGACGGTGTTTTTGCCGGCATCTCTGCCACCCGCACGGCCTGGTTGCGCACGCGCGAGCAGGGCGGTCGAGTCATCTTCATCGGTAATGGCGGCTCGGCCGGCATCGCCTCGCATCTGGCGATCGACCTCGCAAAGAATGCATCGGTGCCTGCGCTGTGCTTCAGCGATGCAAGCATGATGTCGTGCCTCGCCAACGACTACGGTTTTGAGGACTGGATCGCGCACGCCGTGCGGCTGAGCGCCCGCGCCGGCGACTGCCTCGTTGCGATCAGTTCGTCGGGGCGCTCGAAGAACATTCTCAATGCGGTCGCGCAGGCGCGTTCGATGAAGCTCGATGTGATCACGATGTCGGGCATGAATGCGGACAATCCCCTGCGTAATCTCGGCGACGTCAATTTCTGGGTGGACAGCCGCAGCTACAACATTGTCGAGACCACGCACCAGTTCTGGATGATGGCCGCGATCGACCTCGTCATCGGTCGCGCGGAATACCCGGCGTCCTGAGGCGGGTATCGGATGCAGTCGCGCTTTAAACAGACAGCTTTGTTTTCGGTGAAGCTGTTGCTGTCGATCGCGGTGCTGGCCTATATCGCGCGCGGCCTCGATCTGGGCCGGTTGCGGACTCATCTCGTCTCCGTCGACCCCTTCCTGTTCGCTCTCGCGCTGGCGCTGATCTTCTTTCAGACCTTCGTGCTCAACGGCCGGTGGGAGCTGATCATGCGTGCGCTCGGCGTGTCGCTGGACTGGTTCGCCGGCTGGCGGATCCTCATGATCAGCCTCTGGTTCAACCAGGTGCTGCCGTCGTCGGTCGGCGGTGACGCGGTTCGGATGTGGCTGCTGCGCCAGCGCGGCGTGCAGTGGCCGGAGGCGGTCAAGGGGGTTGCCGCAGACCGTTTCACGGCGTTGATCGGGCTGATCGTGCTGATGGCGGCGGGATTGCCGCTCCTGATGTCGCGCGTGTCCAACGAGGCCGCGATCCTGGCGATCGGCGGGCTGACGCTGGCGGGTGTCGCCGGCACCGTGGTCCTGTTGACGCTCGATCGCCTGCCGAAGCGTCTCATCGCGCTTCCCGCGATCGCAAGCTTCGTCCGGTTCGGAACGCTCGTCAGATTTCTTCTCGTGCGATCCGAGTGCCGCGGTTTGCTGCTCGGATCGGCGCTCCTCATCCATCTCGTGACGGCAGCGGCCTGCTACGTCCTGGCGCGCGGCGTCGGAGCGCAGCTCTCGGTGCTGGACGCCGGCATCCTGATTCCGCCGGTGGTGCTGTTGACGGCCGTTCCGATCTCGATCAGCGGCTGGGGCGTTCGCGAGGGGGCCATGGTCGCCTGCCTTGGCCTTGCGGGCGTTCCTTCCGAGGAGGCGCTGTCGGTTTCGCTCCTGCTGGGTGCCGTCAGCGTGGTCATCGGTCTTGCAGGCGGCGTGATCTGGCTGGCAAGTCCGGAGCGCGGCTCGTATTCCGCGGACAAGGCGGCGAAGGCTGCGGAAGAATCACCGAACTACGGGCTGGCGAAGGCCGAGGAGGTATCGAGCCACCCTTGACCCGCTTGAACCAGTTCTGTCCATCTGATCTTCACAGGGTGGGATTGCCCCACCTGCGCGCATCTCTCCGTTTTCCGGTTCCACGATGAAAAACCTGTTCTACGTCCGTCATACCTGCCGCCTCTGTCACTCGGACAAGCAAGAGCTGGTCGTCCCGATGGCCGGCATGCCCATTGGCACGCCGAACTTCCAGGTGCCGGACGCCAGCGTTGACGATCCCGTCTTCAGGGCCGCGGTGCCGATGGCGCTGCATCTGTGCAGGGACTGCGGCCACCTCCAGATTCTCCATGTCGGCAATCCGGAGGTCCAGTACCGCAACTACGTCTACACGACCTCGCTCTCGCTCGGCCTGCGGCAGCATTTCGAAGGCTATGCCAGCGACGTCGTCAGCCGCTTCGGAATCGCGCCGGGCTCGCTGGTGGTCGAACTCGGCAGCAACGACGGATCGCTGCTCGGCTTCTTCAAGGAGCGTGGCATGCGGGTGCTGGGCGTCGATCCCGCCGTCGACATCGCGCGGCGCGCGACTGAGGCGGGCATCGAGACCATCGGCGATTTCTTCACCGACGCTCTCGGGCACCGCATCCTGAAAAGCCACGGTGCGGCGAGCGTCGTGATCGCCAACAACATGATCGCGAATGTCGACAATCTCGATCCGCTGGTGATCGGGGTTCGCGACGTGCTTGCGCCGGACGGGTTGTTCGTCTTCGAAACGCAATATGGCGTCGACGTCACCGAGAAGAACCTGCTCGATACCGTCTATCACGAGCATCTGTCGTATTTTAACATCAAGCCGCTGACGCGTTTCTTCGCGCGGCTCGGGATGGAAGTGATCGACGTCCAGCACATCTGGACCAAGGGCGGCTCGATCCGCGTGACGGTGCAGCGCGCCGGCGGCGCGAAGAAGCCGTCGGCGGAGGTCGCGCGGTTCATCGCCGAGGAAGACCGGCTCGGCGTCGATCAGCCGGCCTATTATGCGCCCTATGTGAAGCGGATCGCGGCGATTCGCGACGAGTTGGTCGCGATGGCCGATGCCGCGCATGCGCGCGGTCAATCTGTCGCCGGCTATGGCGTCTCCGTCGGCACCACGACGTTGCTTCCGCAGTTCGGCCTGGAGAGCAAGATCGACTTCCTGGTGGATGACGATCCCAAGAAGGGGAACGTGATGGCCGGCCCCGGCTACGACATCCCGATCCTGCCGCCCGCCGCCCTTTACGAGCGCAAGCCAGCGTTCGTCGTCGTGTTCGCCTGGCGCTACGTCGACCCGATCCGGGCCAAGCATGCCGGTTATTTCGCTGACGGCGGAAAGTTCGTGGTGCCGTTGCCGGGCATTTCCATGGTCGACCGGGCCGATTGACGCGCCTCCTGCGGGCGCCGTCAGAGTGAGGCGGGTGGTGAGGTCGGTCCGAGCGTCAGGAGGACGCTCGACCCGGCCCGGTAAACCGTTGATTCGCATGGGCTCTGCCGTAGGCCGTCCGGGGACGAGGGACGCTGGACGGGTGAGCCGTGACCTTGACGTTTGGCCCGGTTCGCAGTAGATACCCGCCACCTGCAGCCGGCCCGTTAGACGCGGATCTCCGGCGCGGCTTTGAAATCCCCCGAACAATCGAGCCCGGTTTCCGGCTCATCCTTCGAGACAGAGGGCTGGGCCAACGGCGGCTGTTCGGATCCCTGAAATTCATTCGCGTCTGTCGACGGACGTTGGACATCAAACGATGGCAGTCAGCCCGTTCAAGTTCTTGCAGGAAGTGCGCTCGGAGACCGCCAAGGTCACCTGGCCGACCCGTCGCGAGACCACGATCACCACCATCATGGTGTTCGTCATGGTCGCTGTGGCCTCGATCTTCTTCTTCGCCGCCGACCAGATCATCCGTTACCTCATTACCTTCCTCTTGGGCATTCACTGATGGCTACAGCAACCGCTCAATTGTCCCACAAGCGCTGGTACATCGTCCACGCCTATTCGAACTTCGAGAAGAAGGTCGCCGAATCGATCCGCGAGCAGGCCAAGCAGCGCGGGCTCGAGGAGCTGTTCGAGCTGGTGCTGGTTCCGACCGAGAAGGTCACGGAAGTGCGTCGCGGCCGCAAGATCGACGCCGAGCGCAAGTTCTTCCCGGGCTACGTGCTGGTGAAGATGAAGCTGACCGACGAGGCGTTTCATCTGATCAAGAACACGCCGAAGGTGACCGGCTTCCTCGGCGCGGAAAACAAGCCGATGCCGATCTCGGAAGCCGAGGCCATGCGCATCCTGCACCAGGTGCAGGAAGGCGTGGAACGACCGAAGGCGTCGGTGTCGTTCGAGATCGGCGAGAACGTGCGCGTGGCCGACGGCCCGTTCGCCTCGTTCTCGGGTGTGGTCGAGGAAATCGACGAGGCGCGCTCGCGCGTGAAGGTCGCGGTGTCGATCTTCGGCCGCGCCACGCCGGTCGAGCTGGAATTCGGTCAGGTCGAGAAGGTCTGATCGGGTCGCGTGAAGCCGAGGGCTTCGCGCAAAGAGAGGCCGTGGGAGGGAGAGGGCGGTTGCCAGCCGCATCCGACCCAGACCACGAACCTGAAACCGCCGGCGACATGCCGGCACAACAGGAGTGATACATGGCAAAGAAAGTGACCGGATACCTGAAGCTTCAGGTCCCGGCCGGTGCGGCGAATCCTTCGCCCCCGATCGGTCCCGCGCTTGGTCAGCGCGGTCTCAACATCATGGAGTTCTGCAAGGCGTTCAACGCCCAGACCCAGAAGGAAGAGAAGAACACCCCGATCCCGGTGATCATCACCATCTATGCGGACCGTTCCTTCACCTTCGAGATGAAGACGCCGCCGATGTCCTACTTCCTCAAGCAGGCCGCCAAGATCCAGTCCGGCTCGAAGGCGCCGGGCCGCGACAAGGCCGGCAAGGTGACCAAGGCGCAGGTGCGCGAGATCGCCGAGAAGAAGATGAAGGACCTGAATTGCGACACCATCGAATCGGCCATGAAGATGGTCGAGGGCTCTGCCCGTTCGATGGGTCTGGAAGTGGCGGGGTAAGCGGTCATGGCAATCGGAAAGCGTTTGAACAAAGCCCGCGAAGGTGTTGACCGCGAAAAGCTTTACCCGCTCGCGGAAGCCATCAAGATGGTCAAGGAACGCGCGAAGGCGAAGTTCGACGAGACCATCGAGGTCGCGATCAATCTCGGCGTCGATCCCCGTCACGCCGACCAGATGGTCCGTGGCGTCGTAACCCTGCCGAACGGCACCGGCCGTACGCTGCGCGTCGGCGTGTTCGCCCGTGGCGCCAAGGCCGATGAGGCCAAGGCGGCAGGTGCCGACGTCGTCGGCGCCGAAGACCTGGTCGAGAAGGTGCAGAACGGCTCGATCGATTTCGACCGCTGTATCGCCACCCCCGACATGATGCCGCTGGTCGGCCGTCTCGGTAAGGTGCTGGGCCCGCGCGGCCTGATGCCGAACCCGAAGATCGGTACCGTGACCATGGACGTCACCGGTGCGGTGAAGGGTGCCAAGGGCGGCTCGGTCGAGTTCCGCGTCGAGAAGGCCGGCATCCTGCAGGCCGGCGTCGGCAAGGCCTCGTTCTCCGAGGAGAAGCTGGTCGAGAACATCAAGGCCCTGGCTGACGCTGTCTCCAAGGCGAAGCCGGCCGGTTCCAAGGGGACCTACATCCAGCGCGTTGCGGTGTCCTCGACGATGGGCCCCGGCGTGAAGGTCGAGCCGGGCACCATTCTCGGCTAAGGTTTGCCTCGGCTAGAGGTTTGGAAATTGCACGAGGCGAGGGGCGGAATTGGGCAACCGATTCCGCCCCTCTTCGTTTGTGGCGGCGTTCACTGGAAACAAGAACAATGGCTGACAAGGTCCTGATCTACTCGCGCTTCCCCAAGACGATGATGGCGCGCTTCGCCGAGCGGTTCGAGATGCTCGACACCGGCGGCAAGCCCGTGCGGGAGGTGTTTTCGGCGGACGAGCTCGGCGGCATTCGCGCGATGCTGACTGGGGGCGGCACCCCGCTCGGGGCCGAGGCGATGGACCTGTTTCCGAATCTCGGCGCCATCGTCTGCTACGGCACCGGCTATGATGGCGTCGACCTGAAAGCGGCCGCCGCGCGTGACATCGCGGTCGGCCACAGCCCGGGGGCCAATGCGGCCTCGGTTGCCGATATCGCGATGACCCTGATGCTGGCGACGACGCGGCGGATACTGGTCGCCGACCAGTATGTCCGCAGTGGCGATTGGGCCGCGTCAAAGCCCTCGCCGATGATGCGTCCGCAGGCCGGCATGCCCGGCCGCCGTATCGGCGTCTACGGCATGGGCGAGATCGGCCGCAAGATCGCCGCGCGCTGCGCCGCCTTCGAGAGCGAGGTCGGCTATTTCAGCCGCAGCAAATACGATCTGGCCTATCAATATTTCCCGACGCTGGAGGCGCTCGCCGACTGGTGCAGCGTGCTGATGATCGCGGTCCGGGCAGGGACCGAGACACAGCACGTCGTCAACGCCGATATCCTGGGGCGCCTCGGGGCGGACGGCTATGTCGTCAACATCTCCCGCGGCTCCGTCATCGACGAGAAGGCCCTGGTTGCGGCGCTGACCGACAAGACCATCGCCGGCGCCGGCCTCGACGTCTTCGAGCAGGAACCGCACACGCCCGACGCGCTGACCGCGCTCCCGAACGTCGTGTTCGCCCCCCATATCGGCGGCCACACCCTGGACTCGCACGTCGCCATGCAGAACTGTGTACTTGCGAACTTGACCGCGTTCTTCGCGGGCAAGCCGCTGCCTTACGCGGTCAAATCGGCCTGAATCGGTCCTTGTTGGGCCATCTCAAGCCCGCCCGGCAACGGATTGGAACTGGTGTGAATTTTGCTCTTGGCAAGCAGGCCCGGAGCGGTTAAAGAACCGCCTCCGGACGTGCCGGCCTCGGCTGGCGCGTTCGTGCACGCATTCCGAAAACCCGACAAGACAGGAGATCATTCCTTTTCAGGACGTCCGCAAGGATTTGCCGGAAAAGGAAGGAAAACCCGTCGGTTGGTGGAATGCGGGCAGGGGTCGGGCGGTTCGCCGGCTGACCTTGTCCTGTCCAAGACTGCAGGCGCCCGCGGGAAATTTCGATTTCTCAACGGCTTAATCGCATGGCCTGCATAGACGGGTGAAGACCGGATTTCACTTCGCATCCAGCTTTAAGGGCTGGCTTGCGGAACGGGTCTGGTTCGGACCTCGACACGCCGTGGGCTCTAGCGGGTTCCCGGAGGGCAGGCTTTGAATTGTCGTCTTGCCCGGCGTGTCCGAAGGGTTTGCCCCCTGAGGTTCAGGTTTGGGCGGGACGATGGGTGCAACCCGGCGGTCCCGCTTTCGCGATGACCGCCAACCGGAAAGAGCTTGCTGTGGAACGAGCGGCAAAAAAAGAAGCGGTCGAACAGCTCAATGGGGTCTTCAAGACCACGAGCGTCGCGGTCGTTGCTCAATATTCCGGCCTCACCGTCGCCCAGATGCAGAAGCTGCGCCAGCAGATGAAGCAGGCGGGTGCCTCGGTGAAGGTCTCGAAGAACCGTCTCGCCAAAATTGCTCTTGAAGGCACTGACGTCGTTGCCATCGGCCCCATGCTGAAGGGGCCGACCGTGATCGCCACTTCGAACGATCCGGTAGCGGCGCCAAAGGTCGCCATCGAATTCGCCAAGGCGAACGAAAAGTTCGTCATCGTCGGCGGCTCGATGGGGAAGACCGTCCTGAATGTCGACGGCGTGAAGGCGCTTGCCTCGCTGCCGTCGCTTGACGAACTGCGCGGCAAGATCGTCGGCCTGATTGTGGCCCCGGCGACCAAGCTCGCTCAGCTCGCCAACGCGCCCGCGGGCAAGCTCGCGCGTGTCATCCAGGCTCATGCCTCAAAGGGCGAAGCGGCCTGACGCCCTTCGCAAAACTCAAACCCGAACCAGACTTACACGTAAGGAAACTGAACAATGGCTGACTTGCAGAAGATCGTTGACGACCTCTCGAGCCTCACCGTGCTCGAAGCTGCCGAACTTGCGAAGCTCCTCGAAGAGAAGTGGGGCGTTTCGGCTGCCGCGGCTGTCGCCGTGGCCGGCCCGGCTGGTGGTGGCGCTGCCGCCGCTCCGGCGGAAGAGAAGACCGAGTTCACGGTCGTCCTCGCCAGCGCCGGCGAGAAGAAGATCGAGGTCATCAAGGAAGTTCGCGCCATCACCGGCCTCGGCCTGAAGGAAGCAAAGGACCTCGTCGAGGGCGCGCCGAAGCCTGTCAAGGAAGGCGTGAACAAGGACGAGGCCGAGAAGATCAAGGTCCAGCTCGAGAAGGCTGGCGCGAAGGTCGAGCTCAAGTAAGCAACGCTTACTGGCGCGAGATCCCGGGCGAGCATCAGCTAAGCCCGGGATCTTGGTCCACCCTCGCGAGGGTGGGCCGGATGCAAAAGGCGTGCGACGGAACGTCCCGACGCGGGCCGAACACGAAAAAGTGTGGGGATTTGAGGGTTTACCCCTCGAATCTGCACTATTGTCGCCCCATATCGGGTCGGCAGCACGAAAGCGCGGTGGGCAGGGATGCGGGATTTCCCTGTAAGCCGTTGGGAGAGCAGGCTATTTCGGGCTTTTGCAGTCCGTGAAGACAATCGTTGTGACGGGCGGGCGTGCCTATGCGCCCCGCGCGTCGTTTTGCGTTTTGAAGGTCTGAAGAACAGATTCAGGACATGACGGCCTGAAACTGGATTTTTGGTCCCCAAAACGGGTTCGAAAAATTCAACCCGGGGAGCGGCGGCAGCTGCGTCCTGGACGGCGCGCCCAGAGCGGGCGACGAAATGAGAGGCCACGATGGCGCAGCAGACATTCACCGGTCGCAAACGCGTTCGCAAGTTCTTCGGACACATCAAGGAAGTCGCCGAGATGCCGAACCTCATCGAGGTTCAAAAGGCGTCCTATGATCAGTTCCTGATGGTCGACGAACCCCAGGGCGGGCGTCTCGACGAGGGTCTGCAGGCGGTGTTCCGCTCGGTGTTTCCGATCTCCGACTTCTCGGGCACCTCGATGCTGGAATTCGTCCGCTACGAGTTCGAGCAGCCGAAGTATGACGTCGACGAGTGCCGCCAGCGCGGCATGACCTTCGCGGCGCCCCTCAAGGTGACGCTGCGCCTCATCGTGTTCGATATCGACGAGGAAACCGGCGCCAAGTCGGTGAAGGACATCAAGGAGCAGGACGTCTACATGGGCGACATCCCGCTCATGACGATGAACGGCACCTTCATCGTCAACGGCACCGAGCGCGTCATCGTCTCGCAGATGCACCGTTCGCCCGGCGTGTTCTTCGACCACGACAAGGGCAAGACCCATTCGTCGGGCAAGCTGCTGTTCGCCGCCCGCGTGATCCCGTATCGCGGCTCCTGGCTCGACATCGAGTTCGACGCCAAGGACATCGTCTATGCGCGTATCGACCGTCGCCGCAAGATTCCGGTGACGTCGCTGATGTTCGCGCTCGGCCTTGACGGCGAGGCGATCCTGTCCACGTTCTACAAGAAGATCCTCTACAAGCGGACCAAGGAAGGCTGGCGCGTTCCGTTCGACGCCAACCGTTTCCGCGGCTACTCGACCATCAACGACCTGATCGACGCCGACACCGGCAAGGTCGTGCTCGAGGCCGGCAAGAAGCTCACCGTCCGTGCCGCCCGCCAGCTCCAGGAGAAGGGGCTGAAGGCGCTGCGCCTGTCGGATGAGGAGCTCGTCGGCAACTACCTCGCCGAGGATCTCGTCAATCCGAAGACCGGGGAGATCCACGCCGAGGCCGGCGAGGAGATCACCGACAAGAACATGAAGGCCCTCAACGAGCAGGGCTACAAGGAACTGCCGCTGCTCGACATCGACCACGTCAATGTCGGCGCCTACATCCGCAACACGCTCTCGGCCGACAAGAACATGACGCGCGAGGACGCGCTGTTCGACATCTACCGCGTGATGCGTCCGGGCGAGCCGCCGACGCTGGATTCGGCGCAGGCCATGTTCCAGTCGCTGTTCTTCGACGCCGAACGCTATGACCTCTCCGCGGTCGGCCGCGTCAAGATGAACATGCGCCTCGACCTCGATGCGCCGGACACCCAGCGCACGCTGCGCAAGGAAGACATCCTCTCCGTCATCAAGACGCTGGTGGACCTTCGCGACGGCAAGGGCGAGATCGACGACATCGACCATCTCGGCAACCGCCGTGTGCGTTCGGTCGGCGAGCTCATGGAGAACCAGTACCGCATCGGCCTGCTGCGTATGGAGCGCGCGATCAAGGAGCGCATGTCCTCGGTCGACATCGACACGGTCATGCCGCAGGACCTGATCAACGCGAAGCCCGCGGCTGCCGCGGTGCGCGAGTTCTTCGGCTCCTCGCAGCTTTCGCAGTTCATGGACCAGACCAACCCGCTGTCGGAGATCACCCACAAGCGTCGCCTGTCGGCGCTTGGACCGGGCGGTCTGACCCGCGAGCGCGCCGGCTTCGAGGTGCGCGACGTGCATCCGACGCATTACGGCCGCATCTGCCCGATCGAGACGCCGGAAGGTCCGAACATCGGCCTGATCAACTCGCTCGCGACCTTCGCGCGCGTGAACAAGTACGGCTTCGTCGAGACGCCGTACCGCAAGGTCAAGGACGGCCGCGTCACCGACGAGGTCGTGTACCTCTCGGCGATGGAGGAGGGCCGCTACACGGTCGCGCAGGCCAACGTGCCGCTCGACCCGAAGGGCCGCTTCACCGAAGACCTCGTGGTCTGCCGTCACGCCGGCGAAGTCTTGCCGGTGACGCCGGACAAGGTCGACTACATGGACGTGTCGCCGAAGCAGCTCGTTTCGGTCGCTGCGGCGTTGATCCCGTTCCTCGAGAACGACGACGCCAACCGCGCGCTGATGGGCTCGAACATGCAGCGCCAGGCGGTGCCGCTGGTTCGCGCCGAGGCGCCGTTCGTCGGCACCGGCATGGAAGGCGTCGTTGCCCGTGACTCGGGCGCCGCGATCGCGGCGCGCCGCTCGGGCGTGATCGACCAGATCGACGCCACCCGCGTCGTGATCCGCGCCACCGAAGATCTCGATCCGACCAAGTCGGGCGTCGATATCTACCGGCTGATGAAGTACCAGCGCTCCAACCAGTCGACCTGCATCAACCAGCGTCCGCTGGTGAAGGTCGGCGACATCGTCAAGAAGGGCGACATCATCGCGGACGGTCCGTCGACCGATCTCGGCGAGCTCGCGCTCGGCCGGAACGTGCTGGTCGCGTTCATGCCGTGGAACGGCTACAACTTCGAAGACTCGATCCTGCTCTCCGAGCGGATCGTGAAGGAAGACGTCTTCACCTCGATCCACATCGAGGAGTTCGAGGTGATGGCCCGCGACACCAAGCTCGGGCCTGAGGAAATCACCCGCGACATTCCGAACGTCTCGGAAGAAGCGCTCAAGAACCTCGACGAAGCCGGTATCGTCTACATCGGCGCGGAAGTGCGCGCCGGCGACATCCTGGTCGGCAAGATCACGCCGAAGGGCGAAAGCCCTATGACGCCGGAAGAGAAGCTCCTGCGCGCCATCTTCGGCGAGAAGGCCTCCGACGTTCGCGACACCTCGCTGCGCGTTCCTCCGGGCGTGCAGGGCACGATCGTGGAAGTGCGCGTGTTCAACCGTCACGGCGTCGACAAGGACGAGCGTGCGCTGGCGATCGAGCGGGAAGAGATCGAGCGTCTGGCCAAGGACCGCGACGACGAGCAGGCGATCCTGGACCGCAACGTCTACAACCGTCTTGCCGAGCTCCTCGAGGGGCGGCAGGGCATTGCGGGTCCGAAGGGCTTCAAGAAGGACACCAAGATCACCCGCGCGGTGCTCGAGGAGTACCCGAAGTCGCAGTGGTGGCTGTTCGCGTCGCCCAACGACAAGCTGATGGCCGAGATCGAGGCCATGCGGAAGCAGTACGACGAGTCGAAGAAGGGGCTCGAGCAGCGCTTCCTCGACAAGGTCGAGAAGCTCCAGCGCGGTGACGAATTGCCGCCCGGCGTGATGAAGATGGTCAAGGTCTTCGTCGCCGTGAAGCGCAAGATCCAGCCCGGCGACAAGATGGCCGGCCGCCACGGCAACAAGGGCGTGGTGTCGAAGATCGTGCCGATCGAGGACATGCCGTTCCTCGAAGACGGCACGCATGCCGACATCGTGCTCAATCCGCTCGGCGTGCCCTCGCGCATGAACGTCGGACAGATCCTCGAGACCCATCTCGGTTGGGCTTGCGCCGGCCTCGGCAAGCGCATCGGCCAGACGGTCGATGCCTACCTGTCGAAGCAGGACATCAAGCCACTGAAGGAAACCTTGAAGAAGGTCTACGGCGAGGACGAGACGATCAAGTCGCTCAACGACAACGAACTGATCGAGCTCGGCCACAATCTGAGCCGCGGCGTGCCGATCGCGACGCCGGTGTTCGACGGTGCCAAGGAAGCCGACATCGAGGAGATGCTGAAGCTTGCCGGTCTCGACGCTTCGGGTCAGTCGACCGTCTATGACGGCCGCACCGGCGATCCGTTCGATCGCAAGGTGACGGTGGGCTACATCTACATGCTCAAGCTGCACCATCTGGTCGACGACAAGATCCATGCGCGTTCGATCGGTCCGTACTCGCTCGTTACCCAGCAGCCGCTGGGCGGCAAGGCGCAGTTCGGCGGCCAGCGCTTCGGCGAAATGGAGGTGTGGGCGCTCGAGGCTTACGGCGCGGCGTACACGCTCCAGGAGATGCTGACGGTGAAGTCGGACGACGTCGCCGGCCGCACCAAGGTGTACGAGGCGATCGTGCGCGGCGATGACACGTTCGAGGCCGGTATTCCGGAATCGTTCAACGTGCTGGTCAAGGAAATGCGCTCGCTCGGCCTCAACGTCGACCTGCACAACTCCAAGATGGGACCCGCGCCGACGTCGGAAGCGGCCGAGTAATTCGACCTTTCATGCCCGGCCTTTAGCGGCCGGGCATCGGCGCCCCTTCCCAATGCCTTGAGGGCAGGGCGCCCCGCTTGAGTGATTTTCGAATTTGCGGCCGGAGGCGACCGGCACGCGAGGAGAAGACGATGAACCAAGAAATTATGAATCTCTTCAATCCGACGACTCCGGCTCAGGTCTTCGACCAGATCCGGATCTCGATCGCGTCTCCAGAGAAGATTCTGTCCTGGTCCTACGGCGAGATCAAGAAGCCGGAGACCATCAACTACCGTACCTTCAAGCCCGAGCGCGACGGCCTGTTCTGCGCCCGCATCTTCGGGCCGATCAAGGACTACGAGTGCTTGTGCGGCAAGTACAAGCGCATGAAGTACAAGGGCATCATCTGCGAGAAGTGCTCGGTCGAGGTCACGCTGTCGCGCGTGCGGCGCGAGCGCATGGGCCATATCGAGCTCGCAGCCCCGGTCGCCCACATCTGGTTCCTGAAGTCGCTGCCCTCGCGCATCGGCCTCCTGCTCGACATGACGCTGAAGGATCTCGAGCGGATCCTCTACTTCGAATACTACGTCGTGCTGGAGCCGGGCCTCACCGCGCTGAAGGACCGTCAGCTGCTGTCGGAAGACGAGTATCTGAAGGCGCAGGACGAGTACGGCCAGGATTCCTTCACCGCCATGATCGGCGCCGAAGCGATCCGCGAGCTGCTCAAGGGCATGGACCTCGAGAAGCTCGAGGCCTCCTTGCGCGTCGAGATGCAGGAGACCGACTCCGACATCAAGCACAAGAAGCTCGCCAAGCGCCTGAAGATCGTTGAAGCGTTCCGCCACTCCGGCAACAAGCCGGAATGGATGATCATGACCGTGGTTCCGGTGATCCCGCCGGACCTGCGTCCGCTGGTGCCGCTGGACGGCGGCCGCTTCGCGACCTCGGACCTCAACGACCTCTACCGCCGCGTCATCAACCGCAACAACCGCTTGAAGCGGCTGATGGAACTGCGCGCGCCCGACATCATCATCCGCAACGAGAAGCGCATGCTTCAGGAAGCGGTCGATGCTCTGTTCGACAACGGCCGCCGCGGCCGCGTCATCACGGGCGCCAACAAGCGCCCGCTGAAGTCGCTCGCCGACATGCTCAAGGGCAAGCAGGGCCGTTTCCGCCAGAACCTGCTCGGCAAGCGCGTCGACTATTCGGGCCGTTCGGTGATCGTGGTCGGTCCCGAGCTGCGCCTGCATCAGTGCGGCCTGCCGAAGAAGATGGCGCTCGAGCTGTTCAAGCCGTTCATCTATTCGCGGCTTGACGCCAAGGGCCTGTCCACCACCGTGAAGCAGGCCAAGAAGCTGGTCGAGAAGGAGCGGCCCGAGGTCTGGGACATCCTGGACGAGGTGATCCGCGAGCATCCGGTGCTGCTCAACCGCGCGCCGACGCTGCATCGTCTCGGCATTCAGGCGTTCGAGCCCGTGCTGATCGAGGGCAAGGCGATCCAGCTGCATCCGCTGGTCTGCGCCGCGTTCAACGCCGACTTCGACGGCGACCAGATGGCCGTGCACGTTCCGCTGTCGCTCGAAGCGCAGCTGGAAGCGCGCGTCCTGATGATGTCGACCAACAACATCCTGCATCCCGCGAACGGCCAGCCGATCATCGTGCCGTCGCAGGACATCGTGCTCGGTCTCTACTACGTCTCGATCATGCGCGAAGGCCTGCCCGGCGAGGGCAAGATCTTCGGCGACATGGCCGAGCTCGAGCACGCGCTGCACGCGAAGGTCATCCACCTCCACACCAAGATCAAGTACCGGTGGCAGGGCATGGACGAGACCGGCAAGGTCTCGACGCGCTGGATCGAGACCACCGCGGGCCGCGTCATGCTCGGCAACCTGCTGCCGAAGAACCCGCGGATTTCGTACGAGATCATCAACAAGCTGATGACCAAGCGCGAGATCTCGGGCGTGATCGACCAAGTCTATCGTCACTGCGGCCAAAAGGAGACGGTGATCTTCTGCGACCGCATCATGGCGCTCGGCTTCTACAACGCGTTCAAGGCCGGCATCTCGTTCGGCAAGGACGACATGGTCGTGCCGCACGGCAAGTGGAAGATCGTCGACACCACCCGTACGCTGGCGAAGGACTTCGAGCAGCAGTACAACGACGGCCTGATCACCCATGGCGAGAAGTACAACAAGGTCGTCGACGCCTGGTCGAAGGCCACGGAAGAAATCGCCAAGGCGATGATGAAGGAGATCTCCGCCACCAAGAAGACGGCGAGCGGAGCCGATGCCGACATCAACTCGATCTACATGATGGCTCACTCCGGTGCCCGCGGTTCGCCGGCCCAGATGCGCCAGCTCGCCGGCATGCGCGGCCTGATGGCCAAGCCGTCGGGTGAGATCATCGAGACGCCGATCATCTCGAACTTCAAGGAAGGCCTCTCGGTGCTCGAGTACTTCAACTCGACCCACGGCGCCCGCAAGGGCCTCGCGGACACCGCGTTGAAGACCGCGAACTCGGGCTACCTGACCCGTCGTCTCGTCGACGTCGCGCAGGACTGCATCATCACGCAGGACGACTGCGGCACCAAGCTCGGCATCAAGATGCGCGCCATCGTCGATGCCGGCACCGTGGTCGCTTCGCTCGGCTCGCGCATCCTCGGACGCACGGCCTGCGAAGACGTGCGTGACAGCTCGGGCAAGGTGATTATCAAGCGCGGTACGCTGATGGAAGAGAGCCACCTCGATGCCATCCACCAGGGTGGCGTCCAGGAGGTGAAGATCCGCTCGGCACTGACCTGCGAACTCGTCAACGGCATCTGCGGCAAGTGCTACGGCCGCGACCTCGCCCGCGGCACGCCGGTCAACCACGGCGAAGCGGTCGGCGTCATCGCGGCGCAGTCGATCGGCGAGCCGGGCACCCAGCTCACCATGCGCACCTTCCACATCGGTGGTGCGGCGCAGCTCAACGAGCAGTCGTTCGTCGAATCCAACTTCGACGGCAAGATCGTGATCCGGAACAAGGCCATCGCCCGCAACAGCGAAGGCCACCTGATCGCGATGGTGCGCAACATGGTGGTGGCGATCGTCGATGCCGACGGCACCGAGCGTGCGACGCACCGTATCCAGTACGGCTCGCGCCTGCACGTCGACGAGGGCGACACGGTCAAGCGTGGCCAGCGCATCGTCGAGTGGGATCCCTACACCCGTCCGCTGCTCACCGAAGTCGAAGGTACCATCGGCTTCGAGGATCTGGTCGAGGGGCAGTCGATCTCGGAAACGCTCGACGAAGCCACCGGCATCGCCAAGCGCGTGGTCATCGACTGGCGCTCGACCCGCGGCGGCTCGGACCTGCGTCCGGCCATCGTGGTCAAGGGCAAGGACGGCAAGGTGCTCAAGCTCGCCCGTGGCGGCGATGCCCGCTACATGCTGTCGGTCGACGCCATTCTCTCGGTCGACATCGGAGCCAAGGTTGCGCCGGGCGACATCCTCGCCCGTGTCTCGACCGAAAGCGCCAAGACGCGTGACATCACCGGCGGTCTGCCGCGGGTGGCGGAACTGTTCGAGGCACGGCGTCCGAAGGATGCGGCGATCATCGCCGAAATCGCGGGCACCATCCGGTTCGGGCGCGACTACAAGAACAAGCGTCGCATCTCGATCGAGCCGATGGACAAGACCGACGAACCGCGCGAGTACCTGATCCCGAAGGGCAAGCACATCCACCTTCAGGACGGCGACGTCGTCGAAAAGGGCGACTTCATCGTGGAAGGCAACCCGGCGCCGCACGACATCCTGGCGGTCAAGGGCATCGAGGAACTCGCGGCCTATCTGGTCAACGAGATCCAGGAGGTCTACCGGCTCCAGGGCGTGCTCATCAACGACAAGCACATCGAGGTGATTGTCCGTCAGATGCTCCAGAAGGTGGAAGTCACCGACCAGGGCGACACGGACATGATCTCCGGCGAGCAGGTCGACAAGATCGAGTTCGACGCGCTCAACGAGAAGGCCAAGGAAGAGGGCAAGAAGATCGCCACGGGTACGCCGGTTTTGCTCGGCATCACCAAGGCGAGCCTCCAGACCCGCTCCTTCTTCTCGGCGGCCTCGTTCCAGGAGACCACCCGCGTCCTCACGGAAGCGGCGGTCAACGGCAAGGTCGATCCGCTCGAAGGCCTCAAGGAGAACGTCATCGTCGGCCGGTTGATCCCGGCGGGCACCGGCGCCTCCATGGCCAAGATCCGCGAAGTCGCGATGAAGCGCGACAAGCTGATCCTGGACGAGCGCGAGAAGCAGGCGGCCGTCGTGTCGCCGGCGCCGGAAGCGGAGCTTCCTGCGCTGCCGCCTGCGGAATGATCGTTCATCCGTAGGAATACCGAGGACAATGAAAAGGCCGGCGCAAGCCGGCCTTTTTGCTGCTTTGTTTCCCTGTTGCGGTGCAGGATCAACCTTTGTTCATCTTTCCTTCAGGCGTAAAAGCGCTTCTGCTAGGGGAGTTTAGACCGGTGGTCCCGTGACGGGGGCAGGGCCGGAGACCACGGAACTCACATGCTTGATCTCGCAATCGTAGGCGGCGGCCCCGGCGGGCTGATGAGCGCCTGGTATCTGAAGCGTAAGCTCGGCGACCTCTGCCGCGTCACCATCTACGAGGCGTCCGATCGGCTCGGCGGCAAGATCGTCACCCGCAAATTCGATTCGGCGCCGGCGATGTACGAGGCCGGCGTTGCCGAGATCTACGACTACTCGATGACCGGTCCGGATCCGCTGCGCGAGCTGATCCAGCATTTCGGGCTTCAGACCATTCCGATGGATGCCGAGCAGGTGCAGTTCGGCGGCGAGCTGCTGAACGACGTGCCGGGCATGCGCCGCAAATATGGCGCCAAGACCGCGGCCGCGATCGAGGCGTTCCGCAAGCGCTGCACCGAGGCGATGTCGCCGATCGAATATTACGAGGGCGTCGGCGCGCACGACAACGAGAATCCCTGGGCCTACAAGACCGCCGAGCAGGTGCTCGACGAGGAGGTCGAGGACGAGACCGCAAAGCGCTTCTTCAAGGTGATGGCGCGCTCCGACATCGCGACCGAGAGCCACAACACCAATGGCCTCAACGCGCTCAAGAACTACCTGATGGATGTCGACGGCTATATCGGCCTCTATTCGATCCAGAACGGCAACGAGCAGTTGATCGAGTGCCTGCAGTCGGAGGTCAATGCCGACATCCAGCTCAATCACCGCGTGCTCGCCGTCGGCAAGGCGCCGACCGGCCGCTACCAGCTCAAGATGATGAACGGCAAGGGGCCGGAGACGCGCGATTTCGATCTCGTGCTGGTCTGCCTGCCGCATTCCTGGCTCGCGACCATGGGCTGGGAAGGCGAGCAGCTCCGCAAGTCGATGGTCAAGCACGTCTCGTATTTCGACCGTCCGGCGCATTATCTGCGCGTCTCGATCCTGTTCGACACGCCGTTCTGGGGCGACAAGATTGCCGGCGCCTGGTTCATGTCGGAGGCCTTCGGCGGTTGCTGCGTCTACAATGAGGGCGCGCGCCACGACGTCGGCAAGCACGGCGTGTTGAACTGGCTCATTCCCGGCTCCGACGCGCTGGCCTTCGCCAACCTGTCGGACCAGGAGTTGATCGACGCCGCGCTGAAATCGCTGCCGGCCTCGCTCGGCGATGCGCGCGCGCATTTCATGGAAGGCAAGATCCACCGCTGGCTGTCGTCGGTGAACGCGATTCCCGGCGGCCTGCCGGTGCGCGACGTCATGACCAACCACCGGCCCGAGCCGAAGGAGCATCCCGGCATCGTCGTGGTCGGCGACTATCTGTTCGACTCGACGCTGAACGGCTTGCTCGACTCCTCGGACGCGGCGACCGACATTATCCTCACCGAGATGATGCGCCTGCGCCGCGAGCGCGCGCAGGACGACAAGCCGCTCTCCGACAGGATCGATCGCGACTATTTCGAGAACTATCGCGGCCTCGGCCCCTATAGCGAGGCATGGCGCCATTTCACCGATCCCGATTACCTCACCAAGCTGATCGGTATCGTCTGGGGCAAGGCCAAGGGCGCGAAGCTGCTGATCGCGGGCTCGGCCAGTGGCGAGCTGGTCGGCGCGCTGCGCGAGCGAGGCATCGATGCCTTCGGCATCGAGAACAACCGCGCCATCCACGCCAAAACGCCGAAGGCGCTGAAGAAATACAACAAGCTCGGCTCGATCACCGACATGCCGTTCAAGGACGGCGCCTTCGACTTCGTGTTCGAGACCAGTCTTTGCCACGTTTCCCCGAAGCAGGTGGTCCGCGCGATCCGCGAGCTCAACCGCGTCGTCAAGACCGGCCTCGTGTTCGGCTCGATCACCTCGGACATGGCCTCGGCCGTGATCGACCGCTACGACCTCCTGCGCGGGGTCAAGAAGCTCGGCACCTGGTGGGAATGGTCCGAACTGTTCTTCGGCAATGGGTTCGATCTGTCGATGCACCGCAGGGACTGCACCGATGCGCTCTGGGAGGCGACGCTCGCCGCCAACAAGGGGCCGGGCCAGTGGTACGCCGACGCCGACAGTCTGCGCTACTCCTTCTTCGACAAGGTCGAAAACGAGGACGACGACTAGCCGCAACGATCGGACCGGATTCGCCAATTGCTTTGCCGAATTCATTCTGATCGCATAGAATCAGTGCAATAGCGGTTGCCGCTATTTCCTGCTTTCTCTGCGGTCATGCCGGCCGTCAGCATCCGTTGGTTTCATGGCGTCCAAGCCTCCTTCTCCCGACAAACAGAAGCCCCCCGTGGAAGAGGCGGCCGAGCTCGACAAGCTTGCCCCCACCGCCAAGCCGGACCTCGAAGACGACGAGGACGACGAAGGCGAGGAGGATGACGAGCTGGAGCTCGATGACGACGACGAGGACGAGGACCTCGTCGTCTTTACCGCGCGCGAGGCCGCCGGCGCGCTCGCCACCATCCTGGGTTTCGTCAAGCCCTATCTGGCCAACTACAAGCGGATGCTGTCGTTCGTGGCGTTCGGCGTCGTCGTCGAGACGCTGTTCAACGTCATCATGCCGCTCAGCCTGAAGTTCTTGATCGACGACGCGCTCGGCGAGGAGGATTTCCAGGCGCTGTACAAGATCCTCGGCGTGCTCGCGGCCGCCGGCATCTTCACCTCGATCGTGGCGGTCTGGTATGAGCGCTGGGATGCGCGGCTCGCGGCCTGCATCATCTCCGACGTCCGCAAGCACCTGTTCGAGCACGTCCAGGACCTGCCGGCGGCCTATTTCGGCCGCACCAAGCGCGGCGAGATCCTGTCGCGCTTTTCCGTCGACCTCGCGGCCTTCGAGGGCTCGGTCAAGACCTTCGCCAACAGCGCGGCGCTGCCGTTCCTGGAGTTGTTCGCCGGCATCATCCTGATGGTGTTCCTGAACTGGCAGCTCGCGGTGGTCGCGCTCTTGGTCTTTCCGATCACGCTGATCGGGCCGCGCATGCTCACGCCGAAGGCGGTGCAGGCCAATTACGAGCAGAAGCTCAATGAATCCGCGCTGCTCGGCATGGTGCAGGAGAACGTGGCGGCGCAGGCCGTGATCAAGGCGTTCAGCCTACAACGCCGGATGTTCGGCTTCTTCACCTTCCGCAACGACGAAACCCGCAACAGGATCGCCTCAGCCGCGTTCCTGTCGACCATGGTGGAGCGGACGGTCACCATCTCGGTGCTGCTCCTGCATCTCGTTGTGCTGGCAATCGGTGCGTATCTGGCGACCAAGGGCCAGATCACCATCGGCACCTTCGTCACCTTCGAGAGCGCGTTCTGGGAGGTCTCCTACAACATCGCCCATGTGATGCATTTCATCCCGGTGTCGATCTCCTCGGCCGCCGCGATCCGGCACATCCAGGAGCTGCTCGACGAGCCGACGCGCGGGGCCGATCGTGCCGGCGCGCCCGATCTGCCGCGCATTACCCACGACATCACCTTCGACCGCGTCACCTTCCAGTACGAAGGCAGCCAGACGCCGGTGCTGGACAATCTCAGCCTCAAGCTCAATGTCGGCAAGAGCATCGCCATCGTCGGCCCCTCGGGCTCCGGCAAGAGCACGCTGCTCAACCTGATCCTGCGGCTCTACGTGCCCGACGAGGGGCGCGTCACCATCGACGGCGTCGACGTCCGCAAGGTGACGCTGGATTCGCTGCGCCGGAGCATGGCGGTGGTGTTCCAGGAGAACATGCTGTTCAACATGTCGATCCGCGAGAACATCCGGCTCGGCAAGGAGGGCGCGACCGACGCGGAGGTGGAGGAGGCGGCCAAGAAGGCCGAGATCCATCGCTACATCATGAGCCTGCCGCAACGCTACGACACGCCGGTCGGCGAGCGCGGCGATACTCTGTCGGGCGGCCAGCGCCAGCGCATCGCGATCGCGCGCGCGATCATCCGCAACCCGTCCGTGCTGCTGCTGGACGAAGCCACCTCGGCGCTCGACCAGACCACGGAGGCCGCGATCAACCGCACGTTGCTCAAGGTCGCCAAGGGCCGCACCATGATCTGGTCGACCCACCGCCTGACCTCGGTGGTCGAGATGGACGAGATCATCGTGATTTCAGGGGGCAGGGCGATCGAGCGCGGGTCGCATGCCGAACTGCTCGCCAGGAACGGTACCTATCGCAAGCTGTGGAACGACCAGATCCACCAGCCGCATGGCGCTGTGGCTCAGGCCGACGACGACAGCGACGATGACGAGGATGAAGACGACCTCGAGGATGATGAGGACGAGGACGACGAGGAGGAGTGACCGAGGAAGTTCGGCTCCAGATGGAACGCTCCTCCAAGCGGCCGCAGCAGCCCTTGAGCCGACCAGGCGATGAAGCGCGCCCAGCGCTGCGCCGTCCAGTAAGGGCTCGTCGCGATCGAGACTGAGCGGAAGTCGAACGCCTTCGCCGCCGACCATTGATCGCAAGCTTGCTTGACCGGATCGGCGTAGAAGCCGGCGATCTTGGCCGCACTCATCCCGTCGGCGGAAAGCCACTGCGGGATGTAGACGTTGCAGAGCCGCTCGACATCGGTGAAGACCTTGTCGCAGCCGGTGCCGGCGACGGGGCACGAGGTCGCGAAGGCATCCCCGACCAGCACGATTCCGGGCTGGCCGCGAGGGTCGTTCACGTACAAATCGACCGGGCGGACCTTCAGCTCACCGGGGATGTCGAAGGCGCCGGTGATGCGCTTGAGCCGGGGCAGGGTGGTGTCCAGCGTCTCAGCTGGTGCACGGCGCAGCTCGTGCAGCCAGGGATCGTCGAAGCTTCGGTAGACGAACAGATTGGCGCGCATCCGCGTGCCGACCGGAAACAGCGAGATGTAGGGGGTGCGGTCGCTCGGCCGCTCCGAGAAATAGGTCAGCGCCGGAAAATCGAACGAGGCCCGGCCGGCCGGCATCACGTCGAACCCGATCGAGATCGAATGGCAGGCGCTGACGACCTTGCGGGCGATGCCGAGCTGGTGGCGCAGGCCGACGTTCAGGCCGTTGGCGAGCACGACCAGACGGGCCGAGATCGTCTCGTCGTTGGCGAGCGTGATCTTCTGCCGCTCCGGACTGGTCTCGACCGCCAGGGCCTTGGCGCAGACGCGCTCGACGGTGGCAGGGATTTCGTCGCGGACGGCGTTGACCAGCGAATCGTAGAGGATGTTGAACTGCCGGCTCGGCGCCTTGTCGAGCAGGCGGCCGAATCGGGCGATCCAGTTCTCGCCGGCAAAGGTCGCGCGGCGCAGCACTGATTCTGCGATTCCGGTCTTCAGGAATCGCTCGATCTGCTCGTGGCCGCTGAGTTTTTCGACTCGAAAGTCCGCCGGATAGCTCTCATGCGGATCGATCAGCACCGTCGAAATGCCGGCGCGGCCGAGCATTGCGGCGGCGGTTGAGCCGGACAATCCCCCGCCGATAATGGCAATGTCGGTGTACCGCATGGCGCCAATCCCCGCCGAAGGCGGCAGTTTGACGCATCAACCGGAAAAAAAGCCTTAGCGCGGGTTATAAAAGTATATTTCACCCGGGCACAAATAGATCTAGGGCTAGCGGAATGGGCTCGTCGTTCCCACATCGTGGAAGCGCGGTGAGGGTGGCAAACGGGCGAATTCCATAGGCGCGAGAAGCGCTTTGTGACTGTCGTTTCGCCTTGACTTGATCGATTCCCACTTATAGAAAGCGCCTCACTTAACGACAGGCGGTGAGCATCGCCAACGTCGGAACGGGCCACCCGTTGATCCCCAAGGATTACATCCACAAGGGGTCGTTGAAGACGGGCACCAACCTCGACGAATGCCGCTCAAACGCTGTCGATCATAGCTAGGCAATGCCAGTGCGATTCTAGTTCTCTTGAGCTTGTTCTCTTGAGATCGAATTCGGATGCATGACCTCAGTGCGCGGGCCACAGCTTTACGCTGATTGACCCGGAAACTGCGGTCCTCTGTGGCGTCGTAACGCTTTCCGCTCGGTGATGGAGCGGTTGGCGCAATTTCGCTTTGTGCGGATTGTTCCGCGGAAGGCGGGCCCATCGAGCGGGTGGCTCGAAACGAATTTGCGGTTCCGGCAACGGGCCGCGGCAAGACAGCGGACCCGGAAGGGGCCGCGGCAGAACAAAGGGTAAGGCCAGGATGCCGACGATCAACCAGCTGATCGCTCAACCGCGGGAAGTGCAGAAGTCGCGCAAGAAGGTGCCGGCGCTGCAGCAGTCGCCTCAGAAGCGTGGTGTTTGCACCCGCGTCTACACCACGACCCCGAAGAAGCCGAACTCGGCGCTTCGTAAGGTTGCCAAGGTGCGCCTGACCAACGGCTTCGAGGTGATCGGCTACATCCCCGGCGAGGGCCATAACCTCCAGGAGCACTCGGTGGTCATGATCCGCGGCGGCCGCGTCAAGGACTTGCCCGGCGTGCGCTACCACATCCTCCGCGGCGTTCTGGATACCCAGGGCGTCAAGAACCGTAAGCAGCGTCGTTCGAAGTACGGCGCCAAGCGTCCGAAGTAAGCGGGAACCACGTCCATGTCTCGTCGCCACTCAGCGGAAAAGCGCGAAGTTCTCCCGGATCCGAAGTTCGGGAACATCGTGATCACGAAGTTCATGAACTCGGTGATGTACGCCGGCAAGAAGTCGGTCGCCGAAGGCATCGTCTACGGTGCGCTCGGCATCATCGAAACCAAGACCAAGCAGAACCCGCTCGGCGTGTTCGAGCAGGCGCTCGAGAACGTCATGCCGACGATCGAGGTTCGTTCTCGCCGCGTCGGCGGCGCGACCTACCAGGTTCCGGTCGAGGTTCGTTCGACCCGCCGGCAGGCCCTGGGCATTCGCTGGCTGATCTCGGCCGCGCGTGAGCGCAACGAGAAGACGATGACCGAGCGGCTCTCGGCGGAGCTCTTGGACGCTTCGAATAACCGGGGGAACGCCGTCAAGAAGCGTGAAGACGTGCACCGGATGGCGGAAGCCAACCGCGCCTTCTCGCACTATCGCTGGTAACGGCGACACACTCGGACTCGCAAGGAACGACCCATGCCCCGCCAACATGCCATCGAGGACTACCGTAATTTCGGTATCATGGCGCATATCGACGCCGGCAAGACCACGACGACCGAGCGCATCCTCTATTACACCGGCAAGAGCCACAAGATCGGCGAAGTGCACGAAGGTGCCGCGACGATGGACTGGATGGAGCAGGAGCAGGAGCGTGGCATCACGATCACCTCGGCTGCGACCACCGCCTTCTGGGCCGGCAAGCGCCTGAACATCATCGACACTCCCGGCCACGTCGACTTCACCATCGAAGTCGAGCGTTCGCTGCGCGTGCTCGACGGCGCCGTCTGCGTGCTGGACTCGAACCAGGGCGTCGAGCCCCAGACCGAGACCGTCTGGCGCCAGGGCGACAAGTACAAGGTTCCGCGCATCGTCTTCGCCAACAAGATGGACAAGACCGGCGCCGATTTCTTCAAGTGTCTTGCCGACATCGTTGACCGCCTCGGCGCCAAGCCGATCGCGATTCAGCTTCCGATCGGTGCCGAGAACAACTTCAAGGGTCTCGTCGACCTCGTGAAGATGAAGGGCATCGTCTGGAACGATGAATCGCTCGGCGCGAAGTTCGACTATGTCGACATTCCGGAAGACCTCGTCGAGCAGGCCAAGGAATATCGCGAGAAGATGGTGGAAGCCGCCGTCGAGCTCGACGACGATGCGCTCGCCGCTTTCCTCGACGGCAACGAGCCGGACGAAGCGACGCTGAAGCGGCTGATCCGCAAGGCGGTGCTGACCGGCGCGTTCTATCCCGTGCTGTGCGGTTCGGCCTTCAAGAACAAGGGCGTGCAGCCGCTGCTCGACGCCGTCGTCGACTACCTGCCGTCGCCGATCGACGTGCCCGCGATCAAGGGCACCGACGACCGCGGCAACGAGGTCGTGCGCAAGGCCGACGACAAGGAGCCGCTCGCGCTGCTCGCGTTCAAGATCATGGACGACCCGTTCGTCGGCACCATCACCTTCTGCCGCATTTACTCCGGCGTTCTCCAGAGCGGCACCGGCGTCGTGAACTCGACCCGCGAGAAGAAGGAGCGCATCGGGCGCATGCTGCTGATGCATGCGAACAACCGCGAAGACATCAAGGAAGCCTATGCCGGCGACATCGTCGCCCTGGCCGGCCTGAAGGAAGCGCGCACCGGTGACACGCTGTGCGATCCCGACAAGCAGGTGATCCTGGAGAAGATGGAATTCCCCGAGCCGGTCATCGAGATCGCGATCGAGCCGAAGTCCAAGGCCGACCAGGAGAAGCTGGGCGTGGCGCTAGCCAAGCTCGCCGCGGAGGATCCGTCCTTCCGCGTGTCGACCGACCAGGAGTCCGGCCAGACCATCCTCAAGGGCATGGGCGAACTCCATCTCGACATCAAGGTCGACATCCTCAAGCGCACCTACAAGGTCGACGCCAACATCGGCGCGCCGCAGGTTGCGTTCCGTGAGCGCGTCACCAAGAAGGCCGAGGTCAAGTACACCCACAAGAAGCAGACCGGCGGTACCGGTCAGTTCGCGGAAGTGTCGATCGTGGTCGAGCCGAACGAGCCCGGCAAGGGCTACGAGTTCGAGTCCAAGATCGTCGGCGGTGCGGTTCCGAAGGAATACATCCCCGGCGTCGAAAAGGGCCTCAACAGCGTGATGAGCTCGGGTGTCGTTGCGGGCTTCCCCGTGGTCGACGTCAAGGTTCAGCTCGTTGACGGCAAGTACCACGACGTCGACTCGTCGGCGCTCGCCTTCGAAATCGCATCGCGCGCGGCATTCCGCGAAGCCTTGCAGAAGGGCAAGTCCGTGCTGCTCGAGCCGATCATGAAGGTCGAAGTGGTGACCCCGGAAGACTATACCGGCTCGGTCATCGGCGACCTGAATTCCCGGCGCGGTCAGATCCAGGGTCAAGACATGCGCGGCAACGCCAACGTCATCAACGCGATGGTGCCGCTCATGAACATGTTCGGTTACGTGAATAACCTGCGCTCGATGAGCCAGGGTCGCGCAACCTTCACCATGCAGTTCGATCACTACGCAGAAGCGCCGGCCAACGTGTCGGCAGAAGTCCAAAAGAAGTTTGCCTGATTGTCGTCGGTCTCAAGCTGACGATTGAACGGAGAGTCAAATGGCCAAAGCAAAGTTTGAACGTAACAAGCCGCACTGCAACATCGGCACCATCGGTCACGTCGACCATGGCAAGACGTCGCTGACCGCGGCGATCACCAAGATCCTCGCCGAGACCGGCGGTGCGACGTTCACCGCGTACGACCAGATCGACAAGGCGCCGGAAGAGAAGGCGCGCGGCATCACGATCTCGACCGCGCACGTCGAGTACGAGACCAAGAACCGCCACTACGCCCACGTCGACTGCCCCGGCCACGCCGACTACGTGAAGAACATGATCACCGGCGCCGCCCAGATGGACGGCGCGATCCTGGTCGTGTCGGCCGCTGACGGCCCGATGCCGCAGACCCGCGAGCACATCCTGCTCGCCCGCCAGGTCGGCGTGCCCGCGCTCGTCGTGTTCCTCAACAAGTGCGACATGGTCGACGATCCCGAGCTGCTCGAGCTCGTCGAGCTCGAAGTCCGCGAGCTGCTCTCGAAGTACGAATTCCCGGGCGACAAGATCCCGATCATCAAGGGCTCGGCGCTCGCCGCTCTCGAAGATTCGGACAAGAAGCTCGGCCACGACGCCATCCTCGAACTGATGCGCAACGTCGACGAGTACATCCCGCAGCCGGAGCGTCCGATCGACCAGCCGTTCCTGATGCCGGTTGAAGACGTGTTCTCGATCTCGGGCCGCGGCACCGTGGTGACCGGCCGTGTCGAGCGCGGCATCGTCAAGGTCGGCGAGGAAATCGAGATCGTCGGTCTGCGTGCGACCCAGAAGACCACCGTCACCGGCGTCGAAATGTTCCGCAAGCTGCTCGATCAGGGCCAGGCCGGCGACAACATCGGCGCTCTGCTCCGCGGCACCAAGCGCGAGGACGTCGAGCGCGGCCAGGTGCTGGCGAAGCCGGGTTCGGTCAAGCCGCACACCAAGTTCAAGGCTGAGGCCTACATCCTCACCAAGGAAGAGGGCGGTCGCCACACCCCGTTCTTCACCAACTACCGTCCGCAGTTCTACTTCCGCACCACCGACGTGACCGGTGTCGTGCATCTGCCGGAAGGTACCGAGATGGTGATGCCGGGCGACAACATCGCGATGGAAGTGCACCTGATCGTGCCGATCGCGATGGAAGAGAAGCTCCGCTTCGCGATCCGCGAGGGCGGTCGTACCGTCGGCGCCGGCGTCGTCGCCTCGATCATCGAGTAATACGAGAATAGGGATCGGCGAGTAGCGAATGGTGACATTCGCTATTCGCTATTCGCCACCCACTGAAGAGAGACCACGGCAATGAACGGCCAAAACATTCGTATCCGTCTCAAGGCGTTCGACCATCGTATCCTCGATACGTCGACCCGCGAGATCGTGAACACGGCGAAGCGCACCGGCGCGCAGGTCCGCGGACCCATTCCGCTGCCCACCCGCATCGAGAAGTTCACCGTCAACCGTTCGCCCCACGTCGACAAGAAGAGCCGCGAACAGTTCGAGATGCGCACTCACAAGCGCCTGCTCGACATCGTCGATCCGACCCCGCAGACCGTCGATGCTTTGATGAAGCTCGATCTGGCCGCCGGTGTCGACGTCGAGATCAAGCTCTAAGATTTTTGGATCCCGTTCGCGTAAGCGGACAGAAAGAACAGGAAGCAAGCCGATGCGCTCCGGAGTGATCGCACAAAAGGTCGGGATGACGCGGGTCTTCACGGAGGCCGGCGAACATATCCCCGTGACCGTGCTGAAGCTCGGCAATTGCCAGGTCGTAGGCCACCGTACCGAAGAGAAGAACGGTTACGTCGCGCTCCAGCTCGGTTCTGGCAGCCGCAAGACCGTTTACATGCCCAAGGCGGAGCGCGGCCAGTTCGCGGTCGCCAAGGTCGAGCCGAAGCGCCGGGTCGAGGAGTTCCGCGTCACCGCGGATGCCATGATCCCGGTCGGCGCCGAGATCCAGGCCGATCATTTCGTCGTCGGCCAGTTCGTCGACGTCACCGGCACCTCGGTCGGTAAGGGCTTCGCCGGCGGCATGAAGCGCTGGAACTTCGGCGGTCTGCGCGCCACGCACGGTGTGTCGATCTCGCACCGTTCGATCGGTTCGACCGGTGGTCGTCAGGATCCCGGCAAGACCTGGAAGAACAAGAAGATGCCCGGCCACATGGGTGTCGACCGCATCACCACGCTCAACCTTCGAGTCGTTCAGCTCGACGTCGAGCGCGGCCTGATCCTCGTCGAAGGCGCCGTTCCCGGCTCCAAGGGCGGCTGGATCCGCGTGCGCGACGCGGTCAAGAAGCCGCTGCCGAAGGAAGCTCCGAAGCCCGGCAAGTTCAAGGTTGCGGGTGGCGAAGCCGAGGCTGCGGCCCAGCAGGAGGGTGCGTGAGATGGAATTGAAGGTCACCACCCTCGAAGGTAAGGAAGCCGGCTCGGTCCAGCTTTCCGACGCCATTTTCGGCCTCGAGCCGCGCCAGGACATCATTGCGCGTTGCGTGCAGTGGCAGCTCAACAAGCGCCAGGCCGGCACCCACAAGGCCAAGGGCCGCGCCGAGATCTGGCGCACCGGCAAGAAGATGTACAAGCAGAAGGGCACCGGCGGTGCTCGTCACGGCTCGGCCCGCGTGCCGCAGTTCCGTGGCGGTGGCCGTGCCTTCGGTCCGGTGGTGCGTTCGCACGCCACCGACCTGCCGAAGAAGGTCCGTGCGCTGGCTCTCAAGCATGCGCTGTCGGCCAAGGCCAAGGACGGTGATCTGCTGGTGATCGACAAGGCCGCGCTGGAAGCCGCCAAGACCAAGGCGCTGCTCGGTCACTTCTCGGGTCTGGGCTTGACCAACGCGCTGATCATCGACGGCGCCGAGCTCAACAACGGCTTTGCCGCCGCGGCTCGCAACATCCCGAACATGGACGTGCTGCCGATCCAGGGCATCAACGTCTATGACATCCTGCGCCGTCAGAAGCTCGTTCTGACCAAGGCCGCCATCGATGCGCTGGAGGCGCGCTTCAAATGACGAAGAACATTGAGCCTCGCCACTACGACGTGATCGTTGCTCCGGTCGTCACCGAAAAGGCGACGCTGGCGTCCGAGCACAACAAGGTCCTGTTCAAGGTGGCCGCGAAGGCGACTAAGCCGCAGATCAAGGAAGCGATCGAGAAGCTGTTCGACGTCAAGGTCAAGAGCGTCAACACGCTGGTCCGCAAGGGCAAGACCAAGGTCTTCCGCGGCAACCTCGGTTCGCAGTCGAACACCAAGCGCGCGATCGTGACCCTCGAAGAGGGCCACCGGATCGACGTAACCACCGGTCTGTAAGGTCGTACGACGATGGCACTGAAGACATTCAATCCCACGACGCCGGGCCAGCGCCAGCTGGTCATGGTCGATCGTTCGGCCCTGTACAAGGGCAAGCCGGTCAAGGCCCTCACCGAAGGCAAGCATTCCTCCGGCGGTCGCAACAACACCGGTCGCATCACCGTGCGCTTTCGCGGCGGCGGTCACAAGCAGACCCTGCGCATCGTCGACTTCAAGCGCGACAAGGTCGATGCGCCCGCGACCGTCGAGCGGCTGGAATACGATCCGAACCGCACTGCGTTCATCGCACTGGTCAAGTACGAAGACGGCACCCAGGCCTATATCCTGGCGCCGCAGCGCCTTGCGGTCGGCGATTCCGTGGTGGCCGGCAACTATGTCGACGTGAAGCCGGGCAACGTCATGCCGCTCGGCAACATGCCGGTCGGCACGATCATCCACAACATCGAGGTCAAGATCGGGAAGGGCGGCCAGCTCGCCCGTTCCGCGGGCACCTACGCCCAGCTCGTCGGTCGCGACCAGGACTACGTCATCATCCGCCTGAACTCGGGTGAGCAGCGCCTGGTGCACGGCCGTTGCCGCGGCACGATCGGCGCGGTGTCGAACCCTGATCACATGAACACCTCGATCGGCAAGGCCGGCCGCAACCGTTGGCTGGGTCGCAAGCCGCACAACCGCGGTGTTTCGATGAACCCGATCGACCATCCGCACGGCGGTGGTGAAGGTCGTACCTCGGGCGGTCGCCACCCGGTTACTCCGTGGGGCAAGCCGACCAAGGGCAAGAAGACCCGCTCCAACAAGTCGACCAACAAATTCATTCTCCTAAGCCGCCACAAGCGGAAGAAGTAAGGAACGCCGGACATGGTTCGTTCAGTCTGGAAAGGCCCGTTCGTCGAGGGTTCTCTGCTCAAGAAGGCAGATGCCGCGCGCGCGTCCGGCCGTCACGACGTCATCAAGATCTGGAGCCGTCGTTCGACGATCCTGCCGCAGTTCGTCGGTCTGACCTTCGGCGTCTACAACGGTCAGAAGCACGTGCCGGTGGCCGTCAACGAGGAAATGGTCGGTCACAAGTTCGGCGAGTTCTCGCCGACCCGGACCTTCCATGGCCACTCCGGTGACAAGAAAGCCAAGAAGGCTTGAGGATTAAACGATGAGCAAACCTAAGCGCGAACGGAGCCTCGCCGAGAACGAGGCCAAGGCGGTCGCCCGGATGCTGCGGGTGAGCCCGCAGAAGCTCAACCTGGTCGCCCAGCTCATTCGCGGCCGGAAGGCGGCTGCTGCGCTCGCCGACCTGCAGTTTTCGCGCAAGCGGATCGCGGTTGACGTGAAGAAGTGCCTGGAATCGGCTATCGCCAATGCCGAGAACAACCACGACCTCGATGTTGACGATCTCGTCGTGGCGCAGGCTTTCGTCGGCAACGGCCTCGTGATGAAGCGCTTTGCCGCCCGCGGCCGTGGCCGCTCGGGCCGTGTCTACAAACCATTTTCGCAGCTGACGATCATTGTTCGTCAGGTCGAAGCCGAAGCAGCAGCGGCTTAAGGGTCGCAGGAGAAAACGATGGGTCAAAAGATCAATCCGATCGGTCTGCGTCTCGGCATCAACCGGACCTGGGATTCCCGCTGGTTCGCCGGCAAGCAGGAATACGGCAAGCTGCTGCACGAGGACGTCAAGATCCGTGAGATCCTGCACAAGGAGCTCAAGCAGGCGGCCGTCGCCCGCATCGTGATCGAGCGTCCGCACAAGAAGTGCCGCGTCACCATCCACTCGGCCCGTCCGGGCGTGGTGATCGGCAAGAAGGGCGCCGACATCGACAAGCTGCGTAAGCGGGTCGCGGACATCACTTCGTCCGACGTCGTCATCAACATCGTCGAGATCCGCAAGCCGGAGCTCGATGCGACGCTGGTGGCCGAGTCGATCGCGCAGCAGCTGGAGCGCCGCGTGGCGTTCCGCCGTGCCATGAAGCGCGCCGTGCAGTCGGCGATGCGTCTCGGCGCGGAAGGCATCCGCATCAACTGCTCGGGACGTCTGGGCGGTGCGGAAATCGCGCGCATGGAGTGGTACCGCGAAGGTCGCGTGCCGCTGCACACGCTGCGCGCCGACATCGACTACGGCGTTGCGACCGCGTTCACGACCTTCGGCACCTGCGGCGTCAAGGTCTGGATCTTCAAGGGCGAGATCCTCGAGCACGATCCGATGGCCCAGGACAAGAGAATGGCCGAAGGCGAGACCGGCGGCGGTGGTGATCGTGGTGGCCGTCAGCGCCGCGACAACGCTGCGGTCTGAGCCAGCACAGGAATTTGAGGGCTTAAAGCCATGATGCAACCTAAGAAAACGAAGTTCCGGAAGGCGCATAAGGGCCGCATCCACGGCGTTGCGTCTTCGGGCGCGACGTTGGCGTTCGGCCAGTACGGCCTGAAGGCGACCGAGCCTGAGCGCGTCACCGCGCGCCAGATCGAAGCCGCTCGCCGCGCGCTGACCCGTCACATGAAGCGCGCCGGCCGCGTCTGGATCCGCGTGTTCCCCGACCTTCCGGTGTCGAAGAAGCCGGCCGAAGTCCGCATGGGTTCCGGCAAGGGTTCGCCGGAACTGTGGGTGGCGCGCGTCAAGCCGGGCCGGGTGCTGTTCGAGATCGACGGCGTCAACACCCAGACGGCGCGTGAGGCGCTGACCCTGGCGGCCGCCAAGCTGCCGATCAAGACGCGCTTCGTCGAGCGCATTGCGGAGTAATGGCCATGGCCCAGATGAAGATCGAAGACATCCGCGCGATGAGCCCCGACCAGCAGGATGACGCCATCCTGAACCTGAAGAAGGAGCGCTTCAACCTGCGCTTCCAGCGCGCCACCGGGCAGCTCGAGAACACCTCGCGCCTGCGCGAGGCTCGCCGCGACATCGCCCGGATCAAGACCGTCGCCGCGCAGACGCGCGCGAAGAAGAAGTAAGAGGCTTACGAAGATGCCGAAACGTACTTTGCAGGGCGTGGTCGTCAGCGACAAGACAGCCAAGACGGTCGTTGTGCGCGTCGATCGCCGCTTCACGCACCCGATCTACAAGAAGACGATCCGCCGTTCGAAGAACTACCACGCGCACGACGAGAACAACGAGTTCAAGCCGGGCGACATGGTTTGGATCGAGGAATCGAAGCCGATTTCGAAGTTGAAGCGCTGGGTCGTGATCCGGGGCGAACACAAGAAAAGCGCCTGATCTGTTGGCTTTAGCCGACTGTCTTCAGGGAAATGTTGAGCGCCGGCTGGGCTGGCGCAAGAGAGAAGAGGACGAGGTGCATCAATGATTCAGATGCAGACCAACCTCGACGTGGCCGACAATTCTGGCGCACGCCGTGTCATGTGTATCAAGGTGCTCGGGGGCTCCAAGCGCCGCTACGCCACGATCGGCGACATCATCGTCGTCTCGATCAAGGAAGCGATTCCGCGTGGCAAGGTGAAGAAGGGCGACGTGATGAAGGCCGTCGTGGTGCGCGTCCGCAAGGACATCCGCCGCGCCGACGGTTCGGTCATCCGCTTCGACCGCAACGCCGCCGTGCTGATCAACAACCAGTCCGAGCCGGTCGGCACCCGTATCTTCGGGCCCGTGCCGCGCGAGCTGCGCGCCAAGAATCACATGAAGATCATTTCCCTCGCGCCGGAGGTGCTGTGATGGCTGCGAAGATCCGCAAGGGCGACAAGGTCGTCGTGCTGACCGGTCGCGACAAGGGTCGCACCGGCGAAGTGTTCGAGGTTCGCCCCGACGCCGGTACGGCGCTCGTGCGCGGCATCAACATGGTCAAGCGTCACCAGAAGCAGACGCAGGCCCAGGAGGGCGGCATCATCTCGAAAGAGGCGCCGATCCAACTGTCCAACATCGCGTATGTCGGCAAGGACGGAAAGCCGACCCGCGTCGGATTCAAGATTCTGGCGGACGGCAAGAAGGTCCGCATCGCCAAGAGCTCGGGAGCTGAGATCGATGGCTGAGGCTGCTTACACGCCGCGCCTGCGCGCGGAATACGATGCGAAGATCCGCACGGCGATGACCGAGAAGTTCGGTTACGAGAACGTCATGCAGGTTCCGCGCCTGGACAAGGTCGTGCTGAACATGGGCGTTGGCGATTCCGTCAACGACCGCAAGAAGGCCGAGACCGCCGCTGCCGAGCTGACCCAGATCGCCGGCCAGAAGGCGATCGTGACCTATTCGCGCATCGCGATCGCGACCTTCAAGCTGCGTGAGAACCAGCCGATCGGCTGCAAGGTCACGCTGCGCAAGGCCCGCATGTACGAGTTCATCGACCGCCTGGTGACGGTCGCGCTGCCGCGCGTCCGCGACTTCCGCGGCCTGAACCCGAAGAGCTTCGACGGCCGGGGCAACTACTCGCTCGGCATCAAGGAGCACATCATTTTCCCCGAGATCGACTTCGACAAGGTCACGGAAGCCCGCGGTATGGACATCACCGTCTGCACCACGGCCAAGACCGACGAAGAGGCGAGGGCCTTGTTGACCGCTTTCAATTTCCCGTTCCGGCAGTGAGACGCTGACCTAAAGCCTCTCAAACGCGGATACCCAGGAGCCAAGCATGGCAAAGAAGAGTTCAATCGAGAAGAACAACCGGCGCAAGCGGATGGTGAAGAACGCCGCCCCGAAGCGCGAGCGGTTGAAGGCGATCATCGCCGACAAGACGTTGCCGATGGAGGAGCGGTTCGCCGCGACCCTGAAGCTCGCCGAGATGCCGCGCAATTCGTCGGCGACCCGCGTGCGTCTTCGTTGCGAGCTGTCGGGCCGTCCGCGCTCGAACTACCGCAAGAACAAGCTGTCCCGTATCGCGCTGCGCGAACTTGGCTCCAAGGGCATGGTCCCGGGCCTCGTGAAGTCGAGCTGGTAAGGAGGGTCGTTTAGATGTCTACGCACGATCCAATCAGCGATCTGATCACCCGCATCCGCAACGCGCAGATGCGCTCCAAGACCAAGGTCTCCACGCCGGGCTCGCGGATGCGCGAGAACGTGCTCGAGGTGCTCAAGAGCGAGGGCTACATCCGCGGCTATGCCACGGTCGAGCACTCCTCGGGCCGCAGCGAGATCGAGATCGAGCTGAAGTATTTCGACGGCGAGCCCGTCATCCGCGAGATCGAACGTGTTTCCAAGCCCGGGCGTCGTGTTTACGCCTCGGTGAAGAACCTGCCGCGGGTCAACAACGGGCTCGGCATTTCGGTGTTGTCGACGCCGAAGGGGATCATGGCCGACCACAGCGCGCGCGACGCGAATGTGGGCGGTGAAGTCCTCTTCACGGTGTTCTGAGAAGGATTTTTGATCCATGTCACGTGTTGGCAAAAGGCCTGTGGCGGTTCCGTCGGGTGTTACCGCGACCGTCGACGGGCAGACCGTCAAGATGAAGGGGCCCAAGGGCCAGCTTCAGTTCGTCGTCCATGACGACGTCGAGGTGAAGCTCGAGAGCGGCCAGATCAAGGTCAAGCCGCGGCTCGAGACCAACCGAGCCCGGGCGCTGTATGGTACCGCTCGCGCCCAGGTCGCGAATCTGGTCGAAGGCGTCACCAAGGGCTTCGAGAAGAAGCTCGAGATCACCGGCGTCGGCTACCGCGCCGCGATGCAGGGCAAGAACCTGCAGCTCGCGCTCGGCTACAGCCACGACGTGATCTACACGATCCCCGAAGGGATCACGATCACGGTGCCGAAGCCGACCGAAATCACGGTGACGGGCAGCGACATTCAACGCGTCGGCCAGGTCGCGGCCGAAATCCGCTCATACCGCCCGCCGGAGCCCTACAAGGGCAAGGGCGTGAAGTATGTTGGCGAATTCATCTTCCGCAAGGAAGGCAAGAAGAAGTAACGGAGCCGGTCATGTCGAAAGCCAAGGTTACGAATGCCCGGCGCAAGCGGAGTGTGCGGCTGAAGCTGCGCCGCTCCGGTGGTGGCCGTCCGCGTCTGTCGGTGTTCCGCTCGTCCAAGCACATCTACGCCCAGGTCATCGACGATCTGAAGGGCGAGACGCTGGCCTCTGCCTCCTCGCTCGAGAAGTCGATGCGCGACGGCGGCAAGACCGGCGCCGACATCGATGCGGCGAAGGCGGTCGGCAAGCTGCTGGCCGAGCGCGCCGCCGAGAAGGGCGTCAAGGAAGTCGTGTTCGATCGCGGCAGCTATCTCTATCACGGGCGCGTCAAGGCTCTTGCCGATGCGGCGCGTGAGAGCGGGCTGAGCTTCTAACAGAATTTGAGGATTGAGGCGTAAGCCTCTGAAGGATTGGAAAAATGGCAGAACGCGAACAACGTGGTGGACGCGATCAACGCGGCGGCGGACGCGAACGCAAGGAGCGCGAGGAGCGCGACAGCGAGTTCGTCGACAAGCTCGTCCACATCAACCGCGTGGCCAAGGTCGTCAAGGGCGGCAAGCGCTTCGGTTTCGCAGCGCTGGTCGTGATCGGCGACCAGAAGGGCCGCGCCGGCTTCGGCCACGGCAAGGCGCGCGAAGTGCCTGAGGCGATCCGCAAGGCAACCGAGTCCGCCAAGCGCAACCTGACCCGCGTGTCGCTGCGCGAGGGCCGCACGCTGCATCACGACATCGCCGGCCGGCATGGCGCGGGCCGTGTCTACCTGCGTGCCGCTCCGGCCGGTACCGGCATCATCGCCGGCGGCCCGATGCGCGCCGTGTTCGAGACGCTCGGCGTCCAGGACGTGGTGGCGAAGTCGATCGGCTCTTCGAACCCGTACAACATGGTGCGCGCGACCTTCGACGCGCTGAAGCACCAGGATTCGCCGCGTTCGGTCGCAGCCCGCCGCAATATCAAGGTGTCCACCCTCCAGTCGCGCCGTATCGGCGGCGATGCCGAGGCGGCTGCCGACTAACGGAAGCTTTTCGGAGTAGATCAAATGGCCAAGGCCGCAAAGACGATCAAGCTCGAGCAGACCGGCAGCGCGATCCGCCGCCATCACTCGCAGCGTTCGACGCTGATCGGGCTCAAGCTCAACAAGATCGGCCGCACCAGCGAACTGCCGGACACTCCGGCCGTGCGCGGCATGATCGAGAAGGTTCACCATCTCGTCCGCATCGTCGACGAGAAGTAAGCAAAGGCGCATGATCCCGAAAAGCGGGTGCCGGTTTTCGGTGAAGATCATGCGCAAGACACAAGGAGAAGGGCGATGAAGCTCAGCGATATCGCCGACAACGCCGGCTCGCGCAAAAAGCGTATGCGCGTCGGCCGCGGCATCGGTTCGGGCAAGGGCAAGCAGTCGGGCCGCGGCGGCAAGGGCCAGACCGCGCGTTCGGGCGTGCGCATCAAGGGTTTCGAAGGCGGCCAGATGCCGATGCATCGCCGTCTGCCCAAGCGCGGCTTCAACAACATCTTCCGCGTCGAGTTCGCCGAGATCAATCTCGACCGGCTCCAGGAGGCGGTCGATGCCAAGAAGATCGACGCCGGCAGCGTCGTGAACGTCGAGGCCCTGGTGAAGGGCGGCGTGCTGCGCCGCGCCAAGGGCGGCCTGCGGCTGCTCGGCCGTGGCGAGCTCAAGTCCAAGCTCAACATCGAGGTGCACGGCGCCACCAAGACCGCGATTGCCGCGGTCGAGAAGGCGGGCGGCTCGGTGAAGATCCTCGCCCCTGCCAAGGAAGAAGGCGAGGCGGCGTAACAACTGCGTCATTGGCCCGCGGCTCGCGGGCCTTTACGCATGCGGGACGTGGACTTATCGATGCCGAGCCCCAGATAATGTCCGGCGTCCGCTAAAGTAGCCCGGCCGCGGGCATGACGGCGCAACAGGCGGCGGGAGAAAGTCCAAGATGGCCTCAGCAGCGGAACAACTGGCAGCCAACCTCAATTTCGGTGCGTTTGCCAAGGCTGACGAACTGAAGAAGCGCATCTGGTTCACCCTGGGCGCACTGCTCGTTTATCGGCTGGGGACCTACATCCCGTTGCCGGGCATCGATCCCAACATTTGGGAGCAGGTGTTCCGCTCCCAGGCGGGCGGCATCCTCGGCATGTTCAACATGTTCGCCGGCGGCGGCATCCACCGCATGGCGATCTTTGCGCTGAACATCATGCCGTACATCTCGGCCTCGATCATCATTCAGCTCCTGACCACCGTCTCGCCGCAGCTCGAGGCGCTGAAGAAGGAAGGCGAGGCCGGCCGCAAGACGCTGAACCAGTACACCCGCTATCTGACCGTCATCCTGGCGGCGTTCCAGTCCTACGGCATCGCGGTGGGCCTTGAGGGTGCCGGCAACGTCGTCAGCGACCCCGGCATGTTCTTCCGCCTGTCCACGGCGATCACGCTGACCGGCGGCACCATGTTCCTGATGTGGCTGGGCGAGCAGATCACCTCGCGCGGCATCGGCAACGGCATCTCGCTGATCATTCTCTCCGGCATCGTCGCCGAGCTGCCCGCGGCGCTCGCCAACATGCTCGAGCTCGGCCGTCAGGGTGCGATGTCGACCGGCCTGATCCTGGTCGTCATCATCATGGCGGTCGCCGTGATCGCCTTCATCGTGTTCATGGAGCGCGCGCAGCGCCGCCTGCTGATCCAGTATCCGAAGCGTCAGGTCGGCAACAAGATGTTCGAGGGTCAGTCCTCGCATCTGCCGCTCAAGCTCAACACCTCGGGCGTGATTCCGCCGATCTTCGCGTCTTCGCTCTTGCTGCTGCCGACCACGGTTGCGAACTTCAATGCGGGCAGCGGGCCGGAATGGTTCCAGTGGATCACCACCCAGCTCGGCCACGGCCGTCCGCTGTTCCTGATCATGTATCTCGCGCTAATCGTGTTCTTCGCGTTCTTCTACACCGCGATCGTGTTCAACCCGACCGAGACCGCGGACAATCTGAAGAAGCACGGCGGCTTCATTCCGGGCATTCGCCCCGGCGAGCGCACCGCGGAATACATCGACTACGTGCTGTCGCGCATCACCGTGCTCGGCGCGATCTATCTGGCGATCGTCTGCTTGATCCCCGAGATCCTGATCTCCTACGCCTCGGTGCCGTTCTACTTCGGCGGTACCTCGCTGCTGATCGTGGTCAGCGTGACCATGGACACGGTGGCGCAGGTGCAGGGCTATCTGCTGGCCCATCAGTACGAAGGCCTGATCCGGAAGTCGAAGCTGCGCGGTCGCCGCCGCTAAGCGCGGCGTCCTCTGAAGGCGGCGCGACTGCGCCGCCGATTCGCCCGCGCGAGAGCAACGCGCGGCGCCCGCAGAGACGACCAGCCAGCCGTTCGATCGCATCGGCGGAGCTGCTCTCAGCGCGATGCAATCCCTGATTTCAAAGGCCTTCTTGGCGACCGGGTATTCGCTCCCCTATGATATGGGTAGCGGTGCGGCGCCGATTATGGTTTGCACTGTTCTTGATCTTCAAACACAGGTGCGCGACGTATCGCTCACCAATCCGGGGGGCGTACGCCGATGAGAATTATACTTCTGGGACCGCCGGGGTCGGGCAAAGGGACCCAGGCGCAGCTGCTGGTGGAGCGCTATGGTATCGTCCAGCTCTCGACCGGCGAGATGCTGCGTGCGGCCGTGGCGGCGGGAACGCCGGTCGGTCTGAAGGCCAAGGAGATCATGGCCAGCGGCGGCCTCGTACCCGACGACGTCGTGGTCGGAATCATCTCCGACCGGATCGACCAGCCGGACGCCAAGAACGGTTTCATCCTCGACGGTTTCCCGCGCACCGTGCCGCAGGCCGAGGCGCTCGATGAGCTGCTGAGGCAGAAGCACCTCAAGCTCGATGCAGTGATCGAGCTCCGCGTCAACGAAAGCGCGCTGCTGAGTCGCGTCGAGACCCGAGTCGCCCAGATGCGGGAGCGCGGTGAGGAGGTTCGCCTCGACGACACCCCCGAGGTCCTGACCAAGCGGCTTGCCAGCTACCGCAGCCAGACGGAGCCGCTGATTCACTACTATTCCGAGCGGCGGAAGCTCTCGACCATCGATGGCATGATGGCCATCGACGAGGTCACCCGTGCGGTTCACCGCCAGCTCCTGGCGCTCGGGGCAGTCGAGCCCAAGACGCATGGCAAGGGAACTGCCAAGGGAACTGCCCAGAGTGCCGCCAAGACGGCGCCGGCCAAGAAGGGGGCGGCCAAGGCCAAAACAGCCAAGAAGTCGGCGAAAACGGCCAAAAAACCCGCCAAATCCGCTAAAAAGGCGACCAAGAAGGCCGTGAAGGGCACCAAGAAGGCGGTCAAGAAGACCGCGAAGAAGACGGTGAAGAAGGCTGCCAAAAAGACCGCCAGGAAGGCTGTCAAAAAAGGTGCCAAAAAGGCCGCAAAAAAGGTCGCGAAAAAGCGAGCTAAGCGCTAGCAGCGGTTGACGAAAGCCCCCGGAATCCCTTAATAAGCCCCGCATCCAAGTCGGATAGTTTCAGACGATGCCGGGCCCCAGGAAGACCGGGGGTGGGCGTCGTGTTCGCGTTTGTGAACACCTGCCCGAGAACACAAGCACTTAAAGCCTGGTCCTGACGAGGACCGGCAACAGGAGAGAAGGCCGTGGCCCGTATTGCCGGCGTGAACATTCCCACCAACAAGCGCGTGCTGATCGCGCTCCAGTACATCCATGGCATCGGTCAGAAGATCGCCGGTGAGATTCTGGAGAAGGTGAAGATCCCGGTGGATCGTCGCGTCAGCCAGCTCAGCGACGCCGAAGTGCTCCAGATCCGCGAAGTCATCGACCGCGACTATCTCGTCGAGGGTGACCTGCGTCGTGAGGTCGGCATCAACATCAAGCGTCTGATGGACCTCGGCTGCTATCGCGGCCTGCGTCATCGTCGCGGTCTGCCGGTGCGCGGTCAGCGTACCCACACCAATGCGCGCACGCGCAAGGGCCCGGCCAAGGCCATCGCCGGCAAGAAGAAGTAAGTTTTCGCATCCAATCGCGGCGTGTGGCGAACCGGGGACAACCCGTTCGCCACGCGCCTTTCGTTCCACAGGTGTAGCCGCTGGCATTACGGCGGCGTTTGAGATCTCCAGGAAAGGTACTCAATGGGCAAGGAAGCCACCCGCGTTCGCCGTCGTGAACGCAAGAACATCGCCTCCGGCGTTGCGCACGTGAACTCGTCGTTCAACAACACGACCATCACCATCACCGACGCGCAGGGCAACACGATTGCCTGGTCCTCCGCCGGCACGATGGGCTTCAAGGGCTCGCGCAAGTCGACCCCGTACGCGGCGCAGGTTGCCGCCGAGGACGTGTCGAAGAAGGCGCAGGAGCACGGCATGCGCACGCTGGAAGTCGAAGTCGCCGGTCCCGGTTCGGGCCGCGAATCGGCGCTGCGCGCGCTCCAGGCCGCCGGCTTCACCGTCACCTCGATCCGCGACGTGACCACGATCCCGCACAACGGTTGCCGTCCCCGCAAGCGTCGGCGCGTTTGATACGAGGTTGCGGGCGCATCGGCGCCCGCAATGACTTTTGCAAGAAGCCGCAGGTGCGACCTGCGGCCTTTCTCCAACGCCAGTGTCTGCAACGGCAGTTCGACTGGCCTGTATGGGTGAAACAGTGACGATCCAGAAAAATTGGCAAGAACTGATTCGGCCGAACAAGCTCCAGGTCACGCCCGGCAGCGATCCGGCCCGTTTTGCGACCATCGTCGCCGAGCCGCTCGAGCGCGGCTTCGGCCAGACCCTCGGCAACGCGCTGCGCCGCATCCTGCTCTCCTCGCTCCAGGGCGCGGCGGTGCAGTCGGTGCACATCGACGGCGTGCTGCACGAGTTCTCCTCGATCGCTGGCGTCCGTGAGGACGTCACCGACATCGTGCTCAACATCAAGGACATCTCGATCAAGATGCAGGGCGAAGGCCCCAAGCGCATGGTCGTGAAGAAGCAGGGCCCGGGCGTCGTCACCGCCGGCGACATCCAGACCGTCGGCGACGTCGTCGTGCTCAATCCGGACCTCCAGATCTGCACGCTCGACGAGGGCGCGGAGATCCGCATGGAGTTCACCGTCGCGACCGGCAAGGGCTACGTGCCCGCCGAGCGCAACCGTCCCGAGGATGCGCCGATCGGCCTGATCCCGGTCGACAGCCTGTACTCGCCGGTCCGCAAGGTCTCCTACAAGGTCGAGAACACCCGCGAGGGCCAGATCCTCGACTACGACAAGCTGACCATGACGATCGAGACCAACGGCGCGATCTCGCCGGATGACTCGGTGGCTTACGCCGCCCGCATCCTCCAGGATCAGCTCAACGTGTTCGTCAACTTCGAAGAGCCGCGCAAGGAAGTCGCCCAGGAGATCATCCCGGACCTCGCCTTCAACCCGGCCTTCCTCAAGAAGGTGGACGAGCTCGAGCTGTCGGTGCGTTCGGCCAACTGCTTGAAGAACGACAACATCGTCTACATCGGCGACCTCGTGCAGAAGAGCGAGGCGGAAATGCTCCGCACCCCGAACTTCGGCCGCAAGTCGCTGAACGAGATCAAGGAAGTGCTGGCTCAGATGGGTCTGCATCTCGGCATGGAAGTGCCGGGCTGGCCGCCGGAGAACATCGACGAGCTCGCCAAGCGCTTCGAGGATCACTACTGAGATTCGTCGTTCCGGGGCGATGCGACGGGACCGCGCAACCGCGGCCCTGGAGCATCGAACCCGGAACCTCGAGATTCCGGGTTCGGCTCTGCGAGCCATCCCGGAATGACTGACTGGGCGAACGCAGGCAGCCCACCTGAGCAACATGTCCGACGAACCGTCGCGGCAGTTTTAACGTAAGGAATAGTTACATGCGTCACGGCAAGGTTCATCGGAAGCTCAACCGCACGGCCGAACACCGCAGGGCGATGTTCGCCAACATGGCGGCCGCGCTGATCAAGCACGAGCAGATCGTCACCACGCTGCCGAAGGCCAAGGAGCTCCGTCCGATCGTCGAGAAGCTCGTCACCCTCGGCAAGAAGGGCGGGCTGGCCATGCGCCGCCAGGCGATCTCCGAGATGCGCGACAAGGATCAGGTCAAGAAGCTCTTCGACGTGCTCGCGACCCGCTACAAGGACCGCCAGGGCGGCTACACCCGCATCATCAAGGCCGGCTTCCGTTACGGCGACAACGCCGCGATGGCCGTGATCGAGTTCGTCGATCGCGACGTCGATGCCAAGGGCCAGGACTCCGGTCCGGTGCAGGAGAAGGAAGCCGAGGCGGCGTAAGCCGTTTCAGCAGGTACGAAATTGAAAGCGGCGCCCTCGGGCGCCGCTTTTGTTTTTGGGGCTGGCGAAGATCAGCGCGGCTATTCTTCCTTGATCCCCGCCCTTTGCGCGATCTCCTTCATCTCGGCGGTCTCCTTGCCGATGGCTCCTGCCCAGTCGCTGTAGCGCATGAAGCCCGGTTCGAAGCCGACCGTGGTGAAGCGCTCGATGACGGAAGGGCTGTTGACGATCTCCTCCAGCGCCGCCGTCAGCTTGTCGTGAACGGCCGGCGGCAGCCCCTTGGGCGCGACGACCGCGCCCCAGGACGCGAAGTCGATGCCGGTGTAGCCGAGCTCGGCAAGCGTCGGCACGTCGGGCAGGTAGGGCGTGCGCTTGCCGGAGAACACCGCGAGCACCTTGACGGTGCCCGCCTCGATCTGCGGCTTCACGGCGATCACGGTGTCGACGTGGTACTGGATGTGCTTGCCGATGAGGTCGTTCATCGCCGGTGCGCTGCCCTTGTAGGGCAGGTGGACCATCTTGACCCCGGCACTCGACTTGAACAGCTCGCCGGCGAAATGCGAGACGGTCGCGACGCCGAAGGATGCGAGCGACAGCTTGTCGGGATTGGCCTTCGCCTCGGCGACGAGCGAAGCGACGTCCTTGACCGGATTGTCCTTGTAAGTGACGAGCGCCAGCGTGATCTTGCCGACCTGGCCGAGCGGCTCGAAATCCTTGGCCGCGTCGTAAGGCACGCTTTCCTTCACGGCTGCCGGCAGCGTGAAGCTCGAGTTCGAGCTGAAGAACAGGGTGTATCCGTCAGGCGCCGAACGTGCGACTTCCTTGGCCGCGATCGTGGTGCCGCCCCCGGGACGGTTCATGATGATCACGGGCTTGCCGAGCCGCGTCTCCAGCTCGCCGCCGATGATGCGCGCGACCACATCGGAGGCGCCGCCCGGCGGGAAGGGGACGATCAATTGCAACGATTTCTCCGGATAGACCGTTTGAGCCGGCGCGAGCGAATTGCCGCCCATCAAGCCGACCAGTCCGAGAAAAATCGTGAGAGCCGTCCGCTTCATCGCATAGTTCTTCCGTGTTCACATGAGACGCCGTGCTGCTTAGCAATAATCGTTCCAGCCGCGGTTCAGGTGGGGTGTCTACGTTGTCGCAGGAAAAGTGCTCTGCGTCTCACTGATTGGTGAGCGCCGATTGCGGCCCGATCCGCCGCGTCCGATATTCCCATCATCGATCTGATGGAGATACTACATGAATATCGACCTTTCCGGAAAAACTGCACTGGTGACCGGCTCGACCGCTGGCATCGGCCACGCCATTGCCAGAGGTCTCGCCGCCTCCGGTGCGAGCGTCGTGATCAACGGGCGCGGCCAGGACAAGGTCGACGCCGCCGTGCGCAAGCTGGAAGCGGCGGGAGGCAAGGTGCGCGGCATCGCCGCCGACGTCTCGACGGCGGCGGGCTGCAAGGCGCTTGTGTCCGCGCTGCCCGAGGTCGACATCCTCATCAACAATGCCGGGATCTTCGAGCCGAAGGACTTTTTCGATATTCCGGACGAGGACTGGAGCCGCTTCTTCGAGGTCAACGTCATGAGCGGTGTGCGGCTGTCGCGCGAATATCTGAAGGGCATGCTCAAGCGCAACTGGGGCCGCATCGTCTTCATCTCCTCGGAATCCGGCCTCAACATTCCCGTCGAGATGATTCACTACGGCGTGAGCAAGACCGCCCAGCTCTCGGTCGCGCGCGGTCTGGCGCAGCTCACCCGCGGCACCGGCGTCACCGTCAATTCCGTGCTGCCGGGCCCGACCATGTCGGAGGGTGTCGAGACCTTCGTGAGGGATCTCGCGAAGCAAAACGGTCAGTCGGTGGATGAGGCCGTCGCCAATTTCGTCAAGCAGCATCGCCCGAGTTCGCTGATCCAGCGCTTCGCCAGCGTCGACGAGATCGCCAATATGGTGGTCTATGTTGCGTCGAAGGAAGCGTCCGCGACCAATGGCGCGGCGCTGCGGGCCGAGGGTGGTATCGTCAACACGATTGCCTGAGGCTGCGCACGTGCCGGCTTATGTGATCTCCGAGGTCGAGGTGCGCGATCAGGCGATGATGGAAGCCTATCGCGCGCTTGCGGCGCAGACTATCGCGCAATATGGCGGCCGCTACCTCGCGCGCGGCGGTGCCGCCGATGTGGTGGAGGGCGGCCCGCCGCCCAAGACCATCATCATCGTGGAGTTTCCCACGATGGCCCGCGCGCGCGAATGGTACGCCTCAGTGGAATATGCCGAGGCGTTGAAGCTGCGACAGACGGCGCTGGAGCGGCGGTTGATGTTCGTCGAGGGCATCGCTCCAGGAGCGCAACTGCCGTAGGGTGGGCAAAGCGAAGTGCCCACCACCTTTCTGCGCCCGTTGCGTGATGGTGGGCACGGCGCAAGCGCGCCTTTGCCCACCCTACGCAGCGGCGCTGTGCTCGCCTACCACCCCTCCAGCACGATCTTGCCGCGCGACTTGCCGCTCTCGAGCAGCGCGTGCGCGCGCTTGAGGTTGGCCGCGTTGATCGTGCCGAAGGTCTGGTCGAGCGTGGTGCGCAACACGCCCTTGTCGATGAGGTCGGCGACGTCATTGAGCAGATGATGCTGCGCGATCATGTCAGGCGTCTGGAACGAGGAACGCGTGAACATCGATTCCCAGTGCACCGAGATCGCCTTGCCCTTGAACGTGCTCATGGTGAACTCGGGCGGATCGTCGATCAGGCCGAACCGGCCTTGCGGCGCCATGAACTCGGCGATCGCCTTGTAGTGCTGATCGGTGAAGGTGAGGCTCGCCACCAGCGCCACCGGCGGCAGCTTGAGCTTCTCGATCTGCTCCTTCATCGGCTTGCCATGGTCGATCACCGCATGCGCGCCGAGATCGAGACACCACTCTTGCGATTCCGGCCGCGTCGCCGTCGCGAGCACCGTGAGGCCCGTGAGGCGGCGGGCGAGCTGGATCAGGATCGAACCGACGCCGCCGGCGCCGCCCGTGATCAGCAGCGTGCGCGGATCGACGCTCTTGCCCGGTACCGCGCCGAGGCGGTCGAACAGCAATTCCCACGCGGTGATGGAGGTGAGGGGGAGGGCGGCGGCCTGCGCGAACGACAGGCGCTTCGGCTTGTTGCCGACGATGCGTTCGTCGACCAGGTGGAATTCCGCATTGGTGCCCTGGCGCAGGATCGAGCCCGCGTAAAACACCTCGTCGCCCGGCTTGAACAGCGTGACCTCGGGCCCGACGGCGTCGACCACGCCGGCTGCGTCATAACCCAAGATCTTCGTCTCGCCCTCGGGCGGAACGGCGCGCTTGCGCACCTTGTAGTCGACCGGATTGGCCGAGATCGCCTTCACGGCGACGCGTATGTCGCGCCCCTTGGGCTCGGGCTTTGCGGTCTCGAAATCGAACAGCGCGTCCTGATCCTCGATCGGAAGCGATTTCTTGTAGCCAACGGCCTTCATGGCTTGTCTCCATCAGATAGCGCGCAGCTTGTGACGTGCGCCCGGCCTGCTAACTGTCCCGCTGGCCCCGGTTTGGCAAGTACTGTAAATTCGGGGATATAGTCCCTGTTTGGATACTATTGGGAAAACACGCATGAAGCGGCGAGATTTTACCCGGCGTCCCGGCTGCTCGGTCGAGGCGACGCTGGACCTGATCGACGGCAAGTGGAAGGGCGTGATCCTCTACCACCTTCAGGACGGCACCCAGCGCTTCGGCGAACTGCGGCGCCGGATGCCCGGCATCACCCAGCGCATGCTGACAAAACAGCTTCGCGCGCTGGAGGAGGACAAGCTCGTCATCCGCAAGGTCTATGCCGAGGTGCCGCCGCGGGTGGAGTATTGCCTCTCCGAACTCGGCGAGAGCCTCAGGCCCGTGATCGACATCCTGAAGGCGTGGGGCGAGAGCCATCAGCAACGGCTGTCCTGCGCGCCGGCGCCCGAGGCGGCGGAACCGGTCAAGAAGCCGAAGCGAGCAGCGTGAATGTCCGGGAGCGGACTGCGCCGCTCCCGGACAAGATTGCGTCAGAACGCAAACTGCGTGCGCATCGCGACCGCGTCGAACTTCGAGCCGACGTCGGCGGTCGAGACCGGCGAGGCTTGCTTCGACACCGTGCCATGCAGGTAGTCCAGCATGAAGCGGACATTGCCGTTGACGTACCAGTTGAGCGCGAGCGTGTAGACCGTCTGGCGTCCGCCGGCGATGCCGGCGGCAGTCGCGAGCTGATTATTCAGATCCATAGTGGAATAGCGGCCGGCGATCTCCCAGGCGCCCCAGCCACCGCCATCGAGCGAGAACGGATGATCGGGCTTCACGCCGCCATAGGAGGCGTTCGCTGGATTGTACTTGCGCGATTCCCCGGTCAAGACGTAGGCCGCTTCCGCGTAGCCGCCCTGGAATTTCAGGCTTGGCGCTCCGATTAACGGCACGCTGGTGTTCGCGTTGCGATCGATGTTGAACCAGTAGTATTCGCCCTGGAGGAACAGCGATCCATAGGTCGCGGCGGCTTCGACACCATAAACCTGCGCGCCCGCGACATTGGCAATCGCACCGGTCGAGATCAGTGTCGTAGGGTCAATTCGCAGCTCAGGCCGGTCGCTGAGCGTGAGCGTCTGCGTGTTGGCGACCAGATTGCGCGGCGGCTGAATCAGCCACTGTGCGTCGCCGCCGAGATGCAGCGAATAATCCTTGCCGCTGACGAGCTGGCCCGCAACGCGGGCCGTCGCGCCGTACTGCTCGCTGGTGCCCGGAGGTGAGACGCTCGACGCTGAGTGAATCGCACCCGTGGTCGGACCCGTCACGTACGCGCCGGCCCAGAACACGTCGTTGTACCAGCGGGCGCCGACGGCAGAACGGAAATCGCCGGCGGCGATATTTTGCGCGATCACGCCGACCGAGGCGCGCTCCATGAAGGGAATGTCGTTGGAGCTCGAGGACTCATCGAGGGTCCAGGCAAGGTCCATGATGCCGGCCTCGATCGCCATCTTGCCGCCAAAAGGCTTCAGCCCGGTGTAGCTCACATACGCGTTCTCGATGCCGGATGTGCCACCGCCGGGCAGGAAGCCGACAGGAGTAGCGCCGGCGGCCCCCGTGCCGCCGAAGCCGTCAGCCGAACCGCCGAAGTCGTAGATCAGGGCAAAATTCCAGTCTTCGAGGAACTTGCCGACGACGCCGATGCGTGCGCGACGGACGTTCTCGCCGCTGTCGAGTTTCTGCGGCACGGTGCCTGCCGTATTGGGACGATAATCGTAGCCGCCGACATCCCAGTGCACGCGGCTCGTGATCGCGACGCAGTTCGCTCCGTCGGCCGTGCAGATGGTCGGCCGGTTGTTCGGCATCGTCACGACGACGCCGGAAGCCGGCGCCGGGCCCTTGAGCGGGATCGCCGCATTGGCATTGGCGACGACCGCTTTCGCCTCCGAGCGCGCTTCGGCCTTGGCTTCGGCCTTCGCCTCGGCTTTGGCTTTCGCCGTCGCTGCGGTGTTCGCTGCGGTCTGGCTCTGGAGCTTGTCGAGCTTCTGCTCGAGCATCTTCAGCTGCTGCTTCAGGAGTGCGATCTCCTGTTCGCTGTTGCTGGCCGATTGGGCCTGGGCTTGCGATGCCGCCAGCACGCCGGCGAGACCAATCGCCGTGGCTGCAATTCTTGTCCTGCTCACGTTACGCCTCCATCGTTTGACGAACTTCCCCAAGTCGCGAACGGAGAGCCTAGGAAGGATCGATGACTGCCCCGCGACGCTGCGTCCGGTTGCGTGGTTCCCACTGATGCAAATTCGCCGCAACCGAATCCGCCTTGCATCACCATGCAAGATGACGCGTATCATGCCAATCCGTAGCGCCGGGCAAATTGCCATTTCGCACACCGGGCCGGTATGCGGCGGGCGCCGGAAGGGGGGTGAATATTGCCATCCCGCGCCCTTCTATTGGGGGGCGAACGCGCCTATATTCCGGCGTCTTTTCCAAGAGGTAGGAATGTTTCGATCGACCTGGACCGCCGTCGTCACGGCATTGTGCATAGGCTTTTCGACCCACTTCAATCCGGCAGCGGCGCAGGACCGTCGGGCCCCGTAGTCACCGGCCGAGCTGCGGCTGTCCTATGCGCCGATCGTGCAGCGGGTGCAGCCGGCGGTCGTCAACGTCTATGCCGCCAAGGTGGTGCAGAACCGCAATCCGCTGCTGGATGATCCCATCTTCCGCCGCTTCTTCGGCGTGCCCGGCCAGCAGCCCGAGCAGATGCAGCGCTCGCTCGGCTCCGGCGTCATCGTCGATGCGTCGGGCCTCGTCGTCACCAATGTCCACGTCATCGAGGGCGCGGACCAGGTCAAGGTGTCGCTGTCGGACAAGCGCGAGTTCGAGGCCGAGATCCTGCTGAAGGATCCCCGCACCGATCTCGCCGTGTTGCGCCTGAAGGACACCAAGGAGAAATTTCCAACGCTCGACTTCACCAATTCCGACGAGCTGCTGGTCGGCGACGTCGTGCTCGCGATCGGCAACCCCTTCGGCGTCGGCCAGACCGTGACCCACGGCATCATCTCGGCGCTGGCGCGCACGCAGGTCGGCATCACCGACTACCAGTTCTTCATCCAAACCGATGCGGCGATCAATCCCGGCAATTCCGGCGGTGCACTGGTTGACATGAGCGGCAAGCTTGCCGGCATCAACACCGCGATCTATTCGCGCTCCGGCGGCTCGCAGGGCATCGGCTTTGCGATCCCCGCCAACATGGTGCGCGTGGTCGTCGCTTCCGCCAAGGGCGGCGGCAAGGCGGTGAAGCGTCCCTGGCTCGGCGCGAAGTTGCAGGCGGTGACGCCCGAGATCGCCGAAAGCCTCGGCTTGCGTTCGCCGACCGGCGCGCTGGTCGCGAGCGTGGTCTCGAACGGTCCCGCAGCGAAGGCCGGCCTGAAATCCTCCGATCTGATCACCGGGATCGACGGCCAGACCGTGGATGATCCCAATGCCTTCGACTACCGCTTCGCGACGCGTCCACTCGGCGGTTCCGCGCAGATCGACGTGCAGCGCGGCGGCAAGCCGCTCAAGCTCGCGATCGCGCTGGAGACCGCACCCGACGCCGGCCGCAACGAGCTCGTCATCACTGCGCGTTCGCCGTTCCAGGGCGCGAAGGTCTCGACCATCACGCCGGCGGTTGCCGACGAGCTGCATCTGGACGCCGACACCGAAGGCGTCGTGATCGCCGATCTCGGCGGCGACAGCGCGGCCGCGAATGTCGGCTTCCAGAAGGGCGACATCATCCTGGCTGTCAACAATCAGAAGATCAGCAAGACCGGCGATCTCGAAAAGGCTGCGGGTGAGCGCCCGCGGATCTGGCGCATCACGCTGGTGCGCGGCGGGCAGCAGATCAACGTCACGCTGGGCGGATGAGTCCGAAGCGACCACAGGAGACGCCAACTCTCTTTGCCGCGGCGGGGCTCGATCACGAGGCTCCGCATCCGCTGCCGGACCGGCTGCGCCCGCGCGCGTTGTCGGAGGTCGTCGGCCAGGATCACATCCTCGGCCCCGACGGCGCGCTGACGCGCATGCTGGAGACGCGCACGCTCGGCTCGCTGGTGTTCTGGGGCCCGCCCGGCACCGGCAAGACCACGGTGGCGCGGCTGCTGGCGGACGCGACCGACCTGCATTTCGAGCAGATCTCCGCCGTGTTCTCCGGCGTCGCCGATTTGAAGAAGGCATTCGACGCAGCGCGTGCCCGCCGCGAGATGGGCAAGGGCACGCTGCTGTTCGTCGACGAGGTGCACCGCTTCAACCGCGCCCAGCAGGATTCGTTTCTGCCCGTGATGGAAGACGGCACGGTGGTGATGGTCGGCGCCACCACCGAGAATCCGTCCTTCGAGCTCAACGCGGCGCTTCTGTCGCGCGCGCGCGTGCTGGTGTTTCGCTCGCTCGATGCTGCCGCGATCGAGAAGCTGTTTGCGCACGCCGAGGAGGTCGAGGGCAAGAAGCTGCCGCTCGATGCGGAAGCACGCGCGGTGCTGGTGCGCATGGCCGACGGCGATGGAAGGGCCTCGCTGACGCTTGCCGAAGAGGTTTGGCGCTCTGCACGGGCTGACGAGATTTTCAATGCCGCGCAGTTGCAGGACATCCTGCAGCGCCGCGCCCCGATCTATGACAAGTCGGCCGATGGCCATTACAACCTGATCTCGGCGCTGCATAAGTCGGTGCGCGGCTCCGATCCCGACGCGGCGCTGTATTATCTCGCGCGCATGCTCGATGCCGGCGAGGACCCGCTGTTCCTGGCCCGCCGCGTCGTGCGCATGGCGGTCGAGGACATCGGGCTTGCCGATCCGCAGGCGCTCGTCATCGCCAATGCCGCCAAGGACGCCTTCGACTTCCTCGGCCATCCCGAAGGCGAGCTCGCCATCGCGCAAGCGGTGGTCTATCTCGCCACTGCGCCGAAATCGAACGCGGTCTACACCGCCTTCGGGGCCGCCATGCAGACCGCAAAGCAGGCCGGCTCGCTGCTGCCGCCAAAGCACATCCTCAATTCCCCGACCAAGCTGATGAAGTCGGAAGGCTACGGCGCAGCCTACGAATACGACCACGACGCCCCCGACGCCTTCTCCGGCCAGGATTATTTCCCGGAAGCCCTGGGCCGCCAGACCTTCTACGATCCGCCCGAGCGCGGTTTCGAGCGGGAGATCCGGAAGCGGCTGGATTACTGGGCCAAGCTGCGGAAGGAGCGGGGCGGCTCGCGCTAGAAACGGCCATTTCGCCGTGACGGGAGCCGGCTTTTAGGGTACGCAGGCAGCCATGAGCCGCCGCATCAAGAGAATGAATCCAAAGCCCCGTTCGCGTGACGAGCGCAACGATTCGCGTCCGTTCAAGGCGCGCACCGCAAAGAAAGCGGGACCGCGGCCGGGTGGCAAGCCGGGGACGAAGCCGCCGCGCTTTGCGGGCGAGCGCGCCGAGCGGCGGCCGCCCAAGGCTGCTGCACAGGAAAGGCCTGCGCCCGAAAAGCCGGTCGAGGCGCTGCTGCCGACCAAGGTGCAGACCGTCACCGTGACCGCCGACGAGAACAACATGCGGGTCGATCGCTTCCTCGAGGCGCGCTTTCCCGGCCTGTCGTTCTCCCACATCCAGCGCGTCGTCCGCAAAGGTGAGCTCCGCGTCGACGGCAAGCGCGTCGACAGCAAGGACCGGCTGGAGGAGGGGCAGAGCGTCCGCATCCCGCCGCTGAAGCTCGACGCGCCCAAGGCCGTCGGCGAGCTCTCGGAGGCTGCGCAGAAGACGCTCAAGGCGCTGAAGGAGATGACGATCTACGAGGACGACGACGTCCTCGTGCTTAACAAGCCGTTTGGGCTTGCGGTGCAGGGCGGCTCCGGCACGACGCGGCACATCGACCAGATGCTGGAGGTGATGCGCGACTCCAAGGGGCAGAAGCCGCGGCTTGTGCACCGGATTGACAAGGACACGTCGGGCTGCCTCCTGATCGCGAAGACCCGTTTCGCTGCTTCGCACCTGACCGGCGCGTTCCGCTCGCGGTCGGCGCGAAAGGTCTATTGGGCGCTGGTGCCGGGGCTGCCGAAGCCGAAGCAGGGCCGCATCTCGACCTTTCTCGCGAAAGAGGAGAGCGAGGACGACACCATCATGCGTATCGCCCAGCACGGCGATGAGGGCGCCAGCCACGCGGTGACCTATTACGCCGTGGTCGAGACCGCCGGCAACAAGCTGACCTGGGTGTCGCTGAAGCCGGTGACGGGCCGCACCCACCAGCTCCGCGCACATATGGAGCATATCGGCCATCCCATCGTCGGCGATCCCAAATATTTCAACATCGAGAACTGGCAGCTGCCGGGCGGCCTGCAAAACCGGCTGCATCTGCTGGCGCGCCGCATCGTCATTCCGCATCCGCGCGGCGGCGTGATCGACGCCACCGCCCCGCTGCCGCCGCACATGCAGCAGTCGTGGAATCTGCTCGGGCTCGATGCAAGCCGGTTTGATCCGATCGAGAACGCGCCTGAGGAATAGTGAATCCGTAGGCGAGGGAGTTTCCGCGACGTCGTCCTGGCGAAAGCCAGGACCCATTACCCCAGGGAGGGGTTTGGCGAAGACTCCTCGTTCGGTATTCCGACCTCTCGCGATCGATAGATCACGCGGTATGGGTCCTGGCCTTCGCCAGGACGACATCAGGTGTTTGGCGAGCGGCTTACCCCCTCAACTCCGAAACTGCTCCAGAAACATCCGCAAGCTGTCGTGCGAGCTCTCGACATCGGTGATCAGCCAGCCCTCGGGTCCGTTGACGAGGATGAAGTTCAGCGTCACCCGGCGGCCGTGATTGTCGAAATTCGCCGCGACATAGGTCTTGTCGTATTGCCTGCGGGCCACCGCGATCGCGACCGGGCCGAGCTTCCAGCTCGGGCTCTGCACCAGGAAATCATAGGGCTCGGCCCTCGGCGTGCTCCAGGCCTTGCGCAGCGGGAAATCGAAGAACTGCCGGGCGGTGGCGCCATCCCGCGGCAGGCCTTTTGACAGTTCCGGCGCGCCCTGGCCGTAATGGGCGTAGACATTGCGAACCAGCGATTCCGGGCTACGAAAGCCTGCCTCCGCCGCGGCCAGTCCAAGTCCCGCATATAGGGCGACAATGCCCGTAAGTTCCCTCATGCCCGCCGCTCGCTTTATCGGCCACAGGTCTTAGCTTAAAAGCCTAGCATCCAGCCGCGGAGACCGAAAACCCAAGATGCGTGAATTGTTCGATGAAGCTGCGGGCCAGTCTCCGCGCGATCCGCGGGAATCGGCCCGCCAGTCCGCGCGCACGCCGCAGCGCAAGCGCTTCTACAAGGAGGCCGGCGTCGCCGAGGCCGAAGGCGGCTTCGCCATCACACTCGACGGCAGGCCGATCCGCACGCCGTCCGGCCGCCAGGTCGTGATCCCCTCGCGCGCGCTGGCCGACGCGGTCGCCGCCGAATGGGCGGCCCAGGGCGAGACGATCGATCCCGTGACCATGCCGCTGACGCGGATCGCCAACAGCGTGGTCGAGGGCGTGGTCGACCGCGTCGAGCTCGTCAGCGACGACCTTGCGAAATATTTCGAGTCCGACCTGCTGTTCTATCGCGCCGGCCATCCCGAGGCGCTCGTGGCCCGCGAGGCCACGCATTGGGATCCCGTGCTGTTCTGGGCCGCGGAGACGCTGGGCGCGCATTTCATCCTGTCCGAGGGCATCATGCATGTGAAGCAGCCGGACGAGGCGGTCGAGGCCGCCCGCGCGGCACTGCCCGGGGATGCCTGGTCGGTCGCGGCGCTTCATGTGGTGACGACCCTGACCGGCTCGGCCCTGCTGGCGCTGGCCCTGGCCCATGGCGTGCGCGGGGCCGACCAGGTCTGGGCCGCCGCCCATGTCGACGAGGACTGGAACGCCGACCAATGGGGCGTGGACGAGGAGGCCGCGGCACGCCGGGCCGCCCGCGCGCGGGATTTCGAGGCTGCCGTGGCGGTTCTAGACGCGGTGAAGGTGCCTGCGGTCAAAGGTCCTTAACGAGAGGTTTACGAGGGCAGCCTTAGGGTGGGACCAGCGTTCCCTGGGCCCCCCGAGATGCCGACGACGCCGATAAGCTCGATCGTTCCCGTCAGTGCTGCCAGCTCTGTTGCTGATGCGGCGACGCCCGATCTCGTGCTTCAGGCCGGCAGCGTCGTCGATGCCAGAGTGGTCAGCGTTCTCGCCGACAATCTGGTGCGGATCGCGATCGCAAACCTCTCCCTCGACGTGATGTCGGAAGTCGCGCTGTCGCCTGGACAAAATCTTCAGCTCGCGGTGTCGCAGAACGACGGCACGATCCGGCTCGCCGTCGTCAACGGCGCAGGCGAGGCGGCGGCCGACCAGGTCACGCTGACGCCGGCCGCGGCTTCGCTGGTAGAGAGCCCGCCGCTCGCGCCGTCCGCAACACCTTGACGCCATCGGAGCAGGTTGCTGTCACAATGGCTTCGGCCGAGGCCGCGAGCAAGCAGGGCAGCCAGGCGCCGCTGTTCGCTAATCTCGCCTCCGTCGTCACCGGCAGCGATCTGCCGGCGGGATTGAAGCAGGCGGTGCTCGACGTGCTCGCGCAGCAGACGCCGCTCAATGCACAGCTCGACGGCCCCGATATCGAATCCGCCTTCCAGAAGTCCGGCCTGTTTCTCGAGGCCTCATTGGCCGCTGGCGCGACGCCATCGCAAGGCGCCGTGCCGGACCTGAAGGCGGCGCTGCTGGTGCTGCGCCAGACGCTGGCCGCGACCTCAGGCGCGCGCGAGACCGGCGTGCCGCAGGCAGCGGCGCAAGGCACTGCGCCGCTGACAAGCGTCACGACCACACCGCAGACCGCAGCGTCCGCACTTCAGGTGGCGGGCGAGGCCGCGCAAGCGGCATTGCCGTCGCCTGATACGGAGATCGCCCAGCCGATGCAACTGCCGCGCGGCGCTGCGCTCGCAGCCGCCGTGCTGGCCGACATGGCGGGCGAGACGCCGCAGACGGCGGGCCCGCGAACCATGTCCGCGGGCCTTGCCGCGAGCCTCCTGCAGGAGGTTACGCAAAACCTGCCGCGCATGATCGGCAACGTGCCGGGCTCGAACAAGGCGGTGCCCGATGGCCACGTCTTCGAGGCCGCCGCGCGCGGGACGCCACCGCCGTTCCGCGGCGCGCTGCCGTCGCCGCAGTCCATCGCCTCGCCGTCGCTCGCGCCGGATACGCCGCTGGCCGCGACCGTGCACCGTCTGCTCGACGACACCGATGCCGCGATCGCGCGGCAGACCTTGCTCCAGGTCGCCTCGCTCCCCGATCGCACCGATGCCTCCGGCCATCGCATAGATCCGGCCGTGCCGCAGTGGAATTTCGAGATTCCCTTTGCGACGCCGCAGGGCACCGCCATGGCGCAGTTCGAGATCTCGCGCGACGGCGGTAACGAATCCGCCGATCCCGCCAAGCGCGCCTGGCGCGCGCGATTCACGCTCAATGTCGAGCCGGCCGGCCCCGTGCATGCGCTGATCACGCTGAACGGCGACAAGACCTTCGTGCGGATGTGGGCGGAGCGGCCGGCGACCGCGCAGCAGCTCCGTGCCGGGATCGGTGAGCTCAGCCAGGCGATGACCAGGGCCGAGCTCAAGCCCGGCGACATCGTGGTGCGCGACGGCACGCCGCCGCAGCCGGCGCCGGCCCGCGCCGGCCACTTCCTGGACCGCGCAACATGAGTGATCCGTCCAAGCTCGCGATTGCGCTGCATTACGAGAAGGGCTCTGGCGCGCCTGTCGTCGTCGCCAAGGGCAAAGGCACGATCGGCGAAAAAATCGTCGAGATTGCCAAGGCCAACGACATCCCGATCGAGGAAAACGAGATTTTGGCCGGCGCGTTGTCCAAGGTCGAGCTCGGCGAGGAGATCCCGCCCGATCTCTACAAGGCCGTCGCCGAAGTGCTGGTGTTCGTGCTGCGGCTGTCGGGGCGGGGGCGCTGACGCGCTGTCATCGTTTCACCACGATAGCGGCTGCATGGTCGCGTGGCATTTCTCAGTTCAACGGACATCGCCCTTGCTTACCCGCCGTTCCACTCTCGGTCTTCTCACTGCTGCCGCCACCATGCCGCAGCGCGCGCTCGCCCATGTCGCGCCGCCGCGCAATGAGATCCGCGACAGCCTGGCAAAACGCTTCACCGATCTCGGCACATCAGGCACCTTCGTCGGCTACAAGGTCGAGGACTATCTGATCGTCGCCAGCGACAAGGAGCGCTCGGGCGAGGGGAAGCTGCCGGCCTCGACCTTCAAGATTCCGAACTCGCTGATAGCGCTGGAGACCGGCGTGGTTGCCGATCCTGACAAGGACGTGTTCCCCTGGGACGGCGTGAAGCGGCCGATCGAAGCGTGGAACAAGGATCACACGCTGCGCAGTGCCATCGCGGTCAGTGCGGTGCCGGTCTATCAGGAGATCGCGCGCCGCATCGGGCAGGAGCGCATGCAGAAATACGTCGACCTGCTCGACTACGGCAATCGCGACATTGGCGGCGGCATCGACCAGTTCTGGCTCACCGGAGCCTTGCGTATCGATCCGGTCGAGCAGGTCGATTTCGTCGACCGGCTGCGGCGCCGCGCGCTGCCGATTTCCAAACGCAGCCAGGATCTCGTCGCTGACATCCTGCCGGTGACCAAGGTCGGCGATAGCGTCATCCGCGCCAAGTCCGGCCTCTTGGGCGCCGAGCGCGGCGAGCCGTCGTTGGGCTGGATGGTCGGCTGGGCCGAGAAGGGCGAGGCGCACACCGTGTTTGCGCTCAACATGGATTGTACCGAGCCGCGCCTCGTCGGCCAGCGCATGCCGCTGACGCAAGCCTGCCTTGCCGAGATCGGCGCCGTCTGAGCGCAGCCGCGCTGATCTGCATTGCGAGCGCAGCGATGCCGTAGGATGGGCAAAGGCGCGTAGCGCCGTGCCCACCATCTCTCGATACGGTCACCTGTAGTTGGTGGGCACGCTTCGCTTTGCCCACCCTACGGTATCGCGTGCGGACCAGACCCTCTCAGCCCAGCTTCAACAACGCCTGCAAAAACTCCTCCACGGCCTTGCGCGACTCCGCGGCGGTTGCGGGATTGCCGCCGACATGCGGATTGAGCTCGACGCAGGAATCCTTGTAGGTGAAGGGCGCTTGCGTGCTGGCGTTCATCAGCACGCCGCCGTCGCCTTCCTTGATCTGGCAATTGCGCACGGTCTGCGCGTTGGCGGAGACAGCCACGGTGGCGGCGCCGAGCAGGCCGCTGTCAAAGCCGTGCGCGCTATCGGGGTATTCGGTCAGCACCACGTCGCGCCCGGCGGCCTTGAGCCGCTCGACGAAGGCCTTGCAGCTCTTCACGGGGTTGTAGTCATCAGGCGTGCCGTGGAAGATGCGGATCGGGCGCGCCGCGACATCGGTATCGCCGACGTAGCTCGTCGAGCAATCCGGATAGAACGGGACGTAGGCGGCGAACTGGATGCCGGACTTGTTCCAGAGCTTGTTGAAGCGGTCGAGGCTCGCATAGAGCGTTGCCTGTCCGCCGCGCGAAAAGCCCATCAGCACGATGCGGTCGGGGTCGACGCGGGGATGCTTCGCCAGAATCTCGAGCGAGCGGTAGATGTCGACGATCAGGTTGAGCCGGCCGAGCAGGGCCTGGTTCGGTCCGACCACCGTCAGTCCGCGGCCGGTAAAGCCGTCGATCACGAAGGTCGAGATGCCCATGGCGTTGAAGGCGTGGACCCAGGCTTCCGTGGTGGCGCCGACGCCGCTGGAGCCGTGCATCAGCACCACGACGGGGAGTTTTCCACTGCCCTGCGCGACGCGGAATTCGCCCGCGACCGTCACGACCTTGCCGGCGGCCGCATCGCCGCTCAAAAATTGCTGGTCGGAGAGGGTGAGCGAGGGGATCGGGTAGATCTCCGCGCGGGTGGCGACTTCCTTGGGAAGGGATTGCGCGTTGGCGAACGCGGCTGAGACGCAAAGCGCGATGAGCGCGGCAGCGGCGCGGAATGCCCTCGGCATCGGATTCTCCCTGATATTTTTTTTGCAGTAGAACAACAGGCCCGCGCGCTGTCAATTTGGCGCGCGGCGGCCTCAGGCCTTGTCGGCCGCCTTCTTCGTCGTCAGCGCCTGGTCGATGGCAAAGCCGCCGATCTCGCTCATGGCCTGCGAGATCACGTCGCCGCTTCTGGCAAAGCCGCTGGAGAGATAGTCGAACTGCGTCCGCGCCAGCCGCAGCACCTCGATCGGCACGGAGACCGCGGTCTCGTTAAAGCTGTCGACGGAGGCGCGCAGCGTCTCCAGCTCGGTGCTGAGCTTGCCGATGTGGCTTTCCGCGTCCTGCATCAGGCCGAGCAGCTTGCCGCGCTCGACATCGAACGCCGCACGTTCGGCTGCCGCAGCCGCCGTCACCTCGGTCAACTGCGCCCGCAGCGCCTCGATCTGGCTGACCATGGCGTCGGAGGCAAGCTCGGCGGCCTCGCGCAGCTCGACATGGCGTGTGTTCTCTTCATGCTGCTGATGATAGAGCCGCTCGGCTGACATCGCCCGCTGCGTCAGGGACTCGATCAGGCTTGCGGCACGCAGCAGCATCTCGCCGTTCCGCCCTGACACCATGCTGGCCATGCGCCGCAGGAAGTCGACGGTTTCGGACGACGAGTTCGGCGGCAGGGGGACGACCGTCGCGGACATGAGGTGATGCTTGCAGTCAGACGTGAGGACCGCCGCCGTACCGACTGGGCTCACGCAACATTCGGCGCCTGATCGTAAGCCTGGAGCAAGCCTGAATCGCCGCGCCCGGTCAACCGACCAGCACGGACAAAATCGACCCTTCCGCCGCCAAGTCGCGCGCGGGATCAGGCGTCCTTCTGCCGGCCAATCCGCCCGAGATGGGTAAAGCCGAACCCGGCTGAATATTTCAGGCCATAGCCCAGCGCCCGGTCGATGCCGATATGGGCCAGCCAGATCAAGGCGATGGATAAGGTGAGCGGCGAGGCGAGGCCGAAGCCCAGCGTCAGCAGCGCCACCGGCGCCATGTAGCTGTGGGCGGCGTTGTAGACCAGCGCGCCGAACCTGGCGCCCGAGAGGTATGCCAGGAAGCTCAGATCGGGGACGAAAAAGAGCAGGGCAAAGACGAGCCAGGAGCCGTCCCAGGCCCAGTAGAGCACCACCATGCCTGCAAACAGCGTCAGGCCCTCCAGCCGCAGCAGGATGTTGACACCGCCCGTCACAGTGCCGGTCTCGGCCGTTCCTTGGTCCATCGTCGCCTCCCAGGCAAAACTCTGTAATTCCTTGCGCTTTCCCGCTGCGGCAAGGCAGCCCTGCGGGCCCGAAAGCCGCTTCCCGGCCCGCAAAATGCCGTGTTAGAACCCCCGGCAATCGCATTTAGGCTAAGAACTGGCGGGAGCAAATGAAACATATCCTGGACGCCCTTGAAGATCGTCGTGCCGGCGCAAAGCTCGGCGGCGGGGAGAAGCGCATCGAGGCGCAGCACGCCCGCGGCAAGCTGACCGCGCGCGAGCGCATCGAGCTCCTGCTCGACAAGGGATCGTTCGAGGAGTTCGACATGTTCGTCGAGCACCGCTCCACCGAGTTCGGCATGGAGAAGACCAAGGTGCCCGGCGACGGCGTCGTCACCGGCTGGGGCACCGTCAATGGCCGCAAGACGTTTGTCTTTGCCAAGGATTTTACGGTGTTCGGCGGGTCGCTCTCTGAAACCCATGCGCTGAAAATTACGAAACTCCAGGACATGGCGATGAAGGCGCGGGCGCCCATCATCGGCCTCTACGACGCGGGCGGTGCCCGCATCCAGGAAGGCGTCGCCGCGCTCGCCGGCTATTCCTACGTGTTCCGCCGCAACGTGCTGGCCTCCGGCGTGATCCCGCAGATCTCCGTCATCATGGGTCCCTGCGCCGGCGGCGACGTCTATTCGCCCGCCATGACCGACTTCATCTTCATGGTGAAGAACACCAGCTACATGTTCGTCACGGGCCCCGACGTCGTGAAGACCGTCACCAACGAAGTCGTCACCGCCGAGGAGCTCGGCGGCGCCTCGGTGCACGCCACGCGCTCCTCGATCGCCGACGGCGCCTTCGAGAACGACGTCGAGACGCTTCTGCAGATGCGGCGCCTGATCGACTTCCTGCCGTCCAACAACACCGACGGCGTGCCGGAATGGCCGAGCTTCGACGACATCGGCCGCGTGGACATGTCCTTGGACACGCTGATCCCCGACAATCCGAACAAGCCCTACGACATGAAGGAGCTGATCCTGAAGGTCGTGGACGAGGGCGACTTCTTCGAGATCGCGGAGAGCTTTGCGAAGAACATCGTCACCGGCTTCGGCCGCATCGCCGGCCGCACCGTCGGCTTCGTCGCCAACCAGCCGATGGTGCTGGCGGGCGTGCTCGACAGCGACGCCTCGCGCAAGGCCGCGCGCTTCGTCCGCTTCTGTGATGCCTTCAACATCCCGATCGTCACCTTCGTCGACGTGCCGGGCTTCCTGCCGGGCACCGCGCAGGAATATGGCGGCCTGATCAAGCATGGCGCCAAGCTCCTGTTCGCCTATTCGCAGTGCACCGTGCCGCTCGTCACCATCATCACCCGCAAGGCCTATGGCGGCGCCTTCGACGTCATGGCCTCCAAGGAAATCGGCGCCGACATGAACTACGCCTGGCCGACTGCCCAGATCGCCGTAATGGGCGCCAAGGGCGCGGTCGAGATCATCTTCCGCTCAGACATCGGCGACCCCGACAAGATCGCGGCGCGAACGAAGGAATACGAAGACCGCTTCCTGTCCCCCTTCATTGCCGCCGAGCGCGGCTACATCGACGACGTCATCATGCCGCACTCGACCCGCAAGCGCATTGCGCGGGCGCTGGCGATGCTGAAGGACAAGAAGGTGGAAATGCCGGCGAAGAAGCACGACAATTTGCCGTTGTGAGATCTCGTAGCCTGGATGAGCGAAGCGACATCCGGTTTTCCACTCAAGAGTCCCGCATGTCGCGTCGCTCATGCGGGCTACTGGCTACGCTTCTGATTTGGCATCCTCGATCAAGATCCGATGACCGAACACGATCCGACCGACGAAATTTCACAGATCGAAGATCGGATCGAGCGGCTCGCCGAGATTGCCGAGCGGTGCCGGAAGTACATTCTCGCGTCCAAGATCGCCATCGGCGGCGGGGGCGCGCTGCTGTTGGTCGCGATCCTCGGCCTGTTTGGGACAGGTCAGACCGCCGCGCTCGGATCAATCGCTCTGGTGCTGGGCGGGATCGTGTCACTTGGCTCGAATGTCAGCACGTTGCGGCAGACGGAGAGCGCGATCGGTGATGCGGAGGCGCTTCGATCCCGGCTGATCGGCAGGATCGACCTGCGCGTGGTTGCCGATGCGCCGATGAAGCTGGTGTGACGCGCCGGCCGTTCGGCACCTTTGTTCACTGCCCCAGCTTCGCCCGTCCCTTGCATCGCTGCCAGTGGCTTCCGGCGCGAAATCGGCTGTCTCTGGCCGCTTGCAATTGCCTTCTGGTGGCCTACCATGAAAAGCGTTGGGACCTTGAAGGAGTGCAGCCATGGAACTCACCGTGGTGCCGATCGTCAAGCCGGACGCAACCAACTTCATCTTCGGCCAGTCGCATTTCATCAAGACTGTGGAAGACCTCCATGAGGCGCTGGTGGGCGCAGTTCCGGGCATCCGCTTCGGGCTGGCCTTCTGCGAGGCCTCCGGCAAGCGGCTGGTGCGCTGGTCGGGGAACGACGAAGCCGCGATCGCGCTTGCACGCGACAACGCAATGGCCATCGGCGCCGGCCATACATTCCTGATCTTCCTGGGCGACGGATTCTTTCCAGTCAACGTGCTGGCTGCGGTGCGTGCGGCGCCGGAGGTCTGCCGCATCTACTGCGCGACGGCCAACCCCACACAAGTGATCGTCGCGCAAACGGAGCAGGGCTGCGGCGTGCTCGGGGTGGTGGATGGCGCCTCACCGCTGGGTGTCGAAACCGACGAGGACATTGCGTGGCGGAAAGACCTGCTGCGAAAGATCGGCTACAAGCTGTAGTGGCTGGATGCAGCCGAAGCGGCGGGCCTGCATCGACAAGACCGTCGAACCCACAACCGCAAGATGCCCGGCACATTAATCGCCGGCGCTCTCAAGCTCCAGACCCGAGGAGCAACACCATGAAGCAAAACATCCCCGAAGAATTTCCCACCGGCTTGATGGATTGGAGTCGCTTTGTGATCAAGGGCAGCAAGATGCCGCCCCGGGATCCTGATGACGATGAAGAGGACCAGGACGAGGACGAGGAGGGAGAAGAGGAGGGGGACGACGACGAACCGGCGGTCGTACGCGAGCCGGACGAAGACTAGAAAAGTGGATGGCAGTTGGCGTACAATATCTCCCATGAGTTGGGATGCGAAAGACGTAGCGCTGCTCAAAAAACTCTGGGTCCAAGGACAGAGTGCCGCGCAGATCGCGCGCCGTCTCGGGTGTAGCCGTAACGCTGTCTGCGGCAGGCTAACTCGCTTGGGCCTGACGCGTGGCCACAAGCCGCCAACAGCAAAACCCAAGATAAGGTCGGTCCGGAAGCGAGAGCCGGCGTTGTTGGTTGCCTGTGCCCAACCGGCAGCCAAGAAGGTGTCGCGGAAGACAACAAACAAGCAGCCCAAGGAATTCAGCAAGCACCAGCTTTACGCCATGCTAGCTGAAGCGGTCAGGAATACGGGCTAACGGGCTACCGCGACGTTGTTGCGGCGCGGGCTCAATGAGCCGAGTCCGACCGGGTTGGGAGGGGCAATGGATCATTGGACCCGCTGGTTACCAGGTCTTGGCACCCTTCGTCGATATCAAGGGAAGTGGCATTCGCACGATATCTTCGCTGGATTCGTATTGGCGACAATGCTGGTCCCGGTTGGCATTGCCTATGCGGAGGCGTCGGGCTTGCCCGGTATCCAGGGTCCATACGCAACGATCACAGCGCTCCTCGCTTACGCGCTGTTCGGTCCAAGCCGCATCCTCGTCCTGGGACCAGACTCGGCTCTGGCAGCCATTGTATCGTGGGGGTTGTCGGTCCATTGTCGGGTGGCGATCCCATGCGCGCCATAACCTTGGCCGGCATGATGGCAATCGTTTCCGGCACGGCATGTATTCTGGCAGGCATTCTACGCCTGGGCTTTGTAACCGAACTTCTCTCCAAGCCAATACGCCACGGTTACATGAACGGAATTGCATTGACCGTATTGATCAGTCAACTGCCAAAGCTGTTCGGCTTTACGATCGAAAGCGAAGGACCTCTGCGGAGCCTGTGGGCGATCGCCGGTGCAATCACCGAAGGAAAGACAAGCTGGGTAGCCCTTGGGCTCGGGCTCGGCACGCTGACGGTGATCCTTCTGCTCGAGAGCAACAAGCGGCTGCCAGGCATTCTGATTGCCGTCGTCGGGGCAATGGCCGTCGCGGGCGCGCTGGATCTTGGGAGGACTGGGAGGACCGAGCCAAAGCCTAGTCTCGATGGACCTTGGTGCGCCCTGCGATCGTGGCGTCCTTTCAGCGCCGATATCGTGCTAGGCTCGACTGTGGCAGGGAGCACCTGCTTCCTGCTTCATACCGAACGGGAGGACGACATGCCTGAGAGCGTCTACAAGGTCATAGAACTGATCGGCACCAGCAACGATTCCTGGGAAAAGGCCGCCGCCAACGCGGTCGAGCAGGCTGCAAAATCTCTTCGTGACCTTCGTGTCGCAGAGGTCGTCAAGCTCGATATTCAGCTGGACGCCAAAGGAAAAGTAGAGGCCTATCGCGCTAAACTCAACGTGTCGTTCAAGTTCGAGGGCACCTGAGCTTAAGCAAACCTCGCCTCGCATGCGGGGCGAGGTCGGATCTTACGCGCAGGGTTAGCGCTCAAACGGTCGACGTGAATTGTGTCCCTCTTGGAGAGCGCACGATCATGAAGGTCTTGCCACTGCTCGTGGTCGCCATGGGTGTCGTCGCGTGGGAAGCGACCGCACAGGACGCACAATGCGTCCGCGAACGCGTCGCCATGGTCGAGGCCATCCGGGCCTACGCCCGGTCCGCTGCCGGTGTTTTGGGACAGCAAGGCTTGTCGGAGAAGGTCCTTGAGGCCGTGGCGCAAACGAAACGCCACCTGTTCATCCCTGAGCAATCTTGCTCTATCGCATACGCCGATAGACCGATACCAATCGGCCTCGGCCAGACCATATCGCAGCCGTACATTGTGGCCTTGATGACCCAGTTGGCCGAGGTCGCGCCCGATCACGTTGTGCTCGAAGTCGGTACCGGTTCGGGCTACCAGGCCGCCATCCTCGCGCAGCTCGCGCGAAAGGTCTGCAGCATCGAGATCATCCCGCAATTGGCCGAGACCGCCGCGAAAACACTAAGGGACCTCGCGTATGACAACGTGAGCGTCAGGCTTGGCGATGGCTACGATGGCTGGCCCGAATGTGGTCCTTTTGACGCAGTCGTCGTGACTGCCGCGCTCGGGGAGCCACCGCCGCCGCTGATCGAGCAGCTTAAAGTAGGTGGCCGACTCGTCATGCCGGTGGGCCCCGGTTACGGCACCCAGCAGCTCACGGTCGTCGAAAAAATCGCTCCTGGCAAGACGACGACGCGCGCCGTCGCCCTCGTGCGGTTTGTCCCGTTTACGCGTTCGCAAAACTAGAAGCCAGGGTGGAACAGGTTGAGCGCGTAAGGTCGGTGAGCCTTGCGACTGCGCGAAGCGCAGTTCGCTGGGCGTAACCCACCAATTTTGTTGAGGCGGACATTGGCGGATTGGGCTTCGCTAATCCGTCTGCGTTAGCGTGCCTCATCCGCCGCAGCAAAATGCGCCATCTGGTCGGCGCGGGCCTTGGCGAAGGCCGGGCGGCCCGTGGCGCGCGCGACGTAGTCGCGGCAAGCCGGATGTGCCGCCAACCCATCGAAGCGATCGACGACGCGCAGCACGTCCGACATCAGGATGTCGGCGACGGAGAAGGAGCCCGCCAGCCATTCGCGGCCGGCGAGCACCGGCTCCATGTGCTTGAGGCGGAGCTTGAGGAAGTCGTCGACGAACTTCACGGCAGGTGAGCCATCGTCACTGCCGGTGAACTTGAACATCGTCCACGGCAGGGCCGGCATCTCCACCGAATTGAGCGCCGCGAACATCCACGTCGTCGCCTCGTTACGGCCGCGCGGATCGGTCGGCATCAGCTTCGCGCTGCGCTCGCCCAGATGCAGCAGGATCGCGCCGCTCTCGAAGATCGAGAGGTCGCCGTCGGTCAGCCACGGCACCTGGCCGAAGGGCTGGTGCGCGAAATGCGCGGCGTCCCGCGGTCCGAACGGCACGCTCGCGACGCGGTACGGTAACGCGGCCTCTTCGAGAGCCCAGCGCACACGGAGGTCGCGCACGAAACCCCTGGGCATCTCGGGAACCCAGTCGAAAGTGGTGAGGGTGAGGTCGGCCATGCGGTGTCTCCCAGTGCTGCTCAAGGCATAGGACGGGCGAGGGACGTGCGTTCCGACATCGGTGTCAACTCTTTTTGTCGCCGGCGACTTGAGCGGTTAGTCTCGCCCCAAAACAACAGGAGGAAACGTCGATGCCATCCGCCTTCTTCGTCGTCCGCGCCACCGTCACCGACGCCAGCAAGCGTGCCGCCTTCGACACATGGTACGAGACCGCGCACCTGCCCGACGCGGTGACGGCGTTCGGCGTAGCCAAGGCCTGGCGGTTCTGGAGCCTGGACGATCCCTCCCTGCATCAGGCTATGTATCAGTTCGACGACGAAGCCAAGCTCGCGGCGATGCTCAGAGGTGACGCGCTGAAAAAGCTCGTCGCCGATTTGAACCGCGACTGGCCCGACGTGAAACGGGCGCGAGACGCTGGTGCTGGCGCAGGAGTTTGCGAAGTAGTTCCTGTCGCCTTTGCAACGAATCTGAACGGACGATTCAGCCGCAGTTCATATCGCAGGCCCGACACTTGCTCGGCATCATCAACGCGTGCCTGAGAGGAAGATGTCATGGAACGCCGCAATTTTTTGAAACTTGCATTCGGTGCCGCGGCGGGAGCCGCCGCGTTCACCGCCGCCGCACAGGCCGCGCCGCTGGCGCCGCAGCCGCTCGGTGATCCCCGCATGCCGCAAGGCAATCCGGATGCTCATCCCGCCGTCACCACCAGTGACGAAGCTGCGCAGCTCAAGCCCGAGCAGGTGCACTGGCACGGTCGTGGCCATCACTGGGGCTGGCGCCGCCGCCACTGGGGCTGGCGTCGCCGGCGCTGGCATCGCCGCCACTGGTAGGCGCCCGGCCGTCGAGGCCTGGACGGGGATCGCGGTTCGCGATCCCCGTTTTGATTCGGCGCTCCTGCAAGCCGATGTGCTGCAGAGCGCTGAAAAGAAAATGGCCGCGCAGGCTGTCGCCGCGCGGCCATTCGCGATGCGAAAGGACGAGATCAGAACGGCCGGCAACGGCCGGCGTACCAGCGGAAGCCATAGGGGCACACGCGCGGACGCACGACTACGACCGGCGCGGGGCGGGGCGCCACGACGACAACCGGCGGGCGCCCGGCCATCGGACGGCAGCCGCCATAGGGGCCGCGATACCAGCCGGGGCCGCAACCGCCGGCGGCGCTGGCCGCTTCGCTGAAACCGACGACCGCGCTGGCGAGCATGACGGCGGCGAAGAGATATTTCATTTGAACTTCCTTCTCGTCCTCGGGACAGAATGTTTGGGCAGCGCGCTTGCGGCGCACAATGAATCAAAAGACACGATTCGACACGTTAAATCTGGGGAGAAACGTGCCGACACGTCGCGATCCAAACCTGCCAATCATGACCTGAATGCGGCATGAACGTTGTCCGCATACGGCTTCAGGCGACAGCAATGGCGCCAGCGGCCCGTTCCGATGGAATCGAAGCGGGCCTCCAGGTTCTTTGTTCTGACGCTACGCGAACCGGTATCCACTTTGCTCGAAAACGCTCTACCGGCCGAGAAAGCCGAGCACCAGCTCCCTGTATTTCTCCGGCGCTTCCAGGAAGACGAGATGGCCGGTGTCGAGGATCACCTCGGCCCGCGCATTCGGCATCTTCGCAGCAAACGCCTTCGCGAGCTCGGCGTTCTGCCCCATCTTCGCGCGCAGCGCTTCCGGTGCGTTTGGCCGGCCCGGTGCGTTGTGGTCGTCGGCGCCCATGATGAACAGCGTCGGCTCGGTGATCAGCGCGACCTCGTGCGCGACCGGCTCGCGATAGATCATCTGCCCGGAGCTCACGAAGGCGCGCAGCCAGCGCGGATAGTCGGGGCTGCCCTTGATGTTGAAGCGGGCGTCGATGAACGGCGTGATTGCATCCGGCGGCAGCTTGATCGCGTAATTGGTCTGGAGCTGCTTGCGATAGCCCTCGGCCGTCAGCTTGTCTTCGCTCTCGATCATCTTCTCGGTCGGCGTCGGCGGCACGTAGAGGCGGTAGTCCTCCAGCCCGATGGGCGCGGTCAGCACGAGGTGGGCGACCCTGTCGGGATAAGCGCGGGCGATGCGCACGCCCAGCATGCCGCCGAGCGAATGCGCGACAACCTCGGCCTTGTCGATCTTGAGGTGATCGAGCAGCGCGATGGTGTTGCGCGCCAGCGTGTCGAAATGCAGCTCGCCTTGCGGCTTGGAGGATTTGCCGAAGCCGATCTGGTCCGGCACCACGACGCGGAATCCGGCCTCACTGAGCATCGTGATGACGGGCGCCCAGTAGCTCGACGGGAAATTGCGCCCGTGCAGCAGCACCACGGTGCGGCCGTTCGGTTGCTGAGGCGCCACGTCCATGTAGGCCATGCTGAGCTGCTCGCCGTCGTTGACAACAGGCAGCAGGTGCACGGGATAGGGATAGGCGAAGCCTTCGAGCGCGATGCCGTAAGGCTCGCGTGGTGTGGTGTCGGCGGCGTATGCGGCAAGAGGGGCGGCGAGGAGGGCGGCGGCAAGCGCGGCCGGGAGGAAGCGGATCATTGGGCTCTCTGGCTTTTGCAGAACGTCATTCCGGGGCGCGTCGAAGACGCGACCCCGGAATCTCGAGATTCCGGGTCTGGTCCTTCGGACCATCCCGGAATGACGGTGCCAGTAAACCTGTGAACAGCCGGGTCAAGCCCGGCCATGACGAGAGTGAGAGCTAACACGCGATTGTGTGCCGTCACGCTTCCGGCGTGATCAGTCCTTCCCATTCCCGAACAGCGCGGCAAACTGTTTCTCGCCGGTGCGGGTGAAATTCACCACGCGGCTGCCCGGCGTGGCGTCGCGCGCGGCCCATTTCAGCTCGGTGAAGCGCTGCATCATGGTGGCGCCCAGCGTGCCGGCGAGATGGTGGCGCCGCTCGCTCCAATCCAGGCAGGCCTTGCACACCGGCCGGCGCGGATGGGCGAGCATGTCGGGCGAGATCTGCAAATGTTTGGCGAGGAAGCGTTCGCCCTCGGCGGTCAGCTCGATGTCCTGTTTCTTCTGCCTGACCAGGTTTCGCTCGCGCATGGTGTCGAGCATCTGCACGCCGAGATCGCCGGCGAGATGATCGTAGCAGATGCGCGCGCGCCGCAGCGCCGGATCCTTCGGTCCCGTGCGCACGCGCATGTGGCCGGTGCGAGCGGCGAGGCCCGCAAGCCCTTCGAGCACGCCGGCAACGTCGTCGTCGGTGAGGCGGTAGTAGCGATGCCGGCCCTGCTTCTCCGGCTCGACCAGCCCGCCGGCCTCGAGCTTCGAAAGGTGCGAGCTCGCCGTCTGCGGCGTGATGCCGGCCTCCTGCGCGAGCTCGCTCGCGGTCAGCGCGCGTCCGTTCATCAGCGCCGTGAGCATGTTGGCGCGGGCGGGGTCGCCGACCAGCGAAGCGACCATGGCGATGTCGGGTCCTGATTTCATGCTTCGATGGTAGCCGAAGCATTGCGGTCGGGCAAGCGCGTAGGCTCTCACCAAGTCGTCATTGCGAGGAGCCCGTGACAAAATTGCGAAGCAATTTTGCACTGGCGACGAAGCAATCCAGGCTGTCTCCGCGGAGAGATTCCTGGATTGCTTCGCTGCGCTCGCAATGACGAGGTGGAAACACAGGAGCCTTACATGTCCGTCACCGTCTTCATCCGCTACCAGCTCGATCCGTTCAAGCGCGCGCAGTTCGAGGAATACTCGAAGCGCTGGCTCACTATCATTCCGAAATGCGGCGGCGACCTGATCGGCTATTTCATGCCGCACGAGGGCACCAACAACATCGCCTTCGCACTGATCACCTTCGAGAGCCTGGCCGCCTACGAGGCCTACCGCGCCCGGCTGCGCCAGGATGCGGAAGGCATGGCGAACTTTCATTTCGCCGAGGAACACAAGTTCATCCTCGCGGAAGAGCGCACCTTCCTGCGCAAGGTGGTATTGTAGGCCACGACACCGTCAGCAGGAGACGCCCATGATCGCCGTGATCTTCGAGGTCTGGCCCAAGCCCGAGCATCGCCAGACCTATTTCGACCTTGCAGCCGATCTGAAGCCGATCCTGCAAACTATCGACGGCTTCATCTCGGTCGAGCGTTTCGAGAGCCTGACCGAGAAAGGCAAGATCCTGTCGGTGTCGTTCTGGCGGGATGAGGCAGCCGTGCAGGCCTGGCGCAACACGATGGAGCACCGGCGCACCCAGGCCAAGGGCAGGGCACAGATCTTTGCCGACTATCATCTGCGCATCGCCAGCGTCATCAGGGACTACGGCATGAACGATCGCGACGAGGCGCCGAAGGACAGTCGCGCCGTGCACGATGCGCACTAGCGCTGCCCTGAATGCGTGCCTATGTCTGCGCGGCCAACAAGGGAGAGAAACATGCACGTGACGACCGCGGACAAGCGCGCGACCTTCAGGAAGATGCACGAGAGCGGCTGCTTCATTCTGCCCAATCCGGTCGATGTCGGCAGCGCCAAGGCGTTGCAGCATCTCGGTTTCAAGGCGATTGCGTCATCGAGCGCGGGCTTTGCGTGGACCATCGGCAAGGCCGACAACCACGTCACTGTCGAGGACGTCTGTCAGCATCTGGCAGCATTGAGCTCGGCGGTCGACATTCCCGTGAATGCGGATTTCGAAGGCGGCTTTGCGGTCGAGCCGGACAAGGTCGCTGACAATGTCGAGCGCTGTGTGCGTACCGGCGTCGCCGGCCTGTCGATCGAGGATTCCACCGGCGACAAGGACAGGCCGCTCTACGATCGCGCGCTCGCGGTCGAGCGCATCATGGCCTCGCGCAAGGCGATCGGCGACAGCGGCACGCTGCTGGTCGGCCGCTGCGAGGCCTATCTGTGGGGCGTGACCGATCTCAAGCTCGTCATCGACCGGCTCACCGCGTACGCCGACGCCGGCGCCGATTGCCTCTACGCGCCGGGCCTGAAGAGCCGCGAGGACATTGCCGCGGTGGTCAAGGCTGTCGCACCGAAGCCGTTCAACCTCTTGATCGGCGGTTCCGGCTTGTCCTTGCAGGAGGCCGAAGATCTCGGCGTGCGCCGGATCAGCGTCGGTGGCTCGCTCGCCCGCGCCGCGTGGGGCGGCTTCATGCGCGCGGCAAAGGAGATGGCCGAGAAGGGGACCTTCACCGAGCTCGGCAGCGGCTATCCCGGCGGCGAGCTCAACAAGATGTTCAGCTAGAGCCAAACGAAAAGCGGCGGGATGTTGTGTCCCGCCGCTTTCATGCGTCACTGCGAAGTCTTACTTCGCGCCGTTAGACGGTGCGGCCGGATCCGGCGCGGCCGGCTTGCTCGGCGCAGCACCCGTGGTCACGCCCGGCGCGGTGTTGTTGCGCGGCGTCACGTCGCGCATGCCGGGAGGCGCCGCTGGATTGGCCGGCGGAGCCTGCTGGGCCGTCTGCTTCGCCGGCTCGTTGCTCGCCTGGTTGCCGGTGGTCGTGTTGTTCAAGCCGTAGAACACGGCACCCAGCACCAGGGCGACAGCCACGGCAAACAGTGCGACCTTGCCGCTGGAGGCGGGGCCTTCGCCCAGCTCGGGGTCGACCTGAAGGTCGGCATCCCGTCGCGCCGCACGGAGATACTCATCATCGGCGAGATTCGGGCGATACGGATCGTTGGGGAAACGGTCGTCAGCCATCGATTGGGTCTCCTCGATTATGGCGGCTGGACAACCCATAGATGCGAGATTCTGTTCCGCCCCCTCTGATGCTTTCGTCGCATGTTGCCCCCGCGTCGGGAATCGGGAACCTGCTCATCCCGGATGGACCCCTTGTTCATCCTGGAACCGCGGACGTAAGTTCCACGGGCGGAATAAGGGAACAAAGCGATGTGGAGCCTGCCGCCGAGCGATAGCGTGCTGCACCTTCTGGCGTTTGTTGCCTTGACGGCGCAGGGCATGACCGCGGCGCTTGCTGCGGGGCGGCGCAGCATGGACTATGTCGGCGTCTGCATGCTCGGCAGCATTACCGCGCTCGGCGGCGGCACGCTGCGCGACCTGTTTCTCGGCCACTATCCGCTCGCCTGGGTCGCGAACCCGATCTATCTCGTGCTCCCTGGCGCTGCAGCGCTGCTGACCATCCTGTTCGCGCGCCTCGTGCACCGGCTTCAGCTCGCCTTCATCGTGCTCGATGCCATCGGCCTCGTCGTCTTCACTATGACCGGCTGCGACATCGCCTGGCAGATGGATGTCTCGCTGCCGATCGTCATCGTCTCGGGCATGGTGACGGGCTGCGCCGGCGGCGTGTTGCGCGACGTGCTCTGCAACGACGTGCCGCTCTTGTTTCGCTCCGAGCTCTACGCCAGCGTCTCCGTGGTGACGGGGCTGTTCTACGCGACGGCCTTCGGCCTCAATCTCAACGCCGAGCTCTGGACGATCCTGACCTTCATCCTCGGCATCAGCTTCCGCCTGCTCGCGGTGCGCTACAAATGGGAGATGCCGAAATTCGTGTTCAAGGAGGATGAGCGGTAGCTCCATCCACCTCGCGAAGCAATCCAGGATCTTTCCGCGTGGGGACTCTGGATTGCTTCGCTGCGCTCGCAATGACGGGAGAGAGAGCTGGCTACGGTTGCTTCCGCGCCTTCGCCACCTGCGCCGGCGTCACCAGCGGGCCCGAATTGCCCCAGGAATTGCGGATGTAGTTCGTCACCGCCGCGATCTCCCCGTCGGACAATTGCTTGGCATAGGCCGGCATCTCGCCGGTGTTGGGCGCGCGCGGCGTGGTCACGGTGTGGGCGCCGTCGAGGATGATGCGCAACGTCGAGGACGGATTGACCGATTGCAGCAGCGCGTTGGCGGGCAGCGGCGGATAGATGCGCGGCGCTCCTGTGCCGTCGGCTTCGTGGCAGGCGATGCAGAGCTTTGCATAGACCGCCTGGCCGGCCTTCATCTCGGCCTCGTCGGGCGGCGTCACGATCGTCTCGCGCCGCGCCGGCGGCAGGCCCTTCAGATAGACCGCGATCGCGCGCGCATCGGCGTCGCTCATCTTCGAGGTCGAGTTGACCACCACCTCCGCCATCAGCCCGTCGGCATGGCTCTTGGCATTGCGGCCGCTCTGCAGATATTCGGCGATGTCCTCCACGCTCCACGACTTCAGCCCGGTGCGCGGCGCGCCATCGAGCCTTGGGGCGTACCAGCCGCCGATCTCGTTGCCGGCGAATGCCTGCGCCTGCTTGTCCGCGCTAAAATAGTTCTTCGGCGTATGGCAGGCGCCGCAATGGCCGAGCCCGGTGACGAGATAGCCGCCGCGATTCCACGCCGCGCTCTGGCTCTGGTCCGGCTCGAACAGGCCGGGCTTGAAATACATGGCATTCCAGATCCGCATCAGGCCGCGGTAACCGAACGGCCAGCGCAACTCCGGCGGCTTGTTGCGGCTCACGACGGGCGCGAGCGTGCCGAGATAGGCCCGGATCGCCAGCGTGTCGTCCTTCGTCATCTTCGTGAAGTAGGGATAGGGGAAGGCCGGATAGTAGTTCGAGCCGTCGGGCGCGACGCCATAGCGGAGGGCGCGGGTGAAATCGGCATCCGCCCAGGCGCCGATGCCGGTGTCTCGGTCGGGCGTCAGGTTCGGCGCATAGATCGCGCCGAAGGGCGTGTCGATGCGCTTTCCGCCCGCGAACGGCTTGGCCGGATCGGCGGTGTGGCAGCCCGCGCAGTCGCCGGCCTCGACCAGCGTCTTGCCATAGGCGATCAGCTCCGGCGACGGTTCGGCGGCGAGGGCCGCGCCTGCAACCGCACTGCACAACGCCAAACCCACAGCCAGGCCAGCCAGAATCGTCCGCATCGAGAGCCTTTCCTGCGACCAATCGACGTCGCCTGCGTGACGGGGGCATCAATTCATTTCGCGACGGCGGGGGTATGGTGACACAAATTGAAAATGCCTGATGCCTTTGCAGCCACGAAATTGCGATTTTTACCTGGCGCTCGCTTTGGTCCAGATTTGTGGTGCGGAGCGTTAAATATCCGACATAGAGTGGCGGAGATGGTCGGCGCGCCCTAGCTAAAAACAACGGGCAGGCAACGGCTTAAGCGACGTTAAGTGACAAAGACCTGAACAGGGCGTGGAAAGAGGACAGCATGGGAATCAACCAGGGTCCGATCAGTCTCGATCAAAAATACACCCAGGACACCGGACACGTCTTCACCACGGGCATCCAGGCCCTGGTTCGCCTGCCCATGGCCCAGATCCGGCGCGACCGCGCCAATGGCCTCAACACCGCGGGCTTCATCTCCGGCTATCGCGGCTCGCCGCTCGGCGGCTATGACCAGCAGCTCTTTGCGGCGCGAAAGCATCTCGAGCAGTACAACATCAAGTTCCAGCCCGGCGTGAACGAGGACCTGGCCGCGACCGCCGTCTGGGGCTCGCAGCAGCTCAATCTCTCGCCCGGCGCCAAGTATGACGGTGTGGTCGGCATCTGGTACGGCAAGGGCCCCGGCGTCGATCGCTGCGGCGACGTGTTCCGCCACGGCAATGCCGCGGGCTCGGCCAAGAACGGCGGTGTGCTGTGTCTGGCCGGCGACGACCACGGCGCAAAATCCTCGACCGTCCCGCATCAGTCCGACCACGCCTTCATGTCCGCGCTGATGCCGTATCTCTACCCGTCCAGCATCCACGAGATGATCGAGATGGGCCTGCTCGGGATCGCGATGTCGCGCTACTCGGGCTGCTGGGTCGGCATGAAGGTGATCACGGAGACGGTGGAGACCACCGCCGAGATCGACCTCACCGACGAGATGAAGCCCTTCATCATCCCGCCCGATTTCGAGCTGCCGCCCGGCGGCCTCAATCTGCGCTGGCCCGACGACCGCTTCGAGCAGGACCGCCGCCTCCAGGACTACAAGGGCTTTGCCGCGATCGCCTTCGCGCGCGCCAACAGGGTCAACCGCGTCACCATGGATTCGCCGAACGCGCGCTTCGGCATCATGGCCTCAGGCAAGAGCTATGAGGACGTGCGGCAGGCGCTGCGCGAGCTCGGGGTCACCGAGGAGGTTGCCGCCAAGATCGGTCTCCGTCTCTACAAGATCGGCATGCCCTGGCCGCTGGAGCCGGAAGGCGTGCGCCAGTTCGCGGTCGGGCTCGAAGAGATTTTCATCATCGAAGAGCGGCGCGAGATCGTCGAGAACCAGGTCAAGCAGGAGCTGTTCAACTGGCGCGACGACGTCCGCCCGCGCATCGTCGGCAAGATGGACGAGCACGACAAGCGCTTCCTGACCTTCGCCGCCGAGCTCAGCGTCGCCTCGCTTGCGACCTCGATCACCGAGCGACTTCTCCGACTTAATCTCAACCCAGAGATCGCGGAGATGCTCCGCGTCAAGGCCGACTGGTTCAACGGCCGCCAGGCCACACAGATGCAGGCCACCGCGCCTGTCTCCCGCACCCCGTATTTCTGCTCCGGCTGTCCCCACAACACCTCGACCAAGGTCCCCGAAGGCAGCCGCGCGCTGGCCGGCATCGGCTGTCACTTCATGGCGCTGTGGATGGACCGCTCGACCGAGACGTTCACGCATATGGGCGGCGAGGGCGTGCCGTGGGTCGGCATCGCGCCCTTCACCAACGAGAACCACATCTTCGCCAACCTCGGCGACGGCACCTATTTCCACTCTGGCCTGCTCGCCATCCGTCAGGCGGTCGCCTCCAAGACCAACATCACCTACAAGATCCTCTACAACGACGCGGTGGCCATGACCGGCGGCCAGCGCCATGACGGCGATCTCTCGCCGCAGCAGATCACCTTCCAGCTCCACGCCGAGGGCATCCGCGAGATCTATCTGGTCTCGGAGGCGCCCGACACCTATCCCGCCGACACCATCGCGCCCGGCGTGAAGAAGTATCACCGCGACGAACTCGACAACGTCATGAAGATGTGCCGCGAGTACAAGGGCACCTCGGCGATCGTGTTCGTGCAGACCTGCGCCGCCGAAAAGCGCCGCCGCCGCAAGCGCGGCCTGATGGAGGATCCGGCGCGTCGCGTCATGATCAACCCGGCCGTCTGCGAAGGCTGCGGCGACTGCTCGGTGCAGTCGAACTGCATCTCGGTCGAGCCGCTGGAGACCGAGTTCGGCCGCAAGCGCGCCATCAACCAGTCGTCCTGCAACAAGGACTATTCCTGCGTGAAGGGCTTCTGCCCGTCCTTCGTTACCGTCGACGGCGGCGCGCCGCGCCACCGTGCGCCGGCCGAGCTTGAAGAGATCGGCGCGCTGCCCGAGCCGGCCTCGCGCCCGACGCTCGACAAGCCCTACAACATCGCCGTCGGCGGTGTCGGCGGCACCGGCGTGCTCACCATCGGCGCGCTGCTCGGCATGGCCGCCCACATCGAGGGCAAGGCCTCGATGATCCTCGACATGTCGGGCCTCGCGCAGAAGGGCGGGGCGGTGCTGAGCCATGTCCGCCTGTCCGATCATCCGGCTGAGGTAACGTGCTCGCGCATCGTCACCGGCACGGCCGATCTCGTCCTCGCTGCCGACGAGGTGGTCGCGGTCGCCAAGGACACCATCTCGCTCTGCGACAGCAGCCGCACCCGCGGCATCATCAACAGCCACGTCATTCCCACCGCCGACTTCGTCCTCAACCGCGACTTCAACTTCCAGACGCGCAAGCTGAACGGATTGCTGGAGACGGCACTGCACAAGGACTCCGTCTTCTTCGACTTCACCAAGCCCGCCGAGCAGCTGCTCGGTGACAGCATCGCTACCAACATGATGATGATGGGCTACGCCTATCAGAAGGGGCTCTTCCCGCTGGCGGCGGAGTCGATCGAGCAGGCGATCGAGGTCAATGGCGTCGCGATCAAGATGAACAAGGAAGCCTTCCGCCTCGGTCGCCTCGCGGTCGCCGATCCCGAGCGTCTTGCGGGCATGCTGAAGGGAACGGGCGAGGTTGTCGCACCCAAGACGCTGGATGCGATGACGCTCGACGAGATCGTCGAGCATCGCGCCAAGCATCTGACCGCCTATCAGAACGGCCGCCTGGCAAAACGCTATCGCAAGCTGGTCGATCAGGTTCGCGATGCCGCGAGGCAAGGCGGTTATGACGACGCGCTGCCGCGCGCGGTCGCGGTGAACTACGCCAAGCTGCTGGCCTACAAGGACGAATACGAAGTCGCGCGCCTCTTCACCGACGGCGCCTTCGAGCAGCAGCTCCGCGACCAGTTCGAGGGCGATTTCAAGTTCAGCTTCAATCTCGCGCCGCCGATCCTGGCGTCCGGCGTCGATGCCCTGGGCCGCCCGAAGAAGCGCGCCTTCGGCCCGTGGATGCTGAAGGTCTTCCGCGTGCTGGCGAAGTTCAAGTTCCTGCGCGGCACCCCGCTCGACATCTTCGGCCGCAGCGCCGACCGCAAGCTCGAGCGCGACCTGATCGTGGGCTACGAAAAGGACGTCGCCACCGTGCTCGGCCTGTTGTCGCCGCTCACGATCGACACCGCGGTGGAGTTGCTCTCGCTGCCCGACCGCATCCGCGGCTACGGCCCGGTGAAGGAGAAGGCCGTCGCTGACGCCAAGGCCCGCTACGCCCAGCTCGCCGCGGACTTGGCGAGCCCGCCGCCCGCGCCACGGCAGATCGCGGCGGAGTAGGGCAAGTCCCGTAGGGTGGGCAAAGGCGCGAAGCGCCGTGCCCACCACCTCACCAGGATTGAGTCAGAAGAGGTGGGCACACTTCGCTTTGCCCACCCTACAAGACCTACGTTTGACAAGGGTTGTGACCGCGCGATATCAGCAACTTGCGATAGTGGCGCGCGGCGGGTGATGCGGTCGTGCGCTATGCGGAGCGACGATCGATGTCATTGCGCGGTGTCTTGATTGTATTGGTCGCCGTTGGCGTATTGGCGGCCTTGGGGATGTACTGGAATCAGCATGATATCGAACGTGTCATGCGTGATGGCTACGGCACCACGGGCAAGATCACGTCCGCTGAAGTCGTCTCGACGCGATTTCCGTTCGTGTTCGACGGGTTCTGGCCCCGCTATGTCGACGAAAATCTGTCGATCGGATTGCAATGGATCGGAAAGGACGGCGTTCAGCGCGAGCGCAAGGGCATCGCGGTCAGCGCCGCCTATGCGGCGCGCATCACGGTTGGCAATCAGCTCAAGCTCCTGACGGTCCCCATTCAGGCCGTTGACGATGATTCATCGCTTCCTGTGATCGTCGAGGATATCGACGATCATCTGAGCCATATCCGGTCCACGTCCAGATTTATGGCGGCGGGAGCAGGTATCTGCGCCGTGATGCTGGTGCTCGTGATCGGATGGCAGGCATGGTCGGCGCGTCGAAGCGGGCCGGGAAGCGCCGCAATCGCCGCCGGATCGCGGCGGCCCTTTCCTTTCATCCTCGGGATCTTGGCCGCCGTGATGCTTCCATTCGGCGGCTACATGCTAGTGACCTCCTATTTCGAGCAAAGCACGTTGAAGGAGATCCTCGACCACGGCGATGAGGCCACCGCCGACATTACGCGTGCCTACGGTGAAGTGAACAAAGCCGGCGACGCGCCGAGCTATCTCGTTACCCTGGCGTGGACCGACAAGAGCGGACAACAGCAAAGCTACGGGCCGACCCACATCAGCCCTGCCTTCTGGCGGCAGATCACGCGGAACGGCGTCCAGACGGTCAGGCAGACCAGGATCCGCTATCTCTCAGGCAGGCCGGATGCGCGGCCTCTGATCGTCGACGACGCGGCCGAAGCCCAATACCAGAACAGTTTTGGCGTGAAGGGCGGCGCGGTCTTTCTCGTCTTCGGCCTGATCCTGGCCGCGGTGACCGCGTTCCGCTATCGCGCGCGTCCGGGCGCGGCTTGATCGCAGGAGAGGGACGTCGGTTGGGTTAGGCAGATCCCCCTCGCGATTTCCTGTTTGATATCAATCGCCGTTCTACTGTGCATGGGGTTGTTTTCGTACAACGGGTTCTTTCGATAAAACGAAAGTCGCTTGTGACGTCGGGCAAAACACCTTTAGGATTCTGCCTGGCTGGAGCGGCGACGTGAGGCTGTCCGCGCTGAAATGGACCTGTGGTCGAATATGGATTTTGCTTGGCGCATCGTGACGTGCCTGCCGCTTACCGAGCTTTGGAACAGCGAAGGTCTGTTGGATGTCCGGCCTGACCAAAGAGTGGGCGCGGCTGAGATCGAGCTGCTTCTGCGGGACGGTGCGAGTTTCGTGGTCGCGGACGTTGGAAAGCCGTTGCGATGGATATCGGCCGCCGACCGCTTTTCGTTCTGGAAGACCGAGGTGAAGGGGCGGCTGATAGCCCGGGACGCTGATTGCTTCAGTCTCGACGACTATCCTGACAGTTACTGCTACGTCGCGACCGCTTGGAGCGGCACGGCGCCGATGCCGATCATTGTTCTAGAGATCCACCATTGACGGGGCTGTGATCGACGGCGGGGCAATATCGCCCACTTGCGCCCACCTGCTGCCCTCTCGCCCGACGGAATATTTCCGCGCTTGCCAACAGGGCCAGTGCGGTTCAGAAAAACGGGGCAATAAGAAACGCGAGCGGAGACCTCTGTTTTGACCATCAAGGGCAAGGCCTACATTGCCGGGATCTACGAACACCCGACCCGGCATGCGCCGGACAAATCCACCGCCCAGCTCCACGCCGAGGTCGCCAAGGGCGCGATCGAGGATGCCGGGCTCAGCAAGGACGATGTCGACGGCTATTTCTGCGCGGGCGACGCGCCCGGCGGCGCCTGGCCGATGGTCGACTATCTCGGCCTCAACACCAAAAAGCTCCGCCACGTCGATTCCACCGAGACCGGCGGCTGTTCCTACATCATCCATCTCGGTCATGCCGCGGAAGCGATCGCGGCGGGCAAGTGCTCGATCGCGCTGATCACGCTGGCCGGCAAGCCGCGCACCGGCGTGATGCCGCCGCGCGCGGCCGGCGCGGAAGCCGATTTCGAGTCCGCTTACGGCGCGACTACGCATAATGCCTATGGCATGTGTGCCATGCGCCACATGCACGACTATGGCACCACCAGCGAGCAGCTCGCCTGGATCAAGGTCGCGGCCTCGCACCACGCGCAATACAATCCGCATGCAATGCTCAAGGACGTCGTCACGGTCGAGGACGTCTTGAACTCGCCGATGATCTCCGATCCCTTGCATCGCATGGATTGCTGCGTCGTCTCCGACGGCGGCGGCGCGCTGATCGTGACCACGCCCGAGATCGCCAGGAGCCTGACGAAGCCGCTGGTCAAGCTGATCGGCCATGGCGAGGCGATGAAGGGACCGCGCGGCGGCAAGGATCTCGATCTCACATACTCCGCGGGCATCTGGTCCGGCCCGCGTGCGTTCGAGGAAGCCGGCATCACGCCGAAGGACATCAAATACGCCTCGATCTACGACAGCTTCACCATCACCGTCTTGATGCAGCTCGAGGACCTCGGCTTCTGCAAGAAGGGCGAGGGCGGCAAGTTTGTCGCCGACGGCAATCTGATCTCGGGCGTCGGCAAGCTGCCGTTCAACACCGACGGCGGCGGCCTCTGCAGCAACCATCCCGTCAACCGCGGCGGCATGACCAAGATCATCGAGGCCGTAAGGCAGTTGCGCGGCGAGGCGCATCCGAAGGTGCAGGTCAAGAATTGCGATCTCGCCATCGCCCACGGCACCGGCGGGCTTCTGGGCGTTCGCCACGCCGCCTCGACGGCCATTCTGGAGCGCGTGTAATGAGTGAAGCGAAAAAGTATCCGGCCCCGGTGACGAACCCCGAGACCGCCGCGTTCTGGGACGCAGCCAAGCAGGGCAAGTTCATGATCAAGCGCTGCACCGCGTGCGGCGAAGCGCACTACTTCCCGCGCTCGATCTGCCCGTTCTGCTACTCTGACAAGACGGTGTGGGAGGAGGCTTCGGGCGAGGGCACGATCTACACTTGGAGCTTGATGCGGAAGTCGCCGACCGGCCCTTACGCCATCGGCTACGTCACGCTGAAGGAAGGCCCCTCGGTGCAGACCAATTTCGTCGATTGCGATCTCGAAAAGCTGAAGATCGGCCAGAAGGTGAGAGTGGTGTTCAAGCCGACCGACGGCGCACCGCTGCCGTTCTTCACGCCGGCCTGATGCGCTCTACCCATCCTACGAATTCTTCCTTCCCCCCTTGTGGGGGAAGGTGGCGCGAAGCGCCGGATGAGGGGTATCGCTCCGCGGAAAGACTTTCGATGCGGAGCTAACCCCTCACCCAAACGAGTTTGCCGCACGGTTCTCGTGGCCCTCTCCCACAAGGGGAGAGGGCACATTAACGAGCGCCGCTGCTCGCTAAGAATGCCGGGAGGAAACCAAAAAATGTCCGCCAGATACGAAGAACTCAAAGGCCTGAAAAACATCGGTCAGAAATACGCCTACACCGACCGCGAGGTGATGCTCTACGCCTGCGGCATCGGGCTCGGTGCCGATCCGATGGACGAGAACGAGCTCGCCTTCGTCAACGAGGGCACGTTCACGCCGCGGCCGCTGAAGGTGGTGCCGACCTTTGCTTCCGTCGCGGCGTGGGGCTCGGGACCGGGCGAGATGAACCTCAACCGCGTGATGGTGGTCGATGGCGAGCGCGACATCACCTTTCACCAGCCGCTGCCGGTGGCCGCGCACATCACCGCCGACTCCTCGGTGCTCGAGGTCTACGACAAGGGCAAGGACAAGGGCGTCGTCATCAGCCACCAGACGGTGCTGAAGAACGAGAAGGGCGAGAAGCTGGCGACGCTGGTCGCTTCGCGCTTCGCTCGCGGCGACGGCGGCTTTGGCGGGCCGAACCTGACCCAGCCCGATCCGCACAAGATCCCGGCGCGCGCGCCCGACAAGACGATCGACATCGTCACGCGTCCCGACCAGGCGCTGGTCTATCGGCTCTGCGGCGACCGCAACCCGCTGCATTCAGATCCTGAGTTTGCGAAGAAGGCCGGCTTCCCGCGCCCGATCCTGCACGGCATGTGCACCTACGGCATCACCTGCCGCGGCGTGCTCCAGACTTATGCCGATTACGACGCCTCCGCCTTCCGCCAGCACGTCGCGCGGTTCTCATCCCCGGTCTATCCCGGCGAGACCGTGACCATGGACCTCTGGAAGGACGGCAACACGATCTCGTTCGAAGCCAAGGTGAAGTCACGCGGCGTCACCGTGATCAAGAACGGCAAGACGGTGCTGGGTTAGCTGCCTCCGTCATTCCGGGGCGCGCGAAGCGCGAACCCGGAATCTCGAGCTACAACCTCCGGATTCCGGGTTTAGCGCTGCGCGCTGCCCCGGAATGACGATAATAAAACAGGGAGAAGCCACCATGGGACTACTCGACGGCAAGGTCGCGCTGATCACCGGTGCGGGCGGCGGGCTCGGTGAGGCCTACGCGAAACTGTTCGCGCGGGAAGGGGCATCCGTCGTCGTCAACGACCTCGGCGGCCCCCGCGACGGCTCCGGCGCCGACAAGTCGATGGCGCAGCTTGTGGTGGACGCGATCAAGGCGGAAGGCGGCAAGGCGGTCGCCAACGGCGCCGACATCTCCACCATGGAGGGCGGCCAGTCGGTGTTCGACGACGCCATCAAGCATTTCGGCCGCGCCGACATCCTCGTCAACAATGCCGGCATCTTGCGCGACCAGACCTTCGCCAAGGCGTCCGAGGCCGACTGGGACAAGGTCATCAAGGTGCACCTGAAGGGTACCTTTTGTTGCACCATGCCGGTGTTTCGCTGGATGCGGGAAAACGGCGGCGGCGTCATCGTCAACACCTCCTCGACATCAGGGCTGATCGGCAATTTCGGGCAGACCAATTACGGCGCGGCCAAGGGCGGCATCTGGGGCCTGTCCAACGTGCTCGCGATCGAGGGCCGCAAGTACAACATCCGGATCTGGACGCTGGCCCCGGGCGCCCTGACCCGCATGACCGCAGACCTGCCCCGCTATAAGGAGAACCCCTCGGCGGCGCTCGGGCCGGACGGCATCGCGCCGGCCGTGCTATACATGGTCAGCGACTTGTCGGGCGACCAGACCGGCAAGGTGCTGGGCGTGTCCGGGCCCCGCGGCGTGCGCGAAATGCGGATGATGGAAATGGAAGGCTGGAAACCGCCGCACTCGGGCTGGAATGCTCAGGACATCGTCGATCATGCCAAGGAGATCTTCTTCTCCGAGGAGCAGATCAAGATGGGGGCGCGGCGGTTTTAGCCGTTGTTGTCGTTCCGGGGCGGCTCGAAGAGCCGAACCCGGAACCTCGAGATTCCGGGTTCGCGCTGCGCGCGCCCCGGAATGACGGAGAAAGAGAGAGACTGATGAAACTGACCGCCGACGCCAAGGGCACCTTCGCAATCGCGCCGACGCCGTTCCACGACGACGGCCGGATCGACGAGCGCTCGATCGACCGCCTGACCGATTTCTACGAGGAGGTCGGCTGCGATGGCGTCACGGTGCTGGGCATCCTCGGTGAGGCGCCGAAGCTCGATGCCGCCGAGGCCGAGCAGGTCGCGGTTCGCTTCGTCAAACGCGCCAAGAAGATGCAGGTGATCGTCGGCGTCTCCGCGCCGGGCTTTGCCACCATGCGTTCGCTGGCGAAGGCCTCGATGGACGCGGGCGCGGCCGGCGTGATGATCGCGCCGCCGCCCTCGCTTCGCACCGACGACCAGATCGTCGGCTATTTCAAGCAGGCGGCGGAAGCCATCGGCCCCGACGTGCCCTGGGTGCTCCAGGACTATCCCCTGACCTTGCAGGTGGTGTTCACGCCGGCGGTGATCCGCAAGATCGTCATGGACAATCCGAACTGCGTGATGCTCAAGCACGAGGACTGGCCGGGCCTCGAGAAGATCACGACGCTGCGCAACTTCCAGAAAGACGGCTCGCTTCGCCCGCTCTCGATCCTCTGCGGCAATGGCGGCACGTTCCTGGATTTCGAGATGGAGCGCGGCGCCGACGGCGCCATGACCGGCTATGCCTTCCCCGAGCTTCTGATCGACGTCGTGAACCTCTCCAAGGCCGGCAAGCGCGATGCGGCGCATGATCTGTTCGACGCGCATCTGCCGCTGATCCGTTACGAGCAGCAGCCGGGGGCCGGCCTTGCTGTGCGCAAATACGTGCTGCAGAAGCGCGGTATCATCGCCTCCAGCGCGCAGCGCAAGCCGGGCGCCACCATCACGGCGACGGCGAAGGCCGAGGTCGAGTATCTGCTGTCGCGCGTTGCCCGCGTCGACAAGCGCGCCAATCTTGGCCCGCAATCCAGCGCCGCAGGTTAGGTAAATGGCCGAGACATCAGCATCACGCCCGGCGTCGACGATCCTTCTGCTGCGCGATGGCGCAGCAAGGGAAATCGAGGTCTTCATGATGGTCCGCCATCATCAGATCGAGTTCAACTCGGGCGCGCTGGTGTTTCCGGGCGGCAGCGTCGATGCCGGCGACAACGAGATCGTCGCCCGCGCCGACTTGTATTCGGGCGGCGAGGGCCTGAGTGAAGCGGACCGCGGTTTTCGTATTGCCGCGATCCGCGAAACCTTTGAAGAGAGCGGCATCCTGCTGGCGCGGTCGAGGGACTCGGGCACGCCGATCGATGCCAGGCGTGCCGGCGAACTCGCCGACAAGCATCGCGTCGCGCTCAACGAGCACAAGATCAGCTTCCTCAGCATCCTTGCCGACAACGGCCTCCAGCTCGCGCTCGACACGCTCGTGCCCTACGCCCATTGGATCACGCCCGAGGGCATGCCGAAGCGGTTCGACACCTGGTTCTTCCTGGCCGCAGCGCCCCCGGACCAACTCGGCGCGCATGACGGCCGCGAGTCGACTGACTCGATCTGGGTGTCGCCGCGCGAGGCGGTGGAGGGCGGGGAGAGCGGCCGCTTCAAGCTGCCGTTCCCGACCACGCGCAACCTGATCCGGCTTGCCAAGCAGGGCAGCGTGGATGCCGCGCTGGAGCACGCCCGCGGCATGTCCATCGTCACGGTGATGCCGGTCATGACCAAGACCGAGACCGGCCGCCAGCTCCGCATCCCCCGCGAGGCCGGCTATGACGGCGAGGTGTTCGAGGTCGGCGCGGTCGGCTGATACACTTCGACACGCAGCGAAGTATTGGCGCTTGCGGGCGCGCTAGGTTCCGTCCATCGCGGAATGGACGGAGCGCACAATGGACAACCGGCAGGACACCAACATCGCCGTCGAGCTGGCGCTGCTCGTCGCGCTCGCAACGCTGTGGGGCGGCTCCTACACCTTCATCAAGCTCGGCGTCGCCACCATTCCGCCGATCACGCTGATCGCGGCGCGCACCGCGATCGCCGGCCTGCTGCTACTCATCGTCATGCGGGCGCGCGGCATCAAAATGCCGACGGATGCCGCGACCTGGCAGCGCTTCGCGTTCCAGGCCGTGCTCAATAGCGTCATCCCCTGGACGCTGATCGCTTGGGGCGAACGCCATGTCGATGCCGCGCTCGCCACCATCCTCAACTCGGCCGGGCCGATCTTCACCTTCCTGCTTACGGCGGTCGTGACCCGCCACGAGGCGACGACACCGCGAAAGCTGTTCGGCGTGGTCGCCGGCATGGCCGGCATCCTCCTGATTGTCGGCGTCGATACCGTCCACGACATCGGCAGCGGCATCATTGCGGAGGCCGCGATCGTCGCTGCCACCATCTGCTACGCCTGCGCGGCGATCTTCGGCCGCAGCTTCATGGGCCTCGACCCGATGGCGCCCGCCGCCGGCTCGCTGCTGGCGGGCGCGGCCGTCCTGATCCCGGCCTCGCTGGTTGTCGAGCAGCCCTGGACGCTATCGCCGTCGCTGAGTTCCGTGCTGGCGCTGCTCGCGCTCGCGGTGTTCTCGACCGCGGCGGCGTTCGCGATCTATTTCCGCCTGATCCAGACCCTGGGCTCGGTCGGGATCACCGCGCAGGCTTATCTGCGCGTGCCGATCGGGGTCGCCATCAGTGTCGCCTTCCTCGGCGAAACCCTGAGCCGGACCGCCTGGATCGGGCTGGCCTGCGTCGTCCTCGGCGTTGCCGCCATGACGATCCCGGCCTGGCGGCAGGCGAGCGTCAAAACGTCATAAAGCCGGCGAGGAGGACGGGCCGAGAACCACGATATTAAGGATATTCCGAGGCGGGAGGCAGGTTCCCCCGGGCGTGCAATACGTCGTATATTGGGCTTCCAACAGCCCGGTCCCTCAACGCACCAATGTCCGCCGACTTGACGCCGCCCCCCGAGAAAAAGCGAATCTTCTCGCTGTCCATCGGCCAGCTTACGTTCGGAAGCTTCATCCTGGTGCTGGCGGTGATCATCGTCACCTCGACGGCGAGCGTGATCGCGATCCGGCACATCGACACGACCTTCGCCGAATTGCAGCGGCTCCAGAGCGTCGGCGACCTTGCCGAGGACATCGACCGCCGCATGAACGAATTGCGCCTTGCTGCGCGCGACTTCGTCACCGACCCCGGCGCCGGCATCCAGTTCAAGCAGGTGGGCGAGGCGGCCTCGACGCTCAGCGACATCCTGAAGAAGACCCGTATCGAGCTCGCGCCCGAGCAGCAGGACATGATCGACGGGGTCACCGAGCGCCTTGCGACCTATCGCAACGGCCTCGAGCGGATCTCCACCCTGATCGACCGCCGCGCCCAGCTGCTTGCCGGCCTGCCGCCGCTGCGCGACCAGTTCGACGCGGCGGTCTCCGGCACCGCGGACCGCGAGCTCGCCTCGCGCCTATCCGAGGCGCAGAGCCGGATCGCGCTCGGGCTGCTCGCGCGTAATCCCTCCGCGGCCGAGCAGGCCGCGCAGAACATGCGGACGATGGACATCGCCGACGCAAAGCTCCGGACGGCCGTGAATGATTACGCCGAGGCGATCATGGCGGTCGCCGTCCGGGAGCGGCAGATCGCCGACATCGACCGCGAGGTGCTGGGCACCGAGGGCCGGCTGATCGGCCGCGTCACCGAATTGCTGCGCGAGGTCAGCGCAAGGCGCGGCCATGTGCTGTCGCGCGATTTTGCCCGCACGCTCACGGAGGCGCGGTGGCAGAGCATCGTGCTCGGCAGCATCGGCGTGCTGATCGGCATCCTCGCGGCCGGCTTCGTGGTGCGGCGGACGGTACGTCCGCTGGCCCAGATCGCACGATCGATTCGCGCGCTCGCGGCCGGCCAGAAAGACACTTCGATCCCGTCCGCCGACGTCGACAACGAGATCGGCGACATCGCACGCGCCGCCGAAGTGTTCCGCCGCGCGCTGGAAGAAGCCGACACCGCGCGCGAGGCGGCGGTGCGCGCGCTCACCGAGCAGCGCCTCGCCGAAGAGAGCTACCGGAAACTGTTCGAGGGCTCGGTCGACGGCATCTATGTGACGACGCCGGCCGGCGACCTCCTCAACGCCAATCCGGCGCTGGCGCGGATGATGGGCTATGATAGCCCGCAGCACCTCATCGACAGCATCAACGACATCGCCCATACGATCTACGTCCACCCCGAGGCGCGCGTCGAGTATCAGCGGCTGATGCATCGCGACGGCATGGTGCGCGAGTTCGAGTACCAGGTGCGCCAGCGCAGCGGCGACATCCTCTGGCTTTCCGACAGTGCGACCGGCGTGCGGGACGAGCAGGGCAAGATCATCCGCTACGAGGGCACGCTGCGCGACATCACCGACCAGAAGCGGGCGGAAGACGCCATCGCCGAGGGCCGGCGCCTGCTCCAGCAGGTCATCGATACCGTGCCCGCGGTCATCAACGTCAAGGACCGCGACCTGCGCTATGTGCTGATGAACCGCTACATGGCCGGCATCTTCGGCATCGAGCCTGGCGATGCGCTCGGCCGCACCACCGCGGACCTGATGTCGCGCTACGGCGCGGCCAAGACTGACGAGAACGACAAGCGCGTGCTGAGGCTCCGTAAGGGGCTCGGCTTCTACGAGGAGGAGTACAAGGACGCCTCCGGCAACATGCGCCAATGGCTTGTCAACAAGCTGCCGCTGCTCGATGCCGAGGGCGAGATCGAGCGGATCGTCACGGTGGCGCTCGACATCGGCGAGCGCAAGCGCGGCGAGCAGGAGATGCGCAAAGCCAAGGAATCGGCGGAGACCGCGCTGCGCAATCTGCGCGAGACCCAGGCCTCGCTGATCGAGGCGGAGAAGCTCGCCGCGCTCGGACGGCTGGTCGCCGGCGTCGCTCACGAGGTCAACAATCCCGTCGGCATCAGCCTGACGGTCGCCTCCGCGCTGGAGCGCAAGACCGCGATGTTCACGTCCGAGGTCGAGCGCGGCGAGCTCCGCCGCTCGACGCTCAACGAGTTCCTCAACACCAGCCGCGACGCATCCTCGCAGCTGGTCTCCAATCTCAACCGCGCCGCCGAGCTGATCCAGTCGTTCAAGCAGGTCGCGGCCGACCGCAACTATTCGGACCAGCGCAGCTTCGATCTCGGCGACCTCACCGAGCAGGTGGTGATGAGCCTGCGGCCGGGCCTGCGCAAACACAATCTGACGCTCAACGTCGATTGCCAGCCCAACCTGACCATGAACAGCTATCCCGGCCCGTACGGGCAGGTGCTGACCAACCTGTTTCTCAATTCGGTGGCGCACGCCTTTCCCGACGGGCGTCCGGGGATCATCGACATCCAGGTGCGCGAGTCCGGCAAGGACAATGTCGAGATCATCTTCTCCGACAACGGCTGCGGCATGTCGCTCGACGTCCGCCGCCGCGCCTTTGATCCGTTCTTCACGACGCGGCGCGACCAGGGCGGCACCGGACTCGGGCTGCACATCGTCTACAGCATCGTCACCAACCGGCTCGGCGGCCGGCTCGATCTCGATTCCGAGCCGGGCGGGGGCACGCGCATCCAGATCATCCTGCCGCGCACGGCGCCGCTCGAGCAGGCTGCGGAATAGCTAGTCGACTTCGGCGAGCTTGTGCAAAGTAGCGCCGAAAATCAGGCTGGCCTTGCCGACGAGCGCCGTTCCCGTCATCTCCGCGCGCGTGTCCGTGTAGGTCCCACTGACGCCGATGCCGACCGGCGCCGGTCCGCCGAACAGCGGATTGTCGTCGCCCCGCGGTGAGGTGTGCCGCTGCACCAGCACCTCGCCTTTGAAGGAGTGATCATCCTTCACCACGTAGCTGCCGGTGTAATAGAGGTAGGCATCGCCGCCAAGGATCTTGCCGTCGCGGAAAAGAATCACGCCGCTGCCCTTGCCCGCTCGACCATCGAGCAGGTTCACGTGGATCGAATAGAGGCCGTTCTTCATAACGTCCCGCAGGCCGGCCGCCATCGCCCAATGGCGTAACCGGTAGAGCTTTTATGCCAAAGCACATCCCCTCGCGCAACGCGGCAGTTTGCCGGCCGGCCACGATAGCCGGCGGCCGCGAGCCGTAGTTGTCCCGGCTTGTTTGTGACGCGGTTATGACGGTCTCATCATGAGGCGAGGCCCGTCGTTGCGAATCAAGTTGGCCCGCGAAATGCATAACCATTGTTGCACTGGCCGCGGGGTGCTGGAGCAAGACAAACGTGAGCAACTGGATCGATTCCGGCGGCGATCAGCCGCGTCTGTACAGTGCGCGTCCCACGAATTGCAAAAGCGAACGACGGCGGATAGGCAGCGCGGTACGCTGGCGAAGCGTGACGAAGCTGGCATGCGCCTCGGCCTTGATCGCGCTAGCAGCCCCCTTCGGGCACGCCCGTGACCGCGGCCAGTTCGTCAACACCAATGCGGATTTGAAGGCCTGGTTCGACGGCCTGCGAAGCGGCAAGGGGCCGTGCTGCTCCGATGCCGACGGCTCGGCGCTCTCGGACACCGACTGGGACAGCAAGGACGGGCACTATCGTGTCCGCGTCCCGCGCTATGGCTACGCGCTCGAGGGCCAGAAGCAGGAACTCGTCTGGGTCGACGTGCCCGAAGAGGCCGTGATCTCGGAGCCGAACCGGGTCGGGCGTACCATGGTGTGGCCGATCTACGGCTATATGGGCGTCACCATCCGCTGCTTCATGCCCGGCAGCATGACTTAGCTGCGCCAGGCGGCACGCCGCCTGGTCTCGCTGATGGCCGATGTGGCGTGCGCCGCGTCAGGTGTATTTCTTGTCGCGCTCGAGCAGCTCGACGGAAATACCTTCGGGGCCGCGGATGAAGCAGATGCGCACGCCGGGCCGGATCGTCGTCGGCTCACGCGTGAACGTGACGCCCTTGGCCTTGATCTCGGCCGCGACGGCGTCGATATCCTTCACCGTGAGTCCGAAATGGTCGAGGCCCTGGTGCGGATGCAGCGGCGGCGGACTGACGGCGTTGTCACCCTCGAGCGGAGCGATGAAGATCCTGGCACCGCCGAGGTTCACGTCGATCCGTCCGGGCGCGCGCACGATCTCGCCACCGAGGATGTCCCGCAGCCAGGTCGCCGTGGCCTCCGGATCGGGGCTGCGCAGGTGGACGTGATCCCAGGTGACGGCGATTGGCATTTCATGTTCTCCCAACAGGGTCTTTCGATATTGTGGCGCATGTTAGCGACCCCAGCCGGTGATCGCCACCGTCCTTGCCGACTCGCTTGAAGCGCGGGAACCTTAGTTCGTCTCCCGGATTAAGGTAAGCAGTGGCCCAGTCCGCCGTCGAACCTTCTGCGGCCACGATCGGTGATACAGCCATGAGCGCAGGGCTTGAGCGGGTCGGGTTGGGACGCTTCGCCGCCATTGGTGAGCGCACGGCGCGGGTCGTAACGGTCGCGAGCGTATCATTTGGCCGAAGCATTCTGTGGCTGCTGGCCGCCATCATCGTGGGCTGCGGCGTCTGGATGCTGCTGCCGCTCTCCAAAGGCAACAGCGCTGAACCGGTGAAGCCGGAGTTGGCATCCGTCGAGATGGCGCCTTCGGGCGATGCGGCAGTTGCGGTCACGCCGGGGTCCGAAGCCCAGGCTGCGGCAGAACTCGACCGTCTCAGGATTTCCTCCCAGACTTGGCGCCGCGGCGGCCTTGGCTCGAAGGCGCTGGTGACGTTCACGCTGCGAAATGACAATGACTATGCCGTAAAGGATTTGGCGATCGTTTGCGCGTTCGCACGGCGCGACGGCAGTCATCTCACCGACCGCAGCCGCGTTCTGGCCGACACGGTCAGCATGAAGAGCCGCAAGACCTTTGCGCGCATCCCTGTCGGCTACGTCAACGTCAATGCCGATCAGGCGAAGTGTTCGCTGGTTGCAGCCCGTCGCGCGTAAAGGGCGGCATTTTCGGGTAGCGGAAAAGTTACCTTTACCGGACCTTGGCAGAAAAACCTGGGGTTGCCATTTGAACCAAAGGGCTGGGCCAGGAACCAATTATAGTATCGCCTGTTAAGGCGGAGTGCCCACGCGGGGATTGCGGGGGGCGGAGCGCGGCCAATGCCCATCTTTCGGTATTTCATGTTTGTCGGCGGAGCGTTGCTCGCACTGCTGTTTGCGGTGAACTTCGTTGTGCCGGCCTCGCCCGTGACGCCAGTCGTCGCGACCGCAAGCAATGACCAGCCGTTGATCCGGATCCGGTCCGATCGGCACCTGCCTGAGCGCGTCGTGCTCGACACCACCCAGCCGACGATTGCCCCGCCCGCGATGAAGACCGCAGCTGTCGTTGCGCCTCAGCCGCCGGTGCAGGATGCCGCCTCGGCGGCGCTTGCCGAGATGTCGGCCAAGGCGCGGGTGCGCGAGACGTTCGCCCAGTTCACGCCGGGCTCGAAGGCTGATGCCGTTGCAGCCAAGAAGACGGCTCAGGCCCAGGCGGAGGTACCGGCTGCATCTTCGCCCCGGGCTCAGCCCAAGCGCAAGATCGTAAGGGCACATCCGGCGCCGCAATATGGTGGGCCGCAGTTTGGTGGGCCACAATACGGCCGGCCGATGATGGTGGCACAGCAGCCGCATTTCGGCCTCTTCAACACGACCTGGTGAGGGCGCCTCTGACCCGTCTCGAAACGAGACGAGGAGGGCTTTTTATTGGCCAGCCTCTCTGCTAATTCGAACGCGTCCGAACGCCGCCCGGTACGCTGGCTCGCCAGCAACGGTCCGGCGCTTCTCGGTTGCGGCCCGATATTCGGGCCAGGGCGCTCGTAGCTCAGCTGGATAGAGCATCGGATTTCGATTCCGAGGGTCGGAGGTTCGAATCCTTCCGAGCGCGCCAGCAAAATCAAATACTTAGCCACCTTTCCAGTAAAGGCTTTTGTCCTCCGGGAAACCGGGGGGAAACCTTTTCTGTCGAAGCCCGGCTCTGCCGCTCGCACCTAGGGAGGGGGCCGCCCGCGCGAAATTTTTTTGCCCCATTAATCGAATCCCATGCCCCTTTCATAGACGTGGCTCCAGCGGTCGTGAGACAACCGAGGTAGTTCGGGACTGCCTGACATTGTCCATTAAATCGACAGCCAGACCCGAGCTGTGATCTAACGGTAGCAGTAGCGACAGATCGCGCGCGGATATTCAAGACCGGCGCACTTCGCGAGACCGTCCAGACTAAACAGCATCGCCCGCCTGCCGGGCGCCATCACTGACACACCCTCGGAGCGACCAGCTTGCCGGGGAATGAGGAGACTTGCGCCATGACTATCGTACTACCGTCCGACCAGCCCTTATCGTTCTCAGAGCGGCACGCCACCAAGCGCAGCCTAGCGGCGCTGTCGGGCGAAGCTGCCCTAACCGTGGAGGAGGTCTGCACTACCCTTCGAGTTAGCCGCGCTTGGCTCTATTCCAAGGCCGGCCGCGCCGTGGTCGGGGACGGCTTCAAGCTCGGTGGTTCCGCGCGCTGTTACGCCGAAGGCGAGCAGTCCGGCCGCGATGTTCCGCTGAACTATCTCCGCAGCGGCAACGGGGCGATGCCCTTTGCGTGCGACGCGGACAAGTTGGGCTCCGACGATGAGTGACCAATCGATTGCAGATGCGTTGAACGCGTTCGCCGACACTCTGAACGAAGCTGCCGCGACGCTCGACGCAATCAGCCGTAGCGCTGCTGCGAAGGGGCTCTTGCCGAACGTAGTGCCCGGCTCGCCCGTAGCGCGCATGGTCGAGCAGGCGGAACGGGCAGCCGCGACGCTGCCGCAGCCGAGCCAGCCCACGACGTGGGAGCCCGAATGGCCGAGCTGAAAGTCGTCATCGACGGAAGCAAGCTGGAGAAGTGGGCAACCGAGCTATCAGCCCGCGGCATGCGCAATGCAATTCGACGAGCCGTCGACAAGTCCGCCACTGCGGCGCGGAAGATCGCGCTCGACATCATCGCCAAAGACATTGGCGTGCCCAAGGCGCGCATCAAACACGGCGTGACCAAGGTCAAACGCACCACGCAGACTAGTCTCTCAGCATCCTTCACAGCGAACAAGATGCGCATCAACATGCTGGCGACGGGAGCGAATGTTAGCCGCCCTGGCGGCATGACGGGCAGCACCTATCGATTGACAGGCGGTGGTTCGTCGAGCCTCAACATCCGCGACGCATTCCTTGTGTCCGCAAATGGTGGCACGTTCATCGCGATCAGGCGCAGCAAGTCGAGACTTCCGATCAAAGGCGTGTTTGCCGAGACACCGAGCACAGCGATGGGACAGGACGGCGCAGCCGCTCGCAAGGCATGGGATAAGGCAGCCAACAGCGAGTTGGCAACGCGTCTGCCGCAAGAGATACAGCGGCAGCTACTTGCCGAAGGCCTGCCGTACGCTGTGCCTGCCGACACCGACTGATCCCATAGAACACCGGCGCTGAAGCGAGTCGACACGCTCGCGCCGATTAGCGCGCCGCGTCTGGCCGGAGCGGGAGTGAGACGACGCCCTGTCGGGCGCGGCGTGCGTCAGCAATGCAGACCAGCGGCACAATGCAGCATTGTGGGCGCTGAAGCCGCGCTTGGGTCCTTGGCAGGCACCCGCCCACCATGCGGAGCGGTGCGCTGCCGCACCATTTTTGTCCGAAACACAACAAAATTGGATAGCAGAGGTGGGACAACGAGGCGAACGAGAGAACAACGTACGCGAGAGGCCAACAGCAGACAGCTGTACGAAGCAATGCAATATTCCGCGATGATGTCAGGACCGGGATTGACGCGGCGCAGCAAACCACCAGCCCATCCATTCGGCCGGTGCGCGCGAGGGGATCGGCTCGCGAGACTTGATATCTCTAGCGATGGGTGTAGCCTAAAATCTTACTACTCTGCGCAGCATGTCGCTGCGGCGCCATACGGGGCCTACAAACATCCATGAAGCGAGAGTTACGAGTGGTCGTGCAGGACACAGTCGCACTCTTGGTGTCGACGATCGCAAATGTCCTGTTTTTTCTCGTGGTTGCACTGAGTGCATTGGCACTTGATTTCTTTGCGACGAATGTTTTTAGCGAAGCCCCGAGGATTGTAGGCGTCTCGTTGAAGTGGCTGGAGTACGCGATACTTGCTCTCAATATCGCGGCGTTCCTGATGTCGCAAGGAATTGCCCTGTTCAAATTCGTTCGAAACGCGTTTGTCGATCGCGAGCAATCTCATGAACAATGAGATTGATAAGAAGCCAGCCGTAGAGGAGCCGCAGCAAAACGGGCGGCCCGCCGCGTCCGGGAAGTCTCAAACCATGTTTTCTCGGTTCCTGGCAGCAAACCCCGAATTTGAGTTTGCGTGGCACACCTTAAAAAAGGTGTTCGTGTTCATTGTTATCGCTCTTGCTGCCGCAGGCATTCATCTAGTGGTCGAAGAACTCGAACATAGAAAATTTGAGGCCGGGATCACAGTTACTCTGAGGGTGGTCGCCTACATTGTTCTAGTAGTGGACGTGATTTGGTTCTTGCGCGCACTGTTGACCGAAATGCTAACGTTACTAACCGACTTGCTACTAGGGAAACTTTGGCTTCGTGTTTTGACAGTGTTGACGTTCATCGTATTGGGCGCCGCGCTGAGTAACCCCTTGAAGACGGCGCTTTTCGCTTTTCTGCATTGGATAGCCGTGGCCGTGGCTTAGCCCTTGAAGCCCGATGATCGCAGGTTGCTGCACGGCGGGCTGTATACGATCCATGTCAGTTCAGGCCATTTTGGACCAAACGAGCCCGATGGGCGCGTGCTCCGCGCCGCCTGAATCATTTTCGCGACCACACACCGCGTTTTTTCATCAGAAAGGAACAGTGAATGAGAGGAGCGATCCGCCGCGTCGCGGATGCGACTGGACTCGATCAGGCGACCGTGCGGCGAGCGGTGGAGACGGCCGGGCTTGATCCCAAGACAGTCAGCTTCGAGGAAGGCTTGAAACTGGCTCGGTCTATCGCCGATCCGGCCCGCGTCATCGGACATACAACAAACGGAAGAGGCGAGCGCGCGCATAGCGCCGTGATCGACACGTTGGCCGAAGCCAAGGCTCATGCTGAGCGTCTGAGAGCCCGGAAGATTGAGCTTCTGAACGCCAAGCTCGAAGGTTCGCTCATACCCCGGGAGGCCGTGACTGCCACGGGCGCCCGCATCCTGTCAGAGGCGCGAACTGCCTTGCTTTCGCTAGGCCATCGGCTCGCTGCCAAGGTGGCGGGTAAAACAGACACGCGCGAGATCGCGCGTATCGTCGAAAATGAGGTTCGTGACGTGCTCGGAGCACTCGCGAGCGATGACAGATTCTTCGCAGAGTTGGAGGCTGAAGCCCTTTCATGATCGATGAGCAGCTTGCGCGCGGCTGGCCCAATTGTACATGGTGCAGATGGACGCCTGGGTCTTATTGGCGTTGCGCACCGAGGTGGCGGCCAGCCCCCGAAGGAAGACGACCAGCTCTTTGCGGGTGATGGTCGATACGATTCGGGGACCGAACTCCGCCTTCGCCCGTTTCAGCACCCACTCGTCATCCTTCCATGACTTCTTCCGGGGCTTCGCATATTCGTTGACGTAGCGGTCAGCCAGCCGATTAAAGGTCAGCTCATCAGCCCCCACCGAGGCTTCTGCGGCCTCGCGTTGGGCCTCCGCTATGGGGTTGCGGCCCTCGTGCAGGTCCGCGTATCGGCGGTTAGCCGCGATTACCGCCTGCGCCAGCGTCATGAGGGGGTATTCCCCCAGGGTGATGCGCTGCATCTTGCCGTGGCGCTTGAAACGGAAGCAGAAGGTCTTCCGAGAGGCCGTTACCCGGATCGCCAGCCCCTTGCAGGCATCGTCCTTGACCTCGAAGCGCTCGGCCCCCTCGGCCTTGAGCGAGGCAACAAATCGGTCGGTGAAGCGGGGCATTGGATTCCGGCTCCGGGGTTCGGCGCGCGGTTTCCCGGGGAAACTTTTGCACCAAGATTGGCTTGTTCGTTCCTGTTCTGTTTAAGACAAGCCTGGAGGCGGCGTCAATCAAAGGGGCTGCGAGATCAATGGGTTACGTGCATCGCCTTGGACGAACCAAGACGCTCTTGGATTTTTTATTTTTGGGATTTCGATTCCGAGGGTCGGAGGTTCGAATCCTTCCGAGCGCGCCAGTCTTGATGTTCCGGATATGTTCCGAACTGGCGCCAATGCCGGTCAGCGTCGCACGGCTTGCGGCGTCAGCTTGTCGGAAGCCCGATCTGCCGCCCCCGCGCCAGCGTGTCCGAGGGCGCCTCGTGGAAGGTCGCACGGTAGGCCGCGGCAAACTCGCCCATGTGATGGAAACCCTGGGCGCGTGCGCAGGTGGCAACGGTGGCGCCGCCGCCTTTCAGCAGCCGGGCGCGTGTCGCCCATAGTCTCTTCAGGCGGATGTACTGGTGCAGGCTCATGCCGCGCACCTTGCTGACTGCGCCGCCGAGCGTCCGAATCGAGACGCCGAACTCGCCGGCGAGGTCGGCCGTATAGATCGGAGCGGTCGGATAGGCCGCGACGTATTCGTCGATCCACTGCACGAGCTTGGCCGACCGCCCGCCCTGGACCGAGGTGCTCCGCTCCGGTCGCGCGTCGATCCGAAACAAATCGTCGAGCGCGAGCAGCAGGCCTTCCTGGAGATGGGCGGCGGCCTCGGTGGTCTCGAACAGGAACGGCTGCACCGACGCGGTTCGCAGGATGTCGAGCAGGAGTTGCCGTGTGTGCAGCAGGGCCGGCCGGTTCGCGACATAGGCCCGCAAATCGTCGGCATGATCGAACCAGCCCCGGTCTTTCAGGCCTGGAGAGAAGATGATCATCGCATGATAGTTCGTGCGGGGTTCGACGAAATGGCATTCGTCGTTGCCGCGGAGCGCAACGAAGAAGCGCGCGTCGAGATCCATTCCCTTGGAATTGACCAGAAGGTCGTCGGTCATCGACAGGATCACCATCCCGCCCGGCATGCGATAGGCGGTGTCGAGGATGCGCGCGAACGATCTCATCACGATGATGCGGCACGCCGGCAGAGAGACGACGGCGCGAGCGGCCGCGAAGTTCGGGACGTCGAGCGGAATGCTTCGAGCGTCCTCCATCGACTCGATCGGCCGAAAGGCATCGACATCGGCAAAGTCGATCAGTTGAAGCGCGGAGGACGGGGCGAAGGCGTCGAACATGCGTCTGGCCGGCTGCTGCAATGTGACAATGAAATGAACGTCGGTACATCGCCATCAATGGCGAAACATCGCGCTTCAGTAAACCGGATTCCGGGCCGTAGTATTGCGGACATCATGCCAAGGCGTCCGTCAGATCATTGTCACCGTCAACGTTCCCGGTTCATCGGTTGGCCGGAGGCGAGGTCGATGAAATGGATGCGCGTGCAGGCGGGGCAGACGAAGGACTCGAAGCTCCGTCCCTCCGGTATCTGCTGCTTCTCCAGATGCGTCTGCACATTCATGCCCGTCTGGGGGCATCGAAAAACAATCAGGTCGGCCATCGTCGCAGAATGTCGGCGTGGCGAATTTTTCTCTTTGATCTAGATCAGTTTTGGAATTGCTCCAGGCCGGCCGAACAGGCGCGCGTGGACGATCCGCGATCTTGCAAAAGCGAAGGGGCCCCGAGGGCCCCTTCGAATGTTACCAGCGGCGATAGCCGTAACCATAATAGCGCGGGCCGTAGCCGCCGTAGTAGCGCGGCGGTCCATAATATCGGGGGCCGTAGTACGGCCGCGGGCCGTAATATCCATAATAGTTCGGACGCCAGAAACAGCGCCCCCAAGCATCGCAGACCATGCGCACCTGCTCGACGTCGGAGACCTGCGGGACGGCAGGTGCAGGCGCGATGGGCATGGCGGACGCCGCCGGCGATGCCGCGAGGGCACCGAACAGGGACGCGGCGACGAGGCCAATCTTCAGATTCATAATGTCTTCCTCCGCTTACGCGATGCAGGATATCGAAGTTGTTCTGATCAAATTGTGGCGGAACCGAAATGTAATGCTGATGAACAAATCTTCAGTCGCTCCGCCGCGGGCCTGATCCGGCTGTGCCAGATTACTCCAGCTCCGCGCTTCTGGCCATGTCGTGCTTGCCTCGCGGCCGCATCGCGGGACATCGCCACCAACCTTGATCCTGCGCAATTCATCTTCGGTGCATCCTCCCTAGTCTTGTCGCCGTGGGCCGTCCTTCGCGGAATACGAAGAGCGCGTTCGGCCGGTCGTCCGCATCGGTCCGGGGCCCACCGTTTGCTTGGAGCTGTGCAATGGACAAGATGAGAATCGACAAGGGTGACTGGCTGGTCGTGTGCGACGGGCGCAAGGCGCTCATTCTGGAAAACCTCGGCGACGAGATGTTTCCGAACCTGCACACCAGGGAGGTGCACGAGCAGCCCAATCCCCCGACGAGCGCACAAGGGAGCGATGCGCCGGGCCGATTGCATGGCGCAGCCGGCGGTGCGCGCAGCTCGGTCGAGCAGACCGATTGGCACGATGAGGCCGAGCGCGCCTTCCTGCGCGGCCTGGCCAGCCGGCTCGACGCCGCGGTCAGCTCGGGCGAGACGTCGGCCCTGACCATGGTGGCCTCGCCGCGTGCGCTCGGCATGATCCGCGCCGATTATTCGGACGTCGTGCGCAAGGCGCTTCAGGGCGAGGTGGGCAAGGACCTCGTCAAGCTGCCGGTCTACGAGATCGAGAAGCAATTGCTGCTGTCGGGCGCCGCCAGATAGGGACGCCCGCAGCGGACGCGCCGGCGCCCCTCAGAAGCAGGGGTGCCGGCGGCGGTCCTGGCCGACATAGGCGGCCGCGCTCTGGTAGCAGCGGTTGGTCGAGGGGCCGTCGTAATAGGCGAAGGTGCCGGGGGTGATGCCGGGGCCGTAATTGTGCAGATAGCTAATCGGGTAGGGCAGCGGGTTGACGTAGGAGCGGTGGTACCGGTGATGTCCCCGCGCCTCCGCGAGACCAGGGGCTAGGATTGCGGCCGACAGGGCAGCAACCGCGGCTACAAGCTTCAACTTGCTCATCTCGATTCTCCGGAACCCGCGCGAATAGGTCGTCCGGTTATAGCCATTTCAAGCCGCCAGGACACCTGTCCGGCGGCCGGAAAACGGGGCCAGTCCCGCCGATTCCCGGGTGGGTGTGACAGAATTGCCGGAAGTGCGGCCGGACCCTGCCCATTTTTGGCCTTTTCGGGATGCTTAACGAATTCCCCACACAAGTATGACCAAAGAGAATTCGGTTTAGAATCCTGTTGCCGGCCCTTTGGGGGTCCTTCGAGGCCGGTCCCATTCCTGAAGGCTTTCGTCGTCCGCCGCCATGCGCATCACGCTTTTGAGCCTGCTGTTGCTCTGCCTCGCCGCCGCCACGCCGGCGCGGGCCGAGCTGCACATTACCCGCGACCATGGCGGCTATGTCGAGGAGTACAAGGCCAAGTACAAGCGTGTCCGCGAGAAGGGCGAGCGCGTCATCATCGACGGCATCTGCAACTCGGCCTGCACGCTCGTGCTCGGCATCGTGCCGATGAACAAGATCTGCGTAACGCCGCGCGCCAGCCTCGGCTTCCATCAGGCCTATTACGACAAGGCCTTCACCTTCGGCATCAAGGTCACCAGCTCGGAAGGGACGTCCGACCTGATGTCCTACTATCCTGACACGGTGAAGGACTGGATCCGCCGCAATGGCGGGCTCACCACCGACATGAAGAAGATCAAGAACGGCGTCGAGCTCTGGAAGATCATCGACCCCTGTCCGGAAGAATGGTGAGCGGCTGATCCGAGCCGCTGCCGCTCGTCGCAGCGCAGCATCGCTAGGCGAGAAATTCGCATTGCCGCATCGGCCCCCATGGGGCAATGAGGGCGGCAATGAACCATAATCAAGAAGCCCTGACCGCACGCGCCGCGCCGATCCTGTTCGTCCTGCTCTGGAGCACCGGATTCATCGGCACCAAATACGTCATCAGCAACGCCGATCCCTTGACCTATCTCGCCATCCGCATGGCGATCGTGGTCGGCCTGATGGCGATCATCGCAGGCATTGCGCGGCCGAAATGGCCCAACCGTATTGGCATCGCGCACAGCGCGGTTGCCGGCATCCTCGTCCATGGCTTCTATCTCGGCGGCACCGCGATCGCGATCGCGCATTCGATTCCGGCCGGGCTCTCCGCACTGATTCCGGGCCTGCAGCCGATCCTGACCTCGACCATCGCCAACCGCTGGCTGGGCGAGAAGGTGACGCCGGTGCAATGGGCGGGGCTCGTGCTCGGCCTCGGCGGCGTGGTGCTGATCCTGCACAACCGTCCCACGACCGGCGAAGCCGGGCTCGGCTGGCTTGCCTCGGTGGTCTCGCTGATCAGCATCACGCTCGGCACGCTCTATCAGCGCCGTTACTGCAACCACATCGACTGGCGCGCCGGCAATTTCGTGCAATATGTGGCCGTCACCATCTTCTTCGCGATCGGCGCCTTCCTGTTCGAGGATCGCGTGGTGCACTGGACGCGGGAGTTCGTGCTCGCGCTCGCCTGGCTCACTGTAGCGCTCTCGATCGGATCGATCGGGCTGTTGTACTGGCTGATCCGCCACGCCGCGGCGACGTCGGTCGCGAGCCTGTTCTATCTCGTGCCCGCCGTGACCGCGCTGATGGCTTACGCACTGTTCGACGAGAAGCTCGATGCGCTGGCGATTGCGGGCATGGCGATGTGCGCGGCCGCGGTGTTCGTGGTCAACCGGCGCGTCTAGGCTGACGGGGCGAGGCGACGGCATACATCTCTGACGTGCGCGGCGCGCCGTGTTAGGCTGGCCGCATTTCAGCTTCCCTTTCACGCGGTGATTTCCATGAAGAAGGCGAGACGTGCGCTGCTCGGCCGGTCCCTGAAGCCGGTCCGGATTGCCTGCATCAACTACGCGGAGGAAACGATCAGCGGCCGCATGATGAGCCAGCTCACCGCGGCGCTCCAGAAATGTTACGACAAGCATTTCCTGCCGGTGTGGGGCTATCCGGTCGACCTTTATGTCACGAAAAGGCCGAAGCCCACCGATTGGCAGCTCGTCTATTTCGACGACGCCTCGCATGAGGGGCTGCTCGGGCGCCATGAGCTGACGCATCGCGGCCAGCCGATCTCGAAGATCTTCGTCAAGGCGCTGGGCGAGGAGCCCGTCAGCGTCGCGGCCTCGCACGAGCTGTTCGAGATGGTGCTCGACCCCATGGCCAATCTCTGGGCCGACAAGAATAGGAACACGCAATACGCCTATGAGGTCTGCGACGCCGTCGAGGAGGACTCCTTCCGCGTCGGCGGCTTCGAGATGTCGAACTTCGTCTATCCGTCCTGGTTCGAACCGTTCGAGCATCCGAGCGGCACCAAGTTCGACCACAAGGGAACGCTGAAGGAGCCGTTCTCGATGACCGAGGGCGGCTACGTCATCAAGAAGGTCAACGGCAGGCGGGTGATCAAGCAGTTCGGCTCGCCCGAGAAACGGCGGCGCTTTGCCATGGAGGACCGGCGCGGCCATCGCAGCGAATTTCGCGACCCGCGAGGGGTCCATCATCCGGGGCGGCGCGCAGCCAAGCGGCGAGGATAGGCTGTTGCGGGACGAAGCCTCCGGGCGCGTCCGCACCCGAAGGCTTGTTCGTGTCTGCTCTCGGGAGCGCGATCAGCGCTTGGCCTTCTTGGCCTTCTTTTTCTTCTTGGCGGCCTTCTTCGCGGATTTCTTCACGGCCTTCTTCGCGGTCTTCTTGGCCGCCTTTTTCGACGACTTCTTTGCGGCCTTCTTCGAAGTCTTCTTGGCCTTCTTCTTGGAAGCCTTCTTGGCCTTCTTCGGCGCTACTTTCTTCGCGACCTTCTTGGCGGCTTTCCTGACCTTCTTGACGGCCGTGACTGCGGCGTCCTTGGTCGCATCCACGGCGGTGGTGATCGTCTCCATTGCCTGTTCGGTGATCGGCTTATCGTCGTCCATATCGTCCCCCACGGTTTGTATGGAGCGATGACGATAGCGGGTTTCAAAATTGTGTCAAAGCAACCCTCAACCTTTGCGGATCTTTGCGTAGGCGGAGAGCGCGCGCTCGCGTCCCCGGGCGTGATCGACGATCGGCTGCGGATAGGTCTTGCCGAGCGTGACGCCGGCGCTCGCCAGCTCGTTCGGCGTCGCCTGCCAGGGCTGGTGGATCAGCTTCGCCGGCAGTCCTTGCAGCTCCGGCACCCAGCGCCGGACATAGGTTCCATCGGGATCGAACTTCTCGCCCTGCAGCTGCGGATTGAACACGCGGAAATAGGGCGCAGCATCGGCGCCGCAGCCCGCGACCCACTGCCAGTTGGCGGGATTGCTGCCGGCATCCGCATCGACCAGCGTGTCCCAGAACCAGGCCTCGCCATCGCGCCAGTCGATCAGGAGGTGCTTGACCAGGAAGGACGCCACCACCATCCGCACCCGGTTGTGCATCACACCGGTGTGCCAGAGCTCGCGCAGGCCGGCATCGACGATGGGATACCCGGTGCGCCCGCGCTGCCAGGCGGCGAGCACCTTGCCGTCGGACTGCCACGGGAAGCCGTCGAAGTTCGTTTGCAGGTTTTCGGTGGCGAGGTCGGGGTGGTCGTGGAGGAGGTGGCGGCAGAATTCGCGCCAGCCGAGCTCGCTCAGGAACTTCTCGATGCCGGGCCCGAGCGCCGCATCCTCGGCCGCGGCGAAGCGCGCGGCGTGCCAGACCTGCCGCGGGCTGAGCTCGCCGAACCGCAAATGCGGCGACAGGCCTGACGTGCCCACCCGGTCCGGGCGGTCGCGGTCGCCGGCATAGCCGCGCGCGATCGTCTTGAGGAAGTCGCGCAGGCGCGCGCGGGCCGAGGCTTCGCCCGGCGTCCAGCGCTCGCGCAGGCCGCCCGCCCAATCGGGCTTGGTCGGCGCGAGCTGCCAGCTCTCCAGCCTGTCGCTCACGATCTTTGGACCCGGGCGCAGCTGCTTCGGCGCGGGCAGGGGTTTTGGCGGATCACCGAGCGAGAGGACGCGCCGCCAGAACGGCGTGAACACGCGCAGGCCCCGGCCTTCCTTGTTGCGGATCGCCGAGGGCGGGACTAGGAGGTCGCCCGGGAAGCTTTGCGAGTCCACGCCGAGCTTTGCCAGCGCCGCTTCGAGCCGCCGCTCGATCGCTTGATGCGGCGCCTGGGCGATCCCATTCCAGTAGACGGCGCGGGCGCCGCTTTCGCGCGCCTCCTCGGGGATCACCCCCGCCGCCGGTCCCTTGCGCAGGATCAGCGATCCGCCGCGCGCGGCGATCTCGGCGCCGAGCGCCCGCAGCGACTGTGCCAACCACCAGCGCGCCGCGCCGCCCGGCGCGCGACCGGCCGTCTCGTCCAGCACATAGAGGCAAATGACCGGCGCGCCGGTCTTGGTGGCGGCGTGGAGGGCGGGGTGATCGGCCAGACGAAGGTCATCGCGAAACCAGACGATGACAGGCGGCGCGCTTGGCGTGGTCAGGGGTGTCCTCGTTTACGATTTGTAAAGCATGCCGTGGCGTGAACCGCCGTTAATGCGGCCGTAAGCCGATTGCACGATTATGCAGGAATTACGGGGGTCATTCCATTCATGTCCAGCCTTTCGACGGCGAAGTTCCTGCCGCAGTTCAAACTTGGCACCAAGGCCGTCCTGTGCGCCGTGCTGCTGATCGCCGTAAACACGGCGCTCGTGGTTGGCGCCGGCTATTGGTCGCTGACCAACGCCTTCAATGACCGCGCGCTGCGCGACATCGAGGTCAATCTGCGCACGCTGGCGCTGGCCTTTGCCGAGATCGTGCCCGACGCCAAGATCACTGTGCGGGATGGCGCGGTCGCGCGCGCCGAGATCCCCAAGATGCCCGAATTTAGGGATCACGCCATCGTCGACCGCGCGGTGTCCTATGTCGGGGGCAACGCAACCCTGTTCGTGTTCGACGAGGCGAGCGGGCAGTTCGTCCGTCGCTCGACCAATGTGAAGAAGGAGAATGGCGACCGCGCCGTCGGCACCCAGCTTGCCGCCGATCATCCGGCGCAGGCCGGCTTGCGCCGTGGCGAGGCTTACAAGGGCCCGGCCGTTCTGTTCGGCAAGTCCTTCATGACCGCCTATTTCCCGGTCGCGGACGCGACCGGCAAGGTCGCCGGCATTCTCTACGTCGGCATCCCCATGGCCCAGTTCGAGAGCATGCTGACCCAGGCGATCTCGAGCATGGCCGCCGCCGCAGGGCTCGCCGCGCTGCTGGTTCTAATCCTCACCCTGCTGATCGTCCGCCGTGTCACCCGGCCGTTGACCTCGGTCACGCGCTCGCTCACGGCGCTGGCGAACGGCCAGAGCGATGTCGAGATCGATTGCGAGGATCGCGCCGACGAGATCGGCGAGATCGCCCGCACCGTCGCGGTGTTCAAGAGCAATTCGCTGGAGCGCGCCCGCATGCGCAGCGAGCAGGCGGCGGCTTCGGCTGCCGCAGTCGAGCAGCGCAAGCCCGACCTGCGCAACTTCGTCGAGCAGTTCCGCGGCAGCGTCGGCGGCATCCTCGACAAGGTGCTGACGTCGTCAGGCGAGTTCGAGCGGGTGGCGCGGCAATTGACCGACACCGCACGCTCGACCGCCGATCTGTCCGCACAGTCGGCCGGGGCGTCCGAGGACGCCTCCGAGCACGTGCGTTCGGCGGCGTCAGCCTCCGACGAGCTGAGCCAGTCGATCTCCGAGATCACCCGGAGAGTGCAGGAATCGAACGAGATCTCCGCCGAGGCGGTGAGGCAGGCCGAGGTCACCGACCAGCGCATCGCGCAGCTCTCCGAGGCGGGCACGCGCATCGGCGACGTCGTCAAGCTGATCACCTCAATCGCCGAGCAGACCAACCTCCTGGCGCTGAACGCCACCATCGAAGCCGCGCGTGCCGGCGATGCCGGCCGCGGCTTTGCGGTCGTGGCTCAGGAGGTCAAGACGCTCGCCGGCCAGACCGCCAAGGCGACCGACGAGATCTCGAACCAGATCGCCAGCATGCAGCTTGCGACCGAGGAATCGGTCGCCGCCATCAGGGCGATCAGCCAGACCATCGAGCGCATCAGCGGCATCGCCGGCTCGATCTCGGCTGCGGTCGAGCAGCAGAAGAGCGCCACCCACAACATCGTGGCCAGTGTTCGCGCCGCGGTCTCGGGTACGGCCGAGGTCGCCGTCAACGTCCGTCACGCCGCCAAGGGCGCAAGCGAGACCGGCGAGACGTCGAGCCGGATGTTTGCCTCCGCGCAGGCGCTGTCGGGCGAGAGCCTGCATCTGAAGGCCGAGGTCGACGGCTTCCTCGAGCGCGTTCACGCGGCGTAGGGCTCCAACGCGGTCATTCCGGGGCGGTGCGTCAGCACCGAGCCCGGAATCTCGAGATCCCGGGTCTGGTCCTTCGGACCATCCCGGGATGACTTTTAGCGGTCGCTATTCGCGACCGCCAAAAGTCACTTAGGCTGCGGCACGATCCGGATGTAGGGCTTCGGCTCTTTCCAGCCCTGCGGGTAGATCGTCTTGGCCTCGTCGTTGGAGACCGAGCCTGCGATGATCACGTCCTCGCCCTGCGTCCAGTCGGCCGGGGTTGCGACGCGGTGCTTGGCGGTGAGCTGGAGCGAGTCGACGACGCGCAGGATCTCCTGGAAGTTCCGCCCCGTTGTCATCGGATAGACCAGCACCAGCTTGATCTTCTTGTCCGGCCCGATGATGAAGACGTTGCGGACGGTCTGGTTGTCGGCAGGCGTGCGGGTGAGGGGATCACCCGAGGTCGAGGCCGGCAGCATCTCGTACAGCTTGGAGACGTTGAAGTCGGTGTCGCCGATCATCGGATAGTTCGGAGCCGCGCCTTGCGTCTCCTTGATGTCCTCAGACCACTTCGCGTGGCGATCGACCGGATCGACCGAGAGGCCCATCAGCTTGACGCCGCGCTTGTCGAATTCCGGCTTCAGCTTGGCCAGTGCGCCGAGCTCGGTCGTACAAACCGGCGTGAAGTCCTTGGGGTGCGAGAACAGCAGTGCCCAGCTGTTGCCGATCCAATCGTGGAACTTGATCTTCCCTTCGGTCGTCTCAGCTTCGAAGTCGGGGGCGGTGGTGCCGATCGGAAGTGTCATGGTTCTACCTCATCACATTGAATTTGCTTGAGAATTGGTCTCTGGCCGTCGCCGTCAGTATAGGGGCTTGGCGAGGCTAAGTGAACGTTGACTGAACCGCTTGAAGTAAAATGTGAATTCCTTCTCTGAAGAGCCGATCTCCTAGCACTTTTCTGTTACAGCGGCACCTGCGGCGAAACATCTCCACCGGGGCCTCACGGTCTCGATTGCCCCGATAAAGCCTTTTATGACCCGCATCACGCCCGCCCGACGCTCTCCGGAACCGAAATGGTCCTCATAGCGACTAATCGGCAACCATTGAGAAAAGTCGCGATCCCCGTATCGAATCATTAACCACCCCTTTACGCCCGCATGAAAATGCTGGTCGGTCAGAAGAAATCTGGAAGTGAACTATGTCTGCCGCTTCGCCTAAGTCTGTTGAGTCGCCGTCCCTCGAACCGTCCTGCCGCGATACCGCGGCTCATGCTCTCTCTATCGTGCGCGACGGCGTGATCACGGGCGAAGGCCCGACCACGAAGGGCCGGGTGCACTTCTCCCGCTCGCTCGATGCCGATGACACCGCCTGGTGCACGCGCACCTGACCGCCACCGCCGTCAACGACCAGCCGGTCAGCCGCGCCGAAGCCGAGACGCTGTTCGAGATCAACGAGGCCGCGACCGAGCGCACCGACGGCGGCCGGTTCGACGACCTGCTTGCCAAGGCCGTGGCTCACTACGCCGCAAGCGCCTCGGGCCTGAAGGTGCCGCCGCGCAGCGTCGCGCTGTCGGCCGACACCGAGATCGAGAGCTGGGCGCCGTCCTATGCCTCCAAGGTCAACAGCGAGATGCTGGAGTGGATCGCCGGCCAGATGCGCGGCAAGCGCCAGAACAATCGTCGCCTGATGGCGATGGTGGCGACCTTCCTGGGCGCCACCGCGCTGCCTCTGGCGGGCCAATTGCCGAACGTGTTCGACATCGGCATGTAAGTTTGCGTCTCTTGAAGACGCGAACAAGCGGCGGGGTTATTTCCCCGCCGTTTTTTGTTTGCCGGCGTCCGGCTCGAGTCCGAGCGTGCGGCCCGGGAAGCCGGCGGCGTCGAAATAGCGCTGGCTGCCGACGCGCTGGAGGTTGAGCACGGTCTGAAGGCCGTTCGCGGACATCTTCGACTTCTCGACGCCCTTGAATGCCTTCGGCACGATGCCGTTGGGCAGGGCCTCCGACATCACGCGGCCGATCAGGCCGCCGTTGTGCGCGCCGCGCAGGCCCATCAGCTGGGCGGCCGTCATGCCGACGTCGGCATTGCTGACCGGGATCAGGCTGACATAGCCGGCTTTGAAATCCGGTCCGATCGCGGCCATGAAGTTCATGGTGTCGCCGCGGCTGAAGCTGCCATGCATGCCCTGGCCCTGGCGCAGCACGGTGTCGGCGACCTGCACCGAGCAGTTGGTCGGCGCCTCGCCGCAATCGCTGGCATAGGAGCGGAAGTTGACGACGATCGACGGCGTCGGCGTCGCCGACTTGCCGCGCAGGTTGAGGCTCGACAGCGGCAGCGTGCCGGGGAAGCGGCCGAGCGAGTCCTCGACGAACAGGCCGGAGACGTAATCCTGCTCGAGCAGGGCCTTGATCGTTTTCGCCGCGAGCTTCTTGTCCTTGCTCGGCAGGTAGACCAGGTCCGAGCCGCCATTGGTGGCGACGACGAGATCGGGCTTCTCCGGATCCTTGCCGAGCACGCCGTTGCCGGCCTTGGGATGCTTGTTGCCCTCGACCTTCGCATTCTTGTCGTTGGGGTCGAACAGCGGCAGATCGAGCGCTTTTGCAAGGTCGAGCGCCAAAAAGCCCATCGGCAAGAAGTCCTTCGGCGTGTCGTCATAGCTGACCTTGGCCGACGGGCTGGTCTTGCTTTCCTTGGAGATCGTCGAGAAGCCGTGGTCGGCCGAGATGATGATGTTGGTCGAGGCGGCGAGCCCGAGCTCGTCGAGCGCCTTGCGGAGCTGGGCGAGGTTGTTGTCGGCGTTCCTGATGCCGGCCATCGAGGTCGGCCCGTTGATGCCGGGCATGATCTGGTTGAGGCTGTCGCCGGTGTTGTGCTGGCTGCCGTCAGGGTCGCGCGACCAGAACACCAGGACGAACGGCTTGTTGCGCGCCTTGAACATCGGCAGCACCACCTTGGCGGCGACGTCGGCGAAATAGGCCTGCTGCGCGACATTGGCGACGGTGGTGCCGGGCGTCTTGGCATCGCCGGCCTTGCTGTTGTCGCCGCGCGGGGGCGTCGCAAGGGGCAGGCCGGCCTTGGTCAGCGCCGCCTTCACCTCGTCCGACAGCGCCACGCCGTTCTTGCCGCCGGTTGAGTCGTCGAACACGACCGAATGCAGGCCGGGCTTCTCGGGCTTGTCGGTGTGGTCGAACTGGTAGGTCGGCCCGACCTTGCCGATCGCCGCCGTGCTCAGCCCCTTGTCGCGGGCCATCTTCAGAATGGTCTCTTCGTTGAGATAGTCGCCCTTGAAATGCTCGTCGATGTCGCCGAGCACGGCGTCGTTCTCGATGAAGGGGACCACGGTGTCACCGGCGGGGACGGAGGTGTAGTTGGTCCAGATCGTGTTGGAGAACACGCCGGTGTCGCCGAGATAGTGGCCGGTCGACATCGCCGAGCCGTTGGCCATGGTGAAGGTCGGGAAGAGGGAATGCGGATTCTTGAAGTTGACACCCTTGTCGCGGACCTCGGCCATCGCGGGGGCCGTTTCAGGGGTGACCTTCAGCGCGCGCAGCCCGTCCGGGATGAACAGGATGAGGTTGCGGGGGGTGTTGTTTTGGGCGGAGGCAAGTCCAGCGGAAAGTCCGGTGGACAGCACTGTCAGTCCGGCGGACAGCAACACCAGTGAACGGCGCATCAAATCTCTCCTAACGGTGAGGCGGCAAGGCCGCGACCGCGGCCCTGCCATCGTTTAGTTTTGCTAGATGACAGTTTTGTTACAAGGCCTGTTACTAGTGCAAGAGGGATGGGGAGGGGGACGGCAACACCCTCGTGTCCCGGACGCGACGCAGCTCGTAGGATGGGTAGAGCACTTGCGAAACCCATCATGCTTCCCCGTAGACGAAAGGTGATGGGTTTCGCTTCGCTCTACCCATCCTACACCCCGCAGACACACCTCCGCATCCTCGCGGCTTGTTTCGCCCGAGTTCTGCTTTGTCACTTCACCCTCATTTGTCACTTCACCCTCATCGATGAAAGAGGGCGCAGGGAAGGCCGGGAGCCGGCTGGCTCCCATTGACCGCTATGCCAAGAGCAGGTTGCGCTACAATGCACAGCGGGAAACAGGGCAACCGGAGACATCCCGGCCTTCCCTGCGCGGATGGTTGGAACGGCTTATGTCGTGAGCTCCCCGGGGAGCGATGCACTATTGCCCCCGTCGCCCTGCGGATGGCTGATGCGCGTACCCGGTCGGGCCGCAACATCACCGCAAGGCTTGACGCACAGACCCCGGGCGTCAGGACCACACGATTTTGCCGTACGCAAGCTGCACCGGTCGTGCGCGCGACGCTTTTCGCTCACGGCTCTCCGCCCTGCGAAGCCTTCGCGCCAGTGAAACCTGCGTCCACCGCTGCCCGGCCCGCGTGTCGTGACGATCGCGATACGCCCCTCTTCCTTGGGCCGGAGTGAAAAATGTCTAACAAAAATCCGAATTCTAATAAATAGAATTATTTGATGCCGGTCGCTTGACCCCGGTCTTGAGTGTCTTGCCCGACGGGGTGCACAAGGGGTTGTGGCCGGGACACTTATTCCGGCGCGGTCGTCACCCGCGGAGTCTGCGCGAGGGCCTGTGCCGGCTTGACGGACGCCGGGTCGGCTCCGCTCCTGGTCCGATCGCGCCGCAGCGAGAGCGGGGCCGTCTTGAGCGCATAGATGATCGCGATCTGGGTCCGGTTCTGGAGACGGTACTTGCGCATGATGTTGCCGATATGCGCCCGCACCGTGTTCTCCGAGATCTTGAGCTCGTAGGCGATGTTCTTGTTCTGCATGCCTCGCGCGATCAACATCATCAGCTCACGTTCGCGCGGCGTCGGTGTAATCGAATCCTTCGGATCCGGGCTCATGACTGGCTCCTCCCTGGTCTTCTGGTTGACGTGGCAGCCCCCCGGCATCTTCTCACTCCGTCTTGAGCGCCTCGATCGGGCTCAGCCTGGATGCCTTGTGGGCGGGGTAGAAACCGAAGATCAGGCCGGTCGCGATCGAGAAGACGAGGGCAAGGCCGATCGCTTCGCCGTCGATCGAGGTGATCCATCCGGCCATACGGGCGACGGTCATCGAGAGTGTGATGCCGCCGGCAACCCCGATGGCGCCGCCGAGCAGGCAGAGGACGAGTGCCTCGCAGAGGAACTGGAGTCTGATGTCCCGCATCCGGCCGCCAAGCGCGCGGCGGATTCCGATCTCCCGCGTGCGCTCCGTAACCGACACGATCATGACATTCATGATGCTGATGCCGCCGACGAGCAGCGAGACCGAGGCGATGGCGACGAGCAGGAGCGCCACGGTGCGGATCGCGCCCTGCTGCGCTTCCATGGCGGCGGCCGGATCCTGGACCTTGAAGTCGTCCTCCTGGCCGGCGGGGATGCGGTGGCGCTGCCGCAGCAGGCTTTCGATCTCCGATCGCGCGCCCGCCATCTGACTGTCCGCGGCCACCTTGGCGATGATGTAGGCGACCGAATCCCGGTTGATGTTGCTCGCGCTGCCAAGGAAGCGCAGCTTGGCCGTGGTGAGGGGGACGAAAGCGACGTCGTCCTGCGCCGGGCCCTTGCGATCGAGCACGCCGACCACTTCGAGCGGCACCTTCATGATCCTGATCTGCGCGCCGATCGGATCGTCGCCGGGCGCGAACAGCTCGCGCGCGACGGTGCTGCCGAGGATCACGACCTTGCCGGCACCGGTCTCTTCGGTGCCGGAGAAATAGCGCCCGGCCGCGAGCTGCCAGTCGCGCACCATGAAGTGACCGGTCGTCGTGCCGTTGATGGTCGTATTCCAGTTCTTGCTCTCGTGGATGACCTGCGCCGTTCCGGCGATCGAGCCGGCCGCGGCCTGGATCTCCGGAATCTGCTCGATGATGGCCTGCACGTCGCTCTCGGTCATCGTCAGCTTGCTGCCGTCCTTGAGCCGCACGCCGCCCTGATAGACCGCGCCCGGCGTGATCATCAGCACGTTGGCGCCGATCGAGCGGATCTGCTCCTGGAGGCGAAGCTGCGCGCCGGACCCGATCGCAAACACCGTCACGATCGAGGCAACGCCGATCACGATGCCGAGCATGGTGAGGAAGCTGCGCAATGGATTGAGGCGCAAGGCGTGCAGGGCGATCTGAAAGCCCTGGAGCATCGTCATGACGCAGCGCTCCGTTTCGGCAGCAGGGGAACCAGCGTCTCGTCGCTGACGAGCTCGCCGTCGTGCAGGCGGATCGTGCGCCGGCACCGCGTCGCGATGCCGGGGTCGTGCGTGATCATCACGATGGTCTGGCCGGTCCGGTTGAGCGCGGCGAACAGCGCCAGGATCTCGGCGCCGGTGCGGCTGTCGAGCGCGCCGGTCGGCTCGTCGGCGAGCACGATCAGCGGAGAGGCGATCAGTGCACGCGCGATCGCGACGCGCTGCTGCTCGCCGCCCGAGAGCTGCCGCGGAAAGTGATGAGCCCGGTGCAGCATGCCGACGGCCTGAAGGCTCGCTTCGGCTCGCGCCAGGCGGTCCTTGCGACCGATGCCGCAATAGACCAGCGGCAGTGCGACGTTCTCGATCGCATTATGGCGTGCGAGCAGATTGTAGGACTGGAACACGAAGCCGATGCTGCGGGCGCGCAGGGACGACCGGCGATCTTCCGAGAGCCCGGCGACATTGGCTCCCTCGAGATGGACCTCGCCTTCGCTCGGCAGGTCGAGCAGCCCGATCATGTTCATCAGCGTCGACTTGCCGGAGCCCGACGGTCCCATCACGGCGACGATCTCGCCCTGTGCGATGTCGAAGCTGACGTTGCGCACCGCGGCCACTGCGACCCCGTCGGTGCGATAGGTCCTGGATACGGACCGGAGACTGATGAGGGGCAGGGGGGCGGTCATGATCCGAACCTGATTCCGAGAAACTCCATGCCTGCCGGCCGGATGGCCTGGCCGACGGCGACCTGGCTGCCTTCGACGAGGTCGCCGCTCTTGAGTGCGACCTGTTCGGTGCCGGAGGCGCCGACCGTCACCGCAATACGCCGGAGCGAGCCGCCGGCGGTGCGCACCCACACGCCGCTGTGCGCGGTGGTCGGGTCCGGACGTGCGCCGGACGGCTGGAAACGCAGCGCGGCGAGCGGCACCTTCAGCACGTCGTCCTGCCGCTCGATCACGATCTTCACCAGGGCAGTCATGCCGGGCAGCAGCGCGCCGTCGAGGTTGGAGGTCGACAGCACGACGGTGTAGGTGACGACGTGCTGCTGGTTCTGCGGCGCCTTGCGCACCTGCCGCACCACGGCCTCGAAGCGGCGGTCGGGGTAGGCATCCACCGTGAAATGGGCGCGCTGGCCGGAGGCGATGCGGCCGATATCGGCCTCGTCGACCTGGGCGTGAATCTCCATGTCTTCCAGCCGGTGGGCGACCACGAAGGTGGTGCGCGACTCCAGGCCGACCGCGAGCGTCTGGCCCTCGTTGACGAACCTGCCGACGACGACGCCGTCGATCGGCGAGCGGATCACGGTGCGGTCGAGATCGGCCTGGGCCGCGGCGAGAACGGCCGCCTTCTCCGGCACCGCCATTCGGGCCTGTTGCAGCTCGGCCTCGATCCGGCGGACGTCGGCCTGCGCGCCGTCCACGGAGTAGGAATTGAGCGACATCAGGACCTCGGCCTCGCGCTCCTGGGCCAGCCGTGCTGTGAACTCGGTCTGCGCGTCGTCGACCGTCGTCGTCGCCACCACGTTCTGCGACTGCAGCGCCAGCTTGCGCTGCAGGGTCCTCTGCGCCGAGGCCTTGACGGCTTGCGCGCTCTCGAGCTTGGCGGCGAGCACGTCCCGGCTGCCCCTGGCGTTCTGCAGATCGATCCTGGCGCGATCGAGCTTGGCGCGCGCGATGTCGACCAGGGAATTGGCGACCGCCAGGGAAGCCCTGGCTTCGTCGACCTTGGCCGCGAAGCTGCGCGGATCGATCAGGGCGAGCGGCTGGTCCTTGGCGACGGTGTCGTTGAAGTCGACATAGACCCGGGCGAGCTGCCCGGACAGCTGGGAACCGACCTCGATCGTCTTGACCGGCTGCAGCGCGCCGGTGACGGTGACGGTCTGCTCGATGCTGCCGCGCTGGATCGCGGCATAGCGGAACATCGGCGCATCCGACCCGAAGGCCGAAGCTTCGCGCCCGCCGGGCACGAGCAGCCGTTTCGTCGAGTCGTAGGCGTGAGCCGCCGTGTCTGCCGCGCTCCCGGCGGCGCCGGCGATGACGGCCGGCTCCGCGGCGAAGACCGCGGCAAGGCCGCATGCAGTTCCAAGCACGGCAATAATTGGCACAAATCGCATATCAAAAACTCGCCTGCTTGAAATGGCTTCGTTGGCGGCGCGGAGCGAGATCGCGCTATGGTTGTAAATTGTCAAAAGCAATATCGATCGTCAGTATGTCGTCGTTGCCGGGGCGACGGTCGGGTGCGCTGAGCGATCCAGAAGTAAAGTGCGGGGGTGCGACTTTTCGTGATTTGCGTGAAATGTATACCCGGCGTATGCCAAAGGTTGCGCGCGGTATCGAACTCGATAGGCTGACTGAACGTCCCGTATGATCTGGCCGATGCGGCCAGTCGCCGGCGTTCAAGTCGGCGTATGGGTGGCGACGCCATGACGCAGTCGGCGATACCGCGGCGACGACGTCGGATTGCTTCATTCGCGATAACGCGCCTCGCCGTGATGCCGCCGGTGGCGAGATCGAATCTCTGCAATCACGAAGCCCGATATGTGAACGCCTTCACTCGTCTTCACGGAGTGTTGGCCCTAAGACGTCGAACCGGTGGACCGACGCCATTCGTTCGATCCCCGCGAATTCAACCAAGCACCTTGTTCTCGCTTGCAAGAAGAATGGATGGCTCGCTGCTTGCTCATCGAGCCCCAAGCCGGGGAGTCCGTCTGCCATGAGCTCAGGTCAAGCCACCGTTTACGTCGTTGACGACGAGGTTCAGATTCGAACTGCGATTGGAAGTCTCTGCGAGGAGACCGGACACCAGGTGAGATTGTTTGCGTCGACCGACGAATTTCTCGCGGAGAGACTTTCTGGCGGGCCTTCGTGCCTTGTGCTCGACGTTCGCTTTCCCGGGACCTCGCCGACCGGTCTCGAGCTGCAGCGCCGGCTAGCCGAGACGGGCGTGCCGATTCCGATCGTCTTCATCAGCGGCCACTCAGACGTCCGTGTCTCGGTCGAGGCGATGAAGCGCGGCGCGGTCGAGTTTCTGCCAAAACCCTTTCGCGAGCAGGAGATCCTCGATGCGATCAGGCATGGCATCGAGCGCGACCGCAGGCGGATGGAACGCGAATACGCCGTGCGTGAGGCCCGGCTGCGCATCGAGACGCTGACGGCGAGGGAGCGCGAGATCATGCTGCTGATGGCCGAGGGGCTTGTCGCCAAGCAGATCGCGGCGAGGCTTGGCGTGAGCGAAGTGACGGTGAAGGTCCATCGCGCCCGGATGATGCGAAAGCTCGAGCTGCGTTCGCCGATCGAGGTGGCGCGGCTGATCGACAGCATGGGACGCGAAGCGGAGACGGCGCGCACCGGTGCAGGACAGCCGCAAACCTGAGGCTGCGCGTGGCGACATTCAGCGCTTCGTCTAGTCCGTACCGATTAGCATGAACTGCAGTCTGTCGCGATCGCCGCGATCGGTTCAGAGTCATCCCACGATGTCGGTCGCATTCAGGACTAGCATCCGAAACCAGTCAGACAACTTGGCCAGAAAGGGATACTCCATGCGCAAATTGTTTTTTGCTTCCGTTGCCGTGCTCGCTCTGTCTTCCGCGGCCCAGGCCGCCAATACTTCGACCACAGTGCAGGTCGGCTTGGTGAACGGTTCGAGCGTCACGCAGAACGGCCTCACCAACGACAGTTCGTCGACGACCCAGATCGGCATCCTGAACGGTGCGTCCACCATGCAGGGCACCAGCTCGCCGTCGCTCAACAACGTCAGCACTGTGAACCAGGCCGGCGTGCAGAACTCGGCGACCACCGGCCAGGTGGCCTTCGGCAACAACGGCAGCGCGATCACCCAGAATTCGTTCGGGCCGCCCGCGCTCCAGAACAACTCCGCCAGCGTCGGCCAGCTCAGCTTCGGCATCAACACGAGCACCGTCTCGCAGACGGCGCACTGAACCATCTCGTCGGCCGGATGCGTCACGGCGCGTCCGGCCAATTCTCGCGGAGGAACATGACATGCGGATCACCTATCTCGTTGCGACGGCCATCGCGCTCAGTGCACTGACCACCGTCGATGCCCAGGCCGGCAACTCGGCCAGCGTGCTGCAGTTCGGCACGACCAACAGCTCCTTCATCTCGCAGACGGGCTCGACCAGCAACAACGCCACGACGTTGCAGTTCGGTGCGACCAATACGGCGACCACCTTGCAGACAGGCTCGCTCCTCACCGTCAACACCGCGGTGACCGGGCAGGGCGGCACCACGGCGACGGCCTCCAACACGGCGCTGACCGGTCAGGTCGGCGGCTCCAATTCGAGCCTGATCGGCCAGATCGGCGCGAACAATACGGCCGGCGTCGGGCAGCTCGGCATCCTGAACGGCTCGACGATTCTCCAGCAGACTCCGTGAGCAATTCTGAAGTGGTGAGGCACGTCATGAAACGTCTCTCGAAACGCCTCTCGAAACGCCTCTTGGCAAGCAGCTGCGCCGCAATGTTCGCCTTGTGCTGCGCCGGCGCCGGATCAGCCGGCGCCCAGACCGCCGACATCAAGACCATCGTGTCGGTCGGCGGACCGCCGGTCGTGCTGAACCAGAACAGTCAGCTCAACATGGCGGGCGTGTTCATGGTCGGCGGCAGCACCAGCGCGACCGTTGTCCAGAACGGCACCAACAATGCCACGGGCGTCCTCCAATTCGGCGGGACGAATTCGGCGTCGGTCGGGCAGGCCGGGATGAACAATTTCGCCTTCGTCGGCCAGACCGGCCAGTCGGCGACCAGTCTCGTGTCGCAGCTCGGCGCCATGAACACGGGCACGGTGGCGCAGTTCAGCACGGTCAATACGTCGACGATCGTCCAGACCGGTCCGTAAAGACGCGCGAACTCATCGGCGTCGGGAACCAGCGGGGAAGCGCGATGCGGAGCGGCAGAGAGGTCTCGAAGCGGGTTCTGGCCGTGGCGGCGTTGCTTGCCGCCATCGGCGCGGCGACGCAGGCGTCGGCCGGATCCATCCAGCGCAGCGTGACGAACCCGAACGTGAGCATCGAGACGATCGTGCAATTCGGCAACGACGTTCAGCCTGTCACGATCGAGGAGAACAGCCGCGTCAATATCGCGCGGGTGATCCAGATCGGCGGATCGGGAACGGTGGATGCGACCATCATCCAGAACGGCACGCGCAACTATGCCAACGTGATCCAGATGGGCGGCACCACCAACGCGGCGGTCGGTCAGTCCGGCCTCAGCAACACCGCCGACATCACCCAGATCGGCAATTCCACCAATGCGCTCCTGCTTCAGATCGGCGACATGAACTCGGGAGCGGTGAGGCAGTTCGGACGTTTCAACTGGCTGGCGATCTTCCAGTTCGGCCGATGATGGAGGGATGACATGAGGTTGCTTCTGCTCGCATCCGGAATAGGATTCATGAGCGTGGTTGCGATGGCGCCGGCCGGGGCCGGCGACGGTCACACCACGGTGGTCCAGGACGAAAACGGGACGGCAGCGATCACGCAAAGCGGCGATCCCGCGCAGGCCGAGGTCAGGATCGAGAAAGAGCCTGGGCGCACCACGGTGTACCGGCGCAGCGGCGGAAACACCGCGATCGTGACGCAGGGCACCGGAAATGCGCAGGACATGCTCGATTGGCTGCGCAAGCACCAGCAAGACCACTGACACGTCCTGCTGACGCAGAGAGGCCCATCGTCCCTGAAAGGACGACGGGCCACCCGCGTTGGCCGGAAGGGACGTCGCTGAAACAGGCCGGGACTTCCGGGCGTTCTGCCGCACCTTGTTCCCCGTTAATCCCGTGTCTTAACCAACAATTAATTATACGTTTGCGGGTGGGCGACAGCCCGGCCTAGCGTGTGGTGGGGAGCCGCCGAAGCCAAACGAGTTGGTGCGTATCATGATGTCCAGATCATATGGGGCGCTACTCGCCTCGCTCAGCGCAGCCGCGCTGCTCCTTTCTTCCAGCGACAGTTTTTCAAGACCCGGCGGCGTTGCTGCGCATGGGCTGGCTGCGGCGCCGCCGACTGCGGCAATGCGTCCGCCGATCGCGCCGGGTGCCCGGTTCCGCGGCCGCAACACGCCGTGGGTCTATTGGCCGGGTGGCGGGGGGTTCTTCTACGACGGCGCGGGCTACGGCCAGCCCTTCGCCGACGCCGGGCAGCCGCTCTCCAACGACGTGCGCTACACCTATACCTATGACGTTCCCTGGGACTGGACGCATCGCTTCCCGCCGAACGTGGTGCCGTCCGACCGGCCCTACGTGCCGAGCTGCCCGACGGAGCAGGTGACGGTGCCCGGCCGCGGCGGCGGCGAGCACACCGTCAACATCATGCGCTGCTACTAGCCCAGCTCAAAGCTGGTCACGCCGAAGACGCGGTCGATCCGCAGCGGCGCGATCGGCCCGGTGTACATCCGCGCCGTCTCGAACACCGGCTTGAGGCCGAGCTGTTCCGCGAGCGCGATGGCCTCGCGATTGACGGCGGGGACATCGAGGAAGACTTCGCCGCCGCCCGCACTTGCAAGCAGGGCCTGCACGACCTTCTCCGCGGCGGCGCGATCATCGGCGACGAGCGGGCCGATCTTGTGGCCGCTCCGGCACCGGCGGATCACGCCCCATGCGGCAAGCTTGCCATCACGCAGCAGCGCGCGGCCGACATGTCCTGATGTGTTGATCCAGGCGCGCAGGAAGGCGCTGCGCGGCGCTGGGAACACCGTGGCGTCGTCGGCTTCGACGAGCCCGAACGGGATCGTGTCGAGTGCGACGAGGTCAGTGGGCGGCCCCGGCGGCGCGGCGACGATGCCGCCATAGCGGATATTGGCGTAGGCAAGCTGGAAACCGGACTTTCTGTAGTTGTCCTGCTGCGCCACGACGCCGTCGAGGCCGATCACGCGAGGGCGCGCATGCGCGATCGCCGCGTTCCAGATGCGCAGGCCGTGGCCGGAACCGCGAAAACTTTCACGCACGATGTAGAAGCCGAGAAAGGCGAAGCGGTCGTCGTAATTGACACAGGAGACGGTCGCGACCGGCTCGCCGTCGATCTCGCCGACGAAGAAGGCTTGCGCGTCGGGGATGGCGAAGCAGGCGGCGTCGGCGAGGCCCGGATTCCAGCCCTCGGCCGCGGCCCAGTCGACGGCGATCGAGATCTCCTCGGGCCGCAAATTGCGGATCTGCAAATCGCTCATGACGGATGCCTTCGACGGTGGACCTGCCGGCAAGTCTGGCGGTAGAAGGCCTCATGATAGGCCGGGCTCGCGGCTCGCCTCAAGACAGGGATGATCAGTCATGGCAGCAGAGAAAGTCGCACTCGTCACCGCCGGCGGCAGCGGCATGGGGGCAGGGGCTGCGCGGCGGCTTGCGGCCGACGGCTTTCGCGTCGCGATCCTGTCGTCCTCCGGCAAGGGCGAGGCGCTGGCGGCCGAGCTCGGCGGGCTTGGCGTCACCGGCTCCAACAAGTCGAATGAAGATCTGAAGCGCCTCGTCGACGGCGCGATGGCGAAGTGGGGGCGTATCGACGTGCTCGTCAACAGTGCGGGCCACGGACCGCGCGCGCCGATCACGGAGATTACCGACGAGCAGTGGCACACCGGCCTCGATACATATCTGCTCAACGTGATCCGGCCGACCCGGTTGGTGACGCCGGTGATGCAGGCACAGAAGGCTGGCGCCATCATCAATATCTCGACCGCCTGGGCATTCGAGCCGAGCGCGATGTTTCCGACATCGGCGGTGTTCCGCGCAGGCCTTGCCGCCTTCACCAAGATCTTCACCGACACCCATGCCGCCGACAACATCCGCATGAACAACGTTCTGCCGGGCTGGATCGACAGCCTGCCGCAGTTAGATGCGCGCCGCGACAGCGTGCCGATGAAGCGCTACGGCAAGGTCGAGGAGATCGCGGCGACGATCGCGTTCCTGGCGTCCGACGGCGCAGCCTACATCACCGGCCAGAACATCCGTGTGGACGGTGGGCTGACGCGCTCGGTCTGACGCCGACAGATTCGAATCGCGCTCGCGCCGCCTTGTCGTGATGCGACACCGGCGCGCGTAGCGCGCCACGGATGAAGGGCGAGGCGTGGCTCTTGGGTCACACTCCTCGTCCGTTCGCACGACGTGGGGCGCACACTACGTCATAGTCCCTATGAACTTCGCCGCAGCCCAAGACGGCATGGGGCCGGCGGCCTATGCCCGATCTGCGCCGGATGCCTTCCGCCCGCGCGCATTCGAAACGCGAGCTGATCGCGTGGGCAAGGAGACTAGAATGAAGAAGTTTTTGCTGGCGGTCGCTTCGGTTGTTTTGGGCACCGCATCGGTGCAGGCGGCCGACCTCGCGGCGCATTACACCAAGGCGCCGATGATGGCGCCGGCCTACAACTGGACCGGATTTTACGTCGGCGGCAATGTCGGCGGGCAGTGGGGCAGCTCCGATCCCAGCACCTCGACCGTGTTTTCTCCGACGGGCTATTTCGCCGCCAGCAGCGTTCCCGCCATCAACACGGTCGGCGCCCAGGGCATCAACAGCTCCAGCGTGACCGGCGGCTTCACCGCCGGCTACAACTGGCAGGTCAACCATGCCGTGCTCGGCCTCGAAGGCGACATCAACTATTTCGGCTTCAAGGGCAGTGCGACCGGTTCGGCGCTTTATCCCTGCTGCGCGCCGACCGGCTTTACGGTGTCGTCGTCGGTCTCGGCCGACTGGCTCGCGACCATCCGCGGCCGTATCGGCTTCCTGGCCGCTCCGACCTGGCTGCTCTACGCCACGGGCGGCGCCGCGATCGCGGAGGTCAAGGGCAATTTTAACTTCACCGACACGTTTGCGGGAGCAACCGAGTCGAGCGCGATCCGCGACACGCGTCTCGGCTGGACCGCGGGCGTGGGCACCGAATATGCGTTCGGCGGCGGCTGGTCGCTCAAGGCCGAATATCTCTATGTCGATCTCGGACGCGCCAGCGCGACCAGCACGAACCTTGCTGCCTTCGTGCCGGCCATCGCATTTCCGAGCAACGTCTACACTCACTCGGTCGATCTCAAGTCGAACATCGTCCGCGTCGGCGTGAACTACAAGTTCGGCGGACCTGTCGTCGCCAGATACTGAGCTTCATCCCGTTCCGAATCTGGCGTGGAAAGCCCCGGCTCAGCCGGGGCTTTCTGTTTCGAGGGCCGGCTTCAGTGCGAGGCCACGAGCTTCGCCAGCGCGGGCAGGATCCTGTAGCGCGCGATCTCGTGCGGATATTCGCCGCGATTGGCCAGCAGCACGATGCCGATCCGCCGCGCCGGCACGAGGCCGAGATAGCCGGAGGCGTTGTTGAGGCCGCCTGGCTTGTCGACGACGGTGGCCTCGGGAAGATGCACCGTCTCCCACGCCATGCCTTGCCCGAATTTCTCGTCGACGCGGAAGGTCTCGTGCTGCGTCATCCTCAGCGCCTCGCGCAAATGCGGGTCGACCGAGTGGCCATCGACGCAGGCCGCAACGAAGGTCGAAAGATCCCGCGGCGAAGAGAATATCTGGCCGGTGCCGGGGAAATCGAAATAGCTCTGCTGGTTGCCGGGCGGGCCGATGGCCATGCCCTGATCCGAATAGCCCTGGACGACCCGCTGCATCCACGCTGCATCCATGACGGCACGGTTGTCCTCGCCGCGTTCGGGCACCGAGGTCGCGGTCATACCGAGCGGCCTGAAGATGCGCTGTTCGAGCTGGGTTGCGATCGGCGTGCCGTAACAGCGTTCGAGCACGAGCTGGAGCAGCACATAGCCGGCATGGCTGTAGATGCGCTGCTTGCCGGGCGCCTCGCCAGCCTGCGGTCTCCAGGCGTTGAGCATCTCGATGAACTGCGCGCGCGAGAACTCCTCGTTCGGCCAGGGCGGGTGGTCGGTCGGCAGCAGCAGTCCCGACGTGTGCGTGACGAGCTCGCCGACGGTGACGCGGCGGATAGAGTCGCCCGTGAGCTCGGGCAGGTATTTCGGCAGGCGGTCGTCGAGCCGCAGCTCGCCCCGGAGCGTGCCGAGCGCGACCAGCGTCGCCTCGAACGGCTTGCGCAGCGAGCCGAGGTTGAACAACGTGTCCGACGTGACCGGCCGTCGTGTGGTGTCGTCGGCAAAGCCGTAGTTGAAGAACTCGACATGACGGCCGGCATAGAGCGCGGCGGCGAGGCCGCCCGGTTGGTCCGGCGTCGCGGTCGGCGCCAGCTCATTGGCGACGATGTCGCGCATCTGCGCGATCATGTCGGAATCCGCAGCCGCCTCGCGCGGCCTGATGAGGCCGATTGCGAGCGGAAGCAGGGCCGCCCTGGCGAAGCCGCGCCGGCTGATCGAAAGAGATCGTAAGGTGACAAGAGAGGACACGCGCTTGATGAACAGATTGCCGACGCCCCCGGCGTCAGTCGTACCTGCAAACCGCGTCCCGCCTCAATTCACAATCGCGCGTTGGAAGTTCCGTAGCGAACCTTCTAGCCGCCTATCCAGCGCACGGCCGCGTCGACGACGGATTTTACTTAGCTTGTCGGCTAACAAATGTTGACGCGGGTTCGCGACGGGTCTATAGTTAGCTTCATGGCTAACCAATTATCTCGACTGGACCAGATTTTTTCCGCGCTCGCCGACCCGACACGGCGGGCGATCGTGATGCGGCTCTGCGTGGGCGAGGCATCCGTCGGCGAGCTCGCCGATCCCTTCGACATGGCGCTGCCGAGCTTCATGAAGCACGTCCATGTGCTGGAGACGAGCGGGCTCGTCCTGTCGGAGAAATCCGGCCGCGTGCGCACCTGCCGCCTCAGCCCGGACGCGCTCGTCGGCGCGGAGGACTGGTTCCAGCAGCAGCGCGCGATCTGGGAGGCGCGCCTCGACCGGTTCGAGGCTTACGTGATGAAGCTCAAGAAAGAGAAGGAGAGGGCGGCCGCCAAGCGGCCGTCCCGAACAACCAAACGGAAAGGTTCTGAGTGATGACGAATTCTGCCAATCCCGCTTTGTCGCAATGGTCGCTCGACCGCGAGATCGTGATGTCGCGCGTGATCGACGCGCCGCGCGATCTGGTGTTCGAGGCGTGGTCCGACCCAAAACATCTGCCGCAATGGTTCGGGCCGAAGGGGTTCAAGATCGAGACCTTCGAGATCGACGTGCGGGTTGGCGGCGTCTGGCGCTTCAACATGATCGGCCCCGACGGCACCGTCTATCCGAACCGCATGCGCTTTCGGCGCATTGAGCGGCCGAAGCTGATGGAGATGGACCATGGCGTCGACCAGGACGACGATCCCGGCATGTTTCGCTTCACCATCACCTTCGCCGAGCAGGGCAACGGCAAGACCGTGCTGATGATGCGGCAACTGGCCTCGAGCACGGAGCAGCGTGATGGCATGATCAGTTTCGGCGCCGTCGAATACGGCTACCAGACGCTGGACAAGCTCGCGGCTTATGTGGGCGCGTTGAAGAGGTAGCTGCACCGTCAGTCGTCATGCCCGGGCTTGTTCCGCCTGCGCGGCCGAAGCCGCTCCGGCGAGGCGAAGGCCCGGGCATCCACGTTCTACGTGCCGCGCGGTTGGCCGGGACAAGCCCGGCCATGACGAGAGTCGGTCGATGGCGCCCCTCACTCGTCCACCTCGGCTGTCACTCCCCCTTCAGCCCGGCCTCGCGGATCAATCCGGTCCACCTCTGGGTCTCGCTGTCGATGAACTGGCCGAATTCGGCGGCGGTGCCGGTGCGCACTTCCAGGCCCTGGGCGGTGAGCTTGTCCTTCACGGCGGGGTCGGCGAGCACGCGCGAGACTTCGGTCTGTAGCTTGTCGACGATCGGCTGCGGCGTTGCGGCCGGCGCCATGAAGCCGAACCAGCCGGCGGCGATCACGTTGGGAAAGCCTTGCTCGCGCAGCGTCGGAGCCTGCGGATAGAGCGGGCTGCGCTCGCTGGAGGCGACGCCGAGCACGGCGAACTTGCCGCTCTGGATGTAGGGCAGCGCCGTCGGGAGTGCGGTCAGCGTGGCATCGACGCGGCCGGCGAGCAGCTCGGTGTAGGACGCCGCGTCACCGCGGAACGGGATGTTGAGACCCTTGACGCCGGCATCCCTGAACAGGAGCTCGCCGGCAAGATGCGGCTGCGAGCCGGCGCCGGGTGAGGCGAAGGTCAGTCCGTCCGGCTTCGATTTGCCGTAGGCGATCAGGTCCGGCAGCGTCTTGAACGGCGCGTCCGCGCTGATGATCAGGAACAGCGGCGCGATCACCGCCATCGCGACCGGCCGAAGATCCTTGCGATCATAGGTCAGCTTGCCGAACAGCGCCTCGGCGGTGGCATAGGGGGCCGCGACATAGAGAATGGTGTAGCCGTCGCCCGGCGCATGCGCGACGAGATCGTTCGCAATGCGCGTGCCGGCGCCCGGCTTGTTCTCGACGATGAATTGCTGGTGCAGGCTGCGGCCGAACTCTTCGGCGAGCAGACGCAGCGAGATGTCGTTGGAGCCGCCGGGCCCGTAGGGCGAGATCAGCCGCACCATGTGCGACGGCCAAAGGTCCTCAGCGCGCACGGAGACTGGAAGCCCGGACAGGGCAAGGGCGAGGGTGCCCAGCAATGTTCGGCGTGTGACGGTCATGTTGGCCTCCCGGTGGTGGAGCGCCAGTTGTCTTGTTCATTTCCTGGCCCTCTTCTTGTTTTGCTTTTGTGTCTCGGCCGCCGGCCCTGCCGCGCCGACGATGGCGCGGATGCTGTCGGCGAGGGCAGCGATGCGCGGGCCGATCTCGGCCTCCAATTGGCCGGGCTGGAGCCGGAACGCGGGAATGCCGCAATTGATGGAGAACGACCGCCTCGTCTCATCTGCATGAAACAGCGGCGCGGCGACGGCGTGGATCGAGGCCATGTACTCGCCCCAGCAGGTGCAAAATCCGCGGCTGGCGCATTGTGCAAGGCCGGCGCGATATCTGTCGCGAAAGGCCGACCACAGCTCGGCATCCTCGCTTGCGATCTGCTGTTCGAGCAGCGCTGCATCGGCCGGCGGCAAGGTCGCGGCCGCGGCGCGGCCCATTGCCGTCATCACCACGGGAATGGGCATGCCGATGTCGGGGACGTGCGGGCCGACATCGCCGGAGCGCGCGGTCTCGACATAGATCATCGACGTGCCATCCAGCAGGCCGATCGAGACCGTGCCGCGCACGCTCTGCGCCAGCTCCATCATCATCGGGCGCGCGACCTGGCGGAACTGCATGTCGGCAAGCAGCGGATGCGCCATCCGCAGGGCGCGTGCCCCGACGCGGTATTTCGCACGTTCGGCGTCGTAGCGGAGGTAGCCGAGCTCGGCGAGCGTATGCGTCAGCCGTGCCACCGTCGGCCGCGGAATCCCCGTCAGCGTCGACAGCTCCATGTTGCCGAGCTGCGTCGTTCCGGCCTTGAACGCCTCGAGCACCACGAGGCCCTTTGCCAGCGTCGTCGCGAACGCGGCGTCATCCGCGCTCGAAGCCAGCACTGCGGCCGCGGATGAGGAGGCGGGAGGCGGTTTGGACGCGGTTCGAGCCATGGGAGTTCTAATGGACCCGCTCCGCTGGCTTGTCCAATAAATTCGATAATTGTGCCTCATCCGTCCGATATGTGGACACGCTCTCCGTCGCTACCGCGGGCAAAAAAGACGCGCGCGAGCCGAGCCGCACACAGATTTTTGTCGTGATTCCATGGCGTCCTGTGACAGGATTATTACGAATAGATGTCACATCGATTACAGCGGAGCGATTCATGTTGCAGTGGCAGGCGCGGTCAAATCCCCTCGCGTGGTGGTGGGGGTCGCTCACGCTCGTCAGCAGCGCCAACATCCTCGTCTGGTTCATGCTGTATCGCGAGTTCTACCCGACGGTTGCGGGCAGCGTCGGCGGCGGCTCCGACATCGGGCTGATGTTCCTGCTCTGCGCGGGGTATGTGTTCGGCTGCGCCTTCCGCTCGTTCCTGCCGCGCGCCGACGTGCAGCGCATCTGCCTGTTCGACACCTGGCTCTCGAGCGTCTTTGTCGGCCGCTCGGTCGCGACGGTGGCCGAAGTCTGCTTCGCCGCGCAATGGGCGGTGATCCTGCATCAGCTCGGCACCATGACGGGTGCCGAGACGGCCGTGAACATCGCGTGGGTGATCGTGCCCGTGATCATCATCGCGGAGTGTTTCTCGTGGTACGCGGTCGTGACCACCAACTATCTCTTCAACGCGATCGAGAATTCGCTGTGGGCGGTGACCTTCTTCCTCGCCGGCATCGCGCTGTGCCGCCTGATGCCGGAATTCCAGGGCGTGGTGCGCTGGGCTCTGATCGCCGGCATCGTCGGCATCGCCTGCTTCCTCGCCTTCCTCGTTACCGTCGACGTGCCGATGTATCTCAGCCGCTGGCGGGCAGGGCATGCCGAGGGCGGCAGGTTCCTGGGCTTCCTCGAAGGCCTGCATGACGTCTCGACGCGCTGGGTGGTGACCCACGACATCGCGCACTGGAAGGGCGAGCTGACCTGGATGTTCCTGTATTTCAGCGCCGCGGTGTGGTCGAGCCTGGCGCTCTGCGCGCTCTACGCGATGGAAGGCTATCTGACGCGCTATCTCGCCTGAGGGTTGATTCCTATTTTGACGCGTTTTCTTAACGCGAACCGGCATCCACTTCGCTTGAAAACGCTTTACTTGCCGACCAGGCTGCACTTGCTGCGGTCGAGCGGGCGGAAGGCCTGGTCGGGCGGGATCGTCGCGACCAGCTTGACGAAATCCCACGGGCCTTTCGACTCTTCCGGCGTCTTGACCTGGACCAGATAGAGATCGTGCACCATGCGCTGGTCCTCGCGGATGCGGCCGTTGGTGGTGTAGGCATCCGACACCGGCGTCGCCTTCATCTTGGCCATCACGATCGCGCTGTCGTCCGTATCGGTGTCCTTGATGGCCTGCAGATAGTGGCGTACGGCGGAATAAACCCCGGCCTGGATCTGTGAGGGCATCGCCTTGCGGCGCGCATAGAACGCATCGGAAAATTTCCGCGCCGCCGGCGAGATATCCTCGAAGAACGAGGTCACGATAAGGTCGCCGCGCGTGGCCTTCAGGCCGACCGCTTCGATGTCGACATTCTGGAACGACATCGGCACGATCTTCATGCCCTGCGCGGCGAGCCCGAATTCTTCGGCCTGCTTGATCGCGGTGGCGTTGTCGCCGGCGACGTTGATCGCCAGGACCTTTGCGCCCGAGGACTGCGCCTGGAGTAGGAACGAGCTGTAGTCGGGCGTGCCGAGCTGGGCTTTAACGCCGCCAGCAACCTTGCCGCCAAGCTCGGTGATGCGGGCGCGAGCGGTCGCCTCGATCGAATGGCCGAAGGCGTAGTCGCCGGTGATGAAGAACCATGGCTCCTTGCTGGTCTGCATGATGCCGGAGACCACGGCAGTCGCGGTGGAGTAGGCGTCCTGGGTCCATTGCACGCTGGTCGGCGCGCAGGCCTCATCCGTGAGCTGGTTGGCGCCGGCGCCGGAGACGAGGAAGATCCTGCCGTTGCCGCGCACCAGCTCCTGCACCGCGAGCGCCGCGCCCGAGCTGCCACCGTCCGCGATCGCCTGCACGCCGTCGCTGAACCATTTTCGCGCGAGTGAGCCTGCAAGGTCCGGCTTGTTCTGGTGATCGGCCTGCAAAATCTCGATGGGCTTGCCGTTGATCTTGCCGCCGAACTCCTCCGCCGCCATTCGCGCCGCCTCGACCGAGCCCGGACCCATGGCGGTGGCGAAAATCCCGTTCATGTCGGTGAGGACGCCGATCCGGATGGCGTCGCCTTTGATCTCGGCGCGTGCGGCGGTGCCTGCGAGCGCCAGCGTGATCAGCAGGATAGCGGCGGAGGTCGTGCGGTGAGTGGCCATGGCGTTTCCTGATTTTGTTGTCGTTTTGATTGAGCGACGTTGGCGGTCACTCCGGTTCGGCGATGACCTTGTTGCGCAAGGTTCCGATGCCGGAGATCTCGACCTCGACGGTGTCGCCGGGGCGCATCCACAACGGCGGCGTGCGCTTTGCGCCGACGCCGCCGGGCGTGCCCGTGACGATGACGTCGCCGGGGACCAGCGGGCAGATCGTCGAGATGTAGGCGATCAGCCCGGGGATGGCGGTGATCAGGAGATCGGTGGTGGTGTCCTGCACCACCGTGCCGTTGAGCCGGGTCTGCAAGGTCAGCTTTGACGGATCGGGAATTTCGTCCGCCGTCACCAGCCATGGGCCGAAGCTGCCGCTTTCGGCAAAGGTCTTGCCGGAGAGGAACTGGCTGGTGTGGCGCTGCCAGTCGCGGACGCTGCCTTCGTTGTAGCAGGAATAGCCGGCGATGTGGTCGAGCGCGCGGTTCGCGGGGATGTGCCGGCCTTCCTTGCCGATGACGAGCGCAAGCTCGCCCTCATAGTCGAAATCGTCGCTGACTTTCGGCTTCACGATCGGCTGGAGATGGCCGACCTGGCTGCAGGGGAAGCGAACGAAGAGTGCGGGCTTCTCGGTGACGATACGTCCGGTTTCAGCGACATGGTCGCGATAGTTCAGGCCGACGCAGATGATCTTGCCGGGATCGGGGATGACGGGCGCGAAGCTGACCTTGTCGAGGGCATGATCGGGCGCGGCGGACGCGACGAGCTTTGCCGCCTCGGCGACGCGACCGGCTTCGAGCAGCTGCCGCAGTGTCGTGCAGCCTGCCATGCGCGCGCCGAGATCGACGACGCCGTTGTCCTTGACGGCCCCGAAGGAGGTGCGGCTGTCGACGATGAAAGAGAGCAGCTTCATGAGATGTCCTTGGAAAGCGGGTTCGGTCAAGCCGCGGACGGCACGCGGGTTGGGGGAGTAACGGCGGCGACGAGTCGTTCGAACTCGGAATCGTTGCGGGCTGTGCCACGCACATAGCGGTCGGGACGGACCAGCGCGGCGATGATGCCGTGCTCACGCAGCCAGTGCCCGACGCCCTGGGCTTCGTCGCCGGTCAGGATTGCGATCCCGGCCGGCGACGAGACAAGACGCGATGGCAGCGCGGCCGCGCTCTCGACAAGCAGCACATGGCTGTAGCCGGTCCGGTCATCGCTGCGGCGACCGTCGTTCAGCTCGAACTGCGGTGCGAGATGCCCGGCCAGCGGCAGGCCGCCGAGCGCGAGCCCGGGGCCGAGCAGGGGCTTTTTCACCTCGAGTTTCACGGGCGCGTTGTCGCGCGCTTCGCCGGCGGCAAGGCCGGCCTCGATCGCCTTGGTGTTGATGATGCCGCCAAGGCGAATGGCGAGCTCGATGAACTCCCGCACATGCGGCTGGCGCTCGCTCTGATAGGTCTCCAGCAGATCAGGCGCGGCGCCGTCGCGGATGATCGCGCCGAGTTTCCAGGCAAGGTTGGCGGCATCGCGGATGCCGGCGCACATGCCCTGTCCGAGGAAGGGTGGGGTCTGGTGTGCGGAATCGCCCGCGAGCAGCAGCCGTCCGCCCCGCCATTGCTGCGCGATCACGGAATGAAAAGTATAGACAGCGGCGCGCTCGATCTCGGCGTCGTCGGGCGTGATCCAGCGCGACAGCAGCTCCCAGACCTTGGCCGGCTGCGCCACATCTTGCGAATCCTCGTCCGGCAACACCGTGATCTCCCAGCGCCGCCGGGTGCCGGTGCCGCGGACATAGGTCGCCGGCCGCCGGGGGTCGCAGTGCTGGATGCTGTAGTCGCCGAGGTCATCGCGGTCGCGCTTGAGCAGCACGTCGATCACCAGCCAGCGCTCGTGAAAGCCGAGATCGTCCATGCCGGAGCCGATGAAGCGGCGCACCAGAGAGCGGGCACCGTCGCAGCCGACCACATAGCCGGCACGGACTTCACCAAGCGTCCCGTTGGCAAGATCCTCGTAGCGGACGCGCACGCCAGTCTCGTCCTGATCCAGCGCGAACACGTCGCAGCGGTTGCGCAGGGTGACATGCGGCCAGCGCGCAAGGCCATGGATCAGCACGTCCTCCAGATCGGGCTGGTGGAAGCGATAGCTGAGATTCCATCCCATCGGCGTGAGCGTCTGCGGGCGCGACCAGTCCAGCAGCATCCGGCCGCCGGCGTCGAGAAAGAGCATCCCGGGGCTGAGGATGACATGCGGCAGGATCGCGTCGGCGAGGCCGATGGTCTGGAACACGCGCATGCATTCGTCGTCGAAATGCACCGCGCGCGGCAGGTGATAGGTCCGCGCCTCGCGCTCCAGTACCAGCGTCCGCACGCCGCACAGTCCGAGCAGATTGGCCAACGTGGCGCCAACCGGGCCGCGGCCGACGATCACGACATCAAACTCTTCGGGGGTGGACTTATGTTGCATGGGGCTATCTCTTCCCCAAGCCGCGCCGCAGCATCAATGCCGTCGCGCCAAGTGTCCGCCCAGCGGACGGACCCCGCTAGACCTCGACCGGGATGGCCGATGCCGTTTCCTGAAGCTGTCCTGCAAATTGCGCCACCGCTTCTTCAATTCCGAGGGCCGAGCGGATCCAGATGATGGAGATGCAGCCGAACACGGCGCCGTTGCGCACGATGGGGACCGCGATCGAGGCCGTCTTGGGATTGTACTCGCCCTCGCTGCGGATGGCGTAGCCGCGGGCTTGCGTCTCGGCGATCATGCGGTCGAGGCGGCCTTCGTCGAGGAAGGGGCGATCGTCGGCCTCGTCGATGCGTCGCAGATGATTGACGATCAGGTTGCGCTCGCGCGCAGGACAAGCGGCGAGATAAGCGCGGCCCGCGGACGTCCGCAACATCGGCAGGCGCTTGCCGATCATGCCGCGGTCGATCGAGAGCGGGCTGCGGGAGTGCGTGGTTTCCTGCACCACCATCGCGGCGTTCTCGTAAGTCGAGAGATCGACCGGCCAGACGAGGTTCTTGCTGAGCTCGGCGAGATAAGGCGCCGCCGCCTGGCAGATCACCACGCCGGGATCGTAGCCGTCGCCGAGACTGAGCGCGCGCCGGGTCACGCGAAAGCGGTCGTCGCTGGCGCTGCGGGCGACATAGCCAAGTTCCTCCAACGTCTCGAGCAGGCGATAGACGGTCGGGCGAGGCAGGTCGAGTGCGCGGGCGACGTCGCCCGCGCGGCTGCCGCCGGACCGGTTGATCTCGTGCAGCACGTCCAGCCCACGCTTGAAGGCGCGGACGCCCTCCGACTGCCGCGGCGCTCCGGTCCGCGTCCGCTCCTTGGACACTTCGCATTTCCTCCCTTGTGCCGTTTCGCTCCGCGGCTATCGTCTTCGCAAACGAGAAGCGATTGCGGACGCCACCGTAGGAGCGTGCGCGGCCGGTATCAAGTTCGCCGCAGTGCGGCGGGTGCGATGCCCTCGGGAGGACGTCGATGGAAATCACCGCGCTCGGCTATGTCCGGATCAATTCATCCCAGCTCGATCAGTGGGGCCACATGGCAACCCGGCTGCTCGGCATGCAGCAGGTCGATCGCGGCGGCAAGATGCGCGCCTTCCGCATGGACGATCGCAAGCAGCGGCTGATCGTCGACGGCAGCAGTGATGCCGGGCTGGCGGTGATGGGATGGGAAGTTCCCTCAACCGCCGAGCTCGATCAGTTAGCCGGGCGGCTGGAAAGCCACAGCGTGAAGGTGACGCGCGGCTCGCGCGCGCTCGCCGACGAACGTCATGTGGCCGAGCTGATCACGTTCGCCGATCCCGCCGGCAATCGGCTTGAGGCCTTCTGCAAGCCGGAGCTTGCAACCGAGCCGTTCAAGCCGGGGCGGCCGATCTCGGGTTTTCGTACCGGCGCGCTCGGCATGGGGCACGTGGTGCTGAACGTCGAGGACGTCGAGCCGCTGTTGCCGTTCTACCGCGACGTGCTCGGCTTCCACGTCTCCGATTTCGGGCTCAAGCCCTATGGGCTCTATTTCTTCCACGTCAACGGCCGCCACCACAGCTTTGCGATGGTAGGCTCCGGACGGAAGGCGCTGCATCATTTCATGGTCGAGCTCGGCAGCCTCGACGATGTCGGGCAGGGCTACGACCTCGCGCAGCTGGATGACGGCCGTATTGCCTATACGCTGGGGCGGCACACCAACGACCACATGACCTCGTTCTACGTGAATACGCCCTCGGGCTTCTTCATCGAATATGGCTGGGGCGGCCGCGTCATCGATCCCGAGACCTGGCAGCCGCACGAGACCTTTGACGGCCCGTCGCTATGGGGCCACGAGCGGCTCAACATGCCGGAGGAGCAGCGCAAGCGCCTGCGCGACATGAGGCTGGACGCCGCGGCCCGTGGCGTGCGCGTCGCCGACCCGCGTGTGCCGCCGCTGAACTGCGCATGGCTGGACGCGGTGGTCGCGCGCGAATGATCCGCCGCCAGGCGGGAGAGCGCAAGCGGCGATCAGGCCTTGCCGAGATCGACCTGCGTCAACAGTCCCTGACGCAGCGCCAGGCGGACCAGCTCGATGTCGGAGTCGACGCCGAGCTTGTCCTTGATCAGCGAATGCAGGTTTGCCACCGTCTTCGGGCTGACGTGGAGCGTCTCGGCGATCTCCTCCGTCGACTCCTCGGCCAGCAGCAGCCGCAGCACCTCGAACTCGCGCGGCGTGAGGACGTCGGCAGCCGAGCTCTCGCCGCTGATGCGGCTCAGTGCGAGTTCGTGGTCGATGTCGGGGCTGATGGCGATCCGGCCCGCGAGCACGTCCATCACCGCGCGCACCAGCGTTTCGGGCGGACTGGTCTTGGTGACATAGCCCCTCGCGCCGGCGCGGATCGCCTGCACGGCAAAGCCCGCATTCTGGTGCATGGTGAAGACGAGGATTCTCGCGCCCTTGTCCCACTGCCTGATCCGCCTGACAGCCTCGATGCCGCCGATGCCGGGCATGCTCAGATCCATGATGACGAGGTCGGGCGCCACGGATTTGAAGAGACGGTAGGCCTCCGCGCCGTCGGCGGCTTCGGCGACGACGCGCAGGCCCGGCTGCTTCTGGAGCACCGAGCGATAGCCTTCGCGGACGACGGAATGGTCGTCGACCAGCAGGATGGTCGCATCGCCCGCGCTCATGCCGCCCGCTCCAGCACCGGCCGATCGGCCGCGACAGGGATGGTGACGCGCAGCGCAGTGCCGCCATGCGGTCCGGCCTCGAAGCTCAATTTGCCACGCAGGGCCGCGACGCGCTCGCGCATGCCGAGCAGGCCCATTCCGGATTTCGCGGCGGGATCGCTCGACCGTCCGTCGTCGTCGATCGCAAGCGCGATCTCGTCGGCACGCATCGTCAGTTCCAGACTCACCTTGGTTGCGCCGGCATGCTTGGCGGCGTTGGTGAGAGCCTCCTGCACGATGCGATAGAGGCTGGCGCTGATCGCGGCCGGCAGGGTCTCGAAGGCGCCGTCGAAGCGGATCGCAAACCGCGTCTCGCCGCGGCTGCGACCGTTCCAGCCGGCGACCAGGCCTTCGAGGCTGGCGACCAGCCCGAGCTCTTCGACATCGGGCGGACGCAGTCTGAACAGCGTGCCGCGCAGCATCTCCATCATGCCGGTTGCGGTCCGTGCGATGCCGTCGCACTCGGACAGCAGGGAAGGGCAGTCCTGCACGGCGGTCTGGCGGGCGGATGCGGCGAGCGCGCGGATGGCGGCCAGTGACTGGCCGAACTCGTCGTGCAGCTCGCGCGCGAGATGGCGGCGCTCCTCGTCCTGGAGCGCGATCAGCTTTCGCGTCAGCTCGCTGCGCTCGGCAAGCGCGGTGTCGAGGCTTTCGGCGAGATGGTTGAAGACGTCGCGGATGGCGGAGAGCTCGGCGAGGTCGAACGGCGGCAGCCGCGCGGTGAGGTCATTGGCGGCGATTCGTTCGAGGCCGGTGCGGATCATGCGGGTGGGGCGCAGCGCCCGCGCCAGTGCCGCATAGACCAGTGCGCAGAGCAGCGGCAGTGCGATCGCAAGCGCAATCATCAGGCGGCCGGCCTCGTGCCATGCCTCCGCCGTCTGCACGGCCGGATCGACCGAGACCACGGTCTCGCCGAGCTTCGCTCCGCGCACGATCACTGGCCGCGCTGCCTCACGGCCGGGGTCGAACAGGCTGCGATAGAAGGCCGCGAAGACCTGCGGCGGCGGGTTTGCCGGAGTAGGCGCGCCACTGCAGAACCGCTGGAGTATCTCGCCGTTCGCGCCACGGAATGCCAGGCACAGGCCGGGCGTCATCACATAGGCCGATACGGGGTCAAGGTTGGGGAAGTCCGAGCGCGGGTTCGCCACCCACTGGACCTTGCCCTGTTGCAGCTCCAGCGACTTCGCCACGATGGCGGCGATACCGTCGATGCGCGCATGCGCCTCGCGATCAGCCGTTACAAGGAAATAGGCGGAGATCGCGGCGAAGCAGGCGGCCGATATTGCGGCCACGCGCAACGTCAGACGGACCTTGAGATCGAATCTCGGGCGGTTCCACATCGGCAGGCACCTGGCGCGAACGGGTTTGTCGCCACCGCATTAAACGGCAGAACGCAAGCGGCGGAAAGCGCTGTGCTCTACCGCAGTGCAACGTCGTGAAAATTTCCCGGCGTTCGCCGGGACGGGCACGGTTGCATGGCGAGAGGCGGCCATCCAGATTTTCGCGCCGCTCCGTCACACGAGGCCCGCTCATGCACCTGTCCCGGTTGATCTGCTCTGCTTTTCTCCTTGTCGTCCTCCCGGCGGCCTATTCGCCAGCCGGTGCCGGGGCGGCCATCGGCGTTGCCATGGACGATTTCAGCTATACCGATACGTCGGCCGAGCCGGCCAACCAGACCGCCGCCCATGAGCGGCGGCTGTCGGCGTTCATGGCCGCGCTCAGGCGCGATATCAGTGCGGACGGCCGCTACCGGCCAGTGCCGTCGGCGCAGGACGGCGCGGCCTTCAAGGTTATCGGCGGCATCCAGAAGACGAGCACGCTGGTGCAATGGGCCAAGGTCGCCGTGATCGACGTCGGCGCGAAGAGGCTCGTGATGGACAAGCTCTACACCTTCCGCGGCGACAATGATGAATCCTGGGAGCGCGCCGAGATTTTTGTCTCCCGCGAGGTGATGGCCGCGCTCAGCACGCCGGCGCCGGTCGCGCTGGCGGTGTTCGATTTCGAGCTCGAGGACACGACCGCAGCTTCGGCGGGCGCCTCGGCCGCTTCGGATGCGTCATACCTGGCCGAGGTCACCGGCAGCGTGCGTGAGGCCCTGGGCCAGTCCGGCCGCTACCGTATCGTCGATATCAGCGGCGAGGCGGTGAAGGCGCGTGCCTTGCGCGACTGTGGCGGCTGCGAGGCCGCGATTGCGCAAAAGCTCGGCGCGGACCAGTCGCTGATCGGCGTGGTGCGGCGGGTCAGCCGCACCGAATACACGCTCGGCTTCCAGCTCCGCGATGCCAGGACCGGGGCGGTGCTGGCGCGCGGTGACAGCGGCCTGCGCATGGGCGCGGACTATTCCTGGAAGCGCGGCGCCGTACGGCTGGTCAGCGACCGGCTGATCGAGAGCCAGGCAAAGCCCTAGAACGACAGCTGCACCTTCATCGACTGCGAACGGTCGCTGGCAAGCTCGAAGGCGGCGACCGCGTTCTCGAACGGCATGGTGGCCGTGATCAGCGGCTTGACGTCGATCAGGCCTTCGCCCATCAGCCGCACCGCGAGCTCGAACTCGGGATCGAAGCGGAAGGTGCCGCGGAGCTGCAATTCCTTGGCGACGATGGAGTTGATCGGCAGCGTCATCTCGCCGCCGAGGCCGAGCTGCACCAGCGTGGCGCCGGGCCTGAGCACGTCGAGCGCGGTGCGGAGCGCAGCCTGGTTGCCGGAAGCCTCGAACAGCGTGTCGAACACGCCCTTGCCGGCGCGCCAGGGATCGAGCGCGGTGGCATGGGTCGCGACGTTGATGGCGTGGGTGGCACCGAGCTTTCTGGCGACCGCCAGCGGCGCGTCGGCGACATCGGTCACCACGATCTCGGACGCCCCGCCGAAACGCGAGACCAGGATCATCAGTGCACCGATCGGGCCGCAGCCGGTGATCAGCACGCGCTTGCCGAGGAGGGGGCCGGCCTGCTTGCCGGCATGCAGGCAAACCGCGAGCGGCTCGGCGACCGCGGCCTCGGCCAGCGACAGCTCATCCGCGATCGGTACGGCCTGCGTCGCATCGATCGTGAGGAACTCGCGAAAGCCGCCCTGCACATGGGGAAAGCGCATCGCGCTGCCGAGGAAGCGCATGTCGAGGCATTGGTTGCGCATCCCCTCCTGGCAATGCAGGCACTTGCCGCACGGCTTGCTCGGATTGACGGCGACGCGCGTGCCCGGCTTCACGCTGGTCACGCCGTCACCGACGGCCGCGACCACGCCGGCGATCTCATGGCCCAGCGCCATCGGCTGCTGGATGCGCACGACGCCGAAGCCGCCGTGATGGTAGTAATGCAGGTCCGAGCCGCAGATGCCGCCATTGGCGATCTTGACGCGGACCTCGCCCGGGCCGGGTGCCGGATCGGGATAGCTGTCGATCCGCAGGTCTTTCGGGGCGTGAATGACGACGGCGCGCATGGTCTCTTTCCCTTAGCGTTTCGCGATCACATCGCGGCGATCATGCCGCCGTCGACATAGATGATCTGGCCGTTGACGTAAGTGGAGGCGTCCGACGCCAGGAAGATCGCCGCGCCGACCAGCTCGTCCGGTCTGCCCCAGCGCTTGGAGGGGATGCGGCCCATCAGCCAGTTGTTGAAATCGGTGTTGTTGACCAGCGCCTCGTTCATGTCGGTCAGCATGTAGCCGGGGCCGATCGCATTGGCCTGGATGCCGTGCTGGGCCCATTCCACCGCCATCGAGCGGGTCAGGTTCTTGATGCCGCCCTTCGCTGCCGTGTAGGGCGCGATGGTGGGACGTGCGAGCTCGCTGCCGAGCGAGCCGATATTGATGATCTTGCCGCGCTTGCGCGGGATCATGCGCTTGCCGGCCTCGCGGCCGATCACGAAGGCGCTGGTCAGGTCAGTCTCGATCACCTTGCGCCATTCGTCGGTGGTGAACTCGACCAGCGGCTTGCGGTGCTGGATGCCGGCATTGTTGACGAGAATGTCGACCTCAATGCCCTTCTTGTCGAAGTCGTTGAAGGCGGCGACGATCGCCGGCTCGTCCGTTACGTTGAAGGCTGCGCCTTCGGCCAGGTAGCCGGCGGCGCGAAACTCGGCGACGGCCTGCTCGACGCGCTTGGGATCGACGCCGTTGATGATCAGCCTGGCGCCGGCCTTGGCCATGCCCTCGGCGATGGCGCGGCCGAGCCCGCGGGAGGAGCCGGTCACGAGCGCGGTGTGGCCGGAAAGGTCGAAAAGGGCGGTGCTCATCTCAAGAAATCCTCAGACGTTGGAGCGGCGCACGGTGAGATCGCTGCGGTCGAATACCGCAGGCAGCAGGTCCACGCCAAGGCCGGGGCCTTCCATCGGGAAGACATAGCCGTCCTTGATAACAGGCATCGTGGTGACGAGCTCGTTGTACCAGCCCTTGTAGAAGGCGCGCACCGATTCCTGGATCAGCGTGTTGGGCTGGCTGAACGACATGTGGATGGCGGCGATGAAGCCGATCGGGCCGATGCAATCATGAGGAGCAAAGGGCCGGTGATAGGTCTCGGCCATCGCCGCGATCTTGCGGCCTTCGGTGAGGCCGCCGGTCCAGCACAGATCCGCCATCACCACATGCATGGCGTCGCGGTCGAGCATGTCCTTGTAGGGGAAGCGCGAGCCCAGCGTCTCGCTGGCGCAGACCCAGACGTCGGTCGAACGCGCATATTCGGCGAGCGCCTGCGGCGAGTTCATGCGGATCGGGTCTTCGTACCAGGTCGGCTTGTAGGGCTCGAGCGCGCGCGCGATCTGCTTGGCGGTCGGCAGGTTCCACAGCGAATGGAGCTCGACCATGATCTCCATCTTGTCGCCGACCGCCTTGCGGATCTTCTCGAACGGCTCGATCGCCCGTTTCATCTGCGCAGCGGTGATGTAGAGCCCCTTGTTCTCCTGGGCCGCCGGATCGAACGGCCAGATCTTCATTGCGGAGATGCCGCTCTCCAGAAGGCTTTCGGCGAGCGCGTCGGCGTGGTGCATGAAGCCGTCGAGGTCCTCATAGGGACCCTTGGAGGCACCGAGATTCCAGTTCGCGACCGGGCTGATATTGGTGGAGCGGACATATTGCGTGCCGGCGCAGGTGTTGTAGATGCGCTGCTTGTCGCGGCAGAGGCCGCCGAGCATCTGGTGTACCGGCTGATTGCAGACCTTGCCGAACAGGTCCCACAGCGCGATGTCGATCGCTGAAGCGGCGCGATACTCGACACCGGTCGAGGATTGCGCCATCGGCAGGTTCAGCATGTCGCGGTGGATCGCTTCGATGTGCAGGGGATTGCGGCCGAGCAGGCGGCCGGCGAACGTATCGTGGATCTGCGCTTCGACCGCGCCCGCGCCATAGAAGGTTTCGCCGAGACCGATCATGCCCGTGTCGGTGTGGACGCGCACCCAGATGACGTTGGAAAATTCCTCGGTGCGCAGCGTCTCGATCGACGTGATCTTCACGGCAACAATCCTCCCATCACAGGCGCCTCGCGCCTGAAGTCTCATTTCGCACTGCAGCATGCTGCAGGTCGCGCCGAAGTCTTACGCCTGCTTGTAATATATCACAACATGTTTTAAGGGTGCCACAAATAGGCGCCACCCAGCAATGAGAGCGCGGCTGACAGGAGGACGACATGGCACGGCGCAAGCGCGCGCTCGAGGTGGTGAGAAACGAGGACGACGGCGAGGGCAAGCCCTCCCGGCGCAACCGGCTCAACTTCTTCGAGCTGGCTTACCAGAGGATCGAAGAGCTCCTCGTCCACTGCGAGCTCAAGCCCGGACAATTCATGACGATGCTGGAATTGCAGCACATCACCGGCTTCGGTCGCACACCGGTGCATCACGCCGTCAATCGTCTGTCCGCCGACACGCTCATCATCATCCGTCCGCGCCACGGCCTGCACATCGCGCCGATCGATCTTGCGCGCGAGCGGATGCTGCTGGCCTTGCGCCGTGACATGGAGCGCTTTGTCGTCCGGCTCGCGGCCGATCGCGCCAGCCTGTCGCACCGTAATCAGGCGCTGCACATCGAGCGCCTGCTGCGCGAGCGCCGCGCCACCCTGACCCTCGACGAATTCAATCACATCGACCGCCGCATCGATGCGCTGGTGCTGGAGGCGGCCGGCGAGCCGTTCCTGGTGCACACGCTGCGGCCGCTGCACACGCTGTACCGCCGCATCGGCTACATCCACCACCGCTTCATGCCGGGCCAGGCCGATCTTTCCGGCACGATCGACCATCATCTCGCCATTCTCGCAGCCGTCGCCAGCCGCCGCGTCGATGACGCCGTGAAGGCGAGCGATGCGCTGATCGACTACATGGGCGAGATGTTCACGGGCATGGAGGCGGGGATCGACCCGCGCCTACTCGACTGCAGCATCGAGCCGCTGCTCGGCGCGTAAAGAGTTCTGGAGAAAGGAAGAAGAATGTCGACGATGGCGATGCCACAACCGACCGCGAGCGAAGCCGCGGTCCGCTACCTGATCACGAACTACAGTCCCAAGGGTAACAAGGTCGGCTGGCTGATGATGGCCTCGATCCTCGTCGAGGCCTGGGATCTCTATTCGATCGCCTTCGTGCTGATCTTCATCAAGGAGCAGTACAATCCCGATCCGCTGATGCTGGGTCTTGCCGCCGCCGGTACGCAGGGCGGCGCGTTGATCGGCGCGCTGCTCGGCGGCTGGCTCTCCGACAAGATCGGCCGCCGCGTCATGTTCCTGGTGACGATGGTGCTGTTCATCGTGCTGGCGCTGGCGCAGGCTTTCGTGCCGACCGTCGGTTGGCTCGTCGTGATCCGCTTCCTGCTCGGCATTCCGCTCGGCTCCGATATCTCGACCGGCTACACCTACATCATGGAATCCATGGCCAAGGGTGAGCGCGAGGTCATGGGCAACCGCTGGCAGTTCATGTTCGCAGTCGGTGAAGTGCTCACCATCGGCGTCATCGTGATCTTCCTGCTGATCGACATGCAGCACGAGATGCTGTGGCGCGTGACGCTCGGCCTTGGCGCGGTGCCGGCGCTGATCATCCTGATCATGCGTCATGACGTGCCGGAGACGGCGGTGTGGCTGGTGCAGAAGGGACGCTACCGCGAGGCCAAGCAGGTCGCGCGCGAGATGTTCAACGACAATCTCGACATGCTGCCGGACCAGGATGTGGTGGTTCCGAAGACCAGCACGCGTGCGTTCCTCGCCGACCTCAAGAAGGATCCGATCCGCTGGCGCGCCACGGTCTACGGCTGGATCGCTTGTTTCACCCAGGCGAGCGAGTTCTCGACCTTTGCGTTCTACCTGCCCGTGCTGTTCGTGATGGTCGGTGTGTCGAGCGTGCTCGGCATCAATCTGGTGACGATGGCGCTGTTCTCCTTCGCCGCTCTGTCCGGGTGGGTCGGGCCGCTGTTGACGCCGAAGATTGGCCACCGCGGCATCGCGATCGCCGGCTTCTCGATCGTGATGGCCTCGTTGCTGGTCGCGGCCTTCGCGCTTTACACCGACAACAAGATCCTGCTGCCGTTCGCAGCGGCTGCCATGTTGTGGGGCCATTACTGGGACGCGTCGAACTGCATGACGATCCCGACCATGGTCGCCAAGCCGAAGTACCGCGGCACCGCCAGCGGCTTCGCCTACATGTTCGTGAAGCTGCCGTCGTTCCTGGCGATCTTCCTGTTCCCGACGGTATTCGCTGCGATCGGGCAGGCGAATGCCACGCTGATGGTCGCGATCTTCCCGCTGATCGGATTGCTCGCCGCCATCTTCATCCTGCCGGAAGTGTACGGCTACGAGAACGACTGAGGATGCGCTGCCCGGTCGCGGCCGTTATGGCCGCGATCGGGCTTTTCCAGCTACGGGCTCAGGAAGACGGGATCGATCCCGGTCCCATGGCTGAGCAGGCCGATGGCCTGAAGCTGGGCGGCGTGCAGGTCGATTTCCACGATGGCGAACAGGGCCAGCAGCGCCACGACGGAGAAGACGAGCAGGGGATGGGATGTCTCCCCGCGGCCTTCAGCGGGCGCGATGAAGCTCCGGATTTCGCGGCGCAGGGAAAAGCTCTGCGGCAGCGCCTTTGATTGAATCTGCATGATGAACCTTCCTTGCCGCGGCATGTCTTGCGCGACAAGTGAACTCTAGCCGCGGTAGCCCCGCCGGCATTGATGCACCGCAAACAATTGCACTTGATTGGTCGGCGGTTCGGCCGCGACTACCTGATCGCGGCAGCCAGCGCGGCGACCAAAGCGGGCGGCGTCACAAGCAGACCGAGCTTGAGGAACGGCCAGGCGCCAACCTCGATCTTCTCCCGCCGCAGCGCGACCAGCCAGAGGATGGTGGCGAGCGACCCCGTTACCGACAGATTGGGGCCGAGGTCGACGCCGATCAGGATGGCGCTGACGACGGGCGCGGGCAAATGATCGCTGGCGGCGACCGAGCCGGCGACGAGGCCGACCGGAAGATTGTTGGCGACATTGGTGGCGAATGCGGTCGCGATGCCGACGCTCCAGGCAGCTTTCGGGATCGATTGCGCGACCGCTTGGTGCAGCAGCGCGCTGAGCTGCCCGATCACGCCGGTCTTCACCAGCGCTTCCACCAGGACGAAGAGCCCGCCGACCAGCGGCAGCACGCTCCAGGACACGCCGCGCAGCACAGGCAAAGGTGACTGCTGGCTGATTAGCAGCACGATCGCGGACGTCGCCACGCCGCAGATGAAGGTCGGCAAGCCGAGTTGCCTGTCGAGCGCGGAGGCCGTGACCAGCACGATTCCGATCGCGATGATGCCCACGGCTGTGAGCTTGCCGCCGCGGCTGAGCTTCGGATGCGGCACGCTGCGCGCGATGGTCTCTTCCTTCAGCGCGCGGTGCTGGGTCAGGCGCAGCACGACATAGGTGAGCAGGATCGAGGCTGCCGAGGGCAGGGCGAACAGGCGCAGCCATTCGGTCAAATGCGGCATGCGCGCGCCGAACACGACGAGGTTGGCCGGGTTGGAGATCGGTAGCACGAAGCTTGCGGCATTCGCGATGAAGGCGCAGACGAACAGATAGGGCAGCGGCTTGGCGCCGGCCGCGCGCGTCGCGGCATAGACGGCAGGTGTCAGCACGATCGCGGTGGCATCGTTGGAGAGCAGCACCGTGACAAGGGTGCCGACGAGATAGATCAGCAAAAACAGCCGCTGCGGCGATCCGTCTGCATATTCCACCGCGAGCGCGGCGAGATAGTCGAACAGGCCCTCGAGCCGCGCCAGTTCGGCGATCAGCATCATGCCAATCAGGAAGAGATAGACATCGACGCCCTTCCCGATGCCGAGAAGCGCATCCTGCCACGGCAGCAAGCCGAGCAGCACGAGGGCGCCAGCGCCGATCACGGCCCAGATCGCTTCGGGGAGGCGGAAGGGACGGATGATGACGCCGGCGGTCGCGGCGACGATGATGCTCCAGGCCCAGATGGCGTCAGACGGCACGTTCAGTCCTTGAGGTTTGGTCGGCTCATTCGGCTGCGATAGCCGATGTCGGCGGCGCTGTCTTCCCCTGCGGCGGCAAGGTTCCATGCCGCGTCTCGGGCAAGGCGACAAGGCAGACGATCGCGCCGATCGCAGCGACCGCGCCGAGCGTGATGAACGCCGCGCTATAGCCCGCACCGACCACGACGAGGCCCGCAAGCGTCGTCGACAGCGCCGCGCCGATGCTCTGGGCGGTGATGACCGCGCCCTGCGCGACGTTGAAACGTCCGGTGTTGCGCATGAGGTCGGCGACAATGATGGGGAAGAGCGCCCCGAAGATGCCGGCGCCGACGCCGTCGAGAAGCTGCACGCCGACCAGCCAGAACGGATTGTCGGAGAGCGTGTAGAGCGCTCCTCGAATGGGCAGTATCAGCAGCGCAGCGAGGAAGAATCGCTTGTGGCCCCAGCGGTCGGCCCTGGCGCCGACCAGCATCGCGAACGGCACCATCACCACTTGGGCTGCGACGATGCAGGCCGACATCAGGCTGGTGCCCATGTTCTTGTCCTGGAGCGCGAGCTTCTGGCCGACCAGCGGCAGCATTGCCGCGTTGGAGAGATGGAAGAGCAGGACACAGATCGCAAAGACGAGCAAAGGGCGACAGGTGAGGAGCACCGCGAGGCCTGACGGCTGTTCGCTCCGTGTATCGGCGTCGTGCAGCCCGCGGGCGAGGTCGTGGTCGATGGCCCGTTCGGGGATCGCAAGAATGCTGACAAGGCTTGCGATTGCCATGGCGCTGAGAAGGTAGAACACCACGGTCGGGCCAAACCAATAGGCGGAGAGGCCGGCAAGACCCGCCGCGACCGCGTTGCCGGCATGGTTGAAAGTTTCGTTGCGGCCGATCCGCCGGGTGAAAGCGGCGTGGCCGAAGATGCCGAGCGAGACGGCGGCGATCGCCGGTGGAAAGACCACGGCGGCGGCCTGCGCGATGCCTTGCGAGATTGCGACCGGCACGAAGCCGGGGAACAACGGCAGCGAAAGCGATGCAAGCGTCACCATGATGGCGGCGACGACCATCACCAGCCGCTTCGCCCGGGTCGCATCGACCAGCGCGCCGGCCGGTGTCTGCGCCACGATACCCGCGACTGTGGCAATCGACATCACGAGGCCGATGCGCGCCTCGTCCCAGTGCTGCTCGGTGAGGAGATAGACGGCAAGATAGGGCCCAAGCCCGCCGCATCCAGCGCGTGCCCGGCCTGCCTTGCCTGTTCGGGATCTCGGCTCGACATCAGTCTCTCGATCGAGGCGAGAAGCGCCCCGGCAGCAACGGATGTCACGGCAGCTTTGTTCCGCGTCAAAACTTCACCGCGAGCAGCACCGCGCCGGCGCCGATCATGGCGATGCCGGTCCAGCCCTGCGCTGTCGGACGCTCGCCGAGGAAGGCGAACGCGAAGAGAGCAACCAGAACGACGCTGAGCTTGTCGATCGGCGCCACCAGCGTGGCGGGGCCAAGCTTCAGCGCGCGAAAATAGCACAGCCAGGATGCGCCGGTCGCGAGCCCCGACAGCACCAGGAACAGCCAGGTCCTGGACGAGATCGCCGAGGGCACGGCGAATTGCCCGGTGAAGAACAGCAGTACCGAAAAGGCGAGCAGCACCACGATGGTGCGGATGAAGGTCGCCAGATCCGGATTGATGTTCTCGACGCCGACCTTGGCGAAGATCGCGGTCAGTGCGGCGAAGCAAGCGGACAGCAGCGCCCAGGTCTGCCAGGCGGAGAGGAGGGCGGGTTTCATGTCGTCAAGTTCCGTTGCTTTAGGACGGGGCGGCCAGCGCCGTCATTGCGAGCGCAGCGAAGCAATCCAGCGTCTTTCCGCGGAGGCAGCCTGGATTGCTTCGCTGCGCTCGCAACGACGGAGTCTGTGGGAGCTTTGTGCAACCATAACACTCACCGCGCCACCGACAGCTTTTCGGTGATCGCCTTGCGCAGGATGCGCGACAGCGATTCCACCGAATATGGTTTCTGGATCAGTTCGAAGCCGCGATGAGCGTTTTCGGCGAGCACGTTGCTGTAGCCGCTGGTGAGCACGACGGGCAGGCCCGGATAGCGCTCGCGGATGATGCCGGCGAGCTCGACGCCGTTCATGCCGGGCATGATGACGTCGGAGAAGACGAGGTCGACGGCGAATTCGTTCTCGCCGAGGATCGCGAGCGCCGCACTGGCGTTGGCAACACGGCGGACGACATAGCCGAGATCCTCCAGCAGCTCGGTCGAGAACTGGCCGACGTCGTCATTGTCCTCGACCACGAGCACGCGGTAGCCGCGCCCGGTGGTCGCGGCCTCGCTGGTCCGCGCTGCGGCTTCGTCGTCGGCGGCCGGGCTCTGCGCCTGCGGAAGGTAGATCGTGAAGGTCGCGCCTTTGCCAGGCGTGCTCATCACCGCGATGTCGCCTTCGGACTGCTTGGCGAAGCCGAACGCCTGGCTGAGGCCGAGGCCGGTGCCCTTGCCGACCTCCTTGGTCGTGAAGAACGGCTCGAAGATGGCGTCGATGTTTTCCGGCGCGATGCCGCTGCCGGTATCCGCGACCGAGATCGCGACATAGTCGCCGCCACGCGCCGATTGCGCGCGCAGGCTCGGGATGCCCTGCACCTTGCGCACTGCGATGGTGAGGCGGCCTTCGTCGTCCATGGCGTCGCGGGCGTTGATGGCGAGGTTGATCAAAGCGGCCTCGAACTGCGCGACGTCGGCGACGGTGAAGCAATCCGTGTCATGAACCTCGACGCTGATCTCGATGCGGCCGCCGACCAGCGGGCGGACCAGTTGCGCCACGCCCTCGACCTGGCTGCCGACATTGAAGATCTGCGGCTTCAGCGGCTGCCGTCGCGCGAAGGCCAGAAGCTGCGCGGTCAGCTTCGAGGCGCGCTCGACGGTGTCGGAGATGGCGTCGACATAGCGGCGGCGCCGCTCCTCCGGCAGCTCGCGCCGGCGCAGGAAGTCGGTCGCCGAGCGGATGATGGTCAGGAGGTTGTTGAAGTCGTGGGCGACGCCGCCGGTGAGCTGGCCGATCGCCTCCATCTTCTGCGACTGCCGCAGCGCTTCCTCGCCGCGGCGGCGCTCGGTGATGTCGACCAGTTCCGGCACCGCGCCCGTGATGTTGCCGTGGCGGTCGAGCACGGGGCGCATGCCGAACTCGAAATCGCGCTCGCCGATCGGCAGGCGCAGCCGCATCTCCATCCGCACCGCTTCGCCCCTCAGCACGGTCTCGAAGGCCTCGCGCGCGACGTCGCTCATGCCCGGGGTCTCCGTGAACCACGGCGTGTCCCAGAACGGCTGGCCGATGACGTCCCGCGCCTCGGTGCGGATGCCGGCGAGCGCGGTCTTGTTGGCGTAGAGCAATTCGCCCTCGAGGTTGACCAGCCCCTGATACTGGTTGCTGGTCTCCAGGATCGCGCGCAGGCGGGCCTCGTTGGATTCGAGCTCGGCGGTACGCTCGACGATGCGCTCTTCCAGCGTCTCGTTGAGCCGCCGCAGCTCGATTTCGGCCTGTTTGGCGGCGGTGATATCGTGGGCGACGCCGATGAAGCCGATATGCTTGCCGGTCGGATCCCAGCGCGGCTGGGATTCGGAGCGAAGCCAGCGCCATTCGCCGCTGGCGTTCTTGTAGCGCGCTTCCAGCACGAAGGGTTTTAGCGACGCTTCACCCTGGACGGATTGCTGGAGCACATGCGGCAGGTCGTCCGGATGCAGCACCTTGCGCCAGTCGAAATCGATGGCCTCCTCGTAGGGCAGGCCGACGAAGTCGACATAGGCCTGGTTGGCGAAGGAGCGCTTGCGGTCGAGTTTTGTGACCCAGATCGGCACTGGCGCGCTGTCGGCGATCAGCCGAAACCGGTCCTCGCTTTCGCGCAGCGTCTCACGAGCGAGCATCTGGTCGGTGATGTCGATATGGGCGCCGACGAGACGGATGGCGCGCCCGTTGCTGTCACGCTCGATCTTGGCGACGACGCGGATCCAGCGGGTCTCGCCGTCGCTCGGACGGATGATGCGGTATTCGGCGGTATAATCCTCGCTGGTCTCAGCCAGCACATCGAAGAAGTGTTTCACCGCGGCGTCGCGATCATCGGGATGGATGCGGTTGACCCAGTCCTCGTGCGATTCGTCGGCGGCTTCGGGGGGCAGGCCGTGGATCATCAGATATTCCGGCGAGCGGCGGTTCTTGAAGCCCTCGCGGAAGTCGACCTCGAGGCCGCCGACCTTGCCGATGCGCTGGATGCGCGCGAGCTCGGCCTCGCGCTCCTGGAGCGCGCGATAGGCATTGTCGCGCTCGCGCGCGACATCTTCGAGGTGCTGGCGCAGCCTTTCGGCGGCGATTGTTTCTGGCAAAGGATCGTTCAAGGCGTCGGCCGTTGTGATGCGTGTGCGCACGTGCCGGACCAATATTCACACAGACAAAGCGTGATAGCCATTGCTCAAAGGGGATAGATTGTCGGAAAGGCCCGCGGCCAGCCTGAACGCGGAAAAGTCCGGTCAGCTAACGGCGGGGCTGGCTATTTGTTCCGAAGATTGGAACGATGCGTCTGCGGACGCGTCTTTGCGAGGCGCCATAACGCTCATTCATAAAACTCCGTTTTCGAAGAGGCTAAATCTTGAAGCTCTTTGTCTGCCAGGCCTGCGGCAACGTCCTCTATTTCGAGAACCGCGCCTGTGGACGTTGCGGTCACCGCGTCGCCTTCCTCCCGGAGAGGGAGACGATGTCGGCGCTCGAGCCGGACGGCGAGGCTCAGGCGGTGTCCTGGACGACGCTGGCCGATAAGGGCAGGGGACGGATGCTGTGCCGCAATGCCGAGTACGATGCCTGCAACTGGCTGACGGATCCGGGCGATACCAACGGATATTGTCGCGCCTGCCGTCACAACGGCATGGTGCCCGATCTCTCCGATCCGGCTCAGCTCGCCGGCTGGCGCGAGCTGGAGGTGGCGAAACACCGGCTGTTCTATTCCCTGATCCGCTGGAAGCTGCCGCTCCAGAACCGGCAGGACAATCCCGAGCGCGGCCTGATCTTCAACTTCCTCGCCGACGATCCGAACAGCGGACAGAGGATCATGACCGGCCATGACAACGGCCTGATCACGATCGCGCTCACTGAAACCGACGGCATCGAGCGCGAGCGGCGCAGGCTGGAGATGGGCGAGCCCTACCGGACGCTGCTCGGGCATTTCCGTCACGAGGTCGGACACTATTTCTGGGACGTGCTGGTCCGCGAGGGTGGCAAGCTCGACGCATGCCGCGCCGTCTTCGGCGACGATTCGGCCGATTACGGCCAGGCCTTGCAGCGCCATTATGCCGAAGGCGCGCCGCCGGACTGGCAGCAGAGCTATGTCTCGGCCTACGCCACGACACACCCCTGGGAGGATTTCGCCGAAACCTGGGCGCACTACCTCCACATCGTCGACACCCTGGAGATGGCCTCCGAGTTCGGTATGGAGGTGCGGCCGCGGGTCGATCGTGACGGAGAGTTGTCGACGCGGCTCCGGTTCAACCCCTACGAGGCACGTGGCGTCCAGACGCTGGTCGACGCATGGCTGCCCTTCACCTTCGCCATGAACAGCGTCAACCGCGCCATGGGCATGCGCGACCTCTATCCGTTCATCCTGTCGCAGGCGGTGGTCGCCAAACTCGACTTCATTCACGCCCTGTTGCGGGACGCGGCCAGGGCCGGGAAGCCGTAGGCCCATCCCGGGGCGCGCCAAGCCCGTTGCCCAAGCCCGTTTCGGTCTTGCGCTGGTACACCAGAGGGGCCGGATTTAGACCGTTGCCTCCGGCCTATTTTAATGTACCACGGGGGTCACACGGCCCATCCCAGAGGCCCCAACGGTCGGGGAAGGGTCCCGCCCAAGGTCGAGACTCAAGAAAAGCATGTTCAAACGCATCCTGATCGCCAATCGCGGCGAAATCGCCTGCCGGGTCATCAAGACTGCCCGCCGGATGGGAATTGAAACGGTCGCGGTCTATTCCGAGGCCGACCGCGATGCCCTCCATGTCGAGATGGCCGACGAGGCCGTGCTGATCGGCCCGCCGGCTGCGGCCGAGAGCTATCTGGTGATCGAGAAGATCGTGGAGGCCTGCCGCAAGACGGGCGCACAGGCCGTGCATCCCGGCTACGGCTTCCTGTCCGAGCGCGAGGCGTTTCCGCGCGCGCTGGAGGCGGCCGGCCTCGTCTTCATCGGCCCGAACCCGGGCGCGATCGCCGCGATGGGCGACAAGATCGAATCCAAGAAGGCGGCCGCCAAGGCCAAGGTCTCGACCGTGCCGGGCCATCTCGGCGTCATCGAGGACGACAAGCACGCGGTCCGCATCGCCGACGAGATCGGCTACCCCGTGATGATCAAGGCCTCCGCCGGCGGCGGCGGCAAGGGCATGCGCATCGCGAATTCGAAGAGCGAGGTCGCCGAAGGCTTCAACCTCGCCAAGGCCGAGGCCAAGGCCTCGTTCGGCGACGACCGCGTCTTCGTCGAGAAGTTCATCGTCGATCCCCGCCACATCGAGATCCAGGTGCTGGGCGACAAGCACGGCAACGTCATCTATCTCGGCGAGCGCGAATGCTCGATCCAGCGCCGCAACCAGAAGGTCATCGAGGAAGCGCCGTCACCGCTGCTCGACGAGGCCACCCGCCGCAAGATGGGCGAGCAGGCGGTCGCGCTGGCCAAGGCCGTGAACTATGATTCCGCCGGCACCGTCGAGTTCGTCGCAGGCCAGGACAAGAGCTTCTACTTCCTGGAGATGAACACGCGCCTCCAGGTCGAGCATCCCGTCACCGAGCTCGTCACCGGCATCGACCTCGTCGAGCAGATGATCCGCGTCGCCGCAGGCGAGAAGCTCGGCCTTGCGCAGAAGGACGTCACGCTGACCGGGTGGGCCGTGGAATCCCGCCTCTACGCCGAAGACCCGTTCCGCAACTTCCTGCCCTCGATCGGGCGCCTGGTGAAGTATCGTCCGCCGGCGGAAGCGAGCCAGGACGGCATCACCATCCGCAACGACACCGGCGTGCAGGAAGGCGGCGAGATCTCGATCCATTACGATCCGATGATCGCCAAGCTCGTCACCCACGCGCCGTCGCGCGCGGCCGCGATCGAGGCACAGGCGACCGCGCTGGACTCGTTCTATGTCGACGGCATCCGTCACAACATCCCGTTCCTGTCGGCGCTGATGCATCATCCACGCTGGCGCGAGGGCCGGCTCTCGACCGGCTTCATCGCCGAGGAATTCCCCAAGGGCTTTGCGGTGCGCGTGCCCGAAGGCGAGGTCGCCCGGCGGATCGCCGCGGTCGGCGCCGCCATCGACCACGTGCTGGGTGAACGCAAGCGTCAGATTTCCGGTCAGCTTGGTGGCCGCGTCGTGCAGCGTGAGCGCCGCCGCGCGGTCTGGCTCGACCGCCAGGAGATTTCGCTCGAGGTCGGTCGCGAGAGCGAGGCGATCGCGGTGCGCTTCGTCGATGTCGAGGGCAAGGCCGGCCACGTGCATCTATTGCAGTCGCCGTGGAAGCCGGGCGATCCGGTCTGGCAGGGCACCATCGACGGCCATTTCGTCGCGGTGCAGGCCCGGCCGATCGCTAACGGCATCCGCCTCGCGCATCAGGGCGTCGAGGTGCCGGTCTATGTCTGGACCGAGGCGGAGGCCGCCTCGGCGCGGCTGATGCCTGTGACCACGGCCTCCGACACCGGCAAGAAGCTGCTCTGCCCGATGCCCGGGCTCATCGTCTCGATCGCGGTGACGGAAGGGCAGGAGGTCAAGGCCGGCGAGACGCTCGCGGTGGTCGAAGCCATGAAGATGCAGAACGTGCTCCGCGCCGAGCAGGACGGTACCGTCAAGAAGATCCACGCCAGCGCCGGTGCGACGCTCGCGGTGGACGCACTGATTTTGGAGTTTGCGTAAGCACTCCGGAGCACAACAGTCGACCCTCACCCTGAGGAGCCGCGCTTGCGCGGCGTCTCGAAGGGCGAGGCCACCAGCCGGGCCTTCATCCTTCGAGACGCGCGCAAGAGCGCGCTCCTCAGGATGAGGAATTGAGAGTGAGGCGACCATGGCCTTTCGTTCCCGCCGCGAAAAACTGCGATCGATCCTGTCGGGTCCGGGCTGCATCCATCCCGGCTCGGTCTACGACGCCATCTCGATCCGCATCGCCGAGGATCTCGGCTTTCCGCTCGGCATGTTCGGCGGTTCGGTGGCCTCGCTCGCCGTGCTCGGCGACCCCGATATCACGCTGATCACGCTCACCGAGCTCGCCGAGCAGATGCGGCGGATGTCGCGCGCGTCCGCGCTGCCGGTGCTGGTCGATGCCGATCACGGCTATGGCAATGCGCTCAACGTGCGCCGCACCGTGCAGGAGCTGGAGACGGCGGGTGCGGCCGGTCTCACCATCGAGGACACGCTGCTGCCGGCCGCCTTCGGTGAAGCGAAGACGCAATTGATCTCGCTGGAGGAGGGCGTCGGCAAGATGAAGGCGGCGCTCAGCGGCCGCAGCGATCCCACGCTCGTCATCATGGGCCGCACTGGAGCTGCCGCGATCACCTCGCTCGACGATACGATCCGCCGCGCGCAGGCGTACGAGGCGACCGGCGTGGATGCGCTGTTCTTCACCGGCATCAAGTCGCGTGCCGAGCTTGAAGCAGTCGCAGCCGCGACGCATCTGCCGATCGTGCTCGGCGGCGCGCCGGAAGAATTGAATGCGCCCGATTATCTCGCCGGCCAGCGCGTGCGCATCGCGCTCCAGGGCCATGCGCCGATCGCGGCCGCGACGCAGGCCGTCCACGATACGCTGAAGGCGCTGCGCGAAGGCGCGCCGCCCAAAGCGCTCAAGGGATTGGCGTCCGCGGAATTGACCAGCCGTGTCATGCGCGAGGCCGAGACGAAGGCGCGCGGCGCCGATGTGCTCGGATTCAAGAAATGAGCCGGGCGATCCTCCAGGTCATGATCCGCGGCCGCGTGCAGGGCGTCGGCTATCGTGCCTGGGTCGAATACCAGGCCACCGCGAGCGGCCTCGAAGGCTGGGTCCGCAACCGCCGCGACGGCAGCGTCGAAGCGTTGTTCGCGGGCGCGCCGAACCACGTCGCCGACATGGTCGCGCTATGCCGCCATGGTCCGCCATCCTCGCGCGTCGACAGTGTCACCAGCGAGACGGCCGGTGCGGATGAGCTGAACCTGCGCAGGGCAGGGGAGAAGTTCTCGGTGTTGCCGACGGTTTGAGAGCTACACCTCGTTCCACACAGATGGTGTGCTCCCTCACCCCGTTCTTACGGGGAGAGGGTTGGGGTGAGGAGCCTCTCTCAACACGAGTGGTCGTCGAGTGACCTGTACCCCCTCACCCGAATTCGATCTGCGATCGAATTCGACCTCTCCCCGCAAGCGGGGAGAGGTGAAGATCACCTCGGCAGCTTCGCGATTGCTTCGCTCAGCTCGTGGATCTCGTAGGGCTTGCGCAGGATCGGGAAATCGCCGCGCACGTCGGCGGCGGCCTCGCTGTAGCCGGTGGCGAGCAGGATCGGCAGGCCGGGGCGGATCAGGCGCAGATGATGGGCGAGGGTGAGGCCGTCCATCTTGCCGGGCATCACGATGTCCGAAAAGACGAAATCGACGCCGTTTTGCTCGAGCTCGCGCAGCGCGGATTCCGCGTCGGGGACGCGGCGAACGCGGTAGCCGAGCTGCTCCAGCAGACCGATGCTGACGATGGCGACATCCGGATTGTCCTCGACCAGCAGCACCGTGCCGGCGCCGCGGAACGGCACCGCTTCCGCCGTTTCCCGCGCCGGCACATCCCGTCCGCGCGGCAGCAGGATGCTGAAAGTCGTGCCCTTGCCGAGCTCGCTTGCGACCTTCACCGTGCCGTCGGCCTGGTGCGCAAAGCCGTGCACCTGGGACAGGCCGAGACCGGTGCCCTTGCCGATCGGCTTGGTGGTGAAGAACGGCTCGAAAATCTTGTCGACGACGTCGGCGGGAATGCCGAGTCCGGTGTCGGCGACGTCGATCGCCACGAACTCGCCGGCGAGCGGAGCTTCGTCCAGCACGACGTTGCGGGCGCGGATCGTCACCGTGCCGCCGTCGGGCATCGCATCGCGGGCATTGATGACGAGATTGAGCAGCGCGGTCTCGAACTCCGAGACGTCGGTTCTGATCGGCCAGACCTCGCGGGCGATGTCGAAGGCGAGGCGCACGGCGCTGCCGACGCCGGCCTCGAGCACCTCGCGGATCGCCCCGATGCGCTCGGCAAGATCGATCGCCTGCGGGTTGACGCTCTGTCGCCGCGCGAAGGTGAGGAGCTGGTTGGTCAGCGCGGCGCCGCGCCGGGTCGCAGTCTCGATCGCCGAGATCGCGCGCTGGAGCTTGGCACCGTCGTCGGCGCCCCGCTTCAGGGTGTGAAGGCTGCCGCTGATGATCATCAGGAGATTATTGAAATCGTGGGCGACGCCGCCGGTGAGCTGGCCGAGCGCGTCGAACTTCTGGGATTCGGCAAGCTGCTTCTGCATCGCCTCGAGCTTGAGCTCCGTGTTGCGTCGCTCGGTGATGTCGCGCGTGATCTTCGCGAAGCCGATGAGCTCGCCGTCCTCGTAGATCGGGTCGATCACGACGCTCGCCCAGAAGAAGGTACCGTCCTTGCGGACGCGCCAGCCTTCCTCCTCGTAGCGGCCCTTGTCGCGGGCGATGCCGAGGGCGCGGGCGGGCTTGCCGTTGGCCCGGTCGGTCTCGGTGTAGAAACGCGAAAAATGCTGGCCGACGATCTCCTGGGGCGAATAGCCCTTGATGCGCTCGCCACCGATATTCCAGCTCGTGATGATCCCCTTGGGATCGAGCATGTACAGGGCGTAGTCGGCAACCCCTTCGACCAACAGCCGGAAACTGCGTTCGCTCTCGAACAAGTCTCTCTGCTGATTGGACTTTCTAACCATTTCGGACACCCTGCCTCGACCCGTGCAAACGCTGAATAAGTCGTTTGGTTCCTGGCCTCTGGGAAGTTTTTAGGCAAATGCAGCGGACGGTATGCAGGGGGACAGGCCGCCGGGGAGCACTTGACAGTCAATCTCATCCGTCAGATATTTCTGTTATGACAGAAGCAACCGGAAAGAAGAAACTCCCTGCCGCCGTCGAGCGCTTCATCCTGCATTGGGGCGACATGGGCGACGAATGGGGCGTCAACCGCTCGGTCAGCCAGATCCACGGGCTGCTCTATCTGGCGGAAGCGCCGATGACCGCCGAGGACATCGCCGACACGCTCGGCATGGCGCGCTCCAACGTCTCCAACTCGATCAAGGAGCTGCTGGCCTGGAGCCTGATCCGGCGGGTGCCGATCCTCGGCGACCGCCGCGATCATTTCGAAGCCGAGACCGACATCTGGGAGGTTGCGGCCCGGATCGCGGCGCGGCGCAAGGAGCGGGAGCTCGATCCAGCGATCGTAGCGCTCCGGGCCTGCGTGTCCGATGCCGCCGACGATCCGACCATCAATCCGGTCGCGAGCAAACGGCTGAAGGAGATGCTCGCCTTCACCGAGCTCGCCGACCACTGGTTCATGCAGATGCTGAAGGTGCCGCGGCCGCGGCTGGTCGCCCTGATGCGGCTTGGCGAGAAGGTCGTCAACCTGCTGCCGCTGGGCAAGGTCAAATAGCGTCGGGGAGGGTGCGATGACGTCGGCTCGATTATCAGGTTCCAGCGCATCTCTTCCCACTCACGCCAAATTGCTCGACGACCGCCGCTTCCGTGCGTTGCTGTCGGACGAGGATTGGGGCCGCCTGCCGCTCGCGACCTGGCGGCGCTTTTCCAAGCGCGTCGCTGACGGCGACAGCGTCGTTTATGTCGGCGTCGTCGACGAGGTCGCTTTCAGCGACATCGGCTGGTGGCTCGCGCAGCTCGTACGCCTGATCGGCGGGCCATTGCCGACCGGCCGCGACACCGGCGTGCCGATGATCGTCACCGTCACCGAGGACGGCGCCAGCGGCGGCCAGACCTGGACGCGCATCTGCGCGCGCAAGCGCGGCTTTCCGCAGGTGATCCATTCCGCAAAGCGCTTCGCCGGTCCGACCGGGCTCGAGGAATATGTCGGCTTCGGCCTCTCGATGGCGCTGCGCATCGCGGTCGAGGACCAGGTGCTGACCTTCCGCAGCGCCGCTTACGGGCTCCAGCTCGGAAGCCTGTGGATTCCGTTGCCGCGATGGCTGACGCCGGGCGACCTCACGGTGACGCATCGCGATCTCGGCGAGGGCGCCTTCCGCTTCACCCTCGATCTCAGTCACCCGCGTTACGGTGCGCTGATCCACCAGTCCGCCACCTTCAGGGAGGCCGTATCATGACGCCGCTGTTGTGGATCCTCATCGCCGTCCAGATCGCGATGGGCGTGTTCGACACCTTCTATCACCACGAATTCACCGAGCGCCTGGCCTGGCGTCCGTCGCAGCGCTTCGAGCTGAAGCTGCACGGCGTCCGCAACATGCTCTACGCGCTGTTGTTCCTCGTGCTCGGCTGGCTCGAGGTTCATGGCCTGCTGGCGCTCTCGATCGTCGCGGTGCTGGTCGCCGAGGTCGTCATCACGCTGATGGATTTCGTCGAGGAGGATCTGAGCCGGAAATTGCCGCCGAGCGAGCGCATCAACCACACGCTGCTTGCGATCAACTACGGCGCCATTCTCGTCCTGCTGCTGCCGGTCCTGATCGACTGGGCGATGCGGCCGTTCGGCGTGACCGTCGTGTATCAAGGTCTGCTCAGCATCGCAGCGACCGCCTGTGCGGTCGGCGCAGCGCTCTGCGGGATCAGGGATTTTGCAGCGGTGCGCCGGCTCGGCCGCATGACGAGCGTGCCGGCGTACGGGCTCGTCGAAAAGCTCCCCGGGCGCAAGACCGTGCTGATCACAGGTGCCACCGGCTTCATCGGCAGCCGCCTCGCGGCGAGCCTCAGCGCGGCAGGGCATCACGTCATCGCGCTCATTCGCAACCCGGCGAAGGCCGAGCTGCTGCCGCCGCCGGTGACGCTGATCACCAGCCTCGATCAGCTCGCCTCGGATATGCGTATCGATGCCATCGTCAATCTCGCCGGCGAGCCGATCGGCAACGGCCTTTGGACCGGGGCCAAGCGCGCGGAGATCCTGAAGTCTCGCATCGACATGACCGGCGAGGTCGTCAAACTGATCGCGCGGCTCGACCACAAGCCCGACGTGCTCGTCAGCGGCTCCGCGATCGGCTGGTACGGCCTGTGGGCCGACCAGGTGCTGACCGAGTCGGCGAAGTCGCATGCCTGCTTCAGCCACGAACTGTGCGCGGCGTGGGAGCAGGCGGCGCGGCCGGCGGAGGAGCTTGGCGTGCGCGTGGTCTATTTGCGCATCGGCCTCGTGCTGGGCACGGAAGGCGGCTTCATCACGCGCATGCTGACGCCGTTCGAGTTCGGCCTCGGCGGACCGCTCGGCACCGGGCGGCAGTGGATGTCCTGGATCGAGCGCGACGACCTGATCCGGCTGATCGCCTATGTGATCGCGACGCCCGATCTCACTGGGCCCGTCAACGCCACCGCGCCGATCCCGGTCACCAACGCAAAGTTCACCGAGGAGCTCGGCCGCCGCCTGCATCGGCCCGCGGTGTTCCGCATCCCCGGCGGCCTACTGCGCCGGATCGGCGGCGGCTTTGCCGACGAGCTTCTGCTCGGTGGCCAGCGCGTGCTGCCGAACAAGGCGCTGAGCCGCGGTTTTGTGTTCCGGCACGAGACGCTGCGCAGCGCGTTCGAGGCGATCTTGTGAGGTGATGGACGTCAGGCGGCAACGCTCTTGAACGTCGCCGCCACCGCCCGCAGCGCCGCCAGCTTCGCGGGATCGCTGACCTTCGAATGCAGCATCACCTTCGAGCTGCCGAGTTTCGGCAGCTTGTGCGCGGGCCCGATGTCGATCAGCCCGGGAGGCGCGATCCGCCGCGCCAGCGGCGCGATGGCAAGTCCGGCAAGCGCGGCAGCGACCACTGCGGTGACGCCGCCTCCGACAAAACGTTCGCGCCAGGCGAGGCCGGCCTTGTCGAGCGCGCGGACCGCAATGGCGCGAACGCCGCAGGGCGGGGCGAGCGTCGCGAGCGGCAGCGGCTCACCCTTCGGCAGCGTGAAGCGTCGTGACGCGAACCAGCAAAACTCGTCCTCGGCGAGCTTCTCGCCGCCGCGGCGGCTGCCTTCCTGGCGGACGATCACCGCATCCAGCTCGCCCGTGTCGTAAGCGTCCTGCATCTCGCGCGAGAAGCCGATGGTGACGGCGAGCGTGAGATTCGAAGACATCGCGTGCAGACGTTCGAGCAGCGGCACCAGTTCGGGGCCGGCGGCGTGGTCGGAGATGCCGAGCGAGAGGGATTGTGCAGTCGAAGTATCGCCGGACAGCGCGCGGTCATGCGCTTCCATCAGCGCACGGGCGCGATCGAGGAACGCGGCACCGTCGGCGGTGAGCCGTACCGCGCGCGGCGAGCGCTCGACGAGACGTTTGCGGAGCAGCGTCTCCAGCCGCTGGAGCTTGAGGCTGACCGCTGCCTGCGTCGTGCCGAGCGCTTCCGCGGCGCGGGTAAAGCTCTGGAGGTCGGCGACCAGCAGGAAGGCCTGGACGGTGGCGATGTCGAGGGTGGCTGTCATTATGATTAGTTATCACTGGTATCAATATAGATAATATATCAAAATGACGCGGGGAGGTCTAGCTTCTCATCACCACCGCGCAACGCCAGTGCGGCATCTTGAGGAGAACGACCATGCCCCTGATCACCGTGTCCTACACCACCTCGCGCCAATCGCCTTCGCTGAAGGCCGACATCGCCAGCGCCGTGTCCGAACTCACCGCAAAAATCCTGCACAAGGATCCCAAGGTGACCGCCATCATCGTGAAGTCCGTCGATGCCGGCGACTGGTTCGCCGGCGGCAGGTCGCTCGCCGAGCAGAAGCTTGCCAGCTACTGGATCGACATCCACGTCAGCGAAGGCACCAACACCAAGGACGAGAAGGCGGCCTATCTCGCCGCGATGTTCAAGCGCATGGCCGAGATTTTGGGCCCGCTTCATCCCGAGACCTATCTGCATGTCGACGAGGTCAAGGGCGACGCCTACGGCTTTGGCGGCCTGACCCAGGAGCGCCGCTACATCGCCGGCAAGCTCGAGGTTGCCCTGAAGGCAGCATGATGTTGCAGGCCGCGGGTGAACCATCCCACCCGCGGCCTGAAGCCGTCAGCTCGCCGCCCGGAACTGAACCTCGGAATTGTTGAGGAAGCACGCTTGTCGAACAGCTTCAGATCCAGCGGGTTCGGCAGGCGGACATCGTCGAGGTCGGGGCACGGCTTGACTGAGGGATCATAGGACCGGTCGATCTGCGAGATGAAGACGACGATCAGCCCCTTGTCGCGCGCGAACGATTTTAGTGCGCGCACCTGAACGGTCACGTCGGGGTTTTCCCGCCGCTGGTCGAGCAGTTGCAGATAGTCGATCACCACGACCGTGCCGCGGGGTGCTGCGGCCATCTGCTTGACAACGTAATCGGCGCTGATCGCGTCCGAGCAATCGACCTCGAACATGTCAGCGAATTGCGCGGGATCGACGCCGATCGCGCGAAGGCGGTCCAGCACATCCTTCCCGGTGTATTCGAGCGAGAAGAACGCGGCGCGATGGCCCGACTTCATCGCCTCCACGGCAAGCTCGAGGCTCATCAGCGTCTTGCCCTGACCGGGGCGCGCCCCGACCAGCACCAGGTCACCCGGCCGGAATTGCGGGAACAGCCGATTGGCCGGCGTCATCGCGGCGGCTTTTGCCGCAAGCATGCTCCAGGCGGAAAACCCTTCCGTCGTGGCGATGCGGTCAAGCGCGTCGTGGAGCGGAATGCCTTCCTCGCGGGACAGGCGCTTCGCCTTGCGCTTCAGATGATAGATGGGTGCAGAGAGTCTCATCGTCAAAACCTCCCATTGCGAGCATGGATCGCAACCCCTCCTTATGCCTGGCGCTCGAACAGTCGGCCGATGATCAACTCGCCCGGCATGAGGGCTGCTTTCCCGGCGGAGGGGGGAGGCGTAGGCGGCACCTGAAACAAGCATAGCCGATTCCATTACGAGCGGAGAACTCGCGCGGTCAGGCTCGAACAGGAAAATGTCAGGCGGCCGCTTCCGGCACCAGCGCGCGGGTCGGTCCGAACAGCTCTTCGAACGCCTGCCGAAGCGCAACATCGACATCGGCCATCGTCACGAGCTGGCCGAGATCGACCAGCGAGGTGACGCCGTAGCGGGGATCGGCGACGCCGCAGGGCACGATCCCTGCGAAATGCGACAGCTCCGGCTCGACATTGATGGCGATGCCGTGGAACGATACCCAACGCTTCAGCCGCACGCCGATCGCGGCGATCTTGTCCTCGTACCCGTCGCCCTTGTCGGGCCGTTTCACCCAGACGCCGACCCGGTCCTCGCGCCGTTCGCCGCGGACGTTGAAGGCGGCGAGCGTCTTCAGGATCAGCTCCTCCAGGCTCGCGACATAGGCCCGGACATCAGGCCGGCGGCGCTTGAGGTCGAGCATGATGTAGGCCACCCGCTGGCCGGGCCCGTGATAGGTGAGCTGCCCGCCGCGCCCGGTGGCGAAGGTCGGGAATCGGGGATCGAGCAGGTCCGAATCCTTGCCCGAGGTGCCGGAGGTGTAGAGCGGGGGGTGTTCGAGCAGCCAGACCAGCTCGGGGGCCTCGCCGGCCGCGATCGCGGCAACCCGCGCCTCCATGGCGGCTACAGCCTCCGGATAGGGCACCGGCGCGTCCGAAATCCGCCACTCGACGGGCTCGCCGCCTGTGGCGGAAAACGACGTCAGATCGAGGTCTTGACGCTGATCTTGGCGGGGGTTTTGAGGCGAATTAACCATTGGCTAACCATAACGTGGTGATGATTGCAGGCGCAAATGCCAGTCTCAAGTTGCGGCGGTCCCGACAGTGCCCACTCTCGATAAAGTCACCGTGGATCTCATGGTCGTCCTCGGGACGACCACCATGCCGATCCATCAGGTATTACGTCTTTCCCGCGGCGCCATCATCGAGCTGGATGCAACCGAGGCCGACGAGGTCAAGGTTTTGGCCAACAACCTGCCGGTCGCCTCCGGCGTCGTGCTGGTCGACCGCAACCGGATCGCGGTCGAGGTCAAGCAGATGCTGCCACGCACGCCGGGCACGCGATAGCGGCCCCGGGCATGCGGTAAAGGCCGATCCTGCGGGGAGGGCCGGAACTTTCCTGCCAAGCTTGTGGAATTCTGGGTCTTTGCAGGCTTGTACCCCTCTGATGGATTTGTTAGATCGGCGCCGTTGATCCGGCCGGCCCTCAAGCCTCAGGCCGGCATCCCCAAAGCGCTCGTGGCGGAACTGGTAGACGCGCTGCCTTGAGGTGGCAGTGAGTAAAATCGTGGGGGTTCGAGTCCCTCCGAGCGCACCACAAGGCCGAATTTGGCTTTGAAATCCCTGAAGTTTTTCTGATGTAGGCCCCGGGACTGGCATCACGCCGGTCCTCTTCCGCGCGCCGCTTGCGTCGGTCGGAGCCGTCGCGTGACCGGTCCGATCGAACGCGGCGAACTTCCTCGTTCTTCCGCCGACACCGTCAATCGATCCCGCGATTCGCCGGCGTGATGGAGCGCGCTGATGGCGCGGGGCTTCGCCCACCGCGGGTGACCGCGGAACGACGGCTGTCGACAGCCGATGTACTCGCCGCGTGCCGTCGCGCGGCCATGCGTTTGAAGGTGGAGGACGACGAGGGACAGCGCGTTGGAAGTTGCCGACATCCGGGCGGAGACGGACGTCTGCGTCCTGTCGACGGTCCTGAGCGCTGTCGATCTTGGCTTCAGGGTCGTCATCGTCGAGGACGCGCTGTGCAGCTCGTCCGATGTCGGGCACGATGCACCGATGACGCACCCAGCCCCTCAGCCATATTCCTCGCCGATGCCGTATTCGCGGTAGATCTCCAGCGGGTCGAGATCGGGAAACAGGCGGCATTTGGCCTGGGCGAGGTGCAGGCTCACCGCCGCCGGCTCCTTGCCGTTCGCAAGCATCTTGCGGATGTCGTCCATATGCGCGTTCGGCTGGTGCTTCGGCTCAAGCTGCTCCAGCGCGACCAGCGCCGTCGCGAGAGCTTCGGTCAGAACCCAGTCGTCGTGGCCCGTGATTCCCTTCTTCGGCATCGGCAGACCCCACATGTGGCGGCGAGTCCCAGTCTATCGCGACTTCCGCCAGATCGCCATTAAGCGTTGCGGACATCCGTGTGCGGAACGGGCCGGCCGTCGTGGCCCGGCTTGCATTATGGCCGCGCGTGGCTAAAAGGCGGCGAGTTGAGGGCGATGGTATCTTTGTTGAAACGAAGTTGGCGTAGACGGGCCCGCGCGGCATTCGGGCCGGCTGTTCCGGCCTGTGTCCCATAATCGCTGAACGCGCAGCACGATCCGGTTGCGCGCATCTCTCTGGGCTGGAGCCAGCATGGTCTTTCTAAGCTTCGTCTACCGCTTCGTGACCAATTTCGCGTTCATGGCGATGGTCTATTTCAGCCTCAACTTCCTGGAGAAATACCAGAACCGGGCGATCGTCGCGATCCTGGTGCTGGTCTACACCGGCATGCGCGCGGCCTCGACGCTGCGTGCGTTCTACTTCTTCCAGAAGATCGAGAAGCTGGAAGCCGAGACCAAGCGCCTTCAGGCCCCGATCAACGATGGCGCTGGCGGAACCTCGACGCGCAAGCAGATCGTGACCGACGTTGCGCGGCTGCGCCGCGACGGCGAGCTCAAGTCCTATATGGACCTGTTCTTCCTGGCGCTGATCGTGCTGCTCTGCGTCGCCAACATCATGCGGCAGTAGAGCTTACTGCGCGCGCTTCTTCAGGCTGGCCACGCGGGTCGGACGCGGCGCGGCGTTCTGCGCAGTGCTCTTGGGAGCGGCGTTCTTGGGGGCAGCGCTCCTGGGGGCCGTGCCCTTGGCCTGCGCGGCATGCTTCGGTGCGCCGTGTGTCGCGTGGGCGGTGCGGGGCGCCTGCGATTTGGCAGCCTTGCTCGTGGCCGCACGGGGCGTCTCGGCCGCCATCGCCAGCCGTGTCGCGGCCCGCCGCGACAGCGTCGTGGACAGCAAGACCTCGATCGAGCCCTCGGGAATCGCGAAGAGATCGCGGTCGGGCACGGGCAGGGTGGCGGCGACGTTCGCCTGCGCCATGGTCCGGCGCGGCAGCAGCGGCTGATGCCCGGTCTGCGCATTGAGATCGGCAAGCGAGGGCGCCGGAAGCGTCTGGGTCTGCGTGAACACGAAGTTCGGCACGGCCGGCCAGCGCGCGATCGGCACGGTCTCGGTCGGCGGATGCAGCAGCCATTCCACCGGCGTGGTCGGCGTCGCCGGGCGATCCGCGGTTGCGGGCACCACATGCACGATGCGATAGCCGCGCGCCTTGAGATCGCGGATGATCTTGGGCAGCGCCGCCACCGTGCGGGCCTGGATGTCGTGCAGCAGCAGGATGCCCTTGCCCTTGGCCTCCAGCCGCTGGATCGCGAGCTGGTAGACGCGGTCGGACGACACGTGCCGCCAGTCGTCGGCGGGGAAATCGGCGCTCCAGACCTGGATGCCGCGCGAGATAAGATAGTTCTCGACGCCCTCGGCGCGCATCAGGCCGGGAATGCGGAAGAACGGCGCGAGCTTGGACGGATCGGTCATCGCGGCCGAAGTCCACTCGATGCCGCCGTTGATCTCGGGCTCGAATTTTTCGATTCCCATCCGGTCGAACGTCAGCGGATGGTTCATGCTGTGCGTGCCGACGGTGTGGCCCGCCGCGACAAGCTTGCGCACCCCTTCCGGGTTCGCCTTGGCCTGGCCGCCGATGATGAAGAAGGTCGCCTTGATGCACTCGTCGGCGAGGATCTGGAGCACCTGGTTGGAATATTTCGGCAGCGGACCGTCGTCGAAGGTCAGGACGACCTCGTGGTCCTTCAGCGGCAGCGTTTCGCGGTACTGCATCGTGCCGATGCGCGGATGCTCGTGCGGATCGACCACGAGGGTGCGGGAGGTCCCGAGCGCGTCCGGGTGGCCGGGACAGTCGGCTGCAAGGGCCGCCGGTGTTCCAACGGTCAGCAAGCCCAAACAAAGGACGATCCACGATCGCGTCCGAACAACAACGCTACTTCCGATCATGAATCCCGTCTGCCCTCATACGCGATTGCCGCCATAGTAGGTCGGAGACATCAGGAATCGGTTCAGGCGCCAGAACCTTCCCCACGACGAGTCCGCCTCAATACTTGCACGGCGTAGCATGAACAGAGTGTTAATAGGCCCTAAATCACCCCATTTTGCGACGGCGTGACATTCCGGCATCAGCGCGTATCGGCATTCTTCTGCGCTGCGCCCGCCGGGACGACGTGAACCACCCGGTAGCCGTTCTCCCTCAGATACCGCAGGAAGGCCGGCATGATCGCGGCCGTGCGCGCCTTGGGATCGTGGAAGAGGATGATACCCTTGCCGGCCGCGGCGAGCCGCTCGGTGATCAGCTTCAGTTCCTGCTCCGGCGTCATCTCGTTCCAGTCGCTGGCCCAGAGGTCGGCGCCGAACACGACGATGCCGCGCGACTGGAGCAGGTCGAGCTCGGCTTGCGTCGCCTCGAAATAGGGGAAGCGGAAGAACGGCGTCGAGGGCGTCGTGGTCGAGGTCCCGTGCAGCGCCATCTCGTCGGCGGCGATGCCGCGGTCGATCTCGGCCTTGGCCTTGTCGAGCGGGATCCGCGCCATGAACGGGTGTGACCAGGTGTGATGGCCGATGGTGTGGCCCTCGCGTGCGATGCGCTTGACCATCTCAGGGTGCTCGGAGGCGTGCAGGCCGATCAGGAAGAAGGTCGCGCGCGCGCATTCCTGCGCCAGCGCCGCCAGCACCTTCGATGTCGTCGGCGGATAGGGGCCGTCGTCGAAGGTCAGCACGACCTCGTGATCGGCGAGCTGCAGCGTCTGCGGAAAGCTCTTCAAGCCCACGCGCGGCGTGGTCATGGCGTCGACGCTCAGAATGCGCGAGGTGCCGAGCGCATCCTTGCGCGGGCACTCGGCGGCTTCAGTCGAGGCGATGCCGGCGAGGGCCGCGAGCACCGCGCCCGCCGACATCGATGTCCATTTCAGCCAAAGCATCTTTGCCATTGCGCTCGGAGTTGCCTTGTGGGTATTGCCTGAACCATCAGCTCAGACCACCAACCTGTCAAACGGCGAGGCGCACCATGGATGAACATATGGACGGTGCTCCATCCGCTGCGGCCTCGGTACTCGACCACGTGCCGATGCGCAATGAAGACGGCGAAATTCGTCATGAATTCGTCGAGGAAATTGCCCGTGCGATCGAGGCCGGAGACAGTGCCGCGCTGCGCGCCTGCGTCGCCGAGCTGCACGAGGCCGATCTCGGCGATCTCATCGGCGCGCTCGAGCCCGACGATCGCGTCCGCCTGGTTGAGCTCACGGGCCGCGACTTCGACTTTTCGGCGCTGAACGAGGTCGACGAGAGCGTCCGCGAGGAGATCCTCGATGAGTTGCCGCCGGAGACGGTCGCGGAAGGCGTCCGCGAGCTCGAATCCGACGACGCGGTCGAGCTGCTGGAGACCCTCGACGAGGCCGAGCAGGAGGAGATCCTCGAGAAGCTGCCCATGCGGGAGCGCGTCGCGCTCGAGCGCAGCCTGCTGTATCCGGAAAATTCCGCCGGCCGCCGGATGCAGACCGAGTTCATCGCCGTGCCCCAGGATTTCACCGTGGGACAGGCGATCGACTACATGCGCGAGACGCCGGATCTGCCCGACCGCTTCTACGAGATCTACGTCGTCGACAAGGACCAGCACTGGCAGGGCGCGATCTCGCTCGACGTGCTGCTCCGCGCCCGCCGCCCGGTGGCGCTTGCCGAGCTGACCGACGAGGATCGCCGCCGCGTCTCCGTCCTGGAGGACCAGGAGGAGGTGGCGCGCATGTTCGGCAAGTACAATCTCGTCGCAGCTCCCGTGCTCGACACCCAGGATCGCCTGGTCGGCGTCATCACCGTGGACGACGTCGTCGACGTCATCGAGGAAGAGGCGGACGAAGACCTCAAGGCGCTCGGCGGCGTCACCAGCGACGAAGAGCTGTCGGACACCGTGTTCACCATTGCCCGGGCGCGGTTCAATTGGCTGCTGGTCAATCTCGCCACCGCCTTCCTGGCGTCCTCCGTGCTCGGCTTGTTCGAGGGCCAGCTGGAAAAGATGGTGGCGCTCGCGGTGCTCGCACCGATCGTGGCGAGCCAGGGCGGCAACGCCGCGACCCAGACCATGACGGTCGCGGTGAGGGCGCTCGCGACCCGCGAGCTCGGCTCCTCCAATGCATGGCGCGTGGTGATGCGCGAAGGCCTGGTCGGCCTCGTCAACGGCCTGGCCTTCGCCGTGATCACGGGCATTGCCGCGGTGGCCTGGTTCAAGATCCCCGGCCTCGGCATCGTCATCGGGCTTGCGATCATCTGCAACCTCGTCGCCGGCGCGCTCGGCGGCATCCTGATCCCGATGGCGCTCGAACGTGTCCGGGCCGATCCGGCGGTGGCGTCAGGGACGTTCGTGACGACGGTGACCGATGTGGTCGGGTTCTTCTCCTTCCTCGGGATTGCGACCTTGTGGTTCGGGTTGAGGTAGCTCTCGTCTCCGCTCCGTCATTCCGGGCTCGCGCTCCGCACGCCCCGGAGTGACGGCCCGCCATCATCTTTAATCCGAACTTAAGCGACCTGACGCATCATCGCCCGGGCCTGGGGGAATGAACATGCGGTTGCGGCTGAAGGCGGATGGACGGATCGTCGAGTTGCGGGACGGGCAGGAATTTCCGGTCCAGCCCACGGCCAATGCCGCGCCGGCCGACACCGGCTCGCTCGCGGTGCGCGACCTGCGCCGCCGCGCCTGCCTGACCCAGATGGAGTTCGCCGCCAAGCTCGGCGTTCCCGTCGAGACCATCCGCAACTGGGAGCAGGGCAAGCGCGCCCCGCGGGGACCGGCCCGCGCGCTGCTTGCCGTGATCGCGCATGCGCCCGACACGGTGTTCCAGGCGCTTGCCAAAGCCTGACGCGAACCTCCCATTAGCATTGCGCTGAATAACCGGCCCGGTTGCAACGGCTTCCGTTGGCAGCCTCCCGGACCCGGTCCATAATGATGCCTGATGGTATTTGGGGCGACCGCAACAGAGAGGATTCCTCATGCTGTTCGTCGAGGCCAATGGCGCAAGGATCCCGGCGATCGGGCTCGGGACCTGGGAGTTGAGCGGGCGGCCATGCGCGCGCGTGGTCGAGCAGGCGCTGCGGCTCGGTTATCGCCACATCGACACCGCACAGGTCTATGACAATGAGCGCGAGGTCGGCGACGGCGTGCGCGCCTCCGGCGTGCGCCGCGACGACGTCTTCCTCACCACCAAGGTCTGGACCAACCATTTCGCGCCCAACGACCTCGAACGGTCGGTGAAGGAGAGCCTTGCGCGGCTGCGCCTTCCCTCCGTCGATCTGTTGCTGCTGCACTGGCCCAATTCGCACGTGCCGCTGGCGGAGACGCTGGGCGCGCTGTCGCATGCCAGGCAAATGGGCCTGACGCGCCACATCGGCGTCTCCAATTTCACGGTGGCGCTGATCGAGCAGGCGGTCGCGCTGTCGCCGGAGCCGCTCGTCTGCAACCAGGTCGAATTTCACCCTTATCTGGACCAGGCCAAGGTGAGGGCGGCCTGCGACCAGCATGGGCTCGCGCTGGTCGCCTACAGCCCGATCGCCAGGGGGCGCATCAAGACCGACCAGACGCTCGCCGGGATCGGGCGGGCGCATCGCAAGACGCCGGCGCAGGTCTGCCTGCGCTGGCTCGTGCAGCAGAACGTCGCAGCGATCCCGCGCACCTCGCGCATCGAGCGTCTGTCGGAGAACATCGAGATCTTCGATTTCGAGCTCTCCGACGACGAGATGGCCCGGATCGCCGCGCTGGCCAATCCCAAGGGCCGCCTGACCGACTTTGGCTTCGCGCCAAAATGGGATTGAGGGCGGGCTGCCGTATGCCCAGCATGATCCGGAAAAGTGCGAAGCGGTTTTCCGATAAGATCATGCTCGAACAAGAGCCTAAAGCGGGATGACGGTTGATCCTAACCTCATCGCGCTTTAGGAGCAGGGCGGCAACCCAAGACCGGGCGATGGAACTGCGGAAGATCATACGGACGGACATTGCGGCGTCGGCGATCGCGCATCTGACGCTGGTGGCGCTGATCATCGTGATCAGCGAGGTCCATCCGTTCCATGCCGCGCCGCCCGAAGCTGTTGCGGTCGACATCGTCACGCCGGAGCAGGTCAAGGAGCAGGAGACGAAGGCGGAGGAGGCCGCAAAGGAGAAAGCGCCGGAGCCGACCCCGACCCCCGAGATGAGACTGCCGAAGCTGGACGTCACCGACAAGGCGGATGCAGCGGCGAAGCCGGACGCCAAGCAGCAGGCCGCCTCGCAATCATCGCAGCAGAAAGCGTCGCCCGAACCGGAGCAGCCGACGCAGCAGAAACAGCCGCAGCCGCAACCCTCACAGACGCCGAAGCAACGTGAGGCCACCGCGCAGCCGCAGCAGCCCCAGCAACCGCAACCACAGCCGTCGCAGTTGCCGCCGCAACAGCCGCTGCCGCAGTCGCAACCTCAGCCCGCGCCGCAGCCCTCGCAAGCGGTGCCGCAGCCGCAGGCCGCGCCTCCGGCCTATCAGGCCCCCGAGCCCGACGTCACCGTCAAATACGGCGTGATGCTGGGCCTGCCGCCGGAACTGCCGGTCGAGCCGAAAGACGCGCCGAGGGATGACGGCGGCGATGCCAAGGATTCCATCGGAGCCAAGCTGCCGCCCGAGGTCATTGCCGAGCTTCGTCGGCGCCTCAGGAGCTGCGCAAAACTGCCGGCCGGTGTCGCGCCGACCGACCCGGTGCGCATCAAGCTGCGCGCGGTGTTCGCCACCGACGGCACGCTGGCGCGCCCGCCGATCCTGATCGAAGCCCCGCCATCCGCGAAGGGCGTGGCCATCGTGAAGTCGGCGACGAGCGCGCTCCAGGCCTGTCAGCCGTACAAGATGCTGCCGGCCGACAAATACGAGGAATGGAAGGTGTTGGACCTGCCGTTCACGCCGCAGGATTTCGGCGGGGGATAAGTTGCCTCGCGGCTATCCGCGCGCGGCGAGACAGGCGCGGACCTTGTCGGCGGCGGGCTTCGGCACTGCGTGAGCTCGCCACTGCTCGCGCGTCGCGCCCGCCGAGGCGAGGCACTGGTTGATGTTTCGCTCATATGTGGCGCGAGACATGCTGTCGCGCTTGGCCTGGCAGGCCGGGTCGCCGCCGCATTCGTAAAGTGGAGCCGCCTTGGCCGTTGATGCTCCGAGAATGGTTACGGCAACCGCGATCATCAGCTTGTTCATTTCGCCCCCGGAATTATGCTTTGAGTATTCTCAATGCTGCGCCTATAGCGCATCGAACTGCTGCCTGCAACCTTGGGTGAAGTGCCGGCGGCGCTATGGAAGCGCGCACTGACTGTTCACTGGCGACGATCTCGTCGTTGTGTTTCTCAATGGCATCCAGAACAAGCCATTACCCGACGGGCAAGACACCGCGAATGCAGTCAAGCCTCTTTCCCGAAAATATTCCACTTTACCGAAATTCGGATTTATCGTATTTGTCGCCCATCCCGGCTCATCCTTGAGGGGCGATCGTGTGGTCGTCATGTGTCGCGAGCCGGGCTTGCGGTGGACGCGGCAGCGTCGGGCGCGAGAGGCGTGGGCAGGGCGGATTGCTCTCCGTGAGCCCAAGACTTCGTGCCGGATGAGCGGCGCTGCCAGGTTCGTCTCGCCTGTAAGTTTTCGGCTCCGTCGACAGGGCTGGAAAAACTGCGGCGAAATGGCGGGCCGTGCGTACGGCAAAACCGTGTGGTCCTTTCCGCAAGGCCTTTTTCCGGCCTCTTGAAGGCGGTGAAAGTACCTGAAACTAAAGGCATATTTCGGTTGTTGCCCGGCTAACGAACGAGCCGACCGAACCTGCCGGGCCCTATTAGGCCCTAGTTTCACACCTGTCCGCTGGCGCGGCCCTGCTGTTGCGGCGCGCTGTGCGGCCTTCCTGCGGGCTCGACGCTGTCGCCTGCCGGTCGCGATCTACTGGATGCGGTCAGCGATGATGCCGAGCATAACAACTACGGCTGCGAGCAGCCACATCACCCCTCTGATATCCTGCCGCGTATGTCGGATGTAGTCGTCGGTGCCGCCAGTGTCCTTGCGCTGCTCTCTGTTCGCGAGGAAGACCACTACGACTATCATGCCAATGCCGATCAGCGTGAACATGGTACTTCCTTCACTTGAGCCTGCCCGTCCAGGCGGCGAGCATCGAGCAGAGCTTTGCAGCGATGAGCAATAGACGGATGCGGTTATCCCCCGCCTTCGGGCCGTTCGGCGCGGCGGCTTCGGCCGGTTAGCTTGAAGCGGGCAACGCTCGTTGCTGCCCGCCCCAATCGCTTACTTGAAAACGCCGTTTGGCCAAATGGAGCCAACGAGGACGGCTAAGGCGATGAACAACTCGGATAGAGCATGCACCGAGGCGGGTTCGAGCGCGTGCATCGCGTTCACCCTTCATCAATGGATGATTGTTTTGCGATGCATGTTGGACGAGACATGCCCAGTGCGCTTGCGAGACACCGATTGCGAAAACGCGCAAGCTCCTGAATGATAGCGCCTGAACCCCTAAAACTTCACTAAATCCGCGACGTCGAACCTAAGCGCCCACGTGGTGATGCTGACCTTCTGTAGCCAGAGCGCCCCTATCAGTGGCGCTCGGCCTGACAAGACAGGCCATGCGAGCCGTCTTGCCAGCGCGACGACCGGGTTACAGGACTGCCCTAGCCGCGCGGTTCGTGATAAGTCGTGCGGGGAGACCGCCAAGGATCGAGCCTGTCTCCCCGCTGCGCATCCATCCCTGCTGAGTTAGCACGGAGCCGAAGCGGACGCGCATCTCGTTCATCGTCAGGGGCCAACTTGTAGCCCGGCGATGTTTCGCGCAATTCGGTAGCGCGCGGTGAAGTGACCAGCCGCACGCCAAGCAGCGCGAGCGGCGAGATGTCGGCACGATGCTCGACCGGGGAGCAGACGTTGCTGCGCAGCCACACCAGTGCCGCCTCATCGCGCTCAACCCCCAGCAGATCGCCCTGCACCTCGGCTTCGCGCTGTTGCCGCGTTTCATGCGACAGCGCCGCCTCGTCATCGGCTTCGGTGTCTATTTCCGCAGCAAGCCGTTTGATGATGGCCTCGGAATGCAGCCACACGAGCAGAAGGGTCGCTGCGTCTATTTCTGCGAATGCAAGCGATGGCGCACCGGTGTTGTAGACCTGCGACTGCAAGCGCTGCATCGGCCCGACGATCTTGCGATCGTGCTCGATCAGGTCCGAGACATCCGGCGCGCCCTGCATCGCCGAGGGCCGCCGTGGGCCGGACAAACCCCAATCATCAGCACGGGTTCACAATCGTGCGCGCGCGCCTTCCTTTGCCCCGCCCCCGACGCGGATCGAATTCGTCAACCGCGTTCTGCCAAGCGATGATCTCGTCCTCAAACCAGACGCGCCGGTTCGGGCTGATGTAGGTTGATTTGGGGAAGCGGCCGGACTTCTCCATGCGGTAAAGCGTGGTGCGCCCGACCGGGATGATCTCCAAAACCTGCTTTTCGTTGAGCATGCGTCGAGGACCGAATCTTGTGGGTTCTTCCTCCTCCAATTGGGCTCCGTGTCGATTTCCTGCTACCATCCGAATCTCAGGTGTTCCCGCGGCATCGCGCCACTGCCTCGTCATGACAATGTCTGCGCTCACACGGAACCAAATGGAGCAACGGGCATTCGGGTGGAAGATTTAACTAGCCGAAATTGCACCCCTCAACCCAATGCCTCATGGTTCGGACTGGCCGACAGCAACAACGATCACGGATGATCCAGAGCAAGCACGCGCTTATCTAGCGACTGTGCTGAAGGCATTCGGCCCAGTCGGGGCGATAGTCGATTACGTGGGGCCGGATTGGGGAACTGTGTCCGAACCTGATCTATTTGAGCGCCCGACACGCACCGACGAGGTGGCTCGCCACGTTGAGCACAAGCTCCGGGCGGCCGGGCGCCTATACTGGAGAGTGTCGCGGTTCCGTTCCGTTGCGGAGACTCGTGAGTTGCTTGACGATCTCCAGATGAAACTGAGCGTCGTCTACCGCCGGATGCAGCAGCTACCGAATGTCCGCAGAGCATTTAACGCTGGACGGGACAGGGATGTGCCCGACAGCGGATGGTACCAAGATCCGCCCGACAATCCATGGTATCCACATGTGTTCGACACCAGCGTTGCTGAAGAAGAAGTTCCCGAGCACGAAAAATGGGGGCGGCTCCTGCTGGCAATCGAGGACGGCTGGAGCAGAGTTGGGTACTTATTGAGGCCCGATGTGGATTTGGGTGAATTGTTGGAACAGCCGCCAACCAACCAAAAGAACCCGGAACGCGTGCTCTGGGAAGCGATCTTCGCGCTGCTGCGGGAGTGTGGCATTGAGCCGCTGGAGAGGTATCAGCCCCTGATATACACGCTCAGAGCTGCGCACCTGCTGTTCGGAATTGAGGAGCCGCCGAACCCTAACAGCGTCGGCTACGTGAAATTTGAATTCCTGAAGCAGCAGGCAAGCAGCGGCAAACAGCAAGGCATTGGGTGAGGGGGACTAATAATCCCTAGCTAAATATTCACGGCAGGACTGCCTTCCGGCTCAATGAGAAACCTCGTCGACTCAGCGCGGCGAGGTTTTTTCTATCTGAAACCGGGGTCGCATCCGGTCCTGACTTGGTCACCCGCGAGCGGTGATGATGCAGGGTTGACGACCCCCTAAGAGCCGAGGTCTCCATCTCATGGGTTTCACCGTCGTCCCGCGCGGCCGCAAGCCGAAGCCGCCGATCCCGTTGCATCGCTTCGTGCGCAGTGCCTGTCGCGACATTGAGCGCATCACCAGTATGGCGCTGACCTGTGCGCCGACGGACAGCTGGTCGCAAACATTCTTCACCAACCTCATCCGCGCGCTGCGTAATGCGGGGGATGTGCTGGAGCGTGCTGTCGAACTGCGCGTTGCCGAAGATCGCGCGGTTCACCAGGAGAAGCTCGCCGCGATCCGTGAACGCGAAACTGACGCGCGTTTGCACAAGTAGTCGCGGAGCGACAATGAGCACTCCTGACTCTGTTCCGCAGTCAGCTGACGACGTCACGCAAAGCGACGACGACGTCGCTGGTCAGACCAACTTGGCCGGCGCACAACTGACCTTGATCACGAAAATGGACGAACCGTCGCTGATGTCGAAGCGGCTGTCGTTGAATGACGACGGCTCGTTGAACAGCGACGGCTCGAAATGCTGGATGAGCAAGGGTATGGCTACGCGCGCATTCGCCGCCACCGCGGCTATGCTTGCGCGCATCATCGTCGCTTGTCGTCCCAATCAAGCGATTGCGCTCGGCTCGCTGGCGAAGAACATCGCCGATCCCGTCCACATCGTCACGAAAGACCGAGTCAACGAGAGCCCTGGTTGCATTGCCCGGACCCGCGACTTCATCGACTATCGGTCGGGCGTGCCCTCTTGGCTTTTGATTGATTTTGATACCAAGGGCATGCCTCCGGAAGTCAAAGCCAAGATCGCTTCCAACAGCGGTATGTGGGAGTGCCTGCTCACGGTGGCTCCCGACCTCGCGCGTGCCGCCCGCGTGAGCCGCGCCAGCACGAGCGCGGGGCTGTCTCGTGCGGACACCGGTGATTTGATCCCCGGCTCGGATGGTGAGCATCACTACTTGCTCGTCGCTGACGGCGGCGACATCGAGCGCTTCTTGCGCGATCTGCACGATAAATGCTGGCTGAATGGATACGGCTGGTACATGATCGGCCGCGCCGGCCAATTGCTCGAACGGAGCATCGTGGATCGCATGGTGGGCTTTGGCGAGCGCTTGTGCTTCGAGGGTACTCCCTTGCTCGTCCCGCCGCTGGTCCAGAACTCTTCGAAGCGAGAGCCTCGCGTCTTTGACGGCCAGGCGATTGACTCCAGCCGCGTCGTGCCGCCGCCGACCGAGTACGACCGGCACCGGATCAGCCTGGCCAAGGCTGACAGCAAGCGAGCTTTGAGCAAAGCCGCTGCCGAGGTCGCGAACAAGCGCGACCAAGATCTCGCCAAGGCCATCTCAGCTCGGTCAGGCACGCCGATCGCTACCGCGTTGCGTTTGATCAAAGCGCGGCACCAGGGCGTGCTCTATCCCGACATTGAGTTGGAGTTCGATCGCCTTGGTAGCGTCACCGTCGGCGCCGTGCTGGCGACGCCGGAGCGTTACGTGAATGAAACGCTTGCCGATCCGCTGGAGGGCGTGTCGTACGGTCGCGGCAAAGCCATGGTGTTGGGAGGAGGCGAGGGCGATCTCGTGATCCACTCATTTGCGCATGGTCGTTCGCTCTATTACCTGCGTTACGATCTGGCATCAGCAAAGGCGATCGTCACCGCCGGACCCGCCGCCGGCATGGTAGATCACGCGATGGCGATTCTTGCTCAAGCCAGGCTCGAGCTGGACGAGCTCGACGACTTTGCTGCGTCGGTAGCAAAGGCGGCTGGCGCGAGCGTGCGTACAATCAAGGCGCGAATGAAGAACGAGCTCGCTGCGCGAAAGAGCCAGGCGCGGGAAGTTTTTGCGGAGGCGACGACCGATGGCCGTATCGTTCGTCCGCTTCCGTATGCAAATGAGGAATTGCTGCCGACGGTCACCTTCATCGACGATGTTCTCGCAAAAGACGACAGCCCCGAGCCCCCGATGCGCAACGCAAACGGTGTTCCTGTTCGGATCGACGAAAAGGAGCCATGGGCTCTCCATCTTTTGACGTCCGGTTCGGCAAACGCGACCGCTCGCCCCGATGAGCTGATGAAGGCGCCGACCCAGCCGGTGATCACCGAGTTGACGGCGAGCAGCCTGCAGATGCTGATCGAGAAGTATCTCCGCTGGGAGAAGGTCTGCGAAGATGGACCTAACTATTTCGCGGCAACGCCATTGCCGTTCATCAAAGCGTTCTTTGACTATGCAGACAGCGAGATGCCCGTTGTTCGCGGGATCAATCAGGCGCCGCTCGTGACTGCAACCGGACGAGTGATCGACGGAAACGGCCTCGACCGGGCTCTCGGTGTTGTGCATCGCATCGATCCCGCCCTGCGAGCGTGCTTGCCTGCCGGCAAGCCGACGGACGACGAGGCTCGCGTGGCGCTGGAATTTCTGATGCGTGAATGGCTCGTTGATGTGGCTCTCGATGATGCCGGCAAATGTGTCGTCATTGTTCTCGCAATCACCCTGCTGCAGCGCGCGCTGCTTCCCGAGCGTCCGGCGTTCTTCGTCACGGCGGGCCAGCGCGGTGGCGGCAAAACGACGTTGATTCAGATGATCGTCGCGGCAATTCTTGGCCGACCTGCTGCGGCGGCGGCCTGGTCGGATAACGCGGAGGAGCGGAAAAAAGCGCTGTTTTCGTATCTGCGTCAAGCTGTCGGTGTGTTGATCTGGGATAACATCAGTCGTGGATCCACGATCAGCTGTCCCCATATCGAGGCCGCGCTCACTGCGCCCGAGATCTCAGATCGCGTGCTGGGCGTTTCCCTTTTCGAGACCGTGCCGGCGTCGACCATCCAGGTCTTCACCGGCAACTCGATCGCGCCTCGTGGCGACATGGCAAGCCGGTCATTCGTCCTGTCGTTGAACGTCGATCGGCCCGATCCTGAGAATCGCGATTTCAAGCACAGCGATCCCGTGGGCTGGACGCAGGCGAACCGCGCGCGTGTTCTTCGGGCGCTCTACTTGATTCTGGTTGCCGGCATTCAGAACCGGCCGAGTGATCAACAGGCGAAAACGCGCTTCAAGAGCTGGTGGAACTTGGCCGGGTGGCCGGTTGAATACGCGGCAGCTTTGGTCGGCATTGACTTCGATTGCGGCAAACTCCTCTTAGCCGGCGAGGCCCAGGACGAGGAAGCGAGCACGACGTCGCGCGTCCTGACCGCCCTTTGGACGCGGTTTGGTGAGGAGCAGTTCACCGCGCGGTCAGTGGCCTCGCTTTTGTCGGACTACAATCTGGCGACCGACGAGGATGCCGCTGAGCTTGCGGACGGTTTGGCGGAGTTGGCACAGAAAGCGGTCGATAAGGCGACGGCACAGGGCATCGGCAAGCTCTTCCAGAAGCATTTGACCGGCCGTCCAACATGGATCGAAGACCGCGTCGCGTTCCTGCGCCGCGTCCCTGGTCATCAGCAGAATCTATATCGGATCGAGATCCGGCGGGCGGCTGACGATCGGCGGTCGCCTGCGAAGTCCGGCGATTGTGACGATGATCCTTTTTCGGATCCGAACTGACGCGAGATGTCGAAGGGGAGAGAGGGGAAAGAGGGGAAAGAGGGGAAAGTTTACAGCCTCGTCGCAGGGAAATGCGCGAATTTTGGGAGTGAGTTCTCGCTGGTTCGAGAATTTTTCATAGCAGCAGGGCTCTAACATTCCCCACATTCCCCCTTTCCCCAAGCAAGCGGTTTCGGAACAGGTGCGGCGGATTCCCCGCTGCGCTCGGTATGACGATGGGACGCGTCATGGCCGCTCGACAGAGTCCCGATGAGAAGAGGGTCAAATGAACACGTACAACGTCGTCACAATGAAGGGCGATCGGCTGAAAATGCCGCCCGTCAAGAATTTTCACGTCTTGATGGAGTTTCCTTGGCTCCCCGACTTCGCGAAGTGGCTGCTGAAGGTAGTGGAGGCAGAGGAACTCTGGTTCGAGGTGCGTCAGGCTGAATTGTTTGCGCAGAACTTTCCTCACCTGGTAACGTTCCCGGATCCGCAGCTTCATGATTGCGCGCTGGCAGTCGTGAGCGCGCTTCAAGATCAAGAAATGATGGACGGTGAAGCAGACGATGCCTTCGTGTACGCCATCGACTTCAGCTTCTGCAAAGCCCGTGGCTTCGAAACGGAATTCATTCTTTTAAAAGAGCTGGGTTTCTTCACCGTCTTCGAGAATTTCTACCGGACGGCGATTCCGAAGTCGATCGATCGTTGCTTAGTGAAAATTGTCTTCCACCGCGTCGCCTATCATCACCTGGACGAGGAGGGCAAACTGTCAGCGAACTCACCGGGCATTCTCTACATGCCGAAAGCGGAGGCCGAGGCCAAGGCCGAGTGGTGGCGCGCACAATAAGTTACACACCAATCGTCTTCCCGGTCTGGAACTCCAGATCGGGACCTATCGAACGGCGCGGGTCCCTGTCGGACCCGGGCACATGCGGGTCGCACTTGCGCGCACGATATTTGTACTGTATGGTACAAAATTAGGGGTCAGTAGGAAAATGGCGACGATAGCTCAGGCGGCAGCTCATATTTGCTGCTCGCGCTCACAGTTTGATTCTTACCTCGCCGAGGGCGTGATCACCCGGCAGCCTTCCGGGAAGTATGATCTCGATCAGGTCCGTCGAGAGGTTTTGGCGCATCTGCGGTCCGTCGCCGCCGGTCGCGGCGGTGCTGCCGGTAGCAGGCTAACCGAGGAGCGCACGCGCCTTGTGGCCGCGAAACGTCGCCGCGAGGAACGCCAGGACGCTTTCGAAGCAGGCCAACTTGTGCAGCTTGAATCCGTCTGCCGTTGTCTGGAGCAAAGTCTCGTCGGCATGCGCAATCGACTGCTCAATTTACCTGGCGAGACCGCCTATTTGCTCGCTATGCGTCGGCAGGAAGAATGTTTCAAGGTTGTGGATGATGCTGTTCGCGCAGCCCTCGAAGAAATTGCCGATCCGGCCTGGACTGCTGCGCGTATGACGGCTGCGGGCCTTGTGAGCCAGATCGACGAAACCCATAAAGGCGATCATGATGACAAAGAAGACCCGGACGTCGCTTGAAAGTGAGTCGCGCGTTGGCTTTCGTATTCATTCGAATGGCGAAGTGGAAATGCTGACCGAGGCCGAGACCCTCGCGCTCATCTTGCGAGCCTTCCGCGAGGGCATGCGGCGCGCCGGCTGGTCACGGCTGGCACCAACCTTTCACTGAAATGACTTGCCACAGTTTGCGGGTGAGTGGCGCTTGTGTTGGAGATTGGGTAGGCGAGGCTGGCGGCGGGCAAGGTACCGGTGCTGCGAACGCGCTGACGTGGACGTCGCCTTCTACGCATGGGCCACTAGCACGATGTGCGGAATTTTGCTGAAATCGTGACCGCGATCCGTGGCGACCGCAACCACATTTCCCTCCAGCGAGCCATCGTGCGCTGGCGACATTAGGCCGCCCGGGCGAGCGAGCGCCGCTTCTGGCGGAGGTAGCGCGTGATCTCCGGAAGCGTCATCGCGTTCAGGACACGGTCGGCGGGAATGCCGCCCTTCCGGGCCATCTCGACGCCCCAGTGCATGTGGTCGAGCTCCGGGATCGAGTGCGCGTCCGGATTGATGCTGAGCATGCAGCCGAAGTCGAGGGCGGCCTGGTGCCAGCGCCAATCCAGATCGAGGCGCCATGGGTGGGCGTTGATGCTGCACCGCAGCGGTCTCGACGATTGCCGACCATCCGTATTTGATGTCAAATTGATCCTTGTTCTGGGTCGAGCTTTTTTGATGTCCATTTTCAGGGAGGAATTGCGATGCTGCGGGCCTGCTTCTCATGCCTCTTCGTTGCGATCGTTTCGCTGTCAGCAATGGCCGCTGACGGTGATCCGAAGCAGAAGGTCGAAGCGATCGCTTCGGAATATGCTGCAAGCTTCAACAAGCAGGACGGTGCGGGAATTGCCGCCCTGTTCGCGGCGGGCGGGATCCACGTCAATCCGGCCGGTCCGCGTTCCGACATCGCGGAATTCTACCAAGGCGCGTTCAAGGCTGGGTTCGACCACGAGGAGATCACGGTCGACCAGGCATGGCCGCTGGGGTCGGACATGGCGCTTGCCATAGGGGCGTACCGCCTCGCAGGCAAAAATCAGAACGGCGCGCCCATCGAGACGGGAGGTATCTGGACGGCGACCTACGTGACCGAGGGCGGCAAGCTCAAGATTCGTTTGCTGTCGGCGATGCCCAAGCCGCCGCCTCCGAAGTAGGAGGTCGCCTAATGTTCGACGCGCCTACCACAGCACTCTTGCGTGCGGTCCTCGATGAAGTCTGCAAGAGCATCTCGGGGTGCGAGATCGGGATGCGCGCGCACCTCGCTTCGAAGATTTTGGAAGCCGCAACGAAGGGCGAAATCTCCACGAACGATTGAGGCGAGCCGGGCGCAAAGCCCTGGGCGCCAACCATATGGCGCTGAGCGCAGGGGGCGGGGATGAATTTTCAGGTCACGGTCCTGAAAATCCTGGTGAGCTATCCGGACGGCTTCGCCGTCATGGCCGACCTCAAGCGCGACATGGCGATTCTGGCGACCAGCGGACGTGACTGGGCCGAACGCACCAAGCGGCTGGCTGCGCGCGTGCCCGAGCTGGACATCTTCTCGCAAGGTCTCGTCGAGAGGCTCGACGGCGGCTGGCGTATCACCGAGAAAGGCCGCGCCGTTCTCGAGATCATGGAGGCGCGGCCGGTTGCCGTGCCGGCTACCGAGCAGCCTCCCATCCGGGCGACCGATGCCTCGACGCCTGCGGCGACACCGGCGGCATCCCCCGTCGCGACGGGCCGACGCAAGCGGGACCAGAAGCGGCGTCGACGCGATCTGGTCGCAGCGCGGGCAAGGGCCAAGGCTTCGTAACGGAGCCCATCTCAGGCCAGCGTAAGAAGGCGTCGTCCGTCACCGATTTGCCGTCAGCTTCCCGCAACGCCCTCCCGGGCGACGGCCTCCGCCTCGCCCAGATTGGCATGGCCGTTCGCGGCCCGCAGGAGCGCTTGGACAACGTATTTGCGGGTTTCTTGATCGACGCCGCGGGGAGCTTCCGGCAAATGGTCTCCAGCGCCTCAAACCGTAGGAGCAACAGCTTATTCCAGCTCAATTTGCGTTTGAACGGACCTGACGACCCGTTCGAAGGCAGCTTTAGCCAGCCGATCATCAGTGAGCCATTCCATTGTCCAATTCGGTCGACCCTCCAGTTCCCTGAACGTGGCGACTTCGTAAGCGCCTCCGGTGCGCGACAGTGACGCCCCGAGCGTTGGATGGTCACGCACCAGGGACCAAACCCTTGCTTCGATGTCGCGTCGGCTCGCCCTAACCGGATGCAGTTCGTATTTAGCCTGCAGGTCACTGGCAATCTGGTCGAGGCGCGCATAACAGGCCACGGATACCTTGTTGTCCTTTCCGGCGATCCCAAAGCCCCAATTTGCATCGGGGCGCGGCGTAGGACCAAATATGAAAAGATCCTCCAACTCGCCGCACTCTTCGTGCTTGCGAGCGGCCGCCAGCATCATCTGGCGCAGTTCTTCTTCACTCTTGCGATCCTTGACCACCTACATCTCCCCCGAGTACTCATGCCGTACTGCTTTGAAAACCCGTCGCCGCGCCATTCGTTATCATTGATCGGCCGTGCGTCTCACGGGCACAGCTTTTGCTGGACCCACCTCGACGCTCGCGCTGCGAGCAGCGCCATTGCGTTCGAACCGAAGCTCGACGCGGCTACCGACTGGGGTAAGGCCAATCAAATTGCGAAGCTGGGACGCGCTCCGGATCGGCGTGCCATCGACAGCCTTCACGATGTCGCCCTTTTGCAGCCCCGCTTGCTCCGCCGGCGAACCACTGGCAATCTCCGCGATCAGCGCCCCTTGATAGCTCTCCTTGGCCGCAAGATCGACTCCAAGATCGCGGATGGATATGCCGATCTGGCCGCGACGAACTTCGCCGTATTGAACAAGCTGCTCCATGACGCGGCGGGCCATGTTGATCGGCACAGCGAATCCGATTCCGACGTTACCCCCGCCCGGAGAAATGATCGCCGTATTGATCCCGACAAGTTGTCCCCTCAGGTTAATCAGGGCGCCGCCCGAATTTCCGGGATTAATGGATGCGTCGGTCTGGATGAAGTCCTCATACCCTTGCTTGCCAAGGCCGGTTCGGCCGAGGGCGCTGACAATTCCCGAAGTTACGGTCTGACCCAAGCCGAAGGGGTTCCCGATCGCGATCACGAAATCACCGACCTCGATCCGATCGCTGTCACCCAACGGGATGGCCTTGAGGTTACCTCTTAGTCCTTGCAGTTGAAGAACGGCAACGTCGGTTGCAGGGTCACGCCCAACCAATTTTGCGTCGAACTTTCGTCCGTCTTTGGTCGTGACTTGGGCCTTAGAGATCTGCGCAACGACGTGATTGGCGGTGAGTACATAGCCGCGTTCGGCGTCGACGATTACGCCCGAGCCGGTTGCCTGGACTTCCTTTTCAAGCTGCTTGGGAAGATCAAAAAACTCTCGAAAGACGGGATCGCGGTAGAGCGGATTGTCCTCCTTGACCCGGGCGTGCACCGAAATGTTGACGACCGAAGGGGTGGTTTCCCTTACCACAGGCGCAAGGGTCGGGATTTGGCCGCCCCTGATGTCCGGAACCTGTGCGAGCACGGGCGACCACGCGATAGAGGCGCAAAGGAGCAAGACTGCGGCGAACCGTCGATCCTTTATTACTGATGAGTTCTTCGACATGGTGAGTAAACGAGTTTTGTAGAGGGGGAATTCCAACGTCCCGACGATCGCACGCCCGGACGTTGGAAAGTGTCAGCCATTGCGATTGATCGCGATGCGGCGGACATTTTTGGCTTCGGCGGATTTCGGCACGGTTATGGTCAGGACGCCGTTCTTGAACGCGGCCGAGACTTTGTCCTCGTCGATGCCCTCCAGCGGGATACGCCGTTCGAATCGGCCGTAGTATCGTTCGCTGAAACGACGTGCCTTGTCTTCCGATTCGGATTTTTTCTCGCCGGAGATCGAAAGAACTCCATTCGCGATTTCGAGACTGACGTCCTTCTCCTCCAGGCCGGGCAGCTCAGCGGTGATGCGCACCTCCTTGTCCGTTTCATCGATGTCGATCTGGGGCCAGCCGAGCCCGCTCAGTCCCCGGCTCGATCCGAACGGCGCAAGATCAAAGCCGCGGAATACCTCGTCGAACATCCGGTTCATCTCGCGATGCAATGTAAGAAACGGATTCACATCGGCTCCGCGGTGAATGCCGACCTCTCGTCCGCCGTTATTCCACGGAATGAGGTCCTTGATACCCATGGTGTGTTCTCCTCAATTCAGGCGACTTCCGCCGCGAATCGCCGCGGAAGTCTGTTCTTCGCTGATGTGCGCGTTGCGTGGCGGTCAGGCCGCCTTGCCGTCGATCTGCCGGACGTTCGAAGCGGACGAACCGCTGATCGAAATCCGGCGCGGCTTCATGGCCTCGGGGATCTCGCGCACCAGTTCGATCTGCAGCAAGCCGTTGTCGAACGAGGCTCCCTTGACCTGGACATAGTCCGCCAGATTGAACTGCCGCTTAAAGGGCCGAGACGAAATTCCCTGGTACAGGAACTCGCGCTGCTGTTTTTCCGACTTCCGGCCTTCGACCGTCAACACGCTTTGTTCTGCGGTGATCGCGATTTCATCGGCCGAGAAGCCAGCCACCGCCAGCGAAATCTGGTAGCGGTCTTCGCTCAGTCGCTCGACGTTGCATGGGGGATAGTTATCCTCCGTGCCGGCCTGTTGCGCGGCGTCCACAAGATCGAACAGACGGTCAAAGCCGATGGTCGACCGCCAAAGGGGAGCGAAATCGTAGGTGGTCCTCATAGCCAAATCCTCCACTGAGCAAGATGGGTACGAGCAGGCGTCGGACACCTCCGGCGCCCGTCTCCGCCGGGCCCCCGAAGGGCGCCCGGACCGCTTGTCGCGGCACGCTAAAAATTAGAAAAAGCCGATTCGATTTCAAGTGGGCGATCAACGATTTTCAGCGACCGGGGAATCCGCCGATATGGTTTTGCTCGCGGTCGCCCGGATTCTCGCGAAGAGCGATCACTTTCCGGCTCACCAAGTCATAACTACCGCGTGTCTGGCTTTCGACGTCCGCGAATTGGAGAGGATACGGGATCCGCCTCTCATGCTGCGCCCGCAATCCCACCTGTTGTCAAGACAAGTCGGTGTTGGCGATGCCGGCTCCCTCCACCGTCAACGCCGGCGAGCCGCACAACCTGTCTCGAACATCGCGGCCTGCAAGGCGACAACGACTGCTCCAGTCGCTGCGGCTGTGTTTGCCATCACGAGAAGAATGACCAACGGAGTAAACATGGCGATCGGTCCAGTGATCTTTTTGCGGGCTTAGGCCCGCGCCACCCCCTGCTTCATTTCTTTCGCGCGGGAAGACGGCGGGCCATTGGCCTCATGTCGACTTGTCAGCATCGCAGCCTTTACCTTTTGAAACGCTCGCTCCTCGATCTGGCGAACCCGTTCGCGGGATACTCCATATTCCGCGGCAAGTTCTTCAAGGGTCGTCGACTCCTCGTTCAGCCAGCGCGCGGTGAAGATGTTGCGTTCGCGAGCGTTGAGGTTGGCGAGGGCGTTAGCGAGGGCCAGACGACGCTGCTTGGCCTCCTGCTCCTCGGCCAACGTGATTTCACAAGTCGGCGCGGGATCGACAAGCCAATCCAACGTTTGTCCGCCCTCATCCTCGTCGTGGATCGGTACATTCAAGGAAGCGTCTCCACGCAGGCGGCGGTCCATGGCGACAACGTCTCGTTCAGCCACCTTGAGACGCTCAGCAATTAGCCTGACCTGCTCCGGACGCAAATCGCCGTCCTGTAGCGCAGAGATCGCGCTTTTGGCCCTCCGCAGTTTGAAGAAAAGCTTTTTCTGGCTGGCGCTCGCGGCGATCTTGACCAGCGACCAGGACCGCAGGATGTACTCCTGGATGGAGGCCCTGATCCACCACATCGCATAGGTGGCAAGGCGAACGCCCCGATCCGGATCAAACCGCCTCACAGCCTGCATCAAGCCAATGTTTCCTTCCGAGACAATTTCCGCGATCGGGAGGCCGTAACCGCGATAGCGCATCGCTATCTTGGCGACGAGCCTGAGATGACTGGTCACCAGGTGGTACGCTGCGTCGCGATCCCGGTGCTCGCGCCAGCGCCTTGCGTAGGCGAGCTCCTGCTCGGGCGTGAGCAAGGGAAACTTACGGATCTCGACTAGATATTTCGACAGCCCAGCGTCGACAGACGGGGCAGGTAGAGCGGCATTGTTAAACATCTTGCAAACCCCATTAGAGCTAAGGAATTGGACTCGTTTCATCGGGCCTCAATCGACCGGCTCGATCTCGCTTGATCGAGGGGCACGCGCACGGACACGCCGGCACAGGTGCGGCGGCCGGTAAGCGGCTCGGCCTTGTGGTGAGCCCGTCGAACAACCAAGCCGTCAGGCCGCTTCGCGCTCGATCTGCTGGACGTCGGATGCGGCCAGATTGTCAATCGGGATCCGGCGAGGCTTCATGGCGTCCGGAATCTCGCGAACCAACTCGATCTGCAGCAGGCCGTTGTCGAACCGTGCTCCCTCGACCCGGACGTGGGCAGCCAGACCGAACTGCCGCTTGAAAGGTCGCGACGAGATGCCTCGATAGACGAAGTCCCGCCGTCCTTTTTCGCCCTTGCGACCTTCGATGGTGAGCACGCTCTGTTCGGCCGTCACGGTGATTTCATCGGGGGAGAAACCGGCCAAAGCCAGCGAAATCCGATACCGGTCGTCAGACAGGCGTTCTACATTGCAGGGTGGGTAGTTGGCTTCGCCGGCGGTGTGCCGGGCCGCGTCGACCAGATCGAACACGCGGTCGAAGCCGATAGTTGATCGCCACAGGGGGCTGATGTTGTAAGTCCTCATAGCCAAATCCTCCAAGGAGCAAGATGGGTACGAGCAGGCGTCGGACACCTCCGGCGCCCGTCTCCGCCGGGCCCCTAGGGCGCCCGGACCGCTTGTCGCGGCGAGCAGAAAACTAGCAAATCGCCTTTCGGTTTCAAGTAGAGAGCGGAGAATTTTTGTCCGAAAACTAACCCAATGTTACCGAGCCACGGAGCACGTCTTCAAAATTAGGCAAAGCCATCGAGGGGTCTTCAGGGGCCTTACCAGACGCCCCTGCGTCGGTAAGCGATGCGGCAATATCGTACTGAGTTCGATCGTCAGGCGTGTAAACGCTGCAATTCCGCTTCGGCCAGTTCGACCAACCGGGTGAGCCTTTGGCGATGTTCTGCAGCGAGATCCTGTGCTTTGAGAAGTCGCCGCAATGCTCGATTGCTCTGCGTTGGCCCTCAACCACGAAGGATCGGACCCTGGCGGCCCGCTCAAATACGAGCGTCTCAGGCGGAAACCGGACGCTGGTCAGTACGTCCGACATGATCGAATAGCGAGGGGGGAGCCGGCCGGGGGATGCGATCAGCGCAATCGGTCGAGATCGCATCCCGGTGAGTGAATGAAACTAGCCGATCGCTGGTCGCTCCCTATTGCGGTCTTCCGGCATAAGCTTGATTCCCGATGGGTCCAGGATCGGTGAAAGGAGCATGTCGACCTTCAACGTGTTCACGCCGGCGCCCCACGTCAACCAGGGCATCGAATCCAGATACGGGATCGGCGGCAGCGCGATCGTCCCGAAAACCTGCCCCGACTCCGGCTTGCTGCGCGGGCCATCCACCCCCCAAGCCGCCAGCGACGGCAGGACCAGGACCGCTGTCATCGAGGCCGTGAGAATCCCGCGGACCACGCGCTGTCCGAAGGCTTGTTTGCGGTTCTCCGCATGAGCGGAGACAATGGCTTGATCTCTGATCATCTCATCCTCCAATCGGTCGAAAACTGATCCAGGCGATCGTGAGAAGGCTGAGGGCGAACATGAGCCAATGCATTACAGTCGCCCCGCTCTTGCGCGATCGAGATTGCATGCGTGTGCTCATCTGGGTCTCCTTGTGCTTTGCGTTCCTTTCTCTTTTGGTTAGTGGTTGAGCCCGGCCGGTGGCGGCCGGGCTCGATCTTGACTAGAAGTCCATCGGCGGCGCTGCGGGCGCCGGCTCGGACTTCTTCGGCTTCTCGGCGATCAGCGCTTCCGTCGTGATCAGCAGCGCGGCGACGGAAGCCGCATCCTGCAACGCGGTGCGAACGACCTTGGCGGGATCGATCACGCCTGCCTTCGCCAGGTCCTGGTATTCGCCGCTGGCGGCATTGAAGCCCCAATTGTAGCTGGAGTTCTCCAGCAGCTTACCGACCACCAGCGAGCCGTCTTCGCCGGCGTTCTGCACAATCTGCCGCGCCGGCACCTGGATCGCGCGGCGCACGATGTCGACGCCGGCCTTCTGGTCGGCATTCACGGTCTTGATGGCATCGAGCGCCTTCAGGCCGCGCAGCAGCGCGACGCCGCCGCCGGGCAGGATGCCTTCCTCGACTGCCGCCCTGGTCGCGTGCATCGCGTCATCGACGCGATCCTTGCGTTCCTTGACCTCGACTTCGGTCGCGCCACCAACGCGGATCACCGCGACGCCGCCGGCGAGCTTCGCAAGCCGCTCCTGCAACTTCTCGCGATCGTAGTCGGAGGTAGTCTCCTCGATCTGCATCTTGATCTGGGTGACGCGGGCCTCGATGTCCTTCTTGGACCCCGCACCGTTGACGATGGTCGTGTTCTCCTTGTCGATGACGACCTTCTTGGCGCGGCCGAGCATCTTGAGCGTGACGTTCTCGAGCTTGATGCCGAGATCCTCCGAGATCGCCTGGCCACCCGTCAGGATCGCGATGTCCTCCAGCATGGCCTTGCGGCGATCGCCGAAGCCGGGCGCCTTCACGGCCGCGACCTTCAACCCGCCGCGCAGCCGGTTGACGACGAGGGTCGCGAGCGCTTCACCTTCGACATCCTCGGCAACGACGAGCAGCGGCTTGCCGGACTGCACGACGGCTTCGAGCAGCGGCAGCATGGACTGCAGGGTCGACAGCTTCTTCTCATGGATGAGGATGTAGGGGTCTTCGAACTCGACCCGCATCTTCTCGGCATTGGTGACGAAGTAGGGTGACGCATAGCCGCGATCGAACTGCATGCCTTCGACCACCTCGAGCTCGGTATCGAGGCTCTTGGCCTCCTCGACGGTGATGACCCCGTCGTTACCGACCTTCTGCATGGCGTCGGCGAGAAAGCGGCCGATCTCAATATCGCCATTGGCCGAGATGGTCGCGATCTGGGCGATCTCCTCGTTGGTGGTGACTTTTTTGGCGTGCGCCTTCAAATCATTGACGATGGCTTCTACGGCCAGATCGATGCCGCGCTTGAGGTCCATCGGGTTCATGCCGGCGGCGACGGATTTCGCGCCTTCCTTGACGATGGCCTGGGCCAGTACGGTCGCGGTGGTCGTCCCGTCGCCTGCGAGGTCACTCGTCTTGGAGGCGACCTCCCGCACCATCTGCGCGCCCATGTTCTCGAACTTGTCCTCCAGTTCGATCTCCTTGGCGACGGTCACGCCATCCTTGGTGATGCGCGGCGCACCGAAGGATTTCTCGATCACGACATTCCGCCCCTTGGGGCCGAGCGTGACCTTGACCGCATTCGCCAGCGTATCCACTCCCCGCAACACCCGGTCACGGGCGTCTGTGGAGAATTTCACTTCCTTGGCAGCCATGTTCGTTGCTCCTCTCTCCTCAATGACTGTCGGCTTCGCAAGTTGTGCTCAGGCGGCCTTCTTGACCGAGCCGGTCTTGTCGACCACGCCCAGAAGATCGCTCTCCTTCATGATCAAGTAGTCCTGGCCGTCGATCTTCACTTCAGTACCCGACCATTTGCCGAACAAAACGCGGTCTCCCGGCTTGACATCGATCGGGATCAACTGGCCTTGCTCGTTTCTGCCACCGGAGCCCGCGGCGATGATCTCGCCTTCCTGCGGCTTCTCCTTTGCGGTGTCGGGAATGATGATGCCGCCGGCGGTCTTTTCCTCGGCATCAATGCGGCGCACAAGCACGCGGTCGTGCAGCGGGCGGAAATGCATACACATCCTCCATGTCAGTTCAGCGATGTCCAAAAACCGGGTCCGGGCAACCGGCCCCCGGGCGAAAACGACCTAGGATCCGAAAAACGGCCGTTCAAGAGGTCTTTTAAAAATTTTTGTCACTCCGGCCGTCTGACTGCCAACCGCGGTCTTGAACGGCGGATTTGGCTCGACCAGTTAATTGGAAAGAGATCTTCCATTCATCGCCCTCGCTCCGGAGCTGACTGCGGATTGAGGCGTCAGCGAATGTAGAACCCGCCAAGAACGACGAACATGGACGACTATCGCGACGTGGTGACTGCTGGTCTGGCGGTGCTGTGCGCAGGTCTCATGTTGGTCGCCGGCCTCCTGTACATTCTGGGTTCGTCCGACGGGTCAAAACCGGCGGAGATTGAGCCGCCAAGCCCGCAAGTCGCTGCATCGAGTCCTTTGGAGATGGCGCCGGCGAAGCACCATTCGATCGCCAATTTCAGATGAAGGCAAACTGAGGCGCGGTGCCAGAAGCACCGGCGAGGTGCACGCATGGCCAGACCAAGCTCCGCTTGGGCTGCGCTCTTCAGCGGTTCAGGACCCAATAGACCAGGCTGAGCACTGCGCTCAAAAGCAAACATGTCATCAAAGGGAAATAGAACGTCATACTCTCCCGTTCGATCACGACGTCGCCGGGCAACCGACCCAGACCGATCCGGCTGAGATAAGGCCACAGCAGGCCGGCCATTAGACTTACAATGCCGAGAGTAATCAGAAAGCGCGCCATTGTTGCCGATCCTGCGGCTTGAAGATCAAAGGCCAATTTCAGATGCCTGGGTCGTCGTCGCTTCTTTTCCTGCTTTCGCTTAGCCTTCAACACGTCCGCTTGAGTGCGATAGACCTTTGCCAAGTTAGGCGCCCCGCCGTGAGCGGGCCGACCACCTGCGCTCGAAGTCAGCTTGCCTTTCTGTCGACATGCTCGAAGGATGCTTCCGTAATCTGCGGCTCCTCGAGATCGAGTAGCGCGTCGATCACCTCCTGGAGATGGGAAGGCGTCGCCAGCAAGTTGCCTTTCGAGTGCTCCGTCTCAATCTGAGAGGCATGAAGAGCCCAGCGCCGCAGGATGTCGCGCTTTCGCGTTGGCGACAGATTGCTGTCCAGCAGCACCTGGTGCGGATCCGCGTAGCTCTCGGCAGGTTCAGCCCCAGGCCCGAACCCGTGGCGGATCACCTCCCGCCCAAGGGTCCGCTCAATCCATTCCAGCCGCCGGCGGCGCTGCTGGCTGGCGGCTGGGCCCTCAACGTCGGGATTGTCCGAAATCAGGCGCGGCTTCGCCCCCTGCGCCGGCAAGCCCTCCACTGAGTATTGCAGACCTTGGCGGCGCGCATATGCGATGGCGGCTTCGGCGGACGGGAACGAAAGTTCGACCTGCGAGAGGGGATCGTCGTCGCCGGTCCAACCCATCAGGGGTTCGATGTACGGGGCCGAGCGGCGCTCGAAACGCAGCGTCCAGCGCTGGGCGCGCGCACGTCCCGAAGTCATCGGCGAGGGGGTAGGCTTGTAGATCACGGCCTGCGCATCCGCCGGAAATACCGACTTCGTCACCACCGGCTCCGGGACGGGCCGGCGCGCCGTAAAGTCCGAATGTGCCGATAAAGGCGTGACGTTCATGAACGCCTCCTTCGAGCCGGGCGGGCGGGAGCTGGGCTCCCGTCCGCTTCGTCTTACTTTCCGTTGATTGCGATCCTTTTCACCTTCCGCTGTTCCGTAGGCGACTTCGGCAGCGTGACGGTGAGGATCCCGTCCTTGAAGGACGCGGCGACTTTATCCTGGTCGACGTCGTCGACGGGAATGCGCCGCTCGAAACGTCCGTAGTAGCGCTCGCTGAAGCGACGCTCCTTGTCTTTCGTTTCGCTCTTCTTCTCGCCGCTGATCGTCAGCACGCCGTCGGCAAGTTCGACCTCGACGTCTTTCTGTTCGATGCCGGGAAGCTCGGCGATAACTTTCACTTCCTTGTCGGTCTCGTTGAACTCGACGCTCGGCCACCCCATTGTCGCCGGCGGGGCGAACTGGCCGATATCGACGCCGCGAAACACGTCGTCGAACAGCCGATTCATCTCGCGATGCAGCGAGAGAAACGGGTTGTCTACCTCGGTGCGTCGCGCAGGCAGATTGCGGGAGCCGTTGTTCCACGGAATGAGTTCGCGTAGTGCCATTGTGGTCCTCCTTTCTTGGGTTTGGTCGTCAATGGGCCAGCAGTCCGCAGCGCGGACCTAGCCGCGCAGCGGTTCGATGGGCAGCAGCCAGTGTCAGGCCGCCTGCGTCCGATCGCTCCTCTGGTGGTCGTTGCCGGCAACGTCGATCGCGATTTGACGCGGCTTCAGCGCCTCCGGCATTTCCCGAGTCAGGGCAATCTTGAGCAGGCCGTCTTCGAACGTCGCGTCCTTGACCTGGACGTAGTCGGCCAGGTTGAATACGCGCCGGAAGGGCCGGACGGAGATTCCACGATACAGGTAGTCGCGTTCATCCTCGTCGGTCTTGCGGCCTTCGACCGTGAGCGTCGAGCGCTCTGCGGTGATCGCCACGTCGTCCGGGGTGAAGCCGACCAGCGCCAGCGAAATCCGGTACTGGTCCTCGCTGGTGCGCTCGATATCATACGGCGGGTAAGTGTCGCCGTTGTCTACCGTATCGTTCACCAGATTTAAGAGGCGGTCGAACCCGATGGTCGAACGCCAGAAGGGTGATAGATCGTAGGTTCTCATAACCACATCCTCCTCTGAGCAATATGGATAGGAGCAACATCGGATTCTGCCCGATGGCGTCTGCCGGACCCGAGAGGCATCCGGCGCCACGCTCCCGCGTGGCTGCACAAAAACTAGGATGGGGCGATTTTGTTTCAAGAGGAGTGTAGGACAGAGAAGCGACCGGCCGACGGACCGGTCATGCCACACGAAGGCTCCTGGAAAGTCGAACATCGCCGCGTCGGCCGACGACGGGCAAAGACTCGGAGCGGGCCTCATGTAGCCCCGCCCTGGTGGCACTGCGGAAGCCCGTTATCTAGACGGCCCCGGATGGCTGAAAATTTTCCGGCCCTCCCTTGAAACCAAACTCGGTTTCTCTAATTTTCGAGTCGCCGCCGCAGGGCGGCTCTCCGGGCGCCTGACGGGCTCGGCGAATCCAGAGACGGGCACCGGTCGTGTCCGGTGCCGCTCGTAACCATTTTGCTCCGTGGAGGATCTGGCTATGCGCAGTTACGACTTCTCACCGCTCTGGCGTTCGACCATCGGTTTCGACCGCCTTTTCGACCTCGCTGAATCCGCCCAGCGCGCGACCGAGGACAATTACCCGCCCTACAACATCGAACGGCTCGGCGACGATCGCTACCAGATTTCGCTCGCGGTGGCCGGCTTCTCTCCCGACGAAATCTCGGTGACGGCCGAGCAGAACGTCGTGACGATCGAGGGCAACAAGACGGACAAGACTGAACGCGAATTTATGTACCGCGGCATCTCGACCCGCGCGTTCAAGCGCCAGTTCAACCTGGCCGACTACGTTCAGGTCAAGAACGCGTCCTTCGACAACGGTCTGCTCAAGATCGAACTCGTCCGGGAGATTCCCGAGGCCATGAAGCCGCGACGGATCGCCATCAATGGAGCGACGTCGGACAACCTGCACAAGCTCGAATCCAGGGCGGCTTGAACCAGTACGTATTGCGGCGGCCCGGTCTACGGGCCGTCCATCCACTCGTCTTCGAAGGGAGGAAAACATGCGGCCGACGACCGCCACCGACAACGTCTTCGACTTCCAAGCGCTCCTGCACCCCGGCACCGTCTTCGAGCATCCCAAGGACGTGGTTAGGCATCCGTCGCTTTCGCTGGCCGAGAAGCGGGCGATCCTCGCCTCCTGGGCTTCCGACGCGTCGGCGATTGCGTCATGTCCGGGGCTTCGTGCGCCCCATGGACTGAAGGCGCCTGTCAGCATCGATGCCATCCTGGATGCATTATGCGATCTGGATGGCGGCCCACGCAATCCGCGAAATCCGCCCGGCGGAAAGCCAAAGCGACGGTTTTCCACGTCGCGGGTGCTGGCGGCGTGAGGAGGATCCCATGGAAGATATCCGTCTACCCCGTTACGTAATCGACCGTCTGGAGCAGCGCTGGACGAGCCGGTTGCAACAGGATGCGAAGACCTGGAGCATCGACAGAAAGAAGCCCGTGCAGGCGCGCCACGTCCAGACCGACGGCTCGCGGGTCATCCCCGCGCTCGGGGCCACTGAACTGGCGTCGGCCTTTAACGGGTGTGACTGGCTGTACGGGAGGAATGAATGAGGATCGCGCAGATTGCGCCGCTCTTCGAGAGCGTCCCGCCACGGCTGTATGGCGGAACGGAGCGGGTCGTTTCATATTTGACCGAGGAGCTGATCAGGCAAGGTCATCAGGTCACGCTTTTCGCCAGCGGCGATTCCATCACCTCCGCCGAACTCGTTCCGTGCGTGCCCCGGGCGTTGCGCCTCGATCCGGACGCCCGCGACCCGATCCCGCATCACGCGCTGATGCTCGACAAGGTGCGGGAGCGCGCTGACGATTTCGACATCCTGCACTTTCACGTCGACTACTTGCACTTTCCTCTGTTCCGATCGGAGTCCGGACGGACAGTGACGACGCTGCATGGCCGGCAGGACCTTGCCGATCACATGCCGTTCTATCGCTGGTTTTCGGAGATGCCGCTGATCTCCATCTCCAACGCGCAACGGGCGCCATTGCCCAGCGCGAAATTCGTCGGAACCGTATATCACGGCATCCCGGTCGATCTTCACAAGTCGACCTGGACGTCGGCGGGCGGCTACCTTGCGTTTCTTGGTCGCATCTCGCCCGAGAAACGGCCCGACCGCGCCATTGCCATTGCGCGGGCTGCGGGCGTGCCGCTTAAGATTGCGGCGAAGGTTGATAAGGTCGACGAGGCCTACTTCCAGCAGGTCATCGCGCCACTCTTGAACGGGACGGACGTCGAGTTCGTTGGCGAGATCAACGAGAGCGCCAAGACCGAGTTTCTCGGCCGGGCGGCCGGATTGCTTTTCCCCATCGATTGGCCCGAGCCGTTCGGGCTGGTCATGATCGAGGCCATGGCCTGCGGAACGCCGGTGCTTGCCTTCCGCTGCGGATCGGTCCCGGAGATCGTCGAGGACGGGCTGACCGGGCGCATCGTCTCAAGCCTCGATGAGGCGGTGCAGGCCATTCCAGAGCTGTTGGCGTTGGACCGGAAAGCGATCCGGATGCGCTTCGAGGAGCGGTTCTCCTCCCGTCGCATGGCATCGGACTACGTGAAAATTTACCACTCCATTCTCCGTAGCCACGCTGCGCGGCAGACCAAGATTTCGGCCGTTGCCGCCTTATCCGCGAAGGCCGCGCGTAGTTTGGAAGGGTCGCCCGCGATAGGTCGGCTGGATGCGCTTGAACAGGTCATCATGCGACCCGAAGAAGGTCGTCGGAAGGGCGCAGCGGGGGCGAAGCAAAAACGAACTTCAGGATGTGGCGCGAGCCTGGGGCTGGAGGCCTGAATTCCGTCGGCGTCCTTGTCCGGCGATCGCCATCACAGGGCGCTAAGATCCGCACTCCCCGTGGCTGGTCCTGAGGCGTGTGCGGCCTAGTGCCGTGCAAGCTCCGACGATGCCGCCCCAGCCTTGCCTCCGTTCCACCCTTTTGATCACCGGCCGATGCCCTTCAGGACCTGCTGCATCTGCCGATCTACGTTTACGCGGTAGCCGCCGCTCGGCCCGCGTCAGTGATCCGGTATTCGATATCGCCAGATGGAAGCGGCTCGGTTTCCACGAGACCCAGCTCCACCAGCCGTGCCACGATCTCATGGTCGAACATCGGCGGGCTGACCCAGGATTCGCCGAGCAGCTTCCTCAAAAATTCGCGCTCCAGCTCGGCCAGCTCCATCCTCGAACTCCGCTCATCCAGAACAAGGCCACCGACGCTTTCAGCCAGGAACGGGGCCATCGTCCTCCCGTTGACTCCAGAAGACAACATCCGGGAGGTCAACATGACCATGGAAGATCGCGAGACCTTCAGCCTGATCGGAAGCGACAAGGTCGAGGGCACGAATGTCTACGGGGTCGACGGCGAAAAGGTCGGCTACGTCGAGCGCGTCATGATCGACAAGATCAGCGGCAAGGTGTCGTACGCGGTGCTGAGCTTCGGCGGCCTGCTCGGCATCGGCGACGATCACTATCCGCTGCCCTGGCAGGCGCTGAAGTACGACACCAACCTCGGCGGCTATGTCACCGGCATCACCCAGTATGCCGACGAGAGCAGTTGGAATTGGAGCGACCCCGCCACCACGCGCTCCGTGAACGCCTACTACGGCGTGCCGGTGGCTTGAGGCGGCACGAGCTGTCCGATGCCGGGTCTGCCGCGAACGCGGCGCGCGGCCGTAAGGCGAGGGAAAGGAGATTTGGAAGTGGGCGATCCCGTTCGCGTGCTGGTCGTAGAGGATGAAGCTCCGATCTGTCGTCGCCACGCGGTCATCGCAATTGAAGCAAGAGAGTGCATCCACTCCGATGCCATGGGATCGGCATTCGGCGTCTGAATGACGTACGACTGCAGTTTCGATTCAAAATCAACTACCGTTTCGACTCCCATTGGCACTTGAGTTTGCGTTTGCTCGAGCGGCTTGCAGCGACAGGGTTATGGATCGACGCCGACGGGCTGATGCTGACGGTCAGAGGGCGACCTGGTAGTGGTCGAGACGGGGCGCCACTCCTGAGCAACGGCCCGTGCGAAACATGATTCATCTCGCCGGAAGTCCGGCCGCGGACAGCGTGGCCCTTCCCGGCATTGAAAGAGTGTGGATCGTTGAGACTGCGGAAAAAGTGCTTTTCCGGATGCTGGCTGACCCGATGGAGGCGCGCAGTTCGGCGAAGGCCACACATCCATCGCCCGGTGCCCAAAAGGGCAAACTGAATTAGCGGATAGCGCACCAACCTCTCAGCAGGTTTGGTGCTGGCTTGGATCCATCACAAATCGGGGAACTCCGAACTGTCGGGCGAGTTACAGAACCGCCGAGGGGATGAAGGATGAGCGATCGTGTGCGCAGTAGCGCACGGCGTTTCTCTTGATCGCACTCGTCCTCCATTCGGCAGTACAAAATGGAGAGGCGACAATGAAAGCACCACTTCTTCTTGCTGGCGCATTAATCATCGGATGCGCCGCCCCAGCATTAGCAGATGAGTACTACGTCGTACAAGGTCCGAGCCATCAATGCACGATTACCACCACACGTCCGGCGGACAAGGAAGTCGTGACGCAGATCGGTCCGATGGCCTTCAAGACCCGCGTGGAAGCTGAAGACCGCATCAAGCAGACCAAAGTCTGCGAGGAAGGCACTGTTGGTAGCAGCAGCACGACCGTTATCAAAGAGAAGTAACCGACGGCCTTGGCGAATTCGAGAAGGGTCGCGCCTATTCCTCTCGGCGCGACTTTTTGTTTGCAGGCCACCTAGCTGGAGCAGCGGTTCTGAGGCTTGAGCCAACCGCTCCTGCGGCTGTGACGTATTGCGAATGTTGGTGACTGGCGGGCCACCTGTGCGCGGCGGTGGTGGCATTCCCTCGTGCATCAGCGTCATCTCGCTTCCGGCTTCCGTGTTTCGGATCATAGGCGCTGGATAGGGCATCGGCGGCGAGTTGTCGACGTAAGGGTTGACTACTTCGAAGAGCGCGAGGACACGTGCGGTCACTAGAAACCAAGATGTCCAGGGGGCAATTGCTTCGCTACGACCACAGGGAGGACGCGCATGGACATGAGGGAGCCTCTGCAATGACGGAAGCCTCTGTCCTCGTGAACGATCAGGGCGGTATTGAGCTCGGTTTCGAAGCGATGCGGCGAGAGGGATGTGGTAGGGACGCCAGGCCGACGCGAGCCGGATTCCCAACAGACAGCACTGCGGTTGTCCGACCGTTTGCGCAAGATGGCCGTGGAGGCGCCGCTGCAATCGCTCTTGCTGGCGTTCTTATTGGGAGTATTGGTAGCCCGTCGGCGTTAGCGGAGGGCGAATGATGGAGCTGCGCAGGGAGACGGGCGACCCGACGCGGTCGCCGCGGCCATGGCAAAGCCGGGCGTGGCCCTAAAGCGCTCCGCAGGATCGAGGTGCGCTTCGCCGAACAGTCTGACCTGCCGACTGACCTACGTCGGCGACAGGCGTTCGCGATGAAAATCTTCTTCTCTGGAAATAGCTTCGGCTGGATACTGGATCAGGTCCTTGGCCATCAGCATTCCGAGGAGGACGATCATGGCAATCCAGATCATGATGGACCGTACCGGCGACAGGTGAGGCGGTCTTCGGCGATCAGCACGTCGAGAGGGAGCGCGAGGGCAGCCAAGCTGTCCGGCGTAGACGTTCCTACACTGGAGCACGAAGCAATGCCGCAGGCAGAACCGAATACTGTTCAAGTTGGTCCATAGTGCATTGGCGCGGCTTTTTGTCAGGACGCCACCGGATGATCGTGGTGCCGTGGCGAAATCGTCCGGCGGTGGAGTGGTCATAGGAAACTTCAACAACGAATTTCGGTTTCACCGACTGCCATTCCGTCGATCGTTTGGTCGACCACCGGCTGCGGCCGCCGGGCGCGTTTCCGGTGAAGCTGTGGTCGCTCACGATGGTCTCAAGCTGATCCGTCAAAGCCGCCTTCGCTGCAGACTTGAGCCCGGACGTGAACCCGACATGGTTCAATTGGCCCTTTTCATCATAGAGGCCCAACAAGAGAGAGCCTACGACTTTGCGCCCGGCAGTACGCCTCTCTCCGTAGCGAAAACCCCCAATCACGCAGTCCGCGGAGCGGATGCGTTTGATCCGCATGCCTTCGCGATTGCCGGTCTGGTAGGGAAGATCGATGCGTTTGGCGATGACACCATCGCTACCACCACCGGCCCGAGCGAGCCACCGTTCGGCATCGGTATGATTTCGACTTGCCGGAGAGAGGACAAAGATCTCGCTGCGCTTGAAATGCCGTTTGGCGAACCGTTCCAGCGCAGGGCGCCGTTTCGTGAGCGGGAGCCCCGCAATGTCGTCGGTCCCGCAGCCAAGAAGATCAAACGCGAGAAATACGGCCGGCGTTTCCGTGGCAAGCCGTTTGACGCGGCTTGCCGCTGGGTGGATGCGCTGCAGCAGATCATCGAACGAAAAGCGCTTGCCGATTGGAATGACTAACTCGCCGTCCAGCGCAAATTGTGTTTCGGCAAGGTTCAGGGCCGCGACTGCCACTTCCGGAAAGTAACGAGCAAGCTCTCGCCCCGATTTGGACTGCATCCGAAGGCGCGATCCGCTTCGGATCAAAAGGCAGCGAAAGTCGTCCCACTTCGGCTCATATTGCCACTCGGCCCCCCTCGGCAGGCGATCAACCGACCGGGCCTCAAGCACACTTGAAGGTGGAGTAACCGGAACGGCGGCTTTCCGTTCCAGGAAAGTGAAGGATGCTCTTGCAAGAGATTCCTCGCTCGCATTCCGAGCGTGACCTCACGAAGACCAACTAGCCGTACCAAGCGCGTCGCCTTAGACGACCAAGCTTTCCGGTCATGGCAAAAGCGGATGTCGCGGTCGGATGTTCCATCGTCCGCAACACTGCGCCAGCTCCGGTGGAAGTAGCCCGCGCTTTGACTTTGGGGGTCGACGAGAACGTCTTCTGATCCTTGCGGTGGTTTGCTGGCTTGCTGTCGCGCGGCCGCATACATTTTCCAATGTGCCGGATTCTGGAGGATCCGGTAGGGCCGCTTCGTCAAGAAGGACGGCGAGGTGACCGCAGCACGATAATGCCAGCGCGTAGCGTCCGCCAATGACCCGCGCTCATCGCGAGCCCTCCTGCCGCCCCGCCAGGACAAAGACCGGCACCGAGGCAAGTTGAGCGACGATGGAGAATGCGATCAGCGCGGCCCGCGAGTTTTCGTACAGCAGACCCGCCACGATGCTGCCGACAAGCCAGCCTACGCCGTAGCCCGCATAGTACAGTCCGAATGCGAAATTGCGCTTTCCGTCCGGCAGCACTTCAGCGACGATCGCCTTGAGTAGCGTGTCTTGGATCGCGTAGCCGACGCCCCAGAGCAGCATGCCGAACAGCACAAGCCAGAAACCGCCGAGAAACACGAAGGGCGAGAACGCCGCCGAAACGCTCACTGCGGCGATCACGACCGGAAGCCCGATGCGATCGTAGGCCTTTCCGAAGGCCAGATTCGCCAGCACGCCGAAGCCGGTCGAGATCGCGAGCATCACCGGGATCCACTGCTCGGAAGTGATCTTCGCCTTGGTCAGGTGATAGGAGATCAGTTCGAAGCTCATCAGCCCAGCGGCGAACAAGGCGCCGGCCAGCATATACAGCCAATAGGCCTTGCCGAAGTCCTTGGCCGGCGCCGTATCGCCCTGCCCAAGGCGCGACGGCAATGGGAAGCTCACCCTGGCGACCACCAACGCCACGAGCGCCATCACGGCCGAGATCGTCAGGAAGGCGTACCCGGTCCGGAAGTCCCCCTTCAGCAGGAGCACCAGCGCGATGATGAGCGGACCCAGGGTCGCACCGATCTCGTCGAGCGAGGTGTTCAGCGCGTACACCCAACCCTTGCCGAGTTCGCCCGTCGTGTAGGAGAGCATCGCCTCCACCGTGGGCTTGCGCAGCGCGCGCCCTATCCGCTCGGCGAGGACAAGCGCGGCCGCGACCTGCCAGCTTCCAGCGAGCGCCATGGCCGGCACCGCGAAGAGGTTGATGACGTAGCCGATGAACGTGATTAGCCAGTAGCGCCCAGTCCGGTCCGCCGCGTAGCCGGCGGGCAAACGCAGAGCGTAGCCGAGAAACTCGCCGAGCCCCGCCGTGACTGACGATGGCGGCGCTGGCGCCTAGCGTCGCCATGAACGGTCCGTTGATGCTGGCGCCGCCTTAGTAGGTGATGTCGGCCGAACAGGTTGACGACGCCCGTGGTCATCACGAAGAGGAACGCCGGCGAGGTTAAGCTGCCTACCTTTCGGGATTGCGACATCCGCTATTCTCCGCTTGCCTGATGGAGGCACGGCGTTCTGCAGTTACCGCGGCGTAAATTGGTTCAGGTCGTGAATGCCCATCTGCTGTTCCAGTTGGGCTACGCGGGCTGCCATCTTCTCGAAGCCGTCCTCTCGCTCGCCGGCGGACGACCATGCCGCTCATTGAAGATCTGAAGGAATACGCAGAGCGCGCCACAGGACTACGACGTCCGGGTATGCGCTTCCATCAGGTCGCGTAGAAGACGCGCTGGCCATACGGCATGGATGCGCGACGAGCCTCGCTGCGGGAACACTTATCTAGCGCATCAGGCGAGGAGCTTGTCGAGCGTGATCGGGAAGCGGCGGATGCGCTTTCCGGTGGCATGATAGACGGCGTTCGCAATTGCTGCGGGAACGCCGACGATGCCGATTTCGCCGAGACCCTTGACGCCCAGCCGGTTGATGCGATCGTCGCGCTCTTCGACGAAGATCACATCGATGTCGTGAATGTCGGCATTCACGGGGAAGTGGTACTCGGCGATATTCGCGTTCATAATCCGGCCGAACCGGTGATCCATCACCGTCTCCTCGTGCAGGGCCATCCCGATTCCCCAGACCACGCCGCCCATGATCTGGCTGCGGCCGGTCTTGGTGTTGAGAATCCGCCCGGCTGCGACGGCGCTCACGACTCGCGTGACGCGGATGACGCCGAGCTGCTCGTCGATCTTCACCTCTGCGAATACGGCTGAATGCGTGTTGCGGGCGTGCGACTTGTCCTCCGCGAAGTGGTTGAGCTTGTGCTTCTCGATCCGTTCGAGCTTGCCGTAGCGCATCGCATCCGTGATCGGGACCGCACGGCTCTTCTCGCCGTTGCTGGCGATGGTGCCGTCGACGAGGATGACTTCGGCCGCATCGATACCGGCGAGGGGCGAAGAGGGCATTGCACTGGCGAGGCGCGCGAGCTCCTGGCGAATGTCTTCGGCTGCTCCCAGTACCGCATGCGCGCTCGATGCAGCCATCCAGGAACCGCCCTCGACGGGAGCTTGCGGCAGGGTCGAGTCGGCGAGCTTGACGCTAATGTTCTCGATCGGCAGCCCGAGTGCATCGGCCGCCACCTGCGCCACGATGGTGTAGGTGCCGGTGCCGATGTCGGACGCCGCGCAGGATACCTCGGCATGGCCATTGGCGCTCAGCACGATGCGGACCGCGACCGGCATCTGCAGCGCCTCCCACACGCCTGTCGCCATACCCCAGCCGACCAGCTCCTTGTCATCACGCATCGAGCGTGCGGCGGGATTGCGCTTGCTCCAGCCGAAGGCCTCCGCGCCGCGGGCGTAGCATTCGCGCAGCTGCTTGCTGGTGTAGGGCAGGTCTTCGCTCTGGTCGCGATCCGAGTAGCATTTCAGCCGCAGTTCGATGGGATCGAGGTTGAGCGCGAGGGCCAGCTCGTCCATGGCGCATTCGAGCGCGCAGACGCCCGAAGCTGCGCCGGGCGCGCGCATGTCGCAGGGGGTGGAGACGTCGAGGCGCGCGAGCTTGTGGGAATAGTGGCTGTTCCGGCTCTTGTAGAGCTGTTCCGCCCAGCCGCTGTCGTTGCGCGCGAAATCCTCGTACCGCGAGGTGATGGCCGTGGCCTCGTGCGTGACCGCCTCGAGCGTGCCGTCAGGCTTGGCGCCGATCCCGACGCGCTCGATCGTCGCCGGCCGGTGACCGAGCCCGTACATTTGCTGTCGCGTCAGCACCACGCGAACGGAGCGCTTCAGAGCGAGCGCGGCAAGCGTTGCCAGCACCACCTGATATTGCGGCCTCAAGCCGGAGCCGAAGGCCCCACCGACATAGGGCGAGAGCACGCGGATTTCATCGGGCTTTTTGCCGAATACGCTGCAGAGATATTTGTGGACGTTCAGGACGCCTTGCGTCTTGTCGTAGACCGTGAGCCTGCCGTTGCCGTCCCAGACGACCGTGGTTGCATAGAGCTCCATCGGATTGTGATGCTCGGTCGGAATGAAGTAGTCCGCCTCGTGCCGCACAGCCGATCCTGCGAGCGCGCCTGCGGCATCGCCCCGCGGCTCGTGCGGCTTTTTCACCTCAGTCGCCTTGTTGCGCCCGGCTTCGAGATCGGTCGCAAACGCCTGTTCCTGCTGATATTCGACACGCACCAGCGTCGCGGCGAATTTCGCGGTTTCCCACTCCTCCGCCACGACCAGCGCGATCGGCTGACCGTTGAATTTGATGCTGTCGTCGTAGAGCGGACGGAACGGCGAACCTTCGTCCGGCGCCACCTCGTCCTTCCAGGCCTCGTCCTTGTCGGCGAGCGGCGGGCGATGCGCATGGGTGAGCACGTCGAGGACGCCCGTGACCTTCAGCGCCTCGCTGGTGTCGAGGCGGGCAATGCGTCCGCGTGGAATTGTGGCCTCGACGACGAAACCGTGGACGAGTCCGTCGGCGGTGAATTCGCCGGCATATTTGGCGGCCCCGGTGACCTTGGCCCGACCGTCGACGCGAGACGTTGCTGTTCCGACATAGGCGTTCATCGGTCCCTCACGCGATCTTCTTGTGAGCTTGCGATTGCGGCGTGGCGCTTGCGGCCTGCATCAGCGTCCGCACGATGGCGCGGCGTGCCAGCTCGACCTTGAAGCCGTTATGGGCAGAGGCCCTCGCGCCCTGCAGCAGGAGATCGGCAGCGTGCGAGAAATGCTCCACTGTTGCCGCTTGGCCGCGTAGCGCCGCTTCGGCCTCAAAGCTGCGCCAGGGCTTGTGGGCCACGCCGCCGAGCGCCACGCGTGCCTCGCTGATCGCGTTGCCCTCGAGTTCGAGCGCGGCCGCGACCGAGACGAGGGCGAAGGCATAAGACAGGCGGTCGCGGACTTTCAGATAGCTGTAGTTATGGGCAAAGCCGCGTCGCGGCAGTTCGATTGCCGTGATGATCTCGGCGGTATCGAGATTGGTATCGATGTGAGGCGTGTCGCCAGGCAGCCGATGGAAATCGGTCAATGCCATCGTCCGCTCACCGGATGGGCCTGCGATGTGCACGAGCGCGCCGAGCGCAGCCAGCGCCACGCTCATGTCGGACGGATTGGTCGCGATACAGGCGGCGCTCGTGCCGAGGATCGCATGATTGCGGTTGAGGCCGTCGATCGCCGAGCAACCGCTGCCGGGAGTTCGCTTGTTGCAGGGCGTTGCCGTATCATAAAAATAGGCGCAACGCGTTCGCTGCATCAGATTACCGCCAACGGAGGCCATGTTGCGCAATTGCGCCGAAGCTCCGGCGAGGATGGCGCTGGCGACCAGCGGGTAGCGCTGCTCGATGAGCGGATGGTAGGCAAGATCGGAGTTCGGCAGCAAGGCGCCGATGCGCAGGCCTCCGTCAGCCGTTTCCTCGATCTTGCGGAGCGGCAGGCGAGAGATGTCGATCAGCCAGGACGGCTGCTCGACGTTCTTCTTCATCAGGTCGATCAAATTGGTGCCGCCGGCGATGAGCTTGGCACCGGGATGGGCGGTGAGCAGGAGGATCGCATCGGCGACGTCGGCGGCGCGGGAGTACTGGAAGTTGATCATGGCCGCCCCACTGCCTGCTGGATGGCGGCGACGATGTTGGGATAGGCGCCGCAGCGGCAGAGATTTCCGCTCATCAGCTCCCGGATCTCGTCAGGATCCCCGGCGCGACCTTCGGCGAGCAAACCGGCCGCCGAACAAATCTGTCCCGGCGTGCAATAGCCGCATTGGAAGGCGTCGTGGTCGATGAAGGCCTGCTGCAATGGATGCAGCGCGCCATCCCTGGCAAGACCTTCGATGGTCGTGATCTCCGCGCCGTCCGTCATGACGGCGAGCGTCAGGCAGGAATTGACCCGCCGACCATCGACCAGCACCGTACAGGCGCCGCATTGACCGTGATCGCAGCCTTTTTTGGTGCCGGTCAGCGCAAGATGGTCACGCAATGCGTCGAGCAGCGTGGTCCAGGGCACGAGGTCCAGCGTGCGCCTGACGCCATTGACGACGAGGTTGGTTGGGATGCGATTGGCAACTTGATTTGCGACATCAGCCATGTCGTTTTCCCTGCGGTGGAGGCCGAGCTGAGAAGTCAAACCTGCTGGCGCGAGTGCGCCAGTTTCCGCTCGCCATTCGCGCCCAACGGTCGGCCAATCGCTTGGTTCCATGCGGCTGCTCGGAACGGAACCTGGGCCCTCACGATCTCATTCGAATCCCGGGTGGGGCAAGTGGTGCATCGACGAGGGACAGCGAGTCGGAAATCCCCGACATCCGGGATGCGGTTCACCTCTGCATTGACATGCAGAACATCTTCGCCCCTGGCGGCCTCTGGGAAACTCCCTGGATGGACCGGGTTTTACCTGCGATCGCGGACATAGCATCACGCTACCAGGTGCGAACCGTATTCTCTCGCTATTTCCGTTTTCGGCTGAACCTACGCTCGACGGGTGCCGAAAGCAGAATGTCGGGGCGGGGAAGCGGCTTCTGGCGCTAGGCGGCCATTGAGCAAGCGAACGGGCTAACGGGCGCGTTTGAGCGACGGCGAGCCAATCGATAAGCTGCCGAGAGCCTATTCGGCGACAGTCGCAGCAATGACGCACGGCAATCGCAGCGAATAGCGCTAGCGTGTTGCATGGCATCATTAGCATCCGACAGGAACCTTCCGAACCAAGTGCAATTATCAGGCCGGAGCGGAACTGGAGGACTGAAATGAACCAGCTGATCTATCTGATCGGGCTGATCGTCGTGATAATGGCCATCCTTTCGTTCTTCGGTCTGCGCTGAGGACTTCGATCATGACCATCGAAGCTCCCACGCTCATCGAAGACGAAGCGCTGACAATTCCCGATCAGGGGCGACATTTGCGATGGACGCCCATCGTCGCAGGCGCGTTCGTCGCGACGGCATTTACCTTTATTCTGGTGACCTTTGGCGTCGCCATCGGTCTCGGTGTCAGCTCAACCTCACCAACCTGGCGAGACGCGTCTCCCGCGCTGTCGCTACTCTCTGGGCTCTATTTGATCTTGCAGGCGATCGTCAGTTTTGGTCTGGGCGGCTACATTGCAGGGCGAGTTCGCGGCGGCATCGATGCGACGAGCGGTGCCGAAAGGGAGATGCGCGACGGACTTCATGGGCTGGCGGCATGGGCGCTCGCGGTTCTACTTGGCGCTGTCCTGGCAGGCATTGTTGGCGCGGCCGCGGTCAATCGCGCGTCTTCATCGACGACATTGGCCAACAATACGGTTGCCGAGCCGCTCCTGAGCTACGAACTCGATCGGCTGTTGCGCTCCCCGCGTCGGCCTGCGAATGCCGAGATCAGCGCCGAACGCGCCGAGGCGGGCCGGATTCTCATGACCTCGTCGAGCCACAACGGTGTGAACGGAGATGACCGGACCTATCTGATCCAGCAGATCCAGGCACTGACGGGCCTTTCGGCCGGCGACTCCGAGCGGCGGGTCGATCAGGCCATAGCGAGCTCGAAAACAGCAATCGCTCATGTGCGTCGCAGCACGATCGTTCTCGCGTTCTCCTTGGCCGCGGCCACACTGCTCGGGGCTGTGAGCGCTTGGGCGGCGGCAGTTGCCGGCGGTCGGCACCGCGACGGCGCGCCGCTCCCGGAGTGGATCGCCTTTGCCGGATTAGAGCCAAAGAGAACGGCCGTGCCATAGGCTCCAGTCCGTGGGCAGACCGGCGTGCCAGCCCATTCGATCGTGGCGGTGCCGCCGGACGCCAGGGCAGCGATTGCGGCCTTTCGGGCCAGATAATCGTGCGGCACATCATCAGAGAATTCCGGATCAGAGAATTCCGGCGAAATGGCTGAAGACTCTATTCGCGTCCGCTTGCGATGCCGACCAGCTGTTGGCGTTGCAGCCGTCCGTATTGCGAGCGCGGCAGGCGCTGAAATTGCGATGATGAGCGCCGATTGCGGCGATCCTTTGCACCATCTCCACCGATATCCGGCTCGTGAGGGCGACGGCGCCAGCGCGTCCCGACACTCCCTCCGCCGCGAGGGCGCCGGCAAGCTTGTCGAGCGCATTGTGGCCGCCATCAAAGCAAGGTTTTTCTTGAACGGCTTCTTGCCTCGTCCGGGTGACTCGCCCGAGAAAACTATCCTGACTGCACTGTTGGGCTTACCCCGTAGGGAACATGAAGCTTCCTCAGCCTGACCAGTTCCGTCTGGTGCTGCGGTCAGGAACGTTCCCAGTACCGTCTCGTTGTCCGAACAGAAAGTCGGATTGCACTTCGCGCCGCGTCGTAGCGCGCGATGGATTTCAAGTTTTGTGAATCCGAAAGTGCCGATCGAAGACACTGCGAGCAATGAATATTGGAGGAGATGCAGATGAGCATGAGAAAGAGTAGGTTCCTGTTGTCCACAGCAGTGCTGCTCGCTGGCGTCAGCCTGGCGGCGGCGCAAGGCATGCGTGAAGGTGGAGGCGGCGGAATGGGTGCCGGCGGCGCCGCGGAGCACGACAAGTCCGGAGGCGGAACGTCGCAAGGTCCGGGCGGTGCATCGCGCGGTGAAGGCATGACGCAGGGCCGGGCCGCGGAGCCACGCGGAGGCCGGGCGGAAAGCCCTGCGGGCGGTCAGTCACGCACCGAGCGTGGCGAAGGTATGAGAGAGGGCGGCCGCGTTACGGAGAGAGGCCAGGCCGGTAAGGATCAGCAGGGGCAAAAGGACCAAACCATCGGCCGGCGTCGTGGCGATCGCGACCAAACTCGTCAATCCGAGCAAAAGTCGCAAGACAAGGCTCAGTCCTCGGGCAAGCAAAACAGTCAGACCGTCGGACAGGGGCGCGGCGAGCGCGACCAGACGCGACAGTCCGAGCAAAAGGCGCCACAGGGCCAGAAGGACCAGAGCACGACAACCGGCGCCAACACCAGACCGAGCAATGCTCCTGCCCCGGGTCAGGCCACGCAGGGTCAGACGACGCAGGGTCAGATCTCGCAGCAGAACCAGGGCGCAGCGACCGGCACCCAAGCCACTGCGCCGGCGCAAAACCAGAGTACGACGACCCAGAGCATGTCGGGCCGCGTGTCGGTCAATGCGCAACAGCAGACAACGCTGCAGCAGTCGGTGCTCAGCTCGCGCAACGTGGCGCGGGTTAACGCCAGCTCGATCAACTTCCAGGTCAATACCGGCGTGGTGGTGCCGAGAAGCATCAACGTGGTGTCCGTCTCGGCCTTTCCGGCGCTGATCGATGTGTTCCCGGCCTTCCGCGACGACAGCTTCTTCGTCGTCGACGACGAGATCGTGGTCCTCGATCGCAGCCGCCGGATTGTAGATGTTGTTCCGGCCGGGCCGCGGACGCGGTTCAGCCACGCCGGCAGGATCGGCGGTGGAGGTGGCGGTGTCAGCGGCGGCAGCGCCGCTGCGCTTAATCTGAGCCCCGAGGAAATTCGTGTCGTGCAGCAGGTGCTGATCGAGCGCAGATTGCTGACCGGTGAGGCGGATGGCGTGCTCGGCCCGCGGACGCGCGAGGCGTTGATCACCTTCCAGCGGCAGCAAGGCATCCAGGCCAGCGGCTCGATCGATATCAGCACGGTCTCGGCGCTTGGCGTCTCCAACAAGATCAGTGCCACCCAGAGCCAGACCACGACTGGTCAGGGACAGACGAGCCAACAGCAGCCGGCGCAACAGGGCACGACCGGACAGAACACCGGTCAGGCCAATGCTCCGGCGCAGCAGGACCAACCGACAACGGGCCAAGCGCAGCAGAACCCGCCCACGACAACCAGGCAGGCTCAGCAGAACCAACCGGCAACGACCGGGCAGGCTCAGCAGAATCAACCGGCAACGACCGGACAGGCCCAGCAAAACCAGCCGGCAACGACGGGACAGAGCGGGACGCAACAGCCTTCCGGTCAGACGACCGGACAAGCGGCGCCTCCGCCCCAAGGCAACAATCCGCCGGCCGCCAACCAGAATATGCCGTCCGGGCAGCCCAACCAGAGCAATCCTCCGGCATCGAGCCAGCCGGCCGACAATTCTCAAGGCAAGAAGTATTGAGGACGTGATGCTGAGCCCCGCTTCGGCGGGGCTCTTTTTGTGCCGCGGTACCGCGGAGCGTTAATCGCGTCCGCACGATCCACTGCGGCCGCGGCCGAAGCTGTCCGTGGCGAGAAGGTCATTCGAGTGACAGTTCGCGTTCGACCGCCACGAGTTGCTTCCCGACAACGAATATGGAGGCTCATGAGGGCTTTGTACGCCAGTTGGCGGCAGCGCCAGGCGGGGATTGGACGCTTCTCGCGACTCTGATCTCTGATCGGCTCAGAAGAACCCGGAACCGGGCGTGCCACCTCCTATGTGCGCATCCTCTGACCGGCCTCGGACGCGAGAAGGCATTCTTCTTTCCGCAAATGCTAAAGCTGCACCATGACAGTCCATTCGGGCCTCGTCGGCACATATGGGCTCGAACGCGGAGGCCTCTGTTCAAAGGAACGGTTGCGCTTTGCCCTTCGTTTGTATTCCGGAGGACAAACGCCATGAACGTGCTGGATGAAGATACCAAGTCGCTTTGGATGGAGACGTTCATCCCGGCGGCTTCGCGCTTTTCGGGGCAGGCACGTGCCGACGTCGGCGTGATCGGCGCCGGCATCGCCGGTCTGTCGGTGGCCTATGAACTGGCCGCGCGCGGGCGCTCGGTCATCGTGCTCGACCGCGGCAGAATTGGCAGCGGAATGACGGCGCGCACCACCGCCCATTTGGCAACGGCCCTGGACGACGACTACAAGGAATTGATCAGGGTTCGGGGTGAGGATTGCGCCCGGTTGTACTACCAGAGCGTCGCCGCCGCGATCGACCGCGCGCAGGCGATCCAGTCTGCCGAGGGCATTGACTGCGATTTCCGCCGCGTCGGTGGCTATTGGGTGTCGGCGCCGGAGACGTTGCCATCGCATCTGGATGAGGAATTCGAAAGCTGCAGGAAGCTGGGAATCCCCGTCGAGCTTTGCAGTGATCCGACACCAATCCATCACGGCGGTTTTGCGCGCTCGCTTCGTTTTCCCCGACAAGCGCGCTTTCATCCGACCAAATACCTTGCCGGATTGGCGAAAGCGCTGCATCGGCGCGGCGCCAGGCTTTACGGTGACACCTGCGTCGAGACGATCGAGCACGGCCGCGGAGAAATCGTTCTGAGGACGTCAGGCGGCGAGGTGCGGGTCACGGACGTCGTCGTTGCGACGAACTCGCCCGTCAGTCTGCGCGTCGCGATCCATACCAAACAGGCGCCCTATCGCACCTATGTGATTGCGGCCAAAGTCCCGGCGGGCTCGCTGCTGGATGCGCTGTATTGGGACACGCTCGATCCCTATCACTATGTCCGCCTGCAGCCGAGCTCGGCGGATGAGGACATCGTGATCGTCGGTGGTGAAGACCACAAGTCCGGCGAAGCCGACGATGGTCAGGCGCGCTTTTCCGCGCTCGAACAATGGACGCGCGCGCGGTTGCCGATGATCGGCAAGATCACCCATCGCTGGTCGGGCCAAGTGCTCGAACCCACGGACTTCACCGGCTTCGTCGGACGCAGCCCGGACGAAGAGCATGTGTTCCTCGTCAGCGGCGATTCCGGGCAAGGCATGACGAACGGCCTGGTGGCAGGTCTCTTGATTGCGGACCTGATTACAATCGGCGGCAATAACTGGGAGGCCGTCTATTTACCCGAGCGCAAGGTCTTCAAGAATATCACGACGTTCATCAGCGAGAACATCACGCCACTCAAGAACTTTGCCGAATATCTCAGCGCCGATGCACTCGCCTCGGTGGAGCGGCTCCGCCTGGGAGAGGGCCGGCTCGTTCGCAGCGGATTGAAGAAGATTGCCGCCTGCCGCGACCGCGATGGCAAATTGCACCTTTTGTCGGCGAGCTGCACCCATCTTGGTTGTGTCGTGCATTGGAATTCGCTGGAGCAGTGTTGGGATTGCCCCTGCCACGGTTCTCAATTCGCGCCGGACGGTACCGCGCTCAATGGGCCCGCCGTATCTCCGCTCGCGCCGGTGGAAAGTTCACCGAGTGCCCAGGCAGCGGAATAGCGACAGGTGACAGCCGCGGAGGAAGAGGCCTGCCACATCGTCTACTTCGGCGGACTCCCCATTCACGCGGCATGACATCGGCTCGCGTCCGACGGATCCTCGGGGAGTTCGATGTGATCTACCCGCAATGGGTAGCAAGGGCTGTTCCGAGCGTTCGCTTGCGTTGGGCGAGAATCATACGGCGGAAGGCTGATTGTCGATGACAAGCAGCGGAGCGCGATCAGAGGTCTTTATGGAGCGAAGTTGATCGCTTGAGCCATGTTCAAAATTGCTAGAGTTTCAGCAAGTCGCCTTAGAGGGCCAAGCTTTCCGGTCACTGTCCGGCCGACCAGAGCGGATGTCGTGGCCGCACGCTTCATCGCCCGTAACACTGCGCCGGCTCCAGAGATGGTAGCCCGCGCCCTGACTTGGGGCGCCGACGAGAAGGTCCTTCTGGTCCTCGCGGCGGCTGGTTGGCTTGCGTCGCGGGGGCGAGGCGAGCCGCTGCGGCGCGCCGGCAACCATGCTCTGCTGGTCACGGTCGCGGCGTCGCTGCTGCCCCATGGTTTGAAGCTTCTGTTCGACCAGACCCGACCGGACCGCAGGACAGTGATCGGACACCTCCACGGCGTCCCATTTTCCGGGAAAAGTGAGGACGCCTTTCCCTCCGGCCACGCACTGCACATGGGAGCCTTGGCATCGGCGGCCGGTGCGATGCCGGCCGGCCCCCGTCGGGCGATCCGCGCCATTGCGGTCGGCATCTCGCTGACGCGCTTAGTCGTCCTGGCGCACTGGGCGAGCGATGTCGTCGCAGGTTTCGCATTGGGAGCGGCTCTTGAACGGTTCCTGCGGCTGTGCACCGGCTACCCGCTCGATGCATCAACGGAGAACGATCATGCCGACCCTTGAGTCTCTAAAGCGGTATGCGGAACGCGCCACCGGTTTGCGGCGCCCCGGTAAGCGGAAAGCTATGGACTTCGCGCAAGCGCGAAACCCGCACACTGTCCGCTTCAAGGATGACGGTCTCATCCCCAATCATCCGCGATGGCCCCTAGTCATTTATCGCCGGGCAGTCAATCTCGATGAACGCTACGACCCCGCGGCGGAGATCGAAGACCTGTTCGAGGCGAACGGATGGGGCGATACTTGGCGCAACACCATCTACGACTACGTTCATTACCACTCCCGGATCCATGAGGTGCTCGGCATCGCGCGCGGCAAGGGGCGCGTTCGATTTGGCGGAAAAAAGAAGGGTAGAATATTCACGTTGAAGGCCGACGATGTCGCCGTCCTGCCCGCCGGCACAGGGCACCAGTGCCTGGGGGCAGACGATGACTTCCTCGTCATCGGAGCCTACCCGCCGGCGGGGACTTACGACGAATGCACGACGGTGGAGGACCGTCCACGCGCCCTGAAGAGCATTCCGAAGGTGCCGCCGCCGCGCAAGGATCCGGTCTACGGGGCCGGCGGGCCGCTCGGGAGACTCTGGAAGACGACAAAATGACCGAATACATCGTCCGCTTTCTCGTTGGGGGCGCCGTTGTATCAGCTTTCGCGATGCTGGGAGATCTTCTACGTCCTAAGAGCTTCGCCGGTCTCTTCGCGGCCGCACCCTCGGTCGCGCTCGCAACGCTCGGGATTGCGGTACACCAGCACGGGGCGCACTATGCGACCCTGCAAGCTCAGGCGATGCTCGCGGGGTCGATCGCGCTCGCCGTCTACAGCGTCGTCGTTTGTCAAATCCTCGTTCGCGCCCGACTGCGAGCGTTGCCCGCCACTTTGCTATCTCTCGTCGTCTGGCTGATCGTAGCCTTCGGCGTGCTGACCCTTGCCGGGGGACAGACATGATGCCGATCCGCTTTTCGCCGTCATCTCTCAAGGAAGGCCGCTGGTACGAATACCTGATCCGATTCGCGCTCGGCGGCACCGCGACAGTCTTCGCCGGCCTCGTCAGCAGTCGCTATGGAGCCTCTATCGGCGGGCTTTTCCTCGCCCTTCCGGCGATCTTCTGCGCCAGCGCCACGCTGATCGAGAAGCATGAAATCCGCCGGAAGCGGGAGGCGGGCCTCGCCGGCGAGCGCCGCGGGCGAACGGCGGCCGCGGTCGACTCCGCTGGCGCCGCGCTCGGCGCGCTCGGCATGCTGGCCTTTGCGATGGTCTTTTCGTTGACGGCGGAAACCAGCATCGCAGCCGCCTTCATAGGTGCATCGCTTGCTTGGCTGGTCATCTCGATGGTGGCCTGGTACGTGCGGCGCAAGACGCGATCAGTGCGGAGAGGGCGGACGGAACAAAAAGGCGGCGGCTCCGCGATTGGGCGAAGCCGCTGAGGTCGATCCACGCTCGCGCTCGACGCCTTCCTGTTCACACCCTTGCGCAGCGCAACCGTATTGAGTTTGGTGTTCGCCGCCTTCTGACTAATGATTAGATCAACGTGATACTCTTTGGTGTCCGAAAAAACCGAAGTTAAGGCGTTCGATGTTTGGGCGTGCAGTCCGCTTCACAGTTGTCCCCGTGGAAGGGCCTGGCTAAGCTCGAGATTCGAACGGTGCATGAACCACCGGTTCTGCTCTTGCTTAGGTTCCGCGAAGGCCTGCTGTACTTCGTGCTCCATTGGTTGGATTGCCCAGCTACGCTCGGAAAGTGAACCATTCCAGCGCTCGCGACGTTTTCCACAACTGGAGGACGTGAGGACGTATAATGAGGGCCAGAAAGACATGCGGGTACTGATCGTCGACGACCATCCCGTTGTGGTAACGGGCTGCCGGGCTTTGTTCACGTCGGACCCTTCCGTCGAGATCCTGGAGGCCTTCAATGCAAAGGAGGGCCACCGCGCGTACCTGCAGAAGCATCCCGACGTCACGGTGGTTGACGTGAGGCTTCCGCAAAGCCAGGCGATCTGCCGATCGAATTTCCAACGTCGTTCTGGCTTGCAGCCAATACCCGCGCGGCTAAATCGCTTGGTATCAGCCTTTCACCGAGCTTGCTCGCACGCGCGGATGAAGTGATCGAATAGATCATGCCTCCTCTAATGGTCGGATACGGGATTGCCTGAGGTGAGCGGTGGTGCCTTTAACGGATCATACTTGCGGGCGGCAGCACTAATGTCGGGTTCTGGCCCTCAGCCGAAGGTCGATTGAGCGCGTGTCGTGTCGGCAGGGGGCAAACCGGACGCCGGTCCAACTTGGCGTCCACCGCTGCTTTTGAGCCCGGGCGGATATTCCATCTCGTCGGTGTCTGAGACAGGGCGGTCTGAGGCTGCTATAGTTCAGCGAGAGCGCGAGCTCCAGCGAGGTCGTATGCGACGACGCCAATTCATCACGCTCTTGGGCGGAGCGGTAACTTGGCCTCTTGCTTCAAGCGCGCAACAGCCGACGCGAATGCCACGTGTAATCCGTCTCGCCCCGGTCCATATTCCGGTGCAGGTGGAGGGAACGCGCAATGCTCTGAGAGAGCTTGGTTACGTCGAGGGGCGCAATATTCGTCTTGAGTTTTTGAACGCCGCGGGGAACGTAGATGCGCTCCCGGCAGTTGCGCAGGAAATGGTGCGGGATGGTGGCGTAGATGCTATCATCGCGATCAGCACGCCAGCTGCGCTTGCCGCCTACAAGGCAACTCAAACAATTCCGATTGTCGCTCTGACGGCTGTCGATCCGGTTGGGTCTGGATTGGCGGACAGCCTTGCCCATCCCGGTCGCAACGTAACCGGGGTCACGATGTTTTCCGAGGAAACCACAGTCAAGCGCGTCGAGTTGATGCGGGAGGTTTTCCCGCGCGCGGTCCGCCTCGGGACGGTAACAACAAGATTAACCAGTGGCGCACAGAGCCTGTCGCCCGTTTTGGAGACAGGCCGCGCGCTTGGCTTTAGGGTTGAACACGTCGACATCGACGAGCCCGTCGATATCGCGAAGGCCCTAAGCCCCAAAATCCTCGCCGGCTTTGACGTTCTGGTGTTCGTCCCCGATGTCGTCCTCGATGCTCACATGGCCGATATCATCAAGATGATCGGTCTAAGCAAAACGCCCGCGATTTTTGCTTCCCCTGATTGGGTCACCAATGGCGGCTTAATGTCGTTCGGGCCAGATTTTTCCAACGCTAACCATCATCTAATCTTGCAACTCGATCGCGTTCTAAAAGGCGCAAAGGCGAGCGACTTGCCTTTCGAACGCCCTACCAAATTCGATCTTAGGATCAATCTCCGTACCGCTAAGACATTGGGCATCGAACTGCCTCCGGCGGTCGTCGCCCGCGCCGACACGGTGATCGAGTAGGCGGAGACATTTCGCCACTTGGCCCAAAGGCGAATACGGACAAGAAGCCCCGCACGTCAGCAGTCGAGGCCAGACCGGACATGGCGGAGATACGGCTAAGTCGACGCGAATGACCCAAACCATTGTTGCGGCCAACGTTGGCACATACCGGAGTAGTCCAACGTCGCGATCCGTTGGTAGGGGCGGGTGAGGTCAGGGAGGATGGCTATCGATGATTGTAATCGCTCTGTACCTGCCGTTCGCGCCATATTCGCTTTTAGAAAATTCTTCTCCCGACCGCAGCTGGACTTCGCGGGGCGCACCGCGAACCATTTGTGGCGGTGGGGAATATTCGTCTACCGCAGAGTGCCCGTACCTTCCGCTGGAACCGCTCAGCGACGATGAATTCTATCGGATTGCATCGGGATGTCCGCGGCGCCACGGGGCTCCTGAAGCGTTTGAGGTTAATTGCTTGAACAACTGCGTGCGGCTAATGCCGATTGAGGAGAAGCTAGCCCGGGCATGATGCTCGCCTGCAACTCCACCTCGCACTCCATTTTCCCCATTTCCGGCACCTTTGCCGATCAACAGAGTTACAAGTGCCTATGGGCTTGGTCGACTGTTTGACCTCCTGCGCCGGGCCCTAGGACCTCCGATTGGACTTAGCGATGGCGCGACGCTGTCGCAGCGCCTCTTTCAAACCCGAGGGATCCAGCATGAAACGCATGGTCGTGACCGGAATCGTCCTCCTCTCGCTCTCTTCCGTGGCCGAGGCGCATCGTCTCTCCGGGAGCGCGACCTACTACGGTGGGAGTGACCGCCTGTGCGGTCGCCGAACGGCCTCCGGGGGCGTACTCAACTGTGCTGCAATGACGGCCGCCCACCGGACGCTGCCCTTCGGCACGGTCCTGATGGTTCAGAGCGGCGGCCGGTCGGTCCAAGTCACGGTGACCGATCGCGGTCCATTCACCGGCGCGTTCCTTGATCTATCGCCTGCGGCCGCGAGTGCGCTCGGCTGCCGCTGCACCCATCGCAACGTGACCGCGACGATTGTGCAAATGGGATCCGGTGGGACATTGGTTGCGGGCCGAGATCGTCAACGCCCCGTCGCTGCGGCGGCCATGCCAGGGTTCTTCCAGCCGACGGAGGACGTCATGCGTCCGTTGGGAGCGTTCGGATCCTCAATGGCGATGGCTCCTGCGCCCCGCTATCACCGTCGCCACTAGAACCGGAGCCGCCCATTGGCATTGCGGACGATTGCTGAGCAATGCTCGACGGCGGGGCAGGGCCGAGGTCAGTGGATCGCATATCGAGGAGCCTGTGATGCGGTTGTCCAGTTTGGCTATTGTGGCGCTTATCGTGGGAGCTTCTAGCCCGACTTCTGTTTCTATCGCGCTGGCGGCTCCGGAATGTTCCAGATCGATGGAGCTGGCGGATTGGGGCGAGAACGCGACCGGCGACATCAGCATTGCGTCTGGGGACAGTTGCATCTTCCCGATCACGTTGCGCGGCGCGACGAGTAGCTCGGAAATCTCGCAAAAGCCCGCACACGGCAAGCTCAAGAAGATCAACGTTGCGGCTTACGAATACAAGACGAAGGCCAGATACAAAGGAAGCGACACCTTTGTAATTAGGGCAACAGGTAAGGGGCCGAAAGCTTCTGGCACGTCGGTAATCACAGTGCACGCGACGATCAAGTAGGATGGTCGAGCAATTGATCGACGCCGAGTTGATGCGGATCGGATGATGGTCGAGCAGAGGAGGCCGCACCAGTGTATTGGCTATTGAAGCGTCCGCGGTGGCAGTCTGCAAAGACATTGAAGATCGGACGATGGGCCGAGCGTCAGTTTATCGCGCACTCGCGGAGTGAATCACGCGTGCAGTCTACGGAGCTTGTTTCCCGCACCCGAGGGAGAGGCGCTGGAAAGCGTGCTTGTCTTTCGGCAAAGCTCCGCACAAAGCCGACCGCCAAAACAGATCCGGCTCATGTGCTTTGAAGCCCGGTTCAGACTGTCTGCAATCGCCAGCGGGCCACGAGGTCTGTTTCGTCCTGCATGACGGGCGAGCGAAGTAACTGCGACTGAGGACTAACATTTTTCGACCCGGCGCTAACAGCGGCTCTGGGAAGTGCGAGGGCCTGCCAGCGGGCCGATGTCTGCTTATGAGCGCGGAGCAGAAGTCCGCAGTCACCGCCCAAACCGACGCGATTGACCCATGGCGGACATCACGAGCGCGGCGCTCAAGTGAGAAGTGCGAGATCGCGCCACGTCAGGCACGTCGCGGGTCGATTTCCGGGTGCGAGGCCACATACTCGATGTCGCTATGGGCAATGCCGATATCGTGCAGGTCGCGGCTGTTCAGGCCGTACAAGGCGGCCCGCACCTTCTCGCGTTGGCGCTGTTTCTGAATCGCATTCCTGGCTCGCTCGATGAAACCTGTGACTTTCCGGGTCAGCGCGGCAGGCTGTCCCAATACTGTCATCGTGCTCATGGCGGTCTCTCCTGGGAGGGGCGGGCCATAGAATGCCAACGGATGGACGAGCGCGCTTTACTTGCTCCTTACATTTTCGTCACTGGCGGCTTAATCTTTGCCCCACCGGCGTGTTGGAGCCTGGTGTTCGGAAGTTGCTTAGGGAACGGTAGCTTGCGTTATCTCTTCGACAACTGCGCTTTGGATACTGACCGCCGCGAGTTGCGTCGCGGCGCCGAACTGGTCGCCGTGTCGCCGCAGGTCTTCGACTTACTTGAATACCTGATCCGCAACCGGGAGCATGTGATCAGCAAGGACGAGTTGATCGAGGCCATATGGAAGGGGCGAATTGTCTCTGAGACTGCGCTCACGACTCGACTGAATGCCGCTCGAAGCGCCATCGGCGACACGGGCGAAGGGCAGCGCCTCATCAGGACCCTTCCTCGCAAAGGCTTCCGTTTCGTCGGATCAGTGCAGGAAGCGACGAGGCTCGAGGGCGAGGCAATCGGCGATGCTCCCGTGCAGGGGCCGATACCGGATCTTCCGTTCCCTGAGAAGGCCTCCGTGGCCGTCCTCCCATTTACCAATCTTAGCTCCGATCCGGAACAGGACTACTTCGCTGATGGAATGGCCGAAGACATCATTACAGCGCTGTCTCGGTTCAAAGCCCTGTTCATCATCGCGCGCAACTCGAGCTTCACTTACAAGGGGCGCCTCGTCGATGTGAAGCAAATCGGGCGCGAACTTGGGGTGCGCTACGTACTGGAAGGCAGCGTCCGAAGCGCTTTAGGCCGCATGCGCATCGCAGGCCAGCTCATAGATGCCGCCACCGGAGCACATCTTTGGGCCGACCGATTCGAAGGCGATGTGGGAAACATCTTTGATCTGCAAGACCGGGTAACTGAGAGCGTGGTAGGAGCGATCGCACCGACGGTTGAAAAAGCAGAGATTGAGCGCGCCAAGCGTAAGCCAACAGAAAGTCTCAATGCCTATACGGTCTATTTGCGCGGATTGGCCAAATTTTATCAGATAGATACCAACCGGCGGGCGATCGATGACGCATTGCAGCTATTCAACAGCGCGACTGAACTCGATCCCGATTTTGCGGCCGCGTACGGCCGTGCTGCCTCTTGCTACGCGTATGGAAAGGGGATCGGTTGGTTTTCAGGCGCCAAGGAAGAGATTGTGCAAGCAACATTACTCGCTCGACGGGCCGCCGAGTTGGGCAAAGATGATGCAATCGCACTCAGCGGCAGCGGGTGGACTTTCGCCTACGTCGTTGGTGATTTCGAACAAGGTGCCGCCTTGATCGACCGCGCACTTTTTCTCAATGTCAATTTGGCAGAGGCTTGGCACTTTAGTGGTTGGATTAAAAACTGGCTCTGCGAGCCGGACCCGGCACTTAAATGCTTTGCGCACGCCATGCGTCTGAACCCATTGGATTCGCGGATGGCAGGCATGCGAACTGGGACCGCATATGCGCATTTCCTGCTGGGCCGCTATGAAGAGGCAGCATCTTGGGCGGCAATGGCATTGCAATACAACCCAGAATTCCCCGCCGGACTACGCGTGGCCGCCGCGAGCAACGCGATGGCTGGCCGACTCGAACAGGCGCGCAAGGCCATGGCGCGTCTCCGGCAACTCCGACCCGCGCTCCGAATATCCAGCATACGGGCCCTGGTGCCTCATCGGCGTGCTGATGACCTTGCGCGATTTGAAGAAGGGTTGAGGAAAGCCGGATTGCCAGAGTAACCTTGGTTCATCTGGGCAAACGCCTGATCGAAGGAGGCGCAAGGTCGGCAATTGGCCCTGAGGCGAAGGTCGTGGTCTTGCTCGGCTGGCCAGCAGTTGAGGCCAGACCGGACGTGCCGAGATCACGGCCAGATCGACGCGAATGACCCGATGTATGGTCCGGCCGTGCGTAGCAAGAGGTTCGTCGATCAGGTGGTGTGGTCTTGCATCAATGTATCCGGCCTTTGATTGGAGCATTTGCTCCGGGCCATCATGGATATCAGCGCGCGCGCGTTCTCATTAGCGGACAGGCCTCGATTGGGCCATTTGGGTCACCAGTGTTCGCATGCGCCGGGAAGACCGAACCTCCATCTCGTCTCATCCTCTCGCAGACCTCGGCTGGAACCTGTTGATGGGGTTACGTCATCGCATGCTCCTCCTACCTCGCAGTTCCTGTGTTCGAGCCAGGGGCCGTTCCTTCGTCCCGGCCCGCAGGACGTGCGTCGCGTCGCGCGCACGGGCGGTCAAGGCCGGCCGTTGCGCTTGGCTTGCGGCTGGCTCCGGCGTTGCCAGGCCGCGCCTTGACCGCGCCGAGCACGGCGCGACGATCAAGCGGGTCGGACGCCTGCATCGTTGGTCCTTGTCAGCTCGAAGGCGCGTCCTTTAGCCAGCACCGCCCAGGCGATGCGGGCAAGCTTGTTGGCGAGTGCGATCGCCAGCACGTTGTGGTGCAATCGCTTCTTGGCGGCTTCGATCCAGGATCTGAGTCCGTAACGTTCCCAGTTCTTGATCCTGACCAGCACCACCCATGCCGCCTGGACGAACAGAACGCGGAGGTAGCGATTGCCGCGCCGTGAGATTTTGCCGAGGATCGTGCGGTCTCCCGTCGAGATCTGCCTGGGCACCAGCCCGAGCCAGGCGCCGAAGTCACGGCCTTTGGAGAAGACGTCTCCAGTGCCGATCGCGGCCACCATGGCGCTCGAAATGATCGGCCCGATGCCAGGCACCGTCATCAGGCGCGAACATGCCTGATCTTGACGGGCCAGTGCTTCGATCTCGCCGGAGAGCCTATCGATGCGCTGATCCAGCCGACGCCAGTCGCCTGCCAACTCCTCGATGACACACAACATGCGTGGCGACAGGGCATCGGTGCGCGTCGCAAGGATGGTGGGCAGTTCTGTGCGCAGGAAGCCGATACCCTGGCGCACCGCGATCCCGCGTTCCAGCATGAAGGCGCGAATCTGGTTGATGATGCCGGTGCGTTGCGACACCAGCCGCTCGCGCACCCGATGCAGCGCCTGCAGATCCAGTTGCTCCGCGGTCTTGGTCGCCACGAACTTCATCGTCGGGCGCTGCACGGCTTCGGCAATCGCTTCGGCGTCATTGAAGTCGTTCTTCGGTCCTTTGCTATAAGGGCGGACATATTTGGCTGGCATCAACCTGGCATCGTGACCTAACGATGCGAGTTTGCGGCTCAAATGATGTGCGCCGACGCAGGCTTCCATGCCGATCAGGCAAGGCGGCATATTGGCGAGCCGCGCCTCGACCTGGCCACGCGACCACTTTTGCCGCAGCACGACGGTGCCGCGCGTATCGTGGCCCACGACGTGGAACGAGTTTTTGCCGATATCGATGCCGATCACGGCGATCGCGGTACTGGGTGTCTGGGACATGGCGTGCTCCTTGTCTTGGCGCCCCTGGCCAGCTTATCGCTGGCGGGGCAGGAGCACGGCCGGACCATCCCATTAGCGGAAATTAACGTTGTGCAGTGAAGATGCCGAACATGCAACCCGAATGGCTTCGCCAGCTGCCCTATTTGGTTCACACCAACAGAGAACTCGGCCTAATGCTGAGGGGCACAAAGCCCCTCGCATATTTCATGGATATCGTTGGTGATGAGCCAGACATCTGTATTCGATATTGGCGGCTGTTCGATAGGCATGTTGCTGTAGGCCGACTAATAAGACACGAAGTGATTGAACCATGCCCTGGACTGCCGCACCTCAAATACCGGATGCTATTCTACGCCTTACCGGGCCACGAGTGGCGGGTTGATGCAATGCTTACGCTTCTGAGCGAGCCCGGAGCTTGGTCCGACAGCCGCGAAAGGCGCTTTGGCGAGTTGCTTGGCTACGAGGACTGGCAGAATGATTATTGGCTCACCCACCGCCATTCGCTTGCGGACGCTTAGTCTGCCCTTGGCCCATCACCGATGTCGCCGAGCGCTTCGTTGAGGTCCGCTCAGTACGGCAAGGCGGACCAGATTTGCTCCGGTTGAGTTCTTCGCATTTTGACCCGAAGCCGATACGTTCAAGCCAGAACGCAACCAGAAGTTAACTGCCCCGGCGTAGGCTTCAAAATTATTCTCTGCGTCGGATTGGTCGTTGCGAGCGCGGGCGATGACTGAGGTCGCACAGGACCGTTAGGGTTGCACTATCACGTCAGCGCCGACTTCTCGACGCCCGTTTGGCCTTGGCTGTTAAGCTGACGTCGGTCCTCGGAGAGATCATCCTCGGGCAGCATGTCGGAGACGTTCGTTGAACGCGGGAGCCAAAGGCTGTTTGGTGGTCTTGGTGGTCTTGGTGGTCGCAGTCGCGACGATTGTATTTGGCTGGCTGGCGTTCCGCGGCGAAACAACGACACTTCGGTCGCGACTGACGCTCGTAGTGGAGACGCCAGAGGGGGAGCGATCTTGCTCGAGCGTCAGCCAACTGACGGTCCTCGCGCCCGGCCGTTTGAACCGCACAATCGGGTTTTCTTCGCTGGCGAGGGTGGGCGAAATTGGTGAGGCCGTCGTCGTCGATCTGGGCTCTCACGGCATCCTGTTCGCAACGCTCGCTGACGAACGCGCTCTTCGGAGCGGTGGAATGGGCATGTACAATGGAGCTTCGGTACAATTTGCTCAAGAAGCGTTTCACGGCAAGGTCGGAAGTGGAATATTGGCGAAGGACGACTACACGGCTTATCTCGAGGAGATGAAGCGACGCAAACCTAGAGGCGAGGTGTCGTTCGGGAATTTGCCGGTGCTGGTGCGTTTTTCGGATCTGTCTGATCCGAGCAGCGTGGTGCAGGTGGCCCCCTCCGATTTGGCTGCCAGTTTCGGACCCGGTGTAAAGCTCAAACGCGCATTCCTGGAGATCACCGAGGATCCGCCAACGACGGGGATCGAAGCTTGGCTGCCATGGCTAGCCCGTACCAAGTCTTCGCCGCGCCTGATCCCGCAACCGCCTGGTCCTCGACTGTTATCTGATGCCTCCACGGTGGATTTACTTAGTTACGACGATTTCCGGAGAAAGTTTCCATGATCGATCCGCGTGATCCGTCAACAAGGCCAGTAGTCTGCTAATGGCCCATCGCGTCTGTTAGGCCGTGTACTCATAAATCAAGATTCGCTACCGCGGCTGTGAACGATGTCCGCTATCCGACGTTTTGCGGACTCAATCCGGACATCGCCTCAGGTCAGAAAAGTGCCACCCCGGACGTGCGGAGCAAACTAACGGATAGTCGTTTCTGATAGCGCAGGCGAGCAGGGGATAGTTCCTGTTCGTCGGGGATTGTCTTGCGATCCCGGTCACGTTGAAGCTGATTTCGGCGTCACGACGATAATGGCCGCGCACGGCAACGACCCTTTAAGGCGGTAAGTGTGCGGATGAGCGCAATCGAAATACATCGAATCGCCTTGGCCCAGCGTGAAGTCCTCTCCCTCCAGGTTCACCACAAGCTCGCCATCCAAAACGTAGATGATCTCCGCGCCCGGATGCTCGTGAGGCTCCGACTGCTCGTCTTCCTTTACAAACTCGACGTAATAGCCGTTGAGCTTGCGGTCGCTGACCGGATAGTCGAGCGACTCGAAGCAGTAAGCGGGCGAAGTCCGTCCGGCCTTCTCCGGAAGACGAATGCGGTCCGCCTTGCGCACGACCGCATGTACCGGCCGGTCGCTGTCCTCTCTGAAAAAGTGATCGAGCCCGACGCCGAACACTAAAGCGATCCGCAACAAGGTCGGTAGCGTCGGAAACAGATGCCCGCGTTCGATTTTCGACAGCATCGCCGGCGAGAGACCGGTGTGCTCGCTTAGCTGGACCAGCCCCAGCTTTTTGCGCAGCCGCAGCCGGCGGATCTTTGGGCCGATGGCGTAGCCCTTAAGGGCCGTGATCAGAGTCTCCGATAGCATGGTTCCGGTCTCATTTCATCCCAGTTCAAAGATGGAACGTGCGTTTTATCCTCACGAAAACTAGTTTGCATATCACGCTAATGTGCCCTTGATGAAAATTTGTTTTACTACCATTCAAGAAGGGCAAGGCAAAACACGTTTCTCCCGTCCCTCGAAACCGGAACGCGGGCCGCCAAGCCGGCCCCCGCAAGTTACAGGAGCTAAAAGATGAGCAGAGTAGGTATTGCGTCGAAGGCCGCGGTCGTCATGGCCGTGGTAGGTTTGGCGATCGGCAGCACTTTCGCGCGCGCCAGCAATCAGGACATTGTCGACACGGCGGTCGGTGCCGGCCAGTTCAAGACGCTGGCGGCGGCGCTCAAGGCGGCCGACCTGGTTGCTACCCTGAAAGGTCCCGGACCGTTCACGGTGTTCGCACCGACGGACGAGGCATTTGCCAAGTTGCCGGCCGGCACGGTGGAGAACCTGCTGAAGCCCGAGAACAAAGCGAAGCTGACGGCCATCCTCACCTACCACGTGGTGCCGGGCGCAGTGAAAGCTGAGCAGGTAACTAAGCTGGACCAGGCCAAGACCGTCAACGGAGCAATGGTGAAGGTCACGACCAAAGGAGGCAAGGTGACGATCAACGATGCTACCGTCGTAAAGGCTGATATCCCGGCCTCGAACGGAATGATTCACGTCATCGACAAGGTCATCCTGCCGCCCCAGAACTGATCGGCCATATCCCTCAACGGATCGACCGCCGGTCCGCCTTGCCCCAAAGCGGACTGGCGCCTTCTCGACAAGGCCCCCCCACGAGATGCGATCGCTACTGCTCATCCGAGACAAGAGAACCACTGACATTCTTTTGCCGAACAACAGCGACGAAGATCCATTCGAATGAAAATGCGCGCGGCCGAACTCGGTAGTTTACTTTTGTTTGTTGCGCTCGTTCTGGGGGGCGGCCTTATCATCGGTTTCGCGACCGCCCCCGGTGCATGGTATGCGGCGCTAAGCAAGCCGCCTTTCAGTCCGCCTAACTGGATCTTTGCCCCGGTTTGGAGCATGCTTTATATTATCATCGCGATCGCTGGATGGCGTGTTTGGAGAGAGGGCCGCAACAACTTACCGATGAAGCTATGGTGGGGACAACTGGCTCTGAATTTCGTTTGGTCACCCATATTCTTCTCAGGCCATCGCATCGATATCGCCCTTGGCGTAATCGTGCTGCTTCTGATGACGATCGTTGGCTTCATCATGATAACCTGGCGATGGGATAAGATCGCATCTCTGCTGTTCGCGCCTTACGCGGTGTGGGTGGCATTCGCTTCGGTTCTGAACGGCGCAATCTGGCTATTGAACTAACAGGAGGCCGGATGCGCCGCCGCATTGTCATCGTCAGTGACAAGATGCAAAGAGGCTACCGCTATGTATTGTCTGCGCCGGCCGGGCGCGATTTCGACCCGCAATTCCGGCCCGATTTGACGCCGAAGCAGATGCTGGAACTCGGCGTGTTCTGCGGCAAATACCTCACCGATTGTCGTGACGAGTTTCCCGCGAGTTGGTTCGCGCGGGCGAAGCTCTCGCCTTCTGGCCGCGACTGCCTTTGCAACTATTTCGGCGTGGACGCCAGCCAAAGCTTGTCGGAATGGCGGAGAAAGGGCTGGATGCATCCGAACGATCCGCGCGGCTGGTTCCAGTGGTATTGTCGATACTACCTAGGCCGGCGCTTGCCTGAGGAGGACACGCGACAGATCGGGCGCTGGAAGGCCATGAGGCGACACGTGTCACAGATCAGGAAGCATTGCGAACTGTGCGACCCGACTTGCCGGCCGCGCCAGCGCCAGGCGTTGTTACATTGGGCCTACGACAGCCGGAGAATTTAGACGTCGCGTCGTCATTACCGCCCCGCACAGCGCGACACCTCATCCTATGACGCGGTGATTGCCGCGAGTTGTTGCTCGACGTCAGTTAAGGGTCATTCGCGTCGCTTTTGTGCATCAGCAGCATGTCCGCTATCCGGCTCATCTCGGACTTACAATTCCTCGTTGCGAACACCGAGATAGACGTGATTCAAGCTCTCAAACCGGGGCCTCGAATCATGAGATACGAACTCACGGACTTTGAGTGGGCCGCCATCAGGCCGTTCCTTCCTAACAAGCCGCGCGGCGTACCGAGGGTCAATGACCGACGTGTCCTAAACGGCATCTTCTGGATATTGCGGTCAGGCGCACCATGGCGCGATCTGCCGGAGAGCTTTGGGCCTTACACGACCTGCTACAATCGGTTCGTCCGTTGGCGAATGGCTGGCATCTGGGACCTGATCATGAAAGCCCTCGCCGAAGCTCATGATGGCTCCGTCCAGATGATCGACACTTCCATTGTTCGCGTCCACCAGCATGGAGGTTGCGCGGGAGGGAGCGAAAAAAGACTGATGGGCCGGTCGAGAGGTGGGTTGCCATCAAGCCCATGCTGCCGAACAAGCCGCGTGGCGTTCCTCGGGTTAACGACCGTCGTGTCCTCAATGGCATCTTCTGGGTCTTGCGTTCCGGAGCACCTTGGCGCGATTTGCCGGCGGCGTTCGGTCCTTACACCACTTGCTACAACCGCTTCGTTAGGTGGCGGCGGGCTGGCGTCTGGAGCCGCATCATAGACGCACTTGCGGCTGCCCATGATGCCGCTGTCCAAATGATCGACACCTCGATTGTCCGCGTGCATCAGCATGGGGCCTGCATCACAAGGAACCAGCGCCAATCGATGGGAAGGTCGCGCGGCGGCTTGACGAGCAAAATCCACGCGGTGGTCGATAGCAATGGTTTGCCGGTACGGTTGGCGTTGAGCCCCGGCGAGGCCCACGACGTTCGACTTGCAGGAAAACTGCTCTCTCGTCTGAAGTCCGGGTCAATGTTGCTTGCCGACCGTGGCTATGACGCCGACTGGATAAGAGAGCTTGCTATGAAAAAGGGGGCGTGGGCCAACATCCCGCCGAAAAGCAATCGCAGCGATCCGATCTGCTTCAGCCCCTATCTCTACCGCGCTCGCAACCAGGTCGAACGGTTCTTCAATAGGATCAAACAATGTCGTCGTGTGGCGACGCGTTACGACAGGCTTGCGCGAAACTACCTTGCCTTCGTCCAACTCGCATCTATCCGGCTATGGCTGGCTGCGCGTTATGAGTCCACGCCCTAGCTCTACTTTGGCAGATTTTGCGATTGAGCGGCGGGACCGGATTCACAAATCAGTTTTTCAATGATTCATAGGTGGTCGGCTTTTGGAGGGCCGACCATGGTGGGCACGACGTCGGATTGGGAAGATGAGCTTGGACGCTGGCTGAAGCCATTCCTGGATTGTTTAGGTCACAAGGCGCGGCGGCGAATGTGCCCGCTCTATGTTTCGGGGCTGATTGGACCGGGCGATCGTAAAAGCGTCCAGCCGATGGCATCGCGACTGGCGCCGGGCGACTATGATCAGTTGCACCATTTCATCGCTGACGGCGTCTGGGACGCGGCGCCGTTGGAATCAGAACTGCTCATTCACGCCGACCGGCTCGTCGGTGGCAAGGATGCGGTGTTGGTCATCGACGACACCGCGATGCCGAAGAAGGGCAATCGCTCGGTTGGTGTCGCGCCGCAATATGCATCTACCCTTGGCAAGACGGCCAATTGCCAAACGTTGGTGTCGCTGACGCTTGCGCGGGGTGAAGTGCCGGTGATGGTGGCATTGCGTCTCTTCGTTCCCGAGAGTTGGACGAGCGATCCGGCGCGTTTGAAGCGTGCCGGTGTTCCAGTTGAGCAGCGCGTAGCGCGAACCAAGCCAGAGATCGCGCTGGCCGAGATTGATCGCGTGATGGCAGCCGGTGTTCGCTTCGGCTGTGTACTGGCAGATGCCGGATACGGTCTCAGCGCGCCGTTCCGTCAGGGTCTCACGGCCCGCGGGCTGGTTTGGGCAGTCGGTATCCTGGGGCGTCAGAAAGTATATCCGGCGGGGGTGAAGCTGATCTTTCCAATAGCTGGTCGGGGGCGCCCCCGTCAGCGGCACATTCCGGATCTGTTGTCGATGCCGTCGGAAGACATGCTTGCTGACGCCAAGTGGAAAAATGTGAGTTGGCGGCTGGGGACCAAAGGCAGACTGCAAGCACGCTTTGCCGCCGTTCGCGTGCGGATCGCCGACGGGCCTCCACAACGGATCAAGGATAAGGGTCAACAGCATCTTCCCGGCGAAGAGGCGTGGCTGATCGGCGAACACCGCAGTTCGGGGGAGAAGAAGTATTATCTGGCAAATCTGCCAGCCGAGATGGACCTCCGACAGTTGGCTGCAACCGTCAAGGCACGATGGATCTGCGAGCAAGCGCATCAGCAACTAAAAGAGGAGCTCGGTCTTGATCACTTCGAGGGGCGGTCCTGGCACGGGCTTCACCGTCACGCCCTCATGACGATGATTGCTTACGCCTTCTTGCAACACCGCCGCATCGCCAAAGCGGGACGGAAAAAAAAGAATCAACGGGCCGCCACCTCAGCCAAGCCTGCCGGCCGTGCGCAACGCCATCGTCGATCTCATTCTTCGGCTACCTCGTCAGCGGTGTCCGCACTGCAGAAGACAGATCAACGAAGCGCAACGGCGTGAATAGATCTGCCAAAGTAGTGCTAGTCCGATGCAGCAGTTAGTCTGGAGTTGGGAGTAAAGCCGACCTGTTGGCTGAGCGCCCGGATTTCTCAGTTTGACCCAACTCAGACATCCTTGGGCGGCCGACGCGGGCGGCCGAGCCTCCGTCATTCCTTCCGGGCAAATGTTCACTTTTGAACTTTTGTTCCTCCAATGCGTTGCGCCTGCTGCGGCTCGGGTTGACGCTGCGTGGAGGGGGAGATGGAAGGCGTGCCCATTATTCTCGTTGTTGAGGACGAGGAACCATTGCAGGAAATCGTTAGCGACGCCTTGAAGGAGGGCGGATTCGACCTGACGACGGTACCTTCCGGACAAGAAGCCGTGGCTATGGTGGAAAGTGGCGTGGTCAAGTATTCGGCGCTCGTAACCGACGTCAACCTCAAAGGGCCAATGAAGGGTTGGGAGATTGCGCGCCTTGTCAGGCAGATCAATCCTGCATTTCCCGTGGTCTACATGACGGGCGCTGCCGCCGAAGATTGGGCGTCAGAGGGAGTGCCCAACAGCATTCTGCTGAAGAAACCGTTTGCTCCAGCGCAATTGGTTACTGCGGTATCCCAGCTTCTCAACGCAGACTCGCCCACCTAGTGGGTGCACTTCGGCTATTGGCCTCTCGCGACAAGTGTAGGAGGTCTTGCTGAGGTCTCCTGTCGAAGGCAGAGCCGACTTGATTTGCTCACCGCAAGTATTACGGCTCGTGACCCGAAGCGGTCGTCGGGAACGAGCAACGATCTGCCCTTCGCAGTCGTGCATAGGGATAAGCACTTCATTGATGAAGTATTCAGGCTGCATTTCTTTTATGACGTGCTCCTTAAATTCGTCGAGCAAGCTCCCATGAGGCTTGGCCTTACGGTAGATCATCCGAATGTGGCTAAAGAGGTCGCCAAACGCGTCACGGCCTAGGTCCTCCTCGGTGTCCTCCCATTTCTTTGTATAGGCCTCGCGATGCGGTTTAGGTACGCTTCCAATAATTTGCGCCTTCAAGATGTCGGTCGCAGTTAGGTCACGGTTGGACGCTTACGGGGTAGAAGCGGACATCAGCCAGCCGACTATCTCCGCAGAAACCGTCGAAAATGACCCTAAGGCGACCTCTGGCGTCGAGGGGTTTGGAGGCGTCGCGTGCGGAGGGTTGCACGTTACAACCGACGCTCTACATCTTAGTGGATTTAGTGCCGAAAATGCAGGAAGCGAGGCGCGTCAAAGGGCAAGGCGATGCGGCTGGCGAATTTCGACCCCAAAAGTAACCTGTCTTTGGCCGATCGCGCCAAAGAGGCGGTAGCATACGTTTGTGGCGAAGTCTTTTTTTGGGTCGGCTTTTTTCTAGCCGTATTGGGAGCTACCTACAGCATCTACGTGGGGGTGGCCGTATTTTTAGGCTGGTTGCTACTTTTTGTACTGATTGTGCGACGAGAAGATATGGCCCTTCGATTTGCGGTCGAATTTCTCAAATCCATCGCGATCATAATCGCGCTGACGCTGGGAATGGGCTTCGCGGTTGAAATCGTTGTGTTCGCTCTATCCGACCGTGATGTGAGTGGCGCATTTGGATCTGGTCTAGCCGGAATTGCTGGCGGCATACTTGGCTTGGTCATTGCCGTCGTGATCGTCCTCAGGCGGATTGCTGACATCGAGGATTGAACATTATCAAAAGCCCCAACCCGAGATGTCGCCTAGCCGAAGGTCGATTGAGCGCGTGTCATGTCGGCTGTCACGGGCACACCGGACGCCAATCCAACTTGGTGTCCACGGCTGCTCTTGACCCATCTGCGACATCAGGGTCCCACGGCCAGCCGTTTTCATGTTATCTCTAACGGACTTCCTCAAAGCAATTTATCGTTTCACGCGCCCGCGAGGTGATCACCGAAAGCACCGAATTTGATCAATGGACCGAGAACCTCTCGTCCGAGCCGACAATTCGCATGAGCGTCGATCTATTCAAGGAGTGATGCGGCTTTCGCGAGCACTGAAAACGCGACTATCCTCAAACGAAATAAGGACAGCCATGAAACGCAAAAGCAAGCTATCGATCACGGCAGTACTCGCCGTCCTGAGCGGTACGGCCGTCTGCGCGGAGGACAAGTACTCGCTGAAATCGCCGGATGGAATCGCGTTCTCCCATTTCAAGGGATACGAGGACTGGGCGGTGGTCTCTTCCGCCCGGACCGATGAAGTGCTCAAGGTGATCGTCGCCAATCCGACCATGATCGAGGCGTACAAGGCTGGTGTTCCGAACAACGGGCAACCTTTCCCCGATGGCTCCAAGATCGCGAAGCTCCAGTGGAAGCCGAAGAAGAGCACGGAGGCTCCCTTCGTTGTGGATGTGCCAGACGTCTTCACGCAGGCTTTCGTCATCGAGAAGGACAGCAAGAGCTTTCCGAAAAGCGGCGGATGGGGATACGCGCTATTCAACTACGAGGCCGCATCCGACAAGTTCACGGCCGATCCCAGCCCCTCAGACTGCGGACACGCTTGCCATGTGACCGTGAAGGCGAAGGACTATATCTTCCACCCGTACCAGAAGCGTTGAACCGCGCGTGCCCTCGGCACAGAGCCTTCACCGCGTGATGTCCGAAAATGGCCCTTCGCGGACCTGAACCGCGGACATCGGTGATGTCCGCTCACAGTGGCAGAGCCGACCATCTACCATGGCCCGTGACTTCCGGGTTTGCCAAGCGCCTGGACGATTGTCTCGGAGTTCCGCTTTTTCCCGGTAGGACGGGAACTTTTGGCCTGTGTGCACTTTGTAACGTCCGATGCTGATGTGCCGGGGCCTGGCGCAGCTTACAACTGCGGTCTCACATCTGCTCAACGCGCTCCCGATGGCTGGTTCAAGCAGGGCTTGAGGCAAGACATGACTCAAGCATCGATATTTCTTGTCGAGGATGAAGCGCTCATTCGAATGATGCTTGTCGACATGGTTGAAGAGCTCGGGCACAGGGTAATCGCCGAAGCGGGAAGTATAGAGGAGGGGCGATCCCTGGCAGAGATTGAGGGTTATGATCTCGCGATCCTCGACATCAATTTGCAGGGCATCAATGTGCATCCGGTTGCCGAGGTAGTAAGGAGCCGGGGGCTGCCTCTCTTCTTCTTGAGTGGTTACGGCAGCGCAGGCGTGCCCGACGGATTTGAAGGAATGCCTGTCCTCATCAAGCCCTGTTCGCTGGATGCGCTGAAGCGCATAATCGATGCTGTCCTACCGAATGGAGAGCCCGAAAAACCGCAAGACAAGCCGGCGGGAGCATCGTAAATCTCGAGCGCCTAACGGACGGCTTTCCGCTTAAGCCCCCGCTGACTCAGGATGGTCGTGACCAGAACCATCTCAAACCATCTCCAATGATCCCAATGATCTACTCGGCGCCCCACTTCGGCGGCTGCAATCCGGGCGAGGTTAGCCATTCATCGATGTGGGCTGTGATGTCGGCTTCGCGGGCCTTCTTCAAAAGCTCTTCACGCTCCGCGGTCCCTGCCGGCAATTGACCTGACTTTTCCCTCGCTAACCGCGCTTCTTCGATGAGCCGTTCGCCTAGTGCTCTATCCTGTTTGAACCGGTGGCGTTTCATGAACGTCCTCCCGACCTAAACCTGCTGCTTGAAACGCTTATAGAAGTGCGCGCGTTCCGTAGGAATTCAGTCCCATAGAGCACGCCGCGAACGCGAGTACACATCGCTGAGCAGGGACCAAAAAAGCCCCAGCTCGCAGGGATACGGGGGGCGTTGGAGCTAGGGTCACTCAGGGTGCCCTTGGGAAGGGCATCGGGAAAACGTGGCAAACGCTGTGTCGTTCCTCATAAACAAGGGCCGCCGACTCAGCCCATCAGCGGCCCCGTCCGGGTTTCAATAATTCCGAGATCAAATGACCTAGCCAGCCCCGGCTTGCCGATTTTTCCCAATCCTCAAGGCTTCGGCAAGCACCTATGTGAATCGTCTAACGTCTAATTGACTCCCATGGCAGGTCGCCATCTGTGCCAATTTAGTTCGGCGAAATTGGCCGGACCCGCTTCTCGGACCTCGTGCAATGTCCTCTTCAAAACTCTCGGTCCATTGCCGGGTGCGTCCGGTTCTTGACCTTGACCCAGTCCTTCGAACGGCCGGCGCTATAGCGTCGGTCGCGCCGTTTCGAGACCAGGCCCTCGAGGCCCAGGCGGCAGGCGGCGCCAAAAAGCTCGGTGCCGATCTCGCCGGGCTCGAAGGGCGCGACGAACATGCCATCCGGCCGACCGCGTAGCAGCCGCGCAAGGTTGGTCTTGCGCAAACTCAGAGGCAGCTCGCGCAGATCTTCGCCGCCGAGCGCGAGGACGTCGAATGCGTAGAGCTGCACCTCGTTGTCGTGCCGGCGCGAGTGCAGGGCGTCGAAGTCGGAGACGCCGTCGACACCGAGCACAACGGCCTCGCCGTCGATGACGAAGTGCTGCTCGCGGTTCTTCAGTGCGGCCTCGACGATCCAGGGAAATCGCTTGGTCCAGTCGTGGCCGTTGCGGGTGAAGAGGCGCACGGTCTTGCCCTGGCGCTCGACGCGCAGGCGATAGCCGTCATACTTGATTTCGTGGATCCAGTCGGGCCCGGCCGGCACCACGTTGGCTGCGGTCGGCAGGCAGAATTCGAACGCGGTACGCATAGGCCGCAAATAGGGTGTGAAGTCCCTAGGCCGTGAACCCATAAATCGGCCGAGCTGACGGCTCGCGAGAGTCCGCTATGGCCCGGTAGCGATCAAATTCCGCAACGCAGCGAAATGACACGATGGGCCACAAGCGGAAATTATCTAATCAGAAGTACCCAGCAAGTTGATGTCGGTAACCAGCTCGGCGCCAGGTACAAACGTGACTAAACCGGATTTGACCGCATAGCCGCCCACAATGACCTTTGGACGAGCGTCGGCCGGCAACTCTCCGACAAGGGCGGAGATAGCCACCACACTGTCGAGTTGTTGGGGCAAAGCCATCGAAAGTAACAGTAATTTGGGCGCAGCTTCTAAAATGTGCTCTGCCAGTTTTTGCAGATCGATATGATTGATAACGGTTGGTGTGCAAACGCTGCGATCTTTCAACCAAAAAGAAAGAATGCGGATCGCGAGCGTATGAGTGTTGCCCGGCGCATTCATGAGGAAATACCGTGGTAGGCCCCGTCGATGCCGTGTCTTGCCTCGTTGCATGCTGACTTCGATTAAGTCGACTACGCGCTCGCTGAAGGCGGTAAACTCATGCTCGTCGGTGACGGTAATAGTGCCGGAACGCCACTGTTCGCCGATCTTGTAGAGCAGCGGAGTCAGAATTCCGAGGAGGATATCGACGGGCCTGAACTTGGCGGCAAGGGCGTCTTTAACGAGCTGCTGAGCCGAAGGAAGATCATTCCGGCGACCTGCTTCGTAGAGCGAATGGTAAACACGGCGGAGAAACTCGGAGTGCCTGACGACTTCGCTTGCGAATATATCGGGGTGCTGGGACTCGCACCTCTGGCAGAGACCGTAAGTGACGGAAAGGTCGTCATATGGGGAAGTTTCACCTTTAAATTGTTGGCAATATGAGCACCAATTCAGCATCAGCGAGAACACCTAAACGACCGCAATCGATAATCCAAATGCCGGGGGCCGGAGAGGTTCCATCAAGCTTCCAGACCGAGTTACCCGTCAAGCTCGCATCAATCCGAATTTGGCTGCGTGCTAATGAGTCCGCGCCCTAGAAGAAAGGGCCGCCTTCTGGGGGCAACGGTTGGCCCACAAAGTTAATCTAGGGACCATACATTTGTTAGGGCCTGCGATGAATCGAGGGGCGGATAATATCGACGACGCCCAGGCTTGAGCCGGTGCGTCGTGGCGGTCCCGGCGTCTTCCCTCTCCAGCCCCGAAGGCGCTTGGGGCCGCTCACAAGGCACCTCAGTGCCGCCAGGTCGAGGCGGTCGGCCGGCACGATCGAGGGCGAGGAACGCATACGCAAACCCCAATACGATGGTGTCGTGGAGACGGCCCCGGCTACAGGGGGGCTTTTGAGGTTGGCCGGAGCCGCTCCGCCAGCTCGGACAGCGAGCCGGCGAGATTCAAATACCGCGCGGTCGCGTGGTTCCTGCAAGGAGCGTCAACCCGTAAATTTCCCATGCGATGGCAGCGCTACGGTGCGGCCTGCCACCCGATCGGCGCGAACGCGGTGGACCATGCCATCAGCGCTTGAGCAGATCTTCGCCCTGCGGAAGCAGCTGCGGGGATAGGGGGGCGGCCTTGCGCAGCGTGGCTAGGCTGCGACCGTCGACCTGATCGGCTCCTCGAGAGGCCGGCCCCAGCCTTTGATCATTGCATGTTTCGGTACCCCATGATTGCAAACTGCGGGTTGCCCCGCTCGAAGTCCGGCCGAACGTCGGCACCGCGAGATCCGCAGCCCTGGCAGACAAATCGCGGCTCGAGATCCGATAGCCTTACATTGTCAGGCCAACGGTCGGCATCCCAGGCAACGTGATGGCCGCAATGGCAATAGACCAGGACGCCACGCAAGCCCATTTCGCGCATCTCGCCGAAGGTGATCTTGACGGGGCGGCCGTCAACATGCGCGGGCGTGTGGCGTCGAACAGGACGAGGCATGCCGAGATCAAAGCGCCGTCGTGAGCACCTTGCAAATTATCGATTCCTAGTGGCTCGGGAAGCGCGCGAGCTACTGCCGGTCGTCGGGTACCCAGGCCGCCCGATCGCTGGACGACCAGGCCGTCCGATCGCGGGTTATCCGGGGTATGGCGGCGGCTACTATCGCCCGGGTTGGGGCTATGGTGCCGCCGCTGTGGGAGCCGCCGCTGCCGCCGGTGCCTACGGTTACTACATAATAACTACAACAGCGGCTGCTACTACGACACCTACGGCAGCTATGTTTGCCCGGGTCAATATCCGTACCAGTATTAAGGAGACCGAGTGAGCGCGGACGGCGGTGCGCTAGGGCGGCCGCCACCTGCGCTCAGGTTTCTCGACCGATCGTTCCGGATAGGAAGCGAACTCATGGACTAGCGCCTCTAGCTGTTCCTGCGACTGAACTTGCAGTCTTTCGATCAGACTTTTGCGCTGCAAAGCGATCTGATCTTTCCTGCCACCAATCTCGGTAGCGATCTGCTGATCTGTTTTCCCTTGGGCCAGACGCCTTAAGAGTTTCTTCTCGCGCGGTGTCAGGAGGAGCATGAGCGATACATTGCCTTCAATGGCTTTCCATGCAGGAAGATTGTGCGCGGCGTTAGACCACCGCGATCTGCGATCCATTGTCGCACACGCACGGGATACATCGAATAGAGCATTCGGGTCGCTCCAGAATTCGTGACAGGCCGGCCGCGATGGCCGAAATCCCACGCTGCGTGGAAGGCAAGTGTCGCCTGTGAGGTCACGCAAATTCTGCTCGAAGGGATGGCCGCCAGGACGATCGTGCAAGCCGATGCGCAGAAACCATCGATAATCACAGGCTGGCCCGAGGCACGCAGTCTTTCGTACCTGGATATATACTTTTCAATCGGTCCGCCGCGATCCTCTGTGATCCGCAAGGCTGCATCGCTGGCGCGCGATCCCGTTGTTAAGAGAGCAGCGATGACCAGCCCCACCCAGCACCTCATGTTATCGCCCCCGACAGGTTAAAGCCCACCGTGCGTTCTCCAAACGATGCTCGTGGGTCAGGCTTCGTCCGAGCTTGATTTAGATCAACCAGAGGCGAGACCATCTTGATCGAGGATCGCGTGAGAGAAGCAGGTTGTCACTGCTCCTCACCAAAGCGGAGTAAACAAATGTGGGTCCTGATGTACGTCTTTCTTTCTCGGTCAGCCCAGCCGCTACGAACGACAAAGCGGAGTGGAGACTCCTCCCAACGGTAGTGTTTCAGGAGTTCTCGAATGAAGAGCGATGCAAGGCAGCCAAGTCGGCACTTGAAGGTAGCTTGAAAGAGGCCGGAGCGAGGCTAAAAAGTGGTCTTGAGGATTTGAAGAGCATCGGAAAGGCCGACCCAGCGCAGATCATCATTGCTTACAGTGTGGAATGCCTTCCGAAATAGAAGGCTGAGAAGGTGACCAACAGTCGATGCGACTAGGCTCTATACGTTCGGGGTCGTACAAGATTTGGAAACAGTCAGAAGCACGTCCATATTTCTCAGCGCGGACCTTTGACGTAGATCAACCCGCCGTTGACTGTATACGTCGTTTTGCTCGGGGCATGCGATACGAGCCTCAGGAGTTTGCCGTGACAAAGAAAGCAGCCATCGCAGCAATTGCACTTTTGATGACAACTTCGTCTCTCTCCTACGCAGCAGAGACATCATCAACCGGCGGAGTAGGGCAACTCAGCGCCACCGACATGAAAAGCCTAACGGATATGCGTGTCGGCATAATCAAGGCGGCCTTGCAATTGACGCCCGATCAGGAAAAATTATGGCCGGCCGTTGAGGACGCCATCCGCGCTAGGGCGAAGAACCGGCAGGCCCGGTTAGAACGGATAGCCGAATTGCACGACGGCGCGATGGATCCCCTCCACCAGAGCAATCCGGTCGAGCTTATGCAACGGAGAGCGGATCGGCTCATTCAGCGCGGCGCCGATCTCAAGAAGCTCGCCGATGCTTGGGAGCCGCTCTACAAAACCTTGAGCGAGGATCAGAAAAAACGAATGTCTTTCGCATCATATGTCGTCATGCGCGGGATGAGCGATGTGATCGAGCACAGTATCGAACCCGAAGATGACGACGATTAGAGATGCACGTTGGATGTACGTCATGTTTCGATACTGCGAGACTAGGAGGACGCGGAACATGCGGGTCGTTAGAACGATATGTTGGACATGTGGCTTAATCGGACTATTGTGCACCAGCGTTCCTTCGCAGGCCCAGACAAACGATAATGCGCCTCAGGCGCCAAGCGGTGCACCGGCGTCGGTTCCAGAGCAGGCGGCACTTAAACCAGCCGAACTCGATGCGCTGGTCGCGCCGATTGCGCTGTATCCAGATACATTGTTATCGAACGTGCTAATGGCATCGACCTATCCGCTTGAGGTGGTGCACGCTGATCGCTGGATGAACCAGAACAAGGGCCTCATGGGGGACGCCCTCAAGGCCGCCACGGAGAAACAGGATTGGGACGGGAGCGTCAAGGCGCTGGTCGCGACGCCATCAGTTCTGCAGATGATGAACGAGCATCTCGAGTGGACCCAGAAACTTGGCGAGGCGTTTCTCGCGCAGCAGCAGGAGGTGATGGACGCCGTGCAGCGGTTGCGGTCCAAAGCCTACGACAGGCAGAAGCTGGTCACAACGAGAGAGCAGAATGTAACGGTAAAGGAAGATCAGAACCGGCGCTTCATCTACATTGAACCCGCTGTGACTGACAGTATTTACGTTCCCTACTACGAGCCTCAGGTGGTTTTCGGCGATTGGTCTTACTCTGACTATCCTGCCTACCCCTACTACTGGGGCTACCCCGGCTATATCGGCGCCGGCATCATCGCGACTGGGATCGCGTTCGGCGCAGCCTACGCACTGGGGCGGTGGGCAACCGGCGGCTATTGGGGCGGCGGCGGATGGTGGGGCGGCAGCCGGGTCAACTGGGGCGGCGGAGCTATCGACATCAACCGCGGTGCTCGCGTCGAGCATTGGCAGCACGACGTAAGGCACCGACAAGGCGCACGCTACAACAATCCGAACCTGCAACAAAGGTTTGGCAGCGCGAACCGACGCGCCGGCGCGGGCATCGCGGCGGGCGCAGCCGGCGCGGCCGCCGCGCGGCGGTTAGGGACCGGCGCCAACCGGGCTAACGTGGCCGACCGCGCTCAACGCGCCGACCGAGGTCGGGGAAATCGGCAGGCCGGCGCCGGCAGAACGGTCGGCAATCGCCAAGCGCGTAACCGCTCGACGGCGGCCAGGAGCGCAAGGTCCGGCGGTCGCGCGGTGCACCGCGGGGCTTCGAGAGCCGCCCATGTCAGGCCTGTGGCGGGCCGCGGCGGTGGAGCGAGGTTCACGGGCGGCGGACATCGAGCGGCAGCATTCCGAGGCGGCGGTGGCCGCGGGGGCGGAGGATTTCGCGGTGGCGGCGGAGGAGGGTTTCGAGGCGGCGGAGGCCGGGGTGGCGGGCGCAGGTCGGATATCAACCTCAAGCACGACGTAGTGCTCCTCGGTCGGCTCGACAACGGTCTCGGTTATTACCGCTTCGCATACAACGGCAGTGACAAGGCCTACGTCGGGGTGATCGCGCAGGAGGTGCAGACGGTGAGGCCCGATGCGGTCACTCGCGGCAGCGACGGCAATCTGCGCGTCTACTATGAGCGGCTCGGCCTCAAGTTCCGATCGTATGACAGTTGGGTCGTTTCCGGAGGTGTGCTGCCGAAGACCGCCGGGATACCGCACTGAAAGGCGACGCCCACGGTCAGGCGCACGTAGCCGTCGGCAAATCGACGAGCGCGTTCCGTCAAGCAAAAGGCCTGCTGTTGCTCCCAACTGAGACATTGCAAAACGTAGCAACCGCTTGGGATGCTCAACCCGCAAAAAGCCCCGGCGAGCCGGGGCTTTGGTTTGCGTAGTCTAGTTCGGTCAGTATCTGGCCGCGATCGGGGCACCAAAGCCACCGAAACGATAGTTCAACCGAACGGTGACCATGTCCACATCTTGGCTAACCCTGTCGCCGAGGAGGGTAACGCCACCGGGCGAGAGCACGCCTGCGCCTGCGAAGGTGCGGTTGTCATTCCCCATCCAGAGGTGATCGTATTCAACGCCGACCGACCAGTTAGGCGCGAAGCCATACTCCCAGCCGACGCCCAACGCACCGCCCCAGCGCGTGTGGCTTGCCGAGTCCAGACCGACCCCGGTCAGGTTATTGAAGACATCAAGACGATTGTGGGTCACGGCTGCACCACCCTTCACATAGAGCAGTGACGCGTTCCACGCCCAACCGAGTTGCGCCGTGAAGAGACCAATGCCGTCGGTTTTACCGGTGGTCGATAGCAGCGGATCGATCAGGCTGACGCGCGTATTCTTGATGTCGGCCCAATCGCCCTGCGCTTCCAATCCGAGCACAAATTGATTTGTTTGCCAGCGATACCCGATCTGTCCGCCGACAAGACCTCCGGAACGAGAAGCGCAACCACCAGCGACTGTTCCTGCAAGCGTGACGAAATCCACGCAACCGCGGCTTTGGCCCCACCCGCCGTTGGCGCCGATGTAAAAACCAGTCCAGTCATAGATCGGAGCGACAATCGGGGGCGGCGCCTTGGTGTACGGACGCGCCGCCAAATCAGCCGCCGACGCGGGAGCGGATAGACCCACGGCCATCATTCCGGCCGCGGCAACGAGAAGCTTTTTCATTACGAGAAATCTCCCAGAAAGAATTCAAAAAAGGCACGACGCCCACCTACGTAGTCAATGCTATCCCGTTCGCCGGCAGGTTGATGTAGCCAAGCCGCAACACTCGGCTGAGATGTGAGGCGACAATTCTTTATATCGATTAAGCACTTACATGGAACAGAATGCATGCCAACGTGCATAAGATCGCCCTCGGAATGTCGGCGAGACGCCAGTTTGCTTTAGATTGCGCTGTTAGGTGATGCGCCGACAAGTCCGCCACCCGGAGTCTCCGCTCCTCTCCAGATCCGAAGGCGCTGGTCACGAATTTTCCCTTTCCCCTTTTGGCGTTGCTCCGATCAGCGGACACGAAAAAATCTCCCGCTTAGCCATCCCTTGGTTCGCTCCTGCACTTTTGCACCAGCCGGTGAAGTTCGCCGTGCACCTGGCCCTGGATACACATGCACACCTCGTCCGCTAGGTAGACGTCGATAACCTGAGACTGCCTTACTATTTGTCTCTCTCGGTTTGCGTGGCTAGGCGCGAAAGCCGGTTAATCACCTTCAGCGCCATGCAGACTGTGCCAGCAATACCGAAAGTGTGGGGGATATTCCAAGCGTCCCGAACAATTTGATCTTCGGTCATCACAAGGTCTTTATGAGTAGGGGAGATTCGGGCGGGATCAGCTCCATGGTGGCACCCTTAGTGATGATGCCCCAATCCTCATGCCTCGAAACGCCTTGGGCCATGATCTTTGTCTGGAGATGGGTGTAGGTGCTGCCGAGAAACGATGACGGAAGCTGGAGCGCGATTTGCGCCTTGTGCGAATCCGCAACAGCCTCCTTGAAAATCGGCAATTGGGGCGGAGCCGATATCGTTCGGCGGAAGATACGGAGCTTCGGTGCCGGTGCTTGGTCAATCGCCCCAACCTGAATGAACGGGTCAAGGGCAAAGGGATTCACGATGTCGTAGTCGATGAGAACTTCCACGATCGCGAACGTCGCTGGTGTGGCCGAATTATTGATGACTGTGCAGTCGAGCAAGAATGTCTGCGACAGCTCTTGGTGAGACGCATACTGGACTGTGAACTTATTCCCGCTGCCGAATGAGAGAACGACGTGCAGGTCAGGCGTCGTGGAACGGCGCATGATATCGCGGATTTCATAGTCGTGCATCGGCACAGACTGGAAATTGAACCGCTTGTAGTATTTGCCATCTGGAGCCTGATGAGGCCCGATTTGTGACTGCTGAACGGTAATGACGTAGCCGAACTTGCCAGTCTCCATATCGATTCGTTCAATTCGAACACCATCCATACGCGGCTGGACTTTCGAGTTCAAAATTTGCTCGATCCATTCCTTCGTAATCTTCGGATCGACAACGCCATCATCGACCTTTGAGGGTTTCCCTGCGGCCTTGTCTTCCTCGATGCCATAGACCAGTTGCCCACCGGCAGAGTTCGCCAGTGCGCTCACGTCCTTGCACAATTCCTCGGGCTTACCGCTGTCTCGGGCCAGGGAGGGGGACGCCTTGTAGTCCAGGGTGAGGCTTTCCTCTAAACCTTCGTCAACAAGTCGCTGAAGATCGGACTTCTTCTTCAAATCGAGCATAGGAACTCCGGTTGAAAGGCTTGCCAATAGCAGCTTACCCGGATGTTTTATAGTTTAGGAAGGCCGACACATCGCGCGCGCCGGACTCGCGCATCTCGCCGAAGGTGATTTTTTGCGGGTACATGGACCTATGGCGGCAGCTTCAACCCTGACGGCCTTTTGAATATGAGCTGATGATTTATTTCCAGCCAATGCCTTGCAGCGATTGCCGCGAGATTAGTGCTTTCTGTTCGCATCTCGTGCTCCCCGCTTCTTAGATACTCGTCGGCGCATTCTGTGAAGTGTTCACCGACGTATTTTAGAAGGTCAAAAAGTTCGGCTGTATCGCTCTGCTTTAGCTGCAGCACCACCGTCCGCTCATCGCCGTGGCTGAGTCTTTGAAATGGTTTCATTGCTCCCCTCGATCTTCCATGAACTGCCGGATCAATGACCGAAACTCCTGCTCCGATCTGCAGGTCACGTTCTGCACAGCGCAGTTGAGTGAGCTGAAACTGCCGTAGACCTTGTTGTCGTTCACATCGACTAGCGTGAGCATTCTTATCGTGTAGGACTTACCCGCATCCTTGGTGATCATGGTGTTTTGTTCGAGTATGAAGCAACGGTTTAGCCGGATGTTGTAGTGGTTCTCGAAGGATTCGAGACCCTTCCGCTCACCGACTGGGAAATCCTTTTCGTAAATCTGCTCGGCTCGTTTGCCACATCGCTCCTGCAACTCATAAATTTCTTTGCGATTTTGCGCCGACACTGCGCCAATCGTCAGTGCGAACGCCAGCAGTGCGATTACCGTCTTAGTCATCGTGGCGAACATGCCTTTAGCGACGCGCATCGAGTACACACGCCCGCAGTTTGGGATGGCGCAAGAACCTTGCCCGAAGGATCGATGGACTGACGTGAATTGATCACGCGCATATCCTTCTGCACCGTCAACAGCCCAACAGGTGTACCATCGGCATTCAATTCGACGAATACGTGAGCCCCCATGCGGTCGGCGAAAGCAAAGGCCTTGCTTCCGATGCCGGGGGAGATGCCAATCCGCGCGTATTGACCGTCGTTCTGATTGGTATCGGGTGCAGACGTGATAAAAATGCTGTCACTGAAGCCTTCGATTTTGCACCTCAGCACGTCGGCCGAAGCGTTGGTCGCCAGAACGGCTACCGCGGCCAGCGCAAGCAGGATCTTCGGCATGGGATTCGTCATCCGATAATTGTAGCGTGACTGTTACACCCGCCGCCAGATTTCACCGCCATCCACAGGCTCCACCGGCATTCATATAATTTTCTCGCAGCCGGACCGTCATCGGATCGCGACACCCATACGCCGTTGATTAATCTTGATTTTTCTGCCTTGAACCTTTCCCTACGCAGGGGAAAAGGAGCCCGCGAGAGCTTCGACCGGGCTCGGCGTCGGTAGGCATATGCAATCAGGCGGCGATCTTGTCGCGCTCCTGCTTCTGGGCGTTCACGACAGGCGTTCCAATGATCCGCCTCAGCTCGGCCGCGACCCCGTCCAGCACCGCGCGTTTCTCCTTCATCCGCTTGGAGTGATTGTAGACCTTGCCGGTGACAGTCGGCACCACGACTTCGGCTTTCTTGCTCGCGGCGTGATCGAGGCACTTCGCGATCCAGGCGTCGTCGAAGCCGAGGTCGCCAGCCAGGGTCGCTGCCGTCCGGCGCAGGTCATGGGGCGTGAACGGCTTGAGACCGAGCAGCTCGCAAAGCCCGGCGGTCTTGGTCTTGTCCTTATTCTTCTCGTGCTTTGTCCCGCGCAGCGCGTCGGCCATCGCTTTCCGGTGGATCGGCTGGCCCTTGTACATGGGGCTCTCGAAAACATACTGCTGATCATCCGAGGTCAGCGCTTCCTGGGTGATCTCGACCGCAAGATCAGACAAAGGCTGCTGGATCACCCGGCGCTTCTTGACCCGCTTCAGGGGAACGTCGAAACGCGGATGCTCGCCGTCGAGGTCAAACAGCTCGTCCCGGTGCGCACCAAGAAGTTCTCGTGACCGCAGCATGGTGACGAGCTCGAGCTTGAGCGCGAGCCGGGTCTTGCGGTCCCAAGGCAGGTCGGCGCGATCCAATCCATGCCAGAAGGTCCTGATCTCGTCCTCGGAGAGCACCCGGGTACGGGGATGCTCAGGGTCGAGCTTCGGCAAATTGACGCAGGGACTGGCCGTTACGTAATCGCGTCCTGCCTCCGCCGCCCACTCGAACAGACCAGAAGCTGCCTTGCGCATGTGGCGCGCGTTGCTGACCGACGGCTTGCCGAACTTGCCCCCGACGATGTCGTTCGACAGGGTCGCGATGTCGTGCTTGGTGACCTCCATGGCCAACTTCTTGCCCAGGCGGGGGCGAATGAAGCGGTCGAGGTGGCTTGCCGTGTTCTCCCAGCTCTCCAGCCGGGGCCGCATCTCGCCGTCGGGCTTTTTGACCAGCGTTTTCATCCACGCGATGCGCTCGTCGATGATCTCGGCAACGGTCTTGCCGCGCTTCGTCTTCGCAGCTTTCTGGTCACGGTAGGTCTCGGCGAGTGCCTCGCCGCCCATGCCCTTGAGACCGTAGACCTTGCTACGAGCGTCCTCGACCGTGAAGGTCTCGGGATTGTAGACGCCGAGCCAGCCAGTGCGCTGCTTGCCGGTCTGCCTGTCGGTGAACTTGAAGGAGAAGGTCGCAACGCCCGCGGTCGTGATGCTGACATAGAGGCCAGGGCACTTGCGGTCGTAGAACTTGGTCCGCTTGGCGACTCGCTTCTCGCACAGGCGGTCGGTCAGGATGACACTGCTGTTGCGGCCGCGCTTGCCGGCAGGGGAGGCGATAATGCTACTATCCATGTGGTTTCGGCTCCTAGGGCTTGGGACCATAGGCTCGGCTTTGGGGCTTTCAGTTTGTCGTGCGGACGCTGAAAGGCTCAGGGCCGGGCCCTTATTTTGGTGAAGCCCGCTGAAACAGCCCGCATCAGGCTAGTCGAAAATGCCTTATTTTAAAGGATTTTCTTAGTTTCGGCGTGTTTCACCGAATGCCAAAATATAGACGTGTGGTCCTGGCCGTCGTTGCTACGGTCAAGCTCTTGCGGATGCGGCATTCACGTCAACCGGCGTGGTGCCGGCGACTTTCGCGAGAGTGAGGGAGGCCAGCAGGAACTCGGCTCCCGGGAGAGCACGGCATAAGCCGTCCAACCACTGCGCAGGGAAGGCCGAGTGATTGGCTACACCTGTATGCTGCTGTGCGGTTCTTCCTGCGTGTGCTTTTCGCGCAGCGGACCGCGGGTGCCAGCCGGCACCCGGCCTTCCCTGCGCCCTCTTGGCTCAAGAGAGCAGAGCGACGAAGCAAAGCTCGGGCGAATTACGCCGCGAGGATGTGAAGGCGTGTCTGCAAATTGAGATGCGGATTGGAGAATGGCGATGCCGCCCCTTGCTCCGTCATTGCGAGCGCAGCGAAGCAATCCAGAATCCCTCCGCGGAAAGACTCTGGATTGCTTCGCTGCGCTCGCAATGACGACGTGGAGAGAGTTGGGGTCAATGACCGCGCTTCCTCATCGTCTCGCCATCCACCATCTCCGGCGCCATCGCCGACCATGCGCTCGAGGCGAATTGCCGGCGCCATGTCACGATCACCACGGCCGCCGTGGTCACGAACAGCACCCAGGGGCTGACGAACCAGCCGAGATAGCCGAGCGCGAAGAAGAAGGCGCGCTGGCCGCGGTTGAAATGACGGCCGGCGGATTCGAACAGGCGCGTGGTGCGGATGACATGGGCTTCGGCCGCAGGCGTGTCGCGCTGGGATGCCGGCGGCATGCCGCCGAACAGGATGGCGACATAGTTGAACAGGCGATAGGCCCAGGCGAACTTGAAGAAGGCGTAGACGCAGATCAGCACGAGACCGACGCATTTCAGCTCCCACATTGCGGGCGAGGTGCTGAGGTCGGTCGGCAGCTTGCTCAGGATCGTGATGGCGTCGTTGGTCGCATGCAGCAGCGCCAGCGCGCCGCCGAGTGCGATGAGGCTGGTGGAGGCGAAGAAGGCGGTGCCGTTCTGGAGCGAGGCCATGATCTGCATGTCGACCATGCGCGTCTCGCGGTCGAGCAGCCGGCGCACCCAGACCTCGCGATAGCGGTTCATGCGCGCCGACAGGCTGTCGCGGCCATAGGCCGAGTGTTCCAGGGTCAGGGCATAGACCAGCCATTCGACGATGAAGAAGCCGACGGCGGTGATGTCGACCCAATGCCTGCTCATGTCTCTCTCCTCGCGAGCATCGCAACGATTGCCACGCAAGGCCGGGCGCAGCAACGATTGATTGACGGCAGGCGATGGCGCTAAAAGCAGCCGCATCCAGAGGACTTGGGAAGGACCAGTGGACATGGCTGCACTAAAACTTGCCATCGGCAACAAGAACTACTCGTCATGGTCGATGCGGCCCTGGCTCGCGCTGCGCGCCAACGACATCCCGTTCGTGGAGACCCTGATCCCGCTCTACACGGATAACCCCGCGGACAAGGAGCAGATCCTGTCCTTCAGCCGCGCCGGCAAGGTGCCCGTGCTGGTCGACGGCGAGACCACGGTGTGGGATTCGCTTAGCATCATCGAATACATCGCCGAGCGCTACCCGGAAGTGAAGCTGTGGCCCGATGATGCCGCGGCCCGCGCCCATGCCCGTTCGGTGTGCGCCGAGATGCATTCCGGCTTTGTCGCCTTGCGCAGCGAATGCGGCATGAACCTGCACCGGCCGATCCGCCCCGTGGCGCTGTCGGCCGATGCGAAGGCCAACGTTGCGCGCATCGAGGAGATCTGGCGCGAGTGCCGGGCGCGTCATGGTGCCAGGGGACCGTTCCTGTTCGGCCGCTTTGGCGCGGCGGACGCGATGTACGCGCCGGTCGTGCACCGCTTCCGCACCTACGCGATCGAGGTGGCACCGGATACCAAGGCCTACATGGAGACGATGATGGCGCTGCCGGCATTCCAGGAATGGACCCGCGAGGGGCTTGCCGAGACGCTTGTCATCGCGAAGTTCGAGGACGCGTAACCCGCGAATGTGATCGGGCGCCGCTTGACGATACACCAGCCGGCGGCGCTCAATCGTACCGAGTTGCGGCTTGGAAGAGGGCACGCCATGGGAATCCTGGACTCGCTGGAAAACAACCCCGCGCTCCGCAGCGCGCTCGGCCAGCTCGGCGCCGCCGTGCTGCCGGCCGTCTTGAGCGAGGTGCTCGGCAGCAACAATCAGGGCGGCCTCAGCGCGATCGTGGCCAAGCTTCAGCAGGCCGGGTTCGGTGACCAGGTCAAATCCTGGCTCGGCAACGGCCAGAACCTGCCGATCTCGGCCGACCAGCTCCGCGCGGTGCTCGGCAACGACACCGTCCGCCAGCTGGCTGCGCGCTACAACATCCCGGTTGACCAGCTGGGCCAGATCCTGGCCCAGGAGCTGCCCAAGGCGGTGGACCAGGCCAGCCCGCAGGGTCATCTGCCCCATACCGCCTGAGGCCCGGTTCCAGCGGTATTAGCGTGGCCCGCTGTTCCCGTTATCGTCCTGAAAAGACTTCAAGATTGGTGTGTTTGCCATGCTCGCATGAGGCTGGCCAAAAACGCCGCATGCGTGCTATATAACGGCTGGGTTTCCGGCCGGCCATCGCAGTGGGACCATGGGCGAGGCAGGCGTTGTTTGAGTAATGGAGAGGGTGTTGAAGCACAAATTCCCCGTTGGAACGCGCGTATTGTTCACGGCCAGCAACGTCGCGCGCCCGGCTGCCAGCGGCTCGTATGAGATCATCCGCCTGTTGCCGACGGAAGGTGACGACTGCCAGTACCGGATCAAGAGCTCGACTGAAGCCTTCGAACGGGTCGCCAAGGAAAGCCAGCTCGCGCTCTCCTGAGGCACCGCCGCCCGTTGATGTCGCGGACGAATTTCCTGCGCTCGCCGTCAAAAGGCCCGCTTCACCTTCACAAGGTGGGTCGGGGGCAGTTGCCGGCTCACGGTGCTCGCTTTGACCATTCGCTCTTTGCTCGCGTGAGGGGACGTCGCGCATGAACTGGGCATGGGCCTCGTCGCTCGACCAAATCTGGCGCTCGCCGGCCGTCCCGATGTGGATGACGCTGGCGGCTGCGGGCTTCTTCGGATTGATCCTCATGATCACGCTGCTGCGCGCCGAGAGATCGGTTGCCAACGGTGCGCTGACCGTCATCACGCTGCTTGCCATTGCCATCGCGGTGGCTGCCACGGCGCACCTCTATGGACCGGACGGGCAGGCCGCTCCGGCCGAGGCGCGCGCGCAGGGCGTTGTTACCGCGAGCCTGCCGGCACTGTCCTGCCTTGACGATCTTGCCGGCGATGCCGTGGCCATTGGCTGCGAGAAGGCGCTGTTCGGTTCGCCGGATGCGGCGGCCGCGGCCGTCTCCTACACCGCCGCCAGGATCGACCGGCTGACCGCGCTCGGCGACGCCGCGACCGTCGACAAGAGCCTGACGCTGGACATGAAGGTGCTGCGCAAGGCGCTGGAGCGCGATCGCTACGGCCTCGTCGCGCAGGTGCTGATCGCCCGCGACGGCTGCACCCGGTTCGATTGCGCCGCCTTCCGCTCGCTGACCGATCAGCAGCAGGTCGCCGCCAACATGGAGTCCCATCTCTACGACATGCTGGTCGCACGCTATGCGCCCACCTGGAACGCGCCCGCGGCGGCAGCACCGGCCGCAGGTGCGCTCGCCGCGCTGCCGCCGTCGATGCCGACGGGCAAGCCGACCAACGCTGAATTCCCGAGCGCCTCGTCGACGCCGCCGGTGAGCATCATGAATCCGGAACCGCCTACAGCGGCGGCGCGCCAGGCCGCGCCGGCCGCGAACGCAGCGCCGGCTCCGCGCGCGCCGGCCACGACCTCGGCGCAGGCCGCAGCGCCTGCGGCACCGGCCGCGAAGAAGCCGCCGGCGCCGAAGGCTGCGCGCGCACCGGCAGCTGCACCGGTTCCGCTGGCACCGCCGCCGGCTGCTGCGGCTCCCGCGGCTGCGGATAACGAATAGTTCGGCTTTGAAAACCTGCGGCCGGCCCGCTAATGCTGGGGCATGCCACTCCATCTGATCAAGCTCGCCGTCGGCTGCGACTCCGTCAAGGAATTGAAGGAGTGGGTGGCCGAACGGATGCAGACCGCCAAGAAGAAGGGTCTGCCGCAACATCACATCCACATCACCCGAATGGTGCCCAAGCGCGACGCCGAGATCCTCTCGGGCGGGTCGCTCTATTGGGTCATCAAGGGCGAGATCGCCGCGCGCGAAAAGATCATCGGCATCGAGCCGTTCCGCGACAAGGACGGCATCGGGCGCTGCCGGATCGTGATGCAGCCGAAGGTGATCCCGGTCTCGCCGCGGCCGATGCGACCGTTCCAGGGCTGGCGCTATCTCGCGGACGATTCCGTACCGCCCGATCTCGGCAAGTCCGCCGCCGGCACGATCGCGGCGATGCCGGAGCCGATGCGGCGCGAGCTGCGCGATCTCGGATTGCTCTGAGCATGATCCGGAAAAGTGTGTAGCGGTTTTCCGGAAAGATCATGCTCAAACAGTAACCTGAAGCGCGATGTCGTCATCGCGCTTTAGACCGCGATATTGTCGATCAGCCGGGTCGTGCCGAGCTTGGCTGCGACCAGGATCCGCAAGGGGCCGTCCTTGCGCGAGGTGACCTGTGCCAGCGTCTCGGCGTGGCGGGCCTCGAAATAGTCGAGCACGAAGCCGGCCGCCTTGATGGTCGCGGCGCCGCGCGCCATCGCCGACGCGATGGCCTCGCCGGCGCGAATGCGGCCGGCGCTGTCCTTCATGGCGCGGTAGAGCGTGGTCGCGGTCTGCCGCTCCTGCGGTGAGAGATAGACGTTGCGCGATGACATCGCGAGCCCGTCGCGCTCGCGCACGGTGCGGGAGCCGATCACCTTGACGCCGAGATCGAGGTCCCGCGCCATCTGCGTCACCACCCGCAGTTGCTGAAAGTCTTTCTCGCCGAAGATCGCAAAGTCCGGCCGGCATTGCGTGAACAGCTTTCCGACGACGGTGGCGACGCCACCGAAAAAGTGGGGCCGGAAGCGATCCTCGAGGCCGGCCAGGGCCGGACCCTCCGGCACGATTCGGGTCGCAAAGCCCTCCGGATACATGGCCTCGACGCCCGGGTGCCAGACGATGTCGACGTCCTCGGCCGCGAGCTTGGCGATGTCGGCCTTCCAGGTTCGGGGATAGGCGCCGAAATCCTCGGTCGGGGCGAATTGAGTCGGGTTGACGAAGATCGAGACTACGACGCGGCTGGCGCGCCGCTTCGCGAGGCGCACCAGCGACACATGCCCGTCATGGAGCGCCCCCATGGTCGGGACCAGCGCGATCGTGGCCTTTCGCTTGCGAAGATTGTCGGCGGCGCGTCGGAGCGCAGGGACCGTGCGGGCGATCAGAGGGCTTCGTGACATCAGGACTCAGGGGGCTTGGGGATAGGTTGGGCGCGGCGTGCAGCCGGCTAACCTTAACAAGCAGCGATCGTGGACGCCATGCATCCGGATGCGGCACAGCATCCCGCGTAATGCCGCGCACGACGTCGCGACATTGTGGGCTGAATCGCAGACGCGAGGCGGCGACGCAATTCATGATGAAGACTAACGCACTGTGATTTCGCTATCCTGTCACGCATTTCACTTGACCGCAGACGCGGCCAACTTGAAGATATTGCTTAGGGGTGTTGAGGATCACCATGCTTGTGCAGGCTAGCCAGGGCCAATCCGGCTCGGCGCACGTCGTTGTGCTGGGCAACGAGAAGGGCGGCTCCGGCAAATCGACCACTGCCTTGCACATCGCGGTCGCGCTCCTGAAGGCCGGTCAGCGCGTTGCCACCATCGACCTCGACTGCCGCCAGCAAAGCTTCACCCACTACATCAACAACCGCGCCGCCTGGGCCCGTCGCACCAAGCTCGATCTCGAGCTGCCGGTGCATCGCTGCATCAAGCTCGGCGAGACCATGCAGATTGCCGAGAACGAGAACTCCGAGTTCCAGCAGTTCATGGAGGCGGTCTCTGCGGTCGAGAGCAGTTTCGATTTCATCGTCATCGATACGCCCGGCACCGACAGCTACCTGATGCGGCTCGCCCATTCGATGGCCGACACGCTGGTCACGCCGATCAACGACAGCTTCCTCGATTTCGACGTGCTCGGCACCGTCGACCCCGCCAACTATGCGGTCACCGGCGAGAGCCACTATGCCGAGATGGTGCGGGATACCCGCCGCAAGCGTCGCCAGCTCGACGGCTCGAGCACCGACTGGATCGTGGTGCGCAACCGCCTGTCCATGCTCGGCTCCCGCAACAAGCAGCTTGTCGCCGACGGCTTGAAGGATTTGTCGCTGCGGCTCGGCTTCCGCTACATCGACGGTTTCGCCGAGCGCGTCGTCTACCGCGAATTCTTCCCGCGCGGCCTCACTGCGCTCGACGAGATCGACGAGGCGACGCTCGGCATGCGGCCCAATCTCGGCCATCTCACCGCGCGGGAAGAGGTGACGAGCCTGCTCCGCCAGCTCAAGCTGCCGCTCGACGAGCGCGGCCGCCGCCGCGCGGCCAACCGCGCCGAGTGGTTCAGCCAGGTCGACAAGCCGCTCGAGGTCCACGACATCCTCGGCGCCTGATTTAGCGGTATATCGCTACTGCCAGCGGCCTGATAAGCCGGTCCCCCGCAGGAACTGAGCCCGCCCTCGGCCGTTTTCACTCTACGTTTACTGCGAAATTGCACCCAATCGAGACCGGTTGCATCGGATGGTGATCTGCACCCTGACGTAGCCGTATGAGAGGAGGATGCCCAAGAAACGTGTGCGGCGCACAATGAAAGGGCTGCCAGTTCACAATATTTGGCCTTCCTGTCACGCGGCTGTGACATATATTAGCGAATAGGCGACCAGGGGCCGAAGAGCCCCGGAAGAACACGATTTTCAACAGGGATTCAGGCCGCAAGAGCCTGAGGCTGAGGACGAAAATGAAGCGTGGAATTGCCGTTCTGGTTTCGGTCAGTGCCCTCTGCGGCATCGCCTATTTCACGGCGAGCAAGTGGGCCATCAGGCACGAGACCATCACCTTCTACGACGCTTCGCGCGACAACCGTCCCGTGCCCGTCGATATCGCGATCCGTCGCGACAAGGAAATGCAGGCCAATGCCGGCATGATCACGATGCCTGTCGCCGTGATCAACCATGGCAATACCGTCAAGAACACCGAGTACGGCTTCCTTGCTAACATTTTCGCTGCGCGCGGCTACCTCGTCGTGAGCCCGCAGCATGATTTGCCGACCGATCCTCCGATGGTGACCAAGCCCGGCGAGCTCTATGTCGGCCGGTTGCCGCAGATCCTGCGCGGCGTGGCCAATATCCACCTGGCGATGCAGGAGATGAAGAAGGTTCAGCCCAACGCCGACTACGAGAAGGTGACGATGGTCGGCCACTCCATGGGCGGCGACATCACGATGTACTTCGCCAAGCAGTATCCGGATGAGGTCAAGAAGGTCGTCACGCTGGACAATCTGCGCGTGCCGTTCGTGACCGCCGGCAAGTTCAAGATCCTGTCGTTCCGCTCCACCGATCCGCAGTTCAAGACCGATGCGGGGGTGATCCCGAGCGACGAGGAATGCGAGAAGGCCGGCATCCAGGTCGTGAAGACCGAATTCCAGCACAACGACATGCGCGACACCGGTCCGGATGTGGCCAAGAACTCGATCCAAGGCATGCTCGACAAATTCCTGAGCGCGACTGACAGCGAGGTAGGGCCGGTCGATACGCAATCGTCTCCACCCAAGATTCTCGAGCCCGGTCCGGTCGCTCTGATGGCGCCTGCCAAGAGCTGACGTTTCATCATAGTCAGAAACGACATTCAAAGCCTCCGCCGGCGCTCGCCCGCGGAGGCTTTGCACATTGACCGGGCTGCACGCGCTAACCACATTAGCCGTTCACGAAGGGCCAAGGCATGTCGGGCGAACCCATCAAACCGCGCGGCCGCGATGCCGTCTCGCCGCAAGCAGGCGGCGCGGTGCCGCAGGCCGGGACGTCGACCTCGGACGATATCGCCGCCTTTGTCGCCAAGGCGCGTGCGCTGTCACCGCATGCTCCCGGCGCGAAAGGCCGGCTGATCTTCGCGCTGGATGCGACGATGAGCCGGCAGCCGACCTGGGACATGGCCTGCGCGCTCCAGGCCGACATGTTTCGCGAGACCGCGGCGCTCGGCAGTCTCGACATCCGGCTGGTCTACTATCGCGGCTTCAACGAGTGCCGTGCCACGGGGTGGATCTCCGACAGCGCCAGGCTCGCGACGCTGATGAGCAAGATCGACTGCCGCGGCGGCGACACCCAGATCGGCAAGGTGCTGAGCGAGGCGCGGCGCGAGGCGGTCGCATCGGGCGTGCGGGCCGTGGTCTTCGTCGGCGATGCGATGGAGGAGAAGGTTGACGAGCTCTGCGCCAAGGCCGGCGAACTCGGCATGCTCAAGGTGCCTGTCTTCGTGTTCCAGGAAGGTCATGACCCGGTGGCCGAGCAGGCGTTTCGCGAGATCGCGCGCCTGACCGGCGGCGCTTGGTGCCGTTTCGATCCCGGCGCTGCGGCACAGCTGCGCGAGCTGTTGCGGGCGGCCGCGGCCTATGCCGCCGGCGGGCGCGAGGCGCTGCTGAAATTGGCCAAGAGCGCGAGCGGTGCGGCCCAGTTGATCGGCCAGATGAAGTAGCAGGTTACGCTGGCGCGGCTTGCGTTGGCGGCGGCGCTGCGACCGGCGGCAGCAGGCGTCCCTGCAGGATCAGGCGCAGCGTGCCCAGCGCGATCAATCCGACCACGATGTTGGCGGCTCCGAACAGCCATGGCGCGAGCAGCGCGATCGCACCGGTGTCGCCGTGGCCGGCCATGCGGATCGGTGCGATCGCAAGCGCGGTGGCGCCGAAGGTGAAGCCCCAGTACGACACCGAGAACGGCTGCTCCATGATCCACGGCAGCAGGCGAAGCAGCAGCAGCGCCATCATCAGTCCGTAGCCGACGAGGACATGCGCGACCATGTCGGGCACGCCGCCATTGATCGCGAGATAGGCGACGGCACCGACCGCGGGCGGCGCCAGCTGGATGCCGAGCGTCGGCCGCAGTGCGACTGGAAGTGTCGCGACCGTGTAGAGCCGATGTAGCAGCACGGATTCAATTGCGAGCCAGGAAAACAGCGCGATGCCGAAGGCAAGCTGTCCCCAATCGGGGTAGCCGAGCACCGAAGAAACCGCCGCGGTGACGAAGCCGCCGGCAACGGTCGGCAGATACAGGACCGGTGTCGTCGCGGTGTGATCGCGATTGCCGCGCCACAACAACCCCGTCCGCCACAGCGCGAAGCCGAGCGTGAACGCCGCGCCAAGGCCGAACAGGATCTCGGCGGCAAGGTGCGAGTAGGGCTCCGCCGCGATCGCGATCAGCATGGTGGAGACGCCGGCGAGACCAATAAAGCAGCATTGTACCGGATGATGGGCTTCACTGAGCGACTCGGCGCGCGCGAGGATCCAGCGCAGGATGAAGAGAACGAGCAGCAGCGCCCAGACGATGGAGGCGAGCGCGAGCAGGATCTCGCCGACGATCGCCGGCAAATGCCAGACCTGATGCGCGGCGCGCCAGGCATTGCCGAGGCCGGCAAGGCCAAGCACGATGCCGAAGAAGGCGGCCGGCACGATCGGCGGCTTGAATCCGCTACGCATTGTCTCCCTCAATCGTCGCGCCGGACTATCGGGCAAGCCAGCGTTCCATGTCATCTGCCAATTGCCGACGGGCGAAAGGACGCCATGCTTTTTGACAACAGGGCGCCTATATTCCGCCCATGACCCTGATCGCTGGCGCTGTCGCCGTTATCACGCTGTATCTGCTGCTTCAGATGTTCCGCGCCGCCAACCCGGCGGTGCTGGCGCGCACTATCAAGTTCGGCGGCGGCGTGGTCGCGCTGGCGGTCGCAGCCTTCACGGGCTTGCGGGGCGAGCTGGCCGTCGCGATCCCGCTCGGGATTTTCGGCGCCGGGCTGCTCGGCTGGACGCCGTTGACGAACGCCGGCTTCGGCAATATCGGCGGGCTGTTCGGTGGCGGTGCGGCGCCTGCGCCCGGGCAGGCCTCGCGCGTGCGCTCGCAATTCCTCGACATGCGGCTCGATCACGATTCCGGCCGACTCGGAGGCCAGATCGTTGCCGGGCCTCACGCCGGGCGCGATCTCGACGAGTTCGATCTCGCCGGCCTGCTGGCGATGGTCCCGGCGTTCGACGCCGAGAGCGTGGCCTTACTTGAAAGCTATCTGGACCGCAGGTTTCCCGCCTGGCGTCAGAACGCGCAGGGCGATGCGGCAGGGGGGCAGCGCCGCACGGCGGCGAGCGGCAAAATGACGACGGAGGAGGCCTATCAGATCCTTGGCTTGCAGCCGGGAGCGGGGCGCGACGACATCAGCCGGGCCCACAAGTCCCTGATGAAGAAACTCCATCCCGACCAGGGGGGCTCGACGTATCTCGCTGCCCGGGTAAACGAGGCCAAGGATACTCTGCTTCGCACGCATAACGGCTAACTCCGGCACTACGCTACAAACGCCCGTACCGCGTGATCTCCGTTGGCTCTGTCTGTCGTCGCCCCGATGCCCGCCATTTCGGCGTGGCCGATCTCTTGAGTAAAAATTTAACCGTAAAACGTTGACGAGAGGTTGTCGCGGAACCGACTTTGGCTTGCCGCATGCCGAAAACAAAAATGCCCGCGCAAGGCGCGGGCATTTTTCGGAACGGTGCGGGAGATCAGTTGCGGACGGTGATGCAGGAGATGTCGGCGCGCTTCAGGGCGCGGCAGACGGCTTCGGCCTGATCCCGCTCGAGCCCGGCGAAGCGGGCGCGGTAGAGCTTGCGATTGTCCTTGGCGACGACCGGCTCGGTGAACGGATCCGCCTTGCTGAGCAGGCCGCGGGCCGAGCTGCGCGCTGCGTCGATGCGCTGCTGGGCTTCGTTCTCGCTCTCGAGCGCGCCGACCTGGACGATCCAGCCGCTGTGCGTGACGACCGGCTTGGTGGTGGCGCTCATCTGGATCGCCTGCGGCGCCGGGTCGGCGGAGGCGAGCTTCGGAGCGACCGGGGCGGGCGCGGCGGCGGTCGCAGCCGGCAGCACGCCGAGGACGCCGTTGCCGGTGCCGAAGCCGGCCGGCTGGCGTGGCAGCTCGGTGCGGGCGACTTCCGCCTTCGGCGCTTCCGGTTGGCTCTGGATCTCGGGCTTGTTGATCAGATCGGCCCGGGCGACGACGGCGCCGGAGGTTTCCGCGACGTCGGAGCGGGAGGCAACCGTGTTGGTAATCTGCGGCGCGACCTGCGACGGGGCGGCGGAGGCGACCTTCACGGTGCCGGCCTTGACCTGCACCGTCTTGACCCGGACCGGCTTCATCGGTTCGGACGAGCCCGGGATGATCGAGAGCGGCTGGCTGGAGATCACGCCATTGGTGAGCGGCGCGGGCTCGATCTTGGATTCAGTCGGCCGAGCTTCAGGCTTGGGCTGAGCGGGTGGCATTGCGGCGGTGGCGGCCGCAAGCGTGGACAGGCGCGAGGCGAGACGCGACGGGGCTGCTTCGGGAGCAGGGGCGGCCGCGGCCTGGACCTGCGGAGCGGTGCGGGCCGGGGTATCCGACGCATCGGCGACCTCGGCAGCGGCGTCAGCGCCGCTACGCTCGGTAACCGCGGCGACGGTGTGGCTGGTCGCGCCCTTGTCGAGGTTCTCCGCGAGCAGGTTGCGCATGATGGCGTCGCGCGAACCGCCGCTGCGGCCGCCCAGCACCACGCCGATCAGGTGGCGGTTGCCGCGGCGCATCGAGGTCACGAGGTTGAAGCCGGAGGCGCGGGTGTAGCCGGTCTTGATGCCGTCCACGCCCTCGACGCTGCCGAGCAGGTGGTTATGGTTCCGGATCGACTGGCCGCGCCAGTTGAACGTCGAGGTCGCGAAATAGCGGTAGTAGCGCGGGAAGCGCTCCTGGATGGCGCGGCCGAGCGTGGCCTGATCGCGCGCGGTCGTGACCTGCTCGTCGTTGGGAAGGCCGTTGGCGTTCCGGTAGACCGTCTTGGACATGCCGAGCGAACGCGCCTTGCGCGTCATCATCTGGGCGAAGTCGTCCTCGTCGCCGGCGATCGCTTCCGCGATCACCACGGCTGCGTCGTTGGCGGAGCGGGTGACGAGACCCTTGATCGCGTCCTCGACACGGATGGTCTGGCCGGCACGCAGGTTCAGCTTGGTCGGATCCTGATCGGCGGCGTGCTGCGACACCGGCATCTCGGTGTCGAGCTTCATCTTGCCGGACTCGAGACGCTCGAACAGCAGATAGAGCGTCATGATCTTGGTCAGCGACGCCGGATGGCGGATCCCGTCGGGGCTCGTTGCCTGGAGCACGGAGCCGGAATTGCCGTCGACGATGATCGACGCGAATTTCGGGCTGGAGCTCTCGGACACGTCGCGCTGCACCCGGTGGTGCGCGTAGTGGCGGCGGTGACGCCGCGCCTCGGCGGCATCGGTGGTGAAGATGACCGCGGTGGTGACCGTAAGAAGCCCGAAAACCCCGACCCGCGCCAAGCGCGAGGAAGACAAGTTTTTACGAAGCATGAAACCCCGTCCCCGTTTCTGACTTGATCACCGGCCCGTGAGGCGAAATTGTGCCCAATGGACCCGGGATCATTACCTGCCCAGGCTGCCCCTCCGCTGGTGTTCGCCGCGGGGGACGTTGAACCTGAGCCGCTATTCTGGCTAAGGTGATGTTCTCAAACGGCTTTTGGCCGCTTGCGGAAGCTGAACACGTCCAGGGAATCAAGGTAGGGGTCCGCGGTTTCCAAAAGCTTAAGGAACCCTTGCGGGAAACCCCGGGAATCTCTTCGGTTTGGATCTAGTTTTTGTGCGACGCACAAGATTCTTGACTTTTTTGTGCGTTGCACTAATTGTGGGCAGAGTCAGGGAGCCGGGGCTTCCCGACGCGAGCCAGGGAAAAGGATTCCGAAATGTTCAAGGTTGAAGACTTTCAGAGCTACGGGAAAGAGCAGTTCGAGCAGTGCGTCGCCTCCGCGACCTCGGTGCAGCACGGCCTCCAGGCAATCGCCAGCGCCTACGGCGACTACACCAAGAAGTCGTTCGAAGACACCAAGTCCTTCGTCGAGAAGCTTTCCGGCGTGAAGTCGCTGGACAAGGCGATGGAAGCGCAGACCGACTTCGCCCGTTCCGCCTACGAGACCTTCGTCGCGGAATCGCAGAAGATTGCCGGCCTCTACAGCGACCTCGCCAAGCAGGCATTCAAGCCGGTCGAGACCATCGTGTCGAAGTTCACCCCGGCCGCCAACTAACTTTTCCCGGACATCCTGGAAGCAAGAAGCCCGGCTGAACCAGCCGGGCTTTTTTGTTGTCGCGACCGATCCGTGCCAGAGCGCGGTCGGGTTCGCCGGCGTGACCAAGCAGAATTTGCCGGTGCTGCTCGCGCGATATTGCAGCACGCTTGGGGGCAGGGCGCTGCCGGCGTTCGCCTGCATGGTGTGGATCGGATGCTCACCCGCTCGATGCGCACAGCACGAATGAACAGCGCGTTGAATTGGGTCCGCGCCTTGCTGCTGATCTGCGAGGTGATGATGGTGCCGGACGCGTCGAGCGATGCGGCTGACACAGGGCAGGGCGGACGAAGCACGGCCGTCCTAGAAATTTGCGATTTTGCCCGATTTCGCGCCAAGCGATTGAACAGCAGGTACCGTAGAAGACCGGAGACGATCCCGCGCGAAACCGTCGCAGTCGCGTTAACGGCTAGGTTCCTGGTCAACCTGTTCTGGACCGGCGCGGCGGAAATTTTTGTCAAACCGGTCCGGATTGATTAACCTTGGTCAGGATCGCCCGGATCGGGAATCGGGCCCGCCATAGCCGGACTTTTGCACGCTTGCGGCGAGGCGGGGGCAAGCCCATATTCCTGCAATCGATCTGGTTTGGACCGGACCGGTTGGAAGCGGCGATCCAAAAGCGCGGTGCGCCAGTGCGAAGCTCCGAAAGGCGGGGCCGCGCGGCGGGCCGTCATACGCTTCCGTGGGGAATTTGAACGCCTGAGCCATGTCGCAATTGACTTCCAGCCTTGACCTGTCTGCGGCCGCCGCCGCCCGCGCTCCCCGGATGAGCAACGACGAGAACCGTTCCGGCAGCCCGACGGGTCCGAACACCTCCGTCATCACCAAGGTCAAGCCGAAGACCAAGCGGCCGAACCTGTATCGCGTTCTGATCCTGAACGACGACTACACGCCGATGGAGTTCGTGGTCCACGTGCTGGAGAAGTTCTTCCAGAAGGACGTCGAGGCGGCGACCAAGATTATGCTGCACGTCCATCATCACGGTATCGGCGAGTGTGGCGTGTTCACCTACGAGATCGCCGAAACCAAGGTGACGCAGGTGATGGACTTCGCCCGCAAGCACCAGCATCCGCTGCAATGCGTGATGGAAAAGAAATAAGTCACCCCACGGCGCGTTCGTAGCCGGCTCTTGCTTGTGTATGTCGCAGTGTGATCGCCGCGTAATGCCTGCGCGCGATCTCCATCGCAGCCGGCAAAACTACGGAATTCTGCACCGGCGCCGATCCCGCCCAAATCGGAACGGGTTTTGCATCGAAAAATACCGCAGGTGGCTAGCTGCCGAGTCGCGGAACCGGTCTTTCGCCGCGGTCTTGTATAACTATATGTGACAAAGGTTGTTGTTGCCTGACCGGGCGAGGACGATCATGATGGTGGGGGCCATAGAGGACGCGAATGCCGACTTTTTCTCAAAGCCTTGAACAATCCCTGCATCGTGCGCTGGCGATCGCAAACGAGCGTCATCACCAATACGCGACGCTCGAGCATCTCTTGCTCTCCCTGATCGACGATTCCGATGCAGCCGCCGTTATGCGCGCCTGTAGCGTCGATCTCGACAAGCTCCGCACGAGCCTCGTCAACTATCTTGAGACCGAATTCGAGAACCTGGTGACGGATGGCGCCGACGATGCCAAGCCGACCGCCGGTTTCCAGCGCGTGATCCAGCGCGCGGTGATCCACGTGCAATCCTCCGGTCGCGAAGAGGTGACCGGTGCCAACGTGCTGATCGCGATCTTCGCCGAGCGCGAGAGCCACGCCGCATACTTTCTGCAAGAGCAGGACATGACGCGCTACGACGCCGTCAACTACATCAGCCACGGCATCGCCAAGCGGCCGGGCGTCTCCGAGGCCCGCCCCGTGCGCGGCGTCGACGAGGAGACCGAGACCAAGGGCAGCGACGACGCCAAGAAGAAGGGCGAAGCGCTCGAGACCTATTGCGTCAACCTCAACAAGAAGGCGCGCGACGGCAAGATCGATCCGGTGATCGGACGCAATTCCGAGATCAACCGCGCGATCCAGGTGCTGTGCCGCCGGCAGAAGAACAACCCGCTGTTCGTGGGCGAAGCCGGCGTCGGCAAGACCGCGATCGCGGAGGGCCTCGCCAAGCGCATCGTCGACAGCGAGGTGCCCGAGGTGCTGGCGGCTGCCACCGTGTTCTCGCTGGACATGGGTACGCTGCTTGCGGGCACGCGCTATCGCGGCGACTTCGAGGAGCGCCTGAAGCAGGTGCTGAAGGAGCTCGAGGCGCATCCCAACGCCATCCTGTTCATCGACGAGATCCACACCGTGATCGGTGCGGGCGCGACGTCGGGCGGGGCGATGGATGCCTCGAACCTGCTCAAGCCGGCGCTTGCCTCGGGCACGATCCGTTGCATGGGCTCGACCACCTACAAGGAATACCGCCAGCACTTCGAGAAGGACCGCGCGCTGGTGCGGCGCTTCCAGAAGATCGACATCAACGAGCCGACGGTGGAGGACGCGATCGCGATCCTCAAGGGCCTCAAGCCGTATTTCGAGGACTACCACCGGCTGAAGTACACCAATGAGGCGATCGAGGCTGCGGTGCAGCTCTCCTCGCGCTACATCCACGACCGCAAGCTGCCCGACAAGGCGATCGACGTGATCGACGAATCCGGTGCGGCGCAGATGCTGGTCGCCGAGAACAAGCGCAAGAAGACCATCGGCATCAAGGAGATCGAAACCACGATCGCCTCGATGGCGCGGATCCCGCCCAAGAGCGTGTCGAAGGACGATGCCGAGGTGCTCAAGCATCTCGAGCAGACGCTGAAGCGCACCGTGTTCGGCCAGGACAAGGCGATCGAGTCGCTCGCCGCTTCGATCAAGCTGGCGCGTGCCGGCCTGCGCGAGCCGGAGAAGCCGATCGGCTGCTACCTGTTCTCCGGGCCCACCGGCGTCGGCAAGACCGAGGTCGCAAAGCAGCTCGCGGCGTCGCTCGGCGTCGAGCTGCTGCGCTTCGACATGTCCGAATACATGGAGCGGCATACCGTGTCGCGCCTGATCGGCGCGCCTCCGGGCTATGTCGGCTTCGACCAGGGCGGCCTGCTCACCGACGGCGTCGACCAGCATCCGCATTGCGTGGTGCTGCTCGACGAGATCGAGAAGGCACATCCCGACCTCTACAACGTGCTGCTCCAGATCATGGATCACGGCCGGCTCACCGACCACAACGGCAAGCAGGTCAATTTCCGCAACGTGATCCTGATCATGACCACGAATGCGGGTGCTTCGGATCTGGCCAAGCAGGCGTTTGGCTTCACCCGCTCGAAGCGGGAAGGCGACGACCACGAGGCGATCAACCGGCAGTTCGCGCCGGAGTTCCGCAACCGCCTCGATGCCATCGTCTCGTTCAGCCATCTCAGCGTCGAGGTGATCGGCACGGTGGTCGAGAAGTTCGTGCTCCAGCTCGAGGCTCAGCTCGGCGACCGCGACGTCACCATCGAGCTGTCCGAGCCCGCCAAGGCCTGGCTGGTTCAGCACGGCTATGACGAGCAGATGGGCGCGCGGCCGATGGCCCGCGTGATCCAGGAGCACATCAAGAAGCCGCTGGCCGACGAGGTGCTGTTCGGCAAGCTCAAGAGCGGTGGCCACGTCCGCGTCGTCCTGGTCAAGGACGAGGCCGACGAGACCAAGGAGAAGATCGGCTTCGAGTTCGTCGAAGGCCCGGTCACGCCGAAGCAGGAAAAGCTGCCCGGCGCCCGCAAGCGCCCGCCGGGCAAGCCCAAGCCGGGCGGCCCCGGCGGCTCGAAGGGGCCGACCTCCAAGGGGCCGCTGGTCAAGGCTTGATCGGCGAGTGATGAAATCGAAAAGGCCGGCTGTTCAGCCGGCCTTTTTGTTTGTGTCGCAGTGCGGGGCTTTAAGTGCCGGTGTCAGGCGCAGGTGCCGCAGGCGGCCGCGGTTTCTTCGGCGCGGGTGGCCGTGCGCGGGCGGGAGCGGACGGCTGCATCGTGACGATGACCGGATTCGGCTTGTGATCGGTTGCCGCGCCCGTCGCGGCATCGACCCCTATGCCGACGACACCGCCCAGCAAGAGATTGCCGGCAAAGCCGGCGGCGCCGCCGGTCTGTATGTCGCGGCTGAGCGGCACGATCTGCGGCTCGTAGCCGTCCTTCTGGAAGGTGATGGAGATGTCGGCGTTCCGCTTGACGACCACGGAGCAGGGCGTCGTGCAGGTGGTCGGAACCTCCATTCCGCTGACGACGGCTTCAACGCCTGAAGGTGTCGATGAGATGCTGATATTCTCGGTCGTGCCGCGCGTGACGGACGCGCAGCCGCCCAGCATGACGCTGAGCGCCACAATTCCAAATGATCGCATGAAATGCCCCTTGTCCCGGCCGCAGTGAACCGCAACCGGAGCGGGAGGGCAATACGTCATTGGTCCAGATAGTTAAGCCACGCACCGGTTGTGTGGAGAAGGAGCGCGGACCTGGGCGTGGGCCGGTCCTATTCGCCGCGCAGGCGCTGGTCGTCCTGCACGCGGACATGCTCGGCGCCGCGCGCGCCTGCGGGCGAGAGCCGCAGCATGCTCAGCACCGCGCCGCAGAGCGCAAATCCGACGCCAGCGAGGAGCGCGACTCGGGTTCCGTCAATTGGATAGAGGCCGAGGAACAGCGCCACCAGCGCCGCGCCCGTGGTCTGGCCGAGCAGCCGCGCCGTGCCCAGCATGCCGCTGGCGCCGCCGGCGCGCTCGCGCGGGGCGGCTGCGATCATGGTGCGGTTGTTGGGGGTCTGGAACAGGCCGAAGCCGGCGCCGGCCAGCGCCATCCGCCAGATCACGTCGAGCGGCGTTGGCGCGGCAGGCAGGAGGGCCAGCGCGCCGAGCCCGCAGGCGAACAGCGTGAGGCCGATGCCGCCGAGCAGGCCCGCCGGATAATGCTCGACCAGGCGGCCGGCGAGGGGGGCCGCGAAGGCGATCGCGATCGGCCACGGCGTGATCAAGAGGCCCATATGCACGGCGGAATAGCCGAAGCGGCTCTGGAGATAGAACGGGATCGCGACGAAGGCCAGCATCTGCCCGCAGAACGACGCGATCGAGGTCGCGATCGACAGTGCGAACACCGGGATGCGCAAGAGGTCGACCGGCAGCAGCGGCGAGGCCATGTGTGTCTCGCGGTAGATCAGCAGCGCACCGGCGACGAGAGCGATGGCGAACTGGACGAGGCAGGTGAGCGCGGCCTCGCCATGGCCGACGCTGTCGATCGCGGCAATGCCGACGCCGAAGGTGATCGCGGAGAGACCCGCGCTCTGCCAGTCGAAGGAATGGCTCGCGGGCTTGGTGTGCGGCAGGCTGCGCAGGCCGAGCACCAGCGTCACCGCGCCGAGCGGCACGTTGATGGCAAACAGCCAGGGCCAGCTTCCGACCGCGAGGATGCCGGCCGCGAGCGTCGGGCCGACCGCGGCCGAGCAAGCGACGACAAGAGCATTGAGCCCGATGCCGCGGCCGAGCAGACTGCGCGGATAGGTGAAGCGCACCAGCGCCGCGTTGACGCTCATGATGCCGGCCGCGCCAAAGCCCTGGACGATGCGTGCGACCGTCAGCAGCGGCAGCGTATGCGCCAGCGCGCAGAAGGCGGATGCGAGCGTGAACAGCACGAGCCCGACCAGATAGACGCGGCGATAGCCGACGATCTCGCCGAGCGAAGCCAGAGGCAGCAGCGAGATGGTGATCGCGAGCTGGTAGCCGTTGACGATCCAGATCGAGAAGGCCGGGCTCGCGTCGAGGTCGGCCGCGATCGTCGGCAGCGCGACGTTGGCGATGGCGCTGTCGACCACCGCCATGATGATGCCGAGCGCAATGGTCAGGATCGCCTGGTTGCGCTGGGGCTGCGGCAGGCCGTCGGCATGCACTGTTGGGGCGGACGACATGGTAATCGTGTTCGGTTGAGGCGCAGTTGCTCGTTCGCAACTTGATCCGACCCGGGATGGTTCCAGCCAAAGCCGATGGCTATTTCGGCTTCTGCGGCTCCTGAATCGCTCTGAGGTAGTTTACCACGGCCTCGGCGTCGTCGCGGCCGAATCGAAACGTCGGCATGAAGCGGTGAATGCTGCTGTAGCCGTCCTGAAGGCGCTGCATGAAATCGGGATCGTAGAGCTTGTTCTCGCCGAGGCGGCGAAACGGCGGCGCCACCTTGTTCGGGCTCGTGCCGGTCTTCCCGACCGCGTGACACCGCGAGCACATCCGCTGCAACAGTGCTTCAGCGTGCCGCTGCTCGAAGTCCATGGCTTGACTGCCGGTGCTCCATAGCACGACAACGGCCAGCAGGACCGGCACGAACCTCTTCATCGAGCATTCCCCGTCATTCTCAGCGCGAGTTTGCCTTGCCCCAGACGTAGAGTGCGATCAAAACGATCGTTACCACTGTCGAGAAGATCAGAATGCGGCGATCCCAATCGATCCTCTCTCTCTCACCCTTTCTGAAAGTGAGGGCCGTAAACAGGGCCTTCATGGCAAATCGGCGCATCGGAAGCCTCGCGAGGACCGTACGATGCCACGGCCGACGCGAGCGGGCTTGATGCAGCTCAAGCCCGGGCGCGCTACACCGCCGGCGGATTGCGGTCGGTGAAGGTCGTGCGCTGGTGCCAGTAGGGATAGGGCAGCGTCACCTTGCTCGCGGCATCGAGCTTTGCGATCTGGTCCTTGGTCAACGACCAGCCGACCGCGCCGAGATTTTCGCGCAGCTGCGTCTCGTTGCGCGCGCCGATGATCAGCGTCGAGACCGTCGGACGCTGGAGCAGCCAGTTCAGCGCAATCTGCGAGACGCTCTTTCCCGTCTCCCTGGCTACCTCGTCGATCGCGTCGACCACACGATAGACGTGCTCGTCCGGCACGGGCGGGCCGAAATCGGCAGTCTTGGGCAGGCGGCTGACCTCGGGCTTCGGCTGCCCCCGGCGGATCTTTCCGGTGAGGCGTCCCCATCCGAGCGGCGACCAGACCACGGCGCCGATCCCCTGGTCGAGGCCGAGCGGCATCAGCTCCCACTCATAGTCGCGGCCGATCAATGAATAGTAGGTCTGATTGGCGACGTAGCGCGGGAAGCCATGCTTGTCGGCGATGGAGAGCGACTTCATCAGGTGCCAGCCTGAAAAGTTCGAAACGCCGACATAGCGGATCTTGCCGGCGCGCACGAGCACGTCGAGGGTGGCGAGCACCTCTTCAGGCGGGGTGAAGGCGTCGAAGCCATGGAGCTGGAACAGGTCGATGTAGTCGGTGCCGAGCCGGGCGAGCGAGCCGTCGATGGCCGCGAGCAGATGCTGCCGTGACGAGCCGATATCGTTGGGCCCGTCGCCGAAGCGGAACGTCGCCTTGGTCGAGATCAAAACCTTGTCGCGGCGGCCCTTGATGGCTTCGCCGAGAACGCGCTCGGACTCGCCGAGCGAATAGACGTCGGCGGTGTCGAACATCGACACGCCGGCCTCGAGACAGATATCGAGAAGGCGGCGGGCTTCGCTCGCGTCCGTGGTGCCCCATGCAGCGAGGCGGCCGACGCCGCCGAAGGTGCCGGTTCCAAGACTCAGAGCGGGCACCATGAGGCCGGACCGGCCCAAGCGTCGGTATTCCATCGATATGCTCCTCGGCTGGCCGCTGGTTGATCGATGCGGCCTTGGCGGCGAAGTTAGCGCAAGCGAGCGCCTTGTCCTATCGCGCACTCACATACCGGCCTTGCTCGGGAACGCTCTAGTCGTGCCGAAGCATGTCGTCGAACGTGGCATCGACGACCCGCGGGCCGACGGCTTGCACTGAAGCCTGCGTCTCGATTGCTGCTGCGACAGAGGGCGTGCAGGCGAGCTCAACGGTGCGCGCCTGCCGCGGCAGGAGCGCAAGGCTCCAGCCCACCACGACCAGCGCCGCGAGCCGGATCGCGATCATGCCCCGCAACAGCTCGGATCCGCTTGTCGTGGCGTGAGTCCTCATGCGTGCCAGCCTGATGCAGGCTGCCAACCAAGACAATCTGGAATTGCCGAGCGCTGCCTTCGCTCAGGACGAAGGCTTGCGGTGATGGCGGACCGGGATGGGCGTCCTACGCCAGGCAATGGCCGAGCAAGTCCGGATGCGCGGCACAGATGTGATGCGCGCCGGCGTCCCGCAGCTCGGCCTCGCTGCCATAGCCATAGAGCACGCCGATCGCGGTCATGCCGTTGGTCCGGGCGCCGACCACGTCATGGCTGCGGTCGCCGATCATGATCGCACTGGTGGGATCGACCCTGGCCTCGTCGAGGGCGTAGCGGAGCAGGTCGCGCTTGTCGACGCGCGTGCCGTCGAGCTCGGAGCCGAACACGCGTTCGAAATAGGGCTTCAGGCCGAAATGATCGACGATGCGCGTGGCGTAGACCGCGGGCTTGCTGGTGGCGACGAACATGCGCGGTGTTGTCGCGGCCAGCGTCGCCAAGGTGTCCGTGATGTCGGCATAGGCCTCGTTTTCGAACAGGCCGATATCGGCAAAGCGCTCACGATAGAGCAGCAGCGCCCGGTCGGCGAGCTCGTCGGTGCCCGTCAGCTTTTTCAGGCTGGCATGCAGCGGAGGCCCGATGCACCAGGTCAGCTTGTCCTCGCTCGGCACCGCGAGGTTCAAGCGTTCAAGTGCATATTGGATCGAGCGGGTGATCCCAGGCTTCGGGTTGGTCAGGGTGCCGTCGAGATCGAAATAGATTGTCATCATCAATGCGGAACCGGCGTGGAGACTGCCGCCCGTTGCTAATTGGATCAGGCCTCAAGTCAAGACCCTTGCATCATGCTGTCGTGCGCATTCGACGATCAGAATGCAGCGCGACCAAGCTGAATAATGCCTGGCGGCGCTGAGCTTGTTCCGGACAATGCAATCTCCCGGTATGCGTCGGTCGGCACAGGCTGCGGAGAGGTTCAGGAAGGCGGCGCTCGCGGACAGATTTGGCGAGGAAATCAGGAGCAATCTCGGATCCGGCGCCGTCAGCCGTCTTGTTGCCTCGGCATTTCAGACAATTTGAAATGGTTGGTCCGTCGAAATCGCGTTCGCTGATGTCGCGCCCCGTTATAAAGCTCGCTATTGGCGGGACGTAAGCGTAGAGTCGCGTCATCACCGCCCTTCCCACGGCTTCCATCGGTGACTGAGGGTCACGAGCGCTCCCGCCGAACGAGGAAGAGCGTGCATGCCTCGATTTCGTCTGGCCGACTGGATCGTGCCGCCGGTGATCGTCCCGATGTTTCTGCTGCTTCTGGTGGCTGTGGCGGCTTTTCTGCGTGGATAGGACGCCACTGCAATATCTGGTGAGCGCGCGCGATCAAAGCGGCTACGTCAGCTTGGGTCGCACCACAACGGCTGCCGCTTTGAAGAAGGCGAGGGAGCTGTTGCAGGAAGGCTATCTCGACGTGCGGATATGCACACCGCAAGGCCGGATTCTGCTCTCCGATGAGTTCGACCAGTTCGAGGCATGAGGTGACGCCTGCGGTTCGTCACATGGCGCGCCCGGGTCCATCGCAAGAGAATGCCTCGTGTGAACGCCGCCCCGGAAAGGTATCTGGATGAAAACGCTCCTTGTCGTATTGACGCTCGGCGCATTCGCGCAAGGCGCTATCGCCGGTGAATCTGCCTGCCGCGAGATCGAAAGCACGAGCGGACGGCTCGCCTGTTACGACGCCGCGTTTCCTCCGAAGGTGAAGAAGTCCATTGCCGTGGAAATCGACATATCTCGGGCCCCATACAAGGATCCATTCGTCGCGGAAGAGGCCCGAACCGCGGCGAAGCTGAAGAATATCTGTCGCGGTTGTTGAGGCTTGTAACCAGGCAGCGCGGGCGTGGCAGCGGGCTGACGGCGTGAACGAGCGCCATTAACAGGAGGATCTGTCATGTCACTTACACAATTTGGCGTCGATGACGGGCCACATACCATGGACGGGCTGCGACTGAGCGCGCGGGATGGCGCTGAGCCGGTCGAGGCGTTCATTGGCCGCAAGGTGATGGATATCTGGGTCGCCTCGGTCGCGCATCGTGTCGGCAAACAAAGCCTGTTCCGTGGTCAGTACAATGCGCTCGGCAAACTGAATCTTGCGTCGATCGAGCGCATCGTCAGTGCAAAGTACCAGCTTGGAGTCACGCTCAACCGCCAACACCCGTTTGTCGAGGTTCTGGTCTCGGACATTGAGGAAAGTGGTGAGGCCCTTGATCTGAGCGAGCTCGTGCGCGAGCCGTTGCCGCCGGCATTCCATCGGCTGGCTTGAGCCGGTCAGGATGACCATCGAGCATGCCGCCGTCGAGATCGCCCGCAAACCCTGGGGCCGCGTCGATCTGCGTCCCTGGAGCAGCATCGACGCTTCGGCTGATCCGGTCGGTGAGTTGCGGCTTGGGCGTATCGACAAGCGTGCGCCCAGCCCGGCGCTCCTGCTCAAGCTGCTGTTCACCAGCCAGCCCTTGTCGATCCAGGTTCACCCGAATGACGAATTCGCACACGCCATCGGCTTGCCGAACGGGAAGACCGAGGCGTGGTACATCCTGTCGGCGCCGCCGGGCGCGCGGGTTGCGCTGGGGTTGAAGCGGAAACTCACGCCGCAGGCATTGCGCGCGGCAATCAGGGACGGCTCGATTGCGGGCCATGTGCAATGGCGTCCTGCCGCGCCAGGCGACGTCATCTTCGTTCCCGGCGGCACGATCCACGCCATCGGCGCCAATATCGTGCTCGCCGAGATTCAGCAGCAGAGCGATACGACATTCCGTCTGTTCGATTTTGGCCGGCAGCGCGAGCTGCATGAGGACAGTGCCGTGGCCGCCTCCGATGCCTGGCCGCCGCCAACGCAATTGCCTCCGCGGCGTCTCACCGACGGTCGTACGGTTCTCGTCGCGAGCTCGCCTTTCGTGCTCGAGCGGATCGATCTTCAAGCCAATTCGCATTGGGAGCTCGATACCGATCGGGAAGCCTGGCTCCTCGTGATCGACGGGAAGGGGCGCATCGGACGGGCGAACGTGACCGTCGGAGAGGCCATCTTCATTGAGGCCGACAGCGCCGGTATCGACATTGGCCCGAGCGGGATGAGCATCCTGCTCGCCTATCCGGGACCGGATCCCATCGCATCCTTGCTGCAGGATTGTACGGGACTGACGAAAAATTCCACCGCCGCTCAGGCGCCGACATCAAGTGAAATCATCGAGGTACCGACATGACGCCGCTCCACCGTATCGCCGTCATCGGCAACTCGCTGCCTCGCCGATGCGGAATTGCAACCTTCACGACCGACTTGCACAAGGCGATCTCGATGTCGCGTGCGGATCTGGAGACCAGCATCGTGGCGATGACCGATCCCGGTCAGGCCTACGACTATCCTCCGGCGGTCGCTTTTCAGATCAAGGACGGCCATATCGACGACTACATGCGCGCCGCTGATTTCCTCAATGCCGGCCGGTTCGACATCGTGTGCCTCCAGCACGAATTCGGGATTTTCGGCGGCGAGGCCGGCGCCCATATCCTGGTGCTGTTGTCGCGCCTCACCATGCCGGTCGTGACGACGTTCCATACCGTGCTGGCGCGTCCGACGGCCAAGCAACGCGCCGTCGTGGAGCGTATCGTCGACGCGTCGTCGAAGGTCGTGGTGATGGCCAACAAGGGCCGGGAGCTGTTGCGTGACGTCTACCTGGTGCCGGACGACAAGATCGAGGTAATTGCGCACGGCATTCCCGATGTCGCATTCGTCGGGTCCGACGCAGCGAAAGCCAGGCTCGGATTTGCGGGAAAGTCGGTCATTCTGACCTTCGGCCTGCTATCGCCAAACAAGGGCATCGAGGTCATGATCGACGCCATGCCGTCGATCATGAAGCGCTGCACGGACGCAGTCTACGTCGTGCTCGGCGCAACGCACCCGAATCTGGTTCGAGACCAGGGCGAGGCCTATCGCGAGGGCCTGATGGCGCGGGTGCGTGAACTTGGCATCCAGGATCACGTGGTGTTCCTCGATCGGTTCGTCGATCTGGCAACGTTGCTCGAATTCATTTCGATGTGCGACGTCTATGTCACGCCCTATCTCAACGAGGCCCAGATGACGTCGGGGACGCTAGCCTACAGCTTTGGGCTGGGGAAGCCGGTGGTCTCGACGCCGTACTGGCACGCCCGCGAGTTGCTCACTGAGGGATGCGGAGTCCTGGTGCCGTTCGGCGATGCCGCCGCGATCGGCGGCGAAATCGCAAACTTGCTCACCGACGACGTGCGACGGCAGGCGATGTCTCGGCGCGCCTATGCCGCGAGCCGAATGATGACGTGGGAATGCACGGCCGAGCGTTACATGTCGGTCTTCGAGACGGCACGGCACGGTCACCGGCCCAGGGTGTTTGCGCGCTCCGACATGGGCTTGCCGGGACTGCGTGGCCCCGCGCCGCCGGATATGCAGATCGGCCACTTCCTGTCGATGTGCGACGATGTCGGCCTGCTCCAGCATGCGGTGCACTCGGTGCCCGATCGCGCACACGGCTATTGCGTCGACGACAACGCCAGGGCGTTGCTGCTGGCCTGCGCCCTCAACAGTCCAGGCGAGCAACCGCTGTCGGAGGTCCTGACGGCCCGCTTTGCCGCCTTTGTGCAGCACGCGTGGAACCCCGACACCGGGCAGTTTCGCAACTTCATGGGCTTCAATCGCACCTGGCTTGAAGACAGGGGCTCCGAGGACAGTCACGGGCGAACCCTCTGGGCCTTGGGTGAGGCGGCGCGCACGGACGCGAGCCCGGCGCGGCGCCGGTGGGCTGCGGCCTTGTTCGCGCAGGCATTGTCGATCGCGGAGAGCTTTCGTTCGCCCCGCGCGTGGGCCTTCATGCTGCTGGGTTTGGACGCCTACTGCGCCGTGGCGCCGGACGATCTCCATGCCAGGGAAGTGCGGCATTCCCTTGCCGCCAGGTTGATGTCCTGTCTGGCGTCGGTGGAGACGCCGGACTGGGTGTGGTTCGAGGAGGGGCTGGCCTATGACAACGCGCGATTGCCGCAGGCCCTGATGCTCGCGGGCATGGCGACGCAAACGCCTCAATATATCGATGCGGGATTGCGGTCGTTGCGCTGGCTCATGACGCAACAAACGACCGCGGCAGGTCAATTCCGGCCGGTCGGCACCTCTGGCTTCGGCGAGCAGCGGCAGCATCCCCGTGCCTTCGACCAGCAGCCGGTGGAAGCAACGGCGACGATTGCGGCCTGCCTCACGGCGTGGCGTGCGGATGGCGATGCCGAATGGAAGGCCATGGCAACGCGAGCCTTCGCCTGGTTTCTCGGCAGCAATGATCTCTCGGTGGCGCTGGTCGATCCGCTCACCGGCAGTTGCCGCGATGGCTTGCACCCCGATCGCGCCAACGAAAACCGCGGGGGCGAGTCGGTCGTTTGCTATCTCCTCGGCCTTGCCGAGATGCGTCAGCTTGCGCGCGTCAACGCGAGCCTGACAAGGCCGATCGCGTTGCGCGCCGTTGGCGCCTGAACTTCACCCTCTTATCCAGCGAGCCGAGGATACCGTGTCACAACCTTCCTTCCTGAACCGGCAGGGACTTCATCTGCGCCCCGATCCAGCGCGGGTCATCGTGCGGCCGTTCAAGCCGGCGACCGAACCGCGCGATCTCAATCCGACCGACAAGATGCGCGCAAATCATATCGTCGAGCGGGTTCTCGCACTCAATTCGGAAGCCGTTGCGGCCCAGCTCGCGGACGTCCTCGATAATTTCGAGGGCCGACATCGGAACCTCCTGGAGAGGTTCGAGGCCCGCGCCGACGATATGGAGGATGCTTTCGCAACGCATGGTATCTTCTCGAAAGCCCAGCGCCAGCTGATCGGCGCCTATTTTCTCAGCGAGTATTCGTTCGAGGCCTCAGCCTTGTTCAATCCGAGCATCGTACCGCACCCCGATCAATCCGGTAGCCCGGAGGGCGGCAAACGCTTCATCCTCAGTCTCCGGGCGATCGGCGAAGGGCATGTGTCGTCGCTGACGTTTCGAACCGGAACGATCGCGGCTGACGGGAGCCTGACCGTCGATCCGACGGCTCGCCTTGCCTCGGTCCCGCGGATCAGCCATCGCGCATCCGGCCCGGACGGCGACCGGGTCGAGCTGACGTTCAGGCCCGAGGAAGATCTCAGCGAGCGTGTCATCTTTCCCGTGACCGAATCCCAATCGAACGGCATCGAAGATGCGCGCTTTGTCCAATTCAGCGACGGCGATCGGAAGACCTATTACGCGACCTACACGGCCTACAGCGGGCGGGCGATCCGGTCCGAATTGATCGAGACCAGCGATTTCGTGTCGTTTCGACTGGCGCCTTTGCGGGGCGCTGCGGCCCACAACAAGGGCATGGCGCTGTTCCCGCGCAAGATCGGCGGCAGCTATGCCATGATCGCGCGACAGGACAATGAGAACCTGTATCTGGTCTATTCGGACGACCTCTCCACATGGGAGGGCGGCCGGGCCCTTCTGAAACCGCAGTTTCCCTGGGAGTTCGTCCAGATCGGCAATTGTGGGTCGCCGATCGAACTCGACGAAGGCTGGCTGCTGCTGACGCATGGTGTCGGCCCTATCCGGAAATACTCGATCGGAGCGGCGCTGCTCGACAAGCACGATCCATCCAGGGTGCTGGCGCGTTCGAGCGAGCCGCTGCTGCGGCCTGAACCATCCGAGCGCGAAGGGTATGTCCCCAACGTCGTCTATACCTGCGGCGCGATGAGGCACAATGACCAGATCATCCTGCCATATGCCGTGTCGGACACCTTCTCCAGTTTCGCAACGATCAGGATTTCCGCGCTCATGGATGCGATGCGACGCTGAGCGTTCGCAGTCGTTGACGTCACTTCCGTTTGCCAACAGGGTCAGAGGAGCCGTCATGGTTCGCCAAACAACCTACGTCGTGCAGGCGTTCAATGCCGGCAAGGGCGGGAATCTCAAGGCCGACTCTCCGATCGTCTGCAAATCGGAGAGCGGCGCGCTGCGAACGGCGGAGAGACTGGCCTTGAGCAAGCTCGGTGTCGTTGCGTTCTCGTCCAGCGGCGATGCCGAAATGGGTGACTATGACGATGAGCCGACGGTGTTTTTCCGGAAAGGCGAGCTTCCGGCCGGCTTCGACTAAAGTCCCTGGTTGCGATCGAGAAGATATTTTTCAGAGGAGCCTACATGAGCGAGCGACTTGAAACCCTGAAGAAGGCCCGCGATCGCATGATCGAGGACAGAGACGCGCATGCGAAAGTGCTGGCCGCTCCCTTTGTGCGCGACACGGCCGAGCGGGCGCGCAACAAGTTCGTCGAGATTCAGGCGCTGATCGACGCCCTCGACCGCGCCATCAGCGGCGAAAGCCTGGTGCCCGTCAAGAACTGAGGCAGCGCAACGGGAAATCAGCCGACATCTCGTCGCAGGGGAGCGGTCGCATGCCGATGGCTGCGACCCCTTATTGCTGTCTCGCCCATTCGACGATCGCCGCCGCATCCGCGCCGGCCTGGGTCTCCCAGGTGGCGATCGTGTCCGTCGCGGCGTTGCGGAGTGCGGTGACGAGGGACGGCGGTGCGGGCTCGGCGATGTTGACGCCGTTGTCGCGCATGCGCGCATAATTCTCGGTCGTGCGATGGGCCAGCAGCGCGAACTGGCTCTGCTCGGTCTCGGCCGCAGCCGCCATCACCTCGCGCTGCATCGGCTCGGACAGCTCCGCGAACGCCTCGCTGCGGACGAAGGCGATCGAGACCGGCATCGCATAGTTGATGGCCGTGAAGTGCGGCAGGAAGTCCCAGAGCTTGCGTCCCGCGCCGCCGTCGCCGGAGGTGAGGAACGCGTTCAGCTGGTGCTCCTTCAATCCGGCGAGCGCTTTGTCCATCGGCAGGAACTGCGCATTGGCCCCGGCCGCGCGCATCACCGCGCTGGAACTGGCGTCATAGGCCCGCAGGTTCAGCTTTGGCAGATCGTCGGCGCCTGCGAGCGCATGATCCGACCAGAGGCCCGTCGCCGGCCAGATCGTCAGATAGAGCAGCTTGAGACCGCGGGCGGCGAACGCCTTTTCGTAGAGTGGGCGTGCCCGCGCATTGGTGGCGCGAGCGACGTCGACCGATTGCACCAGGAAGGGCAGGGTAGAAAGGGCGAGCACCGGGTCGAGGCCGGACAGTGCGCCCGCAAAGGCATCGCCGCCGGCGATCCGGCCGTCCAGCGCCGCGCGCGGCATCTCGCCCGAATTGATCTTGAGCTCGTTGTCGAAGGCGTTGGCCACGGTCACGAAACCGTTAGTGCGCACCGCGACGCGGTCGGCGAAAGTGGTGAGGCCAATCCCGGAAATGTTGTTTTGCGGATATTCCGTGGTCATCCGCCAGTTGACCTGCGCTATGGCCGGCGCGGCGGACAGGACCAGGGCGGCGAGGGCAAGGATCGCGCGGATCCGTTTGGCGGGGGAACGCATTGGGAGAAGCAGGGCAGGCAGCATATACTGGCAACTCGTCGAACCATGGCACGATGCCACAACATGGCGGATCAGCTTCTCGCATGCCGCGCCGGCGTGCGCCACAGCGATGCTTGGGCAGCGTTGGCGCGAATTGCATCACTCGCCGTTGCCGTGCTGCTGACCTCTGCGACAGAGGTCGCGGCAGGGGACAGCTCGCCCGCGGGGACCGACGTCGCGGTGCCGAGCGTCGAGGAGCTGGCGCCGCCGCCGCAGAAGCCAGCGGATGCGCGCGAGAGCGACACGCGGGAGTCCATCTGTCTGATCGTCGAGGCGGCCGCGCGGGACGCCAACCTGCCGCTGGAATTCTTCGCCCGCGTGATCTGGCAGGAGAGCCGCTTCCAGGCCGATGCGGTGGGTCCGATGACCCGTAGCGGCGAGCATGCGCAGGGGATCGCGCAGTTCATGCCGGGCACCGCGAGCGAGCGTGGGTTGCTTGACCCGTTCAATCCGGTTCAGGCCTTGCCGAAATCGGCCGAATTTTTGAACGAGCTGCGCAACCAGTTCGGCAATCTCGGGCTTGCGGCGGCCGCCTACAATGCGGGGCCGCGCCGCGTCCAGGAATGGCTGGCCGGCACCGGCCCGATGCCGGAGCAGACCCGCAATTACGTCTATGCCATCACCGGTGCGACGGTGGATGCCTGGGCGAAGGCCGGCGGTACCGGCAAGGGCCCGCCGAGCGCGCCGCCGACGAGCTGCCGCGATCTCATGGCCCTGTTGAAGCGCGCGCCGAATCCGTTCGTCGCCGAGCTCGAGCAGCATGTAGAGCTGGCCGCCGCGAAGATCTGGGGCGTGCAGCTCGCCGCCGGCTTCGACCGCAACAGGGCATTGGCGATGTATTCCCGTGCCGTCACGCGGCTGAGCGCGGTGATCGGCGAGCGCGATCCGAGCCTGCTGAGTTCGGTGATGCGCAGCCGCGGTACGCGCGCGTTCTACCAGGTGCGCATCGGCGCGGATACGCGCAGCGAGGCGGATGATCTCTGCAACCGAATCCGCAAGGCTGGCGGTGCCTGCTTCGTGCTGAAGAACCGCGGTGTGAGCGGGTAGGGCAACTCTCTCCCGCCGTCATTCCGGGGCGCGCCCCTTGGCGCGAACCCGGAATCCATTGTTCAACAATCTCTGCGGCCTGATGGATTCTCAGATGCGCAATTGCGCATCATAGCTCGCGACTTCGTCGCGCCCCGGAATGACGGCGGCGGGTGTTGGCCGTGCGCATGCCAGCTCCGCCGCGCGGTTCCTTGACGCGGACCGCCGCATTGCCCGTTATGCAGGCACGATTCCGCAACCCCAGCCGGCCGTCCCGTGGCGCTTCCTCCGCTCGATTCACCTCAATGGCAAAGTCCCTGCCGCGCCTTTGCGTGGGGGCTGCGCTCGATCACGCAGACGATCCTCACCATCGTGCTGTTCGTGACCTATCTCGGCATCGGCGCGCTCGCCCACGACACCCATTTCAGCCTGCTCTGGGCGCTCTGCTCGACGCTGTTCGTCTGGGCAGGCCCCGCGCAGATCATCCTGATCACGACGCTCGGCTCGGGCGCGACCGTCATCCAATCGGCGATCGCGGTGACGGTCAGCGCGATCCGCCTGTTTCCGATGGTGGTCTCGGTGCTACCGCTGATGCGCACGCCGAAGACGAAACGGCGCGAGCTGGTCTTCGCCGCGCATCTCACCGCCGTGACGCTCTGGGTCGAATGCCACCGCTTCCTGCCGCAGGTGCCGCGCGAGCGGCGCATCGCCTTTGTCCACGGGCTCGGCTGTGGCCTGGTCTCGGTGTGCCTCACCGCCAACACGGTCGGCTATTTCCTCGCCGCCAACCTGACGCAGACGCTTGGCGCCGCGATCCTGCTGCTGACGCCGCTGTCCTTCCTGTTCTCGACCGCGCGCAACAGCCGCGAGGTCGCCGACGTGGTCGCGCTGGCGCTCGGGATTCTGCTCTATCCGCTGGCGGCGAAGATGAACTCCGGCCTCGACATCCTCGTCAGCGGCGTGGTGGCCGGGTCGATCGCCTACGGCGTGCATTGGTGGCGGGAGGTGCGCGCATGAGTTTCGCACAGCTCATCGGCGACTGGCATGCGCTCGCAGTCCTGTTCGTCGCCGGCGTCGTGCCCAACCAGATCTGGCGCATGCTGGGCCTGTGGTTCGGCGGCGGTATGGACGAGGGTTCCGAGCTGCTGGTCTGGGTGAGGGCGGTCGCCACCGCGATCCTGGCCGGCGTTATCGCCCAGATTGTGGTCGAGCCGCCGGGCGCATTGGCAAGCGTGCCCGATGTCCTGCGCTACGGCGCGGTCGGCGCCGGCCTCGTTGTCTTCCTGCTGACCCGCCGTTCGATCTTCGCGGGCGTTGTCACGGGCGAAGTCTTCATGCTGGCCGGCACGTGGTGGTTGGGCTAAAACCTTCGCGAACAGCAAGGAACTGGAAATATGGTTCGCGAAAACGAGCTCCGCGAGGGCGAGGTCGCCATCGAGCTGCCGCCCGCAGAGGATGCCGGCCTCGTCTTCATCGGCCGCATCCGCACGCCCTGGACGTCGCGGCTGGAGACGCCGCGGCAGGGGCGGCACGACGGCCCGATCTGCCGCCTCGAGATCTTCGAGCCGTTCGTGCCGGCCATCAAGGGCGTCGACTTCTACAGCAATCTCGAAGTGCTCTACTGGCTCGACAAGTCGCGCCGCGACATCATCCTGCAAAGCCCGAAGAACAACGAGAAGACCCGCGGCACGTTCTCGCTGCGCTCGCCGGTCAGGCCCAACCCGATCGGCACCTCGATCGTCAAGCTGGTCGGCATCGAGGGCAATGCCATTCTGGTGCGCGGGCTCGATTGTCTCGACAACACGCCGCTGATCGACATCAAGCCTGACCGCTGCGAGTTCACGCCGCTGGCCGCGCCGCAAGCCGGGGATTTCCAGACGGAGTAGTCGTCATTCCGGGGCGATGCGAAGCGTCGAGCCCGGAATCCATCGGGCCGCAGAGATCGTCGTGAAATGGATTCCGGGCTCGCGCCAAGAGGCGCGCCCCGGAATGACGATGTGGAGAAAGTCAGCCCGCCTTCAGCGCCGCGATCAGCTTGGTCGCGTTCTCTTCCAGCACCTTGACGTCTTCCTTACGGCTCGCGGGCGGCAGCATCGCCACCCCGTCGTGGCGCGGCAAGACGTGCATGTGCAGGTGAAACACCACCTGTCCGCCGGCTGGCTCGTTGAACTGTTGCACGGTGATGCCGTCGGCCTTGAACGCCTTCATCGCCGCGGCGGAGATCCTGTGCGCGCCGCGAGCGACATGGGCGTAGTCGTCGGGCTTGATGTCGAGGATGTTGCGGGCAGGGGCCTTCGGGATCACCAGCGTATGGCCCGGCACCCGCGGCATGATGTCGAGGAAGGCGAAGACATGCTCGTCCTCATAGACCTTGTGGCAGGGAAACTCGCCGCGCAGGATCTTTGCGAAGATGTTGTTGGTGTCGTAGGCGGTCATGGCAGCTCCTCGGCGGCTCCTCGGAATTTTGCGCTTACTGTCACCAGCCGCATCGAACCGTCAAGGCGCCTCGTCGGCGCCTTTCCGGAACGGGCCGAGCTCGGCCAACTCCCGTCCGGCCTCGGCGACATAGGCGCGCTCGCGCTTGAGGTAATCGTCGATGGCGCGGCGCAGGCCCGGATCGGCAATGAAGTGGGCGGAATGGGTCGTCTTCGGCAGGTAGCCGCGCGCGATCTTGTGCTCGCCTTGCGCGCCGGCCTCGACGTGTGTGAGGCCGCGGGTGATCGCGAAATCGATCGCCTGATAGTAGCAGACCTCGAAATGCAGGAACGGATGATGCTCGACCGCGCCCCAGTTGCGGCCGAACAGCGTGTCCGAGCCGATGAAGTTGATCGCGCCCGCGATCCAGCGGCCATTGCGGCGCGCCATCACCAGCAGCACGTCCTCGCTCATGGTCTCGCCGATCAGCGAGAAGAACTCGCGCGTCAGATACGGACGGCCCCATTTGCGCGAGCCGGTCTCCATGTAGAATTCGAAGAAGGCGTCCCAGGCCTCCTCGGTGATGTCTTTTCCGGTGAGCCAGTGGATCGTGATGCCGGACGCGAGCGCGTCGCGGCGTTCGCGCTTGATCGATTTGCGGTGGCGCGAGTTCAGGGTGGCGAGGAAGTCGTCGAAGCTCGCAAAACCCTCGTTGTGCCAGTGGAACTGCTGGTCGGTGCGCTGGAGGAAGCCGTGCCCGGCGAGCAGCTTCCACTCCGCCTCCCGCGCGAAGGTGACGTGCACCGAGGAAGCCTTGCTGACCCCGCACAGCGCCACCAGCCCGCTCGCCAATGCCTCCATGATGCGCTCGCGGTCGACACCGTCGCGGACCAGCAGCCGCGGCCCGGTCGCCGGGGTGAAGGGAACCGAGACCTGGAGTTTGGGATAGTAGCGCCCGCCGGCCCGCTCGTAGGCGTCAGCCCAGCCGCGGTCGAAGACGTATTCGCCCTGCGAATGCGATTTCAGATAGCAGGGCACGACGCCGGCAACGCGGCCGTCGATCTTGGCGATCAGATGCCGGGGTCCCCATCCGGTGCGGATCGTGGCCGAACCCGATTTCTCGACGGCGGAGAGAAACGCGTGCGAGACGAACGGGTTATAGGCAGGCTTTAAGAGACCGGCCGAATCGCCTGGAAGCCCGGATGAGGATCCCTTGCCATGCCCGTTGCAAGCCTTTTCGATAAGAGCCTTGCCGGGATTTGCGCAGGCGTCCCAATCTTCGGGCGACACTTCGCCAATGGACGGTACGGCCTCGAGCGTGATTTCGGTTGATGCCATCGTGCCCAAGATCGTGCATTGCAGCAGCGACTTCAAGAGGGCGGGAACTGAGGTGTAGATGCAAACGCGGTATCAGCGATTGTGCAAAGATCTATCCCGAGTCGTCCTGGCGATAGCCAGGACCCATACCCACGGAATTTGGTTTGGCGATGACTCGGAGTTGCAGCTTCGGGCCACGACTCCTCCCTGGGGTAATGGGTCCTGGCTTTCGCCAGGACGACCCTAGGGCTACGGCACGAACCCCTCAAAGATCATCTGGTCCGCATACTGCCCGACCCGCGTCCGCTGCTCGGGCGTGCGGACGGTCCAGCCGAGCAGGGCGCAGCCGAACACATTGCGGGCGATCCAGGGGGCGGGTGCCGGGAGGTGGTCGACCTTGAAGGCGACGAAATGCGGCTGGGTCTGGAAGCCGTGGCGCAGGTACAGCATGCTGTCGCGCTGCGCCTCGGTCAGCTTGGCCCAGTACTCGTCTTCATAGCTCCGCTGCGCGACGATGCCGCGCGGGCGGGAGGGCAGCAGCTCGCGCAGCGCCAGCACCTGGTCGGGATCGAAGGACATGCCGACCGCGGGGCCCTGATAGGACGCCAGCACCTCGGCCATCCGCTTCACCAGCTTGCGGTCGCCGCCAAAATGGCTCTTCACCTCAATCACCAGCGGCACCCGGCCGCCAACCATGGCGCAGAGGTCGGACAGCGACATCATCCGCTCGTCCGTGTCCTTGAACCTGATCGCCCTCAGCTCCGCCGCGGTCCTCTCGATCACCTCGCCGGTGGCCTCGGTGAGGCGGCCGAGCGCATGGTCGTGATGGACCATGGCCTCGCCGTCGGCCGAGAGCTGGATGTCGACCTCGATCGAGAAATTGCCTGCGATCGCAGCCTGGACCGCGCCCGGCATGTTCTCGACGATTCCGCGGGAAATGTCGTGCAGGCCGCGATGGGCGACCGGCCGGGCTGTCAGCCAATCAGGGGCGCGCATTCGCGTCAGGCGACCTCGAACACACCCTCGACCTCCACCGCCGCATCCGCGGGCAGCGAGGCGACGCCGACGGTGGTGCGGGCATGGCGGCCCTTGTCACCGAAGGCGGCAACCATCAGGTCGGAGGCACCATTGAGCACCTTCGGCCCGTCGAGGAAGTCCGGCGCCGAATTGATGAAGCCGCCGAGGCGTACCACGCGCACGACCTTGTCGAGGTCGCCGAGGGCCGCCTTGACCTGGGCCAGCAGGTTGACGGCGCAGCCGCGCGCGGCCGCGGCGCCTTCTTCGATCGAGACGCCGGCACCCAGCTTCCCCTTGGCGATCAGCTTGCCCGCGGGATCGAAGCAGACTTGGCCGGAGACGAACAGCAGATTGCCGGTGCGCACGAACGGCACGTAGTTGGCCACGGGGGTGGGCGCCTCGTGCAGCTTGATGCCCTGTTCCGCCAGCTTCTGCTCGACCGTGCCCGCCATCTTCGACCTCGTTGTCCAAAAATCATCCACCCCGGGCGCGTCCCATCGGCGGCCCGGGCGCGCCCTGTTTCGCCCATCGTGCCGCCACATGCAAGCAACCCCGGCGGGCTGCATTTTGTTGAGGCAGGGCAGGAGGTTCAGGGCGAGGGCCGCAACTTTACGTGAAACGGCCTCAGTTGCGACGCAATGGAACGGTCATTAAAATGTCGAATCTGCGCTTCCCAAGGACGCATCTTCAAGGAACAGACATGATGCACCTTTTCCGGACTTCGCTCGGTGTGATGGCGCTCGCGGCGGCCGCTTGTGGCCCCGGCGGCGGGGCGCTGGCCGCCAACGGTCCGTTCCTCGCGCATCAGGCGCTCTATGACCTCAGCCTCGTCAAATCGCGTTCCAATTCGGTCAACAGCGCGCGCGGCCGCATCCTCTACAATTTCACCGGAAGCTCCTGCGAGGGCTACACCTCCGAATTCCGCCAGGTCTCCGAGCTCGACAGCGGCGAGGGCAAGATCACGCTCAGCGACCTCCGCTCCAACTCCTGGGAGGACGCCGCGGGAAAAAGCTACCGTTTCAAGATCGAGACGCGGATGAACGAGGCCGACGCCGGACGGGTCGACGGATCGGCAGAGCGCGACGGCGACCACATCAACGTCAAGCTGAAGCTGCCGGCGCCGAAGAGCTTTACGCTCGACGGCAAGATCGTGTTCCCGACCGAGCAGATCCAGCGCATCATCGCCGCCGCCAAGGACGGCAAGTCGCTGCTCGAGCTGTCCGTCTATGACGGCTCCGACGACGGCCAGAAAGTCTACAACACGCTGACCGTGATCGGCCAGCCGATCCCCGCCGACCGTGCCTCCTCGACCGATCCGTCCACCACGGACGAGCACATGAAATCGCTCAAGCGCTGGCCCGTCACCGTCAGCTATTTCGACCGCGACGCCCAGCAGAAGGAAGGCGAGCAGACGCCGATCTATGCAATGGCATTCGAGCTCTATGAGAACGGCGTCTCGCGCCAGCTCGTGCTCGATTACAATGATTTCGTCATCTCGGGCGCGATGGGCAAGTTCGACGTCAAGGACAGCAAGCCCTGTAATTGAACGTCGATCGTCATTCCGGGGCTCGCGAAGCGAGAACTATGGTGCGCAATTGCGCACCTGAGAATCTCGAGATTCCGGGTTCGGTCCTGCGGACCGCCCCGGAAGGACGGCGAGAGTTGTTTGTCGGCTCTCACTCGGTGTCGTCATTGCGAGCGCACCGAAGCAATCCAGAATCTCTCCGAGGAACGATTCTGGATTGCTTCGTCGCAAGAGCTCCTCGCAATGACGGGCTGGCCCTCAGCTCCCTCTCCCGCTACGCTCTCTCCCAACCACAAACCTCCGGGAGCCCCTCCATGCCCAAGCTCGACCATCTCCGCCCCAGCGGCCTGCACCACAATCCGGCCTATTCCCACGTCGTCACCGCCACGGGCGCGCGGACGATCTACATCTCGGGCCAGGTCTCGACCGACGAGGAGGGGCGGATCGTCGGCGAGGGCGATATCGCCGCGCAGACGACGCAGGTGATGCAGAATCTCGGCCTGGCGCTGAAGGCTGCCGGCGCGAGCTACGCCAACATCGTCAAGATCACGACCTTCGTGGTGAACTACAAGCCGGAATTGCGCCCGATCATCGGCAAGGCCCGCTCCGCCTTCTTCGAAGGCATGGAGCCGCCGGCCTCCACCCTCGTCGGTGTCTCCGCGCTCGCCGCGCCGGAATGGCTGATCGAGATCGAGGCGGTGGCGGTCGCGGATTGAGGTGCGGACGGAATGACTTTGCAGAATTCCATTCGGATCGCTGCTGCCTTGATGAGCAGGAGCGATGGGCGCGTCCTGCTGGTCAGGAAGAAGGCTACCGAAAGCTTCATGCAGCCCGGAGGAAAGATCGAGACCGGCGAGCATCCGCAGGACGCGCTGAGGCGCGAATTGTCGGAGGAGCTCGGGATCGATATCGATCCGAGCGAGATGACCTATGTCGGGCGATACACTGCGCCTGCCGCGAATGAGCCGGGCCGGCAGGTCGATGCGGAAGTTTTCCGCATCGTCATTGCGCATCGGGTCGCTCCGGGAGCCGAGATCGAGGAGATTCTCTGGCTCGATCCGTCCACGCCCGGAGCTGTCAAACTCGCGCCTTTGACGCGGGACAACCTACTTCCGCTGTGTTCGTGAATCCCGTAGCCCGGATTGTGCTTCGCTCCACCCGGGCTACGAGTGCCTTGCTTTGGACATCTCCCGCAGAACGGCCATCGCCTCATCGGCCTGGTCGACAGCCACAAAGAGATGGTCGTGGTGGAAGGCCGAAACGGCATTCACGCTGATGCCGGCTTCGGCCAGTCGCGCCGTGATAGCCGCCAGAAAGCCCACCGCATCGAGTGCGGAGTGAACTGTCAGCGTGATCAGGCGCGATGCAAACGCGTAGCGTAAGCCTGATGCCACGGCTTCTTCGCGTGGGATCACCAGCGTCGTTCCTTCCTGCTCGCGGAACGTCAGCAGTGGGTTGACCGCTGCGGGAATGGGCTCGTTGGGCGGGATCGTGCAAAACACGAAGGCGCCGGGCTGCATCTCCGGCTTCGTGTTTCTCAACAGCACGCTGAGGTCGCGTTCGCCTGTCACGGTGCCAGCTCCTGGGCGGGCGGGATCGTTTGAGCCCTTGGGAAGCTATCGGCGCCGGAAGCCGTTGGAGTCACGGTCAACATACCTTTGTATATCTCTTGCAATCCTTCTCATACGCTGACCTTACGCTGGTACAATTGAGCGACGGCGGGAGATTCTTACAATTTGAGTCCACTCGGGTCACTGCGAGGAAGCTCAAATGAACGTCATCATTCGAAAGCTCAACGGCCTGTGGCACCTCGTCGTCGGGTCTTGTCAGATCCGAACTCCGTTCCTGGAGACTCAGGATCGGCAGTTGGTCGTTCAGTATGCCCGGCGCGTCTATCCGGGTGCGCGGATCTTCGAACGCGACTGAATTGAGCAGGACTCGATCACTCCTGCTGTCCTGTTTCGGGACCATCATACGCGATGCCACGAATGACGGCGGAGTTGCCGAACTTCTTGCGCAGACTGTCCACCGCGCGCTCGGCGTGGGCGGCGCGGCGGTCGAGCATGTCGGTGTCGTCGGCGGGCGAGCCTTCGCGCAGCGCGCTGACGCCGGCGCCCATCAGGCGGAAGGCGGTGCCGTCGATTTCCTTGGCCAGCATCTCGCGGCAGATCGAAAAGATCTTTGCGGCGAGCTGCGTTGGCGCTGCGATCGACTGCGAGCGCGTGCGCTGGCGGAAGTCGGCGGTCTTCAGCTTCAGCGTGACGGTCGAGCCGGCAAGCTCGCTGCTCTTCAGCCGCGACGACGTCTTCTCGCAGAGGCGCCAGAGAATCTTCTCCAGCGTCGCGAAATCGCGGATGTCGGTCTCGAAGGTGGTTTCGCTGGAAATCGTCTTGGCGCCCCGATCGGGCTCGACGCGGCGGTCGTCGATGCCGCGGGCAAGCCGCCACAGCCGACGGCCGTCGCTCGGAAATTGCCGCATCATCTCGATCTCGTCGGCCTTCTGAAGGTCGGCGATGATGCGGAAGCCGCGTTGCACCAGGCGTTCCTGCGTCGCAGGACCGACGCCGAAGATGAAGCCGACCGGCCTCGAAGCCAGCATCAAACGCGCTTCCTCCTGATCGAGTGCGGCAAAGCCGCGCGGCTTGTCGAGGTCGGAGGCGATCTTGGCCAGGAACTTGTTGCAGGAGAGGCCGACCGAGACGCTGATGCCGATGTCGCGCTCGATATTGCGCGCAAACCGCGCCAGCACCTTGGCCGGGATCATGCCGTGGACCCGCTCGGTGCCGGAGAGATCGAGGAAGGCCTCGTCGATCGAGAGCGGCTCGACCAGCGGCGTCAGCGCCTGCATGGCCTGGCGTACCTCGCGGCCGACGCGGACGTATTTCGCCATGTCGGGACGGATCACGATCGCGTGCGGGCAGGCATCGAGCGCCTTGAACATCGGCATCGCCGAGCGCACGCCATAGGTGCGTGCGATGTAGCAGGCGGCCGACACGACGCCGCGCTTGCCCCCGCCGATGATGACGGGCTTGTCGGCGATGTCAGGATTGTCGCGCTTCTCGACTGTCGCATAGAAGGCGTCGCAGTCGATATGGGCGATGGTCAGGCTCGAGAGCGCGCGGTGGCGGACGAGGCGAGGGGAACCGCAAGCCGAGCAGCGCCGCACGCCCATATCCAGATCGACCAGGCAATCCCGGCAGAAGCAGCGGGGCCCGGCCGGGTCGGAGACGGTCACGGCACGTCGCGCTCCCAGGTCCGGTCGCCGAGCGCGTCGCCCAGCACCTGCCGCGCCGCGGCAACGTTGGTCGGATGCAGCTCCGAGGCCGTGGCAAAGGCCTTCACGGTCGCGTCATCGCGCAGCACGAAATCGAGTACGCTGAGGAGGAAATTGGGGTCCGAGGCGGCGTTCCGAAGGGTCTCCGGGCCGACACCTGTCTCGGCCAGGAACAGGCCCAGCCGCTCGGGCTCGCCCGCGACAAAGGACAATGCCTGAATCGCAACGATTTCAGCGACTTCGCGGGGGTTGTGAACAGGCTTTTTCAAGGGCCCAGTTTGCCTTTCCGTTAACTTTCAGTGTCTACTTTGGAATATGCCCGAGTCTCGCGCCTGAGTCTTGCGACGCCCGACAAGCAACTGGAAACCACATCGCAGAAAGTGGCCCCTCGGGTTTAACGAAACTAGAGCGAATCTGAGGCTAGTTTGAATCCAGTTTTCGAAGCGCCGGGGAGCGGCGCCTGAGGCGTCACATGTATCGGGCTTCGTGCCAATCAGGAGGACGGGATGGCTAAGACCGTCCTGATCGTGGAAGACAACGAGCTCAACATGAAGCTCTTCCGCGACCTGTTGGAGGCGCACGGTTACCAGACCACGGGCACCAGCAACGGCTACGAGGCGCTGGATCTCGTTCGGAAAATGCGGCCCGACCTCGTGCTGATGGATATCCAATTGCCGCAGGTCTCGGGCCTGGAGGTGACGCGCTGGATCAAGGACGATCCGGAGTTGCGCTCCATTCCCGTCGTCGCGGTCACGGCCTTCGCGATGAAGGGCGACGAAGAGCGCATCCGCGAGGGCGGCTGCGAAGCCTATTTGTCCAAGCCGATTTCGGTCGGCAAGTTCATTGAGACGGTCCGGCGTTTTATCGGATAGGAAGTGAGTTCAAAGTGTCCGCGCGTATCCTGGTTGTCGATGACGTTCCTGCCAACGTCAAACTCCTCGAGGCCCGGCTTTCCGCCGAATATTTCGACGTGATGACCGCCTCGAACGGCACCGAGGCGCTGGCGATCTCTCGCCGCGCCGAATGCGACATCATCCTGCTCGACGTGATGATGCCCGACATGGACGGCTTCGAGGTCTGCCGCCGTCTGAAGACCGATCCGGCGACGCACCACATCCCCGTCGTGATGGTGACGGCGCTCGACAGCCCGTCCGACCGCAACCGCGGGCTGGAAGCGGGCGCCGACGATTTCCTGACCAAACCCGTCTCCGACGTCGTGCTGATCGCACGCGTGCGCTCGCTGACGCGGCTGAAGATGATGACCGACGAGCTGCGCATGCGCGCCATCACCTCGCTCGAGATCGGCATGCAGGCGCCGGAGCGCACTGCGGTCGCCGACACCGGCAAGGGCGGCCGCATCCTGCTGGTCGACGACCGCCAGTCCTCCTATGAGCGGCTGGCGAGCCTGCTCGCCGCCGAGCACACCGTCGATGTCGAGCCGAACCCGACCGAAGCGCTGTTCCACGCCGCCGAGGGCAATTACGACCTGCTGATCGTCTCGCTCGACCTCAACAATTTCGATGGCCTCAGGCTGTGCAGCCAGGCGCGCTCGCTGGAGCGCACGCGCCACGTGCCGATCCTGGCGATCGCGGACCCCGAGAATTCGACGCGGCTGCTCCGCGGCCTCGAGATCGGCGTCAACGACTATCTGCTGCGACCAATCGACAAGACCGAACTCTTGGCCCGCGCCCGCACCCAGATCCGCCGCCGCCGCTACACCGATCATCTGCGCGACAACGTGCAGAACTCGATCGAGATGGCGATCACCGACACGCTCACCGGCCTGCACAATCGCCGCTACATGGAGAGCCATCTGGCGACGCTCGCCGAGCAGGCCGCAACCCGCGGCAAGCCGCTCGCGCTGATGATCCTGGACATCGACTATTTCAAGTCGATCAACGACAATTACGGCCACGATGCCGGCGACGACGTGCTGCGCGAATTCGCGGTGCGCGTGCGCAAGTCGATCCGCGGCATTGATCTCGCCTGCCGCTATGGCGGCGAGGAGTTCGTCATCGTGATGCCGGAGACCGATCTCCACGTCGCCGGCATGGTCGCCGAGCGCCTGCGCCGCTCGATCGCGGGCGAGCCGTTCGCGATCCACAAGGGCACCAAGCGCATCGAGGTCACGATCTCGATCGGCCTCACAACGCTGGAGCAGAAGGGCGAGGCGGTCACCGACGTCCTCAAGCGCGCCGACACCGCGCTGTACCGCGCCAAGCACGACGGCCGCAACCGGGTGGTGTCGCAGGCGGCGTGAGGGCGGCTCGCACAAAAGTCGCGAAAACAACCCCATGCACAGTAGCCGGCGCTAGCCGGATCAAGGGCTTACGCGGGTAGCAAACAGGCTTGCGCTGGCAGCGGCGCCATTTGACCCGTCGGGCAAGACAGGGGTATGTTGGTAGGATCGCGACGCCCCTGCAAACTTCGCTGTCATTCCCCGCGAAAGCGGGGAATCCAGTACGCCGCGGCCTCTCGGTTCAATCACAACCGCCTCTGGAATACTGGATCACCCGCCTTCGCGGGTGATGACACCTGACGATACGGGGACAGCGGCTATTTCGCGCGCTTGCGCTCCCCCACATCCACCCCCGCATTCCGCAGCAGCACCTTCGCCGCTTCCTTCGCGGCGCGCGCCATCGCGGGGTCGTCGCGGACGAGGTCCTGGGCGATCGAGCCGTCGACCAGCAGCACGAGCTGCGTGGCGAGCGCGTCCGCATTCGCAACGCCGAGTTCGTTGAGCCGCTCGCGAAACCAGACGCGGCGGCTTTCCTTGAAGGCGACCGCGATCTTCCTCACCGCGCGGTCCTTTGGGCCGAGCTCGGCCACCGCATTCACGAACGGGCAGCCGCGAAAATCCTTCGCCGCAAAACGGCGCTCCAGCGAATCGAAGGTGGCGAGGATCTGCTCGGCCGGCGGCTTGTCGGAGGGGCGCGGAGCTACGAAACGGCGCTCGAGGTAAGCCGCGATCAGCGCGTCCTTGGAGGGGAAGTGGTTGTACAGCGTGCGCTTGGAGATGCCGATCTCGGCCGCGATGGTGTCGACGCCGATGGCGCGAATGCCTTGCAGATAGAACAGCTTGTCGGCGGTCTCGAGGATCCGCTCCTTCATCGTCTGTGGGGTCGTCGGGGGAGCCATGCAGCAGCGCGCGTCCTGTTCGCTTGACAGCGTGCACCTTTTCATAGCCTAAGTACACAGGTCTGTGTAATCAAAATCAACTGATATTGCAGACGTCGGCGCTCGCGCCGCGCCCACGAGGGAGAAGAAACATGCCCCTGTTGCAGGTCCTGCGGCCGACATTGCCCATCCTGATCGGCGCCTCGATCATGCTGACTCTGAGCATGGGGTTGCGGCAGAGCCTCGGCATCTTCATGCAGCCGCTGACTCACGACATCCACATTTCGATCTCGGATTTCACGCTGGCGCTCGCCGTGCAGAACCTCGCCTGGGGCTTTCTCCAGCCGCTCGCCGGCGCGATGACGGTGCGCTACGGCTTCCGCCCGATCATGATCGTCGGCTCGCTGATGTACATCGCAGGCCTCATTCTGATGGCGACCGCGGGCGGGCTCGTCAGCATCATGATCGGCGCCGGCGTGCTGATCGGCACCTCGCTCGCCTGCACCGCGGCGGCGATCGCGATGTCGGTGGCCGCGCGCGCTGTGCCCGAGACCGTCCGGTCCACCGTGCTCGGCATCGTCTCCGGCGCGGGCTCGCTCGGCGCGCTGCTGTCCGCGCCGATCGGGCAGTTGCTCAACGAAGGCTTTGGCTGGCGCATCGGGCTCGCCGGCTTCGTCATCATGTCGGTGCTGATGATCCCTGCGGCCTGGTATGCGGGGCGTGTCGACAAGGTCCCGCTGCCGAAGCCGGCCGCCGACGATATCGGCGACGCCACGGCCGCATCGGTGGCGACGGCCGCGTTCGGCAACGCCTCCTTCGCGGTGATGACCTGCGCCTATCTCGTCTGCGGCATGCAGCTCGTGTTTCTCACGACGCACCTGCCGTCCTACCTCGCGATCTGCGGCCTCGATCCGATGCTGAGCGCGCAGACGCTCGGCATGATCGGCGGCTTCAACGTGCTGGGCTCGCTGTTCTTCGGCTGGGCCGGCCAGCGCTGGAATAAGCTCGCGCTGTTAGGGGGCATCTACATCCTGCGCTCGCTGGCGCTCGCCTGGTACTTCATGCTGCCGGCGACGTCGTTCTCGACGCTGCTGTTCGGCGCCATCATGGGCTTCCTGTGGATGGGTGTAGGGCCGCTGGTGGCAGGCGCGGTCGCCGAGATGTTCGGCCTGCGCTGGCAGGCGATGATCCAGGGCCTCGCCTTCATGAGCCACCAGATCGGCAGCTTCCTCGGCGCCTACGGCGGAGGGGTGCTCTACGACGCGCTCGGCTCCTACACCATGGCCTGGCGCATCGGCGTCGCGCTCGGTCTTGCCGGCGGCATCGTGCAGGTGGCGTTCGCGCTGATCCGGCCGTCGCAGCCGCCGGTGCTGCGGACGGCGTAGCCGGGGCGGGGACTCGTGAGCGGCGGTTTGGGGGGATGCGGATGTCGCAGGATCTCACGGAAATGAGCTGTAGCTGCGCAGCCGATTGCAGCGCCTGCAGGGCGATTGCTGCTTAACGGAGACGTCGCCGCCAGTCGCTCGGTGTCACGCCGGCGAGTTTTCTGAACGCCGCGGCAAAGGCGGTTTGGGAGGCGTACCCGAGCGCCGCTGCGATCGAGACGACCGAATCGTCAGTATCGCGCAGCATGTTCATGGCTTGCTCGAGTCGGTACTGGCGGAGCCAGGCATGCGGCGAGAGCCCTGTGCTTTCCTTGAAGGCACGACAGAAATGGAAGCGTGACAGGCCGGCATCCGAAGCAAGCATCGCGAGAGAGACATCGGAATCGCTCTCCGAGCGCAGGCGATCGATCGCGCGGCGGAGGGCTGTTGGCGACAGCCCGCCGATCAGTGCCTGGATCGCGGTAGGCGAACCGACGTGCGCGGCCAAGATGCGGGTGGCCAGGAGATCTGTCAGTTGATGTCTGAACAAGGCATCCAGGGCCGCATTGCCGTCCAGTGCATCCGCTGCACTCAGCAGCAGGCGGGATGTGATGGGATCGGGATGCCCCGTTCGCTCCATGAGGTCGCCAGGTGCAGCCGCGCGGGCTTCCCGGGCAACACGATCGAGCGTCGTGTGGGGGAGGTAGAGCTGAACGACATTGATGTCCCCGGCAATGTCCCATCGGGCGCTTGAGCCTGCCGGAATGATCGTCACCACGCCGGAACGGGCCGTTCCGATCGCGACCGACTTGCCGGCGCGCCGCTCAAGTCGCTGCACGCCGCACGGGTAAGTCATGACGACATGATTGGCCATGGGTTCAACGACGTCATGTAGCGCGCCATGTTTCCAATGGGCGATGGCGCCGCCCAACGGATCGGAGGCCATACGAATTGGCGCGGTCTTGAGGACCCGCGCCATCTCCACATCGGCCGGGCGGAGCTCGGGAACCGGAACGTCCCTCGGGTGCGCCGCCGGCGAGAACAGAGCCGCCAAGGGATCGTGCAAGATGGTTTTGTTCATGGGCTTGTGCTCGACATTGTCGTGCGCCGTCCTATCCGATGGCGAACAAGCTAAGCCCAACCGTCGCGAATGGCCCGTCATGCGTTGTGAAATGTTGTTAGGGGGCGTCAGTCCTTCCCCTTGGTAGTGTGAGGACTGCACGGCAATTTCCCGACCGTTGGCCTGACGCGGGACCTTGGCCTAAAATGTGGTCCGGAGCATGGGCACAATGCGACGGTTCCAATGACGACGCACGGCAAGGAAGTCCTGTCGTTCGGGCCGTTTCGCCTGACTGCAAGCGAACGGTTGCTCACCAAAGACGGAGTTCCCGTCGACTTGGGCGCACGCGCCTACGAAATTTTGACCGCTCTTGTCTCCACGCCGAATGAAGTCATCAGCAAGAAAGACCTTCTGTCGCTGGTCTGGCCCAACGTCACGGTCGAAGAGGGCAGCCTGCGCGGTCAAATGGCCAGCCTGCGCAAGATGCTCGGCGACGGAAAAGACGGCGCGCGATACATAACGACCGTGGCCGGTCGAGGCTACTGCTTCGTAGCGCCAGTCTCACGGTCGCTCGGGGAGCCCGAGGCGGCATCAGCTGCCGCTGAGAGCTTTCGAAACGCCAACCTGCCTGTCCGTCCCGCAGGATTGATCGACCGGGAAGATGATCTGCAAAGGGTCGCCGCCCAACTGGAAGTGGCGCGCTTCGTCACGGTGGTCGGCCTCGGAGGCGTCGGCAAGACCACGCTCGCGACCGCGCTCGGGCACCACCTGATTGAGGCATTCGGGGGCGCGGTGCTGTTTGTCGATCTGAGCATGTTGAGCGATTCACGGCTGGTGACGAGTACCGTCGCATCCATGCTGGGACTATCGGTGCGATCGGACGACGCTACGCCGAACCTGATCGCCTATCTTCGGGACAAGCGGGTCCTGTTGATCCTCGACACCTGCGAACATCTGATCGAGTCGGTAGCGACCTTCGCGTCGTGCGTCTTCAGAGAGACCCCGCAAGTCCACATACTCGCGACCAGCAGAGAAGCGCTACAGGTTGATGGGGAGCAGATCTATCGACTGGAGCCGTTGGCATGCCCGCCAGACGACGCGATGCCAACGGCGGCAATTGCGCGATCGTTCCCAGCTACGCAGCTGTTCGTCGAACGCGCAGCGGCGAGCGGCGCCCGGTTGGATCTCGACGATGCAGACGCGCCAATCGTGGTCGGTATCTGCCGGAAGCTGGACGGCGTGGCATTGGCCATAGAGCTGGCAGCAAGGCGCGTCGAGGCCTATGGATTGCGCGATACGGCGGCTCTGCTCGACCAGCGCTTGACCTTGTTGTGGCTGGGTTCGCGCACCGCGCCGCCGCGTCATAAGACTTTGCAGGCAACGCTGGACTGGAGCTACCGGTTGCTTTCCAGCGTCGAGCGGCTGGTACTTCGCCGGCTGGCCGTGTTCGTCGGACATTTCACGCTGGACGCAATGCTCGCGGTGGTCACAAGCGTCAACGTCGACCAGACCGCCGTCCTTGGCGCGATCGACAGCCTCATTGCCAAGTCGATGGTTACGACCCGCCCGATCGGAGCCATGATGCGCTATCGGCTGCTTGATACGACGCGCACTTACATTCTCGGGACGGAAATCACCGATCCGGAGGTTGCCGATCTGGCCGTGCGCCACGCAAACTACTTTCGGCGCTGGTCGGAGCAGGCGGGAAGGGAATGGGCAGCGTTGTCGAGCGGCGCTGAAAGGGAGGCGCACCTTGCCGACCTCAACAATGTCCGGGCGGCGTTGGAATGGTGTTTTGGCGAGGGCGGCGATCCCGAAATCGGGATCAAGCTGGCGGCAGCCGCAGCGCCTGTCCTTTTGGCGATGTCGCTGTTGTCCGAATGCTATCGCTGGTCGCAGCACGCAATCGTCGCGCTGGAAGGCAGGACCCGCGGCGAACCGGAGGAGATGCAGCTCCAGGCAAACCTCGGGGTTGCGTCAATGCACATGAACGGGCCGAGCGACGCAGCGCGTGCGGCGTTGGACCGAAGCCTCGCGATTGCGGAGGCAGGCGGCAACGTGCTCAGCCAAGTTGGAATTCTCGGCACGCTGTCGATGTTCTGCACGCGCGACGGCGAATTCAAGACTGCGCTGGATCATGCAAGGCGCGCGCGGACGGTTGCCGGGGCCGCCGAGGACCCTCACGCGATGGCCCTGGCCCAATCGGCCGTGGGCAGGGCGCTCCACTTCATCGGTGAGCACGGCAGCGCCCGGTCGGAGCTCGAGGCTGCGCTCCAGCATTGGTCGCACGCCCAGCGGGCCTATCTTGGGTTCGATGACCGTATCCTGGTTGGCCTCGGCCTTGCGCGGGGCCTATGGGTGCAGGGGCATCCCACCAAGGCCGCGGTCCGCGCGCGCGAGACAATCAAAGACGCGGAATCCAGCACCAATCCCGCATCGCTTGCTGTCGCTCTTGCCTGGGCTCCGGACGTATTCGTCTGGAACGGCGATCTCGCAAGCGCCGAAGCACATGCTGACCGCCTGGTGGCGCATGCCCGGTCCCATTCCCTGGGCCCCTATCTTCATGTTGGCTACGGGTACAAAGGCATCCTCGCGATCCGTCGTGGCGATGCAAGGGGCGGCGTCGACACACTTCGCGGTTGCCTGAAGCACTGCCACGCGATGCACTACGAGGTGCGCAACACGGAGTTCAACATTCTCCTGGCGCAAGGGCTCCTCGCAATCGAACAGGTCGGCGAAGCCATAAGATTGGTCGACGACACGATCAGCCGGGCCGAGGAGAATGGAGATCTCTTCTTCATGCCAGAAGCGTTGCGTGTCAGGGGATGCGCCGTCCTGGCTATGCCGACCCGGGTTGACGATGCGGAACGCTGGTTCAAGCAGTCGCTCGAATTGAGCCGTCGCCAAGGCGCGCCCGCCTGGGAGTTACGCACCGCAATCGATCTGGCTGCGCTGTTGGCGGGTCGAGGGCAACCTGACGATGCCTGCGGGCTGTTAAGGCCCGTGTTCGAGCAATTCACGGAAGGCCTGGAGACGGCAGATCTGGCAGCTGCCGGCCGCCTGTTGGCGTCCCTGGTCGGCAGGACGAACTCGTGATGGAGACGGCCGTTGGCGCCGACTGCTGGCGCCAACGTTGGAATCGGACGGCTTCAACGTGGCGACCCGCGGCAAGCGCGGGCCGACATCCGGGGCTGAGTTCAAGCGGACGGGACTAGCGCGGACGCCCCGACCGCTTGAGTTCTGCGACCTTAAACCTGTTGCCGGCGGCCAGGCTGCTGCAGAACCAGTGGGCTCTGTTTCGATTCTCGCCCAGGAACACCTTCGTCTCGACGCAATTCTCGTAGGACGTATGGGTGATGGTGTCTCGGCACGTTGGCGAGAAAGGTCCATAATCTATGTTGCCGCCCGACTCGCTACAGCCAATCCAGGGCTCCTTGCCGTGTGGGAAACTTGATGCACAGCCCCCGTTGCAGCTGCTGGCGACTTTCTCCAGGCTGGCCTCCCCATCACTGAACCCGGTGCATACGAAGGCGTCCGTGCGGTTGACGATGACGTTTGAACGGTTGACGCAGTCCGGCGCGATGATGCCCCGGTGTTTGCCGCCCGCTGCGGCGCCGGTGGCTTCGTCAATTGCTTCGGTGCATCGACCGTGACGGGGGGAAGTGTGGCGGCGGAGCCGGTCGGGATCTGCGACGCGGCGGGACCGCACACCAGGACGGTTGACAAGACAGCGACAGTTGAAGGCACGACAAGGCTTGATGACAATCTCATGACCATGTCCTTCCCAAATCCGGGACGGAAATGCCGTTCCGGTAAGTGCACGGTAACATACATTCCGGATCGGGCAACCGAGGGTTGAGCGGATGTCTGCCGGTGGCCCGCGGCCGAGATGGCAGCCATGCAGAACGCGGAATGCTCGCGCCGTCATTGCGAGCCACCGGCCGCGCAAAGCGCGGCGCGATGACAGGCTCCGCGAGGCAATCCAGGGTGCCTCTGCAGAACGACTGGATTGCTCCGCAATTTTGTCGCGAGCTCCTCGCAATGACGGCGTGGAGAAGGAGTAGCGCGTCAGCTTCAGTCTCGCGCTCCGGACCCAGCGCCACAGCGCCCGCGCGTTGCCGCGCGCCCGGGACACGACAGACAAAATAAAAACGGGGCCATGAGGCCCCGTCAAAAGTCCGTAGCGTATCCCGCGATCTTACTTGATCTTCTTACTTGATCTTGGCTTCGCGGAATTCGACGTGCTTGCGCGCGACCGGGTCGTACTTCTTCTTGACCAGCTTGTCGGTCATGGTGCGCGAATTCTTCTTGGCGACGTAGTAGAAGCCGGTGTCGGCCGAGGACACGAGCTTGACCTTGATGGTGACCGCTTTGGCCATGTTCAGAACCTCAGAAATGAAGGGAATCTGGAGCCGGCCAAACGGCCCGCGTTGGCCGGCAACCTAGCCAGAAACCGCCTGATGTCAAGGTTTTACACCCTGAAAACCACCCAAATCGGGCCCATTACGCCTCGAAGAAACGGTTTTTCGGCCGCGGCAGGCCCAGATTCTCCCTCAAAGTGGCCCCTTCATACTCTTTGCGGAAAATCCCGCGCCGCTGGAGCTCCGGGACCACCTTGTCGACGAAATCGTCGAGGCCGGCGGGCAGGAACGGGAACATGATGTTGAAGCCGTCGGAGCCGCGCCCGACCAGCCATTCCTCCATCTGGTCGGCGATGGTCTTAGGCGTTCCGACAAAGGCCAGCCCGCCATAGCCGCCGACGCGCTGGGCGAGCTGGCGGACGGTGAGCTTTTCGCGGGCGGCGAGGTCCACCATGCGCTGCCTGCCGCTCTTGCTGGCGTTGGTCTCGGGGATCTCCGGCAGAGGCCCGTCCGGGTCGAAGCCCGACGCATCGGTGCCGAGGATGACGGAGAGCGAGGCGATGGCGCTGTCGTAATGCACGCGGCTGTCGAGCAGCGCGCGCTTCTCCTTGGCTTCATCGACGCTGTCGCCGACCACGACGAAGGCGCCGGGCAGGATCTTGAGATGTTCAGGGTCGCGGCCGACCTTCGCCATGCGGCCCTTGATATCGGCGTAGAGCTTTTGCCCGTCGGCGAGGCTGCCGCCGCCGGTGAACACGGCCTCCGCCGTCTCGGCCGCAAGCTGCCTGCCGTCTTCGGAGGCACCGGCCTGCACGATCACCGGCCAGCCCTGCACCGGGCGGGCGATGTTGAGGGGGCCGCGCACCTTCAGGTATTTGCCGTTGTGGTCGAGCGTGTGCATCTTCGAGGGCTCGAAGAACAGCCCGCTCTCGACATCGCGCACGAAGGCATCGTCGGCGAAGGAATCCCACAGGCCGGTGACGACGTCGTAGAACTCGCGGGCGCGCTTGTAGCGCTCGGCGTGCTCCATGTGATCTTCGAGCCCGAAATTCAGCGCGGCGTCCGGGTTCGAGGTGGTGACGATGTTCCAGCCCGCGCGGCCGCCGCTGAGATGGTCGAGCGAGGCGAAGCGGCGCGCGACGTGATAGGGCTCGTCAAAGGTGGTCGAGCCGGTCGCGATCAGGCCGATCCGCTCGGTGACGGCCGAGAGCGCCGACAGCAGCGTGAACGGCTCGAACGACGTCACGGTGTGGCTGCGCTTGAGCGCGTTGATCGGCATGTTCAGCACGGCGAGGTGATCGGCCATGAAGAAGGCGTCGAACTTGCCGGCCTCGAGCTTCCTGATCAGCGTCTTGATGTGGCCGAAATTGAAATTGGCGTCCGGCCAGGCCCCCGGATAGCGCCAGGCGCCGGTGTGGATGCTGATCGGGCGCATGAACGCGCCAAGCTTGAGTTGCCGTTGTGCCATCGCCCCGTATCCGTTCTGGGTGTCGTTGGGGAAAGACATAGGCATGAGTGGCAACTCCGCCATTGGGGGAGGCGGGAAGAATTTTTCGTATTTCGCGATCCACTCAGCACAATCCCGTCATTCCGGGGCGCCGCGTCAGCGGCCAGCCCCGGAATGGCGGTGAGGGAGTGGGCCGCCCATCGAACCAATCCGCTGCTCGCTCCGACCAAAGCCATGACCTCGTGAGGAGACCATCAATGGCAGGCGCGATGACAGTGGATGGCGGCATGGTCCGTATCGACCGGGCGATGCCCTGGGTTGGCCGGCTGCTGTCGTTGCCGCTACTGGCGGCCAGCGGTTATCTGCTGTGGAATGTCGCGCTCGGCCTGCGCCAGGATTTCTCCGGCTTCGGCCGGCTCGCCGATGATCTCGTGCCGGTGCTGGTGTTCACCGGCCTCGGGCTGCTCGTCGGCATCCCCGGCCTGATCCTGCTCACCTTCCGCTATTTCGTCGTGCTCAACGAGACGCTGCGCCAGATCGTCATCACCAGCCAGTTCGGCCCGCTGAACATTCGCAGGCATCGCAATCTCGCCGACTATCATTTCATCAGCATCACCGACGACTACGATGCGGATCTGACGACCTATGACGTCAATCTCTGCGGCAACAAGGGCACCGAGCCGATCAACCTGATGAGCTTCACCAGGCGCGAGGAGGCGGACAAGCTCGCGGGCGAGATCGGCCGCGTCCTCAAGCTGCCGGCGCGCGACTATGTCGGCACCGAGCCGGATAGCGACGACGCATGATAAGAATACTCGATCGGCTTAGCCCGGTTCATTTCTCCCTACGGGAGAGGTGAGCAGTCAGCTCAAAATATCCTTCTGCATCTTGCCGCCGTAGAAATGGAAGAACGGCACCGGCGCGTCGTGGCGGAGCGGGCCGGTGGCAAGGCGCGTGTCGAGCTCGTTGAGCACGTTGCGCGTCATCGGATGCAGATCGGCGAGCGGCTTCGAGCCGAGTTCGACCCAGACCAGCTCGACCAGCTCCGCATCCGCATGGATCACGCCCTCGACGCGATGGGTGATCGCGGAGGCATCCGCGGTGAAGAAGCGCGTGTCGAACCGCTTGACGCGACCGGGCGGGGTGATGGCGCGCGCGATCAGGAACAGGCCTGAGGGGTCGGGCAGCAGGCCCGCATCCGCAAACGGCTTCCAGGCGCTGTCGAGCTTGGGCGCTTTCCCCTCGGCCTTGCGCCCGAGGCAGAGGCCGGTCTCCTCGCAGGCCTCGCGGATCGCGGCGATCGCCAGCGATTTTGCGCGTGAGGCCGGCGTCTTCGGGCTGCCCTTGGCGAGGTTGGCTTCCAGCTCGGAGGTGATGGGGGCCGCACACGGCACACGGTAGTCGGCCTTGTCGACGCGGCCGCCGGGGAAGACGAACTTGCCGGGCATGAACACCACCTTGTCGTGGCGCTTGCCGACCAGGACTTTCGGAACGGCGCCGCTGCGATCGACCAGGATCAGTGTCGCCGCATCCTTCGGGCGGAAATAGGGATGATGGTCGGCTTCCTTGCCCTCGTGGATCTTTGCCTTCTCGGCTGCCTGCAACGTGTCCGTCATGTCCTCACCCAAACCGCTTCTTGCTTATTGCTTACACCGGCGGAATACCATCCGGAGGGTTGTCGTCAAAGCCGTGCATGCGCAGAGCCCATTGCAATCCGACCACGGCGCCCTTGACCGGCTGGAGCAGCGCGAGCGAGGCGAAGAACGTGAAGGGCAGGTAGGCCGCGAAGCTGAGCCAGACCGGCGTCGTGTAGTTGGTCTCGATCCAGAGGATGCCGGGCACCACGATGTGGCCGACGATGACGATGACGAGATAGGCGGGCAAATCGTCGGCGCGATGCGGCGTGAAGTCGAGGCCGCACGCCGAGCAATGATCAGCGGTCTTCAGGAAGGCGCGGAACAGTTTTCCTTCGCCGCAACGCGGGCAGCGGCCGCGAAAGCCGCGCTTCATTGCCGTCCAGACATCGCGCTTCTCGACGAGGCCGGTCTCGCGCGTCCAGATTTTCGGGGCCGTGCTCATCGTCACCATGCCTTGCCCTTCTGGCCTTTGCCCTTGTTCTTCTTGCCCTTGCCGGGCTTCTTCGGCTTCGCCGGCTTGTGCTTCTTCGCCGGACTGCGTCCGGGATGCGCCTTGAACGAGGGGCGGCGTTGCCGACCGGATGCCCTGCGGCCCTGCGGCGCGGTCTCGCCGCTTGACGACAGCAGCTCGAAGCGCAGCGCGCCCGCGATCGGAGCTGCTTCTATCAGACGGACGTCGACCACGTCACCCAGCTGATGCATGGCGCCGCTGCGCGTGCCGACGAGGGCATGGCGGCTCTCGTCATAGTTGAAATATTCCGTGCCAAGGGATCGGATCGGGATCAGGCCGTCGGCGCCGGTCTCGCTCAGCTTGACGAACAGGCCGGCGCGCGTGACGCCGGAAACGCGGCCCTGGAAGCTGGAGCCGATGCGGTCGGCGAGATGGTGCGCGATCAGCCGGTCCACGGTCTCGCGCTCCGCCTTCATCGCGCGCCGCTCGGTCACCGAGATGTGGGCTGCGACCTCGCCGAGCGTTTCCGGTGTCTCGGTGTCGGGCAGCGCACCTTCGCCAAGGCCGAGCGCGCGGACCAGCGCGCGGTGCACGACGAGGTCGGCATAGCGGCGGATCGGCGAGGTGAAATGCGCGTAGCGGCGCAGGTTCAGGCCGAAATGACCGTAATTCTCAGCGGAATATTCGGCCTGCGCCTGGGCGCGGAGCACGACTTCGCTCACCAGCGGGAAGTGGTCGTGGCCCTCGAGCTGGGCCAGCACGCGGTTGAACAGGGCCGGGCGCAGCGCGCCTGATTTGGCGAAGGGAACGTCGAGCGTCTCCAGAAACTCCGCGAGCGCGTGGACCTTCTCCAGCGTCGGCTCGTCGTGCACGCGGTAGATCAGCGGCAGCGACTTCTTCTCGAGCATTTCCGCGGCAGCGACGTTGGCGAGGATCATGAACTCCTCGATCAGCTTGTGCGCATCGAGACGCTCGGGAACGATGACGCGATCGACCGTGCCATCGCTCTTCAAGAGGATCTTGCGCTCGGGCAGATCGAGATTGAGCGGATCGCGCTCGTCTCTTGCGCGCTTGACGCAGGCATAGGCGGTGTAGAGCGGCCTCAGGATCGGATCGAGCAGGGGGCCGGTGGTGTCGTCAGGCCGGCCGTCGATCGCGGCCTGCGCCTGTGCGTAGTTCAGCTTCGCCGCCGAGCGCATCAGGATGCGGTGGAACGTATGCGAGCGCTTGCGGCCGTCCGGGCCGATCACCATGCGCACCGCCAGCGCGCCGCGCGGCTCGCCCGGCACCAGCGAGCAGAGATTGTTGGAGATGCGCTCCGGCAGCATCGGCACGACGCGGTCGGGGAAATAGACCGAGTTGCCGCGGTCGAGCGCATCGCGGTCGAGCGCGGTGCCCGGCCGCACGTAGAAGCTCACGTCGGCAATGGCGACGTTGACGATGAAGCCGCCCTTGTTGTTGGGATCGTCGTCGGCCTGCGCATGGACCGCGTCGTCATGATCTTTCGCATCGGGCGGATCGATGGTGACGAGCGGGACGTCGCGCCAGTCCTCGCGCCCCTTCAGGTTCGCCGGCTCCGCCGCTTCGGCTTCACGCTCTGCCGCGGGGCGGAATTGCAGGGGAATGTCGTGCGCGTAGATCGCGATCAGGCTGATCGCCTTCTCCGACTTGACCGAGCCGAGCTTCTCCTTCACGCGGCCTGAGGCGAGGCCAAAGGCGCGTGAGCGGACGATGTCGACGCTGACGAGGTCGCCGTCCTGGGCGCCCTGCGTGTCGGCCGCGGCAATGTTCAGCTCGCGGTCGGCAGATTTCTTGTCGACGGGAACGAGCCGTCCGCCGCCTTCGGGCAGACTGCGGAACACGCCGAGGATGCGGCTCTTGGCCTTGTCGAAGACCTTGATGATGTGGCCGCGATAGGCCGGGCCTTCGGTCTCGTCGATGCGCTCGACGCGCAGCAGGGCGCGGTCGCCGACGCCGGCGGCGGTGCCGGGCTTCGGCCGGCGCGGCATGACGATGAGGATTTTTGGCGGTTCGCCGCTTTCGACCTCGTCCCATTCGGTGGGGGAGGCGATCAGCTCGCCATCGGAGTCGCGGCCGGTGATGTCGGCGACCAGCGTCGACGGCAGGGTGTCCGGTTCCGAGACCTTGTGGCGCTTCTTCTTGATGGTCCCGTCGTCGGCGAGCTCGCGCAGCATGCGCTTGAGCTCGACGCGATCGGCGTTCTTCAGGCCGAACTCGCGCGCAATTTCGCGGGTGCCGACGTTTCCCTGATTTGCCTTGATGAAGGCGACGATGGCTTGCCTGTCGGGAAAGCCACGGTCATTCTTGCGTTTCACTTAACCTCTAATTCTTGCCGGCACTCTTCTTGGCCGGAGTGTTTGCAGGATTCTTGGTGGCGGCGGCCTTGGTCGGCGACGTCTTTGCAGTCGACGACACGGCGGCGCGCGCCTTGCTGGTGGATTCGGATTTGGTTGCGGCTTTCTTCGCGGCCGGTTTCTTGGGTTTGGGCGCGGCGTCATCGCCGCCGGCGGCCTTCGCCGCAGCCTTCTTGGCCTTGGCCGGCTTCGCCGCCTTCTTCGCCTTGGTCTTGCCGCCACCCTTGGCCGCGCGCTCGTCAATCAGTGCGATCGCCTGCGGCAGCGTGACGGTGTCCTTTTCGAACTCGGCCGGGATCGTCGCGTTGACGCCGCCGGCGGTGACATATGGCGCCGTAACGGCCGCTCTTCACGGTGACGGTGCCGAGCGTCGGATGATCGCCGATCGCCTTGCCGGGGTCGGCGCCGAAGCGGCGGCTCGGGCCCTTGGCGACCTTTTCCGCGATCAGCGTCACGGCGCGGTTGAGGCCGATGTCGAAGACCTCGTCGCCGGCCTCGAGGCTGGCATAGGTCTTCTCGTGCTTCACGAACGGCCCGAAGCGGCCGAGGCCGGCGGTGATCGGCTGACCGGTCTCCGGATGCTTGCCGATCTCGCGCGGCAGCGACAACAGCTTCAGCGCAAGCTCGAGCTCGACGTCGCCGGGCGAGGTGCCCTTCGGGATGCCCGCGCGCTTCGGCTTCTCGCCTTCCTCATAATCCTTCTGCTCGCCGAGCTGGATGTACGGGCCGAAGCGGCCAGCCTTGACCCAGACGTCGCGACCGGTGTCGGGATCCTGGCCGAGCGAACGGTCGGCCGTCGCCTCGCTGTCGGCGGCGAGCTGACGGGTGTAGCGGCACTCCGGATAGTTCGAGCAGCCGACGAAGGCGCCGAACTTGCCGGCCTTGAGATTGAGCCGGCCGTTGCCGCAGCTCGGGCACTGCCTGATGTCGCCGCCGTCGGCGCGGGGCGGATAGATGTGTTGTCCGAGCATGTCGTCGAGCACGTCCAGCACCTGCGCCACGCGCAAATCCTTGATCTCGTCGACGGCGCCGATGAAGCCGTTCCAGAAATCCTTCAGCACCTGCTGCCAGGAGATCTCGTTGTTGGAGATGCGATCGAGCTGCTCTTCCAGGTTGGCGGTGAAGTCGTATTCGACGTAGCGGCTGAAGAAGCTTTCGAGGAACGCGACCACGACGCGGCCCTTGTCCTCGCCGTGCAGGCGCTTCTTCTCCAGCTTGACGTAGCCGCGGTCCTTCAGGACCTGGAGGATCGAGGCATAGGTCGAGGGCCGGCCGATGCCGAGCTCCTCCATGCGCTTGACCAGCGAGGCCTCGGAGAAGCGCGGCGGCGGCTCGGTGAAGTGCTGGGTGACGGCGAGCGACTGCCGCTTCAGGCCGTCGCCGGCGCTCATCGCGGGCAGGCGGCGGGAATCCTCGTCTTCCTCGTCGTCGCGGCCTTCCTGGTAGAGCGCGAGGAAGCCGTCGAACTTGACGACCTGGCCGGTGGCGCGCAGCTCCAGCGTACGGCCGCCGGCCTTCGCCGTGATGTCGACGGTGGTGCGCTCGAGCTCGGCCGCTTCCATCTGGCTCGCGATGGTGCGCTTCCAGATCAGCTCGTAGAGCCGCGCCTGATCGGAATCGAGCTTGCGGCTCATGCTGTCCGGGCGGCGGGACATGTCGGTCGGGCGGATCGCTTCGTGCGCTTCCTGGGCGTTCTTGGCCTTGGCCTGGTACTGGCGCGGGGCCTCCGGCACGTAGGCGTTGCCGTAATCCTCGCCGATCACCTTGCGCGCCTGGGTGATCGCGGACGGATCGATCTGCACGCCGTCGGTACGCATATAAGTAATGAGTCCGGTGGTCTCGCCGCCGATGTCGATGCCTTCATAGAGGCGCTGGGCGATGCGCATCGTGTGCGCGGGCGCAAAGCCGTATTTGCGGCTGGCTTCCTGCTGCAGCGTGGAGGTGGTGAAGGGGGCCTGCGGATTGCGTCGGGCGGGTTTTGCATCGACCGCGGTGACCGCGTAGGCGGCGGCTTCCAGCGCCTTCTTGAAGTTTTCGGCTTCCGCGCCGGTGCCGATGTCGAGGCGCTGGATCTTCTTGCCGTCGGCGCCGACGAGACGCGCCTCGAACGCATCGCCGCGCGGGGTGAGCAGGGTCGCGACCAGCGACCAGTATTCGCGGGCGACGAACTTCTCGATCTCGAGCTCGCGGTCGCAGACGAGGCGCAGCGCCACCGACTGCACGCGGCCGGCCGAGCGGGCGCCCGGCAGCTTGCGCCACAGCACGGGGGAGAGGGTGAAGCCGACCAGATAGTCCAGCGCGCGGCGCGCCATATAGGCGTCGACCAGCGCGCCGTCGATCTGGCGCGGATGCTTCATCGCGTCGGTGACGGCCTGCTTGGTGATGGCGTTGAACACCACGCGCTCGATCTTCTGATCCTTGAGAGCGCGCTTTTCCTTCAACACCTCCAGCACGTGCCAGGAGATGGCCTCGCCCTCGCGATCAGGGTCGGTGGCGAGAATCAGGCGGTCGGCGTTCTTCAGAGACTTGGCGATATCGTTGAGCCGGCCGGCCGCCTTGGGGTCGACCTCCCAGATCATCTTGAAATTGGCGTCCGGATCGACGGAACCGTTCTTCGCCGGGAGGTCGCGGACATGGCCGAACGAGGCCAGAACCTCATAGGACGAGCCCAAATACTTGTTGATCGTCTTGGCTTTCGCCGGCGACTCCACAATGACGATATTCATGTAGTTCCAGTAACTTATGGGGAAATTCTAGGCCGAATTCGACGAGATTCGGGTCGGCCGTTTCGAACCGAACATGGGTGGTGAGGCCGTCGCTGTCAAATCGAGGGGTGTAGAAAGCCGCCGCGATGGGAAAAGTTTCATATCGAGAAAGTTGCAAAATACCACCTTGGAGTTGCGGTCGATGTGGGCGTAATGTTCCCGTGGGGCATGGATTCGGGGTGGGGTCTGGTGACTAGGCCAGGAAAGAAACGGGCGCGCGCCGCATCAGGCGCGCGGGAAGGCTCGCGCCACGAGGAACCGGGGGAAGGCGGGGCCGATGAGGCGGTTGCCTTCATCGCCGAGCAGGTGGCGGTGTTGCGCAAGCTCGCCGAGCGCCACAGGCTCGACGTGCTGCATTATCTCTTAGGCATGACGCAGCTGGAGGCCGACGAGCATCTGCGGCTGCGCACCAAGCGCAAGCTGTCGTGAGGTTCTCATGTCGTCCCGGCGAAGGCCGGGACCCATACCGCGAGGTCTATCGATCTGAGCGGGGGGCCAATTCCGAACCACGAGTCTTCGCCTAACCGCTCCCTGTGGTTATGGGTCCCGGCCTTCGCCGGGACGACCATGAGGAGAGATCGTACGCGATGTCATCCTGTTGCGCGCCGCCGCAGCGCCGGTCGCGGCTTCACTGTCGTGTCCGCCTGGCTGAGCAGGCGCCCGTCCTCCGCGCGCAGCTCCAGCTTGCGCACCGGGCGGCCTTTCTCGCGATCGACCAGGATGGTCGCGATCTGCTCGGGGTGGTCGTCGAATTCCTCGCTCCATTGCCGCAGCGCGACCAGGATCGGGAAGGTGCCGCGGCCCTTCAGCGTCAGCAAATATTCAGAATAGGCGCTGCCGTCGGAGGCGGGGGCGGTCTCCAGAATGTCGTGATCGACCAGCGCGCGCAGCCGCGCGGCCAGAATGTTCTTCGCCATGCCGAGCTTGCTCTGAAACTCGCCGAAGCGGCGCAGGCCGAACAGCGCCTCGCGGATAATCAAGAGCGACCACCAGTCGCCGATCGCCTCCAGCGAGCGTGCGATCGGGCAGGTATCGCCCTCGAAGCTGGTTCGTTTCACCATCGTCCTGGTCCTTTCGCGTTCGCCCGATTCCGGAGGCGATCACGCGCTTGTGTGGTTGCATCATAAAACCAAATGCCCTAGATGGCAACGTAGTTTCATTATGAAACCACTGGAGGCGAACGTGAGACTGAAGAACAAGACGGCATTGATTACGGGCGGCAACGGCGGCATCGGCCTTGCGACTGCAAAGCTGTTCGTGGCCGAGGGTGCCAAGGTGGTGATCACCGGGCGCAACAAGGAAACGCTGGCGGCTGCCGCGAAAGAGCTCGGCCCGAACGCGCTTGCCGTCGTCGCCGATGCCACCGACATCGCGGCCACCGAAGCTGCAATCAGGCAGGGCGCCGAGAAGTTCGGCAAGTTCGACATCGTGTTCGCCAATGCCGGTATTCCCGGCAGCACGCCGCTCGGTGCGGCGACGCTGGAGGTCTTTGAGAAGGTGATCAGCACGAACCTCACCGGCGTGTTCTTCACGGTTCAGTCGGCGCTGCCTCATCTGAACGACAATGCCTCGATCATCCTCAACGGCTCGGTGATCTCGGTGCTCGGCATTCCCGGCTATTCGGCTTACGGCGCGGCGAAGGCCGGCGTGCGGGCGATGGCGCGGATCATGGCCTCGGAGCTGTCGCCGCGCGGCATCCGCGTCAACGTCGTCGCGCCGGGCGCGATCCGCACGCCGATCTGGGGCGCTGCGATCGCAACGCCTGAAGCCGAGAAGGCGTTCGAGAAGCGCATCGCGCTGTCGACGCCGCTCGGCCGCATTGGTGAACCCGATCACATCTCGAAGACGGTGCTGTTCCTCGCCTCCGATGATTCCGCGCATATTCAAGGCCAGGAGATCTTCGTCGATGGCGGCGCGGTCGCCGCTCCGAGCGGCGCACCGATCTATCGTGGCTGATCAAATCAAGTGCAAATTGAATCGGTCGGCGCGGCCACATCGGTTGCGCCGGCCGGTTCCCTCGTCCCGCGGGATGTATTTTCTGAACCTTGCGTGATCAGGTTGAACCTTGCCGCAAGCTGCCAAGACCCTTTTACGGGCAGGGGGTCATAAGACTCATTTTCAGGGAGCCCGTCATGCCAAAGGCAGCTCGTATTTTTTCGTCGATTTCAACACCGCGCATTTTCACCGAACGCTCCGCCATTCCCGCCAGACGCTCCGACAAATCGGAGCTCATCGGGGTGGCTGTTTTCTCCGGCATCGGCCTGTTCGTTTCGCTCGTGGCCGTCATCCTGGGCATGCAGGGCGCCTGGTTTTAGCCGGTGCGATCTGTCAGCCGCCGCCGGAATCCGGCAGCGGCTGTTGCGGTCGGCGTGAGCCTCACGCCGCCTGAAGGCTGGTGGCCGCCTGAAGTGCGCCGGCCAGCGCTTTCTCACGATGATCCGGCCCGACCTGGATGCCGTCGGCGGAGATGAACTCGGGATCGGTGATGCCGATGAAGCCGAACACCCAGCGCAGATAGGTTTCGAGATGCTCGCCAGCGGCAGTCGGCATGTCCGCGCCGTAATAGCCGCCGCGCGAGATCGCCACGATCACGCGCTTTGCGCCGGCAAGGCCCTGAGGTCCATTGGCGCCGTATTGAAATGTCTTCCCCGCCACCAGGATGCGGTCGATCCAGGCCTTGAGCTGGCTCGGGATGGTGAAATTGTACATGGGCGCGCCGATCACGACCACGTCGGCAGCGAGGAACTCGTTCAGCACGGCCGCGCTCGCGGCAAGGTCGGGTCCGAGTTCCGCCGGCGCAGGCGCGCCTTGCGCGGCCGCCAGATGCGAGCCGGAGAGGTGGGCGAGCGGGGTCTGGGTCAGATCGCGATAGACGACCTCGAGTGAGGGCGTCGCCTGGCGGAGACGGTCGACGATGGCGGCGGAAACCTGCCGGCTGACGGAGTGGGGGCCGAGCACGCTGGAGTCGATATGGAGGAGTTTCATTGAGGTCACCCATGGTATAGATTTGTAACCCGCACTACATGAGTGACCATCGAAATCCCCGCAAGAACGCACTTTTTTGAGCCATGGACACATCTTTGAAACCTGCGCACATCGATCTGCCTGCTTCGCCAAGGCCGGATCAAAGGCCCGATCCCAACCATGCGGACTGCCGCGGGGTCGCCTCCGTGCTGTCCCGCGTCGGCGACAAATGGAGCGTGTTCGTCATCATGATGCTCGGCGACGGACCGAAGCGCTTCAACGAGCTGAAGCGCATGATCAACGGCATCTCGCAGCGGATGCTGACCTTGACGTTGCGCGGGCTGGAGCGCGACGGCCTCGTCACGCGCACGATCTTCCCGACCATTCCGCCGCGCGTGGACTATGAGCTGACCGATCTCGGCCGCGGCCTGTCGCGGCCCGTGGAGGCGCTCGGCAAGTGGGCGATGGAGCATCTGGCGCAGATCGAGGCCGCACGTACGCGGTTCGACAAGCGCGGCGAGAACTAAAGCAGCGACACCAATCCGCCGCCGTGGCGTTCGAGCCGGCCGGCGAGCTCGAGCTCCAGCAGCACGGTGCGCACGATCGCCGGCGAGGCACCGGACATCCGCACGAGGTCGTCGAGGCCGATCGGCACGGGGCCGAGCAGGCCGGTGATCTGATCGCGGTCGTGCGTCTGCGGATCGCTCTCGAACGGCCCGCTGTCGGGCTCGCGCGCAGGAATCACCAGCGGCCGCTCCATGATCGGTGCGACAGCGTTGATGACGTCGGCAGCTTCGGTGACGAGCGTTGCGCCCTGCTTGATCAGATCATTGGTGCCGGCGGCGCGCGGATCGAGCGGCGAGCCCGGCACCGCGAACACCTCGCGGCCCTGTTCGGCCGCCATGCGCGCGGTGATCAGCGAGCCCGAGCGGTGGGCGGCCTCCACCACGACCACGCCGAGCGAGGCGCCCGAGATCAGCCGGTTGCGGCGGGGGAAGTCGCGGGCGCGCGGCTCGTGGCCGAGCGGCATCTCGGAGATCGCCGCGCCCGCGTGATCGAGGATCGACGTGAGCAAATCGCCGTGCTCGGGCGGATAGATGCAGTCATGGCCGCCGGCGAGAACGGCGATCGTGCCGCTCTCGACGCTGGTGCGATGCGCGGCCTGGTCGACGCCGCGGGCGAGCCCTGAGATGATGATGAAGCCGGCTTCGCCAAGCTCACGCGCGAGCTGACCAGCAAATTTCAGCCCAGCGCCGGAGGCATTGCGCGAGCCGACGATCGCGATCATCGGCCGCATCAAGGTTGTCGTGTCGCCGCGTACCGCGAGCAGCGGCGGGGCGTCGTCGAGCGTCGAGAGCCGCGCCGGATAGCCGTCCTCGCCGGGCGCGAGCCAGGCGATGCCGAATTTGCGGCTGGCGGCGAGCTCGGCCTTGGCCTCGTCCGCGCTACAGATGCGCCCCGACCGCGCCGCGCCGCCGCGGCGTGCCAGATCCGGCAACCGCTCCAGCGCAGCACGCGCGCTGCCGAAATGATCGACCAGCGAGCGGAAGGTGCGCGGCCCGACATTGTCGGAGCGGATCAGCCGCAGGCGGTCGATCCGCTCGGTCTCGGTCAGCTCCACGCTGGGGTTGATGGCGTCCACGGCGTCTCCTTGCAGGCGTAACATGGAACAACCTGAGGGCGTGGGCAACAGGGGTGTGCGCTTGCGCGACCTCGGCGCAATGCTAAAAGCGATCCCAATAAGAAGGGTATTGCCATGATCTCACTCGCCGACCTCCAGCGCCGCATCGAAACGGGCGAGCTGTCGCCTAACGCAGCCATCGCCCAGTCGCACGCGGCGATCGAGGCGCGGGAGAAGGAGGTCCATGCCTTCGTCCGCCACGACAAGTCGGCAAGAGCGCAAGCCTCCGGCCCGCTGCGCGGTATCGCCGTCGGCATCAAGGACATCATCGACACGGCCAATATGCCGACCGAGATGGGCTCGGAGATCTATCGCGGCTGGCAGCCGCGCAGCGACGCGCCTGTCGTGATGATGCTGAAGCGGGCGGGGGCCACCATCATCGGCAAGACCACCACCACGGCGTTCGCCTCGCGCGATCCGACGGCGACGCTCAATCCGCACAATACCGGCCATTCCCCGGGCGGCTCGTCCTCGGGCTCGGCGGCGGCGGTCGGCGCCGGCATGATCCCGCTGGCGCTGGGCACCCAGACCGGCGGCTCGGTGATCCGGCCCGCCGCCTATTGCGGGACGGCCGCGATCAAGCCGTCGTTCCGCATGCTGCCGACGGTCGGCGTGAAGTGCTATTCGTGGGCGCTCGACACGGTCGGCCTGTTCGGCGCGCGCGCGGAGGATCTCGCGCGCGGACTGCTGGCGATGACCGGCCGCAGCGAATTCTCCGGCATCGTCCCGGCCAAGGCACCGCGCATCGGCGTGGTCAGGCAGGAGTTCGCCGGCGCTGTCGAGCCGGCGGCCGAGCAGGGCCTGCAAGCCGCGATCAAGGCGGCCGAGCGGGCCGGGGCCAGTGTTCAGGCCATCGATCTGCCCGAGGCGGTGCATGAGGCCTGGCGCATCCATCCCATCATCCAGGATTTCGAGGCGCATCGCGCGCTCGCCTGGGAGTTTTCCGAGCATCACGACGAGATCGCGCCGATGCTGCGCGCCAGTCTCGATGCGACGGTCGGGCTCACGCCGAAGGAATATGACGAGGCGCGCCGGATCGGCCGCCGTGGCCGCCGCGAGCTTGGCGAAGTGTTCGAGGGCGTCGACGTGCTCTTGACCTATTCGGCGCCGGGCACCGCGCCGGCCAAGGCTCTCGCGAGCACCGGCGACCCTCGCTACAACCGGCTCTGGACGCTGATGGGCAATCCTTGCGTCAACGTGCCGGTGCTGAAGGTCGGTGGCCTGCCGATCGGCGTGCAGGTGATCGCGCGCTTCGGCAACGACGCACATGCGCTTGCGACGGCGTGGTTCCTGGAGGATGCGCTGGCGAAATCAGGCTAGCGCGGGTTCTGCGGAAGCGGTGCGCTGGTCGGATGCAGGCGGAGCTGCACTGATCATCGCACCTTGCCCGAGCCATCGCTCGGCCGCCTCGCGGCCGCTCCGGTGCAACAGGCGGATGAAGCCGCGGCCGAGATCGGCCGAGCTACGCTGCGCCAGGCCTTCAACGGAGTCTTCCGCCGCGATCCTGGACAGCCGCAGCGAACATGCGGCGTGCGATTGCGCCCATGCGATCGCCGCAACCTCGGCATTGAGCGCGGCGTTTGCGGTGATCTGGTCGAGCCGGCGGTCGATGGCGGCGAGCGTGATCGGCACGTAGCTGTCGCGGGACGGGGTGAGCTGGACCAGCAGCATATCGGTCGCCGCCGTCTCCTGCGCCAGCTTCAGCAATGGCGGATTGCCGCCGAAGCCGCCGTCCCAATAGGCTTCGCCCTCGATCTCGACGGCGCAGTGGACCAAAGGCGGGCAGGTGGAGGCCAGCGCGACGTCGGTCGTGATGGCGTCGTTGCGAAAGATCTGCTGCTGCCCGTCGCGGATCCGCGTCGCCGCGATCAGGAGCTTTGGCGACTTCGCCGCGCGCAGCGCCGCGAAATTGATGTCGCGCGACAGCGCTTGCCGCAGCGGATCGAGATCGAACGGATCGAACTGGCCGGAGCGCAGCGTCGGCCCGAACGCGACCGAGCTTCCCGCCGGCGAAAAGCCGCCGACCAGCATCAGCGAGCGGAACGAGGCCTCGTGCATCAGGCGGACCCAGAACCGGTTCAGCCGCGCGCGCGCAGCCTCACGGCCGCCCTCAGCGAGGCCGCAAGCGAGCAGCAGCGCATTGACGGCGCCGGCGCTGGCGCCGCTGATGGTGTCGATCTCGATATCGGGCTCTTCCAGGAGCCGCTCCAGCACGCCCCAGGTGAAGGCGGCAAAGGTGCCGCCGCCCTGAAGCGCCAGCGAGAGTCTTCGCGGTGGCCATTGATCGGGGCGGACCTGATCGCGCACGACAGGTGCAGCCGCGGTCACGGCCTCGATGGGCGCGGCAATTTGTGCCACGGGGGCGGGCGCAGGTGGCGGTGCAACGGGAGCCGGCTCGGGGACAGGAGGCGGCGAGGGCGCATCGGACCAGATGTCCGTCATGGACAGCAGTCGGCTCGCCGCAGTGCGCGCCGCACCCTGCGAACCACCGTCGATATGCGCGCCGACAATCTTCTCGCTCATTCTGAGCAACCGCGTAACGCCTTTTGCGCTGTCAGGATGACAGGCATGGAACTCGTTCGCCACTCTGGCCACGATTGGCTTTCGAGTTGCGAACAGGATTTGGCGTATAATGCGGAAGGAGCGCGGCGGTATCCGTACTTTTTCCCGGCGTTGGATTTTGTTTTGACGCGCTTTCTTGACGCGAACCGGTATCCACTTCGCTCGAAAACGCTCTAGGCCTTCTCGCCGATCCGGCTTTCCTTGCCCGATTGCAGCCGCTTGATGTTCTCGCGATGCGCGTAGAACAGCAGCAGCGTCAGCACGGCGAACAGCGCAGACAAAGCGAGGTGGCCGAACCACCACAGGAACATCGGCGTGATGAAGGAGGCCACCAGCGCCGAGAGCGAGGAATAGCGCGTGGTGAAGGCGGTCGCCAACCAGAGCAGGCAGAACACCACCGCGGCCGGCCAGAACAGGCCGAGCAGGATGCCGATATAGACCGCAACACCCTTGCCGCCCTTGAATTTGAGCCAGACCGGGAAGAGATGGCCGAGGAAGGCGCCGAGGCCTGCCGCCATCGCAGCATTGGGGCCGGCGATGTAGCCGGCGATCACGACCGCCACGGTGCCCTTCAGCGCATCGAGCAAGAGGGTGCCCGCAGCAAGGCTCTTGCGTCCGGTGCGCAGCACGTTGGTGGCGCCGATGCTGCCGGAGCCGATCGAGCGGATATCTTGCGTGCCGGCGAGCCTGGTCAGGACCAGCCCGAACGGAATCGAGCCGAGGAGGTAGCCGATGACGAGCGCCACCGGCAAAAATGCTTCAAGACCCATGGCTGCAAATCCCTTGACCGCATCGCCATGCTGAACTGCGACGCCACGCATGATCCTGTCCCGATCCGCTGTCGCGGTGCAGGGCGACACCCAAAACCGTCACCCTAGACATGCTCGAAGACCGTCCGTCCACCGACAATGGTGCGCACCACGCGGCCTGTAAAGCGGGCTTCGTCGAACGGGGTGTTCTTGCAGGGCGATTTGAGCTCGGCGGGATCGACCACCCAGGGGACGTCGGGGTCGATCACGATCACATCCGCCGGGCTGCCTGCGCGCAGGGTTCCACCGGGCAGGCCCAGAATCTCGGCCGGCCGGGTCGACATCGCCTGGATCAGCGTCTTCAGGTCCAGCTCGCCATTGTGCATCAGCCGCAGGCCGGCGGGCAGCATGGTCTCGAGCCCCACGGCGCCGGGAGCTGCTTCCGCGAACGGCAGGCGCTTGACCTCGACGTCCTGCGGATTGTGGTCGGACATGATGACGTCGATGAGGCCGGAGGCGACGGCTGCGACCAGCGCGCGGCGGTCGTCCTCGGTGCGCAGCGGCGGCGACAGCTTCAGGAACGACCGGTAGGGCCCGATATCGTTCTCGTTCAGCGCAAGATGGTTGATCGAGACCGAGGCGCTGACGGCGAGCCCGGCGTCGCGGGCGCGCTTGAGGATGTCGAGCGAGTCGATGCAGGACAGCGAGGCGGCGTGATAGCGGCCACCGGTCAGCGCGACGAGGCGCATGTCGCGTTCCAGCATCACGGCTTCCGCTGCGTTCGGAATGCCCATCAGGCCGAGCCGCGAGGCGAACTCGCCCTCGTTCATCACGCCTTCGCCGACGAGATCGGGATCTTCGGTGTGATGCACGATCAGCGCGTCGAAATCGCGCGCGTAAGTCAGGGCCCGGCGCATCACTTGGGCGTTGGTGACGCTCCTGTCGCCGTCGCTGAAGGCGATGGCGCCCGCGGCCTTCAACAGGCCGAACTCGGTCATCTCCTCGCCGCGCATCCCCTTGGTCAGCGCCGCCATCGGCTGGATGTTGACGATCGCGGTGTCGCGGGCGCGGCGCATCACGAAGTCCACCGTCGCCGAATTGTCGATGACGGGCTCCGTATCGGGCTGGCAGATGATGGTGGTGATGCCGCCGGTCGCGGCCGCCTGGCTCGCGGACGCGAAGGTCTCGCGATGGCTGAAGCCGGGTTCGCCGACGAAAGCTTTCATGTCGATCAGGCCCGGGGCCACGATTTTGCCGGCGCAGTTGACGACGTCGGTGCCCTCGGGGACGCCGGCAGCGCCGATGCCGCGGCGGGTCTCGCGGATGATGCCGTCGGCAATCAGGACATCGCCGGGGCCGTCGAAATCCCTGGAGGGATCGACGACGCGGGCGTTGGCGAGCAGGATGGGACGGCGGTCAGTCAGCATGAGCATCACGCGTTCGGCAAGTTGCGGGCGAGCGCTTCGAGCACGGCCATGCGCACCGCCACGCCCATCTCGACCTGTTCGCGGATCAGCGATTGCGCGCCGTCGGCGACCGCGGTGTCGATCTCGACGCCGCGGTTCATCGGGCCGGGATGCATGACGAGAGCGTCTGGCTTGGCATAGCCAAGCTTTTTCTGGTCCAGCCCGAAATAGTTGAAATATTCGGAGGTCGACGGCACGAAGGAGCCGTTCATGCGCTCGCGCTGGAGCCGCAGCATCATGACGATGTCGGCGCCGTTGAGCCCCTCGCGCATGTCGCGCGCAACCTCGACGCCCATCCGCTCGATGCCGGGCGGCAGCAGCGTGGAGGGGCCGACGACGCGGACGCGGGCACCCATGGTGTTGAGCAGGATGATGTTGGAACGGGCCACACGCGAATGCAGCACGTCGCCGCAGATCGCGACGACGAGGCCCTCGATCCGGCCCTTGTTGCGGCGGATGGTCAGGGCGTCGAGCAGCGCCTGCGTCGGATGCTCGTGCGCGCCGTCGCCGGCATTGATCACGGAACCGTCAACCTTGCGGGCCAGCAGTTCCACCGCGCCTGACGCGTGATGCCGGACCACCAGGATGTCCGGGTGCATGGCATTGAGCGTCATCGCGGTGTCGACCAGCGTCTCGCCCTTCTTGATGGACGAGGAAGACACCGACATGTTCATGACGTCGGCGCCAAGCCGTTTGCCGGCGAGCTCGAACGAGGATTGGGTCCGGGTGGAGGCCTCGAAGAAGAGGTTCACCTGCGTCCGTCCACGCAGGACGGTGCGCTTCTTGTCAACCTGGCGGTTGAGCTCGACATATTCTTCGGACAGGTCGAGGAGGCCGGTGATGTCGGCCGCGGAAAGGCCCTCGATGCCCAGCAAATGCCGGTGGCCGAGGACGAAGGTCGATTTCGATGTCATTAAAACGAGAGCTATAGGCGGGGATGGCTGGGGGGGCAAGGGCCAATGCCGGGGCGGGGAGTTATCCCCTGAGGAGTCTGGTACACCGTCATTCCGGGATGGCGCGCAAGCGCCAGACCCGGAATCTCGAGATTCCGGGTTCGATGCTCCAGGCCGCGCTTCGCGGTCCTGTCGCATCGCCCCGGAATGACAGGGAAGTTTGGATGCGCTCAGCCAAATCAATTTTGATCGCACTTTTAGCGATCGCTTCAATCTCGTCCGCCCACGCCCAATCGCTCCCCGGCGGCTTCGTCTATTTGCGCGACATCGATCCCGGCATCATCCAGGACATCCGCTACGCCACATCGAACAATTTCGTCGGCCGTCCGCTCGCCGGCTACGGCGCCGGCGAGTGCGTGGTGAAGCGGGAGGTGGGGCTGCGGTTGAAGGCGGTCCAGCAGGACCTCGCCGCACAGAACCTGTCGCTCAAGATGTTCGACTGCTACCGGCCGGCGCGGGCCTCGCTCGATATGGTCGCGTGGTCGCAGAACGGCCGCGAGACCGCCGCCGAGCGGCGCTACAATCCCAGGATTGCCAAGACCGAGCTGTTTCGCCTCGGCTACATCGCGAGCCGCTCGCAGCATTCGACGGGGGCGGCGCTCGATCTCACCTTGGTCGATCTCAAGGCCGACAATTCCGGCAAATACGACCCGTCGAAAACCTATGCCGACTGCACGGCGTCGGTCGAGGCGCGGCCGCCGGAGGGCAGCGTGGACATGGGCACCGGCTACGACTGCACGGATACGAAGGGCCATACCGCAGCACCGTCGATTACGCCGGACCAGCGCGCCTGGCGCAAGCGGCTGATGGCTGCGATGGCCAAGCAAGGCTTTGTGAACTATTCGAAGGAGTGGTGGCATTTTTCGCTGCCGGGGGCAGGCGGGGCGGCCTATGATTTCCCGATCCAGCCGCGGCGGAACTGATTCCGCGCCGGGGAAACAAGATGACTCAGCCCAGCTTCGCAACCCACGAGGTCTTCAACCAGTCGCCGCTGTTTTGGGATGTCGATCTGTTCGCCGTGGACCGGCCGCTGGTCGAGGCGGTCAAGGCCAATGGCGGCGCTAAGGCGGAGCGGGAGCTGTCCGAATTCGGCAAGCACTGGGGCTCTGCCGCGATGGCCGATCGCGGGCGCGTGGCGAATGAGAACACGCCCAAGCTGCGCACCTTCGACGCCAAGGGCAATCGCCGCGACCAGGTCGAGTTTCATCCCGCCTATCACGAGCTGATGGCGCACAGCGCGCATGCCGGCGTGCACAATTCGACCTGGACGGCGGACGGGAAGCCGGCGGGCGATGCCGCCGAGGTCATCCGCGCCGCAAAATTCTACATCGCCTCGCAGGTCGAGACCGGCCATCTCTGTCCAATCACGATGACGCGCGCCTCCGTCGCCGCGCTGGCGACGCAGCCGGATCTGCTGGCGCGCGTGATGCCGGTGCTGGCGACGAAGAGCTACGACCCGACGTTTGCGCCGTGGTGGGGCAAGCGCGGCATGACGCTCGGCATCGGCATGACCGAGAAGCAGGGTGGCACCGATGTGCGCGCCAACATGACGCGCGCGGTGCGTGACGGCGACGCCTATCGCATCACCGGCCACAAATGGTTCATGTCGGCGCCGATGTGCGACGCGTTCCTGGTGCTGGCGCAGGCCGACGAGGGGCTGACCTGCTTCTTCATGCCGCGCTTTGCGCCCGACGGGTCCGTCAACGCGATCCAGTTCCAGCGCTTGAAGGACAAGCTCGGCAACCGCTCCAATGCGTCGTCCGAGGTCGAGTTCGCCGGCGCATATGCGCAAGCGGTCGGCGAGGCGGGCAAGGGCATCCGCACCATCATCCAGATGGTGCAGCTGACGCGGCAGGATTGCGCGATCGCCTCCACCGGCCTGATGCGCTCGGGGCTCGCGCATGCGCTGCATCATGCGCGTCACCGCAGCGTGTTCCAGAAGCATCTCGCCGATCAGCCCTTGATGCAGGCGGTGCTGTCGGACATGGCGCTGCATGTGGAGGCGAGCGTCGCCCTGGTGATGCGGCTCTGCCGCGCCTTCGACCGCACCCCGCACGATGCGGCGGAGGCCGCCTATATGCGGCTGCTGACGCCCGCGATCAAATACTGGACCTGCAAGAGCGCGCCTAGCTTCCTCTACGAGGCGATGGAGTGCCTCGGCGGCAACGGCTATGTCGAGGACGGCATCCTGGCACGCCACTATCGGGAGTCGCCGGTCAACGCGATCTGGGAAGGCTCGGGCAACGTGATGTGCCTCGACGTGCTGCGCGCACTGTCGCGCGAGCCGGAGGCGGCGATGGCGGTGCTGCAATCGCTTGCCGCCGAGACCAAGGGTTTGCCGGGCGCAGGCGAGGCGGTCGCGTTCATCGGCAAGACCTTCCGCCGCGCCGACGGCGAGCGCGTCGCGCGGCTCGCGGTCGAGAAGCTGGCGCTGCTTGCCGCGGCCGCCGCGCTGAACGGCGTGTCGCCGCGTCATGCTGAACTGTTCGCGGCCACGCGCCTCGCCACAACCCACGCCAGCATGTACGGCGCGGTCGAGCTGGAGAGCGGCGACGTGCGCGCGCTGCTGGAGAGGGCGCTGCCGTGAGCTTTTTGCTTCTTTTTTGCCGTCATTCCGGGGCGATGCGAAGCATCGAACTACGGTGCGCCCTTGCGCACCTGAGAATCTCGAGATTCCGGGTTCGCCCTTCGGGCGCCCCGGAATGACGGCAATCTCAACGAAAGCCTCCTGATGGATTCCCTCAATCCCGAGCATCCGCCACTGACCATGACGCCCGCGGATCACGCGCCGCGCGTCTGGAGGTTCCTCGGTACGGCGCTGTGGGGCCTTCTCATCTTCGTCGCGATGTTCGTCGGCCAGGTCGGGGCGATCCTGCTGCTGGCCGCGCTGCGCGGCCTTCCGATCGACATGGCCTCGATCCAGTCGGTCGGCCGCGAGCCGGCGGCGCTCGCGCTGTCGGTCATCATGGGCCTGCCGGCGACACTCCTCGCGGTGTGGCTCGCCATCCGTATCAAGAAGGCCTCCTTCGTCGACTATCTCGCGCTGCGCTGGCCGTCCTGGATGCAGCTCCTGTTCGGCGCGGTCGGTCTCATCCTGCTGGTGCTGGCCTGGGAGACGGTGTCGCGGAGCCTCGGCCGCGAGGCGACGCCGGGCTTCATGACCGATCTGTTGAAATCGGGCCGTGACAAGGGCGCGGCCCTGTTGCTGCTGATCGCCTTCAGCGTGGCGGCGCCGATGTCGGAAGAGGTGCTGGCGCGCGGCTTCCTCTTTCGCGGCTGGTCGGCGAGCTTCCTGCGCGTGCCCGGCGCGATCATCCTGTCGTCGCTGGTGTGGACGGTCGTGCATCTGCAATACGACCTGTACTTCCTCGCCGAGGTCTTCACCATCGGCCTGTGGTTCGGCTACATGCGCTATCGCGCCAATTCGCTTTGGCTCACGATCGTGCTGCACGCGCTGAACAACATGACGGCGGTGGTGCTGACGATGTGGCTGGGGGGCTGACGGCGGTTGCCCCACATTCCGTCATTGCGAGCGCAAGCGAAGCAATCCGGAATCTTTCCGCGGAGGGATTCTGGATTGCTTCGTCGCATCAGCGCAAAATTGCTTCGCAATCTTGTCGCGAGCTCCTCGCAATGATGGGGAGAGGGAGGCGCCCACAACGACGAGTTTCAGGCCACCAGCGCGATCGCAACCGGCATCGTGATGGCCGCCAGGATGGTCTGCAGCGTGATGATCTGCGCCAGCAGCGGCGCATCGCCACCCATCTGCCGGGCCAGCACATAGGCGCTGGGTGAGGTCGGCACCGCCGCGCAGATCGCGACGATTGCCAGACTGTTGCCCGATAGCCCGAACCAGGCCGCAAGCCCCAGCGCGAGCACGGGCATCAGGACCAGCTTGAAGGCGACGCCGATCGTCGCGCTCAGGCTGGGACGCAGGAGGCCTTCGAGATGCAGGCCCGCACCGGTCACGAGCAGGCCGATCGCCAGGGATGACCGGCTCAGCGCGTCCGCAACCTCATGCCAGATCTTCGGCAGCGGCAGGTGGACGACGTTGATGAAGAGCCCGATTGCGCAGGCCCAGATCAGGGGATTTCGGATCACCGTCATGACGATCGCGCGGGCGGACTGTTTCTCCGGCGATGCATAGTGCGCGAGCACGGCGACGCTGAACACGTTGACCAGCGGGATGATCGCGACCATCGCGACCGAAGCCAGCGCCAGCCCGACATCGCCGAACATGTTGGCGGAGACGGAGAGCGCCACATAGGTCTGCCAGCGCGTCGCGCCCTGGAAGATCGAGGTGAAGGCCGGCCCGTCAATCTCGAGCCGCGACAGGGCCGGGCGCAGCGCGAGGCACAGCAGCGACATCGCCAGCGCCGACAGCAAGAGCGCGCCGCCGACGCCGGCGACCGGCACCTTGGAAAGGTCGGCCTTCACCAGCGTCTGGATCAGCAGCATCGGAAACAGCACGAAATAGGTCAGCCGCTCCAGCCCGTGCCATTGCGTGTCCAGCCGCATCAGGCTGCGCTTCAGCACGACGCCGAGCACGATGAGGATGAAGACCGGCAGCAGCGCCGCGATCACGACGGCCATGGGGGTCAGCCGTTTCCGGTGCGCAAGTTCGCGAGGCGGTCGAGCGCCCCTTGCAGGATGAAGATCGCGGCGTGCTCGTCGATCACCTCGGCGCGTTTGGCGCGGCTGACATCCATGCCGATCAGCTCGCGTTCGACCGCTGCGGTCGAGAGGCGCTCGTCCCAGAGGCCGATGGGGAGCGTGGTGAGATTGGCGAGGTTGCGGGCGAAGGCGCGGGTCGATTGCGCGCGCGGGCCCTCGCTGCCGTCCATGTTGATGGGCAGGCCAAGCACGAAGCCGACGACCTTGCGCTCAGCGGCGATCGCGAGCAGCCGGGCGGCGTCCTGCTTGAACGCCTTGCGCTGAATGGTCTCGACGCCGGTCGCCAACCGCCGGTCCGGGTTCGACACGGCGACGCCGATCGTCTTGGTGCCCAGATCAAGGCCAACCAGCCCGCCGCGTTCGGGCCAGTGGGTTGCAGCATCGACCAGGGGCAGGATAAGAGCCGGCATGGCATCAGCGCATATCACGCGTCACGCCGTGGAGTGAACCCGGAACATGGATGCGCTGACACTATTCGGCCTGTTTGCCGTCACCGCGATGCTGGTCTGCTATGCGATGGAGGACCGCAGCCACTGGTTCGTGCTGCTGTTCGCGATGTCCTGCGCGCTCGGCTCGGCCTACGGCTTCCTGCAGGGCGCCTGGCCGTTCGGGCTGGTCGAGGCGATCTGGGCCGTGGTGGCGCTCCGGCGCTGGTATCTCAGGCCGCGATGACGTCGTCGTCCTTCTTCAGGCAGGCGGCAAAGCCTTGCAGCGCGCTGTACTGATGTCCGGCACTGCGCTGGATGAAGAGTGTCTCGACGCGCGCGTGCGAGGCGCTCAGCGGGTGGATCGACACGCTGCCGTTCATCGCGCTGCGCTCGACCACGGCGCGCGGGAGCAGCGTCACGCCCATGTCGGCGGCGACGCAGCCGATCATGCCGTCGAGCGTGCCGAGCTCAAACCGTGCGGCCGACGGCCAGCCGAACTCGACGAAGATCTGCTCGAGCCGCTGGCGATAGGTGCAGCCGGTGCGGAACACCAGCGCCGTTGGACCGGATTCCGGCGTGCCGGCACGCAGCTCGGCTAGCGAGCTCCAGCGCCGCGCGCTGACCAGCACCAGCTCTTCGCGGAAGGCGCTCGTCGCCGTGAGGTCGGCATGCGCGATGGGACCTGCGACGAAGGCGCCGTCGAGCGTGCCTTCGAGCACGCCAGCAACGAGGTCGGCCGTTGTTGCCGTGCGCAAGGAGAGGCGCACGGCCGGGAAGCGGCGGTGGAAATCGGCCAGCAGCGGCGGCAGACGCACGGCGGCTGTCGTTTCCATCGAACCGATCGCCAGCGGCCCTTTCGGCTCGCCATCGTCGCGTGCGGCGAGCACGGCCTCGCGCGATAGCGCGGCCATCCGTTGCGCGTAGGGCAGGAGGCGTTTGCCGGCGCCGGTCAGCGTCATGCCGCGGCTGTGGCGCTCGAACAGCGGCGTGCCGATCTCCGCCTCCAGCGCCTTCACGCGCTGGGTGACGTTTGATTGCACCGTGTTGAGCTCCTCGGCGGCGCGAGTGATACCGCCGGTACGCGCGACGGCGGCGAAGGTCTGGATATCGCTGAGTTCCATGGCGTCGTTTCGCTTTTGTGATGGCAGCGTTCGCAACAATTCATTTTTCGAGAATGCTAGTCGCGCTTAGTCTCACTGTCCAGATCGGGGAGAAGCCATGCCCATTGCGACGCCGCTGACGAGCTTGCTGGAGATCAGGCATCCCATCCTGCTGGCGCCGATGGATGTCGTCGCGGGCAGCCGTCTGGTGGCGGCTGTTAGCCGCGCGGGAGGCTTCGGCATTCTGGGCGGCGGCTATGGCGAGCGGGCGTGGCTGGAGCGGGAGACCGCGAAGCTCTCCGGTCTGCGTGCGCCGTTCGGGATCGGCTTCATCACCTGGAGCCTCGCCAAGCGGCCCGAGCTGCTCGACATCGCGGTCGCCGCAAAGCCGTCGGCGATCATGCTGTCCTTCGGCGATCCTGCGCCGTTCGTACCGAAGATCAGATCCGCGGGCGCGCGCCTGATCTGCCAGGTGCAGGACGAGGCGATGGCGCGGCAGGCGCTCGATGCCGGCGCCGATATCCTGATCGCGCAGGGCACGGAGGCGGGCGGTCACGGCGCGTCACGGACGACCGTCGATCTCGTGCCCGCCGTGGTCGATCTCGCCGCGGGCCGCGTGCCCGTCGTCGCGGCCGGCGGCATCGCAGATGGGCGCGGTCTCGCCGCCATGATGATGCTGGGCGCGAGCGGCGTGCTGCTCGGCACGCGCTTCTATGCGAGCCAGGAAGCCGACGGCGCCGAGGAGGCCAAGCGGCGCATTTGCGCGGCGAGCAGCGGCTCGACCGTGCGCGGCATCATCTTCGACCTGTCGCGCAACAATGTCTGGCCGGCGCCCTTCACGGGAAGGTGTCTGCTCAACGACCACGCCAGGCGCTGGATCGGCCGCGAGGTCGAGATGATGCAGAATGTCGCCGCAGTCGCGGCGGACTATGCGGTGGCGAAAGCGGCCGACAATTTCGATGTCGCCGCCGTGATCGCGGGCGAGGCGGTCGGACTGATCCATGATATTCCGCCGGCGGCCGAGATCGTCGAGCGGATTGCGACCGAGGCGGAGCAGTCGCTTGCCGGACGGCGTAACTCCGTCGCGTCCGTCGCCTGAACTGAGAGAGACACACCATGTGGCCTGACCGTCGACTGATCGACCTCTTCAAGACCGAATTCCCGATCGTGCTGGCGCCGATGGCCGGCGTGATGGATGCGGAGCTGGTGATCGCCGCCGCGCAAGGCGGGGCGCTGGGGTCGCTGCCCTGCGCGATGCTATCGGCGGAGAAGGCGCGCGAACAGGTTGGTCTCATCCGCCAGCGCGTGAAGGCGCCGGTCAACATGAACTTCTTCTGTCACACGCCGGTCGATCTCACGCCGGAGGCCGAAGCGCGCTGGAAGCAGCGGCTCGCCGGTTACTACCGGGAGCATGGCCTCGATCCGGCGGCGCCCATTAGCGCCGCGAACCGGGCTCCGTTCGATGCGGCCTTTTGCGAAGTCGTCGAGGAGCTGAAGCCGGACGTCGTCAGCTTCCATTTCGGCCTGCCGGAGCAGGAGCTGCTCAAGCGCGTCAAGGCGGCCGGCTCTCTCGTCATCTCGTCCGCCACGACGGTGAAGGAAGCCGTCTGGCTCGAGCGGCACGGCGCCGACGCCGTGATCGCGCAAGGCGCCGAGGCCGGCGGCCATCGCGGCATGTTCCTGACCGACAAGATCGCCGAGCAGCCCGGCACCTTCGCGCTGGTGCCGCAGGTCGCCGATGCCGTGAAGGTGCCGGTCATCGCGGCTGGTGGCATCGCCGACGGGCGCGGCATCGCCGCCGCCTTCGCGCTCGGCGCCTCCGGCGTGCAGATCGGCAGCGCCTATCTGCGTTGCCCGGAATCCAAGGTGAGTGCGGCGGGCCGCGCTGCGCTGGCCGAGGGGCGGGACGATTCCACCGTCATCACCAATGTCATGACCGGCCGGCCGGCGCGCGGGGTGCAGAACCGCCTGATGCGCGAGGCCGGGCCGATCTCGCCGGATGCACCGCCGTTTCCCCATGCGGCGACCGCGCTGGGGCCGCTCAAGGCCGCCGCCGAAAAGCAGGGCAGGGTGGATTTCACCAATCTCTGGGCCGGCCAGGCCATCGCCCTCGGCCGTGAGCTCCCTGCCGCCGAATTGACCCGGGATCTGGCCAAATCGGCCCTGGCCCGCATGAAGGCGCTCGCTGGATAGGCGGGAAGCCCCGGTTGCGGCGCAAAACCGGCCTCTGCTATACGGCACATAGGTTTTGCCGTGAGAGGCCTTATATAATGTCCGTCGACGCCGCTACCGTCCGCCGCATCGCGCATCTGGCGCGCATCGCGGTTTCCGAGGGCGAGGTTCCGCATCTGCAGGGCGAGCTCAACGCCATGCTCGCCTTCGTCGAGCAGCTCTCGGAGGTCAATGTCGAGGGCGTGGAGGCCATGACCTCGGTCACCCCGATGCAGATGAAGAAGCGGCAGGACGTGGTCAATGACGGCGAGATCGCGGACGATATCGTTGCCAACGCGCCCGCGACCGAAGGCCACTTCTTCCTGGTGCCGAAGGTCGTCGAGTAATTTTTAGGACGTGGTCCGATGTGCCTGCTTTGCGACGATGAGAAGGCCTACCAGGCCTATATGAACTATCTCGACAAGATGGAGCGGCAGGGCAAGGCTGCCGACCCCAATGTCGCCGTCAATGCCGTGCTCGACGAGATCGAGGCGGCTGCGAAAGCGGCCGCCAAGAAAGACGACCCGGCCAACGACAAGACCCTGTCTCCATTCTTCTGCAGCCCGATCAATAAATGACCGATTTGACATCGCTGACGCTCGCCGAGGCCCGTAAGGGTCTCGCGGCCAAGACTTTCACGTCACTCGAGCTGACCGACGCGCATCTGTCCGCGATCGAAGCCGCGCGCGTGCTCAATGCCTTCGTGATGGAGACGCCGGACCGCGCGCGCGATATGGCGCGCGAGGCGGATGGCAAGATCGCCAAGGGCGATGCCGGCCCGCTCGCCGGCATCCCGCTCGGTATGACGGACCTGTTCGCGACCAAGGGCGTGCGCACCACGGCCTGCTCGAAGATCCTCGGCAATTTCGTGCCAACCTACGAGTCCACCGTGACCTCGCAGCTCTGGCGCGACGGCGCGGTGATGCTCGGCAAGCTCAACAATGACGAGTTCGCGATGGGCTCGGCGAACGAGACCTCGTGCTTCGGTCCCGTCGGCAATCCCTGGCGGCGTGAAGGCTCCAACACCACGCTGGTGCCGGGCGGCTCGTCCGGCGGCTCGGCCTCGGCCGTGGCGGCGCTGCTGTGCATGGGCGCGACCGCGACCGACACCGGCGGCTCGATCCGCCAGCCGGCGGCGTTCACCGCGACCGTCGGCATCAAGCCGACCTATGGCCGCTGCTCGCGCTGGGGCATCGTCGCCTTTGCCTCCTCGCTCGACCAGGCAGGTCCGATCGCGCGCAGCGTGCGCGACAGCGCGATGCTGCTGCGCTCGATGGCCGGCCACGATCCGAAGGACACGACGTCCGTCGATATTCCCGTGCCGGACTATGAGGCCGCGATCGGCAAGTCCGTGAAGGGCATCAGGATCGGCATCCCCAAGGAGTACCGTCTCGACGGCATGCCGGCCGAGATCGAGAAGCTGTGGAGCGAGGGCGCGGCGTGGCTCAAGGCCGCCGGCGCCGAGCTCGTCGAGGTGTCGCTGCCGCACACGAAGTACGCGCTGCCGGCCTATTACATCGTGGCGCCGGCGGAGGCGTCCTCCAACCTCGCGCGCTATGACGGCGTGCGCTACGGCCTGCGCGAGCAGGGCAAGAACATCATCGAGCTGTACGAGAACACCCGCGCCGAAGGTTTTGGCGCGGAGGTGCGCCGCCGCGTCATGATCGGCACCTATGTGCTCTCGGCCGGCTATTACGATGCCTATTATCTGCGCGCCCAGAAGGTCCGCACGCTGATCAAGAAGGATTTCGAGGATTGCTTCGCCAAGGGCGTCAACGCGATCCTGACGCCTGCGACGCCGTCGGCGGCCTTCGGCATCGGCGAGAAGGGCGGCGCCGACCCGGTCGAGATGTATCTCAACGACATCTTCACGGTGACGGTGAACATGGCGGGGCTGCCCGGCATCGCCGTGCCCGCCGGCAAGGACGCACAGGGCCTGCCGCTCGGCCTGCAACTGATCGGCCGTCCCTTCGACGAGGAGACGCTGTTCTCGCTCGGCGAAGTGATCGAGCAGGCCGCCGGCCGCTTCACGCCCGCGAGGTGGTGGTGAATGTCGCAGCGTTCATCGCGAGCCTCGACGGCGCGGCGCCGGCGCCGGACCTGAACGCGCCGCTCACAGGTCTCTGGTGGGCCGCCAAGGGCGACTGGGACCGGGCGCACAAGATCGTTCAGGACGAGAGCAGCCGCGAGGCGGCCTGGGTGCACGCCTATCTGCACCGCGTCGAAGGCGATCTCGGCAATGCCGGCTACTGGTATCGCCAGGCCGGACAGGTCGCGGCAAAGGATTCATTGGAAGCGGAGTGGCAGCGGATCGCTGTCACGCTGCTCGGGAGCAAGACATGAGCACGGCCACGCACAAGCTTCTCAAAGGCGCCACCGGCGATTGGGAGATGGTCATCGGCATGGAGATCCACGCCCAGGTGACGTCGAACTCAAAGCTGTTCTCGGGCGCGTCCACCGCGTTCGGCGGCGAGCCGAACAGCCACGTGTCGCTGGTCGATGTTGCGATGCCGGGCATGCTGCCCGTCATCAACGAGGAATGCGTCAGGCAGGCTGTCCGGACCGGGCTTGGTCTCAACGCAAAGATCAATCTGCGTTCGGTGTTCGATCGCAAAAACTATTTCTATCCGGACCTGCCGCAGGGCTACCAGATCAGCCAGTACAAGTCGCCGGTGGTGGGCGAAGGCGAGGTGCTGGTCGAGCTCGACGGCGGCCGCAGTGTCACCGTCGGCATCGAGCGCCTGCATATCGAGCAGGATCCCGGCAAAATGCTGCACGACCAGTCGCCGTCGCTGTCCCTCATCGACTTCAACCGCTGTGGCGTGGCGCTGATGGAGATTGTCTCAAAACCGGACATCCGCGACGCCGAGCAGGCCAAGGCCTATGTCACCAAGCTGCGCTCGATCATGCGCTACCTCGGCACCTGTGACGGCGACATGGAGAAGGGAAATCTGCGCGCCGACGTCAACGTCTCCGTGCGCAAGCCCGGCGGGCCGCTCGGCACCCGCTGCGAAATCAAGAACATGAACTCGATCAACTTCATCGGCCAGGCGATCGAGTATGAAGCGCGGCGCCAGATCGAGATCCTCGAGGACGGTGGGCAGATCGAGCAAGAGACGCGCCGGTTCGACCCCGACAAGGGCGAGACGCGGTCGATGCGGTCGAAGGAAGAGGCGCACGACTACCGCTACTTCCCCGATCCCGACCTGCTGCCGCTGGAGTTCAGCCAGGAGTTCGTCGACGAGCTGAAGGCGAAGCTGCCCGAGCTGCCGGACCAGAAGAAGACGCGCTTCGTCGCCGATTTCGGCCTGTCAGCTTACGACGCGAGCGTGCTGGTCGCCGAGCGCGAGAGCGCGGTGTTCTACGAGACCGTGCTCGACAAGCTCGGCGACCGCGCGCGCGACGGCAAGATGGCGGCGAACTGGGTAATCAACGAGCTGTTCGGCCGTCTCAACAAGGAAGGCCGGGATATTACGGGCTCTCCCGTCACCGCCGAGCAGCTGGCTGCGATCATCGATCTGATCGGCGAGGGCACGATCTCCGGCAAGATCGCCAAGGATCTGTTCGAGATCGTCTGGCAGGAGGGCGGCGATCCCCGCGCACTGGTCGAAAGCCGCGGCATGAAGCAGGTCACCGACCTCTCGGCGATCGAGAAGGTGGTCGACGACATCATCGCGGCCAATCCCGACAAGGCCGCGCAGGTCAAGGACAAGCCGCAGTCGCTCGGCTGGTTCGTCGGCCAGGTGATGAAGGCGTCAGGCGGCAAGGCCAACCCGCAAAGCGTCAACGAGCTGCTCAAGTCCAAGCTCGGCATCTAGCCTCACGCGTTCGGACGAGGTGACGGACATGTTTCGTCACCTCGCTATGGGTTCGCGATGCGACGCTCGCGCGCGTCCTCGGCGGCAATCTTCATCCCGACGACTGCGATGCGGCGACCGAATCGCCGTCACGCGATTCGCGCAAAACGGCGGCTTGCACGGGCTCCGACGAGCGCTCGCGCCGTTAAGCATGAAAATATTTTCGTTGCCAAAAACTGCGACTCAGAGTCCGCGAAACGCCTTCGCGGGGCCATCCTGCGCGTCGCGACGCGCGTCATCGCGTCGATCACGCGCAATGCGTGAGTGCAGGAAAATACTTTCTGCATAGTGTTTTCTTGCAATCATTACTCTCGCAAACATCGATGATGCGCCCACTCTCCGCGATCGGACGAACACGTCATGCAGTGTGCTTGCATCGCGCTCGCCAAGCGCACGCGCCTTGCTGCGTCAACACTTCTTTAAGCGAGAAGCTGTTTTTTTCGTCGTGTTGGTGTATTCGGGATGAGTGTGCATTCGATCCCCGACTGCATGCAGCGATTAAAGCCATCTCACACATCGGAGGGCAACATGGCCAAGAAAGCGAAGAAGGCGAAGAAGGCGAAGAGCGCAGTGAAGAAGACTGCGAAGAAGACCCGCAAGGTCGCGAAGAAGAAGAAGTAACTTCGACTTCTGAAGTTGCCGGCTCCCAGAGAGCCGGCACGTCATCAGCGCCTCCCAGAGGTTCTGGTCGACGATAGAGGGTGTCGGCGAGACATCAGGTCAACGGTCGGATCGCTCTTTTCGCGGTCCGGCAGAAGAAACGAGTTTTCTTCGTTCGGTGCGGTGCCGGTTCTCCGGTTCTGCAATTTCACAAGCGGCCTTCGGGTCAACGTGAAATCTGGTCCTGACGTGTTCGCCGACGCCCTCGTTCTCTGAGGCCGGGGTATTGCCGGCATTCCCTTTCCATACATTGCTGATCTGGTCGTGGCGTGACCGCGCTGCCGCTGAGCGCTGCCTCGGGGCAGGCGAGGGCTACGGCTTTGTCGTTGCGCGACGTCCGGGCGCCGTTTTCCCTATTTGCAGTGCCATCGCCCGGCGGCGACCCGGTGCGTCGCGGCTTCTCGATGGATGGGGCGCCCGCCTGCCGCCTTCGCTGAAGCTTCGGCGTTCCAGGACCGCAAGCCCCGGCAGTGCCTTGGCGTAGCCGGGTCATGGGTGACGACTGGAAGTGGCGGAGTGTACGCCACAGCGCCCCGCCACCGCGCGCGATGGTTATCGTTGTCCGAAAATCGCAGGGTAAACCGAATCTGACGAATCGCAGAAGTGCCCGTCAAATGGGGACTTTTGGCATTCCGTGCGCGGCCGCGGCCAAGGCGCGTTTACGTCTGCTTCATCGCGATACTTAAACTGCCATTCAAATTTGCCCGCCATCATCGCTTCCAACAAGCCGGCAAACGGCCTGGGCAAGAAGACTTGGGGAAGAGTTGAGCAGCGCATGATCCCAGAAGGGATCACGCAAATCAGAGTTGGACGGGAGCCGCGCTCGGGGGAACGAGGCGGCATAAGAAAACAGGGGATGCGTTATGTTTCAGGGTACTTTCGATCTGGAGACCGCAACGCCGATCGACGCGAGCGCGCTGTCGGACGTGCTGTTCGAGCGCGGGATCTATTGGGCGAGCGGCCGCGCCGGCCTCGTCGATCTCGTCGCCGCGCACAAATGGTTCAACCTCGCCGCCCTGAAGGGCCGCAAGGACGCCGTGGCGCTGCGCCAGGAAGTTGCCGGACAGATGTCGGACGCCGAGATCTCGGCCGCACAGCGCGACGCGAGGGCGTGGGTTTCCACCTACTAGAGCCATTTCTGTTCCGATGGCATCGGAACAGGGCTCTGGTGTCTTGTTCTGAGATGTTTTCCCGACGCGAACCGGTATCCGCTTCGCTTGAAAACGCTTCGAGCTGAGGATCGCAGCCGGCCCCGTGTTTCCACGGGCGTGCCTGGTTGCGCTGAATCAAGTTCCTTCGTCGTGACGCCGCCTAGACCCGCGCGGCATGAGCGCTGCCGACACGAATGGACAATGGCTGCCGATTCAGATCGCGCCCGACGATTGCGATCTGGAACTCGGACGGCCGCACAAGACGGGCATCGTGCCCTGGACCTTTCCATGCCGGCGCAGGTCCGGCGTCTGGTTCAACGTCTGGGCCGACGAGCCGGTGCTGATTTCGCCCTCGCATTGGCGAATCTGGCGGTCCGGCCGCTAGGTGCGGACACACATAATATAGGGAGAGCGAGAATCGGGCTGAGCTCAGCCGCGCGGATCCCTGCACCAAGCTCTCTCCGGCGCGGCGATCGCTTTCAGGTGAGAGAACGGCAGGCCTTGATTCTGCTGCTGGGTGGCGGAGAGGGAGGGATTCGAACCCTCGATACAGCTTGAGACCGTATGACGCTTTAGCAAAGCGTTGCCTTCAGCCACTCGGCCACCTCTCCGGTGCGAGCCTTATGCCTCTAATTACTTGGGCCGGTCAATTTGTAAGCGCGTGTTTGCGCTCGAATATTCCCAGCGATCTTCGAAACGAAGCAGCTTGGGGGCTCGGGGGGCGAACCGACACGGCATCCGAATCGTCTGGTGCCCTGTAGCAGGGAAGTCCATTCTCGGATGATTGGAGCCATTCTGGCTCAAGTGACTGAAATAACTTGTGAATTTATTCTTTATGCGTGCCGGCAGCCCGACTGGGGTCTCGCCGTTTCCGCCAGAACATAAATGACGTGCGTTCGCAGCCTTCGATAAGCCTATGTAAATACGTGATTTTCTGCGTGCAGCTGTTCGGCCCGGGCCAGCACGCGGTCCGCCCCAGCCCATCAATCTCCAGCATGATGCGCCTGCCGGCCCACGCGCGCCCGTCCTCTTGCGCTAGATCAACCTCTCCATCGCAAGGACCCCCAAGACTTCGGTTCCGTTTAGACGGGAGCTGGACATGTGTAGCGATAATCGTCGTCTCGCCACCGGAGCAATCCCGGCCACCCAGCCCTGGGCGCCGATGAAGCTGCCGACGCTTCGGACCGCTTTCTGCCTGTTGGCGGTATTTGCACCATCATTCGAATTGCTGCCCGCCAGTGCCCAGCAAGCTCAACAGCCAGCCGCCGCCTCCGTCGGCGTAATCGTCGCCGAGCGCAAGCCGGTAAAACGAACGATCGATCTGGTCGGTCGCATCGAAGCGATCGAGCGAGTGGAAGTGCGGGCGCGGATCACGGGATATCTTGAAAAGGTCTCGTTCCAGGAAGGCGCTCTGGTCAAGGCAGGAGCGCCGCTTTACTCAATCGAAAAAGGGCTGTTCGAGGCCGCAGTAGATCAGGCCCAAGGCGTGCTGAATAAAGACAAGGCAGCGAAGACCCTGAGCGAGGTGCAGCTGCAGCGTGCCGAGGAATTGCTGGCAAAGCAGGCGGGCACGCAGGTGGCCCGTGACCAGGCGCTGGCTGCGGACCAGGCGGCCGCAGGTGCGCTGCTCGTGGACGAGGCCAATCTGAAAACTGCGCAAATCAATCTGGATTATACGGAAATTACGTCGCCGATCGCCGGCAAGATCGGCAAGACGAATATCACCAAAGGCAACGTGGTAAGCCCACAGACCGGCATCTTGACGACCATCGTAAGCCAAGATCCGATCTATGTTTCCTTCCCGGTCAGCGTCAGGGAATTTCTTGCAGCGCAAAAGGAAGGCCGCGACGTCGATGTCGTCGGCATCAAGGCCTATGTGTTCTTCTCCGACGGCACTGCCTACAGCCAGCCGGGTAAGATCAATTTCGTCAATGTGATCGTCGACCGCGGCACGGATACGATTCTTGCACGCGCATCATTTCCCAATCCCGACGGCGTGCTCGTGGATGGTCAGCTCGTCAGAGTTGGGCTGGAAAGCGGCTCCGCCCAGGAAAGGCTCCTCATCCCGCAAGCGGCGCTGATTTCGGATCAGGAGGGCATCTATGTCTTGATCGTGGAGGACGGGAAAGCAGCGGTCCGACGTGTCAAACTCGGCGGGACCAGCGGCACGGGTGTGATCGTGGAGGAGGGCCTGACGGGCGGCGAGCAGGTCATCGTGGAGGGAATTCAGGGGATTCGCGGCGGCAGTCCCGTACACGCTCAGCCAGCCTCCACCAGCCGGAGCTGAGCCATGCTGTCTGCGATTTTCGTCGACCGCCCGCGGCTTGCAATCGTCATTGCAATCGTGACGACCATCGCCGGCGCAATCTCGTTTGTCGCCATGCCGGTGGCACAATATCCGGACATCGTGCCGCCTCAGGTCTCGGTGACCACCCAATATCCCGGGGCCAGCGGCGCCATTGTAGACGCCACCGTCGCGCAGCCGATCGAGGCGCAGGTGGTTGGCGTCGACAAAATGATCTACATGAAAAGCACCAGCGGCGACGACGGAAGCTACACGCTGACCGCCTCCTTCGAGCTCGGCAGCAATCCTGACATCAATACCGTCAACATCAACAATCGCGTGCAGACCGCGCTGTCGTCGCTGCCGTCGGAGGTCCAGAAGCAGGGTATCAGCGTCAAGAAGAAATCGACGGCCATTCTCGCGGTCGTGACCCTGTACTCGCCCAAGCATACGCACGATCCGCTGTTTCTATCGAATTATGCCACCATCAACCTTCTCGATCAGATCAAGAGCACGAACGGCGTCGGGGATGCCTATCTTTTTGCGCCCCAGGACTACGCCATGCGTGCATGGGTCAAGACCGATCGACTGACCGGCCTCGACCTGACGACCGCCGATATCATCAACGCCGTCCAGTCGCAAAACGTGCAGGCAGCCGTAGGCCGGATCGGGGCGCGTCCGATCTTCAATGATCAGCAATTGCAGCTGAACCTTCAAACGAAGGGCCGCCTCGCTTCCGTCTCCGACTTCGAGAATATCGTCGTCCGCACCAATCCGGATGGATCGGTCCTGAGGCTTCGCGACGTGGCCCAGGTCGAACTCGGCGCCGCCAACCTCGACCGCGATACCAGGTTCAACGGACAGAACGCGGCGGCAATTGTCGTTTATCAAACGCCGGGCGGCAACGCGATCGACACGGTCGCGGCAGTTCGAAAGAAGCTTGCAGAGCTCGAGAAGCGCTTTCCCGAAGACCTGTCGTGGAAGGTGACCTACGATCCAACGATCTTCGTCACCGATACCCTGCACGAGGTCAAAAAGACCCTGGTCGAGGCGTTCATTCTCGTCGTCATCGTGGTGTTCCTGTTTCTGGGCAGCGTTCGAGCGACGCTGATTCCGACATTGGCGGTTCCGGTCAGCCTCATCGGCGCGTTCATTGCGCTGAACGCCGTGGGATACTCGGCAAACACCGTCTCGCTGCTCGCCATCGTGCTTGCCATCGGAATTGTGGTCGACGATGCGATCGTCGTCGTCGAAAACGTCGAACGCGTCATGGAGGAGCGGCCTGAACTGTCGCCCGCGGATGCGACCAAGCAGGCGATGCGGGAGATTACGGCGCCGATCATTGCGATCACTCTCGTCCTTCTATCGGTGTTTGTTCCCATCGCGTTCATACCGGGGATTTCCGGCGAGCTGTTTCGCCAGTTCGCGGTGACGGTTGCGGTATCCATGCTGCTGTCCGCGATCAATGCGCTCACGCTGTCGCCAGCGCTTTGCGCCGTATTTCTGCGACCTCATCATGGTCCCAGACGCGGGCTCATCGGATGGACGATGCGAACGATCGACCGCGTCCGGGACGGATACGGAGCCATCGTCGCGCGTCTCGTCCATTTTTCGATAGTCGGAATTGCCATGGTCGCCGTCGCCGGCGCCGCTACCTTTGGCATTGCCAGGCAAACTCCGACGGGATTTGTCCCCGAAGATGATCAGGGCGCCATTTTTATCATTGCCCAGTTGCCCGGCGGCGCCTCGGTCGGGCGCACCTCAGAAGTTCTGCGTCGGGCCGAAGACATCATCAAACAGGATCCGGCCGTTGAAGACTATACCAGCATCATCGGCCTGAATTTCATCGACAGCTACTCGCAAGCGAACGCCGGTTTCATGGTGGTCACCTTCAAGCCTTTCGAGGAGCGCAAGAAAGGCGAGCTTGGCGCGCGCGAGACCATCGCGCGGTTGCGAGGGAAGCTTCGTGCCATCGAAGGAGGCGTCGTCGTGCCGTTGGCCCCGCCGCCGATCGTAGGCCTCGGCACCGGAGGCGGCTTCACCTATGTCCTCGAAGACCTGCGAGGTGGCGATCCGGCAGCCCTCGCGCAGGCTCTTCGCGGCCTCGTCGTGGCGGCCAACGCGGAGCCGCGCTTGAGGGGAGTGTTCAGCACATTCTCCGCTGACAATCCTTCGATCTTTCTGGAGATCGATCGCGACAAGGTCCAGATTCTCGGCGTGCAGCTCAAGGACGTGTTTCAGGCCTTGCAGGCGTCGCTTGGCGGCTATTTCATCAACAACATGAACCTTTACGGCCGCACTTGGCAGGTCCAGGTTCAGGCAGACGCCGCCGACCGTTCGACCATCACGGACATTTACCGCATCAATGTCCGTAATGCGGAAGGACAGATGATCCCGCTGCGCAGCCTCGTCGAAACGCGCGTTGCGCTTGGGCCGCCTGCAATCATTCGCTACAACAATCTTCGCGCAGTGACAATTCAGGGCACGCCGGCGTCTGGCGTGTCGTCCGGCCAAGCGTTGAAGGTGTTTGAGGACGTTGCTGCCAGGACACTGCCACAAGGTTACGCCGGCGAGTGGACGGACACAGCGTTCCAGGAAAAGCGCGCCGAAGGAAAGACCGGCATCATCCTCGGCTTCGCTGTGTTGTTCGCCTATCTCTTCCTGGTCGCACTCTATGAAAGCTGGACCATCCCGGTCCCGGTCTTGTTGTCGGTTACGATAGCGGTTTTGGGTTCGTTCAGCGCAATCCTGCTCAGCGGCCTGACACTCGATCTCTACGGGCAGATCGGGATGGTCGTGCTGATCGGACTGGCCGCCAAGAACGGCATTTTGATCGTCGAGTTCGCGAAGGAGAAGCGCGAGCATGGCATACCGCTGCTCGAGGCAGCCGCGGAAGGAGCACGCTTGCGCTTCCGCCCGGTGATGATGACGTCGTTTGCCTTCATCCTCGGTCTCTATCCGCTCGTGGTCGCATCAGGCGCCTCGGAGCTTGCACGACGCGGCGTAGGCACCCCGGTTTTCGGCGGTATGATTCTGGCCTCGTTCGTGGGCATCTTCGCGATCCCTCCGCTTTACGTCATGTTCCAGGCCATCCGAGAGCGATTGCGGCCGGGCGCAAAGAAGAAGCCCGAAGCTTTGCCAGCCAACGAGATTTCAACGGACAATGTCGCGGCCGAATGAGGTCGCTTCCACGATGGAGCTCTTTTCATGATCAATATTCGCAACATTCAGGTCCTTACTGTCGCGATCGTGATGGCCTCCAGCCCGGCATCGGCCATAGAACTCACCGGAGCATGGGCGAGCGAAGCCGACATGTGCAGTCAGGTATTCAGCAAGCGAGGCAGTCACGTCGCCTTCACCGAGATGTCGGAGTTGTACGGCTCGGGCTTCATCATCGAGGGCAACAGCATACGAGGAAAGTCGGCCAACTGCACGATCAAGTCCAAAAAGGAAAACGCAGGCAGCGTCGAGATTTCGGCTGCATGCGCAACCTCGATCATGAATCAGGACATGAAATTCGTCCTGAAAGTTATTGACGACAACAATATCAGCCGCTCCTTTCCCGACATTTCCGACATGAGCGTTAAATTTACCAGGTGTGCAATGTAGATCGCGCCAGGTTCATGCGAACCGGCTGATCGTTTGCCGGTGGCAATCCCCTTGTTGCTCGCGTCTTACTGCAGAGCTTGAGCATAGAAGTGGCGAGGGCACGTTGCGCAAGGTTGTCGGGGACATTGCACCAAAGGTCATTTCTCAAGACGAGATAGCTGCGAAGATGTCTTTGGGTCGCGCCGACAAGAGAGGTGCGATGCGATCTCAGGGCTCGCACCGAAGTGTGTTCGATATCTGATCCAGCGCCATTGCTGTGCTCGACAGACGATGCCGCGCGACGGTTTGCTGTGCGTGTCGGTCCGCTTGGCGCGGGAGTATTGCGCTACCACAGCCGGCGCCGTTTTGTTGATGCGCAGAGATTAATCCGAGTGTTGATCCAAATCAAAGTGCTGGTGTCGTACGCGCTCAGCGTGTGTTGAATCCGCTCCCGGGGACAGGAGAAGGAAGTATGCACCGCGTGTTTCGGGCGATCTGCAATCGCCTCGTTGCTTCAGCCGGCCTCGTCGCGATTTGGTTCTGCCTTGCGCAGCCGGCAACAGCCCAGGAGCTTCTGCTGCCTGCGTCGCGAGATGAAATCGCCGACCGCGAGCGTCTGTCCTCGTGGACATTGGACAAGTTTCCCGCTCAGCCGTTCATGAAGGAAATCTACTGGGACCGCCGAGCTCAGGAGTTGCCGGCGTTCTTCCGCGATTCACTCGTACAATACGTCGCGCGAACCTATTACATGAACCGCGACAATTTCGACGGAACCAAGTCGCAAGCTTATGCCGCAGGCGGCTGGCTTGCGGTCCGAACCGGCCTGATTGGCGACCTGTTCGGCATTCACGCCGCCTTCTACGGATCGGAGAGGCTTTTTGGTCCTCTCGATCAAGACGGTACGAAGCTGTTGGCGCCGGGCCAGAACAACATCAATACTTTGGGTCAGATCTATGGACGCATCCAACTCGGCGACCAGGAAATCCGTGGCGGACGGCAGTTGGTCGATACGCCATTGATTAATCCTCAAGACAATCGGATGGTACCGAACACGTTCGAGGCCGCGACGCTTGTATCGTTGCCAGACAAGGATCGCTTCTACGACTACGCCCTCGGTTACATCTGGAATATCAAGCCGCGCGATTCAAACGATTTCATTCCGATGTCGAATGCGCTGGCCGGAACCGGCACGGAGGGCACGCCATTTGGGATGTTCAGGCTCCGCCCGATTCCTGGCCTCGTGCTGACGGCTATGGATTACAACGTCCAGAACTTCATCAATTCCGGCTTCGGTCAGGCGGAGTATGACTTCAGGCAGCCAAAGGGGATGCCCAACTTCATCTTGGGCGGCAATGTCATCGCGCAGACGAGCGTAGGCGACAACCTGCTGGCGGGCAGTCCCTTCGAGACCTACCAGGCTTCTGCGAAGGCACAGATGGCGTATGCCGGCTGGACGCTCTTCATCGCGGGGTCTGCGACAGGGAACCAATCCAAGATCTATTCGCCTTTCGGGACCAAACCGAACTATACGGACATGCAGCAAGTGTCCTTTGACAACGCCGGCGAGAAGGCGATCGGCGGCAGCGCCGCTTACGACTTCGCGGCCTTTGGGCTCCCCGGACTGAGCACCGGTGCCTGGTACAGCCAGGGTTGGGGAGCCCTGAATCCGGTGACCAATGTCGCGATTCCCGACCGTCGAGAACTGGATGTATGGCTGCAGTATCGGCCGACCGAGGGGCCGCTGAAAGGCCTGCGACTGAAGACCCAATACTCAAACGTTTGGCAACAGGGGAACGTGCGCCCGACGCAGCAAGAATTCCGCTTGATCGCCGATTACACGGTGCTTTTCAGGCCGGAACCGTCGGTGTCGAAGCACTAGGGCAATCACCTTCTTCCCAACCCGGATCAGGCGTGGTGCCACTGGACAGGCTCGCATTGCCCCGATGCGGAACGATTTAGGCGGAGCTTTGATGACGGGCGCGATCGCTGCCGGGCTCGTCGCACCGGTTTTGCATCGTCAAGGAGGCTGAGTACCCTCCCGCCCGAGCCCGAAAATCGCAAGTCATCGAAAACGCTTAGTGATGCGACTTGGGGCGCAACTCATCTCTATCGAAGAAAATGCCATGCCCTCTTGGTGCCGACGCCTTCCGAATGCGCTCGCGGAGGGGAGGCTGTGTCTTCCCGTTGAGTCTTCTTCTGATTCCGCGATTCGAGGGCGCCGAAACCTCGTTGGAGACGAACTCCCTGTAGCGGTGCCTCATGTGGGGAACTTTGAAGGCAAATGGAACCGTTTAAAAAACATCAATGTAAACAATATGTTACAGGGGCGATCCGATCACATCTGCGTGTTATTTGTGCAACACCCGTCGGAAAACGCGCTTCATAGGCCCGTTCCGGAGCGTTCTGTTGTTGTGTGTGCAAGGACGTTCGGTAATTGTGACTGAGCGACGGAGGGGGGCATCCCGAGGTCGTCCCGTTTTAGGTGGTTCGCTTAAGTCCCTCGCGGTCAGCGGGTGTGTCCGAAGGCGCGAAGCGACTAAGCGGTGAGTTAAGGGACAAGGGAACCAACCTTAGGGTGTCTTCACCCAGCGGATCCGGAACCTTCCCTATAGAGCAAACTTGGAGGTTTAACATGAAGTTGGTTAAGAGCCTTTTGCTCGGTTCAGCGGCGGGTCTGATCGCCGTTGGCGGAGCACAGGCAGCCGATCTCCCCGTAAAGGCCAAAGCGGTCGAATACGTGAAGATCTGCTCCCTGTACGGTGCCGGATTCTACTACATCCCGGGCACTGACACCTGCATCAAGCTGGGTGGTTACCTGCGCGCTGAAGTCGCGCTGGGCACCAACTCGGACTTCACCCTGAACCAGAACGTCTCGACCCAGGGCGCCAACGGTGCACGCAACCGTCTGACGAACTACTACACGATGCGCGCTCGTGAAGACCTCAACATCGACACGCGCACCGCGACCGAGTACGGCGTGGTCCGCACCTTCTTCGATGGCGTCTTCTCCTGGACGACCGGCAACTATGTCGGCACCGGCAGCGCCACCGGTGGCACCGCCTACAGCGGTGCGCTCGCCATCAACACTCCCGTCGGTGCAGCTGCTCCGGCTCTCTTCGGCTCCGGCGGCGGTTCGGTGAACGGCACGGACGGTAACACCTCGGCCGGTTCGCTCGGTGTGTACTACGCCTTCATCCAGTTCGCCGGCTTCACCATGGGTAAGGCGGTGTCGCAGTTCGACGCGCCCTGGACCAACTATCCGGGCAACAACTTCGACGGTCTCGTCGGCGGTTCGGGCACGGTCACCGGTGTCAACCAGTTCAGCTACACCGCTGACTTCGGTCAGGGCATCACGGCGGCGTTCTCGGCTGAAGACGCCACCTCGTACTATCAGGCTGGTAACGTCAACCTGACTGGCGCAACTGCGGCTGGCATTTTCGGCGGTGCTGTCGGCGCCAATGCCATCGGCGGCAGCAGGTCGCCGAACCTCGTCGGTATGGTTCGTGTCGACCAGGCTTGGGGTCTGTTCCAGGCGTCGGTCGCTGCGCATGACAACCACGTCGGTTACTACGGCCCGTCCGAAGTCACTGGTCACCCCGACGACAAGTGGGGCTGGGCGGTTCAGCTCGCTCTGTCGATCAAGAACATCCCGACCGGTGCGGGTGACGTGATCAACGTGTCGGCCGTCTACACCGACGGTGCGACCCGCTACAACTTCCAGAACCTCGCGGGCAGCACGTATGTGATGTACGGCAGCTCGGGCCTCGCCGGCGCCTACGGCAGCGTCGCCGCTGTCACCGCTCCGGACACCGTGTTCGTCACGGGTGGCCAGCAGGAGACGATCAAGACCTGGGGCTTCCGCGGTGCTTACACGCACAACTGGGATCCCTACTGGAACACCGCGATCTACGGTGCCTACGCTCAGGCGCAGTTCGGCTCGGGGGCCAAGACCTTCCTCTGCGGCGCTGGTGGCCTGCTCACCGTCGGGCAACCTGGTCTTACGGGTTGTAACCCCGACTTCAATATCGGCCAGGTGGGTATCATCACCCGCTGGACGCCGGTCAAGAACCTGACGTTCTCGGCCGACTTGGCCTGGACCAACGTCGACCAGAAGTACGCAGGTACAATTGCGGCGGGGCTGGCCGCTGTTCCCGCCAAGCCGGCTGCGACCTACGAGGTCAAGGACCAGAACTCGCTCGTTCTGCTCCTCCGCGCTCAGCGCAACTGGTGATCTCGGTCTAACGACCTGACAGAGAGCCCCGGCGGGAAACCGCCGGGGCTTTTCTTTTGGTGCATGGCTTTGCGCCCCAGCAATGTCGGCCGAGCCGGCGCGTCGCTTCCGTGACCGGTCGCGTGCACGCCTCAGGTCGCGGCCGCTGCTCAAGCCGGACGACGGCGCATGTCCGGCGCTTGCCACCGATGCTCTCGGCAGCGACTCCCTGCGCTGTCTGCTTATGGCCCTGAAACGGGCCTTTGATCTGGATCAACCCGGAGGAGTGCCACCAGGCCGCTGATGCGATGGCCCCCGGGGGTCGTCATGTATCTGGCTGATACGAAATCGTTGTCTGGCTCCGGACAATCGTTCGAAGATCCAGCAGGTGAGGGGATGTTTTATGTGCCGGGGGGCACGTTTCGCATGGGTTCGGATCGGCATTATCCGGAGGAAGCGCCGGCCCATCTCGTTACCGTTGACGGATTCTGGATGGATCGCACGCCGGTCACCAACCGCCAATTCCGCAAATTCGTGAACGCGACCGGCTACGTCACTTTCGCCGAAATTACACCTGATGCGAAGGACTATCCGGGCGCTCTGCCGCACATGCTCAAGGCCGGGTCACTGGTCTTCACGCCGCCTAAGCGAGCTGTAGACTTGCACAACTGGGGGCAATGGTGGACGTTCAAGTTCGGCGCCAACTGGCGCCGTCCCTATGGTCCGCGCAGCAACATCAGCGGGCTCGACGACCACCCGGTCGTCCACGTCGCCTACCGCGACGTCGAAGCCTATGCCAAATGGGCCGGCAAGGAATTGCCGACCGAGGCCGAATGGGAATTCGCCGCACGCGGCGGACTGGACGGCGCGGAATTCGCCTGGGGTGACGAGCTATTCCCCCGCGGAAGGCATATGGCAAACACCTGGCAGGGCAATTTCCCGCACCAGAATCTTGCGGCTGATGGCTTCGAACGCACTTCGCCCGTCACCGCATTCCCGGCCAACGGTTACGGCCTGCACGATATGATCGGTAATGTCTGGGAATGGACGGCCGATTGGTATTCGCAGAAGCACGAAGCCGACGCCCTGAAAGTCTGCTGCATCCCGCAAAATCCTAGCGGCGGGCCCGAGGGCGCGAGCTACGATTCTTGTCAGCCGAACCTCAGGATTCCACGCAAGGTGCTTAAAGGCGGCTCGCATCTTTGCGCTCCCAGCTACTGCCGCCGCTATCGTCCGGCCGCGCGTCATGCCGAGCCGATCGACACCTCAGCAAGCCATGTCGGCTTCAGGTGCATCGCCAGGAAGAGGATCACGTCATGAGTAACGATCGGATTCCGGAAAAGCCTGAGATGAGCACGGGACCAATCGGCGGAGGATTGAAACGCCGCGATCTCTTGTTGAGTGGTAGTTCTCTCGTCGCCGCTTCGGCGCTCTCGGCCGTCGGATTGACGAGCCCTGCGCAAGCGCAGCAGCCGGCGCCGGCGCCAGCAGCGGCTGGCCAGCGGCCAAACATCGTCTTCATCATGGGTGACGACATCGGCTGGTTCAATATCGGTGCCTACCACCAGGGCATCATGGCAAGCCGGACACCGAACCTCGACAAGCTCGCCGCGGAAGGCATGCGCTTCACCGACTACTATGCCGAGGCCAGCTGCACGGCGGGCCGCGCCAACTTCATCACCGGAGAGCTGCCGATCCGTACCGGGCTTACCACGGTCGGCCAGGCAGGCTCCCCGATCGGCATGCCGGCGCAAGCGCCGACCATTGCGACCGCGCTGAAATCCATGGGGTACACCACGGGACAGTTCGGCAAGAACCACCTCGGCGACCTCAACGAATTCCTGCCGACCATGCATGGCTTCGACGAGTTCTTTGGCTACCTCTATCACCTCGACGCCATGGAGGACCCGGCCCACCGCAATTACCCGCAATCGCTGCTGGCCACCGTCGGTCCGCGCAACATGGTTCATTCCTGGGCGACCAACGTCGACGATCCGACGGTGCAGACGCGCTGGGGCAAGATCGGCAAGCAAAAGATCGAGGACTCCGGACCGCTTTATCCAAAGCGGATGGAGACGGTGGATGACGAAATCCTGAAGATCACGTTCGACTTCATCGACAAGGCCAAGCGGGACAACAAGCCGTTCTTCGTCTGGCTCAACCCGACGCGCATGCACGTCGTCACCCACCTCTCGGAAAAATACGAGAACATGCGCAACTCCGAAAACGGCTGGTCGGTCTCCGAGGGCGGGTTTGCCCAGCTCGACGATATCGTCGGCGCCGTCATGAAGAAGCTCAAGGACGAGGGCTTCGACGACAACACGATCGTCGCGTTCACAACCGACAATGGCGCGGAGAACTTCACCTGGCCTGATGGCGGACAGACGCCATTTGCAGGCGGCAAGGGAACGGCCATGGAAGGTGGATTTCGCGTGCCCTGCATGATCCGTTGGCCGGGCAAGGTGCCGGCGGGAAAGGTCGAGAACGGCATCATGTCCGGACTCGACTGGTTCCCGACCTTCGTCGCCGCAGCGGGCAATCCGAATATCGCCGGCGAGTTGCAGAAAGGAAAGCAGCTCGGCGACAAGACCTACAAGGTCTACCTCGACGGGTACAACCAGATGGACCTGATTACCGGAAAAGGCCCGTCCGCTCGCCACTCGATCTTCTATTTCACGGAGGGCACACTGAGCGCGGTGCGCATCGACGACTTCAAATACCGCTTCACCGATCAGCCGAGCGGCTGGTTGGGCGGCACGGTCAAGGTTGATTGGCCGATCCTCACCAATATCCGCCTTGATCCCTTCGAGCGTACGAACTTGCCTAACGGCGCGCAGGGGTCGCTGGCATTCTATAACTGGTTTGCTTACGAGTTCTGGCGGTTCCAGTTCGTGCAGCAGGAGGTCGCCAAGCTTGCCCAGACGGCGATCGAGTTCCCACCGATGCAGAAGGGTGCAAGCTTCAACCTGGAAGCCGTCAAGGAGCAGATAGAGAAGGCCATGCAGTCGCACGCTGGCAAGTAGGATATGCGGCGACGGGCACCCCAAGCCCGGGAGTGGCGCGAGCTGCCGGTCTGACGCGCGGCATCGGCAGCTCGCGGCGCCCTCCGGGATTGGGATGGCTCGCCTGACGATCGGGTCAGACCTTGAGAATAGTCCTCGAAGGCTCAAGCCGGACGACGACGCATGTCCGGCGCTCGCCACCGATGCTCCCGCCAGCGAATCGAGAGGAGGGCCGTCTCTATTCCACGCTGCCGGCGCCGCGGCGCAGGTCGGCCTCGATCTGCAACCGCGTGCCGCCGCCGAAGCGGGCGCGGTAGACCTGAAGGTTCTCCATGATCCGCTGCACGTAATTGCGCGTCTCGGAGAACGGAATGAGCTCGACCCAGTCGACCGCATCGACCTTGGGATCGCGCGGATCGCCGTAGCGGTCGACCCACTTCTTCACGCTGCCGCGGCCGGCATTGTAGGCGGCAAACGTCATGATGTAGGAGCCGCGATAATCCTCGAGCAGCCCACCGAGCTCGGCCGAGCCGAGCGTGGCGTTGTAGGCCGAATCGTTCTTCAGCCGCCCCAGATCGTAGGTCGCGCCATGCCGCTTGCAGACATAGCGTGCGGCATCCGGCGTCACCTGCATCAGCCCGTAGGCCTGCGCCGGCGAGACCACCGAGGGATTGAACGCGCTCTCCTGCCGGGCGATGGCGTAGACGATGCTGCGCTCGACCTCGGGGCCGATCGGCGTGAATTGCGGAATGCCGTTGACGGGATAGGCGTAAAAATCGAACGGAAGGCCGCGGTTGAGCGCGGCCTTGCCGACCAGCAGCATGCCGCGCGCATCGCTGTAGCGCTGGGTCAGCTCGCCGAGGCCGGTCAGCGCCTCGGGATCGCCGTTCTCGCCCATGTCGGCGAGCATGGGCACGGCCATCTCGCGCTCGTCGAGCTCGTAGAGCAGTTGCGCCGCGCGCACGATCTCCAGCCGTTCAGCGCCGCGCCCGCGCGGCTGGCTGTTGAGCTCGATCTGCGGCAGGCCGAGTTTTGCGCGTGCGAGCTGGCCGTAATAGCTCGTGGATTGTTCGGCAGCCCGCGCATAGGCGTTGCGCGCCTCCTGCTGGCGGCCCGCCGCTTCCGCCGCGCGGCCCTGCCAATAGCCGGCGCGCGCCAGCGTGGTCGGATTGACGCTGCCGACGCCGATGCGGGCAAAATGCTGGGTGGCGGTCGCCGGATCGTTGAGAAAGCGCAGCGCGATCCAGCCTGCCGTGAACTCCTGCTCGGTCTTGTAGATGTCGCGCGAGGGCAGCGCCGCGTCGCGCGCGATCAGATAGGCGCTGCGGAACTCCTCGGTGTCGATCATCTTGCGCGCGAGCAGGCGCCGCTCGATCCACCATTCGTCGAGATTGTAGAGCCGGTTCGGATCCTTCGGCGCCGACAGCATGAGCTGGGCGGCCTCGGCAAACTTCTCCTCGCGGCGCAGCAGCTGGATCTTGCTGAAGAGGAAACCGGGGTCATTGTGCAGCTCGCGCGGCACGGCCTCGAGCAGGGCACGCGTGTTCGGCGCCTTCTTGACCGAGGCGATGCGGGCCTTGGCCAGCGCGACATAGCCGGCGCCGAGGCGTTTTGCGGCGCGCAGCGCGGCCTCGTTTTCGCTGCCGTAGAGCAGGGTGTCCATCCGCGCCTTCTGATCGCCCGGCGTCAGCAGGGCGCCGAACTGGTCGAGCGCGTTGTTCTCGGTGTCCTCCGACATCGGATCGCTGCGCCAGGCCTCGCGCACCAGCCGCTCGGCATTGGCGCGGTCGCCGCGCGCCAGCATCGCCTTGGCGAGCGTGAAGCGGCCCTTCGCGGACACCGGGGATTCGTTCTCGAACCACGACCACGCAACTGAATCGTCGCGCCTGTCGTCCCACATCGCAGCCTCGAGGCGGCGGCGCAGGAAGGTCTGCGACGGCCAGCTCGGATTGGCGGAGAGGAAGGCGCGATAGCGCTCGACGGTCGCGCCATTGTCCTCGCTGCGCAGGATGATCCATTCCGCGAGCTTTCGCGCGACGGGATCCGAGATCGTGGCGGCGGCGTTGGTGGCGTCGCCCGCCTTGCGCTTGCGCACGAGTTCGATGACGCTCTCCAGCGTGTCCTTGTCGGCTTGCGACGTCGACGAGGTCGCAGCGATCGCGGCCGGCGTCACCGGCCTGCGAGGTGCCGCGTGCTGGCGGGTCGCGGGCGCCAGCACAGGAGCTGCGATCGGTTTGGCGGCCGGAGGGGCAGCGGGTCTGACGGTGGCCGTTGCGGCCGGCGCGGGTGCCGCTTTGGGGGGAGAGCCGGTGGCGGTCGGCTGCGATTTTGGCGCCGGCGCCGCTGCCGCAGGCTTGGGCTTGTTCTTGGCGGGGTCCTTGGCGGGTTCCTTGCCAGCGTCCTTGCCGGCATTCTGGGCTGGTTTCTTCGCGGCATCCTTGGCCGGGGCGCCAGCCGCCCCCTTGCTTGCGCCCTTCGCTGTGTCCTTGCCGGTTCCCTTGGTGGTTTCCTTAGCTGTTTCCTTGGCCGATCCTTTGCCGGATCCCTTCGCGGCGTCCTTGGCGGCTGGCTTCGCAGTGTCCTTGGCCCCTTCCGCAGGTGTCTCATTGGACTTGGCCCAGGCGGCGCAGCCGACAGACAGCCCTGCCATCAGGCACACGACCAGACCGGTGGATCGCCATGTGGCACGAGGAAATGAGGTCACGGCGTTTCGTCGCCCCGAATCAGTCAAGTGGCTCAAGATCTAGCTGAATTTGATTGAATATGCGGACAAAATACCAACAGCCGCTTACCTCGGGCGGGTTTGCACCATCACCGCGGCAAAATCGCGGCCTAAACGGTGCGTCGCACGGGAGCGGCCCTTTTACCGGCGGGATAGACCCGATATGAATGGGGCTTGCTCTCAAAACTCGCCGCGTACGGAGGAAGTCCATGGCAGCCAAGACGAAATTCCGGGGGTCGTTCACCGCCTTGGTCACGCCGTTCAAGAACGGCTCGCTCGACGAGGCAGCGTTCCGCTCCCTGGTCAACTGGCAGATTTCCGAGGGCACCAACGGACTGGTCCCGGTCGGCACGACAGGCGAGAGCCCGACGCTCAGCCATGACGAGCACAAGAAGGTCGTCGAGTGGTGCATCGAGGAGGCCAAGGGCCGCGTGCCCGTGGTTGCCGGTGCCGGCTCCAACTCGACCAAGGAGGCGATCGAGCTGGCCCAGCACGCCGAGAAGGCGGGCGCGGACGCCGTGCTGGTGGTGACGCCTTACTACAACAAGCCGACCCAGGAAGGGATGTACCAGCACTTCAAGGCGATCAACGATGCGATCGGGATTCCAATCATCATTTACAACATCCCGCCGCGCTCGGTGATCGACATGTCGGTCGACACCATGAAGCGGCTGTGGGAGCTGAAGAACATCGCCGGCGTCAAGGACGCCACCGCCAGCATGGTCCGCGTGTCGCAGCAGCGTGCCGCGATGGGCGAGGACTTCAACCAGCTCTCGGGCGAGGATGCGACCATCCTCGGCTACATGGCCCATGGCGGCCACGGCTGCATCTCGGTGACCTCGAACGTCGCACCGCGCCTGTGCTCGGAGTTCCACACCGCCTGGCAGAAGGGCGATCACGCCACCGCGCTGAAGCTGCACGACAAGCTGATGCCGCTGCACAACAACCTCTTCATCGAGAGCAATCCGGCGCCGATCAAGTACGCGATGTCGCTGCTCGGCAAGCTTGACGAGACGCTGCGGCTGCCGATGGTGCCGGTGACCGAGCCGACGCGCGTTGCCGTGCGCAGCGCCATGGTTCACGCTGGCCTGATCAACTGACGCGGTAACCTTTCCGGGGAGCCTTTCATGAGCGGGGTCGATGAAAAGGGCAGGCGGATGCTCAAGGAGTTCCGCGAATTCGCCATGAAGGGCAACGTCGTCGATCTCGCGGTCGGCGTCATCATCGGCGCGGCCTTCGGCGCCATCGTCACTTCGCTGGTCGGCGACGTGATCATGCCGTTGATCGGCGCAGTCACCGGCGGCCTCGACTTCTCGAACTACTTCACCCCCTTGTCGAAGGCGGTCACCGCCACCAACTTAGCGGATGCTAAAAAGCAAGGCGCGGTCTTGGCTTGGGGCAGCTTCCTCACGCTGACGATCAACTTCATCATCATTGCCTTCGTGCTGTTCCTGGTGATCCGCGCCATCAACACCCTGAAGCGCAAGGAAGAGGCGGCACCGGCCGCTCCGCCGAAGCCGTCGGCCGAGGTCGAGCTGCTGACCGAGATCCGCGATCTCCTCAAGAAGTCTTGACGCGTACGCTTCGTCCAAACTGTTAGCGTTCGCGCGTATCTCACTCAGGTTTGTCTGCCATGGCCGATAAGAACGAACGACCGATCAAGGTCATGGCGGAAAATCGCAAGGCCCGCTTCAACTATGCGATCGAGGATACGATCGAGGCGGGCATTGCGCTGACCGGCACCGAGGTCAAGTCGATCCGCAACGGCAAGAGCACGATCGCGGAATCCTACGCCGATTCGAAGAACGGCGAGATCTGGCTGATCAACGCCACCATTCCCGAATACCTCCAGGGCAACCGCTTCAACCACGAGCCCAAACGGCCGCGAAAGCTGCTGCTCCATCGCCGGCAGATCAACAAGCTGATCGGCGCGGTGGACCGCGAGGGCATGACGCTGATCCCGCTCAAGCTCTACTTCAACGAGCGCGGCCGCGCCAAGCTGCAGCTGGCGGTTGCAAAGGGCAAGAAGCTGCACGACAAGCGCGAGACCGAGAAGAAGCGCGACTGGAGCCGGGAGAAGGGGCGCCTGCTGCGGGCGAGGGGATAGCGGGATGAATCAGAAGAACCTGCTCGAGGTCGACTGGAGCCAGATTCCGGCGCCGGCCGATGATGGCGGCGCCGCGCATCTGCCGGGCATGACGCTGCCCGCGATCGGCCTGCTCGCGACCGACGACACATCAGTGATGCTGTCGGCGCTCCCCGGCCGAACCGTGGTGTTCGCCTATCCCCGCACCGGCGAGCCTGGCAAGATCTCGCTGGTCGACGATTGGGACATGATCCCGGGCGCGCGCGGCTGCACGCCGCAGACCTGCGCGTTTCGCGATCTGTTTGCCGAGCTGAAGGCCGCCGGCGCCGCCCACGTGTTCGGCCTCTCGACCCAGAGCAACGAATACCAGACCGAGATGGCCTCGCGCCTGCATCTGCCGTTTCCGGTGCTGTCGGACGAGAAGCTGGCGCTAGCGCGCGCCCTCAAACTGCCGACCATGGAGGTCGCAGGTCTGATGCTGATCAAGCGCCTCGCGCTGATCATCGACGACGCCAAGATCACGAAGGTGTTCTATCCGGTGTTTCCGCCCGACCGGAACGCCGGCGATGTCCTGGACTGGCTGAAGGCCAATCCCGTCAAAGACTAGTCCAAGGGCTAGTCGAGGTCGGCCTTCACCTTCGAGAACACGGACCGGAACATGTCCGGCGTCAGCACGCCGGTGTTCGTGTTGTAACGCGAGCAGTGATAGCTGTCGTAGAGCCTGAACGCGCCGGCCTGGTGCACCGCGCCGTGGCCGAAAGGGGCTTGCGAGCCCTTCAGATTCAGCGGCTTGAGCACGGTGTCGTGCGCAATCCGCCCGAGCGCGACGATCGCGCGCAGGTTCGGCATCGTCGCCAGATTCGCCGCGAGAAACTGGCGGCAGGTGTTGATCTCGGCGGGCAGCGGCTTGTTCTGCGGCGGAACGCAATGCACCGCATTGGCGATGCGGCAGTCGACCAGCTTCAGCCCGTCATCGGGCCGCGCCTGATAGGCGCCCTTGGCAAAGCCGTATTCGAGCAGCGTGGCGTAGAGCAGGTCGCCGGCATAGTCGCCGGTGAAGGGACGGCCGGTGCGGTTGGCGCCCTGCATGCCCGGCGCGAGGCCGACGATCAGGAGACGCGCCTTGACGTCCCCGAAGGGGGCGACCGGGGCGTTATGCCACGACGGCTCGCGCGCGCGATTCGCCTCGCGAAAGGCGACCAGGCGCGGACAGAGCGGACAGTCACGGTCGGGGACGAGGGTGGGGGGCTGGCGGCCTGACCGGGCCGCCTCACTCCTCAAAGTCGTCATCGCCCCTCGGGGCCATCGTGGTCGCGCGCTGGAGGAATTGCGGGGCGTGGTGGCGGGCCTCGCGCTCGCCACGATCGCGCGGCGCGGGGCGTTCGGACGGGTCGCGGCCGAGCTTGGATTGCAGCTCGACGAGGTCGGTGAAGACGTCGGCCTGGCGGCGCAGCTCGTCGGCGATCATCGGCGGCTGGCTGGCGATGGTCGAGACCACCGTGACCCGCACGCCGCGGCGCTGGACGGCCTCGACCAGGGAGCGGAAGTCGCCGTCACCGGAGAACAGCACCATCTGGTCGATGTGCTCGGCGAGCTCCATCGCGTCCACGGCGAGCTCGATGTCCATGTTGCCCTTGACCTTGCGGCGGCCGGAGGCGTCGATGAACTCCTTGGTCGCCTTGGTGACGACGGTGTAGCCGTTGTAGTCCAGCCAGTCGATCAGCGGGCGGATCGAGGAGTACTCCTGATCCTCGATGATGGCGGTGTAGTAGAAAGCCCGCAACAGCGTCCCGCGGCTCTGAAACTCCTTCAGCAGGCGCTTGTAGTCGATGTCGAAGCCCAGTGTTTTCGCCGTCGCGTAGAGATTGGCCCCGTCGATGAAGAGCGCGATCTTGTTGGTAGGAGAAGGTGACATTCAGTTTGCTCGCGAAGTGCTCGTGATTGATCGTTTATTGTTGGCGCGGCAGCACGCCGCGCAGTTCTAGAGTGCCGCCGAAACCCGTCGAAACCGCAAATCCGGAGAAGTCGGGGCAATCAAGGTATAGTTATGGCGAACTCTCAAACACCCGGGGCCGCCCTCGGTGGCAGCCCTGGAAATCGCCCATCCCAGCCCCAATGTGGGGGTAGCAGAGCCATTTGGCGAGGCCAAATCACAAATTGGCCTTGCGAAATTGTCTTGGCCCCTATAACTAGCCCCAATCATCCACATATTTCGTCCCACCCACAACGGAGCGACAGTCCATGGCTCGCGTCACCGTAGAAGATTGCATCGACAAGGTCGATAACCGGTTTGACCTGGTCCTGCTGGCCGCCCACCGTGCCCGCATGATTTCGTCGGGTTCACAACTAACGGTTGACCGCGATAACGACAAGAACCCTGTTGTGTCTTTGCGTGAAATTGCCGACACGACCATCTCGCCGGAGGACCTCCGCGAGGAGCTGGTGCACTCGCTCCAGAAGTTCGTCGAGGTCGACGAGCCCGAGCCGGATACGGTGCCGCTGATCGGTTCCGCCGGCGCCAGCGTCGATGCGGACGATACCGAAGTTGCCGTTGAGCGCATGACCGAAGAGGAGCTCCTGAAGGGCCTCGAAGGCCTCGCGCCGCCGGAAGAGCAGCCCGAGGAAGACGAGTAGATCGTCCCGTCGCAATCGCCGAATTCTTGTGATCTTATCAGAGGCCCGAACCTGCGTTCGGGCCTTTGCTTTTGTTGGCGTTTTCGTGGTTACCATAGTGTTGCCGGTTCGCGCCGCGCACCTGTCACCGAATTGATCGGACGCGCGTCGGATCGGAGCTAAGATGTATACAACGGGCCGCCTTGAGGTCCGTTTGAAGGCAGGACGGCATGGTGTATCGACGCCGCAGATCAACGCAGATGCAGGCCGCAACCGAATCGGTTGCCGTGGCCCCGACTGCGCCGGTGGCGCGCCCGGCCAAGCCGCGTGCGCGCATGATGCGTCAATATGACCTCGTCGAGCGCGTCAGGTCCTACAATCCCAACACCAACGAAGATCTGCTGAACCGCGCCTATGTCTACGCCATGAAGGCGCACGGCTCGCAGACGCGGGCCTCGGGCGATCCGTATTTCTCGCATCCGCTCGAAGTGGCGGCGATTCTCACCGACCTGAAGCTCGACGACGCCACCATCGTGGCCGCGCTGCTGCACGACACGATCGAGGACACCGAAGCGACGCGGGCCGAGATCGACCAGATCTTCGGACCCGAGATCGGCGCGCTGGTCGAGGGCCTGACCAAGCTGAAGCGGCTGGAGCTGGTGTCGCGCGAGGCCAAGCAGGCCGAGAACCTGCGCAAATTGTTGCTGGCGATTGCCGACGATGTTCGCGTTCTCCTGGTGAAGCTCGCCGACCGCCTGCACAACATGCGCACGCTGGAATTCGTGCCGCCGGAATCGCGCAGGCGCATTGCCGAGGAGACCCTCGACATCTACGCGCCGCTCGCGGGCCGCATGGGCATGCAGGAAATGCGCGAGGAGCTTGAGGACCTGTCCTTCCGCACGCTCGACCCCGAGGCCTATTCGGTGGTGATGCAGCGGCTCGACGCGCTCGCCGAGCGCAACCGCAATCTGATCGGCGAGATCGAGGCCCAGCTCTCCAACAATCTGCGCCACCGCGGCCTTGGCGCGCGGGTTTATGGCCGCCGCAAGAAGCCGTTCTCGATCTGGACCAAGATGGAGCGCAAATCGGTCGGCTTCGAGCAATTGTCCGACATCTTCGGCTTCCGCGTCGTCGTGAACGACATCGAGGCCTGCTACCGCGCGCTCGGCATCGTCCACACCACCTGGCCGGTCGTGCCGGGGCGTTTCAAGGACTACATCTCGACGCCGAAGCAGAACGACTACCGCTCGATCCACACCACCGTGATCGGTCCGGGCAACCAGCGCGCCGAGCTCCAGATCCGTACCGAGGCGATGGACCAGATCGCCGAGCGCGGTATCGCCGCGCACGTGTTCTACAAGGAAGGCGCGGGCTCGCCGACCGAATTCCTCAAGCGCGAATCCAACGCGTTCGCCTGGCTGCGGCACACCGTCGGAATCCTCTCGGAGAGTGCCAACCCCGAGGAATTCCTCGAGCACACCAAGCTCGAGCTGTTCCACGACCAGGTGTTCTGCTTCACCCCGAAGGGCAAGCTGATCGCGCTGCCGCGCCACGCCAACGTCATCGACTTTGCCTATGCGGTGCATACCGACGTCGGCAACAGCGCGGTGGGCTGCAAGATCAACGGCAAGTTTTCGCCGCTGTCCTCGGAGCTCCAGAACGGCGACGAGGTCGAGGTGCTGACCTCGGAGGCGCAATCGGCGCCGCCGTCCGCCTGGGAGACGCTCGCGGTCACCGGCAAGGCGCGCGCCGCGATCCGCCGCGCCACGCGCACCGCCGTGCGCGACCAATATGTCGGTCTCGGCCGGCGCATCGTCGAGCGCCTGTTCGAGCGCGCCAAGATCGAATACGCCGACGACAAGCTCAAGGGTGCGCTGCCGCGGCTTGCGCGCACCTCGATCGAGGACGTCATGGCGGCTGTGGGGCGCGGCGAGATCAAGGCCTCCCACGTCGCGCGAGCGATGTATCCCGACTACAAGGAGGAGCGCGTCGCCCGCTACGGCATCAAGAAGGGGCTCGCCGCCAAGCTCAAGGAGAAGGTGGTCTCCGAGCCGCCGCGAACCCCGGTCGCGATCCCGATCCGCGGCATCAATTCCGACCTGCCGGTGAAGTTCGCGCCGAACGGCGGCGCGGTACCCGGCGACCGCATCGTCGGCATCGTCACGCCGGGCGAGGGCATCACCATCTACCCGATCCAGGCGCCGGCGCTGAAGGATTTCGAGGAGGAGCCCGAGCGCTGGCTCGACGTGCGCTGGGACATCGAGGACACCGCGCCGCAGCGCTTCCCGGCCCGCATCAGGGTCGAGAACGTCAACGAGCCCGGCGCGCTCGCGCAGATCGCGACCGTGATCGCCGAGCACGACGGCAACATCGACAACATCAGCATGCAGCGCCGCTCTCCGGACTTCACGGAGACGACGATCGATCTCGAAGTCTACGACCTGAAGCACCTGAGCGCGATCCTGGCCCAGTTGCGCGCGAAGGCGGTCGTCGCCCGCGTCGAACGTGTTAATGGATAGGCGTCTTTCGTATTCGCCTGTCCTTCGAATTTGTGAGCCTTGCAATGCCCGCTTCTCCGCTCCGCCTCGGCGTCAATGTCGACCATGTCGCGACCCTGCGTAACGCGCGCGGCGGCCGCAATCCCGATCCGGTGCGCGCCGCCCTGCTGGCGATCGAGGCCGGCGCCGACGGCATCACCGCGCATCTGCGCGAGGATCGCCGCCATATCCGCGACGAGGACATGGCGCGGCTGAAGGCCGAGATCTCCAAGCCGCTCAATTTCGAGATGGCGGCGACCGACGACATGATGCGCATCTCGCTCGCCACCAGGCCGCACGCGGTGTGCCTCGTGCCGGAGCGCCGGCAGGAGGTGACGACCGAGGGCGGACTGGATGTCGTCGGCCAGCACAATGCGCTCGCGCCCTACATCGCCCGGCTGAACGATGCCGGAATCCGCGTCTCGCTGTTCATCGCCGCGGACCCCGCGCAGATCGAGATGGCGGCGCGGCTGCGCGCGCCCGTGATCGAGATCCACACCGGCGCCTGGTGCGATGCCGTCGTCGACGGCCACACCGAGAAGGCCGACGCAGAGTGGAAGCGGATCGTGGCGGGTGCGAAGCTGGCGAAGGACGCGGGGCTGGAGGTTCACGCCGGCCACGGGCTCGACTATGCGACGGCGGAGACGATCGCAGCTCTGCCCGACATCATGGAGCTCAATATCGGCTACTACATGATCGGCGAGGCGCTGTTCGTCGGTCTCGCCGAGACGGTGCGCAGCATGCGCGCTGCGATGGACCGCGGCCGGAGCCGGGCATGATCATCGGCATCGGCTCCGACCTGATCGACATCACCCGCGTCGGCAAGGTGATCGAGCGCCATGGCGAACGCTTTCTCGACCGCATCTTCACCGCGGCCGAGCGGGCCAAGGCGGAGCGGCGCGCCAAGAACGAGAAGATGGTGGTGGCGACCTACGCCAAGCGCTTTGCCGCCAAGGAGGCCTGCTCGAAGGCGCTCGGCACCGGGATCAGGCGCGGCGTCTGGTGGCGCGACATGGGGGTGGTCAACCTGCCGGGTGGACGGCCGACCATGCAGCTGACCGGCGGCGCTCTGGCCCGGCTCCAGGCCCTGACGCCGGATGGCTTCGAGGCGCGGATCGACGTGTCGATTACCGATGACTGGCCGCTCGCACAGGCCTTCGTCATCATTTCGGCCGTTCCGCTGGCCAAGTCCTGACCGTTCCCAGGTCATTTTATAATTCTTGTTAAGAATCAATATCTTATGCAGTTTTGATGCGATCCTTGATTGCGTGGCCTCCGACAACCGTCTAAAAGTCCGCGGACGCAAATCAGGCTGGGCGAATTCGGCTTTACGCCGGAATTGGCCCTCATTATCAGAATCAGGACAATCTCCTTGGGCCGCGAAGCGATGGGCTGTTCGCGGGAGGAGGGCGCTCTGTGACCGCCGGCCGGAATTGAGAGAGCAATGAGCGTGACTTCGGGAACGAAAACTGAAAGCGGCGTCGGCGAAACGATCCGGGTCGTGATCCACGCTCTCCTGATCGCGCTCGTGATCCGCACCTTTCTGTTCCAGCCCTTCAACATCCCGTCCGGCTCGATGAAGGCGACGCTGCTGGTCGGCGACTATCTGTTCGTCTCGAAATATTCCTACGGCTATAGCCACTACTCGATCCCGTTCTCGCCGCCGCTGTTCTCGGGGCGGCTCTGGGGCTCGGACCCGAACCGCGGCGACATCGTCGTGTTTCGCTTGCCGAAGGACGATTCCACCGACTACATCAAGCGCGTGATCGGGCTTCCCGGCGACCGCGTCCAGATGAAGGACGGGCTGCTCTACATCAACGACACCCCGGTCGAGCGGCAGCGCATGAGCGAATATGTCGGCGAGGATCCGTGCGGCTCCGAAGGCGGCGGCATCTCCCGGGTGAAGCGCTGGAAGGAAACGCTGCCGAACGGCGTGTCCTATGAGACGCTGGACTGCGCCGACAACGGCTACATGGACACCACCAACGTCTACACCGTGCCGGCCGGCCATTTCTTCATGATGGGCGACAATCGCGACAATTCCACCGACAGCCGCTTCCTCGGCCAGGTCGGCTACGTGCCGCAGGAGAATTTGATCGGCCGAGCCCAGATGATCTTCTTCTCCATCGCCGAAGGCGAGCATGCCTGGATGTTCTGGCGCTGGCCGTGGGCGGTGCGCTGGAATCGCTTCTTCAAAATCGTCCGATGAAAGACGAAGCCAAGGACATCACGACCCAGCCGACCGAAGCGCAAGCCGCTCCTGACGGCGAAGCTGTGACCAAGACGCCTGCCAAGAAGAAGCGGGCGCGGAGCAGCAAGGCCAAGGGCACGGATGCGAACGCGGCGCTTGAGGCGCGCATCGGCCACAGCTTCGCCGACCCGAACCTGCTGATGCAGGGGATCACGCATGTCTCGGCGCTGAAATCCGGGCGCAAGCGCGGCGACAGCTATCAGCGGCTGGAATTCCTCGGCGACCACGTGCTCGGGCTCGTCGTGTCCGACATGCTCTACCACGCCTTCCCGAACGCCGACGAAGGCGAGCTGTCCAAGCGCCTTGCCGAACTCGTGCGCAAGGAGAGCTGTGCCGACGTCGCCAAGTCGCTCGGGCTGCTCGACGACATCAAGCTCGGTTCGGTCGGCCCCAGCGCCGACGCCCGCCTGCGCAAGAGCGTGCTCGGCGACATCTGCGAAGCCGTGATCGGCGCCATCTTCCTCGACGGCGGCCATGCGGCGGCGGCCGAATTCGTCAAGCGCAACTGGACCGAGCGCATGCACAAGCCGCGGCGTCCGTTGCGCGATCCCAAGACCGTGCTCCAGGAATGGGCGCAGGGGAAGGGCCTGCCGACGCCTGTTTACCGCGAGGTCGAGCGCACCGGCCCGCATCACGATCCGCAGTTCCGCGTCGCGGTGGACCTGCCGGGACTGGCGCCGGCGGAAGGTATCGGCGGCAGCAAGCGCGCGGCAGAGAAGGTGGCGGCCTCGGTGATGATCGAACGTGAAGGTGTTGGCGGCGGCAATGACGGTTGAAGCAAGCGGCGAGGCGCCCGCCGCGACGCGCTGCGGCTTCGTTGCGCTGATCGGCGCACCGAATGTCGGCAAGTCCACGCTGGTCAACGCGCTGGTCGGCGCCAAGGTCACGATCGTCTCGCGCAAGGTGCAGACCACGCGCGCGCTGATCCGCGGCATCGTCATCGAGAACAACGCGCAGATCATCCTGGTCGACACGCCCGGCATCTTCTCGCCGAAGCGCAGGCTCGACCGCGCCATGGTCTCGACCGCCTGGAGCGGGGCGCACGACGCTGATCTCGTCTGCGTGCTGCTCGACGCCAAGACCGGCATCGACGAGGAGGCCGAGGCGATCCTCGCCAAGGCGGCAAGCGTCAATCACGACAAGATCCTGGTGATCAACAAGGTCGACCTGGTCCAGCGCGAGAAGCTGCTGGCGCTGGCGCAGGCGGCCAACGAGCGCATGCCGTTCGCCAAGACCTTCATGATCGCGGCAATCTCCGGCGACGGCGTCGACGACCTCCGCTCGACGCTTGCCGAGATGGTGCCGCCGGGGCCGTTCCTCTATCCCGAGGACCAGATGTCGGACGCGCCGATGCGGCACTTGGCGGCCGAGATCACGCGCGAAAAGATCTATCGCAAGCTGCACCAGGAATTGCCCTACCAGTCCACGGTCGAGACCGACAAGTGGGAGGAGCGCAAGGACAAGTCGGTGCGCATCGAGCAGACGATCTTCGTCGAGCGCGAAAGCCAGCGCAAGATCGTGCTCGGCAAGGGCGGCGCCACCATCAAGTCGATCGGCGCGGACTCGCGCAAGGAGATTAGCGAGATCCTCGGCGTGCCGGTGCACCTGTTCCTGTTCGTCAAGGTGCGCGAGAACTGGGGCGACGATCCCGATCGCTATCGCGAGATGGGCCTGGAATTTCCCAAAGAATAAGCAAGAACAGATCGGTATCCGATGAGCGTGCCCACGAACGTCCGGCGCTTCGAAGCGCTGCTCTATGCGTCGTTGATGCTGGATGCGCTGTCGGTTGCGGTGCAGGACCGCACGCCCAATGCCGAGATGACCGAGCAGATGATCATGACGGCGACCCTGCTCGCCGGCGGCATGATCCTGCTGCTGGTCTATTTCGTCTGGCTGGCTGCGCATTGGCGCAAGAACTGGCCGCGCTGGGTGCTGGCCGCAGCCCTGGTGCTGTCGGTGATCTCGCTCGGCCAGATCATCGGCGAGAAGGGCATGGAGCTCGACAGCGCCATCGAGATCGTCTCCTGCGTGCTGACCACGATGGGCCTGTATTTCTCCTTCAGCGGCGACGCGCAGGGCTGGTTCAACGCGTGAGGTTTTGCGCGGTGCCGTAGGGTGGGTAAAGGTGCGCCCTTGCGCGCCGTGCCCACCACGATCGCGGTGGATCAAAATTGGTGGGCGCGCTTCGCTTTGGCCACCCGACGGTCGCTCAAAATGCTAGAGTCCCTTCAATGGAATGGACCGACGAAGGCATCGTGCTGGGGGTGCGGCGGCATGGCGAGAGCAGCGCCATCGTCGAACTGCTGACGCGCGCGCACGGCCGCCATCTCGGTCTCGTGCGCGGCGGTGCCGGCTCGCGGATGCGGCCCTTGCTGCAACCGGGCAACAGCGTTAGCGCGGTGTGGCGGGCGCGGCTCGACGAGCATCTCGGCACCTACGCGGTCGAGGGCCTGAAGCTGCGTGCGGCCACGCTGCTGGCCTCGTCCCACGGCGTCTACGGCGTCACCCATCTCGCCTCGATCGCGCGGCTCCTTCCCGAGCGCGATCCGCACGAGGAGATATTCGGGCTGCTCGAACATTCGCTCGACGATTTCGACGACATCGGCAGCGCGGCCGTACACGTGATCCATTTCGAGCTGGCGATGCTCGCCGAGCTCGGCTTCGGGCTCGCGCTGGACAACTGCGCGGTGACCGGGGAGACCACGGACCTTATCTACGTTTCGCCGAAATCCGGCGGCGCGGTGTCGCGCGGCGCGGGCGAGCCATGGCGCGACCGGCTGCTGCGCCTGCCGCCGTTCCTGCGCCACGGCGAAACCGCGACCGAGCTCACCGACCAGGATCTTCAGGACGGTTTTCGGCTGACCGGATTGTTCCTGCTGCGCCACGTGCTGGAGCCGCGCGGGCAGGTCCATTCCGACGCGCGGGCCGGCTTCATCAATGCCTTGACGCGGCAGCAGGCGAGGGCGGCGATCCCGGCGCCATGACGTCAGCGCGCCTCTGTATTGTCTGATCAGATGGCATGTCCCGGAACCAAATCGGGTTTCCTGGATTGGCCCGTGGGGTTCCAACCCGGGGATAAACCTGATGCTGATTAAGGGACTTATTGTGTCGGCAGCGCTGATTGCGCTGGCGCCGGACGCCCTCGCAGGCGAGCAAACAGGACTGGTTCGCCGTGCCTCCTGCACGGTCGTCAGGTTCTATGTAGCCAAATATTCGGCAGCAGCCGCAGAGGCATGGGCCCGGTCCAAGGGCGCGACGGAAGCAGAGATCGAGACTGCCCGGCGCTGCCTGACCAACGCGCCGACCACCACACAGGCCCAAAATCGCCAGGCCACCCAGACCGTGACCGCCGGCTGGGCGGGGCAGTAAGCCGCCCACAGGGAACCAATCCATCCTTGCCCGATTCGCTTCCACGGTTTAACCGGGCGGCATGGGAAAACGATTGATTCCGCCGGAACCGGCCGAAATCCATGAGGTGCCGCTGCGTGAGGCGCTGGAAGAGCGCTATCTCGCCTATGCGCTCTCCACCATCATGCACCGCGCGCTGCCGGACGCACGCGATGGCCTGAAGCCGGTGCACCGGCGCATCCTCTACGGCATGCGCCTGCTCAGGCTCGACCCCGGCACGGCCTTCAAGAAATCCGCCAAGATCGTCGGCGACGTGATGGGCTCGTTCCATCCGCATGGCGACCAGGCGATCTACGACGCCATGGTGCGGCTCGCGCAGGATTTCTCCTCGCGCTACCCGCTGGTCGACGGCCAAGGCAATTTCGGCAATATCGACGGCGATAACCCCGCCGCCTACCGCTACACCGAAGCGCGCATGACCGATGTCGCGCGGCTTCTGCTCGAGGGCATCGACGAGGACGGCGTTGAATTCCGTCCCAATTACGACGGCCAGTCGAAGGAGCCGATCGTCCTGCCCGGCGGCTTCCCGAACCTGCTCGCCAACGGCGCGCAGGGCATCGCGGTCGGCATGGCGACCTCGATCCCGCCGCACAATGCCGCCGAGCTCTGCGACGCGGCGCTGCATCTGATCGAGAAGCCCGACGCGAAATCCAAGGCGCTGCTGAAGTGGGTGAAGGGCCCGGACTTTCCGACCGGCGGCATCTGCGTCGATTCCAAGCAGGCGATCGCGGAGGCCTACACGACCGGCCGCGGCTCGTTCCGCGTCCGCGCCAGGTGGGAGCAGGAAGAGGGCGCACGCGGCACCTGGGTCGTCGTCGTCACCGAGATCCCCTTTCTGGTGCAGAAGTCGCGCCTGATCGAGAAGATCGCCGAGCTTCAGGATCAGAAGAAGCTGCCGCTGGTCGGCGATGTCAGGGACGAGTCGGCCGAAGACGTCCGCATCGTGATCGAGCCGAAGTCGAAGAACGTCGATCCGGCGCTGATGATGGAATCGCTGTTCCGGCTGACCGAGCTGGAAAACAAGATTCCGCTGAACCTCAACGTGCTGATCAAGGGCCGCATCCCCAAGGTCGTGGGGCTCGCGGAGTGCCTGCGCGAATGGCTCGACCATCTGCGCGACGTCCTGATCCGGCGCAGCAACTACCGCAAGGCGCAGATCGAGCATCGACTGGAAGTTCTCGGCGGCTTCCTGATCGCCTATCTGAACATCGACAAGGTGATCAAGATCATCCGCACCGAGGATGAGCCGAAGCCGGCGCTGATGAAGGCGTTCAAGCTCACCGAGGTGCAGGCTGAGGCCATCCTCAACATGCGGCTCCGCTCGTTGCGCAAGCTCGAGGAAATGGAGATCCGCACCGAGGATAAGAACCTCCGCAACGAGCTCAAGGGCATCAATGCGGTGCTCGCCTCGGAAGCCGAGCAGTGGAAGAAGGTCGGCGAGCAGGTCGGCAAGGTCCGCGACATGTTCGGGCCGAAGACGCCGCTCGGCAAGCGCCGCACCACCTTTGCCGATGCGCCCGAGCACGATCTCGCCGCGATCGAGGAGGCCTTCGTCGAGCGCGAGCCGGTGACGGTCGTCGTGTCCGACAAGGGCTGGATCCGCACCATGAAGGGGCATGTCGAGGATCTCTCGGGCCTTGCCTTCAAGCAGGACGACAGGCTCGGCTTCGCGTTCTTCGCGGAGACGACCTCGAAGCTGCTGCTGTTCGCCACCAACGGCAAGTTCTACTCGCTCGATGTCGCGAAACTTCCGGGCGGCCGCGGTCACGGCGAGCCGATCCGCCTGTTCATCGACCTCGAGCAGGAGGCGGCGCCCGTCGCGCTGTTCGTCAACAAGGGTGGACGCAAATTCCTGGTCGCGAGCCACGAGGGTCAGGGCTTTGTCGTCAACGAGGACGATTGCGTCGGCACTACCAAGAAGGGCAAGCAGGTCCTCAACGTCGACATGCCGAACGAGGCACGCACGGTCACCGAGGTGGTCGGCGACACCGTCGCGGTCATCGGCGAGAACCGCAAGATGCTGGTGTTCCCGCTCGACCAGATCCCGGAGATGGCCCGCGGCCGCGGCGTCCGCTTGCAGAAGTACAAGGACGGCGGTCTCTCCGACGTCGTCGTGTTCGACGCCAAGGCCGGCCTGACCTGGAAGGACTCCGCGGGCCGCGAATTCTCCGCGACCATGAAGGAGCTCGCGGAGTGGCAGGGCACCCGCGCCGACGCCGGCCGCCTGCCGCCGAAGGGTTTCCCGAAATCGAACAAGTTCGGCCGGGGGATCGAGTAGGGGCTGCGACTGCCTGCTACAACGCCGTGTCATGCCCCGCGAAGGCGGGGCATCCAGTACGCCGCAGCCTCTCGGCCGAACCACAATCGTCTCTGGAATACTGGATCGCCCGCCTTCGCGGGCGATGACACCGACGGTGTAGCCCGCAAACGCTTGGCAGATAGCCGTGAGCGCATACGTGCCTCCGTTGATCGGGCACGAACATTGCTTTTTCCTGGCGACTGCAAACGACAAGTCAAAAGGCAAATAAGCAACAATGTTCAAGCCAAAGTCATTCATTCCGGCGCTGTTCGCCCTCGCGCTGGTTGCCGGGCCCGCGCATGCAGCGGGCAATCTCGTCGCGGTGCTTGAGGCGGAGATCGTCACGCTCGATCCGCATTTCTCCACGGCCTATATTTCGCGCACGTTCGGCTACATGGTGTTCGACACGCTGTTTGCGAAGGATTCCAAAGGCGAGATCAAACCGCAGATGGTGCAGGACTGGAAGGTCTCGCCCGATGGCTTGACCTACAGCTTCACGCTGCGCGACGGCTTGAAGTGGCATGACGGCCAGCCGGTCACGGCGGCCGACTGCGTCGCATCGCTGCGCCGCTGGGGTACCCGCAGTGCGCTCGGCCGCCGCATCTTCGCGATCACGGCCTCGCTTGAGCCGACGGACGCCAAGACGTTCGTGCTGACGCTGAAGGAGCCGTCCGGCCTCGTCATCGACGCGCTCGGCAACCCCGTCAGCCCGGTCGCCTTCATGATGCCCGAGCGCATTGCCAAGACGCCCGGCGACCAGCGCATCACCGAGATCGTCGGCTCCGGCCCGTTCGTCTACAGCAAGGCCGATCACCGCACCGGCGACCGCATGATCCTGAAGAAGTTCGCCGACTATGTGCCGCGCCCCGAGCCCGCCGACTTCCTCGCCGGCGGCAAGCGCGTCAATGTCGACTCGCTCGAGATCCGCGTCATTCCGGACGGAGCGACCGCGGCTTCCGCGCTCCAGGCCGGCGAAGTCGATTTCATGCAGTACGCGCCGTTCGATCTGCTGCCGACGCTGGAGAAGAACTCCCGCGTGAAACTGCTCAATTTCACCGGCGGCAACATGTTCGCCGGCGCCTACCGCCTCAACGCGGCGTCGAAACCGTTCGACGATCCGGCGATCCGGCGCGTGCTGTGGAAGCTGGTCGACCAGCGCGAAGTGCTGGATGCGCTCGGCCTCGATGCCAAATACGCCACGCCCTGCGCGACCTTCTTCACCTGCGGCACCACCTATGACAGCAAGGCCGGCACGGAAGCCGCCGCAAAGCCGTCGATCGAAGCGGCGCGCGCCGCGCTGAAGGCGACGAAATATGCCGGCGAGCCCGTGATCGTCATGGAGGCGAACGACCTCGAAGCCCCGCGCGTCTCGGCGCAGGTGCTGGCCGAGCGGCTGAAGCAGGCCGGCTTCAACGTCGATCTCCAGGTGATGGACTGGGCGAGCGTGCTGGCGCGCCGTGCCAAGAAGGAGGGCTGGAGCGTCTATGGCGTTCACGCCGGCGGCTTCGATCTCGGCTCGCCGCTGACCAACGTCATGGTGGCGTTCAACTGTGCCGACTTCACCGGCTGGCAATGCGATGCGCGCATCACGCCACTCATGGAAGCCTTCGCCAAGGCGCCTGCCGAGGAGGATCGCAAGACAATCGCGGCCGAGATTCAGACGGTGATGTACGATCAGGCGCCCGGGATTCCCTGGGGCCAGTTCGCCCAGCCGGCGCTTTATCGCGCGACGCTGCGCAATCTGATACCGTCCGCCATCCCGGTGTTCTGGAACGTTGAGAAATAGCGCGATGTACGATGTCATTGTTGTCGGCGGCGGCTCCGCCGGCGCCGCTGTTGCGGCGCGGCTCTCCGAGGATCCCGCAAGGCGCGTGCTGCTGCTCGAAGCGGGTCTCGACTGGCGCGCTGATGAAGCGCCGTGGGAAGTGAAGACGCCCAATCCGATCCCGATCATCCACAAGCGCGAGTACCAGGAAAAATGGCAGTGGCCTGATCTGCTGACGCGCCGCGTGGCGGGGCAGGAGCCGCGCTTCTATTGGCGCGGCAAGGGGCTGGGCGGCTCGTCGATGATGAACGGCCAGATCGCGATCCGCGGCGTTGCTGACGCCTTCGACGAATGGGCGGCCAATGGTTGCACCGGCTGGTCGGCGAAAGAGGTGATGCCGCTGTTCTCGGTGATCGAGGACGACATGGAATTCGGCCACACCGAGGGACATGGACGCGGCGGCCCGCTGCCGGTCTATCGCGCGCCACCTGAGAAATGGGGCCCGATCGATCGCGGCTTGCGCGATGCGGCGCTGGCCAGCGGCTATCCCTGGTGCGCCGACGTCAACGGCCCTGACGGCGAGGGTGTCGCCTGTTATCCCATCAACAGCCGCGACAGCCGCCGCATCACGACCAATGAGGGGTATCTCGAGCCCGCGCGCGGCCGAGCCAATCTGGAGATCCGCGGTCATGCGCTGGTCGATCGTGTGCTGATCAGCGACGGCCGCGCGACCGGCGTCCGCGTCCTCATCGAGGGGCAGGGCACGAGCGACATCGGTGCGCGCCAGATCGTGCTGTGCGCCGGCGCGATCCACAGTCCGGCGATCCTGCTGCGCTCGGGCATCGGCCCGGCCGAGGAACTGAAGGCGATGGGGATCGCCGTCGCGCGCGATCTGCCGGTCGGCCGCCACTTCTTCGACCACCCGCTGTTTCGCGCCACGATCCAGCTCCGCGAAAACCTGCGGCCGACCGATCCGGACACTCGCCACACCAATTGCTGCGTGACCTATTCCTCGGGCCTCGCCAATGGCGGCAAGCGCGACATGATCCTGATTGCGTTCAACCATCGCGGCATCGGCGTGCCCGGGGCGATCGGCGCCGGGCTGTTCAACGCCTATTCTCGCGGAACGCTCAAGCTCGCCTCGACCGACCCCAGTATCGATCCCGTTGTCGAGGAGAACATGCTGGCCGATCCCCGGGACATGCTGCGCATGATGGATGCGGTGAAGCGGCTCGCGGTGATTACGTCCCAGCCGGCGCTTTCCGGCATCGCCGACTGGATCCGGTTGACCGACACGGATCTGACCTTGCCGCAAGCCGCGGCCTTGCCGGATCACGAACTCGACGCCCTGCTGCGCCGTGAGACCGGCGACATCCAGCACGCCGCCGGCAGCTGCCGCATGAGCGGCGTCAACGACGCCGATGGCGTCGTCAACCCTGATGGCACGGTGAAGGGCATCGCGGGCTTGCGCGTCGCCGATGCATCGATCATGCCGTCGGACTGCCGGGCCAACACCCACTTCACGACGGTGGTGATCGGGGAAGCGATCGCGCGGATGATGATGCGGTAGTTGTCACAATACAGGTGTCATGCCCCGCGAAGGCGGGGCATCCAGTACTCCGAGGCACCAGTGGGTTCGCACAATGTCCGCCGCGCAGTACTGGATCGCCCGCCTTCGCGGGCGATGACAGTGAGAGTGGGGCTAGACTTGCCGTCGTGCCAATACACGTTTCAAACAGCGGGCGAGCGTTCGCATTCTCGCGGCGGATATCACCCGAGTTTTGCTTCTCGCGCGTCCTCGCAGAGACAAGGGCGCAGGGAAGGCCGGGCGCCGGCTGGCACCCGCAAGTCCGTGCGCCACAAAAAATGCACACGGGGTGGACTACAGGTCTCGCCGGATCGCCCGGCCTTCCCTGCGCGAATGGTTTTAACGGTGTCCTTCGTGCTCTCCCCGGGGAGCGATGCACTATTGCCCCCGTCGCCTCACGGATGGCTGATGCGCGCGTCCGGTCGGACCGCAACATCACCGCAAGACTTGACGCACAGACCCCGGGCGTCAGGACCACACGACTTCTCCGTCCGCGCACGTCTTCGCTGGGAATCCGAGAGGTGGCGTGTGCTCGCTCCCGAAGCCATGCGAAGACGCTGTCAGCGCCAGGTCGTATGCGCAAGAGCCATTGCTCACGGTGTCCCGCCCTGCAATGCCGATCGCGCCCGACGCCGTCGCGTCCATCGCTGCCCGGCCTGCGGTTCGTGACGATCGCGATCCGCCCCTTGTCTCAGGCCAGGGTGTTTCGCATGTACGACAAATCCGAATTTCGGTAAAGTGGAATATTTTCGGGGCCGGAGCTTGACACGTCGTGAGATCACGCGGCGCGGCTGTATTGCCCGACAGGCAATCGTCGGCGGGGGCGTAGGTGACGAGCTTTCGGCCAGAGGGCGATGAAATGGCATACGGTCTTTGGATTTTTGCAATAGGACCGTTTGCAATCTCATTCAGATGAGTAAGGCCACCGCTGTTTTTCCGCGCGTTATTCCGCTCCTGGCCCTTAGCGGAGCCTTCGCGATACAGTGCTCTACGGCAGCTTTTGACCCAACTGAGACATGAAAGGGACGCTTAAGCTTGAGTTGCACAGTCGCGTCAGATCCGATTGCCCCAGAACCTATGTAACAATACGTAGTCCCATTCTTTCTTGATGCGGCCGTCACAATAGTTAGGTAGCGTGGCTTTATCGTCGGCCTGCCCGGCTACCGATGACTGTGAGCAGAAGACTCGCGCCCTCGACTCAGCGTGAGCCCCTATGCCCAAAAACTCTCCGCGCCCGATCTGCCCGAAATGCGGCAAGCCGATGCACTTCGTGATCGTCAAAACAGGCGGTCGCAAGTTTCGGTGTATTAAGTGCGATGACATCGACCCAATGCAGATCCCAGAAGTTCAAGCATGGACCAAAAGCGAATTGCACCCGCCGAAAACGACATGATTTGGCCGACCGATGCAATATCAAAAAATAGAATACACGATAGTTCAAGCCGCCAATCCTTTTGGCTGGAAATGGTCGTTTGAGCGAGAAGGCCGCCCGCCGAAAACTGGCACTTCATGTGATCGTGCAGGGGCAGTTTTTGCCGCCGAATGGGCGATCAAGCAAGCTCTCAAAGAGAAACGCTATTCAAAATAAGATCGGCGGAGTTGGCCGACTTCTCGGATGTCGCCTGTTGGCCCGTCGCTTCCGTCGACGCGATGAAGCTGCATGTCGGCTCGTAAAAGGCTGCGGCCGAGCGCCAAGCCGACGCTTCGCAACCTGCTGGTGGAAGAAGAGGCCAAGCTTGCCAATTGGCATAAGAAAAAACCGAAGTGGTAGGGCTCGCGGGGAGTGAGCAATTTTGCTCAGACGCGACGATGCGGATATGCAATTCGTGCCACACTGGGGTTTTGCAAACCCACCCGGGGCTGGGAAGCCGCTGCCCGCGACACAGATTAAGCGGGCGGCGCTTTTTCCATGGAGTAAGGCCGCCTCGGTTCGAAGCCTCCTTCAATTGACGGCGAACATGTCGCCTTCTGGCCCTTAGCGACCCTTCGAGGCGCCCCGTGTCGAAGTCTGCTGTTGATCCAGACCGGACCAGGCACCCAAATCCCTAATTGACGCCAGCTTATCCCGGTCCTTGAATGCTTCCGGGAGGGCCTAATGGAGGAACGCCTGCCCGCAGATTTCTGCGGCACTGCTTCGCGAGCGGCCGATCTTCACGCTGTCGGCTTCGAAGGTCGAGGTCCGCCGATGCGCATGGAGGTCTTAGCCATGAGGATTTCTTCAGCGCTTTTCGCCCTTTCGCTGACGTCGCTTGCTTCAGCGGGTGCGCCTGCACAAGGCCAAGACGGCCCGCCAGCATGGGCCTATCCGGTAAACCCGCCGAATTTCCAACGCGCCCCCGACGACGGTACGATCCGGCGAGTCCCCGACAGCGCCGCCGGTTTTACGCTCACGCAACTGCGCGATCTGTTCGCCGCTCCCGACTGGCACCCGGAAGACCATCCGGCGATGCCTGAGATCGTCGCAAAGGGGAGAACGCCTGACGTGTTCGCGTGCGGCGTCTGCCACAGGGCAGACGGACCGGGCGGCCCTGAGAATGCCAGCCTGTCTGGCTTCTCCGCGGAATACATCATCCAGCAAACGGTGGAGTTCAAGACGGGCCTGCGCATGAATTCGGTGCCCCGCGTCGCCACCGACCTGATGATCAAGACGTCCAAGGCCATCACCGATCAGGAACTCAAGGAGGCTGCGAACTATTTTGCGTCAATCAAGCCGAGATCGAACATTGCGGTCGTAGAGACCGACACCGTCCCGAAGACACATGTCAGGGACTTGTTCCTGGCGCCGATGGACGGCGGCGAGAAAGAGCCCATCGGCCAGCGCATCATCGAGATTCCGGAAAACGTGGAACACTTTCTCAGCCGGGACTCGCGCGCTCGTTTCATCGCCTATGTCCCGGTTGGCAGCATTAAGAAAGGGCGGGCGTTGGCGGCGAGCAGCGACCTCCGCGTCCAGTGCGCCGCCTGTCATGGTGCCGACCTCAAAGGGACTGCCGTGGCGCCAGGGATTGCGGCCCGTTCGCCCACGTACATGTTCCGTCAGCTTTACGACTTCAAGTCGGGCGCGCGGAAGGGCGCCAATAGCGACGTCATGAAACCGGCTGTTGAAAACCTCGGCATCGACGACATGATCGCGCTGGTCGCCTACACGGCGTCGCTCATGCCTTGACGTTTCCAGGCTGCTCGTACACGCCCTAGATCACCCCCACCAGCCGCAGCGCCACGCCTGCGGCGCAGCTCCCCGCCAGCACTGTGAGCATGCCGAGCTTGAAGCGGAAGATCGCGGTTGCGGCTGCGACCGACAGCACGAGCGCTGGAATGTCGACGCTGGTCAGCACCGGCATGTCGAAGTTCAGCGGGAAGGCGTGCACCGGTACGGTCTCGCGGAACAGCGTGTGCAGCGCGAACCAGATCGAGAGGTTGAGGATCACGCCGACGACGGCGGCAGTGATCGCGCCGAGCGCGCCGGCAAGGCCGGTGTTGCCGCGCAGGCGCTCGATATAGGGGGCGCCGACGAAGATCCAGAGGAAGCAGGGCGTGAACGTGACCCAGGTCGCGAGCAGGCCGCCAAGCGTTGCCGCCAGCATCGGCGACAGGCCGCTTGGATCGCGATAGGCCGCCATGAAGCCCACGAACTGGAGCACCATGATCAGCGGACCCGGCGTGGTCTCGGCCATGCCGAGGCCGTCGAGCATCTCGTGCGGCTTCAGCCAGTGATAATGCTCGACCGCCTGCTGGGCGACATAGGCCAGCACCGCGTAGGCGCCGCCGAAGGTGACGAGCGCCATCTTCGAGAAGAACAGGGCGATCTGGCTGAACACGTTGGCCTGGCCGAGCGCGGCGAGCAGGGCAACTACCGGCACCAGCCACAGCGCAAGCCACAGCGCGCCCACGCGGATCGCGCGGCCGGTGTCGGGTTTGATGTGATCGGGCACGGCGTCGCCGAGCATGCTGTCGATCACGGCGCTGCTGCCGCCATGACCGTGACCGGCCGGAGCAAATTCCGGACGGCCCTGTCTGGCGCCGATATATCCGATCAGGCCGGCGGCGATGATGATGATCGGGAAGGGGACTGCGAAGAAGAAGATCGCGACGAAGGCGATAGCCGCGAGCGCGATCATGATGCGGTTCTTCAGCGCGCGCTTGCCGACGCGCACCACGGCCTCGACGACGACGGCGAGCACGGCGGCCTTCAGGCCGAAGAACAGCGCCTCGACGAAGCTGACATTCCCGAAAGCCGCGTAGATGTAGCTGAGGGCCATGATGGCGATGATGCCGGGCAGGATGAAGAGCCCGCCCGCCATCAGCCCGCCGGCGGTGCGATGCATCAGCCAGCCGACATAGGTCGCAAGCTGCTGCGCCTCCGGCCCCGGCAGCAGCATGCAGTAGTTCAGCGCATGCAGGAAGCGGCCTTCGGAGATCCACTTCTTTTCTTCGACCAGGATGCGGTGCATCACCGCGATCTGGCCCGCGGGCCCGCCAAAGCTCAGGCAGGCGACGCGCAGCCAGACGCGGAAAGCTTCATTGAAGCTGATGCCGTGACCGGCATCAGCTCCTGATTGAACGTTACGGGTATCCATTACGCCTTCACTTTGTTGGTCGGCCAGTTGTGGGTCTCAGCCGTGGCGTCGCGGCACCAGCGGTAAAAGGCGTCGTAGAGCAGCAAGCCGGCCTCGAGCTGTTCGAGGTCGTCGTCATACATCCGCGACAGCCCGAGCGACGCCGCGAGCAGTCCGGGGGCCTCCGGCGCCAGATCAGGCCGCGCGGTGTCGGCGCCGCGCACCAGCGTTGCGAGCCGGAGCAGGGCCGGGGTGGCGATCCCGAACTCCTCGATCATGACGTCGAAGGTGCAGAGCTCGCCGCGGTGGCTCCAGAACACGTTCTCGATGTCGAACGGGGCTGCATTGAACCGCTCGCCGACCGCGACCACTTCGGACGGCGCCACATACAGGAACACCGCGTTGGGATCGACGAAGCGGCGGATCAGCCAGGGGCAGGCGATACGGTCGACCTTCGGCCGCGCCCGGGTCACCCAGACGGTGCGTCCCTTGGCGTCGCGGGGCGGCAGCTTGCGGGTGTCGAGGAGCGGCAGCTTGGCCTCCTTCCAGCCCTCGAAACCGCCGTCGAGCGTCTCGGCCTGAACGCCAAGCTGGCGGAGCCAGGCCGCGGTGCCCTGCGCAAGCTTGGCGCCGCGCAGGCAGGAGACGATGACGGAGCGGCCCGCGAAGGCGGCGCCCCAGTCGGGAACGTTCTCGTGGCTGAGCCTGATGGAGCCGGGGATCAGCCGCCGGTCGGCGGCAAAGTCCTCCTCGGTCCGCACGTCGATCAGGACAGGAGCGTTGGCCGTGCCGATCAGGCGCGCCAATTTATCGGATGATATGGTCGTGAATGTAGACATGATGCGTCCTCGCATAAACCAAACGGGACGCGATACTTGGGCATGTCGCCTCGTGGGGAGATCGCTCAAATCCCCATGAGCCGCATTACAACGAAACCGCGCCAAGCTGTCAACCGCCGGTTTTGCCGCTAATGAGCGTTAGAAAGATGTGCTGCCGGGGCCTATATTGGCCCCTTGCGGATTCTGTTTTCCGGAGAGTTGAGCCGATGCATTCCCATTCCATCGAGCAATGGACCCATGACCACGCTTTCCTGGGCGAGAAGCACGACGAGAACGAGCGGCGCACCTGGCTCGTGGTGGTCCTGACGCTGGTCATGATGGTCGGCGAGATCGTCGCCGGCTCGCTGTTCGGCTCGATGGCGCTGCTCGCCGACGGCTGGCACATGGGCACGCACGCAGCCGCGCTCGGCATTGCCGCGTTCGCCTACCGCTTCGCGCGCCGGCACCTGGGCAATGCGCATTTCACCTTCGGCACCGGCAAGTTCGGCGATCTCGCCGCCTTCTCCAGCGCGATCATCCTCGGCCTGATCGCGGTCGAGATCGCCTATGAGAGCGTGCTGCGGCTCTTCACGCCGGTGCCGATCGTCTATGGCGAGGCGATCGCGGTCGCTGCGCTCGGCCTTTGCGTTAACCTCGCCAGCGCGTGGCTGCTGCGCGGCAGCCACGATCATCACCATCACGGCCATGACCACGGCCATGCGCATGATGAACACGACGATCATGACCATCACCACCATCGTCATCACGACAACAATCTCCGCGCCGCCTATGTCCACGTCATGGCGGATGCCGCGACCTCGTTACTCGCGATCGGCGCGCTCGCGGTGGCGATGTATTCGGGATGGGTCTGGGCCGATCCGGCCGTCGGCCTGATCGGCAGCGTCGTGATCGCGAGCTGGGCGTTCGGCCTGATCAAGAGCTCTGGCGCGGTGCTGCTCGACGTGCGCGCCGACGAGAAGCTGGAGCGGGTGATCCGGGCACGCATGGAGGTCGGCGAGGATCGCGTCACCGACCTGCATCTCTGGCAGGTCGGCCCCGGCCATTGTGCCGTGCTGGTGTCCGTGGTGTCGGACAAGCCGAAGCAGCCGGCCGTCTACAAGAAGCGGCTCGCCGGGCTGAAGGGCCTCAGCCACGTCACGGTCGAGGTCGAGACCTGCCCGCACTGACGTGATCGGCGGGAGCGGAATTCTGCGGCGCGGCCGGGGTTGATCCTCGGTTGTAGCTTCCCAAACGCTTGCCAAGGAGGACCAAGGATGACGTCCAGGATCAAGCTTGCTTTTGCCGCCGCCGCTCTCGCCTTGTTCAGTCATGCAGCGATGGCCCAATCGGAAAAGCCCGGCGTCGAAAGGCTCTACGTCCTCAATTGCGGTGAGGGAACCGCCGGCGACATCTCGCGCTGGACGCCCGGTTTGAACGAGGGCAAGTCGATGGACTTCGTCGACAGCTGCTATCTCGTCAAGCATGCCAAGGGCTGGTTCCTGTGGGACACCGGCATCGCCGATTCCGTCGCCGCCATGCCCAATGGGCTGGTGCCCGCCGATCCCAAGGCCGTGACCTGGCGGCGGCCGAAGACGCTTGCCGCCCAGCTCGAACAGCTCGGCGTCAAGCCCGACGACGTCAAGGCGATGGCCGTTTCCCACACCCATCCCGACCACTCCGGCAATGTCGAGCTGTTCCCGCAGGCCGTGCTCTACGTGCAGAAGGCCGAATATGACTGGCCCGGCGCCAACAACGAGCCGCGCTTCAAGCCTTCGCATCCCGTCGAGCAGCTCGCGGGTGACAAGGACGTGTTCGGCGATGGCAGCGTGACCATCCTGTCGACGCCCGGCCATACGCCGGGACACCAGTCGCTGCTGGTGAAGTTGCCGAAGACCGGTGCGGTGATCCTGTCCGGCGATGCCGTGCACTTCAGGGATAATTGGGATAACCGCCGCGTGCCCAGCATGAACGTCAACAAGGACCAGAGCGCGGCCTCGATGCAGAAGATCGCCGATACGCTCTCCAGGGAGAAGGCGCAGCTCTGGATCAATCACGACAAGGCCCAGCGCGACAGCCAGAAGATGGCTCCGGAGTTCTACGACTAGCTTCTCCTACCCGCTTGCTGCCACACTACAACGTGTTGTCGCGCCCGCTGATGCAGCGATCGAGCGCGCTCGGCTTTCTCACGGTCGGCATGGGCGCGGGCGCCGTCGTGCTGGTGCTGGCGGGGCTCGTGAAAGGCAGCTTTGCGGCGCTCGATCACTTCACGACGGCGCAGTGGATCGCCGGCATCTATCTCGGTGCCGGCGGCGGTGCGTTCGCCTTCATCCTCTGGGTCATGGCGCGGGCGACGCCGACCCGGGTCGCCAATACCATGACGGTCAATCCGATCGCCGCGACCTTGCTGGCAGCGCTGCTGATCGGCGAGCCGATCACGGCAAATCTCCTGGTCGGGCTGCTCGCCGTCTTCGCCGGAATCTGGATTGCGACCAGCGAGGCGAAGCCCGCCTAGCTGCGCGGCGCGGTCGCTGCGGGAGGGCTCGCCTCCGGCGTCTTCTTCGGCTTCAGCGTGCCGGCATAGAACGACAGCAGCCACACCAGCATGACGGCAAGGAGATAGACGACCCAGGCCTGCGGCGGCGTGGTCGCCCAGCGCAGGAGGCCCTTGAATGTGCGGGGCGGGCTGTTGTCTTCGGTCATGGCCCGCTTGTGCGCGAAAGCGGCGGTGCGGTCAATCGGGCCGGCGCTCGGCGCGGATCAGGAACAGCGCCGCCAGCGCCGAGAGGCTCAGCGCGGAGGAGACCATCAGCACCTTGGCGCCCATGACGTCGATGAGGAGGCCGAACGCCAGTGGCGCCACCGCCTGTGCCATCCGCGCCGGCGCGCCGATGATGCCGAGGCGGTAGCCGAAATCCTTCGGCCCGAAGATCGACAGCGGCAGCGTGCCGCGGGCGATCGTCAGGATGCCGTTGCCCGAGCCGTGCAGCAACGCAAACGCGCTCGCCGCGGCGCCGCCGAAGATGGCGACGACGGCAGCTCCAATCGGATGGGTCACGCAGGCCAGCCGCGTCGACCACAGCGGATGAAAGCGGCTCAGAACGCTCGCTTCGAGGATGCGCGCGAGCACTTGCGCCGGACCGATCAGTGCGCCGGCCGCGATCGCCTCGACATGGGTCGCGCCGGTTGCCTCCACGATGCGCGGGAAATGCACCGCCATCGCGCCGGTGACGGTCCAGGCCGCGGCGAAGACGAAGGCGAGCAGGATCATGGTGCGGTCGAGCGGCACATGCGGCTTCGCGGCCGTCGCCGCCGCCTGCTTGGCGCCCTTGATCGCCGGCAGCATGAAGAAGTTGAGGGGCAGGCCGATCAGGATGTTGGCGGCGGCCCAGGCAAAGCAGGTCTCGCGCCAGCCGATATGGGCGAGGCCCCAGGCGGTGAGCGGCCAGCCGACGGTGGAGGCGAAGCCCGCCATCAGCGTGATGCCGGTGATGGGCCTGCGCGCCTCGGTGCCGTAGATGCGGCCGAGCGCGGCGAAGGCGGCGTCATAGAGCCCCATCGCCATGCCGATGCCGAGTACGAGCCAGGCGACCGCCATCACCAGAACGGATTGCGACAACCCAAGGAGCACGAGGCCGGCGGCCATGGTCAGGTTCGAGGCGGACAGCACCTGCCGTCCGCCGACGAGATCGATCTGCCGCCCGATCCGCGGGCCGAGCATCGCGGAGATCACCAGCGAGGCCGAGAACGCGCCAAAGATCCAGTTGGAGGAGACGCCAAGGTCATGCGCCATGGGATCGGCGAGCAGGGCCGGCAGATAGTAGCTGGAAGCCCAGGCCAGGGTCTGCGTGGTGCCGAGCGCCAGGATGATCGGGAGCTGGCGCTGGCTCATCCGCGCGTGCTTCCGATTCTGGCCGACAAAGTCATCATCGCCGGCATTTGCCGCCGGCGCAGCGAGTGCGTCAACCGTGATCGCGGCATATTCGACCTGCAAGGGACGGGAGCCTTGCGCATGGCTCGCGCGAGGCTTGCGCCTTTCGCTCGTCACGAATGCACGGCATAATGGCGCATGCAATTGACCTCGCGCCTCGCGCTGATGAACTGGCTGACCGGCCAGGGGCTCACGGGCCTGCCCGAAAACGAACTGCTCCGCGGGTTCTGCGAGCGCTGCCGCGCCGAGGGCCTGGAACTCTCGCGCGCCCTCGTCGTCATCGACACGCTGCATCCGATCTATGAGGGCCGCGGTTTCCGCTGGAGCGACCGGGCGAGCAACGAGAGCGACGCGTTCGAATACGGTTCGACCGCCGAAGGCGATGCGGCCCAGCACTGGCGCCGCTCGGTGTTCTTCCACATGCTCGAGCACGGCCACGACGAGATGGTGATCGATCTCGCCGACGCGCCGTCGCTGGATTTCTCGCAGATCGGCGAACTCGCCGAGAAGGGCCATAAGCATTATCTCGCTTTCGTGCACCGCTTCGGCGAGAACGGCGCGCTCGGCCTGATGGATTGCCTCTATTCCTGCTGGACCACGCGCCGCGACAGCGGCTTCAGCGAAGCCGAGTTGGAGTCCCTGCGCGATCTCGTGCCGGTGCTGGGGCTCGCGATCAAGTCGGCGCAGCAGGTCGATATCGCGCGCACGCTCGGGCGCGTCTATCTCGGCCGCGGCGCCTCCGAGCAGGTGCTGGGCGGCCGCATCTCGCGCGGCGTCACCGAGCGCATCAAGGCAGTGCTGTGGTACTCGGATTTGCGCGGCTCGACCGGGATCAGCGAGAGCATCGGTCCCGACGAGATCATCCCGTTTCTCAACGACTATGCGCAGGCCGTGATCGATGCGATCCACGATGCCGGCGGCGACGTGCTGAAGCTGATCGGTGACGGTGTGCTCGCGATGTTCACCGGCGAGGACATGGCGCATGCGCGACGTGCTGCGCTCCGCGCCGAGCATCTGTTCCGCCAGAACGTCGCAGCGCTGAACAAGCGGCGGGAGGCGGACGGCCGTCCCACCACGTCGGCTTATATCGGGCTGCATGTCGGAGAGGTCTTCTACGGCAATATCGGCAGCGAGGATCGGCTCGATTTCACGGTGGTGGGTCCGACGGTGAACGAGGTCAGCCGCATCGCCTCGATGAGCCGCTCGGTCGATCGCGAGCTGTTGGCGTCGGCGGAGTTCTACAAGGGGCTCGATGCCGCCGGCCGCCGCTATCTCGTCTCCACCGGCCGCTACGCGCTGCGCGGCATCGGCCGCGCGCAGGACCTCTACACGCTCGATCCGGAGGTTGACGCCAGCGAGCCGGTGACGGGGAGCTATGAGCGGTATCTGGCGAGTTAGGCATCACTCCCTCGCCTACGTCGTCCTGGCGAAAGCCAGGACGACGAGGAGGATGCTGCGCCACTTTCCGCAATCGCGACGCAGCTAACACCTCACCGCCACTTCGTCCCCCACCATGTCCGGCTGCCGGTCGAGTGACGCGGCCGGTGACAGCAGGATCACGAGCGCCTGCATGCCGAACACCGCCGCCGCGAGATAAAGGCACGCCTCCGCGCTCCAGAGCCCGCCGACGATTGCCCCCAACGCCGAGCCGAGCGGGCGGGCGCCGTAGCTCATGATGTTGATGGCGGAGACGCGGCCGAGCAGGCGCGGCGGCGTCACGGACTGGCGCAGAGTGGTGGTCGAGATCACCCACAGGATCGGCCCGACGCCGAGCAGGAAGAAACTCAAGGCCGCAAGCCAGGGCGAGGGGACCAGCACCGTCAGCGCCATCACCAAGGAGGCGGCGAAGCCGGTGACCGGGCCGAGGCCGACAACCGTGCCGAAGGCGACGCGCTGCATCACGCGCGTCGCGAGCAGCGCGCCGATCACCATGCCGACGCCGTACATCGTCAGCACCGTGCCGACGCCGGCGGCGGTCAGCCCGAGATGGCGCACGGCATAAGGCACGAACACGGCGATCTGCAAGAACCAGCCGGTGTTGAAGATGAACTGGGTGATGAAGACCGGCCGTAGCAGCGGATGGTGAAACACGAAGGCTGCGCCTTCGCGGATGTCCTGGAACGGATGGCGCCGCGGCGCCGGCGTGCGGGCGGGCTCGTAGATGCCGGAGAGCAGCACCACGGCAATGGCCGAGAGCGCCGCGGCAAAGCCGAAAGCCAGGCTCGCGCCCCACCAGCCGACCAGCGCGCCACCAAGCGCAGGCCCGCTGGCAAAGGCGATGGTGCGCGCGAGCTCGATCCGGGCATTGGCGGCTGGCAACAGGTCCGAACTCACCAGCGAGGGCACCAGGGCCGGTGCGGCCACGCTGTAGACGACGGTGCCGCACACGGCAGCGAAGCCGAGCAGGGCCAGCAGCGGCAGATTGAGGGCGCCGAGCGCAAGCAGCAGCACGATCGCCGCGAGGGCTGCGGCCCGCAGCGCCTCGGCGCCCGCCATCAGAGCGCGGCGGGAGATGCGGTCGGCGAGCAGGCCGGCCGGGATGGCGAAGAGCACGAACGGAAGTGTCAGCGCCGTCTGCAATAGGCCGGTCTGGCCTTCAGCGACCCCGAGCGTCAGCACGGCGACGATGGGGGCTGCGGCCAGCGCGATCTGCTCGGCCGATTGCGCCGCGAGATTGGACCAGGCGAGGCGGTTGAAGGTGTCGGGGAGGCGAGGCGGATTTGACATGGCTCATTTCCTGCAGAGTCGGATTGGCGCCAGTATCCGCCCCCGAGACCGGCCAAACCCACCCGCTTCCCGACAGGCCCGGGGCAAAACAGGTCCGTGCCGGGAACCGATGCGGCCAGATGCAGTTGCAAATGAGTTGCAATAAGCTTCGACTTCGGTATTCTGACCACATGGATGCCCGATCGCCCGATTTAACCACCGACGCCGCCGGCTGGCGCACCGACGTGCCGACCACAAAAAGCCTGGCCGAGGTGAATGCCTCCGTCGCCCTCCCCACGGCGGGGGTGTGGTGGCGGCGGCTGCTCGCCTTCGTCGGTCCGGGCTATCTCGTCTCGGTCGGCTACATGGATCCCGGCAACTGGGCGACCGACCTCGCCGGCGGATCGAAGTTCGGCTACACGCTGCTCTCGGTCATCCTGCTCTCCAACCTGATGGCGATCCTGCTCCAGTCGCTGGCGGCGCGGCTCGGCATCGTCACGGACCGCGACCTCGCGCAGGCCTGCCGCGCGACCTATTCGCCGGCGGTGAACTTCCTGCTCTGGCTCGCCTGCGAGGCGGCGATCATCGCCTGCGATCTCGCCGAGGTCATCGGCACGGCGATCGCGCTCAAGCTCCTGTTCGGCATCCCCCTGATCGGCGGCGCGCTGATCGCCGCGCTCGATGCCTTCCTGCTGCTGCTATTGATGAACCGCGGCTTCCGTTTCCTGGAAGCCTTCGTCATCGCGCTGCTCGCGGTGATCGCGGTTTGCTTCGCGGTCCAGATCGTGGCCGCGGCGCCGCCGGTCGCGGAGGTCCTGCATGGCTTCATGCCGAAGAGCGAGATCTTCACCAATCCGGAGATGCTCTACATCGCGATCGGTATCATCGGTGCCACCGTGATGCCGCATAATCTCTATCTGCACTCCTCGATCGTGCAGACGCGCGCCTATGAGCGCAACGAGACAGGCCGGCGCGAGGCGATCAAATGGGCGACGACGGACTCGACCATCGCCCTGATGCTGGCGCTGTTCATCAACGCCGCGATCCTCGTGGTCGCCGCGGCAACCTTCCACAAGAGCGGCCATTCCGACGTCGCCGAGATCGGCCAGGCTTTCGAGCTCTTGTCACCGCTGCTCGGCCTCGGTATCGCCTCGACGCTGTTTGCCATCGCGCTGCTGGCCTCGGGCCTCAACTCGACGGTGACCGCGACGCTTGCAGGCCAGATCGTGATGGAGGGTTTTCTCGATCTGCGCCTGCCAAGCTGGGCGCGCCGCCTGCTCACGCGCGGCATCGCGATCATTCCGGTGATCATCGTCACGGCGATCTACGGCGAGCGCGGCACGGCCGATCTCTTGGTGTTCAGTCAGGTCGTGCTGTCGATGCAGCTGCCCTTCGCCGTCATCCCGCTGGTCCGCTTCGTCTCCGATCGCCGCAAGATGGGCAAGTTCGCGATTTCCCCGTACGTCGCTGCGATCGCGTGGATCGTCGCGGGCGTCATCGTGGTTTTGAATCTGAAGCTGCTGGCGGATACGCTGTTGGGGTGAGCCGAGGCGGCCGCTTGCTCCGCCTGGCCACAACAGCCGCGCCCGGTGGCATTTTGGGCTAGCGGCCTGATTTTCCCAAGAGCACGAAAGGGCGGATGGGCACACGCCTGAACCTCGATTTTGTGAACTGCCTCACTTTTCAATTTATGCGGGGCGCGTATACTGCCCACCAATTGCTACTAGGACGAGTGTTGTAGGGCGTAGTGTCATGTTGTTTGTTTCAGGATTGATTTTACTCCCCGCGGGATGATCGGCGGCCCGCGCCGGATAAAGTGCGCCGACCGCATTTTCTCCGGATACATCTATCGGTTCTGCGCGAGCCCGGTCGGCACGCGAATGGTTGGTTAGATTCATTGCTTTGATTGACGGCTTGTTTTTTCGCTGCGCGGGTTCACGTCCGGGAGGGGACGATGATCAGGCCAGGAAGCATCGGTTGTTTCGGTAAATTCATTGATGAATGGGGGCTGCCGTGACCAGGTGTCCCACGTGTTCAACGCGTGTTGCCCGCGAAGATCGGTTCTGCTCGCAATGCGGCGCGGATCTCAAGCGTCGCGTGGTGGAGCCCGGTACCCAGGATCGGGGCGCACAGGTCGTCCAGCTGCGTGATCATCCGCCGTTACGATCAAAGATGCTGACCGAGAATAAGCACGTCAGCGTGCTTTTCGCCGATGTCTGCGACTCGACCGCATTGCTGCAGCATTCCGACCCCGAAGAAGCCCGTAACTACCTCGGCAAGGCGCTGAACCAACTGGCCGAGGCGGTCGAGACCTATGGCGGCACGGTCAGCCAGTTGCTCGGCGATGGGCTCGTCGCCTTGTTCGGTGCGCCCCTGGCGCAGGAGGATCACGCCTTACGTGCGTGCCTTGCCGCCCTCAAGATGCAGAGAGCAACCGTTCCCGGCCATGACGTGCAAGGCGTTGCAAGTCCGACGCTGCGCATCGGCATCAATTCGGGAGAGGTGCTGGTCGGGGTTGTCGGACAATACGATTGGTCGCACTACGGAGCAGATGGCAAGACGATTCACCTTGCGTCCCGGCTCGAAAAGATGGCACCGCCCGGCGGCATTCTGGTCAGTGCCGCGACGCAGCGGCTTGTCGCCCAGCAGATCGAGACGCGGTCGGTAGGGACCCGGCAAATACGGGGATTGGACGAGCCGATCGAACTCCACGAGGTCGTGGTCGAGACCGAAAGTTCGGCAGCGGCGCCGCTGACGCGCAAGCAACGCTGGGCGCCTCTGGTCGGACGCGAAGATTCCTTACGGATCCTGGCAGGGGACCTTGAGGTCGTTCGAAAGGGTGGAATGCGAACGATCGGGCTGTGCGGCGATGCCGGGATCGGAAAGTCCCGCTTGGTTGCCGACTGGACGGCCGCCCTCGCAAGCGAGGGCATGGACGTCTGCGTTTCGCAGGCGAGAGGCTATGCGAGCACGCGCGCCTACAGCGCCGCCGCGGACCTGATCGCGAGCCTGGTTGGGCTGGTGCAAATGAACGTGACGGACGTACGGCAGTCCGCCAGGCAGGCCTTGATCGAGGGATGGCCAGCCGAGGGCGCCGAACATCTCGCGGCGGCCAGCGACCTGTTGGGGCTGGCGGCGCCCGATCAGGCCTGGCTGGCGCTGAACCCGGTACAACGACGGCGCCGCATTGGCGAAGCACTGCTGTGGCTGGTGCGCAGGCGCGCGCGGTCTGGCCCGTTCGTGCTGGTGCTCGAGGACGTTTTCCTGGCCGATCGCGAGAGCCGGAGGTTGTTCGAGGCCTTGCTTCCGAAGCTTCAGGAGTTGCCGGTTCTGGTCTGCGTCAGCTATCGGCCCGATTTCGAGCACCAGTGGCGGCAGGCGCCGTGGTTCGTAGAGCGCATGATCGAGCCTCTGCACGACGGCCAGATGCTCAGGCTCGCGCGTGCCCTGCTGGGGGACGATCCATCCGTGCTCGGCGTCATGAACGAGCTGGTCGCCCGCGCCGACGGTAATCCCTTCTTCCTCGAGCAACTGGTCATCACCCTCATCGATGACGGATCGCTCGAGGGAACGCCGGGAGCGTACCGCCTCCAGAGGCCTCTCGGAGAGCTGCGCGTGCCGGGCTCGATCGCCGCGGTCATCGGCGCGCGGACCGACAGGCTGCCCGAGGCCGCCAAGTCTGCGCTCGAGGCTGCGGCCGTTCTTGGCGATCCCATCACGCGCGACCTGATCGCCACGATGCAGGCGGTGGACATCGCGCGCGCCGAAGAATTGCTCGCCCTTTGCGTCGCGTCCGGCCTCCTGTCGTGTCCGGAGCAGACGAGCCTGTCGCTCGAGCCGCAGGCGTTCGCGTTCCGCCACGCGCTGGTGCGCGACGTCGTGCTCGGGGTGCTTACGCGCAGCAGGCTCAAGGCGCTGCATCGACAGGCCTTCCTGGCGCTCCACGCGCAGCCGGGAGCCGCGGATGCCGATGCCGCGCCGGTGTTGGCGCATCATTCCTTCAAAGGCGAGGAATGGGAGCAGGCGGCGAAGTTCGCCATCAAGTCGATGGCACGAGCCATCTCGCATTCGGCCAATCAGGAGGCCCTCCAATTGTTCGAGAAGGGGATCCAGGCTGCACGGCGTGTCGACGGCGCCCCGACTGCGCAAGCCCTGGAGCTTGCGCTTCGTCTGGAAGCCATCGGGGCAATGATGGCCCTTGGGCAGATCGACGACATCTTCAGCAACATGGAAAGGGCTGAAGCCATTGCCGTGCAACTGAACGATCAGCGCGCACGGGCGGCGGTTTCGACCGAGACAGCGGTGTTTCTGTGGATGCGCGGTCGTTTCGAGCAAGGCTTGCGCTACGCCTCGCAGGGCCTGGAAGCGGCCCGCCTTGCACAGCGTCGCCACATGACGATGGCGGCGCATCAGACGCGCCTGATGCATCTGCATGCCCTCGGGCGATACGCGGAAGCGGCCGTCGAAGGCAACGTCCTGCTGTCCGAATACGGCCCGGAACTGTCGGCGCACTACGTTCAGCCCGGATGGGCCGCCATTCCCATCATCAACCTGTATGCGTTTCACGCCAGCACGCTCTGGCGCCTCGGGGACAGCGAAGCCGGTAGCGCCTTCTGCGCCAAGGCCTACGAGATCTTGTCGAACATCGACCACCCATACTCCCGTCTGCTGGTCGATACCGTCCAATCGCAGATGTGGATCGAGAACGACGAGCTCGACCGGGCGGAACGCATGATGCGCGTGGACCTGCAGCAGTGCCTGACGCACAACGTGCCGACCATGCTTTCCGTTTGCATGGGCGTTCTCGGCAGCGCGCTTGCACGCAACGGCAAGGCTGCCGAAGCGGTGCCCATGCTGGAGAGAGGGTTCGCCGATCGCATCTACGAGGCGGCCGGCCCCTACGGCCGGACGTTCATGCGTGTGAGCCTCGGTGTCGCCTATCGCAAGCTCCGACGGCTGGACGATGCGATCGCGGTCGGACGCAAGGCGGTCGAGCAGGCCGCTGAAGAATACGGGCACCAGACCGAAGCTCTGTACGAGCTCGCTGAAACGTTGCGGCACGCCGGCGATCAGGCCGGGGCCGAAGCGCATTTCAAGCGAGTCGCCCTGGCGGCGGAACGCCTGGGCATGCCCCACTATCAAAGGCGGGCCGCAGCGGCCCTCGCGGATTGGCGGAAGGATGGGCATGCAGCATGAAACTCTCCACTTATGAACCCGACGCCTTGCAGCCGGGAGCACGCAGTCTCTCCTATGGTGTCTTTTGCTGGCTCAACCGCCACATCACCGTCTTGCGTGCGCTCGGCGCACTGCTGCGGCGCTGGCCCTCGGTGGGGGGCTTGTTCGGCATGGTGGCACGCGCCAGTGCCGTCAAGGACGTGCTGACGCGCACGCGCAGCTTTTCCAACACGGCGCATGCGGCCAACATGGTCTCCGGAGACTATCTCATCGGGATGGATCCCGGCCCGACCTATTCGGCCGATCGGGATCTCGTCCATGCGCGGTTGGCGGCTCTGGACGTTCCAGCCGATTCCGATGCCGAGGCACAGCGCCGGATCAAGGACCTGAGCAAGCCCGGAGCGGCCGAATTCGATCTGATCGATGATTACCTGATGTGGGTCGTATTCCACGCCATGAGACCCCTGTTTGGAGATGCGATAGGCGCCGTGGTTGCGGGGTCGGCGACCAACGCTGCGCAAGGCGATGTCGATGAAGGCTTGCAACGACAGTACATGCTTGAGATCCGATACGTCGCGGGGCAGCTGCTGGCCGGCAACCTGGCGACACTCGACCTCCGGCGGCGGGCGGAATCGTGTGGGGATGCGCTACAGGCGCGCATCGATCGCGTCACCGGCCCCATCGGCGCTGCGTGGGGCGTCAAAAGCTCCTCCGAGGACATTGAACGAAACGCGGTAGGCCTTGCCTGGATCTCGCATCCGGTCACCGTCCAGTCGGGAGCCCTTGTCATGCAAGAGCTGCTGGGACGACAGAAGGTCTATGAACAGCTGCGATCGCGGGCCAGGGCTCTCGGCGAGTCCCGCGTCTGGACCGACCCCGATTTTCGCAAGGCCGTGCGCAACCATGTACTCGAGCTCATGCGCTTCCGGCCGATTTTTCCGCTGCTGGCGCGCGACGTGCCGCGGGATACGGAAATGGAGACGGGCGCGCGAAGCAACGCTGGATGTCCGGGCGGCGGCAAGGTCTCGCTGTTGTCGATCGCTGCCCTGTTCGATCCCAGCGCGGTGCCCCAAAGCGGTCGCTTCTGCCCGAACCGCGATTGGGGCAGCGAAGATGCCTTGCGGTATCTCATGTTCGGCTATGGCTACCGCCAATGTCCCGCCCGGGACTACGCGGTGGATATCCTGACAAGCGCGCTGATCGGCTTGCTCACCTTGCCCCGGCTGCAACTGGCGCGCGGTGAAGGCAAGGCCATTGCGTATGACGGACCGCTGATGTTGTGCATGCGCATGCGTATCACCTGAGCACGCGGAGAAGACAGCCATGCTCGAGATTGTCCGGCAGCAGATGATCTGCATCGTTGCGCCCGGCTGGCCCGGCGGAGGCGGTCTCCCGCAATCACTCCAGGATGCGCTGGACAGCCTCTTGCGCGATGTCGCGGTGGTTCACTTCGCTTCGATCGGGCTCCTGCCGGCGGTGGCCGATGCCGCGGAGCAAAGGCCCTCGCTGATGCTCGAGCTTGCGGTCGAGGAGGGCCTGCGCCCGTACGACCTGCTGTATCGCCTCATCCACCATCCCGGCGGCGCGATGTGGTCGCTGTTCGGTGCCATGGTCGCTCCCGGCGTTGCGGTCCCCACGGCGCAGCACGAGCAGCAATTGCTGGACAAGCTGATGCAGTGGCACAGCATCGCCGATGGCGCCTTCGTCGGCGCCCGCGACCGGTCGGTCCGGCAGATCAAGATGGAGCAGGACCTGCTCGAGCGCACGCGAGCCGAGGCGCGGACGCTGAAATCCAAATACGGCAATGATCGCACCGCGTTCGCGCTGGCACTGGCGCGATGGGCATACGCAGACCCACGCTTCGAGTGGGCGGCCACGCCTGCACCGCGTTCCTACTGGCGCGGGAAGGGGGCCGGCATCGGCGCGAAGCTCGCCTATCCGGTAGCGGCGATCGTCCTGTGGTTTGTCGCGCTCTGGCTCGTCTCGGCACTTCCGCGCGCCTACAATTGGTTCTTCGGCGAACCGGGTCCCATCGTGCAGGCCGTGGAGGACGCTGTCAGCAAGACGAGCAAATGTCTGCTGGCGATAAGTGGACACGGTTTTCTGGCGTTCGCGGTGATTGCATTTCTCGTGTGGCTGTTCCTGGTCCCGCTGCCTGCGCAATTCGTGTCATGGAGGCGCTGGTTGAACAGCGTTCAGCAAGAGCTCGACCGGCCGACTGAGACGTTCTCATCGCTGTCGACCTATGTCGGTGGCTGGGTCATCGGCGTGCCGCTGCTGCTGGCCATAGCCGCGTGCGCCATAGCCTACACTTTCGCGCCGCTGGCCTATGCGCTCGCTCCGGACTATATGGCGCGTATCGTCGAACCAAAGATACCAAAGCTGACCGGATTGGAGATCATCGGGATCGCCGTCGCTGTGATCGCCGTGGTGCTTTGCATCGGTGCGCTGTTCTATTGGCTCAATCGCCGCTTCACGAAGCTGAGCGAGCAGTTCTTCCATCCGCTCGAAGACGACGTTCCGCGTGCCCAGCAGATCCATCCGTCGGTCGAGAGATGCGAGGCGGAGCTGGTCCGTAAGACCCAGCACATGTTCAGCCTTACGGATGTGCGTCGTCCGAACGGGTGGAGCGCGTGGTGCATCCGGACGGCCCTGCGTATCGTGACATTCGCCGGACGGGTGTTTTTCACGCAAGGGTGGCTCGGAAATGCGCCGGGCATCCATTTCGGTCACTGGCACATCATCGACAACGGTCGCCGCTTTCTGTTCTGCTCGAACTATGACGGCAATTTCGGCGGCTATCTCGACGATTTCATCAACGGTGCTTCTACCGGAACCACGCTGGCCTGGCGGTGGACGGAGCTCAGTCCACGCGCGCCGGCGGTGGACGGTCAGCCTGGCATTGCCGCGCCGCGCAGCTTCCCGCCGACGCGCTTTGTCATCTTCCGTGGTGTGAAGTGCGAGCTGAAATTCAAGTCCTACGCGCGCGACAGCATGCTCCCGCACATCTACCATTTCGACGCGTGCAACAGGACGATCGAGCAGATCAATCTTGCGACCGGACTGCGCGACGCCCTGTTCGGCGAGCGCAACGAGAAGAACGACGACCTGATCATGAGGGCGATCGAGACATGAAGCACGCACCGCTTCTCTCCGAGCAAAGCGACGACATCCAGGGCATGCTGAAGAGCGGCTTCGGCTGGCTCAAGAGCAGCCGCTTCTGGTTGCTCACGATCCGCGAAGGCCGCGTGGATCAGGCCCGGGCCTGGCTCGCGAAACTCGTCGACAGCGGTTTGGTCGTCAGCGCCAAGCGTGTCGGGACGGGCAGGAAGAAACCGGAAGAGTCGATCAGCGAGGCCGTGGCGGTCGCCTTCAGTTTTTCAGGGCTGAAGAAGCTTGGCTGTACCGAGGCGGAAACGCATCCGTTTCCGACTGCTTTCAGCAGTGGCATGGGAAGCGCATTGCGCAAAGAGCTGTTGAGGGACGCTGGGCGTGATCAATGGCGCTGGTCGGATGTTGAAGACCCCGACGGCCGCCAAACCGTTCACATCCTCGTTGCGCAATGGTGGGTGCTCGACGAAAAATCGCGAATGGAGGATCCCGATCCGGATGCATTCATCGTCAGGACCGTTGAAAACAATCCTTGCTCGTTCAAGAAAGAGGAAGATGGCAAACTGCGCGAGCCGTTCGGGTTCCGCGACGGCCTCGCTCAACCCGTGATCCGCGGCCTCAGGGAAGAGGGGGGGGCCGCGCTGAAGCAGGCCAAGCGCGATGCCGGCGACCTCTATGAGGATCGTGTCGTCGAGCCCGGAGAATTCATTCTTGGCTATCGCAACGAATATGACGAACTCACCTACTGTCCCAACGTGAAGGAGTGGCCGCAGTCCAGTGCCCGCTTCACGCTGAACGGAAGCTACCTGGCCGTGCGGCAGATCGCGCAGGATGTCGATGCGTTCGAGCGGTTCAAGGCAGCGAATGGCCGGGCGATCTGCGAAAAAATGATGGGGCGTCGGATGGACGGCATGCCGCTCGGATGGCAGGGACCTCTGGGGTCGGATTCGGCGGCGGACGCCTTCCGCTATCGAGTCCAGGACGCAAACGGCTTCGTTTGCCCCCAGGGAGCTCATGTCCGCCGGTCCAATCCGCGCGATTCCCTTGGCATCGATGTGCCATCGAGCATCAAATCATCCAAGCTGCACAGGTTGCTCCGCCGTGGACGGCCCTATCGTGAGACGACCGAAAGCGGCACGTCGTGCGATGGCTTGTTCTTTATCGCGTGCAATGCCGATATCGAGCGCCAGTTCGAGTTCATCCACCAGCGCTGGGTGCAAAACCCCCGGTTCGGGACTCTTGAAGGCCAGGACGATCCTGTCGTGGGTTCGTCGCCTGTCCCGAAGACGTTCACCATTCCGGGATTGCCGAGCGGCAGCGAAGTGACGCTGGCCTCGTTCACGCAGGCGCTCGGAGGCGGTTACTACTTCTTGCCGGGGATCGCGGCGCTTCAGTTCATCGCCGGAGGTCGCGCCGGTGCAAAGCCTGCCCCGTCGCGTCAGGTTGAAGCGGCCTCCTGAGAGGGAAGACGGCGGAGGGCTTAGTCCTGCGGCTCTGACGCCGCATCCCCTTGCGCGTCGATGCGCAGCCAGCCCGACGGAGCGAGGCGCTGCTGCGGCAGGAAGCGGGCCTTGTAGTCCATCTTCTTCGAGCCCTCGATCCAGTAGCCGAGATAGACATAGGGCAACCCTTGCCGACGGGCGCGGGCGATGTGGTCGAGGATCATGAAGGTGCCCATCGAGCGGCTGACCTGGCTCGGCTCGAAGAAGGAATAGACCATCGACAGGCCGTCGCTGAGCACGTCGGTGAGCGCAACCGCGATCAGCTCCTCGCCGCGGCCGGTGATACCGCTGTCGGGGCCGCGCTTGCGGTACTCGATGATGCGGGTCTCGACATGGCTGTCCTCGACCATCATGGCGTAGTCGAGCACGGTCATGTCGGCCATGCCGCCGTGGCGGTGGCGAGCGTCGAGATAGGCACGGAATACCGAATATTGCTCGGAAGTCGGGACCGCACTGCGCTGCTCGCCGATGATGTCGGCGTTACGCGCTATCACCTTGCGGAAGTTGCGGGACGGGCGGAACTCGTTGGCGATGACCCGGACCGACACGCAGGCGCGGCACTGGTCGCAGGCGGGCCGATAGGCGATCGACTGGCTGCGGCGGAAGCCGCCATGGGTCAGGAGGTCGTTGAGGTCGCCCGCGCGGTCACCCACGAGGTGCGTGAACACCTTGCGCTCATGCCGGCCCGGCAGATACGGGCAGGGAGAAGGCGCCGTAAGGTAAAATTGGGGGGTGTCGCGCGAGTGCTGGGTCAAGGGACGTCGTGGGCCTCCAAAACGGGTGTCAGCATCGCGCTACGGAAGCCCTCGGTCAATTGGTCTGCTCGGCAGGTCAGATCACTCAGCTTAGCCGGTCCTGGTTGATAGGTTCTTGATCAGTAGGTTCTGGCGCCCTGGGGCAGGGGTGCGCGGACCGAGTTGTTGATCACGACCGTTCCGAGCACGAAGTCATGCAAAAGGCGCCGGCGGCCGTTGAACAGGCCGACCAGGACCACGAACGGCGACAGGAACGAAACTGTCACCCAGAACAATACGGCATGGGTGGCGCCGAGCACGAAATAGCCAGGAGCGCCGTACCAGGTGCGCAACTCCAGGTCCATCACCCGCATGCCGATCGTCGCCGACGACGGACCGCCGATGCAGGCGCCGTAATAGACGATGGCCCAGATCACGGACGCCGGCCAGGCCAGCCAGAACAGCGCCCAGCCGATACCGAGCGTGACCACGCCGAACAAGGCGATGAAGAGGTAGCCGAGGATGACCGGCACCGCGATCACGACCATGTCGATCAGGAAGGCGAACACCCGCCGCGTCGCGACGCCGCGGAACAGTTCCGGGTGCAGATATGGATCGTAAGCGTGCGGTTGCACCCCGCCGTCATTGCGCCAGGCGCCTGCCTGGGGTCCTGAATTGCCCGAGTCCGAATACGACATGGTCCATCCTCCAGATGGGAAACTTCCGTGGCAGGACATGGGAACAGGCCGTCCGCGTGCCAAGGGCGTCGGGATTAACAAGCCGAAATATTCCGGCGATTCGGGGGCGAGGGGGCGGGAGGGACGAGCTGCAACCGCGAACCCAAGCGTCGTCCTGGCGAAAGCCAGGACCCATTACCCCAGGAAGAGTTTGGCGAAGACCAGAAGTTTGATTCCTTCGCTGGTACGAATACCGCCCGCCATCGATGGATCACGCGGTATGGGTCCCGGCCATCGCCAGGACGACAATGACCTTACCCCTGCGTCCGCAGCTTCTCCGCCGCCTTCGGGGCAAAGTAGCTCAGCACGCCATCCGCGCCGGCGCGCTTGAAGGCGAGCAGGCTCTCCATCATCGCGCGGTCGCCGTCGAGCCAGCCGTTGCCCGCGGCCGCCGCGATCATCGCGTATTCACCGGACACCTGGTAGGCGAAGGTCGGCATCGCAAAGGTGTCCTTCACGCGGCGGACCACGTCGAGATAGGGCATGCCCGGCTTCACCATCACCATGTCGGCGCCCTCGGAGATGTCGAGCTCGACCTCGCGCAGCGCCTCGTCGGTGTTGGCGCTGTCCATCTGGTAGGTGCGCTTGTCGCCGGTCAGCGTCTTGGCCGAGCCGATGGCGTCCCGGAACGGGCCGTAGAAGGCGGAGGCGTATTTGGCCGCATAGGCCATGATCTGCACGTCGATGAGCCCTGCCTGGTCCAGTCCCTCGCGGATCGCGGCGACGCGGCCGTCCATCATGTCGGAGGGCGCGATGATGTCGCAGCCGGCTTCGGCCTGCACCAGGGCCTGGCGCACCAGCACGGCGACCGTCTCGTCGTTCAGGATCGCGCCGTCCGCGATCAGGCCGTCATGGCCGTGGCTGGTGAAGGGATCGAGCGCGACGTCGCAGAGGACGCCGATCTCCGGAAATTCCTTCTTGATCGCGCGTACCGCCTGGCAGACCAGATTGTTCGGGTTGCAGGCCTCCGAGCCTTCCTCGTCGCGCAGGGACGGGTCGGTGTAGGGAAACAGCGCGATGCAGGGGATCGTGAGCTTCATCGCGCGCTCGGCCTCGCGCACGGCCTGGTCGACGCTGAGGCGCTCGACGCCCGGCATCGAGGCGATCTGCTCGCGCTTGTTGTTGCCGTCGATCAGGAACAGCGGCCAGATCAGATCGTCGGTGGTGAGCACGTTCTCGCGCACCATCCGCCGGGCCCACTCGGCCTTGCGGTTGCGGCGCGGACGGATGGCCAGATCGAGGGCAGGGGAGGCTGCCGCGCCATCCCGGCGCGAAACCTCGCGCAATTCGATCGGACGCCCGTATTTGATCGCCATCACTCTTCCTCCGGCTGGAATTATTCTTATACCAGCTCGCATGGTTCCCGTCACCGCGGCTTGACCTGCCGCAAGGGATGGCAGCCGATTGATTTTGCGGGGCGAAACAGCCAGAAGGGAGCCATGTCCGAGATCTCCACCCGCGATGCGGCCCGCGACAGCGCCAACGCCAGGGACGCCGCCAGAGACAATGCCAGAGACAATGCAATGTCGGTGGCGGCGATCTCGTCGGAGCGCTCGGAGTCCGACGACAATGTCTGGACGCGCCGGCTCGTGCTGTTCCTGCGGGTGATGGCGGTGCTCTCGATCCTCAAGGGCCTCTATCATTGGGCGCAGGTGACCGGCTTCGTCGGCGGCGAGGACGAGGCGTTCGAGAACCAGTCGATGGCCTGGCAGGCCGCGACCGTCTACTTCGCCGTGATCGAGCTCGTCGCCGCCGTCGGGCTGTGGCTCGCAACGCCCTGGGGCGCGGTGGTGTGGCTGACGACCGTGGTGTCGATGGCGGTGATCGAGCTGATGTTCCCGGGAATCTACGGCGGCAGCCTGGTCGTGGTCGGCGTCGAGGTCTTCATGCTCGCCGCTTATCTGGCGCTCGCCTGGATGGCCGCGCGCGAACGGCCGCCGTAGGGCGGATGCAGGACTCTTGTAGGATGGGTAGAGCGCAGCGAAAGCCATCACCGACGTGCGCCCGCATCGATGGGTTTCGCTTCGCTCTACCCATCCAACGATCTGTTCAGCTCCGGGACACGAGAGCAGAGTTCGGCGCTTGGTTGACCGCTGGTTGCCTAAAATTCGAAGTAAGTTTTCGCTAACCTAGCCTGGTCCGCCACAGCTCTTACGCGCGCGTTTCGAAACGGGGCGGGGCTGTTCTGGAATGCGACAACCGGGGCGGACGGAGGGTGAACAGGACCTTGCGAGGGTCAACAGAGGGTTGCGAAAAGCCCTTGTGGCACAGGCTTAATCCGCAATTCACTGTCTTAAATTCATGATCTCTTTATTCTCTTATTTAAGCCGATCTTCAAACGAGCCCCTTAAGTTGCACCTATCAGACGGGACACAAGTTTCGTCGAATAAGTGTCGATAAAAACGACAACAGGGGAAGTGTCATGATGAAAGCCGTCGCAACTGCGGCAGATACCGCAGAGCGCGTCTCCGGCCAGCAGGGTTCGGTGCAGTCGCTCTATCTGGAAGCTTTGACTCTGGTGGAGCGGCTGCATCGCCGGCTCCTCGACGTCATCAAGGACGAGTTCGATCGCCGCGGTCGCGCCGACATCAACTCGGTGCAGGCGCTCCTGCTCTACAACATCGGCGACAAGGAGCTGACCGCGGGCGAGCTGCGCACGCGCGGCTACTATCTCGGCTCCAACGTCTCCTACAATCTGAAGAAGCTCGTCGAGCTCGGCTTCCTCGATCACCAGCGCTCGCGCGTCGATCGCCGCTCGGTGCGCATCCGCCTGACGCCGCAGGGCCAGGAAGTCCGCCGTATCGTCGACTCGCTCTACCAGAAGCACGTCAAGACGGTCGAGCAGGTCGGCGGCATCTCGGGCGAGGAATTCTCGACCCTCAACAAGTCGCTGCACCGTCTCGAGCGGTTCTGGACCGACCAGATCCTGTATCGGCTCTGAGTTTCCAAGGGATCATGGCCAAGCCGGCCCGCAACAAGACCGGCAAGCCTCCCGAACGTGCCTGACTTCCCCAAGCGCACCGGCCCGGTTTCTCCCGGACCGGTGCGTTTTGTCATTTTGCAGTTGCGAGAAAATTCGCCGATCGGGTGGAACCGGAGCCCGGTATCGCCGTTAGTTCTCTGGATTCGGAGGATGCGATGCTGGTCGGGCGCGGGCTGCAGGTCATGAACGTCCAACTCGTGAGTGATGCCTATGCCATCGCCGCGAATTACCTCCGCCGATCCGGTGCGATTCCCGACACGCTCGTCACCAACGAACACCTGCTCGAGATCATCATCAAGCTGCTCCAGCACGGCGAATTCAACAAGATCAGGCTCGCCAACAAGGCGATCGCCAGGTTCGAGACGCAGTCCGAGGCCCGCGCGGTTGCCTGATCAAAACTCCCGACATTCCAGAGAACCAGAGGGTGCCATGGACGCTGCCATCGACCGCATCATGCAGACTTATGACCTGCTCGCCAATCGCACGGCGGCGGCCAGCGAGGAGGCACGCGCCAAGGTGACGAACTACCTCAACACGCTGATTGAAGCGGGTGAGAAGGACCCGCACAGGTTGACGGTCTGCGGCCTGACCTATCTGCGCCAGCTCGACGGCAGCGTGGACCCCGTGAAGGCCGGGTATACTGGGCTCTAGGGGGGAGGGGCGGCTCTCATCGGCCGGCAGGACCTTAAGGTCCAAAACGGCCCCTTCAGGCATCATCGGAACGGGGCGGTTCCAGCGAACCGCTCCAGCGTCCGGATCCTTCAATCCCCACCATATCTTGCATAAATATCAGGCCCGACCCGCAACTACTTGGCCGGGGGCGGGCGATGTGGTAGATCGCGCTCGCCGCTTCCGATCGCCACACCAGACCCGCCCGTAGCCCGCCAAAAGGCTGCGGCGGTGGAGATATTCGCAAGATGACCTCAGCCAAAACCGCCTCCGCGCCCGATTCGTTTTTCACCGCCTCGCTCGACCAGGCCGACCCGGAAATCGCAGCCGCCATCAAGGGCGAGCTCGGCCGGCAGCGCCATGAGGTCGAGCTGATCGCCTCCGAGAACATCGTCAGCCGTGCCGTGCTGGAAGCGCAGGGTTCGGTGATGACCAACAAATATGCGGAAGGTTATCCGGGCGCGCGTTACTATGGCGGTTGTGAGTGGGTCGACGTCGCCGAGAACCTCGCGATCGACCGCGCCAAGAAGCTGTTTGGCGCTGGCTTCGCCAACGTCCAGCCGAACTCCGGCAGCCAGATGAACCAGGCGGTGTTCCTGGCGCTGCTCCAGCCCGGCGACACCTTCATGGGCCTCGACCTCGCGGCCGGCGGCCATCTCACCCATGGCTCGCCCGTCAACATGAGCGGCAAGTGGTTCAAGGCCGCGCACTATACCGTGCGCCGCGAGGACCAGATCATCGACATGGACGCGGTCCAGAAGCAGGCCGAGGAGATCAAGCCGAAGCTGATCGTCGCCGGCGGCTCGGCCTATTCGCGCGCCTGGGACTTCAAGCGTTTCCGCGAGATCGCGGACAGTGTCGGCGCTTACCTCCTGGTCGACATGGCCCACTTCGCCGGCCTCGTCGCCGGCGGCGTGCATGCCTCGCCGGTGCCGTATGCGCACGTCACCACAACGACGACGCACAAGTCGCTGCGCGGTCCGCGCGGCGGCCTGATCCTCTCTAACGACGAGACACTCGCCAAGAAGCTCAACTCGGCGATCTTCCCGGGCCTGCAGGGCGGCCCCCTGATGCATGTGATCGCGGCGAAGGCGGTCGCCTTCGGCGAGGCGCTGCGTCCGGACTTCAAGGTCTATGCGAAGAACGTCGTCGAGAACGCCAAAGCGCTGGCCGAGGCGATGAAGAGCCACGGGTTCGATATTGTGTCCGGCGGTACCGACAACCATCTGATGCTGGTCGACCTCAGGCCGAAGGGCCTGAAGGGCAACGTCTCGGAGAAGGCGCTGGTCCGCGCAGCCATCACCTGCAACAAGAACGGCATTCCCTTCGACCCCGAAAAGCCCTTCGTGACCTCGGGTCTGCGTCTCGGCACCCCGGCGGCTACGACCCGCGGTTTCGGCGTCGCTGAATTCCAGCAGGTCGGCGGCATGATCGCCGAGGTTCTCAACGCGATCGCGCAGTCCGACGACGGCAAGGCGCCGCTGGTGGAAGCCGCGATCAAGGAACGGGTCAAGGCGCTCACCGACCGGTTCCCGATCTATCAGTAAGGCTAGGCCAAGCGGATGCGCTGCCCGAACTGCAACAGTCTCGATACGCAGGTAAAGGACTCGCGTCCGACCGAGGACTCGTCCGTGATCCGCAGGCGGCGCGTGTGCGTCGCCTGCAATTTCCGCTTCACCACCTTCGAGCGCGTGCAGCTGCGCGAGCTCACGGTGATCAAGCGCAACGGCCGCCGTGTGCCGTTCGACCGCGACAAGCTGATGCGCTCGGTGCAGATCTCACTTCGCAAGCGGCAGGTCGAGCCGGAGCGGGTGGAGAAGATGGTCTCCACCATCGTGCGCGAGCTCGAGACCGGGGGCGAAGCCGAGATCTCCTCCGAGGTGATCGGCGAGACCGTGATGGAGCATCTGCGCACGCTCGACGACGTCGCCTATGTGCGCTTCGCCTCGGTCTACCGCAATTTCCGTGAGGCCAAGGATTTCGCCGACGTGCTCGGCGAGCTCTCCGGTGAGGAGGAAGCGCGGCTCGCCGCGATCCGCAAATGATCTTCCGCATCCTGGAGGATCAGTTCGCGCAGAAGATCCGCGAATCCAAGGACGCCGATCGCCGCTTCATGCAGCTTGCGCTGGCGCTCGGCCGGCGCGGGCAGGGGCGGACCTGGCCCAATCCGGCCGTCGGCGCCGTCATCGTGAAAGACGGCGTCATCGTCGGCCGCGGCTGGACGCAGCCCGGCGGACGTCCGCATGGCGAGCCCGAGGCCTTGCGGCGTGCCGGTGAGGCGGCGCGCGGGGCCACGCTCTACGTCACGCTGGAGCCGTGCTCGCATTTCGGCAAATCGCCGCCTTGTGCCGATGCGGTGATTGCGGCCGGCATCAAGCGCGTGGTGGCGGCGATCGAGGATCCCAATCCTGAAGTCGCAGGCCAGGGCCATGCCCGTCTGCGTGCGGCCGGCATCACGGTGGACGTGGGTCTCTGCGCGGCGGAGGCTGCGTTCGACCACGCCGGGCATTTCCGCCGCATCCGCGACAGGCGCCCACATGTGATCCTGAAGCTCGCAGTCTCGCCCGACGGCAAGATCGGCGCCGCCGGCGGCAAGCCGGTCGCGATCACGGGCGAAGCTGTGCGCAATCGCGTCCATCTGCTCCGCGCGCAGAGCGATGCCATCCTGGTCGGCATCGGCACGGTGCTGGCGGATGATCCGCTTCTCACCTGCCGCCTGCCCGGCATGGCTGCGCGTTCGCCGGTGCGCGTTGTCCTCGACCAGAGCCTGCGCATGTCCGCGGCGAGCCAGCTCGTGCGCTCCGCGCGCGAGACGCCGCTGTGGGTGGTGGGCTCTGAACTTGCCGAGGCTGCGGCCGCCACGCGGCTTGGAGCAGCCGGCGCGCAGATCATCCGCGTACCGCCGGGAAACGCCTCCGGGCTCGATCTGCCGGCAGTGCTGCATGTGCTGGCCGAGAAGGGCATTTCGCGGCTGATGGTCGAGGGCGGCAGCCGCGTTGCGGCTTCGTTCGTGGCGGCCGATCTCGTCGACGAGATCTGGCTGTTCCGCGGCGCGGAAGAGGTCGGCAGCAGCGGCGTCGATGCGCTCGATGCATTGCCCCTGTCGAAAATCACGCAGTCGCAGGCCTACAAGGTTCATGCTAGCGAGACATTCGACAAGGATACTCTCACCATCTACGAGCGCGCCTAACATGTTCACCGGCATTGTCACCGATCTCGGCGAGATCGTCAGCTTCACGCCAACGGCGCAGGGCCAGTTGCACCGGCTGCGCATCGCCTGCAGCTACGATCAGACCACCATTGCCGATGGCGCCTCGATCGCCTGCAACGGCGTCTGCCTGACGGTCGTCGCTTCAGGTGTCGCGGGCGGCAAGGCCTGGTTCGACGTCGATGCGGCCGCCGAGACGCTGGCGCTCACGACGGCGAAGCACTGGAGGGTGGGCACCAGGCTCAATCTCGAACGCGCGCTCAAGATCGGCGATGAGCTCGGCGGCCATATCGTCGCCGGTCACGCCGACGGGATCGCGACCATCGTCAGCCGCGAGGACCTGCCCGACATGGCGCGGTTCGTGCTCTCCACGACGCGCGAGCTGGCGCGGTTCATCGCCACCAAGGGCTCGATTACGCTCGACGGCGTCTCGCTGACGGTCAATACGGTTGCGGACGTGACCTTTTCGGTGCTGATTATCCCGCACACGCTGACCGTCACGACGATCGGCGGCTGGAAGGCGGGGGCCGAGGTCAATATCGAGGTCGACCTGATGGCCCGCTACGCGGCGCGGCTGACGGAAATGAAGTGACCGGCGCAGCCGGTCATTCCGGGGCGGTCCGTAGGACCGAACCCGGAATCTCGAGATTCCGGGTTCGCTCCGCGCCCCGGAATGACAGTTTAAAACTTGGCTTACATGCGTTCGGCGACTACATAGCGCCGACCCCTGTGAAACGGATTGAACGATGGCAGACGCGCGGCGCGCACCCTTGAAGGACCAGACCGACATTTCCGGCGCGCGTGCGCTGATTGTCGAGGCGCGGTTCTATGACGATCTCCAGGATGCGCTACTGGACGGCGCAGTGGCCGAGCTGAAGGCCGCCGGCCTGACGCATGACGTCATCACGGTTCCCGGCGCGCTGGAGATCCCGGCGGCGGTGGCCATTGCGGTCGATGCCGCGGCGGCCAACGGCAAGCCCTACGATGCGGTGATCGCGCTCGGCTGCGTGATCCGCGGCGACACCATCCATTTCGAGATCGTCTCGCAGGAATCCTCCCGAGCGCTGATGGACCTTGCGGTTTCGCGAAAGCTCCCGCTCGGCAACGGCATTCTCACCGTCAACACCGAGGCGCAGGCCTGGGCGCGGGCGCGCGCCAGCGAGCTCAACAAGGGCGGCGATGCCGCGCGCGCTGCGCTTGCGATGCTGCGCATCAAGCGCCGCCTGGCGCGGGCCTGAGCCATGGCCGACAACAACAAGAAGCCGGCGGGGCTTACGGAGAAGAAGGCGAACCGGCGCGGTGCGGCGCGGCTCGCGGCCGTCCAGGCGCTGTACCAGATGGATATCGCCGGCGCCGGCATCAACGACATCTTCGCCGAGTTCGAGAGCCACTGGCTCGGCAACGAGGTCGAGGGCGACACCTACCTGCCGGCCGAAGCCGCGTTCTTCCGCGACGTCGTCTCCGGCGTCGTGCGCGACCAGAAGAAGCTCGACCCCCTGATCGACGAGGCGCTGTCGAAGGGCTGGCCATTGAAGCGGATCGAGGCGATCCTGCGCGCGGTGCTGCGGGCCGGGGCCTATGAGCTCCAGCATCGCAAGGACGTGCCGGGCCGCGTCGTGGTCTCCGAATATGTCGACGTTGCCAATGCCTTCGTCGATCGCGAGGAGACCGGCATGGTGAATGCGGTGCTCGACCAGATCGGCCGTCAGTTTCGCGGTGACGAGTTCGGGCGAGGGTAAACACATATTCCGCTGTCATCCCCCGCCTTGTGCGCAGTTGCGCACTGGGGCGGGTGATCCAGTACGCCGCGGCAGCGGTTATTGAAATCGGGCGTCTCGGCGTACTGGATCGCCCGGTCAAGCCGGGCGATGACAGTGGAGTTTGGGGCTAGCGCCGATGACCAACGCACCGGAAAACTCCGCCGAAGACTCCCTCATCGCGCGCTATTTCAAGCCGCTGGCGACCGATCCCGGTGCGTTCGGGCTGGTCGACGATGCCGCGGTCCTGTCCTCGTCCGGCGACGACATCGTCGTCACCACCGATGCCGTGATCGAGGGTGTGCACTATCTTGCCACCGACCCACCCGACACCATCGCGCGCAAGGCGCTGCGGGTGAACCTGTCCGATCTCGCCGCCAAGGGCGCCGTGCCGGCCGGCTTCGTGCTGACGCTGGCGCTGCGGAGCAAGGAGGACGCCTGGCTCGGGCCGTTCGCGGATGCGCTGGGCGAGGATGCGAAAACCTTCGCGTGCCCGCTGCTCGGCGGCGACACGGTGTCGACGCCGGGGCCGCAAATGATCTCGATCACCGCCTTCGGCCGTGTGCCGCGGGGTCGGATGGTCGGCCGCACCGGGGCGCGGCCAGGCGACCGTATCCTGGTGACAGGCACGATCGGCGATGCCGCGCTCGGACTTGACGTGCTCACGGGCGGCGCTGCGGCTGCGGCGCTGGCGTCCGATCCTGCCGCAAGGGAAGCTCTGGTCTCGCGCTATCGCATCCCGCAGCCACGCAACGTGCTGGCGCGCGCGGTGAGGGATCATGCGTCGGCTGCGATGGACGTCTCCGACGGGCTCGCCGGCGACCTGACAAAACTCTGCGCGGCGTCGGGCGTCTCGGCCTCTGTGGACGTGGCGAACGTGCCGCTCTCGGCCGCCGCGGCGGGCCTGATCGTGCGCAACGCCGTTTGCGTCGAGACGCTGCTTGCCGGGGGCGACGATTACGAGGTGCTGTGCACGGTGCCGCCGGCGCAAAGCGATGCGCTGATTGCCGCGGGGCGGGCCGCTGGCGTTGCGGTCACGGCGATCGGCATGATCGTCGCAGGGAGCGCGCGGCCGCGCTTCCTGGACGGCCAGGGCCAGGAATTGGCTTTGAAGCGGCTGTCCTACAGCCACTTCTAGGAATTGCTCCAAATCGCGGCGTTCGGGCGATGGGCTGAGGACTTGGAGCTCAGGACTTGCTCAGGACTTGGCCTAAATACTTGCCGAGATCGGCTTTTTCGGCCGCTTCCGGCGTTGCACCATCAAGTTGATTTTGGCAAGCTCGCGACCGACTGAGGCCGCCCCTTCGGGAAAGGGGGCGGCCTTGTTCGAAATCAAGGCGCCGCACCGCACGACGGACAATAAAAGGCGCCGGGGACACATCAAGGATCTGAGGCAAAAAATCACATGACAGCATTATGGTTGATAGTGCTCTGCGGAGTGCTTTCCGTCGTCTACGCGATTTGGGCGACGTCTTCGGTGTTGAGCGCGGATGCGGGGTCGCCGCGCATGCAGGAGATCGCAGCTGCGGTGCGCGAAGGCGCACAGGCCTATCTGCGGCGCCAGTACACCACGATCGGTATCGTCGGCATCGTCATCTTCGTGCTGCTTGTCTATTTCCTCGGGTTCTATGTCGCGATCGGTTTTGCCATCGGCGCCATCCTGTCGGGGGCGGCCGGCTTCATCGGCATGAACGTCTCGGTTCGCGCCAATGTGCGCACCGCCCAGGCGGCGACCACGTCGCTCGCCGGCGGCCTCGAGCTCGCCTTCAAGGCGGGCGCGATCACCGGCATGCTGGTGGCGGGTCTCGCGCTGCTCGGCGTGACCCTCTATTTCGGCTTCCTGGTCTATTCGCTGAAGCTCGCGCCTGACAGCCGCGTCGTCGTCGACGCCATGGTGGCGCTCGGCTTCGGCGCCTCGCTGATCTCGATCTTCGCCCGTCTCGGCGGCGGCATCTTCACCAAGGGTGCGGACGTCGGCGGCGACCTCGTCGGCAAGGTCGAGGCCGGCATTCCCGAGGACGATCCGCGCAACCCGGCGACCATTGCCGACAACGTCGGCGACAACGTGGGCGACTGCGCCGGCATGGCCGCCGACCTGTTCGAGACCTATGCGGTGACCGCGGTCGCCACCATGGTGCTCGCGGCGATCTTCTTCGCCAAGACGCCGATCCTCATGAGCATGATGACGCTGCCGCTCGCCATTGGCGGCATCTGCATCATCACCTCGATCATCGGCACCTTCTTCGTCAAGCTCGGGCCGAGCCAGTCGATCATGGGCGCGCTCTACAAGGGCCTGATCGCAACCGGCGTGCTGTCGCTGATCGGCATTGCCGTGGTGATCTACACGCTGATCGGCTTCGGCAAGCTCGACGGCGTCGATTATACCGGCATGTCGCTGTTCGAATGCGGCGTCGTCGGCCTGATCGTCACCGCGCTGATCATCTGGATCACCGAATACTACACCGGCACCGACTATCGTCCGGTGAAGTCGATTGCGGCTGCGTCGGTGACCGGCCACGGCACCAACGTGATCCAGGGCCTTGCGATCTCGATGGAGGCGACCGCGCTGCCTGCGATCGTCATCATCGCCGGCATCCTCGTCACTTACAGCCTTGCCGGCCTGTTCGGCATCGCGATCGCGACGGCCACCATGCTGGCGCTGGCCGGCATGATCGTCGCGCTCGACGCCTTCGGTCCGGTGACGGACAACGCCGGCGGCATCGCCGAGATGGCGGGCCTGCCGAAGGAGGTGCGCAAGTCGACCGATGCGCTCGACGCCGTCGGCAACACCACCAAGGCGGTCACCAAGGGCTACGCGATCGGTTCGGCCGGTCTCGGCGCGCTCGTGCTGTTCGCGGCCTACAACCAGGACCTCAAGTTCTTCGTTGCGGATTCCGCGCATCACACCTACTTCGCCGGCGTCAATCCCGACTTCTCGCTGAACAATCCCTATGTGGTGGTGGGCCTCCTGTTCGGTGGTCTGCTGCCGTATCTGTTCGGCGCGATGGGCATGACGGCCGTGGGCCGTGCGGCGAGCGCGATCGTCGAGGAGGTGCGGCGTCAGTTCCGCGAGAAGCCGGGTATCATGCAGGGCACCGACAAGCCGGACTACGGCAAGGCGGTCGACCTGCTGACCAAGGCGGCGATCAAGGAGATGATCATCCCCTCGCTGCTGCCGGTGTTGTCGCCGATCGTCGTCTACTTCCTGATCTACGCGATCGCCGGAGGCGGTGCGACCGGCAAGTCGGCGGCGTTCTCGGCGGTCGGCGCGATGCTGCTCGGCGTGATCGTGACGGGCCTGTTCGTCGCGATCTCCATGACCTCCGGCGGCGGCGCCTGGGACAACGCCAAGAAGTACATCGAGGACGGTCACTACGGCGGCAAGGGCAGTGATGCCCACAAGTCAGCGGTGACCGGCGACACCGTCGGCGATCCCTACAAGGACACGGCGGGACCCGCGGTGAACCCGATGATCAAGATCACGAACATCGTGGCTTTGCTGCTGCTGGCGATCCTGGCGCACTGAACCTGTCGCGCGCTACAAACGACAAACCCGCGGTGCAAACCGCGGGTTTTTTGTTGTCCGCTTTACGGGGGACCGTCGCCATGAAGGTCGAGACGACCAAGTGTATCCGGTGCGGCTGCGACATGCTGATGGCCGACACGGTCTGTCCGACTTGCGGCAGGGTGCAAGCCGGTGGCCGGCAATCCGGTGCGCGTACAATGCTGGCGGTCGCGCTGGCGGCGGCCGTCCTCATCGCCTTCAACTGGTTCAAATCTCCTGCGCCGCAAGCGAGCCCGCCTACTGCACATCCATCTGCAAACCTTCCTTCTGGATGATGCCGGCGAACTTCTTCGTCTCGGCGTCCACGAAGTCGGCGAACTGCTGCGGCGTGCCGTAGTCGGCGCGGGCGCCCATGGCGGCGATGTTCTTCTTGATGTCGTCGCGCTCCAGCATCGCCTTCACCTGGAGATTGAGCGCTTCGAGCACCCCGGCGGGGACGCCTTTCGGCAGGAACACCGAGAACCACGACGAGACGTCGAAATTGGCCAGCTCCGGTGCGCTCTCGCGCATGGTCGGCAGGTTCGGCGCGAGGTCGCTGCGCTCGGCGGTCGTCACGCAGAGGCCGGTGAGCGTGCCGTTCTGGACCTGCGGCAGGCTCGGATAGAGGTTGTCGAACAGGATCTGGATGTCGCCGGCGAGCGCGGCCTGGAGCGCGGGCCCGGCGCCGCGGAACGGGATGTGCGTCATCTTCAGCCCGGTGAGCTGCAAGAACCAGGCGCCGGTGAGGTGAGGGCTCTGGCCGACGCCGGAGGAGGCATAGCTGAGCTTGTCCGGATTGGCCTTGAGATAGGCGATCAGCTCGGCGACCGACTTGATGCCGGTCTTCGGATGCGCCGACACGATGTTCGGGATCCGGATCATGTTGGAGACCGGCTGGAGCTGGTCCGGCTTGTAGGTGAGGTTCTTGAAGATGCTGTAGGCGATCGCGTTCGGCCCGGGGTTGCCAATCAGGATGGTGTGGCCGTCCGGCTTGGCGCGAACCACCTCGGCGGTGCCGATCGTGCCGCCGCCGCCGGAGCGGTTTTCCACGACGGCCGACTGGCCCCAGGCGGTTTGCAGATGGGCGGCCAGGAGCCGGCCCATGACATCAGTCGAACCGCCGGCCGCAGCCGGCACGACGAGGCGGACGTTTTCGGTGGGTTTCCAGTCCGCCAGGCTCGACCGCGGCAGGATCGCTGCAGCCGACAGGCCGGCAGCGCCGGTGAGCACGCGGCGGCGGGACAACAAGGTTTTCGGCACGAATCCACTCCCAGCTTCTTGTTTTGCAGGGAGCGTATGGAACCCGGCGCGCGACGGCAAGTCGCACGCGCCGGTAAGTGCCGCGCGGAGGGCGGCACGACGCCGCAGGCTGAAGGCTCAGTTAAAGCTGAGCAGCTTGAACAGCGGCGTAAGGTAGCTCATCTCCTGGCCCGATGTCGGCGTGGTGCGGCTGATGAAGTCGAAGATCTTGCCGTCCTGGAGGCCGTAATTCGCCAGCCGGCGCACGCGCCGATTCTTGTCGAAATAGATCGCGATCACGCGTTGATCGACCACCCTCTGGTTCATGAAGGCGACCATCCGCTCCGAGCGCTGCGAGATGTAGTAGAAGACCTCGCCGTCGAGGGTCGCGACCGTGGAGGGCGTGCCCATCACGATCAGCACCTGGTCCTGGCTCGCGCCGATCGGAATCTGCTCCAGCGCGCCGGGCGGCAGGATGTAGCCCTTCTGGAACTGCTCGCCGGTGCAGCCCGCGAGCGCCACGCCGACCAAGGCCGCAGCGGCAGCCATGCGCAGGCCGCGCCAGCGTGCATGAAGGCCGCGCCGCGTGTCTGCGCGCGGGCTCGTCTGGTTCGTTATCGTCATAGCGGAACTGATTCCGTCCCCTTGCGTCGCGCGAGGCGCTGAAGTACCGGGCTGAGGCTCTGAATGCAACACGCGCGCGCCCGCTTGCGGAAACCACAATGCTTTGGCCGTTCAATCACTTCAGGAAACCCCGGCTAGCCCCGCCGGGCACCATTGAAGCCATCTATGGCATGATCGTGACGCAGGCGCGAGAACCCATATTTTACCGCGACTTGGGCGTGCCCGATACGGTTAACGGGCGTTTCGACCTGTTGCTGCTCCATTTCTGGCTGCTGCTGCGGCGCCTGCGCACGGTCCAGGGCGCCACGGAGCTGTCGCAGGCGCTGTTCGACCGCTTCTGCGAGGACATGGACGACAATCTGCGCGAGATGGGGGTGGGCGACCAGACCGTGCCAAAGCGGATGCGGGCCTTCGGCGAGGCCTTTTACGGCCGGGTGCAGGCCTACGATCAGGCGGTCGAAGGCGGCGGTGAGGCGCTGGCGGCGGCGATCTGCAAGAATATCTTGAATGGGTCCGGCATGGACCAGGCGGAGCGGCTCGCGGCCTACGCGCGGGCCACGGACGCCGATCTCGGCCGGACCGGCGAGGCCGCGCTGCTGCGCGCGGCCTTCAACTTTCCCCCGGCGCTTCCCGAGGATGTCACGCCATGAGCCGACCGAATACTGGACCCGATCCCTGGCGGTCCCCCGTCATCGTTGCGCAGATTCCCGACACCGGCCTGCACCGCGAGATCGAGGCGTCGGCCGCCGAACGGCAGGTCATGGCCGAGGTCGCGGGCGTGCGGGAGATCCTGTCCGCTAACGCCAGCTTCGACGTCGTGCCGAAAAGCGGCGGCCGGGTCCAGGTCACGGGCCACGTCCGCGCCCGGGTCGGCCAGACCTGCGTGGTCTCGCTCGATCCGATCGAGAACGAGATCGAGGAGGAGGTGGACCTGACGTTTGCCCCCGAGGCCGAGGCACGCCGCCTGTCCGACCTGATCGAGGAGGGCCAGGACGACGAGGAGCCACCGGAGGTCATCGACCCGCCGGAGACCATCATCAATGGCATCATCGACCTCGGCCGGCTCGCCACCGATGCCCTGTTCCTGGCGATCGACCCCTATCCGCGCAAGCCGGGGGTCGTGTTCGAGGCGGAGGTCGTCGCCCTCGACCCGTCGGACCATCCTTTCGCAGCGCTGAAGGCGCTTCAGGACAAGAAGAAAGGCCAATAGCTGCCGATTCCCCGTAAGACCGCTTGCCAGGCAGCGCGAGGCCTTTGCGGGAGTGGTTTGAAAACCTGATTTATCTATCTGATTTCCATATATTTCTTGCGAATCTTCTGGTTTGCCGCCGGATCGCCCCGAATGCAAAAGGCTGGGGGCAAGAGGTTGTTTCGGGATAACAAAACGCTATTGTCGCGCCCCGGTCCGGGCGCGGCGTGGCGCTTGGCCGCCGCCACGTCCGTGGCGAACCCATTTCGCGGCCCCCGCTCGTTGAAGACCGCACCAGACCAGGTTTCCAGGACTTTTATGCTAAGCAAGGTTCGCATCGCGCTTGACGCCATGGGAGGCGATGTCGGCCCCGCCGTGGTCATTCCAGGCGCCGCCATCTCGCTTCAGAGGCATAGCGCGACCGAATTCCTGCTGGTTGGCGACCGCGCCAGGATCGAGCCCGAGCTCGAGAAGCACCCCGCGCTCAAGGCTGCTTCCAGGATCGTCCATACCGACGTCGCCGTCAGTGGCTCGGACAAGCCGAGCCAGGCGCTGCGCCGTGGCCGCAGGACCTCCTCGATGTGGCTTGCCATCGATGCGGTGAAGAAGGGCGAGGCGGATGTCGCGGTCTCCGCCGGCAATACCGGCGCGCTGATGGCAATGTCGCGCTTCCACCTGCGCACGCTGCCGGGCATCGACCGCCCGGCGATCACGGGGATATGGCCGACCAAGCGCGGCGAGTCCGTCGTGCTCGACCTCGGCGCCACCATCGGCGGCGACGCGCACCATCTGGTGTCGCTGGCCGTCATGGGCGCGGCGATGGCAAGCGTCCTGTTCAACAAGCCGCGCCCCACGGTCGGCCTGCTCAACATCGGGGCCGAGGAGATCAAGGGGCACGAGGAGATCCGCGAAGCCAGTGAAATCCTGCGGGCGAGGAACCTGCCGGAACTCGACTATATCGGCTTCGTCGAGGGCGACGGCATCGGCAAGGGGCTGGCCGACGTCATCGTCGCCGAAGGTTTCAGCGGCAACATCGCGCTCAAGGCTGCCGAGGGAACCGCACGGCAGATGGCGGAATTACTCCGCAACGAGATGCAGCGGAGCTGGCTGTCCAAGCTCGGCTATCTCTTTGCGCGCAGCGCCTTCCAGGCCCTGCGGGACAAGATGGACCCCAACAAGTCCAATGGCGGCGTGTTCCTGGGGCTCAACGGACTGGTGGTTAAAAGCCACGGCGGAACCAGCGCCGAAGGCTTTGCCTATGCGATCGATGTTGGCTATGAGATGGCTCACTACGATCTCCTGAACAAGATCAATCAGATGCTCAACCGCGAGGGTGGTGCACTCAATTCCGTGCAGGCCGCGCAGGAGGCTGTTTCGTGACCAAAATTCGTTCGGTCGTGCTGGGCTGCGGCTCTTACCTGCCGGAGCAGGTGGTGACCAACGCCCAATTGGCGGCGCGTATCGACACGTCCGACGAGTGGATCGTCCAGCGTACCGGCATTCGCGAGCGGCACATTGCGGCCGAGGGCGAGTTCACCTCGCACTTGGCGATCAAGGCCGCGCAGGCCGCGCTCACCGATGCCGGCGTGGACGCGCAGTCGATCGACCTGATCGTGCTGGCGACCTCGACGCCTGACAACACCTTCCCCGCGACGGCGGTCGCCGTGCAGCACGGGCTCGGCATCAACCACGGCGCGGCCTTCGATCTGCAGGCGGTGTGCTCGGGCTTCGTGTTCGCGCTCGCCACTGCCGACAATTTCCTGCGCACCGGCGCCTTCAAGCGCGCGCTGGTGATCGGCGCCGAGACCTTCTCGCGCATCCTCGACTGGAACGACCGCGGCACCTGCGTGCTGTTCGGCGACGGCGCCGGCGCGGTCGTGCTGGAGGCCCAGGAGCAGCCGGGCAGTGCCGCGACCGACCGCGGTGTCGTCACCACGCATCTGCGCTCCGACGGCCGCCACAAGGCAAAGCTGTTCGTCGACGGCGGCCCGTCCTCGACCCAGACCGTCGGCCATCTGCGCATGGAGGGCCGCGAGGTTTTCAAGCACGCGGTCGGCATGATCACCGACGTGATCGTCGATGCCTTCGAGGCGACCGGGCTCAATGCCGACAGCATCGACTGGTTCGTGCCGCACCAGGCCAACAAGCGAATCATCGACGCCTCCGCGCACAAGCTGCACATCGCGCCGGAGAAGGTGGTGCTGACGGTGGACCGTCACGGCAACACGTCGGCGGCCTCGATCCCGCTGGCGCTGGCGGTGGCGCGCAAGGACGGCCGCATCAAGCGCGGCGACCTGATTCTGCTCGAGGCCATGGGCGGCGGCTTCACCTGGGGCTCGGCGCTGGTGCGCTGGTAGAGCCACAGTCGATAAAATTTTGCCGGAATCAGCGGCGATTATCGATGCTTCTGCATTGATGAGCGCTGTTGACCGGCGTATCGTAACCTCATAATTTCAGACAACAATTGTTCGCCGTGATGTGGGGCAGGGCGATGACCGATACAAGTAAAACCGTAACGCGTGTTGATCTGTGCGAAGCCGTCTACCAGAAGGTCGGCCTGTCGCGCACGGAATCGTCCGCCTTCGTGGAACTCGTGCTGAAGGAGATCACCGACTGCCTTGAGAAGGGCGAGACGGTGAAGCTGTCGTCGTTCGGTTCCTTCATGGTCCGCAAGAAGGGTCAGCGCATCGGCCGCAACCCGAAGACCGGCACCGAGGTGCCGATCTCGCCGCGCCGGGTCATGGTGTTCAAGCCGTCGGCGATCCTGAAGCAGCGGATCAACGCCCAGCACCGTACCAACGGCGACGGCAGCAAGGTTCAACCCGAGGCATAATCGCCTTTCGGATAAGGATTTGGCATTTGGACAAGGCGCCGGATGCGTTCCGAACCATCAGCGAAGTAGCGCAGGAACTCGACATTCCGCAGCACGTGCTGCGGTTCTGGGAGACCCGGTTCTCCCAGATCAAGCCGATGAAGCGCAGCGGCGGCCGCCGCTACTACCGCCCCGACGACGTCGACCTGCTCAAGGGCATCCGCCGGCTCCTCTACGGGGAGGGCTACACCATCCGCGGGGTGCAGCGGATCCTGAAGGAGCACGGCGTCAAATCGGTACAGGGCCTCGCCGACGGCGCGGCCGCGGTCTCGTTCGGAGCCATCGAGGACGCCATCGGCGCAAGCCTGATGGAGCCGGACGACGAGGCACCGATCAAGGGCGTCGCCGACGCCGACGATGACGACTACCAGAGCGACGAAGAGGACGGCATCGACTTCCGCTTCACGGAGGTCGACGACGAGGAAATCCTCACCACCTTCCGCAAGGGCGGCACCCCCGCCGCGCCCGCCGGTCCCAGCGCGCTGGACCGGGAGCGGCTAGGACGGGCACTCGCCGACCTCGTCGCCTGCCGGGAGATGCTGGATCAGGCGCTGAAGGACGGCTAGGGCGGCATCGGCCAGCTTTGCGGGCAGTTCCGGGGGGCTCTGGGCTCGGAGCCAATCAGATCGCGATACCAAAATGCTGCGACCTCGCCTTGCGCAAAGCGGCGATCCTAGCTAATGGAACGACGTTCGGAGCGTGGCGCAGCCCGGTTAGCGCACTAGTCTGGGAGACTAGGGGTCGGAGGTTCAAATCCTCTCGCTCCGACCATTAAGCCCTTTGATCCGCAAGGGTTTTTGCTTTCGGGGCTGGCACCAATCCGCCGCCGAATGAGAACAAATAGGCGCCGGTTTGCTCAGTTCGGCGCAAAAACTCCCGAAATAATCCCGAGCTGCGTTCTTGGACCGTTCGCTAGGGAGGCGCTGAATGCTGGCACCCCCTGAAACGAAAAGCCCCGTGCCAGCTGGGGAGCAAGGGCACAGGGCGGGATCGAAGAGTTCAATTACAAGCAACGAAGAATCTGACACGTCGCTGATCGCTCTTCAAGCGGCCAAGCTGAGTCGGATCTACTGTTTTGGCTACACCACTGCCTACACCATCGCCAGTCTCGCCTTTGCGGGAGGCCCGCGATGAATGTCATTGCTCAATTCCCGGTCAAAGATACGTGGCTGGCCCAATGTATAAGCGAGAATGGCAAACCGCTCCCGATCGTCACCAATGCGCTGGTCGCTCTCCGGCGAGATCCAAACATCAGCGACGCCTTCGCGTATGACGAGATGCAGCGTTGCGTCATGCTGCTGCACGAGATCGGCCAGCCGCTCGCGCCCTTTAATTCCAGGCCCGTGCTGGACGAGGACGTCACAATACTGACGGAGTACCTTCAGAAGGCAGGCATCCGCAGGATCGCCCGCGATACGGTACGCGACGCGGTCAATGCCTGGGCGCGCGAGCGCAGCTTCCATCCCATTCGCGATTGGCTTCAGAGCCTTATCTGGGACGGCCAGAAGCGCGTCAACGTATGGATGACGACCAAGCTTGGCGCCGCGCTCAATCCCTACACCCAGGCGATCGGGAAGATGTTCTTGATTTCCCTCGTCGCTCGGATCTGCGAACCCGGAGCCAAGGTGGACTACATGCTGGTGCTGGAGGGTACCCAGGGCGCGATGAAGTCCTCGGCCTGCGCCATTCTAGGCGGCGACTATTACTCTGACAACCTTCCCGAGATCGGCGAAGGCAAGGACGTCTCCCAACACCTTCGTGGCAAGTGGCTGATCGAGATCGGGGAGATGCACGCGCTAAAGCGTGCCGAAAGCGCGCAGCTAAAGGCGTTCATCACGCGGCAGGTCGAGCGTTACCGGCCGAGCTACGGCCGCTTTGAGGTCACCGAGCCTCGGCAGTGCGTATTCATCGGCACTACCAACAAGGACGCGTATCTCAGAGACGAAACTGGAGGACGTCGTTTTTGGCCTGTGAAAGTCGGGCAGATTGATATCGCGGGGTTAGCTGAAGATCGCGAACAACTCTTTGCGGAGGCGTTTCACCTCTACAAAAAGGGCGAGCCATGGTGGCCAGATCGCAATTTCGAAGGGCAGCATATCAGGCCGGAGCAGGAGGCGCGATTTGAAGCGGACGCCTGGCAGGACCCGATCGAGAACTACCTCGCGACCCAGCACAAGGTCACCGTCGGTCAGGTCGCTAAGGAGGCCCTGATCATGGAGGCCGCCAGGATCGGCACGGCGGACCAGCGCCGGATTACCAGCATTATGGAGCACCTCTGCTGGAAGCGGGACAACGACGGCAAGCCCGACTGGCAAGGCAAGAGATGGTGGATCAAGGCGGACTGATCACAACGCACTGCGCACCACAGCCCACTTTCCAATAGAGGGGTGGTGGCTAATGGAGCTTCTATAGGGAAATTCGGCTGTTCTGCGCTGTGTGCGCTGTGGTGATGCCATCTGAATGAGGAAAAGCGAAAGAGGACGACCAGATTGACTGACTTACATCCAAGCAGCGAGCCTTTCGAGAGGACGTGAATGAACGCACCGAAAACACTCGCCGCCAACGATCCCGAGGACCAAAAAGGGCGGCTGAAAGATCTTGGCGGATCGCAATCGGATCACTGGAACGATATTCTTGCCAATCAAGCCCTCCAGTCCCTCTGGGTGAAGAACTCCAGCCAGGAAGACCGCGACAAGCAATTGCGTGCCACCCTTGCCGCGCTTGCCGGGATAGGGCCGAAGGACGAGCTAGAGGGCATGATGGCGGCGCAGCTCATAGCCGCCCACAACGCCGCGATGGAATGCTACCGGCGCGCCATGATCGGCGAACAGACCTTCGAGGGACGACGCGAGAACCTCGCCCAGGCCAATAAGCTATCGCGCACCTATGCTGCGTTGCTCGAAGCCTTGAACCGCCATCGCGGCAAAGGCCAGCAAAAGGTCACGGTCGAGCACGTCCACGTTCATGCGGGCGGGCAGGCAGTGGTCGGAATGGTTGACCCCTCGGGGGGCACGGGCAAGGCGAAAAGGGAGGATCAACCCCATGCACTTGGATATGCACCGAGCGAAAAGATGCGGCGCGCACACCCGGACGGGCAAGCCTTGCCGGTCCCCAGCGATGGAGAACGGTAGGTGTCGGATGCACGGCGGACCGTCTCCAGGCGCTCCCAAGGGCAACAAGAATGCCTTCAAGCACGGGCGGTACAGCGCAGGCGCGATTGCACGCCGGCGCGGAATATCGAGGCTGCTTGCCGCAATGAAGGATACAACCCGGCAAATAATCGAATAGGCAGCGCCAAAATGCCGCGATCGAGAGTACGAGTTTGCTTGCAGGACGGCCTGAAGCTGGACCTGAACCGTCTAGTTCGGAAGCAATTCGTCAAGCCAGGCGCTAACATCGGCATTCGGGGCATTACCTGGACGCACTCGTATTGGGGTGAAGTTGCCACCGGCGTGATTAGCGCCGACATGAGCGGCCAAGCCGAAGGCTGGCTCCGCATCCAGCTTGGCAGCTTGGACCAACGAATCATGCTTGTTGCGCGTACTCGACATTACGGCGGGCGACAATGGTATTTTGTGTGCCCTGTCATGAACCGGCTCGCGTCTGTACTGTGGAGGCCGCCGGGCGCGATCCGTTTCTGCAGCCGACAGACTTGGGGCCGACAAGTTGCCTATAATTCCCAATATAGCGATGCGATGAACCGCGCGCACGCCGGAAAGGCCCGAATCAAGTCGCGACTGATAGCAAATCTAGATCCAGATCATTGGGATTTCCCACCGAAACCGAAATGGATGCGTTGGGCCACCTACAAACGGTACGAAGACCAGTACGATCACTTTGAGGATGTACTGGACCATGGCTGTGTATCACTGCTAGCAAAGTTGTTGGCCAAGAATATCGTTTGAATTCAATGGATAGAATCAAGTTAGCCAACAGATTTCGAATTGTTGGCTTTGCTGACGGAGGAGCAAGTAGTTGGTCGGGGACAAGCCGATGAGATTATGAGGCAAAAGAGAATCAGTACGTTTTTGAAGACGGACTGTCATCGACACAGGGCGCGATCGGGGTCAAATGATCAAACTAACTCTCTCTCAGCTAACGAGTCTGCTCTTCAAGGCCTGCGACGAGCTTCGCGGCAACATGGATGCCTCGGAGTACAAGGAATACATCTTCGGAGTCTTGTTCCTGAAGAGGTGCAGCGACCTGTTTGACCAGCAGCGCGAGAAGCTCACGGTCAATCTGCGCGCCCGTGGCCTTGATGGCCAAAGGCTCGAAGCCCTGCTTGAAAGTCGAGATCAATATACGTTCTACGTGCCCCCCCAAGCGCGATGGGCAACCGTTCGCCACCTTAAGGAAGACGTGGGCAATGGGCTTAATGCGGCACTTGGCGAGCTTGAGCGGCACAACAAGGATCAGCTTGAGGATGTGCTCGAACATATAAATTTTAACCGCAAGATCGGACAACGTACTCTCAGCGACGACACACTGGTGGATTTCCTCCAGGTGTTCGAGAACATCCCTCTGCGCGACGAGAACTTCGAGTTTCCTGACCTGCTTGGCGCCGCCTACGAATATCTGATCAAATACTTTGCCGACTCGGCTGGCAAGAAGGCTGGCGAATTCTACACTCCCGCGGATGTCGTCCGTACCATGGTCGAGATCGTCGATCCGCAGCCGGGCATGAGCATCTATGACCCGACGGTCGGATCGGGCGGCATGCTGATCCAGTCGCGTGATTATGTCCGCGACAACGGGGGCGATCCAAACAATCTCTCGCTGGCCGGCCAGGAATCGCAGGGCACGACCTGGTCGATCTGCCGGATGAATATGATCCTGCACGATATCCAGTCGGCGGATATCCGGCAGGAGAACACGCTGACTAAGCCCCAGCACCGGGGCGACGACGGCGAACTAATTCGTTTCGACCGGGTGCTCGCCAATCCGCCGTTCAGCCAGAGCTACAGCGCCAAGGACATGGAGTTCAAAGGCCGGTTCGTCAAATGGATGCCGGAAAAGGGTAAGAAGGCGGATTTGATGTTCGTTCAGCACATGCTTGCGGTGCTTAAGAGCGGGGGCCGCATGGCGACGGTGATGCCGCACGGCGTGTTGTTTCGCGGCGGCGAGGAGAAGGACGCGCGGGAGCATTTCATCAAGCAGGGTTGGCTCGATGCTGTCATCGGGCTGCCGCCCAGCCTGTTCTACGGCACGGGCATCCCGGCCTGCATTCTCGTCATGAGCAAAGAGCGTGCTGATCTCCGAAAGGACGTGCTCTTCATCAACGCAGACCGGGAATATCGCGAAGGCAAAGCGCAGAACTTCCTGCGTCCCGAGGACATGTCGAAGATCGTAGATGTTTATCGGCGACGGCAAGATGTGCCGGGTTATGCCCGTGTCGTGCCCATCGCGGAGATCGAGGCGGAAGAGTTCAACTGCAACATCCGCCGCTATGTCGACAATGCGCCGCCGCCAGAGCCGCAGGATGTCCGAGCGCATATTCACGGCGGCGTGCCGGTAGCGGAAGTTGACGCGATGGAACGCCTTTGGCTCAACTATGATGGCTTGCGCGAAGCCTGCTTCTCATCGCGCCGGGGTGATGCGGCCTATTGCGATTTTGATCCGACCATCGCCACACGGCGCGACATCGCCGAGCTAGTCAGGATCCATCCTGGCGTATTGGCCGCGCATCAGGAGTTCATGACTCGTCTGATGGATTGGTGGCAAGCGACCGAGCCAGCCATAGCCCAGCTTGCACCGGCGGATGCGGGGGCGGGAGGACGCGGCGGCAATGTCTATGCACTTCGCAGGTCATTAGTGACGGACATTGACGCGTGGTTTGCAGACCAGTCCCTGCTCAATCCGTTTCAGATTCGCGGTGCCATGGCGCGTTACGTCGACAGCCTAAAGACCGATTTGAAATCGGTGGCCGCAAGCGGATGGGGTGCAGAGCTGATTCCCGACGATGAAATCTTGCAAAGCGAGTTTCCAGCCTTGGTCGAGGAGTTGGCCACCAAGCGTGCCCGCCTAGACGAGGTGCAGGCGCTTTTCGCTGCCGCCGACGAGGAAAGCTATGAGGACGAAGATGATAGCGGCATCCTTTCCTCCGTCGAGGTCAGGCGGATCAAAGACCTACTTAAGGCTCAGGGAGCAGAGCTGAAGGCGCTGGTTAAAGCGGCGCTGGAAGCTGCGCCCGATTTGGCCGCTGAAATGGATCTTCCTAAGAGTGCCGCGAAGCTGGGCAGGGTGGGCGATCCCGATTTCGTGGCCGTGCACCGACTGGCCTCGCTTGCTAAGAAGGCCGGCCGAGCTTCGCAGTTCGCCACGCCCGTTCTCGCCCTTGCCGAGAAGGGCCAGGCAATCACTGAGGCGCTGGCCCATGCCTCAGACCGGCTGACCCGACACAAGGCCCTCGAGGATGAGGCTAAGGCACTAAAGGCCGAGTTGCGCGCGGCGGAGAAGAAGCGCGAGGAACTGGTTGCAGCGGCCCGTGCGAAGATCACTCCGGACGCCGCGCGCAGCCAGATTCTTTCGCGCTTCCGCAATATCCTCTTCTCCACCTACTGCGCTTATCTCGAAGCCGAGCGGCGGAGCGTGACTGCGGCTGTCGAGAAGCTGCACGACAAGTATGCGGTGACGGTGCGCGATATCGAGAACCGGCGCAGCAGGGCGGCGGCGGATCTGGAAGTTTATTTGAAGGCTCTTGGATATGTCTGACTGGATCGAGAGATCGCTCGCGCAACTGATCAGTCCGCTTGAAACTGGAAAGCGCCCCGCAGGCGGCGTAAGCGCAGACACTGAAGGTGTCCCAAGTATCGGAGGTGAGAACATCGATGCCGCCGGCAAGATGTCGTACTCAAATGTAAACCGGATTTCACCTGCGTATGCTCACCTTATGAAGAAGGGCAAACTGAAATCAGGCGATACTCTCATCAACAAAGACGGTGCTCAGACGGGCAAAGTAGCTCAATACGATGGGCAATTCGCAGATGCCTGGATCAATGAGCACGTCTTTATCGTCAGGCCTGATCCGGGTAAAATTGATGCTGGTTACCTGTTTTACTCAATGCTTGATGGCAGAGCCCAAAATCAGATTGCCAGGCGCATTACCGGTTCGGCGCAACCCGGCTTGAACTCCGATTTTGCAAAGGCGGTAACGCTGCGTCTGCCTCGCGATATCAAACTGCAGGCCAAAATAGCCGACATTCTACGTTTGCTTGATGTCCAGATAGAGGCGACGGAGGCATTGATTACAAAGCAGGAGCGGGTGCGCGCCGGGTTGATGCAGGACCTGTTCACGCGCGGCATCGACGAACACGGTCAGCTCCGGCCGTCTCGCGATGAAGCTCCGCAGCTCTACAACCGGACCGATCTCGGCTGGCTGCCGCTCGGATGGGAAGCTGCGCGTCTCGTAAATCTAACTTCGCGCATTGTAGATGGTGTCCATCATACGCCGACATACGTTCCGCACGGCGTGCCATTCGTCACAGTGAAGAGCTTAACCGCGGGCAGAGGGATTGATACAAGGCAGGGGAATTTCATCACGCTGAGCGATCACCATGTTTTTCAGATGCGGGCCGACCCAAGAGCTGGTGACGTCCTCGTGTCGAAGGACGGCACCTTAGGCGTCGCCCGGTATGTCGACGAGACGGTCGAGGAGTTCAGCATATTTGTTTCCGTCGCGATGCTCCGGCCGATTACAAGTTTGCTCAATCCAGCCTTCCTGTGCGAGTTTTTTAGGACCAGATTTTATGAGGCCCAGATGGGTTATCTCTCAGCTGGGTCCGGCCTAAAGCACATTCATCTTGAACACTTCCGAAAATTCGTTCTGCCACGTCCTGATCTTTCGGAGCAGGCAAAGATTTTAAGTATTTTGGACGCCGCTGATCAGTCGATAGTAAGACTGGAGGATATGCTAAGAAAGCTCAGGCTCCAGAAGGCTGGCCTGTTGCAGGACCTACTCACGGGCGAGGTCTCCGTCCCGTCGCTACTCGAAAGCGCCGCCGCATGAGCGAATATGCTCACGTCGAAAAGCCGTTGCTGACTCAGCTTGCCGGGCTGGGCTGGTCGGTGATCGACCAGGGCTGCCAGATGATACCTAACGATCCTACGAAATCCCTACGAACTAGCTTTCGGGATTTGATATTGCCGCAAGTCTTTCGGGATTCCGTCCGCGCGCTCAATCTACTGCCCGATGGCCGCGAATGGTTGACGGAGCGGCAATTGGCGAGCCTGATCGACGATATCTTCCGCCAGCCGGGTAAGGGTCTTCTTGACGCAAATGAAGCAGTGCAGGCGTTGCTGTTCAAGGCACAAGTGGATCGCAATGAGGTCACGGGCGAGAAGGACCCCACCGTTCGTCTGATCGACTTCGCCAATCTGGAGCGCAACAAGTTCCACGCCATTAACCAGTTCCGCGTCGATACGCCGGGGTGCGTGAAGGACTTCATTATTCCGGACGTAGTGCTATTCGTGAATGGTCTGCCGCTAGTGGTGATCGAGGCCAAGATTGGCGACGCCAACACAGCGAACCCGATGCACGAGGCCTTCGTGCAATTGCAGCGCTATCGCGACGCCCGTTCAGAAACGGGCCGCGCCGGACTGCGCGAAGGGGAGCCGAAGTTGTTCTACACGAATCTTGCCGTGATCCGCACGTGCGGCGAGGCGGCGGAGTTTGGCACCATCAGTTCCGCCCCCGAACACTTCTATGGCTGGCGCAACATCTGGCCGGAGCGGTTTGCTGCGATCACCCCGCCGCTGGGTGAGGTCCGCGCGCAGGAGGAACTGGTTCAGGGTCTGCTCAATCCGGATTGCCTGCTCGACATGCTGCGCACTTGCTCGGTGTTTATGGACCTACCCAATGGTAAGCGGGTGAAGGTGCTCGCCCGCTATCAGCAGCACCGCGCCGCACGCCGCATCGTCGAGCGTCTGCGCAACGGCGAGACGCCGATAGAGCGCAGCGGCGTAGTCTGGCACACGCAGGGTTCGGGCAAGTCGCTCACCATGGTGTTCGTCGGCCGGATGCTGCGCGCCAGCCGGGACCTCAACGACATCAAGATCGTTATGGTGGTCGACCGAGCCGATCTGGAAGACCAATTATCCGATACGGCCAAGCTGATCGGGGGGAAGATTAACCTGGTCGATAGCCGCAGCTCCGTGCGCGACGTGCTCGCCTCTCCCGCTTCCGATGTGAGCATGGTGATGGTTCACAAATTCGTCGAGGCGAAGGAAGATCTTCCCGACCGCTTGCGCGAAAAGCTGGGGCGCTATGCCCCACCGCCCAGCGCCGAGACTTTTGGCGTCGTCAACGACTCGCTGCGCATCCTTATCATGGTGGACGAGGCGCACCGCACGCAGGGGTCCGAGATGGGGGACAATTTGTTCGAGGCGTTCCCCAATGCCGCCCGCGTTGCCTTCACCGGCACCCCGTTGATAACCGAGCGGCATGGTGGCAAGCAGACCGTGAAGCGGTTTGGCGAATATATCGACACCTACAAGCTGATGGATTCGGTGGAGGACGGGGCCACCCTGCAAATCTTGTACGAAGGCCGCACTGCTAACACCGCCCTGAGAGACAAGGCTGAGTTCGACAATTCCTTCGAAGATCTCTTCGCCGACCGCTCGGTTGAAGACCTACTCGCCATCAAGAAGAAGTATGGAGCCACCGGCGATATCCTCGAAGCGGAAAACCGCATTCGCGCTATCGCCCGGGATCTGGTCGGCCACTACATCGATAACATCCTGCCCAACGGGTTCAAGGCGCAGGTCGTTTGCCATTCCAAGCTCGCCGCGGTGCGATACCAGCGCGCCTTGCGCGAGGCATTGCAGGAACGGCTGCAGGCAGAACGTGCAAAGCCGACAACGGATGCGGACCTGATCCGCCGGATCGATTTCCTCAAGGTGGCGGTCGTTGTGTCGTCGGACGCGACCAACGAGCCTGCAGCAATCACGGCTGCCCGCAAGGAGGCGCGGGAATGGAACGCGGTCGAGAATTTCTGCAAGCCGTTCAATCTCGATGACTATGGCAAGGCCTACACCGGCATCGCCTTCCTCGTCGTTTGCGACATGTTACTGACGGGTTTCGATGCTCCGATTGAGCAGGTCATGTACATCGACAAGCGACTAAAAGAGCACAACCTGCTCCAGGCTATCGCCCGCGTAAACCGGGTAACACAGGGCAAACAGCGGGGCTTCATCGTCGACTATATCGGCCTTGCCAACCACCTCACCGAAGCGCTGAAAATCTACGCCAGCGAGGACCTTGCGGACCTGCAGGCCGGACTGAAGAATCTGACCTCGGAACTGCCCATTCTGGAAGAACGTTATCGCCGGCTGCTCCAGCATTTCCAAGGCCTCGGGGTGCACGATATCGAGCCGTTCCTCACCGGCACACTTGGTGGTCCCGACGAAGAAGTTCGCATTGTTCACAAGGCTGTCGACGTGCTTGAACCGATCAAGGCGCGAGCGGATTTCGAGGTCTACCTCAAGAAGTTTCTGATGAGCCTCGACCTGATCCTTCCGGGCGCCGCCGCGCATCGGTATCGCGGACCGGCGAGAAGGCTCGGCTATCTAATGCGAATGACCAAGGAGCGTTTCAAGGACGAATCCATCAATTTCGCAGGTGTTGGCGAAAAGGTCGCCGCGCTGATCAACGAGCATCTCATTGAGCTAGGCGTTGATCCCAAAATTCCCCCGGTTGAATTGCTTGACCCAGATTTTGTCGAACTGGTGACGGGGCACGCGCAGGGAAGTTCTCGGGCAAAGGCCAGCGAGATGGAGCACGCCATCCGCAAGCACTGTACGATTCATTTTGATGAGGACCCGGCCTTCTTCAAGCGGATGAGCGAGAAGCTCGACACTCTGATTGCCAAGCATGGCGACGACTGGAAGGCGTTGGCCGAGCATTACGAAGAACTGCGTTCGGAAATCAGGGCGGGGCGCGGTGAGACAATAGCCGCGCACCCCCCAGAAGTGCTCGTCTTTCGTGATAACCTCCTCGGCCTGATTGGTGAGGAAGCTATGCTTTCGGTCGAGGATGCTGTCCTGCTGGATGCGCTTTCTGCTCGGCTGGTCGGCATCTTGCGTGAATCTATTTTGATCGTCGATTTCTGGCGCAAACCGGACCAGGTGCGTCGTCTCAGAGCAACTATCGATACAGAGTTGATGGTTTCTGGCATCGGCTCAGTTCAGGATCAGCACCAACGTATCGCGGTAGAATTGACGAAGCTTGCTGAGAAGCGCCACGCGGAGTTGCTCCGGTCATGAAGATGTGCGCCCAGGATATTGAATTCACTCTGATCCGTAGCGACCGGAAAACAGCGGACATCGTGATCGAACGTTCGGGCGATGTGATCGTTCGCGCGCCCACCGGGATCGCCGATGAAAGGGTGCTTGAAGCAGTCGCTGATCGGGCGCTGTGGGTGCATCGCTCGCTTGCCGAATGGGAAGACCTGAACTCCAGCCGCAAGCTTCGGCCGTTGGTGCAAGGCCAGGGCTTCGTCTATCTTGGTCGATCCTATCGATTAAAGTTCGTCGCCGATGCCCACGTACCGTTGCGTCTCAAGAACGGCCGTTGGGAGTTGTCGGAAGCCTTTGTTGCCAGAGAAGGGGAGCCCGCCGCACGTAAAGCGTTTCGAGATTTCTATATCGCTAAAGGCCTCGAAATTTTCAAGGAACGGGTCCAAAGGCTTGCCCCGCTGGTCGGCGTGGTGCCTGGTGATGTTTCCGTCAAAGAGCTGGGTTATCACTGGGCATCATGCGGTGCGGGCGGTGCGTTGAATTTCCACTGGAAGACCCTGATGGCTCCGCACACTGTCATCGACTACATCGTCGTGCACGAACTCTGTCACCTGCGACACCGCGATCATTCGGATGCATTTTGGAACGAAGTAGACAAGGTGTTGCCGCGATACCGGGAGCGGAAGGAATGGCTCCGGGTGAACGGAGCTTCACTGGACCTGTAAGGCGGCATGGTCGAATTGCGACGCTGCTGTAGCAGGCCCAAGCGTCGGGTTAGGCCCGGATAAGCTTGCAAATCAAATGGAGCGTGTTACAAATCAATCAACGAAGGTTGACTGGTTTGTGGGGCGTCGTGGCAGAGGGAAGATGGATCAGCTATCTACGCGTTTCGACCGACCGCCAGGGCAAATCGGGCTTGGGGATCGAGGCACAGCGCAATGGCGTGGCTGAATACCTGAACGGCGGCAACTGGTCGTTGGTGAAGGAGTTCGTCGAGGTCGAGAGCGGCAAGCGCATCGATCGTCCCAAGCTGGACGAGGCTATCAAGGCTTGCCGGATCTATGATGCCAAGCTGGTCATTGCCAAACTGGACCGGCTCTCCCGCGACGCCCACTTTCTGCTTGGCCTGGAGAAGGCCGGCATAGACTTCGTGGCGGCTGATATGCCGAACGCGAACAGACTAACCGTCGGTATCATGGCGATGGTTGCCGAAGAAGAGCGCCGCATGATCAGCAAGCGAACAAAGGACGCGCTGGCGGCCGCTAAAAGGCGAGGGACCAAGCTTGGCGGCGATCGGGGTGTCGTTCCGAGCAAAAAGGCGCGGGAGCTGGCCGCAGAGACTCTCCAGGCGCGGGCCAACGCGAGGGCTTCAGACCTGGCGCCTGTCATCAGAGAGCTACAGGCGGCCGGGAAAACGACCCTCAGAGCCATTGCTGAGGGTTTGAACGAAGCAGGGATTCTGACCCAGCGGAAGAGCAAATGGTCCGCCGTGCAGGTGCAGCGCATATTGAGCCGAATCCAGTAGTGGCAAAGTCTAGCGAGCCGAGACGGTATCCTTTGGGTTTCGGTATCCCCATGCTCATGCGTTTGCGTTCGAGATAATCCGGACTGTTCCGCTCCGAACGACGCATTAAATCTTTGATCTTTTGTTCTCTGTATGTTCTGATGTCTAGCTGACCACCCACATCGTTAACGAATTACGAAGAAGCTAGCGGTCGGGCGCGATTCGGAACTTGCGCTTGGGGCAAAAAACGGGAAAATGACCATGATGCGTCTTAAAATTGAAATTGTTGGAAACGGTCTTCACCCGAACGAAGCGGTCGTTGGAATCAAGACCAACGAAGGGCCGCAGCGGCTGGTCATTGCTCGGCGTTCAATTGATGACGGATTTATCTCAGTTGGCTGGCCCTTGGGGCACCAGGATAAAACGACACTTGTTGAACTCCCACGAGAGACTCAAACGGGCGCTTGGCGAGTGTGGGTTCCAGACGACCAATTAATCCAGTCAGAAGAGCGTAGACGAGCGTGATCTTAACTGACCGCGAAATTCAGATCGCCCTCTCAAGGAAGCAGATTATCATCGATCCGCTTCCTCAGGCCATTGCGTATAGCTCTACCAGTGTAGACCTTACGCTTGATCCGGTGCTCAATGTTTTCGCGGTCGGCAACTCGTCGATCAAAAAAGTTATCGATCCAACCAATCCAGCATTCAACACCGAGGAAGTTTTAGCGGAACTCACTAAGACCGAGGACATTTCTGGTGGGTATGAACTCCAACCGAAAGTTCTCGTGCTGGGCTGGAGCGCCGAATACGTCGAATTGCCTATGGACTCTCGCATTGCCGCCAGAGTTGAAGGCAAAAGTTCTCTCGCTCGCCTTGGCTTAGGCGTTCACATCACTGCGCCAACGATTCATGCTGGCTTCCCCGGACAAATTCGGCTGGAGATCGTAAATCACGGGCATCTGCCAATCTTGCTGAAGCCCGGTATGCGAATTTGCCAGCTTATTTTTGAACAAACGCTTGGCACGGCTGATGCAGGTTACAAAGGGCAGTTTGTCGGGCAAGCACCTGCAAAAGGAAGTGGTTAGGACAGGCCGCCGAGTTGACCGCCTTCTCTTTCATTCCTGTCGGAGCGCTGCATTCGGCGGCGGCAATTACATGCCAGTTGCACTAGATACTCGCCTGTCGCCGTAATATCGGGCGGCCCCTCTCGACCACCTATGTGGAGCGCCAAAACTGTCGGCGCGCATGGTTCTCGGTTCAGCCAGTTGGCCGGCTAACCAATGGCTCTAGTAAGAAGCCGGAGAACCATGTCGGCAGACGCGGCGCTCAACGTTGCACATTACAATCTTTGCCAAACCCTGCGCACGACGCCAGCGAAGGCGTTGGATCGCGGACAAAGCTTGGATCGTTGCCGCAGCTGGTTGACGCGGAGCTGTCTGTGGTCCTCCGTTATTCAACTGATGACCCGCCGGAAGTGCCGGACCTTCCAGGGTGGAAGTTAACCTGCGAACGACTTATCCGCTGTAATAATCTCATACAGCTTGAGAGCCGCTTCGGGAGAAGCGGCTTTTGCTATAACTTCAATGCCAGATTGCGGATTCGCTGCGTCGCACTCGTAGATGAAATATCCATATTCACCTCCCAAGCCTTTGCCACCAGCGTTGCGGTAGGCCTGCGCCGAGAGGGGCGAGATACACAGCATCCGTCGGGCATCGATTGGCGCGGAGAGAAAGAGGTCTTCCATGGACGTCTCCGAAAAGCAGAAGTATGGCTACAATGCTGTGCCTAGACTGTCCGCGAACGCACTTTCAGAGTATCTTACAGCATCTTCAACAAGACGTAAAAGTATTGTTCAAGCAGCAAAATTTCCGAAGACAGCAATAGTCGCGAGATATGATGCGGCCCGCGATGGTATTACTAAGTATTTATGCGATTTGGGGCGGGATGCTGGAATACTGATCGACGCGATAGATTCTCAGAAGACTCGCGGGGCCAAGGTCGATGCTTCGGAGTGGGTGAAAAACGACTCTGCGCTTAGTGTGGAAGCAATCGACAGCTTTCATAAAGCTATGAACAAGCTGGGTCTGGCGAAGCTCGAATGTCGTCCTGTGGTGGCCAGCCAACCTCACTTGACGATAGAGGGTGTCAGAATCAGCGTTTCTCTGGACGCCACGGTGCACCGCAAGGAAAGTGTAGGTGGACTGATTCTGCTTTTCTCAAAAGCAGAAACTTCAACCACGAGCCGCGTTGAACGTTGTAAAACTGCGGCTGTGCTGGCGTATTTGTTCACTGAGCAAAATCTGAAATACCTAGGATCGCCGGATCACAAGCTTTGCTTTTCGGTAGATGTTTTCGGCGGTAACGCCCACCCAACACCAAGCTCGTACAAAAAGAAGCTCGATTACATCCAAAGCTCCTGTGAGGAGGTTGCTTTGCGATGGCCCGTCACCGCGCCGCCCACTGACTATGACGGACCACCGTGGGTCTAGCTAGTCCATACTCATTAAACGGCTGGCCGCCTGATGTCAGCTCACCCAAATTGCGATGTAAAAACGACATCTCTCAAAAATCGCAGCCCGTGGTCGCCTTTTTACTATCCGTCTTCATCCGGACAGGCGTCGCGAGCAGCTTCGATGGCCGCATCCGTCGCCGCTTGCCGCGTGTTGCCGTTCGCCCGGAATTTCATCGAGGTCGCGAGTTGCTTGCCGTCCTTCGTCTCCCAGATCCGGCCTTCGGCGACCCATCCACCCGGACTTTTGTCCACGGAGTAGGTCGCGCTATATCTCCTTGAGAACGTTATTGTAGCCATAATTTCTTCTTCCAATTTTGGCCTTCGGCCCGGTCTGATGCAGATTCCGCAGCTTTTCGGCTACGGCCGCAGCTTCAGAGGCGGCGGCGGAACGGCACGACCTCAGGCGTCTCGGTAGACGCTTCTTCGGCGGCGGGCATCACCATCTTGGCGAGATCGCCCAGCGTCAGGTCGGCGACTTTCACCTTGGACAGCGCCGACTTCTGCAGGTCGTCGGAGAGCGTCAAGCCGCACTGCTCCAAGATCTCCGGCGTCAGCTTGGAGCCGAACGCAGCCCGAAACATCTTGGCTACCTCAGCGTACGAAAAATCCATTTGAAGGCGGTAATCGCCGCCGAGGTGGAGCTTCTTGCCCCAGGCAATGCTGATTTCACCGTTTACGTCGAAGAGGGCGGGATTGTCGAAATGGACCGGCTTGTTTGCCTCTCGACGAACCTTCAGTTCGCCTAGGTTGATGTCGGCGATCGTCGTATTTCCCATATTGCGGCCCCAGCCGCGGGCTTTCAGTTCCATGGCACGAGTTCCTTTTATGCTGCGGTAGAGGTCCACTTGGTGCGCAAAAGGGCAATTTCAAGCCTTAAACACAACCGCTACCGAACTTTTCTTTCGTCCGGAACCCGCAAGCTGAGCAAAAGGGTTCAATTTCCGGCTCAAAGCCGGAATGGTCCCAATGCGCATCGATCATTCTGGGTTGGTTTAGTCATCGCAAATGATGGGAGTAAAAGGCGGCCAACTGTTGACGCGACAAATGACAACCTCTAATGTTGAGGCAACAGATCGGAGAGGCGCGTGGCAACTTTAAGCAGTTTAGTGGAAGCCATCGCCGCCGTTACGGGTTTGCCTGCCGCTACCGTGTTCGCATACGGTCGCTTTGCCAGACAAGCGGGCGTGATCGGTCAATCGGGGCGTGGACGAAGCGCCGCGGAAATGAATATCGAGGACGCGGCCAATTTGCTGATGGCAATCGGAGGAACTGGCGTCACCCGTGAAGCGGGTTTGGCCGTCGAAACGTTTCGGAATCTTAAGAGTGGTCGCTTCTACGATTTTCTGGGTGCAGAATTTCTCACTGCGGGCATAAGTTTTCTCGCAAGTTACGGCATTCGTCCGGACACTTTACCGGGAACGCGTGGAGTCCGAATTCCAGGAGATTTTGGTAAGTTCTTTGAGTTCTTGATCCGCTCCACCCTGACTGGCCAATTGGCAAATTTGTTTCGCCACATTCCCGCAGCCGAGATTCCAAACGATCTGTGGGCGCAGTGGATCAACGAGAAAAACAATCCTCATCGTCACAAGCGGATGGAGGATCTGATCAAGGAGGGCTTGATTGCGCCTCATCAACCCGAAACCCTGAAGTTTGGGGAGCATATCAACGTCGAAGTCCGGTTCAATCGACTGGTCCCATCCGTTGAAATCGAATTTCTGCGGGATTGGGACGGCCCCCAGGTTATGGGTGTCGTGACGTTTGGTCCCGATCGCGGCGGCAAGGCAAAAGGCGCGCATCGCCTCCAGCTCACGGCCGGATTTACCCAGCACACATTGGCTGCTGTTGCGCTGGTGGTCGATAACAAGGCTTCACCATCCGCTGTTGCGACTCTAAAACCTGTCGAAGCGCTTTTTGCGAGACAGTTCAGCGCTGCGAAGCCTAGCGACCACAATGCGACGAACGTCTGATGTCCCCACACCTGCGATCCCCGCAAAGTGCAGCAGAGCGTTTGGGCGTCTCCGTGAAGACGCTGAACGGGTATGTCCGCGACGGTGAACTTCGCTACATCAATGTGGGGCGCGGCAGCAAGAAACAGCGCCGCAAATTCACAGATGAGGATCTCGACGAGTTGATCGAGCGCAGAGCCCGGAGGGACGTGCCGTGTCAGTCTATAAGCACAAAGACAGCCCGTTCTACCATTTCGACTTCCAGCACAAAGGTGTTCGCTTTCACGGCTCTACGGGATGCACGAGCAGGCGCGAGGCCGAAGCCTTCGAGCGCGTCGAGCGCGACAGAGCCAAACAGTTCTTGAAGGTCGCATCATCTTCGGCCTCGACAAAGCTGGACGATGTAGCTGGCAGATATTGGAATGAGATCGGTCAGCACCACGCTGGGGCTGACACTACTTGGCGTGATATTGAGCGGCTGATCAATTATTTTGGTCCAACAAAACTGCTGACCGAAATCGGTGACGACGACGTCGCAAGGCTGGTTGCCTGGCGCCGGGGACACCGCGTCACTAGGCGGGGCAAAGGCAAAAAGAAGCCAGCCCCTTTGATCGCGCCCGCAACTGTCAATCGCAGCACTACTGAGGTCCTGAAGAAGCTGTTCACCCGCGCAAAGGCGTGGGGCATCCGGTTCGACCATGAACCGAGCTGGAAGCAGCATTGGTTGAAGGAACCGCAGGAGATCATTCGTGAGCTTCGCGGAGATGAGGCGGACAGATTGGAGCGTGCCACCCGAGACGACTACCAGCCCGTATTCGAACTGGCCAGCGCGTCGGGCCTTCGGCTGAATGAGTGTCTTTTGCGCTGGTCAGAGGTGAATTGGGACGCGCGCAAAATTGAGAAAGCCGGGAAGGGCGACAAGCGCGTTTCTGTGCCCATTACCGACGCAATCCGCCAGATCCTATGGCCTTTGCGCGGGCACCATCCGGAGGCGGTGTTCACCTACGTTGCCAGGCGAACGAAAAAGACCGCCGGTCTCGTAAAGGGGCAGCGATATCCCGTCACCTACAACGGGCTTAAGACTATTTGGAAGAGGACTAGGGCCGCTGCCGGCCTCTCTGGCTTTAGGTTCCACGACTTCCGACATGACTTCGCGACCAAGCTTCTGCGGGAAACCAAGAACCTGAAGCTGGTACAGCGGGCGCTCAACCACGCCGACATCAAAACCACCACCAAGTACGCTCACGTCGTTGACGACGAGGTCGCGGCTGGCATCGATGCAATGCAGAAGTCCCGAAAGAAGTCCCGAACTACCGCCCGAAAGGTCAGCTAAACCAATGAAGGAACTATAGAATGCTGCCATGTGACTATCGCACTGGGAGACTAGGGGTCGGAGGTTCAAATCCTCTCGCTCCGACCATTTTTTCCAACTCATCTGTCGGGTGGATTGAGGGGCGGCGTGGAGCCGGCTCCCGCCGGTGACGCATGTGCGATCGATGGCGGGTGGCCGCGTCGGGGGGCGGCAAACTAAAATGCCGAAAACAACCCCATGCACAGTAGCGAAGCTGTTGGCGAATCATGTTTTTCCGAATCGGTTTGACCCGTCGGGCAAAACAAGGGCATGATGTCATCGTGGCAGCCCGTCGGATGGAGGAGTATCTACGACAGCTGCTTCATGCGTTGCGTCGCAGGGGGCTGGGCGCGCGACTTCGGGAGCGGAGTTGTCTTCTCCCCGGCGCAGATCTTCGCCGCCGAGCGCGAGAACGTCGAACGACGAGCGGACTTTCAACCAAATTCTGCGGAAGCTATCGCGCGGCGGCTGTAACACAAATGAGATTGGCACGCGATCAAGCAGGATGATCTGTCGATGCGGTCTTCTCTTGCGCACTTGGAACGACATAGGACCGATTGGCGCATCTCAAACAGCGCCGCTGACCTATTGATCTGCATCATGGCGCTTTACGGCTTTAGTGGTCCGCTTCCTCTGCTGTCAGCTAAGCTGGGAGAAGATCATGACAATCAAATACGTTCTCGCAGTAGCGCTCGTCATGCCACTCCTGATGGTGTCCAGCATTGCGCAAACCGTGGATCGGCACACCTATCAGGGCGGCCCAAAAACAAACATTCCTCATGCCACACGTATGACAACCGCGAGCAGCGCATTCGCAATGGCACCTTCCGCAGTCGCACCAAAGCCCAAGCGTCAGCATTTTTATAGCGGCGGGCCACAAACGGTCGTGCCGCATTCCTATTGAGATAAAGATAAAATACTCGGCAGTGGTCGAGAGCGGCTTTCTTCTGGTTGCACCGCGTGGGATCGCCGTCACGTTATCTAGTCACATGGGCGTGAGAGTGTAAGCGACACAGTCCGGCCGAGTAGCAATTGACGGCGCGAAGCGCCTTCGATTTGGCTCTTTGGGGTGACCGCAGCTTTTCGGAGGAGGTTCGAAATGTATACGCGCGTTCTACAACTCACGATATCCGCTCTCATTCTATCGTATGGCACGTTCGGTGCCTTTGCACAGAGCCAAATGACACCGCAACCAGATCAGCAACAAATGCAATCGCAATCGCATCCCATGGGCCAGGAAGGCGTGGGTACGACGGGACACGGAAGCATGCCGGGCGGCGGCATGATGGGACATATGATGGGGCGCAGCATGATGGGTGGAGGCGCGATGGGACCACCTTTTATGATGCGTATGATGTTCGCTCTGATGGACGCCGACGGCGATGGGACCATCTCACTGCAGGAGTTTCAGGCAGCTCACGAACGAATTTTCAAGGCAATGGACAGCAATAAAGATGGCAAGCTTACGTTAGAGGAGATGCAAACGTTCATCCACGGAACCAGGTGATCGGCTGCCCGCGGATGGCGCGTCGTCCCGTGTGCCATCTGCTCCTACAATGGATCTTTCCTGCTGATGAAACGAAGCCTTAAGCCTTCAGGTCCGCGATCCGCATAATCGCGACTGCCGCGCGGCGAACAGGATGGAAGTGGAGCGTCGACCATGATGAGAGGGCTACGCCGGGCTCGTGACGCAGGGAGGGCGTAGCCCGACCGGAGTTACGAGCCCGGCGTCGGCGCGATCCACAGCGGACCGCGCCGACTGGTGATCGCGGCCGGCTGGTTATGCAAGTGGTTCTTCCGCCAAGAGGAATCACTCGCGTGCCAGGCCGACACATTACCGATCACCAAATGAGGCTCTACATGAAGTACCGTCAGACCGATAGCCCACCCGTGGCCGCCGCCAAGGCTTCGTTCAGCACCTCGACCGCTTACCGGATCGAGAAGGATCGACGCCTTCCGTCGCAGAAGAAGGCTCCCCGCGGCCGTCGCCGGCCAGATCCCTTGGCCCGCGTATTTGAGACAGAGATCGCGCCGATGCTGAAGGCCGCCCCCGGTGTGCGGCCGGTCACGATCTTCGAGGAGTTGCTCCGACGCCATCCCGAGCTCGGCGCCGGCATCCGTCGCACGCTGGAGCGCCGGATCCGGGCCTGGCGGGCGATCCACGGCGAGGAGCAGGAGGTCATCTTCCGCCAGACCCACGAACCCGGTCAGCGCGGCCTGTCCGACTTCACCGACATGGGCGAATTGGGTGTCACGATCGCGGGCGTACCGCTCGACCATCGTCTCTATCACTTCCGGCTGGCCTATTCCGGGTTTGAGCACGCCCATGTCGTGCTCGGCGGTGAGAGCTTCGTCGCTCTGGCCGAAGGCCTGCAGAATGCCTTGTGGTCACTCGGTGGGGCGCCACGGGAGCATCGCACCGACAGCCTGTCGGCCGCCTTTTGCAATCTCGACCGCGACGCCAAAGACGATCTGACGCGGCGATACGAAGACCTCTGTGCCCATTACGGCATGCGGCCTTCCCGCAACAATCGTGGCATCGCCCACGAGAACGGGGCGATCGAGAGTTCGCATGGTCATCTCAAGCGAGCGATCGGCGACGCGCTGTTGCTGCGTGGCACCGCCGACTTCGACGATCTAGCTGCCTATCGTGGCTTCATCGATGAGATCGCCAGCCGCCGCAATGCCCGCAACGCCAAGCGGATCGACAGTGAACGTAGCGCACTTCAGGATCTGCCGGACCGCCGCACGTCGGACTATGAAGAGGTGATCGTCCACGTGACGTCGTCCGGCGGCTTCACCTTGCGCAAGGTGTTCTACACGGTGCCGTCGCGCTTGATCGGCCATCGGCTGCGGGTGCGCCTGTATGACGATCACCTCGACGTGTTTGTCGGCGGCACGCATCTCCTCACCTTGCCGCGCGGGCGGCCGCATCCCAATGGCAAGCACGATCAGGTCGTCGATTATCGGCACGTGATCCATTCCTTGCGGCGCAAGCCGATGGCGCTCCTCAACCTGGTCTACCGCGACCAGCTGTTCCCCCGGGAAGCTTACCGCCGAGCCTTCGACGTCTTGCGCAAACGCTTACCGGACAAGAAGGCCTGCCGGATCATGGTCGATCTCCTCGCACTCGCCCATGAGCGCGGTTGCGAGGCCGAACTCGCCAATCAGCTCACGGCTGACCTGAACGACGGCCGGCTGCCCGACCTCAACCGGCTACGTACTCACTTCGCCCCGGATCCCGCCCAGGTGCCGAACGTCGTGGTACGCCTCGCACCGCTCGCCACCTATGAATGCCTCATCGGTACCGCCGAGATCGGAGGCGCCGCATGAGCACAACCAACGTAGTCGACACCGCGCGCCTCAATCTGTTGCTCAACGAGCTGCGGCTGCCCGCCATCAAGGCGCTGTGGCCGCAATTTGCCGAGCAATCCGATAAAGAAGGCTGGCCGGCGGCGCGCTTCCTCGCCACCATTGCCGAGCACGAGATCGCTGAGCGCGGCCGCCGCCGCATCGAGCGCCATCTCGTCGAGGCGCGGCTGCCTACCGGAAAGACCTTTGACAGCTTCGACTTCGAGGCCGTGCCGATGATCTCCAAGGCGCAAATGACCGCACTCGCCGCCGGCGACGGCTGGCTCGGCAAGGGCGCCAATCTGCTGCTGTTTGGTCCGCCCGGTGGAGGCAAGAGCCACTTGGCGGCAGCAATCGGCTTGGCCCTCATCGAGAACGGATGGCGCGTCCTGTTCACCCGCACCACCGATCTCGTGCAGAAGCTCCAGGTGGCTCGCCGCGAGCTCAACCTCGAGGGCGCCATCAACCGCCTCGATCGCTTCGATCTCGTCATCTTGGACGATCTTGCCTATGTCACCAAGGACCAGGCCGAGACCAGTGTGCTGTTCGAGCTCATCAGCGCACGCTACGAGCGACGCTCTTTGCTGATCACCGCCAATCAGCCCTTTGGAGAATGGAACAAGGTCTTTCCGGACCCAGCTATGACCCTCGCGGCGATCGATCGCCTTGTTCACCACGCCACCATCGTCGAGATGAACGTCGAGAGCTATCGCAGGCGGACTGCCCTCGAGCGAAAGCGTGGTCCAGGGCGGCCACCGGAGCACGCGACACAAAAAACGCTCGCTTGATTGACGCTCCGCGACAATCAAAGCAAACAAAACTCTTGCGCGCGACAATCATCGCGGCGATCATCATCGCGCCGCGACACTGACTCGCCATCCTGATCGCCGCGCTCTTCCGACCCAGATCGTCGCGCTATACGCGACCACGTTCGCGTCGTTGTACGCTTGTTCTTTTGTCTCCTTGTTTACGTCACCTGCCGCGTCCACGCAGACATTGCAGCCTCGTTAGGAATGGCCGCAGTTGGCCCGAAGCCGGCTGCAAATGAGGGGCAGAGCATGTCCGCTCTGCCCAGTTAGTTTAGACGTCGACCTGCTCTGCAATTGCGAGTGCATCGTCGACTTCAATTCCCAGGTACCGGACGGTGCTCTCGATTTTGGTTTGCCCCCGGCGTGGGAGCACGACGAGCCTGTTTCCGTTTGAAGCCTTTGAACGAGCTGGCCATTGGGCTTGCGATGATCGGAGAGGCGCGTTTCGCCAGGAATTTGTCTGGCCCTCCGCGATGCGGCGACCGCCCTCGACGTGAGACGGCCCGCCTGCGCGAGCGGCTCATGCAGGTCATTGGATGGCTCCATCCCTTGAAAGGCGCCCGGGAGCATCTAGATAACATCCATAAGCCATCCAAGGGGATGGTAGATGGATGTTTCGCTATGCCCGCTAATGTGCACGAGCTGCGACCCAAGGCCCCCGACACTGAGAAGATCACGATCAACCTTGGCTATGTCGACCTCGGTCACGTCGATCTTATGGTGCAGGAAGGATTTTATTCGAACCGGACCGATTTCATCCGGACAGCAATCCGGAACCAGCTCGAGCGACACGTAGAGGTCGTCAGACAGTCCACGGCCCGGAAGAAGTTGGACCTCGGGCTGCGCAACTACACTCGCGAGGATCTCGAAGCGGCGCGGCGCGCCGGCGAGATGCTGCAGATCAATGTTTTGGGCTTAGCCACCATCGCCCAGGACGTCACTCCCGAGTTGGCTCGCGCCACAATCGCGTCGGTCTCGGTGCTGGGGGCCCTTCACGCCACTCCCGCGGTCAAGGCCGCACTCGCCGACAGAACGAGGTGAACGATGCTGAATCAAGACATAGTCCGCGAAGCAACCCGCCTCACGCGTGCCGGCCAACTGGTCAAGGCCACCGCGCTGCTGCAGCGCATGCTCCAGGGCGGTCGCGCTCTAAGACCGGAGTCTCGCAGCGCCTCTCAGGCTCGGCTCCCGCGGCTCGATCCGCTTACCATCGACGCCACGGCCGACGTCGTCGAGGAGCGGAAAGCTCCGCAGATTGCGCCGGCCCGCTCTGCTCAGGGACGCAGACACTCCTTACCGCTCGACGGCATGCGGGATTTTTCCGGACTCGGCCTGCGCAGTCCGATCAAGCGCGCCCCTCTGTCCCCATCGGACATCGTGCCCGAGGGCACACGGTTTATCGCCGGTACCTTCAGTAACGCCGCGGGAAGCCGGACCTACAAGCTGTTCATCCCAAGCCGCTGTCAGGGACAACGGCTTCCCCTGATCGTCATGCTTCACGGCTGCACCCAGTCGCCGGACGATTTCGCGGCCGGTACCCGGATGAATTTCCTGGCGGAAGAGCAGAATTGCTTCGTGGTCTATCCTGAGCAGCCGAGCGGAGCCAACCAGGCGAAGTGCTGGAACTGGTTTCGCACGGGCGACCAGCGCCGCGGCGGGGGCGAGCCCTCGATGATCGCCGGCATTACCCGCCAGATCATGCGCGACCATGTGATCGATCCGAAGCGCGTATACGTCGCGGGTCTGTCGGCCGGCGGGGCCGCCGCCGCCATCATGGGCGCAACGTATAGCGACCTGTACGCGGCCGTCGGTATTCATTCAGGCCTCGCGTGTGGAGCCGCGAGCGATCTCCCCTCCGCGTTCGTGGCCATGCGGCAGGGAGGCGGCTCCAGGGCAATTGCGGACGGCATAACTTCTGTGCCGACCATCGTTTTCCATGGCGATCGTGACACTACGGTGCATCCAAAGAATGGCGATCAGATTATCGAGCAGTCCGCCGGGGCAACGAGACCGACGACGAAGGTACTTCGCGGACGCGTACCCCACGGCCATGCCTATACTCGCACCGTCCTGATTGACGGGGCCGGTCGGGCGATATCCGAACACTGGAACATCGACGGCGCCGGACACGCGTGGTCAGGCGGCAGCCCCGCCGGGTCCTACACTGATCCGCAAGGACCGGATGCGACGAGGGAAATGCTGCGCTTCTTCCTCGAGCATTCGCTCGGTGGATAGTCTGGCTTGTTCTCAGACTGACGCCGTTGAGCATGGGTCAGGAAGATCGCCAGTTAGACGTTTGTTGGTTGGAGTTGCTACCCAAAATCATCGTCGACCTCGTAGAACGTGCGATTGATGCGGGACTCCAACGATGCACGGGTTTGGAACGCTACGTCACAAAGCCTGTTGTCCTTTCAGAAATGACCGTTTTGGTCGCACCCCCATTTTCGTGGAGCGTCAGATGAGCAAACGCAAACCGGCGACAGCGCCAAAGCGCGCCCGCAATCCGAAAATGGCCGCGCGGGCCCAACGGAACAAGCAGGCCATTGTTAGAAGCCCGAAAGAGAATTTACTTCACTCTGCTGCGGCAGTCTCGGTCGAACCGCCTCCTGAGCTTCATGATGATCCTAAACACGAGGTTTCTATCATTGAGCCTCGGGTGGATACCTTACCAGGTGACCTCAGTCAGAGAATGACGGATAGCGATCCAACGAAAGGCTTTGCTTTAGCGACGGCAAACATACAGGCGTATCAAGCGAAGCTTCTTGAGATAGCCGGGGCCAACGCGCAATTTGCTTTTGAATTCGGCCTTAGACTTGCGACGATCAGGTCACCAACTGAATTTTTCGGCGTCATTACGGAATTTACAAGCAGACGGGTCGATATGTTCGCGCAGCATTCGAAAGAACTGGCGGCATATCCGTTCTGGCGCATCAAGCCGCCCCGAGAGCTCACGGCTCTGCCGGGACGATAACTGCAAGCCGTACCCGCTGCGGCAAAGCTTGTCGTTCTGATCCTCGGCGGCGACAAGGCGCTGCCCCAGGAACGCCGGCCTCTCCATCGTCGCGCAATGACCGCGCGCTGCGCATCATGTTCCCGATGATCTCGGAGGTCGCCGAATTCAACAGGAGGCCCGCCGGTTCACGCTGGCGGGCCTTGGTGACTAAACCCGGCAAGGTGTATCCTTCCAAAGGGGCGGGCGGAGCTTGATTCGTCATGCTGGAAGCCATTCTCCTATTGCTGGGAATTGGGGCCGCAGCTCTCCTGCTGATCGCGTTTTGGGGACTGCATCGCCACGTATAGGCACAAAAAAAGCTCAGAGGCGTATCTGGCGGATCAGAAGCTCGCATGCCCGCCGCGTTTGGGGGCTACCTTCAGCTGCAAGCCCATAGCCGTGAGTACCCCCAGGACGGTAGAAAAATTCGGAAGCTGTTCGTTGCCGAAAGCACGATAAATGCTCGTACGCTGCAGCTCGGCCTTTTTCGAGATTTCTGAAATGTTGAAATCTTTGAGGGCCTGTCCGATCGCCCTGGAGATTGTGTGAGGTTCGGCCGAGGCGAATGCTTGGTTCAGCTCATCGGCGAGCTGCGAAGGTGTGACTGGTCGGTAGGTCTTCGTCACTCGAGCCTCCCAACGCACAAGGCCGGCTCAAAGAGCCGGCCTTGTTCGTTTGCATAATGCTAATCAGTACCTCGCGACGAGAGGGCCGCCGAACCGATAGTTCAGGCGCACGAGACCCATATCGACATCTTGGCTGATGCGATTAGTCTGAAATAACAACCCGGTCCCAGGGACCGTGAGGTCTCTCGTCTGATGGCCGAGGAAGATGTGATCGTACTCAACACCGACCGACCAGTTCGGCGCAAAGCCAAACTCAAGGCCGGCGCCAACTGTGGCCCCCCAGCGCGTGTCGCGACCTGAGGCTAGCAATGTGCCAGCACCGGGAGTGCCGGGAGCAGCGTAGATGTCAAACTTATCGCCGACCACAGCCGCGCCACCCTTCACGTAGAGCAGAACGCTGTTCCAGGCGTAGCCCACCTGACCCGTGATGAGACCGAAGGAATCGATCCGTGACCGATTGCGGTCGCCCGTGACCAGAGCGCTACCCGGGAACAGGAGGCTGATGTTGTCGCCGGAGAAGTCGGCCCAGTTGCCCTGGCCTTCAAGACCGAACACCCAACTTGCTGACTGCCAGCGATAGCCGACCTGACCACCGATCGTGCCGCCAGTCGCGTTGTGACAGCCTTCACCGACGAGGGTGCCGGTAACTGGCGTGACAAAGTCCCAGCAGCTGTGCGCGGAGCCGCCGCCACCGTTGATACCAATGTAGAAGCCGCTCCAGTCGTAGATGGCGGCGACCATCGGCGCCGGGGCCTTGGTGTACGGCCGGGCGGCCAGATCCGCCGCACTGGCGGGAGCCGCCAGAGCGAGAGCCAATGTTCCGGCCGCAGCCGCAAGAACCTTCTTCATGCGAGTATCTCCCCAGAGTAACGAGTTCAATGAATTGGCGCGTTCGCCCACCTGCCTGACAAAGAGTAAGTCGATGGTTGATAATTGCTGTAGCCCGCGTGCCACACTCGTTGCCAAAGGTTGGCCGAAATTCTCAACGTTTACAGATGGTTGAGTGGAACTAAACGCACGTTAGCGTGCGTATGATGTCGAGAGTGCCAAGAGTATCCGGGCCCGTGGAATATGTGAGACCACATTGCCTTGCGCAGACTCGGCGGCAGCTGGCGCAAATCTTCGCCGCCGAGCGCGAGAACGTCGAATGCGTAGAGCTGCACCTCGTTGTCGTGCCAGCGCGAATGCTGCGCGTTGAAGTCGGACACGCCGTCGACGCCGTGCACCACAGCCCCGCCGTCGATGACGAATTGCTGCTCGCGGTTCTTCAACGCGGCTTGGACGATCCAGAAGAAGCGCGTGGTCCGGTCGTGGCCGTTGCGGGTGAATAGCCGGGCGGTCTTGCCGTTGCGCTCGACGCGCAAGCGGTAGGCGTCATCTTTGATTTCAGTCGGGGCCATCAGGCACCGCCTTGGCGGCGGTGGCCAGGCAGAACTCGAACGCGCGGTGCATGCGAACGGGATAGTCACGCGGCTGCGAATATGCGAATCTCGCTAGCGTTTCAGCATCGGAATTCGTCAGTGAGGAACCGATGACAATTGCATTGCCGTACCTTGGAATTGCGCTCTGCTGCTCGATCGCGCTCTGGTTGGTGAGCCAGGTGCTGTAGGGTGTGGAACATCGCGACAGCGGCAGCGACGCTACTTGTGGCGTTTGCTGCAACTCGCGCATATGCCGCTGACATAGGTTATCTGGCTCCCCCCGGAGTCGCTGCAAACGAGTTTCCCTCACCGCAGCGCCCTGTCGCACGGATTGTCAGCCCACGCCGCGCCTCCGAAGAGCACCGCGACGCTCTCAATGAGGCCGGCCAGATCGCACGTGTTCTTGAACTGAAACCTGGCATGACAGTCGGCGACATTGGTGCGGGCAGTGGCTACCACACGGTTAGACTCTCGTACCTCGTCGCACCCGCCGGCTCTGTCGTTGCACAGGACGTCACGCGGGATTACCTCATAGAACTCGCCAGGCGAACAAAACTCCTGAAGTTGACGAACGTGCAATTCGCGCTCGGCGAACCACACGACCCGCGTCTGCCCGCTTCCTCGCTGGATGCCGCAATCCTCGTGCACATGTATCACGAGATAGCCCAACCCTATGCCTTCCTCTACAATCTCGCGCCCGCCTTGAAGCAGGGTGCACGGGTCGGAATTGTCGACCTTGAGCTTCCGACGTCGAAGCATGGCACGCCAATTGAGCTCCTGCGCTGCGAATTGACCGCCGTCGGCTATCGCGAGGTCGCCACATATAAGCTCGAAGGGGACGGAGGGTACCTCGCAGTATTCTCTCCGCCGGAGGTCGCGGGTCGAAAATCTCCCCGCGACATCGTTGCTTGCAGGGATCCCGCCGGCACTCGCTGACACCACGCCCGCCGCCCGGCCTATTCTTTTCGCGCCAGGGAGCGCGTCGCCAGCAAGGACGATCGCGATCGGAAGCGGTTAGCCGAGCGCCCGACCGACGCGATTGACCCAAAACGGCCGTTGACCCAGGACCAGCCCATCCTGTCTACTCAACTGAGTGGTGGCAGCGTGTAAGACAATGCTGACGCAAATTTACGAAGTCGCGACACCTGCGGAAGCCGAGGCGATATCGGTAATCGGCGTGGATCATGTCGGCGTGCTCGTCGGCGATGGAGCCTTCCCCCGGGAGCTTCCGGTTCAGAAGGCGTTAGCGGTTATGAAGATGGTGCGGGCGCCGTCCGTAGTTTCCGCGCTGTTCCTTTCGGCGGATGTCGCTCTTATCGAACGGATGGCGAGAGAGCTTGATCCGCCCATTGTTCATCTTGGCGCATCCAGCGAATTGCTTACGCCTGATCTTGTCGTGGCGCTGCGAAAGTCCCTGCCGAAGACCAAATTCATGCGCAGCGTACCTGTCACGGGACCTGAGGCAGTAGGCGTGGCGCAAGCTTATGATGGGGTTGTCGATTGGATCCTGCTCGACAGTCATCGGACAGGTGATGTGCAAATCGGCGCGCAAGGGGTGACGCACGACTGGAGCATCAGTCGAACGATAGTGGAGAGTGTTCGCACCCCGGTCATACTTGCTGGTGGCCTCGGACCGGACAATGTCAAGGAAGCTATTCGGTCGGTGCGACCGGCCGGCGTTGATTCGAAAACAAGAACGGATCGAGAGGGCACTCACTCAAAAGACCTGAGGAAGGTAGAAGCCTTCTATCGCGCTGCGACGAGCGGTTAGATCGCACCTCTCTTCTTGGCCCATCGCGTCAGATCTGACCCGGAACAGCAATCGCAATGCGCCCAATGCGCCAACGCCCACCTTCCTAGCGGCAAACGCGCGCTCTGCGTCTGGCACGTTTTTAGCTTGTTTTGGTGCGGGGCTGGCGCGGCAGCTCCCCGCTCGACGGCCTAGACCACCAGACAGGGGCGGGGAGCTTGCCGAGGTTGCTTTCAATCTTCCCGCCAACCGAGGCGGCCTTACGGGGTTACCAGTTGTTGCTCCAAGCACCTGTCTGCGACGCTGTCTAATTCTCGAATTACGAAATACTCTTGAAACAATGAGTCGCCATAGTCACCGGTATTTTTGAGGAACTTTGCCACCACTCTGTTTCATTTCGATCGGTCTCTTTGCGAGGCGCAACCATGGATTTGAGAACAAATAGGATTGAAGTCGGCGCGCGTTTTAAGCTCAGCGAAATCGGAAAAATTCGTTGCCCAGACCTGGCTGACAAGGTTGGCGTCGTTGTCGCCCTAGGCCAACGTACAACCGGCATCACCGTTCTGTTCGATGGTGCCCAACGACCAACCGTTTTGCATAGGGATTACATCAGACCCAGCTCTGATGAGGATTAACGGATCGCTCCGTTCCGGCACTCGGGCCATCCTGATGAGGTACCCAAAAGGGGTCGTCAGAATAGCCGGCGCGTCTTGATTCGCTTCCTGGACAGTCGCAAACTGCCCGCAGGGGCTCGTTACGCAGTTCTTCTACTTTCCCTGCTTCAGTCAGTTTGCAATCTCCACCAGGTCACCTCAGACGGGGGGCGCGACTCATGGAAATATTCCGTGCTGAGAAGATTTGCGTTGTCGAGGACAACTCAACCAGAACGTGCCGCATCTGCGGCAAGAAAATGAAGCTTGTCCGAGCGGTGGTGGACTCTGAGAGCGGAGCCATTACTCGCATGTTCGAATGCGGCTGCGGCAAGCGCGTCTGGGACGACTGAGGCGCGCAACCGGTAGTGGCTGATGACGCATTGCCGCCGGCTGATGCGGTAGAGTGGTACAGGGCGGTCTTCGCGTCCTTTTTTAATTCCCCAAGCTTCGCGGAGCGAAAGGTTGGAGCGGAGTTCTCTCCTATGCTCAGTCCTAGCTTTCCAACGTTCTTGTAGGCGTCCACTCTCCAGACGTCGTTCCACCTACCTCAAATACCCCACCACCATCCTCGTCGTCTCGTCCACCAGCGTCCGCACCGTCTTCTCCGACAGCATCTCGGCGTGGTTCAGCACCGTGTTGTGCGCGACGGCCTCGATGGCGCTGACGCAGATGAAGGTGGCAAGGGCCGGGTCGATCTTGCGCATCTCGTTGCGGCGGCTTTCGAGATAGGCGCGGACGAGGGTGTGGACCTCGCGGTTGAAGGCCTCGACGTCCTTGAGCTGGCCGGTGCGCGGGATCTGCTCGGCGAGCACCCGATGGAGTTTCGGATCGATGCGGTGGGCCTCGATCGCGACGCTCACGAGTTTTCGCACCGCCTTCTCGATCGGCATGTCGGCGACCTCGGTCAGCGCTGAGCGGACGATGCCCATGATCTCCTCGTTGTGGCGGTCGATCACGGCGGCGACGAGGGCCTCCTTGCCCGGAAAATATTGGTAGAGCGAGCCGACGCTGACGCCGGCGACTTCGGCGATCCGGTTGGTGCTCGCCTTCTCAAAACCTTCGCGGACCAGAATGCGAGCGGTTGCCTCGACCAGTGCGTCGACGGTGGCGCGGGACCTCTTCTGGGAGGCGTTTTTCCGGGGTTTTGTCGGTGGTTTGCGCGCCATGGGCCAGCGGTCCGAATGCGAGTAGGAAAAGCGAGTGAATGCTCGCATTATATCCGCAAGTGGCGACGGGTCGGCAAGCGTCTTTGCCGCCGCGTCGGGAGAGCCCGGAGGGGAGGTGGCCAATGAGCGTTGCGAAGATCGTGTCGGCGTTGCAGATTTGCCCTGGCGGCCGCGCGCTAGATGCGCCGCCGCAGCGTGATCCCGCGCCGAGCTTGCAGAGCCGTTGCTTCAACGTGCTGCTCAGGCTGCTTCCGTTCAAGAAGCAGCTCGCATCCGCCGAGGCGGTGCAGGCGCATGTGCACAAGCGCGCCTTGCAGCCGGCCTCGCATGAGCCGACGGGGCTCGGCCGCGGTGTCGAGGTGACGCTGACCAGGATGGGCGGATGGCCGGTCTATTACACCGCGCCGTCTTCCGGCCATGAGGGCTGCAACTACGTCATGTTCCTGCATGGCGGTGGCTTCATCAACGAGATCGTGCCGGCGCATTGGCGGCTCATTGGTCAGATGACGCGCGAGGCGCGCGTCGTTTGCGTCGTGCCGATCTATCCGCTCGCGCCGCGCGTCACCGCGAAGGACGTCGTGCCGGCGACGGCCGAGCTGTTGCGGATGCTGCTGGAAGATGCCGGGCCTGCAAAGGTCACGGTGGTCGGCAATTCGGCCGGCGCGGGCCTGGCGCTCGCCGCCTGCCAGTGGCTGCGTGATCGCGGACATCGGCAGCCGAACCTGATGGTGCTGATCTCGCCCGCCGCGGATGCGTCGGTCAGCCGTCCGGAGCAGGTCGAGATCGCGGCGCGCGATCCGATGCAGGACATTCCGGGGATACTCGAGGCGGGGCGCCTCTATGCCGGCGAGCTCGATGTCGGCCATCCCTTCGTCAGCCCGCTCAACGGCGCGTTCCGTTCGCTGCCGCCAATGACGATCTTCGCAGGGACTCGCGATCTGCTCTACCCCGACAGCGTCGATCTTGCGGAGCGGGCGAGGGCGGTTGGTGTGCCGGTCGAGCTGCATCTGCTCCGCAACCAGCCGCACAATTATGCGCTGATGCCGACGCCGGAGGGGCGAAAGGCGCGCGCGATCATCTTGCGTGCGATTGCTTGAGGGAAGAGCGTGACGATAGTCACAAAGCGCGCCGCCGCGATGGGTCTGGCGCCAGCGGTGCCCGCGCAGAGGAGAAAGGTGGCCCCCGGGGCGTTTCCTCAGTCGTCTTGATATCAGTAGTTTTGCGGGGCCTTAGGCGTGGCCCTTGATCTCGTAGTGACCCGGCACGCATTTGTAGCGCTCGAGGCGCCAGTTGGCGTGATAGATCGGATGCTCGCCCATCCACTTCGCCAAGGGTGCCTGTGCGCCGATTGCACACTGCATCATCGACATTTCGGGCGTCATGTTGCTGTCGGTCACGATTTCCTCGACGCAAGCGCCCGAGGCAGATGCACCAAGCCGGCAGAGCACGGCAACGACGGTCACGAACATTCCTGTCACCTCATCGGTAGTTTCTGACCACGAAGAGGATGCAAGCGGAGTGCCAGAGCCTGTGACACAAACAACACGCTGACCTGGCCGACTCGACCCAGCGTCCACCCCCATTTGATGATTCGGATTGTAAAAAAAATGCCCCTAACCCGAAGCCGGACAAATACGGGAACCGGAGGGGGTGATCACAGGAATGTTGGATTCTGCGGGGCTGCGCCGCGCGGGCGGCCCTTCACAGGGCTTGCACAGCCAATAGGCTTCGAAGCGGGCGGATACTCGTCAAAAGAGCGGGACCGCCACAAGGGTTATGGAAACGCGAGGGCAGAACATGAAGGTACGTCCGACCGGCGTGATCCCGCCGATGACGACGCCGTTCCGGAAAGACGGCGAGATCGACTTTGGGCTCGTGGCGCCCCAGGTCGACTGGATGATCGGCGCCGGCGCACACGGCGTCGCCGCCGGCGGTTCGACCGGCGAGGGGCGCACGCTCGATCACGAGGAATATCGCGACCTGATGGCCGCGACGGTCGAGGCGGGAAGGGGCGCATTCCCGTGATCGCCGGCATCCTCGTGGACTCCACGCGCGATGCGATCCGCCGCGGCAAGCTGGTTCGCGACATGAATGTCGCCGCGCTCCAGGTCACGCCGGTGCACTATTTGTTCGAGCCGAACGAGGAGGCGCTCGGTGCGTTGAACGGGCCGTGCGTCGAAGCGGCCGAATAGTCCGTCCGCCGAAATAACGATGGCGAAGGTGGCAGCGCCGATCCGCTTTTACCTGCGGATGCGGCGCTGCTACATTTTGCGCGCGCTGCGATGAGCGGCGCTAAAGCGCGATGAGATTGGGATGAATCGTCATCGCGCTTTAGGTTATTGTTTGAGCATGATCTCTTCGGAAAACCGCTTCACACTTTGCGCTAACGCGGCCCTCCGGGTCCGGATCATGCTCTGAAGAAACATACCGACAAGGGAGGGGCCGAAAGTCCCATGAAGGATTTTGCAGGAAAGATCGCGGTCATCACCGGCGGCGGCACGGGAATGGGACGCGAGCTCGCGCGACAGCTCGTGGCCGAAGGCTGCAATGTCGCAATGTGCGACGTCTCGGAGGCCGCAATGGCCGAGACCAAGCGGCTCTGCGAGGTCGAGAAGCTGCCGCAGGGCCTGCGCGTCACGACGCATGTTGCCGATGTCGCGATCGAGGATCACCTGAAGCGCTTTCGCGACGAGCTCGCCGAGCAGCAGAAGACCGACAAGATTCATCTGCTGTTCAACAATGCCGGCATCGGTGGCGGCGGCAGCCTGTTCACCAACACGCGCGAGCAGTGGGAGCGCACCTTCAACATCTGCTGGGGCGGGGTCTATCTCGGCGTGCGCACCTTCCTGCCGATGCTGGTGGCGGCGGACGAGGCCCACATCGTCAACACCGCGAGCGTCAACGGCTTCTGGGCCTCGATCGGCATGGGACAGGCGCACACCGCCTACAGCTCGGCCAAGTTTGCGGTGAAGGGATTTACCGAAGCGCTGATCAACGACCTCCGCCTGCATGCCCCGCACGTCAAATGCTCGGTGGTGATGCCCGGCCATATCGGCACCTCGATCGTCTCCAATTCGCGCAAGGTGCAGAGCGCGGACGGGTCGGAGCGGCTCAACGCCGACGAGGTCGCGCTGACCCGCAAGCGCATGGTCGCGGCCGGCGTGCCGGATGCCGACAAGATGTCGGACGAGGACATCCAGGCGGCGTTCGCCGAGCGGGCCCGCAGCTTCCTGGAGGATGCTCCGACGACGGCTGCGCGGGCCGCGAAGATCATCCTCGACGGGGTCAAGGCGGAGCGCTGGCGCATCCTCGTGGGCGAGGACGCCAAACGCCTCGACGAGCGCGTGCGCGCGACGCCCGAGCAGGCCTATGACCGCGCCTTCTACGAGAGCTTTACGCAGGAGGTCGGCTGGCGGCTCGGCTGAGTCTACTTCGCTGTTGTGACCAGCGAGGCGCGGATATGGGTATGATGATCATCATGGCAAGAGGTGCGCAGGTCATTTGACGTGCCAGCTCTTGCCAATATTCGCGGCCTCATGACGAATTGGAATGTCACGCATGCGGCGCGGCGCATCGTTCAATAATCGTTCAAGCGATGGTGATCTCAAACACCTGTAATGGCGCGCACGGCGGCTTGGTTGGCGAACCAAAATAGTTTAGTGAATCAGGGGTAACGCGATGATAGAGCGTAGCTCCGATGATACCCGCATGCCTCTCCGACGACTGGTCCCTTTGCCCGGAGAGAGAGGACATCTCCGCTGAATTCACGCGGCTCCTGACCGCAGCCCAGGAGGGCGGCGCCACGATCGCGGAATGCCTGATGATCGCGCGGCAGCTCAAGCGGGGCGACGAGCAATCCTGGCACCGCGAGTGGAAGCGGCTTGCGCAGGCCAACCGGCACCGCGCCGGGGCCGCGTTCGCGGAGGGCCACATGGCGACCGCGCAGCGCAACTGGCTGCGGGCGTTGAACTACTACGGTGCAGCGGCAATGCCGCTCGATCAGGCCGACGAGCGGCGCTGGGTTGCGGTGCTGGCGATGCAGGAATGCGCCCGCCGCTACCTCACGGCGCGCGCACCGGCCGGCGAGGTCGTGACAATTCCCTGGGTCGACGATCATGCGTTGCAGGGCTACTTCCTGCCTGCGGCGTCGGCGGGCGGACGGGCGCCGACCGTGATCTGCATCGGCGAGCCGGGACACCGCAAGGAGGAATTCCTGTTCAAGCTCGCACCGCATGCGCGCGAGCGCGGACTGTCGATGCTCGCGCTGGACCTGCTCGGCGACCAGCGCGACGATTATACCGATACACTCCTGCAGCGCCGCGATCTCGAGAGCTCGATCGCGAGCGTCATGGATTATCTGGAAACGCGCGGCGACGTCGATTTCGATCGCGTCGCCATCGTGGCGGACGGGTGGGGATCCTCATTCGTGGCGCGCGCGGTGTTGCAGGAGCCGCGGCTCGCCGCCGCCGTCTGCGATGGCGGCCTGTGGGATCTGCACGAACGATCGTTCTTCGCCAGCCGCTTCGCGATGAGCGACCTCAGCATCGTCCCGGTGCCGCATGCGCCGCTGATGGCCTCCAGTGCCGACTGTCCGGTGCTGATCACGCTCGGCGAGGATGGCTGGCTCAAGGCCGACCGGGCGCGTCAGATCGTCCAGAAATCCCGGCTCGGCAGCTCCGATATCGTGTTGAAGGTGTTCACCGCGGCGGAGACCGGCGCGGCGCAGGCCCATGCGGACAATCCGAGTCTCGCCAACGAATACATCTTCGACTGGCTGGAATCGCGGCTCGGCGCCGCCGGTCGGCGGAGCTGAGCGCGGCCTCGCGTCTCAGAAGTCGAGCGATATCCTGACGCAGGCCTTTTCGAGCCGGTTCTTGAGCGTCGCGAGCTTGGTGGTGAATTCCGTCAGCTCGTTCTCGTCGAACTCCTGGAAGACGAACTCGCGAATCGTCTTGTACTGCTCGTTGAGGCTCGCGATGTGCTTCTGGGTCTTGTCGACCAGTGACAGCCGCACGACCCGGGCGTCGATCGGCGAGGGCCGCCGGCGGAGCAGGCCCTTCTTCTCGAGCAGCTTGGACTGGGTGGTGACGAACGAGGGATCGACGTGGAGCAACTTGGAGACCACGTTGACCGGTACGCCGTCGTCCTTGTCGAGGTCGGAGATCGCCATCAGGATCAGCCATTGCGGGCCGCTGATGCCGAGCGTCCTCGCCCAGAACTGACGCAGCTCCTCTAGATACATGTTGATCGACGATATCTCCCAGGTGAAGCGCCTGATGAGATCCAGGTTGCCGATGGGGCGCAGGCGCGCTCCTTCTTTCCTCGTCGCGGACACAGCGTCACTCCCGTGAACTGATTCTTCAGGCCAGTGTTCGTGGAAGGCCATAGTCCACGCAAGCCTGCTCTGACGCAAGTGCAGAGCAGGGTAATTTTGTCACTAAAATTACAAAGATGAGCAGGTCAGCATATTTGGTCCGCCCGGGTGTGGCGCCCGGGGCACAGGTTTAGTGAAACTACAAAGCTTACCAAATAAACTATTTTAATTAGTGTAATGGCGCAGGCATAGTGGTGCGCGACGGTGGGGGGTACTCGATCGTCCCGTTGCAGGTGGTTCGCTCACGTCCCTCGCGTCGAATGCGGGTGTGTCCGAAAGCGCAAAGCGGCCGAGCGGATTTGAAAAGACGGGGATCTGGGGGGCCTCACGGTCCGGTCTCCGTAAAATGAGCAACTTGGAGGTTTTATATGAAAGTGGTGAAGAGCCTTTTGCTCGGCACTGCGGCGGGTCTGATCGCCGTCGGTGGAGCCCAGGCGGCCGATCTTCCGGTCAAGGCCAAGGCGGTCGAGTACGTCAAGATCTGCACGCTCTATGGCGCGGGCTTCTACTACATCCCGGGCAGCGACACCTGCATCAAGCTCGGCGGCTATCTGCGTGCCGAAGTGGCGCTCAATGCCGGCGGCAACTACAGTGCCCAGTACAACGGCGTGTTCGCGGCCAACAACCGGCTGACCAACTACTACTCGATGCGCGCTCGTGAAGATCTCAACATCGACACGCGCACCGCAACGGAATACGGCGTCGTCCGCACCTATTTCGATGCGGTCTTCACCTGGACGACCGGCAACTATGGCGGCACCGGTTCGGGCACGGGCGCGACCCAGTACAGCGGCACGATCGGCCTCAATGCCGCGGGGACCGGTCTCACGGGCTCGGGCGGCGGCAACGTCAACGGCACCGACGGCAACCTCTCGGGCGGCGCCCTCGGCGTCTACTACGCGTTCATCCAGTTCGCCGGCTTCACGATGGGTAAGGCGGTGTCGCAGTTCGACGCGCCCTGGATCAACTATCCCGGCAACAACTTCGACCAATTGGTCGGCGGTAGCGGCACCACCAACGGTGTTACCCAGTTCACCTACACGGCCGATTTCGGCCAGGGTGTGACAGCCGCGTTCTCGGCGCAGGACCAGACCCAGGTCTTCCAGACCAACATCTGGAACACCGCCGGCATGTCCACGACCGGCGTCCTCGGCGGAGCCTACGGCTCGAACGATCTCGGCGGCACCCGGGCTCCCGACCTCGTGGGCATGGTCCGCGTCGATCAGGCTTGGGGCCTGTTCCAGGCGTCGGTCGCCGCGCACGACAACCATGTCGGCTACTACGGCGCGAGCGAAGTCACCGGCCATCCGGAAGACAAGTGGGGCTGGGCCGTTCAGCTCGCTCTCCAGATCAAGAACATCCCGACCGGCGCCGGCGACGTGATCAACCTCTCGGGCGTCTATACCGACGGTGCGAGCCGCTACAACTTCCAGGAGCTGGCCGCGACCAGCTACTCGATGTTCGGCAGCTCCAACGCGGCGTATCAGAGCATCGGCTTTGCCGGCGTGTCTGACGCGGTGTTCGGTCCGGGCGGCGGCCTCGAGCTGACCAAGACCTACGGCTTCCGTGGTGCCTACACCCACAACTGGAGCCCGTACTGGAACACGGCGCTCTACGGCGCGTGGGCTGCGGTCAACTACAGCGGCACGGCCAAGGGCCTGATCTGCGGCAGCGCCGCGTTCGCCACCCTGACCGGCACCTGCAATCCGGACTTCAACATCGGCCAGGTCGGCGTCATCACCCGCTGGACGCCGGTGAAGAACCTGACCTTCTCGGCTGACTTCACCTACAGCCATCTCGACCAGAAGTACTCGGGCGTGATCACGACCCCGGCGCTCACGGGCGTTGCCAAGCCTGCGGCAACCTATGAGCTGAAGGATCAGGACACCTACAGCCTGCTGCTGCGCGCCCAGCGCAACTGGTAAGCTTCAGGGCTTTCGGATCTGACGCAGCCCCGGCGGGACACCGCCGGGGCTTTCTGCTGGGCCTTCGGAAAATCCGGCAGCCTGTGCAGGCGACGAAGACGAGCCATGCGATTCGATCGCCTCAAACTTATTTACTTACCTGAGTTACTAAGCTATATAGCTTTCAGCCAAATACGAAAGTTGCGGCTCTTAGCTTCACGCTAAGCCTCCAGAAACCTCCGGTGATGCCCCGCCGGAGGTTTTTCGTTTTTGGGACGTGCGGCCTCAGCCGCGCATCATGCGGGCGCGCGAGTTCGGCCGGTAGGCGAGGCGGCTGTGGCCGGCGCAATACGACTGGCCGTCGGGCGCAGTATTGCCGCAGAAGCAGAAATCGTCTTCACCCGGCGTCGAGATCGGCCAGCGGCAGCGGTTCTCGGACAGCTCCAGCAGCGAGCAGCGATTGGCGTCGTCGATTGGACCGGCGACCACGGGCGCGTCGGTCTCGCCGTAGATGGTGGCGAGCATCTCGTATTGCAGCCGCGGCACGGCTCTCCTCGTACGCGGCGGCGCAAGGCTCCGCTCGAGCCTGCGGTCTTCGACCGCGCGGCTGCGCGTCAGATTGAGCCGGGACAGCTTGCCGATCACCGCGTTGCGGCTGACGCCGATGTCGGCGGCGATCTCGCGGCAGGAGAGGCCGGCCTCGAAATGTTGCTTCAGAAGTTCAATTCGTTCGTCAGTCCAGGTTGGTGAGAGAACAGGCATTTGTAACGGTCCCAGGTTGCAGATGTCGGCCATCCGCCTCTCGAGATCCGTCCGCCTCACGCCCGGCGCGCGCTCACGTCCTGCCATTGTCGCGAATCGACAAAAGCCCGTCCTTGATGGCGAGACGGATGCCTTCCTCGATCAATGTCCGTGCGACGCCGGGAACGCTGGTGCCGTGGGTGCCCTGTCTCACCAGTTTTTCCAGATAGGTGATGGTCGAGAGCGCCAAGGTTACGGGAATGCGGTCAGTCTCGGCTTTTTCGGTGGCCATGGCCCGAACGCTAGCCTCTTACTCGGGTACATAAAAGTAACGATTAAGACTCTATTTAGGTTCGGGGCCGGAAGTCAAATCCGGACTGAATCGGCGTTTCAGCTCATTGGAATCGCTTGAGAAATTGGGCACGGCGCGGCGCGCCGCGCGGCAGACCGGGCGGCGGCGTGGCGTCAACGGGTCAGGGAAGGCGCCGGCGGCTCAGCCGTGCACGATCGCCTTTTCGATCATGCAATGGATGCCCTTGGAGCCGTTGACGGTCTGGGTCACCCGTAGATCGGCCGCCAGGCTGCACAGCGTGTAGGCGTCCTCGCGCGACAGGTTACGCGTCTCGCCGAGCAGCGCGATCATGTCGCGCAGCGCGCGCACCACGCACTGGTCGAGATCGGGGTCCATCGCCATGGTCATGTAGTGCGTCGGCGTCTCGGCACGGGGATAGTCGAGCCTGAGGTCCTTGCGCAGCGTCAGGCGGAAGCGGCCCTGGAGCGCGGTCTCGATCGCGGTGACGCATACCTCGCCGTCGCCCTGCACGCCATGGCCGTCGCCGCAGGAGAACAGCGCCCCCGGGACGAACACCGGCAGGTACAGTGTCGCACCGGCGCCGAGCTCCTTGTTGTCGAGATTGCCGCCCATGGCGCGCGGGACCAGCGAGGAGATACGGCCCCAGGCCGGCGGCGGCGAAACGCCCATCACGCCGAAGAACGGCTTCAGCGGCAGGTCGAGGCCCCAGGGCATGCGGCCGACCATTCGCGTCCGATCCAGCGGGATGTTGAGGATGCGCGTCTCGTGGAAATCGTCGGGCAGGGTGCCGGACAGCGGCCTGATCAGATTCCAGCCCCAGTCCTGCCGGAGCTGGACGTCGAGGATCTCGACCGCGAGCACGTCGCCGGGTTCGGCCCCCTCGACCGCGATCGGTCCGGTGAGGATGTGGCCGGGCAGCATGCGCTCACTCTTCGCGTGGACCTCGTGCATCTCCGGCGGAATGTGAAATTTGTCGCGGTCGGGCAGCACGTCCGGGCTGCCGCTGATGGTGTCGACCGTCACCTCGTCGCCGCTCTTGACCGTGAGGACGGGCTCGAGCGCGGCTTCGAAGAAGCCCCAATGGCAGGTTTCGGGGCTTGAATGCAGGTGATGATGGGTCATTTGCGGCCGTCCGTTCGGTTTGAACTGCTGTGCCCGGGCTTGACCGGGCGATCGATCCTCTTTCAAGAAGATTTAAGATGGACGGGCCGGTCAAGCCCGCGCATGACCCGATCATTCCAGCGAGGCTCCCCCTGTATTTCGTTCTTTCCAAGACCCTCGGCACGGCGCTGCTGCCGATCAATCTTCTGGTCGAGCTCGGAATCCTGTCGCTGGTGCTGATGCTGACGCGCTTTGCGGCGCTCGGCCGCAAGCTTGCGGTGACCACGCTGGTCCTGCTGGCGCTCGCCGCGTTCTCGCCGCTGGGCAACCTCCTGCTTTATCCGCTGGAGTCGCGCTTTCCGAAGTGGGACCCGTCGCGGGGCGCGCCCGACGGAATCATCGTGCTCGGCGGCTCCGTCGACACCGATCTGTCGGCCGCGCATCGCACGCCGGTGGTCGCGTCCGCAGCCGATCGCATGCTGGCACCGGCCGAGCTCGCGCGCCGCTTTCCGAATGCGCGCATCGTCTTCACCGGCGGCTCGGCGAACCTCGTCTCCACCGATGCGAAGGAGGCCGACTACTCCGCGCCGATCCTGGAAAGCCTCGGGATCCCGAAGGAGCGCCTGATCGTCGAGCGGGACTCGCGCAACACCTGGGAGAATGCGGTCTTCACCAAGCAATTGGTGTCGCCGAAGCCGGGCGAGCGCTGGCTCCTGGTGACGTCGGCTTTCCACATGCCGCGCGCGATGGGGATCTTTCACAAGGCCGGATTTGACGTCGAGGCCTATCCGGTGGACTGGCGAATGGGCGGGCGTGACGATCTCTTCGCGTTCACCCATATCGGCAAGGAGGGGCTCGGCAGGACCGACGTCGCCATGCGCGAATGGATCGGCCTGTTGACTTACCGTGTCATGGGCCGGACCGGCGAGTTGCTTCCGGGGCCGGGCAAGGACTAGAACGAGAGGCGCAAAACAAGAACACAGCACCGGCGCACGATCGCCGGCCCGGAGGACGCCATGCAGCAGCAGAGCGCTGAAAACATCGATTTTGCCGGCCTCGTCGCCGATCTCAACAGCCTGTTGCGGCTGAAGACCACGGTGATCGGCATGAAGCTGTTCGCACGCGCCGCGGACATGGAAGCGATCCCGAAAATCCGGCGGCCGAACGCGATCCACACCACCGACCAGGTCGTCAGCATGGCCGCGCGTCTGGGGTGGACCGTCGGCATCACCGCCGACGATCTCGTAGGTAGCCAGTGCCGCGCGGTGATTGGCCTTAGCCCCCAGGACGACAAATGGCTCGCCGGCGAAAATTACGTCGGGGTCTGGCACGGCACGGCGGAGGACGCGCGCAAGCGCCAGGAGGCGCTGGACGTGGTGCCGTTCGGGCACTATCAGGCGCTCGCGGTCAGCCCGCTCGCCAGCGGCCGGCTCGATCCGCCCGACATCTGCCTCGTCTATGCGACGCCCGGGCAGATGATCATCCTGATCAACGGGCTGCAATATACCGGCTACAAGAAGTTCGAATGGGGCGTGGTCGGGGAGACCGCTTGCGCGGATTCGTGGGGGCGGGCGCTCAAGACCGGGGAGCCCAGCCTGTCCTTGCCATGCTATGCCGAACGGCGCTATGGCGGCGTGCCGGACGAGGAGATGCTGATGGCCCTGAAGCCCTCGCATCTCGCCAAGGCGATCCTGGGCATGAAGGCGCTGGCGAAGAACGGCCTTCGCTATCCGATTCCGCCCTATGGCATTCAAAGCGACGTCCGTGCCGGCATGGGCGTGAGTTACGCGAAAAAGTAAAGGCCAGTCATGAGCTCTGCGAAATTCGACATCGTCGTCTACGGTGCGACCGGTTTCACCGGCCAGCTCGTCGCCGAATATCTGGCGGCGCACTACAAAGACGACAAGGCGCTGAAATGGGCGATGGCGGGCCGCAGCCTCGACAAGCTGAAATCGGTGCGCGAGGCGATCGGCGCGCCCGCGGATACGCCGCTGATCGTGGCAGATGCGTCCGATGCCGCCTCGCTGAAGGCAATGGTCGCGCAGACCAAGTCGGTGATCACGACGGTCGGTCCGTATCAAATCTATGGCGAAGAGCTGCTCGCGGCCTGCGTCGCTGGCGGCACGGATTACTTCGACCTCTGCGGCGAGCCCGTCTGGATGCGGCAGATGATCGACAAGTACGAGGCGGCGGCCAAGGCGAGCGGCGCGCGCATCGTGTTCTCCTGCGGCTATGATTCCGTGCCGTTCGAGCTCGGTACGTTCTTCGTCCAGGAGGAAGCCAAGCGCGTGTTCGGCGCAGCGGCTGCGCGCGTGAAGGGCCGCGTGCGCGACATGCGCGGGACGCTGTCGGGTGGCACCGCGGCGAGTGCGAAAGCGACCTTCGATGCTGTCGCAAAAGATCTCAGCCTTGTCGCCATTCTCAACGACCACTTCGCGCTGACGCCCGGGTTTGCCGGACCAAAGCAGCCGAAAGGCAACAAGGCGGCGTTCGAGGAGGATCTGCAATCCTGGGCCGCGCCGTTCATGATGGCGCTGATCAACACGCGCAACGTCCATCGCTCCAACATGCTGATGGGATTCCCTTACGGCCAGGAGTTCGTCTACGACGAGATGGTGTTGACCGGTCCCGGCGAGAAGGGCGAGGCCAATGCGAAGCGCGTGATGGCCGTCAACGCCGAAAAGACCGGTCCGAAGGCGCCGAAACCGGGTGAGGGGCCGTCGAAGGAAGAGCGGGAGAACGGTCTGTTCAATCTGCTCTATGTCGCGATCGCGCCTGACGGCCGCATGGTCCGCGCCGGCGTCACCGGCGACCGCGATCCCGGCTACGGCTCGACGTCCAAGATGATCTCGGAATGTGCGATCTGCATGCTGCGCGACACGCCGGACGTCGCTGCCGGCTTCTGGACCCCGGGCGCGGCGATGCAGCACAGGCTGATCAAGCGGCTGCAGGACCACGCTGGGCTGACGTTCGAGGTGGAGGGATAGGGCCGCATCACAGACGCTGTCATGCCCCGCGAAGGCGGGGCATCCAGTACGCCGCGGCTTCTCCGTATCTTATCGCTGTCTCTGGAATACTGGATCGCCCGCCTTCGCGGGCGATGACACCGTGTTCGGCGCTACACCGCCCGCGCATCATACGCGTACATGAACTCCATGCTCTTCGAGCCCAGCGGCAACAGCCATTTCAGCATCTGATTGCGCATCCACGCGCCGGTGGCGCTGAACTCGCGCTTGCTGTTGCCGTTGCGGCGGGCCATGGCGACGGTCTTTTCCGTGCGCGGGCGGCGCTCGGCTTCGAAGGCCTGGAAGGTGGTGCCGAGCTCCTGTCCGTCCTGCATCAGGCGCGCGAGCCGCATCGCGTCCTCCAGCGCGAGCGAGGCGCCCTGGCCGGCATGGGGGCTGGTCGCATGCGCGGCGTCGCCGATCAGCAGCGAGCGCTTGCGCGACCAGGTCGGCAAGGTCGCGACATCGAGCGTGTCGGTGACCACGATGTTCTCGGCCGCCTCGATGATGTCGGGGATCGGATCGTGCCAGCCGCGATGGAAGCCGCGCAGATGCTGCTTCAGTGTCGCCGCATCGAGCGCGCGGAACATCGCCGCGTCCATGCCGTGCGCGGGCTGCGTGCTCCACCACATCACGCCGTCGTTCGGATCCGGGCTGCAATAGCCGTAGCCGAAGAAGCCGCTCTGGCCGAACGTGGTCTCGACGTGCCGGCCGATCGGCCTGCCGTCGAGCACGGCGTGCGGCACGAAGCCGCCGAAGCCGATCAGGCCGGTGTCGAAGGGCCGGGGTCCGTCCGGCACCACCTGGCGTCGCGTGATTGAATGCACGCCGTCTGCGCCGATCAGGAAGTCGCCTTCGGCGGTGGTGCCGTCGGCAAAGTAGGCGATGATCGGCTGGTCGCCGCGGTCCTCGATCTTGATCAGGCGCTTCTCGAAATAGAGCGAGACGCAGGCGCACCAGGCCTTGTCGATCAGCATTTCGTTCAGCGTGGCGCGGCAGACGTTCACCGCGGGCTGGCCGAAGCGGCGCTGCATGTCGCGGTTGATCGAGCCGAGCTTTCGGCCTTCCTGCGAATAGAAGTCGAAGGCCTCCGCGACCGATCCGCGGCTGATCAGCTCGTTCGAAAGCCCGATCTCGTCCATCACATGCATGCCGTTCGGCGCGATCTGAAGGCCGCCGCCGATGCCCTTCGAATAGGGCCAGGCCTCGTAGATCGCGGACTCGATGCCGGCGCGGCGGAGCAGGATGGCGGCGACGGGCCCGGCGATGCCGGCGCCGATGATCAGGGCCTTGCGGGGACGGTTGGACATGGCTTGCTCCCGACGTTTCCGTGGTGCTAGGAGAAATTACGGTCGCTAAATCTCTTAGTGACTAAGATATATATCGACTAAGATATGAGGTCGGCCTTGTCAAGGACGAAGGCGCGCGCGGCGCTGTTGCAGGAGCTCGAGGAAGCGATGCGCCGGTCGTCCGCGCAGGGCGTGCTTTATGGCCAGACCGTTGCGAACGTTGCCGGAATTGCCAATTCCGACCTCGAATGCATGGACATCCTCTATCTCGAGGGACGCGTCACCGCGGGCCGGCTCGCCGAGGTGACAGGCCTCACGACGGGCGCCATCACCGGCGTGATCGACCGGCTCGAGAAGGCTGGCCTCGTGCGCCGCGAACGGGACGAGAAAGACCGCCGCAAGGTCTTCATCGCGGTCGTGCCGGAGGCGGCGATGAAGATCGGCCAGTTCTACGTGCCGATGCAGCAGGCGATGGAGAAGGTCTTCGGCGCCTATTCCGACGAGGAGCTGCGTCTTTTGCTGCGCTTCGCGACGGAGGGCTACAAGGGCGTGCTTGCCGCCACTGAAGCGCTGAAGAGCCTTCTCGACACGCCGCCGGAGAAGCGTCCCGATCTCAAGCTGAAGAAGCTTCGTCGCCAGCCCTAGTCTTATAGACTTGGGCAGCCGCGATCATGCCCCACATCGCGCCCAGCATCATCCAGAAGTGCCGCCAGTGGTCGGTGTCGATCACGAAGCTTTCGCCGACGGTGCCGACGAAGGCTGAAAACACGGCGAGATAGGCGCGCTGCCAGGGCACGCGGACGAAGATGTGCCGGAAGCCCGTGATCACCGTGGTGAAGACCAGCGCGGGATAGCACACGCCGGACAGCCAGCCGCCCGACATGAAGGCGTTGAGATAGGAGTTGTGGGTGTCCTCGGGGAAGAAACGGTGGAATTGCAGGGGGCCGATCCCGAATGGCAGATCGAGCGCCATCTCCGCACCCAGGATGTGCCGGCCGAACCGGCCGAAGCGGCCCTCGTCATAGCTCTGGTCGAAGCTGGCGCGCTGCTTGAACATCTCGGCGGTGGAATCGAACGACAGCAGCACCGCGATCAGCGCAACGCCCAGCACCGCGGCGACGATCGCCATGACGACGATGCGCGAGCGCTGCGCGTTGGTGCGGCTGGTCAGCACCATCAGCGCCAGCATGAAGGCTGAGGTCAGCACCAGTCCGCCCCAGGCGGCGCGGGAGAAGGCGAGCAGGATCGCCAGCGACATGATGCCGAAGGCGATGACGTTGCGGAAGGCCTTAGCCAGCTTGTCCGAGACCACGCTCTGGAGCGCGAACAGCGCCGGCAGGATCAGGAAGGCGCCGAGCACGTTCGGGTCCTTGAACGTGCCGCGCGCGCGCCCGTAGAGCGTGAGGAGGTCGTCTCCGCCGGGAATCAGGTGGAAGTAGCCGGCGACCGCCGACAGCGAGGCAATCATCGCGCCGACCACGAGGCCGCGGCGGAGCATATCGAGCCGGGCCGCGGTGTCCTCGGACGTGATCGTGGCGAAGAACACCACGGTCACCGCCATGTACCAGGAGGTTGCGATCCAGCTCACCACCTCGGGCTGATCGAACAGCGGGATCGCGCTGATGGTGTAGCCGACATTGAGCAGGACCAGCATCAGCAGCAGCGGCATCAGCGCGAGTCGCAGGCGCAGGCCGGTGGCGAAGAAGGTGACGGTGGCGAGCAGCGTCACGATCTCGTAGGGGCTGGGTTCGATGAAGACGATGGCGCCGGAGGCGCCGACCAGCCACACCAGCGCGCGCTGGAGGGCCAGCACGCCGGGCGCAGCGCGAACCGCTGCATTCATCTCCCCGGCTGTCGCCGCATACGCCATCACACGCTCACGCTACTCGTACACACAACTTCCGCCGTCATGCCCCGCCTAGTGCGCGCTTGCGCACGGGGGCGGGGCATCCAGTACTCCGCGCCGTCAGTGGCGACGTTCGCCGTCGGCGTTTACTGGATCGCCCGGTCAAGCCGGGCGATGACAGCGCGTTCTTGACGCAAACAACTCAATACGCGTTCTCGTTCTTGGTCAGCAGCGAGATCGGCGTTTTCAGGAGAATGACGAGGTCGAACAGCACCGACCAGTTCTCGATGTAGTAGAGGTCGAACTCGACGCGCTTCTGGATCTTCTCTTCATTGCCGATCTCGCCGCGCCAGCCGCTGATCTGGGCCCAGCCGGAAATGCCGGGCTTGACGCGGTGGCGGGCGAAATAGCCGTCGACGGCCTCGTCGAACAGGCGGCTCTGGAGCTTGCCCTGCACCGCATGCGGGCGCGGGCCGACCAGGGAGAGGTTGCCGGAGAAGACCACGTTGAAGAGCTGCGGCAGCTCGTCGAGGCTGGTCTTGCGGATGAAGCGGCCGACGCGGGTTACGCGTGGATCGTTCTTGGTCACGACCTTCGAGGCCGTCGGATCCGCCTGGTGATGGTACATCGAGCGGAACTTGTAGACGTCGATGCGCTCGTTGTTGAAGCCGAAGCGCTTCTGGCGGAACAGCACCGGGCCGGGGCTGTCGAGCTTCACCGCCAGCGCCACCAGTCCCATCACCGGCAGGGCTGCGAGCAGCGCGAGGCCGCCGACGACACGGTCGAACAGCCATTTCATCACGAGGTCCCAGTCGGTGATCGGCGCCTCGAACACGTCGAGCGTCGGCACTTCGCCGAGATAGGAATAGGAGCGGGGACGGAAGCGCAGCTTGTTGGTGTGGGCGGACAGGCGGATGTCGACCGGCAGCACCCAGAGCTTCTTCAGCATCTCCAGGATGCGCGTTTCCGCCGAGATCGGCAGCGCGAACAGCACGAGATCGACGCGGGTGCGGCGGGCGAACTCGACGATATCGTCGACCTTGCCGAGCTTGCGCGCGCCGGCGCAGGTGTCCAGCGCCCGGCTGTCGTTGCGGTCGTCGAACACGCCGAGCACGTGGATGTCGGAATCGTCCTGCGCCTTCAGTGCCTCCACCAGTTGCTCGCCGTTACTGTCGGAGCCGACGATGATGGTCCGGCGGTCGAGCCGGCCCTCGCGCCCCCAGGCGCGCACCAGCGAGCGCAGCACCAGGCGCTCGGCGATGAGCGCTGCGAGCCCGATGAAGTAGAAGGCGGCAAGCCACAGCCGCGATATTTCGCTGCCGAACTTGGCGAAGAAGGAGATGCCGATGAAGAGCAGGAAAACGAATGACCAGGACGAGATCATCCGCGTCATCTGCCGGAGTTGACCGCGGAACAGCTGCACCTGATAGATGTCGGCGGCCTGGAAGCAGACCACGGCGGCGACCGCGACGGCGAGGATCTCCGCCGGATATACCCAGCTGAAGCCGGAAAGCGGCATGACGTAGCCGACATAGACCGCGATGCCGACGAGGCTCAGCAGCGCGAAGTCCGCAAGGCGTACGATGCCGGTGATCACGATCGGCGAATAGGCGCGGGCGACCTTCTGGTTGACGACGTCGAGTGCAGCGGGCGAGAGCCGGCGGCGGCGCTCCACAAAGGGCTGGTCAGCCGGCTTGGCCGCGGCACTGGTCGCGGCATCGAGCATCGAGCGTGCGTTGAGCGGTTCCACGGGCGTCCACGTCCATTCCAAAAACCCGTGGCGCAGCCTTGCACCCCGGGCGAGCATCCCCCGGCACCTCGATTATCGGACAAATCGGAAGAATCTCTAAAGCGACCTTAAGGGTGGTTAATGATTGGCAAATGCGTCGCGATAACCCGCGATCACGCCGTCAACCATCGCCTGCTGGGAAAAATGCGCGGAGATGCGCTCGCGTAAGGAGGATGCGCGCTGCGCTGTCGCCTGCGGATCGTCGAGTGCGGCCGCAATCGCTTCCGCCATCGCCTCGGCGTTGCTTGCCGCGAACAGGGCCGGGCTCTCCGTGCCGAAGATTTCCGGAATGCCGCCGACGCGCGCGGCGATCATGGGAATGCCGGCCGCGCCCGCCTCGATCACCACATAGGGCATGGAATCGCCGCGCGAGGGAACGACCAGCAGCCGCCCTTTGGAGAAGCCGTAGCGTGCTTTGACGTGGCCGATGAAGCGGATCGCGCCGGAGAGGCCGAGCCTCTCGACCTGCGCCTTCAGCGCTGCCGTCTCCTCGCCGTCGCCGCCGAGCGTGAGGGTGACCTTCTTGCCGCCTTCGTGCAGGCGCGCCACGGCATCGACCAGCAGATCCGCGCCCTTGATGTGCCTGAACTCGCCGACATAGCAGAGGTCGGTGGCATCCTCGGTGGTGACAACAGGCTCGAATTCCTCCGGCGTCACGCCATTGAAGACGCAATGCACCACGCCCTTGGGTGTGCCGACGATGCGCTGATAGGTGTCGCGGGCAAACGCGCTCTCGAACAGGAACAGGTCCGTCGAGTCCATCAGCGAGCGTTCGAGCCGCGCATAGAACTCGCCCTTCAACGTGTTAAGCGGATAGTGCAGCGAGCCGCCATGGGGCGTGTAGATGCGGATGGTGTCATCGGAGCGCCGCCGCATGCGAATGAACGCGCCGGCCTTGGCGCCGTGGCCGTGCATGACATCGGGCTTGAGCTCCGCGATCAGGCGCCGCATCCGAAGCCACACCAGGAAATCGTCTGGCGACGGCTCGCGGCGGATCGCCATGCGGTGCACGCCGAGCTTCAGTCGCGGCGCGAGCTCGGCCAGCGCCTTGTCGGCGCGCTCGCCGCCGGTGAGGCGGTCGGCGAGAATCCCGACATGGTGGCCGCGATCGACCTGGCCGTTGGCGACGTCGAGGATGTGGCGGAAGATGCCGCCCACGGGGGCGCGCACGGCGTGCAGGATGCGAAGCGGCCGGTCGGGAGAGGGGGGCATGATCTGAACCAGCGCTCGACGGCGAATGCCGAACAATTTCCGAAATATCGAGACGGATTAAGAGGCCTCGTGGTTAACAAACGGTGACGGGCGCGCGTGTGCCCATCGCGGGATTAACGCGATTAACCCAGCGGCAACCTTAATGGAGTGTAATCGCCCCGGTTGAGGTAGCTTGGTGGCGTTGCCCTGCGGGAGTGTTCGATGCGTTTAGCGTTCTGGCGTGCCGGCAAGGACAAGGCGGTGGTCGAGCGGGCTGTTTCGAAGTCCAAAGCCGAAGCCAAGCCCGAAGCCAAGCCCGAAGCCACGCCCAAGGTCGAAGCAAGGCCTGCGCCTGCTGTCACCAGGCAGGCGTCCGGTGAATCCGGCGACATCGATCTGCACGCGCTCGGTGGCGCGCTCGCCCGCAAGCGCGGCTGGATCATCGTGCCGACGGTGCTGGCGCTGGTCGCGTCCGTCGCCGCCGTCAATCTCGTGACGCCGCGCTACAAGTCCGAGTCGCGCATCCTGATCGATGGTCGCGAGAACGTATTCCTGCGTCCGAGCAGCGACCGCAGCACCGAGGAGCGGCAGGCGCTCGACCCCGAGGCTGTCACCAGCCAGGTACAGCTCGTGCTGTCGCGCGATCTCGCGCGCGAGATCATCAAGAAGAACAAGCTTGCGGAGCGGCCCGAATTCGATCCGGTGCTGCAAGGCATTTCGCCGCTGAAGTCGCTTGCGGCGCTGGTCGGCATCGGCCGCGATCCGTTCTCGATGACGCCGGAAGAGCGGGTGCTCGACGCCTATTACGATCGCCTCCAGGCCTATGCCGTCGACAAGTCGCGCGTGATCGTGATCGAATTCCAGTCGGCTGACCCGGATCTCGCCGTGCGCGTCGCCAATTCGATCGCCGACGGCTATCTCGTGCTTCAGCAGAATGCGCGCCAGGACCAGGCGCGCAATGCCAGCCAATGGCTCGCGGGCGAGATCGAGAATCTGCGCAAGAAGGTTTCCGACGCCGAAGCCAAGGTCGAGGACTTCCGCTCCAAGTCGTCGCTGTTCGTCGGCACCAACAACACGACGCTGTCGAACCAGCAGATGGGCGAGGTCAATACCCAGCTCAACAACGCGCGCTCGATGAGGGCAGATGCGGAATCCAAGGCGCGGCTGATCAAGGAGATGCTTCAGAGCGGCAAGCCGATCGAGGCGTCCGAGGTGGTGAACTCCGAATTGATGCGGCGGCTGTCCGAGCAGCGGGTCACGCTGCGGGCGCAGCTCGCCGAACAGTCGTCCACGCTGCTCGGCAATCACCCGCGGATCAAGGAGCTGAAGGCGCAGCTCGGCGACCTCGACAACCAGATTCGCGACGAAGCGGCCAAGATCTCCCGCTCGCTCGAAAGCGATGCGCGCATCGCCGGTGGCCGGGTCGACGGCCTGACCACGAGCCTCGAGCAGCTCAAGAAGCAGGCGACCTCGACCAACGGCCAGGACGTCCAGCTCCGCGCGCTCGAGCGCGAGGCCAAGGCGCAGCGCGACTTGCTGGAAACGTATCTTGGCAAGTACCGCGAAGCGAGCACCCGCGAGAGCATCGATACGGCGCCGGCGGAAGGCCGCATCATCTCGCGCGCCGTCGTCTCGAACACGCCGGCCTATCCGAAGAAGCTTCCGATCGTGCTGATCGCAACCATCGCGACGTTGCTGCTCTCGTCCGGTGTCGTCGTCACCGGCGAGCTATTGCGCCAGACCGCGCCGCGCGCGGCGGCTGTCTTTGCTCCGGCGCAGCCGCAGGCACAGGCGGCGGTGCGTCAAGAACCATTCGTCCGGCCGATGGTCGAGCCGGTGGTCGAACCGGTCATGGACGAGCCCGCGCCGCTTCAGCCGGAGATGACGGCCGATGCCGATGTCTCCGAGTTTGCCGAGATCGAGCATCTGGCCGACAGGCTGCGCGCCGCGGCGGCAAAGAAGATCACGGTGCTCGGCACCGCGCCAGGCGAAGCCGTCACGCTGTCGGCGCTGACGCTGGCCCGGCACCTGGCGCGCGATGCGCGGGTGGTCGTGGTCGATCTCGCCGCGTCCTCGCCGACGATTGCCGCGGTGTCCGTCGATGCCTCGGCGCCCGGCCTTGCCGAGCTGATGCAGGGCGAAGCCTCGTTTGCGCAGGTGATCACAAGGGACAAGCTGTCGCGGCTGCATCTGGTCATGGCTGGTCGTCCCGGCTTCGATCGCAGCCTGCTGCAATCGCCGCGCGTGACGCTCGCGATCGACGCCTTGCTTCGCGCCTACGACCACGTGCTGCTCGACGCCGGCAGCGCCTCCGACCTGCCGGCAGAATTGCTGACCGCCAATGCCCGCGCCGTCGTGGTGCCCGATGCGTCAATGGAGCCGGATGCGCGCAGGCTGATGAGCGAGCAGCTCAAGGCCGTCGGCTTCAGCGAGGTGACGATGCTGAGCAGGCCGGTCCAGCCGTCGGATGCACGCGAGATGGGACCGCGCGTGGTCGCGGCTTAGTAGATTTTACCCTCTCCCCGTGTGGGAGAGGGTGGCTTCGCGAAAGCGAAGCCGGGTGAGACGGGTGAAGGGTCACTCTCCACGAGTTCGGAATCGTAGGGTGGGCAAAGGCGCACTTGCGCCGTGCCCACCGCCTTTCAACGATTGCGGCAGAGGTGGTGGGCACGCTTCGCTTTGCCCACCCTACGTTACTACGAAGTCTACCCGAACGCGCGCCGCAGCCGCTGCGCCAGATCGAACAGCATCTGGTTCTGCTTCACCAGCCGCTTGCCGTGGCTGAGCGAGGACATCGCCATCGCCGCAAGCTTGCCGCGCGAGGTCAGCGGCACGAAGCTGTCAAAGATGTCCTCGTCGTCCTTGCAGAACATCCGCTTGTAGTCGTCCGAGCCGATGCCGAGGTCGAGCGAGCGGTAGCCGCGCTCGGCGTAGCGGTCGATGATGTAGCGCATCAGGATCAGGCCCGGGCTGTAGCGGGCGTGCTCGGACATGGTGTAGGTGTTGAACATCATCGAGAAGCGCTGGCCGTCGGCGACGCCGGCGAAGATCGCGATCACCTCGTCGTCGCATTCGAGCGCGTGGATGTCGATGACACGGCCGTCGCCGCGCGGCGCCAGGCAGGCGCTGCGGACGAACTGTTCGACGCCCGGCTCGGCGAAGACGTTGGGCAGTTTCTGTTCGGCCATCCGCACCGGCTTGACGCGGAAGAACCAGTCGAGCAGGCGGGTGACGTCGGCGTCGTTGGTGGCGAGGTGATAACGATAGCCGGCGAGCGCCTGGAGCTTCTTCTCCTTGCTCTTGAGGCGGCGGCGGAAGGAGTTGCTGATCCGCGACGCGGGCGGGCCGCCCGGCTCCATCACCAGCAGCGGGCAGCCGTTGATCGCACTCTGCCGCGGGAGAGCCGCGAACGGGTTCTGCTGATCGTTCCAGCGCAGCGGCTGCTGCGTCAGCGAGAGCACGTCGACATGCTCGCGCAGCGGCGCGAGCAGTGCATCGAGATCGGCGGCGACGGCCTGTGCCGCGAACTCGGCGTTCCACAGTCCCATGTTGAAGGTCGTATGCTTGCCGCCCATGAAGCAGGCCGTGCGCACCCCGTGACCTTGGCGCAGCGAGAGCGGCAGCAGCAGGAGCGGCGCATGTTCGGCGTCGCGGGCGATCACGATGAAGGGGCGCGCGCCCTCGCAGCCGCCGACCAGCCGCTGCCAGGGGCTGAGCAGGTCGAAGCGCTGGTAGGGCGTGAAGAGGTGGCCGCTCTCCTCGAGGGCGCGCCAGACCGGCTCGGCCTGATTGAGATCGGTGACGATGTCGACCTGCGCGATACGGCTCGCTTTCGACCGCGCTGGCGCTTCTGCCGTCCGGCTTTGCATCGCCGCAGCCATGGTCATTCGCGAAACCTGTCGAGAAATCAAAAATATGCGTAATTCGGCCTGTGGCCGACCTTTGCAAAGAAATGTCAACAAAGGGTAATGACAATAGGCGAGGGAACGGGCCGCCGGCGAGCGCGAAGGTGGGATATTGGCATCCGACGACAGATGGCTGGAACGGCTGCGCCATGAGCTGACCTGGTTCACCGGCCAGGCCGCGCTGCGCAGTCGTGGAGCCGGCGCCATCCTGCGCTTTCAGCACGTGCGGCCGCGGCGGCGCGGCGGATTTCAGCCGCTGCGCGAGAACGAGATCACGCCGCAATTCCTCGACCGTGCCATTCGGGCGCTGAAGCGCTGGAGGTACGACATCCTCGGCATGGACGAGGTTTGCCGGCGTGCGGTGACGCTGCCGGAGAAGCGGCGCTTCGCGGCGCTCACCTTCGACGGCGCCAGCAAAGATCTGATCACGTTCGCCTACCCGGTGCTGGCCCGCCACGCCGTACCGTTCACGATCTATGTGCCCACCGCGTTTCCCGACGGGGTCGGAGAGGCCTGGTGGCTCGGGCTCGAGCAGGTGATCGCGCGCGAGAGTCGCATCAGCCTGATGATGGGCGAGAAGGAGCAGCGCTTCACCGTCACTGGCAATGCCGAGAAGCGGGCGCTGTTCTCGTTCCTCGAGAGCTGGCTGCGCTCGCTGCCTCCGGCGGATGTGTCGGCTGCGATCGCCGATCTCTGCACGCGCTACCGGATCGACCTGGCTGCGCTCTCGCGCGAAGCGTCGATGGATTGGGAGGATCTGGCGAAGCTCGCGGCCGATCCGCTCGTCACGATCGGCAGCGCGACCGTGAACTATCCCGTTCTCGCCAACATGAAGGACAGTGCGGCGCTGCGTGAGATGACGATGGGCAAGGTGGTTGCGGAAGCGGCCTTCCACCGCGAGATCAGGCATCTCGCTTTTCCGTTCGGCGATCGCGCCTCGTTCCGGCGCAGCCACGTGGTGATGGCGGAGGAGGCGGGCTTTACCAGCGCGGTGTCGGCGATACCAGGCATCGTGGATGCGGAAGGGCGAACCAATCTGCGCGCGCTGCCGCGCATTTCCTGGGATGGCCGGGTGCGCTCGCTGCGCATGCTGCGCGTGCTGGCGTCGGGTGTCGCCTTTGCGCCGGTGAAACCGACCGGCCGCGCGACGTAGGAGCGTTACGTAGAAGCGTTAGGTGGGCTTGGCCCGATCGGGCCGCTGCATCCAGCTCACGATCGGCATCGCCGGCAGCACCCAGCCCATGCCGACCACCACGTAGTAGATCGCCTGCCGCCAGCCGGATTCGGCGATCCACGGCATCTGCGCCGCCGCCATGCCGAGCAGGGCCCAGACGGTGGCCAGCACCAGGAGCAGGATGGCGCCGAGGAACTTGCGGGTGCGGATCGTCATGACGGAATGTCGCGGTCTCTTGCGCAACTTGCGCTGCGGAAGCGGGGGACTATAAGGGGCACGCAGTCCGGTTCAAGCCTCCTGGTTCAAGTCTCTTAGCTACAAGGTTTGGTTTCGCCCTGAAATGACGACGATTTCCGCCCCGTCCGAGCCGTATCGCGCCGTGCGCTGGTGGCTGATTTCCGTGGCCGCGCTGATCGCGCTGATGGTGCTGGTCGGCGGCGCGACGCGGCTGACGGAATCCGGCCTCTCGATCGTCGAATGGAAGCTAGTGACGGGCAGCCTGCCGCCGCTCTCGGCGGCGCAGTGGACCGAGGCGTTCGAGGCCTACAAGAAGATCCCGCAATATCGCGAGCTCAACGCGGGCATGAGCCTGTCCGAGTTCAAGGAGATTTTCTGGTGGGAGTGGAGCCACCGGTTGCTCGGCCGCTTCATCGGCGTCGCTTATCTGTTGCCGTTTCTTTTCTTCCTGTGGCGCGGGGGCTTGTCCCGTGAGTTGAAGCGCAGGCTGTGGCTGCTGTTCGCGCTCGGCGGGCTTCAAGGCGCGGTCGGCTGGTGGATGGTGGCCTCGGGTCTCTCGGAGCGGGTCGAGGTGTCGCAATATCGGCTGGCGACGCATCTGGTGCTCGCGCTGCTGATCTTCGCCGGCATCGTCTGGACGGTGCGGCGGCTCAAGGAGCGGGCGCAGATCGCCGCGCCCGCGCGGCTGCGGTTCACGAGTGCGCTGCTGCTTGTCGTGACCTTCGTGCAGATCTATCTCGGTGCATTGGTCGCGGGCCTGCGCGCGGGCCGCGCCTACAACACCTGGCCTGAGATCGACGGCGCGCTCATTCCCTCCGCCGAGCGGCTGTGGTTCGAGACGCCGTGGTGGCGCAACATGTTCGACAATGTGCTGACGGTGCAGTTCGAGCACCGCATGACGGCCTATGCGCTGTTCGTGTTGGCGGCGCTGCATGCGTTCGACGCGGTGCGCTCGCGCGCGGGTCTCGCTGCGAGCGGCGCGCTCTGGCTGTTTGCTGCGGTGAGCCTGCAAGCGGTGCTCGGCATTCTCACGCTGCTCAACCAGGTGCCGATCGGGCTTGCGCTCGCGCATCAGGCAGTCGCGATCGCGGTCTTGACGCTCGCGGTGATGCAGACGGAACGGCTGGCCTCGCGGCAATCTGCCGAGACGCAGCCGCGCGTGGTCCCGGTCAGTCAGCCCGGCTGATCACCATCAGCCCGGCTGATCAGCAATAGCCGTAGACGCCGCACGCGTAGGGCAGGCGCCAGAAATAGTCGACCTGCTTCCCGCCGTAATACGGGCCCTGATAGTCGTAGTCCCAGGGGCGGCCATAATAGCCCGGCAGCGTGTGAGAGCCGGGCAGCAGCGGCGTGCCCGGCAGATTGCGGACGTAGCTGCCGATGCCATAGGCCGGCGAGATCAGCGCATCCGGATCGGTCTCGACATAGACCGTTGGCGCCTCCTGCGGCGGCACGGCGGCCCGCCGCTTCGGCGTGGCCGGAAGGTCGGCGGCGAGCGCGCTTGAGAGCGTCAGCATCGCCGCAAGGGCAGGCACCATCCAGCGCAGCATCGTCGGCTCCGAATCAAAGGGCGATCCAAAGACGATGTATGCGGCAGATATGGTTAATGACTGTTAACTGAGGGGGGCGGCGCCGCCACCATGCGCCGTCCGTCATTCCGGGGCGGTCCGGTAGGACCGAACCCGGAATCCAGAGATGAGCAAATGACGTCGAGGTTCCGGGTTCGGTGCTTCGCACCGCCTCGGAACGACGGGCAACTAAGCCCCCAGCGCCTGTTCCAGATCGGCGATCAGGTCTTCCTTGTCCTCGATGCCGATCGAGAGCCGCACCACGTCGGGGCCGGCGCCGGACTTCACCTTGGCGGCGTCGTCGAGCTGGCTGTGCGTGGTCGAGGCCGGATGGATCACCAGCGAGCGGGTGTCGCCGACATTGGCCAGATGCGAGAACAACTGCAGTTTCGACACCAGGCTGACGCCGGCGTCATAGCCGCCCTTCAGGCTGAAGGTGAACACGGCGCCTGCGCCCTTTGGCGCGTATTTGCGCGCAAGCCGGTTGTACTTGTCGCTGGCAAGGCCCGCGTAGCTCACCGAGGCCACCGCCGGATGGCCGGCGAGGAATTCGGCGACCGCCTTGGCGTTGTCGCAGTGCTTCTGCATGCGCAGCGGCAGCGTCTCGATGCCGGTCAGGATCATGAAGGCGTTGAACGGCGACAGCGCCGGCCCGAGGTCGCGCAAGCCCAGCACGCGGCAGGCAATCGCGAAGGCGAAATTGCCAAAGGTCTCCTGGAGGCGGATGCCGTGATATTCCGGCCGCGGCTCCGACAGCATCGGATATTTGCCGCCGGTCGACCAGTCGAACGTGCCGGCATCGACGATGATGCCGCCGAGCGAATTGCCGTGGCCGCCCAGAAACTTCGTCAGCGAGTGCACGACGATGTCGGCACCGTGATCGATCGGGCGGATCAGGTAGGGCGAGGCCAGCGTGTTGTCGACGATCAGCGGCACGCCCGCCTTGCGCGCCACCGTCGAGACCGCCTCGATGTCGGTGATGCTGCCGCCGGGGTTGGCGATGGACTCGATGAAGATCGCCTTGGTGCGCGGGGTGACGGCGCGCTCGAAGCTGGCGATGTCGTCGGAATCGGCCCACACCACGTTCCAGCCGAAGCTCTTGAACGCATGCGTGAACTGGTTGATCGAGCCGCCATAGAGCTTTCGCGCGGCGATGAACTCGTCGCCGGGCTGGAGCAATTGCTGCAACACCACGACCTGCGCGGCGTGGCCGGAGGCAACGGCCAGCGCCGCCGTGCCGCCTTCGAGCGCAGCGACGCGTTCTTCCAGCACCGCGTTGGTTGGGTTGCCGATGCGGGTATAGATGTTGCCGAACGCCTGCAATCCGAACAGCGAGGCGGCGTGGTCGGCGTCGTTGAAGACGAAAGAGGTCGTTTGATAAATCGGCGTCGCGCGCGCACCGGTCGTGGGGTCGGGCTGTGCACCGGCATGCACGGCGAGGGTTGAAAATCCCGGAAGGCGATCGCTCATTGAGGGCGTCCTGTTCTTGTGGTCTGAAATCGCGCGGCATGCTGATCGGCGCCGCTGCTGCCGTCAAGGCGCGGCTTCACATCGGAACGATCGTTCTGCGTATTGTCGCGTTCGCGAAAAGAATCGTTCGCAATTGCGTCAGCTTTGCTCGCTCTTGTTTTTGGCGGCACGATCGGATGCCGCGGTATCGCCACCGCCGACACTCATCCGATTGAGGGATAGCCGCATGCCTTGCGTCGGCGCCGGCGCGCGCTTGGAGCTGAGCGTGCGCGAATTGACGCCCATCCAGGAGATCTCGGACGACAAGCGGCCATATTCGATCTTTGGGCAGCGGTTCATCACGACCTTGATACCGACCGCTTCGGCCTTCGCCGCCGCGACGTCGTCACGCGCGCCGAGCTGCATCCAGATCACCTTCGGCAGCGGATCGAGCGCCAGGGCTTCCTCGACCACGGGCATGATGTGGCTGGAGTTGCGAAAGATGTCGATCATGTCGACGGGACGGCCGATGTCGGACATCGAGGCGACGAAGGGTTTTCCGAGCAGCTCCTTGCCGACATGGCCGGGATTGACCGGAATCATGTCATAGCCGCGCTGCGCCAGATATTTGAACGCGAAATAGCTCGGCCGCACATTGACCGGCGAGGCGCCGACCATCGCGATCGACTTCACGCTATTGAGGATGGCGCGGATGTAATTGTCGGGATAGGCGTCGTGGTTCATCTTTTTCTTTCGTTCGTCATTCCGGGGCGGCTCGCAGAGCCGAACTCGGAATCTCGAGATTCTCAGGTGCGCAATTGCGCACCATAGTTCGATGCTCCGCATCGCCCGGAATGACGGTGCGTGAAACGTCGCTATTCATCCCGCCACGTCGGCGCGCGCTTCTCGATGAAGGCGCCGATGCCTTCCTCGGCGTCGCGCGCCATCATGTTCTCGGTCATCACCTCTGCCGCATAGCGATAGGCGTCCGCAAGGCTCATCTCGGCCTGGCGATAGAACGCCTCCTTGCCGAGCTTGACCGTGTAGGCGGATTTCAGCGCGACCTGTTCCGCCAGCGCAATCGCGGCGCCGCGCTCGGTACCCGCTGTCACGACGCGATTGACGAGGCCGATCTCGCGGGCGCGGTCGGCCGTGACAGGCTCGCCCGTCAGCAGCATCTCCATCGCCTGTTTGCGCGGAACGTTGCGCGACAGCGCCACCATCGGCGTCGAGCAGAACAGGCCGATGTCGACGCCGGGCGTGGCGAACTTCGCGTCCTCCGAGGCGACCGCGAGATCGCAGCTTGCGACGAGCTGGCAGCCGGCGGCGGTCGCGATGCCCTGGACGGCGGCGATCACGGGCTTTGGCAGGTGCACGATCGCCTGCATCATCGCGCTACAGGCGTTCATCATCTCGGCGAAATATGCGCGGCCGCGATCGGGGTCGCTGCGGCGCGCGGTCAATTCCTTCATATCGTGGCCGGCGGAGAAGGCCGGACCGTTGGCGGCGATGACGGCGGCGCGGATGCGCTTGTCCTCGGCAATTGCGTTGAAGCTCGCATGCAGCTGGCCGATCATCGCCTCCGACAGGCTGTTGCGCGCGGCGGGGCGGTTCAGCGTGAGCACGGCGACGGTGCCGACGATCTCCCGCAGCAGGATCGGCGGTTCCGGGAAGGGGGGGCGGGCGGGCTGGACGGACATCGAAGCGTTTCCAGTTGGATTATTGCAATTGGATGATGCAGATAACCTAATGTAACAGCGGACCTGAAGCGAGGGTGGGGGTGGCATGGCGTTAGCGAAAATGAGCGTGGCGGAGGTCGAGCAGTTTCTCCGTGACGAGTTTCCCCAGGCCTTCAGTGGCGGCGACATCACGATCGAGAGCGCGGACGGCCAGACCTGCCTTTTGCGCCAGCGCTACAGCGAAAGGATGCTGCGGCCGGGCGGAACCGTGTCCGGCCCGACGCTGATGGCGCTCGCCGATTTCGCGATGTACGTGGTGCTTCTGTCCGCGATCGGGCCGATCGGGCTCGCGGTCACCACCAATCTCAACATCAACTTCCTGCGCAAGGGCCAGCCCGGCCAGGACGTTCTGGCCGAGGCGCGGCTGCTCAAGCTCGGCAAGCGCCTGGCGGTCGGGGAAGTGAACCTCTTGTCCGGCACCTCGCCCGATCCGATCGCCCATGTCACCTCGACCTATTCCATTCCAAATGTTTGAGCTTTTTGCAGGTAATATAGCACCATATTTTTAAGCTGTTGATTTTACGAGCGTAATTTCCGTCTTCGGGCATTGACCGTTGCGCGTCTCTTCTCTAGAAAACCGCGCAGTCCGGTGCGGTGTTCGCGCCGATATCTCCCGTCCACGGAAACTCCGATATGAAAACCTTTTCGGCAAAGCCGGCTGAGGTGACGAAGAAGTGGGTGCTGATCGACGCCAAGGGTCTGGTCGTCGGCCGTCTCGCCACCATCGTCGCCATGCGCCTGCGCGGCAAGCACCTCCCGACCTACACCCCGCACGTTGATTGCGGCGACAACGTCATCATCATCAACGCGCAGCATGCGGTCCTCACCGGTCGCAAGCGCGAGCAGAAGACCTACTACAAGCACACCGGCTATGTCGGCCACGTCAAGGAGCGCACCGCGCGCCAGATCCTCGAGGGCAAGCATCCCGAGCGCGTGCTCGAGAAGGCCGTCGAGCGCATGATTCCGCGTGGTCCGCTCGGTCGCGTGCAGATGGGTAACCTCCGCGTCTACGGCGGGGCCGATCATCCGCACGAGGCGCAGCAGCCCGAGAAGATCGACATCGCCAAGTTGAACCGCAAGAACACGAGGGCCGCATAACATGGCCGAATCCATTCAGTCGCTCGACCAGCTCTCGCAGCTCAAGACGGCGGCCGCGCCCGACGCGCCCAAGCACGAGAAGAAGGTCGACAAGTTCAACCGCGCCTATGCCACCGGCAAGCGCAAGGACGCGGTCGCCCGTGTCTGGATCAAGCCGGGTGCCGGCAAGGTCACGGTCAATTCGCGTGAGGTCGAGGTCTATTTCGCGCGTCCCGTGCTGCGCATGATGATCGAGCAGCCGTTCTCCGTGGCCCAGCGTTCCGGCCAGTACGACGTGATCTGCACCGTCGCCGGCGGCGGTCTGTCCGGCCAGGCCGGCGCCGTCCGTCACGGCATCTCCAAGGCGCTCACCTATTTCGAGCCGGAGCTGCGCACCGTGCTCAAGAAGGGCGGCTTCCTCACCCGCGACAGCCGCGTGGTCGAGCGCAAGAAGTACGGCAAGGCCAAGGCCCGCCGGTCCTTCCAGTTCTCGAAGCGTTAATCGCTTCGGTCACATTCGCCGCGAAAGCGGCTTCAATGAGATGCAAAAGGGCGCTGATTTCAGCGCCCTTTTTGTTGTTCGTTTGTATGCAAATTGACGACGTGTTTCCCGAAAAGTTGGGGCCGCGTGAAAACCTGAATGGAACCCGCGGGAACTTAGCGTCGCCTTTGGAAGGGCGCGCAAATCGGCTGGGCCGGTCGCGTAACTGCTATGTTTTCAAGGGGGCCGACATGATGTCGCTCGATAGCATCACGCTCTATTTGGTTGCCACCATGGTCGCCGCACTGCTCGGCGCCATGATGGTGTTCTTCGGCAGGCAGGAGAACAGTCCTGCGCTGAAATGGTGGGGCACCGCCTATCTCCTCGGCGCGGCCTCGGTCGCATTGTGGACGGCGGCCGGCGACAGGCTGGGGCCGCATCTCTATCTGGCGTTAAATGCCGTCGGCTTCGTCGCCTGCGGCATGGTGTGGAATGCTGCGCGCGTCTTCCACGGTCGCAAGCCGAACTGGCCCGGCCTCGTGCTCGGCGCGCTCGCATGGGCCGCCGCCGTGACGCTGCTCGATCCCGCGGCGTCCATGCTGCGCATGATCATCGGCGCCGGCATCGTCTCGGTCTATGCCGCGCTGACCGCAAGCGAGCTCTGGGTCGAGCGGCGCAAGAGCCTGCAACGGCGCTGGCCGGCCTTCGTGGTGCCGGTGATGCACGGCTGCGTGCTGATGCTGCCGATCCTGCTCGGCAGCTTCCTGCGCCCGCACGATGCCGGCTTCTCCAGCAGCATCTGGGTCACCGTGTTCGCGGTCGAGCTCGTGCTCTATGCCGTCGGCACCGTGTTCGTGATCTTCATGCTGGTGTCGGAGCGCGCCGTCACCGCGCACCGGACCGCCGCATCCACCGATCCCCTGACCGGCATGCTCAACCGCCGCGGCTTCTCGGAAGCCTGCGGCCGCGTGATCGAGCGCGAGGCCAAGGCCGGGCGTCCCGTGACCGTGATGATCTTCGACATCGACCACTTCAAGTCGATCAACGACCGCTTCGGCCATCCCGCCGGCGACGAGATGCTGAAACTGTTCTCGACCGTGGTCGTCAGCAATCTGCGCATCACCGACATGTCGGGCCGCATCGGCGGCGAGGAATTCGCGGCGTTGCTGCCGTGTTCGCTGGAGGAGGGCGTGCTGGTCGCCGAGCGCGTGCGCGAAGCCTTCGAGACCTCCGGCGTCGTGGTCGATGAGGGCCCGGTCGACACCACCGTCAGCATTGGCGTCGCCGGCGGTCCGGCCGGTACCGAGCTCGAGGTGCTGCTGGCCTCGGCCGACACTGCACTCTACCAGGCCAAGCGCGGCGGCCGTAACCGCGTCGAGGCCGCGGAGGAGCTGCCGCTGTCGCTGGAGAACTGGCGCCGCCAGAGCGCCGCGCGGATCGGCGCGCCGCAGGCGCGTCCGGCCACGGCTTGAGGCAAAGGGCCCTGGGGTAATTCCTTGTTTACCATTCGATCCCTACCATTCCGGTCATGGAATCGATCCGTCGACAGACCCCGCAGGCCGCCCTGATGTCGCTCGAAGCTCAAGCCGCCTCGGCGCGAGGCGGCTTCGCCTGTCTGTTCTCGACCGCGGAGGAATATGAGACGGCGCTGATCACCGAGCGCCGTGCCCAGGGACGCTACACGCAGCAGCGCCGCAGCTATTGGCCGCTCGCGCTGTTCGTCGGTTGCGCGCTCATCGTGGCAGGCACCGTCCTGCTGTTCGCCTGAGAGACCTGCAGTTTCCGGCCAGCCAGGGCGCCGTTTCGGCGCCTTTTTCTTTTGGGCGGGGTGCGGTAGACACGCCCGTCAAACAAGAAGGGTGGAAGCCGATGATCACCGAGATCGCGCAAATCGACGTCAAGCCGGGCAGCGAGAAGGATTTCGAGGCCGCTGTCGCCAAGGCCAAGGCCGCGTTCGGCCGCTCCAAGGGCTTTCACGGCTTCGAGCTGCACAAATCGATCGAGAAGCCGCAGCGCTATCGCCTGATGGTGAAGTGGGCGACGCTGGAGAACCACACCGTCGATTTCCGCGGCTCCGAGAACTTCGCCGAATGGCGCAGCCTCGTCGGCCAGTATTTTGCTGCGCCCCCGGAGGTCGAGCACACCGAGACTGTGCTGACGACCTGAGCCGCCTCAAGCCGCCTCCGCCAGAGGCGGCGCCTCATAGGTCTTGAAATGGTCGATCATGACCTTGGCGATGGCGACCAGTGGCAGCGCCAGCGCCAGGCCCCAGATTCCAAAGACGACGCCGAGCAGGATCTGGAACGCGAACAGCGTGGCCGGCGGAATGTCCAGCGCCTGCCGCTGGAGCAGCGGCGTCAGCACGTAGCTCTCCATCGCATGCACGCCGAGAAACAGGATCAGTGCGGATAGCGCCGGGATCCAGCCCGAGGCGAGACTCGCCAGCACCACGACGACGCCGGCGATGATGGCGCCGACGGTCGGGATGAAGGCGAGGAGGCCGGCCTGGATTCCCAGGATGAACGACCCGGGGATACCGATGATGGCGAGCCCGATCCAGGTCACCACGCCGACTGCCAGCATGACGATGATCTGCGCGATCAGCCAGCGCTCCAGCGTCTCGCTGATGCGGTCGACGATGAGCGTAGCCCGCGTGCGGTGCCTGGCCGGCACGAGGAACAGCAGGCCGTCGTGATAGACGCTGGGCTGGGCAGCGAAGGCCAGCCCGAGAAACAGCACGATGAAGATGTTGCCGACGGCGCTGATGGTGCCAAGCAGCAGCTTGAAGGTCTGGCTCACGATCGCCCCGCCGCTGGACGCGAGGGCGCCTGCACCCGGCAAATTGCCGCGCGGGGCCGTGTTTGGGGTGGGCGTCGACCCTGCATCGGTGGAGGCGGCGGGTGCGGCGTTGCCGAAATCGAAGAAGCTGGTGTCGATACCGTGGGTGTCGAGAAAGGACTTCACGTTGGTGATCTGCGACCTGATGGTCTTGCTGAGCAGCGAGGCCTGTTCGGCGATGGTGGCGCCGCCGAGATAGGCGACGCCTGCGAGCATCAGGGCCAGCGCGATGCAGACGATCGCAAGCCGCATTGTGTGCGGCAGGTGCACGCGGCGGCCGAGTGCATTGGTCAGCGCGTTGAGGCCGACGCCGAGCAGCATGCCGGTGAAGATCAGGAGCAGGGTGGCGGCAAAATACCAGGTGAAGGCGAGCAGCGCCGTGACCAGCACGACGCTGATGCCGCCGACCGAGATGGCCCAGGCCAGGTCGCTGCGGGTCCGGGGTCGTTCATCTCGGGAAATTGTCACGTCGTCTCCTTTTGGGAAGGCCGCAGAGCGCACTCTTTCGCCAAATCTTACCTGGGATCAAGCCGAGGCTATGCACCGGTTTGACGCCTCGGCGGGCCTGCTTTGGCCGACGCCGGGGCGCGAAAGTGGGCCGACGCGGCGCCAAAGGCGCGAAAATAGCATTGCCGTCCCGCAATCCCTTCGGTTGAATTTGTTCCATCGGAAGGGCATGTTTGGAGAATCTTCTTACGGGGGAGGTCGGAAACGGAAGATGAGAAAGCCGGTCGTCGGCGTGATCGGGAACGCCCATCGCGTCGAAAATCGATTTCAGGTCCAGATGGTCGGCGAGCGCAATTTGCGTGCGGTGGCCGAGGTCTCCGGCGGCCTGCCGGTGATGTTTGCGGGCTCGCCCGACATCACCGACATCGGTGCGCTGCTCGATACCGTCGACGGCATCGTCCTCACGGGCGCCCGCGCCAATGTCCATCCGACCCGCTTCAACGTAGACCCTTGCGAGAAGCACGAGCCCTACGACATCCACCGCGACGAGGTGGCGCTGGCGCTTTCCGTCGCCTGCGTTGCGCGCGGCATCCCGCTGTTCGGCATCTGCCGCGGCCTCCAGGAGATGAACGTCGCCTTCGGCGGCTCGCTGCACCCCGAGATCCGCGAGATCCCGGGTCGCATGAACCATCGCATGCCCCGGCTCGAGAACGGCGAGATCCACCCCGATCCGACCGTGGTGTTCGCCGACCGCCACGATGTCGACCTCACGCCGGGCGGGGCGTTCGCACGGCTGCTGGGCTGTGAGAGGATCCGGGTCAATTCTCTGCACGGCCAGGGCATCCTCGATCCCGGCAAGCGCGTGCTGATCGAAGGTGTCGCCGAGGACGGCACCATCGAGGCCATCCGCATCGCGGAAGCCCCGACCTTTGCGCTCGGCGTGCAATGGCACGCCGAATACGATCCCCAGCGCAATCCGATCAACCGGAAGCTGTTCGAGGCGTTTGGCGCAGCGCTGGTGGAGCGGCAGCGCGCGACGGCGTAGATCACGTTCGTGTCCCGGACAAGCGAAGCGCCGATCCGGGACCCACGCTGCTCGGAGGTCCTGCTGGGGGATAGCTCGTTTGGCGGATAGTCAGCCTATCTTCTGGTTTGTAGGAACGCTTGCATCTCTTCCGGCGTGAGTTTGCCATCCTTATTGCTGTCCATTGCCTTGAAAATTCGCTCGTGGGCTGCCTGAAACTCTGCCGACGAGATGGCTCCGTCGCCGTCGGAGTCCATAAGCGCAAACATCATGCGGAACATTATGGGAGGCCCCATCGCGTCCACGCCCATCCTGCTGCGCCCCTTCATCGCGCGACCCATCATGTCTCCACCACCCATCATGCCTTGTCGCTCTCCGGACGGGCTTGCGGGGGGCGTCGTTTGCGCGGGTGCCGCTGCTTGGTCCGATCCCGGATGATGGGCCTCGTGATCAGATGCCGTCTGAGCGAACGCGGGATGGTTCAGGGCAGCTGTTCCTCCGACGTTGATCCGAAATCACAACGATGCCGATCCAGTCCGGGTTCGGCTTGAGGCAAATCAATATGATGGGCAGGGGGCGCCGCTTGATTTCCTGGATGAGCCGGTCGCGAACCAGCGCCCACGGTTCATGCGGCGCCACAAAGGTCCAGAAATAGCACGTTGGTCCGCCGCCGCCTCGATCGTTGCATCACTCGCCGAGGATGTTGCGGTACCCGTGGTACGCCATCATTTGCTGCGAGGTAGCATGCGGTTCAACGTATTGTCGCGAAAAACGATATGATGGATCAGAGCTGCGCCAGCATGAAAGAACGCGACGAATACAAGCGCGTGGGCCGCAATTTCGTGGATCTCCTTGACCGAGTGCGCGAAGGCTCTATCTCGTATCCATGGCGATGATATTTCGTAGATGCCGAGCAGCGGCAACGCCTCGCCACGCGCAAACTGCGTAACGATCCCGGCGACCGGAACGACAACGAGCAAGGCGTAGAGCGTATAATGAAAAAGACGGGCGGATGGGTCGGCGAAGGCGCCAAGCCATCTGCGGAATTCGTTTGGCTCAGGAGGTGGCGGCGGAACGGCCGCCCTCCACACCAGCCGCATGATCAATGCGGCCAAGATCAACAGGCCGGCGGAAACATGAACAAGCAGGCCTGTCTCGCGCGCGCCACCCTTGGGCAAGTCATCGCCAAATATGCCGAGCGTCCACGCAACGATCACCAGAACTACCGTCGCCCAGTGGAGGAACTGGGGAACAGTACCGTATCGGTCAGGGGAACTCGTCAATGTCGCCTCCCTTCGGCTTCGATCCGGTGGCGCGGGTCAACTCTTCAAACATCATTACATCAGAAAAGTCGCGCCAACTCGTTGATCCACCTCATGGCGCGACCTGTTTCTCGCGCGAGGATGGCTGCATCTTTCTGAGACGAGTTCGATTACTGCGTATTACGGTATTGCTCGGCCGCGATCTGCTCGCGGCGTCGGCTGGAGCAGAGTTAAGTGCACTGTCACCGCAGTTGTGGATTTGCCGGGCGAGCAAGGCGCTAAGCTGGGTCGAACACCCTTGGTCAGCGGTTACGCCGTCCGCTCCATCCGCCGCGCGCGATACGCCTGAGGCGACATCAACGTCAGCTTGCGGAACGCCTTGCGAAAGCTGCTCTCGTCTTCATACCCTGTCGTGCGCGCGATGATCTTGATCGGCTGCGTCGTCGTCTCCAGCAGCGTGCGCGCGTGCTCGACGCGGCGGCGCATGATGAAGGCTTGTGGCGGCTCGTGCGTGAGCTCCTGAAACTTCCGGTTCAGCGTGCGCTCGCTGAGGCCGAGCGCGCCGGCAAGGCGCTTGACCGTCATCGGGCTCTTGCCGGTGCGACGAACCAGCAGGTCGGCCCTGGTCAGCAGCGGGTCCTGCGAGAGCAGGTAGCCCACGGGCATGAAGATCGATTGGGTGCGCTGTGCGGTGTCGATGACGACGTAGTCCGCGCACAGTTTTGCGATCTGCTTGCCGTCGACCATCTCGATCAGCCTGAGCAGGAGGTCGACCCACGACATCGGGCCGGCGGCGCAGACGACGCGGTCCGCGCTGGTGATGACGGCGTCCGGGGCGAGGTCGATCGCGGGATGGCGCTGCCGAAGCTCGCTTTGCAGCCACCAGGTGATGGTGGCGCGGCGGTTGTCGAGCAGGCCCGCTCCCGCAAGCAGGAAGACGCCGCTGCAAAAGGCGCCGATCAGCCGGCCGTTGGCGTGCTGCTGCCGCAGCCAGGCGCCGGCACGGACGTATTGCGGCCGCAGGCGCTCGGCCGTGACGTGATCGACGAGGTTGCCGGGGACGAGGATCGCGTCGAAGCCGGCGCGCTTGCCGATCGCGCCGTCGACTGCGACCGTCTGGCCGCCGCCGGCGCGCACCGCCTTGCCGTCGAGCGACAGCGTCTGCCAGGTGAAGCGGGATTTTTCGCCGCTCTGCTGCATGACGTGATTGGCGAGCGACAGGACGTCGGCGACGCCTGAGATCGCCGAATGCATGCAACCTTCCAGCGCCAGAACTGCGAGCTTCATGGGATCTCCTGCCAGCCACTGGCGACCCTAACCGATCGGCGCCAGCGATGCGTGGCGGAAATTGCCCGATCTCTGGCTGATCCGCCACTGCCCTGCCCGGGGCACCGGGTCCAAATTCGCTCTGTCGTCACACGACATGATTGGAGAGAGACATGCCTTACGTCACCATATCCACCGTCCGCGGCATCCTGGACGCCGCGCAGAAGAAAACGCTGCTCGAACGCGTCACCGACCTCCTGGTCGAGGTCGAAGGGCAGGGCAGTCCGGACTTCCGCCGCAACGTCTGGGTCAGGATCGAGGAGCAGGAACCTTCGCACTGGTCGCTCGGCGGCATGCAGCCGACGAGCGAGATCATCGCGAGTACGTTCGGCGCGATCGGAGCGGACGGGGTGCGGATCGCGAGGCCGTAGCCGCCAAGTGCACGGGCGGATCAGCCCAAGGCATGGTCCCCAAGGCATGGTCCGCCACCGCCCTGTGCTCAACCGATCCGCGGGGCGATTTCCATTGCATCGCACAATCAGACAAGGGCCTGCACACGGCTGCATTGAGCTTCAAGAGACGAACACCATATGTTCTGCAAGGGAGTCCTGCCGTGCAGACCATGAAGGCGGCCCTCGTTACGGCGATTGGCGTCGTGGCTTTGATCTGCTGCCTCCTTCCCAGTTCAGCAGAGGAGAACGGCCGTCTTGCACTGATTGTTTCGATCGACGGGGCCATTGGCCCCGCGTCGGCCAGTTACGTGAAGGAGGCCTTGGCCCACGCAAGCGAACGGCGCGCCGAGGTCGTGCTTCTGAGAATCAACACTCCCGGCGGACTCAATTCCAGCATGCGCGAGATCGTTGCGGATGTGCTGGCCTCGCCCGTCCCTGTCGTCGGTTACGTCGCTCCCTCCGGCGCCCACGCGGCGAGCGCGGGGACCTATATCCTTTATGCGACCCACATCGCGGCGATGGCGTCGGGCACCAATATTGGTGCAGCAACGCCGGTGCAGATTGGCGGACCGCTGCCGGGTCTGCCGAGCGGTACACCGGACAAGGGCGGCAAGGACAAGAAGGACGGTGACCAGCAGAGCGAGAAGGATCAGCCCAAGGATGCGATGACGGCAAAGGTGACCAATGATGCGGTTGCTTTCATCCGTAGCCTTGCGGAGCTGCGCAACCGCAATGTGGACTGGGCGGAGAAAGCGGTCCGTGAGGCCGCCACTCTCTCTGCCAACGGCGCGCTAGAGGCCCATGCCATCGATCTCGTCGCGCGCGATCAGGCCGAATTGCTGAGGCAACTCGATGGCCGCGTGGTGGAGGTTGCAGGCGGCAAAACGCAACGCCTCGCGACGAAGGATGCGGTCGTTGAAGCCATCGACCCCGGATGGATATCCCGCTTCCTGGCGGTCATCACCGATCCGAATGTGGCGTTCATTCTCCTGATGGTCGGCATCTACGGCCTGATCTTCGAGTTCATGTCTCCCGGAGCCGTCGCTCCGGGAGTCGTCGGCGCGATCTGCCTGTTGATCGGCCTCTATGCGCTCAATTTGCTGCCAATCAACTATGCCGGGCTTGCCCTGATGCTGGTCGGCATAGTGCTTCTCACTGTCGAAGCCTTCAATCCGACGGTGGTGATCGGTCTCGGAGGGATCGTCGCTTTCGTGCTGGGAGCGCTGATGCTTTTCAGGGTCGAGGCGCCCGGCTACCACCTGTCGTGGTGGGTAATCGGCATCGCTGCAACTGTGTTCACCGGCTTTGCGCTCGTCGTGCTTGGTTCGCTGCGGCGTGCCGCCAACGCTCCTGAACGGGTCGGCGCGCAGGCCATGCGAGGCTTGCCCGCCGAGGTTCTCGACTGGCGTGGGAGCGAAGGTCATGTCTTCGCCCATGGCGAGCGCTGGCAGGCGCGCGGCGCCGAAACGTTCAAGCCCGGAGAGACGGTCGAAGTCGCAAACGTCGTCGACCTGACGCTGCTGATACGGCGCGCACCAGCCCGAACAGGCGAGGGAGATCCATCATGATGCTGGAATATCTGACCTATGCGGCGCTCGCGTTGCTTGTCATCATGTTCCTCTCCCAGGCTATTCGAATCCTGCGTGAATACGAGCGTGGCGTCGTCTTTACGCTCGGTCGCTTTACCGGCGTGAAGGGCCCGGGCCTCATCATCCTCATTCCGGTCGTGCAGCAATTGGTAAAGGTCGATCTACGGGTGATGGTGCAGGTCGTCCCGCCCCAGGACGTGATTTCGCGGGACAACGTCTCCGTCAAGGTCAACGCCGTTCTGTATTTCCGCATCGTCGATCCCGAGCGGGCCATCATCAAGGTCGGCGATTACATGGCCGCCACCAGCCAGCTCGCGCAGACCACGTTACGCTCGGTGCTCGGCAAGCACGAGCTCGACGAGATGCTTGCCGAACGCGACAGGTTGAACGCCGACATCCAGGAGATCCTCGACAAGCAGACCGACGTCTGGGGCATCAAGGTCACCGGGATCGAGATCAAGGACATCGATCTCAACGAAACCATGGTGCGCGCGATCGCCAAGCAGGCCGAAGCGGAACGGTTGCGGCGCGCCAAGGTGATCAACGCGATAGGCGAGCAGCAGGCCGCCGAAAAGCTCGTCGAGGCCGGCCGGATTCTCGCGCAGGAGCCGCAGGCGATGCAGCTACGTTACTTCGCGGCCCTGCACGACATCGCGGGCGAACGGTCGTCGACCGTCGTCTTTCCGCTACCGACGGGTTTGCTCGATCATTTTATGCCGCGGCGGGACAACCCATAGGGAAAGCAGCAGGCTGACCCATCTTCGGCCTCAATGGGCGTATCGAATGTCGATCCCTACTTGAATGGGAGGACAATTCGATGACGAAGCCTACCGCCAGCCCAGCCAGCTGTCGCCAACGTCGAACATCCATGCTTGCCATTCCACTGCTGTCTTTTGCGCTCTGGTCCGGCGGCATCGGCGCAGCGGCGCACGCTGCAGAGCCGGGCAAGGACGCTTCGGCCGGAGGCCTGCCGCGCATTCTCGTGCTTGCGACGGGAGGCACCATCGCAGGCCAGGCTGACGCGCGTGCGACCGGTGCGTACAAATCGGGCCAGATCACGGGCGAGCAATTGATGCAGTCGGTGCCGGGTCTGGACAAGCTGGCAAAGCTGAACGCCGAACAGATTTCGTCGATCGGATCCCAGGACATGAACGACAAGGTCTGGTTTGCGCTGGCCCGTCGCATTCAGGAGGCCTTCGACAAGAACGAGGCCGACGGCGTCATCGTGACCCACGGCACGGATACGCTCGAGGAGACGGCGTTCTTTCTCGACAATGTGGTGCGTGGCGACAAGCCGGTGGTCATCGTCGGCTCGATGCGTCCGGCTTCAGCCGTCAGCGCGGATGGCCCCGGCAATCTGTACGAAGCGGTCCAGGTGGCCGCCGATCCCCGATCCCGCGGGCGCGGCGTCATGGCCGTGCTGAACGACAAGATCGAGGGAGCACGCTCGGTCACCAAGACCAACACCACGAGCATCGAGACGTTCAATTCTCCCAACGGCGGGCCGATCGGCTATGTCGACACCGCGGGCGGCATCCGTTTCATGGCCCAGGCTGCCGGTCTCAAGCGCGCGGCCTATCAGCTCCCGGCAGGCGAGCAATTGCCGCGGGTCGAGATCGTCTACTCGCATGCCAACATGGACGCCGTTCCGATCGAGGACGCCATTTCCCACGGCGCCAAAGGCATCGTGCTGGCCGGTGTCGGTGACGGCAATACGTCGAAGCCGGCGCTCGATGCGCTCGAAGCGGCCGCGAAGAAAGGGATCCTCGTCGTCCGTTCCACGCGGGTTCGGTCTGGCTTCGTCACCCGCAATGTCGAGGTCGACGATGACAAGAATGGCTTCGTCGTGTCCGAGGACCTCAATCCCCAGAAGGCACGCGTTCTCACCCAATTGCTGATCGCGAGCGGCGTCACGGCTCCGGCCGAGCTGCAGCGGGCTTTTACAGCGACATGGTGACTGGATCGGCGACGAGGCGCCCCAAAACGAAAAGGCGCCCCTCGCGGAGCGCCTTTTGCTTGTCGCAGACAGTTCGGGCCGCTTAGCCCGAATAGTACATGTCGAACTCGACCGGGTGCGGGGTCATTTCGAAGCGCTCGACTTCGGTCATCTTCAGCTCGATGTAGCTGTCGATGAAGTCGTCGTCGAACACGCCGCCGGCCTTGAGGAAGGCGCGGTCCTTGTCGAGGTTCTCGAGCGCCTCGCGCAAGCTGCCGCACACCGTCGGGATCTGCTTCAGCTCTTCCTTCGGCAGGTCGTAGAGGTCCTTGTCCATCGCCGGACCCGGATCGATCTTGTTCTTGATGCCGTCGAGGCCGGCCATCAGCATCGCGGCGAAGCCGAGATAGGGATTGGCGAGCGGATCCGGGAAGCGCACCTCGACACGCTTGGCCTTCGGCGAAGCGGTGTAGGGGATGCGGCAGGAGGCCGACCGGTTGCGCGCGGAATAGGCGAGCAGCACGGGAGCCTCATAGCCCGGGACCAGACGCTTGTAGGAGTTGGTCGAGGGGTTGGTGAAGGCGTTGATCGCCTTGGCGTGCTTGATGATGCCGCCGATGTAGTGGAGGCAGGTCTCCGACAGGTCGGCGTATTTGTTGCCGGCGAACACCGGCTTGCCGTCCTTCCAGATCGACTGGTGCACGTGCATGCCCGAGCCGTTGTCGCCATAGACCGGCTTCGGCATGAAGGTGGCGGTCTTGCCGTAGATGTGGGCGACCTGGTGGATGCAGTATTTGTAGATCTGCAGATGGTCGGCCATCAGCGTCAGCGTGTCGAACTTCATGCCGAGCTCGTGCTGGGCGGAGGCGACCTCGTGGTGATGCTTCTCGACCTTGACGCCCATCTTGGCCATGGCGCCGAGCATTTCCGAGCGCATGTCCTGCACCGAGTCCTGCGGCGGGACCGGGAAGTAGCCGCCCTTGGTGCGGACGCGGTGGCCGAGATTGCCGCCTTCATATTCGGTGTCGGTGTTGGTCGGCAGCTCCGAGGAGTCGAGCCTGAAGCCGGTGTTGTAGGGGCTGGAGGAAAAGCGCACGTCGTCGAACACGAAGAACTCGGCTTCGGGACCGACGAAGACGGTGTCGCCGACGCCCATCGACTTCACCATCGCCTCGGCCTTCTTGGCGATGCCGCGGGGGTCGCGGTTGTAGGGCTCGCCGGTGGTCGGCTCGAGCACGTCACAGGTGATGACCATGGTGGTCTCGGCGAAGAACGGATCGATCGTCGCGGTCACCGGATCCGGCATCAGGCACATGTCGGACTCGTTGATCGCCTTCCAGCCGGCGATCGAGGAGCCGTCGAACATCGTCCCTTCGGCAAATATGTCTTCATCGATCATGCTGACGTCGAACGTCACATGCTGCCACTTGCCGCGCGGATCGGTGAAGCGCAGGTCGACGTACTTGACGTCGTTGTCCTTGATCGATTTCAGGACGTCTTTGGCGGTCTTCATGCATACCCCTTTTGGCTCTGCGGGTCGGTTTCCAGATGAGCAGGATTATTCTCGCTTTTGGCGAGTTCGCGCGCGACCGCACAAACGAATTCGGGCCGCCGAAGCAGCCTTATTTCTTGTCAGAGTGTCGCAAAATGCGGGATAGCACCCGGCTCAGATAGCGTCCAGCCCGGATTCGCCGGTTCGGATGCGGATCGCCTCTTCGATGTTGGAGACGAAAATCTTGCCGTCACCGATGCGACCGGTCTGCGCAGCGCGGCGGATCGCGTCGATGGCGCGCTCGACCAGATCGTCGCCGATCACGATCTCGATCTTCACCTTGGGCAGGAAGTCGACGATGTATTCTGCGCCGCGGTAAAGCTCGGCGTGTCCCTTCTGCCGGCCAAAGCCCTTGGCCTCGGTGACGGTGATGCCCTGAAGGCCGACTTCCTGAAGCGCTTCCTTCACCTCGTCGAGCTTGAACGGCTTGATGATGGCTTCGATTTTCTTCACTGCGCGCCTCCCGGCATTTCGATCAAATAGCAACGTCTTCGTCAGGATGCGCTTTTCTCACGCACGATCTTGTCTTCGCTATGCCGGGATCCCTGACCAGCCCGGCACCAACGGCCGGCCACACCCTGATAGATGTCAGTGAGCACGACGAACCGAAGCGGCTTCCTCGAAAGCAGGGTCTATGCCAAGTTGCAAATGCCCTGATTATTGGAGCGTTATCAGCCTTTTAACGAGCATCTCTGATAGGTGGAGCCGACCGGCCCAAAATACCGAAGACTACGAAATAGGCAAACGGTTCAATCTGTGGGCAAATCGGCGTTCCGGCGGTCGGATCGGCACAGAAGATGCCTGTTGAAGAGGCGTTTGTACAGGGAAGTGGCATGGAAGTTCTGACCAACGCCGAAATGCAGCGCGCCGACCAGCTCTCGATCGCGGCCGGCACGCCCGGCTTCAAGCTGATGCTGAGCGCGGGCCAGGCGGTCGCCGAGGCCGCCAACGCGCTGGTGGAGGAGGGGCCGATCCTGATCGTGGCCGGCCCCGGCAACAATGGCGGCGACGGTTTTGTCGCAGCCGCCGAGCTCGCCGCCCAGGGGCGCGAGGTCTCGGTGATCCTGATGTGCGAGCGCGACCAGCTCCAGGGCGACGCGGCCTCCGCCGCGCGCGGCTGGAAGCACCCGGTGCTCCCGTTCAATCCGCAGGCGATCGGAAAGCCCGCGCTGATCATCGACGCGCTGTTCGGTGCGGGCCTCAGCCGCCCCGTTGACGGCGAGGCGCGCGCGATGATCGAGGCCGTCAACGCCAATGGTGCCTTGGTGCTCGCGGTCGATCTGCCGAGCGGCATCAACGGCACCAGCGCCGCCGTGCTGGGCGCTGCGGTCAACGCCACCGAGACCGTCACCTTCTTCCGCAAGAAGCCGGCGCACCTGCTGCTGCCGGGGCGGATGCATTGCGGCCGCGTGCGCGTTGCCGACATCGGTATCGACGCACAGGTGCTTGACGAGATCAGGCCGCAGACCTTCGAGAACGACCCGGATTTCTGGGGCGCGGCCTTTCCGGTGCCGCGGATCGACGGCCACAAATATGCGCGAGGGCATGTGCTGGCGGTCTCGGGCGATGCAGCCGCGACCGGCGCGGCGCGGCTCGCCGCGCGCGGCGCGTTGCGGGCCGGCGCGGGCCTGGTGACGCTGGCGAGCCCGCGCGATGCGCTCGCGATCAATGCGGCCGCGCTGACCGCGGTGATGGTTCGCCCCGTCGACACCGCGATCGAGTTCGGCGAGTTGCTCGGCGACAAGCGCTACAACACCTGCATCATCGGCCCCGGTACAGGCGTTGGCGATCGCACCTGCGATTTCGTCCACACCGCGCTTGGCGCGCAGCGGCATCTGGTGCTGGACGCGGATGCGCTGACGAGCTTTGCCGCGAATCCCGAGCGCCTGTTCGAATCGATCAAGGCCTCGCACGACAATGCGGTGGTGCTGACGCCGCACGAGGGCGAGTTTCCGCGCCTGTTCTCCGATCTCAGCAACAAGCACCCCGGCCGTTCCAAGCTCGAGCGCGTCCGCGCCGCCGCCGAACGCTCCGGCGCCGTGGTGCTGCTGAAGGGGCCGGATACCACCATCGCCGCGCCGGACGGCCGCGCCACCATCGCCGCCAATGCGCCGCCCTGGCTCGCCACGGCGGGTGCGGGCGACGTGCTCTCCGGCATCATCGCGGGGCTCCTGGCGCAGGGCGTGCCGGCCTTCGAAGCCGCCAGCATCGGCGTGTGGATGCATGGCGAGGCGGCAAGCGAGGCGGGGCCGGGGCTGATCGCGGAGGACCTGACCGAGACCCTGCCGGCCGTGCACCGGCGGATCTATAATGCACTGGGGATCGAGTACTGAGCTGCTCGCTACGGCGGGTAGGATGGGTAGAGCGCAGCGAAACCCATCATCTCAAACCTCGGCACGGTGGCGGTGGGTTTCGCTGCGCTCTACCCATCCTACGAAACCTCACTCCACCGCGTACCAGCGCACCAGCCGCGGCGCGGCCCAGTCGGTCACGACGGATTCGATCAGCCAACGTCCGGGCGAGGTCGCCGCGAACGCGATGCGCTGGGTCTGGCCGGACTCGATCGCGAGCGTGTCGAGCCAATAGGGCTTCCAGCCGTCGTCGAGCTTGTCGAGCAGGCGGAAGGGATGGCCGTGCAGGTGGAACACGGCGGTGAGGGGCGCGGGGTTCTTGAGGGTCAGCACGACGGTGCGGCCGGTCCTGGTGCGGAAGGCCGGCGCCGACGAGGTGGAGAAATCCGCAGGCCGCGTCCAACCGGTATCGGGTGCACCGAGCGCGACATCGAACCGCAGGGCGCCTTTGAGATCGAGCTGGTCGGGCAGGGCATTCGCAGGGAGCGGTTGTGGCGGCAACAGCGGCGCGCGCCGCTCCAGTCTGCCGGAGATCGAGAGGTTTCCGATCGGGCGGGCCTCCTTGCCGTCATGCAGCAGAAATTGGGCCGATGTGGCTGCGTCCACAAAGGCGTCGGCCCGTCCGCCCGGGGCCAGCACCAGGGCGCCATTGCGGGCCGGGAACGGCTCGGCCGGCTGTCCGTCCAGGGCCATCACGCGGACGTCGTGATTTTCCAATTTGATTGCGAGGACAGTGCGTTGGGAGCCATTGATAAAGCGCAGCCGCAGCCGCTCATTGGCGGCGGCTGCGAGCTCGCATGAAGTCTGCCCGTTGATTGTATAGAGCGGGGTCGCGTCCTTGGGGTCGCGGCCCGGGGGCAGCGCGGTCCCATCCGGCCGCAGGCGCCATTCCTCGATCAGCAGGACCTCGTCACGATCGACGGCGATGCGGCTCGTCTCCTCCGCGATGATCGGAAGCGGCCGCGCCGGCTGCTTCAGGCCGTCCTCGAAGAGGCGAAAGTCGGTCAGCAGGGTTCCGGCGTTTGGTATTGAAATAATTGAAGTTTCAGTCGCGTCCGGCGCCGTCGGCGCGCGCCCTCGCAGCGGGTCCGCCGCAGCCGGGCCGTTGAGGCCGTACCAGACTGGGGCAAGCGGCACAGGCAGGTCGTTGCGGAATACCACCTCGCAGCGGTCGCCGCGCTTGAGATGGACGCCCCTGGTATGGCTTACGGCGGCCAGCTCCCAGATTGGTGTGGGCGGCTGCCCCGGCTTCAGAGCCAGCGTTGCCGGCCTCGCCTGAAGGGCGATCTGGGCGGTCACGGACGGACCTGCGCCGCCGGCCATCAGCCCCGCAGCCGAGGCTCCGAGGCCAACCAGAACCTCGCGTCGGCTCGGGTGAAAGATCCGCGGTTTCATGGCCCGATCCGGACCACGCCGCGCTGGATAAGTCCAGCCATCGTGCCTACTTGAAGCCTGCCTCCATCAGGCCATTTTTTTGCTGCGAACAGTCAGGCGCATGCTATAAGCCCGGCCGCCCGCGGCATCGCGGCCGGTCTTGATGCAAATTCACGCGGGCGTGGCGGAACTGGTAGACGCGCTGGATTTAGGTTCCAGTGACGAAAGTTGTGGGGGTTCGAGTCCCTCCGCCCGCACCAAGCGCTTTCAGCGTTTGCACGGATTACCGAAGGGCCTCGCTTCGTGCGGATGTTTTCCGTCTGGAGCAGGGCTCTGATGAACCACCGGCGTTGAGGCGTTTGCCTCGCGTTGGATCGATTAATGACAGCGTCCCGACGCATGCGTGCCGGGGCCGAACGAGAAGAAGATTGGACGCCATGCAGGTCACAGAAACCCTCTCGGAAGGTTTGAAGCACGAGTTCAAGATCAGCGTTCCCGCGTCTGATCTCGACGCCAAGGCCGGCGCCAAGCTCGTCGACCTCAAGGACAAGGTCCGCATCAACGGCTTCCGTCCCGGCAAGGTGCCGGTCGCTCATCTGAAGAAGGTCTATGGCCGCTCGGTGATGGCCGAGACCATCGACCAGACCATCCGCGACACCAACACGCAGCTGTTCTCCGAGCGCGGCTTCCGCCTCGCGACCGAGCCGAAGATCACGATGCCGAGCGAGCAGGCCGAGGTCGAGGAGCTGCTGAGCGGCAAGACCGATCTGACCTACACGGTTGCGATCGAGGTGGTGCCGTCGATCGCGCTCGCCGACTTCAAGACCTTCCAGGTCGAGAAGCCCGTGGCTGACGTTACCGACGCCGACGTCGACGAGGCGATCAAGCGCATCGCCGACACCAACCGCGGCTATGCCGCGAAGGCCGACGGGGCCAAGGCCGAGTCGGGCGACCGCGTCACCATCAACTTCAAGGGCACCATCAACGGCGAAGTCTTCGAGGGCGGCACCGGCGAGGGCATCCAGGTCGTCATCGGCTCCAACACCTTCATCCCCGGCTTCGAGGAGCAGCTCACCGGCATCGGCGCGGGCGAGACGCGCACGCTGAAAGTGTCGTTCCCCAAGAACTACATGAACGACAAGCTCGCCGGCCAGCCGGCCGAGTTCGAGACCACCGCGACCTCGATCGAAGCGCCGCAGGACATTGCGATCGATGACGAGTTCGCCAAGACGCTCGGCCTCGAATCGCTGGACAAGCTGAAGGAAGCCGCGCGCGAGCGTCTGGTTGCCGAGTTCGCCGGTGCGACGCGCCAGCGCGTCAAGCGCGCGCTGCTCGACCGTCTCGACGAGGCGCATCGCTTCGAGGCGCCGCCCTCGCTCGTCGACGAGGAGTTCAATCTGATGTGGAACTCGGTCAAGGCCGAGATGGACTCGGCCGGCAAGACCTTTGCCGACGAGGACACCACCGAAGATGCCGCCAAGGAAGAGTACCGCAAGATCGCCGACCGCCGCGTGCGCCTCGGCCTCGTGCTCTCCGAGATCGGCGAGAAGAACAAGATCACCGTGACCGACGACGAGGTCGGCCGCGCCGTGATCGAGCGGGCCCGCCAGATGCCCGGCCGCGAGAAGGAAGTCTGGGACTATTACCGCAGCAACGCCCAGGCGCTGGCCCAGCTTCGTGCGCCGATCTATGAGGACAAGGTCGTCGACTTCATCCTCGAGCTCGCCAACGTGACCGAGAAGAAGGTTTCGCGCGAGGACCTCTACAAGGACGATGAGGCGGAAAAGACCGCGGCCTGAAGGCTTTGAGACAGTCTTCTATTAAGGATGATCAGCGGAAGGGCCCGGCTAGCCATGTGGCTGGCTGGGCCTTCTTGCGAGAATCAGCTTCAAGTGCCCGGCGGATTAAGCCTTAATTCGCTCCGCACTTGTCTGGCGCGAATTGGGCTATATCTGTCGGTACACCCTGTACCCAAACTTCTACCGCTACCAACTTCCTGCATCACGGGCGTCCATCGGCCTTCCGGCAAATCCAGCCAAACTGGCAGCCAAGAGTGGCGATGTCCGCCTCCGAAAACCCTAGGTGACTCATGCGCGATCCGGTTGAAACCTACATGAACCTCGTGCCCATGGTGGTCGAGCAGACCAACCGTGGCGAGCGCGCCTACGACATTTTCTCGCGCCTGCTGAAAGAGCGCATCATTTTCCTGACCGGTCCGGTCGAGGACGGCATGTCGACGCTGGTCGTCGCGCAGCTGTTGTTCCTCGAAGCGGAAAATCCGAAGAAGGAAATCTCGATGTACATCAACTCGCCGGGCGGCGTGGTGACGTCGGGCCTTGCGATCTACGACACCATGCAGTTCATCCGCCCGCCGGTCTCGACGCTGTGCACGGGGCAGGCGGCCTCGATGGGCTCGCTGCTGCTCGCCGCCGGCGAGAAGGACATGCGCTTCTCGCTGCCGAACGCGCGCATCATGGTGCACCAGCCCTCCGGCGGCTTCCAGGGCCAAGCCACCGACATCATGCTGCACGCGCAGGAAATCCTGAACCTGAAGAAGCGGCTCAACGAGATCTACGTGAAGCATACCGGCCAGACCTACAAGACGATCGAGGACGCGCTGGAACGCGACAAGTTCCTGACCGCCAACGACGCCAAGGAGTTCGGCCTGGTCGACAGGGTCATCGACAAGCGCGCCGAAGAGCCGGCCGCGGCGAAGACCCAGTAGCACTACCGGTCGGTAGCGGCGTCCCTTGGGGGCGCCCGGGTACCTTCAGGGGAGCGTTCACGTTTAGGACTCGTGTGCGCGCTGCAAAACGCCGTTTTGCGCCCTGCGACAGGCAGAAAGTTCCGCTTTCGTGCTTGTTTTTCGTGGCAATCCAGCAACGCCGGGGTGATTTCGATCACTTCGCCCGTGCCAAGACCTGAAATCACGGTATTGTCACGGGTAGCCGGCGACCCCCGATTAGCGAATTCTTGATAGTCGGGTGACAGCATGGTTGGCTACGAATGATCCGCTATGATCGCGGGAGAATCGAGTGACCGTGATTCGCACGGGATGTAGCGCGTAGGGTCTTTTTTGGTACGGAATTTGCTCTATTTGAACTTCATACCGACCGGTGTGTCGGGATGGAGCGATCGAGCGGAACGGGATCGAACCGCGGACGGAGACATGAATGAGTAAGGTCGGCACGAGCGACTCCAAGAACACGCTATATTGCTCGTTCTGCGGCAAGAGCCAGCACGAAGTCCGCAAACTGATCGCGGGTCCCACGGTCTTCATCTGCGACGAGTGCGTCGAGCTTTGCATGGACATCATCCGCGAGGAGAACAAGTCCTCGCTGGTCAAGTCGCGCGACGGCATTCCGACGCCGAAGGAAATCTGCAAGGTGCTGGACGATTACGTGATCGGCCAGAGCCACGCGAAGAAGGTCCTGTCGGTCGCGGTGCACAACCACTACAAGCGCCTCAACCACCAGACCAAGCACAACGACGTCGAGCTCGCGAAGTCGAACATCCTGCTGATCGGTCCGACCGGTTCGGGCAAGACGCTGCTCGCGCAGACGCTCGCCCGCATCCTGGACGTGCCCTTCACGATGGCGGACGCAACGACGCTGACCGAAGCCGGCTATGTCGGTGAGGACGTCGAGAACATCATCCTGAAGCTGCTCCAGGCCGCCGACTACAATGTCGAGCGCGCCCAGCGCGGCATCGTCTACATCGACGAAATCGACAAGATCAGCCGCAAGTCCGACAATCCCTCGATCACGCGCGACGTGTCGGGTGAGGGCGTGCAGCAGGCGCTCTTGAAGATCATGGAAGGCACGGTGGCTTCGGTCCCGCCGCAGGGCGGCCGCAAGCATCCGCAGCAGGAGTTCCTGCAGGTGGATACCACCAACATCCTGTTCATCTGCGGCGGCGCCTTCGCCGGCCTCGAGAAGATCATCTCGGCACGCGGACGGTCGACCTCGATCGGCTTCGGCGCCCAGGTGCTCGCGCCGGAGGACCGCCGTACCGGCGAGATCTTCCGTCACGTCGAGCCTGAGGATCTCCTGAAGTATGGTCTCATCCCCGAGTTCGTCGGCCGTCTGCCTGTGGTGGCGACGCTCGAGGATCTGGACGAGACCTCGCTGAAGAAGATCCTGACCGAGCCGAAGAACGCGCTTGTGAAGCAGTACCAGCGCCTGTTCGAGATGGAGAACATCGAGCTGACCTTTGCCGACGAGGCGCTTGGCGCGGTCGCCCGCAAGGCGATCGAGCGCAAGACCGGCGCCCGTGGCCTGCGTTCGATCCTCGAGGCGATCCTGCTCGAGACCATGTTCGACCTGCCGGGTCTGGAAGGTGTGGAAGAAGTCGTGATTTCCCGCGAAGTCGTGGAAGGCACGGCCCGTCCGCTCTACATCTACGCCGATCGATCCGATCGCGCCGTCGAGAACGCCAGCGCCTGATTTGCGGCGCTGGAACGCTCCAATCGTCCTGAGAAGTGACGGCTGCGGAATGTATCTCCGCAGCCGAGTTAGCGTCGCTTACCCGTGTGCGTAAGCGCCTGATGGCGCGCGTTTTTCAATGACTTGACACCCCCCCGGTCGATAGCCACCTAATGTCGGCGGCGAGCGTGAATTCTCTTCAAGATTCGCCTCAGTTCCGATCCGGCAAGCCCGGTCCACCCTTGGAATGGTAGACTGGTTTTGTGGATCACCTCGGCACCTTGTGGCGGTTGCGCATGAGCATGGCGGGCTGCGTGCAAGGGGGCAAAGCAAAAGGAAAAGGCCATGACTAATCCAAAACCCAGGCCAACCATCGTCCATGGCGAAACGCACGCTTATCCCGTGCTTCCCTTGCGCGACATCGTCGTCTTCCCGCACATGATCGTGCCGCTCTTCGTCGGCCGCGAGAAGTCGATCCGCGCGCTCGAAGAGGTGATGAAGAACGACGCGCTGATCATGCTCGCGACGCAGAAGAACGCGTCCGACGATGATCCGGCGCCCGATGCGATTTACGAGACCGGTACGCTTGCCAGCGTGCTCCAGCTCTTGAAGCTTCCCGACGGCACCGTGAAGGTGCTGGTCGAAGGGCTCGAGCGTGCGCGCGTGCAAAAATACACCGATCGCGCCGACTACTATGAAGCGACCGCGATTGCGCTCGCCGATACCGATGCGAAGTCGGTCGAGGCGGAAGCGCTGGCACGCTCGGTCGTGTCCGACTTCGAGAGCTATGTGAAGCTCAACAAGAAGATCTCGGCCGAGGTCGTCGGCGTGGTGCAGGCGATCACCGATTTCGCCAAGCTCGCCGACACGGTCGCCTCCCATCTCGCCGTCAAGATCGCGGATCGCCAGGGCATCCTGGAGACGCTGTCGGTCACCACGCGCCTCGAAAAGGTGCTGGGCCTGATGGAGAGCGAGATCTCGGTGCTCCAGGTCGAGAAGCGCATCCGCTCGCGCGTCAAGCGCCAGATGGAGAAGACCCAGCGCGAGTATTATCTCAACGAGCAGATGAAGGCGATCCAGAAGGAACTCGGCGACGACGACGGTCGCGACGAGCTCGCCGATCTCGAAGAGAAGATCTCCAAGACCAAGCTCTCCAAGGAAGCGCGCGAGAAGGCGCAGCACGAATTGAAGAAGCTGCGCCAGATGTCGCCGATGTCCGCGGAAGCGACCGTCGTGCGCAACTACCTGGATTGGCTGCTGTCGATCCCGTGGAACAAGAAGTCCAAGGTCAAGAAGGACCTGGAATCGGCGCAGGCCATCCTGGACTCCGATCACTACGGTCTGGAGAAGGTCAAGGAACGTATCGTCGAGTATCTCGCGGTGCAGTCGCGCGCCAACAAGCTGACGGGACCGATCCTGTGCCTCGTCGGACCTCCCGGCGTCGGCAAGACCTCGCTCGGCAAGTCGATCGCGAAGGCGACCGGACGCGAGTTCGTGCGCGTCTCGCTCGGCGGCGTGCGCGACGAGGCCGAGATCCGCGGTCACCGCCGCACCTATATCGGCTCGATGCCCGGCAAGATCATCCAGTCGATGCGGAAAGCCAAGTCGTCCAATCCGCTGTTCCTGCTGGACGAGATCGACAAGATGGGCGCCGACTTCCGCGGTGATCCGTCCTCGGCTTTGCTCGAGGTCCTCGACCCCGAGCAGAACGGGACCTTCAACGACCACTATCTCGAGGTCGACTACGATCTGTCCAACGTGATGTTCATCACGACCGCGAATACGCTCAATATTCCGGGACCGTTGATGGACCGCATGGAGATCATCCGGATCGCGGGCTACACCGAGAACGAGAAGGTCGAGATCGCGCGCAAGCACCTGATCCCGAACGCGGTGTCCAAGCACGGCCTGGACTCCAAGGAGTTCTCGATCGACGACGACGCGCTGCTGCTGCTGATCCGCCGCTACACCCGCGAAGCGGGCGTGCGTAACCTGGAGCGCGAGCTCTCCACACTCGCCCGCAAGGCGGTGAAGGAGCTGATGATCTCCAAGAAGAAGTCGGTCAAGGTCACGGAGAAGTCTCTCGAAGAGCTTCTGGGTGTGCCGAAGTACCGCTTCGGCGAGATCGAGAGCGAGCCGCAGGTCGGCATCGTCACCGGCCTTGCCTGGACCGATGTCGGCGGCGAGCTGCTGACCATCGAAGGCGTCATGATGCCGGGCAAGGGCAAGATGACGGTCACGGGCAACCTGCGCGACGTGATGAAGGAATCGATCTCGGCGGCGGCGTCCTACGTCCGCTCGCGCGCGATCGTCTACGGGATCGAGCCGCCGCTGTTCGACCGGCGCGACATCCACGTGCACGTGCCGGAAGGTGCGACGCCGAAGGATGGTCCGTCGGCGGGCGTGGCGATGGCCACCGCGATCATCTCGGTCATGACCGGAATCCCGGTCCGCCACGATGTCGCGATGACCGGCGAGATCACGCTGCGCGGCCGCGTGCTGCCGATCGGCGGTCTGAAGGAGAAGCTGCTGGCTGCTGCCCGCGGCGGCATCAAGACGGTGCTGATCCCCGAGGACAACGCCAAGGATCTCACGGAGATTTCCGATGCGATCAAGGGCGGCATGGAGATCATCCCGGTCTCCCGTCTCGACGACGTCGTCGCCAGGGCGCTGGTGAAGAAACCGGTGCCGATCGTCTGGGAAGAGGACACCAAGGTGACGGTGAAGCCGGACGGCGACGAAGCCGCTGGCGGCCTGACCGCTCACTGAGCTCCAGCGAAAGATGATAAAACGGCGCCTTCGGGCGCCGTTTTTGCTTTGATGCAAGGGAACGAGGGCGATGCAGATCGACGGGCAATGCCATTGCGGGCAGATCACCTTTGAAGCCGAGATCGACCCCGAGGCGGTCTCGGTCTGCCATTGCCAGGACTGCCAGACGCTGACGGGATCACCGTTCCGGGTCACCGCGATCTGTTCCGCCGGCGACGTCAAGCTCACCGGCGGCACGCCAAAAATCTACGGCAAGCGCGGCGACAACGGCCGGATGCGCTTCCAGCATTTTTGCGCCGACTGTGGTTCCCCGCTGTTCACCAGCGGCGAGGGCGACCAGGCCGACGACTGGGGCATCCGCTGGGGCAGCATCCGCCAGCGCGACGCTCTGAGGCCCAGCCGACAGATCTGGTGCCAGTCGGCGGCAGTGTGGATCGACGCCGTGCCGGGGCTGCCGGGGAGGCCGCAGGATTGATGTTCCGTACTTGCTCACCGAGGGCGGGTAGGGATAAAGAGGCGGCGAGGGCGGTTAGCTCAGCTGGTTAGAGCATCTCGTTTACACCGAGAGGGTCCGCGGTTCGAATCCGTGACCGCCCACCAACGCGTTTTTCGGTACTGCCTCGTCAATTGGAACGGGCCGAGCGGGCAGCACCGAGCCGACGGCCATCGGTTCCGGCTGCATCTTGTGCTTGCGGCCGGTCTTCGCGTCGGGCATATCGGCCCGAACTGGGACGCGTAGAGCGGCTGCCCTGCCAAGCACCACCTGGATCCGACGCCGGCCATATGCCGACCAAGCTGCCCTACCGACCGGAGATCGACGGCCTGCGAGCGATCGCGGTCCTGCCTGTCATTCTCTATCATGCCGGGGTTCCCGGATTCTCGGGCGGCTTTGTCGGAGTCGACGTCTTCTTCGTGATCAGCGGCTATCTGATCACGTCGATCATCCTCGACGAATATGAAAATGGCGGCTTCAGCTTCGTCGGCTTCTACGAGCGGCGCGCCCGGCGCATTCTGCCGCCCTTGTTCCTGGTCTGCCTTGCGAGCATTCCGTTCGCCATCTATTCGCTGAGCCCGCGCGATCTCGAGGAGTTCGCCAGGAGCCTGCTCTCGGTCTGCGGTTTCGTTTCGAACTTCTTCTTCTGGTCGCAAAGCGGATATTTCGACGGGCCGACCGAGCTCAAGCCACTCGTCCATACTTGGAGCCTTGCGGTCGAAGAGCAGTTCTATCTGGTCTTTCCGATCGCGCTGTTCTTGTTGCTCAAGCTCGGTCGACGTCACGCCATCGCGTTGTTTGTCGCGACCGCTGTACTGAGCTTCGCTCTCGCTGTTTGGGGATCGCGTCACGCGACGGCAGCGACCTTCTACCTCCTGCCGGCAAGGTATTGGGAGCTTTTGATCGGTGCGCTGCTGCCGCTGTGCCGCATCGAGACCGAAGCGCGGCGCCTGCCGCGCCGGCTCGCCGAGCCGCTTGCGTTGCTCGGTCTTGCATTGATCGCGATTCCGATCTTCACCTATCACAACATTCCCTATCCCGGCGTTTACACGTTGCCGCCGACACTCGGCACGGCGCTGGCGATCGTGTTCCTGCGACCCGATACGCTATCGGGCCGCATCGTTGCGACGCGCGGCCTCGTTGGCATCGGCCTGATCAGCTACAGCGCCTATCTCTGGCATCAGCCCGTGTTTGCGTTTGCGCGGCTCGGCGCGATCTATGAGGCCAATATCCCGGTCTTCATCGGCCTTTCGGCGATTGCGCTGCTCCTGGCCTACCTGACCTACGTGCTGGTCGAGCGCCCGGCGCGCGACCGCAAGCGGCTCACCCGGAACGAGGTGTTCGCCTATTGCGGTGCTGCCTCCGCGGGACTGGCCGGCCTCGGCCTGGTCGGCATCTTCACCGGCGGGCTCGAGAACAGCTATCTCGCCCGCAACGACATGGCGACCCAGCGGGCCTATGCGCTCATCAAGCAATATGGCTTGCGCGATATCAAGGCCCGGCTGATCGACCGTGGCTGCCAGTTCTGGTCTCCCCGTCCGGACGAGGCGTTCGAGGCGCGGTTTCGATCCTGTGCCGAGAAGTTTGGCCCGGCAACCATGGTCGTCGGCGATTCCCACGGCGAGAACGTCTACAATGCGGTGGCCAAGGCGAGCCCCGGCGAGTTCGTCGTCGGTCTGGTCGACGAAGGCTGCCGTGCGTGGAACGACAGCGATGCCTGTCCGTATTCCAGGCTCAAGGGCTTCCTCGAGCGCAACGGAGCTTCCGTGCGCGGGATCGTCTTCAACGTGTCGGGAGCTCACCTTCTGACCGACCTGGAAGGCAATTCGGAAAACCACCACCTGTTCGAGTGGAAGACGGGATATCTCATCAATTACGAGAAGGTCGCCTTCACGATCAACTATCTGCGGACGATCGCGCCGCTGGCGAAGATCGTGTGGCTCGGTCCCTTTGTCGAAGCACGGGTCAACTTCCGCGATCCGCCGTCAATCGCAAGGGACGCGTTCAGGATGAATCCCGTCTCGCTCCATCATTTCAAGGCGCTGGACGCCGAGATTGCCAAGGAAGTCGCCGAAGGGCCACAGACCTTCAAGTATCTGTCATTCTACGACGTGCTCAAGGTCGATCAGTATTTCCTGCTGACCGGCGATTGTCTGACGTTCAGCGATCCCGATCATCTGAGCGCCTGCGGCGAGGAGTTGCTTGGCGAGAAGCTCAAGGCCCAACTGCCCTGGCCGAATTCGTAGGCTCCAGGCACAAGCATCCAAGCGGTGCCCGTCCGACCTTCAATTTGAATGGGCCGCAACTTCGGTTCGTGATATGGGCTGAACGGCGCGTGAGTGCGCGATGAGGTCCCGATGCAGCAACCCAGCGGACACGAGCAGAATGTCGACCAGATCGCCTATTGGAACGGCCCCAGCGGGCAACGCTGGGCCGATCGACATGCGGTGCAGGAGAGGTTGCTCGGGCCGATCGCGGATGTCCTGATCGATCGCGCCGGGCCGAAGCCGGGCGAGCGCGTGATCGACGTCGGCTGCGGCTCCGGCGCAACGACGGTGGCATTTGCGAAGGCGGTGGCGCCAAACGGCTTCGCGCTCGGCCTCGATGTCTCCGACCCCATGTTGTCGCAGGCGCGTGCGCTGGCGCCAAAGGGCCTGCCGCTCGATTTCGTGCTGGCGGATGCGACGGTACATCCGTTCGAGCCGGCGAGCTTTGACCTCCTGGCCTCGCGCTTCGGCGTGATGTTCTTCGCCGATCCCATTGCGTCCTTCACCAACCTTCGTCGCGCGCTGAAGCCGTCCGGGCGGCTCGCCTTCGCCTGTTGGCGTGAGCCGAAGGAGAACCCGTGGATGATGGCGCCGCTGATGGCGGTCTACAAGCACGTGCCCAAAATGCCGCCGGTCGGGCCGGAGGAGCCGGGCCCGTTCGCCTTCGCATCCGAAGAGCGCGTGATGCGCATCCTGAAAGGGGCGGGCTTCGTCGATGTGGCGATGGAGCCGCACAATCTCGCGATGGATATCGCCATCGGCGGTGGACTCGAGGCCGCCGTCGACGGCGCGCTCCAGATCGGCCCGGCCAGCCGTGCGCTGCAAGGGCATCCGCCGGAGACGTATGAGGCCGCTAAGGCCTCGATCCGCGAAATGCTCGCGCCGTTTTTGAAGGGACAGTCGGTGGCACTTCAGGGCGCGATCTGGATCGTGACGGCGAAGGCGTCGTAGCGCTCGCTGCTCGACGCCGTTGTGCGCAGTTGAAGCTGAGCAAATGCCTCTTCACACCACGTCATCCGGCGCCAGCGCACAGCCATTATCCGGATGCGTCTCGACCTGAAGCGTGGTGTGGCCGATGCGGAAGGACGCCTTCAGCATCTGCGCGGTCTCCATCAGGAACGCATCGCCGCTACCTGCGGGCATGACGAGATGGCAGGTCAGCGCCGTCTCGGTGGTCGAGATCGGCCAGACGTGCAGATCGTGGATCGCGGACACACCCGGGCGCGCCAGCAGGAGCGCCCTGATCGCGGCGAGGTCGGTGCCCTTGGGGGCGGCCGCCATCGACATGTCGATGGAGCCGCGGAGCAGGCTGGTCGTGCTCCAGAGAATGGCGGCGCAGATGACGAGGCTGGTGACGGGGTCGAGCCAAAGCCAGCCGGTCCAGATGATCAGCGCCGCCGAGACGACGACGCCGAGCGAGACGGCGGCGTCGGCGGCCATGTGCAGATAGGCGCCCTCGATGTTGATGTCGTCCTTGCGACCGCTCGCGAACAGCATGGCGGTGAAACCGTTGACGAGGATGCCGATGCCGGCGACCACCATCACGGTCACCCCCGCGACCGGCTCCGGCTCGCGCAGGCGTAAAATCGCCTCCCAGCCGATCGCGCCGGTCGCGACCAGCAGGAACACGGCATTGGCCAGTGCCGCCAGGATGGTCGAGGCACGCAGGCCGTAGGTGAAGCGTCCGCTCGGCGCGCGCCGCGCCGCGATTGCGGCGCCCCACGCCACGACCAGGCCGAGCACGTCGGAGAGATTGTGGCCGGCGTCCGCGAGCAGGGCGGTGGAGTTGCCGATATAGCCATAGACCGCCTCGGCCACGACCAGCGCAGTGTTGAGCGAAATGCCGATCGCGAAGGCCTTGCCGAAACTGGCGGGCGCATGGACATGCGCGTGGCCAAGACCACGACCATGGCCATGATCATGACCGTGGTCGTGATCATGCCCGTGACCTGCATGGTCATGATGGTGATGGCCGTGGTCGTGGCTGCCCAAACCTAGACCTCCCTGGACGCCGCCAAATCAGTCGCCATTCTAGGCGTTTCGCTTGCCACGTCACGCCGGAACAGCATGTAGAGCGCCGGTAGCACCAGGAGCGTCAGCACGGTCGAGGAGATGATGCCGCCAATCACCACGGTTGCGAGCGGCCGCTGCACCTCGGCGCCGGCGCCGGTGGCGAGCGCCATCGGCACGAAGCCGAGCGAGGCGACCAGCGCGGTCATCAGCACCGGGCGCAGCCGGGTCAGCGCGCCCTCCCGCACGGCCTCCGCAACGGATCGTCCCTCGCTGCGCAGCCGCTCGATGAAGGCGATGATGACGAGGCCGTTGAGCACGGCGACGCCCGACAACGCGATGAAGCCGACGCCGGCGCTGATGGACAGCGGGATGCCGCGCAGCAAGAGCGCCGCGACGCCGCCCGTCAGAGCCAGCGGCACGCCGGAGAACACGAGCGCCGCATCCGCCGCCGATCCCATGCCCATGAACAGCAGCAGGAACACCAGCAGCAGCGCCACCGGCACCACGATGGTCAGCCGCTTGGTGGCCGAGACCAGCTGCTCGAACTGCCCGCCCCAGCCGATCCAGTAGCCCGGCGGCAGCTTGACCTTCTCCGCGACGGCGGCTTGCGTCTCGGCGACGAAGGAGCGCAAATCGCGCCCGCGAACGTTGGCCATCACCACGACGCGGCGCTTGCCGTTCTCGCGGCTGATCTGGTTGGGACCCGGCGCGATCTCGATTGCCGCAACGGAAGAGAGGGGCACGTAGCGCGGCGTCGTTCCCGATGTCCCCGGCCAGGCGGTCTTCGTGACGGCCGCGACGTCTTCGCCCGGCGGCAGCGGGATCGGCAGCGACTTGATCGTGTCCGGGTCGGCACGCAGGCTTTCCGGCAGCCGGACCACGATGTCGAAGCGGCGATCGCCTTCGAACAGCTTGCCGACCGGCTTTCCGCCGATCGCGATCTCGACGAGGTTCTGCACCTCGCTGAGGCTGAGGCCATAGCGCGACAGCGCCTGGCGATCGAGCTTGACGGTGAGGATCGGCAGGCCCGCGACCTGCTCGGTCTTGACGTCGGCGGCGCCCTCGATGCCGCGGACCACGCCGTTGACCTGCTGGGCGATGCCGGCGAGCACGTCGAGATCGTCGCCGAAAATCTTGACGCCGACGTCGCTGCGGATGCCGGCGATGAGCTCGTTGAAGCGCATCTGGATCGGCTGGGTCATGCCATAGGCGGTGCCGGGCAGGGTGTTGGCGGCGCGTTCGATCTCCTCGATCACCTCGTTCTTCGGCTTGGCGGGATCGGGCCATTCCTCGCGCGGCTTGAGCGTGACATAGGTGTCGGCGGCGTTCGGCGGCATCGGGTCGTTGGCGATCTCGGCGGTACCGACCTTGGAGAAGATGGTCGCGACCTCCGGCACTTGCTTGACCGCCTTCTCCAGCCGAATCTGCATGTCGACGCTCTGGGTCAGGCTGGTGCCGGGAATCCGGATGGTCTCGATGGTGATGTCGCCCTCGTCGAGGCTCGGGATGAATTCGCCGCCCATGCGTGTCGCGGCGAAGACGCTGCCGGCGACGATCAGGACGGCGCCAAACGCGACGCTGCCGCGGTAGCGGATGGCGCGGTCGAGCAGCGGCACATAGAACCGCTTGGCGGTCCGCATGAAGAGGTTTTCCGTCTCCGAGACCCTGCCGGTGACGAAGATCGCCACCGCGGCCGGGACGAAGGTGATCGACAACAGCGCCGCGCCCGCGAGCGCCATCAGCACGGTCAGGGCCATCGGCGTGAACATCTTGCCTTCGGTCCCCGTCAGGGTCAGGACCGGCAGGTAGACCACGGCGATGATGAGCGTGCCGAACAGGCTCGGCTTGATGACCTCGCTGCTGCCGGCGCGGATCGTCTCCATCCGTTCCTCGAGCGACAGCAGCCGGCCGCGCCGGTGCTGCTCGGCAGCGAGCAGCCGCAGGCAGTTTTCGACGATGATGACCGCGCCGTCGACGATGATGCCGAAGTCGATTGCGCCGAGGCTCATCAGATTGGCGCTGACCTTGCTCTCGACCATGCCTGATATCGTGAACAGCATCGACAGCGGGATGACGCAGGCCGTGATCAGTGCGGCGCGGATGTTGCCGAGGATCAGGAACAGCACTGCGATCACTAGCGCCGCGCCTTCGACGAGGTTCTTCTCGACGGTCTGGATGGTCGCTTCCACCAGATGCGTGCGGTCGTAGACGGCGCGCGCGATCACGCCGTCGGGAAGCGATTTCGCGATCTCCGTGAGCCTCGCCTTGACGCGCTGGGCCACGGTGCGGCTGTTCTCGCCGATCAGCAGCATGGCGGTGCCGAGGACGGTTTCGTTGCCGTTGGTGGTCGCGGCGCCCGAGCGCAGGTCCTGGCCTTCCTGGACGTCGGCGACGTCGCGGATGCGCACCGGCACGCCGCCGCGCGAGCCGATCACGATGTCCCTGATGTCCTCGATATTGGCGACCTGGCCGGGTGCGCGGACGAGATATTGCTCGCCGTTGCGCTCGATATAGCCGGCGCCGACATTGGCGTTGTTGGCGGCCAGCGCCGTCATGATGTCGCGGAAGCCGAGCTTGTAGGCCATCAGCCGGCCGGGGATCGGCAGTACGTGGAATTGCCGCTCATAGCCGCCGATCGAGTTGACCTCGATCACGCCGGGGATGGTGCGCAGTTGCGGCTTGATGATCCAGTCCTGGATGGTGCGCAGTTCCGTCGGCGTGAACTCGGCGCCGGTCGGTGACTTCGCGCCGGCCTTGGCCTCGACCGAGTAGACATAGATCTCGCCGAGCCCGGTCGAGATCGGCCCCATTGCGACCTCGGTGCCTGCAGGCAGCAGGTCCTTTGCCTGCTGGATGCGCTCGTTGACGAGCTGGCGCGCGAAATAGATGTTGGTGCCGTCCTGGAACACGACGGTGACCTGGCTCAGGCCGTAGCGCGAGATCGAGCGGGTGTAGTCGAGCCTGGGCAGGCCGCCCATCGCGGTCTCGATCGGGAAGGTGATGCGCTGCTCCGCTTCGAGCGGCGACAGGCCCGGCGCGCGCGTGTTGATCTGGACCTGGACGTTGGTGACGTCGGGCACCGCGTCGATCGGCAGGCGGGTGAAATTCCAGGCGCCGAAGCCGCCGGCGACGAGCGCGAACAGAACCACGAGCCATCGTTGACGAATGGAGAAGGCGAGGAGGGCGTCAATCATGGTCGGCGTCTCCCTTGCCCATCTCCGCCTTGACCACAAAACTGTTCTCGGCGACGTAGCGCTCGCCGGCCAAAAGGCCTGCGCGGATCTCAACGAATTTCGGATCGGAGTCGCCGAGCTCGACCGGACGTGCCTCGATTTTGTCGCCGTCCTCGCGGACGAACACGATGGTTTTGTTCTCCAGCGTCTGGATCGCACTTCGCCGCACGGCAACTGCGACGTTGCGTGCGGCGAGGATCAGCCGCGCCGTGACGAACAGGCCGGGGCGGAGCCGGCCGTCGGGATTTGGCAGCACCACGCGCGCCAGCGCGGTCTGGGTCTCGCTCGAGCCGATCGGCGCCATGTAGGAGATCGCGCCCTTGATCTCGCCGCGGCCGTCGTCGGGGTCGATCAGCACCTCGTCGTTGAGGCGGACGCGCCGGAGGTCCTGCCGGTAGATCGACAGGTCGACCCAGATGCTGGAGAGGTCGGCGACGACGAAGGCCGGTTTCTGCTCGGAGGCGTATTCGCCGAGCGAGATCTGCCGCTCGATGATGGTGCCGGCGATCGGCGCCTTGAGCTCGTAGACCGTGAGGCTCTGGTTGCTCTCGATCGCGGCGAGCAGATCGTCCCTGGCGACCTTGTCGCCGATGCGCTTCTGGATCGACTTGGCGACGCCCGGAAAGCGCGGCGTCACCTGCACCACGGCTTCCTGATTGGCGCGCAGGATGCCGTTGAAGGCCAGCGTGTCGGTCAGCGTGGCGCCCGCGGCTTCCGCCAGCGTCACGCCGGCGGCCGCGAGCTTGACGTCGGAGATGCGGATGCGGTCGGCGCCGTGCTCGTCCTGCTCGACATGGTCGTTCGGCTTCTTCTGTTCGGAACGCTCGACATGCTCCGCGGGTGCGACCTTGGGCGCTGCAAGCATGGCGTAGCCGTAGGCACCGAGCGCTGCGGTCACGATCGCGACGAGGATGGTGGAGGATGTCTTCATCGCGCGCTCTCCCGGGCCAGCGCAAAGGGATTGCCGACGAGGCCTTCGATGGTGGCGACGCCGGCGTGGAAGTTCTGCAGCGCCTCCTGCTCGCGCAGTCGCGCCTGGGTGACGCTCGCTTGCGCATCGAGCACTTCGAGCAGGGTGAAGCGGCCCTGGCCGTAGCCTTGCGAGATCGCCTCCGAGGCCTCGGTGGCCTTGGGGATGGCGGTCTCGCGCAGCACCGCGAGCTCGCGCAGCGAGCCCTGGAGCGAGTCATAGGCACGGCCGGCAATCACGATCAGCGTGTTGCGGTTGGCCTCGCGCTCGGCCCCGGTCTTGGCGAGGCTTTCCTGCGCGGAGAGGATGTTGCCCTGGTTCTGGTCGAACACGGGTATCGGCACCGAGACGGTGAGGCGCGCCGCATCGTCATTGGTTTCGTTGAAATGGCGCCAGCCGGCCGCGATCCGCACGTCCGGATAGGGCTTGAGCCGCGCCATCAATAGTTCGGCATTGCGCTGGGCAAAGACCGCCGTCCAGCGCACCAATTGCGGATTGGCATCGATGGCGGCGACCACCGACTGGAACGTCGGCGGGCGCCCCGTGGTGTCGAGCCGGCCGGAGACCTCGCCGAACTTCGCAGCTCGGTCGCCCATCAGCACCGCGAGCTCGCGCCGGGCGCTTGCCAGCGTCGCCTTGAATCGCTCGCGGTCGGCCTTCACCAGGGCGGAGGCGACCTCGGCGCGGCCGGTCTCGGCCGGAGAGGAGGCGCCGGCTTCCACGCGGCGGCGGAGCAGCGGCGTCAGCCGGTCGATCGCGGCGATCTGCTCGTCCAGGATCTGGATCCGCCGCTGCGCGCCGAGTACGCTGAGGAAGGCGATCGCCGTCTCCGACAGCACTTCCAGCCTGACGGCCTTGCGCTGGATCGCGGCGACCTCGATGCCGGCCTGTCCGGCCGCGATCCTGGCGTCCCGCTTGCCGAACAGCTCGAAGGCCTGGCTGATCTGGAGCGTGGTCTCGGCCGATTTCGTGCCGCGATAGATGCCCGACCCGAATGAATTGTCCTGTTCATAGGACAGTTCCGGATTGAGGAGCGCGCCGGCCTGGATGCGCTGACCGGTGGCGATGCCGACGTCGCGCTCCGCCGCCGTCAGGCGCGGGCTCGCGGCCAGCGCGCGCGAGAGCGCCGCGCGCATGGTCAGCGTCTGGGCGTGTGACGTCAGCACCAGGGGTGGGCTGATGAGAATAGCCAGCGCGCACGCGATGCGCGCAGCCAGTCGCCTGCAAAACATGAACAGAACCTGTGAAGGAGAACCGATGGGCGCGATGGGGCGCCCGGCTGATCCGTTCAGGTCAGGTGCTTGGGGGGCGGGGATGCCGTATCGGGCGCGATGCCGGCGAGCGCCGGCTGCCGCTGCGGGACCGGCGCTGCCATTACATCGGCCGCGGCTTCCGGCTGCACCGGTTGCACGACAGCGATGGAGAAGCAGCCGTGGCAGTGATGGCCGGCAAGCGCCTTATGATCGCCATGGCCGGCCGCGCCGTGGTCGAGCATCGCCGCGATCTCGGAGCCGCCGGACGGGCTGGTCACATCGATGTCGTGGGCCCCGTGGAGCGCGCCCGAGAGCAGATACATGACCGCGACGAACACAGCCACGAGCCCGCGCCAATGGCGCGTGGTGCTCCGTCTGAAGGGTCGGCGATTCAGGACCACGAATTCACTCTCGCTGTCGGTTCGGCTGGCCTAGCATGGCAGCGGGAACAGTGTCGACCCGCAATAGTGTTACGTGTGGGGAACTCAACGTCGCAGCCGCACCTCATGATGCGAGTGCGACCGGGGCGCAACATTCCGGGGGATTACGAGCTCATTCGGCGGCCTCCGGAATTTGCTCCGACGCGACAGCCCCATCGCCCGTACGGAGCCCGAAGCCCTTCACCAGGCCGAAGATTGCGGGGATCACGATCAGCGTCAGCAGCGTCGACGAGATCATGCCGCCGATCATGGGCACGGCGATCCGCTGCATGATCTCCGATCCCGTCCCGCTGCTCCACATGATCGGCAGCAGGCCGGCCATGATCGCAACCACCGTCATCATCTTCGGGCGGACGCGCTCGACCGCACCTTCCATGATTGCCTTGTCGAGATCGTCGCGAGTCAGGACACGGCCGGCGCGCGCGCAGCGCGCTTCGGTCTCGGCAAGGGCGTGGTTGAGATAGATCAGCATCACCACGCCGGTCTCGGCCGCCACGCCCGCGAGCGCGATGAAGCCGACGGCGACCGCGACCGAGAGATTGAAGCCGAGCCACCACATCAGCCACAGGCCACCGACGAGGGCGAAGGGCAGGGAGAGCATCACGATCATGGTCTCGGTGATCGAGCGGAAGTTGAGGTAGAGCAGCAGGAAGATGATCAGCAGCGTTACCGGCACCACGATCTTCAGCCGCGCGGTGGCGCGTTCCAGATATTCGTATTGCCCGCTCCAGACCACATAGTAGCCTGATGGGAACTGGACGCTCGCCTGCACCGCAGCCCTCGCATCGGCGACATAGCCGCCGAGGTCACGGTCGCGGATGTCGACATAGATGTAGGTGGCGAGCTGGCCGTTCTCGGTCCGGATCGAGGTCGGCCCGCGCGCCGGCGTGACGCTTGCGACCTCGCCGAGCGGGACGGCGCCGCCGCCCGGCATCGGCACCAGGATGTCGCTGGCGATCGCCTTCGGATTGTCGCGCAGGTCGCGCGGATAGCGCATGTTGACGGTGAAGCGCTGCCGGCCCTCGACGGTCGTCGTCACCGTCTGGCCGCCGAGCGCGGTCGCAATCGTGTCCTGCACGTCCTGCACCATGATGCCGTAACGCGACAGCGCCTCGCGGTCCGGCGTGATCTCGAGATAGTAGCCGCCGAGGCTCCGCTCGGCATAGGCCGAGGAGGTGCCGGGCACCGCCTTGAGCACCTGCTCGATCTGCCGGGCCACCTTGTCGATCCCGGCGAGATCGGTGCCCATGACCTTGATGCCAACGGGGGTGCGGATGCCGGTCGAGAGCATGTCGATGCGCGCCTTGATCGGCATGGTCCAGGCGTTGGAGACGCCCGGAAACTGCAGCGCCTTGTCCATCTCGGCGATCAGGCTGTCGATCGTCACGCCGGCGCGCCACTGCTCCTTCGGCTTGAGGTCGACGATGGTCTCGAACATCTCCGACGGCGCCGGATCGGTCGCGGTTGCCGCACGACCGGCCTTGCCGTAGACCGAGGCGACTTCCGGAAACGAGCGGATGATGCGGTCCTGGGTCTGCATCAGCTCGGCCGCCTTGGTCACGGAAATGCCGGGAAGCGTCGTCGGCATGTAGAGCAGGGTGCCTTCGTTGAGATTCGGCATGAACTCGGAGCCGAGCCGGCCTGCCGGCCAGATCGAGGCGGCGAGCACGCCAAGTGCGAGCAAGATCACTGGGATCCGCGCCCGCAGCACGCCTGATATCACCGGCCGGTAGATCCAGATCAGGAAGCGGTTGATCGGGTTCTTGTGCTCCGGGATGATCCTGCCGCGGACGAAGATCACCATCAGCGCCGGCACCAGCGTGACCGACAGCAGCGCCGCCGCCGCCATCGCGAAGGTCTTGGTGAAGGCGAGCGGGCTGAACAGCCGGCCCTCCTGCGATTCCAGGGTGAAGATCGGCATGAACGAGACGGTGATGATCAGCAGGCTGAAGAACAGCGCCGGGCCGACCTCGGCGGCGGCCTCGATCAGGATCGCCACCCGCGAATGGCCGGGCGCGGCGCGCTCGAGATGCTTGTGCGCGTTCTCGATCATGACGATCGCCGCGTCGATCATGGCGCCGATCGCGATCGCGATGCCGCCGAGGCTCATGATGTTGGAGCCGATCCCGAGCAGCTTCATCGCCCCGAACGCCATCAGCACCCCGACGGGGAGCATCAGGATGGCAACCAGCGCGCTGCGGACATGCAGCAGGAACACGATGCAGACCAGCGCCACCACGATGCTCTCCTCGAGCAGCGTATGCCGGAGCGTCTCGATCGCGGCCTTGATCAGGTTGGAGCGGTCGTAGACCGGAACGATCTCGACCGATTTCGGCAGGCTGGTTGCGATCTCCCTGAATCGCTTCTTGACGCCCTCGATTACGTCGAGTGCGTTCATGCCGAAGCGCTGCAGCACGATGCCGCTCGCCACCTCGCCCTCGCCGTTGAGCTCGGCGATGCCGCGCCGCTCGTCCGGTCCGAGCTCGACGCGGGCGACGTCGCGCAGCTTGACCGGCGTTCCGTTGTCGGTCTTCAGCACGATGTTGCCGATGTCGTCGACGCTTTTCAGATAGCCCTTGCCGCGAATGACATATTCGAACTCGGAAAGCTCGACGGTGCGGCCGCCGACGTCGGCATTGCTGGCGCGGATGGCATCGCGCATCTTCTGCATGGTGATGCCGAGGTCGCGCATGCGCTGCGGATCGAGGATGACGTTGTATTGCCGCACGAAGCCGCCGATGCTCGCGATCTCCGCCACGCCTTCCGCCTTGGCGAGCGCAAACTTCAGATTCCAGTCCTGGATCGTCCGCGTCTCAGCAAGGTTCAATTCCTTGGACATCACCGCATATTGGTAGACCCAGCCGACGCCGGTGGCGTCGGGCCCGATCGTGGGCGTGACGCCGGCGGGCAGCCGCGACGCGGCGCCGTTGAGGAATTCGAGCACGCGCGAACGGGCCCAGTAGATGTCGGTACCGTCCTCGAAGATGACGTAGACGAAGGAGACGCCGAAGAAGGAGAAGCCGCGCACCACCTTCGACCTTGGCACCGTCAGCATCGCAGTGGTGAGGGGATAGGTGACCTGATCCTCGATCACCTGGGGCGCCTGGCCCTGATATTCGGTGTAGACGATGACCTGGGTGTCGGAGAGGTCTGGAATGGCGTCCAGCGGCAGATGGAGCAAGGCATAGAGGCCGGCCGCGGCGGCAAAGCCGGTGCCGAACAGGACCAGCAGCAGGTTGCGTGCCGACCAGGCGATGATGCGCGCGATCATGGCTTGCCTCCCATCGCGTGGCCGCCGTGCGCATCAGTGCCTTGCGCGTTAGTGCCTTGGGCGTTGCCGCCTTCGGCGAGTCCTTTGAGGGCCGCCTTGAGGTTGCTCTCGGCATCGATCAGGAAGTTGGCGGAGGTGACGATGACGTCGCCCTCGGCAAGCCCGTCGCGGATCTCGACATAGCCGTCGCCCCGCCGCCCGAGCTTGACCTCGCGCGGCTCGAAGCGGCCCTGTCCCTTGTCGACCAGGACGGCCTGCCGGCTGCCGGTGTCGAGCACCGCGCTTTCGGCCACGCTGAGCACCGGCGCCGGATTGCCGGTATCGATCGCGGCATCGACATACATGTCGGGAAGCAGCGCGAGATCGTCGTTGGCGAGTTCGATCCGTATCCGCGCTGTGCGCGTTTCCTTGTTCAGCTGCGGATAGATGACGCTGATCCGGCCGCCAAAATCCCGACCGGGATAGCTGCGCGCCCGCACCGTCACGGGCTGGCCGACGGCAATGCCGCCGAGGTCGCGCTCGGCGACGTCGACATTGGCCCACACCAGCGAGATATCGGCGATGCGAAACAGGATGTCGCCGGGCTGGGCGCGCATGCCGTCGATGGCGTTGCGCTGGAGCACGATGCCGTCACGCGGCGACGACCATTGGATGGTGATCGGCACCGCATGGCTCTTCTCCATCTCGGCGATGACGGGTTCGGGGACATCGAGATTGACCAGCCGCTGCCGCGAGCCCCGGCCGTAGGGTTCGATGCCCGCGGTCGTCTTCGAGGTGATGGTCGCGAGATATTCGGCCGCTGCGGACGATACGGCCGGACTGTAGATCTCCATCAGCGACTGCCCCTTGGTCACGCGGCTTCCGGTGGTGACGTCGGCAACCTTCTGCACAAAACTCTCGGCGCGCATGGCGATGACCGAGATCCGGCGTTCGTCGAGCTGGATAGTGCCGGGCGCGCGCACCAGCGTCCGCAGCCGCCGTAGTTCGGCAGGCTCCGATTTGACGCCGCTGCGCTGGATTTTGCCGGGCGACAGCTTGACCGAACCGTCGTCGCTGTCGTCGCCGTCATAGACGGCGATGTAATCCATCCCCATCGAATCCTTCTTCGGCACTGGTGAGGTGTCGGGCAGGCCCATCGGGTTGCGGTAATATTTGATCTTGCGATCGGCCTTGTGCTCGCCTTTAGGCTCGTCGGCATCGGACGGCGCCGGTACGGCGACGTAGTCGCGGCCGTCCTCGGTCTTCTTCGGCGTCGGCGAATAGAGCGGCTTGCCGTCCGGATCCTGATAATAGAGCGGGGCGGCCGTATCCGCCGCATTCGCTGCGGACAAAATCGGATCGCCATTCGCCGGCAAAAAGCTGCCGGCAAACAGCGCGGCGCCTACCGCTGCGACAAGCGCAGCGGTAGTGCCGATGAGGCGGCTCTTGCTCATTGCTCGGCCGTGACGACGAGCTTGTTTTCGACCGTGCCGCTTTCGCCCTGCACCTTGGCGCCAAGCGAGAGCTGCCAGCGCCCGGCCATGCCGAAGGTGGCCTTGAAACGGTAGGTGCCGGGCTCGGTGCCCGGCATCGGCGTGACCTTGGTGGCCATCTCCTGCATGCCGTCGGGCGCCATGTCGAGCCGGCTGGCGAAGACCACGGCATCCGGCACGGTCTTGCCGGAGGTCTTGTTGACCAGCCGTACCGTCACGATGCGATCGGCGCCGGCCTTGACGGTCGGCTGCATGAGCTGGAATTCATAGTTCTTGATTTCGGCGCGTGCGGAGGTCGCAAACGCGGTGGCGATCAGCGCGGCCATGGCGGCGCGCGCGACGTGGGACGTTGTCATGATTTCAATTTCCTCGACGGGTCTGATGGAGTCGCACGCAACGACGTGACGCGTCGCGAGACGGTATGCAGCCATGCGCGCCGATTGCGGCACGCATGTTCACCAGGCGGCGGAGCGCCTGTCAGACGATCGATCGAGGGGGATGATCCGGAGGTGGGCGGGTGAGGCCGTCGCCGATGGCATCATCGAGCGGCCGAAGCAGCGCGAGAGGACGCGCATAGCGGATGGCGGTCGCGACGACACGTCCTGCCTGCAACGCCTTCAGCATGCAGATCGCGAGGAGCGGGCAGTCCTGGCATTGCTTGCTGTTCTGCTCGTCGGGGCAGCACGGCATGTCCGCCGACATGTCCTGTGCGCCGGTCATCTGCATGTCGCTAGCCATCAGAGGCTCCGCCGCTGCTGGTGTCACCAGCGGCGCAACCATCAGCCCCGCGGTCACGAGGACCGCGAGCACGAGCCTGAGGATGCGACAAGCCATCATTGCGCGACACTCTCACACGGTGGCAACACTGGAAAGTCCCCCGGTTCACAAGTGTGAGAGCAGGGAGCGCTGGTGGTTAACCGTTTCGAGCGATCGCGGAGTACCATGTTATTGCGCAATCCTAATGGGATTTGGGGCCTCCCTGATAACGCCATCCGGATGCGCCGCCCGCCGGTGCGGTGGCGGGCAGCTCAGGCGCTTGTCGATCATAGGCCAACGCGGAATACGGGCCTTGAGGTAGGACAAACGTTCTGGATTGCGAGGTTTGCCTGGCCTCATTCGGCCAATAGCTCCTGTCGGAAATGGTCGAGCCCGCATGGGCGCTGGCCGAGACGGCCAAGAGAAGCGTGAGTGCGAGAAGGCTCTTCGTCAACATAGTTCCGGCTCCATGATTTTCGCGGAAGCGCCTCTGTTGCGCTTCTTCTGAGGAGTTCGGAGCCATCCGCGAGTCGGTTACAGGCTCACGCCGACGTGAGTGCAGCCTCTCACCAGCGCAGCAGCCGGGGTCCCAACAATGCGCCTGCGAGGGTGCACAGCACGATCGTACCGCCATACCAGAGCGCGACGAAGGGCAGCGAGTCGTCGGTGCAGTGAAGCGCATAGGCCATCGCGCTCATGCCACCTGCGACGAGCCCGCTGAAGGCGCCGGTACGGACCAGATTGGTCGGAGCCGCCTGTCGCACAGCCCAGATGACGACGGCAAACGGGACAATCGCGATGATCGGAATCGAGATGAGGCATTCGAGCCATTGATCGCCCATCACCATCCTGTCCCAGTGCGAGCTCGGCGCCTGCCCAAGGCTGATGCCGGCAAGCAGGAGGATCGCCACAAAGGGCAGTGCGGCGAGGCCCGGGGATACCCTTCGTTCCCCGCCAGGCCGCGCCAGCCGTGCCAGATAGACCGCCGCCGCGCCTGTGGTGCCGAACGCGAATGCGATCTTCAGGAACAGAAAAATCAGGGTGCGTGGCGTGGTCAGGTCGGTGCGGACACCGAGTGCCAAGAACGTGACTCCGATTGCAACGGCCATTCCAACCACAAGCGCAGTGCCGACGCTGCGGTTGACCTGTCGCCGGTTGACCGGTTCGACACCCGCGCTGAGCGCGCTGATCAGCTCGTCCGTCTTCATGTTTGCGTCCTCTGTGCGATCAACGCCGCCAGGGTCTTCAGCCCGCGGTGAATATTGACCTTCACGCCCGATTCCGAGATGTGGCAGCGCTGTGCCGCTTCAGCGACGCTCAGCCCGTCGAGTTTCACGGCCTCGATCGCGCATTGCATCTTTTCCGGCAGGTGTTTGAGCAACCGCCTGAGATCGAAGCTGCTCTCGGCGCTGAGGTTATCGTCATTGGCAATGACGTCGCCCGCCTCGTCGATCGGCACGTCGGTAACCGAGGCCCGGTTTCGGCGGAGAAAATCGATCAGCTTGTAGCGCGCGATCGCGTGCACCCAGGGCGTTAACAGCTCCTGCGGATCGTAGGTGTGTCGCTGGAGGTGGATCGCCAGCACGGCCTCCTGAACCAGATCCTCGGCCTCCGCCACGCCTCGGCCTATTTTCGCGAACTTGCCCTTGTAATAGGCGCGCAAATGGCGGCTCAGCCGCTCAAGCAGCATGCGATGCGCCGCAGCATCGCCATCCTGGCTGGCAAGCATGAGTGCCTTGAGCTCGGTTTCCGTGGTCGTCATACCCACATGGCTATAGTTCGCTCGTATTGCCGACTTGGTTACAGTCAGTTCGCAAGGTTCTCATTTTCCTCCTCCAAGGCAAACGGTGCGAGGGGTCGATCGAGTGGTCCGCAACGCGGATTGGGATGACTTCGTTCGTAGGGACTAGAGGCCGAGGCAATTGTGGAACCGCGCCTGGAAGATCGCCATCGTTACAGGCGCATGGTAAAATGGGACGCCGGAGGGAGCCTGGAGTGCCTGAAGAGTCCTGCTGCTCACACGACGCGTGCTGCGAGAAGGCCGCCAAACCCCGCGTGGAGGAGGTCGCCACGTCGGGCTGCGCCGACTGCTGCTCGGCAGGTGTTCCGGTCTTCGACGGGCTTGATCCACGATACAAGCGCATATTGTGGACCGTCATCGCCATCAACGCGGCGATGTTCGTGAGCGAAATGGTGGCGGGCCACTTGGCCGGCTCGCAGGCTCTCAAGGCCGACGCTCTCGACTTCCTGGCCGATACAGTCACCTACGGCTTGAGCCTTTCGGTCATCGGCGCGAGCCTCAAGACACGGGCCACCGCCGCACTGTTCAAGGGGGTGTCGCTCAGCGCGATGGCAGCCTGGGTGTTCGGATCAACGGTCTATCAGACCCTGATCCTGGGGCTTCCCCGTGCGGAGCTGATGGGAGCGATGAGCCTGGCCGCGCTGGCGGCGAATCTGACCTCGGTTCTCCTGCTCGCGCGCTACAAGGACGGCGACGCCAACGTGCGGTCGGTATGGCTCTGCTCGCGCAATGACGCGGTCGGCAACGTCATTGTGATGATTGCTGCCGTTGGCGTATTCGGTACCGGAACGGCATGGCCTGATCTCGCTGTTGCCGCCGTGATGGCGGGAATTTTCCTCACCTCATCTTTGCAGATCCTGCGGCAAGCGTGGGCGGAGTATCGCGGCGGCCAAGCTGCTGCGACCGCCTGAGGGGCAGGCTGGTCCCGGGCGCAATCGAGACGCGAAAAGGCCCCAGCCCGGGGCTGACCGGCTAAGGCCTTTGTGCTCACAATCTTCGTCCTTGGGACTTGGATCGCCAACGTTCCCTAGGGCTTGGAATTATTTCGCGCGCCGAGATTAGCCGCGCGCCTACGCTTTCTCCTCCCAGATCATGGCGAGGTGCACGATCGTCTGCACCGCCTTTTCCATGTCCTGCCGGCTGACCCATTCCAGGCGCGAATGGAACGCGTGCTCGCCCGCGAAGATGTTGGGGCAGGGCAGGCCCATGAAGGACAGGCGCGAGCCGTCGGTGCCGCCGCGGATCGCGGTGCGCATCGGGCGCAGGCCGGCGCGGCGGATCGCCTCGATGGCGTATTCGAGAATGTGCGGGTGACGGTCGATCACCTGCTTCATGTTGCGATACTGCTCCTTGACCTCGAACTTGTAGGTCGAGCGCGGATAGTCCTTCATCACATCCTTGACGATGTTCTCGAGCAGGACCTCCTTCTCCTTCAGCCCTTCGTCGGTGAAGTCGCGCACGATGAAGGAGAGCGTTGCCTGCTCGAGCGCACCGTCGATGCCGATTGGATGCAGGAAGCCCTGCTTGCCTGACGTCGTCTCGGGCGAACAGCCTTCCTTCGGGAGTCGCTCGACGATGGCGGCTGCGATCTTGATCGCGTGCTCCATCTTGCCCTTGGCATAGCCCGGATGGGCACTGACGCCGTTGATGGTGATGGTGGCACCATCAGCCGAGAAGGTCTCGTCCTCGACGGAGCCCGCGGTCTCGCCGTCCATGGTGTAGCCGAAATCGGCGCCAAGCTTCTTGATGTCGACATTGTCGACGCCGCGGCCGATTTCCTCGTCCGGCGTGAACAGGATCTTGAGGGTGCCGTGCTTCGCATCGGGGTTGTAGATGAAGAAATGCGCGGCATCCATGATCTCGGCGACGCCGGCCTTGTTGTCGGCGCCCAGCAGCGTGGTGCCGTCGGTGGTGATGATGTCGTTGCCGATCTGGTTCTTCAGCGCGGGATGCTCGGCGAAGCGGATCACCTGGCTGGTATCGCCCGGCAGGGTGATGTCGCCGCCGCGATAGTTCTTCACGACCTGCGGTTTCACGTCCTTGCCGGTGACGTCGGGCGAGGTGTCCATGTGCGAGCAGAAGCAGATCACCGGCACCTTCTTGTCGGTGTTGGCCGGGATCGTTGCGTAAACGTAGCCGTAGTCGTCGAGATGGGCGTCGGCGACGCCCATTGCCTTCAGCTCGGTGACGAGGACGCGGCCGAGGTCTTTCTGCTTCTCGGTCGAGGGCGAGCTGGGGGATTCCGGATCGGACTGGGTGTCGATGGTGACGTAGCGCAGGAAGCGCTCGGTCACGGTATGCGTGAAGATGAGTGAGGACATTTCTGGTCAAACCGCCGGGGGTCAGGGGGAGCAGGCGGTATATCAGAAAAGCGGGCCACGTTGCGGCCGGAACGAGCTTCGATCAGGCTTAACGAACAGTCACCTCAGATCGCCTCTTTCAGTTCCTTGACCGGGCGGAAGGCGACCTTCTTGCTGGCCTTGATGTGGATGGGCTCGCCTGTGGCGGGATTGCGGCCGGTGCGGGCCGCGCGCTTGCGGACCTGGAGGATGCCCAGCCCCACGATCCGGACGCGGTCGCCCTTCTTCAGGTGCTTGGCGATCAGCTCGACCATGTCGGTGAGGACGGCCTCGGCGTGCTTCTTCGACAGGTCCTGGCTTTCCGCGATGTCGGCGGCGAGGTGCTTGAGGGTGATGGTGGCGGGAGCGGCTGCCTTCTTCGCCATGTCTGGCCTCCTCGATTCTTGCCGGTGGCTGGGGAGACCGCCCCCGGACCCCGCAGGTTCCCGGAGGCGTAGACGATTCGGGACCGGACTGACTACGCCGCCCGGCGCGGCCGGGTCACGTTCCTGCGCGCCACCGGCGGATATCCGCTCCTTCAGGCTGTGGATGCAACGTCCTTGACTTCACCAAGCCCGGCCTTTAAGTCCCCCCTCGTTCCGCGGACATCTGTGCGCCACGCGGGAGTAGCTCAGTTGGTTAGAGCGCCGGCCTGTCACGCCGGAGGTCGCGGGTTCGAGCCCCGTCTCTCGCGCCATTTTATGGCGGAAATCAATAACTTAATCGCTGAATAGAAACCCTCCCTGGCAAACCGCCAGCGGAGCAAAGCGCGTATGCGACGATCGGCGAGCGGGTGGTCGTTATTTTCGATTTTTTCGTGTTTCCGATCTTGCCCGCAACAAGCGGTGTGCAACACATTGTGCAACCCGCCAGACCGCCGACGACCGGTCAAACCGCTCTCATTCGGATCAATCCAATGCAGGCAGCCGATTTCAGCGCAACGCTGCAAAATTTGTTCGCCAAGGGCGTGCGGTACGGGGCCGTGATCGACCTTGGCTGTGCCGATGGGCATTTCGTTCTTAACCACCTGTCACGGCTCGGTGGTGCGGTGCCGCTCAACATTGATGCCAACCGGATCTATGAGAACTCCCTGAAGGCCATCAAGGAGGTGCTTGGCGGGCACTATCGGATCTGCGCCATCACCGACCATGAGGGTGAGATCGAGATCACCGAGTCGGTGCATCCCTACTGGTCGTCCGTGCGCCCGGCGGGCGATCTCTACTGGGCGCGGCTCAACGACCTGATCAAGAGCAAGGTCAAGGTGCCGGCGACGACACTCGATGCGCTGGTCAAGGAACTGTCGCTCGAGCCGCCGTTCCTGCTCAAGCTCGACGTGCAGGGCGCCGAAAAGGCCGCGCTGAAGGGCGCGCGTTACGTGCTCGAAAATTGCAGCGTCGTCGTGTGCGAGGCCGACATCGACGACTTCCAGGACATCAACGCGACGCTGCTGGAGGCAGGTTTCTTCCTCTACGACCTGACGACGCTGCAGCGCCTGCGCGACGGAACGCTCGGCTGGTTTTACCCCGTCTATGTCAGCGGCAAGCTCGCCCACCTGAAGCCGCAGGCGTTCTGGGATACCGGCGACAATGCGGCGGTCATCGAGGTGCAGGAGGCGCGCCGCAAGATGATCCTCGAACAGAACAGCAAGATATTGAACCGGCTGCGCTACGGGCAGGCCGATGCCGGCCGGAATGATCCCTGTCCCTGCGGCTCGGGGCAGAAATTCAAGCATTGCTGCGGCAGCTACCGGGCCGACTGACTTTGGCGCAGTCTGCCGGCTCGTCGAGCTATAGAATACACCCTTGACATTTCAAAGGCTTGGCAGGCCACCTTCAGTCGACGGCTGAAAATCAAAAGGCCGCCCGAGGGCGGCCGGTTGGGGGTCAAATCGAACCTTTTCGCCGTCAGCGAATCTCCGACGTGCCCGCGCTGGTGATCGCCACAGGCTTGCCGGCCTTGATCATCTGGGTGGACTGGGCGGTCTGGCCGTAATCGGCGTTGGTACGGGCAGCAATCCCGAAACCGGCCACTGCAATGCCGGCAACCAGCGCCACCACCACGATCTTCAGGTGGGTCGCACGATCAGCAGAGTGAATTGAGTGGTTCATCTGAGCCTCCCGACGGGCTTTGCCGCCGTCTATGGGCTCATGTCTTAAGGACCATCTGTTTCCGGATGGTTTCGCGGGTTCCGCAAAATGGTTTCATTAATAAGCCCGGTTGGTTTCGCCGCGCTTGCGGCGAGGCGGCGCCCTCAGGCGGCGGCCCGGCCGATATCGTCCCGGATGGTGCAGGCCGCCCAGACGAACAGCAGGGCGCCCAACGTGGTCGTGACCGCCGCCGAGAGCAGGGAATAACGCACGGCGTCCGCGCCATAGCTGCCTTTGAGGGCATCGTTGACCATGCCGACGGCCAGCGGGCCGACGCCCTGGCCGAAGCAGGTGGCGGTGAGCGCGATCAGGGCGGAGGCCAGCGCGCGCATGCTCGGCTTTGCCACGGTCTGCGCGATCGCGAAGATCGGCCCGAGATGGAAGCCGACCAGGAACGAGGTCAGCGCCAGCATCGCGACCATCATCGCGAAATCCTGCGTCAGCATGCACAGCGCGAACACCGGACCGGCGAGACCTGAGGTGATCGCGGGCGCCCAGAGCTTCCAGCGGTCGTCGCCGCGGCTCACTTGCGCCACCACGAAGCCGCCGAGCAGGGTGCCGGCCATTCCGGCGAGCCCCTTGAAGGTGCCGGCATAGGTGCCGATCTCGGCGCTCGACAGGTGGTGCACGCGCGCGAGGAACGGGGGGATCCACGCCGCGGTCGCGTAGTTGGTGTAGGTGGTGAGGCAGAAGCCGATCAGCACGATGATGAAGCTCCGCTGCGAGGCGAGGAAGCGCAGCGTCGGGCCGAGCGGCTCGGGCACGAAGCTCTCCTGCATCGCGCCGCGCTTCGGCTCCGAGATCGTCAGCCACAGGATAGCCGCGAGCAGGATGCCCGGCAGGCCGGCGACGTAGAAGGCCATCCGCCAGCCATAGTGCTGGTTGACGTAGCCGCCGACGAAATAGCCGAGGAAGACGCCGAGATAAGTGCCGATGGCGTAGATGCCGAGCGCGCGCGGGCGTTCGTTCTTGGCAAAGAGATCGGCGACGATCGACTGCGAGACGGGCGAGCCCGCGGATTCGCCGATGCCGACGCCGATGCGCGCCAGCGCCAGCGAGGTCACGCTCGAGGCCGCGCCGCACAGCGCCGTCATCGCGCTCCAGAACGCGAAGGCCACGGCCACGATGTTGCGCCGGTTGAGCCGGTCGGCGGCGCGCGCGATGGGGATGCCGAGCAGGGAGTAGAACAGCGCGAAGCCGAAGCCTGCGAGCAGGCCCATCATGGTGTCGCTGAGGGCAAACTCCTTCTTGATCGGCTCGATCAGGACGTTGAAGATCGTGCGGTCGAGGAAGTTCAGCGCGTAGATGACGGTGAGCAGCCCCAGCACGTAATAGCGCCGCGCCGAGGGCTTTGCCGCGGCAGTCGTTTGCACCGACACTTGTGACGTCACATCGACCATCGCATCCCCCCAATTTTGTCTTTGTTGTCGTTGTCGGTCCAGCCCTTATTGGAGCTGGCCGCTTCACGCGTCGCGGATGTAATTCCCCGCTTCGAATTCGACCGGCGCCGCGCCCACATCGAACGACACGCCGATCGGGTCGCGATCTGCCTCCATCGCCTCCAGTTGCTCGCTCAGCATGCGCCGGATCATCAGGATGCCGCGGTCGCTCTGGCCGAAATGCTCCTCGGAGTGAACGGTCAACGGGCCCTGGCCGACCTGGGCTTCGTAATCACCAGGGAATTGCTGGTGCTCGGCCTCGGTCATGTCCCACCAGAATTTTCCGTTGAACTTGGAGCGCATCCGGCCGATGTCGCCTGATGTCCTGACGCGACCGGCAACGTAGATGCGGAACGAGGTGTCGTCGATCGGCAGTGTCCAGCCGATCGACTCGACGCGGGCGAACTGCGCCACGCGCGGATTGGGCACGACGCGCAAGGTGGGGAGGGCGGCTTCGGTGACGCGATAGAACACCTTGCCGTCATCCTGCCTGCGGATCGAACGCACGGCGATCCCGCGCGGCGTCTTGTCGAACTTCACCTCCGGCATCGAGGCCATCATGTCAGTGAATTGCGGGCCCGAGAACGAGCCGTGCAGCACCGGCACGTGATAGGGATCGACCACGTTCTCGAAATGCTGCAGCCAGTTGCAGGGAATGACTGCCGGCCCGCCGCCGCCGATCGAGGAATCGTCGGCCTCGACGAACTCGCCGTCGTCCATGTTTTCGAGGCACTCATAGCGCGGCAGCACGGGGCGTTTCTCGGCCGGGCCCATATAGGCGAAGATCAGTCCGTAGCGCTCTTCGACCGGGTACCAGGGCTGGCGCACCTTGTCCTTGAACTGGCCGCCGTCGGGCTCGCAGGGCTGCTCCAGGCAGTGGCCCTCGGTGTCGAACTTCCAGCCGTGATAGCAGCAGCGGATTCCGTCCTCCTCGACCTTGCCATAATAGAGCGTGGTGCCGCGATGGCAGCATCGCGCGTGCAAGAGGCCGGCGCGGCCATGCTTGTCGCGGAATAGCACCAGATCCTCGCCCAGCGCCCGCACCTTCTTCGGGGTGTCGGTGGCATCACCGATCAGCCCGACCGGGTGCCAGTAGCGGCGGAGCAGTTCGCCCATTGGCGTGCCGCGCACGACCGAGGTTAGCTCGGTGCGCGTCTGCGCCGGTTTCATCGCATAGGCCGTGCCGAGATCGCGATCCCGCTGGGTGATCGTCATGCTGGTCCTCCCGCTGTGGGCCGTGCTGGCCAGGCCTTTTTTGTGCCTTTGTCGCAGTGAAAAATAATTCGATGACAATGTCAACGATCTTCCAAGTGCCGCTTGGTCGCATTCGGATGAGGTAGGAGGCGGCCTGCCTCAAGCTTGGGACTTGAGCCCGGCACTTGCTTCGGACTTGGACTTGGCAGGTCACCGCTTTCTTGGCACAGGTGAACGATGAACCAGACACCGAGGGATGGGTGGACGACGCCCGAGGCGGGCGAGAGCGAGGCGGCGCCGATCACCGTGATGCTGTCGTCGCGGCTGATGGTGCTGGCCAATCTGCTCAAGCGCGGCGCCATCCTGCGCTACAAGCGCCTCGCTGGATTGTCCTCGGTCGAGTTCGGTCTGGTCGCCTCGCTCGGCCGGCGGCCGCCGATGAGCGTCGCGCGGCTCGCCGAAGCGGTCGGCCAGGACAAGGGACAGATCAGCCGCGCGCTTGCGGAACTCGTCTCGCGCAAGCTGATCGCGAAATCGGCCAACCCGAAGGACAGTCGCGAGGTGCTGGTCTCGCTCACCGCGGCGGGTCTCGCCGCGCATGACGTGATCGTCGAAGGCGCGCAGGACCGCAATCGGCGCCTGCTTGAATCGCTGAGCGAAGCCGAGTTCGACACGCTGCTGCGCCAGGTCGATCAGCTCACGGCGATTGCCGCCGAGATGCTCGAGGCCGAAAAAAATTCGCGCTGATGTCTCGGCAATCCCTGGAAATGTTGGATCGCTTCTAAGAGTCTCTCTAAGAAGTTTTCAATTAGGGAAATCGCGCACCCTCACATAAGCGTCACTGCAAACGCATGCCGTGTCGGGACACGACGGCATGACGCATCGAACATGCAGCTTTGGGGTGGCGCGTTGAACAGTCTTGGAATGCTGCGGTCGGCCGTGTTGGCGACCGCATCCGCTTGGGTCTTGGTGCCGCAGGCATCGCTTGCACAATCGTCTATGCAGAGTGGCGCTCAGAACCTGCCGTCGGTGACCGTCACGGCGCCGGAGGCGCGCCGCCGCGCACCCGCGTCGGCCGTGCGTAGCGCACCGCGGCGGTCAGTGCAGGCAGCGAATAGAAGCAAACCGCAGCCGCAGCGCAACGCCGGCTTCGTCGAGACGCCGCGCGGCCCCGTGCGCGGCTACGTCGCCGGCCGCAGTGCGTCAGGCACCAAAACCGACACGCCGATCATGGAGACGCCGCAGTCGGTGTCCGTCATCAGTGCGGAGCAGATCCGCGACCAGAAGGCGAACAAGCTCGACGAGGTGCTGCGCTACACCGCCGGCGTGCGGGCAGGGACCTTCGGCGCGGATACGCGCAACGATTGGTGGCTGATCCGCGGCTTCAAGTCCGACGACGTCGGGCTGTTCCTCGACGGCATGCAGCTGTTCTACACGTCCTATGCGAGCTGGAAGCTCCAGACGCCGAACATGGAGCGCGTCGAGGTGCTGCGCGGCCCGTCAGCGGTGCTCTACGGCGGATCGAGCCCGAGCGGCATCGTCAACGTCATCAGCAAGCTGCCGCCGGCCGAGCCGATCCGCTATGTCGAGACCGGCGTCAACAATTTCGGCAACGCCTATGTCGGCTTCGATGTCGGCGGGCCGGTCGCGACGCAAGCGCAGAACGGCAAGCTGTTCTACCGCGTCGTCGGCCAGGTCCAGAACGGCCCGACGCAGGTCAATTTCACGCCCGACAACAACTACTTCATCGCACCGTCCGTGACCTGGAAGCCGGATGCCGACACGACGTTTACGGTGCTGGCATCCGCTTCCCGGCAGGAAACCCGCGGCATCAACTTCCTGCCCTATGTCGGGACGGTCACCAATGCCTCGTTCGGCAAGATCCCGACCAGCTTCTTTGCCGGCGATCCCAGCGTCGACAAGTTCACGCGCGAGCAGGAGATGCTCGGCTACCAGTTCGAGCGCAATCTCACCGACGATCTGACATTCCGGCAGAATGCGCGGTTTGCCCATGTCGACGTGACCTATCGTGGCTATGTCGGCAACGACTACGGCAATCAGGCAACCGCCACGCTCAACCGCTACAATTGGTATGCGAAGAACACCGCCAACCAGGGCGATCTCGACAACCAGCTCGAATATCGCTTCGACACCGGTCCGGTGAAGCACACGATGCTGTTCGGGGTCGACCTGAAGGGTTATCAGATCGATGACTATCAGGCCTTCGGGTTCGGCGTGTCCTCGATCAACATCTTCAATCCGGTCTACGGTCAGGCGGAAACCCCGTTGCCGACCACGCCGTTCCGCAACTTCCAGATCACGCAGAAGCAGGCCGGCACCTACATCCAGGACCAGATGAAGCTCGGCAATTTTACGCTGGTCTTGAGCGGCCGCAATGATTGGGTCGCGACGACGCAAGACGCCCGCGACACGGGGGCTACGGTCAGCAGCCGCGATGACAGCAGGTTCAGCGGGCGCGCCGGCCTGATCTACAATTTCGACAACGGCATCGCGCCCTACGTCTCCTATTCGACGAGCTACAATCCGATCGTCGGCCTCAACGCACAGAACCAGCTGTTCCTGCCGGAGACCGGCAAGCAGGCCGAAATCGGTGTGAAGATCGCGCCGAAGGGCTTTGACGGCTATTTCACCGTATCTGCCTTCGATCTGGTCCGTCAAAATGTGGCGACGACACTGCCGGGCAGTGTTCCGGTCTTGCAGAACCAGACCGGCGAGGTGACCTCGCGTGGCATCGAGCTCGAAGCGGTAGCGAACGCCACCAAGGAGCTGAAGCTGATCGGCGCCTTCACGGCTTATCACCTGTTCAACAGCAAGGATCTCGATCCGTCGTTGGTCGGCAAGACGCCGACCAACACGCCGGAGCTGCTGGTGTCGGGCTGGGCGGACTACACCTTTAGGGACGGACCGCTCGAGGGCTTCGGCTTCGGCGGCGGCGTGCGCTACATCGGCTCCTCCTGGGCCGACACCGCCAACACGCTTGAAGTTCCCGCGGTCGTGCTCGGCGACCTCGCGCTCCACTACGAATGGCAGAACTGGCGCACGGCACTCAACGTGATCAACCTGACCGACAAGATCTATGTCGCGAGCTGTGCCTCGGCCACGTCGTGCTTCTACGGCGATCGCCGGCGCGTGACCGCCAGCGTCTCCTACAAGTGGTGAGGGCGGGCGAGCGCACGGCATGTTGACGCTGCACATATCGAGGTTCCGACCGGCCTGAGCTCGACCATGCCCTTGTTCTGCTGACCGGACGACCGCTGATCTTCCAGCGGGAGATCGATGAGCTCCCGGGCTATGCCCCCCGGCCCGGAGCTCATGCGAGCGCGGCGCGTGCGACGGTCCTGCAAGTCGCCGACGCCGCGCTCGCGGTCGATCCGAGGCGGGGTCTGCGCCGACGCATTCGCCAGACGAGCCCCGGTCCCGTCGCGATGCATGGCTCGTCCGACCATCCGCGCCTGATACGTGTCCTTGCTGCACCTGTCCTCTTGCCGCCGCGGCCGCCAACACTATGTCGCCTGGGTGACGGTAAGGGCCTCCGCGACGGTCATTGCCTGGGTCCGGGTGCGCTGCCGCACGGAAAACCCGGGCATTTTGACCGGATGCCATGCGGCCCGCGCTGCCTTGGTCTGTGCACCGCAATCTCGGTACGGCCGCTGCACAAAACTGCGGTCGCCCTTGCTGGGCTTGGCGATCTGCTCCATACCAGCCGCGGGGTGATTCCGGGATTTTCTCCGTTCTGGGGGCGGCAAAGGGCCTAAAAAGAGCGTGTCTTGCGCCCATTGGTGCACTGCGCTAAGGCTCAGAATAATTCCAAATCGGGACGAATCCGCGGCTCCCCCGACGTCGCGGGAAAAAGGGCTCGCCAATGAGCGGCATTCTACAGAACTATCTTCCACTCGTCGTCTTCATAGGGGTAGCGGGCCTCATCGGCCTCGTGCTGCTGATCGCGCCTTTCATCGTGGCGTTCCAGCAGCCGGACCCCGAAAAGCTGTCGGCGTATGAGTGCGGTTTCAACGCCTTCGACGACGCCCGCATGAAATTCGACGTCCGCTTCTACCTGGTCGCCATCCTCTTCATCATCTTCGATCTCGAGGTGGCGTTCCTGTTTCCTTGGGCGGTGGCGTTCGGCAAGCTTGGCGCGACCGGCTTCTGGTCCATGGTGGTGTTCCTCGCCGTGCTGACGGTCGGGTTCGCCTATGAATGGAAGAAAGGGGCACTGGAATGGGATTGAACCCAGCACCGTCCACAGGTCCGGTTCTCGCGCCGGCCCCCAAGGGCATTCTGGATCCGTCGACCGGCAAGCCGGTCGGGGCCAACGATCCGTTCTTCCTTGAGGTCAATTCGGAGCTGTCCGACAAGGGTTTCTTCGTCGCCGCGACCGACGACCTCATCACCTGGGCGCGCACCGGCTCGCTGATGTGGATGACCTTCGGTCTCGCCTGCTGCGCGGTCGAGATGATGCAGGTGTCGATGCCGCGCTACGACGTCGAGCGTTTCGGCTTCGCGCCGCGTGCCTCGCCGCGGCAGTCCGACGTGATGATCGTCGCGGGCACGCTCACCAACAAGATGGCGCCGGCGCTGCGCAAGGTCTACGACCAGATGCCCGAGCCGCGCTACGTCATCTCGATGGGGTCGTGCGCCAATGGCGGCGGCTACTATCACTATTCCTACTCGGTCGTGCGCGGCTGTGACCGCATCGTGCCGATCGACATCTACGTGCCGGGCTGCCCGCCCACGGCGGAAGCGCTGCTCTACGGCGTGCTGCTGCTTCAGAAGAAGATCCGGCGCACCGGCACCATCGAACGCTAAGGTTTTACGTCATGGACGATGGCAAGCTCGACGCCCTTGGGCAAACGATCGTTAGCGCGCTTCCGGGCGCGGCCACCGGTCATTCGGTGGCCTTCAACCAGCTCACGGTGGATGTCGAGGCCGCCAGGATCGTCGAGGTGGTCAAGTACCTCCGTGACGATCCGAACTGCCGCTTCGTCAACTTCACCGACATCACGGCGGTGGACTACCCGTCGCGCGAGAAGCGCTTCGACGTCGTCTACCATCTGATGTCGCCGACCCTGAACACACGGATCCGGCTCAAGGCCCAGGCCGACGAGACCACGCAGGTGCCGTCGCTGATCGACGTGTTCCCCGGCGCCGACTGGTTCGAGCGCGAGGCCTACGACCTCTATGGCGTGTTCTTCGTCGGCCATCCCGACATGCGCCGCATCCTCACCGATTACGGTTTCGAGGGCCATCCGCTGCGCAAGGACTTTCCGACCACCGGCTTCGTTGAGGTCCGCTACGACGACCAGGAGAAGCGGGTGGTGTACGAGCCTGTCAGGCTCAACCAGGAATTCCGCAAGTTCGATTTCCTCTCGCCGTGGGAAGGGGCGGACTATCCGCTTCCCGGTGACGAGAAGGCGGGACCGAAGGCCTGATCATGAACGAGCAACCTGAAAATCTCCGCAACTTCACCATCAACTTTGGGCCGCAGCATCCGGCGGCCCATGGTGTGTTGCGTCTTGTGCTCGAATTGGACGGCGAAATCGTCGCGCGCGTCGACCCGCATATCGGCCTGCTTCACCGCGGCACCGAGAAGCTGATCGAGCAGAAGACCTATCTCCAGGCGATCCCTTATTTCGATCGCCTCGATTACGTCGCGCCGATGAACCAGGAGCACGCCTTCTGCCTCGCCGCGGAAAAGCTGCTCGGCATCGAGGTGCCGCGCCGCGGCCAGCTGATCCGCGTGCTCTATTGCGAGATCGGCCGCATCCTGTCGCATCTGCTCAACGTCACCACGCAGGCGATGGACGTCGGCGCGCTGACCCCGCCGCTGTGGGGTTTCGAAGAGCGCGAGAAGCTGATGGTGTTCTACGAGCGCGCCTCGGGCAGCCGCATGCATGCGGCCTTCTTCCGCGTCGGCGGCGTGCATCAGGACCTGCCGCAGAAGCTGGTCGACGACATCGAGGCCTGGTGCGATCCGTTCCTGAAGGTGGTGGACGACCTCGACCGCCTGCTCACCGCCAACCGCATCTTCAAGCAGCGCAATGTCGATATCGGCGTGGTGCCGCTGAAGGAAGCCTGGGAGTGGGGTTTCTCGGGCGTGATGGTGCGCGGCTCCGGCGCGGCCTGGGACCTGCGCAAGTCGCAGCCCTATGAGTGCTACGCCGAGATGGATTTCGACATTCCGATCGGCAAGAACGGCGACTGCTACGACCGCTACCTGATCCGCATGGAAGAGATGCGCCAGTCGGTACGCATCATGAGGCAGTGCATCCAGAAGCTGAACGCGCCCGAGGGCAAGGGTCCCGTCGTCGTCGAGGACAACAAGGTTGCGCCGCCGCGCCGTGGCGAGATGAAGCGCTCGATGGAAGCGCTGATCCACCACTTCAAGCTCTACACCGAAGGCGTTCACGTGCCGGCCGGCGAGGTCTATGCCGCGGTCGAGGCGCCCAAGGGCGAGTTCGGCGTCTATCTCGTCGCCGACGGCACCAACAAGCCCTACAAGTGCAAGATCCGCGCGCCGGGCTTCGCCCATCTGCAGGCCATGGACCACATCTGCCGCGGCCATCTGCTCGCCGACGTCTCGGCGATCCTGGGTTCGCTCGACATCGTGTTCGGTGAGGTCGATCGGTGATGGCGCAGGCGCCAATCCAGTTTGACCGCGCCTCGGGGGCCCTTGAAGGGGCCAACCTGTGGGAGCGGACGGCTGCCTTGGCGCTGGTGACGGGATCGAAGATCTCGTCGCACTTCTCGCATATGGGCTATATCGCCTGCGCGAACCTGCTGCGGAAAACGCTGCCCGAGCGCAATATCGCGATCAAGCTCAATCCCGACGCCGTGTTCGAATTCCCGTATGGCGACGGCTATTGGAGCAAGCTGCTCAACCGTTCCTATATCTATGAGGACGAGCTGGAGCTCCTGTTCGCCGACTCCATCGACGTCGACTACACGCTGCTCGATTGCGGCGCCAACTACGGCTACTGGTCGGTGCTGGTGTCGAGCAGGCCGTTCGGCTCGCACAAGGCGATCGCGATCGAGCCGTCGGGCCAGAACTATCCGAAGCTTGCCAACAACGCCCGCATCAACGGTGGCCGCTTCGAAACCATGAAATGCGCGATCGGCTCTGCCCGCGGTACTGCGCGGCTGTCCGGCACGAAGCACGAAGCCTTCAGCATCGCCGGCGATCCGTCGGCGGGTGGCGAGGACGTGCCCGTGATCGCGCTCGACAATCTGATCGACGACGGCAAGGTCGAGGCCAGCGGCAAGTACCTGATCAAGCTCGACGTCGAGGGTGTCGAGATCGAGGCGATCAAGGGCGGCGCCCGGCTGCTTGAGACCGACAGCGTCATCATGTGCGAGGAGCACGGCAGCGACCGCAGCCACGCGGTGTCGCGCTTTATCCTCGAACAGACCCCGCTGACGCTGATCGTGTTCGATCCGCGCAGCAACCGGATGGAGACCGTGAAGGAGCTGTCGATCCTCGACCGCATCAAGGTCTCGACCCACGTCGGCTACAACGTTTTCGGCACCGCAAGCGCATTCTGGCAGGACAGGATCGATGCCCTGAATGCCAAGACCCTGAGTGCCAACACCGCGCGCCGCATGCAGTGAGAGATAAGAGATGTCCGTCCGCCGATTAGCACCGAAGGAAGTCCAGCCCGCGAGCTTTGCGTTCACGGAGGAGAACCTTGCGTTCGCCAAGCAGCAGATCGCGAAATATCCGGCCGGGCGCCAGGCCTCCGCGGTCATCGCGATCCTCTGGCGCGCGCAGGAGCAGCACGACGGCTGGGTGTCGGAAGCCGCCATCCGCGTCATCGCCGACATGCTCGACATGCCCTATATTCGCGTGCTCGAGGTCGCGACCTTCTACACGATGTTCCAGCTCGCCCCCGTCGGCAAGAAGGCCCACGTCCAGGTCTGCGGCACCACGCCATGCCGCCTGCGCGGCGCCGAGGACCTGATCCACGTCTGTGAGCACCGCATCCATCACGAGCCCTTCCATCTCTCCAAGGACGGCAATTTCAGCTGGGAAGAGGTCGAGTGTCTCGGCGCCTGCGTGAATGCACCGATGGTGCTGATCGGCAAGGACACCTATGAGGACCTGACCAAGGAGAGCTTTGGCAAGGTGCTCGACGGCTTTGCCTCCGGCAATCCGCCAAAGCCCGGTCCGCAGAACGGCCGCCAGTTCTCGGCGCCGATCACCGGGCCGACCACGCTGAAGGAGATCACCTGATGCGTGATCTCTCGTCGCCGGCAGTGGAGGGGAGCGGTGCCATGAAGAAGTGGGGCTTCATCGCGATGCATGCCGCCGTCGCGGCCATTTTCATCTTCCTGCTGCAGCGTTTCAGCCTGAACGCGTCGCTGGAATCCAGCCTGCTCTGGGCGCTGACCTTCGCCGTCTGCGCCGCCGGACTTGCCTACAAGCAGTCCAATCGTTGATCGGAAAGCACTGATATGCTCGAGGACAAGGACCGCATCTTCAAGAACCTCTACGGCCTCCATGACTGGGGGCTCGAGGGTGCGCGGCGCCGCGGCGCCTGGGATGGTACGAAGAACATCATCGACAAGGGCCGCGACTGGATCATCAACGAGATGAAGGCCTCGGGCCTGCGCGGCCGCGGCGGCGCCGGCTTCCCGACCGGCCTGAAATGGTCCTTCATGCCGAAGGAATCGACCGACGGCCGGCCGAGCTATCTCGTCGTCAACGCCGACGAATCCGAGCCCGGCACCTGCAAGGATCGCGAGATCATGCGGCACGACCCGCATCTCCTGATCGAGGGCTGCCTGATCGCCAGCTGCGCGATGAACGCGCATGCCTGCTACATCTATGTCCGCGGCGAGTTCATCCGCGAGCGCGAGCATCTCCAGGCCGCGATCGACCAGGCCTACGAGGCCAAGCTGGTCGGCAAGGACAATGTCAACGGATGGCCGTTCGACATCTACGTCGCGCACGGCGCCGGCGCCTATATCTGCGGTGAGGAGACCGCGCTGCTCGAAAGCCTCGAGGGCAAGAAGGGCCAGCCGCGCCTGAAGCCGCCGTTCCCGGCGAATGTCGGCCTGTTCGGCTGCCCGACCACCGTCAACAACGTCGAGTCGATCGCGGTGGCGCCGGATATCCTGCGCCGTGGCGCGGCGTGGTTCGCCGGCATCGGCCGTCCGAACAATGTCGGCACCAAGCTGTTCTGCATCTCCGGCCATGTCGAGCGGCCCTGCAACGTCGAAGAAGCCATGGGCATTCCGTTCCGCGAGCTGATCGAGAAGCATTGCGGCGGCATCCGCGGCGGCTGGGACAACCTCAAGGCCGTGATCCCCGGCGGCTCGTCGGTGCGCATGGTGCCGGCCGAGCAGATCATCGATACGCCGATGGATTTCGACAGCCTGAGCAAGCTGCGCTCGGGTCTCGGCACCGCGGCCGTGATCGTGATGGACAAGTCCACCGATTTGATCCGCGCCATCGCCCGCATCTCGTACTTCTACAAGCATGAGAGCTGTGGCCAGTGCACGCCGTGCCGCGAGGGCACGGGGTGGATGTGGCGCGTCCTGACCCGCATGGCCGAAGGCCGCGCCCACAAGCGCGAGATCGACATGCTGCTGGAGGTCACCAAGCAGGTCGAAGGCCACACCATCTGCGCGCTCGGCGACGCAGCCGCCTGGCCGATCCAGGGCCTGATCGCGCATTTCCGTCATGAGATCGAAGCGCGCATCGACCAGTATTCGCATAAGTCCGACATCGACGATATCGGCGTCCGCGATCCCGTGAACATGGTCGCGGCGGAGTAAGAGACATGACCAAGCTCATCATCGACGGCAAAGAGATCGATGTTCCGGCCGAGTACACGCTGCTTCAGGCGTGCGAGGCCGCTGGCGCCGAGATTCCGCGCTTCTGCTATCACGAGCGGCTGTCGATCGCCGGCAATTGCCGGATGTGCCTCGTCGAAGTGAAGGGCGGCCCGAAGCCGGTCGCGAGCTGCGCCTGGGGCGTGCGCGATTGCCGTCCGGGTCCCAAGGGCGAGCCGCCGGAAATCTCCACCCGTTCGCCGATGGTGAAGAAGGCACGCGAAGGCGTGATGGAATTCCTTCTCATCAACCATCCGCTGGACTGCCCGATCTGCGACCAGGGCGGCGAGTGCGACCTGCAGGACCAGGCGATGGGCTATGGTGTCGACACCAGCCGCTTCGCCGAGAACAAGCGCGCCGTCGAGGACAAATATCTCGGCGCGCTGGTCAAGACCTCGATGAACCGCTGCATCCAGTGCACGCGCTGCGTCCGCTTCTCGGCGGAAGTCGCCGGCGCGCCTGAGATGGGCGCCACCGGCCGCGGCGAGGACATGGAGATCACGACCTATCTCCAGCACGCGCTGACGTCGGAATTGCAGGGTAACCTCGTCGACATCTGCCCGGTCGGCGCGCTGACCTCGAAGCCCTATGCCTTTGCGGCCCGCCCGTGGGAGCTCGGCAAGACGCAGTCGATCGACGTCATGGACGGCGTCGGCTCGGCGATCCGCGTCGACACCCGCGGCCGCGAGGTGATGCGCGTGCTGCCGCGCATCAACGAGGCCGTGAACGAGGAGTGGATCTCCGACAAGACCCGTCACATCGTCGATGGCCTGCGCACCCAGCGCCTCGACCGGCCCTACATCCGCGAGGCCGGCAAGCTGCGCGCGGCGAGCTGGACTGAGGCCTTTGCCGCGATCGCCGCGAAAGCGGCGCGCAGCGACGGCAAGCGCATCGGCGCGATCGCCGGCGACCTCGCCGGCGTCGAGGAGATGTTCGCGCTGAAGGACCTGCTCGCCAAATACGGCTCAAGCAACCTCGCGGTGCATGGCGGCGACGCCTTCGATCCGGCGCTCGGTCGCGGCTCCTACATCTTCAATCCGACGCTTGTCGGTGTCGAGCAGGCGGATGCGCTGCTCATCATCGGCGCCAATCCGCGCAAGGAGGCGGCCGTGTTCAACGCCCGCATCCGCAAGCGCTGGCGCTCCGGCGGCTTCAAGGTCGGCGTGATCGGCGCCAAGGCCGACCTGACCTATGACTACGATCATCTCGGCGCAGGCACCGAGACGCTCGGCGAGCTCGCGGCCGGCAAGCACTCCTTCATGGACGTGCTGAAGAACGCCAAGAACCCGATCATCCTGGTCGGCGCGGGCGCAGCCTCGCGTCACGACGGCGTCGCCATTCTGGCCGCCGCCGCCAAGCTCGCGATGGATGTCGGCGCGGTCAAGGACGGCTGGAACGGTTTCGGCGTGCTGCACGAGACCGCCTCGCGCGTCGGCGCGCTCGACATCGGCTTCTCCGCCGCGGCCGGTGGCCTGAACGCCGCGCAGATGACGACCTTCGGCACGCTCGACCTGCTGTTCCTGCTCGGCGCCGACGAGATCAAGGCGCCGGACGGCACCTTCGTCGTCTATATCGGCACCCATGGCGACCGCGGCGCGCACCGCGCCGACGTGATCCTGCCGGCCGCGGCCTACACCGAGAAGTCCGCGATCTACGTCAACACCGAGGGCCGTGTGCAGATGACGGGACGTGCCGCGTTCCCGCCGGGCGAAGCCCGCGAGGACTGGGCGATCGTCCGCGCGCTGTCGGAAGCGCTCGGCAAGAAGCTGGGCTACGACTCGCTTGCCGCGCTGCGCCAGGCGATCTTCAAGGCGGTGCCGCATCTGATCCGGCTCGACCAGATCGAGGCGGGCAGCGCCGACCAGATCAAGAGGCTGGCGGGCAAGGGCGGTTCGCCCGAGAAGGCGCCGTTCAAGCCCCTGGTCGACGACTTCTATTTGACCAACCCAATCGCGCGTGCGTCCGCCGTGATGGCGGAGTGCTCGCGGCTTGCCTCCGGGCAGATGCTGACCGCAGCGGAGTGAGCGTGATCTGATGGAATTCTTCGAAAGCGCATTCTGGACCGGTTTCCTCTGGCCGCTGATCATCATGGTCGCGGAGAGCGTCTTGGTGCTCGTCGTCCTGCTGGTCGCGATCGCCTATATCCTGCTCGCCGACCGCAAGATCTGGGCGGCGGTGCAGATCCGCCGCGGCCCGAACGTGGTCGGCCCCTGGGGCCTGCTGCAGTCCTTCGCCGACCTTCTGAAGTTCGTGCTGAAGGAGCCGATCATCCCGGCCGGCGCCAACAAGGGCGTGTTTCTCCTTGCTCCCTTGGTCTCATGCGTGCTCGCGCTTGCCGCCTGGGCGGTGATCCCGACCAATCTCGGCTGGGTGATCTCCGACATCAATGTCGGCATCCTCTTCATCTTCGCGATCTCGTCGCTGTCGATCTACGGCATCATCATGGCCGGCTGGTCGTCGAACTCGAAGTATCCGTTCCTGGCCGCGCTGCGCTCGGCCGCGCAGATGGTGTCCTACGAGGTCTCGATCGGCTTCGTCATCATCACGGTGCTGCTCTGCGCCGGCACGCTGAACCTGTCGGCCGTGGTCGAGGCCCAGCATGTCCGCGGCCTCGCCAGCCTGATCGGGCTGCCGCAGCTCACCATCCTGAACTGGTACGTCTGGCCGCTGTTCCCGATGTTCGTGGTGTTCTACGTCTCGGCGCTGGCGGAAACCAACCGTCCGCCGTTCGACCTCGTCGAAGCCGAATCCGAGCTCGTCGCCGGCTTCATGGTCGAGTATGGCTCGACGCCGTATTTGCTGTTCATGCTCGGCGAGTACGTCGCGATCGTCACGATGTGCGCGATGGCGACGATCCTGTTCCTCGGAGGCTGGCTGCCGCCGGTGGACCTGCCGCCCTTCAACTGGGTGCCGGGGATCATCTGGTTCTTGCTCAAAGTCTTCTTCATGTTCTTCCTGTTCGCGATGGCGAAGGCGATCGTGCCCCGCTACCGCTACGATCAACTGATGCGCCTCGGCTGGAAGGTGTTCCTGCCGCTGTCGCTGGCGATGGTGATCGTGGTGGCCGGTGTGCTGCACTTCGCCGGCATCGCGCCGAAGTGAGGGCCGTCATGGGTATCAACATCAACGCCACTGCACGCTCGCTTCTGCTGTCGGAATTCGTCTCGGCGTTCTTCCTCGCCATGCGTTATTTCTTCCAGCCGAAGCCGACGCTGAACTATCCGTTCGAGAAGGGCCCGATCTCGCCGCGCTTCCGCGGCGAGCACGCGCTGCGCCGCTATCCCAACGGCGAGGAACGCTGCATCGCCTGCAAGCTGTGCGAGGCCGTGTGCCCGGCCCAGGCCATCACCATCGAGGCCGGTCCGCGCCGCAACGACGGCACCCGCCGCACCGTGCGCTACGACATCGACATGGTGAAGTGCATCTATTGCGGCCTCTGCCAGGAGGCCTGTCCGGTCGACGCCATCGTCGAAGGTCCGAACTTTGAGTTCGCGACCGAGACCCGCGAGGAACTGTTCTATGACAAGGCCAAGCTGCTCGCCAACGGCGACCGCTGGGAACGCGAGATCGCGAAGGCGATCGAGCTCGATGCGCCGTACCGGTGAGATGAGAGCATGATCCTTCCCGCCACCTCCTCGTCATTCCGGGGCGCGCAAAGCGCGAACCCGGAATCTCGCGCCACAACCTCTAGATTCCGGGTTCGCGGGCTTTGCCCGCGCCCCGGAATGACGGGGAATGTCCAATGATCCTTCCCGCGCTGTTCTTCTATCTCTTCGCCGGCGTCTGCGTCGCCTCGGCGGTGATGGTGATTGTCTCGCGCAATCCCGTGCACTCCGTGCTGTACCTGATCCTGGCCTTCGTCAACGCCTCCGGCCTGTTCGTGCTGATGGGCGCCGAGTTCCTCGGCATGATGCTGATCGTCGTCTATGTCGGCGCGGTCGCGGTGCTGTTCCTGTTCGTGATCATGATGCTCGACGTCGACTTCCTCGAGCTGCGCGAGGGCTTCATCGAGTACCTGCCGGTCGGCCTCGTCATCGGCGGCATCTTCCTGTTCGAGCTGCTGCTCACCGTCGGCTTCTGGGTCATCAACCCCGGCGTCTCCAAGACGATCACGGCGGCGATCCCGACCAACGTGTCCAACACCGAGGCGCTCGGCCTCGTGCTCTATACGAAGTACGTCTACTACTTCCAGCTCGCGGGCATGGTGCTGCTGGTCGCCATGATCGGTGCCATCGTGCTGACGCTCAGGCACAAGGTGAGCGTGAAGCGGCAGGACATCAACGTTCAGAACGCGCGCACGCCCGACATGGCGATGGCGATGCGCAAGGTGGCGCCGGGGCAGGGGCTGTCGGATGCCGATGCGGCGGAGTGGGTGAAATGACGATCGGGCTCGGACACTATCTGGCGGTCGGCGCGATCCTGTTCACACTCGGGATCCTCGGCATCTTCCTGAACCGCAAGAACATCATCGTCATCCTGATGTCGATCGAGCTGATCCTGCTCTCGGTCAACATCAACCTCGTCGCGTTCTCGACCTTCCTCGGCGATATCGTCGGCCAGGTCTTCGCGCTTCTGGTGCTGACGGTTGCTGCTGCTGAGGCTGCGATCGGTCTCGCCATCCTGGTGGTCTATTTCCGCAACCGCGGCTCGATCGCGGTTGAGGACGTCAATCTGATGAAGGGCTGAGCGCATGATCCGGAAAAGTGGACACCGGTTTTCCGACCAGATCATGCGGAAAGAGTAAGTCATGGTTCAGGCAATCGTTTTTCTGCCTCTGCTGGGCGCCATTCTGGCCGGGCTCATCGCCTTGGCCGGCGCTCATGCCCGCAACCCCTCAGGCGACGAGGTCGAGCATCACGGCGACCACGGTCACGGCGATGCGCATGCGTCCGCGGCCCATGACGACCATGGCCACGACGATCACGCTCACGATGACCACGGACCGGTCGAGCCTGCAGCGGCAGGCTCGCGCGCGGCGGAGCTGATCACGACGGGACTGCTGTTCGTGTCGGCGGTGCTGTCCTGGATGACGCTGGTCGATGTCGGCTTCATGCACCACGACATGCGGATCCCGCTGTTGCCGTGGATCCTCTCCGGCGACCTCCAGGTCTACTGGACGCTGCGGGTCGACACGCTCACCGCCGTGATGCTGGTGGTGGTGACGACCGTGTCCTCGCTCGTGCACCTCTATTCCATCGGCTATATGGACGAGGATCCGTACCGGCCGCGCTTCTTCGGCTATCTCTCGCTGTTCACCTTCGCCATGCTGATGCTGGTGACGGCGGACAACCTCGTGCAGCTGTTCTTCGGCTGGGAGGGCGTGGGTCTCGCCAGCTACCTGCTGATCGGGTTCTGGTACCAGAAGCCGTCGGCGAACGCCGCCGCCATCAAGGCCTTCGTGGTCAACCGCGTCGGCGACTTCGGCTTCGCACTCGGCATCTTCGCGATCTTCATGCTGGTCGGCTCGACCGATTTCGAGACGATCTTCCACGCCGCGCCCGGCCTCACCGGCAAGACCATCAACTTCCTCGGCTGGCACGCCGATGCGCTGACCCTGACGTGCCTCCTGCTGTTCATGGGCGCGATGGGCAAGTCGGCGCAGTTCCTGCTGCACACCTGGTTGCCGGACGCGATGGAAGGCCCGACCCCGGTCTCCGCGCTGATCCACGCCGCGACTATGGTCACCGCCGGCGTGTTCATGGTGGCACGCCTGTCGCCGCTGTTCGAGCTCGCCCCGAACGCGCAGGCCGTCGTGATGTTCTTCGGCGCCACCACGGCGTTCTTCGCCGCGACCATCGGCCTCGTCCAGAACGACATCAAGCGCATCGTTGCCTACTCGACCTGTTCGCAGCTCGGCTACATGTTCGTGGCGATGGGAGCAGGGGCCTATTCGGTCGGCATGTTCCACCTGTTCACGCACGCCTTCTTCAAGGCACTGCTGTTCTTGGGCTCCGGCTCGGTGATCTACGCGATGCACCACGAGCAGGACATCCGCAACATGGGCGGCCTCTGGAAGAAGATCCCCTACACCTACGCGGTGATGGTGGTCGGCACGCTGGCCCTGACCGGCTTCCCGCTCACTGCCGGCTACTTCTCCAAGGATGCGATCATCGAATCGGCCTACGCCTCGCACAATCCGTTCGCGATCTACGGCTTCCTGATGACGGTCGTCGCCGCCGGCCTGACCTCGTTCTACTCCTGGCGCCTGATCTTCAAGACCTTCCATGGCGAGCCGCATGACGAGCATCACTATGAAGCCGCGCATGAGGCCCCGCTCTGGATCCTGATCCCGATCGGCGTGCTCGCGGTCGGCTCGATCGTCGCGGGCTTCCCGTTCAAGGAGCTGTTCGCCGGTCACGGCGTCGAGGAGTTCTTCCGCGAGTCCGTGAAGATGAACCCGCACATCATCGAGGAGATGCACCACATCCCCGAGACCATCGCCTTGCTGCCGACGGTGATGATGGTGCTGGGCTTCCTGGTCTCGTACCTGTTCTACATCCGCCGGCCGTATCTGCCGGTCGAGCTCGCGAACACGCAGCCGATGCTGTACCAGTTTCTGCTCAACAAATGGTACTTCGACGAGCTGTACGAGGTCATCTTCGTCCGTCCGGCGAAGTGGATCGGCTACCAGCTTTGGAAGAAGGGCGACGGCTTCATCATCGACGGCCTCGGTCCCGACGGCGTCTCGGCCCGCGTGCTGGACGTCACCCGCAACGTCGTGAAGATCCAGACCGGCTATCTCTATCACTATGCATTCGCCATGCTGATCGGCGTCGCCGGCCTGATCACTTGGTTCATGTTCGGCTTTGGAGGCCAGTAAATGACGACCTGGCCCATTCTATCGGTCACCACGTTCCTGCCGCTGGTCGGCGCGCTGATCGTCTATCTCACCCGCGGCGACGACGAGGCGGCGCGGCGCAACTCGCGCTGGATCGCCCTGTGGACCACGCTGATCACCTTCGCTGTGTCGGTGATCCTGGTCATGCGCTTCGATCCTTCGAATGCGGACTTCCAGTTCGTCGAGAAGGCGAACTGGCTCGCCACCGGCATCACCTACCACATGGGCGTGGACGGCATTTCGCTGCCCTTCGTGATCCTGACCACCGCGTTGATGCCGATCTGCATCATCGCGAGCTGGAAATCGGTCACGAGCCGCGTGCGTGAATACATGATGGCGTTCCTGATCCTGGAAACGTTTTTGGTCGGCACCTTCGCCGCGCTCGATCTCGTGCTGTTCTACCTGTTCTTCGAAGGCGGCCTGATCCCGATGTTCCTGATCATCGGCATCTGGGGCGGCCCGCGCCGGGTCTACGCGTCGTTCAAGTTCTTCCTCTACACGCTGCTCGGCTCGGTCCTGATGCTGCTCGCCATCATGGCGCTGTACTGGAACGGCGCCACCACCGACATCCCGACCCTGATGCACACAGCCGTGCCGCGGTCGCTGCAGACCTGGGCGTGGCTCGCCTTCTTCGCATCCTTCGCGGTGAAGATGCCGATGTGGCCGGTGCACACGTGGTTGCCCGATGCGCATGTCGAGGCGCCGACCGCCGGCTCGGTGGTCCTGGCCGCGATCCTCTTGAAGTTGGGCGGCTACGGCTTCCTGCGATTCTCGCTGCCGATGTTCCCCCTCGCGTCGCACGACTTCGCGCCGCTGATCTTCACGCTCTCGGTCATCGCCATCATATACACCTCGCTGGTGGCGCTGATGCAGGAGGACATGAAGAAGCTGATCGCGTACTCTTCAGTGGCGCATATGGGCTTCGTCACCATGGGCATCTTCGCCGGCACCTTGCAGGGCGTCGCCGGTGGCGTGTTCCAGATGATCTCGCACGGCATCGTCTCCGGCGCGCTGTTCCTCTGCGTCGGCATCGTCTACGACCGCATGCACACCCGCGAGATCGCGGCCTATGGCGGCCTCGTCAACCGGATGCCGCTCTACGCGCTGACCTTCATGGTCTTCACCATGGCCAATGTCGGTCTGCCCGGCACGTCCGGCTTCGTCGGCGAGTTCATGACGCTGCTCGGCACCTTCAAGACCTCAATCCCGACCGCGTTCTTCGCTTCGACCGGCGTGATCCTGTCGGCGTGCTACGCGCTCTGGCTCTACCGCAAGGTCGTGTTCGGGACGCTGGTCAAGCCGTCGCTCATGACGATCAAGGATCTCACCTTCCGGGAGTGCCTGACGCTGTTCCCGCTGATCGCGCTGACGATCCTGTTCGGCATCTATCCGAAGCCGGTGCTCGACATGTCGGAGGCCTCGGTCCAGCAACTCGTCAACAATTACAACACCGCTGTGACGGCCGTGAAGGCCGCCGCACTGCTCCATTGATCGGGCAGGTCAGGATATCGCCATGAGCTTTGAGACTGCAGGTTATCAACTGGCGCCGGTGCTGCCCGAACTCGTGCTCGCCGTCGGCGCCATGGCGCTTCTGATGCTCGGCGCGTATCGCGGGCAGGAGACCACAAAGACGGTCACGACGCTGGCGATCCTGCTCCTGATCGTGGTCGGCGTGCTCGAATACATGCTGCCCGCGGGCAAGCAGGTGACCTTCGGCGGCAGCTTCATCGTCGACGACTTCGCCCGCTTCATGAAGATACTGGCCCTGATCGGCTCGGCGGTGACGCTGGTGCTGTCGACCGAGTTCCTGTCCGACCCGTCGCGCCGCATCTTCGAATACGCCATCCTGGTACTGCTCTCGACCCTCGGCATGATGGTGCTGATCTCGGCCGGCGATCTGATCTCGCTCTATCTCGGCCTCGAATTGATGTCGCTGGCGCTCTACGTCGTGGCGAGCTCGAACCGCGACAACGCCAAGTCGACCGAAGCCGGCCTGAAGTACTTCGTGCTCGGCGCGCTGTCCTCGGGCATGCTGCTCTACGGCTCCTCGCTGGTCTATGGCTTCACCGGCACGGTCAGCTTCACCGGCATCGCGGCAACCGCGACGACCGCGAATGTCGGCCTCGTCTTCGGTCTCGTCTTCCTGCTCGCCGGGCTCTGCTTCAAGGTCTCGGCCGTGCCGTTCCACATGTGGACGCCCGACGTCTACGAGGGCGCCCCGACGCCGGTCACCGCCTTCTTCGCCTCGGCGCCGAAGGTGGCCGCGCTCGCCGTCTTCACCCGTGTCACGCTCACCGCTTTCCCGGGCATCGTCTCGCAGTGGCAGCAGATCCTGGTGTTCGTGGCGATCGCCTCGATGGCGCTCGGCTCCTTCGCCGCGATCGGTCAGAGCAACATCAAGCGCCTGATGGCCTATTCCTCGATCGGCCACATGGGCTTTGCGCTGGTCGGCCTTGCCTCCGGCACCGTCGAGGGTGCGCAGGGCGTCCTGATGTACATCGTGATCTATGTCGCGATGACGCTCGGCTCGTTCTCGATCATCCTCGCCATGAAGCGCAACGGCCAGGCCGTGGAGCAGATCAGCGATTTCGCCGGTCTCTCGCGTACCAATCCGCTGCTCGCCTTCATGTTCGCGATGCTGCTGTTCTCGCTCGCCGGCATTCCGCCGCTCGCCGGCTTCTTCGCCAAATGGTACGTCTTCGTCGCGGCCATCAAGGCGAACCTGTTCACGCTCGCCGTGATCGGCGTGCTCTCCAGCGTGGTGGGCGCCTACTACTATCTCGCCATCGTCAAGACGATGTATTTCGACGAGCCGGCCGGCCAGGTCGACCCGGTGCGCGTCGAGGTGAAGACGGTGCTGGCGGTCGCGGGCCTGTTCAACATCCTGTTCGCGCTGTTCGCGGGCCCGGTGGTGAGCGTCGCCTCCGCCGCCGCAAAGTCGCTGTTCTAGGATGGGGTTCGCGCTCGGTCCTCGCGCACTCTCGGCGGGCTACAAGCTCGCGGCTTTCGAGCGGACCGGCTCGACCAATACCGAAGCGATCGAGCACGCCAGGGGCGGCGAACCCGGCCCGATGTGGTTCGTCACATCGGAGCAGACCGCCGGCCGCGGCCGGCGCCAGCGCGCCTGGATCGCGCCGCGCGGCAATCTTGCCGCCAGCATCCTCGAAGTCATGACTGTTCCGCCAGCCGTCGCGGCCACGCTCGGCTTTGCGGCGGGGCTCGCGGAGGAGGCGGCCCTCGAGAAGGTGAGCCTGGAGGCCGCGCTGCGCCTCGGCGAGGGCCGTCCCCGCTACGCACTGAAATGGCCGAACGACGTGCTTGCCGACGGCAAGAAGCTCGTCGGGATCGGGCTCGAGGCCGAAGTCATCGGAGACCGCCTCGCCGTCGTCGTCGGCATCGGCACCAACGTCGTCGCCGCGCCGGAGGGCACGCCGACGCCCGCGGTGTCGCTGGCCGCGCTTGGCGTCCAGATCAGCGCGGAGGAGCTGTTTTCCGCTCTGTCTGATGCCTGGGTCGAGTTCCGCGGCATCTGGGACAATGGCCGCGGCTTTGCCGAGATCCGCAGGCTCTGGTTGGAGCGGGCCGCAGGTCTCGGCGAAAGGGTTGCGATCAACACGGGAACGACGACGCTCGAAGGCATTTTCGACACGATCGACGACGCCGGTTGCCTGATCGTCCGCACTGCTGACGGCCGACGCCTGCCGGTGGCGGCCGGCGAGGTGTTCTTCGGCTCGGCCGCCTCAGTGGGAGCTGCGTGATGGCGAAGCCTGACGAACTGGTCTTTGCGCCGCTCGGCGGCGTCGGCGAGATCGGCATGAACCTGTCGATCTACGGCCTCGGCAACCGCCAGCAGCGCGCGTGGCTCGCGGTCGATCTCGGTGTCTCCTTCGGCGACGAGGAGCATCTGCCGGGCATCGACCTGATCATGCCCGACATCAGCTTCCTGGAGAAGGAACGCAAGAACCTGATGGGCCTGGTGCTGACCCACGCCCATGAGGACCATTTCGGCGCCATCATCGACCTCTGGCCGAAGCTGAAATGCCCGATCTATGCGACCCAGTTCAGCGCCGCGCTGTTCGAGGCCAAATGCGCCGCCGAGCGCAACGCGCCGAAGATCCCGGTGACGGTGGTGCCGTCGGGAGGGCGCGTCGATATCGGCCCGTTCAACGTCGAGTTCATCCCGGTCGCGCATTCGATACCGGAGTCGCACGCGCTGGCCATCCATACCGAAGCCGGCATCGTGCTGCACACCGGCGACTGGAAGATCGACCCGACCCCGATCATCGGCCGCCCGACCGACGAAAAGCGGCTGCGCGAACTGGGCGACGAGGGCGTGCTCGCCCTGATCGGCGATTCCACCAACGCGGTGCGCGACGGCCGCTCGCCCTCCGAAGCCGAGGTTGCCAGGACCATCGCCGGGCTGGTCAAGGCCGCCAAGGGCAGGGTTGCCGTGACGACCTTCGCCTCCAACGTCGCGCGCATCAAGGCGGTGGCGGATGCGGCGCGGGCCGCCGATCGCGAGGTCGTCGTGGTCGGACGCGCCATGGACCGCGTGTCGCAGGTCGCGCGCGAGACCGGCTATCTCGACGGGGTGCAGAACTTCCGCTCGATCGACGTCTACGGCCATCTGCCGCAGGACAAGGTGCTGGCGCTCTGCACCGGCAGCCAGGGCGAGGCCCGCGCGGCGCTGGCGCGCATCGCCAATGACGACCATCCGGAGATCACGCTCAACCGCGGCGACTGCGTGATCTTCTCCTCGCGCACCATTCCCGGCAACGAGAAGGCGGTCGGTTCGATCATCAACAACCTGGTGCTCCAGGGCGTCGAGGTCATCACCGATCGCGACGCCCTGGTCCACGTCTCCGGCCATCCCCGCCGCGACGAGCTGCGCGACATGATCGCCTGGGTGCGTCCGCAGCTCCTGATCCCCGTCCATGGCGAGGCCCTGCACCTGCACGAGCACGCCAAGCTCGCGCGCGCCGCCGGCGTGCCGCGCGTCCTGGTCTGCCGCAACGGCGACCTCGTCAAGCTCGGTCCCGGCGATCCCGGCATCGTCGGCGAGGTGCCCTCGGGCCGTCTCTACAAGGACGGCACGATCCTGGAGGATTCCAAGTCCCGCGCGGTGGTCGAACGCCGCCGCATGGCCTTTTCCGGCTGCGCTTTCGTCGCCATCGCCATGACCGCGCAAGGCGAGCTTGTCGACGAACCCGAGGTCGATCTCGTCGGCGTTCCCGAGAAGAACAGGGCGGGCGAGGCCTTTGACGACCTGGTCTTCGAGGCCGTGATGTCCACGATCGAGGGGCTGCCGAAAGCGCGCCGCCGCGATCCGGACGCGCTGGCCGAGTCGGTGCGACGCGCGGTCCGGGCCGTGATCAACGAACATTGGGGCAAAAAGCCCGCCTGTCTGGTACATGTGCTGACAGTCTGATTGAGGCATGGTCTTTTCGGAAAGGCGCTTCACGCTTTTCCGGATCGTGCTCTGAGGGAGAGAAACATGCTGGGTCGGCTCAACCATGTCGCGATCGCGACCAAGGATGCCGTCAAGGCTGCAAAAATCTACGGCGCCGCGTTCGGGGCGCAGATCTCGGAGGCGGTCGCGCTGCCCGAGCATGGCGTCACCACCGTGTTCGCGACGCTGCCCAACACCAAGATCGAGTTCATCGAGCCGCTCGGCGAAGCTTCTCCGATCGCAAAGTTCCTGGAGCGCAACGCGGACGGCGGCATCCATCATGTCTGCTACGAGGTCGTGGACATCATCGCCTCGCGCGACACCTTGGTGAAGGAGGGCGCCCGGGTGCTCGGCGACGGCGTGCCGAAGATCGGCGCCCACGGCAAGCCGGTGCTGTTCCTGCACCCGAAGGACTTTTCCGGCGCGCTGGTCGAAATCGAGCAGGCGTAAGGCCGTCCCATGGCCATCCAGATATCGACCGCGATCGCGATCTACTTCGTCATCTGGTGGGTCGCGCTGTTCCTGACGCTGCCGTTCGGCGTGCGCAGCCAGCACGAGGACGGCGTGGGCGCGCCCGGCACCGATCCCGGCGCGCCGATCCTGACGCGGATGGGACGCAAGCTGATCTGGACCACGATCATCTCGGCGATCATCTACGGCGCGGGCCTTGCCGCCTATCACGCCGGCTATCTCTCGATCGAACGCCTGTCGAAATTGATGGGCATGCCGTTCTAGACGTTCTTTGCTGACGATATTGTTTTGGGGGAACGAATGACTTTTCAGAGGATCGTCGTTGCGCTTCTGGTGCTGATCGTCGCCGGTCTTGGTGCCATCGGCTATTTCGAGTGGAAGATGGCCGTCCAGGTGCGAACGCTGAAGGCGTTCGTCGAGGGCTATGTCTTCAACGAGGCCGTGATGGCCTGCGAGCAGGCCAAGAGCTCGACGCCGTTCAAGTGGAACGGCGGCAAGAGCACCTCGGTGATCGGGCTGAACTCGGTCAAGCTGGATAAATACAACGTCAGCGCCAGCTACACGCTGGTGGCGGACGGCGTCTATTGCGATTACGATCCGATCAAAAGAAAGGCCGGGATCGGCTCGAGCTTCCTGGAGCGGGAGTAACGATCCGGCCCATATTTATGGGGTAGGATCGTCATGACCGGGGACCGGGCAGGGGACTATCGGATTCTGCATGAGGCGGCGCTGCGGGACTATCTCGCGGGCCTTCCGGACCTCAAGGCGCTGCTCGGCGGCGATCCCGCATCCTGGGAGATCACCGAGGTCGGTGACGGCAATCTCAATCTCGTCTTTATCGTCAAGGGCGACCGCGGCGGCGTCGCCGTGAAGCAGGCGCTGCCCTATGTCCGTCTCGTCGGCGAGAGCTGGCCGCTGCCGCTGTCGCGGGCCCATTACGAATATCTCGCTTTGTCGCGGCAGGCCGAGCTCGCGCCCGGTCTCGTGCCGGCGCTGCTGCATCACAACGAGAAGCTGGCGCTGACGGTGATGGAGCTGCTCGAGCCCCACATCATCATGCGCAAGGGGCTGGTCGCGGCGACGCAATACCCGCGCTTCGCGGGCGACATCACCACCTTCATGGCGCGCACGCTGTTCTTCACCTCAGACCTCGCGCTGTCCGCGGCCGAGAAGAAAGAGGGCATCGCCGCGTTCGCCGGCAACCATGCGCTGTGCAAGATCACCGAGGACCTGATCTTCACCGATCCCTACCGCATCGCCGAGCAGAACCGCTGGACCGCGCCTTACCTCGACGGCCTGGCCGCCTCGTTGCGCGACGACATGGACCTGCATGTCGCGATCTCCCGCCTCAAGCTGAAGTTCATGGCAAGCCCGGAGGCGCTGCTCCACGGTGATCTCCACACCGGCTCGATCATGGTCACGGGCAGCCAGACGCGGGTGATCGACCCGGAATTCGCATTCTATGGACCGATGGGGTTCGACGTCGGCGCCGTGCTCGCCAATCTGCTGATGGCCTATTTCGCCTCCGCCGGTCACGAGCGCGCGCCGGGCGAGCGGGCCGCGTTCGAGGGCTGGGTGCTGGAGACGGTCGAGCAGGTCTGGACCGCGTTCGCCGGCAAATTCCTCGACCTCTGGCGGAGCCATGCCGCCGGCGATGCCTTTCCGGCCTCGCTCTTCGCCGGCGAGAATGGCGCCGCGCGCCTCGAGGCGGAGCGGCAGGCCTACATGCAGCGGCTGTTCGCGGAAACGGTCGGCTTTGCCGCAGCCAAGATCATCCGCCGCATCTTCGGTCTCGCCCACAACATCGATTTCGAGCTGATCGAAGACCCGAAGAAGCGCGCGATCAGCGAGGCCCGCGCGGTGCGGCTGGCGAGGGCGATGATGGTGGAGACGGGGGCGTTTCGGACGATCGCTGACGTCACAGGCGCCGCGCGAAAGCTGCGCGACTGGATGCCGGAGTTTGCGAACGGCTAGAGGCCGATGCGCTTCAATAAAGCCGCATCGGCAGCAGGACGCCGTCTGTGCCGGCCAGCAGACCCCAGGTCTCGTTGGCCGCGACCTCGAACTCCCGGCTCGCTGCCGCACCGCCGTCGACCTTGAGCGTGACCTTGTATTTGCCGGGCGGCAGATCGATCTTCTGACTGTCCGGCATTTCGGCTGCGGCAGCGTCGGAGTTCGTCAAGTTCTCGCCGGCGTGCGCCGCCAGCTTGATGGTCTGGTCGGCGACGGTGATGACCGCCTCCTCGTCCGACTCGTTGCCGAGCATCAGCTTTGCCTGCCTCGGCCTCGGCAGGAGGCCGGCATTCGCGATACCCGGCTTGCGCAGCGAAAGCTCGGCGATTGTCCTGTCGTTCTGACGGGAAAGCCGGAGCAGGACCGGTCCACGGGGCGTCGTGAAGGTGATCACCGCCCGGTCTGGTTCGACCACCGTCTCGATCCAGCCACGCTTGCCGAGCTCGGCGCGATAGAAGCCGAGCACCGCCGCGAGATCGCGCGGGGTCTCGGCGTAGACCGACGTGATGAACGGCGAATTCTTCGCCGTAGCGATGCTCCAGCTCTCCGGCAGTGGCAGACCGGTGCCCTGGGAAACCCTGGCTTCGAAACCTACACCTGCGCCCCGTGCGACCGCTCCGACGGGGATGCTGAGCAGTCGTTCGACGAAATTATCCGGGGTGTCATGGCCCCGGACCGCCCACCCCGTTTCGTCAAGATAGTCGTTCACGCCGGTGGTGCGACTCCAGCCGAACCGGATGCTGTCCGCCTCGCTGTACCGGCCGAGGCTGGCCGCGACCGGGCTTGCCAGCACGGCCGTGGCGGCGACCAGTCCGCCGATAAGCAAAGCACCGAGCGTTCGGCTTTTCATGTGCGGATTCCCATCTCGACGAGATCACTGGGCTGAAGGCCCTTGTCCTGAGCTTGGTCGCATCGATCACGCCGGACGTTCACCGCTCGTAGATCGTTGTTTCCGCTTCCGATTCTCGACGGGTTGAGAGGGTCGCCGCAAGCTACGGCTTCGCCTGAGGGCTCGCCCCCCGGGCGGGCGTCTCGAACGAAGCGTTGCAAGGAACTGCGGCATCGAAGGCGAAAAGAGGAGCTTGCACTCGACGTGCCGCGAGTGGTCAACTCCGTGACTGGAATATGCCTGCGGTGCCGGAGGGGACATGATGTTCAGGATTGTGGCGATCGTCGCTGGATTGGGACTGGCGCTCGCCGGATCGGTGGAGGCTCAGACTCCGCGCAAAGGCGGAACCATCCGGATGACGGCGCCCTACGGTTCCAGCTTCACCAGCCTGGACATTCACACCACGCAGCGCGCCCAGGACGAGATCTACGCCAAGGCGCTGCATCGGTCGCTCTACATCTGGAATTCCGCGGAAGGAAAACCCGTCCTGGAACTTGCCAAGGAGGACGTGGTCTCGGGCGGAGGCCTCGTTCACACCTTCAAGCTGCGCGATGACGCCTATTTCCACAATGGCCGCAAGATGACGGCCGACGACGTCATCTGGTCCTACAACCGCATCATGGACGGCGCCAAGGCCTATCCCGGCGCGCGCTTTGTCCGCGTGATCGAGGGCGCCGCCGCGGTCGAGAAGGGCCAGGCCAAGGAAATCTCCGGCCTGAAGAAGATCGACGACTTCACCCTCGAGATGAAGCTGACCGAGAAGGTCGATCCGGGCTTCTACTTCTTCACCGCGCTGACCTCGATCTATCCCGCCGACGAGGCCGCGAAGGATAGCTTCATCCAGAAGCCGATCGGTCTTGGACCGTTCAAGTTCGTCGAGCACGTGCCGGGATCGCGCATCGTGCTGGAGCGGTGGGACCGCTTCTACAAACCCGGAAAGCCCTACGCCGACAAGGTCATCGTGTCGGTCATGGGCGAGGCCGCGGCGCGCGATGTCGCCTTCCGCAACAAGGAGATCGACACCTCGGTGCTAGGACCTGCGCAGTATGTCGCCTACCAGTCCGACGCCGACCTCAAGGGCACCATCGTCGAGGTCGCCGAGGTCTTCACGCGCTACATGGGGATGAACACCGCGTTCAAGCCGTTCGCCGACAAGCGCGTCAGGCAGGCGATCAACTATGCGATCGACACCGACCTGATCATCAACAAGCTGGTCAAGAACAAGGCCTATCGCGCCACCAGCTGGCTGCCGCTGACCTCGCCGCTCTACGACAAGACCATGAAGCCCTACGCCTTCGATCCGGCCAAGGCCAAGCAGCTGCTGACTGAGGCCGGCTATCCCTCAGGCTTCGAGTTCGAATGGACCACCAGCCAGAACGAGAGCTGGGGTTTGCCGATCGTCACGGCCGTCATCCCGATGCTGGACAAGGTGGGCATCAAGGCGAAGGTCAAGCAGGTCGAGACGGCGGTGCTGGCGGAGGTGGTTCGCAGCGGCGACTACCAGGCCTTCATCTATTCCCAGCAGACCGGCCCGGATCCCCAGGCCGCGCTGAAATGCTTCCACTCGTCGACGCCGCAATCGGCGTGCAACTACATGAACTTCAAGAACGCCGATTTCGACAAGTTGATCGACGAGGCCGGGCAGACCGACGACGCCGCAAAGCGCGGCCAGCTGCTGCAAAAGGCCAATGCGCTGCTCTACGAAGAGGCGCCGATCTGGTTCTTCAACTACAACAAGGCGGTCATGGCGGTGCAGCCGTGGCTCAAGGGGGTTCAGCTGAATGCGACGGAGCTGACCCATCAGAACGTCGAAGACCTCTGGGTCGACGAGACCTCGCCCGCGAAGTGACACGCGCTCCCTCCATCGCGACGTCAGATGGAGGGAGCGAGGAAAAGTGCCGATGCTCTCCTTCCTGATCCGTCGCCTCCTGCAAACCATTCCGACCGTGCTTGCCGTGGTGATGCTGGTCTTCGTGCTGTTCAGCGTCGTTCCCGGCAGCATCGTCTCGACCATGAGCGACGACAGCGATCCGCAGGTCGAGGCGCGCATGAAGAAGCAGCTCGGCCTCGACGAGCCCGTCTACCTGCGCTTCGGCTCCTATATCGCGAAGCTCGCGACCGGTGACTTCGGGACCTCGTTCCGGACGCGCGAGCCGGTCACGACCATGATTGCCAAGCGGATGGGGCCGACCCTGCAATTGATCTTCGCGTCCATGGCATTTGCGGTCGCGATCGGCGTGCCGCTCGGCTTCGTCGCGGCGTTGCGGCCTGGTGGTGTCGTCGACAGCGCGGCGATGGTCGTGGCGGTGTCGGGTCTTTCAATGGCCAAGTTCTGGCTCGGACTGCTGCTGATGTACCTGTTCGCGTTGAAGCTCGGCTGGCTGCCGAGTTTTGGCTATGGCGATGGCGGCCTCAAAAATCTGATCCTGCCGGCCGTGACACTCGGCGTTTCGCCGATGGCGCTGCTGGCCCGGACGACGCGAGCGGCGGTCCTCGAGATCATGCACGCCGACTTTGTCCGCACGGCGCGATCGAAGGGCATGAGCGAGACGCGCGTCGTGAAGTGGCACGTGATGCGCAACGCGCTCGTCCTGATTCTCACGACAATGGGCCTGCAATTCGGCGCGCTGATGGGGCAGGCGGTCGTCGTCGAGAAACTGTTCTCCTGGCCGGGCATCGGCTCGCTGCTGGTCGACAGCGTCCTGCAACGCGACATTCCCGCCGTCCAGGGCTCCATCCTCGTGGTGGTGCTGTTCTTTCTCGCGATCAATCTGCTGATCGACCTGCTGTACGGCGTGATCGATCCCAGGATCAGATACGCATGAAGCTCCGCGCCAATCTCGTCATCGGTGGTGCCTTGTTCGCGCTTGCGATCCTGGTCGGCCTGCTCGCACCCTGGCTGGCGCACACCGATCCCGTCCTGGACGCCAATTTGATGAATGCGGAAGAGCCCCCGAGCTGGACCTGGTGGTTCGGGACCGACGGGCAGGGCCGTGACATCTATTCCCGCGTCGTCTACGGCGCGCGCATCTCGCTGACGGTCGGCATCGTCTCGCAGCTCATCAACAGCGTCATCGGCGTGGCACTGGGCCTGAGCGCCGGCTATTGGGGCGGCTGGTGGGACGATGTCGTCAACGGACTGACCAATCTGATGCTCGCGATCCCCTCGCTGATCTTCGCGCTGGCCATCATGGCGGTGCTTGGACCAGGCCTGACCAGCCTGCTCATCGCACTCGGGCTGACCAACTGGTCCTTCACCTGCCGGATCGCGCGGGCCTCGGCGCTGTCGCTGAGGAGCCAGGGCTACGTGCAGGCGGCAACCGTGCTCGGTTACGGCGATCTGCGCATCATGATCACGCAGCTCTTGCCGAACATGCTCGGCCCCATCATCGTCATCGGCACGCTTGGCATGGGCAGCGCGGTCTTGTCCGAAGCAGCCCTTTCGTTCCTCGGCCTCGGCGTCCGTCCGCCTTTTCCGAGCTGGGGCAGCATGCTGTCGGAAGCCCGCGACCAGATCACGACGGCGCCGTGGCTCTCGGTCTTTCCGGGCCTTGCCATCTTCCTGACGGTGCTCGGCCTCAACCTGCTCGGCGACGGCCTGCGCGACATTCTCGATCCGCAATCGCGGAGCCGGCGCACATGACGGGCACGCCGCTGATCGAAGTCGAGGATTTGCGCATCGATCTCGACGACGGATCGCGGCGCGTTGCGGCGGCCGAGGGCATTTCGTTCCGCATCGATCGTGGCGAGACGTTCGGCCTGGTCGGCGAATCCGGCTGCGGCAAGAGCATCACGGCGCTCGCCTTGATCGGCCTGTTGCGGCCGCCGCTGTCGATCGGCGGCGGCGCCATCCGGTTTGAGGGGCGGGAGATCCAGCACCTTTCCGCGGCCAGGCAGCGGGAGCTGCGCGGCAATCGCATCGCCATGATCTTCCAGGAGCCGATGACGGCGCTCAATCCGGTCTCGCCTGTGGGGCGGCAGATCGCCGAGATGTTCGTGCTGCACCAGGGCAAGAGCTGGCGGGAAGCAGACCGGCTGGCGGTCGAGGCGCTGGCGAGCGTCCGCGTCCCCGCGCCCGAGCGACGCGTCAAGGATTACCCGCACCAGCTGTCGGGGGGCATGCGACAGCGCGTGATGATCGCCATCGCGCTCGCATGCGGTCCGGACCTTCTGATCGCCGACGAGCCGACCACCGCGCTCGACGTGACCGTGCAGGCCGAAATCATCGAGCTGATGCGGAATCTGTGCGCCGAGCGAGGAACGGCCATCCTGATGATCAGCCACGATCTCGGCCTGGTCGCCAATGTCTGTCGCCGCGTTGCCGTCATGTATGCCGGCCGCATTGTCGAGGAGCGCGGCTCGGCCGATATCTTCCGGGCGCCCTCGCACCCCTATACGCAAGGCCTGGTCGACTCGCTGCCGCGGCTGGGCAGCCGCGCGGCGCTTGGCCGTACCAGGCTCCAGGAGATCGCGGGCGTCGTGCCGGCGATCACGGCTTTCCCTGATGGCTGCAGGTTCAATCCGCGTTGCGCGCGGGCGACCGATATTTGCCGGACCGCGGCGCCGGAGACGACACGGCTGGACGCGGGCGGTCTGGTGAGGTGTCACCACCATGCATGAACCGCAAGAAAGGCCTGGTGAGGCGAGGCCGGATGACGATGTCATTCTCAGCGTCGAGGATCTCGCGGTCCATTTTCCGCTGGGAGGCGGCTTGCTGGGCCGCGGCCGGCGGCTGCTCCGTGCCGTCGACGGTGTCGATCTCAGGCTGAAGCGCGGCGAATGTCTCGGCCTCGTCGGCGAGTCCGGCTCCGGCAAATCGACGGTCGCATTGTCGATCCTTGGTCTGTTGGGGCCGACGCGCGGCCGCATCGTGCTGGACGGACAGGTCGTAACGAACAGGCAATCCGGCGATCGCAAGGCGCTGGCCCGCATCGTGCAGATGGTCTTCCAGGATCCGTACGCCTCGCTCAACCCGCGCCAGACCGTTCGTCGCACGCTTGAAGATCCGCTGCGGGTGCATGGCGTCACCGCCGCAAGCGAGATCGCAGACCGCGTCGCGACCATGCTCAAGCATGTGGGATTGCGCCCCGAACAGGCGGGCCGCTACCCGCATGAATTCTCCGGCGGCCAGCGCCAGCGCATCGGCATTGCGCGCGCCCTGATCCTCAATCCCAAGATCGTCATCTGCGACGAACCGGTGTCGGCGCTCGATGTCTCGATCCGCGCCCAGATCATCAACCTGCTGCTGGAATTGAAGGAGACGCTCGGCCTGTCCTACATCATGATCAGCCACGACCTCGGCGTCGTCGAGCACATGAGCGACCGCGTCGCCGTGATGTATCTCGGCCGTATCGTGGAGAATGGCGACTGGCGCGAGATCTTCGAGCGGCCGGCGCACCCCTATACGCAAGCCCTGATCGCCGCGATCCCCGATCCGCTGCGCCACGCACCGCTCGCGACGACAGGGGGCGACCTTCCCAATCCGCTTAATCCGCCGAATGGATGCGCGTTCAGCCCGCGCTGTCGTCACGCCGAAGCCGTGTGCCGCCAGGAGCCCGGTCCGTCGCTGGAGACGCGTCCCGACGGGCACGCGGTGCGGTGCTGGCGGGCTGACGAGATTACGGGGCAGGCGGCATTGGCCTCGACCGAAAGCGGACATCCCTAGAATAGAGGGCGCGTCCGTTGCCGGATCCCAAGTTCGCCGGCTGCCAGCGCTCGCAGCGTCAATTTCTGTGGAACGTCGATGCCCGCTTTAGTGCGCTGACCATGGCCATGAGATTGACGGTCGCGGCTTCTTGGCCTCGGGCCGCTCCGGGGTTCGCGCCGGCCTTTGCGCTTGGACGACATTGGCCGACTGCCGCGGACGTGGCAGCGGTATGTCAGGCACCACTTTGGGCTCTTCAGCGCTCACCGTTGGTGACGCTTCGGGCATCGTCTTTGGTTCTTCGGGGCTCGTCGTTGGTGACGTTTCGGGGATTGCCTTTGGCTGTGAAGCGTTGGCGATGACGCGGGCGAGTTGGTCCTGACTTGCGTTGAGCCGCTCGGTGAGCGTCTGGCTTTCGCGCGCCATTTGCATCTGATCGGCCTTGATCTGGAAGATGATGCCGTTGTTGCGCTCCGATTCCTCTCGACTCACTTTGAGTTGGCTTGCCAGATTTTCATTGTCGCGGATCAATTGTTCCTGCCTCGCCTTAAGCTGTTCGACCGTTTGGCTCAAGGCAGCGAGATCACGCGCCATCGGTTGAAACTGCTGCGACAACTCGGAACGCAGGACAACGGCGCTCGGCACGACCGCCTCCGGCGCGGCGCGAGCCAGAGGTGCTGGGTCGGAGGGAGGCATCTTTGCTGCATCAGCGGAGAATGACCACCACCAGGCAACCACACCAAGGGATGCCGCCAACAGGAATCCGACGGAAGCCACATATCGCCAATCCGCCTGAAGCGTTGCGAGGGTGATGGGGGACCGCTCGATGCTGATCGGCGCGGCCGAAGAACTGACTCCTGCTTCGTGTGCCAGGTTCGACAGTTGCTCCTCCAAGCTTGCGATCTGCCCTTCCACGAGCCTGTCGTCTAGCATGGAGTTCATTTGATGCTCCGTATCAAAATGCAATGGCAATCGCGTGAGAGCGATCCGCGCTACGGCGAGCGAACACTCAACGCATCGGTTCTTGGGCCTGCGAGGATTGTTTCTTGCCAGCCGCTCGGTGTTGATTTTTAACGCAGCCGAGGAGGGCGGAACTATGTTCGTACTTGGAGAACTATGGAAGGAGTGCTGACCCTTCACCGCCTGCTTCGCGTTCGCGCGGTCGGACGCCGGCGCCGAAGCGCCGGCGTGCCGCCAACTTTTATTGGGCAGAAATGCCCACCGTTGTTTGCGACTTCACAACCGGCGGCGGATTCCATTTGCCGGTCAGCGCTTCCGACTTCGGCGCGTACAGGCGCATGGTCAGATTGAACGGCGCCTTCGGTGCAGGAAGCCAGTTGGCTTCGAGCTCCTTGCCGGGGCTCGCGTTCTGGAAATAGAGGTCGAGCGATCCATCCGCATTGTACTTGAACGGCATCCAGCTGGAGACCGCAAAACGGTTCAGCGTGTTGCCGACCTGGAAGCCGTCCTGATCGTAGAGCGTGATCGACCAGAACGCGTTGACAGGCGGCGTGGCGCCCTTCTCGAAGGTGACGGTGTATTTGTTCGCGCCATCGAGCGGCTTACCGGTGTCGTCGGCGAGATTGAGCGGATAGATGGCATCCTCGACCACGTTGGCGCCAAGCCCCTGCTGCGCGACAATGGCCCGCTTCAGGTAGTAGTTGCCGTAAACACCCATCGTGTCGGTGTTCATCCCCCAGCCGTTGGCAACCCGCGCCAGCGTCGGCACCTTCCAGGCCATCAGCTTCTGTGCGTCCTGGGGTGCGGTCTCCAGCGCCCTTTGCACGGCCGGGTCGAGCTTGCCGATGTCAAAGCTCTTGCCGGGCTCGATGCCGATTTTCTTCATCTGCGCGAGGATCGGTTCGTCGGTGACGTGAGGCGGATGCAGCTTCAGCAATTCCGCGGCATAGGCGAAATACACCCCCGCCGTCATGGTATCGACCTGCGTCTTTGGCGGCGTCTTCATGTCGACGCTTGGGTCCGGCTTGAATTCGACCGGCCTGGGCGTTTTGCCATACTCGGAAAGCAGGGTGACCTTGTAGCCGGCCTGGATCTTGTGGACCGCATCATAATCCGGCGGCCCGTCCGTCTTGGTCCGGCCGATCAGCCAGACGTAGGGCGTTGGCGCGTCGATGCGCTGGGTGTCTTTTGGAAGCTTGAACTCCTCGGCGAATCTGTCGCGCAGATCCGGCCGCCAGTTCGCCGGCGCCACCAGGAACGTCCCGGCCTTGGTACCCGTCGTGCGCCAGCCCGGCGATGCGAAGACGTCCGTCCACATGTCGAGCATCGGCAGCAGATAGTAGCGCCCATCGGTATCCGGTGCTGAGATGACAACCGGCTCCTTGGTCATGTCGAGCCAGGAGGCGGAATACAGCGTATCGAAGTTGGACCGCACCACGCCTTTGAAATCCGCCGGCGGGTATTCGGGCACGTTGACGAACGTGTTCATCGGTCCCCTGAAATCGGTCGTGCCGTTGGTGAATTGCTTGCGGGATACATCCATCGACATGATGGAGTAGAAGTAAACATAGGCGTCGACCGCGATGGCGTGCGCCTCCTGTTCGGTGATCGGCGGCGCCGATTGAGCCAGTGCTGCGGGTGCCGTCGCCGCACCAAGGCAGAGAGACAATGTCAGTGGCAGGAATCCTCGAAACATCTCGAACCTCCTCTGCTGATGATTGATTTGGATTTACGGCTTCGTTCAATTCTCCTTGTCCAACGTCAGAATCGTCTCGCCTCTCGTGACGGTCGAGCCCGGCGAATTTTCGATCAGTTGATCCACATCATATCGCCGGGACCTCGACCCACGCGTCTTCGTTCGTCTCAATGACAGGGTGGAGGCGGGGCTGCCGCGTTCTGGGCGAACGCTGTTTCGGTCCCGCGCAACGGCGCGGTTACGGTGAGCATTCCGAAAATCTGATTCAGTATTGTGTTACGCATGACATCATTCCTTGTACAAAAAACTACGGAACGACTTGAAACACTCGTGCTTGGGCGCGCCATTGCGAGGCAATGTGCAATGCATCAAACGCCTGACGGCGTATTCGGAAATCGAAACGAGGCGTGGTGGAAACGTTGCAACGAGGCGATGATAGATAGTTCTGGAAAGCTCGTTGCGAATGGAACGCTAGCACAACCGCCCAGTGAGGACCAGCCTTGGTCGTTATTTTGTGCCTCTACTTCGTCGCGTTATGGGCCGGCGTGGAGGCGAACCGGAGCACGCCGCGCTAAGGTGGGGGTCGGGCGCGGACAACGCCGGTGTTTCTGCTATAGTGCGACATTCGAACTCGCGGGGCGGCCGCTTCAAGGGTTGAAATCATGCACAGAGCATCTGGATCATTACTGTTTGCCATCGCTTTTATTCTTCCTGGTCCGCAAGCGCGCGCGCAGCAACTTCCGGCCGAAACGATTCAGGGAATGCTGGCGGCCCAGATCCGCACACAAGGCTTCACTTGCGAAAAGCCACTCGGCGCAAGGAAGGATGCGAAGTTGTCTCGACCTGATCGCGACGTTTGGGTTCTGAAATGCAGCAACGCCATGTACAGGATCTCGCGCGTTCCCGACATGGCGGCAAAGGTCGAACCGCTCCGCTGAGCTCGACGCTCTCTACGGATTGGCGCCGTGATGGAATTGCGCCGGTGTTTTGCCCGACGTGTCGAACGTCCTGGCGGCGAGGGCTCAAGCCATGCCTCACGGTCGTCTCAGCTCCCGCTGATGCCGACCAGGCGAGGGCGGCGGTTTGCGAGCGGGTTCTCGGCCGGCAGGGCGCGCAGCCATTCGCGAAAACTGACGATCTCGGGACAATCCGCGGTGCCTTCAGGCGCGATCAGCCAATCGCCGAGGCCCGACCCCTCGTTGAGCCGGTCGCAGCGATAGCCCGGATGGCGGCTGAGGCCGCGGGCAATCAGCAGGTCCACCTTGCCCTCGACCAATTCGTGCAGGCCGGCGGGCTGCAGCACCCGCAAACCGATGTCCGCATGCGCGCTGCGAAACTCCGCCAGATCGAGGCGGCGCAGGTCGAAGCTGCCATGGACTCCCAGTTGTAGCAGCACAGTACCTGACGGTTTCAATTGCGAAGTCGCCTCCGCAATGTGGCGAAAGCCTTCGGAGACCCCGGGCAGATAGGCCTGACCGGCCGCCGTGAGGATGAGCTGCTTGTGCAGCCGCTCGAACAGCTGCACGCCGAGGCGTGCCTCCAGCGCCTTCACCTGCTGCCCCACGGCGGCGGGTGTCACGTGTAGCTCGTGGGCGGCGAGCTTGAAGCTGAGATGCCGTGCGGCGGCCTCGAAGGCGCGGAGCGCGTTGAGCGGGGGAAGGGCGTAGGTCATTGCGCCGCAGTTTGACACCGATGGGCCGTGGCCTTGCAATAGATTTTCTTGCGCTGAACCGCAGGAATGATGCTTTGCGCCGAGGCGATGTCGCCGGTTACGGTCAGCCCGCAATCCGGAGAAACCCCATGCCCTCAGCTCAAATCGTCAGCCACAATCCCGCAGCGGTCCACCCTCCCGCCGGCGGTTACAGCATGGGACTTGAACTGACGCAGCATCGCCGCCTCTTGTTCATCAGCGGCCAAGTGCCCGAGAGATCCGACGGCACCGTGCCCGAAGGTTTCGAGGCGCAATGCGAGCAGGCCTGGCGCAACGTCATCGAGGTGCTCGCCGCCGCGGGCCTTGGCGTCGAGCATCTGGTCAAGGTCACCACGTTCCTGACCGAACGGGATCAAGTCGTGCCCAACCGCGCCATTCGCCGCACGGTGCTCGGCGAACACCGGCCTGCGCTCACGGTCGTGATCGTCGAGACCGTTGACAGCAAATGGCTGCTGGAGATCGAGGCGATCGCTGCGGAATGAGGCCGGCTTCGCCGACCTTGCAAACAGCCAATTATGTCAGGTGCCCAATGGCCGAGAACATCCATCCCTTCTACGAGACGCATCGGGGCGCAATGGAAGCCGCCATGCGTAATCGACTCGACCTTGCCGAGCCGATGTTGCGCGAGCGCGCGCATCTCACCGACATCGGCGGGATCAGACGGGAGGTGATGGACGAATTCGAGATCGTGCTCACCCAAATGCCCTATGTCGGGGGCGCGGCAAGCCGCATGAGCGATTTCTTCATGCGTCTCATGGGCTTCATGGCCATCAGCCGGGTGCTGCGGCGACACGGCGTGCCGCTGGCCGTGATCGGCGAGATCGAGCGGGAAACCTACAAGGCGCAATTGCTCACCGACCCCGAAACGGAACGTCTCGCCTCGGGCCGTCAGTTCATGTCGCCGGAGAACCAGGCTTTGCTGCGCGCGCAGGCTGCAGGAAGTGTTACTGAAAGCCATCAGGAAGAGTTTCCGGAGGATTTCGTTTACGATTTCGTCGAGCCGGGGCCGGATGACAATTTCGAGTTCGGCATCAACTACAAGGCTTGCGGCTTCTGCAAATTCGCGGCTCGCCATGGCGACAAGGACATCCTGCCGAACATCTGTGGACTTGATTTCGACGCCTATGCAACGCGAGGCATCCGCCTGGAGAGGACACAAACCTTGGCTGGCGGCGCGAGCCACTGCAATTTCCGATTCTCGCGGCTGCCGTCGGAGTAGAACCGTCACACTGAGGTGGCCGCTTCTTCAGCCGCCCTCGAAGGGCGACGGCCCGGCTGCATCTCGGCCGTTCATCCTTCGAGGCTCCGCGTGCGATTCCTTCGCATCGCCTGCCTCGCACCTCCAGCGACAACGGCTTCGCCGTTGCGCGGGGATGACGGATCATTGTTCCTGCGGTCTTGGAAAGCTGCACGGACGTACCAGTTGCAACGATGACATCCTGCACCTGTTTTGCCCGACGGGTCAAATGTCGGTGCGGTCGCACTCGCGCAGTCGCGAGTTTGGTAAGCGACTGAACTTCCTCACAGTGTCTACTGTGCATGGGGTTGTTTTCGCGCTTTTTGTTTTGAGGGCTGGCTACTCCGCCGCCTTCTCCCTCAACCGCTGGGCGTAGACGTTGATGATCAAGGCCGCCAGCAGGATCAGGCCACGGATCAGGATCTTCAAAAAGCTGTCGATGTTGACGTGGTCGAGGCCGTTATTCAGGACCCCCAGGACGAAGAGCCCGACGATGGTGTTGCCGATGCCGCCGCGGCCGCCGAACAGGCTGGTGCCGCCGACCACGACGGCGGCGATGGAGTCGAGCAAATAGGTGTCGAACTCGTTCTGCTGCGCGCTGCCGAAATGGGCGACGCCCAGCATGCCGCCGATGCCGGAGCACACCGCCGAGATCACCATCACCGCGCCGAGGATGAACTTGACGTTGAGGCCGGAATATTCGGCGGCCTCGCGGTTGCCGCCGACCATGTAGACGTAGCGGCCGAAGCGCGTGTAGGTCAGCACCAGATGGCCGCCGAGCAGCATGATGGCCGCGACGATGACGATCCAGGGGATGCCGCCGATCGATCCGGAGCCGAGCGTCGTGATCAGGCCGGGCACCTTGTAGGCGATCTGGCCGCGCACCAGCAGCGCCGAGATGCCGGCCGCGATCTGCATCATCGCCAAGGTCATGATGAAGGAGGGGATGCCGATCACGGTCAGGCCCAGCGCATTGACGAGGCCGAGCAGGGCGCAGAGCAGGATCGACAGGATGATCGCAACCGCGCCGGGCAGGGGGATGTTGGCGATGTTGACGTAGGACTCCTGCAGCGTGAAATAGGCAACCGCGATGCCGGTGACATTGGCGATGCTGGCGATCGACAGGTCGATCTCGGCGCAGAGGATCACGAAGGTGAGGCCGACGGCGATGATGCCTGTTACCGACACCTGCGTCAGGATGTTGCCGAGATTGTCGAGCGTGGCGAAGGAGGGGCTGGCGACGGCGAAGAAGGCGGACAGGAAGATCAGCGTCAGGAACGGCGCGATGTTGCGCATCTGCGAGCGCAGGAAGGGCGCCAGACCGCGCGCCCGATGAGCTTCAGCAAAGGCCGTCTCACTGCTCGCCATGGTGCTTCTCCGTCACGCCGCTTCCAGCAGGCGGTCCTTGCTGACCGGCTCGTTCGAAAATTCCCGCACCAGTGCGCCGCGCTTGAGCACGAGGATGCGGTCGGCCAGCGACAGCACCGTCTCCGGCTCGGTCGACAGCACGATGATCGCGAGCCCCCTGGCGCGGAGGTCACGGACGATGTTGATGACGTCGTTCTTGGCGCCGACGTCCATGCCGCGGGTCGGCTCGCACAGCACCAGCAGCTTTGGCGGATAGGTCAGCCATTTCGCCAGCGCGACCTTCTGCTGGTTGCCGCCGGAGAGCATGCCGAGATCGAGGCCGACCACCGGCGGCCTGATCTGCAATTGCTCGACCTGGCGCCTGGCGATGTCGCGCTCCTGTGCCGGCTTGAGCAGCAGCGACGAGATGCGATCCAGAATGCTGATCGAGATGTTCTTGTAGACCGGCTCCTGGTGAAACAGCATGTCGCGCCGGCTCTCCGGCACCAGCGCGACGCCCGCGCGGCGCGCAGCCGCCGTGCTGGCGAAGGTCTTGGGTTTGCCCTCGACGGCGAGCGTGCCGCCGTCCGGCTTCAGCTTGCCGAACAGGATGCGCGACAGCTCCTGCTGTCCGCAACCCATGAAGCCGTAGATGCCGAGCACCTCGCCGGCGCGCGCCTCGAAGGAGATGTCCTTCAGGCTGCGCGCCAGCGAGAGCTGGTCGACCTTCAGCACCACCGAGCTGCCGCTCGGCTGCGGCAGCATCAGATCATCGGTGTAGCTATGCTCGAGCGCTTCGCCGCCGCGGCCGATCATGGCCTCGATCAGCGCGCCCTTGCTGGTCGCCGCGCTCGCTGTCTCCGCGATCTTCCGTCCGTTGCGGAACACGGTCACCGTGTCCGACACGAGCAAGATGTCCTCGATGAAATGCGAGATGAAGACGATTGCGGTGCCTTCCTCGCGAAGGCGCCGGAGCGTCGCGAACAGCCGCTCGACCTCGGGCGGGGAGAGGGCGGAGGTCGGCTCGTCCAGGATGACGATGCGGGCGCCGGAGAACAGCACGCGGGCGATCTCGATCAGCTGCTGGAGCCCGATCGGGAGGTCGCCGAGCCGGCTCATCGGATCGACGTCGATGCCGAAGCGGGCAAGCTGCTCGCCGGCCTCGCGCGCCATGCGCCGCCACTGCACCAGACCGAGGGCGTTGGTCGGTTGGTTGCCGAGGAAGACGTTCTCCGCGACCGTGAGGTCGGGCGCGACAGAGAGCTCCTGGTGCACCATGGCGATGCCGGCCGCATGCGCGTCGCGCGTCGAGCGGAAATGGGTCTCCTTCCCGTCGAGCAGGAAACGGCCGGAGAATTCGGTGTGCACGCCGGCGATGATCTTCATCAGCGTGCTTTTCCCGGCGCCGTTCTCGCCGACGAGACCGTGGATCTCGCCGGGATGAAGCGCGAAGTCGACACCACGAAGCGCCTCGACGCCGCCGAAGCTCTTCGTGATGCCTTGCAGTTCCAGGATGGGCGAACGATCCTCTCGCATTGCAGATCAGATCTTGGAGGCTCAGATCAGGAAGTGATCCTGCATCCACTGCATCCCGGCGGCGTTGGCCTTGGTCACGACCGGGCCGTCGGTGACGACGTTCTTCGGGATGCCCTGTCCGCTCTTCTCGCCGCCGACGACGGCGGAAACGCCCGCGATGATCGCACCGCCATGGATGCGGCAGGACGGATTGCGCACGGTCGCGAACATGCGGCCCTCGCTCACCGCCTGGATTGCCGGCGGCATCGCGTCGACGCCGCCGATCAGGATGTTGGTGCGGCCCCGCGCCTTCATGATGTTGGCAGCCGCCAGCGCCATGTCGTCATTGTGGAAGAACGCCGCGTCGATCTGCGGATATTTCGTCAGATAGGTTTCCCAGAGGCGCGCGGTCTTCGAGACGTCCCAATCGGCCGGCTGGGTGTCGAGCACCTCGATGCCGGGAAATTGCTTGACGACGTTGTTGAAGCCCTTGGCGCGGCCCTGCGCGCCGGTATGGCCGAGCGCGCCCTGCGTCATGATGATCTTGCCCTTGCCGCCCATGGCGTTGCACAGCGCCTGCGTCACCGAGGCGCCCATGAACTCGTTGTCGGGAGCGAGGAAGGAGTGGACGTTGATCTGGTCGAGCGGAGCAATCAGCGTGTCCATGTCGATCACGGGCGTGCCGGCGTCGATCATCTTCTGCACGGGCTGGGTGAGGGTGCCGATGCCGAAGGCCTGGATCGCGACGAAATCCCATTTCTGCGAGGCCATGTTGTCGATCGCGGCGCGCTGCTTCACCGCATCGAGCTGGCCGTCGAACCAGGTGACTTCGACGTTGAACAGCTTGCCCCAGAATTCCGCGGCCTGCTTGCCCTGCGCACACCAGGTGGCCTGGAGGCCGGCGTTGGAGAACGCCGCCTTCAGCGGCTTCTCCGATCGTCCGACTTCGGCCGCCAATGCGGGGTTTATGCCCATGCTGCCGAGGATGGCAGTTGCGGCGCCGGCGGTCGCTGCCGCCTGAAGAAGATCGCGCCTCGTCGTCGAGAAATCTTTCGTCCCGGACATCGCTCGCTCCCATAGATTTTGGCGTCGGCGCGTCATTGATTGCGCGACCGAGGCGGAAAGTGTCTCACAATCGAAGAGTTCACGCCACCCAATCTGCGATTGCGCGCAACGTCGCGGCGAGCCGTGGTGGTGCAGCGCAAAGCGTCAGGCCGGAACGGTGACGTATGCCTCGATGTCCGTCAGCAACGTATCCCAGGCCTGCGCGATCTCGGCCGACCATGCATCGCCGAGCAGGTCGCGCAGGGTATCCCTGATGACCGCGAAGAACGCGATGAACAGCTCGCGCGGCGTGCCATAGGCATCGTGCGAGACGACTTCGCAGGCGATCAGCCGGAAATGTCCGCTGCGCGTCCCGGCGAAATCGAGGATCGCCTCGATCGTCAGCGCAAGCATCGATCCCTTCACGAGCTCGCTGCCTTGCGAGCGGAACATCGCTCGCGTTTCCGGGTGTTCGTCGAAAAGACGCCGGTAGACCAGCGGCGTGAGATCCGCGCAGCGCGAGGCTGCGCGTTCAAAGCTCTGTTCGATCGGATTGGGGGAGATAGTCATCAGCGTAGGCGCCATGCAGACAAAAAAAGAGCGGGGCCCTAGCCCCGCTCAAAAATTGTGTCGACCCTATTATCCCCGATTCTAAGATTTGCTCTTGATTGACGGGGCGACGCTGCGTTTTGCGCGCCAGGGGCTCCTCCCGAGACTTGGACCACCAGACTTCGACCTCTCGGCCAGCCTGAGCAAGAGGGATGCTAGATCAACTTTTCTCACTTGTCATCATTTTCGGCAACGATTGTTCAAAATAAGAGCAGTTAACGAAACGATCGGGCTTTTAGCCATGTAAGCATATGACAAATATAAGAAATCTGTGGATGGGCGGGGCGGATCGGCTGCCTCAAATGCCGGACCCGCCCCCGGATGGGGCGCCCGGACCACGGTTTTCGGCAAATTTGCGCTGGATCAAGAAGGCGGCGGAACTGACCTCGACTCAGGTCCCGGCGCGGTGTTTAGTTAGCGCACGAACGAATGGTTCGGCGGATGCGCGCACGGCTGCAAAAATTCCTACCCCTGGTCCTGCTCGCCCTGGCGATGCAGGTGCTGGCGCCGATCGCCGCCTGCTGGGCGGCCGGCCAGGCCGTGGCCGATCCGCTGTCGGCCGCCGTCATCTGCCACAGTGCGAATGAACAGGGCGGCCTGAACGATCAGACGGGCACGCCAACCGCGCATGGCGCTGCGTGCGCGCTCTGCTGCCTGGCCCAGGCCAATGCGTCGCTCGATTCGCCGCCAGAGGTTGCGCTCGCCATTCCCTTCCGCCATGCCGAATGTGTGGCGTGGCACGTGGCGGACGCATCCGCTGTTTCCGTCCATAAGGACGGAAGTGCTCAGGCGCGCGCGCCTCCTCGATTTTCCTGACGACCCTCGGTGTCGCCGCGGTCCGTCCGCTGGCGACTGATGCTGTCGAACAGCCGGGAAGAAAGCCGGCGTCAGGAATGCCTCATGTTACGTTGCCATGCCCGCCGTGGCGTGAGCGTCGTTGCCGTTCAGGCCGCGCTGCTTGCGTCGTCGAGCGGAGCCTTCGCCCAAAGCAGCAGCGCAGTGCTGCCGCCGGTGACCGTCGACGCGCCCGCTGCAGTGAAGCCCAAGCCACGCAAGCCGGCCGCTAATACGGCTGCCGCCAGGAACCGGTCGGCAAAGCCCGCCGGCGAGCGCGCGGCTCCTGCTGTTGCCAGCGAGCAGGGAGCGGCCAGCGCCCGAGCGTCGCTGGATCCGCCGGCCGCCGTGGCGCGCTATCAATTGCCGCAGCGCTCCTTCAGCGTCACGGCGAAGGAGGTCGATGAGACGATCAACCTCAAGGACCCCGAGGACGCCGTCAAATACATGCCGAGCCTGTTCGTGCGAAAGCGGAACGACGGCGACAATCAGGCGGTGCTCGCGACGCGAAGCTGGGGGCTGAACTCCAGTGCGCGCACGCTGGTCTACTACGATGACCTCCTCATCTCGGCGCTGATCGGCAACAACAACACGAACTCCTCGCCAAGATGGAACCTGATCTCGCCGGAAGCGATCGGGCGGGTCGATTACCTCAACGGTCCGTTCGCGGCCGCCTATCCCGGCAATTCGATTGGCGGCGTGCTGCTGATCACGTCAAAAATGCCGGACAAGCCGTTTGCGGTCGCCAAGGAAACGGTCTCGGTGATGCCGTGGAATCAGTACGGCACCAAGGACACCTACGTGACCAGTCAGACCAGTGCGGCCGCGGGTAATCGCGACGGCGCGCTGTCCTGGCTTGTCAGCGCCAATTACCTCGACAGTTTTCAGCAACCGTTGAGCTACACAACCTTCGGCACCACGCTTGGGGTGGGACCTGCCGGCACGACGGGAACGATCGCCGCCCAGAACAAGGCAGGTGGTGTCGCCAATGTCGTCGGCACCGGCGCGCTGGCGCATTCGCAGCAGACCTCGGGCAATCTGCGGCTCGCCTACGACATCACGCCGCTGGTGCAGGCGACGTACTCGTTCGGCATCTGGAACAATCACCAGACCTCCGATCCGCAGACCTATCTGAGGTCGACTGTGACGGGTCTGCCGACTTTCGGGGGCGTCAGCAGCTTTGCCAACAGCAAATACACCTGGGATCAGATCCATGTGAGCAATGCCGTCTCGCTCAAAAGCGATACCAAGGGTGTCTTCGACTTCGACCTCGCGGCCTCGAGCTACAACTATCTCCAGGACATCCAGGTCAGTCCCTATACGGTCTCGCCGTCGCCGGGCCTTGGCTATTCCCTGAACGGCAAGGTGACGCGGATGGATGGCACCAACTGGCAGAACGCCGACGCCAAGGGCATCTGGCGTCCGCTGGGCTATGACGGCGCGCACGAGGTCAGCTTTGGCATCCACGGCGACCGGTACCGGCTCGAAAACCCGGTCTATGCTTCGAGCGTCTGGTATAACACGCCATCGACGGGCAACGGCCAGCTCTATTCGACCGGCGTCGGCGAGACGCGCACTGGGGCTTTGTGGGTGCAGGACGCCTGGAAGATCATCCCGACTGTCAAGTTGACACTCGGCGGACGGCTGGAGAGCTGGCAGGCAGTTGAAGGCTTCAATCTCAACACCATGGCCACCAGCGCCGGTGTCATCACGTCCGTTGTGCCGACATGGCAACCGGGGCTGTCCTCGACCAACTTCTCGCCGAAGGCGTCGCTGTCGTTCGATCCGAACAAGGACTGGAATATCACGGCGAATTTCGGTGAGGCGTACCGCTATCCGACGGTCACCGAACTCTATCAGAACATCACCGTCAACGGCGTCACCTATCTTGCCAATCCGCTGCTGTCGCCGGAGCAGGATTTCACCGGCGAGCTCAATCTTGAGCGGCGCTGGGTGGATGGTCGGGTGCGGCTCACGGTATTCGGCGAGCGGACCAACAATGCACTGATCTCACAGTCGACCACGGTGACCGACGCAAGTGGGGCGCAGTCTGTGCAGACAGCGATCAGCAACGTCGCCGCGATCCGGATGCAGGGCGTAGAATTGTCTGCCGACAAGGATAACGTTCTCATCGCGGGCTTGCAGGTGTTTGGTAGCGTGACCTACGTCGACTCGCGGATCATCTCCGACCCGAGCTGGAAGGGCGCGACCACCGTCGTCGGCAAGCGCGTGCCTTACGTGCCCGACTGGCGCGCCAAGTTCGGTGTCACCTACAGGCCGAATGAGAATTGGGCCTATACGGTCGCGGCCCGCTACAGCGGCAAGCAGTACTCGACGCTGGACAACACCGATCGCATCTCCCACGTTTACGGCGCGTTCGATAACTTTTTCGTTGTGGACTTGAAGATGCACTATAACGCGACGAAGAATTTCGCGTTCGACTTCGGCATCGATAATCTCTTCAACGAGCAGTACTTCCTGTTCCATCCGTTCCCGGGGCGAACCTTCGTTCTCGCCGGCAAGTACACGTTCTGAAGGGTGGGGCGATGTTAACGACGACAAGAAAGGTAACGACATGAACAAGCTCTCACGCATCTTCGCACTGGCGGCGCTCTCGGCCGTCGTGTTCGCCGCACCCGCGTCGGCCGACGACGTCAAGGCCGGCGATCTCGTCATCTCGCAGGCGTGGAGCCGGGCGACGCCGGGCGGCGCCAAGGTCGCGGGCGGCTATCTCACCATCGAGAACAAGGGCACGGTGGCGGACAAGCTGGTCAGCGTTTCCGCCGATATCGCCGGCAAGGCAGAGGTCCACGAGATGGCGATGGACAATGGCGTGATGAAGATGCGCCAGCTGGACAAGGGGCTCGTGATCGAGCCGGGCAAGACCGTGAAGTTCGCGCCCGGCGGCTATCATTTGATGCTCCAGGAGCTGAAGGGGCCGTTCAAGCAGGGCGACAAGGTGCCGGTGACGCTTCAGTTCGAGAAGGCCGGCAAGGTCGCCGTTTCCCTGGACGTGCAGGGCGTCGGCGCGCAGGCGCCCGGCGACGGCGGGCACATGATGAAGGAAATGCCGGACCATTCGGGAATGAAGATGTGACGAGCATGATCAGGACCTTCGGGAGACCGAATATGTCGAAGCGAACCTGGCTGATCCTTCTCGGCGTGCTTGCGGCAGCGCCGGCAAATGCGCACGTCTTCCTCGAGGGCAAGCAGGCGAGTGTGGGGGCGTCGTACAAGGCCGTCTTCGCCGTGCCGCACGGCTGCGGGGGCTCGCCCACGGTGAAGATCCGCGTCCAGATCCCCGAAGGGGTGATCGCGGTGAAGCCGATGCCGAAGGCGGGCTGGAGCGTCGATGTCGTCGAGGGCCAATATGCCAGCGAGTACGACTATCACGGCAACAAGCTCGCCTCGGGCGTCAAGGAGGTGTCGTGGTCCGGCGGCAAGCTGCCGGACAAGAATTATGACGAGTTCGTCATGCACACGGTGCTGACCGACAAGCTCAAGCCGAACACGACCCTGTACTTCCCCGTCGTCCAGGAGTGCGAGGCCGGCGTCAGCCGCTGGATCGAAATTCCGGCGGAAGGGGCAGGGCATTCGCACGAGGGCAAGTCGCCCGCGCCTGGTGTAAAGCTGTTGCCCAAACCCTGATGCGCGTTCTCGCCGCGCTCGCGACGCTGCTCCTGATTGTCGGCTTCGCGACCGGCGCGTCGGCGCATGCCGCGCTCGTCTCGGTCGAGCCGGCGAGTGGCAGCATCCTGAAAACGGCGCCGAAGGCGGTGGAGCTGCGCTTCAACGAGGCGGTGACGCCGGGCGCGATTCTGCTGATCGACGGCGCGGGCAGGGCGCGGGACGACGCAAGCGTCAGCGCATCGGGCGAGACAATCTCGGTCGCGCTGCCGCCGGACCTGCCGCAGGGAACGGCGGTGGTCAGCTATCGCGTGATCTCGCAGGACGGCCATCCCGTCTCGGGATCGGTGGTCTTTTCGATTGGCACGCCGACGGCGACGAAGCCTCCGACCTCTACGGATAGCGGGCTGAACGCGCTGATCTGGCTGGCGCGGGTCGGTCTCTATCTCGGGCTGTTCGTCGGCGTCGGCGGCGTGTTCTTTGCGCGCTGGATCGCGTGGTCGATGATCGGGATGACCGTTCCGCGCGTAGCGCTCGCCATCGGTATTCCGAGTGCCACGGCGTCCCTTGGCGCGCTGGGCCTCGATCTCCTCGGGCTGCCGCCAGCGGCTCTCTCGACGGCTGCTCCCTGGAAGGTCGCATTCGCGACCAGCGCCGGCCCCGCGCTGCTGGTTGCCATTGGCGCGATGCTGCTTGCCTTGATGGCGTTGCGCAGCGCTTGGTATGCGCGTGCTCTTGCGAGCATCGCGCTCGTCGGCGTCGGCCTGTCGCTCGCGATGACGGGGCACGCTGCAACGGCGCCGCCTGAGGCGTTGACCCGGCCGGCGATCTTTCTCCACGGCCTCGGCGTCAGCATCTGGATCGGTGCTCTCGCGCCGCTCATCGCGCTGGTGTCGAAGCCGACGATCGCGACTCTTCCCGTCGTGAACCGCTTTTCGCGCATCGCTGCGCTGGCGGTCGGCGTGCTGGCCTTGACCGGCCTCGCACTCGCGATCGTTCAGCTCGAAAAGCCGGCAGCGCTGGTCGAGACCCGCTACGGACTGATTCTCTCGACCAAGCTTGCGTTGGTCACAGGATTGCTGGCGCTCGCCGCGCTGAATCGGTTCCGGCTGACGCCGGCCCTCGCCCGGGGCGAGAAAGGAACGCCCGCGCTCAAGCGCTCGATCCTGCTGGAAGGCGCGATTGCACTCGCGATCCTTGCCGTTGTCGCCGGCTGGCGCTTCACGCCGCCGCCGCGGACCATCGTTCCGGAGACGCCCTTGGTGGTCCACATCCATACCGACAAGGCGATGTTCCAGGTCCTGGTTTCGCCGGGCAAGGCCGGTGTCGATGACTTCGTGCTCCAGCTCATGACCGGTGAAGCGGCGCCGCTGGCGGCCAAGGAGGTGACGCTGACCCTGAGCCTGCCCGAGCGCGGTATCGAGCCGATGGAGCGGGACGCCTCGCTCGGGCCGGATGGCTATTGGCATGTGCGCAAGGTCGAGCTGCCCTTTGCCGGCCGCTGGCATGTGCGGATCGGTGCGCTGGTGACCGACTTCGAGAAGATCACGCTCGAGGACGAGCTTGAGGTGACGCCGTAAGGGGCGCCGCTGCGGCTCAAGCAGAACCTGAAGTCGACGGAAAATTGACAAGGAATCCCGCCGTGTTAGCGGCTTTTCCTCATTCCCGGTCTTGTGTTTTCGCTCCCAATCCGGTTTCACTGCAACCCCTCACTGATTCCCCGAGTGTTGCCATGCGGTTGTCGCGGTTCTTTCTGCCCATCCTGAAGGAAAATCCGAAAGAGGCGGAGATCGTCTCGCATCGGCTCATGCTGCGCGCCGGCATGATCCGGCAGGAGGCGGCCGGCATCTATGCCTGGCTGCCGCTCGGCTTCCGCGTGCTGAAGAAGATCGAGCAGATCGTGCGCGAGGAGCAGGACCGCTCAGGCGCACTGGAACTTCTGATGCCGACGCTCCAGCTCGCCGACCTCTGGCGCGAGAGCGGCCGCTACGACGCCTACGGTCCGGAGATGCTGCGCATCGCCGATCGCCACAAGCGCGAGCTGCTGTACGGGCCGACCAACGAGGAAATGATCACCGAGATCTTCCGCGCCTATGTGAAGTCCTACAAGAACCTGCCGCTGAATCTCTATCATATCCAATGGAAATTCCGCGACGAGCAGCGTCCGCGCTTCGGCGTGATGCGCGGCCGCGAATTCCTGATGAAGGACGCCTATTCCTTCGATCTCAACGAGGCGGCGGCGCGCGTCGCCTACAACAAGATGTTCGTCGCATATCTGCGCACCTTCGCGCGGATGGGGCTGAAGGCGATCCCGATGCGCGCCGAGACCGGGCCGATCGGCGGCGATCTCAGCCACGAATTCATTGTGCTCGCCGAAACCGGCGAATCCGGCGTGTTCATCAATCGCGACGTGCTGGACCTGCCGGTGCCGGGCGAGGACGTCGACTATGAGAGCGACCTCACGCCGATCATCAAGCAATGGACGTCGGTCTACGCTGCGACCGAGGACGTGCACGACGCCGCACGTTTCGAGCAGGAAGTGCCGGAAGCCAAGCGGCTCAACACCCGCGGCATCGAGGTCGGCCAGATCTTCTATTTCGGCACGAAGTATTCCGAGCCGATGAAGGCGATGGTGGCCGGCCCCGACGGTGTCGACGTGCCGATCCATGGCGGCTCCTACGGTGTCGGCGTCTCGCGTCTGCTCGGCGCCATCATCGAGGCCTGCCATGACGACGCCGGCATCAAATGGCCGGAAGCCGTCGCCCCGTTCCGCGCGGTGGTGCTGAACCTCAAGCAGGGCGATGCCGCGGTGGATGCGGCCTGCGAGAAGCTCTATGCGGAGCTCCAGGCCAAGGGCGTCGACGTGCTCTATGACGACACCGACCAGCGTGCCGGCGCCAAATTCGCCGCCGCCGACCTGATCGGCATTCCCTGGCAGATCATGATCGGGCCGAAGGGGCTCGCCGACGGCAAGGTCGAGCTCAAGCGGCGCAGCGACGGCTCACGCGAGACCATGTCGCCAGCGGACGCGGTCGCAAGACTTGTGGGCTGATAAGCCTGGTCGGCTGAATATTGTTCATCGCGCGATATCGCGGCCGCCAATCCGGCCACAATTGACCCCGAATCATGGGATTATCGAGCGATGGATGAAACCATGACCGAAACCGTGCAAACCGCGCCTTTTGCGCCATTCGAGTGGATGCTGTCGGCGCGCTACTTGCGGGCGCGCCGTAAGGAGGGATTCATCTCGGTCATCGCCGGGTTCTCCTTCCTCGGCATCATGCTGGGCGTGGCGACGCTGATCATCGTGATGGCGGTGATGAACGGCTTCCGCAAGGAACTGCTCGACAAGATCCTGGGGCTGAACGGTCACATCCTGGTCCAGCCGTTGGAATCGCCGCTGACAGACTGGAAGGACGTCGCCGACCGCATCAGCCAGGTCCAGGGCATCCGGCTTGCCGCGCCGGTGGTGGACGGCCAGGCGCTGGCGTCCTCGCCGTGGAACGCCTCGGGCGTGCTGGTGCGCGGCATCCGCTCCGACGACCTCAACAACCTCACCTCGATTGCCAAGAACATCAAGCAGGGCTCGCTCGAAGGCTTCGACGACGGGCAGGGCGTCGCGATCGGGCGGCGCCTCGCCGACCAGCTCTCGCTGCACGCCGGCGACAGCATCACGCTGGTGGCGCCGAAGGGCGCGGTGACGCCGATGGGCACGACGCCGCGCATCAAGCCGTACAAGATCGTCGCCGTGTTCGAGATCGGCATGTCCGAATACGATCTCGGCTTCGTGTTCATGCCGCTGGCGGAGGCGCAAGCCTATTTCAACCGCAGCAACGACGTCACCTCGATCGAGGTGTTCACCACCAATCCCGATCGCATCGTCGCCTTTAACAAGGCGGTGACGGAAGCCGCGGCGCGGCCGGTGTTCCTGGTCGACTGGCGGCAGCGCAACTCGACCTTCTTCAACGCGCTCCAGGTCGAGCGCAACGTGATGTTCCTGATCCTGACCATGATCGTGCTGGTCGCGGCGCTCAACATCGTGTCCGGCCTGATCATGCTGGTGAAGGACAAGGGCAGCGACATCGCCATCCTGCGCACCATGGGCGCCTCGCAAGGCTCGATCATGCGCATCTTCCTGATCACGGGCGCCTCGATCGGCGTGGTCGGCACGCTGGTCGGCTTCTTCGTCGGCCTCGTGATCTGCCTCAACATCGAATCCATCAGGCAATTCCTGTCCTGGCTCACCAGCACCGAGCTGTTCTCGCCGGAGCTCTATTTCCTGTCGAAGCTGCCCGCCGAGATCGACGTCGGCGAGACCACGGCCGTCGTCATCATGGCGCTGACGCTGTCGTTCCTGGCGACGCTGTACCCGTCGTGGCGCGCCGCGCGCCTCGATCCCGTCGAAGCGCTCCGGTACGAGTGAGGGGCTGATGGAGCAGCAACAGGGGGCTGAGGATGTTCCGGTCATTTATCTCCACGAGATAAAGCGGCAGTACTTGCAGGGCGAGGTACCGCTGACGATCCTGGACGGCGCCAAGCTTGCGCTGTGGGCCGGACAGTCGGTCGCGCTGGTGGCGCCGTCGGGCTCGGGCAAGTCGACGCTGCTGCACATCGCGGGGCTGCTGGAGGCGCCCGATTCCGGCGAGGTCTACGTCAATGGCGCGCCGACCTCGCAACTTCCGGACATCGAGCGCACGCAGCTTCGCCGCACCGACATCGGCTTCGTCTACCAGTCGCACCGGCTGCTGCCGGAGTTCTCGGCGCTGGAGAACGTCATGCTGCCGCAGATGATCCGCGGCCTGAAGAAGTCCGAGAGCGTCAAGCGCGCCAAGGAGATCCTGGGCTATCTCGGCCTCGGCGACCGCATCACCCATCGCCCGGCGGAGCTGTCGGGCGGCGAGCAGCAGCGCGTCGCGATCGCGCGCGCGGTGGCGAATGCGCCGCGCGTGCTGTTTGCGGACGAGCCGACCGGTAACCTCGATCCGCACACGGCGGACCACGTGTTCCAGGCCCTGATGCAGCTCGTCAAGGCGACGCGGGTCTCGATGCTAATCGCGACCCACAACATGGAGCTCGCCGGCCGCATGGACCGGCGGGTCTCGCTGTCGGACGGCCAGGTGGTCGAGCTCGAATAACAAAAAACTGCGAAAACAACCCCATGCACAGTAGCCGGCCCTGGCCGGCTACGATCGGGGTGACGCCTTGCAGCCCTTTGACAGGTCAAGCAAAACGGCAGCGACGGCGCATCGCCCCGGTGTATGGCGCTCTACGGCCGGATCACCGTCAATCTGAACGGCCCGCCATTGGCCGCGGCGTGTGCCACCGCCTCATTGACGTGATCGAGGTCGAACGCCGTCGTCTTGTACTCGTCAAGCCGCAGGAGTCCTGATCGCACCAGCGCGATCAGGCGGCTGGCCGCATCCGGCGGGTACATCCAGACGCCGTGGATGGTGATGCAGTTGCGCATGATCCAGGGGTAGGGCAGCTCGAGGCCCGCGCCGCCGGCCATGCCGACGCCGCCCATCAGCACGACGCGGCCATAGGCGCGCACCGTCATGACCGCCGCGCGCACCACAGTCGGACTCACCGAGGGCGGCATGATGTCGAACACGCAGTCGATCGGCCCCGGCGCGGCGCGCTTCATCGCCTCGCGGTCGTCGTCCTCGTTACCTGTGAGCTTGACCGGCTTCACACGGCTGCCGAAACGGCGGACGAGGTCGGCCAGAATCGTCTCGTTGCGCCCGGGCGTGACCACGCAGGCTGCGCCCATCGCGAGCGCGACAGAGACGGCGGCGCTGCCGAAATTGCCGGTGGCGCCACTCACCAGCACGGTTTCGCCTGCTTGCAGGTTGGCGGCGAGGAGGCCGCCATAGGGCACCAGCAGTGTCCCCAGCGCGCACCATTGTGCGGCTTCCTCGGACGTGATCGCGCCAAGGCGTTTGACGTTCTCGGTCGGCACCCGCATTTGCTCGGCAAACGAGCCATGGCGAAAATGCTTTTGCAGAAGCATGCCGCCGGCGCCGGCGGCCGTTAATCCCTGCAGGGCGATGTCGGGCGCGATCGCGTCGTCGCGCGAACGCACCGTCGGGTCGCAGAACACCCAGTCGCCGATCTTGAGCTTCGTTGCGTCCGGGCCGATCGCGCGCACCCGGCCGATGCCGCCCGGGCCCGGGATGATCGGCAAATCGAGTGCATAGTTGCGTTCGCCGCTGAAGACTTCGTTCATGTAGGACAGCACGCGCGTGGTGACGACGTCGACGATGACCTCGCCGGTGCCGAGCACCGGTTCGGGGGCATTCTCGATCACCAGCGGCGTTCCGAAGGATTTGAGTACGGCGGCTTTCATGATGTTCACCTCAAAGTGGGGTGAAACTCATATGCGCCGCCTTGGAGGGGACAAGAAGGCCTGGTATTATCCTAGTATCCTTTAGACCCTCCATCGCGGGAGCGACATCATGGCCGACCCACGCCGCGTCGAATTCGGCGATTTCCTGAGGTCCCGCCGCGAAAAGCTGTCGCCGAAGACCGTCGGGCTCCCGGCGGGCAGGCGGCGGCGCACCGCGGGCCTGCGCCGCGAGGAGGTCGCCCAGCTCGCCGGCATCGGTGTCGACTGGTACATTCGCCTCGAACAGGGCCGCACCGTCAGCCCGTCGGTGACCACCGTCGACGCGCTGGCCCGCGCGCTACGGCTCAGCAAGACCGAGCATGCGCATCTGAAGGCGCTGGCGCGCGACGGCGACAAGCGCGCCTTCACGCGCGAAATCGTGCCGCCGCCGATCCTGCGGATGATCGAGAGCCTGAATCAGCCGGCCTACATTGTCGGACGGCGCTGGGACGTGCTGGCCTGGAACGCCGCCGCGGAGCAGGTGTTTGCGTTTGGGCGATTGCCTGAGGAGGATCGCAACACGCTGCTCCTCGTGATGACCAACAAGCAGACGCGAAAGGCTTACGGCGCGGGCTGGGCGGACGTGGCCAAGCGCATGGTGGCGATGTTCCGGGCCACTCACGACGTCTGGGCCGGCGATCCCGCGTTCGCCGAACTGCTGACGCGGCTGCGGCAGGGCAGCCCGGAATTCGTCAAATGGTGGGAAGCCCACGAGATCCGCAGCACGTCGTCGGGCCTCAAGACCATGTCGCATCCGACCCTCGGCGTGCTGCATTTCGAGCACACCAGCTTCCAGGCCAATGACGATCCCGCACTGAAGCTCGTGATCTACACGCCGGTGACGGGCAGAGGCTGATGCATCGCGAGGCCTGAGCTCACGGCGACGGCGTGGCCGGAGGCGTCGTGCCGGCGTTCGGCAGCGTGGCTGGCCAAGGGCTTATCGGGTTGAGCGTCGACAGAGCGCAGGATGATTTGAGCTGTGTCCACACCGACGCCAGGCCCGTCAAGTCGATGTCGAATTTCGTCATGTCCGTCTTGTCGTCCGGCATCGAAATGGTTTCGCGGACATGCAGGGAGCGGGACGCCAGGATCGCCTTGACCATGTCGGGGTCGATGCTGCCGCGCCAGATCTCGACCTTGCCGGAACGTAGCGGAGCCCCTCCGACCTCCCTGTCCGTGCCGGCGTCCGCCGTCACCAGGATCGTGCTCTTGCCGGTGGCTGCTTCGTCGATTTCTCCCGCGAACGTCAGCGGCACGCGTTTCCTGCTTTCGCAAGACAGGCGCCACTCCATCATCCGGAACGAAGCGCCGTTCTCCTTCTTCAAGACCGCGATCTTGCGGACAAACGGGCGCGCTTCCTTCTCCAGCTTCCACATCGACTCGGCAAGCGGTCGGGTGTCGATTCCGAAACGATAGAGCTCGGCGCGCGTCAGCACGTGCAGGTTCTCGTACTTCACGGTCCGGATGAGGGCGTCGAGCTCACGGCTGATCCCCATCGACGCGATGAACTCAGTGCGGTCGCGATCGGCGCTCGCTATGCGGCGCTGCCTCGCCTCGGCGACCACCTGCGGGGGCGGATCCCCACGAAAGCGCAGGACCAGCCTGGAGTTATGGACCGCCAGCGCCGCGTCAGGCGCCACCTCGCGGGATGTCGCCCCGAGAAACAGGTAACCGCAGGCCGAGTTGCACATCGCATTGCGCGTGGTGAGCTCTGCCTCGACCTCGCCGCCCGCGTTCTTCACCTTCAGGCAGGTGGCGTCCACCTGCGTGCCCGCTGAGCACGCGGTCGCGGTGGTGTGACCAACCCGGGCGACTGCCTTGCGGCTGCGCAGCAACCGCCCGATCACGTAGGACTGCTCCACGTTGCCGCCGGGCGAATGAAGGTAGATCGGAAGCTGCGTCTCCTTGACGCCGGCGAGGAAGCGGCGAATGCGCGGCGCGGCGTCCTGATCGATCTGGCCCTCGATGGCAATCCAGCGGTCGCAACCCGGCCCGCACGCGTCGGGCGCTCCCTTGGCGAGATAGATCGTCAGCCTGGATGCAAATCCGGCCTTCTCGGCCGGCGTTCCTTCTGCACGCAAAGCGCCCGGGATCGACAGCAAGGTCACGAGGAGCAGAATACGGGCGAGCATGAACTGACGGGACCACACGCGGCGAAAACAGACGCGAAAGCTATCCGAAGATCGGTGCGATCACAACCTTTGGTGGCGTGTCGGAGCGCCGATTATTCTGCGTCCACGAACGCAACCTCATCCGGCTCCGCATGCGAGGTCTACGAATTCGCGCGGGGCTCGCACGTTTGCAAGTCGAGTTCGCAAGCGCTATGTCCGGGCTTTCGAGAGCGCCCAAGATGACAATCTCCGATGACAACGACCTCACGCGCCTGAAAGAGATCGGGCGCATCGTCGCCAATACCCTTGAGGCGATGGGGAAGGCGCTCGAACCGGGCATGACCACCTCCGAGCTGGACCAGATCGGACGAAGATTCCTGGAGACAGCCGGCGCACGTTCGGCTCCGGAGCTGGCCTATGCCTTCCCGGGGGCGACCTGCATCAGCGTGAACGAGGAGATCGCTCATGGCATCCCCGGTGACCGACGGATCGCGCGTGGCGACCTCGTCAACATCGACGTTTCAGCGGAGAAGAACGGCCTCTTCGCGGATACGGGAGCCTCGTTCGCCGTCCCGCCCGTAACCCGCGCGATCGAACGTCTTTGCAGGGATGGCCGGCGGGCCATGTGGACGGGCCTGCGGCAGGTCGGGGCTGGCAAGCCGATCGCCGGCATCGGCCAAGCCATCGGGACCTTTGCGCGGAAGAACGGCTACAGCCTTGTCAGGAACCTTGCCAGTCACGGTGTCGGCTTGTCGCTCCATGAGGAGCCGACAGAGATCGCAACATGGCCCGATTCCTCCGAACGCCGCATCATGAGCGACGGCCTGGTGTTCACCGTCGAGCCGTTCCTGTCCTTGGCCGCCGAGTGGGCAGAGAATGGCGATGATCCGTGGACGCTCTACAGCAGTCCCGAGGCGCCGACCGTGCAGTACGAGCACACCGTCGTCGCCACTCGACACGGACCTTTGATCGTTACGATGGCCGGTTAAGTCCGCCCAGGCCAGAGCCCGAGACGTCTCATGCGTCACCTGCCACCGGATCCCTGTGAGAAGCCGAACGGCTCTGGTCATCCGGCGCCAGCGGTGGCGACGGTCTTGCGGCAGCGTTCTTCAGCGGAGCAGCGTCGAGTTCTGAGGTGATCTGGACCGGCGCAGATCCGGCGTCGCGAGAGGCGACGATCCAGATCAGGAAGCCGAGAAGCGCGAGTGCAGCGCCGACGGGCCCGGTGGAGGTCCAGCCCAGCCCCTCGCGAATGGCAAGGCCGCCGAGGAACGGGCCGAGCGCGTTGGCGGTGTTGAACGCCGAATGGTTCAGCGCGGCGGCGAGCGCCTGCGCGTCGCCCGCGACGTCCATCAGCCGGGTCTGGAGGATGGCGCCGAGCGAGACGCCGGCGCCGATCGCGAAGATGTCGATCGCCAGCAGCCAGGGATTGCCGGCCGCAAGCGGAAACACCAGCAGCGCGACCGCCGAGAACAAGAGAATGACGCCCGCCGTCGGCATCAAGGCGCGGTCCGCGAAGCGCGGCACGAACAGATTGCCGAGCGTGGCGCCGACGCCGAACACGGCGAGAAAGAACGGAATCACCGCGGGGCTGACCTTGGTGACCTCGATCAATGTCGTTGCGAGGTAGGTATAGACGGCGAACATGCCGCCGAAGCCGATGGCGCCGATCGCCAGCGTGATCCAGACGCGGCCGCTTCTGAGGGCGTCGAGCTCTCGCAGCGGGTCCGACCTGCCGGCCTGGTCGCGCGGCGCGAACAGGGCGCAAAGCAGGACCGTGAGCAGGGCCAGCAGCGACACGAGGCCGAAGCTGGCGCGCCAGCCGACCGTCTGGCCGACCAGATTGGCCAGGGGCACGCCGATGATCGTGGCGCCAGTCAGGCCGAGCATCACCTGGCCGATCGCCCGCGAGCGGCGATGTTGAGGAACGAGCGAGGCTGCGACCAGCGCGGCGATGCCGAAATAGGCGCCATGCGGCAGCCCTGCGAGAAAACGGGCCGCGATCATCCAGCCAAACCCCGGCGCAAGCGAGGTGAGCGCATTGCCGAGCGCGAACACGGCCATCAGGGCCAGGAGCTGCGTGCGCCGGGCGAAGCGCGCACCAAGCACGGCGATCAGCGGTGCGCCCAGCACCACGCCGAGCGCGTAGGCACTGATCGCGTGTCCCGCGGTCGGCTCGTCGACCCGAAGGTCGGCGGCGAAGAACGGCAGCAGGCTCATCGATGCGAATTCGGTGGTTCCGATCGCAAAGCCGCCCATCGCGAGCGAGAACAGGACGATGGCGAGGTGAGGGGGCGCGGAGGCCGCGGTCGCGCGGAGCGAGGTCGCTTGAGGCGATATCGACATGTGTCCTGCATTGGTGGCGTCAACGGGAACCAGCCCAGCGAACGTCGCCACCCCTGCAAGATTTGTCTGTCGTACTTAAACCGAGAGCGGTCTGCGTCAACACCGGAGACGCGATGCAAGGCTGGCCGCATATCAGTGTCCCGATTTGGGTGTGCCACCGCTCGCGCGCATACGGTCATCAGGTACGCAGATCACGTCGTTGTGCGGGAACAGGAGGCTGATAGGATTTGCGTATCCTTGCCGGAATGCCTCGATGATTGAACCCGCGACGTCCGACTACGCCAGCCATAGCGCGCTCACCGATCCCGGTCCTTACGCCGCGTTGATCAGCGGCCTGCCGCCGGATGTTGCAATCGTGTGTCGCACCCTGCACGGCCTGCTGATCCACGAAGCATGGATCGAGAGGCAGGGATTGAACCCCGCGGCCTTCGCCGGTCAAAGCCGTGACACGTTGCCTGTGGCCCGGCGCCTGGAGCAACTTCTGACGATCGACCAGAGGCCGCTGACCGTCGCCCGATCGGGCGAGGCGAGAGTTTTGAGCACGTGCCGGGACTTTTCATTGATGCTGTGTGGTGTTCTGCGCCATCACGGCGTGCCGGCCCGCGTCCGCTGCGGTTTCGGCAGGTACTTCGCCGGGAATCCCTACGACGATCATTGGGTGTGCGAATATTGGGCTCGGGATGAGCAACGCTGGGTCCTCGTCGATGCTCAACTCGACGAATTGCACCACGATGTCCTCAAGTTCGATTTCGAGCCGATCGATGTGCCTCGTACGGAGTTCATCACCGGCATCGAGGCATGGAAGCTATGCCGCACCGGCGCCATCGATCCTGCGCAGCTTGGCCACGGAACGACGACCGGTCTGTTCTTTGCGCGCGTCAACCTCGCGCGCGATCTGCTCGCGCTCGCCGGGATCGAGACCTCGGCATGGGATAATTGGCGCGCCGCGCGCGAACCACATCGCGCGTTGGATGATGCAGCTCTGTCGCAATGTGACGGCATCGCGCAGCGCGGTGAGGCGGGCGCGATCGAGATCGCGCCGTCACTAGTACCCGGAATCAGAGCTGAGTGATACGGCGGCCTTTGAAACGGCGTTGACGGACCTTTTTCTTGGTCCAGACGAAGGGCTCGGCTCTGTCGTTGTATGCGTTGACGTAGGCATCGATGTGTTCCTGAAGCTGCTTGAGGCTCGTGAAGGAGGTGCCGCTGAGCGACTGCCCCTGCAAGATGGAAAACCATACTTCGACCTGATTGAGCCATGACGCACTTGTCGGCGTGAAATGAAATTGCACGTTGGGGTGGGCCTTGAGCCAGTCCTCGTTCTTTTTATGGGTGTTGAGGTTGTCGAGGATGACGTGAAGCTTGCGGTTCGGAAAAGTCGCGGTGACGCTGTTCATGAAATCGAGAAACTCGACGCGGCGCCGGCGTTTTGAATGGGTCGCGATGATCTTTCCGGTGGCGACTTCGAGCGCCGCAAACAATGTTGTGGTGCCATGCCGCTTGTAATCGTGGCTTTGGCCGGTTAAGGCGCGGCCATTGGGCAACTTCAGATAACCCTGCGCTCGCTCCAAAGCCTGGATCGAGGGCTTCTCGTCCACGCACAGCACAATGGCCTTCGCCGGCGGCGCGACATAGAGGCCGACAACATCGGCGGCTTTGGCCGTAAAGTTCGGGTCGTTGCTCTCGCACCAGGACTTGCGAGCCACCAGGTCAATCTTGTGGCTGCGCAGGAACCGCCAGACATATTGGACATCGACATCGCCCAGCGCCTCGGCCAGCAGGGGGCCGGTCCAGCGCGCAAACCCTTGCGGTGGCGGCTTATCCAGCAGCTTCAGAATCCGCTTGTCGGTCGTCTTCGTATAGATCGGCTGCTTGCCAGGCCGCGGCTTGTCTTGCAGCCCTTCAAGGCCATGGTCGGCATAGCGATGCCGCCAAAGGCTGACAATCCGCGGCTGGACCCCAACTTCCTTGGCGATCGACCGGGTGCTGCGCCCATCCGCCGCCAACAGAACTATCCGCGCCCGCTTCAAATCGCGCTGCAACGTCACCGGTGAGCGACAGCACGCCTCAAGCACCTTGCGATCTTTCCTCGAAAGGTGGACTTCTCTTGCTTCGGGTATCATCCCGACCTTGAATCACGACTCACGTTCCAAGAAAAGTGGGTACTAGGTGCGCCGCCCTGGCAATAGATCGTTCGTTCGTGCCCTAATTGGCGCGGCTCGACTTCCGAGGGCTCCTCGGCCGCTCCTGCGGGAAATACGGGTTCACGACGCATGTCGCAGAGCGGCCGACGGCGAGATATCTGCACTGCTGGAGCGAGGTGTAGCGGCAGTCGAAATAGCCCACCTGGCCGTAGATCTGCATGCAGACGGGATGGCTGGGATCATAGGTCTGCGCACGCGCCGGCGCGCTGACGAGCAGCGTGCCGGACGCAACCAGTGCGAGGCAAGCGCGGCGCATCTCAGCGCGGCCAGGAAGAAACCGGCGCAAACGTGCGCGGACGATTTTGATACGCGTAGGGATCATCGCTTTGCCCTCCGAAATACGGGTTCGCGATACAGGTCAGCGCGCGGCCCGATGCGCTCGCCTGACACTGCGTGTAGGTGTCGAACCTGCAATTGCTCAGCCCCGGCCATTCATCGCCGGTCAGGCAGAACGCATGACTGGTTCCGAACGCGCGCGCCGGTGTGCTCGCGATGAACGCAAGCGTGAATGTGGCGATTGCGAGCGAAAATGTGGCGACAATGGGGAGGGTGAATAATGCACGCATCTCGAATCTCCAATCACGCGAATGTGCGCGCGACGATGTTACGCGCGTACGCAGTGTATCTCGTGTAGTCGACATTGAAATTGCTGAAAACTCTTGTTTCAAAGGGTTTCCAGCGCGCGCCGATAAATCTTCATTAATGAAGCGCGGCCCTTTGGAGCGAACTGTTGCGTCGCGGTTACAGCAATTCCGCCGATCACTGTTATGACCATGCCCACGGCCCGGGGGCCTACTGAAGAAAACTGGAACGGGATTCAAATGAAGAAGAATTTGTTGCTGGCCGCTGTGAGCCTCGTCGCACTGAGCGCGGCTGCACCGGCGGTGGCTGCTGATCTCGCGGCTCGGCCGTACACCAAGGCGCCTGCGATGGTCGCCGCGATCTACGACTGGAGCGGCTTCTACATCGGCATCAACGGCGGCGGCGGTTCGGCGCACTCGACCTGGGATCTGGTCGGCGGTGGCCGTGAAGGTTCGCACGATGCGACCGGCGGCACGGTCGGTGGCCAGATCGGCTATCGCTGGCAGTCCGGCCAGTGGGTGTTCGGCGTGGAAGGCCAGGGCAACTGGGCCGACTTCTCGGGCGACAACGTCAGCGCGCTGTTCGCGACTCGCAACCGTTCGAAGATCGACTCGTTCGGTCTGATCACCGGTCAGGTCGGCTATGCCTGGAACAACGTGCTCATCTACGTCAAGGGCGGTGCGGCTGTGGCCGGCACCAAGTACGAAGTCTTCAGCACGGCCTCGGGCGCGCTGCTGTCGTCGAACGACCAGACCCGTTGGGGTGGCACGGTGGGTGCCGGCCTCGAGTACGGTTTCGCCCCGAACTGGTCGGTTGGCGTCGAGTACAACCACATCTTCCTGCAGGACAAGGACGTCACCTTCGCGGGTCTCGCGGGTACCGACCGCATCCGTCAGGACGTCGACATGGGCCTCGTCCGCCTGAACTACAAGTTCGGTGGCCCGATCATCGGCCGCTACTGATACCAATCGCTCATCTTCGAGCGGTTGTCGAAAGCCCCGGCCATCGGCCGGGGCTTTTTTGTTGTTTGAAGTCAGTGAGTTAACCATTCCTTTTTGGGACGGTTCAGACGGCTTGACTCCTGAGAACAAAATGAGAACAATGTTCTTCATACGTTCCAGCAAGGGAGCAGGCCATGTTCAGGATTTTCGTGGAAGAAGCCGCCGCACTGGCATCGATCACCCTGTTCGTCGGGATGATCGCAATCTGGGCGCAGGTGATTCCGCAGCTCTAGGGCCAGGGTTTGGAAAACCGTTGCTGGGGAACTCCTCGGCGCGCCTGGGGAAAAGCGGGACGACGCGGCCGATCGGCCGCTCTGGCGTGGACTCTGCGGCGGCGACGCCCCACCATTGGGCGGCGAGTCGGCAAAGGCGGCTGGGAGGTGGGTGCAGGATACGCCATGATCCCCTCAGCATCCCCTTGGGGCCGGCGACCGTTCCATCCCATCTGCAAGAGGCCGTCACGCGACCATGCCGAGCGCCGGATTTGTCCACCTTCACGTTCACTCGGCCTATTCGCTGCTCAAGGGCTCGATCAAGATCGGCAAGCTCGCCGAGCTCGCCAAGAAGGACCATCAGCCGGCCCTGGCGCTGACCGACACCGACAATCTGTTCGGTGCGCTGGAGTTCTCCGACAAGATGGCGGGCTCCGGCATCCAGCCGATCGTCGGCTGCGAGCTCGCGATCGACTTCGGCGACCAGGATCCGACCGCGCGCAACGCCATTGGCCCCTCGCGCGTGGTGCTGCTGGCGGCGCAGGAGCGCGGCTATCGCAGCCTGATGCGGCTGAATTCGCGGGCGTTCCTGGAGACGCCCGACAGCCATGCCCCGTTCATCAAGTTCGACTGGTTCGACGGCGAGACCGAGGGGCTGATTGCGCTCACCGGCGGCCCTGACGGGCCGATCTCGCTGGCGCTTGCCGGCGGTATGGCCGAACTCGCGGCGACGCGCTGCGAGCGTCTCGCCACGCTGTTCGGCGACCGGCTCTACATCGAGTTGCAGCGACACAACATCGACAAGGAGCGGCGCGTCGAAAGCGGCCTGATCGACATCGCCTATGCCAAGGGGCTGCCGCTGGTTGCGACCAACGAGCCATATTTCGCGGCGACCGACGATTACGAGGCGCACGATGCGCTTTTGTGTATCGCCGGCGGCCGGCTGATCGCCGAGAGCGATCGCGTGCAGCTCACGCCGGATCATCGCTTCAAGACCCGCGCCGAGATGGCGGTGCTGTTCGCCGACATTCCGGAGGCGCTGGCCTCGACGGTCGAGATCGCCGAGCGCTGCTCGTTCCGCCCGATGACGCGCAAGCCGATCCTGCCGTTCTTCACGGTCGGCGCCGCCGCAAGCTCCGATGCCGCTGCGGTCGAGGCCGCCGAGTTGAAGCGGCAGGCGGAGGAGGGGCTCGCCAACCGCCTGCGCGTGCACGGCCTGTCGCAGGGCACCACGGAAGAGGACTACAGCAAGCGCCTGGCGTTCGAGCTCGACGTCATCATGCGCATGAAGTACGCGGGCTACTTCCTGATCGTGTCCGACTTCATCAAATGGGCGAAGTCGCAAGGCATTCCGGTCGGGCCGGGCCGCGGCTCCGGCGCGGGCTCGCTGGTCGCCTGGGCCCTGACCATCACCGATCTCGACCCGATCAAGTTCGGCCTGCTGTTCGAGCGCTTCCTCAACCCGGAACGCGTCTCGATGCCGGACTTCGACATCGACTTCTGCCAGGACCGCCGCGGCGAGGTGATCCAGTACGTGCAGCAGCGCTACGGCCGCGACCAGGTCGCGCAGATCATCACCTTCGGTACGCTGCAGGCGCGCGGCGTGCTGCGCGACGTCGGCCGCGTGCTGCAAATGCCTTACGGCCAGGTCGACAAGCTGACGAAACTGGTGCCGCAGAATCCGGCCGCGCCGGTGACGCTGGCCGCCGCGATCGAGAGCGAGCCGAAGCTCCAGGCGTTCCGCGACGAGGATCCGGTGGTGGCGCGCGCCTTCGACATCGCCCAGCGTCTCGAAGGCCTGACGCGCCACGCCTCGACGCATGCCGCCGGCATCGTGATCGGCGATCGCCCCCTGAGCGAGCTCGTGCCGCTCTACCGCGATCCCAAATCCGACATGCCGGTGACCCAGTTCAACATGAAATGGGTCGAGCCGGCGGGCCTCGTCAAGTTCGACTTCCTCGGCCTGAAGACGCTGACCGTGCTCGACGTCGCGTGCAAGCTGCTCAAGCCGCGCGACATCCATGTCGATCTCGCGACGCTGCCGATCGACGATGCCGAAAGCTACCAGATGCTGGCGCGCGGCGAGGTGGTCGGCGTGTTCCAGGTTGAAAGCCAGGGCATGCGGCGCGCGTTGGTCGACATGCGGCCCGACCGTTTCGAGGACATCATCGCGCTGGTGGCGCTCTACCGCCCCGGCCCGATGGCGAACATCCCGACCTATTGCTCGCGCAAGCACGGCGACGAGGAGCCGGAATATCTGCATCCCGTGCTGGAGCCGATCCTGAAGGAGACCTTCGGCGTCATCATCTACCAGGAACAGGTGATGCAGATCGCGCAGGTGATGTCGGGCTATTCGCTCGGCGACGCCGACCTGCTGCGCCGCGCCATGGGCAAGAAGATCCGCGCCGAGATGGACAAGCAGCGCGACATCTTCGTCGCCGGCGCGGTGAAGAACGGCGTGCCGAAGGGGCAGGCCGAGACCATCTTCGAGCTGCTGGCGAAGTTCGCCGACTACGGCTTCAACAAGAGCCACGCGGCGGCTTACGCGCTGGTGTCCTACCACACCGCCTACATGAAGGCGCATTATCCGGTGGAGTTCATCGCAGCGTCGATGACGCTCGATCTCAACAACACCGACAAGCTCTCCGAATTCCGCTCCGAGGCGCAGCGCCTCGGCATCAAGGTCGAGCCGCCGAACATCAACCGGTCGGGTGCGACCTTCGAGGTCGGAGAGAAGACCATCTACTACGCGCTCGCCGCGCTCAAGGGCGTCGGCATCCAGGCGATCGACCAGATCATCGAGGAGCGCACCAAGAACGGGCTGTTCACCTCGCTCGCCGACTTCGCCGCGCGGGTCAATCCGCGTGCGATCAACAAGCGCATCATCGAGAGTCTCGCCGCCGCCGGCGCCTTCGACACGCTGGAGCCGAACCGCGCGCGCGTCTTCGCCGGCGCGGACGCGATCCTCGCCGCCTGCCAGCGCGCGCATGAGGCCGCGACCATCGGCCAGAACGACATGTTCGGCATGTCGGCGGACGCGCCGACCATCATGCTGCCGCAGATCGAGGCATGGCTGCCGGCCGAGCGGCTGCGCCGCGAATACGACGCGATCGGCTTCTTCCTGTCCGGCCATCCGCTCGACGATTACGCCACCGTGCTGAAGCGCCTGCGGGTGCAGAGCTGGGCGGAATTCTCGCGCGCGGTGAAGACCGGCGCCACCGCCGGCAAGGTCGCGGCCACCGTGGTCTCGCGCATGGAACGGCGCACCAAGACCGGCAACAAGATGGGCATCATGGGGCTCTCCGATCCCACGGGCCACTTCGAGGCGGTGCTGTTCTCGGAAGGCCTTGCGCAATATCGCGACGTGCTCGAGCCGGGGGCGGCCGTGCTGCTCCAGCTTGGCGCCGAGCTCCAGGGCGAAGACGTGCGCGCCCGCGTGCTGCATGCCGAGCCGCTCGACGATGCCGCGGCCAAGACGCAGAAGGGCCTGCGCATCTTCCTGCGCGACACCAAGGCGCTGGAATCGATCGCCAAGCGTCTCGCCGGCCCCGAGATGGCGTCCTCGAACGGCGCCGCGCCAAAGGTCGGCAGCCCGGGGATTGCGCCGCGCTCCAACGGCGACGGCGAGGTCTTGCTGGTGATGATGCTCGACCTCGAGACCGAGGTGGAGATGAAGCTGCCCGGCCGCTTCAAGGTCTCGCCGCAGATCGCCGGCGCGATCAAGGCGGTCGCGGGCGTGGTGGACGTGCAGCAGCTCTGACGTTGCACGCGCCGCCGCAAACCAAAGCTTAACTATCAAGTTCACACCTGGTTTCGAAGTCTGCCGCGCGCAGCTATCAGTTGTTTCCCGGCGCGAGACCAAGGAAGAAGAATCATGTGTGACAAATGCTCCGAAAATCTGCATCAATCGGTTGCTCCCTCCCGACGCTCGATGATGCTTTTCGCCGCCTCCGCGCTCGGGGTGGCAGCGTTTGGCGGGCCTGCGGTGGCCAAGGAGGCGAAAGCGCCGCCGAAACCTCAGAACGTGCTGTCGCCCGATGCGGCGCTCAAACGGCTGATGGACGGCAATTCGCGCTACGTATCGGGTGTGTCGCGCCGTCACGACTTCGCGCACGAGCGCGAGGCATTGGTCGGCGGTCAGAATCCCTACGCTGCCGTTCTGAGCTGCGCCGATTCGCGGATCGCGCCTGAATATGCCTTCGACAGCGGACGCGGAGACCTGTTCGTGTGCCGCGTCGCCGGAAATTTTGCCGGCGATGAGACCGTTGCGAGCATGGAGTACACCGTCGCCGTGCTCGGCACGCCCCTGATCCTGGTGCTCGGCCACGACAATTGCGGCGCCGTCGACGCGACGATCAAGTCGCTCAAGGACGACAAGCCGCTGCCGGGACATATCCCTTCGCTGGTCTCCGCGATCGCACCGGCGGTGAAGACCGCTGCTCAGCAGAGCGGGAATGCGCTCGACAATGCCATCCGTCAGAATGTCATCGACAACGTGGCCAAGCTGAAATCGGCTGCGCCGATCCTCAATGCGGCAGTCGAGCAGGGCAAGCTCAAGGTGGTCGGCGGCATCTATCGGCTGAGCACAGGGACCGTCGAATTGCTGGCCCAAGGCTGAGGTTGGTGGCGCGTCTTTCCGGTGGCTTGTCCGCGCGATCCACGCAGTGGTCGTCGGATGTTGTTGCAACCCTGCGCTGATTTTGGCTAGCATACACCCGGGGAATGGACTGGGGTGTGCGATGCTGCGATGGGGCGCGTTGGTGGTGACCGCTGGCGTCATGTTGGCGGGGTGCGTGAGCGATCAGGTCGGAACGGACTTCGCATCCGTGTCAAAGAAGATCGGACCTCCGCGCGCGGGGCAGTCGCGCGTGGTGTTCCTGCAGGACAAGCGCAACGGCCTCAGCATGGCGTTTTGCGCCTGCGAGGTGAAGCTCGACGGTGCGCCGATGGGTAAGGTGCTCGCCGGCAAATATGCCTACGCCGATCGTCCGGCCGGCCGTCACGACGTGCTGGTGACCGAGCTGATGTTTCCCGGCGACACCAAGCGCGAGATCGTGATGGAATCCGGCCGAACGCACTTCTACCTCATCAAGAGCAGTGCCAGGCACGATGCCGCCACGGGCGGGGCGGTGCTTGGCGGGCTGGCCGGGCTTGCGGTGGTTTCCGTCGCGACGGCCGGCGAGTCCAATCCCGGGCCCGCCGAGCTCGTTGCGCTGGATGAGGCGACCGCGCGAACGAAGCTCGCTGAATTGCAAGCCGTCGAGTAAGATGCGCGGCACGATTGCCGCTGCATCAACGACGGCGGCTCGATGGGCAGGAGCGAGGCATGTGCGAGAATTGCGGAAGTGTTCGCGGCGCCCACATCCGCCCTTCGCGGAGGTCGCTCATCCACTTCACCGTCTCCGCGATCGGCCTGGCCTTCGCCGGCACAGCCTTCGCCAAGGAGGCCAAGGCGCCGCCCAAGCCGCAAAACGTGCTGGCGCCCGATGCGGCGTTGAAGCGGCTGATGGAGGGCAATGCGCGTTATGTCGAAGGCGTGTCGCGGCGGCACGATTTCAAGCATGAGCGCGAGGCGCTGGCCGGCGGCCAGAACCCGTTCGCGGCCGTGCTGAGCTGCGCCGACTCGCGCATCGCGCCTGAATATGCCTTCGACACCGGCCGCGGCGACCTGTTCGTCTGCCGCGTCGCCGGAAATTTTGCCGGCACCGAGACCATCGCCAGCATGGAATATGCCGTTGCCGTGCTCGGCGCGCCGCTGATCCTCGTGCTCGGCCATGACAGCTGCGGCGCGGTCGATGCGACGCTGAAGGCGATCAAGGACAACACCTCGCCGCCCGGCCACATCCCCTCGCTGATCGATGCGATCGCGCCCGCCGCCAAGGCTGCGATGCAGCAGGGCGGGGACGTGCTCGACAAGGCGACCCGGCAGAACGTGATCGACAACGTCGCCAAGCTGAAGTCGGCCGCACCGATCCTCAATGCGGCCGTGGAGCAGGGCAAGCTGAAGGTGATGGGTGGCATCTATCGGCTCACGACGGGAACGGTCGATCTGATCGCACAAGGCTGATCGCGCCAGGCTGAGCGAGCAGGACCGATCGCGCAAGGCTGAGCAAGACTGCCGCAACGCGGTTGCCGGGCGGTCGAGAAGCTGACGTGGGCCTGACGAAAGGCGCCTGGACGACAGGCGCCTTTCGGCGGCGGCCTGCGTCATGCCGCCGCCTCAATCCGGGCCTTTCGTTCAAGTGCCATTCAGCCAGCCGCGCGTCTGATGCGTGTTGGCAGCTCAACAACAAAGCGGGCAAGCAAGCCATGCGTGGGACCCACAAGGCCTTCCTCTGTTTCCTCTTGCCGATCTTGTTCCTTGCCGCGGGGGCGCTGGAGCCGGCGCGCGCGCAGCAGCAGGAAAAGCGAATCGCGCTCGTGGTCGGCAACGGCGCCTATGCCAAGTCGCCGCTGGCGACGACCGCGAACGATGCCGGCCTGATCGCGCAGACGCTGCAGGCGGCGGGCTTCGACGTCGTCGGCGCGCGCGATCTCGACGGCGACACGCTGCGCAAGAGCTTTCGCGATTTCATCCAGAAGGCGCAGGCCTCCGGCCCCGGCACCGTCGCGATGGTCTATCTCGCCGGCTACGGCGTGCAGCTTGCCGGCGAGAACTATTTCATCCCGGTCGATTCCAACATCACCCGCGACACCGACATCCCGACCGAGGCCCTGCGCATCAGCGACTATGCGCGCCAGCTTGCGGCGATTCCGCTCAAGGCCAACATCGTGGTGCTCGACGCGGCGCGGGCGCAGCCCTTCATCGAGGGCGGCCAGCCGATCGCGAGCGGGCTGGCGCTGGTCGAGCCCGATCAGAACATGCTGATCGCCTTCAATGCCGCGCCCGGCACGGTGGCGCCGGAGGAGCCGGGGCCCTACGGCATCTATGCGCAGTCGCTGGCGGAGATGATCCGCACCGGCGGCCTGCCGCTGCCTGACGTGTTCGATCGCGTCCGCCTGCGTGTCAACGAGGCCTCCAAGGGCGCGCAGGTACCCTGGAACGAGCAGAAGATATCGGCGCCATTCTCATTCTTCGATCGCGGGCCCGACGCGCCGCCGCCGGAGGCCTCGGCCGCCCAGGTCGCCGCGATCCGCAACAAGCCGATCCGCGATCTCGGTGTGCAAGACGCCTACGCCGCCGCGCTGGAGCGCGACACGCTGCCGGCCTATGAGGAATTTCTCGCGGCCTATCCGACCGATCCGATGTCCAAGCGCGTGATGGCGATCGTTGCGGCGCGCCGCGAGGCGATCACCTGGCGGCGGACTTATCGCACCGACACGCCGGAAGCCTATTGGTCGTATCTGCGCCGCTATCCGCGCGGGCCGCATGCAGGCGATGCGCGCCGTCGCCTCGCGATCCTCACCGCGCCGGCCGAGCCGCCGCCGAGCTTCGCGATGATCGACTATGACGTGCCGCCGCCGCCGCCGGAGGAGGTGGTCTATGTCGACCGTCCCGTGCTGTACTTCAGCGATCCCGATTTTGGCTTCGCGCCGCCACCACCGCCGCCGGTCTACTATCTGCCGCCGCCGCCGTCGGATTTCGTCGTGCTCGAGCCGCCGCTGCCTGTGGTCGGCCTGTTCGTGTTGCCGCAGCCGATGTTCGTGCCGATCCCGGTGTTCGTCAGGCCGCCGGTCTATGTCGCGCCGCCGCCGAACAACATCATCTTCAACAACATCCATAACACCACGGTCATCAACACCGTGATCAACCGGCCTCCCGCCCCGCCGCCGGCGGGTGGGGGAGGAGGAGGGACCGGGCCTGGCAATCTGACGCCGGCGATTGCCGGCCGCGCCAACCCGGTAGCACCGATGTTGCCGCAAGCCGCTACGCAGCGCGCGGCTCTGATCCAGCAGGGCAAGGCGCCGATGCCGCTGAGCGCGACGGTCCAGCCGACGGCGAGGCCCGGGATACCTCCCGGGACGCCGGCCAATGTCGCGCCAAATGCGCGACCAAGTGCGCTACCTGGTGGCCTCCCAGGTACAGCACCGAACGTCGCGCCGCAGACCAGGTTGCCTGCCGCCAACACGCTGCCGGTTCCGGGCTCCCATGGTGGGCCGCCGGCGCCGCCGGCAGGGGCAGCAGGGACTCTGCCGGGCGGAAAGCCCTTGCCGTCGACGGCAACTGCACCCGGCACGACCCTGCCGACGCATCCGGGGGCGCCGACCACGGCTGCGCCCGGCACAACGCCGCCGCCCCATCTTGGTGCGCCAACGGCCGCCGCTCCGACCACCGGTGCGCCCACCACGACAAATCCGGCCGTTGTGCCCGGCCAACCGCCCAAGCCCCCAGTCGCGCAGACCCCGCCCGGGGCCGGGCCTGCCGACCGTGCCAAGTCCGCAACCCGTGAGCCGGCCGGCCCGCCGCCTGCTGCCGCGGGAAAACCGGTCGTGCCGCCTCCGTCAGCAGTGCACGAGCCGATCAGGCCGCAGGCTCACCCGCCGGCCCCGCCGCAGGCGGCCAAGCCAGCAGCACCGCCCCCGCGGCCCCAGGCCGTGGCGCGGCCCACGCCGCCACCTCCGCCGCGCGTGTCGGCGCCGCCGCCACGGATGGCTGCACCTCCGCCGCCACGCCCCGCTCCGCCGGTGGCAGTGGCGCGTCCGGCGCCCCCGCCAATGGCTCGGCCCGCGCCGCCCCCGCCAGTAGCCCGGCCGGCGCCCCCGCCGCCGCCTCGGGTGGCCGTTGCACCTCCGCCGCGTCCGGCTGCACCTCCGCCCCGCCCAGCGGCCCCGCCGCCGGCGGCCAAGAAGTGCCCGCCGAACCAGCCCAAGTGCTAGGCAAGCGCTAGTCCAGCGCCAGAGCCTGGCGCGGTCTTTACGGAAGGGGGGCCATTCGCGGGCGAAACCGCCCGCGAATGGCCCTTATTTCCTTGCTTCTGGCCGAAATCGCGCTATATAGCGCGCCATCTCACACGGAAGCATGGCTCACAAGGCCGTCCGGTGGCAGCCGGGGCGCAACGCTCCGTTTTGCTCACACGCTTCCGGAGGAACCAACCGGAGAATTATAACAATGGCGCTACCCGACTTCACCATGCGTCAGCTTTTGGAAGCTGGCGTGCACTTTGGTCACCAGTCTCACCGCTGGAATCCGAAAATGGCTCCGTTCATTTTCGGCACCCGTAACAACATCCACATCGTCGACCTCGCCCAGACCGTGCCGATGCTGCACCACGCCCTCCAGGCCGTCAGCGACACGGTTGCGAAGGGCGGCCGCATCCTGTTCGTCGGCACCAAGCGCCAGGCACAGGACGGCGTTGCGGACGCGGCCAAGCGCTGCGCGCAGTATTTCGTCAACTCGCGCTGGCTCGGCGGCACGCTGACCAACTGGAAGACGATCTCGGCTTCGATCAAGCGCCTGCGTCACCTCGACGACGTGCTCGCGGGCGGCGAAGCCAATTCGTACACGAAGAAGGAGCGCCTGACGCTTCAGCGCGAGCGCGACAAGCTCGACCGCTCGCTCGGCGGCATCAAGGACATGGGCGGTCTGCCCGACCTGATCTTCGTGATCGACACCAACAAGGAAGACATCGCGATCCAGGAGGCCCAGCGCCTCAACATCCCGGTCGCCGCGATCGTCGACACCAATTCGGACCCGAAGGGCATCACCTATGTGGTGCCGGGCAATGACGACGCCGGCCGCGCGATCTCGCTCTATTGCGACCTGATCGCGCGTGCGGCGATCGACGGCATCTCGCGCGCCCAGGGCGATTCGGGCATCGACATCGGTGCTTCGGCCCGTCCGCTCGCCGAAGAGCTGCCGGCGGCCTCCTCAAGCGGCTTCCAGGGCCTTGCTGGTCCCCGCGGCACCGCCGACGACCTCAAGAAGCTCCCGGGCGTGTCGGGCGCGATCGAGAAGAAGTTCAACGACCTCGGCATCTTCCACTTCTGGCAGCTCGCCGAGCTCGATCACGACACCGCGCACACGATCGGCGAAGAAGTCGGTCTGCCGAGCCGTGCGGATGCCTGGGTGGCCAAGGCCAAGGCGCTGACCGCGGAAGCGGAATAGTCAAAAAGAGTGATGGGTTGGCCGGATAGACTCCGGCCACCATTTCAGTTGACGCGAATTCCTGAGATGGACCGCGGCGGGGCAATTTGATGCCACGCCGCGGCAAACCGGCAGGCACAAAGGATATTCAACGATGGCAACGATCACAGCTGCGATGGTCAAGGACCTGCGCGAGTCGACCGGCGCGGGCATGATGGACTGCAAGGCCGCACTGACCGAAAACGACGGCAACATGGAAGCGGCGCAGGATTGGCTGCGCAAGAAGGGCCTTTCGAAGGCCGCCAAGAAGTCGGGCCGCGTCGCGGCCGAGGGCCTCATCGGCGCGCTCACCAAGGGCACCAAGGGCGTCGTGGTCGAGGTCAACTCCGAGACCGACTTCGTTGCGCGCAACGGCCAGTTCCAGGGCCTGGTCAAGATGATCGCCCAGGTTGCGTTCGACGTCGGCGCCGATGTCGAGAAGATCAAGGCCGCCAAGGTCGGCGACGTCACGATCGAAACCGCGATCAATGACGCGATCGCAACCATCGGCGAGAACATGACGCTGCGCCGCGCAGCTTCGCTCGAAGTGAGCCAGGGCGTGGTGTCGCACTACGTCCACGGTGCGGTCATCGACGGTGCCGGCAAGATGGGCGTGATCGTGGCGCTGGAATCGCCGGGCAAGGCCGACGAGCTTGCCGCGCTCGGCCGCCAGATCGCGATGCATGTCGCCGCCGCCAACCCGCTGGCGCTCGATCCGTCCGGCCTCGATCCGGCGGTCGTCAAGCGCGAGAAGGACGTGCTCGCCGACAAATATCGCCAGCAGGGCAAGCCGGAGAACGTGATCGAGAAGATCGTCGAGTCCGGCCTCAAGACCTACTACAAGGAAGTCTGTCTGCTCGAGCAGGCCTTCATCCACGACACCGGCAAGTCGGTGGCGCAGGCGGTGAAGGAAGCCGAAGGCAAGGTCGGCGGCGCTGTGAAGATTGCGGGCTTTGTGCGCTATGCTCTCGGTGAGGGAATCGAGAAGCAGGAAAGCGACTTCGCAGCCGAGGTCGCTGCGGCCAGCGGCAAGAAGTAAGCGCCGGAACGTTCCTTCCGGCGTGCCGCCGGAAGCGGCGGCCGGACAAGGAAAAGTGCTCATGACTGATCCGGTCTATCGTCGCGTCGTGATCAAGCTGTCCGGCGAATATCTCGCGGGACAGCAGGGTTTTGGCATCGATCAGCCGACCGTCGATCGGGTTGCGGACGATCTGATCGCCGCCCGCCATCTCGGCACCGAGGTTGCGGTCGTGATCGGCGGCGGCAATATCGTGCGCGGCGTCGAGGTGTCCTCGCGCGGCGTCTCGCGCCCGACCGGCGACACCATGGGCATGCTCGCCACCATGATGAACTGTCTCGCGCTGGAAGCGGCGATCGAGCGCAAGGGCACGCCGGCGCGCACGCTGTCGGCCTTCGTCATGCCCGAGATTTCCGAGCTGTTCACCCGGACTGCGGCGCACAAATACCTCGCCGAGGGCCGGATCGTGCTGCTCGGCGGCGGAACCGGCAATCCGTTCTTCACCACCGATACGACCGCGGTGCTGCGCGCCGCCGAGATCGGCGCACAGGCGGTCCTGAAGGCGACCAATGTCGACGGGGTCTACTCGGCCGACCCGAAGAAGGATCCGACCGCCACGCGGTTCGACCGGCTGACGCATTCGCAGGCGATCGAGGGCGGCTACAAGGTGATGGACGCGACCGCCTTCGCGCTTGCCCGCGAGACGTCGCTGCCTATCATCGTGTTCTCGATCGCGGAGCCGGGGTCGATCGGTGCGATTCTGCGTGGCATCGGCCACGGTACCATCGTCGCCGGCTGACGGCTCATCTGGCGCGCCCTGAAGGGAGGGGCGCGGTGAGGTCGCCGGGATTTTGAAGGAGAAACGTGATGCCCACGGGAAATTTCGACCTCAACGAAGTAAAGCGCCGTATGCAAGGCGCCGTCCAGTCCCTCAAGCACGAGCTTGGCGGCTTGCGCACCGGCCGCGCCTCCGCCTCGATGCTCGATCCGGTGCAGGTCGAGGCCTATGGCAGCCACATGCCGCTGAACCAGCTCGCCACCGTCAGCGTGCCCGAGCCGCGCCTGATCTCGGTGCAGGTCTGGGACAAGTCGATGGTCAAGGCGGTGGAGAAGGCGATCGTCGATTCCAATCTCGGCCTGTCGCCTGCGACCGAGGGCCAGGTGCTGCGCCTGCGCATCCCCGAGCTCAACGAGGAGCGGCGCAAGGAGCTCGTCAAGGTCGCGCACAAATACGCGGAGGCCGCCAAGGTCGCCGCGCGTCACGTCCGCCGCGACGGCCTCGACGTTCTGAAGAAGCTCGAGAAGAATCACGAGATGTCGGAGGACGATCAGAAGCGTCATGCCGACGAGGTCCAGAAGGTGACCGACGGCACGATCGCCGAGATCGACCAGCTGCTGGCCGCCAAGGAAAAAGAAATCCTCACCGTCTGAGGCTGCCGTCATGTCCAACGCCGCCGCGCCCGCAACGGAAGGACCCGATCGGTCCGACGCGCCTGCGCATGTCGCCATCATCATGGATGGCAACGGGCGTTGGGCCGCCGCGCGCGGTTTGCCGCGGGCCGAAGGTCATCGCCGCGGCGTGGAGGCCTTGCGCCGCGTGGTGCGCGCCTCGCACGAGCTCGGCATCCGCTATCTCACCATCTTCTCGTTCTCGTCGGAGAACTGGTCGCGTCCGGCGAGCGAGATCGGCGATCTGTTCGGCCTGCTCAGGCGGTTCATCCGCAACGATCTCGCGAGCCTGCATCGCGACGGCGTCAAGGTCCGCATCATCGGCGAGCGCGACGGGCTCGAGAGCGACATCTGCGCGCTGCTCAACGAGGCCGAGGAACTGACGCGCGACAATTCGCGTCTCACGCTCGTCGTCGCCTTCAACTACGGCTCGCGGCAGGAGATCGCGAAGGCGGCACAGAAGCTCGCGCGCGAGGTCGCGGAGGGCAGGCGCGATCCTGCCACGATCGACGCCGAGACGCTTGGGGCGCATCTCGATGCGCCCGACATTCCCGATCCCGATCTCATCATCCGCACCAGCGGCGAGCAGCGCCTGTCCAACTTCCTGATGTGGCAGGCGGCCTATAGCGAGCTCGTGTTCGTGCCGATCCACTGGCCGGATTTCGACAAGGCGGCGCTGGAAGGCGCGATCGCCGAATTCGCCAGGCGCGAGCGCCGTTTCGGCGGCCTGGTCGCGAAAACCGCCTCGTGAGCGAACCCGAGACCGTACCGGCTGGCTCGAAGCCTGCCCCAAGCAATCTCGTGATGCGGGTCCTCGCAGCGCTGGTGCTGGCGCCGCTTGCCATTGCGCTCGCTTATGCCGGCGGCTGGCTGTGGGCGCTCCTCGTCACGCTGGTGTCGATCGGGCTGTTCGCGGAATGGCTGATGGTGGTGGGCGCGGGGTCCGTTGCGCTGACCGCGTGCGGAACGATCGTCCTCGCCATCATGGGCTTCTGCGTCGCCTTCGGCGCGCTCAAGACCGCAATCGTCACCGGCCTCGTTGGCGGGGCCATCGTGACGCTGATCGCGCGAGGCAAGTTCGTCTGGGCGGCCGCCGGATTCGCCTATGCATCGGCGGCGCTGCTGGCCTCGATCCTGGTACGGCAGGATCTCGTGAACGGCTTTGCCGCGCTGATGTTCGTGCTGCTCGTGGTGTGGGTGACCGACATTGGCGGCTATTTCGCCGGCCGCGGCATTGGCGGACCGAAGCTGTGGCCGCGCGTGAGCCCGAAGAAGACCTGGGCCGGCGCGCTCGGCGGCTTTGCCGCCAGCCTTGCGGTCGCTGCCGGCTTTGCGGCTTGCGGGCTCGGGAAGGCGGTTCCACTGCTGCTCGTCAGCGCCGTCCTGTCGGTGGTCTCGCAGCTCGGCGATCTCTTCGAATCCGCGGTGAAGCGGCGCTTCGGTGTCAAGGATTCCAGTCACTTAATTCCCGGCCATGGCGGTCTACTGGACCGTCTGGACGGTTTTGTCGCCGCCATCCTGGCGGCATGGATTATCGGCTTTCTCCGCCATGGTGTGCATAGCGCCGGAAGCGGTCTTGTGGTTTGGTGAGGATATGAGCGCGGTCCCATTGCGTAACAATAAGGCTGCGGCGTCTGCCGTCCGCAGCGTCACGGTTCTCGGTGCCACCGGCTCGATCGGCGACAGCACGATGGATCTGCTGCGCGCCTCTCCCGAACGCTACCGTGTCGAGGCGCTGACGGCGAACGGCAATGTCGAAGCGCTGGCGAAGCTCGCGAAGGAGTTTTCGGCGCGCTTCGTGGCGATCGCCGACACCTCCAAGTTCGCCGAGCTCAAGGCTGCACTTGCGGGCACGAGCACCGAATGCGGCGCCGGCGAAAGCGCGGTGATCGAGGCCGGCGCGCGTCCGGCCGATTGGGTGATGGCTGCCGTGAGCGGCGCCGCCGGACTGAAGCCGGCGCTCGCCGCGGTCGATCGCGGCGCGCATGTCGCGCTTGCCAACAAGGAATGCCTCGTCTGCGCCGGCGATTTCTTCATGCAGCGCGCGGCGAAGGCCGGCGCCTGCATCCTGCCAGCCGATTCCGAGCATAATGCGCTGTTCCAGGCGCTCGGCTCCGGTAATCGCGACGAGCTGGTCCGTGTCATCATCACGGCATCCGGCGGTCCGTTCCGGACCTGGAAACCTGCCGACATCGAGCAGGCGACGCTTGCCCAGGCGCTGAAGCATCCGAACTGGAGCATGGGCCAGAAGATCACGATCGATTCCGCCTCGATGATGAACAAGGGGCTCGAGGTGATCGAGGCCTCCTATCTGTTCGCGCTCTCGCCCGACGAGATCGACGTTCTTGTTCATCCGCAGTCGATCATCCACGGCATGGTCGAGTTCTCCGACCGTTCGGTCGTGGCCCAGCTCGGCTCTCCCGACATGCGCACCCCGATCGCCCACTGCCTCGGCTGGCCCGACCGCATCAAGGGACCGGCGGCCAAGCTCGATCTGGCCAAGATCGGCCAGCTGACCTTCGAGGCGCCCGATTTCGAGCGGTTCCCCGGACTACGGCTGGCTTACGATTCGCTCCGGACCGGGAAGGGGGCGACCACGGTGTACAATGCCGCCAACGAGGTCGCGGTCGCCGCCTTCATCGCCGGCAAGATCCGGTTCGGCGCGATTGCCCGGCTGGTGGAGGCGACGTTGGAGGACTGGATCCGCGGCGGGAACCAGACGCCTCTGACGTCCGCCGACGATGCAATCTCTGTTGACCATGTTGCTCGAAATAGAGCTGCCGCCCTATTGCCTCAAATTGCCTTAAAGGCATCCTAGATGGTTCGGGGCCAGGGCCTTGCGGCGCTGGATGAGGGAATTCGATGATCGACTTTTTTGTCCATAGTTTCAATACGTTGAGCCATGGGCTCCTCGGCTACGCAGTTCCCTTCCTGTTCGTCCTGACCATCGTCGTGTTCTTCCATGAACTCGGCCATTTTCTGGTCGCGCGCTGGGCGGGCGTTCGGGTGTTAACCTTCTCGCTCGGCTTCGGGCCTGAGCTGGTCGGTTTCAACGACCGCCATGGCACCCGCTGGAAGATCTCGGCGATCCCGCTCGGCGGTTACGTCAAGTTCTTCGGCGACGAGAGCGAGGCTTCGACGCCGTCGGCCGAGACGCTCGCGGCCATGACGGCCGAGGAGCGCGCCGGCAGCTTCCACCATAAGAAGGTCGGCCCGCGCGCCGCCATCGTCGCGGCCGGACCGATCGCCAATTTCATTCTGGGCGCGCTGATCTTCGCCGGCATGGCCCTGTATTACGGCAAGCCGAGCACGATCGCGCGCGTCGACGGCGTCGTCGCCGATGGCGCGGCGGCTGCGGCCGGCTTCAAGATCGGGGACATCGTCGTCCAGATCGACGGCAAGCCGATCGAGAGCTTTGCCGACATGCAGCGGATCGTGGCGATGAATGCCGGTTCGGCGCTTGCCTTCCAGGTGAAGCGCGACGGCGCCATCGTGTCGCTGACCGCGACGCCGGCGCTGCTCGAGCGCAAGGATCCGTTCGGCAACAGCCACCGCCTCGGCGTGCTGGGCGTCGAGCACAAGTCTCAGGCTGGTGAGGCCTCGACCGCACCGGTCGGGGTCGGTGAGGCGCTCAAGATCGGGGTCGAGCAGGTCTGGTTCATCATCACCAGTACCTTCAAGTTCCTGGGCTCGCTGTTTGTCGGAAACGGCAACCCCAACGAGGTCAGCGGCGTCCTCGGAATCGCGAAGATGTCGGGGCAGGCGGCCAGCGCCGGGTTCCAGTTCGTGATCAACCTCTGCGCGGTGCTGTCGGTGTCGATCGGCCTGCTGAACCTGTTCCCGATCCCGCTGCTGGATGGCGGTCACCTTATGTTCTATGCGGCGGAGGTGGTTCGCGGCCGGCCCCTGTCCGAGCGGACTCAGGAAATGGGGTTCCGAATCGGGCTGGGTTTGGTGCTGATGTTGATGGTGTTTGCGACCTACAACGACATCCTGCGGATGGCAGCTTCCTGATAGGGGCTTTTTTGTGGCGTTGCTGTTAGGCAACGTCTTGGAATGAAATTGAAATTGCGGCGCGCTCGGCCGTTTGCGGCGTCGGTGAAATTGGCTACAAGCGGCCTGAACTTGGGGAATCTCCGGACCGGCGTTGGGGTTGGGTCTGGCACGGAATGATAAGGGCGCGTTGCGCAATGAAGTTTGGACTGCGACTCCGGGGGGGCTTGCTTGCCACCCTGATCATGTTCGGCGCGCCGGTGGTTGCCCCGATTGGGGCTGCTCTTGTGTCTTCGTCTGCGCTTGCGCAGACCGTCCAGTCGATTTCCGTCGAAGGAAATCGCCGGGTCGAGGTGGAGACGATCCGCTCCTATTTCAAGCCGGGTCCGGGCGGTCGCCTGGATCAGGGCGCCATCGACGACGGCCTCAAGGCGCTGATCGAGACCGGCCTGTTCCAGGACGTGAAGATCAACCGCGGCGCCGGTGGCCAGATCGTCGTCTCCGTGGTGGAAAACCCGGTGATCGGTCGCATCGCCTTCGAGGGCAACAAGAAGATCAAGGACGAGCAACTCGGCACTGAAGTCCAGTCCAAGGCGCGCGGCACCTTCTCCCGCGCCATGGTGCAGTCCGACACGCTGCGAATCGCCGAAATCTATCGCCGCTCCGGCCGCTACGACGTCCGCGTCACGCCCGAGGTCATCGAGCAGCCGAACAACCGCGTCGATCTCATCTTCACGATCGAGGAGGGCGCCAAGACCGGCGTCAAGTCGATCGAGTTCGTCGGCAATGTCGCGTTCTCGTCCTACCGCCTGCGGGACGTCATCAAGACGCGCGAATCGAACCTGCTGAGCTTCCTTGCCAGCGGCGACATCTACGATCCCGACCGCGTCGAGGCCGACCGCGACCTGATCCGCCGCTTCTACCTCAAGAACGGCTTCGCCGACGTCCAGGTCGTGGCCGCGCTCACCGAATACGATCCGGAGAAGAAGGGCTTCAACGTCACCTTCAAGATCGAGGAAGGCGCCCAATACCGCGTCGGCGCGCTCGACTTCCGTTCCAGCATCCCGAACTTCGATCCGAACTCGATGCGCGCCTATTCGCGCGTCAATGTCGGCTCGCTCTACAACGTCGAATCGGTCGAGAAGTCGGTCGAGGAGATGCAGATCGAGGCCTCGCGCCGTGGCTATGCCTTCGCCGTGGTCCGTCCCGGCGGCGACCGCAACTTCGAGGCGCACACCGTCTCCGTCGTGTTCAACATCGACGAGGGCCCGCGCACCTATATCGAGCGCATCAACCTGCGCGGCAACACCCGCACGCGCGACTACGTCATCCGCCGCGAGTTCGACATCTCCGAGGGCGATGCCTACAACCGCGCACTGGTCGATCGTGCCGAGCGGCGCCTGAAGAACCTCGACTATTTCAAGAGCGTGAAGATCACGACGGAGCCCGGCTCGTCCAGCGACCGCGTCATCCTGATCGTCGACATGGAAGAAAAATCGACCGGCGACTTCTCGATCTCCGGCGGTTACTCCACGACCGACGGCGCGCTTGCCGAAGTCTCGGTCTCCGAGCGCAACCTGCTCGGTCGCGGCCTGTTCGCCAAGGCGTCGGTGACCTATGGCCAGTACGCACGCGGCTATTCGCTGTCGTTCGTCGAGCCGTATCTGCTCGACTACCGCGTCGCGCTGGGCCTCGACCTCTATCAGCGTGAGCAGAAGTCCAACAGCTACATCTCCTACGGCACCAAGACGCTCGGCTTCTCGCCGCGCCTCGGCTTCTCCTTGCGTGAAGATCTGGCGCTGCAGCTGCGCTACTCGATCTATCGGCAGGAAATCACGCTGCCGTTCTACCTGGCAAACTGTAACAACATCGCCGGCCCGGCGTTCAACCCGAGCCCGGCCTTCGCTGCGTCGCAGGTTCCGCCGATCGATTTGAGCTCGACCAACGGCCTCGGCTGCTACAGCGACGGCGAAGCCTCGCTGCCGGTGCGCAAGGAGCTTGCCAACGGCAAGACCCTGACCTCGGCGCTCGGCTACTCTCTGAGCTACAACACGCTGGACAACAACAAGAACCCCACCGACGGTCTGCTCGTCGACTTCCGGCAGGACTTCGCCGGCGTCGGCGGCGACGTCACCTACCTGAAGAGCGTTATCGACGCGAAGTACTACACCCCGCTGGTGTCTGACATCGTCGCCGTCGCGCGCCTTCAGAGCGGCATCCTGACCAAGATGGGGAGCGATCTGCGGATGCTCGACCACTTCCAGATGGGCCCGAACCTCGTCCGCGGCTTTGCTCCGAACGGCATCGGCCCGCGCGACCTGAACCCCTTTGGCACGCAGGATGCGCTCGGCGGCACCAAGTACTGGGGCGCTTCGATGGAATTGCAGATGCCGTTCTGGTTCCTGCCGAAGGAAGTCGGTCTGAAGGGCGCGGTCTATGCTGACGCCGGCGGTCTGTACGACTATCAGGGACCGACGACTTGGTCGGCGACCGGTGAGACGACCACCACAAGGAACTCAAACTGCATCCCGTCCACCATCAATCCGGCGACGGCGGGCACCTGTACCGGCCTCGTGTACGACGACAGCAAGGTGATCCGCTCGTCGGTCGGTGTCGGCCTGATCTGGCAGTCGCCGTTCGGACCGCTGCGCTTCGACTATGCCGTGCCGCTCAGCAAGGGCAAGTATGACCGCACGCAGGAGTTCCGGTTCGGCGGCGGCACCTCGTTCTAATTCGATCAGCAGGGCATGATCCGGCCCCCTTGGGTTTCCCTTGGGTTTTCCTTGGGGCCGGTCTCCAATAAGATCGTGCTCAATCCGGGAGAAAAGGCATGATGCGGTTTGGCCGCTTCATGTCGAAGCCGGGCCGCGACGGGGTGGAATGGCGCAGCCGACCTTCTTCACAAAGCCGCCTGCGACGGCGCTGGCCGATATTGCCACGCTGACAAAGGCGCTGCTGGTCGACCCCACCAGGGGCGATCACGTCATCACGGGCCTGGCCTCGCTCGACGAAGCCGGCCCGATGCATCTGGCGTTCTTCGACAACCTCAAATATGCCGATCAGCTCAAGGCGACCAGAGCGGGTGCCTGCCTGGTCAGCCCGCGCTTCGAGGCCCAGGTGCCCGCACACGTCGCCGTGCTGCGGGCGGCGCAGCCATTTCGCGCCTTCGTCAGGATCGCGCGGGAATGGCATGGCGACGCGCTGAGGCCGCAATCCTGGGTCGGCAATGACGGCATCGCGCCGTCGGCCATCATCGATCCCACGGCCCGGCTCGAGGACGGCGTGATCGTCGACCCCCTGGCGGTCATCGGTGCGGATGTCGAGATCGGCAGCGGCACGGTGGTCGGCGTCGGCGCCGTGATCGGCCCCGGCGTCAAGATCGGCCGGGACTGCAATGTCGGCGCCCGCACCGCCATCCAGTGCGCGCTGATCGGCAACGATGTGCTGATCCATCCGGGCTGCTCGATCGGCCAGGACGGTTACGGCTTCATCTTCTTCGGCCCTGAGGGGCACCTGAAGGTGCCGCAGACCGGGCGCGTGCTGATCCAGAACAATGTGGAGGTCGGCGCTGGCACCACCATCGATCGTGGGTCCCTGCGCGACACCGTGATCGGCGAGGGCACCAAAATCGACAACCAGGTCCAGATCGGCCACAATGTGACGATCGGCCGGAATTGCCTGCTGGCGGCCCAGATCGGGCTGGCCGGCAGTTTGACCATCGGCGACAATGTGGCGCTGGGAGCAAAGGTTGGCATCAACAATCACCTCAAGATCGGCGACGGAGCCCAGGTCACTGCGATGAGCGGCGTCAAGGACGACATCCCGCCGAACGGACGCTGGGGTGGTTTTTTCGCCAAGCCGACCAAGCAGTGGTTCAAGGAAATTATCGCGGTGGAGCGCCTGGTACGCGACAGCAGGGCCGATCCGAAGGACGAGGGACGGGAATGACGGAGGGATCTCCTATTAAGTTCGAGCTGGTGGACATCAACGCGATCCTCCAGACGCTGCCGCACCGCTTTCCGATGCTGCTGATCGACCGCGTGATCAACATCCGCGCCGATTACAGCGGCATCGGCATCAAGAACGTCACCTTCAACGAGCCGGCCTTCCAGGGGCATTTCCCCGAGCGCCCGGTCTATCCCGGCGTCATGATGATCGAGGCGATGGCGCAGACGGCGGGCGTGATCGGCATCAAGTCGGTCGAGGGCACCGAGAAACCGCGCGCGGTCTATTTCCTCACCATCGACAAGTGCAAGTTCCGCAAGCCCGTGCTCCCTGGCGATACCATCGAGTATCACATGCGCTCGCTTGGCCGCCGCAAAACCATGTGGTGGTTTCACGGCGATGCCAAGGTCAACGGCCAAGTCGTCGCCGAGGCCGACGTCGGCGCCATGCTGACCGACTGAGTGGCTTACGACCCCGCGGACGGGCTCATACGCCGCAATCGTAGCGGCTGCCCGCTGCCTCGCGTCTGATCTTCCGGTTGAAGAACTGGCCCATGGACGGCGCGCCCAGGAGGCTGTCGACCGTTTCGGGATCAACGCCGCAGTAGCGGTCATACGCGCCGTTGATCGCGACGATCAGGTCCTGCTGCGCGCGGTCGTAGCAGACGCGCTGAAGCACCGTGCTGCGGGTGATGTCGCGGCATTCGAATGTCGCGAGGTCGACGGGCCGGTGTCCGCCGGTCTCGACCGTCTCGGAGACGACCGGTGCGGCCGCGAGCTGTGCGAGCAGTATTGCCAGGGCCCTGACCACGATAGCTGAAGCTCCGCATGAACGTGTTGATGGGCCGGGAAGGCCGCCTCATCCGGCACGTGAAACACGTCGAGATCATACGTCACTGGACAGATCGGGCATAGTCGGGCTAACCAGCGGAAAACCGAACGACTTCAACACATAACCAGACCTTCTTGACGAGTTAGATTGCTTGATGAGCAAGATTGATCCCACCGCACGGGTCGAGGACGGCGCCGTGATCGGCGAGGGTACCGAGATCGGCCCCTATTGCATCATCGGCCCGAATGCCGTGATCGGCGCGAACTGCAAGCTGATCGGACAGGTCACCGTCATCGGCCACACCTCGGTCGGCGACAACTGCGTGATCTCGCCGTTCGCGGTGCTCGGCGGCGCGCCCCAGGATCTGAGCTACAAGGGCGAGCCGACCCGGCTCGAGATCGGCTCGGGCTGCACCATCCGCGAAGGCGCGACGATGAACGTCGGCACCATCAAGGGCGGCGGGCTGACGCGCGTCGGCAGCGGCGGCTACTTCATGAACAACAGCCATGTCGGCCATGACTGCATGGTCGGCGACAGCGTGATCTTCGCGACGTCGGCGACGCTCGGCGGCCATTGCGAGATCGGCGATGCCGTCTATATAGGCGGCCTGTCTGCCGTGCATCAGTTCACGCGCATCGGCCCGTATGTCATGGTCGGCGGGGTCTGCGGCGTACGCGACGACGTCATCCCTTATGGGCTGGTCAACGGTCAATATGCGGTGCTGGAGAGCCTCAACCTGATCGGCATGAAGCGGCGCAAGTTCACCAAGCAGCGGCTTGCGACCGTGCGCGCGTTCTACCAGAAGCTCTTCCACGGCCCAGGCACCTTCGCCGAGCGGCTCGAAGCGTCCAGGCCGCTGGCCGGCGAAGATCCGGCGATCGCCGAGATCCTCGGCTTCATCGGCAAGGGCAAGCGTCCGCTCTGTCTTCCCGCCATCGAGAAGTGAACCTGCGATGGCCGCGGACATGACATCGGCGGCGGCAGGGATTTCATCGCCCGTCGGCGTGGTCGCCGGCGGCGGCGCCATGCCGTTTGCGGTTGCCGACTCGCTCGCCACGCGCGGCATCACGCCGGTGCTGTTTCCGCTGCGCGGCGCCTGCGATCCGGTGCAGGTGGAAAAGTTCCGCCACCGCTGGATCTCAGTCGGCCAGCTCGGGCGCGCGATGCGGCTGTTCCGCGAGGAGGGCTGCCGCGACCTCATCTTCATCGGCACCTTGGTGCGGCCTTCGCTCTCGGAGATCCGGTTCGACTTCACGACATTGCGGTTGCTCGGCAATGTCATCCGTGCCTTTCGCGGCGGGGACGATCATCTGCTGTCGGGCGTCGGGCGCATTCTCGAACAAGGCGGCTTTCGCATGGTCGGGATCAAGGACGTTGCGCCCGACCTCTTGATGCCCGAGGGCTGCATCAGCCGCGCCTGGCCGAGCGACACCAGCAAGACCGACATCGAGCGCGGCCGCGCGGTCCTGACCGCGCTCGGGCCGTTCGACATCGGCCAGGCCGCCGTGGTGATCGACGGCCATGTGGTGGCGGTCGAGGATATCGAGGGCACCGACGCGCTGCTCGCGCGCGTCGCGCGGCTGCGCGAGGAGGGCCGCATTCGCGCGGCGACGGGCCGCGGCGTGCTGGTGAAGGCGCCGAAGAGCAGCCAGGACCTGCGTTTCGACCTGCCGACGATTGGCCCGCGCACCATCGAGGGCGTCGCGAGAGCCGGCCTTGCCGGCATCGCCGTGATCGCCGGCAACACCATTGCCGCCGAGCCGCAGGCGATGATCGCGCTCGCCGACGCAAAGTACCTCTTCATCATCGGCCTGCCGGCGTGATGCAGGGTCGCGATCCCAAGCGAAAGATCTTCCTGATCGCCACGGAGGAATCCGGCGACCGGCTCGGCAGCGCCTTGATGAAGGTGCTGCGCCAGCGCCTCGGCGACGGCGTGCAGTTCGAAGGCGTCGGCGGCCGCACCATGGCGCGCGAGGGGCTCGAGACGCTGTTCCCGATCGAGGAGCTGTCGATCGTCGGTTTCGCCGCGGTGGTGCAGCAATTGCCGAAGATCCTGCGCTTGATCCGCGAGACCGCGGACGCCGTGCTGGAGGCCGTGCCCGACGCGCTCGTCATCATCGACAGCCCCGATTTCACCCATCGCGTCGCGCGCCGCGTGCGGGCGCGCAATCCTGCGATCCCGATCGTCGACTACGTCTCGCCGCAGCTCTGGGCCTGGCGGCCGGGACGGGCGCGGACCATGCTCGGCTATGTCGATCACGTCCTCGGCCTGTTGCCGTTCGAGCCGGAGGAATACCGCAAGCTCGGCGGGCCGCCATGCAGCTATGTCGGCCATCCCTTGATCGAGCAATTGGGGTCGCTGCGGCCGAATGCGGAGGAGCAGAAGCGCCGCAACAGTGAGCTGCCGGTGCTGCTGGTGCTGCCCGGCAGCCGGCGCAGCGAGATCCGGCATCATATCGAGGTGTTTGGCGCGGCGCTCGGCCGGTTGCAGGCGGAGGGGCGCGCGTTCGAACTGATGCTGCCGACCATGCCGCATCTCGAAGCCACCGTCCGCGAAGGCATCGCCAGTTGGCCGGTCAAGCCGCAGATCGTGATCGGCGAGGCCGAGAAGCGCGCCGCCTTCCGGATCGCGCACGCCGCGCTGGCGAAATCCGGCACGGTGACGCTGGAACTGGCGCTATCGGGCATTCCGATGGTGACGGCCTATCGCGTCGGCGCCATCGAGGCCTTCATCCTGCGCCGCGCGATCCGCGTCTCCTCGGTGATCCTTGCCAATCTCGTGATCGGTGAGGATGTCATTCCGGAGTTTTTGCAGGAAGACTGCACGCCGGAGAAGCTCGCGCCGGCGCTGTCAGAGGTGCTCACGGACAGCGATATGCGCCGCCGGCAGGTCGAAGCCTTCGCCCGTCTCGACACCATCATGTCCACAGGCAACAAAGCGCCGAGCGTGCTCGCCGCCGACATCGTGCTGGCGACCATGCGTAAGGGGCGGCGGTAGACGACGGCCTTGTAGGGTGGGCAAAGCGAAGGCGTGCCCACCGTGCCTTTCTCGGTGGCGGAGAGAAGGTGGGCACGCTTTTGCTTTGCCTACCCTACGATACTCTTCCGGATCACGCTCTAACCCAAGCCGCCGTCGACCTGAAAACACTGACGCGTGATGCGCTGGCTCTCATCGGAGGCGAGATACAGCGCCATGTTGGCGATGTCGTCGGGCGTCACTGCATCGGGAATGGCCTGACGCGTGCGAATCTCGGCGATGGTCTGCTCGTCGGGATACCACAGCCGGCGCTGGCGTTCGGTGATCACCATGCCAGGCGCAATGGCGTTGACGCGGATGCGGTCGGGACCGACCAGCCGCGCCAGTGAGTTGGTGAAGCCGACGATCGCCGCCTTTGCCGCGGCGTAGACCGGCAGCGCCGGCCCGCCGCGCATCCAGGCGATCGACGACATGTTGATGATCGAGCCGCCGCCGCGCGCCTGCATCTGCGGCACGACGGCTTGTGCGGCGAAGAAGACGTGCTTGAGGTTGACGCCGATCATCCAGTCGAACTCGGATGGCGTCACCTCGGCCAGCACCTGGCGCTGGTCGTTGGCGGCGTTGTTGACGAGGACCGCGGCATCGCCGAGCGATCCGCGGACCTGCGCGATCGCGGCGCGCAAGGCGTCGATGTCCAGGAGGTCGCAGCGCACGAAAAGTGGTGCCGCGCCGGACGCGGCCGCGACCTCCTCAACCAGCGATCCGCCGGCCGCTTCGTCGATATCGAGGAACGCGACGCGGGCACCCTGGGCGGCGAAGGCGCGCACGAAGGCGGCACCGATGCCGCTGGCGCCACCGGTGATCAGCACCACGCGGTCCGCGAGGCCGGCATAGCTCGTCTGGGTCATGCGATCAGTCGCTCCGTCTCGGGGTCGAACAGGCAGATGCGGCGGGTGTCGAGCGCGAACGGCGCCACGGCGCCCGGCGTGGGGCGGATGTCGGGCGAGATGCGCGCCTGCGCGGGCTCGCCGCCAAGCCGCAGCAGGACGATCGTCTCGGCCCCGGTGGGCTCGACCATCTCGACCGGCGCGGTGACGACGACCGGTGTGCCGGTACTACCGGAGAACACGCGGTCCCCCTCGGCGATGCATTCCGGCCTGATCCCGAGCACCACCTCGCGGCCGACATAGGACGCCGCGGCATCGTAACCCTGGAGGCGGAGACGGACCTCGTCCGGGCGTCCCGCGCCGATCACGACCACCGGCCCGTCGGCGTCGGCATCGAGCCGTGCGGGCATCGTGTTCATGGGCGGCGAGCCCATGAAGCGGGCGACGAACAGATTGGCGGGATAACGATACACGGTATCGGGGTCGGCAAACTGCTGCACCACGCCCCGATGCATCACCGCGATCCGGGTCGCCATCGTCATTGCCTCGATCTGGTCGTGGGTGACATAGACGATGGTGGCGCCGATGCGCTGGTGCAGGCGCTTGATCTCCATCCGCATCTCCACGCGCAGTTTTGCGTCGAGATTGGAGAGCGGCTCGTCGAACAGGAAGAGCAGGGGATCGCGCACCAGCGCCCGGCCCATCGCCACGCGCTGACGCTGGCCGCCGGAGAGCTGCGACGGCTTGCGGCCGAGCAGGGGTTCGATCTGGAGCAGGCGAGCCACATTCGCCAGTGCCTTCTCCTGCTCGGCCTTCGGCACATGCCGGCATTCCATGCCGAAGGTGATGTTCTGGCGCACCGTCATGGACGGATAGAGCGCGTAGGACTGGAACACCATGGCGATGTCGCGGTCTTTGGGCGGGACGTCGTTGACGACGCGTCCGCCGATCTCGATCGTCCCCGCGCTCGGGCGATCGAGACCGGCCACGATGTTGAGCAGCGTGGACTTGCCGCAGCCGGACGGCCCCACCAGCACGGTGAACTCGCCGCTCTCGATATCGAGATCGATGCCCTTCAGCACCTCCAGATTGGCGTAGCGCTTGGACAAGGCACGGATGCTCAGCGCTGCCATGACGGCTCCATCATTTCACGGCTCCGGCGGTCAGGCCGCGTACGAAGTACTTGCCGCCGATCAGATAGATCAGCAGGGTCGGCAGAGCGGCGATCATCACCGCGGCGCTTTGCACGCCATGCTGCGGGATATCGGCGACCGCGGCGGACAGGGCGATCAGCGCGGCGGTGACCGGCTGCTGCTGACCGGTCGTGAATGTCACGCCGTAGAGAAACTCGTTCCAGATATGCGTGAACTGCCAGATCACGGTGACGACCAGGATAGGCGGCGAGAGCGGCAGGATGATGCGCCAGAAAATACGAAAGAACCCGGCGCCATCGATTCGCGCGGCTCTGATCAACTCCTGCGGGATGGCAGTGTAGTAGTTGCGGCAGAACAAGGTGGTGAAGGAAAGCCCCTGGATCGTGTGGATCACGACCAGGCCCGTCAGCGTGTTCATCAGGCCGGTATCGCGCAGCACGATGGTCCAGGGCAGCAAACGCATCTGCTGCGGAAGGAAGATGCCGAGCGTGACGATACCGTAAATCCAGCTGTCGCCGCGAAAGCGCCAGAGCGAAACCGCGTAACCGGCGATCGCACCAAGCAGGGTGGAGAAGATCGTCGCGGGAACGGTCACGAGCGCGGAGTTCAGCACGTATGGCCGGATGCCGGCGCACGTCTCGGCGACGCAGAAGCCGCTCCAGGCGGTGGCGTAATTGCTCCAGGCCAGATGTTGCGGCCAGCCGATCATCGACCCCTGCGCGATCTCCTCGTTGCTGCGGAGCGAATTCAGCACGACAACAGCCAGTGGCGCGAGCCATGCTACCGCGATCAAGAAAACGACGAGATAGATCAAAATCCGGCTTGGTGCGAAGGTTCGGTCACGCATGGTTCGCCCGCCGCCGCTGGACATATCGCCACGCTGCATAGGGCAGCAGCACCGCGAGAAGAATGAGCAGCATGAGCACTGCCGCCGCCGCTCCTCGTCCGAGCAGGCTGCGCTGGAACATTAGGTCATAGACGACAAGCGCTGGAAGCTGCGTCGCGATTCCAGGCCCGCCATTGGTGAGCGCGCGGACGAGGTCGAAGGTCGAAATCGCGAACTGCAGCTGGATGACGATGACGGTGATGGTGATCGGCCACAGCGTCGGCAGGATGACGCGGCGGTACATCCGGATCGGTCCGGCGCCGTCGATCTGCGCGGCCTTGATCAGGTCGGCATCGACGGAACGGAGGCCGGCGAGGAAGAGCGCCATGGCAAAGCCCGAGGATTGCCAGATCGCAGCGATGACAATGGTCCAGATGGCCATGTCGCGGTCGATCAGCCAGTCGAACCGGAAGGAAGTCCAGCCGAGGTCGTGGACCAGCTTCTGGATTCCAAGGCCGGGGTTGAGCAGCCAGCTCCAGACCGTGCCCGTGACCACGAACGACACCGCCAGGGGGTACAGGAAGATGGATCGCAGCAGGTTCTCGCCGCGAATGCGCTGATCGAGCAGGATCGCAAGCATGAGGCCGGTCGCCAGACTCAGCAACACGAAGGCGCTGCCAAAGAGCAGCAGATTGTCGAGGGCGATCTGCCAGTTTCGCGATGCCGCAACCGCGGAATAGTTGCGCAAACCCACCCAGCCCGAGACCGGGACCAGAGTGGATGGCGTGAACGATATCCAGATCGTCCACAGCGAAAACGCAATGAGGTGCGCAGCCGACAACAGCAGCGGCACCCAGATCGTCAGAACTTCGGGCAGCCGGCGCACCACGTCAGAGGCCGCCGGCCGGCCCAGTCCTGTCGAGACGACGTTGGTCAACGTGCGCCCTCGACGGCCTCGGCGAGGCGTGTGGCCGCCTGCTCCGGCTTGATCGTCTTGTTCTTCACGTACTCCGTGATCACATCGATCATCGCCGCGGTCATCCCGTTTTCCTGCGCCATATTGTGCGCGAGGCTGAGGACCGCCTGATTGCTGGCGATGGCATCTTTCAGAGCAGCTGCGGTCCGCCGCTGACCGTCCGACCAGCCTTCGCCGGACAGATCGACATCGGTGCGCACGGGGATCGATCCCGTGATCTGCGAATACATCGTCTGGATCGCGGGATCCATGACGAGCTGGGCCATCAGCGTCTGGCCGGCTTGTAGGTCGGGCTCCTTGCGCTGCCAGAATATGAAGGCATCGGCATTCAACAGGAAGACCGGCTTGGCGTTGTCGCTGGGGCCTGGCGCGATGATGAAGTCCTCGAGCTTGAAACCGGCATTGCGCAATACGCCCTGCGCCCAACCGCCCATGATCATCATGCCCATGTCGCCGTCGATGAAGCGCTTCAGGTTGGTCGAAAAGTGTTGGGCGCCGACGTTGGGGTCCATCCAGTCGGCGATCTTGCGCACCTGTGCGAACGCGGCCTTGATCTCGGGACCCTCCAGAGTTTTCTTCTCGAGATTCATGATGGCCGCGCGGTATGCGATGGGACTGATGCCCGCCAGAGCGGCCTCGAATTTCTGCCCATCGTCGGGGCGGGTGCCGCCATTGGCAACGGGATATGCGACGCCGCCTGATTTCATCTTTTCGGCGAGATCATTGAAGTCGGCCCAGGTGACCGGGATCTTGTCGGCCTTGGCCTTGTCCATCGCGCGCCTGGAGAGGAACAGCATGTTGGTGCTGTAGATCTGCAACGGCAGCGCGATCCACTTGCCGCCCGGCTTGTGCAATTTCGCGAGGTCTGGCGCGACGACCTTCTCGTAACCTGCAGCAGCGACGACAGCGTCGAGATCGACGGTCGGGGCGATCTTCGACCAGGCCGCGATCTCGGGGCCCTTGAGCTGCGAGCATGCCGGCGGATCGCCGGCAATGATCTGAGCGCGCAGCTTGTTCATCATCTCGGTGGTGAACCCGGGGACGGGCGAGTGCTGCCAGACCCCGCCTTTCTCCTCGAATTTCTTGCCGAGCGCGGTGATCGCCGCGCCGTCGCTGCCTGCGGACCATTGCGAGATCGCGGTCAAACGCGGCTTGACCGCGCCTTGCGCGCGGGCAAATGCCGGCAGCGCGAGCGCGGCAGCAGACCCAGCGAGCAGACGGCGCCTTGTTGTTGTGATCGGCATGGCAAGTTCCTCCCGGTGTGAACTCTCTTGCGCGACAGCCGCGCAGCTTCAGGGCATCTCAGGCGGCCTCCGTCGATGCGGCCGGCATACCGCCGCGGCAAGCGAGGCAGAAGGCAGCGAACGCCAGCGCGGCCCTGGGATCATTGCCATTCGAGGGCGGCACGAAAGCGAGCGACACCTGCGCATGCTCAGGGCCGCCGAGCAGGCTGGCGTCGACGCCGTCGACCAGCGCCTTTCGATCGTCCTCCGCAAGGAGCGACGGCCAGCCACTGATTGCAACGCCGCGGCATGGCTTGACGTTCAGCGTGTTGCCGATCGCGAGCCCGAGCCGGAACAGCCGCCGCCGCAGTTCCTGGCGCGCGCGCGCCGAGAGCGGGACCGCGGTCACCCAATCGCTGCCTAGCTGAAGCAGTTCGGCCTCGGAAACACCAAGGAGCTCGGCCAGGGCGGGAAGCGACGTATAGGCTTCGACGCAACCGTGATGGCCGCAGCGGCAACGCGGTCCGTCGGTGCCGAACACCATGTGGCCGAGTTCGACCGGCTGGAGTGCATCGGCCTCGGTCGGATCGTCCACCCAGGTGCCTGCGACGCCCTGGCCGACGAAGACGAAGAGATGCGCGCCGCTGAACGGATAGTTCTCCCTGCGGCAGCGGTGAAAGGTGGCGTGTGCGACGACCGAATTGGTGAACTCCACCGGCACGCCGGCAAACATTTGGGCGAGCATGGCGCCGATGCGCGCGATGTCGCAGGGGATGATCGGATTGGTCGATATGCTCAGTCGGCCGAGGCCCGGAATGGAGACGCCGATCTGCGCAAGCGCGATGCGGCGGCGCCGCGTCCAGTCGCGCAGCAATGTCAGCGCCTCGCGAAACACCCGGCCGACAGACTCGGCTGTGGGCTTTGCCGGTAGCGCCACACGCTCCGTATAGTGCAACTCGCCCGACAAGGTCCCAACGCCGACGCTGAGCCACTGGCCGGTCAGCTCGACGGCCGCAAGCGCCACCGAACCATCGAGCGACACCAGGCCCGTCGGGCCGCCGACGTAAGGGGCAGGGCGCCGCACCTCCTCGATCAGGCCTTCGGCCTTCAGATCAAACAGGATGCGCGACAGGCTCGCTTCCGACAGGCGCACGGCCTTGGCCAGAGGCGGGCGAAACGAACCGCCCGACTGAAGCAGATGAGTCAAAATGGCAGCCCGCGTCTGCCGCCGACTTCTCGGCTGCTCCGGCATTTCCATCCCTGTCGTCATTCTTACTTAGTGTAAGAATTTGCGCGCGGAGCGTTTCAACTGTCAAGCGTTTGCGGGGGAGAGGCACCGACTTGTTGTTGTGCGCGGCAACAAGATTGATGAGCGCAACCTGCATTCGCAGAGCAGCGACACCACTCAGGAGAGACGGGCGACGTCGACGACGATCCGGTTGCGATTGTCCGGGTCGACCAGGACTGGCAACTCGCCCCCGACGGCGGTGCGGCTTTCGCGGCGGCTTGAACTGCTGAATGACATGCGCGTGACTGCTTCCCAACCCGGCCCGCCGCTCGGGTCGCTCACCGAGACCGTAATGTCCCACGTCCCGCCCGGCGCGCTGCTCGGTTGCACCTCGTGCGCGGTTAACACCTTCGCCGTGGTCGGGACTAAACCCAGGGCTCCAGCGCCGCCGGCGAGCGCAATCTCCATCTGCTGAGGCGTCAGGCCATTGACCAGACCGGGCGACGATGCCGAGTGCTCCACCTCGCGCCAGATGCCGGGAAACGGCCGGCGGCTTGGCGTGTCGGCCTGCTGCTCGCCGCGCAAATGCTCCGCGAGCCGTTCGGACGCGTCTCGCTCGGTCGGCACCAAATCCCATTCGATCCTGAACCGTGTGGGATCAGCGAGGTCCAGGGTGACCGGAAGCACCGTCCCGGGGCGCGGCCATTTCGGCTTGGGAACGTCGTAAGCGCTGTACCGCACGGCGGTCGCCGCGACGCGCTCCGCGGTGACGACCCCGTCAATGTCGCACCGGGGATAAAGCACCATCTCGCCGGCCGCATCGGGGAACGGCGAACAGGCCGCGACCTGCAGCCATCCGTCCACCGGGTTCGTGATCCGCATCGGCTCGCCCTGCGCTATGCTCGCTGTTCCCGGTATCCTGCCAAACAAAAACGGCGCCATCGTGAGATGGCGCCGTTTCGAAAGCCGTGCTGGCTGAAGACTTACTTGCGATCCTTGATCGCCACGTAGTCGCGGCGGGTGACGCCGGTGTAGAGCTGGCGCGGACGACCAATCTTCTGCTGCGGATCCTCGATCATCTCGCTCCACTGGCTGATCCAGCCGACGGTGCGGGCGACCGCGAACAGCACGGTGAACATCGAGACCGGGAAGCCCATCGCCTTCAGCGTGATGCCCGAATAGAAGTCGACGTTCGGGTACAGCTTGCGGTCGATGAAGTACTGGTCGCTGAGCGCGATCTTCTCGAGCTCCATCGCCACCTTCAGCATCGGATCGTCGCCATGGCCGGTCTCCTTGAGCACGGCGTGACACATCTTCTGCATGATCTTGGCGCGCGGATCGTAGTTCTTGTAGACGCGATGACCGAAGCCCATCAGGCGGACTTCGCTGTTCTTGTCCTTCACCTTGGCGATGAATTCCGGAATCTTGTCGACCGAACCGATCTCGGCGAGCATCGCGAGCGCGGCTTCGTTGGCGCCGCCGTGGGCCGGGCCCCAGAGGCAGGCGATGCCGGCGGCGATGCAGGCGAACGGGTTGGCGCCGGAGGAGCCGGCGATGCGCACCGTCGAGGTCGAGGCGTTCTGCTCGTGGTCGGCGTGCAGGATGAAGATCTTGTCCAGCGCGTCAGCCAGCACCGGATTGATCTTGTACTCCTCGCACGGCACGGCGAAGCACATGTGCAGGAAGTTCTCGGCGAACTTCAGCGAGTTCTTCGGATACACGAAGGGCTGGCCGATCGTGTACTTGTAGGCCATCGCCGCCAGCGTCGGGATCTTCGCGATCATGCGCATGGAAGCGATCATGCGCTGCTTCGGGTCGTTGATGTCGGTGGAGTCGTGGTAGAACGCGGCGAGCGCGCCGACGGAGGCCACCATGACGGCCATCGGATGGGCGTCGCGGCGGAAGCCCTGGAAGAAGCGGGCCATCTGCTCGTGCACCATCGTGTGATGGATCACGCGGTCGTCGAAATCCTTCTTCTGCGCGGCGGTCGGCAGGTTCCCGTAGAGCAGGAGGTAGCAGGTCTCCAGGAAGTCGCCGTTCTCGGCGAGCTGCTCGATCGGATAGCCGCGGTATTCCAGCACGCCCGCGTCGCCGTCGATATAGGTGATCTTGGACTGGCAGCTCGCGGTCGAGGTGAAGCCCGGGTCATAGGTGAACAGGCCCGACTGGCCGTAGAGCTTGCCGATATCGATGACATCAGGCCCGACGCTGCCGCTGTGGATCGGGAGATCGTAGTTCTTGTTTCCGACCGTCAGCGTGGCGGTCTTATTGCTTGCTTTTGCGTCCATCGTAGGTCCCCGATGTATGGTGAAACGGGCCGGACCCGGAAGGCCCCAATAACATGGTGGGGCAGGCCGGATGTTCCAGAAGGTACGGGGGAGATGGGTATATTATTGCTGTGTGCGCTGCAAGATGGCGCCGCGCATGCTCGACTTACGTCTAGCCTGGTCCTTGCCTAGTCCTTGGCCTGATCCTTAAGCCGACCCAAACTTTCCTGGCGTCCCAGCACGTCCAAAACCTCAAATATACCAGGCGACGTGGTCCGTCCGGTCAGCGCCGCCCGCAGCGGCTGGGCGACCGCGCCAAGCTTGAGACTATTTTCCTCGGCAAAGGCGCGCAGCGCGGCTTCCGTCGTGGCGCCGCTCCATGTCTCGACATTCTCCAGCGCGGAATGAAGCTGGCCGATCAGCTTGCGGTTGTCGGGCGTCAGCAGCGCCTGCGCCTTGGGATCGAGCTCCAGGGGCCGGTCGGCGAAGATGAAATAGGCGCTGTCGATCAGCTCGATCAGCGTCTTGGCGCGCTCCTTCAGGGCCGGCATGGCCTTGAGAAGCTGCGCGCGCGTGGTGTCGTTTAACTTGGCCTTAAGCTCGTCGCGGCTGGGCACGACGTGGTCCAGCACATCCTCGAACATCTTCACGAGTGATTGATCGTCGGCGTGGCGGATGTAATGGCCGTTGAGGTTTTCGAGCTTGGCGAAGTCGAAGCGAGCGGCGGCGCGGCCTACGCTCGAGAGGTCGAACGCCGCGATCATCTCCTCGGTCGAGAAGATCTCCTGGTCGCCATGGCTCCAGCCGAGCCGCACGAGGTAGTTGCGGAGTGCGGCCGGCAGGTACCCCATGGCGCGGTAGGCGTCGACGCCGAGCGCGCCGTGGCGCTTCGACAGCTTCGAGCCGTCCGGGCCGTGGATCAGGGGGATGTGGGACATGCTCGGCAGCGCCCAGCCCATCGCATCATGGATCTGCTTCTGGCGGGCGGCGTTGATCAGATGGTCGTCGCCGCGGATGACGTGGGTGACGCCCATGTCGTGGTCGTCCACGACCACCGCGAGCATGTAGGTCGGGTTGCCATCGCCGCGCAAAAGGACGAGGTCGTCGAGGTTCTCGTTCTGCCAGACCACGCGGCCCTGGACCTGGTCCTCGATCACGGTCTCGCCGGTCTGCGGCGCGCGCAGGCGAATGGTGGGCTTGACGTCGCTCGGTGCCGTGGCCGGGTCGCGGTCCCGCCACATGCCGTCATAGAGGCGAGTGCGGCCCTCCGCGCGCGCCTTCTCACGCATGGCGGTGAGCTCCTCGGCGGTGGCGTAGCAGCGATAGGCCTTGCCGTCGGCAAGCAGCTGCTCGGCGACCTCGCGGTGGCGGGCGGCGCGGCTGAACTGGTAGATGACGTCGCCGTCCCAGCCGAGCTCGAGCCATTTCAACCCGTCGAGGATGGCGCCGATCGCCGCCTCCGTAGAGCGCTCCCGGTCGGTGTCCTCGATCCGGAGCAGCATCTTGCCGCCATGCTTCTTCGCATAGAGCCAGTTGAACAGCGCCGTGCGGGCACCCCCGATATGGAGGAAGCCGGTCGGCGAGGGAGCAAAGCGGGTGACGACGGAATCGGTCATTCTTGGCAGGGCCTATGCATTGGAAGCGGTGGTGTATAGCAGGACCGGAGCATAACTAAAGCCCACGGCGGACCTGCCAGGCCTTGCTTATGCTCTTGGCTCAGCCTCGCGAATTTGGCAGAAGGACCGCTGATTTCCCTACAGGATTTTCGTAATGACAGAACCGGTGGCAGCTGAGGTTGGGCGCGATTTCATTCGTGACATCATCCAGGCCGACCTCGATCAGGCCAAATACAGGGAGATCGTGACCCGGTTCCCGCCGGAGCCGAACGGCTACCTGCATATCGGCCACGCCAAGTCGATCGCGCTCAATTTCGGCATCGCCCAGGAGTTTCCGGGTCGCTGCCATCTGCGTTTCGACGACACCAATCCGGTCAAGGAAGAGCAGGAATATATCGATTCCATCCAGGCCGACGTGCACTGGCTCGGCTTCGACTGGGGCAAGAACCTGTTCTTTGCCTCGGATTATTTCGACCGCCTGTACGAATGGGCGGAGACGCTGATCCGCGACGGGCTCGCCTATGTCGACGACCAGACCCAGGAGGAGATCCGCACCTCCCGCGGCACGCTGACCGAGCCCGGCAAGAACTCGCCATTCCGCGACCGCAGCGTGGATGAGAACCTCGACCTGTTCCGCCGCATGAAGGCGGGCGAATTCCCCAACGGCGCGCGCGTGCTGCGGGCCAAGATCGACATGGCCGCGGGCAACATCAATCTGCGCGATCCCGTGCTGTACCGCATCCTGCATGCGCATCATCCGCGCACCGGCAACGCATGGTGCATCTATCCGAGCTACGACTATGCCCACGGCCAGTCGGACGCGATCGAGGGCATCACGCACTCGATCTGCACGCTGGAGTTCGAGGACCACCGGCCGCTCTACGACTGGTTCATCGAGAAGCTGCCGGTGCCGTCGAAGCCGCACCAGTACGAGTTCGCGCGGCTGAACCTGACCTACACGCTGCTCTCGAAGCGCGTGCTGACCCAGCTCGTGCGCGAGGGCCATGTCGCGGGTTGGGACGATCCGCGCATGCCGACCATGGCGGGCATGCGCCGTCGCGGTGTGCCGCCGGCGGCGCTGCGTGAATTCGTCAAGCGCATCGGCGTCGCCAAGGCCAACAGCGTGGTCGATGTCGGCATGCTCGAATTCTGCATCCGCGAGGAGCTGAACCGCACCGCGCAGCGTCGCATGGCGGTGCTGAAGCCGCTCAAGGTCGTGATCGAGAACTATCCGGAAGGGCAGACCGAGGAGCTCGAGGCGATCAACCATCCGGACGATCCCTCCGCCGGCACGCGGAAGATCACGTTCGGCCGCGAGCTCTATATCGAGCAGGACGACTTCATGGAGAACCCTCCCAAGAAGTTCTTCCGCCTGTCGCCCGGCAACGAGGTCCGGCTGCGCTACGCCTATTTCGTCAAATGCACCGGCGTGATCAAGAACGAGAGCGGCGAGGTGGTGGAGCTGCGCTGCACCTACGATCCCGCGACCAGGGGCGGCAATGCGCCCGACGGCCGCAAGGTCAAGGCGACCATGCACTGGCTGTCGGCGGCAGCGTCGAAGCCGGCGGAGATCCGCATCTACAACCAGCTGTTCGCGAACCCGAGCCCGGACGCCTCGAACTTTGCCGCCGATCTCAATCCGCAGTCGCTGGAGATTCTCAGCAATGCCCGAGTCGAGGCATCGGTCGCGGAGAGCAATTCCACCGAGCCGATGCAGTTCGAGCGCCAGGGATATTTCGTGCGCGACAAGGACTCGACGCCCGGCAAGCCGGTGTTTTCACGCACCATCGGCCTGCGCGACACGTTCGCGAAGGAAGTCGCGAAAGGTTGAGGCACTCATGAGCAGTGAGGCCGACGCCATCGTTTCCGCCATCATCGCGAAATGGTGCGCCGGCTTCGCAAATCTCGATGCGGCCGCGCTGTCGTCGCTGTATGCCAAGAGCGCGTTCTTCTTCGGCTCTAACCCGAAGCTCTATCGGGGCAGGGACGGCGTTGCCGATTACTTCAATGGCCTGCCGCGATGGCGCAAGCCGAGTGCTGCGTTTTCCGAGGTGCAGGCCGCGCAGGCCGGTCCTGATATCATCAACATGGCCGCGATCGTGTCGTTCGATTTCGCGGGCGAACGCCCGGAACTCGTCGTCAAGATGAGCTGGGTCATCACGCGCGAGGACGCCGACTGGAAGATCGTCAATCACCACGCCTCGTCGAGGGTCCCGATGATCTAGCAGCGGAGGGCTCCGCCCGTTCCGCCAGGTGCGCGGTCGCCGCCCGCTAGATGTCGTAGTAGAGATGGAACTCGTAGGGATGAGGTCGCAGGCGGATCGGGTCGACCTCCTTCTTGCGCTTGTAGTCGAGCCAGGTTTCGATCACGTCGGCGGTGAAGACGTCGCCGCGTAGCAGGAATGCGTGATCGCGCTCGAGCGCGTCGAGCGCCTGGTCCAGCGATCCTGGCGTGGACTTCACCTCCTTCGCCTCAGTAGGCGGGAGGTCGTAGAGATTCTTGTCGATCGGGCTGCCGGGGTCGATCTGCTTGTCGATACCGTCGAGGCCAGCCATCAGCATTGCCGCGAAGGCCAGGTAGGGATTGCAGGACGGATCCGGCGAACGAAACTCGACGCGCTTGGCGCGCGGATTCGGCGAATACATTGGAATCCGGCAGCAGGCGGAGCGATTGCGCTGGGAGTAGACGAGGTTGATCGGAGCTTCATAGCCCGGCACCAGACGCCGATAGGAATTCGTCGTGGGGGCGCAAAGCCCGCACAACGCCCAGGCGTGGCTCAATAGCCCGCCGATATAGTAGCGGCCGAGCTGGCTCAACTCGGCGTAGTCACCTTTGTCGTAGAACAGATTGGTCTCACCCTTCCAGAGCGATTGGTGAACGTGCATGCCCGAAGCGTTGTCCTCGAACAGCGGCTTCGGCATGAATGTCGCGGTCTTGCCGTGCTGATGCGCGGTGTTCTTCACCACGTATTTGTAGATCATCAGGTTGTCGGCCATCCGGGTGAGGGTGGTGAAGCGCATGTCGATCTCGTTTTGGCCGCCGGTTGCGACTTCATGGTGATGGGCCTCGATCTGGATCCCCAGAGATTCCATTGTCAGCACCATTTCGGTGCGTAGCGCCTGCATGCTGTCGGTCGGGGGAACGGGAAAGTATCCCTCCTTCGGGCGCGGTTTGTGGCCGAGGTTCGGCCCTTCCTCAGAGCCGGTGTTCCAGCTGCCTTCGCTGGAGTCGACTGCGTGCATGGCGTAGTTGATGCCCTGTGCGTAGCGCACCTCGTCGAAGACGAAGAACTCCGCTTCCGGGCCGAAATAGCTCGTATCGGCGCGCCCGGTGCCCTTAAGGTGGATTTCGGCTTTCTGGGCGATGTAGCGGGCATCCCGGCTGTAGGACTGGCCGGTCACGGGGTCGCGGATGTTGCAGATGAGAACCAGCGTTTTGGCCGGACTATAGGGGTCGACGAATGCCGTCGTCGGATCGGCGACGACCAGCATGTCGCTTTCCTGGATCTCCTGGAAGCCTCGGATCGATGAGCCATCGAATCCAATGCCCTCATTGAGTGCATCGGCATTCACCGCGCTCGGGGGGACGGAAAAATGTTGCCACACCCCCGGCAGGTCGGTGAACCGCAAATCGATCATCTGGACTTTCTCGTCCGTGATCGCCTTCACGAGGTCTTCGGCTGTCGTACATTTCGCAACCATGGCTTCGCTCCCAGGTCAGCGTCCCGAGATCGCGTAGCCGTTCGGCCGCAACCTGGCGGCTCGCGACGGACTGTGGTCCACGTTCGGCGTTGTCGCCGCAGTCAGGCAAGCTTCGCGCGACGGCAGTCAGCTTTGATGTGGCCCGCGCATCAGCTTCATCGCGTCTTCGATGTGCCGCCAGGTTTTTGCCAATTCGAGCTCGCCCTTCTGCTCGAGGTCGATGGCGTTTTGAGCGGCCTCCGCAATGGCCTTCGGGCCATGGGCTTCCAGCAACTGCCGCGCATAATCGTGGATTTCCATTTCTCGCATGGCGTCATCTCCCTCTTGTTCTGGGCGCGAACCGGGTGGGCCGAGAACGGCAGACATTGACACCTGTCAAGCGCCGATAGTCTGCATCCTGGTGCGCCGCACTTGCAAGGGCCCTTTCCGGGGCATGGGCGGCCGGACGGGGCGCCGGCTCCTGGTCGCGGCAACACAGCGCAGGTCGGAGGGATGATTCTTCATCGGCGCGCCCCCACATCAATACGAGAAGGGAGGTGAGCATCATGCGCATCCAACATTGGCAAGACGCTGGTAGCCTGTTGGTGGGCGTGTGGCTGGTCCTGTCGTCCTTGGTCCTCGGCTTATCCGGGGCTGCTGTCTGGATCACCATCGCACTCGGGCTCGGCGTCATGCTGTTTGCCGTGGAGGCCTTTGTCGTCCCGTCCTACCTGGAAGAGTGGGGCGAAATGCTGCTGGGCTTGGCTCTGGTGCTGGCGCCTTGGTCCATTGGCTATGAGCCGGTATCGGCCACGGTCAGCAGCGTATTGTCGGGCCTATTGGTGATCTTGCTCGCTGCTTGGGAATTGATAACCGATCGCGACTTCAGCACCTGGTGGCACGATCACTGGCCTCACCGCGCCGGCTGAGACGAGAGGTTGCCGGCTTCTCTCCGACCGCCATCGGCTGGCGGCCGGAGGAGAGGTGGTTACGTTACAATGCGGCTCTGGGCTCGATCGGTTGCCAGATGCTGATCTTGCGAGTCTCCGGCATCAGGAAGACCGCAAGCACGAAGCACACCGCAGGCACCGCAATCGGGTAGATCAGCGCGTAGCCGATGCTGCCGGTCGCGGCGAATGCCGCCGAGGTGATGAACGGCACTAATCCGCCACCCCAACCGTTGCCGATGTGGTACGGCACGGAGACCGACGTGTACCTGATCCTGGCGGGGAAGAATTCCGCCAGAAACGCGCCGACCGGCCCGTACACCATCCCGACGTAGCAAACCAGGATGAAGATAATGAAGATCGCGGTCGGATAGTTGATGTTGCCGGGCTGCGTGACCGTTCCCAGCCACAGATAGAGCGGATAGTACGTGATCGCAGCGAGCAGCATGCCGCCCAGGATCACCGGCTTGCGGCCGATCTGATCCGACAGCCAGCCGAAGAAGATCAGGCTCGGCGTTGCGATCAGCAGCGCGGCTCCCACGATGTAGGCCGAGGTCAGCGCATCCACCTTGGAGACCTGCTGCAGGAAGTACAGCGCCCAGAACTGGCCGCTGTACCAGACCACGCCCTGTCCGATCAGGACCACGATCGCGATCCCGATGTATTTGATGTTGGAGCTGAGGAAGGCCTCCTTCCACGGGTTCGTCGTCATTTGGCCGCGGGCCCTGATCTCCTGGAAGATCGGCGTCTCCTGGAGCTGGAGCCGAATGTAGATCGCGATGGCCACCAGCAGGAAAGACACCAGGAACGGAACGCGCCAGGCCCATTCGTCGAAGACCTGATTGCCGAACCAGGTCCGTGTCAGGACGATCACGGCCAGCGACACCACGATGCCGAGAGTCGGAGAGGTCTGTAGCCAGCCGGTGTAGTAGCCGCGCTTGTCGTCCGGCACATGCTCCGCGACATAGGTGATGGCGCCGCCATATTCGCCGCCCAGGCACAGACCCTGGATCATGCGCAAGCCGAACAGAACGAACGCCGCCGTTAGACCGATGGACTGGTAGGTCGGGATCAACCCGATTGCTCCCGTACCCAGTCCCATTCCGCTCAGCGTGATGAGGAATGTATATTTTCGTCCGACCCTGTCACCCATCCATCCAAAGAGGAAGGCTCCCAGGGGGCGGATCAGGAAGCCCGCAGTGAACAGAGCGATGGTGCTGAGGAGGGCTGCAACCGGGTGGGATTGCTCGAAGAACTTGACCGACAGAACGGCGGCCAGGCTGCCAAAGATATAGAAATCATACCATTCGATGACGTTTCCCACCGATGCAGCAACGATCACGCGGCGGAAATCGTGCGGTACTTGAACTGCCATGTGCTGCTCCTATCAAATTCAAACCCACTCCTCGCGCATTTCAGCGCCAGTTCGCTCGCGGAGTGCGTTTGGTGTGCGACGCTACAGGCGAGAATTGCGAGTTGCGTCCGCAACGCCTGGTCTCAGAGGAACCTTGAACCACCTGAGAAGAGCTTCGGCGGCCTTCGGTACCGCGAGCTGTCACGACCTGGCCCGTCTGTGCGGGGGAGGCGTGGAGAGCAGTTTAATCCTGCCAAGGCCGGCCCCTTATGAGACTTTCGGCTCAATCGACCCGAACCCAGGCTGCCCCGTCCAGAGACAGAACGGTCGCCCATCGCGCCGGGCGGTCGTGTCACGAATGAACGGAAAGGACCTCTCGGGCGTTGTGTGGGTCCCCAACGAGGAGCCCGCCATGCAGAACATTGCAGAGCATATGGAAGTCATCGGTGCCGACGGCGTCCACATCGGCACCGTCGACAAGGTCGAGGGCCATCGGATCAAGCTGACCAAGAAGGACAGCGGCGAGGGCAGCCACAGGGGCCATCATCACTTCATCGACAAGGGCCTCGTCGCCGGCGTCGAGGGCAACAAGGTCCGGCTGTCGGCCAAGGCGGATGTCGCCGTGACGATGGAAGAGGAAAAGTAGGGCTCGATCGAGTTCGTTCCTGATCTGTACCGCTATTCGCCGCCGTGCACGTTCCGGTAGCCTCGGCCTCCGTCGCGTATCGCAAGGTGCAGGGAATGGCGGAGCCGGGCCGGCCAGCACGGTCCCAAGGGATTGCGGGGACCTGGCCCGTTGGCCGGGCTGCTCCGGCCGGCGGGTTTGCGCCGGCGGGCTTTGGCGCCTGGCCCGCACTCGTCGAGGCGCTGCGCGCATGGATGCGCGCGGAGGCCGGCGCCGGGCGGCTGTTGCCGTGGGTGCCGGTCGCCTTCGGCAGCGGCATCGCACTCTACTTTACCGCCGATCACGAGCCGGTGCTGTGGGTCGTTGCCGCGATCGCGGCCGCGCTCATGCTTGGCGCCGTCCTGTTGCGGCGGAGCCGGCTGTTCGCCCCCGCGATCATGATCGCGGCGATTGCGGCCGGTTTTGCCGTGGCGACCTGGAAGACGGCGCGCATTGCTCACACCGTTCTCGCAAAACCGCTCTATTCGGTGGCGTTGTCGGGCTTCGTCGAGACGCGCGACATCCGCGAGCGCACCGACCGTTTCGTGCTGCGTGTCGCCGCGATGGAGGCGCAGCGGAGCGAGGTGAAGCTGGAGCGCGTGCGCCTCTCGGTGCGCAAGGGGACTGCGCCGGAGGTCGGCAGCTTCGTGCAGTTGAAGGCGCGGCTGATGCCGCCGATTTCGCCGGTGCGCCCCGGCAGCTACGATTTCTCGCGCGACATGTTTTTCCAGGGCATCGGCGCCTCCGGCTTCGTGATGGGGGCGATCGCGGCTGCGGTGCCGCCCGATGCCGGTGGCTTGCGGCTGCGCTATGCCGCCTTCATGCAGGGCCTGCGCGATGCGATCGACGCGCGCGTCCGGGCAACGCTCGAAGGCGACAATCGCGCGATCGCGACGGCGCTGCTGACGGGGCGGCGCGACGCGATCACCACGCCCGTCAACGATGCCATGTTCATTTCAGGGCTGGGCCATGTGCTCTCGATCTCCGGTTACCACATGGCGGTGGTCGCCGGCGTCGTGTTCTTCGCGGTCCGCGCGCTGCTCGCTCTGATTCCGGGACTGGCGGTCGGCTTCCCCATCAAGAAATGGTCGGCGGCTGCGGCGCTGGTGGCCGCCGCATTCTATCTGCTGCTCTCGGGCGCGGAGGTCGCGACGCAACGCTCGTTCTTCATGACCGCCGTGGTGCTGATCGCCGTCATGGTCGACCGACGCGCCATCACCTTCCGCACGCTGGCCGTGGCCGCGTTGATCGTGCTCGCGGTCGCGCCCGAAGCGCTGGTGCATCCGAGCTTCCAGATGTCGTTTGCGGCAACGCTGGGGCTGGTTGCGCTGGTGCAGATCGGCATGCCGAACCTGTTCGCTTCGCCCGATCATTCGGCGACCGCGCGCATCGCGATGTGGGGCGGCCGCGAGATCGCGATGCTGTTTCTGGCCTCGCTGATCGCGGGGCTTGCGACCACGCCCTATGCCGCCTTCCACTTCCACCGCGTCACCCCGTTCGGCGTGCTTGCCAACCTCGGGGCGATGCCGGTGGTGTCGGCGCTGGTGATGCCGGCGGGACTGCTCGGATTGCTCGCGGCGCCGTTCGGGCTCGACGGCGTGTTCTGGTGGCTGATGGGGATCGGCATCGACTGGATGGTCGCGGTCTCGCGCTGGGTGGCCGCGCTGCCGGGCGCGGTCGGCCGCATCCCGGCGTTCGGCATTGCGCCGCTGATCGCGGCGAGCCTCGGGATCATCGTGATGGGCCTGCTGCGCACGCCCTTACGCTGGTCAGGCGCGCTGGTGCTGTTGGTCGCGATCCTCTGGGGGCTGGCAGACCGGCAGCCGGATATTCTGATCGCCGGGGACGGCCAGAGTGTCGCGGTGCGGGGCAGGGACGGGCACCTGCAAATGATCCGGGCGAACAAGGACGGCTTTCTGCTGAAGGAGTGGTTGGCTGCCGACGCCGATCCGCGCGATGCCGGTAGTCCCTCGCTCGCCGCCGGCGTGTCGTGCGACGAGGCCGGCTGCGTGACGCCGCTCGCCGACGGGCGCCTGGTCGCGCTGGCCTTGCGCATCGACGCTCTGGCGGATGATTGCAGCCGCGCTGCGCTGGTGGTGACGGCGCGGCCGGCGCCAGCGGATTGTGTGGCGATGGTGGTCGACCGGCAGCGACTCGCCGCGCAAGGCGCGCTCGCGCTGACACGGCGTGGCGACGGCTTTGCGGTTCAGGCGGTGAAAGCGAGAGGCACCGATCGTCCGTGGTCGCCGGCGACCGCCGGCGAGGGCGATTTCAGCGCGAGCCTTGCGCCGCAGGCGGCGGCCCCCCGTAACCGGGACGCGACGCCGTCCGAGGCCGACCTGCAGGCCGAGGATTGAGCGGACGGGCTATAGGTACCAGGCCAGCACGGCTTCGAGCCCGGCACTCCCGATTACCGGCAGGGCCACCATCTGGCTCAGTCCGATTGCGCGGGCCTCCGCGGCTGCGGCCGAGCCGTCGTGCCCGAGATCGTCGTTGAGCGCGGGCATTCCGGTGGCCCAGGCTCCGCCGATGCTGCCGTCGCCCCTGGCGATGGATTTGTCCGCATAGAGCGCGGCAAGGTCTGTCTGCGCGCTGCAATCGCCGGCGCGAAAGACCAGTGCCGAACGGGCCTCGTTCGGCACCCAGATCTCGAAGCGTCGCGCAATCGGCGTCGCCTGTGCGGACAGGAAAGTCAGCACCCAGGTCTGGTCGGTGCCGGTCCGATAGGGCACGCCGACGCCGAGATTGATCCCGACCTCGGCGGCGTCTTCCCAGCGCAGAAAACTCCTGGCGTTGTGCAGGTCCTTGATGATCAGCGGCAGGCCCGCTTTCCAGGTGCGTCCGGGCAGACCGAAGCCGCGGGGAAACCTGGTGTGGCGGGAGTTGAATTCGAACATGTCGGCGGTGCCATAGTAGCCGTCGACGAGCCCCATCTCGTGGGAGCTATCGGGATCATTGTGCCAGAGCTCGATCGCGCCGACATGCGCCTCGTCGTCGCCGCAGAACAGCACCATGACGGCCTGCAAAAACTCGCCTGAAAACACCGGGACCGCCACGCCGCAGGTGAGGCCGGCCGCGAGCGCCTGGTCGGTCCGCTTGAAATAGGAGTTGGCGAATTTAGTGAGGATCACGGGATGGCCGCTGGCCCAGGCCTTGCCGGGAAGGCCCTCGTCGTATCCGAAGCGCAAGTCCTCGCTCACGGCCTTGAACGCAGACAGCCCTTCGCCGTAGAGGCCGCCGCCGAATTCCAGCCGCATACGCGTCCGGTCCGGCACCCAGAGTTCAACGACGCGAATGAAGGTTTTCATCGAACGTGTCCGCCGCCTCAAGCCTTTGACAGCATCGGCGATCTGGCCGCGGAACGGACGTTCAAAATTCAGGCAGGGCCGCGCAAACTTCGTGCGATGGGCAGGTGCGAGCCTGATCTCGGCGGAAGATTCCGGAAGACGCAAATCATACCATCTCGCCGGCCACGGCCGGCGATGGCAATTTCAATCCCGGCCCCGACCTCTGCGCCGGGGGGAGGTACATCAGCCGATCGGCAGGCGTGTGATCGTCGGCCTGTCAGCGATGATCTCCGGCTTGTGTTCACGCTCGCCGGCCGGCTGGGTCACCGGCAATTGCAGCACGGTCGCGCGCTGGCCTTCGACGAGTTGCGTCACGAGTACGTATTTGCCGTCGGGGAATTCGATCGCGTCATGATGGCGATCGGGAATGTGCGGATCGATCTTGCCGAACTTGCCGACGCGGGAGTTGATGGTGCGCGTCCAGATCCAGCGATTGTCGTAGCGGACGTTGTCGGCGAAGGCGAGCTCCGTTCCCGGCAGCAGGCAGACCGCGACGGACATGTCGGCCTCGGAGGCGAAGCCGCGCGTCGAGGTGCCGCGGAAGGTGGTCGTGACGATCGTCTCGCCGACTTGTGCGGGACGCGTCGCGACGGCATGCAGGCTGTAGTCACACATCGGGTGCTCCTCATTCAGGGATAGCGACCCGCGCCTCCTTCGGAGGCACTGGCCTCTATCAGAGTGGAAGCATGTTAGCGTCTTCTTGGTTGTAGGCAAATCTGCGGCTTGGGTCCGCAGGCTGCCATCACAATATCTTTTTCAAATGCCTCAGGAACAAAAACCGCTTCCGTGCATTTGGCGTGCGTCTCCGTCAGCGACCAGCAGGTGCCGACCAGCCCGAATATTGCCAGGCGGGTTGCGACGGCTGCGCGACGGCGTTGCGGGCATTGCGCAATTGCTCGCTCGTCGTCTGCGTTGCCTTGCGGACATGGTGCGACTGTGCGGCGAAGGCTTGCGACGCGGATGCTACGAACAGCGCCACCGTGACGGTGCTCAAAACGATCTTGCGCATTGATTGTCTCCTCGCTCTCCAGGGCCACGAAGCGATGAGGGCTTCGTGCGGCGTGGCGAGGATGTAGCGCTAGCGGGGGGCCGGATAATCTGAGCAAAACCAGAAAGACTATCCAGCCGGAGCGGACAATCGTCCGCTCCAATCGTCAACGCGCGGGTCGCCAACCGGCGGGGCGCGCTTTAGGTGATTGCTTGAGCATGATCTCCGCGCAAGCGCGTCCTGCGCTTGTCGCGAGGGAAAACCGCTGCGCACTTTGCGCTAACGCGGCCCTCCAGTCCGGATCACACTCAGTACTTCCGGTACAGGCCGATCAGCTTGCCCTGAATCTTCACCCGGTTGGGCGGCAGGATGCGGACCTCATAGGCCGCATTGGCGGGCTCGAGCGCGATCGAGGCGCCGCGGCGGCGGAAGCGCTTCAGCGTCGCTTCCTCGTCGTCGATCAGCGCCACCACGATGTCGCCGGTGTCGGCGCTCTCATTGCGCTGGATCAGCGCCATGTCGCCGTCGAGGATGCCGGCTTCGACCATCGAGTCGCCGCGCACTTCGAGCGCGTAGTGCTCGCCCGAGCCGAGCATGTCGGGCGGTACGCTGATGGTGTGGCTGCGGGTCTGCAACGCTTCGATCGGCGTGCCGGCCGCGATGCGGCCCATCACCGGCACCGCAACGGGGCGTTCGCCCTCGTCCGCGCTGGAGCTCGCTCGCACCTTGCCGAGATTGCCCTCGATGACGCTCGGCGTGAAGCCACGGCGGTTGCCAGCGGCGGCCTGCAGCTCGGGCAGCTTGATCACCTCGATCGCGCGGGCCCGGTTGGGCAGGCGCCGGATGAAGCCGCGCTCCTCCAGTGCGGTGATCAGGCGATGGATGCCCGACTTCGAGCGCAGGTCGAGCGCGTCCTTCATCTCGTCGAAGGAGGGCGGCACACCGCTTTCCTTCAAACGCTCGCTGATGAATCGCAGAAGCTCGTATTGTTTGCGCGTTAACATCTCGACCAAATCCCCCGGTTGATGTCGTTCGATTCCGAGACGGTGAATTCAGCGGCGAGCCGCCAGATGCTCGAAACAAATCATGAACGGACACTATATGTTCGATATGTGTTCCGCAACTGCTTAATTTACCGTGAACGCGACAAAGTTCGCGGAACGCGCAGGACCAGTGCGTTCAGGCGGGCAGTCGCAGCACCTCGCAAGGCGCGCCTGCCTCGGCCTTCGGCGCGAACGGCGCGCGCACGAGAAGTGCCTGCGCCGCAGCGAGATTCGCAAGCAGCGAGGAATCCTGATGATTGACGGGAAGGGCGACAAGCATGCCGTCGTCGCGCCGCTCCAGGCGCGCACGAAGATAGTCCTCGCGCTGGTCATTGGCGCCAACATCGCGGCCGAGCACGGCGCGCTCGCGACGATGGTGAATCACGGCGCGGCCCGACAGGGCGCGAATCAACGGCACCATGAACAGGAAGCCGCACACATAGGACGACACGGGATTGCCGGGCAGGCCGATCACCCCCATCGCCCCTAGCCGGCCGTGCATCATCGGCTTGCCCGGCCGCATCGCGATCTTCCAGAACGCCATCGCAATGCCTTCGGCCTTCAGCGCCTGCTGGACCAGATCGTGGTCGCCGACCGAGGCGCCGCCGATCGTGATCAGGATGTCGGCGCCGCTCTCTCGGGCACGGCGGATGCCGGCTGTGGTGGCCTCCAGCGTATCGGCGGCAACGCCGAGGTCGATGGTATCTGCGCCCTCCTGGCGGGCGAGGGCGTGCAGGGCATAGCCGTTGGAATAGACGATCTGGCCGGGGCCCGGCGTGGTGCCCGGCATCACCAGCTCGTCGCCGGTGGCGAGGATCGCGACCTTCGGACGGCGGCGGATGGGCAGGTCTGGATGGTTCATCCCGGCGGCGAGCGCGAGGTCGCGCTCGGTGAGCCGGGTTCCCTTGCGCAGGAGCACGTCGCCCTCGCGGAAGTCGACGCCGGCGGGCCGGATGTGCCGACCGGCGATAGCGGCTTCCTTGATTGTGATGCGCTTGCCCTCGGCGACCGTATCCTCCTGGATCACGACCGCGTCCGCTCCGGCGGGAACGACGCCGCCGGTGAAGATTCGCACCGCTTCGCCGGCGCTGACCGCTCCCGCGAACGGCCGGCCCGCCGCGACCTCGCCGATCATGGTGAGCTGCGCGTCGACCCTGGCCGCATCGGCTGCGCGCACGGCGTAGCCGTCCATGGCCGACATCGCCTCGGGCGGCTGGGTACGCCGCGCCGCGACGTCGCGCGCGAGCACGCGGTGGTAGGCCTCGTCGAGGGGAATCATCTCTTCAGGCAGCGGCTCCGCGCCGGCCAGCACCGCGGCGAGCGCGTCAGAAACCGGCATCAAGGCCACGGCGAAACTCCTGCTCGGAAAGTCTGGACGAATGGGCGGCAAGAGTTCTAGCCGAGCGCGGGCGATGAAGCAAAATGGGACCGGATCAGGATTTATCCTGCTTGATCCGTCCAGTCATGAGGGACCGTCAGCTCTGCCGCGGCATGATCTGACGGACGAGAAAGACGGGAACGAGCGTGGCCATGGCAAGGACGACAATGACGGGAGCCACGGCCAGCATCGGTCAACGACCGGTCTGGCGGTCCGGACGGAGGTCCGGCGCCACGTCGGGAGCCACGTCAGGGGGCTTGGGGCCTTGATCCTTGTCGGGCAGCGGATCGGCCTGGGATTTCAGGTCGGCGGCCTTGCTGATCAGCTTGGCGGAGAGGTCAGAATCCGAAGTCGTTCTGGCGAATTCGAGCAGAAGAGAGGCTTGTTTGGTGAGGTAGGTCTTGCCCAACACGATGATACGTCCGTCTGTAGAAGTCCCAACGGACTCAAGAGTCCGGAAGCGGGCATTCCGTTCCCGGAACTCTGTATAAAAATGTACAAAGCGATTTGGTTCCTCATCTCGGCCAGATCGGTTCCGGGAGCTCCCCGGTTTCACCCGCCGGCCGATGCGTCTCGATCAGATTCCCAGCGCCTCGAGCGCGTCGCCGACATCGCGGGGCGAGGTCACATGCACCGCGGTCAATCCGCGCGCCCGCGCTCCCTCGACGTTTTCGGCGAGGTCGTCGAAGAACACGATGCGCCTGGCGGGCACACCGATGGCCGCCACGACATGGTCGAACGCCGCCGCGTCCGGCTTGCGCAGGCCGATGCTGGACGACAGGTACAGCTCGCGGAAATGGCCGAGCAGGTCGGCGTATTCCTTCGAGAAATGGTCGACATGCGGCCGGTTGGTGTTGGAGAAGGCGTAGAGCGGCATCTGCTTCGCCGCACGCGGCAACAGCTCCGCGACATCGGGCATCTCACCCGCGAAGATCGCGTTCCAGCCCTCGAGGAATTGCGCATCCGAGATGCCGATCCCGAGCGAGGCGCGTAGCGAGGCGAAATACTCCTCGTCGCTGATCTTGCCGACCTCGTGCAGCCGATACGCCTCGCTGTCGCGCACATAGCGGGCAATGATCGCCTCCGGCTTGCAGCCGGCGTGTCCCGCCCAGCAGGCGATCGCCTTGGAGAAATCGATGTCGAGCACGACGCGCCCGAGGTCGAACAGAAGCGCATCCGCGCTGCCGGGAGAGAGCGAGGTCATTGCGTCCTTTCGGATCAGTACCGGTAAGGTTCGTGGTCGAACAGCGGGAACGCGCTGAACACGCTCGGCGTGTTCGTCGCGGTGGCCGGATGCAGGCAGGACTTGTTGACCTCGGCGAACGAGGTGGCGCCCAACAGGCCGAGGCAGCGCAGCACCTCGTCCTCCAGAAGCTCCAGCATCCGCGTCACGCCGGCTTCGCCGGCCGCCGCCAGCGCCCAGCATTGCAACCGGCCGATGCCGACGAGGTCGGCGCCCGCCGCGATCGCCTTGACGATGTCGGTGCCGCGGCCGAAGCCGCCATCGACCATGATCTTGGCGCGGCCCTTCACGGCCTCGACGATCTCAGGCAGCACATGCATGGCGCCGCGGCCGTGATCGAGCTGGCGGCCGCCATGGTTGGAGACGTAGATCCATTCGACGCCGTGATCGAGCGCGATCAGGGCGTCCTCGGCGGTGGCGATACCTTTCAGGATCAGCGGAATCTTGAACTTGTCCTTGATCATCTTCACGGTCCGCCATTCCAGGCCTTTCTGGAAATCGCCGCCGGTGGCGCGCAGGCGGCTCTCGCGAACGTAGCGCTTGGCGATGTCACGTTCGCGACGGCTGTAATGGGCGGTGTCGACGGTCAGGCAGAAGGCGGCGTAGGCGTGCTTTTCGGCCCGGCTGACGACATCGGCGACGAAGGCGTCGTCGCCGCGCACGTAGAGCTGGTAGAGACGCAGCGCGTCGGGGGCGGCTGCGGCGGTCTTCTCCAGGCCAGGCTCGGACACCGAGCTCAGCATGTGCGCCGCCCCAAAGGTGCCGGCGGCGCGCGCGACGCTCGCGGCGCCATCCGGATCGAAGATCTCGAGCGCGCCGACAGGGGCGAGCACCACCGGCAGGCGCATCCTGCGGCCGAACTGCTCGACGGAGCCATCGACCTTGCGCACGTCGCGCAGCACGCGCGGGCGAAAAGCGATCTCGTCCAGCGCCATCCGGTTGCGGCGCATCGTGGTCTCGGTCTCGGCGGCGCCGACGATATAGTCCCAGGCATTCTGGTTGAGGTTGGCGCGTGCTTTGCGGATGAATTCGTGCAGATTCTGGAACGGCTCGCTGCTGGCGCCGAGTTCGACGTTCCTTTCCGGCTGGATGCGGGGTTTTTCGTTCATTATTATCCTCCCGAGAATTTGAAGCCTTGTTTCATCGCCTAACCCGTCCGGCTCTCCAAAACCATCCTAAAATCGCATAGCTGCGAGGCGCGGGTCGATCGACCGATTCCTGCTTTGCATGAAACGGTTTCGGAACGTTGCCAAAAGTTTAGGTCCGGGCGAAGGGATTTTTACGGTGTACCCGCCGGCGCGGCGTCCCGGCCTTGAAGAAACCAGAATGGTATTGTGAGAAGCGGGCTGGATCGCCATTTGCATGGCGCCTCCCAAGCCCAAGAGAACCGCCAAGCAAAAAGGCCAGCCTATCCATGCGGAAAACCCTGCTGTTCCCCCTGGGCGCGCTCACCGGAGCGTGTTTGACCCTTCTGGTAGCCAGTCCGCACGGCGGAGTATGGGCGGCACGGGCGGCAGCGGGCGCGGATGATGCCTATTCACAGCTCAACTTGTTCGGCGAAGTCTTCGAGCGCGTGAAGGCGAGCTATGTCGAGAAGCCCGACAACGCCAAGCTGATCGAAGGCGCGATCACCGGCATGGTGACCTCGCTCGATCCGCATTCGCGCTACATGAACGACAAGGCCTGGACCGAGATGCAGGAGACCACCTCCGGCGAGTTCGGCGGGCTCGGCATCGAGGTCACGATGGAGGAGGGCCTGGTCAAGGTCGTCTCGCCGATCGACGACACGCCGGCGTCCAAGGCCGGCATCATGTCCGGCGATCTCATCAGCAAGATCGATGGCGATGCCGTGCAGGGCATGACGCTCGAGCAGGCCGTCAACAAGATGAAGGGCCCGGTCGACACCAAGACCAAGCTCACCATCGTGCGCAAGGGCGCCGACGCCCCGCTTGACATCGCGATCACCCGCGAGATCATCCATGTGCGGCCGGTTCGCTTCCACGTCGAGAATGGCGACATCGGCTATATCCGCGTCACATCGTTCAACGAGCAGACCACCGACGGCCTGAAGAAGGCGATCGCGGCGATCTCCAGGGAGATCCCGCAGGAGAAGCTCGCGGGCTATGTGATGGACCTGCGCAACAATCCGGGCGGCTTGCTCGACCAGGCCGTGTCGGTGTCGAGCGCGTTCCTTCAGCGCGGCGAGGTGGTCTCGACCCGCGGCCGCAATCCGGAGGAAACCCAGCGCTTCACCGCGCATGGTGGCGACCTCACCAAGGGCAAGCCGCTGGTGGTTCTGGTCAATGGCGGCTCGGCTTCGGCCTCGGAGATCGTCGCCGGCGCGCTGCATGACCACAAGCGTGCCACGATCATCGGCACGCGCTCGTTCGGCAAGGGCTCGGTGCAGACCATCATTCCGCTCGGCGCCGGCAATGGCGCGCTGGCGCTGACCACGGCGCGCTACTACACGCCGTCCGGCCGCTCGATCCAGGCCCAGGGCATTGCGCCCGACATCGAGATCCTCCAGGACGTGCCGCCCGAGCTGAAGGGCCGGATGGATACCATGGCGGAGTCCCAGATGCGCGGCCACCTGCAGGCTGCCGACGGCACCGAGCAGACCGGATCGCAGTCCTACGTCCCGCCGAAAGAGGAGGACGACAAGGCCCTGCACGCGGCCTACGACTTCCTGCATGGCGTCACCGCGAATGCGGTCGCGGCCAAGCCCGCGCCGAAGGCTGCGGTGCCGAACTAAATCCTGCGACGTCCAGATAATCGCCCGGGAGCGGATGACCGCTCCCGGGCGAATTCGTTTTGAGGCTGGCGTGTCAAAGGCGGAGCGCCAGGATTTCGAATGTGACCGCTGTCGAAGCACCGAAAGCGGTGAATTGTTGCAATTGATCATCGACCGTAACGACGGCCTCGATGATGTTCACGTTGCCATTGAGGGAGGGTGACGAGGCCTGGATGACACGATCTCCAACCTTGAGGCCCGGCGCAGCGACGGTGCCGGCCGATGACAAGCCGGTAACTGTGACCACGACATATCCGGAAATCTGAGCCATCTTGCGCTCTTTCCTGGAACGAGTTGAACGGACCTCGTCTTACAATCAGTTCAAATCTCAGTCGACGGGTCTGATCAATTGCGAGCTTAGGACATAGGGCTCGCGGTGATCCCGCGGCTCGCAAGCCGCGAGATCACAGCGCGATCGTCATTGCTCCTTCTTCGGGCCCATGTGATGCGGGACTTCCGTCTTCGGTCCGCCGCCGTAATGGTGGCTGCCGCCCGATCCGCTGGTCGATCCGCCATCGCTCTCTTTCTTGCCCATGTGGTGCGGGACCTCGGTCTTGGGCCCGCCCGAATAGTGGTGGCCGTTCTTCTCATCGGTGGTGTTGGTCGTGCTCGTCTGCGCCAAGGCGGGCAACGCGACGAGCGACATGATCGCGGCAGCGACGATCAGCTTGCGGTGACTCATTCTGGTTTCTCCTGTTTGAACTTGTCGAGTTGGTGTCAATCAAGTCCCGGTGGCTTGACTGAGAGGCAACCAAACCCGGAGCGCGATTGTCTAGGTTGAGCAAAATCAAATGTCGACGCGCGCACTTGCGTGCGCCGATGCGTGGATCGTCGAGTTGCAGCAGGCGACGGGAAGCATCGATCTTCTTACAGAAAAAAATTGCATCGATCTCGCGAATTCGATGGCTTCATGTCGTGCCCTCGATCACTTGCAGTGCCGGTAAGAGGCGGTGCTGGAAAGAAGCCGATGTCGATCGAATGACTTGAGGACGAGAGGCGTCTCAACTCATTACAAGACCGCGCGAAAAAAAGATTTGGCCGGTGCATCGCTCGAGTTTGATGTCCGTCAAAAGGGCATCAACGACGCGACCTAGCGTGCCGGCTCGCGAGTGGATAGAGCATCGCGGCGCGGTTGCGATCCGCAAACATCGCGCGAGAATGGGAAGCACGCTCTTGATTGACGAGACGATCCAGGTGGCCGGTCGGCCGCTGCAAGTTGCATTTCTGCTGCGCCGCCGGCTCTGGGAGACGATCACGATCAGATCGGTGCTGGCCAAGCCCCGGCGCGATGTCCGGCTGGATTTGTTTCGCGGTCTGGCGAACTGGCTGATCTTCCTCGGACACATTCCGAATTCGGTGCTGGTCTGGTTCACGACGCGCAATTACGGCTTCAGCGACGGCGCCGATCTGTTCGTGTTGATCTCCGGCTACACCGCGACGTTCGTGTTCGGCACCATGATGATGGAGCGTGGCTTCGTCATCGGGGCAACCCGGCTGCTGCGGCGAGTATGGCAGCTCTATGTCGCCCACCTTCTGCTGTTCTTCGTCTATCTCACCGCCGTGCATTACCTCGCGCACAGGTTCGACGACCTTCACCTGATGGATCAGTTCAACGTCGCGCCGCTGATGGACTTTCCCGTCGAGACGCTCTCGCAAGGCCTGGTCCTCAAGTTCAAGCCGCTCAATCTCGACGTCCTGCCGCTCTACATCGTGCTGATGGCTGCGTTTCCCGTCGTGCTCTGGTTCATGTTGCGATGGCGGAACGCGGTGATGATCAGCTCGTTCGGTCTCTATCTGGCCGCCCGCCATTACGGCTGGAACTTGCCCGCCTATCCGGCCGGGGTCTGGTATTTCAATCCGTTTACCTGGCAACTGCTCTTCGTATTCGGGGCCTGGCTGGCATTGGGAGGGGCGACCGCAAGTCGCTGGCTGCTGTCGTCCCGCACGCTCCTTGTCATGAGCGGCGGCTTTCTGCTCTTCGCGCTTGTGATGACACTGGCCGAGCGAATTCCCGAGCTCAGGGGCTACCTCCCCGAGGGACTCGTCGCCGTCTTCGTACCGAACGACAAGACCAATCTCAGCCCCTATCGGGTCGTTCATCTGGCGAGCCTGGTGCTCATCGTCGTCTCGCTCGTTCCGATCGATTGGCCGGGACTGAAGTCTCCTTTCCTGCAGCCGTTGATTCGATGTGGCCAGCAATCCTTGCCCGTGTTCTGCGTCGGTCTCTTCCTTTCGTTCATCGCGCATTTCCTGCTTGATTTTGGATCGGAGGGAATCCCGGCTCAGCTCATCGTTGGAGCCGCGGGCCTCTGGATCATGACGGGCGTTGCCTACTACCGGACCTGGTCGAAGGGCGTGGACAGAAGCCGCTCGTCCGGGCAGGGCGGGGAGGCGGGCGAATGATAACTTCCGAGTTGGTTTTCACCGAGGACGTGCAGGGCGTCATCCTGCATGGCCTGCACTGGACCGCATCGACGATCGAGCTGCTTGGCGTGGTGGTGATCGTGTGCGGCGTGGTTGCCGCAACGGTCTGGTCGTTGAACGAGATGCGGCGCGGTGCGCCTGCAGACGCATTTCGTTCCTATCGCGCGAACCTCGGTCGCGGCATCCTGCTTGGCCTCGAATTCCTGATTGCCGCCGACATCATCGGAATGGTCGCGATCGTGCCGTCGTTCGACCGGCTCGGCATCCTGGCCTTGATCATCGTGATCCGCACCTTCCTGAGCTTCTCGCTCCAGATTGAAATCGAGGGGCGATGGCCGTGGCGAAGGCATGACAGGGAGGTGAGCGATGCAGCACGCAGCGGCCTTTGACACCTCCGTGCGTAAGAGTTTCCGGCGCGTCGCGTCTATATGGCCTGACCCGCACCTCGCTGCCCTCATCGCCGAAATCGATGAGCAGACGACCATCCGAATCAAACCCTGGAGAATGACCATGAATCGTCCGAAGAAATTTGTCGTGAGCGCAGCCGCCCTTGCCGCCCTCGTGCTGGGTCCGGGTGGACTGTCGTCCGCAGTCGCTGCAACCGATCTGACTCGCGTCGCGATGATGGACGACGACAAGATGTCGAAGATGCCCGCACCGTCGGATTCCAGCGGCAAGATGAATACGGGACAGCCATCGGGTCAGCCGCAGAACATGAGCGGCGGTCAGATGAACGACGACAAGATGAAGATGCCGCCGCAAGGCCAGATGCGGGACTGCCAGGGCGCCGGCTGCCAGGACAATTCCGGCATGATGCAGATGATGCAAATGATGGAGAAGATGATGCGCGGCCAGATGAGTTCGTCTGGCAGCAACGGCGCGATGAGTGGCCCGGCGGACGTGACCGAGCGGCTCGAAGGGCGGATCGCATTTCTGAAGGCGGAATTGCAGATCAGCGACAAGCAGGTTGCCGATTGGAATAATGTGGCGGATGCCTTGCGGTCGAGCCGGCAGCACCTGCTGGATGCGCGCAAGATGCTCGCGATGGATGACAGGCTGGGAAGCGCGGACCGTCTGGAGCATTACGAGCGGCACCTGTCCGAGCGCCTGGAGGCGCTCAAGGCGGCTCGCGTGGCCTTCACGCGGCTCTACGCGTCGTTGAACGAGAGCCAGAAACAGACCGCAGACACGATCCTGCTGCCTCTGATTGCGTCGTTCTGAGCGCTGGAATCGAGAGCGAGATCATGTTCGGTCTGCCCCTTCGATGTCGAGCCGGCCTGTCTGCGCTCGTCGTCCTCACGAGCCAGCTTGTGGCGAATGCCGCGCTCGCATCGGACTTCGGCCTCGGCCGCGCGCATCCGACAGGGCAGGTCGCTCAGGGTTGGGAGCTGGCGCAGGCAGAGGACGACCACGCCGCACATCATCCCGCAGCGTCCGGCTCCGCAGGCGGTGCGGCCGGCGCGCCGCCCGGCGGCGCCACGCCGGGGATGATGGGCGGAATGGACGGCATGATGGGCCGGCCGCGCAAGGAGTTTTATCCGGCATTGATGGAGATGCCGTCGCTGTCCGCCGAACAGCGGAGCAATCTGGAGATCCAGGCGCGCGAGCGGATCAGCGCGGAGACCGATCGCTTGGCGGGTGCTGAGATGGATCTGCGGCACGCCATTGCCGGGAGCGACATCGTTGCCGCGGATCAGGCGGCGCGTCGGCTTCGCGAATCCCTGAACGCCGTCCAGAGTGGCGTGGTCGCGCTGCGCTCGCTGCACGAGGGCAAGCCGCCGCAGCAAATCGCACAGGCCTGGTTCAAATCGCAGATGAACCTCCTGCCTCAGCGCGGCGCCATGGATGCGGATGACGGCACGCCAGGGGTCTCCTGGTTTCACGTCACGACCATGGCGCTGCTGGTGCTGTTCTCGCTCGCGATGCTTGCCGTCTACCTCGCGCGCATGCGCCGGGCGAACGCGCTGGTCGACCGGCTGACGCGCGCTGCGGTCGCTCCGGCTGCTGCCGCGCCCCTCGTGTCCCCGCCGGCCGCCGGCGTGCCGAACGACAAGCCCGAGGCGACATCCTCCCAGGAGACAGATCGCCATCCGCGGCGGGTTGAGGCGAGCCGCTCCTGGAAGGGCAAGCTGAGGATCTGCGCGATCTATCAGGAGACACCGAACGTGAAGACCTTCCGTCTGCAAGCACCAGACGGCGGCGCGATTCCGTTTGCATTCCTGCCGGGACAGTTCCTGACCTATGCCATCGAGATCGACGGACAGGCCGTCAGGCGTTCCTACACGATCGCATCGTCCGCCGCCCAGACCGCCTATGTCGAGACCACGATCAAGCGCGAAGACGGCGGGCTTCTGTCCGACTACATGCATGGCCACCTGAAGGAGGGAGACCTCGTTGAAGTGGCGGGCCCCTCAGGCGCCTTTACATTCACGGGCGTGGAAGCCGACAGCGTCGTCCTGATCGGTGGCGGGGTCGGTATCACGCCGCTGATGGCGGCGATCCGGTATCTCTCGGATATTGCATGGCCCGGCCAGATCTACCTCGTCTATGGCGCGCAGACGACCGAGCAATTCATTTTCCGGGACGAGCTGGAATATCTTCAGCGCAGGATGAGCAATCTGCACGTCGCGGCCACGATGGTGCGGGCCGCGGGCACGTCGTGGATGGGAAGCGAGGGGCAGATCACGGCCGAGTTCCTGACGCAGGCTGTGCCCGATCTCGCCAGACGACGCGTTCACCTGTGCGGTCCGCCCGGAATGATGGACGCGCTCAGAAAGACGTTGATCGGGCTCGGCGTGCCGCGCGAGCAGATCAAGACGGAGGCCTTTGGGCCGGCCCGCGGCGCCGTTCCACCTCCCGGCAAGGTCGCGGCCGAAGCGCAAATGCCGGCCGCCGAGGCGAGCAATCGAGGGGCTGCGACAGTCGGTCCTGCAACAGCCACCATTCGCTTTGCGACATCCGATAAGGTTGTGGCGCTGCCTCCGGACAAGAGCGTCCTGGAGGTGGCCGAGAGCGCGGGCGTTTCGATCGATTATTCCTGTCGGGTCGGGGTCTGCGGCGTCTGCAAGACGCATCTGTTGCAAGGAAACGTCACGATGGAGGTCCAGGACGCCTTGACCGCAGACGATAAGGCGAACGGTCTCATCCTGGCCTGCCAGGCGAGATCGGTCGGAGATCTGGTCGTCGAGGCCTGACATGATGGATGGGAGAGAGCGCCTGATCGCCGACGTCGTTCTGGCGGCCCTGTTGCTGCTGGTGCCGGCTTTCCTGCTGCACTCCGACAGCCGGTTCGCAGGAAGCCTGGCGGGCTTTGTCCTCGGGGCCGGTGCGGCCGTGCTGATGGTTCTCCTTCTCGTGTATCCGATGACGAAATACAGCGTGGGTTTGAAGGTCCTGGTCACGCGAGGCGTGTCGATGCCGACGCTCCTGGCGTTTCACGCCTATGCCGGAATCGTCGCAGCATTCTTCGCGCTTCTGCATACCGGTCACAAGTTTCAAAGTCCGCTTGGGATTGCCCTGGTGACCAGCATGCTGATCGTTGTCGTCACCGGATTTGTCGGGCGGTACTACCTGCCGCAAACCGCGATGGAGCTGCGCCAGCAGCAATCGCATCTGGCGACCTTGAGGTCGGCCTATGAGCACATTGCGTCGGCGATGTCGTCGCCCGATCGTGTGGTCCGTGAGGGGGACGCCGTGCCTGCATCGACGTTGCCGAATGTGCCCCTGCTGCAACTCGTCGATGGTATTTCCGATCTCGAATCGGCTATCGGATCCAGCGAAGCAATCAAGAAGATCTTCCTGAAGTGGATCGGGCTGCATGTCATGGCGGCGATCGTCATGTATGCGCTGCTGGCGGTGCATGTGGCGGCCGAGGTCTATTACGGGCTGCGGTGGCTGGCGTGACGATCAGGGGCGTGCTCTACGCCGTGGTCGCGACACTGGCCGTCGCAAGCGCGGCCGTCGTATCGATCGCTCTCTATCGGGGCAGCTCCGAGCTAGTCCCGGGCTGGACGAGATTTGTGATGCCCGGGCCGCTGTCCGGGAAGCACGCTTTTCTGTCCGACAGATGCGAGAGCTGCCACACGCCGGTCAGGGGCGTCGACGCAGCGGCCTGTATCTCCTGTCACGCGCCTTCCGCCGCGGATCTCGCCAAGCAGTCGACGGCGTTTCATGCCGCGGCGGGCACTCAATGTTCCGGCTGCCATCTCGAGCACATGGGCGAGTTGCGGCCGATCAGGATGGACCACGCGGCACTGCTGCAAGTCGCGGCGGCCGGCTCCGGCACGAAGTTGTTCGACCGGTCCGCAGCCGATCAACTGACTGCGGACCTGAAGGAGTTTCTCGGCCGGCCAAAGTCAGAACGGCGGGAAAAGGCTGCGCTCGACTGTGCCAGCTGCCACAGCAACCGGGAGCCGCACCGCGAATTGCTCGGACGGGACTGCGCGGATTGCCATGGGCTCGTGTCCTGGAAGATCGCCGGTTTCCTGCACCCCTCGCCGACTTCGAGGGACTGCGCCCAATGCCATCAGGCGCCGCCGAGCCACTACATGGGCCACTTCGTCATGATGGATCGGATGATCACGGGACAGGAGCACGCATCGGTCGATCAATGCTTTCTGTGTCACAGAACCGACTCGTTCAACGACATCAAAGGCGTCGGCTGGATGAAGCACCATTGACGGATTCGGTCGCGCGACGGAGAGGGGTGCAATATATTACAGGGCTCGACGAAAGAAATCGGGAGCTGATTTCCGCGCCGCATCTGGCACGGCGCACGACTCTCATCGCCGTTCTTGCAATGTCGAAGCCGCGAGCGTCGTTTTCTGTTGGCCGTCACTGCAACCAGAGCTATATGTTTCCGGTCGGGACAGCAGGTGCAGGGATGATTGGCTTGCGAAAGCCAAGGCGAAGATGGTGGGGATGGCTTGTCGCCATCGCTTACCTGCTCGCGTCGATGACGCCGTCCCTCGCGATCTCGATCTCCCTCGACGTAGTGATGCAGTGCGACCATCCGAGCGATCAGCCTGGAGATGCGCATGAGCACGATCACGCTGGCGGATCGGCAGTACATTCGCATGACGTTGCGATGGCCGGGGATTGCGACGACGACGACCATGACCGGCCCGGCGAGCGGCATGCGACCTGCTGCGGCTCGGTGCTTTGCTTCAGCGCCGTGTGGCCGCAAGCTCCGGCCGTTGCGGAGTTCGTCGTGCCGCGCTCGCGCTGCGAAGCGCAGCCTGACGTGATCGGCGACGAAGGCACGTTCCGTCGCCACTACCGGCCCCCCATCGCCTGAGATAGCTCCTGAAACCCGGACTGCGTCGCTCCAGGTGCGAGCGCGGATCGACTCGTCTGCGAGAGGCACGTTGCCATGCGGATGACGACGATGCGCGCCAGGACCTCACACGCGGCGGAGTGACGGCGCCGGCCTCGGTGCTGTTCCCGCACGCTGCGTGCTGAGAGGAAGAACGCCGAAAGAGCGATCGCCGGTTTGCGGAAACAGAGGTCGCCACGTGAGCGCCGCTGTCGCAGCGATCGCTCGCGCCCCCTGTTCGGGAGGCTGCCGCACCGGCTGATGGCAGCCGCGCCGTCGCGTTCCCGCTCCAACGAAGCGATCTACCGAATGTCATGCAAGGACGATGGGTCATGAAATCGCCGAACGAGAATCTGCCGATGCTGACAGCCGGCTCCCTGGAAGTGCAGGAGGCAGTCGTTCGTGCTGCCCTCGTCGGCAGCTACGATCGCCTTCGCAATTATCTGCAGCGGCGCTTTGGCGGGAAGGCGGAAGCGGAGGAGGTGCTCCAGGCGTTCATGTTGCGTGCACTGGAGCGATCCGGCGATATTCGTGATGCGGACTCGGTTCGAGGCTGGCTGAGCAGGGTTCTGGCCACGTCCATCGCAGACTTTCACCGCCAGGCATCAAGGAGCAGGACTCGCGAGATGCCTTTTCCGCATGAGCTCAACGACCGTCTTGCAGCCGATCAGGATTCCGCTGCGAATGCCGCGGTCTGCGAGTGTCTTCATACCCACCTGTCCCTGCTGAAGCCGGAGCATGCCGAAGTCATCCGAAGGGTGGATCTCGCCGGTGAGCCGCGGGAGCTGGTTGCGGCCGATCTGGGCGTGACCGTCAACAACCTGACCGTCCGCCTTCATCGCGCCCGGCACGCCCTGAAGGTGCGTCTGGAGCAGACCTGCGTTGTGTGTTTGGAGGAAAGCTTCTGGGAATGCCGCTGCGCTGATAACCGAGGTCCGACCTAGCCTGCCTCGCGGCGGCGACTCGCGTTGCCGCCGCGCTGGGCGAGCCGGCTGCGATGCAGTGCGAACAGCTCCAGCACCTTGTCCGCCGGCTTTGCGGCGCTGAACAGATACCCCTGCATTTCGGAGCAGCCGAGCGTGCGGAGCAGGCGCTGCTGCTCCTCGGTCTCGACGCCCTCGGCGGTGGTGGTCATGCGGCGGGCGGCCGCCAGATTGACGACGGCCTGGACGATGCTGGCGGAGCCGTCGGGACCGGCGATGTCGTTGACGAAGCAGCGGTCGATCTTGATCTTGTCGAACGGGAAGCGGTGCAGGTAGCTCAGCGAGGAGTAGCCGGTGCCGAAATCGTCGAGCGCGATGCGCACGCCGATGGCGCGGAGCTGGTGCAGGATCGCCAGCGCGGTGTCGTCGTCGCGGATCAGCACCGCCTCGGTGATCTCGAGCTCGAGCCGGCTGGCCGGAAAATTGGAGGCGGCGAGCGCCGCCATGATCTTCAGCGCCAGCGTGCCGCTCTTGAACTGCACCGGCGAGACGTTGACGGCGAGGCGGATATCGTCGGGCCAGCTTGCGGCGTCGCGGCAGGCGGTGGCCAGCACCCATTCGCCGATCTCGTTGATCAGGCCGGTATCCTCCGCGATCGGGATGAACTCGGCCGGCGAGACCATGCCGCGCTCGGGATGGCGCCAGCGCACCAGTGCCTCGCAGCCGGTGATGCGGTCGTCCTTCAGGCCGAGGCAGGGCTGGTAATAGACCTCGAGGCCGCCTTCGAGCCCCCCTTGGGCGATGGCGTGGCGCAGGTCGATCTCGAGCTGCCGCCGCTCGCGGACCTTGGCGTCCATCTCCGGCTCGAAGAAGCGATAGGTGCGGCGTCCGGCGGATTTGGCGGCGTACATCGCCAGGTCCGCGTTCTTCAGGATTTGATCCAGCACCGTGCCGTGTCCCGGCGCCAGCGCGATGCCGATGCTGGCGTCGGTGGTGAGATGATGGCCCATGCAGTCGAAGGGAGCGCGGATGGCCTGGAAGACCCGGGCGACGAGATCGTTGACCTGGTCCGGCGACGTCACCGCGCCCTGCACGATGGCAAATTCGTCGCCGCCAAGCCGCGCCACGAAATCCGCCGGGCCCGCGCAGCGGCTGAGGCTCGTTGCGACCGATTTCAGGAGCTCGTCGCCGACGAGGTGGCCGAGCGCGTCGTTGACGCCCTTGAACTCGTCGATGTCGATGTAATGCACCGCGATCGCTTCGCCGTCGGTGATGGCGGCCAGCTCCTGGCGCAGATGCTCGTGGAACATGGCGCGGTTGGGCAGGTCGGTCAGCGCGTCATAATGGGCGAGGTGGGTGATGCGCTCCTCGATGCGCCGGCGCTCGGTGATGTCCTCGTGCGTCGCCACCCAGCCGCCGTCCGCGAGCGGCTCGTTGAGGATGTGGATCGAGCGCCCGTCGGCGGTGTCGACCACCATGGAGTTGCGCGCGTGGATGTCGCCCAGCACGCGCGCGACATAGCCGTCGACGTCGCCGGTGAACGAGCCGGTCGCGCTACGGTGGGCGATGATGTCATGGAAGCTGGAGCCGGGCTTCACCACCTCGGGCGACAGGCCGTACATCTCGATATAGCGTTGGTTGCACACCACGAGCCGCTGCTCGGCGTCGAACAGCAGCAGGCCCTGGGTCATGTTGTTGACGGCGCGGTCGAGACGCTGCTTTTCCAGCGTCAGCCGTTCCCGCGAGAGGCGGTGCTGCTCCAGAAGCTTGCGCACGATCGCGATCAGCACGCCGGCGATGGCGAGCGCAGAAGAGGCGGCGACCGAGATCAGGATGCCGATCTGCTCGCGCCAGTCCGTCAGGGCCGCCGCGCGCGTCGTGGTGGCCATCATCAGGATCGGGAAGTGGGGCAGGGCGTGCGAGGCGATCAGGCGGTCCTCGCCGTCGACGGGGCTGACGAAGCGTCCGGCAAAATGGTCGAGGCCGAACACTCGCTGCTGCGAGAACGGGCCGTTCCTGAAGTTCCGCCCCATCAATTCGCCGGAATGCGGGTAGCGGGCGAGCAGCGTGCCGTCACGATGCAGCATCGAGATGGTCGCGCCTTCGCCGAGCACAACGGACTCGAAGAATTTCTCGAAATTGGCCGGCTCGATGCCGCGTCCGACCACGCCCATGAACTCGCCGTTCGGGCCGACGATCTTGCGGACGATCAGGATGGTCCAGGCGCCCGAGATGCGGCTGTGCACCGGCTCGATCAGGACGTCGGGCGCATCGGGGGCATATCGGAAGGCGCGGAAATAGGCGCGGTCGGCGACGTTGACCTTCGGAGCCGGCCACGCCGTCGACGAGTTGATGAGATTGCCTTCGGCGTCGATGACGTTGACGCCGCCCATGTAGGGAAGCGCCTCGATCTTCGAGCGCAGCAGGCGGTGGATGTCCTGGCCGGAAAGGCGCTTGCGATAGTCTTCCGCGCTGGCAATGCCGATCGTGCGAACGTGGTCGACAAAATCCTTCTGGATGACCGCGAAATCCTGCAATTGCTGGTCGAAATGATGGGCGAGCATCAGCACGGTGTTTTCGAGCTCGCGGCCGGAGTTGCGCAGCGCGCGCTCGCGGAAGTTCTGCGCCATCAGGACCGCGCCGACGGCGATCGCGGCGATCAGCAGCGTGCCGCCAACGACCAGCCAGCGGATCGGCCCGCTGCGCACGAAGACCTGGTCAAAGAGGCGACTGCCGTATTTCGTCATCATGTGGATCGTTGCCGCGCACACGCCAGGATCAATTCTTGATCCTCAAAACATCCGTTGGTTTACGGGAACGGTGTGGAGGCGAAGTTAGGAAGCGCGGTTAATGCGACATGAATGCCCACAGGCAAAAGCAATCGATACGCGGGATGCAGGACGTGCAGGAATTGCCGCAAGGATCCTGCGATGCCGGTCAATTCCTGCCGGCCGCACGATGATCAACCAAGGCTTAACCATCTAACATGCTGACGATCCTCAAGCCGGCGTTGGCACGTGATTTGCGAACACGCATGCCAACGATACAGAGAGGGCGCGACGATGAAAAACACCTTGAAGAACTTCCTCGCCGACGAGCGTGGCGCGACCGCGATCGAATACGGGCTCATTGCAGCCGGCATCGCGCTTGCGGTCATCACCGTCGTGAACGGCATGGGCAGCAAGCTCAACACGAAATTCGGATCGATCAGCACTTCGCTGAAGTGAGAACCGCGCGCTCAGGCGCGGTAGTGGCCGGACTTGCCGCCGAGCTTCTCGACGAGATGGATGCCCTCGATGCGCACGCCGCGCTCGACCGCCTTGATCATGTCGTAGATGGTGAGGCAGGCGACGGACACGGCCGTGAGCGCCTCCATCTCGACGCCGGTCGGGCCCGTCACCTTCACGCTGGCACGGACGAGGCAGCCCGGCAGCTTCGCGTCGGGCTCGATATCGACCGTGACCTTCGACAGCGCGAGCGGATGGCAGAGCGGGATCAGCTCCGAGGTGCGCTTGGCGGCCATGATGCCGGCGATGCGCGCGGTGCCGAGCACGTCGCCCTTCTTGGCATTGCCCGAGACGATCAGGTCCAGCGTTGCCCTTGTCATGAGGACGCGGCCTTCCGCGACCGCAAGCCGTTCGGTCGCGGGCTTGTCCGAGACGTCCACCATCCGTGCCTCGCCGGTGGCGCCGATATGGGTGAGGGCAGGGCCGGACTTCGCTTTTGACGGCCTTGTCTTGGACGGCTTGCGCGCCATGTCAGCGCGTACCGGTCGCGCGGGCTGTCGTCTCGCGCGCGAGCAGCGTACGCGTGGCGGCGGTCACGTCGGCCTGCCGCATCAGGCTCTCGCCGACCAGGAAGGTCGACATGCCGACGCGCTCGAGCCGGGCGAGGTCTGCGGGCGTGAAGATGCCGCTCTCGCCGACCATCAGCCGGTCCCCGGGGATCAGCGGCGCCAACGCTTCGCTGGTCGCGAGCGTGGTCTCGAAGGTGCGCAGGTTGCGGTTGTTGACGCCGATCATCGGCGAGCGCAGCTTGAGCGCGCGGTCGAGCTCGGCGCGGTCATGGATCTCGATCAGCACATCCATGCCAAAGGCGATAGCTGTGTCTTCCAGGTCCTTGGCGGTGGCGTCGTCGAGCGCGGCCATGATGATCAGGATGCAGTCGGCGCCATGCGCGCGGGCTTCGACCACCTGATAGGCGTCGAACATGAAGTCCTTGCGCAGCACCGGCAGTGACGTCGCCGCACGCGCGGCCACCATGAAGTCGAGATGGCCCTGGAACGACGGCGTGTCCGTCAGCACCGAAAGGCAGGCGGCGCCGCCCGCCTCATAGGCCTTGGCGAGCTGTGGCGGATCGAAATCGGCGCGGATCAGCCCCTTCGACGGCGAGGCCTTCTTGACCTCGGCGATCAGCGCGAAGTCGCCATTGGTGTGCTTGGCCTTGATGGCGCGCAGGAAGCCGCGCGGTGCTCCTTGCGCCTTGGCCGTTGCTTCGACGACGGAGAGCGGCTGCGCGCGCTTGGCGGCGGCGATCTCTTCGCGCTTGTACGTCTCGATCTTGGTCAGGATGTCCGACATGTCAGGCTCAGCCGTTGGAGACCGCGATCAGATGCTTCAGTCGCGCGTTCGCTGCGCCGCTGTCGAGCGATTTCGCGCCGAGCGCGACGCCCTCCTTGAGGTCCTTGGCACGCCCGGCCACGACCAGCGCGGCGGCCGCGTTCATCAGCGCCACGTCGCGGTAGGCGCTCGGCTTGCCGTTGAGCACGCTTTGCAGCGCAATCGCATTGGCGTCGGCGTCACCGCCCTTGAGCGCACCGGGCTCGCAGCGCGGCAGTCCCGCCTCCTCCGGCGTCACCTCGAAGTTCCTGATCTCCCCATTGTGGAGCGAGGATACGAAAGTCGGGCCGGTGAGGGTGATTTCGTCGAGGCCGTCGGAGCCGTGCACCACCCAGGCGGATTCAGAGCCGAGGTTCTTGAGCACCTGCGCCAGCGGCTGCACCCATTGCCGCGAGAACACGCCGACCATCTGCCGCTTCACACCGGCCGGATTGGACAACGGGCCGAGCAGGTTGAAGATCGTGCGGGTGGCGAGCTCGACCCGGGTCGGGCCGACATTCTTCATCGCGGGATGATGGGCAGGGGCGAACATGAAGCCGATGCCGCATTCGCGCACGCAGCGCCCGACCTGCTCCGGCCTGAGGTCGATCCTCACCCCGAGCGAAGCCAGCACGTCGGCGGCGCCCGAGCGCGACGACAGCGCGCGGTTGCCGTGCTTGGCCACCGGCACTCCGGCACCCGAGACGATGAATGAGGCGCAGGTCGAGACGTTGACCGAGCCGGAGCCGTCGCCGCCGGTGCCGACGATGTCGACGGCGTCCGGCGGTGCCGTCACGGTCAGCATCTTGGAGCGCATCGCCGCGACCGCGCCGGTGATCTCGTCAACGGTCTCGCCGCGCACCCGCAGCGCCATCAAGAGGCCACCCATCTGCGAGGGCGTGGCTTCGCCCGACATCATGGCGTCGAAGGCGGAAGCCGCTTCGTCACGCGACAGGCTGGCACCGGTCGCCACTTTTCCAATGATCGATTTCAGGTCGTCCATCGCGTGCTTTCAACTCACTGGTTCGCGCCGGTCACCTGCGCGAAGGCGGCCTGATTAATGGTGGTCCCGATGTCGGTTTCAAGCTTGTTGACGTAGGAAGCGACCTGCTCCTCGGTCTGCGCCCGGTCGAGGCTCTCCTTCAGCTTCTTCACCGCGTCGGAGGCGGCGTCGACCGTGGGATCGACGATGTCGGTGACGCGGAAGACGATCACCTCGCTGCCGCCGCTCACGGGCGTCTGTCCGACGCCGTCCTTGGCGGTGCGGAAGGCGGCCGCAACGACGGTCGCGGGCACGCCGGCGGGCGAGTCGTCGCGCTTGAAGCCGGTCGCGGTCTCGACCTTGGCGCCGACCGCGGCGGCTTCATCGGCAAGCTTGCCGCCCGCTTCGAGCTTCTGCACCATCTCGGTGGCCTTGGCCTTCAGCTTGGTCGCGATCTGGTCCTGGCGCCAGCGCGCCTCGACCTGGTCGCGGACCTCGTCGAGGTTGCGATCGCGCGAGGGCGTGATAGCGAGCACGTCGTACCAGACGTAGCCGCCCTTGAACGAGATCGCGTCATTGTCGACGCCGACGTCGGTATTGAAGGCCTGCGATACCACGTCGAGGCCCGGCGGGATGTTGGCGACCGGCTGGCCGTTCGGGGCGCGGCCGGAGCGGTCGACGGCGTCGATGGTGACGGCGGTGAGGCCGAGCTTCTGCGCCGCGTCGATCACGCTGGCGCCGCCACCGCGCTCGTCTTCCATCTTGTCGCGGAGATCGGCGACCTTGACGCGCGCGCGCTCGGTGGCGATCTCGCGCTTGATGTCGCCGACGAGGCTGGCGTAGTTCGCCTCGACGCCCGGCTCGATCTTGTCGACCTTGACGATCGCGGTGCCGAGACGGCCTTGGATCGGCTGGCTGATTTCACCTGCGGGGAGCGCGAAGGCGGCATCGCCAACCGCCGGGTCGAGCGACGATTTGGTCACGAGCCCGAGATCGACGTCGGATGCGCTCAGTCCGCGCTCCTTGCCGAGATCCTCGAACGACATTCCGCCGGCGAGGCGCTCGCGCGCGGTCTGCGCCTCGGCCGCGTTGGGAAACACGATCTGGTGGATCTGGCGCTTCTCGGGCGTGCCGAGCCGGTCCTTGCGCTGGTCGAACAGTTTCTTCGCGTCCTCGTCGGAGACTTCGCTCCACTTGCCGATCTCTTCCGGCGAGATCACGACGAAGGCGATCTTGCGATATTCGGGCGCGCGGAACTGGACCTTGTGATCCTCGAAATAGGCGGCGAGCGCCTCGGGCGAGGGCGCATCGATGGTACCTGCCTGCGCGGCGTCGAGCCGTGCGAACTCAATGGCGCGCTGCTCGTTCTGGAAGCGCGTCAGCACGTCGATCATCGCCTTCGGCGGCTCGAGACCCGCGCCGATCGTGCCGGTGAGCTGCCGCCGCAGCGACACCTTGCGCTGCTCGGACACGTAGCGCTGCTCGGTATAGCCGAAGTTGCGGATCACGGCCTGGAAGCGGTTCGCATCGAAGCTGCCGCCGACGCCCTTGAAGTTGGGGTCGTTCATGATGACCTGGCGGATCTGGTCGTCAGACTGGCCGAGCCCGAGCCGGCGCGCCTCTTCGTCGAGGGCGGCTTCCGCGATCGTCTGCTGGAGCACCTGACGGTCGAGGCCGAAGGCGCGGGCCTGATCAGGCGTCAGCGGACGGCCGAACTGGCGGCTGATCTGTTGCAGGCGGTCGGTATAGATCTGGCGGAACTCGTTCAGCGAAATCTCGGTTCGGCCGATCTTGGCCACCGTGGACTGTCCGAAGCCGCGGAAGATGTCGGCGATGCCCCAAATGCCGAAACTGATGATCAACACGCCCATCACCACGGCCATAATGGTCTTGCCGAGCCAGTTTGATGAGGCCTTGCGCATTCCTCGAAGCATTTGGTCCAACTTGTTTGGCAGGAGGGGAACGGGAGCGCGTCTTAATGCAGATTCCGCAAAAGCGCGTCACCAAATTGATAGATCATCATAAAGTGGCGGCTTTCCCCCCGCAACCTCAGGTCACGCGGCCTCGCGAAGCTGCGGTTAAAAGCCCTTAGGTCTCTGGAACTGCCGCAGCACCTCTGCTAGCGCATGCACAAACCTCATTTTGCTGGAAATTGACATGACCGACGCCATCCGACCGCTGATCGCCGGCAACTGGAAAATGAACGGCCTGAAGGCCTCCGCTGCCGAATTCGACGCCATGCTCAATGGCGCGGCAGACGTGGCCACCAAGGCCGATCTGCTGGTCTGCCCGCCGGCGACCCTGATCGCGGCCTTTGCCGACAAGGCGCGCGGCAAGAAGGTCGCGGTTGGGGCCCAGGATTGCCACCCCAAGGCCTCCGGCGCCCATACCGGCGATATCGCCGCCGAAATGCTCGCGAATGCGGGCGCGACCGCCATCATCGTCGGCCATTCCGAGCGCCGCGCCGACCATGGCGAGGGCGATGCTTTGGTGCGGCAGAAGGCGGAAGCCGCCTGGCGGGCCGGGGTGACGGCGATCGTCTGCATCGGCGAGACGCAAGCCCAGCGCGATGCCGGCCAGACCCTGGACATCCTGCGCGGCCAGCTCGACGGCTCGCTGCCGGACGGCTCTACCGCGGCCAACCTGGTCGTGGCCTATGAGCCCGTCTGGGCAATCGGCACCGGCCTGACCCCCACAGTCCAGGATGTCGAGCAGATTCATGGGTTTATCCGGGAGTTCCTGACCTCCCGGTTTAGCGTGGACGGGGCGAAGATGCGGATCCTCTATGGCGGTTCGGTCAAGCCCTCGAACGCGGCCGAGCTGATGGCCGTGAAGAACGTCAACGGAGCTCTGGTCGGCGGCGCCAGCCTCAAGGCGGCCGATTTCCTTGCGATCGCCAAGGGCTGCCCCTAGCTAACCCAAACCGTTGGTCCGGACCCGATCGGGGGTGGCAATGCCGTTTCCGATCGTGTAACACCGCGCAACTTCAGGAAAACCCGCGAAGCGCGATCGGCCGCCGTCTCGGCGCTGTCGGCTTGTGACGGAAGGGCACTATGCAGACTGTTGTCATCGTCATCCATCTCATGATCGTCGCCGTCATGATCGGCGCCGTCCTGCTCCAGAAGTCGGAAGGCGGCGGCCTCGGCATGGGCGGAGGCGCGGGCTTCATGTCGAGCCGCGGCACCGCGAATCTTCTGTCGCGGACGACCGCGATCCTCGCCGCCGGCTTCTTCGTGACCAGCCTGTTCCTGTCCTGGTACGCCGGCTACAACCGCGCGCCTTCGTCGATCATTGGCCAGCCGGCATCGCAGGGCCAGCCGGCCGGCGGATCGCCGATTGCGCCGCCGACCTCGGGCGGCATCCTGGATTCGCTGAAGAAGGCCGACGAGCAGCAGCAGGCTCCGGCAGCGCCGAGCGGCCCGCAGGTGCCTCGCTCGCAATAAAGCAGGGGGGCCATGCAGGGCGGCTTCTACCGTCCTGCGTCAACAATCCCCATCAAGGCTCTGTTACCATTCTTAGTTCTGGCTCACCCACAGGCCCGCAAAATCTTTGGGGCGGAATACGAATCGCTTTGGCGAATCGAATTCGAGGGATTAGAGGTTAAGTCCCATGGCGCGGTACATATTCATCACCGGCGGCGTGGTTTCTTCGCTCGGCAAGGGTTTGGCTTCAGCGGCACTCGGTGCGCTGTTGCAGGCCCGGGGCTACAAGGTCCGCCTCCGTAAGCTCGACCCCTATCTCAACCTCGATCCCGGAACGATGTCGCCGTATCAGCACGGCGAAGTGTTCGTGACCGATGACGGCGCGGAGACCGATCTCGATCTCGGTCACTACGAGCGCTTCACCGGGCGGCCGGCGACCAAGGCCGACAACATCACGACGGGGCGCATCTACCAGGACATCATCACCAAGGAGCGCCGCGGCGATTATCTCGGCGCGACCATCCAGGTGGTTCCGCACGTCACCAACGCCATCAAGGAATTCGTCCTCGACGGCAATGACGACTACGACTTCGTGCTGGTCGAGATCGGCGGCACCGTCGGCGACATCGAGGGCCTGCCGTTCTTCGAGGCGATCCGCCAGCTCAAGAACGATCTGCCGCGCGATCATGCCGTCTACATCCATCTCACGCTACTGCCCTACATTCCGAGCGCAGGCGAATTGAAGACGAAGCCGACGCAGCACTCGGTGAAGGAGCTGCGTTCGATCGGCATCCAGCCGGACATCCTGCTCTGCCGAACCGACCGCGAGATCCCGAAGGAAGAGCGCCGCAAGCTCGGGCTGTTCTGCAACGTCCGTGAAAGCGCGGTGATCGAAGCGCGCGACGTCGACAACATCTATGCTGTCCCTGAGGCCTACCACAATGCGGGCCTCGACGACGAGGTGCTCGCCGCCTTCGGCATCGCCTCGCGGATTCCGCCAGAGCTGCGGAGCTGGCAGCAGATCAACGAGCGCGTCCGCAATCCCGAAGGCAACGTCACCATCGCCATCGTCGGCAAATACACCGGCATGAAGGATGCGTATAAGTCGCTGATCGAGGCGCTCTCACACGGCGGCATCGCCAACAAGGTGAAGGTCAATCTCGACTGGATCGAGAGCGAGATCTTCGAGAAGGAAGATCCCGCGCCGTTCCTCGAGCACGTCAACGGCATCCTGGTGCCCGGCGGCTTCGGCCAGCGCGGCGCGGAAGGCAAGATCCGCGCGGCGCAGTTCGCGCGCGAGCGCGACGTGCCGTATTTCGGCATCTGCTTTGGCATGCAGATGGCGGTGATCGAGGCCGCGCGCAATCTCGTCGGCATCGAAGACGCCAACTCCACCGAATTCGGCCCGACCAAGGAGCCCTTGGTCGGCCTGATGACGGAATGGCTCCGCGGCAACGAACTCGAGAAGCGCTCGCAGGCCGGCGATCTCGGCGGCACGATGCGGCTCGGCGCCTATCCCGCGGCACTCAACCGCGGCAGCCGAGTCTCGCAGGTCTATGGCGGCGCGACCGAGATTTCCGAGCGCCACCGCCACCGCTACGAGGTGAACACCGCCTACAAGGATCGCCTCGAGCAGCACGGCCTGAAATTCTCCGGGCTGTCGCCCGACGGCGTCCTGCCGGAGATCGTCGAATACGAGGATCATCCCTGGTTCATCGGCGTCCAGTTCCATCCCGAACTGAAGTCGCGGCCTTTTGAGCCGCATCCTCTCTTCGCCTCCTTCATTCAGGCGGCGATGGTGCAGAGCCGGCTGGTCTGATGGCTCAGCGCGCGGCGGAGTAGTCGCGCGCGTGATGGATCGGCTCCAAGGCGACTCGCGTCGAGGGGGCCGGCGCAAGCGATCCCGTGACGAGCTTCATCTGCGGCCGCCGTGTCAGCTTGTAGACGGCGGCGGGCGGCATGTTCAGCAGGGCGCGATCGACCAGCGTGGCGCGTAAGCCCAGCCGATCGAGAATCGGCCGCGGCACCGGGCAGCTCATGCCGTAGGTGAACTGGTAGAATGCGCCGCCGGGGCGGACATAGCTGAACGCGCCGCTGACGATCGAGATGACCTTGCGCGTCGACATGTTGAGCAGCGGCAGCCCGCTCACGACCGCGCCGACGGGCGCGCCGTCATAGAGGCGCTCCGTCGTCAGCCGCCCCGCATCCATCCACAAGACGCGCGCGTTGGGAAAGCGCACTTGCAGGAGCTTCATGAAGTCGGAGCCGTATTCGATCAGCGTGAGGTCCTGCTGGCGGACGCCGCGTTTCAGGAGGTTGTAGGTGAATGCCCCGGTGCCGGGGCCGAGCTCGAGGATCGGACCGGTCGATGCCGTGATCTCGCGGGTGATCAGATCGGCGAGCGCCGCGCCTGACGGCGCGATCGCGCCGACCCGACGCGGGGCCGACATCCAGGACAGGAAGAAGGAGAGGAAATCGTTGGGCATGCGCACTCCGGCATCTTGGTTGCACCTCGAAAGATCAGAAGTGAGGCGGATGCAGTGTCACGGCCGTGCATTGCGACAGCATTGCGCTGTGAGAGGCGCACGCGGATTGAATCAATCCTGCGGGATTGGGCGCAGCGTTATTCTGAAACAGGCGCCGCCGTCCGGCCCGTCCGTGACCGAGACGTGGCCGCCATGCAGCTGCACGATCTCGCGCACCATGTTGAGGCCGAGGCCGGCACCGCGATCGAGCGGCGTCAGCCGGTAGAACGGCTCGAAGATCTGCTCGCGTTGTCCGACGGGAATGCCGGGACCTTCGTCCGTGACTTCGATGCTCGCGGGTCTGCTGACGCGAATGCCGATGGTGCCGCGGCGAGGGCCGTGCTGAATCGCATTTTGCACGAGGTTGGTCAGCGCGCGTTCCAACGCGGCCGCGTCACCGATCGTCTCGATCGGCGTCGTGGGTGCATCGAGCGCCAGCTCGTAGCCGCCGGCAATCGCCAGCGGCGCGAGGTCGGCAGCCGCGCCTTGCGCGACCCGGACAAGGTCGACGCGCGCGAAAGGATGGCCGCAGCGGTCGAGCCGCTGAATGTCCAGCAACTGCTCGGCAAGCGTCGCCAGCCGCGCGGCATCTTCCAGCAGCCGGGTCTTGTCCGGCCCCGGGGCAAGCGACTCCAGGCGCGTGTTGAGGATCGCGATCGGCGTGCGCAGCTCGTGCGCGGCGTCGGCGACGAAACGCTTGTGGCGGGCATAGCCCTGGTCGAGCCGCGCCAGCGCGTCATTGACCGCAGTCACGAGCGGTACGACCTCCAGCGGAATTCTCTCCACCGACAGGCGCGCGCCGCGCTGATGGATGTCGATGCGACGCGCCTGGTCCGCGGTCGTATCAAGTCCTCTGAAGGCGCGCCGCACGATCATCGGTGTCGCGATGAAGGTCGCGGTTCCCATCAGAAGGAGGCCTGGCAGGGCGATGCCGAGGAACGCAAGCGATGTCATGACCAGCGCCTTGGCGCCGGTCAGCCGGCCCTGTGTCGCCGTGATGACCTGCACATTGCCGGCCTCGGTATCGACCCGCTTCAGCCGCGCCGCCGGCTTGCGCGGATCGTCCTCGAACAGCTGCCAGCCGAGCCGCGCCTGGCTGATCTGGTCGAGGCCGCCGCCGATCGCGGCGAATTCAGCCGGCACGGCACCTTCGGCGAGCGAATGTCCCTGCCGGTCGCGGACCAGGAACCAGAGGTCTGGTGTCTCGCTACGCAATTGTCTGAGCTCGGGCGTCGGCCGCACGGTCAGGCCGCCCTGTGCGTCGCGCGTCAGTGCGTGCTGCACGACGTCGATCACGCGATCCTCGTCGCGCTCGGCGAGCACAAGTCCTGACGCGCACAGCGCTCCGACGACGACGGCAACCAGGGCCAGGAGCAGCACGGCCTGGAGCGAGAGCAGGCGCCAGCTCAGGCGCGAGCGCAGGCAGTAGGGATCGTCGTGCCTGCTCATGGCAGCTTCTTCAGGAGATAGCCGACGCCGCGAATGCCGTGGATCTCGATGCCGGCATCCGCCTCGGCGAGCTTGCGGCGTAGCCGCGAGATATGCGTGTCCAGCGCGTTCGACTGGATCTCGTCGTCGAAATTGTAGACGGCCTCTTCCAGCGCCGAGCGTATCACGGTGCGGCCGATGCGGCGGATCAGCGCCTCGAGCACCAACAGCTCGCGACGCGGCAGCTCGAACGGCTGGCCGTCGATGCTCGCCTCGCGATGGCCGACATCGAAGGCGAGGCGGCCCGCGCGGATGACATCCGGCGTAAGTCCAGCGGGGCGCCGCATCACGGCGCGCAGGCGCGCCAGCAGCTCCTCGACCGCGAACGGCTTGGCCAGATAATCGTCGGCGCCGCTGTCGAGCCCGGCGATCCGGTCGGCGAGCTCGCCGCGCGCGGTCAGGACGATGATCGGCACGCCGTCGGCGCGCGCCCGGAGCTTCGGAATCAGTGCAAGGCCGTCGCCGTCGGGGAGCTGGCGGTCGAGCAGGACCGCGACATGGACGTCGGCGGAAATGGCCTCTTCAGCGTCGGCAAGGGTAGGGGCATGGTCTACCACCATGTCGTAGCGCTTTAGCGCCGACGCCAGCGCGCCCGCCATCTCCGCCTCATCCTCGACGAGCAAAATCCGCATGATCCGGCACCTAGGCTTCAACTAAAGCCATTCTAGCGGCCCGATCATTGCGGCAGCATTGCGGGAGCCGGACTTGATGCGTTACCGAAGACCGCCGAGCCATGCGCGAAACGCCACAGGGGCGGCCGCGCAGGGCTCAAGACACGGTTATGGCCGGCCGTTATAAGCGGCGGACCTGTTCTGGGAGGAAGCAAGAATGATCTACGAAATGCGCGTCTACCGCTGCGTGCCCGGCCGCTTGCCGGCGCTCTTGAAGCGGTTCGAGACGGCGACGCTGAAGCTGTGGGAGAAGCACGGCATCCGCCAGGCTGGATTCTTCACCACGCTGATCGGTGAATCCAGCCAGGAGCTGACCTATTTCCTCGCCTGGGAGTCGCTCGCCGAGCGCGAGAAGAAGTGGGGCGCGTTCGTGACCGATCCGGACTGGCTCGAGGCGCGGTCGAAGTCGGAGGCGGACGGCCAGATCGTCGGCAATATCGTCAGCCAGCTCCTGACGCCGACCGCCTTTTCGGCGGTGAAATAGCGCCGGCGGCGCCCGCGGAACTTCGGCGCAACCCTGATATTCGGACGGCCTGGGCCGATTGGGGTTGATCCGACCCCGATGGCGGCTATGGTCGCGCCGAAACGAGGGATTTGCCTTGAGCTCTTCGACGTCAGCGGCGCCGGTCGTCACCATTGGCAGGGTCAAATTCGGCAATGATCTGCCGATTTCGATCATTGCCGGGCCTTGCCAGCTCGAAAGCCGCCAGCATGCGCTGGAGGTGGCCTCCGCGCTGAAGGAGATCGCCGCGCGGCTGAACATCGGTCTCGTCTACAAGACCTCGTTCGACAAGGCCAACCGCACCAGCGCGTCGGCGGCGCGCGGACTCGGGCTCGCGCAGTCGCTGCCGATCTTCGCCGAGATCCGCTCCTCGCTCGGCCTGCCGGTGCTGACCGACGTGCACGAAGCCACGCAATGCGCCGAGGTGGCGCAGGCCGTGGACATCCTGCAGATCCCGGCCTTCCTGTGCCGGCAGACCGATCTGCTGCTGGCGGCGGCCGCGACCGGCAAGGTCGTCAACGTCAAGAAGGGCCAGTTCCTGGCGCCCTGGGACATGGCGAACGTCGTCACCAAGATCACGAGCGCGAACAATCCGAATGTGCTCGTCACCGAGCGCGGCGCCTCCTTCGGCTACAACACGCTGGTTTCCGACATGCGCGCGCTGCCGATCCTGGCGCGCACCACCGGTGCGCCCGTGATCTTCGACGCCACCCATTCGGTGCAGCAGCCGGGCGGGAAGGGGACGTCCTCCGGCGGCGAGCGCGAATTCGTGCCGGTGCTGGCGCGGGCGGCGGTCGCGGTCGGTGTCGCCGGCGTCTTCATCGAGACCCATCCCGATCCCGATAGCGCGCCTTCCGACGGCCCCAACATGGTGCCGTTGCGCGAGTTCGAGGGTCTGATCCGCAGGCTGATGGCGTTCGACGCGCTCGCAAAGAACCCGCGCTGATGCAGCAAGGCGAGGCGCGGCCGCACGATCACGGTCTGCCGGCCGCGCTCTACGTCATCTCCGGCGCCAGCTTCGCCGCGGCGTTGTCGGCGCGTGCGCTCGACCCGGTGCTGCCGCACGTCGCCGAGGATTTTGGCGTCAGCATCGCGACCGCCGCGGGCTTTGCCGCGGTGTTCGCTTTCACCTTCTCGATCATCCAGCCGATCGTCGGCGCCGCCGCCGATCTGTTCGGCAAGACGCGGCTGATGATCGGCTGCCTCGCGCTGCTCGGGCTTGCCAATATTCTCGGCGCGCTCTCGACCTCGTTTTCGGTTCTGTTTGCGACCCGCATCCTTGCCGGCATCGGCTCGGGCGGCGTGTTTCCGGTGGCGCTCAGCCTGACCAGCGATCTGGTCGGTCCGGAGAAGCGGCAGGTCGCGATCAGCCGCACGCTCGCCGGCGCCATGACCGGCAATCTGCTCGGTGCCTCGGCCTCCGGCCTGATCGGCGATTTCCTCGGCTGGCGCGGCGTGCTGGCGGTGCTCGGCGTGCTCGTGATCGTTGCATCGATCGCGGTTGCCGCCGGCTTTCGCGGCGCCAAGGTCAAGCATCCGCCGAAGACGAGCCTGTCGGCGCTGAAGGCCGGCTATCGCACCATCTTCACCAACCCCAACGCCTATGTGTGCTACTCGGCCGTGTTCGTCGAAGGCTGCTGCGTGCTCGGCCTGTTTCCCTATATCGCCTCGTTCCTGTTCGAGCTCGGCCAGACCTCGCTCTCGATCGCCGGCATCGTCATCGCGGGCTTCGCGGTCGGCGGCCTGTTCTACACGCTGACGGTGTCGCGCCTGCTGCCGTGGCTCGGCATGAAGGGAATGATGATCGCGGGCATGACGCTGGTGGCCTCGCAGCTCGTCGCCGTGGCCTTCGGTCCGCGCTGGGAGGTGCAGGCGCTGAATCTCATCGTCATGGGCTGGGGCTTCTACATCGCCCATGGCTGCCTCCAGGTGTTCGCCAGCGAGCTCTCGGTCGAGGCGCGCGCCACCGCGCTGTCGCTGCATTCGTTCTTCTTCTTCATGGGACAGACGGTCGGGCCGCTCGCCTACGGCTTCGGCCTGCAACACGCCGGCAAGGTGCCGACGCTGTTTGTGAGCGCCGCGATCATGGTGGTCCTCGGCATCGTCTGTGCTCGGCTGCTCAAGCCGCGTGCACCAGCCGACGCGCGCTGAGATTTTATTCGGTCCTTAAGGGGGATCGCCCCACCACGACACCGTCGGCTCCGTATACATGGCACACGAATTGCTTTTATTCTGGGCAAACCGAGGTGTGAGACCGTGGACACCCAGCCCATCCGTTTGCCCAGCGTAGCCGGCGCGACCCGGTCGGCCGGATATCCCACCAGGCCGCCACTGCGGCGTTTCCTGACCGATTGCCACGAGGAGTTCAGGGGCGACAGTTCGGGCGAGCTTGCCGATTACATTCCCGAGCTGAAGCGCGCCAACCCCGATCATTTCGGCATCGCGCTCGTCACCATCGACGGCCATGTCTACGAGGTCGGCGACAGCGCGGTGCCGTTCACGATCCAGTCGGTCTCGAAGGCCTTCGTGTTCGCGCTGGCGCTGGAGACGGTGGGCGAGGAGCGCGTCTCGGCCACCATCGGCGTCGAGCCGAGCGGCGAAGCCTTCAATTCGATCCGGCTCACCAACGACAACCGTCCCTTCAACCCGATGGTCAATGCCGGTGCGATTGCCTGCTCGGGCCTGATCTACGAGGTGGACGGCAAGGGTGCTTTCGAGCGTGTCCGCTCAAAACTCAGCGAGTTCGCCGGGCGCGAGCTCGGCGTCGACGAGGCCGTGCATGCCTCGGAGACCGCGACCGGCAACCGCAACCGCGCGATCGCGTGGCTGCTCCGCAATTACGCGGTGCTGCCGGATGACGTCGACGCGGTGCTCGACGTCTATTTCCGCCAATGCGCGATCCTGGTGACGGCGCGCGATCTGGCGGTGATGGCGGCAACTCTCGCCAATCGCGGCATCAATCCGGTGACGGGCGCGCAGGTGATCACGCCGCACATCGTCGCCCGCACGCTGTCGGTGATGACGAGCTCGGGCATGTACGACTATGCCGGCGAGTGGACCTATCGCGTCGGCATCCCCGCCAAGAGCGGCGTCGGCGGCGGCATCGTCGCGGCGCTGCCCTCGCAACTGGGACTGGGCACCTTCTCGCCGCTGCTCGACAATCACTTCAACAGCGTGCGCGGCTTGAAAGTCTGCGAGGCACTGTCGGCGCGGTTTGACCTGCACATGCTCAACCGCAATGCTGACGTCCGCACCAGCGTCATGGCGGATTACGACGTCTACGGCATCTCCTCGCGCCGCAGCCGCCAGCCGCACGAGCAGCAGATTCTCGACGAGCGTCACAGCGACATCCGCATCGTCGAGCTCGTCGGCGCGCTGAATTTCGGCACCATCGATTACGTCACGCGAAGACTGACCAGTGAGCCGCCGAACGCGCCGCTGTTGATCATCGATTTCCGCCGCGTGCCCGACATCACCGCGGCCGGTGCGGAGCTTCTGGGCGAGACGCTGACGGCGCTCGGCAATGCCAACGTCACCACGATTCTGTCCGGCCTCGAGGAGGCCTCCGCGGTCTGGGCCGCGATCGCCGCGCGCACGGGGGATCCACGCCGGCTGCGCCGCTTCGCGCTGCTCGACGATGCCATCGAATGGGCCGAGGACCAGGTGATCTATCGCTTCGGCGGCTTCACCGACGTGAAGGAGAGCGTGCATCTCGGCGAGCAGGCCTTGCTGGCCGAGCTCGACACCGACGAGATCGCCGCCATCGTCAAACTCTCGACCACGCGGCACTACACGGCCGGCCAGCGCGTCATCGCCGCCGGCGCGCCCGCCAATTCGCTGTTCTTCCTCCAGAGCGGCATGGTCAGCGTGAAGCTGCGGAGCGGCGTTCGGCTGGCCTCGCTCGGTCCCGGCATGGAGTTCGGTGAGATGGCGATCCTGGAGCGAACCCGCAGCGCCGACGTGTTTGCCGATACGCCCGTTGCCTGCCTCGAACTGCCGCTCGACAGCTTTGCCGATTACCGCCGGTTGCACCCGGAGACCGCGCTGAAGATCATGCGCAACCTCGCCGCAATCCTGGCGCGGCGGCTGGTGGCGGCCAATGCCAAGGTCGACCTGCTGAGCGCGTATTAGGAGGCCGGGCCTAATTCGCTCCACCGGCAGCGATCGGCTCCATGCCGCTCGCAATGATCGTGTCGCGAGCAGCGGGGGAGGCGAGGAACTTGATCAAGGCCCGGCCAGCCTCGGGCTCCTTCGAAACGGTCGCGATGCCGGCTGAGAAGATCGTGATCTTCTGCAATTCGCTCGGCAGCGGTCCGACGATATCGATGCCCTTCACCGGCTTCAATTCGCTGATCTGCTGAAAGCCCAGTTCGGCCTCGCCATGCGCGACGATCTCGCCGACCGGCGTGGCCGGAATCTTGCGCGCCTTGTCCTTCATGACATCGGCAATGCCAAGCTTGTCGAACATCTCGGTCGAGACGTAGACGCCGCTGGCGCTGTCCGAATAGGCGATCGTCTTCGCCGCCAGCAGCGCACGCTTGACGGCTTCCACCGAGCTGATGTCCGGCTTCGGCGCGCCCGACTTGACGGCAATCCCGATCGGCGATCTGGTCAGATCGACCTGACTGCCGGCAACGACCTTGCCCTTGCTGGCGAGGTCGTTGAGGGCATAGCCCACCATGATCAGGACATCGGCCGGCTCGCCCCGCTCCAGCCGGACCGGGATCGCATTGGTGGTGGTGCCCATCGAAGGCCCGAACGCGGTCAGCACCTTGTTGCCGGTGGCTTTCTCGAACTCCGGCACGAGCGCCTGATAGGCCGCTGTCAGACCGCCGGAAATCATCACCCGGACCTCGGCCGCGTCGGACGCGCCGGTCAGCCACAGGACGCCCAGAAGGCCCAAGGAAAGGTTCAGGACAAGGCCGCGAAATTTGTCTGATGTCGATTTCATCGTCGTTGGTCTCCAGCTAGCCCCGCCCGCGATAGGGCGCGACGCCTTGCTCCGGCACCCACAGGCCCTTCGGCACGCGGCCGGTCTGCCAGAACACGTCGATCGGGATGCCGCCGCGCGGATACCAGTAGCCGCCGATGCGGAGCCATTTCGGTTTGATCTCCGAGGCGATGCGCTTGCCGATCATCACGGTGCAATCCTCGTGGAAGGCGCCGTGATTGCGGAAGCTCGCGATGTAGAGTTTCAGCGATTTCGACTCCAGCAGCCATGGGCCGGGTGCGTAGTCGATCATCAGATGCGCGAAATCCGGTTGTCCTGTGACCGGGCACAGCGAGGTGAATTCCGGCACGGTGAAGCGCACCAGATAGTCGGTGCCCTTTTGCGGATTGGGCACGCGGTCGAGCTGGGCTTCTTCCGGGGTGTGCGGCCATTCGACCGCGCGGCCGAGCTGGAGGGATTTTTTCGCCATCGTCGTCACATCCTTTTGCGGATGCCGGGATGGACGCAATTGAAGCTGCCGTCAACCGGTCGCGATTGTCTGGATCATGACGATGCGGTCGTTGCCGGACTCGCAGCCCCAGAGCTCGCCCGGCCTGCCGTCGAGCTGGCGGACATTGGCATTCGGCTTGTCGCTGGTGAAGACGTTGAATTTTTCGGTCATGGGATCGAAGCGGACGATGGCATTGGCGGAAAAATCGGTCAGCCAGACCTTGTCCTTGTCGTCGACATAGACGGCGTAGGTGCGGGGGCGCTCGCCCGGCAGCTTCCAGGTCTTCCAGGAACCGTCAGCGGGATCGTGCACCGAGACATGGCCGCTGTTCCATTCGCTGACCCAGATCCGGCTCTTCGAATCCGACCAGACGCGCCGCGATCCCTGGCTCGGCGTTGGCGGCTCGGCCACATTGGCGTTGCCGGTCGCAAGATCGATCTTCGCGATATAGCTGCCGGCGAGCGAGGCGTACCAGACGTCGCCCTTGGGCGTCACGGTGATGCCGTAGGGGCCGACGCCCTTGGGCGCCCGGAACACGTCCATCTCGCCAGACTTCGGCTTGAGCCGGCCGTAATAGCCGGACTGTCCGGTGAACCAGTAGGTGCCGTCCTTGTCGAACACGCCGGTATTGAGATTGGCGGAGGCGAATTTCTCCGGCAGGCGGAACAGCGTGACCTTGAGATCGCCGGGATCGACCCGCGCGATCGCGTTCTGGCCGCCCTCGGTGATCCAGGGCGCGCCATCGGGACCGATCGTCACGCCGTGCGGCGCGGCGCCCTGGCCAAGGCTGACGGTCTTGAAGGTGCCATCCTTCGGATCGAGCCTGCCGAGCATGCCCTTGCCCTGCGCGGTGAACCAGACCGTGCCGTCGGGGGCTGGCGCGAGGTCGTGCAGGCCGATCCCGGCATTGATGGGGAAATATTTTGTCCGGAACGGGCCCTCCTGCGCAAAAGATGGGCGAACGGCGAGGAGGGCGGCGCTGGAAGCAAGAAACTGGCGGCGATTCATGGCGTTACCCCGACTGTCTAGGATTGAGGATGGACGCGCAGACCCAGTGTTCTCAAGCTTAGTCTTGGGGAATTCACGCGTCAGTCGAAGCTCGCCGTCCAAGCGTTCACATTTGCTTGCGCTCCGTGTAAGACCCGCGGCGAACCGATCAAACCTAACGAACGGAAGTGCAACATCATGACCGCCATCATCGACATCATCGGCCGCGAAATCCTCGACAGCCGTGGCAATCCCACCGTCGAGGTCGACGTCGTGCTGGAAGATGGCGCGCTCGGCCGCGCCGCGGTGCCATCAGGCGCCTCCACCGGCGCCCACGAGGCGGTGGAACTGCGCGATGGCGACAAGGCCCGCTATCTCGGCAAGGGCGTCACCAAGGCGGTCGGCGCCGTCAATGGCGAGATCTTCGAGGCCTTGAGCGGCCTCGATGTCGAGCAGCAGGCCCAGATCGACCAGATCATGATCGACCTCGACGGCACCCCGAACAAGAGCCGCCTTGGTGCCAATGCCATCCTCGGCGTGTCGCTCGCCTGCGCCAAGGCGGCTGCGAACTCGCTCGACATGCCGCTCTACCGTTACGTCGGCGGCACCTCGGCGCGACTGCTGCCGGTGCCGATGATGAACATCATCAATGGCGGTGTGCATGCCGACAACCCGATCGACTTCCAGGAGTTCATGATCCTGCCGGTCGGCGCGTCGAGCTTCGCCGAGGGCCTGCGTTACGGCGCGGAGGTTTTCCACACGCTGAAGTCGGAGCTGAAGAAGGCCGGCCACAATACCAATGTCGGCGACGAGGGCGGCTTTGCCCCGAACCTGCCGTCAGCGGACGCCGCGCTCGAATTCGTCATGAACGCGATCGGCAAGGCCGGCTTCAAGGCGGGCAGTGACATCGTGATCGGCCTCGACTGCGCCTCGACCGAGTTCTTCAAGGACGGCAAGTACGTCTATGAAGGCGAGGGCAAGACCCGTTCGATCTCCGAGCAGGCCAAGTACCTTGCCGACCTCGTTGCGCGCTATCCGATCGTGACCATCGAGGACGGCATGTCGGAAGACGACATGGACGGCTGGAAGGAGCTCACCGACCTCATCGGCAAGAAGTGCCAGCTCGTCGGCGACGATCTGTTCGTCACCAACGTCAAGCGCCTCGCCGAAGGCATCAAGGCGGGCCGGGCCAACTCGATCCTGATCAAGGTCAACCAGATCGGCACGCTGACCGAGACGCTGGCCGCCGTCGAGATGGCGCACAAGGCGGGCTACACCTCCGTGATGTCGCACCGCTCCGGCGAGACCGAGGATTCCACCATCGCCGACCTCGCGGTCGCCACCAATTGCGGTCAGATCAAGACCGGCTCCCTTGCGCGTTCCGATCGCACCGCCAAGTACAACCAGCTCCTGCGCATCGAGCAGCAGCTCGGCAAGCAGGCGCTCTATGGCGGCAAGGCGGCACTGAAGGCGCTGGCCTAACGCGCCTCGCCGAGCCAATTCTCCGGCGTCACGTTAGCTTGATCGACGCTCAGTCGCATGCGCGTTGACGCCGGATGGTTGTCGTGATGTGCTCATACACCTTAAAGGTGAGGCTCTTTCTTTATTTCATTTTCTAGCAATTTGACGTTCCGCGCGCGTCAGGCGCGGAAGCGCCGGTGCTTTGCCTCGCCCAACGCGGAGCGCCAAAATGACCAGATTGCGAGCAACCCGAGCCGTCAGCACGGATGGAACCGTTACCGTTCAGGCCAGCGGTCAATTGATGGACGACTACGTCTACGCCACCGATCTGACCGGCGAGACGGATCTGACGGCGATACAACAGGCCGACGGCAGTTACAGCCTGCTTTACCTCGGAGCGACCGGCAACATCATGTCGCTGCGCCGGGACCCTGACAGCGATACGGGCTGGAGCGAGGAGGTGGTCGATGCCACCCTTCAGCCGAGCCAGGTTGTCGGCGGCATCGATGCCAGCGGCAGGTTCACGGTCTTTGCCGTCGGCTCGAATGCGGCGGCGCCCGATGTTTATGTCATGACGCGCCAGAGCGGGGGAAGCTGGAGCGCGCCGCAGCCGATCGCACCGGACGGCTCGGTGCCTGTGTTCATGCAGGCCAGCAAGCTTGCGGCCTTTGCAATCGCGGGCAAGCTCGAGCTGTTCGCGTTGCTCAGCCCCTCGCCGGGGTCCAACGGCCAGTCCAGCCTGTGGCGCATCGGCTGGGATTCGGCCGCTCCGAGCTGGCAGTACATCGCCGATACCGACCAGACCATCATCGAGAGCTGCACCGTCGAGGACATCGATTGTCTCTTGTTCGCGAACACCGCCGAGGCGACGCCCGTCGCGCTGGATCTGTTCACCGTGGCGGCTCCCTTCACGGCAACCGCAACATTGCTGGCGGCGAACATCGTATTCCGCTCGCTGGCCGTTGGTTCGCAGGCGGACAACAATTCGGCGGTGTTCATTGCCGATCCCGGTGACATGACCGATCGGCCGCAGATCCAGTATCTCGACGGTGGCAATCCGGACGCCGGCTTCGTGGTCGTGGATTCCACGATCAAGGCGACCGCTCTGGCGGTTGCGAGCGCCGGCGCCAATCCATTGGCGCTGTTTGCGCTCGATGACAGCGGCTCGCTGCAATTCATCGCGACGCCGCCGTCGGACACCAAATTCGACTTCTTCCTTCGCCTGAGGAACATCCTGACTGCGCGGGGGACGGAGGGCGATGCGGAGCTGGTTGGTTACGTGCCCACAAAGGGCCTGATGCGGATGTGGCAGAGTCCGCCGGACGATCCGGCTTCGCCTGACGGCAGCAAGGGCGGCTGGAATCAGGAGCCGATTCAGTATCCGCCGCTGACCCGCAAGCTCGTCGAGCAGAAGACCTATTCGACGACGCTGACTTTCTATGACGCGAATGGCGTGACCCTTTCCAACGCCAAGGTCGCGCTGAAATCGACCGAGATCATGAGCGCCTCGATCGCCGGGCAGGTCGTGACCCTTGGTCCGGCGCGGGCCCTGACGTTCACGACCGATGCGTCCGGCCGCCTGCGGGTCACGACGGAGACGCGGTCGCTGAATGCCGTGGGGCTGAGCGCCAGGCTGCCGGACCTGATGATGGACGGCGGCGATTTCGCGGTGACGCCCAATTATGATGTGCAGGAACGGCTGCGCAACATCACGACAGCCCAGGTCAAGCAGCTCGTGCCGAGCGAGTTCGCCGGCGATGCCGATCAAATCCGGCTGGCCGTCACGGAAGCGATGGCCAACATCCATGACGGGCCGGTTGCGTTGGTGCGGGCGCGCATCAATGCCAGGGACGACCTTCGGCTGCCGCTGCCGATGCGCGCGCAGCCCCGGCAACCCTTTCGCTTCACCGTTGCCGGCGGGCGGGCCGTCTTCAAGACTCTCACCGATGCGGAGGCGGACGCCGCCATCGCCGAGATCGCGGCGTTGCGCACCAGTCCGGATTTTGGACTCCTCGACTTCTTCGAGGACGCGATCGAGGCGATCGGCAATGCGTTCGAGACCGCGGTCGATGCGGTGTACGACTACGTCATCAAGCCGATCGCCTCCGGTTTCGAACTCGCCATCAACTCGGTGGCGGACAAGCTCAAGATCGTCTGGAACGGCATCGTCGACACCGTGGAAAGCGCGTTCCGCTTCGTGGAAACCGTCTTCAACGCGGTCAAGACGTTCTTCGTCGGGCTCTACAATTTCTTTGCCTGGCTGTTGAGCGATGCGCGCAAGGACATCTGGGCCACCAAGCGGAAGTTCGAGCGGATATTCAGCCAGGGTCTGGTTTCGCTCGCAGGCTTTGCCGCCGACGGCGGCAAGGTCAGTCACAGCTTCTTTGAGACCATGGAAGGTACCGTCAAGCAGGCCTTTGCGGGGATCGAGAAGGATCTCGGCAAGATCGATGCGGATGACGGGATGGATGCGCCGTCCGGCGTGAGCACGTTTCTCGAAATCATCGAGGACAGCGCAAGCGTCGCCAACTGGCTGATGGACAAGGTTTCGTTCGGCAGCCTCATCAGCCTTGGCATCAATATCCCGTCGGCGATGGTGCAGGATGCGATGGCTCTCATCTCGCGGGTCCAGTCGACATTCGCCACCGAGATCGCGAAGCTCATCCAGGCAAGCATGAAACGCTTGCGGGCGCTGGCAACCAGCACGTCGGAGTTCGGCAAGGTGCTGCTCGCCACGATCCTCGGCGAGGTGAAAGACCTGATCCTGGCCGTTCTGCGCGTCCTCGATGGACTGGTTCAATCCGTTTTGAACTTCTTCGCCAAGGATCTCGTCGCGCTCAACACCGCAGTGTTCGGCGCCTCCATCAATAACTTCGTCATTCAGGCGCTCTACGATCTGATCAACCCGGGGTCTTCGGAGGATCTGACCGTCGTCGGCCTCGGCTCGCTGCTCTGCGCTTTCGTTGCGACCACGCTCTATCGCATCATCTTCGAGGATTCTCCGTTCTCGCTCGAACAAGCCGAGCAGGGCGTTGCGTCGAGCAAGAAGGAGATCGGCGTTCTGCTGATCCTGTCCGGCCTCGTTCAGGCGACGGTCTGGTGCGTCGCCGACGTCGGGCTCGATGTCGGATTGTTCGACAACCCCCCTGCCTGGCAAGCGCTGGCCGTCGTGATTCTCGGCCCGACCTTGATCCAGTTTCTCGCCTGGCCCGGAGGCCCGTTCGCAAGGCTTGCGTTCGACACGCCGGTCAACAAGGCCACCTCGGCGGCCTGGCTGTCCGGGTTCGGCAATATCGCGTTCAAGTTCTTGTGGGCCATCGCCCACAAGTTCAAGGATGGTCCGCGCGGCTCGTTCCCGGGATCTTGCGCACTGAGTGCCGGCGGCATCCTGTCCTTGGCGATGAATGCATGGATGCTCTTCGAGAAGGAAAGTGCAGGCACGGCGCGGGTGTCGGAATGGGTTGCCGGCGCCGCCGGACCATTGTCGGCGATCGCAAAGCCCGCCAAGCACACGCTTGATCCGCTCGATGCCCGCATTTTCCTCGGCGTCGTGGATATCGTCAGCGACGTCAGCGCCGGAATCGCCAAGATCGTCCACGGCAAGGAGATCATCGATTCGGAGCAAGGGACGACGCTGACTGCAAGGCGCGTCTCGATGGGCTCGGCCTAGGTCACGGGCCGCGCGTCCGGAGGGACGCTCATACTGCTCGAATTTCGCAAACTGATTTTCACCCAGGCTGTTTCATCAGAGGATATTTTCATGCCCGCACTCTCGGATCCGACCTTGCAGACCAAAGGCAGGCTTACTGTCGGCCTCAACCTCGACAACAACGCATCGTACATCAGCAGCGGCGCGGTGAACGGACTGAAGGTGACGGCCGGAGCGCTTGCCTACGGGCCGCCCAACGAACCTCCGCCGCCGTGGAAGCCGGGCAAGCAATACTGGTCCGGAAACGGCACCGCGTTCGGCGCCCAGGGAATGGTCCCGACGACCTACGGCTACACTTACCAGGCCGGCATCTACCAGCCACTGTACATCAGCGACATGAGCAGCAATGCCGTGATGACCGGGAAGACCTATGTCTTCACGTTCTCGCTGGGAGCCGAATGGATTCAGCTCTACCTCAGGGTCACTGGCGGGCCCGACGGAGCTACGGTTTTGCCCGGCTTCGGACTTTGGAGCCTTGGCAGCAACCCGCACGCCTGGACCTACGTGACGCCAGAGGCCTTCACCGGCGAATGGATGATCGGGCTCCTCAGTCCGGCCTGCTTCAACATCGTGTGGCTTTCGGTTGAATATGCACCGCCCAAGGATTACGGCGGCGGTCTGCCGGAGGCGCGGCTATGCTTCAAGGTATCGGGGCTGTCGCCGACCAATGCATTTGCGTATTCGACGGATGTCGATCTCGGCGGCCCCCGTCCGCTGGGGCAGGACATGCCGATCGGACTTCAGCATCTGCATCCGCGCAGCCAGCCGCACATCCTGCAGCGCGAATCCGCCGTTCCCGTCGGCTAGGCTTCCTGTTCAATCAGTTGCTGCGCGGCGAGCCGGAACTTGGTAAGGAGGCCGCCTATCCGGGCGCGTCGCGCTGCAATGCCTGGGCCTGAGGCCATGAGTTGGTCGAGGGCCCAAGGCCTCGCTGACGCTCCTGCATCAAGGGAGGATCGACATGAGCGATGGCGAAACCGGACTGCAACTGCGTTCGCTGATCAAGAAGAGCGGCGAGCTGGAAATCTCGCTTCTCGACGTGCCGACCCCCGAGCCCGCCGAGGACGAGGTGGTCGTCCGCGTCGAGGCGGCGCCGATCAACCCGTCCGATCTCGGTCTGCTCGTCGGCGCGGCCGACATGAGCACGGCGAAGCTCTCTGGCACAAAGCAGGCGCCCGTCATCACCGCGAAAGTGCCTGACGGTGCGATGCGCGCGATGGGCGCGCGGCTCGACCAATCCCTGCCGGTCGGCAATGAAGGTGCCGGCGTCGTCATCAAGACCGGCTCGTCGGATGCCGCGAAGGCGCTGATGGGCAAGACGGTCGCGATGATCGGCGGCGCCATGTACTCGCAATACCGGACCCTGAAGGCGAGGGACTGCCAGCCATTGCCTGACGGCACGACGGCGGCGGAGGGCGCGTCCTGGTTCGTCAATCCGCTCACCGCGCTCGGCATGACCGAGACGATGCGGCGCGAAGGCCACAAGGCGCTGGTGCATACCGCTGCCGCCTCCAATCTCGGGCAGATGCTGAACAAGATCTGCATCAAGGACGGCATTCCGCTCGTCAACATCGTGCGCAGCAAGGAGCAGGCGGAGATCCTGAACAAGATCGGTGCCAAATACGTCGTCGATTCCAGCGTGCCGAGCTTCCTCGACGATCTCACGGCCGCGCTGGTCGAGACCGGCGCCACAATTGCCTTCGACGCCATCGGCGGCGGCAAGCTTGCCGGCGACATCCTCAACTGCATGGAAATCGCGATCAACAAGACCGCCAAGGAATACAGCCGCTACGGCTCCAGCGTGCACAAGCAGGTCTATGTCTACGGCGCGCTCGATATCCGCCCGATCGAACTGCCGCGCGGCTTCGGCATGGCCTGGGGCGTCGGCGGTTGGCTGCTGACCCCGTTCCTCCAGAAGATCGGTCCGGCCGACATCGGACGGCTGCGCCAGCGCGTCGTGAACGAATTGAAGACGACCTTCGCCAGCCACTACACCAAGGTGGTCTCGCTTCCCGAGGCGCTCGATCCCGCCAACATCGCGGTCTACGCCAAACGGGCCACCGGCGAAAAATTCCTCATCAACCCGAATAAGTCGTGACGAGCGATGGCGTCCAGGCCTGATCGAATTTATGCCTGAGCCGTGGGGCGAATAACGATCTCGCCGACGTCCACGCTATCCGGCTGCGCTATCGCGAAGGCCATCGCCTCCGCGATTGCGCTCGCCGGAATGGCCATCGCCTTCATGCTTGCCTGTCCTTGCTCCCGTAACGCGGAATCCGTCATGGAGGACGGCAGTTCGGTGTCGACATAACCGGGTGAGATGGTCGTCACGCGAAGGGACGGGCCGACCTCCTGACGAAGTCCTTCGGAAATCGCCCTGACGGCATTCTTGGACCCCGCATAGACGGCCATTGTCGGAACGATCTTGAGGCCGGCGGTCGACAGGGTGTTGACGAAATGGCCGAAGCCCTGACGACGGAACACGGGCAGGGCCGCGGCGATCCCGTAGAGCACGCCCTTCACGTTCACGTCGATCATGTCGTCCCAGTCGTCGACCCTCAGATCGTCCAGGAGCGAAATCGGGGCAATCCCCGCATTGTTGATCAGGACGTCCAGCTTCCCGTATCGATCCGTTGCCAGTCCGACGAGCCCGGCGACATCCTCGCGTTGCCTGACGTCGGTGACGAGGTACGACGCCTTTCCGCCCTTTGACGCGATGCTCGCGGCCAGCATCTCCAGCCGGTCGGCGCGCCGTGCGCCGAGGACCACGATGGCGCCACGTTCCGCGAGATGCCGGGCGGCGGCTGCGCCTATTCCGCTGCTGGCGCCCGTGATGGCGATGACTTTGCCTGCGATGCCCGTCATAGATGTTCCATGCAATTCGTTGCGATGAACTTCGCATCGAAAGCGAGGATGATCTATGCTCGAAGTGCTCGAAAATCGTCGAGATCGGATCAAGCTTTGGACACACCCCCGGATAGGCACGAGACCTCGGGCAACACCTCGGACCCGCTGTCTCAGGTCTTCTCGCTCCTGAACGTTCGCGCTGCGCGTTGCACGAGGTTCGAGGCGGGCGGCAATTGGTCGTATCGGTTCCCGGCCAAATCCGCCCTGAAGTTCGGCGCGGTCATCCGAGGTGATTGCTGGATCGATTTCGGTGACGAAGCCCATCATCGGCTTGTCACCGGCGACTGCTTTCTTCTGGCCAATGCACCAGCCTATGTTCTGGCCAACGACCAACGCCTTGCTCCCGAAGACGGCATAGCGGCGTTCGATTGGAAGCAGTCGGATGTCGCGCGTCACGCGGGCAGCGATACCGTTCTGCTTGCCGGCAGTTTCGGTTTCGAAGCGTCGGACGCCGGATTGCTGCTCGATGCGCTTCCTCGCTTTCTGCTCATACCGTCGCGCAGCCCGTCGGCCCCCATCATTCATTCCACGCTCGGGATTCTCGACCTTGAAATCAGGGGGACGGGAATCGGAGCGGCCGTACTCACCGACAGGCTTGCCGACGTCCTGCTCGTCCAGGTGCTCCGCGCGGCGCTGGATCAGAGTGCCGGCGAGGGTTTGGGATGGATCAACGCGCTGGTCGATGCCAGGATCGGCAAGGCAATCAGGCTGATGCACGAAAACGCCGCTCACCCCTGGACCCTGGAAGCATTGGCCGACGCGATCGCCATGTCGCGATCCGCGTTTTCTAAGCGGTTTAAGTCGCTGGTGGGGCAGGCGCCGCTCGACTACCTTCTTCGATGGCGCATGCGGCTTGCACGCGATCAGCTACGACGTGGAGCGACCGTTTCGGCAACCGCCGCACAGCTGGGATACTCGTCGGAGAGCGCGTTCGGACATGCCTTCAAACGAGTCTACGGCCGTGCACCGAAGCGGTACTGGCGTGGACAGGCCACGGGCGAAAAATTCCCCAACGCCCCAAATAAATTATCGTGATCTGCGACGGCACCTCACCGAAGGAAGGTCTTGCCTTCTGAGCGAAGCGGGGGATTATTCCGCCGCTATTGAAAGCGGGACAACCGCAAGCAAAGAAGGGGACACTTCCATGACTGATCTGAATCGCCGCCACTTGCTGGCGGGCGCGGCCGCTGTGGGCGCGGCTGCCGTTACCGGGCTCGGACCGATCACTGCTCGTGCCTCAGTGCCGCCAAGCGGGACGCAGGCGCCGGGCTTCTACCGCTACAAGGTCGGCAGCCTTGAGTGTACCTCGATCAACGACGGCGCGCGCACCTTCCCGATGCCGGACAAGTTCGTCGTCAACGCGCCCAAGGACGAGGCGCTCGCGGCCGGCGAGGCGGCCTACATGCCGAAGGGCATGGTCACGGTGCCGTTCAATCCGCAGCTCATCAACACCGGCTCCAAGCTCGTCCTGATCGATGCCGGCAACGGCGCCGCCAATCTCGAGCCCAGCAAGGGCGCGGTCGGCCGCACCCTGCAAAACCTCGCGGCCGCCGGCGTCGATTCCAAGAGCATCGACGTCGTGCTGCTCTCGCATCTGCATCCCGATCACACCAACGGCATTCGCCTCGCCGACGGCGCGCTCGCGTTCCCGAATGCGGAGATCATGGTGCCGGGCAAGGACTGGGAGTTCTGGACCAGCGAGGACAACGCCGCCAAGGCAGAGTCCAACGCGATGATGAAGAACTACTTCGCCAACGTGAAGAAGACCTTCGCCGGCCTCGAATCCAAGGTCACCAAGTACGAGTGGGGCAAGGAGGTCGCGCCCGGCATCACATCGATCGCGACGCCCGGCCATACGCCCGGCCACACCTCGTTTGCGGTTGCATCCGGCGATGCCAAGGTGCTGATCCAGTCCGATGTCACCAACATTCCGGAGTTCTTCCTGCGCAATCCGGACTGGCACGTGGTGTTCGACACCGATGCCGCGTTGGCGCAGCAGACGCGCCACAAATTCTACGACATGGCGGCGGCCGAGAAGGCGACGGTGATCGGCTTCCACTTCACCTTCCCCTCGGTCGGCCACGTCGAGAAGGACGGCGCCAAATATCGCCTGATCCCGTCGGCCTGGAATCCGACGATCTGATCGGTGGACGTTTGTGCGAAAGATCGGGCCGCCGCTTGGCGGCCTGATTGTTTGGGACGACGGTTTCAGAAACTCAATGTTTCCAAATCGGACCGGTTCATGCACTTGCATCCATTGGTCCGGATCGCTTAAGTGCCGCCCGGCACTCCCGCTCAAGTTCTGAGGACACTCCATGGCCTACAATATCGTCGTGATCGCCGGCAGCCTGCGCAAGGACAGTTTTTCGCTGAAGATCGCCAATGCGCTCGCCAAGCTCGCGCCGGCCTCTCTCAAGCTCGAGGTCATCACGCCGGCGGGCATCTCCTTTTTCAACCAGGACCTCGAGGGCGCGCCGCCCGCGGACTGGCTGGCCTTCCGCGAAAAGCTCCAGAAATCGGACGGTGTCCTGTTCGTCACCCCGGAATACAATCGCGCCATCCCGGGCGTCCTCAAGAATGCCATCGACGTCGCCTCGCGCCCCTATGGCAAGAGCTCGTTCAACGGCAAGCCGGTCGGCATCATCTCGAACTCGCCGGGCCCGCTCGGCGGCGTCAGCGCGGCCAAGACGCTCCAGAACATCCTGCCGGGCATTGCCGGCCCGATCATGCAGCAGCCCGAGACCTACCTGAACGCGGTTGGCGACGCCTTCGATGCCGAGGGTAACCTCGCCAAGGACGCGCTCAAGACCGTGCTCCAGGCCTATATCGACGCCTTCACGGCCCACGTGGCCAAGCATCACGGCTGAGGCTGAACAACCTTGTCATTCCGGGGGCGGCTCGAAGAGCCGAACCCGGAACCTCGAGATTCCGGGTTCGATGCTGCGCATCGCCCCGGAATGACAGTTTGCCAAGATTAGCGCTCCCTTAACCAAGCTGCCCCATCTTCCCAAGATGGTCTCCCGCGCGCGCCTCAAATCGATCCTGACCGGTCTTGCCCTCTATGCGATGGCGGCTGCCATCGTCGGCTATTTCGGCGTCAACGCCTATACCGGCAAATACGGCCTCAACGCCCGCCAGGAACTCGACCAGGAGATCATCGCGCTGACGAGCGAGCTGGCCCAGCTCAAGCGCGAGCGCGCCAGGAGCGAGCAGCGAGTCTCGCTGCTGCGTTCGGCGAGGATCGATCCAGACATGCTGGACGAGCGGGCACGTTTCCAGCTCGACTATGTCAATCCGCGCGATCTCGTTCGGATGATCCCGCCGAACTAGCGCCTGCGCGGGTTTCGAAACTGGTATCGAAAGCCGGCGCCGGGTCCGGCCGCCTCCTGCAAAGGTCGCAAGACCGCAGTTGCCTTGCCGCCTTGACGTAGCGGCGCCGGCGGGGGCATGGCTTGTGCGGCGCGCTGCTCCCCAGGATTGACAGAGATCAATCAGGCCGCGCCGGCACGCCGTAGATTGCCACCCGGAGGAAACGGTGATGAATGGGTCAATGCCCCAGCATCACGCGGCTCGTGTCGAAGCCGCTATTGCATCAGGCCAGGCGGCTCGCTCCGCGCTCGTGGCCTCCTGGCGCCGTTCGTCCCGACTGCATCATCTCGACCCCTCCGGCCGGGGCCTGCCCCAGCGGCTGACCGACGCGGAACTCCGCGAGGCGCGCGAGCGGATCGCACCGCTGCTCGCCGCTGCACGAGGCGCGATGGACCGGCTCTACCAAGCGGTTGGCGCGGCCGGCTGCTGCGTGCTGCTGGCCGACGGCGAGGGGGTACCGGTGGATCGTCGCGGCACGCCGGCGGACGACACCACCTTCCAATCCTGGGGTTTGTGGACCGGCGCGCTCTGGAGCGAGGAGCGCGAGGGCACCAATGGCATCGGCACCTGCGTCGTCGAGCAGCGGCCGCTGACGATCGACCGCGACCAGCACTTCTTCACGCGCAACACGCTGTTGAGCTGCACCGCCGTACCGATCTACGACCACGAGGCGGCGTTTGCCGGCGTGCTCGACGTCTCCTCCTGCCGCGCCGACCGGACCGATGCGTTTTCCAATCTGATTGCGCTCGCGGCAGGCGAGGCGGCAAAGCGCATCGAGGCCGACTTGTTCCGCCGGGCTTTCGCCCATGCCCGCATCGTGCTGACGCCGGCTGCGGACGGACAGTGCGGGGGCCTCGTTGCGGTCGATGCGGACGATCTCGTGATCGGCGCGACACGCTCCGCCCGGGTGGGACTTGGGCTCGCGCCAGGCCGGGCGTTGCGGCCAGTGCCCGCGGCCGATCTTCTCGGCGGCGATACGGCGCGCGACCACCTCGCCGGCGGTCAGCGCGCGGTGGTGCAGCGGGCGCTGCTCCGCGCGGGCGGCAATGTTTCGGCGGCCGCCAAAGCCCTCGGCGTCAGCCGCGCAACCCTGCACAGGAAGCTCAAGCGGTTCGAGCTGAACCACTGAGGGCCACTGTCCTTTCAGCCGTCATTGCGAGCGCAGCGAAGCAATCCAGAATCTTTCCGCGGAGGGACTCTGGATTGCTTCGCTGCGCTCGCAGTGACGATGTGGAAGCCGCGAGCCCTCGATCTTGCACCTGCCTCACCCCGGACCTGTCGCAGAACTGCGACAGGTCCGCTCCTCCATCGCTCCTATCAGGGCTGACAGAAATCGCCTCCCGCATCATCGTCGGCGCAAGTCGCGATCAGCGACGAATTGCGCAAACAGCAAACATCGGGAGTGATCAATGAACAAGGTGGAATTCCTCAGCGTCACCAAAGTTCCCTTCGCCGAACGCTACGACAACTTCATCGGCGGCAAGTTCGTCGCGCCGATCTCGGGCAAATATTTCGACAATGCCTCGCCGGTGAACGGACAGATCGTCTGCAAGATCGCACGCTCCGACGCGCAGGACGTCGAAGCTGCGCTCGACGCGGCGCATGCCGCCAAGGCCGGTTGGGGGAGCACCAGCGTCGCCGAGCGCGCCGCGATCCTGAACAAGATCGCCGACCGCATGGAAGAGAATCTCGAGCGCCTCGCGATCGCCGAGACCTGGGACAACGGCAAGCCGATCCGCGAGACCCGCGCCGCCGACATCCCGCTCGCCATCGACCACTTCCGCTATTTCGCCGGCGTCGTCCGCGCCCAGGAAGGCTCGATCGGCGAGATCGATCACGATACCATCGCCTATCATTTCCACGAGCCGCTCGGTGTGGTCGGCCAGATCATCCCCTGGAACTTCCCGCTGCTGATGGCCTGCTGGAAGCTCGCGCCTGCGCTCGCCGCCGGCAATTGCGTCGTGCTCAAGCCCGCCGAGCAGACCCCGGCCTCGATCATGGTCTGGGCCGAGATCATCGGCGACCTGCTGCCGCCCGGCGTCCTCAACATCGTCAACGGCTTTGGCCTCGAAGCCGGCAAGCCGCTGGCCTCGAGCCCGCGCATCGCCAAGATCGCCTTCACCGGCGAGACCTCGACGGGCCGGCTGATCATGCAATATGCCAGCCAGAACCTGATCCCGGTCACGCTGGAGCTCGGCGGCAAGTCGCCGAACATCTTCTTCAAGGACGTCACCGCCGAGGACGATGACTTCTTCGACAAGGCGATCGAAGGCTTCGTCATGTTCGCGCTGAACCAGGGCGAGGTCTGCACCTGTCCGAGCCGGGCGCTGGTGCACGCCGACATCTATGACCGCTTCATGGAGCGGGCGCTGAAGCGCGTCGCCGCGATCAAGCAGGGCGACCCGCGTGCGGCCGACACCATGATCGGTGCACAGGCCTCGGGTGAGCAGCTCGCCAAGATCCTCTCCTATATCGACATCGGCAAGCAGGAGGGCGCCAAGGTGCTGGCCGGCGGCGGTCGTGCCGAGCTCGGCGGCGATCTTTCCGGCGGCTTCTACGTCCAGCCGACCGTGTTCGAGGGCCATAACAAGATGCGAATCTTCCAGGAGGAGATCTTTGGTCCCGTCGTCTCGGTCACGACCTTCAAGACCGACGACGAAGCGCTCGCGATCGCCAACGACACGCTCTACGGTCTCGGCGCCGGTGTCTGGAGCCGCGATGCCAACCGCTGCTACCGCTTCGGCCGGGCGATCCAGGCCGGCCGGGTCTGGACCAATTGCTACCATGCCTATCCCGCGCATGCGGCGTTCGGCGGCTACAAGCAGTCGGGCGTCGGCCGCGAGACCCACAAGATGATGCTCGATCACTACCAGCAGACCAAGAATCTCCTGGTCAGCTACAGCCCGAAGAAGCTCGGCTTCTTCTGATCGGAACAGGAGCGGGCGGCGCCGTTCTGGCGCCGCTCGTTCCGGTAAACGGGACCTGGCCCGCACGGCGTTAGATTTGTTGCCTGATCAGCGCCAAAGATTTTCCAATATTTCGATCACGTTGCAGTGCGGCATAATGAATGTCGTGTCATGCCGCCGCGGTGCTTTCCAAGGGTGTTTGACTTGGGTTAGAGAGGACGAAAGTTTTCTCTGACCCGGAATTCCCATGGCCGCACCCAAGAAAGCCGCCGCAAGCGCTCCACAGGACAAGACCAACGGCGGTTCGCCCCCGGAATTCACCAGGGAGCAGGAGCTCAAGGCGCTCCGCGACATGCTCCTGATCCGCAGGTTCGAGGAAAAGGCCGGCCAGCTCTACGGCATGGGCGCGATCGGCGGCTTCTGCCACCTCTATATCGGCCAGGAGGCCGTGGTGGTCGGCATGCAGATGGCTCTCAAGGAGGGCGATCAGGTCATCACCGGCTATCGCGACCACGGTCACATGCTCGCGACCGGCATGGACGCCAACGGCGTCATGGCCGAGCTCACGGGACGCCGCGGCGGCTATTCCAAGGGCAAGGGCGGCTCCATGCACATGTTCAGCAAGGAGAAGCACTTTTACGGCGGCCACGGCATTGTCGGTGCCCAGGTCTCGCTCGGCACGGGTCTGGCCTTCGCCAACAACTATCGCGGCAACGGCAATGTCAGCGTCACCTATTTCGGCGACGGCGCGGCCAACCAGGGCCAGGTCTATGAGAGCTTCAACATGGCGGAGCTCTGGAAGCTGCCGGTGATCTATGTCATCGAGAACAACCGCTACGCCATGGGCACCGCGGTCTCGCGCGCTTCCGCGCAGCAGGACTTCTCCAAGCGCGGCGCGTCCTTCAACATCCCCGGCCTGCAAGTCGACGGCATGGACGTCCGTGCGGTGAAGGCTGCGGGCGACGAGGCCGCCGCCTGGTGCCGCGCCGGCAAGGGGCCGATGATCCTGGAAATGCAGACCTACCGCTATCGCGGCCACTCGATGTCCGACCCTGCAAAATACCGCACGCGCGAGGAGGTCGAGAAGGTCCGCCACGATCAGGACCCGATCGAGCAGGTGCGCAACCGCCTGTTGACCGCCAAGGTCAGCGAGGCCGATCTCAAGGCGATCGACGCCGAGGTGCGCGATATCGTCAACGCGTCTGCCGACTTTGCCCAGCATGATCCCGAGCCGGATGCCGCCGAGCTCTGGACCGACGTTTACCGCTGAACGCGCGCAAGCTTTCTTTTGGAGCCGATATGCCAATTCAAGTGCTGATGCCCGCGTTGTCGCCCACGATGGAAAAGGGCAACCTCGCCAAATGGCTGAAAAAAGAGGGTGAGGCCATCAAGTCCGGCGATGTCATCGCCGAGATCGAGACCGACAAGGCGACCATGGAGGTCGAGGCGACCGACGAGGGCACGCTCGGCAAGATCCTGATCCCCGAAGGCACCGCCGACGTCGCCGTCAACACGCCGATCGCGACGATTCTTGCCGACGGTGAGAGCGCCGCTGATCTCGCAAAGGCGCCCGCGCCGGCCCCGCAGCCGAAGGCCGCCGAATCCGCAGCCCCTGCCGCCGCAAAGGCCGAGGCACCCGCGCCCAGGGCTGCGCCGTCCGCACCGCAAGCCGCCGCCGAGCCCGATCCGGAAGTGCCCGCGGGCACCGAGATGGTGACGCAGACCATCCGCGAAGCGCTGCGCGATGCCATGGCCGAAGAGATGCGCCGCGACGCCGACGTCTTCGTGATGGGCGAAGAGGTTGCCGAGTATCAGGGCGCCTACAAGGTCACCCAGGGCCTGCTCCAGGAATTCGGCGCCAAGCGCGTGATCGACACGCCGATCACCGAGCACGGCTTTGCCGGCATCGGCGTCGGCGCCGCGATGACCGGGCTGAAGCCGGTCGTCGAGTTCATGACCTTCAACTTCGCGATGCAGGCGATCGACCAGATCATCAACTCCGCTGCCAAGACGCTCTATATGTCCGGCGGCCAGATGGGGTGCTCGATCGTGTTCCGCGGCCCGAACGGCGCCGCCGCGCGCGTCGCCGCGCAGCACAGCCAGGACTATTCATCCTGGTATTCGAACGTTCCGGGTCTCAAGGTCGTCGCGCCGTTCTCGGCTGCGGATTACAAGGGCCTGCTCAAGGCCGCGATCCGCGATCCCAATCCGGTGATCTTCCTCGAGAACGAGGTGCTCTACGGCCACACCGGCGAAGTGCCAAAGCTCGACGACTTCGTGATCCCGATCGGCAAGGCGCGCATCGTGCGCTCCGGAAGCCACGTCACAATCATCTCCTGGTCGAACGGCATGACCTATGCGCTCAAGGCCGCCGACGAGCTCGCCAAGGACGGCATCGAGGCCGAGGTGATCGACCTGCGCACGCTGCGCCCGATGGACACCGAGACCATCGTCAACTCGGTCAAGAAGACGGGGCGCGCCGTCACGGTGGAAGAGGGCTGGGCCCAGAGCGGCGTCGGCGCCGAGATCGCCGCACGGATCATGGAGAACGCCTTCGACTATCTGGACGCGCCTGTTGCGCGCGTCTCCGGCAAGGACGTGCCGATGCCCTATGCCGCGAATCTGGAGAAGCTCGCGCTGCCGTCGGCGGCGGAAGTCGTCGAGGCCGCCAAAGCCGTCTGCTACAGGTAGACCATGGCGGGCCCGAAGGAGCAGCCACTGCCACCCGACGTCGTGACCCGCGAGGACGCGGTCGAGATCCTGCGCGTGTTCGTGCTGGACGGCGGGCTGTCGATGGCGTTCCAGCGCGCCTTCGAGGAACCCGACATGTGGGGCCTCTTGCTCGTCGATCTTGCCCGTCACGCCGCGCGCGCCTATGCGCGCGAGAGCGAATATACCGAGGAGGACGCGTTGAGCCGGATCCTCGAGATGTTCCAGGCCGAGATCGAGCGTCCCACGGACACCGGCACCACGACGCCGCGCGGGAAGGGGCACTGACAGTGGCGATCGAATCCTATCACTTCGATTTCATGCTGGAGGCGATCCGCGAAGCGGAGGCCTCGATCGCGCAGGGCGGCCTGCCGATCGGCGCCGTGCTGACGCGCGACAACCAGATCATCGCCCGCGGTCACAACAACCGCGTGCAGGAGAACAACGTGATCCTGCACGGCGAGATGAGCTGCCTGCGCGAGGCCGGCGCGATCACATTCCACGACACCATCATGTACACCACGCTGTCGCCATGCTCGATGTGTGCCGGCGCGCTCGCATTGTTCAAGGTGAAGCTGGTGGTGATCGGGGAATCCGTCACCTTTCCGGGCTCCAAGGACATCCTCGACAAGTTCGGCATCCCCTGGATCGACCTTGCCGACGACCGCTCCATCACCATGATGAAGAATTGGCGTTCCATCCCTGCCAATGAGCGCCTCTGGCAGGGCGACATCGGCAACTAAACCTGGTCTGTTCGTCTTCGCTGTCGGAGACGACGTTTTGCAAAGTTCTTCTTGAGGTCAGCATGCCCATCAACATCCTGATGCCCGCTCTCTCGCCGACGATGGAGAAGGGCAACCTCGCCAAGTGGCTGAAGAAGGAAGGCGACAAGGTCAAATCCGGCGATGTCATCGCCGAGATCGAGACCGACAAGGCGACCATGGAGGTCGAGGCCATCGACGAGGGCACGATCGCCAAGATCCTGGTGCCCGAAGGCACGCAGGACGTCCCGGTCAACGACGTCATCGCCGTGCTGGCCGGTGAGGGCGAGGATGTGAAGGCCGCTGGTGCCGCCAAGCCCAGCGCCTCCGCCGCGCCGCCGAAAGCCACGGATGCTCCCGCTGCTGCGCCAGCTCCCGCGACAGCACCTGCTGCGCCCAAGGCTGCACCGCCGCCCGCCGCCGCACCCGCGCCGCAGGCTGCCGCACCGGCTGCTCAGAGCAACGGCCATGGCGGCCGCGTGTTCTCATCGCCGCTGGCGCGACGTCTGGCCAAGGACGCCGGCATCGACGTGTCGATGGTGACAGGCACCGGCCCGCACGGCCGCGTCGTCGCCCGCGACGTCGAGCAGGCCAAGTCCGGCAAGGGCCTCAAGGCGCCCGCCGCGGCGCCGTCATCCGCGCCCTCGATCGCGCCGACCATGTCGGACAAGCAGATCCTGTCGCTGTTCGAGCCCGGCTCCTACGACATCGTCCCGCACGACGGCATGCGCCGCACGATCGCGCAGCGCCTGACTGCGTCGATCCAGAACGTCCCGCATTTCTACCTCACCATCGACTGCGACATCGGCAAGCTGCTCGCCGCGCGCGAGGAGATCAATGCGGCGGCTCCCAAGGACAAGGAGAAGAAGCCGCTCTACAAGATCTCGGTCAACGACTTCGTCATCAAGGCGATGGCGGTCGCGCTCCAGAAGATCCCGAACTGCAATGTGAGCTGGACCGAAAGCGGCATGGTCAAGCATCACCATTCCGACGTCGGCGTTGCCGTGGCGATGCCCGGTGGCCTGATCACGCCGATCATCCGGAAAGCGGAGACCAAGACGCTCTCCACCATCTCCAACGAGATGAAGGACTTTGCCGCGCGCGCCCGCTCGCGCAAGCTCAAGCCCGAGGAATACCAGGGCGGCACCACCGCCGTGTCCAACCTCGGCATGTACGGCATCAGCCACTTCACCGCCGTGATCAACCCGCCGCATGCCACCATCCTCGCGGTCGGCACCAGCGAAGAACGGCCCGTGGTGCGGAATGGCAAGATCGAGATCGCGCACATGATGAGCGTGACCTTGTCGTGCGATCACCGCGCCATCGACGGCGCGCTCGGCGCCGAGCTGATCGGCGCGTTCAAGCAGCTCATCGAAAATCCGGTCATGATGATGGTCTGAGATGGCGCATGCGGACGCGCTGGCCCTGGATCTCAATGGTGATCTCGCTGGTGTTGACGCTCAGCCCGATCGGCCGCGACATCATTGAATCTGCCTTCTTTGCCGGAGAGAGACTGTCGCGCGACATCTGGAGACCCATTGCGCTGGTGATCATCGCCGTCATGGCGGCGGTCATCCTCGCGGAATGGCTGATCAGAACTTACATCCTCAATCGCCGCGCCCGCGGCGCAACGACCGCTTGAGTTGAACGGGAGCCGCCATGGCCGATACATCCTTCGACATCATCATCATCGGCTCCGGTCCCGGCGGCTATGTCACCGCGATCCGCGCCGCCCAGCTCGGCTTCAAGGTCGCGATCGTCGAAAAGTCCTACCTCGGCGGCATCTGCCTGAACTGGGGCTGCATCCCGACCAAGGCGCTGCTGCGCTCCGCCGAGATCTATCACTACATGCAGCACGCCAAGGATTACGGCCTGTCGGCCGAGAAGGTCTCGTTCGACCCGAAGGCTGTGGTGCAGCGTTCGCGTGGCGTCTCGAAGCGGCTGAATGACGGCGTCGGCTTCCTGATGAAGAAGAACAAGGTGACCGTAATCTGGGGCGCTGCCTCGATCGACGCGCCCGGCAAGGTCACCGTGAAGAAGTCCGACGTCGAAGCGCCGAAGGGCGCGCTGGGCGAGGGGACCTACCAGGCCAAGCACATCATCGTCGCGACCGGCGCGCGGCCGCGCGTGCTGCCGGGGCTCGAGCCCGACAAGAAGCTGATCTGGACCTATTTCGAGGCGATGGTGCCGGAGCGGATGCCGAAGTCGCTGCTGGTCGTCGGCTCCGGCGCGATCGGCATCGAATTCGCCTCGTTCTTCCACACCATGGGCTCTGACGTCACCGTGGTCGAGGTGCTGCCGCAGATCCTGCCGGTCGAGGACGCCGAGATCGCCGGCCTTGCGCGCAAGCGTTTCGAAAAGCAGGGCATCAAGATCCTGTCCTCGACCAAGGTGACGAAGCTCGAGAAGAAGGCCGACAGCGTCGTCGCCACCATCGACGACGGCAAGGGCAAGCCTGTGACCACCGAGTTCGAGCGCGTGATCTCGGCGGTCGGCGTCGTTGGCAACATCGAGAGCCTCGGCCTCGAAAAGCTCGGTGTCAAAACCGATCGCGGCTGCATCGTGATCGACGGTTACGGCAAGACCAACGTCCCCGGCATCTACGCCATTGGCGACGTCGCGGGCCCCCCGATGCTGGCGCACAAGGCCGAGCATGAAGGCGTGATCTGCGTCGAGGCGATCAAGGGCCTGCATCCGCATCCCATGGACAAGAACCTGATCCCGGGCTGCACCTATTGCCAGCCGCAGGTCGCCTCGGTCGGCCTCACCGAAGCCAAGGCCAAGGAGAACGGCCGCGAGATCCGCGTCGGCCGCTTCCCCTTCGTCGGCAACGGCAAGGCGATTGCGCTGGGCGAGGACCAGGGCCTGGTCAAGGTGATCTTCGACAAGAAGACCGGTCAGCTCCTCGGCGCCCACATGGTCGGCGCGGAGGTCACCGAGCTGATCCAGGGCTATGTCGTCGCCATGAATCTGGAGACGACGGAAGAAGAGCTGATGCACACCGTGTTCCCGCATCCGACGCTGTCGGAGATGATGAAGGAAGCCGTGCTGGATGCTTATGGGCGAGTGTTGAATATTTGAGGGAAGGGGGACTGCGGCGTCGGGGGCGCTCTGAGCAGTCCCGTCATCCTGAGGTGTGAGGTCGGCGGTGCGGAGCACCGTTGGCCGAGCCTCGAAGGATGAGCGGCCGAGATGCAGCCGGTCTCGTCGCCCTTCGAGGCTCACCATACGGCGCGATGCGCCGCATGGCTCGCGCCTCAAGGTGACGGATCACGTAATGAACGGAACAGAACAAGAAGAGGGCCAACCCATGCACGACAACGACAACCTCACCATCGAACGCCCGACCTTTGTCACCCATCTCGAATGCGCGATGGAAGGCGATCATTATGCCGCCGACCAGGTCCACAATCTCTCCAAGGCCGGCAAGCCGCTCTTGGTGCGCTACGACCTCGCCGGCGTGAGGAAGGCGCTGACCAAGGATGCGCTCAAGGAACGCCCCGCCGACATGTGGCGCTACCGCGAGCTGCTGCCGGTGCGCAAATGCAAGGACATCGTCTCGCTCGGCGAAGTCACGACGCCGCTGATCCGGCTGCCGAAGCTCGGGAAAAAGCTCGGCGGCGGCGAGATCATCGTGAAGGACGAGGGGCGCCTGCCGACCGGCTCGTTCAAGGCGCGTGGCCTCGTGATGGCGGTGTCGATGGGCAAGGCGCTCGGCATCAAGCACATGGCGATGCCGACCAACGGCAATGCCGGTGCGGCGCTCGCGGCTTACGCGACGTCCTGCGGCATCAAGACCACGATCTTCTGCCCGGCCGATACGCCCGAGGTGAACGTCAGCGAGATCGAGCTGCAGGGCGCGACCGTCTACCGCGTCAACGGCTATATCGACGATTGCGGCAAGATCGTCGGCGAGGGCAACGCGAAGGTCGGCTGGTTCGACACCTCCACCTTGAAGGAGCCGTACCGTATCGAAGGCAAGAAGACGATGGGCCTCGAGCTCGCCGAACAGCTCGGCTGGGACGTGCCCGACGTGATCTTCTATCCGACTGGCGGCGGCACTGGCCTGATCGGCATGTGGAAGGCCTTTGACGAGCTCGAGAAGATCGGCTTCATCGGTTCGAAGCGCCCGCGCATGGTCGCGGTGCAAGCCTCCGGGTGCGCGCCGATGGTGCGCGCCTTCGATGCCGGCACCGAGCATGCGACGCGCTGGGAGGACGCCCACACAATCGCGTCCGGCATCCGCGTGCCGCAGGCGATCGGCGATTTCCTGATCCTGCGCGCGGTGCGCGAGAGCAAAGGCTTTGCCATCGCGGTCGACGACGACAAGATCTCGGCGGCGCTGAACGAGGTCGCGCGCGAGGAGGGGCTTTTGTTGTGCCCCGAGGGCGCCGCGACCTACGCCGCTTACAAGGAAAGCCTTGCCGACGGCCGCGTCAGCAAGACCGACCGCGTGATGTTGTTCAACTGCGCGACCGGCCTGAAATACCCGCTGCCGCCGGTCACCCGCACGCTCGATCGTCATAAGCCGATCGATTTCTCGCAGTTCTAGAAATCTCTCCCTCTCCCCGTTCTTACGGGGGCGCGACGAGCTTCGCTCGCGCTGGGAGGGTTGGGGTGAGAGGCCTGCTTCCGCGCGAACACGGTGGCAGATGGGCTCGCGGAGGCTCCCGCTGACCCATTTGCTTCGCAATTCGACCTATCCCCGCAAGCGGGGCGAGGTAAAGAAAAACAACAATGACATTGCTGGGGAGAACACAATGACGAAGGCCGTCTGGGCCGGGCTGATCGGCATTCTCGCTCTCACCGGCGCTGCGCGCGCCGACGACTATCCCTCGCATCCTATCACCATCATCGTTCCCTTCGCGGCCGGCGGCCCGTCGGATGCGATGGCGCGCGTGCTCGCCGAACGGATGCGGACGACGCTCGGCCAGCCCCTGGTGATCGAGAACGTCACCGGCGCCGGCGGTTCGATCGGCGTCGGTCGCGCCGTGCATTCGCCGGCAGACGGCTACACCATCTCGTTTGGCCATCTCGGCACCCATGTGGCCAACGGCGCGGTCTACAAGCTCAACTACGATCTCGTTGCCGATCTCGAACCGGTGGTGCTGTTGCCGAGCAACCCGATGATCGTCGTCAGCAAGAACGCGGTCCCGGCGACGTCGCTGAAAGAGCTTTTGGACTGGCTCAAGTCGCGGCCGTCGGCGGCAACCGCCGGCACGGCCGGTGCGGGCTCCGGCAGCCACATCGCCGGGGTCTATTTCGAGAGTGTCAGCGGCATCAAGCTGCAATACGTGCCGTATCGCGGCACTGCGCCCGCGCTGAACGATCTCATCGCGGGCCAGATCGACGTCATCGTCGACCAGACCTCCAACTCCATCAACCAGGTCCGCGCCGGCACCATCCGTGCCTACGCCGTCACCGACGACAAGCGCCTGTCCTCGGCGCCGGACATCCCGACCGCGGAGGAGGCGGGCCTGAAAGGCTTCCACATGACGCTGTGGTCGGGGATGTGGGTGCCGAAGGGCACGCCGAAGGAGATCGTGACCAAGCTCAACGCCGCCGCCGTGGAGGCCCTGAACGATCCCGCCGTGAAGAAGCAGCTCGAAAGCCAGGGCCTGGAGATGACGCCGCAGGATCAGCTCACCCCTGAAGCCCTCGGCACCCGCCAGAAGGCGGAGATCGCAAAATGGTGGCCAATCATCAAGGCGGCGAATATCAAGGTGGATTAGAGCACCTTGCCGCTTCGTATGTCGCCACGACGACGAGTAGCCGCGGCCTGAGGGGCAGGCGCGGCCGCGTTACAACTTGGCTTCATCCGCCCCCGTGAGGGCCGCCTCCAGACATTGAAGCAGCTTCGGCGTGGAAAACGGCTTCGCGAGAAAGCAGGTCGCGCCGGCCTTCAGCGCGCGGTCGCGCACGGCCTCGTCGGGAAAAGCCGTCATGAAGATGAAGGGCGTGATGCGCCCGAGGCTGCGCATATGCGTCAACAGCTCGACACCGCTCATGGCCAACATCTGCACGTCGGCGATTACGCAGGAGGTCGTGTCCAGTTCGGCGGATTGAAGAAATTCGTGAGCGGAACCAAAGGTGTAGACCGTGTATCCGCGCGACGTCAGGAGGTTGTTCGTCGCAAGGCGAACGGAGGGATCATCATCAATGACGGAAATGATCGAGGGCACTGACAATATGATCGCTCCTGAACGGGGAGCCGCCGGGCACGGTTCAGCCGCTTACGGAAAGTGGGCCCCCGGAGCGGGATTGGAAAGCATACTTAGGTTTGCAGGTGACCCCTGTTGCGCGGGATTCCGAGCGCGTCGGTCATTCTGACGAGATCGGCCAATGACTTCGCCCCCATTTTCCGCATGATCTGCCCGCGATAGATCTTCACGGTGATCTCGGCCAATCCAAGTTCGGCGGCGACCTGTTTGTTCATCAGGCCGGATGCAACCAGGGCGAGCACGTCGCGCTCGCGCGCTGTCAGCCCCTCGAAACGGGATCGCACGCCCGAGATCGACTTCTCGGCATCGCGCCGCCTGCGATCCCGTTCGATCGCTGCCTGCACCGCATCCAGCATGTCCTGGTCGCGCACCGGCTTGGTCAGAAAATCGACGGCACCGCTCTTCATGGCTCTCACGGTCATGGGAATATCGCCATGACCGGTGATGAAGATAATGGGCGTGTGAATATTGGCCTTGGCGAGGTCCGCCTGGAGGTCGAGGCCGCTCGATCCTGGCAGACGGATGTCGAGCACGAGGCAACTGGGGACCGCAGGCGGTTGGGCTTCCATGATCTCCGCCGCCGAACTGAAGGCCTCGACCTTAAGGCCGACCGATTGAAAGAGATTGGTCAGCGCGCGGCGCATCGACGGATCATCATCGACGATCCGGACGATCGGGTCACCTGCGCTCGCCTGGGCCTGCTTGGCATTGTCGGTCACGACGTGTCCTTGTGCGGCAAGGGCAGGGCGATCTGGAATGTTGCACCGCTCCCCTCATTTTGAAAGGCCGAAAGCCGGCCCGCGTGAGCCTCGATGATCGATCGGCAGATCGAGAGTCCCATCCCCAGACCGCCCGACTTCGTCGTGAAGAAGGGGGTGAAGATGCGCTCCTTTACGTCTTTGCCGAGGCCGACACCGCGATCCGTCACGGTGAGGAGCAGGCGGTCGTCATCGTCGTCGTCCGTCAGGCTCGAGCGGATCGCCAGTTCGCGCGGGTGGTCGACATTGGCTTGCATGGCTTCGATGCCGTTCATCACTAGGTTGATCAGCACCTGCTGGAGCTGGATCCGGTCGCCGCAAATCCTCGGCAGGTCGGACGCCAACTCCATTCGCACCGACACCCCATGGGTCGCGAGCTCGCGCCGAACGAGCGCCACCGCCTCCCGGACGACTTGGTTGATGTCGAGTGAAACCACTTCGATCTCGGTTTTCTTCGCGAGCGCCCTGATCCGGCGGATCACCTCGCTGGCCCGATTGGCGTCCTCGACAATCCATTCTGCGGAACGGCGCGCGGCCTTCAAGTCGGCGGGTTCGCGATCGAGCCAGGCGATGCAGGCGTCCGCATTGGAGATCACGGCGGCAAGAGGCTGGGTGATTTCGTGGGCAATCGAGGCGGTAAGTTCGCCAAGCGTCGTGACGCGCGTGACATGGGCGAGCTCGGCTTGTGCCTTGCGCAGCGCATCTTCAGCCTGCTCCGCGCGGATCGCCGCCGTTACATCGCTGCTGACGCCTCGATAGCCGAGAAAATGACCGTCCGCGTCATGCAAGGGCTTGCCGCTGGTGCGCACGTAAATTGGAGAGCCGTTGCGATCCCTGCCGCGGTAAACCAGATCGCGGAACGGGAGGTGGGCGTCGAGCGTCGCGCGATGCTGCTCCCACTTTCCGGGCTCGAGCTCGGCATCGGGCGGAATGTCCCACCGCGTCAGGCCGATCAAGGCCGTCGGCGCAGCACTGGCCGGATCGGAGTGTTCCGATATCTTCGTGATACGGTGATCCGGCCCGGTCTCCCAAAACCAGTCCGATGCGGTTTCAGCATAGTCGCGGAATCGCTGCTCGGATGCCTTGAGCTCGTCAAATGCCCTTTGAAGTGCTTCTTTTGCGGCGACCTGCTCGGTGACGTCCACGTGGGTACCGATAATTTCCGTCACTTCGCCGTCGCTGCCGACGACGGGATGTCCCTCGGTATGAACTCGTCGTATCGAGCCGTCCGGGCGCGCAATGCGAAAGTCAATTTCGAAGGGCTTCCTTCGCCGGAGGGCCTGACGTTCCACCTCGATGATCCGCTGGAAATCCTCGGGGAGGATGCGTTCCTGGAAAGCCCGTGCCGGTACATCGATCTGGTTCGGCTCAAATCCGAACAGGCGGTAGAGTTCAGCCGAACGGTATGCAAACTCCTGACGGCGCACATCCCAGGCCCAGCTGCTTGTATGGCTGAGCCGCTGGGCCTCGGCCAGATAGGCCTCGCTGCGACGCAGCCGCTGTTCGGCCTCCTTTGCAACCGTGACATCAGTGACGCCCCCGACAAGCTCGATGCACCCGGATCCGTGTCTCAGCGCGCGCGCCACGGAATGGAGATATTTGATTGATCCATCCGGCATCAGCAGGCGATACTCATGGTCGAAATCCTCTGCTCGTCGGGCGGCCCGATCGAGCGTCCTGCTGACCGCATCGCGATCTTCCGGATGGATGCGCTGGAAGACGAAATCCAAGGTCGGCTTCACCGCCGGGTCGCACTGGAAGATGCGAAAGGTTTGCCTTGACCAGACGATCGCGCCTGTCGCGACGTCCAGGCCGAAGCTGCCGGTGCGGCTCAGTTCCTGCGCCTCTGCGAGGTAGGCTTCGCTCTGCCGCAGCGCATCCTCCGCTTCCTTGCGCTGGGTGATATTTTCGCAGGCGACCAGCACGATCGGCGTTCCATCGCCGCGCAGCATCGCCTTGGCGTTCTCACGGACCCAAAGGACTGAGCCGTCCTTCCGGAACTTGCGAATCTCCCAGGTATGCGACTGGTCCAGGGTTTCCAGGCACAACGCTACGCATCGACGGACGGCGTCGTGGTCCTCCTCGAAGAAGACGTTGAGCACGGACTGGCCAATCAGCTCGGCCGGCGTGTAGCCCAGTTGTGCGGCGCCGAACGTATTGACGTTGAGCACTGTTCCGGCCGGATCGACCATGAAATACATGACCGGATTGTGCTCGAATACCTCACGCCACTGCTTCACGGCGTCGCGTAGATCGGCGGTGTCTTGCTGCGAGTCATCTGCGACCGCGGACGCGTCCTTCTCGCCGTTGCCGAACGATCGAAGCGCGGCAAGGCCGCCGAGCAGGAGTTGTGCTGCCGAATTCCCAAATTTCGCGATCTGGCCAGGCATCATCGCAGGCGTCCCGGCTCGCTGAGGCCAAAGCAAGTAGAGCACTTTGCAACAAGGGGAGCAATTCCTTCCGACTAAAGTGGAATCCGCCCACCGAAACTCGCGGTTGCCGTGCAGCCAGCTGGCTTTGCCTCGTCTAATTGAAGGCGAAGGGCCGGAAAACTACGGGACAAACCTACGTATAGCTCGCGCATTCCTAATCATAGCGCACATTTACCTCCGTACAATTGAGCGGTCCGTTGCGTGCGGACTAATCTCACGACCAATCGAGGGGACGCGATGTGCAAGGCACAAGCCAGCGAATTGCGCGATGTGCTGCTCATAGAACCAAGCTCTGCGTCCGTTGCCCCGAGTTGCCGCATGATTGGCGGGTCGTGATTGAGAGGCCGCATTTTCAGAAAACGAGCGTGGATGGCCGTGCACCAGCGTACGAGCGCAGCCACGATCATGAGAGACAGGAGGAGAGCATGATGTGCGATAGGCCTGAACACTCCGAGCGCGGTCATGATGTAAAGGGCTGCGCTGTCTGCAACGGCAAGTTTGGCCTGATCCGATATTATTCCTGGCGAACGCCGCTGTGCTCCAGAAAGTGTCTCGATCGCTTCAGGGCGCGCCGCGAGCGCGACCGCCGATGGTTGTTTCGATTTCAGGCGGCGTGAATTCCGCAATTCTGAACGGGAGGCTGTGTGCTGAACCGTGCTTGCAAGCTCCTCTTGACGATCGCGCTGTCGCTTCCGTCGATGACCGGCGTGGAGGCCGAGGAGTTTGGACAGGATGGTGCGCATCGTCATCATCCGCCCCAGGATCAGCTCCTGCACGAGAAGTTCTATTCGAACTGGCACATGCCCGACAATCCGGTGCTGAGTTGCTGCAACAGCGCGGATTGCTATCCGACAGAGGTACGGTACGTCGAAGGCAGGATCTACGCACGGCGCCGGGAAGACGGGAAGTACATCCTCATTCCGTCCCAGAAGGTGGAACGAAACAGGGATAATCCCGACGGCCGCAACCATCTTTGCGCCCCGCCGCCGTCCGCGTCTCTGGTCGACACGGTCTACTGCTTCGCGCTCGGAGGTGCCACGTGAGGTTCATACTGGTGAACGGCCGAACCCCTTTCCGCAAGACGTTCTGCCTATGGTGCTGCGAGGAGATCAGCGGCAGCTACTTGCGCGATGTCAGGACGCTGCTGCCCTACTGCGGCTACGAATGCTACGCGCTTCAGCACGAAAGGGCACCGTTGATCGAGGAACGTACGCGCGCGGCATCTTGAGCAGACAGGCGAACGAGACGCATCGGCGGGTACGCCTGCCGGCAGGAGAGGACACGGCATTGCGATTCATGCTCGTCAATCAGGAGCGTCCCTGCCACGGCGCCGTCTGCAGCGCGTGCGCCCGGCCGCTGGGTTCGAGCTACGTCCGGCACGTGTCCAAGCAAGAGCGTTATTGCGACCAGGATTGCTACCGTCGAGATCAGCAGACCGCCATGGAACTGCTGTGGCCCTACCGCAGCTCGCTCGAGGTGATCGCGGTGCTGGCGGCGATCTCGAGCTGGAGCTGGATGATGCAGATGGGCGCGCTCTCGCGCTCGCTGACCGAGGCATATCTGCGCGCCCACGACCTTCTGACCACGGAAGGAGGTGACGGCTAGCTGAACGACGCAGGCCGCGCAGAGTCGTCGGCCGCAGTCACCGCGTCAAGCCCCGCGCCGCGTCCAGCCCCGGCGGTCGCGAGGCTAGGGCGAGGGGGCTGCGGCCGATACCGTTGGTGCCGCGCTCACTTCCTGTGTCGTGACGCGCTGCTCGGATTTCGCGGCGACCATGCCGCTGCTCTCGAACCGCGCGCGGTAGACCAGCACGTTCTCGATCACACGCTGGACGTAATTGCGCGTCTCCGACAGCGGGATGCGCTCGACCCAGTCGACCGGATCGACCTTGGGATCCCTGGGGTCGCCGCGCGCCTGCACCCATTCGCGCACGCGGCCGCGGCCGGCATTGTAGCCGGCGAACGTCATGATCTGGTTGCCGCGATATTCCGACAGCAGCGCGCTGAGCTCGGCCGCCCCCATCTGCGTGTTGTAGACGGGATCGGAGACCATCCTGTCCCAGTCATAGGTCAGGCCGAAGCGCTTTGCGGTGTCGCGGCCCGCTTCCGGCGTCACCTGCATCAGCCCGACCGCGTTGGCAGCCGACCTGTCGCGCTGGTCGAACGAGCTTTCGGTGCGCGCCACCGAATAGATCACGCTGGTCTCGATCGCGGGTGCGACCTGCTTGTGCTCGGGGATGCCGATGGTCGGGAAGGCGTAATGGTCGAGCGCGAGCCCGCGCGCCAGCGCCGACTTGCCCACCTCCAGCATCACGCGGGCATCGTTGCGCTGTCCGGCCAGCTCGCCGAGGCCTTCGAGCGCGGCGACGTCGGTGCTCTCCTTGGCAAGATCCTCGGCGTAGTAGAACACCGTGTCGCGCTCGCCGATGCCATAGAGCATGTCGGCCGCGCGCACGCGCTCGTCCAGGGCTTGCGGGTCGGCTGCGGCGAGCACGGGCGAGGGCGGGCGCAGCTCGATGCGGTCGAGGCCGAGCTTGGCGCGGGCGAGCTGACCGTAATAGGCGGTCGGGTAGCGCGCCGCCGCTTGATAGCTCTGGCGCGCATCGGCCGGCGCCCCCATCGCTTCCGCGGCACGGCCGCGCCAGTAATGGGCGCGCGACAGCGCGAGTGGATTGGCCGAGCCTTCGTCGATCGCGGCGAAGTGCATCATCGCCGTCCTGGGATCGTCGAGATAGCGCAGCGCGATCCAGCCGCACATGAAGTGGTAGTCGACGCGGTAGACCTCCATCGCCGGCACGGCCGCCGCTCGCACCACGTCGTAAGCGGTCTTGAACTTGCCCTGGTCGAGCAGTTTTCGCGCGAGCAAACGGCGCTCGCGCCACCAGGCGTCGGTGTCCTGCGCCGCCATGGCGTCGGGTGCGGCGGCCAAAATCACCTCGGCCGCATCGTCGATGCGGTCCTTCTGGAGATGCCATTGCGCGCGGCACAGCACATAGCCGAGATCGCGGCGCGCCTCGGTCGAAACGTCATCGAGATAGTCCTTGGCCTTGTTGGCCTTGCCGGTGACGGCGGCGCAGGCCTTGACGATCGCGAGCGCATCCTCGCCGAGCCGTTTTGCCGCGCGCCTTGCGCCGGCATAGTCCTTGGCGCCGAGCCGCTTGTCCATGCGGGCGCGGTGGTCGTCCGCGGTGAGGAGATCGCGGAACGCCTCGTAGGAATCTTCCTCGCTGCGCTCCGACAATTCGTCCGTGCGCCAGGCCTCGCGGACGAGCCGCGCGGCCCTGTCGCTGTCGCCTTCAGTGAGCAGCACGCGGGCGAGCGCGAACTTGCCCTTGGCGCTGCTCGGGCGGTCCATGGTGAATTTGTGCACGGTGGCCGCGTCGGTCTTCTCCTGCCACAGCCGCGCCTCGGCGCGCCGGCGCAAAAGCGCGCTGCTCGGCCAGTCAGGATTGGCGGCGAGGAAGGCGGCATAGCGCTTGAAATTCGCGGTACTCTCGGAATGGCGCAGCATGAACCAGTCGGCGAGCTTCTGCCCGGCGGGATCAGCGATGCGGTCGCGCGCCGCGCTCGCGTCATCGGTCTTGCCCTTGCGCGCGAGATCGATCGCGTCCTTCAGCGCGGCGAGGTCGCCGGTCAGCGGCGGCGCTGCCGGCTTGTCTGACGGCTCGTCGTCCTGCTTCTTCGGCTTGCGCTTCGCCTCGGCGTGCTTGCCATGGCGCGATTTCGCCGCGGCGTGGCGCTGCTTGCCGGCTTTCGCCTCATGCGTCTTCTTCGACGCGGACGGTTTGTGACTGCTTTTCGCCGCCAGCTCCGTCGGAAGGAGAGCCAAGGCGGCCACGGCAACGACACACGCGAGCGAGCGTAGGCACTGGTTCATTCCGTGGTCCCCCCTGCGAAACCAGTACAAACCAAAGTCCGCGACGACATGCGGCTCGAGAATCAAAGTGACGCCGAAAACGATGCCACGGCATCGTTTCGCATTTGTCACGCTGTCGCAACAATGCGGCAAAATACGGATGGAAGGCGGGAACTCTTGCAACGGGGAATAGAATAGGCCCTTTAACCTTTGTTAACGAATAAGGCTCCGGCGACGGTTGCGCACGGTCCAGGGCGCCGTGAAGGGCCAGATTGCGCGTATTCCCGGGCTGAAATCCGGTGTATTGAGTTCCCTGACCCGTCCTTTCAGCCTTTGCCCCGCACCTATGCCGATTTTCAACCAGTCGATCCGACGCAAGATCGTCGGCATCGCCCTCGGATTGATCGTCCTGATGCTGGTCACCTCGATCCTGTCGATGGTGATGTCGAGCCAGGTCGGCGTCCTCCTGGACGAGCTGACCAACCGCTACATCCCGGCCTATGGCGATCTGGCGCGCGCCAATATCCGCTCGCTGGAGCGGTCGGTGGCGCTGCGGCGCATGGTCATGATGAAGATGCAGGCGTCCTCGGACGAGGAGGCCTATGCGGCGCGCCTGCGCGAGTTCGAGGAAGCGGACCGCAAGATCGAGGAGGAGGCCGAGGGCGCACGCAAGCTCATCAACGCGATCATCGACGACCCGAGGACGCCGTCCGACAATGCCGCGCTGGCGCGGATCGAGATCCGCATCGAGACTGCCGTCACCGAGCTGCGCCGCGACCTGAACGAGGACCACGCAAAGCTGCTCAAGCAGGTCGACGCCAAGCAGATGGCAGAAGCCCGCGGCACGCTGGAACATATCGACGCCATCCGCGACCAGTTCAATCGGAAGTTCGATGCGATCCGCGCCGACATGCTGACACAGGTCTTCGCTTCGACATCGCAGGTGATGAGCCACCAGCGCCAGGCCATCATCGTGTCGGGCATCGTGACCCTGCTCGCCGCGATCGTCGGATTTGCCTTCGCTCTGCTGGTGTCCGGCGGCATCACGCGGCCGGTGCGGTTGTTGCTGGCCGGCACCCGCGAGGTCGAGGCCGGGCGGTTCGACAAGACCATCGCCGTCTCGACCCAGGACGAGATCGGCGAGCTCGCGGCCGCCTTCAACCGCATGATCGAGCAGTTGCGCCACAACGAGCGCATCCGCGAGACGTTTGGCCGCTACATCGATCCCAAGGTGGTGCAGGGCCTGATCGAACGGCCCGAGGTCGCCATCGACGGCCAGCGCCGGGTGATGACCATCATGTTCTGCGACATGAGCGGCTTCACCTCGATGAGTGAGGGCATGACCCCGCGCGGCCTCGTCAAGGTGATGAACCACTATTTTACGGTGATGTCGGCCCCGATCAGGAGCAATCGCGGCGTCATCGACAAATATATCGGCGATGCCATCATGGCCTATTGGGGCCCGCCCTTCATCGAGGAGGATGAGCCGGCACTCCTTGCCGGCTGTGCCGCCATCGACATGACCGACCAGGTGCCCGCGCTGCAGAAGCAATTGCCCGATCTGCTCGGCATCCGCGCCATGCCCGTGCCCTGCGACCTGCGCATCGGCATCGCCACCGGCGAGGTCCTCACCGGCAGCATCGGCTCCGAGCTGATGATGAGCTTCACCGTGATGGGCGATGCCGTGAACCTCGCTTCGCGGCTCGAGGCCGTCAACAAGGTCTACGGCACCCGCATCCTGATCTCGCAGGCGACGGCGGATGCGGTCGGTGAGCGCCTCGAATTGCGCGAGATCGATCGTCTCGCGGTCGCCGGCCAGAGCGCGCCGCAGGCGATCTTCGAGGTGATGGCGAGGGCCGGCGTGCTCACCGCCGCGCAGGACGGCTTGCGCACGCACTATGCCGAAGGTCTTGCCGCCTATCGCGCCCGCCGCTTCGACGAGGCCCGCGCCGCCTTCAACGCGGCGCTCGAAGCCGTCCCCGGCGACGGTCCCTCGCGCGCGCTGCTCGCCCGCATCGCGCAGTTCGAGGTCAATCCGCCGGACGAGAGGTGGGACGGTGCCTGGCGGCTGGAGCAGAAGTAAGCCGCCGCGGGAAAAATTGTTTCTACTCGATAACGATGTTCGCCGTGACCTATTTCCCAGGCTTAGGTTGATCGTCCTTGAGGCGTTTGATGGGGACACGCCGATGACAGAACTTGAGGACAGGCTGGAACGGTTCGAGACGCTCACGGCCGAATGCGAGCTGATCGCCAAGCTCGCCACCGACAGCACCAAGCGCGAATTCTATCTCAAGCTCGCCGAGCACTATTATCAGCTTGCGCGCGAGACGCGGGCTGCGAGTCGCGACCAGCGCTGCGGCCTGAAGGCGGCTGCAATCCGTTCTTAACATTTGGCACGCATCCTTTGACTTTGATGGGAGCGAGCGTCGCGATTCGCGATGGCTCGCAGTGGGAATGCCGGGACTCGCTGCAATGCAGCGTGTACAATCCCATGCGTCTGCTTGCGGTCCTCATTCTCGCGCTCATGGCGGCGGCCTGCAATCAGGAGCAGGACATCACCGGCTCGACCGCAGCCTGCCCGGTGCGGAACTACAGCTCCTACAACCCCCGCGACATGAACCAATGCGTGGCCGCCTGCAAGGCGTGCGACCATGGCAACACGGTCACCTGCACCACGTCCTGCACGCTCAAGGGCGCGCACTGAGCGGCCAGCGGTTTGCAGAAGCTTGAGGGCCGGGATCGCCGGCCCCTTGGGCATTGAGGGGTTGACGGTGTCGGGGCACCGGAACGATTCACCTGACATAATCATTGGTAGGAGCAGGCAGGACGCGGAGTCGCATGGAATGGGTATGCTCGATCCCGGCCGGTTTCTGGTGTCGTGCTCGCAGTGCGACGCGTGGCCGATGGCGGCCAACGTCAAACGCTCGAGCTGGTCGACGTCCCCGAGCGAGGTCCGCTTCGTGTGTCCGCGCTGTCGCCGCGAGGAGACCGCGATCATCTCCGCCTCGGGCGGATTGACGCCGATCCGGCGCATCGACATCCCGCCGCGCGACGTCACGGTGGCCTGGGCTCAGGCACAGCGCCAGAGAGGGCGGGCGTAGCCGGCCGCTCTATTGCGCGATCCCGTTTCGGAACCCGGGCGATCGTCGGACGTTTCCGCCCCAACATCACGTATCGAGGCCGGGCGAATGATCAGCGCGCATTTCGACACCCGTACACGGATCAACATGAAGCTGGCGCTGGATCGGATTTGCCGCAATCGGCCCAGGGGCGAGGATCATGGGTTCCGCAGGTCGGTCGCCGAGAACATCGTCCGCTGCGCGCTCGCGGGCCGAACCGGCATCGGCCAGCTTGTCGATGCCGGTGAGCGGGCGGTGGTCACGACGCGCGCGGTGCGGAAGCCTGACTGATTGTGTTTGCCTCGCGTTTGCAGCTCATCGTTCAACCGGTCGATTGACTCTCCGTACGGCCGCCTCGTAGATTGATCGGTGACGGTTCTCCGCACGGAGATCAAAAGGGAACGTGGTGCGAGATTGTCCCAATGCCGGGATTGTCCCAACGCCACGGCTGCCCCCGCAACTGTAAGCGGTGAATCTTTCGTCATATGCCACTGGGAATCTCGGTCCTGGGAAGGCGACGTAAGGTAACGACCCGCGAGCCAGGAGACCTGCCGTCAGCCGTGGTCACACGCGAAGATGTCGGTCGGGGAGTACAGGCATTAGCTTCACCGGAGCAATCGATTGCTCCGCCGTAAAGCCTCGTTCGCTGTGACGTGCCACTGACGTCATGCCGAGGTTACAACTGTGTCCCGTATTGTCTCTGCCGCCAGGCGCCTTCGCGCCGGCATCGTTGCTGCCGTTTTCCTCCATGCGATCGATCTCCCCACAGCTTTCGCGCAGCAAGCCGCCGCCGAGCAGCTGCCGCCGGTCGAAGTGACCAGGCCCGACGATCAGAACCGCACACGCGCCAGGGCGATCGGCGATGGCGACACGGCGAGGCTGCGAGCCCCGAGCGGAGCGCCGGCAGGCAATGGCGCCGGCTCGTCCGGCTCCGGCGGCGAGGCGGTCGCCGGCAACGGAGGCATCGTCGGGGCCGCCGCGACCGTCATCACGGCCGCGGATATCGCACATGCGCCCTCGCAGACGCTTGCCGAGATCATCGCGACGCAAGTCCCGGGTGCCCAGATCACGACGCTCTATGGCGGCCAGATCGGCGCGAAGACCAGCGTCGACCTGCGCGGCTTCGGCGCGTTTGCCACTGCCAATTCGCTGGTGCTGATCAACGGGCGGCGGCTGAACGACATCGACATCGCGCAGGTGGACCTCTCCACTGTCCCGCTCAATTCCATTGAGCGTATCGAGATCACGCGCGGCAATGCCGGCGCGGTGCTCTATGGGGACAATGCGGTCGGCGGCGTGATCAACATCATCACCAGGAACGGCGTCGGCGGGCCGCCCGTTGCCGCGCGCATCGAGGCCGGCTTCGGCTCGTTCGACACCAGGCTTGGCAATGTCTCGACGTCGCTCAATTCCGGTCCGTGGTCGACCTCGTTCTACGGCAATGCCGTCAAGACAGACGGCTACCGCGACAACAATCGCCTTGTCCAGGAGAATGGCGTCGGCAACCTGAACTACACGACATCAGACCTGACTGCTTTCGTCACCGTTACCGGCGACAATCAGGAGCTGCGATTGCCGGGCGGCCGCACCGTCGATCCGTCCATCGGCGTCGACGAGCTCGCGACCAACCGACGGGGCACCAGCACACCCTTCAACTACGCCAACCAGCAGGGCTTCAGCGCGACGGCCGGCTTCACGAAGACCCTGGCCAACGGCATCGATCTCATCGTGGACGGCGGTGTGCGCGACAAGAAGCAGCAGAGCGCGTTCTTCTCCGGCCCAGCGCCGGTTCCCGCGTTGTTCACGTCCACCTATGTCGATGCCGATCTGACGACATGGTCGATCACGCCGCGGCTCAGCGTGAAGGGCTTGCTGCTGGGGATGCCGTCGCAACTGCTGACCGGCCTCGATTATTACGATGCGAGCTTTCAGCAGAACCGCGGCGCCGGCCAGGGGCTTGCGCCCTGGCACAATTACGATCTCAGGCAGCAGACGGTTGCGGGCTATTTTCAGCACACATTGGGTGTGGCGCCGACGACGGACGTCTCCTATGGCGTGCGGGTGCAGAGCGTCAGTCTCTCGGCGCGCGATCATTTTGACGTCGCCGCTCCGTTCAACACCGACATCGGCGCGCTCCCGCTCAGGAGCGACGAGACCCAATACGCGCTGCACCTCGGGGGCGAGCATCGCCTCAATGACATCGTCTCGCTGTTCGGCCGCGCTGCGCGCGCATTCCGCACGCCGGATGTCGATGAGCGTGTGTCGTCGGGCCCTTCATTCGACCCCTTCTTCAATCCGCTGCCGCAGACCTTCCGGCTCAAGACCCAGACCTCGCAGGATGTCGAGGGCGGGCTGCGCATCAAGGGAGGCGGGCTGCAATTGCAGAGCAGCCTCTATCTGATGGACCTCGCCAACGAGATCCACTTCAGTCCGATCCTGTTCTACAACACCAACCTCGATCCGACCCGCCGTTACGGCTCGGAGACCAGTCTGTCCTATCGCGTCAACGACTCTCTGCTCCTGCGCTCCGGCATGGCCTATACAAGGGCCGTGTTTCGCGAGGGCGTCTGGGCCGGCAACGACGTGCCGCTGGTGTCGCGCTACACCGCGAGTGCAGGCGTCACTTGGAACATCTGGCAGAACTATGTGGTGCTCGACGCCACCGCGCGCTTCTGGAGCGAGCGGCGCATGGACAATGACCAGGCGGGAACACAGCGGCCGATCCCAGCCAATGGCACGATCGATCTCAAGCTCAGCGGTCAGTACGAGCGCTACTTCTGGTCTTTGAGCGTCAACAACGTGCTGAACGCGCTCTACTACGACTATGCGATCGCAAGCACCTTCACGGACGGCCGCTTCAGTGCCTATCCGCTGCCGGGCCGCACCTATCTGCTCAAGGCCGGCGCCAAATTCTGATCAAGGCTCTGATCGCGACGGGGGCTGTCATAGGCTCCCGAATGGACTAGAATTCGAAAAGAAGGAGATTACTCATGGCTCTCAGCATCCTGCCGCCTCACGCCGACCGTTTCCGGCTCCATCCGGTCGCGCCGCGCCTTGCACCGATGTTCTGCTTTGCGCTGCTGGCGGTGTCATGCGCGCTCGCAAGTCTTGCGCTCGCCTGCGCAACGCCCTTTGCGGCCTTCGCGGTCGTCGCGGCCGCGATGTTGCCGCTGCGGCCGGCACTGCTCGTCGTCAGCGGCGCGTGGCTCGTGAACCAGAGCATCGGCTTCGGCGTGCTGCACTATCCCGTTGCCGGGAGCACGATCGCCTGGGGCTTTGTCATTGGCGCTGCTGCACTCGTCGCGACCGCGGCCTCGTCCGCCGCGCTCCGTGCGCTGGCGCATGGCCGCACGCCCCTGATGCTGGCGATCGCATTCGTCCTCGCCTACGCGGCCTATGAGCTCGTGCTGCTCGCTGCGACGCCGGTCCTCGGCGGAGCGGGCGCCTTCACCGCGGCCATCGTGGCGCGGATTGGACTGACCGGCGCCGTCTGGCTCGCCGGCCTCGTCGCCGCCTGCGAGATCGTCCGCCTGGTCGATCCGTTCGGGCGCAAGGGCGCGATGTCGGCCTGAGCGGCCCTCTGAAAGCCCCGGATGGAGCGCAGCGAAATCCAGGCTACGAGATCTTGCGTTGCCCGACGGGCAAAACACCCCCGCGGTCGGTCAATCCGCTTGCGCAAAAATATTCCACTTTGCCGAAATTCGGAATTGACGTATGTGTCGCCCATCCCGGCTCATCCTTGAGGGGCGATCTTGTGTCGTCACGTTTCGCGAGCCGGGCTTGCGGTGGACGCGGCAGCGTCGGGCGCGAGAGTTAAGGGCAGGGCGGATTGCTCTCCGTGAGCCCGAGACTTCGTGCTGGATGAGCGACGCTGTCAGGTTCGTCTCGCCTGTAAGTTTCCGGCTCCGTCGACAGGGCTGGGAAAACTGCGGCGAAATGGCGGGCCGTGCGTACGGCAAAACCGTGTGGTCCTGGCCGTCGTTGCTACGGTCAAGCTCTTGCGGATGCGGCAGTCGCGTCAACCGGCGCGATGTCGGCGACTTTCGCGAGAGTGAGGGAGGCCAGAACGAACTCGGCTCCCGGGAGAGCACGGCATAAGCCGTCCAACCACTGCGCAGGGAAGGCCGAGTGATTGGCTACACCTGTATGCTGCTGTGCGGTTTCTCTGCGCGTGCTTTCGCGCAGCAGACCGCGGGTGCCGTCGGGCACCCGGCCTTCCCTGCGCCCTCTCGATTGAGAGGGTGGAGCGATCAAGCAAAGCTCGGGCGAAATCCGCCGCGAGGATGCGAAGGCGTGTCTGCGATTTACGATGCGAGTTGGAGGATGACGCCGATGCATCTCGCTCCGTCATTGCGAGCGCAGCGAAGCAATCCAGAATCCGTCAGCGGAAAGACTCTGGACTGCTTCGCTGCGCTCGCCACGACCATGTGGAGAGTGCGTGTCCACTGCCGGGGATGGCGGGCTTGGTGATGTCGACAGCGACTCACTCCAAGGTGTGGTGCGTGATCGGGCGCGTCATACCCGCCTGGAAATCTCAGGTTGTGGATTGTCATCTTCGCGGGGGTATCCCAGTAGGCCGATCCGTGTCTTCCCGGTAACGAATGTGCCATCCACGCAACACTCCTTCCGGATTAAGCCCTCATCGTCAGCCGTTCGCATCACCGCCGCTTTTTAGCCACACCCGAACATGAATAAAATTGCTCGAATGTTTTAGGGGCAGCGGCGGTCCTCGAGGCGAACGGGAAATCCCAAGGTCGATTCAAATCTTGGGTCTGATTTTTCGGGTCTGAAAGGGTTGGCCGGGGAAACTGGTTTGCGATGAACGCAAAGACCAACATCAAGCAGAGGCTGCCGAGCCGTCACGTGACGGAAGGCCCTGCGCGCGCGCCCCATCGCTCCTACTTCTACGCCATGGGTCTGACGACGGAGCAGATCCACCAGCCCTTCGTCGGCGTCGCCTCCTGCTGGAACGAGGCCGCGCCCTGCAACATCGCTTTGATGCGCCAGGCGCAGGCGGTGAAGAAGGGCGTCGCGCATGCCGGCGGCACACCCCGCGAATTCTGCACCATCACCGTGACCGACGGCATCGCCATGGGCCATGACGGCATGCGCTCCTCGCTGCCGTCGCGCGAATGCATCGCCGATTCCGTCGAGCTGACCGTCCGCGGCCATGCCTATGACGCCCTCGTCGGCCTTGCCGGCTGCGACAAGTCGCTGCCGGGCATGATGATGGCGATGGTTCGCCTCAACGTGCCCTCGATCTTCATCTATGGCGGCTCGATCCTGCCCGGCAACTTCCGCGGGCAGCAGGTCACCGTGCAGGACATGTTCGAGGCCGTCGGCAAGCACTCGGTCGGCGCCATGTCGGACGAGGATCTCGACGAGATCGAGCGCGTGGCGTGCCCCTCGGCGGGTGCCTGCGGCGCGCAGTTCACGGCCAACACCATGGCGACCGTCTCGGAAGCCATCGGCCTTGCGCTGCCTTACTCGGCCGGTGCTCCGGCACCGTATGAAATCCGCGACGCCTTCTGCATGACCGCGGGCGAGAAGGTGATGGAGCTGATCGACCAGAACATCCGGCCGCGCGACATCGTCACCCGCAAGGCGCTGGAGAATGCGGCCGCCGTGGTCGCGGCCTCCGGCGGCTCGACCAATGCTGCGCTGCACCTGCCGGCGATCGCGCACGAGTGCGGCATCAAGTTTGACTTATTCGACGTCGCCGAAATCTTCAAAAAGACACCATATGTCGCGGATTTGAAGCCGGGCGGCCGTTATGTCGCCAAAGACATGTTTGAAGTAGGTGGCATCCCGCTTCTGATGAAGACGCTGCTCGACAACGGATTTCTCCACGGCGACTGCATTACGGTCACCGGTCGAACGATCGCCGAAAACCTCAAGAGCGTGAAGTGGAATCCGCACCAGGATGTGGTGCACCCGGCAGACAAGCCGATCACCGTCACCGGTGGTGTGGTGGGTCTGAAGGGCAATTTGGCGCCAGAAGGTGCGATCGTGAAAGTCGCGGGAATGTCCAACCTGAGGTTTACCGGTCCGGCACGCTGCTTCGACCGGGAAGAGGACGCCTTCGAGGCCGTCCAGAACCGCACATACCGCGAAGGCGAAGTCATCGTGATCCGCTACGAGGGCCCCAAGGGCGGCCCCGGCATGCGGGAAATGCTCCAGACCACCGCGGCGCTGACCGGGCAGGGCATGGGCGGCAAGATCGCGCTCATCACTGACGGCCGCTTCTCCGGCGCCACCCGCGGCTTCTGCATCGGCCATGTCGGGCCGGAAGCCGCCATCGGCGGCCCGATCGGGCTGCTCGAGGATGGCGACATCATCGAGATCGACGCGGTCGCCGGCACCCTTAACGTAAAATTGAGCGACCAGGAGCTTGCCCAGCGCAAGACCAAATGGAGCGCTCGCGCGACTAACCACACGACGGGCGCGCTCTGGAAATATGCTCAGCAGGTTGGACCAGCGGTCGGGGGGGCGGTCACCCATCCGGGCGGTGCGCACGAGAAACAGTGCTATGCGGACATCTAGGCGTGCCATTGTTGCGTTTGTGTTAGGGGTCAGTGCGCTGGCCGTGCCGGCGCTCGCCTTCGAGGGCGCGCCGGTCAACCAGAAGGACGCGACCATCCCTGTCGTGACCACCTTGCCGGGGGCCGCGGGTGCGGTGCGCAGCAAGGTGTCGCCGGCGACCCAGGAAACCTCGCTCAGCGCCCTGCAATATGCTGCCGAGGGCGGCCATCCGATCGCGCAGTGGAAACTTGGCCGCATGTACGCCAATGGCGACGGCGTGGCCCAGGACGACGTGCGCGCCTTCGAATATTTCAGCCGGATCGCCAACGCGCATGCGGAGGACAGTCCCTCGGCGCCTCAGGCGCAGATCGTGGCCAATGCCTTCGTCGCGCTCGGCCGCTACTACCTCAGCGGCATCCCGAATTCGAAGATCAAGCCGGACCAGGACCGGGCGCGGGAGATGTTCTCCTATGCGGCCTCCTATTTCGGCAATGCGGACGCGCAGTACGATCTCGCCCGGCTGTATCTGAAGACGCCGGACGCCTCGCGCGAGGATTTCCGCTATGGCGCGCGCTGGCTCGGGCTCGCCGCGCAGAAGGGCCAGCACGAGGCGCAGGCGCTGCTCGGCCAGATGCTGTTCAACGGCGATCGCCTGCCGCGGCAGGCCGCCCGCGGCCTGATGTGGCTGACGCTGGCGCGCGACAGCGCCGGCAGCGAAGAGACCTGGATCAAGGAAAGCTACAATCGCGCCTTCGCGAAAGCCTCGGACGACGACCGCGCCATGTGCCTGCAAATGCTGGAACAGTGGGTGCAGGGCCGCCGGGAGTGATCCCGAAGAGGCGGCGTTACGCCGCCTCGAGATCCAGATCCGCCCATACCGGCACGTGGTCCGACGGCTTCTCCCAAGCCCGCACATAGCTGTCGATGCCGACATTGGCGAGCCGGTCGCTGGCCTGCGGCGACAGCAGCAGGTGGTCGATGCGCAGGCCATGGTTCTTCTGCCAGGCGCCGGCCTGGTAGTCCCAGAAGGTGTAGAGGCCCGGCTCGTCGGTGACGGCCCGCAAGGCATCGGTCAGGCCGAGGCCGAGCAGCGACTGAAAGCTCTCCCGCGTCTCCGTCTTGAACAGGGCGTCCTCGGTCCATGCCGCCGGATTGTGGACGTCGCGGGCATGCGGGATGACGTTGAAGTCACCTGCGAGGATTAGCGGCTCCTCGGTCTTGAGGCGCTCCTTCGAATATTCAAGAAGTCGCGACATCCATTTGAGCTTATAGGGATATTTCTCGGTCCCGACCGGGTTGCCGTTGGGCAGATAGAGGCAGGCGATGCGCAGCACCCCGTGCTTGAGCGTCACCACGCCCTCGAGGAAGCGAGCATGCGCGTCCTCGTCGTCGCCGGCCAGCCCCGACTTGGTCTCGTCGAAGCGGAGCTTCGAGAGCAGGGCGACGCCGTTGAACGTCTTCTGCCCGTGCGTGACCACGTTGTAGCCGAGCGCCTCGATCTCCAGGCGCGGGAAGGCCTCATCGACGCATTTGATCTCCTGGAGGCAGACGATGTCCGGCTGGCACTCCTTCAGCCAGGTCAGGAGCAGGTCGATCCGCTGCCGGACCGAGTTGACGTTCCAGGTGGCTACTCTGATGGGCATTTCGACGGCTCCGGGCAGGGGCACCCGTTAGAACAAAATGCAAACGCCTCCGTCAAGGACGCCGCAAAATCTCCCACAAAATTAACCCGGCTTAAGCGGACCGCAGGCCATTGATACGGAAAAGGTTCCACGGATGGGATGGCGGGTCGAAACTTCACAACAGGCTGAGCCGCGCGACGGACTGGTCGGCGCGTTCCTGTACTGGCTCGGCGGCTTCGAGATCGAGGACGGCCTGACCGCCGATCTCAGCGAGCGCGAGCTGGGCCGGATCCGCGCCAAGCAGATCGACGCGGTGACGCGGCTGATCCCGGTGACAATGGCCGTCACCATGCTCAACGTCGCCATCGTGCTGATCCTGTTTTGGGGCAGGGGCTGGAACGACTTCCTCGCGATCTGGGGCCTGACGCTCGCCGCCACCGCCTCGCTCGCGGTACGTTCGTGGCGGCGGTCGTATCGGAACCCGCCGCAGGAGGCTTCGCCCCGCGCCGCACGGCACATGCTGCGGCAGGCCTTCTTCCTCGCCGCGATCTGGGGCACGCTGCCACTCGCGCTGTTCAGCCACATCGAGCCGACCAGCCAGCTGATCCTGGCCTGCCTGATGGTCGGCATGATGTCCGGCGGCGCCTTCACGCTCTCGACCTTCCCGCGCGCCGGCCTCGTCTATCTCGCCACCATGACGGTCGGCTGCGCCGGCGCGCTGCTATTGTGCGGCGCCGGGCCGTATCTGGTGACCGCGGGGTTCCTGCTGCTGTTCGCGTTCTTCATGGCGCGCAACATCGTCTCGCAAGGCAACCTGTTCCTCGGCAATCTCAAGGCGCAGCTCGAGCTCGAGCGTCAGACCGAGATCATCTCGCTGCTGCTGAAGGATTTCCAGGAGAACGCCAGCGACTGGCTGTGGCAGACCGACGCCGAGGGACACCTGGTCGACGTGCCCGAGCGCTTCGCCGATGTGGCGCAGCTGCCGCTTCCATTGCTGAAGGGCTCGCATTTCGCCGACGTGCTCGACATGCTCTGCCCCGAGGACAAGAGCGCGGCCTACAACATCGTCGGCCTGATGGAACATGCCGAGCCGCTGCACGAAATGAACCTCAAGGTCGTTGCCGGCGGCGAGGCGCGGCTGTGGTCGTTCACGGCGAAGCCGGCCTACGACCGCGACGGCCAGTTCCTCGGCTATCGCGGCTTCGGCCGCGACGTGACCGAGCGCTGGCGCGCGGAAAAGGCCGAGGCCGAGAGCCGCGCCAAGTCCGACTTCCTCGCCGTGATGAGCCATGAGATCCGTACGCCCATGAACGGCGTGCTCGGGCTCGCCAGCATGCTGCTCGAGACCAGGCTCGATCCGGAGCAGCGCGAGGCCGTCGCCACGATCCGCGAGTCCGGCGACAACCTGCAGCGCATCCTCAACGACATCCTCGATCTGTCCAAGCTGGAGGCCGGCCGCTTCGCATTCGAGGCGATCGACTTCGCACCGCATGCGCTGGTCGAGACGGTCGCGACCGTCGTGCGCGCGAGCGCCAAGAGCAAGGGGCTCACGGTCAAGGTCGAGCTCGATCCGAACCTGCCGCCGACGCTGCGCGGCGACGTCGCGCGCATCCGCCAGGTGCTGCTCAACCTCGCGTCCAACGCGGTGAAGTTCACCGACGAAGGCGAGGTGACGATCTCGGCCACCTGCCAGACGCGGCGCGACCTGCTGGCGACCGTCGAATGGACCGTCAAGGACAGCGGCATCGGCATCGCGCCCGAAAAACTCGGCCTGCTCTTCAGCGATTTCGCCCAGGCCGACGCCTCGATCAGCCGCCGCTTCGGCGGCACCGGGCTGGGGCTCGCGATCTCCCGGCGCATCATCGAGCAGATGGGCGGCACGATCGGCGTCACCTCGACGCCGGGCGAGGGCTCGACCTTCCGCTTCACGCTGGTGCTGCCCTGGAGCCAGGCGCCGGCATCCGACCAGGCGGCCGGCCGCGACGAGGCCGACGAGCTCAAGGCGCATATCGCCGAGCTCGACCGACCACTGAAGGTGCTGGTCGCCGAGGACGATGCCGTCAACCGCCTGGTCGTGAGCAAGATGCTCGGTGCCTTCGATGTCGAGCTGCGCGTCGTCACCGACGGCGTCGAGGCCGTCGCGGCGGCCTCGGAGGGGGACTACGATGTCGTTCTGATGGACGTGCGCATGCCCGACATGGACGGCCTTGCCGCAACCCGGGCGATCCGCGCGCAAGGCGGCCGCTTCGAGGCCCTGCCGATCATCGCGCTCACCGCCAACGCCTTCCCCGAAGACGTCAAGATCTGCCGCGAGGCGGGCATGTCGGACTTTTTGGCAAAGCCGCTGCGCAAGCCCGCGCTGGTCGCGGCGTTGCTGCGGGCGCTGAACCACGTGGCATCGGACGACGCGCCGCTTCAGCCGGAGCTGATGCCGGTCGAGGTCGAGTGGACAGAGGAAGAAAGGCAGATCACCGGCGCGTAAGCGCTCAGATCGAGAAGCTGGTCCCGCAGCCGCAGGACGCCGTCGCGTTGGGATTGTTGACGCGGAACGAGGCGCCGATCAGGTCGTCCACGAAATCGACCTGCGATCCCGCCAGGAAAGGCTGGGAGGCGGAATCGACCAGCACCACCGCATTGTCCTGCTCGATCACGAGATCGTCGTCGGTGCGGTCGCGGTCGATGTCGAACTTGTACTGAAAGCCGGAACAGCCGCCGCCCTCGACCGAGATGCGCAGCATCGCGCCTGACCCTTCGCCCTTGAGGATCTCCCCAATCCGGCGTGCGGCCCGGTCACTGATGGTCACGGCAGTCGTCATCTCAGGTCTCCGATCGTCGGTGGCGTCATACCAAGGTTACTCGCCCAATTCATTTGGTATCCCGCGTCCGGCATAGTTAAGTGCCACCATACGCAGAATCAAATGGATAGGGACTAAATTCGCCGTGTCCGTCGGAATGGCAGCCCCCCACGCGCCCTATGCCTGCGACCCCGATCGCAGCCGCGGCCGGCTGGTCGCCGAGCCGCCGAGCCGGACCCGCAGCCCGTTCCGCCGGGATTGCGACCGGGTGATCCACTCAACCGCGTTCCGCCGCCTGAAGTACAAGACCCAGGTGTTCGTGTTCCACGAGGGCGACCACTACCGCACCCGGCTGACCCATTCGCTGGAGGTGGCGCAGATCGCTCGCGCGCTGGCCCGGCAGCTCGGGCTCGACGAGGACCTCACGGAAACCCTGGCGCTCGCGCACGATCTCGGCCATCCGCCGTTCGGGCACGCCGGGGAGCGGGCGCTGGATGCCTGCCTGAAGGAATTTGGCGGCTTCGACCACAACGCCCAGGCCTTGCGCGTCGTCGCGGCGCTGGAGCACCGCTACCCCGAATTCGACGGGCTGAACCTGACCTGGGAGTCGCTGGAGGGAATCGTCAAGCACAACGGCCCTCTGACCGATCGCAGCGGTGCGCCGGTCGGACACTATCGCGAGCATGGCATTCCCGTCGGCATCGCCGACTACATCAAGGTCTACGATCTTGAATTGTGGAGCTTCGCCTCGCTGGAGGCGCAGGTCGCCGCGATCGCCGACGACATCGCCTATGACGCCCACGACATCGACGACGGCCTGCGTGCCGGCCTGTTCGACCTCGACGATCTCAAGGCGATGCCGCTCACAGCTGCGATCATCGCCGAAACCTCAGCGCATTATCCCGATCTCGAAGATGTCAGGCGCGGCGCCGAGCTGGTGCGCGAGCTGATCTCGCATCTGATCGGTGCGGTGTTTGCGGAGGCGCAGAAGAACCTTGCCGCCACCAAGCCGCAATCGGCCCAGGACGTGCGCCAACAGAGCCGGGCGCTGATCGCGTTCCCCGCTGACGTCGCCGAGGAGGAGGCCGCCATCAAGCGCTTCCTCTACCAGCACATGTACCGTCACAAGCGGGTGATGCGGGTGATGGGGGAGGCCAAACAGATCCTGTTCGACCTGTTCGCGAAATACCTGAAATCGCCGGCCGAGCTGCCGCCGGAATGGCTCACGGGGGCGGAGGCGGACAATGAGGGCGACCGGGCCCGGCGGATCGGCAATTTCATTGCCGGAATGACCGACCGTTTCGCCCTGACCGAGCACCAGCGGCTCTTTGACTCGACCCCGGATTTGCGTTAGGCGGCGGCCATGCGCGACACATCCTCATCCCTGCACCTGTTCGCTGACGTGCTCGCACGCGTGCACGCCGCCTGCCGCGCGCTCGCGGCGGATGCCAGCTGGCCCGAGGGCATCGATTTCTCGCGCGTGGTGGTCGAGCCGCCGCGCGATGCCTCCCATGGCGACATGGCGACCAACGCCGCCATGGTGCTTGCGAAAGAGGCAAAGGCGAAGCCCCGCGATCTCGCCGAGCAGATCGCCGAGCGGCTGCGCGCGGACGCGCTGATCGCCAAGGTCGATGTCGCCGGCCCCGGCTTCATCAACCTGACGCTGAAGCCTGCCGCCTGGGCAGAAGCGCTGCGGACGGTGCTGCGCGAGGGCGCCGATTACGGCCGCGTCCGCGGCGGCTCGAAGGTCAATGTCGAATACGTCTCGGCCAATCCGACCGGACCGATGCATGTCGGTCATTGCCGCGGCGCCGTGTTCGGCGACGCGCTCGCGAGCCTGCTCCAGTTCGGCGGCCACGACGTCACCCGCGAATATTACATCAACGATGCCGGCGCCCAGGTCGACGTGCTCGCACGCTCCGCGTTCCTGAGGTATCGCGAGGCGCTCGGCGAGGACATCGGCGCCATCCCGGAAGGCCTCTATCCCGGCGACTATCTGAAGCCGGTCGGGCAGGCGCTGGCGAAGGAACACGGCGACAAGTTGCGCGCGATGACGGAAGCCGAATGGCTTCCGACCGTGCGCGCCAAGGCGATCGCGATGATGATGGACGAGATCAAGGACGATCTCGCCGCCCTCAACATCCGTCACGACGTGTTCTTCTCGGAGCGCTCGCTGATCGAGAGCGGCAACAACAAGGTTGCCGAGACCATCGATTTCCTGAAGGCCAAGGGCGACATCTACGAAGGCCGCCTGCCGCCGCCGAAGGGGGCGCCGGTCGAGGATTGGGAAGATCGCGAGCAGTTGCTGTTCAAGGCGACCGCCTATGGCGACGACGTCGATCGTCCGCTGATCAAGTCGGACAATTCCTATACCTACTTCGCCTCCGACATCGCCTACCACAAGAACAAGTTCGACCGTGGTTTTGCGGAGATGATCGACGTCTGGGGGCGCCGACCATGGCGGCTACATCAAGCGCATGCAGGCGGCGGTGAAGGCGACGACCTCGGGCAAGGGCGCGCTCGACGTCAAGATCGTCCAGCTCGTGAAGCTGCTGCGCAACGGCGAGCCGGTGAAAATGTCGAAGCGGAGCGGGGACTTCGTCACCTTGCGTGAGGTGGTGGATGAAGTCGGCCAGGACGCCGTCCGCTTCATGATGCTCTATCGCAAGAACGACGCGGTGCTCGACTTCGACCTCGCCAAGGTCATGGAACAGTCGCGCGACAACCCGGTGTTCTACGTCCAGTACGGCCACGCCCGCGGTCACTCGATCTTCCGCAACGCACGGGCTGAGGTGTTCCCGGACCTGCCGGATGATACCGCCAAGCGCATCGCCTGGCTCAGTGAGTCGGCGGTGGAGCGGCTGTCGGACCCGGTGGAGCTCGACCTTCTCAAGCGTCTCGCAATTTATCCGCGGATGCTGGAAGCCGCCGCCGCGGCCCATGAGCCGCACCGGATTGCCTTTTATCTCTATGACTTAGCGAGCGAATTTCACGCACTTTGGACGAAGGGGCGCGATTTGCCCTATTTACGCTTCATTATCAATAATGATGCAGATCTTACAAAGGCGCGACTGGCCATGGTCCAGGGCGTCGTCTCGGTCCTGGCATCGGGCCTCGCCATCCTCGGCGTCCATGCCCCGGACGAGATGCGGTAGTTTGGGGCGAACTACTTAAGGGGAATTCGGGGGTAACCGGCAGAAGCCGGACCGCTTAGACTTGGTTGAAAGCCTTGTGGGTCGAAAGCCGTGCCTTGGTCGAGGGGGCGCGCGACTTTCCCGAAGGGACGCATCATCACGATGGCCGAACGATATCAGGACAGACCGTTTCCTTCCGATGACTATGGTCGCGGCGGCGATCAGCATGGGAAGGCGGAAAATGATCCCTTGGCCGAGCTCGCCCGTCTGATCGGACAGACCGATCCATTTGCAGCGCAGGGGCGGCCCACCGCGCGCCCGCCGGCCGCACCGGCGCCCGCCCACAGCTATCAGGAAGACGACTATCGTCAGGACGATGACCAGCAGGACTATGCCGCGCAGGCGCCGTCGGCTCCGCCCGGGCCGCCCTCATGGATGCGGCGCGCCAACGTGCAGCCGCAGCCGGCACCCGCGCCGGAGCCTGACTACCCCGTCTCCGTGAACCCGGTTCATCCGTTGCATCGCTATTCAGCCCAGCCGACCGCGCCCGAGCCTGATTTCCATCAGCCGCAGGCCTATCAGGACCACGCTTATCAAGATCAGCCTCATCAGGCTCCGGCTTATCAGCAGGATCAAGCCTATCAGCAGGAGCAGGCCTACCAGGAGCCATACGCGCAGCCCGATCCGTCGCGCTATGACGATGCGCTCTACGGCAAGCTGGAGGCGGGTGAGCAGGACTATCAGCGCGATCCGGCCTATCCGGACGATCCCTACGCATTCCAGAGCGACTATCCCGAGGCCGATCTCGACGAGCCGAAGAAGCAGCGCGGCGGCATGATGACAGTTGCGGCAATCCTGGCGCTCGCCGTGGTCGGCACTGGCGCGGCCTTCGCCTACAAGACCTATGTCGGCTCGCCCCGCAGCGGCGAGCCGCCGATCATCAAGGCCGACAACACGCCGACCAAGATCGTGCCCGCGCCGACGGATTCCTCGGCCAAGGTGCCCGATCGCATGGTCAGCGGCGATGGCGCCGAGAAGATCGTGCCGCGCGAGGAAGCGCCTGTTGACGTCAACGCCAAGGCGGGCGGTCCCCGCGTGGTGTTCCCGCCGCTGAACCCGAATGCGAACCCGCCGCCGGTGGCGAGCGTGTCGCCGTCCACGATCCCGCCGCCGAGCGCCGGTCCGATTCCGAGCAACGGTACGCTGCCGAACAATTCGCCGCGCACGATCCGGACCGTGGCCGTGAGGGGCGATCAGACCGATAGCGCCACGCCGCAATCGGCCGCTGCTGCCAAGTCGGCTACTCCGCCGAAGCCGGTCGCTGCGCCGCCCGGGCCGCGCACGCCGCCGACCTCGGCCAATGCCAGCGCCAACCAGCCGCTCTCGCTGGCACCGCAATCGGCGCCCGCAGCCGAGCCGCCGCAACGGATGGCTGCGACCAATCCGACGCAGATCGCGCCCGCCAGCAGTGGCGGCAGCGGCTACATTGTGCAGGTCTCCTCGCAGCAGAGCGAGGACAGCGCCGCCGCGTCGTACCGGGTGCTTCAGAGCAAGTACGGCAGCGTGCTCGGATCGCGCTCGCCGGTGATCAAGCGGGTCGATCTCACCGACAAGGGCAAGGGCATCGTCTATCGCGCCTTCGCGGGGCCCTATGGCTCAGCCGAGGAAGCGACGCAGGCTTGCAACAGCCTGAAGTCCGCAGGCTTGTCGGCCTGCTTCGTCCAGAGGAATTAACGGCCGTTTCCTTGACCCCCTCGCGGGGCAGGGTTAATCGGCCCTTATGAGCACGCGGGCCTTCATTACCGGCGTATCCGGAACGGAACTGACCGCCGCCGAGCGGGAGTTTATCCGTGCCGAGCGCCCATGGGGCTTCATCCTCTTCAAGCGCAATATCGCCACGCCGGCTCAAGTTGCTGCATTGGTTGCAGAATTGCGCGCGGTTGCGAACGCACCCGACGCCCCCGTCCTGATCGATCAGGAGGGTGGACGGGTGCAGCGGCTGGGTCCGCCGCACTGGCCCGTCTATCCGCCGGGCGCCGTATTCGCGAATCTGTACGACAGTGATTCGGCGCTCGGGCTCACCGCGGCACGCCTCAGCGCGCGGCTGATCGCGGCCGATCTCGCCGATCTCGGCATTACCGTGGATTGCTTGCCGCTGGCTGACGTGCCGGTTCAGGGCGCGGATGCCGTCATCGGGAACCGGGCCTATGGCACCGAACCTGGCAAGGTCGCGGCGATCGCGCGCGCGGTGACCGAGGGCCTGGAGCAGGGTGGCGTGCTGCCGGTCCTCAAGCACATTCCCGGCCACGGCCGCGCCACCGCCGATACCCATTTCCAGCTGCCGACCGTCGACACGCCCAGGGACGAGCTGGAGCGGACCGACTTCGCGGCGTTCAAGCCGCTGGCGGACCTGCCGATGGCCATGACTGCACATGTTGTGTTTAGCGCGGTCGACCCCGCCCATCCGGCGACGACATCTGCGACAATGATTGCTCAGGTGATTCGCGGCGCAATCGGGTTCCAGGGTTTGTTAATGAGTGATGACGTGTCGATGAACGCGCTGGCGGGAAGCATTGCCGATCGGACCCGCGCCATCTTCGCGGCCGGCTGCGACATGGCTCTGCATTGCAACGGCAACATCGAGGAGATGCGCGAGGTCGCCGGCCAGACGCCTGAACTGTCCGGCAAGGCGCTGGAGCGGGCGACAGCCGCGCTCGCGGCGCGCAAGGCGCCGCAGCCATTCGACCGGGCGGCCGCACGCGCCGAACTGGACGCATTGATCGCACGGGCAAACACGGCATCCGCATGACCGCAGAAATCCTATCGTTTGAAACCGGGCGGCCCGCAGAGCTCGCCGAGGGTGAGCCGGCGTTGGTGGTGGACGTCGAGGGCTATGAAGGCCCGCTCGACCTCCTGCTCGCGTTGGCGCGGCAGCAGAAGGTCGATCTCGCCAAGATCTCGATCCTGGCGCTGGCCGACCAGTATCTCCACTTCATCGAAGCCGCGCGAAAGATCCGGCTCGAGCTCGCCGCCGACTACCTCGTGATGGCCGCGTGGCTCGCCTTCCTGAAGTCGCGCCTGCTGCTGCCGGAGCCGCCGAGCGCGGAAGGGCCGAGCGCCGAAGAGATGGCGACCGCGCTTGCCAACCGCCTGCGCCGGCTGGAAGCCATTCGTGAAGCCGCCAACCGGCTGATGAACCGGCCGCAATTGCAGCGCGATATCTTCCCGCGCGGCGAGCCCGAACAGATCGCCGAGATCAAGCATCCGAAATACACCGCGACGCTGTACGACCTGCTCACCGCCTATGCCTCGCAGCGCCAGTCGCGCGTGTTGGCGAGCGTGCATCTGGCCAAGCGTACGGTGTGGTCGCTCGCCGAGGCGCGCGCCACGCTGGAGCGGCTGGTCGGCAGCATCAGCGAACAGGATGACTGGGGCGTGCTCGACGACTTCCTGATCCGGCACGTCGCCGATCCGACGCAGCGTGCCACGGTGTTCGCCTCGAGCTTCGCCGCCGCGCTGGAGCTGGTGCGCGAAGGTCAGCTCGAGCTGAACCAGAAAGAGGCGTTTGCGCCGATCTATTTCCGGAAGGGGCGTCCCAAACCGGTCCCTGACGCAGCTCCCGCGCCCGATGCGCCGGTCGCTTAAGTGCAAGAAGGAGAATCTGCCATGGCAAGCCTGGCTGAAGTGCGGGTAGACGAGGCCGAGCCGATGGAGAACGAATCCCAGGCGCGTCCTGAAGAACTGCGGCTGCTGGAAGCGCTGCTGTTTGCGTCGAGCGAGCCGCTGGATACCGCGACGCTGGCCAAGCGCATGCCCGATGGCGTGGACGTCAAGGCCGCGCTCGAGCAGTTGCAGGCTGATTATGCCTCGCGTGGCGTGAACCTCGTGCGCGTCGCCAACAAATGGACCTTCCGCACCGCCGGCGATCTCGCCTGGCTGATGACGCGGGAGAGCACCGAGACCCGCCGCCTGTCGCGCGCGGCGATCGAGGTGCTGGCGATCATCGCCTATCACCAGCCTGTGACGCGCGCCGAGATCGAGGAGATCCGCGGCGTCGTCACCTCGAAGGGCACGCTCGACGTGCTGCTGGAGACCGGCTGGATCAAGCCGCGCGGCCGGCGCAAGACGCCGGGCCGTCCCTTGACCTTCGGAACCACCGAGGACTTCCTGTCGCAGTTCACCCTGGAACAGCTGGGCGATCTGCCGGGCCTGGAAGAGCTGAAGGGCACGGGCCTGCTGGATTCGCGCCTGCCGACCGGATTCAGCGTGCCGACGCCGTCCGATGACCCGCAATTGCGCGAAGACGAGGATCCGCTGGAACCGGGCGAGGACCTCGATCTCGCGCTGGCACCTGCGGTTGAGCCCGAGAGCCCGCCGGAAGGTGGCAATGAGGGCGGCGAGGGCGGCAGCGAGGACTAACCTCCCGGCCAATTACGGGCCCCCTGCGACCGGTTAACACTAGCAAGATTACGTAGCGCCAACAGCGAATTGGCGCCGGCTGGTCCTTGTTTTTGAGGCCTGCGGAGCCTACGTTCCGGTGAAGATCGGCCGGGTCCCCGGCCATGCGCGTTTGGAGGGTTGCAGGATGGGTTCACTCAGCATTTGGCACTGGATCTTGGTGATCGCAGTGGTCCTGCTGCTGTTCGGCCGCGGGAAGATTTCGGATCTGATGGGCGACGTGGCGCAGGGCATCAAGGCGTTCAAGAAGGGCATGCAGGACGACGACAAGCCCGCTGACAAGCCTGAGCCGGCCAAGTCCATCGAGCACAATGCCGCGCCGACCGCGGCACGCTCCGACGTCGGCAGCAAGGCCGTCTGAGCCAGAGAGCACGCGAGACGCGGGTAGCGGCCCCGATCCTGCGCGCGAGGGATTGGGCCGGCTTGCTGCTGGCGTGAACGGAAGACCTCATGTTCGACATCGGGTGGAGTGAACTGGTCCTGATCGGGGTCGTGGCCTTGATCGCCATCGGCCCGAAAGAGCTGCCGGGCGTTCTGCGCATGGTCGGGCAGTGGATGGGCAAGGCCCGCAAGATGGCCGCCGAATTCCAGGGCCAATTCCAGGAGGCGATGCGCGAGGCCGAGATGGCCGACCTCAAGAAGAGCTTCGACGAGGTCAAGGAAGCCGCCTCCGGCTTTGCCGGAAACAATCTGATGACCTCGCTCCAGAAGGACGTCAGCGACGCGCTTCGCGTCGATGCGCTCGACAAGCCAGCCGAGACGTCCTCAACAACTGCCATCGAAGCGCCGGCGACCTCAAGTGAGGCGCTGACGACTCCAACAACCCCGGAAGCCCCAACGCCGGAAACCTTCGTGGAAGCGGAAGCCCATGCCGCGGTGAACGAGCCGCTCGCCATCACCCGTGAGGTCGAGCAGGCGCCGGTCGTTGCGCAAGACACCGCGCCATCCGAAGCGATCAAGGACGCCAAAGCGTCATGAGCGACGCCGATATCGAGGCCAGCAAAGCCCCGCTGATGGACCATTTGATCGAGCTGCGCTCGCGGCTGATCAAGGCGCTGCTCGGCTTTGGCGTGGCCTTCATCTTCTGCTTCTTCTTCGCCAAGCAGATCTACAACGTGCTGGTCTGGCCCTTCGTGTGGGTCGCAGGACCCGAGAATTCGAAATTCATCTACACGGCGCTGCTGGAATATTTCATCACGCAGCTCAAGCTCGCGCTGTTCGGCGCCGGCTTCATCTCGTTCCCGATCGTGGCGACGCAGATCTACAAGTTCGTCGCGCCCGGGCTCTACAAGCACGAGAAGCAGGCCTTCTTGCCCTATCTGGTCGCGACCCCGTTCTTCTTCGTGCTGGGTGCGGCGCTGGTTTATTTCGTCGTGCTGCCGATGCTGGTCCGCTTCTCGCTTGGCATGCAGCAGGCCGGCAGCGACGAGACCGCCCAGATCCAGCTGCTGCCCAAGGTCGGCGAATACCTGTCGCTGATGATGTCGCTGATCTTCGCCTTCGGCATCGCCTTCCAGCTTCCGGTGATCCTGACGCTGCTCGGTCGCATCGGCATCGTCACCTCGAAGATGCTGCGCGAGAAGCGCCGCTATTTCATCGTGATCGCCTTCGTGATCGCGGCCGTGCTGACCCCGCCGGACGTGCTGAGCCAGTGCTCGCTCGCGATCCCCTTGCTGGCGCTCTACGAGGGCTCGATCATCGCGGTGGCGATGGTGGAGAAGAAGGCGGCGGCCGCGCAGGCCGCGGCCGGCACCGACGTGTCGACGCCGGCCAATCCGGCAGAGTAGGGACGCGGTGTCATTCCCCGCCTTGTGCGCAATTGCGCACTGGAGCGGGGAATCCAGTACGCCGCGGCCTGTCGAGGAATCACGGTCGGCTCTGGAATACTGGATCGCCCGCTTTCGCGGGCGATGACAGCTGTGCTAGGGGGAAGCGCGCCAATGCAAACTTGCAACGTTTGCCGTTGTAGGTTTACGCGCTGATCCAGGACCACGGCCATGCACGACATCAAATCGATCCGCGACAATCCGCAAGCCTTCGACGCCGGTCTCGCCCGGCGTGGCCTGAAGCCGTTGTCGGCCTCGCTGCTCGCGATCGACGAGAGGCGGCGCGCAGCGATCCTGGCCTCCGAGCAGGCGCAGGCACGGCGCAATGCAGCCTCCAAGGAAATCGGCGACGCCAAGAAGGCCAAGGACGAGGCGCGCGCGGCCACGCTGATGGCCGAAGTCGCCGAGCTCAAGACCACGATGCCGCAGCTCGAGGCGGCCGCGAAGGCAGCCGACGAAGAATTGACGAAAGAGCTGTCCGCGATCCCGAACATTCCGTTCGATGAAGTGCCTGACGGTGTCGACGAGCACGGCAACGTGCAGCACCATGTGTTCGGCAACAAGCGCAACTACGGCTTCGCGCCGAAGCTGCATGACGATCTCGGCAACGCGCTCGGCTACATGGATTTCGAGGCGGCGGCAAAACTCTCCGGCGCGCGCTTCGTCGTGCTGAAGAAGGGGCTCGCGCGCCTCGAGCGCGCGATCGGCCAGTTCATGCTCGACCTGCACACGACCGAGCACGGCTACACCGAGATCAACCCGCCGCTGCTGGTGCGCAACGAGGTGATGTTCGGCACCGGACAGCTGCCGAAGTTCGAGGACGATCAGTTCTGGGCGATCAAGGGCGAACTGCTCGCCTCACCCGACCATGAGCGGCTGAAGACAGAGCGCCTCGGTCTCATCCCGACGGCGGAAGTCTCGCTGACCAACCTCGCGCGCGAATCCATCCTCGACGAGAAGCAACTGCCGATGCGGCTCACCGCGCTGACGCCGTGCTTCCGTGCTGAGGCGGGCGCTGCCGGGCGCGACACCCGCGGCATGATCCGCCAGCATCAGTTCACCAAGGTCGAGCTGGTCTCGATCACGACGCCGGAAGCGAGCAAGGACGAGCTGGAGCGGATGCTGTCCTGCGCCGAGCAGGTGTTGCAGAAGCTCGACCTGCATTATCGCGTGATGACGCTCTGCGCAGGAGACATGGGCTTTTCGTCGCAAAAAACCTATGACATCGAGGTCTGGATGCCCGGGCAGGGCGACGGCGGTATGTTCCGCGAGATATCGAGCTGCTCGGTCTGCGGCGACTTCCAGGCGCGCCGCATGGATGCGCGCTCGCGCGGGCCGGACGGCAAGCCGCGCTTCGTGCATACGCTGAACGGCTCCGGCACTGCGGTCGGCCGCGCGCTGATCGCCGTGATGGAGACTTATCAGCAGGAGGACGGCTCGATTGCGGTCCCCAGCGTGCTCCAGCCGTACATGGGTGGATTGAAGGTGATCTCGCGCGACTGAGGCGTATTGCTCGCTGAAACGCAGAAACGTTTGGTTGCGAAGATCAGGCGGGCGGTTATCCTGACGGCCACCCGTCAATGCGAACCCACCGTTCATGGCCTTGCACCGCGACATCTTCTGGGTTGGCAGACAATGGGCGGTGACGGGTTGCGGCATCCAGGCCGTCGATCAGCGCCTGCGCGGTGTGCTCGACATCGAGATCGCGCGGCTCTGGGACGAGGATCTCGTGCAGAGCCGGCGAGCCAAGCCCGGCGTCAATGCTGCGGATTTCGACAAGGCGCTGACAGTGGCACGCGAGCGTTTTCCGCAGACGCCGGCGCCGGATCCGATCGTTGCAGAGCTGGAGGCGCTCGGCGTGATTGAGACTCCGGTTGTCAGTCCGGTCGTACCGGCGATGAAGTTGTATGCCGAAGGCAGACTCGCACGCTTCCTGCCGCAATGGCGCATCCGCCGCTAGCCTTGTACGGGCACCGGGCTCGAACAGGTGGGCGGCATCCGGAAGCAAGCGTCGGGAACCGAAGCCGGCCGCGTGCTGCGCTGCGGCAATAAGCGGGATCACAGATGAGATCTGCGCGGTGGCCGGTTTGCCTGATCGGTCCCAGCCGGATAAGACGGCTCAGACCCCTTCAGGAATCGACCTTTCGCATGCGCATTCTCTGCACCAATGACGACGGCATTCACGCTCCCGGCCTCAAGGTCGTGGAGGAGATCGCGCGGGCATTGTCCGACGACGTCTGGGTGGTGGCGCCCGAGCTCGACCAGTCCGGCGTGTCGCATTCGCTGTCGCTGAACGATCCCTTGCGCCTGCGCGAGGTCGGGCCGCGGCACTTCGCCGTGCGTGGCACCCCGACCGACTGCGTCATCATGGGCGCGCGCCATATCCTGGGCACCAAGCCGCCCGATCTCGTGCTGTCGGGCGTCAACAAGGGCCGCAACGTCGCCGAGGACGTCGTCTATTCCGGCACCATCGCCGGCGCGCTGGAGGGCACCATCCTGGGGCTGCCGTCGTTCGCGCTGTCGCAGGAGTTCAGCGTCGAGACCCGCGAGCGGCCGCCGTGGGACACCGCGCGCACGTTCGGCCCCGACATCCTGCGCAAGGTGATGGCCGCCGGCATCCCGAAGGAGACCGTCATCAACGTCAACTTCCCGTCCTGCGCGCCTGAGGATGTGCTCGGCATTCGCGTCACCCGCCAGGGCAAGCGCAATCTCGGCTTCCTCAGGATCGACGAGCGCAGGGACGGCCGCAACAATCCCTATTTCTGGATCGGCTTCGAGCGCGCGGCGATGATGGATACGCCCGCCGAGGGCACTGATCTGGCGGCGCTGCGCGAGCGCTATGTCTCGGTCACGCCGCTCAGGCTCGACCGCACCAACGAAGCGTTTTCCGAAGCACTGGGTGCGGCCCTGAAGTAGCGGCTAGTCGCCGCGAAGGGCGGCCTCGATGGTCCTGCCGAGCGCATCGAGCTGGAACGGCTTCTGGAGCGCGGGCCGGTCGCGATACTGCTCGGGCAGGCCGGAGGAGCCGTAGCCGGTGGCGAAGATGAACGGGCAGCCCTTCGCCTTGATCAGGTCGGCGACCGGGGAGATCACCTTGCCGTTGACGTTGACGTCGAGGATGGCGATGTCGAACTGGGTGGCTTCGGCGAGCCGCATCGCTTCGGGGATATCGCCGGCTTCAGCTGCGACCTTGTAGCCGAGCTCTTCCAGCATGTCCGCGACCATCATCCTGATCATCACCTCGTCTTCGACGAGAAATACAGAGCGGCCGGAAAGCCCTGTCGCGGTCATTGTCGGTGAGTCCTTGCCCAATCAAGAAAACGTTCGCAGATAACGCGAATCGACGCAATGCGCGTTTCGGCCAACGGACACCTGAAAATGGCCTTCGTAGCCAGTCCGCTGCAAGCCAATTTGTGGTCAAATGCCTCGGCGAAAGGCTATCATGAGTTCCTGAGCCGGAACAGGATTCTTGCCCCAGCCCTTGAGCTCCGCAAGCGATGATCCGGACCCTGACGAGACAACACTGGCAGCAATGACCTCCCATCAGCACCCGCCGGAAAAGATGATGTTTCAGCTCACGCTGAGGCGTCGGGGCATCAGCGATCAGGCGGTGCTGCGAACCATGGAGGAGGTGCCGCGCGAGCTGTTCGTCGACGAGGCCGATCGCGACGTGGCCTATCGCGATAGCGCGCTGCCGATCGCGTGCGGGCAGACCATCAGCCAGCCCTTCGTCGTCGCCTACATGACCGAGCAGCTCCAGCTCCAGAAGCAGCACCGCGTGCTCGAGATCGGCACGGGCTCCGGCTATCAGGCCGCCGTGCTGTCGCGGCTCGCAGGCCAGGTGCTGACGGTCGAGCGCTACCGCAAACTCGCGGACGCAGCACGCGCCAGACTTGAGAAGCTCGACTATCACAATGTCGAGGTGATGCTGGGCGACGGTCTCAACCTGCCTGCCAATATCGGCCCGTTCGACCGCATTATCGTCACCGCCGCCATGGAGCAGATTCCGGAGAACCTGGTCGATCGGCTCGAGGTGGGCGGCATCCTGATCGCGCCCGTCGGCCCGCATCAGGGGGTGCAGACGCTGATCCGTCTGACCCGCAGCGCGACCGGGATCGACCGCAAGGAACTCGTCGAGGTCCGTTTCGTGCCGGCACTGCCCGGCGTGGCGCGGGAGCTGTAGATTTCCGGATTGGCTGTGCGGCCAACATCTTATTGGGAGGGTTAAGCCGTTATTTACTCGGCGCGTGTTTACTTAAAAGACCAGTTCTGTTGCGTACGAGTGAGTAACCATGTCTGTCGTCGCCGAGTTGCTTTACTCGCGCCGCGTACCGCAGGTCGCGGTGCTGGCGCTGATCTCCTTCAGCTTCGCTGGGTGCAGCGCCGACATGTCGTCGCGGCTGTCCCAGTCGAACTTCTCCAATCCTTTTGCCTCCGATCAGACCGGTTCGGTGCAGCAGGCACCGCCGCCGCAGCGTGAGTTGCCGCAATATTCGCGGCCGCAGACGCAGCCCGGTTATTACCAGTCGCAGCCCTTGCCGCCGCCGGCGGTGTCCGCGCCGCAATCCTATCCGGTTGCGGCAGGCGGCGGGATGTCCGGTGGCGGGCGGGGCGTCGGGTCCTACGCGCCCCCGGCGCAGCCGCATCTGGAGACCACGGCCACCGTGCCGTCGCGCTCGGTCGCGGCCGCCCAGCCGGCCGGCGGGACCAAGATCATCGTCGGCACCAGCGACACGCTCGACGTGCTGGCCAAGCGTTATCACGTCACGCCGCAGGCGATCCTCGCCGCCAATGGCTACAAGGGGCCACGTGCGCTCTCGCCAGGCCAGCAGCTGATCATCCCGCATCCGGGCGCGACCGCGGCTGCACCCGCGCCGGCGATGGCTCCCGTCGCCGCGGCGCCGGCGGCGAAGCCGGTTGCGGCCGTCGCCGCGCCGCCGAGCATGCACTTCGTCAACCGCGGCGACACGCTCGCCAGCATCGCCCGCAAGAATCACATCTCGGCGGCTGAACTGGCCCGCGCCAACGGCCTCGATCCGTCGGCGAAGCTCAAGCTCGGCACCAAGCTGACCGTTCCCGGCGCGAAGACCGCCGCCGTCGCTGCACCTGTTGCTGCGCCAGTCGGGGCAGCCCCGGTCGCCGGTACACTCCAGCCGGTTGCGGCCGCTCCGGCGCCTGCCACCAAGATGGCCGCTGTCGCCGCGCCGGTGCAGAGCGCGCGCCTGGCGCAGGCCACCGCCAATGTCGAAGAGAAGGCTGTCGAGGCACCTGCGAAAGCTGCGGAGACCACCAGCGCGCTGCCGACTTTCCGCTGGCCGGTGCGCGGCAAGGTGGTCACGACCTACGGCGCCAAGACCAACGGCAAGTCCAACGACGGCATCAATCTCGCTGTGCCCGAGGGGACGCCGGTCAAGGCGGCTGAAGACGGCGTCGTCGCCTATTCCGGCAACGAGCTGAAAGGTTACGGCAATCTGGTCCTGGTTCGGCACTCCAACGGCTACGTCACCGCATATGCCCATGCGAGTGAGCTGTTGGTGAAGCGCGGCGATACCATCAAGCGCGGTCAGGTCATTGCCAAGTCGGGTCAATCCGGAGAGGTGGCGTCGCCGCAGCTCCACTTCGAGATCCGCAAGGGATCGAGTCCGGTTGACCCGCTTCAATTCCTGAACGGGGCGTGAGGCGTAGGGCCTGAGGAGTAGGGCAGGCCATCGCCACAAGGAAACTGCCATTGCCCGCGAAAGCGGGCGATCCAGTATTGCATAGACAGCAGTCGCTAGGCCGAGACGCTGCCGTGAACTGTGGCGTAGATCAGCACGCAGCAAAATTCGGATTAAAAAATTTGGCGAATGCCGGAAGCAGATCGCGTTCATGCGATTTCGCTCCGGCGGAATGTTTGTGCTTGCTCCTTCTTTTCCGGCAAGCTCTCTGAATCCCGAACCATTCAAAATCGCTGAGTTCGTCGCGTATGATTCGAGGGTCCGGTGTCGGAGCCTGGAACGCGTTGGTCGCGAGGCCGCTAAAGAGAATGAGATCAGGTTCGGCCTGAGGCTTTTGTGACCGGACGATCAAATTATCGAAGAACAACCCCATACAAAGTAGCCGATGGCTGCCGGTGCGATGTCCTAATGTTCTGAATCTGCTTCGGTTTTGATGGCGCAGCGGACATGGCAGGGCTTGCTGGCGATCCAGCGCCGTCGTGAATGACCCGACCGGGCCCCTTTGATCTAGATCAACCTGGAAGTCGGGCGTTCCCCCTCCGTAGCAGCGCAGGCCAACGACACACGGGGCGGAGACCGGCATGAAGCTGGCTGATACGAAATCGTCGCCTGATTCCGGACAATCGTACCAGCAACCAGCAGGTGAGGGGATGCTGTACGTGCCGGGCGGCACGTTTCGCATGGGTTCGGATCGGCACTATCCGGAGGAAGCGCCGGTTCACCGCGTCACCGTGGATGCGTTCTGGATGGATTGCCATCCAGTGACGAACCGGCAATTCAAGGCGTTCGCCAAGGCTACCGGCCACGTCACCGTTGCCGAGATCACGCCCGATCCAAAGGACTATCCCGGAATGCTCCCGCATATGATCTACGCGGGCTCGCTGGTGTTCTCTCCGCCCGCGCACCCGGTCAGTCTCCGGGACTTCAGCCAGTGGTGGACCTTCGCCAAGGGCGCGGACTGGCGACATCCCTACGGGCCGGGCAGCGACATCCGTGGGCTGGACGATCATCCCGTGGTGCATGTGGCCTTCAGCGATGCGCTCGCCTACGCAAGATGGGCTGGCAAGGATTTGCCGACCGAAGCGGAATGGGAATTTGCGGCGCGCGGCGGGCTGGATGGCGCCGAGTTCGCGTGGGGAGATGTTTTTGCGCCGGACGGCCGCCACATGGCCAACACCTGGCAGGGCGAATTTCCGCGCCAAAACACCAGGGACGATGGATACGAACGGACTTCGCCGGTCACCGCATTCCCGCCGAACGGATACGGGCTGCACGATATGATCGGCAACGTCTGGGAGTGGACGTCCGACTGGTACTCGCCTCGGCATGAAGCCGACGCTGCAAAAGCCTGTTGCATTCCAGAGAACCCGCGCGGCGGCCGTGAGGCCGATAGCTACGACCCCAGAACGACCAACGTCAAGATTCCACGAAAGGTCATCAAAGGCGGCTCGCATTTGTGCGCGCCGAATTACTGCCGACGCTACCGGCCGGCTGCGCGGCATGCGGAGCCGATCGATACTTCCACGAGTCATCTCGGCTTTCGGTGCGTCAGGCGAGGAGCCGCTGACGCATATTAAACAGGAGAGCGTAACCATGTTGAGTACTATATTGCCCGACAAGTCACGCAAGACACCTGGTTGGCACAAGCGGTCCTGCGCATCGCTGCTTGGCGCGACGATGTTGATGTCGCTGTCCGGGCCGACCAGCACGCCGGCAACCGCACAGCCGGCACAGAAACCCAATATCCTCTTCATCATGGGCGACGACATCGGCTGGATGCAGCCGAGCATCTACCACCGCGGCCTGATGGTCGGGGAAACGCCCAACATCGATCGCATCGGCAACGAAGGCGCGATCTTCATGCACTATTACGCCGAGCAGAGCTGCACGGCCGGCCGCAATGCCTTTTTCACCGGCATGAATCCGCTGCGCACCGGGATGATACCTCCGCAACTGCCCGGCAGCCCGTCCTATCTGCGGCCCGGCACCCCGTCCATCGCGAAATTCCTGCTCGATCTCGGCTACAACACCGGCGAGTTCGGCAAGAACCATCTCGGCGACCACACCGACGCGCTGCCGACCGCGCATGGCTTCCAGGAATACTGGGGCTACCTATATCACCTCGATGCGATGCAGGGCGTGAGCTTCCCGGACATCAACAAGTCCCCGACCCAGCAGACGGTTGCCCCGCCATGCAAGAATACGCCGATCCCCGGTATCCCGGAAGTACCGGGCGCGGTCGATCCGCTAACGACGGTTTGCCTGACGCCTCCGCGCAACGTCCTGTCGTGCAAGTCGGATGGTACATCCAGGACTCAGCAGTGCATCGACCAGGGCCCGCTGACGCTCGAGCGATCGAAGGGTGTCGACGAGGAAATCTCGGCCAAGGTCATCGACTTCATCGATCGCAACGACCCGAAGACGACGGGCAAGCCTTTCTTCGTCTGGTACAACCCGGCGCGCATGCATGTGACGACCGTGCTTAACGACAAGTACATGGCAATGGTCGGCGAACCGGGTGGCAAGGACTGGGGCGTCAACGAAGCCGGCATGAAGCAGATGGATGACAACATTGGCTACGTGCTGAAGAAGCTCCAGGACATGGGCCAACTCGACAATACGATCGTCGTGTTCACCACCGACAACGGCGCCGAGACGTTCACCTACCCGGACGGCGGCACGACCCCGTTCAAGGGCTCGAAGATGAACACCTGGGAAGGCGGCATGCGCGCTCCGTGTGTCATTCGCTGGCCGGGTGTCATCAAACCTGGAACGGTCAAGAACGACATCTTCGCGTCGCTCGACTGGCTGCCCACGCTTGTCAATATCGCCGGCGGAGCCAAGGGCGATGCGCTGAACAAGCGGATCATGGCCGGCGCCTATCCGGGCATCGTCAAGACCAGGCTCGATGGCTTCGACCAGACCGAGTACCTCTCGGGACGTTCGGAGAAGTCGGCGCGCGATACCTTCTTCTACTATTCCAGCAGCCACCCGTCGGCGGTGCGCTACAAGAATTGGAAGATGTATTTCGCGATCGCGCCCGAAACCGCGACGGGCTTCCTCTCGCCGGGAGTCCAGACCCAGTTCGCAGCCGGCATGGTTAACCTCAAGCGCGATCCATTCGAGACGTCGTGGGGCGATGAGAAAAAGGCGAGTTTCTGGTTCAGCGGCGCGCTCGCCGGGCCGGTCACGGCTTACATATACGACTGGAACCTGCTGCCCATCGGGCAGGTGCTGTGGCTGAAGGAGCTGGAATCCTACAAGGAGTTCCCACCCCTTCAGGATCCCGCGAGCTACAACCTGGATCAGGTCATGGAACAGCTCAAGAAGGGTCAGGGGCACCCGAGCCAGTAGCTCGGATGCTTGATGCGGGCGCCCGACATAGGGCGCCCGCCAACGGAATCGCGAGCAAACAGGAGGAGCACGTCATGAGTAACAAGCGTCCGCCAGAAGAATCCCACGACGTTCCGCCGTAATCGGACGGCGGAATGAAACGCCGCGATCTGCTGCTGAGCGGAAGTTTCGCTTGTGGCCGCTTCAATGTTGGCCAGTAGGGACCGCACGATCGAAACGGATCGACAATGAAACAGATCACGCGATCACGCCTTGACCGGCGCGCACTGCTCTCGTCTCTGGCGATGCTTCCGTTTCTATCTGCCGCTCTGCGTTCCACGTCCGCCATGGCCCAGACGCAAGCCGGTCCTCTGCCGTCCTGGAACGAGGGCCCGACGAAAGCCTCGATCGTCGACTTCGTCGCACGGGTCACGGAGAACGGTGGACCCTATTTCGTGCCCCCCGATCAACGCATCGCAACCTTCGACAACGACGGCACGCTTTGGATCGAACAGCCGATGTATGTACAACTGGCGTTTGCGCTGGATCGCGTGAAGGTCCTTGCGCCTATGCATCCGGAATGGAAGGACAAGCAGCCCTTCGCGGCAGTGCTGAATGGCGACTTGAAGGCGCTCGCAGCTTTCGGGGAGAAGGGCGTGGCCGAGCTGCTGGCGGTAACTCACGCCGGCATGACGACGGCGGAGTTTGAGAAGATCGTCACAGACTGGCTTGCGACCGCGCGTGATGGCCGTTTCAAGCGTCCGTATACCGAACTTGTCTATCAGCCTATGCTCGAACTGCTCGCTTACCTCCGCACCAACGGCTTCAAGACCTTCATCGTGTCAGGTGGCGGCGTCGAATTCATGCGACCATGGACCGAGGCGATTTATGGCGTGCCTCCCGAGCAGGTCGTCGGATCGTCAATCAAGACCCGGTATGAGATGCGCGACAGCACGCCGGTTCTATTTCGCTTGCCGGATATCGATTTCATCGACGACAAGGCCGGCAAACCGATCGGGATCAATAGCCACATCGGCCGGCGTCCGATCGCCGCCTTCGGCAACTCCGATGGCGACCTCGAAATGCTGCAATGGGCGACGCTCGGTACCAGTGGCGCGCGGTTCGGCCTGATCGTCCACCATACCGATGCGGAACGCGAATATGCCTACGATCGCCAATCACATTTCGGCAAGCTCGATGTCGCTCTCGATGCTGCAGCGCTGAACAGGTGGACCGTTGTGGACATGAAGAACGACTGGAAGAGTATCTTTTCGTTTGATTAGAGGTGAAATCGTAAGACCCACGGTTGCGCGAATGCAGTGCGCAGCCAGCCATTAAGCTCAATGCACGCCGTTGGCATAGCACCCGACTATATTTTTAGATGTGGCCAATTCACAACGGACATCGGGTCCGGAGCATGCCTTACTTACAGCCCGTAGACGAAACTCCGATTCCTTCGGTCTCGAGATAGGCTTAGGCCTGATGACGGGACCAGGTCTTAAAACGGAAGGTGGGTTCGCGACCGCCAAATCTCGATGCATCCGTCGAACCGCTAGGAGATTGCAGATGAAGCCCACGTTGGAATTTGCGGGTGCCTCTCAACCGACCCTGCTCAGCGCGGTTGTGGTTGCAGCTCTCACGTTTTCGCCGCAAATCGCGAGCGCCGACGAGAGCGGCATCTCGTTCTGGGTCCCGGGGCTGTTCGGCAGTCTGGCAGCGGCACCCACCGCCCCAGGCTGGTCCCTCGGGACGATCTATTACCACACCAGTGTGTCCGCCTCCGGTGCTGCCGCAGCGGCCCGAGAAGTTCAGATTGGCCGCTTCTCTCCGAACGTCAATGTCAACTTGAACGTAAATCTCAAAGCGCCGCCAGACCTGCTGTTTCTGGCTCCGACGTATACGTTCGCGACGCCGGTCCTCGGCGGGCAATTGTCCGTCGGTGTCATGGGCGTTTACGGCCGAAACAGCACGACCCTTGACGGCACGCTGACGACTGGGTTCGGTCCGATTTCGGCGACCCGCACGGGAAGCATATCGGACTCGCTCACCGGGTTCGGCGACCTCTATCCCATGGTCTCGATGAAGTGGCACGACGGCGTCCACAACTACATGACCTATGTGACCGGCGACATTCCAGTCGGCGCCTATGAACCCAGCCGCCTCTCCAACATCGGTATCGGTCATGGCGCCATCGACGCAGGCGGGGGTTACACTTACCTCAACCCGATGACGGGATATGAATTCTCCGGCGTCGGCGGCTTCACATACAACTTCAAGAACCCGGACACGCTGGTTCAGAGCGGCGTCGATTTCCACTTCGATTGGGGCGCGTCGAAATTTCTCTCAAAGCAGGCCTTCGTAGGTCTGGTCGGCTATGCCTATCAGCAGGTCTCCAACGATACCGGCGGACTGCCGGCCCTTGGCGGATTCAGGTCGCGAGTTTTCGGCATCGGTCCGCAGTTCGGCTATCTTTTTCCGATCGGCGGCATGCAGGGATATCTGAACATAAAGGGATATGGCGAATTCGAGGCGGCGAACCGGCCGTCGGGCTGGAATACCTGGCTGACCTTTGCGATTTCGCCCGCCGCACCTGAAAGCACCGTTGCGCCGACCCGGCACAGGGTGACGAAGTAGGGGATCAACTGGAGAAAGGCACAAACCGGCAACCGGCTCTAGCGGCACGTAGGGAATTGGTGCCGAGCTTGGTCGGAAGGTGGCCTATTGATCTGAGGGCAAAAAATGCCGAAGAGCAAAACCATCTGGCTCGGTTCGTTGGCATCAGTGGCCGCCATAGCGATTGCGAGCGCGCCTGCCGCAGCGCAGCAACCTAAGAATCCCAATATTGTCGTCATCCTCGCGGATAATCTGGGCTACGGCGAGTTGGGCGTATATGGCGGCGGTATCCTCCGCGGCGCGCCCACGCCACGTATTGACGCGCTCGCCGGTGAGGGCACCCGCCTCCTCAACTTCAATGTTGAAGCGCAGTGTACGCCGTCCCGATCGGCCCTGCTTACAGGACGCTTTGCCATCCGCTCCGGAACGTACGAAGTTCCGATCGGCGGCATCCCCGACGGATTAACACAGTGGGAGATCACGACCGCGGAGCTGTTGTCGGGGCAGGGCTACGCGACCGGGATGTGGGGCAAATGGCATCTCGGCAGCGCCGAAGACCGGATGCCGACCAATCAGGGCTTCGACGAGTGGTATGGCATCCCGCGCACGTATGACGAGGCGATGTGGCCGTCCCTGGACGAGACACGAAGCATGTGGCCGTCGGTCGGAAACAGGCAGGGTTGGAATGCGAAAGTCGTTCACCCTCAACATATCTATGAAGCACGCAAGGGCGATAAACCTCGACAGGTCGCCGTGCTGGATGAGGATCGCCGCCGCACCATGGACGCGGAGATCACCAGCCGTGCGGTGGAGTTCATCAAGCGCAACGCGAGCTCAGGCAAGCCGTTCTATGCCTACGTCCCGTTCGCGCACGTTCACATGCCGACGCTTCCAAATCTTGAGTTCGCGGGTAGAACCGGCAACGGCGATTGGGCCGATTGCCTGGCCGAAATGGACTACCGCACCGGGCAAATCCTCGATGCCATCAAGCAAGCAGGAATCGAAAACGACACGCTTGTGATATTCGCCAGCGACAATGGCCCGGAGGCAACCAACCCCTGGGAGGGTGACAACGGACCTTGGCGCGGAACTTACTTCACGGCGATGGAAGGTTCACTGCGGGCACCGTTCATCATTCGCTGGCCCGGCAAGGTGCCGGCGGGCCGCATCAGCAACGAAATCGTTCACACCGTCGACCTCTTCACGACGCTTGCGCGGGTCGGGGGCGCAGAGGTCCCTACGGATCGCGCGATTGACGGCGTGGATCAGCTAGATTTCTTTTTGGGCAAGCAGGAGGCCTCTAACCGCGAAGGGTTCCCCGCCTACGTGGCCGACCGGCTGTCAGCCGTCAAATGGCGAAACTGGAAAGTCCATTTGATCTGGCAGGAAACTATGTACGCCACGCCGCAGAAATTGCCCTTGCCGAGAGTCATCAATCTACTGACCGACCGGAAGGAGGAGCGTGATGTTGCCGCGCAAAACTCCTGGGTCGCCGATCCCGCAGTGAGAATCATCGGAGAACTGGAAGCGAGCTTCAAGAAGTACCCTCCAATCAAACTTGGCACCCCAGATCCCTACACGCCGCCATAACCGGTTTTTATGCGCACGCGCCCTTGATTCCCCGCCTTCGGGGAAAGACAGCCGTAAGTGGGTTACGATCCGACCGCTACTGCGCCGTGAGCTTCACGCCCAGTCGTCCCGCAAGCTCCTGCACGAATTGCCAGGCGACACGGCCCGAGCGCGAGCCGCGCGTGGTCGACCATTCCAGCGCCTCGCGCTCCAGCGCCTCATCATCGACCTTTATGTCGAAATGGCTGCAATAGCCGCGCACCATGGCGAGATATTCGTCCTGGCTGCATCGGTGGAAGCCGAGCCAGAGGCCGAAGCGATCCGACAGCGACACCTTTTCCTCGACCGCTTCGCCGGGATTGATCGCGGTCGAGCGCTCGTTCTCGATCATCTCGCGCGCGAGCAGATGGCGGCGGTTGGAGGTGGCGTAGAGGATGACGTTCTCGGGCCGGCCCTCGATGCCGCCTTCGAGCACGGCCTTGAGCGACTTGTACGAGGCGTCATTGCCGTCGAAGGAGAGGTCGTCGCAGAACACGATGAAGCGGAAGGACGAGGCGCGCAACTGCTCCATCAGCGCGGGCAAAGTCTCGATGTCCTCGCGGTGAATCTCGATCAGCTTCAGCTTGTCGGCCGGTTTGCGGTCCGCATTGATGCTGGCATGCGCGGCCTTGACCAGCGACGACTTGCCCATGCCGCGCGCGCCCCAGAGCAGGGCGTTGTTGGCGGGTAGGCCGCCTGCGAAGCGCTCGGTGTTCTCCATCAGGATGTCGCGCATCCGGTCGACGCCCTTGAGGAGGAACAGCTCGACGCGGCTGACCCGCGGCACCGCCGAGAGACGGCCGTCCGGATGCCAGACATAGGCATCCGCCCGGTCGAACGACTCGGGTTCGGCCGCCGGCTTGCCCTGGGCGGAGAGGTGCGCCGCAATGGTCTCGAGGGCGAGGACGATCCGCTCCTGGTTGAGGTCAGGCGCTGCCTTGGAGATCGCCTTGGAGACTGCTTTGGAGGCTGCCGTGGGGCGTTTTGCCGCGACGCGGGCAGGCTTCCTGGCAGGGGTACGGGGGCCTTTGCCGGCCGGGCTTTTGCTTGGTTTTTTGGGCATGTCCGAAGTTCCTGAGAATGCAGCCTTATCGGGCCTGACGGCGCGCCGCAAGGTGACCAAAAGGACGGTCTGGCAGCGTTGCAATTGGGGCGGTGGCCGCTATAGTCCGCGCGAATTTGACCGAGCCGGTCGCCTTTGAGGGCCTGACCGGCTTTCCCCGTTGTCACAAGGATCGTCCGAATGCTGATTACCCCTGCGTATGCCCAGGCCGCGGGCGCCGGCGACACCAACAGCATGTTGATGTCGCTGCTGCCGTTCGCCCTGATCTTCGTGATTATGTACTTCCTGATTCTGCGTCCGCAGCAGAAGAAGGTCCGTGACCACGCCGACCTCGTGAAGAACATCCGTCGCGGCGACACCGTCGTGACCTCGGGCGGCCTCGTCGGCAAGGTCACCAAGGTCGTCGATGACGACCAGATCGAGTTCGAGATTTCCGACGGCGTCCGCGTCCGGCAGATGCGCCAGATGATCTCCGGCGTGCGCGCCAAGGGCGAGCCGGCGAAGGAATCCAAGGATAGCGCGAAGGAAGCCGCCAAGGACGACGCCGCGTCGAAGTGAACGCTTCCGCGAGCATCTCAAGTCTCCTGATCTGACAGGTCCAGTCGATGTTGTATTTCACGCGGTGGAGGGCGCTGGGGATTATCCTGACGGCGCTGATCGTGTGCCTCTGCGCGGTCCCGAACTTCTTCCCCGAGGCACAGGTCAAGACCTGGCCGGCCTGGGCGCAGCGCCGGCTCGTGCTCGGCCTCGACCTCCAGGGCGGCTCCTATCTGCTGCTTGAGGTCGATTCCAACTATGTGAAGAAGGAGAGGCTGGACCAGGTCCGCGACGACGTTCGCCGGACGCTGCGCGATGCCAAGATCGGCTTCACCGGCGGCGTCACCGTGCGCAACGACGCGGCCGAGGTTCGCATCACCAAGGAAACCGATGTGCAGCCGGCGCTCGCCAAGCTGCGCGAATTGGCCCAGCCGCTCGGCGGTCTGATGGGCTCCAGCGGTCAACGCGACCTTGAAGTGACCGATGCCGGTGGCGGCGTTATCCGCCTGAGCATCCCGCAGGCCGCGATGCTCGACCGCATGCGCAAGACCATCGAGCAATCGATCCAGATCGTCGAGCGCCGCGTCAACGAGCTCGGCACCGTCGAGCCCGTCATCCAGCGCCAGGGCAACGACCGCATCCTGGTGCAGGTCCCCGGTCTTCAGGACCCGACCCGCCTGAAGGAACTGCTGGGCAAGACCGCGAAGATGGAATTCCGCATGGTCGACACCTCCGTGCCGCCGGATCAGGCGCAGCAGGGCAGGTTGCCGCCGGAATCCGATCTGCTGATGAGCGCCTCGCCACCGCCCACACCTTACGTGGTCAAGAAGCAGGTGCTGGTCGCCGGCGGCGACCTGACCGATGCCCAGGCGAGCTTCGACCAGCGCACGGGTGAGCCGGTCGTCAGCTTCAAGTTCAACACGTCGGGCGCGCGCAAGTTCTCGCAAGCCACGCAGGAAAACGTGGGGCTGCCGTTTGCGATCGTCCTCGACAACAAGGTGATCTCGGCGCCTGTCATCCGCGAGCCGATCACCGGCGGTCAGGGCCAGATCTCCGGCAATTTCACCGTGCAATCGGCCAACGATCTCGCGATCCTCCTGCGCGCCGGCGCGCTGCCGGCGCCGCTCACCGTGGTCGAGGAGCGCACCGTCGGTCCGGGCCTTGGCCAGGACTCGATCGAGAAGGGCGAGCTTGCGGCTTACGTCGGCTCGATCCTGGTCATCATCTTCATGCTCGTGACCTATCGGCTGTTCGGGGTGTTCGCCAACATCGCGGTGGCCATCAACGTCGCCATGATCTTCGGCCTGCTGTCGCTGCTCAACGCCACGCTGACGCTGCCCGGCATCGCCGGCATCGTGCTCACCGTCGGCATCGCCGTGGACTCCAACGTGCTGATCTACGAGCGCATCCGCGAGGAGCTGCGCGGCGGCCGTAACGCGATCTCGGCGATCGACGCCGGCTTCAAGCGGGCGCTCGCGACCATCCTCGATTCCAACATCACCACCTTCATTGCCGCCGCGGTGCTGTTCTACATCGGCACCGGCCCGGTGCGCGGCTTCGCCGTGACGCTCGGTATCGGCATCATCACCACGGTGTTCACCGCCTTCACCCTGACCCGGCTGATCGTCGCCGGGTGGGTGCGGTGGAAGCGGCCGCAGAGCGTGCCGATCTAGGAGCCTGATTGTGAATCACACCGTTCTCATCGGGCTCGGCGTCCTCATTACTATTCTCACCGTGGTCGCGGCCCTCGGCTTGCTGCCGTCGTTGCGCATCGTCCCGGACAACACGCATTTCGACTTCACGCGATTCCGCCGCATCAGCTTCCCGATCTCGGCGGCGCTGTCGATCGTCGCCATCACGCTGTTCTTCACCCACGGCCTGAACCTCGGTATCGACTTCAAGGGCGGCACGTTGCTGGAGGTGCGGGCCAAGTCCGGCGCCGCCGACATCGCGGCGATGCGCACGACGCTGGATGGCTTGCGTCTGGGCGAGGTCCAGCTCCAGCAGTTCGGCGGGCCCGAGAACGTCCTGATCCGCGTCGCGGAGCAGCCGGGCGGCGATACCGCCCAGCAGGAGGCCGTGCAGAAGGTCCGTACCGCGCTCGGCGATTCCATCGAGTACCGCCGCGTCGAGGTGCTCGGTCCGCGCGTCGCCGGCGAGCTCTTGGCCTACGGCATGCTCGGCCTGATGCTCGCGATCGTCGCGATCCTGATCTATCTCTGGTTCCGCTTCGAATGGCAGTTCGCGCTGGGCGCCATGATCGCCAACGTGCACGACATCGTGCTGACGATCGGCTTCATGTCGATCAGTCAGGTCGATTTCGACCTGACCAGCATCGCCGCGCTTCTGACCATTCTGGGCTATTCGCTCAACGACACGGTCGTCATCTACGACCGTATCCGTGAAATGCTGCGGCGCTACAAGAAGATGCCGATGCCGCAGCTGCTCAACGAGTCCATCAACTCGACGCTGTCGCGCTCGATCATCACCCACGTCACGGTGACGCTGGCGCTGCTCGCGCTGCTGCTGTTCGGCGGTCACGCCATCCACAGCTTCACCGCGGTGATGATGTTCGGCGTGGTGCTGGTCGGCACCTACACCTCGATCTTCATCGCGGCGCCGATCCTGATCTATCTCGGCGTCGGCGAGCATCGCGAAGATGCGCCGGATACGGCTACGCCGGCGAAGAAAAACAAGGCATGATCCGAACCGCACGCCCTCGCACGCGTTTGCGAGGGCAGTAAGCCCATTCGGACGAACCTCATGGCCGGCGATCCCAACGCACCGCATTTCCCGCGCTCGGCGCCGATCGAGGCCTATGGCAAGGGCGGCTTCGCCTTTGCCGGCATGTCGCATCGGGGATCGCTGCTCTGCCTGCCTGACGCGATCTGGGCCTGGGATGTGACGGACCCCGCGAAGATCGACCGCTATTCGCTGGATCGGGTCTTCGCGGCCGCCAACAGCATCGATACGCTCCTGATTGGCACCGGAACCGGGGTCTGGCTGCCGCCGCCGGCGCTGCGGCAGGCTCTGAAGGCGGTGAGGGTGGTGCTGGACACGATGCAGACCGGCCCGGCCGTGCGCACCTACAACATCATGATCGGCGAACGGCGCCGCGTTGCGGCCGCGCTGATCGCCGTGCCATGAGCAGCGCTGCATCTTCGCCCGATTCCGTCGCCTTCTGCGCCGATCTCGTGCGCAGCCACGATTTTCCGCGCTATGTCGCGACCCTGTTCGCGCCCGCCGCCGAGCGCCGTGCGCTGCTCGCGCTCTATGCCTTCAATGTCGAGATCGTCCGGGTCCGCGACCAGGTGAGCCAGCCCTTGCCCGGCGAGATCCGCCTGCAATGGTGGACCGACATGCTTGCCGGCCATGTCCATGGCAGCGCCGAGGGCAATCCGGTCGCGGCCGAGCTGCTGCGCGCGATCCGCGATTTCGACCTGCCGGTCGAGCCGTTGTCGCTGCTCGCCGACGAGCATCAGTTCGATCTCTACAACGATCCGATGCCGACCATGGCGGCGCTGGAAGGCTATCTGGCCGCGACTTCATCGGCGCTGTTCATGCTCGCGGCACGGATCATGGGGCCGCCGTCGGAGGCGGTCGAGCACCTTGCCCGTCATGCCGGGCTGGCGCAGGGCATCGTGCAGGTCATCGTCAACCTGCCGCGCGATGCCGCGCACCGGCAATTGTTCCTGCCGCAGCAGGTGCTGGCGAGCCACAATTGCAACATGGAGGATGTGTTCGCCAGCAGGCAGACGCCCAACCTCCATGCGGTGCTCGAGCAGCTTGCGGGTGAGGCCCGGCAGCATGCGACGACAGCCTCGTCGCTGCTGGCGCAGGCGCCGTCGTCGGTGCGGCCGGCGTTCCTGCCGCTGAGCCAGGCGCAGGCCGACCTCAAGCGCCTGGCGCGTCCGGGACGCAATCCGTTTGCGCCGCAGCCTTCGTCGCGGCTGCGCACGCTGTGGACGCTCTGGCGGGCTTCACGTTCCCGGGAATTTACCAAATAGCGGTTGGCTTGTCGCCCGAGCCGGGCAAATGCTCTATGCTGTCCCATGGCTGACTTGTCCCAAACCACGTCCTCCGATCTCAGCGGCCTTCCGGTCGCGCCTGGTGACATTCAGGCAGCCGCCGAGACCATCCGCGGTGCCGTCGTCGAGACGCCCTGCAGCTACAGCCGCACGCTGAGCAACATCTGCGGCTGTGACATCTGGCTCAAATTCGAGAACCTCCAGTTCACCTCCTCGTTCAAGGAGCGCGGCGCGCTCAACCGCCTCACCGCGCTGACGCCGGAGGAGCGTATGCGCGGCGTCATCGCCATGTCGGCGGGCAACCACGCGCAGGGCGTCGCCTATCACGCCAGGCGGCTCGGCATTCCCGCCACCATCGTGATGCCGGTCGGCACGCCCATGGTGAAGATCGAGAACACGAAGCACCACGGCGCGGAGGTGGTGGTGACGGGCGCGACGCTGGAGGAGGCGGCCGCGTTTGCGCGCAGCCACGGTGAAGCTCACGGCATGATCTTCGTCCACCCTTACGACGATCCGCTTGTGATCGCGGGGCAGGGCACCGTCGGGCTGGAGATGTTGAAGGCGGTGCCGGAGCTCGACACGCTGGTTGTCCCGATCGGCGGTGGCGGCCTGATCAGCGGGATCGGCATTGCCGCGAAATCGATCAAGCCATCGCTGCGGATTCTTGGCGTCGAGGCCTGGCTCTATCCCTCGATGTACAACGCCATCCATGACGGCAATCTGCCGGCGCGCGGCGATACGCTCGCCGAGGGCATCGCGGTGAAGTCGCCCGGCAAGATCACGACTGAAATCGTCCGGCGCCTCGTCGACGACATCGCGCTGGTCAACGAGGCCGAGCTCGAGCGCGCGGTCGCGACCCTGATCTCGATCGAGAAGACGGTCGTCGAGGGCGCCGGCGCCGCCGGCCTTGCCGCGCTGATGTCCGACCCGTCCCGCTTTGCCGGCCAGAAGGTCGGCCTGGTGCTGAGCGGCGGCAATATCGACACGCGGTTGATCGCCTCCGTCCTGACCCGCGAACTGGCGCGCGAGGGACGGTTGACCCAGTTGTCCCTCGACATTCCTGACCGGCCCGGGCAGCTGGCGGCGGTGGCTGCGCTGCTGGCCGAGGCTGGCGCCAACATCATCGAGGTCTCGCATCAGCGGACCTTCTCCGACCTGCCGGCCAAGGCGACGCTACTGCAACTCGTGATCGAGACCCGCGACAGCGCCCATCTCGACGAGGTCATGGCGAGGCTCAGTGCTTCCGGCTTGAGCGCGCGCTGCACCTGAGCGGCGCGGCCGTCCGCTATCGCGGCGTCAGGCCCGCGAGGTGGCCGATCAGCCGGTCGATCTCGGCTTCGGTGTTGTAATAATGCGGGGAGGCGCGCACGAGCGGCGGCAGCGCCCGGATCTCGGCGTCGATGCGGGTGCTCGACGGATGTGAAGCACCGATGGTGATGCCGGCGGCAGCGGCACCACTGACAATCGCGTCCGCCTCATACCCGTCCATCGTGAAGCTGACGATGGCGCCTGGTGTGCGTCCGAGGTCGCGAATGGTGATGCCGCGAACGGAAGCGAGGCCGCCCCGAAGGCGGTCCGCCAGCAGGCGGCAGCGCTGCTCGATCGGGCCCATGCCGATCTCGAGCGCGTAGTCGACGGCAGCGCCGAGCCCGAGCCGCGCTGCGTAATTGTTCTCCCAGGTCTCGAAACGGCGCGCATCGTCACGGAGCCGATATTGATTGCGCGAGACCCAGGGCGCCGCGAAGTGGTCGATCATCGGCGGCTCGAGCCGTTGCAGCAGAGCTCGGCGAACGTAGAGAAACCCGGTGCCGCGCGGGCCACGCAGGAATTTGCGCCCCGTTGCCGACAGCATGTCACAGCCGATGGCTTCGACGTCGACGGCCATCTGGCCGACCGCCTGGCAGGCGTCGAGCAGATAGGGGATGCCGTGCGCCCGCGCGATCTTGCCGACGGCCGCCGCGGGATTGACCAGCCCGCCGTTGGTCGGAACCCAGGTGATGGCGATGAGCTTCACGCGCTCGTCGATCATGCGTTCGAGCGCGTGGATGTCGAGCTCGCCGCTGGCATTGCTCGGCACGACCTCGATAACCGCGCCCGTTCTCCTGGCGACCTGAAGAAAGGCGACATAGTTGGCGGCGTATTCGGCCTCGGCGGTCAGGATGCGATCGCCCTTGCGAAACGCAAGCGCATAGAACGCCATCTGCCAGGCGACCGTCGCGTTCTCCAGAAGCGCGATCTCATCGGGCGCGGCATTCAGCAGGCGGCCTACCGAGCTGTAGACTGAATCAAGCCGGCGCGCCTCGCGGTCGGCGGCGGCATAGCCCCCGATCTCGCTCTCGAGGTCGATATGCTCCTTCATCGCCGCGACGACGGGCGTCGGCATGAGCGCCGCGCCTGCGTTGTGCAGATAGGCGATCCGCTCAGCGGCCGGTGTGTCGATGCGTATTTGGTCGATGTCGATCAAACGGGGCTCTCGCGCTTTGGCCGCGTCAATGCGGCATCTGTTCGAACTGCGGCAGGTGGAGCGGGGTATTCCACGACAGGCGACGTTTGGTGAACATCTCGAGCTTCGGTGCGACCAGGTCGGGCCGGTCGAGGCTTCCCAACTGAACGAAGACCGTTTTGGGGAAGCTGTCGAGGTTCGAGGTGAACACCCGCGAGCCGCATTCGGGGCAGAAGTTGCGGTCGAGGCCTTTGCCGGAGTTCGCGACGTAGTGAAAGGCCTTCGGCTTGCCGCTGAGCAGCGTGAAGTCATCCTCCGGCACGGCAAAGAAAGTTGCCATCTCGCCGCCCGAGGCGCGCTTGTAGTCGTTGCAATGACAATTGGCGATGAAGGACGGATCGGTGTCGAATTCGAACTTGATGGCGCCACAGGCGCATTGAGCGGTGTATTTTTTGGCCATTGATCGCCTCGAATTGGTCCAAGACAGCGGCATGGCATATTGGCCGGCCGGAGGAGCGCACGCAACAGTGGTTGCCGCGCAGCGTGTCGTCTCAGATGCAGAGGCTGAGCAGCTTGATGTGGCACTCGCTGGATTTTGGCTTCTTCGCGGGCGCGGCCTCGCGCTTCACGGCAACCAGCGGCTCCCCGTCCTTCTTGCCTTTGCCCTTGCCCTTCGGCTCGTAGTCGCCTGCGATCACCATGGCCCAATAGGTTCGCTTGCCGCTGGCATTCTTGGCGCTGGCGATGCCGACGCGGGAGGCGTTGTGCAGCAACAGGTTCTTACGGTGTCCGGACGAGTCGATCCACTGTCCGAGCGTCTTCTCGAAATTGTCGTAGCCATAGGCGATGTTCTCGGCGGCGCGCCCCGCGCCGGCCGGTGCGACGCGGCGGTTGAACGGTCCGAGAGCGTCGTGGCTGAGGTCGTCCTTCGCCGCCATCGCGCGCGCCTGGTCCATGGCGATGCGGTCGAGGGTTGAATCGCGGACGACGCGAACTTCACCGTGCTTGAGGCGGAAGCTGGAGATCAGCTCGGCCGGGGTTTCGGCCATTGCGGGCGTCGCTGCCAACAGCAGAAGGCCGGCGATCATGCCGCCGACCACGCGATGCCTCATCGTCCCCCGAGTGCTCATGACCCCGCCACGCCTGCGTTATCCGACTGCTTCTCTATCGCCAATGTGGACGCTTCAAGGCGCATTGCTTCCGTCAGCCCGCGGGCAGGTCCGCCTCGAAATTGAAGCGGTCGCGCAGGTTTTTGCGCTGCTCCAGAATGTCCTTGAGGAAAGCGCGGTCCTGGTCGTTCTTCATCATCGGCTCGATCAGGTCGAGCTGGTTCATGGCGACCAGTTGCAGGATCTCGGTGCGCGGCTTGCCACTGGTGTCGCGCGGCAGTGCATGCACCACCTGGATGTGTTCCGGTGGTTTCGGACCCTTGGCGGCCGTGAGCTCGTTGCGGATCTGGCCTTCGAGCGTGGCCTGATCGGCTTCGACGAAGGCATAGAGCCCGACGCCGGAGCGGCGGTCGGCAAAGGCGACGATGGCGGTGTCGCGCACGGCGGGATTCTTGCGGATCAGCTCCGCCAGCACCGGCGCGTCGTTGACGAGGCGGCGCCCACCGCCCTCGCGATCGGTGAAATTGAACAGGCCGCGCGTGATCGCCCGGTAGACCTTCTTGCCGGTGGCGAGCCACAGGCTCGCGGCAAATGATTTCTTCGCCAGGATCTTGCGCTCGCGCGGCGTCAGCGCCTCGGGCGCGTAGGAGCGCTTGTGCTTGAGCAGGTGCCGGAGGTCTTCATAAGCGAGGATGCGATACAGCCGGCCGCGGCGCGCAAAGCAGGCGGCGAGCTGGAAGTCGGTCACATAGGCGCGGCCGTCGCGGCCGACCAGCCAGTTCTGCTCCTTGGCAAGATCGTTGTGGCAGATGCCGGCGCGGCGCAGCCGGCGCAGCGCCGCCTTGGCCGAGCGGAAATAGGCGAGGTCGCCATGCGGTTTTGCCAGATGCAGCGCGACGCCGTCGACGAAGCCGCGCACCAGCGCCCGGCGTCCGGCCCACAGCAGCTCGGGACCGACGTTCAGGCCCTTGGCGAGGGCGAGCGCATGCTTCTCGCGCGCGAACAGATGGCGGGCCAGCAGGAACGACCACCACGGCACCTCGTCGAGCCGGCGCAGCACCGCATCGACCTCGCCGGTGTCGGCACGAAAGCGGCCGCGCTCGACGGTCGAGAACACGTCGCGCTTGAGCAGCACGCCCTCGGTCCAGCGCGCCGAGAGCGTCGCGGCGTCGTCTTTGGGGAGGCTCATCGACAACTCACGCTGCTGCGGCGATGCGCAAATGATCGGCGATCCAGCGATCGAGATCGGCAAGCGCCAGTGCACTCATCGCCTGCTTCTTGGCCACCGTCTTCTCGTTGCCGCGCAGGCGCGTGCCGTCGGGCTTTTTCGTCGGAGCGCTTGCAAGCGGCGGGAACAGGCCGAAATTGATGTTCATCGGCTGGAACGAGCGCGTGCCGGGCTCGATGGTCTCGATATGGCCGCCGGTGATGTGTCCGAGCAGCGATCCCAGCGCCGTCGTGGCAGGCGGGCTCGCCAGCGTCTCGCCGCGGGCATCGGCTGCTGCGTAAAGGCCGGCGATCAGGCCGACGCTGGCCGACTCCACATAGCCCTCGCAGCCCGTCATCTGTCCGGCAAAGCGCAGCCGCGGTTGCGCACGCAGCCGCAGCTGGCCGTCGAGCAGCTTTGGCGAGTTGAGGAAGGTGTTGCGATGCAGGCCGCCGAGGCGGGCGAACTCGGCCTTCTCCAGCCCGGGAATGGTGCGGAAGATGCGCTGCTGTTCGCCGTATTTCAGCTTCGTCTGGAAGCCGACGATGTTGTAGAGCGTGCCGAGCTTGTTGTCCTGGCGCAGCTGCACGATCGCGTAGGCCTTCGTTGTCGGATCGTGCGGATTGGTGAGGCCGACCGGCTTCATCGGACCATGGCGCAGCGTCTCGGGGCCGCGCTCCGCCATCACCTCGATCGGCAGGCAGCCGTCGAAATAGGGCGTGTTGGTCTCCCACTCCTTGAACTCGGTCTTCTCGCCGGCGATCAGCGCGGCGACGAAGCCCTCATACTGCTCCTTGGTCATCGGGCAGTTGATGTAGTCGGCGCCGTTGCCGCCGGGGCCGACCTTGTCATAGCGAGACTGGAACCAGGCCACCGACATGTCGATGGATTCGCGGTGCACGATCGGCGCGATCGCGTCGAAGAAGGCGAGCGCGTTCTCGTCGGTCAGTTCGCGGATGGCATCGGCCAGCGGTGCGGAGGTGAGGGGCCCGGTCGCAACGATGACGTTGCCCCAGTCGGCCGGCGGAAGGCCTGCGATCTCGCCACGGGCGATCTCGATCAGGGGGTGGTCGTTCAGCGCCTTGGTGACGGCCGCCGAAAAACCGTCGCGATCGACCGCCAGCGCACCGCCGGCGGGAACCTGGTTGGCATCGGCCGCGCGCATGATCAGCGAACCGAGGCGGCGCATCTCCGCATGGAGCAGGCCGACGGCGTTGTTGGCGGCGTCGTCCGAGCGGAACGAATTGGAGCAGACGAGCTCGGCGAGCCCGTCGGTGCGGTGCGCCTCGGTCATGCGGTCCGGCCGCATCTCGTGCAGCATCACGGGCACGCCGGCTTTGGCGACCTGCCAGGCTGCCTCCGAGCCGGCAAGGCCCGCGCCGATCACATGCACAATATTGGAATGGGGTCCTGTCATGGGGCGGACAGGTAGCGCTTTTCGGCGGTCAGTGGAATCGCCGAGATCGAGTTTTCTGCCATCAGAAACGACAACGCCCGCACGAGGCGGGCGCTATCGGTTCGTCCGGTGAAGGGCTGAAGGATATCAGCCCTGATACTGACCGGCGGCAACGCGCGGGATGTCCGAGCGATCGAGGCCGATGTCGGCCAGTTCGCGATCGCTGAGCTGGGACAGCTCGGCAACATTGCGCTGATAGTCCCGGAAGGCCTGGATCATGCGGATGAGCGAGAGCAGCATTGGTAGTCTCCTGTAGTTCGATTCAGCCCTTGCCCGGGCGTCATCGTTGAAATGAATATAGGTGAGAGTGGTGCACTGCGAAAGTTCCGATGTTGCGATGCAGCTAAGCGAAGGACGCATGGCATCGGTAAGGGGCGATTAACCTCTTGGCAGTCCCGCCCAAGAGCTGGGCGCCAGCCGTTGTAGATTGCAATAAATCTCCGTGAGATCACGGGTTTATGCCGACCCCTGCGGTTCCCGTGATGATCGAAATATGTTGCATTCCGGTGACCAGCAAGGCGATGCGGCAGCTTGTAAGCCCAAGTCCCGCATGCGCGAATCGCATGAAGCGAGATGATGTAGAAATGAATAAATATTCATATCATTTGTGGTTTACGCCGGCCTGACGGAGTCCGCCGACGCCGGGGGATGGGAGCGGCGATTCGCTCGATCCTGCCCCACTGGAGCCGCCGAACGGCTTGCGGCGAAGCCGGGTATCGAGGGCCGATCGCCGGAAGTCGAGTGCGTCCGCCGTTGATGCGGTGCACACACGCCAAGGGTGTGAGCGCTTGATTACAAGGTTGTAATGAAAATCAGAATTTCCGCATGCGGCTCTGCGCGGCGCGCAACATCACGCAATTCTCGCGGGGAATTTATTGCGGCAAGTTGCCGCGTCGGCAGCAAAGTCGTGTCGCAGATTCCGGCAATGTCGCTGGGTCTGTCCCAAGAAGAAGAGAAGGAAAGTAACATCATGACGAAGTTACTCGGGGTTATCGCCATTGCTGCCGTCGCGTTCGCCGTCGCGCCGGCCCAGGCCGCCAAGCACGCCATGGGCGGCTGCAGCGGATCCAATCTGGAGAAGACGGAGACCGCGATCGAGAACATGGCCGACGGCGACAGCAAGTTCGTCGCGCAGAAGGAGATCGCGGCGGCGCAGGACTCGCTGCTCAACGGCAAAATGGGTGCGTGCGGCGCGCATCTGAACAAGGCGATGCACGCCACCATGGGCAAGTAAACGCTTCAAGAGAGGGCCGGTCGCCGGGCGATCGGCCCTACGCTTTTATCAGGGGATCTTAAGGGGCGCGCGCGAGCTGGGTGGCGAAATAGGCGACGGTCTTGGAATAGACCTCGCTCTTGTTCCACTGCTGTAGCACCGCGAAATTCGGGCTTCCCGGCTGCCAATCCTTGCCACGCTGCCAGCCATAGCCGGCGAGGTAATTGGCGGTGGAGGCGAGCACGTCGGGCGCGTTGTGCAGGAGATCGCGCTTGCCGTTGCCGTCGAAATCGACGGCGTATTTCATCCAGGACGAGGGCATGAACTGGGTCTGGCCGAGCTCGCCCGCCCAGGCGCCCTTCATGTCGGCGGGTGCGAGATCGCCGCGCTGGACGATGCGCAGCGCATCCATCAGTTCGCCGCGGAACTGCTCGGCGCGCCGGCAGTCATAGGCCAGCGTCGCCAGCGAGCGGATGGTTGCGAACTTGCCGGTGTTGACGCCGAAATCGGTTTCCAGGCCCCAGATCGCGACGAGCACCTCGCCTGGGACGCCGTAGGTCTGCTCGATGCGGGACAGCACCGAGCCGTATTGCTTCATCATGTTGGAACCGCGCGTCATGCGCGGCGGCACCATGCGGCCGGAAAACTCCTCGAAGGTCTGGGTGAAGACCTTTTGCGAGCGGTCGCGGTTGAGCACGCTCTGATCGAGCGTCACGCCGGCGAGCCCGGCAGCAATGGCCTGCTGTGAGATGCCTTTGGCCGCGGCGTCGGTCTTGAAGTCAGCAAGCCATGCGTCGAAATTGCCCGAGCCGCAGGCAACGGCGGCGAGCGCTGGCTGGGCGGAGAGGATTGACGTGGTGAGGGCTAAGGCTGCGAGAGCGAGACGAGAAATCGTCGGGGTCATCAGATGAAATGGATTCCGTGAAGTGATCTGACCGGCGAGGTGCAATCTCGGTCGGAACCGCGGCCAAAGCAAGGCGCATGACGGGGGCCGGTCCCGCCCGGAGCCGGGCAGGACCGGATGTCACGAGATCGTTAGGCGTCTGTCCGATTCCGCCACGGGAAGAGGTTGGCGGGGAAGTCGGCGGCGGGCTTGCGCGGACGATGCGGCGGAGGCGGCACAGGCCGGGCACCGGGATCGGAAACGATCACCTTGCGGTAGAGATGCCAGGTGGCATGGCCGAGCAGGGGGATCACCACGGCGAGGCCGAGGAACGCCGGGATCGTGCCGAGCGCCAGCAGCACCGCCACGATCAGGCCCCAGGCCGCCATCGGCACCGGGTTCCTGGCGACAACGCGCAGCGAGGTGACCATGGCATCGAACGCGCCGGCATGGCGGTCGAGCATCAGGGGGAACGACACGGCGCTGATGCAGAGCGCGGCGAGCGCGAACAGGAAGCCGGTGCCGCAGCCGACCACGATCAGCCACCAGCCCTGCCGGGTCGTCAGCACGCGCGTAATGAAGTCCGAGATCCCGGTCACGCCCTCATAGCCGAAGGCTGCGACATAAATCGCCTGTGCGGTTGCAACCCAGGTCACGAACAGGGCGAGCAGCAATGTGCCAAGACCGAGCATGGCCCCGAACGAAGGCGAGCGCAGCACCTCCATGGCATCCCAGGCGCTGGCCTCTTCATGGCGTTCGCGCCGGCTCGAGAGCTCGTAGAGACCCAAGGCAGCGAACGGCCCGATCAACGCGAAGCCCGCAGCCAGCGGAAACAACAGCGGCAGCACCGAATAGCCCATCACCACGCGGGCGAGCACGAGGCCCAGCACCGGGTAGATCACGCAGAGAATAATGGCGTGGCTCGGAACCGCCTTGAAATCCTCCCAGCCGCGCCTCAGCGCATCATGCAGGTCGGACAGTTGGATCGTCCGGATGATTGGTCCCGCCGCATCAGCGGGCGGGGCCATTGTGGGGACATTGCCCTGGTAAAGTGTGGCCATGGTCGCTAGCTCCCTTGCCATGCGGCCGCATCCGGCGCCGGCAAACGGCGCAAGCGGCCGCTTTTCTTGGATGATCGCGATCCCAACCAGGCGCGAATTCCGGAAGGCATCGCGAGCTGAACGGAAACCGTACTCTCAATTCCGAGTCCTGTCCCTCACGCTTGGGTGAGATTCGATGCCGCACCGCAACCTCGACGATGTCATTCGGCCGTCATTTCGCCGCAGATAAGCTGATGCTGGTTGTCGGTTCGCATGATCCGCGGGCGCAACGCAGAAACTTCGTCTATAAGTGCCACTCAAGGCCCTTCCAACGGATCCTTTTCGGGGAGAAGACATGAGCATTTTCGGGAAAATCATGAGCGCGATCTTCGGTAGCCAACCGGCTTCCGCCGCGCCTGCCGGTGGCGCAGCGCCGGCCGGTGCCCCCGCAGGGGCCGCGCCGGGCGCATCGGCGCCGGCAGCCGCGCCCATGGCGTCCGTCGACGTCGCCGCCATCGTCGACAAGGCGGTCGCCGCGCACAAGGGCGAGAAGCTGGAATGGCGCACCTCGATCGTCGATCTCATGAAGGCGCTCGACATCGACTCAAGCCTCGCCGCGCGCAAGGATCTCGCCCGGGAGCTCGGCTACAGCGGCGACACCAACGATTCCGCGAGCATGAACGTCTGGCTGCACAAGCAGGTGATGTCCAAGCTCGCTGCCAATGGCGGCAAGCTGCCGCCTGAGATCAAGCACTGACCGATCGCTCGGTCGTTGCTCGGGGCCCGCGTTCGCGCGGGCCCTTTTGATTCAGGCGACGAGGTCCGCGTCCTCCGGATGCTTGTCAAGATAGTCGACGACGAAGCCGCAACCGGCGATCACCTTCCTGCCGTCGCGGCGGATCAGATCCAGCGCGCCCTTGACCAGCTCGGAGGCTATGCCGCGGCCGCGCAGCGCGCGCGGCGTCTCGGTATGGGTGATGATCACCGCCGACGGCGTCAGCCGGTAATTGGCGAAGGCGATGTCACTGCCGACATCGAGCTCGAAGCGGCTCCTGTCTTTGTTGTCGCGTACCGATGCCGCCATGCGTAATCCTTCCGAAGCGATGTCTGCGCTCTGATCTAGGCGCCTGAACCCGCCCTTGCCAAGGTGCGACCAAGGGAGGTTGCCGCAGGGGAGATACCCGGAAAATGCGCGTCCCGCTCAGCATCATGGCGTTGCTCGCTGCGCTCGCCTCGACGGCGCCAGCGCCGGCGTCGGCCGAAGGCGGTCCGGCCTGGGACGCCTGCGTCGGATTGACGAGCACGCCGGACGAACGGGTCACGGCCTGCTCGAGCGTCATTGAGACGAAGAGCGAGACCGGCCGCAGGCTCGCCGGCGCCTATTGCAACCGCGGCCATGGCCTCACCGAGAAACGCGAGCTCGATGCCGCGCTGTCCGATCTCGACGAGGCGGTCAGCTCGATCCGGCCTACGCCTGCGCCTACAACAACCGCGGCCGCGTCTACAGCTTCAAGCGCGACTATGATCGCGCCATCGCCGATTACGACGAGGCTATCAAGCTCGATCCGTCGCTGGCCCTCGCCTACAGCAATCGCGGCGAGTCGCGCTTCAACAAGGGCGACCTCGACGGTGCCATTGCGGATTTTGACGCGGCGATCAAGCGCGATCCCAACTATGCCACCGCCTACGCCAATCGGGGCTTCGTCTACGCCCGCAAGCACGACACGGCGCATGCGCTCGCCGACCACACCATGCGGATCAAGCTTGCGCCCGATCTGCTCGCCTATATCGACCGCGGCAACGTGTATCGCGACAACGAGCAGCTCGACCGCGCCGCCGCCGACTATGGCGACGCGATCCGCATCGCTCCGACAGATGCGCGCGGCTGGCGCAATCGCGGCATGATCCGTCTCTTCCAGGGCGACAACAAGGGCGGCCTCGCCGACTACGACAAGGCGCTGCAATACGATCCGTCCGACGTGTTCTCATGGAGCAACCGCGGGCAGGCCCGCTTGCGGCTCGGCGACAAGCAGGGCGCGATTGCAGATTTCCGGAAGGCGCTGGAGTTGCGGCCCGGACTGCCCGTCGCGCATGATGCACTGCGAAAGCTTGGGGCGCTGTAGCCGGTGTGAATTCTTGACCCGTTGGACGTCACGTGGCGACCGCAAAAAATCCTCAGTGTCGCTCTTGCAAGTTCCACCGCGGTTCCCACGTCCTTGAGAGGACATACGCCCGAATGCGGCCGGCACGGTCGCTAGACATTCGGAGTGTCGTGATCGCCAGCCGCAGACGTATGCCTCTTTTGCAGGAGGTTACGATGTCGGACTTTGGTTTCTTGAATACTCATCGAACATGGGAAGACTGGTGCGGGATGCTGCTCGGTGCGCTGATTGCTGCGTCGCCGTGGTTCCCCATCCAGGATAGCTCGGGGATTGCCGGACACGACACGATGGTCCTGAACACGGTCGCAGTCGGCCTCGTCGTATTTGGCCTCAGCCAGCTCGAATATGTCGCCTTGCAGCGCTGGCAGGAGGTGGCGACCATCCTGGTCGGGCTGTGGCTCATTGTCTCGCCCCTGGTGCTTGGCTATTCCGGCGAAGGTTTTCTCCGGATCTACCACACCAGTCTGGGCGCAGTGGCGGTGATCCTCGGCGTACTCCAGTTGTGGCAGGACTGGGACATGAGTGACCAGGATTTGCTGAAGCATGGGCAATAGGCTGCGGATTTCGGCAGGCCCGCCGCGCGATCGGTGGGCCTGCTCGGTCATCTCTTCACCAGATCCGCATAGTCCGGGTGCTTCTCGATCCACGCCTTCACGAACGGGCATTGCGGGATCAGCTTCAAGCCGGCGGCGCGGACCTGATCGAGCGCGCCTTGCACTAGTTTCGAGCCGACGCCCTTGCCGCCCAGCTCCTTCGGTACGTCCGTGTGCTCGAACGTGATGACGTTGCCGTCGAGCTTGTAATGTTCGGTCGCAAGATATCCCTCCGCCTCCAGCTCGAAACGGTGATGGGCCTTGTTGTCGATGACGTCGCTCATGTCGTCTCCGGTCAGCTCTTCAGCGAGTCTGTCAGCATCTTGCGGATCGACCAGGCTTCGCCGTCGGAGGAGCCCTTGATGTCGTCGATCCGCCAGCTCCCAGCCTCGCGCACGAAGTCGTAACGCACGATCAGGTCGGCGGGTTTGCGGTCGTTGCGGTGCCCGGTGATGGTCACCGCAAGTATCGCCTTGTCGGCCTCCATCTTCTCGGCGTCAACCTTGAACGACTTCACGTCAGGTTCCTGCGAGTTGGTGACGGGATCGAAATCGACCGGTCCGACGTCGCCCTTGGGCGTATGCGCATCGGCCTTGGCCCATAGCGCGACCAGGGCCTTGGAGAGATATTTGGCCTTGGCCGCCTTGTTCTCGATGATGAAGGCGCCGCCGCCATCGCCCTTGCCCTTGGCGGCGCGGGTGTAGATCGCAGTCAGAATAGCGAGCGGTTCACTGGTTGCGGGAGCCTGGGCGAGGGCGGGGCCGACGCCGGCGAGGAGGACAGTAGCGATGAGGCTGCGACGGGTGAGCATGGAGTGTCCTGGTTGGGGTGCGCACGTCAGTAGAGCTTGATTGCGCCCGGCAGGTTCAAACGCGAAGGCCGATCAGAGCGGCTCTGATCGGCCTCGGCCATGCGTGCACGGGGTCGGCGGACCCAGGGCGTCTTGATCAGTATTTGGCGACGACGGGGCCGGCCGAGAAATGATAGTTGACGCCGACCCGGGCGATCTGCTCGCGGAACGGGGTCGATGTCGTGAACACGATGGCCGGAACGGTGGAGGAGGCGACGTTCAGCGTCCGCCGGCCAAGGTCGACGTAAAGGTACTCGGCCTTGAAGCTCCAGTTCGGCGCGAACATCACTTCGGTGCCGGCGCCGGCGGTCCAGCCGGTGCTCGTCCCCGAGGAGGCGCCGCTGGCGCAGATGGTCGCGCCCACGATGCATCCGCCGGTCACGTCGGTGGTGCTGAACGAGGATTTGGTGCGGCCATAGGCGAAGCCGCCGGTGCCGTAGAGCAGCCATTGCGGCGCTACCAGCACGCCGACCCGGCCACGCACGGTGCCGAACCAGTCGATGCCCTTGCTGACCGTCGTCGAGGTGGCATCGAAGCCGACCGGTGCGAGCGCCTGGGTGGTCGTGCCCTTGACGTCCGCGCCCTGGAAGTCGGCCTCGAGGCCGACCAGCCATTGCGGGGCGACCTGCCAATTGTAGCCGGCCTGGACGCCGCCGATCACGCCTTTCGCCGACGGCGACAGCGCGGTCGGAAATGAACCGGCCGCAACCAGCGCGGCGAGCGGGGCCGCCAGTGCCGGATCGGTCGACAGGACGGAAATACCCGTGGAGCCCGTGCTCCAGTCGTAGCCGACATTGCCGCCGACATAGAAGCCATTCCAGGTCTGAACCGGGGCGATCGCCTTCACCGGCATTTTATAGGTCGGGGCAAGATCCGCGGCATGTGCCGTCCCCCAAGCCGCCCCGACAGCCACGACGCCCGCAAGCACAAGTTTCTCGAAATTCTTCATTGGCCCAATTCCCCGATTCCGACGTGATTTTACGCTACATGGCGGCTGAACGCTGTGACCAATTGGCAACTCCGGGTCGGGATCGGAGCGCCTTCAGGCTGGATCGCACTCAAACCAGATGGAAATTGGCCGAGGTCAGGCTTGCCAACGCGGTGTTGGTGATGGTGACCACGTGAGTAGCGTCGAGCGTGAGCACGGTGTCCGCCCCAACCTGATGCAGGTCCGCGAAGACGTTGGCGAGACTTCCGAACTGCGATGCCTGCAGCTGAATGTCGTCCAGGGCCGTATGGAAGTTGTTGATGGTGTTGTGACCGAAATCGCCGGCGAACACGAACGTATCCCGGCCGTAATTGCCGGCAATCAGCGTGTCGCCGGGGCCGCCGATCAGGATCTCGTGGGCGTTGAAGGTCGAGGCGGCCGTGATGGTGGCGCCGCCGGCGCTGCCGTCGAGGACGGTATTGCCATAACCGGTGGTGGCGGATCCGCCGGCGGGAACGAACACGAAGTTCTGGTTGCCGCCGATCACCTGGACGGTCAGCGTCGATGTCGAGGGCGCCGCATGGCCGTTGCTCGCGGTGTAGGTGAAGTTGTCGTAGGCGACGCCGGTGACGCCGCCGCTGGCAGCGTAGGAATAGCTGCCGTCGGCATGCACCGTGAGGCTGCCATAGGCGCCTGCGATGCTGTGATCGACGGCGCCGGCGAGCCCGTTGACGGCGCTGACCACGACGTGATCGGCGGGGTTGGTGTCGGTGTCGTTGGCGAGCAGGCCGTGCGCGGCATCGGCGGTGACGGTCTGGCCGGCGACGACACGGTTGTTGTCTGCGTGCGCCGTGACGAGTGAATCGATCACGGCAAGTCCGGTGAATGTCGTGGCGATATTGCCGAGATTGGCGGCGTTGCCGGCGAGGTCGCCGATCGCTCCGCCGTGCAGATCTATGCCCGTGACCGCCAGCGCAGATGTGAGCGTGTCGCCGGCTCCCACCGTGTAGTTGAACACGAGCTTGCTGGAATCATGCAAGGCCGCGGTCGCAGCCGCATCGAAGGTGGCGATGCCGTTATCGTTGAGCGAGAGGGTGGGCGCACCGCCCGACAAGGTCACGGCTTCGGCGAGGGCGACCGTGATCGTGACAGACTGGCCGGCTCCGACCGCGCCGCTCGCGGGCGATGCGCTGACGGCGACGATATCCGGCGCGTGCGTGTCGATCTGCAAGATCCCGGCGGGGTTGACGGTGCCGCCCGGCAAGGTGAGATCGTTTCCGGCGAGGTCGCGGATGGTCCCTGCATTGAGCAGGATCTGGTTGACCGAAAGATCGCTCGCGTTCTCACCCGCAGCCACGAGATAGCTGAAGGTCAGCGCGCTGCTGCCGCTGCCGCCCGCATAGGTCGCGACGCCGCCATCGTTGAGCTGCATGGTCGGCGTGCCGCCGGTCAGATCGACGTTGACCGCTTCGCTGAGATTGAGCGTCAGGATGACGCTATGGCCGGCGTTGAGATCGCCGCTGCCTGCGACGATGCCCGCGCCCGAGGTCGCGATCGACATCACCGTCGGCGCGATCGAATCCACCCGAACGCCGGCGGTCGAGCCGACATTGTTCAGCGTGAGCACGGCGGCGTTGCCGACCGCGTCCTTGATCGTGCCGCCATTGAGAACGATCGCACTGCCGAGCGCGACGCCATTGGCATCGCTCTCGCCGGCAGCCACTGTGTAGCGGAAGGTCAGCGAGGAGGCGCTGCCTTGGCCGACATATTGGGCGTCGACGAGGCCACCGGTGTCGAGCATGATCGCGACTTCCGGGGTGCCCGTCACCGACACCGCCTCGCTGAAATTGACCGTGAAGTCGAGATTCTGACCGGCGACGTAGGTACCGTTCGCGGGCACGCTCACCGACGTCACGGCCGGGGCCGTATGCTGAACGGTGTAGACGTCGCCGCCGGTGAATCCGTTCGCCACGGCGTTGCCGGCGGCATCGGCAATGCCGGTGCCTGAAGCGTTCAGGTCGAGGCGCAGCGTGCCGTCGCCGGTCACGCCGTTGACGGTCACGGTATAGACGTTGCCGCTGACGGGCGTCAGGACGATGCCGGTGTCGGTGACACTGCCGGTGCGGGTCGCCGTGAAGTCGCTCGCATCGACGGCGGTGACGTCTTCCGAGAACGTCACCGTGAACTGATCGCTTCCGGCATTGTTCGGGTTCGAGCCGTTCGCGACGATCGACGAAACGCTCGGAGCGGTATGTCGAATGGTGTAGACGTCGCCGCTCGAGAAGCCCGCGCTGGCGCCATTGCCGGCAGTGTCGGTGACGCCGCTCGAGCCGCTCTTGAAATCGAGGCGCACGGTGCCGTCGCCGGTGACGCCGCCGACAGTCACCGTGTAGGTCTTCCCGTCGGCGGAGGTGATCTGGCTGATGCCGGTGGTGGAGAGGGCGATACCACCCGGTGTGTTGGTCGTGGTCAGGGTGAAATCGGTGGCGGTCAGGCCGCTGACGCTCTCCGAGAAGGTCACCGTGAACTGTTCGGTGCCGGCGTTGTTCGGGCTGGCGCCCGACGCGGCAATCGACGTCACGGTCGGAGCGGTGTGATCGATCGTGTAGGTCTGTCCGGCGAAGCCGGCAAATATGGCATTGCCGGCGCGATCGACGATGCCGGTGCCGGACGCGTTGAGCTTGAGGCCGAGCGTGCCATCGCCCGTGACGCCGGTGACCGTCACCGTATAGACGCTGCCGCTGAAGGGCAGCACGACCATCCCGCCATATGAGACGGACCCGCCGGTGACGATAGTGAAGTCACTCGCGTCGACCGCGCTCACGATTTCGGAGAAGGTGACGGTGAAGGTATCGCTGGTCGCGTTGCTCGGATTGCTGCCGGCGGAATTGATCGACGAGACCACAGGTGCGGCGGTGTCGATCGTCAGGTGCAGGTCGGTGGCTGTGCCGGCCAGCACGGCATCGTTGCCCGAGCCGTCCTTGATGGTGCCGCCGTTCAGGAGAAGGTTCTGCACCTGCAGATCACTGCTGCTGTCGCCGGCCTGCACCGTGTAGCTGAACGTCAGCGCGGTGCCGCCGCTGCCGCCTTGATAGGTCGCGATCACATTGTCGCTGAGCTGGAACTCTGGCGCGCCGGTGACATTCACCGGGTCGGTGAAGGCCACCGTAATGGTGACGACCTTGCCGGCATTGAGATCGGTCGCATTGCCCGTCGTCGCCGCCGTGACCGAGCTGACGAGCGGAACGTGGAGCAGATTGACCGTGCTGGTCGCGGTGTTGCTGGTCCCGTTGCTGGAGGAGCCGTCGGTCACGGTCCATTCGATGGTCCGGGAGCCGGGCGCGGTCGATCCGGGGGCGCTGAACGCGATCGATTCCAGTACGGTCTGGTAATGATCGAGCGTGTCGGTGCCGCTCAGCGTGAGCAGGCCGGTTGCGGCGTTGTAACTGCCGGTGATGTTGTTCTGGCTGATGAAGCTCAACGCATCGCCGCTGACGAAGCCGCTGGCAATCTTGATGGTCGCGCCGGTCAGATTGCCGCCACTGTCGGGGTCGGCGACGATCAACGTGCTGTCGAGCAGGGCTGCCGCACTGCCGACCGGATAGTTCAGGCTGGCACCTGCGGTGACGGTCGGCGCGGTATGGACGATGCCGAGCACGCTCGCCGTCAGAGGCACCTCGCTCGAGATGAGCGTTGTGGAGGCGGTGCCGTATTGCCCGCCGAGCTCGACCTGATTGCCCTGGGAGTTCGTGCCCACGCTCGCGACGGCGCGACCGGTCAGGTCCGGGAGGGCGAAGGTGGACTGGCCGTCGCCGCCATAGGTCGTTCCGATGAGCGCAAACAGGACCTGGTTCTGTGAGATCGACAGTAGCTGGCCCTGGCACTCGGCCCAGCCGTGCGCCAGCATATAGTCGAGGTCCGTGCCGTTTCCGGCGTAGGAAATGATCTCGCCGACCCATGGAGCGGAGTCCGAGTACGAGCCGCTCTGGGAGGGAAATATTCCTTCGAGAGAGATCAGATAGTGCAGAGCGATGGAAGGCTGGTAGTTGCTGAAGTCGGCTGAAGCCCCGACTGGATGGGGCAGGTTCGACGTTGAGAGCGTGGTCGTGTCCTGGCCGATGACCGTGCCAAGTTGGAAATCGCCGATCGAGTTCGTTCCGACCCCGATGATGGTGCGGCCGGTGAGGTCCGGCAGCGCGAACGTCGTGACACCATCGCCGCCATACGTCGTCCCGATGGCGTTATAGAGGTTCGGATAGTCGGCGATGTTCAGCACCTGGCCAGCCGCCAGCAGATATCCTGCCGGCGCAAAATTGCTGAGAAACGGGACAATTTCGCCGGCTACGTCGAGCCAGTTCGAGGCTGAGCTCGCGCCCGGTCCGCCGGTGTTGATGAGATAGTTGATGGTCAGCGAAGGCTGGTCGTTGGTGAGAGCCTGCCCCGCGCCGAAGCCCGAGGGCAAATTCTGGGTCCCCAGCGTGACCGTGTCCGTGCCGTAGTTGGCTCCGAGCGAAAAATTCGCGCTGTTCTCGGAGCCGACCGTGAGCTTGGCCTGGAGGTTGGGTAGCTCGAAGGTCGTCTGTCCGTTGCCGCCATAGGTCGTGCCGAACAGCGAGAACAGGGCGGTGTTCTGGGCGATCGACAGCAGCTGCCCGCTGGCAAGCGCCGTGTGGTTGGGAGCAAGGCTTCCGGCGAAGGTCCTGATGGACCCGAGATCGATGGTGCCGGGATCGGACGTGCCGTCTCCATGCGAGGGATAGGTGCCTTGAAGCGGGATCAGCTGGGTCAGCCCGAGTGAGGGCTGATCGTTGTTGATCGGGGATGCCGTGATGTTCGTGTTCGTCCCGTCCGACACCTGCCAGGTAATATCGCGAACCTGGTGCGTGCCGCCGCCGGTCGGATCGCCGTTCCCCGAAAAACTGTAGGTGATCGAGCGCAGCGCATCCTGATAGTCGGCGACCGTATCGCTCCCGCTCAGGGTGAGGATGCCGTGCGCGGCGTCGTAGCTGCCGTGAATGTTGTTCTGGTCCGTGAAGTTCAGCGTGTCGCCCGCGACGAAGCCGACGAGACTCACCACGGCCGATGAGAGTGTTGAGGAGGCGCTGTCCGTTACGATCAGGTTCGGTGCGATGGACACGGCGGCGCCACCGCCGTGGAACGTCGCTGACGTGCCGGGGGTCAGGCCGATGATGCCGAGCGTCGTGCTGAAATTTGCAAGCGCCTGCTCCGCGAAGGGCGCGCTAACGGCAGCCGCTGCCGGGGTGGTCGAGACGTCGAGCGTCCAGCTTGCGGGATCGGCATTGCCGATCACATGCGTCGCCGCGTCGACGGTGACGCCGCCGGCATAGGCGGAGAGGTCGGAGATGAACTGGCTTCCGGTCGCGCCCGCGGCCGTGTCGCAGGCATAGAGGGCGAGAGCTCCGTCGGATGCGAGCGAGGCGCCGATCGCGGAGAGTGCGGCGGCATCGTTCGCGAGGTCCGCGTCGTGGATGACGGATGAGCCGATCTCAATCTCGCCCGGAGCGCCGTGACCGACGATCGAGATCGACGCGAGCCCGGTCAGGCCGTTGTTCTTGAGGATGGTTGCGATCTGGGCGAAGCCGTCGCTGGCGCCGTTGAGGACAAAGGCCTGTTCGTCCGGGGCCAGCCCGTCCAGCAAGGCATCGATGTCGGAAACGCGGGAATCAATGAAAACAACTCTTCCCATACTCACCACATTCCACGCCGAAACGGCGCATATCCACCAGGGAGCCAGCCGCCGGGCCAGCCAAACAAATGCATTAAGCAGCGATTAACTAGCGTGAAGCTTGCGCCGGAACAAGCCTGCGCGCGGCACATGCAACCGGAGCGCGACCGCCGTCCTGCGAGGCAAATGTCGCGTTTTTCCGCGTTTTTTGGCGATAGTTGTTTGAAAACGAGACATCGCGCAGGGCGCAGCGCATCGCCGTTCATCAATGGCGGTTGATCTTCGCGCATGATCGCGCCGATCCGTGTCGGCGCGCGTGACCGGCTCGTTGCCCACCGGCTCCGGCGCGGCGGTCTCCCGGCCTGGCTCGGCCGCTTCAATCCGGTGTGTTTCAGTCCGCGGCCTTGGCCACGCGCGTGTCCTCGCTCGGCTGTTGGCGGACGCAGCCCTGGCAGATGACGAGGGCGCGGTTGATCCTGGCGTCCTGCTCGGCCTCGATACCGTCCTGCGCCTGCCACCATTCCTTCGAATAGGGCTGAAGTCCGGCTTGCGAACTGTTGCGCTCGGATACCGCGGCGGATCGCGTTGTTCGCGATGGCCCCGAGGCGGGGCGCTGCTCATTGGGATCTTCGCCCGCACCATCCCAGGCAAAGCGGGCAGGCCTGAAGGCCGGATCGGAAGCGAGATGCGCCTGCGGCGCGACGGCACATCCGGCAAGCGCCAGCGACAACAGGAGGAAGGCGGGCGCTTTGACCATGATGCGGCACTCTGTACGCGAGAACTGGCTGAGGTTGCGCCGATCATGTTTAAAAATCCCTGAACGACTGCGGCATCGCCGACGACCAATGCGCATGCGCTGTTTCATCCTCCTGCTCGCTCTGCTCGTCACCGCTGCGCGCGCCGACGACGCAAGACCATTCAACCCGGCCGACTATCCAGCCGGTGTGCAGAAGGCGCTGCGCTACGCCAACGAGGAGTGCGACAGCCAGGACGGTGGCGCGGTAACCTTTGCGCCGGACACGGTGCGCCGGATCGACCTGACCGGTGACGGCCGCGACGACTACATCGTCGATTTCCGCGACACAAAATGCGGGGAGCGCGAGACCACTTATTGCGGAACCGGCGGCTGCGTCATGGACATCCTGGTGACGCTGCCGGATGGCAGCGTGCGCCCCGTGTTCGACGGCTATGTCCGCAGCTACAAGATCGTGACGTCGCCGGTGAAGCGCGGCGCCGCGCGCACCATCCGGTTCGATCTGCATGGCAGCTATTGCAGCGGTTTTGGCGCGCAGGCCTGCGTCAAGGAGAAGACGATCACGGCGACGCCGTTCGCGTTCAAGCAGCCGTAGAGCAGGTGCGCGGCCGGCGGCCTTGCGGGGGTGCGGGCGTTGGCGATAAATGGGCAGCAAGGAGCGGGCGGCTTGCGCGCCGTCCGCAGTCGAAGAGGAAGCCCCATGCAGCCCCTGCGCATGTCCCGCCGCGTCATGAATCTCGCTCACATGCTGACCCAGAATGCGCGGCGGCATGGATCGCGTCCCGGTTTCGTCTGGGGTGACAGGTCCTGGACCTGGCGCGAGATCGACGCCCAGGTCTCGGCACTGGCGGCGGCGCTCGCCGCGCGCGGCATCGCGAAGGGCGACCGCATCCTCGTCCATTCCAAGAATGGCGATGAGATGTTCTTCTCGATGTTCGCAGCGTTTAGGCTCGGTGCGGTCTGGGTGCCCCCCAATTTCCGCCTGATGCCGGACGAGGTCTCCTACCTCGCCCAGGCCTCCGGCGCGAAGGCGTTTCTGTGCCACGTCGATTTTCCCGAGCACGCGGCGGCCGTGAGCGGCGGTGCGCTCGCGTTCACCTGGAGCATTGACGGCAAGGGCGCGTTCGGCGAGGCGTCGGTTGCAGATGCCATCGCATCGCATGCGGGGCACGCGGTCGAGAACGTCGCTGTCGAGCACGACGATCCCTGCTGGTTCTTCTTTACCTCCGGCACCACGGGCCGCTCCAAGGCCGCGGTGCTGACCCACGGCCAGATGGGCTTTGTCGTCACCAACCATCTCGCCGACCTGACGCCTGGTGTCACCGAGGACGATGCCTCGCTGGTAGTGGCGCCGCTCTCGCATGGCGCCGGCGTGCATCAGCTGGTGCAGACCGCGCGCGGTGTACGCACCGTGCTGCTGCCGACCGAGAAATTCGACATCGACGAGGCGTTCCGCCTGATCGAAAAGCATCGGGTCAGCAATCTCTTCACCGTGCCGACGATCCTGAAGATGATGGTCGAGCATCCCGCCGCGGACAAATACGATCACTCCTCGCTGCGTCACGTGATCTATGCTGGCGCGCCGATGTATCGCGAGGACCAGAAGGCTGCGCTGAAGAAGCTCGGCAAGGTCATCGTGCAGTATTTTGGATTGGGCGAGGTCACCGGCAACATCACCGTGCTGCCGGCGGCGCTGCACGACCCCGAGGACGGCCCGCATGCGAAGATCGGCACTTGCGGCTTCGAGCGCACCGGTATGCAGGTCTCGATCCAGGACGACGAGGGCCGCGAGCTCGGGGCGAACCAGAGCGGCGAGATCTGCGTAATCGGTCCTGCGGTGCTCGCCGGCTATTACGACAACCCCGAAGCCAATGCGAAGGCGTTCCGCAACGGCTGGTTCCGCACCGGCGATCTCGGCCACATGGACGAGGAGGGGTTCGTCTACATCACCGGCCGTGCTTCCGACATGTACATCTCCGGCGGCTCCAACATCTATCCGCGCGAGATCGAGGAGAAGATATTGACGCATCCCGCGGTCGGCGAGGTTGCCGTGCTCGGCGTGCCCGATGCGACCTGGGGCGAGGTCGGCGTCGCCGTCTGTGTTGCGCGCGAGGGTGCGACGGCCGTGACTGAAGCGGAGATGGCGGCGTTCCTGTCGCCAAAAGTGCCGCGCTACAAGATGCCGAAGCGGTTCTTCTTCTGGGAGGCGCTGCCGAAGTCCGGTTATGGCAAGGTGCCGAAGCGCATGGTGCGTGACGAGCTCGAGGCGCGCGGATTGCTCGACCTCGACAAGACGAAAACAGGCTGAGCGAGGGTCATGCGCAGCATCAAGCAGCCGGGCGCACCTGGCGCAGAACGCATCCAATGGGTGGAGGCGAGGGGACGCGCTTTCACGTTCATGCTTGAGGCAGGCGTGCCGCTGCTGGAAGCCGCACGCCGCGGCTTTGCGGCGGAAGGTTTTGCCGGCGGCGTGCTGAACTTCGGCCGCGGCACGCTCGGGCCGTTTGCCTATGTGATGCCGGCGCTGTCGAAGACCGGCGAGAACGCCGCGTTCTACAGCGAGACGTTCCGGCCCGAGGGCGTGACGCGCACGAAGCTCGGCCGCATGACGCTCGGCACGCGGGACGGCGCGCCGTTCTTTCATTGCCATGGGCTGTGGACCGAGGCAGACGGCAAGGCAAGCGGTGGCCACATGCTGCCGGACGAGACGATCGTGACTGAGCCGTTCGAGGTCGAGGCCTTCGGCCTCGACGGCGCGATGTTCACGGCCGAGCCCGATCCCGAGACCAATTTCAAGCTGTTCGGACCGGTTGCGGCTGCGAGCACTGGTGCGCGCACGACCAGCCGCGCCTTCGCGCTGCGGCTGCGCCCCAACCAGGACTTCGCTTTCTGCCTCGAAGGCTTTTGCCGCGAGCACGGCATTGCGCGCGCGAAGATTCATGGCGGCGTCGGCTCGACCATCGGCGCCCGCTTCACCCATGGCGGCGTGACCGAGCCGTTTGCGACGGAGCTTGCGGTGACTGCGGGGGCGATCGCACCGGGCCCTTCGGGTGCACTCGAAGCGGCGCTCGATGTCGCGCTGATCGACTACACCGGCGGCATCGCGGAGGGGCGTCTGATCCGTGGCGACAATCCCGTGCTGATGACCATGGAATTGGTGCTCGAGGTGTTGAGCTAATCTCGGCGAGCGATCGTCAGTGAGAACGTAGCTTGGCAATGGCCAAGTACGTAGAGTCACTTAGCCCCGAGCCGGATCCCTGAAAGAGATTGAGCAAGGGGGATTGTCCCTGACCGATGCTCTGGCCGTTTTTGACGTCATACATGGCGGAGAAACGGCCCAGCAGCTTTTCGACCTTCGCGGGATCGGAAAGATCTTTGATCTTCATGAATTTGTCCACGAACTTGGCCTGCTGGTCGATTGGCATCGCCGCCATCGAGTCAGGCAAATTGAAGGTGGTCCTGAACACCTCCGAAAGAGCCTTGTCGGCAAGGATGTCGTATGCGGACGTGATCTCCCCCGCCTTTCGCTGGAAATAGAGCGCCAGGCGCACGCCGGGATTCGTATCGCCCTGCTGCTGCTCGAGGCTTTGCTGGAGATAGTTCGCCTGTGTTTCCCGCAGCTGGACTTGCTTCTGAGGACCAACCATCGCAAGGCGCGCGACATTGTCCTTGCTGTCGAAATTGAACGACGCCGCGATCTCGGCAAAGCGATGATCGCTCTCGGTGTTCGCGAAGCTCTTTGGATTATTCAGATCGGACGCGAATATCTTCTTCAGATATTCGGTGCTGACCTTCTTGGGGTCCAGGCCCTTGGCGACGAGAATGAAATCGACCATCTTCCGGTTCGCAAGCAGCTCAGAAACGCTGTCGATGCCTGCGATGGCCTCCTGATAGGACGTCGCGTCTTTCTGGGCCTGTTCTCGAACCGCTTTCTGCTGCTCAGGGCTTGCCTGTTTCAGCACTGCAATGACGTAGTCCTTCGCGGTCTGGAGGACTTTTGCCGAGTCCTGAGCCACCAAGGGGGTCGTCAGATTGCCGTTTGCGTCGAAGTTGAAGGCGCGCGCGAGCTCGACGTATCGGTTGTCCTTGAGCGTATAGACGAAGCTCTTGGGATCGCTGAGATCGCTTTCGAGGGCCGCCTTGACGGTGGCCTGCGAGACCTCTGCAGGATCGAGGCCGACGGCGCCCAGCGCAAAATCATACACGGCTGGAGTCGATACGAACGCCTGGACTGAATCGATCTTGCCGATCGCGTTTCTGAATTGAACGGTTGCGAAGGCCTCATTCAGGGGACTTGCCGCCGCATAGACGTCGGACTTGCTGTCGTCGAACCGCTTTGTCGTGAGCGTGACGTTTGCAGCAGTCTGCGCGGGCACACCCGACGGCAGCGACCCGTCAGCCGAAAACTCGAACGCGCCGGCCAGGTCTACAAAGCCACCTATCGTCGCGATCTGGTCGTTGAGGCTGGAAATGCTCTTCGTGTACGACTCCAGGTGATATTTTTCGACCAGGATCTGGACGTTCAACTGAGCCACGTCGGCGCCCGGTTGCGAGAGTTGGGCCGTGTAGTCGGCGATCTTCGTATTGGTGGCGCTCACGTCCGATTTGGCTTGAGCGAGCTGGGCGTTGAGGCCGGTCAACTGAGACGCGAAGGCGGTGTTGACGTAGCTGTTCGGATCGGATGGGTCGCTGCGCAGGACCTGGCTTATCGTGTCGGGCGGCCACTTGCTTTGATCGATCCCGAATGCCGAATAGACATAGTTGCGGAGACGATCGTTGTTCAGCAGCTGATCAGCACTGCTGATGCTGCCGATCTGGGCGCTGTAGTATTTCGTATCGTCCGCAAGTGCGTCGACCTGGCTCTTCTTGGTTGCCGTGTACAGACCGATCGTCTCGTCGGTCTGGTTCTCCGATTGCGCAACCGGCGTCGCAGTGCCGTTGAAGGAAAATGCCGCGGCAAACTCCCGGTAACGCTTGTCGACCAGCTTGTTGACAAAGCTCTTTGCGTCGGAGAGGTCGCTCTCCAGCACCTTTCTCATGAAAGCCTTGGCGTAGGCCATGTCTTCCAGGCCATACGCCTTCAGTGCGTAATGATACAGGCGATAATCCTTCATGAGATCATCGACGGTCTTCACCTTGCCGATGTTGGCCTTGTAATAGGCGGCCTCTCGCGCGACGTCGGTCTGCTGTTCGACCCGCGTCAGGGATTGCTTGAGATGGTGCGAAATGTAGTTGTAGCTGAAATACGTTGATACCATCGCGCATTCCTCGCGGCTTCTTACGGTCCTGGACGTCCGTCAATCATTGCCGGGTCGCGAGGTGGGGGCTGGCCTCATGCCAACAGATTGTCTCACAGCAACGTCTTCTTAAGGCGATTCTAGAATACAATCTTAAGTTTTAGTTTGTGTCCAAGTGACGCGTGCCGAGTTTTGTTGCTGTATGTTTCTCAGATGCAGCTTTCGCGAAGATTGTGTTCCTGATATGTTCCGGCCGAAATATCGACCGGAGCGGGTTGGAAGCCGGGCATGAGCCGAAGAAGCAATCGCACGATCAACCTGCCGGCGCCGTATCTGAAGCGGATCTGGCTCGATCCGTCGCAGGTTCACGATCGCGAGGCTTATCCGTTTTGCCTGCCCATCTTCCCGGATGATTTCGAGCTCAGCTTCGACGCCGCCATCACGATCATCGTCGGAGAGAATGGCACCGGGAAGTCGACGATCCTCGAGGGTATCGCGGCGCTTGCCGGCTACGACGATGCCGGTGGCGGCAAGGGCTACATGCCGGTCGATCATTCCGACGCGCGGGAGAAGATGGGTGGCCAGCTTTCCAAGGCGTTGCGCGCAAGCTGGCTGCCGAAGATCACCAACGGCTGGTTTTTCCGCGCCGAGAGTTTTTTCTCGGTGGCGCGATATCTCGACAAGGCCGCACGTGATGCCGGCCAGGTCGGACCCGATTTTCTGTCGCATTCCCATGGCGAAGGTTTTCTGCGCTTCTTCGAAGAGCGCTGCCAGCGCCAGGGCATCTTCATCTTCGACGAGCCGGAATCGGCGCTGTCGCCGGCGCGTCAGATCGAATTCCTGAAGCTCTTGCGACGCATGGACGACTCCCGCATCTGCCAGGTCATCATGGCGACCCATTCGCCGATGCTGATGGCCTATCCCAATGCGAAGCTGCTGCGGCTCGGGAAATACGGGCTGGAGCCGGTGACGGTGGAGGAGACCGACCATTACCGGCTGATGCGGGAGTTTTGTGACGACCCGCGGGGCTTCGTGGAGGCGACGCTGGCGGAATGATTGGGGGACGTCTGCCGCTTCAATGAGGCACGCGCATTGTTTTTCCACTCGCATCTGAATCGCGAACACACCTTCGCGGCCCCGCGGCATGAACTGCCCGAGCCTTGCTGTCGTCACCGCCCTCGAAAGTGCCGAGGGCGCAGGGAAGGCCGGGTGCCGGCTGGCACCCGCGGTCCGCTGTGCGCGAAATGCGCTGGAAGCAGATGCACAGCGGCATACAGGTGAAGCCGAACATCCGGCCTTCCCTGCGCAGTGGTTTTACGGCTTATGTCGTGATCTCCCCAGGGAGCGATGCACTATTGCCCCCGTCGCCTTGCGGATGGCTGACGCGCCCGCCCGGTCGGGCAGCACGTGTCACCGCAAGACTTGGCACACAGACCCCGGATGCCAGGACCACACGATTTTGCCGTACGCAGGCTGCACCGGTCGTGTGCGCGCGGGTCGTTGCTCACGGCGCGAGCCGCCCTGCAAACCAGCTTCGCGCCGACGCCGCCTGCGTCCACCACGTCCCCTCCCGCGTGTCGTGACGATCGCGATACGCCCCTCGGACCGGGCTGGGATGGCCGAAACATGCGACATTTCCGAATTCGCGTAAAGCGAATTGTTTTGATCGGAACGGATTGACCCCGGCCTTGTGTGTTTTGCCCGTCGGGCAACGCAAGGGATGGCGTGGATGCGGGAGCGATCCCCGCCACAGCCGTGCCACGAACCGGTCTCCCCACGGCCCGAAAATGCGCTACGATGATCGCAGCGCGCCTCAAGTCGCGCAGCTCCAGGAGTGAGGAAACGGTATGAGGATGAGAAGCGGAACGGCGGTCGCCGGGGTGGCGGCGCTGGCGGTGGCGGGGATGGCTCTGACGGCCGCGTTTGAGCCGGTTTGGGCACACGGGCCGACCCGGCAGAAGGTGCGCGAATCCATCGAGATCAACGCAGCCCCGGCCAAGGTGTGGGCGGTGATCGGCAATTTCCAGGACATGAGCTGGCTCCCGCCCGTCACCAAGACCGAGGGCGAGAAGGGCAACGAGATCGGCGCGACGCGGCGGCTGACCCTGACCGGCGGGGCGACCGTGGACGAGGAGCTCTACAAGTTCGACGCGGCCGCCATGACCTATTCCTACCGGATCACCGCCGTGGACGTGAAGGTGCTGCCGGTTACCAACTATTCCTCGACGCTGACGGTGACGCCGAGCGCCGACGGCAAGGGCGCGACGCTGGAATGGGCCGGCGCGTTCTACCGCGGCTTTCCCAACAACGATCCGCCGCCGGAGCTGAGCGACGAGGCCGCCAAGACTGCGGTGAGCGGGCTCTACAAGGCCGGCCTCGAGGCACTGAAGAAGAAGATCGAGAGCGGAAGCTGACCGTGCGCGTGCTGGTCCTGGCGGCGCTCGCCGCCAGCCTTACCTGCCTCGGCAGCGCGTCCGCCGAGGAGGCCTTCGTCACCAACCAGCTCAGCGACGATCTGATGGTCGTGGACCTTGCCACCGCACGTGCGGTGGCAACCATCCCGATCGGCGGCAAGCCGGCGGGTATCGCCGTCAGCGCCGACGGCCGCTTTGCCTATGTCACCAGCCCGGATGCCAAGGCGGTGACGGTGGTGGACGCGGCAACGCGGCAGGTTGCGGGGCGGATCGAGGTGGGCGGCGGCCCGCTCGGCATTGCCGTGGCGCCCGACGGCCGCACCGTCTATGTCGCCGACTGGTACGCCGCGGCGGTGCGGGTGATCGACGCGGCGAGCCGCAGCGTCAGGGCCAGCATCGCGGTCGGCGCCTCGCCGTCGGGCCTTGCGGTAACGCCTGACGGCAAGCTGCTGCTCTCGGCGGACCGCGACGACGACAGCGTCTCGGTGGTGGACACGGCGACGCGCGCGCGGAAGGCGGTCATCAAGGTCGGCACGCGCCCGTTCGGCGTCACCATCGATACCGATGGAAAACGCGCCTACACCGCCAATGTCGGCTCCAACAACATCTCCGTGATCGACATCGCCACTGGGTCCGAGATCGGCCGCGTGCCGGTCGGGATGCGGCCCTATGCGGTGGCGCTGGCGCAGGGGCGCGGCTTCGTCACGGACCAGTATGGCGGCACCGTCAGTGTGTTCGATCTGGCGACGCTGAAGCCGGTGAAGCGCATCAATGTCGGCGACTACCCCGAAGGCATCAATGCAACGGCCGACGGCAAGCGCATCATCGTGGCCTGCTGGGAGAGCAACACGCTCGATATCATCGACACCACCGAAGGGAAGGTGATCGGCGAGGTCAAGACCGGCGACGGCCCGCGCGCGTTCGGGGCGTTCCTGCGGAGGACGGAGTAGGGCGGGTAGGGTGGGCAAAGGCGCAGCGCGCCGTGCCCACCATCTCTCCGCCGTCTCGGCACGCTATGGTGGGCGCGCTTCCGCCTTCGCTCTTCGAGCTACGGCGGACAAGTCGCTTTGCCCACCCTACGGCACTTTCGACGCGGTGAAATCCCGCAGCTTCAGGAAGAAGTCCTTCAGGATCGGGTTGCGATCCACGTAGGTCACGTAGCGGATCGGATGCCGCCTGCGGTCGATGCTCCACGTCATCTGGTCCGTGAGGACCGGAGCGGGGATGATCACGCTCGGCGCCCACATGGGGTTCAGCAGCCAGCCGACCGGCGCCATGTCCCAGATCTCCTTGGCCCAGCCCATGTGGTCGGACGAATACTCCTTGAACCGCATCGCGAGGAATGCGCCGATGCTGCCATGCGGTTCGACGTAGCGCTCGATCTCCGGCACGGTGCTGTGGAGGCGCGAGGTGACGCCCCTGCACGGCACCAGCACGAGCGGCACGCCGCTGTCGAGCAGCACCTGCGCACCGCCGACATCCTGCTTGAGGTTGAATTCGATGGTGTCGGGCCATTCCAGCGCATGGCCGCCGAGCCAGACCACGACGATACGGTCGATGATATCGGGTGCCTTCAGAAGGGCGGAGGCGACGTTGCTGATAGCGCCGATGGCGATGACGTAGAGCGGATTGTCCTGCGTGCCCGCGCGTGCCCGGGCGATGAGGTCGTCCACGGCGGGTGCCGTCCGCGCCGTCTTGCCTGGGCCGACATAGTCGGTGACGCCGCGATGAACCAGGCCTTCCGACGCGACGCTCAGACGCTCCAGCAGGCGGAGGATTTCCTGGTAGCTCAGCTCCATGCCGTGGCCGGGACTGTCCGCGCGCGCATTGAAGAACGGTGCGGCGTAGATCGCCTCGACCTCGAAGCGCTCCGGTGACAGCAGCATCTGCACGAGCGCGAACTGGTCATCGATCTCGTTATAGGTGTCGGTGTCGAGCACGACACGCAACCGGCCGACCGGCGGTTCCAGGAGCTTGAGGCGCACTGCGTCCGTGAGTGTCATTGCCGTCTCCCTGGGCCGTGCGTGGCGATTGCGGATCAGGCTCTCTGCGGAATCCGGCAGACCACTTCGGCAATGTCCTCCATCTGCGCGAACATGTGATCCGGCGCAAGCGCCCGCAACGCCGCTGGGGCCGCATAGCCCCAGCTGACCGCGCCGCAGGCGATGCCGACCGCGCGCGCCGCCTCGATGTCGCGCACCTCGTCGCCGATCGCGATGACACGGTCGAGCTCCACGCTGGCGCGCCGGATGACGCGGCGGAATTTCGCGGGCTTGCCGAATATCGACGCAGAGCAATCGAAATGCGCAAACAGCGCCGCGGCCTCGCCGAGCTTCTCGCGGGCATTGGCTTCGCTGTCGGAAGTCACCAGCGCGAGCTGCACGCCGTTCCCGGCCAGCGTCCGCAGCATCGCCTCGACGCCGGCAAACAGTGAAATCTCGCTAGCCGCCTCCGCCTTCAGCCGCCGCGCATGCCGCGCGATCGCCGGCAGCTTCCACAGCGGCACCTCGAGCCGGCTGAGGATCTCACGGCTCGAGGCATGCCGCAGCCCTTCGATGTCCTCATCGGCGACACGCCGAAAGCCGAAGCGGTCGGCGACGTCGTTGATGGTGCGCAGGAACCAGGGGAAGCTGTCGGCCAGGGTGCCGTCGAGGTCGAAGATGGCGAGGGCGTAGGGCATGGGGGAGTGGAAGTGTCGGGCGGACCTGCGCATCCGGTCCGCTGGCGACGCGCTGACAGATGCCATCGGAGATGCTATATTAGGGCCCAGAGGTGACAGATGTCGGACCTACTGGCAAGGATTACGGTCGATCCGTAGCGTATGCATGGACGCCCATGTATTCGCGATCTGCGCATCACGGTCGCAGACGTCTTGGGACTGCTATCCGCCGGACAGTCGCGCGACAGCATTCTCGGGGACTATCCGTATCTGGAAGAGGCGGATATCGACGCAGTGCTCGCCTATGCCGCGCGTCAGGTTGACCACCCGATCATAGCGGCCAAATAGCTTGCTTTACCTAATCGACGCTCAGCTTCCCCCTGCACTCGCGGAAGCCTTACGTCGTGCTGGATACGATGCGGCTCATGTGGTCGAGTTCGGAATGGCGGCAACATCGACAATCGCGCGCTGGTGCGACAGTTTCTGAGCGCCATGCCGCAAATTGTCGAAGCCGTCGCGCGGGGCGAGGCCGTCATCGAGTTCGTCGGTGGTTAGTCATGGCAAGCGGGACCGAACCACAGTAGCGGCGAGGCTGCGCTACTCCGCCGCCTCGCTCGTGCTCCGCCGCTTCGGCTTCCTTGCCTTCTTCAGCACCGGCTCCAGAAACTTGCCGGTATAGCTCCTTGGCGCCTTCGCGATGTCTTCCGGCGGGCCCCAGGCGACGATCTCGCCGCCGCCGTCGCCGCCTTCGGGGCCGAGGTCGATGACCCAGTCGGCGGTCTTGATGACTTCGAGATTGTGCTCGATGACGACGACCGTGTTGCCCTGCGCGACCAGCTCGTGCAGCACCTCCAGGAGCTTCTTGACGTCGTGGAAGTGCAGGCCGGTGGTGGGCTCGTCCAGGATGTAGAGCGTGCGGCCGGTGGCGCGCTTGGACAGCTCCTTGGCGAGCTTGACGCGCTGGGCTTCGCCGCCTGACAGCGTGGTGGCCTGCTGACCCACGTGGATGTAGTCGAGGCCGACGCGGTGCAGGGTCTGGAAGGTCTCGCGCACGCGCGGGACCGCCTTGAAGAAGTCGGCGGCTTCCTCGACGGTCATGTCGAGCACATCGGCGATGCTCTTGCCCTTGAACAGGACCTCCAGCGTCTCGCGGTTGTAGCGCTTGCCCTTGCAGACGTCGCAGGTGACGTAGACATCGGGCAGGAAGTGCATCTCGATCTTGATGACGCCATCGCCCTGGCAGGCCTCGCAGCGGCCGCCCTTGACGTTGAAGGAGAAGCGGCCGGGCTCGTAGCCGCGCGCCTTCGCTTCGGGCAGGCCGGCGAACCATTCGCGGATCGGCGTGAAGGCGCCGGTATAGGTCGCGGGATTCGAGCGCGGGGTACGGCCGATCGGCGACTGGTCGATGTCGATGATCTTGTCGATATGCTCCAGGCCCTCGATGCGGTCGTGCGGGGCGGCGCCTTCGCTGGCATTGTTCAGCTTGCGGGCGATCGCGCGGTAGAGCGTGTCGATCAGCAGCGTCGACTTGCCGCCGCCGGAAACACCGGTGACGCAGGTGAACAGGCCGAGCGGAATCTCGGCGGTGACGTTCTTGAGGTTATTGCCGCGCGCGTTGACCACCTTGATGGTGCGGCGATGGTTCGGCGGGCGCCGCTCCGGCACCTCGACCTCGAGCTCGCCGGTCAGGTATTTTCCGGTGAGCGATTTCGGGTTGCGCATGATCTCGGCGGGCGTGCCTTCGGCGACGATGTGGCCGCCATGCATGCCGGCGCCGGGGCCGATGTCGAGCACGTAGTCGGCGAGACGAATGGCGTCCTCATCATGCTCGACCACGACCACGGTGTTGCCGAGGTCGCGCAGGCGCTTGAGCGTGTCGAGCAGGCGCGCGTTGTCGCGCTGGTGCAGGCCGATCGAGGGCTCGTCCAGCACGTAGAGCACGCCGGTCAGCCCCGAGCCGATCTGCGAGGCCAGGCGGATGCGCTGGCTCTCGCCGCCGGACAGCGTGCCGGAGGAGCGGGAGAGGGTGAGATAGTTGAGGCCGACGTCGAGCAGAAAGGTGAGGCGTTCGCGGATCTCCTTGAGGATGCGGCCGGCGATCTCGTTCTGCTGCTTGTTCAGCGCCTCCGGCACGGTCTCGAACCACTCGCCGGCCTTCTTGACCGACAGTTCGGAGATCTCGCCGATGTGCTTGGTGCCGACCTTGACGCAGAGCGCCTCGGGCTTGAGCCGAAAACCGTTGCAGGCGCCGCAGGGCACGTCGTGGAAATACTTCGCCAGCTCCTCGCGCGCCCACTCGCTCTCGGTCTCGCGGTAGCGGCGGTTGATGTTGGTGATGACGCCCTCGAACGGCTTCTTGGTGTCGTAGGAGCGCACCCCGTCCTCGTAGGAGAACTTGATCTCGTCCTCGCCGGAGCCATGTAGGATCGCGTCTCTCGTCTTCTTGGGCAGATCCTTCCACTTGGTGGTCAGCGTGAACTTGTAGTGCTTGCCGAGCGCCGTCAGCGTCTGCACGTAATAGGGTGATGACGATTTCGCCCAGGGCGCGATCGCGCCCTTGCCGATGGCGAGCTCCTTGTCGGGGATGACGAGGTCCTCGTCGACATGCTGCTCGACGCCGAGGCCGCCGCAAGCGGGGCAGGCGCCGTAGGGGTTGTTGAACGAGAACAGGCGCGGCTCGATCTCGGGAATCGTGAAGCCGGAGACGGGGCAGGCGAACTTTTCCGAGAACAGGATGCGCTCGGGTCCGCTCTTGTCGTGGATCTTCGCGGTCTTCTTCTTCTCCTCGGCCGGCGCGGCCGCGGGCGCATCGGCGAACTCGACGACGGCAAGGCCCTCGGCGAGCTTCAGCGCGGTCTCGAAGCTTTCGGCGAGACGCTGGCCGATGTCGGCGCGCACCACGATGCGGTCGACGACGACGTCGATGTCGTGCGGAAACTTCTTGTCGAGCGTCGGCGCTTCCGCGAGCTCATGGAAGGTGCCGTCGATCTTGACGCGCTGAAAGCCCTTCTTGAGCCATTCGGCGAGCTCCTTGCGGTACTCGCCCTTGCGGCCGCGCACGACCGGCGCGAGCAGATAGAGGCGGGTGCCCTCGGGCAGCGCCAGCACGCGGTCCACCATCTGCGAGACGGTCTGGCTCTCGATCGGCAGGCCGGTGGCCGGCGAATAGGGCACGCCGACGCGCGCCCACAACAGGCGCATATAGTCGTAGATTTCGGTGACGGTGCCGACGGTGGAGCGCGGGTTCTTCGAGGTCGTCTTCTGCTCGATCGAGATCGCCGGCGACAGGCCGTCGATCTGGTCCACGTCAGGCTTCTGCATCATCTCCAGGAACTGGCGCGCATAGGCCGACAGCGATTCGACGTAGCGGCGCTGGCCCTCGGCATAGATGGTGTCGAAGGCGAGCGAGGATTTGCCGGAGCCGGAGAGGCCGGTGAACACCACGAGCTTGTCGCGGGGAATCTCGACGTCGATGTTCTTGAGGTTATGCTCGCGCGCGCCACGGATCGTAATTGCGCGCAGGCTCGAGCCCGCGTTCTGTTGTTGGCGCTTCGCCTTGATCACTTCATCCATCCCGGTGTCCTCAGGGAATCCCAAAGACGCGCGGCCGCGCCAATGGTGAAGGCGCGCTTTGCCCGGAACCGGGATCGGCGCCGATGGGGTTGTCAGCGAACGTAGGAAGAACAGCGGCGGATTTCCAGTGGGACTTGCGAATCGTCAACGGATTGTTGGCGTGCTGGCGGCATCTGGCAGCAGCGGAGCACCGGAACGGCCTCTCGCCCCACGATTCCCTGACGGCTCGGCTGTCCGCGAAAACAAAAAGGCCGGCACAAGGCCGGCCTTTCGTAACGCGATCGCGATGGAGGCGAAGCTCAGTACTTCGCGACGACGGGGCCGCCGAAGGTGTAGTTGAGGCGGACGGTGCCCATGTCGACGTCCTGCTTGATGCTGTCGCTGCGGGTGGCCACGCCGAGGAAGGTGAAAGTGTCGGTGTGCTTGCCCATGAACAAGTGGTTGTATTCGACCGCGACCGACCAGTTCGGAGCGAAGCCGAATTCGATGCCGGTGCCGACGGTCCCGCCCCAGCGCGTTTCGTTCGCGGTGTCGAGCGTAATGCCAGCCAGAGTGCCGCTGAACTTGTTGTGGGTGACGGCCGCGCCGCCCTTCACGTACCAGAGCACGTTGTTCCAGGCATAGCCGACTTGGCCGGTGAAGAGGCCGATGGCGTCGATCTTGGTATTGTTCACCAGCGGGAAGAGAGCGGCGGGAGCGCTGACGTTCGAGCCCTTCAGGTCAGCCCAATCGCCCTGGGCTTCAAGGCCGAACACCCAGCTGCTGGACTGCCAGCGATAGCCGATCTGGCCGCCGACGAGAGCGCCGGTCGCATTGTGACAGCCTTCAGCCGTGACCGGAATTGCGGCGACTCCGACGGCGGTGAGATCCCAGCAATTATGGCTCGAGCCGCCACCCGCGTTGCCGCCGATGTAGAACCCGCTCCAGTTGTAGATCGAGGCCACGGCCACGGGCGCCTTGGTGTAAGGGCGAGCCGCCAGGTCAGCCGCCGAGGCAGGAGCCAACGCGCTGAGCACGAGCAGACTGGCCGAAGCCAGCACAATTCTCTTCATTTCAAATTCCCCAGTTTCGTTTCTCTTCGTCGGCGAAAAGCAGCGGACCCAACGACCCGACTGATGTCATTGCTATACATTATTAAAGCCAAAGGTTGTGTCACCGAGGTGCCACACCTCTCCGAAAACGCTAGCGAGCGGCTGAATTGGATACTTGGGCGCGAAAAACAAAAAGGCCGGCGCGAGGCCGGCCTTTCGTGACGATGTGCGTCGGTGGCGAAGATCAGTACTTCGCGACGATCGGGCCGCCAAAGTGATAGTTCACGCCGACCTGCACGGTGTGGAAGTTGAGCGTGCCGGTGGGCAGGGCGCCCGAGAAGTAGGTCTCGCCGCCGAGGCTGCGATAGAGGTACTCGCCCTTGACCGACCACTGCGGCGCGAAGAACGCTTCGACGCCCGCGCCGACGGTCCAGCCGGAGTGGAACTTGCTGTCCGAGACGGACACGCCGAGTGCGGAGAGGGTGATCTTGTTGTCGATCCAGGCGTAGCCGCCCGTGCCGTAGAACAGGACGTTGTTGACGGCGTAGCCGATGCGGCCGCGCACGGTGCCCATCGCGTCGGTCTTCGAGCTCACGGTCGCGGTCGCAACGCCGAAGCCGGGGACAACGGTCGCGCCGGTCGCCGAGGCGCTGACGTCAGCCCAGGTGCCATCGGCTTCGACACCGAACACGACGTTGCCGGTCTGCCAGTTGTAGCCGGCGGTGCCGCCGACGAAGCCACCCTTCATCTTCGGGTCGCCCGAGCCGTTTTCCCAGGCGCCGCCACCGACGATACCGAGGTAGAAGCCGGTCCAGTTGTAGACCGAGGCCACGGCCACCGGAGCCTTCGTGTACGGGCGAGCCGCGAGATCAGCAGCCGACGCGGGGGCCGCAAAAGCGAACAAACAGGCCGAAGCCAACAAAACCTTCTTCATTTTCAACCTAAATCCCAGTCCCAGTTTCTGTTGTGCCTTCCACGATCGGGAAGGGCATCGGACGCTGTGGTCCAACTGACGTCGTGCTTACACCAGCAAAGCCGCAAGTTGTGTCTCTCAAAAGCCACAACAGTCACAAAACGTAATGGTTGCTGACTTATAGCCGCCGGCATGTCGCACAAAAAAAGGCCGGCACGGGGCCGGCCTTCAATCTTCAAGTGATATCAAAGAGATATCAGTACTTCGCGATGACCGGGCCACCCCAGCGATAGTTCACGCGGACCAGGCCGATATCGACGTCCTGACCGATGCGTTCCGAGCGTGTGAAAGCGCCGGCCGGAGCCACAACGAAGTTGCCGGAGCCGGCGAAGCCGATGGTGCGATTGCCCATGAAGATGTGATCGTACTCGACGCCGACCGTCCAGTTTGGCGCGAATCCGAACTCGAGGCCGGCACCCACGGTGCCGCCCCAGCGGGTCTCGTTGGCCCGATCGAATTCGAGGCCGGTGATGACATCGTAGCCGCGGTAGCGATCGCTGACGACGGCGCCGCCGCCCTTCACGTAGAACAGCACGTTATTCCAGGCATAGCCGACTTGGCCTGTGAACAAACCGAACGCGTTGATCTTGGAGCGGTCGCGAAGACCCGTGCCGATGAACGTCGTGCTGACGTTGTCTCCGGAGAAGTCGGCCCAGTTGCCCTGGCCTTCGAGCCCGAACACCCAATTGGCCGACTGCCAGCGATAGCCGACCTGGCCGCCGACCGTGCCGCCGGTCGCGTTGTGACAACCTTCGCCAATCAGAACGCCGGTGACGGGAGTTACAAAATCCCAGCATTTGTGGGCCGAGCCGCCGCCGCCGTTGATGCCGATGTAGAAGCCGCTCCAGTCGTAGATGGCCGCGACCATTGGCGGCGGAGCCTTCGTGTAGGGACGCGCCGCCAGATCCGCCGCGCTTGCAGGAGCCGACAGGCTCAACGCCACTGCACCGATTGCACCAATCAAAATCTTATTCATTGCAGTCTCCCCAATTCCGCCGCTTCTTGAAATCCCAGAAGCGGCCAAGCAGGCGCGACGCCCATATGAAATCAATTCCGAGGCAAACGTAGCCTAACGGGTGAGCAGAGTCCGTCGCCGAAATACAACAGTCGCGCGATAAGTGCGGCGTATGTAACTTAATGAATGTTAAGTGCTTTTTGTCGTTCACGGGAACCTGAAAAGGTTCCATCCGGCGCCAGCCATTTGAGCAGTACGCGGGCACCGCTCGGGCCATACATTTCGCGCTTGCTCGAACAGGAACAAATCTGGAACGAGCCGACGGCCGATGCTATATATGGGGATAACCTGAGGGCTGGTGGGCTGATCGGTCCGCGCAAGCGTATAGGGTCGCCTCAATAGGTTGCAGAGGACCGCGGGGCGCGGTCGGGCCTTATCAATTCAGTGGCATTCGGAGTGGAGAGCGGCGATGGCGGGAAGCGTCAACAAGGTCATTCTGGTTGGAAATCTCGGCAAGGATCCTGAAATCCGCCGTACCCAGGACGGGCGGCCGATCGCGAATTTGAGCATCGCGACCTCGGAGACCTGGCGCGACAAGAACAGCGGCGAGCGCAAGGAAAAGACCGAGTGGCATCGCGTCGTGATCTTCAATGAAGGCCTCTGCAAGGTCGCCGAGCAGTACCTGAAGAAGGGCGCCAAGGTTTATATCGAGGGCGCGCTCCAGACCCGCAAATGGACCGACCAGAGCGGCGTTGAGAAGTACTCCACCGAAGTCGTGCTCCAGGGGTTCAACTCGACGCTGACGATGCTCGACGGCCGCGGCGGCGGGGGAGGCGGCAGCTTCGGCGAGGAGCCGGGCGGCGATTTCGGCTCCTCCGGTCCCGTCAGCAGCGCGCCGCGCCGCGCCGTCGCCGCCGGTGGCGGTGGCCGCAACAGCGACATGGACGACGACATCCCGTTCTGAGGCGGGCGGGCGCTTCGCCCCGAATGTTGTCGTGCTCGCGTAGAGCCGCAGGAATTCTTACCAATTGGCGGGCAGGGCTCGGTTTTTCCGAGCTTGCCTCATGTGCTGCTTCAAGCCTTTGACGGGGCATCATGTGAATGGTATTAACTTGATGTTAATCCTATTCACATGGATCATCCGCCGATCGGAGGAAGCCCCGCATGAGCCTCGCGCCGCTGCTTACGGCTGCTCCGGCGATCCCGCTGCATGCCTTTGCCGCCGTGGCCGCCTTCGTGCTCGGCCTGGTCCAGTTTGCCGCTCCCAAAGGCACGCTGCCACACCGGACGATCGGCTGGATCTGGGTGGTGCTGATGGTGGTCGTGGCCGCCTCCTCGTTCTGGATCCACCAGAGCCGCCTGATCGGGCCGTTCAGCCCGATCCATGTCCTGTCGATCTTCACGCTGGTGGTGCTGCCGCTCGCGGTATGGCGGGCGCACGCCCATCGCGTCGCCGATCACCGGCTGATGATGATCTTCATCTTCGCCGGCGCGCTGGTGGTGGCGGGCCTGTTCACGCTGCTGCCCGGGCGCATCATGCACCGCGTGGTTTTCGGGGCCTAAGGGGCGGTTTCGGGCGGCTCGTCCGGGCCCAGCCCAGGGCGGTGCCGGGGAGGGCGTAAGTCTCTGGAAAAACAGTCGGAAAAAGCGCTTCCTTTACCCCGGCAAGGGTGGTTATCAGGGGCTCGATGCGCTATATGATTCCCAGATAAACCTCACCGGATTTCCCCTTGGCTGACGACGACAAGCCCGGCGACCAGCCGGCGCAACCCTCGGATATTCGCCCCGTCTCCATCTTCGAGGAGATGAAGAAGTCCTATCTCGACTACGCCATGAGCGTGATCGTGGCGCGTGCGTTGCCCGATGCGCGCGACGGTCTGAAGCCGGTGCATCGCCGCATCCTGTACTCGATGAACGAGCAGGGGCACACACCCGACAAGAAATACGTCAAGTCCGCCCGCGTGGTCGGTGACGTCATCGGTAAGTATCATCCGCACGGCGACCAGTCGATCTACGACGCCATGGTCCGCATGGCGCAGGACTTCTCGATGCGCGTGCCGCTGATCGACGGCCAGGGCAATTTCGGCTCGGTCGACGGCGATCCCCCGGCCGCCTATCGTTACACCGAGGCGCGCCTGACGAAGGCGGCGCTGGCTCTGCTGGCCGACATCGACAAGGATACCGTCGACTTCCAGCCGAACTACGACAACAACGAGACCGAGCCGTCGGTCCTGCCGGCCAAGTTCCCGAACCTTCTCGTCAACGGCGCCGGCGGCATCGCGGTCGGCATGGCGACCAACATCCCGCCGCACAATCTCGGCGAGGTCATCGACGCCTGCGTCGCGCTGATCGACAACCCAGCGCTCACCATCGACGAGCTCATCAACATCGTGCCGGGACCTGATTTCCCGACCGGCGGCGTCATTCTCGGACGCGCGGGCATCCGCGCCGCCTATCATCTCGGCCGCGGCTCGATCGTCATGCGCGGCAAGGTCGCGATCGAGACCATCCGCAAGGAGCGCGAGGCGCTCATCATCACCGAGATCCCCTACCAGGTGAACAAGGCGACGATGGTCGAGCGCATCGCCGAGCTGGTCAAGGAAAAGAAGATCGAGGGCATCGGCGACCTGCGCGATGAATCCGACCGCGACGGCTACCGCGTCGTCATCGAATTGAAGCGCGACGCCGTGGCGGACGTGGTGCTGAATCAGCTTTACAGATTCACGCCGCTGCAGACGAGCTTCGGCGTCAACATGGTGGCGCTCGACAGCGGCCGTCCGCGGATCATGCATCTGAAGGACCTGCTGGCCATCTTCGTCGACTTCCGTGAGCGGGTCGTCACGCGGCGCACCAAGTTCCTGCTCGCCAAGGCGCGTGATCGCGCGCATATCCTGGTTGGTCTCGCGATCGCGGTCGCCAATATCGACGAGATGATCCGCGTCATCCGGACCTCGCCCGACCCGACCACCGCCCGCGACACCCTGATGTCGCGCGACTGGCCGGCCCGGGACGTCGAGGACATGCTGACGCTGATCGACGATCCGCGTCACCGCATCAGCCCGGACGGCACGATCCGGCTGTCGATGGAACAGGCGAGGGCGATTCTCGACCTGCGCCTGCAACGCCTCACCGCGCTCGGCCGCGACGAAATCCGCGACGAGCTCGACAAGCTCGCCGGCGAGATTGCCGATTATCTCGACATCCTGCGCTCGCGCGAGCGCGTGCTGGGCATCATCAAGACCGAGCTCGCCGAGGTGAAGGCCGAGTTCGCCACCCCGCGCCGCACCGTGATCATGGAGCAGGAGGGCGAGGTCGAGGACGAGGACCTGATTCAGCGCGAGGACATGGTCGTCACCGTCTCGCACGCCGGCTATGTCAAGCGGGTGCCGCTGTCGGCCTACCGGGCGCAGCGCCGCGGCGGCAAGGGCCGCGCCGGCATGCAGACCCGCGACGAGGATTTTGTCTCGCGCCTGTTCGTCGCCTCCACGCACACGCCGGTGCTGTTCTTCTCGTCACGCGGCCAGGTCTACAAGGAGAAGGTCTGGCGCCTGCCCATGGCCGCGCCGAACGCGCGCGGCAAGGCGCTGATCAACATCCTGCCGCTGGAGCAGGGCGAGCGCATCACCACCATCATGCCGCTGCCCGAGGATGAATCGACCTGGGGCAACCTCGACGTGATGTTCGCGACCACAGGCGGCAACGTCCGGCGCAACAAGCTGTCCGACTTCGTCGATGTCCGCCGCTCCGGCATCATCGCGATGAAGCTCGACGAGAATGAAGCGATCGTCGACGTGCAGATCTGCACCGAGCGCGACGACGTGCTGCTCACCGGCGCCGGCGGCCAGTGCATCCGCTTCCCCGTCACCGATGTGCGCGTGTTCACCGGGCGTACCTCGATGGGCGTGCGCGGCATTGCGCTTGGCGAGGGCGACAAGGTGATTTCGCTCGCGATCCTGCGCCACGTCGAGACCACGTCCGACGAACGCTCGGCCTATTTGAAGATGCGCCGCGCGGTGGCCGGCGAAGCCACGGCCGAGGAGCCGGCAGCGGACGCCGAAGCCGAGGAGACTTCCGGCAGCTTCCAGCTCGCCCAGGAACGCTATGTCGAGATGTCGGCGGCCGAGCAGGTCGTGCTCACCGTCTCCGTCAACGGCTATGGCAAGCGGACCTCGTCCTACGAGTACCGCACCACGGGGCGCGGCGGCAAAGGCATCGTCGCCATGAGCGTCAACAACCGCAACGGCAATCTGGTTGCGTCCTTCCCGGTGGAAGACGCGGATCAAATCATGCTGGTCACCGACAAGGGCCAGCTGATCCGCTGTCCGGTCGAAGGCATCCGCATCGCCGGCCGCTCGACCCAGGGCGTGATCGTGTTCGACACCGCCGAGGACGAGCACGTCGTCTCGGTCGAGCACATCACGGAAGAGGCCGAGAGCGGGAATGGCGCGAACGGGGAGTGACGCGTAGTCCGGATGGCGCAGGAGGTCGGTGCGAAGCGCCGACCGACGGCGCAATCCGGGACCTCTGTGCGCCTGGCAAGAATCCCGGATTACGCTTGCGCTCCATCCGGGCTACGAACTTCCCTAGATCTCCAGCTCCGTCCCGAACTCCACCACCTGCTTGGTCGGCACGCCGAAGAACGCGGCGGAGCGTTCGGCGTTGCGCTGGAGGAAGGCGAACAGGCCTTCGCGCCAGACCCACATGCCCGGGACGTCCTCGCGCGGGATGATGGTCTCGCGGCCGACGTAATAGGTGATGTCGGAGAGGTCGATGCCGGGCAGCTTGCCCTGCCGGCAGGTCAGCGTCAGCCCGTCAAAGATCGTCGGGTTCTGCATGAAGCCGTAATGCAGGATCACGCGGGTGATGCCGGGAATGATCTCGATCACCTCCGCGCGTTCCTCGTCGGGAATGTGCGGGGATTCCTCGATCAGCACGGTGACCAGCAGCACGCGTTCGTGCAGCACGCGGTTGTGCTTGACGAACTGGGTCAGCGCGAGCGGCACGCCGCGCGGAGCGGACGCCAGGAACACAGCGGTCCCGGGCAGTCTGGCGCTGCACTTGTTGACGGCGGTCTCGATCAGGTCCTCCTCGGGCTGGCGCAGCTTCGCGCGCGCCGCCTCGACCAGCTTCACGCCGCTGCGCCACGTCAGCATCATGAAGGCGACGAGGGCTGCAAGCAGCAGCGGAAACCAGCCGCCCTCGAACAGCTTGATCGAATTGGCCGAGAAGAAGATCACGTCGATGACGAAGAAGGCGCCGTTCACGGCGACCACGAGCCAGGGCGAATAACCCCACTGGATCGCAACCAGCGCAGCCAGCAGCGTCGTGATCGCCATCAGCAGCGACACTGCGATGCCATAGGCGCCTGCGAGCGCGTCCGAGCTGCCGAAGCTCAGGACCGCCCCGAGCGTTGCGGCGGCGAGCAGCCAGTTCACCAGCGGCACATAGATCTGGCCGATCGCGTCGCTGGTGGTGTGGCGGATCTGCATGCGCGGCAAAAAGCCGAGCTGGATCGACTGCTGGGTCAGCGAGAACACGCCGGAGATGATCGCCTGCGAGGCGATCACGGTCGCGACCGCCGAGAAGGCGACCAGCGGATAGTGCAGGGCGTCGGGGCAGAGCTGGAAGAACGGGTTCTCGATCATCGCGGGATCGGTGATCAGCAGTGCGGCCTGGCCGAAATAGTTCAGCACCAGCGCGGGCAGGCAGATCGCGAACCAGGCGAGCCGGATCGGCAGGCGGCCGAAATGGCCCATGTCGGCATACATGGCTTCGCCCCCGGTGACCGCGAGGAAGGCTGCGCCGAGGATCGCGAAGGAGACGTGAAAATCCTGGTGGATCAGGAATTCGACGGCGTAGAGCGGGCTGAGCGCCGCCAGCACGGCCGGCGCCTTGACGATGCCGTGGATGCCGAGCGCGGCGAGCACGGCGAACCAGGCCAGCATCACCGGTCCGAAGATGCGGCCGATGAAGCCGGTGCCCTGTTTCTGCATCATGAACAGGCCGACCAGGATGACGACGGTGACGGGCACGACGGCTGGCGCGAGCGAGGGCGCGTCCACCTTGAGGCCTTCGATGGCGCTCAGCACGGAGATCGCCGGCGTGATCGCGCCGTCACCGTAGAGCAGGGCGGCGCCGACGAGGCCGACCACCAGCAGATGCGAGCGCCAGGTGCCGGGCTGGGCGTTGCGGGCGTGGAGCAGGGCCAACAGGGCGACGATGCCGCCTTCGCCGCGGTTGTCCGCGCGCAGGATCAAGAGCGCATATTTCAGCGAGATGATCAGCAGCAGCGCCCAGAGGATCAGCGAGGCAACCCCCAGGACAGCGTCGGGGGTCACTGTCGCGCCGTGGGCGGCCGCCTTGGCGGCTTCCTTCAGGGCGTAGAGCGGGCTGGTGCCGATATCGCCATAGACCACCCCGAGGGCGCCCATGGTCATTGCAAGCGGCAGTGGATCAGGATGATGGCCGGAAGCGACTGCGGGCGTACTGGACAATGGCGACCCCTCGATGGGTTCGCGCCCGGCGGGGCATTCCGACGGGCGCGAGCATCACGCAGTCTGCGACGAGACGTCGCAAATATCCATGGGGTTTATCTTTGGGGTTTATCTTGTCGTCGATCTCGAAGGCTTACCTGACGCGAAGCTGACAGACCGGGCTACGGGGTGCGGTCGGCCGTCACGAGGCGAGCGACGCGGACGTCGGCCTTGGTGCCGGCACGGCGCAGGCACGACGCCTCAAAGTTCGGCCAGGCTTGCTGCGAGCAGTCGCGGCCGATGCTGCGGATATCGAGCCGGTCGCTCTTGGCCAGCGGCTGCGGCACGCTGGCTTCGACGGTCGGGGCAAAGCCGGGCAGGAGGGTGAGGGCCGCGGCAACACACGCAGAGATAGCGATCGCTGAAAGAGCCTTGATCATTGACTGTCCCCTGTGATGCGGCCGCCTACGCCCAGTGTGCGGCCCGTCATTCGTTGGCTGGATTAGTAACCATGGCCAGTTTCCGGACGTCTTCGCGGACGCGGGAAATGGTTTCGTTCGCGCTCCGTTTTGTTTCGTGGCCGTCCCGAGGACGAAACAAAGCGGCCGTCGCCGACACGAAAGGGAGACATTTTCCGGGAAACGGCGGGGAACCAGCCCGGCTTGCCGGGCCGGGCCGGGCGCGGTAGGACGGGGCCATGCCGCGCATTGCCTTCTACCCAGGTTCCTTCGACCCCATCACCAACGGCCATCTGGACGTGGTCCGGCATGCCGTTCCGCTGTGCGACCGGCTGGTGGTGGCGATCGGCGTCCATCCCGGCAAGAAGCCGCTGTTCTCCACCGAGGAGCGTCTGAGGATGCTCGAGGACGTCTGCGGGCCGGTGGCAACCCAGGCCGGCTGTGTGCTCGAAGCCGTGACGTTTGACGATCTGTCGGTGACCGCCGCGCGCAAGCACGGCGCGACCATCATGATTCGCGGTCTGCGCGACGGCACCGACCTCGACTACGAAATGCAGCTTGCCGGGATGAACGAGGCCATGGCGCCGGAGGTCCATACGGTGTTTCTGCCGGCCTCTCCCATGGTCCGCCCGATCACCGCCACTTTGGTGCGCCAGATCGCGGGCATGGGCGGAGATGTTTCGACCTTCGTGCCGCCGCTCGTAGCCAGTCTGCTCAAGGCCAAATTCGCCGGATAACGGCGCGCTTCTTCATCTCACCTGATCCGGAGTTTTCATGATCCGTCGTCTCGCAATTCTTGCCACGATCTTTGCCGCGCTCGTTGGCGCGGTCCCGGCGGGCGCACAGACCCTGTCGGCCGGCCTCGACAAGGCCAACGCGATCGTCATCGACACCACCAAGGGCCGCATCGTCATCAAGCTGCGGACCGATCTTGCGCCCCAGCACGCCGAGCGCATCAAGCAGCTCGCGCGCGAGGGCTTCTACAACAATGTGCCGTTCCACCGCGTCATGGACGGCTTCATGGCGCAGACCGGCGACGGCCAGAATTTCAACGGCACGGGCGGCTCGAAATATCCGAACCTGAAGCAGGAATTCTCCAAGGTGCACTTCGCGCGCGGCATCGTCGGCATGGCCCGGCGCGGCGACAGCGTCGATACCGCCAACTCGCAGTTCTTCATCATGTTCGCGGACGGCGGCAGCCTCGACAACAATTACACCGTGATCGGCGAGGTCGTGCAGGGCATGGACGTCGTCGACAAGCTGAAGAAGGCACCGGCCGGTTCGCCGAGCGGCACCGTTACCGATCCCGACAAGATGGTGAAGGTGCAGGTCGCCTCCGACATCAAATAATGGGAGAAGGCGATGGCGCGCTGCGGCGACAAGCTTCTGCTGGCTGCCGCGGTGCTGCTTGCCGGCATCTGCGGCGCGGCCGCCGAGGACGCGCAGGTCAACACCATCCAGGACGTCTTCCGGCATCTGCGCACCTGCTGGAAACCACCTCCGGCCGCCAAGGCTCGCCCACTCGACATCACCGTCGTCGTGAGCTTTAACCGGTCCGGAAACATTCTGGGCCATCCGAGGATTACCTATGAATCCGCGGATGCCTCCGACGATGACCGGCTGCAATACCGGATCGCGGTGATGGAGGCGTTGCAACGCTGCACGCCGATGCCATTTACCGATGCAATGGCCGGCGCCGCCGCGGGGCGTCCATTCGCGATCCAGTTCCGCAGCCGTAAGACTTCACCTCCAACGCAAGAGAGACGAGCATGAGCGTCACCGAAAACACATTGATCCTCGAGACCACACAGGGCCCCGTCACCATCGAGATGCGGCCCGACCTCGCACCCGGCCATGTCGCGCGCATCAAGGAGCTGGTCCGCGAAGGCTTTTACGACGGCATCGTGTTCCACCGCGTGATCGAGGGCTTCATGGCCCAGACCGGCTGCCCGCAGGGCACCGGCACCGGCGGCTCCGGCAAGAAGCTGAAGGCCGAGTTCAACAAGGAGCCGCATGTGCGCGGCACCACCTCGATGGCGCGCGCAGCAAGCCCCGATTCCGGCGACAGCCAGTTCTTCATCTGCTTCGACGACGCCCGCTTCCTCGACAACCAGTACACGGTGTGGGGCAAGGTCACCGAGGGCATGGAGAACGTCGACAAGATCAAGCGCGGCGAGCCGGTGCAGAACCCGGACAAGATCGTCAAGGCGCGGATGGCGGCGGACGCGGAATGACCGCGTAGCGGTCATTCCGGGGCGCGCGTTAGCGCGAACCCGGAATCTCGAGATTCCGGGTTCGATGCTGCGCATCGCCCCGGAATGACACGAACTAAGGCGCAACGGCGCTCATGCGCACCGACCTCTTCGATTTCGACCTGCCCGCCGAGCGCATCGCGTTGCGCCCGGCGAGCCCGCGCGACTCCGCGAAGATGCTGGTCGTGGAGGGCGGCGCGCTGCGCGACCGCACCATCTCCGAGCTGCCGCAATGGCTGAAGCGCGGCGACCAGCTCGTCGTCAACGACACCAAGGTGATCGCGGCGCAGCTCAAGGGCCGCCGCATCGGCCGCGAGACCGAACCGAAGATCGAGGCGACGCTGATCAAGCGGCTCGACGGCTCGCGCTGGCAGGCGCTGGTGAAGCCCGCCAAGAAGCTCATTGCCGGCGATCGCATCCGTTTCGGCAACGAGGGCAAGGTCTGCCTGCTCGGCCATCTCGACGCCGAGGTCGAGGCCAAGGGCAGCGAAGGCGAGGTGACGCTGTCGTTCTCGTTCCACGGCCCGGCGCTGGACCAGGCGATCGCCGATCTCGGCAGCCCGCCGCTGCCGCCCTACATCGCTTCCAAGCGCACGCCTGACGATCAGGACTTCGCCGACTACCAGACGATGTTCGCGGCCAACGAGGGCGCGGTCGCAGCGCCCACCGCAGGGCTGCATTTCACGCCCGCGCTGGAGCAGGCGCTGCGCGAGCGCGGCGTCGGCCTCAACCGCGTCACGCTGCACGTCGGGGCAGGGACGTTCCTGCCGGTGAAGGTGGAGGACACCGCAGGCCACAAGATGCATGCCGAGTGGGGCACGATCTCGGCCGAGACGGCGGAGCGACTGAACATTGCGCGGCACAACGGCGGGCGCATCATCGCGGTCGGCACCACGTCGCTGCGGCTGCTTGAAAGCGCCGCGAGCGAGGACGGCACCATCCAGCCGTTTGCGGCCGAGACGTCGATCTTCATCACGCCCGGCTATCGCTTCCGCGCCGTCGATATCCTGCTGACCAATTTCCACTTGCCGAAGTCGACGCTGTTCATGCTGGTGTCGGCATTCTCGGGGCTGGAGACGATGCGGCGGGCCTATGCGCACGCGATTGCGCAGGGCTATCGGTTCTATTCATACGGCGACGCCTGCCTGCTGTTTCGCGCAGGGGGGACCGAAGTCCACGACCCGTCGCCGCCGTAGCGTGGGCAAAGCGGAGCGCGCCCACCGCTTCTGCAATGATTTCCGAAGATTGGCCGGCACGGCGTTTGCGCACCGTTTCCCCTGGGATTCCGGATCCATCTTTGCTGTTTCGCAAGCAATTGAGCCTACCGTCATGCCGTTTGATGAGCGGCGGAGACGCCTGCCCGGCTGATGCGGGCGTTTTGGTGCGCGGGAGGGCCCGCCAATCGACGGCGTCGATCAGTTGAGGAACCGTAAACTTGCTGGCTCCGGCAGCGCGCACCGAAACGGCCCTGCTCACGGAACGAACGTTCGTTGCGCTTGACGGACTGCGCGGTGTCGGGGCGATCATGGTTGCGCTGCGACATGCTCCTTTCCTCTGGGAAGGCCCGGCTGCGTCGACCGGGTGGATGGGGAATAGCTACCTGGCTGTTGACCTGTTCTTCGTTCTGTCGGGCTTCGTGCTGGAGCACGCCTATCGAAGACGCTTCCGCCAGGGATTGTCGGTTCGCTCCTTCATGCTCGCGAGACTCCAGCGGCTATACCCGTTGTACGCCCTGGCATTCATCCTCTCATTGCCGTTTCTCCTCGGGCAGCTTGCAGCTGGAGCGCCGGACCGGGCGCAAACGATCCTCGGCCTCCTTTGCAGCGCGCTGATGCTGCCGACCCCCGATCCCGCCCATCTCGATGCCGATCTGTACCCGTTCAACTTCGCCGCCTGGTCGCTGTTCTTTGAAGTTGCGGCCAATCTGCTATTTGCGGCTCTCGGAAAGCGGCTCGATACGAAATCCGTGACCTGGCTCGTCGGCGGCTTCGCCCTCGCGCTAGTGGTCTGCGCCACGATGGGGTGGCTTGGGTTCGGCATCGAAGCCGATAAGCGAGGTGTCCTGGGGGGCGGACCGACCTGGGAAACTTTCGGCGCCGGCGTGATCCGGGTCGGGTTTTCGTTCTTTGCGGGCGTCCTGGTCTACCGCTTCTACGAAACGGCCCGATTGCCGGCGGCACGCCCCGGATTCGCGATCAGCGCGTTTGCTCTCGTCACCGCCATCCTTGCGCTGGATTTTCCGAGCGGTCTCGATCTCGCGCTGAGCCTGTTCTCCGTCATCGTCGTATTTCCGCTGGCCATCACGATCTGCGCGCGTTTCGATCCGCCGCGGGGCGCATTGGCAAACACGATGCAGACCCTCGGACTGCTTTCCTACGGGATCTATGTTCTCCAGGTCGTGACGTTCCACGCCGTGGAGGCCTGCGCGCGACATATTGAGGTTCAATCCGCCCTTGTCGGGCTCGTCGCGATACCGGTTGTTGCAGCGGTGGCGTACGCGGCCACCGTCTTCGTCGATGTTCCTGTCAGGCTTACGATGAAACAGGCGTTGAAGGGGCTGGCGTAGGAGACGCGAGACAGGCGGACGCTTGACGCCGCCCGTCCCGCTGGTCGGCTTACGCCATCACGCGCTGCGGCAAAAGCTCCGCGATCTGCACCGCGTTCAGCGCGGCACCCTTGAGCAGCTGATCCGCCGCGACGAACATCGAGATCGAATGCCCCGTGGGATCGCTGAGATCCTTGCGGATGCGGCCGACCAGGACGTCATCCTGGCCCGAGGCGTCGATCGGCATCGGGAAGTGGTTCTTCACGCGGTCGTCGACGATCTTCACGCCGGGCGCCTGCGCCATGATGGCGCGGACCTGGTCCTCGCTGATTGGCTTCTCGCATTCGAACGTGATGGCCTCGCAATGGGCGCGCAGCACCGGCACGCGGACGCAGGTGACGCCGACGGCGATGGTCTCGTCCTCGAAGATCTTGCGGGTCTCCTTGATGACCTTGGTCTCTTCGTCGTTGTAGCCGGTCTCAGGGTCAACCGCGGTGTTGTGGTTGAAGAGATTGAAGGCGTAGGGGTGCGGCATCACCCTGGGCGTATAGACCTGCCCGTTGAGATTGGCGCGGGTGGACTCGACGAGCTCCTCCATGGCGGCGGCACCGGCGCCGGAGGCCGCCTGGTAGGTCGAGATGATCACGCGCTTGATGCGGTTCTTCTGGTGGATCGGCCAGAGCGGCACCAGCGCGGTGATCGCGGCGCAGTTCGGGTTGGCGATGATGCCCTTGTGGTCGCGGATGCGGTTCGCGTTGATCTCGGGGATCACCAGCGGCACGTTCGGATCCATCCGGAAGGCGGAGGAGTTGTCGACCACGACCGCGCCGGCCTTGACCGCGAGCGGCGCATACTTCTTCGAGATGCTGCCGCCGGCCGAGAACAGGGCGATATCGACACCCTCGAAGGCGCGCTCGGTCAGTTCCTCGATGACGACGTTTTGCCCGCGGAACGACACCGTCTTGCCGGCCGAGCGGGCGCTGGCCAGCGCCTTGAGCTTGCCGACGCGGAAACCACGCTTGTCCATGGTGGCGATGAATTCGGCGCCCACCGCACCGGTGACGCCGACAATCGCGACGACGGGATCGTTACTCACATTCTCCTCCATTCAAGTTGAGCATGATCTCGTCGGAAAACCGGATTCCACTTTTCCGGATCATGCTGTGAGCTTTAGACAACAAAAAAGCCCCGGACCATCGAGGGCGGGGCTTCGGTAGAGCTGATGCGTTTCAGTCGACGACTACGCGCGCACGCCTCCCCGGGCCCCGAAGGCCGTGGTGGTTTTGGTCGTGCGTTTGGTGGTCGTGAACATGGCGGCGACTTATGGGGGAGAGTCTTGCGTCCGTCAATGGCCTTTCGGCGGGATTGTGGCCGCCGGCCGGGAGCCGTCTCTACTTCGTCCGGGCGCCCGGCGGCTCGAGGATGACCTCCTTGAGGTCGTCGCCGCTGATCACGACGATCGCGAAATTGAGCCGGCCACGTTCGCGCACGAGGCCGCCGCTGATCGCCTTGCCGGACGCGGCCTGCTCCGCGACGCGCACCGCATCCGCAAGGCGGTGCCGGATCGCGCCGAGTGCTGCGAGGTTGCTGCGATCGTCGCGGTCGAGCTCGGCAAGGGGCAGGGCGGCCTCTCCGCCGACGAACTCGCCGGTCGCGGCATTGATGGTGTGGCGCCAGATCCGGTCGTTGTGCAGCGTCTTCACCCGGTAGACCGGCACGCCGGAGGCGCCGTCGAAACTCACGTCCGCCGTGGTGGCGCCGGCGTGGCGGGACTCTGCGAGAGCCATGGCCTGGCTGATCGAGATCGACGAACCGCGGAAGCGCTCGATCTCGCGGCTGACCGCTTGGCGATCCGCCTCAGCGTCACCATCTGTGTCGCTGTGAAGCGCGGTCGGTGTGCCTGCGGTCACGATTGCCCGCGCGGGCGCTGCGAGGAGCAGCGCGGGCAGGGCGATCGCAAGCAGTCGTGAGGTCCATCGTTTGGCTGTCGTCATGCTCGAAACCCTCGGCCAGCGAGTGTGCCGGATGATCGTAAAGAATTCGCGGCCGGCCTTGGGCATCGGCCGGCCGCGGAGCGCCGCGGCGAGCTGTACCCGCCGCGGCGATCGAAGCGGTACGGACCTCTTTTGGGGCTGGTGAAAAAAGCGGCCCGTACCGACTTAACTAAACCATACCGTATCGTTTTATTTTGGTCAATGGCGAGGGCGTGTTCCCCCAGGGGATAGATCGCAACCTCACGGAATTGTCAGCGGGATGGGCGTCGCCGCGGCGTGCCCTTGGTGGCGTCCTGGACGCGGTCGGCCGGACCCAGCGCGCCGGCCAGGAACAGCTTGATCGCGGTACGCATCCGCTTTTCCGCGGACTTCAACTCCAGTGCCGTTCCGAATGTCGCCATGCGGTGGGTATGACCGACGACGACGTCGAGAAACACTTCCGCTGCGATGGTGGTGTCGTCGAGGTCGAGCGCGCCTTGCGCCACCAGATGGTCGAAGAAGCGTGCCGTCGTGGCGACAGCCTTGAGCCAGCCTTCCTCCATGCCGAGCTTGGCGACATCGGGGAAGTTAATGGCCTGTGACGTCATCATGCGGCTGAAGGCGACGGCATCGGGCCCGCAGGTGAAGCTCAGCATCTCGCGCCCGATCTCGACCAGCCGCTGCTCGACGGGGATGTCCGAGGCGCTGCTGAGCTGCGTCTCGGCGGCCGCCGACAGCGGCGCCAGCCAGCGCGCGATCTCGCGCCTCAGCACGGCGGCAAACAGGCCGCGCTTGTCGCCGTAACGGGAATAGACGGTCGGCTTGCTCACCCGTGCCGCTTCCGCAACCGCATCGAGCGAGGTGGCGTCGAAGCCGCGATCCAGGAACAGGCGGGTGGCGACCTCGATCAGCCGCTGATCGCGCTCGATCGCGGCGGTCTTCGTCGGCCGGCCGCCGCGTGATTTCGGCACCTCGCGCCGTGCTGCTGCCGGTCTTGTCTTTGTCGCAGTCAATCCCATGCCCAATGATTCCTGCGCGGTCGTCACTGCCTCTATAACGCGCAGCAACCGGGGCGTCATCGCGAATCTGGCCGAATTGGCCTTATCGTCAACGGTCTCGATACGACCTCGTTCCGGCACCGGGGTCTCATGGCAGCGCCGACGTCCAGGCCTGGCCCGCGGCCGCCTTCTCATATCCGTACTGATACAGCGCCCGCATATAGGCGGTGTCGAATCCTTCCGAGGGCGGTGCGGGGTAGTCGCGCGCGATGTAGGAGAGATGGAAGCCCAAATGGTTGCGCCTGGCGAAATCGTAGGTCGAGAAGATGATCGAGCGCGTCTGCGACTGGGTGATCGACGACAGGCTGCGTGAGGCGACATCGACGGTGCTGTTGGACACGAGCTCGAAGTTGCGTTCGATCTTCTTGTTGACGAGGATGTAGATGTCCATCTTCGCACTGCCCGGCAGGCGGCTGCCCTGGAAGAGCAAGGCTTCCGGCAGCGTCAGCACCGGGGCCGTCACGCCGCCGTCGACGTGCATCTCCTGAAACCTGCGGCCCTGGCCTTCGGCGTCGATCATGATCGGTGGAAACACCAGGGGAATGCTGGCGGAGGCCGCCATCACGTCGCGAAACAGTTTGAGCGCCTCGGGCGTGCCGATCTCGGCGATCTTGCCCATGTTCCAGATCGCGGTGCGCTGGGTGTCGAGATCGGTCGTCACCACCAATAGCCTTCGGCCCTTGGCATTCTCGCGCGCGACTTGCGCCATGATCTCGGGCCCGACATAGCGGGCGACCAGTTCGCGCAGCCTTGTGTTGCCGAACAGGCCGGATCCGAACAGCACGCGGATGATGCTGGGGTCGTTCAGGAGGCTTTCCGCGATGCCGCTGGTGTAGACCTCCTTCAACGTGTCGTCATATTGCGGGCCGAGGAACGCAAAGGGCGCGATCAGTCCGCCGGTGCTCACGCCGGAGACGACCGAGAAGGTGGGGCGGGTTCTGGCCGCGGTCCAGCCGTTGAGCACGCCGACGCCGTAGGCACCGTCCGCACCGCCCCCGGAGAGCGCCAGATAGGACTTTGACGCGTTGCTGTTGTCCTTCTCGAAGCTGAACTTCGTGACGGGGTCGTCGGCGTAGCGCCTGAGGCCATCGATATCGAGCACGCGCGAGGTGCTGGCCTCGGCGGCGGTGTAGGGCGCGCGGGGCAGGGAGGTGCAGGCGCCGAGCGCCAGGCTGCACGCCAGGACCAGGAACCCGATCAGGCGGGCGCCTGTCTGCCTGTCCCGGCCATGTGAAGGGACGGGCACGTCAGTCGAATGTGAAGCGAAGGGCATCGTCGGTGGCTGGCGATCACGCATCTACCGCCGCCGGCAAACTCGCCGCGGCTTTTCGTCCAGCCCCCACCGTAAAACTACACGGTATCGTTTTGTTTAACAAGGTGGCGGGGACCATATCCGGGGCCATTTGTGTCCCAGTCTGAGGCACGGGGTGGCCGAAGTGCGGTCCCGCGGGTTGATCGGCCTTCTCCGACACGCAATAAGCACCGCCATGAATCGTCCTGACGCAGCTCTCCCCAATCATTTCGAACTGCTCGCCACCGATGGCACCGCGCGCACCGGGCGCCTGACCACGCCGCATGGCGTGGTGCGCACGCCGGCCTTCATGCCGGTCGGGACCGCCGGGGCCATGAAGGGCATGCACTGGCGCGAGGTGCGCGATGCCGGCGCCGACATCGTGCTCGGCAACACCTATCATCTGATGCTGCGCCCCGGCGCCGAGCGGATTGCGGCGCTCGGCGGCTTGCAGCGGTTCACCGGCTGGAGTGGGCCGATGCTGACGGATTCCGGCGGCTTCCAGGTGATGTCGCTTGCTGACCTGCGCAAGGTCAGCGAGCACGCCGTCACCTTCCGTTCGCATATCGACGGCGCCAAGGTCGAGCTGTCGCCGGAGCGCTCGATCGAGGTGCAGCGTTTCCTCGGCTCCGACATCGCCATGCAGATGGACGAATGCGTGCGGCTGCCCGCCGAGCACGCCGATATCGAGCGCGCGATGCAATTGTCGCTGCGCTGGGCCGAGCGCAGCAAGCGCGCCTTCGAGAGCGCGCCGGACGGTTACATGCTGTTCGGCATCGTGCAGGGCGGCGATGTGCCCCAGCTTCGTCATGCGAGCGCGGAAGGGCTCGTCGCGATCGGCTTCCACGGCTATGCGATCGGCGGCCTCGCGGTCGGCGAACCGCAGGCGGTGATGCTGGCGATGATCGACGAGACCGCACCGATGCTGCCGAAAGAGCGGCCGCGCTATCTGATGGGTGTCGGCACGCCCGACGACATCCTCGAAGCCGTGAAGCGCGGCATCGACATGTTCGATTGCGTGATGCCGACACGCAATGGCCGCCACGGCGTCGCGTTCACCCGCTTCGGTCAGGTGAATCTGCGCAACGCGCGTCATGCGGACGATCCGCGTCCGCTCGACGAAGAAAGCACATGGCCGTCGACGCGCAGCTACGCGCGCGCCTACCTGCATCATCTCGTCAAGGCGGGCGAGACGCTGGGGGCAATGCTGCTGTCCGAGATCAATATCGCATACTATCAGTCCCTGATGCAGGGCATCAGGGACGCGATCGCACACGGAACGTTCGACGAGTTCTACCAGCGTACACGCGAGGACTGGGCGAGGGGCGACATCGCCCCGCGCCAGGGCGACTGAGGGTCAGTTGCACACGATCCGCTGCCTGACGGCATGCTTGGTCACGAAGCCGTAACCGCAATTGTCGCAGGTCCAGAGATAGCTGATCATGTGGTCCGAGACGTAGGCGGATGCTTCGGCGGCGACCATGGAGTCGGCGCAGACCGGACAGGTGGGCAACTCGCTACAACGCGGATCGCGGTTCAGCGCGACGGTCGACATCACTTCAGCAACTGCTGACATCGTGGTGACCTCCCTGCTTTGAGACGTAAGTCTAACATAAGCAGAATCACTTGACGAGGTCGCAACACAAAAGCGTTGGTTTTCTGATATTTGTAGCTCACGTGATTTTGCGATGCAGCGTATTTAACATGTGCCGCATTGTCGCTTGCGTGTCGCCGCAAGCTGTCTGTAACTGCGCAAGAGCCACGGCAGAAGCGCAAATTGTCGCTACAGGGAGTTCATCATGGACGCATCGTCCGCCACGCGTGCAGCGCATCAACCCGGCCGCGGCCGGATCTATGACTCGATTGTCGAAGCTTTTGGCGACACGCCGATCGTGCGATTGCGACGGCTGCCGGGCATGCACGGTGTGAACGCGACGATTTTGGCAAAACTTGAATATTTCAATCCGGCCGCGAGCGTGAAGGACCGCATCGGCGCTGCCATGATCATCGCCATGGAGAAGGCCGGTATCGTCAAGCCGGATACCGTGCTGATCGAACCGACCTCCGGCAATACCGGCATCGCACTCGCCTTCGTCGCCGCCTCGCGCGGCTACCGGCTCAAGCTCGTGATGCCGGAATCGATGTCGATCGAACGGCGCAAGATGCTGGCCTTTCTCGGCGCGGAGCTGGTGCTGACGCCGGCCGCACAAGGCATGAAGGGCGCGATCGCCGCCGCCGAGGAGCTGGTGAAGACGACGCCGAACTCGGTGATGCCGCAGCAGTTCAAGAACCTCGCCAATCCCGAGGTGCACCGCCGCACCACCGCGGAGGAGATCTGGAACGACACCGACGGCAACATCGATTTCTTCGTTGCAGGCGTCGGCACCGGCGGCACGATCACCGGCGTCGGCCAGGTGCTCAAGCCGCGCAAGGCCTCGTTGCGGGTGGTGGCGGTCGAGCCGGAGGAGAGCCCGGTGCTATCAGGGGGACAGCATACGCCGCACAAGATCCAGGGCATCGGCGCGGGCTTCGTCCCTGATATCCTCGATCGCTCCGTGATCGACGAGATCGTCAAAATCAACTCGACCACGGCGATCGAGACCTCGCGCGCATTGGCGCGGCACGAGGGCATTCCGGGCGGTATCTCCTCGGGTGCTGCGATCGCCGCCGCGCTCCAGATCGGCCAGCGGCCGGAAGCTGCGGGAAAAACCATCCTGGCGGTGGTACCGTCCTTCTCCGAGCGGTATCTTTCGACGGCTCTGTTTGAGGGAATCTAGGACATGGCGGATCTACCGAGGCGGCCGCGCACGCTTGGCGATGCCAGGACCGAGGCCGAGGCGGCGTTCAAGAAGGTGACGGCCAAGGTCGCCGCGGCGCCGCCGAAGCAGAACGTGGCACCTGGGATCAAGGAGCAGGTCACGCTGCGCATCGACCAGGACGTGCTGGAGTTCTTCCAGGAGGGCGGCCCGGGCTGGCAGGACCGCATCAACGAGGCGCTGCGGAAGGCGGCGGGGAAGTAGCGCGTAGTCTTTCTAGGTTGCCCCAACGAAAAAGCCCGGCGCGAGCCGGGCTTTTGTATTTGGGGTTTGATCTGGCCTCAGCGGCGGAACATGCCGCCCATCATGCCGCCGACGACGCCGCCGACGAAGGCCGCGCCGGCCGCATCGCCGGGGTTGCTGCGTTGGGGAGCCGGCGCCGGTGCGCTGCTGGCCGCGGGGGCGCTGGCGCGCCGGGCCGCCTTCTGGCTGTTGTCGCTCGCAGTCGGCGGAGCGGCCACGACCTCCGAGAGCAGCGCCTTGTGCTGGAGCTTGTTGAGGTAACCTGACGAAGGATAGCCGCGCGCGGCCTGCCAGCGCTTGAGCACGGTCCGGGTCTCGTCGCTGAACACGCCAGTCTGCTTGGTGTCGAAGCCGAGGCCGGTGAGGCGACGCTGCACGTCGCGGCGCTGGTTCTTGTCGAGGCCGATCTGGTCCTCGGTAATCTGAGTGGCCTCATCGGTGAAGGTCGCAGGATCGACGCCGGCGTTGAGGGTGCGCGTCGCGGTCGAGGGGCCGCTCTTGATCGCGGCAAGCCGCGCCAGCGCCAGGGCCTTGAACTGGCCGTTCGGATAGGCCGAGAGGTAGGCGTTGAGCTCTTCCGGCTTGTTGGACTCCTTCACCGAGCGCCAGTATTCGAGTTCGACGCCGTCCGAGCCGCTAGTCGCCGCCGGCACGCTGCCAGCCGCCGTCGGCGCCGCGTTGGCAACCTGGGTGGTCGGGGCCTGGTTGAGATAGACGGCGCCGATCAGGTTGGTGTGGCCCCAGGGAAGCTGGCCCTTGTGGGTCTCTTCGTTGACCTGGGCGCGCACCGACGTCATCGCTTGCTGGATCTCGATGCCGGGCTTGGTGATGTTGTCGATCAGCGCGCGGGTGAACGGGCTGTTGTTGCCCTCCTGGCCGTCGAGCGCGGTCTGGCCGGGGCCGGTTGCGAACGCGATCAGCGTGCCTTCGCCGGACTTCATCTCGGCAAGGCCGCTCTGCACGTTGACGCTGCGGGTTGCGGAGTTCGACTTGATCTTGGCGGCGAACGGATTGTCGCGGCAGGCATCGAGGAAGACGAGCTTGACCTTGGCATCGCCCATGGTCTGCTCGAGTGTCAGGTCGATGTTGATGGCAGCGCCCAGCTTGACATCCATCTCCGACTTGATGTCGGCGTCAACCGGCAGCAGGTAGTTGGTGCCGCCGACGGCGATGCCGTGACCGGCATAGTAGAACAATGCGATGTCGGAGCCCTGCGCCTTGCGGCCGAAGTCGAGCAGCTTTTCCGTCATCTGGTCGCGGCTGAGATTGGACCCTTCGATCACGTCGAAGCCGACATTGCGCAGCGTCGCCGCCATCGCCTTGGCGTCGATCGGCGGGTTCGGCAATTGCGCGACGTTCTTGTAGGAACCGTTGCCGACGACGAAAGCAACACGGCGGTCCGCCTTCGCGGCACTGACCGACAGTGCCATGCACATCAGCGAGGCGATGAGGGTGAGATAGCGCATCTGAAATCCCCAGAATCGAATTGCAGGCAGCAACAAATTGGCGACGAACCTACACGAAAACGCCCGGCTTCGCGCTAGCGAAACGACGGTTCGCCCAACCCACTGCTTCGCGGCCGAATGTGCACGATGGAATGCCCCTTCCAACGTGATCCAGATCACGTTCGACCACTTGGTTTTTGTCGCGCGAGGCCGCGCGCCGGTTCACTGCGCGCGGGCCGGAATCGGGGCCGCCGGCTTCAGATTCAGGAGGTTGCCGAACAGGATCAGCGCCGCCCCGAGCACGGTCCAGCCGTCAAGCCGTTCTGAATACAGCAGCCAGCCGGCCGTCGCGGTGAGAGGAACCCGCAGGAAGTCCATCGGAACCACCACCGTCGCGTCCGCGTAGCGCATGGCGCTGGCGAGGCAATAATGCGCGAACGTGCCGCAGACCGAGATCACCGCCACCCAACCCCAGACATAAGTCGGCGGCCAGGCCCAGACATAGAGCGCCGGCAGGAAGCCTGCGACCGACTGCACGACCAGCATCCAGAACAGGACCGCCAGCGCGCTCTCGGTCCGGGTGAGCGATTTCACCAACGCCATGGACACGCCGAACCCGACCGCGGCGCCGAGCGCGATCAACTGGCCCTGATTGATCTCGCCGGTCGCGGGCCGCACGATGACGATCACGCCGACGAGGCCGAGCACGATCGCAGCGATCTTCCACGAGGTCATGCGCTCCGACAGAAAGCTCGCGGCGAGGATCGCCGTCCAGATCGGCATCGTGAACTCGATTGCCACTACCTGGCCGATCGGAATCAGCGTCAGCGCGAAGAACCAGCCGAGCTGCGAGACGTAGTGGATCAGATTGCGCGCGATGTGCTGCGGCAGGCGCCTCGTCCTGAGCGTCCCGAATCCGCCGGCGCGCCGGATCATCGGATACAGCATGCAGAGGCCGAGCAGCGAGCGAACCTCCATCACCTGGAAGACGTTCATCTCGCGCACGGCCTCGCGTCCCGCGACCGCCATCACCAGGGTCAGCGACAGCCACCCGGCCATCCACAATGCAGCCATCGTTTTGGACGGAGGAGTGGTCATTGGCGCCGATGCGGAAGGAAAGGGCGTTGGAGGGCAGGCTGGTATCCGCGACATCAATACGGTTTACAACGGCCAAAACTGCGGATGCAGCGATGCACGGGTGCGTGCTAAGGGAGGGCCAACGAGCGAAATGGGAGAAACAGCTCATGCGTATCCTGCAGCCGGCCGAGTGGAAGAAACCGCGCGGCTTTTCCCATGGCGTCGTGGTCGAGGGGCCGGGCCGCTGGGTGGTGCTGGCCGGGCAGACCGGCGGCGACGAGGCGGGCGAATACGCCCCTGACATGGCAGGCCAGGTCGCAACCGCGCTGAAGCGGATCATCAAGCTGCTGGGCGAGGCCGGCGCCGGCCCCGAGCACATCGTCCGCCTAACCTGGTACCTGACCAGCCGCAGCGAATATGAGGCCGCAGGCGCCGGCATCGGCGCGGCCTGGAAGGAGACGCTGGGCCGCAATTTCCCGCCTTCGACGCTGCTCTACATCGGAGGCCTCGTCGACGACCGGGCCAAGGTCGAGATCGAGGTGACGGCGTTCGTTCCCAGCGCATAAAAAAATCGATCCGGCGCGGGCGCCGGATCGATTGTCGTGTCGTCGTACTGGCTTAGCGCGACATCGAGATGTTGGCGCCGCGGAACTGGCTGTCCGCGCGCATCGTGACCGTCTGCTTGTTGCCGGAGGTCCGCAGCGAGATGTTTGCGTTGAAACCAGCGGCGCTGGCGACCACCTCGAAACTTCCACCGCCACCGCGGCCCTGGAGCGAGCCGCTGATGTTACGGCTGGCCTCGCTCCAACCGCCGGTAATGGCGCTGCCTTCGGACCGGACGTTGGCGGCGAGGTTGAACTTGTAGGCGTCGCTGGCACAGGTCAGCGACATCTCCATGGTGGGCCCGATCGGAGCATATTTGGCCCGGCAACGGATGCGTTCGGTGGAGCCGTCATCCAGGGTGACGATCCCGCCGCCGCTCCAGCTGCCCGCGAGCGGGGCAAACGGGCCGGACTGGGCCTTGCTTTCAGTGTTCGCGAACGCTGCCGCAAGCAAAACGGCGGCCGCGATCAGCAGCCGCCGGCCTCCGGCGCGAGTCTCGATTGGTTTATTGGCGCGATGCTTCCCACCGCCCGCTGCACGGTATGCCTGCAGATGCTCCATTCCACTTCCCCGATCCGGCGTTGCCGCTGAGTTGACCGTTGGCATATGCACCATTGATCGAAACTTTCACAAGTCCCCCGCTGCCGATGGTGCCGGAAACGTTAGCGCCGGGCGCGGTGATCTTGCCGTCGGCGACTGTCAGCATGGAGCTTGCGGTCGGCTCGCAGGAACCGGACTTGGTCACGATGGTGACCTGCCAGTTGCCGTCATAGGGGGTCTGGGCGAAGGCGGTGGCGGCGAGGGTGCCGGCGAAAACTGAAGCGGCACAGAACGCCGCGATGCGACCAAAACGCATGAATTCCGTCCTTGAATTTGTCTGATATCCTGACGCTTATTCGGACGAAATGTGACGGAAATTTGTTGCAATGCCAAATCGAAAATTGTTCCTGTGGAAACAATGGTTTATTTGTGTTTCTGGCTCCGATTTTTCAAGCAGAATCAATGTGGCTTCACGTTAAGGGTAAACGTCAGGACAGACTCGGCGCGGAAGTCGCGAACTGCTCGTCCTGAACCTTGGCCGGCAGTGCCTTGTGGACTTTGACGTAATCGATCACGTCGGCCAGCAATTTGAGCCCGAGCGGGGCGAGCGCGCGCTCCCAGAGTTCGCGGGCGGTCTCGCCCTTCTTGACGAAGCACCAGTCCTGCGCGGCGATGGCGCCGGCATCCATGCGATCGGCGAGATGATAGATCGTGCCACCGGCGATCGGATCGCCTTCCTTGATGGTCCATTCCACGGCGGCCTTGCCACGGTGGCGCGGCAGCAGCGAGGGGTGATAGCCGATCCCGCCGAACCGGGCCGCGGCGAGCGCGTCCTTTCCGATCCGGGCATGGCTGTGCGCGGTGATGATCAAATCGGTGTCGGGCGCGATCTCGGAGGCAACCACCAGCTTCGGATTGGCCTGCACCACCACCTCGATGCCGGCCGCCCTGGCGGTCGCAGCAAGGCGGTCCTCGGCATCGGCCACCACGACCCGCGCGATCGACACGCTGTGCTCCCGGAGCATGTTCAGGGTGGTCACGCCGAAATGGCGGGAGCCGACGAGGGTAATGCGCATGTGTGTCCGATCCGTCTCGCAACTGCGTCATACCCCCGATAACACGTCCGGGCGCCGTGTCACCATCTGCGGGCCGCTTCTGCCGGTTATCAACAATGCGCCGGGCGCAGGAGACGGTGAATTCCGCGATTGCGCGGCCGACCGTTCCGGTGCTTGCATGCGCGCCATTGCACCGGCTCGGAGCGAGCGCATGCGCAGCGCCTGGTTCATCGTTCTTGCGACACTGATTGCGGCCACCCCGGGCCATGCCGGCGGGCCGTACCCGGCGGTCCCGCCCGAGATCGGCGTCGCGCCGTTCATCGGGCCGACCTGGGACGCTTATCGTTGCGCGGGGGGACCGGTCTATAATTTCTATGATGGCGCCTATTACGGCGAGGAGCCGCCGGCGCTCTATCGCGGCTACGCCTACCGGCCGCATTATCGCTACAGCGCCTATCGCCGACTGCCGCGGACGTACTTCTGCGTCACCGACTAGCGTTGCCGCACGGCCACGGTCGAGCGGCAAATGATGATGTGACGGTTCCTGTGTTTCATTTCGAACAGAAGGAATCCATCCCGCGGTTAGAATGGCGATACCGGGGCTGGCGACATTTGATCCGGATCCATTTTCGAACCCGGCTTTGGCCGCTGGCCTGATCGCCAGCGGCCTTTTCATGCCGCGCGTCGCAAAATCATCTGACGGTAACGCGTTCTCAACCTGCCTGGCGTATCGACGAATCCGTCGCGGATTTGTAATGCGTACCGCGACACCGAAAATGTCCCGCCGGCGTGGGTGCGCCGCGCGGGCTTTTTCGCCGGGACCGATTTCATGCCGAGCGCGATTGAGCAGATCGTCGACATCTATGTCCGACTGAAGAACAGGCGCGGCCTCGACGAGCTGATGATGCACAGGCAGCGCCTCGCGGTCGATCTGAAGAGCAGGTCGGGCTATGATTTCAGCCTGCCGATCGGTCAGATCGACGAGGAGATCGCGATCATCGAGGCAGGTCTCAGCCGGCTGAAGGCTGGCTCCAACGATGCCGATACGACACGTTTGATCTGACGCGCTCAGTCGCGCCGGCCGCCGTCGATGACGGTGAACAATGGCCGCGCCGGGGTCGGCTCCACCAGCAATTCCTCCACGAGTGCGGTGGCCGCATCGACATATTTTCGCGTCGGCTTGTCGAGCTCCCGCTTCGCCTCGTCGTCGAGCGCGACCTTGGCCGCCTCGACCAGCTTGCGCATCCGCGCCGCATGGTCGTCGCCGGCCGTCAGGGTTGCGCGCGCCAGCGAGCGCAGCACGAACAGCTCGCCCTCGAGGCGGAGCAGACGATCGTTGAGCCTGGTGAGGACGGCGTTGAGGTCGGCCATTTCCGCGGTTCGTCGCTGTGGATTCGTCCTGATCTAGCGGCGATCAGTGAACGGAGTGCAAACGGCATCGGCGCAATTGGGCTGATCGTCCGCATGTCGCGGTGCCGCCGTTGTGACCGGTCGCGACGTCGCGTATGCGTGGGCACAGCATGGTTCCCGCACCACATGTCAGCCCGGGTGGACGTTTGGAGCCCATGCGATGCGGTTTATCCCGATTGTGATCCTCTTGATGTCAGCATGTTCGGCTGCCGCCGCCGCGCCGGCGCGCCACGCCCGCCCGCACCACCCCGTGGTCGTCCTTCCGGCCGAGGACGCGCCGGTGCCGCCCGGCTGGTACAAATTTCCCGGGTGGCCGCCGATCCCGCCGTCGGAGAACAGGAATCTTGATCCCTCCAATTTCGGCGGAGGCTGATCGCAGCTACGCAGCGCTTCGCGCCAGGTAGTCGCGCGCGAAGGCGAGATACCAGTCGAGGCAGCCGGGATTGGCCATCGCCTCCTTGTTGATGACCTTCTCGACGGGCTGGCCGAGCAGCAGCTTCTTGATCGGCAGCTCCTGCTTCTTGCCCGACAGCGTGCGCGGGATCTCGGCGACGGCGAAGATTTCGTTCGGCAGGAAGCGCCGGGAGAGACCGGCCTCGATCGCCTTGTTGATCTTCTCCTGCATCGCGGCGTCGAGCGCGACGCCTTCGCGAAGCACCACGAACAGCGGCATGTAGCTGTCGCGGCCGAGATATTCGAGGTCGACGACGAGGGAGTCCAGCACCTCCGGCAAGGCTTCGATCGCGGAATAGAGTTCGCTCGTGCCCATGCGCAGGCCGTGCCGGTTGATGGTGGCATCGCTGCGGCCGTAGATGATGCAGGAGCCGTCCGGGTTGACCTTGAGCCAGTCGCCGTGCCGCCACACGGGGCCGCGGCCGCTGCCGTCGAAATTGTCCGGATAGGTCTCGAAATAGCTGGAGCGGTAACGCACGCCGTCCTTGTCGTTCCAGAAGTAGAGCGGCATCGACGGCATCGGCTCGGTGCAGACGAGCTCGCCGACCTCGTCCGTGACGGCGCGGCCCTGTTCGCTGAAGGCTTCGACGGCGGCGCCGAGCAGGCGACACTGCATCGCGCCGGGCGTTTGTGGCAATTCGCGGTTGCCGCCGATGAAGGCACCGGCGAAATCGGTGCCGCCGGAAATGTTCGCCCACCAGATGTCGGCCTGCGCCTTGCTGCCATTGGTCTTCGACAGTGCGGCGAAGCGGTCGTTGAACCAGGCTTGCGTGTCGGCGCTGAGCGGCGATCCGGTCGAGCCGAGGCAGCGCAGCCGCGACAGATCGCCCGCGGCGGCAAGATCGATTTCGGCCTTGGCGCAGTTGGCGAAGAACGCCGCGCCCGCGCCGAAGAAGGTCGCTTTCGATTGCGCCACGAAGCGCCACAGCGTGGTCCAGTCCGGCTTGTCCTTGGCGCCGCCGGGGCTGCCGTCGAAGATGCAGCAGGTGGCGCCGCCGAGCAGGCCGCCGACTTGCGAATTCCACATGATCCAGCCGGTCGAAGAGTACCAGTGATAGCGCTCGCCGAAAGAATTTTGGTGATAGGAGCAGCCGATGTCGTTGTGCAGGCCGAGCAGCGCGAGCACCACGATGACGATGCCGCCATGGCCGTGCACGATCGGCTTGGGCAGGCCGGTGGTGCCGCTGGAATAGACGATCCAGAGCGGATGATCGAACGGCAGCCAGGCCGGCTCGAACGTGTCAATCGCGGCGCTTGTCCTGGCGACAATATCGGAGAGCAGGGCATCCGGCGCGGCAGGCGCACCGGCCTCGCTGTGCAGGATGACATGCGCGACCGTGGGCAGCGATCGCCGCAGTTCGGCGACGACGTCGCGCCGGTCGTGCCGCCGGCCGGCATAGGTGACGGCGTCGCAGGCGATCAGCACTTTGGGTTCGATCTGCTTGAAGCGGTCGATCACGGCGGGCGCGGCCATGTCGGGTGCGCAGACGCTCCAGACCGCGCCGATGCTGGCGGTCGCGAGGAACGCGATGATGGTCTCGGGAATGTTGGGCAGGTAGGCCGCGACGCGGTCGCCGGGCTTGATACCGTTATCCTTCAGATGCAGCGCGAGCGCGGCCGCCTTGCGCCGCAGCTCCGGCCAGCTCGTTTCCCTCAGCCTGCCGTCCTCGCCGCCGCTGACGATCGCGGGCAGGCCGGCGGCGTCGGCCGCTTCGACATGCCGGAATACCTGACGCGCATAGTTCACCTGCGCGCCTGGAAACCAGACCGCGCCGGGCATCTTGCGCTCGGTGATCACGGCCGCGAACGGCGTCGGCGATTGCAGATCATAATAGTCCCAGATGCTGCGCCAGAAGCCGTCGAGATCGCGCACCGACCATTGCCGCATGTCTTCGTAGCTGCCGAAGGTGAGGCCGCGCTGCTCGGCGAGCCAGTTGCGATAGAGGGCGATCTGGGGAACGAAAGGTGCGGTCATTGCGTGGCGGCTTCAGTTGCGGGGAAGGGGAGTTTAAGCCGTGTCGCAGCTGAGCAGAAGCCGCTGTTCTGGCAGGCGGCCTTGACCGGGGTAATGGGCCCGGCCTTCGCCAGGGCGACGTGGCAGAGATCGCAACCATGCTTCAACAGACTCGTCATTGCGAGCGCAGCGAAACAATCCAGGCTGTCACGCGCGGAAAGATTCTGGATTGTTTCGCTGCGCTCGCAATGACGGAGGTGTGGGGGAACGCAGTCTTGGTCTGTCAGCGTGGCGGAGCCATGGTGTCGGGGGCAAAGTCGGTCGGCAGGCCGTCGATGCTCTTCATGTTCTTCAGACCCCAGTATTTTCGCAGATTGTTGACGCTCTGCGCCGTCCAGTAGCGCACGAGGTTGCCACGCTCTTGCTTGTAGTCGAACAGCGGCACGCCCAGACCGCACGACGTCTGCACGAGGTCAATCGAGAGGCGTACGATTTGGCGGGCGCCTGCAACTTCCTCGAACTTCGGAACGAGATCGGCGTACTCCGGCGTGCCGCGCATCAGCGATCGACCCTGACCATAGAGCCGCAGGATCATCGGATCGCCATCGAAGGCGCAAAACATGATGGTCAGCCGCTTGTCGTTCGAGGCGACCAGATGCGCGCGGGTCTCGCTGCCGCTGCCAGTGCAATCGAGGTAGGCGACGTCAGTTTCTCCGAGCACCCGGAATGAGGACAGGCCCTTGGGCGAGACGTTGATGCGTCCCTTCGGCGGGGCGCTGGCGACGAAGAAGATCTTCTGCCGCTCGATGAAAGCCCTGTGCTCTGGCTCGATCCTTGCGAATTGCTTGCCCATTTCCGTCCGTCCTTTGCGTAGCGACGAAGCCGAGGCCGAAACTAACATGTCAAATGTACCGGTTTAAGGATACACGTTATCCTGGTATAAAGACCACCATGAAAGGACAGGATCCGATTGCTCCGGCACTCTCGCTCAGCGCGTTCTTGCGGGCGCTCCGGGAGCGCCAGTCTCCGGCGGAATTCGGTCTCGCCGCCGGACCACGACGGCGCACGCCCGGCCTCCGGCGCGAGGAGGTCGCTCAGCTCTGCGGATTGAGCGCCACCTGGTACACATGGATCGAGCAGGGGCGCGATGTGTCCGTCTCTGCTTCGACACTTGCGCGCCTCGCACGCGGATTGCGCCTGTCACGAGCCGAGCGCGGCTATCTGTTTGAGCTTGCGGGCAAGCGCGATCCGGAGCGGCCGGGCAACAGGGATGATCCACCTGAGGGGGTACTGGCCTGCGTCGATGCGATCGATGGTCCCGCCTACATCCTCGATCGCACATGGAGCGCGCGCCGTTGGAACGCGAAAGCGTCCCGGCTGTTTGCGGGATGGCTCGATGCTGACGGCGAAAAAAACCTTCTGCGCTACATCTTCCTCCGGCCTGAGGCGCGAACTCTGATCCTGGACTGGACGTCCCGTGCGCATCGCGTCGTCGCAGAGTTCCGCGCCGCGGTGACGGGCTACGCCGACGATCCGGATATTCGCCGCCTCGTAGACGAACTGAGAATTGGAAGCTCGGACTTCGAGCGCTGCTGGGAGACGCAGGGGGTTTTGGCACGCGAAGGGGGCGAACGTGCGTTCGATCATCCGACCATGGGACTGCTGCGCTATCAGCAGGTGTCGCTGTCTCTTGCGGGCTGGCCCGACTATCGACTGACGATGCTTCTCTCTGCGCCAACCATACGCAATCGATGACCGGTATCGCGGCCAAACCCGCCGCGCGGCCCGCTCGCTCGTCAGCGTCCGTCTACTACCAACCCACGCCCGCCCAGCGCCGGCCGAATACCGGCGGCTTCGTCTTCACGGCTTGCCAGCCGAAGAAGTGATGCTTGCCGGACCATGCGTGCACCACGCCGCTGCAGATTTTGCATTTGAAGCTGCCGGAATGCGCTTCGCTGTGCTCTTCCCTGGTCGCGGTGTAGTTCATGCTGCAACCGGTGCAGGTGAATTCTTCGATCGTCCAGATGCTGTTGGCCATTTGCACGGAATGTTTTCTTGGGACCTCGGTGCACGGTAGGAGCGGGTCTTTGCATCGGCGTAAACTGGGGCAACGAAATCCGGTTAATCGCCGTTAGCCAAACCGGGCTCCGCTCCGAGCCAGTGCAGGATGTTCCGGGTGTTCGGAGCGCCGGTCAGTCCAAATCGCGCCGCCGACAGGTCCAAGCGCGCGCCTGGTCCGGCAGCTAGATTTCACCCAGTCGCCTCGGTCGGAAGGCGCGCAAGTGGGGGTGAGATGATGGGGACGAAGCTCGTTTTGACGGCTGCGCTGCTGTCGCTGGCTACGCCGGCATTTGCTGCGGATATCATCGCGCCTGCGCCGGTGAAGGCGCCGGTGCCGGCTGCGATCTTCACCTGGACCGGCTTTTACATCGGCGCCCATGGCGGCGGCGCCTGGAGTAAGTGGACCGGCATCGACCCGACCGATCCGACCGCGGTCTGGACCTCCGTCACCGCCAGCGGCGGCATCGTCGGCGGCCAGATCGGCGGCAACTACCAGATCGGCAATGTCGTGGTGGGCCTCGAGGGCACGGGCGCCTGGTCCAGCGTCACGCTGAACGCCGGCGGTCCGTTCGGCGGCGGCGCCGGCTTCACCTTGTCGCTCAAGAACGACTACATCGCCACGGTCGCCGGCCGGTTCGGCGTCGCCTTCGACCGCGTGCTGCTCTACGCCAAGGGCGGTGCGGCCTTCACCCGCGACAAGTACAATGCCAATAATGGCCTTGCCGGCGCGCTCGCCGGTTCTGCCTCGGGCAGCTTCAACCGCACCGGCTGGCTCGCCGGCGGCGGCGTCGAATGGATGTTCATGCCGAACTGGTCGGTGAGGGCCGAGTACAACTACATGGGCTTCGCCGCGATCACCGAGCAGCCGGTGACATCAGGCAACCTGGCGGCCACGCCGGCCAATGTGAAGCTGAACATCCAGACCGGAACGGTCGGCGTGAACTACCACTTCTAGCCGCGCAGGCGTTGCCGCAGGATCAGCCCTCGGTCCGGTCAAGCCGGAGCGGGAGCCCGGTCGTCTTGACGCCGGATGCGGGGCTGGCAATAACGGCTTGCCCGTGCATGTGCCGGAACCAGCGTCGATGCCGCAAAGAAAGTCGTGCCCGTGAAAAGCCTCCGTCAGCTCCTGACGGGAGAGGACATCATCCAGCTCGTGATCCGGCTCGGCCTGCTCGCCCTGCTGATCATCTGGACCTTCCTGATCATCCGCCCGTTCGTGCCGATCCTGGCCTGGAGCGGCGTGCTCGCGGTCGCGTTCTATCCGGCCTTCAGCTGGGTCGCCAAGATCCTCGGCGGTCGGCCCAAGACCGCCGCGGCGATCCTCACCTTGATCACGCTCGGCATCGTCATCGGCCCTGCAACCTGGCTCGGTATCAGCGCGGTGGACGGCGTGCGCGAGCTGGCGCACCAGCTCGGCACCGGCGATCTCGCGCTCCAGTCGGCGCCGGAGCAGCTCAAGTCGTGGCCGCTCGTCGGCCCGTGGCTCTACGACCTCTGGGACCAGGCCTACACCAACATCCGCGCGGTGCTGCGCGAAGTGGCGCCCTATCTCCAGCCGCTGGCAGGACCGCTGCTGTCGTTCGCGGGCGATGCCGGCGTCGGCACGCTCCAGTTTCTGGTCTCGGTGTTCGTCGCGGGCTTCCTGTTCCCGCATGGGCCGAGGCTGGTCGCGGCCAGCCGCGGCTTCCTGTTTCGCATCGTGCCCGAGCAGAGCGAGCATTTCCTGGGGCTTGCAGGCGCGACCATCCGCGCCGTGGCGCAAGGGGTGATCGGCGTCGCGATCGTGCAGGCACTGCTCGCCGGCATCGGCTTCAAGCTCGCAGCCGTTCCGAGCGCCGGCCTTCTCGCCTTCATCGTGCTGCTGCTCTCGATCGTGCAGATCGGCGCCTTCCTCGTGCTGCTGCCGGTGATCATCTGGATCTGGACCGCCAAGGACGTCACCACGGCGCTGCTGCTCACGGTGTTTCTCGTCCTGGTCGGTTTCATCGACACCATGCTGAAGCCGCTCGTGATGGGGCGCGGCCTGACCACGCCGACAATCGTGATCTTCGTCGGCGTGATCGGCGGCACGCTCGCCCATGGCATCGTCGGCCTGTTCATCGGGCCGATCATCCTGTCGGTGGCCTGGGAGATGATGATGGCCTGGATCAGGACGGAGGACCGGGCGGGGGCGGGCGCGAAGGCGAGCGAAGGCTGATCTTGCGTCCTCGAACGGCGCGATCTGAACGCCGTGTCGCAGCTGGCCTGAAGGCCCGCGGCCTGTGATCAAGGCGCGTCCCGAACTTGTCTATCCGACTAGACAAGTTACGATTGGGACGATTCTATTTTCGATTACGGCAGCAATGGCGAAGTCTTCCAAGCTGGTTGCCGCCAAGCGCGGCAAGGTATTGTTGGTCAGACGCCGGTCGGACGGCCTGTGGATGTTCCCGGGCGGCCGCAAGCGCGCGCGCGAGTCCGAGAAGGACTGCCTGCGGCGCGAGATCAAGGAGGAGCTGCCCAAGCTGAAGCTTGGCCGGATCAGCCTCTGGAAGGAAGTGAAGGCCAGGAACAAGCGCTCCGGCCGCAAGATGAGCGATGCGATCTTCATCGCCAAGGGCGCCAAGGGCAGGCTCGCGATCGGCGACAAGAAGGAGATCGACCGCGCCGCCTGGCAGAAGCCGCGCGGCATCCGCCTGACCCCGACCTCGCGCTATATCCGCGACCGCCTGTTTCCGAGGAAGCCGCGGCGGCGCGGCTGAGTTCGCGTTCTCGCGAAGTGGATACCGGTTGGCGTCAAGACAACGCGTCAAAATAGGAATCCAGGGCCCCGTTCCGATTCTATCGGAACGGACAACGGCTCTAGTCTTCCCGATCCACCGATCGGTCCCGCCCGGCGAATGACCGCGAGCGCGCCGCGCGCGGCTCCGGCGCGACGCGCCTTGCCGCCTCGGCCTCGCGCTGTTCCTTGCGCGCCTTGCGCGCGTTGCGCGCGTTGCGCATCGCGCGCTTGAAGAAGGGGTGCTGCGAATCCTCGGCGAAAAACAGCACCACCTCGCAACTCGGACATTGCCTGGAATAGCCGTCCTGCAACCGCCCGGCGCGATCGCGGAACACGGACTTGCAGCGCGTGCACTGAATCTGGACGAAACTCATGCGCGACCGACAATGACCGATGGGAATGGATCGTCAGGTGATCCCAAATGTCTGAAGAAAGCCTGAAGGCCTTGGTGAATTCACCGGAGGTCTTGTCGCAGCCGATGTCGTGCGCACGACGGCGATGCTCGCAAGATGCGGCCGGGCGTCATCGGCCCGCCGCGACTGGCGGCAGGCTGAGGTCGTCAACAGGCTCAGGTCGTTAGAGCTGCCCGACCAGCCGCTATTGCCTGGCTGCGAGCGTGTCGAGGCAATGGTTCAGATACGCGGTGCGATCCCTGGGCAGCACCTTGTCGAGATCGGCCTTCAGCGCGCATTCACGCTGCCGCAACTGCTCGGCCCGGCGCTTCTCGGCCGCCTCGCGGAATTCGGGAGCAACCTTGTTGGGATCGACCAGCGGCTGCGAGCGGGCGGGGGACGCCGCAAGGAGTGCAATGGCGGCGATGAAAATGAATGGTTTCAAATGAGCCTCCGTAAAAGAAGGCATCCTAGCCCGCGGCGCGCGCAGGCTCAAACCGGAGGTGCGGTACCCCGTTCCGGCATGATCGGGCCGCGCCAACAACCAACAGCGCGTGTGAACCAGTTCACAAGCACGCGACACATTCGCTGCTATGAAAGCGTATTGCTTGACCATTTCATTTTGAACGAAACGCCCCAGCGTCCAAGCGCTGGGGTTTTTCGTGCTGGACATGCGAGCAGCGCGTCCTCGATCGCAGCAGCCCGTGCATCCAGAGAAGCAGGTCCCACGCCGCGTTGAATGCTTCGGAAGCGGCGAGTTCCGATCCACAGCCAAAGATTTCGGGAGCGCGATGGCGCTCCGAACGTTGCCACGAGGCGTGCGTTGGCAGGGCAAATCCCATATGGATGGCGGCGAACCGCCGAATCGACAATGAGGCGGCTCGCGTTCGGTGGGTGACAGTTTACGACCAGAGACGGATTCAAGTGAGGCTTTCCAAAAAGGCGAAGGCGACCAAGACATCGCCAAAGAAGGGCAAAGGATCGCAGCGCGCCACGATCTCGTCTTCATCGCCCCTCGGTTCGATGGCTCTGCATCTGCTTGCACAATGGAAGCAGTCCGGACGCAGCGGCATCGTTTTTCTCGCCGAGAGCGAGAACAGGGCGGAGCGGCTCGGTAGCGTCATTCACGCGCTCGATCCCGCCTGCGAGGTCCTGGTGTTTCCGCGATTGAACACTTTGCCGTTCGATCAGCTCGAGCCGTCGCACGAACTGGCAGGGCGCAGAGCCTCGGTGCTGCGACGCCTCGCGAAATCCAGGAAGCCGCTCTTTCTGGTCTCGACGGCGGAAGCCGTGATGGAGCGCCTGCCGCCGCCTGCGAGCCTGTCGCGCCTGAGCGTGAGCCTGAAGGTGGGCGGCGCGTTTTCCGAGCGGGACCTGCGCGGGCGCCTCGAAGAGCTGGGATATGATCTCGAGGACGAGCCGGATTATCCGGGCGGAGCCCTGTTTCACGGGCAGACCTTCGAGATATTTCCCGCGGGCGCGCTGGGGCCGTTCCGGATCGAGCATTCAGGCCGCGCCATCAGCCGGATCGTGGCGTTCGATCCGAAAGAGCACGACATCATCTTCGAGACCAGCGAGCTTCTCGTCGATCCCATGTCGGAGCGGCTGGCCTTCGCCGGCAAACGCGGCAAGCGCGCGACGCTGTTCGACTATTGCGGGCGCGCCAAATGGATCGCCGATGCAGGGGTGCCGTTGCACGTCGACGGCTGGCTGAGCACGATCGAGGAGGCCGCGCCTCGCGCGGAGAGGGAACGCGAATACATCGGACGGCGCGACTGGAAGCAGCTCTCCAGGGGCATGAAGGTATTGCCGCGGACGGCGTCCTTCCAGCCCATCCCGGAGTTTTCGAAGCTGACCTCCTCCAGGAAGGCGCTGCGTGCCTTTGTCGAGGAGACGCGCCGGGCCGGCTCGCGGCTGATCCTGGTCGCGGCGCAGGAGGACGACCTGCGCGTGATGGAGCGGATGGGCGGCGTCAAGGCGCAGCGCTGCGAGAATTGGGACGAGGCGGTGCGCGGGCGGAGCGGCGAGGCGGCGCTTCTGGCCGATCTCGATGCGGGCTTCGTCGTGCCGGGGAAAAAGTCGCTCGTTGTCGTGACGGCGTCCGACGTGCTCGGCAGCCGGGCGCATCATCCGCAGCCGATGGCGCGGGCCTGGAGCGCGGCCTTCGACCATGCCGACGTGCCCGAGCAGGGCACGGTGGTCGTGCATCTCCAGCGCGGCCTTGCCGTGCTCGATGGCCTGCAGACCGTGAACACGGGCGGCGGCGCACTGCGCGAGATGATCCGCCTGGTGTTCGCAGGCGACAATGCGGTTCTCGTGCCGCCGCCCGATCTGGCGCTGATGTGGCCTTACGCAACCGAGCCCGGCAAGCTTGCGCTCGACAAGGCGGACGGCAGCTCATGGTGGGCCCGCCGCACCGAGGCCGAGCGCGAAATCCAGATCGCCGGCAAGGTGCTGGCCAAGCACATCAGCCAGCGCCGCAGGCGGCGCGCCGACAAGCTGGTTCCGCCGGGATCGGCCTATGAGAAATTCGTCGCGCGCTTTCCTTATTTCACGACGGTCGACCAGGCGAAGGCGATCCGCGACGTGCTGGAGGATCTCGCATCCGGCCATCCGATGGACCGGGTGATCTGTGGCGACGTGGGATTTGGCAAGACCGAGGTGGCGCTGCGGGCGGCTGCCGCTGTGGTGCTGTCGGGCAAGCAGGTGGCGATCGCGGTGCCGACGACGGTGCTGGCACGGCAGCATGTCGCAACGTTCCAGAAGCGCTTCGCCCCGTTCGACATCGAGGTGGGGAACCTGTCGCGGGCGACATCCGGCGCCGAGCTGCGGGCGACCAGGGAGGGACTGCGCAGCGGCCGGATCAAGGTCGTGGTCGGAACGCAGGCGCTCGGCGGCAAGGACGTGAAGTTCGACGATCTCGGCCTCGTCATCATCGACGAGGAGCAGCATTTTGGCGCGGCGGAGAAGGCCAGGCTTTCCAGCCTCGCCAAAAATGTCCATGTGCTGATGATGAGCGCCACGCCGATCCCGCGCACGCTCGCCGCCGGCCTTGCCGGATTCCGCGACCTCAGCGTGATCGCCTCGCCGCCGGTTCACCGGCTCCCGGTCGCAACCAGGATTGCGCCGCTGTCGGATGCGGCCATTGCGTCGGCGTTGCTGCGCGAGCAGCGGCGCCACGGCCAGAGCTTTCTGATCTGTCCGCGCATCCAGGATCTGGATCCGATGCTGGCGCGGGTGCAGGCGGTGGCCGGCGATCTTCGCATCGTGTGCCTGCACGGCAGATTGGCTGCCGACGAGATCGACGACCGGATGATGAGCTTCGTCGAGGGCAGGGCCGACGTCCTGCTCGCGACCAACATCGTGGAGAGCGGCCTCGACATTCCGCGTGCGAACACCATCGTGGTCTGCTGGCCCGAGAAGTTCGGCCTCGCCCAGCTGCATCAGCTGCGCGGACGGGTCGGACGCAGCGGCATCCGCGCGTTCGCCCATCTGCTGACCGAGACGAATTCCGGGCAGTCGGAGAAGCGGCTGGCCGTGCTCGAGGAGTTCAGCCGGCCGGGCGCCGGCTTTGCCATCAGCGAGCGCGATCTCGATCTCAGAGGTGCGGGCGACCTGTTTTCGGAGCAGCAATCCGGCCATGTCCAGGTGTTCGGACCCGTGCTCTACAGCCACCTGCTGAAAATGGCCTCGGAGAAGGTCGATGAGGAGCGGGCTGCGGTGTGGGTGCCCGACCTGAACCTGCCGGTCGCGGACATGCTGCCCGAGACTTATGTGCATTCCGAGCCCGTGCGGCTCGAACTCTATGCGCGCGCCGCAAGATGCAGCAGCGAGGACGACCTCGTCGACCTCGAGGAGGAAACCTCCCGCCGCTTCGGCCCGCTGCCGAAAGTCGCGCGCGACTTCTTTGCCGCCGCGAAGCTCAGGCTCGAATGCAAGCGAAGGGGCATCATCCGGCTCGACGTCGGCCTCGGGGCGGTGGCCGCAACGTTCCTGCCCGGACGGTTGCGGAAGTCGAGAGGGAAGTCACTGCAGCGCGACGGCGATCGCGTCGTCTATCACAGCCAGATGCGCGACGCGCCGTTCGAGCGGGTTGAAGAGTTGTTCGAGGTGCTGGACGAGGGGTGAGGACGGATGCGCCGGTCCGGCGCCGTCTTCATCCAGCCGGGTCAATCAGACAGGTGACATCAGTCACTTCGAGGCGTGGTCGATCTTGTGCCCCAAATGCCCGGTGTCATGATCGCGGCGCAACTGGCTCAGCGACGTCTCGTTCAGCTGAGCCAGGACCTCGCTGAGCTGGGTCGCATCGGGATAGCCGGCCGCAAAACCCTTTCCGTAGATCTTGCGCAACGTGCCAACCAGCGTGTTGCCGTGCTTCTTGCTGATCCCGCCATCCTTGTCCCGATGGCGGCCATCCAGGCCCGATTCCTTCATGTGTCTCTCCCTGTGTGGCGTCTTGAGCGCCTGGAGAGAGCGTGCTCCCAAATGAGTTGATTGGCAACGGCGCGGCGCTCGGGCGTTGAGCGCCGGTTCGTGCCATCGCAAGGGCGTTGCGCTCGCGTGTCTATCGCTTAGCTGTGATGCCGCGTCAGATTGCGGCGGGACGGTTGGCGCATCACATCAGCCCGAGCGGGTTACTCGATTGGAACCGATACGATGCGCTCTGTTCTGGCCATGGGTCTGTTGATCGTCCTGTGCACCGCCGCAAACGCGGCGACGGCGCAACGCTCCCGCGCACATCATCCGCGCTCTCCCGCGGTCGATCGTTCCGGCGCGGACGTGAATCCGCGGGCGCGCTTCGCGGTCCCCGGCTGGAGCGATGAAGCAACGCAGCGGTGGCGGAACAGCGCCTCGTCCAATGTCGGCCGGGGCGGATAGCGGGTCGGTTACGTTGTCGGCCAGAGTCGGCGACCGTCGCAGATATGGAAAAATCGGCGACGTGCTGTGAACCGGCTCACAGTCGGTCTCCGCGGCCGCTGCTATGAAGGCCGCATTGCTTTACCGATTGATATTTTGAAAACGCCCCGGCGCTTCCCACCAGGCGCTGGGGTTTTCATTTGGATCACGGCAACGCCAAGAGTTCGCGAAGCGCGATCCGATGGCTGGGTGATTTCTGAAAAGGGAAGGCGGGGCGGCTACGCCGCCTGCTCCTCGAACGAGGTGTATATCCGGCCGGTTGGATCAACGATCTGAACGTCCCAGCACCCGTCCGCGACGAGCTCTCTGGCCTTCTTGAGGGCGGCCTCGAGTGACAGCCGCTTGAGGCTGACGACGCCTGCCGTGTCGAAACCGTTGATTTCAAACATGCCGCTCCCTCCTATTTTGGTGAATCTTACACCTTTTGAGGGCGTTGTCTCGCGGCTTTGTCGCGCTTCGGAGCAGGCTGCCCCATTGCTCATTCCATCGCCTGGGCCCCGCAATCGGCCGGGGTGGCCGGGCCTGCCGGGCGGCCCGGCCGCTAACGTGAAATTAAGCCGAAAAGCCTACAATTTTAGACAGTTGTAGGTGGGTGCTGCGTAGAGGAGCCGTCGCGAGGACGTTCCGGCGTCGGCTTCCTTTTGCTCGCTCATGAGGTCAATGCAGATGACCACGACTTTGGAAGCGCAAGGCCTCGTCGAACAACTCGACCCCGCAGCGCTCGCGCTCGCAGCCGCCGCGCCCGAACCCGCCGCCCCGGAAGCTCCAGTTCCGGTCAAGCGCTCCAGCCGGAAATCGGTCCTGGCGCTGTCGGTGTGTGCTCTGGCCATCAACGGCTCGGCGGCCATCTATACATCGCCGGCCGATTTCTCGTCGCTGAATATCGGCAGTCTGGCCGAACTGCTTCCGCGCCGGGACGCATCCGCACCGAAACCGGATCCGGTTGTCGCCGCCTTGAAGGATATCCAGTCGGCCCAGCAGCAGCACACGGCTTCGCTGCAGGAGAACAACCAAGCATTGCAGCAAAATGCCGCCCTGCTGCAGCAGGACACAATGGTGCTGCTGTCCCTGCGCCAGAGCATCACGGACGAACGCTTCGACGTGAGGAAGATATCTTCGCAGCTGTCCACGCTGATCGCGAAGGTGGACTCGCTGCAAGGCGCAATGATGTCGGACGTCACGTCCTCCATTCGAAGAGCGAATGCTCGCTATGGACTGTCCGCGGCGATGCGCAAACGGATGGTCCGGCAGTCGAAGTCGGTGGGGCCTGTTTCGGTTGGTGGAGCGCCGCTGAGCATGCCGGCTGCAGTTGCGGCGCCGGAAAGCTGAAGATAGGTCGAACGAAACGCTTGGGACTGTGCCCGCACTGAACTGGCCCGCTGGTTCACGCTGGCGGGCCTCGGCGCTCCCGGCGCTCTGATCCGCAATTGAATCGGCAGCCGGGAGCCTTGGGGGCTGGAATGCAAGCCGTGCCACGCTCGCTCTTAAGCTGCAATCCGTGAGACGTCGAACTCCGGTAGTTGTACGGAGTCCATTTTCGGAACGGGGTGTTCTACTGTGAGAACACCGGCGAGATTTGAGTACCAGCCAATTTCTAGTTGTCCGGGAATGCCGCAGTGGGGGCTGGAACCACCCTGCGGCTTTTCCCGTTGGGCTTAGTTCCTAGCCGTCGCGGCACGGAACGCCGAAGTTGTCGCAGGTGAGAGCGAAGGTTTCTTTCGCCTTCGCATCTTCAAAGCAGAAGCGCGTGCCGACATCGGCATGATCGATCCACCAATCAAGTTTACTGTCCTTTGCAATGCGGGAGGCTTCTCCTCGCAGCAGATCCAACTGTCTTCCAGCAACGTAGACGATCAGGCAATTTTCCTTGGTCATGAATGACGTCCTTATAATTGAAGCAACGGCTCAATTTGATTCCGACTAAAAATGAAAATCGTGTGGCGTCTCCCGAGAGAAGACGATCATTGATCCCGCTTCAGCTTGCGTCGTCCCCAATGCGGTTCCTTGCCCTTGGGACTGAGCTCGGCGACGTGATGTCTGTTCAGCGGGTCCGTGTGGTTTTCGCAGACCCTCCGCCTCCGACGGAGTGCCCCTTTTGGGCAGTTCATTTCGCCACTTCACCGGCGTAAATTGAACTTGCCGACCGTGCTGGCTTTGCCCCTTCCAGCCCCAGCAAGGAAAGGCAGGCGGCCCTTCCACGCTATCAGCGAGGCGGGGTCGCTGCGTGTGGGGACGTGGAAAGGCAGCGCCACGGTTCACGCTGGCGGGCCTTCCTTGGGAAATTTACGGGTGGCTGTCCGCTGTGGGGTGGCGTTGCAAGCTTCGATAGCTTTCCGATAATACTCCGCCACCTTGAGAAGACCCTCACGCTCAAGATCGAGGGAAGCGATGGCTGCGTGCTCTCTGCAAGCGCGTTCGAGCCTGCGGAATTCCTTTAATTCCCGGTTCAACGACTGCTCCTCAGGCCCGAGGGACGCGATAAGCGGCGAGACCGGCAATGTATCCAATTGCCGAAAGTTCCCGCTTCATCAACTCGCACGCGAAATATGGCCTTTTTGCAGCGGTCTCACGTGCGTTCGAGCTCGCGAACTGCGGCGGCACGCCGCTCTCGAAATCTGGCCTGACCTCAGCTCCGCGGCGGCCGCAACCGGCACAGACGAAGCGCGGCTCGATACCAGAGAGGCGAACATCGTCAGGCCAGCGATCGGCGCTCAGAGTTCAGAGCGATATGATGGCCGCAATGGCAATAGACGAGGACGCCGCGCAAGCCCATCTCCCGCATCTCGCCGAAGTGATCTTGACGGGGCGGCCGTCAACGTGCGTGGGCGTGTGGCGGCGGGCAGGGCGGGGCATGCCGCCATCGAAACGCGGCGCAGGCCAGAGTCAAATTATCAATCCCTTGGGTCTCGGAACGCGCGCGAGCTACTGCGCGTCGTGGGGGCTTCGGTCCCGCGCTCACGCCGTCGGCGCTGAACTTGAACGAGCTAGGTTCGCTTGGCGATTTTTTCTTTTGCCCTTTCTGGGCGTGGCCAGCTGCCGATCATGCTTTTCAGGCCGATCCCATCGAGTTGCAACCGCTCCCCCCGACGGCGGAAATCGGGCGGCCCAGCGCTGTTCGAACCTTCGTTGAAGGTCTAGGGGGATGGTACTCATAACCCGCCTCCGTCCTCCTGCTCTGGTCCTTAACGCGTGTCGCGGTCGAAGGCTCCTTACGCGGCCCGTCCTTGACCTGAGCGGGGCGCCGGAGTCTGATCAGCCGCATGGGGCAATATCAACACGACATCGACGAACTCGCGCGCATGGAGCGCATCTGCCTGGAATTGGCAGGGCAGGCGACCACGGCTGAGGAGCGCGCCGGCCTGCTTGTTACGGCAAACAATTGCAGGGCCGAGATCTCCGACCGTGAGAGCAGCAATCGAATTGTCAGCACAGTGCCCACGCGGGGCTTTTTCAATCGGTTGATGGTCTGGCGTAAGCTATTGAATTTGCTTGGTGAGCGCGCTGGGGCTCGAACCCAGGACCCCGTGATTAAAAGATCAGGACGCCGCTGACACCCATTTCGCGCATCTCGCCGAAGGTGATCTTCACCGGGCGGCCGCCTGGCAGGGTAGGGCCGATGCGTCTGATTGGGCGAGGCATCCCGCCAAGAATGGCTTGCCCAGAGCCGAGTCAAATTGTCGATTCCCAGCAGGTCGGAACGGCGTCGGGCGACTGCGGGTCGTGGGTGGAAATCTCGCCTACAGCACAACTCCTCCTGGTGGGAGTGCGGCTTCAGCTTGCGCTTCTTGATGACCTTGCGGCGAGGGGGGCGGCGCGACTAGCGCGCATCTCATCCAAGGCCCTCCGCCGCCGTCGATGACTTTGAAGGACATGCCCGTCTCCCTGTCTGGGCAAAGCTGCCTTCGCTCTCGGCGGTTGTCCAGCCACCGCGTGCTGTGCTTCCGTCATCGTCTGAACCACAAGGGCTAGAAAATTCGCGTGACGATCCCGGCCTTGGCGCCCTAATAAGGATCGAGGGGGCAAACTGCATGAGCGTTACACCAATCGCACTTCACAGAGCTTCGGCCGTAGGCGCCTTCCGCTGGACTGTGTTCTTCTTTGTCGCCATTGCAGCTTTTGCTCAGCGAGACGAAAAAACAGGGACAATCCTGGCGACACTCGTCTTTCTGATTGACGTGGTGTCGTGGAACCTCGGCGAGCTGATCGCAGCAACCACAGTCGCGTCTTCGAACCAGCAATGGCACAGTACGCTCACCGATCGGTTGATTTTCGAGAAAACTGCTCGATCGCTTCCGCGATCGTCAGCATATCGATTTCGAGCAGATCACTCGGGAGGGCACGCGGGCTGCGACCGAGGACGTCAATAAGTATATGCGCGACACGACGTTCTGGTCAGAGTGGGGTGGCTTTAGAAAGACGCTTCTTGGGATCGGATATTATCTTTGGTTCTGGATCAGCTATAGGGCCGCGGCGACCTTCGTTCCGGCGTCCGCCAAGGGCGCATTTACTGTGAGCGCTGCTCTCGACTTGAAGGCGGCGCGCCTATGTTTGCCTGTTCGTTCCCGCGTACTTGTGTATCCGTCCCGGCTCGTTGTCCACGGCGGGACGATCGAGCTTATCCAACGCAAAAAGCAGCGACGCAACACGGTTGGCCGAAGCGGCCCATTCCGCAAGACGAGGATAGTTGTCCGTAAACCAGCTGCAGGCACTTTGGACCACAACGAACGCCGCCGCAGCCTGTACGACCTCGCCGAGGAGCATTGTGCCGGCAACATATTTTGGCATGCAGAGCAGCACGCCGATCACGGGCGTCAGCAGCGAGTTCGTGTGGGTTATGATTGTGAGGCGCACGAGTTGCCAGCAATAGTTCAGCCACGAAGCAATCACCGCCTTGAGGGCAGGGTGGATCGCGCGAATTCCATCGTCGCCTTTCATACCGGGCGCCATGCTTTCTCCGCTTTCACGCACATGGGTTCCAACGGCCCTCAACTGTGCCTCGGCCCGCTTGTTTTCCTCCAGAACGTCCGTCAGTCGGCGGCCGATCAACATCGTCACGGCTGCCACGGCGATCGAATAGACGACGACGGCGACGACCAGATAGCCGGGAATGGTCAGAGTGAGACCCGCTGCATCGATCGTGAGATTGCCTCCGACCACCCCGAGGATGCCGATAAAGGTGGCCGCTGTCAGGAGAGAAGCGACGAGCCCGAGAACGAGGTCGACCGGGAGGTCCGTTGCCAGTCTGCAGTCCTCGGCGATTCGATATTCAGGGGCCTGATAGTCTCCCGCCACGAAGTTCAGTCGCACAAAGCGATCCCGCTCCAGCCAGTAGCGGTAAAGCTCATCGCTGAGCCAGGCTCTCCACTTTCGCTGGAGCGTCATCCGCCCCCAGACCGAGAAGACGGCGAGCGACAGACTGGCCGCAGCGAGCGGCATGAATCGCAGCGCCTGGCTGAGGAGCTCTTTCCCGTCCTTGCGCTCGACCGCGTTGAAGAAGTCGCGATTCCAGAAGTTCAGCGAATACTGGGTCAGCAGTTGCAGAAGAACTGTCGCGACGAGTAACACGGTGAGAAGCCAGGCCCAGCCCGCCGACTTGCCTTTCCAGAAGCCGCGAGCACTTTTCCAGAAGCGCAGCAGCAACTGCCGTTCGCCGGGCGAGTGGTATGTCTCGTTGCTAAGCATGATAGCCGGCTATGATTGTGACGTTCACGTTGGATGCGAGGCGATGAACGTCCGCACCGAGGCAAAGCCCCGTTCCGGGACTGAGCAGCGCCGCCGAACCGCCGGCAACACCATAACGCAGGGCGCTATCGAGCTTGTCGCCATTGGCGAGGCGCGACACCATCGCCCCCAGGAAGCTGTCGCCTGCGCCGGAAACGCTGACAGGCTCCAAAGGAAGGCCATTCGCACGCAAGGCGATGTCGCGCGTCAGGAGCAGGGCCCCGCCGGGGCCCATCGAGAGAGCAATGATCTCGATGCGATAACGATCGATCAGGCGGCGCCCCGCCTCCAGGAGCGAGGACTCGTCGGCGCCACTGATCCCGGCCAGCTCCTGAAACTCCCGAAGGTTGGGCTTGATGAGATAGACGCCCGCTTCCAGCGCGGCTTTGAGCGAGGCGCCGGACGTATCAACGACGACCTTGGCCGCTCCCGTCGATGCCCTGACCACCCTGCCGTAGAAATCGGCCGGGGCTCCCGGCGGCAGGCTGCCGCTTGCGATGACAAAGGCAGCCTGCGGACTGAGACGCGCAATTGCGTCGAGACACTGCTGCCATTCGAATTCGTTGAGGCAGGCGCCCGGAAATACCAGCCGGAACTGCTCCTTGCTCGTCTCGTCGAAGATGGTGATGTCTTCGCGGGTATCGTTCGATATCGGGATGACGATGCTGCGCACGGCCTCACGTTCAACCAGCGCCGTCAGGGTTTGCCCGGTTGCGCCGCCGGCTGGATAGACTGCGGTCGCCTCAAAGCCCAGCCGTTTCAGGACACGGGCCACATTGATTCCGCCACCGCCGGGATCGCGCTGAGGCGCGGCGCAGCGCATTTTCGTGTAGGGCACCATCTTGCTGACCGAGGTCGAGATATCGACAGCCGGGTTGATGGTCAGGGTGACGATGTCGCGTTGCGGTACCTCAGCCAATGCCTTCGACCTCCATCAGGTTACGGAGGCCGACGAATGCGACGTCGTCGTCCAGGATCAGATAGGCCGGTATCGGCTCGAGGAATTTTCGGAGCCGCCCCTTCTCCTCGAAGCGCTGGCGAAACTGGGACGCGGCAAGATAGTCCGGCAGGTGGCGCAAGATGCCGCCGCCGATGAATATCCCGCCTCTCGCGGTCAGCGCGAGCGCGAGGTTGCCCGCGACGGACCCCAGCATCGCGCAGAACATGTCAACGGCGGAGCGGCTGATCGGACACGTTCCCTCAATTCCGGCCCGCGTAATGTCGGACGCGCGGCGCTTTGGCGGCGTCGCGCCGTCGATGCAGGCGAGAGCGTCATACAGGTTCTCGAGCCCCGCGCCCGACAGAATGCGTTCGGCCGACACATGTCCGAAGCGTTGCCGCAAATGCTCAATCACCGCATCCTCGCGCAACGAACCGCCTGCCAGCGTGGCATGGCCTCCCTCGCTGGCGAGAACGATCTGTCCGCCGGGGTGTGGTATGCTCACCGCCATTCCCAGGCCGGTGCCGGGGCCGATCGCGGCAAGGGGTGCCCCCGGCACCTGCTGCCGCCCGCCGAGCTGCAGCAAACTGTCGGGGCCAAGCCGGGGCAGGGCCCATGCGACCGCTTCAAAGTCGTTGATCAAACGGACGGCCGAAAACCCATAGGCCCCGCGCAATTCCTCTGCGTCGACGATCCAGGAATTGTTCGTGAGTGCGCAGCGGGCATTCTGAACCGCGCCAGAGGCGGCGAGGATTGCATGAGCAGGCCTCTCGGCCCTGGCCGAAGCGCCGAGATAGGCAGCGAGGGCCTCCTGAAAGGTAGCGTAGTCCTTGACCGCCATATGTGTGATCGCGCCGAGCTCGCCGTCAGTCAGCAGTGCGAAGCGGGCGTTGGTCCCTCCAACATCTGCAAGCAACGCGGCTCGTCCTTCCAGCGTCGCCTTGATCATGGCTGCACCGCCCTGATCAGCCCGGCATACCAGCCGAAAGACGATTTCGGGATTCGCCGCAGCGAAGCATAATCGACATAGGTCAGGCCGAACCTGATGCTGTAACCGGAGGCCCACTCGAAATTGTCGAGCAGAGACCAGACGAAATAGCCACGAACATCGACGCCGTGGGCCGCGGCGTTATTCATCGCGTTGATATAGGCCTTCAGGAACTCTATCCGGCCCGGGTCGATCACCGCACCGGTCTGGTCGGGCTGGCCGGAATCGCCGTAGCCATTCTCGAGCACGTAAATCGGCAGGCCGTACCGTGTGCGGACCGCCTGCAACGTCTCGCTGAAGGCCTCGGGATCGATCGGCCATCCGATCGGGGTCAAGGGGACGCTGGCGGGCTTGTCGCCGAAGTCGTAGCCCAGCATCGAATCCGCCCGTGCCTTCACATAGACCGGGCTATAGTGGTTCAGCCCGAACCAATCCAGCGGACGGCAAATCCGCGTCAGGTCGCCTGGCTGCATATGCGGTTCGATTGCCGCGCGCATCGATGGCGGATATTCGCCGCGGCATTGCGGATCCGGAAAGGCCGCGTTCCAGTACACATCCAGCCGTGCCGCAGCCGCTTCATCGGCCTCGCTTGCACTGGAAGGCCGGCATGGCTGTCGATTATGGATACAGCCGATCGAGGCGCCGATCACGTTGGCGCGAAGCACATCCACCGCCGCCCCGTGGGCGAGATTGACGTTGTGGATCATGCGGTGGAACTTGTCCTCGCTGCTATGCTCCCGCTTGCCGAGCGAACGGCTGAACAGGCTGAAGATCGACGGCTCGTTGAATGTCGCAAAGCGCTTGACCCGGTCGCCAAATCGCGCGGCGATCAACGTCACATAGTCGGCGAACCACGCCGCCGACTCACGGTTCAGCCAGCCGCCGCGCTCCTCCAGGGCCTGCGGCAGGTCCCAATGATACAGGCACAGCCACGGTTCGATACCGGCGGCCACGAGCTCGTCGATCAGCCGGTCATAGAATGAAACGCCGGCCTCGTTGGCGGATCCGAGTCCCAGCGGCAGGACGCGCGGCCAGGCAACCGAGAACCGGTACGCCTGTACGCCCAACGTCTTCATGAGGCCGACATCTTCGCGGTAGCGATGATAATGGTCACACGCGACGTCGCCGGTATCGTGATTTTTGATTTCACCGGACCGACAATAGATGTCCCAGATGCTGAGTCCGCGCCCGTCCTCCTTCGTTGCCCCTTCGATCTGGAAGCTGGAGGTGGAAACGCCCCAGATGAAACCGGGGCGCAGGCTGGCGGTGTTTGGCAGTTGCGTTGTCGGCATGGACGACCTGCTTGGTCCTGCTTGGTCCTGCTCATCGGCGACCGGCATGCTGTTGCGCGGTCAGCCGCTGATCTCAGGCACGTTGTCTCACTGCGACATTGGTAGTCATGCCGGTTCCGAATGGTATTGAGATAGGTCAAGAGGCCCCGAGCCGGCCGTGCAATGGATTGATATCCTTAGAACGTTGCCGGGGTCCGCGCTTGCAAAGAACGAAATGGGGAGGGGTCGTCGACGACGACCTCAGAGGAAGCGGCTTCTTCCGCGTTTCCGAGCGCAATGGCGTATTCTGGCTCATCGATCCCGATGGTGGCCGCTTTCTCTCGAAGGGTGTCAACACGGTCCGCTTCGATCAAGACCGCATCGGCCGGACCGAGCGCGTGCCATACGCCGAGACTTGCCGAGCCAAGTACGGCAGCCTGCAAAGCTGGCGTGCCGCTGCGTCTACTCGACTGGCAAGCTGGAATTTCAACACGGTCGGCTGCTGGTCGGACGAAGGCGTCGCCAGTGCGGGATCGCAATTGTTGGCGATCACGCCGATCAGGGAACTTGGCGCATCCTTTCGCCTGCACCGACGCGATCAGATATTTCCCGATGTCTTCGATCCCGAATTCGCGGCGCATATCTGCGCAAGTGCCAAGGAGCGCTGCACGCTTCGTCGCAATGATCCCGGCTTGCTCGGCACTTTTATCGATAACGAGCTCTACTGGTCGACTGACGCGCGCGGACCCGACGAATTGCTTACGCTGTTCCTGAATCTGCCGTCTCATCGTCCTGGTCGGGTTGCTGCCATATCGAGGCTGCAAGCGCATTATCGGGATATCTCCGAGTTCAATGCGGTATGGCGCACACCGGCGCGATCATGGGAGGAGCTTGGCAGGATCGGACACGTTGTGGCGCCGTTCGTCAGAATGCCGCCCGGAGGCTTGAACGATGCACTCGAGACCAAAGCCAACCTCGCCGACCGCGCGCGCGAGGCGTTTTCAGCAGATTGCGATGCCTTTGTAGCCGTCGTAGCCGACAAGTATTTTGAAGTGTGCGTCTCGGCCATCAAGACGGCTGATCCCCATCATCTCGTGATCGGATCCCGGTTCGGCTGGCAGCCGCCGCGGGGAGTGATCGCCGCGGCCGGTCGACACCTCGATGTGATCTCCTTCAATTGCTACGAGTTCGACCCCGGTCCGGTCATCGATGCTTATGCCGCTACCGGCAAGCCATGCCTGATCTCCGAATTCTCCTTCCGCGGCGACGACGCGGGCCTGCCAAATTCCAAAGGGGCGGGGCCGCGTGTGGCCACTCAGACCGAGCGCGCCCGTGCCTTCCAGGGCTACGTTGTGGCGGCCCTCGGCAAGCCGAATGTGGTCGGTTATCACTGGTTCGAGCATGCCGATCAGCCGGTGCAGGGGCGCTTTGACGGCGAAGATTCGAATTTCGGCACAGTGACCGTCGACGACCGGGTCTATGACGAGCTTACGAAGACGATGACCAGGGTCAACGCCGCGGCAGAACGCATTCATGCCGCTGCCGTCCCGGCTGTGATCTGATCGTTACAGCGAGAGGAGGCCTCGCGTCTCGGATTCTGGCTGATTTGTTTCGGCGTCGGACACCACGGCCATGGTGCGAAACACGCTTGAAGGATTGACGCTGATCGAATCGATGCCAAGCCCTGTCAAGTATCGCGCGATCTCCGGATAGTTCGCAGGCGCCTCGCCGCAGATGCCGATATGGCGACCGTTCCGCTTTGCGCCGACCACCGCCTGCCGGAACAACTCCAGAATTCCTGGGTCGCGTTCGTCGAAGTCGAAGGCCACGATATCGGAATCCCGGTCGACCCCCAGCGTGAGCTGGGTAAGATCGTTGGACCCAATCGAAAAGCCATCGAACAACCGAGAAAACGCGTCGATCTGGATGACGTTATTCGGGATCTCGCACATGACGTAAATCTCGAGACCGTCTTCGCCGCGCCGCAGTCCATTGGCAGCCATCGTCGCGATCACGCGGCGGCCCTCCTCGACGGTTCGGCAGAACGGCACCATGACGCGCAGATTGGAGAGACCCATCTCCTTTCGCACCAGGCGGAGCGCGGCGCACTCCAAGGCAAACCCTTCGGTGTAGGCGGGATGACTGTAGCGGGAGGCGCCCCGGAATCCCAGCATCGGATTCTCTTCCCTGGGCTCGAAGCCTTCCCCGCCAATCAGGCTGGCATATTCGTTGGTCTTGAAATCGGAAAGCCGTACGATCACCGGCTTCGGATAGAATGCCGCGGCGATGGTGCCGACGCCTTCCGCCAGTCGTTGAATAAAGAAATCGGCCGGGCTCTTGAAGCCCTTCGTCAGGCGGGCGATTGCGGTCCGCGCCTTGGTTGACGTGACCTTCTCCGGCTTGAGCAGCGCCATCGGGTGAACGCCGATATGTTCACTGATGATGAACTCCATGCGGGCGAGGCCAACTCCGGCCTGCGGCTGCATCGCCGTGCGGAACGCCATTTCCGGGGTTCCGACATTGACCATGATGGCCGTGCGCGGCTGCCGCAGTTCGCTCACTGGCGTCCTGGTAACGTCGAAGGCAACCGCCCCCTGATAGACGCTGCCGATATCGCCTTCCGCACAGCAGATCGTGACGTCGGTTCCGCTCTTGATCTTCTCGGTCGCGTGTGTGGCGCCCACCACGGCGGGGATACCCAGCTCTCGCGCCACGATCGCGGCATGGCAGGTGCGACCGCCCTTGTCGGTGATGATGCCGGCCGCGATCTTCATGACCGGCTCCCAATCCGGGCTGGTCGCCGGCGCCACCAGGATTTCACCCGGCCTGAAGGCCGCCAGATCGCGCGCGGTCGAAATGCGGCGCGTGCGCCCTGAAGCGATCTTCTCTCCCACCGCGCGACCGTTGACGATGACCGGGCCGTGTCCCTTCAGGTTATACGTCTCATAGAAGTCCGACGAGCGCTGCGAGGCAACGGTCTCGGGCCGGGCCTGAATGATGTATAGCTTCCCGTCGACACCGTCCTTGGCCCATTCGATGTCCATCGGCATCGAAACGCCGGCATGTTTGGAGTAGTGGGCTTCGATCCGGACCGCGATCTCGGCAAGGCTCAGCACTTCGGGGTCGGAAATGCAGAATTTCTGTCGTTCGGCGTCAGGCACATTGCGGGTGGACGTCGCATGACTGCTCCCGAGCTTGCCATAAATCATACGGATCTGCTTGGCTCCGAGTCGGCGCCGCAGCACTCGGCGAAAACCTTGGCTCAGCGTCGGCTTGTGGACGTAAAATTCATCTGGATCGACCTGGCCCTGCACGATGGTTTCGCCGAGACCGTAGCAGCCGGTGACAAAGACCACGTCACGAAAACCCGTTTCGGTATCGAGCGTGAAAACGACTCCGCTCGCCGCCAGATCGGAACGGATCATTTTCATCACGGCGACGGAGAGCGCGACCTTGAAATGATCGAAGCCGTTGTCGATGCGATAAGAGATCGCGCGATCGGTGAAAATGGAAGCAAAGCAGCGCCGGCAAGCTTCGAACAAATCCTTGGGCCCGCGCACATTGAGAAAGCTTTCGTGCTGGCCGGCAAAGCTCGCCGTCGGCAGATCCTCCGCCGTCGCGGAGCTTCGTACGGCGACAGCGACCCCGATCCCGGCCTCGCGTTCAAGATGCCGATAGGCTTCTACGATCTGCTCGCGCAGCAGCGGCGTGTCCATCGCCTTGTATATGACCTCGCGGGCCTTGGCGGCCTTGCCGGCGAGCTGTCTGATCTTGCTCTTGTCGATCCCGTCCAGAAGACGGTGCAGCTTGTCCGCGACCCCGTCTCGCGATAGCGCTTCGCGATAGGCGTCCGCCGTGACGGCGAAGCCATCTGGGACGGCAACCCCTTGGGATGCGAGAGCCGAATACAATTCGCCGAGCGAAGCGGTCTTGCCGCCGACCAGCCCGACATCGCCCAATCCGATTTCGAGGAAGGATCTGATATATCCAGACATGCAAGCAACAGATCACGCCGGGCCTGTCCGGCCTTGAGGCAGGTCAACCTTTCGATGGATTTACGTGTCTCCCTACAAGCCGTCGATCACGTTCCGGAGCAAAGTCTGGACACGCTCAGCCGACGCCTTGAGGTCAGGATTTGAGCCCGCTCTGCTGCTGCGATGTCGCGGCTGCGATAGCGAGTTGAACGGTTTCGTCCTGCGTCTTGATGGCCCGGGTCAGGGAAAGCAGCCGTTGGCGGGTGTCGTAAAGCTGATCAAGCAGCGACAGCACCACCGGTAGCGCGTTGTCATCAACATCGAGCTCATAGGTCAGCGTACAAATGAGACGGATTCGCGCGCATTCCATGTCCGAGAACATCAGCGACCCTCCGTTCTGTTGCGGCGCGACCAGTTCTTCGCTGATCCAACGTTCGAGATCGCTGCGCTGGAGCGCGGAGATGGTGGCCAAAAGATCATCGACGTCCATCATGGCAACATATCCTTGCGTGGATCCTGAGGGTTTTTCGGCCGCCATGCTTCCAGAAATTCTACCAGTTCGGGTTCTTCGGCCGTAGGGAGGATCACCTTCAGCGTGATCAATTGATGTCCGCGCTGCCCGGTTTTTCGGTTGCGGATACCTCTTTCGCGCAGCCGCAGTGTGGTGCCGGAATTCGAACCCTTCGGGACTGTCACCGTTACCGGTTGAGTGATTGTCGGCACCTCGATCTTGCCTCCCAGCACCGCCTCGCGCAGGGTTACGGGTATTTCGACATGGATGTTGTCGTCCTTGCGGTGAAAGAACGGATGCGGCTGGATGTGCAACTCGACATAGGCATCGCCTGGCGCCCCGCCGCCATAGCCAGGCATTCCCTGGCCTTTCAGCCGCAGCATCTGTCGGTCCTCGGCGCCCTCGGGGACAATCACCTCCAGGGTCTTGCCGTCCGGCAGTGTGATGGTGAGGGTGGCGCCGCTGGCGGCGTCCACGAAGGCCACTGGCAGCACATAGCTCCCATCCTGACCGCGCGCCCGGAATGCCCTCTCTGATCGTCGCCCTTTGCCGGCAAACGCTTTTGCCAGGAACTCTTCCAGATCCTCGTTGCTGTCAAATCCATCCTGTGCGGCGTGCGAGGTGTAGGCAGGCCGGTCGGCGAAGTCGCGATAGAATCGCTCCTGCTGTCGCTCTGCGCCGCTGGCGTCGATCTCACCCGCGTCAAACCGCCGCCGCTTCTCCTTGTCCTTGAGCAGATCGTTGGCAGCCGAGATTGCCTTGAACTTGGCCTCCGCCTCCTTGTCGCCCGGATGGAGGTCAGGATGAAATTTGCGCGCGAGTTTTTTGAAGGCGCTCTTGATTTCCTTGTCGGTCGCGGATCGGGTTACGCCAAGGGTCTCGTAAGGGTCTTTCATTTCACCTGATCCCCGAAGGTTTACGAAATCCAGTCAATCTTCGGGGCCTTTCTGGGAACGGGCGCCGCCGCTGTTTTGGGATGCCCTACGATAATGGGTGCGACTGGCACGGTCGTGCCGGAAAGCCTGAGCGACGATTTCCCCTCCGAGGTTCCAAGCCAGCCCTGCGCAAACCCGATCCAGCATGTTCCCAATCCGGCGGCGCAGGCAGCCAGCATCAAGTTCTCAGCCGCCAGGGCGCAATCCTCAACGACCCATGGGCCCTCGGGTGCCGAGATCACGACCAATGCCGGAGCGTGATAGAATATGTCGAAATCCGGATTTTCGAGGATGCTTTGGAAGTGATGCGATGCCAGCGCCGCCGCCGAGGTTTTGAGCATATGGGCCTTTGCCTCGCGGGAAATGCGCGCGAGCAACGTTTTGTCCCGCACGACTGTAAACAGCCATGGCTGGTGGTTGACGGCGCTGGGCGCCTGGATGGCAGCATCAATGAGTTTCCTCAATACGTCCTCGTCAACCGGTTGCGAGGTGAATTCGCGTACGGCGTGCCGACTATAGATGGCTTCCTTGAGATCCATGGCCGTCTCCATTTGCATTCAATGGATCCTGACGCGCTCGCCATTTCGCGGTTTGATGTCGATCAAATCGATGGGGGCGCAATGGTCCTAAGTTTTCTTCGAGATTGATCGTGCATGACTCAACCTAGCTGAGATGCAGGAGAGGCCATCATGGGATCGGTAGCGCTGAATCCAGATCGCCCTGGTGAAGTTAAGTCGTTTCCCGCGCTCCGGGCAGAGATGGTCAAGCGCCATATCGCCGCGCGCGGTGTGCGTGACGAACTCGTGCTCGAGGCAATGGGCAAGGTGCCGCGTGAGCTGTTCCTGCCAGCGAAGCTTCGCGAATTTGCCTACGAAGATTCGCCGCTCCCGATCGCCGGGGAGCAGACCATTTCTCAGCCCTACATCGTCGCTTTCATGGCGGAGGCGCTGATGCTCAAGGGCGGCGAGAAGGTGCTGGAGATCGGAGCCGGCTCCGGTTACGCCGCCGCGGTGCTGTCGGAGATCGCGGCCGATGTGTACACGGTCGAACGCCTCGGTCCGCTTGCGGAAGAGGCGGCGGCCACACTTACCGAGCTCGGTTACGATAACGTCCACGTGCTGCATGGTGACGGCACCAAAGGCTGGCCCGAACATGCGCCCTACGATGCCATCGTCGTAGCCGCCGGCGGTCCGCAGGTTCCGGAGGCGCTCAAGGAGCAGCTGAAGATCGGCGGCAGGCTGGTCATTCCTGTCGGCGCCGATCAGCGTACCCAGGAATTGGTGCGGGTCGTCCGCCTTTCGAAGGACGAATTTCGCAGCGAAGACATTGCAGACGTCCGCTTCGTTCCATTGATCGGAGAGGAAGGGTGGGCGGCCGCAAAAGGCGAGACCGCGCCCGCGCGCCGGGCGCTGCGGCCTGTTGCTCCGGACGAGGAAACGCTGGTCCGCAATATCGCCGACGCCGCCGAATCATTTCCATCCATCGAGGCGGCCGATCTCAGCCCGCTGATGGAGCGTATCGGGTCGGCGCGCGTCGTGCTGCTCGGCGAGGCGACCCATGGCACCTCCGAGTTCTACCGGATGCGCGAACGCATTACCCGCGACCTGATCGTCAAGAAGGGATTTCGCTTCGTGGCGATCGAGGCGGACTGGCCGGATGCCGCCCGGGTCGATCACTATGTGCGGCATTTCCAGTATCCGCCGTCGGAGTGGACCGCGTTTGCACGGTTTCCGACCTGGATGTGGCGAAACACCGAGGTACGCGATTTCGTCAGCTGGTTGCGCAAACACAACGGTACGGTGGAGAACACCACGCGCGTCGCGTTTCACGGTCTCGATCTCTACAGCCTCTACGATTCAATCCGGTCGGTCCTGAACTATCTCGACGAAGTCGATCCAGCCTCGGCGCGTGTAGCCCGCGAGCGTTATGGTTGCCTGACGCCGTGGCAGCGCGATCCCGCCACGTACGGCCATGCGGCGCTGACCGGATCCTATCCGACCTGCGAATCCGACGTGGCGCACGCACTCACTGATCTCCTGGCGAAGCGCCGGGCGTATGCCGAGCACGATGGCGAGCGCTTCCTTGATGCCGAGCAGAATGCGCGCCTGGTGGCCAACGCCGAGCGCTATTACCGCATCATGTACTACGGCTCGCGCGCGTCGTGGAACCTGCGCGACAGTCACATGTTCGACACCCTCAAGAACCTGCTGGCATTTCACGGGCCGGACAGCAAGGCGGTGGTGTGGGCGCACAACTCGCATGTCGGCAACGCCGCGGCGACCGAGATGGTCGCCCGCGGCGAGCACAATATCGGGCAGCACTGCCGCAAGGCTTTTGGCGCCCAGGCGTATCTGGTCGGCTTCGGCACCCACAGTGGCACGGTTGCCGCGGCGTCCGATTGGGGCGGCCCGATGGAGGTCAAGACCGTCCGCCCATCGCTTCCCAACAGCTATGAACGGCTGTGTCACGCAACGGGCCTTCCGCGCTTCATGCTCGGTCTGCGCGGTCCCGGCGATCTCTGCGGTCCGGAGGGTCTCGGCAGGGAACGGCTCGAGCGGGCCATCGGCGTAATCTACAGGCCTGAAACCGAACTTGCGAGCCACTATTTTCAGGCCAGTTTGCCGCAGCAGTTCGACGAATATATCTGGTTTGACGACACCAGGGCGGTAACTCCGCTGGAGACCGCCGAAATCGCCGGGCTTCCCGACATGTATCCGTTCGGGGTGTGATCTCGCTATGAGCAGTCGGAGGGCGATAGAGAAAGCGGAGTCGTTCCGGCCAATGGAGCAGTTCGACGAGTGAATGCGACATGAGCAAGAATGATCAGAGGGAGCAGACGCGCCTGGTGAAGCATGAGCCGGGGGTGCCCGTACCGGACCGGGGCGCAGGCGTCCTGGAGACGAGGAAGGCCGATCGGGCGATCAAGGATGCTCTTGAGGACGATGAGGTGAGAGAAGCACTCAGGCCGCATCACAACTGTTTCTACCACTGAGGAGAGGTCGACATGCGAAACATCGTCCTGCTCGCTGCTGCCGCGGCGATCCTTTCAATCGCAACTGTATTTCCGAGCAGCGCCGAAGCCGGATGCTATCGTCTCGGCGAAACCGGCTACCACTGGTATCGCTCCTGCTGGGGACCTCGCTGGATCTACCCTCATCAACGCGTTTGTCGACACGGCTACTGCTGGTATCGATGATCCCTTCTGCCACCAATAAGCGAGGGGTGTGTCCTGATCTAGCGCAAGCCCGTCTGCTCGGGCATCCCGGGAAATCCTCGGAGCTAGGCGCGTCATTTTGGACCGACGCGTATGAAGCCGCTGGCCGGCCACAAGTTCAGCTTGATCTTTGTCAACGCGGCGCCGAGTGCCGGTGGAATCCTTCGCTAATTTAATCGGATGAGGTTTATGATGAGGTGCATCGTAGAGTTGAAGGACGGTAGTGCGATGGAACGGGCGATGGGAGCTCTGGCGAAGTATCGCTACAGGTCGGAGGGCGAGCCCGTTGCTCCCGAAGGACGTCCCCGGGAATGGAAAACATGGCTTCTCGAGATCAATTCGGCAGAGTTCGAAGCAATCCGAGACCATGTCAACAATGGAGACATTGTCGGCATCAAGCCCATCAACGAGGCAGCTGGCGCTGAGTTGCACTGATCACGTGAGCACCCGACATTTGCGCTTTCGCTCCATGCCGACGGCAGGTTCCAGCAAGCGGCAGAGTGCGGGGATTCTGTTGTTTCGCAGAGGCGGCGGTACGCTAGTCGTCCGTGAAGAAGGACTAAGCCACTGATCGGGAATCTCGATTTGGGCTAAGGGGCATTTCCAGATTGCAAGGTTTTGATGCTTTGGGCGTCAGAACCTTGCGATTTGGTTTTCGTGGATTCCCTCGAAGCGGGAAGCATGATTCCTTGTCTGCATCGGAGGGAACGATGCGGCCGAAGAAGCACAAGACGACGGGATCGAACGATCTGTTCCGGGCTCGGCTCGACCAGATCATCAATATGAAGCACGAGCTGGTTCTGCTCGCCGGCAAGGTCGATTGGGACTGGATCGACGGCGAGATCGCGCCGCTCTACAGCGAGAACGGCAGGCCCGGGATCGAGACGCGCTTCATGATCGGTCTGCTGTTGCTCAAGCACATTTACGGGCTGTCCGATGAGGAGGTGTGCGAGCGCTGGGTCCATGACCCATACTTCCAGTTCTTCACCGGGGAAGAGTTCTTTCAGCACACGTTCCCGCACGAGCGCTCGGACCTGAGCCATTGGCGCAAGCGGCTTGGCGACAAGCTGGAGTTGCTGCTGGCCGAGAGCTTGCGGGTAGCGCACGAGGCCGGTGCATTACGCAGCCAGGACCTCAAGCGGGTTACGGTCGACACCACGGTGCAGCCGAAGGCCATCACCTTTCCGACCGATGCCAAGCTGCTGCATGCGGCCATCAAGGGGCTCAACCGCCTGGCGATCAGGCACGGCGTCAGGCTGCGGCAATCCTATGCTCGCATCGCCAAGGCCGCCGCGATGATGGCCGGCCGCTACGCCCATGCCAAACAGTTCAGGCGGCATCAGCGGCAGTTGCGTATCCTGCGTAGCCGGCTGGGCCGGATCATCCGCGACATCCGCCGCAAGATCGAAGGCCAGCCAGCACTGGAGCAGGCGTTCGCCCTCCCGCTCGGCCGGGCCACGCAGATCCGCTCGCAGCAGCAGCGCCAGCGCGGCTGGAAGCTCTATTCCTTCCATGCCCCGGAAGTGGAGTGCATCGGCAAGGGCAAGGCCAGCGCGCCTTACGAGTTCGGCGTGAAGGCCTCCATCGTCACCAACAACCGCCGGGCTCCCGGTGGCCTGTTCGTGCTGCACGCCAGCGCACTGCCCGACAACCCCTACGACGGTCACACCTTGCGGGACGTCATTGACCGCACCGAGACACTCACCGGCTGTCCGATCGAGCGGGCCTATGTCGACAAGGGATACCGCGGCCACGACGCACAAAATCCCCGTCGCGTCTTCATCTCCGGCCAGAAGCGCGGCGTTTTCGGTGTCATCAAGCGCGAGCTGCGCCGCCGCTCCGCCATCGAGCCCATCATCGGACACCTGAAGGCGGAAGGCCACCTCGGGCGCTGCTACCTCAAAGGCCGCGCCGGCGATGCCGCCAACGTCGTCCTCTCAGCCGTCGGACACAACTTCCGCCGCATCCTCGCCTGGCTGAGATATCTCTTGTGCCTGTTCCTGGCCCAGCTATGGCGCACGCTCGCCCGGCCAGCCTCGATCAATCCGGCTTCTTAACGGACGACTACGCTAGGTCTTGCTCGGTCATCCCGGCGGTCCCTTTTGGCGGCGCCGGGATCGCGGGGCCTGGACTATTCCAAAGGGCCTCGTTTCCGATGGCGAAACGCTGCTTTCGGCCGCACGTCGCGAATTCGCAGAGGAAACTGGCCACGCGGTGACAGCGGAGGTCATCGAGCTTGGCAAAGCAAGCCAGCCGAGCGGCAAGGTGGTCCACGTGTGGGCCGCGTCGGACGATTGGGATCTCGCTGACTTTCGCAGCAATACATTCGAGATGGAATGGCCTCCGCGGTCGGGTCGGCAACAAAGATTCCCCGAAATCGATCGGGTTGAACGGTTCGAGATCGCAGAGGCTCGCTCGAAGATTCTCAAGGGCCAGACGATCTTTCTGGACAGGCTGCTGGAAAGACTTGGAGGGGTCGACGGCAGCAAACGTATGGCGTGTCGCTTCCGGTGCCCGCGTTCGTATTGAAGATATTTCTTGATGAGCATCAGAGTCGTGCCAGAGCGGCAATGGCATGTTGATCATGGAAAGGATAGCGTCAGACCGCGCGGCGATTGGCCCCTGCAGCAGGGCAGAGCGTGCACGCAGGACTCAATATGAGCGGTCGCAAAAACAAGAGCATGTCTCGCGGAAAGTCCGCGTCAGCCCGACCGTGTCGTGGTACGGCAAGATCTTGATTGTCGGAGCGCTGCTCGTCACCATGGGATATGAGCTCTTTCGGCTGATGATCGCCTTGGTGGCGCTGGATTAAGCTTGCGCATCCGCAAGAACCGCAAGGCGGCAATAAACGTTATAGTGCTCCTCCGACCCCGGTCAGGATGGAAAATCGGCCGACTTCACCTCGACGCGGTCGGCGTGAAGTGTCCAGTCGCGAATTGCGCGGAGTTCGCAGAACTCCTGCTTGGCCATTAGGGCCGCTTCCGCGCCGTCGTCCGCCTCAACGTCAATCGCGAGTTGGCAAGCCTCGCAAGGTTGGCCCCGGTCGCCAACCACATTCTTGAGAAAGCGGACAATGAAATGGGACATGAGCGTCTCGACGGTAGCGGAACGGCGATTTGGAATCTCCGCCCGGGTCAGTAGACAAAGGCCGGTGTTTCGAGCAGGTGATCATTCACGGTCGCCACGCCCGGAATTGCCTCGGCGGCTACGCGAATGGCCGTGCGTTCGGCCACGGACGGCGCGAAACCCCAGATATCGACCACGCCATTCTGCACAGTCGCGTTCACATTGAATGTATGAGCCCAGGGCTGCTTCCTGAGCTCCTCGAAGAACCTCTTCCTGATGACTGAATCGGGAAGCGAAATCTCGAGCTTTGGTCTGGCGCTCGCGATGGTCTGGAGCAGGTTGGCCCGGCTGACGATCCCGACGAGCTGACCTTCCTTGTTGACGATGGGAACGCGTTTGATCTGGCGCTCTTCGAGAAGCATGGCGATCTCGTGCAAGGGCGTCTCGGGTGCAGCGGTCGCGACCTCCTGCGTCATGACGTCCTGCACCTTGATTGAGTGCGACTTGACGTAGTCAGTCGCGAGCTGGGCATCGCCGGTTAGCAGGCGCAACCACCAGGAGGGGGAGCGTTCGGTCCCGCTCTCGGCCCTGTGCAGCAGATCGCCTTCGCTCACGATGCCGAGCACCTTGTTGTCGGCATCGACGACCGGCACGGCGCTGATCCGCCGTTCCAGCAGGATTTGCGCGACCTGGCGGACGGTTGCGTTTGGTCCGACCGTAACCACTGGCGACACCATCACGTCTCGTGCATGCATGATGAACCTCCATATCGTTTTCCGAGTTTAGGTAATCCTGCCCGATTGTAGGCTGACTGGCTTGATCGGGATCAAGCAGCGCAGCCTGCTGGGGAATAGGAATTTGACGCATGCAGCGAGGAGGCCGAAAATGATCAGGATACCACATCGTGCAATCGTGTTCGTCGGTGACGGAAGGAAGGCGCTGTTCCTTCGCAACGAGGGCGACGAGAAGTTCCCCAATCTGAAGACGGAGGCGGTGTTCGAGGAAGAGAATCCGCCCGCCCATTCCCAAGGTAGCGATCGCCCCGGTCGGATCAGCAAAGGCTCGCATTCGGAGCAGCGCAGTGCGGTGGAAATGACCGATTGGCATGAGTTCGAGGAGAAGCGCTTTGCGAGGCAGGTCGCAGCTGCGGCGGAGCGTCTCCTTCGCAGCGAGCATGCGACCTCCCTCATTGTCGTCGCGCCACCCCGCACGCTGGCGGAGCTTCGCTCGGCCTTTCACGCCGACGTGAGGTGTCGGATCGTCGGCGAACTCGACAAGGACCTCACCAAGCACCCCGTAGCCGAAATCGAAAAGCATCTGCGGGACGCGGTTTAAGGAGAGGATCGCCTTCGGGGCACCGCCAGACCCCGTCACTGGTCACATCGGGAGGCATGGCCGGCAGGTTTGATTTCGGTCAAGCGTCTGGCTGACCGCAAGGCGATAAACGGCCATCGCACACTTTTTCGGAGCATCGTCATGTCTGTCGCGAGCGTCATGGTCTACGTCGATTCCGAGCAGCAGGAAGCAGGGCAAGTCGCCGTTGCGGAGGGTATTGCGAGGACGTTCGGAGCGGCCATCCTGGGTGTTTCTGCGGTGGCGGTGGAGCCTCCCTTTGTCGCCGAAGGTGTCATCATCGAGCAGACCACCGAGGAAGACATCAAGCGCATAAAAGCAACGCTTTCGGCGAAAGAGGCTTGGTTCAAGCGGGTGGTCGGCCTGCCAAGCGAGACGGTCGAATGGCGCTGGGCACTCGATGATCCGACCGACTTTCTGGTCGAGCAGGCCCGCGCGGCAGACCTTGTAATCGTCAAGCGCAGGTCGCAGGCGGCCAGTCACTCCCACTTCCTCGATCCGGCCGGAGCCATGCTGCGGATGGGGCGCCCCACGCTATCTGTGCCGGAGCGCGTGACGGAGTTGTCTGGTGACCGCATCGTGGTCGGTTGGAAGGACACAAGGGAGGCGCGCCTCGCCGTTCGCGATGCGATGCCGTTTCTGACCAGAGCCTCGCAGGTCACAATAGCGGAAATCTGCGCGTCGAGCGAACAGGATGCGGCTCGCAAGCGGCTTCGCGACGTGGCCGGCTATCTTCAGCGGCATGGGGTGCAGTGCCAGCACGAGGTACGTGTCCATACGGCGGAACCGGACGGAGGCTACCTTATTCGGCTGGCGTCCGAGCTCGGCGCGGATCTCATTGTTACTGGCGGTTATGGACATAGCCGGTTGGGAGAATGGATCTTCGGCGGCATGACACGCAGCCTCCTGCAGGAGGCCAAAGTGTGCGTGCTGATGTCTCACTAGCGCAGAGCAGAGCGCATTGCTGGCAGGGCGGGTTCGATAGAGGCAGCAATGAAGGCAGCAGATGTCATGCGAACCTGGTTTGCAACGGTGAAGCCGAGCGCATCACTGCTCGATGCCATCCATCTGCTGCTCGAGACCAATCAGCGCGGCCTCCCGGTCGTTGACGGTGAAGGGGTGCTGGTCGGCATCATTTCGGAAGGTGATTTTCTTCACAGGCGCAAATTAGGCGTAGACTATCCTGAAGGGATTTGGCTCGAGTGGCCGCTAGGTAAAGACGAGGGGCAGCTCGCTCGTGAGAGAACCAGTGGCTTGCGCGTGGATGCCGTCATGAGCCGACATCCCGTCTGCGTCGATGAAAGCGCCACAATCGAGGAGGTCGTCAAGCAGATGGACATTTATCAGATCTCCCAGGTGCTAGTACCCACTTTTCTTGGAACGTGAGTCGTGATTCAAGGTCGGGATGATACCCGAAGCAAGAGAAGTCCACCTTTCGAGGAAAGATCGCAAGGTGCTTGAGGCGTGCTGTCGCTCACCGGTGACGTTGCAGCGCGATTTGAAGCGGGCGCGGATAGTTCTGTTGGCGGCGGATGGGCGCAGCACCCGGTCGATCGCCAAGGAAGTTGGGGTCCAGCCGCGGATTGTCAGCCTTTGGCGGCATCGCTATGCCGACCATGGCCTTGAAGGGCTGCAAGACAAGCCGCGGCCTGGCAAGCAGCCGATTTATACGAAGACGACCGACAAGCGGATTCTGAAGCTGCTGGATAAGCCGCCACCGCAAGGGTTTGCGCGCTGGACCGGCCCCCTGCTGGCCGAGGCGCTGGGCGATGTCGATGTCCAATATGTCTGGCGGTTCCTGCGCAGCCACAAGATTGACCTGGTGGCTCGCAAGTCCTGGTGCGAGAGCAACGACCCGAACTTTACGGCCAAAGCCGCCGATGTTGTCGGCCTCTATGTCGCGCCGCCGGCGAAGGCCATTGTGCTGTGCGTGGACGAGAAGCCCTCGATCCAGGCTTTGGAGCGAGCGCAGGGTTATCTGAAGTTGCCCAATGGCCGCGCCTTAACCGGCCAAAGCCACGATTACAAGCGGCATGGCACCACAACATTGTTTGCGGCGCTCGAAGTCGCCACCGGAAAGATCATCGCGACCCATTCAAAACGCCGGCGCCGCGTCGAGTTTCTCGATTTCATGAACAGCGTCACCGCGACTTTTCCGAACCGCAAGCTTCACGTCATCCTCGACAACCTCAACACCCATAAAAAGAACGAGGACTGGCTCAAGGCCCACCCCAACGTGCAATTTCATTTCACGCCGACAAGTGCGTCATGGCTCAATCAGGTCGAAGTATGGTTTTCCATCTTGCAGGGGCAGTCGCTCAGCGGCACCTCCTTCACGAGCCTCAAGCAGCTTCAGGAACACATCGATGCCTACGTCAACGCATACAACGACAGAGCCGAGCCCTTCGTCTGGACCAAGAAAAAGGTCCGGCAACGCCGTTTCAAAGGCCGCCGTATCACTCAGCTCTGATTCCGGGTACTAGTCCTTCGGGACAAAAAGCTTGCGGGTATAGTGGGGCGCACGGAGATGCTCGTGGCGCTCGAGCCGCGCCTGAGAAAATAGGGACATTTAGAACAGGCGCGCAGTGGAGCCGGCGAAGGGCCCGTTTTGCCCAAGATGGACGCTCTTTGTCACTGCTCCTGGTTCAGCGTAGATCTTATAAATCAAAAGTGCGACGGTGACCGCCTGCCCGGTAGGCTTGTCTCAGCGAGATTGGCCCGCTCTCAACGTCTCGAGGTAGGCCACGATAGCCTCAATCTGGTATTCCGAGAGCCTCGGATTTGGCATTAACTGTTCTGGTCCAAGACGACGATGGCTTGATGCCAAAAATCGTCGAAGTTCGTCAGCGGAGAACGACGGCCGGTTGACTATCTCCAGGAAGCCAGGTGGCGATGGGCGGAATGCAGGCGCTTCCCTTACCCCGTCGGAAACGACATGGCATGTCCCGCAAGATGAATGGGCTAGCGATCGCCCCTCAGTCACCTGGTCGACGAACAATTGGTTGGGCACCGGCAAGGTGAGCGGAATCTGGATCGCGACCGAGGGATACCCACTACCGCGGTGACAGGAGTTGCATTCGTTTGTCATGGTGGCATACGACGACATGAACCCGGGCAAGTCCTTCGAATGGATTGCCTGGCGTACTGCATCAAGTTGTCGCTTGGCACGATTGGCTTGCGACGGGTCAGCCTGCAACTTGCCCGTGGCTTCAAGATTGGCGTCGATTTGTTGAAGCTCGTAGTCGGCCAGGCCCCAATTGCTCAGCTTGCCCGCAAACCATAGCTTTGCGTGCTGAAGCTGAAGTCTGGTCATGAGATCGGACAGTGTTGCAGACGGGTCGGCCGGCGTCCCGACGCTGGGCGCCGACAGCGTTACAAGAATCGCGACCGAGAGAAGCGTTTTCAGGCGCATGATCGAAGACTTCCGATATTGGTTGTCAAGTTGCCATCTCCGCCCGTCCCGGCGTTGATCTCGATCAAGACGTTAGTTGACGCAGCAAATACCTCTTTGTCTCCGGAGTGAAGGCGTGCGGGCGTATCAGATAATGTCACGGCAGGTAGTGTCGATACGGCCCGAGGCTCCGATCACGGACGCAATCAAAGTGATGCTTGCGCATCATATCAGCGGGCTGCCTGTCGTGGATTCGGCCGATAATCTCGTCGGCATTATATGCGAGAGCGATTTTCTCAGGCGGAGCGAGATCGGAACCGAGCATGAGCGCAATCGATTGCTTTCGCTCCTGCTCGGGGCTGAGCGAGTCGCCAGCGAGTTCGTGAAGGAGCGCGGTCGCAAGGTCGAGCAGGTGATGACCCGTCAGCCTGTGACCACCAACGAGCAGGCACCTCTCGATGAGGTGGCGGACGTGATGGAGCGTCGGCACCTGAATCACATTCCGGTCATGCGCGCTGATCGTATCGTCGGAATCATCACACGTTCCGACTTCCTGTCCGCCGTTGCTGGACCACTGACAGGCGCTTCGGGCTATTCCGGGAGCGACAATCAGCTCCGTCGGGCGGTTCTCGCCGCGCTGGCCAAGACACCGTGGCAGCCGATCGGCTTGAACGTCAGGGTAAGGGACGGCGCGGTCTCGCTCCGTGGTGTTATCAGGGGCGAGAGCGCACACCGCGCTGCCATCGTAGCTTGCGAGAACGTTCCTGGCGTTCTTCGAGTAGATGACCGCCTCTGTGTTCAGCCTTCCCGTCCGGACCCGGAGGACGATTACGGTGGAGGCGATTTCGTTTCGCTCCAGATGGAGCCCTCCACGCTGGATGACGAACCGCTGTAGCGCCGAGAGGAGCGGGCGGCGTCAGTCGAGCTCGCGGTCTCGTTTCATAATCGCTGGTAGATCTCCATACTGTTCGATGACGACACGCAGTCGGGACTGATCTTACCCCTATGGTATCAGTCGCCCTCACGCAGTGATGACCGATGGTGCTCCAAAGCCGCCAAATCGGGGGGCGCAAGGGTCAAGCTGAGCGCAGATGCGCTTCATTCGGCCGTCCGGGCGTCCTGTTCGCTTAGGGTTAGTCTCGCCGCGCGGACAGCGCGGGAGACCAGTCTCCCGACCGATGAGGAATAGAGCGCGATTTCAAGAGCCGCGTAGAGGGCAAATAGTATCAAGACCTTGACTAGTTCGTTGCTCATTTGATGTCCTCGGCCGATCGAGCTAGATCGAGTCCTTCCCAATTTGTGCCATTTCGGTGAGGGCGTGGCTTCGGTGGGGCTTGTAGACGGTGTGCGTCGCCGTGATCTGCGCACTTGTTGCTGGATGAGTTAGCCGCACGGTCAGTGTTGCCGCCACGATTGCAATGCCGACGAGTAGCACAGAGACCACCACCTTCAGGTGGGTTGCCCTGTCCGCGGTGTAAATCGAGTGATTCATTGCGGGCTCCACTGGCAAGCCGAACGCTGTACTGGAGAACCCTTCGTACCGCATCAGGCGACGGGCCTAAATTCGGGAGCTTCACCTAAGTAGGTATCCGTAGGCCTGGTTTCGCGAGAAGGGCGAGGCAGAGTTTGCGAATCCTCAAATCGCGCCTGCCTCAGATCACTAGGCTGCTGTTCAGGTAACTTCACTTGGATTGCCTGAGAGGTGGCCATGCTACGCAATATCTTGCGCCGAGATTGGATCGCCGTCGTCGTATGCAGTCTGGCGCTGGTTTTCGGTGTCGCCGGTTGTTGGGCCAAGGACTATAAAGATCCAGGAGAGATGTTTCCGACGACGGACTTTACCGCTCTTGTGAAGCGCGTCTCGCCTGCTGTGGTTGGAATACGAGGCTGGGGCGTGGCATCAGAGCCGCGAGTATTTGATCCCGAAGCCAGCTTTCCAGACCCTCCTTCGCCTCGAGAGTGGCAGGGAGCGGGCGTCGTGGTCGACGCCCTGGCAGGCTTGATTGTCACTGCAAATCACTTGGTTGCAAACGCGACCGTCGTACAGGCACGTCCCCAGGACGGACGAGCGCTTGATGCCGTTGTGCTGGTAAGATCCGAGCGAGATGACGTTGCGCTACTCCGGGTCGAACCCGGCAACCTTCAGGCGTTGACTCTGGAGAACCTGGGTACGCCCGACGTGGGGGAGCCGGTGATCACGATTGGAAATCCGCAAGATTGGGGACAGAGCGTGACGTTTGGCATCGTGTCAGCTTTGCATCGTTCCTGCCCAGGCATTGCGAGCAGCGATCTGATCCAATCAGACGTCCTGGTCAGCCAGGGCAGTTCGGGCGGCGCGCTGGTGAATCTGAAGGGTAAGCTAATCGGCGTCGTCGTTGCGCGAAAGAGTGGCTTTGCTTTTGCAGCGCCAGCAGACGCGGTCAGGAGGCTTTTTGCGGCTGCCCAGTAGGGTCCCTCCTGCGCGGATCTGCGCATCAATGGCGAAACCGCGAGCGCCCGGAAATCCGCGCGGCTTCACCAGCCCTCGGGGCGTATCTGCTTAGTGGGGGACGCCTCGGTCACGCCCGGAGTAGGCGGCGATCAAGCCGACAAGAGCCGTGACGAGGAGCATCGTTACAATGGTTTGAATGAGGCCGAAGTTCAACGCGTCTCGCGAAACGAACAGCGCCGTGATCGGCGCTGCTATCGTAAAGAGAACCCGGACGATCCATCCAAGCATAGCGGCTTCCAATTCGCCGGCGTTCAGCCCGCGGCCCTCAAGTCTTCCGGCGATTCCACGTAGTAGCCGGTGTATGAATCAACTAAGCAAAGGTGGTCATGGACTTCCTTGACACCGCTGGTGTTTTCGGCGGCGACGATCGTCGCCCGCCGCGCTTGGTCGATCGTAATCAGGCCGTGCAGATGGACGACGCCCTTGCGGACATCGACCCTGGAGCCGATCGGACGCCAGTCGGCGGCGTTGACCGCTCGCGTGATACGCTCGCGAATGTGCTCGTCATCGGCGGTCGGGTCCGGAATCTCGTGTGCGAGGCTTGCCATCGCCTGCAGCAGATTACTTCTCGTAACGATCCCGATCGTCGCCTCGCCGCGCATCACCGGGACGCGTTTAATGTCGTGCTTCTCCATCAAGTCGACCACGTCGACCAGGGATGTCTCTTCCCGGGCCGAGACAACCTGCCGCGTCATGACATCTTCCACCTTTCGGCCGCTTTCGTGAACAAACTCGGCCGCTGCCCGTCGAGGTCCCATGAAGAATTTGAGCCAGGCCGCGTGCTTGCGACCGGTGCCAATTTCGCTGCGACGGAGGAAGTCGCTTTCCGAGACAATGCCAACGAGATTGCCGGCATCGTCGATGACAGGTAGGCCGCTAATGTGCATCCGGAGCATGATCTTGGCGGCTTCTTCGATCGTCGTATGAGGCGTCACGGCAACAACGTCTCTGGTCATCACGTGAAGTGCGTGCATGACGTGCCCTCAATATCGATAGTGTTGCAAATGTGGGGCGAGGCTGCGCTCGATGCAGCCCCGCCTTGGCAGGCTCAAGCCGCCTTCACGTTGATCGTCTTGGCCGGTTTCTGCGCCTCCTCGGTTTTCGGAAGCACGACCTTCAGCACGCCGTTCTTGAAGGTAGCCTCGATCTTGTCGGCGTTGACGCTCTCCGGCAGGGTGAAATAGCGCTCGAAGGTGCCGTAGCGGCGCTCGGAGACGTAGTAGTCCTTATTCTTTTCCTCGGTCTCCTCGCGCTTCTCGCCCTTGATCGTAAGACCGCCGTTGGCGACCTTGATGTCGATGTTCTTCTCGTCGAGACCCGGAAGCTCGGCCGTAATCTCATACGCTTTGTCACTCTCGGCGACGTCTACGGCCGGCGCAGAGATCGACTTCGAGAAGTCGCGCTCGAGCCGTGCCAGCGAACGGAACGGTCGGTTCCAGAAGCCGTTACCGAAATCGTCAAAGATCTGGTCGATTTCGTTTCTCAATGCCTGAAAGGGTCGCCAAGTCTCTCCGGCGACAGCGGGGGCTGTGGGGGATTTTGTGACGGGCAGCTTGGTTTCGGTTGCCATGATGATATCTCCTTCCGAGGTTTGACCATCTCGGTCGCGAAAGGAGATTAGCCACGGTCGTCGGTTTGAAATTTGATTTTGCTCAAGCCGGAAATTGAGCCGGCGAATTTCGTTGAATCGACAGACTGCGACATTTCTCCAGAAACGCGCTGTCAGAGTTCCAAGAAAGGTGTGCCGCGAAATCGTTGCCCTGCACGTGTCCGCGCGAAAATGCGGCAAGGAGGCAGACGTATTTCAATTTACGAACAACCGCGACGCTCAATCGCTATGTGCCGATTTCGGCACCCAGCGGTCCGCGAGTTTCATGTATGAGCGCTTGACGGCGGACCAAGCCGTTCGATGTGCTATCTCTTCCTGGCGAATGTCTCCGACATGCGAGGCAAAGGAGTGGTTGAACGCCTCCCTGTAGATGTCCAGGGCGTGAGGCGGCAGGTGACGTCGCAATCTCGCGGGAAGATCATCGTTTGATCGATAAGGCATCGTTCCTGTCTCCCGCCAAGCGCGGTCCTCGATTGAATCGAACGGCGGTGGCCGAATGCGGGAACTCTCTGCGTGATAAGGACCGCTACTGCACCGCCAAGTCCGGTTCGGGCAGTCTCTCGCGTTTCGGCTCCGGGATTTCCGTCATCGTCGCTTCGGTCAGAAGGAGCACGCTCGCGACCGAGACCGCGTTTTCGAGGGCTGTCCGTACGACCTTGACCGGATCGACGATGCCAGCCGCGACGAGATCGACATAGACCTTGCGGGAGGCATCGAAGCCAATGCTGCCTTCACCTTCGAGCATCCGCGCAACCACGACGCCTCCGTCGGCCGCGGAATTCTCGGCAATCTGGCGCGCCGGAGCCTCAAGAGCGCGTCTCAGGATCTGTACGCCGGTCCGCTCGTCGCCCTCACAGGCCGCTTCCTCCTTGGCCACGGCCGCGACTGCACGGAGCAGAGCCAGCCCGCCACCGGGCACAATGCCTTCCGCGACCGCCGCTTTCGTCGAACTGATTGCATCGTCCAAAGCTTCCTTCTTCGCCTTCATTTCGGCCTCGGTCGGCGCTCCCACCCGGATCACCGCGACGCCTCCCGACAGCTTGGCGAGGCGCTCTTCGAGCTTCTCGCGATCGTAATCGCTAGTCGTCTTTTCGATTTCGACCCGGATCTGGCCCAGTCGTGCATCGATGCGGGTGCGATCGCCACCGCTGCCGATCAACGTTGTATTCTCCTTGTCGGCGACCACGCGCGCGGCACGACCGAGTTGTTGCAGGGTGGCGTTCTCCAAGTTCAAGCCGATCTCTTCCGAGATCACCTGAGCGCCGGTCAATATCGCGATATCCTCGAGCATGGCCTTGCGCCGGTCACCAAACCCGGGGGCCTTGACGGCGCAAGCCTTGAGCACGCCCCGCAATTGATTGACGATGAGAGTGGCCAGCGCTTCGCCCTCGATGTCCTCGGCAATGATCAGAAGCGGCTGACCGCTCTTGGCGACCTGCTCGAGAAGGGGAACCAGATCGCGCAATGCGCCGATCTTGTGGTCGCAGAGCAGGACGTAGGGATCCTGCAACACCGATTCCATCCGGTCGGCATCGGTGATGAAATAGGGTGAAAGAAAACCCCGGTCGAATTTCATTCCCTCGACGACGTCCAGAAGCGTTTCGGTCGTCTTGGACTCCTCGACCGATATCACGCCGTCGCCGCCGACCTTCTCGATCGCATCGGCTACGAGTTCGCCGATCGACGCATCGTTGTGGGCCGAAATCGTGGCGACTTGCACCTTCTCCGCCCTGGATTTTACGGGCGTTGCCATAGCGCGCAATGCGGCGATGGCGGCCTGCGTTCCGCGATCGAGGCCACGTTTGAGGTCGATCGCGCTCGCGCCAGCCACAACATTGCGAACCCCGTCCGACAGGATGGCATGTGCAAGGATGGTAGACGTGCTGGTGCCGTCGCCGACGACGTCGCCGGTTTTCTCCGCGAGCTGACGCAACACCTGAGCGCCAAGGTTCTCTTCGGCATCCTTCAAGTCGAATTCCTTGGCAATGGTGACCCCGTCGTTGCAGACGATCGGCGCTCCCCATCCCTTCTGGATCAGGACTGATTTCGACTTCGGGCCGAGCGTCACGCGCACCGCGTCTGCAAGGAGAGACGCGCCGCGCAAGATCTTCTCGCGGGCTGCTGAATGGAACAGGACTTGTTTGTGTGCCATTTCAATGCCTCAAGGTGTCGTAGTTGGCGTTACCCTGCGCGCCACTTTTGTACGACTGCGTCCGGCTCAGTTTGATCTTGGTCAACCAGAGGCGGAGGTTATTGAGCCGGCCGGTGAAGAAGTGGCTGATCGGGACTTGACCTAGCGCAATCCGCCAAAGGCATCGCGGCGGTATTTCTGAACCCAATAGTTGAGAGGAGGGGATCGCCAGATGAACCGGTGCGATCCGTGCAGCGTAGCCATGGCCGAACAAAGTCTACCATTACCAAATCAAAGACGCATCGACCCGATTTCCGTCGCGTCGGCCTGGTCGGGCATCATCACTCATAAATGGTTCCTCCTGACGGTTGTTGTCCTGCTCGGCCTTGGCGCATGGCAGGGCATCCGGGTCCTGCTCGGACCTGCCGTCGTGGTCGATCGGGTCGCACGTGGACGATTGGTTGAAACCGTAGTGGCGAGCGGGCATGTCGAGACGCCATACCGGGTGGAGATCGGCAGTCAGATTACCGGGACCGTGGAGGATGTGCTGGTCCAGGAGGGCGAGAGGGTCACCAAGGGCCAGCCGCTGATTGCCCTTGAGGCGCGTGAGTCGAAGGCGAGCGTGGTGCAAGCGCAGGGCGCGGTCGCGCAGGCCGAAGCGCGCATCAGGCAGCTCGAGGAGCTCACGCTTCCTTCGGCGAAGGAAGCGCAGACCCAGGCCGAGGCGACGCTTCGGAACGCCCAGCAGACTTATGACCGTACCGCGCAGCTCGAACGCAACGGCTATGCGACGCGAGCCGCCCTCGACGACGCGCAGAAGACGCTCGATGTCGCGCGTGCCGCAAAGCGCGCGACGGAATTTCAGGTCTATACCGCGAGCCCCGGCGGCAGCGATCACGTCATGGCGCAGACACAGCTCAATCAGGCACGCGCCAACCTCGACACCGCAGAATCTCGCCTGGGCTATGCCACGATCGTTGCCCCCCGCGACGGCGTTCTCATCACCCGTAGCGTGGAACGCGGCACCGTGGTGCAGGCGGGGAAGGCCTTGTTGGTTCTGGCCCCCTCGGGTGAACTGCAACTGGTGCTCCAGATCGATGAGCGGAACCTCGGCAGGCTCGCGCTCGGGCAGACGGCGCTCGCATCTGCCGATGCCTATCCGGATCGGCACTTTTCTGCGACCGTCACCTACATCAATCCCGGCGTCGACATTTCCCGCGCGACCGTGGAGGTGAAACTGACGGTAAAGGAGCCGCCGGACTATTTACGTCAGGATATGACGGTCTCGGTCGACATTGAGGTCGCAGCGAAGGACAATGCCGAGGTCCTTCCTGTGCGCTCGGTGCGTGAGATCCTGTCGGGGCAAGCATGGGTGATGACCGTAAAGAACGGCCGGGCCGCAAAGCATCCGGTGAAGGTCGGCTTGCGCGGCAACAGCCAGATCGAAATTGTCGAGGGGATGCAGCCCGGCGACATTGCGATCCCGCAGAGTTCCGGCGTCCTTACCGGGCAGCGCGTGCGCCCCGTCCTGCCATGAACCACTGGCTCCCATTCGAGTGGATTGCCGCCGTACGATTCCTGCGAGAGGGGAGGTTGCAAACCATCTTCATCGTCGGCGGCATCTCGATCGGCGTCGGTGTGATCGTCTTCATGTCTGCGATGCTCGCCGGCCTCGAGGCGAATTTTATCAAGCGCGTGCTGACCTCCCAGCCCCAGATCCAGCTCCTCACGCCGGATCAGGTGGCGCGTCCCTTGCGCAATGCCGCCGGGGAGATCGAGGATGCTGCAGTGCAGCGTCCGAGCCAGCGGGTGATCTCGATCGACCAGTGGCCGAAGATCCGCGGCCAGATGCTCGCCATGCCCGAAGTCACCGCGGTCTCGCCGACCATCACCGGATCTGTTCTGGCCATACGTGGCGACGCCAGCCGGGCGGTGACGCTGACAGGGATCGAACCGGAAACGTATTTCGACATCGTCAAGGTGCCGGACTACATCGCGGCCGGCGAGGCGCGTTTGACCAGTGAGGACGTCATCATCGGCACCGAACTCGCCAAGAATCTCGGAGCTACCGTCGGCGACAAGCTGAACTTGCAAGCCACGGCCGGCGCCAATCGAGTGCTGACGATTTCCGGTCTGATCGATTTCGGCAACAAGGGTGTCAATCAGCGTGCCAGCTTCGTCGCGCTGCGGACGGGACAGTCGCTTCTCGGCATGCGCCTTTGCCGACGGGCGAATCGAAGTCCTGGACGTCCGCCGTCTGGATGCCCCGATCCTTGGCTTCGTTCACGATGGCATCGGCGAGAGGATGTTCGCTGGCGCGTTCCACGCTGGCGGCGAGCCGCAGCACCTCCGCGCCGGTGATTCCCTCAGCGGGGACCACAGCGACGACCTTCGGCTTGCCTTCGGTCAACGTGCCCGTCTTGTCGACGACCAGCGTGTCGATGCGCTCCATGCGCTCGAGCGCTTCGGCGTTCTTGATGAGGACGCCCATGTGAGCGCCGCGCCCGACGCCAACCATGATCGACATCGGAGTGGCCAAACCCAGCGCGCAGGGACACGCGATGATGAGGACGCTGACGGCGGCGACGAGGCCGAACGCGAAACGTGGCTCGGGACCGTAGAAAGCGTTGATGATCATTTCCGGCGTGCAGAGTTTCTGCCAGTCGGCGGTCATGTCGATCGTCTTGCCCTTCTGGCCATCGGCCTTGTCCACGAATTCCTTCTTCGTCTCGGACATCACAGGCTTGCCATGCGCCAGCGCGTTGCGGAGCCGCCTCATGGCGCTGATTGAGCTGTAAGGCCGCTTACCCCAATCGGGGGTGATCTTCAGGTGCTGGCAGATCTTGTCGATCTTCTTGTAGTACTCGTCCCACTCATTCCACAGCACGAGCTTGCGGCTGCCGACGGCGTTCAAATAGGCCTCGAACGAGAACGCCAGCATCGTGCGGGCGGCCATGCACGTGAAGGTCATGCCTTCCCCGTCCTTGTCGGCCACCTTCTTCTTGACCATGTCGGTGAACCACAGCGCGGTCGCTCTCGATGGTGTTGTGGATGTTGTGATTGACGACCTGGTGAGCTTCCTTGTGAAACTTCTTGTCCATTTCCGCCCCCTTATACCCCGCCAAGCCAACTTGGCCGTCTTCGGCGCAAAGCCTAGCTTCAGTTCAATCAGCGGGAGGTTGTATGGCTGCAAGTTGGCGCTGGGTCCGACCGTCGCAATGGGAAGCCGCCTGCAGACCGCCATCGGAGAAGACCGCATGCGCGAGCTCATGGGGCGGAGCCGTGCCGGCGACCTGGTGAAAATCCGCGAGGCCGCATTGTATGTCGCGCAGGGTGCCGGCGGGCTGATCACGCCCAGTAGCGCGGTGTCGTTCCAGACGTCGCGGGAGCTCTTATTGCTGGCGATCGAGGCCTTCGACGACGGATCCCATGCGACCGACGCGCTGTTCTCGCGGTGGGCGGGCGTCTAAGACCCGCTCTCCGGCCGCCAGCCACAACCAGTGGTGGATTAGACGACGGTGGGTATGGTTTCGATGGTGTCTTCCCGGGTAGGTTGCCAGGGCGAGGGGGCCTACACTGGTTTCACTGGGGGGCTGCACGAGGTGAAAGTAAAGCGTCTGACAATCTCGAATTTCCGGGGCGTTGCCCACGGTGTCGTGCATCTGGCGGGGCACACACTCCTGGTCGGCGGCAACAACGTCGGGAAATCGACGGTTTGCGAGGCTCTCGACCTCGTGCTGGGGCCCGAGCGGCTCTATCGCCGGCCGGTGATCGACGAGCATGACTTTCATTGCGGCCGGTATCTCGACGATCAGAAGGAGCCGATCGAGGTTCGCGTCGAGGCCGTGCTGACGGATCTTCCACAGGAGGCTGAGCTTCGATTTCACCGTCACCTTCGGCGGTGGGATGACGTCACCCGCGATTTCGCGGATCAGGGCGCTGGCGGACCGGCAGACGGAGATGGAGCGCAGAAGCGCTGGGCTCTCCCCATCGTGTTCATCGGCCGATATGACAAGGCGGAGGACGACTTCGTCGGCAACACCTTCTTCGACCACCCCATTGAGCCCCTTGATGACGACGAAGCGGCTGAGCTGGCATTGGGAGCTGGCCGCAGATTGTTCGGTCGGGATCACAAACGGCTTTGCGGATTCGTATTCCTTCGTACGCTGCGCACCGGTTCGCGGGCGCTTAGCCTTCAGCGTGGGTCACTGCTCGACACCGTGCTGCGCCTCGGCGGGACGGGGCTGACCGACATGTGGCAGGACACGCTCGACCGACTGCAGGGCATGAAGCCGCCGATTGGCGAGGTGCCTCAGCTCAAACAAATTCGGGCCGACATTCGCGAGCGCATGGCGCGCTTCGTGTCCCTGGCGCCAGGTGACGCAGCGACAGCGTTTTTCGCCTCAGAGCTTACGCGGGAGAACTTGCGCGAGGTCGTGCGGTTGTTTATCGCCGCCGAACCCGTTGGCCACAGCGTGCCGTTTGCGCGGCTCGGGACCGGTTCGATCAACCTGTTGGTGTTTGCGCTGCTGACGGTTATTGCTGAACTGAAGGAAAAGCAGTCGGTCATCTTCGCGATGGAGGAGCCGGAAATTGCGCTGCCGCCTCACACACAGAGGCGGGTCAGTCGTTTCGTGCTCAGCGAGATGGGGCAGGCGATCGTCACCTCGCATTCGCCTTATGTGATCGAGCAGTTTGAGCCCCAGGACATCGTGATCCTTTCCCGTCAGCCGAACGGCGTGCTGGAAGGCGCGCCCATCGACCTGGGGGACTTCAAGACGAAGAGTTTCAAGACCGAACGCCGGCAATTCGCCGAGGCGATCCTTGGCCGTGGCGTGCTGGTCGTGGAGGGGGCTTCGGAGGTTGCGCTATTCCCGGAGGCTTCAACGATCCTGGAACGGTCTTTGGGCGCCGATGTTTACATGCACCTCGATTTCGCGGGCATACTCGCCGATGAGATTTGCAAAAACCGTGCGCTTGCGACGTGCAAGGCAGATGCTCCTGGAAGGGAATCCGAAAACTTCCGTTTCCCAAATCGCTTTCAAATGCGGTTTCGGCAATCTGGGCCATTTCGCCGGTGATTTCCGGCAAATGTTCGGGGAGCTTCCCTCCGAAGTGTTCGCGCGAGCACAGCGAGCGAGGTAGAGTCCGAACGCATGTAATCAAGATGGGGCGGCGTTTCGCGCCGCCGCTCAGCATCTCTGCCGAGTCGAAATTCGAGTTGTAACTGCGCGCCGGGGCCGTCCCCGACCGCACGGCTGGCTCAATCTCGGTATTCCGCATGGGGGCAAAACTCGGTGTACGTCTCGGCCGACGTAAGCAACCTCTCAGAAGCAAACTCCGCCCGGAGGGGCCGCGCGGCGAGGTTCTGTGCGGACAGGGAAAGGTGACTCCCATCTAGCCGCGAAGGTTATTGTTGCTTTTGGATTGTCGTGAGTGTCCCACGCGGAGTTGCGGGGACGTCTCTGGCTTCTTCTTCGGCTAGGAGCGTTCGGATGAGGGCCCGCTTGTCCTCATTCTTCTCCTCCTCAAGTCGCCGGTATAGGCGGATATGCGGCTGCCTCGTTGCGGTGGTACGAAGCGCAAGCCGTCGTCGGACATCTTCGACGTAGCGCGCCACTTCGCAGAAATGCCATCATCTATCGTCGCTCTGGCTCAGCGAAGGGCTTTGCTGAGCAACACTATTCCGAGCAGGATGATCAATATCGGTGCCAACGGCCAGGGAAACTGCAGAAGCATCCACACGCCTCCTGCGAGAAAAGCTACGCCGCAGGCAATCCAGAACAGGTCAACCTTATTGTCCATGCTCCAGTGGAAAAACTGCGCCGCTAGAGTGAGGACGCCGACGCCCACAAGAAACCAGTCCCACGGCACCCCCATTAGCATGGCGATGCCTACCCAAATGAAGAACGCGGCCCACGCGACAGAGTCGATTCTCCGCGCAGTTTCGCTCGCAGAGCCTTCGCTGAAGGCTGGTTGGATGCTGTTCATCACACGTGCACCGGACAGAGGTTGGAGAGACCAGCGTAAGCACCAGTGATCAAAATGAACGGCGCAAAAACAAAGAGCCACTCGGCCAATTCGGTACTGCAAACAATATTCGATCACGCAGAACGTCACTGGCTGTGTTGATCTGGATCAACTCAAGCCTCGCTCCTCCTGACATCCGGTTCGGGTCAACAACGGGCATCGCGGCGCTGTCTTACCTTGGGCCGCTCTCAGTCCTAAAGCCGACATCACGGCGTTTGAGGTGGTGGGCAGCAAAGGGCCATGAGCCGACATCGCTCCAATCAAGCGGCGGTACTTGTCAGGCTCCTTAGCGGCCGTAGGGGAAGCAGCGGTTGCGATCGAGTGTGAGACCGAAATGCGCTCCCAGCGCAGCGATGGCCGCTTCCTGCTGAGGATAAGGATCGGCATTGGATGCGGCAACGATGATGATCCGGAACCCGCCGCGATCCTTGCCACCCGGTGGCAGCATCGCTGTAGTCAGTGCATTGCCCTCCCTGTCGCGCAACGTGAGGAAAAGCGGCATCTCTCGCTGTACATGGGCCTCGAGGCCGATGTCGCGCTCGATCGCGTTGGGCCGCTCCGGACGCCAGGACTGGACTGCCTTCTCCCGCTCGCGGCAGAAATATTTCTCGACTGTGTGGCTCATCAGGCGCGACTCATGCGCCGCTTCACCTTCCGTCTCGATACGGAACCAGGTCTTACCCTTCGGCGCGTCGCAAACGTACTGCATTTCGCCCGTCCTGCGATCGCCGCAATTCTAGGGCGGCCGGCCTGCAAAGCCAATATGAGACTAGCTCCCGTGTATAGCGCTGCACGACCAGAGGGGCTAAGAGTTCTTGATTGGACGTTGAAGTTCTAGTGAGCCCAAACCATAGTAGGCCGAACCGGAACAATCCACTTCAAGGAGCGTACCGATGCATGACGTAAGGGAAAAGCAACGCGAAGCCCGCCGGAAGATCATTCGCCAATGGGCGAAGCTTCCGAAGGATAAACGGCAGTCTATGGAGGGGATTTCTGAATTCGCCAGGACCGCCGCTCAGCAGAACGAGAAAGCATTCGTCCGCAGTCGTCGCGATCCGCATGAGAAGATCATGGGATGGCTATTGCCGCGTGCTCACCTCTGAACGACTGAGTCCTCTGCACATCCTTCGAAGGCGACACCGAAATTTCGGCAAAGTCATCGAATGTCCTGCCGTGTCCGAACCCCCGGCAGGGCCGCTACAAAGCGACGAGATAACTGTGAAGCCGAAAGCAACCATCATCGTCGCAGCGCTGCTAGCTGCAACGGCTGCACATGCCGAGACGATCGATCTGAAATGCTGGGCGCGGGGCCTTACGGGTAGCGAGCGCAACTCGGTCTACATAACGGGGAACAGGTCACCGTTAATCTGGACGAGGGGACGATGCACTCTCGGACATTCGGAAGCAATTTGGCCGTCCACGTCACGGATACGCACTTGTTCTTTGAGACGGCGCTTACGCTCGGCAACATTTGGCAACATCTGTTCGACCCGACCGCTGTCTGGCAAGGTTTCATCAACCGCGTCGACGGCACGCTTAAGGCGCATAAACGCGACGGTACTGTCATCAGCGGGCACTGCCAGCTGGTCGGCTGAACCTGCCCATGTCGCAGATGGGTCAATCTCGCCATTCTTGCAGTTGGCCAGCCACGTCCGATCTACCCTCAACTTCAGACATACCGCTGCACCACGACAACGGAAGCGACGGGCCACCTGCGGAAGTTGCATCGTTTCGAGCTAGAATTCGGTCGGGGCCGATGCCGAGCATCCGCAATTCGCTGTTCACCGTCCCGAGAGAGGTAATCTCAAACGAAAAGTCGCACCGCCGTCAATTTTGTTCTCCGCCCCGATGCGCCCGTTATGAGCTTCAACAATTGTGCGGGCAATGGCCAAACCCATTCCCATGCCGTGAGGCTTTGTCGAAAAAACGGGTTGAATATCTCCTTGAGTTGGTCAGGGTCGATGCCTGCACCGACATCTGACACTGAAACCTCGCCAAAATTGCCGTCACGCGCCGTCGAGATTGTTACCTTTCGATCCGCGCGAGGAACGTTTTCCATTGCGTCAGCTGCGTTTACGATTAGGTTTACGAGGATCTGCTGAATTTGGACTTGATCGCCCTTGAACGGCAACAGCTCGGAACAATTCACGCTATTAAGATCACATTTCCTCATAGCTGCGTATGGAGAAAGCATTTGGACCGTATCGCGTACAATGTCGTTCAAGTCAGCACTGGTAACTTTGGACGGCGCCTTCTTGAGCAAGTTGCGCAGGCGCAGGATTACTTCAGACGCCCGCTTGTTATCGCGGTGTATGTCATCGACGACTTCGCTGATATCTCTTAGGTCTGGCGCTGGTGATTTGAGCATCAGTTGCAGCGTCTCGGCGTTGGTTAGAATAGCCCCAAGCGGCTGATTAATTCCGTGCGCTATCGACGCAGTAAGTTCGCCGGCCGTCGAATAGCGGTTAAGATGAGCAAGTTCTGCTGAACGACGGCTCGCCTCAATTTGAAAATACTGACGGCGGCGGCGCTCCAACAGTAGAGCCCAAATCGTTGCGCTCTGAAACAGTATGATCGCGCAGACGAGTGCGATTTGCCCACGATATCGCTCCCACGAGGTCCGATCACGAAAGTAAATCTCGCTTCCTGGAGGCAAGCGGTCTTCAGCAATCCGCCAGCGCTGCATCTCACGCCAGTCAAATCGTGGCGTCGAAAACTCCAGGGGAGGGATCCTGATATCGCCAGCCCTGTCACCTCTGAGGATGCGAATCACAGCGGCGGCTGTGGCGAGGCTCGTATCATGCACTGCGTTGAAGGGGCCGCCAACAGCGCCTTGTCCGATGAGTGGTTCAGTGTAACCAAAAATGGGTGCATTCGAGATCGCATGAAGTCTCCTGAAAGCTTCATCGCCTTCGTGCACAACTCCTTGCGCATCGACATTCATTCCCTCCCACAAGATTGCGGAGTGTGGTGCGAGACGAGCAGCCTCTTTCAGTATGTCTTCGAATGACAGATTGTCCCAGAATGTTAGTTCGACGCGGTCAGCTAAGGGCGTCGCTTCCTTACGAATTGCGTCCGACCAGAAGCGCTCGTTGGGAGACGTGCCGTTCACGATTGCGACGTTTTTGGTGTCAGGCAGCACCCTCAGGATGTTCTCCAAAAGGGCCTTGTAGTTTATCCGAATAGGTACGACAGCGTCGTTCTGCGTAAGTGTGACGTATTGGACGCGACGTTGCTCGAGGGTGGTAAGCACCATCGGGGTAGAAGTGAATAGCCGGTCGCGGTATTGCTGCACAAAGTTCGCCGCTGGCGCGCCGATGCTTACAATCACGTCGGGAGGTTTTTCGGCAAATAGAGCGGTGAGGTAGTCAACGAACGGAATGTCCGGATTACTATTATTGTGGCGAGCTGAAATGAGGGAATGGTCCGTAATATCAAGAAGCCAAGGCGATTGCCTTTTCAGCTCTTCCCGAATGCCTTGAGAATAGTCGCTCCAAGGCCTCATCTCGGTGCCGAACGAATGCAGCAACATGACTTGCTTATTATCGCTCGCCGAAACGACCGCTTCAGGCGATACAGCGAGGAGAAAAACAACAAGTCCCAAAGCGCCTGAAATACGATTCATGAACGCAAGCCGAATGCGCGGTATAGCCGGTATCGTCGGCAAAGCTCGCAGATGTTGACTCGGATACAAGATCCACTCGAACGCACGGCCCGGCCGGGAGACGTCCGCTAATGGGATGGTCCGGCCGTGCTCCTGCCCCGCCAGCGATAAGCTGGCCAGGGGCGCCAAGACAAGGAGCACGCCATGTCCCAGACACCCAGTACCGCGATCGCCGTGATCGGCATCGATATCGGCAAAAACTCGTTCCACGTCGTGGGCCACGATACGCGCGGCACCGTCGTGCTGCGGCAAAAGTGGTCGCGTGGCCAGGTCGAGGCGCGGCTCGCCAATATGCCGCCTTGCCTGATCGGCATGGAAGCCTGCGTCGGCGCACATCATTTGAGCCGCAAACTCGCATCGTTAGGTCACGATGCCAGGTTGATGCCGGCCAAATATGTCCGCCCTTATAGCAAAGGACCGAAGAACGACTTCAATGACGCCGAAGCGATTGCCGAAGCCGTGCAGCGCCCGACGATGAAGTTCGTGGCGACCAAGACCGCGGAGCAACTGGATCTGCAGGCGCTGCATCGGGTGCGCGAGCGGCTGGTGTCGCAACGCACCGGCATCATCAACCAGATTCGCGCCTTCATGCTGGAACGCGGGATCGCGGTGCGCCAGGGTATCGGCTTCCTGCGCACAGAACTGCCCACCATCCTTGCGACGCGCACCGATGCCCTGTCGCCACGCATGTTGTGTGTCATCGAGGAGTTGGCAGGCGACTGGCGTCGGCTGGATCAGCGCATCGATAGGCTCTCCGGCGAGATCGAAGCACTGGCCCGTCAAGATCAGGCATGTTCGCGCCTGATGACGGTGCCTGGCATCGGGCCGATCATTTCGAGCGCCATGGTGGCCGCGATCGGCACTGGAGACGTCTTCTCCAAAGGCCGTGACTTCGGCGCCTGGCTCGGGCTGGTGCCCAAGCAGATCTCGACGGGAGACCGCACGATCCTCGGCAAAATCTCAAGGCGCGGCAATCGCTACCTCCGCGTTCTGTTCGTCCAGGCGGCATGGGTGGTGCTGGTCAGGATCAAGAACTGGGAACGTTACGGACTCAGATCCTGGATCGAAGCCGCCAAGAAGCGATTGCACCACAACGTGCTGGCGATCGCACTCGCCAACAAGCTTGCCCGCATCGCCTGGGCGGTGCTGGCTAAAGGACGCGCCTTCGAGCTGACAAGGACCAACGATGCAGGCGTCCGACCCGCTTGATCGTCGCGCCGTGCTCGGCGCGGTCAAGGCGCGGCCTGGCAACGCCGGAGCCAGCCGCAAGCAAAGCGCAACGGCCGGCCTTGACCGCCCGTGCGCGCGACGCGACGCACGTCCTGCGGGCCGGGACGAAGGAACGGCCCCTGGCTCGAACACAGGAACTGCGAGGTAGGAGGAGCAAGCGATGACGTAACCCCATCAACAGGTTCCAGCCGAGGTCTGCGAGAGGATGAGACGAGATGGAGGTTCGGTCTTCCCGGCGCATGCGAACACTGGTGACCCAAATGGCCCAATCGAGGCCTGTCCGCTAATGAGAACGCACGCGCGCTGATATCCATGATGGCCCGGAGAAAATGCTCCAATCAAAGGCCGGATACATTGATGCAAGACCACACCACCTGATCGACGAACCTCTTGCTACGCACGGCCGGACCGTACATCTGGGTCAATCGGGCCGGTTTTACCTTCCGCCAGCCACGTCCGTCTCCCCCGAACAACGAGCATCGTTAGACGGGCTCGGCTCGTCCCTTTTGTGGCTTCCGTCCTCTGCGAACAGGCGAATTGCTGATGATAAAAACGTAAACGGATACGAACCTGGCTTGCCGTGTGCCGCGCCAAGGTCGTGCCCCGCAAAAAGTGCCTTACCGCCGCACCCCTACGCGATTGACGCCACCATTTAAATTGCCACCGGCGTTATGACGGACCGCAGCGCGCGCCACCGGACGAGGCCTGAGCACGACGCCTGCCCGGGCAACGCAGCCGCTCGGATATTCAACGTACTGGCAGTACACGACCGCCTTGGCTGGGGCTGGATTGAGAGTGAGACCTGCAAGCCCTAACAAGGCGCTGGCAGCAATCCCGGTAACAGTCGCTGACTTGATCGAAAGACGCCTCCGCATGGCGGACCTCCTCTTCGCGCTTGCGTCACTGAAGGTGACGGAAGCCGCCTCATCAGGTGCGGCTAAAAAATAGCGTGAGCGCCAAGGGATCGCTGACGTTGACCTAGATCAAAGGATGGTTTGCCATCATGCGGCTGCAGCCGGCGACGTCCGCCGTCAGAACTACCGCTAGACGCTTTCCAATCAAAGCACGACAAACCACGGGCTAGGCAGCTGCAATGTCCGTTGCGGGTCATTCGCGTCGGTCGGGCGCCCGGCCAACCGCGTCCGGTCTATCCCGATAACCGGACAACACAAAAGCGGGTCCGGACTTCGCATTCGGGCCACAACCGGACATGAACCCGATGCCCGCGTGATATCCTCGGCTCTCGCTCACGTCCCTTGACCGAGGACGCAAGGACTAATGAGCAAGCCAGTGCGATGGATAGTTACTCAGTGCCCGTCAAAACTGGCGCGAGGCGTATTTGTATCATCAAGTTGGTGAAGTTCGCCGAAGCGCTTCGCGCGTGAAACAGATGCCATGCGCGAGCTATTGCAGGGCGCAACAATGGCGGCGAGATCACGACCGCGTAGGTACATCATTTTTGGGGTCAACCCGCCGTGCCGTGCAATCCAGGCGCGCACAGCAGCTGGATAGGTCTGCATCAGGTCCTGTGTCCCGGATGCGCTGACGACACGTTTGCCGGAGCTATCGAACATCCATGCCGCATGGAAACCAAGCACCGCGTCAGGGGTGACGCAGATTCGGTCGCTCGGCACCAATCCGAGCACCATCGTGCAGGCGGAAACGCATGTGCCGGCAATGACGACGGACTCGCCGGAGTCGCGAACCTGCTGGAAGCGCGTCGTGTAGTCCCGCATCTTTCCGCCGATGTCGGCGCTGATAATTACGGTCGCGGAAGCCGATGTAACGCTTAGTGCCGTCGATACAACGACAGCAATCAGGCACGCTCGCATGTCCATTTCCCCGGCAGCATCGGATCAATCCTACGGCACGCATCGCAAATCGCGTGCCACCAGCCGAGGTGACCAGCTAAAGAGCTGATTTAAATAAGTGTTCTTGAAATGGGTGACGCGGCTTACCCTTGTGTAACGGGAAAGCAATTTCGCTGAAGCCTAAAAACGCGGCAGTCTCACGCCGCTTTGATGAAGATCAATGCAACAAGAGCTGTAACCTACCAGAGGCACTTTCGAGTAAAAGCGGGAGAAAAATCATGGCTACCAAATACATCCTTGCCGTCGCACTCATAACGCCATTCCTGACTGTGTCCGCCATGGCACAGCAATACCAAGGCGGCCCGAAATCGTCTGTTCCGCCCCCGACGCAGCAAATGAGCAGCGGAGGCGATATCTACGCGCAGGGAGTCGATATCTACGCGCAGGGAGTCGATATCTACGCGCCTAGAGTTAAAGCCAACAAGCCCCACGCCTATCGCGGTGGCCCGAAGACTGTCGTTCCGCATGGTCGTTGAGAGAACGTCGCTTCGGATTATTTGCGTCGATTTGATCGTGCGCCAATTCCTCTAAGCGGACAGCTGCGTCTCCGCATGCCTTCCACGTGTCACGATGAACAACATGATGGATTATATGTCGTTCGCAATGATGGGCGGGATGGCAATCGGCTGGGTTCTTCTCCTTGTTTTTCTGGTGCTCGGGATCGCTGCCCTGATCAAGTATCTTCGCACTTGACCGGTCGACCTTTCGGTATGGGTCAATCGCGTCGCTTTGATCGCGTGCCGTTCTCTTCCGGTCTGTCTCGGTGTGCGGACATCGTCAGATCGCCCTGGCATGTCTCACACGGGCAAGATACGGACTCCAGACGGCTTCAATGCATCTTCTTCCGAATCTTCCGGATGAACTCGCGCTGCTCCTCGATGTCCTCGCGGACCATCTCTCGAAGGTCCTTCAGCCCACTCGTGCTCCTCTTGGGCAGGAGGCTTCTTGGGTGGTTCCTTTTTCTCTCATGTTTGACCCCTTTGGAGCACCTGCTCAACCTCATGAGGTGGTGCTCCCATGCGGGCCAAAAGGGGTCTCGGCGGTATTTGCTCGCGCAGCAAGAAAGCCGCCAGGAAATGATTACATGTTGATCTGCATTAAAAACGGGGGGTCGGAATACGCTTAACGGCTGCCCCTCTCGCGCAAGCGATTACAGAAATCTTCCAGCACAGTCTGCAAGTTTTCGCAGTTTACGAGTAGCCGCTCCGCTTGTTCGCGCTCCGTTGTGCCGAAGGGATGACCATCGCGCATCTCCGTCATGCGCTTAACCCGATCACGTCCATCTGCGGCTCTTTTCTCCGCAAATTCGAGATGTTCCTGATCGTGCGCGAGCTTATCCAGTTCGGCGATCAATAGCCTGGTTATGGCCATTTGGCTGTTAAACGTCAGATCACTGCCGGTCAGGAGCCCGATGTAGTGATCTACGTTGGCTTTAGCGACGAACTGTTGCATCGGCCCCCTTAATCCCACTCCCCACGATGCCATTCTGCACCTGGACCGGACGTCTGGAAATATATTTCCTGCAGGAATTGTCACGTCGGCGTGACGAAAAGCTGTCGGGGTCGGCGACGCCCGCTATGGGTCAAAAGCGGCGGTCGGGCGTTTGCATGCGGCAGGTCCGATCTACCCTTCATAGCGGACCTGCTTACGCCCGCGACGCCAACTATCCGTGCGCCGATCCGATCCCCAATAGAGTTCTTCGGGACGCCGCATAACGCCCGTCTCGCGAGCGCTAAATCCGCCGTAGCGCTGAGCCTCGTGGTGGAAGGCACCACCCGTAAATTTCCCAAGTGTTGGCAACCAAGCGCGCTGGTTAAGTGGTCGGCAGGTTCTGAGCGCCGCACCATGAAAGCACCGAAGCCAAAACAATGGGCCGAGCAGGAAGTCCGACGCTTGGTCAGGCTCGCCCGGCAGGGCGTTGGCGTATCGAGGATAGCAGCCGAACTGGGCCGCCATGCCGGATCGGTGAGGCGAATGGCGCGAACGATGGGAATACTGTTGAAGAAGTAGCCGTCGCTCGACGCGCATAGGCGCTGATCAGTTGAATGCAGGGCGGCGGCACTACAGACCAAAACTGCGGCGCATCTCCCGCACAAGCCTGAACGCAGCGTCAGTATTTCGGCCGTAGAAGAGCGCCTGATCGAGCTGCGAAAGAATGGTCAGCCCAAATAGTGCGATAGCAATGCCTCTAAACATGGTTGTGGACCGGGTTGAACCATACAGCGAAAGTTCAAATCGGCCCCAGCCGCAGGTTGGGAGAAACAGCCGGGGCCGACATTCCCATTCCGTGTGCCGTAATCAGCGGTAATCGGCACACTCCCAGCAAGCCACGCTAATGCTAATGAATTGTTTCGAAGGACCGAAATTCGGAAGAAAGCGCTTTGATGTCGCAGCGCCCGCGCTTCGCAGTGTAACACGCGGGTCGGAGCCCCGACTAAACCACCCGGTGGGGAAGTCACGCCGAGCGCGAACGTGCACATCCACCTAAACTTTCGGTCGGCAAAAGTTTAACGTCTCGCCGGTCAGATCACTTTGGCTTTCTCTGCTCGAATGTGCAGAACGTAAAGCATGTTTTGAAACTCGTCGGTCACTTCCATCCGCCAGTCTCGGCCCGGCACCAGTTTCCCGTCAATGCCTTGGAGCATCTGCCCGGCCGTGACTGTGGTCTCCTTCGACGCTGCATGCTTGTCAGGAAGCTCCTCGCCCTCGCGGTCGATCTCGGTGCGCTCGTGCGTGATGTGAAAGAAGTATCTCGGCATGCGCGGTAATGCGCTACGGCGGATTCTGTTCCTATGGCGACTACTCAGGTGGCCGCAAACCGGGTGAGGTCAGCCACTCTGTCATGTGCGAGCCCGTTCTTGCCCCCGCTCCGCTGGGGGTCCCATTTTAATGGCGCCAAGGGCAGCTACCTGAGAGACGAAACCCTCAGTGCAGCTTGCGAGCTAGTTTCTTGATGACCTCGCGCAGGTCCTTTGTGTACTCCTCGACGATCCGCCGCGCTTCCTCTAACCGGGACGGCTTGGGCTTCTTGACCGGCTTTTGGGGGCAGGGCCTGCGCATGGGACGATGCTTCGGCCGAATTGAAGATCGCCATTGAGCCAAGTCAACGGTTCCGCAGATTAGGACACCTCTCAGATCGAGCAGGAAGTCAAAGCTGGTCTGTGGCGCGTTACCGGGGTCCAGAGCCACGTGTTGAGGTGGCTTCAGTCAGATTTCCTCCGTGCAGCAATCTCTTTGACCTTTGTCAACGTTCGCTCGAATTGCGATGTGAGATACTGCTCGTGCGCCAGGTCAGTCGGCTTCACCAGAAACGCGACTTTCACGAAGAAGCGGTTCAACAGCGAAGTAATCAAAAGATTGTCCGAGTATTTTGAACGGAGCGCCGTAAGCTGGCGACGCATCTCTACGAGATCAAGCGTTTCGTAGTCCGGCTGCTCTCTCAAGTGACGCTCGCGCGACTATCCAGTTCGAAGTCGCTGCACCGAGTATAATGGTGCGGCGACTTCGATGGGGTGTACCGGAAAGGGCAATATCCGGTGTGCGCAAACCTAGTCCTCTAGCGCGCGGCCGCAATCACGGTCTGGAATTAAGCTTGATGTTCGTGCTGCAAGTTAATTCTGGAACTGTGGCTGAGGCGAAGGAAGTGTCGAAAATGCGCTGCCCGGGCCGTTCAATGTTGAGCGCAGCGTGGGCACTCCCCATCTGCTGCCTTGCTAAGCTGCCGCGCGAATTCTTGTCTGAGGTCTTGCGTCTCCCAATTCGTGCCATCGCTCCTAACGATCCTCTTGGCGCGCTCGAAGGCGTGGCTTTCGGCTGCATCGTCGCCGACGCGGATGGTGACTTCAGAGTGGAAGGGGCAGACGGCGACGGCACGGGTTGTCTCCAGCGCGTAGTGCACAGTTGCGCTGAGATCGTCGGCATAATCTTCAACGGACATGTCGGGCCTCCCTGTCCGCATCTTGGGCGTTGCGATTGAGGTAAGGCAAGGCCCGGTGTGTCTAGGAGCCCGGGCCTCATAACCTCAGCAGCCTGACAACAGGTTGTTCGGCTCCGCGTCCAGTCTGTCCGAGATGGGATGCTCTCACTCTGATGCTGCGCAAAGCTCCATCGGGCCAGCCTGACCCCTTGGGGCTGGAGGGGACAAGTGCGGGGCCAAGCGGTCCGACGGCTGGCGCCTGACGAGGTGCCATGCAATTGGAGGCTAGTCCCAGTCGGCGATAGCGCTCTGTTCACTTGTGAGCCGGAACAGGTATTTGTAATGTTCCCTCACTGGAACATCGAGGCCGCAAATGAAAGACATGCAGGCCCAACTGGAGAAGCTACAGCGAGATACCGCTGAGTGCGCCCTTATTCGCGACTTAGCGACTGACCCAAAAAAGCGCGAACTGTTTGCCAAACTGGCTGAACACCTTGCAGTGCTCGCATCCGCAGTGGAGCAGGCTATCGGTGAGAGCGCGGGCAGCGACATCGCTCCTGATCTGCCGCCCAGGCCGTAATAATGTGTGGCGCCGCTTGAGCGGGTTGCCCTAAGCTCCATCTCGCAATCAGGCATCGAATGCCTATTTTTCCCGCATGCGTTCATTTGAGTTTTGCCTGCCGAGCAAGGGCATTTCGGTCCCGGACGGCCCCGATTGGCTTCATGAAGTAAAGTACGACGGCTATCGCCTCCGTCTGGAGCGCGATGGCGACCGCGTGCGCCTGATCACGCGCGGCGGGTACAACTGGGCCACTCGCTATCCTTGGATCGTCGAGGCCGCTCGCAAGGTCCGCCAGAAGCAATTCGTGCTCGATGGCGAAGCGGTCGTGCTCGGCGTCGATGGAATCTCAGATTTTAATGCGCTTCACTCGCGCAAGTACGATCATGAGGTGCAGTTCTGCGCCTTTGATATTCTTGCTGAAGGTGGTGACGATCTCCGCATGCTCCCGTTGTCGATGCGGAAGACGAACTTGGAGCGCCTGCTGGCGCGGCATCCTGAAGGCGTTTTCGTTAATCCCTTTGAGCGTGGCGAGCTTGGACCTGACCTATTCCGCGCCGCGTGCGACATGGGTCTTGAAGGATTGGTATCGAAGCGTCGCGACCGGCCTTATAGGCGGGCCGGAGCAAGCATTGGGTAAAGGTAAAAAACCGCAGTCACCCCGCGATGGAACGGGAGCTGTGAGGTCGCGAACAAACAAGTTGGCAGCACCAGCATGTTGCACGCAAGCAACTCTTCTCTTGTTCCATGATTTGCGCCGTGGTTTCGGCTTCACACGATAAGCCTGACCTGCGTAGATAATCTGCGCGCAAATTGGCTGATCGGCGGGGAAGAAGCCGCGCGCATTTATCCGGCGCCTACAGAAAGACCGTCTGTAGATGGTCTTTCTGTAACGCCCGGCCGTTCGTATTTAGTCACGCAGGAGAATATTCGGGCTTTCCCGCGATCTCATATTATTTATGGGGCCGACTATGTTGGATGACGAATTCAATAGGCAACGTGCGAAAGTATTGCGTGAACTCGCAGAGCAAGCTGACCCTTTCATCAAAAAGCGGCTTTTAAATCTAGCGCAGCGCTACGAACCCAGTCAGCCCGCAAAGCAGAAAGGCCCCGACGATGTTGCACGTCGGGGCCTTTCAAGATCGTCAGGCACGGGTACCTCCGCCGGGCCTTCCGATCATTGATATCGCCGATTACACCATCCGATCTTGGTGCAGACTATGACAAGGCTGCTTCATCGGGGTGATCACATTCGGCCTGAAGGCTGATGGCCGCCAGTTCTGCGGCCAGCTCGCTGAACCGGACGAGCTGGCTGCTTCGCAGCGGGATCTTACGCCGTTTGTGACGTTGCCTCTTGTTCGCCGAGAATGACAATCATCGCGTCAACAGCCCGAACCGCCGCCGCCACGCAATGCGAACCTTCTTCTTTCGCTCGTAAGCCAGCTGGCGCACGGTCTCGGGTCCGAATGCGGTCGATCTCAGAGCGGCCCAATGGGGGCAGCGCTGCCCCCATCTCCGCCGCCACCGAGTTCGGGATGCGAGACGGATCGCGGCCAATCCAGCCATCGAGCCGGTTCATGATCTTGTACGGCTCGCCGCCGGGGGGCGCAAATTTCATGAGGTCACCTCCCGCTCGTGAGTGGGCTCCAACGTGCTCATCGCGCGATGAGGCCCTTGAGGGACTGCTTCACGGGAGAATATTTGAAGTGTGGCTCCTTCGGCGGCTGAGCAGGCGCAGGCACCTGGGCCGTTCCGTCGTCGGGACGCGGCAGCTCGGCCGATGCCGTACCAGCAACCACGGCATCGGCATGCGCACGCAACAGTTTGCTGACCAGTTCCAACGCCGCAGGGACCTCCGCGCGACAGATCGCCATGAACTTGTCGAGCCCGAGCGCGTCGAACACCACCGGGACCGCACGAGCCGTGTGCTCGGAGAGGCGCGCGGCGATGCTATTGAATTCCGCGCCGACCTGGGTCAGCTCGCGAACGAGCAGTTCGATCTCGGCGGCGGTCTCAGCACGCACCTTGCGGTCCGCGATCTCGGCCTTAGTACGCTCAAGGGCCTCCAGCTGCTGATCGACTTCGGTGAGGGCAGCCTTCAAGGTGGCGCTACGGTCCTGTGCCGCACGCAATGCCGCTTCCGCGCGGTCAAGCTCGGCGTCATCGCCGTCGATGGGCGGCGGAGACATCGCCCGCTACGTTGCCCGACACGGCTCCGCTCGCGTCTCGAAGTTCGTGCTGCTGAGCTGCGTCACGCCATTGTTCGTCAAGACCGCGGATCACGACGGCGTCGACAAATCGGTACCCGACCGCAATAGGTGCGCTGATGCCGTACTGTTCACGGGCCTGCTGAATGAAGTCGCCGAGCTCGAGCGCACGATCCCGTACGTCCTCCTCGTCGAAGACGCCCTCCGCCAGGCGGCGCAAAAACCGCGGCATTCCGTTCTCCAGAACGCGACCGCGGGGCGAGAGGAGAGGGGAGCCAGGCGAGATCATGGCGCCGAGCCGCAGAAGATCGTTCTCGTCGCCTCCCGTGCCGTGAAGGATCCGAAGCTCCGATCGCACGGTAACTGACCGTGCGATCCAGCGGACTTAGCTTCCCATAGCCTCCCCAGATCTCTCCGGGGGCGAACGCCGGCGCTTCAAAGTCGAACAGGGATAGAAGAGCAGGGTTCGGGTCAACACCTACTCGGGCCACGCGGTCGCTCGCCGCGAGATACCGCACGATTGCCATCGCGGCGTGGGCATCGCACGCGACGGACCGGCTCGGCTCCAAGCACTGGCTGTGCGATGACCGCCCGCTTCGCGCGGTGCCAAAGTTCAGTAACGGGCCGGTCTGACGTCAGTGTCAAACTTCAGTCTCGGCTTCCAACGCCACCAGGACAGCTCTCGGGGCCGCCCAAACGGAAAGGGGCAATGTTGCCAAAGGAAGCCCGTGCCAAAATCAAAATGCGCCAGTGCCAAAGTTAAACGCGTACGACAGCCACACGCCGCTTGAGATGAAAACGGAGGGTCCTTCGCATAAGGTTCATTACGCGAAATTGGATGTCCAGCGACGTGTCTGCTCGTGTTTGACAGACGTCCCGACATTGAGAACAGGCCACGAACCGGGTTTGCCAACTCGCTATCAAAAATTGTCAACCGTCGGGGTCGCCGAACGTTTCGGGTATAATCTAAGACGTTGATAAGACTTCTGTTATTTGGTGAGCGCGCTGGGGCTCGAACCCAGGACCCCGTGATTAAAAGTCACGTGCTCTACCGGCTGAGCTACGCGCTCCCATGGCCGCGGATGGCTTTCAAGATCGATCGCCATCGTCTTCGGACATTCGAGAAGCATGTCTTGCCGCTGCGCTGAAGCTCGCGTCGCGGGGAAAAACCGGCTGTTTCCGGATCATGCTTTCGGCCCGCGCTGTGTAGGGTGAGTGGCTGCTGAGGTCAATAGCGCGGGTGGCTGCCGCAACTCTTGGCAGGAGCGGGGATTTGCTCGCGGTGTCCGCAGCTTAAGCCGGAATTTTCAACCCGATTGGCGGCCCGCTATCCACTCCGAACGCTGCCTGTGGCTTGGCGGCGCGGAGGTTTCGCCCGCGCCGAGAAGCCATCCGGCCGTCAGTTCGCCTCGCGCCTGACCTCGTTCGGCACGGCTTGCGGCGTGCCGGCGGGGGTCGGCAGGGCGACCGGGCGCAGGCCAATCAGCTCGGCGGTGCGGATCGCGCTGTCGCGCCAGAACTGGAACGAGTTGATGCGGCTGAGCTCGAGGATGGCGATGGCGACCGCGGCCAGGAACGGCAGGCTTTGCAGCACCAGCACGCCGGCGAAGATGTAGATCTCGGTGATCTGCCGGAAACTGTTGGAGGCGATCAGCACGCCGGCGCCGATCAGGAGCAGGGCGCCGATCACGGCCTCCCAGAACGCCTGGAACTCGATCGACATCCTGGACAGGCCGCCCTTGGAGGTGCGCGCGAAGGCGATGTGCTCGGTGATCAGTCCCTGCGCGACCGCGCGCGACACCGTCCACTGCACGCTCATCGCCGCGATCATCGCACCCAGCATCTGGCCGGGTTTGATCGCGACGCGCGCACGGTACATCGACAGGAAATGCGCCAGCGAGACGACGAAGGCGCCGATGATCGGCAGCGTCAGGATCTTGTCGGGGATGGCGATGTCGGCAAAGGCAACGATCGGCACCCAGACGAGGTTGAGCAGCGCCACGACCACGCCGAGGCTTTCGGCTCCCAGCCAGTTCAGCCAGCCGAGGCCGTATTCGCGCTTCTGGTCCGGCGTCAGCCGGCTCCGGCCGGGCAGGAAGTGCCGCCAGTGCTTCTTCACGATCTGGAGGCCGCCATAGGCCCAGCGGTGACGCTGCTTCTTGAAGGCCTCGTAGGTGTCGGGCAAGAGGCCCTGGCCGTAGCGGTGGTTGGTGTAATGCGTGACCCAGCCGAGCTCCTGGATCGCAAGGCCGAGATCGCTATCCTCGCAGATCGTGTCGCTCGACCAGCCGCCGGCCATGTCCATCGCGGCGCGGCGGATCAGGCACATCGTGCCGTGCACGATGATGGCGTTGGCCTCGTTGCGCTGGACCATGCCGATGTCGAAGAAGCCGGCATATTCGCCGTTCATGATGTAGTGCATGATCGACAGGTCGCCGTCGCGATGTTCCTGCGGCGCCTGCACGAGGCCGACGCGCGGGTCGGCGAAAGCCGGCACGAGGTCCTTCAGCCAGTCGGGATCGACGACATAGTCGGCATCGAGGATGCCGATGATCTCGGCATCGACGGCGGTGCGGTCCATCGCGATGCGCAGCGCGCCGGCCTTGAAGCCCTGCACCTTCTCGGCGTTGATGAACTTGAAGCGTTCGCCAAGCGCACGGCAGTGGTCCTGGATCGGCTGCCAGAAGGCGGGATCCGGCGTGTTGTTGATGATGACCACGCATTCGTAGTTCGGGTAGTTCAGCCGCGACAGCGCATCGAGCGTCTGCTTGAGCATCTCGACCGGCTCGAAGTAGGCCGGGATGTGAATCGAGACCTTCGGGTAGTAATTTTCGGGAACGTTCTCGACCGGCTTGCTCTTGGCGAGCAGCCGCTGCGGCGGCCGGCCGAAGGCGACGGCCGCGATCTCGTCGATGCGCGCCATCGCGATCAGCACCAGCGGAACAAGCAAGATCATGCCGAGCGTCAGCGCGAAGGCCGAGCCGAAGATGAAATAGTGGCCGTTCCAGAACGCGAACACGGTGGCGGCCCAGGCACCGACGCCGTTGGCGGTTGCCGACAGCAGGAACGCCTGCTTGGCGGTTGGCTGCTGCAGCCGCAGGATCGGAAGCGACAAGAGGACGCCGACCAGCAGCGCGATCGTCATCAGCTTCCAGTAATCAGGGTTCTCCACCGGGCCGGTCCAGGCGAATTTCGGCTCGCGGCTGGCGTTGAGGATGCCCCAGTACGGACCGACGCCGCCTTCGAAGAACTTCCAGGGCTGATCGATCGCTTCGACGATGTTGTATTCCATGCCGATGGCTTCGGCGCGGCTGACGAAGTTGCGCAAGGTCAGCGCCTGCTGGAACGGACCGGGGTCGGCGTTGCGTAAGTTGTAGCCCTGGCTCGGCCAGCCGAACTCGGCGATCACGATGCGCTTGCCGGGGAACAGGTTCCGCAACAGGTTGTAGCGGTCGACGGCCTGGTCGACCGCCTGGTCCGAGCGGAAGTTTTCCCAATAGGGCAGCACGTGCGCGGCGATGAAATCGACGTTGGAGGCAAGGTCCGGATTGTCGCGCCAGATGTTCCAGATCTCGCCGGTCGTGACGGGCACGCGGACCGAGCCCTTGACCTTCTTGATCATGTCGATGAGGTCTTCGACCTTCTGCTCGCCGCGGTAGATCACCTCGTTGCCGACAACGACGCCGACGACGTTGCTGTTCTTGCGGGCGAGCTCGATGGCGGCCTTGATCTCGCGCTCGTTGCGATCCTTGTCCTTGTCGATCCAGGCGCCGACGGTGACCTTGAGACCGAACTCGGCCGCGATCGCCGGCACCAGCTCCACGCCGCCGGTGGACGAATAGAGGCGGATCGCGCGCGTCATCGTCGAAAGCGTCTTCAGGTCGGCGCGGATTTTCTCGACGGTCGGGATGTTGTCGATGTCGGGATGGGCCGAGCCTTCGAACGGCGCGTAGGAGACGCTGGGGAGCAGACCCCTGAAGTCGGGCGCGGGTTCCTTGTCGCGCAAGACTCCCCACAGCCCAGCATGAAGTGCGGACACAAGCAACAGAACGGCGGCGACAACGCGCATCGCGGCTAAACCAAAAGGGGCTGGGGTGGCAGGGAAGCGGATCTGACCCCGAGATCCGACCGAGTCCGCGGCAAATGGAGCATATCTCTGCCGCGCGGTTTCACAACTGTCATGGCCTCATGTCCTTATGAGGGCATGTCCTTTTTCGAAGAACGCGTCGCAGTGCCAATCGTTTCTATGGCCGGTCGTTCATGAACGGAGGCTGAAGCGACCCGCTGCTATTTCTGGGGCGCTGGTGTCGGGCTTGCCGCTGGCGCGGGGCTCGCGGCGGGCTGCGGGGCCTGCGCGTTGCCTGATGTCGGCGCTGCCGGCTGGGATGCCGCGGCCGCCGCCTGCTGCGGCTGGGAGGCCGGATTGATCCAGCAGGCGTGCACACGGCTGTCCAGGGTCTCGGCGACCTTGGGATCGATCTGGCCGCCGAAGCGGGTCAGGCAGCGGAAGGCGGCCTGGATGTGGCCGCCGGGGCAGCCGAAGCGGTCGTAGAGGTCGAGATGGCGGAACGCGGTATCGAGGTCATCCCGCCACATCAGCCGCACCACGCGCCGGCCGAGCCAGACGCATTCGGGGTTGCCGGCCGGGCCGTTGATGACCTGGGCGGCTTCGGCGAACTCGTCGGTGCGGCGCTGGTTCTGGGCGGCGTCCTTGGCGGCGGCGTCGGCGGGCTGGGCGGCGGCTTTGCCCTGATCGGGGGCGGGCGTGCCGCTCTGGGCGGAGGCGCCAGCGAGACCAGCCAGGGCCAGAAGAGAGGAGACGGCCAAGGTAGCGGCGAACTGCCGCAGGACCGCATTTCGTGACTGACGCACCCGTTGCCGCATGAATTCCCCAACTTCTCCGCTGACCGCCCGCGTCAGGATCCCGCGGACGCGTCGGTGATGGCGTCCAAATGGGTCTCCAATGCGGCGGAAAATTCCCGGCCAGTTGCATGACCTGTATTTCGAATTTTGTCCAGCAAAGTCACGATCCTAGGCCTCTGTCGAACGGCCGCAGGTAAATTCCTTGGGGGAGGGAGGGATCCGCTCCGAACCACCCCCTTGGCAGATGGCGCGCGAGCAGGTAATCGACGGCGCTTCGCGGAGGACGGAACCGATTTCACTTCGTACGCCACTGGCGCTTCTGCTCGTTTCACTGGGTGCGATTGCTGCCGTGTGGTGGTGGCTGGCCACGCCAATCACGCTCGCGCGCGCCCCGATCGACCCCGCCGACAAGGTTCAGTGCGTCTCCTACGCGCCGTTCCGCGGCGAGCAATCGCCGCTGAACGCATGGACCCATATCGAGGCCGACCAGATCGAGCAGGACCTGCGCCAGCTCAAGGAGATCACCGACTGCGTCCGCACCTATTCGATGGAGAACGGGCTCGACCAGGTTCCGGCGATCGCCGCCAAGGTCGGCGGGCTCAAGGTGCTCCAGGGTATCTGGCTCTCCAGCAACCGCGCCAAGAATTTTGAGCAGGTCGCGCTCGCCGTTCGCCTCACGAAGGAATACCCCGACATCATCACCTCGGTCATCGTTGGCAACGAGGTGCTGCTGCGCGGCGAGATGACGACGGCCGACCTCGTCTCCTTCATCCGCGCGGTGAAGGTGCAGGTTCGCGTGCCCGTCACCTATGCCGATGTCTGGGAGTTCTGGCTGAGGAATCGCGAAGTCTACGAGGCCGTCGACTTCGTGACGATCCACATCCTGCCCTATTGGGAAGACGTTCCGGTGCGCGCGAAATTCGCGGCTGCCCATGTCGAACAGATCCGCGAGCGCATGGCGGTGGCGTTTCCGGGCAAGGAAATCCTGATCGGCGAAACCGGCTGGCCGAGCGAAGGGCGCATGCGCGAGGGCGCGCTGCCGTCGCGCACCAACCAAGCGCGCGTGGTCTCTGAAATCCTGAGCCTTGCGAAGGCGCAGAAGTTCCGCGTCAACCTGATCGAGTCCTACGACCAGCCGTGGAAGCGCAAGCTGGAAGGTACCGCGGGCGGCTATTGGGGTCTCTATGACTCCGTGCGGCGGAACCTGAAATATCCGCCGGGCGAGCCGATCAGCAATTTCCCGTACTGGAAATGGTACATGGGCGCGGGTATGGGCCTTTGCGCGCTGGTGTTCGCGGTCGCTATCATCACGCTGCGCCGGCGGCCCTGGACGCCGCGCTTCTCGACCTGGCTCGGCGTCGCCATCTCGGCGACCACGGCAGGCGTCCTGCTCGGGGTCGGCGCCGACAAGGTATACTATGAGAGCTACGGCTGGGGCGGCTGGCTGCACTGGGGTGCGCTGCTCGCCGCCGGCATCCTGTCGCCGATCTTCTGCGCGCAGGCGCTGGTGATCGGCCGCAGCCTGCCGACCTTCCTTGACCTGCTCGGCCCGAGCGAGGGGCGGAAATGGTCAAAGCTCACCGCCGTGCTCGGCCTCACGCTGGCGGTGACGGCGGTGATCGCGGCACAGACCGCGCTCGCCTTCGTGTTCGACCCGCGCTACCACGACTTCCCCTACGCCGCGCTGACGATGGCGGTGGTGCCGTTCGCGATCCTGATGCTGAACCGGCCGCAGATCGGCGTGCGTCCGATCGCGGAAGCGGTGTTCGCAGGCGTGCTCGCGCTGTCGGCCGCCTATGTGCTCTTCAACGAAGGCCGCGACAACTGGCAGTCGCTGTGGACCTGCGCGATGTATCTCTTGTTCGCGCTCACGCTGTGGCGGGCGCGGGCCGAGCAAAGCCAAGAATGAGCAGGCCGATCGCGAGGCCCGACAGCACGACATTGTAGAGCACGATGCCGAGGCCGGCGGCGACAACGCCGACGGTGAGCAGCACGATCGACGGCCGCATCAGGTTCAGCGTCGCCACCACCAGCGCGACGATGCCGAACACCGAATTCTTGAACAGTACGGTCGAGACCGAACGCGCCTTGCACATCAGGGTCTGCAAGCCGGCGTCGCAGGCAAGTCCGACGTTCGAGTTCTCGATGCCGAGATAGCGCAGATAGATCGCATAACCGACGGCTACGAAGCCGACAACGATCAGGAACTGCACCTGGTAGGGCGTGAGGCGGAAGGGCTTTTTTGTCATGCGCGCAATATGGTCGGGATGACGGGAGGGGGCAACAGGGGCGACCAACTTTTCTGTCCGTCGCTCGCAAGCCGTTAGACTGGCAGTACAGTCAGGATCTTTGGTTCGCGTGCTATCTTTGTGGCAGATGGAGGGGCCGAAATGGATGTAGAGCAGGTTCAAGACAGGAAGAGTTTCGTCGAGTTTGTGGCGGCCATGCGCAACGAATTGCTAGTAGGGGCCAAGGGCTGGGAGAATGTCGATCTTGCTGACTTCCTCGAAGCAATGACGGCATGGGCACATGACAGCCATAGCCCCGCTAACCCAAATCCGTGGCGGCACGCGGCTGCCTTGATGTGGGCGGGTAAGCTATACGAGTAGCGCTCGCTGAAATTAAATTCGGCACAAAATTGATACTGATGTCGGTAGCTAACCGATCCAATCGGCACGACCATTCCCTACCGCCTGAAGAACGACGACAACGTCGATCCCGCCGCGGCCGTCTCCGGCTTGGCCGGTGCTGCCGGCTGCGCCGCAGGTGCAGGCGCGGGCTCCTCGCGCTTCGACGAGCGCTTTGAGGAATAGCTGCGGCGGCGCTTGTCCGGCTTGGCGGTGGGGGCGGGCGCAGGTGCGGTCTCGGCTTGCGGCGCCGCATCCGGATTCTTCTCGGCGTTCTTTTCCTGAACCCGGTCCTGAGACTTTTCTTGTCCCTTCTCCGAACCGCCGCGCATCGACAGGCGCTGGCCGTCGAACACGGTGGTCTCGCAGTGACGGTCGTTCTCGGCGAGACCCGCGCAGAGCTTTGCTGCGGCGGCCGCGTTGATCAGCGGGCCGGCGCCCAGTCGGAGCTGCATGCCGAGGCCGGTGGTGCCTTCCTTGATCATGATGATCGGCCGCAGCGTGGCAACTTCCGGATTCGATTTGGTCACGCCGCGCCAGAGCGCGCGCAGGCCGTCGATCGAGTTGGCGCCGCCGAGATCGATCGCAAAGCGCGTTTGCTGAACCGCGATCGCGGGAGCCTCGCTTTCGGTTGCCTCCGGCGGCTTGGCTGATGCGGCTGTGATTTCGGTCGGGGCGGGTGTCGGCTCGGGCTTCTTCTCGGCGGTCTTCTCGGTTGTCTTTTCAGTCGTCTCGGGCTGAGTCAATTTCGACGCGGCGGGATCAGGCGGTGCCATGATCGACTTGGAGGGCACCAGCGGAAGCATCGGCAGCGCCGATGTCGTCGCCGGCGACTGCTGCACGAGGGAGGCTGCGGCCGCGCTCTGCGGCGGCGGGCTCGACGGCTCCTTCGCAGTCTCCTTCACGGTGTCTTTGGTCGCCTCCTTCGCCTGTTCCTTTGCGGCTGCCGCGCGCGGCTTGTCGCTGGATGGAGATGGCATCGAGGCGACCGGCGCGACGCTCGGCGCCGCAGGCTGCGCGTCGGGCGCCGGCGTGTCCTGCGGCTTCGCGCTCTGCCTGGCGATGGCGCCGGTGACGGAATCGAGCCCTTGCTCGAGCACGGTGACGCGCGAATAGAGCCGGTCGCGATCAGCGTTCAGCGTCTCGACGGCGGCGGCGAGGCGGCGCGCCTCGTTCTGGCTTTCCCTGGTCAGCAGCTGGAGCCGGTCGGCCTGGCGCACGAGATCGGCGGACGCCATCTGGTCGCGCCGCCAGCCGAGCTGGGCTTGGTTGGCCATCACCGCGATGACGACGGCGCCGACGGCCGCAACGCCCCAGGAGCCCAGCCGCCACATCATGCGGCGGTCGAACGCGCTTTCCTCGGCCAGAAGTCCGGAGAACAGCCCGCCAGTCTCCTTGGTGCCGAAGGCATCCGCCAGTGGGTCGGAATCCTTTGCCATGAACGTTAAGTGCCCAGCCCCGTTCAGCTTCCCCGAATCAATCAGGGAACATTAACAGGAAAAGCGTGTCGCACTTGAATTCCGGGCGTTTGCGGGGGTAGCAAGGCGGGCAGCATAGGGCGGCCTGCCGCCTGCCGCGCCAGTTGATTCGGCCGTATCTGACAGGATCTCGATGACCGCCCGCTCCAGCCTCACGATCGTGCTCGCCGCCGGCGAAGGCACGCGCATGCGCTCACACCTGCCGAAAGTGCTGCATCCCGTCGCTCACCAGACGCTGCTCGCCCATGTGCTCACCGCCGCTCCCAAGGGAACCGGCACCTCGCTCGCCGTCGTGATCGGCCCGGATCATCAGGCGGTGGCCGATGAGGCGAGGCGCATCCGCCCCGATGCGGTCACTTTCGTGCAAGCCGAACGGCTCGGCACCGCGCATGCGGTGCTGGCGGCGCGCGAGGCGATCGCGCGCGGCGTGGACGACCTCTTGATCGCCTTCGGTGACACGCCGCTGATTTCGGCCGAGACCTTTGCGCGTCTGCGCGCGCCGCTGGCCAACGGCGCCGCGCTCGCCGCGCTCGGCTTCCGCGCCGCCGACCCCGCCGGCTATGGCCGCTTCATCGTCGAGGGCGACCGCCTGGTCGCGATCCGCGAGCAGGCCGATGCCAGCGCGGACGAGCGCAAGATCGATCTGTGCAACGCCGGCGTGATGGCGATCGACGGGCGCCGCGCGCTCGCGATCCTGGATAAAATCGGCAATGCGAATTCCAAGGGCGAATATTATCTGACGGATGCGGTCGAGATCGTCCGCGAACAGGGATGGGAGTCCGTGGTGATCGAGACCAGCGAGGACGAGGTGCGCGGCATCAACACCAAGGCGCAGCTCGCCGAAGCCGAGAGCGTGATGCAGGCGCGCTTGCGCAAAGCCGCGATGGAGGCCGGGGTGACGCTGATTGCGCCCGAGACCGTTTATCTGTCCGCCGACACCGTGTTCGGCAAGGACGTCACCATCGAGCCGTTCGTGGTGATCGGCCCGGGCGTCTCGATCGCCGACGGCACGGTGATCCACTCCTTTTCGCACATCGTCGAGACCACGCTCGGCAGGAACGTCTCGATCGGACCCTATGCGCGGCTCAGGCCCGGCACCTCGCTCGGCGACGGTGCGCGGATCGGCAATTTCGTGGAGACCAAAGCGGCGACGCTGGAGGCCGGCGTCAAGGTCAACCATCTCTCCTACATTGGGGACGCCACCGTCGGCGCCAATTCCAACATCGGCGCCGGCACCATCACCTGCAACTACGACGGCTTCAAGAAGCACAAGACCATCATCGGGCAAGGCGCCTTCGTCGGCACCAACTCCTCGCTGGTGGCGCCGGTGAAGATCGGCAACGGCGCCTATATCGGCTCCGGCTCGGTGATCACGCGCGACGTGCCCGACGACGCGATGGCGCTCGAGCGCAACCAGCAGACCATCAGGGAAGGCGGCGCGGCGCGCTATCGCGAGATGAAGACGCGCGGCAAGAAGCCGGAGAAGTGAGCGCTATTCGTCGTCGGCGAATTCGGAGAAGATCGCGCGGGTCAGGCGCCAGCCGCGCGGCTTGGCGCGCTTGGCCGGCTCGCCCTGCGGGTGCTTGGTGAAGACGGGCTTGCTTTCCTTGCCGCGCTGGGGCGGCGGCCAATGGGCGAGGTGCGTGCCCGTGGTCTCGCTGGCACGCAGATACAACGACGACAGACCTTTGCGGTCGGATGAGCCTTTCATGGCCTTGTTCTCCTGACCGGAATCGTTGGTCAAACTTGTTGACAACAAGTTAACGTGCGGGGTTAAAGGCCGGCCACATCGACGCAGGCCGGGCAATGGCGCCGGCGAATGCTGTCTCAATCAGCAATAATTATTGAGTATCTGGTTCCTTAGGAACTTCGCTAAAAACTGAGCGCGTCGTTTTGGCGATTTTTCGACGATTTGGGGGATATTGATCCGCATGTGCGGGATTGTTGGCATTCTCGGGCGCGAACCGGTTGCAGAGCAATTGGTGGATTCGCTCAAACGTCTTGAATATCGCGGCTACGACTCCGCGGGCGTCGCCACGCTCGAAGGCAGGCATCTCGAGCGCCGCCGCGCCGAGGGCAAGCTGAAGAATCTGGAGAAGCGGCTGGAAGCCGAGCCGCTGAAGGGCACGACCGGCATCGGTCACACCCGCTGGGCCACCCACGGCAAACCGACCGTCAACAACGCCCATCCGCATGCGACCGAGCGCGTCGCCGTGGTCCACAACGGCATCATCGAGAATTTCCGCGAGCTGCGCGAGGAGCTCGAGAAGAACGGCACGGTGTTTCACACCGAGACCGACACCGAGATCGTACTGCATCTCGTCGACGACCTGCTCACGCGCGGCAACAAGCCGGTCGAGGCGGTGAAGCTGGCGCTGGCGCGGCTGCGCGGCGCGTTTGCGCTCGGCTTCATCTTCGCCGGCGACAACGATCTGATGATCGGCGCCCGCAACGGCCCGCCGCTCGCGATCGGCTATGGCGACGGCGAGATGTATCTCGGCTCCGACGCCATCGCGCTCGGCCCGTTTACCGACACGATCAGCTATCTCGAGGACGGCGACTGGGTGGTGCTGACCCGCAATAGCGCCACGATTTTCGACAAGGACGGCCACGCGGTCCAGCGCGAGAAGATCAAGCACGCCGCCTCGACCTCGCTGGTGGACAAGGCCAATTACCGCCACTTCATGGCCAAGGAGATCCACGAGCAGCCGGAAGTGGTCGGCCACACGCTGGCACGCTACGTCGACATGGCGACCGAGCGCGTCTCGCTGCCGGTCAAGCTGCCGTTCGACTTCAAGAACATCCAGCGCATCAACATCACCGCCTGCGGCACCGCGAGCTATGCCGGCTTCGTCGCCAAATACTGGTTCGAGCGCTTCGCGCGCCTGCCGGTCGAGGTCGACGTCGCCTCCGAATTCCGCTACCGCGAGGCGCCCTTGCGCAAGGGCGATCTCGCCATCTTCATCTCGCAATCGGGCGAGACCGCCGACACGCTGGCGGCGCTGCGCTATGCCAAGGCCGAGGGCGTGCACACGGTGGCTGTGGTCAACGTGCCGACCTCCACGATCGCGCGCGAGAGCGAGACGGTGCTGCCGACGCTGGCCGGGCCCGAGATCGGCGTCGCCTCGACCAAGGCCTTCACCTGCCAGCTGATGGTGCTCGCAAACCTTGCGATCGCGGCCGGCAAGGCTAGAGGCGAATTGTCCGACGAGGACGAGACCAAGCTCGTTCACGGACTCGTCGAGATCCCGCGCCTGATGTCGGATGCGCTCACCACCGAGCTCCAGATCGAGAAGCTGGCGCGCGAGATCGCGAAATCGCGCGACGTGCTCTATCTCGGCCGCGGCACCAGCTTCCCGCTCGCGCTCGAAGGCGCGCTGAAGCTGAAGGAGATCTCCTACATCCACGCCGAGGGCTACGCCGCCGGCGAGCTGAAGCACGGCCCGATCGCGCTGATCGACGAGACCATGCCGGTCGTCGTCATCGCACCCTACGACCGGGTGTTCGAGAAGACGGTGTCGAACATGCAGGAGGTCGCCGCCCGCGGCGGCAAGATCATCCTGATGACCGACGCGAAGGGCGCGGAGGAGGCGACCGTCGAGTCGCTCGTCACCATCGTCATGCCCGACATGGCGGCGGCGTTCACGCCGATGGTCTATGCCGTCCCGGTGCAGCTGCTCGCCTATCATACGGCCGTCATCATGGGCACCGACGTCGACCAGCCGCGCAATCTCGCGAAATCGGTGACCGTGGAATAGGCAGAAGGGATCAGGCTGCGCTCTTCCAAAACCTGCTAGAAGACCCTAGCTTGAATGCAGCGACTGACCTGGAACCCGAATGACCACCCGCGACGACGCGCCTGCGCCGCTTGATCCCATCCCGGAACCGCATACCGGCCTGATGGGCCGCATCCGCAACTACTTCCTGACCGGCCTCGTGGTGACGGGGCCGATCGCGATCACTCTCTATCTGGTCTGGTGGTTCGTCACCTGGGTCGACGGCGTGGTGCGGCCGTTCGTGCCGCTGGCCTATCGTCCGGAAACCTATCTGCCGTATGTCGTCCCCGGCTGGGGACTGATTGTCGCATTCTTCACGCTGACGCTGGTCGGCTTCCTCGCGGCCAACCTGATCGGACGGACGCTGGTCGATGTCGGCGAGACCTTCCTCGGCCGCATCCCGGCGGTGCGCGCCATCTACCGCGGCCTGAAGCAGGTGTTCGAGACGCTGTTCTCGGGCAAGGGCTCGAGCTTCCGCAAAGTCGGCCTGGTCGAGTTTCCGTCGCCGGGCATGTGGTCGATCGTGCTGATCTCGCAGTCGCCGAATGAAGAGGTCGCGCGCAGCCTGCCCGGGCAGGAGGAGCACGTCTCGGTGTTCCTGCCGTGCTCGCCGAACCCGACCACGGGCTTCTTCTTCTACGTGCCCAAGAGCAAGATCGTCGAGGTCGACATGAGCACCGAGGATGCCGCGACCCTGATCATGTCGGCCGGCGTGGTGCAGCCGGGCGCGGCACCCGACCCGAAGAAGGCCGCGGCGCTCGCGGGCATGGCGAATGCCGCGCGCATCGCCAATGCGTCGGCACTCCAGCCCCAGCCTGCGAAGGTGGAGTAGGGCCATTCCCCTGCGGGATGGCCGCGATCACGCCAGGCCTCGCATCGTCTGCTAGTCTTCCGGTTGAATCGGGCGCATCGCTCGGTGTTCGACCTGGAGTGCACGATGTCCAAGACGACGTCAAAGACCATTGCGATCCTCGCGCCCGGTGCCATGGGCAGCGCCGTGGCCCGCCGCCTCAGCGAAAACGGAGCGCGCGTGCTGACGTCGTTGAAGGGGCGGAGCGAGGCGACGCAAAAACGCGCGGCGGATGCCGGCATGATCGGCGCGGACGACGAGGCGATCGCCGAGGCCGACATCATCCTCTCGATCGTGCCGCCGGGCGAGGCCGTTGCACTCGCCGAACGCCTCGCCGCGCTGATCGTCCGGCGCGCGAAGAAGCCGGTCGTGGTCGATTGCAACGCCGTCAATGTCGACACCGTGCTCAGGATCGAGGAGATCATCGGCTCGGCGCAGGCGCCGTTCGTCGACGCCGGCATCATCGGCTTCCCGCCGCAGCCCGGCGGCAAGAGCCCGGCCTTCTACATGTCCGGCGAGCACGCCGGCGATGTGGCCGTTCTGAAGGAGCTCGGCCTCGACATGCGGATCGTCGAAGGCCCGGTCGGCGCGGCTTCCGCGCTCAAGATGTCCTACGCCGGCATCGTCAAGGGCCTGGCCGGCATCGGCTCGGCCATGGTGATCGCGGCAACGAAAGCGGGCGCCGCGGATGCGCTGCGCGACGAACTCGCGCTGAGCCAGCCCGCGGTCCTGGCCCGGCTCGAAGTCGCGCTGCCGGACATGATCCCGAAGGCCTATCGCTGGGTCGCGGAGATGCGGGAGATTTCCGGCTTCCTCGGCGCCGATCATCCGGCCAGCCAGATCTACGAGGGCTTTGCGCGCTGGTTCGAGCACCTCGCCGAGGACGCGAAAGGCGAGGCGGTGGATGCCGGGCTGATGAAGGCGTTCGCCGCGAGCATCGCGCAGAAGAAGGCCTAGTCGTCCGGTCTCACGTCGTTGACTTGCCGTCCATTGGCGCGGAATCCAAAAATTCCTGGACGTCCCGGTTGCGTTTCAGGCGCACGACCGGGACGTCAGCGCATGGCAGGAAGGTTGCATGAAGTCGGCCGCGGCGAAAGGGCAAGTCTTCTGAAACGGCTCTATCCACGTCGTCATTGCGAGGCTCATCTGTTATTGTCTCTGCGGAAGCAGTTCTTCTGCAACGGGAGTTCGAATGAGAGTGCTGGTGATCGGCGCAGGAGCGCTCGGAGGTTATTACGGAGCTTGCCTGGCCCGGGCCGGCGGCGACGTGACCTTTCTGGTGCGGCCCGCGCGGGCCGAGCAGTTGCGGCGGGATGGATTGCAGGTCGTGAGCCCACACGGCGACTTTGCCGTGCAGCCGAAGATCATCCTGGCAAGCGATCTCAAGGAGCCGTTCGACGTTGTGCTCGTCGGGGTGAAATCCTATTCGCTCGACGATGCGATGGCCCAGTTTGCCCCGGCAGTCGGCGCCAACACGATGATTCTGCCGATACTCAACGGGTTGAAACATATCGACGCTCTGACTGCGCGGTTCGGCGCGGCGCGTGTCCTCGGCGGGTTGGCGAATGTCAGTGCCGGCCTCGATGCGGATGGCCGTGTCGTTCAGTTCATGGCCAATCAGACGATTGTGTTTGGCGAGATCAAGGGTTCGTTGAGCGAGCGTGCGCTCGCGCTGGAGGCACTGCTCCAGGTCCCCGGCATCGACGTGCGCGCCAGCGAAGCGATTATGCAGGACATGTGGGAGAAATTCGTCCAGCTCAGCACGCTGGCCGGCATCACCTGCCTGATGCGCGCAAGCATCGGAGACATCCTGGCCGTGCCGAACGGCGAACAGTCTATCTTTCGGTTATTCGCGGAATGCTGCACCGTTGCGACGGCTTCGGGGTTCGAGCCGCGCGCCCCGTTCATCGAGTTTGACCGAAAACTCTTCACGACCCTGGACTCGCCGCTCAAGGCCTCGATGCTGCGCGATATCGAGCGCGGCTCGATCACCGAGGCGGAGCACATCCTCGGCGATATGGCCAATCGTGCCCGTGCGCTGGGCATCGACACACCGCTGCTGGATCTCGCCCGCGCGCATGTGGCGGCCTACGAAGTGGGGCGCCGAAGAGCAGCAGGCTAGCCCGCCCCGATCAGCGGGATCGCTTCGTCGCGCTCGTAGAGATACAAGAGGCATCTGAGCGCTTCGCCGCGCTCGCCCTTCAGCTTCGGATCGTCCTTGAGGATGCGTAGCGCCTCGTCGCGGGCCTGGGTGATGAGCTGGCCGTGCACCTCCGAGCGCGCGATGCGGTAGCCGGGCAGGCCGCTCTGGCGCACGCCCAGCACGTCGCCTTCGCCGCGCAGCTTGAGGTCCTCCTCGGCGATACGAAAACCGTCGGTGGTCTCGCGGATCACCTTCAGCCGCGCCTTCGACATCTCGCCGAGTGGCTCGGAGTAGAGCAGCAGGCAGGTCGAGGCCTCCGAGCCGCGTCCGATGCGGCCGCGCAGCTGGTGGAGCTGGGCGAGGCCGAAGCGTTCGGCGTTCTCGATCACCATGATGGTGGCGGCCGGCACGTCGACGCCGACCTCGACCACGGTGGTCGCGACCAGCAGCCCGATCTCGTGGGCGGCGAACTGGCCCATGACGCGGTCTTTCTCGGTTCCCTTCATCTGGCCGTGGACGAGGCCGACCCGGTCGCCGAAACGCTTCTGCAAATTCTCGAAACGTTTGGTCGCATTGGTGAGGTGCTCGGTGCCCTCGGCCTCGGATTCCTCGACCAGCGGGCAGATCCAGTAGACCAGCTTGCCAGCCTGGAGCGCGCGGCCGATGCTATCCGTGACCTCGTTGAGGCGGCTCATCGAGATGGTGCGGGTCTCGATCGGCTGGCGGCCGGCGGGTTTTTCGCGCAGCTCGCTGATGTCCATGTCGCCGAAATAAGTCAGCACCAGCGTGCGCGGGATCGGGGTTGCGCTCAGCACCAGCACGTCAACGGCTTCGCCCTTCGAGGTCAGCGCGAGCCGTTCGCGCACGCCAAAGCGGTGCTGCTCGTCGACCACGGCGAGCGCGAGGTCCCGGAAGATCACGTCGTCCTGGATCAGCGCATGGGTGCCGACGAGCAGGTCGATCTCGCCCTCGGCAAGCTGGGCGATGATCTCGCGCCGTTCTTTGCCTTTTTCTCGGCCGGTGAGGATCGCGACCCGTAAGCCCGCGCGCTCGGCGAGCGGCGCGATGGTCTTGATGTGCTGGCGCGCCAAAATTTCCGTCGGCGCCATCAGCGCGGCCTGCTTGCCGACTTCGGCCACCGCTGCGGCCGCCAGCAGCGCGACCACGGTCTTGCCGGAGCCGACGTCGCCCTGGAGCAGCCGCAGCATGCGCACCGGCTGTTGCAGATCGCTCGCGATCGCCGCGGCGGCGTCGCGCTGGGACAGCGTCAACGCATAGGGCAGGGCGTCGATGATCTTGTTGCGCAGATGCCCGTCGCCGGCATTGCGTATGCCTGCCGGGCGGCGCAATTGCGCGCGGATCAGGGCCAGCGCGAGCTGGCCGGCCAGCAGTTCGTCGAAGGCGAGGCGCGACCAGAACGGCCGATCGGGCAAAATGTCCGTGAGCTCGACCGGCTGATGCACGCGGGTGAGGGCTTCCGCGATTGGCGGGAAGTGGCAGCGGCGCATCACCTCCGGGCTGATCCATTCCGGCAAGGCGGGCAATTTCTGAAGCGCTTGCGCGATTGCGCGGCGCAGTGAGCCGAGCGCGAGGCCCTCCGTCAGCGGATAGACCGGGTCGATCCCTGAGAGTTTTGAAATCGCCTCCTCGTCCAGCACGCGGTCGGGATGCACGATCTGGGGGATGCCGTCATACATCTGTAGCGTGCCGGAGACGTAGCGCTTCTCGCCCACAGGCAGCAGCTTTTCGACATAGCCAGGCTTGGCGCGGAAGAAGGTCAGCACGACGTCGCCAGTCTCGTCGCTGGCGTAGACCAGATACGGCGCCCGCGCGTTGCGCGGCGGGGGCGGGCGGTGGCGGTCGACGGTCACCTCCAGCGTCACCATGGTTCCCTGCACGGCGTCGCGAATCTTCGGCCGGGCGCGGCGGTCGATGACCTGGCTCGGCAGGTGCAGCAACAGATCGACCAGCCGCGGCGTCTCGTTGCGGCTGAGCAGGTACTGCAGCAGCTTGTCCTGTTTCGGACCGACGCCGGGCAGGCTGGTCACGGGAGCAAACAGCGGATTGAGCAGGCTGGGGCGCATCGGGGGAATCTAGGATCGTTTCGGCCCGTCATGCCCGGCTTTATGCCGTGCATCCACGTCTTTTTTCACGGCTCTGCGGGGATGGCCGGGATAAAGCCCGGCCATGACGAATTGGCAGACGGCAGTGCCACAACAAAGAGCTGACACCGGCCCCCCAAGTAGCTATATCACGCCCGCCCGGCACGTCCGGGCTTTCGGCGTTTGACTGGAATTGAGACATGACGGGAACGACACGATCGAGCAACGGGCTGGACGACCGCCGCAAGCGGCTGCTGTTCCGCTGCTGGCACCGCGGCACGCGCGAGATGGACCTGATCCTCGGCCGCTTCGCGGACGCCGAGATCGGCAATCTGTCCGATGCCGAGCTCGACGAGCTCGAGCACCTGCTCGAGGTCAACGATCCCGACCTCTATGCCGCCATCACCGGCGACAAGGTGCTGCCGGCCGATGTCACAGGCGCGCTATTTGCCCGTATCAAGGCGTTCCCGATTACGGACGGCGATTTATGAAGCAGGGGATGAAGTCGCCGGCCGAGCTGCTCACGCCCGGCCGCGCCCTAACGCTTGCCAATGTCGCTGAAGGTGCCGAAGGCCTCGTCATCTCGGATCTGGCGCGCGCCATCGCGGCGCGGCCGAAGAAGCCGGCCGTCAGCCTTGCGGTGGTCTGCCGCGACGGCGCGCGGATGCAGCAGCTCGAACGCGCGCTGCAATTCTTCGCGCCCGATCTGCCGGTGCTGACCTTCCCGGCCTGGGACTGCCAGCCCTATGACCGCGTCTCGCCGCATGGCGGCATTTTGGCCCAGCGCCTGACCACGCTGGCGCGGCTTGCGCCGCTGACCGGCAGCGACAAGCCGTTGATCGTGCTGACCACGGTCAACGCAATCGTGCAGCGCGTGCCCGCGCGCGAGCTCGTCGCGGCGCAGGCGCTGTCGGTCGCCCCCGGCAATGTCGTGCCGATGGACACCATCATCGCCTGGCTCGAGCACAACGGCTACAACCGCTCGTCGACCGTGCGCGAGCCCGGCGAATACGCCGTGCGCGGCGGCATTCTGGACCTGTTTCCGGCCGGCCTCGACCAGCCGGTTCGCTTCGACTTCTTCGGCGACAGCCTGGAATCGATCCGCTCCTTCGACGCCGAGACCCAGCGCACGCTGCTCGACATGCGCTCGCTCGATCTGGTGCCCGTCTCCGAATTCCAGCTCGTCACGGACACCATCCGCCGCTTCCGCATGGGCTATGTCGCCGAGTTCGGCGCGCCCGAGCGCGACGATGCGCTGTACGAGGCCGTCAGCGAAGGCCGCCGCCATCCCGGTATGGAGCACTGGCTGCCGCTGTTCCAGGACCGGATGGATACGCTGTTCGACTATCTGCAAGGCGCAGTGATCGCGATCGAGCCGCAGGCCGAGGACGCCGTCCGCGAGCGCTTCAAGCAGATCCTCGACTATTACCAGGCCCGCCGCGAGGCCATGGAGCATCCGGGCGGCGGCGCCATCTACAAGCCACTGCCGCCGGACCGGCTGTATTTCACCGAAGAGGAGTGGACCAGGCGCCTCGGCGACGTCCCGCTGGTGCGCCTGACGCAATTCTCCGTGCCGGCGGATGGCACTGGTGTCGTTGATGCCGGCGCGCGCAAGGGCCGCGACTTCGCGCCGGAGCGCAACGACACCACCGTCAACGTGTTCGAATCCGTGGTCAGCCACGTGATGGCCTTGCAGGCGCAGCGCAAGAAGGTCGTGATCACGCTGTGGAGCGAAGGCTCGCGCGACCGCATGACCTCGATGCTGCGCGACCACAAGCTGGCCCACACCACCAGCGTCAACAGCTGGCGCACGGTGCAGGCGACCCCGCGCAACGAGACTATGCTCGCCGTGCTCGGCCTCGACAGCGGCTTCGAGACCGACGAGATTGCGCTCATCAGCGAGCAGGACATTCTCGGCGACCGCCTGGTGCGGCCGCGCAGGGCGAGCCGCAAGCTCGACAATTTCATCTCGGAGGTGACGAGCCTTGCCGCGGGCGACATTGTCGTCCACGTTGATCACGGCATCGGCCGGTTCGTCGGCCTGCAAACGCTAGACGTCGCCGGCGCGCCGCATGATTGTCTCGAGCTGCACTATGCCGCCGAAACGAAACTGTTCCTCCCCGTCGAGAACATCGAGCTGCTGTCGCGCTACGGCTCAGACCAGACCACGGTCGAGCTCGATCGTCTTGGCGGCAGCGGCTGGCAGACCCGCAAGGCGAAACTCAAGAACCGCATCCGCGAGATCGCGGACGAGCTAATCAAGATCGCCGCCGCGCGCCATCTGCACGAGGCGCCGAAGCTGCCGGTGCAGCCGGGCCTCTATGACGAGTTCTGTGCACGCTTCCCCTATGACGAAACCGAGGACCAGCTAGGGGCGATCGAATCGACCCTGAAGGATCTCGAACTCGGCCGTCCCATGGACCGGTTGATCTGCGGCGACGTCGGCTTTGGCAAGACCGAGGTGGCCTTGCGCGCGGCCTTTGCCGTGGCGCTCGAAGGCAAGCAGGTCGCTGTCGTGGTGCCGACCACGCTGCTGGCGCGCCAGCACGCAAGAACCTTCACCGAGCGTTTCAAGGGCTTTCCGGTGAACGTGGCGCAGGCCTCGCGCCTGATCCCAACCAAGGAGCTGAACCAGGTCAAGAAGGGCATTGCGGACGGCTCCGTCGACATCGTCGTCGGCACCCACGCGCTGCTCGGCAAGGCGATCAAGTTCCGCGATCTCGGCCTCGTCATCGTCGACGAGGAGCAGCATTTTGGCGTCACTCACAAGGAACGGCTGAAGGCGCTTCGCTCCGAGGTGCACGTGCTGACGCTGTCGGCAACGCCGATCCCGCGCACGCTCCAGCTCGCCCTCACCGGCGTCCGCGAGCTCTCGATCATTGCCTCGCCTCCGGTGGACCGCCTTGCGGTGCGCACCTTCGTCGCCCCGCACGATCCCTTGATGATCCGCGAGGCGCTCTTGCGCGAGCGCTATCGCGGCGGCCAGGCGTTCTACGTGGTGCCGCGCATCGACGACCTCGCCGAGGTCAAGGACTTCCTCGACAAGAACGTGCCGGAGATGAAGGTCGCGGTCGCGCACGGGCAGATGCCGCCCGCCGTGATCGAGGACATCATGACCGCGTTCTACGACGGCAAGTTCGACATTCTGCTGTCGACCACGATCGTCGAATCCGGCCTCGACATTCCCAACGCCAACACGCTGATCGTGCACCGCGCCGACATGTTCGGCCTTGCCCAGCTTTATCAGCTCCGCGGCCGCGTCGGCCGCTCGAAGCTCCGGGCGTACGCGCTGTTCACGCTGCCGGCGCAGCAGAAGATCACGACGCAGGCCGAACGCCGGCTCATCGTGCTGCAATCGCTGGAGACGCTGGGCGCGGGCTTCCAGCTCGCCTCGCACGACCTCGACATCCGCGGCGCCGGCAATCTCCTCGGCGAGGAGCAGTCCGGCCACATCAAGGAGGTCGGCTTCGAGCTCTACCAGTCGATGCTGGAGGAGGCGATCGTCAACCTCAAGGCCGGCGTCTCCGAGCCCGCCGCCGACCGCTGGTCGCCGTCGATCACGATCGGCATGCCCGTGCTCATCCCGGAGGATTACGTCAGCGATCTCTCGGTCCGTCTGTCGCTCTACCGGCGCCTGGCCGATCTCGACACCGAGGAGGAGATCGAGAATTTTGGCGCCGAGATGCGCGACCGCTTTGGCGTGTTGCCCGACGAGGTGCGCTATCTCTTCAAGGTCGCCGCGATCAAGGCGTTCTGCCGCAGGGCCAATGTCGAGAAGATCGACGCCGGCCCGAAGGGCGCCGTCATCGCCTTCCGCGACAATTCGTTCGCCTATCCCGATCGCCTGGTGACGTTCATCCGCAGCCACGGCCAGGCTGCGAAGGTGCGGCCCGACATGAAGGTGGTGTTCCTGCAAGACTGGGAAACGCCGGAAGATCGGCTCGCCGGCACCACCGAGATCATGCGGCAGCTCGCACAACTCGCGCAGGCCAAGAAGGCGGCCTAGCGGTCATCGTGTCCCGGACAAGCGCAGCGAAGCGGAGCGCAGAGCCGGGACCCAGTTCTTTCCTGGCCGGCCATCATTCAAGTTTGGCGCGGGGCACGGACCAATTCATAAGCCTGGTCGATAAGTCCATGCGAATTGCGTCATCTAATCGCACTGCGGACCATCGCCTATAACAAGCTTGCGAAGGGCGATCACGCCCGCCGGCGCGCGTGCGCCCGGGAAGCAACTGCGGTGTACAGGAAATCCATCATGAAACCGCAAGCCGCGGTCGTCGCATTGCTTGCGCTGACGGCCATGCCATTGGCCCGCACGGAGGAGACTGCCGCCATGACCGGATCAAGCCCCGTGCTAACGTATGAGGATGTTCGGAAAGTCGCCCCGGCACTGGAGGCGTACACGCAGAACCGTCTCCTCGGCGATGTCTGGAAACGGCCCGGCCTCGCGCCGCGCGACCGCAGCATCGTCACATTGGCAGCGCTGATCGCGCGCAATCAGACGATCGAGATGCCGTATCATTTCAATCTTGCGCTCGATAACGGTGTCAAGCCGCGCGAGATTTCGGAGATCATCACTCATCTCGCCTTCTACGCCGGCTGGGCCAATGCGATGTCGGCCGTCGCCGTTGCCGAGGACGTCTTTGCCGCCCGCGACATCGGCGCCGCGCAGCTTCCGGTCGTCTCGGTGACGCCGTTGCCGCTCGACGAGGCTGCCGAGGCGCAACGTGCTGCGTTCGTCCAGGACCAGTTCGGCGCGTCCTTTCCGGGCGTCGTGCAGTACACCACCGACGTGTTGTTTCGTGATCTTTGGCTGCGTCCGGACCTCGCGCCCAGGGACCGCAGTCTCGTCACTGTCAGCGCGTTGATCGCCAACGGGCAGATGGCGCAGCTCACGCCGCACCTCAACAGGGCGATGGACAACGGCCTGACCCAGACGGAGGCTTCGGAAGCCATCACGCAACTGGCGTTCTATGTCGGCTGGCCTAACGTGTTTTCGGCAATGCCCGTGGCGAAGGATGTGTTCGCGAAGCGGCCACATTAGCCGTATCTCACCGCCATTGGCGCTTGGCCGAGGTGACATCTCAGTCCCGGTGGCGGAGCGCCTCGACAAGGAGTGCAAAGGCGGCTGAGGGCTGGCGCCGGCTCGGGTAGTAGAGGTGGTAGCCGGGATAGGGAGGGCACCAGTCCTCCAGCACCCTCTTGAGGCGCCCCTTGTTGATGTGGGACCGCACCAGGCCCTCCGGCAGATAAGCCAGCCCCAGGCCCGCAAGCGCCGCCTGGAGCATCTGGGTGGTGGTGTTGAAGACCAATTGGCCGTCGACCCGAACCTTCAACTCGCGAGAGCCCTTTTCGAACTCCCAAGAGTACAATCCGCCATGGGTCGGCAAGCGCAGATTGATGCAATTGTGCTCGACCAGTTGCGAAGGCTTCTTCGGCTCCGACCGGCTCCGGAAATAGGACGGAGCGCCGACGACGGCCATGCGCGCGTCGGGGCCGATTCGCACAGCAATCATGTCCCTCGCGACTTGCTCGCCATCCCGCACGCCGGCATCGAAACGTTGCGCGACGATATCCGTCAGTCCGTAGTCGCTGACGATCTCGAGCTTGATGTCGGGATATTCGCGTAACAGCTTCGCTAGCTTCGGCAGAAGGACGGCGTCGGTGGCATATTCGGTCGCCGTAATGCGAATGGTACCGGAGGGCTTTTCCCGGAGCTCGGTCAAGGCGACGAGTTCGGTCTCGATCTCCGCGATCCGTGGCCCCACGTTGCGCAACAGACGTTCACCCGCGGCCGTCGGCGACACGCTGCGCGTGGTGCGCGTCAACAGGCGCAGTTTCAGCCGCGCCTCGAGCTCCTTGATGGTGTAGCTGAGCGCGGACTGCGAAATGCCAAGCTTCGCGGCGGCTCTCGTAAAGCTGCCTTCGCGGGCGACGATCAGGAAGGCCGCGAGGTCGTCGAGATTTCCGCGCTGCATTTATCGATCCTCCTTATAAGTCCATGCCGATCATAGTGGCTAGTCCGCATAGCCGCACGCATTAGATATGGCGCAGTCCCGCGAGGTGAGGCGAGCTCGGCATATGGATCGATCGGACATTCCCTTCCGGCAATGCGAGAGGTGCGCTGCGGACGCCCCGAGCGCGCTGACGCGACGGAGCATGCTGTCAGGCGCTGCCGGATTGGCCATGCTGGCATCGTCGCACGCGGGCTTTGCGAGGGCCTCGGACGAGACTGGCCCGACAACGGGAAGGCAAGCAACTATGGATATCAAACGCAACGGCTCACGCCCCTCCGGCAAGGGCCCCGAAGCATGGTTCTCCGGCACGGTCCGTGTCGATCCGCTCTTTCAGTTGGGTGACCCGATACGTCTGAGCGGCGGTCAAGTAACTTTCGAACCCGGTGCCCGAACCATGTGGCACACCCATCCGCTCGGCCAAACCCTGATCGTCACGTCCGGCCTGGGCTGGGTGCAAAGCGAGGGGGGACCGATCGAGGAAATCCGCCCCGGCGACGTCGTCTGGTTTCCGCCCGGCGAGAAACACTGGCACGGCGCCACCGCGACAACCGCGATGACGCATATCGCCATCACGGAATCGCTCAACGGCAAGAATGTCGACTGGATGGAGAAGGTCAGCGACGAACAGTATCGCAAGTGATGTCGCGCCCTCGGTTGGCGACATGACCAGGAGACCGAACATGCAGATGCGCAAGCTTGGCGACAGCGGCCTCGCGGTCTCGGCCATTGGCCTCGGCTGCATGGGCCTGAACTATCATCGCGGCCCGGCGCCGGAACGGCACGAGATGATCGCGCTGGTCCGGGCGGCGGTGGAGCGCGGTGTCACCTTCTTCGACACCGCCGAAGTCTACGGCCCGTTCACCAACGAGGAGTTGGTGGGCGAGGCGCTGCAGCCGGTCCGGAAAGACATCGTCATCGCGACCAAGTTCGGCCACGATCTCGGTCCCGCCGACGCGCGGCGTTCCGGCGGGCTGGACAGCCGCCCCGAACGGATCCGGCAGGCGGCCGAAGGCTCGTTGAAGCGGCTGCGGATCGAGACCATCGACCTGTACTATCAGCACCGCGTCGATCCCAACGTCCCGATCGAGGACGTCGCCGGCGCGGTGAAGGATCTGATCGCCGCGGGCAAGGTCAGGCATTTCGGCCTCAGCGAGGCCGGCGCCGCTACCATCCGCCGCGCGCACGCGGTCCAGCCGATCGCGGCGATCCAGAGCGAATACTCCCTCTGGTGGCGTCAGCCCGAGACGGAGGTGTTGCCGGCTTGCGAGGAGCTGGGGATCGGCTTCGTCCCCTTCAGTCCACTGGGCAGGGGCTTCCTCACCGGCAAGATCGACGAGACCACCAGCTTCGGCGGCAATGACAACCGCGCCGGCCTGCCGCGCTTTACGCCCGAGGCCCGCAAGGCGAACCGGCCGGTCGTCGACCTGCTGGCTCAGATCGGTGCCCGGAAACGTGCCACGCCGGCGCAGATCGCATTGGCCTGGCTGCTGGCGCAGAAGCCGTGGATCGTCCCGATCCCCGGCACGACCAAGCTCGGCCGTCTCGACGAAAACATCGCTGCGGCCGCGGTCGCGCTGACACCCGACGATATCAGGCACATCGACGCCGCGGTCGCGCAGATCACCATCACAGGCGACCGTTACCCGCAGGCGGAAGCTGCACGTACGCAGCGCTGACGGCACGTACGACGACCCGACAGATCGACAGGAGAGATATCCATGAACATTTCATTCGAGGGACAGGTTGCGCTGGTGACCGGTGCCGCGTCCGGGCTGGGCCTCGCCACGGCAAAGGCTTTCGCGGAATCCGGGGCGTCCGTTGCACTGGCGGACTGGAACGAGGACGCGGTGAGGGCCGCGGCAGGCGAGCTGGTCACCCGGGGGCACAAGGCCGTCGCCATCCGCTGCGATGTCTCCAATGACGCGCAGGTCGAGGCCATGGTGGCGCAGACCGTTTCCGTCTTCGGCAGGCTCGATGCCGCCTACAACAATGCGGGCGTCCAGAATGTTCTCGCGGAGACCGCCGACACGACCCGTGAGGACTACGACCGCGTCATGGGGATCAATCTCCGCGGTGAATGGAGCTGCATGAAATTCGAGCTGCAACAGATGCGCAAGCAGGGCAGCGGTGCGATCGTCAATTGCTCGTCTCTCGGGGGACTTGTGGGAGGCGCCGAGCGCGGTATCTATCACGCCGCCAAGCACGGCGTCCTTGGTTTCACCAAGAGCGCGGCGCTCGAATATGCGGCACGCGGCGTCCGTATCAACGCCATCTGCCCCGGGCTGATCTGGACACCGATGGCCGACCAGATGGTTGCCGCAGGCCAGGGCGATGCGCTCAGGGCCTTGGAGAAGAGCGTGCCGATGGGACGGGTCGGCCGTCCCGAGGAAATTGCGAGCGCGGTGTTATGGCTCTGCAGCGACGCCGCCAGCTATGTGACCGGACAGTCCATCTCGGTCGACGGCGGGTTCATCATGCGGTGAATACAGCGAACCCGGAGGCCGCCAACCGGACATATGGGTCCGAAAACAGCGACATATGGCCCCTTGCGGAATGCCCGAACAATAGCCATACTCAAGACATCGAGTTTCGGCCGAACGACTTGGCCTCGCCGCTGATAAGCGTGCCTGACTGACGACCCTCCCTCCAGATCTCGAATTCGCTAACTGTGCTCTTGAGCGCGGTTCCAAAGACTTATCTATGTTAAAGGACGACCCCATGAATACGGGAACTGTGAAGTGGTTTAACGGCCAAAAGGGTTTCGGCTTCATTCAGCCGGACCAGGGCGGCCAGGATGTTTTCGTTCATATCAGCGCAGTTGAACGCGCCGGCATGAGCACCCTCAACGAGGGCCAGAAGGTTTCCTTCGAAATCGTCGCGGACCGCCGGACCGGCAAGTCTGCTGCGGAAAATCTGCGCGCCGTCTAGGCTACCGCAATCGGTACTATGTTGCTTTGACCACGGATGTACTGGCAGAGCTTCTGGTTCTCTCGACCCGCGACTGGTTTACCGGCCGCGGGTTTTTTTGCATCGGTTGCGGGTCGGCCCGCCCATCGAAACAGCTGAGGTCGCGAGCGTGTCTATCAATATCGATTCAGGCCAGGACTCCGATCAGGAACACGACGACGTCATGTATCCGCAGGTCCTGCCGTTTGTATTGATCCACGCGGGATGCCTCGCGGCGATCTGGTCGGGCGTCTCGTGGCAAGCCGTTGCAATCTGCGTTGCCCTGTATTGGCTGCGCATGTTCGGCATCACTGCCGGATATCACCGGTACTTCTCGCATCGGGCTTACGCCACAAGCCGGGCGTTCCAGTTCATCCTTGCCTTCCTTGCCCAGAGCAGCGCCCAGAAAAGCGTGCTTTGGTGGGCTGCCAAGCACCGCCATCATCATCTTCACTCGGATACGGCGCAAGATGTCCATTCACCCCGGCACAAGGGCTTCGTGTACAGTCATCTCGGCTGGATCTTTTACCGGCAGCACGATGCGACCGACCTCGTGAAGGTATCGGATCTGGCGTCGTATCCCGAGTTGATGTGGCTGCACCGGCTGGAGCTGTTGCCGGCGGTCGTGCTCGCGGGTCTGTGCTTCCTGATTGCCGGGTGGTCGGGGCTCGTGGTCGGATTTATGTGGAGCACCGTGGTTCTGTATCACGCGACATTCTGCATCAACTCCCTCGCACATGTTCACGGACGCAGGCGGTATGTGACCGGCGACGATTCCCGCAACAACTGGCTGCTCGCCCTGCTGACGATGGGCGAGGGGTGGCACAACAACCATCACGCCTACCAGGCCAGCGCCCGGCAGGGCTTCTACTGGTATGAGGTCGATCTAACCTACTATGCCCTGGTCGCCTTGTCCTGGCTCGGGATCGTCTGGGATCTGAAGTTGCCGCCCAGGCAGGTTCTGCGCAATGAGCATCGTTTGGGATCGCGCGTGGTCAAGCAAGCGGCCGAGCAGCTCGCCGCTCGCTTTGATCCCGAGCACATCGCGCTCGCGATCAGAACGTCGATCCACGAGACTGAATTATCGGTCCGGGACGCGCTCAGTCTGCTGCAGCACCGTGCCGACTTGCGCCTGTCCAGCATGCCGACCCGCGAGCAGTTGCTGGCTGAGGCGCAACGCATGTTCGCCAAGACCATATCCCTCGACGATATCGTCGACCGCGCCTACGAACTCCTGCACGATTCTGTCGGTTTTCTCCTGGCCACGCCCGCTCTATCGGCCAACACGAACGCGAAGAGTGGCATTTAGCGCGAGCATCCCCATATAGGGGTATGACCAATTGGCAGAAGTCGAGTCCACGGCAACCACCCAAGACGAAGGCTGAGCTTCGCGAGATGCTGACTGAGGCAGTCCGCAACACGCAGCCCGGCCGCGAGTCGAATCGCCTGGCGAAAGCCAGGAAGATCGCGGCCGGGATGGCCCGCGCCGATCAAGCGTCCGGGGTCACCGCACCCGTTCGCTGAGCCCCGAGAAGGAGCCGCATGCGCAAGTTTCCCAAGCCCACCGAGCAAGAGCTCAAAGAAGGGCCCCAAGCCGTGTCCTTTCAGATCGCGAACGGGAACGCGCGGCAGACCTGTATTCTGCAGACCACGCTCCCAACCAAGGCGCAGGCGCAAAAATACCTTCTCGCGAATTGGCCGGCCGTCGAAAAGATGGCTCGCGACGCTCTCGCGATGGGAGCCGTTGAGGACGGCCAGATCAAGCTCATGATGACGTGAGCGTCCGAGGCCCGACGGCGGACATCAAGACGCGTATTGGATTATTGAACGCTGGCGAATGACTACGACGCCGCGCGCGAGGCGTCGGCGGACAGCCGCGCCAGCAACGACCTGGCCGTATCCGACGACGACAGCGAGTCCACGCTGACCACCGGATCGCTGCGCATCTCGTGCTTGCCGTTGGAGGTGTGCCGCATCACCGCGGAGAGACGGCGGGCGATCATGTGGGCGGTGCGGAAGTCGGTCTCGGCGAACACGACGATGACCGAGCCGTCCTTCTGCGCCGCGCCGAAATCCATCTGCCGCATCAGGCGGCTCAGGATGCGCGCAGCATCCAGTTGTGCGCGGGGATTTGAGGGATCGAAGGCGAAGCGCGCCACCGACAGGCCGCCGCCGCGGGCTAGCGTCTGCTCGACCGCCCTGGAGAAATCGCGGGCAAAGGCTTCCGTCGTGAGCAGGCCGCTGCGCGGATCGAGCCAGCCGCCGGCGTCGATCGAGCGCAGCGTGCGGCTCAGTTGCGCTTCCATCGCGTGCTGGCGGATCAGCGGCAGCGCGTTGGCGGCGACCTTCGCCGGCTCGCCCGGAATAAGCTCGAGATTAGGCAGGTCGTAGGTCTGCACGAGCTGGTGTGCGGTGACGACCACGGGCAGGCTGCGGAAGCGGGTGTCTTCGGCGAGCACCGTGAGGAAGGCGTCGGTGACGCGCGCGGTAAAACCTTCCGCGAGCACCACGCCATCGATATCGCGAGTGTTGAGATGCTTGGCCGCGGCCTCGATCGAGAGCGCGCCGATGACACCGACGCGCTCACCGAGCGCGACGGAGAGTGCGGGATAGGCTGCGCCGCGGCCGATCAGGAGCACGGTGGCATCGCGCGACGGGTCGCTCTCCGGCAGCGCGACCTTCGCCTCCGGCAGCCGGCGCAGCACGGTGGCATGAAGGGTGCGCACGCGCTGCGCGGCGCGCAGCCGCGCGCTCAGGCGGTCGGAATTGCCGCGCGAGGAGAAGGGCAGGGCGTTGTGGGGCAGCGTGCCCGCCGCGTCCAGGGCCACGAAGGGCAGGTAAGGCGATTGGTCAGCGATCTTCCTGGCGAGCAGCGCCAGATACGGCTCATATCCGCTGTTCATTGCGGCGAGAACCGCGGCCGGCTGCACCTGCTCGACCGCGCGCACCGCGCTGGCCCAGTCGGTGTCGACCACGGGGAAGAGACGGGCCTCGTCCAGCGCCGCAACGAAGGCGGGGCGCTCGGCATTGGACACAAAAAGGATCGGGCCCGCCTGGGACATAGCAAACTCTGATCACGCGACAGATGCTGCGCAATCTAGTTTGGCCGCCTTAATGCAGCGTCAACGAATGGGTCGAAAGTGCGCCTAGGCCGCCCCGGAGCGGTCGCGAAAAGCCTCAACCATCAGGGGGTTAAGCCCAAGCTCGTTGAGCGCCTCGCGGGCGCGGGCATTGTCCTGGGCCCGGCCCGCCAGCCGATGACCGGAAAGGCGGTCGGGCAGCGCGGTGAGCAGGGCGCCCTGGCCGAGCCGGCGCGCCCATTCCTGGAGGTCGTTGGAGAGGAAGCGGTAGCCGCCGACGGCCATGATGCCCGAGGGCGGCGCGGTGATGCAGATCGCACCGCTCGGACGGTCGAGCCGCGCCGCATAGCCGGTGTCGACATAGTCGCGCGGCGGCTGCGCGATCAGCGTCTCGCCGACCGGCTGCGGCGGGGCATAGGCCGCGATCGGCACCATCGCCCCGCGGAGGCCGAGCGTGCCCTTCGGCGTCAGCAGGATCTCGCCGGCGATGGAGGAGCCGGACTGTTCGCGCGGGGCGCCGTGCGGCCCCGGCATTACCGCAACAGGCATGCCGTCCTCGCCGCGGCGGGCGCCAAACAATCCGGCCTCGCCGAACAGATAGACGTCGGTCAGCGGCGCATGCGGCGCGATCCAGGCATCGCTTGCCGCCACCTGTTCCGGCGCGCGCCACAGGCCGATAACGTTGCGTAAGGTAGGCATCCGCGCCGCCAGGTCGGAATCGCCGAGCCGCAGCGCGAGCTGCGCGGGCGCGATCAGCACCTCGCATTCATGCTCGTTGATCTGCTGCTCCAGCACGTCGTTCTCGAACGGATGATGCAGCGCCAGCGCGCCGCCCGAGAGCAGCCACACTGCGAGCGAGGAGGCGAGGCCGGCGAACGACATCGGCGTGAACGCCGCCATCACGGTCGCGCCCTGCTTGATGTCGGCCTCCAGCGACATCGCAAGGCCCCCGGCGATCAGGCTGAAATGCGGCCGCGGCACCGGGCGAAAGCCTTCCGCCGTGACGTCGAAGGAGATCATCGCCGCCTTGCGGCCGTCCTGGATCACGGCGCGCGTGGTGCCGGGCGGGCGGGCCAGGACCTCGTCGAGCGAGGCCATGCCTTCGGGCAGGTCGGTGCCGAAGCCGCAGACATGGCGGATCGAGAACGCCTCCGCCGCAGCGTGCATCGCGAGGTCGGAATAGCTGACGCCGTCGACCCTGCTCATGGTGACGATGGCGCGCGCGGCGGTGCGGTTGAGCGCAGCGGTCAGTTCCGCGTGGCGCCAGAGCAGCGGCAGCACGGCGACGACGAGACCGGCGCGATGGGCGGCGAGCACCGTCAGCACGAACTCGACCGTGTTCGGCAGCTGGATTGCGATGACGGAATTGGCCGGCAGGCCCGATTCGACGAAATAGGCCGACAGCGCCTCGATGGCGGTATCGGCCTCGGCATAGCTCAGCCGCCGCGGCTGGTGCCCGGTCACGCGCGCCTTGTTGAGGGGGTCGAGCAGGGCGGTCGCGTGCGGCTGCCGCATCAGCGTGCGCTGGAACAGCGTGTCGAGCGTCGGCGATACGGCTTGCTGGTTCACGGCGTCACTTCGCTTGACTGGCCCTAAGGCTCACCCTTCGACCACCAGGTCTCCGGCAGGTAGCCGGACAGCGCAGTGGCCTTTGGCCGTTCTATCCGATTCCAGCGCGCGATCCATTGCTCGGATACGTTAAACAGGGGGATTGTGTAGAAGCCCGCGATCAGGGCGCGGTCCAACGCGCGCACCGCCGAGACGAAGGCCGTATGTTCACGGGCCTCCAGCAGGGCGGCGATCATGGCGTCGACCGCCGGATCCCTGGCGCCCATGTAGTTGCGGGTGCCTGGATTGTCGGCGGCAGCGCTGCCCCAATAGAAATACTGCTCGTTGCCGGGCGACAGCGACTGGTCCCAGCGGTTCTGGATCATGTCGAACTCGTAAGCGAGCCGGCGCTGGTCGAATTGCACGGGATCGACCGACCGTACGCTCGGCTCGATGCCGGCGCGCCTGAGGTCGCGCTGGAAGGCGAGCGCGATGCGCTCCTGGTCGCGGGTCGTGACCAGGATCTCGAACGTGAAGGGCGCCTTGGTCGTCCGGTTGCGCAGCGCGGTGCCGTCGAGATCGTAGCCGGCCTCCGACAACAGTTTCAGCGCGGCGCGCAGCGTGGCCCGGTCGCGGCCGGAGCCGTCGGTCACCGGCAGGCGGTAGCTGCCGTCCATGACATCGGGCGGAATCTGTGCGGCGAACGGCTTGAGCAGCTCGCGCTCGCGCGCGTCCGCAGGCCTGCCATAGGCCGACAGGTCCGAGCCGGCGAAATAGCCGGCGACGCGCGAGTAGAGCGAGAAGAAGTAGTTGCGGTTGACCAGCTCGAAATCGAACAGCAGCGTCAGCGCCTTTCGCACGCGGATGTCGGCGAACATCGGACGGCGGGTGTTGAAGACCAGGAATTCCGAGGGCTGCGGCACGCCGGGCTTGACGCTGTCGCGGATCACCTCGCCGCTTTTGACGGCCGGAAAATCATAGCCGTCGTGCCAGCGCAGCGGCTCGTTCTCGACGCGGAAATCGTAGAGGCCGCGCTTGAAGGCCTCGAACTGGCCGTTGGCCTCGCGGAAAAAGTCGAGCCTGATCTCGTCGAAATTGTAGAGGCCGCGATTGATGGCGAGGTCGCGGCCCCAATAGTCGGGATTGCGCTTGAGCGTCACGCTGGCGCCGGGCCGCACCGCGGTGACGCGATACGGGCCGGAGCCGACCGGCCCGGTCAGCGTCGTCTCCTCGAAGGTCGCGACATCGACCGCGTGCTTGGGCAGGATCGGCATCAGGCCGAGGATCAGCGGCAATTCCCGGTCGTTGGCGCCGGTGAGGTCGAAGCGGACGGTGAGAGGATCGGGCGCCTCGGCCCTGGCAACCTTGGCATAGTATTGCCGAAGGTTCGGTCGGCCGTGGTCGCGCAAGAGCTGCCAGGAGAACAGCACGTCCTCCGCGAGCACCGGTTTGCCGTCGGAGAACCGGGCGCGGGGATCGAGGCGGAACGTGACGTAGCTCCGCTCGTCATCGGTCTCGACCGATCTGGCGAGCAGGCCGTAGAGCGTGAACGACTCATCTTGGCCACGCGCAAGCAGGCTTTCGACCACGTAGCCGCGGATCGGCTGCACCGCCAATCCCTTCACGACGAACGGATTGAGGCTGTCGAAGGTGCCGAGCATGCCCCAGGTCAGCCGGCCGCCCTTGGGCGCATCGGGATTGGCGTAGGGCATGTGGGTGAAATCGGCGGGCATCGCCGGCTTACCGTGCATGGCGATGGCATGGGCCTCCTCGGCCCGTGCGCTGGCCGGCAACCCGGCGGCGAGGGCCATAACGAGGGCCGAGGCGAGGAGGATGCAATGGCGGATGCCGGGGCCCTCGAGAAGGCGTTGGAACATGAACATCGGCACACGTTGATTCGAGGACCGGCGGACCTGAATCCTATCACAGGGAATTTGGTGGGGCGCTGGCGCCAGAGTGACCAAAGACGCTTGTCGGCATTGATCTTTTCGTCGGCCACGTTAAGAAGGCGGGCAATCGCGCAAGAGCGCCGAGCCCGTCACTTATCCGCCTCATTTGACGGGGAGAGAGCCGCGCCCAAGGCGGCTTGGTTCGGCGCTTCGGAGCGGTTCGGGCACTTCCCGTTCAGAAAGGGTTTTCTGCAATGAATTTCCGTTACTTGGCCGCGTCCGTCCGGCCGCGCGGGCGACTTCTCGCCTTGTTGACGGCGACGGCATTGGCCGTTCCGTTTGCCGCCGAGGCCCAGACCCCGGCGCCGGCCCCCGGTGCGCCCGCCGCGCCCAAGGCAGCTCCGGCCCCGAAAGCCGCTCCCAAGGCAGCCCCCAAGGCTCCGGCACCGGCCGCTCAGGCGCCCGCCCAGCAGGCTCCTCCCGCCGCGGGCGCGCCGGCGCAGCAGGGCGCAGCCCAGCCGGCAGACCAGCAGATCCAACTGATCTACGCCCCCTGGACCAAGTTCTGCCTCAAGGGCCAGGACGCCAACGCCAAGCAGGTCTGCTTCACCGGCAAGGACGGCCGCATCGAGTCGGGCCAGCCGGTCATCGCCGCCGTCATCATCGAACCGGAAGGCGAGCCGAAGAAGATCCTGCGCGTGACGCTGCCGCTCGGCATGCAGCTCGTGCACGGCACCCGCATCATCGTGGACAGCAATGCGCCGTTGCAGAGCCCGTACGTTATCTGCTTCCAGAACGGCTGCATGTCGGACTACGAAGCGACGCCCGAGCTCATCGCCAACATGAAGAAGGGCCAGAATCTCGTTGTCCAGGCGATCAACGCCAACGGCGCGCCGCTGACGCTGCCGCTGCCGCTCGCCGGCGAATTCCAGAAGGCCTATGACGGTCCGCCGACCGATCCGAAGGTGTTCGAGGAAACCCAGAAGAAGCTTCAGGAAGAGCTTCAGAAGAAGGCGGACGAGCAGCGCAAGAAGCTCGAGCAGAGCGGTGCTGCGCCCGGCGCGGCTCCGGCCGGCCAGAAATAATCGGGACCAGATCCCTGACATGAAAAAGGCGCTCACTCCGAGCGCCTTTTTTATTGGCCGCTTGCCGGCGGCTTAACTCAGTTCAGCGACGGATTGCGCGGGCGGTAGCCGCCGCCCTTGTCCTTGATGAAGATCTCGGCGACCTGCGAATGGCGGATCGGCTCGCCGGATTCGTCGGGCAACAGGTTCTGCTCGGACACGTAGGCGACGTATTCGGATTCCGCGTTCTCCGCGAGCAGATGGTAGAACGGCTGGTCCTTGTGGGGCCGCACCTCCTCCGGGATCGACAGCCACCACTCCTCGGTGTTGTTGAATTCCGGATCGATGTCGAAGATCACGCCCCGGAACGAGAAGATCCGGTGGCGAACGACCTGTCCGATCTGAAATTTCGCGGTCCGCGCTTTTATCATTCCCCGTCGATAGACCAGGATTGTGGCCGATGCTAGTGGCCTAACTTCGAATTAACGTCCGCTTAAGGGGCAGATAGCTCCCAAGTCTTCAGAAGAAACTTGAGAAATGGTCGATATCCTCAATCTGGCGCTACCGTATTTCGGCTTGATCTTCGTCGGATTTGCCTGCGGCAAGATCAAATCCCTGCCGGAATCGGGCCTGGCCTGGATGAACTTCTTCCTGCTCTACGTGTCGCTGCCGGCGCTGCTGTTCGCGATCATGTCGAAGACGCCGTTTGCGGAGCTGAACAACCCGCCGTTCCTGGTCGCAACCACGCTGTCGACGGTTACGGCGTTCACGCTGGCGCTCGTCGTCGGCAAGGTTCTCGGCCGCCTGACCCTGCGCGAGGCGACGCTCGCAGGGCTCTCCGGCGGCTACGGCAACATCGGCTATATGGGGCCGGGGCTGGCGCTCGCCGTGCTCGGGGCGAAGGCTTCGGCGCCGACCGCGCTGATCTTTTGCTGCGACAGCATCTTCCTGTTCACGATCGTGCCGCTCCTGATCGAGCTGTCCGACCGCGATCATCCCTCGATCGTCCATGCCTTCGGCGTGGTGCTGAAGCAGATCGTGCTCAACCCGCTGATCATGTCGGCCTGTTTTGGCGCGGCGGTGGCAGCGCTGCATATCGAGCTGCCGGTCGCGCTCGACCGCACCATCACATTCCTCCAGAACGCTGCAGCCCCGACCGCGCTGTTCGTGCTCGGCGTGACCGTGGCGCTCCGCCCGTTCGATCGGGTGCCGTGGGAGGTGCCGGGCGTGGTCGCGGTGAAGCTGCTGTTCCATCCGCTCGCAGCGTTCGGCCTGATGCTGGCGTTCGGCCCGTTCGCGCAGCCTTGGGCCGCGACCGCCGTGCTGATGGCCTCGCTGCCGCCGGCGCTCAACGTGTTCGTGATCGCCCGGCAGAATGACGCCTGGATCGAATCCGCCTCCGTCGCCGTGCTGCTCGGGACGTTTGCGTCCGTGGTCACGCTGACCAGCGTGATGTGGGCGATCCAGACCGGCCGGCTGGCGTTTCCGTGAGCGAGCTTACCGCCGCCAGGTAGGCGTCAGCCCCTCCCGCATGGCGAAGCGCCGGAGCGGGCCGATGGCGCCGAGCAGGTGCATGCCGACGGCGCGGACCGGCTGGAGCGGCAGGAAATCGTTGAGCAAGGAGCGGTTGGCGATGTCGATCGCAAAGGTCCGGCTCAGGATGTCGGGCCGCCGGGCGCGGTCGTAGCGCTCGAGCACGTCGGGCGCGCCGGGATCCTCGCCCGAGGCGATGGCATCGCCCGCAAGTCTGGCAATGTCGGCGGCATCGCGCAGGCCAAGGTTGAGGCCCTGGGCGCCGATCGGGGGAACCACATGGGCGGCTTCGCCGACCAGCGCGATGCGGTCGCGGCCGAAGGATTTCGGACGTTCGATCGCCAGCGGAAACAGGTTGCGGCCGGGCTCGACCGTCATGCGTCCCAGGATGGAATGCGACTGCTTCTCGATCGCGGCGGACAGCTCGTCGTCGCTTAAGCCGCGGAGGCGTTCCGCTTCCGCGGGAGCTGCGACCCAGACGATGCTGGAGCGGTTGCCGGGCAGGGGCACGAACACGCAGGGCCCGTGGGGCGTGTGGAACTCGGTCGAGACATTGCGATGCGGCCGCGCATGGCCGACGTTGAAGGTGAGCGCGGTCTGCGTCAGGTCGCGCCGCGTCACCGCGATGCCGGCAGCCTCCCGGCACAGCGAATGCCGGCCGTCGGCGCCGACCACGAGGCGGGCTGCGAGGAATTGCGCGGAGGCCGTGCGGATCGCGACATCGTCGGCTTCAATGACGACGCTTTCGGCCTCGTCGTCGAAACGGACGATCCCGGGCAGTTCGGCCGCGCGCTCTTCCAGCGCCAGCATCAGCGAGCGGTTGTCGATGTTGTAGCCGAAGGCGTCGAGCCCGATCTCGTGACAGGAGAAGCGGACCTCCGGCGCCCGGAACAGCCGGCCGGTGTCGTCGACGAGGCGCATGATTTCGAGCGCGGCCGCCTTGTCCTTGCAGCGCGGCCAGACGTCGAGGCTCTCCAGCAGCTCGACGGAGGCGCCTAGCAGCGCCGTGGTGCGGTTGTCGGCATAGGGCAGGCGGCGCGCCACCAGCGCGGTCCGTGCACCCGCCTGCGCCAGCGCGATGGCCGCGCTAAGTCCCGCCGGTCCGCCGCCGATCACGGCTGCGTCAAAGAGTGTCGATGCGTCTGTCATGGAACGACATTTGACACGCCCGGCGGCAAATTCAAGCCCACCTATTTTTCCGTGATTTTGTGGCGAATTGTGCGACCGGGCGCCGCAATGGCTTATGTGCAAACCGGCCTCGTTCTGATAGCAGAAGCCATGGATACCCAGCAGGATTCCCTGAAGCCGAGACCGGCGATGCGCGCCGCGGCCTTCTCGGTGCACGTCTTCACCGCCTTCGGCGCGGCCATTGCGCTGCTGGCGATGCTGGAGGCCGTGCGCGAGCACTGGGCGGCGATGTTTCAATGGCTGGGCGTCGCTCTGATCATCGACGCGATCGACGGTCCGATCGCGCGCCGGCTTGACGTCAAGAACGTGCAGCCGAACTGGTCGGGCGACGTGCTCGATCTCGTGGTCGACTTCGTCACCTATGTGTTCGTGCCGGCCTACGCGATCGTAGCGAGCGGCCTGCTGCTGCCGGTCGCGGCTCCCTTGCTCGGCGTCGCCATCATCGTCACCAGCGCATTATATTTCGCCGATCTGCGGATGAAGGCCGATGACAATCATTTCCGCGGCTTCCCGGCGCTGTGGAACGCGGCTGCGTTCTACCTGTTCCTGCTGCACTGGCCGCCGCTGTGGTCGACGCTGCTGGTCGCGGCCCTCGTGGTGCTGACCTTCGTGCCGTTCCATGTGTTGCATCCGGTCCGCGTCGTGCGGCTGCGCTGGCTGACGATGTCGCTGATCGGGATCTGGGCGGTGCTCTCCCTTTACACGCTGGACATGGACTTTCGCGTCGGTCCCGGCGTGACGCTCGCGCTGTGCGCCATCGCGCTCTGGATCAGCTTCAGCGACGCATTGATCCGCTTCGCAAGATCCTTCGCATGATGCATCTCCTCGCCAGCCCCGAAGCCTGGGCCGCGCTGCTCACCTTGACGTCGCTCGAGATCGTGCTCGGCATCGACAATGTGATCTTCCTGTCGGTGATCGTCTCGCGCATCCCGGAGAAGCAGGCGCACCGCGCCCGCCAGATCGGGCTCGCGCTGGCGCTGGTGTTCCGCATCATCTTGCTCAGCGTTCTGGTCTGGCTGATCGGCCTGACCGCGCCGGTGTTCTCGTTTGTGGGTTACGATTTCTCCTGGCGCGACCTCATCCTGATCGGCGGCGGCCTGTTCCTGATCGCGAAGGCGACGCACGAGATCCACGCCGAGGTCGAAGCCGATGAGGGGGAGGGCGACAGGGCCTCCGGCCGCAACGCCTTCTTCTGGGTGATCGTCCAGATCATCGTCATCGACATCGTGTTCTCGCTGGACTCGATCATCACCGCGATCGGCATGGCGCAGGACATCGAGATCATGATCGCGGCCGTCGTGATCGCCTGCCTGATCATGTACCTTTCGTCGGGGCCGGTGTCGCGATTCGTCGCGGAGCATCCGACCACGAAGATGCTGGCGCTGGCCTTCCTGGTGCTGATCGGCGTCGCGCTGGTTGCGGATGGATTCCAATTCCACATCCCGCGCGGCTACATCTATTTCGCAATTGCGTTCTCGGCGGCGGTGGAGTTCTTCAACGTGCTGGCCAAGCGCAACCGCAGGAAAGCCGGCAAATAGTCGCGTTTGGTCCGTTCCATTCCAAGTCGAGTTGACAAGGTGGTCGTGATGTCTTTGGCTTGCCGCCACGACGACCGAGAGGAGGTCAGTCAATGACCAAAGCCGTCCGTGTGCACAAGGTCGGAGGCCCCGAAGCCCTGGTCTATGAGAGCGTCGAGGTGCCGGCGCCCGGCCCCGGCGAGGTGCGCATCCGCCAGCATGCGGTGGGGCTGAACTTCATCGACGTCTATTATCGCACCGGCCTCTACAAGGCGCCGGAGCTGCCTTTCATCGCCGGCAACGAGGCCTCGGGCGAGGTCATCGCGGTCGGGCCGGGCGTCACGAATTTCCATCCCGGCGACCGCGTCGCCTACTACCACAATCTCGGCGCCTATACCGGCGAGCGCAATATCCCGTGGGAGAAGCTGGTCAAGCTGCCCGACCACATCACCCACGAGCAGGGCGCCGTGCTGATGCTCAAGGGGCTCACGGTCTGGTATCTTCTGCACAAGACCTTCAAGGTCGAGCCGCACCATCGCGTGCTGATCCACGCCGCCGCCGGCGGCATCGGCCTCCTGGCCTGCCAATGGGCGAGGGCGCTCGGCGCCCACGTCATCGGCACGGTCGGCTCGCGCGAGAAGGCCGAGCTTGCGGAAGCCAATGGCTGCGACCACGTCATCCTCTACAACGAGGAGGACTTCGTCGCGCGCGTCAAACAAATCAGCCGCAACGAGGGCTGCGATGTCGTCTATGACGGCGTCGGCAAGGCGACCTTCCCGGGCTCGCTGTCCTGCCTGAAGCCGCGCGGCATGTTCGTCTCGTTCGGCAATGCCTCGGGTCCGGTGCCGCCGTTCTCGATCGCCGAGCTCAACAACCACGGCTCGCTGTTCGCGACCCGGCCGAAGCTCAACGATTACGTCGGCACGCGCAAGGAATTGCTGGAAGGCGCCGACACGCTGTTTTCCGCCGTCATCAACGGCAAGCTGCACGTGCCGATCAACCACGCCTACGCGCTGAAGGATGCCGCCAAGGCGCATATCGATCTCGAAAGCCGCAAGACCACGGGCGCGTCGATTTTGAAGCCGTAGCTAACCGTCGTTCCGGGGCGGCTCGAAGAGCCGAACCCGGAATCTCGAGATTCTCAGGCGCGCAATTGCGCACCGTAGTTCGATGCTTCGCATTGCCCCGGAATGACGAGCTTGTGTATGCGCCGCTACGCCACGCGCCTCGCCGCGCCGGCCTTGGTCAAGATCGCGTCGAGGCAATCGATCATCTCGGCGATCTCCGCCCGCGTCACGTTCAGCGCCGGCATGAAGCGCAGCGTGTCGACCTGCGGTGCATTCAGCAGCACGCCGGCTTCGAACGCCTGCGCGACGATGCCGGGCGCGATCGGCAGCTTGAGGTCGAGCGCGAGCAGCAGGCCGCGGCCGCGCACGCCGCCGAGGCCATGCCGGGCCGAGACCTTCTGCAACTCGCTTTCGAGCAACAGGCCGGTCTCGGTGACCGACTTCAGGAAGTCCGGCTTGCCGACCTCGTCCAGCACCGCAAGGCCCGCCGCGCACATGATCGGGTTGCCGTTGAAGGTGCCGCCCTGGTCGCCGTGCTCGAAGCAGGCCGCCCGTTCGGTCGCAAGCAGCGCGGCGAGCGGCACGCCGCCGCCGATGCCCTTGCCGAGCGTCATGATGTCGGGCGCGATGCCAGTGTGCTCGTAGTGAAAGAGCTTTCCGGTCCGGCCCATGCCGGTCTGGATCTCGTCAAGAATGAGCAGCAGGCCGTGCGCCTTTGTCAGCGCGCGCAGCTCCTGCAGGAACTGATCGGTCGCAGGCCATACGCCGGACTCGCCCTGGATCGGCTCGAGCATGACCGCGACGGTGTTGTCGTTGATCAGCTTCTCGACCGAGGCGATGTCGTTGAGCTTCGCCTTCTTGAAGCCGGCGACCTTCGGCTCGAACAAGGGCTCGAACGCCTTCTTGCCCGAGGCCGACATCGTCGCCAGTGTCCGGCCGTGGAAGCCGCCTTCGAAGCTGATGATCTCGAATGCGCCGCCCTTGTGCAGGCTGCCGTATTTGCGCGCGAGCTTGATCGCGCCCTCATTGGCCTCCGCGCCGGAGTTGGCGAAGAACACCTGGTCGAAGGCACTGTTTGCGACCAGCGCCTGCGCGAGCTTGAGGCTCGGCTCGTTGTAGAAGGCCGGGCTTGGCGTCAGCAGCCGCTTGGCCTGCGCGGCAAGCGCGTCGGCGATCGCCGATGGCGAGTGGCCGAGGCAGTTCACGGCCCAGCCCTGCACGAAATCGAGATAGCGCTTGCGGCTGTCGTCCCAGAGGTAGGAGCCGGCGCCGCGGACGAACACGGCCTTGGGCCGTGCGGTGATATCCATCAGCGCATCATACGGATGGGTGGCGGTGGTCATGTCGAACTCCTATCGAGGGGCGGGTGGAAAATGGACGCAAAAAGCAAGAAGGCCGCACTTTGCGGGTGCGGCCTTCTCGAAAACTGGCTGAATTCAGTGCTTCAGCGGCGTCGTCGGACATGGCGCAACCCATCATCGTCGCGGGTGCGACGACGGAAAGCTGCGCGGCGGTTGGTCCGAGAATTGATCATGGGCCGCGTCCCTACAGCCGAAGGGCAGGGCTTGTCAAGCGGGCGCTTCGCGAGATGCCCGCCGAGCGTGCATCGGTCAGGTCGGATGCGCAGCTTCTTCGGCGTCCTCCGCCCCCCAATCCGCAGCCGCAATCGCGCTGTCGATGAGCTCACCGCGCATCAGCTTGAGCGGGGATGTCCAGTACAGTGCGATGTTGTGGAAGGGATCGGTCAGCACCTTGAACACCCATACCAGTCCGGTTGTGACATCGCGCGCGACGAAGAGTTGGATCATGCGCGCAAGTCCGCCACCGACGCCGATCGCGAGCCAGAGCGCGCCGACATGGCGGATGAAGTCGAGACGCGTGGCGGGTGGATCGAACAGTCCGAACAGAGTGGGGAACACGTACAGCGCGAGCGGCGCGCTGCCCCAGACCAGGAGCAGGATGATCTTGCGGGTCTGGTTGTAACCGACCTTGACCGCTTCCTTGTACGCGTTGCTGACGTCGTTGACTGCGTCATAGCCGCTCGGCTCGAAGAAGAAATGCCCGGTCTGCCGTGTCAGCATCGCGAGCCAGCCGACGAGTCCCGCGAGCGCCGGATCTTTGAACAGCAGCGCATAGCAGGCGAGGAAGATCACGGCGCTGAAGAGGTGCAGCGTCTGATTGACGGTGCTCTGGTGGTAGAAGCGGTAATCGTCGAAGCGCTGCGTGCGCAGCATGTCCGAGAGGCAGCTCATCATCAATCCTCGCTCGCGTTGAAAGCGCGGCAGAGTTAGGACGAGTCCGTGACCTCCGCGTGAATGCACTATAGTGTCACATTCCGGCGTGCGGTCGTACGCGGCACGATGGTTGCGCAGAGAAATTACTGCACGCCGTAACGGGCGAACACGTCGGCGATGCCGGCATTGACCGCCCTGGCCGCGGCGATGTCGCGCTCCGCGCCGTCGGCGTCACCCGTCCTGCGTTTCGCAAGGCCGCGGCCGTAGAGCGCGCTGTCGAGCTCCGGCTTTGCGCTCAGCGCCGTGTCGTAGTCCGCAATCGCCGCGTCGAGATTGCCGAGCTTGAGGTAGGTGAGGGCGCGGCTGTCCAGCGTGTAGGGATCGCCCGGGCGCATCCGGAGCGACTGCTCGCAATCGGCCAGCGCCTCCTGCAATTGCCCCAGGATCGCGCGCGTCATGCAGCGGGCATTGAACACGCCGGCATAGCTCGCATTGGCCTTGATCGCGCGATCGTAGTCTTCCAGCGCCCGCGCGTAGTCGTGGTCGTCGAAATACATGCTCGCGCGCGCATAGGCGTCGCGGTCGTTGTTCGGCGTGAGCTGGAGCGACTTGCCGAAATCGGCCAGCGCCCGGGCCCGCTCCCCCTTGTCGCGGAAGATGCGTGCACGGTTGCCGTAGGCCGGGCCATAGTTGGGATCGAGCTTGATCGCCATGTCGAGATCGGCGAGCGCGCGATCGGCCTCGCCGTGCTCGCGATAGGCCGTGCCGCGGTTGAAATAGGCGAGCGCGAATGTCCGATCGAGCTTGATGGCCTGATCGTAGTCGGCGAGCGCACGGGCGTAGTCGTTCTTGCCGATGTAGGAATTGCCGCGGTTGTTGTAGTAGAGCGCGTCATTTGGCTTGAGCCGGATCGCGCGCGTATAGTCGGCGATGGCGTGGTCGCGATCGCCGAGATCGTCATAGGCAATGCCGCGATTGTACCAGGCGATGGCGTCGTTCGGATCGAGATCGATGGCGCGGTTGAGATCGGCGAGCGCACGCTCGGCGTCGCCCTTGCGCCGGAAGATCTCGCCGCGGTTGGCAAGCGCCAGCGCATTGGAGGGATTGGCTTGCAGCACCGCCGAGCAGCCGGCGAGGCGCCGGTCGTCGCCGACCTTGTCGGTGCCGAAACACCATTGCCGCGCCTGGGCGGGTGATGGCGATTGCGCAGCGGCGGGAAGTGCAAGCAGGATCAATGCTGTGCCAATCGCGCACAGCCCGGCCCGGATACCAACCTCGTGATTGTATTTCATCGATAGCCGCGCAGAAACCATTGAGCCTCTGGCGCGTTTGTGATCGAAGGATGCGAATTGGTTCGAACCGGACGCTGGTCCGTTGAGACCAACACTGGCGTGACCAACAGACAGTATTCAGCCTTGTCCGATACGCCTTACCCGATCGACCTCGACAGCATTCGCGGCGCATTTCCGCCGGGTATCGAAGCGCCACCCCTGCTTGTCGATTTCGCCGATTGGCTGAACGGGCGCCCCTGGGGCAGCGTCGGTCGCTTCTCCCTGCAAGGCCAGTTCTCCGATCATGCGCCGATCGTCGACGGTAGTCCCCTGCGCGACAGGTTTTCGTTGTTCATGCGACTTCCGGACGGCTCGGCCGTCGGCGGGTGGTACGGTGCCGGTCTCGACCGGGACAATCCGCCGATCGTCGGTCTGGGGTCGGAGGGCGACTACGAGCTGCTGGCGCCGAGCCTTGACGGTCTGCTCGCAAAACTGACGTCGCAGCAATTCGGTAACGCCTGGAGCGACCTGCTGCCGCATGACGAGGTCGAGTGTCAGACGGTCGAGCTTGCGCGGTGGCTCGCCGGGCGGCCGGCTGGCGAGCCGATGGCGCCGGACGACGCATCGCTGGAACTTCCCGACTTTCGCGGCTTCGTGGAAAAATGGAGCCGGGATCGCGAAGACTATTGGGCCAATCACCGCCTGATGGCCGAGCTCGGCTGGCGGCTGGCGGCGCATCTGCCGAAGGGGAAGAAGCCCTGGGACAAGACGAACTTCGAGGTCGCGATATCGGGCGCACAGTATCAGGCGCGCGTCCTCACGCGTGGACCGCAGCCGTTCGAGGAAGCTTCTTCGATCGAATCCCTGCTGCGCGACCTGCGCGAAGAGATGCGCCGCGCACAGCCCGAGCTCGGGTTGTGGTACGCGATGAGCTTCGGGCTCTACGCCGACGGCCGCGTCATGCCGAACTTCGAATACGATCTGCGCCCGACCATCGACGGCGAGCCTGCGCTGCTATCCGAGGCGAAGGCCGATCTTGTCCGCGCTCCGCGCCCGGAGCGCTGGGTGCCGAAATGGCTGGCGGCATCCTGAAGCTCGGAATCCCGCGATGCTGCCGCCCAGCCGGCGCGCCGAAATCTTCTGCTGTCGTGCCATCTTGACCTCGCGGGAACGGCACCTTCGATCCCCCTTGACTTAGAGTGCGCTCGAAGGGGTATCTGTACGTGCGTCAGTACGAGAACGGGCACACATGAAGATCGGCGACCTCGCAAAACGAACCGGCTTGTCGACTCACACGTTGCGTTATTATGAGCGCATCGGGCTGCTGCCATACGCAGACCGGGATCGTTCCGGCCAGCGTGACTTTGACGCATCGATCCTCACATGGATCGAATTCCTCGGTCGGCTCAAGACCACGGGAATGCCGATCCGGGACATGTTGCGCTATGCGGCGCTTCGTGATGAAGGCGAAGCCACCGGGCCAGCCCGGCGGCAGATGCTGGAAATCCACCGGGAACAGGTTCGCACGGAGATTGCCGAACTCCAGGAATGCCTGCTCGTCCTTGATACCAAGATCGCCGGCTATGCCGGCGGCGAACAGAGGACGAAGGAAAATGACGCACGCTCAAACACAAGCCGAAAGCCGCTTCGATCGCGGCCAGCGGGCCCTGTCACGCATTGACGGCAGAGCCGGCGAAAAGGTCGTCGCCTCACTCGCCGACATCGCTCCGGATTTCGCACGATACGTGATCGAGTTTCCCTTCGGCGACATTTACAGCCGCCCGGATCTCGGCCTGCGCGATCGAGAGATCGCGACGATCGCCGCGCTGACGGCGCTCGGAAATGCCGCGCCTCAGCTCAAAGTGCATATCGAGGCGGGTCTGAACGTCGGGCTGTCTCGCGACGAGATCGTGGAGATCATCATGCAGATGGCCGTCTATGCGGGCTTCCCGGCGGCGGTGAACGGGCTGTTCGCAGCCAAGGAGGTGTTTTCCGCGCATGATGGACGGCAGGGGTCGGGAGAAGCGACATGACGAACTTCGAACACGATGTGCGCCCGACGATCGGGGGCGAGCCGGCAAAATTAGCCGAGGCACAGGCCGACCTCGCCCGCGCGCCGCGTCCGGAGCGCTGGGTGCCGAAATGGCTGGCCGAAGCCTGATCGCGACTTCGCGCTTGCGCCCGGCGCGCGCTTGGTGATGCTGCCTCAGGCAGCATCGGGGGCTCGTTTGATTAGATCGATACAGTTCGAAAAGATTGGCACGGCGCCGACGCGTCTCGGATTTTCGCTCGTTGCGAGCGGGGTTGCGGGCGATCAGTCGCTACTTTTCCTGTTCGAGTCCTCGGGAGACAGCGCATCGACTGCAGCCGCGTTGCGCGCTTCTGGCGTATTGCCGCATCCGAAGATGGAAAGGTTGAAGCGTTACGGTCTGCACAAGTCGGCTGCCGGATCGGAGCTATGGATCGATCTGCCTCCGCTTGAGCTCGGCCATTCTCATGTCGACCTCTTTCCCGACGGGCGGGTCTTGCTGGCGAGCCGCAGACACAACTGGCGGGCCGAGACCGACCACGACCTGAACGGAGTCATCTTTGATCCCCGGACCGGACGAGCAGACCGCGTCGGCCTCGGCGATGCCATCAGCGATCTCCAGATCGATGACCTCGGACGGATCTGGATTGGGTATTTCGACGAGGGTGTTTTTGGCAGTTCGGTCGGGCAGGCCGGCTTGGTTTGCTTCTCGACTTTGGGAGAGAAGGTCTGGGAATTTCCAGCAGATGCAGACCACACGATTGACGACTGCTACGCGCTCAATGTGGCGGGCCCAGAGGCCGCCATTTTCTTCTACTCGGATTTCCCGCTCTATCGGATCGGCGCAGACTTCGAATTGACCTGGAAGCAAACGAAGCTTCGAGGCTGCCACGCGTTCGCAATGTCCGAGACGGAGATTCTGTTCTCGGGCCAATACGACGATCCACCCAATGTGGCCTACATCGGACGATCGGATCGAGAGGGAATGATTCTTGTGAGGCGGGCATACCTGTTCATGCCCGACGGCTCAGCGCGACCGCGCGGCCGTTTGCAGGGCCGCGGCAGGCATCTCTATCACTTCGGCGAGGACGGGATTTACCGGGCGACGCTGGGTTGAGCCCGTTGACGGAGTGCTCTCAGAACCCTGCGACGCTGCCGTGCAGGTCGTATTGGTCGGCGCGCTCGATCTTTGCCGTGACGATCTCGCCGACGCGCAAGGGGCGGCGGCTCGACAGGTAGACCGCGCCGTCGATCTCGGGCGCATCGGCCTTCGACCGGCCCCGGGCAACGGTCGGGCCGACCTCGTCGATGATGATCTGCTGGCGCGTGCCGACCTTGCGCTTCAGCCTGCGCGCCGAGATCTTCTGCTGGCGCGCCATCAGCGCGTTGTAGCGCTCCTGCTTGACCTCTTCCGGCACGGGATTGGCGATCGCATTCGACGTCGCACCGGCAACCGGCTCGTATTTGAAGCAGCCGAGGCGGTCGATCTCGGCTTCGTCGAGCCAGTCGAGCAGATAGGCAAAGTCCGCGTCGGTCTCGCCGGGGAAGCCGACGATGAAGGTCGAGCGCAGGGCAAGATCAGGGCATTCCTCGCGCCAGCGCTTGATCCGTGCCAGCGTCTTGTCCTGCGCCGCCGGGCGCTTCATCGCCTTCAGCACCTCGGGGCTCGCATGCTGGAACGGGATGTCGAGATAGGGCAGCACCGTGCCTTGCGTCATCAGTGCGATGACCTCGTCGACATGCGGGTAGGGGTAGACATATTGCAGCCGGACCCAGGCCCCGAGCTCGCCGAGCTCGCGCGCGAGGTCGAGGAATTTGGCGCGGACCTGGCGATCCTTCCACGGGCTCTCGGCGTATTTCAGGTCGACGCCATAGGCCGAGGTGTCCTGCGAGATCACCAGCAGCTCCTTGACGCCGGCGCCGACCAGCCGCTCGGCCTCGCGCAGCACGTCATTGGCCGGGCGCGAGACCAGATCGCCGCGCAGCTTCGGGATGATGCAGAAGGTGCAGCGGTTGTTGCAGCCCTCGGAGATCTTCAAATAGGCGTAGTGCCGCGGCGTCAGCTTGATGCCCTGCGGCGGCACCAGGTCGAGATGCGGATTGTGGGCGGGCGGCAGCGCGCGGTGGACCGCGTCCAGCACGCTCTCATATTGCTGCGGGCCGGTGATGGAGAGCACGCCCGGATAGGCCTGCTCGATCTGCTCGGGTTCCGCGCCCATGCAGCCTGTCACGATCACCTTGCCGTTCTCGGCCATGGCCTCGCCGATCGCCGAGAGCGATTCCTGCTTGGCGCTGTCGAGGAAGCCGCAGGTGTTGACGATGACGATGTCGGCCCCGTCATGCTTGCGGGCGAGCTCGTAGCCCTCGGCGCGCAGGCGAGTGATGATGCGCTCGGAATCCACCAATGCCTTGGGACAACCGAGTGACGTGAATGAAATGCGGGGCGCTCTGTCCATTGTATCGCCTGGAGCCTAGATCTGAATTGTCCGGATTTAGCGATCCAAGTAATTGAACCGATGGCGAAATTCAATAACTAACCTATGGACCGGTTCCGATTGTGTGACTGGAGGGGCCGAGATGGATTCCTCCAACGTGCACGTTTTCGTTGTTATTCTGTTCTAGCGTATTTCCACGGAGCTAGACTGCGATGCGCCGCTTCATCTTCAGCATGGTTTTCGCTGTTATTTCCTGGAGCGCGATGTTTCCGGCGCGGGCTGAAGTCGACAAGATCTTACGTGTTTGCGACGGGCAAAAAGGCCTGTGCCCGGAATTCAGGCCGCGCGTGAAGGCGCCCGACGGGTGGGCGAGGGACGAGGCCGCAAGCCTCAAGTACGGCGCCTCCATGTTCGTGCCCAGGGGGAAGGGATTCGGTAACGCCGAAGCAATCATCTATGCCGAAGGCCGCTACAACAAGGATCGAACCGAACTGGTTCAATGGGTCGCAACGAGCGATCAGGATTGGGCGGCGACGTCCGGCAAGAATGCCAAGATCACCTCGCTTCCCTCGGCCAGCCCCGGTGTCATCATCAACCGGTACGACAATCCGTCCCTGAAGGACCAACCGGTCGAAGTGATCGCGCATTACGTTGATGTCGACAAGGACGGCAACTCCGATGTCGTGCGGCTGGCGGTCTCCGGCAAGAACGAGAGGGCGGTGTTGGCCGCCGTGCCACTTCTCGACAGGATGATAGCTGGTGCGAGGATTCCGTGAGAGCGTAAGCCCAGATGGCAGCTGCCGTCGGGCGGGAGTGGGCGGCTTTGAAAGTTTGCATTCGTTGTCTCAGGAGCATCCGAGCGACACGAAGCTGACCTTGGGCGCAGCCGTCTCTTGCATATCTCTTGATCTGCCTGATTGATCGGCAGGAGCTAGTCCTAAATGCGGTCAATTACAACCCTTTGCAGGGCGTTCCGGCGTGCTATGGATGAATCACCTGACGTGAGTGAGCCATGAGCGCCGAGCAGTCGCCCAAAATCGTGATCGTCGACGAAAGCCCGATCCGGGCCGCGATCCTCGAGGAGGGGTTGCGGGAGGCCGGATTCACGCAGGTCGCCCATATCCGCGAGATGCAGAGCCTGCTGGCCCGTATTTATGCGGTGGATCCCGACATCATCCTGATCGATCTGGAAAACCCCAGCCGCGACGTGCTGGAGGCGATGTTCCAGGTCAGCCGCGCCGTGCGCCGGCCGATCGCGATGTTCGTCGACCAGAGCGATTCAGCCTCGATCCAGGCCTCGGTCGAGGCGGGCGTATCCGCCTACATCGTCGACGGGCTGAAGAAGGAGCGCATCAAGCCGATCCTCGACCTCTGCGTGTCCCGCTTCAACGCCTTCGCCAAGCTTCAGGAGGAACTCGAGCGCACGAAGTCGCAGCTCGAGGACCGCAAGATCATCGAGCGCGCCAAGGGCATCTTGATGAAGGTGAAGGGCCTCACCGAGGACGAGGCCTATGTGCTGCTGCGCTCGACCGCGATGCGCGAGAAGAAGAAAATCGGCGAGATCGCCCAGTCGATCATCACCGCGTCGGAGATGCTGAAATGACCGGACCGCTTCGCATCGGGTTCATTCCGCTGGTCGATGCCGCCGCGCTGATCGTCGCCGTCGACAAGGGCTTTACCGCCGCCGAAGGCCTCGACGTCGAACTGGTGCGCGAGGTCTCCTGGTCCAACGTCCGCGACAAGCTCAATATCGGCCTGTTCGACGCCGCCCATCTGCTGGCGCCCGTGGCGATCGCGTCCTCACTCGGGCTCGGCCACGTCAAGGTGCCGATCGCCGCGCCCTTCAATCTCGGCATCAACGGCAACGCGATCACGGTGTCGCCGACGCTTCATGCCGCGCTGATGGAGGAGATCGACGGCGACCGCTTCGATCCGCTCGTTACGGCGAAGGCGCTGGCTCGGGTGGTCGCCAGGCGGCGCAAGCTAGGTGCCGATCCGCTGACCTTCGGCATGACCTTTCCGTTCTCGACCCACAATTACCAATTGCGGTTCTGGATGGCGGCGGCCGGCGTTGATCCCGACGAGGATGTGCGGCTGGTGGTGTTGCCGCCGCCCTACATGGTGGACAGCCTCGCGAACGGCCATGTCGATGCGTTCTGCGTCGGCGCGCCCTGGAATTCGATCGCGGTCGATCTCGGCATCGGCCACATCCTGCATTTCGTCTCGGACATCCTCGTCCACGCGGCGGAGAAGGTGCTGGCGGTCCGCCAGACCTGGGCCGACAAGAATCCGGACGTGGTCGCTAGCCTCGTGCGCGCGGCCGTGAAGGCCGCCGAGTTCATCGAGCATCCGGAGAACCGCATCGAGGCCGCGCGCATCCTGGCGCAGCCGGAGCGGATCGGCGTCGATGCCGAGGTGATCCAGCGCACGCTCACGGGACGCCTGAAGATCTCGCCCGACGGCACCTTCCGCGAAAGCGGACGTTACCTCCTGGTCGGACGCGAAGGGGCGGGGCGCCCGGATCCGGTCCAGGCCGCCTGGCTCTACGCCCAGATGGTGCGCTGGGGACAGACGGCGCTGGCGCCGGATGGCGTCAAGACGGCGATGGCCGTGTTCAGGCCGGATCTTTATGATGCCGCCCTGGGCAGCCGAGCGGCGCCCAGTGAGGCTCCCGCGGCGTTCGGGGCGTTCGCCGGCCCCGTCTTCGATCCCGACAATATCAGGGGGCATCTCGAGGCCTTCGAAGTCGGTCGCTGGAAGGCCTGATTCGATCCTGCATCGTTTTTAGGCGCCTGGGCTCCTCGTCTAAATTTTGGGCTGGCTGCTCGAATTTCGTGAGAGTTCCCCGCCCGGGAGTTCCCGGGGGCACTCCTAATGACCTGAAATTGCAGCAATTCTCATTTCGATGAAGCTGGCACGCAACTTGTATGTTGCACTGCGGCCAGCTTGTCACAGACGCCTGCTGAGCCGAGTCCCGCAGCAACGAAGCTGATCGGACCGTTGGGTGCAGAGCAGGCTCTTGAGCCAGCCGAGTGCCTCGCGGGTCGCGCAATTTTCCGTCGATACCACCCCGGTGGCCGCAGGAGCTTCGTTACTGACCATGAAACTCGAAACAGTCTCAGTCGACTTTACCGACGAGCAGAAGCGCTATCTCGAAGGCTTCACGACCGGTCTGCAGATCAGCCGGGTCGGTCGCGGCCTTGGTGGCGGCTCCGGCAAGGCGAATGCCGAGCCGACCGGTCCGGATGCCGTGCACATCAAGGCGCAGGACAAGGTCATCGCCTCGGGCAAGAAGCTCGCCGACCAGGAGAAGTTCAAGCGCGACGAGCATCCCTTCGACGCCTATCCGCGGCTGCGCCAGCAGGCGCTCGACAATGCGCCGCCGAGCCCGGCGGACAATTTCCGCTGGCGCTACTACGGCATCTTCTATGTCGCGCCGACGCAGGACTCCTACATGTGCCGCCTGCGCATCCCGAACGGCATCATGAAGCACTGGCAGTTGTCGGGCCTTGCCGATCTCGCCGACGATCTCTGCGGGCCGTACAGCCATGTCACGACGCGCGCCAACCTCCAGCTTCGCGAGATCCCGCCGAAGCACGCCGTGAAGCTGATCGAGGGCATCCAGGATCTCGGCCTGTGCTCGCGCGGCTCCGGCGCCGACAACATCCGCAACGTGACCGGGACGCCGACCGCCGGCATCGATCCGCAGGAAATCATCGACACGCGGCCGTTTGCGCGCGAGTGGCACTACCACATCCTCAACGACCGCTCGCTCTACGGCCTGCCGCGCAAGTTCAACGTCGCCTTCGACGGCGCCGGCAGGATCGCGGTGCTGGAAGAGACCAACGACATCGCCTTCACGGCGTTCGAGGTGAAGGACGGGTTCGGCGTCGAGCCCGGGGTCTGGTTCCGGCTCGGCCTCGGCGGCATCACCGGCCACAAGGATTTTGCAAAGTATTCCGGCATCATCGTCAAGCCGGAGCAGGCGACCGCTGTCGCCGATGCCATCGTGCGCGTGTTCATCGACCACGGCGACCGCACCAATCGCAACAAGGCGCGGCTGAAATACGTGCTCGACGCGATGGGCCATGACGGCTTCCTGAAGCTCGTCGAAGAACGGCTGAAGACGCCATTCACGCGCGTGCCGGAAGAGGCGTTTGCGCCGCGGCCTGCGGCTGACCGCATGGCTCATATCGGCGTGCACAAGCAGAAGCAGGACGGCCTCAACTGGATCGGCGTTTCGCTGACGCTCGGCAAGCTCACCTGTGATCAGATGCGGAGCCTTGCCAAGGTTGCGCGTGACCTCGGCGACGGGGAGATCCGCCTGACGGTCTGGCAGAACCTGCTGATCCCGGGCGTGCGTGACGAGAACGTCGAGCTTGCGATTGCCGCGATCAAGCAGATCGGGCTCGCGGTCGAGGCCTCGCATATCCGCGCCGGCCTGATCGCCTGCACCGGCAATGCCGGCTGCCGCTTCGCCGCCTCCAACACCAAACGCCACGCCGCCGAGATCGGCGACTGGTGCGAGCCGCGCGTCGAGATGGACAAGCCGGTCAACATCCACGTCACCGGCTGTCACCATTCCTGCGCGCAGCACTACATCAGCGACATCGGCCTGATCGGAGCGCGGGTGCCGGTGAACGAGGATGACACGGTCGAGGGCTATCACCTCTTCACCGGCGGCGGGTTCGGCCCCGACGCCGACGTCGGGCAGGAGGTCTATCACGACCTCAAGGCCGAGGACGCGCCGAAGACGGTCGAAGCGCTGCTCAAGGCCTATATCGCTCATCGCGCCTCGCCCGACGAAACCTTCCTCTCCTTTGCGCGCCGCCATGACGGCGAGACGCTGCGCAAGCTTGCCGATGCACAGGTGTCCGCATGAACCAGATCACCCCTCCGCCGAAACTCGATATCATTCCCGCCAGCGCCCCGTTCTCCGACGCGCAGCGCTCCTGGCTGAACGGATTCTTTGCCGGGTTGCTGTCGCCTGATGTGGCTACGCCCCTGTCGGCGGAGCAGGGCGCCGCCGTCATGCAAGCCGGCGACGGCGACGATGGCGAAGCGCCGTGGCACGATCAGACTATGCCGATCGCCGACCGGATGAAGCTTGCAGAGGGGCGTCCCGTCCGCCGCAAGATGATGGCGGCGATGGCGCAGCAGGATTGCGGCCAGTGCGGCTATAATTGCCACGATTATTCGGAGGCGATCGCCACCCGCAGCGAAGCGCGGCTCAACCTGTGTGTTCCCGGCGGCAAGGAAACCGCGCGGATGCTGAAGTCGCTGTACGAGGAGCTGGACAAGGCGCCGGCGGCGAAAGCGCCCGAAAAAGCGGATGCGGTGGCAGCGCCGGCCGTGACCGTGACGATCGCAGAGCCCGGCCGCTCGCGCGACAATCCGACCGAGGCGACCTTCCTGTCGCGGCGCCTTCTCAACAAGGGGAAGTCGGAGAAGGAGACCTATCACGTCGAGTTCGATCTCTCCGCGAGCAAGCTCGACTACATCGTCGGCGACAGCTTTGGCGTGTTCGCGCGCAACGATGTCGGCCTCGTCGACCAGATCATCGCACTGCTCGGCGCTTCGCATACGACCAAGGTGAACGGCAAGACACTGCGCGAGGTGCTGATCGACGACGTCTCGCTGTCGCCGGCGCCGGACTCGCTGTTCGAACTGATCTCCTTCATCACCGGGGGTGCGCAGCGCGAGAAGGCGCGGGCGCTGGCGCAGGGCGAGGATCCCGATGGCGACGCCGCCACGCTGGACGTGATGGCGGCGCTCCAGAAGTTTTCCGGCATACGGCCGCATCCCGAAGCCTTCGTCGAGGCGCTGGAGCCGCTCCAGCCGCGGCTCTATTCGATCTCGTCCTCGCACAATGCGACGCCGGGAAAACTTTCGCTGACGGTCGATTCCGTGCGCTATGTGATCGGCAAGCGCAAACGCATCGGCGTTGCCTCGACCTTCCTCGGCGAGCGCATCGCTGAGGGCGAGAAGCTCAAGGTCTATGTGCAGAAGGCGCATGGTTTCGGCCTGCCGCAGGACCCGAAGACGCCGGTTATCATGATCGGCCCCGGCACCGGCATCGCGCCGTTCCGCGCCTTCCTGCTCGACCGCAAGGCGACCGGCGCGCCGGGCAAGAACTGGCTGTTCTTCGGCCACCAGCGCAGCGATTGCGACTTCTTCTACCAGGAAGAGCTCAACGCGATGAAGACCTCGGGCCTGCTCACGCGCATGTCGCTGGCCTGGTCGCGCGACGGCGAGAAGAAGTTCTACGTGCAGGACCGCATGCGCGAAGTCGGCCGCGAATTGTGGACCTGGCTCGCCGAGGGCGCGCATCTCTACATCTGCGGCGATGCCAAGCGCATGGCCAAGGATGTCGAGCGCGCGCTGGTCGACATCGTCGCCCAGTTCGGGGCGCGCTCGACCGACGAAGCCGTCAGTTTTGTCGCCGAGCTCAAGAAGACCGGCCGCTTCCAGGCTGACGTCTACTAAGGCGCGACAAGATCAGCGTGAATCGTCCCGGCGGAGCAAGCGCCGGGCGTCACGCCGAGCTCGCGTTTCTACTGTGCATGGGGTTGTTTTCGCCATTTTTGTTTGGACCGGGTCCAGGGCCTTGAGTCCGGCTGTCATCCCACCGTCATCCGGGCCGGTTCCAACTGGCTCGGATCTTAACGAATAAGATTCTCGGAACCCGCGTGTGAAGAGAATTTGCACCTGCGACGGGGCGCCTTCAGAGAACCACCATCGCTATTTTCGCCGCCATCTTGCCTCCCGCCAGGGTTGATCCTTCATACTCGCGCAAATGGGGCGTTGGAGATCGATCATGCGCGAACTATCGGCGGAAGCCAGGCTGCACTTCTACGCGCGCTCGCTCTCGCGCCGGACCGGGGCGAGCATGCACCACGTCGGGCTCTACAGCGCCTTCGCGGTCATCGCCGCGATCGTGTTCGGCACGCTCTCGGTGCACCCATTCTGATTACGCCCCGCGCTTGAACGGCGCGACTTCGATCCCCGCATCCTTCAACGCCTGACGCAAGGTCCGCGCGATCTCGACCGCGCCATGCGTATCGCCGTGGATGCAGACCGTATCCGTCCGCATCTTGATCACCTTGCCCGTCACGGACACCACCGCGCCGTCCTGCACCATGCGCACCACGCGGTCGGCAATCGCCTTGGCATCGTGCAGCACCGCGCCGGGCTTCTTGCGCGAGACGAGATTGCCGTCGTCCTCATAGGCGCGGTCGGCGAACACCTCGTGCACCATCGGCAGATTGGCCGCTTCGCCGGCCTTCACCAGCTTCGAATTGGCGAGCACGACGAAGATCAGGCTGGGATCGACCGCCTTGATGCCGGCGGCAATCGCCTTCGCCGTCATGTCGTCCTCGCAGGCGACGTTGGAGAGCGCGCCATGCGCCTTCACATGCGTGACCTTGTGGCCGGCCGCGGTCGCGATCGCCTGCAGCGCGCCGATCTGGTAGGCGACGAGGTTCTCGATCTCGGAGGCCTTCAGGCCCGCGATCGGATGCCGGCCGAAGCCGTGGAGGTCGCGATATCCGGGGTGCGCGCCGACCGAAACGCCGCGTGCTTTCGCCAGCTCGACCGTCCTGCGCATGATGTCGGGATCGCCGGCATGGAAGCCGCAGGCGACGTTGACCGAGCTCGCCAGCTCGATCATCGCGGCGTCGTTGCCCATCTCCCACGCGCCAAAACCTTCGCCGAGGTCGCAATTGAGATCGATCGTCTTCATGGTTGCTCTCCGCCTCTGGTCGTCTTGTCGTTACGGCTCCGCCGTGACCTGCCACGTTCCGGCATCCACCGCGCTGACCGCATAGCCCGCGACGTTAGCATCGCTGAGCGCCTCGATGTTGAGCGCGACGGTGTCGGCGGAGCGGAGGCGATCGGGCAGGCTGCGGATGGCTTGCGCGAATTTGCGCGCCTCGTCCTGGGCCTCCGCCATGCTCACAGCCTTGAAGCGGAAGGCGGTCCCCGCCGAGGTCTGCGCCAGACGGCCGACATCGGCCGTGATCACGGTTGCGATCTTCGGATAGCCGCCGGAGGTGCCGCGGTCCATCATCAGCGCGATCGGCGAGCCGTTGCCGGGCACCTGGATGCTGCCGTTGACGGTGCCGTCGGAGACGATGTTGTGGCCGTGCAGGTGCTTGATCGCGGGGCCTTCGAGCCGGTAGCCCATGCGGTCTGATGTCGCCGAGATCTTCCACTCGCTGTCCAGGAACAGTGCCTTGTTGGCGTCGTCGAACTCGTCGTCCTGCGGGCCCAGCACGACGCGGATCGGACCGCTCACGGGCTTCGGCAGCTCGATGCGCAGCTCCGCCGCGCCGCTCGCGGCATCGACGCTGAACTCATCACCGGCCTGGAGCGGGCGCGGGTAGGGGCTGCCGAGGCCGGCGCGGGCATTGACCGCGAGGCTGCCGAACACCGGCTCGCCCTTGATCCCGCCTTCGATCGCGAGATAGGTGAAGGCGCCACCGCGGGCGAAGCCGAGCGTCAGGGTCTCGCCGTCCTTCAGCGTCACCGATGTGTCCATGACGACCGGTCGCCCCGCGACGTCGGCATTGCGCGGCGCGCCGGCAATCGCCACGCGCACGGCGCCGTCACGGGCGGTGAAGGTGGCGCCGAACGGGCCGATCTCGACACTGGCCGCGAACGGCTCGTTGCCGACCAGCGTATTCGCGGCCGCGAGCGACAGACGGTCCATCGCCCCGCTCACGGTCAAGCCGTAGCGCTGTGCACCGTGCCGTCCGCCATCCTGGACGGAGCTTGCAGGGCCGATGCTGGCGACGATGAGCCGGCTCATGCGACCACCTGCTCGGCGATGATCTCGCCGGCCTCGGCGGCGCGGTCCTGTTCCTCGAACGTCTTGTGGTCGATGGCGAAAAACGTCACGCGATCACCGGGTTCGGTCAGGAAGGTCGGATTGCGGTGGAGCTGATAGGTCCGCACCGGGGTGCGGCCGAGCAGGTGCCAGCCGCTCGGGGCGGCCAGGCACTGGATGCCGGCCTGGATGCCGCCGATCGAGATCGTGCCGGCCGGCGTCAGCAGCCGCGGGTTCTGCCGCCGCGACATGTGCAGGGATTTGTCCAGGCCGCTGAGATAGGACCAGCCCGGCGTGAAGCCGATCATGGCAACCTTGTAGTCGCCGGCGACGTGCCGGGCGACGATGTCGTCAGGCGTTGTGCTCAGCGCCTTGGCGATATCCTCGAGGTCGATGCCATGCTCGCCGCCATAGGCGACGGGGATGCGCCAGCGGCGCGTCCTGGTGGCCGGCGGCAGCGGCTGGGTCGCGATCGGGAGGATCTTTTCGCCGAGCGCCTCGAAGCCGATCTTGCCGGGATCGTAGTGCACCAGCAGCGAGCGATAGGTCGGCACGGTCTCGGTGATGCCGTCGATGGGGCTTGCCGCGAGCGCCTTGTCGAGTGCCAGCACGCGCTGGTTGGCAGCATCGTCGATGGTGCGGCTGAACTCGACCGTGACGGCGCTGTCGCCACTGGGCAGAAGGCGGGGCGGGGGAAGCGTCGCGGCCATTGAACTGTCAAAGCGCTGTCGAAATCGGGCTTCTCAGGAAACGCGGGCTCAGCCTTGAGTTCCGCTGATCCCTGCTTCGCGTAAATGCGCGCGCAAGTCCAATAAATTAATGCAAGGGGAAGCGATAAAGCCTTGTTATCGCGTCGCATAACCGCCCTGCGGCCCTGCGTTCTTGGCCCTTGACGGAAAGCGCCCGGCTCGCAAGATGCGCGCGTTCTTTCCCGCCCATCCGGAGCTCGTCTGTTTCCATGTCGCTGTCCCCCGAAGCCCGCAAGACCCTCGCCGGCATCACCACTGCCACCATCACCACGGTCCTGCTGAAGAAGGGCCTGCGTAACGTGTGGATGCGCGGTGCGCGCCCGCTGCGCCCGGGCTTGCCGCGGCTGGTGGGACCTGCCTTCACACTGCGCTTCGTGCCGGCGCGCGAGGATCTGGCGACGCCGGAATCCTGGTCGTCGCCGATCTCGACCCGCACCGCGATCGAGGCGATGCCGGAGGGCTGCATCGCCGTGGTCGATGCCATGGGCATCACCGATGCCGGCATCTTCGGCGACATCCTTTGTGCGCGCATGATGAAGCGCGGCGTCACCGCGCTCGTCACCGACGGCGTCGTGCGTGACGTCGAGGGCGTGCTCGGCACCAATCTTCCGGTCTGGTGCGACGGCTATGCCGCGCCGCCGTCGGTGGCGGGCCTGACCTTCGTTGGCTGGGGCGAGCCGATCGGCTGCGGCGGCGTCGCCGTGTTCCCGAACGACATCGTCGTCGCCGACCAGGACGGCTGCGTGCTGATCCCGCAGGCGATGCTCGATCACGTGCTCAACGAGGGCGTCGAGCAGGAGCGGATGGAAGCCTGGATCGTCAACGAGGTGAACAACGGCGCGGTGTTGCCGGGGCTCTATCCCATGAACGCCGAGACCAAGGCGCGTTACGCCGCCAGCAAGAAGTAACAGAAGCGAGGATACCATGGATATCACTGTCGCAGGCACGCGGCCGACCCGCCGCGCGCCCAAGGAAAACTTCACCGGCACCGTGTGGCAGGATCCCGTGATCATGGCGCCCGCGCCAGCACGGCTGAACTGCTCGCGCGTCGCATTCGAGCCCGGCGCGCGCACCAACTGGCATCACCATCCGCTCGGGCAGACGCTCTACGTCATCTCCGGCGTCGGGCGCGTTCAGACCAAGGGCGGACCGGTCCGCGAGATCCGCCCCGGCGACACCGTCTGGATTCCGCCGGGCGAGCTGCACTGGCACGGAGCATCGCCGACCAACGGCATGTGCCACATCGCCATGCAGGAAGCGCTCGACGGCGTCTACTCGACCTGGCTGGAGCCGGTCACCGACGCGGAGTATGGCGCAGCGCTGGGTTAGCGCTCGCGCCCCGGACAAGACGCATCGCCCCATGGCGATGCGTCGGCGATCCGGAGCCTAAATCCGCTCCGCCGTCCACGTGCCGGTGCAAAGGGCCCCGCGCCATGTGCCGGAGCCGGACGTGCCGCTCAGCCGGCCGAAGCCGACTGCACGCTTGATGCCGGTGCTCAAGGTGACGTTGATGCTGCCGGCATCGGCGACGCGGCCGGATGCGGACACCGCGGCGCTGCTCGAGGCGATCTGACCGTTGTTGATGCCGATCGCGACGGTCGCGCCGTTGCCGCAGGTCTCGCTCGATGACGAGATGCGGACGTTCCATGTCCCGTCGAAAGTGCTTGTCGTTGCGCCTGCCTGCGTGAGCGGGAAGGCGATGGCGACAATCGTGGCGAAGAGACCTTTGCGAAAACCGTTCATGACACGCCCCTGGGGTTGACCATGCGGCGATCGTGGCATGGGTTGCGCAACCGGCGATGTGAGGGCTGTCACGCGCGCAGCAGGCTCTGTGAGGTGGCGCACCTCGCGATGACACCGCGGGCAAAAGCAAAGGGGCCCGGATCACGGGCCCCTTGTCTCCGTCAAAGTGTCGAAGCCGAGCTTAGTTCACCCGCGTCCAGGTCTGGCCGCCGCAGAACATGCCGCCGAAGGCGCAGCCCTGCACGCGCAGGCGATCCGTACCCTTCATGGCGATCGTCGAATCGTAGGTCGAGCCGGTGTTGGGATCGAGGATGCGGCCGGACCATTTCTGGTCCTTGCCGGGCTTCATGTTGATCAGGACCTGCTCGCCGTTCTGGTTCGACTTGCTGTCGACCGAATAGCCACAGAGGTTGTTGCCGCATTGCTCGATGCGCACCTTGCCTTCCTTCTCCTCGGTGAGCCAGATGCCGAGCGGCGAATTGAGGTCGCGCGTCGGTGCAGCAGCGGGAGCCGGTGGCGCGACAGCGGCCGACTGAACGGGTGCGGGGGCAGGCGCCGGCGCGGGTGGCGCAACAGCCGCAGCGGCCGGCGGGGGCGGCGCCACGGGAGCTGCTTGCTGCTCGACGGGAGCAGGGGCCGGAGGCGGTGCGGGCGGAGGCACGACGGCCGTATCAGCCGGTGCAGCATTGGCAGTCGCCGGCGGCGGAGCAGGTGGCGCGGGAGGCGGTGCGGCCACGACGGGCGGCGCGGGAGCCTGCACGGCTGCGGGCGGCGCTGTAGCAGCGGCCGGTGGAGGCGCCGGAGCAGCCGGGGCTTGCGGATCGGCCTTGGCCTCTTGCGGCGCCTGCTGGCCCGGACTTGTCTCGTTCTTCTTGGCCTTCTTGGCCTTGCCCTGGCCGGTGTTGTCATAGACGCCGGGGATCGACACCGTGCCCCGGTCGGGATCGATGCGGATGGTGCGCCCGCCATATTCGAAGGTGTACTGCGCTTGCGCAGCGGTGCTCGCCAAAAGGAATGCGGCCGTGGCCAACAGCTTCCTCATTTCGCATCTCCTGAACAGATGGTCCCCGGACCGACGCATACGCCCCGGCGCGATCGCAAAAAGTGATCTAGATCACTTTCATCCGTATGAGTCGTGCTCCGGCGGGTTCGGGTTCAATGCGCCCGGAACCCGTCCACAATTTGGCCGAAGCAAGCGACAGGAGGACGCGGTCCACAGTCCCGTTCCGATGGAATCGGAACGCGCGAACCGATACCCATTTCGCTCGAAGACGCTCTAGTCGAACCAGGCGGCGTAGATCTTCCTGTAGCTGCCGTCCTCCATGGAAATGTGCAGCCACTGGTCGACGAAGGCCTTCAGCGCCATGTCTCGCTGGAGCCAATAGGCCTTCTCGGAGAAGTCGAACGGTTTTTCCGGATGCACCGCGCACAGCACGCCTTGATGCTGCTTCTGCTGGTAGCGCGTCTCGGAAGCGTCCGTCATCATCAAATCGGCATTGCCCTTGGCGATCTCGTCGAAGATCACGGTATTGTCGGCGAAGACGGTGATGTCGGCGTCCTTGATGTTGGCGCGGGCGAAACGCTCGTTGGTGCCGCCGGGATTGACGATGACGCGGGTGCCCTTCTTGTCGATATCAGGGAGCGTCTGGTACTTGCCGACATCGGCGCAGCGCGCGATCGGCGTCTTGCCTTCGCGCATGATCGGCATCGAGAAGAAGCCTTTCCTCTGCCGGTCGAGCGTCACCGAGACGCCGCCCATGGCGATGTCGAACTGGTCGGCCTCGAAATCCTTCATCAGCTTCGGCCAGGCCGTCGGCACGAACTCGACCTTGACGCCCAGCGCCTTGCCGAGCGCCTCCGCCATGTCGACGTCGAAGCCGCTGAACTGCTGCGTGGCCTTGTCCAGATAGGTGAAGGGCTTGTAGTCGCCGGTCATCCCGACACGTAATGTGCCGCGCTTCATGATCTCGTCGAGGCGCGACGGCGCCGCCTGCTGTGCGTGGGCCGAAAGGTTCATCAGCAGCGCCACGGCCAAAGCCGACAGGAATCGAACGGTCATCTCTTCTCCACCCAAGCCCAAGCTGTCATTGTGCAGCTCTTCAGACGTGGATTTAGACCAGATGCCCGCCGCTGGCGAGGCAGAATTGAAAGGAATCCCGAGGTGACGATCTCGATGTACGAGGCCTCGGTCGGCCTCTTTGTGCCGTACTTACGCAACCTGTCCGCGCTGCTCGACAAGGGCGTGGCCTACGCCGAGACCCGCAAATTCAACCCGGCGGTCCTGCTCGGCATGCGCCTCGCACCCAACATGTACGACCTGGCGCAGCAGGTCGGTGAGGCCTGCCGCCATGCAACGGTCGCTCCGGCCTTGCTGGCGCAGCGCGAGCCGGTGACGCTGCCGGCGCTGGAGCACGACATGGCCGGGCTTCAGGCGCGTATCGCAACGTCAATCGAGTTCATCGAGGGCCTGCCGCGGGCCGAGATCGACGCGGCGGCGGAGCTGAATGTCTTCTTCAGGCTGAAGAACGGAACCGAGCTGCCCTTCACCGGACGGACGCTGCTGCTGACGTTCAGCGTCCCGCAGTTTTTCTTTCACGTCACGACGGCCTACGACCTGTTGCGGCACGCAGGCGTCGAGCTCGTGAAGCGGGATTTTCTCGGGCCCCGCGAGCGCTAGATCGCGCTTTAGGCTTCGCCCTTGCGTTCGAACTCGGCGAGCGAGCTGCGGCCGGCGATCTCGCTGCGCAGCAGCTCGAAACGCCTGTGCGCCTCGTCCTCGTGCGTGTCGACGAAATGCACGGCGGCGTCGCTCGTCATGGGGCCGCTGATGACCGGCGCGGACTGCTCGCCGATGGTCTCGTGGACGTAGTACTGGTCGTCATCGCCGCGATGGACCGTCCATTTGAGGCGGATCGCAACCATCGGCCCGGGACCGACCTTGCTGTAGCCGTCGGCATCGGTGTGCTCCGGCACCAGCGGCTGCTCCTCGACCACCGGATGCTCATCGGCAACCGGATGCTCGTCGACGACCGCATGCTCGTCGACGACCGAATGCTCATCGGCAGCCGCCGTTTCCGTTTCGGCGTCGCGGACGACGAGGACGGGCTCGGGGTGCTCCAGGATGCTGGCGATGGTCGCCAGCGCGTGGTCGGTCGGGTCGATTTCTGCCAAGGGTCCATCCTCCAGCTCGACGTGGCCGGCAAGTCTGTCCCACTGCCGCCGCGGCTCGGCATATTACGCGGGTTTGATTAAGGCTGAGTTGGGGCTCGATCTGCACCAAAATGGGACGCATTCTGGCGTTCCGAAGGCGGGCGGATGGGCCGCCCGCCTTGCGGTTTGGTCAGCCCAGCACGTCCTGATTGATGATGTTCTGCCGGATAGGATCGCCGTCCAGCACGCTCAGGATGTTGCGCGCGGTCTGTTCGCTCATGCGGCTCACCGCCTCGACCGTGACGCCCGCGACATGCGGGGCCATGATGACGTTGGGCAGCGCGAACAGCGCGTTGCTGACCGGCGGCGGCTCCACCTCGAACACGTCGATGCCGGCGCCGGCGAGCTTTCCGGACGTGAGCGCGTCGTACAGCGCCGCTTCCTTCACGATGCCGCCGCGTGCGGTATTGATGAGATAGGATTTCGGCTTCATCCGGCCGATCCGGGCCGCGTCAAACAGGCCGACCGTTTCCGGCGTCTTCGGACAATGAATGGTGACGAAGTCGGCATGGGGCAACGCAGCGTCGAGATCGGCGACGGGCTCGTAGCCGGCGGCCTTGATCTCGGCGGCGGGCTTGTAGGGATCGTAGACCTGTACCCTCATTTCCATCGCCAGGCAGCGCTTGGCGGTGCGGGTGCCGATGCGGCCGAAGCCGATGATCAGCACGGTCTTGCCGTAGAGATCGAACGGCAGCATGCCGAGACGGTCGGCCCATTTGCCGTCCTTGACGCAGGAATGCATCTCCTGCGCGCGTTTTGCCAGTGTCAGCATCATGAACAGCGCCTGCTCGGCGACCGAGGGCGAATTCGCGCTGCCGGCGACCATCAGCGGCACCTTGCGGCGGGAGAGGGCGGGCACGTCAACCGCGTCGTAGCCGACGCCGATCCGCGTCACCACCTTCATGTCCTTCGAGGCCTCAAGCTCGGTCTCGCCGAACGCGGTGGCGCCGAGCGCCACGCCATGAACCGGGGCATGGCTCTTCAACAGCGCCTGAAAATCCTTCGCCGAGATCAGGTTCGCAAATTCCACGAGCTCGATATCGTCTCGCTGGGTGAGGAGGGTGCGGGCCCCTTGCGACAAAGTTTGTGTAACGAAAATCTTCTTCTTGTTGGTCGCCATCGCTCCCCGCCTGCTCGCATTTCTTGGACCTGCGTCACAACACGACGCCGGTGTCTTCGTTTAGCAGGTGCATATTGTTGAGGTCCATCGCCAAACGCATGGGTGCCCCGTCCTTGGCGCCGGCATTGGGATCGACGCGGCCGCAGACCGGCGTGCCCTCGAGGCCGAAATAGACCAGGGTCTCCATACCCATCGGCTCGGTGACGTCGAGCACGGTGTCGAAGCTCTCAACGCCCGGCCCCAGATGCGCATGCGCCTCGGTGAGATGCTCGGGCCGGAGACCGAGCAGCAGCTTGTCGGTGCGCGGCAGCGCGTTGTAGCGCGCGGCGCGGGCCGGCGGCAGCGCAAAGGCGATGCGATCGGTGAGGCGGATCTGGAGCGTGCCGCCGACGTCCTCCAGCCGGCACGGGATGAAGTTCATCGCCGGCGAGCCGATGAAGCCCGCGACGAAGCGTGTCGCCGGCTTGTGGTAGAGCTCGTTCGGCGTGCCGATCTGCTCGATGCGTCCCTTGTTCATCACCACCACGCGATCGGCCAGCGTCATCGCCTCGACCTGGTCGTGGGTGACGTAGACCGTGGTGGTGCGCACCTTCTGGTGCACCTTCTTGATCTCGATCCGCATCTGCACGCGCAGCTTGGCATCGAGGTTGGACAGCGGCTCGTCGAACAGGAAGACCTTTGGATTGCGCACGATGGCGCGCCCCATCGCGACGCGCTGGCGCTGGCCGCCGGAGAGCTGCTTCGGCTTGCGGTCGATCAGGTCGGTGATGTCGAGGAGCCGTGCGGCTTCCGTCACCCGCGCCTTGATCTCGGCCTTGGGATAGTGCTTCAGGCGCAGCCCGAACGACATGTTCTCGGCGACCGTCATGTGCGGGTAGAGCGCATAGTTCTGGAACACCATCGCGATGTCGCGGTCCTTCGGCGGCACGTCGTTGACGACGTCGCCGCCGATCATGATGTCGCCGTCGCTGATGTCCTCGAGACCTGCGATCATGCGCAGCGTCGTCGACTTGCCGCAGCCCGAGGGGCCCACCAGCACGATGAACTCATGGTCGGCGATATCGAGGTCGATGCCGCGCACGGCTTCGACATCATCGTAACGCTTGACGACCTTACGCAATGCAACGTCAGCCATGAGACATCAACCCTTTGTCGCGCCGGCGGTCAGGCCGGCAATGTAGTAGTCCATCAGGAAGGCGTAGATGACCAGCGGCGGCGCTGCACCGAGCAGCGCGCCGGTCATGATCTGCCCCCAGTTGAAGACGTCGCCCTTGATCAGCGTGGTGGTGATGCCGACCGGCAGCACGAGCTGATCAATCGACGTGGTGAACACCAGGGGATAGAGGAACTGCGCCCAGGACACCGTGAAGGCGAAGATCGTGGCGGCGATCAGCCCGGGCAGGGCCACGGGAATGAATATCCGTGTCAGGGTCTGGAGCCAGGAGGCGCCGTCGATGAGGGCGGCCTCATCGAGCTCCTTCGGGATCGAGGCGAAATAGCCGATCATGATCCAGGTGCAGAACGGCACGGTCAGTGTCGGATAGATGAACACCAGCACGTACCATCGGTTGAGCAGGGGGATGCCGGTGAACTCCTGGACCACCGCGAGCATCTTGAACAGGGGGATGAACAGAAGGCTGTCCGGGATGAGATAGGTGAGGAACACACCGGTCGCGAGTGTCGCCGAGCCCCAGAACTTCATCCGCGCGAGCGCGAACGCCGCCGGGATGCTGATCAGCATCGTGACGATCACGACCACGATCGAGATGATCGACGAGTTCCAGAAGAAGCGCAGGAACTGGTTCGAGGTCAGGAGCTCGACATAGTTCGCCAATGTCGGGTGAAAGACCCACCAGGGATTGGTTGCCGCCGAGATCTCCGCGCTGCTCTTGAGGGAGGTGATCAGCATGTAGACCGGCGGCGTCAGGAAGAAGATCGCAAACAGCACCAGGAAGAAGTAGGACCAGCGTAGCGCCCAGGTGCGGTCCCGGCTCATGCTTCCGAGTTTGACCTTGCGGCTTGGTCCGGCCTTGTCGATTGCCAGTGTGCTCATCAGGCTTCGTTCCCGCGTTTGGAGACATCGCGCAGGATGAAGACCGCTGCGACGGCGAGGATCGGCACCATGAACAACGAGACGCAGGCGCCGAGTGGAATGTCGCTGCTCTGGATGCCGACCTGGAACGCCCAGGTGGCGAACAGATGCGTCTGATCGAGCGGGCCGCCGGAGGTGAGGATGCGCACGATGTCGAAATTGGCGAAGGTGACGATCAGCGAGAACAGCGTCGTGATCGCGATGATGTTGCGCATCATCGGCAGCGTGATGAACCAGATGCGCTGCCACCAGTTCGCGCCGTCGATGGCCGCAGCCTCATAGAGCTGGTCGGGGACCGATTTCAGCGCGGCGAGGTACATGATCAGGAAGAACGGCGCGCCGTACCAGACGTTGACGAGGATGACGGAGAAGCGCGCCCAGAAGGCGTCACCGAGCCAGGGATCGGACCGACGCCGAAGAAGGACAGTGTGTAGTTGAAGGCGCTGTAGGAGGGATCGAACAGCCAGAGCCAGGCCAGCGTGCTCATTGCCGGCGGGATGACCCAGGGCACCAGCAGCATGCCGCGCCATTTGCGCTGCTTCTTGCCCGGAATGTTGTGGACGAAATGCGCGACGATGAAGCCGATCAGCGCCTTGAAGATCACGGCGGTGATCGCAAATATGCAGGACTGCTTCACCACCATCCAGAACGTCTCGCGTTTGAACAGGAAGGTGAAATTGCTGAGGCCCACGAATTTCGTCATCGCCTTGTTCAGCGTCGCCAGGTAGAGCGAATAGAAGGCGGGGTAGAGCACGAACAGTGCGATCAGAAGGATCAGCGGCAGCGTCAGGAAGAACGCCACGGTCGATTTCCGACCCATTACATTGCGCAGGCTCGCGTTCTTTTTGCGCGGGCTCCCGGCACGAGCGAGGCGACCTTGCTCAACGACGACATCGGCCATGGGTCAAACTTTCTGGTCAGGCTTTCTTGCGAAAGATTCAACGGTGAAGCCGGCGACCGGTCGGCTTCATTGGCTTGCGGACGGAGCGAGAGCGCGCCCCGGCGGCTCACACCCGAAGGCATGAACCGCCACGGCACACACCCGGCTCAGGTCCGCATGAAGCCCTCGCACTCGCCCTCGGCCCAGGCGAGCGCCGTTTCCAACTTCTCTCCTTGCGCAAAGCGCAGCGCCATCTTGGTCAGCGTGGCCTGGAAGTAGATCTGCTGCGCGATCTTCGGCGGCGCCGGCGATGCGGCGATTGACAGCGTCTGGTGGTTGTACGGGTTCGGGTAGTGATAGAGCGTGCCCTTCGGCGGTCCGACCTCGGCCCAGGTCTTGAACGTCGTCATGTTGGCATAGGCCGGCAGGTCATAGCCGCCGCTCGCCACGACGAACTTTTCGATCGCCGCGGGCGAGGACAGATGGGTAAGCAGACTCTTGGCCGCCTCCTTGTTCTTGCCGAAGCTCCAGACGCCCCAGAAATAGGGCAGGTACGGGGCAAAGCGTCCTTTCGGACCCGCCGGGAAGCCGTGCGTCCAGCACTGCTCGGCGACTTGCGGTGCGTCGCGCTTGGCGACCGCCCAGGCGCTCGGCGGGTTCAGGATCATCGCCCCGCGGCCCGAGATCAGCCATTTGTTGTTGGACGCATCATCCCAGGAGGGCGCGTCCGTCGGCAGCACGGCGATCAGCTTCTTGTAGAATTCGAGCGCCTGCCGCACCGCGTCGGTCTTGACCGTGACATCGCCCTTGGCATTGACGAGCTCGGCGCCGAAGGACTGGAAGATCGCGCCGGCTGTATCGACGCTGTCGGTGGTCTCGCCGAGACCGATGCCGAACGGGAAGCCGGCCTTCTGGCAAGCTTCCGCAGCCTTCAAGAACGTCTCCATCGTCCAGTTGTCGGCCTTCGGCGGACTGCCTGCCGGGTACATCTCCTGCACGTCGATGCCCGCATGCTTCTTCATCAGGTCGATGCGCGAGCAAGGGCCCTTGATCTGGCTGCCCGGTGTCGCTGGGATCGCGAGCCATTTGCCGCCCGACTGGCCTAGATATTTGACGGTGCCGTTCACCTCGCCATTCTGCTTGATGAGCGGCTCCATGACGTCGTTGAGCGGCTCGAGATTCTCCGAATAGGCGTGCGGCCACCAGCTCGGCATCTGAAGTATGTCGTGACCGGACTTGGCCTGGGCTTCGGCCGCCGCAGTCAGCTCGATCTTCTTGTTGTTGCTGGTGATGTAGTCGATCGAGACCTCGACCTTCTCCTTCGCGGCCCATTCATTGACGAGAGCCGTGGAGGCGTCGTTGGCGCCGGGTACCCAATGGTCCCAGAAGCCGATCGAGAGCTTGCCGGCGGCATAAGCGCCTCTGACATAGGGCGCCGTGATCAGCGCCGCGGAGGACATTGCAGTGGCAGCCACAAATTGACGTCGCGTCAGTGTCTTGCGTGACATCTCGTTTCCTCGCTTGGATGTTTTATTGTTCTGGCGTTTCCTCTTAACTCTTCCGAGTTTTGCTCTTGATTTTCTTGTTGGCGTTTCTTGTTGGAATTCTCGTTGAACGTTTCTTGTTGGTGCCGTCAGCTCCGATTGCAATCACGCGAGGCGCGGCAAATTGGTAGCGCGATCAGATCATGATTGATCGCGTCTGTCGAGAAAGGCCGAATGGCGATCGTCTAGAACTAACGTTGTGCCCGACGGCGCGGCGGCGCCCGCGGTGCGGTGCGCCGGACCTGCGCCGTGGCTGCTCCTTTTGCGACGCACACGGTGCGCGAACCGGCCTGGAACGATCCGTGCGCAATTACGCCGCAGTTTCGAATAAGCCTGCATAACCGCTTCGCGTGAAAGACTTTTCGGGCGTGGACAGCAATTGGCTGCGTCTGGACCTTGAAGCGGCGGAAACGATAGTGTTGCAACCAGCGGGCGGCTTCCACCCGGATAGGCCAATCAGTTCGACGATGGAGACGAGAATGATCAACCCGGCGCCGCCAGCGCGGCTTTACCTGCGACGATGGCTCGCGCTGGGGTCCGTGCTCGCGCTGCTGCTCGGCGCAGCCGCAGTCGCGAACGCTCAAGGATTGGTCAAAGGCGTTCAGGAGGGGGCGGCAGCCGGGAACAAGGCGGCCGGTCCGGTCGGTGGCGTGCTCGGCGGTGCGATCGGCGGCGTGGTTGGCGTTTTCACCGGCGTTCTCGGCGTCGGCAACAATGGCAACCAGGCGCCGGCCGCCAAGGACGCTAACAAGGACGCGGCCAAGGATGCCAAGCAGCAGCAGGGCGCCGGCAAGGACAAGGATGCCAAGAGCGCCAAGGCGGGCAAGGGGGCCAAGGCGAGCAAGGAAGCAAAGAACGCGCCGCAGGACACCAAGGACAACAAGGATGTCACGGTCCTCACCCAGACCGGCGCGCCGCAACAGTCGGCCGAACAGATCGTCGCCAACAGCGATTCCTACATCGAGCGGATCAAAACCGAACTGAATCTCACGCCTGATCAGGAGAAGCACTGGTACGGGTTCTCCAGCGCCATGCACTACCTGGGGCATAATGGCGCGGAGCGGCTCAACCTGCGGGTTGCGCGCGCCAAGCGGGATCCGCCCGACGACATCATCGAGCAGATGCGCAACGAGGCGCAGTTCCTGATCGACCGGGCGGCCGACCAGCGCAATGTCGCCGACGCCGCCGAACCGCTCTATTCGAGCCTCGACGACAAGCAGAAGCAGGTCTTCATCCAGGAGATGGTACGCCTCAGCCACGAGCGCGGGCTGGATTGATCAAGTTGAATCGGATCGCCAGCGTACGAATTAACGGCGCCCGCCACGAATTCGTGAATCCTTTCCGCAATTCGGGTATGATTAGCTTCGCAAGCTGACTGCGGGGTTGATATGGCGGACGGACTCTCCGTTTTCCTGGTCGAAGACGAGGCGTTGATCCGGATGATGATGGCCGACATGGTGGAGGAGCTCGGCCACCATGTCGTCGCGGAAGCGGACAATGTCCGGGACGCGAGCGCCTTTGCGATGACCGCGCAATACGATCTCGCGATCCTCGACATCAACCTCATGGGGCTCTACGTCGATCCCGTCGCCGACCTGATCGAGCGCCGCGGCAAGCCGTTTCTGTTCGCCACCGGCTACGGGCCGGAACTCCTGCCGTCGCTGCTCCGCCGCAGGCCCATCCTGCGCAAGCCGATTTCGATCGACCAGCTCAAGGCGATGATCGATTCGATGTTTCCGGAAACCACGGCGAAGGCGCCGCACTGAGCGACGGTGAGGGCACCGCGCTGAGCGACGGCGCCGCGTTGGGATCGCCAACGAAAATGGCCGCCCGTCGGGGGCGGCCATGCAACGAAGGAATTCGTCGGGTTCTCAAATCAGGCCGGCGGTGAGGTCGATGCCGTGCGCCATCAGGCCGAACGAGGCGACGAGGCCCGTGCAGCAGAACAGCAAGATGGTCTTGAACGAAGAATCGGCGAAACGCGTTTCGACGGCGGCCGGCATCGCGGCGAGCGAAATCATGCTCATGTTCATTCCCCCCTGTGTTGACCCCTGAATTGCATCAGGTGAGGGAACTCTTAGAGCAAAAAGTTTGACGCGAGATTGCGAGGGATCGTTAACGGAATCGCAATCGGCTCGCGGATTCGCGCCTCCCGGCGCGGGATTGCAGGTCTCAGCCGCGACCGTTCCTCAGCACCGTGGCGATCGTATGGGCGGTCATGGCGGCCCGATCCGAGGCGCGCTGGGCGGCCAGCCGGTCTCGCGCCTTTTCCTCGATCAGGAGCTCGATCAGCGCCAGCCGTTTGTCCTCGTCGTCCGCCTCGGTCAGCAGGCGGTGATAACGGTGATAGTCGAAGCCCAGATCCGGTTTACGCATGTCACGCCCCCGCAACTACGCCGCGCACTCCGCGGGATTGTTTCCCATGGGAAACAATCGGGCAAGCACGATCCTGCGTGGAACCCCGCTTTGGATGCAATCAGCTGTGAATTAGTTAACGGACCGGACGGTCTCGGCCGGCCGCACTTCAATCAGGATTGTGGTCGGCGAACATCTTCAGCCCGACGAAGCTGGCATCGGGCTTCGTGACGAGCCGGGTCGGGATGTTGCGCAAATAGTCCTGGAAGCGCCCCTTGGCTTCGAAGCGCGCGCGGAACGCGGAGGCCGCAAGGAACTCCGGGAAGCGCGGCACGATCCCGCCGGCGATATAGACGCCGCCGCGGGCACCGAAGGTCACCGCGAGGTTGCCCGCGACCGAGCCCAGGGTGGCGCAGAACATCTCCAGCGTCGCGCGGCTGACCGGGCAGCTGCCATCCAGGGCCGCCTTGGTGATGGCGGCCGCGTCGCGGTGCGGCACCTGGACGCCGTCGATCTCCGCGAGTGCCTCGTAGAGGCTTTGCAAGCCGGAGCCCGACAGCGCGCCGCGCTCGATGGAGACATGGCCGAAACGTCGGCGCAAGGACGCGATCACGCGTTCCTCGCGCTCGTTCTCTGCCGGCAACGTCGCGTGGCCAGCCTCGGTGACGACGGCCAGCCGCGCCCCATAGCGCTCAACCAGACAGGAGACGCCAAAGCCGGTTCCGGGCCCGACCACCAGCAACGGTTCTCCGGGGAGGCCATCTTGTCCGCCGAGCGGGATCAGATCGGCGGACCGCAAGGCGGGCAGGGACCAGGCGACCACCTCGAAATCGTTGAGCACATGGACGCTGTCGAAGCCGAGCGTTGGCTGGAGCTCGTTGCCGTCGATGACCCAGGGGCTGTTGGTCATGACGCAGCGGTTGTTGGTGACGGGGCCTGCGACGGCCAGCACGGCTCGTTGGGGCGGTTCGCCGCCGGCCCGGCGCGCCAGCACGTCGACAATGGCTTCCTGGACGGTCGGGAAGTCGGCGACCTTCACATAGTCGATCGATCCGGTCTGGTCGCCGTTGCCCGGTTCGCTTTGGCTCAGCGCAAAGCGCGCATTGGTGCCGCCGATATCGGCGAGAAGAATTTTTCCTGTCTTGCCGATACTCATGACCCTTTGGTCGCCGCGGCCTTGCCGGCCTTCGGGAACCTTTGCCTCCGCTCCTGATCCGATCCGCAGTTTGCGGACGGTTTGAGAATCCTCGCTTGATTGTGCCTAGTCAACACGGACGAGGCCAAACCGTTGCATCCTGGAGACGATCCTTGGCCGCCAGCGCGATATGGCCACACGCGATCGGCGGTTGCGAAGCCGCACCGGAAGATCGACATTGGAGGGAGCGTTCGGCGCCGGCGGAGCCGGCAAATGGAATGGGGCCTTGCGATGAAGATTTCCGACCGCGACGTGCTGCTGGTGATCGACGTGCAGAACGACTTCTGCACCGGCGGGGCACTGGCCGTGCCCGGCGGCGAGAAAGTCGTGCCAGCCATCAACCGTATCGCCCAAAAATTCGCCAATGTGGTGCTGACCCAGGACTGGCATCCGAGCGACCACGTCTCCTTCGCGGTGAATCATGCGGGCAAGCAGCCGTTCCAGACCATCGAGCTGGACTACGGCAGCCAGGTGCTCTGGCCGACGCATTGCGTGCAGGGCACGGCGGGCGCCGAATTCCATGGGGAGCTGGACGTCACCCGGGCGAGCCTGGTGGTGCGCAAGGGTTTTCGGCGCGGCATCGATTCCTATTCTGCGCTGTTCGAGAACGACCACAGGACGCCGACGGGCCTGCTCGGGTATTTGCGCGAGCGCGAGTTGAAGACCGTCTTCGTCGCGGGGCTCGCGCTCGACTTCTGCGTCCGCTTTTCGGCAGAGGACGCCCGCAAGGCCGGGTGCGAGGTCGTGGTGATCGAGGATGCCTGCCGTGGCATCGACCTCGACGGTTCTGTGGCTGCAGCCCATCGGAGTTTTGTCGAGCTCAGCATTTCCGTGATCAGCTTCGAGGCATTCCTGTGAGAATCGCGAGATAGCCATGGCGGCGAAGACAGGCAAACAGCCGGGCGGGCCGGACCATGTCCCTGGCGATCCGCTGCTGTGGCCGTTTGCGGCGGCGCGGCTCGCCATGGACGCCTGGTTCGGATGGATGGAGCGCGGGCCGGACGAGCCTGCCGACAGCAGCCTGCCGTGGACGACGCCCAACACGGTCGCGCTGGAGCTTGCGACCATGCACCTGCGCGATTGCACGAAGGACCGGTCCGGCCAGCCGGCGCTGGTCTGCGCACCCTATGCGCTGCATCGGGCCCTGATCGCCGACTTCGCGCCCGGCCACAGCGTGGTGCAGTCGCTGCAGAATGGCGGCATCGACCGGGTCTATCTCACCGACTGGCGCTCGGCCACCCCTGACATGCGCTATCTCTCGATCGACAGCTATCTTGCCGATCTCAACGTCGCCATCGACGAGATCGGCGTCCCGGTCGATCTCGTCGGCCTGTGCCAGGGTGGCTGGCTGTCGCTGCTCTATGCGGCGCGCTTTCCGGCCAAGGTGCGGCGGTTGGTCCTGGTCGGCGCTCCGGTCGACCTGTCGATCGATTCCTCGCTATCCAGGCTCGCCCGCAACGCGCCGGAGATGGTCTACGACCAGCTCGTCGCGCGTGGCGGAGGCAATGTCAGTGGCGAGGAGATGCTGCGCTTCTGGTCAAGGACGCCAAGCCGCGAGGATATCGCAGCCGCCTTGCAAGTGGGCCTATCCGACGAGGAAGGCGGGGCACTGCTCGCGCGTTTCGACCAGTGGAACGTGGAGACGCTCGATCTGCCGGGCACTTACTATCTCGAGATCGTCAACCGGATTTTCCGGGAGAACCAGATTGCCGGCGGCAACTTCGTGGCGCTCGGCCGCGCGATTGATCTGAAGGACGTCAAGGCGCCGATCTTCCTGCTGGCCGGGCTCGACGACGAAGTGGTGCCGGTGACGCAGGCGCTCGCCACCGCCGGCCTTGTCGGCACGCCGCCAGCCTTCATTGCGGCGGCCTCCGAGCCGAGCAATCACCTCGGCCTGTTCATGGGTGCGCGGACCCACGCGCATGCCTGGCCCCGGATCGCCCAGTGGCTGCGCGACGATCTGACCGGCGTCCTGGCCCGCAGCGCCTGAGCTCGCCGGCCAGAGCGAGGCGCAAATCCGTTATGCATGATGGCGAATGGCCTGCACGGAGCCGGATCGATGAGCTACATAGGCTGGAGCTGACGGCTGCGGCCGGCCGGAAAGAGATTAAAGGTACTGCGCTCGATGACTTTCCACTCGATCTACGCCCACGGATTTGCGCGCGTGGCGGCCTGCGTGACCACCTCCCACGTCGCCGATCCCTCGGCCAATGCCAAGGCCATCCTGGCGGCCGCCAATGCCTGCCACGAACAGTCGGCGGCGGTTGCCGTGTTTCCCGAGCTGTGCCTGTCCGGCTATGCGATCGAAGACCTGGTCAAGCAGGATCCGCTGCTCGACGCCGTCGAGCGCGGTCTCGCGGCCATCGTCGAGGCCTCCGATGCATTGATGACCGTCCTGATCGTCGGCGCGCCGCTGCGCTTTGGTCATCGCATCTACAATTGCGCCGTCGTCATTCATCGCGGCAACGTCCTCGGCGTGGTGCCGAAGAGTTACCTGCCGACCTACCGTGAGTTCTACGAGGGGCGGCATTTCGCCTCCGGCGCCGGCATCGCCGGAGAGACGATCGTCTTCGGCGGGCTGCATGCACCGTTCGGCGTCGATCTGCTGTTCGCGGCCGAGGACGTGCCGGGCCTCACCATCGGCGTCGAGATCTGCGAGGACATGTGGATCCCGGTGACCCCGGCCTCGGAGCTCGCGCTCGCAGGCGCCAGCGTGCTGATAAACCTCTCGGGCAGCCCGATCACGATCGGCCGGGCGCGCTCGCGCGCACTGCTGTGCCAATCGACCTCGGCGCGCTGCCTCGCGGCCTACGTCTATTCCGCCGCAGGGGCAGGGGAATCGACCACTGATCTGGCCTGGGATGGCCAGACCTCGATCTACGAGAACGGCGTGCTGCTGGCCGAGGGCGAGCGGTTCCGCCAGGGCGGCCAGATCACGTTCGCCGACGTCGATCTCGACCTGCTCAGGCAGGAACGCGCCTTGATGGGGACGTTCGACGACAACCGCCGGCAGCGCGAGGCGTTCTTCCGCAAGGTGACGTTCGCGTTGAAGCCGCCGGCCTCCGATATCGGCTTCCTGCGCAAGGTCGAGCGCTTTCCGTTCGTGCCGAGCGACGAGAGCCTGCTCGAGCAGGACTGCTACGAGGCCTACAACATCCAGGTCGCCGGCCTCGTGCAGCGCATGCGCGCGACCGGCACCAAGCGCGTCGTCATCGGCGTCTCGGGCGGGCTCGATTCCACCCACGCGCTGATCGTCGCCGCCAAGGCCGTCGACCTGCTCGGCCTGCCGCGTGAAAACATCCTCGCCTACACGATGCCGGGATTTGCCACCGGCAGCGAGAGCAAGACCAATGCGCTGGCGCTGATGAAGTCCTTGCAGACGAATTGGCAGGAACTCGACATCCGCACCACTGCAACCCAGATGCTGAAGGATATCGGCCATCCCTTCGGCAAGGGCGAGAAGGTCTACGACGTCACCTTCGAGAACGTGCAGGCGGGTCTGCGCACGGACTATCTGTTCCGCCTCGCCAACCACCACGGCGGCATCGTCATCGGAACCGGCGATCTCTCCGAGCTCGCGCTGGGCTGGTGCACCTATGGCGTCGGCGACCAGATGGCGCACTACAATGTCAATGCCGGCGTGCCGAAGACGCTGATTCAGCATCTGATCCGCTGGGTGATCGCCTCGCAGCAGTTCAGCGATGACGTCAACCGGACGCTTGCCTCGATCCTGTCGGCCGAAATCTCGCCCGAGCTGGTTCCGGTCAAGCCCGGCGAGAAACCGCAAAGCACCGAAGCCTCCGTCGGCCCCTACGAGCTCCAGGATTTCAACCTGTTCTATACGCTCCGCTTCGGCATGCGGCCGTCCAAGATCGCTTTCATGGCGCTCCAGGCGTGGAAGGATGTCGCCAAGGGCGAATGGCCGCCAGCGTTCCCGAACGATCGGCGCAAGGCCTACGAGCTTCCCGAGATCCGCCGCTGGCTCGAAGTGTTCCTGCGCCGCTTCTTCGCCTTCAGCCAGTTCAAGCGCTCGGCCATGCCGAACGGCCCGAAGGTTTCGGCCGGCGGCTCGCTGTCGCCGCGCGGCGACTGGCGTGCACCGTCGGATTCGAGCGCAGCGGCATGGCTCGAGGATCTCGACCGGAACGTACCGAACTGAATGACGCGGCGGATCGACATTGCTGGGGAGACGATCTGATGTCGGCCGGGGAAGGCTCAGAAACGGGTGAAGAGGCCAGCGTCGTCAACGGCCTTTACATCTTCGACATCGAAATGCGTGACGGCAAGCGCGGGCAGGCGCGGGGCGTGGTCGTGCTCTGCGACGGACGTATCATGGGTGGTGACAGCTATTTCTACTACACCGGCAGCTACACGTTCCGGAACGGGAAATGGCGTGGCGACATGATCGTCAACCAGCACACAGAAGCGGTCGGCCGGTCTCTCGTGTTCGGAGGCAGGGAGGTCACCTGCGGCTTTTCCGGCGATTATTTCCCCGGTGGCGCGGAAGTCGAGGGAATGGCGCTGGTCGGCAAGATCAGCGTGACGTTCACGGCGCGGCTGACGCTGAAGGATGCGATGTGAGCCGAGGGCGCCAGCCGGAGCTGCTGTGGAGTGGGTCTATGTGGGCCTAGCGATATGCTGGCAGGCTCGCGCTGAAGGAAAGCACGAGGTCCGGAGTGCCTAGGAGTCCGGACCTCGTCACCTTGCCCCAGCCTTCGATCCCCCGCCCCATGTGGTCCCCCAACCCCGTGGTGCGCGATCAGAGGGTGATGCCCTTGGAAGTGGCCGCCGATCGATGTCGCGCGATGTACGCGACATCGGAATAGGATTCCATTCCGGAGCACTACGGACACGATTCAGCTTGCTTCTGCGGCAGACTGCACGTGCCTGCATCGACGCCAGCGCCGCTGCACAACATCGATGCTGGCGACGCGCGGGATGTCCACATCTGCTCGACGCTGCGGAACATCGGTTTCACGGGCCTGTCATTGAACTGGTCTAGCGCTGCTCCCGTCATTGCTGACGGTCAAAGGAGCAAGCCATGTCGAAGCCGGTGTTGGGCGCCGCACTGTCCATCAAATCGATCCCCGCGCATCGCGACTGGCTTCTGGAACGGCAGCGCGATCTCGAGATCCAGGATTTCTTCCGCGCCGATCTCCTCGATAGCGACTGGCGCGCGACCGCCGGCGAGATCAAGCAGATGCTCGCAGGCCATACCGGTCGGCTCGGCATCCACGGGCCGTTCTGGGGTTTCAAGATCGACAGCCACGACCCGATGATCCGCCAGGCGGTGACCAAGCGCCTGCTGCAGGGGCTGGAAGCCGCCGAGTTCCTCGGCGCCACGCAGATGGTGATCCATTCGCCGTTCACGACCTGGGACCACAACAATCTCGATCTTTATCCGGACAATCGCGGCAATCTGGTCGAACGGGTCAGGGCGACCCTCGCCGAAGTGATCGCGCGTGCCGAGACGACCGGCTGCGAGATCGTCATCGAGAACATCGAGGACAAGGATCCGCGCGACCGCGTGCGCCTCGCCAAGGCGCTGGAGAGCGGCAAGGTCCGCGTCTCGCTCGACACCGGCCACGCCAACTACGCCCACATCTCCACCGGCGCGCCGCCGGTCGACTACTATGTCGAGACCGCCGGCGACATGCTGACGCATGTGCATCTCCAGGACACCGACGGCTTTGCCGACCGGCACTGGGCGCCGGGCGAGGGCAACATCCCGTGGGTCGCGGTGTTCCGCGCGCTGGGCCGGCTGACCTCGAACCCGCGGCTGATCCTCGAACTCCGCAAACACGACGACGTCCGCGCCGGCGCAGCCCATCTCGCCGCGCTTGGCCTCGCAGAATAACCGACCTCATCAAGGGCAGGGCCTATCGTCATGAGCAAACTCACCCGTCGCACCATCCTGAAATCCGGCACCGCGGCTGCGGGCACGCTGCTGCTGCCGCGCTTTGCTATCGCGCAAGGCGACAATCGTCCGTCGGTGACGATCGCCGTGCAGAAGGTGACCAACGCGAACGTGCTGGACGTGCTGCGCGAGCAGTCCAATGTCGGCGAGCGCGTGTTCTTCTCCTCGATCTGGGAGGGCCTGATTTCCAAGAACTGGCGCGGCAGCCTCGAGGCCGTGCCGGGCCTTGCGACCGAGTGGCGCCGCATCGACGACCAGACCGTCGAGGTGAAGCTGCGCCAGGGCGTCAAGTTCCACAATGGCGACGAGCTGACGGCGGAGGACGTGGTCTTCTCCTTCAGCCGCGAACGCATGTTCGGCGAGACCGAGGCCAAGAGCCGCTCCACCATCCAGGCCTTCGAGAAGATCCCGACGCCGCGTCCGGGCAAGGAACTGCCGCCCGATGTGCCCGCCGTCGCGCGCCGGATCTGGCCGGACCTCGTGCGCGTCGACGCCGTCGACAAATACACCGTGCGCTTCTACAACGCGACGCCCGACGTCACCATCGAAGGCCGGCTGTCGCGCTACGGCTCCGACATCATGAACCGCCGGGCCTGGGACGAGTCCGCAAGCTATCTCGACTGGGCGCGCAAGCCTGTTACCACCGGGCCCTACCGGGTCGTCGAGCTCAAGCCCGACGTCTCGCTGACGCTGGAAGCACACGATGAATATTGGGGCGGCCGTCCGCCGCTCAAGCGCATCCGCTTCCTCGAAGTCCCTGAAGTCGCGAGCCGCATCAACGGGCTGCTCTCGGGCGAGTACCAGTTCGCTTGCGACATCCCGCCGGACCAGATCGCCGGCATCGAGAAGAATGCGGCGTTCGAAGTGCAGGGCGGCACCATCCTCAATCACCGCCTGACCGTGTTCGACAAGAACCACGCCCAGCTCGCCAATCCGCTGGTGCGGCGCGCCTTTACCCACGCGATCGACCGCCAGGCCATCGTCGACAGCCTGTGGGCCGGCCGCACCCGCGTGCCGAAGGGCCTGCAGTGGGAATTCTACGGCGACATGTTCAATGCCGACTGGAACGTGCCGGCCTATGATCCGAAGCTCGCGCAGGACCTGCTGAAGCAGGCCAACTACAAGGGCGATCCGATCCCGTATCGCCTGCTCAACAACTACTACACCAACCAGGTCGCGACCGCGCAGGTCCTGGTCGAGATGTGGAAGTCGGTCGGCCTCAACGTCCAGATCGAGACCAAGGAGAACTGGTCGCAGATCATGGAACGTGCGCCCACGCGCGCCGTGCGCGACTGGTCGAACTCGGCCGCCTTCAACGATCCCGTCTCCTCGCTGGTCGCCCAGCACGGGCCGAACGGCCAGCAGCAACAGATCGGCGAGTGGACCAACGCCGAGCTGAACACGCTTTCGGAGTTCTTGGAAACCTCGACCGACCGCGCGGCGCGCAAGAAGGCGTTCCGCCGCATGCTGGAGATCGCCGAGCGCGAGGACCCCGCCTACACGGTGCTGCATCAGAACGCGACCTTCACGGCCAAGCCGAAATCGATCAAGTGGAAGGCATCGCCCGCCTTCGCGATGGATTTCCGCGCCGGCAATTTCGAGGCCTGAGGTGTCGCCGCTGGTCAGCATTGAAGGCCTGAGCGTCGCCTTCAACGGCGTGCCGGTGCTGCGTGGCGTCGATCTCACCCTGCGCAAGGGCGAGGCCCTCGGCCTCGTCGGGGAATCCGGCTCCGGCAAGTCGGTGACGTGGCTTGCCGCGCTGGGCCTGCTGCCGCGGCATGCGCGGGTCCTGGGCTCGGTGCGGCTCGACGGGCACGAGCTCCTGGGCGCGCCCGCGGTTGAACTCGATCGGGTCCGGGGCGGGCGGGTCGCCATGATCTTCCAGGATCCGGCGAGCGCGCTCAACCCGGTGCTGACCATCCGCAAGCAGCTCTGCGAGGCCCTGGCGCTGCATCGCGATCTCTCTGGAGAAGCGGTGAAAGCCGAAGCGCGACGGCTGCTCGATCTCGTCGGCATTCCCGACGCAGGCCGGCGGCTGTCCGCCTATCCGCATGAATTCTCCGGCGGTCAGGTGCAGCGCATCATGATCGCGATGGCGCTCGCCGGAAATCCCGACCTGCTGATTGCGGACGAGCCGACCACCGCGCTCGACGCCACCATTCAAGCCCAGATCCTGGAGCTGCTCTCGTCGATCCGCCGCGAGATGAGCATGGCGATGGTCCTGATTAGCCACGACCTCGGCGTCGTCGCCGAGAATTGCGACCGCGTCGCCGTGATGTATGCCGGCCGCATCATCGAGGAGGCGCCGGCCAACCAGCTCTTCGCCGATCCCGTGCATCCCTACGCACAAGGCCTGATCGGCGCGCTGCCGCCGCTCGACGGTCCGCGCCGGCGCCTCACCGCCATTCCCGGCACGGTGCCCGATCCCGCGAGTATGCCTGATGGCTGTGCGTTCGCGCCGCGTTGCGCGTTGGCGGCCGGGCCGTGCGGCCTCGCCGCGCCGAGCCTGGCACCGATCACGAACGACCGCGCGGTCGCGTGCATCCGGGCCGAGGCCTCGCGCCGCGCACTGCTTGGGATCGCCGCCGAATGAGCGCGCCGCTCGTCGAAGTGTCCGCGATCTCGCGCAGCTACAGCATGCGTTCCGGGATGTTCGGCCGGAGCACGGCCGTCCATGCGGTCGATGGCGTCTCGCTGGCCATCCCCAAGGGCGAAACGCTGGGCCTCGTCGGCGAGTCCGGCTCGGGTAAATCCACCACGGGTCGCATCGTGCTCGGCCTCGAGCCGCCCGATCGCGGCGAGGTGCGGTTTGACGGCAAGCCCATGGCAGCGCCTGGCACGCAGGCGTGGCGCGCGCAGCGGGCGCGCATGCAGATGATCTTCCAGGATCCATTGGGAGCGCTGGACCGGCGCTTGCCGGTCGCGACACAGATCCGCGAGCCCTTGGACATTCATGGCCTCGGTACGCCGGGCGAACGCGATGAGCGGGTGCGCGAATTGCTGCAGGCGGTCGAACTGACGCCTGCGCATGGCGCGCGCTATCCCGGCGCACTCTCGGGCGGACAACGCCAGCGCATCGTGCTGGCGCGGGCGTTGGCGACAAAACCTGATTTCCTCGTCTGCGACGAGCCGGTCAGCGCGCTCGATGTCTCGATCCAGGCGCAGGTGGTGAATTTGCTCGCCGATCTTCAGGGACAGCTTGGTCTCACGCTGCTCTTCATCAGCCACGACCTGCGCGTCGTCCGCCAGATCAGCAATATCGTCGCCGTGATGTATCTCGGCCGCATCGTCGAGATCGGCAGCGCCGACGATCTCTTTGCGCGGCCGGAGCATCCCTATACGCAGGCACTCGTCTCGGCCTCGCCGGCGCCGGGCCGCCGCAGCGCGGGCCGCATCGTACTGGCGGGCGATCCGCCGAACCCGGCCGCGCGCCCCCGAGGCTGCGCCTTCCATCCGCGTTGCCCGCGCGCGATCGCGCGCTGCGCGAGCGAGGTGCCGGCGCTCTCGGCCGTCGGCGGTGACAGGCAGGTCGCCTGCCACCTCGTCACGGGCGCCCAAACGCGGGACGCCGCGTGATGGGACGCTATTTCGCCATTCGCATCGGACGCGCGGCGCTGACGATCGTGCTCGTCGTCACCTTCGCCTTCGTCGTGCTGCGGCTGTCAGGCGATCCGGCCCTGATGATTTTGGGACCGGAAGCGCCGCCGGAGGTGATCGCTGCATTCCGCAAGGCGTGGGGGCTGGATGATCCCATCTGGTTCCAGTATCTCGATTACTTCAGCGCCATCGCGCGAGGCGAGCTCGGCCGCTCCATGCGCGACGGCCGTCCCGCGATCCAACTCGTCCTTGAGCGGATCCCCGCAACATTGGCGCTGACGCTGCCGGCGTTCTTCTTCAAGGTCGCGCTCGGCGTTCCCGCCGGCATCTACGCCGCGCTGCATCGCGGCTCTGCGATCGACCGTGCCGTGATGATGACGGCGGTCGCCGGGTTCACCGTGCCGAGTTTTGTCCTTGCGCTGCTGCTCGTGCTCGTCTTCGCCGTGCAGCTGGGCTGGCTGCCGTCGGGCGGGCAGGACAGCTGGCGTCACGCGATCCTGCCGATCGCGACGCTGAGCCTTGGCGGCGCAGCGGTGCTGGCGCGCTTCACCCGCAGCGCGATGCTGGAGGTGCTGGGCCAGCCCTATATCCGTACGGCTTCCGCCAAGGGTGTGCCGTGGCGCAGGGTGGTGACCTCGCATGCGCTGCCAAATGCGGCGATCCCGACCGTCACCATTCTCGGCTTCATGGTGGGAACGCTGATCGCGGGCGCCGTCGTGGTCGAGAGCGTGTTTTCGTGGCCGGGGGTAGGGCGCCTGCTTGTCGTCGCCGTCGCCAACCGCGACCTCGCGGTCGTGCAATGCATCCTGCTGCTGGTTGCGTTGACCATGGTCACGTCGAACCTGGTCGTCGACTTCCTCTACGGCTTCCTCGATCCGCGGCTGCGCGCCAAGGGAGCGCATGCATGACCGACGCGACGCTGAAGGACACCGAAGCGTTTTCAAGCGAAGTGGACACCGGTTCGCGTAGAGAAAACGCGTCAAAACTGGAATCTAGAGCCCCGTTCCGATTTCATCGGAACGGAAAGGGCTCTAGCGTCCGCCGCCGCATCAGCCTGCCGGCGATCCCGGTGTCTGTCGCGCTTGCGGTCACCTGGATCGTCGCGATGCTGGTGATTGCGGCCTTCGCCGAGAAGATCGCGCCCTATGGCTACACCCAGCTCGACCTGCGCAATCGTCTGGCGTCGCCCGGCAATGTCGCGCACTGGCTCGGCACCGACGAGCTTGGCCGCGACGTGCTGTCGCGCCTCCTCGTCTCGATCCGCATCTCGCTCCTGATCGCCTTCGGCGCCACCGCGATCTCGGCGATTGTCGGCACCACGCTCGGCTTTTTCGCCGCGCATTTCCGCGGGACCGTCGAGCAGCTCGTGCTGATGCTGACCGATTTCCAGGCCAGCATGCCCTTCCTGATCATGGCGCTGGCCGTGCTCGCCTTCTTCGGCAATTCGCTGCCGCTGCTGATCGGCCTGATGGGCCTGTTCGGCTGGGAGCGCTACGCCCGCATCGCGCGGGGACTGGCCATCTCCGCCAACGCCCAAGGCTATGCCGCCGCGGTCCGTCAGCTCGGCGCGACGCCGTCGCGGATTTACCTCCGGCACATCCTGCCCAACATCGCCTCGACCCTGATCGTGTCGACGACGCTGGTCTTCCCCGAGGTGATCCTGATGGAGTCGGGCCTGTCCTTCCTCGGCCTCGGCGTGCAGCCGCCGATGACCAGCCTCGGCAACATGGTCGGCTACGGCCGCGAATACCTTACCCGGGCGCCCTGGATCATGCTGGCGCCGGCGACCACCATCGTCGTCACCACGCTGGCGGTCTCCGTGATCGGCGACTGGCTGCGCGACCGGCTCGATCCCACTCTGCAATAGCGCGACTGGCGAGAGGCGAGCGCCGAACTACCCGAGCTTCTAGCTCGGGATATCGAGCTTCCTGCCGCGCCCGAGCGCGAATTGACCGACCGGGCCTTCTATATGGAATTCCAGCTCCGTCATTGTCGCGAACAGGTCGATGTTGGTGCTCCCGATGGCGCAGCCGCCGAGGTCCATATCGGTCGCGGCCAGGTAAAACGTCTGGATCAGGCTGCCGACATCCTTCAGGATCAACGAATATGCGATTGAGCTGTATTTCCAGGAGACCCGCCCAAAGCGCGCCGCGATCGTGATCAGGATTTGTGGCTGACCCGGCGCGTCCATGGCGAACTGGGCTGCCACCGCGTGCGCCTGGAGTTGTTGGGTGGAGGCGCTGATCGCCACCAGCGCGTGGCTCCCTGCATCGTAGTGGTAGAGTCCGCGCGCAAGTCCTTCGCAGTTCGAGACCGTCAGGTACAATTCCAGCTCGTAGGCGCTGCCCGCCGACGGATATGGCCTCGTGCTGTAGGTGACGTCGGGACCGCCGTCAAAATACGGGCCGCTCTTCCATTCGGACACGACGCGCGCGGTGGTGTCGAGAAACTGTGCGAGTTCGCCGAGCGTGACAGGATTCTTGTCGTCGAAATCTCGTGTTGAATGGCGTTCGCGCAACAGCTTCGGGAAGAGAGAGATCGGCTCCGGGGAGGAGAATTTGCGTAGGTCGATCTTGCTGCCGGGCCAGGGCGGGCGCACCGCAGGCAGCGGCGGAACGATGCTCGCATAGGTGAAAGCGGCGCCGACCGGATTGGCTTGCCGCCCCTCCGTGCTCCGCGTGTGAAACACCAGGTCATGGAAATCCCAGAGAACGAGATTGCCGTCGCCTTCATTCACTCGCAGGCCTTGTCCGTCTTTCGCATCGAGCTTGAGCAGGATCCGGCTTTCCACCAACAGTTCGAGCAGACAGAGATTGAAAGTGGCTGCCTTCCGGTTGAGCTTGCCGATCTTCTGAGGCTGCGACAGCGCAGCAAGGGTGGCGGCGACGGCGGGATCGCCAATCCGGAACAGCGCGCCGGCGCGTGGCGATTCCAGAACCATCTCATTGCCGCGCCGGCGCAGATAGGCAAAGCGTGACAACACAATGGTATCACGGTTGCCCAGCTTCGCGCGTCGCGGCCAGTATTCGGGGACTTGAGGCTCGATGACCACGAGGTCCCGCTCGTCGCACGAGGAGGCGAGGCGGTATTCCAGAAGCCCCTGCCGGGCCAAGCGGTGTACCAGGGCGTCGACGTCTCTCGCGACGGCGCTCTTGCCTGCAAAGGACGCGAGCGGAAGGCCGGTGCTCAGATGTCGCGCGCGGTCTATCGCGGCCTTACTGAATTGTCCGAGGTTGACGGAATAGTCGCCCAGAAAGGCGACGAGGTTTCCGTCCGGCTGCATCTGGAGGGAGAAGCGATGGCTCAATCGGGCAGCAATGTCTGGCGCGATCTTCCTGGTCGGCTTTTTCCGGGGAGCGCGCACGAAAGGGCAACCCTTCAGGTGTGTGGGAGGAACGAAGTCAGATCGCTTTCCAGTCGCGGCCGGTCCAACAATCCGAGCTTCACCGGCACATCGTAAAGGCGGCCCGGTGCGAAGCGGCGATAGAAATGACGCAAGCCGGGAACGAGCACTCTGACGACCGGAACCTCGACGTCGGGACGTGTCTGGTCGAGGACGAGGAAATCGTAGCCTGCACGGGCGGCGATCTCGACGCAGGCAATGACCTGGTCACGCGTATTGTCGTGGAGCTTGAGGCTCGGCGCCGGGGGGACGATCGGGCGGTCGCTCGGTGTCAGGAACGGGTAGTTTTCCAGGCGCAGCGGCGTGACACCGTCAAGGGTCGGCTTCTCGCCGCTTGCGCCGCCCATCATGCCGACGGACATAAATTGGGTCAGTTCGGTGAGGGAGCGCAGCAGGGCTATGTGGCGGTCGAAATGCGCGCCGGAACCGAACTCGATATTTTCGTGTCCATTCTGCATCCAGTGCATGATAGCCACGTAAGTCGGAATGCCGAGGTCGGTGGTGACATCGAGCACCCACAGCTTGCGCCCGGCATCCGCAAATTGAGCCTGGAGATCCCGGACATAGAAATCGTCGAATTGCTCGAGATCGACCGCGGCGCGCTGCACCTGATTATACCACCAGATCGCGTAGGCATCGCGCTCGATCAGTTCCAGGAAGCCCTGAACGATGGCTTCGTCGCGGGTATTACCGGCCGCGCAGCCGTTGGAATCCGTATGAAAGCCGCCATAGAAGAAGTACAGCAGGCCGGTCGGCAGATATTTGAAGCGTTTGTCGCGCAACGATGAGACCGGCGACCACTCGGTCCTCGTCGAGGGATCGAACGGCTCGGGAACCGGATGGGGATCGTCCGGCTGCTGGAGAAACCTGTTCTTGAACTGTGTTTCGCTGAAGAGCTGGACGTCGTTGGGAAGAAGCGCGTCGCCGGGCGCGAAATCGACAAAGCGGCGCGTCGTCCTGATCTCATCGCCTTGGAAAATGCCCGAATAGCGTTCGATCGATTCCATCAGCGCGCTGGCCTCGCCCTGCTCGGCAGTCGAGCCCTTGCCAAAGCTGCCCCCGCTCAATCCGGACCTGAGCTGGTCGATGCTGTGGGCCGGCGCGGAGAAATTATGCTGGGCGAAGTAATTGGTGTTCATCGGCAGATCGGCCTCGATCCGCTCAAGCCGCGTGACCACGCCGGTCAGCGGGCTCACATGCTTGCGGAAGCGCGACACCGTGGCCCGCGACGTCATGGTGCGATATCCACCGCTGGTCATGACGAGCTTCTTGCCTTCGGCGATCTCGACCAGGGCCGGGGATCGGCGCGGGTTGTGCAGCTTCTTGCTGCCGCAGGTTGGGCATTGCGGGCGTCGCGCGACATAGTGCTTTGCGATGACGGCGCCGGCCAGGTCGAAGCTTGCGATGTGATCGCGCAGATCAGTGCGAAAGCCCGAGGCGATTGCCTTGGCGATCTCGACGGCTGCGAAATGGATTGCGGTCCGTCCGACGGGATGGTTGACGAGCGGCGATATGGCGACCGCACGCGCCGGTCCCCGGTCAAGAAACCCCTTGATCTCCCTGTTGCGGATCATGCGATCGAACAGGCAAGTCCAGCACGAGCTTTCGCCCGGTTTGAACATGGGCCCGACCAGCGGAAACGCGCCGGACGGCTGCACCAACAGCCAATGCGTCTTGCCGGCTACGCGTTCCTGGTTCAGTTCGGCGAGCCGGCGGTCAAGATAATCGTTCACCAGCGTGATCGTGAGCTTTGGCGAGCGCTTGGCGATTTGAACGCCGAGCCTACTCAAGGCCGCGGTCAGCTCCTTGGCGCCTTTGACGTCAATCGACTCGATCTGCACGGAGCAACTGCGAAGATTTTGCTCCGCGACTTCCGGAGACAGGCCGAGGCTTGCCCAAAAACCGCCGACGGCTTCGTCGAATGCTGGCGATACCCGCGCAACGACATATCGGCGATCGAGGAGCCGCTTGATCGCCTCCTCGATCTTGTCGGCCGGGAAGCGCTTCGAAAGCTGGCGAATGATCGCCGGCCTGGCGTTGCCATGTTCTCCGATCGCGGTGGCCAAGGCGCAGTAGAGTTCGCCGTGCAGGAAGAACTTGCGATCCTCGGAATAGAGGCAAACCGCATCGGGAGGCAGTAAGTAGGCGGTGAAGTTCGGTGCAAATCGGAGGAGGTCTTTGCGGGTCTGCCGCGGGACGCGGGTCTTGCTATTGGCATTCATTGCGTCAGCACGCCGATCCGGTTGCCGTTACGTCAGATCGCCGGCGCAAGATGGATCGTCGTGCCCGCGCGCTGGTATTTTCCCAGAGAGTTGAAACAAATTCGCCCGTCACCGGCAAGCCATCGATGCAAGCGCCGTAGAGAAACCAAGCATTTGGCCGGCCGTGACAAAGGGGCCGGCCAATGAGATATGTCGGCTTGTGGACAGGCGTTCCGGAACGCGCCGAGGCCTAGCACCAGCGGCAGCGCCCCCACGATGCGCAGCAACCCGCGCATGATACGGCGCACCCTACAACACCAACAGCACATCCAGCACACCGGCAACCGACGCCACATCGGCAACCGCGGCAACCTCGACAGCCTCTGCAGCCGCGGCAACCACCGCATCCGCGCCATGCCAACTGCACGCGGCTACCGACGTTTTCCTTGTCGAAGAGATGGAAGGTGGCGAGGCTGACGTCGGCCATTTCCTCTTCATCGAGCGTGATTGCCTGACCCGGTACAAGGTTCGGCATATGCTGTACGTCGGGTGCCGGCACGGCCGATGCCGATGCGCCTCCCGCTAGCGAAAAAGTCAGGCCTGCCGCCCCGAACGCAGGCACGGCGACTTTGGTTACTCGCTTCTTCGTTTTAGAAGATCGCTTCGCCTGCCGCATGGTCGAACCTCCGTGCATTGCAAGAAGCATCCCAGCCGCGCTAACTCTACGCCCGGAAAATAGGGCAGGCAACAATTGCGCGCCCAAAAGCGTGGCGCCGCACGTTCAGAGTGTATTCATCTTCATGAACAGCATTGGCCCGACCCGTTGACACAGGGCATCACCGATCCACGTACATGGCGGGCGCGCACGGAGTGCAGCTTGGTGCGGTGCCGCAATCGCATCCAGGCTTGAACGGAGAGATCGGCGTGGCAGATCAACTCGGACGTTTCGCTTGGTACGAACTCCTGACCACGGATGTCGCGGCAGCAGGCGCATTTTATCGCAAGGCGGTCGGCTGGGGTTTGAAGGATGAGTCGACTCCGAAGCTGGCTTACACGGTGGTTCGCAGCGGCAGCGTTCCGGTCGGCGGACTTTTGGATATCCCGGACGAGGGGCGGAGATTGGGGGCAACGCCGAGATGGATGGGTTACGTCGCCGTCGATGACCTGGACGGGACCGCCGCACAGATCAGGCGTCTCGGAGGCACGATCTTTGTGCCGCCGACCGACACCAACATTGGCCGAATAGCAGTCGTTGCCGATCCGCAGAAGGCGACGTTCGGTCTGATCGAGGAACCGACACATGGCCGATCGAAGCCGGGCGGGCTGGACGAGCCGGGGCGCGTCGGTTGGCACGAGCTATTGGCCGGCGACCGGACCGTGATCTTCGATTTCTACAGAGCATTATTTGGTTGGCAGAAGGCCGACGCTCAAGCCGATCCAGCGGACTGGTATCAATTGTTTTCGGCGGACGGACAAACGGTCGGCGGCATGCTGACGAAACTTCCGAGCGTAGCGCAGCCATGCTGGCTGCATTACTTCAATGTCGACGACATCGGCGCTGCGACTAAGCAGGTGAATGCCGGTGGAGGCCGGATCCTCCAAGGTCCGATCGAATTGCCCGATGGCTGCTGGATCGCACGATGTGTCGATCCCCAGGGCGCCCTGTTTGCACTGCAGGGGGCCCGAGGTCAGGCGGGCATCGAGCCATCCTCGGCCTCGGAAGTCGGGTGGTCCGCCAAGTGGGGCGACGTTGCCTCACAGGGGAGAATTGTGCTGCCCAAGCCGAAGCGCTAGCTACAGCGTCTGCCCGGCGCCGGCGCGTCCTTCCAATAGGCCGCGCCGGGAGCAGGGGAGGCCTGCGAAAGACCGATCCGGCCCTGTCCGGCCCAAGTTCCCGTTGCGCCAGCCGACCCCGTGCGCTATCCGGCCGGAAAGGCCTGAGGCGGCTTCCATTTTCCCGCCGGCCAGCCAAACCGAGGACGGAAACCGCCATGCCAGCCTATCGCTCCCGCACCACCACCCACGGCCGCAACATGGCGGGTGCCCGCGGCCTCTGGCGCGCGACCGGCATGAAGGATGCGGACTTCGGCAAGCCGATCATCGCGGTCGTCAACTCCTTCACCCAGTTCGTGCCTGGCCATGTCCATCTCAAGGACCTCGGCCAGCTCGTCGCCCGCGAGATCGAGCAGGCCGGCGGCGTCGCCAAGGAATTCAACACCATCGCGGTCGATGACGGTATCGCCATGGGCCATGACGGCATGCTCTACAGCCTGCCGTCGCGCGAGCTGATCGCCGACAGCGTCGAATACATGGCCAACGCCCATTGCGCCGACGGCCTCGTCTGCATCTCCAATTGCGACAAGATCACGCCCGGCATGCTGATGGCGGCGCTGCGGCTCAACATCCCGGCCGTGTTCGTCTCGGGCGGGCCGATGGAGGCCGGCAAGGTCAAGCTCCAGGGCAAGACCAAGGCCGTCGACCTCATCGACGCCATGGTTGCCGCGGCGGACTCCAAGGTCAGCGACGAAGACGTCAAGGTGATCGAGCGCTCGGCGTGCCCGACCTGCGGCTCCTGCTCGGGCATGTTCACCGCGAATTCGATGAACTGCCTGACCGAAGCGCTCGGCCTCGCGCTGCCCGGCAACGGCTCGGTGGTCGCGACCCATGCCGACCGCAAGCGGCTGTTCGTCGAGGCCGGCCATACCATCGTCGATCTCGTCCGCCGCTATTACGAGCAGGACGATGCCTCGGTGCTGCCGCGCAACGTCGCGAACTTCAAGGCGTTCGAGAACGCGATGACGCTCGACATCGCGATGGGCGGCTCGACCAACACCGTGCTGCATCTGCTTGCGGCGGCTCACGAAGGGCAGGTCGCGTTCACCATGAAGGATATCGACCGGCTGTCGCGCCGTGTTCCCGTGCTCTGCAAGGTCGCGCCGTCGGTTGCCGACGTCCATGTCGAGGACGTGCACCGCGCCGGCGGCATCATGGGCATTCTCGGCGAGCTCGATCGCGCCGGCCTGATCGATACGTCGGTCTCGACCGTGCATGCGCCGACCATGGCTGACGCGCTGGAGCGTTGGGACATCAAGCGCTCCAAGAGCGAGGCGGTGCGCACCTTCTATCGTGCCTCGCCCGGCGGCATCCCGACGCAAGTCGCATTCAGCCAGGAGCGTCGCTACGACGAGCTCGATGCCGATCGCGAGAAGGGCGTCGTGCGCGATCTCGAACACGCCTTCAGCAAGGATGGCGGTCTCGCCGTGCTCTACGGCAACCTCGCACAGGACGGCTGCATCGTGAAGACTGCCGGCGTCGACGCCTCGATCCTGAAATTCTCCGGCCCCGCGCGCGTGTTCGAGAGCCAGGACGCGGCCGTCGAAGGCATTTTGGGCGGCAAGGTCGTCGCCGGTGAGGTCGTGGTCATCATCTACGAAGGCCCGCGCGGCGGCCCCGGCATGCAGGAAATGCTGTATCCGACCAGCTATCTGAAATCGATGGGCCTCGGCAAAGCCTGCGCGCTCGTCACCGACGGACGCTTCTCGGGCGGCTCGTCCGGCCTGTCGATCGGACATCTGTCGCCGGAAGCCGCCGAGGGCGGCAACATCGGCCTGGTGCGGACCGGCGACCTTATCGCGATCGACATTCCGAACCGCAGCATCACGCTGGAGGTTTCCGACGAGGAGCTCGCCAAGCGCCGCGCGTCGGAAGAGGCGAAGGGGGACGCCGCCTGGCAGGCGACGGGCCGCAAGCGCAACGTTTCCACCGCGCTCCAGGCTTACGCTGCGCTCACCACCAGCGCCGCGCGCGGCGCGGTGCGCGAAGTGAAGCGCCGCTCGAACTGAGCGCGGCTTGCGCGCGCGCGATCGCGGGTGCCGCGGTCGCGCATGGTCAACAAGTCCTGAATGGCCGGGGAGAGCCGGCCGTTCGCATTAAGGATGCCTCAACGAAGTTCGGCAGCTCAGGATTTTTGCCGCGTATACTGCTACGACCTTCGCAAATCCATTTCGGGCAACTGGGGCACCACCACAATGTCTCGTACTCTTGCTGTCGTTTTCTCAACAGCCGTCGCCGCGCTTTCCATGACGGGCGCAGCCTCCGCGGGCTGCTATAATTGCTACGCGCCGCCGCCGTGCCAGACCTGCTACCAGCAGCAATACGTCGCGCCGCAATACCGCACCGTCGACGAGACCGTGATGGTGTCGCCCGGCGCAACCGTTGCGCACCGCACGCCCGCGCAGTACCGCACCGTGATGGTGCCGCAGACTGTGATGGTCGCCCCGCCCGGCGTCCAGTACGAGCGCATCCCGCCGCAATACGCAACGCGCCAGCGCGTCGAGATGGTCTCGCCCGGCTATTCCTATTACGCCCCGGTGCAGATGGGCTGCGCGTCCTGCGGCTACTGAGCCAAGCCAGCAACGAACAATTCCATGCGGCGCTCCTCACGGGGCGCCGTTTTTGCTTTGGGGGCAGCAAACGAGGCCCGGAAACGGAGGCGACTCCAAACCGGGCCTCGCAACCAGCGACGCCCTGGGAGATGTCGCCAGTGTCCGGGATTGCTGAGAAACCCAGGCTAAGGGAACAGGCTGACGCTCGCCTGACAGATCAGGGCGGTCGAGGGGGACGAGGGGCCAACTTCGCGTTGCCTTGCGCCGTCGACTACGTTAAGCGACAGCCATTCCGGGTTTGGAAGGGTGGCCGAGTGGTTTAAGGCACCGGTTTGAAATTCTGGAACGGCCATCCCGGCCCATGCCGGGGTGTGCCGTTGGCTCCGTAAATTGCAGGGTTTCCCTCAATTGTGCGGCGCTCTCGTCTCCGTCAATCCCGCGTCGTCCCTACCAGTTGGGTAGCAAAACGGGTAGCAGATCCGTCAGCCCCAACTCACAAAAGGGGCGGGCAAATGTTGTGTTTCTGGTTAGCGGGCGGGGCGCTTTGCCTGGTGGTGGTGATCGCGATCGCCGGTCTGATCGCATTGACGGTCAGGGTAAATCGTATGGGCCCCTCGAGCATCGAGGATAGCCCGCCCTGAGTCTTGCACAGCCACGACCGGCAGTAGCTCGCGCTCGTTCCGCGATACTAGCAATCGACAATTTGACTCTGGCCTGCGCCGCGTTTCGATGGCGGCATGCCTCGTCCTGTCCGACGCCACACGCGTGCGCACGTTGACGGTCGCCCCGTCAAGATCACCTTTGGCGAAATGCGGCAGATGGGCGTGCGCGGCGTGTTGGTCTATTGTCATTGCGGCCATCACGTTGCCTTGGATGCCGACCGTTGGCCTGACAATGTAAGGCTATCCGATCTTGAGCCGCGATTTGTCTGCCAGGGCTGCGGATCTCGCGGTGCCGACGTTCGGCCGGACTTCGAGGGAGGCAACCCGCGGTTTGCAATCATGGGGTACCGAAACACGCAATGATCAAAGGCTGGGGGCGGCCTTTCGAGGAGCCAATCGAGGTCAACGGTCGCAGCCTGGCCACGCTGCGCGAGGCCGGCGAGTACATCGCTGGGCTGCCGAAGAAGGAGCACGACGCGCCAGAGTGGCGAGCGGCGATGGAAGCCTTGCTCCTGGTGGTCGAGCGAGGCGGCCCGACGATGTTCGCCCGTATCGGGGTCATGCGGGCGCTGAACAGACATTACGTCCCGGAGCTCAATCCCAAGGGCAAAGAACCGCATTGGGGACGACGCAAGCTGAAGCGGGAATTGTAAACGGCCCCAATACGGGGCCGCCAACCCGCCTTGCGGGTTTTCCTCCAGCAGTGGGGGGGCTACCTTTCGGCTGGGGGCGCTAGCAAACGCGCCGCCAAGGCCGATTGTTCCTTTGTGTGCTGGCCAACTGGGGCGGCTACTCTGGCGCTCGCAACCCGGGCGACCGCAGCCACTCGCTGATGCGCGAGCCGGTTTCGGCTTGCCGGGCTTTGCGGATTGCGCGTTCACGTTCGATACCGGGTGGAAGCGTTTTGGCTTCCTCACGGAGACGCTGGGCTTGTTCGGCAAGGCGCTCTTCAAGGGACATTGTTTGCTTGGGGCGGCGTCGCTGCATTGCGCTGCTCCTTTCTAGAGGAGGCGGGAGCGCTAGTGGCGTTCTCATCACCGATGAAAGCCAGGGGCCGCGCGGTGATGGTCGAATTTTGGCACGTCCAGCACCGGATAGATGGTCAATCTTGACCACCTCGGAAGTTGACGAATTTCGCTGATGGGATGTTCCGGATATGGATACACGTTAAAATAACGCAGAACAGAACAGGCCCGCCAGCGCGTACCGGCGGGCCTTTTGCTGTCAGATGCCGGAGACCTTCTTGCCGGCGACGGCGAGACACATACTCAGCTTGAAACAGAGCCGGCCTATGTAGAGGCGGATCAGGCGCATCAGGCCATTGCCCCTTGCTGCCAGTCCTGCGTTCCAACCTGCTCCAGCAAACCGTCATGGTCCCCAATGCCGGACTCGGCGGGATCGCTCTCAAGGTCCCTACGGCCACCGGATGCCCAGCGCGTCTGATCGCCGCCCCACATGGACGGATCGCAGCTGCCTAGGGACGGCTCGGCGTCCACGTCAGGCTCGCGGCCGTCATGTTCGGCGCCCTCATCCTCGCACTGCGCGCCTTCGTCTTCGCACTCGTCCTCGAGCTCGGTCATGACGTAGGGGTCGGAGGCGTCCAGGAAGGCGATCAGCCGGGTGATCTCGGCCGCGGCCTCTTTCCTGAGTCTAGCGAGGTCGCTGACCCGCCCTGTGACAGCCGGGGTGATCTTGCACGTCGAGCCAAGCCCCATCATGACGCCTGCGGTGCTCGTCGTGCCGCTAGGATTTGTCGCGTTCGTGTTCTGCGTCGCCATCGCAGTCAGGAGCGAGGCGAGGCTGACGCCCTGGATCGTCGTTGAAGTGGTCCACTGAGCAATCTGTCCATTTGTCGGAGTGCCAACATTGGACACATTGCCGGCGCTCGTCGAATTGCAACCGAACGTGTGCGTTGATGTCGAGTAGGTCAACGCCCCGGTGCAATTCGGGACTGAGGTTGCCGATGCTGTCGTGCTGCCGAAGTAGCCGATAGCGGTATCCGGCGTGCCGGTCGCAAGATCAGACAGGGCAGCCGTTCCGGCCGAGCACGTTCCCGAGCCCGTGCGCTTGATGAGCCCTGTAGAAGACAGGGCAGCGATGCAAGCTAGGTCAGTATCAAAGGCCTGAACCGCACTCCCGATGCCGATCGAGGTGGCTCCGGCCGCGGTGATCGAAACGTCTCCGGTTATCGTCTTACACTGTGGAACGCCAGCCTGGCCGATCGGCACTTGAGCCGAAGTGCAAAGGACCGAAACAAAGCCATCAATGCCGGGGCCGCTACCAACAGCAAACGCGTTGGCGGTAACCGTCCCTGCGTTCTGCGCCTGAGCCGGAGCCATAAAAAATGCAGCAAAAGCGGTGGCCAGGAAAAGCTTCGAGATACTTTTCATCTTACGTACCCAATTCCTGCGATCGGACGAAGGAAGATGCTGCCTGTGTCGCCCGCGATCTTCCATGATGAGCGGCCCTGGATTTTCTCGGTACCGCTGGGGGTAATGGTGATGTTGTTCGTGCCCGCGTCGCCCTTCCAGTCGGCTATGAGCACTGGACATGACTTGTTCGCGGCAGGAGGAAGATTGAGCGTAATCGCAGCGCCAACGGTCTGATCGACGCGAACAATGCCGATGGCACTTCCGATGGTGGCAGGACCAGGATTAGTAATGTGCTGTTCGAATAGCTCGTTGGGCTGGAAGATCGTCGCCATCATCGCGGCGAGCGCATTGATATCGACGCTGAAGATGAAGTTGCCGCCGGTCTTGTCGATCAAGATCGGACTAATTGCCGTCACCGACCCAGGAAAGCGGACATCCATCTTCCCCTTGATGACCGGCTTGGGGAGAATCTTGAGCCTGAGAACGGGAGGGGCCATTTGGGTTAGCCTTTCCGCATCACAGCTTTGTACAGCTTGGTCGTATCCTCCCGGAGGACGGAGACCAGGTCCGAGACCTTCACGGGGTTGAGACGCGCGGCTTCGATGCGATCGGCAATACCGGCTATCAGCGAGGCAAAAGCTTCCTGCGAAGAGCCGTGGCTGATCTCATAAACGAGGTCTTCATGGGGCTTGCTGTTCGACCGCATCAGGCGGCCCCCGCCACGGATGCACGCGGGGAGGGGATCACGCCCTCTCTGCGCAGTCGCTCGACGACCGTATCGCGGAGGAAGTTCGATCGCGTGGTGAAGCTCGCTGCCGCCGAGCGGTCGATTACGTCAAGCAGCTCGGGCGAGCACTTGAAGACGGCTCGCTCGGTGAAATGGTCGGACGTTTGATCGGGCATCTTGGTTTGCACCAGTGAGTGATGTGGTGCGGTCAATATACGCCCAACGACTGCAATTCAGAAGTAAAAATGATAAATATATCAAAGACTTACTGGAATGAGATGGGACGATAGACTACGAAGAGGCACAAACACCTTGCAAAGCTGTGGAAATCTTTTGAGGCGCACCTATCTTTGCGCCATGCGCCGCGAAGGTGAAGAACCGCACTCATCCCGCCATGTATCGGGTCATGGAGGCCACTTGATGGACGATGAAGCCGGCTCCCCTCCAGGTCCCATAGACACCAACCCAGCGACTGCCTTCGCATGGTATCTAGAAACGGCTTGCGCTGGTTTTGAAACTCTCCTGGATCTGATCGATAAAAGAGTCCATTTGGCGGGCACTCCTGCGGTCGGCTCCGTCAGTGTGAGGACTGCAACAATACGGATGGCTCTGGTGCAATCGTTCATTTTCAATGGGCGCCGAGCGAACAGACTGTGCGAGACGAAGAAGGACTTTTTGCCGTTGGATCGGATCCAACGGAGACTGTTTATGAACGGAACAGATCCTTTGACCCATGTGCGAGACGTGAACGAGCACGGGTACGAAGGCGGACATTCGTCACCCTCTTTGCACTTCAATGGCGGTGGTTGGATTGATGAGACCGGCCTGAACATCCATGGGCGAGATGCGGTGTTGATTGGGCCGCTTAACCTGTCGAAGATATATCCTGTGATCGATCGCGCTCGAAAGCTGGCGGGTTTCAATTCACTGGCTGACCGAATTGCCAAACCGGTGCTTGTCGCTCGCTAAGCTATTGAGCGGACTCTAATTCTCTCTCGTCGGAATGCGATGTTGCTACCGCATTGCTACCAAAGGCCCTGAAAACGACGCCTCCAGGCCGATCTCGGCGGACGCGCTGCGCCATTCGTGACGCTGCTCGGACGATTGCTCGCCGTTGATGCCGATCAGGCCTCCCGGTCGATCGAGGATAGCACCAGGCCGCCAATTCCGTGGTTGTGAGCTCGGTTTCGGGCAGAGCCATGAACGCGCGCCAAACTCGACGTTGGATCCTGCCAGCGCCCCTTAAGGCGACAACCGCAGCCGGTGAGCCGCTTCCGCCGGCCGCTGTTGGGGTCCTTTTCACGTCTCTAATCCTTCGGTTACGGTTACGGTTCGGGTTACGTTACGGTTACGGTTCGGGCGGGTTACGGAGTTACGTTACGGTTCGGCTCTCTCTAGAGAGCCGTAACCCGTAACCGTACCTAGCCCCCGTGGTTAACCTTCCACCGCCCGCCATACTCTCGGACCATAGAACGGTCTTCCAAGGCTTTGCGGAGATCATGCAGCGTTGCTTTGCGGTTGGCGCCGATGCCGACTGCCTTTGCTTCGTTGTTCCACTCCTCAAGCGTCAGGCCGGCGTCTCCAGCATCGTGGAGGATGCGGAAGAACGTCTGTTGATTGGCTGAGAGCTTGGCCGACCGGGCAGCCGGGGCGGGAGCTTCGGTTGGCTCCACGATGTTCACGGTGATGGCGTCGCCGTCCTCGTCCAAGCCGAACTCATGCACTTTCGACTTGAAGGAGAACAGCGGGCCTTCTGGAGCGTCGTTGGCCTTGCTGATGGTAGCGGTTTTGATCTCCTCGCCGCTGATCGTCACAAGCAAGTCAACGTCACCGACAATCGCGCTGCTGCCTCTGGGACCTCGGTCGGCTTCCTTGCCGGTGTGCCCTATTAGGGCGACGTGAGGGCCGCCCGTGACGTTCTTGATGCGCTGGATGTTCGCGAAGATGGCTCCCTGGTCTTTAGCCTGGTTCTCATCCCCGCCGCCGGCAGCTATGAGCTTCGCCCATGTGTCGAAGATGACGACGCCGGCGCCTGTGGCTTTGTCGTACTCGGGCCCGTAGAATTCCGCCTCTACGTCAGCGATGGTATCGAGAACCTTCCGCACCGAGTCCGGCCGAACCAGATCGACCACCGCCGGGACAACAGCGATGGGTAGCCGCTCCAGGCCCTTGGTCTTCGCGATCGCCAACAATCGTCTCCGGACGAGGTCGGCGCGTTCCAGGGCGAAGTAAATCACCCCAGTTTGATGCTTGTTGCGGTGCCCGAACCAGTCCGATCCGCTGGCGATGGCGACCGCAGCGTCAGCCAGCAAGGCGGACTTCAGGCTTCCAGGTGGACCAACCCAAGCCGACGTCTCGTCATAGGCGAATATGCCCTTGATGATGTGCGACTTGGCCGCCTCTGTCGGACAACGAATATTGCCAAACAGTTCGAACCCGAAACCCTTCGGACGGGCCTGCACTACGTCAGGGGTTCTCATTCGCACCTCATCAGCTCGGGATAGACGAGCTCGAGCGCGCCCATTTCCTCAAGGCGAGCGTCAACCTCTCGACTTGAGAGGTTGCCATTCTTGAGGTTAACACCCAGAATTTTGGCCTCACTCTCAAGCCACCGCGCGCGGCTACACATGAAGCGAAGGCCGGCAAGCTGGAGCTGTTTGCGGACGTTGGGATCGGAGACCATGAGGGGATGGCTCATGCACCACCTCCGATCAGGCGCATCGTTTCGGCACCATACCGAGCGATCAGCGCCGCCTCGGCTCGCCCATGATCCTTTTTCCGCTTAAAGTGGTCGGCGCACGCCGGAAAAAGCCTCAGAGCTAATGCGCGGGCCTCCTCCTTGTCTGAAGACAGGCGGAGATGCCCCTTCCATTTTGCTGGCGTGACGAGATGCAAAGGGAGCGCCGCTGCACCAATCACGCCTAGGACCACACCATAAGCGCGGCCGAACTTGAACGTGGATGAAACGCCCTGTCCTGGCATCGCATTGACACGCTCCAGGAAGACGAGATCGGGCGCCATAGCGGCAACGCGTCGAGCGAGGTTTACCGCGTCCACTTCACCGGCCGCGATCGGCATGTCCTCCACGGCGACCCGTTCGGGATGGCTGGGGAAATAGAATGCGATAGCTCCGGAAGCGCCGGGATCGATACCGAGAAGGCAGCGGGTCATGCAGCCCCCCTGGGATCCGAGGGCAACAGGGACGCCACAAACCCGGCCGTCCTGCTTGATTCAATGAGGCGCGCGGCTTCCCGGAATTGCCGGGCAAGCTCTTCCTGCTCTCCTCGCGCATAGTGCACGAGAGCATGGTCACGGATGCAGTCGATTTGCTGCTTTAGGGCTTTGACGTGCATTACCGTGCCTCCCCAAAAGCCAATTCGGCAACGGTGAGCGCCGTAGTGGCAGGGAGGGCAAAGATCTCAGCGAGGTATTGCGCGCGAAGAGTGTCGAGGGCATATTCCGGGTTGTTCGAGCCGTCCGCCTGAACAGTTACCGGATTGCCCCGTGCCGCCAGCGCGGGGTTTTCCTTTTTCGAGGCCATGATCTTATGCGGCCTCCGTCTTGCGGGGGCAGTCTAGCATCTGCTCGAGCGCCTTGACCGGCACCTTCAGCAACCGCCCGATCTTGATCGTGGGGATATCTCCGCGCTCCGCCGCGGCGTATGCGGCGTTCCTGGAAAGCCCAAAGTAGCGCTGCCCGGCTTCGGGTACGCTGATCGTAAGCGCCTTCTCCGTCATTGCTCAGCTCCTTGCGGTACAAAATCGTACCGTCAGGAAGCTGGCTGCTTCGCTGCTACCCTGCAAGAACTTTTTTGTACCTATGCGGTACTTTTTTGTTCCCAAGTGCGCGCCGCCGTGGTAAGTCATCCCATGTTGTACCAACGGAGCACCGGGATGGCTGAGAAGGTCCAAGAACATCTGCGTATCCGCCTGGGGGCTCGCCTCCTGAAGCGGATTGATGCCGAGCGGGAGAAGAACGGTCGGACCAGGACCGACGAGATCGAGGCGCTTCTTGAGGAAGCGCTTCGCAAAAGGGAAATGCGGGAGATCGTGAAGGAAGCTATGCGCGAGGAAATGGCGACATCGGACTTCTACGAGGCGCTAGTCGGAAAATTCAAAAGGGAGGGCACGAAGTGAAGGGCTGCATCAAAGAGCGATCACCCGGCCACTGGGCCATTATCCTGGACCAGCGTGATCCGGCCACGGGCAAGCGCAAGCGGAAGTGGCACAGCTTCACAGGCACCAAGCGCGCGGCACAGCTTGAGTGTGCGCGTCTCATCAGCGAAACGTCCGATGGCGCCTATGTCGAGCCGTCAAAGCTTGCGTTGGCTCAATTCTTTGATCGCTGGCTGAAGCACATCAAGCCGAACGTCTCGCCGCGCACCCATGAACGTTACGAGCAAATCGCGACCAAGAACATTGTGCCGCTGCTCGGCGCCAAGATCCTTTCAAAGCTCCAGCCGATTGATATCAGCGAGGCGTATGGCAAGGCATTGGAGAACGGCCGGCGGGACGGGAAGGGCGGTTTGTCGCCGCGCACCGTGCACCATATGCACCGCGTTTTGTTTTCGGCCCTTGGGCAAGCCGAGCGCTGGCGCCTGATCCCCCGCAACCCGGCTGCCCTGCTCGAGAAGCGGGATCGCCCCAAGATCGAGCGCAAGCCGGTCAGGACCATTGATGCGAATTCTACTGCTGCCGCTTTCGATGCTGCGCGGGAGCGCCGCCTATTTATCCCCCTGATCCTTGCGACCCTCTGCGGCCTTCGTCGCGGCGAAATCACGGCGCTGCGCTGGCGCTCGGTGGACCTGGACAACGGTCAGCTGGCCGTCGTCGCGAGCACCGAACAGACGGACGCCGGCACGATCCGCGAGAAGGAAGCTAAGAGCGGCCGCGCGCGTACGATCGCGATGCCGGCAATGGCTGTCGAGGAGCTGCGGCGCTGGCGGGTCATGCAGGCTGAGGAACTGCTTCGCCTCGGTGTGCGCGGCGACGATGACCGGCATGTGGTCACCCAGGCGGACGGCTCGCCGCTCCAGCCTCGCAGCCTCACACACTCCGTTTCCGAGTTCCTGAAAGAATGGCGGGTCACGCTCCACGGCCTCCGGCACAGCCACGCCAGCCACATGCTGGCCTCGAACATCCATCCCAAGATCGTGCAGGAGCGGCTGGGCCATTCCTCAATCGCGATCACGATGGATATCTACAGTCATCTGATGCCGAACATGCAGGGCGAGGCCGCCGCGGCGGTTGACGTCGCCATGCGCGCCGCCATAAACAAGCGAACCGACGACGTTGGGTAGCAAAGCGGTAGCAGAGTCCACGAAACGTTCTCTGCGAAGCGACGAAAAGCTAAACAATTTCAAGGCTTGGAAGGGTGGCCGAGTGGTTTAAGGCACCGGTCTTGAAAACCGGCGTGCCTGCAAGGGTACCGTGGGTTCGAATCCCACCCCTTCCGCCAGTTTCGACCGAAATGTGTAGGGCCGAACTTTGGGCGGCCGGTTCACGCCGGCGGGCCTCCTTTAAAATTCGTTAGTTGGGGGTGCTGCCGCTCTTGGCCTTGGACGAATGTTTCACTACTGATTTAGGCGGTGCGGCCCGCTTCTTCGACGCTTCGTCGCCGCGGGCAGTTCCCCACGGATCTACGGCCTTTTGGTCAGGAACGTTGCCGAGGGAGCGTTGATAGGCGCGCTCAGCCCGAATGTCGTCCGCCTTCTGCGTCTCCGTCTTGTCCTGGGACTGTTCGCCATACATTGGAACATGGTCCTGCGCCAATGCGGTCGGTGCGATCAGAGCAAACATGACAGCGACGGCGATTTTGCGCATCGAGAAAACCCCCGGTTCTGCGACGAGCATAACATCGCGCCGATTGCGGCATCAATGGGCGCGGTTTGACAGACACCCCTTCCGCCATACGATCGGTCGGGCGTTCCCGGGCAGGTAATCGGTGAACCAGACGTCCAATCCGGCCGCGCTCGACAAGCTCAAGCTTCGTATCCAGGCGTTGCGCGCCAAGACGATCGCCAATGGCTGCACCGAGGAAGAGGCGCTGTCGGCCGCCGCCAAGGTCGCCGAGCTGCTGGATCGCCACGATTTGTCGCTCTCCGACGTCGACCTGCGGGCGTCGCCGTGCGAACGGAGGGTCTTTGAGACCCATCGCAAGAAGCGAATTCCTCTGGACGATTGCATCGGCGCGCTTGCTCATTTCTGCGATTGTCGGGTCTGGCGCGAGAAGAATGCGGCCGGCGAGAGCAGCTATGTGTTCTTTGGTCTCGGCGCGGATGTCGAGGTCGCGCATTATCTGGCGGAATTGATCGACGGCGCCGTGCGCGCCGAGCTTGGTCGCTTCAAGACCTCGGTCGACTACAGCAGGTTCCGGCACCAGGAGCGGCATCTGGCCAATGCCTCCTTCGCGCTCGGCATGGTGGCGTCAATCGCGGACAGGCTACAGGCGATCAAGGCCGGTCGCGATCAGGTCAACGAAAGCACCGGTCGCGGGCTGGTCGTGCTCAAGACCTCGGTGGTCGATGCCGAATTCGACAAGCTCGACCTCAAGCTCCGGACCCAGCGCAGCACCGGCCGGATGGTGTCGATGGCGGCCTATGAAGCCGGCGGCGCCGCGGGCGGGTCGCTGGCCATCAATCCCGGCCTTGGCGAGGCGCAGTCAGGGACCACTCCCAAAGGACGCTGATCGCATCGGGGCAAGGGACGATGCGCCGATGTATTTCGGAATAATAGCAGCATACCCCTGTTTTGCCCGACGTGCCAAAGGGCCTTGCGGGGGTGGGACGCCCAAGCTGTTGATCCCAAACGCATTGGCTACTGTGCATGGGGTTGCTTTCGAAAATTCCAGCGGGCCGCGCCGAAATGCCCGCTCGTCGGCGTTAAGCCGGCGCGCGCAAAGAAATAGGTCGAGCCGGCTCTCGATGGCGCCTCTAACTATCTGATATTTCGTTTCTTTATTCGGTTGCGGCAGGGCTTCCGGTTCGGTTCGGGGAACTCTTTCGCTGCGTCCGCGTTGTCTTGCCATGACCGAAGATCTTTCCTTCCGACGCAAACCCTTGACCCCCGAACAGCGTCAGGCGCGCGATGCGGCACGCCGGATCGAGGCTGAAAAGGCCATGCGCGACCACGAGGAGGCGCAGAAGCAGTTCTACGCCAACAAGGAACGGCTGCGGGCCGAGCGGCTCGCACGCGAAGCAGCGACGGCAAAGGACTGACCGAACGCGGTCGCCGCGCCAGAACCTCCGGATGGATATTCCAGCCGGGCCGGACCTAGTGCCGTTGCGTCGTGCTGAAGGCGAGCTTGAGCGCCTGGACGGCGCCTGCCAATGCCCCGCGGGGCGATTGGGCCTCGATCGCTTCGGCTGCGATGCGGCAATCGTCGGCGACCTTGAGCAGTCCGTGTCGTGCAAGGTCCATGGTGGAGAGGGCGGCCTGCTCCAGGCAGACCCGTTCAAGCCGTCGAAACTCCCGCAGCTCTCTGTTCATGCGTCAGCTCTCGATGTCCCCGGGCTATGCGGCGCTGAGTCCACTTAACAAAGAGTAAACGCTTTCCTGTAGCCGGTCTGGCTGGCGCGGAGCTGGCCGGCTGCCGTGATGGCCGGCCCTGCCGCAAGCGGCGGGCTTGACGGCGTTTGGCTTCCGCCGGAAGATTCAAATGATCCTCAACTGACGTGAAAGACGGAGACGTTCGCTCCCAGCCAGTCCGATCCGCAGCAGCGAAAACGAAATGGAGCTGACCATGACCACGTTCGACAAGCGCGAGCAGGGCTTTGAAGCCAAATTCGCCCACGACGAGGAGCTCATATTCAAGGCCACGGCCCGGTCGAACAAGCTGCTCGGGCTCTGGGCCGCCGGCCAGCTCGGGCTCAGCGGCGATGCCGCCAAGAGCTATTCCACGGCGCTGGCGACGGACCATCTGGAGAGCCGGACGATGGACGAGGTCCTGGACAAGGTGTCAGGCGATCTCGCCGCCAAGGGGGTGGCGCGCGAGCAGGTCGCCGCGAAGTTCCAGGAATGCCTGCATCAGGCCATTCAACAACTCGAAGCCAAAGAGTGAGCGCCGCGCAGTTAGGCGCTCACAGCTCCATGTGGACGATCTCGATGGGCTCGCCGCCGAGGCTGTGAGAGAACTGCCCTCTGCCAGGCGGTGGGGCGCAAGGTGAGCGGGCTGGTCCTACTCGGCATGCTTGTTGCGCATTCCGGAATCGCTGAGCTTGTCGACGTAGGCGATGCCTAGCGCCGAGACGATGAAGGTGATGTGGATCAGCACCTGCCACATCACGCCGGTCTCGGTGAAGCCGGCGCGGTTCGAGCCGAGATTGCCGGCCTCGATGAAGGTGCGGAGCAGTGCGATCGAGGAGATGCCGATGATGGCCATGGCAAGCTTGATCTTCAGCACGCTCGCATTGACGTGGCCGAGCCATTCCGGCTCGTCGGGATGGCCCTGGAGATCGAGCCGCGAAACGAACGTCTCGTAGCCGCCGACGATGACCATCACCAGCAGATTGGAGATCATCACGACGTCGATCAGCGCCAGCACGCTCATCATGATCTGCTGTTCGGTGAGATCGAGGGCGTGCCAGGACAGATGCCAGAGCTCCTTGAGGAACAGCGCGATGTAGACGCATTGCGCCACGATCAGTCCGAGATAGAGCGGCAGTTGCAGCCAGCGCGAGCCGAAGATGATCATCGGCAGCAGGCCGAGGCGCGGCGAGGGCGGGCGGGCCTCGGTCGTGGGGGCAGGCTCAACCGACATTCAGGCAGCATCCTCGCATCGAGATGATCTGGCTTTCATGTAGCCCGGCAAGATGGCCGGCGAAAGACGCGCGGTGCGCTTGCAGCCTTCCGGGGATCGTGCCGTTTCGTGCTACCGTGCCGGGCGGCCGTCGCGACGGCCTGGATCGCGGGAGGCGGGACGTGCGGAGCGGCTTTAGCAGTGGGCCCGGGAGGATCGCGCTTGTTGCGGCGATAATGATGCTTGGCGGGGGCGAGGTGTCGGCTACGCCGTTGACGCCGTTTCGCTACGAGGCGCAAGCGCAGCGCCATTGTCCGCATGACAAGGTGGTCTGGCTGGATTTCAGGAAGGGCGTCTACTACGCCAGGGGCCAGAAGCGATACGGCCAGGGTTTTGACGGCAGCTTCGTTTGCCTCGGCGAGGCCCGCGACAGCTTCTATCGTCGCTCGCTGCTCGGCCTGCGCTGAGCGGCGCGCGACGGAGCGCGAAAACGATCCGGCCTATTTCCGGTCGGGCAGCTTCACCGGGATATGCGGGGAGGTGCTGATGACCCTTGGACTTCCGTCCGGATAGGTCCGGCCGCCGCGGATCAGCGATTCCAGGACCAGGAAGAATTTCTCGGCAAGCATTGCGTCACCTTCGTTGGTGATGGCCTCTTGAAATGAGTCGAGGCGCCGAACGCGGAAATTCAATCAACTAAACGGGAGCGGGACAATTCCGGGACAAACACCCGTGTTGCGGGGCAGTACGGTCGTGGTCGGAAACACCGGGAAAGGGGGCTGTGATCAGCCGAAGGCCAACGCCACCAGGCTCGAGCACAACAGCACCAGACCGCCTGCGGTCAATGCCAGGAAGCCATCGGATACGAGGTCATGGTTACGCATTGGACACCTGCCGCTCTCGTCTGCGATGCTCGATCGGATCGCTTGAAATTGCCCGAACGTCCCGTCTTGAAAGAGGTGATGCTTGCCGCCCGCGCGAGTGCCTCAGGCCCTCGTACGGTAACCTTCAAACGCATGGGCCAGGAAGATCCCCGCGCTTACCAGACCCATCAGTGCCGAAACCGTCTCGATCATCGTTAAATTCCAAATCCCGCCCTTGCATGCGAGAGAACGCGTGCGGCCTTGCACAGTCAAAAGAATTCCAGTGAGTGGCGCGACAATGGGGGTGGAGTGAGGATTTAGCGCAACAGAATGTCCAGGAGTGGCACAGAGCAGGTGCCTGTGCTCCGTAGATGAACGGGGGAAAGCGAACGCGCCGTTTACCATCTCCGCGCGATCGCCGCGGGCTCCCCATTTCCGCCGTGTTCGGGTTGCGATATCGTCACGACGTCCGAAGCGGTGGTGGGCCGCCTCGGAGCAAAGGACCGGACAGCGCTCCCCGTCGAAGCGGGGTGGGTACGCCTCCGGCGAAATGGTATTTGGGGCGAATGGGGATCCGACGGTCAGATTCGGTATTGCGGGCCGCGCGTGGTGTTGCGGCGGCCGCGACCTGCCTCGCGCTCGCCAATTGCGCGTCCTCCAACAAATTCGCCAGCCGCGTCGATCCGAAATATGGCGTGTCCTCGAGCCCCCGGGTCGTGGCTTTGGGTGATCCGGTCCCGAAGGGCGGCGGCACCTACCGCGTCGGCAAGCCCTACGTCGTCGCCGGCCGGACCTATGTGCCGGAGGAGGACGTCAACTATCGTGCCGAGGGCATGGCGTCCTGGTACGGCGACGATTTCCATGGCCGCCTGACCGCCAATGGCGAGGTGTTCGACATGGCCTCGCTGACGGCGGCGCATCCGACCCTGCCGATGCCGTCCTATGCCCGGGTGACCAACATCTCGAACGGCAAGTCACTGATCGTCCGCGTCAATGACCGCGGTCCCTATCACGGCAACCGGCTCATCGACGTCTCGAACAAAGCCGCCGAACTCCTTGAATTCAAAGGCAATGGCGTCGCCAAGGTCCGCGTCGAATATGTCGGCCGGGCGCCGCTGGAAGGTTCCGACGACCGCCAGCTGATGGCGACCCTGCGCACCGGGATCCCGGCGCCGTCGCCTTCGATGGTCCGGGTCGCCTCGGCAAGGCCATTCGTGCCGGAGCTGCCCTCGTCGAACCGTGGCGCCATCCGCGGCGAGGTTCCGATGCCGGAGGGGCGGCCCTACAGTCTCGGCAATACCTCGGCCGACATGGCCTCACTCAATGCGAGCTCGGAAATGTCGGCCTCGAGCCGCAGCCGGGGCCGGCCGCTCCAAAACGCGCGCGCCGTGTCCTATGACGAGGACGGCCGCTACGCCACCGAGAGCGCGCCCTCGGCCGCCTATGCGTCTGATGGCGCGGCGGAGGCCCGCAGCATCCTGAGCGGCCGCGGCCTCTACTAAACCCGGACAATCACCGAGCGGTTTTGACGTTGCTGGCTAACGCCTAGAACAGGATTCGCGCCGGTTTTACCTTCGGCGCGGATTCGCCGAGACGGAGCAGGCGGGCGCCGCTCACATCGCAATGAAGAAGGACATCGGCTAGCGCGCCGACGCTTCGCGCAGGAATTTCACGAGCGCAGCGTTGACCTCGTCGGGCCGCTCCTGCTGCACCCAATGGCCGGCGCCTTCGATGATCAGTTTTCGTGTGAGATTTGGCAGCACGCGCTCGAGTTCGTTGACGCGCTTGGCGCCGATCAGGCCTGTGATGACGGCGTCTTTCGAACCGGCAATGAAGAGGGACGGCTGGTGGATCTGCGCATCCTGCCAGGGCGCCGTCAGCTCCCAGTTGCGGTCGAGGTTGCGATACCAGTTCAGCCCGCCGCGGAAGCCGGATTTGCGGAATGTCTCGGTGAAGTAGGCGAGGTCGGCCTCGCTCAGCCAGTCCGGTAGCGGCTCATCGGCAGTCGCGTGGCCGAGAAAGCCCTTACCCTCCTGCACGAACATGGCCGCGGAGGGATCGGCGAGGCCGCGTCCGCCGAGCACGATGCGCATGGTGCGGGCGACGTCGCGCTCGAGCTCGACTTCGGCGACGCCGGGCACCTGGAAATACTGCCAGTAGAAGTTGGTCACGCCGCCCTGACGCAGCAGGTCGAGCGGCTTGCCGCGGCCGCGGAATGGCGGTGGCACGCTCAGGCCCGCCACCGCCGTGAAGATGTCGGGGCGGAACAGCGCCGCGTGCCAGGCGACCGGCGCCCCCCAATCGTGGCCGACTACCATGGCCTTGCTCTCGCCAAGCGCCTGCACGAGGCCGACGATGTCACCGACCGTGTCGAAGATCGAATAGGCGCTCACGTCGGCCGGCGCCGCGCTCTGGCCGTAGCCGCGCATGTCGGGGGCGACGACGTGAAACCCGGCGGCCGCCAGCGCCGGGATCTGGTGGCGCCAGGAATAGGACAATTCCGGCCAGCCATGGCACAGCACGACCAGCGGTCCCTGGCCGGCCTCGCGGATGAAAAGGTCGATCCCGTTGGCCTTGATCACGCGGGTGGAAGACATCGCTTTTCCGCCTTGTTTCAGGGGTTTGGTCGAGAAATGTGAGGTGCCACGATAGGGGCGTGACGAGAATCGTGCAATCTCGGGTTCCGGCACCAGCCTCATGTTGTTCGCGCCAGTTCCAACTGTTAGAACGCCGCTCTCAGGGCTTGGCCATGGCATTTCGTTTCATTTCGCTCCGTCGCAGCCGCTTCACCTCCGGCATGCTGGTGCGCGCGCTTGTCGCCGGGCTGCTGCTCGCGAGCCTCGGCTGGTGCGGCGTGCTCTACGCCGCCAACCAAAGCATCCAAGGCGCCAAGAAGGCGGAAGATACCGGCTTTGACGGCGATGCCCCCACCGCGATCCTGATCGAGGCCTCCAGCGGCAGCGTGCTGTTCGAGAAGAACGCCGACGAGCTGCGCGCGCCGTCCAGCATGATGAAGCTGATGACGGCGGAGGTCGTCTTCAACGCCATCCAGAAGGGCGACATCAAGCTGACCGACGAATACCGGATCAGCGAGAACGCCTGGCGCAAGGGCGGGGCGCCGTCGGGCGGCTCGACCATGTTCGCCGCCATCAACAGCAAGGTCTCGGTCGACGATCTCCTGCATGGCGCGATCATCCAGAGCGGCAACGACGCCTGCATTGCGCTGGCCGAAGCCATGGCGGGCAATGAGCGCATCTTTGCCGCCGACTTCATGACCAAGCGAGCCCGCGAGCTCGGCATGACCAAGTCGACCTTCGGCAACTCCAACGGTCTGCCAGACCCCGGCAACAAGATGACGGTGCGCGAGCTCGGCATCCTCGCCCGCCACATCATCCTGGACTTTCCGGAGTTCTACAAACTGTTCGGCGAGAAAGAGTACACCTGGAACAAGATCCGGCAGCCCAACCGCAATCCGCTGCTCAACTCGATGGAAGGCGCCGACGGCCTCAAGACCGGCTACACCAAAGAGGGCGGCTATGGCATGGTCGGCTCGGCCGTGCAGAATGGCACGCGGCTGATCGTCGTCGTCAACGGGCTGGAAGACCCCGAGGATCGCGCCACGGAAGCCAAGAAGATGCTGGAATGGGGCTTTCGCAATTTCGAGACCCGCACGCTGATCGCGGCCGACCAGCCTGTCGGCTACGCCAAGGTGTTCGGCGGCGAGAGCCGCTCGGTGAAGCTGATCGCCAAGACGCCCGTGAAGGTGATGGTGCACAAGAACGGCAGCGACAAGCTGATCGCGCGCGTCGTCTATAGTGGCCCGGTGCGGGCCCCGGTCGAAGCCGGCCAGAAGGTCGGTGTGGTGAAGGTCTGGCGCAGCGGCAACATCGCGGTGGAGACGCCGGTCTATGCGGCTGAAGCGATCGGCACCGGCTCGACGATGCGCCGCGCCATCGACGGCGCCAGCGAGCTCGTGATCGGCATGTTCCGCGCAGGCGCCGAGAAGCTCTGACCATGAGTGACAGTGCGGTACAGCGGTCGTCCGGACGCGGACGCTTCATCACCTTTGAGGGCGGCGAGGGGACTGGCAAGTCCACCCAGATCAAGAAGCTCGCCGACCGCCTCAAGGCAGCAAGGATGCGCACCCTTGTGACGCGCGAGCCGGGCGGCTCGCCGGGTGCCGAGATCATGCGCCATTTGGTGCTGTCGGGCATGGGCAAGCTGCTCGGCCCCGAAGCCGAGACGCTGCTGTTCGCGGCCGCGCGCGATGACCATGTCCACACCGTGATCGAGCCCGCGCTCAAGCAGGGCATTTGGGTGCTGTGCGACCGCTTCGCCGACTCGACGCGCGCCTATCAGGGCAGCCTCGGCAGCGTTTCTCCCGGTCTGATCAACGCGATGCAGCGCGTTACGATCGGCGATCTCAAGCCGGACCTCACCATCATCCTCGACCTGCCGGTCGAGATCGGCCTCCAGCGCGCCGCCGCCCGTCGCGGCAGTGGCACGCCTGACAGGTTCGAGGGCGAGCAGCTCAGCTTCCACCAGGGCCTGCGCGAGGCCTATCGCAAGATCGCCGCGGACGAGCCCGCGCGCTGCGTGCTGATCGACGCCAATTCCGATCCGGATACGGTCGCAGGCCGCGTCTGGAGCGCACTTCGCGATCGTCTCCTTCCGACGCCGGCCTCGGTGGTGTCGGTATGAGTCCGCGTCAGGCAGAGCGCGAGAGCGCCATTCCGCATCCGCGCGAGACCAGCCGTCTGTTCGGCCATCGCGAGGCCGAGACGGCGCTGCTGTCGGCCTATCGCAGCGGTCGCATCCCGCACGCCTGGCTGATCGGCGGGCCGCAGGGGATCGGCAAGGCGACGCTGGCCTACCGCATGGCGCGCTTCGTGCTGGCGCACGGCCAGCCGCTGGCGGACGTCGTGCAGCGCGCCGAGAGCCTGGCAGTCGACCCTGATGACGCCGTGGCGCGCCAGGTCGCCGCAGAGTCCCATGGCGGGCTGCTGACACTGGAGCGCACGGCGAACGACCGCGGCGTGATGCGCACCGTGATCACCGTGGACGAGACGCGCGAGACGATCTCGTTCTTCGGCTCGACGGCAGCAGCCGAAGGCTGGCGCGTTTGCATCGTCGACACGGTCGACGAGCTCAATCCGAATGCGGCTAACGCGCTTCTGAAGATCTTGGAGGAACCGCCGCAGCAATCGCTGTTCCTGCTGGTGAGCCACGCGCCCGCGCGCGTGCTCGCCACAATTCAGTCACGCTGTCGCAAGCTGCGCCTGCGGCCGCTCGGAACGGACGAGGTGATCAGTGCCGCCGCGGAAGCGGCCGGCCTCGCTCCGACCGATCTGGCGTTGCGCGAGGCGGCGGAGGCTTCGGAGGGCAGCGTCGCGCGGGCGCTGACGCTGCTCGGCGGCGATGCGCTGAAACTCCAGCAGCGCACGGCGGCACTGCTTGCGCGATTGCCACAGGTCGATCCGCGCGAATTGCACACGCTCGGCGATTCGCTCGGCACCAGCGACCGCGTCGCGCTTGCGGCCTTCATCGACGGCATCGACCGCTGGATCGCGGAACGGCTGCATGCGGATGAGGCCAATGCCAACCAGAACCTGCCGCGCCTTGCGCGCCTAGCTGAGGTATGGGAAAAGATCGTCCGCGCCGCGCGCGACACCGAAACCTACAATCTGGAGCGAAAGCCCTTGGTTTTCTCGGTGTTCGGCTGGCTGGCGGACGCAACGCGCTAGAGCATGATCCGGAAAAGTGTGTAGCGGTTTTCCGAGAGGATCATGCTCAAAACAATAACCTAACGCAGGTTCGCTTCCAAATTTTGAGAAGCCGGTAAAGGAATTCGTCGTGGCAACGCGAGCTAAAAAATCCGTCAAGCGCAAGAGCGGCAAGAAAGCTGCGAAGAAGGCCACCAAAAAGGCCGTGAAGGCGCTTGCGCGCAAAGCTGCCAAGAAGGTCAAGAAGACCAAGAAGGCTGCCGCCAAGAAGGGCGTGAAGAAGAGCGCTGCGAAGACGGCAAGGAAGGCCGGCAAGAAGGCTGCGAAGAAGCAGGTCGGCGCCAAGAAGGCGGTGAAGAAAGCGGCCAAACAGCCGGCCAAGTCTCCTACAAAGAAGGCTCCTGCGAAGAAGGCAAAGGTGACTGCGGCTGCCGTGACCGCCGCACCGACGCCTGTCGCCACGCCGCCGAAGGCTGTGAAGCCCAATGTGTCGAAACCCAAGGCGCCCCGCGCGCCGAAGCCGGTTGCGGCTCCGCAAGCCGCCGTGCCCGCAGCGGCCCCCGCGCGCGACAACGTCTTCTACATCACGACCGCGATCGCCTATCCCAACGGCAACCCGCATATCGGCCACGCCTATGAGGCGATCGCCACCGACACGCTGGCACGCTTTGCGCGGCTCGACGGCAAGGACGTGTTCTTCCTGACCGGCACCGACGAGCACGGCCTGAAGATGATTCAGACCGCGCAGAACGAGGGCCTGACCCCGTCCGCGCTCGCGGCCCGTAACGCGGCCCGCTTCAAGGCGATGGACGAGCGGCTCAACGTGTCGTTCGACCGTTTCATCCGCACCACCGAAGAGCAGCACCACCGCTCCACCCAGGAGATCTGGCGGCGCATGGAAGCGAACGGCGACATCTATGCCGACACCTATGCGGGCTGGTACTCGGTGCGCGACGAAGCCTACTACGCCGAAGACGAGACGCGCCTGAACGACGACGGCGTGCGCCTCGGGCCGCAAGGCACGCCGGTCGAATGGGTCGAGGAGAAGAGCTACTTCTTCCGCCTGTCCGCCTATCAGGAGAAGCTGCTCAAGCTGTACACCGATAATCCCGATTTCATCGGCCCGGACTCGCGCCGCAACGAGGTGGTGAGCTTCGTCAAGGGCGGACTGCGCGATCTCTCGATCTCGCGCACCACCTTCGACTGGGGCGTCAAGGTGCCCGGCGACGAAGAGCACGTGATGTATGTCTGGGTCGACGCGCTCACCAACTACATCACCGGGGTAGGCTTCCCCGACGAAAGCGACAAGAACTGGCGCTACTGGCCGGCCGATGTGCACATCATCGGCAAGGACATCATCCGCTTCCATGCGGTGTACTGGCCGGCGTTCCTGATGTCGGCCGGCATTCCCGTGCAGAAGCGGGTCTATGCCCACGGCTTCCTGTTTAACAGGGGCGAGAAGATGTCGAAGTCGGTCGGCAATGTCGTCGATCCCTTCAACCTCGCCGACCAGTATGGCGTCGACCAGATGCGCTATTTCTTCCTGCGCGAGGTGCCGTTCGGCCAGGATGGCAACTACAACCACGAGGCCATCGTCGCGCGCATCAATGCCGATCTCGCCAACGATCTCGGCAACCTTGCACAGCGCTCGCTGTCTATGATCGCCAAGCAACTCGGCGGCGTGCTGCCGGAGCCGGGTGAGTTCAGCGACAACGACAAGGCCATCCTGGCGATGGCCGACGGCATGATCGCAGCAAGCCGCGAGGCGATGGCGACGCAGCAGATCCATCACTGGCTCAACGCCGTATGGGCCGTGGTCGCGGAAGCCAACCGCTATTTCGCGGGCGAGGCGCCGTGGGCGCTCGCCAAGACCGATCCTGCCAGGCAGAAGACGGTGCTCTATGTCACCGCCGAGGTCGTGCGCCAGATTGCGATCCTGGCCCAGCCGGCGATGCCGACCGCCTCGGGATTGCTGCTCGATAGCCTCGGTGTCCCCGGGGGCGAGCGCAATTTTGCGGCGCTCGGCGGCGCCAAGCGCATCGCGCCCGGCTCGACGCTGCCCGCGCCGACGCCGGCCTTCCCGCGCTACATCGAGCCGGCGGCCTAAGGCGTTCGCGCGATGCTTGTCGACAGTCATTGCCACCTGGATTTTCCCGATTTTGCGGAAGATCTCGACGGGATCGTGTCACGTGCGCGAGCGGCCGGCATCGGCCGCATGGTCACGATCTCGACGCGGGTGCGAAAGTTGAACCAGCTTCTGGCCATCGCCGAGCGCTACGACGACGTCTACTGCTCGGTCGGCACCCATCCGCACAACGCGGACGAGGAGGACGGCATCTCGCCGGACGAGCTGATCGCGTTGACGCAGCATCCCAAGGTCGTGGCGCTCGGCGAGGCCGGGCTCGACTATTTCTACGACAACGGCTCGCCGGAAGCGCAGGCGAGGGGCTTTCGCGCCCACATCGCGGCTGCACGCGCGACCGGCCTGCCGCTGGTGATCCACACCCGCGAGGCGGACGAGGATTGCGGCCGCATCCTGGAAGAGGAGGTAGCACGCGGATCGTTTCGCGCCGTGCTGCATTGCTACACCGGCGGGCGCGAGCTGGCGCTGAAGGCGGTATCGCTCGGCCTGTACATCGGCTTCACGGGCATCCTGACCTTCAAGAAGTCGGAGGCGCTGCGCGCGCTCGCGGCCGAGTTGCCGGCTGACCGTATTCTGGTTGAAACAGACTCGCCCTACCTTGCGCCCGGCAAGTTCCGGGGCAAGCGCAACGAGCCGGCCTATGTGGTCGAGGTCGCAAAAGTGCTGGCTGAAGCGCGTGGCGTGTCGTTTGATGAGATCTCGCGCCAGACCACCGAAAACTTCTTCCGCCTGTTCTCCAAGGTGACAGCTTGATTCCGGGAGCCGCATGACGCTGACGCTGACGATCCTGGGCTGCGGCTCCTCCGCCGGCGTGCCGCGCCCGGCGCTCGGCTGGGGCGCCTGCGACCCGAGCAATCCGAAGAACCGCCGCCGCCGCTGCTCGCTGCTGGTCGAACGGACGTCCGAGCACGGCACCACGCGGATCGTGATCGACACCTCGCCGGACCTGCGCGAGCAATTGCTCTCGACCAATGTCGACCACATCGACGCGGTGTTCCTGACCCACGAGCATGCCGACCAGACCCACGGCATGGACGACCTGCGCTCGGTCGTCATGCACATGCGCCGGCGTATCCCGACCTACTTCAACCAGTCGACCGCCAAGGACATCCTGTCGCGGTTCTCCTATTGCTTCATCGCGCCGGAGGGCAGCGACTACCCGCCGATCCTGACGCGGCATTCGATCGAGGCGGGCGAAAGCCAGACCGTTCTGGGGAAGGGCGGCGCCGTGACGATGACGGCCTTCCTGGTGCAGCACGGCAACATTCCCGCGCTCGGATATCGCATCGGGGACGCCGCCTACACGCCCGACCTCAACGACATCCCGCGCGAGAGCTGGGGCGCGCTTGAAAACCTCGACCTCTGGATCGTCGACGGGCTGCGCTACACCAGCCATGTCAGCCATTTCAGCATCAACGACGCGCTGTCCTGGATCGAACGTTTCAAGCCGAAGCGCGCCGTCATCACCAACATGACGGCCGACGTCGATTACGAAGTCATCCGGCAGTCGCTGCCGCCGGGCGTGGTGCCTGCGTACGACGGCCTGCGGCTGGAGACACACTGAGCGCAGCAGCCTTGAAACGAGAGATCAGCTCAGGCGGTTATTGCCTTCGCTGATCCCACCTCGTTGCGCAGCAGGAATTTCTGGATCTTGCCCGTGGACGTCTTCGGGATCGGCCCGAACACGATTGCCTTCGGCGTCTTGAAGCCGCTCATGTGCGAACGGCAGAAGGCGATGATCTCGGCCTCGGTCGCGCTGGCGCCGTCCTTCAACTCGACGAAGGCGCACGGCACTTCGCCCCATTTCGGATCGGGCTTGGCGACCACGGCGGCGAACAGCACCGCCGGGTGCTTGTAGAGGATGTCCTCGACTTCGACCGAGGAAATGTTCTCGCCGCCCGAGATGATGATGTCCTTGGAGCGGTCCTTGATGATGACGTAGCCGTGCTCGTCGAGCACGCCGAGATCGCCGGTGTGAAACCAGCCGCCCTCGAAGGCCTCCTTCGTCGCCTTCTCGTTCTTGAGGTAACCCTTCATGACGATGTTGCCGCGGAACATGACCTCGCCGATGGTCTCGCCGTCGCGCGGCACCTCCTGCATGGTCTGCGGGTTGATGACGGTGACGCCTTCCTCGAGCGGGTAGGGCACGCCCTGCCTGCGCTTCATCCGCGCGCGCTCGGCCGGCGGAAGCTCGTCCCAGCCGGGCTGCTCGGCGCAGACGGAGGCGGGGCCGTAGACCTCGGTCAGGCCATAGACGTGGGTGAGCTTAATGCCGATGTTTTCCGCGCCTTCTAGCACCGCAACCGGAGGCGCGGCGCCGGCGATCAGGCCGACGACGCGGCGGGCGGCATTGCCCGTTGACGTTTCCTTGGGCGCGTCGGGGGCGTTGATCAGCGTGTTGTAGACGATCGGCGCGCCGCACATGTGGGTGACGCCGTGCTGCTTGATCAACTCGAAGATCTTGGTCGGCTCGACCTTGCGCAGGCAGACATTGATGCCGGCTGAGGCCGCGATGGTCCAGGGGAAGCACCAGCCGTTGCAATGGAACATCGGCAGCGTCCAGAGATACACCGGATGCTGGCCGAGATTGCCGGCAAGGATGTTGCTGACGGCGTTGAGATAAGCGCCGCGATGATGCGTGACGACGCCCTTGGGATTACCGGTCGTGCCCGAGGTGTAGCTCAGCGCGATCGCGTCCCATTCGTCCTTCGGCGGGATCGCGGTGAAATCAGGATCGCCTTGCGCGACGGCGGCCTCATATTCGATCTCGCCGATGCGCTTGCCCCCCTTGAAGGCGGGATCGTCGACGTCGATCACGAACGGCTTCGGTCCGCTCATCTGCGCGAGTGCGTCGGTGATGACGCTAGAGAACTCGGGATCGACCAGGATGATCCTGGCCCCGCCATGATCGAGCTGAAACGCGATCGACGGTGCATCGAGGCGGATGTTGAGCGCATTGAGCACAGCGCCCGTCATCGGCACCGCGAAGTGTACCTCGTTCATCGCCGGGATGTTCGGCAGCATCGCCGCCACGGTGTCGCCGACGCCGATGCCCTTGCCGGCGAGATACGACGCAAAGCGCCGGCAGCGCTCATAGGTCTGCGCCCAGGTGAAGCTGCGGCCTTCATAGACCGTGCTGACGTGATCGGGGTAGACCGCGGCGCTGCGCGCGAGAAAGCTCAGCGGGCTCAGCGGCACGTAGTTGGCGGGCGTCTTGTCGAGGCCGATATTGTACGGGTTCTGCCGTTCGCTCATCGACACCTCCTCAAAGCGCTTCAAAGAAATCCGATCGAGATCCAGGGGAAGATCGCGACGATGATCAGCCCCACCAGCAGCGCCAGCAGATAGCCCCAGATCGGCCTGATGCCTTCGGCCGGGTCAACGCGTCCGATGGCGCAGGCGGCATAATAGCCGACGCCGAAGGGCGGGGCGAATAGCCCGATACCCATGGCCAGAATGATCACCATCGCATAGTGCACTTCGTGCACGCCGACGGCGCGGGCGATCGGGAACAGCAGCGGTCCGAACAGCACGATCGCCGGGATGCCCTCCAGCACGCTGCCGAGGATGGTGAAGGCCAGGATGGACACGGCGATGAAGGTCGCCGCTCCCCCCGGCAATCCCGTCATGGCCGCCGCCAGCGAGCGCGAGAAGCCTGACTGCGTCAGGCCCCAGGCCATGCCGGTGGCCGTGCCGATGATCAGGAGGATCGCGCCCGACAGCGCCGCGGTCTCGACCAGCATCGGAAACAGCCGCCGCCAGTCGAAGCGGCGATAGACCAGGAGGCCGACCAGGGCGCCATAGACGATGCCGATGGTGGAGACTTCGGTGGCGGTGGCGATGCCCTCGACCACGGCGTAGCGGATCACGAAGGGCAGCGCGAGCGCGGGCAGGGCGACGATGAAGGTCCTGCCGATCTCGCCCCCCGTGGCACGGCGGACATGGCTCATGTCCTCGTGTCGGTAGCGCCACCACACCAGCATGCAGAGCGTGATCGCGAGCACGACGCCGGGCAGCAGGCCGCCGGTGAACAGCGCCGCGATCGAGACGCCGGTGACCGAGCCGATCGTGATCAGCACGAGGCTCGGCGGAATGGTCTCGGTCTGGGCCCCCGTCGCCGCTAGCAGCGCGACGAGATCGCCGGGGCGGGCGCCGCGCTGTTTCATCTCCGGGAACAGCACGGGCGCGACCGCGGCCATGTCGGCGGCCTTGGCGCCGGAGATGCCGGAGACCAGGTACATGGCGCCGACCAGCACGTAATGCAGGCCGCCGCGGACATGACCCAGCAGGCTCGCCAGGAACGCCACCATGGCCCGCGCCATGCCGGTCATCTCGATCAGCAGGCCCAAGAACACGAACAGCGGCACCGAGAGCAGGATGAGATGGCTCATGCCCTCGTCCATCCGCCCGATCAGCACCATGACGGGCGTGCGCGTGGTCAGCGCCAGATAGCCGAAGATCGCGAGGCCAAAGCCGAACGCAATGGGAACGCCGGCAAAGACGCAGAATCCGGCGACGCCGACGAAGAAGATGACGAGGTTGAGATTGCCGAGCGGCCGCAGATATGGCTGCGCCAGCCAGAAAAGGCCGACGACGACGGCAACGGAGATCACGGCCGTCAGCACCATGCGGACATCGGCGGCGCGCAGCAGCCGCAGCAGCGCGAACGCCGCCATCAGGCAGATGCCGGCCGGCAGCGCGGCGGCCCGCCAGATGTTCGGGATCTGGAGCGCCGGCGTGATGATGAAGCTTTCCTCGTAAGCGTAGTCCCAGGACGGCCACACGATCAGCGCCAGAAACGCCAGCGCCGCAGCGGTCGCGACCAGGTCGAGATAGGCCCGCATCGCGGGTCCGGCGCTTGCGACCACGGCGGTCATGCGCATGTGCTCGGAGCGGCGGAATGCGACCGCCGCGCCCAGCATGGCCAGCCACAGGAACAGGATTGAGGCGAGCTCGTCCGACCAGATCAGCGGTCGGTGCAGGCCGTAGCGCGCGACCACGCCGGCAAACAGGATCGCGATCTCGGCGACGACCAGGGTCGCCGCCGGGATTTCGACGGCGAGGCCGAGGACGCGTTCGAGCGAAGCCAGCAACGAAGGTCGGCGAGGGGACTGAACAGCCACCTCGCCCGCCGCTTCGGTCACCTCAACCTCGACATGAGCCATGACGGCCCCAACGCGTTACGAGAGCTTGCCGACGGCCTTCTCCAGCAGGTCCCAGGCCTGATCGCCATATTTGCCTTTCCACTCGGCATAGAAGCCGGCGGTCCGCAGCTTGTCGCGGAACGGCGCAACCGCGGGCTGGTTGAAGGTCAGGCCCTTGGCCGCGAGCTCCTGCTGGAGATTGGCATTGAGCTTGGCGGTATCCTCACGCTCCTTGACCGCGGCGGCGTTGATGTTCTTGGCGACGATCGTGCGGACGTCCTCCGGCAGCGCGCTCCAGGCGCGGCGGTTGGCCAGGAACCAGAAGCCGTCCCACATGTGGTTGGTCAGCGAGCAGTATTTCTGCACCTCGTAGAGCTTTGCGGTCGAGATGATCGCCAGCGGGTTCTCCTGACCCTCGACGATCTTGGTCTGGAGCGCGGAATAGACTTCGCTGAAATTGATCGAGGCGGGCGCTGCATCGAACGCCTTAAACATCGAGGTCCACAGCGGCGACACCGGCACGCGGATCTTGAAGCCCTTGAGGTCGTCGGGACCGGTGATCGGCCTGGTCGAGGACGTGGTCTGGCGGAAGCCGTTGTCCCAGATCTTGTCCATGACCTCGAGGCCGGCCTTCTTGATCTCGCCGCGGACATGGGCGCCGAGATCGCCGTCCATGGCCTTCCAGACCGTGTCGTAGTCCGGGAACGCGAAGCCGATGCCGTTGATGGACGCGGCCGGAACCAGGGTCGACAGGATCAGGCCCGACAGCGTGAAGAACTCGACGCCGCCGGAGCGGATCTGGCTCAGCATGTCGGTGTCGGAGCCGAGCTGGTTGTTCGGAAAGATCTGAAGGTCGAACTTGCCGTTCGTCTCGCTCTTGATCGCCGCCGCCATCTCCCTGGCGCGCACGTTCAGCGGATGGGTGTCCGGCAGGTTATTGGCGTATTTGTAGCTGAACTCGGCGCTCTGGGCGCGGGCCACGTGGGGCGCGCTGAGGCCGCCCAGGACCGCGGTCGCGGCGGAGGCCTTGAGAAGCGTGCGTCGGGAAAAGCTCATCGGTCTGCTTCCTCGGAAGGTTTGTTGTTGTTCTGAGACGCAAACCTATACGGATGGAAAGTCAGAAGGTCATCTGCGATCTCGCGAAGCCTCGCTTATTGCAGCCGGACCACGTCACCGCAATATCGCTTTCGGCACATGGAGCCGGGTTCAAAAAGCGAAAAACAACCCCATGCACAGTAGCCGTCAAGAGTTGGGACGACGTTCGAGGGCCGAGCCGAAAGTCGCGCCGGAGCGAAGCTGGGATGGCAGGAATTCCGTCTAAATATTTGATCTGATTGTATATAAATATATTCCATAATATACCTTATGCGAATCATGGATATGGTCGTGCAGGTCAGGTCAGCCAAATCCGCAGCTACCCAGAACCCCGCTCCCGGCGGACAATCGCGGCGCGCTGCGACGATCCGACGGTCGCTCGGATGGTCGCGGGCAAGAACACAGGCGGTCCAAACCGTCGCCTATTGGGAGGTCCATCATGGAGCGGAACGTCGCCGGCGCGAGCGGCACGCGCGCCATTCCATTCGACGCCGCCAAGCTTGACCGCCTGATGGAAGCAGCCGGCCTCGACGTTCTGGTCGCGACCTCCAAGCACAATGTGCAGTACCTGCTCGGGGCCGAGCGCGCGATCTTCTTCGACTACATGGATGCCATGGGCGTCAGCCGCTATCTGCCCGTCCTGGTCTATCCCAAGGGCGCGCCGGAGAAGTCCGTCTATGTCGGCCACCGGCTGGAGACCCATCAGCGCGCCGTGGCGCCGCCCTGGGTGCCGCAGGTCCGGACCGAGTCCAGCGGCTCGGTCGACGCGATCACGCGGGCCGTCGCGGCCCTGAAGGACGCCGGCGTGCCGATGAAGCGGGTCGGGGTCGAGATGGCGTTCCTGCCGATGGATGCGGGCCGGGCGCTTGCCGACGCCCTGCCCGGCGCCGCGCTCAAGGACGCCCTCCTCGTCCTGGAGCGTCTGCGCGCGGTCAAGTCCGCGGACGAGCTGGCGAAGCTCAAGACTGCGTCTGAATTGGTGATCGCCGCTATGCTGGAGGTGATCGCCGGGCACGGTCCCGGCACGACCAAGCAGCAATTGTCGGACGCACTTCGCATCGCCGAGGTCAACCGCGGACTCACCTTCGAATACTGCCTGCTGGCCTGCGGCAACAGTCACAACCGCGCGCCGTCGGCGCAGCGGTGGGAGCAAGGCGAGGTGCTGTCGCTCGACTCCGGCGGCAATTTTCACGGCTATATCGGCGACCTCGCCCGCATGGCGGTGCTGGGCGAGCCCGACGGCGAGTTGAGGGACTGCCTGGCCGAGATCGAGGCGGTGCAGCGCGCCGCCTTCGCCGCGGTCCGGCCGGGTGCCATGGGCGGCGACATCTACGTCGCGGCCAAGCGGCAGCTCGCCCAGATCACCCAGCGCGATTGCACCGATTTCCTCGCCCACGGCATGGGCCTCGTCAGCCACGAGGCCCCTCGCCTGACCGCCACGGGTCCGGTTCCCTATGACGACACGGACGCGCGGCTGCCGCTCGAAACAGGCATGGTGGTGTCGATCGAGACCACGATGAAGCATCCGAAGCGCGGCTTCATCAAGCTCGAGGACACGGTGGTGGTGACGGCGACGGGCCACGAAATTTTCGGCGAAGGCGGCCGCGGCTGGAATCGCGGTGGGAGTGCGCTTTGATCTGACTGGGTCGCACGCCGGCTGAGGCACTCTGCGTGATTTCTTGCGCACGGCTTCCGCCCAAGCGCATTGTTTTTCGTTCCATCAGTGCACGCGCAAAAAACAAATCGGCGATCGCGGGAACCCTTGTCGGCCCGCCCTGTTCATTCTTTGTCCGATCCGGACGCGTAACAATTGGTGGATACTATGAAAAGAATTTTATTGGCGGCAGTCGCCGTTCTCGCATTCGCTTCTCCGTCAGTCGCAGCTGAGACGGGCAAGACCGTTGGCCAATCGCCCTCCTCGTTCTACCTGGCTCAGGATACCGCGACCATGAAGTGTCAGATCGTCGAGAGCCAGCCTGCCGGCGGCACCATGAAGGTTGTCGGCGCCGCTCACACGACAAAGGCTTCGGCAGAAGCAGCTATGAAGGCGGACAAGACTTGCGCCAAGTAAACTTGTGCCAAGTAACTTGCGCCAAGTAATCGGCTAAGTCGGAGCGTGAGTACGGAGGCGGGTCTGTGAGTTCGTTAGAACCACGAATCCTCAAATCCGCCGCCACCAGCGCCCCTCAAGAGTGCCCCGCGTCGAGCTTCTTTCTCGGCCAGTGGCACGCAAGCGACTTGCCGCTTGAGATGCTCCAAATTCGAAAGGATACGATCATGAACCAGCAGACAATGAAATGCGTGGTTGCCGTCTCGTTCTTCGGCGCGGCGATCCTCGGCTCGGTGCTCCCGTCAGGGGCAGCTCCGATCTCGCCGAGCACGAGTCTCCTGAAGCAAGCGGTTTCTTCGTCCGCAGTGACAGAGGTCTACTACAGACGCCACTACCGCGGTCGCGGCTACTACGGCGCTCCCGGGGCCGCAATCGGGCTCGGCATCTTGGGCGCCGCGGCTGGAGCCGCCGCCTATGGGGCCTACGGGTCCAGCAATTACGGGCCCGGGTACTACGAGCCAAGGTACGCTGCGCCAGGGTACTACGGCGACGCCTATCCCTATCGCCGCCAATACTACTCCCCGTACTGAGGGCACGAATGACGCTGTTTGGGCGCGGCAGTCTCTGTCACTGACCCTTCCCAATCAGCGTGCCATCGAGCGCGCGCTTGATCACCCGTTGCGGCTACGTGCTGAACCGTAATGCCAGATACTCGCGTGAGGGGACGATCAGCGGCTGAGGGCGGCCGCGGCTGGAATCGCGGCGGCGCTGCGCGCTAGGCTGAAGCCATCGTATTGAGCGCTCTCATGCTCGGCGCGAACAGGACCGCAACCCCCTTGAAACGGATAAATTCCTCCAACCGAAAGGTCACGGAGGAGTTGTCCTTCAGAGGGACACTGAACTGGGTTTCAGCCTTCGGATATCGGCGATTCCCGGTCAGGGCATCCTGGGCATTGTATCCGTTCGGGAGCTTCTTGTAGGCATCGGCGAACTCCGTCTTCTGCATCCATCTCAGGATCGTATAGAATTGCTCGTTGATCCTGGCGAAGTAGAAGAGACCGACGATGCCGCGATCTTTGCCATCGTCCCGCACGCCGTCCAGGCGGGGCCCATAGGAGAATCCGCGGCGGATGACGCGCGGCGGCCCTTTCGGAAAGCGAACCTGATTGGCATATTTCATCGGCTGATCGCGGCAATTGGCAATTCGAATGTGAGCCCCGAGCGGGCATTTGACGCCATCCGGATCGTCGCCATAGCCGAATGAATCATCCAATTGCGGGGTCGACGGCGGTGCGTCCGGAAACCTGGACAGCGGCGATCCGTGCCGCCAGCGTCCCATGAGCTTTGCGGCGATCCACTCCTCGGCCAGTTCCGGGCCGACATGCGGCGCCGCCAGCGGCGCGTTGTCCTGGAGGAATTTGTTGAAGCCCGCGACGTCCTGATACACCCACGACAAGCCGACAAAGGAGCCATCCCGTGCAAAGTCCTGCCATGGGCCGGGATTGTGCGGCGCCGTGGGAAACGCTTCGTTCGGATAACCGACGACGATCTCGCGACAGTCGACCGTGCCGGGCGTGCCAGCGTCCTGCCAGTCGATGTTGGGGGCGGTGATTCCATCCCGGTAGCCGAAATGCAGGCGGCCGTCGGCCGGCAGACTGCCGGACAGCGCGCTGTCGTCCCAACCTTCGAGCGCTAATTCCTGCACACCGAAGCTTGCCGCCGACTGTCGCAAGTCTGCGAGGCAATCGGATTTCTGCTCGGCTGTGTCGAACCCGATGTGGATGGCGAGATCGACATCACCCGACTTGAACTTGCCATCCCACCACGCAGCCGGAGCGCTGGTTCCGGAGAAACCGAGTTGCTCCGCGACGCCGCCGTCCGGCGCCTGCGCCGGATCCACGAAAAAGACGTCGAACTCCCGACGCCCCTGCGCCACGTCGAAGCCGGGACGCCCCGCCATCAGCGCCTCTATGCCTTTCCAGCTGAACATGAAGTGGAAGGCCGGCCCAGCGGGGTCCGGCGCCCTTCCCGCCGCAGTTCGCGGTATCCATTGCTGCAGGAACTCCCTGGCGCGGCCGGCCTCGCCGAACTTGAACAGCAGCACCGCGAGCAGCGGCTTGGTGGAGCTTCGGGCAACGATCGCCTGCAAATTGGCAAGATCCACCATCGCGTCTGTCCTTGTCGGAACGCTCGATAGCCAGCCACAGAGCCGGGCACGTCGCTCGTCAAGCGAGCGAATGCGCCCGCAATGCTATTTCCCGAGCCTTGTCAGGATGTCTTCGACCGTCATGTGGTCATAGGCCGAGAACAGCCAGCCGGACGGATTGCCGTTGATGTCTGTCGAGTTGTCGGTCGCCTTGCCGAGCGAACGCTCGTTGCGACTCTTGGAGAATTCGAAAAATGCATTGGGGTTGGTGACGTCCAGCTCCTTGCCGCCCATATCTGCCAGCGAAAATATCGCCGCAAAGACCGGGGTAAGCTCGCGCCGGAAGAATTCGGTGTATTCCTGATGCGAGCCCTCATATTCGGTGATGACCTGGATGTATTCGGTGCCGATGACGACGACGCGCGCGAAATGAACGATCCTGGATTTCTTCAGCGCGTCTTCGATCAAGGGCTGAACCTTGTCGGCGAAGATCGCCTCGAGATTCTTCAATTGCGCCTGTGTCGCGGCATCCTGCTTGATTTTCAGCGTGAGATTGAGCGCATGGGTCATGGGAAATGTCCTTAAAAAATACAACTTTGGGATGTTATCATTGCAGCGGGGAATTGAAAGCGAATCTTTTCGCCGAACGCGGATGCGCCCGCGTCATTATGGTGCCTATGCTGACTTTCTTGGTTGTCCTTTGACGTGCAGTGGCACTGGCCGGCCAAGATCGTGGCGATGCGGCAAAGCTAGCGCAGCGGCAGCAGGTCCAACTGGCTCTGCGCCTTCTTGACGGCGGCCGCGAACCAGCCCTGGCTTGGTGCTTCCTTGGCGAAGCACGCCGTGAAGGCCGTCATCGCGTTATCTTCGCGGGTCATGTCGCCGCGCGGATCCTTCTTGTCGACGGGCCTCGCCATCATCTGCTTCCAGACCTTCTCGCAGGCCGGGATCGGCGTCGTCTTCACGGCGTCCGATGAGGTGAGAAAGAAGACCTTCTCGCCCTGGATCGCGACGACGTCGATTTCATGCGGCGGTCCCTTCAGATCGCCATTGCCGCGCACGCCGAGAACGGCGACTGCGGCGCTCGCGGATGCGGGCTTGGTGACCGGCAGCTCGGCATATTTGGCGAACGCTGAGTCCTGGATCGCTTGATAATAGAAGCGATCCGACTTGAATGCGGCGCCGGTCTCCTGCGGCATGCCGTCCTCGCGATGCTCGCGCAGCCAGTGCTTGAGCAGCGCCATGGTCGTCACCACAGCTTGCAGCTTGTCGCCTTCCGACGCAAAACCGAGCCCGTCGAGATGGCCGAAGCCTGAGTCACCCTTGAAAAGCGTATCGGCGTTCGACTTGCCCTCTGCCGGCAGCCCCTTGATCGCGACCGGCCCCACCAAGCCGCGCAGCACGCCTGCCAGCTCGTTGAGCGCCGCATCGTGCTGCCTGGAGGTCTCGTCGTTTTCCGCAGCCTTCGAGAACTTTGCGATGTAGCGATCGCGCAGCTCGAGATAGCGCTGCTCGGGAGTGGCCGCATGGGCAGGCGCAGCCAGGACGAGCAGGCAGAGTAGGGCAAGGCACTTCATATCGATCCCACGAAGCAAGAGCTGTCTTCAGTCTTGGTGCCTCTGTTTCGCGGGAAGGTTCATCCGTGGTGGTCGCCGCGCCGTCGTGGGGCCCTGCTCCGCCGGCGTAAATGGACCGCTATGGTCAACGGTTCTTCGAATATACCGGCTCGCGATGAACTTCGCGGCCGTTCTCATCGATGACGACGATCCGGAGATCTGGATGTCCTCCCGGCCTCTTCGTGCGAACGTCTTCCGCCAGGCTCTTGCTGTGGGCAATGGCGGCGCCGTCGCTTCCAAACTCCAGACCCGACTTGTCCCGAGCCGGAACGCCATCCTTCATGTCGAAATAGTAAGTGCGCATCACAATCCTCTCGCGTCCACCTGTCCTGGCGTGCCTGGCCCTCTTATCGGAGAGGAAAGCAAACATGGGCCTCCAAGCCCTGGCTGACGCAACTGCAAATCGGGTTAAACACCCCGCGAAGCTAGCGAAGGTTCCCAGGGGCGGATTTGATTCCGATCAACGCGTAAGCCGTTGCGATCACCGGCGGGGGCGTGAGCGCCCTACTCCGCCGGCGTGAGCTGCCGGCTCAGGCGCATCGCGGCGGTCTCGCGCACCCGGACACGGGCGCGGCGCTTGCGCCACCAGATCACGACGCCGGTGACCGAGAGCGCGGCCACCACCAGCCCCATGATCGAGATCAGGATGCGGCCGAACAGTCCGACGATGCGGCCTGAATGCAGCGGAAACTGCGCCTGCACGAAGATGTCGGCGGCGGTGCCGACCCAGGGCAGACGCGCGCCGAGCGGACGGCCGTCCTCGCTGTCGTAATAGAGCTGCGCCGGGCCGACGCCGCCGGCGCCGTGGTCGTCGCCGGGATGGAAGTAGGCGGCGGCATAGACCCCGTGAGCGGGGCCGTAGCTGAGCGCGCCGACCGGAGTGGACCACCCTCGCCCCTTGCCGTCGGCCGCCGCGCGCGCGGCGATGTCGGCAAATGTCACCTTGGGCTCGATCGGATTGTCGAGATCGCGGTACGGCCGCTGCTCATAGGGCGTCGGCGTGTAGTTCGACACCATCTTCATCAGCGGCGAGAACACTTCGAAATAGAGGTTCAGCGAGAACGCCGTGAAGGCGATGACGAACAGCACGCCCCAGGTCCACAGGCTGAAGGCGCGGTGGATGTCGAAATTGATCCGGTAAGCGCTGCCCGACGTCTTGATGGTCCAGGCCGGCGCCCAGCGCGCCCAGAAGCCGCGTTCGAGCTGGCGCGTGACTTGCGGCGCCCGCGCGGCCTTCGCGCTGCGCCGTGACGGCAGGGTCAGGTAGAAGCCGACGAAGCAGTCGATGGTCCAAATGATGGCGATGATGCCGAGCAGGCGCATGCCCCAGCGGTCGCTGCCCCAGAACTCCGGGATGTGCATCGTGTAGTGCAGCTTGTAGAGGAACGAGACGAAGTTCTCCCGCGTCACCGGCCACACCGCGCCCCAATAGCGCCGCCCCAGCTCGACGCCGGTGTTGGGATCGAGGAAGACCTGATTGTAGTCGAGGGCATAGCGCTTGCCGGTCGCGGGATCGATCCGCGGCATGATGAAGAACCACAGCGAGTGGCCCTCCTCCGGCGTCATGAAGAGATAGACGACGCGCGCGCGGGGATCGCGCTGCTCGATCAGCTTGGCGAGCTCGATCGAGGGAATGGCCGGTCCCTTGCTGGTGACGTCGAACAGGTGGCTGTTCAGGACGTCGTCGATCTCGTGATCCCAGGAAATGATCGCGCCGGTGATGCCGGAGAAGAACAGGAATCCGGCCGTGAGCAGTCCCGCCCAGCGATGCAGCCTGCCGAATATCGCTCTCATCGTCGTCTCTCACCAAACAGGTCCGGTCCCGCTTGCCGGATCGTTTTCAATTTGAACTCACCAGCGATAGGTCAGCTTGCCGATGGCCTTGCGTCCCTCCGCGTAGAAGCAGCCCGACAGGCTGTAGCAGGCGGCGACATAGCGCGTGTCGGCAAGGTTGGCGACGTTCAGCGACAGGCGCCAATTGTCCCTGGTGTAGGCAACAAGCGCATCCAGCACGGTCGAGGCTCCCACCTTGAACGTGTTGGCATCGTCACCCCAGGTCGCGCCGACATAGCGGACTCCGGCGCCGAACTGGAGGCCGGCGAGCGGCCCGTTCTGAAGCGTGTAGTCACTCCACAGCGAGGCACGGTTGAGCGGCACGGTGACCGGCGCCTTGCCGACATTCACCGGATCCTGCGTGAGCATGGCGTCGACATAGGCATAGGCGGCGCGCAGGTTCCAGCCGTCGGCGAGCGACATGGTACCTTCGAGCTCGATGCCGCGCGATTTCACCTGACCGGTCTGCTCAGCAACGTTCAGCGGAGGCGCGTAGGTGACGACGTTGTCGCGCGTCAGGTCGAAGGCGGCGAAGGTGAACAGCGCGTTCCATCCGATCGGCTGGTACTTTACGCCGACCTCGTACTGCACGCCGGTTTCAGGGTTGAGCAGCTGGCCGCCCGGTCCGGTTGCGAGCACCGGCAGAAACGACTCGGAATAGCTGAAATACGGCGCGATGCCGTTGTTGAAATTGTACATCACGGCGGCGCGGCCAGTGAAGGCCGAAGCATCCTTCGAGACCGATGTGTCGAAGATACCGCTGTCGACCTGCGTGGTGACGAAATCCTGGCGACCGCCGAGCTGGAACGACAGCCGGCCGAGCCTGATCTGGTCCTGCGCGTAGAGGCCGACCTGCGACTGCTTGACGCCGGTGTTGTCGCTCATCGCGCCGATGGTCCAATCGTAGCTATAGACCGGATTGAACACGTTGATCTCGGGGGCCGAGGTCGTGACGCCAAAGGCGGTGTCGCGGAAGGAGGTGTTGCGATAGTCGATCCCGACCAGCGTGGTGTGGCTGAGGATGCCGGTGGTGAACTTGCCCTGGAGCTGGTTGTCCACCGCGAAGGAGTTGATGTACGAGTTGCTGTAGCTGCCGAAACGCGCGAGCTGCCCCGCGGCCTCGTCGGTATAGCCTCCGCCGTAAAACACCTTTTCCTCGTTGTGCTGATAGGCGTAGCGCAGGTTCTGCCGGAACGTGATGTTGTCGGTCAAATTGTGCGAGAGCTGGTAGCCGGCGGTTGCGATCTCGGTGTTGAACGCGTTGAAGCTCGGCACGCCGGCGAAGAACGAGACCGGGATGGTGCGGCCGTTGTTCGGCCACACCGTGCCTGAGGCGGGCAGGAACTGGAGGCCCCACCCTGCCCGGTCCCTCTGGTAGTTGGCCAGGATCGTGATGGTGGTGTCCTCGTTCGGCTTGAAGGTGATTGCGGGCGCGATGAAGACGCGGTTGTCCTTGGTGAAGTCGACCTGGGTCTCGCCGTCGCGGACCACGCCGGTCAGCCGCCACAGCACGGTGCCGTCCTTGTTGGCGGAGCCGCCCATGTCGAACTGGCCCTGATAGCGGTTGAAGCTGCCGCCGGAGACCGAGACCTCGCCGAACTGCTGAGCGGTCGGCAGCTTGGTCACGTAGTTGAGGATGCCGCCGGTGCCGCTGCCGCCATACATCGCCGAGGACGGCCCCTTGAGGACCTCGAGGCGCTCGGCGCCGTAGGGATCGAGGCCGTTGAAATGCACGTAGTTGCTCGATGGGATTCGCAGGCCGTCGACGTAGAGGCCCGACATGGTGGTGTCGAAGCCGCGGATCTGGAGGGCGCCGAAGCGGGTGTCCGAACCGCCATTGACGTCGCCGCTGACGCCGGCGGTGTAGCGCAGGGCCTCGCCGATCGAGACCGCGCCCTGGTTCCTGACCTGGTCCGTGGTGACGACGGACACCGACTGCGGCGTTTCGATCAGCGGCGTATCGGTCTTGGTGGCGGTGCCGCTGCGCGTGGCGACGAACCCGCGCACCGGACCGTTGGCGCGTTCGCCGGTGGCGCCGTTCGAGGCCGACTGGGTTGGCGCGGCTTGCTGCGCGGGAGCGTGACGATTGGTGCGGGAGCTGCGCGTCGTTGCCGACCGTCGCGACGAAGCAACCGCCGCGGGACGGGCACGCTGAGCCGGCGCTTCAACGGAGACAGCGGGAATTTGCGTCTGCGCCTGCACCGAACCGAAGGGGGCGACGAGAGAAAATGTGCTGACGGCGCCGAAGAAGAACACCTGAAGCTGTCGAAGACGCGTTTGGGAACGCGAAGGAAGTTGGAAGTTGGTCACGTCTTGCGAGGCCCCACGCACTGCCGGCTTTGCCGGTATCGTTCTTGATGCCCCGCCCTAACGCAGGCGATTTCGGAGTGCGATAGGAACAGCGTTAGAATTTCTCCAGAGCTGTGCGCAGCAACTGCGGCGAATGCGCCCATGCGCGACCCAACGTGCATGGGCTCCGGATTTGGAATCCTTCTAGACGAACACGATCGATCGACCGGACAGGACATCCGCCGACATCGAAGGCGAGCGCGGAGAACGAATCCTTTACCATGCCCGCCAGGCTCGATTGAGCCTGAGGAACCCAGGAGGTAGATTCAGCTGCGGGATACTTCATTCATTTTGCGGAACGCACCGCAACGTTCTGTGCCGGCGCGTGCTGGGCACCCGGGGTTCGACGTCCATGAGCGAATTGCGCGCTGCGACCAGGCAACCGACCGCGAGGACCGGGATCATCGAGTTTGACGGTGCCAGGGGCATCGTCAGCATCCCCTGCACGATCTCGGACGTATCAGGCACGGGTGCAAGACTGAAGCTAGACTGGTCGCTGTCGTTTCCGAAGGAGGCCACGCTGATCTTTGCCGACGGGCTGCGAAAACCCTGTCGTGTGGCATGGCAGAAGCGCAGACTGCTCGGCGTCGCATTCGCGGACGGTGTTGCGAGCCTGGACGAGCAGGCCCTCATGATGACCGAAGCAGAGCAGGCTTTGCACCGGCAGCATATCGGCGCGCAGGTGCGCGGCGCGCGCGAAGCACGGGGCTATACCGAGCTCCAGATTGCGAACTTCATTGGCGTCTCGCCCGATTACGTGTCACGTGCCGAGAACGGCGAGATCAGCATCCCGCTCCACCAGCTCACCCACATTGCCGATCTGTTGCTGGTCGACCTCGACAGCCTGGTTGCCGGCCCGCCGTCGATCGGATTGCCCACCGCGAGCGAGGTCGAACTGGCGGCGGAGTGAATTCACGCTGACGAAGGCGACATCACTCGCTGGCTGCAGCCGCGAGCGTTACCGGAGAGCGCATTGAGCTCTCCGGTGTGTAGAAGCTTGTGTCAGCGATGCCGCAGCCGGCGATTGACCCGGCCCGCCAGATAGTCGCCGGCGCTCTGGACGAGCTGGACCAGTGCGATCAGCACGACGACGACGGCCAGCATCATCTCCGGCATGAAGCGCTGGTAGCCGTAACGGATGCCGAGATCCCCCAGACCCCCGCCTCCGACGGCGCCGACCATGGCGGAGTAGCCGAGCAGGCTCACCACCGCGAGCGTCAGGGCCAGCAACAAGCCGGGCAATGCCTCGGGGATCAGCACCTTGAACACGATCTGCATCGGGGAAGCGCCGAACGAGGACGCGGTCTCGATCAGGCCGCCATCGACCTCGCGGATCGCGGCTTCGACGAGGCGCGCGATGAACGGCGTCGAGGCGATTGTCAGCGGCACGATCGCCGCGGTCGAACCGATCGAGGTGCCAGCGACGAGCCGCGTGAACGGGATGATGGCGACGACCAGGATGATGAAGGGCGTCGAGCGCGTCGCATTGACGACGATGCCGAGCACGCGATTGACGACGGGGGCCGCGAACAGCTCCCCTTTCCGGCTGGTCGCCAGGAACACGCCGAGCGGCAGGCCGAAGGCGGTACCGAGCAGCGCTGCGATACCGACCATGTACAGGCTTTCGAAGGTGGCCTGGATGATCAAATTGATGAGTTCAGGCGACATAGCCGAGACGCTCCGCCGGGAATTGGTATTGAGAGAGCCAGGCGAGAACCCGCGCCTGCACGTCCTCGCTGCCGGGTACACCGAGAACGAGCGAGCCCACATGCTGGCCGCCGATCTCGTCGATGCGCGCCGCAAGCAGCGCAACGTCGAGGCCGAGCTCGCGCGCAAGCCGCGCCACCACCGTGTCGCCGGCCCCTGCCCCGCGCACCTGCACGCGGATCACGGCCTGCCCGCCGGCAGACGGCTCCGACACGATCCGGCTCGCCAGCGACACCGGCAGGCTGTCGCCGACCACTTCGGCCAGGAAGGACTGCGTGATCGGATGCTTTGGATGGGTGAAAATGTCGGCGACATGGCCGCTCTCGACGACGTGGCCGGCATCGAGCACCACGACTTCCCTGGCGAGCTGGCGCACCACGGACATCTCGTGGGTGATCAGCACGATGGTCACGCCAAGCTCGCGGTTGATGTTGGCAAGCAGATCGAGGATCGCGCGCGTGGTCTGCGGATCGAGCGCGGACGTCGCCTCGTCCGACAGCAGCACGCTCGGCCGTGTCGCCAGCGCCCGCGCAATGCCGACGCGCTGCTTCTGGCCGCCGGACAGTTCCGAGGGATAACGGTCGTGCTTGTCGGCGATGCCGACCAGCGCCAGCAGCTCGGCGACGCGGGCCTTGATATCCGCCCTGGCCCAGCCGGCGATCTCAAGCGGCAACGCGATGTTGTCGGCCGCGGTGCGCGACGACAGCAGGTTGAAATGCTGGAAGATCATGCCGATCGAGCGCTGCGCCAGCCGCAACTCGCGGCCCGCCAGCGCCGAGATATCCTTGTTGTCGACGATCACGCGTCCCGTGGTTGGCTTCTCCAGCCCGTTGATCAGCCGGACCAGGCTCGACTTGCCGGCGCCGGAGCGGCCGATCACGCCGGTGATCGAGCCGCGCGGGATCGCGAAGTCGATGTCCTGCAGGGCGTTGACGCCGGGCTTGCCGCGATAGGCCGGATAGGTCTTCGAGATGCCTTCGAAACGGACCATCGCGTCCGGCGCGGTCACGGCAGGTAAAATCGCATCGCGCGTATCGATCCTCTGTCCGATCGCAAGCGATTGGTGGGCGTTCATGGTGGCGGCCTTCTTGTACAATAGTTCGCTTGCCGCGTGTCCCAGGGGGCGCACGGGAACCAGGTCGCATCGCGCGACGGGGAATGAAACTGCGACCGGGCGCCCGGGTGGAGCGCGCTGCACCGCAACATGCACCATCGCCCGAACGGGTCTTTCTTGCAATGTCAGATATTTGCAGGGAGTTGGACGAAGTTTTCCAAATCCCGCCCCGGCGAAGAAAATTCATCTGCCGGGGGCATCAGTCTCGCCCGGCTTAGCGGACCTGCAACCAGGGCAGCACGATCAGCAGAAGGCCTGCGAAATAGAGCAGCCCGAAGATCAGGCCAAAACCCCAGAACTGGCCCTTCCCGATATAGCCGCTGCCGAAATACATCGGCGCCGGCCCCGTGGCGTAAGGCGAGATCACCCCCATCAGGCCGAGCGAATACATGCAGAGCATGGCGAGCGTCGTAACCGGCAGGCCGGGAATGCCCGAGCCGACCGCGAGCACGACAGGCAGCACGGCGGCGGCATGCGAGGTGATGCTGGAGAAGAAATAGTGGATCCAGAAGAACAGCGCGACCAGCAGGATCATCGCGGTCGACGGCGACAGCCCGGCGAGCGGCTTTGCGTACTCGGTCGCGAACCATTTGATGAAGCCGATCTCGTTGAGGCCCGAGGCCAGCGTCAGCAGCGAGGTGAAATAGAAGAACACCTCCCAGGCGCTCTTCTCGCTGACGATGTCGGCAAACTCGATCACGCCCGTGACCAGCATCAACGAGATCACGATGAAGACGACGGTGGTGGCGTTGACGAAGTTCGAGCCGAGCAGCGGCACGTTGATGTCCGGGCTGGAGCCCGCGATCCACAGGAACATCGCGAGCACGATCAGCGCCAGCATGATCCATTCGTTGCGCGACATCGGGCCCATCTCGCTGAGCTCCTTGGCCGCCCATTCGGCGATTTCCGGGCTGCGCTTCACTTCGGGCCGGCACACCGGATAGCTGAGCAGCGGGACGAGGATCATCAGGAGGATGCCGAGCGGCGCAAAGCCGATGAACCACTGGCCCCAGCTCACCTCGACCCCGACGGTCTTCTTGGCGATGGCGAGCGCCGCCGCATTGGGCGCGAGCGCGGTGAAGAACAGCGAGCTGGTGACCGCGGTCGCCGCGAACGCGGTCCACATCACATAGGTGCCGATCCTGCCGGCGGTCGGTCCCGGCTCGGAGCCATAGATGCGCGGGATGTTGCTGATGATGGGATAGACGATGCCGCCGCTGCGCGCGGTGTTGGAGGGCGTTGCCGGCGCGAGCAGGAAGTCCGACATCGCGACCGCATAGCCGAGGCCGAGCGTGTTGCTGCCGAGCTTTTGCACCAGCACCAGCGCGATGCGCCGGCCGAGCTGGCTCTTGCGATAGCCGATCGAGAACACGAAGGCGCCGACGATCAGCCACACCGTGCTCTCGGCAAAGCCCGCCAGCATCCAGCGCAGCGACTTGGTCGGATCGGGATCGATATAGCCGCCGACGCCGGCGACCGTCAGTCCGATCAGGCCGACCGCGCCGACCGGCATCGATTCCAGGATGAGCCCGGTGATGACGGCCGCGAACACCGCAAAATAATGCCATTGATTGACGTTGAGCCCTGATGGCACCGGCCACAGATAGATCGCCAGCCACACCACGAGCGGTGCGATCAGTTTCCAGCGAAACCCTTTCGCCTCAGGTGCCTGTGAGCTCGCGGCCATGGGCCCTCCCCCTCGATTGTCGTTGCGTCGTGCCGCCCGTTGGCCGGGCCGCCTTTGTCCCTGCGCGGCGTATAAGGACTGTCCGCGGCGCGATCAATGGCTTGACGCCGGTTCTGCCGCCCGGCGCCTGATTTTCCCTGGTGTCACAGATGCCCGGTGCGCCGGTGCTCGGGCTCGCTGCCGCGGACCGGAAACCGGATGGTGGTCCCGATGGTGATCCAGTTGGCGTTCTCGCCGGTGATGTTGCGGCCGTAGATCACGTCGACGGAGAATATCTCGTTCGGCCGGTAGCGGACGCCGGTCTGGAAGCGCGGCTGCACGACGCTCGCGATCTCGGACGCGCCGGCCTGGCCGAAGGCCTCGATCGTCCACTGCAACGTGTCGGTGAACTTCCAGTCGAAGCCGATGCCATAGGTCAGATAGTGGCGATCGACCGTGCGATCCCAGAGCCAGCCGCCATTGACGTTGACGCGCATGGTCTCGGACAGGCGAAAGGTCGCGGGGATGACGGCAAAGGCGGACAGCGCCTCGCCGGTCGCCGCATCGAATGATCCGCCGCCATAAGCCGACAATCCCCACCGGCCGATGCCGGTCGGGACGAAATTCGTCTTGGCTTTCGGAGCGACCGTCGTGCTCCAGTCGCCGTCGCTGCGGGCCCGGATGGTCTGCATGCTCAGCTCGATCGGCCTGAAAGGATCGACGACGCAGGAGGGATTGGCGACTGCCTCGACATCGGTGTTTGAAGCCGTCGACAGCCAGCTTTCGACCTTGCAGGAGCCGACCTCCGAGATGTCGGCGGCATCCACCGCATAGGCGCCATTCGCGGCGCGCGCATCCTGCGCTGCGAATACGACAAGAGCCGCGATTGCGGCGGTTATTCCGGTTCGTGCAGCCCATCCCATGGCCCGATGTTAGCAGAGTCTTCGCCTCGACAAGGCCCGGATTCTGGGACTATCTTCCGTCCATGAGCGACCATCATCATCACCACGATCACGACCATTCCGAACTGTCCGAGACCGAGCTGCGCGTGCGCGCGCTCGAGACGATTTTGACGGAAAAAGGCTATGTCGAGCCGGCCGCGCTCGATGCCATCATCCAGGCCTACGAGACCAGGATCGGCCCGCACAACGGCGCGCGCGTCGTCGCCAAGGCCTGGACCGATCCGGCCTTCAAGCAGGCGCTGCTCGAGGATGGCTCGAAGGCGATCGGCACGCTCGGCCATGTCAGCCGCGTCGGCGACCATCTCGTCGTGGTCGAGAACACGCCGCAGCGGCACAACATGGTCGTGTGCACGCTGTGCTCCTGCTACCCCTGGGAAATGCTTGGGCTGCCGCCGGTCTGGTACAAGGCCGCGCCCTACCGTTCGCGCGCGGTGAAGGACCCGCGCGGCGTGCTCGCCGATTTCGGCGTCGCGCTGCCCAAGGATATCGAAGTTCGCGTCTGGGATTCCACCGCCGAGACGCGCTTCCTGGTGCTGCCGATGCGGCCCGGGGGTACGGAGGGCTGGAGCGAGGAGCAGCTCGCCGAGCTCGTCACGCGCGATTCCATGATCGGCACCGGATTCCCCAAGACGCCGGGAGCGCCGTCATGAACGGCGTGCACGACATGGGCGGCATGGACGGGTTCGGCAAGGTCGAGCCCGAGCCGAACGAACCGATGTTTCACGAGGAATGGGAATCCCGCGTTCTCGCCATGGTGCGCGCGATGGGCGCCGCCGGCGCCTTCAACATCGACACCTCGCGCTTCTATCGCGAGACGCTGCCGCCGGATGTGTACCTGTCAAGCTCCTATTACAAGAAATGGTTTCTCGGTCTCGAGGAGATGCTGATCGAGAAGGGCTACCTCACCCGCGAGGAGGTCGCCGCCGGCCACGCGATCCAGCCTGCGAAGGCGCTCAAGCATGGCAAGTTCGACCTCGCCAACGTCGAGCGCGTCATGGTGCGCGGCAAGTTCGCCCGCCCTGCCCCGGCGCCAGCGAAATTCAACATCGGCGATCGCGTGCGGGCGAAAAATATCCATCCGGCGACGCACACGCGGCTGCCGCGCTATGTCCGCGGCCATGTCGGCGTGGTCGAGCTCAACCATGGCTGCCACGTCTTTCCGGATTCGGCGGCGATGGAGCTCGGCGAAAATCCGCAATGGCTCTACACGGTCGTGTTCGAGGGCAGCGATCTCTGGGGCGCGGATGGCGATCCGACCTCGAAGGTCTCGATCGACGCGTTCGAGCCGTATCTGGACCTGGCGTGATGAGCAGCACGCTTGCTGCCGCCGCGACCGCGGCCATTCCGAGCATTCCGCGCGATGACGACGGCCCGGTGTTCCGCGCGCCCTGGGAGGCCCATGCGTTCGCGATGGCCTTGAGCCTGCACGAGCGCGGCGTGTTCACCTGGCCGGAATGGGCCGCAGCCTTGGCCTCCGAGATCAAGCGCGCGCAGGCCGCCGGCGACCCCGATACGGGCGAAACCTACTACCTGCACTGGCTCGCTACGCTGGAGGGGCTCGTCGCACGCAAGGGTGTCGCATCCACGGAGACGCTGCACCGCTACCGCGACGCCTGGGACCACGCCGCCGACAGGACGCCGCACGGCAGGCCGATTGAGCTGAAGCCGGAGGATTTTAGGTAGGTCGCACCACACCCGTCATTGCGAGCGCAGCGAAGCAATCCAGAATCTTTCCGCGGAGGGATTCTGGATTGCTTCGTCGCAAGAGCTCCTCGCTATGACGGTGGAGTTTGAGACGCTACCTGTGCGCCACGTACTCGTTCCACCCCTTCGCCCGCAGGCTGCACGCCGGGCACTCGCCGCAGCCGTATCCCCACTCATGCTGCGCGCCGCGTTCGCCGAGATAGCAGGTGTGCGACTGTTCGCGGATGAGATCGACGAGGCCCTCGCCGCCGAGGTCATGCGCGAGCTTCCACGTCGCGGCCTTGTCGATCCACATCAGGGGCGTATGCAGCTCGAATTTACGGGCCATGCCGAGCGAGAGCGCGGCCTGCATGGCGCGGACGGTCTCGTCGCGGCAATCGGGGTAGCCGGAATAATCGGTCTCGCACATGCCGCCGACGATGTGGGTGATGCCGCGCCGGTAGGCCAGCGCCGCGGCAAAGGTGAGGAACACCAGATTGCGGCCGGGCACGAAGGTGTTGGGCAGGCCGTCCGCGCCCATCGCGATCGCGACGTCGCGCGTCAGCGCCGTGTCCGAGATCGCGGCTAAGGTCGGGATCGACAGCGTGTGGCTCTCGCCGAGCTTGTCCGCCCAATCCGCGCGCAGGCCCTTGAGGCCATCGAACAGACGATCACGGCAAGCGAGCTCAACAGCATGGCGCTGGCCGTAGTCGAACCCCAGCGTCTCGACGCGCGCGAAGCGGCTGAGCGCCCAGGCAAGGCAGGTGGTGGAGTCCTGCCCGCCGGAGAACAGCACCAGGGCGGTTTCGGATGAAAATGCGTCACTCATGGCCCCGCGCTTTAGCACTGCGGAACGGGCCCGCCAATCGGTGGAAATCGGCCCGTTCCGTCGCGCCGCGCTGGGATCGGCGGGCCGCTTTTGGCATAAGGCTGGAGACCCAGGAGCAATGGCCCGCAATGACCCCTTCCCGCGACATTTCCCGCCTGATCGAGATCATGGCCGCGCTGCGCACGCCGGTGACCGGCTGTCCCTGGGACCTCGAGCAGAATTTTGCGACCATCGCGCCCTACACGATCGAGGAAGCCTATGAGGTGGTGGACGCCATCACCCGCGGCGATCTCGACGATTTGCGTGAAGAGCTCGGCGACCTCCTGCTCCAGGTCGTGTTCCACGCCCAGATGGCTTCGGAGCAGAACGCGTTCGCCTTTGGAGACGTGGTCGAGGCCATCACCCGCAAGATGATCCGGCGGCATCCCCATGTCTTCGCCGACAAGGACGGCAATCTCGCCTCCTCCCACGTCAAGGAAGTCTGGGACCGCATCAAGGCCGAGGAGAAAGCCGAGCGCGCTGCGCGCCGGCCGCCGGAGGAAGCTCCGTCGCACAAATCCCTGCTCTCGGGCGTGAAGGCCGGCCAGCCTGCGCTGACCCGCGCCATGGAGCTGCAGCGCAAGGCCTCCACCGTCGGCTTCGACTGGAACGACCCGCGCGCGGTGCTGGCAAAAATCCGCGAGGAAGCCGACGAGATCGAGGCCGCGCTGGATCGCAATGACAAGCAGGAGATCGCCGAAGAGACCGGCGATTTGATGTTCGCCCTCGTCAACCTCGCCCGCCATGTCGATGCCGATCCGGAAGCCGCGCTGCGCGCGACCAACGCAAAGTTCGAGCGCCGCTTTGCCTATATCGAGCGCTCTCTGGAAGCGCAGGGCCGGACGCTGGAGCAGGCGTCGCTGGCGGAAATGGACGCGCTGTGGAATGCGGCGAAGACGGCAATCTGATGCGGGGGGCGCGACGTGGAAATCAGGCAGGACGATCCGACGGCCCCCTATGTCGCCTATTTGTTGGCGCATCATCTGGAAGAGCTCCGCAGCGTCATGGGCGAGCATGCGCAGGCGCTGGACGCGAGCGGTCTTTCGGCTGCGAGCGTCACGTTCTGGACGGCCTGGCAGGGTGATGTGCTGGCTGGATTCGGGGCTTTGAAGCAATTGGATGAGACGCACGGCGAAGTGAAGTCGATGCGCGCTGCGCCCACTGCGCGGCGTAGCGGGGTCGGACGCGCTCTGCTGCACCACATCATTGCCGAGGGCCGCAAGCGAGGATATCAGCAACTCAGTTTGGAGACGGGCACAGCGCCGCTGCACGCTCCCGCCATCTCGCTGTACCGGAGCGCCGGTTTCGTATCCTGCGAGCCGTTCGCTGACTATCAGGCGAGCCCGCACAACCAGTTCATGCGCCTCGACCTGTCCAAGTGATCTTCTCGGTTCGTAGCCCGGTCGGAGCGAAGCGCAATCCGGGACGCGAAGCGTGGCTTACGCCGACAGACGCGGCACGGCGTCGAACCGGTTCACCACGATATCGCGCTTGGTCTCGTCCACCCGCACGGTCATGTCGAAGCGGCCGTCGTGCAGCTCCTTGGTCAGCACCTCGGAATTGCGGTGCAGCCAGCTGATTCCGGCACCGTCGCCGGCGTCGATCGAGAGATCGAGCGTGGTGCGTTTGGCCGCAAGCCGCTCCTCGATCGCGGCGAGCAGCGCGTCGACCCCCTCGCCTGACACGGCCGAGACCAGCATCGCCGGATGATCCTCCGGCCTGCGCGCGGCGATGTTCAAGAGCTCTTCGCGCTGCTCGGCGTCGTAACGGTCGATCTTGTTCCAGACCTCGATGATGCGGCCGGAATCGTCGGGATTGATGCCGAGCTGGCGCAGCACCGCGTCGACGTCGCTCTGCTGCGCCTCGGCGTCCTCATGCGAGATATCGCGGACATGCAGGATGACGTCGGCTTCCAGCACCTCCTCCAGCGTGGCGCGGAAGGCGGCGATGAGCTGCGTCGGCAGATTGGAGATGAAGCCGACGGTGTCGGACAGCATCGCCTTGCCGCCATGCGGCAGGGTGAGCGCGCGCAGGGTCGGATCGAGGGTTGCAAACAGCATGTCGGCGGCCTGCACGTCGGCGCGCGTCAGGCGGTTGAACAGCGTCGACTTGCCGGCATTGGTGTAGCCGACCAATGCGACGACGCGATACGGCACGCGCTGGCGCCCGGCGCGATGCAGCCGCCGCGTCGCCTGCACCTTCTTCAGTTCGCCCTCGAGCTTGGAGATGCGCTCCTGGATCAGGCGGCGGTCGGCCTCGATCTGCGTCTCGCCGGGACCGCCCATGAAGCCGAAACCGCCGCGCTGGCGTTCCAGATGGGTCCAGGATCGCACAAGGCGCGAGCGCTGGTAGTTGAGATGCGCGAGCTCGACCTGGAGCGAGCCTTCCTTGGTCTTGGCGCGGCGGCCGAAGATTTCCAGGATCAGGCCGGTGCGGTCGAGCACCTTGGCGTGCAGCTCCTTCTCGAGGTTGCGCTGCTGGATCGGCGCCAGCGCGCAATCCATCACCACGAGCTCGACGTCGAGGCTCTTGGCCAGCGCGGCGATCTCCTCGACCTTGCCCTTGCCGATATAGGTGGCGGGACGGATCTGGCTGATCGGCGCGATGATGGCGTCGGCGATGATGAGATCGATCGCGCGCGCGAGGCCCGCGGCTTCATCGAGCCGGGCCTCGGCGTCACGCACGACATGGCTTTCCGATTGCGCGTCGGTACCGCCCGCGCGCACACGCAAGTAGGGGCCGATGACAAGCACCCGCCCCGTTTGCTTAGCCCCTGCCGGCCGCGAACGGTCGGCATCCCCGTCGAAATTCCGGGGTTCCAATCAGGTCACTCTCAAGCCGGCTGATCCTCGCCGCCTTCGAACAGCTGGATCGGAGCGCCCGGCATGATGGTCGAGATCGCATGCTTGTAGACGAGCTGCGAGTGACCGTCGCGCCGAAGCAGCAAACAGAAATTGTCGAACCAGGTCACGATGCCCTGGAGCTTCACTCCGTTGACCAGAAAGATCGTCAGTGGCGTCTTGGTTTTGCGAACGTGATTAAGGAAGGTGTCCTGTAGGTTTTGTGCGCGGTCTGCCGCCATTGTTTTTTTCTCGCTTTGAGTTTCTTTTTATTGCACCGGTTGCGGCCCTCTTTGTGAAATTCGGGGCCTCTTCCGGTTGCCGCTCCTCATGAGATCCCCCTCGGAGGAACAGCGGTTCGATTAGAGGACAGGTCGGGATATTAGGCAAGCCGCTTCACGCGGCAGCCCATGCCCTATTGCCCCGAAAAACTACGGAAATCGATGATTTTCCTCGCTTATCCCTGACGAGCCGCCACGACGTCGCGGCCATTTCTGTATGCGGACCGGTATCCAATTCGCTCGCAGCGTTCTAACCGACGCCGAGTGCCTTCAGCTTTCGATGCAGTGCCGACCGTTCCATGCCAACGAACTCAGCCGTGCGAGAAATATTTCCTGAAAAACGGCTGATCTGTGCAATCAAATAGTCGCGCTCGAACACTTCGCGCGCTTCGCGCAACGGCAGGCCCATGATGTGCTCGCCATTGTTGCTGGTCGGCATCGCCGGCACCATCGAGCCGACGTCCTGCGGCAGCATGTCGGCGGTGATGATGACCTCCGGTCCGCCCGCGGCCAGAATCATGACTCTTTCAACGTTGTTGCGGAGCTGGCGCACATTGCCGGGCCAGACATGCGATTGCAGCACTGCCATCGCGTCCTGTCCGATCTGCCGCTTGGGCAGGCCGCTGCCGGCCGAGATCTGCTCCATGAAGTAGTCGATCAGCTCCGGAATATCCTCGCGCCGCTCCGAGAGTGCGGGCACGCGGATCGGCACGACCGAGAGGCGATGATAGAGGTCCTCGCGGAAATGGCCGGCCGCGATCTCCTCCTCCAGGTTGCGCGCCGTCGAGGAGATGATGCGCACGTCGACCTGCACTTTGCCGGTGCCGCCGACGCGCTGGAACGACTGCTCGACCAGCACGCGCAAGATCTTGTTCTGGGTCTCGCGCGGCATGTCCGCGATCTCGTCGATGAACAGCGTACCGCCATGCGCCTCTTCGAGCGCGCCCGGCTTGCGCGGCTGCTCGCCATTGGACTGCTCGACGCCGAACAGCTCGTGCTCCATGCGCTCGGGCGTGATCGCGGCGGCGTTGATGACGACGAAGGGACCGTCGGCGCGGCCCGAGGCCGTGTGCAGCGTGCGCGCAGTCAGCTCCTTGCCGGCGCCGGCGGGGCCGACGATCAGGATGCGGCTGTTGGCCTTGGCCGCGCGCTCGATGGTCTGGCGCAGCTGGTTCATGCTGGGCGAGCGGCCGACCAGCGAGCTTGCACTCGGTGCGAGCTGCTTCAGCTCCTTGACCTCGCGCTTGAGCCGCGAGTTCTCCAGCGCTCGGTTGGCGACCAGGATCAGCCGGTCCGCCTTGAACGGCTTCTCGATGAAGTCGTAGGCGCCACGCTTGATTGCGGCGACCGCGGTCTCGATGTTGCCGTGGCCGGAGATCATCACGACCGGCAGGTCGGCATTGTCCTTCTTGACCTGCTCCAGGAGCTGCAAGCCGTCGAGCTTGGAGCCCTGGAGCCAGATGTCGAGGAACACCAGATGCGGCCTGCGGTTGGCGATTTCGGCCAGGGCCGAGTCGCTGTCGCGTGCAGTCCGGGTGACGAACCCCTCGTCCTCGAGGATGCCCGCAACGAGATCCCGAATATCGGCCTCATCATCGACAATCAGAATTTCACTTGCCATGGGTCGCGCCTGTCTTGTCAGCTGCCTGTTGAGGCTTCGATCTTCGTTGAATCATTGGTCTTTTCAGCCGGCTCTTTGGTTTCGGCTGCCGGCCCTTTTGTTTCGGTGCCCTTGATGGATTCCTTGGCGATTTCCGCTTCCTTCGCCGCATCCTTGACCGTTTCCGCGGTCGCTTCCTCGCGCGTATTCTTGACGGCCGGCGCCTGCTCGGTCCCTTCGGTCTTCGCCGGCGTGCCGGAGATCGCAAAGCGCATCCGCATCCAGGCGCCGCGCTGGCCTGCGCGGAAGTCGGAGGCGTCCTTCAACTCGATGCGCCCGCCATGGTCTTCCAGCACGCGGCCGACGATCGCAAGGCCAAGGCCGGTGCCCTTAGCCCGCGTCGTCACATACGGCTCGAGCAGCCGCGAGCGCGCCACCTTGGGCAGGCCGATGCCATTGTCGATGACGTCGATCAGCACGTCCTCGCCCTCGCGCGACACCACGACGTCGATGCGGCCCTTGCCGAGCTCTTCCGGCGGGACCTGCTCGATTGCCTCGGTGGCGTTCTTGACGATGTTGGTGACCGCCTGCGAGATCAGCCGGCGGTCGAACTGGGCGCGCAACGGATCTTCCTTGAACTCGGCCTCGATATCGAGCTCGGGGTGGGCGACCTTCATCAGGAACACCGCCTGCCGCACGGTGTCGACGACGTCCTCGCCCTCCATCACCGGTTTCGGCATCCGCGCGAAGCGCGAGAATTCGTCGACCATGCGCCTGATGTCGTCGACCTGGCGCACGATGGTGTCGGTGCACTGCTCGAAGATCTGCTTGTCCTTGGTCTCGGTGATGTCCTTGCCGAACTTGCGGCGGATGCGCTCGGCCGAGAGCTGGATCGGCGTCAGCGGGTTCTTGATCTCATGGGCGATGCGGCGCGCCACATCGCCCCAGGCCGAGGTGCGCTGTGCCGACACCAGCTCGGTGATGTCGTCGAGCGTGATGATGTAGCTGTCGTGCGGCTGGTTCTTCTCGGCGCTGACGCGGACCGAGAGGTTGCGCTCCTGTCCGTCGCGGGTGATCGTGATCTGGCCCTGCACCAGGCGCTGGGTGCCTTCCCGCGCCGTCTTCATCATCTCGTCGAGCTCCGGCAGGACGTCGGAGAGCGCATGGCCGAGCGTCTCCGCTTCGGAGTGCCCGATCAGCTTCTCGGCGGAGCGGTTGAGGATGCCGACGCTGCCCGAAGTATCGACGCCGATGATGCCGGCGCTCGCCGAGGACAGCACCGCTTCGATGAAGCGGCGACGGCTGTCGATGAGGTCGCTGGCGTTGACCAGTTCGTCGCGCTGGCTGCGCAATTCCTGCGTCATCTTGTTGAAGGTTTCGCCGAGCTGGGCGAGATCGCCCTCCGACTGGTGCACCGGCACCTTCACGTGAAGGTCGCCGGTCGAGACCGTGTGGGCCGCGTTCATCAGCCGCCGGATCGGCGAGACCAGCGAGTTGGCGAAGTTCAGCCCGATCAGCACCGAAGCCATCAGGATGGTCAGCGCGATCACCGCGAACATCAGCGCGAAGGCGACCTGGATGCCGAGCCGCCGCGACTCGATCTGGGCATATTCGGCGACGCTGACCTCGGTCTGCTTGAGCTGGTTGACCACGTTCGGATCGAGCGGCCGCGCGACATAGAGGAAGGTGTCGCTGAAGGCGCGCAGGCGGATCACCGCGGCGACGAAGCTCGCATCCGGCAGCACCGCGATCTCGGGCTCGGACTCGTTGACGTTGCTGAGGAAGTCCGGCGCCGGCGGCGAATAGGCCAGCCGCATGCCGGTGTCGGCGGATTCCAGGATGTTGGTGTTCTTGTCGATGATCATCGCGCCCGGCAGATTGCGGGAGCTGGCACTGGCCGTCAGCAGCTCGCGAAACGACCGCCGATCCTGGTCGTAGAGCGGCCGGGCGTGCGCGATATCGTTGGCCATGCCGAGAATGTCGCCGCGGATCAGCTGCGCATGGTCCTGCATATAGGCCCGCGCGATGTTCAGCGAATTCTGGATGACCTGCTTGGTCGGCCCGGAGAACAACCGGTCGAGGCCGCGCTCGAGGGTGACGTTGGCGACGACGGAAACCAGCACGGCCGGCAGCACCGCCACGATCGAAAAGAGGCTGACGATCTGGACATGGAGACGTGCCGCCGCCCTGCCCCGCCGGCGCGCCAGGATGAGCTGCCAGAGCTCGCGGACGATGATCCCGACCAGGAGCAGGATCGTGCCCGCATTCATCAGATAGAACGTGCGGACCACCTCCGGCGTCGGATCGATCCTGGTGAGGCCAGTCAGGACCAGGAAGGTCAGCAGGCCCGACAGCAGCGCCAGCGCCACGGCAAAGGGCGCCAGCCAGCGTCGCGGCGACCAGCGTCGGGGCTCTTCAGCTGGGGCCGTGTCAAAGGATGCGGCCGAGGTGTCTGCGCTGGTCATTCCGGCAATGGGTGCTGAAAACAGGGGTCCGCGACGGCGGCGGATACTGATGTATTCGTACCACATTGTTGCCGAATTGCGACAATTCCGCGGCGCCCCCACCGCGACGGACCGGCGCATCCACAGGGCACGCCGGGCCAGCGGGAACGGAATCCGTCCATTCCGGCTTGACTGGGATGGACAGGTTCTTTCTCGCGATAATGGTCGCGGCCGTTCTGCTGCTGATCGTGGCTTCCGACCTGCTGGTCAACGGCCCCGGCAGACAGGCACCGGCTGACGTGGCCATGCTGCCGGCATCAGCCCGACTGGTCAGATAGGCGCGAGACCGCACCCCGCGGTCGAATGACTCATTTGAATGTTCCGGCGGAACAATTCAGTCCGATTCGGACTTCTGCTCACCGCGTCAGCCATCAAGGCCAGCGCGATCCGGACAGGCTCAGCTCCGCCTTGGTTAGGGGGAGCTGAGCCACCGCCCGAGGCGGCGAGCTAGAACTAGCCCCCGCTCCGATAGACCTGGATGTCGAGGTCCCGGATCTTCTTGCGCAGGGTGTTGCGGTTGAGGCCGAGCAGGTCCGCGGCGCGGATCTGGTTGCCGCGGGTCGCCGCCAGCGCGGCCGTGAGCAGCGGCACCTCGATCTCCTTGAGGATGCGGTGATAGAGGCCCGGCGGCGGCACGCCGTTCGGAAAGCCCTGGAAGTGCGAGGACAGATACGCCTCCACCGCGCCGCCGAGATTGTCGACGCCCTGCTGGACCGCAGCACCCGGGCTGACCGAGGGCGGCGCAAGCTCGCCGTCGATGACGGAGGCCGTGATCACGTCCTGCGGATAGAGCGCCGCGAGGCGCCGGGCGAGATTTTCGAGCTCGCGCACGTTGCCGGGCCAGCGGTGCTGCTTCAGCCGCTCCAGCGCCAGCGTATCCAGCTTCTTCGGCGGCAGGCCGTCCTTCTCGGCCAGCGCGAAGAAGTGGCGCACGAGATCCGGCAGATCCTCGATGCGCTCGCGCAAGGGAGGCAGCCGCAACGGCACGACGTTGAGTCGGAAGAACAGGTCCTCGCGGAACAGGCCCTGCTGGATCAGCACGCGCAGATCCTTGTTGGAGGCCGCAACGATCCGCACGTCGGTCTTGATCGGGGTGCGGCCGCCGACGGTGGTGTATTCGCCCTGCTGGAGCACGCGCAGCAGGCGGGTCTGCGCCTCCATCGGCATGTCGCCGATCTCGTCGAGGAACAGCGTGCCGCCCTCGGCCTGCTCGAACCGGCCCGAGGCGCGGGTGTTGGCGCCGGTGAAGGCGCCGCGCTCATGGCCGAACAGCTCGGACTCGATCAGGTCGCGCGGGATCGCCGCCATGTTGACGGCGACGAACGGGCCGTTGCGGCGCTTGCCGTAATCGTGCAGCGCGCGCGCCACCAGCTCCTTGCCGGTTCCGGACTCACCCGTGATCATCACGGTGAGGTCGGTCTGCATCAGGCGCGCCAGCACGCGGTAGATTTCCTGCATCGCCGGCGAACGGCCGACCAGCGGGATCGCCTCCATCTCGGCGTCCTCGTCCGGCGTCGAGGTTCGCTCCTTCGGCTCGGCGAGCGCACGGCCGACGATGGCGATCAGCTCCTTCAGGTCGAAGGGCTTCGGCAGATACTCGTACGCCCCGCGCTCGGAGGCGCGGATCGCCGTCATGAAGGTGTTCTGCGCGCTCATGACGATGACGGGCAAATTCGGCCGCATCTTCTTGATCCGCGGCAGCAGGTCGAAGGCGTTTTCGTCCGGCATCACCACGTCGGTGATGACGAGATCGCCCTCCCCCTGGCTGACCCAGCGCCATAGCGTTGCGGCATTGCCGGTGAGCCTGACCTCATAGCCGGCGCGGGACAGAGCCTGATTGAGAACCGTGCGGATGGCGGTGTCGTCATCTGCAACGAGAATGCTACCTGCGGGCATTGTTAATCCTCATTTTGCCCCCTGTGATGCAGACGACGACTTCCCGGCAGAGCCGTCGCGACTGCTGTGATCGGCATGTTTGACCGATGTGGAATACATCGGCATCAGCACGCGGAAGGTGGTCTTGCGCGGCTGAGATTCGCATTCGATGATGCCCCCGTGATCGCCGACGATCTTTGCGACCAGGGCGAGGCCCAGACCCGAGCCGGTCTGCTTGGTGGTCACGAAGGGATCGAACAGGTTGGGCAGAAGATCGTCCGGCACGCCTGGTCCGTTGTCCCTCACGCAGAATTCGAGCGGCAAGGATACCCGGGATTTTTGACCGGGGACTGACAGGCGCACGCCGGGGCGGAACGCGGTGGTGAGCTGGATCTCGGCATCGGGCACGTCGATCAAGGCTTCGGCGGCGTTCTTCACGAGATTGAGGAACACCTGGATCAGCTGATCCTGGTTCGCCAGCACCGGCGGCAGCGAGGGATCGTAGTCCTCGATGAAGCGGATGTTGCGGGCAAAGCCCGACTGCGCCAGCCGCTTCACGTGATCGAGCACCGAATGGATATTGACCGGCCCGCGCACCACGGGACGCTCGTCGCCGAACACCTCCATGCGGTCGACCAGCGTCACGATGCGGTCGGCCTCGTCGCAGATCAGCCGCGTCAGCATGCGGTCCTCGGACGAGGCCTGCTGCTCCAGCAGCTGCGCCGCGCCGCGGATGCCGGAGAGCGGATTCTTGATCTCATGCGCGAGCATCGCTGCTAGCGCTATCACCGAGCGCGCGGCGCTGCGATGGGTGAGCTGCCGATCCATCTTGTCGGCGATGGTGCGCTCCTGAAGCATCACCACGATATGGCCGGGCCGCTCGGTGAGCGGGGCGACGTGCAGATCGACCTGGCGATCGCCGCCCATGCGGGGCGTGCCCAAATCGACCTTGTATTCGTTCACCGGCGAGTTCGACGAGCGCACCTGGTCGATCAGCGCCAGCAAGGGGCTGCCGAACGGCACCAGCTCTTTCAGCGACTGCCGCTTCAGGAATTGCGTCGAGATCTCAAAGAAGGCTTCGGTTGCGATGTTGGCGGCGACGATCTTGCCGTCCGGCCCGATCAGGAGCACGGGATTGGGAAGCGCGTCCAGGATCGCATCGCTGTCGGACGGTAGCGGCCGACGTTGTTCAGCGGCTGAGCTCATGCAGCAGCGCTCCATGCGAAGTCGTCGAAGGCATCTTGCAGTGACTGGTGGACGAGGCGGGGATCTTCGGACGTCAGAATTGTCCGGCGCCAGGATTTCAGCTTCTCGACCGGCGCGCGGCTCGCATCGGCGGCGACGTCGAGCGCCCAGCCGAGATGCTTGCGGGCATGCTTGAGACCGACGCGCAGGCCGTAGAGCGCGCACACGCCTTCATAAAGCGTGCGGACATAATGGAGTTGCGTCGCGAGCGACGGCGTGGCTTCCGCCGCCCCGCCCTTCAGGCGCCGGCCGATCTGGCCGGGCAGCCAGGGCTGGCCCTGTGCGCCGCGGCCGATCATCACGGCGTCGGCGCCGGAGGATTCGAGCGCCGCGAGCGCCTTCTCGTACGAGGTGATGTCGCCGTTGACGATGAGCGGAATCGAGATCGCCTCGCGCACGGTGCGGATCGCATCCCAATCGGCCTCGCCCTTGTAGAACTGGCAGCGGGTGCGGCCATGCACGGTCACGAGCTTGATACCCGCGGCTTCCGCGCGCCGCGCCAGTTCCGGCGCATTGCGGCTGCGGTCGTCCCAGCCGAGCCGCATCTTCAGCGTCACCGGCACCTTCACCGCCGCGATCGTCGCATCGATCAGGCCGACAGCGTGGTCGAGATCGCGCATCAGGGCCGAGCCGGACTGGCCGCCCGTGACGTGGCGGGCCGGACAGCCCATATTGATGTCGATGATATCGGCGCCTTCCGCTTCGGCGATCCGGGCGCCTTCGGCCATCCAGTGCGCCTCGCAGCCGGCGAGCTGCACCACGTGCGGACCGATTCCGGTCGCTTCGCAGCGCAACCGGGACATCCGGTGGCCGTTGGCGAGCTCATCGCTGGCGGTCATTTCGGACACCACCAGACCTGCCCCAAGCTCGGCGACCAACCGCCGGACGGGCGAGTCAGTCACTCCCGACATCGGTGCCAGGAAGACCGGGGTGGCGACCTCAATATCGCCTATTTTCAAGGGCTTGGAGCCTGATCCTGCCGAGCCGGTCACAGTGGTCTCATTCACTCGCAGGGCCTCATCGCACCTGCCATGACCTATCTTGCGCACAATTCTTGTGCAGTCAAGCGTCATGCCTACAGTTTAGACAGTTCTGCAAATCTTTCAAGTGCAGTGCAGCAAATTGCTGTTTCCCACAATCCAGGGAAACCCCCTTTTTTTGCGGGCCTGCCGTGCTAGAGGCATGCCGGCAATCACCCACTTCCGACTCTTTCATTAGCAACTGAGTATTTGAGTCCTATGGCGAAATCACAGCGCACCGCAGTCGTTCTTGTCGCGGCAGGTCGCGGCCTGCGCGCCGGTGCCGGCGGGCCGAAGCAATATCGCGAGATCGGCGGGCAGCCCGTGATCTATCGCGCCATGGAAGCCTTCAGCCGCCACCCCGACGTGTTTGCAGTGCAGCCCGTGGTCAACCCCGACGACAGCGCCATGTTCACGGCAGCGGTCGCTGGATTGAAGCACGAGCCGCCGACCAATGGCGGCGCCACGCGCCAGGCCTCGGTGCTTGCCGGTCTCGAAGCGCTCGCAAAGCACCAGCCCGACATCGTCCTGATCCACGACGCCGCGCGTCCCTTCGTCTCGGACGGTGTGATCTCGCGCGCGATCGATGCGGCGAGCCGCACCGGCGCCGCGATCCCCGTCGTTCCCGTCACCGACACCATCAAGCTCACCGGCGCGAGCGGCAACGTCGAGGACACGCCGGATCGGGCCCGCCTGCGGATCGCGCAGACGCCGCAATCCTTTCGTTTCGATGTCATCCTCGAGGCGCATCGTCGCGCGGCGAAGGACGGGCGCAGCGATTTCACCGATGATGCCGCGATTGCCGAATGGGCGGGATTGACGGTTGCAACCTTTGAAGGCGATGTTGCCAACATGAAGCTCACCACTCCCGAAGATTTCGTGCGCGAGGAAGCGCGCCTGGCCGCCCAGCTCGGCGACATCAGGACCGGCACGGGCTACGACGTCCACGCCTTCGGCGAAGGCGACCACGTCATGATCTGCGGCGTCCGCGTGCCGCACAGCAAGGGTTTTCTCGCGCATTCCGACGGCGATGTCGGCCTGCATGCGCTGGTGGATGCCATCCTCGGCGCGCTGGCCGACGGCGACATCGGCTCGCACTTCCCGCCGAGCGATGCGAAGTGGAAGGGCGCCTCCTCCGACCAGTTCCTGAAATACGCCATCGAACGCGTCGCCCAGCGCGGCGGCCGCGTCGCCAATCTCGAGGTGACGATGATCTGCGAGCGGCCAAAGATCGGCCCCCTGCGCGACACCATGCGCGCGCGCATCGCCGAGATCTCCGGCGTCGACATCTCGCGCGTCGCGGTGAAGGCGACGACCAGCGAGCGGCTCGGCTTCACCGGCCGCGAGGAAGGCATCGCGGCCACCGCGAGCGCCACCATCCGCCTGCCGTTTAACGAGAAGACCTGGAGCGTCTAGGCCATGGCCGGCAGCGACGCACGCGCCCTCTCCCGCTCGCTGCTCGATTTGTGCCGGATGCGCAAGCTGACGATCGCCACGGCCGAGTCCTGCACCGGCGGGCTCGTTGCCGGCGCGCTGACCGACATCCCCGGCTCCTCCGACGTGATCGACCGCGGCTTCGTCACCTATTCCAACGACGCCAAGCGCGCGATGCTCGGCGTTGAAGCAGGTACGCTCGCCAATTTCGGCGCCGTCAGCAAGGAGACCGCAACCGCGATGGCGATCGGCGCGCTGGAGCGTGCCGGTGTCGACCTCGCGGTCGCCATCACGGGCATCGCCGGCCCTGGCGGCGCCACGCCCGGCAAGCCGGTCGGCCTCGTGCACTTCGCCGCCGCCGCACGCGACGGCCGCATCATCCACCGCGAGCACCGTTTCGGCGCGATCGGCCGCACCGCGGTGCGTCAGCGCTCCGTCGTCGAGGCGCTGCGCATGCTGATGGATCTCGCCCGCGGCCCGCAAGTCACGGCCAAGCCACAACGCGCCGCCGCGAGCCGCTTGCGCCCCCGTGTGACACGCTCGCCGCGCCGGCATGCGGCGAAGCGCAGGCCGCCGCGGTCACCGCGGGGGTGAGTCCCGTAGCCCGGGTGAGCGAAGCGATACCCGGGACGCCGCAGCAGAAGTCCCGCATGTCGCCAGATCGGTGTCCGCGATTTCCTTGAAGATCGTCAGAGTAATGTGGTCCACGGTCAATCCCTGTAGGCCACTCAACATCCGTTAGCTTCAGCGTAGCGATCTTCCGCCTTCTGAACCCAGCTGTGTTTTGTGTCGAGGTCAATGGAAGCACGAAACAAGGCTCGGGCAAGACGCGCGGCGAGACTGAGATGCCGCGCTTGCTTTTCAAAAAGCACGCAAATCTTGTCGAATCCGATCGTTATATGCAGTGCAAGAGCGCGACCAAACGTCATCGTCCCCATCCGAACTTGCGCGCGACCATATTGGCGCAATAATGCCGCTCTATGTTGTGGTCCGGAATCAACCGGCCCAGCCTTCTGGAGGGCGACGAATTGTTCGCTCGCACCACTGCTCTGGCCATTGCCATCTTGGCCGCCCTTGACGGCGCAGCCGCACAAACGGCCAACCAGCCGCCGGATACGATGGCGGCGCGGGTCGAGGCCTGCACGCCCTGTCACGGCAACAAGGGCGAAGGCACCAGCGACGTCTATTTCCCGCGCCTCGCCGGCAAGCCCGCCGGTTATCTCTACAACCAGCTCCTCGCCTTCCGCAGCGGCCGGCGCAAATATCCGCCGATGAACTATCTGCTGGAATTCCTGCCGGATCCGTATCTGGAGGCGATGGCGGAGTATTTTGCCACCGAGCACCCGCCGCTGCCGCAACCGGCGCCGAGCGAGGTCAGCAAGGACGTGCTGGCGCAGGGCGAGCAGCTTGCGACCAGCGGCGATGCGGGCCGCAACATTCCGGCCTGTGTGAGCTGCCATGGTCCCGGACTCACGGGCATGCAGCCCGGCATCCCCGGACTGCTCGGCTTGCGCGCGCCTTACATCAGCGCCCAACTCGGCGCCTGGCGCTACGGCAACCGCACGGCGAAATCGCCCGACTGCATGCAGCTCGTCGCCGGCCATTTGACCGAGGCCGACGTCACCGCCGTTGCAGCCTGGCTCGCGACGCGGCCGGCGCCCGCGAACCCGGCTCCCGTGCCGAAAGGCACCTACGCGCTGCCTTTTGGCTGCGGCAGCCAGCCCAACTGACGAGGCGGATGATGGGCTCAAGACTGTCGATCACGCTCCTCGCTCTCGCCGCGTTCACGACGGCCGCGCAGGCGCAGGACAAAGACAAGACCGGCGATATCATCGCGCGCGGCGAATATCTCGCCCGCGCCGGCGATTGCACCGCCTGCCACACCGCACCGGAAGGCCGCCTGTTCGCCGGCGGCCGCGCCATGCCGACGCCGTTCGGCACGCTCTACACCTCCAACATCACGCCCGATCCGGAGACCGGGATCGGCAAATGGAGCGCCGACGATTTCTACAGGACGATGCACAATGGCCGCTTCCCGGATGGCGGGCTGATCTATCCGGCGATGCCGTTCGCCTCCTACACCAAGGTGACGCGCGCCGACAGCGACGCGATTTTCGCCTACCTGCGCTCGATCCCGCCGGTCAGCCAGAGGAACAGGCCGCACGAGCTGCGCTTTCCCTATGACAACCGTCAGCTCATCCTCGGCTGGCGCACGCTGTTCTTCAGCGAGGGCGAGTTCAAGCCGGACCCGACCAAGTCTGCCGAGTGGAACCGCGGCGCCTATCTGGTCGAGGGCCTCGGCCATTGCGGCATGTGTCACTCACCGATCAACGCGCTCGGCGGCACTTCGCAATCGGACGCCTTCAAGGGCGGCCTGATCCCGATGCAGAACTGGTACGCGCCCTCGCTCACGTCCAACCGCGAGGCGGGACTCGGCGACTGGAGCATCAAGGACATCACCGACCTGCTCCAGACCGGCGTTTCGGCGCGCGGGGTCGTCTACGGCCCGATGGCCGAAGTCGTGCACAACAGCCTGCAATATCTGAGCGACGAGGACACCAAGGCGATGGCGGTGTACCTCAAGGGCATCTCGGAGCCCTCTCCGCCGCCACCGGCGAGCTCGGCGCTGCCGACCACCGAGAGCAGCCTGCTGATCAGCCTCGGCAAGACCGTCTATGACAAGAACTGCGCGAGCTGTCATGGCACGCAGGGCGAAGGCAAGCCGCCGCACTGGCCGCCGCTCGCCAACAACCAGTCAATCGAGATGCAGTCGGCGGTCAACCCGATCCGCATGGTGCTCAACGGCGGCTATCCGCCGGGCACCAATGGCAATCCGATGCCTTACGGCATGCCGCCGTTCGCCGGCCTGCTCTCCGACAACGAGGTCGCCGCCGTCGTCTCCTACATCCGCACCGCCTGGGGCAATCGCGGCACGCCGGTCTCGGCCCGCGAGGCCAACGAGCTGCGCTCCGCACCGCTGAACTGAGGACGCCAGAGATCCATCATGATCAATTCCGATCCGCCGACCAGCCCAGCCGCCGCCGACCACGCTGTCGAGGAAGTCGTCGCGCAAGGCCCGTCCGGCGCGATCGTGCTCGCCGGCATCGCCACGGCCTGCGTGGTCGCGATGTGGCTCGCCTTCTATCTGTTCGTCTTCCTGCCGCGCGGATCGCTGCAATGAGCGCAGAGGACACCCATGGCAGCGCCGAGGTCGCGGCCCGTGTCGAGCGGCGCTGGGCGACTATTGCCGTGATCATCGTCGTGGGCATGGCGCTGCTGGCGGCTTTCGCCGGCATCCATCGCGCGACCATGCCGCAACCGCGTGTCGAGACCACCGATCCATCGCGGATTCATCTTTCGGGCGAATTCGTCGAGAGCAATCTCGGCAGCGTGCTCGAGGCCAACGGCAATGTGACGGTGCGCGCGATCGGCCAGCAATATTCCTTCACGCCGGCCTGCATCGTGGTGCCCGTGGACACGCCGATCACGCTCCGCGCCACCAGCGCCGACGTCGTGCACGGCATCCTGATCCAGGGCACCAATGTCAACACCATGCTGGTGCCGGGCTACATCTCAGAGCAGCTGATGCGCTTTACCAGGACCGGCGACTATCTGATGCCCTGCCAGGAGTTTTGCTCCTTCGGCCACGAGGGCATGTGGGGCAAGGTCGAGGTGATCGACAAGTCCGACTTCGCCGATCGTGCGAAGGGCGGCGGGAGGCTGAGCTGTGTTGGCCAATAGAAAGCTCATCCTCGCCCATTTCTGGTTTGCATTTGCGCTGTTCGGCGTCGCGCTGACGCTCGGCGCCTGGCAGATGTTCATCCGCAGCCCGATCGGCACCTGGCTCTCCAACCCCGAGCTCTACTACCGCTCGCTGACGGCGCACGGCACGGTGATGGGCTACGTGTTCCCGACCCTGGTCGCGATGGGTTTTGGCTACGCCATCAGCGAGTCCGCGCTGGAGCAGCGCCTGGTCGGCGTGCGCTGGGCCTGGGCCGGCTTCTGGCTGATCGTTGCCGGCAGCATCATGGCCGTGATCCCGGTCGCGCTCGGGCGCGCCTCGGTGCTCTACACCTTCTATCCGCCGCTGATCGGCAACGTCTTCTACTATCTCGGCGTCGTGCTGGTCGTGGTCGGCTCATGGATCTGGGTCGCGCTGATGTCGGTCAATCTGCGCGTCTGGCGAAAAGCCCATCCCGGCGCGCCGGTGCCGCTCGCGATGTTCGCCAATGTCGCCGGCTCCTATCTGTGGGCGTGGACCGCGGTCGGCGCCGCGCTCGAGCTGTTGCTCCAGATCATTCCGGTCGCGGCGGGGCTGAAGGCGACGATCGACGCCGGTCTTGCCCGCGTGTTCTTCTCCTGGACGCTGCACGCCATCGTCTATTTCTGGCTGATGCCGACCTACATCGCCTATTACACCATCGTGCCGCGCGCGATCGGCGGCCGGGTCTATTCCGACAGCATGGCGCGGATCTCCTTCATCCTGTTCCTGGTGGTGGCGATGCCGATCGGCATGCACCACACCTTCGCCGATCCGCAGGTCGGCGCCGGCTTCAAGTTCATCCATTCGGCCTTCACCGCACTGGTCGCACTGCCGACGCTGCTGACCGTGTTCACGATCTGCGCCTCGGTCGAGATCGCCGCGCGCCTGCGCGGGGGCCGCGGCCTGTTTGGCTGGATTCGGGCGCTGCCATGGGACAATCCGATGATGCTGGCGCTCGCGTTCTCGTTCGTCATGCTCGGCTTCGGCGGCGCCGGCGGCCTCATCAACATGAGCTATCAGCTCGACGCGTCGATCCACAACACGCAGTGGATCACCGGCCATTTCCACCTGATCTTCGGCGGCGCCATCGTGATCATGTATTTCGCGATCGCCTATGATCTGTGGCCGCATCTCACCGGGCGCGAGCTGACCGACCTTCGCCTGATCCGCACCCAGCTCTGGCTGTGGTTCGTCGGCATGATCGTCACGACATTCCCCTGGCACTGGGTCGGCATCCTGGGCATGCCGCGCCGCATGGCCTATTTCGACTTCGGCGATCCCGCGATCGCGCCGCAGGCGCTCTCCGTCACATTCTCCGCGATTGGCGGTTTCATCCTGCTGACCTCGGGCATCATATTCCTGGTCATTCTGGCCCGAGGGATGCGTGCGCCTCAGGCTGATGCCGGCCCCTATCGCTTCGCGCTGGCGGTGCATCAGCCGGCGACGGTGCCGGTCGCGCTCAACACCCATGCGCTGTGGGTGGCGCTGATGATCGCCCTGACCATCACCAATTACGGCTATCCGATCCTGACGCTGGCACTGACCGAGGGCACGTCGGTGCCGGCCGTCTATGTGGGAGCGCAGTGATGAGCACGCGCGACCTCTTCACCTTCCGTAACGGCCATTTCAAGATTGGCGTTGGCATCACCGCCGCGATGCTCGTCGTGACGGCGATCGCAGGCTTCATCGTGCTGCCCTTCGCGCAGCCCTGGGTGCAGTTCGCCAATGTCTGGGATGCGATCTGTAGCGCCGCCGGCGTGCCGCGGCGCGCGGCAAGCGTGACGGCGCCCGAGCAGAGCATGCGTCTGTCGGAGGTCGTGCTCACCTCGCACACGCTGTCGCGTCCGAGCCAGGAGGCGATTGGCCGCGGCGCCACGCTCGCGCAGCGCTGCGCGATCTGCCATGGCCCGACCGGCATCAGCCGCGCGGACTCGCCCAACCTCGCCGGTCAGTATGCGGCCGTGATCTACAAGGAGCTGCACGATTTCCGCTCAGGCGCGCGCACCAATGCCGTGATGTCGCCGTTTGCCGTCAACCTGACCGACCAGGAGATCGCCGACCTCGCGAACTACTACGCCTATCTGCCGCGGCTACCAGCCTATCATCCGACGCCGCTTCTGCCGAAACCCAACATCGTCATCTACGGCGCGCCGATCCGCGGCATCGCGCCGTGCGGCGCCTGCCATGGCAGCCTCGACAACAAGACCGGCAGCCCGTGGCTGGAGGGGCAATCCGAGGCCTATATGAAGGCGCAGCTGCAGGCCTTTGCCTCAGGCGAGCGGCGCAACGACATCAGCCAGCAGATGCGCAACATCGCCCGCGCGATGACGCCACAGGAGATCGAGCAGGCCGCGGCGTATTATGCCTCGCAGCCGCCGGATATCGTGAAGGCCGTTGATTGAGCCCCGCTGTCATTGCGAGCGTAGCGAAGCAATCCAGAATCCATCCGCGGAAAGGCTCTGGATTGCTTCGTCGCAAGGGCTCCTCGCAATAACGGCGGAGAGGCTACGCCTTACGTCGACGCCAGCTTCGGCCGGCCGTAGACCGCATCCGCGCGCTTCTCGAACGCGGTGGAAAACCGCGCGAACGCGGCGTCGAACATCGAGCCCATCAGCATCGCCAGCATGCGGCTCTTGAACTCGTAGGCGAGGAAGAACCCGACGTCGCAGACGCCCTCGCCCTTGGGCTCGAACGTCCAGCGGTTTTCCAGATTACGGAACGGGCCTTGCAGATATTCGACGAGGATTTTCAGGTTGGCACGGTCGAGCGTCACGCGGCTGGTGAAGGATTCCTTGACTAGCTTGAACGACACCGTCATGTCGGCGACCAGCACCTCGGTGCCGTCGGGCTTCGCCATGCGCTGGCGGACCTTCAGCGCGCTGCACAGCGGCACGAACTCCGGGTAGCGCTCGACATCGGCGACCAGATCAAACATCTCGGACGCACTGTGGTTGACGCGGTGCTTGCTCGAAACTCGATGCATGATACGTCAGCGGGCGTGAGCTGCCCGCGCAGCCTTCAGTCTCGCGAAATCCTCGCCGGCATGATGCGACGAGCGGGTGAGCGGGCTCGCCGACACCATCAGGAAGCCCTTGGTGTAGGCGACCTTTTCATAGGACGAAAACTCGTCCGGCGGCACGTAGCGCATCACCGCGTGATGCTTACGGGTCGGCTGGAGATATTGCCCGATGGTCAGGAAGTCGACATCGGCCGAGCGCAGATCGTCCATCACCTGCTGCACCTCGTGGCGCTCTTCACCCAGGCCCACCATGATGCCGGACTTGGTGAAGATGGACGCATCGAGCTCCTTGACCCGCTGCAACAGCCGGATCGAATGGAAGTAGCGCGCGCCTGGCCGTACCGTGAGATAGCGCGACGGCACGGTCTCGAGATTGTGGTTGAAGACGTCGGGCCTCGCCGCGACGACGACCTCCAGCGCGCCTTCCTTGCGCAGGAAGTCAGGCGTCAGGATCTCGATCGTGGTCGAGGGGCATGCGGCGCGGATGGCGCGGATGGTCTGGGCGAAATGCTCGGCGCCGCCATCGGCGAGGTCGTCGCGGTCGACCGAGGTGATGACGACGTGGGCGAGGCCCAGCTTGGCCACGGCCTCGGCGACGTTCTGCGGCTCGTCCGCATCCAGCGCGTTGGGCAGGCCGGTCTTGACGTTGCAGAAGGCGCAGGCACGGGTGCACGTGTCACCCATGATCATGAAGGTCGCGTGCTTCTTGTCCCAGCACTCGCCGATATTCGGGCAGCCCGCCTCCTCGCACACCGTGTGCAGGCCGTTCGCCCTCACGATGTTGCGGGTGTCGGCATAGCCGCGGGTGTTGGGCGCGCGCACGCGGATCCAGTCCGGCTTCGGCGGTGAAGCGGAATCGGGGCGATTCACCTTTTCGGGGTGGCGCGGGCGCAGCGGGTTCGAGATGGTATCGACAATAACGACCATGAGGTGTCCGGTCTGTTCAGGTCCTACCTAGTCGGTCTTGCCCGGCATCGCAACCCGGCTCGCACCGCTTCAGGGAACATGGCAGATATGGGCAATATCCTGCTCTGTTCTCAGACGATTCTCACCTCGAATGGCTCCAACCTCGAAGACTTCTCCCCCGCGGCTCGGCAAGCCCCTGAAGCGCGCCTTTTTTGGCCGCAGCGTCCGCGAGGTCGCCCACGACCTGATCGGCGCCACCATGCTGGTCGATGGCGTCGGCGGCCTCATCGTCGAGGTTGAGGCCTATCATCATACCGAGCCGGCGGCGCACTCCTACAACGGCCCGACGCCGCGGAACCATGTCATGTTCGGCCCGCCCGGCTTTGCCTATGTCTACCGCTCGTACGGCATCCACTGGTGCGTGAACTTCGTCTGCGAGGCGGAAGGCTCGGCCGCGGCGGTGCTGATCCGCGCGCTGGAGCCGACGCACGGCATCGCCGCAATGCGCCGCCGCCGTCATCTCCAGGACGTGCACGCGCTGTGCTCGGGCCCGGGCAAGCTGACGGAGGCGCTCGGCATCACCATCGCGCACAATGCCCTGCCGCTGGACCGGCCGCCGATCGCGCTGCATGCGCGGACGGAGGATTTGGAGGTGGCGACAGGCATCCGGATCGGCATCACCAAGGCCGTCGAGCTGCCCTGGCGCTATGGCGTCAAGGGCTCGAAATTTCTGAGCAAGCCGTTTCCGAAGTAGTTGTCATTCCGGGATGGTCCGAAGGACCAGACCCGGAATCTCGAGATTCCGGGTTCGGCTCTTCGAGCCGCCCCGGAATGACAGCGAGGCTACGACGCCTGCTTGAGCCGCTCCAGCGCCTCCAGCAGCTTGGCCTTGCGGGCCAGCGCCGCCTCGCGCTTTTCGCGCTCCTCCTCGACGACCTCCTCGGCCGCGTTGGCGACGAATTTCTCGTTCGCCAGCTTGGACTCGGCGCGCTTGATGTCGGCGTCGGCCTTGCCGATCTCCTTGTCGAGACGGGTGCGTTCGGCGGCAACGTCGATCACGCCCTTGAGCGGCAGCGCGGCCACCTCGCCGCGCACCAGGAGCTGGACGGCGCCGTCAGGCGCGCGGTCGGCGAAGGAGATGTCCGACAGCCGCGCCATACGCTTGATGACGTCGGTCCAGCGCGGCGCGCGTTCCCTGGTCTCGGCCGAAGCGCCGGCGAGGACCAGCGCCGTCAGCGTCGCCGGCGGGATGTTCATCTCGGCGCGCACCGAGCGGATCTGCGTGACGAGGTCGATCACCCAGCCGATCTCGGCTTCAGCCTTGGGATCGGTGAAGTCGGCATGGTCGAAGATCGGCACGATCAGGGCCGGCGAGATCAACGGATCGGTGGGACCTGCGGCTGCGGCGAACATCGCCAGTTGCTCCGGCGTCGGCTCGGCCGGCTTCAGCGGCCACGCGGCCAGCGCCAGCAGGCCGTCGCGCTTCGCCGTCACCTCCCACAGCTCTTCGGTGATGAAGGGCATGAAGGGGTGCAGCAGCTTCAGGATCTCGTCACGTGCCCAGGCGACCATGGCGCGGGTCTCGTCCTTGGCGGGGCTGTCCGGGCCAAGCAACACGGGCTTTGCGAGCTCGACATACCAGTCGCAATAGACGTTCCAGACGAAGCGGTAGATCGCGCCGGCGGCATCGTTGAAGCGATAGGCCTCGATCGCCTCGGTCACCTCGCGCGTGGTGTGTGCGCTCTCATGCGCGATCCAGCGATTCAGCGTCTCCTTCGCCTTCGCCGGCTCGAAGCCTTCGGGCACGGCGCAGTGGTTCATCTCGGCAAAGCGGGACGCATTCCAGAGCTTGGTCGCGAAATTGCGGTAGCCCTCGACGCGGCTGGTGGCGAGCTTGATGTCGCGTCCCTGCGCCGCCATCGCGGCCAGCGTGAAGCGCAGCGCGTCCGCACCGTATTCGTCGATCAGGTGGAGCGGATCGATGACGTTGCCCTTCGACTTCGACATCTTGGCGCCCTTCTCGTCGCGGACGAGGGCGTGGATGTAGATCGTCGAGAACGGCACTTCCTTCATGAAGTGCAGGCCCATCATCATCATGCGGGCGACCCAGAAGAAGATGATGTCGAAGCCGGTCACCAGCGCGTTGGTCGGGTAGTAGCGCTGCACCTCGGGTGCGTCTTCGGGCCAGCCCAGCGTCGAGAACGGCCACAGCGCCGAGGAGAACCAGGTATCGAGCACGTCCTCATCGCGGGTGATGAAGCCCTCGCGCTTGTTGCGGTCGAGCGCCATCTCGCGGCCCTGCTCGGCCGTGATGACCTCCTGCTCGACGTAGTAGCCGAGCGCGTGGCTGATCGCCTCCTCCTCGGTCTCGGCGACGAACACCTTGCCGTCCGGCCCGTACCAGGCCGGAATCTGGTGGCCCCACCAGAGCTGGCGCGAGATGCACCAGGGCTGGATGTTCTCCATCCACTCGAAATAGGTCTTTTCCCAGTTCTTCGGCACGAAGCTGGTTTCGCCCGAACGCACCGCCGCGATCGCGGGCTTTGCGAGTGTCTTGGCGTCGACATACCACTGGTCGGTCAGGTACGGCTCGATCACGCTGTTGGAGCGGTCGCCGTGCGGCACCATGTGGGTGTGCGGCTCGATCCGCTCGACGAAGCCGAACGATTCCAGCCGCTCGACGATGCGCTTGCGCGCAACGAAGCGGTCAACCTTGTTGAACTCCTCGGCGAATTGCGCGGCGCCTTCGGGCAGGTCGCGCAGGTAGTCCTCGTTGTCGAGGAGATCGAGGCAACCTTCCTTGTCGAGCACGCTGATCCGGCGCAGGCCATGGCGATTGCCGACCTCGAAGTCGTTGAAGTCGTGCGCCGGCGTCACCTTCACCGCGCCCGAGCCCTTCTCCGGATCGGAATAGTCGTCGGCGACGATCTCGACCTTGCGGCCCACCAGCGGCAGAATGACGTGCTTGCCGATCAGCTTCTGATAGCGCTCGTCATCGGGATGCACGGCGACGCCGGTGTCGCCGAGCATGGTCTCCGGGCGCGTCGTGGCTACGACGATGAAGCTCGAGGGATCCTCGGGGCTGAAGGTCTTGCCCTCGATCGGATAGCGCAGATACCAGAGGCTGCCCTTGACCTCGGTCTGCTGCACTTCGAGATCGGATATCGCGGTCAAGAGCTTGGTGTCCCAGTTCACCAGCCGCTTGTCCTTGTAGATCAGGCCATCGCGGTGCAGCTCGACGAACACCTTGATGACGGCCTTGGACAGGCCCTCGTCCATGGTGAAGCGTTCGCGCGACCAGTCGCAGGACGCGCCGAGGCGCTTGAGCTGGTTGATGATGGTGTCGCCGCTCTCGGCCTTCCACTGCCAGACCCGCTCCAGGAACTTCTCGCGGCCCATCTCGCGGCGGCCAGGCTGCTGGCGCTCCATCAGCTGCCGCTCGACCACCATCTGGGTGGCGATGCCGGCATGGTCGGTGCCGGGCTGCCACAGCACGTCGCGGCCGCGCATGCGCTCGAACCGGCACAGGATGTCCTGGAGCGTGTTGTTGAGGGCGTGGCCCATATGCAGCGAGCCCGTTACGTTCGGTGGCGGGATCACGATGGTAAAGGGCACTGCGTCGCGGCGGTCGGGGCGGCCGGCCTTGAAGGCAAGGCTGTCCTCCCACACCACGGACATACGGGCTTCGATATCGGCGGGCTGGTAATTTTTCTCGATCATGGGGCTGCTAGAAAGCCGCGCGCGGGGGGCAAGTCAACGAAAAGGTCAACGGAGAGCCTGGCGGCAAAACGGCTTCCCGGCCCGGTCGAGAGGCCAAATGTGACGTACAAGCGGGGCTTTATGAGGGCTCCGCGGCCGGCGCTACCTGCCGCCGCGCGAGACCCGCTCGATTTCGGCCTTGACGATGCGTTCAACCAGGCCCGGCAGGTTGTCGTCGAGCCACGACTTCAACATCGGGCGCAGCATCTCCTTGACCAGGTCCTCCAGCGTCCGCGCGTTGCTGCTGAGCACCGTATGAGCCAGCGAGTTGAAGGCGGATTCGACCGCCGAGACCGTCGATTGCGCCAGGATCGGCTGCTGCGGCGGCAGCGGCGGCGCATCGAAATCCACCGATGCGTAGGACGGCGGCGCCGGCGCCGGGCGTGGTGGGGGCGATTCGGCGAATTCGAGATCGTCGCGCGGCTCGACCTTGCGAAAGCTCGGCGGCGGCGGAGGCGGCGTCGGCTCCGGGTCCATCGCCATGTCGTCGGTCAATTCGAGCACGTCGGGCTCGGGCTCCGGCTCGGCATCCGGGGCGCGGACCTCGGGCGCCGACGTGGCTGTGTCGAGCCCCGCCAGCAGCGCGTCGATATCGTCCTGGCTGTTTGGCCCGACATCCGCGGCAGGTGCAGGCGGCGGGGGCGGCGCCGGCTTTGCGGCCGGCGGCGGGGCGGGCTTCTCGGCAGCGGGCTTGGCGGGTGCGACCTTGGATGGCGGAATGTCGTTCATCGGCTTCGGCGGCGCTGCCGGCGCCGCGGCTTTCTCGGGCTTCGCGGTGTCTGCCGGCGGCGGCTTGGCCTCGTCGTCGGCAATGATGCGCCGGATCGAGGCCAGAATCTCCTCCATCGAGGGTTCTGTGACCTTTGCAGGCTGCGTCATCTCCGACTCCACATCATCAACGCCCTCGCATGCGTTGTTTTACACCAAGCACGGCAGGATTGGCCGGTTCCGCAACGGACGCCCCGACATTTTCGTCGCGGCAGGCCGACTTGTCCCCAGATCACGGCTAAACGTGCGGCGGTGCGCCCCTGCCCTCGGCACTCAAGCTTTACGCACACGACATCAGGTGCGGGGGCGAATCGACCCGCATCTTCTTGGCAAGGCTATGTCAGGGATTTTGATGATTGCAAGCAAAGCGCCGGTCGGCCTCGGCTGTTTGCGAGGCTGACCGGACACTTATGGGAATCAGCGCCCGTCGGGCGTGCGCACACCAGCCCAGCTGTCGCGGATCTGCTGGTAGTGCACGCTCGGATCGTAGACCGTGGTGTTGAGACCGAGCACCTGCGGCGCGAGACGGCCGACCGCGTTGAGCACCGAATAGGACGCCACCACGCGGTCATGCTGCGCAGTGACGAGCGCAACGCGTGCGTTCACCAGCGCCTGCTGCGCGTTGAGCACGTCGAGCGTGGTGCGCTGGCCGGCCTTGGCTTCCTCGCGCACGCCGTTCAGCGCGATTTCGGAGGCCGTGACCTGCGCCTGCGCGGACTGCACCTGCGCCTTGCCGGCCTCCAGCTGGCCCCAGGCCTGCACAATGTTGGCGCGGGTCTGATCGCGAGTGGTTTCAAGATTCAGGCGTTGCTGCGCCAGGTTCTCTTTCGATTGGCGGATGAGCGAATATTCGATGCCGCCCTGATAGATCGGCACGGAAGCCGTCGCGATGGCGGAAGCGGTCGTCGTTCGGAAGACGGTCAGAGTCTGCTGGAACTGCTGGGTGATGCCCGCCTGAACCGTGACCGTCGGCAGCAGCGCGCCTTCGTTGATCTTGACCTGGAGATAGTTGACGTCGATGCCGTACATCGCAGCCGTGACGCTCGGGTTCTCGACCAAACCGAGATTGACCGCGGCGGCGATCGTCGCGGGCAGGAAGCGGTCGACCGGCGAGCCCGGGGCAAGATTCGTCGGCTCGTTGCCGATGATCCGGCGAAAGTTCGCGCGCGTCGTCGTGAGATTCGATTCAGCGGTCAGAGCTTGAGTCCTGCCCGCAGCCAGCTGCGCTTCGGATTGCGCCACGTCGGTGCGGGTAACCTCGCCGACATTGAAGCGATCGCGCGTCTGCTTGAGCGTCTGTTCGAGCACGCGCACGTTGCTGCGCTGAACTTCGAGCGTTGCCGCATCACGCAGGTAGTCCATGTAGGTGCTGGCGGCCTGCAGCAGAACGGTCTGCTCGAGCACGCGCAACCCCTCGCGAGACCCTGAGACCTGGCTCTCCGCAGCGCGCGTCTTGTTGGCGGTCTGATTGCCGTTGTAGAGCGTCTGGTTGATGGTCAGGCTGGCGGCGTTGGGCTGAAGGGGATTGGGTTCATGGATCCCCGGGCCCCTCTGCACCTGTTGGATATCCTGATATTGATACCCGGTGCTCGCCGTCAGCGCGACCTTGGGACGATAGCCTGACAAGGCCTGCGGCACGTTTTCGTCAGTCGAGCGCACCTGGGCGCGCTGTGCGTTGAGCTGCGGATTGTTCTGATAGGCGCGCACCAAGGCGGCCTCGATCGTGTCCGCCAAGGCAGGCGTCGGCCCGGCAAGCGCCAGCACCAAGACCGAAACCGCAGCTCCGGTGAAGAGCTTCACCCCATGCATCCCAAAAATTCCGTTCATTCTAACGTCCGGCTCGTGCCCGCGAGCTGGGTTACCGTCTACCGAGTGGAGTCGTTGCCCCGTCGCAACATAGGACGCGGATTGGCGCGACGGAACTACCTCAAGGTAGTTCTCGGTGGAAACTCTTCACGTGCAGCATCCCGGCCACACTTCTGATTCAGAACGGGATTTTAACGGGCTTTGGAGCGTCAGAAGACGAAGGCGGCGGCCCGTTCCAGCCCTGGGAGGACCGGGGCGGCGGCATCGAACAGCGCCCGATGGCCGAATTCGCCGTGGGTATGGGTCACGATCACGGCCCGCGGCGGCCGGGATTCGGCAGATACCCCCACCAGACGCCCGCCTTCCCCAAGCTGCCCGAGCAGCCCTTCCGGCGTCACCTCGACAGCGCCATTGAGGATAATGACATCATACGGTGCGGCAGAGGGGTCACCCTCGGTGCAGGAAGCGGCCTTGCAAGTGACATTGGCGAGCCCGAGGGCGGCGAAGGCGTCCTTGGCTTTCGCAACCAGGGCCGAATCGCATTCCGTCGCGGTAACCCGACCCGCCAGCTTGGCGGCCAATGCCGCGAGGTAGCCCGTGGCGCAGCCGACCACCAGCACGTTGTCACCCTCGCCGATCTCGGCGGCCTGGAGCAGCTTACCGGTCAGCTGCGGCTTGATCAGGAACCGCTTGCCGCCGCCCTCGCTCACATCGAGGTCGAGGTCGAGATAGGCCAAGGCCTGGCGGCTCGCCGGCACGAAGGCCTCGCGCGGAACCGTGAGCATGGCGTCGAGGACACGGCGATCAGTGACGTCGTTGGTGCGCACCTGGCCATCGACCATTTTGAGGCGCGCGGTCGAGAAACCGGACATTTGCGGACCCTGAAATGCGGACGATGCCGCGGACGAAAGTTGCCGGCATCTTTGGAACATGCCCGGCGAAAACGCAACATGGCCGTTGGCCTCCGCCGGCCAACGCCTCCGCGACTCGCCGCATCAGGGGGCGATGGACTATTCGATCGTCACCGCGAGGCGGCCGATCAGGGCGGCGACCTCGTCCAGCCGCGCCGAATCGGGCGTCTCGACCGCGCGCGCCAGGCAGGCGATGCATTCGTCGTCGCTGAGCTCGGGAATGTCGGCCGGCAGAATCGAGGGAGCCAGGTGGGCACGGTCGATCTGGATGTGGGGCATGGGAATCAGCTCCGTAAGAGTCCGGCCCTGCAAGCTTGATTTGAATTAAGTCGATTTGGTGCCAAGCCGCACGGAGGCGAAGCTGCGGTCGGGACACGTTTGCTTGAACACGATTCTGCGTCGGATTCGGGCACGCACCGTGCTGAGAGATGGCCCGAGCGACATCGCACGCCACATCAAGGCGCGACTGCAAGCTACTGAAATTAAGGCGGAATTTGGCTCCCCGGGCTGGATTCGAACCAGCGACCATCCGATTAACAGTCGGATGCTCTACCGCTGAGCTACCGAGGAAAGGGCGAACCGTTCGTTCGCGCGCGGCTGCGTATAACAAAGCCGGTTGCGCTTGCAAAGGACGAATTCGTCATCTTCCGCAACGCGCCTGAGGAAGGGCCGGACGGCCCCTCCTCCGGCCATGTCGGGCGGAAAACTATTCGGCGACGAAGGACGTGGTCTTGGTGCCGGAGTCGTAGCGCAGCCGCAGCGCGGTGAACTTGCAGAGGTTGACGTTCTTCCAGAGCACCGACTCGTCGTAGTTCTGCCAGTCGACGCGGATGTTCCAGACACATCCCTCGTCGTCATCGTCGAACTCGACATAGGCGCTCGCCTGGTTCTGCAAAACCTTGTCGAGTTCGTTGTCCCATTCGTCCAGGCCATCGTCCGGCGCGTTGAAGCCCAGGAATTTGATGGCATAGCCGGTCTCGTTGACGACGGTGACGTTGCGGGCGTCCGCCGCGAACGACGGTGTGGCGGCGATCGAAAGACCGATCGCGACCAGTACAGCCAGAAAATACTTCATGTGAAATTCCCCCGATCGAAACAGGCTTTAAGCGCCTGACGTCGATCGGCGCAGGCGCCGCGGCAACCAATGGCGTTGCCTCCAACGGTTCGTCCGGAGCGTGATCGAAAGGTTCAACACGCCTCGATCAGCACTCCGGAGCCGTGCGCGACGCGAGACGCGCACGGGGATTTCTTATCGATTCGAATTCTCAGCAGCAATGAACGGGCGTTCATAGATCGGCGGCGTTCGTTTTCTCCGCCGCGGGCGCCGGCACAGCGGCACCGTTGCTCTTGCCCGTCACGGCGCCGACCAGCGCCTGCACGGGATCTTCGCCCGGCGCAAAGCCGCTCTGGCGCAGGATCTCGTCGATCATCGGACGCAGCGCGTGTACCTTGAGCAGCTCGCCCGCGAGCCCTTCGCCGAAGCCGACATTGCCTCCGCCGGCGCCATTGCCGCCGAATGCGCCGCCGGTGTGCAGGATGCGGACGTCCTTCAGGTTGGCGATCGGCTTGACCATCTCGGCGAGGGCCGACGGCATGATCTCGATCCGCTTCTTGGCGATCTCGAAGTCGATGACGTTGCTGCCGAGCTTGTTCTGCGCCTCGTTCTTCATGGTGATGACGGCAGCTTCCGCCTCGCCGATGTTCCGGACGCCGACCGCCTTGATCTTGTTGGACTCGGCCTCCGCCGTCGCCAGCGTCTTGGTGGCCTCGGCGCGATCGAGCGCGGCTCTCTTCTCGGCTTCGGCCGCCACGATCACCTCGGTCGATTTCCGCTCGGCCTCGGTGCGCGCGGCAAGCACCTGGGTGAGACGGGCACGATCGGCGACCTCGACGGCACGCGCGGTCACGACCTTTTCCTCCGCGGAGACGGCGATCGCCTCGGCCGTCTTGGCCTCGGCGACGGCTTCCGAGGTCTGCTTGCTCTTGGCCGCGATCTGGATCTCGTTCTCCTGGGTCGCGATCTGGATCTCGCGCTGCGCGTCGGTCTTGCGCTTGTTGATCGCCAGATCCGACTCGATCACGGCGGTCTCCTTGACCTGCTTGGCGCCGGCCTCCTTCTCGGCGACCGCCCGGTCGGTGTCTATGCGGGCGTTCTCCTCGGTCAGGCGCGCGGTCTGCGTTGCCGTCGCGACTTCCGCACGGGTGCTCGCGGTCTTGTTGGCGATGTCGCGCTCCTGGGAGAGCTCGGCTTCCTTCTTGGTGCGTTCGATGGTCAGCGTCTGCTGCCGCGCCTCGAGGTCCTTCTGGGCGATCGCCACCTCGTTGTCTCGCACGATGGCGTTGCGGTCACGCCGGCGGGTTTCGGTGATGGTCTTGAGCTGGGTGAGACCTTCGGCGTCGAAGAAATTTTCAGGGTTGAAGAACTTCACATCCGTCTGGTCGAGCTTGGTCAGCGACACCGATTCAAGCTCGAGACCGTTCGATTTTACGTCCGACTCCACGGTCGCCTGCACGTGTTTGACGAAATCGCTGCGCTTTTCCTGCAGTTCGAGGATGGACATGGTGGCCGCCACCGAACGCAGGCCGTCGACGAATTTTGCCTCGACCTGGTTACGCAGGGCTTCGGCGTCATTGGTCAGCGCGCCCAGCGTCTGGCTGGCGAGCGCAATACTCTCGTCGTCGGGACGGACGCGCACGTAGAACTCGGCCACGATGTCGACGCGCAGGCGGTCCTTGGTGATCAGGGATTCCCGCTCCTTGCGCTCGACGGTGAGCCGCAACGTCTTCAGATTGACGCTGGCATAGGAGTGGAAGATCGGCAGGATCATCGCGCCGCCGTCGAGCACGACCTTCTTGCCGCCGAGGCCGGTGCGCACGAAGGCCTCGTCGCGCGTGGCGCGCTTGTAGAGGATGGTGAAGACGATCCCCAGGACAATGATCAGCGCGACGCCGATCATGGCCGGGACTGCGATGTCGAACATGACTTTCTCCGCTAATGAGCTTGGCTGGCTAAGTGCTTAGAGTCGGCTTGGACGGCTTGAGTTCATCGTCGGCCTTGACCGCGACGAAGCGGGTGCCGGCGCGATCCACCAGCAGCACCATGGTTCCCTGCTCCAATGGTCCAGATGCGGGCGCCGCGACCGCCCAGACGAAGTGCCTGTTGCCGTGGACGTCGGCGACGCTGACACGGCCCGGCGGCCCCTGGTCGAGCGGACCGATGACGACCTCGCCGACGCGGCCGACGAGGTCGCCGAGACCGACGACATAGCTTTCATCCTTGGGAATGACCCGCGCGATGCCGCGGCTGGCGGCGCGGACCAGCGGAACCGAGACGGCGACGGCCCCGATCGAGGCGACCGTCGCCGGCATGGGACCGGCGACCATCCGCGCGACGTCCTGGATCAGGAAGCCGGTGATCGAGAAGGCGCCGAGCGCCAGCAGCAGGAAGATCAGCAGCGGCACGCCACCGACATTGATCCAGGAAATGGCGTTGAGCACGCCGTTGTCGCTGGGGTGACTGAAATCGATGCTGGTGCCCAGCATCTCGCTCAACGAGGCCCCGACCAGCATCGTGACCACCTCGAGCGAGCCGACGATGACGATCATGGCCGCCGCGATAGCGAACGGCCTGACCTCGGGCGCCATGACGTGTTCGAGCAGTGCGCTCATGACACATTACTCAGGAGCGCGACTTCAACCGCGCCAGCCTCGCTGCAATCTCCTTGTCGCGATGCAACGTGCTGAGCTCGTCGATGTCGCTTGAAAACGGGATGGCAGCCGGCACGCCGGTGGCGCGCGCCACCGCCCTGCCCGCACGCAGCGCCTTCGCCGCAGCCGAGGCACCACCGGGCTTCCGGGGCGACGTCGCGGCCTGGTGGCTTGCGTGGGCCTCGCTCTTTTCGAGATCCGCGCGGCGCTGCTCGGCATCCTGCAAGGCCGACAGCACGGCGCGCAGCGACGTCACGCACTGTTCGATCTTCTCGTTGTTCTCGTCGATGGCGCGGGAGAGCACCTCGAACTGCGCCTCCAGATCCATCTGGCGCGCGATGCCGGCGCGCGCAAGATCATCACGCCCGTCCGCGATCACGCTCTCGATCTTGGCGGTGAGATCGGTCATCTCGCGCTCGATCTCGGTGCGCCGCGCGTTGAGGCGGTATTCCTCGGCGCGCGCCGCCGCGAGCGCGTCGCGGGCCTCAGCTTCGGCGCGCTCGATCTCGCGGATGGCCTGGCCGACCACTTTCAGCTTGTTCTTGCCTTCCGCCTGCTCGATCGCGTCATAGGCGATCCCGGCGATCAGGCGCCCGACCCGGGACAGGAAATTGTCGGGGGCGGCAGCGATGGTATCCATGGCATTCTCCTCCTCTGGCAGACTGTTCGGCGTGACGCCGTAGTGAACTTCAAAGCCGTCGTCGGTGCGGATCAGGTGTGCGGGCGCGCTCTGCCCCCAGCCCTCGGCATAACCGGCGTAGTCAAAGGGCACGCTGAAGCGCCCTTGCACGGTCGCAATCGAAATGGTGGCGGGCCCCTTGATCTTGGCGAGCTTGTCGTCGAGCGGCAGGCGGCGCCCTTGCGCGGCGCGATAGTCGGCGCGGTCGCGCAGACCCAGCGTCACCAGCCGCGACGGCAGTGCGGTTGCTTTCCGGATCGGCTCATAGGCATGGGCGTGGAGCAGGACCACGTTGGAACCCACGTTATGGGTCCGCGCAACCTCGTCCAGGATCTCCATCATGCGGTCATAGGCCTGGAATGTCGCCTCCATGGCGGCCTTGGCGGCCGGGTCAGGGGCAAGCCTGTAACGCAGCGCGGACGGCGCGTTTCGGGGCGACTGGCTCATGGAAAGCACTAAAGCACCATTTTGGTGCTTTACAAGGGGGAAGGCCGATCACGTTCCACTGATCCTTATGCACTCTATGAGTTGGTCGCTGACGGGCTTTGGCGCGTTCAAGGCTGGCGATCACCCCTAGTTCACAGCCGATCAAGACTTCTTGCACGCGCGGGTTGCAATTTGAGGCGAGATGGAGGGAGCGTTCGGCAACGGTGCTTGGTGCTTGCTGCTCGCTCTCGTGCCCCGGACGCGCTGCAACGTGAAACGTTGCGGCGCAAAGCCGGGACCCAGGAAGCCGCACCGTACGCTGTGGCATGGGCCCCGGCTCTGCAGCGCGTCACTTCGTGCTGCGCAGCGTCCGGGGCACGAGACCAGAATTGGGGCTCGACTCTCTTAGCGTCGTCATTGCGAGCGCAGCGAAGCAGAATCTTTCCGCGGCGGCAGTCCGGATTGCTTCGCTGCGCTCGCAATGACGGAGTATTCGTAGGATGGGTAGAGCGAAGCGAAACCCATCAAAGCTTTTTCTGCGCGCGCCGAAGCATGATGGGTTTCGCAAGTGCTCTACCCATCCTACGACCTTGCAGACACACCTTCGTGTCCTCGCGGCTTGCTTCGCCCGAGCTTTGCTTCATCGCGACACCCTCCGATGTCAGAGGGCGCAGGGAAGGCCGGGTGCCGGCCGGGCACCCACGGTCCACTGTGCGAAAGGTGGCTACAAAATCTGCACAGCGGCATACAGGTGAAGCCCAACACACGGCCTTCCCTGCGCAGTGGTTTGACGGCTTATGCCGCGCTCTCCCCGGGGAGCGATGCACTATTGCCCCCGTCGCCTTGCGGATCGCTGATGCGCGTGCCCGGTCGGGCCGCTGCATCACCACAAGACTTGGCGCACAGACCCCGGGCGCCAGGACGACACAGTTTTGCCGTACGCAGATCACACCGGTCGTGTGCGCGACGGCCTTCGCTCACGGTTGCCCGCCCTGCGATGCCCATCGCGCCGATGTGACTAGCGTCCACCGCAGCTCACCCCGCGTGTCGTGACGATCGCGATACGCCCCTCTGACCGGGATGAGGTGGCGCACGAATACGCCAAAGCCGAATTTCGGTAAAGTGGAATCTTTTCGCCTGAGCGGATTGACCCGCGGCTTGGGTGTCTTGCCCGACGGGCAACGCAAGGGATTGTGGGGTCGCAGGGTGGGTTAGCGCAGCGTAACCCACCACTGTCTATCTCCGCAGAAGCAGAAGTGGTGGGTTACGCCAGCCGACCAGCGCTTCGCGCAGCCGCTCGGCTAACCCACCCTACAAAGCACACATGCCTCACGGCCGCCGGCACACCAGGTCGATCTCGATCAGCGCGTCATAGGCAAGCCCGGTGACGCCGACGCAGGTGCGGGCCGGCAGCCGGTCGGGCGCGAAGTAGGTGCGGTAGGTCTCGTTCATCGCGGCGTAGTCTTCCTTGAAACGCGTGAGGTAGATCCGCGTCATCACGACGTGCTCGAGGCCGAGATCGATGCCGGCCAAAACCACTTTCAGGTTCTCCATCACTGCTCGCGTCTGCGCCACGATGCCGTCGGGCAGCACGCCCGGCGACTGCGGCGTGTCCGGCATCTGGCCGGTGACGAAGACAAAGCCGTCGGTCTCGACGGCGTGGCTGAAGGGCGCGACCGGCTTCGGTCCGCCGCTGATCATGTGGAATTTCACTTGGGATATCCTTGGGGTTAGGAGGCGTTCTCGAACAGGCGCTTGCTGAGGATGGCGTGCACGCCCCAATTGCCATCGACGACTTGCGTGACGCCGAAATCGACGGCGGCCGACATCAGCGCGATCGCCTCGTCCTCGCTGAGGCCCTTCACGTTCATCAGGAAGCGCCGCATCTTGCGGAAGGCATCCTTCATGGCAAGGTCGAGCGAGGACTTGGCGTAGACCTCGCTCTGCCCTTGCGCGCCGAACTCGGCGAGATAGTTGGGATGGCTGAAGCCGGTCAACACCCAGTCGGTCGCGGTCTCGATCAGCGGATAGGAGAGATCGGCGAAAGGCTGGCCAGCAAGGTCGGCCTTCTTGTGCAGGATCACCTCGAAGGTGCCGGTCATCGAGCACTCGATCGCGGTGCCGCTGAGTTCGCCGTCGCCCTGGGCTGCGTGGGGATCGCCGACCGACAGCAGCGCGCCGGGAACGGAGACCGGAAGATAGACGGCCGCCCCCTTCCCCAGCCGCCAATTGTCGAGATTGCCGCCGAAATAGGACGGCGGCACGGAGTCGACGAAATCGACCTCGCGCGGCGCCACCGCGATCACGCCGAAATGCGGCCGCAAGGGAATGCGGATGCCGTCGAGCACGGCGTGGCGGCGCTTGATCGTGGCGGGCATGACGGGAATGCCGGGATAGTCGTAGGTCGCGTGCACCACGCCGAACGGATCGGTCTGGGGCTCCCAGCGGTAGGAATACAGCGCGCGGGCGTGCGGCGCGTCGGTGTCGTCAAATATCTCGTAGATCGTCACGGCTTCGCGCGGCTTCGGACCGCCGAGAAACTCGTTGTAGTGATAGCCCCACCACGCCGCGACCGAGGAGCCGAACACGCGGCCGGCATGGATCGGATTGCGGCTTGCGCGCGGCACGATGTCGAGGATGCGCACTTCCAGAACGTCGCCGGGCTGGGCGTCCTTCACCGCGACGGGCCCGGTGCAGATGTGCACGCCAAACCCCTCGCCGGCGCCGCGGCCGAACACGCTGGCATCCATCGGCCCTGCCCCGCGGCGATCGACGTTCTTTCGATCGCGCGTCCATCCGAACACGCTCTCGGCGCCGGCATCGCCCGCGATCATCATGTCGGGTGCGTCGGAGGCGTGTTGGGTCAGCGTCTCGATGGTGATGGTGTCACCCGAAGCGATCTCGATCTGTGGCGGCAATGAGCGGCTGAAATAGCCCCAATGGACGCGGCTGGCCTCGACCGGGAGATGGTGATGCCTGCGCTCCGTTGTCGTGCGCTCCTCGGCGCCGGCACACGCGACGCTGCTGCGTGCCTCCACGCCCGGATGCACCCGGAGCTGCGCCAGCGCCTCCTGCGGCCAGCCACGCTGACCGGCGACGCCGTGCTGCGAGGTCGCCCGCTCCGCCTCCTGCTGACGAAACTCGCGCGGCGGCAGGCCGAAGCGATGACGGAAGGCGCGGCTGAAATGCGCGGAATCGCCAAAGCCATAGGCGTAGGCGATCTCCGAGATTGAGCGATGCGCCTCCGCCGGATTGGACAGGTCGGCCCAGGCGCGCTGGAGCCGGCGTTCGCGGACATAGTGGGTGAAATTGTCGCCGACCGTCTCGAACAGCTTTTGCAAGTAGCGCTCGGAAATCCCCTCGGCCTCAGCGACGCGCGCGGGCACCAGCTCGGGATCGTCGAGCCGGCGTTCGATGGTCTGGCAGATCCGGTGCAGGAGCGCCGCCTGTGTCGCGCTCGTGCCGGCCTCGGACGTCGAGGCCGCCAGTTGATGCGCGAGCGTCAGGAGGAGATCGACGAGGCTCTGCGCGACCGCATTCCATTCGGCATCGCTCAAGCTGTCGAGCGTGCGCGCGGTCGCATCGAGCAGGCGCGCGAACACATCGGCAAAGCCGCCGGGCGGCACGACGCGGGGCTCGCCGAGCCGCGGCTTGCCCGAGAAGCGCCCGTGCAGCGCTTCGGAGGTCACCGACAGCGCGATCGCGCGCATGTCGCGCTGGAACACGATGCTCCAGTCCCCGCTGCGCGGCAGCAGCACGAGATGTCCGACGGGAACGATGCGGTGGCCGCCGGCGCTCTTCAGCACCATCCCGTCCTCGACCGGCATCAGTGCGATCGGAATATCTTCGCTGGATTGCGAGAGTGGACCGATGGTCTGCGCGCCCCCGGCCATGCGCGTCAGCGCGACGCCCGCAGTATGGCGATGCGATGCGGTTGCATGTCCGTCAAGGAAGGAATGGCCGGTCGCCGGTTGCAGGCCGACGGCAGCCAGCACGTCCCGCCAGGCTTCGGGGCGGTCGTCTTGCGCGTAGGACTCGCTCGTGAACGGCCGGAAGCTCATCGGATCAACCCAGATTGCAGTTGATCGAAGCAACCTCTGTGCCAGACGCACGCGATCCTCCGTCGCAGCGACGGGCCGCAAATGGGGCTCGTTGGTCATCCTCTCATTCCGAAAACAGGCTAACCTTCAACGGGTTAGAGCATGATGCGCTCGTCTTGACGCTCGTCATTCCGGGGCGTGCCCAAGCGCGAACCCGGAATCCATCGGGCGCAGAAGACGGTGGTGAAATGGATTCCGGGTTCGACGCTTTGCCTCGCCCCGGAATGACAAGACGGAGAGATCTAGTCGCACCGGAAGATGTTCTTGCGGATCGTGCCGTGGACGCCCCAATTGGCATCGACCACCTGGGTGACCCCGAAATCGGCGCCGACCGACAGCAGCGAGATCGCCTCGTCCTCGCTGAGGCCGTGCACGGTCATCAGGAACCGGCGCAGCTTGCGGAACGCATCGCGCATCGCACGGTCGAGACTACTGTGATTGGCGATCTCGGTTTGTGCGTCGGCCCCGAGCGCGGCGAGATAGTTCGGATAGGTGAAGCCGTAGAACGACCAGGCCTGCTCGGTCTCGAGCATCGGATGGTCGAGGCCTTCCAGATTGGTGCCGGCCAGATCGGCCTTCTTGTGCAGGATGAATTCGAAATCGCCGGTCAGCGAGGTCTCGATCGCGGTGCCGCCGAGCTCGCTGTCGCCCTGGGCGGCGTGGGGATCGCCGACCGAGAAATAGGCGCCGGGAACCGCGACCGGATAGAACATTCGCGCGCCCTTGCCGATGCGCCAGTCGTCGATGTTGCCGCCGGTGTAGCTCGGCGGGATCGAGCTGACGAAATCGGCTTCCGACGGCGCAAGGCCCATGGTGCCGAAATGCAATCGTGCGGGCACCTTCATGCTCGCGAGGATGTTCTCGCGCTTCTTGATGGTGGCGTGGTCGACGCGGACCCCGGGATAGTCGATGGTCGGATGCACGATGCCATCAGGGTCGGTCTGCGGCGTCCAGACATAGTTGTACACCGCCTTCGCGTAGGGCTCGCCCGAGGTGTCGAGCTCGAAGATGGTGACGACCTCGCGCGGCTTCGGCTCCTCGATCAGGTCGTGGTAGTGAAAGCCCCAGTTCGCTGCGACATTGGAGCCGAAGCAGCGGCCGGCATGGCAGGCGCTGCAGCTCGGCCGCGGCCTGATATCGAGGATGCGCACTTCGAGAATGTCGCCGGGCTCGGCGCCTTCGATCGCCACGGGACCAGTGAGGAGATGCACGCCGATCCCCTCGCCCGCGCCGCGGATGAACGGGCCTTCGACGGGGCCCGAGCCGCGCCGCGCCACCGCCTTGTGCTCGCGCGTCCACTGAAACACGCTCTCGGCGCCGGGATCGCCCTGGATCATGCGCTCGTAATCGTCGTTGGCGTGATGGGTCAGCGTCTCGATGGTGGCGCGGTCGCCCGAGCGCAGCGTCAGGGCCGGAGCGACCGTCTTGGAGAAATAGCCCCAGTGAACGGTTTTCGGCGAAACCGGCAGCGTGAAATGCGTCATGAGGTGGCCTCTTCGGGAGTCTTGAGCCTTGTGGACACTGCGCTCATCGGACCGCCTCCGGTGTCTTGTCGGCTTCCATTACGCTGAGGAAGCGCGCGGTGAGCGGATTGCGGGGGTTGGAGAGCACCTCGTGCGCCGGCCCCTCCTCGATGATCGTGCCGCCGCTCAAGAAGGCGACGCGGTCGGCGACTTCATCGGCGAAGCGTATCTGGTGCGTCGAGATGATCATGGTGAGGCCGTCGTCGATGGCGAGGCGCCGGATCACCTCCAGCACCTCGTTGACGAGCTCGGGATCGAGCGCGGAGGTCGGCTCGTCCAGCAGCAGCACGCTGGGGTTCGGCGCAAGCGCCCGCGCAATGGCGACGCGCTGCTGCTGGCCGCCGGAGAGATGCCGCGGCAGCGCATCGGCGCGGTGCGACAGCCCGACCCGGTCGAGCAGCTCGGTGGTGCGGCGCTCGGCATCGATCCGGGGCATGCCGTGGACCCAGCGCAACGGGCCGGCGATGTTCTCCTTTGCCGACAAATGGGCAAACAGATTGAACTGCTGGAACACCATGCCGACGCCGACGGTCGCCCGCTCGTTGGCGATCGCCCGCGGCGACAGCAGCTTGCCGTCGTCGTCAAAACCGAGACGCCGGCCGCCGACGCGCACGGTGCCGGCGTCCCAGTTTTCGAGATGATTGATGCAGCGGAGCAGCGTGCTCTTGCCGGAGCCGCTGGGGCCGAGCAGCGCGACCACCTCGCCGACGCGGACCGTGAGGTCGAGACCTCTAAGCACCTTTTGCGGGCCATAGCTCTTGGTGAGGTCCTTGGCCTCGACCGCGATGTTGTTGCGCGCGATCGTCGCGGCGCGGCGGGTGCGCTCCTCGCGGGTCAGCGCCAGCGGCGCGGTGTCCGCGAGCTCTGCTTGTGCGGGCTCCGGATCATCAACGGTGACGGCTGCAAGTTCGAGGTTGGTGCCGAGATCGACGCGGCGCCACGGCAGGTAATCAGCAAGCTTGCGCTCGCGGCCCTTGGCACGGTCGAGATCGAGCAGCCATTCGACGAATAGCTGGATGACGCTGATGGTGGCGGTCAGCACGAGATACAGAAGGCCCGAGGCGAAGAAGATCGAGAAGAAGTCGAAGGTCGAGGACGCCAGCTGGGTCGAGCGCAGCGTCAGCTCTTGGACCGCGACGACGGAGGCGAGCGAGGAATTTTTCAGCGCGCTCACCGCCTCGTTGCCGAAGGCCGGGATCATGGTGCGGATCGCCTGCGGCGCGATCACCCGCCACATCAGGATCCGCGGCGTCATGCCGAGCGCCTGGCCGGCGGTCACCTGCCCGCGGTCGACGCCGAGCACGCCGGCCCGCAGCATCTCGGCGATGAACGGCGCCTCGTTGCAGGCGAGCGCGAGGCCGGCAGCCAGCACCGCCGGCAGCTTGATGCCGATATGCGGCAGCGCGTCGTAGGCGAACACCATCTGGAGGATCAGCGGCGTGCCGCGGAAGATCACGGTGTAGGCCCTGGCGATCGCCGCCAGCAGCCAGAAGCGGGAGAGCTGCATGCCGGCGAGGATCAATCCGAGGATCAATCCGCCGCCGAGCCCGAGGGCGGTCACCTCGAGGGTGAGCTCGATGCCCTCGAGCAGATACGGCATGCTCAGGTAATGGAGGAACAGCGACATCAGTCAGCCGTCAGGATGTCCGGCTCCTTGAAGTTGTTCACGTCGAGCCCATGCTTCTTGAGAAGCTCCATATGCGTGCCGGCCTTCTGCACCTCGATCAGCGCGGCGAGCACGGCGTCGCGGAATTTCGGCTTGTCCTTCGGGACGGCAATGCCGACCGAATACGGGATCGTCACCGCGATCGCCTTCTCCAGCTTGTCCGGATAGGCCTTCACCGCGCTGTCGACGGTGTTGACGTCGTTGACATAGGTGTCGGCGCGGCCGGCGAGGATCGCCTGGATGCAGTTGGCGTTGTTGTCGTAGAGCTGGATGGTCGGCTCCGCCTTCCCGGCCTTCTTGCATTCCGGGATCAGCGCCTGGATCAGGGGCACCTCGACATAGCCGGTGTTTTCCGCGGCGGCCGCACCGCACATCGACATGTTGATGCCGTTGATGCCCTTCGGATTGCCCTTGGCGACCAGCACGCCATCGAACACCTTCGAGTAGGTGATGAAGTCGGCGGCCTTGGCGCGCTCCTTGGTGGCGTAGATGTCGGAGATCACGATGTCGGCCTGTCCGGCGGCGAGTGTGGTCAGGAGCGCCGCGAACACCACGGGCTTGTAGGTCAGCTTGAAGCCGAGGCATTCGCCGATGGCCTCGCCAAGATCGATGTCGAAGCCGATATATTTGCTGGGATCCTTCGGGTCGATCGTCTCATAGCCCGGCGTGTGGGGGTTGATGGCGTTGACGAGCGTCTTGCCCTTCCAGTCCGGATATTTCCCTTGGAGCGCGGCGCAGGCGGCGGGCGCTGCGGCCTGCGCGCTGAGCGGTGCGGCGAGAACGCCGAGAGCGATGGCGGCGCCGAGCGCGGCCTTGTGCCACGGCAACGATGAGCGTGCGATCCCCCGCCGCACGTTCCTCCGTACTTGGGGCAATACCCGTCTCTCCATATCCAGCTCCTTCGAATTGTCATGGCACTGGCCATGTTCCAGATCTCGGGAGCGAGCCTAGGTGGAGTGCGCCGGGGAAAGCTTGTCCGCGGGCGTACAAAAAATTGGATGGAGGGGGCCCGCAATTTGGGCAAGCCGCTGCACAAAAACTGTTCGCAGGCTTTGCGCGCGGTGAACCGATATTCCGAATTCGGCGGAACCAAATGATCTCGTATCACGCAGGGGTCTGCACGATCAGGGAACCATTCGATTGGGTCATTTGACAGAGATGTGACGCGTTACGGACGTATCTGCGTGCGATATCCGAAGCAGATCACCGCCCCTCCACAGCCTGTCCGCAGCATATCCACAGGGTGACTATGCCGGATTCGCGAGGCCGCACGAGCCACTTGCTGCGCACAAACTCACAGACCCGCTATGTCAGCCGCCGGCCTGATCGAACACGGAACGGCAAGCCTCGCTCAAGCTTGACCGGTTACGGCGCAGGCAGGCCGTGATGGCGCGGACATTGGGAATCTCGCCGGCGCAGAGCCGGTAGACGTCGGGGGTGCAGGCCCGGCGCTGCTCCGCCGTTCCCTGCTGCGCGTGAGCCGCGGAGGCAAACAGCGTCAGGAACAGTCCGACCGTGGAGGCGTGTCGCGCCCGGCTCTTCACACCCGCAAACCGCAAGAACCTTGCCTTCATGACGAAGTCTCCTGTCTGCCCTGCCCGCCCCGGCCAGCCGTTGGCCGATGTGTGCAGGGGTAGGAGAAATAAATCGTGGAGAATGTGATCCCTTTCACACGGGCAGCCAGCCCGGGACGCCTAAGTTCCCGCGAGGATTTTCAGGAATCGCTAACCATACGAGACCTGATCGCCGGATCGTTAAAATGCGAACGATCGGCTCAATCGGGCAACAAACCGGCTTTGCGACATTGCGCCATCCGCGTTCCGGAGGGTGCGATGAGCGAAGCCGAATTCAACTTGCTGCTGGATGCCGTCCGCGACGCCATCGTCCATGACGATTTTGCGCCCGCGCCGGAGGAGGAATTCGTGCCCCGCTCGTGGAGCTTCGACGCAACGCCCAAAGCCGCCAATGACAATGAGGGCGCCTGGCCCATGCTGCCGTTTCCCGACGGCTGGTACGCGGCCTGCTGAGGCCACCTTCACCGTGAACGAATGCGCCCGCCTGCTGGGCGGTTTGGCATCGCCATGCGCCGGAACCCGGCGCGGCCACGATCAATTCTTGACGCGCTCCTCGCCGTCCTGCGGCACCCGGTCGGGTGCGGCCGGCGGAAAGATGCTGTCATAGATCGCACGGGCCTCGCGAATGAGACGGGCCCGCTCCAGCTCGGATTTCGGGACAAATCGAACGACGTCGCTCACGTGCTCTCCAGCTTTCAGGGTTCGTGACGCATCACTTCGCAGATGCGAAGTCTATGCCATCGGGCCTGAATCGCTGGTTTCCGCCAAGCCCCAGGCAAACCCGGTGGCCGCCCCCTGGAAAGTCGCGCATGCGCGATCGGTGGAACTCGCGCCGACATCGAATTTGTGCTGAGAGATCAGAAGCTTGTGATGGAGGCCACGTCGGGACTCGAACCCGAGTAAACGGTTTTGCAGACCGGCGCGTAACCACTCCGCCACGTGGCCCCAACGAGGCCGGAGCAATATAGGGGATCAAGGGTTTAGGCAACCCCGCGCGGCGAGAGCTTCGGTTGGCTCGCGCCGCCGAGATATCGGCCGAGAATCTCGTCGGTCGGTCCCGCGGCGACGATCCGCCCCCGCCTCCAGCAGGATCGCGCGGATGATGTAGGCCGAAGTCAGGCTCGCTTGCCCCGCCGAACACCGCGCCGGCGGTCCTTGACCTCCGGCTTCGGCGCCAGTTCAGGCATCTCCGCCTGCACCTCGCGATAGCGCGTCAGCATCCGCTCGAAGCTCGCATGCAGCGTCTCGGCGATGTCGGGGCGCCGCTCTAGGCCTGCCAGGATCGCAGCAGCCGCTTCGATGGTCGACAGCCCGTCCTTGCGCGGCTCCTTGCGCAGGCGCCCGTAGCGCGAGGGGCGCGACGGGTTGAGGATCACGCGCTGGCATTTGAGCATCCACGGATTGCGCCACCACAGCGCCTTGGCCTGGCTCCAGGTGCCGTCGAGCAGCACGACGCCTTCGAGCTTGCCGAGGATCGCGCGCTGGTTGTCCGCGACCTCGCCCTTGCGGTTGAGCGCGACGATCTCGGCCTCGGCTTCGAGATCGGCCGCGCGGGCCGAGCCAAGATAGAGCACGGCCCAGTGGGAGGCATTCTCGACCGGCTGCCCGAGCGCCTTGGACAGGCTCGGCCAGGACAGGCCGACGCGCACCACGGCATTGGGGAAATGCTTCGCGGTCAACCGCGCGGTACCGAGCGCCCTGTCCTGCTCCTGCGGATGCTGGAGGATCAGGAGGCCGAGGCGATTTTCGATGGGCGCGACACTGTCGCAGATGCACAGCGGCATCGGCTTCTGGCAGTGCGGACATTCGGGGATCGGGTCGGCCGGCGCGGCGGCAGTAGGGTTCGACATGGCCGCCGCTATACGCTTTGCACGGCGGTTCAACAACCTATTCCGCCGGTGCGGGCAGCGGACGCGGCCCTGTTCGCCGCCGCAGGCGGTCGATCAGCAGGTAGATCACGGGCGTGGTGTAGAGCGTCAGGATCTGCGAGACGAACAGGCCGCCGATGATGGTGATGCCGAGCGGACGGCGGAGCTCGGTGCCGGGCCCGGTCGCAACGACCAGCGGAATGCCGGCGAACAGCGCCGCCATCGTCGTCATCAGGATGGGACGGAATCGGGCCTGGCAGGCCTCGAAGATCGCCTCCGCCGAGGACAGGCCGCGCTGGCGCTCGGCATCGAGCGCGAAGTCAACCATCATGATGCCGTTCTTCTTGACGATGCCGATCAAGAGGATGATGCCGACGAAGGCGATCACCGTCAGCGGCGTGTTGGTGATCTGCAGGGCCAGCAGCGCGCCGAGGCCGGCCGAAGGCAGCGTCGAGATGATCGTGAGCGGATGGGCGAGGCTCTCATAGAGCACCCCTAACACGATATACATCGCCACCAGCGCGCCGAGGATCAGCAGCGGCTGGCGGCCGCTGGTCCTGGCGAAATCGCCGGCGTTGCCGTCAAAACTGCCGCGGATACCTTCCGGCATATGCAGCTCCTCGACCGCCCGCTGGATGTTCTGCGTCGCAGCCTGGAGCGGCACGTCCGGCAGCAGGTTGAACGACACCGTGGTCGAAGGGAACGACTGCGAATGATAGACCGCGAGCGCGGCAAGGCCGCGCGTCGCGCGCACCACGGCCGACAGCGGCACCTGCACGTCGCCGGCGCCGGCGACATAGATGCGATCGAGGTTGGAAGGATCGACCTGGAATTTCGGGTCGATCTCCAGCACGGTCATGTACTGGTTGCGCTGGGTGTAGATGATCGAGATCTGCCGCTGCGAGAACGCGTTGTTCAGCGCGTTGTCGATGTCCTGAACCTTGACGCCGAGCGCCGAGGCCTTCTGGCGGTCGATGCTAAGCGTCAGCTGAAGCCCGCCGGGATCGCGATCGCTGGAAATGTCGGTGATGCCCTCGACGCTCTCCATGCGCTTGGCGACGATCGGCGCCCATTTCTGCAACAGGTCGAGATCGGTCGAGGAGAGCGTGTACTGGTAGTCGGAATCGCTCTGTCGTCCGCCGGCGCGCACGTCCTGGGCGGCGAACATGAAGAGGCGGATGCCGGGCACCGGGAACAGCGCGCGCCTGAGACGGTCGATCACGACCTGTGTCGAGACGTGGTCGCGCTCCTCCGGCGGCTTCAGGCTGATGAACATGGTGCCGCGGTTCGAGGTCGCCGCCCCCGGGCCCCCGCCTCCGCTGCCGACGGTCGAGCCGATGCCGGCCACGGCCGGATCCTGCATCACGATGTCGGCGAGCCGCTGCTGGAGGGCGAGCATCGACTGGAACGAGATGTCGGCCGAGGCCCGCGTCGCGCCGATGACGAAGCCGGAATCGTCGGTCGGGAAATAACCCTTAGGCACCTTGATGTAGAGCGTCACCGTGAGACCGATGGTGGCGAAGAACACCAGCAGCGTCAGCAGCGGGAATTCCAGCACGGTGCGCAGGGTGCGGGTGTAGAAGGCGACGATGCGCGACAGCGAGCCCTCGATCAGGCGATCGAACAGCGTCGCCGTGCCGGAGGTGGTCTGCCGGATGTAATGGGCGCAGATCATCGGCGTCACGGTCAGCGACACCAGCGTCGAGACCAGGATCGCGAAGGTGAGCGTCAGCGAGAATTCGCGCAGCAGGCGGCCGACGATGCCGTCCATGAAGATCAGCGGCGTGAAGGCGGCGATCAGCGACAGGCTGATCGACACCACGGTGAAGCCGATCTGCTTGGCCCCCTCCAGCGCCGCCTGGAACGGCCGCATGCCGTGCTCGAGATTGCGGAACATGTTCTCGATCATGACGATGGCGTCGTCGACCACGAAGCCGACGGAGATCGCGAGCGCCATCAGCGACAGATTGTCGATCGAGAAGCCCGCGACCCACATCCCGGCGCAGGTGCCGGCCAGCGCCAGCGGCACCGAGATTCCGGCCGCGATCGTCGGCGTCATGCGCCGCAGGAACACGAACACGACGAGCATCACGAGGATGGCGGTTGCCAGCAGCGTCCACTGCATGTCCAGGACGCTGGCGCGGATCGTGCTGGTGCGGTCGACCAGAGTGGAAATGTCCACGCCGGCCGGAATCCATTGCTTCAGCTCGGGGATCAGCGCCTTCACGCGGTCGACGGTGTCGATGACGTTGGCATCGCCCTGCTTGGTGATCTGGATCAGCACCGCCGGCTGCTTGTTGAACCAGGCGATCGAGCGGGCGTTGCGGACGGAGTCCTCGATTTCGGCGACGTCGGAAAGCCGGACGAAATTGCCGTTGGAGCTCTTGATGACGATGTCGCGGAACTCTTTCGCGGTGCGCATCTGCTTGTTCAGCGACAGCGTCTCGCTCTGGCGCTCGCCGTTGAAGATGCCGACGGGACCAAGCGGATTGGCGTTGACGATTGCGATCCGCACGTCGTCGGTGGCGATGCCGGCGTTCGACAGCGCGACGGGGTTCAGCTGCACCCGCACGGCCGGCTGGTCGGCGCCGCTGACCGTGACGTCGCCGACACCCGGCACCTGCGAGATGCGCTGCGCCAGCACCGTATCGGCAACGTCGTAGATCGCGCTCGCCGACAGTGTCTTCGAGGTCAGTGCCAGCACGAAGACGGGCGCGCCGGCCGTGTTCGCTTTCCGGAAGCGCGGCAGGGTCGGCAGATCGCTCGGCAGGTCCACCAACGAGGCGTTGATCGCGGCCTGCACGTCGCGCGCGGCCTTGTCGATGTTGCGGCCGATGTCGAACTGGAGCTGGATGTTGGTGACGCCGAGCGACGACGTCGAGGTGATCTGGTTGATGCCCGATATCTCACCTAACCGCCGTTCCAGCGGCGAGGCCACAGTCGCCGCCATCACGGAAGGGTCGGCGCCGGGCCGGCTGGCCGAGACGAAGATGGCGGGGAAGTCGACGTTCGGGACCGAGGCGACGGGCAGGAACTCGTAGGCGACGACACCCAGCAGGAACAACCCGATCGACAGCAGCGTGGTCGCGACCGGGCGGCGGATGAAGGGCTCCGAGATCGATGCCATCACTGCATCCCCTCGGTCGCGCCCGCGACCGGCGGGCCGCCGGATTCGGCCGGCGGCAGCGCCTGCTCGAGGCGGCGGTTGATGCGGTCGAGCGCCAGGTAGATCACGGGCGTGGTGTACAGCGTCAGGAGCTGGCTCAGCAGCAGGCCGCCGATGATGGAGATGCCGAGCGGAAAGCGCAGCTCGGCGCCGGTGCCGCTCTCGATCGCCAGCGGCAGCGCGCCGAACAGCGCGGCCAGCGTCGTCATCATGATCGGGCGGAAACGCAAGAGACACGCCTGCACGATCGCCTCGTTGGGCGACATCCCCTGCCCGCGCTCGGCCTCGAGCGCGAAGTCGATCATCATGATCGCGTTCTTCTTGACGATGCCCATCAACAGGATGATGCCGATCAGGCCGATCACCGAGAGATCCTGTCCGCACAGGACCAGCGCCAGGATCGCGCCGACGCCGGCCGAGGGCAGCGTCGACAGGATGGTGATCGGGTGGATGTAGCTCTCGTAGAGCACGCCGAGCACGATGTAGATCGTGATGACGGCGGCGAGCAGCAGCCAGGGCTGGCCGGCGAGCGCCTTGGCGAATTCGGCGGCATCGCCGGCATAGACCCCGACGATGCTGTTGGGCATTTCGATGCGGGTCTCGATCGTCTTCACCGCTTCGACGGCATCGCCGAGGGCTGCGCCCGGCGCGAGGTTGAAGCTGAGCGAGATCGCCGGGAATTGCGCCTGGTGCGAGATCGCCAGCGGCGCCGTAGTGCGCTTCAGCGTCGCCACCGCCGACAGCGGCACCTGGGCGTTGGGCGCGCCGACGATGGCGCTCGCGGCGCCCGGCAGATAGAGCTTCGACAGGATCGAGGGATCGCGCTGGTACATCGGCAGCGCCTCCAGCACGACGCGGTACTGGTTGGCCTGGCCGTAGATGGTCGAGATCTGCCGCTGGGCGAAGGCATCGTTCAGCGTGTCGGTGATGCCTTGCAGGCTCACGCCGAGCTGGCCCGCCCGCGTTCGATCCACATCGAGCTGCGCCCGCAGGCCGCCCTCCTGCGCCTCCGAGGAGACGTCGCGGAACAAGGGATCGCGCCGCATCTCCGCAACCAGCTTGCGCGCCCATTCCGACACCAGCGCCGCATCGGTGCCGGTCAGCGTGTACTGGTATTGCGAGCGGCTCGACTGGGTCGAGATCTGCACGTCCTGCACCGGCTGGAAATAGACGGTCATGCCGGGGATGCCCGACACCCTCTGCTTCAGCCGGGTCACGACCACGCTGACGTCGTCACGCCGCTCGCCGCGCGGTTTCAAGGTCATGACGAGACGGCCGACATTGGTGGTCGGATTGACCGAGCCGGCGCCGATCACCGAGACGACGCCGACCACGTCGGGGTCTGCCTTGATGGCGTCGGCGGCCTCGGCCTGCCGCCTCTGCATCTCCGCGAACGAGACGTCGGGTCCGGCCTCCGTCACCGCCGTGATCGAGGCGGTGTCCTGAAGCGGCAGGAAGCCCTTTGGCGCCACGACGTAGAGGACGAGGGTTGCGATCAGCGTGGCGAAGGTCACGACCAGCGTGGCGCGCTGGCGCTCCAGAACCCAGAGCAGCGTGCGGTGATAGAACTCGACGGTGCGGTCGATGAAGCGGCTGATCGCAGCGAGGCCCGGCACCGCCACTTCCTCATGGGCGTGCCTCAGCAGCCGCGAGCACATCATCGGCGTCAACGTCAGCGAGACCACGGCCGAGGTCACGACCGCGATCGTCAGCGTCAGCGCGAATTCGCGGAACATGCGCCCGACGAGGCCCGACATGAACAGAAGCGGGATGAACACCGCGATCAGCGACACCGTCAGCGAGATCACCGTGAAGCCGATTTCGCTCGCGCCTTTCAGCGAAGCCTCCATCGGCCCGTCGCCATTCTCCATGTGGCGGACGATGTTCTCGATCATCACGATGGCGTCGTCGACCACGAAGCCGGTGCCGATCGTAAGCGCCATCAGCGACAGATTGTCGAGGCTGAAGCCGGCAAAATACATGATGCCGAAGCTCGCGATCAGCGACAGCGGCAGCGCCACGCCCGCGATCAGCGTGGCCCTGAGCGAGCGCAGGAACAGCAGCACCACCAGCGTCACCAGCACGACGCTGAGGATCAGCGTGAACTGCACGTCGCGCACCGAGGCGCGGATGGTGACGGTGCGGTCGGAGACGATGGTGAGGTTCACGCCGGCCGGGATCGCGCGCTGGACCTTCGGGATTTCGGCCCGGATCTGGCTGACGACGTCGATGACGTTGGCGCCGGGCTGGCGCTGGATATCGATGATGACGGCCGGCGTGCCCTGGTACCAGCCGCCGGTGCGGTCGTTCTCCAGGCCATCGACGATCTGCGCGACGTCGGCGATCGTGACCGGCGAGCCGTTGCGATAGGCGATGATGACAGGCTTGTAGGCCTCGGCGGCGGCGATCTGGTCGTTGGCGGCGATGATGTAGGATTGCTGCGCGCCGTCGAGCGAGCCCTTCGGGCCCGAGACGTTGGCATTGGCGATCGCGGTGCGCAGATCCTCCATGGCGATGCCATAGGCCGCCAGCCGCGCCAGATCCGCCTGGATGCGCACGGCCGGCTTTAGCCCGCCGAGCACGGAAACGCGCCCGACGCCGGAAATCTGGCTCAGCCGTTGCGCCAGAAGCGTATCGGCGATGTCGCTCATCGCCCGCAGCGAGATCGTGTCCGAACGCAGCGCCAGCGTCATGACTGGCGCATCCGCCGGGTTCACCTTGGCGTAGGTCGGCGGATAAGGCAGCGTCTTGGGCAGCACGCCGGCCGCCGCGTTGATCGCGGCCTGCACGTCCTGGGTCGCGCCGTCGATGTCGCGGTTGAGGTCGAACTGGAGCGATATCTGGCTGACGCCGAACGAGCTCGTCGAGTTCATTGCCGACAGCGACGGGATCTGGCCGAGCTGCCGCTCCAGCGGCGCGGTAATCAGCGAGGCGATCACGTCGGGGCTGGCACCCGGCAGCTGCGTCGTCACCTGCACGGTCGGGAAGTCGACCTGCGGCAGCGCCGAGACCGGGAGCGAGAAATAGCCCAGCAGCCCGCCGATCAGGAGCGCGATGCCGAGCAGCGAGGTCGCGATGGGACGGCGGATGAAGGGTTCGGAGACACCCATGGGATGCGCCTGCCGCTCAGGCGGCTGTTGTCGGGATCATGGCTGCTTGGCTCCACTTCCCGTTGCCCCGGGTCCCGGTGCCGGCCCGGTCTGTCCCTTCTGGTCGCCTTCGCTGCTGCTCCGCTTGGCGCGGGGCTCGCCGTCCTTGCCCTGTCCGTCCTTCTGGCCATCTTTCTTCTGAGCGTCCGGCCCGCGCGAGCGCTTGCGCGGCGCGAGGTCGGCTGACGGCGTCTGGTCGTCGCGTCCGACGACGACCTTTGAGCCGTCGGACAGATTGGCAAAGCCTGTCGTCACGACGCGGTCGTTCGCCGACAGGCCGCTGGCGATGACGGCGTCATGCTCGTTCTGCTGGGTCACCGTCACGGGCTTGGCCGAGACGACGTTGTCTTCGCCGATGACATAGCTGAAGGTGCCGATCGGACCGCGCTGGACCGCCGATGTCGGGACGACCAGCGCCTGCATCAAGGTCTCGACCTTGAGGCGGACATTGACGAACTGGCCCGGCCAGAGCTGGTAATTGGCGTTGGGGAACTCAGCCTTCAGCCTGAGCGTGCCGGTGGTCTGGTCGACCTGGTTGTCGATGCCGGTCAGCTTGCCGGTGTCGATCACGGTGACGCCGTCATTGCCGAACACGTCGACTGCGAGCGCGCCCTTGGCGGCGGCCGCATTGACCCGCATGATCTGCTGCTGCGGCAGGCTGAACCACACCGCGATCGGCTGCAATTGCGTGATGACGACGAGGCCGGTGGTGTCGGCGGCGTGGATGATGTTGCCCTGGTCGACCTGGCGCAGGCCGGCGCGCCCCGAGATCGGCGCAACGATCTTGGTATAGCTCAGCGTCGCCGCCGCATTGTCGATCGCGGCCTGGTCGGCCTTCACCAGCGCCTCGGTCTGGGCGACCAGCGCGCGCTGCGTATCGGCCTGCTGCTTGGAGCCGGCGTTGGAGGCGGCGAGCTGCTCATAGCGGGTGAGGTCAATGCGCTGGTTGGCGAGCTGGGCCTGGTCCTGCGCCTTCTTGGCGACCGCCTGATCGTACGTCGCCTGATAGAGCGCGGGATCGATCTCGCCGACCACGTCGCCCTTCTTGACGTCCTGGCCTTCGGTGAAATTGACCGCGATCAGCTTGCCGTCGACCTGCGAGCGCACGGTAACGGTGTTGAGCGCGCGGATCGCGCCGACGCCGTCGAGATAGACCGGGACGTCCTGGATGCGGGGCGTTGCCGCCAGCACCGGCACCGGCAGATCGGGGCGCTGGTTGCGGCCGTTCGCCTGCTGCGGCTGCTGATGCCACACGGTCCAGCCGAGATAGCCGAGGCCGCCGAGGATCGCGAGCGTGACCAGAGTCAAGATGAAGCCGCCGCGCGACGATTTCCTCACCGTCCCCGCCTTCGCGTCAACCTTCTTATCCGGCTTAAAGAGCATTGACCGGTTTCTCCATCCTCGGTTCCCAGCCGCCGCCGAGCGCCTGATACAGGCTGACGATGGCGAGAAGCCGTGCGAGTTGGGCCTGCGACAGCGCGTCTTCCGCCTGGAACAGGGTCAGCTGGGTGTTGAGCACGGTCACGATATCGGCGGTGCCGGCGCGCAATTGCTGCTCCGACAGATCGAACGCGCGCCGCGAGGCGGTGACGACATCGCGCTGCAATTGCAGCTTGATCGTAGTCTGCTTGATCGAGAACAGCGCATTGTCGACGTCGGCGAAGGCCTGGACGATGGTCTTGCGGTAGGTCTGGAGCAGTTCGTCCTGCCGCGCCTTGGCAAATTCGAAATTGCCGAGGATCTTGCCGCCGTCGAAGATCGGCTGGGTGGCACTGCCGACCAGCTGGAAGAAGGCCGCATGCGGCTGGAACAGCGACACCAGCGCCGAGCTCTGATAGCCGCCATTGCCGGTGAGCTGGATGGTCGGAAAGAACTGCGCGCGGGCATTGCCGATGTTCGCGGTCGCCGAGGCGAGCTGCGCCTCCTGCCGGCGGATGTCCGGCCGCTGCGTCAGCAGCTCCGACGGCAGGCCGGGCGTCACGCGCGGGATCGCGATCCGGTCCAGGGAGCCGCCGAGCACGCGCACGCTCTCGGGCGGGCGCGAGACCAGCACGGCGAGCGCGTTGACGTTCTGGTCGAGCGTCTGGCGCAGCGGCGGCACCAGCGCCTTCTGGTTGGCGACCACGCTCTCCTGCTGGGCAACGTCGAGATCGGTGCCGGTGCCGGCCTTGCGACGCTCCTTGACGGCATCGAGGATGCGTTGCGCGCTCGCGATGTTGCGCTGGGAGGTCCTGAGGCGATCCTGCGAGGTCAGCACCTGGAAATAGGCGTTGGCGACACTCGCCAGCGTCGTGAGCGCGACGACGTCACGATCGAAACGGTTGGCGTTCGCTGTCTCCTCCGCGGTCTGGAGTGCGTCGCGATTCTGGCCCCAGAAATCGAGCTGGTAGCTCGCGCTCAGCGAAGCCGAATAATTGACGACCTCGCGGCCGCCGTTGGTGAGACCCGAGGATGACGAGCCCGAGGTGCGTGAATAGGTTTCCGATCCGCCGGTCGACACGCTCGGCAGCAGCGCGGCGCCCGCCTGCCGCGCCTGGGCGTCCGCCTGGACGATGCGCGAGACGGCGGCGGCGATGTCGAGGTTGACGGTCTGCGCCTCCTCCATCAGCTGCGTCAGCTCGGCGGAACGGAAGCCGCGCCACCAATCCAGCGACGGCGGCGTATCCCCCTTCCCGGCGTATTTGTACTGCGTGGGAACATCGAGCGCGGGATCCGGAAGATCCTGCGTCAGCACGCAACCGCCTGAACCGGCGGCGAGGCACAGCACGACAAGCCAGCGCGCCGCACGACGCGTCCGGGACGCAGAACCTAGAGACCGCCGCATGACGGTCGCCAGAACATGCTGTGTCACTTCCACCCCCCGCCGGGCAGACCGAGCCGCAACCGCGCAGCCGGATTAACCGATTCGCGGCCGGACAGTCGGGGGGCTTCGTGTAGCTCGATCACAACGGTGATGCTTTCAGCGGAACTTTGAGCTTCATACTAGCCGGGCGCGGAACAGCGGGACAGTCCCGCAGGTGCGAGATGGCGACCCGGATGCGCGGATATCCGCGCCATGAAAGTGCAAGATATGGCTGTCTTGCAAAGACTTCTCGTATTTTTCCGCCATCGCGAAGCCGATTCAAGCTTACCAAGATTTCATGTGATCTTGGCGCCACACCCACACGGATCCATTTGATCCGGCGGAGCATTGGTCGGCAACAAGCTTTATGCGGCTTTGGCTCCACCTCAAACCGCGGCGGGCCATCGTCACGAAGCCGGCAGTGATCGAGAAGGAATATGCAGCTGTTGTGCAGACGTGTCGTCCGCCATCTCGCCCCGGCGGAGATTGGGCGCCAAGGTTGATCGCGACGACCATTATCTTCCATGCCCTGACAGTTGTCGGACAAATCATTCCACCGAAATCCGGCGCCACAGCTCAGGATCGCCCTCGCCGATCTTCCCCCGAAATATGGCTGCCTGAACGGTCACTTCTACCCGTTTCGCCGCAGCGCAAAAGCCTTCCCCTTTGGCCTTCCAGGCACTAGGTTCTGGCCAACCTGATCAACCCCTTGCCAGTGATTTCCCCCTGACATGACCATTCGAAACGACGTAGTCGAAGCCATTGGCAACACCCCGCTGATCAAGCTCAAGCGCGCCTCGGAGGCGACCGGCTGCACCATTCTGGGCAAGGCCGAATTCATGAATCCCGGCCAGTCGGTGAAGGACCGCGCCGGCAAGTGGATGATCTTGGAGGCCGAGAAGCGCGGCGAGCTCAAGCCCGGCGGCCTCGTGGTGGAAGCGACCGCCGGCAATACCGGCATCGGGCTCGCGGTCGTGGCGAGTGCGCGCGGCTATCGCACGCTGATCGTGATCCCGGAGACGCAGAGCCAGGAGAAGAAGGACTTTCTCAAGCTGTGCGGCGCCGAGCTGATCGAGGTGCCGGCGCTTCCTTACGCCAATCCCAACAACTACCAGCATGTCGGCCGCCGGCTCGCCGACGAGCTGCGCAAGACCGAGCCTAACGGCGTGCTGTTCGCCGACCAGTGGAACAATCTCGACAATGCGAAAGCGCATTACGAGTCCACGGGGCCGGAGATCTGGGAGCAGACCGGCGGCAAGGTCGACGGGTTCGTCTGCTCGGTCGGCAGCGGCGGCACGCTCGCCGGCGTCAGCCGCCTTCTGAAGGAAAAGAACAAGAACGTCCGGATCGCCTGCGCCGACCCGCATGGTGCCGGGATGTTCGATTATTTCAGGACCGGCGAAGCCAAGGCGACGCCGGGCGGTTCGATCACCGAAGGTATCGGCCTCAACCGGGCGACCGCGATCGTCGAGAGCGCGAAGGTCGATGACGCCTATCTCATTCCCGACACTGACGCCGTCACGGAGATCTACGACCTGCTCCAGCACGAGGGCCTGTGCCTCGGCGGCTCGACCGGCATCAACATCGCCGGCGCGATACGCCTCGCCAAGCAGCTCGGCCCCGGCAAGACCATCGTCACCGTGCTCTGCGATTCCGGCAGCCGCTATCAGTCAAAACTGTTCAATGCGGACTTCATGCGCGCCAAGAACCTTCCGGTGCCGGAATGGTTGGAGAAGCGCAGCAACATCAAGCCGCCCTTCGTTTGATCGCCGCGGTTCGGCCCGTTCACGCCACCTCGCCGCGCTCCAAAGCCACGGCACAATAGTCGCGCCAGAACTGGCGATAACCCGCTTCGACCTCGCGCGTGTAGATCTCGACATTGCCGGCGGGCGAGGCCGCGATCTGAGCCGGCAAATCCGCGCGCAACTTCGCCAGATGAGCGGGCTGCGCCGCAAATTTGCACGCGATCGCGGCATAGCCCGCGTCGTCATCGGCAACCCAGTCGGCAAGACCGACGGCCGCCACGATGGAGGCACCGGCGCGCGAGGAGGCACCTTTACCGAGCTTGGCGACGACCGGAACGCCCGCATAGAGGGATTCCCAGGTGCTGACGCCGCCATTTTGCGGGAACGTGTCGAGCGAAATATCGACATTGGCAAAGGCCCGCAGATGCTCGGCGCGCGGGCTCGAGCCCAGGCAAGTGATGTTTGCTTCGGCGACGCCATGCGCCACGAACCGCGCGATCAGGCGGTCGCGCACCAAGGGATCGTCAAGCATAGTATGCTTGATGATGATTTTCGACCCGGTCACCTCACGCATGACGCGCGACCAAACGCGGATCGCCTCATCCGAAATCTTGTAAATCCGGTTGAACACGCCGAAGGTCACGTAGCCATTGCGGAGCATCGGAAGCTCCGAAGGCGGCACATCCAGGATCGGATCGATCGTGATCAGGCAGGGCAGATCATGGACCTTCTCGGCCAACAGATGGCGGGCCGATTGCGGAATGAAGACCGGATCCGCGAGCACATAGTCCATGGTCCGAAGGCCAGTGCCGGTCGCGTGTCCGAATCCAGAGACCTGGATGGGGGCCGGCTTCCGCGCAAAGACAGGGAGCCTGTTGCCGGTCGTGTGTCCGGACACGTCGATCAGGATATCGACCTTGTCGGCCTCGATGCGATCGGCCAATTGATCGTCCGAGAGCCGCCCGGCCTCGACCCAGACGTCCGCCAGCGACTCGAATTTGGCGGTCACTTCATCTCGTACCGGTGAGCACGAATAGCAGACGATTTCGAATTTGCTATGATCGTGATGAGCGAGCACTGGCAACAGCGTGAACCCTGCCGAGTGGAACCAGAACTCGGCAGCGACATAGCCGATCACGATCCTCCTGTCGGGATCGAACTGCCGGGGCGCGAGCTTCCTTTGCGCCAATTTGACGCCGATTGCGTCCCACCACTGCGTTCGGGCGGCCTGCTGAACAGCGAAATCGGCGTCGGAGAGATAGTCCAGGAAAAAGATCTTCCGCCCGATCAGGCTGGCATCCGTCACAATGGCCAGCGCGGCATCCAGCAATTCGATCGCCGGTGCGATCTCTCCCTGGTTTGCAAAACAAGCACTCATCAGCGCCATCGCGCTCGCGGAGCGCGGATTTTCCTCCAGCAACGTGGTGCAGGCCAGGATCGCCTGCGCCGTATTTCCCACGGCGAGCGAGACTTGCGCCTTCCCCTGCAAGGCCACCTCGAGCTTGGGCGAAATCGCAAGGGCTGCGTCAAAATCCGCAGCCGCCTGTTCCAACCTCGACATCTCAAAATTGAGCCGTCCGCGGTTCGCCAGGATCTTCGCCGAACCTGGCCTGATCGCGAGCGCCGCCTCGAGCGCGCCCTTTGCCTCGTCGAAGTTCTTGAGCTCGATATTGACCAAACCTTTGCCGACGAGCGCCTCCACGTTTCGCGGCTGAAACAGCAGCGCCCGCTCGAAACTTTGCCTGGCGCGATCAAGCTGGCGCAGCGCAAGCTCGGCCAGGCCACGGTTGCAGAACGCGTCGGCATAGTCAGGCTTTAGCCTGATCGCGCGATCGTACATCTCGATCGCCTGCTCGGGCAGGTTCATGTTGAGCAAGGTATTGCCGAGGCCGGTCAGGGCCGGCGTGAAATTCGGCTTCAGCGCGATCGCCTTCTCCTGACAGGCGCGAGCGGCCTCGAATTTCTGAAGAACGACGTACACGGCCGCGAGATTGTTGTGGGCCTCGTGCGAACGCGGATCGATCGCGATCGCGCGCTCGAGCAGCTGTTGCGCCTCTTCCAGGCGCCCGCCCTGTTGCACAGACAGGCCGAGCAGGTGCGTGGCGTCGAAATGATCCGGAACGGCTTGCACGGTCTGGCGGCAGAGCGCCTCGGTCTCCGCATACCTGCCCTGGCCATAGGCGCTTGCCGCGGCAGAGATGACGGCGTCCGCCTGCTTCTTCAATTTCTTCTGCAATCGCGCATTCTGGAATGCGCGCGCGCCGGCGCTGCTCTGCAAGGTGTCTCTCCGGAAGATGGCCCGCGGCGAGTCTAACTGATTCGCGCGGCGGGCCGGCCGGTCGGCGGGACCGGAAATCCTTCCGGGCTATTCCGGGGCTCGCTGCGGGATCCGGCTCAGGAACCGCTAGGTGCGTCTGTCCCGCTTACCGCAGCGTCGCCGCTCTCCGAGGCGGCGGCACAATAGTCTCGCCAGAACTGGCGGTAACCCGCTTCGAGCTCACGCGTGTAGATCTCGACATTGCCGGCGGGCGAGGCTGCGATCTGAGCCGGCAATCCCGCGCGCAACTTCGCCAGATAATCGGGCTGCGATGCAAACTTGCGGGCGATCTCGACATAGCCATCGTCATCCTCGGCGACCCAGTCGCCGAGACCGACGGCGGCCACGATGGAGGCGCCGGCACGCGAAGAGGCTCCAATGCCGAGCTTGGCGACGACGGGAACGCCCTTGTAGAGGGATTCCCAGGTGCTGATGCCGCCATTCTGTGGGAACGTGTCGAGCGAAATATCGATCTTGTCAAAGGCCATCAGGTGGTCGTTGCGCGAGGTGGTGCCGAGGCACGTGATATTCTCCTCGGCAATGCCCTGCGCCACGAAACGCGCGATCAGGCTATCGCGCAGCAGGGGATCATCGAGCAGACCGTGCTTGAGGACGATCTTGGATCCCGGAACCTCGCGCATGATCCGCGACCACACACGGATCGCATCATCCGATATCTTGTAGATGCGGTTGAACACGCCGAAGGTGACGTAGCCGTTGCGGAGCATCGGCAACTCGGACGGCTGCAGATCCGAGACGGGCTCCATCGTGATCAGGCACGGCAGATCGTGGATCTTTTCGGGAAACAGATGCCGGACCGACGGCGGAATGAAAACGGGATCCGCGAGCACATAGTCCATGGTCTGCATGCCCGTGCCCGTCGCGTGTCCGAACCCAGTGGCCTGGATCGGGGCAGGCTTTCGCGCGAAAACCTGCAACCTGTTACCGGTCGTATGGCCCGAAACGTCGATCAGGATGTCGACATTGTCAGCCTGAATGCGATCGGCGAGTTCGTCGTCCGAAAGGTCCCAGGCGTCGACCCAGACGTCCGCCAGCGACTTGAACATGGCGGTGTACTCGTCCGCTCCCGGCCAGGAATAATAGCAGATGATTTTGAAGTTGGCGTGATCATGATGGCGCAGCACCGGTAGCAAGGTGAGGCCCGCCGAGTGTTGCCGGAATTCGGCAGCGACATAGCCGACCACAATCTGCTTGTCCGGATCGAGCGGCCGCTTCGGCAGCGTCCGCCGCGGCAGCTTGGAGCCGATCAAGTCCCACCAATCTCGTCGTACCGCCTGCTGGAGCGCGAAATCGGCCTCGGCGCGGTAGTCCTGCAAGAAGATCTTGCCCCTGATCGCATCTCCATAGTCCGGGCGGATCGCCAGCGCGCGATCGAGATATTCGATCGCGGCGTCCATCTCTCCCTGATTTGAATGAGAGAATCCCATCAGCGCCAAGCCGACCTCGGAGCGCGGATTTTGCTCGATCAAGGCCGTTGCGGCCGCCATCGCCTGCGCGGTCTTCCCCATCACGAGGCAGGCCTGTGCCTTGCCCCGGAGGGCCAGTTCGAGCTTGGGCGAAATGGCAAGCGCGGCCTCGAAATCCGCAAGCGCCGGCTCCAGGCGCTGCAACTCGTAACTGAGCCGCCCTCGCTGGGCCAGAATCCTCGGCGAGCCGGGCTTGATCGCGAGCGCCGTGGCAAGCTTGGCTGCTGCCTCCTCGTGGTGCCGGAGCTCCATGCTGACCATGCTGCTGCCGACGATTGCCTCGGCGTGACGCGGCTGAAACAGCAAGGCGCGATCGAAACTTTCCTTGGCGCGCATGATCTGTCCAAGCACTATCTCGACCATTCCGCGATTGCAGAACGCATCGGCGTAGTCCGGCTTGATCTTGATTGCGCGCTCGTGCAGTTCGAGCGCCTGTTCGTACTGCCCCAGATGCATCAGCGTATTGCCGAGGTTGGTCAGCGCGACCACGAAATTCGGCTTCAGCGCGATGGCCCTCTCCTGACACCGCCGCGCCTCCTCGAAATTACCGAGGTCGAAGTGCACGGTCGCCAGGTTGTTATGGGCGTCATGCAGGCGCGGATCGAGCGCAATCACGCGCTCGAGCAGCTCCCGGGCCTCCTCCAGGCGGCGGCCGTCATGCGCACACATCCCGAGCAGGTGCAAGGCGTCGACATGATCCGGAAGCGCTTTCAGGATCTCACGGCATAGCGCCTCTGTCTCGGCAAATTTGCTTTGGCCATAGGCGGCGGCCGCGGCTGAGATGATGGCATCCGCCTGCTTCATCAACTTCTTCTGCAATCGCGCGTTCTGGAATGCGCGCGCGCCGCCGCTGTTCTGCAAGGTTACTCTCCGGAGGATGGCCTTACCGAGAGTCTAACTGATTCGCGGCCGAGGCCGCCCGATCGGCTGGACCGGCAACACCCCGGGATTTTCCGGTGCCCCGCGCGGGATTTGGCTCGAGACCAGCCTCGGGCACGCACCATCCAAAGCTGATGTCGATCATCTCAGGCCTCGGACGTCGCGGTCCGGCGCGGCGGACGTGCCTACGCAACGTCGCATGTTTCCGAGGCCTCGGCACAATAGTCGCGCCAGAACTGGCGATATCCCGCCTCGACCTCACGCGTGTAGATCTCGACGTTGCCGGCGGGTGAATTGGCGATCTGCGCCGGCAGATCCGCGCGCAGCTTCGCCAGATGGGCAGGCTGCGCGGCAAATTTGCACGCGATCGCGGCATAGCCCTCGTCGTCATCGGCAACCCAGTCGCCGAGACCGACGGCCGCCACGATGGAGCCGCCGGCGCGCGACGAGGAGCCATTACCGAGCTTGGCGACGACCGGGACGCCCGCATAGAGGGATTCCCAGGTGCTGATGCCACCGTTTTGCGGGAAGGTGTCGAGCGAAATGTCGACATTGGCAAAGGCCCGCAAATGCTCGCGGCGCGAGGTCGAGCCCATGCAGATGACGTTCTCCTCGGCGATGCCCTGTGCCACGAACCGCGCGATCAGACCGTCGCGCAGCATCGGATCGTCGAGCAGCCCGTTCTTGATGATGATCTTCGATCCCGCCACCTCACGCATCACCTTCGACCACACCCGGATGGCCTCGTCCGAGATCTTCAAGATGCGGTTGAACACACCGAAGGTCACATAGCCGTTGCGAAGCATGGGAAGCTCCGAAGGTGGCACGTCCTGGATGGGATCGATCGTGATCAGGCTCGGCAGGTCATAGACCTTTTCGGCCAGCAGGTGGCGCGCCGACTGCGGAATGAAGATCGGATCCGCGAGCACGTAGTCCATCGTCTGAAGGCCCGTGCCTGTTGCGTGCCCGAAGCCCGTGACCTGGATGGGGGCCGGCTTCCGCGAGAAAACATGGAGCCTGCTGCCGGTCGTATGTCCGGACACATCGATCAGAATATCGATCCCGTCGGCCTGGATACGATCGGCCAGTTCATCGTCCGAAAACTGCGCGGCCTCGACCCAGACGTCTGCGCAAGCCTTGAACTTCTCGGTCATCCCATCCTGCAACGGCCAGCAGGAATAGCAGACGATCTTGAACTTGGCGTGATCGTGATGGCGCATCACCGGCAACAGGGTGTACGCCGCCGAATGCTGCCTGAATTCCGACGCGACATATCCGATCACGATCCGTCTGTCCGGATCGAGATCGCGCGGCGACAGGGTCCTTTGCGGAAGCTTGGCGCCGATCTGATCCCACCAATATTTTCGTGCCGCCTGCTGGACCACGAAATCGGCCTCCGGCAGGTAATCCAGCACGAAAATCTTGTATCCGATGGCCTCCGGAAAGTCCGGCGCGATCGCCAGCGCCGCATCGAGATATTCGAGCGCCGTCGCGATGTCTCCCTGGTTCGCATGGCAAGAGGCCAGGAGCGACATGCCCGCCTCGGATTGCGGATTGACCTCGAGCAGGGTCTTGACGCCCGCCATCGCCCCCGCCGTGTTCCTCACCATAATGTCGACCTGCGCCCTCCAGCACAGCGCGAGCTCGTTCCGTGGCGATTGCGCCAGCGCTGCATCGAAATCCGCGGCCGCCTGCTCCAGCCGGTACAGGGTCAAATGGAGCCGTCCGCGCTGCACCAGAATCCGCGGTGAGCCCGGCTTGAGCGCGAGCGAAGCTTCGAAGGCGGCCTCCGCCGCCTCGAAGTGCCGGAGCTCGAGGCTCACCATAGCCTTGCCGGCGATCGCTTCGGCGTGACGCGGCTGAAACGACAGGGCGCGATCGAAGTCCACCCCGGCGCGCTCAAACTGGCCGATCATCAGTTCCGCCATCCCGCGGTTGCAAAATGCATCGGCATAGTTCGGCTTCAGCCTGATGGCGCGCTCGTGCAGTTCGATCGCCTCCTTGGCGAGGCCGAGGTGCAGCAGCGTATTGCCGAGATTGGTCAGGGTGATCGGACAATTCGGCTTCAGCGCAATGGCCTTCTCCTGGCATGCGCGGGCATCCTTGAACCTCTCGAGCGCGAAATACACGGCCCCGAGATTGCCATGGGCATCGGGCGAACGCGGATCGAGTGCAACCGCGCGCTCAAGCAGGAATTGCGCGTCCTCGAGCCACCCGCCGTCGAACGCGCGCAGGCCGAGCAGGTGCGTGGCGTGGAAGTGATCCGGAACCTCCTTCAGGATCTCGCGGCAAAGGATCTCGACTTCGTCAAATCTGCCCTGCCCAAGCGCCTCGATCGCGAAGGACATGACGGCATCCGCCTGCTTCCTCAGCTTCTTTTCCAATCGCGCATTCTGGTATGCGCGCGCGCCGACACTGCTCTGCAAGGTCTCTCTCCGGAGGATGGTCCGAAAAGAGGCAAGCTGATTCGCATGGTGCGAAGCTGGTGGGTCGGTTGGAGCAGCGAGGCCGCCGGATTTTCAGGCGCTCACCGCAGAATCTGGCTCAGGAACAGTTTCGTGCGGGCGTGCTGGGGGGCGGCAAAGAACTCGTTCGGGGTATTGGCCTCGATGATCTGACCGGCGTCCATGAACACGACGCGGTTGGCGACCTCGCGGGCAAATCCCATCTCGTGGGTCACGACCAGCATGGTCATGCCCTCCCCGGCGAGGTCAACCATGGTGTCGAGGACCTCCTTGACCATCTCGGGGTCGAGCGCCGAGGTCGGCTCGTCGAACAGCATCACCTTCGGGTTCATCGTCAGCGCGCGCGCGATCGCGACGCGCTGCTGCTGGCCACCGGACATCTGGCCCGGAAACTTGTTGGCCTGGTGCGGGATCTTGACCCGCTCCAGGAATTTCATCGCGGTTGCCTCGGCATCCCTCTTTGGGATGTTGCGGACCCAGATCGGCGCCAGCGTGCAATTGTCCAGAACCGTCAGATGCGGGAACAGGTTAAAGCTCTGGAACACCATGCCGACCTCGCGGCGCACCGCGTCGACATGCTTGAGGTTCGGCCCGAGCGCGATGCCGTCGACGACGATCTCGCCCTCCTGGAATTCCTCCAGTGCGTTGATGCAGCGGATCAGCGTGGACTTGCCGGAGCCCGAGGGCCCGCAGATCACGATGCGCTCGCCCTTCTTCACCTCGAGGTCGATGTCGCGCAGGACGTGAAATTCGCCGTACCATTTGTTCAGGCTGGAAATCTTGACGATGGGGTCGGACATGGTGGCCTCGATCAGTTGCGGCGGTGGGCGTTGAGGCGGTGCTCGACGAACAGCGAGTAGCGTGACATTCCGAAGCAGAACAGAAAATAGATGATCCCCGCGAACGCGAAACCCGTGAACGCCGTGGACGGCGTCGACCATTTCGGATCCGAGAACGAGGCCCTGAGCGAGCCCAGGAGGTCGAACAGCGCCACGATCGAGACCAGCGAAGTGTCCTTGAACAGCGAGATGAAGCTGTTGACGAGGTTCGGAATGACGTGGCGCAGCGCCTGCGGCAGCACGATCAGCGAGGTCGTCTTCCACCAGGACAGCCCGAGGGCCGCCGCAGCCTCGCCCTGCCCGCGCGGGATAGCAGCAAGCCCGCCGCGAACGTTCTCGGCCTGATAGGCGCCCGTGAACAGCGCGATGCCGATCAGCGCACGCACCAGACCGTCGACCGTGAAATTGCCGGGCAGGAACAGAGGCAGCATGTAGGTCGCGAAGAACAGCACGGTGATCAGCGGCACGCCGCGCCAGAACTCGATGAAGGCGATCGAGAAGATCCGGATCAGCGGAATGGTGGAGCGGCGGCCCAGCGCCAGCGCGATGCCGATCGGCAGCGAGGTGACGATGCCGGTGACGGACACCACCAGCGTCACCAGCAGGCCGCCCCACAGGCTCGTCTCCACGACCGGCAGCCCGCCATGATCGAGCCCCATCAGCTTGATCACGATGGCGATGGCGACGAAGGTGGCAATGCTCGATGCGAGCGCACGCCAGCCGGCGCGCACACCACCGCCGAGAAGGAAGGCGATCAGGGAGACGATCACGGCGGTGATGGCGAAATCGACCCAGACCGACTGGCCCGTTCCCTGGAGCTGATCGCGCAGCCAGGTCAGCGGAAAGATCAGCCAGTAGATCGCCGTGCCGACAAGCACGACGAGGTTGCCAACGACCCACAGCAATGGGGCGATGGCCGACGTCTTGCTGAGATTGAGCAGGGCCTGCCCTGCCCCGATGATGCTGTCGTCGAACAATTGCAGGAGGCCGGCCGTCCAGCTCAGGCCAAAGCCGGTGATGCCGCCGCCGCGCAGCAGGAAGAATGCGACCACCGGAAAGGCGAAGAAGAACAGGCCGGCGTTCAGCCCTTTCGACGGCAGGCGCGGAACGAGCAGCGGCACCAGCAGGACCGCCGCCAGGATGAGCGTGAGGTTGACCCGCCAGCGCTCGGCCTCGGGATAGAAGCCGTAGATCAGTTGCGGCAGCTTGGCCTGGATGTAGGGCCAGCAGGCGCCGACCGCAAATCCGGCATTCTCGGCCAGGCAGGCCGTGCGATCCTTGCCGGCCCAGACCGCATCGACCATCAGGAACCTGACCGAGGGAATGATGGTGAACCAGAGCAGCAGGGCGCCCACGATCGTGAGCAGAATGTTGGTCGGCGAGTTGAACAGGCGCGTGCGCATCAGGCCGACGAAGCCCGTGGTCTTCACCGGCGCGGGACGCTCGGTGAGCAGGTCCTGGCGAACGAAGCTGGACGAGGTGATGTCGGTCATGCGCCCAGACTCCGGCTGACGCGCCAACCGTAGACGCTCATGACGGCGCTGGTGACGAGCGAGATCAAGAGATAGACGCCCATCGTCATGGCGATGATCTCGATCGCCTGTCCAGTCTGGCTCAGCGAGGTGCCGGCGAACACCGACACCAGGTCGGGATAGCCGATGGCGACCGCCAGCGAGGAGTTCTTCGTGAGGTTGAGATACTGGTTGGTCAGCGGCGGCACGATGACGCGCATCGCCTGTGGCACGACGATCAGCCGGAGCGTTGTGCCGCGGCTCAAGCCCAGCGACGACCCCGCCTCCATCTGTCCCTTGTGCACGGACAGGATTCCGGCGCGCACGATCTCGGCGATGAAGGCGGCGGTATAGGTCGACAAGGCGACCGTCAGCGCCACGAACTCCGGGATGATCCGCGAGCCGCCGGCAAAATTGAAGCCCTTGAGCTGCGGCAGCTCGAAGGTGAAGGGCAGACCGAACACCAGCATCGTGACCACCGGCAGCCCGAACAGCAGGCCCAGCACATAAGGCCAGATGCGGATCACCTGCCCGCGCTGGAACAGCGCGCGCCGCGCATGGAAGCGCAACGCCAGCGATGCGACGATGCCGAGGACCAGCATCGCCAGGAACGGCTCGAACCCGCTCTCGCCGATCGGACGGGGAATGACGAGGCCCCGATTGCTGACGAAGGCGATGCCGAGCAGCGAAATGCTCTGCCGGGGATTTGGCAGCGCCGCGAGCACCGCCAGGTACCAGAACAGGATCTGGAACAGCAGCGGCAGGTTGCGGATGATCTCGACATAGAGCTCGCCGATGCGCGACAGCAGCCAGTTGGGCGACAGCCGGCACAGCGCGACGATAAAGCCGATCACGGTGGCGAAAAAGATGCCGACCACCGAGACCACGAGCGTGTTCAGAAGCCCGACGATAAACACGCGCAGGAACGTGTCCGAGCCGGTGTAGGAGATCAGGGTCTGGTTGACGTCGAAGCCGGCATTGTTCCTGAGGAAGCCGAAGCCGGCGGCAATGTGCTGGTTTTCGAGGTTGGCGCGGGCGTTGGAGACGATCTCATAACCGATCCAGCCCAGGATCGCCGCGAAGGCAAACTGGACGGCGACGCCGTTCCAGCCTGCCTTGCCGCCCAGAATGCGCCTGATCTTCAGCGCGATCTGGGCCGGCGGTTTTCGAGCCTCGGTGCTCATCGCCGCGTGCCGCTCAAGCGGGATCAGCGGATCGGCGGCGCGTACTGGAGACCGCCCTTGTTCCAGAGATTGTTGAGGCCGCGATTGATGGCGAGCGGCGAGCCCGCGCCGACGTTGCGATCAAACACCTCGCCGTAATTGCCGACCGCCTTCACGATCCGCACCACCCAGTCCTTGGTCAGGCCGAGCTGTTCGCCGAAATTGCCGTCGCTGCCGAGCACGCGCTTCAACTCAGGGCTTTCGAGTTTCGCCTTCTCGTCGACGTTCTTCGAGGTCACCCCGAGCTCCTCGGTGGTGACGAGGGCAAACAGCGTCCATTTCACGATGTCGAACCACTGGTCGTCGCCGTGGCGCACCATCGGGCCGAGCGGCTCCTTCGAGATGATTTCGGGCAGCACCATGTGGTCATTGGGATTGGCGAGCTTGAGGCGGTTGGCATAGAGGCCCGACTGGTCGGTGGTGAACACGTCGCAGCGGCCGGCCTCATAGGCCTTGACCGTCTCGTCGTTGGTGCCGAACGCGATCACCTCGTACTTCATGTTGTTGGCCTTGAAGTAGTCGGCCAGATTCTGCTCGGTGGTGGTGCCGGTCTGCACGCAGACCGAGGCGCTGTTGAGCTCGAGGGCGGAATTCACCTTGAGCGACTTCTTCACCATGAAGCCCTGCCCGTCATAATAGGTCACGCCGGTGAAGTTGGCGCCCAGCGAGGTGTCGCGCGAAATGGTCCAGGTGGTGTTGCGCGAGAGCACGTCGATTTCGCCGGATTGCAGCGCCGTGAAACGGTCCTTGGCCGAGGTCGGCACGAACTTGACCTTGGTCGGGTCATTGAAGATGGCCGCCGCGATCGCACGGCAGACGTCGACGTCGAGCCCGGTCCAGTTGCCCTTGTCGTCGGGCGCGGAGAAGCCCGGCAGGCCCTGGCTGACGCCGCAGGACAGCGTGCCACGGTCCTTGACGGTCTTGAGCGTTTGCGCATCGGCGGCTTGGGCAGTCAGGCCGGCGGCGAGAGCAAGAGTGAGAGCCAGGGTTACGCGTTTCATGGGGGGAAGGCCTTTCAAGGGTCGTCTCAAGGTCAGGAATGTTGTCTCAGGATCGTCTCTGCCAGGGTGAGCCTTGCAAGAGTCATGCTGGAAAACCTTGCCGAACACTCGCCGATCTCGGGAGGCCATACCTTAATCCCCGCCGCAGGCGCCCGCCATTATGGCTGTAGCGCAAGGTCCGGTCAGACGATGGATCGAAGGTCGCGGCAGGCCCCTCAACATGCGGCGACTGAATAGCACCTACGCATCACAGAACGACTGGCGAGCCGGGTCAAGGGGTTGACGGGACTCTTCTGTGTTCTGTTATTAACGACAGCGGCCTTTCGGCCGGCCAGCGGGGCGCATCGCGCCCGCCGGAAACGCAGTTTTGAAAGCAGGCGCATGGATTCCTCGCACCCCTCCCAGCAGCAGGCCGAGACCCGGCTGGTCACCTCCGGCCGCGACACCAAGGCGCAGAAGGGGTTTGTCAATCCGCCGGTGTTCCACGGCTCGACCGTGCTCTATCCGACCGCCGAGGACCTGCATGCCCATCGCGGCGAGTTCACCTATGGCCGCCACGGCACCCCGACGACCAGGGCGTTCCAGGACACGCTGATGGCGCTGGAGGGGCCGCAATGCGCCGGCGTCGGCATCGTGCCATCCGGGCTGTCGGCGATCTCCACCACCCTGCTCTCGGTGCTGAAGACCGGCGACCACATTCTGGTCTGCGACAATGTCTATCGGCCTTCGCGCAATTTCTGCAACGGCATGCTCGCCCGCTACGGCGTCGAGACCACCTATTTCGATCCGCTGATCGGCGCCGGCATCGACAAGCTGTTCAAGCCCAACACGCGTGCGGTGCTGGTGGAGGCGCCGGGCTCGCAATCGTTCGAGATGCCCGACATCCGCGCCATCGCCGAGGTCGCGCATGCGCGCGATGCGCTCGTCATCGACGACAACACCTGGGCCACCCCGCTCTATCATCGCTCGCTCGAGCAGGGCGTCGACATCAGCATGCAGGCGGCGACCAAATATATCGGCGGCCATTCCGACATCATGTTCGGCACCATCTCGGCCAACGCAAAAGCCTGGCCGCAGATCGCCGAGGGCATCCGCCTGCTCGGCGTCTGCGCCGGCCCCGACGACGTCTTCCTGGCGCTGCGCGGCCTGCGCACGCTATCGGTGCGATTGGCGCAGCATCATCGTTCCGGCCTCGACATGGCGCGCTGGCTCGCAAGCCGTCCCGAGGTCGCGCGCGTGCTGCATCCCGGGCTCGAGACCGATCCGGGCCATGCGATCTGGAAGCGCGACTTCACCGGCGCCTCGGGCCTGTTCAGCATCGTGCTGAAGCCGGCCCCGCAGAAGGCCGTCGACACCATGCTCAACACGCTCAAGCTGTTCGGCATGGGCTTCTCCTGGGGCGGCTTCGAAAGTCTTGCGATTCCCTTCGACTGCGACGGCTATCGCACCGCGACCAAGTGGGCGCCGGGCGGCCCTACCCTGCGTCTGCATATCGGGCTCGAAAGTACCGACGACCTCAAAGCGGATCTCGATCGCGGCTTCGCTGCCCTCAAGACAGCAATGTGAGCCTGCTCAAAAGGCATCGCGCCTGAGGTCGCGGCAACGCGCGCCGCGGGAACGTGCAGCCGCCGCAAACGTTAACGCCGACGCGCCAACAAATGGTTTGATCCTCAAGCATTTGGCGCTAGCCTCACCAATCGACTCTCATCCGGACACGGAGCATGGGAACGTTGGTTCTGCTTGATCTGATGGGCGGCGTGGCGCTGTTGCTGTGGGGCCTGCACATGGTCCACAGCGGAATACTGCGCGCCTTCGGCCCGGACCTCCGCCGCCTGCTCGGCAAGGCGCTCGGCAACCGCGTCAGCGCGTTCGCCGCCGGCCTCGGGCTCACCGCGCTGCTCCAGAGCAGCACGGCGACCGCCCTGATCACCAGTTCGTTCACCGCCGAGGGCCTCGTCAGCCTCGCCGCAGCGCTTGCCATCATGCTGGGGGCCAATGTCGGCACGACGCTGATCGTGCAGGTGCTGTCGTTCAACATTGCTGCCGTCGCGCCCGTGCTGTTCGTGCTCGGCCTCGTCGCCTTCCGCTCCGGACCGCGCTCGCGGATCAAGGACGTCGGCCGCGTCTGCATCGGCCTCGGATTGATGCTGCTGTCGCTGCACATCCTGCTCGACACGCTGGCGCCGGCCGAGAACGCACCCGGCGTGCGCGTCGTGATGTCGGCGATCACGGGTGATCCCATCCTGTGCATCGTCATCGCGGCGCTCGTCACCTGGGCGGTGCATTCGAGCGTCGCCAGCGTGCTGCTGATCATGTCGCTGGCCTATTCGCAGTTCATCACGCCCTACGCGGCCCTGGCTCTGGTGCTCGGCGCCAATCTCGGCAGCGCCATCAACCCCGTGTTCGAAGGGGCCAGGCGCGACGATCCCGCGAGCTACCGCCTGCCGGTCGGCAATCTCGTCAATCGCGTGATCGGGATTGCACTGGTGCTGCCATTCCTGAGCGTGATCGCGGAGCACATGCACGCCTGGCAGCCGGATCTCGCCAGGATGACGGCCGCCTTCCACATCGCCTTCAATGTCGGCACCGCCATTATCTTCATCGGCCTGCTCGATACCATGTCGCGCCTGCTGACCCGCCTCCTGCCCGACCGCATCCAGGACACCGATCCGGCCCGCCCGCGCTATCTGGACGAGACCGCGCTGGAGACGCCGTCGCTGGCGCTCGCCGACGCCGCCCGCGAAACGCTGCGGATGGGCGACTTCGTCGAGGTGATGCTGCGCAAGGTCATGGCCGCGATGATGACGGGCGACCGCGCCCTGGTCGACCAGGTCTCGAAGATGGACAATGTCGTCGACGGCCTGGATGAAGCCATCAAGCTGTACGTGACGAAACTGATGCGGGGCAGCCTCGACGAGAGCGAGGGGCGGCGCGCGATGGAGATCATCTCCTTCGCCATCAACCTCGAACACATCGGCGACATCATCGACAAGAGCCTGAGCGAGCTTGCGACCAAGAAGATCAAGCGCCGCTTCCAGTTCTCGGCCGAGGGCTCCGAGGAGCTCGCCGCCTTCCACAAGCGCACGATGGAATCGCTGCGGATCGCCTTCGGCGTGTTCATGTCGGGCGATGCGAATGAAGCGCGCAAGCTGCTGGTGGAGAAGACCACGCTGAAGAACACCGAGCTTGCCGCCGTCGAGCGCCATCTCGACCGCCTGCGCGAGGGCCGCCCCGAGACCATCGAGACCACCTCGCTGCACCTCGACGTGCTGCGCGATCTGCGCCGCATCCATTCGCACATCTGCTCGGTCGCCTATCCCGTGCTGGATGCCGCGGGCGAGCCGTATCGCAGGACCGAGACCGAGGCAGCCGCCCTGCCCGCCTCAGGCGCGGCCTCGGCGTTGCCGCGCTAGTCCGGCGCGAACAAGAACCGCGCCGCCCGCCAGCAGCAGGCCCGCGCCGCAAAGCAGGACCGGAGCGATCCACAGCGTCAGGAACGACAGCAGCCGCGCATCCTCGGGCCGCCGTGGATCGTAGGCTATCTTGACCTGCTCGCGGTCTGAATAAGGCTGAGCGGTCGAGCCCGACGAGGACGTGAACGTCACCGAGCGCCCGTCGATCGTCGTGAATTGAAACGACGGATAGAGAAACGTTCCGCCATGATTCCCGCCGGTCCGCGCGACGGCACCCATGAACCGCGCTTCGGTCTGCTCGGCCCGCACAAGGAACGCGACGGTGCTGCCGAGCTCGAACAGGCCGAGCCCGAGTAACAGCAGGCCGACCAGAAAGACTGACGTGAACAGGACGGCTTGTAACTTGTTCATGCCGATGAGGCACACAAGAGCGAGCTATTCGCTCGAGACCTGCTTGCCGTTGATGATGATGAAATAGACGTTGCGGAGGTAGACGACGAGGCCAAGCGCCTGGCCCGCGATGAACACGGGATCCTTGCGATAGAGCGCGTAGACCAGGAGCAGCGCACCGCCGCCGACCGAGAAGAACCAGAACGCGACCGGCATGACGCTCTTGCGCGCACGTTCGGACGCGATCCACTGCACCACGAAGCGCATGGTGAAGAACGCCTGCGCCACGAAGCCCAGGATCACCCAGGCGTCGAATTTCACGACGAAGACGTCGTGCAGATAGTTGAGAAGGCTAGTCATGAGGTGTCACCTCGGTCACGTCGGGCGTCGGCTTCTTGCGTCGGATCAGCCACCACACGCCGGCCAGATCCATGATGCCGATCCATAGCCGGTCGAAGAAACCGTAATTTGACACGCCGGAGCGGCGCGGCCGGTCGATCACGTCGACATAGGCGATCTCGTAGCCTTCACGCCGCACCAGTGCCGGCAGGAAACGGTGCAGCCCGTCGAAATAGGGCATCGCGAGGAAGACCTCGCGCCGGAATGCTTTCAGGCCGCAGCCGGTGTCGCGCGTGCCGTCCTTCAGGATGCCGTTGCGGACCTTGTTCGCCACGCGCGACTGGAATTTCTTGAAGCCCGTGTCCTTGCGTCCGACGCGCTGGCCCGCGGCGAGCCCGACATGGGCGCCCTTCTCGACCGCCGCGATCAGGTCCGGCAGGAACGCCGGATTGTTCTGGCCGTCGCCGTCGAGCGTGGCCACGATCGCGCCGCGCGCGGCACGCACGCCGCTGCGCACGGCAGCGGACTGGCCACCGGATTTTGCATGTCGGAGCTGACGCAGATTGCCCCGCTGCGCCATGATGGCCTTGAGCCGCTCGCCGGTCGTATCGGTCGAACCGTCATTGACGTAGATGATCTCGTAATCCCAGCGGCTGTCGAGCGCCGCGGTGATCTCCTCGATCAGGGGCGCGATGTTGTCGGCTTCGTTGCGCACGGGAACGACGATGGAAACCGAAGGCTGGGACGTCGACAAATGAGGCTCGTGGTTGGAATTGGCCTGCGCCTCGGGGAACCGGCGGCCCCGGCAGGCAGCCGCTTTTATGGGGCGGAGGCCCCGCGGGCAACCCTTTTGAGGCGGCCGCCGACCGGTCCTGGAATGGCCAAGATGCTGCCATCGGCGCGGATGGCGAAGCCGAGCCTACGGGCCGCGAACCAGTAGCGGACCGCCATGGCGCCGACCATGCCGACCAGGGCGCCGGCCACGACGTCGCTCGGATGATGCGCGAGCAGCACCAGGCGCGTCAGCAGGATCACGATTGCGTAAGTGAACATGAAGACGCGCAGCCGTGGCCAGAGTGCCGACACCGCGAAAGCGAGCGCGAACGCCGTCACCGCATGGCCGGATGGCAGGCTGGCATAGGCCCCGCTGCCCTCGAACGGGATGAAGTTGAACGGGTCGGCCTTGCCGCCGACGAACGGACGTCCGCGGCCAATGAGATATTTCAGGATCTCGGCGATCAACACCGAGAATGCAACGGATAGAAACAGGAACTGGAGCCGCGTACCGAGGCCGAGCAGCAGCGCGCGGCGGGTGCCGTAAAGGCCGGCCGCAACGAGCGCCACGACCACGAGGGCGACGGCCAGCGCCGAGAGCACATACTCGTCCTTGCCGAAATCGGTCAGGATGCGGATCGGCCACAGGCCGGGCGTGCCGCGCGCCGGCATCAACTGGATCTCAGTCAGGTCGAACGCCAGCATCAGCGCGATGACCAGGGCCGCGCCCGCGGCGCTGAGCCATAGCGAATGGCGCGCCAGCTTTCGCGCGGCCTCGGCGCGGCGCGAATGCGAGGGCGAACGCACGAGCTGCGCCAGCGCACGCCCCGTCACGGTCAGAAACTGCGCGGGATAGCTCGGCCGCGGCGCGATGTTGGTCGAGGCCGGCATCCTATTCGGTGCCTTCCGAGCGGAAGATCGAGATCGAGATCGCGCGCCCTTGCGAGAAATTGTAGCCGTCGATGCGGGCGCCGACCTTGTAACGCAGCCCGATCGCCTCGGCGCGCTGCACGAAGCTGCGCTCCGAGCGCTGCTCGATCAGCGCGAAGCGGCAGCTGCCCTGCCGCAGGAAGTCCGCTGCGCCCGAGCCGTCGGTGAGCAGCGTCTGGGTGCCCGTCAGGAACACGAGGCTCGGCTCGTGATAGCCGGCGGCGGCCGCCTTCGGCCCGACGCAGGTGACGTTGCGCAGAGCACGCGCGACCTCGATGCTCGGAAACACCGGCGTCAGCGACGGCAGCACGATGCCGTAGACCACGACCGCAAGCATCAAGGCTGCGACCAGCGCGTTCAGCACCGAGCGCTCGGCGTGGTTGGTGTCGAACAGCCACCAGGCGAACAGGCCGAAGATCAGGGACGCCGCGATAAACGGCCAGGCCACGAAAGCCGGCTGCCGCGTCAGCATCACCGCGCCGACCACCGCGATGATCGAGGCGGCCGCGGGGATCGCGAACCACCAGGCCGAGCCGCGCATCAGCCAGGAGCGCGACAGCACGCGCCGCTCCAGCGCGCCGACGGTCAGGATCGCGATCGCCGGGTACAGCGGCAGCACGTAATGCGGCAGCTTGGTCAGCACCGCCTCGAACACGATCCAGGACGGGACCAGCCAGGCCAGCAGAAATTGCGCACCGGGCTCACGCCGCGCCCGCCACACCGCAGGCGCCGCCATTGCCGCGAGCGGCGCGCCCGGCCAGAAGGTGATCCAGAACAGCGCGAGGTACAGTCCGGGCGGCGCGCCATGGGATTCCTGCGCGCCGATCTTGCTCAGCATGTCGCCGCCGACGGAGTCCGCGAAGAAGGCATCGCCCGCGCGCCAGAAGATCGCGACGAACCAGGGCAGCACCAGCACCAGCATCCACATCAAGCCCCAGAGCGGGCGCAGCTTCCACAGCCAGGAGGCATCGCGGTCCTGGATCGCCAGTGCGACGATGGTCAGGCCGGCGAACATCAGGATCAGCGGCCCCTTGATCAGGATCCCGACGGCGAGCGCGGTCCAGAAGATCGCGGGCCAGCTCCAGGGCGGATGTGTCTCGTCCTCAGCGCGCTGCCACGACAGATAGGCCCGCGCCATCGCGCCCATCGCGGCGGTCACGCAGAACAGCAGCATCGCATCGGTCTTGGCGAGCCGCGCCTCGACGCCGAGCAGCACCGAGGCGCACATCAAGAGCGCTGCGAGCACCGCACCGCGCCGCGTGACGAAGCCGAGCGCAGCCCAATAGGTCATGAGCACGGCGCCGATCGCCCCCAGCAGCGACGGCAGCCGGTAGACCCAGATCCGCAACTCGGCCTTCGGCAGCTTGAGTGCCGCGGCGGCTTCGACTGCCGCAGATTGCAACCAGTAGATGCCGACCGGCTTCTTGTAGCGGACGTCCTCCTGGAAGCGGATGTCGACATAGTCGCCGCTCTCGACCATCTGCTTGGTGGCCTGCGCAAAGCGCGCCTCGTCGCGGTCGACAGGCGGGATCGTGAAGAAGCCCGGCAGGAACAGCAGCAGCGCGCACAGCACCAGAAAGGCCACCGCACGGGCGTGGCTAGCCGTGACGACATCGAGCATCGACACCAGCCGGCTACCCGGATTTACGGGCGATTTCGGCTCGCGGGGGGCTCCAAAACGGGGGCTTGGGTAGGTCTCGGCCATTGGTTCCGCTTACGCTGAAACCGTCATTCCGACAACCGCTTAAGGCCGGGTCATTGAATTCGAATGACAACTGTGTCCGCGGCGCCAGTGGCATCGATCACGGTGAGCCGCGCAAAGCCCGGACCAGGCGGATCAATCAGGCGCTGGCGGCGCCCGTCGATCTCGCCGAGCGCCGTGCCATTAACCATGACGGTCATGGGCAGAACGCCGCCGGCGACCTTGACCGGCATGGCTGCGGCCTCAGAGCCACCCGACCGATCGACGTCGATCCGCGAGCCGTTCAGCGGGAACTGGATGTGCAGCGCCTGCTCGCTGCCGGTCCGCACCAGTTCCCCGACCGGGCGGAACCGTTTCAAGGGCAGCGGCAGCTTGGCGTTGCTGGCGACCAGGGTTCCCTTGGGCGGCTTCGGCAGCGGCGCCAGCGTCTTACCGGTCCGGGCGAAAGCGTCGAACAGGATGGGCGCGGCGGCGACACGGCCGATCAGGCCGGGAACCGGCGCTCCATCGGGCCGACCGACCCAGACGCCGATGGTCATGCGGCCATCGAAGCCGACCGACCAGGCGTCGCGATAGCCGTAGGATGTGCCGGTCTTGAAGGCGATCCGGTTGTGGGCGGCGTTTTCCGGCGGTGGCGTGCCCAGCAGCACGTTGCCGACCTGCCAGGCCGCGACCTGATCGAGCAGCCGCAGCGGCTCGCGGTCGTCTCTGGCAGCCACGACCTCGCGCAGCGGCTTGGTGGTTCCAAGGCGGGCAAACCCGGCATAGAGCTGCGCAAGGTCCTGAAGCGTCACGCCGACGCCGCCGAGCCCCATGGCAAGCCCTGGCGCTTCGTCCTTGGGCAGGATGAGATTGCCGCCGGCTTGCCGCAGCCGCGACGCCAGCCGGCTCGCGCCGACGCGGTCGAGCAGCACGATCGCCGGCACATTCAGCGACAATTGCAGCGCCTTCTTCACCGGCACGGTGCCCTGGAACGTCATGTCGAAATTTTCCGGCGCGTAAGAGCCGAAGCGGACAGGCCGGTCGTCGATCAGGCTGTCGGGATGGACGAAGCCGTCCTCGAAGGCGAGGCCGTAGATGAAGGGCTTGAGCGTCGAACCCGGCGAGCGGATGGCGCGCGTCATGTCGACCTGCCCTGCCCGGCTCTCGTCGAAATAATCAGCCGAGCCGACGCGCGCGAGCACGTCGCCGCTCTCGTTGTCGACCACGATGATGCCGACCGAGATGTTCGCACCGAGCGCAACCGCGCGGTCGCGCGCCAGCGGTTCCAGCACCTTCTGAAGATTGGCGTCCAGCGTCAGCTTGATGACGGGCGCATCCTTGACCGTCGCAAGCGCGGTGTCGGACGCATGCGGCGCCAGGACCGGCATCGGCTTGCGCAGCTTCGGCACCGGCACGGCCTTGGCCTGCTTTGCGTCATCGACGCTGACCACGTGCTCCTCGACCATGCGGTCGAGCACGCGGTCGCGAGCCTTGAGCGCCGCATCGGGATAGCGGTCGAGCCGGCGCGTCTCCGGCGATTGCGGCAGCGCCACCAGCAATGCGGCTTCAGCCAGCGAGAGCCGCTTCGGCTCCTTGCCGAGATAGGCGATCGAGGCGGCGCGGATACCTTCGAGATTGCCGCCATAAGGCGCCAGCGCGAGATAGAGGTCGAGGATTTCGCTCTTGCCGAGGGTCCGCTCGATCTCGATCGCGCGGACCATCTGCCGCAGCTTCGCATAGAGCGAGCGCTGCCGCCGCGGCTCCATCAGCCGTGCTAGCTGCATGGTGATGGTCGAGCCGCCGGACACGATGTGGCCGCGCGTTCCGAGCTGCAACGCGGCGCGGCCCAGCGCCAGCGGATCGATGCCGTCATGGGCATAGAAGCGCTGGTCCTCATAAGCGAGCAGCAGCTTGAGATAGATCGGATCGACGTTCGTCCTGGCGTCGACCGGAAGCCGCCAGCGGCCGTCCGCCATGGCGTAGGCCCGCAGCAGCTTGCCGTTGCGATCGACGATGGTGGTGGAGGCCTGGCGCGCTTCGTCGAGCGGGAGCGGGCCGAGGGAGTAGACCCAGCCGACGAAGGCGGTGATGGCGAGGATGAGTGTGAAGGCGAGGACGGAAAGGATGCGCATGGTGGTGCGCCCTCCTAATCCGTCATTCCGGGGCGGCTCGAAGAGCCGAACCCGGAATCTCGAGATTCCGGGTCTGGTCCTTCGGACCATCCCGGAATGACGAGACACTTGGTTGGCTTCGCTCATCTGCGCTCCACTCACTTCGCCGCCCGTACCTCGACATTCCCCGTGCCCGTCCGCCCGTAGCGCGAGGGGTTGTACATGTCCTCGACATAAGCCTGCGGCAATACGTATTTACCCGGCGAAACGGCGCGGACAACATAGGCGACGGTGAAGACCGACTTGGAGTCCGACGCCCGGTCAACGGCCGCCGTGAAGCGGTCGTCGCGGAACTCGGTATCCTCGGGCTCCTCGCCGTCCTCGATCCAGTCCAGCGTACCGCTGTCGCCGGACGAGACCAGCTTCGGATTGTCGATCTCAAGGCCCGCCGGCAGATAGTCGGACACCATGATGTGGCCGTACTCCGGCTTGGCCTCGGTGATCTTCAGCACCACCGCGAAGCGCTGGTTCTGCTTGACCTTGCTGATGTCGGCGGGCTTGCCGTCGAGCGTGAAGTAATTGCGCTCGATCTTGAAGCCGTTGGAGGCCGCCGGCTCCGGCGTCACCGGCGAGCCCGACACCGAGACCACCGCCTGCACCGGCGCATCGCCGGTGTTGGTGATCTTCAGCGGCTTGCCGCTCAGCGTGTCCGCCTTGTAGCTGCGGTAGAGCGCGGTCTTGACCGGCTGGCCGTCGACCTCGATCGACAGGTTCTCCTTGGCGAGCGCCCGCGCCGCCAGCACCAGCCACGCGTTCTCCTGCGTGGAGGTGTAGGGCGTCAGCCCGCGCGCGGTCTCGACCCGCGACACCGCCTGCGTCAGCGTCGCCCTCGGCGCGTTGCCTTCGCTGGCAAGCGAGACAAGCGCCGCCGCATCGCGAAGCTGCGAGCCGTAATCGGTGCGGCCGAACTCCAGCACCGGCTTGGGCGCGAGGCTGTCGAGTGCAGCGCCATAGACCCGCTCCGCGCGGTTACGGTCGCCGACCAGCGCGAGCGCCGCGGCGAGCTGCGACTTCGCAATCGGCGTCGCGAGGTTGCTCAGCTTGGTATCGGCGAGATAGCGCAGGTCGCCGATTGGAGCCGCGCCGTTCCGTGCAAGCACGTAGAGGCCGTAGGCGAGATCGCGGCCGCCGTCCTTCTCCGGCTCATTGCCGTTGACGACGGAGTTGCGGACGCGGTCGAGCGCGTTCTTGAACAGCACGTCCGGCACCGCAAAGCCCTTCTCGCGGGCCCGGGTCAGGAAGTCCGTCACGTAAGCATCCAGCCAGGCGTCGTCGCCGCCGGCCGACCACAGTCCGAACGAGCCGTTCGAGCCCTGTCGCGCCAGCAGCCGCTCGATCGCGTCGCGGATGCGCTGGTCGACCTCGGTGTCCATGGCGAGATGGGCGCCGGCCGCAAGCTCGTTGACATAGAGCAGCGGCATGGCGCGGCTCGTGATCTGCTCCGAGCAGCCATAGGGATAGCGGTCGAGCGCTTTCAGGATCGTCGCCGCATCGAGCGCCGTGGACAGGCTCGCCGAGACCGAGACGCTGCCGGTGCCCGGCACAAGGTCGGAGAACATGTCCGAGGTCAGCGTCAGGCTCTCGCCCTTCGCCAGCGTCCGGATCGAACGCCGCGCCAGCACCTGCGTCGCCGCCTTGACGTCGAACGCATAGTGGCGTGCGAGTGCAAGCCCGTTCGGCCCCTTGATGTCGACGTCGAGCGTCGCCTGTCCCGCTGCGGTCGCATCGAGCGCAAGCGAGAACGCGTTGCGCTGCTTGGCGGCGAGCTTGACCGTGGTCGCGGGATTGCCGGTCATCTTCACCGGGCCGCCCGTCTTCACGTTGATGACGTAGTCGCCGGCCTGGCCCTCGACATTGTCGATTTCGAGGTTGACCGTGCCGTGGTCGCCATTGAGCAGAAAGCGCGGCAAGGTCGTGGTCAGCACGACAGGATCGCGGATCACGACGTCGGTGTTGGCGCGGCCGAGCTTGGTCGCGGTCCACGCCACCGCCATCACGCGCGCGGTGCCGGCGAACTCCGGAATGTCGAAGCTCACCTCGGCGGTGCCGTCAGCGGCAACCGTGACGATGCCGGAATAGAGCGCGAGCGGCTTCTGCGCCGGCGGTGAGCCCTGGAGTTCGGCCGCACCGGCGTCGCCGCCGGACTTGATCTGGCCGCGCGTGCCCGACATGCCGTCGATCAACTGCCCATAGAGATCGCGGATCTCCGCGGAAAGGCGGCGCTGGCCGAGATAGTAATCGTCCGGCGCCGGCGGCTTGTAATTGGTGAGGTTGAGGATGCCGACATCGACCGCGGCGATGACGATCTTTGCGTCCTCGCCCGGATTGAGCCCGTCGAGCTTGACCGGGATCTTCAACATCGCGTTCGGCCGGATCAGCGCCGGCGGCGTCAGCTTCACACTCAGCGTCCGGGTCTGCTTGTCGATGCCGAACCATTTCAGGCCGATGGCGCGGCCCGGCATGCGCTGGGCGGCGGCATCGAGCGGACGGCGCAGCGTCGCCACCACATAGGCGCCGGTGCCCCAGTCCTTGCCGACCGGGAGCTTCACCTGCGCGGTGCCCTCCTTGACGTCGATCGTCTGCGTCGTCAGCAGGCGGTCGCCGAGCACGTTGACGGTGAGCTTGCCGGCGCTGCGCACGTTGACGGACACCGTCATGGTGTCGCCGGAGGCATATTGCGGCTTGTCGATCGAGGTCTCCAGCAGGTCCGGCGTATCGGCGCTGCCGTCGGAATACCAGCCGACGTCGAACTGCACCGAGGTCACCGGGCCGTCGGCGTCGCTCGACTTGACGTCGAGCCGGTAGCGGCCGGGCCGCGGGCTGAGCGAGACCCGCGACGGCTTGTCGGCGGCGATGGTGAGATCGCCGTCGGCGACGCGCGAGGTCGACTTGACCGGCTCATACTCCCAGTAATTGTTCTGGCGATACCACTGGTAGCGCGACTCCATCTTCAGGAGCTCGTAGCGCAGGCCGTCACGCGGCAACGTCTTGCCCTCGGGCGAGACGAACACGACGTCGAACTCGGCCTTGTCGCCTTCGGCGACGTTCTTGTCGCCGAACAGCGGCTTGACGCCGATCAGGGCGCTCGCGGGCGCGACCGGCAGCACCAGCTTGCGCTCGACGGCGCGGCCGCCGGTCTCGACCATGCGGACGAAGATCTGCGCCTCCTGCGGGCGGGTCGAGGCCGGCTGCTTGTCCAGCGTCACCGGGAAGGTGGCAACGCCGTTGGCGTCGGCCTCGGGCAGGTTCTCAAGCGGCGTGCGCTCGTTCGAGGTGGTCTCCTCGTCGGCGACGCCGAACTGGTAGCCGGCAAAACCCGGACGTTCCGAAGCGGGCGCGATCAGCATGTCGCCTTCGAGCTGGAGACCCGCGGCGGGTGCGCCGTAGAGGAAATGACCGTCGGCCTTAAGCTCCACTGGAGCGTTAGCTTTGATCAGCTTGTCCTTGGCGGACAACTCGAATTCGATCCGGTCGGGGACATAGTCCTCGACCATGAAGGTGGTTTCGCCGACCGACGAGCCCTTCGGATCGGTGAAGGCACGCACTCGCCAGGTCCCGGTCGGCACAGCCGAGTTGAGCGGCACGGACAGCGTGCGGCCGCCGGCGCCCTGGTCGGACAGTACGGCGCGGCGGTATTCGACGCCGTCAGGGCGCTCGACCACCAGGGTCATCGGCCCGCCGGTGACGGCATTGCCCTGCCCGTCGCGCAAGAGCGCGGTGAGATAGACGGTCTCGCTGGAGCGGTAGACGCCGCGCTCGGCATAGACGAAGGCATCGGCGCCAACAGGCACCACGCGGCCCGCCACGCCACGGTCACTGAGGTCGAAGGCCGAGGTCTTCAGGCTCAAGAAGGCATAGTCGGCCTTCTCGCCCGTCACCGTCAGCATCGCCGGCGACAGGCCGCCCTCGCCGCGCGCAAGGCCGGCTTCGAACAGCACATGGCCGGAATCGTCGGTCTTGCGGGTGGCCAGGATCTCGTTGTTGCGCGCGATCAGTCGCACCTCGGCTTTGCCGACCGGATCGGTCGAGGCCAGGGAGTTGATGAACACGTGGATGCCGTCGTTGCCGGAATAGGCCGACACACCGAGATCGGAGACGATGAACCACTGCGTGGCGAGCTGGTACTCGTCGTCCGAGCCCGGGCCCTTGGCCGCGGCGGTCATCACATAGACGCCCGGCTGGAGCTCGCCCAGCGCCTGGTCGACGGGGAATGCCGTGGTGACGTCCTGGTTCAGCGTCATCGCGGTCGTGAGCTCGCCGGTCCAGACTTTCACGCCGCGCTCGTCGCCGAGATCGCTGAGCTGATACTTGGACAGCGTCTTCTGGAAGTCGCTGTCGACCACCGTGTTGATCAGGTTGCGGTCGCCGATCCGGAAGACGTTGATGTTGACCGCGGGCGTGTTGACGCTGACCACGGGAATGCCGCGCTGGCCGGTCCTGGGCAGCACATAGGCGCGGCTGGTGAAGCGCACGAAGGGCTTGCGGTCGCGCACGTAGACGTTGAACTCGGCCGATTTCGGCAGCCCCTCCTTCACCGTCGACGGCAGGCCGGCGCGCAGATTGATGTTGTAGCGCTCGCCGTGCTTCAGGCCGTCGACGCAGAGCTGCTTGCCTTCGGCCGACAGCGCCGGCTTGTCCTGGCCCGCGAGCGCGAGGAACGGCGCAAAGTCGGTACGCTTGGCGAGCTCCTCCGAGAACTGGAAGCAGGCGCGCGGACTGGCCGAATCCGAATCGACGGTATAGTCGAGCAGGCGGAAGCCGTGCTCGTCGCGCATCTTCTCGTATTGGCCGCGGACGTCGGCGACCTCGCGCATGTCGAGCGACAGCCGTAGCGCGTCCAGCGCCGGCCGCCACAGCTTGCGCTCGGCCAGCGACTTGCCGAGCACCGCGAGCGCGTCGGCCTCCTCGCCCGGATTGCCGGCGCGCTGATAGGCGATGTAGGCCGCCGTCGAGGCGCGCTCCAGCAGGAACGTCTGCTCGCTCGAGTTCTTCGGCCAGATCTGGAAGATCACCTTGGCAAGCCGCAGCCAGTTGCCGGCATCGTCAGGCGTCGTGGCCGCAATCTGGCCGAGCACCGACAGGCCGGCACGGTAATCATTGCGCCGGAAGGCGGCGTCAGCATCCGTGCGCAGCGTCGCGTTGGTCTTGGCGACAGGTCCCGCCTCGCTCTTGATCTGCGCCTCGAGCTTGATCGCGGAATCGGCGAGATCGTCGCGTTTGAAAGCCTTGTCGGCGGCTTGCGCAGCCGAAAGGCCGAGCGCCAGCGCGGCGCAGATTGTGACGGCGCGAACAAGACCGATCATGGATGGACTCCCGGAAATCGCGGACGAACGCCGCTTGTCGCATGAAATGCGTGGAAAGGTGACGGACTCAAGGCGATGGAACCAGAGGTGCAAAACGTCGCATTCGCCATGACAAGGCAGGCCCAGAGGAGACCGATCAAGATACCGCCGCGCACGCCGTCCTAATGGCGCAGCAATATCTAGCCGGTCGACCGGCGGCCGTGTCCCGGAAGCTGTTCAGCGTTCCCGGCGATGTGATCCATCGTCCGGTCCGCTGCCGCTCAACCCGGCACCCTGACACCCCACCGTTCCGTTTTGTCGCGCCATTGAGGAAAACGGTTCGGTTCAGGCTTGGCGGACGTGCGGATTTTTCATATTTGGCGTGATAGAAGACCGGCAGACGGTAGCCGAGGCCGGCTCAAGAGCGGCCTCAAGACGGTCCCATAGCTCAACTGGATAGAGTAGCGGATTTCTACTCCGCGGGTTGCAGGTTCGAGTCCTGCTGGGATCGCCAGTCTTAACTCTCCGAGCCGATCGGCTTCGTTCGGGCTGAGCCGAGCCGACGAGAGCCAGAAATTACCCCGGCCCGCGATCTCCGTGGCGGCGTGATTTGCAGATCCAGCGCACTTCAACAAAGCGTGCGCGGGCCTGTCCAGGCGGCGAGAGAATCCTACCTATCCGGCATGCAGAAAAGGTGTCGAAGGTTTTGTGATGCCGTCATCTGAATGGACAAGAATGGCTGTCGCGTCCGGAATTGCCGTCGGCGCAATGTCGTTTCTGGCGATCGATGCGGGCGTGGACTTGAACTCCAGCGGGATAGCCAAACACCTCGAGGCGGCACAAGCTTCCATTATGAACGTCGCGGCGAGCCAGCATCAGCTGGCCTTCGCCGTTCGTTCGCTGGCGGGCGGGAGCGACCAGAACGGCCATTCGGCGGATCGACCATGCTTCCAGGATTACGAGCACGGGTCGAAACCGGCAGGAATCGATCGCGGCGTGTAACGTCGCTTGCGGTGGATCGCAGGCTCAAGGATTCGGCAGGCAGTCGTCGGCTCGATCCGACTATTCCGTCGGTTCATCGTCGCGCCGGTCGCGGGCCAGCTGATGCCAGGCAATGGCGAGCTCGATGAGTCGTTGCCGGTCCGGGCCTTCTGATGCCGCGGCGCGCTTCATTGCCGCCTCGGCTTCGTGCTGTGGATCGTACTTGTTACACATGGGGCGGATTCTAGCCGTCCGATCTGGACAAGTGCATGGCAATTTCGTCCGTATGATTGCGGATAATCAGCGTTGTCGTGAGCGTTTTCCACACGCTTCAATTGTATCTGATATGAAACTGCACTCGTGGTTTCAAGGCGTCCCACGGCGACCGTGCGACGCAGATACCGCACGAACCCGTGAAACTCGGCATCATTCAGACGGATGTGAATTGCGTCACAGCCTGCGCCCGGCGTCTCGGCTAGAACATCTCAGCGCTCCCAAAGGCGGGAGAAGGCACGGGTGGTCTTGCGGTCATGACACGAGAAGCAGCAGCTGAGGCTCACGTCCCCACACCGCGAAAAAGGTCCGACGCGTTCGGCGTCACCTTTCTTGCGACCATCGGCATCGTGATGCTGGCCTGGATCGCGGGCCTGGTCTGGGGTCTCATGGCGTTCATGACCTGGCTGGTGTCGTAGGCGCGCGGCAATCAGTCGTTCCGCCGCGGCGCCAAGCCAAGACGACAAACCCGGACAAAAAAGAAGCGGGCTTTCGCCCGCCTCTTCATTTCAGAGCTGCCTGGACCCTCAGTAACACGCGCGAGGATCGGCCTGCACATACTGGCCGCTCGGATAGCGGTAGTAGCAATTGCCCTCGGCCAGGTAGTAGCCGGGACGCGAGGCAGCCGTAGCACCGGCGATCGCGCCGGTGGCGCCGCCGATCACGGCGCCCGCGGCCGCGCCCGTCGCGTTGCCCGAGAGCAGACCGCCGAGCACGCCGCCGACGATGGCGCCGCCAAGCGCGCTCGCGCCGGGATCGGCCGGCGGCGGCGGAGGCGGCGGTTCGTAGGCAACCGGCGGCGGGGCGTAAGCCACCGGCACGTCGTCGTAATATTCCTCGGAGATATAGCCGGGCGGACCGGCCATCCGCTGCGGATAATAGTACCAGACGCCGCCGACATCCCACCACCAGCCGGAGCGGCCGTTGTGGACCTCGTGGCGCCAGCGCCCGCCATCCCAGGCGACGTTGCCGCGATAGGCGTGTCCGCCCCAGTCGCGCGCCGGTGCGGGTCCCCTGGCGTAGTTACGTCCGGGCGGCGGGCCGCCCGCATTGTGCGGACCGGCCCCGGGGCCCGCATGGGGCTGGCCGCCGGGCTGCGGCGCAGGCCGGGCCGCCTGCTGCGGCGGCGGGCCCTTGCGCATGTTCTGATTGTTCTGGGACGGTAAGCCCGGAGCTGGCGCTGCCGGAAATTGGCCGGCGTCCCTCGGTGGCCTGGCTTCCTGCGCCTGCGCCGAGAGCGCGAGCAACGACATGGCCGAAACCAAGGGAATGATGATCTTCTTGCTGCTGGACGCACTCATGCGTGCTTGCCCCCCTACTCTTTCGATTGCCGTGGCCGATCGCCGTGGTCCCAGCGCGATAGACGATTCGCCGCGCGCTGGGCTGATGCCGGCTGACATAACTGACCTGCCTGATCGGCTAAGTCCCGTTACAAATGATTAAGATCACGGCGATTTTTCGGCCCAAAGAGCTCCAGAGGACAGCGTTGGAGGACTTCTAGCGGGCCGGCTCGATCACGTTGCAATTGCTTCGCCCCGACATCAGGCAGTCCTGCATCTTGCTGGCGGCGGTGAGATCGCGGGCCAGCCACCAGCCGACGCCGAGGATCACGATCGCGATGATCAGGCCGGCGACCGCGCCGCGGCGATTGTCACCGGATTGAGGTCTTGGCGGGGATTTGGGCCCGTCACCCGGTTCAGGCTTGGGTTCGGGATTGGGCTCAGACTTGGTCATGACCGGCTGATCACTCGGGCGAGCCAGCTTTAACACCTCTGCGGCGACGCGTCACATCGCAAGTTCCGGTTCAGCCTCGGGTCGCCCGGATCGCATCCTTGCGCGAGGTTTCGACCGCGGGGATCGCCTCACGGACGCGTGGTGGGCAAGTCGTGAGCACGAACGCGGTCTGGCTGCACTCCCAGTCGGCGCCCAGGACGGCACTTTCGATCGGCTGCGGACGGGCGAGCAGGAACGCGGCGCCGGCCAAGGCGGCGACAGCGACGGTGATTGCGAGCGCCTTCAGGCTCAATCGGAAGATCATCATGCCCGTGCTCCGTCTCGTTGGCGCGGACGCTAGGCGCCGCTCCGCGTGCTCCCTTATGAGGGACATCACAATTCGGCAGTTTTTCCGGGCTACGAGGATCGTCGGGAGGCGATTTTCGTCTACCTGGTCGGCTGCGATTTGGGTGGCGTTGCGACGCGCGGCGATGTACACGCATCTGCGTCGCGTGGCGCCTGCTATGCCCAGCCGACGTACCAACACGCAGTGATGTAGGGTCGAAAGCGAGGAAGACAAGGCTCGTCGATGAGTGGATTCAGGGAACCAGGTTTCGCAGACCGGCAAAAGGCGGCGCAGGACGCCCGCAAAAATCTTTTGAACAAATTCAAATCCCAACCGGGACCGGATGATCCGTCGGTTGCGGCGAAGCGTGCCGAGCGTGAGGCGCTCGCGGCCAAGCGCGCCGAGGCAAAGGCTGCGCGCGAGGCGGAAAAGGCCGAGCAGAAGCGCCTTGAGGAAGAAGCCAAGGCCGCGGAAGCTGCGCGACTTGCGCGTGAGGCCGAGGAAGCGGCCGCCCAAGCGACTGCGCTCGAGGCCGAACAGAAGGCCAAGCGCGACGCCCGTTACGCCGCCCGCAAGGCCAAGCGCAAGTAACGTTCACAAGTCACATTCAGTTGAACTTGCGCTGAGACATCGCTCCGGGGCGGTCCGCGGGACCGCTCCGGACTTTCGAGAGCGCGCGTCTGCCTTGCGCAAACGCCTCCCGCGACGATGGAAGATCAGTTCTTCTTCATCATCCCGTCGTCTTTCTTCATCCCGTCCTTCGACATGTGATCCTTCTTCATGCCGTCGTCCTTGGTCATGGCATCCTTCTTCATGCCGTCCTTGGACATGGTGTTCTTCTTCATCATGCCGTCCTCCTTGCCCATCTTGTCGCCCATCTTGTCTTGGGCAAAGGCGGCCGGCGACAGCGCGAGGCCAAGCGAGAGAGCGGCAACCGAGACGCCGAGCGCGATGCGGGTGCGAATGGTCATGATTGGTCTTCCCTTCGAGATGGTGTTTGTCAGCGACGGACGCCGCTATTCAATCTCGACGGATTGCCACGCGGCGTTGTTACGCGGTCGCTGATAAATTTCTGCGCGCCGCCGCCGTCCCTCGTTCCGCCTGGCCTAGGAGGACCAGAAGTGTGCAGCGCAGCACGGCCGACACTTGCCGCGGCATTCGGTCTCGAACTATCAGATGAGAGAACATCGGGCGAAAGACCGGCTAGGATGGGCCCAGGCACCGGTCTCACAAGGCCTGACCCAAATCACACCAAACAAGAACCGTCCAAGGGAATCACACCATGCTCACGCGCCGCCACCTGCTCGCGACCGCCGTCGCGGCACCCGCCATTCTCCGCTTCGGCACTGGCACCGCGCATGCCGCGACCACGCTGAAGATCTCGCACCAATTCCCGGGCGGCACCATCGACAAGGGCGATTTCCGCGACCGGCTCTGCCGCATGTTCGCCGCCGAAGTCGCCAAGCGCAGCAATGGCGACATTGCCGCTGAAATCTATCCGAACTCCTCGCTGATCAAGACCAACGCGCAGTTCTCCGCGATGCGCAAGGGCGCGCTCGATATCTCGCTCTATCCGATGCCTTACGCCGGCGGCGAATTGCCGGAGACCAATATCGGCCTGATGCCGGGCCTCGTCACCACCTACGACCAGGGCATGCGCTGGAAGAAGGAGCCGGTCGGCAAGGCGCTCTCCGACTTCCTCGCCGACAAGGGCATCATCCTGCTCACCTGGGTGTGGCAGGCCGGCGGCCTCGCCAGCCGCTCCAAGCCTATCGTCGCGCCTGAAGACGCCAAAGGCATGAAGGTGCGCGGCGGCTCGCGCGAGATGGACATGGTGCTCCAGACCGCCGGCGCCTCGGTGCTGTCGGTGCCTTCGAACGAAATCTACGCGGCGATGCAGACCGGCGCCTGCGACGCCGCTCTCACCTCCTCCACCAGCCTGATCTCGTTCCGGCTCGAAGAGGTCGCGAAGTCGCTGACCTCGGGCGCGGGCGCTTCCTACTGGTTCATGCTCGAGCCCTTGATGATGTCGAAGGCGATCTTCGACAAGCTACCGAAGAACCAGCAGGACGTGCTGCTCGCAGTTGGCGCCGAGCTCGAAGTCTTCGGCCGCAAGGGCGCGCAGGACGACGACGTCGAGGTCGCAAAGGTCTACGAGAAGGCCGGCGCCAAGGTCTCGGTGCTCGATGCCGCGACCGTCGGAAAGTGGCGCGACATCGCCCGCGACACCGCGTGGAAGGATTACGGCGCCAAGACCGCGACCGCCGCGAACCTGCTCAAGCTCGCCACCGACGTCGCGGCATGAGCCACGGTCCGCTTCCGGATCGTGACGACCAGGCCAACGCTGCCGCAAGGACCGGCCTTGCGGCGGCGATCGATCGCGGTCTCGCCATCCTCAACAGCATGATCGTCGTGTTCGCGGCGATCGCGCTGGTCGCGGCCTGCGCCATCCTGAGCTACAGCGTGCTGAGCCGCGCCTTGTTCAAGGCCGCCAATTACTGGCAGGACGAGGCCGCCGTGTTCCTGTTGGTCGGCGCGACCTTCATGACGGCCGCCTATGTGCAGCAGAACCGCGGTCATATCGGCATCGAGGCTTTCGTCGGCCTGCTCTCGCCGCTGGCGAACCGGATCAGGCTCTGGTTGGTCGATGCCGCGACATTCATGTTCTGCGCCTTCTTCACATGGAAATCCTGGACGCTGGCCCATGAGGCCTATGTCGACGGCCAGGTCTCGAACTCGATGTGGTCGCCGCCACTCGCCATTCCCTATTCGCTGATGGCGCTCGGCATGAGCCTGCTCTGCGTCCAGATTCTCGTGCAGCTTGCGCTGCCTTTCGCAGGAGCCAGGCGGCCATGAGCGTTTTCGGTATTGGCCTAGCTTACGCCATTGCGACGCTGGTCGTGATGTTCTCGGGCATGCCGATCGCCTTCGCACTTGGCGCGGTCGCGGTCGTGTTCATGGGCATCTACATGCCGTCGGCCTCCCTCGATACGGTGACGCAGAACGTCTACGAGGAAATGGCCTCGATCACGCTGCTGTCGATCCCGCTCTTCATCCTGAAGGGCGCGGCGATCGGCAAGTCGCGTGCCGGCCAGGATCTCTATTTGGCCCTGCATGCCTGGCTGCATCGCGTCCCCGGCGGGCTCGGCGTCGCCAACGTGTTCGCCTGCGCGCTATTCGCGGCGATGGCGGGCTCGAGCCCAGCGACCTGCTCGGCGATCGGCTCGGCCGGCATCCCCGAGATGCGCAAGCGCGGCTATTCCGGCGGCTTTGCCGCGGGCATCATCGCCGCCGGCGGCACGCTCGGCATCCTGCTGCCGCCCTCGATCACCATGATCCTGTTTGCGGTCGCGGCGGAAAAGTCACTCGGGCGTCTCTTCCTCGCCGGCATCGGGCCGGGCCTGCTGCTGGTGTCCCTGTTCGGCACCTATGCCGTGATCCGCTTCCGCCGGGAATATGCCGCCGCTGAGGCCATCTACAGGAAAGGCGGACCGGAAGCCGCAATTCTCGCCCGCGACGAGTACACGCTGGCAGAGCGTTTCAGCGTGCTGCCGCGTGTGATCCCGTTCGTGCTTCTGCTCACCGGCGTCATGATCGCGCTCTATGGCGGCTATGCCACGCCGTCGGAGACCGCCGGCCTCGGCGGGCTCCTCGCGCTGGGGCTGATCGCCGCGATCTACAGCGTGTGGCGGCCGAGCGACCTTGCGCCGATCATGAAGTCGACGATCCGGGAATCGACCATGCTGATGATGATCATCGGCATGTCGCTGCTCTATTCCTACGTGATGAGCTATCTGCACATCTCGCAATCGGTCGCCGAATCCGTTGTCGCGATGCACCTGCCGCGCTGGGGCCTGTTGTTCGCGATCCTCGTCATGGTCGTCGTGCTCGGCTTCTTCCTGCCGCCGGTCTCGATCATCCTGATGACCGCGCCGATCATCCTGCCGCCCTTACGCGCCGCGAACTTCGACATCATCTGGTTCGGCGTGGTCATGACCATCGTGATGGAGATGGGGCTGATCCACCCACCTGTGGGATTGAACATCTTCGTCATCCGCAACGTCGCGCCCGATATTCCCCTCAGCGAGGTGATCTGGGGCACCCTGCCCTTCGTGCTGCTGATGATGCTTGCGGTGCTGCTGCTGTGCTTCGTGCCGGGGATATCGACCGCGCTGCCGGATCTCGTGATGGGGCCGGACGGGAGCAGGTAGCGGCAATCGCAACTTCCGTAGGGTGGGCAAAGTGTAGCGTGCCCACCAGAATGTACGACGCCTAGACGGTGGGCACGGCGCTATGCGCCTTTGCCCACCCTACGATTTCTCCTTCCGCCGTGACTTCGGCGCGATCGTGCTGCCGGCCACGACCTGCAACAGATCCTTTCGCACGGCCTCGATGTGCCGCTCCAAAAACCGGCAGGCCTCATCGATCTTCTGCGCGCGGCAGAGCGCGATCAGCTGGGCGTGCTCCTTCTCGGCAGTGCCCATCGCCTTGGTGTTGGAGAGCTGGAGGCGCGTGTAGCGGTCGCTGGTCTGGAGCAGCGACAGCACGATCGCGCGGGTGCGCGGCTGCGGGGCGTGGACGTAGAGCGCCATGTGGAAGTCGGCGTTGAGCTGGCCCCATTCGCTGACGTTGCGCGCCTTGATCGCCTTCTCGAAACTCTTGTGGATGTCGTCCAGCCCCGCGAAATCCTCCCCGGTGAAGCGCGGCGCCGACTGCGCCAGCAATCGCGGCTCCAGGATGCGGCGGAGGTCGAACACGTCGTTGATCTCGTCCAGTGACAGTTCCGAGACGATGGCGCCCTTCTGCGGAACGATGCGCACCAGCCCTTCGGCCTCGAGCTGGAACAGCGCCTCGCGCACCGGAATGCGGCTGACGCCGTAGGCATCGCCAAGCGCATCCTGGCGCAATTGCGATCCCGCCGGATAGGTGCCGTCGAGGATCGCCTGCCGGAGCTGGTCGACGATCGCAGCCGACAGGGTGCGATGCTTCAGAGGCTGTTTCATCTGACCTTCCGTCTTTCTTCGCGACTCGTCCGGCAGAAAGCGGTCCCTCTCTTGCATGTTGAGGGCGCCAGCAAAAGCCAGCCCCCACAAAACCAGGTGCCCAGCAAAAGCGCGTCCTGCCGCCGAAATGACCGCAATCTCCGTTTGACACCCAAAATGTATAAATTATACATTTTGCCTTGGCACGGGAATTCTGACGGGGGATTGGGGCCTTTGATGATCGAAGGGACGATGCCGGATACGGGCGCGCTCAGCGCCCGGCGGATTGTGATCAGGGCGTCGAGCGCGCTGCTGGCCTTCGAGCGTCTGGCGCTGATGGGCCTGATGTACCTGCTCACCGCACTGATCCTGGTGAACGTCGTCACCCGCTACTCGCATTTCCCGATCTATTGGATCGATGAATCCGCTGTCTATTGCGTGGTCTGGCTGACCTTCATCGGCGCCTCCGCCATGACGCGGTTGCGGCTGGACTTCGCCGTCACGATGCTGACGGAGCGTCTTTCGCCGCAGCACCAGAAGATCGCCAAGGTGATCTCGACCGGTCTCGTCGTCGTGTTCGGCGTCGCCCTGATCGTCACCTGCGTGCTCTGGATGGACCCGATCGGGCTCGCACGCGCCGGCTTCGACGGGCGCAAGCTCGCGGCCGAGACCTTCAACTTCCTCTACACCGAGCACACCCAGACGCTGAACTGGCCGACCTGGGTGCTCTATTTGACGCTGCCGATCTTCGCGGTGTCGATGACCATTCACGGCCTCGCCAATCTACTTGAAGATCTCGAGCTGGTCCCGCGCACGCCGCTGAGGGGCTTCCAGCTCTCCGAGCTCGACGGGGTCAACTGATGATCACGTCTGCCGCCTTCGTCGCGATCATGCTGGTCGGCGTGCCGATCGGGCTCTGCCTGTGCCTCGCCGGCCTCGTCTACATCGCCGCATCCGGCAATCCGGTGCTGTTCCAGTCCTATCCGCTCCAGCTGTTCGGCGGCGTCGACAGCTACGGCCTGATCGCCATTCCGCTCTTCATCCTGATCGGCGAGATCATGAACGGCGGCGGCATCACCCGCCGCATCGTCGACATGGCGATGGCCTTCGTCGGCTCGCTGAAGGGCGGACTCGCCTACGTCAACATCCTCGCCAACATGTTCATCTCCTCGATCCTGGGATCTGCGACCGCGCAGGTCGCGATCATGGCCCAGATCATGGTGCCGGAGATGGAGAAGAAGGGTTACGACAAGACCTTTGCGGCGGGACTGACCGCCTATGGCGGCATGCTCGGCCCGATCATCCCGCCCTCGGTGATGTTCGTGGTCTACAGCGTTCTCGCGCAGGTCTCGGTCAGCGACATGCTGATCGCCGGAATCGTGCCGGGCGTCATCCTGACCGTGATGTTCTGCCTCGTCATCGCGCTGATGGGATACATCTACAATTATCCCCGCGCCGACTATCAGACGCCGCGCCAGCGCGTCATGACGATCCTGCGGACGTCGCCCACCCTGCTGATCCCGATCGTCATCGTCGGCACCATCCTCGGCGGCCTCGCCAACGCAACGGAATCCGCAGCCGTCGGCGCCGTCGCCGCGGCGCTGGTGGGAAAATACTGGACCAAAGAGTTCGAGTTCTCCCAGCTGCCGCAGATGATGCTGCGCAGTGCCATCTATTCGGCAATCGTGCTGTTCCTCGTCGCCGCCGCCGCGGTGTTCTCCTGGGTCCTGATCTTCGGCAAGGTGCCGCAGGAGACCGCCGGCTGGATCCAGTCGGCCGCCAAGGACCCGATCAGCTTCATGCTGATCTGCAACGTCATCCTGCTGGTGATCGGCACCGTGATCGACGGCATTCCCGGCCTGATCATGACGGTGCCGATCCTGCTGCCGGTCGCAACCGACGTCTATCACATCGACCCCCGGCATTTCGGCGTCGTCGTGGTGATCAACCTGGTGCTCGGCCTGTTGTCGCCGCCGGTCGGGCTCTGCTTCTTCGTCGCGGCCGCCGTCACCGGCGCCAAGCCCGGCAAGATGTTCATGGTGACGCTGCCCTTCTTCGTCATCTCCTGCGTCCTGCTGGTGCTGCTCTCGCTCTTCCCCTCGCTCTCGCTGATCCTCGTCAAATAGGCCCGTCCAAAAGGAGCCCGACCATGCCGCTTTCACGTCGCCGCTTTCTCGCCGCCAGCGCAGCCGCATCGGTGTTCGCGCCGTCGCTGGCGCTCGCCCAGGCCAAGGAATTCCGCCTCGGCCTGATCACGCCGAACGGCCATTCCTGGAACAAAGCCGCGCTCAAGTTCGGCGACGAGCTCAAGGCCGCCACCAACGGCCGGCTGACGCTGACCGTGTTCCACTCCGGCCAGCTCGGCAACGAGCCCGCGATGATGCAGCAATTGCAGTCCGGCGCGCTCGACATGGGCTTCATCCAGGCCGCCGAGCTCGGCTCGCGCGTCCCGCACATCGCCGCGATCAACGCGCCCTACATCGTCCGCTCGACGCCGGCGGTCGCGAAATTCGTGCGGCATCCCGCGGCGGTGAAGCTGTTCGACGTGCTGCCGCAGGAGACCGGCACGATCGGGCTCGGCTGGGGCATCACCGGCATGCGCGCGGTGTTCTCCTCCAGGGACCTGAATTCGCTCGCCGACATCAAGGGCATGAAGCTGCGCATCAACCCGACGCCGGTCTATCGCGATTTCTATTCTTCGCTTGGCGCGGCGCCGACGCCGATCCCGACGCCGCAGGTGTTCGACGCGATGGCCAACGGCCAGGTCGATGGCCTCGAGGCTGATCTCGAATTCTCCTGGAATCAGCGCTTCGACAAGGTCTCGAAGGTGATCCTCCAGATGAACGCCGTCTTCATGCCGATGGCCGCAGTGGTCTCGGGCCGGGTCTGGCAGTCGCTCCCCGCAGCCGACCGCGAGCTGATCGCCAAGACGGTCAAGTCGACGCTGGACGCGCAGATCGACGAGCTCGCCGGCAATGAGCCCGCACTGATCGAGAACTTCAAGAACGCGCCGATCCCGATCCGCCAGGTGCCGGCCGGCGACACCGAGGCGGTCATTGCCGAGTTCGACAAGATCTGGCTGCCCAAGGCTCCGGTCCTCGCCGAATTGCGCAAGGTCGGCGCTACGCTCTGATCCCGCCCGCCATCCTCTTCACCACAGCCGGCGGCCCCAGCCCCCGCCGGCAAAACTTACTTGGAGTTAGACCATGAGCCGCCGCGTTTCCTGGGAAGGCGTCTTCCCGGCCGTCACCACGCAATTCCACGACGATCTCTCGCTCGACATCGACGCGACCGCGAAGGTGATGGACGGACTGATCCGCGACGGCGTCTCCGGCCTGATCGTCTGCGGCTCCGTCGGCGAGAACACGTCGCTGGAGCGCAAGGAGAAGGTCGCGATCATGGAGACGGCGAAATCCGTCGCGGCCGGGCGCGTGCCCGTGCTGTGCGGCATCGCCGAGTTCACCACGGCCTTCGCGGTCGAGACGGCCAAGGAAGCCGCGCGTGTCGGCATCGACGGCGTCATGGTGATGCCGGCCCTGGTCTATTCGTCGAAGCCGCACGAGACCGCCGCGCATTTCCGCGCCGTCGCCACCGCGACGGACCTTCCCGTGATGCTCTACAACAACCCGCCGATCTACAAGAACGACGTCACCCCCGACATCCTGGCCTCGCTCGCCGACGTCGAGACGGTCGTCTCCTTCAAGGATTCCTCCGGCGACACGCGCCGCTTCATCGACACAAGGAACATGGTCGGCGACCGCTTCGTGCTGTTCGCAGGCCTCGACGACGTCATCGTCGAGAGCGTCGCCATGGGCGCCGTGGGCTGGGTCTCCGGCATGTCGAACGCCTTCCCGCGCGAGGGCGAGACACTGTTTCGCCTGGCCAAGGCGGGACGCTATGCCGAGGCGATGCCACTCTACGAATGGTTCATGCCGCTCTTGCATCTCGATGCGCGCCCGGACCTCGTCCAGTGCATCAAGCTGTGCGAGCACATCATGGGCCGCGGCACGGTGCTGACCCGTCCGCCCCGCCTCGCCCTGCTGCCGCAGGAAAAGGCCGAGGTCGAGGCCATGATGGTGAAGGCGCTCAAGAGCCGGCCGCGTCTGCCGGATGTTGGGCTGAAGGCGGCCTGACCGCGCGTTTCGTTGTCTCGTAGGGTGGGTGAAGCGAAAGCGTGCCCACCATTTCCAAATTCGATCGCGGAGAGATGGTGGGCACGGCGCTATGCGCCTTTGCCCACCCTACGAAAATTAGGACGTAGTTCGCTTCTTCTTCGCATTCAGCGCGGACGCCACGCGGCTCACGGGCGGCTTGCCCAGCACGCCGCTCATCTCGTTCGTCGCCGCCAACAGCTTCTCCATGTCGACGCCGGTGCTGATGCCCATGCCTTCGAGCATGTAGACGACATCCTCGGTCGCGACATTGCCGGTCGCGCCGGGGGCGTAGGGGCAGCCGCCGAGGCCGCCGGCGGCGGCATCGATGACGCGGACGCCCTGCTCCAGCCCGGCATAGAGGTTGGCGAGCGCCTGGCCGTAGGTGTCATGAAAGTGCATCGCGAGATTGGCGGCGGGGATGTCGGCGCTGACGGCGCGCAGCATTTCCTTCGCCTTGGCCGGGGTGCCGACGCCGATGGTGTCGCCGAGCGAGATCTCGTAGCAGCCGAGGTCCCACAGCGTGCTAGCAAGATCGGCCACCGCCTTCGGCTTGATCTCGCCGTCGAACGGACAGCCCAGCACGCAGGAAATGTAGCCGCGCACCTTGATGCCGTCGGTCTTGGCGCGCGCCAGCACCGGCTTGAACCGTTCGATCGACTCCGCGACCGTGCAGTTGATGTTGGCCCGCGAAAAGCCTTCGGAGGCCGCCGCAAAGACGGAGACCACCTTCGCGCCCGCGGCGCGCGCGGCGTCATAGCCCTTCTCGTTCGGCACCAGCACGTGGAATTCGGCACCCGTTATATGGCCGACGCCGCGCAGCACGGCATCGGAGCTTGCCATTTGCGGGATCGCCTTGGGCGACACGAAAGCGCCGACCTCGACGGTGTTGAGACCGGCTGCGACCAGCGCCTCGACGAAGGCAATGCGGGCTTCGACGCTCACCGGCGTCCTCTCGTTCTGGAGGCCGTCGCGCGGCCCCATCTCGATGATGCGGACGGGCTCGCTCATCTCATTCTCCCGAAGGCTCGACCACGGCGAGCTCGACGCCTTCCTGCACGATGTCGCCGACCTTGCACTTGATCGACGTCAGCACGCCGGCATAGGGCGCCCGCAGGGTCTGCTCCATCTTCATCACTTCGAGGGTGAGGATCGGCGCGCCCTTCTCCAGCGTTGCGCCCTCCTCGGCCAGCACCGCGACGACCGTGCCCGGCAAGGGTGCCGCGATCTTGTCCGCGCCGGCCTGCTCCTCGGTCTCGCCGCCGAACGGATCGACCCAATGCAGGTCGAAGCGGCCGTGGCGCGTGCGCAAATAGAGCTCATGGCCGTCGATCACGGCGGCGACCTGGGATTTGACGCCGTCGAGCGTCAGATCGAAGCCGCCATCGCGCGGCCCGATCGCGAATGCCAGCTCGCGCTCGCCGATGACCAGCGTCGACGGCCCGCTGCCGTAGTTGAGGGTGATCTTCTGCTCGGGCCCATGTCCGACACCATGTCCGACGCGGAAGGCAAAGCTGCGCTGACGCCGGCCGACCGGCATCCAGCCGAACGTCTGCCAGGGCGAATTCGCCTCTGCCTGCGCGGCCTGCCGTTCGTCGTTCACGATCGCGGCGACCGCGGCGCAGAGCTCGAGCTCGCCGGGCGCAGGCGTAGCCTGCGTCAACACCGCCAGCTCGCGCTCGATGAAGCCGGTGTCGATCGCATTCGCCCGCACTTTTTGATGCGTGATCAGCGCCGACAGGAACGGGATATTGGTGACGATGCCGCGAACGTCGGAGTCCTCCAGTCCGCGGTTCAGCCGCTCGATCGCGACATCCCGGGTCGGTGCCCAGGCGATCATTTTTGCGAGCATCGCGTCATAGTACGGCGAGACGCTGTCGCCCTCGCGATAGCCCGCGTCGATGCGCAGGCCGCCGGTCTCTGCGGGCAGCCGCCAGGTCGAGATCTTTCCGACCGAGGGCATGAAGTTCTTGGTCGGATTTTCGGCGTAGACGCGCGCCTCGACCGCGTGGCCGTTGAGGCGGATCTCGTCCTGCCGCAGCGGCAACGCCTCGCCGAAGGCGACGCGCAGCTGCCATTCGACGAGGTCGATTCCGGTGATCAGCTCGGTCACGGGATGCTCGACCTGGAGACGCGTGTTCATCTCGATGAAGAACACGTCCTTGCCGTCGGAGACGAACTCGATGGTGCCGGCGCCGACATAGTTCACCGCGCCCGCCGCCTTCCGCGCCGCGGCGCAGACCGTCTCGCGCTGTGCCGCATTGAGGGTCGGCGACGGCGCTTCCTCGATCACCTTCTGGTGCCGGCGCTGCAGCGTGCATTCGCGCTCGAACAGCGAGAGCAGATTGCCGTGGCTGTCGCCGATGATCTGCACCTCGATGTGGCGGGGATTGTCGACATATTTCTCGATCAGCATGCGGTCGTCGCCGAACGCGGCCTTGGCCTCGCGCTTGGCGCTGACGATCGCGGGCCCGAGCTCGGCCGCCGAGCGCACGATCCGCATGCCGCGGCCACCGCCGCCGGCCGACGCTTTCACCAGGATCGGGAAGCCGATCTGGTTCGCGGCCTTCGCCAGCGTCGCCTCGTCCTGGGCCTCGCCGTGATAGCCGGGCACCAGCGGCACGCCCGCCTTCTCCATCAGCGCTTTCGAGCCGGACTTCGAGCCCATCGCCGTCATCATCCCGGCGGTCGGCCCCACGAAGACCAGCCCCGCGTCGAGGCAGGCATGCGCAAACTCGGCATTCTCCGACAGGAAGCCGTAGCCGGGATGCACGGCCTCCGCCCCGGTCTTTCGCGCGGCTTCGATCAGACGCTCGACATTGAGATAACTGTCACGCGCCCGCGCGGGGCCGAGCAGCACGGCCTCGTCGGCGAGCGCGACATGCATCGCGTCACGGTCGGCCTCGGAATAGACCGCGACCGTGCGCAGGCCCATGGCACGGGCGGTGCGAATGACGCGGCAGGCGATCTCGCCGCGGTTGGCGATCAGGAGGGTGCGAAAACGGCGGTAGAGCTTTGAGCGGTCCATCGCATCACATCCTGAACAGGCCGAATTTCGTCGGTTCGATCGGCGCATTCGACGCCGCCGAGAGGCCGAGGCCGAGCACGAGCCTGGTGTCGGCCGGGTCGATCACGCCGTCGTCCCACAGGCGCGCGGTCGCGTAGTACGGATGGCCCTGGCCTTCATACTGCGCGCGGATCGGCTCGCGGAACTTATCTTCCTCGTCCTTCGACCAGCTATCGCCCCTGGCCTCGATATTGTCGCGCCGGACCTGGCTCAGCACCATCGAGGCCTGCTCGCCGCCCATCACCGAGATGCGCGCGTTCGGCCACATCCAGAGAAAGCGCGGTGAGTAGGCGCGGCCGCACATGCCGTAATTGCCGGCGCCATAGGAGCCGCCGATCACCACGGTGAATTTCGGCACCGACGCCGTCGCGACCGCAGTGACCAGCTTGGCGCCGTCGCGCGCGATGCCGCCGGCCTCGTACTTCTTGCCGACCATGAAGCCGGTGATGTTCTGCAGGAACACCAGCGGAATGCCGCGCTGGCAGCACAGCTCGATGAAATGCGCCCCCTTCAACGAACTCTCGCTGAACAGGATGCCGTTGTTGGCGATGATGCCGACCGGATAGCCCCAGATATGGGCGAAGCCGCACACCAGCGTCGTGCCGTAGAGTTTCTTGAACTCGTCGAATTCCGACCCGTCCACAACGCGCGCGATGATGTCGCGCACGTCGAACGGCTTGCGGCCATCGACCGGCACCACGCCGTAGATCTCCTCGGCCGCGAACAGCGGATCGCGCGGCGGATGCATGTTGAGGTTCGGCCGGCTCGACGGCTTCAGGGTGCCGACGATGCGACGGGCGATGCCGATCGCGTGGGCGTCGTTCTGCGCGTAGTGATCGGTCACACCTGATTGCCGCGAATGCACGTCGGCGCCGCCGAGCTCCTCCGCGGTCACCACCTCGCCGGTCGCCGCCTTCACCAGCGGCGGGCCGCCGAGGAAGATGGTGCCCTGGTTGCGCACGATGATGCTCTCGTCCGACATGGCCGGCACATAGGCGCCGCCGGCGGTGCAGGACCCCATCACGATCGCGACCTGCGGGATGCCTTGCGACGACATCTGCGCCTGGTTGTAGAAGATGCGGCCGAAGTGGCGCTCGTCCGGAAAGATCTCGTCCTGGAGCGGCAGGAAGGCGCCGCCGGAATCGACCATATAAACGCAGGGAAGATTGTTCTGCCGCGCGATGTCCTGCGCGCGCAGATGCTTCTTCACAGTCATCGGATAATAGGTGCCGCCCTTGATGGTGGCGTCGTTGGCGACGATCACGCATTCGCGGCCCGAGATGCGCCCCACTCCCGTGACGACGCTCGCCGAATGCACGTCGCCGCCATAGAGGCCGTAGGCCGCCAGCGGCGACAGCTCCAGGAACGAGGTCCCGGGATCGACCAGCAGGTCAACGCGCTCGCGCGCCAGCATCTTGCCGCGCGAGGTGTGGCGGTTGCGCGAGGCCTCGCCGCCGCCGCCCGCAACCTGGCTGAGCTTTTCGCGCAAGTCCGCGACGAGGGAGCGCATGGCCTCGGAATTGCGCGCAAAGTCTGACGAAGACGGATCGATGCTGGAATGGAGCGGCATGTTGTCCCGCGTTTCTGGTGATCTGGTGAGAGGCCGCGGCCAGGTGGGACCACGGCAATTCCAAGTGCGCCGGACCTACGCCGTCTCGGCCATCAGCTCGCGGCCGATCAGCATGCGGCGGACCTCGGATGTACCGGCGCCGATCTCGTACAGCTTGGCGTCGCGCCACAGCCGTCCGACCGGAAATTCGGATGTGTAGCCGACGCCGCCGAGCGCCTGGATCGCCTCGCCCGCCATCCACGTCGCCTTCTCCGCGGAATAGAGGATCGCAGCCGCGGCATCCTTGCGCAGGGTCCGCGCGTGGTCGGCGCGGTCGCAGGCGCGCCCGACCGCATAGACATAGGCGCGCGTGGCCTGCCAGGTCGCATACATGTCGGCGAGCTTGCCCTGCATCAGCTGGAAGTCGCCGATCGGCTGGCCGAACTGCTTGCGCTCGTGCATGTAGGGCACCACCGCGTCCATGCAGGCCGCCATGATCCCGAGCGGGCCGCCCGAAAGCACGGTGCGCTCATAATCGAGGCCGGACATCAGCACCTTGACACCCTCGCCCACCTTGCCAAGCACGTTCTCCGCCGGCACCTCGCATTCGTCGAAGAACAAGGGATAGGTGTTGGAGCCGCGCATGCCGAGCTTGTCGAGATGCTGGCCGTGGGTAAATCCCTTGAAGCCCTTCTCGACGAGGAAGGCAGTCATGCCGCGCGGGCCCGCCTCCGGATCGGTCTTGGCATAGACGACCAGCACGTCCGCGTCGCCGCCATTGGTGATCCACATTTTCGAGCCGTTGAGCACGTAGCGGTCGCCGCGCTTGTCGGCACGCAGCTTCATCGAGACGACGTCGGAGCCGGCGCCGGGCTCGGACATCGCCAGCGCGCCGACATACTCGCCGGAGATCAGTTTTGGCAGATAGCGCTCGCGCTGCGCGTCGTTGCCGTTGCGGCGGATCTGGTTGACGCAGAGGTTGGAATGCGCGCCGTAGGACAGGCCCACGGCTGCCGACCCGCGCGAAATCTCCTCCATGGCGACGATATGGGCGAGATAGCCCATGTTGGAGCCGCCATATTGCTCCGGTGCCGTCATGCCGAGCAGGCCGAGGTCGCCAAGGCGCTTCCAGAGATCCGCCGGGAACAGGTTGGCCTTCTCGATCTCGGCGGCGCGCGGGGCGATCTCCGCCTCCACGAAGGCGCGCAGCGTGTCGCGCAGCATGCTGATGTCTTCGCCCAGATCGAAATCGATGCTCGGGATGTTCAAGGCGATTCCTCCGTATTCTTGTCGGGTCCGAACCTACCCCCGCCCGGGCGTCCTGGCGGTCGAAAAGGTTGCATTTTCCGCCAACTTTGGCGAGGATTTTTCATGCCGTTCCAAGCCGCAACCGCGACGCCCCGCCGCGCCATGACCCCAGCCGCCTTCGTCCGCGGCGTGGTTGCCGCTTATGCCGTTTACGGGCGGGATCCGGCCGAGGCATTGGGCAAGGGGCAGGTCACCGAGGATCTCGTTCGATCCCAGGACGGACGGGTGACGGCGGCCCAGTTCGAGGCGCTGGCCGGCCACGCCATGCGCGAGCTCGACGACGAAGCGCTCGGCTGGTTCTCGCGCCGGCTGCCTTGGGGAACCTATGGCATGCTGTGCCGCGCCTCGATCACGGCCCCCAATCTCGAAGTCGCGCTAAAGCGCTGGTGCCGGCATCATCGCCTGCTGACCGAGGACGTGCTGTTCGAGCTCTCGCTTGGTGATGAGACCGCGACCATCTCCCTTCGCGAGCAGCGCGATCTCGGCCCCTTGCGCGAATTCTGCCTCGTCACCCTGCTCCGCTATGTCCTCGGCTTCTCCTGCTGGGCCGTCGATTCCGCGATCGCGCTGCGTGCGGCCGAGTTTCCCTATTCCGAGCCGGGCCACGTCTCGGTCTATCCGACGATCTTCTGCAGGCATTTGAGCTTTGATGCGGATGGCGCCCGCATCGTGTTCGACAAGCACTATCTTTCACTGCCGCTGACCCGCAGCCCGGCCGATCTCGACAGCATGCTCAAGGGCGCGCTGCGGCTGACCGTGCTGCCCTATCGGCGCGACCGGCTGCTGGTCGAGCGCGTGCGCCGCGTGCTGCGCAATGCGCGCGGACGCAGTCTCGGCGCCGAGGATGTCGCAAGCGAGCTGGCGCTCTCCACCCGCACCATGCACCGGCGCCTGCGCGAGGAAGCGACCTCGCTGCGCGATCTGAAGGAAGAGACAAAATTCGAGCTCGCCAAGCAGGAGTTGATGCGCGGCCGCACCCCGATCAAGCGGATCGCGGAGATCGCCGGCTTCCGCAACGAGAAGAGTTTTTCCCGCGCCTTCCGCAGCTGGACCGGCGCCTCACCGCGCGAGTTTCGCGGAAGGTATCGCTGATGCGCGCCGCAGCGCATTGTTGTCTGCTTGTCATAAGTTAACGGCCCCCGAGATCGCTCTCGGAGGCCGCAATGTCCCGGATCCGGTCTCGATGTCAGGCGTTAGTTTTGCGCGCCCGAACGAGGCTTGGTGCGCGACTGCGTCTGCTTCGGCTGGAAGGCGAGCGCGTCGTTGGTGGTCTTCGCGCCGCCGGCCTGCGAGCACGAGCCGCCGATGCCGCCGGCCGCCTGCCGGCAGGCTTCCATCGTCGGATAGCCGCAACCATGGGCGGCCTGGGCGCCATTGGTGATGCAGTAGTCTTCGGCCTTCGCAGCCGGTGCCGACAGAACAAAAAACGCAGACGCACACAGCGCCGCAGCAGACGCTGCGATCGTCTTCGAAGTCGATGTCATGATGTCTTTTCCTGCTAAGGGTCCCACAAAAGCATCCCCAGCGTGCGATGCAGGCTGAGGTTCACACCCTGCATCTAGGCAGCGCGCAGGAACCGACAATCACGGTCCGGCGCATTGCAGGGCTTCGCAAATCACATGTCAAACTTATGTGAGTTACTAAGATATATAGTTCCGCTACGACGCCCTTACCGGTCCTGGCGCCCCATGACGTGTATCGGGCTGAAGCAGCCCAGGATCAGGCGCTTCGGATCGAACGGAATGTCGCCCGCAGCCTCAAATCGCTTGTCGTCGCCCATCCCGGCTTCGGCGGCCTCGAGCGTTGCCTTGTCGGGCCAGACCTGCCAGGTGAAGACGATCTTCTCGCCGTCCTTCGCATTCACGGCGCGGCGAAAGTCGGTGTGCGTGCCACTGGGGACGTTGTCCTCCCAGGACTCGACGATCTCCAGACACCCGTATTCCCTGAACAGAGCTGAGCCATTCTCGGCCCATCGGCGATAGGCCTCCATCTTGTCCTCCGGCACGGGAATAACGAAGCCTGCGATATACATGATTTCAGCTCCTTCGCAGTCTCTGTGAGCCTCACACCGGCGGAGCGATCTCCTATCCCGCCGACGCCGCCGCAACCTCCTGCAACGGCAGCGGCACGTCCTTCGCGACACCCAGCACCGGGAAGCTTCGGACGTTCTTCACGTCAGGCATCGCGGCGAAATGCAGCAGCTGCTGGCGCATGCTCTCGACGCTCGGCGCGACGCATTTCAGCAGATAGTCGGTGTCGCCCGAAATCCGCCAGCACTGCTGGATGCGCGGGATCGCGGCGATCGAGCCCTCGAACGCCTCCAGCACCGGCTGGGCCTGGCTGCCAAGCTGGATCGAGACGAACGACACGACCCCATAGCCGAGCAGCCGCTCGTCGATGACGGCGCGCACCGCCCGGATCACGCCGCGGCTGAACAGCGATTTCAACCGCCGCAGGCAGTTGGGCGCGGACACGCCGACGCGCAGCGCCAGCTCGTTGTTGCGCACCCGCCCGTCCTGCTGCAGCTCGGATAAGATCTTCAGATCGACACCGTCGAGCTGGTCACGCCCCGCCATCCCCCACCTCACCCTGATCCCGTGATGCCGGGACCAGCGAAGCATGAGGCGGAATTGGTGCCAAGAGCCATCCCAAGGGCGCGGCGCTATCGAGTTCGGGGGAATACCGCCCCACCGTCATGGCCGGGCATAGCCGTCTGAAGGACGGCGTCGCTTCCGCTCGCCTATGTCCCGGCCATCCACGCTCTTTCACGCGGCCCAAAACGTGGATGCCCGGGACAAGCCCGGGCATGACGAGTACATCACGTCGTATGAAGTCGGAGCAGCCACCTGCCCCCTCAATGCGTCCAGGGCTCGCCGCGCCGGAACGAGAAATTGTCGGCATAGGCGACCGGCCGGCGGATCGAATCCTGGGGCTCGATCACCTGGTAGGCGATGCCCTTGCGCTCGCAATAGGCGACCGCCTCTTCCTTGCTGTCGAAGCGCAGCGTGATCTGCTGCTTCATGTCGCCGGACGAGGTCCAGCCCATCAGCGGCTCGACCGCACGCGGCTGCTCCGGCTCGTAGTCGAGCTGCCATTCCCGGGTCTTGGACCGGCCGGATTGCATCGCGTTCTTGGCGGGCTTGAAAATGCGTGCGGTCATGGGGTGGTCCGGGCCTTTTCGTCTTTTCGTTCGATTTCGATGCGTCAGGGTGGCAGTTGGTGGAAACCTCAGGGATAGTATAGAGACACCGATCGGGAACTGATCGGTGATTCCGGCCCCCCGGTCACCCTTACCGACGGTATAGTCATTATGCTGCACCGTGACAATTCCGTACCCGCCTTCCGCGCCGGGATTCAGCCCGGCCGCACTGCCTCGCCGACATCAGCGCATCTATCCCCTCCGAGAGCTCCCGTCGCATGGCCTTCCTGAACATCAACGCCACGCTCCCTGAAAAAGGCCGTGACCTACGGCTCGACCTGTTTCGCGGCGTCGCCAACTGGGCGATCTTCCTCGACCACATCCCTGACAACGTCGTGAACTGGATCACGACGCGCAATTACGGCTTTTCCGACGCGGCCGACCTGTTCGTCTTCATCTCCGGCTACACTGCCTCCTTCGTCTATGCGCGCATGATGCTGGAGCGCGGCTTCATCGTCGGCGCCACGCGCCTGACCAAGCGGGTCTGGCAGCTCTACGTCGCCCACATCATCCTGTTCGTGATCTACATCGCCTCGATCAGCTATCTGGCGCTGCGCTTCGGCGATTCAGACATGATCAACGAGTTCAACGTCGCCGGCCTCGTCGACAACGCCACCGAGACGCTGCGCCAGGGCCTGTTCCTGCGCTTCAAGCCGCTCAATCTCGACGTGCTGCCGCTCTACATCGTGCTGATGGGACTGTTTCCGCCGGTGCTGTGGTTCATGCTGCGCAAGCCCGATTTGACGATGGTGCTGTCGATCGTGCTGTGGCTCGCCGCGCGCCATTTCGGCTGGAACCTGACCGCCTATCCGGCTGGCCAGTGGTACTTCAATCCATATGCCTGGCAGGTGCTGTTCGTGTTCGGCGCCTGGTGCGCGATGGGCGGCGCGCGGCGCTCGATGACGCTGATCAATTCGCCGATCACGCTGTGGCTCTGCCTCGGCTATCTCCTGTTCGCGCTGGTCATGACCATGGCCGGCCGCTTCCCCGCCATCGGCGGCATGTTCCCGGAATGGCTGTTCTCCGCCTTCAACCCCAACGACAAGACCAACCTTGCGCCTTACCGCTTCATCCATTTCGTCGTGATCGTGATCCTGGTGATCCGCTTCGTGCCGAAGGACTGGCCGGGCCTGGAATGGAAGGTGTTCGATCCCCTGATCGTCTGCGGCCAGCAATCGCTCGCGGTGTTCTGCGTCGGCGTGTTCCTGTCCTTCGTCGGCCATTTCGAGCTTTCGATGAGCTCGGGCTCGCTGTTCGCGCAGCTCTTCGTCAGCATCGCCGGCATCGCGATCATGACGACGGTGGCGTATTACATCTCGTGGTCGAAGCGGCAGGACAAGCCGCTGAAGCCCCCGCCGTCCAAGCCGGCGCCCGCAACGAAGGCCGCCTGAGCCGGGACGCCCGTTCGTCCGGGCGCACCGTCCCGACGCCGCTGTCGGTTCGTCCGGGATTGGATTGACCTGCGTCAACCAGGGCCGGCGCCGGCCGAACTAGTGTCGCCGCGACTCGCGCCGCCGCATCGACGTCGGCGCTTCCTCCCGGACAAGGCCAAGCACATGCCCTCTCATTTTCACGCCATTGTATGGATCGACCACACGCAGGCCCGGATCTTCCATCTCGGCCTGAGCGGCTCCGACGAAATCACGCTGCATCCGCATCTGGCAACGCGTCATCTCCATCACAAGGCCAATGAGATCGGCAGCGGCCATGCCGCGCCTGACAAGACGTTCTACGCTGAGGTGACCAAAGCCCTCGCCGATGCCGGCGAAGTCCTGATCATCGGCCCGGCCAACGCGAAGACCGAGCTCGCCAGCCACATCCGCGCCAACGCGCCAGATGTCGCCAAGCGGATTGCCGCAGTGGAAACGGCCGACCATCCTTCCGACAACGAGATCGTCGCTTACGCGAAACGTCACTTCAAATTGCCGCTGCCGCGCGTGCAGGCACCAACCTGAAAGCGGGATGACGATTCACGATCGCGTCGCTTCAGGCCGCTTCTTCGCTGTCGAACTCGGTGAATTTCTTGTAGATCCAGTCGCGGCCGTCGTGCCGGCGCCAGACCTTGCCGTAAACGAGCTGCCCGTTGATCGAGCGGCGCGGCACGATCACGGTCCAGAGGTGCCAGATTTCGGTCCAGCTCGACTGCGGGCTGGCCGTTTTTAAGTTGCGATCGAAAGACATGACACAGAACTCACAGGATACGCGCGCCGCGACGAACTGTGATCTTGTGCGAGCACGAATTCCAGGCAGCCCATCGCGAGCCGGCACCGATCTGATAACGATCGCCAAAGTGGCCGCAACAACCGCTCGCCCTTAACCTAACCCATCAACCTTACCAGTCGCGAACTGGTGGCCGGGCTGGTTGAAAGCCGGCGCCGGTTTTTCTACAATGCATGCATGATTTGAGAGTGAGTGCGCCGTTTTCGGGACCCGCGATTCAATTTGAGCTGACGTCGCGTTTTTAAAGAGCTTGGAATTTGAAGACGACTTGGATTTTGAAGAAGACTCGGAAGTCTTGAAGACTTGAAGGTTTAAGACTCGAACGTTTTGAAAAAAGACATACTGGCTGGGGCGACCACAATGAATTTGCAGTGTGCCTGTCTGCGCTTGGCGGTGCGATCGGCGCCGCCTGTCCCGGCCGTCAGGACGTCGGCTCACGAACCGCCAAGGGCCGCCAACGACAACCAGATGGTCTGGCCGTTCGTGCCGTTTCCGCCCGGCTGGCACGCCTCGAGCTGATTGGGCAATTCTGAAGAACGCGACGTCTGAAGATCGCGACGCCTGCAAAAAAGACGTTTGAAAAGCGCAACGCCGCGCAAGCGGAGTATTATCGCTTGGCGGCGTCCGTTAGGCATTGGGCGCTGAAATCCCCAACATCCATATGTCCATGGCGACAGCCAAAGGTTCGATGAATCTTTGGTAATTCTGCGTCGGGCCGACCGCGCCAATGCCTTGAAAAATCGCGCGGAAGTCGGGCTGCGCAAAGGAACGAACGCGAGGGCTTCAGGCCGAACGCACCGGGTCTGCAAAGCAGGCGCTGGCCGCGTGAGAAAGTTCGATCCGGCACGCATGTTCCGCGCCGGACGGCCGCAACCAATCGCCGCGCGGCGCGTTGCAGCTTCTTCCCATCCGTCCGGGGTCCTGGCGAGCGCCAACGATCAGCGCGCGCCCGCCATGGATGGACGGTCATCGCGTCTCACGTCCGTGTGAGCTGGAGCCCGGTCGGTGAATTTCGTCGAGCGAGAAGAGACCAATGAACAACGGGCCGCAAGGCAAGGGGGATGCTGTGAGCCAGATCGATACGACCGAGAAACTCTCCGAGGCGCCGGAGCCCGGAGACTCGCTGTTCGCACTCTGCGGACTCGGCGTCGCCGGGATCGTCATGCTGGGTTGGATCTGCGCCCTCGCCTGGATCGCCTGGCGTCTCGCCGATTGGCTGCTGTTTTGAGCCTGGGATCCGCGAGTCGAAATTTCGAAGGAAATGAAGGAGGTTCGACCTCGGGACTGGTCGGGGCAGCTGGATTCGAACCAACGACCTGCAGTACCCAAAACTGCCGCGCTACCAGGCTGCGCTATACCCCGAATGTCCGGCGAGCCCTGTCGATACACGCTTCCCAAAGCGCCAGCAAGCGTCCTAAAGGTGCCGGCAAGGCCGGGAAGGCCCCCACCGGACGGCTCTATTTGCTGCCGAACAGCGGGTGGCCGACGCGATCGCCGGGGCGGATGCCGTATTTCTGCGCCGTTCCCGCCACCACCTCCAGAACGGCCCGCGCGGGGCCCTTGGACGAGATGATCTTGGTCGACAGCGGCTCGGTGTTCTCGGCAATGCGCAGGATGCGGCCGTCGGCGCGGATGAAGATCATGTCGAGCGGGACATAGGTATTCTTCATCCACATCGACACTTCCTGCTCGGGATTGAAATCGAACAGCATGCCTTTGCCGTCAGCCAGCTCCTTGCGGTACATCAGGCCGGTCTGCTTCTCCTCCTCGGTCGTTGCCATCTCCACCGAGAACACCTGCACGCCGCTTTTGGTGACGATCTCGAGCGGCTGGAAGCTCGCGGCGCGGACAGGTCCGCCCGCCACGACAACGCCGGCGATGAGCAGGATGGCGGCAAGCCAGCCCTTCGCAACGGACCAGACAGCCTTTCGATCAAGATTCATGGGATGGCACTCAGGGCGTGGGAATGGAACAGTCCTACGCGGCGACCGTCCGAAAAGCCAGAGGCGCGCCGGTCAGCCGGCGCGCCTCTGCTCACGATTGCGGGAATTGGCGATCCTGCCGCCGCTAGTGCGACTGCGGTCCGGGCGATCCGGTCTCGGGATGGATCTCGGCCGCCATCATGCCCTTGGAACCAGGCCCGAAGCGGACCAGGACATATTGGCCGGGGCGCAATTCGGTCATGCCGAAGCGGCGCAGCGTCTCCATGTGCACGAAGATGTCGGGCGTGCCTTCGCCGCAGGTCAGGAAGCCGAAGCCGCGCAGCCGGTTGAACCATTTGACCTGGGCCCGCTCCAGCCCGCTGGTCGGGGTGACCGTGACGTGGGTGCGCGGCGGCAGCATCTGCGCCGGATGGATCGCGGTCGACTCATCCATTGAGACCACGCGGAAGGCCTGGTAGCCCTTCGCGCGCTGGATGCATTCGACGACGATGCGCGCCCCCTCATACGCGGTCTGGAAGCCGTCGCGTCTAAGCACGGTGACATGCAGCAGCACGTCCGGCCAGCCGTTGTCGGGAACAATGAAGCCGTAGCCCTTCGACGCGTCGAACCATTTGATGACGCCGTGGACTTCGACGAGGTTGGCGCTGGCCTCGCCAAGGCCGGTGAACGGGCTGAGCCCGCTCTCGCGGCCGCTGCCGTGCTCGCCCGGCGTCATGCGCCCCGGCGACGTGCCCTGTCCGGGAACTCCAAGCTTTTTGGACTCAAATCCGTCCGACGACCCCATAACCCCGGACCCCACACTGCCATGCAACCCGCCACATTGGCGGCGCTCGAATCACGCGTCTTAAGAGAATGTTCTCAATTCGACGCGACGCGAATCTTTCGACTCAAAAGATAACACTCCCGGTTGCGGCGCATAGACAAAAAAGAGATTCGCCGGAACCTATGAACAGCTTGCACAGCCGCGAATCAAACTAACGCCTCAATTGCCGACAAAGGGTCCGAGCGTTTCGCCGATGTCGTGGCGGATGACGAGGTCGGCGATGTCGTCCTGCTCGGTCGGCTCGCGATTGATGATCACCAAACGTGCACCCGCGCGCTTCGCCATCATCGGAAAGCCCGCCGCCGGCCACACCACGAGCGAGGAACCGATCGCGATGAAGAGGTCGCAGGCGCGCGACAGCGCGGTTGCGCGCTGCATCTCCTCCTCCGGCATCATCTGGCCGAACGAGATCGTGGCGGTCTTCACCGGCTCGTCGCACACGGTGCAGTTGGGAGCGCCGTCCTGGTCGAATCGGCGCTTCACCCAATCGAGCTGATAGGTCTGCCCGCATCCGACGCATCGCGCATAAGTAGTATTTCCGTGAAGTTCAATCACGTGCTCGTGCGCGAAGCCCGAGGCCTGGTGCAGATTGTCGATGTTCTGGGTGATGACCGCGGGGACCTTGCCGGCGCGGTAGAGCGAAGCGAGCGCGCGATGGCCGCGGCCGGGCCTTGCCGCCGCAAAGGTCTCCTCCATCGCGAAGCGCCGGCGCCAGGATTCGTCGCGCGCCTCTTGGCTCGCAACGAATCCATCGAACGGGATCGGACGGTTGCGCGTCCAGATGCCGCCCGGCGAGCGGAAGTCGGGGATGCCGCATTCGGTCGAGATGCCGGCGCCGGTGAACGGTACGATGGTCTTCGCCTCGGCGATCATGTCGCCGAGACGTTCAACGCCGCTGCGAAGATCCGATGCAATCAATCGCACGCCTCCCGCTTTGGTCTTGCGCTAGCTGCAAGATGCGCAAGCGACAAGATTGTTGACGCTGTTATCAACTGCGAACGCAGGCGCGCTCGTTTTTTCCGCCCATCGCATATCACAATCCTGCAATGCCTCCTCCCCATTGACGCCCCAATCAGAAGCGCCAATGCATGTGTTATGCGACTCAAGGCCCGGTGCGGCGGCAGCGCTTGAGGACACTCGTAAACACGACCCTGTAAAAACAACCCGAGTAACATCGTCCAAGTGTGAACAGAGGGGATGGACATGACCGAAGACGAACAACGCAAGATCCGTGAACGCGAAGAGATCGCCGCCCGTGTCGCCGCCTTCCGTGCCACCCAGGAGAAGTTCAAGCGCGAGCGCGAAGAGTATTTCGTGTCGACGCTTGAGAACGCACGCAAGGTCGAGCGACCCTCGCTCTGGCCGTAGCACGCGCCTGATCGCCACGCATGAAAAAAGCCCGGAGCATCGCTCCGGGCTTTTCACTTACCCCCGCCGTTACCAGTGACGGTAATAGTGGCGGCGATAGTAATACGGTCCGTCGCCATAATAGGCGTACGGGCCAGATCCGTAATAGTAGCCCGGGCTGTCATAATAGCCGTAGCCAGGGCCGTAATAGCCGTAGGGGTGGGACGCGGCGATCGCGCCCGCGGTGATCGCGCCGGCGGCAAGACCGAACGCGAGGCCCGGGCCGATGCCGCGGCCGCGCGCCTCGGCAGGCGCAGGCGCCGCCACCGCGGTCACGCCGACGGCTGCGACGGTGGCCAGAACTGCCAGTGTCTTTTTCATGAGCTCCTCCTTCGCGTCTGGGGTGACAACGCGAGTGCCGTTTGATGGTTGCGCGCGGCGCGGAACCGGAGCCGGTCAAAAAAAATCGATGCGAGGCGGAACGAAATCGCCGTGCGGCGGTTGGAATTGCAAGTGCGAAGCCTCCGCTATCCGGTGAAGGCCCAGCACGAAAGCCCCGTCAGTATCCTCCGCGATGCTGGCGGGGTTTTTGTTCCACGGGAGCAAATGGGCAGCAGAGAACAACGGCTGCCAGCGGGGCGGAAGGCCGAGGAGGAAGGATTGCCGATATCCGCTTTGCTTGCCCGGATCCGCCGGCTCGTTCCCGGATCCGGCGATCGACATTACGACGAGATCGTCCGCAGTTTCGGTGTCGGCGCGCTGCGCCCGCCGCCGACGCCGATGAGTGACGGCGAGCTGGCGCGGGCCATCGCCGAGTTCCTCAGGGAACAGCCCTCCTCCGAGTCCGTCGCGACCCTCGGCCGGCGGCTCGATCCCTCCTCCCGGCTCTAGGCGGACTTCTTGCTAGGCGGATCTCTTTTGCGCGAGCCGGGAACAAGCGCCGCGCATGCAAGTTAAGGTTGTCTTCACGCAAGTGAGGTTCGATATGTTCGACATGCCCGTGTGGCTCGAAGTCTTGCTCAACCTGTCCGGCTATGCCGGCTTCGTCGCGCTCGCGAGCCGCGGCACCTCGTGCCCGCGCGCAGCGGCCGACGACCGGATCGGTGGTGACGAGCGCTAGTTGGTGTGCGGCGCCTGGCCTGCCGTGCGCACCAGCCGGTCGGCCTTGACCGCGACGCGCGTGTCCTCGGCTTGCTGCCGCAGCGAAAAACTGATTAGCACGAAAGCGAGACAGAACAGCGTGCCGACGATCGCAACGCGCCGGTAGGTGTGGCGGTCGCCTTGATAAAAGGACGGCTCTGAAAAAGGTGTCATGGCAAAGTGGCTTCTTGGCAAAGTCGTTTCTTGTCGTTGCCAGACACCTACTCCAACCCGCGGCAAGCGCAACGCGATTGGGCTTTTAACCTAACCGAATAGGGTTATCGTTTCCCGCGCAAGCTTTCGTTAGGAGTTGGCGCAGCGCCGTTTGGATCTCGGCCAGCCGCTTGAGGCATCGCGCGATCGCCGAGGCAGGCCCGCCCCTCGCCGACCGTTTTTGTTCCAGCTTCACCTGCATTTCGTTCTCGAAGAACGAATCGGAATCGAAGAAATCGGCGCGGAGCAACTCTTAACGAGTGGTGTCGCGCGCGAAGTTTCTCGTCATGCCGTCTCAGCCGGCATCGATCGCAGCGGCAGCACCTGCGGCACCGATCGTGCGCCGTTGCGCAGTCTCGCGTATGGCCTTGCACTCCTGTCAGACCAAAACACTTTTGCGATCTCGGCGAACATCCCGATCAACCAGCATGCATCCATGTCGCTCTCTCCTCGCTCATCTCCTGCGCGAAAGACGAGAACGGCACTGTGCGAGACTTCACGCTGTCTCGTTCTGACACGCGCGCTCGCATCGACATCGAGGACGCGCAACTTGTTCTGCATCCGACTCCATTTCGTTCTCGAAGAACGAATCGGAGTCGGGAAAATAAGTGAGAATCGATTCCTAACGATCGATGAAACCGCGTGCGCTCACGTCTTCGCCGGCAGACATCTTCGGTGATGAAATATCGAGACCGCCACAACCACGATGGCGATCTCGTGCGCCATCGCGGCCGGCGTCCGCCCGCGCGCGCATCACGCCGCGCGCTTCTCCTTGCCCTTCTCGGAGAAGCATTCGAGAATCTGGATGCGGAGTTCTTCTGCGGCCGGCCCCTCGACCTTCCTGAGCTCGTTCCAGAGTCTGATCACTTCGCGCTGCTTTTCGACGGTCATGAGTCACCTCCCAAAGGATTCCAAAAGATGATGGCTCATAGGAACAAAATGAGAACAAAAAGTCCAGCCCCCTCGCGCGATTTCCCACGCCCATCGTCTTGAACCTTTTGGGCGCCGCAAAGACCCATCGAGGCTGGGGATTTCAGCGCCCAGTCATACGGCAGCGCCGCCTGACGAACATACTCCGTCACGGCGGCGCTGTTGCTTTTTGGATTTTCTACCCCAGGTTTGATCTACGGCTGACGGCAAGGCGCTGAAATCCCATCGCCGTCAGTTTGGAAAGCCCCGCGCGAAAGCGCGGGGTTTTCTCTTTCTCTTCTTCGGAAGGCTGAACCTTTTACTGGGCTGGCGCGTCTCATTCCTGAAGCTTCCCCCAGGCTTCATCCCCATCAGAAAGCCCCGCTCCCCCCAGGCGGGGCTTTCGCTTTTGCGGACATCGCGCCGCCCCCAGAAAAACAACAAGAAAAAAAACAAGACAAAAGCAAAGAGACAAAACAAAGAGCCCCGCTCCGACATCATCGGAACGGGGCTCTGGGCACGCAAGCGGTGCGCGATGGCAGGATCAGACGGCGTCCTTGGCGACCTTCAGGGGCGATGCCTTCACCGACTTGCTCGCGGGCTTGGCCGCAAACTGCATCGGCTCCTTGGTGAAGGGATTGACGCCCATGCGGGCTTCGGTCGCCGGCTTGTTCACGACCGACATCTTCACGAAACCGGGAATGACGAACTCGCCGGACTCGTTGAGCTCCTTGTAGCCGACCGTCGCCATGTACTCGATGACCGACTTCACGTCGTTCTTCGCAAGCTGCGTGCCCTCGGCAATCGCGTCGATCAATTGAGTCTTGGTCATCTTCGCCATGTCAAACGTCCTTCTGAATGGGGTGCGCGCGGGCTGTGGGGTAACCGTGCCGGGCACGCGACAAAGCCGCGCAGCGCGCTTTGTGTTCATGCCAGCGGTCAGGAAGTCACCGGGCTTAGAACCCATCGGGGCCGAAAACGCAAGCCGCAGTTTGACGTCGGTTCCGCCTGTTTCGGCGGGATGACAGCGCTTGCATCGACCCGCGCCGAATCGAATTCAGCAATGTCCATAGAGGGTTCTGCCGGTTCGCCAGCAGGCAGCAGCGATGCCCGTATTAGCCGAAGTCACGAAAGCCCCTAACTGGTTCTCTTTCGAAAGCATTTGTTGCATAGTGCCGCATGGCCAAAACAAAAGTGACGTTTAGAGCGGTCCGGATCGCCGATGGCGACTGGAAGATCCTGGCGGACTACCCCGACCACGAGCAGCGCGAAATCACCGGATTCACCAGCAAGGCGGATGCCGACGACTGGATCAACGGCGATCGCAAGATCGCGTGGCTCCGGTCCCAGGGCTACGCCAAGTGACTTAGCGCAAGTGACTTAACGCAAGTGACGTAGCGCTCCCGCGCGGCAACGGCGTTCACGGGCGGCGGCAAAGCCACCTCATCCAGCCAGCTCAGCAAGACACCTCACCGTGAAACCTGTGGTTCGAGCCGTGTTGTTGACACTTCAGTAACCCAACGCATCCAAGCTCCCCTTGGTATCGTTGCGTTGGAGTATCCCCACAGTGCTGGATTTTCACGAGCTGCGTGAACTCGCGGCCGATGTTCGCGTCTTTGTCGATGTCGCCGAGGACAAGGCCGAGGCGCTCAGGGCCGTCATCGCGGCCTATGATGTCGTGCTGGCGATCTTCCCCTCCGAAGAGGGCATGGGCCTCCACGTCATCAAGGGCAAAGCGATCCTGGACAAGATCGCCAAATCACGCAGCCATGCGACCTACAGCCATACGGCGATCGCGGTCCCTGACCTCGAGCATGCCGAAGTGCTCAAGCTTCTGACGGCGCCCGCCGAGCAGCGGATCGCTGCCTAAGCGCAGACGGCGAGAAATTCAGCGGCGGGCCGCACCAGGTTCGTTCGCCGTTGCTCGGCGCCGAACCGGTCGAAGCCTCGGTTCTCTGGAGCCGAGGGCCTGCCTAGCTCTCGCTGGGCAAGCCATCGCGAACCATCCCGCCGACGGCTCCGCCCAAAATGACGGACACTGTGACGGGCCATACAGCCGCCATCACGATGACAGCTCCAAAGCGAACGTCCCTGTTGGGGCGATCGTAGGAGTCCATGGCCGTGAAAACGAACAGGGCAATCAGGCAACCGATCGCGTATTTCTTCTTCCAGCTCATGTGATGAAGACCTTATGAAGCCGAGCATTGGTCGCGCCGGCTTTTCCGTGGGTTCATCCGCGCCGTCGCGATCCGGTGACAGCGCACTAAATTCGTTCGCCCGATAGATCCGGCCTGCCAAAGCCCGCGATTGCGGCATAGAGAAAGGCTGCCAAAAGGCACCAGGAGAAAGCGATGGCCCAGTTCCAGCCTATCGAGCCGTACGAGACTGGATTGCTGGATGTGGGCGACGGCCACCAGATCTACTGGGAATGTTGCGGCAATCCCGCGGGCAAGCCGGCGCTTTTCCTGCATGGCGGTCCGGGCACGGGCTGCTCTGTTGGTCAGAGACGATTTTTCGATCCTGATGTCTACAGGGCCGTGCTGTTCGATCAGCGTGGCTCCGGTCGCAGCCTTCCGCTCGCAAGTCAGTCGGGTTCGAACCTGGCAAGCAATACCACCGCTCACCTTGTCGCGGACATCGAGAGGCTGCGCGAGCTGCTCGGTGTCGAAAGCTGGATCATCCTGGGCTTGTCCTGGGGAACCACGCTTGGCCTCGCCTACGCACAAGCGCATCCGCGACGCGTGAAAGCGATGGTGCTCGGGTTCGTGACGACGACATCGCGTGCAGAGGTGCAATGGATCACCAAGGATGTCGGGCGCATCTTTCCAAGGGAATGGGAGCGCTTTTCCGAGACTGTCCCCCGGCATCTCCGCGACATGCCGCTCGTCGATGCCTACGCAATCATGCTTGCCGATGCCGACGAGACCGTTCGCGACAGAGCCGCCCGGGCATGGTGCGAGTGGGAGGACGCGCACGTCTCGCTCACCCCGGGACATCGGCCAAATCCCCGATTTGACGACGCGGAGTTTCGACTGCGCTTTGCGCGTCTGGTCACTCACTATTGGCGCCACGCCGCATTTCTCGAGGAGGATCAATTGATCCGCGACGCATCGAGATTGAACGGCATTCCCGGCGCCCTGATCCATGGCCGTTTCGACGTCAGCGGACCGTTGTCCACGGCGTGGCAACTGCACAAGCGATGGACGACCTCCAGGCTGCATATTCTCGAAGACGCCGGCCACGGCGGCGGCAATGAGTTCATGCCTTTGGTCATCAGAACTCTGGATGAGTTCGGGAAGCTGTAGGCGTGTGAGCTGTTACGGCGTGGGACCGCCGGGCGAATGAATTGAGGTACTGTCACCATAGTCCCGCGCCTTGCCCTAGCGACAGGGCGGGCTAGCATTCCCTGCAAACACATCGCGCATTACGGTGACAGTGCACTAAACTGGCAGCGCCCAGCGTCACAGAGAACTGCCTCGCATTGGATGGAGAGTTTGATTGTCGCCGTAATTCCGCAATTGCAGTGATGCTGACCACCGGCTCCAAATCCTTGTGTAAAGCGCGGACGACTACTTGTGGCTTTGTTTGCCACTTCTACTATCGACGCGGTTTAACCGTGGGATTTTCAAAATGAGACTTTGTAAGACGTTGTTGCTCACTTCGCTGGCATTGAGCTTCGCAGGCGCGGCTCAGGCCCGTATCAATTGCCATCACGATCCTGTCTGTCAGGCACAACGTGACGGCACTACCGTTGCAGAAGCCAAACGCAAAGACGGCGCGGCGACTGCATGCCTGCGCGCTGTCGGATATACACAGGAGGATTGGCACGCCTATCGGGTCCCCGCCGGTCCAGCTGGAAAGGTGAGGTCCTGCTTTGCACGGCACGGGCTTCCGACAGACTAAACCTCACGGGAGCTACGGTGACAGTGCAATGAATTTATTCACGGCCACGCCGCTGGTTTCGCGGCGATTAAATGCACTGTCACCGTAATTGCTGGACCTATGCTTTAGCGCGTCGTTTCGGCGCGAGCTTCGCGCCAGTGATGAACAGCCGGTGCAATTTACCGTCCTTCATGGTCGGCTGCGCCACAACGCGGAGGACGGCCCCTTCGTCGAGAGCCTTGGTGTAGACGTTGTGAGGCGCTTCGAGCGTGGCGTCGGCGATCTTGCCAGAGACGATTTTCTTCTGATCCAAAATCTCAATGCGACATGCGCCGTTCGTCTTGAATACACCGTGGATTTTCACGTCATACGTGACCGGCTCGCCTAGCGTGAGTTGATCCGGCGACCGCAACACCTCCGCCGCCGGTTCATCTATGACGATGCCATTGCGTGCGTCACCTATCTGCAAGAGCCGCACGGTTCGCCCGACAGGCTCCGGTATCTGTCGCAACGATGCGCGGTTCTCACGATGAAGTTCGTTGATGATCTTCATTAGCCCGGCCTTGTCGCATCTGACCTCTCAACACCTGTTGCAAGAACTCGGCGTGCGTCATTGCAAGCTCGTGGATTTTATCGACGGCGTTGCTTGTATCTTTCTTCTTGCCGAGCGCCTTCTCGATCACGGCGTCAATGATAAGTTCGGTTAGCTTCTTTCCGACAGTCATCAAGATCGGGGTATAGAGTGGCATCTGGCCGGAGGTGACGACGGCGAAGATTTCTTGAATGAGGCCGTTCTTCTTGCTCGGGCCGACACAAAATCGGATTTGATACGAGCGAGGGTCGTGCGTGATCTCTTCGTGGAATATCTCGTGGCAAATGCTGTTGGCGAGCTTCGTCACACCTATCAGTGATTTGCCGAATTGCTGCGCGTCAACGAGATGCTGATCCGCGAACAGCCCCCGATAGGTCACGGCTATCGCGTCGAAGATTGGCTCTTGCATTCGATATGTCCCCGCCCCGGGGAACAAATGATAGTTGTCGTTTCCGTGCGCGTCTACCACTAGATGACAGACCCGCGGCAGACGGCAGGGCCAGGGATCGCCCCACCGAATTACGGTGACAGTGCATTAGATTCATTTGCCTTCGCCAGCCTGCCACCGCCGCAGCCTTGGTCCGCGCTTGGCCGCCTCTCCCTCACGCACATTTGCCCCGCCCCCTGCCCCTCCTCCCACTTTCCTGCTATCTCCTACCCCCGCCGTCCCGGCCCAAAGCAAAACCCCATCCGTTCAAGGGAGCAACAACCATGCGATACCTTCACACCATGCTGCGCGTGCGCAATCTCGATGTCGCGCTGAAGTTTTACCAGGATGCGCTGGGCTTGAAGGAGGTGCGGCGGATCGAGAACGACAAGGGGCGCTTCACGCTGGTGTTCCTGTGCTCGGCGGACGATCTCGAGGCGCTGAAGAAGCAGCCGCAAACGCGCGGCGCGCCGCTGGTCGAGCTCACCTACAATTGGGACGAGGAGAAGTACGGCGAGGATCGCTTCTTCGGCCATCTCGCCTATGAGGTCGACGACATCTACGCCACTTGCGAGAAGCTGATGAAGGCCGGCGTCACCATCAACCGGCCGCCGCGCGACGGCAACATGGCCTTCGTCCGTTCGCCCGATCTGCACTCGATCGAGCTCTTGCAGAAGGGCGAGCCGAAAGCGCCGCAGGAACCGTGGTCGTCGATGCCGAACACCGGCCACTGGTAGGGCCTTTTCCATAGGAACAAGCCCTCGCCGCGCACGTTCACTCCTCGACAAGATGATTGGAGGAGGACGCAATGGGACGAGGATTGTTGCTGTGGATGCTGGGCGTGCCGATCCCGGTGATCCTTCTGCTGTGGCTGTTCTTCGGCCACTGACGAGCTGGTTCAACCTGCAATGAAAGCTCTGCCCATGGCGGAGCTTTTTGCATGAGGGGCGCGCCGCAAACGCCGTCGTCCGGCACAGGAAATTCCGCTATCACCCGCACAATTGAAAACGCCGCGGGAGAAGCTTCATGCCTGACACCAAGCTGACGATCTGGGGCCGCGCCAACTCGGTCAACGTGCAGAAGGTGCTGTGGTGCCTCACCGAGCTTGGCCTTCGCTACGAGCGCATCGATGCCGGCATGCAATACGGCAAGACCCGCGAGGCCGAGTATCTCGCGATGAACCCGAATGCGCGGATCCCGACGCTGGTCGAGGGCGACTTCGTGCTGTGGGAATCCAATTCGATCATGCGCTATCTCTGCCTCGCGCATGGACGCGGCACGCCGATCTATCCGGACGCGCCCAAGCAGCGAGCTTCGGTCGACCGCTGGCTCGACTGGACACTGTCGACGGTGCAGCCGGTCGACCGCCCCGTGTTCTGGGGCATCGTGCGCACGGCGCCCGCCGAGCGCGACATGATCCAGGTGCAGCGCGATGCCGATGCCGCCGTCGAGGTCTGGGCGATCGCCGATCGCCTGCTCTCGACGCGCCGCTTCATGGAGGGCGACCAGTTCACGCTCGCCGACATCGCTGTTGGATCCTATGCGCGGCGCTGGCTCGGCGTCGAGGGCATCACCCGGCCGGCGCAGCCGAACCTGACGCGCTGGCTCGCCGAGCTCGGCAACCGCCCCGGCTTTGCCCAGTTTGTCGCACCGCCGATGTCGTGAGCCGCTGGCGCGGCGTAAGCTGCGATGAGCACGCGAGGAATCGCCGTTCCGGCGCACGCGGCCGGCGGCATCGCCGCGCTTGACGGCTACTGTGCATGGGGTTGTTTTCGCACTTTTTGTTTTGACGGCCGCGCCTAGAGCCAGCCGCGCTCGACGAGCAGCACGCAGATGATCAGCACCAGCGTCACGACAGCAGTGGCGAGCCGCGCCGGCCAGCTCAGGCCGCGGCCGACCCACCACAGCAGCGCGCAATACATCAGCACGGGGACGACGATATCGAGCCGCAACAGATCCGGCGGCATGCGGCTTTAGCGCCGGACCGCGGCGTCGACGCTGATCGAGCCGCCGATCTTCACGCAGGTGCCGGTGCCTTCGACCATGTGGTAGCCACGGCCATAGGACGCGCATGCGCCCGCCTTTGCCGTCCCGCCAGCGCCCTTCAGCGGCAGGGTCTTGCCCTGCTGCGGCGGCTCGGCAGCCGGAAGGCGCAAGGGCTCTGCCGCGGCTGCGGACGTGGCCAGCAACGAGATCAGGATGAGGAGCTGTGTGCGCATGCGAGCGTTCTAGCCCGGCGAGGTGCGGCGCGCCATCCGGGTCGCACTAGGTGGATGTCAGATGAACTTGATCCCGGCCGACTTGCCGCGGCGCCAGACCACCTGGCAGTTCCGCCCGGTGCGGGCATCGCGCGCGAAGGCCAGCCGGATCACGCCCGGAAGCTGGCTTGCGTCCTCGTCCAGGGTGATCTTGGCGCCCGAGCTCGAGATGTCCTGGACCAGGCAATGCCGCGCCGCGAACCCGCCGTCGAGCGTGATCCAGGCGTGCTGCGACAGCAGCTTGCGGTCTGCGCGCTTCTTGGGCGGTGGCATTGGCGTGAAATCTCCCGCTCCAGCGCTACCTCAGGGAGCCCTAAGAAACCGTTGAAATCGGGTCCGAATCATCCCCTCGCCGGCGCTGTCCACGATTCCAAAAGACCGTTCCCGAACGGCTTGCCCACGGGCCGAAAGGACACTATACGTTCGCCCGCTGCAAGCCGGCGGGCACGACTCGCGCGGCCGCGGCCGTGCCGTCAAAAGCGGCGGGGCTTAGCGTTTGCTCCCTTCGTCTATCGGTTAGGACGCCACCCTTTCACGGTGGAGAGAGCGGTTCGATTCCGCTAGGGAGCGCCATCCGCGCGCGGGCGATGCAGTGAAATTCACCGCCATGCCCGTGAACCTCTCCGGCCCTCACCTCCGACCAACATCCTGTTGGAACCGGTGTGGACCCATGGAGCAGCGCAAATCCCCCTCGGACGGCCAATCCGGCATTGCCTCGCCGGCACTGCCGCCCTGGATGCAGCGCACGACGCCCTACACACCGGACCGCCGCGCCAGGATGCTGGAGCACATGGCGCGAGCGAGGTCGCTTCCGCCGCGCCAGGCCGCGACCGCGCCGGAGCCCTCGCCCGTCAGCGGCATGCACATTCTCGGCGACGCCTACGGCTACGCGGTTCTGTTCGGACTGATGGCCCTCCTCTTCATGTCGCGGGTTCCGCTCTACCTCGGCGCCTTTCTCTTCTTCGCCGACGGTGAGCGCATCGAGCGCGCGCTCGCAGCGATCGGCATCCGGCTCGAGCCCGATGCGCTCGGACCCGACGTCATCAAGAGCTTCACATACCTGTTCGGCTGGTTCGCGCTGCTCGCGTCCTTCAAAGGCTCGGTGCCTGCCTGGCTGGCGCCGTGGATCCCCCCAGCCGAGTCATGGGCGTTCCTTGCCGGCATCGCCCTCGCGCTCGCCATCGTCGAAGCATTCGCAACGCGCGCGCTGCGGCACGCATTGCCGTGGTTCGGATTGAACGTTGGTGCGGAGAGTCTGGCCTGGAAAACGACCAGGCTCCTTGTCGCCGTGGCCGTGCTGGCCTGTCTCGTTCTGCTCGGCTCTCTCTGAACGCCACGGCCGAGCCGTCGCTCTCAATGACGGTGTTGTGAACTTGCGTGCCCCATAATCGGGACCTTATGCCGCTTTCGCCGGTGCATGACCCGGCCACGCGTTTACCGGAAATTTACCCCTGCTCCTGAGCGGCGGTATCATTTACTTAGAATTTGACCGCTACCGTGGAAGTACGGAAATACTCCGAAACCCGATTGGCGCGGATGTCCATCGCAGAATTCCTCAGGCAGCGTGCAGTGGAAGTCACCGTGAGCGGCAGCTACTCGCTGCCGCGCTGGTACGATTGTGAGGGCAAGCTCCGCACCTTCGCCTGCCGGACCAAGCGCGTCTCGCCGTTCCGCATGATCGTGGACGTGCCTGTCGTCGGCAAGATCGGCGAGCGCGTGACCTCGTACTTCCAGGATTTCGGCGAATTCCAGTGCACGATCAGCGCGACGCTGAAGTCGGGCTTCCTGATGGAACTCGACATGACGCGGGCGCGGCGCGCCTGGATGTCGGAGAAGCTGACCTGGCTGGAGAAGAAGCAGAGGGACGCCAGCGTCCAAGAGCTGCGCAATGACGCCCGCTTCGTTCCGCAGGTCTCTCACACCTTCCTGACGCTCGCAGACGGCAGCACCCATCCCTGCTTCATCATCGACGTCTCCACCGCCGGCGTCGCGATATCCTGCGAATACGATCCGCCGATCGGTACCCCGCTTGCGATCGGCGCCTGCGTCGGCCGCGTCATCCGCAAGTTCGACAACGGCTTTGCGGTCAAATTCGCCGAGAAGCAGCAGTGGGACGACGTCGTCCGCCTGATCGCGCGCTCGCCCGTGCCGCAGCCGGCCTGAGACCGGCTGGCTCCATCTTAACTCTTTCTTAACGAAACGCTGGAGGTGGCGAGCCCTGCGCGATAGGGTGTGAACCAGTACGGCCGCAATCATTGCGGGCCTAACGTATTGGAAGTCCCGGAATGTCTATCGCTGACGCTGAGTTCGCCCAGGCAAAGACCGCTCAGAGCGCGCCCACCGCCGCCAAGCCGCAGCTTCCCCCCGGTGTCGTGACCGAGGGACCGCTCGTCAAAGCCAAGCTGCGCGAAAGCTATCTCCTCCTCGGCATCCTCTATGTCGGCGCGGTCGCGGGCATCATCTGGGCCGTCACGCAGGGCGTCGGCAAGGTGGAGCTGTTTACGTTTGCCTGGATGTTCGCGCTGACGACATTCGGCATCGGCGCCGGCATGCACCGTCTGTTCGTCCATCGCAGCTTCCGCACCGGCCCGATCATGCGCGTCTTCTTCTGCGCCATCGCCCAGATGGCGGTGCAGGGCTCGATCGCCAAATGGGTCGCAAACCACCGCCGCCACCATCTCTATGCCGATGACGTGGGCGACCCCCACAGCCCGCAATTCGACGGCTTCGGCAATCGCTATGTCAGCGCGCTCAAGGGCTTCCTGCACGCCCAGGGCAGCTGGGTATTCGACCAGGCGACCACCGACAACGAATACTATGCCAAGGACATCCTCGCCGACCCCATCGCGATGTTCTTCGTCCGCACTCGCTGGGTCTGGTACGGGATGTCGGCCGTCTTCATCCCCGGCTTCATCGGCTACGTTTTCGGCGGCGTGCACACCATGATCGGCTGCGTGCTGTTCTCCGGCCTGCTCCGGGCCTATCTGCTGATCCTCGTCAGCCAGCTCACCGGCTCGGTCTGTCACGCCTACGGCTATCGCCGCTTTGAGGTCGACGACGCCTCGACCAACGAGTTCGTGACCACGATCCTCACCTTCGGCGAGGGCCTTCACAACAACCATCACCGCTTCCCGCGGGACGCCTATATCTCGCACGCCTGGTGGGAGATCGATCTCAACGGCCTGATCATCTTGGGCATGGAGAAGATCGGCCTCGTCCACGACGTCTTCCACGCCTCGCACCGTCAGCTGGAGCGGGCGTCGGAAGCGCAGGCGGCCTCGACGCGCTGACCGGCAGGCGGCGGCCCTCCGGGGCCGTCTTGCCTCCGCATCTCTGCCCTATCGCGGCCCCATTGCGGGATCAGCTTTTGAGGGTCTGTGCCTCGCGCCGGACCTCATTTGCAGATTTGCGATCGGGGGACCGAATGGCAGTCGACAAGATCACCTGGGACAGGGTCGGCCGGGTTACCGAGCCCGGACGCTACATGTACACGTTCGGCTGGCTCACCATCACCGCCGGCGATCTCGAGATCTGGAAGCAATACCCGCAGGCCGCGTTCACGCTGCTCGCGCAGCACGCCGAGCCGGACGAGTCCATCGGGGAGGAATTCCATCTCGGCGCCTTCGACATCGCCCCCGAGGCGGCGCCGCCGTTCACCACGCACTGAAGGCTGGCAGCGGCAGCCCCGATCGCCCTGCGCCAACGCGCCGATTCGAGCCTCCGCAAGCAACGCCTGGTAGGAGGCGCGGTCGCGCCGAGCGCAGGCCGCTGCAGGAACGCATGGCATGCACGTTGCTTGGCTATCGCCATGATCCATGTCGCCGCCGTCGATCAAGCCTTCCTGCTGCTGTTGATCGTGTTCTGCCTGGGCTCGTGCCTCGTGCGCGTCTTCTGGCAGCTGGAGCAGGTGCGGGCTCGCCGTACCGCCACATCACCCCGCCGGCGCACAAGGAAGCGTGACTAGGCCGATCTACCCGGCCGCGCGTTGTTCTGGCGGACGGCACGCCTGCCAGACTCGCCGCCGGGAGACGTGCATCGTGAATCGAAGAAACCGGTGCACTTCCTTGATTTGGCTTGCCAATCGCGGCCCGATCCTGGACATGCGATCGCGACCATCCAGGACCAACAGGCGCGTTGATGACCAACAGGCCCGATACGCAAATGATTGTGCCTGCATTCGGTCCCAGCGGTGCGTATGAACGGGAGCTGTCACGCCCGTTAAGCGAGGCGACAGCAAGCGCATGACACATGGTCGCAGCGGTGATTGTAGATAAGCGGATCAAGGGAACCTATTTTCGGCGCCGATGTATCTGATTGAAGCTTTACCCACCGTCATCGGAACTGCCGCCATCGCCCCGGCGCTGCTGATGCTGTGGCTCGTCATTGCCGCCGAAGAGCGCCCGGGACCACCGGCCCAGGTCTGGACCGCGTTCCTGCTCGGCGCGGCCAGCATCTCGCTGCTGGGCCTCGCCCGCGCCCCCTTCGCCAAGATGGTTGCAGCCCCCGACAATCCCTGGGCGGCGCTGGCGATGCATTCGATCTTCGGCGTCGCGCTGCCCGAGGAGGCCGTCAAGGTGGTCGCCATCGTGCTGGTCTCCTCGACCAAGCGGCGGACCTTCGCCAATCCGATGGACACCGTGGTCTATGGCGCCGCGGTCGGCCTCGGCTTCGCCGCCTACGAGAACCTCGCCTATCTCGTCCAGCATGCCGAGATGTGGCGCTCGCTTGCCGCCTTGCGCAGCGTCCTCACCGTGCCGTTCCACGGCGCGCTCGGCATCATCGCCGGCGCTTACCTGACGATCGCCCGTGCCGGCACGGCGCTGGGCGCAAACCGGCACCATCGCGACTGGGCCCGTCTCTCCAGCCGCCTGCTGATCTTCGCCGGCCCGCTCGCGCTGCACTCGGCCTTCGACTTCCCGCTGCTGACCCTCCAGCGCATGCCGGATCTGGACCCGACGCTGCGGATGTGGCTGGGCGCCGCGAGCCTCCTGGTCGGCTTCAGCTCGATCGCCTTCGCCATCCGCCTGGTGCGGCGCGTCGCGCGCCACCACGCGCCCCGCACGGACGTTGCGCGGGAGCGGCTCAGCCAGTTGCGCCGGATGTGGGCGCTGCTGCTGGCCGGCGGCGGCGTCGGCTTTCTCGGCCTCGCCTTCGTGCTGACCTCGATCCACCACTGGCTGATCAACCCCGAGCGCAATCTGACGCTGGCCCTGATCCCGATCGGCTTCGTCTCGATCCTGCTCGGCCTCGCGCTTCTGATTGTCACAACGGCGATCTATATTCTCGGCCGCAACCGCATTCGCACCAGCGGCGAAGGTTTTTCGTCCGCGCACGGCGGCGGTTGAGCCGCGGGATGGCAAGCCCGCTGCGCGCATACTAGATTGAGCACACACCCTTCGATCCGGAGCCTGCCGATGACATCGCCTGAAGATCTTTCACGGCTGCAATCCGCGATGAGCAAGACTGTGAAGGCGCATTGGAAGGCCTTCCTGTTCGAGGGCATCCTGCTCGCCGTTCTCGGCGTCGCCGCACTGATCCTGCCGCCGCTCGCAAGCCTTGCCATCGCGATCTTCCTCGGCTGGATGTTCTTGATCAGCGGCATTGGCGGGCTGATCGTGACCTATTGGGCGCGCAGCACGCCGGGCTTCTGGTGGTCGCTAATCTCGGCCGCGCTGGCCGTGCTTGCCGGTATGCTGCTGCTGGCGCGGCCGATGCAGGCCGTGCTGACGTTGACCATCGTGCTCGGCGCCTATTTCCTCGCCGAGGGCGTCGCCACCATCATGTACGCACTCGAGCACCGCCGCGAACTGAGCGGCCGCTGGTCGTGGCTCCTGATCTCCGGTCTCGTCGACATCGCGATCTCGTTCATGGTGATCACGGGGCTGCCGAGCTCGGCGGAATGGGCGATCGGCGTGCTCGTCGGTATCAACCTGCTGTTCGGCGGCGCCACCCTGATCGGCATGGCGCTGGCGGCACGCAACAGCAACACCTGAGGGGTCTCGTCGCCCGCCAAGCCGATTGGGGGGTGACAACCAGCCAATGGCACGCTATATCGCCTGCCATGATCACCGTTGCCACCAGCTATTTTTGGTACTTTAGCTACGACAGCTCGCTGGCGGCAGGAGGATCGCGCTCAATCTGAAATATTGAAGCAAACGTCCGAACAGCCGCCAGACCTGGCGGCTTTTTTATTGGCCGGCAGGTTCAAACAAGCAGGAGCCCGCCGTGCTGAGCACGACTGACGATCTTCGTATCCGTGAACTGAAAGAGCTGAGCACGCCGGATGAGGTAATGCGGGAGGTCCCGCGCACGCTCACCGCAACGCGTGTGGTGATGGCGGCGCGCAACGCCATCCATGCCATCCTCACCGGCCAGGACGACCGCCTGCTGGTGGTGGTCGGCCCGTGCTCGGTGCATGATCCCCGGGCCGCGCTCGACTACGCTGAGCGTCTGACAAAACTGCGCGAGGACCTCGCCGACCAGCTCGAGATCGTAATGCGGGTCTATTTCGAGAAGCCGCGCACCACCGTCGGCTGGAAGGGCCTGATCAACGACCCCGATCTCGACGGCAGCTTCGACATCAACAAGGGCCTGCGGCTGGCGCGCAACGTGCTGTCAGCGGTGAACAATCTCGGCCTCCCGGCCGGCGCCGAATTCCTGGACATGACGACGCCGCAATACATCGCTGACCTCGTGTCCTGGGCCGCGATCGGCGCGCGCACGACCGAGAGCCAGATCCATCGCGAGCTGGCCTCCGGGCTGTCCTGCCCGGTCGGCTTCAAGAACGGCACCGATGGCAATGTGCGGATCGCGGCGGACGCAGTGAAGTCGGCCTCGCATCCGCATCATTTCATGGCGGTGACCAAGCTCGGCCGCTCGGCGATCGCCTCGACCGCGGGCAACGAGGACTGCCACATCATCCTGCGCGGCGGCAGCACGCCGAACTACGATGCGGCAAGCGTCGCGGCGGCCTGCAACGAGCTGGCGAAATCCGGCGTCGCGCCGCTGGTGATGGTGGATGCGAGCCACGCCAATTCGAGCAAGAAGCCGGAGAACCAGCCGCTGGTCATGGCCGACATTGCCGGCCAGATTTCCGGTGGCGAGAGCCGCATCATGGGTGTGATGATCGAGAGCAATCTCGTCGCCGGCCGCCAGGACGTGGTTCCGGGCAAGCCGCTCACCTACGGCCAGAGCATCACGGACGGCTGTATCGACTGGGCGACCACGGCAACTGTGCTCGAGCAGCTCGCCGATGCGGTCGAAATCCGGCGCAACGCCCAGCGCGCGGGGCTGCACGAGCGCTCGGCGTAAGGCCAAAGCAAACGCGGGCGGGGCGAGCTGTCGCGCCCTGCCCGCACCGACGCGGCCTAGCAGCCGCGGCAGATGCTCTTGATCTTCTTGTCGAGCGCCTGGTTTTCCTTGCTGAGGGGATCGTTCGGGTCGCTCAAATTCTTCTCGTTCGGCACGTCGCCGGCGCGCGGCTGCCGATGACCGACGGGTGCAGGCGGCAAATTGCCCGCCGACGGTCCCGACGTGGTGGTCGATCCCTTGCTGCCGGTCTGCGCCACTGCCGCGCCGCCGAGCAAGACCACGAGCGACACGGCCACGATGATCCTCTTCATTTCCGTTCCTCCATGCTCAAACCGGCGTCCACTCCGTCACCACTCACGTCTCGGGCGGATAGAGATGAACGTCCCCGCAATAGTCCACGATACGATAGCGCGTTTCCGTCGCCGCTTCACGTGCGTCGGGTGCGGTATTTTGTGCCGCCAACACATAGTTCGGCCCCACCGGCGACTTGCCGGCACCCCCGGGAATGTCGATGACGTAGTCAGGCTGACAGAGTCCTGACACCCGTCCGCGCAGCTGCCGCATCAGCTCCTGCCCCTCCGCCAGCGTGGTGCGCAGATGCGCAGTGCCCGGTGCGAGATCGCCGTGATGCAGATAGTACGGCTTGATCCGGCATTCGACGAAAGCTCGCATCAAATCCGACAAGGCCGTGACGTTGTCATTGACGCCGCGCAAGAGCACGGACTGGCTGACCATGGGAATCCCGGCATCGACGAGCCGCGCGCAGGCTGCGCGGGCGCCTTCCGTGAGCTCGCGTGCATGGTTGGCATGCAGCGCAACCCAGGTGGTCGCGCCCGCAACCTTCAGCGCTGCGACCATCTCGTCGCTGACGCGCGCGGGGTCGGCGACGGGCACGCGGGTGTGAAGGCGGATGATCTTGACGTGATCGATGCCGGCGAGATCGGCCATGATCTCGCTCATGCGGCGCGGCGACAGCATGAGGGGATCGCCGCCGGTCAGGATCACCTCCCAGATCTCGTCGTGCGCGCGGATGTAATCAACGGCAGCACGATAAGCGCTGTCCGAGAGCGCGTTGTCCTTGCCGGGGCCGACCATCTCGCGGCGGAAGCAGAAGCGGCAATAGACCGCGCAGACGTGAACGAGCTTGAACAGCACGCGATCGGGATAGCGGTGCACGATGCCCGGGACCGGCGAATGCGGGTGATCTCCGATCGGATCGGCGCTCTCGCCCGGCTGCATCTCGAGTTCCGCGGCGGTCGGCACGAACTGGCGGGCGATGGGATCGTCAGGATCGGATGTGTCGATCAGCTCGACCAGCGCCGGCGTGATCGCGACCGCATAGCGCGCGGCAACGCGCTCCAGTGCGGGCAGCGCCGCGGCAGGCGCGAGGTGCTCGGCCACGAGCTCGGCCGGCTCGCGCAAGGTGCGTGCAAGATTGGTCTTCTTCATGTTTCACTCAGCGCTTCATTTGCAGGGGGTGTCCACACCACCTGATCAATCCGCGTTGCGCCGCTGGCCAGCATCACCAGCCGGTCGAAGCCGAGCGCGACGCCGCTCGCCTCCGGCATTGCGGCGACCGCGGCTAGAAAGTCCTCGTCCAGCGGATAGGCTTCGCCATAGCGGCGCTGCTTCTCCGCCATCGATTCGGTGAAGCGCCGGCGCTGCTCTTCGGCGTCGGTCAGTTCGCCAAAACCGTTGGCGAGTTCGACGCCGCAGGCATAGACCTCGAACCGTTCGGCGACCCTGGGATCGCCGGCCTTCACGCGCGCCAGTGCCGCCTCGGGAGATGGGTATTCGAACAGAATGGTCAAACGCCCCTGTCCCAGATGCGGCTCAACATGCTCGACCAGAACCTTGCTGAAGATGTCCGACCAGGTGTCGTCCCCGGCCACGCGGATCTTGCCGCCAGCCATTTGGGCGAGCGCGGCACGGTTACCCTCGTCACCCGAGATTGTCGACAGCAGATCGATGCCGGCGAACCGTTCAAAGGCGCCTGCGACCGTCAGGAGCTCCGGCTCGGCGAAGGGATCGGCGGTCCGGCCGCGGAAGGAGAAGGTCCCGATCCCGGTCGCCTGCGCCGCGCGGGCGATGACCACGACGGTGTCGGCCATGATGGCGTCATAAGGCGCACCGGCCCGGTACCATTCCAGCATGGTGAATTCGGGCAGATGCAGGTCGCCGCGCTCGCGGTCACGGAACACCCGGGCGAACTCGAAGATTCGGGGCTCGCCGGCCGCCAGCAGCTTCTTGCAGGCAAATTCCGGGGAGGTCCGCAGGTAGCGGCTGGCCCGGCTGCCGTCGGGCCGCACGATCTCGGTCCGGGGGGCGTGCAGATGGGTCTCATTGCCCGGGGAGACCTGAAGAACGGAGGTTTCGACCTCCATGAAGCCCTGCTCGGCGAAAAAGCCCCGTAAAGCCCCGGTCACGGCTCCCCTCGCCTGGAGGAACGGCCGCCGGTCGAGGTGGCGCTCGGGCGACCAGAACGGCGAAATCGGCTTGTCCCCAGCCATTAACCGACCACCCCAGCCATCAGCAAAGTGCTGGCATCCAACGGCAAAATCAGTATGTTGCGGCCCGAAACGGGCGCCGAGGTCTGATTTGAGGCCCCAAGTCCCCCATCAATTTGACCACGTCCTGGCCGGAGCCGGGCCAAGCAAGCAGGAAATACAGCTTTGAGAGTCATCGCCAGTTCTATTCGCAAGGGCAACGTGATCGAGCAAGACGGCAAGCTCTATGTCGTCGTGAGCGCCGAGAACATCCATCCCGGCAAGGGCACCCCGGTCAGCCAGATCGAAATGCGCCGAATCTCGGACGGGGTAAAGATCTCCGAGCGCTACAAGACCACCGACCAGGTCGAAAAGGCGACGATCGAAGAGCGCAACTTCACCTTCCTCTATGAAGACGGTGACGGCTACCACTTCATGAACCCTGAGACCTACGACCAGGTCCAGGTCTCCAAGGACGTGGTCGGCGACGCGGCCGCCTATCTTCAGCCAGACATGACCGTCAAGCTGTCGACCCACGACGTCAACGTGGTCTCGCTCGCGCTGCCGCAGCGCGTGACGCTGGAAGTGGTGGAGACCGAGCCGGTGACCAAGGGCCAGACCGCCTCGTCTTCCTACAAGCCCGCGGTGCTTTCCAACGGCATCCGCACCACCGTGCCGCCGCACATCGCCGTCGGCACCCGCATCGTGGTGATGACCGAAGACGGCTCCTACTCCGAGCGCGCCAAGGACTAAGCCAGGGATCGAGGATCGGAACAGGTGCCGCCGGGGGGCGAGACAGTGGATAGGAAGAGTTTCCGCTTCGTCTCGCTTCTTTTGGCGTCGCTGTCGCTCCTCACCGCCACTCCGCTCGCTGCGGACGAATTCCGCAGCCCCTCGCTCACGGCCCTGCGCGTCGATTGGCGCGCAGCGCTCGACCAGCTCCGCACCGAGATCAACAGCCACCCCCGGGCCGCGGACGATTTCATCTTCGTGCCTCGCCGTTCCGTGCCGCGCTACGATCCGCGCGCGATGCCGGCACTGGTGCAGCTCAACGCAATCTCCTCCCAATTCTTCACCGGCATTGCCCGCAGCTCCGTGCCCGTGCTGCTGCCGTTCGACGCCGGCGCCTATCGCGAGGCCCAGCGCAACGGCGCGCCGCCGAGCCTGTCGCTGTCGCGCTATCAGGCTGATTTCAACCCCGTCGATATGTTCGACGCCGGCCCCGCCGGATATAGCGCGAGCTTCTCGCTCGAACCCGGCGCCGGTGACGGCATGCCGACGCGTGTCTTCGCAAGACCCGTCGAGGTGCAGATCACGGGCTCTGCGCTGCTCTATGACATCGCCGATCCCGCCGGCGGCAAGGGTGAGCCGGTCAAGCCGCTTGCAGCCCATTATCCGGACCTGCGCAGGTTCATCCGCGAAGGCTATGTGCGCTACGCCTTCACTCGGTTCGGCGTCGCCTATGTCGTCTCCATCCAGTGCCTGGACAGTGTCGCAAAACCGCGGCGGCTTGCCTGCAAGGAGGCCTATCCGGTTGCCGAACGCTTCCTGAAGGCGCTGCGCGTCGCCGGCGGCCAGCGCATGCGGCCGCTGATGGACGTTGCCTCCGACATCATCGATCGTCCTTCAGGGCGCTCGGCCGATTTCAGCTACCGGCCGAGCGGCGACATCATCCCGAACACCGGCTACCGCAACAAGAGCGGCCATCCGGACGTGATGGCCTATGCGCAGATCCGCTTCCCGCTGGAGAAGGCGCCCGCCTTCGTGCGCTCGCAATCCTACGGCAGGCGCGACAAGAACGAGAGTCCGACGGCCTACCCCTGGCGCGACAATTTCTGCGAGTCCCGCAGCTTCGAAGTCGGGCAATGCGGCGGCGGTTACGGCCACCAGGGCGAGGACATCCGCGCCGCCGAGTGCCCGCCGCCCGGCGAAGGTCGCGCCCCCTGCGATCCCAAGCAGCGCGCCGTCGTCGCCGTGCGCGACGCCATCGTGATCCGCGCATCCAAGGACCAGGCCGCGACGCTCGAGATCAACAGCCGCACCGAGCACATGCGCTTCCGCTACATGCACATGAACCCGCAGGTGATGAACGCCGACGGCGTGCTTAACGGCCGCATCGTGACCGAAGGCGAGAAGATCGGCGTGGTCTCGAACTATCTCGACCATCCCGCCGGCACGTCGATGCATCTGCATTTCGACGTCCAGGTGTTCACCCGCGACGGCTGGATCTGGGTCAGCCCCTACGTCACGCTGGTCTCCGCCTATGAGCGGCTGATCCGTGCCCGCGGCCGCGAGGTCGGCCCGGAGATCGCGGGCGGCCCGCAGCCTGTGGCACATGCGCTGCCTGAGGACGTGATCAAGCCGGATCAGCGCGAGGGCTCGAGCAGCGAGGAGAATTGAGGCAACTCGCGCCTCACCGCGCGGCGCGCCTCGATGACGATCTCATGACGCCCCTTTCGGCGCACGAGGCTTAAGCGGATCGGCGTCCCGACCTCCCCGAACGACCCGGCCTTCTCTGGCCCCAGAATTGCTTGGCTTCCGGCAAGCAAACTGGAGAAAGGGAAGCACATGCGTTGTCTGACCACGGCGGTCATCGTGGCCGTCGCATTCGCCGTGCCGGCTCATGCGCAGGAATTGACCGGTACGCTGAAGAAGATCAAGGAGACCGGCGCGATCACGCTCGGGGTGCGCGACAGTGCAGTGCCCTTCAGCTATATCGACGAGAAGCAGAAGACCGTCGGCTACGCCATCGACATCTGCATGAAGATCGTCGAGGAGATCAAGGCCGAGTTGAAGCTGGACAAGCTCGCGGTCAACGAGAACCTCGTCACCTCGTCCAACCGCATTCCACTGATGGCGAACGGCACCATCGACCTCGAATGCGGCTCGACGACCAATAACGCCGACCGCCAGAAGCAGGTGTGGTTCACCAACACGCATTTCCTCACGGCGAGCCGCTTCGTGTCGAAGAAGGCTTCGAAGCTCGATCAGGTCGATGACCTCAAGGGCAAGGCCGTCGTCTCGGTCGCGGGCACCACCAACATCACCCAGCTCAACAAGGCCAACGCCGCGCGCGCGCTCGGGATCAACGTCATGAATGCAAAGGACGTCCCCGAGGCGTTCCTGATGGTCGAGACTGACCGGGCCGAGGCCTTCGTCATGGACGACATCCAGCTCGCGGCCATGATCGCCTCAGCGAAGGATCCGTCGCTCTACGCCATCAGCTCCGGCGCCTTCTCCGATCCGGAGCCCTACGGCATCATGCTGCGCAAGGACGACGCACAGTTCAAGGCCGTGGTCGATCGCGCCACGGCAAAACTCTACAAGAGCCCGGAGATCGAGAAGATCTACAACAAATGGTTCATGGAGCCGGTGCCGCCGCGCGGCCTGAACTTCCACGTGCCGATGCCGGTGTCGATGAAGAAGTCGTTCGAGCACCCGTCCGACAATCCCGATCCGGCGTCGTATGGTGGCTGACGAGATCGCGGAGCACGCCGATCGTATAGTCGGGATGCGCGAAGCGACATCCGGGATGTTCACGACAACTGTTCCCGGGTGTCGCTTCGCTCGCCCGGGCTACGAACTAGTCCAGAAACGTCGTTAGCTGCGCGCCCTCGTCCGCCACGAACACCGCGATCAATTCCGCCGGCTGCGTGGCGCTGGCATTCGCCGACACCAGATGCGTCGCGCCGGGCGGCTCGAAGAAGGACTGGCCGACGCCAAACGTCTCGACCGGGCCGCCACCGAGCTGGGAGCGGATCTCACCCTTGGTGACGTAGGCGGTCACCGAGCCCGCGTGGCGATGCGGCCGCGTAAATCCGCCGGGGCCGTAGAAAACGCGCACGATGGTCACGCGCTTGCCCGGCACGTTCGGCAATGCATAGGAGCCGATCGGCTCGACCTTGTCGAGCGGCGAACTCTCCGCGGCTGTCGCGCAGAGCGGCGCGAGCGCGCCGGATACGGTCTCCATCGTCAGCGGCAGCGCCTTGCCGATCGCGAGTGCGCAGGCGAGCCCGCCGGCAACGGCCAGCGCCATTGAACGCGACGGCACCGGGCGTTGCGTGGTGGCCAGACTCATTGCTGTCATGACAACCTCCCCTTTTTCCCTGATGGCAATCAGGATGCGGCATTCGTTGCGACCGGCCGCTTCGCCGGCGTCCAGCGATAGGCCGCGCCAAACCGGTTCCAGACGTTGATCGAGGCGACCGCCGAGGTCAGGTACATCAGCTCGGACTCGGAGAATTCGCTGGTCACTTCCGCGTAGACCTCGTCGCTGACGCCGTCGGGCAGGAAGGTCAGGGCTTCGGTCCAGGCCAATGCCGCACGCTCGCGCGCCGAGTAGATCGGTGCCTCGCGCCAGACCGCGACCAGATTGAGCTTGTCCACGGGCACGCCGATGCGCTCCGAGAGCAGGATATGATGCTGCACGCAGAAGGCGCAGCCGTTGATCTGCGAGGCGCGCAACTTGACCAGTTCGAGAAGCTGCTTGTCGAGGCCGGCCTTGGCCGCAACCTGGCCCAGCGCCAGCACCAGATCATACGCGTCGGGCGCAATCCTCTTGAAATCCTCATATTCGCTGCGGGCGTGTGACATTGCCGTGCACCTCGTGTTATTGTAAGAGCACTTATACTGTATAAGAGCTCTTATATGATGCGCAAGGCCGCTGACTTCACAAGATCGAAAAGCCCGCGGAAGGCCTCCGCCGCTTCCGACGGGAGCGCGGTCCACGTGCCCGCCCCGGGGGAAGGCAAACGCGGCGAGCAAGGCTATCTCGGCTATCTGCTGCGCCAGGCCCATGCCGCGGTCCGCCTGACGATGGAACGGACGCTCGCCGATCTCGGCGTGACCTCGCCGCAATTTGCCGTGCTGACAATGCTGAACGCCTATCCAGGCCTGTCGGGCGCCGACGTCGCCCGCCTCACCTTCCTGACGCCGCAGACGGTCGGCGTCATCATCCGCAACCTCGAACGCGACGGCGCGATTGCGATGACGCCTCATCCCGTCCACGGCCGCATCCAGCAATGGACCCTGACGCCGCGCGGCGCGACGCTGCTGAAGGCCTGCCGGGATCGGGTGATCGCGCTGGAAAAACGCCTCGCCCGGAATCTGGATAGCAAGGCGGAAACAACGGTCCGGCGCTGGCTCGCCGGAATCGCGGCCGATCTGCAGGACGACTAGACCGCGCCGGGACTAGCCCTGGCCGCCGAAGCCTCCGTCGCCGCCATCGGCATCCGACAAGTCGCCGACGGCGCCATCGCCCTGAATGCCTCGGCCAAAGTTTTCCGCAATGATCGTCAGGATCACGACGAACGGCCCTGCGCCGAACGGCCAGGGAGCACGGATGATGTCGAACAGCTACCGCATGCGCGTATTCTGCATGACAAGAGCGAACCGACCGTAAAGCGGCTGAGCAAAAAATCGGGGAATGGCGCTTTCGTGTGCTTGGCCCCACCCGCCCTTCAACATCTTCTTAACCTCACCATCGGGCCGTGCGGCGGGTCGCCTGTTCCCAACGTTCCAGGAACCGGCTCACAGGCGCCATGTTTCCCGCTAGACTGCACACATGAAACAAGCTGATTCCTCGGCCAATCACACCCGCCGCACCTTGCTGAAGTCTGCGCTCGGCGTGGCAGCCATCGTCGCGTCACCCACCTGCGCCCTCGCCGCGCCGCCAGGCTTCGATGAGTGGCGCGAGAGTTTTCGCGCACGCGCAATGGCGAAGGGCATTTCGGCCGCGACCTGGCAGCGCGCAATGGCGCGGGTCGAGCCCGACATGAGCGTGTTCAAGCAGATGCGCAACCAGCCCGAATTCCACGAGCAGGTCTGGCAATACATCAACCGCCGCGTCTCCGACTGGCGCATCATCAACGGCAAGATCGCGCTGAAGAACAACGAGGCCCTGCTCGCGCGCATCGAGCGCGACTTCGGCGTCGAGCGCGGCACGCTGCTGGCGCTGTGGGGCGTCGAGTCCGCTTATGGCGATCCGCTGGTGCAGCAGAACCACATGACGCCGGTGTTTCCCTCGCTCGCCGCGCTCGCCTGGAACGAGCCGCGCCGCAAGGCCTATTGGGAGACCGAGTTGATCAACGCGCTACGCATCGTCGACAAGGGCTGGAGCACGCCGGAGGAGATGAAGGGCTCCTGGGCCGGTGCGATGGGGCATTCGCAATGGATGCCCGAAGTCTGGCTCAATGTCGGCATCGACTATGACGGCGACGGCAAGGTGTCGCCATTCGGCAAGCCCGACGACGCGCTGGGCTCGACGGCAAAGTACCTGGTCAATCGCGGCAAGTGGCGCCGCGGCGAGCATTGGGGCTACGAGGTGCGCGCATCCGGCGACGTGAGCGGCAGCCGGACCTATGCGGCCTGGGCGTCAGCCGGCGTCACCCGCGCCGATGGCCAACCGTTCCCGCAGCCCAATGCATCGGCGCAGATGTGGACGCCGGTTGCGGGCGGACCGACGTTCCTGCTGGGGCCGAATTTCTACTCGGTGAAAAGCTACAATCCCTCGATGAACTATGCGCTGGCGATCTGCCATCTCGGCGACCGCTGCCTCGGCGCACCGCCCTTCATCCAGCCCTTCCCCGGCTCCGAGCGCGCGCTGACGCTCGCCGAGGTCCAGGAGATGCAGACGCGACTGACCAAGGCCGGGTTCGACACCGGCGGCACCGACGGCCGCGTCGGCAACGACACCATGAAGGCGATCAAGGATTTCCAGCAACACGCGGGGATCACGCCGGCGGACGGCTATGGCGGGCTGAAGGTGCTGGCGAGGCTGCGGCAAGGGCCGTAGGAGCCGGTCATTCCGGGGCGCGCCACTCGGCGCGAGCCCGGAATCCATTCCTCCACGTCGCTCGCTGCGCGATGGATTCCGGGCTTGCGCTTCGCGCGCCCCGGAATGACGGCCCCAAGAGATCAGTGCCTGTACTGCGGCTCCTCAGCATCAAGCTGTCTACGGATCGCAGCCAGATGCAACCGCGCGGATTCGGAATCGCCCTCGCGCATCTGCTTGTAGGTCTCGGCCGCAATCGCGGGATCGACGGCCAGCACCTTGCGTCCCGTCGACATCGCCAGCACCTGCACCTCGGCAGCGCGCTCGAGGTAGTAGAGATCGTCCCAGGCCTCCGCGATGGTCGGCGCCAGCACCATCACGCCGTGATGCTTCATGAAGACGATGTCGGCATCGCCGACGGCGGATGCGATCCGCGCGCCTTCGCGGTTGTCGAGCGCAAGGCCGTTGTAGTCGCGGTCGACCGCGGTGCGGCCGTAGAATTTCAGCGCGGTCTGGCCGGCCCAGATCAGGGGATCGCCCTCGGTCATCGACAGCGCGGTGGCGTAGGGCATGTGGGTGTGGAACGCGACCTTGGCGCGCGGCAGGCGCTTGTGCATCTCGGCGTGGATGTAGAACGCCGTCGCCTCGGGTACGCCCTCGCCGTCGAGCACGTTGCCGTGGAAGTCGCATATCAAGAGCTTTGACGCGGTCAGCTCGCGGAAGGCGTAGCCGTAGGGGTTGACGAGGAACAGGTCGTCGTGGCCCGGCACCACGGCCGAGAAGTGGTTGCAGATGCCCTCCTCAAAGCCGTTGCGCGCGGCCATGCGGAAGCAGGCGGCGAGATCCTCGCGCGCGGTGCGGATCGCGTCGGTGGCAAGGTCCGGCCGGTTCGAGCGGAATGGCGCCGGCGTGGATGACGAGGAGTGAAGGCTGTGCGCCATGGCGAAGGACACCTTTGTCGGTCGAGAGCTGCGCGCCTTGTACAGGGCCGACGCCTGCGCGTCAGCCCCCGCGGGCGCCACCCTGCCCTTCGCAGCCCGCGCGGCGGCTTATTGCCGCCGCGGCACGCCGCCGGCGTTCATACCGCCGTCGATCACGAGCTCGCTGCCGGTGACGTAACGCGAGGCATCTGACGCCAGATACAGCACGCCGGAGGCAATCTCCGCGGCCTGCCCGGCGCGGGCAAGCGGCGTGACGACCCGGGCCCGTTCCTCCGGATCGATCGGCGCATTGCCCTGGTTGCCGGTCGCCCCCGTCGGGATCTTGCCCCAGATCGGAGTGTCGATGATGCCGGGATGAACGGAATTGACGCGAATGCCATCGCCCACGGCCGCGCACTCCATCGCGATCGATTTCGCAAACAGCCGCACGCCGCCTTTGGTCGCCGAATAGGCCGACAACCCCGGCGCGCCGCGCAGGCCCGCCAGCGAGGACATCATGACGATCGAGCCGCCGCCGGTCTTGCGCATCAAAGGCAGGCAATGCTTGACCGAGAGAAACACGCCGTCGAGGTTGATCGCGTTCTGCTTGCGCCAGTCACCGAGCGTCATGTCGACGATCGAGGGCACGGCAATGCCGATGCCGGCATTGGAGACCATGATGTCGAGCCGGCCGTAGCGCTTGGCGATCTCGGCGACGATCTCGATCCAGCGTTCCTCGCTGCTGACGTCCTGCTCCAGGAAGATCGCCTTGCCGCCGGCCTTTGTGATGCGCTTGGCGAGCTCGGGGCCGCGCAACTCGTCGACGTCGGTTGCGATGACGGTGGCGCCCTCGCGCGCGAACAGCTCGACGATCGCCTCGCCGATGCCGGAGGCGCCGCCCGTCACCAGCGCGACCTTGCCCTCAACCTGCCCTGCCATGTTCACTCCCTTTTCTTGTTGTTTGAGGCCGCTACTTAATCACGGATGGCCCCTGGTCCGGTAGCGCGACGTCGATGACGCGGAACTGCACACGCTCGGCGCCCTGATAGCGGTCGACCGACAACGATCCCGCGACATGCAATTGCTGACCGCGATTGGCGACCAACGCGTTGCCGAGTTTTTGTCCGACCGAACGGAAGGCGATCCCGTTGACGATGGCGCCATCGCCGGACTTGAAGCGCAAACGCAGATGCGCCTGGCCGACCTCATCGGCATAGACGAGCTGATGCGCCGGCAGCGCCAGCACGGCTTCCGGATTGCCGCTGCCAAAGGGCCCTGCGCGGTTGAGCGTCGCCGCAAGCTCCGTCGTCACCGCGCGCGCGGAGACGGCGCCGTCGATATAGAGCTCGTTGACGTGGCGCGCCTCGGCGACGTCGCGCGCCAGCGCATTTTCGAGATAGGCGCGGAATTCGGCGAGCTTCTCCTTGCGCAGCGTGACGCCCGCGGCCATCGCGTGGCCGCCGCCCTTGAGCAGGATGCCGTCGGTGACCGCCTGCCGCACCGCCTTGCCGATATCGACGCCGGCGATCGAGCGCCCGGAGCCGGTGCCGATGCCGCCGGGCTCGAGTGCGATCGCAAAGGCGGGCCGCGAAAACTTCTCCTTCAGGCGGGAAGCGACGAGGCCGACCACGCCGGGGTGCCAGCCTTCGGACGCCGTGACGATGACGCCGAGCTTGTCCTCCAGTCCGATCGAGGCCAGCGCCTCGGCCTCGGCTTGCGCTTCCGCGGCCTGCTCGATGACACGGCGTTCGGTGTTGAGGCGATCGAGTTCAGCCGCGATCCGCGCGGCTTCGACGCTGTCGCCTTCGAGCAGGAGCCGCACACCGAGATCGGCGCGGCCGATCCGGCCGCCGGCATTGACCCGCGGCCCCAGCATGAAGCCGAGATGCCAGGCCTCCGGCGGGCCGTTGAGCCGCGCCACGTCCATCAGCGCGGTGTGGCCGACATGATCGCGCCGCCGCATCGCGATCAGCCCCTTGGCGACGAAGGCGCGGTTGAGTCCGATCAATGGCGCGACATCGGCGACCGTGCCGAGCGCGACGTGATGCAGCATGCCGAGCAGATCGGGCTCGGGCATCTCCGCATTCCAGAAGCCGCGTTGGCGCAATTCGCGATTGACCGCGACCAGTGTCACCAGCACGAGACCGACCGCGGCGAGATGGCCAAGGCCCGAGAGATCGTCGAGCCGGTTCGGATTGACCAGTGCGTCGACCAGCGGCAGCTCCGTCCCGGCCTGGTGGTGATCGATCACGACCACGGACATGCCGAGGCGCTTGGCCTCAGCCAGCGGCTCGATGCTGGTGGTGCCGCAATCGACGGTGACGAGCAGCGTGGCGCCCTTCGCGGCCAGCCCGCGCACGGCTTCGGTATTGGGCCCGTAGCCCTCGAAGATCCGGTCGGGAATGTGGATCAGCGGATCGAGCCCGCAATGGCGCAAGTGCCAGGCCAGCAGCGCCGCCGAGGTCGCGCCGTCGACGTCGTAGTCGCCGAAGATCGCGACCTTCTCGCCCTTCGCCGCGGCATCGGCGATGCGCTTTGCGGCGGCCTCCATCTCCGTCACCGTGAAGGGGTCCGGCATGAGCTTGCGGATGGTCGGGTCCAGGAAGTCCGGCACCGCGTCGATATCGACCCCGCGCCCCGCCAGAACCCGCGCCAGCAGTTCCGGCAACTGGTGCCGCTGCACAATGGCGAGCGCCTGGGCCGCCCCGCGGGCGTCCAGCCGGTCGCGCCAGAGCTTGTCGGTGAGCGAGCGCGTCACCCCCAGGAACGCCTGGGGCGCTTCGACGGGCAAGGCAGTGGTAGGCGGCGTCATGACGAGCGGCAATCTGTTGGGAACTCGAGGTTCGGGCGAACACGCGAGGCGCCCGGTCACTGGCTTAAGGGGATTGGCCAGGAAACCCCGGCGATTTGCAACGGCCGGGCTGCACAAAGCGGTGGATGGCCAGCCGACGGGCCGGAGTGACTATCATTTGGGCATTCCACCGAACAGCAAATTAAGCAGGCGTTAGGCGGAATCCTCGAAAAAGAATCGTATTCGATCTGTAAGCGATTGTTCCGGGTTCATTGCAGATCAGGCCTCATTGCCAAGGGAACTCCCCGATGTCTGCTGTGCTGGGTCTGAAAGCCAAGCCGATTGCCGCCGAACCCGCTGAAGATGATTCCGACATTTCCGCGCTGATCAACCGCCTCACCGCGGAGGTCAACCAGATCGCGGTCGACAAGACCAAGGCGATCCAGCAGATCACCAACCAGATGAAGATGCTGGCGCTAAACGCGCTGATCGAGAGCTCGCGCGCCGGCGCGCAAGGCGCGGGCTTCGCGGTGGTGGCGCAGGAGGTGCGCGGCGTCGGCCAACAGGTCGAGAGCATCGCGCGCGAGCTCGAAACCCAATTGACGAAACGCACCGGGGATCTCGTCGCCTCGATCGACCGCATGAGCCAGCGCTCGCGCGGCGAGCGCATGGTCGATCTGTCGCTCAATGCGGTCGAACTGATCGACCGCAACCTCTATGAGCGCACCTGCGACGTGCGCTGGTGGGCCACCGACTCCGCCGTGGTGGATTGCGCGGCCTCGCCCGCACCGGCGGCAGTCACCGACGCCTCGCAGCGCCTCGGCGTCATCCTCGGCGCCTACACCGTCTATCTCGACCTCTGGCTCTGCGACCTCGACGGCAACGTCATCGCCAATGGCCGCGCCGACCGCTTTCGCGTCGTCGGCCAGAACATCGCCCACACCAAATGGTTTCGCGAGGCGCGGACGTTGCGCTCCGGCGACGACTATGTCGCCGGCGACGTCGAGAACCAGCCGCTGCTCGGCAACGCGCAGGTCGCGACCTATTGCGCCAGCGTCCGCGCCGGCGGCCAGGCCAACGGCACGCCGATCGGCGTGCTCGCCATCCATTTCGACTGGGAGCCGCAGGCCCGCGCCATCGTCCAGGGCGTGCGCGTCGGCGACAGCGACAAGGCACGCGTGCTGCTGGTCGACTCCAATTTCCGCGTGATCGCGGCCTCCGACGGCCAAGGCATTTTGAGCGAGCGCATCTCGCTGTCGCTGAACGGCGAGCGCTCCGGCTTCTATCACGACCGCTCGGGCACGATGATCGCGTTCCACGCGACACCCGGCTACGAGACCTATCGCGGCCTCGGCTGGTATGGCGTGATCATCTGCGGAGCCTGAGGCCAGGATCCGTCCGCTCGATAAAAAATCGCAAAACAACCCCATACACAGTAGCCGGGCGTTGTTTTCATTAGTGTTTTTCCTGCAGCTCAAGCTGTTTTGACGCGTCGGGCAAAACAGTGGCATTATGCGACTATTCCGAAATCCGAAAACGCACTCGTTGCCTTGGGCCGGCGACCGCCGTGTGAGCGCCCCTCACTTGGCGCCCTCCACAAAGGCGACCGGCGTGCCTTTCGCGACGCTCCCAGCGACGCGTTCGGCGTCCCAATTGGTGAGACGCACGCAGCCGTGAGATTCCGCTTTGGAAATCTTGTCCGGCGAAGGCGTGCCGTGAATGCCGTAGCCTTCGGCGGACAAGTTGATCCACACCGTCCCAACCGGATTGTTCGGACCTGGTTTGATGGTAAAGGGCTTGCGCGAACGGACGCCCTTGAAGTGATAGGCGGGATTGTAGCGATAGAGCGGATTCTTGCTGACTTCGGTGACCTTGAGCGTGCCTGAGGGCGACGGCTTGTCCTCGCTTCCCACAGTCGCCGGATAAAATCCGATCAGCGCATTCGACTTGTCGAACAGTTTGACGGTCTGCCTGACCTTGTCGACCTCGACCCTGTCTGCCTTTGCAGGCGCACCCTCTCCCGCACTGGCAGTGTCCACCACGACGATGGTGTCGCCGGCGCGATCAAAACGGCGCCCGGGGTTGAGCGCCGCCAGAAGCTGCTCGCTCATGTGAAATTTCTCGGCCAGGGCTTCGCGCGGACTGGTGAAGCCGAGCTTCGGGATGTCCTTCATGTCCTCCATCTTCGACGGCAGCTTGTTCAGGAAAGGACCCGCCGCGTCCCGCTCGGTGATGGTGTAGGTCAGCGTGACCGGCCGCTCGTCCGCCCGCAGCGCCTTCCAAACCTCCTCCATCGGAGCCTCCGAGCCCGGCAACTGCCGGGCTTCCGCATAGGCGCGTAGCGCCTTCTTCGCATTCTCCCCGAACCTGCCGTCGATCTCGCCGGGCGAGAAATGCGCCCTGTCCAGAAGCACTTGCAACCGCACGCCCGCCGGAGTCGGCTTTTCGTTCGAGAGAGTCTTCTTCGATGGCTCGGCGGACTCGATGACGGCCGGGCTGATCTCGGCCGCGAACGCGGGTGCTGCCGCCAGAACAAGGATCAGAACGATGCAGAATACCTGGGCGCGATCGACCGACCGGGCGCTCATCATCGTCCTTCGCGACCCGCGATCGCCCATGTGCCAGCTCCGGGATGGAGACATTCACCGAATTGGCAACTCGGAGCGACCACGGAAGTTTCTAGTTTTTCCCGAGGGCGACTGGCGCAGCCGACGAGCTAGTGCCCGTGGTCGATCACCCAGCACGGCGCCCGGCCATCTCCGCCGCGAGCAGCAGCGCGGCGCGGCTGGCCCCGATCGATGCGATGCCCTGGCCTGCGATGTCGTAGGCGGTGCCGTGCGCGGGCGTGCAGATCGGGAATGGAAAGCCGCCGAGCAAGGTCACGCCGCGATCAAAGCCCATCAGCTTCATCGCGATCTGGCCTTGGTCATGATACATCGTCAGCACCGCGTCGAAGGCGCCGCCCTTGGCGCGCAGGAACACGGTGTCGGCCGGGAACGGCCCCTCCGCGGCAATGCCCTCGCGCTGGCCGGCCGCGACCACCGGCTCAATCATGTCGATCTCCTCGCGGCCGAAATTGCCGCCGTCGCCGGCGTGAGGATTGAGACCCGCAACCGCAATGCGCGGGCGCGCAAAGCCGGCGTTGCGCATGCAAGCATCGGTCAGTTTCAGCGCGCGGTGGATGCGTTCGCTGGACAGCTTTGCAGCCACATCCCTAAGCGGGATGTGGGACGTGACCCGCGCGTTCCAGAGCCGGTCCAGCACGTTGAACTCGCTGGCCGGCGTCTGGAGGCCGACCACCTCCGCGGAAAACGCGATCTCGTCGTCATACTCGGCGCGGGCAAGGCGCATCGCCTGCTTATTGAAGGGGGTGAAGCAGACCGCATCGACGCGGCCGTCGCGGCCGAGTTCGAGCGCGTGCCGGTAATTGGTCAGCGCGAATTTTCCGCCGGCAAGCGTCGCGGTCTTCGGCTCGACGTCCCTGGGGTCGAGGTGGCGAAGATCGACAAACAGCGCGTCGCCCTGCGCCGATCGAAGGTCGGCCCCCTGCTCCACCATGGTCAGGTCCGGCTTGGCGCCCGCAACGTGCGCGCCCTCGTCGAAGATGCGGCGGTCGCCGATCACCACGAGCCGGCAGCTCGCGCGGATGTCGCCCTCCACCACGAGCTTCGCCGTCAGCTCCGGGCTGATGCCGGCGGGATCTCCCATCGCCAGTGCAATGAGCGGCTTTGCGGTCATATGATCACCTTCTCCTGAGCTGTCGTCTCATTCCTGTCGGATGGCGTGGGCTTGCGCAGCAAACGCGCGAGCTGCAACGCGAGCGGAAGCAGCAGCAGCGTGATGCCGGCCACGATCAGGCACGTCACCAGCTTGTTCGCAAAGAAGATCCCGAGCGATCCCTTCGACATCAGCATCGACTGCCGGAACGCATCCTCGGCCTTGTCGCCGATGACGATCGCGAGCACCAGCGGCGCCAGCGGATAGAACAGCTTCTTGAAGAGATAGCCGACGACACCGAAGCCAAGCATCATCACCACGTCGAGATAGGAGTTCGACACCGAATAGGCGCCGACGACGCAGATGATCACGATCAGGGGCGCGATGACCACGAACGGGATTCGCATCAAGGCGGCGAAGACCGGAACGGTCAGCAGCACCAGCGCAACCGCGACGATGTTGCCGACATACATCGAGGCGATCAGGCCCCAGACAAAATCCTTCTGGTCGACGAACAGCATCGGCCCTGGATTGAGGCCCCAGATCATCAGCCCGCCCATCATGACGGCCGCGGTCGCCGAGCCTGGAATGCCGAGCGAGAGCATCGGCAGCAGCGCGCTGGTGCCCGCGGCATGGTCGGCCGTCTCCGGCGAGATGATGCCTTCGAGCTCGCCGGTGCCGAAATATCGGCCGCGGCGCGAGAAGCGGCGGGCGATGCCGTAGCTCATGAAGGATGCGGCGGTCGGGCCGCCCGGCGTGATCCCCATCCAGCACCCGATCGCGGCGCTCCGCAGCAGCGCAACGCTATGCCGCGGAAGGCGGCCGACTGCGCGAAACACCTCGCGCCAATCGATCTTCGAGGAGACGGCGCGGGCATGGAATTCCTCCTCGACGGCAACCAGCAGTTCGCCGATGCCGAACAGACCCATCACCGCGACGACGAAGTTCACCCCCTTGACCAGCTCGTCGATGCCCATGGTCAGCCGGACGCTGCCCGAGACGGTGTCGATGCCGATGGCGGCGATCGCAAAGCCGATCGCGAGCGCCACGACGGTCTTGATCGGGGCCGCCCCGCCCATGCCGACGAAACTCGCAAAGGCCAGGAAATAGACCGCAAAATATTCCGCCGGCCCGAAGGCGAGCGCGACCTGCGCCACCCAGGATGCGAGGAAGGTGATCAGGATGACGCCGACCAGCGCGCCGAACGCAGCCGAACCAAAGGCGGTCGCGAGTGCCGTCGTCGGCCGGCCGTCCCGCGCCATCGGATAGCCGTCGAAGGTGGTTGCGACAGAGGACGGCTCGCCGGGAATGTTGAACAGGATCGAGGTCACCGAGCCGCCGAACAGCGCGCCCCAGTACATGCTGGAGAGCAGGATGATCGCCGACACCGGCTGCATGCCGAAGGTCAGCGGCAGGAGCAGCGACACCCCGTTCGGCGCGCCCAGCCCCGGCAGCACGCCGACGAGAATGCCGAGCAGCACGCCGACCGCCATCAGCAGCAGATGCGGCACGGTGATCGCGATGGTGAAGCCGTGCAGCAGTTCCCCAAGATTATCCATCGGCCTCTCCGTCAGATGCCGAACGCGGCGGCGAGCGCGCCATGCGGCAGGCTGACCTGGAACATGCGCTCGAACACGACGTAGAGCGCGAGCGCCGTTGCCGCCGCCATCGCCAGCGCGCGTGGCACGGATTGGTGCCTCGGAATCGCCAGCACGGCGAAGACGTACAGGCTTGAGGCGATGTACATCCCGACCAGCGGGATCGCGGCAACGAAGATCGCGGCCGGCACGAACAGGCCGGCAAGCCGGCGCAGCTCGATCGGTGTGATCGCGATGGGAACGCTTGCGAGCGTCGTCGCCGGCAGAAGACCTCTCACCAGATTGTAGAGGCTTCCGAGCACGATGATGATTCCGGTCAGGAACGGAAACGTGCCGGCGTCCACGCCCGCGCTCGACCAGCCGATGCCGTTGTCGAGGCTGGAGACGACGACGGCCACACCAAAGCTGCCGGTGAGGATAGCGGTCGCAAGCTCAAGCGCGCGGCGTGAGATCATCGAGAGCTCCGTTCGAGCGGCGTGCCACGGCCAGTGAATGACGCACGCGTCTTCCAAGCCATCAAGTGTCGTCCCGGCGAAAGCCAGGACCCATAACCCCAGGGAGAAGTTTGACGAGGCCTGGAAGCCAAGTCGGTACCACCACCAACGCTCCACGATAGATCAAGCGGTGTGGGTCCCGCCGTTCGCCGGGACGACAGTGGAGATTGTGGCACGATGGTCGCCTCACTTGACCAGCCAGCCCTGCTCGCCCGCAACCTGCTTGACGTGCTCAAGGTCCTCCTTGATGAACTTGTCGAGCTCGGCGCCGGTCAGGAACGTGTCGACCTGGGAGGTCTTCTCGATGTAGTCCTTCCATTCCGGCGTCGCCTGCACCTTCTTCATGAGGTCGACATAGAACGCGGCCTGATCCGGCGTGACCTTGCCGGGCAGCCACACCGTCCGCGGCTGCTCATATTGCTTGATGTCGAGCCCCTGCTCGGCGCAGGTCGGAACGTCGCTCCAGCCTTCAGTCGCGGTGACCTTGGGACCCTGCGGCAGCCGTTTCGGGCTGAAAACGCAAAGCGGTCGCTGCGTGCCGCCACGCCATTGCCCGAGGCTCTCGCTGGGATTGTTGACGTGGGAGTCGAGGTGTCCGCCGGCGAGCTGCACGGCGGTCTCGGCGCCGCTCTTGAAGGGGATGTAGGTCAGCTTGACCTGACCGGCCTTCTCGATCATGCGGGTCAGCACCTCGTCGGTGTCCTTCGACTGCGCGCCGCCCATCTTGAATTCGCCCGATGCGGCCGCCTTCAGATAGTCCCCTGCCGTCTTGTAGGGCGCATCCTGCTTGACCCAGAGCAGGAACTCGTCCTGCGCCATCGCCGCGATCGGGGTGAGATCGGTGTAGTTGAAGGCGACTTTGGAGACGAGCGGCTGCTGCCAGGCGTTCGACGTTCCGAAGATCACCTTGTAGGGATCGCCTGCGGACGCCTTGCCGTAGACATAACCTTCGGCGCCGCTGCCGCCGCCCTTGTTGACGACGACGATGGGCTGCTCCGTCAGCTTGTACTTGGTGACGATGTTCTGCACCGCGCGGGCGAGATTGTCGGTGCCGCCGCCCGGTCCGGCGGTGGCCACGAACTCGATCGGCTTTTGCGGTTGCCAGGCCGCAAACGCCGGGACCGTGCCGGCGAGCACGGTCGCGGCTGCGGAAAGCAGAAGTGTTGACGTCCGACCCATGATTTCCTCCAGCTCTTATGTTTGTTCTGTTTTGTTTGTTGTATCGAACCGGTCAGGCGACGCGTTCCTCGCGTCTGTCTGCGGCTGAAACGATTGCGCCTTCTTGCTCGAGCGCTTCGATCTGCTTCTGGTCGAACCCATGTTCGGCCAGCACCTCGCGGGTATGCTCACCGTAGACCGGCGCGCCCGAGAGCACTTTGCCTGGGGTCTCCGAAAACTTGACGGGAAGCCCGATCGTCTTCACCGGACCGAGCGTGGAATGCTCGACCTCGACGACCATCTCGCGCGCCAGCGTCTGCGGATCGCGGAGCGCCTCCAGCATGTCGTGCACGGGGCCGCACGGCACGCCCTTCTCGTCGAGTGCCGCAAGCCAATGCATCCGCGACCGGGTGCGGAAGCGCTCGCTCAGGACGGCCTCAAGCTCCTTCAGATGCGCCATGCGGTCCGCCCCGGTGACGAAGCGCGGATCGGAGGCAAGCTCGCTGGCACCGAGCGCCTCCAGCATCAACAGCCAATGCTTCTTGTTGGCGCCGCCGACCACCAGCCAGCCGTCCGAGGCCTCGAAGGCCTGGTACGGCGCGTTGAGCGGATGCGCCGAGCCCATCGCGCGCGGCGCGGTGCCCGCGGCCAGCGCGATCGTGGACTGCCAGTAGGTCTGCACCAGGGCCGCCTCGTAAAGCGAGGTCTCGACCCACTGCCCTTCGCCAGTCTTGAGGCGATGCGTATAGGCGGCAAGGATACCCATGCTCGCGAGCAGGCCGGCGGTGATGTCGGACAGCGGCGGGCCGCATTTGACGGGCGGACCATCCGGGCGTTCGCCGGTAAAGCTCATGATGCCGCTCATCGCCTGCGCGACGAGGTCAAAACCGCGGCGGTGCTTGTAGGGGCCGGTGCGGCCGAAGCCGGACAGCGAGCAGTAGATCAGCGATGGATACTGCTTGTGCAGGTCTTCATAGCCGAAGCCGAGGCGCTCCATGGCGCCCGGAGCAAAATTCTCGACCAGCACGTCGGCGTCCGCGATCAGCCGCCGCAGCACCTTCTTGCCGCCATCGGTCTTGAGGTCCAGCACGATGCCGCGCTTGTTGCGGTTCATCATCAGGAAGGAGGCCGCCTCATCGCCGATCTTGGGCGGCACCGAATGGCGGGTGTCGTCGCCGTTCGGCCATTTCTCGATCTTGATGACGTCCGCGCCCATGTCGGCGAGCATCAAGGTGCAGGTCGGCCCCGCCATGACATGGGTGAGATCGATGACCTTGAGGCCGGCAAGCGGTCCCGAACGGCGAGAGGTGGATTGCGATCGATCGCTTTGCATCGGCCCGTCCTATTGGCCGCGCCATTGCGGCGCGCGCTTGTTGAGGAAAGCATCGAGCCCTTCGCGAAAATCCTGGCTCGTGTAGCACATCAGGATGAGGTCTTCCCCCTCGTCCCGGGTCAGCCGCCTTTGCAGGCGCGCCACCGCCTGCTTGGTCGCGGTCAGCGTCAGCGGCGCGTGGCTGGCCAGCAGGCGAGCGACCTCGTCGGCACGCCTGTCCAGGGCCGCGATATCCTCGACGACCTCGCCGAGCAGCCCGACGCTGGCGGCTTCAGCGGCGTCAATGAGGCGCGCGGTGAAGATCAGATCCTTGACGCGCGCAGCGCCGATGAGCGCGGTGAGACGGCCGACATTGGACATCGACAGGCAGTTGCCGAGCGTCCGGGCGATCGGAAATCCGATTTTGGCGCTGTTCGTGCCGATGCGCAGGTCGCAGGCCGCGGCGATGCCCGCCCCGCCGCCGGTGCAGAACCCGTTAATCGCGGCGATGGTCGGGACCCGGCACTGCTCGAGCGTGGTGAGCACGCGGTCGATGCGGTTCTCGTAGTCGATCGCGTCCTGCGGCGTCTTGAACTCGCGGAACTGGTTGATGTCGGTGCCGGAGGCGAAGGCCTTGTCGCCGGCCCCGCGCAGCACCAGCACCTTGAGCGTATGATCGCGGTCGGCCTCTTCGCAGATCGCCGCGAGCCGTTCGTACATGGCGAAGGTGAAGGCATTGCGCGCCTGCGGACGGTTGAAGGTGATCCGCCCGATGCCGTCCTGACGTTCAAAAACGAGGTCGTCCGCCTCCGCAGCGTGGTCCATTTCCTCATGCCCTCTTGTTTTTTACATTTTTGAATGCAGAATCTGCGATTAGCAAGCTGGAACTTGCATATTTGGACTGATTACTGCATTTTTGCATTCAAATTGGAGCCGCCTGCCATGCTTCATGAGGAGGTCGTCGGCCGCATCCGCGCCATCCTGCTCGACGGTGAAATCCCGCCGGGCGCGCGGATTCCCGAGCGCGAGCTGTGCGACCGGCTCCAGATCTCGCGCACGCCGCTGCGGGAAGCGCTCAAGGTGCTGGCCGCCGAAGGTCTCGTGCAGCTCCTGCCCCATCGCGGCTCACGCGCGGCGAAGCTGACCGACAAGGACATGCGCGACCTGTTCGAGGTCTGCCAGGGCCTCGAGGCGCTTGCCGGCGAGCTCGCCTGCGAGCGGATCAGCGACGCCGAGATCGACGCGATCGCCGCCGCGCACACGGACATGGTTCGGCATTATCGCGAGGGCGACCTGATCCAGTACTATCGCGGCAACCGCGCCATCCACGAAGCCATCGTCGCCGCGGCCGGAAATCCCGCACTGACCGGGCTCTACGCCTCCGTGACGGCGCGCATCCGCCGCGCGCGCTACGTCACGCCGATGACGCCGCAGCGCTGGGCGTTCGCGGTGAAGGAGCACGAGGCGATCCTGAACGCGCTGCAGCGGCGCGATGGTGCCGGCCTCTCGCACATCCTGCGTGCGCATCTCCGCCACAAGCGCGAAGAGGTCTTGCAGGCCGGCTTTGCCGAGACGGAAGCAAGCGACCTCGCGCTGAGGATCGCGTGAGATCACGCCCGGCCTATTCCCTGCGCTTTCGGCGCTGCCCATGGCTAGGCCGGGGAGTAGCCGAGTGAAGCCCGATGGCGAACACGGCCTATGCGGACGCGTGCCGTCGTGACGCGAAAAGATTCTTGCAGTCCTGCCGCGTCGGGCGGTCAGGAGACACAATCGCGACACAATCATTGATTGCATTGCGGCACCGCGTGGCTGGATCGTGCTGACGAAGCAACGTCGGCAACCGGTGTCTTTTGTCGCGCGCCGGAATTGCATCGCGCACTTTGACAAGCCGCGCTAACCCGCAAATCAATTCCACTTGCTAGCTTGTCTGAACCGGCGCAGCATTCCACCGCTGGCCTCAGGCCGAACACAACGCGCGAGACAATCGCGCAGCTCAAAAGAAGAATGGAGGAAACGAATGACACTCGATGTCTCACGTCGATCCCTGCTCGCACTCGGCGCCGGCCTTGGCGCCAGCGCAATGCTCGGCAGCAGTGCGATGGCACGCGCTCCCAAGCTCGGCACCCAGACTCCCTATTGGCACCGCTTCATTCTCGGCGACGCCGAAGTGACCGTCGTCTCCGACGGACCGCTGCCGCTCGGCGATCCCTCCGGCACCTTCACCGGCGTTTCCAAGGAAGAGGTGAAGAAGATGCTCGCCGACAATTTCCTGTCGCCGGACAATGTCGTGCTCGAGCAGAACTCGCCGATCGTGAACACCGGCGACAAGCTCATCCTGTTCGACACCGGCATGGGCAGCTCCAAGATGTTCGGCCCCACCACCGGCCGGCAGCAGAAGAGCATGATGGAGGCCGGTATCAAGCCGGAGGACATCGATGCCGTGGTCTGCTCGCACGCGCATATCGATCACATCGGCGGCATCGTGGATGCCAACAACAAGCCGCTGTTTCCGAACGCGCAGATCTACATCTCCCAGACCGATTTCGATTTCTGGACCGATGAAGGCAAGATGGGGAGCCCGGCAAAGGACTTCGTCGTGCACGCCCGCAAGAACCTGCTGCCGGTCCGCGACCGCATCGTGTTCTTCAGGGACGGCCAGGAATTCCTGCCCGGCGTGCAGGCCATCTCCGCGCCCGGCCACACCGTCGGCCACACCATCTTCATGGTCAGCTCGGCCGGCAAGTCCTTCGCCTTCCTCGGCGACCTCTCGCACCATTCCGTGCTGCTGCTGGAGCGGCCGCGGATGGAATTCTCCTACGACACCGACCCGAAGCAGGCAGCCGAGTCGCGCGTCAAGCTGCTCACCATGCTCGCGGCCAACAAGACGCCCGTGATGTCCTATCACTTCGCCTGGCCCGGCTACGGCCACGTCGCCAAGGCGGGTGACGGGTTCCACTACTATCCCGAACCGATGCAGATGACGTTGTAGCCGGTGATACCAAGCCCGGGTCGCGCATGTGCGGCCCGGGCCGTTCGCTTGATCTGACCGACAGAGGGGAATGATCCCTGACCGGTTCCTGTCGCGTCGCAACGACACTTCTGGAGCATTTTTCGGCAAGGCAGGCCCGTTCCAGGCAAGAGCTCGCCTCACTGCTCGGATAAGAGTCCCCTCGCATCACTTTCGTCGACGAGAGCTCGTGACGCCCCTTTGGCCTGACGCCGCTCACGCTCGCAAAATGCTCAGGAGACATGCCATGAAGATCGTCGTGATCGGCGGCAGCGGATTGATCGGATCCAAGCTCGTGTCGAGACTCAAGCAGCAAGGCCACGAGGTCATAGCGGCCTCTCCAAAAACAGGCGTGAACGCCGTGACCGGGGAAGGCCTCGCTGCCGCGCTGGCAGGCGCGGATGTCGTGGTCGACGTCGCCAACGCGCCGTCCTGGGAGCCGGCCGCCGTGCTGGAATTCTTCCAGCGTTCGAGCCAGAACCTCGCCGCGACCGAGGCCGCAGCAGCCGTCAAGCATCATGTCGCGCTGTCGATCGTGGGAACCGATCGCTCGCCCGACATCGCCTATTTTCGTGCCAAGCTCGCGCAGGAGACCATCGTCAAGGCATCTCCGGTCCCCTACTCGATCGTTCGCGCCACGCAGTTTTTTGAATTCCTCGGGGCCATCGGCGAAGCAGGAGCGATTGACGGCAAGATCGTCGTGCCATCGGCGTCGTTTCAGCCGATCGCATCCGACGACGTGGTTGCTTCCCTCGCGGAGGTCGCGACGGGACGGCCGCTCAACGGCACGATCGATATCGCGGGACCGGAAAAAGCTCCCTTCAACGAGTTCGTCGCGCGCCGCCTGAAAGCATCGGGCGACAGCCGCCCGGTGGTGGGAGACGCCAAGGCAGGATATTACGGTGCCCCCATCGAGGACACCTCGCTGGTCCCGCTCGGCGAGGCGCGGCTCGGGAAAACGTCGCTCGCAAAATGGCTCGCGACGGCTTGAGGATCTGCGATCCCAAGGTCGCTGCAACCACGGCAATGAAGGAAATCCCATGCGCAGATTGCTGATCGCAACGGCGGCTTACGCCGCATTCGTCCTGGCGGCCCAGGCAGCCGAGACGCAGCCGGCTGCGAAGTCGGCCAAGGTGACTGTCGTGTTTGACCAGGTCCTACCGAATGCTCCCGGCAAGAGCATGAAGGGCGTGCTGGTCGAGTATGGTCCCGGAGGCTCCTCACCGGCCCACACCCACGCACGCTCCGCGTTCATCTATGCCACGGTGCTGGAAGGGGCGATACGCAGCCAGGTCAATGACGAGCCCGCCAAGGTCTTTCACAAGGGAGAGAACTTCTCCGAGAAGCCCGGCGATCGCCATGCCGTCAGCACCAACGCCAGCGATACCGAGCCGGCGAAGCTGCTGGCCGTCTTCGTGGTGGACACCGCCGATACCGAGTTGACAACGCCGATCGCGAAGTAGCGCGCGGGCCAAGGCGCTTCGGCGCAAGATGTCAGCAGCCGAGCCTGTCGGCGATCCCGCCGAAATCCTTGGCGACGATGTCCCAGTTGCCGGTGGCTTCGAAGTCGACCTTCTGCAACGGCCCGTACTCCGTCGGCCGCGCCACGAACGCGGTCTTCAGGCCGTTGTTCTGCGCGGCGGCGAGATCGCCGTTGTGGGCGGCGACCATCATCACCTCGCCCGGCTTGAGGCCGAGCAGGCGCGCGGCGCCGAGATAAGTCTCGGGATCGGGCTTGTAGTGCTCGAACACCTCCGCGGACATGACGAGGTCCCACGGCAGGCCGGCGAACTTCGCCATGTTGGTGAGCAGCGCGACGTTGCCGTTCGACAGCGGCGAGATGACGAATTTCGACTTCAGCCGCGTCAGGCCGGCGACGCTGTCGGGCCAGGGATGCAGGCGATGCCAGCCCTTGGTGAGGTAGTCGAGATCAGCTTCGGTGAGGTCCTTGATCGAGAATTGCGCGACCAGCTTTTCCAGCGAGCGGCGGTGCAGATCGTCGAGCATGACATAGCCGCGCTCGGGATGTCTGCGCACGTCGTCCATCGAGGCCATGTACATGCCGCGCCAGCCGTCCACCAGGGCGGTCCAGTCGGCGCTGATGCCGCGCTGCCTGCTCCACCACATGAAGTCGGTGATCAGGCTGGTGCGCCAGTCGACGACGGTGCCGAACACGTCGAAGACCAGGGCTTTGACGGCGGAGAGATCGGACATGGGCGCTTCCTCTTTTTGCTTTTGTCTTTGTCATTCCGGGGCGCGCGGAGCGCGAACCCGGAATCCAGAGGTTGTCGGCGCGAGATTCCGGGTTCTCCGGGCCGCGCTTCGCGCGGTCCCGTTCGCCCCGGAATGACGGCCAACGTCAGTCCAGGTGGAACTTCGCCAGCTCGCGGTGCTCGGCCTTGATGTAGCGCACGGTGCCGGTGACGGAGCGCATCACCACCGTCTCGGTCTCGATCACGCCGTCCTTGCGGAACTTGACGCCCGACAGCAGCGAGCCCGTGGTGACGCCGGTGGCGGCGAACAGGCAGTCGCCGCGCGCCATGTCCTCGATGCCGTAGATCATCTTGGGATCGTTGACGCCCATCTTGGCGGCGCGCTCGCGCTTCTCGTCGGAATCGAGGATGAGGCGGCACTGCATCTGGCCGCCGATGCAGCGCAGCGCCACGGCCGCGAGCACGCCTTCCGGCGCACCGCCGGTGCCGAGATACATATCAACGCCGGTGTTGTCGGGATCGGCGCAATGGATCACGCCGGCGACGTCGCCGTCGGTGATGAGGCGCACCGCCGCGCCGGTCGAGCGCACGCTCTCGATGATGCTGGCATGGCGCGGGCGGTCGAGCACGAGAACGGTGATGCCGTCCGGTTGGACACCCTTGGCCTTGGCGAGGCGGCGGACGTTGTCAGCCGGGCTCGCATCGAGATCGACGACACCCTTGTCGTAGCCCGGTCCGATCGCAAGCTTCTGCATGTAGACGTCGGGAGCGTGCAGCAGCGTGCCGCCGTCGGCCATCGCCATGGTGGCGATCGAGCCCGGCATGTTCTTGGCGCACAGCGTGGTGCCCTCGAGCGGGTCGACCGCGATGTCGACCTGCGGGCCGGCATTCATGCCAACCTTCTCGCCGATGAACAGCATCGGCGCCTCGTCGCGCTCGCCCTCGCCGATCACGATGGTGCCCTCGATCGGCAGCTTGTTGAGCTCGCGCCGCATCGCGTCCACGGCGGCCTGGTCGGCCGCCTTCTCGTTGCCGTGGCCGCGCAGCCGCGCCGAAGACACCGCCGCCCGCTCGGTCACCCGCACGATCTCCAGCGTGAGGATGCGCTCGAGCAAAGCGTGCGGCGGGACTGAAATATGGGTCGACATCGGCTAACTCCTTCGAAACGGTTCTGGACGGAAATCTCCGCCCGCATCAACTCGTAACACCCACAGTTCGTTCGAACCGTGTCATTGCTTGAGCCTGCTCTTTCCGGAAAACCGCTTCACACTTTTGCGCGGGCGCGGCCCTCCGGGTCTGGAGCATGCTCTAGTTCTTCTCGATCCGGATCACCTGCGGCCGTCCGCTGATCACCTTGTCGCGCTGCACGGCGGCGAGCGCGCGGCGCACCGCGTCCTCGTGCGTCGCATAGGTGATCAGGATGACGGGCACGGGGACCGCCTTGCCGTTCGCCGACGCAGTGCCGCCATTCGGATGACGCTGCACGATCGACTCGATCGAAATCTTCTGTTCTGCCAGCCGGGTCGCGATTGCCGCCGCAGTGCCCGGGAAATCGCGCGCCAAAAGGCGGATGTAGTAGCCGCCCTCGTGGCGCTCCATCGGCGCCTTTTTGGTGTCGCGCAAATGCGAGATCGGCCGGCCGAACGGATTGGCGCGGATGCCGCGCGCGACGTCGGCGATGTCGGCGACAACGGCCGATGCGGTCGCGGCACCGCCTGCACCGGGGCCGACCAGCGTGATCGGCGGAATGCCCTCGCCATCGATCGTGACCGCATTGGTGACACCCATCACCTGCGCGATCGAGGAGGATTTGGGAACCATGGTCGGGTGCACGCGCTGCTCGATGCCCTTGGCGGTGCGAACGGCAACGCCGAGCAGCTTGACGCGGTAGCCGAGATCGGCGGCCGCGCGAAGATCTTCCGGCGCGATGGAGGAGATACCTTCGACATACACCGCGCTTTGAGCAACTTTCGTGCCGAAAGCGAGGCTGGCGAGAATGGCGAGTTTTTGCGCGGTGTCGTGGCCGTCAACGTCGAAGGACGGATTGGCCTCGGCATAGCCCAGCCGCTGCGCGTCCTTGAGGCATTCGGCAAACGACAGCCCCTCCTGCTCCATCCGCGTCAGGATGTAATTGCAGGTGCCGTTGAGGATACCGTAGACGCGGTTGATGCCGGTTCCCGCCAGGCCCTCGCGTAGCGTTTTGATGACGGGAATCGCGGCGCCGACCGCTGCCTCGAAATTCAGCGCGCCGCCGTGCTTTTCGGCGGCCTTGGCGAGCTTGAGGCCGTGCTTGGCCAGCAGCGCCTTGTTGGCGGTGACGACGGACTTGCCGGCATTGAGCGCAGCCTCGACCGCGGAGAGCGCGGGATCGCCGGCGCCGCCCATCAGCTCGACGAAGCAATCGACCTCCGGATGGGTGGCGAGCGCCATCGGATCCTTCACCCATTCGACGCCGCGCAGGTCGACAGCGCGCTTCTTGGCCTTCGAGCGCGCGGTCACGGCTACCACGCGAATACCGCGGCCGCTGCGGCCCGCGAGCACGCGTCCCTGCGTTTCAATCAAACGGACAACTTCGGCACCCACGGTGCCGAGCCCCGCTATGCCCACTTTCAGGGGTGCGACCATGATGCTTATCGAAAACCTGTCGAAGAGAATTAGCGCCGATTGGCGAGCGGAACGACGTTGTGCAACGTTTCGATGCCGCTTTCAAGGAAGCGGCGCACGCCGCGCGCGGCTTGCCTGATCCGTTGCTCGTTTTCCACCATGGCGATGCGGACATATCCTTCACCATGCTCGCCGAAGCCGACGCCGGGCGACACCGCGACGCCGGATTTCTCCACCATCAGGGTCGCGAACTGCATGCTGCCGACGCTGCGGAACGCTTCCGGCAGCGGCACCCAGGCGAACATCGAGGCCTCCGGCGGCGGAATCTCCCAGCCGGCGCGGCCGAACGACTCCACCAGCGCATCGCGGCGCTTGCGGTAGGTGTCGCGCATCTCCTTGATGCAATCGTCGGGGCCGTTCAGCGCCGCGGTCGCGGCGACCTGAACCGGCGTGAAGGCGCCGTAATCGAGATAGGATTTGACGCGGGCGAGCGCCGCGATCACGCGCTCATTGCCGACCGCAAAGCCCATGCGCCAGCCGGCCATCGAATAGGTCTTCGACATCGAGGTGAACTCGACGGTAACGTCCATCGCGCCCGGCACCTGGAGCACCGAGGGCGGCGGGTTGTTCTCGTCGAAATAGACCTCGGCATAGGCGAGATCGGACAGGATCAGGATCTCGTGCTTCTTCGCGAAGGCCACAAGGTCCTTGTAGAAGTCGAGGCTCGCGACATAGGCGGTCGGGTTCGAGGGATAGCAGACGACGAGCGCCAGGGGCTTGGGGATCGAATGCACGATCGCCCGTTCCACCGCCTCGAAGAACTGCGGCGTCGGCTCGGAGGGTACCGAGCGGATCACGCCGCCCGCCATCAGGAAGCCGAAGGCGTGAATCGGGTAGCTCGGGTTGGGGCACAGGATGACGTCGCCCGGCGCGGTGATCGCCTGCGCCACGTTGGCGAAGCCCTCCTTCGAGCCCAGCGTCGCCACCACCTGGGTGTCGGGATTGAGCTTCACGCCGAAGCGGCGGGCATAGTAGCCGGCCTGGGCCCGGCGCAGGCCGGGGATGCCTCGGGAGGCCGAGTAGCGGTCGGTGCGCGGCTTGCCGAGCGTCTCCTTGAGCTTCTCCAGCACGTGCGGCGGAGCCGGCAGGTCCGGATTGCCCATGCCGAGGTCGATGATGTCGGCGCCGGCGTTCCGCGCGGCCGCCTTGGCCCGGTTGACCTGCTCGAACACGTAAGGCGGAAGGCGGCGGATGCGGTAAAACTCTTCCATGGCTCTCTGGGCTCCGGGCACCCGGTCAGGACAGAATCGACAGGCTAGAACGGCCGTTCGGAGACGCGCTCGCCCCCTTCGCAAAAATTGCTCAAAATCAAACGTTTAGAGCAACTTCCGACGACGGGGGGCTGAAGTCGTTCGCCCTGACTCTCGGCTGAACTGAGGTCTTTTTAGCACGCCAAGGCGGTCGCGCCAGCGATTACCTTGCACCGCCTCATTTGGCATCCTTGGCGGCGACCGCCTGGCGGTCGCGCGCGGCGGCAAGCTCGGCCTCGATCTTGGCGCGCTGGTCCGGCGGGATGACCGCCTGATCGCGCTCTGGCGGCAGATCATGCACCGGCAAATAGGTGCCGGGCTCCCTGGAATGCGCCTGCGCATCCGCAGGCGTCATATCCGCGAGCTGACTCGAGCAGCCGCCCAGCGCGAACGCCACGCTCAGCAGCGCGCCGCAGATCAGCAGCGACTTTTGCAGGTCCCTCAACGCCAACACTTGGGAAAATCCCCTACTCGTCCCAAAGCACGGCCCCGGGCAACCTTACCCAAGACCACGCCCAAGCCCAAGCTCAAACCATTGCTGCCCAAATGGTCCGAGCGAGAAAACACCCCGGCACTACCAAACCGAGCGGTGCGGCTCGATTGTGACGGAACCAAGAAAATTTGTCGCAGTGCAACACATCTTCGAGAGTGTTTAACGTCAAACATGCGAGCTTCGCGGTGACGAATACGGAATGAATCGTTACTGTTCTGCTCATGAGCATGGCCACGACCGACACGCCCAAACCCGACACGAAGTTCGATGCGGAAGCCTTCGCGATGAATGTCGCGCGGGCGATGGAGAGCGGCGGCAAGGCGCTGGCCGCCTTCCTCAAGCCGCGCGAGAGCGGCGAGGTGCAGGACCGTCCGCCGGCCGAGCTTGCCGAAGTCATCAAGGCCTTCACATCGGTCGCCGAATACTGGCTGTCGGACACCTCGCGCTCGTCCGATCTCCAGACCAAGCTCGCCAAGGACTATCTCGACCTCTGGGGCGCGGCGGCGCGCCGCATGGCCGGCCAGGACGCCCCGCCCGCGATTGCGCCCTCGCCGCGCGACAAGCGTTTCGCCGATCCGGAATGGAAGTCGAACCAGTTCTTCGATTTCGTGATGCAGCTCTATCTGCTCACGACCAAATGGGCGCAGGAGCTGGTGCGTGACGCCGAGGGGCTCGACCCGCAGACCCGCCGCAAGGCCGAGTTCTACGTCCAGCAGGTCACCAACGCGCTGTCGCCCTCGAACTTCGTGCTGACCAATCCGGAAGTGCTGCGCGAGACGGTGGCGAGCAGCGGCGAGAATCTAGCGCGCGGCCTGAAGATGCTGGCCGAGGACATCGCGGCCGGCAAGGGCATGCTGAAGATCCGCCAGTCCAACCCGGACAATCTCGTCGTCGGCGTCAACATGGCGACGACGCCGGGCAAGGTGATCTACCAGAACGAGATGATGCAGCTCATCCAGTATTCTCCGACCACGGAGAACGTGCTGCGCACCCCGCTCCTGATCGTGCCGCCCTGGATCAACAAGTTCTACATTCTCGATCTCAAGCCGGAGAAATCCTACATCAAGTGGTGCGTCGACCAGGGCATCACCGTGTTCGTGATCTCATGGGTCAATCCCGACAGGCGGCTCGGCAACAAGAGCTGGGAAGACTACATGAAGGAAGGCCCGCTCACGGCGATGGACGTGATCGAGAAGGTCACCGGCGAGATGAAGGTGCACACCGCCGGCTATTGCGTCGGCGGCACGATGCTCGCGACCACTCTGGCCTGGCTCGCCGAGAAGCGCCGCCAGCGCGTGAGCTCGGCGACGTTCTTCGCGGCACAGGTGGACTTCACCCATGCCGGCGATCTCCTCGTGTTCGTCGACGAGGATCAGATCGCATCGCTCGAGCACGACATGAAGACCGCCGGCGTGCTCGAAGGCTCGAAGATGGCGATGGCCTTCAACATGCTGCGCTCCAACGATTTGATCTGGTCCTATGTCGTCAGCAACTATTTGAAGGGCCAGCAGCCGAGCGCGTTCGACCTGTTGCACTGGAATTCGGATGCGACGCGCATGACCGCGTCGAACCATTCCTATTACCTGCGCAATTGCTATCTGGAGAACCGGCTGTCCACTGGCACGATGGTGCTCGACAACACGCTGCTCGATCTCTCCAAGGTCAAGGTGCCCGTCTACAACCTCGCCACCCGCGAGGACCACATCGCGCCGGCCGAGTCGGTGCTGTACGGCTCGCAATTCTTCGGCGGCCCGGTGAAATACGTGCTGTCCGGCTCGGGCCATATCGCCGGCGTCGTCAACCCGCCCGCCTCGAACAAGTACCAGTACTGGACCAACGACAACATCAAGGACGTCAACGTCGCCGAGTGGATGAAGGGCGCGGTCGAGCACAAGGGCTCGTGGTGGCCGGACTGGCGGCAATGGCTCGGCGAGCTCGACCCCGAGGAAGTCCCGGCGCGCGCAGTCGGCAGCGAGGCGCTCCCCCCGATCGAGGATGCACCCGGCAGCTATGTCAGGGTTCGCGCATAGCGGAATCTCCTGCGCTTGTATAAGCTCACCTTCAGCACAGTGATGAATGAGGGGACCGGGTTATGACGCGTGAATTGTTCTGGCTGACACTGACGGTGATTTTCACTGGCATCCTGTGGGTCCCCTACATCCTCGACCGCTGCCAGGTTCGCGGGCTGTCGGGCGCCATGGCAAACCCCTCCCGCAGCGACAAGCCGCAATCGCCCTGGGCGACGCGACTCATGTTCGCGCATGACAACGCCGTGGAAAATCTCGTGATCTTCGCACCGCTGGTGCTGATCCTGAACGCGATCGACTATTCGTCGAAATGGACCGTTCTCGCTTGCGCGGTCTATTTCTGGTCGCGCGTCGCACATCTGATCGTCTACGCGATGGGAATCCCGGTGTTCCGCACCCTGGCCTTCACCGTCGGCTTCCTCGCGCAGGCCGTGCTGGCGCTGGCGATCTTCAAGGTGCTTTGAGCATCCGAAAAGCAGGCGCAGGCCCCTGCGATCTGCGATATTGTCACGCGGGCTGAGGCAGCCGAAGCGAGGATTCCGGATGCGGACCCTTCTTTCAGCCATCGCGATGATCGCGCTCGCCGGATTTGGCGGCGAGGTGCAGGCGCAATGCTCCGAACTGATGCGCCTGCGCAGCGAAGCCATCGAAGCCACCAAGCCGATGAACCGTGGATTGATGCCGGACCGCTGTAACGCTTACATCCGCGCATCGCTCGCCTGGAGTTCCCTGCACGCCTACGCGCAAGACCATCAGGAGGCGTGCGACATCTCCAGCCGCTCGCTCGGTGAAATCGAAAAGTCTCACCACGACGCGGTGGTGGCGCGTGACAATGTCTGTGCCGGCCGTCCCGTTCGGCCGTTTCCGGCGGACGTGATTTTGCGCTGAATTTTGGCACGGCACGAAGAGCCCCGGCAGCCGCGTATCTTGCCACCGAGCATTCCCGGCGTCATGGCGAGGCGCGAAGCAATCCAGACTGTCGCCGCGGAAAGATTCTGGATTGCTTCGCTTCGCTCGCGGCGACGGTGGAGAGAGAGCCTTGCCGCTACGCCTCCGGCAGGCCCAGCATCAGCCGCATGTTCTGCACGGCCGCGCCCGAGGCACCCTTGCCGAGATTGTCGAGCCGGGCGACCAGCACGGCCTGGTGATATTTGTCGCTGGCGAAGACGTAGAGCTCGAGCATGTTGGTCTCGTTCAGCGCCTCCGGCTCGAGCCGGCCGCCCTTTGTCGCCTCGCTCTGGAGCGGCATCACCGAGACGTATTTCGAGCCGGCGTAGCGTTTCGCCAGCGCGGCCTGGAGATCGGCACCGCTGGGCTTGCCCGGCAGCATGTCGAGCTGGAGCGGCACCGAGACCAGCATGCCCTGCCGGTAGTTGCCGACCGAGGGAATGAAGATCGGCCGCCGCGTCAGGTTCGAATAGAGCTGCATCTCCGGCAGATGCTTGTGCTCGAAGCCGAGGCCGTAGAGCTCGAAGGACGGCGCGCTGCCGTCTTCGAAGCTCGCGATCATCGACTTGCCGCCGCCGGAATAGCCGCTCACCGCGTTCACCGTGACGGGATAGTCTGATGGCAACAGCCCGGCATCGACGATCGGCCGCAAGAGCGCGATCGCGCCGGTCGGATAGCAGCCGGGATTGGAGACCTTCTTCGCGGCCTTGATCTTGGCGGGCTGATCCGGCGTCAGTTCCGGAAAGCCGTAGGCCCAGTCGGGCGCAACCCCGGTAGGCGGTCGAGGCGTCCAGCACCTTCGGGCCCGACGGCCCCATGCTGTCGATGAGCGCAACCGTCTCCTTGGCGGCCTCGTCGGGCAGGCAGAGGATGACGAGATCGACCTCCTCCATCAGCGCCTTCTTCACCGCGGGATCCTTGCGCTTGTCGTCGGCGATCGTCTTCACCGCGACGTCGCTCTGGAGCTTCAGCCGCTCGTTGATGCCGAGCCCGGTGGTGCCGGAGCCGCCGTCGACGAAGACGGTGGCGGGCTTCTTGGCCGCGCCGGTGGTCGGGGCTTTGCTGGTTTCCGTGAGGCTCATGGCACGCTCCTTTCGAGCTTGTTGGTTTCGGCCGCGAAGGCTTCCGGCCTCACGTCCTGCATCAGTTGCGCGATCTCCCTGGCGTCGGCGGCGGGTTGCGCACCGAGCGCGTTGGCGATCGCCGTATAGTCGGCGTCCGATTTGTGCTGGTTGAGCTTGAAGCTGCCTTCGACCTCTTCAACCGTCATGACCAGGCCCACGATCCCCTTCTTCATTGCCTCGAGCCGGCCCGCCGTCATCTTGCCCGACGTCCACGGCTTCTTCGGCAAGAGCCAGCTCTCGAACTTGTCGCTGAGCGTATCGATCTGCACCAACAGCTCGTCATCCGACAGCAGCCGCACCGATCCGGTCAGATGCACCGACTGGTAGAGCCATGTCGGCACCTGGTCCGGCGAGACGTACCAGTCCGGCGATACATAGGCATCGGGGCCGTTGACCACGAGCAGCCAGGAGGTCGCGCCGTCCGCAAGCTTTAGCAGCGGATTGTGACGGGCGACATGAAAGGCGGCCTGCGGCGTGCCGTCGGCGGCATAGGTCAGGTAGAACGGCAGCGGCGAGGCGACCGGCTTGTGGCCGTCGAAGGCGCACATCGTGCCGAAGCCGCGCTCCTCAGCGAATTTCAGGCTCGCGGCGCGGTCCTGCTTGAAAAAAGGTGGGGTGTACATCGTGGTCTCCTGCTGGGCCTCCTTGGGGGGCCGCCGGATCAGATCGCGCTGACAGGAGAAAGAATGCCGCGGATCGGGTCCAGCGGCAAAGACGATGATCTCAAACGCGATCGACCGCCCAAACCGCTAAAGAGCGGCGGCGGCGACGGGCGAACAGGATGGTCGCGGCGTTGATCATGGCGCGGGGCTATAGGGCCAGATCCGGTTCCCGTCAAGGTTCAGGCGTCAGATCACGCGCCAGATCCATTCCATGATCTTCGCGATCACGTCGCCGAACAGCAGCAGCGCCGCCGACCAGACCAGCGCCGAGACGAAATTGGCGGCCTGGAAGCTCCAATAGGGCATCTCGAAAATGCCGGCAGCAAGCGGCACGGACGCGCGCAAGGGGCCGAAGAACCGGCCGATGAAGATGCTGGGCACGCCCCAGCTCCGCACGAAGGCCTCACCCCTGGGCAGAAGTTCCGGATAGCGCGAGAGCGGCCACATCTGCGCGACATGCTCCTTGTAGCGATAGCCGAACCAGTAGGAGACCCAGTCGCCGAGCGCCGCGCCGAGGCCGCCGGCAATCCACACCGGATAGAAGCTGATGCCGCTGACCCCGATCAGCGCGCCGATCGCCACCAGTGCGCCCCAGGCCGGAATGAGCAGCGAGATGAAGGCGAGCGACTCCCCGAACGCCAGCAGGAACACGATCGGAGCCGCCCAAGCCTCGTGAGCACGCACGAAGTCGGCCAGTGCGTGCGCAAACTGCTCCATGCCAGAATAGCCTTCCCGCCCCGTCTCAAGGTCCTGCTCAGTGAAAAAGACTGGTAAGCCAGGGACTTGTGTGACATCAAGTCACAAAACCCGGCTGAGCGTCGACCTCACCGTCAAATTGCCGGGAACGGAGCGGCCCGCGGCGTAAAATCGCCGGGATTAGCTCCCAACCCCAGCCCCCGCCGGCCCTGCGGTGACCTTTCCAGGCCAGCCGTGTCATAGTCGCCCGAACCGATTCGCCGCCCGCGCGGCCCTCAAAACACATCAAAATTCATGTCCAAGCAGTTGAAACCAAAAGCAAAAGACGACTTTTTCGGCGGCAACGAGCCGAAGCCCCGCGCCGCCGCCAAGGCGTCGCCACGCGCGGGCGGCGCGGAAGCCGACTACACCGCGGCCGACATCGAGGTGCTCGAAGGCCTGGAACCGGTGCGGCGCCGACCCGGCATGTATATCGGCGGAACCGACGAGAAGGCGCTGCATCACCTGTTCGCCGAAGTCATCGACAACTCGATGGACGAGGCGCTCGCCGGGCACGCGACCTTCATCGGCGTCGAGCTCAGCGCGGACGGCTTTCTCACCGTCACCGACAACGGCCGCGGCATCCCGATCGATCCGCATCCGAAGTTTCCGAAGAAGTCGGCGCTCGAAGTCATCATGTGCACACTGCATTCGGGCGGCAAGTTCGACAGCAAGGTCTACGAGACCTCGGGCGGCCTGCACGGCGTCGGCATCTCCGTCGTGAACGCCCTCTCCTCCCTTCTCGAGGTCGAGGTCGCGCGCAGCCAGAAACTCTACCGCATGACGTTCGAGCGCGGGCACCCCAAGGGCAAGCTCGAGGATCTCGGCAAGATCAACAACCGCCGCGGCACGCGCGTGCGCTTCAAGCCCGATACCGACATCTTCGGCGCCAAGGCCGCGTTCAAGCCGCAGCGCCTGTTCAAGATGACGCGTTCAAAGGCCTATCTGTTCGGCGGCGTCGAGATCCGCTGGAACTGCGCGCCCGAACTGCTCAAGGGCATCGACGACGTGCCGGCGGAAGCGACTTTCCACTTCCCCGGCGGCCTGAAGGATTATCTCGCCGCCGCGATCCACGCCGACACGCTGGTGCATCCCGACATCTTCTCCGGCAAGTCGGGCCGCAACGGCGCGCATGGCGCCTGCGAATGGGCGGTCGCCTGGACCGCGGATGCCGACGGCTTCCTCTCGTCCTACACCAACACGGTGCCGACGCCCGATGGCGGTACGCATGAATCCGGCCTGCGCAGCGCGCTGCTGCGCGGCCTGAAGGATCACGCCGAACGCGTCGGCCAGGGCAAGCGCGCCTCCTCCATCACGTCGGAAGACGTGATGGTGGGTGCGGCGGTGATGCTCTCGGTGTTCGTGCGCGAGCCTGAATTCCAGGGCCAGACCAAGGATCGGCTCGCTACCGCCGAAGCGCAACGCATCGTCGAGCAGGCAATGAAGGATCCGTTCGACCATTGGCTGTCGGGCAATCCGAACCAGGCCAACAAGCTGCTCGACTTCGTGATCGACCGCGCCGAGGAGCGCCTGCGCCGCCGCCAGGAGAAAGAGACCGCGCGGAAAACCGCGGGCAAGAAGCTGCGCCTGCCCGGCAAGCTCGCCGACTGCAGCGACGCCGGCACCGAAGGCTCCGAGCTGTTCATCGTCGAGGGCGACTCGGCCGGCGGCAGCGCCAAGCAGGCACGCGACCGCAAGACCCAGGCCGTGCTGCCGCTGCGCGGCAAGATCCTCAACGTCGCTTCTGCCGGCAAGGACAAGCTGACGGCGAACGCCCAGCTTTCCGACCTCGTGCAGGCGATCGGCTGCGGCACGCTCGCGCAATATCGCGAAGAGGATCTGCGCTATCAGCGCATCATCATCATGACCGACGCCGACGTCGACGGCGCCCATATCGCCTCGCTGCTGATCACCTTCTTCTACCGGCAGATGCCGCGGCTGATCGACGAGGGCCACCTCTTCCTCGCGGTGCCGCCGCTCTACAAGCTCACCCACGGCTCGAAGTCGGTCTACGCCCGCGATGACGCGCACAAGGAGGCGCTGATCAAGAGCGAGTTCAACGCCAACGCCAAGGTCGAGGTGAACCGCTTCAAAGGCCTCGGCGAAATGATGCCGGCGCAGCTCAAGGAGACCACCATGGATCCGGCCAAGCGGACCATGCTGAAGGTGGTCCTGCTGGCCGACGACCGCGACACGACCGCGGATTCGGTCGAGCGTCTGATGGGCACCAAGGCCGAGGCGCGATTTGCCTTCATCTCGGACAAGGCCGAATTCGCGAACGAGGATCTGCTCGACGTCTGACCTCGCGCGGTCCCGTCGAAAAGCCCCGGCTCAAGTCCGGGGCTTTTTCATTTGTGGAGACGATACCGCCCTCGTCCCGGCACTTCATGCCGGATGCCGCCGCTCCACGCCGCGCACCGGCCCGCGACTCGGCCAGCGACTCACCGGCACCAAGGCCGAGGCAGGACTACCTCCGCTTCGGACAAGGCTGAGTTTGCTAACGAAATCTTACCCGGGCCGGGAATTCGAAAATCCACATAACGCACTGAAATTACATCTCTTTTTGTAAGTCTAACGTCATCCTCCCCAGGGCCGGCCGGCGGGCGTTTTCCGGCGACTGTGCCTGCCACGCAACAGCATTTCGGCGGAAAGCGTCTATAGTCCGGGCATCAGATGACACGAACTTCAGTGCGCTCGCGCCTGCTACAGACCAAGGTTGGGGATTTTATCATGAAGAAGATTTTGCTGGCTCTGACCGCGGTTGCGGCGATGACCGGTTCGGCCTCGGCGGCTGATCTCGCGGCGCGTCCCTACGTGAAGGCTCCGATGGCGGCTCCGGTTGCCAACTGGACCGGCTTCTACATCTTCGGCGGTGGCGGCGGTGGCCTGTCGAACGCTGACCAGAGCGTGGTTGATACTGTCACGGGCACCCCGCTGACGATCACCCAACGCCAGGGTGGCTCGGGCTGGTTCGGCACCGTCGGTCTCGGCTACGACTGGCAGTTCAGCGGCACTTGGGTCGCCGGTGTGTTCGCCGACGGTCAGTTCGGCAGCATCCGCGCCACCATTCAGGATCCGATCTTCGGCATCACCGGCAACCAGAAGCTGGAAGACTCCTGGGCCGCGGGCGTTCGCCTCGGCTGGCTGGTCGCCCCGAACGTTCTCTCCTACGTCAATGGCGGTTACTCAGGCGCTCACTTCGGCCAGACCAACTTCACGGACCTCGCGGGCGTGCCCGTCGGCGCTCATCTCGCCAGCTACAACCGCAACGGCTGGTTCATCGGTGGCGGCGTCGAGAACAGCCTGAATATCTTCGGCATCACCTCGCCCGGCTGGTTCATGAAGACCGAATATCGCTCGGCCTTCTACAATGCCAAGACCCAGACCGAGCTGCTCGACGCCGGCAACGTTCCGCTGGTCAACAGCATCCGCGCCAACAGCTGGAACCAGACGGTTTCGACCTCGCTGGTCTACCGCTTCAACTGGACCGGCCCGGTCGTCGCCAAGTACTGATCCGAACGCAAGTTCAGACGTCAAAGCCCCGGCATCGTCCGGGGCTTTTTCGTTGCGGGAATGCCGGCGGCGGACGATCGCATTCAGCGCCTTGTAGGCGCAGGCGAGCTGACTTCGATCGCCGCCCGGTCCGTATCGCCCTACCCCGAGCAGTGCGAATCGCCGTGGCTCCCGCTCACGCCGGGCGCTTGTGCGAGCCCCGCTCGTTGTATCCGAACCGCAGCTACGGTTACTGTGTGCCCAAGTTTTCGTGGCCGCGGCAGTCGTTCAGGCCGTGGGCTGCGACAGAACCAGGCCAACGGGGAGGAATGCATGCGCAGATTTCTGCTTGTAGCAGGCCTGTTTGCGACCGCCGTCGGGCTGCTCTGGATCGGACAGGGCACGGGCACCGTTCCCTGGCCACGATCGAGCTTCATGGTCAACCAGTTGCAATGGGCCGGCTATGGCGCTGCCATGGCCGGGTTCGGGCTGGTCCTGATCTGGCAAAGCAACCAATAGAAGAAACCAGGAAGTGAAAGCATGACATCCAGCCGGTTCGATCTCCGCGGCAAGGTCGCGATCGTCACGGGAGGCAATGGCGGCATCGGGCTCGGCCTCGCGCACGGGCTCGCCGATGCCGGCGCCGATATCGCCGTGGTCGGGCGCAACGAAACCAAGTCGGCCGCGGCCGTTGCCGATCTCAGACAGCGCGGTGTTAAGGCGATCGCCGTCACCACCGACGTGACCGACCAGGCGGCGGTCGCAGCCATGATCGACCGCGTCGTCAAGGAGTTCGGCCGCATCGACATCCTCATCAACAACGCCGGCATGAGCATCCGCAAGCCGCCGCACGAGCTCGAGCTCGACGAGTGGAACAAGGTGATCGACACCAACCTCACCAGCGCCTTCGTGTGCTCGAAGCTGGCCTATCCGGCGCTGAAGGCGTCCGGCAACGGCAAGGTGATCAACATCGGCTCGATGATGTCGATCTTCGGCGCCAGCTTTGCGACGGCCTATGCGGCGAGCAAGGGCGGCATCGTGCAGTACACGCGCGCCTGCGCCAATGCCTGGGCGCCCGACAACATCCAGGTCAACGCCATCCTGCCGGGCTGGATCGACACCGACCTCACCCGCGGCGCGCGGCAGCAGGTGTCGGGCCTGCACGAGCGCGTGCTGGCGCGCACGCCTGCGGGGCGCTGGGGCGAGATCGACGACTTCGCCGGCATCGCGGTGTTCCTCGCCTCGCCCGCCTCGAACTTCGTCACGGGCACCGCGATCCCCGTCGACGGCGGATTCTCGGTCATGGCCTGAGGCGCAGGCTCGCTGCACGCAAAAAGAAGCCCCGGCGATGCCGGGGCTTTGAATTTGTCAGTGATCGTCTTTTTCTGCTGCTTGGTCGTTGGTTGCTCAGTAGCGCGCGATGACCGGCGCGTCGAACTTGTAGCTCGCGCGCACGACGGCCCACTGAAGGTCGCGCGGCTTGGCGTCGAAGGTGTAGTTGGTCGTGGTGCCGCCGAGCTGATAGGTCTGGCTGCCGAAGGCCGCGTAATTGTATTCGAGGCCGACGATCCAGTTGCGGGTGACGCCGTATTCCCAGCCGGCGCCGACGGTCCAGCCGTTGGCCCAGTGGGTCTGACCGCCCGAGCCCGTCGCCGGGCCAACCGTATCGCTGACCGACAGGCGGTTGTTCACGCCCGCATAGCCGCCCTTGATGTAGAACAGGTTGTTCTGCACGGCGAAACCAGCGCGGCCGACGACGGTCGCAAGCACATTGGCGCGCCAGGAGAACACGTCGTCACCGGCACCGAACGCAGTATTCAGGAACGACCCCTTGTTATCGAGGCCGGAGATCGTGCCTTCCATGCCGAACACGTAGTTGTTCGCCTGCCAGTTGTAGCCGATCTGCGCGCCGCCGAGGACGCCCGAGTTGCGCTGACGATAGCCCTGTCCCGGAACCAGATCGCCGAAGCCGCCGCTGTTGCCGTTGTTGATGAACTGCTCGTTGGTCCAGGCGCCACCGATGTGGCCGCCACATAGAAACCGGTCCAGTTGAACAGCGGCTCGACATAGGCGGGCGCCTTCGTGTAGCGCGCACCGAGATCGGCGGCGGACGCGGCGCCGGTCGAAACCAGCGCGGTCGTGCAGGCGAAGGCGGCAATCAATTTGTTACGCATGGTACACCCCGTGTCCTTTGATGGGCGCACGCTCACATGCAGGTCTTACTCAAATTTGAATCAACAAAGTTAAGACGCCGGATTGGCAGGTTGCGGTGCTTGAATCCGTCTGCGCTGTTGCACGCCCGCAACGCGCCGCGCGCGATTTAACGCGAAATTATCCCTACCCGATTACAGCGCTACGATGCCGGCGCGGCCTTGGACTGAACGTGCTCGGGCCGCACGCCGAGCGCGATCAGGCGCGCCGGGATGCCCTGGAGCCATGGCAGCGCGGTGATCAGGCGCACGATCAGCGGCACCTTCAACGGCCGGTCGCCGCCCTGCAGGGCGCCGCTGATGATGTTGTTCTGCACGATCACCTGCATGGCTTGCGTCATCTTCACCGGGAACTCGCGCCGGCGGCGCACGGCGTCGAGCTCATCCTCGGACGGGCAGCCGTGCTGAAGCTTGTCCGCGAGCAGGTTGGCGGTCGCGACCGCATCCTGCACGGCGAGATTGACGCCGACGCCGCCGACCGGCGACATCGCATGCGCGGCGTCGCCGATGAGAAGCAGGCCCGGCCGCGTCCAGCGCGCCAGGCGGTTGATCGCAACGGTGAGCAGCTTGATGTCGTCGAAGCTCTTCACGTCGGCAATGCCGCTTCGGAGGATCGGCGCCATGCGCACGACGTCGTCGAGCAGCGCCTGCAATCCCCTCGCCTTCACCGCATCGTGCTGCCCCTTGGCGATGACGTAGGCGCATTGCCAATAGTCGCCGCGGTCGAAGGTGATCATCATCTTGCCGGGCTCGACGCGCGCGAACACACTTTCCGTCTCGTCCGCCTTGCGGCCGGCGCGAAACCACAGCACGTCCATCGGTGCGCCGATTTCCACGACCTCGAGACCGGCGCGCTCGCGCACCGTCGAATGCCGGCCGTCGCAGGCGATGGTGAGATCCGCCTCGATGTCGATCGGTCCCTCCGGCGTCTTTGCCCGCACGCCGGCGAACGTCTCACCGCGGCGGATCAGGTCGACGGCTTCCGTGTTCATCATCACCCTGAGCGAGGCGAAGCGCTTGCCGGCCTCGCGCAGGAAGTTCAGGAAGTCCCATTGCGGCATGAAGGCGATGAACGGGTACTTCGTGTTCAGCCGGCTCAGATCGGCGATGCGCACCGGCGTACCGCCGAACAGGCCGTCCATCTTCTGCAAGCGCTGGTGCGGCAGCTTCAGGAAACCGTCGATCAGGCCGAGCTCATCCATCACCTGGAGCGTCGATGGATGCACGGTGTCGCCGCGAAAGTCGCGAAAGAAATCCGCATGCTTCTCCAGCACCACGACGTCGATGCCCGCGCGCCCCAGGAGATAGCCGAGCATCATGCCGGCGGGTCCGCCGCCGACGATGCAACACCGGACTTTTACGGAGGAACTCGGGTTCAAGGCCGCCCCTCATTTACGACTTAAGTTTTCTGTGCGGTGCAGCAAGCAAGTTTAATTTGCCGCAGCTGTGAATGCCCGTTAGCGTTGCAACGAATTTCGATTTCTTTCAGGAAATTGCGGTGCGGACTATCCTCATACTGCTCGGCGTCTGGATCCTGATCAACGTGCTTTTCGTCGTGATCATGATCCCGCCGCGGAAGTCGCATCGGCGGCAGACCGGCACGCTTGCGCCGGTGCCCATCGACCAGAACGGCTATCCGTTCGAGGAGCCGGAGAAGCTCCTGCTTCGCCATGTCATCATTTCGATCGCGATGGGCGCGCTCTTCTCGCTGGCTCCGCCCTTGATCGAAGCCGTCGAGTCCATCAAGCGCCGCATCAGGAAGCGCCGCGCGTAGCGGCGGCGGACGCCGCCTGCGCGACACCTCAGTTGTTGCTGCGGTTCGCCGCGCGAAAACTCTTGATCTCCGATACGCTGCCGTCGCGATAGGTCAGCTCCACCGAGACGAACTGCGTGGCCGGAGCGAGCTTCATGTAGAGCGGCATGCCGGCGGTGATCGCGCTGGGGTCGCGCATGTCACACCCCGGCATCTTCAGCACCTGATTGGGTACCGCGGTGTCGATGCCGATGCGCACCTCGCGGATGGCACAGCGGTAGGACACGAGGTGCGTGTAGTAGACGAGCAGCCCGTTGAACTCGCGGAATGACAGCCAGCTCGTCGCGGTCATGTCGAGGATCTTGCGCTGGTCGCGGATCAGCGCGGCCTCGGGATCGAACCTGATCGGGAACGGGCCCTGCATGTCGCCCGACTGATCGACATAGCGGACCTCGATGGTGCCGGCCTGTGCATCCGGCGGCAATTCGATCGACGGGTTCGGCATCCGCTTGCGCGTGCGCGGATCGAGCGTGTCGATGAATCCGGTCTCGCGGAAATCGCCATTGCCGGCCATGCGCCAGGAAATGCCGAGCGTCGGATCGGCGAAGGAGAACACCACGCTCCAGCCGCCATTGTGGCGCGAGAAGCTCGCGATCGGCGCGTTGGTGGTTTCCTCCTTCGGCACGCGCGGCACCGACACCGGCGGCAGTGCCGCAAGCTTCTGCGGCGGTGGATCGGCCGGGCGCGCAGCCGCGTCTTTCGCGGCGCCGCTCAAGAAGACGTCGTCGACCATCTGGTCGAAATAGACCGGCACCTGCCTGTGCTTGACGGTATCGGCCATCTCGCTGACGAGACGGCGGGTGCGCTGCGCCACCTGCACGAGGTTCTCGCCGGGTTGCAGCAGCTCCTTGGCGAAGGTGCGCGTGAACACCGAATTGGGATCGGCGTCGTCGTTGGAGAGGCGATCGAGCGCGGTCTGGCGGGGACCGGCCGAGAACACGGAGAACACGCCTTCGGGCAGCTGCATCATCGGCGCGAGCCCGCCGCCGCCGGCGACCGCGCGGGTCCCTTTGCGCTCGAACGGATTGTTGCGGCAAGCGTCGAACACCAGGATCGAGGTCCGCGCCTTCTTGTTTTGAAGGCGCTCGACGATGCGGTCCGCCAGGATGGAGGCGTCGCGCACCAGCTCTTCCTGCCCTTCCGTCGCCGCCGGCACGTCGGTCGGCAGCAGGTAGTTCTGGCCCGCGATCTCGAAACCGTGGCCGGCATAGAAGAAGAACGCGGTGTCGCCGGGCTCGATCGCCCGGTCGAACGCAAGCAGCGTCTCGGAGAATTGCTGCCGGCTCTGGTTCTCAGCCACCATCACCGAGAAGCCGAGCTGCTTCAGCGTGTCGCCCATGGTGCGGGCGTCGTTGACCGCCTTGAGCAGTTTCGGGACATTCCTGTAGTCGTTGTTGCCGACGACGAGCGCGACGCGCTTCTCGGCGCAGGCGGGAAGCGCGAAGCCGCCAAGGCTCGCCGCGAGGCCAAGGGTCACCAGAATTCTGAAAAGCCGACGCGTCATCGAAAAATTCCCGTTGCAGGACGGCTTACCGCCGGCGCCCCTCGTACAGTCCATTGGCGACCTTCGGCCGTTGTTGTCATAGTCGGTCCAGCCATAGCGGCGGTTCAACCGGCACAGCCACCGGTTCCATCGTCTGGGCCTATGGCAAGAACAGCTGGAATCTGGTTTCTCTTAGGCGCAATTCCGTTCGCGGACGAGGGGCTATCGTGTATCGCTGGTGCACTGACGAGGTCGAGCCGCAGGAGCGCTTCGACTATTGGCGCGAGGTGCGCGCCAAGGGCCTGTTCGGCGTCACCGCCGAGCTCGAGCGCGAACGGCGCGCGGACTTCTTCGGCGAATTCTCACTGCGCCAGCTCGGCGCTGGCGGTCTCGTCGAGCTGAAGGCCTCGCCCTACACGGTCGAGCGCAGCACCTCCGACATCGCCTACACACCCGGCGACAGCATCTGCGTCTACCAGCAGCTCGGCAGCGGCGGCTGGTTCGGCGGCATGCGCGGATCCGACTTCGCGATCGCCAATGGCAGCTTCGCCACCAGCCATACCGACCTGCCCTATCGCACCGCGCCACTCGACGCCGGGGGCTTCCACCTGCGCATCCTGAAGATCCCGGTGAGCCGCATCCCGGCGCAGGACAGGCGCATCCGCGAACTCACGCCGAAGACCTTCAATGACCATGCGCTGGCGCCCCTGCTCGCGGCCTGCTTTGCCGATCTCGGCGAGGTCGCCGCTGGCGATGACGGTGCTGGCGATGACGGTGCTGCCGATGCGACCTCCCTGGTCCAGACCTCCTTGGTTCAGGCCCTGGCCCACCTCGCGCTGATCGAGCGCGGCATCGTGCGCCCTGGCAGCCGGCTCGGGCAGGCTGCGCTGCGGACCGCCCGTCTTTCGCAGGCGCGGCGTCTGATCGCGCGCCAGCTGCAAAACCCGGATCTGGCGCCGGCGATGGTGGCCGACCTGCTCGGCGTTTCCGTGCGTCACCTGCACATGCTGTTCGAAGCCGCGGAGAAGAGCTTCTCGCAGACCGTGACCGACGAGCGCCTGAAGAGAAGCCGCCGCCTGCTGCGCGAGGCGCCGGAGCGGCTGATCGCCGACATCGCGACCTCCTGCGGCTTCGAGAGCTTGGCGACCTATTACCGGGTCTTCAACGCCGCCTATGGCATGGCCCCCGGCGACTTCCGGGCTCGGGTCCCAGAAGGGCATTAGGCGCTGCCTCCGCCCGGCCAATGGCCGAGGCGAAAAACCCCAGCCGGGCCCGCTATTTGGGTAAAACCTCAGGGTTTTTAGGGCCTTCCCGCGCCTGCTCCATTGACTTTGGCCAATTCCCGCCTATGTTCCGGGGCGACGCAGCTCGGATCGAAGAGCGATTCCTGAGCCTTGCGCTTTGTTCGCGTGAGTCAGCACCCCCAGCTTCCTAGAGAGCGCGCCGTTTCGGGGTGGAACGCGACCAGCCTTATTACCCTCGATTCCGAACGGCGGTTTCGACCAGAGGCTCAATGTCCTTTTCAAATCTCGGACTATCCGAAAAAGTCCTCGCCGCAGTGGCGGCCACCGGTTACACCACCCCCACCCCCATTCAGGAACAGGCGATCCCTCACGTCCTCGCACGCAAGGACGTCCTCGGCATCGCCCAGACCGGCACCGGCAAGACCGCGGCCTTCGTGCTGCCGATGCTCACCATCCTCGAAAAGGGCAGAGCCCGGGCGCGCATGCCGCGCACCCTGATCCTGGAGCCGACCCGCGAGCTCGCGGCACAGGTCAAAGAGAATTTTGATCGCTACGGCGCCGGCCAGAAGCTCAACGTCGCCCTGCTGATCGGCGGCGTCTCGTTCGGCGACCAGGATGCCAAGCTGACGCGCGGTGTCGACGTGCTGATCGCAACCCCGGGCCGCCTGCTCGACCACACCGAGCGCGGCGGCCTGCTGCTCACCGGCGTCGAGTTGCTCGTCATCGACGAAGCCGACCGCATGCTGGACATGGGCTTCATTCCCGACATCGAGCGCATCTGCAAGCTCGTCCCGTTCACGCGGCAGACCCTGTTCTTCACCGCGACCATGCCGCCGGAAATCCGGCGCATCACCGAGACCTTCCTGCACAACCCGCAGAAGGTTGAAGTCTCCAAGCCCGCCACCACCGCCGTCACCGTCACGCAGTCCCAGGTCCCGGCCGGGAAAAAGGCGCATGAAAAGCGCGAACTGCTCCGCCGCCTGCTGCGCGAGGCGAAGGATCTCAAGAACGCGATCATCTTCTGCAATCGCAAACGCGAAGTCGCGATCGTTCACAAATCGCTCCAGAAGCACGGCTTCAGCGTCGGCGCGCTACACGGCGACATGGACCAGCCGGCCCGCATGGCCGCACTCGAGCAGTTCCGCAAGGGTGAGCTGCCGTTGCTGGTCGCCTCCGACGTCGCGGCCCGCGGCCTCGACATCCCCGAGGTCAGCCACGTCTTCAATTTCGACGTCCCTCATCATCCCGACGACTACGTCCATCGCGTCGGCCGCACCGGCCGCGCCGGCCGCAGTGGTACGGCGATCTCGATCGTCACGCCGCTCGACCAGAAGTCGATGGTTGCGATCGAGAAGCTGATCGGCCAGAGCATTCCGCGCGCTGAAGGCGACTACGAAGTCCACGCAGAAGCCGGCGATGCGACCGACCGTCCGCGCGAGCAGCGCGGCCGCGAACGTTCACGCGGCGGACGCGGCAAGCCGCAACGCGGCCGCGACCGTGAGCGCAGCCACGAGCCGCGCGAGGCGCGGCCTTCAGCCGAAGCACGCCCCGCCCCCGAGGCGAGGCCCGCACGCGAGCCGAGACCTCCGCGCGAAGCCAGGCCATCACCCGAGCCGCGTCACGGCTCGCGCCCGCAGGCCAATGCGTCGCATGTGCCGTCGATCGGCCGTCCCGAACCGCGCCGCCAGCGCGAGGCCGACACCGAGCCGGGCGATCATTCCCACCTTCCGGCGTTTCTGTTGCGCCCGGTCCGCTCCCCCGCCGGCGCCTGAAGCGCGACGCGTTTCAGGCTGGTTGAGACAGAGCGCCGCACACGTTTTCAGGCGCATTCGTGAACGTATATTTACGGGTCGTTCACGATCGTCCGTTAGCCTACGAACATAATTTAAGCATTGCTGCGGTCGACGATGCATTGGCCGCCGTGGGGTATGTTCCGTGGTCAAGGTGCTTGACGAACACGAACGCACGATGGCGTTCGCCGAGGTGGCGCTCGGTCAGATCCGATCGCTTCGGCAGACGGCAATTCCCCGCAATTACGAGATCTGGTACGTCTACGCGACCGGCTACAACGCACCGCTCAACAAGATCATCAACGAGACGCTGGCCCGCCACGGCAAGCTGACCGAAGCCGATCTCGAGCAGATCTACGAGACCTATCTCTCCCACATCAAGACCACCGACCGCATCGACAAGGTCGGTGCGCGCGTCATCGGCGAGATCGATGACGTGATGAAGGTTCTCGGCGATGCGCTCGGCATGACCGGCTCCTACGACGCCAGCCTGTCGGGCGCGACAGAACGGCTGTCGTCGGCCAAGAGCCGCGAGCAGATCAAGGCGATCGTCGAGACGCTGGTGCGCTCGACCAGCGAGATGCGTGAGACCAACAAGGCGCTGGAAGACCGGCTGACGCTGTCCAGGAACGAGATCAGCAATCTCCAGCAGAGCCTGGAGGCGATCCGTGCCGAGAGCCTGACCGACCCGCTCACGGGCCTCGGCAACCGCAAATATTTCGATCGCATGATCGGCATGGCCGTTCAGAGTGCGCTCGCATCGGGCGAGCCGCTGTCACTGCTGCTGTTCGACATCGACCACTTCAAGTCGTTCAACGATTCCTACGGCCATCTCACCGGCGACCAGGTGCTGCGCCTGGTCGGCCTGTCCATGAAGCAGACCATCAAGGGCCAGGACATCACCGCGCGCTACGGCGGCGAGGAGTTCGCCGTCCTGCTGCCCAACACGGCGCTGCGCCAGGCCCTCACGGTCGCCGATCACATCCGCCGCGCCGTGATGGCGAAGGAGTTGAAGAAGAAGTCCACCGGCGAGATTCTCGGCCGCGTCACCATCTCCGTCGGCGTCTCCATGCTCAAGCCGGGCGACGACACCGACGCGCTGATCGAACGCGCCGATGCCTGCCTCTACGCCGCCAAGCGCAACGGCCGCAACCGCGTGATCTGCGAAGCGGATCCGGAATTTGCCGTTGAGACGCACAGCCGGGTGGCGTGACGGAAGCACCGCGCCGAACCGCGCGCGCTTGACATTCTTTCCTGACGGGCGACATCTTCCGCGCTGGCTCAACGCGCCTGACGCGAGGACATGTCGTCTTGCCCAACCCTCATGATTTCCACACGCCGCAACCGTCCTACACCAGGGAGGAGCTGCTGAGGTCGAGCGAAGGCGGCTATTTCGGTCCCGGCAATGCGCAATTGCCGGCACCGCCGATGCTGATGATGGACCGCATCTCCGAGATTAGCCTGGACGGCGGCGAGTTCGGCAAGGGCCATATCGTCGGCGAGCTCGACATTGTACCGGGCCATTGGTTCTTCGACTGCCACTTTCGCGGCGATCCGCTGATGCCGTCCTCTCTCGGGCTCGACGCCATGTGGCAGATGATCGGCTATTGGCTCGGCTGGTCGGGCTCACCGGGCAAAGGCCGCGCCATCGGCGTCGGCGAGGTGGAATGTACGGGCGAGATCACACCGACCGTGCAACGCGTGCGCTACGAGGTCGCCATGCGCATGGTCCGGCGCGGCAAGCTGGTGCTCGGAATTGCCGATGGCCGGGTGCTTGCCGACGGCGCCTGCGTCTTCACAGCCAAGGACATGCGGGTAGGCCTGACCAAGGCGGTGGAGTGAAGTCCTGTAGGGGTGGGCAAAGGCGCGCAGCGCCGTGCCCACCATGTCTCTCCGCACCAGCACCTCAACGGTGGGCACGCTTCGCTTTGCCTACCCTACGAACCGCTTTCTTGGCTGGCCGCTTCCTCGCAACGGGCTTCTTCGGCGCGACCTTCTTCGACGCCTTCTTGCCCTTGGGCCGCTGCTTCACCTTGGCGCGCTGGGCGGCGGCGAGCGCCGCCCTCGCCCATTGCGCAAGCTCCTGGGAATCGTCGAACAAGCGCGCGGGCAGCTCCCAGTAGGAGTTGACCGTCACGGTCTTGGCGCGGGTCGAGTACTGGAACGGCTTTGAGCCTTCTGTCTCGAAGTCCGGGATGGTCAATTCGTCGGCACGCAGGAACAGGCCCGCGCGCAGGGCGAGCGCGAAGTTGGTACCGTCGGCGGAGATGCCGTAGCCGGAGAACATCTTGCGGATGGTGACGGGGCCGAAATCGGCGAACAGGTCGATCAGGAATTCGCGGTCCATGGCCCCCCTCTCCTCATCGTCGTCCTGGCGAAAGCCAGGACCCATTACCCAAGGAGGAGTTTAGCGAAGACTCGAAGTCACGCTACGCGGCACCGGCACTTCCCACAATCGAGAGATCACGCGGTATGGGTCCTGGCTTTCGCCAGGACGACGGCGGAGTGAAACGGGAGAGCCGGGCCTACCCGTCGATCTTCGCCGGCCGCAGCTCGACCGATTCGCCGCAGCCGCAGGCGGAGACCTGGTTGGGGTTGTTGAAGACGAACTGGGCCTGCATCTTGTCGGCCTTGTAGTCCATCTCGGTGCCCGAGCAGGAACAGCACGGCCTTGGGATCGACCAGGATCTTGACGCCCTTGTCCTCGACGACCTCGTCGGTCGGGCGGACATCATGGGCGTACTCGACGGTGTAGGACTGGCCGGCGCAGCCGCCGTTCTTCACACCGACGCGCAGGCCGACGATCTCGGAATCGGCGCGCTGGGTCAGCTCGCTGATGCGCTGGGCGGCGGCATCCGTCAGCCGCATCACCTGCGGGCGCGGCCGCCGCGGCTTCGGAGTGGAGGATGCTGGTGTTGCCTGTGTCATGTCAGTGATGTGGTCCGTTGCGGAGCAAATTCAATGCCAGGAATGAAAAGCAGAACGTACGCGTCACCACATGTTGAGCACGAGGCGGGCCTCGTCGCTCATGCGTTCGGGCGTCCACGGCGGCTCCCAGACGACCTTGACGTCGACCACGCCCACGCCGGGGACGCTGGCGACCGCATTTTCGACCATGGTCGGCAACTCGCCGGCGGCCGGGCAGTTCGGCGTCGTCAGGGTCATCTGCACGTCGACGGAACGGTCGTCCTTGATCTCGACCTTGTAGATCAGGCCGAGCTCGTAGATGTCGGCCGGAATCTCCGGATCGAACACGGTCTTGAGGCCCGCGATGATCTCGGTGGTCAGCCGCTCGGTTTCCTCCGGCGGCAGCGCCGACCGGGTTTCCATCGGATTGGCTTTGATTTCGGCCGTGTCACTCATGCGAACAAATCCCGCGCCTTCAAAAGCGCCTGTGCCAGATGATCGACTTCTTCCCGCGTATTATACATGCCGAATGAGGCCCGGCATGTGGCCGTCACGTTGAACCGCTCTAAAAGCGGCATCACGCAATGGGTGCCGGCGCGCACCGCGATGCCCTGGCGGTCGATCACGGTGGCGACGTCATGGGCATGAGCGCCCTTGAGCTCGAAGGAGATCACCGGGCCCTTGCCGCGGGCGGTGCCGATCAGCCGCAGCGAGTTGATCTCGCGCAGCTTCTCCTGGGCGTAGGTGACGAGATCGTGCTCGTGCGCGGCGATGCGCTCCTTGCCGATCGAATTGACGTAGTCGATCGCGGCGCCAAGGCCGACGGCCTCGACGATCGCGGGTGTGCCGGCCTCGAACTTGTGCGGGGGATCGCCGTAGGTGACGACATCGCGCGAGACCTCGCGGATCATCTCGCCGCCGCCGTTATAGGGGCGCATCGCGACGAGATGGTCGTACTTGGCCCAGAGCACGCCGATGCCGGTCGGGCCGTAGACCTTGTGGCCGGTGAAGACGTAGAAGTCGCAGCCGAGATCCTGGACATCGACGGGCATATGCACCGCGCCCTGGCTGCCGTCGACCAGCACGGGGATGCCGCGGGCGTGGGCGATCTTCACGACGTCCTTGATCGGGACGATGGTACCGAGCGCGTTCGACATCTGCGTGATCGCAACCAGCTTGGTCTTCGCCGTCAGGAGCTTCTCGAACTCCTCGATGAGGAAATTGCCCTCGTCGTCGACCGGCGACCATTTGATCACCGCGCCCTGTCTTTCCCTGAGGAAATGCCAGGGCACGATGTTGGAGTGGTGCTCCATGATCGAGATGACGATCTCGTCGCCCTCTTTGATGTTCGGCCCGCCCCAGGACGAGGCGACCAGGTTGATGGCCTCCGTCGCGTTGCGGGTGAAGATCACCTCTTCGGTGCGGCCGGCGTTGATGAACTGCGCGACCTTGGTGCGGCCGCCCTCATAGGCTTCGGTCGCGGCGTTGGCGAGGTAATGCAGGCCGCGATGCACGTTGGCGTATTCGCTCGTATAGGCCTGCGTCATGCGGTCGAGCACGACTTGCGGCTTCTGCGCGGAGGCGGCGTTGTCGAGATAGACCAGCGGTTTGCCGTAGACCTGCATGGCCAGCGCCGGGAAATCCTGGCGGACGCGGGCGACGTCGTAGGAGCCGTTCCTGACTGCCGGATGCGTGCTCATGACCGCCGCTCCAGCCAGCGCTCGGCAATGCCGATCACGTGCTCGCGCAAGCCGTCATCGGCGATCTGCTCGATCGCCTCGCCCACGAAGGCCTGGATCAGCAGCGCCTGGGCCTGCTTCTCAGGCAGGCCGCGCGCCTTCAGATAGAACAGCAGGCTGTCGTCCAGCGCGCCGGCGGTGGCGCCGTGGCCGCAGGAGACGTCGTCGGCAAAGATCTCGAGCTCGGGCTTGTTGTCGGCCTCGGCTTCGTCCGAGAGCAGCAGCGCCCGCGTCATCATCTTGCCGTCGGTCTTCTGCGCGTCGGGACGGACGATGATGCGGCCCTGGAACACCGAATGGGCGCGGTCGTCGATCACGGCGCGGAAGATCTCGCGGCTGACGCAATTCGGCACGGCATGGTCCACCACCAGCGTGGTGTCGCCATGCTCGGTCTTCTGCAACAGGTTCACGCCATTGATCGCGAGATCGCTGCCCTCGCCCGCCAGCGTGATGAAGCCCTGGAGGCGGCTGACGGCGGCGCCGCTGGTCATGTTGAAGAAATTGACCTTGGTGTTGGCGCCGACGGTGACGAATTGCGAGGTGATGTTCACCGCGTCAGGCGCGTCGTCCATCAGGCGGATATGCGCGACGTCGGCGTTGTCGCCGATCGTCACGATCACGGCGTCGCTGACCTGGTAGGCCTTTGCACCGGCCGCAACGAAGCTTTCGATGATGGTGGCGCGCGCGCCATTCCCGACCGCGACCTGCGAGCGGGTGAAGGCCGAAGCGGAAGCCGCGGTCGCGATATGAATGATCTGGATCGGCGCGGACAGCTGCGCGCCATCGGCAATTGACAGCACGACGCCGTCGGTCGCCAGCGCCGCGTTCAGCGCGATCACGGCGTCGGTGGACGCCGTCATCAGGAGAGCGGCATCCTTCTCCAGCGTCTCCCGGAGCGTCTTGAAGCCTACCTCGGAGGCAAGCGCCTTGACGTCGGAAAGGTCGGCCGCGAACACGCCATCGACCAGCACCAGCTTGCGCGCGCCTTCGATCGCGTGCGCCTTCACGGCGTCCGCAGCGCGCTTCAGCGCGGCCGTATCGGGCGCAGCCGCAAGCGGCAGCACCTCGCCGACCAGCGCGCGCAGGTCGGTGTATTTCCATTCCTCGATCCGGCGGTGCGGCAGGCCGAGACGCTCATAGGTCTCGAACGCCTCGCGGCGCACTGCTACGACCGCCGGCGAACCCGGCAGCCGGCCTTCGGCGCTGGCGAAGAGATCGCTCACCGCGCGGCCGTTTCCGGTCTTTGCCACAGCAACGTTCATCTCCAACAATCCTTACGCGTCCTCGAACTGGGCGTAGCCGGAATCTTCCAGCTCCAGCGCCAGCTCCTTGCCGCCGCTCTTCACGACGCGGCCCTTCGACATCACGTGCACGAAATCAGGCACGATGTAGTTCAGCAGCCGCTGATAATGGGTGATGACGACCATCGCGCGCTTGGGCGCGCGCAGCGCGTTGACGCCGTCGGCCGCAATCCGCAGCGCGTCGATGTCGAGGCCGGAATCCATCTCGTCGAGAATGCACAGGCTCGGCTCGAACAGCGCCATCTGAAGCACCTCGTTGCGCTTCTTCTCGCCGCCGGAGAAGCCGACATTGACGCCGCGCTTGAGCATGTCCTGCGGGATGTTCAGCGACTTCGAGACTTCGCGGACCTTCTTCAGGAAGTCCGGGGTCGAATATTCGCTCTCGCCGCGCGCCTTGCGCTGCGCGTTCAGCGCGGTGCGCAGGAATGTCATGGTGGCGACGCCGGGGATTTCCACCGGATACTGGAACGCCAAAAACACGCCCTTCGCGGCGCGCTCGTCCGGGGCCATCTCCAGCAGGTCCTCGCCCTTGAACAGGATCTGGCCGCCGGTGACTTCATAACCGGGCTTGCCGGCGATGACGTGGGAGAGCGTCGACTTGCCGGAGCCGTTCGGCCCCATGATCGCGTGCACCTCGCCTTCGTTCACGGTCAGCGTCAGCCCGTGGAGGATCTCACGCTCCTCGACACGAACCTGCAGGTCTTTCACTTCAAGCAAAGCCATTTTGGTGTCCAGTCTATTCAAATGATGCATGGAGCGCCGAAGCGCACCGCGAGGGTCGGTGTTAACCGACCGACCCTTCAAGCGAGATCGAGATCAGCTTCTGCGCTTCCACCGCGAACTCCATCGGGAGCTGCTGGAGCACGTCCTTGACGAAGCCGTTGACGACGAGGCCGACGGCTTCCTCCTGCGAAAGGCCGCGCTGGATGCAGTAGAACAGCACGTCCTCGGAGATCTTCGAGGTCGTCGCTTCGTGCTCGAACGTCGCCGAGGAGTTCTTCGCCTCGATATACGGCACGGTGTGCGCGCCGCATTTGTCGCCGATCAGCAGCGAATCGCAGGCGGTGAAGTTGCGCGCGCCGGTCGCTTTGCGATGCGCCGTCACGAGGCCGCGATAGGTGTTCTGCGATTTGCCCGCCGCGATGCCCTTGGAGATGATGCGGCTCGACGTGTTCTTGCCGAGATGGATCATCTTGGTGCCCGAATCGACCTGCTGGAAGCCGTTCGAGATCGCGATCGAGTAGAACTCGCCGCTGGAATTGTCGCCGCGCAGGATGCAGCTCGGATACTTCCAGGTGATGGCGGAGCCGGTCTCGACCTGGGTCCAGGAAATCTTGGAGCGATCGCCGCGGCAGTCGCCACGCTTGGTGACGAAATTGTAGATGCCGCCCTTGCCTTCCGAATTGCCGGGATACCAGTTCTGCACCGTCGAATATTTGATCTCGGCGTCGTCATGCGCGACGAGCTCGACCACGGCGGCGTGCAGCTGGTTCTCGTCGCGCTGCGGCGCGGTGCAGCCTTCGAGATAGGACACGTAAGAGCCCTTGTCCGCGATGATCAGCGTGCGCTCGAACTGGCCGGTGTTGCGCTCGTTGATGCGGAAATAGGTCGACAGCTCCATCGGGCAGCGCACGCCCGGCGGCACGTAGACAAACGAGCCGTCGGAGAACACCGCTGAGTTCAGCGTCGCGTAGAAATTGTCGGAGGTCGGAACCACCGAGCCCAGATACTTCTGCACCAGTTCGGGATGCTCGCGGATGGCCTCCGAGATCGGCATGAAGATCACGCCGGCCTTCTTCAGCTCCGCCTTGAAGGTGGTAGCAACCGAGACCGAGTCGAACACCGCATCGACCGCGATCTTGCGCCGGGCCGGGTCTTCCTCGCCCACCTTCGGCTCGACGCCTTCGAGCATGGCGACTTCCCGCAGGGGAATGCCGAGCTTCTCGTAGGTCTTCAGGATCTCCGGATCGATCTCGTCGAGCGAGGTGATCGACTTCTTCGGCTTCGGCGCCGAATAGTAATAGAGGTCCTGGAAATCGATCTTGGGATAGTCGACGCGCGCCCAGGTCGGCTCGGTCATGGTCAGCCAGCGCCGATAGGCCTCGAGCCGCCACTGGAGCATCCAGGCGGGTTCGTTCTTCTTTTCGGAGATGAACTTGACGGTCTCTTCCGACAATCCCTTGGGGGCCTTGTCGGACTCGATCAGGGTCTCAAACCCATAACGATACTGATCGACGTCGATGCGCTTCACGCGCTCGACCGTCTCTTGCACGGCTGGCATTCTATCCTCCGCTCGCGGTTTCAAGGACCGCGGTGGATCAAACTCGGACGAGTATTACGATGTTTTCTGGCCGAAAGCACGCGCTTAGAACCGTTCAAGCCGTGTTTCGTCGCTTAGTCTCTAAGTAGGGTATTACCGAGCTTTCGCCAAGCCTCTAACGCCCTATTGATGTCGTCCGGTTCTGTAGACCAGCCCAGACTGAGGCGCACCGCTCCCTGGGCCACGGCTGGATCGAATCCCATGGCGGACAGCACGTGGGACGGCTGGACCTTGCCCGAGGAACAGGCGGAGCCGGAGGAAACAGCGATGCCTTCGAGGTCGAAGCCGATCACCGCGGTTTCGGCCTTCAGGCCGGGGGCGGTGAACAGGATGGTATTTGGCAACCGCTCGGTGTCGTCAGAGAAGATCGTCGCTCCAGCGATCGCCCGGATGCCATTTTCCAAGCGATCTCTGAGGCTTGCCATCCGCTTTGCATCCTCCGGAAAAGCCTGAAGCGCGACCTTCACGGCCGCGCCGAAGCCGGCAATGCCCGCGACATTCTCGGTTCCCGCGCGCCGGTTCAGCTCCTGCCCGCCGCCGCGCAGCACCGGCTCCAGGCCCGCGAGCCCTTCGGCCACGACCAGCGCCCCGATGCCCTTGGGACCGCCGATCTTGTGTGCAGAAAACGTCGCAAGGTCCGCACCTACCGCATTAATATTGAACGGAATTTTGCCCAGCGCCTGGATCGCGTCGATATGCAGGAGGCCCCCGGCCTCATGAACGATCCGGGCGGCTTCCGCGACCGGCTGGAGCGCGCCGGTCTCGTTGTTGGCCGCCATGATGGAGACCAGGGCCGGCGGGCCGTCCTTCAGCAGCGCCCTGAGGTGGTCGAGATCGACCACGCCGGCGCGGGTCACCCTGATATGACCGACCTTGTCCGCCGGGAACCGGCCACCCGCCAGCACCGAGGCATGCTCAACGGCGGAGACCAGAAGCCGCTCGACAGGGCCGCCGGATGGCCCCCGCAGACCGGGCGACAGCGCCAGCGCATTGGCCTCGGTTCCGGCGGAGGTGAAGATGACGTTCCGCGGCAACGCCCCCACCGCCGCGGCAAGCGTGACGCGAGCCTCCTCGACCAGCCGCCGCGCCTGTCGCCCCTCGGCATGAACCGAGGACGGATTGCCGATCAGGTCGAAGGCAGCGACCATCGCCGCCCGCGCCTCGGGGCGCAGCGGCGTGGTCGCATTCCAGTCGAGATAGACGCGGCTTGGCATGGCGCCCTCTTAGCACCTTTTATCATCGCGCCAATCGCGAGCCGTCGCAGATCAGGCCGGCTGTTGCCGCGCAATCCCCGCCGCGGAACGGGACTCCATTCGCAATCCGAACAGCGGCCGTAGCCAGGCGATCCGGCGCGCGATCTCGTAGCTGACCAAACACGTGAGCGCGGTACCGGCAATCACGATCACGGCCTCGCTTCCGGCTGACAGCCCGCTGTCCCGCAGCGCGTGCGCAATCACGATAATCGCGGTCTGATGTACGATGTAATAGGGAAAGATCGCATCGGTCAGATAGCGGCGCACGGGGCTGTCGGCCGTCAAATGGCGTCGGGCAAAGCCGAGCACCGCCGCCATCGCCAGCCATTGGTAGCAGCCATAGACCGAGCCGGCGAACCAGCTCAGCATCGGCGACCGCGGGAACAAGCCGGCATAAACGAGGGCGGAGGCGGCGAAGCAGGCGGCTGCAAGCGTCAGCGCCACCCACCGTTGCCGCTCGATGTCGCGCCAGATGCTGTTCTCGCGCGCGAGCAGGAAGCCGATCAGAAACGCGGTCGCATAGTCTGCGTGATTGTACCAGTCGCCGAACAGCGCATGGGTCGACGGGAAGATTGGCGAGAGAAACAGCCGCCAAGCTGCAAACAGCAGGCACGGCAGCAACAGCAGCCATGGTCCGGCGAGCGCGGCCGCCACCCTCTCGCCGATCCAATCCGCGGCTGCCGGCCACAACGCCAGCACGCCGACCAAGACCATGGTGTAGATCCAGAGATAGACCAAGAACCAGAGATGGTTCCAGGTCGGCTGTACGATGCAGGGGTTCGGACAGAATTGCGAGCTGAACGCGAGGTAGTGCCGGATGTAAAAATCGACGAGGCCTTCTGGATAGCCGAGGCTCTCGACGATCTGGAGGTAGGATTGCGGCGGCACGATCACGAGCATGCCGAAGATCAGCGGAATCAAGAGCCGCGCCGACCGCGCGCGGGCGAAGGCGGCGAGCCGGTACTTTCCCAGCATGAAGCGGCTGGCTACCCCGGAGACCAGGAACAGCAACGACAGCCGCCAGGGATTGAGGAACAGCATTACGGGCTCGAGCCAGGTCAGCCGATGCACGCTCTTGATGTGAAATCCCCACGACACGTAGAGCATGCCGACGTGGTAGAAGATCAACAGCCCGAAGGCTAAAATCCGCACCCAATCCAGATCGATGCGCCGTTCCGAGATCGAAATTTGCTGCGGTGTTGACATGGTGTTCTGCTCCTTCACGGGACGACAAACGCGGTTTTCGGGCCATGGCTGACGGCCAAAATGCCCCCGAAACGAAGCGCGTCGAGACGGTTTGGGATCAGGACCGGGCGCGCGGGGACGAGGCGTCGGCGCCCGGGACAAGCGGTTGGCGCGGCGGGATCAGCGGCGGCGATTGGACGATTTTCGGTGCGATCGCGGCCGTCGCGTTCGCCATCGGAATCGTCAATGCACTCTCCGGCGCGCAGGACGCCGCCTGGCGCGGCGACAGCTATGACATTGGCCGGCGACTGTTCTGGGAACTGTCGAGCATCATCGTCATCCTGCTGCTGGTGCCGATCCTGGTGCTGGCCGTCCGGCGCATGCGCCAGCCACGGGGGCTGGCGATACGCATCGGAATCGCTGCGGTCGCCCTGCTCGGCTTCTCGGCCCTCCACATCACCGGAATGGTCTGGGTCCGGAAGCTCGCGCTCTGGCTCGCGGGAAGCGCCTACGACTTCCATTTCTCGCTCGCGGTGATCCTGTACGAGTTCCGCAAGGATGCCGTGACCGCTTCGCTGCTCGGAGCAACACTCTGGCTGATCGAAAGCCGACGAGAGCTGAGGAAGGCCGCGCGCGCGGCGATGTTTATGCCTGCCGCTCCACTGGAGCAGCCGCCCCCCGGTTTGATCTGGCTCCGGGACGGCGCCAGCCGTATTCGCGTCGCACCGCGCGACATCCTGTGGGTCGCCTCCGCCGGCAATTACATCGAATACAGCCTCGCCGACGGCACCCAGCGCCTGATCCGCGGCACGCTCGCCGCGACCGAAAACGACCTCGCCCGCTTCGCCATCGTGCGCGTTCACCGGACAAGGCTCGCCAATCTCGACCGGGTGCGTGGCGTGGAGTTCAAGCCGTCAGGGGATTTCGAGCTCACCTTCGACACCGGGCAGACGCTGGGAGGCAGCCGCCGCTACCGGCCCGCGGTCGCCTCGCTCGGAGACCGCACCGCCTTGTGTGAATCGCCTCCGGAGGCGCCCGACAGCCGATAAACAATCGTGATTCCAATTGGTTGTCGGCGCAATGGCGCTCCTCGTCATCACCTTGTTCGATCCCGACCGCTGTTGGCGTGACATGCGGACGACAGGTTAAGCTCTTGAGCCCATTGCGATATGTCGAAGATGCTTGCTTTTTGACCCACGCCTCATGTTAGAACGCGCGCGTCAGTTCACCGCGCGCCGCTCGCGCATCATCCGAGGGCGCCACCGCTTCCTTCCATTCGCGCTTTCGTCGGCATCACTGTCGATGAGGCCACAATCGGTTGATTGCCAAGGACCGCTTCTCCACGGAATCAACCAAGAGATCATCGATGCCTGAAGTTATTTTCGCCGGCCCCGCCGGCCGTCTCGAAGGCCGCTACCACCCGGCCAAGCAGAAGAACGCGCCGATCGCGATGATCCTGCATCCGCATCCGCAGTTTCACGGCACGATGAACCATCAGATCGTGTACCAGTGCTACTACGCCTTCGCGCACCGCGGCTTTTCGGTGCTGCGCTTCAATTTCCGCGGCGTCGGCCGCAGCCAGGGCTCGTTCGACCACGGCACCGGCGAATTGTCGGATGCGGCGGCAGCGCTCGACTGGGCGCAGACCATCAACCCCGAAGCGCGTGCCTGCTGGGTCGCCGGCTTCTCCTTCGGCGCCTGGATCGGCATGCAACTCCTGATGCGCCGTCCCGAGGTCGAGGGCTTCATCTCGATCGCGCCGCCCGCCAACCTCTACGACTTCTCCTTCCTCGCGCCCTGCCCGTCCTCAGGCCTGATCGTGCATGGCGAGAAGGACGCGGTGGTGCCGCCCAAGGACGTCAACACGCTGGTCGAGAAACTGAAGACGCAGAAGGGCATCGTGATCGACCAGCAGGTCATCCCCGGCGCCAACCACTTCTTCGACGCCAAGCTCGAGCCGCTGATGGAAACCATCACGGCCTATCTGGACATGCGTCTGGCGAACGTGCGCTGAGGCCCCAAATGGGCTCGTTCGTCGCCTTGCTGCGTGCCGTGAATGTCGGCGGCACCGGCAAGCTGCCGATGAGCGAGCTCAAGGCGATGTGTGAGGATCTCGGCTTTGCCGCCGTGCGCACCTATATCGCCAGCGGCAACGTCGTCTTCACCAGCCGCAAATCAGAAGCTGCGATCAAGAGCGCACTCGAACAGCGCCTCCATGCCTACGCCGGTGCGCCGGTTGGCGTGCTTGTGCGCAGCGCCGCCGAAATGGCGCAAGTCGCGACCGATAATCCCTTTCCGAAAGCCGCGCCCAACCGCACGGTTGCGATCTTCCTCGACAAGGCTCCGCCCGCGGATGCGCTGTCCGGGATTCGCGGCCAGAAGAACGAGGAGCTGCGCCTCGGCCGCCGCGAGATCTACGTCCACTATGGCGACGGCATGGGGACATCGAAGCTCGTCATCCCCGCCGCGAAAACCGGCACCGCGCGTAACATGAATACGATCGCGACGCTGGCCAGGATGGCCGCGGAGCTCTAGGCCAGCTTCAGCGCGGCGATCCCTGTCAGCACCAGCACGATACCGGCGATCTTCATTGCACTCAGGGTCTCGCCGAACAGCACCACGCCCATGACGAAGGTGCCGGCAGCACCAATGCCGGTCCAGACCGAATAGGCGACGCCGACCTCGAGCACCTTCAGCGCGCGTCCGAGCAGGAACACGAAGGCCGCGAGCAGCGCGAGCGACGCGATGCTCCAGCCCGGCCGCGTGTAGCCTTCCGCATATTTCATCGAGATCGCCCAGCCGACATCGAGCACGCCGGCGATCACCAGCATGAGCCAGGCCAATGATGGTGACATCGGTGCGGGCTCAGGCCGCGAGCTTGAGCAGGTGCGCGTCGTGGCGCACGAGGAAGGCGCGGAGCAATTGCGGATAGTCCGCTCCGACCGCGCTCCGCACGCTCGGACGCTTCGCCAGCTCAGCTCGCCACGCCCGGACCTTCGGCACATCCGTGAAGATGCCATGCTCGGTCAGCTCATCGAACAGATCGAAATAGCGGAAGACGGGTGCGAACACGGCATCGACAAGGCTGAACGCCTCGCCCGCAAAATACGGACCAGCGCCGAGCGCAGCTTCGACGCGCGCGAACTTGGCCGCCAGCGCCTGACGCTTGCTCTCGAACGTCGCGGGATCGGTCGTCGTCTCCAGCCCCCAGAGATCGCCAAGGATCGCCGAACCGAACTCCATCCAGGCGCGGTGCTCGGCACGGCTCAGCGCATCCGCCGGATGCAGCTTCGCGCCCGCTTGCGTCTCCTCGATGTATTCGCAGATCACGTTGCTCTCGAACAGCGCGACCTCGCCCTTGTCGGTCGTCACCACCAGCACCGGCACCTTGCCGAGCGGCGACAGCTTGAGAAACCAGTCGGGCTTGTTGGCGAGATCGATGTCGACGCGCTCGAACGGCACGCCCTTCTCTTTGAGCGCGATCACCGCGCGCTGCACATAGGGGCAAAGCTTGTGGCTGATCAGTTTGAGCGAAGCGGTCATGGCCAATCCCGGTGGTTGGATGCAACTGCACCCATAATAGATGCATTTGCATCTATCCGTCAAGATCCATGCACTTGCATTAACCGATCTTGTTTTTAAGGCCTGGACCTCAGGGCCGCGCGATCACGCCGCCCGTCATCGGCATCGGCACGCCCGTGGTAGCCGGATAGGACAGCGGCAGGCCCTTCAGCCCACGCGCGGCGAGGAAGCCGAACGCTTGGGCCTCGATGGCGTCGGAGGCCCACCCGAGGGCCTCGGCGGCCTCGACGGTGGCCGACCCCACCCGCTCCCGCAACATCCGCAGCATGGTGAGGTTGCGGGCGCCGCCGCCGCAGACGATCCAGCTCCGCGGCCGCCGCGGCAGCAGCGGGATGATGCGGGCGATCGCCGCCGCGGTGAAAGCTGTCAGCGTCGCGGCGCCGACGGCCGGCGGCACGTCGCCAAGTTTCAGCGCGGCAAAATCGTTACGGTCGAGCGATTTTGGCGGCGGCAGCGCGAAGAACGGTAATTCCAGCGCCCGCGCGATCCAGGCCTCATCCGCCGTGCCGAGCGCGGCGAACTTGCCCTCCGTGTCGAACGCCTGGTTCATGGTGCGGTACATGAAATCGTCGAGCAGCGCGTTGCCGGGCCCGGTATCGCAGGCGATCAACGTGTCGTTGCCGTCGATATAGGTGATGTTCGAGACGCCGCCGATATTGACCACGACGATTGGTCCCTCGCGCTCCAGCGATTGTGCCAGCGCCCGGTGGTAGACCGGCACGAACGGCGCGCCCTGCCCGCCAGCCTCGACGTCGGCGGCGCGGAAGTCGTGCATCACGGGGATATGGATCGCCCTGGCCAGCGCCGGCGCGTCGCCGATCTGCACCGTCAGCCGCTTCTCGGGCCGATGCAGCACGGTCTGGCCGTGGAAGCCGACGATGTCGATGTCCTCCGGCCTCATCCGGTTCTGGGCCACGAAGGCGGCGACGGCTTCGGCATGCGCCTGCGTCACTGCGCGTTCGGCCTCGGCCAGTATCCCCGGCCGGGCATCGCGCCGCGTCAGGTGCACGGCCTCGCTCAGCGCCTGGCGCAGCAGGTTGCGCTCGACCGGGCTGTAGGGCCGGTAGCCGGACGGACCGAACGCCTTCACTTGCTTTCCGTCGGTTTCGATCAGCGCGACATCGACCCCGTCCAGCGAGGTGCCGCTCATCAAACCGAGTGCCGTCAACATCATGGATCAGCGTCCTCAATACCCCCCTCTGGCATGCCGATCTTGTGCCAGAGGGACACATCTTATAATGCCACAGCGCCAAGTGGCGGGCAGCAATCGAGTTCCCACGGAAGACCGTTAAATTGCTCCCGAAACAGTAAACCAAGAATTGTCAGGCACGCCGACAGATGACTGCATTTAAATCGGATTTCCTCAATATCCTGCAGGAACGTGGATTCATCCATCAATGCTCCGATTTCGAGGGGCTGGACGCGCTCGCCGCCAAGGGCGAGGCCACCGCCTATGTCGGCTACGATTGCACCGCCCGCTCGCTGCATATCGGCAACTACCTGACCATGATGATGCTGCACTGGCTCCAGCAGTCCGGCAACAAGCCGATCACCCTGATGGGCGGCGGCACCACCATGGTCGGCGATCCCTCCGGCAAGGACGAGACGCGTGCGATGCGCACCGTCGCCGAGATCGAGGCCAACAAGGAATCGATCCGCGGCGTGTTCGCAAAGGTGCTGCGTTACGGCGACGGCAAGAGCGACGCCGTCATGCTCGACAATGCGGAGTGGCTGACCAAGCTGAACTGGATCGAGATGCTGCGCGACGTCGGCCGGCACTTTTCGGTCAACCGCATGCTGACCATGGACTCCGTCCGGCTGCGCCTCGAGCGCGAGCAGGAGATGAGCTTCATCGAGTTCAACTACATGGTCTGCCAGGCCTACGACTTCGTCGAGCTCGCCAAGCGCACCGGCTGCAAATTGCAGATGGGCGGCTCGGACCAGTGGGGCAACATCATCATGGGCGTCGACCTCGGCCGCCGCATGGGCACGCACCAGTTGTTCGCGCTGACGACGCCGCTGCTGACGACGGCCTCCGGCGCCAAGATGGGCAAGACCGCGCAAGGCGCGGTGTGGCTCAACGCCGACCAGTTCTCGCCGTACGACTTCTGGCAGTACTGGCGCAACACCGAGGACGCCGACGTCGGCAAATTCCTGAAGCTGTTCACGACGCTGCCGATGAGCGAGATCGGCAAGCTCGAGGCGCTCGGCGGCTCGGAGATCAACGAGGCCAAGAAGGTGCTCGCCACCGAGGCGACCGCGCTCTTGCACGGCCGTGACGCAGCGAATGAGGCGGCTGAAACCGCGCGCCGCACCTTCGAGGAAGGCGCGCTCGCCGAAAGTCTGCCAACGGTGGAAATTCCGCGCGGCGAGCTCGACGCCGGCTTCGGCGTGCTCAACGCCTTCGTCAAGGCGGGCCTCGTTGCCTCCAACGGTGAGGCGCGGCGCCAGATCAAGGGCGGCGGCCTGCGCGTCAACGACGAACCCGTCACCGACGACAAGATGGCGCTCTCGGCGGCCCATCTGACGCCTGAGGGCGTGATCAAGCTGTCGTTCGGCAAGAAGAAGCACATCCTCATCAAGCCTGCATAGGCGTATGAGCTTTTCGCTGCTTGTCAGGGCGCGCCGAAGCGCGCTCCCTGACCGGCAATGGATCAGAAGACGCCCAGGGAATCGCGCAAGGATGGCGTCGCGGCGACGCCGGGAGGCGCCGTGCGCGTCGCACTCACCGTGCTCGCACTCTGCTTCACGCTGGCCGTGCTGGGCCGTGGGCTCGGCGACAGTTTTACGGTATTCCTGAAGCCGATCTCGGAAAGCTTTGGCTGGGACCGCGCACAGATCGTCTCGGTCTATTCGCTCACATGGCTCGCGAGCGGTCTCACCGCTCCCTTCGTCGGACGGCTGTTCGACCATTCCGGGCCGCGCATCGTCTATGCGCTCGGACTATCGCTGCTCGGCGCGGCATTCCTGATTGCGGCGCACGCACAGCACCTGTGGCAGTTCCAGCTCTCGATCGGCCTCTGCGTCGGCATCGGCGTCGCCTTCATCGGCATCGTGCCGAACTCGATCCTGCTCGGCCGCTGGTTCGGGCCGCGCCTGCCGACCGCGATGTCGGTGGTGTATTCGGCCATGGGCGGCGGCGTGCTGGCGCTGCTGCCGGCCTCGCAGCTGCTGATCGATCACATCGGCTGGCGCGGCACCTACCAGCTGTTCGGCTTTGCAGCATTGGGCCTGCTGGTGCCGCTGCTGCTGCTGCCGTGGCGGCTGTTCGCCACGGGCTCGCCGCATGTGGTGAAGAGGACCGATCCTGACTTCATCGACAACGGCTGGACGCTTCTCGGCGCGATGCGCCATCACGCCTTCTGGGCGCTGTTCTCGACCTTCTTCTTCACCGCCGTCGGCATGTACGCGATCGCCGCGCAGATCGTGGCCTACCTGATCGACGCAGGCTTCCCGCCGCTCCAGGCCGCGACGGCCTGGGGCTTCTCCGGCGTCGTGCTTGTGTTCGGCATGTTGGGGGTCTCCGCGCTCGACGGACTGATCGGGCGCAGGCCTTCCGTGCTGTTGAGCTACGCGATCTCGATCCTCGGCATCGCCCTGCTCTGGCTGCTGCAATACGTCCCCAACATCCTGGTGCTCAGCGGATTCGTCGTCTGCTTCGGCAGCATGATGGGCTCGCGCGGCCCGCTGATCAGCGCGACCGCGATGCGGATCTTTCAGGGCAAGCGGGTCGGCACGATCTACGGCACCATTTCGATCGGCAGCGGGCTGGGCTCGGCGTTCGGCTCCTGGAGCGGTGGCCTGATCCACGACGCGGCCCACGGCTACAACGCGTTGCTCGCCTTCGCACTTGCGAGCGTGGTGCTCGGGATGATTCCATTCCTGGTTGTCCCCGCCTTGCGGCGGTAGGTATGTCCGAGGTAACCTGCACCCCTCCGCGCCACCGGGAAATTACGGGCTCGCGCGACATGGCCACCCGCGAATAATCCGAACTCGCCGGGCTTTACGGCGTTTTGTCCGACATGACGAAAAAGTCAGCGCGGATTCCGCGCCTACAGCTTGCAGGGTGGAACCGAATGCGATTCAAGTCGCTTGGGAATTGGATGGAAGGGCGCAAATCATGAACTTCAACTATCTCTCTCGCTATCAACCGGCTCTGCTGAGCCTGTTTCGTTTCATCACCGGACTGCTGCTGTTCCAGTACGGCATCGCAAAACTGTTCAAGTTTCCGGCGCTTCCCTACTTCGCCGACATTCCGCCGCTGATCTACGCGGCAGGCACGCTTGAACTGGTGCTCGGCGCGGCCCTGATGCTCGGCCTGTTCACGCGGATCACGGCGTTCATCCTGTCGGGCGAAATGGCCTTCGCCTACTTCATGGGCCACATGCTCAAGACCGGCTCGCCGGTGTTCCTGCCACTGCTCAATGGCGGTACCGCCGCGATCCTGTTCTGCTTCGCCTGCCTCTATCTCTCGGCAGCCGGGGGCGGCTCGATCAGCGTCGATGCCGTCATGGGCAAGGAGAGCGACGCATCCGGCGAGGCCTACGCCCGGCGCTGACGCGCCCGCGGATCAATCCGCAAGCAGGACGGCACCCGCAGATCGCCGGTGCCGTCCTAGCGCGCTCCCAGCACGTTCCAGATGAGAACGAGGGCCGCGACGAGCAGCACGGACATGATGATGCGATGAACGAATCGATTCATTGCAGGTCCTGCCAGGCTCTGTAGCCACCAAAGTCCAAGATCGATTTTTTCCAGCGCATGAACCGGTGCCTCCCGGCGCGTGGCGGTTTGCCTGCACGGTTGCGCACAAGCCTGCGAATGCCGTTCCGCGCGGCAGGCCGCCGCATGCCTCCATTCATGATTGGTAAGAACTTCATGCTACCGATGCGAGCAATAATAACCATTCCGTAGAGGCTGCGATGAAGCTGCTGAGTCATCTGAAGATCCGCACCAAGCTGGCCAGCATGGTCTGCCTCGCGGCGCTCACTGTCACGGCCATCATCGGGGTATCGACCGTTCTCAGCAAGAGCCGCATGATGGAGGACCGCGTCCAGCAGATGCGAACCGCGGTGGAGCTCCTCTACAACTACGCGCAATCGCTCCAGGACGAGGTCGCCGCCGGCAAGCTGACGCAGGCCGAGGCCAAGGCCCTGTTCCACCAGCGCGGCCGTCGCATGAACTTCAATGGCGGCCAGGGCTATCCGGTGGTCTACAATCAGGACACGTCCCTGATGGTGAACGGCGCCAACCAGCAGCTCGAAGGCAAGATCACGGGCGCCAAGGACTCCAATGGCGTGCTGATCGCCGACGCCATCCTCAAGGCTGCCGACCAGGCCGCGCCGGGCGGCGTGACCTCCTATCTCTATCCCCGCCCCGGCCAGACCGAGCCGGTCCGCAAGACCGTGTTCGCGCGCAAGTTCGCGCCCTGGAACGTGACCATCAGCTACGGCCTCTATGTCGACGATATCGATGCCGACGTGCGTGCCTTGACGCTGGAGCTCGCCGTCATCGGCGTCGGCCTGATGCTGCTGATGGCGACACTGTCCTGGCTGATCGCCCGCGACGTGCTCGGCGCGCTCGACCGCCAGAAGAACCGCATGCAGGAGATTTCCGAGGGCGCCATCGACAAGCCGGTCGAGGAGACCGGCCGCGGCGACGAGATCGGTCGCATGGCCGAGACGCTCGAAGTGCTCAGGCAGACCGCGCTCACGGCGCGCAACCTCGAGGCCGAGCAGGTCGCCGCCAAGACCCGCAGCGAGCAGGAGAAGCGCGACGCCCTGATCGCGCTCGCCGACCGCTTCGATGCCTCCGTCGGCCAGCTCGTCGGCCTGATGGCCTCCGGCTCCGGTGAACTCGAGACCACCGCAAAGTCGATGTCGTCCACCGCCGAAGGCACCAACCGCCGCGCCGCCTTGGTCGGCTCGGCCGCCAATGAAGCCAGCCAGCGCGTCCAGACCGTGGCCTCGGCGGCGGAAGAGCTTTCGTCCTCGATCACCGAGATCAGCCGCCAGGTCGCGCAATCGGCCGAGGTCACCGGCCGCGCCGTCGACAACGCCCGCCGCACCGACACCATCGTGCGCGCCCTCTCGGACGGCGCTCAACAGATCGAGCATGTCGCCGAGCTGATCTCCAACATCGCGGCGCAGACCAATCTGCTCGCGCTCAACGCCACCATCGAGGCCGCGCGTGCCGGTGAAGCCGGCCGCGGCTTTGCCGTCGTCGCCTCCGAGGTGAAGTCGCTCGCAAGCCAGACCGCCGAAGCCACCCGCGAGATCGGCGACAAGATCGCCCAGATCCAGGGCGCGACCAAGGAAGCCGTGGATGCCATCGGCGGCATCACCGCCACCATCGAGGAAGTCAGCCGGATCGCCACCTCGATCGGCGCGGCCATCGAGGAGCAAGGCGCCGCCACCGCCGAGATCGCGCGCAGCGTCTCGCAGACCGCGGAGGCCACCAAGGAGGTCACCACCAATATCGGCGGCGTCAGCACCGCGGCGAACGAAACCGGCAACGCCGCCGGCATGGTGCTCGCGGCGGCCAGCAGCCTCTCCAAGCAGGCCGAGCAGCTCTCCGGCGAAGTCGGCACCTTCCTGGCAGGCGTGCGCGCGGCGTAAGCCGTGCGACGTCTGCGTTGGCCTGACCGCGACGATGCATCGACGAATCGATGCCCGGCTTGAACCTGCATGATCGCGCGAACACGATCCCGACCGATTTTTTTGGACATGTCGCCGCAGGCGTCGGCACCCCGCCTGCATATGCGTGTCCATGGCTGCGCAAATTGCGCCGCGTCTGAACACGCCATGCCCTGCGTTCAGGAATGGTAAGCACTTCCTGATACGGCTGCGCGAGAACAAGCATCTTACAACCGTTCGCGAGGCCGTCATGACGCTGCTCAGTCACCTGAAGATCCGCACCAAGCTCGCCAGCATGGTCTGTCTTGCGGCGCTCACCGTGACCGCCCTCATCGTCGCGTCAGCCTATCTCAGCAAGACCCGCATGCTCGAAGATCGCGCGCGCCAGATGCAGACGGCGGTCGATCTGCTGCACGGCTTCGCGCAATCGCTCCAGGACGAGGTCGCCGGCGGCAAGATGACGCTCGCCGAGGCGCAGGCCCAGTTCAAGCTGCGCGGCCGACAGATGAAGTTCAACGGCGGCCAAGGTTATCCCGTGGTCTACACCGCCGATTCCACTGTCATGATGAATGGCGGCGCGCCTCAGCTCGAGGGCAAGAACAACGGCATCAAGGATGCCAATGGCATCGTCATCGGCGACGCCACGGTGGCCGCGGGCAAGCAGGCACCGGAAGGCAGTATCCTGTCCTATCTGTTCCCGCGTCCCGGCGAAACCGTTCCAGTCCGCAAACTGGTGTTCGCTCGCCAGTTTGCACCCTGGAACGTCGCGATTGCCTACGGCCTCTATGTCGACGACATCGACGCCGACGTGCGTGCCTTGACGCTGGAGCTAGCCGTCATCGGCGTCGGCCTGATGCTGCTGATGGCCGCACTGTCCTGGCTGATCGCCCGCGACGTGCTCGGCGCGCTCGACCGCCAGAAGAACCGCATGCAGGAGATTTCCGAAGGCGCCATCGACAAGCCGGTCGAGGAGACCGGCCGCGGCGACGAGATCGGCCGCATGGCCGAGACGCTCGAAGTGCTCCGGCAGACCGCACTCACGGCGCGCAACCTGGAGGCCGAGCAGATCGCCAACAAGACCCGCAGCGAGCAGGAGAAGCGCGACGGCCTGATCGCGCTCGCCGACCGCTTCGATGCCTCCGTCGGCCAGCTCGTCGGCCTGATGGCCTCGGGCTCCGGTGAACTCGAGACCACCGCAAAGTCGATGTCGTCCACCGCCGAAGGCACCAACCGCCGCGCCGCATTGGTCGGCTCGGCCGCCAATGAAGCCAGCCAGCGCGTCCAGACCGTGGCCTCGGCGGCGGAAGAGCTTTCGTCCTCGATCACCGAGATCAGCCGCCAGGTCGCGCAATCGGCCGAGGTCACCGGCCGCGCCGTGGACAACGCCCGCCGCACCGACACCATCGTGCGCGCCCTCTCGGACGGCGCTCAACAGATCGAGCACGTCGCCGAGCTGATCTCCAGCATCGCGGCGCAGACCAATCTGCTCGCGCTCAACGCCACCATCGAGGCCGCGCGTGCCGGTGAAGCCGGCCGCGGCTTTGCCGTCGTCGCCTCCGAGGTGAAGTCGCTCGCAAGCCAGACCGCCGAGGCCACCCGCGAGATCGGCGACAAGATCGCCCAGATCCAGGGCGCGACCAAGGAAGCCGTGGATGCCATCGGCGGCATCACCGCCACCATCGAGGAAGTCAGCCGGATCGCCACCTCGATCGGCGCGGCCATCGAGGAGCAAGGCGCCGCCACCGCCGAGATCGCGCGCAGCGTCTCGCAGACCGCGGAGGCCACCAAGGAGGTCACCACCAATATCGGCGGCGTCAGCACCGCGGCGAACGAAACCGGCAACGCCGCCGGCATGGTGCTCGCGGCGGCCAGCAGCCTCTCCAAGCAGGCCGAGCAGCTCTCCGGCGAAGTCGGCACCTTCCTGGCAGGCGTGCGCGCGGCGTAAGTTTCCGGACGCCTAAACCTCCGCATTCGTCATGGCCGGGCTTGTCCCGGGCATAACGAGCCATTCAAGCTTGTCGCTAGCGCCGCGCGAGGCTGCAACCGCTCGACAGCGGTCTTGCTGACCCCGTCGGGCTGTCGCCGGATTGTGCCGATGGCAACTGTTCGTCGAACGGCGTGTTCTGCTTGCCGGTGTTGAATTCGAAGATCTTGCGGAACAGGCCGGGCGCCATCGCCGAGATTGGATTGACGCGCATCACGGGCGCGGCCGGCGTGCCGACGACCTCATAGGTTACGCCAATCAATCCCTCGTTGTTGCCGCCGCCGAGGAAGATGCCGAACAACGGGATCTGGCCGAAGATGTTGTTGACGCCGTACATCGGCACGAAGGTGCCGCTCATGCAGACCTGGTTGCCGGGATAGTCGATCGAGCCTTCGATGGTGCCGCCGATCATCGGTCCCTTGACGACGCCGTCGCGGATCGTGAGCGCGCCGTTCTGCCGGGTGAACTCCGCTCGCAGCGCGGTGAAGGACACGCCGCTCTGCGCGCCATTGGGACCGCCCGCCGCCACGCGATCGAGCTGATCCATTCCCTTGACCGTGAAGTCGCGTACATTGATCAGGCCTTCCCTGGTCGTAGGCTCTGACGTCGGCGGCTCCATCGCCACCACCATCTGGCCGCCGAAGACCTTGTTGGTGGTATCGGTGAAGCGCAGGAGCGCGCCGGCATCGTTGGTCTGGAGATAGATCACCTCGCGGGCACCCTGGGCACGGCCGCCGCGCAGATCGGCCGCCACCGGCGTATCGCGGCCGATCTTGCCGCTCAGCGTGAAGGCTTTGACGGCGCCGCTGCGCCGCGACATCTTGGCATCGACGCTGCGCATCGCCTCGCCGTTGAATCCGGCGACGGCGCCGAGCTTCACGTCGATGTCGAAATCGACGTTCTTCATCTTGCTCTTGGCATCGTCCTTGGAATTGCCTGAGATCGCCGACTTCAGGAAACCGCGGCCGTCGAACACGTCGCCGCGCATCGTGCCGCGCACCACGCCGTCCTGGCTGCGCTCGACCTTCAACGACGCCTTGTCGCCGTCGGATGGCGCGTAGATCGGGAAGTTCGCGTTCATGAGGTCGCCGTTCGGGTCCACCTCGAGCGAGCCCTTGATCGAGGCGCCACCGCCTTCGATGACGATGTCCTCGAAGCGCGTCGATTGCGCGGTCGGCACCACCTTGAAGCTGGCCTTGCCCGACTTGCCCGGCAGCTTGACCCAGCCAGGCAGGATGTTGTCGAGCTTGACCGAGGTCAGGTCGGCCTCGACGCCGAGCTTGGTGGTCTGGTCCGCGCCGCCCGCGATCTTGCCCGAGAGCTTGATCGGCAACGAGCCACTGACGGCCGGGCTGAGATCGAAGCCGAGACGCGCGCGGCTCGCATCGTCCAGCGTCGCCTGCAGGCGGACGTCGGCATCGCCCTCGGCCTGCTTGCGATAGTCGAGCGAGGCCGCCTGCCCGTTGATCTTGACGTCGCCCTTGACCTGGTAGCCCTGGTTGCTCGCGACGATCTTCAGATTGTTGGCCTCCAGCTTCTGGTTCATCACCAGCTTGTCGGCGGCAAAGCCGTTGAGATCGGCGGTGACGGCGTAGGTGGTGTCGGCCTTGGTCAGCTCGCCCTTGACCGGCAAGCCGAGCTGGATGTTCGCCGAGAACGTTCCCTTGCTGGTGTTGGGATCGACGACGGTCGCCGACAGATCGCTCAGCCGGTCATTGGCGAGCATTTCGGCCGCCGCAGGCACGGGTCCGTCGACGCGAAACCTGGTGCGCGAGGGCGAGGGTTTGGGTGCCATGTCCGGCACCTCGAAGACGAAGTCGGAGATCGTGACCTTGCGGCCGGCGGGCGTGTCGGCAATGCCCTGCCCGATGCTCACGGTGGCGGTGCGCCCGGTCACGCGCGCCTTCAAATCGGCATCGTGCACGACAGGCATGCCGTCCACCGGGCGGACCGCGACGCCGCTCGCCACGATGTTGACCGAGAGGCCGTCGTCGGGAATGGGCGGGCCCTTCCGTGGAAGGTTCCTGGTCGGCGAATTGACGCCGATCTCGATGCGCTGGAGCGTGCCGCGCTCGATCCGCTCGATCACCCATTCGCGCAATTCCGGAACGACGAGCGTCGGCCACATCCGCTTGAGCGCGGAAGCCGACATCGGCGTTCCCGCAAAGCCCAGCGTGAGCCGCGGCTCGCCGGAATAGTCGATGGCGCCGGTGCCGGCGACGCCGATCTCGCCATTGCTGATATCGGCCTGCGTCAGCAGGAGGCGCTTGTGGTCGGTATCGAAGCGAAGACCGATCGCAATGCGGTTGAAGACGAGCGGCGGCTCGTTGTCGATGCCGCCCAGGAGGATCGAGCCGCCGCTGAAGCCGAGCTGCCAGTCGTTGATGCTGCCGTTGGGCGGCTCCAGATGCGCCAGCAGCGTCAGGCGGTTCGCACCCGAGAGAATCTTGAACGGTGCGACCAGCACGCGCCGATTGGAGTCCCACTCGACATTGATCTCGGCCGAGTCGATCGCCATCGGATAATCGGGCGTGTCGGTGTCGATGATGTTGCCCGCGCCGACCGTGATCTTGCCGCGGAAGAAGGTCGGCACGCCGTCGCGGCCGAGCTCGCCCTTGAGCTCGCCGGTCAGCGGCAGGTCGGCGGTATAGGTGAGATCCTTGACCCGTAGCGCCAGCAGGATGTTGGCGGTGGAAACCTTGTCGGCGCGGATGTCGACCGAGCGCACGCCGTTCTCGGCGGGACCGATCGTGGCACGCAGCGACCATGGACGCGCGCCCTCCTCGCCGAGGCTGAGCGCGACGCCGCCGCGGCTCGGCCGGCGCAGGCTGAGCGTGATGTTCTCGAACGTCCATTTGCTGCCGCGCTGCTGATCGTCGACGATCAGATTGCCGTTCTTCAGACCGATCTCGTTGAGGTTCTGGCCGTCGAGGCCGGTCATGCTCAGGCTGTCGAGCCAGTCGAGGCCCTGGAGAATGCCGCTCTGCGCAGTCGCCTGAGGCGCCGCCTGGGATGCATCGGGGCTTGCAGGCGCGGTCGCGAACGGCGGCGGCGGGACTCCGTTGCGCGGGAATGTCGGCGGCAGGCCGGCGTCCTTCTTGGAGGCCACGCCGGTTGCCAGCGGTTTTGCGGTATCACCGGCCGACACCGTGACGGTCCCGTCGGGCGCGATGCGGATCGCAAGCTCGGCGTCGACGAGATTGAGGCTTTCGGCGCGCAGGTGCCCCATCAGCAGACCCGCACCCGACAGCTTCACCTCGGCCTTCGGCGCGGTGGCGACGATGGCGTGGTCGTGGTCGCGAACGACGATGTCGCGGATGCGCACGGCGATACGGATCCGCCCGGCCCGCTCGATCTGCGTGCCGCCGACCTCCACAGTATTGCCGTGGCCGATGTTGTCCTCGATCGCCGCTGCAAGCCAGGGCGTTGCGATGTCGAGATTGATCGGACCGGTCCCGAGCCGCCACCACAGCGCGCCGAAACAGCCGACGAAGATGACGGCCAAGGCGCCGACGACGATAGCCAGCCGCTTCAGCCAGCGATCGGCCGCCAGCCAGCGGCGCACCGCCCCAAACCCGTCACCGAAGCGATGGAAGCCCGAATTGGAACGCGACAACAGCCGGCGCGCACGATAGCCCGCCGCCGCTTCCTGATCCGGGTCCCAGTCGGCATCGTCCCATTCCTGCGGCTCCGAATGACCGCCGCGCCGATCGAAATCCCGATTGTAATCCTGGGGCGACTTATTCCTTGCCATTGCCTCTCGATACAGGCGCCCATCGTGGGATTGAGCGCCGCCGGGACCGCAGCCGTCGACCGGGAGCGAACGCCCCTGCGCCGGCGTTGCCGCCATACCTCGAATATTCCTGCTGTTCGTCATTTCGCCCCGGGAGCGCGTTCAACGAGCAGTGGGGTGGTGCGTGGAATTCCTTGTAACCATACTCCGGCGTCGTCAGACTTGCCCAGCCGAGGGCGCGAATCCGGTACACCGGACGAGAGCTGCAATACCGCTTTGGTTGACCCGCCGAAAGCGTCGAAAGGAAGGCGTATGTCCAAGAAATCCCAAAAGAAATCGTCCAAAACGCCCTCCGGCACGACAGCGGCAAAAAAGAAGGCCTCGAAAACCCGGGCAGCGACTCAAACAAAGTCCGCGAAAACACAGCGGACACCGGCGAGCAAATCAACCGGGAGCATAGCAAAAGCAGCATCGCATGGCGCCGCATCGAAACAGTTAAATTCCTCCAGATCGGCCCCTGCGTCTGCGGCCAGGCAGGTCCTGGCCGAGGGGCAGAAGGCCCCAGCCTTCCGCCTGCCCCGCGACGGCGGCGGCGCGGTCACGCTGTCGGATTATGCCGGCCGGAAGCTCGTCCTGTTCTTCTACCCCCGCGCCGATACGCCCGGCTGCACCAGGGAGGCCATCGACTTCACGCGCCTGGCCGACGCCTTCGCCGCGGCCGGAACGGCCGTGATCGGTATTTCCGCGGATTCGTTAAAGGCCCAGGAGAAATTCCGCGACAAGCACAGCCTCGGCATTCCACTGATCTCGGACGAGAAGCACGAGATGCTGGAGGCGTATGGCGCCTGGGGCGAAAAATCCATGTATGGCAAGAGCTTCCTCGGGATTCTTCGCACCACGGTGCTGGTCGGAAGCGACGGCAAAGTGGCCAGGATCTGGCGTAACGTCCGGGTCGACGGCCATGCCGACCAGGTGCTGGAAGCGGCAACAAGTCTTTAACCAGACCTTTAAATACGACTGTTCCCGTTTCCGGAAAATTAACCATGACCGGCCCAGATTGCTGCGGCAATTAGGCCGTACGGACTCATCCGACCGGCGCGGGAGTGCCGATGTCGAAAAGTTCTGCCCAATACTCGCAGTACCCCCAACATCATCCTCACGACCACGGACGGGCCCTCCATCGCCGTCCAGCCGCCGCAACAGCGGCAATTGCGATTCCCCTGCCCGCGACCGACGACGCCTACACCATCGTCCATGCCGGCAAGCAGGTGCGCTTCGGGCCCGTGGTGTTCTGGATCGTGGTCGGCACGGTCGTGCTGCTCGGACTCTGGTCGGCCGCGACCGCCACCTACTTTGCCTTTCGCGACGATGTCCTGACCCGGCTGATCGCCCGCCAGGCCGAGATGCAGTACGCCTATGAGGACCGCATCGCCGAGCTGCGCGCCAAGGTCGATCGCACCACCAGCCGGCAGCTGCTCGACCAGGAACAGTTCGACCAGAAGCTCGACCAGATCATGAAGCGCCAGACGGCGCTGGAGTCCCGGGCCACGGCGCTCGGGGCCATGCCTGACGTGACAGGCTCGATTCCCCGTTCGACCCCGCAGCGTGGCGACGCCGGCCAGAGCACGACGCAGGGCACGCCAAAGCCGTCGCCGATCAGCGACACCGTGATCTTCGTGGCGCCGCCGGATCGCGAAGCGCGGCTCGAGTCGCGCGCGCCGGCGGTCATGGCCCCACAGGCCAATCAGTTCGCCAAGAACCAGGGTTTCGACAATGTCCTGGTCCGCCTCACCACCTCGCTCGATCAGGTCGAGCGTCGTCAGATGGCGGCGCTCAGCGCCGTCGAGGACGGCATGGATTCGCGCATGCGCCGGATGCGCGGCGTGGTCAGCGATCTCGGTTTGAACCTCGCCAGTCTCGAAGCCGCCGTGCCGCGGACCGCGATGGGTGGGCCGTTCGTGCCCGTCAAGCTGACGCCCAATGCCGGGCCGTTCGAGAAGCAGCTCAATCGCATCAACGTCACCCGCGCCGAGATGGACCGGCTCAATCGCACGCTGGCGCTGGTGCCCTATCGCAAGCCCGTCATCGGCGAGGTCGAGTTCACCTCCGGATTCGGCGTGCGCAGCGATCCATTCCTGGGTCGGCCTGCGATGCATACCGGCCTCGACTTCCGTGCCGCCACGGGCGATCCGGTCCGCGTCACCGCCAACGGCAAGGTGGTCTCGGCCGGCTGGTCCGGGGGCTATGGCCGCATGATCGAGGTCGACCACGGCAACGGACTTGCGACCCGCTACGGCCATCTCTCCGAGATCAACGTCAAGGTCGGCGAGATCGTGAAGATCGGCCAGGTCGTCGGTCTCGTCGGCTCGACCGGCCGTTCCACCGGTCCACATCTGCACTACGAAACCCGCATCGACGGCGAAGCGGTCGACCCGCAGAAGTTCCTGCGCGCGGGCGTGCGTCTCAGTGCGGGCTAGAACGCGCCCCTGCCCTCATTGAACATTCGTGAGCGCTTCAGGCGCGAGGCTGACACGCCTTCAGGAAGAATTTGAGTCCTGCTTCGATCTCCTGCTCGATCGCCTCCTCCGTGAGATCGCTGAGGCCCAGTACAATCAGCAGCGGTAGTTCGCCGCGGACCAGGCTCAGGAATTGATTGGCGGCTTCCATCGGATCGTCAAACTCCAAGACCCTCGCAGCCCTGGCTTCTTCGAGGAATTGAGCGAGCCGCCGAATCGTCGCCTCGGGTCCGCTTTCATAGAAGAGCCGGGCGAGCACGGGAAACCGACCGCTCTCGTTGGCGATGATGCGGACGAAGGCAACGTCCTTTCGATGGATGAAGGTGTGGAGGTATTGCCTGGCGAAATCCCGCAGCGCCTCAGACAGTCCGGCGGACAGTTTGGGCACGGGCAAATCGCGTTGCAGGCTCTCGCACTCCGCCACGATCAGCGAGGCGAACAAAGCCTCCTTGCTCGGGAAATACGCGTAGAGCGTGGCCTTCGACACGCCGGCGGCTTTCGCGATGGCGTCCATACTGGTTGCGGAAAAGCCCTGCTCGAGAAAAAGCTGCCACGCCGCTCGGATGACGATGTCCATCTTGCGGCCCGCTGGTGCGCTCTCCTTCTCGTGAACAGGATGGGCGATCGTTTCGATCAAGGGTGACTCTCCGTCGGCTCGCGAATCGGTGTCGTAGGCGTCAACGCGCACAATGGCTGCGTCTCAACAGCTTGAAAGAACTGAAGAGACGCCCTGAGCACGACACAGGTAGCAAAACTTCTTTACGGTACACAACGAAACTAAACAGTTCAGTATCGTTGACAACAACTGCTTGCTCGGTCAAGTACTGAACGGTTCAGTTTCGATATGAGCCTTGGATGCCGTTCAGAACATTCCTCCGTAGAGGCGCCATAATACCGTTAGCCCAAGCCGCGATCGCCCTCGCCGGCTGTGCCGTCGGCCCGAATTTCGAGGCGCCGGACGCCCCGCCGGTCAGCGGCTACACTGCGGGCGGATTCTCCGCGACCAAGGGCGCAGACGGGCCTGGCGGAACGGCACAGCGGATCGTGAACGGCGCGGACGTGCCGGCGGTCTGGTGGCAGGTGTTTCGCTCACGGCAGATCGAAGCCTTCGTCCGGGAAGCAATCGACAACCATCCGGACCTTGCCGCGGCGCAAGCGGCGCTGCGCCAGGCTCGCGAAGTTGCGGCGGCAGACACCAGCGCCCTGATGCCGTCGATCACCGGGGAAGGCAGTGCGACGCGCAGCCAGGTGCCGCTGGCACAGTCCGGGCAGACCGGACCGTCATCGCTGTACACCCTCTACAAGACCTCGGTCCCGGTTTCGTTCACGCCGGACATCTTCGGTGGCAAAGCGCGCGGGATCGAGGCGGATCTCGCCAATGCGGACTATGAGCGCTTCCAACTCGAGGCGACCTATCTCTCATTGACGGCAAACGTCGTGACGACCGCGATCAGCGATGCGTCCTACGCGGCGCAGATTCGCGTGACCCAGGAACAGATCGACGGTCAGCGTCAGCTGGTCGCGTTGCTCGAACAGCAGTTTGCCCTCGGCGCCGTCGCCAACAGCGATGTCCTGACTCAGAAGGCCCAGCTGGCGCAGACGCTTGCGACGCTGCCGCCGCTGCAAAAGTCGCGCGCGCAAAATCGCAACCAGCTGATGGCGTATCTCGGCAGACTGCCGAGCCAGGACAGAGGCGAGGCCGTGCCGCTGGCAAACCTGCGCCTGCCGCGCGATCTGCCGGTCAGCGTACCGTCGCTGCTGGTGCGGCAGCGTCCGGACATCCGAGCTGCCGAAAGCCAGATGCATCAGGCCAGCGCGAATGTCGGTGTTGCCACGGCCAACATGCTGCCGAACGTGACGCTGTCAGCTTCGGGCGGCAGCTCTGCGCTGGCGCTGTCGGGACTCTACGGCCCGCAATCGGCGGCCTGGAGCGTGGCGGCAAGTGTCACCGGCCCGATCTTCGATGCCGGCTCGCTGTTCCACACCAAGGAGTCCAAGGTCGCTGCACTGGAGCAGAAAGGCGCGCAATATCGCTCGACCGTGATCACCGCGTTCCAGAATGTCGCCGACGCGCTCCGCGCCATCCAGTCGGATGCTGATCTGCTGAAGGCCCAGATCGAGGCGGAGAAGACCGCCGCGGAGAGCCTGAAGATGTCGCAGGCCCAGTTCAAGGCCGGCTCCACCACGTTCATCTCCGTCATCAACGCCGAACAGACGCTGCTGACCGCGCGCATCAACCGCGTGAAGGCGCAGGCCTCGCGCTATGCCGACACCGTCTCGCTGTACCAGGCACTCGGCGGCGGCTGGTGGAATCGCGTCGATGAGTCCCCCGCCTCCGAAGTAAAGCCCGCGGGCGTTGCCGCGATATTCACCCCCGCGGGGGCCCTGCCGGCTCAGCCGACCCCGCCCGCCAACTGATGCGAAAGCCCGAAGCCATGTTGAAGCGCATGATTATCATGTTGTGTGTCGTCGGTGCGGTGTTCGCCGCCCTCGCCTGGTTCGTCAGCTTCCGCGCCGGCATGATCAAACAGGCCATGGCCGCGCTCGCCGATCCCCCGCAGACGGTGTCGACGACCGCCGCGCAGCTCAGCGACTGGCAATCCGCATTGACCGCCATCGGCACGTTTCGTGCGGTGAACGGCGCCGATCTGTCGCTGCAACAGTCAGGCATCGTGGACGGCATTCATTTCGAATCCGGCAAGGATGTCGGCGCCGGTGACGTGTTGCTCGACCTGCGCAAGCAGGACGACGTCGCCAAGCTGCAGTCGTTGCAGGCCACCGCCGACGGCTACGCCATCACGTTGCGGCGCGACCAGGGTCAGCTGAAGATCAATGCGGTCAGCCAGGCGACGGTCGACAGCGATGTCGTGAACGAGCGCAACGCGCTGGCGCTGGTCGCCCAGCAGCAGGCGCTCATGGACCAAAAGACGCTGAAGGCACCTTTTGCCGGGCGTCTCGGCGTGCGTCAGGTCGATGTTGGCCAGTATCTGACCGCGGGCACCACCATCGTCACGCTACAGGCGCTCGACCGGCTCTTTGTCGACTTCACGCTGCCGCAACAGGCACTCGACCAGGTCAAAGTCGGACAGGAGGTCACCGCTCGCATCGACGCCTTTCCGGACCGCAGCTTCAAGGGCGTGGTGCAGGCGTTCAATTCCAAGGTCGATCAGGCCAGCCGCAACGTTCAGGTCCGCGCGATTTTCGACAATACGGATCGCAAGCTCCTGCCCGGCATGTTCGCGCGGATCGATGTCCGTGTCGGACACCCCACGAGCTATCTCACGCTGCCGCAGACCGCCATCGTCTACAACACCTATGGAGAGTCGGTATTCCTCGCCGTCAAGAGCGACGCACCGGACAAGCAGGGTTTGATAGCCCGCCAGACCTTCATCAAGACCGGCGCCACCCGTGGCGATCAGGTGGCGGTGATCTCGGGTCTCGATCAGGGCGCAACCGTCGTCACCGCGGGCCAGGTCAAGCTGCGCAACGGCACCCTGCTGAAAGTCGACAACTCCATTCCCCTGGCGAACGATCCCAATCCGGCACCTGCCGATCAGTGAGGAACGAGAACGTGTCCTTTACCGACATCTTCATTCGCCGGCCGGTGCTTGCGATCGTCGTCAGCCTGATGATCCTGGTGCTGGGTCTGAAGTCGATGACCTCGCTGCCGATCCTGCAATATCCGCGAACCCAGAACGCGATCGTCACCGTGACGACGACGTACTACGGCGCCGATCCGGCGGTCGTTGCCGGGTTCATCACCACGCCGCTGGAAAACGCCATCGCCCAGGCCAATGGCATCGACTACATGACGTCGACCAGCCAGCCCAGCACCTCCACCATCACCGTCAACCTGCGGCTGAACTTCGACTCCGGCAAGGCGCTGACCGAGATCAACACCAAGGTGAACTCGGTGCTCAATCAGCTGCCGAGCGGCGTCCAGCAGCCGGTGCTGACGGTCAAGGTCGGCCAGACCATCGACGCCATGTATCTCGGCTTCAGCAGCGACGTGCTGGCGCCGAACCAGATCACCGACTACCTGATCCGCGTGGTGCAGCCCAAGCTGCAGGCCGTATCCGGCGTGCAGACCGCGGAGCTGCTCGGCAACAAGACCTTCGCGCTGCGCGCCTGGCTCGATCCGATCAAGCTTGCCGCCTACGGGCTGACCGCATCCGACGTATCGACCGCGCTGTCCAGCAACGACTACATCGCCGGGCTCGGCACCACCAAGGGCCAGATGGTGCAGGTCAATTTGACGGCCGCGACCAACCTGAAGTCGTTGCAGGAGTTTCGCGACCTCGTCGTCAAGCAGGCCGGCGCTTCCAACGTCAAGCTGTCCGACGTGGCGAACGTTACGCTGGGCTCCGAGGATTACGACTCGTCGGTCGGCTTCAACGGCAAGCGCGCGGTCTATATCGGCATCCAGGTGGCGCCAAACGCCAACCTTCTCGACGTCATCAAAGGCGTCCGCGCCGTCTATCCCGACATCAAGGCGCAGCAGCCGGAGGGGCTGAACTCCGAGATCATCTACGACTCCACCGATTTCGTGAACAGCTCGATCGACGAGGTGATCCATACCCTGCTCGAAGCGCTTCTGATCGTCACCGTGGTCGTCTTCCTGTTTCTCGGATCGTGGCGTTCGGTGCTGATTCCGGTGATCGCCATACCGCTGTCGCTGGTCGGCACCTTCACGATGCTGCTGGCGCTAGGCTTCTCGATCAACCTCCTGACGCTGCTGGCGCTGGTGCTCGCGATCGGCCTCGTGGTCGACGACGCCATCATCGTCGTCGAGAACGTCAACCGGCATCTGGCCGAGGGTACGAAGCCGTTGCAGGCGGCGATCATGGCCGCGCGCGAGCTTGCGGGTCCGATCGTGGCCATGACCATCGTGCTGATCGCGGTCTACGTGCCGATCGGCTTCCAGGGCGGCTTGACCGGTGCGCTGTTCACCGAGTTCGCCTTCACCCTTGCCGGTGCCGTTGCCGTGTCGGCCGTCATTGCGTTGACGCTGACGCCGATGTGCTGCGCCTTCATCCTGAAGCCGGCGAACACCGGCAAGCCGACGCTCAACGACCGCATCGTCGGCTTCATCGATGCACGCATGGACGCGTTGCAGCATCGATATCGGCGCCTGCTTGCCGGCAGCCTGACAACAATTCCGGTCACGGTCGTATTCGCTGCCCTGGTCTTGAGCAGCATCTACTGGCTTTATTCGAACTCAAAGAACGAGTTGGCGCCGGAGGAGGATCAGGGTGCGATCCTGATGCAGTCGACGCTCGCGCCGAATGCGACGTTACAGCAGAAGTTGCTGTATTCCGCCGAGGTCTACCGGCGCATCTCCGCCTATGCTGAAACCGCCGGCGTGTTCCAGCTCGATCTCACGGGCAGCTCGATCGCGGGCTGGGTGCTCAAGCCCTGGGACAAGCGCGACAAGACTGCGGCCGAACTACAGCCGGTGCTTCAGCAGGAGATGGCGGGCGTTGCCGGCGCCAAGATCGTGGCGTTCCAGCTGCCGCCGCTGCCCGGAGCGAGCGGCCTTCCGATCCAGTTCGTGATCCAGACCACGGACCCGTTCGAGCGGCTCGATGGCGTCGCGAAAGCGTTCACCGCCGAGGCCCTGAAGAGCGGCAAGTTCATCTTCCTCGACAACGACCTGAAGGTGGACCAGCCGCAAACCACGGTGCTGATCGATCGCGAAAAGACCGCTCAGCTCGGGTTGAAGCTCAGTGACGTCGGCGGCGCGCTCGGCAACATGCTGGGCGGCGGGTATGTCAACTATTTCGGCCTGGACGGCCGCTCCTACAAGGTCATTCCCCAGGTCGAGCAGCGCCAGCGACTGAACGCCGATCAGGTGCTGAACTACTACATCAAAACCTCGGACGGCACGTCTGTTCCGCTGTCGACGGTGGCGTCGCTCAAGACGACCACCGTTCCGCAATCGTTGAACCACTTCCAGCAGGTCAATGCCGCCACCATTTCCGGCGTGGCCATGCCCGGTGTGATCACCGGCGAAGCGCTCGCGACGCTGAAGGAGATCGCGGACCGGACCCTGCCCAAGGGCTACACCATCGACTATGGCGGTCAGTCACGCCAGTTCATCCAGGAATCATCCGGATTCGCCGCCACCTTCGGGTTTGCCCTGATCATCATCTTCCTGGCGCTGTCGGCGCAGTTCGAGAGTTTCCGCGATCCCCTGATCATTCTGGTCTCGGTACCGATGTCGATCGCGGGCGCGCTGATCTTCATCATGCTGGGCATCAAGGGCGCGAGCCTCAATATCTACACCGAGGTCGGCCTCGTGACGCTGATGGGGCTGATCAGCAAGCACGGCATTCTCATCGTCGAGTTCGCCAACGAGCTGCAGCACGCCGGCCGCTCCAAGCGCGACGCGGTCATCGAAGCAACCGCGATCCGGCTGCGCCCGATCCTGATGACGACAGCGGCCATGGTGATCGGCGTGATGCCATTGATCACCGCTACCGGTGCGGGCGCAGCCTCACGCTTCAACATGGGGCTGGTCATCGCCTCGGGACTTTCGATTGGAACGTTGTTCACCCTGTTCGTGGTGCCGGCGTTCTACATTCTGCTTGCGGCCGACCATTCCGCGGCGACGGGCGACGACGCGGTGAAACTCGATGCGGCCGGACTCGGAACGAACGGCGAGCCGCGCGCCGCCCTATGATGAAGCAAGGCTCGCCGCACCATGCGCTCCACCTGGGTTCCTTTAGCGCCGGCCACCGCCCATCCCGCCTCCGGGACCACCGAAGCCGCCACCACCCATTCCACCGCCAGGTCCCATGGACCCGCCGGGGCCCATGGGACCAGTGGGCGAGCCAAGACCGCCGGGGCCCGACGGACCGCTCGGTCCCGTCGGTGCAGAGCCGGGCGCCGGACCGGGGCTCGATCCCGGCGCAGGCGCACCGGGGGCGCCGGGCTGGCCGCCGCCCGGAGTCACGGTGCCGCGATCCGGATGCATGATAGAGCCGCCGGGCGACCGGTTGGGATTGCCGGCACCACCCGGCCCCTGCGTCGGCGATCCCGGGAATTGGCCGACAGCCTGTGCGGAGTCGACCTGAAGGCCGCGCGCGCGATCGAACGAGCCGTTGACCACCATGCGGGCTTCGCCGGCCGCGGGCCCGAAACGCGAGCCGTCACGGGCGACGAGCCCGGAGCCGAGCTGGAGGTTTGCGCCCATCCGCTGCACATAGGCCTCGATCGACAGGCGGCTTGCGCCGACGAGATCCGAAAAATCATCGATACGGGTGCGCGCGGCCTGCATCGCGCCCTGGTTTGCGCTGCCTTCGATCTGGACGCGGTGGCCGACGAGCAAGGGATCGACACCGTTCAGCCTCAGCCCGCCGATATGCAGACCGTCAGGGCCGCGCTCGACCAGGCCCGTGACGCGCGCAGCCGCATCGCGTCGCGGCTCGACCAGGCTTGCGACGATCACGCCGTCGGTACGGCGCAAGCCGTAGACCGCGACCTGCGCGCCCGCATGGAGCTTGCTCTCCTTGCCGCTGGTGACGATCTTCTGACCGAGCACCGTCAGCTCGTTGCCCTTCACCTGTTCGATCGGACCCGAGACCTCGCTCGCGATCGCGATGCTGCGCGTGACCAGCGTGCCGTCAGCCCGACGGGTCGCGACCACGCGCGCAAGCTGGCCGATGCGCAGCGAATTGGCGCTGGCCGCCTCGCCGTCGATTCGGACCGGAACGTCGCTCGCATAGGTGATGCGCTCGCCATTGACGTAGATACTGCCGAAGCGCTGGATCACGCCGACGATGCCGGTGCCGCCGATGCCGTGATCATCGCCTCGCGTGATCCCGGTGCCGCCGATGCCCTGATCGGTGCCGCGCCTGACCTGCGCGTGGGCAATGGCCGTGCCGGCGAGCCAGAATCCCGTCAGCAGCAGACGGCGGGAGATGAGCGGCGCCCGGCTCATGAAGAACCGCCTTCTTTGCCGCTATCCTTGGCGCTTTCCTTAGCGTTTTCCTTGGCCTCGCCCTCTTCGTCGGCGTCCTCGCAATAGATGTAGATGCCGAAATTCCAGCGGGCGTCGCCGCCCTTGTCCTTGGCGAGCGCGCGGTTGGCTTCGCGGTTGGCGGTCTTCAGCGCGTCCATGGCGAGTTCGCGCGAGCGCGCCTCGAGGCGCCGCGCCAGCTTCGGCGAGATGTTGTTGTAGTGCACTGCGCGTTCGAGGAAGCGCGGCGCGGCGCCTGAGACGTTCTGCGCGGCGGCCGCGATGTGGTCGTGCAGGTTGCGGCCGAGATAGTGCCATTTGCTGTCGTCCTCGCCGCTCGGAACGAAGGCGGCCTCGACCAGCTCGATCTCGTCAGCCTCGTTGATGGTGATGAGCTTGCGGTCGACCCATTCGTCGAGCACCGCACGCGGGCGCACGTCCTTGGTGACGGAGGCGACGAGCTGCTCGAACGACGGCGCATCGCCCTCGGCCGTACGCGGCAGCGCGAGCGGCTCGCCTTTCGCGTCGGTGAACTCCGGCGCGGCGAGCCAGCGCGCGATCACGGCGCTGGTCAGCGACACCGCCGCCGGGGCTTCGTGCACCGGCGCGCCTGCGCCACGCAGCCGCGCCACCTCCTTGCGATGGATGCCGGTGAGCAGGCTGACCCGGCTGTCGGTCTGCTCCTTTCCCTCGAGCGCGAAATCGTGCTCGGCGACGTTGACGAAAAGCTCGCGAAGCAATTGCGCCAACGCCGGAAAGGTCATGCCGCTGCGGATGCACAGTCGCACGAGCGGGCGCAGCAGCCGCGCCAGCGGGGCGTGCAGCTTCCCCGCAGCATTCGGCTGTGGCGCGCTCGACCTGTCAGCCGCCTTGGACCCGGACTTGGCATTCATGTCTGAATTGTACCGATGCATCACGTGGGACACAATCCCACTTTTCTCCACTCTCCGATTGACGTGGTAAATTTTCCCACATATACGAGACGCCACTGAGGGCGCGACGTAAAGGGACTCACACCCATGGCTGACCGCTTGGTCCGCAATTTCATTTCGCTGCGTGCTATGCCGGCCCCCGATCGGGGGCGCGGCGTCATCGAACCGATGCTGCCGGCGCTTCTGCGCGGCGTCATCTTCATCTCGGTGCTGGCCGCACCGTTCGTTGCCGCGCTACTCGCAGGCTGACCGCTGCCATGCATCACATCAGCGAGTCCCCGCGCCGTCCGTCGGTGCTGCACATCTTCAAGATCTACTATCCCGACCTGTTCGGCGGCACGCTCACGGTGATCCGCGACATCTGCGCCAGCCTGAAGGACGCTTTCGCCTCCGCCGTGCTGGTCTGTTCGCAATCGGCCGAGCGGCGCGAGATCGTCGTCAACGACATTCCGGTCGAGCGCGTCCGCTCGTTCGGCAACGTGCTGTCGCTGCCCGCGGCTCCCACCTATCCCTGGCGGCTATGGCGCAAGATCGCCGAGCACGACCTGCTCGCGCTTCACGCCCCCTTCCCGCTCGCCGACCTCGTCTTCGCCTTCGGATTCGGCGCCAAGCGGCCCCTGGTGGTGCATTGGCACGCCGACATCGTCACCCATGCCGGCCTGCGCTGGTTCATCGACCCCCTGATGCGGCGAACACTGCGTCGCGCCAAGGCGATCATCGTCTCGGACCGCGTGCTGGTCGACAACACGCCGCTGCTGCGCGAATTCGAGGACAAATACCATGTCGTGCCGTTCGGCATCGACATCACGGGTTACGACTGGCCGAAGATCGAGCCGCACCATGTCAATGATCGCGGCCGGCTTGTGCTCGCCTGCGGCCGGCTGGTGCCCTACAAGGGCTTCGACGTGCTGATCCGCGCCGCGGCGGCACACAATTTCGAAACCTGGATCATCGGTGAAGGTGTCGAACGGCCGCGGCTCGAGCAACTGATCCAGGAGCTCGGCCTCGGTGACCGCGTCCGCCTGCTCGGCTCGGTGGACGATTGCGAACGCATCAAGCTGATGTGCCTGGCCGACGTCTTCGTGATGCCGTCGGTGACCAATGCCGAGACCTTCGGCCTTGTCCAGCTCGAGGCCATGGCCGCCGGCCGGCCGGTCGTGAACACGGCGCTCGACACGGCGGTGCCGCACGTCGCCCGCCACGGCATGGAGGCGATCACCGTTCCGCCCGGCGATGCCGAGAAACTGGGTGAGGCGATCGACACCCTGATCCGCGACCCCGAGCGCCGCCGCAGCATGGGACTTGCGGCGCGCACGCGCGCCCTCACCCGCTATTCGGCCACGGCCTTCAAGCAGGGCATGGAGACCGTCTACCGCGACGCTGTCGCCGCCCCGAGCGAGGAGCGATCGGCAATCTCCGAGCCGCCGCAAGCGACCGGCTGGCTGGACACGGTCCGGATCGCGGCGGCGCTGGCCTGGTCCGACATGCGGCACCGCTACGTCCGCTCGCTGCTCGGCCCGTTCTGGATGTCACTGCAGATGGCGATCGTGGTCGCCGTGCTCGGCTCGGTGATCGGCCAGATGTCGAATGGCAACATGATGACACGCCTGCCGATGCTGGCGCTGTCGATGACGGCCTGGACCTTCCTTAACGGCGTGGTACTCGATGCGACTACGGCGCTCCAGAACTCCGCGAGCCTGATCCGCGACCGCGCGCTGCCGCCCGTCATCTTCCTCCTGCAATGCACCTTCCGCCAGGCGCTGTTCGCACTCCACAACGCCTGTGTTCCGCTGGTGCTGTGGCTCCTCCTCTCGCCCCACGACCTCTCTCACGCGCTGGCGGCACTGCCCGGTCTGCTGCTGTTCGTGGCCTGCACCTTCGCCCTGAGCCTCGTTCTCGGCGCCATGGCGACGCGCTATCGCGACCTCAAGCCGATCATCGAATCCACCCTGATGCTCGCCTTTCTCGCTTCGCCCGTGATCTGGTCGTCGGACATGATCAACCACCGCTCGACGGTGATGCGGCTCAATCCGGTGACGCATCTGTTCGCGGTGTGGCGCGAGCCGCTGGCGGGCGGCGCTGTCGATCCGGTCAGCATCGTCTACGTCCTCGTCGCGCTGGCGCTCCTGGTCTTTGCGAGCGTGCTGACGCTGGTCCACCTGCGCAAAGCCGCATTCTGGATCTGACGCATGGTCTCGATCAACCTTCGCAACGTCTGTCTCGACTATCCGCTCTACGGCGCCTACGACTTCTCGCTGAAGCGGCGGCTGCTCGGGCACATCATCCGCGAGCCGGGCGAGATGCGGATCATCCGCGCCGTCGACAATGTCACGATCAAGGCCGAAGCAGGCAGCCGCATCGGGCTTGCCGGTCCCAACGGCTCCGGCAAGTCGACGCTCCTGCGACTGATCGCCGGCGTCTATCCGCCGAGCAGCGGCAGCGTCTCGCTCCAGGGCAACGTCGTGCCCCTGCTCGGCCTCAACGCCGGGGTCAACCTGGATTTCGTGGCCGAGGACAACATCGCGCTGCTGCTGCGGATCAGCGGCCGCAAGCCGACCCGCGCCGTGATCGACGATATCTGGGCTTTCACCGAGCTCGAGGCGCGCATGCAGCGGCTGCCGCTGCGGATGTTCTCCTCGGGAATGCTGATGCGGGTGTTGTTTGCGACCGCGACGGCCTTTCCGGCCGACATCCTGCTGCTCGACGAATGGCTCAGCGTGGTCGACGAGCACTTTGCGGAGAAAGCACAGGAGCGGCTGCTGCACATGGTGTCGCAGGCGGCGATCGTAATCATCGCCTCGCACGACCAGCCGCTGCTGCGCCGCACCTGCACCAGCATCATCAACCTCGATCACGGCCGCATCGCCTCGACCGTCACGGTCGAGCCGCCGGCAACGCACTCTTTCGAGCTCCGCGAGAAACGCGCATGAAACAGAACATCCTGGTCGTCTCCGAGTCGCTCGGACAACCAAACCACAAGCGCGGCATCTTCCATTTCACCCGGGAGTTGGTGCGTTCGCTCGCCTCGGAGGGCCACGAACTCACGCTGTTGGTCGAGACCTCGAAGCGCTACCGCAAACTGTGCCGGCGCGAGCGACGCACAAAGCTGTTCGCGGCGCAGGCGCGCAACATCGAGCTGCTGGCGCTTTATCGCTTCCTTGACGAGATCAACGTGAGCGGGCCGGTGACGCTCAGCGGCACGCGCCGCAAATTCGACTGGCTCCGCCAAAGGGGCGGCATGTTGCTGTCGCGGGACAACATGCTCTGCCTCCTGCGCGCGATCGGCCTGCGCAGCCTGAACGCGCGACTGATCGAGAACCGGCCCGCCGCGCTCGAATACATTCCGCCGGATCTGAGCCACCTCGAACTGTTCGGCGACTTTCAGCTCGAGCCCGGATTCTTCAACTATCAGGATTCCTCGGCCTTCTTCCTGCTGCCGCCGCCGCGGATAGATGCGCGCGACTACGACGTGATCGTCGTGGACACCCCGACCCGCGTGACGATCAAGCGCAGGCCAGACGCCAAGGTGATCTGCGTCGTCCACGACCTGTTGCCGCTCACCGATCTCAAGCTCAGCGACATCGCCACGCGGCAGTTCCTGGCGCGAATCCGCACCAGCCTGCGCCAGGCCGACGAGCTCGCCTTCGTTTCGAACTACAGCATGATGCGGTTCAGGGAACTGTTGCCGCAATTTGCGCACCTACCGGCGCGGGTCGTGTATCCCCGCACCCGGTTCGACGCCCCGGATGTCCTGCACCTCCCAGCCCCGTCGGGGCGTCCGGGGCGGCCGAGCTTCGTCGTCATCGTCTCGAACGAGCCGCGCAAGAACGTCGCCGCCGTCATCCGTGCCTTCCGTGGTGTGCCCCAGGCCGATCTCGTCGTGATCGGCTATGCCGGCGAGATCAGCCGGATGCGCAACCTCCCGCCGAACGTCCGCTTCGCCGGCTATGTCGACGAGCACGAGAAGGCCGCCCTGATCGCGGAGGCGCATGGCCTGATCATGCCGAGCCTTGCCGAAGGCTTTGGCGTGCCGATCATCGAGGCGCTGGCCGCGAACACGCCGGTGCTGTGCTCGGATCTCGCAGTGTTCCGCGAAGTCGCGGGCGAGCTCGCCGATTATTTCGACCCGTTCTCGACCGACTCGATCGCCGCCTCCGTCACCCGCGTGCTGACGCGGCAGGAGGAGTGGCGCGGCAAGATCCGCGCGAGGCGCCACGAGCTTGCCGAACGCTTTGGCTATGAGACCCAGGCCCGCGATTTCCTCGGGCGCGAGATGCGCACGGAAAGCCTCGTCGCCGCACCGCTCGCATCGTACGGATGACGGCCGAATCCGCTGCGTGGTCCGGGCCTGCCGATCGGCAAGGCGGCCGGAAAGGATGGCAGAGCTGGCGCAACTCGGCCGCGCTGCTCCGGGCGGCAGATGTGCTCGTCATCCTGATCGCGGCATCGCTGCCGTGGTCCACAACGGCACCTTCGATCTTCGTCGGGCTGTGGCTGCTGGCGGTCACCCCGACCATCGACTGGCGCGACTATGCGTACGAGCTCACGCGGCCGGCGTTTGCCCTGCCGTTCGCGCTCCTGCTGCTCGCACTCCTCGGCGTGCTGTGGTCGGACGGCGCCTGGCCGGACCGGCTGCATGCGATCAAGCCGGTCGCAAAGCTCGTGCTGATTCCGCCGCTGCTCTACCATTTCAGCCGGTCCGAGCGCGGCTTCCAGGTTTGCCTTGCTTTTCTCGCCTCCTGCGCGCTGCTGGCGGTGTTCTCCTGGGTCGTGCTGCTCAATCCCGCCTGGAAGATCGCCGCGACGGCGTCATCAGGCGTTCCCGTCAAGAACTACATCGACCAGAGCCAGGAATTCACGCTCTGCGCCTTTACGCTCGCGCTGCCGGCGCTGACGTTTTGGCGCGGCGGACGCGCGATCGCGGCGACCGCCTGCCTCGCATTGATCCTGCTGTACGCGACCAACATGGTGTTCGTGGCCTCGGCCCGCACGGCGCTGCTCTACATCCCGGTGCTGCTGGCCCTGTTCGCCTGGAAGCATCTGAGCCGGCGGGCAGCGCTGGTCCTGCTCGCGGGCGCGGTCGCCGCGAGCGCGCTCGCCTGGACGACCTCGTCCTATCTGCGCCAGCGCATCACCGACATCGCCGTCGAATACCGCCACGGCCATGAGGACATCAGCCGCGCCTCGACCGCCCAGCGGCTGACCTATTGGCGCAAGTCACTTCATGCCTTTACCGAAGCCCCTCTGATCGGCCATGGCACCGGCGCGATCAAGCGCCAGTTCGAACGCGCCGCCACGGGCGAGAGCAGCCTCGACGCGGAGATCGTCAGCAATCCGCACAACCAGACCCTCAACGTCGCGGTGCAATGGGGCCTCTTGGGCGTCGCCCTGCTCTACGCGATGTGGATCGCGCAGCTTCGCCTGTTCCTGGGCGAGGGTCTTGCCGCCTGGATCGGCCTTGTGGTCGTCGCGCAGAACATCGCGAGCTCGCTATTGAACTCGCATCTGTTCGATTTCCACGAGGGATGGATGTACGTGCTGGGCGTCGGCGTGGCCGGGGGCATGGTCCTAAAGGTTCAGGCCCGCAGCCAGCCGTGACTATGGACTGCGCTCGTGGCCGACTTCGCCGGTGATGACGTCGCCGAACAGCTCCCAGGCCTGCCCGTTGAAGCGCATCAACTGCATCTGCTCGATCGGGAAGTAATCATCGGGCGAGGTGTTGACCATGATGCCCGGCAGCATCAGGTCGGTGTGGAAATCCTTCAGGTTCGCGGCCTGCTTCATGACGTTCTCGCGGGTGAGATTGTCGCCGCACTGCTTCAGGACCTGCGCCATCGCCTCGGCCTGCACGTAGCCGTAGATGTTGTTGGAGTTGGCCTTGTCGCCATCGGGATAATATTTGTCCATGAATTCGCGCCACTTCACCACCGCCGGGTCCTTGTCCCAAGTCGGATCGGTCGGGTCCTTCAGATAGACGGTCGAGATGATATCCTTGGAATAGTCGAGCCCGGCGGGCTTGAGCACTGAGGCAACCGAGGTCGCGGTGTTGGCCAGGAAGAATTTTGGCTTCCAGCCGAGCTCGCCGACCTTGCGGATCGCCTGCGCCGACCCTTTCGGCGCCGCCCACGAGAAGAAGATATCCGCGCCGGAATCATGCAGCGCGACGATCTGCGAGTCGATCGAGGGATCGCTGACCTCATAGGACTTGTCGGCGATGATCATGCCGGCCTTGTCGCCGAGCCCGTCCTTCAGACCCTTGAACTGGTCCTTGCCGGCGTCGTCGTTCTGCCAGAACACCGCGATCTTGCCGTTCGGAAAGTTATCGCGGATGTATTTGGCGTAGATCCGGCCCTCGCTCTGGTAATTCGGCTGGAAGCCCATCGTCCAGGGAAAGTTCCTGGGATCGCCGAACTTGGTGCCGCCGGACGCGACGAAGAGCTGCGGCACCTTCTTGGCGTTCATATATTTCATGATCGCGGAGTTCGAGGGTGTGCCGAGCGGCTGGAAGATCAACAAAACCTCGTCGCTCTCGACCAGCTTGCGCGCCTGCTCGATCGCCTTCGGCGGCGAATAGGCGTCGTCATAGCTGATGAAGTTGATCTTGCGGCCGTTGATGCCGCCCTGGTCGTTGATCATCCTGAAGAACGCGGCCTCAGTCTTTCCGATCACGCCATAGGACGAGGCAGGCCCGCTATAGGGCATGATGTTGCCGATCTTGATGTCGGTGTCGCTGGCGCCGGGGTCGTATTTCTTCTGCGCCGAGGCCGGTGTCGCGGCCAGCACTACGGCAGCAAGCATGGCGAGGGCAGCAAGGTTCTTGCGACGACCCGGCATCGTTCTCTCCCCTGTATTTTGTAGTCTTGTTTTGCGGAGAGTGTCGCAAGGTGGCTTGCCGCTGGCAAGCGCCGCGATTTTCCGCGAGGTGAAACGGTAGAGCAGGAACTTACGCGACGCGCTGCAACATCCTTAGAGCGCGCCCGTCGATCACGAGCAACGCGCTGCCAATGACGATGGCGCCCGCGATCTCGCGCATGGAGATCGGCTCGCCCAGCACCAGCCATCCCAACAGAATGGCGGTGACGGGAATGAGCAGCGTCACCAGCATGACATTGGTCGCGCCCGAACGGCGCAGGATCTGAAAGAAGACGATGTAGGCGAGCGCCGTCGACAAGCCGGCAAGTCCAAGCACCGCGAGCCAGGTTGTAAGGCCCGGCGCCGGCAGATGCCATGGCTGTTCCATGACGGCGGCGACGACCGCCATCATCACCGTGGACGCCATCAGTTGAAAAGTCGCCGTTCCCAGCGGAGCTGAGTCCTTCAACAACCGCCGCGCCGCCAGCGCCGCAAAGCCATAGCTGCACGCGCCACCGAGGCAGAGCAGAATGCCGAACCCCTGCCCCGGCCGCGTCTCGATGCCCCATCCGCGCAGGATGACCACGCCGACGACGCCCAGAACCACGCCGGCGACCCGCCGCATCTGCAGGGCTTCCTCGCCCGCCATCGCCATGACGGTCACCGTGAACAGCGGCGTGGTGGCATTCAGGATGGAGGCCAGCCCGCTGGGAATGATGGTCTGGCCGATCACGATCAGCGAGAACGGGATGACGTTGTTGAGCAGCCCGATCACGAAGAATGGCTTCCAGCCCAACGTGCCCTTGGGAAAGCTGATGCCTTGAACATGGAGCAGCGGCAAAAGAACGGCCGCACCCAGCGCGACGCGCAGGAACACCAGGGTGAGCGGCGGCAATTCCCGCAAGCCCGCGCTGTTGAAGAAGAACGAGCCGCCCCAGAGGATCGAGAGCACGGCGAGCAGCGACCAGTCTCGCGCATCGATCCGGTTGTCGTTCGGGGGCATGGCGTCTCACATCGGCAGTTGACCTCCGCCTAGTATGGCGCGACGCCCTTTGCCACCCGATTCCCGAGTTGACGCCGCTCAGGAGGATCGGCGTTTGCGTGCATCCCCCGCGATATCGGCAACCACCGCCCCGATCACCAGGGCGCCACCAATGAGCGCATGCACGGCGGGCACCTCCCGGAAAGCCACCCAGATCCAGAACGGCATCAGCGGTGTTTCCAGCGTCGCGATCAGGGAGGCCTGCCCCGACGGCAGCAGGCGTAAGCCGAGCATGTAGAACGTCAGGCCGAGCGCGACCTGAAGGCAGCCGAACATTGCGAGGATTGCGAGGTCGTTGCCGCCGACGTGGGCGATGTCATGGGCGAACGGGAGGCTGACAAGACTGCCCATGAAATTCGACAATGCTGCCGCCGCCACCATCGATGTCTGGCGATGACGTCGGATCACAACTGTCATGGAGGAGATTGCGAGCACCATGAGGCAACTCAGTGCAAGACCACCGAGATCGGCACCGGCCTGCACGCCGCCGACCGTGATGACGACTCCGGCGAAGGCAATCAGGCTCGCAATCAGCGTGCGCCACGTCGCGGCTTCGCCGAGCCACAGCCATGCCAGCGCGGCGGCGACGAAGGGCTGGGTGGCGATCAGCACCGCGACGTTCATGACGTTGGTCATCTGAAGAGCGGGAATGAACGAGATCATGCCGAGCGCAGACAGTGACGCGACGAGCAGGCTGCCCCTCCCCGGCACGACCAATTGCCACAGGGCGGCGCGGCCCTGCATCGCGACGAGAAACACGCTGATCAGACTGCCTGCGAACACACCGCGCCAGAACAGAATGGTCCAGGGATCGAACGGCAGCAGCCGGGTGAAGAACGGCGCGGTGCTCCAGGCAATCGCAGCGGCGATGACGAGGGCAATGCCGAGACCGCGTTCTGAACGAGGCTGCCCCATATTGATGCGGCCGGCTAAGACGGCTTCTTCGGCCGCGACACCAGCTCGATCATCTTGCCTTCGTCGTCATCAGGCATCGCAGCTTTCGCCCGCGCATAGGATTCGACCGCCGCGCGCGCCACCAGCGGCTTGTCGGCGAGCAGGCTCTCGGCGAGCTTCACGGCGTAGGCGGCATCCTTGTGCCGCAGCGCCGAGGTGAAGGTCGCGCCGCTGAAGTCGCGGGCGACCATGCGCTTGGAATGACGCTGGACCTGCGGGCTCGCAGCAACGCCGGCCTGAATCGATTCCAGCACCAGGGTCATGTCGAGCCCGGCCTGCTCGGCGATCGCGAGCCCTTCGGCGAGTCCGGCAATCTGGATCGCGCCCATCAGATTGTTGATGAGCTTGTAGACCGTGCCGGAGCCGACCGCGCCGAAATGGCGGATGGTCGAGCCGATCGGTTCGAGATAGGGCCGCGCGCGTTCGAGGTCGGCGGCATCAGCCCCGACCAGCAAGGTCAGCTTTCCGGCGGCCGCGGCATCCGGCAATCCCGTCACGGGACAATCGATGTAGATCAGCCCGCGCGCGTTGAGTTCGCGGCCCATCTCGCGCGCGTGGTCATAGGAGACGGTGGAGCATTCGATCGCGATGGTGCCGGCCTTGGCCGTCTTGGCCGCGCCCTTCGGCCCCAGCCAGACCGCGCGCGAGGCCTCGTCGTCGGCGACCATGGTCACGACCGCATCGGCATCGATCGCGGCATCCTCAGGCGAGGTCGCCCAATGCGCGCCGCGCGCGATCAGGTCTTCCGCTTTTGTCTTGCTGCGATTCCACAGCGTCACCGTGAAGCCGGCATCGAGATAGCGGCCGGCCATGCCATGGCCCATCCGTCCAAGCCCGATGAAGGCGACGCGGGGCATGGCTAGTCCACATCCTCGATGTCAGCGCCGGCGGTTCCGAAGGCGCGCTGCGCCAGCGTCGCGGCCATGAAGTCGTCGAGTTCGCCGTTGAGCACGCCCGAGGTGTCGGAGGTCTGCACGCCCGTGCGCAGATCCTTCACCATCTGATAGGGCTGCAGCACGTAGGAGCGGATCTGGTGGCCCCAGCCGATATCGGTCTTGGCGGCCTGGTCGGCGGCGGCCTTCTCCTCGCGCTTCTTCAACTCCATTTCGTACAACCGCGCGCGCAGCATGTCCCAGGCCTGCGCCCGGTTCTTGTGCTGCGAGCGGCCGGCCTGGCAGACCACCGCGACACCGGTCGGGATATGCGTCAGGCGCACCGCGGATTCGGTCTTGTTGACGTGCTGGCCGCCGGCGCCGCCCGACCGCATGGTATCGACGCGGACGTCGGATTCCTTGATGTCGATCTTGATGCTGTCGTCGATGACCGGGAACACCTGCACGCTGGAGAACGACGTGTGCCGCCGCGCGTTGGAATCGAACGGCGAGATGCGCACCAGCCGATGCACGCCCGCCTCGGTCTTCAGCCAGCCATAGGCGTTGTGGCCTGAGACCTGGATCGTCGCCGACTTGATGCCGGCTTCTTCGCCCTCGGACTCTTCGAGATACTCGACCTTGAAGCCGTGCGTCTCCGCCCAGCGCGTGTACATGCGCAGCAGCATCTGCGCCCAGTCCTGGCTTTCGGTGCCGCCGGCGCCGGCGTGGACCTCGAGATAGGAATCGAAGCGGTCGGCTTCGCCCGACAGCAGCGCCTCGAGCTCGCGCCGCGCGACTTCCTTCTTCAGGGCCTTCAGCGCAGCTTCGGCTTCGGCCACGACGCCGTCATCGCCCTCGGCTTCGCCGAGCTCGATCATGCCGATGTCGTCTTCGAGCTCCTGCTCGACCTTGCCGATGCCCGACAGCGAATCCTCCAGCGAGGTCCGCTCCTGCATCAGCTTCTGGGCCTTCTGGGGATCGTTCCAGAGGTTGGGATCTTCTGCGAGCTTGTTCAGCTCAGCGAGGCGCGCCGTCGATTTCTCGACGTCAAAGATGCCTCCTCAGCAGCCCGACTGACTGCTTGATCTCTTCTACCAACCGTTCGATTTCGGCGCGCATGTCGTTCTCGTGTCTCGCGGAATTGGTTCCGCGTGCAATTCAAGATCGGGATGTAGCGGCGGCGGCTGCAAAGCGCAACCGCCGCCGCGACAAACGTCTGCCTTGTCCTAAGCCTTAGTACAGCCCGCCGGTGCCCGGCCGCATGAAGAAGCCGGAATCCGGCTGCTGCTGCTGCGACGCCGGCACGCCACCGCGTCCGTCGGCGTCGGCAACGCCGATGACCGAATAATTGTCCGGCGGCGCCGTGCCCGGCTTGAAGGCTTCGAGGATGGTGCCGCCGGTCTCACCCGGGCCGGCGCGCATGCCGGTCTTGGCGACGACGCGCACGAGCTTGATGCCGGCCGGCACCTTGAACGGAACGGCGGGCTTGTCGGCGAGCGCGAGCTTGAGGAAATCGCGCGCGATGGGAGCGGCCAGATGGCCGCCGGTCGCAGCGTTGCCTTTGCCGAGCGCACGCGGCTTGTCGTAGCCCATATAGATCGCGACGGCGACGTCGGGCGAGAAGCCGACGAACCAGGCGTCCTTGGCCTCGTTGGTCGTGCCGGTCTTGCCGGCGATCGGCTTGCCGACCTCCTTGACCACGGTCGCGGTACCGGCCTGGACCACGCCCTCCATCAGCTCGGTGATCTGGTAGGCGGTCATGGAATCCAGCACCTGCTCGCGGCGGTCGATCAGCTGCGGTTCGTTCTGGTTCTTCCAGCCGCCCGGCGCGTCGCAGCCGCGGCATTCGCGCTGGTCGTGCTTGAAGATGGTGCGGCCGTAGCGATCCTGGATACGGTCGATCAGGGTCGGCTTCACGCGGCGACCGCCATTGGCGAGCATCGAGTAGGCCGTGACCATGCGCATCGCCGTCGTCTCGCCGGCGCCGAGCGCGTAGGAGAGATAGTTCGGCAGCTCGTCGTAGACGCCGAAGCGGCGGGCATATTCGCCGATCAGCGGCATGCCGATGTCCTGCGCGAGGCGCACCGTCACGGTGTTGAGCGACTGCCGCAGCGCGTTGCGCAGCGTCACCGGCCCCTGGAACTTGCCCGAGGAGAAGTTTTCCGGCCGCCATACGCCGGCGCCCTGGCCCTGGTCGATTTCGATCGGCGCGTCGAGCACCACTGTCGAGGGCGTATAGCCGTTGTCGAGCGCGGCCGAATAGACGATCGGCTTGAACGACGAACCCGGCTGCCGGTAGGCCTGGGTGGCGCGGTTGAACTGGCTCTGGTCGAACGAGAAGCCGCCGACCATCGCGAGCACGCGGCCGGTCCAGGGGTCCATCACCACCATCGCGCCGGACACTTCGGGGATCTGGCGCAGCCGGTACTGTCCCTCGACCGGATTGCCGTCCTTGTAGAGCGGATCAGCGTAGATCACGTCGCCGGGCTGGAGCACCTGCGACACCGCCGTTGCCGCCCTGCCCCTCGCAGGGCCGGTCGCCGCCCTAGCCCATTTGATGCCGTCGAGCGTGATCAGGCCGGTTTCGCGCTGCTTGCTGACGGCGCCGCCGAGCTCGCGGCTCGGCTGGAAGCCGATGCGCGCCGACTGGTCGCTGGTCTCCAGCACCACCGCCATGCGCCACGGCGAGATGTCGGAGAGCGACTTGATCTCGGCGAGCTTCACGCCCCAATCGCCCGAAATATCGAGCTTGCTCATGGCGCCGCGATAGCCCTGCTGCTCGTCATAGTTGACGAGGCCGGCGACCATGGTCTTGCGCGCCATCACCTGGATCTTCGGATCGAGCGTGGTGCGGACAGACAGACCGCCCTCGTAAAGCTTCTTCTCGCCGTAGCGCTCGAAGATGTCGCGGCGGACTTCCTCGGCGAAATATTCACCGGCGAAGGTGTGGGCGCCGTTGGACCGGTTGGTGACGGCCAGCGGCTCCTTGCGCGCCTTGTCGGCGTCGGCCTGCTTGATCCAGCCGTTCTCCTGGAGGCGGTCGATCACGTAGTTGCGGCGCTCGATGGCGCGGTCGCGGTTACGCACCGGATGCAGGGTCGCCGGCATCTTCGGCAGCGCCGCCAGATAGGAGGCTTCCGCCACCGTCAGCTCGTTCACCGACTTGTCGAAATAGACCAGCGAGGCGGCCGCGATGCCGTAGGCACCGAGGCCCAGATAGATCTCGTTCAGATACAGCTCGAGGATCTTGTCCTTCGAGTAGGTCTTCTCGATCCGCATCGCCAGCAAGGCTTCCTTGATCTTGCGGGCGAAGGAGACCTCGTTGGTCAGAAGGAAGTTCTTGGCGACCTGCTGGGTGATGGTGGAAGCGCCCTGCGGACGCCGGTTGGAGCCGTAGTTCTGGATATAGACCAGACCTGCGCGCGCCATGCCGGTGTAGTCGATGCCGCCATGCTCGTAGAAATTCTTGTCCTCGGCCGCGAGGAAGGCGTTGATCACGAGCTTGGGCACGGCCTGGATCGGCAGATACAGCCGTCGCTCCTTGGCGTACTCGCCGAGCAGCGAACCGTCGACCGCGTGCACACGCGTCATCACCGGCGGCTCGTAATCCTGAAGCTGAGAGTAGTCCGGCAAGTCCTTGGAGAAATGCCAGATCAGGCCTGCCACGGCCCCGACACCGACAAGGAACACCACCGTTCCCGCGGCGAACAGGAAGCCCATGAACCGCACCAGCAAGCGCATTATCTGTTTATCCGTTCAAACTCTGGATCAGCCCAGTATCAGCCCCTTGGCGCTCAAAAACAGGCGCCAACCTCACGTCGCGCATTCACCGGCCTACTCAATTACGTCAGGGCCGGACCTAAGACGCTCGCCGAATGGGATTCTCGCCGATTCCGGAACCCCCTGCGGCGTTTTTATAAATCGCCCGCTGTGGCCAAACTAGGGCTTTTGCGGCGGGACGGAAAAACCCTTCCTCAATTCTCTCAATTCGACGATCCCCCGGTCGTCAATTCGACGATCCGGCGGTCGCCAGCCGCTTGGCCAGGAACCCGTCGATGGCTTGCGCCATCGCGCCCACGGCACGGGACCGCCAGCCCTCGGAGACCAGATGCTCGAGATCGCCCTTATTGGAGACATAACCGATCTCGACCAGCACCGACGGCACGTCGGGTGCCTTCAGCACCCGGAAACCGGCCGATTTCAGCGGATGCTTGTGCATCCGCACCGTCGACTTCATTTCGCCCATCAGCACATGCGCAAAACGGTTTGAAAACGTGCGGGTTTCCCGCTGCGTCAGATCGATCAGGATGTCCGCGACGTCGGTCGGCTCCTCCGCGAGATTGAAGCCGGCGATCGCGTCCGCGCGGTTTTCCGCGTCCGCCAGACGCTGGGCCTCGGCGTCGGACGCCTTGTCGGACAGCGTATAGATGGTGGCGCCCTGGGCATCCCCCTCGGCGCGCGGCAGCGCATCGGCATGAATCGAGACGAACAGCGCCGCCTTGATGTTGCGGGCGACCTTGACCCGGTCATTGAGCGGGATGAACGTGTCGTCGTTGCGCGTCATCACGACACGGTATTTGCCGGCCTTTTCCAGCCGGTCGCGCAGCGCCAGGCCAAAGGCCAGCACCAGGTTCTTCTCGCTCTCGCCGCTCGACTGCGTGCCGTTGTCGATGCCGCCATGGCCGGGATCGATCACGACGATCGGCCGGCCATCGGCCTTCTGCTGCGCCGTTTCCGGGCCCGCCGGCGCGGGCACCGTGGCGGGCGGCGCATCGGCGATCGCGGGCCGCAGCTCGGGCCGGTTTTCCGGGGCGAGCGATTGCACGAAGGCGGCGCGGTCGACCTCCTCCAGCTCGAGCACGAGCCGGGCCGGCTGGCCGTTGGCCGCCTCCAGCACGTAGGAATTGGCGATCTTGGCCGGCCCCGTCAGGTCGAACACGATTCGCGAGCCGCCGGGCATGACGAGCCCGTAGCGGAAGGCCTTGACCAGTCCCCGCCCGCCGGACCCGGTCCCCGCGGGCAGCTGAAAATTGACCTGGGGCACGTCCACCACCACTCGGTACGGGTCGGCGAGCGTGACGGCGCGGAAGCTGACGGTCCGGTCGATGTCGAGGATGAAGCGGGTCTGCTTGCCGTCGCCAGCCAGCCGGGCGGCCGAGGCGATTGGAAAATTCGCTACCGCAACAGAGGGGTGCGGCTGGCTTTCCGCGGCGCTCAGGCGGGAGGAATCAGCACATGGCAATGCCGCGGCGCATAGAAGCACGCATCCCAGCAGGACTCTTTGTTTTGCGCGGCTCGCCACCGATTTCGTGCCTCCGAGCAGCTTGTTTAACGCAATAGAACCACAGGGTTAATCGATCCTTAATGACAGGCGCGCGAAACTCGCTGACTGTGACCGCCGTGCGACGCTCCCTTGCACGGATGGCCCATTCCTCGTATGTACGGAATGCTGACGGCCGATATTTTCGGTTGTGTCGCATTCAGCCTCCCGGTGCAGCGCCGGAACTCTCAAGGTTTGGGAATTCCAGCGTTTTCCGTTCTCCTCTAAGACCAGCGCGGTGCGCGGCAGCGAGGTGGAGCGGGCCAAGCCCCGGCGGCGGACGGTTCCCGGGTACCACTTTTCCGGGACGGTTCGGACAGCGACGTAACCCATTACCCGGTCCCTTGATCCCAAGGGAGCGGTTCGTGATCCCCAAGGCGAGCGCGCTCGCGCCATGCCTGGCCAGCAGCAACTGATTGAGGGGCGGCCCCGCCGCCCAATGTTTCATACGGGCCGACGCTTGATGCGCCAGACTGTGCCGACGAATTCTGAAGGACCATTCGCGACGCTGCGGAGTGATAATCCCGCGCGCCGCCACGGCCCTGAGGCTTCCGGTCCGGCAAGGCGCGAGAGACGGCGTTTCGGCCTTCCCCTCACCCCCGAATCAGGTGGACCGTCGCGTCTCCCGGCGGCGCGATACGCGCCCACGGTGAATCGCGCCCGCCGCCGTCAAGAGTTAAGACATGCCCAACAAGATGTTGATCGATGCCACCCACCCGGAGGAGACCCGGGTCGTCGTGGTCCGCGGCAATCGCGTCGAAGAGTTTGATTTCGAGACCGCGCAACGCAAGCAACTGCGCGGGAATATCTACCTCGCCAAGGTCACCAGGGTCGAACCCTCGCTCCAGGCCGCGTTCGTCGAATATGGCGGCAACCGCCACGGCTTCCTCGCCTTCAGCGAAATCCATCCCGACTACTACCAGATCCCGGTTGCCGACCGGCAGGCGCTGATCGAGGCCGAGGAACAGGCCCATCGCGAAGCCGAGGAAGAGAGCGAGAACCGCTCGCACGGCCGCCGCCGCTCGCGTCACCGCAACGCCCGCCGCCGCGGTCACGGCGAACGCGTCCGCAGCGACATCGTCGAAGGCCTCGACGCCAGCGCCGATCCCGCGGCGCAGCCGGTCGAGGGCCAGATCCTGCCTGAGCACGCCGAGGGCGCTCCGCAAGAGGGCGAGCATCTGCACGCCGACGCGGAGCATCACGGCGAGCACGATGCCCATGACCACCACGAACATGATCACCACGATCATGATCACCATGAACACGCGCACGACGACCATCATCCCGATCACGCTCACGATCATGACGACCATGGTCATGACGGCGGGCACGATCATCACGACCACGATCATGCCGACGAGACGCCCGCGCCTGTCGCGGCCTTTGGCGCCGAACCGGTGGTCGCGACCGAGGCCGTTGCCGAACCGCAGGAGGCGACCTCCGAAGCGCACGCAGAGGCTCTGGCCGAAGCCGTAACCGCCGCCGCTGAACCGGCTGATGCCGTGTACGCTGCCGGCGAAAGCACCGAAGCTCCGCATCACGACGCTGACGCGGCGGCCGAGGACGACGACGACGAGGATGACGACGGCGAGGAAGCCGAAGAGGAAGTCGTCGAATCCGTCGGCGGCGACGACGTGATGGAGGAAGTGCCGGAGCGCACCTTCCGTCCGCGCCGCCAGTACAAGATCCAGGAAGTCATCAAGCGCCGCCAGGTGATGCTGGTGCAGGTCGTCAAGGAAGAGCGCGGCAACAAGGGCGCGGCGCTGACGACCTATCTGTCGCTCGCCGGCCGCTACGCCGTGCTGATGCCGAACACCGCGCGCGGCGGCGGCATCAGCCGCAAGATCACCAGCGCCCAGGACCGCTCGCGTCTGAAGGAAGTGGTGCAGGATCTCGACGTGCCCGAGGGCATGGGCATCATCCTGCGCACAGCCGGCGCCGCCCGCACCAAGCCCGAGATCAAGCGCGACTTCGAATACCTGATCCGGATGTGGGAGACGGTGCGCGACCTGACGCTGAAGTCGCAGGCCCCGACCCTCGTCTATGAGGAAGGCTCGCTGATCAAGCGCTCGCTGCGCGACCTCTACAACAAGGAGATCGACGAGATCTCGGTTGCCGGCGAATCCGGCTACCGCGAAGCGCGCGACTTCATGAAGATGCTGATGCCCGCCAACGTCAGCGCGGTGAAGCAGTATCGCGACGGCCAGCCGCTATTCTCGCGCATGGGCGTCGAAAGCCAGTTGGACGCGATGTTCTCGCCGACCGTGCAGCTGCGCTCCGGCGGCTACATCGTGATCAACCAGACCGAGGCGCTGGTCTCGATCGACGTCAACTCCGGGCGATCGACGCGCGAGCACCATATCGAGGACACCGCGCTCAAGACCAATCTGGAAGCGGCCGAAGAGGTCGCCCGCCAGCTCCGCCTGCGCGACCTCGCCGGCCTGATCGTCATCGACTTCATCGACATGGACGAGAAGCGCAACAACCGGGCGGTCGAGCGCAAGCTGTCCGATTGCCTCAGGCAGGACCGCGCACGCATCCAGGTCGGACGCATCTCGCATTTCGGCCTGCTCGAGATGTCGCGCCAGCGCATCCGTGCCAGCGTGCTGGAATCCTCGACCGATCCCTGCCCGCATTGCGGCGGCACCGGCCATGTCCGCTCGGTGTCCTCGGTTGCGCTCCAGCTGCTGCGCGGCCTCGAAGAGATCCTGATGAAGGGCGCGACCCACAATCTCGTGGTCCGTACCCGCACCGACGTCGCGCTCTACGTGCTGAACCACAAGCGCGGCCATCTGCGCGACCTCGAAAACGGCTTCAAGGTCACCCTGGCGGTCATCGCCGACCCGAGCGTCAGCGGACCGCAGGCCTACCTCATCGATCGCGGCGAGCAGGTGCATACGCTCGAAGCCGCCAAGGCGCTGCTCGCGGCGCAGGCCGCGGCAAGCCCGCCCCCGGTGGTTGAAGAGGCCTATGACGACGAGGAGTTCGATCCGGAGCTGGAATCCGAGATCGAGTCCGAGGAGACCGAAGGTCTCACTGAAGAGCAGGCTGCCGGCGAGGCGGCCCCCGAGCAGGACGGTCAGCGCCGCAAGCGCCGCCGTCGTCGGCGCGGCCGCGGTGGCCAGCGCGACGGCGAGTTGCGCGAGGATAGCGCGCCCACGCTTCCCGAGCCGGCAATGGTCGCTGGCGAGTCCGAAGAGGACGCCGAGTCCGAGCAGGACGGCGAGGAAGGCGAGGAACAGGCAGCCCGTGGCGAGCAGCAGGGCGGCGGTGAGCGCCGGCGCCGGCGTGGCCGCAGAGGCGGACGCCGTCGGCGTGGGGGCGGCGAGGAAGGTCTTGCCGGCTCCATCGGCGACGAGCTCGGCACCCAATCACCATCGGAAGCTACCGAAGCGGTGGCCGATTTCGACGGCTTTGGCGGCGAGGCTGCGCCTTCGATCGCGCAGGCCGAGCACACCGCCGAGCCGCAAATCGCGCCGCCTGAGCCGCGTGCCGAAGTGCAGGCCGAGGTGCCGGCTCAGCCGGAGCCAGCTCCTGCTGTCGTAACGGCGGAAGAAGAGCCCGCTGACGAGAAGGCCGCGCGGCGGCGCTCCACCGTCCGGGAAAAGGTGAGCTTCCTGTCGAGCAGCCCAAGCGAGCCCGCAACGCCTGTTGCGCAGGCGAGCGAGCCGGTCGCGCCGCCCGCGCCGGCACCTGCGCCCGCACCGGAAGCGGCAAGCGAAACGCCGGCCGCCCCACGCCGCGCCGGCTGGTGGTCCCGCCGTTTCGGCGGCGGCGAATAAAGTCGGACATAGAATAAAAAACGCCCGGCCAAGCCGGGCGTTTTTCGTTTCACCGCTAGCCAATCCGCTATGGCGGCAGCTCGTCATTACCGAGCGGCGCCACATCGCGCGAGGCGATCTGGCGGAGCTGGTCGTAGAGATCGGGCGCCTCGCTGGTGCACAGGCAGACGCCTTTTGCAGAAGGCGCCTCGCCAGCGTTGAGGTAGGCGTGGCCCATGGTGCTGTCGAGATAGATGCCGTCGCCCTCACCGAGGATCTCAGGCGCGTAAAACTCGGTGTGGACGGCGACGCGTCCGCTCGTCACCAGGAAATACTCCTCGCCGCCATGGCGCAACAGCGGGCCAAACTCCTCCAGCGAGCGCGCACGAACCTCGGCCACGATCGGCACCATGCGTTTGCCGATCAGATCGGTGCATTGATAGGTGTAGGTGTAGAATTTCGTGGTGATCACCTGCCCCTGCCCGGCCCGGCTGATGCTCCGCCGCGCGGTGACCGGCCGGCCCTGCACAGGCGCCGCGACCGCCGGATTGAACAGCTCGGCGATCTCCATCTTCAGGCCGGAGGTGAGCTGGAGCAGCTTGTCGTAGGTCAGCGACATCAGGCCGTTCTCGACCTTGGACAGGGTCGACAGCGCCATGCCGGTGCGCTCCGCGACCTGCTTGAGCGTCAGGCCGCGGGCCTGACGGGCCGCCTTGAGGCATTGGCCGAGCTGGGAATTGGCACCTTCGGGCGTCGTTATCTCGCTCATGCAGCAATCCTACCACGGCGATGGAAATATTGTTGGCCTATCCGTCTAATCTTTTCGGCCAAGACGCCCCTTGAGGGGCCTATTTGACGACCCGTTGGGCAGCAGCGCCAGCATTTGGGCACGAAATGCCCCGCTTTGACGATTATTGGTGCGTCGCCTTCACTTTCCGATATGCTAAATTGTTTTCATAATCTGAAAGGGGATTGGCATTGTCCGGACTTTGCGATTCCAGCGCCGTTGAGCTGCGCCGCCTGCTGGCCGCGCGGGCGATCTCGCCCGTCGAGCTGCTGGAGGCTTGCCTGTCGCGCATCGCCACCATCAATCCTGCCGTGAATGCCGTCGTGACGCTGGACGAGCCGGGCGCACGTACCGCCGCGAAAAAGGCCGAAGCGGCCATCCTTCGCGGCGAGGATCGCGGCGCCCTGCACGGCCTTCCCGTCCTGATCAAGGACACCCAGGACACTGCCGGGCTGCGCTCCACCTATGGCAGCCCCCTGTTGCGCGACAATGTACCGGTCGCCGACCAGGGCTCGGTCGCGCGGCTGCGCGCAGCCGGCGCCATCATCTTCGGCAAGACCAACACGCCGGAATGGGCGGCCGGCGGCAACACCCGCAATCCGGTGTTCGGCGCAACCGGCAATCCCTTCGATCCCATGCGCTCGGCAGCCGGCTCCTCCGGTGGCTCGGCGGTGGCGCTCGCCTGTGGCATGGCGCCGCTCGCCTCGGGCTCGGACACCGGCGGCTCCTTGCGCAATCCGGCAGGCTTCTCCGGCATCGTCGGCATGCGTCCGTCCTACGGTCTCGTGGCCAGCGAGAAGCGCGCCTTCGGCTGGTCGAACCTGTCGACCGACGGACCGATGGCGCGCAATGTCGCCGACACCGCGCTGATGCTGTCGGTGATGGCGAGCGACGATGTCCGCGATCCCCTGGCCTATACGCTGCCCGGCGAGCCGGTGCGCAGTCGCGCCGAACGCTGGGCTGCACCGCGTCCCGCGGACCTTGGCAAGCTGCGCCTCGCCTTCACGGAGGACTTTGGCTTCGCCCCGACCGAGCAGGCCATCCGTCGCGTATTCCGCGATCGTGTGGCGAGGCTCGCGCCGCTGTTCGCCGACTGCCGCGAGGCGACGCCGGATTGCTCCGGCGCCGACGACGCGTTCGCGGTTCTGCGCGCCGGCCTGTTCCTGGCGATGCACGGGAAGAACTACAAAGAGCGTCCCGAAATGCTCGGCCCGAATGTCCGCGCCAATGTCGAGGAAGGCCTGAGCTACACGCTCGAGGATCATGGGCGCGCCGCCACGACGCAGACGCGGATCTATCGCGCCTACCAGACCTTCTTTGAAACTTGCGATGTGCTGATCAGCCCGACCATTACGCTGAGCCCGCGCCCCTGGTCGGAGCTCTATCCCGCCGAGATCGACGGCGTGCCGACCAAATCCTATTTCCACTGGCTCGCGCTCGCTTATGCCGTGACGCTTCCCGGCCACCCCGCGATCAGCATTCCGCTCGGCCTCGATGAAGCCGGCCTGCCGTTCGGTCTCCAGATCGTCGGCCCGCGCGGCGGCGACGCCGTCGTGCTTTCGGTCGCCGCGAGCATCGAGGCCGCGTTCGCGGGCGATGCGCAATTGTGCCGGCCGGTGCCCGACCTGGCGCGGCTCGCCGCAGCGCCGCCGCTGTCGGCCGCGCCCGGTTTCCTCACCTGGGAATAACCCGACACCAGCCCTGGATGCACCGCCGGCGCAACGGAGACGAGCATGACGGAACTGCCGAGGAAAACCAGCGTCATTGCCTTCGTCCTGCTCTACATCGCCTACTGCATCTCCTACATCGACCGCGCGGCGATCTCGCTGGCGCTGGCGCAGATCGGCAAGGACTTCAATCTGCAGGCCGCCGATCTCGGCATCGTCATCAGCGCATTCTTCCTCGGTTATGCCGCGATGCAGGTGCCGGGCGGATGGCTCTCCGACCGCTTCGGCTCGAAATATGTGGTGATCGTCACCATCGTGATGTGGTCGCTGTTCACGGCGTTCACGAGCCTTGCCTGGTCGCTGATCTCGCTGATCGCGATCCGCTTCATCTTCGGCATCGCCGAGGGCGGCTTTCCGCCGGCGAGCATCCGCGCCATCGCCGAAGTGTTCAAGAAGGACAGCCGGCCGAAGATGTCGGGGCTGCTGCTGTCGTCGAACTATGCCGGCAGCATGGTCGCGCCGCTGATCATGGCGCCGCTGATCCTCTGGCTCGGCTGGCGCCATGCCTTCAACGCCATCGGCATCGCGGGCATCGTCTTCGCGGTGGTCTATTTCGTCTTCGTCCCCTATCTGGGACGCCCGGGCAAGGCCGATGCAGGCGCGCCAGTGAAGGCCGAAAGCCGCGCGCCGATGCGCGAGCTCATGAAGAATCCGCTGCTGTGGCAGTTGATGGTGGTGTGGTTTGGTCTCAGCTGCGTCAACAAGGGCCTGGATTCCTGGATGCCGCTCTACCTGCTCCAGCAGCGCGGGCTCGACCTCAAGACCGTCGGCGTCCTGGCGCCGATCCCGTTCGTGATGGCGACGATCGCGACCGCGATGGGCGGCTGGGTGATGACGACGTTCTTCTCCGAGCGCGAAAAATACCTGCTGATCGGCAGCTCCGCATTGACCGGCATCTTCCTCTACGCCATGTACAAGTCGGAGACGATCACGATGCTGATCGCGTTCCAGTCGCTGGTCTACTTCTTCAAATCCTTCGTGCTGGCCTCGGTGATTGCGCTTCCGACCAAACTGCTCCGCGACGACCAGATCGGATCGGGCGTCGGCATGGTCAATCTCGGCGGCCAGAGCGCGGGCTTCGTCGCCCCCGTCGCGATCGGCTTCATCGTGACCGGAACCGGATCGTTCGATGCCGCCTTCGGCTTCCTGGTGGCGATGACGGCGTTGTCCGTCGTGGTCGCGGCAACCATCAGCACGGCGCAGCCGAAGCTCGTAGCACAACCGGCCTGACAGGAGCATTCTGCCCATGCAAAGCGCGATCGTTCTCGGCGGCGGCATGATCGGCGTGAGCGCGGCGCTGCACCTGCGGCAGCGCGGCTGGACCGTCACGCTCGTCGACCGCAGGGAGCCGGGCCGCGAGACCAGCTACGGCAATGCCGGGATGATCCAGGCGGAAGCTGTCCGCCCCTATCCGATGCCGCGCGACCTCGCCTCGCTCCTGAAGATCGCGACCGGCCGCACCAACGACGTGCGCTACAGCCTGTCGTCGCTGCATCTCCATATCGAGCCCCTGCTCCGCTACTGGTGGCATTCGGCGCCGAAGCGGCATCGTGAGGCGATCGACGCCTGGGCCCGGCTGATCGCCTATGCGACGGCGGAGCACGACATTCTCATTCGCGAGGCCCACGCCGACAATCTCATTCGCCGCGCCGGATACCGGGCGCTGTATCGCGACGCCGCTGCATTGGATCTCTCGATCAAGGCCGCCGAGGAAGACCAGCACGAGTTCGGCGTGAACTTTCGTGTGCTCTCGGGCAGCGAGCTCGCCAAGGCCGAGCCGGTCCTGCGCGACGATCTTCCGGGCGCGATCCATTGGCTCGACACCTGGACCGTGTCCGATCCCGGCGCGCTGGTGACAGCCTATGCCGAGCTGTTCGAGCGCCTCGGCGGCAGGATCGTGCTCGGTGATGCGCAGTCGCTGCAGCAGACTGCAGCCGGCTGGTCAGTCGATACCGATCAGGGACGCATCGATGCCGCGACGGCCGTCGTGACACTCGGGCCGTGGTCGCCCGATCTGTTGTACAAATTCGGCTATCGCATTCCGCTGGTGCGCAAGCGCGGCTACCACATGCACTACAGCGGCGGCGCTTCGCTCGACCTGCCGCTGATCGACAAGGCCGGTGGCTACGCCATGGGGCCGATGGCCAAGGGCATCCGCATCACCACGGGCGCGGAGCTCACGAGCCCCGACGCGCTTGCAACGCCGGTGCAGCTCGCCAGCGCCGAAGCCTCCGCGCGGGAGCTGATCGACCTCGGCAAACGCGTCGAGCCCGATCCGTGGTTCGGCACCCGCCCCTGCACGCCCGACATGCTGCCGGTGCTCGGCCCCGCCCCGCTTCACCCCGGCCTCTGGATGAATTTCGGCCACGGCCACCAGGGCTTTACGCTTGGCCCTGCGACCGGGCGCCTGCTCGCCGAGATGATGAGCGGCGAGACGCCGGCAATCGATCCGACGCCGTACCGGCCGGAGCGGTTCTAGCTGCCGGCGTTGCGGCGCGCAGGGCGAGCGCGGCTGAGATGCGCAGCAGCGGGCCAGATGCAGGTTAAACGCGAAGCGGCAAATTCCATCAGTCGGCGCGCTCGGCCAGCAGCGTCCTGATGCGGTCGGCATCCTCAGGCGTCGCCGGATTGTAGACGATCATGCTGAGATCGGAGCGGCCCTCGACATTGAAGCTCGAATATTCGAACGACATGGTGCCGTGAACGGGATGCCGCAGCCGCTTGGTGCCATCGCCATGATGGCGCACGTCGTTGTCGCGCCAGAGCGCCGCGAACTCGGGACTGGTGCGGCAGAGCTCGTCGACGAAATCGGCGACATGCGAGACCGCGCCCGCGCGGGCGGCGTCCGCCCGAAACGCCGCCACCACGAAGCGGGCCACACTGTCCCAATCGTACTGCGCGGCACGCACGCGCGGATCGCAGAAGATGAAGCGCAGAATGTTGCGCTGTCCCGGCGGGATCGCGCCATAGTCCGTCAGCACGGCGGTCGCGGCCCGATTCCAGGCGACGACATCCCAGGTCGCGGTCCGCACCAGCGCCGGGCTGAATGCGAGTGCATCCAGCACGCGCTGCAGCCGCGGTGAGACGCCGTCGCTCGCCTGGTAGCGCACCTCGGGCGGGCGGCCGAGGCCGATCAGGAACAGATGCTCGCGCTCGACATCGGTCAGCATCAGGGCGCGGGCGATGCGGTCGAGCACGTCGGCCGATGGCGCGCCGCCGCGGCCCTGCTCAAGCCAGGTGTACCAGGTCGGACTGATATTGGCGCGCTGCGCCACCTCCTCGCGCCGCAGCCCGGGCGTACGCCTGCGGCTGCCACTGAGGCCGAACGCGGCCGCATCCAGGCGGGTGCGGCGATCCTTCAGATAGGCCCCGAGCAGGTTTTCGGCCGAAGCGGTTTCGCTCATCCTGTTAGCTATTATACCCCGATAAGGTCACTACTTTACCCGGATAACCCTAGCGCAGATGGTCCTCTCCACCAACCCTCTTCCGATCCCTGGAGACCGCTCATGCGTGTATTCGTCACTGGCGCCACCGGCTTCGTCGGCTCCGCCGTCGTTCGGGACCTGATCGCCGCCGGCCACAGCGTCACCGGTCTTGCCCGAACGGATGAAGGAGCGGCCGCCGTCACCGCGTTGGGAGCCGAGGTCCATCGCGGCTCGCTGGAGGACCACACCTCCCTGCGCGGCGGTGCGGCCGCCTCCGATGGCGTGCTCCACCTCGCCTTCAATCACGACTTCTCGAAATTCGCCGACAATTGCGAGCTCGACCGCCGCGCCATCCTCGCACTCGGCGAGGAGCTGAAGGGCTCCGAGCGTCCACTCATCGTCACGTCAGGCGTGGCATTGCTTGCGCCCGGGCGGCTCGCGACCGAGGACGATGCGGCGGCCCGCCACTTTCCGCGCGTCTCGGAAGCGACCGCCGAGGATCTCAGGGAACGCGGCGTCCGCGCCGGAATCGTGCGGTTGCCGCCCACGACCCATGGCGAGGGTGATCACGGTTTTGTGCCGCGCCTGATCGCGATTGCTCGCGAGAAAGGAGCCGCAGCCTATATCGGCGACGGCATGAACCGTTGGCCAGCCGCCCATCGCGTCGACGCCGCACGCGTCTATCGGCTCGCGCTGGAGCACGGTACATCCGCTCGCCGCTATCACGCGATCGCCGAGGACGGCGTGCCGTTCAAGGTGATCGCGGAGGTGATCGGCAAACGGCTCGGCGTGCCCGTGGTCTCGAAATCCGCTGATGAAGCCGAGCAGCATTTCGGCTGGTTCGCGCGATTTGCCGCCATCGACGTTCCGGCCTCGAGCGCGAAGACGCGCGCCCTGCTCGGCTGGGCGCCGCAAGAAAAAGGGCTGATCGAGGATCTCGACCAGCCCTATTATTTCCAGGCCTGACGGCGCTCAGCGCCGCCGTCGGCAGCCTGCAGATCAGTCCGTCGTGATCGCCGTTTCCATGTCGGTCGGATCGATCTGCCGGCTCAGCCCCGCGTTGAGCTTGTCGCGGTCGAGCTCACCCTCCCACCAGGCGACGATCACGCAGGCCACGCCGTTGCCGCAGAGATTGGTCAGCGCGCGGCATTCGCTCATGAACTTGTCGATGCCGAGCACGATCGCCATGCCCGGCACAAGGCGCGGGTCGACCACGGCAAGCGTCGCGGCCAGCGTGATGAAGCCCGCGCCGGTGATGCCGGAGGCGCCCTTCGACGTCAGCATCGCCACGACCAGGATCGTGAGCTGCTGACCGAAGGAGAGATCGAAACCGAGTGCCTGCGCGATGAACAGCGTCGCCAGCGTCATGTAGATGTTGGTACCGTCCAGATTGAACGAGTAGCCCGTGGGCACCACGAGGCCGACCACCGACTTGGAGCAGCCGAGCCGTTCCAGCTTCTCCATCAAGGATGGCAGCGCGCTTTCCGACGACGAGGTGCCGAGCACGATCAGGAGCTCGTCCTTGATGTAGGCCAGGAACTTGAAGATCGAGAAGCCGGCCAGGCGCGCGATGATGCCGAGCACGACGAACACGAACAGCGCGGCCGTGACGTAGAAGGTCGCGATCAGCCCGATCAAATTGAGGATCGCACCGGTGCCGAACTTGCCGATGGTGTAGGCCATCGCGCCGAACGCACCGATCGGCGCCGCGCGCATCACGATGGAGATGACGCCGAACACCGCATGCGCGGCATCGTCGATGAACGAGCGGATCGTGTGGCCGCGCTCACCGAGGCTCATGATCGCGAAGCCGAACAGCACCGAGAACAGCAGCACCTGGAGGATCTCGCCTTGGGCGAAGGCGCCGACCACGGTGTCCGGAATGATGTGCAGCACGAAGTCGACGGACTTCTGGCCGGCTGCCTGCTTGGCGTAGGTCGCAACGGCCGCCTCGTTTGCCGCCGCATTGCCGAAGCCCGCGCCCGGCCTCACCAGGTTGCCGATAATGAGTCCGATCACCAGGGCGAAGGTCGAGACGACCTCGAAATAGACCAGCGCCTTGACGCCGATGCGTCCGACCTTCTTGGCGTCCTGGATGTGGGCGATGCCCGAGACAACGGTGCAGAAGATGATCGGGGCGATCACCATCTTGATCAGCTTGATGAAGCCGTCGCCGAGCGCCTTGATCCAGTCGTTGGTGGCAACCGTCGGCCAGAGCCAGCCGACGATGGCGCCGAGCACGATGGCGATCAGCACTTGGACGTAAAGAACCTTGTACCACGGCTTGGCAGCGGCCGGCGCGACCGGCGTCCCCGCCATCGTTGTCGTTGTCATTGTTTCACTCCCCCTCGAAACGCCGGGCCAGCCAAGATCAACTTGGCCGGCCCTGTCAATTGGAACTGCTCGTACTTGCGCGCTTTACCCGCGGCGATCGACAATCCGGCGAGCCGCCGGCATCAGCGTCGCGCCCAGCGCGTTCTTGACCAGCGAGGCCGCGATGAACGGCGCCAGGCCGACCTGCCAGGCCTTGGACGCGCCAAGGCCGAGGCCAAAGGCCAGCCAGCCGAACCCGGCGGCCAGAATGACGATATGGCCGACGGCCATCGCGGCAAACAGCAGCACCACGCTGCGATCCCAGCCGCGCTCGGCGAGCCAGCCGGTCACGAAGGCCGCAGCGATGAAGCCGAACAGATAGCCGGCGGTCGGGCCGACCAGCGGCGCAATTCCACCCACGGGACCTGCGAATACCGGCAGGCCTAGCGCGCCCTCGGCGAGGTAGGCGATCATGGTTGCGCTGCCAAGGCGCCAGCCATAGGCGGCACCGATCATCAGCACCACCAGCGTCTGCAATGTCATGGGCACGTAAGGCAGCGGCAGGTTCACCTTGGCCGACAGCGCCAGCAGCGCCGTGCCGAGTGCGACCAGTACGAAGGCGCGCAGTGCACCCACGGTTTCACCCGGCCGGGTTGGCCACATCAATGCGGCGAGAGGAGAATGCGGTGCAGCAGCGAACGGGACGGATCGGTCAGTCAAGATGAACTCCGGAGGTGGGCGAAAACTGGCGGCTATTTAAGCCAGTGAGCGATCCGGTCAACTGCCTCCCGCATCTCCGCCGCCGAACGCGCATAAGAGAACCGGATGAACGAGCGGCCATGGATGGGATCGAAATCGAGGCCCGGCGTTGCCGCGACATGGGCCTGTTCCAGCATCTGCTTGGCGAACTCGAAACTGTCGGAGGTGAAGTCCGAGACATCGGCATAGAGATAGAAGGCGCCGTCGGCCGGCAGGAACCTGGTGAGGCCGGCCTTGGGCAATCCCTCGATCAGGATGCGCCGGTTTTCCTGATAGCCGTGCTTGATCTCCCCCATTTCGGCCGTGCCGTCGAAGGCGGCCTCGGCCGCGATCTGCGACAGCGACGGCACCGAGATCGACAGGTTCTGCTGCAGCCGCTCGATCGGCCGCACCAGGAGCTCCGGCACGACCATCCAGCCGACGCGCCAGCCCGTCATGCAAAAATACTTCGAGAACGAGTTGATCACGAGTGCGTGGTCCGACAGCGCCGCCGCCGTCACCGCCGGAAACGCATAGTCGAGCCCGTGATAGATCTCGTCCGAGATGAAGCGGATCTTGGCGTCTTCGGCCGCCGCGATCAGGCCGGAGAGCGCCTCGCGGGACATCATCGTTCCCGTCGGATTGGCGGGGCTGCCGACCAGCACGCCCTTCAGCGGCGCCTTGCGATGGGCGGCAAGCAGCGCCTCGCCGGTGAGCGCGTGACGCGTCTCGTTCGTGGTCTCGATCAGCACCGGCTCGCAGCCGAGCGCGGTGAGGATGTGGCGGTACGGCGGATAGCCCGGCACCGTCACGGCGACGCGGTCGCCAGGCTCGAACATCGACAGGAAGGCGAGGATGAAGCCGCCCGAGGAGCCCGTCGTCACCACGATCCGCTCGGCGCTGACGTCACAGCCATGGGCATCGCGATAGTGCCGCGCGATGCGCTCGCGCAGGCTGGGAATGCCGAGCGCGGAGGTATAATCGATCCGTCCCGCCTCGAGCGCCGCGTGAGCGGCCGCAATCGCGGTCTTCGGCGCGCCGGCCGCGGGCTGGCCGACCTCCATATGGATGACATGGCCCCCGGCGGCCTCGATTCGGGCCGCCGCGGCCATCACGTCCATGACCATGAACGGGGGAACATCGCTACGGCGGGAGGGCTCGAGCCACTGCCCCAACCGGTTCCTCAATGTCGCATCGTGCATCGATTTCTGCTATTTCGCTGGCGGACCGGCCCGTCCGGTCCGGGAAACGGGGCGCTTGCGCCCCAGACTGGCCGCATTGTACGGCTCATAAGGGGTAAGGCTCATAGGCCATATCGCGTATCCGGTCCGCCGCCAATCGCCAAAACCAATCACGAAACTGCTTGCCAAGATCTCTTGCCAAGACCGCTTGACCAAGACCGCTTGATGTTGCTCCAGATCGCATTGCGCAAAAAGGCCTCCGCCCTCACCGCCGTCGTCACCGCCGCGGCGATCGCTTTGCTGCCGCTCCCGGCGGCGCAGGCACAGCAGAAGGGCCCGCCGGTCCTGCGCGACACCGAGACCGAGCAGTTGCTGCGCGAGTATACCCGCCCGATCCTGCGCGCCGCCGGTCTGGAGAAGCAGAACATCCAGATGGTGATCATCAACGACGGCTCGTTCAACGCGTTCGTCGCGGACGGCCGCCGCATCTTCGTCAATTACGGCGCGATCCTCCAATCGGAAACGCCGAACCAGATCATCGGCGTGCTCGCGCACGAGACGGGGCATCTGGCCGGCGGCCATCTGTCCAAGCTGCGTGAGCAGCTCGCCAGCGCGCAGACCCAGATGATCATCGCGATGCTGCTCGGCGCCGGCGCGATCGCCGCAGGCAGCGCCCGCGGCGGCAACGCCGGCAACAACGGCCTCGCCAATGCCGGCGCGGCCGCGATCGCCGGACCGCAGGAGATGATCCGCCGCACGCTGTTGTCCTATCAGCGCCAGCAGGAGGAGAACGCCGACCGCGCCGGCGTGAAATTCCTGACCGCGACCCAGCAGTCGCCGAAGGGCATGTACGAGACCTTCAAGCGCTTCACCAGCGAGAGCCTGTTCGCAGCGCGCGGCGCCGATCCCTATCTCCAGTCGCACCCGATGCCCGCCGAACGCGTCGCCTCGCTCCAGGAGTTCGCCAGCTCCAGCCCCTATTGGGACAAGAAGGACGATCCCGCACTCCAGCTCCGCCACGATATGGTGCGCGCCAAGATCTCCGCCTTCATGGAGCGGCCGGAGACGGTGTACCGTCGTTATCCCCAGACCAACGACAGCTTGCCGGCACGCTACGCCCGCGCCATCAGCACCTATCTGCACGGCGATCTGCGCAGCGCGCTCGCCCAGATCGACGCACTGATCCAGGTCCAGCCGAACAACCCGTACTTCTACGAGGTGCGCGGCCAGGCCCTGCTCGAGAGCGGCAAGCCGGCCGAGGCGATCCCTGCCCTGCGCAAGGCCGTCGCGCTATCGAGCAACTCGCCCCTCATCGAGATGTTACTTGGGCAGGCTCTGGTTGGAACCGATAATAAGGCCTACACCGACGATGCCGTTCGGATTCTCCGCGCCGCGGTGGCGCGGGAGCCCGAGGCGCCGCTCGGCTATACCCAGCTCGCGATGGCCTATGGCCGGAAGGGAGATTATGCCGAGGCGGATCTCGCGTCGGCGCAGGCCGCCTACTTGCGCGGCGACAACAAGACCGCCCGCGAGCTCGCCACGCGCGCGAAAACCCGTTTCGCCGTCGGCACGCCCGGATGGGTCAAGGCCGACGACATCGTGGCAGCCAAGCCGCCGCGCAACTAGCCAGAACGACGCCAGACACCACGACGTCACGACACCGAGCCTTGAGCCCGCCGGGACGTTTTCCGAAACCTGCTTTGGATAAGAGGATTTGCCTATGCCTTCGCTGCGTCTGCTTGCTCCCGCGCTGTTTGCGCTCGCCATGTTCGGCGCAGCCGCGCCCGCGTCGGCCGACAGCTTCTCCGATGCCCAGCGCACCGACATCGAGGCGATCATCAAGAACTACCTCGTCACCCATCCCGAGGTGCTCGAGGAGGCGATGACCGAGCTCAGCAAGCGCCAGGCCGCGGCGGAAACCCAGAAGCACGAGGCCAGCATCGCGCAGAACGCGGACGCGATCTTCAACTCGCCGCGCCAGGTCGTGCTCGGCAACAAGGAGGGCGACGTCACCTTCGTCGAGTTCTTCGACTACAATTGCGGCTACTGCAAACGCGCGATGGGCGACATGCTCGATCTCATGAAGAGCGATCCGAAGCTGAAGGTCGTACTGAAGGAGTTTCCCGTGCTGAGCCAGGGCTCCGTCGAGGCCGCCCAGGTCGCCGTCGCCGTGCGCATGCAGGATCCCACCGGCAAGAAATATCTCGACTTCCACCAGAAGCTGCTCGGCGGCCGCGGCGCGGCCGACAAGGCACGCGCGCTGCAGGCGGCCAAGGAGGCCGGACTCGACACCGCGAAAATCGAGAAGGATCTCGCCAGCCCCGAGGTGCGCGCCACCATCGAGGAGAACTTCAAGCTCGCCGAGGCGATGGGCATGAACGGCACGCCGAGCTACGTGATCGGCAAGCAGATCGTGATTGGCGCCATCGGTCTCGAAGGCCTCAAGGAGAAGATCGGCGTTGCCCGCTGCGGCAAGGCAACCTGCTGATCACGCGCTTCACAACTCACGCACGCAACGAGGCCGGCTGAAAAGCCGGCCTTTTTGCTGCGCCAAACAATGGCGCGATCCGGCACAATCATTCATCCGGCGTTCAACAAACAAATGCCGCGGAACCGCCGATGTTCCGGAACAACCGATATCTCCTTTCGTTGTTGGCGCGGGCAATGACGCAAATAAACACGTGAGGAGAATCTAAATGTTGAACCGCTTTATGATCTCTGTTGCCGCGCTTGCACTCGTCGCCGGCACCGGACTGGCGAACGCACAGGGCACCATGAACCGCGAGAGCGGCGGCGCCGGCGCGCAGCCCGCGCAGCAAACACAGCCGTCGGGCGGTGCGGCCGAGCGCGGCGCCACGGGCAAGGACTCCGTGACGAAGGAAAAGGGCACCGTTGGTCAGGCTGGCGGCGCCAGCGCCTCGAAGCCGGGTGCGGCCGCGGAAGACAAGGCGTCCGGGGCGATGAAGGACGAGCGCCCGGGCGGCGCGATGCACAAGAACGCCGCCGAGGACAAGGCCGGCGCGACCAAGGGCCAGCGTACCGACGAACGCGCGCAGGGTCAGATGGACAAGTCGCAGCAGGACAAGTCCAAGAGCATGAGCCAGGATACGACCAAGTCCGGCACCAAGGACCACAAGGACATGAAGGCTGAGGACAACAAGGCCGGCACGTCCACCAAGAGCAACGCCGAGAACCGCCCAGGCTCGGGCACCTCGACCGACATGAAGGCCGAGGGCAAGAGTTCGACCTCGTCCTCGACGACGGTCGGCCAGGCCGGCGCTGCCGCCAAGCTCTCGACCGAGCAGCGGACCCAGATCACGTCCGTGATCCGCGAGGAGCGCGTGGCCCCCGTGACCAACGTGAACTTCTCGATCGCGGTCGGCACCCGCGTGCCGCGCGAGGGTATCGAGCTGCATGCCCTGCCGTCCCGCGTCGTGTCGATCTATCCGGAGTGGCGCAGCTACCGCTACGTGCTGGTCCGCGAGCAGATCGTGATCATCGATCCGAATACCTATGAGATCGTCGCGATCCTCGACGTCTAAGGCCGGATGACGGCAACCTCAGGGGCGGGCAGCGATGCCCGCCCCTTTGCGTTCGGCCGACAGCCATGCTTTTGACTGGTTAACAAGCAATTTCCGTAGCTTCCGCACAGGTTTTTGCACCCCGGATGAGGTGCCTGAAGGCCTCTGGGAGGTCCTTCAAGGCTTCCCCTAGGGCGCTTTGTTACCTATAACCCCGCCACGCCGAAACACCTCTTACGGGATTGGAATGGCCGAACCAGCAACCGACACGATCCTCGTTCTCAACGGGCCGAACCTCAACATGTTGGGGACGCGCGAGCCCGAAAAGTATGGTCACGCGACCTTGGCCGACGTCGAGGCGCTGTGCCGGGAGACGGCGGCATCATTCGGTCTCAAGGCCGACTGCCGTCAATCCAACCGCGAGGGCGAGTTGATCGACTTCATCCACGAAGCGCATGCGCGTAAGATGAAGGGCATCATCATCAATGCCGGCGGCTATTCGCACACCTCGATCGCCCTGCACGATGCGCTGCTCGCTGTGCAGATCCCGACGGTCGAAGTGCACGTGACCAACATCCACGCCCGCGAGAGCTTCCGTCATCACTCCTACACCGCGCGCGCGGCCTTCGCCTCGCTCTGCGGTTTCGGCATCGAGGGCTACCGCCTCGCCATCCAGGGCCTTGCCGCCAAGCTCGGCCTCAAGCCCAAAGCCTGACGCTCCCTCCCCACACAGAACATTCGGATCAAGAACATGGCGCGCCAGCCAGACGACAAAGCAGCCGCAAAGTTTTCCAGCGAGGATTCCGCGCTCGTCCGCGAGCTCGCCCTGCTGCTCGATGAGACCAGCCTCACCGAGATCGAGATCGAGCGCGCGGGCCTGCGCCTGCGCGTCGCCCGCAACATCAGCGTTGCCGCGACCATGCCGATGCCGGTCGCTGCCGCCGGCCTGCCGGTGGCCACGGCCGCGCCCGCTGTTGCCGCGGCGGCCGACCTGTCGAAGCATCCCGGCGCCGTCACCTCGCCGATGGTCGGCACCGCCTACTGGGCGCCGGAGCCCGGCGCCAAGCCGTTCATCGAGGTCGGCAGCAAGGTCTCGGTCGGTCAGACGCTGCTGATCATCGAAGCCATGAAGACCATGAACCAGATCCCCTCGTTGCGCGCCGGCACGGTGACGCAGATCCTGGTCGAGGACGGCCAGCCGGTCGAGTTCGGTGAGCCGCTCGTCATCATTGAGTAACGGCCAGGGCAGCTCAGCTGCCCCCGTCGCATTTCGCGCGCCAGTCCCTTAAGGACACCATGTTCGACAAGATCCTCATAGCCAATCGCGGCGAGATCGCCCTTCGCATCCTCAGGGCCTGCAAGGAGCTCGGGATCGCGACCGTCGCCGTGCACTCCACCGCCGACGCCGACGCCATGCATGTGCGCCTGTCGGATGAGAGCGTGTGCATCGGACCGCCGCCGTCCAAGGACAGCTATCTCAATGTGCCCGCGCTGCTCGCGGCCTGCGAGATCACCGGGGCGGACGCCGTGCATCCCGGCTACGGCTTCCTGTCCGAGAACGCGCGCTTCGCGGAAATCCTCTCCGAGCACAATCTGCATTTCATCGGCCCCAAGGCCGAGCATATCCGCCTGATGGGCGACAAGATCGAGGCCAAGAAGACCGCCAAGAAACTCGGCATCCCCGTGGTGCCCGGCTCCGACGGCGCGGTCGGTCCCGACGACGATGCGCTGGGGATCGCCAGGAAGATCGGCTTCCCGGTGCTGGTGAAGGCGGCGGCGGGCGGCGGTGGCCGCGGCATGAAGGTCGCGCACAGCGAGGCCGACCTCCTGATGGCGCTGTCGACGGCGGCCAATGAGGCCAAATCCGCCTTCGGCGATGCGTCCGTCTACCTCGAAAAATATCTCCAGAAGCCGCGCCATATCGAGATCCAGATCCTCGGCGACGGCCGCGGCGGCGCGATCCATCTCGGTGAGCGCGATTGCTCGCTGCAGCGCCGCCACCAGAAGGTCTGGGAGGAAGGCCCCTCGCCCGTCCTCTCCGCCGCCGCGCGCGCCAAGATCGGCGAGACCTGTGCGAAGGCAATGCGCGAGATGAAATATCTCGGCGTCGGCACCATCGAGTTCCTGTTCGAGGACGGCGAGTTCTACTTCATCGAGATGAACACCCGCATCCAGGTCGAGCATCCCGTCACCGAGAGCATCACCGACATCGACCTCGTGCTGGAGCAGATCCGCATCGCCGCCGGCGGCGAGCTGCCGGCGAGGCAGGAGGAAGTCCAGGTCATCGGCCACGCGATCGAATGCCGCATCAACGCCGAAAATCCGGTGACCTTCCGCCCCTCGCCCGGCCGGATCCTGCAATATCATCCGCCCGGGGGCCTCGGCGTCCGGATCGATTCCGCCGTCTACCAAGGCTACACGATCCCGCCTTATTACGACTCGCTCGTCGGCAAGCTGATCGTGCACGGCAAGACGCGCGCCGAATGCCTGATGCGGCTGCGCCGGGCGCTGGACGAAATGGTGGTCGAAGGCATCGAGACCACGCTGCCGCTGTTCCGCGCGCTGGTGCGCGAAGACGACATCATCAACGGCGACTACCACATCCACTGGCTGGAGCAGTACCTGGCCGGCAAGGCGGAACCCGCTGCGAAATAGTCTTCCCGCCCCGTGGAACCCTCTCGCCCCAATCGCGTTCTGGACGGTTGGGCAGTTCCAAGGGGGCGTTTTGAACTCCACCGGCGTAACAGGGCGAGACCGTCGTGACCGCTGAGGCGCAGCGGCGGCGCGCATTTTGGCAGATCCTGCTGTTCGCTGCGGGCCTTCTGGTGCTGACCGTGATCAGCGCCGGCTCCGTCTATCTGGTCAACAAGGCGCGGGAAGACAGCAAATCGGTCGTCCACACCATCGAGGTGGAGAACCAGATCAACACCCTGCTGCTCGAAGTCCGACGCGCCGAGAGCAGCGCCCGCGGCTTTCTCCTGACGCAGGGACCGGATTTCCAGTCGGATCACGAGAAGGCCGTTGCAGCGATCATTCCGGCGCTCGACAAGCTCACGCGGCAGATCGGCGACAATCCGGCGCAACGCGACAGCATCGAGAAGCTGAGCGCGGCGATTGAGACCCGGCTCGACCAGTTCTCGCGCGAGATGAATTTCGTGAAGCAGGGCCAACCCGACAAGGCCACGGCGCTGATCCGCGAGGCCGCCGCCGGCAACACTACAACCACGATCAGCAACCTGGCCAACGCGATGACCCGCGAAGAGGAACGACTGTTCCGGATTCGCACCGCCAACTCCGACCAGAGCCAGACGCTGGCCGCGTCGATGACCGGCATCGGCTCCGGCCTCGTCGTGGTGCTGGCCCTGATCTCGATCTGGCTGGTGCGGCGCTCGGCCCGCGCCCGTGACGAGGCCGAAATGCGCCTGCGCGATGCCAACGTCAACCTGGAGACCGTCGTCGACGAGCGTACGGCAGACCTGCGCGAGGCCAACAACGAAATCCAGCGCTTTGCCTATATCGTCAGCCACGATTTGCGCTCGCCGCTCGTCAACATCATGGGCTTCACCAGCGAACTCGAAGAACTCGGCGGCGACATTTTCCGCCGCATCGGCAGCCTTACCCGCGTCCCGGCCGACGGGCCACCCCTGGCCCCCGGCGAGATCGCGCTCGAAGGCCCCGACCAGCAGCTTTCAGCGGACTTTTCCGAGGCGCTCGGCTTCATCAAATCGTCGATCGCCAAGATGGACCGGCTGATCTCGGCGATCCTCAACCTCACCCGCGAGGGTCGGCGCGAATTCCAGCCGGAGAAGATCGACATCCGCGAGTTTGTCGAGGCCATCGTGTCGACACTGGCGCATCAGGCGGTGGAAGCGCAGGCCGAGATCCACATCGCGCCCCTGCCGAATATCGTCAGCGACCGCCTTGCGCTGGAGCAGATCTTCTCCAATCTGATCGACAACGCGATCAAATATCTCAAGAGCGGGGAGCCCGGAGAGATCAGAATTCGCGGGCGCACCAAGCTCGGCTACGCTATCTTCGAGATCAGCGACAACGGCCGCGGCATCGATCCAAAAGATCATCAGCGGATCTTCGACCTGTTCCGGCGCGCGGGAACCCAGGACAAGCCCGGACAGGGCATAGGTCTTGCACATGTGCGTGCACTTGTGCGCCGTCTCGGCGGCACCATGTCGGTATCGTCGGAACTGAACGCGGGCAGCACATTCACGATCACGCTGCCTGTCGTCTGGAACGCCAGCAACCGGAACGTAGATCGATGACGCAGCCTGTTACCATCATCATGATCGAGGACGACGAGGGGCACGCCCGGCTGATCGAGCGCAACATCCGTCGCTCCGGCGTCAACAACGAGATCATCCCGTTCGGCAACGGCACCGACGCGATGAGACACCTGTTCGGCGCCGACGGCAGCGGGCTTTCCCAGAAGGGAAATGCCCTCCTGATCCTGCTCGACCTCAACCTGCCCGACATGAGCGGGATCGACATTTTGAAGCAGATCAAGGAAAACAGTCATCTCAAGGCATCGCCCGTAGTCGTCCTCACGACCACAGACGACTCCCAGGAGATCAAGCGCTGCTACGAGCTCGGCTGCAACGTCTACATCACCAAACCCGTCAACTACGAGAATTTCGCCAACGCCATCCGGCAACTCGGGCTGTTCTTCTCGGTCATCCAGGTCCCGCCCGCCGCCACATGAACCAGAGAACGCCGACACTGCTGTATATCGACGACGACGACGCGCTCGCGCGCCTGGTCGACCGCGGCCTGACGCGGCGCGGCTACAGGGTCGTTCATGCCGCGAGCGGCGAGGAAGGCCTCGAGCACATCCGCCGCGCCGGCGCCCAGGACAGCATCGAAAGCGGCATCGACGTCGTTGCGCTCGACCAGTACATGCCGGGTCTCGACGGCCTCGAGACGCTGGAGCAGATCATGGCGATCCCGGGCGCCCCACCCGTGGTGTTCGTCACCGCCTCGCAGGATTCCAGCATCGCGGTCACCGCGCTGAAGGCGGGCGCGGCCGACTACCTCGTCAAGGACGTCAAGGGCGACTTCATCCCCCTGCTTCACGTCGCGGCGGAGGGCGCGCTGCGCCAGGCCGAATTGCAGAATGCGCGCGAGGAGGCCGAAGCCGAGATCCACGCCTCGCGCGACCGCTATGCCGCGCTCGCCGCCGAGCGCGAGATGCTGCTGCGTGAGGTCAATCACCGCGTCGGCAATTCGCTCCAGATCATCGCCTCGCTGCTGCATCTTCAGGCGAGCTCAGCCGGGCAGGAAGAGGTCAAGGCCGCGCTGACCAACGCGATGGGCCGCGTCGCCGCGGTCGCGCAGGTGCACCGCCGCCTCTACACCTCGCAGGACCTCAAGAGCGTCGTCCTGAACCAGTACCTGGACTCGCTGCTCGAGGACCTGCGCCGTTCGGCCGAAGGTAACCGGATGTCGCGCCTGACGCTGAAGGCCGAGCCGATCGAGATCGATCCGGACCGCGCGGTCGCCGTCGGCATCATCGTCAACGAGCTGGTGATGAACGCGGTGAAATACGCCTATCCCGACGGGGCCGGCCCGATCCATGTCGAGCTGACCCTGCAGGGCGAGAATCTGCTGCTGGCGATTGCCGATGACGGCGTCGGCGACAACGTCAAGGCCGATCCGCGCTCCACCGGCATGGGCCAGCGCATCGTTGCGGCCATGGCCACCAAGCTCGACGCCTCGGTCGAGCGCGATCCCGCCCACAGCGGAACCCGCATCTTTTTGAGGTTCCCCCGCATACCCGTCGCGCCCGGCAAGAGCAACAGCGCCGCCGCGAGCTGACCCGCGCCCCCATCGCAACCGCATTGCGATCCTGCTATTGTTGCACCATGACTTCGCGCGACTCCGCTTCGTCTGAAATTACGCCGGCCGTGCTGCTGCGCGCCTATGCCTGCGGCATCTTTCCGATGGCCGAGAGCGCCGACGATCCGACCCTGTTCTGGGTCGAGCCGGAATTGCGCGGCGTCATCCCGCTCGGCGGCTTCCGCGTGGCCTCGCGGCTCGCGCGCACCGTGCGCTCGGATGGGTTTCGCGTGACCGTCAACACCGCGTTCAAGGCCACGATTGCCGGCTGCGCCGCGCCGCAGGCCGGGCGCGAGGACACCTGGATCAACAAGCGCATCCGCGACCTCTATAGTGGCCTGTTCGAGCTCGGCCATTGCCACAGCGTCGAGGCCTGGCAGGGCGACGACCTCGTCGGTGGGCTCTACGGCGTGAGCCTGGGACGCGCCTTCTTCGGCGAGAGCATGTTTCACACCGCGCGCGATGCCTCGAAGGTCGCGCTGGTGCACCTGGTCGCGCGGCTCATCCATGGCGGTTTCGAGCTGCTCGACACGCAATATGTCACCGAGCATCTGAAGAACTTCGGTGCGGTCGAGATTCCGCGGCGGCGCTACACCGCGCTGCTCGACAAGGCGCTGGCGGGCGAGCCCGGCGATTTCCTCAAGCTCTCGCCCGGCGAGGCGATCCCGGGCGCTCGCGCGCTCGAGATCATCGCCTCGCGGCAATAGTCGATAGCCGGCTTAGCGGCCGAATCCGGGGATACCGAACAGGCCTGGCCGCTGCTCCGGTGGCGGGGGCGGCGGCGGTGCCGGTTGCTGCTGCTGGATCGGCGGCAATGGCTGCGGCGGACGCTGCTGCACGGCCTGCTTGGGCGCGGCCTTCTTCTGCGCGGGCGGCGGCGGCGCAGCCGGCTTGGTCGCGGGATCCGGTGCAGCCGTCGCAATGGTCTGCTGCGGCTCTTTGCAGTCGGTCAGCCAGATGTCGTAGATCGGATGCTCGACGCCGTGCAGGCCGGGGCTTGCCGCGTACATCCAGCCCGAAAAAATCCGCTTCACCTCGCCCTGCAAGGTGATCTCGTCGACTTCGACGAAGGCGTCGGTGTTGGCGGCTTCCGTCGCCGGCCTAGTGTAGCAGGCATCGGTCTTGACGCGCAGCGCGCCGAACTGGACGGTCTCGCCGATATCCTCGTCGAAATTGATGATGCGTCCGGTGATCTTGTCGAGGCCGGAGAAGGTCGCCTTCTTGTTCACGATCTTCTGGGCCGGCGGCTCGGTCACGACCTCGTCGCCCGGCTGCAGGCTCGCCGGCGTCTGCGGCACGGCACCGCCCGGCCCGCCCTTCTGCTGGGGCTGGCGCTGACCGGGCGCGCCCGGCTGGGGGGCGCCTGGCGGCGTGACCGCCACGGGCGGCGGCTGGTTCGGCGGAGCGACGGTGGAGCCTGGCGGCGGCGCCAAAGGCTGGGTCTCGACCGGCCCCGGCATGACATTGCCCTGACGTCCGGGCGGCGGCGCCATCGGACGCGATGGCAGCACGCGGCCCTGCGGCGGCAGCTCGGGGACCTCCTCGTCGTCGTCGGGCACCTGCGGCTGCGGCTGTCCGCGCGGAATGCTGCCGGGCGGCCGCAGCGGCGGCGGATCGGAGAAGATCGTGCCGATCTGCGCCTGTGAGGGCGTCGCAGCCGTGAGCGCAGTGGCGGCAAGAAGCGCCGCAAGACCTGTCAGGGTAAGGGTTCGAACCATCTTCTCGCGCGGCTTCAACAGCGAATCGGGCTTGCTGGACATTCTACAGGGGATACCGCCGCTCGCAGGCCATCCGGTTAACACGCCGAATACGGCGGGGAAAGGGCGGCATCCCTGCCCTGCCCGGCCCCGGCTGGCCAGACCACCGGCCGAATGGGATAGTCGGACGACCCTTCCCTGGGGGCCGAGGCAGGTCCCGCCCCCCGAACATGCCGTCCAACGATAAACAGAAGCCCCAAGGTCGCCCCCCATGCCCGTTGTGCTCGATCCCGATGCCGCCGCCGTCTACATGGCCTTCCAGGAGGCCGGCCGCCCCGCCTACGAGACCCTGACCGCAGCGGAAGCGCGCGCCTATTACGCCCAGGCGCGCTTTGCCACCAACCCCGAGCCGCCCGAACTTGCCCGCGTTGCTCCGCTGGCGATCCCGGCGCCGCACGGCACCATCCCGGCCCGCATCTATGTGCCGAACGACCCGCGCCGGCACGACGGCCTGTCGCCGGCGCTGGTGTTCTTCCATGGCGGCGGCTGGGTGATCGGCGATCTCGACTCCCATGACGTCGTCTGCCGCCAGCTTGCCGTCGAAGCCGCGCTGATCGTGATCTCGGTCGACTACCGCCTCGCGCCCGAGCACAAATTTCCCGCCGCGGCCGATGATGCGATCGCCGCGACCAAATGGGTTGCCGCGAATGCGTGCGAGCTCGGCATCGACGCCTCCCGTCTCTCGATCGGCGGCGACAGCGCCGGCGGCAATCTCGCCGCGGTCGTCGCGCTCGCTGCGCGCGATGACAGCGGCCCTGCGATCGCCGGCCAGATCCTCATCTACCCGGCCGTCGATTTCGCCATGACGCACGGCTCCCACAGCGAGCCCGAGACCAGCGTGCTGCTGACCCATTCGGTGATCCGGTGGTTCCGTGACCATTACCTCAACGGCGCCGCCGACATCCACGACTGGCGCGCCTCGCCGGCGCGCGCGGAAAACCTTGCCGGCCTGCCGCCGGCCTATGTGCTGACCGCCGGCGCCGATCCCCTGCGCGACGAAGGCGACGAATATGCCGCGCGCCTGAAGCAGGCCGGCGTCAGCGTGACCTACAAGCACTTTCCCGGCCAATTCCATGGCTTCTTCACCATGGGCAAGTTGTTGCGAGAGGCCAATGTCGCGGTCAGCGAGATCGGCGCGTGGTTGAAGGGATTGGGCTGACGACGCCGCGCATGGCTTCCAATCTTCAAACGATCTTCGCCATTCCCCTGCGCGGGCTGACATGGCTCGGCGACCAGGGCACGGGCGCCGTGGCGGCCATCGCCTTCATCGCGGTTGCGGTGCCGCCGCTCGGCGCGCTGCTGCGCCCCTACGTCACCGAAGCGATCTTCCTTCTGCTCTGCATCTCCTTCATGCGGGTCGACCTGGCGGCGCTCTACGGACATCTGCGCCGGCCGGCCCTGGTCGCGGCCGCCACGGCCTGGACCACGATCGGCGTGCCGCTGATCGTCGGGCTGCTCGCACATGTAAGCGGGCTCGACAGAAGCTCGCCCGGCCTCTTCCTCGCGCTGATGCTGCAGGGCATGGCCTCGCCGATGATGGCCGCCCCGGCGCTCGCAGCGCTCATGGGTCTCGATGCGACGCTTCCCCTGGTCGCGCTGGTGACCGCCACCGCGCTGGTGCCTTTCACGGCCTCGTTGTTCGCGAGCCTCTTCCTCGGCGGCATGCTCAGCATCTCGCCGCTCACGCTCGGCCTGAAGCTGCTCGGCATCCTCGCGGCATCGCTGCTGGCCGCGACCGTCATCCGCCGCTTGTTCGGCACCGAGACGATCCAGCGCCACAAGCGTCCGATCGACGGCATCAACATCGTCATCCTGCTGGTGTTCGCCTCGGCGGTGATGGGCGACGTCGCAACCGACTTCCTCGCCGCCCCCCTGTTCACGATCGGTGTCGCGCTGCTCGCCTTCGCGGTCTATTTCACCCTGCTCACCGTCACGACGCTGATCTTCCGCCGCGTCGGCTATGAGCGCGCCTTCGCGATCGGCCTGATGGTGTCACAGCGCAATCTCGGGCTGATGCTGGCCGCGACCGCGGGCGCACTGCCGGCCACAACCTGGCTCTACTTCGCGCTCACGCAGTTTCCAATTCATCTTGCGCCCTACCTCCTGACGCCGATCGCGCGCCGGCTGACGGCACACGCCGGTACCTCCGGCCGGGCAGCTGCAGATAACCCGACCTAGGCATGTGCTCATAAATCCGGGGATGTCTGCTTTCGAGGGTGAACGGGACAGGCGGTCCCACTCTCGGAACTTCACACCCTGTGCCCCACAGCGGCCATCAAGGAGACGACCCCAAAGTGGCTGGAGGAGTGGCGGCTTACGCTCGCTGGCGCTCAGGCGGGGTACTCCCGCCAACATGCGTCAATCCGCCACATAACCCCGGAGGATGATTCTCCCCGAGCGATGCGAACGCTATCCAACGTTGCCTGCGGCTTGGTCGTCGCGTGCCACCCAGAGGCGGGTTTGGAGGAAGTCGTGTTCCGTCCCGATGCTCATGGCATCGCACATTCTCAGCTCACTGCTTTCGGCCAATGGTGTGAGGCCCGAACGGGGCAGCAGCTGAGCGATCACGCTGCGATGGACCGCTTCTCGGTGGAGGATTTCCACAGCTTCTGGCGTCTCTTCCTTGAGTGGTCCGACGTGCCGCGGGACGGTGCAGCCGAGCCCGTCTGCGTCGGCGATGCCTGCGAGACCGCGCGCTTCTTCCCGGATCTTCGTCTCAACTACGCCGAGTGCCTCCTCGCCGGCAGTCCCGGCCAGCCGGTCCTGACAGCCTGCCACGCTGACGGCAGCCGCGACCGGTTCACGCGTGGCGCGTTGCGCGTCGCGGTTGATCGATTGGCAAAGTCGTTGCAGCGGCTCGGTGTGCGCCGCGGCGACCACGTCGTGGCAATCGCACGCAACAATGCCGAGGCGGTCATTGCCTGTCTGGCGACCGCCGCGATTGGCGGGACTTTTGCCAGCTGCGCGCCGGAGATGGGCGTGCCCGCGATCCTGGCGCGGTTCGCCCCTCTCGAGGCCGTGGTGCTCTTCGGCTGCCTTCGAGCGGAGCGATGGGATGCGGGAATTCCGGTCGCCGAGCGCGTCCTCGAAACGGCGGCCGGCCTGCCGAGCCTCGCGGCGATCATTGCGCTGGACGATGGCTCGCTGGACGTCGGTGAGGGGACGGCACCTCTGCACAGGCTTGCCGATCTGCTCGGTGATGATGATGGTGGCGAGATTGGGCCAAGCTGGCCTCGTCACCCGTTCAACCATCTGCTGTTCACGATGTTCTCTTCGGGCACCACGGGCCCGCCAAAATGCATTCAGCACGGCGCCGGGGGCACCCTACTGGAGCATCTGAAGGAGCACCGGTTGCACTGTGATCTCAGCCACGGCGACAGGCTGTTCTTCCAAACCTCCTGCGGTTGGATGATGTGGAACTGGCAGCTCTCGGCGCTGGCGTCCGGCGTCGAGATTGTCCTCTACGACGGGCCGCTCGCAGCGGCGGACACGTTCTGGCGGATTGTTGCCGAGGAACGTGTGACCGTGTTCGGCACCAATCCCGCCTATCTGCACTTCTGCGAGGAGAAGGGTTTCTCCCCGGGGCGGGTGCTCGACCTTTCTGCCCTGCGCACCATGCTCTCGACCGGCTCGATCCTCTATCCCCGCCAGTACGACTGGGTCAGCAGCAAAGTGAAGTCGTCGATGCCGCTGCAGTCGATCTCAGGCGGCACGGACATCATCGGCTGCTTCGTCCTTGGCAATCCGAATCTGCCGGTCCATCGCGGCGAGGCACAGTGCCGCAGCCTCGGCCTCGATGTCCGCTCGCTGCCGCCGCCTGACGATCCGCAGGCGGAGATAGGCGAATTGGTCTGCGCCAACCCCTTCCCCTCGCGGCCCCTCGGCTTTCACGGCGATGCCGACGGCACCCGCTTCCACGCCGCCTACTTTGCTCAGAACCCCGGCTATTGGACCCATGGCGATCTGATCGAGGCCACGCCTCATGGGGGCTGGCGCTTGCATGGTCGTTCAGACGGCGTCCTCAACGTGCGCGGCATCCGCATAGGGACCGCGGAGATCTACCGCATCCTCGATGACGTCGGCGGGATCGTCGAGGCGATGGCGGTCGAGCAACAAGCGGAAGACGAGCCAGGCGGCACACGCATGGTTTTGTTGCTCGTGTTGCGCGAAGGCGTGGTGCTCGACAGCGCTCTCGCCAAGCACATCCGCTCCGAGCTTGCACGCTGCGGCTCGCCGGCCTTCGTGCCGGCGCGTATCGCACAGGTCGACGCGCTTCCTGTCACCTTTAACGGCAAGCGGTCCGAAATCGCAGCGCGGGATGCGGTGAACGGCCGCCCTGTACGGAATCGCGACGCCCTGCAGAATGCCGAATGCCTTGAGGCCATCGCCAACCATCCGGTTCTGCGAGCGCCTCCGACCGCCAGTGTGTCTCGGGAGCCGACCCCGGTCTGTGGAGTGCTCCCAGACGTTGAGCAGCTGCGGAAAGACCTGCAGGCGATCTGCCAGCGCGTGCTGGACCTGGCTCCCATCGGCTGGTCCGATAATCTTCTGGACCTCGGCGCGGACTCGCTGGCCATAGTCAGCCTGCTCCTGGAGATCGAGAGCTATGCAGGGCATCCGGTGCCACTTTCGGCCTTTCTGCGGGCGCCGTCGATCGAAGGCCTGATCGCGGTCCTCTCCGGCGCGGAGGCAATGACGGCCCAGCAGCTTGGCCGGTCGGGCCTGCACGTCCGTGCCCTCGGTCCGGAGGACGTGGAGCCGGTCTGCCGCTTTCTTGAGGAATCGTTTCGCGGGGCGGGCATCGATGCCACGAGATGGCGCCGTCTGTTCGATCATGGCTGGTCGGATCACACCCGCGGCTTCATGCTTTTCGACGGCAACGCCTTGGTTGGATTCATTGGGGCAGTTGCTGCCCGGCGGCAGGTGAACGAGGAGGCAGTCCTCGTCTGCAATCTGTCCTCTTGGGTTGTACGCGCGCAGTACCGCGGCTGGGGCATGGCGCTGCTCGCATCAATGCTGGATGACGCGAACGCCACATACACGTGCTTCACTCCACAGCCGTCGTCTTGGGCCGCCCTCATCGCACAGCGTTTCAAACCGCTGGACTCGCAGCGCATCGCCATACCGCCATTGCTACAGGCCGCGACCTTGTTCGGCTCGACCCGGCCGATGATCAGCTTCGATCCGGCCGTGGTCCGCGAGAGACTGACCAGCCACCAAAGGCAAATCTTCGACGATCACGCGGCGTATGATTGCCTGCAGCTCATCGTCGTCGACGGGCCTGATTACGCCTATCTCGTGGTGAAGCGCCGCGATCAGCGTCTTGCAGCAAGTCGATTGGGACGACTGGCACGGTTTCTGCCGCTCAAAATCCCCTATTCGGACATTCTGCATTGTAGTGCGCCGGTTCTGTTGTTGCGGCATCTCGAGCGCGTCAAGCTGGCGATCTTGCGCCGGCAGCGAACGGTGGCGCTCGTCGCGGAGGCGCGAATCTTTCCGGTCCCACCACGAGGCATGATGCTCCCGATGATCACGTGCTTCCGTTCCCCGTTGATCGCCGACGGCGAGCTCGACAGGCTGTATTCGGAAATCGTACTCCTGCCCATCTGAAGGCGGACATTCGCTTTGCGCATTGTCGACGTCCGCTTTCGTGGCAACGCGGACCTCGCTATCACGCACGCGCGCGGCACATTTACGAGCACACCACCTACCCCGCCCGCGCCGCGCGCCGCAACGCCTGGGGCGGCTGGCCGAACGCGCGGATGAAGGCGCGCCGCATCCGTTCGGGGTCGCGGAATCCGGTCGCCTCCGCAACGAGCTCGATCGCCTCGCGCGAGGATTGCACGCGCTCGCGCGCGACCTCGATCCGCAGCCGCTCGATCGCCTTCGACGGCGTCGTGCCGGTCTCGGCGGCAAAGGCGCGGGCAAAGTGCCGCGCACTCATGCCGGCGCGATCGGCGAGCTCTTCCACCGTGAGCGGCGCGTCGAGATTTTCGCGGGCCCAGGACAACAGCGCACCGAACCGGCCGTTCGGCGCCTTCAACTCCAGCAGCGATGAGAATTGCGACTGGCCGCCGCTGCGGCGATGATAGAGCACGAGCTGGCGCGCGGCCGCCTGCGCGATCTCCTCGCCATGGTCCTCCGTGACCATCGCCAGCGCGAGGTCGATGCCCGCCGTGATGCCTGCCGACGTCCACACATTGCCGTCGCGGGTAAAGATCTGGTCCGGCTCGAACTTCACCTTGGGATAGCGCGCGACGAAATCGCGTGTGCGGCCCCAATGCGTGGTGGCGCGGCGTCCGTCGAGCAGACCCGCTTCGGCGAGTACATAGGCGCCCGAGCAGACGCTGGCGACCCGAACGCCGCGCCGCGCCAGCCGCTGCACGAAGGCACGCGTGACCTCGCAGCGCGCGGCATCCGCCACACCCGCACCGCCCGCGATGACGAGTGTCGTGATGGCGTTCGCCGATTTGAAATCACGCGCCATCATCTCGACGCCCGAGGAGCTGCGCACCGGCCCCGCATTCATCGCCAGCACCCGCAGCGCAAGCGGCTTGCCGGCGCAGCGTGCTGCGACCTCGAACACCGAGATCGGGCCCGCCGCATCGAGCAACTGGAAATCCGGGAAGATCAGAATGCCGATCATGGTTATGTCCGAAATTGAGGGAATTATGCCATTTTGGACAGAAGGGCATCATGCCAGTGTGCCCGCGTCAAGCCCATGATTGGAGGATCTCCCAATGTCGTCCCCGCTCCAGATCGGACTTCTGGTGTTTCCGCGCGTCACCCAGCTCGACTTCACCGGCCCCTTGCAGGTGTTCTCCGCCGTTCCCGGCGCCAAGCTGCATCTGATCTGGAAGCGGATCGAGCCGGTGCCGAGCGATTCCGTGCTGACATTGACGCCCACCACGACATTCGCCGACTGCCCGCAGCTCGACGTGATCTGCGTGCCCGGCGGCGGCGGCACCAACGATCTGCTCAATGACGAAGAGGTGCTGGATTTCCTGCGCAGGCAGGCCGAAGGCGCCAGGTACGTCACCTCGGTCTGCACGGGGGCGCTGGTGCTCGGCGCCGCCGGCCTGCTCAAGGGCTACCGCGCCGCCACCCATTGGAGCGCGATGGAGATGCTCGGCCAGTTCGGCGCAACGCCGACCAAGACGCGCGTCTGCATCGACCGCAACCGCGTCACCGGCGGCGGCGTCACCGCCGGGATCGATTTCGCGCTGACGCTGGTGTCGATCCTGGTCGACCGCACCACGGCGGAAGCGATCCAGCTCCAGATCGAATACAACCCCGCCCCGCCGTTCACGTCCGGCTCGCCCGACACCGCGCCCGCCGAGGTGCTGGCCCTGCTGAGAGAGCGCGGCGCCGCAAATCAGGCCCGCCGCCTCGAGGCGGTCAAACGCGCGGCTGAACGGGTCATCTGATTCCACGCAATCAGTCTCGTGTCCCGGACGCGCAACTCATCCCAACAGAAAAAGGCCGCTCGGTTTCCCAAGCGGCCTTTCCTGTCTTACGGCGGCTGCACATTTCATCGGGCGATTTCGGAACTTCCAGACCGGGGGCCTATCTCCCGACCGAGTCCTGGTCGGCGGCCGCTGCATTTCGGGACAGTCGCGAACTGTTGCCCGAACCGAACGCGATGGTCTCCCATCTCCGTAAGATGGGACCATTGAGCCGCATCGCCGGCGCGAACACAACGGCCGCGCAGCCGGCATCCCCGCTGTTCCCGTTGTCCACAGCTGGATCAGCCGGATGCGCCTGCATCCAATCCGAAGATGACGATTCGACGAAGGCTGGAAGCCTAGCCAGGGGTCCAGGGCTGATAGTCGCCGGTCGCCTTCGGCCGCTTGCCGCCGGCGAGCGTCGAGCCCGAGGGGCGGTAGGCGTTGGCCGTGCCCGTGAGATTCGGCTGGTGCGGCTTTTCCCACTCGCGCGGCTGGTAGTTGTCCTGCGTCGGCGGCACGTCGACGACGTGATGGATCCAGCCGTGCCAGGACGGCGGGATCCGGCTCGCTTCCGCATAGCCGTTATAGATCACCCAGCGCCGCTCGAAGCCGAGCGTCGGGTCGATCGCCCCGCCGCGGGTGCGATAATAGAGATTGCCCTGCTCGTCCTGACCGACCAGCTCGCCGTATCGCTTGGTCCAGAGCTGGGTGCCAAACGTCTGGCCACTCCACCAGGTGAAAAACTTGAGGAAGAACTGTTTCATGCGGCAAGGGCCCTGCTTCGTCGGGTCCTGATGCCATCCGGTCACGGAAATGTCCAGTTCGGCGGCTGCGGCCGTGCCCCACGCGAACGTCGGAGCGCGGCAGCGCCGCCGCAAAGCTGACGCGATCCGTTCATGCCGGGTACAGCGACCGCGTGAAAATCTCCCCTTCACACGCGCACACCCGCGTGAATCCAGGAACCTTCGCCCTTTCAAGGGGTTTGCTCCCTGGAAAAGGAGTTTGAACATGAACAGTCTGAGAGTTTTAGGCGCGGCGGCAGCCCTGGCGCTGGTCCTTCCGATGGCGACACCGAGCTTCGCGCAGGGCCGTGGCGGTGGCCATTTCGGCGGCGGGGGCGGTGCTCACTTCGGCGGTGGCGGCGGCGCTCACTTCGGCGGCGGTGGCGGCGGCGCCCGAATGGGCGGGGGCGGCTTCAGCGCCGGTCCACGGATCGGCGGTGGCGGCGGCAATTTTGCGGCTGGTGCAGTGGCGCGTCCCGGCCTCGGCACTGCTCCGTCGTTCAGCGGTGGCGGTGGCCGCAACTTCGCAGCCGCCGGCAGCAACTGGCAGGGCGGTGGCGGCAATTGGAACGGCGGCTGGCGTCATCATCATCGCGGCGGGTTCTGGCCCGGTTTCGCGGCAGGTGCTGCTATCGGCGGCCTCGGCTCATACGCCTATTATGGCGGCGGGTATTACAACGATCCCTACTACTACGGCGACGACAGCTACTACGACGAGCCGTCGGTGGCGGTCGTTCCCGACAGCGGCGGCGATTCCGCGGGCTACTGCGCGCAGCGCTACCGCTCCTACGACCCGGCGTCGGGCACCTATCTCGGTTATGACGGCCTGCGTCATCCCTGCCCGTAACCGCAACTACAATGCTTGACAGAAACGGCGTCGCAGTGATGCGGCGCCGTTTTCGCGTGTGCTCCGCTTTCACCAGTTGCGCGTGCACCTGTTCCCGCGACGATATGTACAAGTCGACGCAAACGGACCTTTATTCACCGCACCGTGCATATCTACCCTGATCCAATCCAAAATTGACCCGACCCACGATTCGCGGATATCACCAATGCGGGGACTTCGATCTACTGGGAAAGGTCATGCCGCGTATTCTCGTGGTAGATGACGATCCGATGGTCGGCGCGACCATCGAGGTCCTTCTCCAACGTCAGGGCTTCGACGTTACGCTAGCCGACGGCGGTGAAGCGGGACTGGCTGCGCTGGAAGCGCAGACGTATCACGTGATGCTGGTCGACATCTTCATGCCGCATATGCGCGGCTTCGAATCCATCCGCATCTTTCACGAGCGCGCGCCGGCGATCCCGCTGATCGCGATGTCCGGTTACGCCTTTGCATCGTCGGCCTCGCCCTCTCCCGATTTCCTCCGCATGGCGCTGGAGCTCGGCGCAACGCGTTGCCTGCGCAAGCCGTTCACGCCGGAAGCGCTGCTGACGACAATCCGGGAATGTCTCGCGGGCGAGAGCGCACAGCCGAAGGACAAGAAAGAAGCCCCTTGATTCCAACGCAGCGCGTCATTCTCGGTGCTGGACTTGCAATCCTCCTGATCATCACCGCCGCCTCGATCGGCCTCGACGTCAAGTCGCGGTCCGACTCGGCGTGGGTCAGCCGTACCGTCCAGGTCCAGAAGAAGATCTCCGATCTGCGCGTCCTGATGCGCCGCGCCGAGAGCGCCGCGCGCGGCTACGAGATCTATCGCAGCCCGGCCTTCAGCGACGAATTCCAGGCGGTGCATGCCCAGATCGCGCCGGCACTCGCCGACCTCAAGCGCGGCGTGGGCGACAACCCCGATCAGGTCACGCTGCTGGAGGGCACCGAGCCGCTGGCGCTGCGCCGGGTCGAGATCGCTGCCGAGGCGATGCGCCTGCGCGCCATGAATGACCAGGCCGGCATTGCCGCGCTCAACGGCAAGGCCGAGGGCCGCGGCCTGATGGACACGGTGATGGGCAATCTCGACCGTCTGAGCGCAGAGCAAGAACGATTGCTCGCCGCGCGCTCCCAGGATTCGCGTCGCACCGGCATCGTGCTGCTCGGCATCGATGTCGCCGGCGCGCTCGTGATCCTGCTGCTGGTGGTGATGGTGATGCGCGAGAGCCGGCGCACCGAGGGCGCGCTCAAGAGCACGCTGCTGGAGACCACCGCCGCCAAGGAGCAACTCGAGGCGGCGGTGGCCGAACGCACCGAACATCTGGTCACCGCGCATGACGAGCTCCGCCTGTCCGTCAACGTGCTCCAGAGCACTTTTCGCAGCATGGCGGAGGCGGTGCTGGTCATCGACGTCGACAGCAACGTTCTTCTGTCCAATCCGGCCGCGGAGCGCATGCTGCTGCACCGCACCGGCATGAACCTGAGCAGTCTGCGGGTGCTGTCGGACGTCTTTCATGGCGACGGCGTCACGCCGATGAAGGCCGAGGAGCTGCCTTCCGTGCGTGTGCTGCACGGCGAGGAGTTCGAAGACCTGGAGATGATCGTCCGCCCGCACAGCGGCAATCAGGTGCGCCACCTCATGATCAGCGGCCGTCCGATGCGGGACGGACAAGGCGAAATCTCGGGCGCCGTGCTGGTCTATCACGATGCGACCACCTCGCGCGAGACCGAGCGGCAATTGCAGCAGTCGCAGAAGCTGGATGCGATCGGCAAGCTGACCGGCGGCGTCGCGCACGACTTCAACAACATGCTGACGGTGATCTCGGGAAATACCGAGACGCTGGTGGCGAGCCTGAAGGAGCAGCCCCAGCTCCAGCGCGTGGCGCGCCTGATCGACGATGCCGCCGAGCGCTGCGCCGAGCTGATCCAGCACCTGCTCGCCTTCGCACGCCGGCAGCCGCTCCAGCCGCGCAACGTCGAGATCAACGCCGCGATCACGGACATCGCAAAACTCCTGCGCCCCACCCTCGGCGAGCAGATCCAGATCGAGACCGTGCTGGAACAGGGGCCGATGACCGCGCACATCGATCCGTCCCGGCTCACCAATGCCGTGCTCAACATGGCGATCAACGCCCGCGACGCCATGCCGAACGGCGGCAAGCTGCTGCTGGAGACCCACCGCGTCGTGCTGGACGGGGCCTATGCGCAGGCCAATGCGGACGTGGTGCCCGGCCCCTACGTCATGCTAGCGGTCAGCGACACCGGCACCGGCATGCCGCTGGACATCCAGGAGAAGGCGTTCGAGCCGTTCTTCACCACCAAGGAGGTCGGCAAGGGAAGTGGCCTCGGCCTCTCCATGGTCTACGGCTTCGTCAAGCAGTCCGGCGGACACATCAAGATCTACAGCGAGGAAGGCCACGGCACCACGATCAAGCTCTATCTGCCGCCGGGCGAAGGCATGGCGGAAGTGGCCGCGACCGTCGCGCCTCAGGCCGAAGGCGGTGCCGAGATCATTTTCGTGGTCGAGGACGATCCACTGGTGCGCAACTTCGTCACCGCGCAATTGCAGAGCCTCGGCTACCAGACGGTTGCCGCGCCCGACAGCCGCGCCGCGCTGCAGGCGATCGAGGCCGGGCAGGCCTTCGATCTCCTCTTCACCGACGTCGTCATCCCCGGCGGCATGAGCGGGCGCGAGCTCGCCGAGGAAGTGGCCAGGCGGCGGCCGGGACTGAAGGTGCTCTACACCTCCGGCTACACCGACAACGCCATCGTCCACCACGGCAAGCTCGACGACGGCGTGCTGCTGCTGACCAAACCCTACCGCCGCAACCAGCTCGCCGAGATGATCCGGAAGGCGCTGGGCGGCGGCGGGATGGCGGTCTAAAGCGTTTTCAAGCGAAGTGGATACCGGTTCGCGTAAAGAAAACGCGTCAAACAAGAATCTAGCGCGTCGCCAGCACCACGGCACCGAGCGTGAAGACCAGCGCCGCGATCTGCCCTGGCCCGAGCGGCTCGTGCAGTGCGATCGCCGAGGCCACGACGCCGATGACCGGTACGGCCATGGTCCCGATCGCGGCAACCGAGGCCGGCAGGCGGGCCAGCGCGGCGAACCAGCTCACATAGGCGATGCAGAACTGCACCACGGTCGAATAGACCAGGAGCCACCAGCCGACCGGCGTCACCAGCTCCAGATGCGAGGTCTCGATCAGCAGACCGACTATCGAGATCGGCAGGCAGCCGATCCCGATCTGCCAGGCCGCGGCCGTGATCGGCGGCAGGCGGATCGGGTACTTTTTCGAGAACACGGTGCCCAGGGCAAAGCCGAGCGCGCCGAACAGCGCCATGATGATGCCTGGCAGCTTCTCCGTGCTGGCGGCAATGCCGTTGCCGCCCATGATCGAGGCGAGGCCCACGAAGGCCATCACCAGCCCCAGCGTGCGCAGAACGGTCGGCCGCTCGCCCAGCACCGGCCAGGCGATGATCGAGGCCCAGACCGGCATGGTGTAGGCGATCAGCGCGGCCTCGCTGGCGGGCAGCCAGAGCAGCGCCAGGCCCATCAGCACCATCCAGCCGGTGACGTTGAGGACGGCGGCGGTCAGCAGCCGCGGCCAGATCTCGCGCGCCACCTTCAGGCTGTCGCCACGGACCAGGGCGAGCGCGGCCAGCAGACCAGCCCCGAGCACGCCGGTCACCCCGCGCAAGGTCAGCGGCGGCAGCTCGGCGAGCAGGAATTTCGTCACCGGCCAGTTGAAACCCCAACCGATCGAGGTGATGGCAAGGAACATCAGGCCGGCCGGGGCGATGCGCGGTCGCAGCACCGGCCGAGTCGAATCAAGCATGTGGGGTACCCGGCAAAATCGAGGTCAGCTTGGCGCGGATTCGCGCCCCCCACCACCACCTCGGCGGGCATGCCTGCCCTCACCTTCCGTAAGGCTACGTGAGTCCTGCTGGCGCAACCCCGCCGGCCAAAAATATACCTGCCCTGTGAAGAGCGGGGTGAAGGGTTCCGATCACGACGGGACACAAATTTTTTCAGTTGGGAATCCCTGAGGACTCACTGATACTTGCCTCCACAACAGGCGCGGGCTTGCCCCCTGTTATCCCCCGCAATCCACCATATTTAGTATTTGATTCAGGAACTCGCACTAGTTCTTGACGGGCGCAACGGAGAGTCCTAGCTTTCGGTCCGTTCGGCGCGAGTGAGTTTGCGTCCCGCCGGCACTCCCCCAAAGGGTCTCGCAAATCGTCACTCCGCCAAGCCAGCCAAAGGCAGCGGGATGAGGGCTTGTCTGCCCGCGGTAAGCGGACTTTTCGGGCGCCAGAACGGGCCGGCAACAGGCTCGGATGGCATCGATAGAAGTTGTGACGTTGTGGGGCGTTGAACGCATGTCGCGCGCATCCCGTTGGGGCGGATGAGTGTGGACATGCCGGCGGGTGATCGATGCACGCATCGAGAAACCGCGCCGGGAGAAACTGGGCCGGATCCACCGGCTGAACTGCGAAGCCTTAAGGCCGGACGGCCCGGGAGGAATCGCGAAACGAAATGTCGACCCGGCTGCCTGAACGGAGGCGGTTCGGTCAAAGATAAGGACGGGGCAAGACCATGCGGATTGAGCGGCGACACACCACCACGGGACAGTCACCTTACGCCGGGATCGATTTCCGGCTGACCACGTCGGAGATTCGCAATCCCGACGGCTCGGTCGTGTTCAAGCTTGATAATGTCGAGGTGCCGACCGAGTGGTCGCAGGTCGCCTCCGACGTCCTCGCCCAGAAATACTTCCGCAAGGCCGGCGTTGCCGCGCGCCTGAAGAAGGTCGAGGAGGAATCCGTCCCCTCCTTCCTGTGGCGCTCCGTGCCCGACACTGAAGCTCTTAGCCAGCTGCCCGAGAAGGAGCGCTATGTCAGCGAGCTCAGCGCCAAGCAGGTGTTCGACCGCCTCGCCGGCTGCTGGACCTATTGGGGCTGGAAGGGCGGCTATTTCACCAACGACGAGGACGCCCAGGCCTTCTATGACGAGCTCCGCTACATGCTCGCCATGCAGATGGTCGCGCCGAACTCGCCGCAATGGTTCAACACCGGCCTGCACTGGGCCTATGGCATCGACGGCCCCGGCCAGGGCCACTATTACGTCGACCCCTTCACCGGCAAGCTGACCAAGTCCAAATCGGCCTACGAGCATCCGCAGCCGCACGCCTGCTTCATCCAGGGCGTCGGTGACGACCTCGTCAACGAGGGCGGCATCATGGACCTCTGGGTCCGCGAGGCGCGCCTGTTCAAATACGGCTCCGGCACCGGCTCCAACTTCTCGCGCCTGCGCGGCGAAGGCGAGAAGCTCTCCGGCGGCGGCCGCTCGTCCGGCCTGATGAGCTTCCTCAAGATCGGCGACCGCGCCGCCGGCGCGATCAAGTCGGGCGGCACCACGCGCCGCGCGGCCAAGATGGTCGTCGTCGACGTCGATCACCCCGACATCGAGACCTATATCGACTGGAAGGTGAAGGAGGAGCAGAAGGTCGCAGCTCTCGTCACCGGCTCCAAGATCAACCAGAAGCACCTCAAGGCGGTGCTGAAGGCCTGCGTGAACTGCGAAGGTTCGGGCGACGACTGCTTCGACCCCGAGAAGAACCCTGCCCTCCGCCGCGAGATCAAGCTCGCGCGCCGCAGCCTCGTGCCCGACAACTACATCAAGCGCGTCATCCAGTTCGCCAAGCAGGGCTACAAGGACATCCAGTTCGACGTCTACGACACCGACTGGGATTCGGAAGCCTATCTCACCGTCTCCGGCCAGAACTCCAACAACTCGGTCTCGCTGAAGGACGATTTCCTGCGGGCCGTGGAAACGGACGGCGACTGGAATCTCAACGCCCGCACCTCCAAGAAGGTGACGAAGACGCTGAAGGCGCGCGACCTCTGGGAGAAGATCGGCTACGCCGCCTGGGCGTCGGCCGACCCGGGCCTGCACTTCAACACCACCATGAACGACTGGCACACCTGCAAGGCGTCCGGCGACATCCGCGCCTCCAATCCGTGCTCGGAATACATGTTCCTGGACGACACGGCGTGCAACCTCGCCTCCGCCAACCTGCTGACCTTCTACAACGTCGCCACCAAGCATTTCGACGTCGAGGGCTACGAGCATCTCTGCCGGCTCTGGACCGTCGTGCTCGAAATCTCGGTGATGATGGCGCAGTTCCCGTCCAAGGCGATCGCCGAGCTCTCCTACGAGTTCCGCACGCTCGGCCTCGGCTACGCCAACATCGGCGGCCTGCTCATGACCATGGGCCTGCCCTATGACAGCAAGGAAGGCCGTGCGCTCTGCGGCGCGCTGACCGCTGTGATGACCGGCATCACCTACAAGACCTCGGCGGAGATCGCCGCCGAGCTCGGCACCTTCCCCGGCTACAAGAAGAACGCCGCGCACATGCTGCGCGTGATCCGCAACCACCGCCGCGCCGCCCACGGCCAGTCCAACGGCTACGAGGCGCTCAGCGTCAACCCGGTGCCGCTCGACCTCGTCTCCTGCCCGCAGGCAGACCTCGTCAGCCACGCGCAGGCGGCCTGGGATGCGGCGCTCGAGCTCGGCGAGAAGCACGGCTATCGCAACGCCCAGACCACGGTCATCGCGCCGACCGGCACGATCGGCCTCGTCATGGATTGCGACACCACCGGCATCGAGCCCGACTTCGCGCTGGTGAAATTCAAGAAGCTCGCCGGCGGCGGCTACTTCAAGATCATCAACCGCGCGGTCCCCGCAGCGCTGCGCGCGCTCGGCTATCGCGAGAGCGAGATCGCGGAGATCGAGGCCTACGCCGTCGGCCACGGCTCGCTGTCCAACGCGCCCGGCATCAACGCCTCGACGCTGAAGGCCAAGGGCTTCACTGACGAGGCCATCGCCAAGGTCGAGAAGGCCCTGCCGACCGCCTTCGACATCAAGTTCGCCTTCAACAAGTGGACCTTTGGCGAGGACTTCATCCGCGACCAGCTCGGCATCGGCGCCGAGGCGATCGCAGCCCCCGGCTTCGACCTGCTCCAGGCCGTCGGCTTCACCAAGCGCGAGATCGAGGCGGCCAACGTCCACATCTGCGGCGCGATGACGGTGGAAGGTGCCCCGCACCTCAAGGCCGAGCACTATCCGGTGTTCGACTGCGCCAATCCCTGCGGCAAGATCGGCAAGCGCTATCTGTCGGTCGAGAGCCACATCCGCATGATGGCGGCGGCGCAGCCCTTCATCTCGGGTGCGATCTCCAAGACCATCAACATGCCGAACGACGCCACGGTGGAGGACTGCAAGTCCGCCTACATGCTGTCGTGGAAGCTCGCGCTGAAGGCCAACGCGCTCTATCGCGACGGCTCCAAGCTGTCCCAGCCGCTCAACTCGCAGCTCATCGCCGACGATGAGGACGAGGACGATGCGGTGGAATCGCTCTACGAGAAGCCGATGGCGGCGCGCACCGCCCAGGTCTCGGAGAAGATCGTCGAGAAGCTGGTCGAGCGCATCATCGTGATGCGCGAGCGCGAGAAGATGCCGGATCGCCGCAAGGGCTACACCCAGAAGGCGGTCGTCGGCGGGCACAAGGTCTATCTCCGCACCGGCGAGTATGACGACGGCCGTCTCGGCGAGATCTTCATCGACATGCACAAGGAAGGCGCGGCGCTCCGCTCCTTCATCAACAACTTCGCCATCGCCGTGTCGCTGGGCCTCCAGTACGGCGTGCCGCTCGACGAATATGTCGACGCCTTCACCTTCACCCGCTTCGAGCCGGCGGGCCCCGTGCAGGGCAACGACAGCATCAAGTACGCGACCTCGATCCTCGACTACGTCTTCCGCGAGCTCGCGGTGAGCTACATGTCGCGCTTCGACCTCGCCCATGTCGATCCGACCGAGTCGAACTTCGACGCGCTCGGCAAGGGCGTCGAGGAAGGCAAGGAGCCGGACGAGGGCCACCACGCCTCCAAGCTCGTGTCGCGCGGCCTCACCCGCTCCCGCACCGACAACCTCGTCGTGATGCGCGGCGGCTCCACCGCGGTCGCGCAAGGCAACGACAGCGCGCCATCAGGCGGCAGCAAGGTCACGGCGCTGGCCTCCCACGGCGCGAGCGCCCGGGTCGGCGACGTCCTGGAAGGCGCGGTCGCGCTGAAGCAGGAAGTGAGCCACGACCTCTCTCCGACGGAGAAGCTCGAAGCCCTCCAGTGGAGCAAGTCCGGCACCGCGCAGACCCTGGTGCCCTCCAAGGCCGAGCGCCGCGCGGAAGCCAAGGCCAAGGGCTACGAAGGCGAGATGTGCTCGGAGTGCGGCAACTTCACGCTGGTGCGGAATGGCACCTGCATGAAGTGCGATACTTGCGGTTCGACCACCGGCTGTAGTTGATATTCCGACTTATTTGGAGTGGGCCTCCTTCGGCATTTCGTATCGATAGTGAGGTCCCTCGATTTCGTATTCCGACTTAAAGAAGAAAAAACCCCGCCGTCGCCGGCGGGGTTTTTGTTTGGAAGAACCTAACCTCGCTGCGGCTGACCCACCCCCTTAGCGGCCAATTTCGGTGCCAACTGGAATCGTGATGGCCTCATCGACGGATGCCGCGGTAGCGCTTCGGCGAAGGACTTGCTTGAGCTCGTCGCGATCAAGTCCGGCCAGACGATCGCCGAGATCGGCCGGCAGCGCTCCCTGAAACCGGCCTCCAAGTCTCAAAGATAGGCCGCGCTCGGTCGCCTCACAGCACGCCATCGCGCCTTCCGGATCGGCCATATCGGGGCCGACTCTAGACTCTTCGTGATTACTGTGATAGTTTATATCACAATCAAGCCGTCCGTCCACAGGCTACAATCGCTCAATGTATACCCCGATGACCAGGGAACAGCGGCGGCTGGCGGAGACCATGCGCTCCACCACGCTCGAGTTTGCCGCGCTCGCCCGCTCGCGGGAGGAGTTCGGCGGCGGCATGCAGTGGCTGAAGGTCAAAAAGTTTGAATACCTGACCCGGTACCGGCGGGATCCTCTCACTGGCGAGCAGAAGGCAGCCTCGATCGGCCGCCGGTCGCCCGAGACCGAGGGGATCTACGAGCGTTTCATCAAAGAACGGGCCGAGCTGGATCGCCAGATCGCGGCCCTGCGGCCGACAATCGCCGAGCAGACCAGAATGGCGCGGGCGCTGCGGCTCACCCGCGCCCCGGAGGAAGTCGGCGCTGCGGCGCGCGCCATAGGCATGTCCGGACTGATCGACCACGTCACCATCATCGGTGAGGCCGCCGTCTACGCTTACGAATGCGAGATGGCCGCGCTCCTGCCGCGCGAGATGCTGCCCGACGGCGGCATGGACCTTCTGGTCGCCGGCGTACACCCGACGGACGTGATCAACGAGCTCGTAGGAGTGCTGAGACGAGCCAAGATTGAGGTGCAGCGCGCCCAGCTCAGCGCCGACAAAGCGGCGGTCGAACTCCGGACCGAAGAAGGCCTAAGCCTCCGGCTCTACACGGCGTCGACCCTTGGCGGCTTGATCGACCAATATGCGGAGAATTCGGCGTACGGGGCGGAGGCGGTGCAGTGGGGTCTCGACCTGCCGGTGATGCATTCGATGCTGGTCGATCGCAACGGGCGGGCCGCCGCGGTCGCGGTCCTCGAGCCGCGGGCCTTCTGCATGCTTCGCTTCATGGCCCTTGATGTCGAAGAGATGTCGCTGATCCGGCGTGAGGTGTCCGCCGAACTCAATGCCGCGGTAGTGAAGCTCGTCCACGAGAGGTGGACCGAGCCATTTGTCGACGACCACGTTCAGAGCATTGGTCCGCTCCACGATCTTTTGGAAGACGGCTTCCCCACGGCACCGAGGATGTAGCCGCGCGGACTTCAAGGATTCGATTACCACGCCGGCATGCCGGCGAGGAACGCTAACTTCTGGTTGAGGTTTGGGCGTGATGTTGCGACCAGGTTCAAGTACAGGGGGCGCGGATCCGGCAAAGACCGGAGCGTTTCAGATCAATTGTGATGGAGCCTCAGCCCGAGGCGCACACCGTCCGATTCCGAAGCGCACCAGGTCCAACACGCGCCCTCCCAGGGCGCGCGGTGCCGGCCGCCAATGCGGCATGGTCAAGGTTTTCCAACCGAACGCTGACAGGATCGCGAAACTCGGCTTCGCGTCCGTTGCCCACGTGCCGGTAATCTTCGACAGCCGTCAGCGTTATTGCCGGGAATATAACCGCTATCTTCGCGAGCGCGCGGAATTGGACTGGCGGCCCTCTGGGGGCTTTGGTGATCGCCCTCGCCCTCGAACGCTCAAAACCATGGCCGACAATCTAGGCAACTGGATCCGGTGGTGTGAGTCGCGGAACATCGCTTGGCAGACCGCTACCTACAACGATGTTCTCGTATATCAAGACGCCCAGGACTCCGGAGAGTGGTCAGCTGCGGGCGACTCTTTGGCGTGCAACACGTCAAACGCTCGAGCTGACGATGCTACGCACTTCCTAACGTGGTCCGCGCAGCGAGGGTTGCGGGCTGAGTTCACCGTGAAATATGCGGTTCAGCGTAAGCTGATCGGCGGCAACATGCGCACGACAACCGTCAGGTCTGGACGGCTGAAGGAAGCCCGACCTGAAAGCCAGGTCGAGGCGTTCAAGCTCCCGGCGCCGGATGAGGTTCGCAAGTGGCTCGCTGCGGTGCGAAATCGTCGTGGCTACGCAAAAAACATCACCTGCCGCTTCATTCTTGAGACCGGTGCACGGCTCGGCGAGGCGGAAGCCTTGCGAGTATCCTCTTGGCCGTCGGCCGAAGACATCGAAGAGGCGGCATATCGTGGCGACGTGTTCGTGCCGATGCTTCTCGAGCACGGCACCAAAGGGGGGCGCCCGAGGACTATCCGCGTTCCTTTGGATTTTGCGAGAGCGGTCCGCACCTGGATCGATGGTCCCCGTAACAAGTACGTCTTTGCATTTTACAAACGGACGGGAAAACGCACCGACAAGCTCTTCGTCTCCGACGCCGGCGAACACGCCGGCACACCAATCAGAAGGCACACGATCCAGAGGTGCTTCGCCAACGTTTTACCGCGGCCGAAAGTCTGGTCTCCTCACAAGGGCCGCCACGCCTTCGCCTGCTTCTTTGTCCTCTACGCGCTCGAAGCGGAGGCGCGCGCACACAAATCGACTGTTGCTGGCATGGGGGTGAACTGGGTCCACAACCGCGGGACCGAGTGGCTGAAGATGTTACAGCGGCAGTTCGGCCACGTCGACGAGACCACCACGCAAATCTATCTCAAATGGCTCGCCACCGCGGTCGGTCTCGCGGTGATGGCCAATGGCTGGCACCGCTTTCTGGCGGACGATGAGGAGACGTAAACAGTATGAACGTTGTCCCCTTCAACGCTGGGCTGCTGAAGCTGACCATCAAGGCTCAAAGCGGCGTCGTATACGACGTCGACCTGAGCGAATTCTCGGTCGGCGGAAACCTGGAACATGTTCCGGCGAGATCCAAGCACGCTTGGGCCGGAGATTTCCGTGGCCGTCCGTTGTTCGCGATGGAGATCGCCGAACTGTTTCAGCTCCAGCGGCCAGCACCCGAGGCGTCCAGGAGTATGCGACACGTCGTGCGTACTCTCTTCAGGTTCTTCGACGCAGTCGAGGTCAAGCACGGCGTCGAGATAAACTGTGTTGGGGACGTGACCGACGCTCAAGGCCCCATGATGCTGGAATGGCTCGCGAGTGAGACATCGAAACTGTACAGCCGGTGCAAGACGACTCTAGATGCTTTGCGCCGCTTTCGTGGCCTGCCGCCTTTGTTCTGGCCGGCGCGACAGACCGATTCTGTGTCCACTGCGGAGCCGGTCGATAAGGAAGCGATTCGCCATCTCTTTAATGCGTTCAAGCACGAGGCACGATGCATCAAGCGGATGTTCAAAGAGGGCGAGGACCTCGCGTCTCGTGGCACCAGCCCCCGCGGGGACACAACCCTCGTTCGGGAATGGGCCTTGCCCGAAAACCGTGCTTGGATAGTGAATGAGTTGACGCGGGAGCGCCTTCACGACAAGCGAGAGTTCAAGATTCACGGTGCTTATCGTGGGTTGGCCCAGAGTGGCTGGAAAGGTCCCACTTATTTAGCACCAAACATGAGCGAACGAGGCCGTGAAGGCATCGTCGGCGCTCTCCGCTGGTTCTACCCGAGCTATCAGGACACTGCGGTCTTCCTTTGGCTCTTTCTGCTCGGCACCGGCTGGAATCTCTCGACCGCGCTCGGATTGGACGTCAGTGAAGACGATGCCTGGTCCCAGGCACATCCTCACAGCGATCAGTTTGCGGTCATTCACGCCTTCAAGGCGCGCGCCGACCGCCATCAGTTCACGCTGTCCATGATGAAGCCCGAATGGCATCCCTACCGGATCGTTCGATATATGATCGAACGCACGAAGGTGTTGCGCGCCACCCTCAGCTATCGGTTGGATCTTGCTCGTAACGACTATGCCCTCTCGCCTACGGTCGCAAAATCCGGGAAGATCGCCGAGCTTGAGGCGTTGGTGCGAAGCCCGTGGCTTTACCACACGGTCAACAAGATCGGCGAGGTGTCAGCATTTGGTCATGCCGACTCCGCTCACCTCGGCCCCATTGCCCGCACTGTCGTCGCCACCCACGGACTCCTCGAGCGCTATCCCTCGCTCGAGAAGATCGGGACCTCCGACGCGCGGGACGCTTGGATAGGTTACGCCTATGTCCAATCGGGCTATCACGTCTTGCTCACCCAACTTGCCAGCCAGCACGCAAATATACGCACGCTCAGGCACTACCTGAAATCCAGGCGATATCGAGAGTTCAGCGAGAAACAGGTCCGAAAGGTGCAGGATACTGTCTTCGCTGAAATCTCTACCGGCGGCGTGGTCGATCCCACGCGGCTGCGCCTGTTGGTCGCCAACGGGACCATCACCGCCGAGCAGGAGCGTCGGCTTCAGGATTTCAGGCAGCGGACCCGACTTGGCCTCGGATGCCTCGATCCGACCAATCCGCCGCGACAGATCGCGCCTGATCACAAGACCGGTGCCCTCTGCCGAGTGCAGCGCTGCACCGGCTGCCAGCATGGCGTCGTGTTCAGGGAGAGCCTCGGCCCCCTCGCCCGCGCGTGTGCCGAGCTAATCCACATTCAGCGCACCATTCCATACGCCGCGTGGAGCGGATCGAGCTTGGAGGACGAACTCGCCTCGATCGAGGAGACGCTCAAGAGCTTCGATCAAACCGAGGTCGCCGCCACCATCCGGGAATGGTCTCACAAGCTCCAGACGGGAGAGGTCAAGGCGCATGACACGTACCCGATCTATTGATCCTGCGGAGCGCGCCCTTGAATGGCGTAACAAGACCCTTCCGACGCTCGGAAACTTCTCCGAGCTCGCGGCAAAGCCGTGGGGCGAATTGCGTGAACACGAGATCTTCGAGGGCTGTCGACTCGGAGATGAGGAGCTCGTCGTCCCGGAGAATTGGGTGCCACCTACGGCCGTGAGCCGGCTGTCAAAGCGGACAGTTTGTCCATCCGATGCTGGCGTGCCGGCCGATCCTTCCGCGGCCGAGCGGCGCGACGAGGCAATCCGCCGTGCGCTGTTGGCACTCTGGCTTCCCCGGATGACCGATACCGGTGTCAGAAAATATAAGCCGGGGCCTTGGATCGATAGCGCCAATCTGCTCCTGCGACTTGCGGAGTGGCAATTCACCAACCTTCCGACGGAGGATGGCTCGGTTTTTGGTGGTTTCACCATTACCAACATCCTCCAGGAGGTGCTTCCCGCCCTGGCGCCGAGGAAGAAGGGGCGAGACGCTATGCGGGCCCTCTTCCGCATTCTCGTTGACGCCGGAATACGCGGCCGCATCTCTGATTGGCCACGTCTCTATGCCGACGGCGAGTTCGCGGATGGGCACGATGGCCCGACGATCGAGCGGAATCGGCATGGCCGGACCGCCCCTGCACCTGTCGAAAAGACAGAGCAGCGTAGCTGGCAGCCGTTCTCGGACAGCTTCGTCACCGAATTCATTCGTCGATCGCTCTGGGTCCAGAACAGCCTGGCCGACCAGTTGATCCCACTTTGGGCCGAACTGCGCCAAATCGCAGCCAGTGAGGCTGCGCAGGGTCGCTCGTCGGCTCATCCGTCGGTGATCGCCTTGCGGCGATCCGCCATCGAGCGCGTCCGCTGGATCGATGCAAAGAACCAGCCGATCACACAGCTTCCGTTCGAGGTGGACCATCGCGATGGACGTTCAAACCAGTGGCCGCCACGTAGCGCGCGCGACATCAACCGCATGGTCAGCACGCTACAGGCGATGAACTTCGGGATGATCGACTTCTGCACCGGAGCTCGTGCGAGCGAGCTCGCGGCCGCGGAAGATAACGAAAACCAGGGCTCGGACGATCGTCTTCACTCCGTCACCTTCAAGCTCGTCGATCAGATCGGCGGCAAGAAGCGGGACTGGCCATTGCATCCGGCGGCCGTACGGGCAATTGAGCTGCAGCAGAAGATCTGCCGCGTCGTTCGCCCTGCCGGGCAATCACACCTCTGGGTCATTCTCGGCGACGGCGAGAAGCTCGGCAAACGGCTGCTCAATCTCACCGAACCTTTCGTCCAGGCCGTAGATCACCTCGGACTGTCCGGGCTCACCGGCAGAGACCGTGCCCATGTGCACCGCTGGCGGCACACCGTCGCCCGCCTGGTCGCCCTTTCGGTAGTCGGTGCGCCGCAGGTCCTGCTCGACCTGTTCGGCCACCGCGATCTCGAAATGACCTTGCGCTATATGCTGTCCGATCCGCGCATCATCGAGGATGCAATGAAGGTTGCCAAAGAGACCTCCTTCGTCATGGCGGAAGAGGCTCTGGCCGAAACCATCGAAGGCGAGGCCGGTGGCCCTGCCGCCATGCCCCTGCAGGCGGGACTAGCCGCAGCCGGCATGCGCCGCGGCGAAGAAGTGTTCGAGACCGCGACGCTGCGCGAAACCGCCGAGGTGCTCACTTTCAACGGACGGTATTGGTTGATGGTCCGCCCCGGCGTCATCTGCACCAAGGGGCTCGGCCAGGCTGGACCTTGCACTAGGGAGCGGGGTGCCCCGGATCCCGGCGCCTGCCGCACTACTTGCGAGCATCGCCTGGAAACCACGCGCGCGAAACAGGGCTGCGAGGAAACGCTGCGAGCGCTCATTATCGAGCGCGAACGTGCTGACAACGATATGGTTGTCGCCAATCTCGACGGGCAGATCCTGGCTAACCTTGAGCGCTGGGACGACGTCCGTTCGCGCGTGCTCAACGATCATCCCGAAATTCAAAGCATCTGGGAGGCTGGCCGATGAGCACGGACAGGCGCGTTGGCCAGCGCAGGATCGCGCAGGCAGGTGCTGCGTATGCAAAGGAAAAGCATCTCGAGAGCAAAATCTCGCTCGAGGAGATGATGGGGAAGATCGAGGGTGAAATCGACGCCAACGACGGCATCTATCCCTACAACGAAGGTAAGCTCACCGTTGACGAACTGCTGCGTCGGGCCGGCAAGAGCCCGGCCTATCTCCAGAAGAAAACGCCGAAGATCGAGGCGCTCAAGTACGAGGTGAATGCCTGGATCAAACGCGTCAAAGGTCAGATCGCCTCCGGCGCGCCCTCCGTCCGGCGCGAGGTCAACTCGCGCGTCAAGGTGGCGAACAAGCAGATCGACGAGATCAGGCAGAACTATCACGAAGCCGAGCTTCAGCTCACCCGCGTCATGGCCGAGCTGGCGGATGCCACCCGTAAAATCGGCGAGTTGGAGAAGAGAAACACCGAGCTTCTGAAACAGCTCGCCGGCAAGACAGTCGTTTCCTTGAAACCGGAGCAGCGGAAGTGAATCCCCGCTCGGTGGTGCCGTCGATCCTCGAAAAGCTCGAGCCCCACCTCGAGCGGCTTGAGCTCGCCTGGTCCGCGCAGCCTAAGGCTGATCGTGCACCCACCCTGCCCCTCACGCCGGAAGGCAAGGTCAATGTGCGCCAGCTCGTACGTGATCTCGGTCTCCGCGAGACTCTCGAGCAGCACTTTTTCCGTAAGCCAGAGCTCGCAGGTCCCGTGAACGCCCTCGCCCACGTGCAAGGCGTGAAGCCGATCGGCTCACGCCTGCTTGACGACGTTGCCGACGCCGGCGTCCGCAAGCGGCTCGGCCGGGATGCGGATACGATCTCTGAGCTGCGCAAGGCGCTCGCCGAGCGCGAGGCTCTGGTCGTCTCACTGCGCGACGAGAACGCGCGGCTGAAGGCTCGCCTCGAGCTAATCGAGGAGACGGGCCTCGTGTTCAGAGCCCCAGCATGACCGACATCGTGATCGACAGCATCGTCTCGCGGCGTGACTTCGGCACGATCTTCGCCGGCCGCCTGGCCGACGGTTCTTCCGTCCGGGTGAAGGCCGCAAACGCGGCCATGCTGGGCATGCCCTCGGTCGGTGAGCTCTGGTCCGTGGAAGGCGACCTCTCCGACACCCAGTGGGGACCGCAGATCTCAGCCAGCCGCGCGGTGCGCGCCCTGCCCAGCGGCAAGCTGATGGTCGACTATCTCGCGAGCTGCGTCGCCGGCATCGGGCCGGCGCGCGCCCGCAGGCTGTGGCAGCATTTCGAGGACCGCCTGCCCGAAGCACTCGACACCGGCGACGTCGCGGCCCTCGCGGCGGTGATGGACCCGGGCCGCCCTATACTGGGCCCGCGGCTCGCCGCCGCGCTCGTTTCCGCCTGGAAAGCCATGGCCGGCGAAGCCAGGCTGGTCGAATGGCTCGCGGCCGTGGGCGTGACCGAGTTGGCACTAGCCCGCCGTGTGCACACGCTGCTCGGCGCCGCCGCTCCGCGCGCGCTGCAGGCAAACCCCTATTGCCTCGTCCCGCTGCTCAATTGGAAGCGCGTCGATGGCCTCGGCCTGCGGCTCCTGAACGAGACAGGTGAAGCCGATCCCGTAAACCATCCTCATCGTCTCGTGGGCGCTGCGGATGCCGTAGTGAAGGACCTGGTCGGTTCCGGTTCGACCGCGATCGCGCGGGACGATTTCCGCGAGCGGCTCGCCGGCAAGCTCGGCGGGTCACTCTCTTCCCGAGCGTTGGACCGCGCACTCGAGCTTGCGATCGAGCGGAAGGCGGTCATCGCCTCGCCTTCCGGGCTCCTCCGGGCGCCGGGATGCGCCCTGATGGAGGATGCCGTGGTCGGGCGGCTCCGCACCATGGCGACGCAGGGTCCGCCAAACCGCCTAAATCGCCTCCTGGGTAACTTCGGAGACCAAGGAGCTGTCCTGAGTCAGGATCAGGCCGAGGCCGTCCGTAGGAGCCTGTATGCCGGTTTCTCGTGCCTCCGTGGCGGTGCCGGCACCGGCAAGACCTTCGTCACCCGGACGATCTGCGACCTCTGGGAGCGGGCCGGCGGCCAGTTGCTGCTGGCGGCTTTGGCCGGCAAGGCTGCCCTGCGGCTGTCCCGGTCGACCGGGCGGCTCGCACGCACCATCTTCCGGACGCTCCGCGAGTTGGATGAGCGAGAGGCGGTCGAGAGTCAGCTCGCCAGCGAACTTGATCAGACCGAGCGGGCGGAGCTGGAGACCAAGCTGCGCGAGCTGGCGCAGTTGACTCCCGACACGCTGGTCATCCTCGATGAAGCCTCGATGGTGGACCTGCCGTCGCTGTACGGACTGCTCCGCCGGATGCCGCAAGGCGCCCGGCTCCTGCTCGTCGGCGATGAACGGCAACTTCCTCCCGTTGGATTCGGGCTGTTGTTTCACCGGTTCGTCGAGGATCCTGCCGTTACCTCCACGCTCACCACGGTGCACCGCCAGGCCGTGACCACGTCCATTCCGGGTATCGCAGCTCAGATCAGACGGCGTGAGATGCCTCGGCTCAGCGCTTATGTCGGACCTCATGCCGGCGTCATGCTTGCCTGCGCGTCGGGACGCGACGAGATCGCCGAGAAGGTTGTCTCGATCTGGGATGAACTGCGTGACGGTCGTGACGTCATGATCGTCACACCGATCAACGATGGCCCGTGCGGTGTCGCCGGCCTCAACCGTCGCCTGCACGACGAATATCTGCGCAGGAAAGACCTGCAGGAGCTTCGGGGGCCGCTGGGCGACCTGTTCTCGCCTGGTGAGCCAATCGTCCATCGGCGCAATTGCTACAAGCGAGGCCTGTTCAACGGCTCCATGGGTACCGTGCAGCGGATCGACCGGACGGAACAGCAGATCACAGCCATCTTCGACGGAGACGAGCACGTCTTCCCCGCCGAGGACCTGGTCGACTTATCGCTCGGCTACGCCCTCACATGCCATCGTGCCCAGGGCTCGGAAGCGGACCACGTCATCGTCGCCCTGCCGCCGAGCCGGTTGCTCGATCCGTCCTGGCTCTACACTGCGGTCACGCGCGCTCGCCAGCAGGTCGTCATCGTCGGTCAGCCGGAGACCATGCAGGAGGCCTTGCAGCGTCCCTATGCCGATGATCGGAGGGCTGTTGGACTCGTTTGGGAAAAGCGGCCGCGGTCTTGACAACCTAAATTCGATATGACCCGATCGTCATTATTTTCGCGGGTGCGACGACCGAGTCGCCACGATACTGACCTCAACGAATAGCAGCGAAGAAATCCCGTGGGTGATTTGAAAGACGTCTTCAGTTTACAGCTGTTCTTTGCGTTCGTCGTCCCAGGCATCATAGCAACTTACGTTCGCGCACAATTTCTGACCGGTCGAATTCCCTCTGCCAAGGACAATATTTTCGAGATCGTTGTTTTGTCGACGATCTACTATTCCGTGTTCATCGTTCTTATCCATCCGCTGATAGATACGATTCACTACCGCCTCTATCGAGACGCCGCTTGGATTGCACTAACGATCGTCGGCCCGGCGGTTTTCGGCATTGCTCTCGGCGTAGCAGCACAAAGGCATTACTTCGCGAGAATTGCTGCTCGGTTCGACCTCTCGCTGGTTCATGTGGTCCCGACGGCTTGGGATTGGTGCTTTTCGAACCTGAAAAGCGGCTGCTTCGTCATGGTAACCCTGACAGACGAACGAACGGTCGCGGGCTATTACGGCACGAATTCTTTTTCATCGTCTGATGGCGGTGAGCGCGATCTCTATCTCGAGGAAGAATGGGATTGGGAGGCCGAACAGGGGTGGAAAGAACGCCCGGAACGAGTGGGGATCCTGATCCCCGGCCGAGAAATCAAATTCGTCGAAATCTGGCACCCTTCAAAGGAGCAAATTGATGTCAAATAACAAGAAGCCGGGTGGCCCGCAAAATTTGCAAGAGGGCTACAAACCCGAGAACCGCGGTCATCAGCCCGCTACAGGCCATAAGGTTCAAGGTGGATATCAAGGACCGGGTGGAAACCGCCCCGCGCCGCCGACCACCGGCAGCGGGGTAAAACCTCCGCCGCCAAAGGACAATAAATAGGCCGACCCCTGCCTATTGATCGGGGAGCCTGGACGAGCGGGTCGGTGGAGACGTCGTCCATCACCTGTCGGCTCGTGGTCATTTTGGCGTCGCCGAACACGCTCGGCCATTCGCCGAAGGCGAGATTGGTGGTCACGATGACGGAGGCGCGCTCATAGAGCCGGCTGACGAGGTGGAAGAGAAGCTGGCCGCCGGGCGGGTCAAGTCCTCATCCCGCCATTCCGTACACAGACATTCGGGCGGAAACGCCCCGCAACTGGTGCTCACCGAGATGCTCGACATCATGAGAGAGATGCCGGGCAACGGCTTCCGTCAGGAGGAGGTCTCTGCCTATCGTCTTGGTCAGCGCTTCCACGCGGCAGGCCTCGTTGACGGCCGCGCCGATGACCGTGAAGTCCAAGCGATCCGGGGCGCCTATGTTGCCGAAAAAGACCTCACCTTCGTGAAGGACGATGCCCGCCCGCAGCGAGGCGTGGTCTTCGGCGTCGGACGCGACACGGATGGCCCGATTGGAGGCTTCGAGTCTGGCAATCGCCTCCCTTGCCGCCGAGACGGCCGCGCGCGACGCTTCGGCAACGCCAACCGTCTCCGGAAAGACCGCGAGCATGCCGTCGCCGATGAACTTGAGAATTTCGCCGCCGTGAGCGGCCACGGCGCTCGCCATCGCTTCGAAATAGGCGTTGAGCAGCACCAGCATGTCGGCCGGGGCCAGAACGTCCGACATCTTCGTGAAATTTCTGAGATCCGAGATCCAAATCACGGCGCGGATCGAGTCTCCCGCGCCGCGCTTGATTGCACCTTCGAGAACCTTCGCGGCGGCGCCGTAACCAAGGTAGGCGCCCAGCGCATTTTCGGAGATCTTCAACTCGCTGTGCCGTTGCACATGCAACGCGAATAGCTTGAAGAGGCGGGTCAAGGAATCTATCTCCGCCTCGGCGAAGCCGCCGCGCGCTTTCGTCGCGATGGTGATCACATTACGGGTGTCCAGACCGGACAAGGGAATCGCCACGTAGTCGGTCATGCCGGCGGCGGCGAGCTCGATCATGATGGGAAATTCCGCCTGCGACGACGGCTCAGTCGGCTCTCGCCGGATGGACTCGGCGGTTTCGACGATCCGCTGCAGCGGATTGAGTCTGTAGGCGTCGGAATCGACCGCGGCGTCAGCTACCCGCACCTCGTCGCAGAAGCCATCGTCGGCGTTCCAGACCCATGCGAATCCGACAAGCTGGGGATGGAGCGTGCCTATATGCAGGGTAAGTCGATCGACCGAAGACCCGGCGGCCTTCATCTGTCGGATCAGCTTGACGAGGAGGTCAATCATCTGCCGCTCGGCGGAGGCCTCTTCGAGCAGCCATTGTTCGATCTGGGCGAAAGTGTCCGCGATGCCGGGGGCGACGGCGACCGGGCCGGCTCTTCGCACGAACGAGACCGACGGGGGATAGGATCGAGGCGACGGATCGGAAGTCTCGGAACCCATTTCTATTCCCTCGCGTTTACTGCCGACAACACAGATGCGCTGGCTGCCATGCTGTCGACAGCGGGAGCCAAGGGGTAGACCATCGAATCGTTCCGGCGGGGTCATCGCTTTCTCAGATCGATGCCGCGCTCGCCCGCGCGTGGCTGGCTGAAGCGAAGCGTCATGCGACGGCCTCCTGACGAGTGACCTCCGACATTGCAAGTGCCCGGTGGACGTACGTCGACCGGGCCAAGCTTTTGCCAGGTGCTTCATTCCCGATCACTCCTGCCGCGTCACTTCGGCTCGGCGGCAGCCAAGAACACGGCTGGGAAAGCGATCAGCGGCGGGAGGACGAAACACCACGTCCCGAACTTCGCGTAGAGACAGGCGCCGGCGGCGCAACCCAGCGCAAAGGCAGTCACACTCGCCGCCATCTTGCCGAGCCGCGGCTTCGCGACAGTCAATACCGACGCTGGCGCGCCGCGCAGGACGTCGGCGACGTCGATCATGATCTGGGTGGTCGTGCCCGTCATCAAGGTGCTGGGAGGCTCCGTGCCCATGTGGATACGGTGCGCGGCGTTCTGAATGGCCATCGCTGCGACCAGGATCATGCCGGTGATGATCGCCTGCCAGCTATCGCCTTGGACGAAGGGGCCGAAGTAAGCGGCACACGCACCGCCTATCGCAAGAAGTAACACCTTGATTGCCAGCATCGAACGAAAGATCGGCAAGCCGATTGCAGGCAGAGAGAAACTGAATATTCGAGTGGTGATCACCACAAGGCAAAAGACTGGGAGGGCGAGCAGCTTCGCCAAGGCACCGGATGTTCCCAACACGATGGCCGCGCCGAAGGTAACGAAGTTGCCGGTGACATGCGCCGTGAACAGCCCCTGGAGCGCGAGAAAGCCCGCGGTATCAACGAGGCCCGCATTCAGGCTCATCAGGAGCGGAAGCAAAAGTATATTGCGAGGCATGTCACCAACCGTATTGAAGCTGGACGCCGACGTAGTTGCTGGTGTGTCCGCCGGCGCGGATGATGGTGTCCCCGACGTCGAAATGCACCGCTTCGATGGCTCCAGTCAGATGGTCGTTGAAGGCGTAGTCGACGCGGAACTGTCCGTACGCTCCCGTCCAATTGCTTCCCTTGCCGGCGGTCCCCACGATCGGCACGTTGGGCTGGACGTAGATCGCATCGGCGGTCGTTTCGCGCCATTGCAAGCCGATCGCTGCCATCACCTTCAGCCGGTCCGCCGGACTGACGGTTATGGACGGCTTGAGGTGCATCAGGTTCACGTAACCCGTGTAACCGGCCAGCGTGAAGTAATAGCCGTTCGGGAAGAGCGGGTTGAACGTACCCAGCGTTCCGTCCGCGGGACGGCGGTCTCCGGAGGCAGCATCGAACTGGACACCCAGGCGAGGCTGCCACGGCGCGTTCGCGAACGTATATCCCGTCCGCGCACCTACGGCCCAAGCGCGAATGTCCTTCGTACCGACCTGGCCCACCTGTCCCATGGCCTCGAGGTCCCAATCGAAGTGTTGGGCATTGCCCGCGAAGCGGGCATCGAAGACATGCCGGTGCTCGTCGCCAGAAGCGTCGAGGTATCTGGCATTGCTCCGTTCGTAGAGCGAATAATAGCCGGACAGCTCATTATCGCCGAACACCTTGCGCTCGACCCTCAACGTGCTGAACCGGAAGTTGTCGTTCGATGTATCGTCGAAGGGGCGCCCATCAAAGTATTGCACCGGACGGCTGACGAAACCGATGAAGCGCCAGACGCCGGTTTCCCAGTCGGCCCAGATCGCATCGAATGATTGTCTGACGTTGGGACCATCCCGCGACGATACGAAGCGCTGAAGGTCGAAGGCGAAGTCCTGTCGTCCTATGCGCGCCTTCAAGGTCCCGCCCGAAAACGTGTTGACGTACTCGAGGAAGGCGAGACGAAGGTCTAGTCGGTCCTGGTCGACGGATGTGACGTTGAACTTATGGAAGGAACGATCGTCCTCGAGTTGAATGAAGGCGCGCCAATTCTCGTTGAAGTGAACATCGGCATGGACCTGCAGACGCTGTAAGAGATAACTGTCCGCCGGCGTGTTGCCGGTGCCGAAGCCCGCTGCGTTGTTGTACTCGAAACGCTCCCGCAGCGTAGCGCCCAGCGAAATGTAACTTTTCGGGTCGGTGGCCCAAAGCGGAATGTACTTGAGCTCGTCGAACGGCTCGGTCCGCAGTCTCGGATCGGCGAGAACCGACCAATCCTCCGCCCAACGGTTCGCCTGAATCGCGGGGCGTTTCGGGAGCGTGGCGTCCCCATCATCCGCGAACGCGCTGTCGACGCCGGCGCCGAAGGCCGCAATCGACAGGACGATCCAGAATCCGCGCAGACGGGCCCGATCTGGCATCAAGCTCATCACTCCTTACTTGCCCGCTGCCCGCGCGGCGCTCTTCTCCGCGAGCGAGTGGATCTCGGCGATGTAGCCGCCCGGGAACATGACGAACGCCGCAGAGCGGCCGTCTGACGTGTAGGGTTCGACGAGTACCGTAGCGCCCGTTTCCTTCGCCTTGGCAAGCGTAGCGGCAAGATCGGCCACTTCATAGCCCGTCGTCTCACGCCCATAGGGATAGGGCAGATGACCGTCCGTGACCAGTACGACCATCTTCCCGAACGCGGACTCGATCCGGATGCGCTTGTAGGTCGCGTCAGTCCGGCCGATCTCGACGCCCGGCGCCTTCGCGTCATCCGAGACAATCTTCCCGCGCGAAAACGCAAGGAAACCCCGCGTAAAGGCGGCGGCCTTGTCAGGCGAGACGTACACGCGATTCTCCGGAATCCGCTCGAACGGGGCATAGTCGGGCTTCGTCGTGTGCCAGTAGAGTTGCATGTTAACCCCGCCCGGCCACTGGACCACGGCATCGCGCCCGATGGGATCCGGGAAAGTGGAGACGATCACGTCGGCGCCCGCAGCGCGCGCCGCTTTGATCGCCTCATCCATGTCTGCGACCAAGTAGCCGTTCCGCTCGGCGCCGAACGGGTACGGGATCGGCGTCTTGAAGCCGAAAAGCGATACAGTGCCTGCGGGCGTCTGAAGCAGTTGCGACGTGGTGCTGCTCGGCGTCGGCGTCACGGTCGCCACCACCTGCTTTGTGCTCTTGCCGCCGAAGGTCGCCAAGAAACTCGCGGCGAACTTGTCCACGTCGTCGGGCGTCACGTAGACGTGGGTGGTGTCGTACTGAGGGGCAACGGCAACCGCCGCGTCCCTGGGCTTCGTTGCGTCCTTTGCGATGGCCGGCGTACTCGTCGCGACAGCCGCCGCGAGCGCGAACAGAGCCAATATTCTTGTCGGTTTCATCGAGAAACTCCTTGAATGGCTTGGGATCCCGCTCCGGACTTCGGGCGAGTGACGGCTTCCTCGGAAAGAATCGTTACGATGACGAGGCCTGCGATCAATCCGAGATGTTCGAAGAAAGCATTCGTGGCCATGAATCTCTCATGGCCACCCATGGTCCAGAACGCGTTCGCGGTCAGCATCGCCACGAACGTGAGGATGCCGAGGCCGCCGGCGCCAAGCCAAACCCAGCGGTTGATGACGACGAGCAGAGACCCGAAGAGTTCGACCAAGATGGCGGCTGACGCCCACAGCCATCCCGGATAAAGGCCGAAGTGCTCCTGCTCGGCCGCGGCACCCGCCAGGTCAAGCAGTTTGGTAAAGCCGCCGAGGATATAGGCGGACACCAAGGCCAGCCTGGCCGCATGCCAGAGAAGCGGCCAGCGAAGGATCGCCGAGATCCATTTCGGTGATGTCTTGGACCCCATGTCAGACCGCCCAGCAGGCGCACCCGAGGGCGCCCCAGAAGCTCCTCAGGTCGGAGACAGGGAGCCGGCTCGACAAAGCCGCAGCGTGATTGTGGCCGTGTACGCCGCAGGAGTTGGCGCAGCCGCACATCTGCATGGCCTTCATGGCGAGGTTGCCTTCGTTTGCTTTGGCCTTGTCGTCAGCCCAGGCCGCGTATCCGCCGAAGCGGCGGACCGGCGACCAGTCCGGCATGGCGGGCGGTGGCGTGACGCTCTCCAGCTTGGAGAAGTCTCCCGCGCCGAACACGATCCTCCCTCCGACCATGGTCAGCAGCGAAGTCGTATCGGCGATCTCGGCCTCGCTGCAGGAGAAGTAGTCGCGGTCCGGCACGACGAGGTCGGCGAGTTGGCCGACCTCGATCCGACCCTTGTTGCCCTCTTCGTTCGAGAACCACGTCACGTTCTCGGTCCACATCCGCAGCGCCGTCTCGCGATCCAGACAGTTGCGCTGGGGCGTGATCCGCAATCCGCCGACGGTTCGGCCGGTGACGAGCCAGGACAAAGAGACCCACGGGTTGTAGGAAGCAACGCGGGTCGCATCGGTACCGGCCGACACCTTGACGCCCTTGTCAATGATCTTCTTGACCGGCGGCGTCGCCTCGGCAGCCCCCGCCCCGTACCGCTCGACGAAGTATTCGCCTTGATAGGCCATCCGGTGCTGCACGGCGATGCCGCCGCCGAGCGCCGCGATGCGGTCGATCGACTGGTCCGAGATCGTCTCGGCATGATCGAAGAACCAGTGCAGCCCTTCCAGGGGCATGTCCTGGTTGACCCGCTCGAACACGTCCAGCGCCCGCGAGATCGTCTCGTCGTAGGTCGCGTGGAGCCGCCAGGGCCATTTGTTTTGAACGAGGACCCGGACGACCTCCTCGAGCTCGCCTTCCATCTCCGGAGGCATGTCCGGACGAGCGACCCGGAAGTCCTCGAAGTCGGCCGCCGAAAACACCAGCATCTCGCCGGCGCCGTTGTGCCGGAAATAATCGTCGCCCTGCTTGTACTTCGAGGTCTTCGTCCAGTTGAGGAAGTCCTCCTTCTCGCCCTTGGGCTTCTGGGTGAAGAGGTTATAGGCCAGCCGTATCGTCAGGAGGCCCTCTTCGTTCAGCTTCTGGATAACGGCGTAGTCTTCCGGATAATTCTGGAATCCTCCGCCGGCGTCGATGGCACCGGTGACGCCCAGCCGGTTCAACTCGCGCATGAAATGACGGGTCGAATTGACCTGATAATCGAAGGGAAGCTTCGGTCCCTTGGCAAGGGTCGCGTAGAGAATGTTGGCGTTCGGTTTCGCCAGCAGCAAGCCCGTCGGATTGCCATTGGCGTCTCGCATGATCTCGCCGCCCGGCGGTTCAGGCGTATCCTTCGCATAGCCAACCGCACGAAGGGCGGCGCCGTTCAGTATGGCCCTATCATAGAGGTGCAGCAGGAAGACCGGCGTGTCGGGCGCGACGGCATTGAGTTCGTCGATCGTCGGCAGCCGCTTCTCCGCGAACTGGTGTTCGGTGAATCCGCCGACCACCCTCACCCATTGCGGCGGCGGCGTGACGGCGACCTGCCGCTTCAACATGTCCATCGCGTCGGCCAGCGAGCGCACCCCGTCCCAGCGGAGCTCCATGTTGAAGTTGAGCCCGCCGCGGATGATGTGAAGGTGATTGTCGATCAACCCCGGCAGGACGCGGCGCCCTTTCAGATCGATGACCTTGGTCGAAGGCCCGGCCAGCTTCATGACCTCGCTGTCGTGGCCGACCGCGGTGAAGACGCCATCCTTGATGGCGACCGCGCTTGCGGTCGGGTTGGAACGGTCGAGCGTGGTGAAGAGGCCACGGTGGAAGATAGTATCGGGAGCGTTCATGATGCTTTCTCCGCGACGTTAGTGGTTTCCTTAGCCTCGTCGGCATGCCGCCCAGGCAGCATGCCGAACATGTGAGGCGCGCACTTCGCCTGCCGCCATGCGGCGGCAAGGCCGTGACCCGCAACCATCTGCTTGGCGACCGGGACAATCTGCTCGCCGGCGAGAATGCCGAGGAGGCCGACCAGGGCCACCAGATGGGGCGCGGGCGAGCGGACGTTGAGGAGACTGTAGATCACCCCGACGAGAACGCCCGCGCCGAGCGACAGGAGATAAATCTTCATGAGCAAGCCGGGCCCTTACTTGGGTCCCGCCTCCGATGCGTGTTCGCCCAGCGCCCACTTCGAGAACCGGATCTGAATTCCGTACGGCGAATGCGCACGCTGGATGTCCATCATGCCTTCGTAGGTCTCGGTGCGCGCCCAGTCCTGCTGAAGCTCGTAGGCGTACTGCGATGAGGTGATGGGGACCGCTCCCGCCTGGATGGCGCGCTCCACAGCGCGGTTATGGGCTTCGAGCGAAAGGTCGCCGCAAGCATCGGCGGCAATGTAGATCTCATAACCTTCCTTCAGCATGTCCAAGGTCGGAAAGATCACGCAGGCCTCGGTCCAGAGACCGGCCAGCACAAATTTCTTGCGACCGGTGGCGGCCACCGCCTTTCGGAAGTTTGCATCGAGCCAGGAATTCATGGACGTGCGGTCGATGACATCGTGCTTCGGAAACAGCGAGGTGACTTCCGGAATGAACGGTCCGGAAAACGAATCCCTAGCCACCGTGGTCAGCACGGTCGGGATTTTGAACAGTTTGGCGGCCTTTGCGAGGATCTGGACGTTATTGATCGTGACCAGACGGTCATGCGACTGAACGCCCTGGAACATCGCCGGCTGATAGTCGATCAGTGCGATGGCGCTGTTGTCGGGGGTGAGCATTTCGAGTTTCGACATTTTGATCTCCTTCATGTCGTCATGGATCGCTCATGCGAGCGGGCTGGTGGAAACTGGGTGCGATGCGGAGCGACGAAACCGGGTGCGCCCGAGTCGTCCATGCAATCGCCGCGAACGGCGTATGCTTGCTATCGGGAATACATGTGCAACTCCGCTGCGGCCGCCTCGACTGGAACGAGGGCGTATGCTCTTGGAGCGAAGTGATATTACGGGATGCGACCGGCGGTCGCTACCGAACGATGCGAATTTTGGACGAACGGCTCACGTTCCGCCTGTCTTTCTCAATTTGCACGATACAGCCACGACCAAATACCCCACAGTGGATGTAGCCATTTGTGCGGGACGGAGACGACTGTCCGGGCACCAGACGACATCGAATTGCGCGAGAGGCGTGTCCTTGGAGCGATTGGAAACTATTTGCCGGTTCCATCCTGGGAGCGACGAAAGCGCGCCCTTGATGCTGGCCATCCCAGGACGGGCAGACAGACCCTTTGGCTTGTTGAATTTCTGCAGATCCGCCAGCGCCGGCTCGGGAATTCTAGCAGCGCCAATCCCTCACTTCATCGGCAGCGGCGAGACTCAATCGAGAGATTTTGCAGATGGTCTAGCCCTGTCGATTCGGAATGCAGTGCACACGCACGAGCTCACTCTGGTGCCGGTGGTCGTGGTCGGTCACGCCGAAGGAGCGGACGCTGCGCTCGATCTGATCGCGTGCCATGCAGATGCGATAAGCGCTGCCGTCATCATCAATCCGACTCGCATCATGCGGTCGCCGGCGACGAGCCTTGAAGAGATGGACGTGCTGCTGGCGTCGCCAAAAGGCGCTGGATCGGCAAACGGAGCCGCGCTCCAGATCGAGAAATGCCTGGTGGAAGCGGGAGCTCGCGTGATTTGCGAGTGGGTGCCGCGCAGCCGAGCCATCCGCAAGCGGGACGAACTCATGGCCCGGATTTTCCTTTCGGCGCTCTTCCGCTGATAGGCTCCGGAGCGTGGCCCTGCCGGGACAGGGCTTGCAGTCGGCGAAGCGCTTGCTCGAACGATCCGGACTAGGGGGCTACCTGGCGGCGCCACGCGCCGGGGCTCGAACCGACGATCCGGCTGAAATGCCGGCTCAGATGCGCCTGGTCGGAAAATCCCGTGAGGACCGCGATGTCAGCGATCGGAAGCTTATCCGATACCAGCAGTTCCTTCGCCTTCTCTATGCGCGCGATGACCAGCCATTGGTGAGGCGACAGACCGGTGGACACTCGGAAAGCCCGGCAGAAATGCGACCGCGACAGCTGAGCGATGTTCGCGAGTTCGAGCAAACCGACGTTGTCTGCAAGATGTTCTTGCAGATAGTCGGTGACCATCCGCAGGCGCCGGGGCGGCAGCCCGCCCCTGGCCGGAGTACGGTACGCATCTCCGGCGGCCGCGAGGCGCAGGAGCAACGCCACCGACAAACTGTCTCCGTACAGCCGCGGAGAGTCTTCTCCCCGACCGACCTCGGCTTCGAAGAGCCGTGCGATATGAAAAAGCGCGGGATCGTAGAACAACGGACGCGGAGCGAGTGCGGACGGGCTCACTTCCTCGTCCACCAACTGCTTGAGCGCGTCATCTGCGAACGTGAACGAGATGTGGCGCGTGTAGCGCGTCTTGTTCCAGATTGCCCACATTTCCGTCTTGGCGGGCGTAAAGTTCATGTTGTGGATGGTATTCGCCGGATCCGGGCCGCTCCGACTCTTCTCGCTACGCATTTCCGGAACGTTGCCGTCGAGGTCGAGCATGATCGACAGCCGGGCGCAATCGTAACACAGGTCTGCGCAGTACGACTTGGCGCAGACAAGTTCGGTCACGCTGGCAGTGAGCCCGTTCCAGGATCGGGAATGGAGGCTTTTCACCGTCGCGCCTTCCCGCCTCGTCGGGACGAACGGACGCTTCCACACAGGAACGTCTGCGTGATTCCTCAGGGCCGATGGCGCCTGGGACTGGTCATGCGGGGCGGTCATGGGCGACACAGTTCTCCAGGCGAACGATGCGTTACCGGGGGGTTGGTGAAGAGCATCGGCGCCCTCGACCGTCCGGATATGGTCGCGAAGCCGTAAGGCGTCAAGACCACCAAATGCTCGCACTCGACCTTGCGAACGTATTGAAAGAATTCGATAGTTTTGGACGGATTTTGTCGCGACAACGTCTCCGGGCCCACCCGGAAGCGGCTTCCGGGACACCTCTGTGCGGCAGGACCTCCGCGCCTCTCACCCAACTCAAGCACTGGGCTGGAGGGCAGTGAAGCGTCGCCGGTTCCACTAAACACTGGTATAGTTTCGCTCGCCGGAATAATGCCCTAGCGTGCCGCGACAGGCGGTTCCATGGAAAAGCTCATATGCCGGCCGAGGCCCGTCACCCCACCGACCCCAGTGGGACACTGGAATATTCTTGCTACGGGATGACCGCCACCCTCACTTCGCGTCGCGGCGAACAGGAGGGCGTCGTGGAGCTAACGAGCGGGCGCACCATCGTGCACGTCTCCCTTGAGGAGGTCGGGGGGCGAACCCAGATCGGATCGTCTCGGCGTCAGTCAGAAGTTGCACATGGAGGCGCCCACGCCAGCCTGGTGCCGGCCGGCGTTTCGGCCTGGGAGTGGTTCGGACCGATCACGCTGCATCGTCGCCTCATGATCCAGTTCGATCTCTCTTCGGCACCTGGTCTTGTCAGATCGAACCTGGAGAAATCCGGCCCTAGGTGGATGACCGAGGATCCGGCGATCCTCCAGTGCTCCGCTCGGCTGGCTCACGCTCTCGAAGTAGGAACCCATGGAAGAAGGTTTGTATCGGCCATTGCATTGGCGATGATTGCCCGTTTTGCCGAACTTGGGTCCACCTTCGCTGTCGGCGGGCTCTCTCGCGAGCGGTTGCGCAAGGCTCAGGATTTCCTGATCGGAAACTTATCCGCAGACGTCACGATGTCCGAACTTGCACAGCGTGTTGGGCTCTCCGAGAGCCATTTCGTCCGTGCATTCAAGGCGTCTACCGGGCTGCCGCCTTATAGATGGCAACTCAAGCTGCGCATCGATAAGGCGAAATCGCTCATACTTGACGGCGTGGCACTTGCCGACGTGGCGGCTGCCACGGGTTTCGCCAGCCAAAGTCATCTTACCCGCGTCTTCCATGACATAACGGGAGCCACGCCGGCGGAGTGGCGCCGAATCCATCGACACGATAAGCCGCTCGCATCTTTCGCCTCGGAAAAGAACTGGGTGTCGTGACGTCCCAATCCTACCTCGTCAACGCGCCGCAACATTTCCGGCTCGAAAGCCCGAGCCTCGTGCTGCGCAGCATCGAGAACGTCGGCAGTTTTTCGGCGGTGCGCATATCGCGCGACACCGAAGGCCTCGGGATGACCGATCCAATACCGCCGGAGGAGACTTTTGTCGTCGTCTGGCAACTGCTTGATTGTCCGAAATCAGCGCTATGGCTCGATGGAAAAGGGATCAACAACCCGGTCCATCGCAAGGGGGCCCTCGAGTTCTACGATCTTGAATGCGACACGCGGGCGTACATCGAAAGCCCTCTCGACAGTCTCCACCTCTGTATCCCGAAGCAGTCGATCGCAAGAATTGCCGAGGAAGACGGGTTACCTGCACCTCGTTCGCTATCGCCCCGTCTCGGGCAAAGCGTGGACGATCCCGTGATACCGATGCTTGCGAAGCTCTTGATCCCGATGCTTGAACGCCCGAATGAGGTCGATACGCTCGGGTTGGATCAAACTGCGGTTTCCATCATGGCCTACGTCGCGGGGGCCTATGGTCCCACGCCACTGGCGGGGCGAAAGCCGGCGGGCGTCCTCGCGCCCTGGCAACTGAGGAGAGTCGAGGAACTGCTCGATGCGAGCCTGGACGGTCGTATCACCATCGCTGAGATCGCAAAGACCTGTCACATGCCCACCGCCTCCTTCTCGAAGTCATTCGCGCGCTCGACCGGCGTGACACCGCGGAGATGGCTGTCGATGCGGCGGGTGGACGTGGCGAGGAAGCTGCTAAGGGATAAGGCGATATCCCTTAGCGAAGCGGCCCTGGCTTGCGGGTTTTCAGACCAGAGCCACTTCAACAGAGTCTTCCTGCAACTGGTCGGGTGCACGCCCAAAGTGTATCGGGATTCTCTTTAAGAGAAACCCTGCCGACTGCGATCGACCGGACCGGCCGGGCTCGCGACTGCTGGCCAATACAGGGAAGGGCTTGCTGCCTGAACCGTGCAGTCCAATTGTTCAAGAACTGCGAGACCTGTTCATATACGCTGCCCGACTGCCGTCTGTTCGACGAACTTGGGACCCCCGAGAACTCAACAGCGCAACTCGGAGAGTGAGGTTCAAGTCATGAGCGACAGTAAGACCCTACTGCAACCCAGCGATTGTGCTCTCCTGCTGATCGATCAGCAGGCGGGCCTCGCATTCGGCGTCGGATCGATCGACCGTCAGGCGCTTCTCAACAACACGATTGCGCTCGCGCGGACCGCCAAGGTGTTTGGGTTACCGATTGTCGCATCAACGTCGGCCTCCAAGGTCTACAGCGGTCCGTTAATGGCGGCAATTCGGGAGGTTCTTCCGGATATCCACCCCATCGAGCGCCGGAATATGAACTTGTGGGAAGACGACGCGGCTCGAACAGCGGTCCTTCAAACAGGCAAGCGAAGGCTGATCGTTTCTGGCCTTCTGACCGAAGCCTGCGTCTCGTTTCTGGTACTTTCAGCGCTTCAGGAGGGCTTTGACGTTTTTGTGGTTGGCGACGCGTGCGGTGGTCTCACTCCCGTGAGTCATGATCTCGCCTTGCGACGCATGAGCGACGCAGGCGCACATATGACGTCATGGATCCAGGTTCTTCTGGAATTTCAGCGGGACTGGACGCGTCGGGAAACTTACGACGGAGCTCGATCTATCGTGGAAACCCATGGCGGCGGGTACGGAATTGGCCTCGCATATGCGCGAGACATGATCCATCCTTCGCCCTAGGTGGTGCAGCCTCGCTTCCAGCCGATCCCCTGCACCTTGCGATCCTTCGTTGCGCCAGAGCGAAAGGATGCGATTTGCCACAGCAAAGCACATGACAAAGATTGACGAAAATCAAACGCAGAGCGCGTCGCCCTGGATCGCGTTCCGACACAAGGCGTTTACGGTGGTTTGGATCGCGACCGTCGTCGCCAATGTCGGCACCTGGATGTACAACGCGGCATCCGGATGGCTGATGACGAGCCTCAATCCGGATCCACTCACGGTCTCCCTGGTCCAGGTCGCGAGCAGCCTTCCGATGTTCCTGTTCGCGCTACCGGCCGGCGCGCTGGCGGATACCGTCGACAGGCGCCGCTTTCTCATCGGATCGGAAATCCTGCTCACCGTCGTCGCGACGGTGAGCGCGGTTCTGGTCTGGCTCGACCTGATCAATCCGTCGATCCTGCTGTTGTTCACATTCCTCCTCGGTGCGGGCTCGGCTTTCACCGCGCCCGCATGGCAATCAATCGTGCCGCAGCTCGTCCCGAAGCAAGACCTGGCTGCGGCAGTGGCGACCAACGGCGTCGGTGTCAATATCAGCAGGGCAATCGGACCGGCGCTCGGTGGCATCGTGATCGGCGTACTAGGCATCGCGGCGCCGTTCTGGATCAACGCATTGAGCAACTTCGCCGTGATCGGCGCCCTGCTCTGGTGGCGCCCACCGACATCGCAAGGAAGCAGCCTTCCGCCGGAACGCCTGACCGGAGCCCTCGTGATCGGCTTTCGGCATGCGCGATACAACCTCGATCTGCGCGCGACTCTCATACGAGCGGTGGCGTTCTTCTTCTTCGCCAGCGCATATTGGGCTCTGCTCCCGCTCGTCGCGCGCAATCAGATCGCGGGCGGTCCCGAACTCTACGGCATTCTGCTCGGCGCGATCGGCATCGGTGCCGTCGGCGGCGCATTTGCGCTGCCATGGCTGAAGGCGGTTCTAGGACCCGACCGGCTCGTCTCGGCCGGCACGCTCGGCACGGCCGCCTGCCTGGTCCTGCTCGGTGTCGCACGTTATTCCGCGATCGGCTTCGCGGCCTGCCTCCTCGCAGGCATGTCATGGATCGCCGTTCTCGCGAGCCTCAACGTCTCGGTTCAGATGTCCCTGCCCGATTGGGTGCGCGGGCGGGGGCTTGCCATGTTCGTGACCGTGTTCTTCGGCGCGATGACCGCCGGCAGCGCGCTGTGGGGGCAGCTTGCCTCGGCATTCGGCCTGCCCGCGGCGCACTTCATCGCGGCCGCCGGAGCGGTAGCGGGTATCGCGCTGACCTGGCGCTGGAAGCTGCAGGGCGGCCAGGGGGTGGACCTCGCGCCCTCCATGCATTGGCCGGCCCCCGTGCTGGCGGTCGACGCGGATGCCGACCGCGGGCCGGTACTGATCACGGTCGAATATCAGATCAATCCGGAGAAGCGTGACGGTTTCCTCGCCGCAATCCGAGACCTGGGCCAGCAACGCCAGCGGGACGGCGCCTATTCGTGGGACGTCTTTGAGGATGCCGCGGCGAGCGGGCGCTTCCTGGAAACGTTCATGGTGGCCTCTTGGCTTGAGCATCTCCGACAGCATCAGCGCGTGACGAACGCAGACAAGGTCGTTCAGGATGCTATCCGCGAGTTTGGCGCTGCGGGCGAGCCCAAGGTGACCCACTTCATAGCGGCCCGCCTCGCGTCCGATTGAGTCGCGCCGGTAGGAAGCGGGCGGCACCATCGGCATCGCATCAATCGACTGGAGCACGTCGATCCGACCACTGGCCTTTGATAATGAGACGCCGGAGGAAAAGGCCGTCACCGCTTCCCGAAAAATTTTAGCTTCCGCTCAATCCATCATGGGCTCAATTTGAGCTAGGTCTTGCCAATGCGATCGAGGCGGATAATGAGTGTCCGCTTTGCGCCATAACCTGCCCTCCCCGCCAGGTCGCAGTTTGACCCAACCAGACTTCATTAAGCTCGATGGCTGCGCGCTCCCTGGGAAGAGGCCAAGGCGCTGCAACGCCCGCTGCCGAACGGCGCACTCAAGATCGTCGCAAGGAGCGAGAAGGAAGACCCTGCGCTGGCCGCCTAGCTTTTGCACAGGCCAGCGGAACAGGTGGAAAAGCGCCAGCTCTTGCGATCTTGAATCGCTGGCTGTGCTAGCCGCTCGGACTGAGGGAGGAATGTAAAGGCTTCGTCCCCGCAGGAGCCATTTCGGTGCTGATGACGAAGGAGACAAGACCACCGACGATCCGGACGCTGCGCGGCTGGGCGATCTCCGTGTTGAACGAAGCCGGCGCTATCCGCGAGTGCGAGACGCACGGCTGGATGCAAGATCGGGCCGATCCACATGCGCATGAGCGCGCGTTCGATATCGTCCGCCAGGATCCGCCGACCGGCGTGTCGCCCCAGACGGCCATCGCGGAGGTTCGCCATGCCCTCGACGGCATTGGCGACGCTTGCCCCGAGTGTCTCTCGAAGGAGGACTAGGAGTTAGCGCGCATCTGGCGGGTTGTTCACTCAAGGAGCACTACGCCGACTTCCGCTGCGACTTGGCCGCAGGCTTCTTAGCCGCCGCCACCTTGGGCTTCTTGCCCTCGATCGGCATCAGCATTTCCTTCTGCCCGCTCGACGCCTTGCGCGGCTTTTTGGCGAGCTTGGCGCCTTTCGCCGGCGCGGCCTCGCGCCCGACACTTCTGCGCAGCGCCTCCATCAGGTCGACCACGTTCTCACCCTTCGGCCGCTCCTTCGGCACGATCGGCTTACCAGCGCGTTTTTGTTTGATGAGATCGATCAAAGCGATTTCGTACTGGTCCTCGAACTTCTCAGGCTCGAAGCGTCCGGACTTTTGGCTCACGATGTGCTTGGCGAGATCCAGCATGTCCTTCGTGATTTTGACGTCCTGGATCTCGTCGAAGTGATATTCCGACTTACCTGAGGTCGGAATATCGTGGAGAAATATGCCGAGACCTAAGTGTCTCTACATACACACGAATGTTTGAGCACTAGTAATACAACTGCGCAAGCACGACGGGGTGTTCGTGAGGGGGTAGAACGTCTCGAGGATCGTTAGATCCGGACATATGCAAAGGGCGGCCGAAAGGCCGCCCTTCTCATTTCAGCAACCTCATCCGCTTAATGCGTCGGATCGCTCTTGCGCTGACTCGCGTTTTGCCGGCTCCATCTGCGTGAGGTTCCCGCAAGCGTAGCCCGGATGCCCCACAACCTCCATCCGGGCCACTCGCTCCTCACCGCTCATCATTGGCCACCGCATTGCAGCGTGCCCGTCTCGCAGCTCGCCTCGCCGCCTTCCTCGCAACCCAGCGCGCGCGAAACTGCTTTGCGGCACGAAAGGTTCGTGGTGCCACGACCTGAAATGCCATTGAGGCTATTCCGGCGACCATTCCTTTCACCACGTCGAAAGCGAAATCGGGTCCAAAATACTCCCACATGACCCTGCCTCCTTCTCGCGAAGGCTCCGCCGGGCGGAATGGGCAGATTGCGAACATGAAAAAGCCCCGTCCGTCACCGGCGGGGCCTCGGGAAAATTTCTGTGCGCCTTGTTCAGCGCACGCGAAATCTCTCGGTACACCCGCTCATGGTGGACTCGATGAACCAGCTGCAAAGCATGGCCGTGCGATAAAAAACGCCCATAGCGATCACCCAGAAATTTCGAAGAACGAAGGCGCCAGATGCGCAAGGCCAAACGCGCGCACGAGGGGCCGGTTGGCGGCAGATAAACAGACTGGACGGCCGCCGTCTGTGGAGCAATTCACAATTGCGGTATGACTTTTTTGGGGCGCGCTGCGGTTAGCTCGTAGGATGGGTTGAGCACTTGCGAAACCCATCATTCGATCGCGGCAATCGATGGGTTTCGCTACGCTCTACCCATCCTACGTGATCCAAATTACGGTGACAGTGCACTAAATTCACTCGCTCCGTCCCGCCGATCTGCGGCTTCGGCTCGCGCTTGGTGGGCGGCGTCAATTAAGTGTACTGTCGCCGTAATCGCAGATTGGTTCCGGCTTCGATGCTCATCAATGCTCTACCGCCGAAATAGCCTTTGCGGTCGAGCTCTTCCCTCCTAAACTCCCAACCCACCGGCATGGGTTCCGACGGGCCCGGTAGAAGCGGAGTCAAGTTATGCCCAAACCGGAGAGCTTCCCGATCGAGAAGATCTTCGTTCCCACGAAGCAGAAGAAAGCTATCAAGCCCGAGATCGTCGGGGAGATCGCGGAAAGTATTCTGGACATCGGACAACAGGCCCCCATTTCCGTTCGGCTCGACGGAGACCGCCTCGTTCTGGTCGAGGGACTGCATCGGCTCGAAGCCTGCAAGGCGCTCGGTGAGACAACCATTATCGGTGTCCTGGTCCCGGCCGAGCTTGCTCAACACAAGCCGCGGCTGTCCGAAGGACCCGAAGTCGAGGCAGAGCGCATCAAGATGGCGCGATTGAAAAAGCTGCGCCTCGAGAAGGAAGCCGCAGAGGCATCGACTGCTGCCTTGAAGGGCGTCAACGCAACGGAAGCGCCACGCCCCCGTCCGGCGAAAGGCGTCCGCGGCAATCCGAAGGCATCACTGGACCGGACTGCGGAATCGACACGGAAAACATTGTCGGACTGGATCACGCAGCAAAAGGGCAACGGCGGCCGCTATTGATTGTCGGCTCCAGAATTTCTGCGACTACAGTGACAGTGCACTTAACCGGCCCATCAACTTAGATTGAATGCACTGTCACCGCCACCAAGCCCGGCGCAACCGGTTACTCGGTGGCCGCTGCGCCAAGACCGGCTAGTAGCAAGGGGGGTAAGGTTCGTAGCCGCAGCGGCGATAGCCACCGTAGGCTCCGTAAGCCCCGTAAGCAGCAGCACCAACCGCAGCAGCTCCGACGCCCACGGCAACTCCACGGCGCACGGCTGCACCACGATAGACGCCACCGCGATAGACACCGCCGTGATAAACACCAGCGCGACCAACCCCAACGCCTCTTCGATACGCGAAGGCGTCCGTCGAAACGGTCACGATGCAGGCGATGCCAATGATGACGGATGCGGTAAGTGAAACGATGGTTCGGCGCGACATGACCACACTCCCTCCTGGACTGGAACGGTTCGTCAACGTAAGTCGCCAATGAATGGGTTTGTTGATTTAGAACAATGCGGGCCGCGATCTGGCTGCCGAGGTCATGACGGGACAGTGAAGCTGTCACGCTTACCTTCATCGGCATCAGCGAGAACCACACCGATTTCGGCTATGTACCTGACTTGCGCGACGCAAGGCTCAACCCGTCCTACCCGCTCCCCACAAGACCCATGCCAAGAAAAAGCAGTCGCCTCGTCCCCCGCCTTCGCAGCCTCCGGCGGGGCACTCGGTGGGTGCGCAAGACGTTCGCGCGCGCACCGCGCACGGTTCGGATCGCCGGCATCGCGGCGATCTTGCTTGCGGCTATCGCGATTCTGAACATCGCCTATCACGTCATCCGCAAGCCGACCGAGCTGTTTGTCCTTGTCGGCGACGCCCTCGACAAGCAGCCGGCCGGGACCTGGCGGCAATACGGGCCGCTCTTCCGCACCTATTCCACCGCGACGATCACGCCCGAATTGCTGGCCGCGCTGGCGCAGGTCGAGAGTTCTGGCAATCCGGTGGCGCGCACTTACTGGCGCTGGCGATTGAGCCTCAATCCACTCGCGATCTACCGGCCCGCCTCCAGCGCCGTCGGCCTCTTCCAGATGACCGATCCGGCCCTGGCTGAAGCCGCGCGGTTCTGTGTCCGCGGCAACACGGTCACGGAGACCGGCTGCGGTTCTACCTTCCTCTACATCCGCGCGATCCCGAGCCACGCCATCGAGCTGGCGTCGGCGTATCTGGATCGCCAGGTGGCCATGGTCCTCAGCCTCGCGGGCGATGTGAAGGCAACCGCACAGCAGAAGCAGGATCTGGCCGCCTTCATCCATCTCTGCGGCGCGGGTCCCGCCACCGCCTTTGCGCGCCGCAAGTTTCAGATGGTGGCCGGCGCGCGCTGCGGCGATCACCTCGTCGCGGGCTATGTCGCGAGGGTCAATGCGATGAAGCGGCAGTTTCTGCGGCTGGCGGCGGATGGCGACGGTTAGTCCGTAGACGGTTAGTCCGTAGGATGGGTAGAGCCCTTGCGAAACCCATCATTCCACGACGGCTATTGATGGGTTTCGCTTCGCTCTACCCATCCTACGAACTGCGAACTATTCACCACCAGTACGGCCACCGCCATCCCTCATAGCGAACATACGACGACACCATCGGCGGGCCGTAGGGATCGACCCGGTCGTCTTCGGGGCGATAACGATAGCGGGGAATGACATTGTAATCCCACGGCGTTGGCCTCAGGACGGGCGCCGTGACGATGAGCCTCTCTTGCGGTGCACGAACGACTTGCGCCTTCCGCGCCCGGGCTTCAGCGCCTGATATCCCGAGGTTGCACAGCACCAGCGCCGTTCCGAGAGCGCACACGACGGCTATTTTCTTCATGCGTTGGTCTCCTTGCGACGAGAGTGCAAAAGGACTCAAGGCAAGGCAAGCGAATTCGCTCTCGACCTGCATGAATGACGCTCTCGGCCCTGGCGGATTTCGGCTGCCGCTCACGAGGCCTGAAGAGGTGGGTTTCACAACCTGCGGCGCCTGGCAGGTTGCGAAACAAGCCGCGCTCCACTGCTCGCCCGGCCAGCGAAGCCGGACTTGTCCCGCCGAAGCTCCGCGAGCGAAGGCGGAAGCGATACCCATCATTCGGCATGACGGGTTTCGCCGGGGGGCCCAACCTGTCCCACGTTCGACGTGCCGTTGGGTCCCGTCAGTGCCTGGACTTCAGTCCCCTCTGGACTTCAGTACGCTCGCTTTGTGCTCGTGCCGGTGGTCGGCCGCGTGCTCGCGCCGGTCGTTTGGCCTGGAGCGGCGTTCGTCGCGGCGGGGCTGGTGGTCTTCGAGGCCTTCGCGTGGCGCATCGCGTGACGCTTCTTATGTCCGGGAGCGTAGCTGGAAGCGCCCGGCTCGCCTGTCTTGGACCCCATTTGCTGCATCTCCTGACCTGGCGCCTTGCTCGACACACCCTGAGCAAACACGGCTGGTGCTGTCGCCATGACAACGGCAGCAGAGAGCGCAATGATCTTTGCTTTCATGTCGTCCTCCTCTCAACATGCCCTCCTAATGCAACGAAATGAACCAGCGCCCGTTCCCCTGAACGGTTGTTCATCGTGACAACAGCCCTGCTCAACCCATCGCTTTCGCCGCCGCAACGGGACGATGGACCTTTCGAAGCGGATCATGCCGCGAGACAAAACCGGATCACGAGGATTCGATCAGCATCGGTGAACCGAGCTCTTCGAAATGAAAGAGCTGAAAGACCCGCTGGCCGTTGAAGTCGAGCACTCTCAAATCATCGGTCTCGTGCAGATTGCTTTCGACCGCGTGAAAGTGCCCGCCGTAGCGCTCCCTGGCGAGCGACAAGGGAACCTCGAACGCGACGAACTTGCCAATACCTTTTTGCCTGAGCACCCCAAGGAGCTTTTGGTCGTTCAGGGATTGGTGCGAGGTGAGAATGAGCAGCGGACCGCTCGCGGTGAGCAGCAGAAGCGATTTCATCGGATCCTCCTTTGCGCCCCCGCCCTACCTGATCTTCGCCAGGCACTCCTTCAGGCGCTCCAGCTCCGTCCGAACTTGTGCCTCCATGGCGTCTTGCAATGCGAGTATGCCCCTGCTGGACAGTTCTGCAGAGGCCTTTTTGTCCAGATTCTGCTTCCAATCCCGGATGCCCTGCCTGGTCGCCCTTTGCGCCTCCGACGTCGTCTTGACGTACTCCTTCATGCAGGCGTCGGCCATCGCGCATGTCTGGCACTCCTGGGCGGCGGCCGGACTTGAAAGAAGCAGGGCGAGTATCGCGGTGGGGACCCTCATGGCGCTTCCTCCCCCGACAGCATAGCACGTCGCAGGGATTCCTGGGGGAGCACGGCTGTTTCAGCAACCGTGGCCCGCCATAATTTCTCCTTCGCACGCGCGTTGTGTTGGACAAATGTGAGGCCTATCCTTCCGACGATCGGACTGCCGCACTCCCATGAACGCCCGACCGGATGGAGCGCGCATCGATGCCTGAAGCGAACGACCCCAAACCTGATGTCCAGAAGCCCGATGCCCACAAGCCGGGCGAGGTGCGCGCCGATGGCGGACTGGCGCGGGCCTACGACCAGATCAAGAGCGCCAATGAAGACCTTGCGCGGCTGGACCGGCTGGTTTCCGGAATGGAACACGGCGGCGAGGCCCTGCGGACCTCGCAAGCCAGCGCCGGTACGACAGCAGCCGAGCCCCCTAAGGACAAGGCGCCGGATCGCAACGTTCGCGATCAAGGCCTGAAAGGAGATCGGACCATGCTGCGCGCTTTGGTTGGCCTCGTGCTGGCGATCGGCATTCTCGGTGCCGCCTTCGCTTCGCAATACCGCGATGAGGCCAGGTCGATCAGCAAGTCGATCATGGCGCGATGGGCTCCGCCGGCCAGTCAGCCCCGGCAAACGGCCGCGGTTGAAACTCCGGCGCGGCCGACGGCACTGCATCTGGCGGCGGCGGATGAACCAAGTCCGGTGCCCGCACCGCCGCCCGGCAAGGAAACGCAAGGCGCTCCAACACCTGGTGCTCCAACTCCTGGCGTTCCAAGTCCTGGCGCCACACCGCCTGACCAGTCATCGTCCGATCTTGCGCAATCGCTCAAGACCATCACGAGCGAGCTTGCGAACATCAACGGTAAGCTCGAGCAGCTGAAAAGCCGCAACGAGCAGACGCAGCGCGAGCAGGCCGACACCATTCAACAGCTCAAGGCGGCGCGGGAGAAGGATGCGGCCGACAATGCGCGCCTCGCCGCGCAGGTCCAGGCGCTGCAAACGCAACTGACGGCTTCGTCCACGCCTGCGGCCGCGAAACCCGTCGTGCGGAGCGTGGTGAACAACGATACGGCCGCGCCTGCACGGCCGCACATGCAGGCGGCCGCACCTCGGCGGCCCAGGCCGCCGCCGCGCGGCCCCTGGATGCCGCCGCCCTATATGGCCGACCCTTACGGCGATCCGGATTGGTAGGCCGTTAGGGCGGCTGAGCGGCGGCTCGCAGGACGGGCGAGCGCAGGCGCTCGACCCATCCTGCGAACGACGCTCTACGCCCGCCTCACCGGACCTCGCACACCGACACCTTGGCCGCGATCCCGGTCAGCTCGCGCTCTGGCATTGCAAGCTCCTCATCCGGATCGGGGGCCTCGCCGACCGAGACGTCCTTCATGCGACGCTTGACCTCTTCGCATGTCCTGCGGACGTCTTCCGTGAACAGCGCGCATTCCTCGATGCGCTTGAAGATCTTCCGCCCCTCTTCACGATACCCCGCCGCCGTTTCGCGCATGAAGGCAATGGCATCGTGGACCTGGGCTGTCAGCGCCTCGCATTTTTGCGCGGCGTCGATCAGCTCGGCGCCCATGGCCTCGATCTCCTTTGCAGCGGACTCATAGTCGCGAACCACCGCCTCTGCACTGAGCGCGCCGACCCGCGTGACCCCCTCGGTGTGCTCGACGTAATCAGGAAGAGCAATTGAAGCGATCGAGCTTCCCGCGCGGACCGATGCAATGTCCGCCTCGAGTTGGACCAGGTTCACCCCGTCCCGTCTGCGCAATTGTTCAACACTTGCCATGATCAGTCCCTCCCAATACATGACCCCGAACCCCAAACGGCGATCAGTGTATTCCGTGGGTAAGCGGCCTCCTAACCCGATCTGCCGTTGACAGCCTCAGCTCTGCCATTTTTTCCCAATTTCGGGCGCGGCACGCAGCGATGATCGATGTCATCGGCGCTCAACCTGTCCTAGTTGCGGTTCGCGTGGCGGGCTCGTGGACCCGTGAGCGGTTCGCGGCGGGCTGCGAGCCCTCAGCCGTTGCACCTGCCGACCGTGCCATCATACCCTGTCTTGCCCGACGGGTCAAATTCACTTCGGTATTTCAGAACCATTGAAATCGCTGGCAATTTCTACTGTGCATGGGGTTGTTTTCGACATTTTTGCCGGGAGCGCGCTCAATCGCCTCTCAGGCTCAGAATGTAGCTCGACAGCGCCTCGGCCTGCTCCGGCGAGATCACCAGATTGGGCATGTTCTGGTGGCTGGTCCGCCAGAACACCTTGAGCGACAGCGCGGTCGTTCCTTTCCGATCGGCGATGGCCTGGAAGCTCGGAGCCAGGTCGAAGAATCCGGCCATGTGCGGCTCCACGGCGTGGCACGTCTGGCACCACGCCTGCGCCAGGCGATGTCCTTCCTCTGCCGTGCGTGAGGAAGGCCTCGATGCCCCCGCGGCCGTGTGGACGACGCTGAACAGAAACAGCAACGACAACAGGATCAGGATGCCGAGGCCGATATAGATTCGAACGCTGCGCGACATGGTTTCACCTCGCCCTTGCTGCGTAACTCGAAGCGTAGGTCGGTGCGAGCGGACCAGGTTGACCTGCATCAAGAGAGCGGATCGCGGCAGGGCAGCTCCCTCAGCACGCCACAAGGTCGGTGTGGCCAAATCCCTTGGAATAGTCGAGCAGCGAGATCACCGTCGGCGTCAGCGCGATCAGGCGAACCTCGGACGGTTTCGGCACGGCGAGGCCGGTGGCCTTCTGTTCCGGATAGCGTGCCATCAGCAGGCCGATCGCCTTCTCGGCTTCGGCCGGATCGGTCAGGATTCGGGCCCGCGCCGCCATGGACACGCCGGTGATCTCCATCACCTGCGCCGGGTCGTCATCGATCGCAAGCGAGACCCGATCGTCTCGCGACAGGTTTTGCGCCTTCTGGCTGTCGATGCCGCACAGGAAATAGATGGTGAAGCCTTCGTTCGCGTAGCCGACGGTGGTCACCTGCGGCCAGCCGTCCGGCCGCAGCGTCGCGATCCGCATGGTACGGTGCTGGTCCAGCAAGGTCTGGATCTTTCGTCTGATCAGATCGTCCATCGCGCCCTCCGCAGATCTTCCTCGAGAAGGATAGTGAGCGGCTCGCGCAATGGGGTTGATGCACCTCAAGTCACAGCGGCCGGCATTGACGGAATCATGGACTCACGGGATGGGTGACGCGATGCCCATCGCGAAGATGACGGACATCGCATACGCTTGCGCCCATTCCACGATCGGGGAGATATCACCATGAACGGCAACCGCTATTACGGCGTCCGCGTCGAGGGCGCGAAATACGGCGTCGGCTTCGGCTCGGCGCTCGCCATCGCGATCTCCTACACAAACAACCATTCGATCCTGTGGGCGATCATCCACGGCATCCTGGGCTGGCTCTACGTCATCTTCGTCGCGCTGTTTCGGTGACATCGCACCGGCAGGCAGCCGCCTGCCCGCGCACGCCCCAGCTTTCCCTTGCATTCTCCGGTTCCGCCCCTACGGTGCGCCGCGCAACGCCACCCGAGACGAGACCTGCCATGCCCGACGCCATGAAATGCCCGAACTGCCAGTCGGAGCACGCCTATCAGGACCGCGATCTCTGGGTCTGCCCGGAATGCGCCCATGAATGGAGCGCTACGGCCGGCGCTGCGGCGGATGCGCCGCAGGAGGCGGGCGTGCGCGATGCCCATGGCAATCTGCTGACTGATGGCGACAGCGTCATCGTGATGAAGGACCTCAAGGTCAAGGGCTCATCCTCGGTCGTCAAGGGCGGCACCAAGGTCCGCAACATCCGACTCCAGGATGCCACCGACGGCCACAACATCGCCTGCAAGATCGACGGCATCGGCGCGATGAATTTGAAGTCGGAGTTCGTGAAGAAGGCCTAGCGCTACGCGCCCAGCAGCGCGTCATATCCCTTCGCGCTGAACGCCAGCAAACAAAACCCGTGCCCGAACGGATCGGCCAGCATCGCGATCCGTCCATACGGCGCATCGCGCGCGGGCGCCTCGAGCACGGCACCGGCGCGCACCGCGCGCGCGACGGCGGCATCGACATCGTCAACGACGACGTCGACATGCAGCGGCGTCCAGTGCCGCTCGTAGCGGCGGCGGTCGCTGCCGGCGCCCAACGTGCCGGCCTGCTTGGTCAGCAGGTACACCGGCGCCGGCCAGCCCAACAGCTCGACGAAGTCGGCGCCGAAGCGGCGGCCGACCGTCAGCCCGAACGCTTCGGTATAGAAATTCGTGGCGGCGGCGACGTCGGGAACATCGATGTTGAGCAGCAAGGTCATGGCGGGCTCGTCACGTTACGGCGTGCCCGGAAGCGTAGCCCGAATGGAGCATCGCGCAATCCGGGATAGTGCCGCACATCCTGCCCCGGATTTCGCTTGCGCTCCATTCGGCTTGTGCAGACGCGTTCACCGCTGCCGTTGCGCCAGATAAAACCCGCACAGCACCGTCACGAGGCCCGCAGTCTGCAACATCGTCGGCGGCTCGCCGAGCAGGAGCCAGCCGGTGAGCAGCGTCAGCGCCGGCACGCAGGCCGGGAACACCGCCGCGCGGGCGACGCCGAGCCGCTGGACCGAGACGGCAAAAAGATAGAGCGCGGCAGGACCCGCGAGCACGCCCTGCGCCAGCGCCTGGATCGCATTCTCCGTCACGCCGATCGCAGCGACGCGGGCGGGCCCGCCGGTCAGGAGATAGGCCGGCAGCAATAGCAGCGACAGCACGTTGATGACGAGCGCCGCCGACACGGCGGAAACGCGCCAGTGGCGCAGCAGCGCGCCAAAGCCCGCGAACATCAATCCGGTCAGCACGAAGATCAGATCGCCCTGCACGCCGTCGGCGCCGATATGGCCGATCGATTCGGCGCCGATCACGCCGAGACCGCCGACGATGACGATGGCACCGGCAAGGCGCGAGGCGGAGATCTTCTCTTTGAGGAACATGGCGGCGAGCAGCAGGCCGCCGAGCGTCGCGGAGGACGGCTGGGATCACGCTGCCATGGCCGAGCGGCACGAACAGGAAGCCGGTGTAGGAGATCAGCGACATCACGGGGCCGCCAAGCACCATCAGCGCAAGGCCCCTGCCCCAGCCGATACCGCAGAGATCGGAGATCCCGGCGCGGGCTACCAGCGGCAGGAACACGATGCCCGACCAGACGTAGCGATGCACCAGCAGATCGACCGGCGTGAAGCCGACCTTCAGCCCGTGCCGCGTGCCGGCAAAGCCGAGCGCCCAGAACAGCGCCGCCGACAGGCCGCAGACGACGCCGAGAAGCGCCGGTGCCGCGTCGTTCTTCTGAATGAGAGCGTCAGCGCCGCTCGTCCGCTGATCCATCGGCAAGGCTTATGTCAGCGCATTCATCCGCTCAACCCACGCGGCCGCAGGTCTGGCACGCGGCGGAGAGGCGAAGATTCCCGCAGCAGCCTCACCGAACACCATCCGCCATCCCTTGCGCGCGTCCATGTATTCGCGCACCTCGCGGATGCGGCCACGGTGGCGATACGCTCGGCGTCACGCGATGAACACGTCTTCCAGGCACCGGGGTGTCGCCAAATCGCGACTATCAGAAAAACCCGGGGCTGAGATCGAGGCCGTAGGTCAGGCTCAGCACGAACACGAACAACGCGGCGGCCGCGAACAGCGCAAGATGCCTGATGATGAACTCACGCGGCGAGGTGCCGGCAACAACGGCTTTTTGCGCAACGGGCATGAAACGGCCTCCAGTATGATTCCAGAATTGGCCGCTCAATATGCGGCGCGCGCATCAGGCGCCGCGATCTCCGAAACAAGTATTAAGGAGATCACACTCGTCTTGAACCGCCGTACACAATGAACCATCGCGCGATTCTTTTGCGGCGCCGGCTTCTCGATCCGCGCACGCACGACGAAAACGCGCTGGTCCCGCCCGCAAAGAAAAACCGCGCTCCTGCAGGAGCGCGGTTCCAACGTGACGCGGAAAATTCTGAAACCCGACGGTTGCGAATTCATGCACGCGACAGCGGCACGATGCGCACGCACCGTGCCTGTCGCATGAAGCTTAGCGGGCGCTGCCCACGGTCGCGGTCTTCAGCTTGCGCGGCGACAGAACGCTGGCCTGAAGCGCCGTCACGCTGGTGGCGGGCGCCAAGGCCTGCTGCTCGACATGCGCGGCACCGAGCACGCGAACCTGCAACGGGGAGACCGGGAAACCGTTGGCCTCATAGGCCGGCAGCTCGGCGGCGAAGGTGGCAGTCGAGCCCGCGATCGTGAGGGCGGCGACTGCGATCGACAGAGTCTTCTTGTTCATTGATGATGCTCCAGGAGGAAGTTTCGGAGCTCATCTAAACCTGATTTGCTGCATTGCGACATGCGCCGCTGCATTGCAACAACGCGCTTGGCGCATGGCGATATGTTTAATGCGCACAAGGCCTTGGCCGAATCCCCGCCGGCCGCGACATGGCGCCTTTATAGGCGCTGCTCAGCCACCGAGCACATTGCCCCAGCCGTCGAAGACATAGGCCTTCCAGGCCACGGTTCCATCGTCGCGCGGCCGGCTGGCCCGCCGATAATCATCCGCCTGTTCGGCGGTCCAGGTGATGATCCTGTCGGAGAGAAGATCGTGCAGGATGGCGGGCTCGGTGGGGTCGAAGGCGTCCATGGGACGAAGCGAGGAATGCGTCATGGCCGCACCAACGCGCAAGCCGCCGCAAGGTTGCAGCGAAAACACCGCGTCCAGACGATGCGCACAGACGAGCCTACCCGGCCCTGTGAGAGGGGGCGCATCATGATCGTCACGAAGCGCGGGTCGGCCGCCCGCACGCCTCGCGCCTCAGCATGACGGATGATTTTATTTCAGCGCGGTCGCCAGCGATTGCAGCTTCGCAACGAGATTGGTGCCGAGCGCGTAGATGATCTCGATGATCGCAAGCGCGATCCCCGCTGCGATCAGGCCGTATTCGATCGCGGTGGCGCCGGATTCATCGGCGGCAAAGTCGGCCAACAGGCATTTCAATTTCAAAACTCGTGTCCTTCCCAGCGAATACCGGACGTTACCGGTGCGAGAGAGATGCCAGACCTCAATCCAAGATTGAGTAAATTCAGCCGGCTCAATTTGACGACAATGAACGCAGCATTTGCAGGCCATTTCCCGCTCCAAAGCCCCACGAAGCCACAATGGAACTCGCGTTGCATCTTCGCAACACCCGCCGGAAAAGCCCGTTTTCAGCCATTTGCGCCATTGCGCCGCCACACCGTCCTCCGAACAATCGACGCGCTGCGTGCCTTTCTGTGCAAGACTGTTCGACGAGACGCGTTCGAACAGAACCGTTTGGAGGCAGGGATCATGGACGATCGGCGGTCTCTTCTGGTGGCAGTCGCATGCCCCTCGGCCGTCATGGCCGGCTGGCTGGCGCTCTCTCTGTCCGCCTATGCCCCTGCCCTCATCGAGAACAGCGGCGCCAATGCAGCAACCGTCTCACGCGCAAAGGATCTCGGCCGCCTCGACCTCGCCGACGTCCCGCGCGCTGCGACCATCGAAGATGGCATCGCCCTGACCGCCGACATCGCCGCAGCGGTGGCTCAAGCCCCTGAGCCGGCAAGCGCTGAAGCAGCAGTGCTCGAAGTGCCCGCCCCCGCCATCAAGCTCGCCTCGGCCGATCCCGCGCTGATCTTGCCGAGCACGTCGCCCGCGCCGCAGATCTTGCCCGAGCCGGCGCCCGTCGTCAGCGAGGCCGTACCGGTGCAGGAGCCCGTCAAGCTCGCATCCGCCGATCCCACCGAGATCGTGGCGACCGACGCGCTGTCGCCCGCGGCGATCGCGACCGGGCCGGCCGCAACCGAGAGCAAGGCCTCGCCGTCCGCCGACACCGTTGCCGTGCTCGACGAATGCTTCGTGATGGATGCGTGCATCGACCGCTATCTCTGGGCGCTCTACCAGCGCACTCCCAAGGAGGATTCGATCAAGGTCGAGGAGCGCCGCGCCGTCACCGTCAAGCGCAGGGGCAAGATGGTCACAGTGATGCGCAGCTTCACGAAGCTGGTCGACGAGGACTTCGGCTGGAAGGATCCGAAGGCGGCCGAGCACGCCGGCATGTCGATGATGGATTACGTCATCGGCGGCATGGACAAGAGTTTTAAGCGCAAGCTGTTCCGCACGCTGCTCGCGGCGGAAGCCGCCGGCCTCTCGCCGGGGATCACCAGCGCGTTCCGCGACGACTATCGCCAGTCGATCGCGAGCGGCCTGAAGGCCGCCTCAGACCGCTCCTATCATGGCGGCAGCACGCGCGGCGGCTACGGCCACGGCATGGCCGCCGACATCGTCTCGACCGCCGGCAACAACCGCGCGCAGCGCTGGGTCTCGACCGAGGTGCTGTGGAAATGGGTCGATGCCAACGGCAAGGCGCTCGGCATCGGCCGGCCCTATCTCGGCCGCGATCCGCCGCATGTCGGCCCGGTCGACGGCGCGGAATATGTCTCGAAGCGTGGCTCGGCAGACCGCAGGGAAGCCGCCAACGCCAGGCCGAAGAAGATGCGGGCCATGGCCAGCGCCAAGCCGCCAAAGGCACAGGCCGCGCGTGAGAAGGCGAAGCCGCAGAAGTCGGCGCAATCGGCCGGCAAGCGGGCGACCTGAACCGTTACGGCTTCCGCGTCGGCAGCGGCACGAGACGCATCTCGGCTGATCCCGCTTCCTGCGTACGCACCAGCACGGCAAAGATGGTCTCGACCGCGAGCCGCACCGCCGCCTCCATCGCCTTTCCCTTGGCGAGATGCGCCGCGATCAGGCCGGAGAGGAGATCGCCGGTGCCATAGGGGCGGATCGGCAGGCGCGGCGTCGCAAAGCGCGACAATTGCCCGTCGGCGCAGAGGATCGTCTCCACCTGCCCGTCCGGCGTATCCGCGAGTGTGCAACCGGTGGCGACGACGTCGATGCGGCCGGTCCCCGCCAGCGCTGCGCACGCCGCACGCAAGTCCTGAGCGTCCGCGATCGTGATGCCCGAGAGCAGCTCGAGCTCGAACTGGTTCGGCGTGGTCAGGTTCGCCGCCGGCAGCAGGCGGTGCCGCACCACGTCCAGAATGCCGTCGGCGACATAGACGCGGCCGTCGTCCCCGATCACGGGATCGCAGAGATAGACGAGCTTGGAATTGCGGTTCAAGGCGCGCTCGACGAAATCGGCGACAACGGCGGCATTGCCGGGCGAGCCGAGATAGCCGGTGACGAGCACCGCGGCCTCGTCGACGAGATCGCGCTCCTCCACGCCTTTCAGGAGATCGGCGACGAGCTCGGTCTCCAGCACCCGCCCGCGCAGGCTCGGATAGCGTGGATGGTTCGACAGCAACGTCGTCGGCACCGCCGCGACGTTCACGCCCTCCGCCTGCATGGCATAGTACCCACTTTTCTTGGAACGTGAGTCGTGATTCAAGGTCGGGATGATACCCGAAGCAAGAGAAGTCCACCTTTCGAGGAAAGATCGCAAGGTGCTTGAGGCGTGCTGTCGCTCACCGGTGACGTTGCAGCGCGATTTGAAGCGGGCGCGGATAGTTCTGTTGGCGGCGGATGGGCGCAGCACCCGGTCGATCGCCAAGGAAGTTGGGGTCCAGCCGCGGATTGTCAGCCTTTGGCGGCATCGCTATGCCGACCATGGCCTTGAAGGGCTGCAAGACAAGCCGCGGCCTGGCAAGCAGCCGATCTATACGAAGACGACCGACAAGCGGATTCTGAAGCTGCTGGATAAGCCGCCACCGCAAGGGTTTGCGCGCTGGACCGGCCCCCTGCTGGCCGAGGCGCTGGGCGATGTCGATGTCCAATATGTCTGGCGGTTCCTGCGCAGCCACAAGATTGACCTGGTGGCTCGCAAGTCCTGGTGCGAGAGCAACGACCCGAACTTTACGGCCAAAGCCGCCGATGTTGTCGGCCTCTATGTCGCGCCGCCGGCGAAGGCCATTGTGCTGTGCGTGGACGAGAAGCCCTCGATCCAGGCTTTGGAGCGAGCGCAGGGTTATCTGAAGTTGCCCAATGGCCGCGCCTTAACCGGCCAAAGCCACGATTACAAGCGGCATGGCACCACAACATTGTTTGCGGCGCTCGAAGTCGCCACCGGAAAGATCATCGCGACCCATTCAAAACGCCGGCGCCGCGTCGAGTTTCTCGATTTCATGAACAGCGTCACCGCGACTTTTCCGAACCGCAAGCTTCACGTCATCCTCGACAACCTCAACACCCATAAAAAGAACGAGGACTGGCTCAAGGCCCACCCCAACGTGCAATTTCATTTCACGCCGACAAGTGCGTCATGGCTCAATCAGGTCGAAGTATGGTTTTCCATCTTGCAGGGGCAGTCGCTCAGCGGCACCTCCTTCACGAGCCTCAAGCAGCTTCAGGAACACATCGATGCCTACGTCAACGCATACAACGACAGAGCCGAGCCCTTCGTCTGGACCAAGAAAAAGGTCCGTCAACGCCGTTTCAAAGGCCGCCGTATCACTCAGCTCTGATTCCGGGTAATAGGCGGCCGCGCTGTTGCCGACATGGCCGTGGACCACCTGGCTTTGAATGGAGATGACGAGCATAGGGCGGTCCGTAAGGTCAAATGCCGAGCGAGGCAAGGGTAGCAAGCGCAGCCCGGATGGAGCGCAGCGTAACCCGGGACTGGCGCCGCGCGGTTAGCCCCCGGATTTCGCTGCACTCCATCCGGGCGACAAGTCTAGGGCATCTCATACCCAAGCTCCGGCCGCAGCGCCTGCATTTTCCGCGCCAGCCGCCGGTGCACGGTCTCCTCCGACCTCGCCAGGTGGTCGGCGACCGCGACATGGTCCGCATCGCTCTTGTGCTGGTTAAGCTTGGCCTGCCCCTCGATTTGGTCCACCACGAGATCGATGACGCGGATCGCAGCCAACATGCTCTCGCGCTTGTCCGGCTCCATCTGCGCGAGGTCCCAGGGCTGCTTCGGCAACCGCGCCTCGGCGACCGCGAGCAGCGCATCGCCGTGCCCGCGGTTCTCGTCGAGCCCGCGCAGATGCGCCACGCCCGACAGGTGCACCGCCTCGTAGAGCCAGGTCGAGACGTTGTCGCGCGAGGAATACCAGTCGTTGGAGATGTAGGCATCGTCGCCGGCAACGATCAGCAGGAAACGCCTGGTACCATCCGCAAGCGGCACGAGCGGATTTCTGGCCGCGAGATGGACCTGCACGATAGCTTGCCCGTCGCGCTGATCCAGCACGAACGGGACGTGCGAGGCGCGCGGGCCGCGCTCATCCGCCGCCACGATCACGCCGAAGCCGCGTTGCCCAGCGAATTCCAGCGCGCGCTGCTTCTCGATGCGGAATTGGGGACGGAGGACATGCATGGCGCGGCGCTCGACGGCTGGACGAAGGATGATGCGAGGCTACCTCATCATCCGGCGAAATCCGAAACGATATTGGGCTGCAAACGCGGATGTCAGCATTGATCTCGGCGTCGTGCCAGCTCGCCGAGATAGGCGCAGAACATGTCGGCGAGCCCCTCGGCATGGCGCGCGATCTCCGCCGCGCTGCGCGGCGTCTCCGAGAAGCGCTTGCCGACCTCGCTCAGCGTCGTCGTGATTAGTTCGCCGGCGACAGCGCGCGTCGCATCCGATGCCTTGGGCAGCGCCTCCCGCATGAAGGCCGCGACGATGCCCTTGCCGGCGGCCCGCGCATCGTGTGCCTCGGGCGCATCGCGATAGAGCGGCGCGGCGTCGCTGAGCGCCGTGCGGATCGCAGCCTCCTCGCACTCGGAGCGAATGAAAGCGTGGACCAGCGCGCGCAGCCGCGCCGGCGGCGGCTTTGCCCGGTCCGCGAGGATGCCGCGCAAGAGCTCGCTCGTGCGTTGCCACTCGTCGCGCTGGAGGCGGAACAGGATCGCCGCCTTGTTCGGAAAATATTGATAGAGCGATCCGACGCTCACCCCGGCCCGCTCGGCCACCCGCGCCGTCGTGAAACGCTGCGCGCCCTCCTTCGCCAGGACCTGAACAGCCGCATCCAGAATGGCCGCCACAAGCCCCGTGGAGCGGGCCTGTTGCGGCTGCTTTCGCGAGGAAATTGAACGGCTTCGACGATCGGCCATGGCGCGCCTGGGGAATGCGAATAGGAAATGCGACGAATTAGTCGTATTTCAGTCTTCGCGCAAGCACGCGCTTCTTCGCGAACCCTGGAGGCAACGAATGACCACCCCAACCATCACATCGCTTGCGCCGCTGCTGGACCGCCTGTTCCTCGAGGCCGAGGCAACACGGGGCGCAACGCTCGCAGCCGTCGCCGATTTGTCCGACGCCGACCGGGCGCGGATGATGCGAAGCAAGACCGATTACGCCGACCTCTACGGACGCCTGAAGGACGTCCCGCTCGCGGTATCCCGCGAGACCGGCGCCCTGCTCTACATGCTGGCGCGCAGCTCCCGCGCCAGAACGATCGTCGAGTTCGGCACCTCCTTCGGCATCTCGACCCTGCACCTCGCCGCGGGCCTGCGCGATAATGGCGGCGGCCGTCTCATCACCAGCGAGTTCGAGCCGTCCAAGGCAGCGCGGGCACGCGACAACCTCTCGGCCGGCGGGCTGCTCGATCTCGTCGAAATCCGCGAAGGGGATGCGCTGAAGACGCTCAAGGCCGATCTCCCTGACACGATCGATCTCGTGCTGCTCGACGGCGCCAAGGCGCTCTACCCTGAGATCCTGGATCTGGTCGAGGGCCATCTCAAGCCGGGCGCGATCATCGTCGCCGACAATGCCGACGACAGCCCCGACTATCTCGCGCGCGTGCGCATGCCCGGCAGCGGCTACATCTCCACGGCCTTTGCCGAGGATGTCGAACTCTCCGTGCGGATCAACTGACGCCACGTCGAGCCGCCGCGATGCCATTGAGCCGCTGCGCGATTCATCGCGCGGCGGCTGCGCGTCATCGGCGACAGACCGCGGAACATCACGTCCGCGTCCGTGTCGCACCCTCGTCACTCACATGTGATAGCAGCTACCGGCAGAGCGATGTTCCACGTGCTAAACATACCTACCGCGCGGTATCTTTCCTGCGCTACGCCCGAGCCCGCCATGACCTCCGCCTTCAATGCCTACACCGCGCTTGCCCTCGCCATCGTCTCCGAGGTCATCGCGTCCGCCTTCCTGCAGCAATCCGCACAGTTCACGCGGCCGTGGCCGACGCTCGCCATGGTCCTGTTCTACGTCGCCTCGTTCTACGCGCTGTCGGTCGCGATCCGGGTGATCCCCCTGAGCATCGCCTATGCGATCTGGGGCGGGGTCGGCATCATCCTGACCGCCACCGTCTCCTTCGTGCTATTCCGCCAGATGCTCGACGCCGCGGCGTTCGTCGGCATCGGGTTGATCGTATCCGGCGTCGTCATCATCAACCTGTTCTCGGAGACGACGGTGCACTGATGCCGGCCAGCGCCTATAGCCGCGCCAAGCAGCCCGAGCAGGTGCGGCGCGCCCTGCTCGACCACGCTGCGGCCATTGCCACGGACCATGGCGTCTCCGGCATCACGGTGCAGGCCGTGGCGGCGGCGGCCGGCGTCACCAAGGGCGGCCTGTTTCATCACTTCGGCAGCAAGCAGGCGCTGATCGAGGGCCTGTTCGCCGATCTGCTCGCCCGCGTCGATGCCGAGATCGACGCCGCAATCGAAACCGATCCCAAGCCGCGCGGCAGCTTTACCCGCGCCTATGTCAATGCGGTGTTCATCGGCAAGGCGTTCGGCTTCACCACGCCCTGGGCGGCGCTGAGCATGGTGGTCGTCACCGATCCGTCACTGCGCCGGCTCTGGAACGACTGGATGAAGGCACGCCTGAAGCGGCATCGCGCGACCGACGGCACGCCGGAGCTCCATGTCGTGCGCCTCGCCGCCGACGGCGCCTGGCTGTCCTATGTCACGACCGGACAGACGCGCATGAACGCCGAACTGCGCGCCGTGCACGGCCGGCTGATCGCGGAGACCTATCGGCGCGGATAGCGACCTTTTTGTCGGCGCTGGCTACTGGCTTGTCACTGGCTTGGGCGGACGCGGCGCGGATCGGGAGGATTTTGCGCCGGGCTTGGCCGCGGCTCGCGGTGGCGGCGCATCGACGGACTCCAGATACGCGGCGAGCGCCTTGGCGGAGTCAGAGCTGGTCGCGTAGTGGTCCTTCAGGAACCATGACAGCGTCAGGCTGAAGCGCCCCTTGGCAAGACCGCGCGGGCTCCGGTGGCAGGTCGCGCAACCATCGGCAAACAGCTTTTCGGCCGACTTGCCGGCATCGAGATTTTGAGCGGATGCGACCGTCGCCGTCAGTGCGGCGGCGGCTGCGAGAATCATCAGGGGCGCGATCAGGTCGCGCCCTGGCCGAAAGTGCGAAGTCAAATGTCGTCCCCTAGCCCCGTCTTGCGGTCACGCCGCCAGCAATTGATCGAATTCGGGCGGCGCGTAGGCCTTGCCGTCCTGGTCGGTGATGACGACCCGCCATCCCTCGCTCGCCCACACCCTTGCCTTCGCCACGATGAGCAGGCGGCTCTCGCGGGCGAAACTGTACTTCTCGTTGTCGCGTTCTGCGATCATTTTGTAGGCCAATGCGTGTCCCCTTGCGTTGCCCCTGCACCCGCTTCCTCGTGGCAGCGGGCTTTGGCGGCAATTCGCCGGGAGCGTGGCAATTTGGTGCCATCCGCAGGCAGCATCGCACCGGCGCACCCGCAGCCGGGTGACCGGATCGAACGCGTGCCGCGTTCGGCAGCTGGGGGCCGGCCCGTCACATCAGCAACGGAACCGATCGCGCCACCTCCGAACTCCGCTAATGGACGCGGATGATGTGCGGACGGCCGAGATCGATCAGCCCCTGCACCGCCGACAGGCGATCGTCCAGGGCCGCGATCGTAAGCAGCAGATTGTTGCGCCGTTCGTCGAGAAGACCCATCTCGGCGCCGGAGAGTTTGGCGTTCGCCCGCTGCTTGTGGATGCTTTCGAGCGAATCGCGCAGTGTGGCGATCAAGCCGGTCAACTGCTTGACCTCTTTCGTCATGGACCGCTTCGCGACATTTTGGCGGCGCGTCTCCGCCTGGCTCTGTCTCATCGTCATCCTCCCGTGCCCCGCTGCCCCGAGTGGATGCTTACAGCTTTGGGTAGACATATTACGATCGATGAAATCTGCCCGCGAAGAACTTTCTTAAATTGTACGCGCAGGGAACCCGACTAACAGAAAGCCCGGCGCGAGGGCCGGGCTTTCGCAATGACGTTAGTGCTTCTCGTGACCGCCACCGGGACCGCCGGCCGGCGCGCCACCACGCGGAGTGGCGTTGATGTGCTGAGCACCGCCGCCCGGATGCGGCATCGCAGGTGCTGCCGCGCGCGGCGCCGGCATCTGCGCATGGGCATTCATCGGCGCGCCATGGCTGACGTTCGGCTGCGCCACATGCGGCGTCGCGGGCCGGGCCGCAGGCGCGGCCGACACGCGCGGAGCTTCATGAGCTCGCGCCATCGGCTGCGCACGCGTTGCGGCGCGGCTCGCCGCATGCTCGTGCATCATGCGCGCCTGCGCGTCGCGCGGGTTGCGGTTCTGCTGCACGGTCGTCCGCGCATTCACCAGGCGATCGCTTCGCCCGACGCGAGTCCGGTCGGCCGCAACCGCAGCGTCGCGCTTGGCGATGGCTGCGTCATGCCGTGCCGTCACGGCATCGCGTCCGGAGATCGCGGCGGCGCCCTTTGTATTCGCGCCATTGCGCCCCAGTGCGATCGCCGCATCGCGTGTCGCCGCACGGCCGATACGGGCCGCACTCGGATCAATCGTCATCCGCGTCGCGAAGCGCTCGTGCGAGCTCCAGTAACTATTCCAGTAGGCATGGCGGCGATACCAGGGCCGCCCCTGATAATAGCTCGACCAGTACGAGCTCAGCACGAAGGGCACGACGGGCACGTCGATCTCGTCGACATAGTCGGGGAGATAGACGTAGTGATTGCGGTAGAGATATTCGAGATATTGCGACGACACCCAGCCGCGATCGTCGGAGAAGCTCACGTCGCACCAGGCATTGCCGCGCAGGCAGCCATGGATGTTGACGCGGGCGCCCTCGGGGATGCGATCGACCACGGGGAATCCCGACCCCGGTCCGGCGCGCAAGCCGGTCGAAACGGTGACGATGCCCGGCGCGGCCAGCGCGGCCGTCGGGGCGAGTAGCAGTGCTGCAACCAAAATGCTTCTGAGTCTCATGGCGTATTCCTCCTCTGCGAGTCGGAACGCGCAGAAGGAACGAGCGTTCCTCCTAGAGCTGCCGCATCAGCCGAAAGATTGAATGCGCGCGGAGTTCAATATTCATCCGCCGTTCATCGGTACGACGAGCGCAACACGGCGAACGTCAATTCACCGGCAGCATGAACCCGTCGAAGTACGACGCGAGCCCGGCAAGATCGTCGAGCGGCAGCACGTTCGCGACGTATTGATCCGGCCGCACGACGACCATGCAACCGGCCTTCCGATCGATGCCGCGCATCGCAAACACATCGTGACCGCTCTTGAAATCCGGACAGAACATCTTTTCGTAGTCAAGCAAACCGTAGCGGCCTTTGCGCGGCAGCAGCAGCGGTGGCATCGCCTCGATCGCAAGCTCGCGATGATCTTGCTGAAACACCGCGCGCAGATCGATCACGGCGTCGATGTCGGCGCCTCCGGGGGTGTATCGCCTCACCGGCGATTCCCCTGCCTCGGTGAGAAAATTGCACAACGCACGAATGGCGGAGCCGGCCGCCGCCGGATTCTCCGCGCCGGAAAATGCATAGATGCGGAAGCGTCCGTCGGCCTGCGCTGCGTGGCCGAGATGAACGGGCTTTGCGTCCGCCAGCCGGATCACCGGCGCGGAATGGAAGCGCTTGCCGATCACGAGGCCTTCCGCAAGATGCTGATGGGACAAAGCCCCCGTGAGGACCGAGGGCGTGTAATGCGTCGCGGTGCCGGCCGTATAGCGGCCGTGCCGGACAAAATAGTCCTGCGTCATGGCGGCATCGGCGCCACCGGCCTTGGCCGCAGAGGCCAGAATCCCCGACCATTCGCGGTCGAAGTCGATCAGCTCTTTCGCGACCGCCTGGCGCTCCGCGGAATAGGAATGCAGCAGGCTTGGCGCACTCTGCTTGCGGAGCACGGCGGCGAGCTTCCAGCCGAGATTGAAGGCATCCTGCATCGAGACGTTCATACCCTGCCCCGCCTTCGGGCTGTGGGTATGGCAGGCATCGCCGGCGATGAAGATGCGCGGCAGGCGGGTCGCGGTCTCGGCTTCCGGCACGTCGTCGAACTTGTCGGTCAGGCGCTGGCCGATCTCGTAGACCGACCACCAGGCGATCTCCTTCACGTCAAGCGTATGCGGTTTCAGGATCCGCTGCGCCTTGGCGATCACGTCATCGGCGGTGATGTTGCGGCTGGCGACGCGCTCGCCGACGTCGAGCTTGGCGAGCTCGACATAGATGCGCACCATGTAGCCGCCTTCGCGCGGAATGATCAGCAGGCTGCCGTCCTTCGCCGACTGGATCAGGGCCTTGAAGCGGATGTCCGGAAAATCGGTCACCGCCAGCACGTCCATCACGCCCCAGGCGTGGTTGGCGGAATCGCCGTGCAGTTCGCGGCCGATCGACTTGCGCACGGTGCTGCGCGCGCCGTCGCAGCCGACGACATAGCGCGCCCTGATCGTCTCGACCTTGCCCTCGTTTTCGGCGTCGACGCGTTCGAGGCGCACGGTCACGGCATGGTCGGCAGGCCCCGCGGCCGGATCGACCTGGAGGTCGAGCAAGCGGCGGCTGTAATAGGGCTCGAGCTTGGCCGGCGATTTGCGCATGACGTCGAGAAAGCCGTCATGGATGCGCGCCTGGTTGAGGATAACGTGCGGGAATTCCGACAGCCCGTCCTCCACGTCCTGCACCCGGCCGCTGCGGACGATGGTCTCGGGCCGCCGTTCGTCCGGCTTCCAGAACGTCGTCTCGTTGACCCAATAGGCTTCCTTCAGCACGCGCTCGCTAAAGCCAAAAGCGTGGAACATCTCCATGGTGCGGCAGGCGACGCCGTCGGCCTGGCCGACCGACAGCCGGCCCGGCTTCTGCTCGACGATGCAGGTCTTGATGTCAGGAAATTGGGCAAGCTGGGCCGCGAGCGTCAGGCCTGCGGGCCCACAGCCGACGATGAGGACGTCGACCTCGTCGGGCACGCCGCCCGCTGCACCGGGGGCCTGAACGCGTTCAGCGGGATCGGCGATTTCAGGGTCGCCCGGCTGAAATCCATTGAGATGGAATTGCATGAGCACCTCTCCCGTCAACGTCTTCTTCGATATTGCTCAGTATGCTGACTATCAGTATACTTGTCAACGGATCCCGCCCTCCCTGTGACCTCAGGAGAATTCGGTGAAAGACAACAACGACATGCCCGGTCATCTGGCGCGCCGCTTCCAGCAGATCGCGGTCGCGGTCTTCCTGGCCGAGGTCGGGGATGCCGGCTTCGACCTCACGCCGGTGCAATACGCCGCGCTCGCGACCATCAAGGCCAATCCGGGGCTCGACCAGGTGACGCTCGCAGGGTTGATCGCCTATGACCGCACCACCATCACCGGCGTGATCGATCGCCTCGTGCAGAAGGGCCTGGCGGAGCGCCGCGCCTCGAGCCGCGACCGCCGCGCCCGCGAGCTCGAGGTCACCGACGAAGGCCGGCGCACGCTGCGCAAGATCACGCCTGCGGTCGAGTCCGCACAGCGCATCATGCTGCGCGGCCTCAGCGCCAGGGAAGGCGAGGAGCTGATGCGTCTGATGCGCAAGGCGATCGCTGCCGGCAACGAGCTCAGCCGCGCCCCGCTCCGCGATGTGCAGGCCTAAGCCGCATTCATGCCCGTAATTGTCGCAGCGCCGCGAAACCAGGAACTAACCTTCGGCTGCTACCGTCGGCCCCATTCGGCGCTTAACGCGCGATTAACTTGCCGTTCGGGAGTTTCGGATGTTCAGGTTCCTCATTGCGGCCGCGGCCATCGCGCTCTCGACCGGCCATGCGCTCGCAAACGGCCATGGCGGCGGCGATACCCCTCCTCCGCCCAAGCCCGAGGCGACGACCGCGCCGGCGAAGGTGGTCATCACCAAGCAGGGTCCCAAGCTCGTCGATCCCAAGGGCATGACGCTCTATTATTACGAGCGCGACACCACCGGCAAGACGTCGAACTGCAACGGTAAGTGCACCGAAAGCTGGGTTCCGCTCGCCGCAACGGCCGACGCCAAGGCCGTCGGCGACTTCACCGTGATCAGCCGCAACGACGGCAGCAGGATGTGGGCATACCGCTATCGCCCGCTCTACACGTCACCCGCCGACAAGGCGCCGGGCGATGCCAACGGCAACGCCACGACGCTGCAATGGCGCATCGCACGGCCCGGGGAGTAGGGCCCGAGCGGCAGCGCCGTGACGCGCTGGTCACCCGCGCCAGCGCGTGCCCGTCTCGACCTGCGCGTTCTGCCCGGGCGGCAGCACCACGACCATCGAATTGAGCTTCACCCGGTCGTAGAGATCGATCACGTCCTCGTTGCGCATCCGGATACAGCCTGACGAGATCGCCTGCCCGATATATTCGGGCTGGTTGGTGCCGTGGATGCGGTAGAGCGTGTCCTTGTTGCCGACAAAGAGATAGATGCCGCGGGCGCCCAGCGGATTGGCGGGACCGCCGGCGACGCGCGCCGGATACGGTCCAAGCCGCGCCTGGATGTCCGCTGTCGGAACCCAATCCGGCCATTCCGCCAAACGGCCGACGCGCGCGACGCCCGAGAAGGCCATGGCCTCCTCGCCGACCGCGACGCCGTAGCGGATCGCCTTGCCCTCGGGCAGCACGAAATAGAGGTAGCGCGCATCGGTATCGACCAGGATCGTGCCCGGCTGCTCCTTGCGCTGGTAATCGACGATATGACGGAGATATTGCTCGGGCACGTTCGCCTGAGCGTATGGCGTATGCGCGAGCAACTGCCGGTCGCGCGGCGTCATGCTCGCATCCGTGGATGGCGAAAGCGTCGTCTGCATGCAGCCGCCGAGCGGCAGCATGGCAACAACGAAAAGAGCGAGAACAGATCTTGGCACCGCCGGCCCCCCCGATAGCGGATAGCAGCACCCCCAGCAGCGTCAGATATTGCCCAAATCGTGCTGAAAACAAGGCAATGCGGAACACGTCCGCGTGTTTTTCCGGCGGAGTTCCATCACCACAAACGGCAGAAGACCGTCGCATCATCTCCATCCCCTCGCCTTGCTTTGGTCAAACCCGGCTGGACTCGTGCGTCATCAGACTTGGGATGGGGCTCACCTCAACAGATCGGCTCGCGCCAATGCGGACGACGAAGGCTTCAAAGGAGCTGCGATGCTCGCGATGCTGAACAGCAAGCAAATCGTCGATGAGATCGTGAAGGACACGGTCAAGGACAACGATCCGCACGACGCGGTTCAGATCTCGCCGGATATCGTGCTGGCCTCGCGCCCCGTCGGCGCTGCCCCCGCGCTGGCGCCTGACATCACGCCGCGTCCGGAGCCGAAATTCGCGCCCGGGCCCAGAATCAATCCGGAGCCGAAGTTCAGTCCTGTTGTGGAGCCGCAGCCGGCGATGCCCTCGGTCGACACCGCGGTGCGCGTAACGGCCGGCGACGGTCACGGCCGGCAGAAGCGATCCGCCGCCGGCAAGTGGCTGCGCGGCGCTTTCGTCACGTTTCTGTTCGCGGGCGGCAGCGCGGCTGCCACCATCGCCTGGGAGAAACACGGCGACGTGGCGAGGCAAATGCTCGCCGACTGGAAACCCGTATTGGCGTCGCTGATGCCTTCGACGTCACAGCCGGCGCCGGTCGCCGCTGCGCAGTCCGCCCCGCCCGCGGCGGAAGCTGCAACCGATCAAACAGCCGACCAATCCCCGACGCCGGCAGCGACTCAGTCGGCGTCTGCGGCCGTGCCCGCAGCAGCGCCGTCCGAAACAGCTCAGTCGGTGCAATCGATGACGCGGGATCTTGCCGCAATGGCGCAGCAGATCGAGCAACTCAAGGCCAACATCGCCGAGTTGAAGGCCGGACAGGAGCAGATGGCGCGCGAGATGGCGAAGCCGTCCGCACCGAAGCCGATGGCTGCGACGATGCCGGTCGATCCACGCGCGCGCGTTTCCGCGCTACCGCCGCGGCCTCCGGCTCCACCGGTTCGCAAGCCGAAGCCGGCCGTGACGCAGACCTACATGCCGGCGTATTCGCCCGCACCGGTCGCGTCTCCGCCGCCGCCGTCACAGGCTGCCGCGGTCCCACCGCCGGTCGCGCCGGCCGCCACGACACAAGCCGTTGCCGATGACGATGGACCCGTCGTGCGTCCGCCAATGCCGCTGCGCTAGAGCGTTTTCGAGCGAAGTGGATACCGGTTCGCGTAAAGAAAACGCGTCAAAACAAGAATCTAGAGCCTTTCCCGTTCCGATTCCATCGGAACGGGAAAGGCTCTAGACCAACGCCGGGCGATCGCACAGCATCGGTAACGCAGCGTCGCTGCAAGCTGTCCGACTCGATGCGATGCGTTAAGTCCGGGCCACTACGGAGATCGATGCTTCGATCGTCTTACGACGAACGAATAGGCCAAGAGAGAAAAGGCCGTCGGGATCTATGCCGACGGCCTTCTCTTGCAACTGCCGGTTCCCGGAGCCCGGTTCTGTTGCAATTCCATGCCTCATGATCACGCTGACATATTTAATAAAATCTTAACGCGCCTGCATGCTGCACATCATTTCTGCGCCATAAGCACAGAGATTGCGCGCTTCATTCATTCGATAAAGATCGACTCAGTGGTACCATCCGGGATGTGTTGAGACTTCCGTTGAAGACTTGTTTTCCAGACTTGTCGTCGAGACTTGGGTCGTAACACCGGGGAATTCGGATGCCTTACTACTACTTCGATCTTGTGGTTGGTGAAGAGTTCAAGAACCAGGGCGGAATCATCCTCGAGGATATCGAGGTCGCCTCCGATCGCGCCCACCAACTGGCCAACGAGCTGTCGCAGGTGAAGCCGGAGCTTCAGCAAAAGGGTTGCGCGGTGCGCGTCACCGACCGCGATCACAACGAGCTCTATCGCACGCCGCTCGATCCCGTGCCGGCCTGGCAGCGCTAGGCTACTCCAGCACCGGCGCCTCGAACCAGTTCGTCAGCGACAATCCGCCGTCGACGACGAAGGCCGCGCCGGTGACGTAAGCGGAGAGCTTGTTCGACAGCACCGCGAGCGCCATCGGTGCGAGGTCTTTCGCCTCGCCCAGACGCCCGAGCGGGATGTGCCGCGCCAGCGAGGCATCCGCGACGAAACCGCCGGCAGCGATCGCACCGGGCACCAGCGCGTTGACGCGAATGTCGTGGCGCCCGAACGTCTTCGCGAGCTCCTTCACCAGCATCGCCATCCCCGCCTTCGCCGTCGAGTAATGCGGCAGGTTACGCGGCGTGCCCGCATGCAGCGAGGTGAGGAACAGGAACGAGCCGGGCCGCTTCGCCGCGATCAGCCGCTTGGCGATCTCGCGCGCCAGATGAAAACCCGCATCGAGGTTGACGGCGTGCATCTCCTGCCAGGTCCTGCGATCCACCGCGAGCGCATGATCGGCCTCGCGTCGCGGCGGCGAAGCGCTATGCACGAAATGCGTCACCTCGCCCAGCGCGGCGTGTGAGGCGGCAAGCAGCGCATCGCAGGCATCGAGCCTCGCGAGATCGCCGACCCAGGGCACCGCGTGTCCAGGCCTCTCGCTCGCGCCGATCGCGGCACTGACCCGCTCCGCACTCACGTCGGCGAACACGGTCCGGACGCCCTCGCCGACCAGCGCCTGCGCGATCGCGCGGCCGATGCCGTTGCCCGCGCCGGTGACGAGCGCCGTGTCGGTTGCGGGATCGAACGGCGCGCTGAACAGGCTCATGTCGCTCTCCGGGTCCGGGAGCAGCCAATCTAGCGCACCGCACGGAGACGCGACAATTGCGTCCCGGCGCCATTGCGGAGCGGCGCGCCGGACGCTAGCCTCCCAAAAAAATCGAGGAGGTACCAAGGATGCGCTATGGTTTTCTGATGACGGGCCTTTTGCTGCTTGCCGCGCCGGCACAGGCGGGCGACGCGCCGCCACGTTCGACCTATGTGACGATGGTCTTGCAGGCCTTCGCCGCCAAGGTCGAGTGCCCCAACACGGATCTCGTCTATCAGGACCTCGTGCAGAAGGCGCAGCAGATGCAGCTGCCCGACGGCACCACCGAGAAGGTGCGCAAGGCGATCGCCTGGATGCACACCGGCGGCAAGATGGGCGAGAAGCAGGACGACGAGCTGATGGCCGAGGTCGCGGTGGCGACGCAGGCGACCGATATGGACCAGCGCCGCCTTGGCATGCCCGGCTGGTGCGAGGCCCAGAAGACCAACCTCGCCGGCCTGATCCGCAGCAAGGGCGGCTAGAGCGTTAAGCACACCGCGGCGGAACCGCCGCCGCGGCCAATAATCGTCACAATCCTCGCCAGCATGCGGGCCGCTTCGAACAGGAGATCCGTATGCGAATGGTTCATTTCGTCTTCGCCGGCGCCCTCGCGATCAGTGCCGTGCTGACCACCCCGGCCTTTGCGAAGAATACCGACGCCCAGAAGGGCGAGGACAAATCGACCTCCTCGTCGTCCTGTAGCGCCTATCAGCAGGCGCCCGACGGTTCGTGGGAGCAGCTTTCCTGCAAGGAAACGAACGAGCGCGGCCAGCCGCAAACGCAACATCGCGCCCCGGCACAGGGAACCGATCACGAGGAGCGCTGACTGTTCCCGTTCCCCGTGGTCAGCTCTGGTGCGGCCCACGTATGACCTTCATGGCATCCGCGATGTGACGCCATTCCTTGGCCTCATCGGCCTCGCCGCGGCCCTCGCAGGCCTGGGCCTGCTCGGCGGCCTTCGCAATCGCAGCAAAGCCGTGCCGTTCGAGCATCTGGCGTGCGACGGTGTGGACCTGGAGCTCCGACATCATGGGTGCTCTCCCGTGTGATGAAACCGCGATGCACGCTTGGTGGAGCCGCGGATTTCCTACAACGATCAAGTCGCGGGTCTCGTTCCGATCACCCGCAGCAACGATAAAAGGCGGCCCGCCATGCCCGGCGGACCGCCTTCTCACCCACCCCAAAACCTGATGTCGTCGGCCGCGTCCCCTACGCGACCGCCACGCGCTTGCGCTCGAGATCGTTTGGCACCTCGATATCGACCTCCAGGGTCGACACCTCGTCGCCGCGCTCGAGCCGCACGATTACCTTGGTCGGATCCAGCGTGACGTGCTTGGACACGACGGCGAGAATTTCCTCACGCAGCACGCCGAGCAGGTCGGGCTGGCCGCGCATTCCGCGTTCATGCGCGAGCAGAATCTGCAGCCGTTCGCGTGCGACGGGTGCAGAAGCCTTGTTGCCGCGGAGAAGTCGGAGCAGACCCATGCTCATGCAGCCCTCCGTCGCAGCAGACGATCCATGAAGCCCTTGCGCTCCGACGGCACCTGCATGGCGACGGTCTCGCCGCACAGCCGCCTCGCCGCATCGATATAGGCCCGTGCGGGTGCGCCGTCCGCGTTCGACAGCGTCACCGGCGTGCCGACGTTGGAGGCCTTCAACACGTCCTGGCTCTCGGGAATGATGCCGAGCAAGGGCGTTGCCAGGATTTCGAGGATGTCGTCGATGGTCAACATCTCGCCGCGCGCCGCGCGGGAGGCATCATAGCGGGTGATGAGAATGTGCTTCTCGACCCGCTCGCCCTTCTCGGCCCGCACCGTCTTGGAATCGAGCATGCCGATGATGCGATCGGAATCGCGCACCGAGGACACTTCCGGATTGGTGACGATCACGGCCTCGTCGGCAAAGCGCATCGCCATGGAGGCGCCGCGCTCGATGCCGGCCGGGCTGTCGCAGATCACCCAGTCGAAGCGGCCGCGCAAATCGTCGATGACCTTGCCAACGCCCTCTTCCGTCAACGCGTCCTTGTCGCGGGTTTGCGAGGCCGGCAGCAGCCAGAGATTCTCCAGCCGCTTGTCGCGGATCAGCGCCTGCGGCAGTTTTGCGACGCCCTGCACCACGTTGATGAGGTCGAACACCACGCGGCGTTCGGCGCCCATGACGAGATCGAGATTGCGCAGGCCGACGTCGAAATCGACGACGACGACCTTGTCGCCGCGCTGCGCCAGGGCAGCCCCCAGCGCGGCGGTCGTCGTGGTCTTGCCGACCCCGCCCTTGCCTGATGTCACGACCAGTACCTTACTCATCTGAAATGTCTCCTTTGCTGGTCAGTTCAGTGCTGTAATTCGCATGGTATTCCCCTGCAGCCAGGCCTGCGCCGGCTTGCCGCGCAAGGCGGCATCGATGTCGTCCGCAGTCTGGTAAAACCCATCAATTGCAAGCAGTTCGGCCTCGATCTTCTGGCAATAGATGCGGGCGCTCGTGTGCCCGTTAACCCCCGCCATGGCCCGGCCGCGCAGCGCGCCGTAGACGTGGATGGAGCCGCCGGCGACGACCTCGGCGCCGGAGCCGACGGAGCCGAGAATGGTGACGTCGCCTTCGGGGAAGATCACGGTCTGGCCCGAGCGCACGGGGTTTTCGAGCAGGAGCGAGGTTGGCTTGGCCTCCGCCTTCTCGACCTTCTTCGGCGCGCTCGGCTCGACCACGCAGCTGCGCCCGCCCGAGAGCAGCGGCGGCATCATGGGGGTCAGCCGGCCCTCCTCCACGCCCTCGATCCCGAGCACGCGGATGTTGCGGTCCTGAAGGCTGGTGAGCAGATGATTGATGCCGGACTGGCTGAGATCGACCGAGGACAGGTCGATCACCACGGGCCGGCCGGCGAAGAAGCCCGGCGAACGGGCGATGGTGGCGTCGATCTCCTGGAGCCAGTCCAGGATCGGAACCGTCGGCACGAACACGAAGGCCACGTAGGAGCGCCCGCGCAGGCGCACCATTTGGCGTTGGACTTTTGCTGCAGCCTCCATCGGCCGACTCGTTCCCTGTTATTGAATGGTTAACGATGCGGCGGATGTGGTTAACGACTGGTTAATTTCTCCGCGGGGTTACGTGAGTTGGGTGTGGGTCTTGGGCGGCTCGTCCGCACGGGACAGCCGCCGTGACCTCCGGTGTCGTCCTGGCGAAGGCCAGGACCCATACCGCGGAATCCATCGATTACGGACGGTGGGAGTACCGAACGACGAGTCTTCGCCAAACAACGTCTTGGGGTAATCGCGACGAGCGCGAGCGCTCGCGCGGAGGTCCTGGCTTTCGCCAGGACGACGATACGGAAGCCCCCCTACCCCCTACTTCTTCACCTTGCTCGCATCCATCTTGATGGCGGGATCCAGCATCTTGGTCGTGAACGCCGTCGTCACGTCGAACGGCTTCTCCATGCCGAGATAGGTCTGGACCAGTTCGTAGTCCTTCTTCATCCGCTCGCCGTCGATCCAGCCGAGGCTCTTCGTCGTCGTGAACTCGTCCGTCATCAGGAACTTGATGCGCTCCCACTGGCGCTCCTGGTTCTCCTTGTCGAGGCCGGAGACCTGGTCGAGCAGCGCCTTCAGGCACGGCGTGACGTCGGCGACGCAGGCTGCAAAGGCCTTCTGCGTGACGCGAACGAAATCCTCGACCACCTTCGGGTTCTTCTGCAAGTAAGCACCGTTGACGATCAGCGAGTTACCGTAAGGGTTGAGCCCGATGTCCTTCCAGTTGACATAGCCGAGGTCCTGGCCGAACTCGATCGCCTTCACATCGTGCTCATTGTAGAAGTCGCTGATGATGTCGACGGTGTGGCTCTTCAGCGCCGCGACCTTTGCGGTGGGCCCGATATTGACGAAGCCGACCGCATCAGACGCAAGGCCTGCAGCCTTGGCGAAGGCCGGCCACATCACGCGCGAGGCGTCCCCGGGCGGATTGCCGATCTTGTGGCCGGCGAAATCCTTCACCCCGTTCACGCCGTAGCTCTTCAGCCAGTAGAAGGTCTGGCCGGTGTTGGCGTAGACGCTCATCACCGCGACCGTGTCGGCGCCCTTGCTCTTGGCCACCAGCATGGTGGCGAGGTCGGCGACGCCGAACGGCGAGCCGCCCGAGCCGACCTTGGCGGCGGAGACGCCGGAGCCCTTGCCGGTCTCGATGGTGAGGTCGATGCCGGCCTTCTCGTACCAGCCCTGCGCCTTCGCGTAATAATAGGGCGAATGGTCGGCCGTGGGCGTCCAGTTCAGGATCAGGTTCACCGCCTCGCCCGCGTTCGCGGGCACGCCCGGCAAGCCGAGCATCAGGGTCACAACCGCCGCCTGCAAACGCTTCATCGCTTGTCTCCTCATTGCCGCGACCCGGCTTGTCGCTCTCCCCATGTGAGGCTACCAATGCAACAAGCCCGCCCTCCACTTGTCAACTGTTTGGTTGGAAATGCCCGCAAAACGATCTGGCGACACCGTGCCGCAGCGGCGCGACCCGGTCGCCACCCGCAAGAAGCTGCTGACCGCGGCGCGCCTGGAGTTCGCCCGGCACGGCCTTGCGGGCGCCCGCGTCGACGAGATCGCCGAGCGCGCCGGCGTCAACAAGCAGCTCGTCTACCACTACTTCGGCGACAAGGACGCGCTCTACCTCGCCGTGCTCGAATGGGTCTATGAGGACATCCGCGAGCAGGAGCGCAGGCTCAATCTGGAAGGCCTGCCGCCCGACAAGGCGATCCGCCGGCTGATCGAAGCCTCGTTCGACCACCTGGCGGCAAACCCTGATTTCATCGTGCTTCTGAACGACGAGAACCGCGGCGGTGCCCGTCATGTCCGCGGGTCCACGCGGCTGGAGGCGATGCATTCCCCGCTGGTGAAAAGCGTCTCCCACATCCTCCATGAGGGCGTGCGTTGCGGACTTTTCCGGAAAGGGATCGACCCCGTCCAGCTTTACATCTCCATCGCGGGCCTCAGCTACTTCTTCTTCTCCAACACGCCGACGCTCTCGGCGATCTTCGGCAAGGACCTGTCGAGCCGCGCCCAGCGCCGTGCCCGGCGCAGGCATGTCGTCGACCTGGTGCTCCAGTCGCTCCGGCCATAATCAACCAGATGGTTGAAACTTGCCCCGGGGACGGTTAGGCTTGCCGTCGTGGCGGAGAGGCCACGAGCAACGGGGAGCGAAAGGTGGCAGGTGACGGAGCAGGCCCGGCCCGCAGCTTTGCGATCATCCTGATCGTGCACCTCGCCGTGCTCGTGCTGTGGCAGGTCGCGGTCGATGCCTTCCACGTGCCGAAATTCATCCTGCCCTCGCCGCTCGCGACCGTGCAGACACTGGGAACCGCGAGCTACGCCTGGGGCTCCAACACGCTGGTGACGGCGATCGAGATCCTCGGCGGCTTCGCACTCGGCGCATTCGTCGGCATCACCCTCGCGGTGATCTTCAGCTGGGCGCCGCTGGTCAGCATGGTGCTGCTGCCGCTGTTCGTGACGCTGAACATGATCCCGAAGGTCGCGCTCGGCCCGCTTCTGATCGTCTGGTTCTCCTACGGCATCGTGCCGAACATCCTGATCGCCTTCAGCATCTGCTTCTTCCCGATCCTGCTCACCACCGCCCGCGGCCTGCGCGAGGTCGAACCGGATCTGCTCGATCTCGTCAAATCGCTGCGCGGCTCGCGCTGGACGCTGTTCCGCAAGATCCAGCTGCCGGGATCGCTGCCCTACGTGTTCTCCGGCATGAAGGTCGGCGCCATCCTGGCGGTCGCCGGCGCCATCGTCGGCGAGTTCATCGCCTCCGAGCGCGGGCTCGGCTACCTCATGATCCAGGTGCAGTCCTCGCTCGACACCCCAGCGATGGTGATGGCCGTGGTGCTGCTGACGCTGCTCGGCGTCGCCCTCTACGGCCTCGTGCTCGCCCTCGAGCGCATGTTCGTGGTCGGCGATGCAAGACAGACTTGATAACGGCAGACCTGAAAACGGAAAACCTGACTGACCAAGGACCGACCGATGCTCCTCACCCGCCAGACGCTGCCGAAGACCATTCCTGACATCGCCGCGCTCGACGATCTCCTGTGCCGGCCGACCCAGGCGCTGATCGACGACCTCAACAAGGTCGAGGGCGACATCATGATCCTCGGCGTCGCCGGGAAGATGGGCCCGACGCTGGCGGGGCTCGCCAAAGCCGCCGCGCCGGATCGCCGCGTCATCGGCGTCGCGCGCTTCAGCGAGGCGGGCGTCAAGGACTGGCTGCATCGGCGCGGCGTCGAGACGATCAATTGCGACCTGCTCGACGAGGCCGCGATCAACGCGCTGCCGAGGGCGCCCAACATCGTCTTCATGGCCGGCCGCAAGTTCGGCGCCGAGGGCGATCTGTCGCTGACATGGGCGATGAACGCGCATGTCCCGGCCCTCGTCGCGCAGGCCTTCCCGTCGTCGCGGATCGTGGCGTTCTCGACCGGCTGCGTCTATCCCTTCGCGCCGGTCGACGGCAAAGGCGCGACCGAGGACATGGCGCCAAATCCGCCCGGCGAATACGCCCAGTCCTGCGTCGGCCGCGAGCGCATGTTCGAGTATTTTTCGCGCAAGTTTTCGACGCCGGGCCGGCTGTTCCGGCTCAATTACGCGATCGACATGCGCTATGGCGTGCTGCACGACATCGCCACGAAGGTGCTGACGGGCACGCCGATCGACGTCAGCCTCGGCCACGTCAATTTCATCTGGCAGGGCGATGCGTCCGCGCAGGCGCTGCGGTGCCTTGCCCATTGCACGGCGCCGACCTCGCCGATCAATGTCAGCGGCCATGAGATTCTCGCCGTGCGCGATCTCGCCGCGAAATTCGGCGCTCGCTTCGGCCGCGCCCCGGTGCTGACCGGCGAGGAAGAGCCGACGGCGTGGCTGACCGATACCTCGCAGGCGGTCGAGCTGTTCGGTCTGCCGGTCGTCGACACCGAGCAGTTGATCGCCTGGACCGCGGACTGGGTGTCCCGCGCCATGCCGAGCCTCGGCAAGCCCACCAAATACGAGGTGCGCGATGGCCGCTATTGACGATCCGCCCATCATCAAGCTCGGCGCGGACGATGCGATCGCCGGGCTCGTGCTGTCGGTCGAAGCGCACTGGAACCAGACCGAGGAGGACTGGCGCATCTTCCTGCGCGACGGCGTCGTGTTCGGCATTCGCGATGGCATGCGGCTGGTCGCGACGGCGGCACTGCTGCCGTATTCCGGCAGCAACGCCTGGATCAGCATGGTGCTGGTATCAGACACGCATCGCCGCCGTGGCCTTGCAACGCGCCTCGTCGACGCCTGTCTGGAGACGGCGCGCAGGAACGGCCTGACCAGCTGGCTCGACGCGACCCCCGATGGTGCCGCCGTATACGGGCCGCTCGGCTTCACACCGACCCTGCAATTGCGCCGGCTGAAATTGGTCAATTCAACGCAAGCGTCCGCGCGGGCGCCTGCGGCCGCGACGCTCGACGCGCTTTGTGCACGGGACCGGCGGGTCACCGGTTTCGACCGGACCGCCCTCCTGACCGCCTTCGCACAGCGCTCCACCTCGCGTATCGTCGCAGCGAACGGATGCATCGCGCTGGTCCGCGACGGCAGAACCGCGCGCCACATCGGTCCCTTGTTCGCAGATCATGCCGTCGAAGCGCTGGCCCTGGTCCAGGCGATCGCGCGATCCGAGACCCGCCCCCTCCTGCTCGACGCTGTCGCCTCGCAAGGCGCGTTCCTGGAGGGATTGACCGCTTCGGGCTGGACCGTCGAACGCCCGTTCCAGCGCATGCGCTTCGGCCCCGCCACCGCCGCGGGCGAGGAAATGCCATTCGCCGTCGCCGGCCCTGAATTTGGATAGGACATCATGCACCACAGCCAGATCAATGCCGACGTTCGCAAGCTGATCGCCGACGGCACCGTGCTGCCGGCGCACCCTCTTGCGCTCACCGCCGAGCGAAAGCTCGACAAGACGCATCAGCGCGCGCTGACGCGCTACTACATCGACGCCGGCGCCGGCGGCCTTGCGGTCGGCGTGCATACGACGCAGTTCGCGATCCGCGACGTCGGCCTCTACCGTCCCGTGCTGGAGCTCGCCGCCGAGACCGCGGCGAGCTGGACCAGGCGTCCGCTGGCGATGGTCGCGGGACTTGCCGGTCCGACCAGGCAGGCAACCACTGAAGCGCGCACCGCGCGCGACATCGGCTATCACGCCGGCCTGCTCAGCCTCGCCGCGATGAAGAGCGCCTCCGAGGACGAGATTATCGCGCACTGCACCGCGGTCGCCGCCGAAATTCCGTTGGTCGGCTTCTATCTCCAGCCGGCCGTCGGCGGCGTCATCCTGTCGAGCCAATTCTGGCAACGCTTTGCCTCGATCGACAATGTGATCGCGATCAAGATCGCGCCGTTCAACCGCTACCGCACGCTCGACGTGCTGCGCGGCGTCGCAGCCGCGGGTGCGCTCGACCGCGTCGCGCTCTACACCGGCAATGATGACCATATCCTGCTCGATCTCATGCTGCCGTTCGACCTGCGCGACAACGGCGTCACCACGCGCACCTATTTCAAGGGCGGACTGCTCGGCCATTGGTCGGTCTGGACGGCGAGCGCGATCGGGCAATTCGAGCGCTGCAAGGCGGCGCGGCACAAGGACAGCGTGCCGGCCGACCTGCTCGCGCTCGATGCCCGCGTCACCGATTGCAACAGCGCCTTCTTCGACGTCGCCAACAATTTCCACGGCTGCATCGCCGGCTGCCACGAGATCCTGCGGCGCCAGGGCCTGATGCAGGGGCTGTGGTGCCTCGATCCGGCCGAGGGCCTCAGCCCCGGCCAAAAGGAGGAGATCGACCGCGTCTGCCGCGAGCACGCCGACCTCAGCGACGATGACTTCGTGGCCGCCAACCTCAGCAAATGGCTGGCATGACGGAAGAGCCCTTCATCAGCCTGCGCGGCGTCCGGAAAATTTACCGCAGCGGCGGCGCGGAGTTTCTCGCCGTCTCCGACGTCACCATGGACGTGAAGGAAGGCGAGCTGGTCTCGCTGGTCGGCCCGTCCGGCTGCGGCAAGACCACGGTGATGAAGATTCTGGCGGGCCTGCACGGCGCCGACGGCGGCACCGTGAAGATCGGCAGCGCCAGGAGCCCGTTCGATCCGACCCGCGACATCGGCATGGTATTCCAGCAGGCGCTGCTGCTGAAATGGCGCACGATCCTGGACAACGTGCTGCTGCCGGCCGAGATCGTGGGGCTACCGATGAAAGCCGCGCGCGAGCGGGCGCGCGACTTGCTCAACCTCGTCGGGCTTACCGGCTACGAGCAGAAATATCCGCAGCAGCTGTCAGGCGGCATGCAGCAGCGCACCGCCATCGCGCGGGCCTTCATCCACGATCCCAAGCTAATCCTGATGGACGAGCCGTTCGGCGCGCTGGACGCCTTGACGCGCGAGCAGATGAACCTGGAGATGCTGCGGATCTGGCGCGAGAGCGGCAAGACCATCATCTTCGTCACGCATTCGATCCAGGAAGCGGTGTTCCTGTCCTCGCATTGCGCCGTGCTGACCGCGGGCCCGGCGAAGATGGCCGATTACTTCCCGATCGACCTGCCCTTCCCGCGCGACCTTCCGCTCAAGACGACGGATGCGTTCGGTGCCTATGCGCGGCGCATCTACGCAAAGCTCGGGCTGGGCGCGGCGTAAACCGCTCCCTCCGCCGTCATTCCGGGGCGCGACGAAGTCGCGAGCCCGGAATCCATCGGGCGGCAAGACACGCGGTGAAATGGATTCTCAGATGCGCAATTGCGCATCATAGCTCCCGCCAAGAGGCGCGCCCCGGAATGACAGTGTCCTTCGGATCACGCCTGAAAACACCGCGCCCTCTTGCTGCAATCAGGTCTTGTTGCGCATCTTGCTGAGCAAATAGTTGTCGTAGAAGTTTTCCGCGATCTGCGTGTAGAACAGCAGCTCCTTCATATACGCGTCGTGGCTCTCCTTGGTCCGCTTGAACAGGTCGCTCTTGGCAGCGAGCTCGTTCAGGTGCTCCTGAGTCGCGTTGTAGCAAGCCTCCAGCACCGGCTGCGGGAACGCCTTCAGCTCGGCGCCGTTGGCGATCAGCCGCTTCAGCGCCGCCGGGTTCACGCTGTCGTACTTCTCGAGCATCCAGGCGCCGGCCGCAGAGGCGGCCTGGTTGACGATGGCCTGGTAGTGCTTGGGCAGCGAAGCCCACTTCTCGTCATTGACGATCATGTGCAGCATGGCGCCGCCTTCCCACCAGCCGGGGAAGTAGTAGTATTTGGCCACCTTCTGGAAGCCGAGCTTCTCGTCGTCATAGGGACCGACGAATTCGGCGGCGTCGATCGAGCCCTTCTCCAGGGCCGAATAGACGTCGCCGCCGGCGAGCTGCTGCGGCACGATGCCGAGGCGCGCCAGCACATGGCCGCCCATGCCGGCGATGCGGAATTTGAGACCCTTGAGATCGTCGACGGTCTTGATCTCCTTGCGGAACCAGCCGCCCATCTGGGTGCCGGAGTTGCCGCAGAGGATCGCATGCGCCTTGAACGGCTTCAGCGCCTCGTTGGCGAGATCGGCGCCGCCGCCGAAATACCACCAGGACTCCTGATGGCGATGGTTCATGCCGAACGGCGCGCCGGTGGCATAGGCCAGCGCCGGCTCCTTGCCGATGTAGAAGTAGAGCGGCGTCTGCGCCATCTCGACGGAGGCCGCGCTGACGGCGTCGAGCGCCTGCAAACCGGGGACGAGCTCGCCGGCCGCAAAGGTCTGGATCTGAAATTTGTTGTCGGTGGCGTCAGCGACGTATTTCGCGAAGGTCTGCGCCGTGCCGTAGATCGTGTCGAGCGATTTCGGGAAGCTCGAGGTCAGGCGCCATTTGATCTCGGGCGCGCCTTGCGCAATCGCGGGTGCAGCAACCAGCGTCGTCGCGCCGGCGACCGCGCCACCCTGGAGGAATGTACGGCGTTTCATGATGGGGTCTCTCCCTAAAGCAAGGCTTCAAATGGATGGCCTGGGCCACGGTCTTCGCAGACCGTTTGCCCGTTCCCGTCGCCGAGTTCAAGGTGTTCCGGATCAAGTGTCCTGGAGGAAGATCGACAGCGCTCGCTGCAATTCCTTGTACGCGCGCGGCCCGATCCTGGCGGCGAGGGTCTTCTCGCTTTCGGCGATCGACGGCCGCAAGCGGCCGAGGAGCGCGGCGCCGGTCTGGGTCACATACAGCACGTAGTAGCGGCGGTTGACGGCGGAGGCCGAACGCTGCACCAGCCCGCGCCGCTCCAGATGATCCACCAGCCGCCCGAGCCCCGCCCGCTCGATCGACAGGGATTGCGCGATGGCAAGCTGATTGACGCCGGGATTGGCTTCGATCACCGACAACACGGAGAACTGCGCCGGACTGATGTCGAAGGCGGCCAGCCGCCGGCTGACATCCCTGAACACCCAGAGCTGGGCCCGCCGGATGCGATAGCCGAGTGAACGGGACAGATCGTCCGAGGCAAGCAGCTTTGGCCGGGCGGGCTTTCCGGCCGGCGCGGCACGCGAGGCGGATCGCGCCGGCTTTGCAACCTGCGCCCTGCGCGACGCTCCCTTCGGGGATCGCTTCCTGACGCCAGCCTTCTCCATCGACGACCATCTTTCACAAGCCGGCGCGGCGGCATCCGCCCGGTGGTCCGGGATTCGAACGCCAAGTCTATCGCAGCGGACCGGGATCGAGAAGCCGCGCGGCGTCGCGCCTTGCCGATGCAGCTTCTACGACAGGTTGCACCGCGGACTCGCGTGTTGCGTCATGTTGACACGGCAACATCGCTTGCCTAAGGATCAAGAAAACCTGCCGTCACACGAGCAGGCTTCAGGGGAGCTAACGTCGGTGCCTGCATCAGGGAACGGCGACGATCCGCATGCCATCGCGCATCGCGGCGACACGATTGCGGCCGTCGGCGCATTGCGTTCCGCGCGCTGCGATCCGCATCGCGAAGCTCCCCGGCCTCCCGACGACCAGGACGTCCCGACCGACAGCGACATCGCTTGCAGCCTTGACGACGCCTGCCGCAACGGCCGGCGCCGCACGATGTCGCGTGGACGACCGCTGCTTTCGACAATCATCAAGCTGGAGGGCATGACATGAAACGATTACTTCTCGCCTCGACCATTGTTGCCGGTTGGACGGCTCTCGGCCCGCAGGCAATGGCCCACGGCCTGCCGCCGAGTGGTGTTGCCCCGCGCGCGTCCTGCACGGCCCTCACCGGCCTCACGCTGCCGAACACGCAGATCCTGAGCGCGACCCAGAAGGCGGGCTACTGCAACGTGTATCGGCATCATCAACAAGCGCGTCTCGACGCAGGACCCCGATCATTTCACTTACGGGATCGGCTTCGCGCTCAATCTGCCCGATACCTGGCATGGCCGTTTCGAGATGATGGGCGGCGGCGGCACCGACGGCAGCCTCCAGGCCGATCCGCAGGGCGCCGCCGGCGTCGAACTCGGTCAGGGCTGGGCCGTGGCCGCCGACGACGGCGGGCATGAAGACAACGCCAGCAATCCGGTCGGCGGACATCAGGACGACGATGCCAATGCCGGTGGCTCCGCGCATTTCGCGATCGACGCCCAGGCGCGCAGGGACTACGGCTACAACGGCATCGAAAAGACCGCGACGATCTCGAAGCAGATCATCTCCTATTACTACGGCCTCGACACCGTCTATTCCTACATCACGGGCTGCTCGAACGGCGGACGTGACGCCATGATGGCGTCGCAGCGCTTCCCCTGGCTGTTCGACGGTGTGATCTCGCAAAATCCCGGCTTCAACCTGCCACAGGCGGCCCTTGCGGAAGCCTGGAACGAGCAGGTGCTCGGCACGCTCGCCACCAGCAAGGACGTCAACGGACAGCCCTTCATTCCCGACACGTTTCCGGTGCAGGATCTCCAGGTGGCCTCGGCCGCGATCCTGAGCGCCTGCGACGCGCTCGACGGGCTGGTCGACGGCATCGTCGACAATTATCACGCCTGCACGGCGAAGAAGGTGTATCCGGCGCTCGCCAGCTACACCTGCGGCACCGGCTCGCACGGCAGCACGCCGCATGGCGGCACGTGCCTGACCGGCGCGCAGGTGGACGCGCTGAAGAAGATCTATGCCGGGCCGGTCAATTCCCGCGGCCAACGGCTGTATTCGAACTGGTTCTGGGATGCCGGCATCTGGACGCCGCCCACCGCGCCCGGCGCCGGCTGGCAACTCTGGAACGTCGTCACCGCGCCGGTGCCGAACGTCAACACCGCGATCAACCTGACGCTCGGCGCAGGCGCGATCCCGATGATCTTCCAGACCCCGCCCGTCGTCACGCCCGTCAACGGGCCGAACGGCCAGGAAGCCTTCGTGTTCCGCTTCAACTTCGACACCGACGCGCCGAAGATCTTCGCGAAGACGCAAGCCTATCCTGAAAGCAGCATGGACTTCATGGCCGCGGTCTCGACCGACCTGCGGCCGTTCAGGGCGCGCGGCGGCAAGCTGATCGTCTCCTCCTCCGTCAATGACGGCATTTTCTCCGGTGCTGCCATCGCCCGCTGGTATCGCAACATGGACAGTTGCATGAACGGGCGCGCGACCGACTTCGCGCGGCTGTTCATGGTGCCGAACATGGCCCATTGCGGCGGCGGTGCGGCCACCGCGAGCTTCGCGCAGAACGAGGTCAAGGCCATCACCGACTGGGTCGAGAAAGGCATCGCGCCTGAACGCATTGTCGCGACCAATACCAACGCCACCTCGCCCTACCCGACCGGCGGACTTTTTGATCCGCGCATAGCCATGAACTTCCCGGCCAGCGGCACGAGGCCGCTATGCGTCTATCCGAAGATTGCAGCCTACAAGGGCAGCGGCATGACCAACGATGCCGGCAATTTCGCCTGCATCGACCCCGGCTTCAGGCCGGGCGGCGACCACGACTTCCATGATGACGACGATGGGCATGGCGACGGCAGGCACTGATCGTCCTGCTTCCTCTCGTGCCCCGGACGCAGCGCAGCGTCTCCCTCGCGATGCGAAGCATCGTCGAGCGCGATGCGCTGCAGAGCCGGGACCCGAGCAGATTCTCACGAGGCGTCAGCCTGCTCATACAATCCGGCGACGAAATCGCCGAATGTCGGTGCGAGCGGCAGCACGTAACCCCATTCGTTCGACATCGCCTCGGCAAGCGTCCAGGGCTTCTCGTATTCGGCGATCTCGTGATCGATGAACCAGATCTTGCCGAAATGCGCCTTGTCGATCGTCATGCAGATCGGGTTGCCGCCGTGGTCGCTCATGATCCAGAGGAGTTCATCGACGGTCGGCCATTGCGGAGTCTGACGCGTCTGGACCAGCGAGCATTCATCGCGCCGCAATCCCAGCACCTCCTGGACCGCGCCGGCCCAGTGCCCTTGCGGCCAGTTGAACTCGGCAGAGCCCTGGAAATAGCCGCCGGCGCAGGCCAGCAGGAACTGGCGATACTCGTCCGGCAAGCGGCAGCCGATGGATTTTTCGAATGCCTCGAGCGCTGCGAGCGTCGGTTGCTCCGCGCGGGCGCGATCAACGCCGGCAATGAAGACTGCGATATTCATGCGATCCCGTTCCTCGGCGCAGAAGCGCGCCACGCCTTCGTCGCAGGCATTCGGGAGCGGGTTCGACGATTGGAGGGGAGTAACGGCTGTCTCAGAGCAGCTTCGCGCTGACGAACAGCGCGCGCACGGCGTTGGTCGCCTGCACCGCGAGCATGGCGTTGCCGGCGGCGCCTTCCAGGGCCGAGATGGCTTCCTCGTGCAGCGAGCGGAATTCCATCCACTCGACCGACTTGAAGTTGGTGAGGAATTGATAGGCCTGGCCGACGGTCGCGATCGCCAGCGTGTCACCGTTCAGCTTGATCTTGAACGTCGTACGCAGCGGGGTCTCGGAATTCTGGGGATCACTCATGGGCTGCTTCTGGACAAGGACGGCTTAACGAAGGGGAAACGGCAGCCCCGCCGCGGCAGGCAAATATCAGGAGTCGGTGCTGCCGCGCTGTGACGCGGTCGCCGATCCTCTCAGGCTCGGCACCACGACCAGGCGGTTGAACTCGCCGTTGTCGTAGGCCTTGAGGAAGCGCTCATAGTCCTTGATCGAGACGCAGCCGTTGGAATCGCCACGCGGCCCGAGCATGTAGCTGTGGGTGAGAAGGCCGACGCGGCCGAGCGCGCTGGTGCCCTCGGCGGGCGTCAAGCGCAGCGCGCGGATGCCGTGGAACAGCTTTTCGCGCGGCTTCAGATCGTAGGTCGCGGGCGGGGTCGCGCCCACCATGCGCTGATCCACATGCTGGGGGTCGTCCATCAGCGCGCCCATGCCCGAATGCGCTTCCAGCGCGAGGCCGCTCGGCAGGTAAAGCGCCTTGGCCGAGATGTCGTAGACCGCCGTGCGCGAATCATAGCCGAGGGCGGCGAGATCCGGCGCCTTGCTGAACAGGCCATCGCCGGGGGTCAGCGAGGCCAGCTTGATCTTGTCGGTGAATTTTTCGAAGAAGTTGCGGTTGTCGACCCTGGGGGTGGTGTCGGCATAGGCCTGGCTGGACGCGATCTGGGCCGAGAAGTCCGCCTGCACCGGCCGCGAACGCGGCATCGGGACCGCGTCGGCACGCTCCGAGGGCCGCCTCTCGTCAACCGCCGTCCGGTCATCTTCGGTCAGGGTCGAGCGCCAGTCGTCGCCCTGGAGTTTCTGAGCCAGCATCGCCTTGGCATCGCGCAGCTTGAGCTGGACCGCATTCAGGGCAGAGCGCTCCAGCGTCCGCAGGCCGAGCTCGCGGGCGGGCGCGCTGCCAGATGCCGAAGCAAAACGGTCCTCGAAGGAAGGGGCATTGGCCGGCGGTAGCGCGGCGGAAACCAGCGGGGTCGAATCGCCCATATCGGCGACCCAGGCGGCGGCACCGAGCGACAGCGCAACAGCGGCCAGAGACAGCAGAATCGTCTCGGCCCGCCCGATACGGCGGCGCGACAACAGCCTCTCGGCTCTTGCGGTGTCGGAAACCATCAGATCCCCAAATCGACCCCCGGGGAGACCCACCCCCACCCGGAGACTCTCTATACCAGCTACCACATTGGGAGCCAAAAGTTAGGCATAATCACGGCCGTCAAGGCACCCCCAAGGTATCCAATGACCGCTCCTTTCGATCTAGACCGGTTCGTCCAGGCCCAAAACCCGGTCTATCCCACCGTGACCGGGGAGCTGTCCCGGGGCCGGAAGCAGAGCCACTGGATGTGGTTCATTTTCCCGCAGGTCGCCGGCCTCGGCTTCAGCGCCATGACTCAGCGCTACGCCATCGGCTCGCGCGCGGAGGCCGAGGCCTATCTCGCCCACCCTGTCCTTGGCCCGCGCCTGATCGCGTGCACCAGGCTCGTGCTCGCCGTTCAGGGGCGGACCATCAACGCGATCCTCGGCGCGCCTGACGACGCCAAATTCCGCTCCTCGATGACGCTGTTCGGCGCCGTGTCCGATGATCCCATTTTCAGTGAGGCGCTCGCCCGGTATTTCGCCGGCGAGCGCGACGGCGCGACGCTGGAGATCCTCGCAAAGCTCGATCAGCCGTCCAGCTGAGCTCGCGCGGCGGCAAGCAGCGTAAACCCGGGATTAACACGGGCGACCTATCGTCCGTGGAAAATAATTCTCCCCGCGCCAATTGCCGGACAGAACATGAAAATCGGAACGCTCCTGACCACCGCCATCGTCTCGCTCTCGACCGTCGGCGGCGGCCTCGCCGTCTACGTCGCCGTGACGAAGTACCAGACGATGGAGCGGATCACCGAAGCACAGGGGCGGCTCGCGATCGTCCGCGCCGTCGGCGACATCCCGCGCTATCTCAACCCCGAGCGCGGCTTTTCGACCAACATCCTCTATGGACCGGCGACGGTGGACCCGGCGCTGCTCGCAGAGCAGGACAAGCTGCGCAAGCAGACCGACGGCGCCCGCGACCGGATGAACGCGCTACGCAAGGACCTTCCCGGCCCGTTCGACGACGGCGCCACCACCGGCAACAACATCGACGGCATCAATTCGAAATTCACCGCGCTGCGCGAGGCCATCGACAAGGCGCTCGCGGGACCGGCGGAGGCGCGCAAGGACGCCGCCAAGAAGATCGTCGCCGACAACGCCGTGCTCAACGGCGCCGTGACCGCGCTGCTCAACGAGCAGGTCCGCCGCATGGCGATCCTCAACGGCGACGCCTACCGGCAGGCGAGCTACGCCAACATCGCGATGACGCTGCGCGACGTCGGCGGCTTCAACTCCAGCCTGCACAAGAACCTCGTCGGGGGCAAGAAACCGGCGACGGACACCGAGAAGGCCGAGATCAGCCGCTCGCAGGGCCGCAACGACCAGATCGTGATGGCGCTGCTGGAATTGCGCGGCAATCCGGCAACGCCGGCGAACGTCGCCGCTGCGCTGGAGAAGTTCAACGCGGTCTATATCGAGGAGTTCGGCCGCGAGCTCAAGCTGGTGAAGGACGGTGCGATCAGCGGCAAGTACGAACACGACATGGACACCTATTACGCCGCGACGCAGCGCGGCCTCGGCACCATCATCGAGGTCCGCGACGCGCTTTACGACAATGCGGAGCAGATCCTGGCGGGCGCCTCCTCGCCTGCACGCACCAGCTTCACCGTCGCGCTCCTCGGCCTTGTCGCCGTGCTGATCGCCAGCATCGGCCTCGTCGTGACGGTGCGCCGCCGCGTCTGCGCGCCCATCGTCGGCCTGACCACGCGGATGTCGCGGCTTGCCGAAGGCAACGTTGCCGAGGAGATCCCCGGCGCCGAGCGCTCCGACGAGATCGGGGCGATGGCCGCGGCCGTGCAGGTGTTCAAGGACAACATGATCCGGGCCGACCGGCTCGCCGCCGAGAAGCAGGCCGAGAACGACGGCAAGATGCGCCGCGCGCAGGCGCTCGACGAGCTCACCCGCGCGTTCGAAGCCAAGGTCACCGAGCTCGTCGGCGGGCTTTCGAAAGCCTCCTCCACCATGGAAAGCACGGCGCAGTCGATGACCGCGACCGCGGCCCAGACCAACAGCCAGGCCGCGGTCGTCGCCGCGGCCTCCGAGCAGACCTCCACCAACGTGCAGACGGTCGCGAGCGCGACCGAGGAGTTGACCTCCTCGATCTCCGAGATCGGCCGTCAGGTCGCACAAAGCACCGAGATCGCGGCCCGCGCCGTCGACAACGCCCGCCGCACCGGCGACACGGCACGTACGCTCGCCGAGGGCGCGCAGAAGATCGGCGACGTCGTCACCCTGATCCAGAGCATCGCCGAGCAGACCAATCTGCTGGCGCTGAACGCGACCATCGAGGCCGCCCGCGCCGGCGACGCCGGCCGCGGCTTTGCCGTGGTCGCATCCGAAGTGAAGTCGCTGGCCGGCCAGACCGCCAAGGCCACGACCGAAATCTCCGAGCAGATCACGGCGATCCAGTCTGCGAGCGACGAGACCGTCGCCGCGATCCGCAACGTCGCCGACGTCATCGCCGAGATCGACCAGATCGGCACCGCGATTGCCGCGGCGATCGAGGAACAGGGCTCGGCGACCAAGGAGATCGCCCGCAGCGTGCAGGAAGCCGCCCGCGGCACCCAGGAAGTGAACACCAACATCTCAGGCGTGCAGCGCGCCGCCGACGACACGGGAGCGGCCGCACGGGAAGTGCTGGGCGCGGCCGAGCAGCTCTCGACGCAGTCGCGCGATCTCGCCGGACAGTTCGACCACTTCCTCGGCGAGGTCAGGGCCGCCTGACGCTGCCGCTCGCGCAAACTCAATAAGGCGGCGCCTTGCGCGCCCGCTGCGCCTTGGCCGCCTCGATCCACCAGGCGAGGTCGTCGGCAAAGCGCGGGAACGAACGCTCCAGCGCCTTGCCGCCCTCGCCGATCGGCTCGGAATCCGCCGACAGCGTCTGCGCGATCGGGCCGACGCCGATGGTGCTCGACACCACCACCATGCCCATTTCCGACAGCGTGCCGTGCCAGGCGGTCGAGGCGCGCGCGCCGGACAGGCGGCCGGCGGAGTAGCTGACGATCGCGGCCGGACGCCAGAACCACTCTTCGAGGAAATGGTCGGTCAGGTTCTTCAATCCGGGCTGAATGCCCCAATTGTATTCGCCGGTGACGAAGACAAAACCGTCCGCGCCGCGGATCTGCCCGGCCAGCTTCTCCAGCGCCTCGGGCGCGGCGCCCTTGGGATATTCCTTGTACATGCGGTCGAGCATCGGCAGGCCGATCGCCTTGGCGTCGATGAACTCGACATCCTCGCCGCGCTCGCGCAGGCGATTGATGACAAAATTCGCAAGGCGGATGCCCATGCGGTCGGAACGGTAGGAACCGTAGAGGACGAGGATGCGATTGCTCATGGCTGAAGGCTAGCACAAAACCGGAGTCCGGCCCCAACCCATTTGTCGTGCTAGCGCCTGCGTCCGCGCTCCAGCGTTTCCGACGGCGCCTCGCCGAACCGGTCGCGATAGCTTCTGGAGAAATCGCTGAGATGCCAGAAGCCGAAGGCCAGCGCGACGGCCTTGACGCTATCGGCGCCCGCCAATAGCCGCTGGCGGACCAACCACAGCCGCCGCAGGCGCAGGTAACGGTGCAGGCTCATGCCGCGATAGCGGCGGACGACATCATGCAAGGTGCGGACGGAAAGGCCGAGCTCGCGCGCGATCTCCTCGCTGTAGATGGGCTGGGCGAGATCGCCGGACAACAGCGCGCGGATGTCCTGAAAGATCTTGAACTGCCGCTCGTCGTTCGGCCTCACCGTCCATCGCGCCGAAACCAAGTTGGCGAAGACGGCGTCGACCGCGCCGAACAGGGACTCCTTCATCGCCGCCGCCTTCAGCGGCGCCTCAGTGGGATCGATGGGCTCGGACGCGGCGGCCACCACCTCCCTGACCACGTTCCGCACCCCATTCAACGCCAATGTGCTGGTCTCAAAGATCTTGAAATTGGAACGCGTCTCGGGCCAGCCGCGGTTCTTGACCTCTGGTCGGAAGACGACCGAGGCGATTTGCCGCTGCACTTCCTCGATGGTGTTGTAGGCCGCGCCGCCGCTGCCGATGACGACGACCGCGCGGTCGCGTTGCGCACCGTTGAAGCGAATGGGAACGTCGAGGTCGTCCATCGCAAAACCAACCGCCGTGCAATCCGCGATGAGTTCAGCGTCCACAACCCGCGGAAAAGCGCGCGTCACGTTCACGTCGCAGCCTGGCAATTGCAGGATGATCTGCTCAGCCGCGATCCTTCGCACAAACGGTGTGAACTCGAAGTTCAGACCGCGGATCGCGTTGCGAAACTCATCGACGTCGGAAAAGCGAAATATCTTTGGCGCCAGTGTTGGCGCATCATCATCGCTGGTCATGGCAAAATGAAAACCGCGTCAGGAAAAATACGCGTGTCCGGGGTGAAAGCGCGGACCTGAATTCCCCCCTTTCTGTTGCCCCGTTAGACCGAAAAAATCATCCTAGTCTGTCTCGATCAGTTGGCGAGGGTCCAATTCAAAGGACAAGTTGACGGTTGGCGTCCTGCCAAATTTCGATAGCGTTTCCGGTAAAGCGGGCGGTGCGCTGATACCTGAAGGGTCAAAGTCTAAAATCCAAATTAACAACTTTAAGGCGCAATAGAACTCGTTCATTCGTTTTTTTTGAGATTCAGGCCCTGCCGTGATGGCAAATTCGCCTGCAGATATTCTTTTGGAGTTGGAAGAGGCGATCGCGGCCTGCTCGCCCGAGCGCTGCGGGCGTATCCTGTCAGGCATTGTCCATCTGCTCACAGCCAGCCGCGACCGGCCTCAGGAGCTGCTCGTCAACGTCGTCGACGGTGTCCTCCTCCGACTGGCAAACCGGGTCGCTCCGGATTCGCTGATTCAGCTCAGCCGAGCGCTCGCCGAGCTGCCTGTTGCGCCGCAAGAGACATTGAGGCACCTCGCCTCGCACGAGGACTCCGCCGTCGCATGTCCGATCCTGCTCAAATCGCAGGCGCTGTCCGCCGCTGACCTCGAGACGGTCGCAACGTCCTGCGGCGAAAGCCATCGACTTGCAATCGCGTCTCGCGCGCGCGTCGAAGCGGCTGTAGCCGAGGTGCTGGTCATACGCGGCGGCCGCACGGTCTGCCTTGCGCTGCTAAGGAACCCGGGAGCCCGGTTCTCCGACGCGGCCTATACTGCACTCGTCGAGAATGGCTCGGCGGATGACGCGATCACGAAGGCGCTGGCGCTGCGGCCCGGTACACCAGATCTGGTCGTGCGCAGGCTGCTCTCCATCTCGCCAGGCAAGGCCTTGGCCAAGCCCAGCGCCGTTGCCGCACCGGGACAGGGCGCCGCACCGGGCGTCGCCGCCGCCCTCATTGCTCCAAAGCGGCCTTGCTCGGCCGACTATGCGAGCGCAAGGCCGGAAATCGTCGCCCTCAACCGGGTCGGCAAGCTCAACGATTCGACAGTGAACCGCTTTGCGATCCGCGGCGAGACCGCCAACCTGTTCACGGCGCTCTCCGTGCTCTCGGGAGCCCCGATCGAGATCGTTGAGCATGTCATGATCGATGACGACTGCGAGGCCCTTGTCATGGCCTGCCGCGCTTCGCGCCTGAACTGGGCGACCACGCTCGCGATCCTGAGCAACCGAGGCGGTGCACGTCTCTCCTTTGCCGAGCGCGAACGCGCGCAGCAGATCTTCGAAACGCTCCTCTTGTCGACCAGCCAATGGACGGTGCGGTGGGGGGAAATCGCGGCAGGTGCCAACACCAGCGATGGGAGAAATCGCTGTACAAAAATGGGGGTTAGCCGATGAGGTTCGACGGTCGCAAGGCGCTTCGCGTACGGATGGATCACAAGCAGCCTGTCAACCTGATGGGTTCGGACGGGACCTGGCGACGCAGTTGCGTCCTGCTCGACGTCTCGCAAACGGGCGCCAAGCTCGAGGTCGAGGGCACGCTGGACGTTCTTCAGGCCAAGGAATTCTTCATGCTGCTGTCGTCGACGGGACTAGCCTACCGTCGCTGCGAGCTGGTCTGGATCGACGGCACCATGGCCGGCGTACACTTCATCACCTCAGACGGCAAGAAAAGACCGGCCAGCGCAGCGGCGGCCGCCGCGCAGACTTCCGTTCAAAGCAAATAGGCCCAGGGATCATCGATTTCTTTGAACTCCCGGTAGAAACAGGTGCACCGTGCAGAACGCGCGAACCATATCCCGCCCCGTCAAAGGCGACGGCGGCATTCGAGAGCCGGATGCGATACGCCCGTTCGTGCATGTTCTGGCCGATTCCTCCGACAAATTGTGGGGCGTCTGCTCGATGCTCGAGCGGCAATTTGCGGTCGCCGGCGAACGGCTCGACGCCGCGCCCAAGCTGTCGCAAGTTCCCTTCGCAATCGTCGTCCGCGCCGAGTTGCGTGACATCGAAAGCATCGCGGCTATCAAGAAGCGGGCTGCCAAGCTGGCGAAGGCCACGAAGCGGATCTTCCTAGTCGAGCACTCCTCTCACACAACTGTATCGCAAGCCTACGCGCTCGGCGCCACGCTCGTTCTCCCCGGGGCGATCAACAGGATCAAGCTGCTGGCAGCGCTGGCTGATCCGGCCGAGCCTGTGTCTGCTTCCTCAAGCGGCACAACGCAGCTGGACAATGCGGCAGCAGCCGCGGCAACCGCCATCGCGTCGATGTTCACGGCCGTCACGCTCGGCGAGCCGCTTGATGTCGCCGGCACCAGGAAAGCCGGTCGCCAGATTGCCGATCGTATCACCCAGCACGGCCTGTCGGAATGGCTCACGACGGTGCGGCGCCACCACGAGGGCACCTATCAGCACTGCCTGCTCGTGACCGGCGTCGCCATCGACTTCGGCCTCAGCCTCGGCGTCGGCAGGGCCGATCTGGAACGCCTCTACTCGGCCGCCATGTTCCACGACATCGGCAAGGCTCAGATCCCGCTCGCCATCCTCGACAAGCCGGGCCGCCTCGACGCCGAGGAGCGCGCTCTGATCGAAACGCATCCGACCGCGGGCTATGAGTTTCTGAAAGGGCACGAGGGGATTTCGCCTGAAATCCTCGATGCCGTGCGTCATCATCACGAATATCTCGACGGCAGCGGGTATCCGGATGCGCTCTGCGCCGAGAGCATCGGCGATATCGTGCGGATCCTCACGATATCGGACATCTTCGCAGCGCTGATCGAGCATCGCCACTACAAGCCGACGATGCCACGCGTGGAAGCCTACAATATTCTCTGTGGGATGACTGGAAAGCTGGAGAAGGCGCTGGTCGCCTCGTTCAAGCAGGTCGCGCTGACGCGATAGCCCGGAAAACCGGCGAGCGCCTCCATGCGATAATTGCAGCCGACAATTGCTGCCGAACGCTAGTGCGTCGCCCGGTATTTGGCGCGGCGGGGGATGGAGCGGCAGGCGAGGCCCTCGGCCAGCAGCTTCATGTCTTCTCGTTTGCCGCTGCGGATCAATCGGCCGAACTCGTCGGCTGAGAAAGGAAGACTTGGATCATCGTCGATCGGGCGCCGCACTCGCGGGCCGAAGAACCTTAGAATCAGGCTAGCCAGCCGCCGCATGCCTATTCCCTCGCGCCAGCAACAAACCTCTCACGAGGCACATTGTTCCTGCTGGCGCGAAGAGAATGCAAGTGCGATCTGAACGGTCGTCACCGAAATTTGCGAAGCGGCAGGCTCTGTGCCCTACCCAATCCGCTTGAGCGTCTCGATGTCGCTCATGGCGCTGGTCAACGCCCCGTTGCGGTCGCGCACGAAGCTCTCGAGGTCCGATAGCACGGTGTTGATCATCTGAAGATTCTTGAACATCTCCTCGATCTGCGTCACGATGCTGTTGTAGCCTTCCTGGGTCTGGATCAGCTGGCCCCGGGTGTCGTTGATATTGGCTCCGAGCGACTCGAGCGATGTTTCCATGCCTCCGATCGAGGCGTGGGTACGCGTGAGGCTGGTTTTAGTGTCCTGCGCGAGCTTCTTCACCTCGGTCGCCACCACCGAGAAGCCCCGTCCCGCTTCGCCCGCGCGCGCCGATTCGATGGTCGCGTTGAGCGCCAGCAGGTTGGTCTGGCCCGCGATCGTGTCGATGATCTTCAGGATGTCCCGCAGCCCGTTCATGGCCTGAGTGAGGCCGGCGAACTCCTGCGACAATGCCGTCGTGTCGGTCGCCCGCGCCGCCGATTGTGCGCTCGCCACGATGACCGAGCGGATCTCCTCCACGATCGCGTTGATCGAAGCCGTCTGGCGCAGCGCGCCCTCGACCTTCCCGCTCAGCGTGGCGCTGGCGCTGAGATATTCCGTCAGACGATGCACGATGTCGTCCTTGATCCGGTTCAGCATGACCATGCGGTTGAGATGGGTGCGCGTGAAATATTCGACGAAATGCGCGTAGTGGATCGGGAACGTCTCGATGAACGGATCGTTCAGCGGCTTTTCCCTGACGTCGAAAAACACGATCGCGGTCAGCGTCTGGTTGATGTTGATCCCGAACAGCTCCCCGAAGGTGGAAAAACCCGCGACCGGCATCGGCCACATGCCGCTCATGTTGCGGAGCTGGCTCTCGTTGTTCAGGCGGCGCAGGATGCAGTCGTTGAGGATCGCGCCGATCGCCGGCGGCTTGTCGCGCAGGAAGGCCTCGAGGTCGCGCCGCGTCTGGTCCACGAAATCGGTGGCTTCCAGCAACTCGAGTCTGTCGCCCGAATTGACGTCGCAGAAGAACGACACGACGCCGCTGTCCGCATCGATGCCCGCGACCGAGCGCACGAACAGGTCTCCGCCGACCTCGATGCCGAAGGAGTGCTTCGTCATCATCGACATGAGGTTCGCCGGAATCGTGTTCAGCGCCTTCGCCACCACGGAGGCGAACGGCTTGATCTCGCTCCCTTCCATGACGCCCGAAGCGGTGCGACGATCCGGATCGGCGTCCATCACGACGAAGGATTTTCCGGTCTTCTTGAAGTTCTGCGTCTTGAAGATACCGTAGGCGCGGCCCGGCGCCAGCTTCATGAAGACGATCAGCGCATGGTTCTCGAGCACCTGCCTGCCGTCGTAGAGATGGGTATGCTGGAAGTCGAGCTTGCCGCCGGCGGATCCTCCGACGAAACCGCACGGAAACTTGCCGCTCCTGTACACGGCCTCCATGAAGTAGCTCTCCGACGCCGACACGCCGTCCACGAGCGCGAAAGCGATCGTATCGCGCACGTCGATCGCGAAGGGCGTCCTTATCGCGGCGACCTCGCGCGTGATCGCTTCGATGCGCGCGTCATGGGCCCTGGACGGCTCCCCCTTGCGGATGTCGTCGTTGTGGAGGCGGACGCTGTGGATGCTGACGGACTGAAACAGATCGGCCGGAAGAACCTGCACGACGACGGACGACCAGTTCGACCCCGTCGGCTTGTAGAGCGACTGGCCCGCCGAGCACAGCTCGCCCGCGGTCGACATCGCGATCACCGGCGTCGACCCCGCCAGCCTCTGCAACGACGATGCAACGCGCGCGAAGTCGCAGTGGGGCGAGATGAACGCGAGAACCAGCGGCGACCGCGCGCCCTCTACGACGAAGTCGCCCTCGGAAATATTTTGCAGCCGGTCGTCGCTCTCCAGCACCCGAATCGCGCAGGCCTCACGAACCGCCGGAGCCTCTTCCCGTACCTCCGCAACGATCGACGGCGCGGGCTGCTTGTGACTTGCCTGGGAAAACAACGAGAGCATGGCAATATCCTTGTTCGACGCGCGACGCGTCTCAAAGGAGTGAACTACGGATTCGAAATTGCCATTCGGTTAGGAAGCGCGCGGCGCAGGCGCGTTTGTGCTGTGAATGCGCACCGTAGGATTACGGCGTCGCATCGTTTCGCGGGCTCATGATACCGATCGCATCGGTGCATTTGATCCAGATCAAATCCGCGCGGCGCCCTCGCGCCGGCGGCATTGCAACGGACATCGGCACGATTCCGTGGCGCCGACACATCCGCGCCCGCGTGCACTACTCGGCGAATCCGACGAAGCGGACGAAGTCGCTGTTCGCCTCGCGATCCGAGCGCACCGCGTTGGCGGCAAAGCCGTCGTCGGGATATCCCATCGCGACGCAGGTCATGATCACCTCGTCCTCTGGAATCTTCGCAACCTCGCGCACGATGTCGGAGCGCATGATGCCCTGCCCGTTGATCACCGAACCGAGCCCGCGGTCCCAGGCTGCGAGCACGATGCCGTAGCAGAGCGCGCCGAGATCGAAATGGCAGACCGCGCCGGGATCGAGCACGCGGTCATAGGTCAAGACCAGCGAGACCGGCGCGTCGAACTGGCGGAAGCCGCGCAGCACCCAGTCCTGTCGCATCGGCTTGTCGTCGCGTGCGATCCCCATCGCGCCGAACAACTTCTTTGCGATGTCGACCTGCCGGGTGCGATGCACGCCCTGGTACTCGCCATGGCTGATGATGTCGCGCTTCACCTTGGCGCCGCCGACCATCTCTTCCATGTTGCGGCGGCGCAGCTCTTCCAGCGGGCTGCCTGTCAGCACATGAACGTGCCAGGGCTGGGTGTTCATCGACGACGGCGCGCGCTTGGCGCTCTCGATGATCGCTTCGATCACCGTGCGTGCCACCGGCTTGTTCTTGAAGCCGCGCACGCTGCGGCGCGACTGGACCAACGTTTCGAATTCCAACCTCAACCTCCCTGGCGCAGACCCGTCCGGCAGTTGCCGATGCGGCGCGAAAAATCTATGCTAATCCGCAAGCAAGACCAAGAACCGTGGAAGGACCCGCAATGGCCGCACCGCTCGATCCCGTCATCGCCCAGATCATTCCGCTGCTGCCGCTGCGCGATCCGACCACGATGACGCCACAGAGCGCCCGTGATTCCTTGCGCGCACTGGCTGCCGCGCGCGCGGCCGTGCCGCCGCCACCGGTCGATACGGTGCAGGATATCAAGGTGAAAGGCGGCGCTGGCCCGCTCGATGCGCGCCTCTACCGTATCGGCTCCGATCCCGCGCCGACCGTGGTGTTTTTTCACGGCGGCGGCTGGGTCGCGGGCGATCTCGAGACCCATGACCGGCAGGCACGCAACCTTGCGATCGAGACCGGCGCGGTCGTCGTCTCCGTCGACTATCGTCGCCCGCCGGAGACGCGCTTTCCCGGCGCCTTCGAGGATGCCTTTGCCGCGGCGCGCGACATCTTCAACCGCGTCGCGGAATTTGGCGGCGACGCAAAGCGCCTCGGCGTTGCCGGCGACAGCGCCGGCGGCAATCTCGCAGCCGCCACCGCGATCGCCTGCCGCGATGCCGGCATCAAGCTCGCCGCGCAGCTGCTGGTTTATCCCGTGACCGACGTCGCAGGCCACTATGCCGATGCGCGCGAGAACGCGCGCTTTCCCTCGCGCGCCGAGAATGCCGACGGCTACTTCCTCTCCCGCGCCGTGATGGAATGGTTCTGCGGCCATTATCTCGCCGATCCCGGCCACGGCGCCGACTGGCGCGTCTCGCCGCTGCGCGCGGCTTCGCTTGCCGGCCTCGCACCCGCGATCGTTGCCACCGCCTCGTTCGATCCCCTGCGCGACGAGGGTGCCGCCTATGCACGGGCGCTGGAGGCCGCCGGCGTGCGCGTCAAGCACCATGAGGGCCCAGGCTTGATCCACGGCTATTTTGGTCTCGGCGACGCCTCGGACGTCGCGCGGGCCGAGGCGCAGCGTGCGCGCGCCGACTTCAAGGCGCTGCTCGCGCGCGGCATATGAGGACCGACTAGACGCTCCGCCCCCGCTGGGCCGCCGTGTGGCCCCACGTTTCGTCCCAATCCTGACCGGCGGCATCGACGACGCGGCCGTCGGCTTCAAAGAACTTGTTCGGCACCTGGAAGATCGCAAGGATCAAGGCCCCGTCCGGACACCAGGCGGCGTGGCGGCTGCCCGCCTCGCGCCAGATGAATTCGCCGGCCTTGCAGGCGATGCCCTTGGCTGGGCCCTCCTTGTCGACGAGAGCGCCTTCAATGACGTAGCTCTGCTCGATGCCGACATGCTCGTGATCGGGCAGCACCGATCCCGGCGCGAAGCGCATCAACGCCGTCATCAGGCCCGTGCCGCGATCGAACAGCAAGGTCTTGGCCTCGCAGCCGGGAAAGCGCGTCTTCTGCCATTCCATTGTCGCGGGTTGAACCAGATGAGAATGCTGGTCGGCGGTCTGCGGGCTCGTCACGGCATCCATGGCAACGCTCCGTTCCTGCTGGAATGGGGTCAGCCTAACAGGTCTCGGCCGCGCGGTCAGCGCGCAGTGCAGCAAGCGGCGGGCGCGAATCCGAAGGCCGGCCCGGAGCCGCGCGCGTCAAGGCGAAATGCATTCATCACGCGCTGCGAAAATATCAGCGCCCGCGCCCGGCACGCGCCGATCCTGCTTGATTGCGCCACGATTCCCGGCTCCAATCTCCGCACCATTTCTGGTTTAGGGAGACACCCATGCTGAAGCGTATTTTCCTGGCTGCGATCGTCGCCACCTTTGCAGCAGGCTCGGCCTTCGCGGAGGACACCTGCGAGAGCAAGGCCGTCGGCAAGGACGGCAAGCCCTTGGCGGGAGCGGCCAAGACCTCGTTCCTGAAGAAGTGCAAGGCCGACGCCTGCACGCCCAAGGCCGTCAGCGCCGACGGCAAGCCGCTGGCCGGTGCCGCCAAGAACAGCTTCATGAAGAAGTGCGAAGTCAGCGCGTAACGCGGGCTGCGACACTCTCGTGCCCCGGACGCAGCGCAGCGCTTCTTCAGCGATGCGCTGCAGAGCCGGGGCCCACGCTTTCACGTGCATTCCGAGAGATGGGTCCCGGCTCAGCGGAGCGTCACTGCGCGCCGCACCGCGTCCGGGACACGAGACCTGCCTACGCGCTTACGAGTTTCGCCGCCATCACTCCCGCTTGAACCGGTAGTCGAACGCCCCGTCCAGCGGCTTGATCAGCCCGACCGTCGGCGCCGGAAAATGGATCGGCAGGATCAGCGTGTCGGTGTCGGCGACGGAGGCGAAGAACTTTCGCCGCGAGACCGCCGACTGTTTCGCATCCCAATCCGGCATCGCCGACCAGTCCGGCTCACGGCACTGGATCTGGTGATGCATGAGATCGCCCGCGACCACCGCGCGCTGGCCCTTCGAGAAGATGTTGACGCAGCAATGGCAGGGCGAATGCCCCGGCGTCGGCGTCAGCGTCACGGTGTCATCGAGCGCGTAATCATCGTCCACCAGCAGCGCCTGCCCGGCCTCGACGATCGGCAGGCAATTGTCGCGGAAGACGGTGCCGGGCGGGTTGCTGCCCTTGGCGTTCTCGGCCTCCCAGGCCGCATACTCACCCTTGTGGAAGACGTATTTCGCATTCGGGAACGTCGGCACCCAGCGGCCGTCGCGCAGGGTCGTATTCCAGCCGGTGTGATCGATGTGAAGGTGCGTGCAGAAGACGTAGTCGATTTGTTCGAAAGAGATGCCGAGCGCGAACAGTTCGTTGCGCCAGCGCTCCTTGCCGGGAAAGTCGAACGGCGGCGGATGCCCCTTGTCCTCGCCGGTACAGGTATCCACCAGGATCGTGTAGCGCGGCGTGCGCACGACGAACGTCTGATAGGTGATGACCATCATGCCGCGCGCGGCGTCGAACACCTCCGGCTCCATGGTCGGCAGATGGCGCCTGAATACGCCCTCATCGTAAGCCGGGAAAAAGTCCTGAGGCCGCCGCCAGGGCCCTTCCCGCTCGATCACCGCGTCGATGGTGATGTCGCCGATCCGGAGTTGCTTCATGGTTGCTTTGCTCCCTTTTTTGCAGAGAGCGTAGCGGTCAGCACAAGACCGTTCAAGCCGCGCAACGCGTCCGGCACCTATGCGTGACGATCGCCGCAAATCAACCCCAAACGCCACCGACGATCATCTCGGAATTGGGGAAGAAACAGTGCGCAGGAAACTCGGATTTGCGACGGCAGTCCTGATCGCCGCCGCCGCCGGCGTCTACATCAACAACACCAGTCTTCTGGCGCCTCACCGCGACGGCAAGCCGGTGTTACTCGCCCATCGCGGCATGGCGCAGCGCTTCGACGAGCGCGACGTGAAGAACGACACCTGCACCGCTGCGCGGATGTTGCCGCCGACGCACGACTATCTCGAAAATACCCTCCGCTCGATGCGAGCCAGCTTCGAGGCCGGCGCCGACGTGGTCGAGCTCGACGTGCACCCGACCACCGACGGCGAGTTCGCCGTATTCCACGACTGGACGCTCGACTGCCGCACCGACGGCCAGGGCGTCACGCGCGAGCAGAGCATGACAGAGCTGAAAACGCTCGACATCGGCTATGGCTACACCGCCGACGGCGGCAGGACATTCCCGTTTCGCGGCAAGGGCATCGGGATGATGCCGACGCTCTCGGACGTGTTTGCCGCCTTCCCAGACCGGCGGCTCGTCGTCAACGTGAAGAGCCGCGACGCCAACGAGGGCGAGAAGCTCGCGGCCGTGCTGAACGCGCTGCCGGCCGAGCGACGGCGGATGATCATGGTCTACGGCGGTGACGAGCCGATCGAGGTGATCCGTCGCCTCACTCCGGAGGTCCGCACGATATCACGCGGAGCGATCCGGAGCTGCCTGCTCGGCTATATCGGCTATGGCTGGACCGGCCTGATGCCGGCCGCCTGCCGCGACGCGATGGTGCTGGTCCCGATCAATGTCGCGCCCTGGCTATGGGGTTGGCCGGATCGCTTCCTCGCTCGGATGAACGGCGCCAACAGCGCGGTCTTCGTGCTCGGCCCTTACACCGGCGGCGAGTTCTCCTCCGGCATCGATACGCCGGAGTTGTTCGCCCGGCTCCCGCAAGGCTATTCCGACGGGATCTGGACCAACGAGATCGAGGCGATCGCCGGCAAGAGCAAAGACTAGCTCCGCAACCCCGGCGCTTCCTGCCCAGTCCTCGCGACATATTCGGTGTAGCCGCCGCCAAACTGGTGGATGCCCTCGGGCGTCAGCTCGAGCACGCGGTTCGACAGCGTCGCCAGGAAATGCCGGTCGTGCGAGACGAACAGCATGGTGCCTTCGAAATCCGACAGCGCCGTGATCAGCATCTCCTTGGTGGCGAGGTCGAGATGGTTGGTCGGCTCGTCCAGCACCAGGAAGTTCGGCGGATCGAACAGCATCTTCGCCATCACGAGGCGCGCCTTCTCGCCGCCCGAGAGCACGCGGCAGCGCTTCTCGACGTCGTCGCCGGAGAAGCCGAAGCAGCCGGCGAGCGCGCGCAACGAGCCCTGCCCCGCGGTCGGAAACGCGTCCTCCAGCGACTGGAACACGGTGCGCTCGCCGTCGAGCAGGTCCATCGCGTGCTGGGCGAAATAGCCCATCTTGACGCTGCCGCCGACCGCCACCGTCCCCTGGTCCGGCTCGCTCGCACCCGCGACGAGCTTGAGCAGCGTCGACTTGCCGGCGCCGTTGACGCCCATCACGCACCAGCGTTCCCTGCGGCGGATCATGAAATCGAGGCCGTCATAGATGCGCTTGCTGCCATAGCCCTTGTGGACGCTCTTGAGCGCCACGACGTCCTCGCCCGAGCGCGGTGCCGGCGGAAAATCGAACGCGATGCTCTGGCGGCGGCGCGGCGGCTCGACCCGCTCGATCTTGTCGAGCTTCTTCACCCGGCTCTGCACCTGCGCGGCATGCGAGGCACGCGCCTTGAAGCGCTCGATGAACTTGATCTCCTTGGCGAGCATCGCCTGCTGGCGCTCGAACTGCGCCTGCTGCTGCTTCTCGTTCAGCGCGCGCTGCTGCTCGTAGAACTCGTAGTCGCCGGTATAGGTCGTGAGCGAGCCGGAATCGATCTCGATCACCTTGGAGATCACACGGTTGATGAACTCGCGGTCATGCGAGGTCATCAGCAACGTGCCTTCGTAATCGTGCAGGAATTTTTCCAGCCAGATCAGGCTTTCCAGATCGAGATGGTTGCTCGGCTCGTCCAGCAGCATGACGTCGGGGCGCATCAAGAGGATGCGAGCGAGCGCCACGCGCATCTTCCAGCCGCCCGAGAGCTTGCCGACGTCGCCGTCCATCATCTCCTGGCTGAAGCCGAGACCGGACAGCGCCTCGCGCGCACGGCCGTCGAGCGCGTAGCCGTCGAGCTCCTCGAAGGCGTGCTGCACCTCGCCATAACGCGCGATGATCTCGTCCATCTGGTCGGCCTTGTCGGGGTCGGCCATGTCAGCCTCGAGCTGGCGCAGCTCGGCTGCGACCTCGCTGACGGGACCAGCGCCATTCATGACCTCGGCCACGGCGCTGCGGCCGGACATCTCGCCGACGTCCTGGTTGAAATAGCCGATGGTGATGCCGCGATCGGTCGAGACCTGTCCCTCGTCGGGCAGTTCCTCGCCGGCGATCATCCGGAACAGGGTGGTCTTGCCGGCGCCGTTCGGCCCGACGAGACCGATCTTCTCGCCCTTGTTGAGGGCGGCGGAGGCTTCAATGAACAGGATCTGGTGGCCGGCTTGCTTGCTGACGTTGTCGAGGCGGATCATGAGGTCTTTTTGGGGGGAATTTTGCGTTGCAGCGTCATAGGCCATGCCGGCTCCCAGGGGAAGCCCGGCAGGGCCCGGAGGCACCGGTTGCCAGCGGCTAAATATTGCATGGCAGGGCCGGGACCGCAGCAGGAGCCGGTCGGGGCGACCGTCTGCGCCTCCTGGCAGGCTAAATCGCCATGCCTCCAGAAACCTCGATCCGCTGCGCATTGACCCAGCGATTATCGTCAGACAGCAACGATGCGATCATCGGGCCGATGTCATCGGGAACGCCAGCCCGGCCAAGGGCCGTCATCCCGGCAACCTGCTTGTTAAGTTCCGGATTGTCCCGGACCATCCCTCCGCTGAAATCTGTCTGTACCGCACCTGGAGCCACCGCGTTGACGGCAATCCCGCGAGGGGCGAATTCCTTTGCCTGGTAGCGGGTCAACACATCGATTGCGGCCTTCAGCGCGCCGTAGGGACCGCTTCCGGGAATGATGATCCGTGCGAGCCCGCTCGAGAGGTTCACGATCCGGCCACCGTCATTCATCAATGGAAGCAATTTTTGGGTGAGAAAGAAGACGCCTTTGAAGTTCACTCGGTATATGTCGTCGAGCTCTGCTTCGGTCGTCTTCTCAAGTGAATTATGGTGGGAAATACCGGCATTGTTGACGAGATAGTCGAAACGGATCGCGCCAATTTCGCCCAGTGCCTCTCGAACTTGCGAGACGAAGGTTTCGAATGTACTCGTTCGTCCGACGTCGAGTTGCAAGGCCCTCGCTCTGCGCCCCATTTGCTCGACCTCTCGCGTGACCATTTCGGCCTCGGCGACGGCCGAATGGTAGGTGAACATGACATCGACGCCTCGCCGTGCGAGATTGAGCACCGTGTTTCGCCCGAGGCCTCGGCTTCCGCCGGTGACCAACGCAATTCTTCCCCGCTGCTTCATCACGCTCTCCTGATAACCCCAATCCGGGAGATTGACGCTACCGCCGCTCCGAAGCGCGGCGCGCGTTAGAAGCTGTTAGAAAATGAAAAATTCTGACGTCTGCCGGGTCACCTGGAGACTGGCCAGATCGACATCTTGCACCCGAAGCGCTCAATGCAAGGGACGGGCAGTCGACCTCGATACTTCTGGACGTGCCTCGAAGACCCGTTGAAGCAGCGCGTGCGCATCAGCTCCTCTGCCTCGATTTTTCATTGACCGCGCCAGCGGAACAGCGGCCTTCAGCTCCCACCCTGATGCTCGTTGGCTTCTTGCACTATCCATCGATCGCCGAAGCGCCAGCTCTGCTGCCTTGCGGTCGGGATTTGGGCTCGTCAGGATGATTTGCGCCTGCGTGCGTAGCAATTCCGGCATCCAGAACGTCTGGCGCATCCGCTCCGCAAATAGAATTGCCGATTGAATGGTCTCGCGCGCCTCGTCATACCTTCCGCTTCGAGCAAGTCCATCGGCGAGCGCGCGGGATGCCGCCGGTATGACCATGTGAAGTTGCTCACGGTGGAGCCCTCTCAGCGCCTGGCGCAGCGCCTCGACGCCGTCGGCGGGCCTCCCGCTCATGAAAAGCCACTCTCCCCTCAGAGCCTGAGCGGCTGCTGCATGACCTCGGAGAGAATGCTTCTCAGCCAGTGAGATTGCACGATCGACATGGTCGGCAACGTCACCGGTGTTCCCGCTCCACAGCAGCGCCGGGACGGAGTGGACCACCGCCATGCAATAGTTCGCCGCCGGGGCCAACCGAGCTGCCTCGTTCATCGCCTCAAGCGCCTGCTTGCGAGCTTGCTTGCGGGAGCCCAGCAACCATAGAGAACGTGCCAGTGCGATCTCGGCGCGCAGACGGTGATCATATCCAAACAGATTGATGTCGAGCCGACCAATTGACGTCTCCAGCTCGAAACCGCACTTGCAATGCGCCACCGCGGCGACTTGATCGCCAGCGAGGTGGCAAGCCGCCGCCAGCATCCATTCGGCGATAATTCTGTCGCTCAATGAACCGCTTAGCTCGGCTACAGTTCTGCATCTCGTCGCTGCAGCCAATGCTCCTTCAAAGTCGCCGAGCCTTGTGAGGAAAAGGTTGAGTCCGGCCAACAGTCGCAGCTGTGGCAATGCTTCTTCGCTCGCCTCGTGAAGTGCCAGCCCGCGCCGTATGGCGGCCTGAACTTCGGTCGTATTACCCAAGGTATGCAGTGACGAGACTGCATATGCCTCCTGCAAGCGTGCCTCTCGATGCGAGAGTCGGCCGAAATTCGCAATCGCTTTCAGTGCCAACCCCGACCAACGCCGGCACTCGACCAGCAACCACAGACCGAGAAACAAAGGAGCGGAATCTGCGGCAAGCTCGATGCCGATCGAGCGATCCTCTTTTGAGAAGCTCCACTCGAGTGCCTTCCGCACGTTTCCGATGTGAGGCGAATAACGTCCGATGTCAGCGTAAGCCCCCTGCTCGAGCGCGATTGCCTTGAAAAAAGCACCGAAATAGAGCGCGTGGCGCAGGGAAACCAGTTCAGCCTCCCCGATTTCCACGAGCTTGGCCGCAGCATACGTGCGCGTCACATCGGGTAAACGATAGAACACGGTATCACCGACCAGATGAACCCAGACGAGCGATTTGTCCACCAACCTCGCAATCGCGATCTCGACTTCGGCGCTTTTTCGCTCCCCACTTCCGGCAACGGAGCAGGCAGCCTCAATCGTGAACAGACCGACAAATATGGAAAGATGGGAAAGAACACGCTGTTCGCTTTCGGCAAGCAACCTGAAGCTCCAATCGAGCATCGCCTGGAGCGTGCGGTGTCGTGGGACAGCGTTTCGCTGGCCTGTCAGTGACAGCTCCATATGGCTGGCCAGCAGACCCGCAACACCCCGAAGGCCATAGGTCCCCACTCGGCTGGCGACCAGTTCGATCGCCAGCGCGATGCCATCGGTACGGCGACATATTTCAGAAACGACCGGCGCATCAGCGTCATTCAGCGCCCCCTCGAAACCAGCGGATGAGGCTCTATCCATAAACAGCCTCACTGCCGGGGTCGCCATGGCATCCGCGGCGCTCGGAACGTCGTCGATTGGGCAAGCAAGAGGGCTGAGAAGGTGCACAATCTCGCCCTCGACGTTCAATGCTTCCCTCGACGTGACAAGCAGACAAACGCCGGAAGTACACTGAAACAGTTGGCTGGCCAAATGCGAGGCCGCATCGAGAAGATGTTCGCAACTATCCAGCACGATTAGAATTCGCTTACCGGCAACGAACCCCAGAAGTTCCGCAAGGGGCTCGGCTCCTCCGAGCGGGCAGCCGACCGCGGAGAGAACCGCCCCAGCGACTAGGCCAGGTTCGTCAACCGCGCCCAAATCGACAAAAACGGCGCCTTCATCGCCAAATTCGGCTTGTAGCCGGCGAATGATAGCCCCGGCCACGGTAGTCTTGCCGATACCGCCAGCTCCAACGACGCTGACAAAACGCTGCTTCACGATGAGCGTACAGAGGTCGTCGACGACTTCGTCCCGTCCAACGAACAATCTGGGGATCGACGGGAATTGGCGTCCATGCCTGGGGGGCGGAACGTATCCAGAAGATGCAAGCCCATTGCCACGTTTGCGCTCGATCGGAGCCACAAAACTATAGCCCCGACCGGAAACAGTGACGATGTAGCGCGCGCCATCCTGACCTTCGCCCAAGGCCCGGCGAAGGGAGGCCACGTGCACTCTCAAGACGGCCTCGTCGACGACAACGTCACGCCACACGGAGAATAGGAGGTCGCGTTTGCTGACGAGTTCGCCGGCGCGCTCGGTCAGCGCAATCAGTATGTCGAAACCGCGCGAGCCGATCCGAACTTCAACTCCATCCTTCAGGAGTTGCCGACGACGCTTGTCCAGTTGGAAGCGACCGAAGAATACTTCCGCATCGGAACTTTCGGCAGAGTCGATGCTCATGACCATAACAGGCCTTTCCTTGAGCTTTCGTGCACAGGAATAGCCGCTCGCCTCGCAATCCTGCGCGTCAATCGGCAGTGGGCAGCAGTTGACGCACTGCTTTCAAATCATCGCAGTGCCGCGAGCGCTTCTTCCATGTGACAGTCAGTCACATCTTGGCGTCTTTGCAAATTCGCACGTTTTTATTGCGAGCTTCGCGAGGCACATGCGGCCCCTCAGGCCCTTCGCATCAGCTTGAGCGAGGCCGCCAGTCGCAAGCTGCGCTTGCCGGCGAGCGCGATGCCTTCGAGCTCGCCGCTATCCGCCGTGCAGGTCCCGGAGAAGCCGCCCTTGCAGGCGCTCTGCGAGCGTGGGCGCTCCCGGCGCGACTGCGCCGGGAGTCGTACCGTCACTTCACGAGCGCGGCCTTTTCGATCACCTCAGCGACCACCTTCGCATGCACGACAAGCGAGGCATGGCTGCCGGCGACTTCCGTCGTCTGAGCCTTCATCCTTGTCGCGAAGAATTTCTGGGCCTCGGGCGCGATGACTTTGTCCTTCGTGGTGATGACATCGAACGTCGGCTTGTCGTGCCAGGCCGCAATGCTGACGGGGGCTTCGAACGCAACGTGATTCAACGGAAGCTGCGAGTTGGCCAGGTGCTCAGCGATCTCCGGAGGAAGGTCAGCCGCGACGGCCGACGGAAAAATCTTGGGATCGATGTACAGATTGCCCTTCGCGTCGGGATGGATCGCGTTGCCGCCTTCGGTCGGCGGGCCGGCCTTTGCCAGCGACGCCAGGGATTCGCCGACCTCCGGCGCGAAGGCGGACACATAGACCAGCGCCGAAACCTTGGGATCGTTGCCGGCTTGCGTGATCACCATACCGCCCCAGGAGTGGCCGACCAGAACGGTCCTGCCGTCCTGTTTCGCCAGCGCCTGCTTGGTGACATCGACGTCAGCGACGAGCGAGGTGAGCGGATTTTCCACGAGCGTGACGTTGTAGCCTTTCTTCGTGAGAATATCGGCAACCGGCTGCCAGCTCGTCTGGTCCACGAAAGCGCCGTGCACGAGCACGATGTTGTGCGCTGCTCCCTTGGGCAGTTCGGCGGATTGGGCGGAGCCGACCAACGTCGATCCGGCCAGGAGTACAGTGGCGGCTGAGAGAAGGATATTTCGCATTGAATGTTCCTGTTGGCATGTCGGACGAAATCAGTCCGGGGGGATGGACAGGCGTTTCCTGCAAGGTCGCGGTTCTTCCATCCGCCGTCGGCGAAATGGTTGCCGCACCTACCGTCGGCCCGCTGCGGCATGATCTATTCCGCGGGCATTTCGGACGATAGGGATCAATCGTCCGCATGTTGTGTCCGATCGTCCACCGGTCTAATCTGGACCGCATGGACATCCTCACCCAGGTGCTCGATCGGGTTCGTCTCGGCGGGACGTTGCTCTTCCACTTCGAGCTCGGCCATCCCTGGCATCTTGAGTTGCCGGCGCGCCCCTACGCCCTGTTTCACTATCTCAGCCAGGGTTCGGCGACCCTCGCGCTCGAACAGGGAGAGGAAATCCAGATGACCGAGGGCGATTTTGTCGTGATCACGCGCGGCGAGCCCCATGTGTTTTATTCGGATCGCCGGGCCGAGCCTTTGCGCATCGCGGATATCGAACGGTCGTCGCCACGCCTCGGATTCCTTCGTCACGGCAGCCGTGCAAAGCCGCTCTCGACCATGCTCTGCGGCAATTTCACGGTGTCGCGGCCGATGTTTGGCAGCGTGCTGGAGTTGCTTCCACCCGTGCTCTTGCTGAAGCCGACGGCGGACCGTGGTTGGCTTGAAGCAATCCTGCGCCGCATGATGAGCGAGTCCGCGCTCGAGCGTCCTGGCCAAGGCGTCGCGCTTTCACGACTGACGGAAGTGCTCTTTGTCGAGGTGCTGCGAAGCTGGATCGCGTCTCTCAGTCCCGGACAAGGCGGCTGGATCGGGGCCATTTCTGATCCCCATATCGGACCGGCGCTGAAGCTAATTCACGAAAGTCCGGAGCAGCTCTGGACGCTGAGCGACCTTGGCCGTCGCGTCGGGCTTGGCCGCTCGGCATTTTCGGCGCGCTTTACCAGGCTCGTCGGCCAGTCCATGCACCGTTATGTGATCGAACGCCGAATGGCGGAGGCGGCGTTTCTGCTCGAAACAAGCGATGAGCCCATCGCGCGGATTGCCAGCCGGGTTGGTTACGAGACAGCGGCGGCGTTTTCGAAGCTGTTTCACCGGCATCACGGACATTCGCCAGGCCGCTACCGAGCCTCTCGACGCGCCGACGGAGGCTACGCGCAATCGGGCAATTCGCAAGTACACGTATCCGATTGACCTCGAGCAAGCGCGCTGTCGCCATGTCTGCAAGTGGCCCATCGCCGACAACGTCGCCTTCCAACAGCAAAGCAGACGCGACGAATTTATGAGTACCCGCCCTACGCCCGCCGCATCAGCTTGAGCCGAAGCCGCCAGCCGCAGGCTGCGCTTGCCGGCGCGCTGGTCGATGCCTGGGTGAAGACCGGGGCGGCGTGTCCGGCTCCGTGACGAGGCGCTAGGGCGAGTACTCATGACCGTCGGCTTCCGAAGATAAAGCGGACGTCGCCCCGCTTGGTCATCATCGCCGGCTTATGACCCATAGCCGACGTACTACGGCCGTTGGCCCGATGTCGGCTTTTTGACCCTCAAGGACATTGAGGCTGAGTTAGGATATTGCAGCCCGGCAATGTCGCCCCTTCGAAGGATGCATGTTGCGATAGCTGACACTTCACGACATGGATCAAGCCGTTGTCGTCCAACGGCATGCACGTGATCATGCGAAATCCATGGCAAAGCGAGACTTGTAACTTTCGTGAAGCCCAAGCCAAACAGAACCGCGCCCGGAGGCCGGTCATTCATCTTCGATCACGAGAACAGAAAGGTCCCAATCAGCAGGCCCGCAGCGAAAGCGAAAAGCCCCAATGTGCAGCATGAAACGATACGGACGAGGATGCGAACTTGCTCCTCGTACTCCTCTTCTGCGGTCTTGTGGGACTGAGCCGTCACTGCAACTGCCCTGCCATCGCCCAGATTTGGCAAATATACGCTCGAAATCATGGTCAGCGCGAGGCATTTTAGTCCCGCCGCGATGCCCTGTTCGTGATCTGGCAGGCATCCCTTACGGGAAGGATCATTGAAGCCTCTCTTGAGGCTACTCTCGGCTCAGCGAGTTGGCGGGCAAATTGAGCACAATTGAATGTCCGCCGGTTGATGTCCGGCTTTGCCCCAATGCGGAGCGGGCTGCTTTCATTCCCCTGCGACGCAGATGTCGAGTGCAAGCGCCGACGAGGTGATCAAATAGCAGATCTCCGCAGCTAGCGCCGAAATTGTTCGCTTATCAGGGTAGAGAGAAAGCAACTGGCCGACCTTCCAAACGGCGCTTTTGACCCCAACCGGCCCTCCGGCATGAAAACTCCGCACCGACGCAGGATCTCGGGAAATCCACTGCGAACTCTAAGGGTTTGATCGGATGATCATCCGGAACGCTGAAGCTACAGTCGACCTTGGTCCCGGTGCCTTTCCAACCCAGTGGAGCACAGGTGAGCACTCACCCAACGAGTACAGGAGGACTCCGATGTGCCGTATTCTGTTTGCTGCGGTCTCCACCATTTTGATCTTGGTCACAGTCGGATCACTCTCGCCCGCGGTCGCAGATCGCTACTGCCTACAAGGCCGCCGCTGGGGCCATCCCGGCAACTGCCAGTTCTCGACTCTCCAGCAGTGCAGGACGGCTGCCTCCGGCACACATGCGTCCTGCGGGGTCAATCCGCGCCATGCATTCGGACGCTCGCGGCAGGGCAGACAGTAGTTGAGCGCCGCGGGCGCACCGGGCCGATAATTGTTGGTGGGTGCGGCTTGATTATTGAGAAAATCGTCGACCTGGATGAGTCCCGTTCTGCCTGAATTTCAAGGAATCAAATGGAGGGATGAGAATGTCGGTCCCCTGCAAGTTCGAACGCAGCCTCCTCAGCCACGAAGAATATGAGACGATCCGCCTCACGCACCATCCTGCCATCTATGACGTCGAAATCGCTGAGCTTGAGGCCATGCGACCCCGCTTGCGCAAGATGCGCAATAAGGAGCGAACGCTCGGCCGACAAAGGCAGCGACAGGGGCGCGGAAAAGCCGAGGCTCGCGGAGCCAGCTTTCCAGGAACCGCCGAGCATGCATCAGAACGCAAGCAAGTCTTCGCCGCGGCGCTGAAGCGGTTGAACAACGAGCTTCGGCGTCTTCACAACCTGGCAGCTCGGACCGCGCATGTCGAAGCGGCTCGAAAGGCTCTCGCGCTGCATCGAGCGGCGAACTTCACGATTTATCCCCCAGCCGGAGCCACCGCGAACGAAGGCATGGTGCCGAAGGCAGGCACACGCCGAAGAAAGACCATTGCAGGCGCAAAGATCGGACGAGTGTCGCAGGCGACGAAAGTCGCGCAGGCGGTACGCGACGCGCGAGGCGGATGAGCCTGAGTTGACCCATAACGAACTTGATGCGCAACGCATGCCCTTGTGATCGACGAAGGGCGTGATGTCGCTGTTGGCCCACGGCCGACATCCAGACGTATCGGATTCAACGTCGCCTTCCAACAGCAAAGCGGACGCGACGAATTTATGAGGACACGCCCTAGGCCCGCCGCATCAGCTTGAGCGAGGCCGCAAGGCGCAGGCTGCGCTTGCCGGCGAGCGCGATGCCTTCGAGCTCGCCGCTATCCGCCGTGCAAGTCCCGGAGAAGCCAATCCCGACCTCATAGCCGCCGAACACCGGATTTTCGCCTTTCGCCGGCGTGTGCTCCTGGTTGAGCATCTCACCCTTCCAGCGGCCGTCGGCCGATGAATAGGAGCCGAGATAGTAGAAGAACGCATCGCCGCCGAGGATGCGGCCGTCGATCAGCAGCATCACGCCGGAGAGTCCGGCATCGACACCGTCAAGCGCGCGCAGGCTCATCCCATAGAGCCCGTTGACGATGCCGCAAGGGCCGACCGCGCCGCTCGGAGGCACCGCCTCGTCGTCGAGCCGGGTGAGATTGGCCCAGAATTTTGCGCCCGGCATGGTGTCCGCGCCGCCCTCCAGACGGATCTGGTTGCCGTGCAGCCTCCCGCGTGCCCCGATCGAGGCGACGTCGGCGCCCATCAGCGGCTTGTAGTTCGGATCCAGATTATGCCGCTCGGTGATGACCTCGGCGATGATCTCGCCGTCGCGCTCGACATAGGTGCCAAGATGCGCGAAGCCCGAATTGCCGCCCAGCATCTTGCCGTCATGCAGGCACATGATGCTGCGGCCGAACGCATCGTTGACGCCGTATTCAACCTTGTAGAGTCCGTCCAGCAACGCAATGAACCCGCAAAATCGGAAAGGAATCGGAAGGCTACCTAGCACCGCCGCCGCACCAAGGCCATCCGGCTTTTGCGCGCAGGGCCGCTCGCCGGACCCTCCGCTGCATGATGCCATCATGCCCCTGTTTTGCCCGACGGGTCAACCGAGATTCGCCAAATCCGCAATCCGTGATTTCGTTGCGATTTCAGTGCCCCGGCTACTGTGCATGGGGTTGTTTTTCGACTTTTTTGTTCTGCGTGGTCCCGGCCGCCTCGCCCCGCGCTAGTGACGCTTGAAATATTGCACCTCGCGCTCGTGCTTCTCGGCCGCCGCGCGGCTCTTGAAGGTGCCGAGGTTGCGACGCTTGCCGGTCTTCGGATTCACCTTGCGTGAGTAAAGGCGATACTCGCCGGATGCCAGTTTGCGGATCATGATCACGCCTCCTGTCGGGTTTTCGGATTCAGCCCGCTGCGCGCGAAATCCGTTCCGTCACGGCTTGGATGGCGGCGCAAACTGCTGATTGGCGAATGGCGCCTGGTCGGAAGGAACCTTCATGACGACGAAGTTGCGCTTCATCGACCGGTGGCAGGTGTTGCAGCCCTCCGTCAAATCGCCAAAGGCCTTTGCGAATTTGCGGCCGTCCTTCGCCGTGAGCGCGTCGGACATCGATTGCAGCGATGGCTCCAAGGTCGTGACATTACCGACGGGAATGCCTGAATAGAATACGGCGGCCTCGACCAGGCTGGCCTTGAGCTGGCGCAGCTCATAGGCCGCGAGCTCCCAGTTCTGGGCCTTGCCGGCCAGCCAGAGTTTCTGGTGACGCGTCTGCGCGGCGCCCATGATGTCGCCGAGGCGCGGCACATACTGGTCCGAGGATGGCGATTTGAGGTCCTGCGCCGTTGCCACGGCGGTTAGCGCGCCAAAGCCGGCCAGCGCCAGCATCCACCCCCGAAGCCTCATCGCAGGTCTCCATTTCTCGTGAGAAGCAAGTGTACGCTGGCGCGGTGCCCGGGAGCCTTGCGCTCGATCAAGGGCGGCGTCGAACCCGTCGGCGCACGCGCACGACAAAGGGGCATGAACCGGACCGAACCATCCGCCGAAGAGCAGATCGAGGCCTTCATCACCAGCGCGGCGAAGCAACCGCTGCTCGATGCCGCGTTCGAACTCTGGCGCTGGCGCTACCGACTGGATTCGATCGAGGGGCGCCCGACCGCCGAGGAGGTCCGCATCAATCGCACCCTCTCGCCGCAGCAGATGGCCGAGAAATATCGTTACGACCGCGACCATGCCCATGAGGGGTCGATGTTCGGCTATGTGAAGCGAGCTCATCCTCGCGCCGACGACAACGCGATCAGGCAGGCCATCATCACCGCCGTCAAATTCGAGGGCGCGGCCGAGGCCCATTTCAAATGGGACGGTGATTTCTGGGACTGCGTCGTACGCGCCGTGGCGCAGGCCGCCGCGGAATATCCCGATTTTCTCGAGACGACCTATCGCGACGCCCGCAACAATCTCGCCTACTACATGAAGTGAGCTACAGCATGATCCGGAAAAGTGGGCAGCGGTTTTCCGAAAGGATCATGCTCAAACAATAATTCTAAAGCGCGATCTCATCGCGCGCTTTAGAAGCACAGCGTGGTGACGAGCTTGCCCTGCTTGTCCTTGATCGCGTAGGGGCAGCGCAGCCGCTCCAGCGCGGCCTTGGCGTCCTCGTCGCCGAGCGCTGCAGCGCGCTCGTAATAGGCTTTCGCGGCGTCCTTGTCCTTCGGCCCGCCGCGACCTTCCTGCGCGAAGGCGCCCATCCGCTCCAGCGCGCCGGGATGGTTTTGCGCGGCCGCCTTCTCGAACAGCGCGCGCGCCGCGACGTCGTCCTTCGCACCGCCCGTGCCTTCGGAGAGCATCAGGCCGAGCTGATACTGCGCCTCCGCGTTGGTCTCGGCGGCCTTGCCCAGCAGCGCGCGAGCCTGCGCGGGATCGGCCGGCGCGGCGCCACCGGCGCCGCCGAGCGCGGCAAGATTGCTGACGCCGCGGGGATTGCCGGCCTGCGCCGCCTTCTCGAACAGCTTTCGCGCCTGCGCCTCATCTTTCGCGACTCCTGATCCCGTGCCGTAGAGCACACCGAGCTCGACCATGGCCGCGCTCGATCCCTTGTCGGCGGCCTTGCGCCAGGCGGCGATCGCCTCCGCCATCTGACGGCCGGCGGCATAGGCGCGGCCGAGCTCGAACATCGCGCGCCGCGAGGATGGCGCGGCCTGCCTGCAGAACTTGATGGCGGTCGCGACGTCGGAGGCAGCGACCTCCGGCACGCCCTTCACGTCGGCCGGCTTGTCGGGATCGCTGGGATCGGCTGCGACCCGGTCGCAAAGGACGAGGTCGGCCGACTGCGCATGCGCCGCGAGGGGCGCGGCAAGCGCAAGGAAAATGGCAAGAAGATAGGTCCGCATGAGCACCACGTTGCGTTCCCGGCCCGGCAAATTCAAGGCTCGAGTCCGGATTGACGGAGAACGGACACGACCTCCGGCGATGCCAGGTAGCGCAGCAACCGGTCCGCGGCGTCGGCCTGTTTCGCGTTCGCCAGGCGGCCGGCGGAGAACACGGCCGGTGTCTGCAAATCGTGCGGGACCGGGCCGACGACCTCGATGCCGGCAACCTGCTTCAGCTCGCTGATCTGCTGCACGGCGAGGTCCGCCTCGCCGTTGACGAGCCGCTCGGCGGTAAAGCCCTGTTCGACGATGGTGGCCTTGGCGTTGATCTCGGCTGCGATCCCCATCCGGACGATCAGCTGGGCGAAGTAGACGCCGCTGGCGCCCAGCCGCGAATAGGCGACGGACCGCGCCGCAAGCAGCGTCTTGCGCAGCGCAGCTTCGGTGGCAATGTCGGGATGCGCCTGCCCTGCCCGCACGGCAATGCCGACGAAGGAGCGCGCGAGATCGGCCGCGCTCTCCGCGACGACGCGGCCCTCGCCGATCATCTCGTCGAGCCCCTCGCGCGTGAGGATGACGAGATCGGCGGCCTCGCCGTCGCGCAGCCGCTTGAGCAGCGCCAGGGTCGGCGCGAAGTCGGCATCGACGTGGATGCCGCTAGCGGTCTCGAACGCGGACGACAGGCTGCGCATCGCGCCCATCAGGCCGAGCGTCGAAAGCATGCGGATGGTCTTTTCCATGTGTCTTCCCGGATGAGATCAGGCGCGGTGCATCAGCTTGAGCGCTGCGGTCAGGCGCAGGCTGCGCTTGCCGGCAAGCGCGGTTGCCTCCAGCACCGCCTGCTCCGCGTCGTAGCTGCCGGAGAAGCCGATGCCGACCTCGTGGCCGCCGAAGATCGGATCGTCCTTGGCCGGCGTGTGCTCCTGATTGAGGATCTGGCCCTTCCAGCGGCCGTTCGCGGCGGTGTAGCTGCCGAGATAGTAGAACGCGGCATCGCCGCCGAGAATGCGACCCTGGTTGAGCAGCATCACTCCGGTGAGGCCGCCGTCGACGCCGTCGAGCATGCGCAGGTGGATCGAATAGAGGCCATCGGCGATGCCGCCCTCGCCGACGCCGCCGGCGATCGGCACCTCGTCCTCCGTGATCGGCGTCATCACCGACTGGAACGGCACGCCCGGCAGCTCCTTCAGCTCGCCCTTGAAGCGATAGAGATCGCCGTCGGCCCGGCCTTTCGCCAGCAAGGTCGCGTCATCGGTGCCGGCCATGGCGCGGTAGTTCGGATCGGGGTTGTGGCGGACGGTCTTGATGACGATGTCGACGCCGTCATCGGTCTTCTCGTAGGTGCCGATATGGGCGAAGGCCGAATTGCCGCCGAGCATCTTGCCATTGCCGGCATGCATCACGCTCCGGCCAACGGCGTCGCCGAGCTGAAACCGCACCTTGTAGAAACCCTCAAACACCAGCCGTCCCCGGCCCTGCGCACATCCGGGCACAGTCTATCCCGCTTTCGATGACGATGGACAAAATTCACCTCATCACAGCCGGCGGACCACAGGAACGGCCGTCATCAAAATGCAAAAAATCCGCCGGAGCCTTTCAGCTCGGCGGATTGAATGCCAACCCGGGCCAGCCCCTCGCCGGGCCGGGAGGATCTTAGGCGACCGCCTTCTTCTCGGTCGGCACGGACGAGATCGTCTTCAGGATCTGCGAAGCGATCTGGTATGGGTCGCCCTGCGAGTTCGGGCGACGGTCTTCCAGATAGCCCTTGTAGCCGTTGTTGACGAAGGAGTGCGGCACGCGGATCGAAGCGCCGCGGTCGGCCACGCCGTAGCTGAACTTGTTCCACGGCGCGGTCTCGTGCTTGCCGGTCAGACGCTTGTCGTTGTCCGGGCCGTAGACGGCGATGTGGTCCATCAGGTTCTTGTCGAAGGCAGCCATCAGCGCCTCGAAGTACTCCTTGCCGCCGACCGTGCGCATGTACTCGGTCGAGAAGTTGGCGTGCATGCCGGAGCCGTTCCAGTCGGTGTCGCCAAGCGGCTTGCAGTGGAACTCGATGTCGATGCCGTACTTCTCGGTCAGGCGCAGCATCAGGTAGCGGGCCATCCACATTTCGTCAGCGGCCTTCTTGGAGCCCTTGCCGAAGATCTGGAATTCCCACTGGCCCTTCGCGACTTCCGCGTTGATGCCTTCATGGTTGATGCCGGCCGCGAGGCAGAGGTCGAGATGCTCTTCGACGATCTTGCGGGCGACGTCGCCGACGTTCGAGAAGCCGACGCCGGTGTAGTACGGGCCCTGCGGCGCCGGATAACCGGAGGTCGGGAAGCCGAGCGGACGGCCGTCCTTGTAGAAGAAGTATTCCTGCTCGAAGCCGAACCAGGCGCCGGCGTCGTCGAGAATGGTGGCGCGCTTGTTGGAGGCGTGCGGGGTCTTGCCATCGGGCATCATGACTTCGCACATCACGAGCACGCCGTTGGTGCGCGCGGCGTCCGGGAAGACGGCGACTGGCTTCAGCACGCAATCAGAGCTGTGGCCTTCGGCCTGCTGGGTGGAGGAGCCATCGAAGCCCCAGAGCGGAAGCTGCTCGAGCGTCGGGAACGACGCGAATTCCTTGATCTGAGTTTTGCCGCGCAAGTTCGGAGTCGGCGTATATCCGTCGAGCCAGATGTACTCGAGCTTATACTTGGTCATTGAGCCTCTCTGTAGATGATGCGAAAGGTTGGGGGCCCGGGGGCCCCCCACGTTTGTACCCGGCCACCATCGGCCGACCGTTTACAAGCATTTAGCGTGCCAAAAGGCCGCATTGCGGGAGGTTTTCCACCGCGGCCGCCCCCCCCCCCCCCGCGAGCGGCCGGTCGTCCCCGGCGGCGTGCGTCATAGCGGCGCACCTTTGCGTGAAGCTGCACTGCAAAAATCCCGCGGAAAACGCCTGATTCTGGAGCAGGCCGGCCGGTGCCGGAGGTTGCCGATGAAACGCGCATCAACGTCCGGCAATTTTCGCAAAGTCTTCGCCCCATCGCCGGCAACCTTCGCAATGGCCCAAGCGTTAGTCACCAAGCTGGTGCCTTGGAGGATGCAGAATGCACGCTGCCTAGAAAATAAGCTGAAACTGATTTCCTTTTCAGCACTTTGCATTTCGGGGCGCGCGGCCGATATGGGGATTCCAGTAACCACAATCGAACGAGTCGGGCGCACCATGGAGGCCAAGCGCTTCGACCCGAGGAGATACCGCAATGATGAACAATGGTCTGAGTGAGGGATCTGCAAAGATCTATCAATTCCCCGCCGGGGGCCGCGCGGCTCTCGGAGGTCGCCGCTACGGTGAGGCCCGCCTTCCTGCCGACCGTCTCTCGCTTCCTGTGAACGAGACGATCTGCAGCGGAAGCTGGTACCATCAGGAGGCCGTCGACGAAGCCAAGCCGAAATGGGATCGCTAATGCCTGCGTTTGGTTCAATCCCGCGACGCTCCCTGGAGCGACCGGCAGCAGTTTGAAGAGGGTCGAAACAATGAGGTTTCGACCCTTTTTGATTCTTGATGGCAGCGCGGCTAGAGCCCGGGCTTTTCGACCATTGCGCAGGCCGTGACCGGCCGCTTCAGATGCTTGACGGTGGTCGCTCCCGTCTTGCCTATCCTCAGCGTGACCCCCGCCCCCGAATAGCGTGCGCCCGAGACCGTCAGCCGCTTGGCGAGCGTGACGGGTTCGCCGTCGATCTGGAGGAAGGCGCGCTTGTCCGCGTCATAAAACCCGACGATGAACTGCGTACCATCGGCGCAGCGGTAGGTCTGGAACGTCTGTGCACCGGCCAGCCGCATGCCGAAGATTCCGCTCGCCAGCATGGTGCTCGCCAAGACAATGGCCTTGTGCCGGTTCATGATCGCCCCCTGTAATGATCCGCCGGCAACATAACAAAAGCATATCCGATGTCAGAGCCCCCTGCCCGCCACCTCGCCTTGCAAGGCGCCAGCAATTTCCGCGATCTTGGTGGCTATCCGACCATCGATGGCCGCACCACGCGCTGGCGGCACATCTTCCGCTCCAACCATCTCGGTCAGCTCACCGCCGATGACATCGAAATCGTCCGCGCGCTCGGCGTCAGGAGCGCGTTCGACTTTCGCGGGCTGGAGGAGCGCGCGGCCGGTGTCTGCGTCGTGAACGAGATCACCGTGCACTCGCTGCCGATCGAGCCGACGGTTGTTGCCGCGCTGCGCGCCGAGCTCGCCCGGGGCACATTGACGGCGCCGGTTGCGCTGGAGCTGATGCGCGAGTCCTATCGCAACTATGTCCGCTACAACACGCACAGCTTTCGCGCGCTGTTCGGCCATCTGCTGGAAGACCGCGCCCCGCTCGTGATCCACTGCACCGCCGGCAAGGACCGCACCGGCTTTGCCAGCGCGCTGATCCTGCATGCGCTCGGCGTTTCCGACGACGTCATTGCCGAGGACTACCTCCTGACCAACCGGCACTACCGGCGCGATGCGTCAAACGCCTCCGATCTTCCCGCCGACGTGCTCGACGCGATCGGCTCCGTCGAGGCCTCGTACCTTGCGGCGGCTTTCGAAGCCGTCGGCAGCGACTATGGCGACCTCGAAACCTACTTGCGCGACGGGCTCAAGGTCGGCACAGCAGAGCGGACCGCACTGAAGGCGCGCTATCTGCAATCGTAGGCGGCCGCGCCGGGAGAACGACAATGCAAGGCAAGGTTCTGATCGTCACCGGCGCGCTCGGCGCTCTCGGTAAAGTGGTTGCGGAGATCGCGCAGTCTCGCGGCGCACGGATCGCCGGCATCGATTACGCGCCCTCGCAAGTACCAGCGACGCCCGAGCGCATCGAGATCGGCGGCGTCGATCTGTCCGACGCGGCGCAGGCGAAGACCGCGGTTGATGCTGCCGCGAAGCACTTTGGCCGGCTCGATGCGCTGATCAACATCGCCGGCGGCTTTGCCTTCGAGACCGTCGGCGACGGCGACACCAAGACGTGGCAGCGCATGTATGCACTCAACGTGCTGACCGCGCTCAACGCCTCCCGCGCGGCGCTGCCGCATCTCGCCGCATCCAGCGCCGGACGCATCATCAACATCGGCGCCATGGGCGCGCTCCAGGCCGGCAATGGCATGGGTCCCTATGCGGCGTCGAAAGCCGGCGTGCATCGCCTCACCGAGGCGCTGGCCAGCGAGTGGAAGGGCAAGGTGACGGTGAACGCGGTGCTGCCGTCGATCATCGACACCACGGCCAACCGCGCCGACATGCCGAAGGCGGACTTCACCAAATGGGTGACGCCGCAGGAGCTTGCCGAGGTCATCCTGTTCCTCGCCAGCGACGCCGCGAGCGGCGTCACCGGCGCGCTGATCCCGGTGGGCGGGCGGGTGTAGTCGAAGTCCGATCCGGTCGTCTGATGAGTGCCGGCTCTGATTCAATCGGAGCCCTGAACGCTCTAGACTGTCCACAATTGATTCTCCGATCGGAACACCTGTGGAAACCGCGCTCTACCTGCCCGTCAAACGCTTCCTCGAAGAGCTCGGCTTCACGGTCAAGGGCGAGATCGGCGGCTGCGATCTGGTCGGCCTCAGCGCCGGCGACCCGCCGGTGGTGGTGATCGGCGAGCTCAAGCTTGCCTTCAATCTCGAGCTGATCCTCCAGGCGGTCGACCGCGCGCCGGCCAGCGACGAGGTCTGGATTGCGGCAAAGATGTCGGTGCGCGGCAAGGGCCGCGAGAGCGACTCGCGCTATCGCAATCTCTGCCGCCGCCTCGGCTTCGGTATGCTGGGGGTCACCGACCGCGGCCAGGTCGAGGTGCTGGTGAAGCCGCCGACCGCGGCGCCGCGACGCGAGCCGAAGAAGCGCTCGCGCCTCGTTGCCGAGCATCAGCGCCGCCAGGGCGATCCGGCGCTCGGCGGCAGCACCCGCGCGCCGATCATGACCGCCTATCGGCAGCAGGCACTGGCCTGCGCCGCGGCGCTCGCCGACGGCCCACGGCGCGTGGGCGAGCTGCGCGAGCGCTGTCCGGATGCCGGCAAGATCTTGCTTAACAATGTGTATGGCTGGTTCGAACGCACCGAGCGGGGAATCTACGGGCTGACCGCCGCCGGACACTCCGCGCTGAAGCGCTGGCCGCAGCAACGGATCGAGATCGACGCCGGTGCTCCGTCACCGTCCTGACACGGGATCGATGCAAGCCGTGAATAGCTGAGCTGCCACACCAAATTCATATTGCAATGCAACATAGGCGGCACTAGGTATCCCGGATCGAAACGAGGCCCCCATGAGCGCAGACTGGAATACCAAGTACGGCACGCGGCGCGTGCGTCACGATCCGCCCACCCTGGACGAGGCGATCTTCGCCGCCGTCGGCATCACCGACGACCAGGAGCAGCAGGCCGAGATCGCCGCAGCTCTGATGGGGATGCCGCTCGATGTCGTCCAGGCCGAGGTGAAGAAGCAGGCCCGCACCAACAGCCGCATCACCGCCACGCGCGTGATCGCCGGCGAACAGGGCGCACAGCGCTCGGTGGTGGTCGAGCGCCGCGTCGTCCGCCGCTTCGGCACCGGTACACGCACCGGCACCTGAGCGCCCCATCCACGCTCCCCAATACAAGAGCGGACCGGTTTTGCCGGTCCGCTTTTTGATTCAGGCGGCGCGATTGCCGTACATGCTGGAGATGATCTTCCAGCAGGTCGAGTTGAAGCTGAGAAGCGCGCGCCCGGCCGTGAACGGCGCGGCCGCGAGGTCGGCCAGCTCGGCTTCCGGCGTCTTGGCGAGATCGATCGTGCCGGTCGATTCGCCATGGTGGAAGGCGAGATGGGCGCCGAACTTCCTGGCGAGCGCCCGCATCGCGTGATTCTCCGCGCCGGTGGTGATGCGCAGGCGCTTGTAGCCTCTCCAGCGCGCTTCCGCGATCAGGCGGCGGAACAGCACGGTGCCGACGCCCTGGCGGCGTGCGGAGGCCTCCACGCTGAAGGCGACTTCGGGCAGCGAATCGTGCTCCGGCGGATGCAGCTCGGCCGCACCGCGGACCACGCCGTCGACGATATAGGCGACGATCACGGTGCCGTCTTCGGCACAGCGGGCGGCGTAACGCTCGATGAAGCTGTCGTCGAGAAAACCGTTGAAACGATCATGCCGGCTTTCGGCATCGAGCCTCAGCAGATGGTCGCGCAGCAGCGGCAATTCTTCCTGCTGGATCAGGGTCCGCACATAGCCTGGGGCGGTGCGGAGCGTCTCTTCAAGTACCACGTCAAAACTCCTCTTGGTGTCCCTCGAGGAGGCGTTCGAATCCCTAGGCTCCCTATGTTGTGCATCGCACCATAATTTTCAAGACTGGAACCTGCCCAAGTTAAGGGCATCGGGAGCGACTATTTCGTTAACAAAATCAAAGGTCCGTAGTTATACGAGGACCAGCTGCGTCTGGGTCACCACCGCGACCAGCTTGCCGTCCTCGGTTTCCAAACGGGTGGTCCAGACCTGGGTCCGCCGGCCCCGGTGGACGGGGGTGGCGGTGGCGATGAGCGTGGTTCCCTCCTTGGCGCCCCCGATGAAATTGGTCTTGCTCTCCAGCGTGGTCGTCCCCTTGGCGTCCTCGGGCAGGTTGATGACGGTCGCCGCCGCGCCGACGGAATCGGCCAGCGCCATCACCGCACCGCCGTGGATGGTGTGGTGGAGGGTGCAGAGATCGGGGCGGACGGTCATCCGCGCCACCACGCGGTCCTTCTCGGCCTCGACGAATTCGACGCCCTTGAGCTCGGCGAACGGCATCTTCATCGCTTTAAGTTTCTCGAGCGGCGTCATCGGACTTCCTCCCAATTCGTTGTTGTCCCAGCGTGAATTGCTTCGCGCGGCAAAGCAATGACGTCCGAGGTCATGGCCATGCTGACATCGGCGCCCGCATTTGTGCATATGCTGCTCCCATGCGTCACTTCCCTCCCCGCCGCATCGTCTGCCTGACCGAAGAGACGGTCGAAACGCTCTATCTGCTCGGCGAGCAGGACCGCATCGTCGGCGTCTCCGGCTACGCCGTGCGCCCGCCGCAAGTGCGGCGCGAGAAGCCGCGGGTATCGGCCTTCGTGTCGGCGGACATCCCGAAGGTTCTGGCGCTGGAACCGGATCTCGTGCTCGCCTTCTCCGATCTCCAGGCCGGCATCGTCGCCGATCTCGTGCGCGCCGGCCTCGACATCCACGTCTTCAACCAGCGCGACGTTGCGGGAATCATGGCGATGATCCGGACGCTGGGCGCGCTGGTCGGCGCCGCCAAGCGCGCCCAGGAACTCGCCCAAGGATTCGAGCTACGTCTCGCCGCGATCGCCGCAACGCCCCGTCCCTCGCCGCAGCCAAAGGTCTATTTCGAGGAGTGGGACGACCCGTTGATATCAGGCATCGGCTGGGTGTCCGAGCTGATCGAGATCGCCGGCGGCGCGGACGTGTTTCCGGAGCTACGGCATCGGCAGGCGGCCAAGGATCGGATCGTCTCGGCGGACGACGTGCGTCAGGCCGCCCCCGACGTGATCCTCGCATCATGGTGCGGCAAGAAGGTTGTGCCTGCCCGCATCCGCGCGCGCGAGGGGTGGGATGAAATTCCGGCCGTGCGGGACAACCGCATCGTCGAGATTAAGTCACCGATCATTCTCCAGCCGGGGCCGGCCGCGCTCACCGACGGGCTCGATGCGATCGTGCAGGCGCTGTGGGGCGAGCGCTCCTGATCTCTCCTGCGTCATTGCGAGCGAAGCGAAGCAATCCAGAGCGTCTCTGCGGAAGGATCCTGGATTGCTTCGTCGCAAGGGCTCCTCGCGATGACGGATGGGCGGGCACCGTCCTCACGTCACCGCGTTCACGACCTGATATTCCGGCCGGCGCCATACCTCGCCTGCGATCACCTCCTCGATGATCTCAGCCGCCCTCATCACTTCGCTCTCGCCGATATACAGCGGCGTGATGCCGAAGCGCATGATGTCGGGAGCGCGGAAATCGCCGATGACGCCGCGGGCGATCAGGGCCTGCATGGCGGCGTAGCCGCCATCGAAGGCGAAGGAAACTTGCGAGCCGCGGCGCTCATGCGCGCGCGGGGTCACCAGCTCTAGGGACGGACAGCGGCGCCCGACTTCCGCGATCAGGAGATCGCCGAGTGCCAGCGAGCGCGCGCGGACCTCGGCGATATCGACGCGGTCCCATATGTCGAGCGAAGCCTCCAGCGCCGCCATCGCCAGCACCGGCGGGGTGCCGACGCGCATGCGCTCGATGCCGCCGGCGGCGACATAGGCGAGTTCAAACGCGAACGGCTTCGCGTGGCCCATCCAGCCCGACAGCGCGGCGCGCGCACTGTCGGCGTGGCGCGGCGCGACGTAAAGGAAGGCTGGCGCGCCGGGGCCGGCGTTGATGTATTTGTAGGTGCACCCCGCGGCGAAATCGGCACCTGACCCTGCAAGATCGACCGGCAGTGCGCCGGCCGAATGGGCGAGATCCCAGACCGTGACGATGCCGAGCGCATGGGCTTTCGCCGTCAGCTTCGCCATGTCGTGCCGGCGGCCGGTGCGGTAATCGACCTCGGTGACGTAGAGGACCGCGATCTCCTCCGACAACGCAGCCTCGATCTCCTCCGGCGCGACCAGTCGCAATTGATGCCCGCGCCCGAGCGTCGCGATCAGGCCTTCGGCCATGTAAAGGTCGGTCGGGAAATTGCCGGTGTCGGACAGGACGACCTTGCGCGATGCGCTCATGTCGAGCGCGGCCGCAAGCGCCTGGTAGACCTTCAGCGACAGCGTGTCGCCGACCATCACGGAGCCGGCTTCCGCGCCGATCAGCCGGGCGATGCGATCGCCGACATGGCGCGGCTGGGCATACCAGCCCGCGGTGTTCCAGGCTCGGATCAGCTCGTCGCCCCACTCGGTGGTGATGACGCGGCTGACGCGCTCGGCAACGCCCAGCGGCAGCGCGCCGAGTGAATTGCCGTCGAGATAGATCACGCCGTCAGGCAGATGGAACATCGCCCTGGTGTCGTCATAGACGCGAAGCTTCGACTTGGTCATGGACATCTCTAGAGGATGGTGCGGACGCGCCAAAGTTCGGGGAACAGCTCGACCTCCAGCATGCGCTTGAGATAGCTGACGCCGCCGGTGCCGCCGGTGCCGCGCTTGAAGCCGATGACCCGCTCGACCGTCGTCACGTGGTTGAAGCGCCAGCGCCGGAAATAGTCCTCGAAGTCGACCAGCTTCTCGGCGAGCTCGTACAGCATCCAGTGCGTCTCCGGCGCTTCATAGACGACACGCCAGGCCTGCAGCACGCCCTCGTTGAAGCTGTGGGTCTCGCGGACGTCGCGCGACAGTACCGCGGCCGGCATCGTGAGTCCGTTGCGGTCGGCCAGCCGCAGCACCTCGTCATAGAGGCTCGGCGTCGCGAGCTCGGCCTCGAGTAGCTTCGTCACCTCGGCATCGTGCGCGTGCGGCTTCAGCATGGCGTGGTTGCGGTTGCCAAGCAGATATTCGATCAGCCGGTACTGCCGCGACTGGAAGCCCGAGGACTGGCCGAGCTGCGAGCGGAAGCGCGTGTATTCGCTCGGCGTCATCGTGCGCAGCACGTCCCAGGCGTTATTGAGCTGCTCGAAGATGCGCGACATCCGCGCCAGCATCTTCATCGCGGGCTGCACCTCGTCCCTGGCGATGGCACGGCGCGCGGCGCTGAGCTCGTGAATGGCGAGCCGCATCCACAGCTCCGTGGTCTGATGCTGGATGATGAACAGCATCTCGTCATGCGCTTCCGACAGCGGATGCTGCGCGCCGAGGATCGCATCCAGCGCCAGATAATCGCCATAGGACATGCGCCGGGAGAAGTCGGTCTCGGCGCCTTCGCTTGCAGGATCGTAATCGCTGGACGTCATGGCTGGCCCTCCCGATCGATCATTCCGGCCCGGCTCAGTCGAGGCCGATCAGGCGCGCGGTAATCTGCGACGACGGATCCTTGAGCCCGTCGATCACGGTGAAATGGTTCAGCGCCGGCTCGACGACGAGGCGCGTCGGCACGTCGAAGCCGGTCCAGACATTGGCCAGTAGATCGGACTGGCGGATGAATTCGGGCCGCTCGCCGCCGCCGACCCAGGCGGTCACAGGCGAATGCCCGCGCGGCAGATGCAGCGCCGCGCTTTCGAGCGTCGCCTCCTCCATGGTCATGCGCAGCGTCTCGTTCATCTTGGTCTTGAGCAGCGGACGCAAGTCGTGCAGCCCGCTGATCGAGAGCGTGCCGGCAATGCGGTTGTAGACGGCGGGCTCCAGCCGGCTGTCATCGCACAGCATGCGCGTGACGAGATGGCCGCCGGCCGAGTGGCCGGCAAGGCGGATGGGACCTGCGACAAGCGAGGCCGCTGTCGCAATCGCGGCGGTGATCTCAGCGGTGATGTCGGAGACGCGCGCAGCCGGCGTCAGCGTGTAGCTCGGCAGCGCCACGGTCCAGCCCTGGTGCCGCGCGCCTTCGGCAAGATCGGTCCACGCCGACTTGTCGAAGCGCATCCAGTAGCCGCCATGGACGAAGACGACGAGGCCCTTGCTGTCGCCGTCGGGCAGGACCAGGTCGAAGCGCTGGCGTTCACCGGCGCCATAGGTGATGTCGGCGCGAAACTCCTTCAGCCCGGCGCGGTAGGCCGCCGCCCGCTCCGCCCACTGCGCCGGCATCTTGTCCGAGCCCGGGATATGGGCCGAATTGGCGTAAGCGTCGTCCCAATCGCGCATCGTTACTCCCTCGACGGACTCAAGGCGGCCGCCAGTCTGCCACCGGGAACGGCCGCATCCTAGTCTTTATTTTAAGCTTAAAGTATCTGGATGAGGCACCGCTAGCCTCTCCACTCGTCATTCCGGGGCGATGCAAAGCATCGAACCCGGAACCTCGAGATTCCGGGTTCGCCCTTTAGGCGCCCCGGAATGACCAAACGTTTTGTTCGCAATGACGTCGGAGAGTGACCTACGCCTTCTCCACCCCGCACCACTCCGCGATGAACAGCGCCATGGCCTTGGTCGTCTTCTTCAGCGACTCCAGATCAACGTATTCGTTGAAGCCGTGCATCTCGCCGCCGCTGGCGCCGAAGCAGAGGCTCGGGATACCGTGATTGAGGCCGTAGAAGCGGGTGTCGGTGAGCGCGGTGAAGACGAGGTCCTCGACTGCGCCGCCATAGACCTTGTTGAAGGCCTTGCCGAATGCCGCCTCGGGCGCTGCCGCGTCGGTCAGCTCATAGCCTTCCGACAAAAAGCCCGACCATTCGACCTCCGGCGGGTTGTTGGCGAGGAAGCGGTGGTTGCGCGAGGCAGCAGTGACGCAGGCCATGATCTCCTTCTGGTGATCGGCCACCGACCAGCCCGGCAGGATCGCGATGCGGCAATCGACGTCGCACCAGGCCGGGACGCTGGAGGCCCAGTCGCCGCCCTTGATGATGCCGGGGTTGAAGTTAATGGGATGGTTGATCGTCCCAAAATGGCGATCGGCCTTGGCCCGCTCGTTCCATTCGATCTCGAGCTTTTGCAGCGCATGGACCAGATGATAGGCCGCCATGATCGCATTGGAGCCGGAGCCGGCGAACGCGACATGGGTCGGATGGCCCTTCACGCGCAGGCGAAACCAGATCACGCCGACCTGCGAGCGCACCATCTTGCCGCCGGTCGGCTCCGGAATGAAGCAGGCGTCCGCGCGATAGCCGCGCTGGAGCGTCGAGAGCGCGCCGACACCGGTGCTCTCCTCCTCGATGACGGACTGGAAGTGGATCCGCCCCGTCGGCTTGAGGCCGGCGGCCTTGATGGCATCGAGTGCATAGAGCGCGCCGATCGTGCCCGACTTCATGTCGCAGGCGCCGCGGCCGAACATCTTGCCGTCCTTGATGACAGGCGAAAACGGTGGTGTGTCCCACAACTCCAGCGGACCCGCCGGCACGACGTCGCAGTGGCCCTGGAGGATCAGCGATTTGCCGCCGCCCGTTTGCGGACGGTAGGTGCCCACCACCGAGCGCGCCTTGGAAAAATCATGCTCGATCGGACCGAAGCCGCGCAGATCCTTCAAATCGTCGACATTGATGTGCCAGTCGTCGACCTCGTAGCCGCGCGCGCGCAGGAGGTCGCCGATCATGTCCTGGCACGGCCCCTCGGCCCCGCGGGTCGAGGGGATCGCAACGAAATCACGGGTGGTCGCAAGCTGGGCTTCGAAGCCGGCATCGACGGCGTCAACAATCCTCTGCTGCGTTTCGGCATTCATCAGGCAACTCCAGGCATTCGAATGGTCCCAAGGAGCGCGCAAGCTAGCCGATTTCAGCCGTTCGGGTACTCCACAAAATATGCATCCCGCAATGCATCTTCGAGCAGGCGGCCTTCCGAATAGCCATCGAGCGTCGCGGGGCGCGTCACACCCTCGAGCAGGCGCGGACACGGCTCCGGCGCGCCGAGCACGGTGCGCACGGGAATGCGCTCGGCGTAGATCGGCAACGCATAGTCCTCGTCGTCGTCCGCAACACCCTTGGCGCGGATTTTTGCCGAGGCCTCCTCGATCTCCATGGCGATGAAGGAGGTCGCCTTGATCTCCTGCGTGTTGCTCGCCCGCAGGCTCGCTGTGCGGTCCGGGAAAAATCGGTCGACCATGGCGATTACCGCCCGCTCCTTCTCCTCGGGGTCGGTGACGAGATAGGCGGTGCCGAACGCCATCACCGCGCGATAGTCGGCGGAGTGGTTGAAGCCGCAGCGCGCCAGCACGAGGCTGTCGAGATGGGCGACCGTGAGGCAGACGCGCTCGCCCCTGGTCTGGTTGCGCAGCATGCGGCTGGCGCTCGAGCCGTGCCAATAGAGCTTCGTCCCCTCGCGCCAGAAGAAGGTCGGCGTGCAATAGGGCTGGCCGTCGATGACATAGGACACATGACAGAGCATCGAGGAATCCAGGATGCGATGAACCGTGTCGTGATCGTAGAAGCCGCGGTCGTGACGACGCTTCACCTGGTTGCGCGCTGAGGTCGGATAGGAATTTGAAGTCTCGGTCTGGCTCACGGCCGCTCCTGTCGGGAATGGAACAGTTCCAGGGCAGTTGTAGCGGCCGATTTGGTCTGCGATAGTGCCAATTCCATGCAAAAAATCTCGACCAATTCGCCCTCGCCCGCCAAGCCCCCTTCTCCGTCGAAGCCCGAACTGCCGCTCGACCTCACCGGGGCGCACATCACCGCCGGCGCATCGGCGGCGCACAGGCTCTACCAGGCGCTGTGCGAGATGATCGTCTCCGGCCTCGTCAAGCCCGGCGAGCCGCTGCCGCCGTCGCGCACATTGGCCAAGCAAACGGGCTTCCGACGCAACGCCGTCGTCACCGCCTATGAACGCCTGATCGCCGACGGCTTTGCCGATGCCACCGTCGGCTCCGGCACCTTCGTCGCCGCGCGGATTCCAGCGCGCGCCGCCGAGCCTAAGAAGCCGAAGGTGATCGTCGAAGCACCGCAGCAAGGCGCGTTCTCGCTCGGCTGCACCCATATCGACGAACGCGCCGTGCAGCGCTTCCGCGCCTTTGTCGGCCGGCGCATGCGCGCGTTCGGGTCCGAGCATCTTCACTATGGCGATCCCCGCGGCAGCCGCGAGCTGCGTGCGGCGATCGCCGATCGTCTATTGTCGGCGCGCGGCCTGCGCTGCGACCCCGACCAGATCATGCTGACGTCGGGCACGCTGCATGCCCTGCGCATCGTGCTGAGTGCGATCCTGAAGGCGGGCGACCAGGTCTGGTGCGAGGACCCAGGTTACCCCGCCGCGCGCAAGACCATCGCGCATTGCGGTTATCGCGCCGTGCCCGTCCCCGTCGACGAGCACGGGATGCGCATCGCCAAGGGCCGCACGGCGGCGCCGTCCGCGCGCGCGGCCTATGTGACGCCGTCGCACCAGTTTCCGCTGGGCGTGCAGATGTCGATGCCGCGCCGGCTCGAACTGCTCGACTGGGCCAAGCAGGCCGGCGCCTTCGTGCTGGAGGACGATTACGACAGCGAGTTCCGCTATGACGGCGCGCCGCTGATGTCGCTTGCCGGCATCGATCATCTCCAGCGCGTGATCTACATGGGCACGTTCGCCAAGACGCTGTTTCCGGGCCTGCGCATCGGCTATTGCGCCCTGCCCGAGCGTCTGATCGCCGACGTGACGGCCGCGCGCACCGCGCTCGACCGCTTTCCCGGCACGCTGATGGAAGGCGCGGTGGCCGACATGCTCAACTCCGGCGCCTTTGCGGCGAACCTGAAGCGGGTGCGAAAGCTCTATCGCGAGGCTCGCGATGCGCTGGCCGAGACGCTGGAGACCAGATCCGATGGTGTGCTGTCCGTGCCGGTGCCGTCGCAGGGCCTGCATCTTGTCGCAAGGTTCGATCCGTCGGTCGATCTGTCGGTCGCGGCCGAGGCGAAGCTGGCCGCCGGCGCCGAAGGCTGGCTGTTGGCCGACACCTATTCACGCACACGCCCCCTGCCCGGCTTCGTGCTGGGATTTTCCGGGCATGCGGTTCCGAAGCTCGTGGCATCCGCGGAACGGCTCGCGCGGGAATCGCGTGCGGCGTTGCGCGTGAGCAGATCGGCCCGGCGCGCGTGACGAAGCTTTGCTATCAGAATCGGCGACCGCTCCCTACATTGCGGCATCGATTCCGGGAGCCCTCATCATGTCACTCCGCCGCGCAGCCTGCCTCTCGCTCCTGATCGCCATCGCGCTTGCCTCGACGGCGCGCGCAGGCACCGTCGGGCGCGAGCAGGACATCGTGGATCTGAAACTTGGCCAACGCGTGCTGGTGGATGACGGAACCTGCCCGGCCGGACAGGTCAAGGAGGTCCGCGGCGCGAAGATGACCGACAAGGGGATCGCGCAAACGAGTTCCTGCGTGCCGCGGCACGGGCCGAAATCGAAATGATAATCGGAGAGGCTACTTCGCCGGATCGAACATACACTGCAAGGTGGGCTTGGCGATCTTGGTGAAGGTCGGGCCGATCTCGCCCTGCTTGGACGTCGGCACCCAATCGGTCTCGATCGTCGGAACGCCGGTCTCGCTGATGCCGCGCAGCAGCGCCTCGCGCAAATCGCGGTCCTCGACGACCGCGGCGGCATGGTCATGCAGACAGCCGCAGACTTCCTCCGGATGCTCCCAGCGCCCGAGCATGCGCGGCGCGCACTGCCGCACGAACTCGGTGCGGGGATCAGGCAATCTGGAGGGAGAGCGCACTTGCGCCTGGACGGAACTGATCGTCAGAAGGGAAATGAGCGCTGCGGCGCAAATGCGAAGATTCATGATGGCCTTTAACGGCTGATTTTCTTGTTGGCGATCAGAAGCGCGCGGCGACCACGATCGGCTGCGGCGCCGGGGTAATGACCGGCGAGCCGCTGTACTGGAAGGTGCCGATACCCGGCAGATTGCCGTCTGGCGCGCCTGCGAACGAGGAACCGGCGAGGACAAAACCGAAAGCAAGGATGAAGCTGAGCGCGCGCATGGTCTTGTCCCTCAATTCCGTCGCCGGCGGTGCACCGCCGTCGTTGTGAAGCTGATAACCATGGGTGGTTTCGCGCGTGATGCGCCAAAGGCGGAAAATGGTTTCATCTCCGTGAGAATTGTTTCGTCCGGTCCGATGCGACGAAACAATTCTCGGAAAATGCCAATCATTTCAGTCAGGTTGCGCCGCAACTCAACGTAACCCGGCAAGTCCTTGTTCCAGCACGAACATGCGCCGGGGGCGCGCTGTCACGCGCGCGCCTTGCACGCTTCATACGCATTTTACGTTTTTCTGCTGAAGAGAAGCCAAACGAAGGTTGGGCCCTGTCGAACCGGGGGCGCTTCGCCTGCGACCCAAGCCATCGAAACCGAGACGCCCGGATCACCGGGCGCGATCACGTGAGGGATGGCCATCATGATGGCGGGAAAACGCGCAACGACGCGCGAGGCGGAGCAGCGGACGGACCGCGGAGATCAACGACCTGTTCGCGGCCCCGTCACTTCGACGAGCGAAATGGCGCTGCAATCGAGCCGCGGCTTTGAGGCCGCGCCGCAGATGTTCGTGCGGCTGACCGGCTCGCATCTCGCAAAACCGCGCGTCAGCCGTGCTGTCGCCACCGAGTGAACGCAAACGCGTCACTGAGTGAACGCAAACGGCGTCACTGAGTGAAGAATTCGCCGCACTTCTGGACGTTGGCGTCCGCCGGTCCCCACGGCATGATCGGCACGGTCGAGGTCGAGTTCTTCGGCGATCCCTCGATCAGCTTGTCCGAATAGACCATGTAGACCAGCACGTTGCGCTTGGCGTCGCAGCCGCGCACGATCTGCATCTTCTTGAAGAACAGCGAGCGTCGCCTGCGGAACATGTCGTCGCCTTGTTCCATCTTGTCCTTGAACTTGATGGGCCCGACCTGGCGGCAGGCGAGCGAGATGTCCGAGACCTCCTCGGCAAGGCCGAGCCAGCCCTTGAAACCACCCTTCTCCGGCACGGTGAAGTGACAGGCGACACCTTCCACCTCGGGATCATCGAGGCCGTAGGTCGCGAGCTTGTCATTCGGGCTGACCCATTTGAAGACGGTCGAGCGGCGGAAGATCAGATCCGGCTCGTCTGCAGCTTGGGCGGAAGCCACCGGCACGACCAGAGCCAGGAGGAATAAAGCAAGGCCTTTCAAGCGGATGCCCGAAAGACCGGGGAAACGAGATGACATGAAGTTCTCCGGTAACAAGTACCCGCAATGTAGGGATGAGACAGCCAGACAGGAAGGCGACTGGCCGCGAGGGGCGGCCGCCGTTTACCGCTCCGTGAGGCTTTTTTGCTACGTCTTGGACAAATGTAGCTGATGGCAGAACTGCCTTGCTGGTGAACGCGTATCCCCTCTACGAGACTAATGTCTGATTTGGATTATGGATTCGAGGATGAATAGCGTGAAGGGGTCCGGTTCTTCTGCCAAGCCGGCGCGGCTGTGGCAGGTCGCCATTTTGGCGACGGCTGGTGCGATCGGTACGGCAAGCCAGGCGGACGCAGCATTTTACTACTGGACGGATTATTCCGACGGGTCCTACGCCTCCCGTCAGGATCGGCATCTCGAAGTCCCGCGCCAGAAGCCGCAGAAGCGCGGCGCGGCCGGCAAGAAGGACGCGGTTGCCGAGAAGGAAGTCGGCACCAAGCCGCAAGGGCCGCTCGTCATCGTCGTCTCGATCGACCGGCAGAAGGTGACGGTCTACGACACCAACGGCGTGTTCGCGGAATCCCCGGTGTCGACAGGCATGAAGGGCCACTCGACGCCGATGGGTGTGTTCAGCGTCATCCAGAAGCACAAATTCCACCACTCCAACATCTATAGCGGCGCGCCGATGCCGTACATGCAGCGGATCACCTGGTCCGGTGTCGCCATGCATGCCGGCGTGCTGCCGGGTTATCCGGCCTCGCATGGCTGCATCCGCATGCCGATGGCGTTCGCGGTGAAGATGTGGAATTGGACCAAGATGGGTGCACGCGTCATCGTCTCGCCCGGCGAGATGACGCCGCACAGCTTCCAGCACCCGCTGCTCGCCTCCGTGCGCGTGCCGCCGCAGCCCGCGGCCAACGTCGAGCCTCAGACCAACATCGGCGACAAGGCCGACAAGGGCGCACCAACCAAGACCACTGAAGCCAAACCGCCCGAGACCAAGACCGCCAGCGCCGAGAGCGTGCTCGAGCTGCGCTCGTCGGTCGGCCACACCGTGATGTCGGACATGACGACGGGCAATGCGCCGGCCCGCGCGGAAGCGGCCGCACCGGCCGACAAGCTTGACGCAACGAAATCCGCCGAAGCGTCTGACGCGGCCAGGCCGGCAAACGCTGATGCGAAGCCGACCGATTCCGCCGAGGCACCCAAAGCGACCACGGCCTCCGACGACAGGCCCGCCGACAAGGTCGAGGCCGTCAAGTCCGAGCCCGTCAAGACTGACGCGGCCGACGCCGCAAGGAAGCCTGATGCCGCCGTGACGACTACGGCACCCGCGCCGGACGCCAAGAAGGACGAGAGCCGCGTTGCCGATCCTGCGCCGGGTGCGAAGCCGGAAGCGCCCAAGCGGGCCGGCCAGATCGCCGTCTTCATCAGCCGCAAGGATTTCAAGCTCTACGTGCGGCAGAATTTCGCGCCGCTGTTCGAGGTGCCGGTCACGATCGCCGCGAGCGACCGGCCGCTCGGCACGCACGTCTTCACCGCCGAAGTCGACAAGACCGACGCCAATGCATTGCATTGGTCGGTGGTGTCGCTGCCGGTCTCCGCTCGCGCCGCCGCGCGCGAGGATGACAGCCGCGTGACGCGCCGCCAGCGTGGCGCCGCCGTGATCCCCGTCGCCGCAAAGCCGGTGGTCACGCCGGACACCCCGGCTGAGGCGCTCGACCGCATCGCGATCCCCGCCGACACCATGGCGAAGATCAACGAGATGCTGACCTCGGGCGGCTCGGTCATCGTCTCCGACCAGGGCATCAACCAGGGCGAAACCGGCGAAGGCACTGATTTCATCGTCCGGCTCTACTAGAGCGTTTTCGAGCGCCCGATCCATCGGAACGGAAATGGCTCCAGGCGCTTCGCCGCTCCCGATAACGCGGTGTTGACGAGGCCGATCGCAGCGGCGGAGTAACATGCATCCCGGATCATTTCGGGGGACGCCGTCATGATGAACCGAAGGACCATGCTCATCGCGGCGCTTGCAGGCGCCGTCGCGCCGGTGACGCGCGCGGTCGCCGGTGGCGGCATGAGCCGGATCTCGGCCTACGCCTTCTCCTTTCCCGCGTTGTCCGGCGACGACATCCGCCTCGCCGCTTTCACCGGCAAACCGCTGCTGGTGGTCAACACCGCCTCGCTCTGCGGCTACACGCCCCAATACGCGGGGCTGCAAGAGCTCTGGAGCGAGTTTGGCGAGCGCGGGCTCACCGTGATCGGCGTGCCCTCCAACGATTTCGGCGGCCAGGAGCCGGGCGGAACGAGCGAGATCACGGAGACCGCGCACCACCAATACGGCGTTACCTTCCCGATCGCGGCCAAGGCCACAGTGATCGGCGCGAGGGCGCATCCGTTCTACAAATGGGCGGCCGACGCGCGCCCGAAGGATGTTCCGCGTTGGAACTTCCACAAATACCTGATCGGGCGTGACGGCTATATCGCCGAGGTGTTTGCCTCCAACATCGAGCCGACCGATACGCGAATCAAGACGGCGATTGCCAAGACGCTGGCCGACACTTGATGCAACGCGCCCCATCCGGTTGGGCACAATTGTGGCGGGATGCCAAACAGCCGTTGCAATGGCGATGGCCCACCATCTAGGCTAAGATCGTTTGGGGCAGGATGGTTTTGCCGGAGGCGAAAAGCCACGGCGGAACAACGGGATCAATCTCGAGGACAACACCATGCGTGTGGCGGCAGGACTGATTTTGGCAAGCGCGATGTCTTTAGGCATGACCGGCGCGGCATGGTCGCAGGCCCCGGCCGCGAAGCCCGCCGCCGCAACGGCGGCGACGCCGGCCGCGGCGGCGCCCGCCGCAGCACCGGCCCCCGCAGCGGCTGCCGCGCCAGCGGGCTTCGTCAATCCGCCACCGCCCAAGCAGGCGCCGCAGCCCGCACGCGCGGCCTGCAACACACCCGACGCGCTCGGGGTCGCCCGCACCGTCGAGATCGACACGACAGGCGGTCCAGGCTTCGGCTTCGAGCACTTCAAGGAGCTCGACTTCCTGCGCGACAAGGAGGTGGTGTTGACCTTCGACGACGGCCCCTGGCCGAAGAACACGCCCGCCGTGCTGAAGGCGCTCGCCGATGAATGCACCACCGGCATCTTCTTCTCGATCGGCAAGCACGCGACCTACGAGCCGGAGATCCTGAAGCAGGTCTACGCGGCGGGCCACACCGTGGGCACCCACACTTGGTCGCACGCCAATCTCAACAACAAGAAGCTCACGGAAGCGCAGCGCAAGGAAGAAATCGAGAAGGGCCTTTCGGCGGTAAAGTGGGCGCTCGGCGGCATCTCGCCCTCGCCGTTCTTCCGCTTCCCGGCGCTCCAGCATCCGCCGGAGATGGTCACCTATCTCGGCAACCGCAACACGGCGATCTTCTCCTGCGACATCGACTCCTTCGACTTCAAGGCCTCGAAGCCCGAGAAGGTGATCGAGACCGTGATGAAGAAGCTCGACAGCAAGGGCAAGGGCATCGTCCTGATGCACGACTTCCAGAAGCATACGGCAGAAGCCCTGCCCGAGCTCCTCAAGCGCCTGAAGGCAGGCGGCTACAAGGTGGTGGCGATGCGCGCCAAGTTCCCGGCGTCTTCGCTGCCCGAATACGACCAGGAGCTGCTCAAGGACGTCAAGCTGCCGACGGTGAGCCAGCGCCCGGTCAATTCCGTGGTGACGACCGTTTCGGAATAGCCGGCAATTGTCTTTCCGTATCGAAGGCTACGTCATCGTCTCCGCGGACGGCATGCTCGCCGACGCGAGCCATATCATGCCTGACAGCCTGAAGTTCGAAGGCGACAAGCTGTTCTTCGAGCAGGCGCTCGATCGCGCCGCGCTGATCGTGCACGGCCGGCACTCACATGAGCAGCAGCCGAACTCTCCGAAGCGCAAGCGGCTGATCACGACCCGCAAGATCAAGGCCCTCACCGTCGATCCGGAGATGCCGAACGCGACATTGTGGAATCCTGATCACGCCAGCTTCGAGGAGGCCTGCGCCTTCGCCGATGTCGCCTCCGGCATGGTCGCGGTCATCGGCGGTCCCGTCGTCTTCGACATGTTCATGGATCGTTACGACACGTTCTGGCTGTCGGAAGCCCCGCATCTGCGCCTGCCCGGCGGCGAAGGTTGTTTTGTCGGCGTGCCCGAGCGGACCCCGCACGAGGTGCTGGCGTCACACGGGATGAAGCCGGGCGCGCCCTATGTGCTTGACGCGGCGCATGACGTCACGGTGACACCGTGGCGTCGGGTGTAGGTGCACTGCAACAACGCTCCCTGCAAAAACGCCCTACACGTCCCCGTAAGCCGCCTCGACCGGCCGCGTGGCGCGGCCATAGCCGATGATCATGCAGAGCGCACCGATGATCGAGAGATTCTTCAGCGCATCGACCAGCATCTTTGCGTTGTCGGGCGCCGCCAGATTCCAGAAGTCGTAGAACAGCACGGTAGCGACCGCGACGTAGACGATCAGCAGCATGGCGAAGAACCGCGCCCCGAAGTTCAGCGCGATCATCAAGCCGGCGATGATCTCGAGCGCGCCGACCGCGATCGCCAGCAGCTGCGGCGTCGTCATGGCGGTCGCCGTCTCGATCTGCTTGGCGTAAGGCGCGATGATGTCAGGCACCACGACCTTGGTGGCAATGAAATCGGCGGTCGCCTGGATGGCGAACAGTTTCGTCGCGCCCGTGTAGATGAACAGCACGGCGAACAGAATTCGCCCGAAAGTCACGAACGCTGGCATGATCGGCCTCTTGGCTCAGGCTTTCTAAGATCGGAACTTGGACGAAAGTCCTGAGCGATTATGAAGAGTCGTTGGCCGGTTTACAAACGGGGAAATGGAGAACTGTTTTGAAAAGATTGAAGGGCGGATGCGCCGGAGGTGTGCTCCCTCGCCCCGCTCTTGTCCGCCGAAGCCTTGGCGAAGGCGGATGCGGGGCCGCGACGAGCTTCGCTCGCGCTGAGAGGGTTGGGGTGAGGGGAGCCTCCACGGGGGCGGTGAGAATTGGACTCGCGGAGAGTCCCCCTCACCCGGATCGCATCTGACGATGCGATCCGGCCTCTCCCCGCAAGCGGGGAGAGGCGAAGAGGTCCCGCCTCAGGTAAACAACGTCGGCTGCTGCCGCGCCGCGCGCTCCTGCGCTTCCACGACGGCGACCGCAGTCATGTTGAGGATGCCGCGCGCGGTCACCGAGGGGGTGAGGATATGCGCCGGGCGCGCCGGGCCGATCAGGATCGGGCCGACGGGCAGTGCATCCGCGAGCGACTTGATCATCTGATAGGCGACGTTGGCGGTGTCGAGCGTCGGCATGATCATGATGTTGGCCTCGCCCTCGAGGTTGGAGTGCGGCAGCACCATCTTGCGCGCAGCGGCCGAAAGTGCCGTGTCGCCCTGCATCTCGCCGTCGGCCTCGATCTCCGGATGCTTCTCCTTCAGAAGCTGGGTCGCCCGGCGCATCTTGCGCGAGGACTCGGTGTCGTAGCTGCCGAAATCGGAATGCGAAACGAAGGCGATCTTCGGCTTGATGTTGAAGCGCTGGACGTGGACCGCCGCGAGCGAGGCGATCTCGGCGAGTTCTTCCGCGCTCGGATTGGGGCGAACCTGCGTATCGGCGATGAAGAACGCGCCCTTGCTGGTGATCAGCAGCGCCAGCGCCGCATAGTCGCTGATCCCTGCCGAGAAGCCGACGATCTCGCGGACATGGCGCAGATGGCTCATGTAGCGGCCCTCGACGCCGCAGAGCATGGCATCCGCCTCCCCGCGCGTCACCGCGAGCGCGGCGATGACCGTGTTGTTGGTGCGTACCACCGTGCGCGCCGCATCCGGCGTCACGCCGCGGCGGCCGGCGACCTCGACATAGGACTGCACGTAGGATCGGTAGCGCGGATCGTCCTCGGGGTTGACGAGGTCGAAATCCTTGCCGGCCTTGATCGACAGGCCGAAGCGCTTGATGCGCGCCTCCACCACGGACGGACGACCGACCAGGATCGGCGTCGCCAGCTTCTCCTCCAGCACCACCTGCGTGGCGCGCAACACGCGCTCGTCCTCGCCTTCGGCATAGATCACGCGCACCGGCTGGGTCTTGGCCTTGGCGAACATCGGCTTCATGACGAGGCCGGAGCGGAAGGCGAAGCGCATGAGCTGCGCGGCATATTCGTCGAAATTGGTGATGGGGCGCGTCGCGACGCCCGACTCGATCGCGGCCTTCGCAACCGCCGGCGCCACGCGCAGGATCAGCCGTGGATCGAACGGGCTCGGAATCAGCGAGCCCGGACCGAAGCCTCCCATCTCGCCGGTGTCGACCCCTTGCGCCACCGCATCCGACGGCGCCTCGCGCGCGAGCTGCGCGATGGCTTCGACCGCGGCGTGCTTCATCTCCTCGTTGATGGCGCTGGCACCGACGTCGAGCGCGCCGCGGAAGATGAAGGGAAAGCACAGGACGTTGTTGACCTGGTTCGGATAGTCCGAGCGGCCGGTGCAGATCATGGCGTCGGGGCGCACCTTCCGCGCTTCCTCCGGCATGATTTCGGGCGTCGGATTGGCGAGCGCCATGATGAGCGGCTTGTCGCTCATCGCCTTGGCCATCTCAGGCTTGAGGACGCCCGGTGCCGACAGCCCGATGAAGATGTCCGCGCCGCCGATGACGTCGGCGAGCGTGCGCTTGTCGGTCTTCTGCGCATAGACCGCCTTCCAGCGGTCCATCGAGGTGTTGCGGCCCTCATGCACGAGGCCGTCGATGTCGCAGACCCAGATGTTCTTGCGCTGCGCGCCCATCGACACCAGAAGATTGAGCGTCGCAATCGCGGCAGCACCTGCCCCTGACGCCACGATCTTGACGTCCGACAGCTTCTTGCCGTTCAGCCTGAGGCCGTTGGTGATGGCGGCGGCGACGATGATGGCGGTGCCGTGCTGGTCGTCATGGAAGACCGGGATCTTCATGCGCTCCTTCAGCCGCGCCTCGATCTCGAAGCACTCCGGCCCGCGGATGTCCTCGAGATTGATGCCGCCGAAAGTCGGCTCGAGCGCCGCCACGGTCTCGACCACCCGGTCGATGGTGTCGGCGGCGATCTCGATATCGAACACGTCGATGCCGGCAAACTTCTTGAACAGGACCGCCTTGCCCTCCATCACGGGCTTGGAGGCCAGCGGGCCGATATTGCCGAGGCCGAGCACCGCGGTGCCGTTCGAGACCACGGCGACCAGGTTGGCGCGGGTGGTCAGCGTCGCCGCCTCGGCCGGGTTCTTGGCGATCTCGGTGCAGGCAGCCGCAACGCCCGGAGAATAGGCAAGCGCGAGGTCGCGCTGGTTGGCAAGCGGCTTGGTCGCCTGGATCTCGAGCTTGCCGGGGCGCGGCAGACGATGATAGGCGAGCGCCGCCTGGTGGAGGTCATCAGAATAGGACGACATGCGGTCTCTTGCCTCGCGTTACCGGCCTCAAACTACGTTGTCCTGACCGGTCTGTCGCGGGTCGCGGTATTCCGGGTCATGGAAACGGGATGAAGCACGGCCGGCGCCCCGGTGGCAACATCCGATTCCGCCCCCATCAACAGGCCGCACGGTCAAATATTTGAAAACCATAGCTTTCCCTGGACCGCCCCGCGCTTTGCGAATATGGCAGGTTGCGCAGTGCAAAACGAGCAACTGGAGCTGAGAATGAAGCGGATCCTGATCGGCCTGATCGCACTCGCCGTGCTCGCCGCGGGCGGATGGTTCGGCTTCAACCTCTATGCCAGACATCGCGCCACCGCGGAGATCGAGGCCGTCTTCGACCGGATCCGCAGCCAGGGCGGCAAGGCAAGCCACGGCAAGGTGGCGTTCGACGTGACGAGCCGGACGCTGACCATCGAGGACATCGCAGTCGATCCCGCCGGGCAGCCACAGGCGCACGTCAAGATCACCGGCATCAAGGGCGTGGGCCTCCGCCAGACCGATGAGACCCGCTTTGCAGCCGACAGCATCGAGATCTCCGGTTTCGAGGTCGCGCTGGACGAAGTCGGCCCCGGGAAGCTGAAAGCCTCCTACAAGGTCCCGCAATTGATCATGCGGGATTACGCGGGCCCTGCTCGCGCCCAGAATGCGCCGGCGTCAGGCTCCCTGATCGATTTGTACCGATTTGTGCTCGATCAGTATGCGAGCGTGACCGCGTCTTCAATCACGGCCCCGACCCTCACCATCGCCTTCGATGCCGGCAAAGGCGCCGCCGGCAGCGGCGAGATCGTCTATTCGGGTCTCGCGATCCAGAAGCTCGGCAAGGGCAAGATCGACGCGATGAAGGCCGATCGCGCCACCTTCACGATCAACGTGGAGCAGGCCGGCAAGGCGGACAAGCTGACCGGCGAGATGTCCGACCTCATCATCAATGATTTCGACTCGACCGCAATCGCCGCCGCCCTCGATCCGCAGAAGGCGAACGACGACAGCTACCATCGCGTTTACGGACACATGTCGAGCGGCACTTATGTGGCGACGTCGACGCAGGGCGTGCGGATGCAGGTCGATGGCATCGCGATCGCCGATATCGCGGTCCAGCCGTCCAAATTCCGGCCGGCCGAGATTCTGGCACTGCTGCCGACGGACGGCTCCGTTCAGCCGACCCCGGCGCAATCGCGCGAGATGATGGAGAAGCTCGCCGGCCTCTATGACGGGCTTCGCGTCGGCAAGATCGAGATCGGCACCGTGTCGATGACGACCCCGCAAGGAACGCCCCGGCTCAGGGCGATCAGATACCAGGAGGGCGAGTTCGCGCTCGAAGGCCTGGATGCGCCGACGCCGCAAGGGCAAGTGAAGATGGAGCGCTTCGCGCTCAAATCGCTCAGCCTGGCGAACCTGTTTCGTTGGGCCGCGAGCCTTACCACTCCCGGGCAGGCGCCCTCGCCCGATCAGATGCTGGGCCTGTTCCGGGTGCTCGAAGGCGCCGAGATCAAGGGCGTGGTCTCGCCCTACAAGAACACGCGGCAGCTCGTCACCATCGACACGATCAGCCTGAACTGGGGCCAGCTGGTCGGGTCGATCCCGAGCAAGGTCAGTCTGGTCGTGAAAATGGTCGCCCCGACTGATCCGACCAATCCCGCTCAGCTGCCGTTGACGATGGCCGGCATCGACAAACTGGCAATCAACCTCGATCTCGGCGCGGCCTGGACGGAGTCCTCGGGCGCGCTGGCGCTCGCGCCGGCCACCATCGACCTCGGCAACCTCGCCAAGGCGCAGGCCCGCCTCGCACTCGCCAACGTGCCGCGCGGCGTGTTCACGGCCGACCCGGTGCAAGCCATGAGCCAGGCCGGGCAGATCGAAGCCGGCGCGATCGAGCTCTCCCTGCGCGACAGCGGCGTCGTCGATCTGCTCGTGGCGCAGTTCTCCCGCATGCAGAATGTCAGCCGCGACGCGGCGCGCGGCGCCATCGTCGAGATGATCCGGGCACAGGGCGAGAAGATCGCGGCCGCCAATCCCGATGCCAAGACCGCGGTCGATGCCATCGCCGGCTTCGTCGAGACGTCAGGGCAAACGCTCACCATCAAGCTGACGCCGCTCGGCAAGGTGCCGATGCTTCAGCTGCTCGGCGCCCTGAACAGCGAGCCGATCGTCGCGCTGGCACAATTCCGCATCGAGGCGTCGACGGGGCTGTAGGCCGAGCGTTCGCTCGGCGGTCTCGTGTCCCGGACGCGGCGCGGCATGAAATGACGCGACGCAGAGCCGGGACCCAGGGTCACCGTCCGTGAAGTCTGGGCCCCGGCTCTTCAGCGCACCGCTGAAGAAGCGCTGCGCTGCGTCCGGGGTACGCATTCACTTCTGCGGCAGGTTCACTCGCACATGCAGCTCGCGGAGCTGCTTGGTGGTGGCTTCCGACGGTGCGCCCATCAGGAGGTCCATGGCCTGCTGGTTCATCGGGAACAGCGAGATCTCGCGCAAATTGGTGGTGCCGCACAGCAGCATCACGATGCGGTCGACGCCCGCGGCCATGCCGCCATGCGGCGGCGCGCCGTACTGGAACGCGCGGTACATGCCGCCGAAGCGGTCAACCACTTCCTGCTCGCCATAGCCGGCGATCTCGAACGCCTTCACCATCGCTTCCGGCACGTGGTTGCGGATGCCGCCCGAGGCGATCTCGTAGCCATTGCAGGTGATGTCGTACTGGAACGCCTTGATGGTCAGCGGATCCTGGCCCTTCAGCGCCTCGAGGCCGCCCTGCGGCATCGAGAACGGGTTGTGCGAGAAGTCGACCTTCTTGTCGTCCTCGTTGTACTCGTACATCGGGAAATCGACGATCCAGGCGAGCTCGAACCGCTCCTTGTCGGTGAGGTTCAATTCCTCGCCGACCTTGTTGCGGGCAAGGCCTGAGAACTTCCAGAACTTGTCGGGATCGCCGGCGACGAAGAAGGCGGCATCGCCTTCTTTGACGCCGATCTGCGCGCGGATCGCAGCGGTGCGCTCAGGCCCGATGTTGTTCGCCAAGGGACCAGCACCCTCGCCGCCCTCGCGCCACATGATGTAGCCGAGACCGGGCTGGCCTTCACCTTGCGCCCACGAATTCATGCGGTCGCAGAAGGCGCGGCTGCCGCCGCCCGGCGCCGGGATCGCCCAGACCTGGTTCTTGGGGTCTTCGAGCATGCGCGCGAACACCTTGAAGCCGGAGCCGCGGAAGTGTTCGGAGACCTCCTGCATCTCGATGGGGTTGCGCAGGTCCGGCTTGTCGCTGCCGTATTTGCGCAGCGCCTCGGCGAACGGGATGCGGCGCCAGTTCTTGCTAACCGGCTTGCCCTTGGCGAACTCCTCGAACACGCCGGTGATGACAGGCTCCATCGCCGCGAACACGTCTTCCTGCGTGACAAAGCTCATCTCGACGTCGAGCTGGTAGAACTCGCCCGGCAAGCGGTCGGCGCGCGGGTCCTCGTCGCGGAAGCACGGCGCGATCTGGAAGTAGCGGTCGAAGCCCGACATCATCAGCAATTGCTTGTACTGCTGCGGCGCCTGCGGCAGCGCGTAGAACTTGCCGGGATGGATGCGCGAGGGCACCAGGAAGTCGCGCGCGCCTTCCGGCGAGGACGCGGTCAGGATCGGGGTGTTGAACTCGAAGAAGCCCTGCCCCTCCATGCGCCGACGCATCGACTTGATGATTTCGACGCGCGTCATGATGTTCTGGTGCAGTTTTTCGCGACGCAGATCCAGGAAGCGATATTTGAGCCTGATATCCTCAGGATATTCCTGGTCGCCGAACACCGGCAGCGGCAGGTCGCCAGCCGGACCCAGCACCTCGATCTCGCTGACGTAGATCTCGATCTTGCCGGTCGGCAAATCGTCGTTGTCGGTGCCTTCAGGGCGGCGGCGGACCTTGCCGTCCATCTTGATCACGAATTCCGAGCGCAGCTTTTCGGCCAGCGAGAACGCTGGCGAGTCCGGGTCGACCACGCACTGGGTCAGGCCGTAATGGTCGCGCAGGTCGATGAACAGCACGCCGCCATGGTCGCGAACGCGATGGACCCAGCCCGAGAGGCGGATCGTCTCGCCGATGTTGCTCTCGCGGAGCGCGCCGCATGTATGTGACCGGTAGCGATGCATGGTCGTCCCAAATTGATGTCTGAGGAAGCGAATCGGACGACTGAGGTGGCCGGTCCGAAAGTTGCGGCAGGGTTTACCCGACGAGGCCCAAGGCGGCAACCAAGGGAACGGCCTGTTTGGGGCCCGGAAGGCCCATTTTTGGCCGATCTGGGCTCAAGCCTTTGCCATCAGGCGTTCCCCGCCTATCTTTACCTCCATGACCGTCCATTTCCCCTTCCAGAACTCCTATTCGGCGCTGCCGGACAGCTTCTTTGCCCGGGTCGCGCCGACCCCGGTCGCAGCCCCCCGGCTCATCAAGCTGAACCGGCCGCTGGCGGTCCAGCTCGGCCTCGACCCGAATATGCTGGAGACCCCTGAGGGCGCCGAGATCCTGGCGGGCAAGACGGTTCCTGATGGAGCCGACCCCATCGCCATGGCCTATGCCGGCCACCAATTCGGGCAGTTCGTGCCCCAGCTCGGCGACGGCCGGGCGATCCTGCTCGGCGAGGTCATCGACCGGGACGGCGTCCGCCGCGACATCCAGCTCAAGGGAAGCGGTCCCACCCCGTTCTCCCGCCGCGGCGACGGCCGCGCTGCGCTCGGGCCCGTCTTGCGCGAATACATCGTCAGCGAAGCGATGTACGCGTTGGGCATTCCGACCACACGCTCGCTTGCCGCCGTCGTCACCGGCGAGCACGTCATCCGCGAGACCGCGCTGCCTGGCGCGGTGCTGACCCGCGTCGCCGCGAGCCACATCCGCGTCGGCACCTTCCAGTTCTTTGCCGTCCGCCGCGATACCGACGCGATCCGCCGGCTCGCCGATCACGTCATCGCCCGTCACTATCCCGAGCTGCTCGGTACCGAGCGGCCCTATCACGCGCTGCTTGCCGGCGTCGTCGCGCGCCAGGCCGAGCTCGTCGCGCGCTGGCTGCTGGTCGGCTTCATCCACGGCGTGATGAACACCGACAATTCTTCGATCTCGGGCGAGACCATCGATTACGGCCCCTGCGCCTTCATGGATGCCTACAATCCCGCGCAGGTCTTCTCCTCGATCGACGAGATGGGCCGCTACGCCTACGCCAACCAGCCGCGCATCGCGCTGTGGAATCTGACCCGGCTGGCCGAGTGCCTGCTGCCGCTGTTCGGCGAAGAGCAGGAGAAGGCGGTCGAGCAGGCACAGGACATTCTCGGCGCATTCCCCGAGACATTCAGCAAGGCCTATCAGGCGGGCCTGCGCAAGAAGGTCGGCCTGTTCACGGAGCGCGACGGCGACGAGGCCCTGATCCAGGACCTGCTCGACGCCATGGCGAAGAACCAGGCCGACTTCACCCTGACCTTCCGCAGGCTGGGTGACGCCGCAGGCGATCCGGCCGCGGACGACGCCCGCGCAGAGTTCATGGACCCCGCAGCCTTCGATGAATGGGCCCGGCGCTGGCGCGAGCGTCTCGCGGCCGAGCCGCAATCCGCCGCCGAGCGGCAGACCGCCATGAACGCCGTCAACCCGCTCTTCATCCCGCGCAACCACCGCGTCGAGGCCGTGATCCAGGCCGCGGTCAACGATGACAACTACGCGCTGTTCGAGGAATTGGTGAAGGTGCTGGCCAAGCCGTACGAGGACCAGCCGGACTATGCGGCTTATGCCGATCCGCCGCTACCGGACCAGCGGGTGTTGCAGACGTTCTGCGGGACGTGAAAGCTCGCACGCCCCGCATCACCATCTCTAATTGATTCACGGCATGGATTGCGCCTTGTGCGAATCCATTCCTCTCCGGTGGACGTTGTGGACACGTCCTGCCCGCGGGAACCGCTGTCATCAAACTGAAACACTCGCGCTCTAACGGCCTGTCAGCGCCATCTTGCCGGAGGCGCCCATCCTCCAACAAGTCCCGACAAAGCGCGCCATGCCCTTCAAATTCATTCACATCACCGACACGCATCTCGCGAACCCCGGGCTGAAGCTCTATGGGCTCGATCCGCGCGCCCGGCTGGACGCGGCGATCGCCGACATCAACAAGCACCAGTCCGACGCCGCATTTGCCGTCGTGACCGGCGACCTCACCCATTGGGGCGAGCCTGAATCCTACGCCAATTTCGCTGACGCGATGGCTGCGCTGAAAATCCCGTACATCGCCATGGTCGGCAACCACGACAAACGCGTAGCTTGCCTCGACGGCCTGAAGGCCGCACCGCGCGATTCCAACGGCTTCGTGCAGGGCACGCGCATCACCGAGCACGGCCTGTTCGTCTTCCTGGATACGCTGGACGAGACCAGCCACGCCGGCGAAATGTGCGCCAAGCGTCTCGGCTGGCTCGCAAGCACGCTGGCCGCCGCACCGGCCGACATGCCGTTCGTCGTCTTCATGCACCATCCGCCCTTCCCGGTCGGCGTCCACGCGATGGACGAGATATCGCTGAAGCAGAGCCCCGAATTCGCGGAAGTCATCGCTCCCTATCGCTCGCGCATCCGCCACCTCTTCTTCGGCCATGTCCACCGGCCGATCTTCGGCAGCTACGGCAAGATTCCGTTCTCGACGCTGCGCGGCACCAACCACCAGGTCTGGTTCGAGCTTGACGCTGCCGCCGCCGAGCATCTCGCCAGCCACGAGCCGCCGGCCTATGGCGTGGTGCTGATCGACGGCGAGAACCTGGTCGTGCACAGCCACGACTTCCTCGACGAAAGTCTGCGCTTCCCCTTCGAGCCACCGGCAGGAGTGGACGGCCGCGGCTATGCGCTCAACATCCCGGCGCGGTGAGATGAGCCTCGCTGAACCCGCGACTCTCCCGGTCGCGGCAACTGCGCCGCCGCGCCTGCTTCTCCTGAGGCGGTTCTCCGCCCGCTTCAAAACCTCGCTGCCGGCCTATCTCCTGCTGCTGCCCTCGCTGATCTTCCTCGCGCTGTTCACCTACGGCGCGATGGGACGCGTGATGATCGACGCGCTGTATCAGCGCGCCACGCCCAAGGCGCCGGTCCGCTTCGTCGGGTTTGAGAACATCAACGCGGTGCTCGCCGATCCCGCCTTCACCGGGGCGATCGTCAACAATCTCGTCTACGCCGTCGGCACGGCGATCCCCAGCATCGGCCTGGCGCTCTTGTTTGCGCTGGCGCTGTCGCGCACCAATGCCTTCAACAGCGTGCTGCGTGCCGCGCTGTTCCTGCCGGTGCTGATCCCGATGGTCGCGGCATCCGCGCTGTTCCTGTTCATCTTCCTGCCGAATGTCGGCCTGCTCGACTATTACATCGGCCGCCTGCTGCCGGTGCTGCCGAACTGGCTCGGCGATTCCGACATCGCGCTTTACGCCATCATGGTCATCACCATCTGGAAGAACGCCGGCTACTACATGCTGTTCTTCCTCGCCGGCCTCCAAGCGGTGCCTGAGGACGTGATGGAAGCCGCCCATCTGGACGGCGCCGGTCCGTACCAGCGCCTGCGCCACATCATCCTGCCGGAGCTCAAGCCAACCTTCCTGTTCGTCACTGTCATCGCAACGCTCAATGCGGTGACACAGGTCGACCACGTCTTCGTCATGACCAAGGGCGGACCGTCCAACGCGACCAATCTCGTGCTGTTCTACATCTACCAGCAGGCCGTCGAGCACTACGACATCGGCAAGGCCTCGGCGGCCACGCTGCTGACGCTCGCCGTGCTGATGGGCCTCACCGCGCTCTCGTTCCGGACGATGGCGAACCGGGAGGGCGGGCCGTGAAGCTGATCGACTGGCTGCTCAAGGACGCCCCGCTCGCCACGCGCCGCGAGATCACGCCGAAGCTCGGCTTCGTGCTGACCGTGCTGCTCGCGATCATCTGGCTCATCCCCTTCCTCTGGATGGGCGTTGCGACACTGCGCCCCGCCTCGGACGGCATCAACGCCATGGCCGAGCTGATGCCGAGCCTGAAGCCGACGCTCGACAATGTCAGGGATGCCTGGGAGATCGGCGATTTCCCGCGCTACGCCCTCAACACCACGATCATCTGCACCGGCATCCTGCTGGTGCAGCTCGTCACGATCACGCTGGCGGGCTTTGCCTTTGCGCGCCTCGCCTTCGCCGGCAAGACGCTGATCTTCTATCTGTTCCTGATGCAGCTGATGCTGGTGCCGGTGCTCTTGATCGTGCCGAACCTGACGCTCGTGGCGCAGCTCGGCCTCTATGACACGCTCACCGGCGTGATGATGCCGTTCTTCGCCTCCGCCTTCGGCACCTTCCTGATGCGGCAGGCGTTCGAGGCGATCCCGACCGAGCTGGAAGATGCCGCGCTGATCGACGGCGCCAGCCTGTTCCAGCGCATTCGCCACATCTACGTGCCGCTGTCGATGCCGAGCTTCTCCGCCTTCGCCATCATCTCGGTCACCAGCCACTGGAACGACTTCCTGTGGCCGCTGATGGTGATCAATTCGCCGGACAAGCGGCCGCTCACCGTCGGCCTCTCCGTCTTCACCGCAACGGCCGAAGGCACCCAGGCCTGGGGCACCATCGCCGCCGGTACACTGATGGTAATCGCGCCGCTGCTCGTCACCTTCCTGATCTTCCAGAGGCGCTTCATCAGCTCTTTCGTCACCTCAGGCATCAAATAGGAGATTTTCCGATGCTGTTTTCCCGCAGGCTCATGCTCGGCCTCGCCATGGCAGGCACTATGGCAGGCGCCCTCGCCTTTCCCGCGCTCGCCGGCGAAGGTCTGACCGAGATCGACCTGTTCTTCCCCGTCCCCGTCGACGGCAAGCTCGCCCGCGACATGGGCACCTTGATCAAGGAGTTCAACGAGACCCATCCCGAGGTCAAGGCGACCGCGGTCTACACCGGCTCCTATGACGACACGCTGATCAAGACGCGCGCGGCCATCAAGGCCGGCAAGCCGCCGTCCGCCGTGATCATGTCGGCGAACTTCCTGCTCGACATGCAGATCGAGAACGAGCTCACCAATCTCGACGGCCTGATCGCCGCCGACGGCAAGACCAAGGACCAGTTCCTCGGCCAGTTCTTCCCGGCACTGCAGGGCAACGCGGTGATCAACCGCTCGGTCTATGGCGTGCCTTTCCACAATTCGACGCCGCTGCTCTACATCAACGCCGACAAGGCCAAGGAAGCGGGCCTTGATCCGAACAAGCCGCCGCAGACCTGGGCGGAGCTGACCGACTGGGCCAAGAAGCTCACCAAGCGCGAGGGCGACAAGGTGACCCAATGGGGCATCGCAATCCCCTGCGCCTATGACTATTGCGGCTGGATGATGGAAACGCTCACCATGACCAATGGCGGGCGCTACTACAACGAGGAGTTCGGCGGCGAGGTCTATTACGACACGCCCTCGATGCTCGGCGCGCTGACCTGGTGGAACGACCTCGTCTACAAGCACAAGGTCCACGCGCCTGGGGCGACGCCCGGTCCTGCCGTCAGCACCTCCTTCATCTCCGGCAACGCCGCGATGATGATGCTGTCCACGGGCTCGCTGACCTATGTGCGCGACAACGCCAAGTTCAACTACAAGGTCGCTTTCATCCCGCGCAACGTCCGCAACGCCGTGCCGATCGGCGGCGCCTCGCTGATCGTTCCGTCCGGTCTCGAAGCCGACAAGCAGAAGGCGGCCTGGACGCTGATCAAGTGGATGACCTCACCCGAGAAGAGCGCCTGGTGGAGCCGCGCCACCGGCTATTTCGCCCCCAACATGGCCGCCTACAAGACGCCTGACATGGTCGACTTCCTGAACAAGAACCCGGACGCCAAGACCGCCGTCGAGCAGCTCGACGTCGCAAAGCCCTGGTTCGCGACCTACAAGACCGTCCCGGTCCGCAAGACGCTGGAGGACGAGGTGATGCTGGTCCTGAACGGCAAGAAGCAGCCGAAGGAGGCGCTCGCCGCCGCCCAGAAGGCCGCGGATGAGACGCTGAAGCCCTACAATGCCGAGACGTCGCTGAAGCTGCCGTAAGGCCGACGCTAACGTCCAAACGAAGTTCGGCGCTCCGTCATGCGGGGCGCCGAATGCGTTTCGCGAGATGCGCGCGTTTAGATCGTCACCACGATCTTGCCGAACTGATCGTTCGACTCCAGGAAGCGATGCGCCTCGACGATCTCCTCGAACCGGAATGTCCTGGCGATGATCGGCTTCAGCGTGCCGTCCGACAGCCCATCAAGAATGAATGCCTTGGCCTTCGCAAGGCGCACGGGATCGCGGATGATCTCGTGCACGAGGTAGCCGCGCAGGACCAGACTCTTGGTCAACACGTTGAAGAGCGGGAACGGCGTCGGCTCGGGGCTCAGCCCTCCATACTCGATCAGAATGCCGCCCGGCGACATCGCCGCGGTCAGCGGCTCGAATGCGGGACCGCCGACGGCGTCAAACACCACGCGGACGCCGTTTGAACCGGCGATCTCCGCGAGCCGCGCTCCGATGTCCTCCTCGTCCGAGGCGATCACGTGCGCGGCGCCGGCATCGCGCAAGGCGCGCCGCTTGGTCGAGGTCCGCGTTAGTGCAACCGGGACAGCGCCGATCCGGTTCGCGATCTGAATGGCCGCAAGCCCGACGCTGCTCGATGCCGCCGTGATGGCGACGACGTCCCCGCGCCCAAGTCCGGCGATATCGACCAGCGCGCCGTAGGCCGTCAGATATTGCATCCACATCGCAGCCGCGACCTCGAAGCCAAGCTCGGGCGGATGCTTCACGACGAGCTCGGCCGGAAACGTCGCGAGCTCGGCATAGGCCGGCCATCGCACCATCGACAGCGGCGGCACGATGCTCACGGTGTCATCAGGCGCAAAGCCGGCCACGCCCTCGCCGACCGCCTCGACGATGCCGGCCGCCTCCAGACCCAGGCCGGACGGAAATTTCGCGGCCTCGATATACGTGCCCCTCCGCAGCAGCGCCTCCGCGCGGTTGAGACCGAGCGCCCTGACCCGGATCTGAACCTCGCCCTTTGCCGGCAGTGGAACGCTGGCGGTCTCGATGCACAGCACTTCGGGACCGCCGTGCCGGTGAAAGCGAACGATGCGGGTCATGGGATATACTCCAAATCAGTTGAACTGAATGGAGCTATGGCGGTCCCGTGGAAGCGGATAAATCACCCAAACAAGCGAACAGTCGAAACCAGGAGTTTTCAATATGGACCGCCTGACCAGCATGGCCGTGTTCGTCAAGGCCGTCGATCTCGGCTCGTTCGCAGCCGCCGCCGACGCGCTGGAGATGTCGGGGCCGATGGTCGGCAAGCATGTGCGCTTCCTCGAACAGCGCCTCGGCGCCCGCCTCCTCAACCGTACCACGCGGCGCCAGAGCCTGACCGACGCAGGGCAAGCCTATTACGAGCGCTGCCGTGCCGTGCTCAGCGCGGCTGAAGCGGCTGACGCCGTAGTTGCCGACGAATTGTCCGAGCCGCGCGGCAGGCTGCGCGTGACAATGCCCGCGCTGCTGGGGCGGCACTGCATCGCGCCCTTGTTGATGAAGCTGGCGCGCAAACATTCGCATCTCGAGCTCGACCTCTCCTTCGGCGACCCGATCGCTGACATCGTCGAGGGCGGCTACGATCTTGCGATCCGGACCGGTGATCTCGATAACCAGTCCGGCCTGATTACGCGGCGCATCGCTCGCCAGCGAATGGTGGTGTGCGGCGCGCGATCCTATTTGCGCGCCCATGGCAAACCGAAATCGATCGACGATCTCGCCGCCCACCAGGCGATCATCTATCGCCGCTCCGGGCGGGTCCGGCCTTGGCTGTTTCCGCGGGACGGTCAGCCTCCGCGCGAGATCATGCCCGCCGGCAGGCTCAGGCTCGACGATCTCGAGGCGATCGCGGACGCCGCGGCACAGGGCATGGGACTCGCCTGGCTACCCTGCTGGCTGGTCCGCGAACGCCTCAACAACGGCGCGCTGGTCGGTCTCTTCGGGGGCCAGCCGGAATTCCTGTACGACTGCCACGCCCTGTGGCCACGTTCGCCGCGGATGCCGCTCAAGGTCCGCGCCGCCGTGGACGCCCTCGCCGCCGCCTTGCCGAAACTGATGCCGTGATGGTGGTCGTCCGCGCCATTAACCCGCTGTCCACCATCCGGCCGCCCGCACCGCCGGTAACCATTGGAATTAACAGACCGTCAACACGCTCCCGACAAGTCTAACGTTCTGTCGGGGGATTTTGCCGTGGATCTGTTGGTTTTCGAGTTCCTGGGACTGGCGCTGGTCGCCATGTGCGTAGTCGTGGTGGCGCTGCCCTGCGCCCGAAAACCCTCGCAAAGGGTCCGTTACGAATAGGAATTTCGTCGGAAGGAGCGATTCCGGCCCAATTGCAAGGCTCGAATTCGCTTCGAGCCCCTTGACATCACAGCGCTTTCGGCAGAACGGCTGATATCAAGTGTCATGGGCCGTTCATGGATTTGATTACCACCACCGCTGACCTTGCGGCTGCCTGCAGCCGACTGGCCAAGCACCCCGTCATTACTGTCGATACCGAGTTCCTGCGCGAGACCACCTATTACCCGCTGCTGTGCGTGGTGCAGATGGCCAGCCCCGAGGAAGCGATCGTCATCGACACCCTGGCCGTGGGCATCGACCTCAAGCCGTTCTTCGAGCTGATGGGCAACGAGGCCGTGCTGAAGGTGTTCCACGCCGCCCGGCAGGACATCGAGATCATCTGGCACCAGGCCAACATCATCCCGCATCCGGTGTTCGACACCCAGGTCGCGGCCATGGTGCTCGGCTATGGCGACAGCATCGCCTACGACCAGCTGGTCGAGAAGGTCACCGGCCACCGCCCGGACAAGACCCACCGCTTCACCGACTGGTCGCGCCGCCCGCTGACCAAGGAGCAGATGCACTACGCGGTGTCCGACGTCACCCATCTGCGCGACGTATTCGCGGCGCTCGATGCCGACCTGAAGAAGCGCCGCCGCAGCGAATGGGTCTCCATCGAGATGGAGGTCCTGACCTCGCCCCGCACCTACGACTTCCACCCCGAGCGCGCCTGGGAGCGGCTGAAGACGCGGGTGCGCAAGCCGAAGGACCTCGCGGTGCTGATGGAGGTCGCGGCCTGGCGCGAGCAGGAGGCGCAAAGCCGCGACGTGCCGCGCGGCCGCGTGCTGCGCGACGAGGCCGTCAGCGACATCGCCACCCATGCGCCCAACACGCTGGAAAAGCTCGCCCATCTGCGCTCGGTGCCGAAGGGGTTCGAGAAATCCAAATGGGGCGCGGACATCGTCGCCGCGGTCGAGCGCGGCCTGGCGCGGGATTTCTCGACGCTGCCGAAGCTGGAGAAGCCGCGCAACAATTCCAACGGCGCGGCCATCGTCGAGCTTTTGAAGGTCCTGCTGCGGATGACTGCGGAGCGCCATGCGGTCGCAAGCAAGGTGATCGCGACTGTCGACGATCTCGAGGAGATCGCAGCCAGTGACGAGGCCGACGTCCCCGCCCTGCGCGGCTGGCGCCGCGAGCTGTTCGGCGATGCCGCGCTGAAGCTGAAACGCGGCGAGCTGGCGCTGGCGATCGAGAAGGGTCGCGTGATCGGGGTCGAGCGGGCGTAAGCGCGCCCCGCTCTCCCTCCGTCGTCGTCCTGGCGAAAGCCAGGACCCATTACTCCATGGCGGAGTTTGGCGAAGACTCTGCGTTCGGTGCTCCAACCGCCACAAATCGATGGATCACGCGGTATGGGTCCTGGCTTTCGCCAGGACGACACCGGTGAATGTGGTCGGCTGCTCCGGCCACACTGAAACGCTCGACCTTACGCCGGCGTCAGCTTCGCCACCTCCGCCTTCATATCCTCCAGCACGCCCGATATCGCCGCCACCAGCTCGTCGATCTGGGTCTTGTTGACGATCAGCGGCGGGCAGATGGCGATGGCATCGAGCATGTTGCGGGAGATCACACCGCGTTCCTGGAGCATGCGGCTGGCAATGCCGCCGACGGCGCCGGGTGTCGCCGCTGCCGTCTTGCGCTGCTTGTCGAGCACCAGCTCGAGCGCCGCGATCATGCCGACGCCGCGGACCTCGCCGACCAGCGGGTGGCCGGCAAGCTCACGCAGCTTGCCCTGCATGTAGCCGCCAAGCTCGGCGGCATGCGCGACCAGGCCGCGTTCCTCGATGATCTTAAGGTTCTCCAGCGCAATCGCCGAGCCGACCGGATGGCCGCCCGCGGTGAAACCGTGGCCGAGCACGCCGATCTTGTTGCTCTCATCCGCGATCGGCTCGAACATGCGGTCGTTCATCAGGATCGCCGACAGCGGGAAATAGCTCGAGGTGATCTGCTTGGAGACAACGATCGCGTCCGGCTTGATGCCATAGGTCTCGCAGCCGAACATCTTGCCGGTGCGGCCGAAGCCGCAGATCACCTCGTCGGCGACCAGCAGGATGTCGTACTTCTTCAGGACCGCCTGGATCTTGTCCCAATAGGTCGCCGGCGGCACGATGACGCCGCCCGCTCCCATCACCGGCTCGCCGAAGAAGGCTGCGATCGTATCCGGCCCTTCCTTCTGGATCAGCGCGTCGAGCTCCTCGGCCCGGCGCGTGGCAAACGCCTCCTCGCTCTCGCCCGGCGCGCCGTCCTTGTAGAAGTGCGGCGAGCCCGTGTGCAGGATGTTCGGCAGCGGCAGGTCGAACGAGCGGTGGTTGTTCGGCAGGCCCGTGAGGCTGGCCGACGCGATGGTGACGCCGTGATAGGCGCGCATCCGGCTGATCACCTTCTTGCGCTGCGGCTGGCCGAGCGCATTGGAGCGATAGGCGATCAGCTTCAGGACGGTGTCGTTCGCCTCCGAGCCGGAATTGGTGAAGAACACCTTGCTCATCGGCACCGGCGCGAGCGCCACCAGCTTCTCGGCGAGATCGATCGAGGGCCCATGCGATTTGGCGGAGAACGTGTGGTAGAACGGCAGCGCCAGCATCTGCTTGTGCGCAGCCTCGACCAGGCGCTTCTCATTGAAGCCGAGCCCGACGCTCCACAGGCCGGCCATCGCCTCGAAATAGCGCTTGCCCGATGCGTCGAAGACGTAAGGGCCCTCGCCGCGCTCGATCACCAGGGGACCGGCCTGCTGATGGGCGCGCGCGTTGGTGTAGGGATGGAGCTGGTAGGCCACATCCCGGGCCTCTTGCGAATTCGGCAGCATGGACATTTGCGAAAGATCCTCAAGGTCGTCACATCGCCGGCGCGGCCAGCGTCATCTCTTGGCTATTGCGACAACGCAGAACTTGCAACGCCAATTCGTCGGCAGCAGGCGCTCAGCAGCGTTGCACAAAGCCGCACACGGAACAGCTCTCAGGCCGCGCTGTCATCATCATCACCATCGTCGGCGGCAGCAGCGGCTTCCCGCACCTCCACGAGCGCCATCGAGAGCAGATAGACGGTCGTGGGCAAGCCGACGCGGCGCGCCGTCTCGACGGCACGCGACAGGTCGCTTGCCAGCTCCTTGAGCTCGTCTCCCCGTGACAATGTCCCACCCCATCCATCCGCCGATCGCGGCCGCCTATACCGCAACGGCGCCGCTGGTTCTGATCAGTTCGGCGCTGGACTGGATCGTAGCAAAGTTACCGATGACATTCACTACCGCATGCTTGTAGGCGGCGGCATCGCCCGCGCCCGGCTGGCGGCAGGCCACGGCGTCGGCCACCACCTGATAACGATGGCTGCGGTGAAACCCGTCAACGGCGGTGGCGAGGATGGTCTCGTCCAGGGAGAAGCCGACCAAGACGCAGCGCACATTGCGGATATTGGACATGTAGTCCACAAACCGCGCCGAGCTGTAGGCCGAGGGCAGCGGGTGCTCGAACGTCATCTCGCCGGGCCGCGGCTTGGTCTCGGCGATCCAATCGGTCAGCCTGGATGCCGGATTGAACCAGGCCGCCTGGGCGATACGCTTCAGATGCATCACGGGCCAGAGATTGTCGCGCCACAGCATCAGGAGTTCCAGGCAGCGCGCAGTGGCCGCCTCGCCGTCGAGGATGACGTGGCGACGCCCTGGGGTCAGATATTCGACCTGGAGATCCGCACAAACCAGGATCGGCGGATCATCGGTGTTGGAAGTCAGCATTATCTTGCGCAGAGCTGCACCAGTTTCAGTGATCGGCGAGCGCGAGATCCCGCAGCGGCGAGGTCACCGCCCGCCCCGCCGAGGCGTCAAGCACGCCCGGCCGGTCCCAATCGCCCTCGGGACGGATGATGACATAGGGATCGCTGTCCAGCGTGATGGCGTCCGGACCCGGCTCGATCTCCAGCAGCATTTCCGTGTAGGAAAAATCCGAGAAGGTGATCTTGCGATTGTGGCCGAGCGGCTTGGCGCCGAAATGGGCCCAGAAATCGACCAGCCGGTCCTGCGCCTGGCCGTAGATCTTGCGAAACCCTTTGCGCTTCACATAGTCGACGCTCGCCTGCACCAGCTTGAACGAGACGCGCGATCGCCGATATTGGTGTCGCACCGCGAGCCGCTCGACCTTGGCGAAATCGCCGAAGAAGCGCACCCGCAGGCAGCCCGCAGGCTCGCTGCCGACAAAGCCGATGAAATGCGCGGCTACCATGTCGTTGCCGTCGAACTCCTCCTCGAACGGACAATCCTGCTCGGCGAGATAGACCGCCGAGCGGATGGCGGTGACCAGCATGAGATCGTTGGGATTGCGCGCAAGGCGGATGGTGATGGCGCGGGAGTCGGGCTTCGCCGGGGGAATCCTAGTGCCGTGCATCTGCAAAACTCCTTGCTTGGATGATCGCGCCCGGCATGCGCATCGGCCGCCGGTGCCATGGGCGCTCGTAGCACCACAGGTCGGGTTGGAAACTCGGGACAGGCTCGAAGCCGGTCGCCCTCATGATGTCGCGTCCGGCCACGGTTGAAGGCTGCGCATAGCAATCCGCGCCGCGAAATCTTGGCTGTCGGAGGTGCGCCGCGGCCTTGCCGAGACCAGCGATGCCACGGCCCGTCGCCGCGACCGCCCAGATGTAGATGGCAGCAACCTCCTCCTTCGCGGAAGCCAGATAGTGCGTCTCCGGCGCGGTGAGGCAAATCTCGTCGAGCAACAAGGCATCGTGCCCGCGGTCGCTCAGGAACAGGAAGGCCATGCCACCGAGCAGCTTGCCGTTCCGGCTGAACGTCAGGATGCTCTGAGGATCGAAGGTGAAGTATTTTGCAAGCTCCGCGGTTCCGAGCTGCACGCCGGGCACCAGCCGGCGCGCCATCTCGGAAAGTGCCGCAATTTCAGAAAATTGCGCGCAACGGACGTCGACATCCGGACTGAGCGGCAGCGCGTCGAAATCATGCCTTGCGGCAAAGGAGCCCCTTTCCATAGCCTGATCGCCCTTCTATCGTCTGCGGCTTTCGTGCCCCGCTATGTCGAGCTTAGCGGTTGGGGACCAGGAGTATGCAGCAGTTATTGCACCGGGGTGCTGCGATGACGCAGCACCGTGAAGAAGCCCTGGACGCGTCCTGGGACGATTTGAAGCTATTTCTAGCGTGCGCAAAATATAAAAGTTTCCGCAACGCCGCCGAAGAGCTCGGCCTCACCTCGACGACGCTGATGCGCCGGATCGACCGGCTCGAAGAGAGCATCGACTGCAAGCTGTTCCTGCGCGACCAGAGCGGGCTCACGCTCAGCGACGAAGGCACGGCAATGATTGCCGACGTCGCGCATATGGAGCGTCATGCCTTCAACGTCTTCCGGCGCGCCTCGCGCTCGTCGAACGACACGTCGGGCACCGTGCGCGTCGCAGTGACGGAAGGTCCCGGCAATTTCTGGATCCTGCCGCGGCTGATCGATTTCCAGAAAACCTATCGCAAGATCACCGTCGATCTGCGCTGCGCGATGGAGCAGGCCGACGTCGCGCGGCTCGAGTCCGATATCGCGATCCAGCTCGAGCCGCCGACCAACCCCGATCTGATCGTCGCAAAGCTCGGCCGTCTGCACATTTATCCCTTCGTCTCCAAGGAGTACGAAAGCCTCTACGGCCTGCCGGCGACGCTCGCCGAATTGAAGAACCACCGCATCATCAAGCAGAGTGCTCCGCAGGTCGACGACACCGCCTATGCCCGCGTGCTCGGGCTGGAGACGCTCGAGGGCATCGTCGGAATCAAGACCAACTCCTCGGTCGGCGTACTCTATGCGGTTGAGCGCGGCGCCGGCATCGGCTTCCTGCCGACGGTGTCGATCGCGCTCGGCGCACCGTTCATTGCCGTCGATCTCGGCGTGAGCCACCACGCCGACCTATGGCTCACCTATCACAAGGAGTTTCGCGATTCCGAGCGCCACAAGATCGTGGTCGACTGGCTGAAGAAGATCTTCGACCCCAAGACTTATCCCTGCTTCCGCGACGAATTCATCCATCCGAATGCGCTGGTGCCGATGATGACGGCCGCGCGCGAAGGCTTTGGATTGAAAGGCTATGTCGCGACGACGCCGACATAGGCGCAGGCGAGCTGTGCCTCACCACCGATACTCGAAGCCGACCGTGCCCTGGTGCGAGGTGAGCTCGTTGCGGAACTTGCCGTCGTAATTGACGTAGAGCCGCGCGGTGTTGGTCAGGCTGAGCGAGGCTGAGGCGCCGGCATCCATGCCGTAGCGGCTCTCACCGATGCCGGGGACGACGATGCTCTGGGTCCCGAGGCTGACCTGGACCGAGCCGAGGTTCTGGTAAAAATTGTCAACGAACTTGCCGTACGCTGAGAGATCCAGAATCTTCTGGTCGAAGATGAAGTAGCGCCCGACCTCGGCCCCGATCATGACACGCGCGCGCGAGAGCGCCGTCGAGCCGACGTTGAGCGGATCGAGGCCGCCAGCCTCCTGGAATGCCGCACTGGTGGCGCGGACATATTCGAGCGCACCCTTGGGCACGACGCGCATCTGATCCTTGGTCCAGTAGTAGCTGATCTCGGTCAGTGCGCCGTCGACCGCGGCGCGATAGCCGGCGGAGGCAACGCCAAAGCCGGTATCCCTGCTGGAACGGACCTTGCCGAAACCGTGCACCACCGCGAACGCCCAGGTCCACGGGCCTTTGTCGATCGAGCCGTTGAAACCGACCTGGGTCAAATCGAGCGTCGCCGACTGGAGCGCGAGCGGCACGTCGATATCGGTGTGGCTCTGATCGACGGAGAAGCCGAGATTGACGCCAGGCGCGAGTCGCGCGCCGAAGCCGGCGACGCCGCCAAACGTCTTGCGCTTGTCGCCGACGAAATCCCCCTGCGCGTCGGTGCGGACCGAAATACCGTAGCCCTCGAACCAGGTGCGGTAACGGGGATCTTCCGTGCTTGCGGACGCGCCGCCGCCGCCCGGATTGGTCCGGAACGCCCGGTTGAAACCACCCGACGCCTGGTTGCCGAGCCGCTCCAGAAACCCCGACCCGAGATTGAGCGTGCTGTTACCGACCGACTGGTCGTAATTGGTCGAGGTAGGCATCGGAATTGGCGTCGGCGACGGCGTGGGCGTTGGGGTTGGGGTCGGCGTTGGCGTCGGGGTCTGCGCGTAGCCGGGCGTCGCCGCCAAAATCGCCACGACGAGCGCAACCAACATCGCGATCGCTGCCGCGCCCCGGCGGACGCGGTTCAGCCCGATCGTCTGCCGTGTCCCGGAGGGCTGCGATGTGCAGCGCATGACGACAAATCCCGAAGCAAATGGCGGCGCGCAAAAATGCAACACGAGCGGCGCACGCATGCTGCGATTTGCGCCGAACTGTTACGGAGGGTCAACCGGCTGGCGCCTTGAGACGGGGGTGATTGCTCCCGATTGTGGTTCCGCGGCCACAGGTCGGAAATTGCAGACGGGCACTCCCGGCCCGGCCTTGAAATTCGCGCATGGCTTGCTAACGCGCGATTTTCGTGTTGCAATATCCGACACAATCGGAATTGGCGCTCGGCTGTGCGTTTCGCGACATTGAGACTCAAGACTCGAACAGACTTCCGGAAGCCCGTTTGTGGCGTGGCACGCGAAAAGCGGCCGCGTCTTTTTTGTATCTAGCGGAGGAGACGAACGATGCCACAAAAGGGCACCGTCAAGTGGTTCAACCCGACCAAGGGCTATGGGTTCATCAAACCGAACGGCAGCGACAAGGACGTGTTCGTCCACATCTCCGCCGTCGAGCGTGCTGGACTCTCCACCCTCAACGAAAACCAGGTGGTTGAATACGACCTCGTGGAGAACCGCGGAAAATCATCCGCGGAGAACCTCAAGGTCTCCTGATCTCTCGTTCCACACGCGAGACATCACGACGATGCCCCCGGCTCTGCCGGGGGATTTTGTTTGTGACGACGAAACGCGACGGCGCCTCAGCTCGCCACGGGCGAAACCAGGAAATTCTCCGACGGTCCGCTGCCCGCCGTCTTGCAGACATCGCCCTCGATCTGGACCTTGCCGGTCGCCAATAGCCGCAGCGCGGCCGGATAGATGCGGTGCTCGACTTCGAGGATGCGTTCCGACAGCGTGTCCGCTGTATCGTGGTCGCTGACGGGAACCGCGCCCTGCATCACGATCGGGCCGGCATCGGTCTCGGGGATCACGAAGTGCACCGTCGCGCCAGACAGTTTCACGCCGGCGCGCAGGGCCTGACCGTGCGGGTCGAGGCCGGGGAAGGACGGCAGCAGCGAGGGATGGATGTTGAGCATCCGCCCGTACCAGGCCTTGGTGAATTCGGCCGTGAACAGGCGCATGAAGCCGCCAAGACAGATCAGCTCGATGCCGTGCTGATCGAGCGCGGCCTGCAGCACCGCCTCGAAGCCGGCGCGATCCTTGCCGAACGGCTTGCTCTCGATCACCAGCGTGTTCACGCCGCTCGCCCTGGCCCGTTCGAGCCCCGGTGCATCGGCCTTGTTCGAGATGACGAGGGAAATTTCCGCCGGAAAATCCCGCGCGCTGGCTGCCTTGATCAGCGCGACCATGTTGGAGCCGCGGCCGGAAATCAGAATGGCGACGCGGCGCTTCATCACGGCGCCAGATCGAGATGGCCATTGTAGACGACGCGATGCTCGCCCTCGGCGGGGATCACGGTGCCGAGCTGCGCCACGCTCTCGCCTGCTTCGGTGAAGACCTGCACGACCCGGTCGACCTTGTCCGGCTCGACGATCGCGATCATGCCGATGCCGCAGTTGAAGGTGCGCAGCATTTCGAGCTCGGCGATCCCGGCCAGCGCGGCCAGCCATTTGAACACCGGTAGCACGGGCAGCCGCGCCAGATCGATGCCGACGCCAAGGTTCTTGGGCAGCACGCGCGGAATGTTGTCGGTGAAGCCGCCGCCGGTGATGTGGGCGAGCCCCTTCACCGCGCCGGTCTCTCGGATCGCGCGCAGGCAGGATTTGACGTAGAGCTTCGTCGGCGTCAGCAGCGCGCCGCCGAGCGTCATGACAGGCGCGAACGGCGCCGGCGCCTCGAAGCCGAGGCCGGACTGCTCGACGATCTTGCGCACCAGCGAGAAGCCGTTGGAGTGCACGCCCGACGAGGCAAGACCGATCACGGCGTCTCCGGCGGCGATGTCCTTGCGCGGCAACAGCGTACCGCGCTCGGCGGCGCCGACTGCAAAGCCGCCGAGGTCATAGTCGCCGTCCTTGTAGAGGCCTGGCATCTCGGCGGTCTCGCCGCCGATCAGGGCACAGCCGGATTCCCGGCAGCCATCGGCGACGCCGGCGACGATCGAGGCGGTCGCCTCCGGATCGAGCTTGCCGCAGGCGAAATAGTCGAGGAAGAACAGCGGCTCGGCGCCCTGCACCACGAGGTCGTTGACGCTCATGGCGACCAGATCGATGCCGATGCCGCCATGCAGGCCGGTTTCGATCGCGATCTTGACCTTGGTTCCGACGCCGTCGGTGGCGGCGACCAGGACGGGATCCCTGAAACCGGCCGCCTTGAGGTCGAACAGGCCGCCGAAGCCGCCGATCTCGGCGTCGGCGCCGGGCCGCGCGGTGGCGCGCACCATCGGCTTGATCAGATCGACTAGGCGGTTGCCCGCGTCGATATCGACGCCTGAATCGGCGTAGGTGAGGCCGTTTTTGCGGTCGGTCATGCCCGATTTCCAGTGGGGTTGCGGCTGGTTACGTCGAATTCCGGGGACGCGCAATGGCTCGCATGGCGCTCGGCGCCATACTATGTAGATATCAACGGGTTCAGCCTTCAAACGGGGCGGATTCGAGGTCAGGCCGGGTGCCGGGAAGCGCCGCGTGAGTATTCCGAACATCATCACTTTGGGCCGCATCATGCTGGTCCCGATCATCGTCTGGGCCATCGTGTCGAGCCAAATGGAGGTGGCGTTCGCCGTCTTCCTGATCGCCGGGATCAGCGATGCCGTGGACGGCTTCCTCGCCAAGCGCTTCAACATGGCAAGCGAGCTCGGGGCCTTGCTCGATCCGCTCGCGGACAAGGCGCTGCTGGTCTCGATCTATATGTCGCTCGGCATCTGGGGCGCGATTCCGCGCTGGATCGTGATCCTGGTGGTATCCCGCGACATCATGATTGTCGCCGCCGTGATCGTGTCCTGGCTGTTCGACCGGCCCGTCGAGATGAAGCCGTCGAAAGTGTCGAAGCTCAACACGGTCGCCCAGGTGGCATTCGCAGCGCTGGTGCTGGCCGCGCTTGCCTTCGGTTTCAAGCCGGCGCCCTATGATATTATCCTGATGGGCCTCGTCACGATCTTCACGCTCTCCTCCGTGTCGCTCTATCTCGTCGAGTGGGTGCGGCACATGAGCACGATCGAGGCCAAATGAGCGCGAACCGGCCCCGCAAAAGGCCAACTCACGCCCGATCAAGTCGAATCTTTCAAGCGAAGCCGGCCGTCCGGCATGGAGCAAAGCAAGCGTGGCAGGCCGCGTTCACCCCCGACAATTGGCGTTCTCGCTGCCACACGCGGAGAGCCTCAGTCGGGACAATTTCCTCGAAGGCCCCGCCAACGCTGCCGGCCTCGCCTTGATCGACGGCTGGCCGGAATGGCCGAACCGGATCATGTGGCTGGCCGGCCCCGAAGGCAGCGGCAAGAGCCATCTCGCCGCGATCTGGGCCGAGGAAGCCGGCGCCCGCTCGACCACGGCCAATGCGTTGTCCGCCGCAGGCGTTCCCGGCGCGCTCGCCACCGGCGCGCTGGTGGTCGAGGATCTCAAGGCCAAGGATTTTGACGAGCGCGCCCTCTTCCACCTGATGAACCTCGCCCGTGAGGACGGCGCCTACGTCCTGTTCACGGGGCGCGATGTGCCGGCTGCGCTGGACATCGAGCTCAACGACCTGCGCTCGCGGCTGCGCGCCGTGCCGGTGGTTATGCTGCTGCCCCCCGACGACCAGCTCTTCCGCGGCCTGATCGTCAAATTCTGTGCCGACCGCCAGCTCACCGTGGACGAGAGCGTGGTCAGCTACCTCGCCACCCGCCTGGAGCGATCCTCGGCCGCCGCCCGGCAGGCCGTCGAACTGCTCGACAGCGAGGCTCTGCGGCTCGGCCGCCCCGTGACCCGGGCGTTGGCCGCCGAGCTGCTCCGCGACGCCTGACCCCGCCCCAACGCCGCTTGACGGCGCGGAACGGCGGAACATCAATGTCATCGAAACGTCATCGCCCTAACACATGCTCCCGGCGGTTTTGCGCGTCAGTCGCAAATTGGGGCAAACTGGATGGACCGACTTCTCATGGACTCCGCGCAAGCTGTTGAAATAAAAGAAAAAGTCCCGGAGACGGAAAGCCTGCCGGCGATCGCCTCGAGCCCCGAGCGATTCATCAACCGCGAGCTGTCCTGGCTGCATTTCAACCGCCGCGTCCTGGAGGAATCGGTCAATCCCAGCCATCCCGTGCTGGAGCGGGTGCGATTCCTGTCGATTTCCGCGAACAACCTCGACGAATTCTTCATGGTCCGCGTCGCCGGCATCAAGGCCCAGGTGCGCGAGGGCATTGCCGAGCGTAGCCCCGACGGCCTGACGCCGTCCGAGCAGCTCGCGCTGATCAACCGCACGGTCTCCCAGCTTGCTTCAGACCAGCAGGCGATCTGGCGCGACCTGCGCGCCACGCTGGCCGATGTCGGCATCGTGCTGGTGGACGGCAAGGAGGTCACCAAGGCGGAGCGGACCTGGATCGAGGACTACTTCCTCAACAACGTGTTCCCGCTGCTGACGCCGCTCGCGATCGACCCGGCCCATCCCTTCCCGTTCATCCCGAGCCTCGGTTTCACCATCGCGCTCCAGCTCACGCGCGCCGCCGACGGCAAGCAGATGAACGCGCTGATCCGCATGCCCGGCAAGATCGACCGCTTCATCCGCCTGCCGTCCGAGGGCACGATGCGGCTGATCTCGCTGGAGCAGGCGACCGCCCTGTTCATCAACCGACTGTTCCCCGGCTACAATCTGCATGGCCAGGGCGCCTTCCGCATCCTCCGCGACTCCGAGCTCGAAATCGAGGAAGAGGCCGAGGATCTCGTCCGCCTGTTCGAGACCGCGCTGAAGCGCCGCCGCCGCGGATCGGTGATCCGGCTCGAGATCGACGCCAAGATGCCGGAGCAGCTGCGCAACTTCGTGCAGCATGCCCTCTCCGCCGCCGACGACGAAGTATTCCTGGTCGACGGCGTGCTCGCCATGAATGAGCTCTCGCAGCTCACCCGCCTCGACCGGCCCGACCTCGAATTCACGCCTTACGTGCCGCGCCATCCCGAGCGCGTGCGCGAGCATGGCGGCGACATCTTTGCCGCGATCCGGCAGAAGGACCTTGTCGTCCATCACCCCTACGAATCCTTCGACGTGGTGGTGCAGTTCCTCCAGCAGGCAACGCGCGACCCCGATGTCGTCGCGATCAAGCAGACGCTCTACCGCACCTCCAATAACTCGCCGATCGTGCGCGCGCTCGCCGAAGCCGCCGAGGCCGGCAAGTCCGTCACCGCGCTGATCGAGCTCAAGGCGCGCTTCGACGAGGAGGCCAACATCCGCTGGGCGCGCGACCTCGAGCGCGCAGGCGTGCAGGTCGTCTATGGCTTCCTCGAACTGAAGACGCACGCAAAACTCTCGATGGTGGTGCGCCGCGAGGGCGGCAGCCTCACGACCTACGTCCACACCGGCACCGGCAACTACCACCCGGTCACCGCGCGCATCTACACCGACCTCTCCTACTTCACCTCCGAGCCGACCATCGGCCGCGACGCCGCGCGCGTCTTCAACTTCATCACCGGCTATGCCGCGCCGAGCGATCTGGAAAAGATGGCGGTGTCGCCGCTGACCCTGCGCAAGCGCATCATCGAGCACATCCAGGGCGAGACCGCGCATGCGCGGCACGGCCGCCCCGGCGCGGTCTGGATGAAGATGAATGCGCTGGTCGACCCAGACATCATCGACGCGCTGTATGAGGCCTCACAGGCCGGCGTTCAGGTCGAACTCGTGGTGCGCGGTATCTGTTGCCTCAGGCCCGGTATCCCTGGCCTGTCGGAGAACATCCGCGTCAAGTCGATCATCGGGCGCTTCCTGGAACACGGCCGAATCTACTGCTTCGGCATGGGCCAGGGGCTGCCGAGCACGAAAGCGGCTGTGTATATCTCCTCGGCCGACATGATGCCGCGCAACCTCGACCGCCGCGTCGAGGTGCTGTGTCCGCTGCAAAATCCCACGGTGCATCAGCAGGTTCTCGAACAGATCATGGTCGCGAATCTCAAGGACAATGAGCAGAGCTGGCAATTGTTGCCGGATGGGTCCTCAACGCGTATGAAGACCGCGAAGGGCGAGGAGCCTTTCAACGTCCACAACTACTTCATGACAATCCGAGTCTGTCTGGCCGTGGAAAGTCGCTCAAGGAATCCTCGCCGCGTCGTCTCACGCGCCGGAACGAACGCCATCCATCCTGATCGGGCGTCGACGTGACTCGGCCGCGCAAGCGCGGCTCGAGCGTCGCGGTCATCGACATCGGTTCCAACTCGGTCCGCCTCGTCGTCTACGAGGGACTGGCGCGGAGCCTCATTCCGATCTTCAACGAGAAGACGCTGTGCGGCCTCGGGCGCGAGGTGCAAAGCACGGGCCTGCTCGCGCCCGACGCCGTCGACAAGGCGCTGACCTCGCTGAAGCGATTCCGCGCGCTGTGCCGCGTGATGCAGGTCGGACGCGTGTTCGCGATCGCGACCGCCGCCTGCCGCGATGCCTCCAACGGCCCCGACTTCATCGCCAAGGCCGAGCGCATCTGCGCAGTGAAGATCGAGATCCTGTCGGGCCCGCGCGAGGCGCGGCTGTCGGCGCTCGGCGTGATTTCCGGCATCCACCACCCCGACGGCATCGTCGGCGACCTCGGCGGCGGCTCGCTCGAACTGATCGACGTGCGCAGGAACAGCGTGCGCAGCGGCGTGACGCTGCCGCTCGGCGGGCTCGCGCTCCAGGACCTCGCCCACAAATCGCTCAAGCGCGCCGACCGTATCGTGCGCGAGGAGCTCGACGAGGTGCCGCAGCTCAAGGCGGGGAGCGGCCGTACATTCTACGCCGTCGGCGGCACCTGGCGCGCGCTCGCGCGCATCCACATCATCCAGAGCGGCTATCCGCTCCAGGTGATGCACGGCTATTCCATCTCCGCAGCCGAGGCGCTCGACTTTTCGCGTCGCCTTCGCCGTCTGGCGGCCGCCGACATGCTCGCCGATATCGAGATCGTTGCCGATGCGCGGCGCCCGCTCCTCACCTACGCGGCGCTGGTGCTCGAGCACATCATCCGCGTGGCAAAGCCCAAGACCATCGTGTTCTCGACCTTCGGCGTACGCGAAGGCCTGCTGCACGAGAAGCTGACGGAAACCGAGCGCAACAAGGACGGGCTGATCTGCGCAGCCGAAGAGCTCAACCAGCTGCTGTCGCGCTCGGCCAAGCACGCCCGCGAGCTGATCGCCTGGACCGATCGCCTGGCGCGCGTCGTGAAGCTGCGCGAGACGGAAGAAGACCGCCGCTTGCGCCACACCGCGTGCCTGCTCTCCGACATCGGCTGGCGCGTGCATCCCGATCACCGCGGCGAGCAGACGCTGAGCCTCGTCGTCAACGGCAATTTCGGCGCGATCACCCACACCGAGCGCGCCTTCGTGGGCCTGTCCGTGTTCTATCGCTATGCGGGCCTGAGCGAGGAAAACCAACCGCCGGCCACCATGCAGGAGTTGCTGACGCCGGCCCAGCTCGACCGCGCCCGCCTGCTCGGCGCGGCATTCCGCGTCGCGCATCTGATCTCGGCGGCGCGGCCGGGCGTGCTGCCCGCCACGCATTTCCGCAGCCAGGGCCGCAAATTGATGCTGGTGTTCGAGCATCGTCTCGGCGACATCGTCGCCGACCGCGTCGGTAGCCGCTTCCGCCAGCTCGCCCGCCTGGTCAACCGGGCCGGCTCGATCGTGCGTCGGTAGTTCACCTCTCCCTGCGGGAGAGGTGAGATATGCGTCCCTCGGAAAAGTTTACTCTGCCGACGCCTTGGCGTGGCGCTCGGAGGATTCCAGCGCCGCCTGGCTCAGGCTGCGCCGGCGCCAGATGGTGCCGGCGACCAGCACGACGATGACGCCGAGCGCCGCGCAGAAATATTCGCCGCCTCCACCGCCATGGCCGAATTGGGCCGGGATGCGCAGTGCACCGAGCATGTTGTCCAGCGAGGCACCGAACGGACCGTCGAACAGCGTGTGCAGCTTCGGTGCGACGCCGGGATCGGTCGCGATCACCTCGCCCGCGATCCAGCCGAGCAGCGCGGCACCAGCCCACACCAGGACCGGGAGCTTGGCGAGCAGCGCCATGATCAGCGCCGCACCGGCGACGATCAGGGGAACGCTGATGGCAAGGCCGAGGATCAACAGCGGCACGCTGCCATTGGCCGCGGCGGCGACCGCAATGACGTTGTCCAGGCTCATGACGATGTCGGCGACGACGACGATCTGCACCGCCTGCCATAGATGCGAGGCCGACTCGACGCCGTCCTCGTCCTCGTTTTCAGGCACCAGGAGCTTGGCCGCGATCACGATCAGCGCGAGACCACCGACGAGCTTGAGATACGGCAGCTCCATCAGGCTTGCGACGATGCCGGTGAAGATGATCCGCAGCAGCACCGCCGCGCCGGCGCCCAGGATCATGCCCCACAGACGGTGCCGCGGCTTGAGGCCGCGGCAGGCGAGCGCGATCACCAGCGCGTTGTCGCCGGAGAGCAGGATGTTGATCCAGATGATCTTGCCGACCGCAATCCAGAAGGTCGGCTCGGCCATCTCATTGCGGAACTGGGTGAAGAATGCCCCGATCGTAGCGGGATCGAAGATCTGCCAGAGCCAGTTCACAATGAGTCCTTTCGCCCCGTCGCTTTAACTTATCGGCTGAATGATCAGCCGACGATCTCGTTGCCCGAGAAGAACTGCGCGATCTCGATCGCGGCGGTCTCCGGTGCATCCGAACCGTGTGCGGAGTTCTCGCCGATCGACTTTGCGTAGAGCTTGCGAATGGTGCCTTCGGCCGCCTTTGACGGATCGGTCGCGCCCATCGCGTCGCGGTACTTGGCGACGGCGTTCTCGCCTTCGAGCACCTGGACGACCACCGGGCCCGAGGTCATGAACTCGACGAGCTCGCCGAAGAACGGACGCGCCTTGTGGACGGCATAGAAGGTCTCGGCCTGTTCCTTGGTCATGCGGATGCGCTTCTGCGCGACGATTCGCAGGCCCGCCTTCTCGATCACGGCGTTAACCGCACCGGTCAGGTTACGCGCGGTCGCATCGGGCTTGATGATCGAGAAAGTGCGTTCGATGGCCATGATCTTGTCCTTGAGAAGAAATGCGGTGGTTCGGAGTTGCGGGGCTTATATCGGCGCCTTCGCCAGACGGCAAGCGATCGCCAAAACCCGCCTCCCGGGCGCTTCGCCGCAGGCCGCCCCGGCGGATCCAGCGATGGATTACCGAGATTTCATCGAGATGAACCCAATCTGAAGCCCCCATTCAGGCTTTGGTTCAGCTTCGCCGGCGTAAGGTTGGGTCTATCGAAACCAAAGCCTGATCATCAGGCAGACCGTTTCGGCGGCCTTTCCATCGACGCGATACCCCGCGCCGGCAGTTTTGAGGAGATCACCATGTTGAGGAAACTTTCGCTTGCCGCTGTCGCTGCGGTCGCGCTGGGTGCCGCGCTGGCACCGACCTCGGCCTCTGCTCACTGGCATGGCGGCGGCTGGGGCTGGCACGGCGGCGGCTGGCATCACGGCTATGGCTGGGGCGGCCCGCGCTTCTATGCCCCCGTCTCCTACGGTTATGGCGGCTGCTATGTGCGCCGGCTGGTCCCGACCCCCTGGGGACCCCGCTGGCGGCTGATCAACCGCTGCTACTGAGCCCGACAGCACCTTAACTCAGGGTGCCGGCCCCCCACGGCACCTTCCAAGAGAGGCCCCGGCGATCCCCCCGCCGGGGCCTCGCATTTGAGCAGGCACGACGAATTCATACAATTTTCACGAGAATGTCCGGCATTCCCCACGACCGGCGAAACCATTTGGAGGCCAACGACTTGGTACCGTGTCGTTACTCTGCAACATGGAACCTCGTGATGACGGGCCCTTTCGCCAATGACAGCGAACAAATCGACCGGCGCACCAGCCGCTCGATTTGCGATGCCGTGGGGGAACGGCTTCAGCAGAGACTCCGCCCCGACCCCCGGCTGCCCACGCATCTCGAACAGCTCCTCGACGAGCTGAAGAAGCGCGACCGCGAAGGCGGCGCTCACTGACAGGCCGTAGACATAGAACGGGCTGCGCAAAAACGGGTTGCGTTTGATCCCGGCTGCGGTGACAAGGCCGCATGCTATCCATCACCGACCTTTCCATCCGCCTCGCCGGACGCCTTTTGATTGACCAGAGTTCCGTGCAGATCACGCCCGGATCGCGCGTCGGCATGGTCGGACGCAACGGCACCGGCAAGTCGACGCTGTTCAAGGTGATCCGCGGCGAGCTCGCGGCCGAGCACGGCGCGGTGACCCTGCCCCCACGCTGGCGCGTGGGCAGCCTCGCGCAGGAGGCACCGAACGGCCCCGAGAGCCTGATCTCCGTCGTGCTCAAGGCCGATCTGGAACGCGACGCGCTGCTTCACGAAGCCGAGAGCGCCACCGATCCGCACCGGATCGCCGAGATCCAGACCCGGCTGGTCGACATCGACGCGCATTCGGCGCCGAGCCGCGCCGCCGCGATCCTGTCCGGCCTCGGCTTCTCCGCCGCCGATCAGCTCCGTCCCTGCGCCGAGTTTTCCGGCGGCTGGCGCATGCGCGTCGCGCTCGCCGCGACGCTGTTCGCGGCCCCCGACCTGTTGCTGCTCGACGAGCCCACCAACTATCTCGATCTCGAAGGCACGCTGTGGCTGGAAGACCACTTGGCGCACTATCCGCGCACGGTGATCGTGATCAGCCACGACCGCGACCTCCTCGAAAGCTCGGTCGACCAGATCCTGCATCTGGAGCGCGGCAAGCTCACGCTCTACAAGGGCACCTACTCCTCCTTCGAGGAGCAGCGCGCCGCGCGCGAGCTGCTCGATGCGAAGGCGGTCAAGCGCCAGGAGGCCGAACGCGCCCGCCTGCAAGCCTTCGTCGACCGCTTCAAGGCCAAGGCCTCGAAAGCGCGCCAGGCCCAATCACGCGTCAAGATGCTGGAGCGGCTGAAGCCGATCACCGCGCTGGTCACCGAAGACGTGCGCGAGATCAGCTTCCCCGCGCCGGAAAAAATCCTGTCGCCGCCGATCATCGCCGTCGACAACGCCTCGGTCGGCTACGATCCGGCGACGCCGGTGCTCGGCCGCGTCACCTTGCGCATCGACAATGACGACCGCATCGCCCTTCTCGGCGCCAACGGCAACGGCAAGTCGACGCTGGTGAAGCTGCTCGCCGGCCGCCTCGCGCCGTTCTCGGGCAAGGTCACGCGCGCCGACAAGCTCTCGATCGCCTATTTCGCGCAGCATCAGCTCGACGAGCTGAACGAGGACGCCTCCGCCTACGATCACGTCCGCAAGCTGATGGGCGATGCGCCGGAAGCGAAAGTGCGGGCACGCGCCGGCGCGATCGGCTTCTCCGGCAAGGCGGCCGACACCAAGGTGGCAAAACTGTCGGGCGGCGAGAAGGCGCGGCTGTTGCTCGGCATTGCGACCTTCTTCGGCCCCAACATGATCATCCTGGACGAGCCGACCAACCATCTCGACATCGACAGCCGCGCTGCGCTTGCGGAAGCCATCAACGAATTCCCCGGCGCGGTGATCATGGTCTCGCATGACCGCTATCTGATCGAGGCCTGCGCCGACCGGCTCTGGATCGTCGCCGACCGCACCGTCACCAATTACGACGGCGACCTTGACGAATACCGCCGCCTGGTCCTGTCGGCGCGCAACAGCGAACCTGCCCCGCGCGAGCGCAGTACGGCAGCCGAGAAGCCGCAGCGCCCGAAGTCGGACAATCGCGGCTCGCTCAGGAAGCGCATTACCGAAGCCGAAGCCGAGATCGCCCGCGTCAGCGACATCATCACCAAGATCGACACGGCGCTCGCCCTGCCCGACATCTTTACCCGCGATCCCAAGCAGGCCGCGCAGCTGTCGAAGGCGCGCGCAAACGCAGCGGATGCGCTGGCGCGCGCGGAAGAGCAGTGGCTCGAGGCGAGCACACAATTCGACGAGGCCGCGGGCTAGTCTTGCGACCGCGGAACGTCGGTCCGGGCTCGGCCGGCCAAGGCTCCATCAAAATCTGAAGAACAACCCCATGCACAGTACAGGTATTAAAATACCTGCACGTTTCCATCTGTGGCCACTGGACAATCTGCTCCGCTGCGCCGGGCCCGGTTATCCCCCGAACTGATTGAAAACGGGGCTGGCACGTTGGCGCGCGATACGGACGCCGCGCCTGCTCAAGTCGCGCAACTGCAGGAACATCATTGCAGTCATCAATGCGTCGTTGAAAGCATCGTGCTGCCCAAGAGGCGGAATGCAGAGGTCGTGGAGGATCGCGGCGAACGACAGATCGACCTCGGTATTCGGCGGCGCGTTGCCGTATTTGCGTTCGTAGTAAAGCCGCGACACTTCGATGCGTTCGTTGGGCAGTTCGATTCCCACCAGCGGCAGGATGTACTTGTCCAGCATGGCGATGTCGAAGTCGACATAATAGCCGATCAGCGGGCGCGGCCCGATGAAATGCAGAAAGCCTGGCAGCACCTTCCAGACGATCGGCGACGCTTCGACGTCGGACCGGCGCAAGCGGTGAATCTTGATCGCCTCCGCCTCCAGTTCGCTGTCGGGATGGACGATGGCTTCGAAGCGCGCGCTGGTCAAAATCCGGTTGCCGCGGATCTTGATTGCGGCAATGGCGACGACGTTGTCCGTTCGCACATTCAGACCGGTGGTCTCGCAATCGATGACGACAAACTCGTCGTCCGGAGCGCGATCGAACATGAAGCGATACGATTGATCGCTCAGGGTCGCCTGGTGCAACAGTCGTTTGATCGCACGGGGCAGCATTCTAGAACATGCCGAGCTTGAAATGATGACCGACAATTTCCCGAAACTTCTTCACCACCTGGAGCGCGTCACGCAATAGATGACGTTCCATGCTGGACAAGTGCGCCGGTCTTACCAGAGTTCCCGATGCGCCCGCGGATGCGGCCAGTTGCCCGTCGAGCCGAAGCATCAGCAGGAATCGGAAGGCTTGTTTCAAGTCGCGTCCAAAGTCCCGTTGCAGCACGCCGAGATCACAGAGCCGGGAAATCCGCTTGTCGGTGGAGGTCTCGCGCAGGCCCTGCTCGAGCGCCAGGCTGCGAACGCCGTGCACGATGGGAAAGATGCCGCCCTTCTTGAGATCCAGCGCATCGCCGGTGCCCTCCGACGTGATCAGGTTGTTGAAGAGGCCGATCGGCGTTTCGAACGCGTCAACGGCGCGCGCGAAGTGTGCCATGAACGCCTGCTCGCCCCGGGTCATGTCGATCAGCGCCGTCTTGGCGTCGTTCAGGAGCTGCTCATTGCCCGCGATCGCCTGCGCATCGTAGACGATGGCCACATTCATGTGCCCAGCCTGATCGGGAAGCACGATCCAGCGGCGCAAATCCGCGCGATACTCCGAAAGCGGCCGGGACCATAGCGGATTGCGCACCATGATATCGCCCGGACAGGGCGGAAAGCCGAAGCTCTGCAGAGCGACGAAGAATTCCTGACGGAACGCCTCCAGGATTTCGCCCTGCATCGGACCTGCGAGGATAAGGCCGTTGTCCTGGTCGGTACGGATGGTCTGCTCGCCCCGCCCTTCGCTTCCCATCACGATCAGGCAGCTGCTGGTGCGCAGCTCGGCCGGCGCGACCATTTCGAACAATCGAGACAGCAGGCGTCGATTGAGGTCGGAGACGATCTCCGCAATGACCTCTACCTTGACCCCTTGCCGTCGCAGCACGCGCGTTTGCGTCTCGATCTCCCGCGCCGCGGTGGCGAGGTCCTGCTGACTCGAGGCTCGATCGATGCGGCCGGCAATGACTTGAGCGCTTCCCGCCAAGAACCCCAGCAGATCGATCTCCTCCAGAATTCCGACGAGCTCTTCGCCGTCGCGCACGGCAAGCCGCCGCTTGTTGTGCTTGGTCATGAGCAGGAGGGCCGAGGAGACGAAATCGTCACGGCGCAGCGACACGATGTCGAAATTCGCGAGCTCGCCGACCGGCGTCTGGATGGACTGGCGCCGCAGCACCACCGCTTTGGACAGGTTCATGCCGGTCACGATGCCGATCCGCTCACCGTCCCGGACAAACAGCGCATTGCTGTTGATCTCGCGCATCAGATGCCCGGCGGCCTCGATCGTATCACTGGCAGCCAGAAACACCGGCGGATGCAGGAACAGTTCGCCGACCTTGGCGTGCATCAACGAGCCGTAACGTCCCGTCTCCTCGTCGTTGGCGAGTTCGTCCAGCTTCTGGGATATCTCCCGGTAGAAAAAAGCCGCAAAGCGCGGGTTCGCCTTGATCAGACCGAGCGCGACCTTCCGGGGGATCACGTAGCAAAGCGTCTCGTCGCGGGCGATGAACTGGTGGCCGCTATGGTCGTGAACGAGCGCGCGACTGTCGAACGTGTCCTTGGGACCGAGCAATGCCAGCAGGTCGGCTTCGTTCCGCTCCTCGACGATGCCCTTGATCACGACATAGAGCGCCTCCGCCGGGGCGTCCCGCCCGATGATCGCTTCGCCCGGACTGAAGTACCCGATGTCCAGCGCGGCCCGCAACGTCTCGGCCTCGCCCGGCATCAGACGATCGAACGGCGGGTTGGTGATATCGAACGCCTTGGGCATTTCGGCCTTTCGAAGATACGGACCATCCGAGGATCCGACGACTGATCATCGAAAGCGCAGCACCGGCCGGCCCAAATGAGCCGGTCGGTACCGAAGCGACGTCCCGCAGATCCTCGCCTAGTGAGCCGTGGCCGAAGCAGCACCGATACCGGTCTGCGATCGGACATATTGCGCGTCAAAGCCATCGCGATCGGCCGCGGCACGCTTGCTGCGGTCCAGGATCGAGACCAGCCAGATCCCCGCAAAGGCGAGCGCCATCGAGAACAGCGCCGGATTGTCCAGCTTGATGGGAGCCGACCCCTTGGCAAAGCCAAGCGTCGCCTCCCAGACTGCCGGCGAGAGGACCACGCCCACAACCGCGCTGAACAGGCCAAGGAAGCCGCCGAACACGGCTCCCCGCGTCGTCAGGCCTTTCCAGAAGATCGACATCACCAGCACGGGGAAATTGCAGGATGCCGCGATGGCGAAAGCAAGGCCCACCATGAAGGCGACGTTCTGGTTCTCGAACACGATGCCCAGGAAGATCGCAAGCACGCCGAGCACCAGTGTCGCAATCTTCGAGACCCGGATCTCGTCCTGCTCGTTTGCGTTGCCGCCCTTGATCACCATGCCGTAGAGATCGTGGCTGATGGATGATGCCCCGGCCAGAGCCAAGCCTGACACGACGGCCAGGATCGTGGCAAAGGCAACGGCCGAAATGAAGCCAAGGAACAGATTGCCGCCGACGGCGTTCGCGAGATGAATCGCCGCCATGTTGGAGCCGCCCTTGATCGCCGCGATTCCGCTCTTGGTCTTCTCGAGAATGCTCCCATCGAGAAACATCGCGTCGGTCGAAACCAGCGTGATCGCGCCAAAGCCGATGATGAAGGTCAGGATGTAGAAATAGCCGATGAAACCCGTGGCGTAGAACACGGACTTGCGGGCCGCCTGAGCGTCCTTCACGGTGAAGAAGCGCATCAGGATGTGAGGCAGGCCCGCCGTTCCGAACATCAGCGCCAGGCCGAGCGAGATGGCCGAGAGCGGATTGGAAATCAGGCTGCCGGGCTCCATGATCGCGAGTTTCTTGGGATGCACCTCTGTTGCCTTGGTGAACAGCGCTTCCGGGCTGAACCCGTACTTGTAGAGGACGGCTCCGGCCATGAACGTTGCGCCTGAGAGCAACAGCACCGCCTTGATGATCTGCACCCAGGTCGTCGCCTTCATCCCGCCGAACGTCACGTAGATCATCATCAGGCCGCCAACCAGGACGACCGCGATCCAGTAGTCGAGACCGAACAACAGCTGGATCAGCTTACCGGCACCGACCATCTGCGCGATGAGATAGAACGCAACCGTCACCAGCGAGCCGCACGCCGCCAGGATACGGATCTCGGTCTGCCCGAGCCGAAACGAGGTCACGTCGGCAAAGGTGAACTTTCCGAGGTTGCGCAATTGTTCGGCGATCAGAAAGGTGACGATCGGCCATCCCACCAGCCAGCCGACGGAGTAGATCAAGCCGTCGTAGCCCGAAGTATAGACGAGGCCCGATATGCCGAGAAAGGATGCCGCCGACATGTAGTCGCCTGCGATCGCAAGTCCGTTCTGGAAGCCCGTAATTCCGCCGCCGGCCGAGTAGAAATCCGCGGCCGATGCGGTCCTCTTGGCGGCCCAATAGGTGATGACGAGCGTCAGGCCAACGAACCCGACGAACATACCGATCGCCGACCAGTTGGTCGCCTGCTTAACGCCGCCGTCGATGCTGCCTGCGGCGAGCGCGATGGTGGGCAGGCCTGCGAGCAGGATCGCCAGGAGCCATGAGAATTTCTTCACGAGCGGTTCTCCTCGACAATCTTGCGGATGAGCACGTCGTAACTGGAACTCGCCTGGCGGACATAGATACCCGTCAGCAGGAAGGCGAGCACGATGACGGACAGTCCGATTGGAATGCCGATCGTCGTCACGCCGCTGCCCAGCGGTATCCCGAGGAACTTGGGAGCGTAGGCGACCAGCAGGATGAAGCCGAAATAGACAACAAGCATAACCGCCGACAGCATCCAGCCCAGCGACGAACGTCGGCGCACGAGCTCCTGGTAGTTCGGATCGCGTTCAATCTTGGCGAGGTTGCTCACATCAATGGTCCCTGGATGATCCTCTGGAGTTCTTGTCGTCAAAGCGGTCCCTTATCTGGCGGGACCATCCCAGCCTGCACTGCCGGACGGCCAAGCTCCATGATCCAGATCAAGTCCGGTTGATCCCTATGACGTGCGTGACAAACGGCCAGCGGCCGGGCAGCTGTCGAAGGCGCGCGGAAGAGCAATGGCTCGGAGCCAGCACGCAGTTTGATGAAGCGGCGGGGTAGAGGTTGCTCCGGACTACGCGATGGTTCCGAACTCGGCCACCGGAGCAATCCAATATACGAGATTGCAGCCCGCGAACGAATGACGGAGCTGATCGACCAGGCGCCTGGCGTCCGCTCCTGGCAGAACGATCTGGACATGCACCTGATCGGCGTGGCCCTTTACGCGTTCGGCGGCCGTCGGCAACTGCACGCCTGAGCCGTGTCCCGCGGCATCGGAGACCGTGAAGCCGGACGTCTGGCCCGGCTGCTCGCTGAGAAAGTCGAGCAGCTCCTCGCGCAGCTTTCGCGCCAGGATCAACGACAGGCACACATATTCGCTGGTCATTTTGACTCCTTCACAGTGCCGCCGAACCGGCGATAGAGGATGGGGAGCAGGATGAGCGTAAGCAGCGTGGACGACAGCAATCCTCCGATCACCACGATCGCCAGCGGCCGCTGGATCTCCGATCCCGGACCGGAAGCGAACAAGAGCGGGATCAGGCCCAATGCGGTGATGCTGGCGGTCATCAGCACCGGGCGGAGCCGCCGCCTGGCACCGTCGACCACGATCTGGTCCTCGCCGACGCCATGCGCCCTCAACTGATTGAAATACGAAACCAGCACGACGCCGTTCAGGACCGCGATTCCGAGCAGGGCGATGAATCCGACAGAGGCCGGAACCGACAGATATTCGCCGGTCGAGACGAGGGCAAACACGCCTCCGATCAGCGCGAACGGGATGTTCACGAGCACGAGCAAGGCCTGCCGGACGGAAGCGAAGGTCGTGAACAGCAACACGAAGATGAGACCGATGGCGACGGGCACGACAATCGAAAGGCGCGCGGCAGCGCGTTGCTGGTTTTCGAACTGTCCGCCCCAGGTGAGCCGATAGCCCTTCGGCAGCGAAAGGTCGGCGGCGACCTTCCGTTGGGCCGCCTCGACGAAGCCGACCATGTCGCGGCCGCGCACATTGGCGCGAACGACGCTCATCCGGTTGCCGTCCTCGCGGTCGATCTTCACCGGGCCGTCGACGCGCTGGATGCGCGCGACCTGGGACAGCGCGACGTGCTGCCCGGAGGCGAGCGTGAGTGGCAGGCTCGCGAGCAATGTGGGCGCCTCCCGCGTCGTCTCGCTTCCCCGGACCAGAATGGGCGTGCGACGGCCCTCCTCGAGCGCGGTGCCGATCGTCCGCCCCTCGATCTGAGTCCGCAGCGCATTGGCAATGGTGTCCACCGTCAGACCGAGACGGCCGGCCTCCATCCGGTTCACGACGACCGTGTAGTATTGCGCACCCTCGTTGAGCGTCGTGTAGACGTCTTCCGCACCCTCGATGCTGGTGAGGATCTCGGACAGTTTCGTCGCAATCTCGTTGAGCCGGCCGACGTCGCTACCGAAGACCTTCACAGCGACATCGCCACGCACGCCGCTGATCATCTCCTGCACCCGCATGTCGATGGGTTGGGTGAAGCTGAGCGAGATGCCCGGAAAGTCGGCGAGCACGTTGCGCAGCGCCTTCAAGAGCTCCGCCCTGTCCGGGGCGGCTCTCTCTTCAACAGGCTTGAGCACGAGAAACGTGTCAGTCTGGTTCGGTCCCATGGGATCGAGCCCGAGCTCGTCGGAACCGGTTCGCGCGATGATCCCGGTGACGTCCGGAACCTTCAAGAGCGCCGACTGGATCCTCGCGTTGATCGCGAGGGATTCGTCCAGATTGACCGACGGCAACGTCTCGACGCTGACGATGACGTCGCCCTCGTCCATGGTCGGCATGAAGGTCTTGCCGAGTTGCGAATAGGCGTACCCTGCCGCGACCAGCGCCAGGAGAGCTGCAGCAATGACCTTTCGCTCGTTTCGCAGCGACCAGTCCAGCGCGGGTGCGTAGACGCGCTGCGCGAGGCGGATCAGCAGCGGCTCGCCGTGCCCTGCCGATTTGAGCAGGAACGAGGTCGCGACCGGGATCACGGTGAGCGCCAGCAACAGCGAGCCGGCGAGCGCAAAGATGATTGCGAGCGCAACGGGGATGAAGAGCTTGCCCTCGAGCCCCTGCAAGGTGAGCAGCGGCACGAACACGATCATGATGATCAGCACGCCGGAAGCGACAGGTTGCAGCACCTCGCAGACCGACCGGAAGATGACGTGGATCAGCGGAAGGCCCCTGCCCGGCTCGTGGTTGCCGAGATTTCCGACGATGTTCTCGACCACCACCACCAGCGCATCGATCAGCATGCCGATCGCGATCGCAAGCCCGCCGAGGCTCATCAGATTGGCGGACATTCCAACCGCACGCATGGCCAGGAGCGCAATGACGATCGCGAGCGGCAGGCTGAGGGCGATCACCAACGATGCGCGCCAATTGCCCAGGAACAGCAACAACAGGACGACCACCAGCACGGTCGCCTCGCCGAGCGCCCGCACCACCGTGCCGACGGCGCGACCGACGAGGCGGCTTCGGTCATAGAACACGTTGAGGGATACGCTCTGGGGCAGCGCGGGCTTCAGCTCCTCGAGCTTTGCGCGGACGTCACGCACGAGTTGGCCGGCATTGGCTCCGCGCAAGCCCAGCACCAGCCCTTCAACCGTTTCGCCCTGGCCGTTCTCCGTCACCGCCCCATAGCGTGTCAGGGCCCCGACCTTGACGCGCGCAACGTCGTTCACGCGTATCGGGACCCCGTCGCGGGTGTCCACGACAATGGCCTTGATGTCGTCGATCGTGCGGATGCTGCCTTCAATCCGCACCAGGGCACTGTCCTCGCCCTGGTTGACGCGCCCCGCGCCGTCGTTGCGGCTGTTGGTTTCGACGGCGCGGCGAAACAGCTCCGACGAAATGCCGCGCGCGGCGAGCGCATCGTTGAGCGGGACGATCTCGAACGCCCGCACGTAGCCGCCGAGGGCATTCACGTCGGCAACCCCGGGAACCGTGCGCAGCGCCGGTCGGATCACCCAGTCGAGCAGGGTTCGCCGTTCCGCCAGCGACAGCTCGGAGCTGTCGATGGTAAACATGAACATCTCGCCGAGCGGACTGGTGATCGGCGCAAGCCCGCCACTCACCCCCTCGGGAAGGTCACGAGCGATGTTCGACAACCGCTCGGAGACCTGGTTGCGCGCCCAGTAGATATCCGTGCCGTCCTCGAAATCGATCGTGACGTCGGCGAGCGCGTATTTAGTGGTCGAGCGAAGGATCTTCTTGTTCGGCAGGCCCAGCAGTTCGAGCTCGATCGGGACGGTGATGCGCTGCTCGACCTCCTCCGGCGTCAGGCCCGGTGCCTTCATGATGATTTTCACCTGGACTGGTGAAACGTCGGGGAACGCGTCGATCGGCAGGCTGGGGAGGAACGTTGCGCCCGCGCCGATCAGCAGCAAGACGGCGAGCAGGACGAACAGCCGCTGCGAGAGCGCAAAGGCGACCAGACGCTGGAGCATTATTGGCCGGCTCCGAGCCGCGAGAGAATGCCCCGAAGCGCCGAGATGCCCGCGATCGCAACCTCGTCCTTGTCGCTGATCGGGCCGGATATCACGACGTGATCCTGGTCCTCTGCGAGCAGCGTGACCGATACCAGCCGGAAGCCGCCCTCGATGGCTTTGAATATCCAGCTCTGCTCGCCACGACGGACGAGACCGCTATAGGGAATCTCCCAGGCGCTCTCGCCCTCGGAGAGGAAGCTGAGACGGACGGACGCCGTCTGGCCCGGGTGCAATTGGCCGCTGTTCGGCACTTCGGCCCGCACCAGGATGGTTTGCGTCGCCGCATCGGTCGTCTCGGAAATCAGAACGACGCGACCGGGCGTTACGTAACCTTCGACCTCGACCCGCGCACCGGTGCGGATTGCGCGGATGTTGGCCCCTGGAATGGCGATTTCGGCCCACAACGGCGAAAGCCGGGCAAGCTTGACCAGCGGCGCGGACTGCTCCAGCCGCTGCCCCGGCGAGACCGCGATCTCGACCACGGATCCCGTCTGCGGCGCATTGACGGTCAGCGTCCCGCTGATTGCCGCGTCGCTCGCCAACCGGGAGATCGCATCATCGGAGAGCCCCGCCAACCGGAGCATCTGCCGGCGCTCCGCGACCGCGATGGTGGCCTGGCGCGCCTCGGTCTGGCTCGCCTCGAGAACGCGTTGTGGGACGGCCTTGCCCTCGAAGAGATCGGCGTTCCGCCTGAGCTGCTGGTTCGCAAGAGCCTCCTGCGCGACGGCGTGAAGATAGTCCCGCTGGAGTGACACGAAACCCTGGCTCTCCAACGTAAGAAGCGGCTGGCCGGCGCTCACGCGATCCCCGCGCGCGACGGCCAGATTGGTGACCATGCCGGCAACGGGTGTGCTCACCACCCACAATTGAGGCGTCGGAACGACGATCTGCGCCGGATAAGGCAGTGTCTGGTCGGTTCTGCTCGAAACCGGATGCACGACACGAATGCCGAGGCTTTCGATCTGCGTGGGCGTCAGTTTCATGTCGTCGTCGGCCGCAGCGATGCCGGGGCACCCGACGAGCGAGAGCGCAACAACGACGCGGCACGCCCTGCGTAGAAGACGTTCCATCTGATGGAAAGATCGCATCAATACCAGCTTCGAAGACCGTTGCCGGGTCTTTCTAGGCCGGATGCGATTGAAGGTGTTGACCTACGTCAACGGCAGCCCATTGCGGCAAATCGGGTATTCGAGCTGGCTGTCGCGGACGATGTTGTTGTTTTGGTCGCGCGCGGCGCGCGCTCTTCAATTGCGCGATCCGCGCGAACCAGCGGCAAGGACCGTATGTCGAGGTCGATCGCCCTGGCCGCGTTCGGATCGACGACCAGCTCGTAGCGTTGCGCCGGGACGCGGGCTTGCGCTTACGCCGACTTCTTCTTCGCCTTGGGCTTGGTCGCCTTCGGCAAGACAGGCGCCTCCGGCGTGCCCTCGATCGAGGACAGGCGTCCGGCCGTGAACGTGTAGATGCCCGCGCGCGGACCGGTCGTCCATGTGACAACGGCAACGCGCCTGCCGACGGCATCATTGGAGAGGTTCACGTTCGAGGGCGCGCCGATGCCGCGCACCACGTCGCATTCGGTATGGCCGAGCGCGACTGTGCCGCCGGCGGCCGCCGGCGCGGTCGTCGATGCATTGGCATCGGCAGGTCCGGGAGGCGCCGCCATGCCGGGACAGGCGCCGTCGGCGCTGACCAGATCCTCAGCCCCGACCGGCTTTTCGGGAGTCAGCGGCGGCGATTCGATCGAGATGTTCCTGATGAACAGGCGGCTGGGCGTGTTGAACCACTGGGCATCCTTGGACAGCAGATCGGTCCCGCCCGAGCAGCCCGCGACCAGCGGTGCTACGGCAGCCAACGCAACTATGAGCGAGCCGGGAAGCTTTTGATGTCGCACGATAAACTAAATTCCCCGCGTGAAGGACCAGCCCTAAACGATTGTCCCAACATCACTTTGCGGCACGAAGGTGGCCGAAGCCAGCATCACCCGTAAAGTGCAAATTATCATTAATTGCGATCGACCGCTAATTCCGCCGCTGCCACCGACCCCGTTCGTCGGCCTGCCAATAGGTGACATCAAATCCCCGCGCCTTGCAATCCGTCCAGGCACTGCGGGCGAGCGCCAGCGCGTCCGGATCGTCGCCGTTGAACAGCAGCACCATGCGCTCATAGCCCTGCGCATCCTGCGGCAGCGCTGCGTTGTCGACCAGAAAGCGGACATGGGCGCCGTTGGGATTGTCCTCCTCGATCGCCAGCACGATCGGCTGATCGGCGGCATCGTTCACGCGCCATGTCGCGTGCGGCAGGAAGGAATCGTCGCGATAGGTCCACAGATGCGCATCGAGCGCATCGGCGCGTTCCTCCGAGGTCGACTGCACCACGACGCGCCAGCCGCGCTCGAGCGATTTCTCGAGAAGCGGCGGCAACACGTTCTCCACCGTCATGTTTTGCAGATGGTAGAACAGCACTTCAGTCATTTTGGATCATTTGCGCTCGTAGTGGTCCGCCACTAGGCGATCCAGGAGGCGGACGCCATAGCCGCTTCCCCAGCTCTGGTTGATGTCGGTCTTCGGCGCGCCCATGGCGGTGCCGGCGATGTCGAGATGCGCCCAGGGCGTGCCGTCGACGAAGCGCTGCAGGAACTGCGCCGCGGTGATCGAGCCGCCGTGGCGGCCGCCGGTGTTCTTCATGTCGGCGAACTGCGAATCGATCAGCTTGTCGTATTCGGGGCCGAGCGGCAGGCGCCAGACCTTCTCGCCGCTCTCGATGCCGGCCGTCAGCAGCCGGTCGGCGAGCTCGTCATTGTTGGAGAACATGCCGGCATGCTCGGTGCCGAGCGCGACCACGATCGCGCCGGTCAGCGTCGCCAGGTCCACCATGAATTTCGGCTTCGTCTTCTTGGCCACGTACCAGAGCACGTCGGCCAGCACGAGGCGGCCTTCGGCGTCGGTGTTGATGATCTCGATGGTCTGGCCCGACATCGAGGTGACGATGTCGCCCGGTCGCTGCGCATTGCCGTCGGGCATGTTCTCGACGAGGCCGATGGCGCCGACCACGTTGGCCTTGGCCTTGCGCGCCGCAAGCGCGTGCATCAGCCCGACGACGCAGGCAGCCCCGCCCATGTCGCCCTTCATGTCCTCCATGCTGCCGGCCGGCTTGATGGAGATGCCGCCGGTGTCGAAGCAGACGCCCTTGCCGACGAAGGCGACCGGGGCCTCGCCCTTCTTGCCGCCGTCCCAGCGCATGATCACGGTGCGGCTCGGCCGCGTCGAGCCCTGGCCGACGCCGAGCAGCGCGCCCATGCCGAGCTTGTCCATCGCCTTGACGTCGAGCACCTCGACCTTGACGCCGAGCTTGCGGAGCAGGCTTGCGCGGCGCGCGAATTCCTCGGGGAAAAGCACATTCGGCGGCTCGTTGACGAGGTCGCGCGCGATGATCACGCCGTCGACGACATGGCCGGCCGAGGCAAACGCCTTCTTGGCCGCGGCGACATCGCCCACCGCAAGCGAGATATCGGCGCGTGAGCCGCCCTCCTCGCCGTCCTTCTTCTTGGTCTTGTAGCGGTCGAACTTGTAGGCGCGCAGCCGGAGCCCCGCGGCGATCGCAACCGCCTGCTCGCTCGTCATGGCGCCGTCAGGCAGTTCCGCCATGATGGTCATGGCGGCGGCAGTGGCGGAGAGCTTGCCCGCCGCCACGCCGCCGAATTTGAGAAAGTCGTTCGCTTTCAGGCCCGTCGCCTTGCCGGCCCCGATCACGATCAGGCGGGTGGCCTTCACCCCCTCCGGCGCCAGGATGTCCAACGCGGCGCCGCTTTTACCTTTGAAAGCGGCGGCCGAGGCCGCCCGCTTCACAAGTTCGGTAGCGCCGCCGAGCGCCTTGGCGGTCGCCGGGCCCAGCTTCAAACCGTCGTCGCAGAACACGACCAGGATGCCACGGGCGGCAGCAGACAACGGGACGAAGCCGACCTTGATGGCATCGGACATGGGTAACTCCTCCAAAACATGGGGCTTTTGCCGCTCGACGGGTCCGGCCACGGGCCGGCGCTGAACGGCGATTCACTGGACTTTCCGCACTATGGGCCACCGGCCGGGCAGATGCCAAGACCACCCGTGGCCGCCAGGCCACAAGAGGGAAATATTAACCATATGTTGAGGGTGCCACGGGGCAGCCATTTTGTTGACGGATCAAAGGGATGGTAGTGAGAGAGTAAGCCGGCGTAAGAGCTGTTTGTCCGACCTTGGGGATCCCCTTCCGGGGATTGGTTGGACGGCCAGAACTCCGGCCGACATTGGGGACTTGGTGGGATTCGTGCGGTAGCGCATGGGGTCAATCGATAGGTATATCTTCCGCACGACGCTGGCGTCGTTTGCGCTGGTCCTGGTCAGCCTCACCGGCGTGATCTGGATTACGCAGGCGTTGCGCGGCATCGACCTGATGACGAGCCAGGGTCAGACCATCCTCACCTTCCTCGGCATCACCAGCCTCGTCGTGCCCGCGCTGGTCCTGATCATCTCGCCGATCGCGCTGATGATCGCGATCTCGCACACCCTGAACAAGCTCGCGACCGATTCCGAGATCATCGTGATGAATGCCGCCGGCTTCTCGCCGTTCCGGCTGTTCTATCCGTTCTTCTACGCCACCTGCGTGGTGGCCCTGCTGGTCGCCTTCATCGCGGCCTATCTTGCGCCCGACGGCATGCGGCGGATCAAGCAGTGGGACGCCGAGATCACCGCCGACGTGCTCACCAACATCCTCCAGCCCGGCCGCTTCGCCCAGCTCGACAAGAACCTGACGATCCGGATCCGCGAGCGCCTGCCGGGCGGCATCCTCGCCGGCATCTTCATCGACGACCGCCGCGATCCCAACGAGCGCGTCTCGATCGTCGCCGAGCATGGCGAGGTCATGAAGAACGACACCGGATCGTTCCTGGTGCTGGAAACGGGAAATCTGCAGCGTTTCGAGGTCGGCAAGCGCGATCCCGCGCTGGTGGCGTTCGGCCGTTACGGCTTCGACATGTCGAAATTCTCCGGCCAGGGCCGCGACGTCACCCTCGGCATCCGCGAGCGCTATCTCTGGGAGCTGTTCTCGCCGTCCGAGGATGATCCCGTCTACAAGCAGATTCCCGGTCAGTTCCGCTCGGCCTTGCACGACAGCCTGTTGGCGCCGATCTATCCGTTCGCCTTTGCCGTGCTGACCTTCGCCTTCCTCGGTGCGCCTCGCACCACCCGCCAGAGTCGCAATTTCTCGATCGGCTCGTCCATCGTCGCAGTGTTCGGCCTGCGCATGGCCGGCTTCGCCTGCTCGGTGATGGCGGTGAAGTCGCCCGCCGCGGTGCTGGTCCAATACGCGATGGTGTTGGGCGCCATCGGCGTCGGGATGTGGATGATCGTCGGCGGCATCGTGGTCGAGCCGCCGCCCCGCCTCATGGAGGCCATCAACAGGTCGAACGCGCGCATCGCACGGTTGTTCGGACGGCCGGCCACCGCATGAGCATGCTCACCAATACACTCGGGCGCTATTTCGCCGGCCGCTTCGTGGTCGCGGCGCTCGGCGTGTTCGCCAGCATCTTCCTGCTGCTGGTGCTGGTCGATTACATCGAGATGGTGCGCAAGACCTCCGGCCTTGCGTCCGCCTCGGCGATCATGGTGGCCGAGACCTCGCTGTTCCGGGTGCCGCAGCTCCTGGAGAAACTGACGCCGTTCTGCATGCTGATCGGCGCCATGACCTGCTATCTCGCGCTCTCGCGAAGGCTCGAGCTCGTGGTCGCGCGCGCCGCCGGCGTCTCGGCCTGGCAGTTCATCTCGCCGGCGCTCGGCAGCGCGCTCCTGATCGGGGTGATCGCCACCGTCGCCTACAATCCGATGTCGGCCAATCTGCGCGAGCTCTCCAAGCGCATGGAGGCCGAGCTGTTCGGCTCGGCGCCCGGCGGCGGCATCCAGGACGCCTCCGGCTTCTGGCTCAACCAGGTGACCAACGACGGCCAGACGATCATCAATGCGGCGCGCAGCGAGCAGCAGGGCGTCCGGCTCACGGGGCTCACGCTGTTCCGGTTTGACACAGAGCAGCACTTCAAGGAACGCGTCGAGGCGCGCGAGGCGGAGCTCGAAGTCGGCCAGTGGATATTCAGGAACGTCCGCCGCTTCTCGCTCGACGGGCCGCCGATCGAGCAGGCCGTTCTGGCGATTCCGACGACGTTGACCGAGGCCCAGGTCCGCAACAGCTTTTCCACACCCGAGACTGTGTCCTTTTGGCAACTACCGAGCTACATCCGCTCCTCCGAAAGCTCAGGCTTCGCGACAGCCGGCTATCGACTCCAGTATCACAAGCTGTTGGCGCAGCCGTTTTTGCTCGCCGCCATGGTGATGCTCGCGGCCTCGGTGTCGTTGCGTTTCTTCCGGATGGGCGGCGTGCAAAAGATGGTTTTGAGTGGCGTGGGCGCAGGGTTTCTGCTCTACGTTCTGTCGAAAGTGACTGAAGACTTGAGCAAGGCTGAGTTGATGCATCCGATCGCTGCGGCGTGGTTGCCCGTGGTGGTGGGCGGCCTCACCGGCTTTTTGGCCTTGTTGTACCAGGAGGACGGTTAGTGACTGCCGTCCATCGAGGGCCCGTGTCTCGTTTGACGCGCCGCACTGTGATGCGCGCGAACGGGCGCGGCTTGTCCGTGCGCAGGCTTCTGCTCGCCGTCATCGCTGCCGTCTCGCTCGGCGGGCTGATCGACATTGCCACCGTGGCGCCGGCCTCGGCCCAGTTCACCTATAATCCGCTGCCGCCGCGTCCGAAGCCGCCGAAGGCCGCCAACGACAACCAGATGCTGGTTCAGGCGACCGAGGTCGACTACGACTACAACAATTCGCGCGTCTCCGCGGTCGGTAACGTCCAGCTGTTCTACAACGGCACCAGCGTCGAGGCCGACAAGGTCATCTACGACCAGAAGACCAAGCGGCTCCATGCCGAAGGCAACATCCGCATGACGGATGCCGACGGCAAGATCACCTATGCCGAGATCATGGATCTCTCGGACGATTACCGCGACGGTTTCGTCGATTCGCTGCGCGTGGACACCGCCGACCAGACCCGCATGGCCGCGACCCGTGCCGACCGGTCCAGCGGCAACTACACGGTGTTCGACAACGGCGTCTACACGGCCTGCGCGCCGTGCAAGGACGATCCGAAGAAGCCACCGCTGTGGCAGGTCAAGGGTGCGCGCATCATCCACGACCAGCAGGAGAAGATGCTGTACTTCGAGACGGCGCAGCTCGAATTCTTCGGCGTGCCGATCGCCTACATGCCCTATTTCTCGACGCCCGACCCGACCGTGAAGCGCAAATCCGGCTTCCTGATGCCCGGCTACTTCCCCGGCACGACGAACACCGGCTTCGGCGCCGAAGTTCCCTATTATTGGGCGATCGCGCCCGACATGGACGCAACCTTCACCCCGCGCTTCATGTCGCGACAGGGCGCGCTGCTGCAAGGCGAATTCCGTCAGCGCTTGATCGACGGCGCCTATCAGATCCGCGCCTACGGCATCTACCAGCTCGATCCCGGAGCCTTTGCCGGGCAGCCCGGAGACCGCCAGTTCCGCGGCGCTATCGACACCAAGGGTCAGTTCGCGCTGAACGACAAATGGGTCTGGGGTTGGGACGGTGTCCTGATGTCCGACTACTATTTCTTCTCGGACTATCGCCTCGCCGCCTACAGGGACCCGCTCGGATCGTTCCTGAACCTGCCGACCGATGCGATCTCGCAGCTTTATCTGACCGGCGTCGGCAATCGCAGCTTCTTCGACGCGCGCACGATGTACTGGCTGAGCTTCTCGGGCAACCAGAACCAGGTGCCGATCGTCTACCCCGTGATCGACTACTCGAACGTGCTCAACTATCCGGTGTTCGGCGGCGAGTTCAGCTACAAGACCAACTTCGTGAACCTGTCGCGTGACACCGCCGTGTTCGATCCGATCACGACGCTCGCCAACACCAACAGCCTGTGCACGACGGCGTCGGCCGATCCGCTCGCGCGCACGCCGTCGCAGTGCCTGCTGCGCGGCTTCCCCGGCACCTATACCCGCCTGACGGCGGAAGCGCAGTGGCGCAAATCCTTCACCGACCCGCTCGGCCAGATCTGGACGCCGTTCGCCAGCCTCCGTGCCGATGCGATCAACTCCTCGGTCTCGAACCAGCCGGGCGTGTCGAACTACCTGCCGGTCGGCGACACCCAGGCGATCCGCCTGATGCCGACCGTCGGCCTCGAATACCGCTATCCCTTCATCAACGTTCAGCCCTGGGGCTCGACCACCATCGAGCCGATCGCGCAGATCATCATCCGCCCGAACGAGACCTATGCCGGCAAGCTGCCGAACGAGGACGCGCAGAGTATGGTGTTCGACACATCGAACCTGTTCAGCGTCGACAAGTTCTCCGGTTACGACCGCGTCGAGGGCGGCGGCCGCGCCAATGTCGGCGTGCAGGCCACCACGCAGTTCGACAGGGGCGGCGCCGTCAAGACGCTGTTCGGCCAGTCCTACCAGCTGTTCGGCATGAACTCCTACGCGGTCCAGGACTCCATCAACACGGGCGTGGATTCCGGTCTCGACAAGCCTCGCTCCGACTACGTGGCGAGCATCGCCTACTCGCCCAACCGCACCTACACGTTCAGCGTCCGCTCCCGCATGGACGAGCAGACCTGGAACGTCCAGCGTTTCGAGGCGGAAGGCCGCGCCAACTTCGATCGCTGGTCGATCAGCGTGATGTACGGCAACTACGCGGCACAGCCGGAACTCGGCTATCTGACGCGCCGCGAGGGCATCCTGACCTCGGGCTCGCTCAAGGTCGCGACCAACTGGGTGGTGTCGGGCTCGGCGCGCTGGGACCTCGAGGCCAACAAGATCAACCAGTATGTGCTCGGCGCCGGCTATGTCGACGATTGCTTCGTGCTGGCGGCGAACTATGTAACTTCGTATAGCTATTCGGCGGGCACTACGCCGCCAGTGCTGAGCCATGCGTACATGTTCACGTTCGGGCTGCGTACGCTGGCGACCTCGTCGACGACCAGCAGTACCGGCGGCCTCCAGTAAACGGTTTGAAGTGCCGACCACGTTGCCCCAATCGCAGGTTCACCGCGGCTGACATGCGAGCGAGATCCATGACGACTGCCTTGCCTCTGTTCCGCCTCCTCCTCGTCCTCGCCGCCCTGTTTCTGGCCGGCACGCCGTCGCGCGCGCAGAACATCGTCGTCATGGTCAACGGCGATCCGATCACCGATTTCGACATCGACCAGCGCTCCAAGCTCGACCTGCTGACGACGCAGAAGACCCCGAGCCGGCAGGAGGTCATCAACGAGCTGATCGACGACAGGGTGAAGCTGAAGGAAGGCAAGAAGTACGGCGTCGATCCCGGCGTCTCCGACATCAACCAGTCCTTCGAGGGCATGGCGCAGCGCATGCGCATCACGACGGATCAGCTGACCAAGTCGCTCGAGGTCAAGGGCGTCCGCCCGGAGACGTTGAAGGCCCGCATGAAGTCCGAGATGGTCTGGACCAGCCTCGTGCGCGGCCGCTTCAAGGAGAAGCTGATGGTCGGCGAGCGCGACGTCGCGCAGGCGGTGCAGGCCCAGGCCGGCGACAAGCTGCAGATCGAGGGCACCGAATACAAGATGCAGCCGATCGTGCTGATCGTGCCGCGCGGCTCGTCTCCGGCCTTTCAGGAAACGCGGATGAAGGAAGCCGAACAATATCGCTCGCGCGTTGCGAGCTGCGAGGAGGCCAATTCGCTGTTCCGCTCGACGCCGAACGCCACCATCCGCGAGAGCGTCACCAAGACGACCGCGGAGCTGCCCGAGGCGCTGCGCAAGGTGCTCGACGACACGCCGATCGGCCATCTGACCGCGCCGGAGGTGACCAAGGCGGGCATCGAGATGGTGGTGCTCTGCTCGCGCAAGCCGACCATGATCGACACGCCGAAGAAGCGCGAGGTCCGCGAGAAGATGTATCAGGAGAAGTACGAGAAGACCCAGAAGGCCTATCTCGACGAGCTCCGCAAGGCGGCGATGATCGAATATCGCAACCGCTGATGGCCAACCACGCAGCAAAGCCCCTCGCCCTGACCCTGGGAGAGCCTGCCGGCATCGGCCCCGACATCACGATCGCAGGCTGGCTCCGGCGCCGCGAGCTGAACCTGCCCGCCTTCTACCTGCTCGGCGACGAGGCGCTGATCGCGCGGCGCGCCAAGACACTGGACAAGACCCTGGGTAAGGCGCTCGGCGCCGAGATCCGGATCGCCTCCGTGAGCGCACACGAAGCCGCGGCCGCCTTCACCGAAGCCCTGCCGGTGGTTGCGACCGGCGAGCGCGCCACGGCCGAACCCGGCCAGCCCGACGCCTCGAGCGCGCCGGCTGCGCTCGCCTCGATCCGCCAGGCGGTGGCCGATGTCCGGGCCGGCCGCGCCGGCGCCGTCGTCACCAATCCGATCGCCAAGAGCGTGCTCTACCGCGCGGGCTTCCGCCATCCCGGCCACACCGAATTCCTCGCCGAGCTCGCCGCAAAGGACGGCCGCGTGCCGCAGCCGGTGATGATGCTGTGGTCGCCGCGGCTCGCCGTGGTGCCCGTGACCATCCACGTCTCCTTGCGCGATGCGCTGTCCCAGCTCACGAGCGAATTGATCGTCTCGACCGTGCGCATCGTCGCGACCGAACTGAAATCCCGCTTCGGCATCGCGCGGCCGCGTATCGCGGTCTCCGGACTCAATCCGCACGCCGGCGAGGACGGCTCGCTCGGCCACGAGGAGCAGACCATCATCGCGCCTGCGCTCAAGACATTGCGCAACGACGGCATCGACGCCAGGGGGCCGCTGCCCGCCGACACCATGTTCCACGAGGCCGCGCGCAGCAGCTATGACTGCGCGGTCTGCATGTATCACGACCAGGCGCTGATCCCGATCAAGACGGTCGCCTTCGACGACGCCGTCAACGTCACGCTCGGCCTGCCCTTCATCCGTACCTCGCCCGATCACGGCACCGCCTTCGACATCGCCGGCACCGGCAAAGCCAATCCGGCGAGCCTGATCGCAGCGCTTGAGCTCGCCAGCCGCATGGCGGCTGCCAAGACCTGATGAGCGCGATCGACGACCTCCCGCCACTGCGCGAGGTCATTCGCCAGCACGCGCTGTCGGCCCGCAAATCGCTCGGCCAGAATTTCCTGCTCGATCTCAACCTCACCGCGCGCATCGCGCGCGCGGCGGCGCCACTGGACAACTCCACCATCGTCGAGATCGGCCCGGGCCCGGGAGGACTAACCCGCGCCCTGCTTGCGCTCGGCGCTAGGCGCGTCGTCGCCATCGAGCATGACGAGCGCGCGATCCCCGCCCTGCAAGATATTTCCGCGCGCTATCCCGGCCGGCTTGAGATCGTCCACGGCGATGCCATGACCTTCGACCCGCGTCCGCTGCTCAATGGCGAAAGCGCAAAGATCGTCGCCAACCTGCCCTACAACATCGCGACCCAGCTTCTGATCAACTGGCTCACCACCGAACCATGGCCGCCCTGGTACGACATGATGGTCCTGATGTTCCAGCGCGAGGTCGGCGAGCGCATCGTGGCGCGCGAGGACGAGGAAGCCTATGGCCGCCTCGGCGTGCTCGCTAACTGGCGCTGCGAGACGAAGATCCTGTTCGACATCGCGCCGTCCGCCTTCGTGCCGCCGCCGAAGGTCACCTCCTCCGTCGTACGCCTGGTGCCGCGCGCCGAGCCCCTGCCATGCGATCGAAAAATGCTCGAGCAGGTCGCGGCGGCCGCGTTCGGCCAGCGCCGCAAGATGCTGCGGCAAAGCCTGAAATCGCTCGGCGTCGATCCGGCGCGGCTTGCGCAGGCCGCCGGCGTCGATGCGACGCGGCGCGCCGAGACCATTCCGATATCCGGCTTTGTTGCCATGGCGCGTGAATTGGCGGATATACGCAGCGAAGGCTAAGACAGAAATTCCGGAGGAAAGAAAATGGCGTTGATGCGTCGGCAGTCGCTGGTCAAGTTCGATGCGCCCTTGTGCGAGACCATCGTCGACACGCCAAAGCCGAAAGGCGCCGAGGTGCTGGTGCGCATCGAGCGCTGCGGCCTCTGCCATTCGGATCTGCACATCCAGGACGGCTATGCCGATCTCGGCGGCGGCAAGAAGCTCGACACCACGCGCGGCATGACGCTGCCCTTCACGCTCGGCCACGAGATTGCCGGCGTCGTCGATGAAGTCGGCCCCGACGTTCCGGGCGGCCTCGTCGGCAGCAAGAAGGCGGTGTTTCCGTGGATCGGCTGCGGCCAGTGCCGCGACTGCGCCAATGGCGACGAGAACCTCTGCGTCAAGCAGCGCTTCCTCGGCGTCTCCATCGACGGCGGTTTCGCCACCCACGTGCTTGTGCCCGACGCGAAATATCTGCTCGACTACGATCCCCTGCCCGTCAACCAGGCCGCGACGCTGATGTGCTCCGGCGTCACCGCCTACGGCGCGCTCAAGCGCCTGGTCGACCGTCCGCGCCAGCGCAACCTGCTGCTGATCGGCCTCGGCGGCGTCGGCATGATGGGCCTGTCGTTCGCGCAGGCGACGTTCAAGCAGCCGATCACGGTCGCCGATCTCTCGCCGGCCGCGCGCGACACCGCACTGAAGAACGGCGCAGCCAACGCCTACGATCCGGCCGAGCCCGACGTGATCAAGCGCATCCTCAAGGAGACCGAAGGCGGCTTTGACGAGATCGTCGATTTCGCCGGCAACGAGAAGTCGATGGCGTTTGCGGTCGCGGTCGCCGCGCGCGGCGGCAAGATCGTGGTCTCCGGCCTGATGGGCGGCCAGTTCACGCTGCCCATGGTGCAATGGGTCTACAAGCGCATGACCATCGAAGGCTTCATGGTCGGCACGCTTGCGGAGGCCAAGGAGCTGATGGCACTCGCCCGCGCCGGCAAGATCAAGCCGACGCCGATGCGCGAGGAGCCGATGGGCGACGTCCAGAAATGGATCGACGAATTGCGCGCCGGCAAGGTCGTCGGCCGCATCGTGCTGAAGAACTGACACCGCCCGCGGCGGCCGGACGCAAGTTTCGCCCGCCGCGCGGAACGGCTGCGGCCACGCCGCGTTGGCAGAGTATGTCCATTCGCTGCACCGTCGAGAGCGCGTTCTTCATCGCCTGGGGCTTCCTGGAGCAGAGCGGAGAGCTCGGCCCTCCGGACGAGACCGCGAATGTCCTTCTCGACGCCATCGAAGCCCAGCTCAGGACCGGTGAACGCCGGCAGTTGATGCTCGCGAACAGAGCGATCGATACCTGGCGTGCCCACGCGGCGAAGCGCCGGCCGTCGCAGGAAGCCCGCTTCGGGTGACGGGCGGCGGGCGATGCCCTCGGGGCCCGTTCCGGCAAATGCGCCGCCGCCATCGAAGCCAATGCCTGCCCCCTCGATGAAGACAGGAAGCTCCCGCTTCGCCACACCATCATGCCGATCGCCAGCCGATCACTTCGGCCTGATATTGGAACGTCGCGCGCCTCGGGCGCGTTTGTCTCTCGTGAAGGCAACGACGGAGTCAGAGCTGATGACAAGGCCGCTGACGCAGACAGTGCAACCTGTTCCTGAAGAAAACCAGAGCCACAAGGGCACCGGCAGCGCGCCGTCGGTCCCGGTCGACACCACCAAGGGCCACCGCGACGACGAGAAGCAGAATATTCGCGAGCAGGCGGCGCACGGCAATCTCACCCAGAACACAAGCAACAGGCGCAAGGGATAAGCGACCGGACAATTGGGGGATTTGAAACGAGGAGAAACGAACGTGGTCAGTCTCGGCAGATGGTACGATCCCATATCCGAACGCTGGATCGCGCCGCGCGAACCCCGCCCTGAGACGACATCCTCCCCAACGAGCGAGAACCATGTCCTCGAGCTTCAAAGGACGGTCGAGATCCAGCGCATCTGGCGCGCGCTCGTCGATTGCTGCGCACGCGACTGATGCTCGCGCGCGGCAGAGGAACCCGCCGTCGGCTGCGCCGTTGTCATTCCGCATGAACGATCCCGCATCATCCGCAAGGCCAGTCGCAGCCGCGATACGCTATCTGTCGATCATCGTCGGCTGCGCCTGCCTGCTGCTCGCCGCCGTCTGCTTCGCTATCGCGGCGCAGGTCTTTGTTCAGACCGGTGTGTTCGCGCAATCCTACGTGATGGAGGGACTTGTGAGCACCGTGCTGGGGCTGCTGGCGCTGAAATTGGCGCGCGTCTGGAAATAGGCTTTTGCAATTTCGCTCCTTCGCCGGCTCTCGCCAGGAAGCCACCTCCCGCTCCGTCATTCCGGGATGCGCGCGCAGCAGGCAGGCCCGGAATCCATCGGGCCAGAACAAAATTCGCCAAATCGCGCATTGCCATGCAACGCCTACCTTAGGTCAATTTTTGCTGTCAGTTTTGCGAGGCTCTCCCCCGCAGGGCCGGCTCGACCAGAATTCGGGCCACATGCGGGCGATTCACGCATGTGTTGTTCTGTATTGGCCCATCCGCAGAAAACAACAGAACATCTTGTTCGATTTCTTCAATCTGGAATCCTCCTCTTTCATCGAAGACGATGAGAGTGGCAACTCCTTCCACGGTGAAAAAGGGTTGCCCTCCTCTAAGCTCAACCAGATTCTTATTGAGCAAATTGGCGGCCAATTGCCTCGGATCTATCCCGCAAAACTAATGCAAACTGCGGACACATCACCGTACACGGAGAATAGATCGTATGTGCCGGGACCCGCGCTGACGGCCTGAATGGGCCGCTTGGTCAGATTAGGATATTGATCCGTATATGCGCCCGGAGGGAGCCGCGCCGCAAAATCCAGGCCCCTCCAGATGGCAGCTGCCGTGACTACGACTGCGGCGATTATGGCGATGTATTTGACCGTTCGCTTCATGCAAAAAATAGCCATCTAGGTCGACGCAATCAAATCGGCGAGTCGATCTTGAAGCCAGGCTAACGGCTCCATCGGTTCATTCGCCTTTCCATCGGCCTCATTCGCCAAGAACTCGCACGTCCAGAGTCGTTTTTCCCGCGGCTAGGCTGGCGGCTAGTTGATCCGCAACGGCCTTCTGATCTACCAACACTTGAACCTCGCCACTTAGAACCGAGGTCATCATGCGAGCAGTCATCAAGGGACGCCCCTGAACGCTGAATTCAATTCGCCGACCGACGTGTCGCGCGGTAAATTCTGCATAGTCCGCCTTCGAATGTTCATTGAGACGGATCTTTAGCGCTTGATGATTATCGATCGTGCTTGTGAGACTTGCTTCCTTGGCTCTAAGAGAAAGTTGTTGTGCTTCAGCCGATACATTCCAAGCGACCAGCACCACCAAGGCAACTAGGAACGCCCGGAGAAAGCGAACGATCGCAAGACTCTTCATGGTCACACCGTTCGGCCACTTATCTGCTTCCGCATCTCTCCCTCGCCCCCACGTCCGGTTTGGAGGAGCAAATTTAGCTGATCTGCCTTTGCCAAAGAAACCAGAGTCGCAGAGTCTGCAGGCAGTTGACCGCCGTAACTTGGGCGGACCAAGCCGCTGTTATAGATCAGTTCGGACATAAATGGCCTTTCAGTCGACCTGCTTCAGACCGGCAAGCCAAGTTCTTGCCGTATGTGGAAGCGAAGCGCGATGATCAATGATCCGATCTCATAGCCATGTTCCGCCCCATACAAACCCACCACGAAATCGCCAACCGCCATCGCGATTGAGGGCAGCTTGGCCGATCCATCATCGCTAAATTGATTAAGTTCACGATCCTTGAGTACTGCCCATAATTCTCCATCGAGTCGGGCTTTCTCAACAAGCTCTGCAATTTGTTCTTCCGTCATGAAAATCGCTCGCACCATTGAAGCACCTCGAGCTTTCGACACTACAAGCTAGCCTCAAGAGGCGAAGCACTTAGTATATTGTTTTTCATCTCCGCCTGGCGGGACCACATCGATAATCCGCTTGTTCCCCCCAAGCTCAAGGGGTTTTCCTTTTTGAATCGAGAAGCGTCGGATCGTATCCATGCAAGCCGTTGCCGTCGGCAAGCGCCACGCTAGCTACCTTCAGCTTCTCAAGATCGTAGTATTTGACTGGATCGGAAAGCGGATTACTCACAGCAAATTCCTAATGTGCGCTAGCATCGTCGATGTAGGCGACAAGGCCCTCCTGAGAGGACCTGGTTCGAAGAACAAGTCTTGGATTGCAAACGACGTTGCCACCAAATCGCACCTTGGGCTCGAGAGCATACAAAGTGCGGAACGTTTTTCTCTGATCGTCCACTAGTATCAGTGTCCAATTTGTGTAGGTATCGGGAAGTATTGGATCCAGCTGCCGATAGCCCCGCTGCGAAAACCACGTATCAGCTAACGCCGACTCCGGCGGAAAAACACAAGCTCGATCAAAACTGAAGTGTTCCGCCGGGTCATACTTACCTTCACGAATTAGGGTGGTGGTGATTTCAGCATTACGGTACGCACGATAACCGGAGAAGAGGTAGAGCCCACCCGTCCCAATAGCGGCGGTGGCGATACCGCAGACGGCTGCCAGAACAATCTTCACAATGCGCTTCATGCCAAACCCAACACCGGGCCTACGATGTTCTGCACGGCCCAGCTAGTAGCCGGAGCACCCACCCATCGCGCGTTCTTAGCAAAGGGCAATGAGTTGAGTTGCGCGCGCATTTCCGCCTCGCCGCCAAACGGCGCAACAGCGTCCATAATCTTGACGCTCGCCCCACCCTTCCATCTGCCGGCGTCAACCGCACATCCCCCGCATCGATCCGCTTCGCGACGATCTCGTCCGCCAGCGCCCAGAACGCGACGCCGACCGGCTGCTCGCCCTTGTAGAAGATGCGGAACTGCTGAAGCAGGATCGCCGGCACCTCCGCGGCCCCCGAAAAGAAAACTTTCGTGTAGGAATCAACGCTCGACCTATCTTCGATCAATTCGGAAATATACTTATACCCAGCCGGAAAGTTTGTAGTGCCATTGGCCTTAATTTGATTGAGTGTTGCAATCTGTTGGGCCGTGAGATCTAGTTGATTGGTCATAGCCAACTCCAAGCACTTGCAGGCAGAGAAGTTATTTTACATCCCGAGGTTGGGACTTCCACGAATTGTAGAGATCTCGCGCCGTCGTTACGATCTCACGCCAACGCTGCACTTGCTCCTTTGGAAACACGACAGAAAATGCCAAGTCCTCGGAAACGAGATACACTCGCGCGGAACAGGCCAGGAAAACTCTGAAGCGACCAGGACCAACACAGTCCAGCAATAACTGTGGGTCGGCGCCGTCCTTATTCCGGTAACTGATCGAATAATCTGAATTCGCGTCGTCCGCTGGCCAGAACCTGACTAGCCCGAACGCCTCTTCACGAAACGAAAACGGAGAGTTTGGTGGATACCTATTGCGGACCTGATTTTGAAATGCCTGGTCAGGCGAGACGTATCTAGACTCATTTTTTACACTTGGTAACACGTCCCAAACCCTAACAACGAACGCATCCTGTGAGGGCTCCGCTCGTCCAGGCTCTTTTGGCCGGAAACTCGCGTTCGAAATTGGATTGACCTCAAGATAACGTCCATCGGGCATCCAAAATTCGAACCTCAGGCTCCGCACATCGTTGACACGATGTCTCACCTCTGCATGCGGCCATGGTGATAGATATGCCGCAGGCACTTGCAGCATTGTGGAGCGCAGCCTGACAGTAACAGGTTCATCTAACCGGAGTACGCCATCTGTCGTCGTTCGCCGTTGGGAGGGGAGCGTTCGGGGCGACGCGGACGGGCGCTCCGCAATCAGAGGCCGTGTAGTCAGATGGTTGGCCTCGAGAGCGAGCACACTGGCAATTGTGCCCTCGAAGAGAACCAACGAGGCTACAGATAAACTCCAAGACGCGAGAGCACGGCCATAAGGGGTCATAGGAACGAGCCCCGTTAAGCCCGCATCGACTGGAATGCGGAGCTATCCAGCACTGACTTGCCCCCGCATCTCCGCCTCACCCCCAAACGGCGCAACCACATCAATGATCCGCCTGCTCGTCCCACTCTTCCACTCCGCGGGGCTTAACCGCACATCCCCCGCATCGATCCGCTTCGCGACGATCTCATCCGCCAGCGCCCAGAACGCGACGCCGACTGGCTGCTCGCCCTTGTAGAAAATACGGAACTGCTGGAGCAGGATCGCCAGCATCACCAGCCATTCGAGATCGCCGAGCGGGATCGCCTTGTGGCGCGGGCTCTGCGTCATCAGCCAGGTGATTTCGCCGAGCACCTGCGACACGGTCTTGGGCGGCGGGGCCGCTTGCGTGCCGGCAGCGGAGGCGTCCGACTGGTTGGCGGCTTGCGCGCCGTTGGCGTGCGGCCCGCCGGCCGAAGCGCCGCCAAGACCTTTGCTCGCCTGCCCCGCTGCATTCAACGCCGGCTCCTCAACCCGCATCGCGGCTCCGGTTTTCGTCATTCGCTTGCCTCCACGCGCCGGCATCGGCTCCTCCTCCTGTGAGACCAGCCGAATAGTAGAGCGCGCGTCACCTCATGCACAGCACGGCCCGTTCGCAGGAGAGGCGCGCTGATCAGTCCTGTCGTTGTGGGATGTTTATGAGCATCGGCGGTAGAGTTCGCCGCGCTGATGCTCCGATCTATGGATAGTCCGTCATTCCCAACCCTTGCGCGAGAAGCTAATCGGAACAATCTGGAAACATCAAGCAAAAAATTGATGGCGGGCTTGAACGCACGTGGAGCGTGTGGATTTGGTCACGCCGGTGTCATCGACGACGTCGCGGCTTGCCGCATCACGATGCTGCCTGCCACCCGTCATTGCGAGCGCAGCGAAGCAATCCAGAATGCGTCCGCAGAGATAGTCTGGATTGCTTCGTCGCAAGGGCTCCTCGCAATGACGGTGTGGCTGAGAGCCCAGCCCTAAGCCCTCGCGCCGCGCGCGGCAACACCCGAGACCCGTCGGGCAAAACACCCCGTCAATCCCCTCACGCAAAAATATTTCACTTTTCCGAATTTCGGATTTATGGCATACACCCCCTCACCTCGGCCCTGCCAAAGGGGCGTTCGCGACCGTCACGACATGCGGGCCGAGTGGCGGTGGACGCGGCAGCGTCGGCGCGGTCCGTGTGATGACAGGGCGGGCAACCGTGAGCCATCCACGCGACGCGGTACGACACGGCGCAGTTACAGCGGCTTCGTCGGTCGTCTTGGGTGAGCACGCGCCAGCCCCTGACGATCCGGCAAAGCCGTCCGCGGACGGAGAAGTCGTGTGGTCCTGACTCCCGGGGTCTGTGCGTCAAGTCCTGCGGTGATGTGGCGGCCCGACCGGGCGCGCGTATCAGTGATCGGCAGGGCGACGGGGGCAATAGTGCATCGCTCCCCGGGGAGAGCACGAAGGACACCGTTAAAACCATCCGCGCAGGGAAGGCCGGGCGACCGGCATCACCTGTGGTCCAAACCGTGTGCACTTCTATCGCGCACGGACGTGCGGGTGCCGCCGGCGCCCGGCCTTCCCTGCGCCCTTTGGCCTCCATCGGGCGGCGAACGGAAGCAAGGCTCGGGCAAGACCTGCCGCGGGAACGCACAGCCGCGCCTCTTTCCCGGCACGATGCGGACGGGCCCGTGGCCGCACAGAATGTCGCACCGCTTTTCGCCCGCGCACCTAGCTGGTACATTGGCGCCATTGCTTTGGGGAATTTTTATGCGCGCGAGGATTTTCAATCGCGTTGTGGGGCTGGCGGCACTCGCCACAGCGCTGCTCGTCGCCGCGGCAACGCCTGCATCCGCCGATAAGCGCATCGCGCTCGTCGTCGGCAACTCCGCCTACAAGAACATCACGCCGCTCGACAACCCGTCCAAGGACGCCAGCCTGATGGCGGAGACGCTCAGCACGCTCGGCTTCACACTAGTCGGCGGCCGCGCCCAGCTCGATCTCGACAAGGGCGCGATGGACATCGCGGTGCGGAGCTTCGGCCGGCAGGCGCAAGGCGCCGACGTCGCGCTGTTCTACTATGCCGGCCACGGTGTCCAGGTCGCCGGCTCCAACTATCTCGTGCCGGTCGGGGCCAATCCGACGCGCGAGGCCGACGTCGACTTCCAGATGACCGACGTCAATCTCGTGCTGCGCCAGATGCAGGGCTCCGGCACGCGGCTCAACCTCGTCATCCTCGACGCCTGCCGCAACAACCCGTTCGGCTCGCGCGGCTTGCGTTCCTCCGACGGCGGCCTCGCGCAAATGCGCGCACCCGAGGGCACGCTGATCTCCTACGCGACGCAACCCGGCAACGTCGCCCAGGACGGCAGCGACGGCCATAGCCCCTACACCAAGGCGCTGGCTGCGACGATCCGGACCGCAGGTCTCGACGTATTCCAGACCTTCAACCAGGTCGGCCTCGCGGTGAAGCGCGCCACGTCGGGCGCGCAGCAGCCCTGGGTCTCGTCCTCGCCGATCGACGGCACCTTCTATTTCGTGCCGCCGACGCAGACGGCTCCGCCGCAGGTCGCGGCGGTGCAGCCCGATCCGCTGCCGGCGGATCGCCTGCGCGCCGATCCTGACCGCGTCCCCCTACGCGATGCCGCATTGCTCAGCGAACTCAGCGAACGGCTCTACGAGCTCAATTTCGATCCTGACACGCCCGACGGCCTTACTCGCTCCATCACGAAGCTTCAGCAGCGGATATCCATGGCGCCGACCGGAGAGGCGACCGAAGGCCTGCTGCTGCGGATGCGCAAGATGGACGATCTGAAGCCATGGGGCTCGATCGTTTACGGCCCCGACGGCAGCAAATGGGGCATGTCGTGGAACCACGCCTCGCGGCGCGCGGCGGTCGCGGATGCGCGCGGCAACTGCGCCGGCGCCAAATGTCCGATCGAGCTTTCCTTCTATGGCAAGGGCTGCGGCGCCTTCGCGATCTCCGACAAATCCTGGTCGCTGGTCCAGCGCGAGGGCGTCCAGCGCGCCAGGGATGCTGCGCTTGACGAATGCGGCAAGGCTGGCAAGGCTTGCCGCATTATCGGATCCGTCTGCGCCGACGGCTCCGGCCGCTGATACGATTTTCATTTTGGATTATTTGCTCATGCCCAATTCCATCGCCCGCACGTTCGCTCTCGCCTCCCTCCTCGCCCTCGCCTCGTCGTCCGCCTTCGCGCAATCCGGCAGCGCCGGTGGCTCGATCGGCAATGACGAGAAATCGCTGTCCGGCTCGCGCCAGGATCCTTCTTCAGGCCGCTCGGCCGAGCCCGCGCCCTCCGCGCGCCGGAGCAAGCCGGCGGCCGAGGAACGCTCGGCGCCGCGGAGAAGCGGCGGCGGTGGTGGCGGCGGTTTCGACGGCGCCTGGGTCGTCCTCAGCCTCGGCTGCGGCGGTTCGACCTCCGGCGCGGTGGTCGTGAGCTCGGGCCGGGTCATCGGCGAGGGCGTCAGCGGCAGCGTCAGCGCGAGCGGCGCGGTTCATACCTCCGGCGCGGGCAATGGCGTGACCTTCACGGGCGCCGGCCGCCTTTCGGGGCGCAGCGGTTCCGGAACCTTCCGCCGCTCCGACGGCTGCTCGGGAACATGGACCTCGACCAAACAATAATGGTCGAAAATGCCTGATTTCGCGGCGGAACGATCGCCGCGCAGGCCCGATTCAAGCCACATCCTCTCCGGATTTGCGGCTCATTGCCACCCAACTCTTTGAAGAGAAAGGGAAGGTTAAGAGTTGCGTCATGCGTAACCGGGAGACCAGGATGGGCAACCGCACCGCGAAATTCATATCAGCGCTTGTTGGCAGTATCATTGCCGGCGCCCCCCTCGCTGCGGTGTCGCAGAACGCGCCGAGCACATCGAGCACGGCCAATGCGGCCGCCGACTGCCTCACCTCGCCGAAAAGCACCGCGCCGCAGGGACAGCACTGGCACTATCGCCTCGATCGCGCGACCAAGCGGCAGTGCTGGTACCTGCGTGCCGAAGGCGGCAAGGCGACGCAGAGCGCGCAAGCGACGGCCGACACGCCAAACGCAGATTCAGCAGCGCCGCCGTCGGTGCAGAATGCGCGCGCGGAATACATTGCACCGCAGACTGGTGCCGCGCCGAGCTCGCCGAACATGACCGCGCCTGCGCCAACGAGCGCGCCACAGGTCATGCAACAGCCGCCGGGCGCGATCGCCGACAACAACGCGCAGCAGCCCGCCGTCGCCGCGCGCTGGCCCGATACTTCCGCGAGTTCCGCTGCGCCCGCACCCGCAACGCAGCCGGGCGCGACACCGGCAAAGGCCAGCGCCCCGGTGGCGCTCGCCGCGGCCGAAATTCCCGCCGACAAGCCGACCGGCTCGCTCCAGACGCTCCTGCTCGTGATCGGCGGCGCTTTGGCGATCGCCGGCATCCTCGCCAGCGTCATCTACCGCTTCGCCGGTGCGCGCTCCCGCGTCAAGGCGAGCGACCACCGCCGCGTGAATTGGGACGATTGGGAGCCGCAGGACCAGGACGAGAGCCGCGCGCCCTGGCTCAAGGCGATGCCGGCCGTCACGCCGCGCGCGCAGCCGCCGCGCCCGATCGACTTCGATGCCGCACGCCCGCAGGCGGCACAGCTCGCCGCGATCGACCGCGAGATCGATGTGATCGAAGCGCACGAGCCGGCTGGCATCGTCGAAGTCGCGGAATCCGGCGAGCCCGAGATCGCGGTATTCGACAGGGAATTCGAGATCGAGGCCAGTTCACCCCGGTTAGCCGCGGACCGGGCCAACAGCGATGAAAAGCCGGCTGGTCGCGATGAGGATGCGGTCGACGTCGACATCATCACCGCGATGCTGGAACGGCTGGCGCAGGAAGGGCCGCGGCTGAGGCAGCCTGGCCCTGGCTCTAACCCTGCAGCTGGCCTTGCAAACCTCGCACGAAACCAACGAGGCCAATCCGCCGCTCGCGCTTGAGGCGCTCGGCCTTCAGGATCGATTGCACCTCGGCAAAGGCTTCGTCGACGTCGTGGTTGATCACGATGTAGTCGTACTCGGCCCAGTGGCTCATCTCGTGGCTGGCGCGGCTCATGCGCTTGCGGATCACCTCGTCGGAATCCTGCGCGCGCGAATGCAGCCGCTTCTCGAGATCGCCGGCTGACGGCGGCAGGATGAACACGCTGACGACGTCGGCACGCGCCTTCTCGCGCAGCTGCTGCGTGCCCTGCCAGTCGATATCGAACAGCACGTCCTGCCCGGCCGACAGCGCCGCCTCGACCGGCGCGCGCGGCGTGCCGTAGCGGTTGTCGAACACGGTCGCCCATTCCAGCAGCTCGTCGTCCCTCACCATCGCCTCGAAGCGGGGCTTGTCGACGAACAGATAGTCGCGGCCGTCGACCTCGCCGGGCCGCATCGGCCGCGTGGTCGCCGAGACTGACATTCGCAGGCCCGGCATCCGCTCGATCAACAAGCGCGACAGCGTCGTTTTGCCTGCGCCCGACGGCGAGGACAGCACGAACATCAATCCACGCCGCTCGACACCGTCAGTTCCGTGACCGCCCGTCGTCATCGATCACTCCAGATTCTGGACCTGCTCGCGAAATTGCTCGACCACGTTTTTCATGGCGAGCCCCGTATTGGTCAGCTCGATGTCGTTCGACTTCGAGCAGCAGGTATTGACCTCGCGGTGAAACTCCTGCGCCAGGAAGTCGAGCTTGCGCCCGATCGGGCCGCCCTTGCCGATCAGCTCGCGCGCCTGCGCGATATGCGAGGCGATACGGTCGAGCTCCTCGCGGATGTCGGCCCTGGTCGCGATCAGGATCGCCTCCTGCATCAGGCGGTCGGGATCGAAACGGTCGGAGGTGTCGAGCAGCGTTGCGATCTGCTCGGCGAGCCTGGCCTTGATCGCCTCCGGCTTGCGGCCGGGTGCGGCTTCGGCCTTCTTCGCCAGTTGCTCGACCTCGTCCACCCGCTGGGTCAGGATCTGCCCGAGCGAGGTCCCCTCGCGCTTGCGCATCTCGACGAGATCGGCGAGCGCCTTGTCGAAGGCCTCCGCTGCCGCGGCGCGCGCCGCCTTGTCCTCCTCCTCGTCGCCCTCGGGCTCGGCGACCTCGACGACGCCCTTGATGGCGAGCAGGCCGTCGACGCTCGGTGCCACCGCATCGACCTTTCCGGCGATTATCGAGGCGGCCTTCAGGACGGCGTTGAGCACGTCCTCGTTGACACGGACGGAGGCGGCGGCATTGGCGCGCTTGACGTTGAGATTGGCGTAGACGGTGCCGCGCGACAAAAGCTCGCCGGCGCGCTTCTTGGCGTGGGCCTCGAGCTCGTCGAACCCCTGCGGCAGCCGCACCCTGAGGTCAAAGCCCTTGGCGTTGACCGACTTCAATTCCCATTCGAACGTGTACGGCCCGCTAGCGCCGTGGCTTCGGGCAAAGCCGGTCATGGACGACAGCGCCATCAGGTCAAATTCTCCAGAAACACAGGATTCGCGAGGCCATCAAGGCACGCGAATCTTAAGACTATTTTGCCGGAAAGTGGAATCCGCAAAGTCCCGTAGGCAGGTCTGCGCGGGCCTAGCGCTGGATCACCGGCGGCGAGGGTTGCACCGCGCCCTGCCGGGCAGGAGCGGGACCAGCGGGGCGAGGAGCAGCCGGCGGCTTCTTCTGCTGGTTCGGCCGTGCCGGCGTGGTCGCGGTCGGCGTGTCGGCAGCGCCGGGCGCTGCCGCCGCCGGCGGCTGCGCGTCCTCGGCCGGCTCGACCGTGTCGTTCTGGATCTGCTTCTCCATCGCGCGCAGCTTGGCGACGTTTTTCTGGTGCGCGTCGTAGGTCTCGGTGAAGGCATGCCCGCCGGTGCCGTCGGCGACGAAATAGAGGTCGCGGGTGCGGGCCGGGTTGGCGGCGGCTTCGAGCGAGGCGCGGCCGGGATTGGAGATCGGGCCCGGCGGCAGGCCTTCGATCACATAGGTGTTGTAGGGCGAGGGCTGCGTGATCTCGCTGCGCTTGATCGGGCGGCCCAGCGTGCCCTTGCCGCCGACGAGGCCATAGATGATGGTCGGATCGGACTGGAGCTTGATCTTCTGCTTCAGGCGATTGACGAACACGGCAGCGACGCGGCTGCGCTCGTCCGGCTTGCCGGTCTCTTTCTCGACGATCGAGGCCAGCGTCACCAGCTGCTCCGGAGTCTTGACCGGAATGTCCTGGCTGCGACGCTCCCAGATCTCGGTCAGCACGCGCTTGTGCGCCTGCTGCATGCGCTGGATCACCTGCTCGCGCGTGGTGCCGCGCGGGAACTTGTAGGTCTCGGGCAAGAGCGTGCCCTCGCGCGGCAGCTCGCGCACGCTGCCGGTGAAGATATCGTTGTCGGAGAGCCGTGCCACGATCTGCTCGGAGGTCAGGCCTTCCGGAATCGTGACGGCATGCTGCACCACCTTGCCTTCGACGATGGTGGCGATGACGTCGCGCAGGGATGCGTTCTTCTGGAACGAATACTCGCCGGGCTTGAGGTCCGAGCTCGCCTTCAGCGCGGCTACGCTTGCGATGAACACCCACGGGTTGACGTCGGTCACGCCTTCCCGGTTCAGCGTCTCGGCGATGTCGCGCTTGCCGGCGCGCTGCGGGATGTTGACGATCTTGTCTTCCTTGAGCGGACCCGGCGCTTCGAGCACCTGCCGGCCGTAGTAATAGACGGCGCCCGCCCCGATCATGGAGATCAAGAGCAGCGTGATGATGGCGTTGCCGACGATCACGAAGGGATTGCGCGCGCGGTCCGATCGCTTCGGCGGCGGCGGGACCTGCTCGGGCTCGAGCGCTGCCCGCGGACTCCGGGGCGAAATGGGCGGCCTTTCACTCATCGAAGCAACCTGAATCCTGCCGGTTCAATCGCGGCCTGACAACCGTTTGCCCTGCCAAATGCACGCGCCCACTACCATGACTATCGCCGAATACGGCAAAACGGTGGATTCGTTTCAAACGCAAACTAATTGGCCAAACGGCGGACGATCACCGACGCATTGGTACCGCCAAAACCGAAAGAATTCGACAACGCGACGTTGACCTCTCGCTTCTTCGCCGTGTGCGGCACGAGATCGATCGTAGTTTCGACCGACGGATTGTCGAGGTTGATAGTCGGCGGCACGACATTATCGCGAATCGCGAGAATGGCGAAGATCGCCTCGATCGCACCGGCCGCGCCGAGCAGATGGCCGGTCGACGATTTGGTCGAGGACATCGCGACCTTGGAGGCGGCATTGCCGAGCAGACGCTCGACCGCGCCGAGCTCGATCTCGTCACCGAGCGGCGTCGAGGTGCCGTGCGCGTTGATGTAGTCGAGATCGGACGCCGTGAGGCCGGCGCGCTTGAGCGCGGCCTGCATGCTGCGGAAGCCGCCATCGCCGTCGGGCGACGGCGACGTGATGTGATAGGCGTCGCCCGACAGACCATAGCCGATCACCTCGGCATAGATCTTGGCGCCGCGTCGCCTCGCGTGCTCGAGTTCTTCCAGAACGAGGACGCCGGCGCCCTCGCCCATCACGAAGCCGTCGCGATCCTTGTCGTAGGGACGTGAGGCCTTCTCGGGTGTGTCGTTGAAACCGGTCGAGAGCGCGCGCGCGGCGTTGAAGCCGGCAATGCCGATGCGGCTGATCGGCGACTCAGCGCCGCCGGCGACCATCACGTCGGCATCGCCCAGCGCGATCAGGCGGGCGGCATCGCCGACCGCATGCGCGCCGGTCGAGCAGGCCGTGACCACCGAATGGTTCGGCCCCTTCAGCCCGTGCGCGATCGAGACGTAGCCGGAGGCGAGATTGATCAGGCGGCCCGGAATGAAGAACGGCGACACCCGGCGCGGTCCGCGCTCCTTCAGCAGGATGGCGGTTTCCGCGATGCCGTTAAGGCCGCCGATGCCGGACCCGATCATGGTGCCGGTCGCACACTTGTCCTCTTCGGTTTCGGGATGCCAGTTGGCATCGTCGAGCGCCTGGCCGGCTGCGGCCATGCCGAAGATGATGAAGTCGTCGACCTTGCGCTGGTCCTTCGGCTCCATCCACTTGTCGGGATTGAAGGTGTCGTTCGACCCGTCGCCGCGCACCACCGTGCAGGCGATCTTGGTCTGAAGATCGGAGACATCGAAGCTCTCGATCCTGCGCGCACCGCTTTCGCCGTTGAGGATGCGTTTCCAGGTCGGCTCGACGCCACAGCCGAGTGGCGAGACCATGCCGAGACCCGTGACGACAACCCGCCTCATATCCGCAAACTCCGCATCGAAAGATTCACGGCCAATAACAAGAAACCGGCTGACCGCTGCGAAGCGGCCCGTCCGGTTTCAATGTTGTCCCCGCGAAAATTGAAGAGCCTTAGCTCTTCGCGTTCTTCTCGAGAAACTTCGTGGCGTCGCCGACGGTGAGAATCGTCTCCGCGGCGTCGTCCGGAATCTCGCAACCGAATTCTTCTTCGAACGCCATCACCAGCTCGACGGTGTCCAGACTGTCGGCGCCGAGGTCGTCGATGAAGCTCGCAGCGTCGACAACCTTCTCGGGTTCAACACCAAGGTGTTCGACCACGATCTTCTTAACCCGCTCGCCAATGTCACTCATTGCATAACCTCGTGTTGTTCCCTGTAGACCCGACCCCCCGGGACGATACGAGCCGTCGTGGTCGTTGACTGCCTTCGCTTACGAACTTTGATTTGGCCCCATCCTAACCGATGCAGGGCCCGGCGAACGACGGCCAAGGCTCCGCATCGCCAATATACAGGGTTTCAAAAACCTGCAATGGCGTTCTTTGCCCATCCGTTGAAGGTCCGGTTACCATACTTCAACTGCCTTGACTACAAGCCTCATTTCGCATCGGAAACGGCCGTTTGCCGCATCCCGCACCGCCATGTGGGCGGCACGGAACGAGGACTTCAGATCATGGCCATGCCGCCGTTGACATGGATGGTTTGCCCGGTGACGTAGGCCGCTTCGTTTGAACTCAGGTAGACGGCGGCCGCCGCGATGTCCTCGGGCGTCCCCAGCCGGGCGGCCGGAACCTTGGTCAGAATCGTCTCGCGCTGCTTGTCATTGAGCGCGTCCGTCATCGGCGTCTTGATGAAGCCGGGCGCGATGCAGTTGGCGGTGACGCCGCGCTTGGCGTATTCGGCACCCAGCGTCTTGATCATGCCGATCAAGCCTGCCTTCGACGCCGTGTAGTTGCCCTGCCCGGGATTGCCGGTGACGCCGACCACCGAGGTGATGGCGATGATGCGGCCGAAGCGCTTGCGCATCATCAATTTGGTGGCGGCGCGCGCCAGGCGGAAGGTCGAGGTCAAATTGACGTTGATGACCTCGTCCCAGTCCTCGTCGCGGAGCTGGACGAAGAGATTGTCGCGCGTGATGCCGGCATTGGCGACGAGGATGTCGACCTGGCCCATCGCGGCTTCCGCCGCAGGCACCAGCGCCTCGACCTCGTCGGCCTTGGAGAGATTGCAGGGCAGCACGAAGGTGCGCTCGCCGAGCTTGCCGGCAAGCTCATCCAGCACTTCCTTCCGCGTTCCTGATATCGCGACCGTGGCGCCCTGCGCGTGCAGCGCCTGCGCGATTGCGCCGCCGATACCGCCGGTCGCGCCGGTGACGAGCGCCTTTTTGCCAGTCAGATCGAACATGGATAACTCCTTCAAAGCACGATCCGGAAACGTGCGCAGCGGTTTTCCGGCAAGATCGTGCGCAAACTAAAGAACCAAAGCGCGATGACGATTCATCGCGCTTCAGGCCTGCTTCGCAGCGGCCAGCGCATCCTTGGCGGCCGCTATGTCGTTCGGTCCGCCCACCGCGACACCGACGGCGCCGTCGGCGATACGCTTGACGAGACCCGTCAGCACCTTGCCGGCACCGATCTCGAAGAAACGGGTAACGCCCTGCCCGGCCATATAGGCAACCGACTCGCGCCAGCGCACCGTTCCGGTGACTTGCTCGACCAGACGGCGGCGGATCTCGTCGGGATCGGTGATGGCGGTTGCCAGCACGTTCGACACCAGCGGAGCTGCCGGAGCCTTGATCGTGACCTTGGCCAGCGCCTCCGCCATCGCGTCGGCAGCCGGCTGCATCAGCTTGCAATGGAACGGTGCGGACACCGGCAGCAGCATCGCGCGCTTGGCGCCCTTGGTCTTGGCGATCTCGACGGCGCGATCGACCGCTGCCTTGTCGCCGGAGACGACCACCTGCCCGCCGCCATTGTCGTTGGCGGCCTGGCAGACCTGCCCCTGAGCCGCCTCATTGGCGACCTCCATGGCGGCCTCGTAATCGAGGCCCAGCAGAGCGGCCATCGCACCGGCGCCGACCGGCACGGCTTTTTGCATTGCGAGACCGCGGGTGCGAAGCAGCCGCGCGGTATCGGAAACCGTCAGGCTGCCGGCCGCGGCCAGCCCCGAATATTCACCAAGCGAGTGGCCGGCGACAAAGGCCGCGTCCCGCCCCACGGAAAAACCGGCTTCAGCCTCAAGCACCCGCAGGGTCGCAACAGAAACGGCCATCAGCGCCGGCTGGGCGTTTTCGGTGAGCTGGAGGGTTTCGGCCGGGCCATCCCAGATGGTGGCCGTCAGCTTCTCCCCAAGCGCTGCATCGACCTCGTCGAACACGGCGCGCGCCACCGGGAAGGCGTCGGCCAACGCCTTGCCCATGCCAACCGCCTGGGACCCCTGCCCCGGAAATGTGAATGCTGCCGTCATCGGCGCTCCCTGCTTGTCGAGCACGATCCCTGCGAGAACCGGCAGCCGAATACGCGCGGCCTTGGGCCATGGTTCCGGATCGTGCCTCAAAGGGGGCCGTAGACACCGTCCGGGCCTGCAATGTCAAGCCAAGATGGGAACGTCGACCGGCATTCAACTGGGGATGCGCCCCTTAAAAACCACCCGCCTTCTGATCCGCGCCGACCTCGGCGCCAGCCCGCGCGCGGCGCGCGCTGCTGACCAATTGCCCCGGCCGGTCGTCGCGGTTCGGCTTGGCGGTGGCGAGCCGCAGCACGGCGCCGTAGTTCGGCTGCACTTCCATGCGGCCGGCATGACGACTCTCGCTCAGCAGGCGATGGACCTTGGGCAGATTGTAGCAGGGCACGTAGAACAAGAGATGATGCTCGAGGTGATAGTTCACGTAATACGGCGCGATGAACAGGCGCTCGAGAAAATTGGCATGCGTGGTGCGGGTGTTGCGCAGGGGATCGCTGCTGTCGGGGACGACGGCATGCTCGGCGATGTTGCGGATGCGGGTGATGACCATCATCCAGGTGAGCAGCGGCACCAGCCATAGCAGCGGGTAAGCCCACCACACACCGGCCGCCGCAAGCCCTGCAAACAGGATGGCGTTGAAAACGCATTGCGGGCCAAGCTTCTCCCAGAAATGCGCCGCGCGCTGCCGCCACGGCCAGTCCTGCGGGCCGAGTGCGTTGAGCAGCTGCGCCTTGCGCTGCTGGTAGCCGGTCTGCCCGGTGATGTCGCGAATGAACTTGCGGCGATAGCTCAGCTGCGTGATCGGAAATGGCGCCGACAGCACGAGATCGGGATCGTCCTCCTGCTGGGTGCGCGCGTGGTGCTGCAAGTGATAGCGGCGATAGGCGCGCGTCTCGGCAAAAACGGGATAGGCGCAGAACCACTGGCTCAGCGTCAAATTGGTGTTCTCATCGGCGGAGAGACAACCATGCGCGCCGTCGTGCATAAGGATCGACAGGCCCAGTTGGCGCGAGCCGATGACGGCGACAGCGAAAATGTACGTCAGCGGATTGGGCCACCATGCGACGAGGGCGATGGCACCGGCAATCAGCGCCCAGGCATGCGCGATCAGTGCGACACCCTTCCACGTTACGCGCTGGCGCACGTCGACGAGCTGATCCTCGGTCAGGAAATCGCGGGCACGCATGCGAAGTGCGGTCATGGCCTAGCTCTCCTCATCCGAAGTGGTCGATGCGTCGCGGTCGTCGACGAGGCGCAGGCGCGCGGCGTCGCCGGCAGATTTCGCCTGCTCGCCCAGCACGCGCAGCATCTCGGCGCAGAGCTCATCCGGCGAGCGCCCCATGGCATAGCCTTCGAGGATGACGCCGATGGCGACGGCCCAGAACCGCCGCGAGCTCTCGTCGGGCGCGCGCAGGGAACGCCAGCCGTGGCGCTCGACCTGGCTCGCATAGGCGCGTGCGCCCTCGGCGTGCAGACGCTCGATGGTGCGCTCGACCAGCGGCGCGAGATCCGGGCGACGCCGCGTCAACGTCAACGCCTCGGCGAAGAAGGCGACCGAATCGCTCGCCGTCACCGTCTCGGCCAGCGCGTGGGTGTAGTCCCGCGGCGTGCGCGCCTTCAGCGCAGCCTGCTCGGTCGCGCGGGCGACGTACAGGAGCTCGCGGCAGGCGCATTCGACGAACAGCGCCTCCTTGGTGCGGAAATAGTAGGTGATCTGGCTCGGAAATGCGTCCGCGGCGGCCGCGATGTCGGTGATCGAGGCGCCCGACAATCCCCGCTCCCGGAACAGCGGGCTGGCCGCATCCAGCAGCAACGAGCGCATTTTGCGACCGGCCGAGCGTGTGGCGCGCGCCGCATGCTTGGGGTCGCCGGCGGCCGGCTCGGATGGGGCGCGGGCAGATTTGTCTGCCATGGGATCCTCCCGTTGATTTATTTGTATGCTATACAAACAAATAAATCAAGCCGAAGGGCCCCCAGCCCGGGCGCCAGAGGCGAAACCTGGCCCTCCAAACTTGCAAAGCCGGCCAAAATCCGTATAAGGCGCGCATCCGCAGACCCCGGCCGGGAGCTGAACGGACGGTCTCAACAAATCATTCGTGATTTTGGTGTGGCAGGGCCAGTCGGCCCGTCGTCCCGTGTTTCCGCCTTCTGAGCTTAATCCCAGAGTCCTTTCCGAAGGCCTCTTAAGGGCTTGACGCCGGGCGATGCGCCAACATGAGGAAAGGACTTCCATGGCTCTCTATGAGCATGTTTTTCTCGCGCGCCAAGACGCGAGCCCGCAGCAGGTCGAAGAGCTGACTGCGCAGATGACCGGTATCGTCGAGGGTCTCGGCGGCAAGGTCACCAAGACCGAGAACTGGGGCGTTCGCTCCCTCACCTACCGCATGAACAAGAACCGCAAGGCGCACTTCGTGCTGCTCAACATCGACGCGCCGTCCGCGGCGATCGCCGAGATCGAGCGCCAGGAGCGCATCAGCGAAGACGTGATCCGCTATCTCAGCGTCCGCGTCGAGGAGCTCGAGGAAGGCCCGTCCGCGATGATGCGCAAGGCTGATCGCGATCGCGAACGTGACGATCGTGGCGGCGGCTTCCGCGGCGAGCGTGAAGGCGGCTTCCGTGGCGACCGCGAGGGTGGTTTCCGTGGCGGCGATCGTGACGGTGGTGGCTTCCGCGGTGATCGCGGCCCGCGCCGTCCGCGCGAAGAAGCTGAAACCGCGACGGATGGGGAGTAAGATCAATGGCTGAAGCTGGTGCACGCCGTCCGTTTTTCCGTCGTCGCAAGAGCTGCCCGTTCACGGGCGCCAATGCTCCGAAGATCGACTACAAGGACTCCAAGCTGCTGATGCGTTACGTCTCCGAGCGCGGCAAGATCGTGCCGAGCCGCATCACCGCGGTGTCCGCGAAGAAGCAACGTGAGCTCGCCCGCGCCATCAAGCGCGCGCGCTTCCTGGGCCTGCTGCCCTACGTCATTCGCTAAGACGAATTCGGCCGGCGGCGACATCGCCGCCGGCCGCACTCTCGAAGTTTCATAAGGCTTCCGGGTCGTCCGGTCGCCGATGGTTGGGGCGAGATGCCTCTAACCGCTCGGAAGGAGCGGGACAGCTGATGATGGCCTTTGGACTGATAGCCCTGATCGCCGGCGCTGCGTCGGCCCTGATGTTCGCCTCGATCGTTTCGGGCGCGCTGATCTCGCTCGTCCTGTTCTATCTCGCACCACTGCCGCTGATGGTCGCCGCGATCGGCTGGGGACCGCTTTGCGCGAGCCTTGGCGGCATCGCCGCTGCGATCGGCCTCGGCGCCCTGTTCGGCCTACCCTACTGCATCGCTTTCGCCGTCACCGTCGCGCTGCCGGCCTGGTGGCTCGGCCATCTCGTCCTGCTCAGCCGGCAGGTTGGACCTGTCACGCCGGACGCCGCGACCGAGCCGGCGGCAGGGCCTGAGCTCGAGTGGTACCCGGTCGGCCGTATCCTGCTGTGGATCGCCGGCTTCGCCGCGCTGACCACGATCGCCGCCCTGCTCACGCTCGGCACCGACGCCGACACCATCATCGGCACGCTGCGGCGCGGCCTGATGCGCATCCTCCGCGCCACCGATCCGCAAGCTTCCGGCGAAGCCGACCAGTTCGTCGACGCACTGGTGCGCATCGCGCCGGCCGCCGCCACCATCGTCGCCATGATGACGCTGACCCTCAACCTCTGGCTCAGCGCCAGGGTGACGGCGACGTCGGGCCGGCTGCGCCGCCCCTGGCCGGATCTGATGACGGCCGAGCTGCCGCCGATGACGCTCGTGGCGCTCTGCATCGCGCTCGCCTTCTGCTTCACCGGCGGGCTGCTGGCGATCGTCGCGCAAATCACCACGGCGGCGCTGATGATGGGCTATGCGCTGACCGGCTTTGCCGTGCTGCATACGCTGACGCTCGCGCTGAAGAGCCGCACGTTCTGGCTCGGCTCGACCTACGCCGTCGTCGTCGTGTTCGGATGGCCTGTCATCGCGATGGTGATCCTGGGCCTTGCGGACGCCGTGTTCGGCTTCCGCGAGCGCTTCCTGCGCAGCCGCCAGCCGCCGCCGCTCCCGACCCCTTAAGTCCACCCCTGAAACCCAGAACTCACAGAGCACTTCAAAGGAGAACGAATATGGAAGTCATTTTGCTGGAACGCGTGAACAAGCTCGGCCAGATGGGCGAAGTCGTGAAGGTTCGCGACGGCTACGCCCGTAATTTCCTGCTCAAGCGCGGCAAGGCGCTGCGCGCCACCGCCGACAACCGCGCCAAGTACGACGGCATGAAGGCCGACCTCGAGGCCCGCAACCTCGCGTCCAAGGCCGAGGCGTCCAAGGTCGCCGAGAAGATCCAGGGCAAGAACATCATCGTGATCCGCCAGGCCTCGGAAGCCGGCCAGCTGTTCGGCTCGGTCAACGTGCGTGACATCGTCGTCGCGTTCGAAGCCGACGGCATCTCGCTCGCTCGCCCGCAGATCCAGCTCGACGCACCGATCAAGACCATCGGCAAGCACACCATCACCGTCGCCGTTCACCCCGAGGTCGAGGTCGAGATCACCGTCACGGTTGCGCGCAGCCAGGACGAGGCCGAGCGCATCAACCGCGGCGAGGACATCTCGACCCGCAACGAGGACCGCGATGCGGCCGCCGAGGCGATCGCCGCCGCCGGCGAGTTCTTCGATCCGGAAGCCCAGCACGACGACGTCGAGCCGGCCCCGGCTGCGGAAGAGACCGAGAAGTAACTCCAACGTCGTCATTCCTGGATGGTCCGAAGGACCAGACCCGGAATCTCGAGATTCCGGGTCCAGCGCCGATGTGCTGTCCCGGAATGACGAAGACAAATCAAAAGCCCGGTCGCTTCAAGCGGCCGGGCTTTTCGTTTTGGCGGCGACGTCCTCGCTCAGCATCGCGATCGAAGCGAGCGCCGTTGCCGTGTGCTTCTCGACTCCGTCGCTGACACAGAACACGTCGGCCGCCACCACCGAGACCTGACGTCCCGGCTTGATCACCCTTGCCCGGCAGATCAGCTTCTCGCCGACAGCGGGCGACAACAAATTGAGCTTGTATTCCGCCGTCAGCGCCGGCTGGCCGCGCGAAGTGGCGGCCGCGATCGTCGTGGCGTTGTCGACCAAAAAGGCGGTGACGCCGCCGTGGAAAAAGCCGTGCTGCTGGAGCAGCTCCGGCCGGCGCTCCACCGCGATCGTGCAGGTGCCGCGCGACAATTCCGAGAGCTCGGCACCGACGAGGTTCATAAAGCCTTGGCGGCCGACATTGGCGTGGATGCGCTCGGCTACGGCCGCAAATTCCGGATCTGCTTCGGCTCGCATGACATCTCTCCCTATTGCTTGTTGATGCGATCGGGCGGCCGCAGCGCGCGGATGGCGCAGGCGACCAGCGTGTCGGCTTCGCTCCGCGGATCGGCACGATCGCGACCCGACAGGAAGGCGCGGCAGAAGATCTGCGCCGGGCCGATGAGCTGGCTGATGAACGTCACCGGCGTCATCGGCAGGAGCTCGCCGCCGGCAACCAGAGGCGCGCGCCAGCGTTCGATGCCTTCGGCAAGGCGCGCATTCTGTGCGCGCTGGGCGTCGCGGACGTCCTCGCCCCATTCGCTGCGCGAGATCTCGAAGAGATAGCGGGCCTCGCGCCGGCTCGAGACGACCCAGTCGAGATGCGCCCGGATCAGGCGATCGATGCCCTGTTCGGCATCAGGCACGGGATCGAGCGCGGCCAGCACCGCGGCGTGATAATGCCGCAGCACCTCCAGGAACAGCGCGCCGGCCAGCTCCTTCTTCGACCCGAAGGCATGAAAGAAGCTGCCGTTGGAGGCGCGCGCCTTGGCGCGGATCGCAGCCACCGTCGCAGCTTCGAAGCCGACGCGGTCGAACACGAACAGCCCCGCCGCCAACAGGTCGTCACGCACGCTCGTCGTCATCGCGCCTCCTAGAGTACCACTCTAGAGTACTGCTCCAATCGCGGTCAAGACGATGCGAAGGCCGCGGCGAGCGCGACCTTCGCAACTTGATCTGAGAATGCGGGTTGGCTTAGCGCGAAATCGGCGGTGCTGGCGGTCCCGATGACTCCGTCGGCGGCGGGGCCGCAGCGGTCGTGGGCGGCGCCGGCTCCTGCGGCTTGACCGCCGGCTCGGAGCTTGCGGCAGGCGCGGGAGCCGCCTCTTCCGCCGCCTTGGGCGCGGCCGGCTCGGCGGGCTTCGTGGCGGCCGCCGGCGGGGCCGGCGTCACCTGCGGCACCGGATCGGGCCGCAGCGCCGGAGCTTCGCTGCCGCGCGGCTCGACCCTGGCGCTCTCCGGCTTCGGCTCGGCGGGTTTCTCCGAGGCCTTGGCGCTGTCGGGCTTGGCTTCGTCGCGACCGGGCTCGACCTTGGCGGTGTCGGGCTTGGGCTCGCTCTTCCTGTCGTCAGCGGCCGGCGCGGCGGCATCGACCTTCGGCGCCTCTTCGGTTTCGGGCTTGCCGCGCTTGCTGAGACGCTTGGCCTTGCGGCCCTCCGGCGTGGCTTGCCCCTCGGGCTTCGCGCCTTCCTTTACCCCCTCCTCGCTCGGCCGCGCCGCGCGCTTCTGGCGCGCGCCCTCGGCGGCTGGAGCGGCGGTTTCGCCTTCCGGCTTGGCGGCCTCCTGGGAGCGCTGGCGACGGCCCTGATGCTCGGGCGACTGCGCAGGATTGGTGCTCGCTTCCTTGTCCTTGGCGCCGTCCTTCTTGTCCTTGCCGTCTTTGGCCTGGTAGCGGGTGTCGGTGGCGCCGTTCGAAACGAGGTAGGAGGCCAGCACGCCGGCCATGTCGGAGCTGGTCGTGTAGTGCTGACGCAGGAAACCCGGGAGCGAGCCCGGCGCGACAGTCTTCAGCAGCCCCCTCGGGCTCTTGTGGCAGGCACTGCAGGTCTGCGCGAAGAGCTGGGATGGGGCCTTGCCGGCCTCGAGGTTCGTCGCCTGTGCCAGAACGGCATCGGCCGCACCGAAGCCGATCAGAAGCACTACCGTCGCGAGGCTGAGCGCTCGGCTCGACATTCCCATCATCTCCGTTGAATTTCCGCGAATGCAGCCGGCATCCCGGCGCGGCGGCGGTCACCTTTTACCGGATTGAGCCGCGAATGGAAGCAGGGTCCGCGCGCAAGGATGTGATTAAGCGCTTTTGGAATATCGGCATTGAATACAGCGCAATAGCGGGAGCGGAATACCCTCCCTAGATTTAGATGCAAACGCATAGGAACCTGAGCGGGACCTGAGCGTCTGATGTGAAAGCCGGGTTGGTCGCATCTCTTCGGGTTCGCTCGAGAGGAAGGTGTCGATGGACCGTTTGTTGCGTCAATTCCTGTCTCAATTCATTCGCCGCGGGTCGATGACGGTGACCACGGCGAAGGGGTCGAAGTTCACCGTCGGCGACGGCTCAGGCGAACCGATCGCAGTCCGTTTCGTGACTGCGGACGCGGAACGGAAGATCCTCATCAATCCCGAGCTCGGGCTTGGCGAGGCCTATATGGATGGCGAGTTCGTCGTCGAGCGCGGCACCATAGCTGATGCCCTCGCGATCCTGCTCGATCAACCCGACCTGTTGCCGCAGTGGGCAAAACCCTGGTGGCACCTGCGCTATCTGACGCGGCATCTGAAGCAGTTCAATCCGCGCGCGCGCTCGCGTCGCAATGTCGCGCATCACTACGATCTCGACGCCCGGCTCTATTCCCTCTTCCTCGACGCCGACAAGCAATATAGCTGCGCCTATTTCGAGACGCCGGAGAGCACCCTCGACGACGCGCAGCTCGCCAAGAAGCGCCACATCGCCGCAAAGCTTCGCGTCAAGGGCGGCGAGCGCGTGCTCGACATCGGCTCGGGCTGGGGCGGCCTCGGGCTCTATCTCGCCGAGACCGCAGGCGCCGACGTCACCGGCATCACGCTGTCGTCAGAGCAGTTGCAGCTCGCCAATGCGCGCGCGGCCGAAAAGGGCCTGACCCGATCGGCCAAATTCCTGCTCCAGGACTATCGCGACATTGACGGGCCGTTCGACCGGATCGTCTCGGTCGGCATGTTGGAGCATGTCGGCGTCAGGTTCTACGACGCCTACTTCCAGCGCTGCGCCGAACTCCTGAACGAGGACGGCGTCATGATGCTGCACTCGATCGGCCGTTCACAGGGCCCGGATTCGACCAATCCCTGGATCGCCAAGTACATCTTCCCGGGCGGTTACATCCCCGCTCTGTCCGAAGTGCTGCCGGCGATCGAGCGTGCTGGTCTCCTGGTCTGCGACATCGAGATCCTGCGGCTGCATTACGCCGAGACGCTGAAGGCCTGGCGGGAGCGCTTCATGGCGCGGCGCGAGGAGGCCGTGCAGCTTTACGACGAGCGCTTCGCCCTGATGTGGGAATTTTATCTGGCGGCCAGCGAGATGACGTTCCGCAAGCAGCACATGATGAACTTCCAGATCCAGCTCACCAAGCGTCAGGGCGTGGTGCCAATCACCCGTGACTACGTCGCGCACGAAGAAGCCCGCCTCCGGGCCATCGAGGGCGGCGCCAAGCCACGGCTGAAGCTGGCCGGTGAATAGAGGCTAGTGGCGCGAGGTTGAAATCGGAGAAGAGCGGAAAGACGCCGTTAACGCCAACTGCGCCCGCAGTTCCGCCAGGATCTCGGGCGCGACCGGCTGGCGGCGGACTTCGGGGCGCTCGGCATGCTGCATGGCCGCGATCAGCCCGGACAGCCAGAGCCGGCTGCCTGCCTCGCTTCGCCATATCCCGTGCTGCCGTTCTGGCCGCATCGCTTGCCTCGTCCCCCTGATGGCGGGTTACCGGGGACAATCCCCTGTCCGCCCGTCCGTTCCGGCTCTACCCCCGAAAGAATCCGGGGAGATGTGATCTGCTTCACATAAGTCTGGTCGGGCCTGGCTTAGACCGTCGCCATGAGCAAAGAGACCCAAACCTCATTCGACGTGCAGGACGACCTCCGCACCGATTACGCCCTGATCGCTACCGGCGTCGGGGCGGCCCTGGTTGCACTGGTCTACCTCCTGCTGGTCTGAGCCCGAGCCGAAAGCGGCCAGCGCGCGTCATTTCGCGCGCTCTTCATACGTCTGCACCCCAATCCATTAGGTTCACTGTTTCAGTATTTTTCCGCGGCACAGTCGCGGCCGCTTCCAGGCCGGGGGGAGTTCCGCAAAAATCCGTCAAGCGCGGCGCATGCTGCGGCTGCTAATCATCCACCATTTTAACTGAGCGGTTGATAGCGGCGAGCTTTTGCTTCCGCTTTGGGCGCAGGCGGCGCTTTATCCCGGCCCCGCATCCGCCCAAGAAAATTGCTAAGCACGTCCGACCATGGCCCTGACTGATTCGAACGTTCTCAAACTCGCGCCTGACGCAGGAACTCCGACCTATCGGAGCGCGCCGCACAATATCGAGGCGGAACAGAGCCTTCTGGGCGCCATCCTGGTCAACAACGATGCCTTCTACCGCGTCTCCGACTTCCTGGAGGCGAAGCATTTCTTCGAGCCGCTGCACCAGACCATCTTCGACACCGCCGGCAGCCTGATCCGGATGGGCAAGATCGCCACGCCCGTCACGCTGAAGACGTTCCTGCCCGCCGATACCGACGTCGGGGGCATGACCATCGGGCAATATCTGGCGCGCCTCGCTGCCGAAGCGACCACCATCATCAACGCCCAGGACTACGGCCGCACCGTCTACGACCTGTCGCTCAGGCGCGACCTGATCGGCATCGGCGAGGACATGGTCAATGTCGCCTATGACGCCCCGGTCGATTTCCAGCCGCGCGCGCAGATCGAGGACGCCGAGCGAAAGCTGTACGAACTCGCCGAGTCCGGGCGCTATGACGGCGGCTTCCAGAAATTCTCGCAGGCGTTGGCGGTCGCGGTCGATCTCGCGGCAAAGGCGTTCCAGCGCGACGGAAAGCTGTCGGGCATCTCGACGGGTATGCGCGACCTCGACACCAAGATGGGCGGCCTGCAGCACTCCGATCTCATCATCGTCGCGGGACGTCCCGGCATGGGCAAGACGTCACTGGCGACCAACATCGCCTACAATGTCGCACGCGCCTACGTTCCGGAACTCCAGGCCGACGGCACCACGAAGGCCGCCAATGGCGGCGTAATCGGCTTCTTCTCCTGCGAAATGTCGGCCGACCAGCTCGCCACGCGTATCGTGGCCGAGCGCACCGGCGTTCCCTCCTCCCACATCCGCCGCGGCGGCATCTCGGAAGCCGATTTCGAGAAGATCCGGGAGGTCTCGATCGAGCTGCAATCGCTTCCTTTCTATGTCGACGCGACTGGAGGCCTGTCGATCGCGCAGCTGATGGCGCGCGCGCGCCGCCTGAAGCGTCAGAAGGGCCTCGACCTGCTCGTGATCGACTACATCCAGCTGCTGTCCGGCTCGGGCAAGCGCGCCAGCGACAGCCGCGTGCAGGAAATCACTGAGATCACGACCAGCCTGAAGGCGCTCGCCAAGGAGCTCAACGTTCCCGTGATCGCGCTGTCCCAGCTCTCACGCCAGGTCGAATCCCGCGACGACAAGCGGCCGCAGCTCTCCGACTTGCGTGAATCCGGATCGATCGAGCAGGACGCCGACGTCGTCCTATTCGTGTACCGCGAGGAATATTACCTCGCGATGAAGGAGCCCCGCCCGGGCACGCCTGAACACGAGAAGTGGCAGCTTGACATGAGTCTTGCGCACGGAAAAGCCGAGGTCATCATCGGCAAGCAGCGCCACGGCCCGACAGGCACCGTCGATCTGGCGTTCGAAGCCTCCGTCACGCGGTTCGGTGACCTCGCGCCCGACAGCCAGATGCCGGCTCGCAACAGCAACGACTACTGAGTTCCTTGAACCAGACCTGCCTCTTGCGTAAAACGGCGCCATGACAATGGCGTCCGACCCGAAAATGAACCCGCAATCCGGCCTTCTCTCAGCGGAGGCCAACCATGCCGCCGCGCTCGCTGCCTTCGGCGGCGTGCTCACCGTCGACCTCGACGCCATCATTGCCAACTGGCGCAAGCTCGAGAAGACGGCGGTGCCGGCCGAATGCGCGGCGGTGATCAAGGCCGATGCCTATGGCTGCGGCGCCGCGCAGGTCGCGCGTGCCCTCCACAAGGCCGGCTGCAAGACCTTCTTCGTCGCCACCATCGAGGAGGCGCGCAAGGTGCGCGCCGCCGTACCGGAGCCGACCATCTACGTGCTCGGCGGCTATTTCCAGAACACCGGCGAGCACTACGCCCAGATCAATTGCCGTCCGGTGATCGGCGATCTCAACGAGCTCGCCGAATGGGACGTGTTCTGCCGCCGCACCGGCTGGAACGGAGGCGCCGCTGTTCACATCGACACCGGCATGAACCGGCTCGGGCTGACGCTTGCGGAAGCACAGGCCATCATCCCCCGCATCAATGCCGGCGACCACGGCATCACGCTGGTGATGAGCCATCTGGTCTCGGCCGAGCAGCTCAACAGCCCCGTCAATGCCAAACAGCTCGCTTCCTTCCGCGGCATCGCCAGCGAATTCTCCGGCGTGCCGGCGGCGCTCGCCAATTCGTCCGGAATCTTCCTCGGGGCGCCGTTCCAGTTCGACCTGGTGCGGCCGGGCGCCGCGCTCTACGGCGTCAACCCGACGCCGGAGGCCGATAATCCGATGCAGCCGGTGGTCGACCTCAAGGCGCGCATCGTGCAGATTCGCAATGTCGAGCGCGGCGAGAGCGTCGGCTATGGCGGCACCTGGACCGCGCGCCGGCCGACCAAGCTTGCAATCATCGCGGTCGGCTATGCCGACGGCTATTTCCGCGCCGCCAGTTCAAACGACGGCACGCGCGGCGCAGAGGTGATCGTTGCCGGCAAACGCTGCCCGGTTGCAGGCCGCGTCTCCATGGACCTGATCGCGATCGACATCACCGATCTGCCGCCGAACGCGGCACGGCGCGGCCACCTGGTGACGCTGATCGGCGAAGGCATCACCGTCGACGAGCTCGCGCATCATTTCGGCACGATCGGCTATGAGGTGCTGACCAGCCTCGGCCACCGCTATGCCCGCGTCTACAAGGGCGGCAATGTGGTGGAGCCGCTGGCAAAGCCGGCAGCCGAGCAGCCGTCCTCTCCGCCGCCGGTCGAGCAGCCGGCGAGCCCGCCGCCGCTGCCGAGCTAAGCCGTCAGCCGCCTACTTCTTCTTCCTGTTGTCCAGCGCCGCCTTGCAGGTCGCGCTGAGCTGGTCGCGCTTGCCGTTGAGGCAGGCGACGATGCCGCCGCCCGGCGCAATGCCGGCACAGAACTTGTCGTAATCCGCCTTGCACGCGCCGCGTGGATCGGACGATTGTGCCGAAGCCGCTCCGGAGATCGCGGCCACGACGACGAGAGCAGCAAAGTTCAACTTGGACATTGTATCTCCGGTGACGGAAGGCAGGAGCCGCTAGCTCTACATGAAGATCGCGACATTCAACATCAACAACATCAACCGCCGCCTGCCCAATCTGCTGGCATGGATGCGCGCGGCAAAGCCAGATGTCGTCGCGCTCCAGGAATTGAAGGCAAGTGATGGCGAATTTCCGGCGGCAGCCATCGAAAAGGCCGGCTACGGCGCAGTATGGCGTGGACAAAAAACCTGGAACGGCGTTGCCATCCTCGCCCGCGATGCCGAGCCCATTCTCACCCGCGACCGCCTGCCCGGCGGCAGCGACGATCACGAGGCGCGCTACATCGAGGCCGCCGTGCGCGGCATCATCGTCACCAGCATCTACCTGCCCAACGGCAACCCCCAGCCGGGGCCGAAATTCGACTACAAGCTTGACTGGTTCGCGCGCCTGAAGCGCCACGCCAAGACCTTCATCAAGCAGGATCTGCCCGTGGTGCTCGCCGGCGACTACAACGTGGCGCCGACGGCGATCGACATTTATCCGACGAGGTCCTGGGACAAGGATGCGCTGATCCAGCCGAAGAGCCGCGCGGCATTTGCCTCGCTCGTCGCGCAAGGCTGGGGCGACGCGATCCGCGAGCTTCATCCGGACAAGCGCATCTACACTTTCTGGGACTATAAGCGGAACCGCTGGCCGCGCGATGCCGGCCTGCGGCTCGATCATCTGCTGCTCAGCCCTGCCCTTATTTCACGCCTGGCCAAGGCCGGCGTCGACAAGAAGGTGCGCGGCGAGGACGGCGCAAGCGATCACGCGCCGGCCTGGATCGTCCTGCGCTAGATCAGAGCCCGTAATACTCCTGCACCGTGTCCCACGCCGCCTTTTGCAACAGTTGCGCCGTCTCCGGATCCAGCCCTATCGTGTAGGAATTGCCGACCGGCGTGCGACCTGTCAGCGCGGCGAGCGTCGTGCAGGCCGCCAGATACGTGCCGGCCGGACTCGGATGCCGCTTGTCCGGCGCATAGAGATTGAGCTCGGGCTGAAGCTTGCGGACGCGCGCAAACGCAAGACCCGCGGGAATGACGAGCGCATCATTGGCATTGCCGGCGAGCGTATAGGCCTCGGCCAGTCCTTCCGTCATCTCCGGCTTGTCGGCGTAGGCCCAGGACATGAACAGCACCGGCCGCATGTCGTGGGCGCGGACGATCTCGCTGTCCTTCTTCGCGAAGGCGACGAAGGCGTCTTTCAATTGCGGATGGATTGGGCACTGGCTGCAATCCATCATCACAACCGCTTCGAACTGCCTGCCGGGCTTGTTGAAGACCACGACGTTCTGCTCGTCGAAGGAGTAGGCGCCGATGCCGCCCGGCCGCAGCAGATTGTCCATGTCGTGCCAGTCGAGGCCGGAGCCGCCGATCGTGACCATGGTGTTGCGATACGCCGCCTTGTTGGCCGCATCCGCAGCCCGCTCCATGAAGGAGAGATGCCAGGGCATGCCGTTGTTGTAATAGAAGAAGCTGTTCCCGACGAACAGCGCCGCCTTGGGGAAGTCAGGTCCGAGCGTCGTGACCTTCGGCCTGGTCTGCGCCTGCGCCGCGTTGAAGCTGACTACAACTCCCAGACACATTGCGAGCATCGCTCGCGTCAAAAGACGCATCATGGGTTTCCTCGCCTTTTCTTCTCACCGAGGCCGGAAACAGATCAGCTTTCTCCGCCAGCCTCAAGAGGACGGGAGGCGGCATCCTCACCACAAATTCTTGCCGTCGATCATGTTCACCGGTACCGCGTCGAGGTCGAAATCGTCGAACAGGCGCGCGTTCACCGCGACCTTGGGGTTGTCGAAGTCAGGCTTGCCGGTCGACCAGTCCGGCGACTCCGAATAGGTGCCGCAGCCGCAGCTCGCACAGAAATGGTGTTTGACGGTGCGGCTGCCCCAGAGATAGGTCGTGACGTTTTCCGGCGGCGACAGCAGACGAAACTGCGCCGGCTTGTAATAGGCCCACAGCGAGCCGCGCTTGGCGCAGAGCGAACAGGTGCAGCGCGTCACGCTGGAGGGCGCCTCCGTCACCTCGAACACCGTTTCACCGCAATGACAGCTCGCCTCGATCGACATGACCACCTCTCCGTTTTGTCAGGAGATGGTCGTAGCCGGCCCCTGCTGCCAACATGCTGTCAGCAGCGCAATTCCCTCATGGAGTCTCGTTCACGGAGAGGCGCCTGGCATTCGCGGCCACATGCTCACGATAGCGCCGGACGATGGCGGCCGGCGTTGCCCCCGCAAGCAGGCCCGCGGCGGCCTCGAAGGCTGCAGCGATCTTCTCGCTCACCATCAGCACGGCCTCCTGCCCGGCGGCCTCATCGCCCTGGCTGAGCTTCTCGCAGCGCAGCCGCACCACTTTACTCGCTTCGACCGCGAGCATCGCGCCGGCGTACCAGGGAAAACCGTTGTCGGACCCGCTGAGCACGGCATGGCGGTCGAGCGCGGAGAAGGAATGGTGATCCGGCATCGCGGACCTCAAATTCTCTAGGCGAGCGCTCCGATCAATACGCTTCAAATTCTAAGGACCAGGCCGCCGAGCGGGTCGGATTGGCGGTTCCTGCGACACCGCCGATTAACCAAGAGGCGATGTCGATGCGGCTGGGCACGGTTGCCGGCCACGGGCTACATTCGTCCGATTCCCGGAGCCCCGCCCTTGGCCTTCCTCTTCGTCCTCACCGTCGGCCTCGTCGCCGGCACCATCTCAGGCATCGTCGGCACCGGCTCGTCGATCATGCTGATGCCGGTGCTGGTCTACGCCTATGGGCCGAAGGAAGCCGTGCCGATCATGGCGGTCGCCTCCGTCATGGCGAATTTCTCGCGGATCCTGGCCTGGTGGCGCGAGGTCGACTGGCGGGCCTGCGCGGCCTATTCGGTGACGGGTGTTCCGGCCGCAGCGCTTGGCGCGCGCACGCTGCTCGCGCTCCCCTCCCACACCGTCGATCTTGCCATCGGCATCTTCCTGATCGCAATGGTGCCGGTCCGGCACTGGCTGGCGCGGCACGACCTCAAGGCCAATCTCTGGCATCTTGCGATCGGCGGCGCCGTCATCGGCTATCTCACCGGCATCGTGGTCTCGACCGGGCCGCTCAGCGTGCCGCTGTTCCTGTTCTACGGCCTCTCCAAGGGCGCATTCCTCGCCACCGAGGCGGCCGCCTCGCTCGGCCTCTACTTCGCGAAGTCCGTGACCTTCGAGCGCTTCGGCGCACTGACGAGCGATGTGTTCATCAAAGGTCTGATCGCAGGATCGTCATTGATGGCCGGCGCCTTCATCGCAAAGCGTTTCGTGCTGCATCTGAAGCCCGAGATGTTCCGCCTGCTGATGGACGCGATCATGATCGCAGCCGGGCTCTCGATGTTCTGGAACGCGACACAGCCGTAGCCGCACAGCGCTCAGGCGGCAAATTCGGGCGCGATCGACGGGCTGTCGGTGACGACGCGGCTCCCAGCCGCCTGTCCCTCGAGCCATTGCAGCACGGCCGCGAGCGGTTGCGGCCGATGATAGTGATAACCCTGCCCGAGCATCACACCCATCTCGCGCATGGCGTCAGCTTGCTCGGGCCGCTCGATGCCTTCCGCGACAAGCGTCAGCCCCAGCGTGCCGGCGAGCGAGGCGATGACGCCAACGATCGCCTTGTCTTCCGCGCTGTCCGGAATCTCGCTGATGAAGGCCTTGTCGATCTTGACCTTGTCGAGTGGGAAACGCCTGAGATGGGCGAGCGAGCTGTAGCCCGTGCCGAAATCGTCGAGCGCGATGGTGGCGCCGAGGCGCCGCAGGCGGTGCAACGTCTCGGACGCGCTGGCGATGTTGTTGATCAGCGAACCCTCGGTGATCTCGAGCTCGAGCGACGATGCCGCGACGCCGAAGCGCTGGCAGGTCTCGCGCAGCTCGGCGGCAAGCGAATGGTCGGCGAGCTCGGACGGCGGCAGGTTGATCGCGATCCGGATATCCGGCCTGCCGGCGGCAGCCAGATGTCGCAGCGCGCGGCAGGCATCGGTCAGCACATAGCGCGTCAGCCGTGCATTGTTGCCGCTGCGCTCGATCAGTGACAGGAATTCGCCGGGACCGATCACGCCATATTCAGGGTGGCGCCAACGAATGAGCGCCTCCAGGCCGACGACGCCCTGGCTGTCGAGGTCGACCTGGCTTTGATACCAGACCTCGAACTGGCCCTCGGCGAAGCCTGTGGGAATGGCAAGCTCGAGCTCCCTGCGACGGCGGTAGTCGCGCTGGAGCGCCTCGTTCAGCACCGCGACGGTGCCGGGCGCCTTGGTCTTGGCATGGTAGAGCGCGATGTCGGCGAGCGCCGGCAGGTGCGATAGCTCGGGATCGTCGGCGCGGCGCACGGCAAGACCGATGCTGGCCCGCGGCACGACCTGCTTGTCGTGAAGCCGGATCGGCTCGGAAATCGCGGCCAGCAGATGGCGCGCGAAGGCCTGCGCGGTCGCTTCGTTGCTGACTTCGGGGCGGATCACGACGAATTCGTCGCCGCCGAGCCGCGCCACCCAATCCTGCGGCTCGACCGCCTCGCGGAGACGCCCGGAAATGTGGACCAGGAACTTGTCGCCGGCATCATGACCGAAAGTGTCGTTGATGCCCTTGAAGTCGTCCAGATCGATGAAGCAGAAGGCGATCAGGGAATCCGGCGAGCCTGCATCGCCGCTCAAGGTCACCAGGCGCTCGGACAGCGAGCGCCGATTGGGCAGGCTCGTAAGCGGGTCGTGCGACGCCATGTGCCCGAGCCGGTCGAGCGCACCTGACGTCGTGTGCTGCATCGCGTTGAAGGCGTGCGCGAGCTGGCCGAATTCGTTCGACGATGTGATGTCCGCCGGATAGGCGCGACCATCCCGCTTGCTGCGCTGGATCGCCGACATGATTGCGTCAAGCGGCTTGCCGATGAAGATGTTCGCCGATATCCGCATTGCGACCACGGTCGCAAGCGTTGCGAGCAGGCCAACGATCAGCAGCCGCATCAGACGGCTGCCCGTGTCGGCGTAGACTGTCGCGTAGGAATAGGCGATCGCGATGCGGCCGGCCTGCACGGCCATGTTGCCGTTGCTGTAGTTGATCGGACGCGACACCTCCGCGACCGCCTGCCCGGAGGGGCGCGCCACCACGCGGGCGATTGCAGCGCCGGTGTCGTCATAGACGGCCGCCGCCGCGATGGTCTCGTCGTGCATGATCTCATTGAGCACGTTCGTGACCTGGTCGTAACGCATCTTCCAGAGCGGCTCGGCGATCAGCTCGGCGCGGCTCTCGGCCGTGCGGGCAATGCGCGCGTCGAGCTGCCTGATCTGCGACCAGAAGCTGGATGCCTCGACGCCGGCGGAGGCGAGCAACTGCACCACCAGCAGCACCGGCACGGTGGCCCAGATCATCGCGCGGACCACCGAGCGCGAGCGCGACGGCGCCGCCGCTTGCTGCTTGCGATCCGGATCGGTCATGTCGTCACCGTTCCGCATCAGTCAGCGATGCCTTCCGGCAGCGTCAGCGAAGAAATCAGCGCATCGACGGAGAAATCGTACTGGCCGCAGCGCCCTGCCCTCGCCCTGAAACGCGCGAAATCGATCCGATCGAAGGCGCGCGTCTTGATGAGGTCTCCGACCGCAGCGAGATTGTCGCGGGTGATCGCGGATGTCTTGGCCTCGACGCGGGGCGATGTGGCCGCGAAATCGCAGCCATCGGCGTAGTCGCGGAGCAGGACGATCGACCAGCCGCCGAGCAGGAAGTGGCCGCCGTCGGTCAGGAGCAGACGGCCGGCCCTGATCTCGCGCAGTGCATCCTCCGACCAGTTGAGGCCGACCACCTGAATATTCCGACCGGGCATGAGGCCGGCAGCGGTCGCCGCGCGAAGCGCGCCGAGCGCCATCGGATCGTTTCCGGCCCAGATGCCGGCGGGCCGAATCTCCTTGCGCGCGGCCCAGCTCAGATAATTCGCCGTGACCTGCTCGGCCTCCGACTGCGTCCAGTTGGCGAACAGCATCCGGTCCACCACCACGTCGGGCGCGGCCGCCACCGCAAGCTGGAGCCCGGCGTTGCGCGCGATCGAGGCGGGCGTGATCTCGTCGCCACCGATGCCGAGAATGTGGATCTTGCCGTCCGGGCTCTGCCATTTCTCGGCACGCGCCGCGCTGATCAGCGCATTCGCCATCCGCGCGCCCGCGGTCTGAAGATCGGTCGTGATGTCGCCGAGCCAGGTCTTGAGCGTCTGGCGCGGCGGTCCGAGCCGCGCCGCATCCTCGCCGATCAGCGTGTTCGAGAGCAGCAGTGTCTTGACGCCCGCGACCTCGGCCGCTTCCAGGATCGGAACGGCGGCGGATTCCTCGTTCGAGAGAATGAGGAAGTCGGGCTTGTCGGGACGTGCCACGACGCCGAACCCCAGTTCCTGCATGGTGCGGTAGTTGCGCTCGCTGGTCAGCACCTCGACATGCGCATCAAGCTTGCGGCCGGCGGCCTGCATGGTCTGCGCGACCATGTCCCAATAGACCTCGCCGGTCTTGCCGGGATTCACGAAGACGATGTTGAGGGATTTGGCGTCAGCCGCGACGACACGGCCGGCAGGCGCCAGGACGCCGCAGGCCATGCCCACGGCGAGCAATATCCGCAAAAATATCGTCATTGGTCTCGTCACCCCGTACTGGTTCCGAAACTGGACCGTCGTCCGCTAACATTTGGCAAAGCCCGGTGCGGCGCTGGGGCCTAGAACTAACAAAGGGTGTATTGGTTGCGTTGAATTGCGATATTGGGCGCGCGGGCGATCGGCCTCGCGGCCCGCCATTCCGTGCTATCAGCTGACATCAAGACCCCCGACTCAACTGTCCCCATGGCCAAGAACACGCTTTCCTTCGTCTGCCAGAACTGCGGCGCGGCCTATAACCGCTGGCAGGGCAAGTGCGAGTCCTGCGGCGAGTGGAATACGCTCGCCGAGGAGGACACGAGCGGCAGCGTGCCGGTCTCGATCCGCTCCAAGCGCAAGGGCCGGACCTTTGCGCTGGAGAGCCTTGCCGGCAAGAGCCCGGACGCGCCGCGCCTGTCCTCGGGGATGACCGAGCTCGACCGCGTCACCGGCGGCGGCTTCGTCCGCGGCTCGGTGCTCCTCGTCGGCGGCGATCCGGGCATCGGCAAATCGACACTGCTGACGCAGGCGACCAGTCTGATGGCGCGCGCCGGGCATCGGATCGTCTACATCTCCGGCGAAGAAGCCATCGCCCAGGTGCGGCTGCGTGCCGAGCGGCTCGGCCTGTCGGACGCGCCGGTGCAACTTGCGGCCGAGACCTCGGTCGAGGACATCGTCTCGACGCTGTCGGAGGGCGCGGTTCCCCGCTTGATCGTGATCGACTCGATCCAGACCATGTGGACCGACACCGTGGAATCCGCGCCCGGCACCGTCACGCAGGTGCGCGCTTCGGCGCAGGCGTTGATCCGTTTCGCCAAGAAAACCGGCGCCGCCATCATCCTGGTCGGCCACGTCACCAAGGACGGCCAGATCGCAGGCCCCCGCGTGGTCGAGCACATGGTCGATGCCGTGATGTCGTTCGAGGGCGAAGGCTCGCAGCAATTCCGCATCCTGCGCGCCGTCAAGAACCGCTTCGGGCCAACCGACGAGATCGGCGTGTTCGAGATGACCGGCCTTGGTCTGCGCGAGGTCACCAATCCCTCCGAACTGTTCCTGTCGGAGCGCGATCTCGGCACGCCGGGCACCGCGGTGTTTGCGGGCATCGAGGGCACAAGGCCGGTCCTGGTCGAATTGCAGGCACTGGTCGCACCAACCTCGCTCGGCACCCCGCGCCGGGCCGTGGTCGGCTGGGATCCGAGCCGCCTCTCGATGGTGCTGGCGGTGCTGGAAGCCCATTGCGGGGTCAAGCTGTCCGGCCATGACGTCTATCTGAACGTCGCCGGCGGCTTGCGCATCCACGAGCCGGCGGCCGACCTCGCCGCGGCGGCGGCACTGGTTTCGTCCCTGGTTAATGCGCAGTTACCCACGGATGCAGTCTATTTCGGCGAGATTTCGCTCTCAGGCGTGGTCCGTCCGGTGGCGCAGACCCCGGCCCGGCTGAAGGAAGCGGCAAAACTCGGCTTCCAGCGCGCCGTGCTGCCCGAATCGGCCCGGGGCGAAGCCGGCGGCGACGCCGGACTGTCGCTCAATGCGGTGAACAGCCTGACGACTTTGGTGGCCGAGATCGCCGCCCGCGGCTCCCGTCGGGGCGAATCCGGCGGATCGGCAGAGAAAAATGCCACACCGGCAAGATTCCGCCGCGGAGAGGGGTAGCCGGAGGTGACGTCCCCGGCCCCCGCCGCTATACAGCCGTCACAAAAGCAGCATGGGATTGCGTGGTTGCGGCCTTGCCGGGAACGCCGTCTGCCCCTCTTTTAGGACGGCGGCCAAACACCGATTCGCTGAGCACCTTTGAAGTACGAGCGGACCAGACCAGCCGATGCCAGTAACACTCCTCGACCTGATCCTGCTCGGTGTGATGCTGATCTCGGGCCTGCTTGCGATGGTCCGCGGCTTCATGCGCGAAATCCTGTCGATCGCAGCCTGGGGCGCGGCGGCGATCGTGACGCTGTACTCCTTCTCCAAGCTGCTGCCGACCGCAAAGACCTATTTCAACAACGACACGGTCGCGAGTGTGGTCGTGGTCGCCGGCGTGTTCGTCGGTACCCTGGTCGTGGTCTCCGTGATCACCGTCCGGATCTCCGACATGATCCTGGATTCGCGGATCGGCGCGCTGGACCGCACCCTCGGCTTCCTGTTCGGGCTGGCTCGCGGCCTTTTGATCGTCGTGGTCGCCTTCCTGTTCTTCACCTGGCTGGTGCCGGACAAGCAGCGCCCGGACTGGGTTACGGGGGCGAAATCCCGCGTGGTGCTCCAGGGAACCGGCGATTGGCTGATGGCGCTCTTGCCGGACGACCCCGAGAACACCATCTTGAAGAGATTCAAGAAAAACAAACCAGATGATGATCAAGCTGATTCCGAGCAGCAGCCTTCGGGCAGTGGCGACGGATACAGTAAACCTGCTCGTGACAGCCTGAAAAAGCTGATCGAGAAACCTGCGGCGCGTTGATTAGGCCCTAAAGAGAGGCGCGGACGAGATGCGACACCCTGACCAGGACGCCCAACTTGATCTCGATCCAAAAGCCGGTTTGAGCCCGGCCGCGCTAGAGCTTCAGGACGATCTGGAGGGGGATACGCTCCGCGAGGAATGCGGCGTATTCGGCATCTACGGCCACCCCGACGCCGCCGCCATCACCGCCCTCGGCCTCCACGCCCTTCAGCACCGCGGCCAGGAAGCCGCCGGCATCGTCTCCTATGACGGCAGCCGCTTTCACAGCGAACGCCGCCTCGGCCTCGTCGGCGACACTTTCTCCCGCCGCGAGGTGATCGACCGCCTGCCCGGCAACATGGCGGTCGGCCATGTCCGCTACTCCACCACCGGCGCGACCATCCTGCGCAACGTGCAGCCGCTGTTCGCCGAACTCAACGCCGGCGGCCTTGCGGTCGCCCATAACGGCAACCTCACCAACGGCCTGACGCTGCGCCGCGAGCTCGTGAGGAACGGCGCGATGATGCAGTCGACCACCGACACCGAGGTGATCCTGCACCTCGTCGCGCGCTCCCGGCGCAGCCGCTTCATCGAGCGCTATATCGACGCGCTGCGCGAGATCGAGGGCGCCTATGCGCTGGTCTCGCTGACCAACAAGAAGCTGGTCGGCGCGCGCGACCCGCGCGGCATCCGCCCCCTGGTGCTCGGTGAGCTCGATGGCTGCCCGATCCTGACGTCGGAGACCTGCGCGCTCGACATCATCGGCGCGCGCTTCATCCGCGACATCGAGCCGGGCGAAGTCATCGTGTTCGACGAGAACGGCCAGGACATCCACAAGCCGTTCCCGCCGATGGCGCCGCGTCCCTGCATCTTCGAATACATCTATTTCTCCCGTCCGGATTCCATCGTCCACGGCCGCTCGGTCTACGAGGTGCGCAAGGCCTTTGGTGCGCAGCTCGCGCGCGAGAGCCACGTGCCGATCGACGTCGTCGTGCCGGTGCCGGATTCCGGCGTGCCCGCCGCTGTCGGCTACAGCCAGCATTCCGGCGTGCCGTTCGAGCTCGGCATCATCCGCAACCACTATGTCGGCCGCACCTTCATCCAGCCGACGCAGGCAATCCGCGAATCCGGCGTGCGCATGAAGCATTCGGCCAACCGCGCCGCGATCGAAGGCAAGCGCATCATCCTGATCGACGACTCGCTGGTGCGCGGCACCACCTCGAAGAAGATCGTGCGCATGATGCGCGATGCAGGCGCGAAGGAAGTGCATTTCCGCCTCGCCTCGCCGCCGATCCTCTATCCCGATTATTACGGCATCGACCTGCCGGACCGCGGCGGCCTGCTGGCCGCAACGCATTCGCTGGAGGAAATGCGGGAGATCATTGGCGCCGACTCGCTCGCCTTCCTGTCGATCGACGGCATGTACCGCGCCATGGGCGAGCCCGGCCGCGACCCGGCCAATCCGAAGTTCTCGGATCACTGCTTCACCGGGGCGTATCCGACCCACCTCACCGACCAGACCCAGACCGAGCAGCAGCCCCGGCAATTGTCGCTGCTGGCGGAGGCGAGCTGACGGCGAAGCCGTCATCCCGGGGCGGTCCGTAAGGACCGAACCCGGGATCTCGAGATTCCGGGTTCGCGCTACGCGCGCCCCGGAATGACGGGGATGCGGGGGGCTTGTCCCGGCCATCCACGGCTGTAAAACCCCGCCATGACAAATCCCCTCGCCGACCGCATCGCTCTCGTCACCGGCGCCTCGCGTGGCATCGGCTTCGCCACGGCCAAGGCGCTGGCGAAGGCCGGCGCACACATCGTCGCGGTGGCGCGCACGCAGGGCGGGCTGGAAGAGCTCGACGACGAGATCCGGAAAGAGGGCGGCAGCGCCACGCTGGTACCGCTCAACCTCACCGATTCCGACGGCATCGCGCGGCTGGGCGCAGGCCTGCACGAGCGCTACGGCAAGCTCGACATCCTCGTCGGCAATGCCGGCGTGCTCGGCCCCTCCTCGCCAATTGGCCATATCGAGCTGAAGGCCTTCAACGACGTCATGGCCGTCAACGTCTCCGCCAACTTCCAGCTCATCCGCTGCATGGAGCCGCTGCTGAAGCAGTCCGATGCCGGCCGCGCCGTGTTCATCACCTCGGGCGCCGCCAACAAGGCGACCGCCTATGTCAGCCCCTACGCCGCCTCCAAGGCCGCGCTGGAAACGCTGGCGCGCGCCTGGGCGCAGGAGACCGCGAACACGCCTCTTCGTGTCAACCTGTTCAACCCCGGCCCGGTCCGCACCCGCATGCGCGCCACCTTGATGCCGGGCGAGGATCCCGCGACGCTCGACACCGCCGAGCAGGTCGCCGAATTCATCGTGCCGATGTGCGCGCCTGATTGGACCGAGACCGGCAAGTTCTACGACTACAAGACGCGAACCTTGATGAGCTTCCGCCCGCCGGCCTGATTGACCTGATTGGCTTGGCCAATTGACTTGGCCTCCTCCCCGCGATTGACTGCCCGTGCTCAAGCGGCAGCAAGCCGCAGGCCAAAAAAAGGGAGGTTGCGATGGCACCATCGCATGATCGCGGACGCGTTGACCGTGCGCTCGCACGCGTCTCTCACGCCTTCTCCATCCTGATCGCGGCACTCACATTTGCGCTTCCGGGCGTTGCGACCGCCGGCGATGTCCCGACCTTCGCCGTCGATCCCGCCTGGCCAAAGCCGCTGCCGAACAACTGGATCCTCGGCCAGGTCGGCGGCATCACGGTCGACTGGCAGGGCCATATCTGGGTGATCCATCGCCCGCGCTCGCTCACCGATGACGAGAAAGGCGCAAGCCTCAATCCGCCGCGCTCGAAATGCTGCGTCTCGGCGCCGCCCGTGCTCGAATTCGACACCGACGGCAACCTGCTGCGGTCCTGGGGCGGCTTGGGCGAAGGCTACGAATGGGTCGGCCGCGAGCACGGCATCGAGGTCGACGAGCGCGGCTTCGTCTGGGTCGGCGGCAACGCCGACAATGACAACGCCATTTTGAAGTTCACGCTCGACGGCAAGTTCGTCGCCCAGATCGGCAAGATCGCGCCGAGCCTCGGCAGCAACGACACCACGCAACTCGGCAAGCCCGCGGAGACCGCGATCGACAAGGCGGCGAACGAGATCTACGTCGCCGACGGCTATGGCAACCGCCGCGTCATCGTCTTCGACGCGACGACGCTCGCCTACAAGCGGCACTGGGGCGCCTACGGCAACAAGCCCAACGACGACAAGCAAGGTCCCTACGACCCCAAGGCGCCGGTTGCGCAGCAATTCGGCAATCCCGTCCATTGCGTGAAGCTCGCCAATGACGGGCTCGTCTATGTCTGCGACCGCATCAACAACCGCATCCAGGTATTCAGGAAGGACGGCACCTTCGTGAAGGAGTTCTTCTTCGAGAAGAACACGCTCGGCAACGGCGCGGTGTGGGACATCGCGATCTGGCCCGATCCAAAGCAGACCTGGCTGCTCAGCGCCGACGGCGAGAACAACGAGATCAGGGTGATCAGGCGCGACGACGGCAGCGTGGTCGGCAGCTTCGGGCGCAACGGCCGCAATGCCGGTCAATTCCACTGGGTGCACGCCATGGCGATCGACGCCAAGGGTAACGTCTATACCGCCGAGGTCGATACCGGAAAGCGCATCCAGAAATTCAAGCTGACGTCGGACGCGCTCAAATAGCGCCTCAACGCATTTTGCCCAAAAGTTAACCGACGGATGACGTAACGACGCAGCGTCATCCGGCTTTAGGCGCATTGCCGCCGGCCGTGGGACACGGTAGAGCCATCAGCCGGACCAAGGCTCCGCAAGAGAGCCGTCCGCATGTTTGACAATGGAGGGAATCTATTATGACGACATTCGCGCGCCGCTCCGCGGCCCTTCTGGCCTGTGCCGCCTTCGGTTTTTCCACATCCGCTTTCGCGCAAGACAAGACCGTCAAGATCGGCGTCTTGAACGACATGTCGAGCCTCTATGCCGACATCGGCGGCCCGAACTCGGTCGCCGCGGTGAAAATGGCGGTCGAAGATTCCGGCCTGAAGGCCAAGGGCTGGACCATCGATGTCCTCTCGGGTGATCACCAGAACAAGCCCGACATCGGCGTCAACATCGCCCGGCAATGGATCGATGCCGACAAGGTCGACGCCATCGCCGACACGCCGAGCTCCGGCGTTGCACTCGCGGTGAGCAACCTCGTCAAGGATAAGAATTCGGTGCTGCTCAATTCGGGCGCCGCCACGGCCGACCTCACCGGCAAGGCCTGCACGCCCAACACCGTCTCCTTCACCTACGACACCTACATGCTCGCCAACGGCACCGGCAAGGCCCTGACCAAAGCCGGCGGCGACAGCTGGTTCTTCCTGACCGCGGACTACGCCTTCGGCCACGCGCTGGAGCGTGACACCAGCGCCGTGGTCACGGCCACCGGCGGCAAGGTGCTCGGCGGCGTCAAGCATCCGCTCAACTCCTCCGACTTCTCCTCCTTCCTGCTGCAGGCGCAGTCGTCGAAGGCCAAGGTCATCGGCCTTGCCAACGCCGGCGGCGACACCACCAACGCGATCAAGCAGGCGGCTGAGTTCGGCATCGTGGCCGGCGGCCAGAAGCTCGCCGCGCTGCTGCTGTTCATCAACGACGTGCATTCGCTGGGCCTGAAAACGGCACAGGGGCTGACCTTCACCGAGTCCTTCTACTGGGACCTCAACGATCAGACCCGCGAATGGTCGAAGCGCTTCCAGAAAGTGTCGCCCAAGGGCTCGATGCCCTCGATGACGGTAGCGGGCCTCTATGCGGAAATCCTGCACTACCTGAAGGCAATGGACGCGCTCGGCGGCAATCCGCATGACGGCGCCAAGGTCGTCGCCAAGATGAAGGAGCTGCCGACCGACGATCCGCTGTTCGGCAAGGGCCCGCTGCGCGCCGACGGCCGCCGCCTCATCCCGGCCTATCTCTTCGAGGTGAAGAAGCCGGAAGAGTCGAAGGGCCCATGGGATTACTACAAGCTGGTGGCCACCATCGCGCCGGAAGACGCCGCCAAGCCGCTCGAAGCCAGCGAGTGCCCGCTGGTCAAGAAGTGACCGCGTAGCGGACGCGCACAGGCTCCACGACGACATGCCCGGGCGAGAGCGCGAAGCGCGTCTTCGCGCTCGATGTCCCGGGCATTTGCGTTTGGGGCCTGCTACCGGCGGGCAAGGCGCCGCTCGCGCCATTTCTCTACGTCGCGTCTCTACAACGCGGACGAGCGCTTCCTACCAGGCATAGCGCACCACGCCCTTTCCGGAGTAGCTTGTGGTGACGTTCGAGAACTCACCCTCAAAGGTCCCGGCGAGCGAGAAACCGTTCAGCCAATTCACCTCGGCGGTTGCCGAGGTGAGCGCCGCGTCTCGCGCAGGCGATGCACCGCCGACGACGAAGGATGCGCCCGGCAACGCCCTGGAAAGTGGCGGCGATGCCGCGATCGATATTGTAGTCATGTGCCCAGCCGAAGCGGCTGCGCAGGGTGAGGATCGCTCCCGGCAATGCCAACGATCGGTCGGTGCGGAATCCCAATTCGGAGCGCGGCGAGGTAGCGGTCTTGGCCGCATAGGCCAGCGCAAAGGTGTTGGCACCGACGATGGCCCGTTCGGCATAGCCCGGCAGCTCGAAGGTCGCGAATTGCGCGGCGGCATAGGGCGTAAGGCCGATGCCGGCCCATGGGGTGATGAGGCGATAGCCGCCCTCGATACGCCCCGCCCACGCATTGGCGTTGAACTGCGCACGCAACTGGTCACTGCCCGCAATCGTGACCGTCCGGTTCGTCGTGATATCCTGCCAGCCATAGGCCAGGGCGCCGGAGACGTACGCGGAGCCGGCCGTATGACGAACGAATGCACCGGCCTGGAACAGGTCGGAGCGTCCCGAACCGAGACCGTTGGCGACGACGAAGTTGGTACCGCCGCCGGCCAAGGCGAACCCGACCTGGGTGAATGGAGAGATCCGATAATCGGCGCCGACGGCCGTGCCAGCGATGCGGCTGGTGGACGTGTTCGATCCCTGTACGGCATTGCCGTCGGTGGTCTGCGAGCCCCCATAGCCCGCGCCCCACACGCTCCAGCGCTGGCCGAAATCGATCGCGCTCGGCGTCTTGGCGATCATGGCGTAGGCGTCACGCTCGGCACCGGGCCGGCGGCGACCGCCGGCATAGCTATCGGCTGCTCCCTCTTTCCCAAATGAAACGGGCGTCGGTGCGGTCCCGTCGCGGCCAGCGGTAAACGGATCGGCCAGCAAATTGACGAAGAGGTTCATCGCGTCGAATGTTGTCTGCTGCGAACCTGTCGCCAGCTCGCCCGAGGCCTGTGTCAGGTTCGCCGGGACATTGCCGGCGAAGATACCGCCAAACGCCGAAGGAACGTTGCCGAAGGAATTGAACGCCATGTCGAGCGCGGTGGCGACGGCCTGCTGGTTGATGTTGAGGCCGGCAATCTCCCCAAGGCCCGAGGCCAGAACAAGCTGCACCGTGCCGCCCGAATAGGTCAGCGAACCGGAAATTCCCGTCGGCGTCGCCACCGAATCAAAGCGCGAACCGTTCAGCGCCCCCGCGGTCAGGATGGTATAGGGCGAATTGAACCGAAGGGTGCCGTTGGCGAGCGCAACCCGAACCGTCCCGGCCAACGTCGCCGCCCCCGTCACATTGGTGAGGTCGGAAGCCGCCGATGACACCTGCACAAGGTAGGTCGAGGCGGCCGTGAAGACGAGGCTGCGCTGAACGTTGATGGTGCCGACCGAGTTGCCTGGAGACAGAATGCCGCCGTTGATGACGGTATTGCCGACGATGCCGTTGCCGCCCAACGTGCCGCCGGCATTGACAACGAGATTGCTGGCCGATGCGATGTTGCCGTTCACGATCAGCGCCCCGCCGCCGACATTGACATCACCGGAGAAGGAGCCGGTGCCAGTCAGCGTCCAGACTGAATCGTCGACCTTGTTGAAGGTCGTGAACCCCCGATACTGGGCCGCCGCACCCAACGTGCTGACATCGAAGGTCGCCGCACCGCTGCCCCCGAGTTGGAACGTATCACTGCCCCCACCGAGCACGTTGCCCGATATCACCGATCCCGGCGCGAGCGTGAGAACGTTGCCGCTACCGGCGAACTGGATCGCGGCCGTTCCTCCAGTGATGGTCCCCGCATTGAACACGTCCGACCCACCCGTGCTCGCATAGATGCCGTTGCCCGCAAGGCCGGAAATGGAGCCGTAGTTGATGACTGAGACGGATCCGAGGCTGGCGCGGACGCCGGTGTCGCCGCCACTGATCTGCGCGCCGGCATTGTTGGTCACCACCGCACTCGTCTCGGCGCGAATGGCGTAGCCAAAGCCGCCGGCACTTAGGGTTCCGGAATTGACGACGGTTGCGACGCCATTGCTGGCATAGATTCCGTTGTTGATCAGGCTCGTGATCTGCCCGCCAACGCCGTTGGTTACATTGACGTCGGTGAAGGCAAAGATGGCGATATTGTTGAGACCGGAAATGGTCCCGTGATTGGTAACGTGAGCAAAGCCCAAATTGGCAGCCATGCCGCCGGTAATGCTTCCAGTGACACCGTTCGTTATTGTCAGATTGGCATTCGCAGAGGCGGCAAAGCCGGTGGGGCTCGAGATGGTGCCGAAATTCGTTACCGAAATCGATCCGCTGTTGGCGCGGATGGCAGCCGTTGCGCCGGTAATCGTCCCGGCGGCGGCGTTGGTGACGTCCATATTGCCGGTCACCTCCAGGCCATAGCTGGTCGTACCGGTAATCGTGCCGGCATTGGTGACATTCAACAATTGGTTGGCCTGGACACCGCTTATCCGCCGGAAATCAGACCGCCCGCAGCGTTGGAGACGACCCCCGTGCCGTAGGCAATGAAACCGTAAGAGGTGCCGATGATATTGCCGGCATTGGTGACATTTCCGACAGCGGAATAGCCGGAATTGACGCCGAGATCGCCGGCGATGGTGGCGCCCGCATTGTTGGTAACCGTGGCGTTGACGAAGGCGAATACGCCAACGTTTGCGTTGCCCGTGATCGTGCCGGAGTTGACGACAGTCACACTGCCGTTGTTCGAGCCGATGCCGGATAGGACAGTGCCGGTGATGGTGGCGCCGGTGTTGTTGGTGACGGTGACGTCATTTTGAGAGAAGACACCGTTCGTTGCGCCTGTGATGCTTCCCGAATTGCTGACCGTAGCGTTGCCGATATTAATTCCGCTATTCACGCTTCCGGTGACAGAGGCACCGCTATCGACATTGATGACAATGCCGGTCTGGTTGCCCGTCCCGTAACCGTTGGTCCCGTTCTGATCGGTCGTCACGCCCGAGCATGTAATGGTCGTGCCTGGCGGCGGATTGGGGCTATTGTCGGCCGCCGGCGAACAGGCCGCATACGCCCCGCCCATCAGAGCCAGCGTGACGGTAGCCGTGATCGCAATTGCAGCGGCAGCTCGCCAAATCAGCAAGCGCTGCCGAGGGAAACACCATATCCGAATCGGCAGGCGCGTCATTTGAATGGCTTGCTTCCGAGGCGTCGGCGGCCCCGGCCTTCAATTGCAAAAAGAACGAATCAACAGATTTATTGAACAGGCTAAGTATCGCCGCCGAAAGGCTCCATGTACGCACGTCTGGCGAGAATCCGACGAATCGGAATCTCTGTTGCGAATTGGCGACAGTCGCAACCGTCCTATTCGCGGGCACCAGTCTGCCGGGCGGATGCGACTGTCGCCAGCGTCCGCATCGCAATGGCCACGCATACCACCATCAGCGCGCCCGCGAGGAGGAATGGCGCGCCGGGCAATTGCCAGGGCGCGCTGGTGCCGATGAAGTATGAAAACGTCAGCGTGAACAGGAACGGCCCGACGAGCTGCGACACGCTCTGCACGCTCGCGGTTGCGCCCTGCAGCTGACCCTGTTGATCGGGTGCGACCAGCCGCGTCATCAGCGATTGCATCGCGGCACCCGAGATGCCCCACAGCGACATCACGGGAATGCCGATCCAGAACAGCGGTCCGGTCGGCGCTGCGCCAAAGATCACGAACCCGATCGCACCACAGCACAGGCCCAGCAACAGTGTGTTCCGCTCGCCGAGCGCGCGCACGATCGGGCCGATGGCGAGCCCCTGCACTACCATGGCGCAGATGCCGACCATCGCGAGCGTCAGCCCGACCGTCTTGGAATCCCACCCGTAGCGATAGGTCGCATAGAGCACGAAGGTCGACGGCAGCACGACATGCGCGACCTGCGCGATGAAGTTGACGACCGACAGCGCAGCCAGCATCGCGTTGGAACGCAGCAGACGCAGCGCCCCGACCGGATTGGCGCTGGTCCAGCGGAACGGCGCGCGCTTGTCGGGCGCCAGCGATTCCGGCAGGACCAGGAGCCCATAGAGCGCATTGGCGAAGCTCAAAGCCGCCGACGCCCAGAACGGCAGGCGCGGATCGACGTCGCCGAGCAAGCCGCCGAGCGCCGGGCCCAGGATGAAGCCGGCGCCGAAGGCCGCGCCAATCCTGCCGAAGATCGCCGCGCGCCGCTCCGGCGGCGTAATGTCGGCAATATAGGCAAACGCCGTCGAGATGCTGGCCGAGGTGATGCCGGAGATCACGCGCCCAATGAAAAGCCACACCAGCGACGGCGCCAGCGCCATCAGCACGTAGTCGGCGGCGAGCCCGAAATTCGACAGCAGCACCACCGGCCGCCGCCCGAAACGATCCGACAGCGCGCCCAGCACCGGCGAGAACACGAACTGCATCAACGCCCAGGCGGTGCCGAACAGGCCGAAGATGCGGGCCGCGTGTGCGGTGTCGTTGTCGACGAAGCTCTCTATGAGCTTTGGCAGGATCGGCATGATCACGCCGAGCGCGAGCATGTCGAGCAGGATGGTGACGAAGATGAAGGCGACCGCCCCGCGCCGGACCGGCGCCACTTTAGACGTATTCGGCAACAAGGAGCCTCCAGATATCGAATCTCGGCATCCGAATCCTAGAATCGCATTGATCCTTGGAACAGAAGAGAAATCCGGATCCGCACTTTGGCTTCCGAACTCAGTCCCTGAAATGACACTCGAAAGGATCATCCGGACACGGATCGACCACCTTGGTTACCATTGCATGGTGAAGTTGCTTGTCCGCAACGAAGTTCTTGACGAAGTCGACTGTTGCGGGATGCAGAGCCACGACCGCTTTCGAATCCCGTGCGGCCTTCACAAAATTCGCCGCATGCTTTTCGTCGTGGAGCATCCTGACAAAATGCACGACGGAGTGCAGCGGAACTCTGAGCATCTTCTTTGTCGAAGACGACTTCTTTGCAGCCTTGGATTTGCCAGCCTTCTTCGCCCCTTTTGCCTTGTTCGCCATAATGCCCTCCTGGTTTACCGAAGCCGCCTAACTTCAACTTCCGGGCTCTTGGCCTGATCCGCCGCCAGAACCGCAAGCCGCTCGGACGGGCTGCCGCCTCCGATCACACGCCGACCAACGATGAGAGGACTCCGTGTGATGTGATCAGTCGGATCGGCTGCGGCTCCGCCGCGAGATGAGGAGAAGAGGTAGGATCGAAGCGGATCCAACTCGACCACCCCCGTGGGTGCAATCGCGACTCCCACCGTCACCTGATGCACGTCGGTCCGATCAGCAAGTCCGGTTCCGGTCGCGCTCGTCAATTGGAACGCATCAGTTACGGGAGTAAACGTAACTCCTGGAACAGCAGACGCGGACACCGTCGTGGTGAAGGTGAGCTTGTCAGCCATGGTAGGAGGACTGCCGCCGACGCCCGGCTTGGCATCACCGCCTGCCAAATTGGCGAACAGCGTCAGGTTGATGAAGTCTTCGATAACAGCATCGATGCCTATGTGCCCCGCAATCGGATAAATGTAGTTTGGACCGACGACTTTTCCTACACAATACGCTTCAGGTACCTTTGTCAGCAGACCGCTGAAAGTATCCGTCGCTGTGAATGTGCGCTGGTTTACCCGCGCTCTGTTGGCTGAACCGTGCAGACCGAGCGTGTATTGCGAATTGGTAAGAGGCTTGAGAAAGTTCACGTCGGTCGAAAGGTTATTATCCTCCGTCATGGTGAGGTCGAAACTATAAGCGAGCCCAGCGTCGTAAAACAGTTTCGCAGCGGAGCGCACACGAACAAGAGCCGCGCCCTTGAATAGATCGTAGTGGAAGTCTTTTATCGAGGCCGGCTCTTTCTCGTATTGCAGGGCAAGGTCTTCGGCCGTCGGGACTTTAGGACCGATCTGGTGCAGCCACTTGATGACAAACCGTCGAAGTGTATCGCGGCTTTCGCATCGAATTTGGCGAACGATGTGATAGGTTTTGACGCCTGTCACGTCTTCGGGCAATGGGTGGATCGCGCAACCTGTAGACATGAGAGACAGGATTGCGGCGGCAGCGAAAAAGCTCCGCTTCATCACAATAGCCTCCGCTCAGCCGCGCACATCAAGCACGGATGCGCTGTTACTTTATCAAAATCTTAAGTTGCACCCTCCTGCGCCAGCAGTCCAGCAGATGCCAATGAGATTCTGGAACTGTTGCCAAAAAGGCACTTAGCGCGAAGACGGCCGAAGCAAAAATTGTGGCTCTAAGGGCACTGAGCAGCCGACCTGCCCTTCACGACGGCCGCTTGCGCTTATGGGCGAAGGGGTTGGCCTTCTCGCGCAAGGTGATGCGCACCGGCGTGCCAGGCAGATCGAAAGCCTCGCGCATGGAATTGGTCAAATAGCGCAGGTACGACTGCGGCACCGCGTCGGCACGCGAGCAGAACAGCACGAAGCTCGGCGGCCGCGCCTTGGTCTGCGTGATGTAGTTCAGCTTCAGCCTGCGGCCGGACACAGCCGGCGGCGGATTGGCCTGGACCGCCTGCTCGAACCAGCGATTGAGCGCTGACGTCGACACGCGTCTGTTCCAGACCGCGTAAGCGTCCTGGATCGCCTGCATCAGGCGATCGATGCCCTCGCCCATCAGGCCTGATACCGCGACGATCGGCACGCCCTTGACCTGCGGCAGCCAGTGGTCGGCGTCGCGGCGCAGGCCCGAGATCGCGCCGCCGCCCTTGGTCTCCATCAGGTCCCATTTGTTGGCGGCGAGCACGAGCGCGCGGCCCTCGCGCTCGACCAGATCGGCAATGCGCAGATCCTGCTCCTCGAAGCGGTTCTGCGTATCCATCATCAGCACGACGACTTCGGCAAAGCGCACCGCGCGCAGCGCGTCGGCGACCGAGAGCTTTTCGAGCTTCTCCTCGATGCGCGAGCGACGCCGCAGGCCGGCGGTGTCGAACACGCGAAATTCGCGGCCCTTCCAGTTGATCTCGACCGCGATGGAGTCGCGCGTGGTGCCGGCCTCCGGGCTCGTCAGCAGGCGCTCCTCGCCGAGCAAATGGTTGATCAGCGTCGACTTGCCGGCATTCGGCCGGCCGACGATGGCGACCCGGATCGGGCGCGTCGCGGCCTCTTCCTCGGAGAGCGGCGCGTCGTCCTCGTCCTCATCCTCCTCGACGGGCTCCGGCATCAGCTTGGCGAGGGCGTCATAAAGCTCGCCCATGCCCTCGCCGTGCTCGGCCGAGATCTGGATGGGATCGCCAAGACCAAGCGCAAAGGCTTCCATCGCGCCGGCATCGCCATGCTTGCCTTCGCTCTTGTTGGCGACCAGCAGCACCGGCTTGTTGGCCCTGCGGGCGAAGTCGGCGAAGGCGCGGTCGGTCGGCGTCAGGCCGATGCGGGCATCGACGACGAAGAACAGCGCGTCGGCCTGCGCGATCGCGGCCTCGGTCTGCTCCTGCATCCGCGCGGTCAGCGAGCCCTTGGCGCCCTCGTCGAGGCCGGCGGTGTCGATGATGGTGAATTCGAGGTCGCCGAGCCTGGCCTCACCCTCGCGGCGGTCGCGGGTGACACCCGGCAGGTCATCGACGAGCGCGAGCTTTTGCCCAACCAGGCGGTTGAACAGCGTCGATTTGCCGACATTGGGCCGGCCGATAATGGCAATCGTGAAGGACATCGGTCATTCGTGCGCTGCGAAGGCCGCGCCTGTCAATGCAATGAAATTATTAGCGCGAGAAGCTGCCGCTCGGCAGCGGCGCCGGGAAGCCGCCCTGCGACTGCTGCTGCGTGCTCTGAGTCGGTTGGGCCTGCTGGACGGGCTGATCGGGCGGCGGCGCGGTGGTGCGCTTGCGTACGATCTTCTGCTTGGGCTGCGGAGCGGCCGCGGGCGGCGCGGCCTCCGGCTGGGCCTCGCCATCGACTTCGCCGGCAGGCGCATCGGCGGGCGCGGCCGCGCTGGCAGCCGGCTGTCTGGTCTTTTTCGCTTTCGCACCCTTCGCCGGCTTGGCCGGCTCAGGCGGCGGCTCCGTGGGCAAAGCCGCAACGGCAGGCGCATTCGGATCGGGCTGCTGCTGTGCGCCCTTGTACATGTCCTTCGGCACACCCTGCTCGAGGCCCGGCACGCCCTCCGGGAAGACCGGCTTGCGGTCGCCTGGCAGCTTCTTCTTGGTGTCGAGGAAATCGAGCATGTCGCTCGGATCGAAGCTGGAGCAGCCGCCCAGCACGCCCGTGAAGGCGATCAGGACGGCGGCTGCGATCAAGCGTGGCGTGCGGCGCATATCGGTGTCTCGTCTCAGCTCTCGGGACCGTCAGCTTTTGGCGACGGGCGGCAGCAGGGCCTGGAGCGCCTCGGCGCGCGAGCGCAGGCCCGGCGGCGTTTCGCCGTCCTCTGCGATCGCGTCGAGCCATTTGCGGGCTGCGGTCGTGTCGTTGTTGCGCCAGGCCGACAGCGCCAGCAACTCGCGGGCGCTGTGGCGGAAGGTCGATTTGGGTGTGGCGGAAGCCTCCAGCCGCTGCTGCATGTCGGCGTAGCTGGCGCTGTCGACCAGCAGGCCGGCGGCGCGGATCTTCGCCAGATCCTGCCACTCGCCGCCGACGCCGCGGTCGGCGGCAATGTCGTCGTACATCTTGGCGGCGGCCTTGGGATCGCGGCTAGCGGCCTCGGCCGCAGCACGCAGCCGCGCCAGAGTGCGATAGCCCGACGGAGCCTTGGCGGCGAGCTCAGTGAAGGCCGTCTCGGCCTCCGCATGCTTGTCCTGCTCTGACAGCTCGACGGCCTTCTCGAAGGCGGCGCCGGCCTCGGCGGCCTTCTTGGCCTCCAGATACTGGTAGCCGCGCCAGCCGCCCACAGCGGCCACGATGAGCACCATCAGGGCGATGAAGTAGATCGAATATTTTTCCCACAGCTTCTTGAGCTGTTCGCGACGTACTTCCTCGTCGACTTCGTCAAATAATTCAGACACTTATGCTAATCCCATGCCCGTCCGGGTGCGCGCGCCACAGCGTTCGCGTCAGGAATCCCGTCCCCCGCGTGGCGGCGAGGTAGCCTAACGATATGGCGGTGGCAAGGCAAAGCGAGCCCGATCAAGGCGTTAACCACCCGGGAGAGCCCGGAAGAAGCCCCTGCCCGGCTCAGGTTCCCAAGTGCTCCCGCAACTGCCGCTTCAGCACCTTGCCATTGGCGTTGCGCGGCAGCGGCTCGGTGGTGATCGCCATGGTTTCGGGGACCTTGTAGTCGGACAGCCGCTCCGCGCACCAGGCCCGCAAGACGTCGCCGGCGACCGGGGTGCGGGTCACCACGACAGCATGGACGCGCTCACCGAGCACCGGGCAAGCCCTGGCAATGATCGCGCTCTCGATCACCGCGGGGTGGCCCGCCAGCACGGACTCGACCTCCGCGGAATAGATCTTCAACCCGCCGCGATTGATCATGTCCTTCTGGCGGTCGAAGACGCGGACAAAACCGTCCGCATCGACTGACCCCAGATCGCCCGAGTGCCAGAACCCACCGGTGAAGCTCTCGGTCGTGGCTTTCGGGTTGTTCCAGTAACCCTTGATGACGGAGGCGCTCTGAATCCAGAGCTCGCCGATCTCGCCATGGGGCAGCTCGCGCCCATCGGGTCCCATCGCGACGATGCGCGCGCCGGGACACGGCAGGCCCACGCTGTCGATATGGCTCGCCGTCAGTTCGCCCGGCATGATCGTCGAGGGCGATGTCGTCTCGGTCGCGCCGTAGCAGTTCATCAGCTTCAGGCCGGGAATCGTCGCCTTGAGCCTCTCGATGGTCGCGACCGGCATCGGCGCGCCGCCAAAGCCGCCGATGCGCCAGCTCGACAGATCGTAGCTGTCGAAATCGGGCTGGAGCAGGCAGAGATTGTACATTGCCGGAACCATCACCGTGTAGGTGACGCGCTCGCGCGCAGCGAGCTTGAGATAATCGGCGGCCTTGAACGCCGGCATGATGATCAGCGCGCCGCCGCAGCGGATCATGGTCGTGATGTTGGCGACGACACCAGTGACGTGACCGAGCGGCACGGCCGCGATCGAACGGTCCGCTTCCGTCAATTGCAGGCAGGACGCAAACACCATCGAGGAATGCACGATGTTGCAATGGGCCAGCATCGCGCCCTTTGGCTTGCCCGTCGTGCCCGAGGTGTAGAGGATCATCGCCGTGTCCTCTTCGCTCACGTCGACGGGCGCGGCGGCCGCGGCCTTGTCAGCGAGCACTGCGAAGCGCGACGCATGCGGGTCGTCGTCGACGGCAACGCGGTGGATCACATCGGGCACATCCCGCGCATCCGGCAGCCGCCCGGCGAGCCCTGCCTCGTGGATCAGGATCTTGGCGCCGCAATCGGTGAGCACATAGGCAATCTCCGGCTTCTGCTGACGCGTGCTGAGCAGAACCGTGACCAGCCCCTCATGCGCGGCGGCAAACAGCAGCAGCGGAAATTCGATGCGGTTGCCCAGCAGGATGGCCACGCGATCACCGCGCTTGAGGCCGAGCTTGCGAAAGCCCTCGGCGATCCGGGCGGCCCGGTCGACGACCTGGCGCCAGCTCAGCCGGACATGACCGCAGATCAGGGCCTCGCCATCGGCGTTCTGCGCAACCGCTTCCGCAATCATCGCCCAAACGCTGCCCGGCCGCTTCACAAAGGCCGGCACGACGCGGTCGCCGAAGCGCGGCTCAAGCCGCATCGACGGAAGTGCGTGCTGCGACCAGTCCATGCGCGCCCCTCCTCAGCTCTTCTTCATGTCGTAGACATGCTCCGGGCCCGGGAAGGCCCGGCTCTTCACGTCGCGCGCATAGCCCGCGATGGCTTCCTCGATCGCCGGCCCGAGATTGCCATAGCGGCGCACGAATTTCGGCGACCGCGGCGACAAGCCGAGCATATCTTCCAGCACCAAAATCTGGCCGTCGCAGGCTGCGCTCGCGCCAATGCCGATGGTAGGAACTGCGATCGATTGCGTGATCTTGCGCGCCAGCGGCTCGGCGACCGCCTCGATCACGATAGAGAAGGCCCCCGCCTCTGCGATCGCCCTGGCGTCATTCTCGATCGGAGCCCAGTTCGCCTCCTCGCGGCCCTGTGCGCGGAACGAGCCAAGCGTGTTGATCGACTGTGGCGTCAGCCCGATATGGCCCATCACGGGAATGCCGCGCTCGGAGAGAAACGCCACCGTCTCCGCCATCCGCGCGCCGCCCTCGAGCTTGACCGCGCCGCACAGCGTTTCCTTCATGATCCGCACCGCCGACTGGAAGGCCTGCTCCTTCGAGCCTTCGTAGGAACCGAACGGCATGTCGACGACGACGAGCGCCTGGCTGGAGCCGCGCATCACCGCGCAGCCCTGCAGGATCATCATCTCAAGCGTCACGGGCACCGTGGTCTCGAAGCCATGCATGACATTGCCAAGGGAATCGCCAACCAGGATCGCATCGCAGTGCCTGTCGACCAGCGCGGCGGTGTGCGCGTGATAGGAGGTCAGCATCACGATCGGCTCGCCATTCTTGCGAATGCGGAGGTCGGGCGCGGTCTTGCGCCTGATGGCGGATTGGACGGACATTGTCAGACCCCTACGACAGGAACCCCGATCACGACAGGATGGAATGCAAACGCCAGCGCCAGATAGGCAACGACGCCGACCGCGACCGCGATCAGATCGTTGGAGACGCCGCCTACCGGAATCGGCGGGCCGCCAGCGTCAGTGCGATGCTTCAACGAAATGCGGTCAAACACCGCCCAGCCCAGGAACGAGCCGAACAGGATGATGGAACCGAGATCGCCATTGGCGAGGAGATGCGCGGCCGCCCACAGCTTGATGCCGGCCAGCATCGGATGTTTCAGCGTCGCGTAGATACGGCCGCGCAGGTATGACGCGACAACCAGGATGACCGCGGGCAGCATCAGCGCGAGCGTGATGTGCTTCATCGCCTTCGGCGGATACCAGACGTCGATCCAGCCGGTCGCACGGTAATGACCAAAGCCCCAGATGATCAGCGCGAGCCCCGCGAGTGAGACGAGCGCATAAAGGATCTTGTAGGTCCCCTCGCCCAGCCTCGCGATGGCCTGCGCGCGCGCCTCGCGTTTCGTTGTGAAGACATGCGCCGCGAAAAACAGCACCAGCCCCAGGATCATGACCAGCAGACCCACGACATCCTCCCCTCAACCAGCGCCCGCCTCTGGCGTAGCATCGATTGGCGGTCGGTCGCAACCGATGCGCTACTTGCCGAGCTGCCGATTGTCGACATAGCGGATCGCGATCGGCCGCCCTGCCAGGGCGCCGCCGAGACCGCTGGTGAATTTCAGCGGCAAGCAGGCCTTCAGCGAAGCATCGATGGCGTTCAGATAGGTCGTGCGGGTGTCGGCCGGGACGCCCGCGGTGGCGTATGTGAGGCGTGGCGGACCGATCAGGCCGCCCGCCTTGTTGAAGCTGAAGCGCACCGACATCTGCATGCCGGCCCGCGCGTTGTCCGCTGGCGGCGACCAGCAAGTGCGCAATTCGGCGAAGAGGTCGCCGATCGTATCGAGATCGTGATCCGGCTTCCGGTATTTGGCGCGGTCGGATTCGGACGGCACGCTGACGATCGTGAGCTGGAGATTCTGGCCGTAAGGATAGTCGATCTCGGGAATGCAGGGCCCGGGCTCGAGCGGGCTGCAATAGGACGGCGTGCAGGGCCGGTTGTCGAGCACGCTGCACGGTTCATGCGCAAACGGGATGGGATTGATCTGGCGCCGCTGCGCGTCGGCGGCCACCGTCGATATCGCCAGCAGTATAAGAAGGAGAATGCCGCGCCACATGGTATGCGAACTCTCAATGCCACTGTGGACGAAAGGTGGCATTCGTCGCGAAAGCGTCAAGTGCGCGCGCGTTCACATGCTCGCGTTTAGGCGGCCTTGGCGCGCGTTATCCCTTCTTCTTGACGTCCTTGACGTTGGTGAACTCGATGCCCTCGGCGCGTTCCCTGGTGTAGCCGAGATAGAACTCGTTCCTCGCCAGATAGACGGGATCACCATCGACGTCGTCGGCGATACTCGAGGTGTTGGCGGCGATGAAAGTGTCGAGCTTCTTGCGATCGTCTGAAGAAACCCAGCGCGCAAGCTGGAACTCGCTGACCTCGAACTCGACCGGAAGGGAATATTCCGCCTCCAGCCGTGCCTTCAGCACGTCGAGCTGGAGCGCGCCGACCACGCCGACCAGCGCCGGTGCACCGTCGCGCGGGCGGAATACCTGGACGACGCCCTCTTCCGACATCTGCTGAAGCGCTTCCTTCAGCTTCTTCGCCTTCATCGCGTCGGTGAGACGGACGCGGCGGACGATTTCCGGCGCAAAGCTCGGCACGCCGACGAAGTTGAAATCCTCGCCCTCGGTCAGGGTATCACCGATGCGCAGCGTGCCGTGGTTGGGAATGCCGACGACGTCGCCGGCAAAGGCCTCATCCGCCACCGAACGGTCCTGCGCGAAGAAGAATTGCGGGCTCGACAGCGGCATGCTCTTGCCGGTGCGCACCAGTTTCGCCTTCATGCCGCGGCTGAGCTTGCCCGAGCACAGGCGCGCAAAGGCGATGCGGTCGCGGTGGTTCGGATCCATGTTCGCCTGGATCTTGAACACGAAGGCGCTCATGCGCGGATCGGTCGCCTCGACCTTGCGCTGGTCGCTCTCCTGCGCACGCGGCTCGGGCGCGAACTTGCCGAGGCCCTCCAGGAGGTCGCCGACGCCGAAATTGCGCAGCGCGCTGCCGAAATAGACCGGCGTCAAGTGGCCCTCGCGAAACGCCTCCAGCTCGAACGGTTTTGAAGCCTCGGTGACGAGCTCGAGCTCGTCCTTCACCGCGGAGACGTCGAGATTGGCGTTGAGCTTGGCAAGCTCCTCGATCTCGATCTGCTGCGCCGCGCCGGTCTTGGCGCCGCCGCCTTCGAGCAGGCGCACGCCGCCATTGACGACGTCATAGGTGCCGAGGAAGTCGCGGCCGCGGCCGACCGGCCAGGTCATCGGCGTGGTGTCGAGCGCCAGCGTCTTCTCGATCTCGTCCAGCAGCTCGAACACGTCGCGGCTCTCGCGGTCCATCTTGTTGATGAAGGTGATGATCGGAATGTCGCGCAGGCGACAGACCTCGAACAGTTTTCGGGTGCGCGCCTCGATGCCCTTGGCGGCGTCGATGACCATGACGGCGGAATCGACGGCCGTCAGCGTGCGATAGGTGTCTTCCGAAAAGTCCTCGTGGCCCGGCGTGTCCAGCAGGTTGAACACGAGGCCCTCGAACTCGAAGGTCATCACGGACGTCACGACCGAGATACCGCGCTCGCGCTCGATCTTCATCCAGTCCGAGCGCGTGTTGCGCCGCTCACCCTTGGCCTTGACCTGACCGGCGAGGTTGATGGCGCCGCCGAACAGCAGCAGCTTTTCGGTCAGCGTGGTCTTGCCGGCGTCGGGGTGGGAGATGATCGCAAAGGTGCGCCGCCGCGCCACTTCAGCGGCAAGCGGGGAACGGGCCGGCGATTCGGCTGTGGTGGTGGCGATGTCGGACATGGCGGGAGCGTTTGGCAGGGAAAATGGGCCGGATCAAGCCTGATGTGGTAATTGCGGAGCCCTTCGGCCAGCCCCATATCGCCGTTTGGGAGGGACGGCCCTCCTATCCACCAGCATATCAGCCGCGGGGACGACCCTGCCTTGAATGGAGGGTCGTCATGGCCTGGAGCATCCTGTTCGTCGCCGGTCTTCTCGAGATCACCTGGGCGATCGGCCTGAAATACACCGAGGGTTTCACCAGGCTTGTTCCCTCCGTCATCACGCTCGCGGCGATGGCGGGCAGCGTCATCCTGCTTGGGCTCGCGCTCAAATCGCTGCCCGTCGGGACCGCCTATGCGGTGTGGACCGGCATCGGCGCGGTCGGCACGGCGACGCTCGGGATCATCCTGTTCGGCGAGCCGGCGACCGCGCTTCGCCTGGCCAGCATCGGACTGATCGTTGCCGGTATCATCGGGCTGAAGCTCGTTACTTGACGAAAATCCTGACGGCCCACCAGGTCAGCGCGGCGACGATCGCCGAGGCCGGCATCGTGATCACCCAGGCATAGACGATCGAGCTGGCGACGTTCCAGCGCACCGCCGAGAGGCGGCGGGCGGCGCCGACGCCGACGATGGCGCCGGTGATGGTATGGGTGGTCGAGACGGGAACCCCGAGGAAGGTCGCCATGAACAGGGTCGCGGCGCCGCCAGTTTCGGCGCAAAAGCCCTGCATCGGCGTCAGTTTCGTGATGCGCAGGCCCATGGTGCGGACGATGCGCCAGCCGCCCATCAGCGTGCCCATCGCCATCGCGGCCTGGCAGGACAGCACGACCCAGAACGGCACCGAGAATTCGCTGCCGAGATGGCCCTGTGAATAGAGCAGCACGGCGATGATGCCCATGGTCTTCTGCGCGTCATTGCCGCCATGGCCGAGCGAATAGAGCGAGGCGGAGGCGAATTGCAGGATGCGGAAGGCGCGATCCACGGCGAAGGGCGTCGATCGCACCGAGGCCCAGGAGACGATCGCAACCAGCAGCATCGCCAGCAGGAAGCCGACCAGCGGAGACAGCACGATGGCGATCACCGTCTTGGACAATCCGCTCCAGACCGCCGCCGAAATCCCGGCTTTGGCCACGCCGGCACCGAACAACCCGCCGATCAGCGCATGCGACGACGAAGACGGGATGCCGAGCGCCCAGGTCACGAGGTTCCAGACGATGGCGCCGACCAGCGCCGCGAAGATCACGTGGGCATCGACGATTGAGGGATCGATAATGCCGGTGCCTATGGTCTGGGCGACGTGCAGCCCGAACACCATGAAGGCGACGAAATTGAAGAAAGCGGCCCAGAACACCGCGAATTGCGGCCGCAGCACGCGGGTCGAGACGATGGTCGCGATCGAATTGGCAGCGTCATGCAGGCCGTTCAAGAAGTCGAACAGCAGCGCGACGGCGATCAGTCCGACCAGGACGGGAAGACCCAACGCAGCATCCACGGCGAGGCCCCTGCCTTAAAGTTTTCGCATGATCTCCGCGCAAACGCGTTCCGCGTTTGTCGCGAAGGAAAACCGCTGCACATTTTTCCGGATCATGCGCTACACTTGCTCGATGACGATGCTGTTGATCTCGTTTGCGACGTCGTCGAAGCGATCGGCGACCTTTTCGAGATGGTCGTAGATCTCGACACCGACGATGAAATCCATCGCGTTGCCGTCGCGGTGCTTGAGGAACAGCTCCTTCATCCCGATGTCGTGGAGATCGTCGACCCGGCCCTCGAGCTTGGTCAGCTCTTCCGTGATGGCGGTCAGCATGGCCACGTTCTTGCCGATCTGCTGCATCAGGGGCAGCGCACGGCCGACCAGATTGGCGCATTCGATCAGAAGCCCGCCGATCTCGCGCATCGGCGGCTCGAAGGCGCGGACCTCGAACAGCATCACGGCCTTGGCGGTCTGCTGCATCTGGTCGATGGCATCGTCCATCGAGGTGATGAGGTTCTTGATGTCGCCGCGGTCGAACGGCGTGATGAAGGTGCGGCGCACCGCCGTCAGCACCTCACGGGTGATGTTGTCGGCATCGTTCTCGAACTGGTTGACGCGCTGGCAATAGACCGGCGTCTCCTCGCCCCCGTTGAGCATGCCCTGGAGCGCGATCGAGCCCTGGATCACGGTCTGGGCATGGCGGTCGAACAGGTCGAAGAACCGTTCTTCCTTGGGCAGGAAAGCGCGAAACCATCGCATCATGGGGATAGACTACCGGTTGGAAATGGCCCGGCCCGGAAGGGCCGTCACGAAACTGTCATAGACCATTTTCGGTCCGCGCGCGTGCCACCTCACGCCCGCGGCGCCGGATCATCCACCACTTTCACGAAGCGGGTAAATTGACCTTAAATCAATTACTTAGAGCGAACGCCGGAAGTAATGCGCGATTTCACCGACGACGCCGCGGCGGAAGGTGAGCACGCAGATCACGAAGATCGAGCCCTGGATCACCGTCACCCATTGGCCGAAGCTCGCCAGATATTGCTGCATGGCGATGATCACGAAGGCGCCGACCACGGGTCCGAAGATGGTCCCGAGACCCCCGACCAGCGTCATCAGCACGACTTCGCCCGACATCGACCAGTGTACGTCGGTGAGCGAGGCATTTTGCGCCACGAACACCTTCAGCGATCCGGCGAAGCCGGCCAGCGTGCCCGACAGGACGAAGGCCAGGAACTTGTACTGGTCGGTCCGGTAGCCGAGCGAGATCGCGCGCTGCTCGTTCTCGCGGATCGACTTCAACACCTCGCCGAACGGCGAGTTGATGATGCGGAAGATCAACAGGAAGCCGGCGAGGAAGCCGACCAGCACGACGTAGTACAGGACCGTCGGCTTGGAGAGATCGAGGACGCCGAACATGTGCCCCTGCGGAATGCCCTGAATGCCGTCTTCGCCATGGGTGAACGGCGCCTGGAGGTAGATGAAGTACAGGAGCTGCGACAGCGCCAGCGTGATCATCGAGAAATAGATGCCCTGGCGGCGGATCGAGATGTAGCCGGTCACGATCGAGAGCACGAAAGCACCGGCGACGCCGACGAGGATGCCGAGCTCCGGCGGCAACGCCCACACCTTCAGCGCATGCGCGCTGCAATAGCCGGCCGTGCCTAAGAACATCGCGTGGCCGAACGACAGCAGGCCGCCATAGCCGATCAGAAGGTTGAAGGCGCAGGCGAGGAGCGCGAAGCACAGCGCCTGCATCACGAAGAACGGATAGACCCCCGTGAACGGCACCGACGCCAGCAGCAGCGCCATCACCGCAAACACGATCATCTCGTCACGCATCGCGCGCGGGGTCGCCCGCAGCGTATCGTCCGTCAAGGCTGTCATATCAGGCCGCCCTTCCCGTCAATCCCGATGGCTTCACCAAGAGCACCAGCACCATCAGCACGAACACGACGGTGTTGGAGGCCTCGGGGTAGAAATACTTGGTCAGGCCCTCGATCACGCCGAGAGCGAAACCGGTGATGATCGAGCCCATGATCGATCCCATGCCGCCGATCACCACCACGGCAAACACGACGATGATGAGGTCGGCGCCCATCAGCGGCCGCACCTGGTTGATCGGCGCCGAGAGCACGCCGGCGAGCGCGGCAAGGCCGACGCCGAGACCGTAGGTCAGCGTGATCATGCGCGGCACGTTTATGCCGAAGGCGCGGACCAGCGTCGGGTTTTCGGTCGCGGCGCGGAGGTAAGCGCCGAGCCGCGTCTTCTCGATCAGGTACCAGGTCGCCAGACACACGATAAGCGAGAACACGACGACCCAGCCGCGATAGACCGGAAGGAACATGAAGCCGAGATTCATGCCGCCCTTGAGCTGGTCAGGAATGGCATAAGGCAGGCCCGACGATCCAAAATAGTTCTGGAACACGCCCTGCACGATCAGCGCAATGCCGAAGGTCAGCAGCAGGCCGTAGAGATGGTCAAGCCCGGTCAGCCATTGCAGCATGGTCCGTTCCAGGATCATGCCGAAGATGCCGACGACGATCGGAGCGACGATCAATGCCGGCCAGTAGCCGATACTGAGATAATCATTGTTCAGCAGGAAATAGGCGACGAAGGCGCCCATCATGTAGAGAGCGCCGTGGGCGAAATTGATGATGTTGAGCATGCCGAAGATCACGGCAAGCCCGAGACTGAGCAGCGCGTAGAACGAGCCGTTGATCAGTCCCACCAGTAGCTGAGCGTAAAGTGCCTGCATCGATCCCGCACCCGGTCCCTTCGGCGTTCCCCTGAAAGTCGCCCGCAGGCCTCAAAGGCCTGCGGGCCGTTATCCTACTTCTTCAACAGCGCGCACTTGCTCTCGGACAGCGGCGTGAAGGCCTGATCGCCCGGCACCGTGCCGACCAGCTTGTAGAAGTCCCACGGGCCCTTGGACTCCGAGGGCTTCTTGACCTCGAACAGATAGGCGCTGTGGATGGTGCGGCCGTTCGGCTGGATCTCGCCCTTGCCGAACAGATCGTCCTCCGTCGGCATCGACTTCATCTTCTCGACGACCTTGACGCCGTCGTGAGGATTGCCGCCGAGTGCGTCCAGCGCCTTGAGATAGTGGCGCACGCCGGCATAGACGCCGGCCTGCACCATGGTCGGCGGCGCGTTGTTCTTCATTTTCGAGGCGAAGCGCTTCGAGAACGCCCGGGTCTGGTCGTTCATGTCCCAGTAGAACGTCTCGGTGAAGTTGAGGCCCTGCGCGGTCTCCAGACCGATCGCCTTGACGTCGGTGAGGAACAGCAGGAGCGCGGCGAGCTTCTGGCCGCCCTTGACGATGCCGAACTCGGCCGCCTGCTTGATGGCGTTGGTGGTGTCGCCGCCGGCATTGGCAAGGCCGATGATCTTGGCCTTGGAGGCCTGCGCCTGGAGCAGGAAGGACGAGAAGTCCGGCGTGTTCAGCGGATGCTTCACGCCGCCGACCACCTTGCCGCCATTGGCGGTGACAACGGCCGTTGTATCGCGCTCGAGCGCCGCACCGAAGGCGTAGTCCGCGGTCAGGAAGAACCAGCTGTCGCCACCCGCCTTCACCAGCGCCTGGCCCGTGGTGTGGGCCAGCATGTACGTGTCGTAGGTCCAGTGCACGGTGTTGGGTGAGCACTGCGCGTTGGTGAGGTCGGAGGTCGCCGCACCAGAGTTGATGTAGACGCCGTTCTTTTCCTTGATGACGTTGTTGACGGCGAGCGCCACACCGGAATTCGGCACGTCCACGATGACATCGATCTTGTCGACGTCGAACCACTGCCGCGCGATCGCGGTGCCGATGTCGGGCTTGTTCTGGTGATCGCCGGAGACAATGTCGATCTTCCAGCCCTTGGCGGTAAGGCCGGAATCTTCAACGGCCATCTGCGCTGCGAGCGTCGAGCCGGGGCCGCCGAGATCGGCATAGAGTCCTGACTGATCGGACAGCGCGCCGATCTTGACGGTCTTGTCCTGCGCGGACGCGACGCCGGCTGCGGCGAAGGTGAGCGCGGTGGTCAGCAGCAATGATGCAATCGACCTGGTCTTCATGCAACTTTCCTTTTTGAATTTTCTCGTTGGCAGTTCTTCTGTTTAAGCATGATCTTTTCGGAAAATCGCTTCACGCCTTCCGGATCATGCCTAGACGCCGAGATAAGTGTGGAGCTTGTCCATGTTGGCGGCAAGCTCCGCATTGGAAAATCCGTCAATGATCTTGCCGTGCTCGACCACGTAGTAGCGGTCGGCAACGGTGGATGCGAACCGGAAGTTCTGCTCGACCAGGAGGATCGTAAAGCCCTCCTTCTTGAGCCGCGCAATGGTGTGGCCGATCTGCTGGATGATGACTGGCGCCAACCCTTCGGTCGGCTCGTCCAGCATCAGGAAGCTCGCACCGGTGCGCAGGATGCGCGCGATCGCCAGCATCTGCTGCTCGCCGCCGGACAACTTCGTGCCCTGGCTGTTGAGCCGCTCCTTCAGGTTCGGAAACAGGTCGAAGATCTGCTCGAGCGGCAGTCCGCCTTCGCGGACCACTGGCGGCAACAACAAATTCTCCCGCACGTCGAGGCTGGAGAATATCCCCCGCTCTTCCGGGCAGAACGCGATGCCCATGCGCGCGATCTTATCGGAGGTCGTGCGGATGATCTCCTGGGTGTTGAACTTCACCGAGCCGGTACGCTTGCCGATGATGCCCATGATCGACTTCAGCGTGGTCGTCTTGCCGGCGCCGTTACGCCCGAGCAGGGTGACAACCTCGCCCGCGTTCACGTCGAAATTGATCCCATGCAGGATGTGGGACTCGCCATACCAGGCCTCGAGGTTGCGGACCTGGAGGATGTTTCCGCCGCTCGCAGCCTTTGCCGGAGCCTCGGCGATCGCAGTGTCAGGCATGACCGGCTCCCAGATAGGCTTCCTTGACGCGTTCGTCCTTGGTGAGCTCGCTGTAATGGCCCTGCGCGAGAACCTGCCCGCGCGTCAGCACGGTGATGATGTCGGAGAGATTCGCCACGACGCTCAGATTATGCTCGACCATCAGGATGGTGTATTTCGCGGAGATGCGCTTGATCAGCGCCGCGATCTTGTCGATGTCCTCGTGGCCCATGCCGGCCATCGGCTCGTCCAGCAGCATCATCTCGGGGTCGAGCGCGAGCGTGGTTGCAATCTCGAGTGCGCGCTTGCGCCCGTAGGGCATCTCGACCGCAGGCGTATTGGCAAACTCGCTGAGGCCGACATCGTTCAACAGATCGCGTGCGCGATCGTTGAAACGGTTGAGCACGGACTTGGAGCGCCAGAAATCGAAGGAACTGCCGTGCTGGCGCTGAAGCGCGACGCGAACGTTTTCCAATGCGGTCATATGCGGAAACACCGCCGAGATCTGGAACGATCGCACCAGTCCCATGCGGGCCACGTCGGCCGGCGCCATCGCGGTGATGTCCTGTCCCTTGTACAGGATCTTCCCGGCGGACGGCCTGAGGAACTTGGTCAAAAGATTGAAGCACGTCGTCTTGCCGGCGCCGTTCGGGCCGATCAACGCGTGAATGCTCCCACGGCGGACCTTGAGCGCAACGTCGCGGACAGCGAAGAAGCCCGCGAACTCCTTGGTCAAGCCTTCCGTTTCGAGAATGAACTCATCGGCCAAACAGATTTCCCCCTGCCCGCGCGACCCGCGTGGCTGTCCTTGTTGCTTCGGCTTTCAGGAGGCCTTGGAGCCTTCCCGGAACGCCGCCTCCGGGCGCGGAATATGCCGGAGGTGACGGGGGTTAGGCAAGGCGGAAAGCTGAGCAGATCAGGTCTCCGGCTGGGATACAAATGCTCCCTTAGTCGGAGATGTTTTGATGTCACGCCTGCCCGGCCTTCCGGTTCAAGAAAGCACCGGTCGTCAAGCCGTCGTTAACGGTCTTTCGTCCCGCGCGCCAGCCTTCATAGAAAATTTTCCCGCGGCATGGATGATGCGCGGGTTTCGATCTGCCGGGAATATTGTTTTGGATTTCGCAAGCGCCGCTCCCTCCGCCGTCAAGTCGATCAGGCAGCGTGATCTCCTGAACACGTGGCTGCGGCTCTACGCGCGCCAGCAGATCGCGCCGGCGATCTGGGAGTATCAACCTGCGCGGCTCGAGGAAGAGCTGTCCGATCTCATCTATTATACCGTTGACGCCTCAACTCCGGTGCCGCGCCTCATCATCCAGAGCGAAGGCACGCGGATCTCGCGCGCCTATGGACACACCGGCAAAGGCGTGCCGCTGGATGAATATATCGGGCCGCGGCTCGTGCCCTCCGTGATGCCCATCTATTACGAATGCGTCGCGCGCGGGCTTCCGGTCTACAGCGTTGCCGACGTCGACGACATCTATGGGCGCATCGTCGCCTACGAACGCCTGCTGTTGCCGTTCCTCACCGACGGCAAGGTCTGTCACATCATCGCCTCGCTCAAGACCTTCTGCGAGGACGGCGGCTTCGAGATCAAGAATCTGATGCGCGGAAATGACGCGCCGCCGCGACCGAAGCTGCGCGCCGTGATCGATCGCGACCTCTTTCATCGCGCCCCCGGCCGTATCGCGGCCGCCGACGTCGTCGAGTTCGCGGACCAGTCCGGTCCCGCCGACGCCACCGAGATCATCGAGCTGAACTAGCCTTCAGCGCGATTTGGCGCCGACTTACTTCGCCCTGACTTCCTTGGCGTAGATGTCCGGCTTGAAGCCGACCAGCAGCTTGCCGCCGACTTCCAGCACCGGACGCTTGATCATCGATGGTTGCGCTAGCATCAACGCCAGTGCCTTCTTTTCGGTAAGACCCTCCCTGTCGGAGTCGGGCAGCTTCTTGAAGGTCGTGCCGGCACGATTGAGCAGAATCTCCCAGCCGAGCTTGTCGCTCCACTGCTTGAGCTTGTCCTTCTCGACGCCCGCCGTCTTGTAGTCGTGAAACTCATAGGCAACGCCATGGCTGTCGAGCCAGGCGCGCGCCTTCTTCATGGTGTCGCAGTTCTTGATGCCGTAGATGATGTTGGGCAAGACGTTCCTCTCGCATGCGTGATGCTTCGGCTGCGGCGTTGTACGAAACTCCGGTTCGCGCGACAATATTGCGAGCGAAGCTTACGAACTCTGTCAACGGACTCATCATGCACGTCACCCACGATCCCGCCGCGGCCCCGTCGCCGACCATCGACTTCAACAGCTTCCTCGCGGTCGATATCCGCGTCGGCACCATCGTCGATGCCAAGCCGTTCCCGGAGGCGCGCAAGCCGGCCTGGCGGCTGTGGATCGACTTCGGCCCGGCGATCGGCGTGCGCAAGAGCTCGGCGCAGATCACCGAGAACCATCCGCTCGAGACGCTGGTGGGGCAACAGGTCGCGGCCGTCGTCAATTTTCCCCCGCGCCAGATCGGGCCGGTCGTATCGGAAGTGCTGACGCTCGGATTTCCCGATGCCGACGGCAAGGTCGTGCTGGTGCAGCCGGGCAAGCCGGTGCCGAACGGCGGACGGCTGTTCTAGCGGCACACGGTCGCGAGCCGAGCCGTTGCGTCTGTCGGCGGCTCGCCAGCCGTTTACGTCTCCTGTTCCCCGGCTCGGAGCCATCGAGACTTGACCAAAACCCGTCGTTGATCTAAAAATGACTGACTGATCGTTTTTTATTATACCCGCCAATAATCAAGCTGCCCTCGATGAATCGCTAAAACGATCGATCAGTCAGTTATTTGCGGAGGCTCCGATGCCGAAGATCAGCGACAAGCAGCGTGAAGGCCGGCGACGGCAGATCCTCGAGGCCGCCCTCGCCTGCTTCGCCGAGAACGGCTTTCACCAGACCGGCATGGCCGACATCGTGAAGCGGTCGGGGCTGAGCCATGGCGCGGTCTATCTCTACTTCCGGAGCAAGGACGACCTGATCGAGGCGCTCGCCGACGACCGGCACCGCCGCGAAGCCGTGCTCAACTCGGTCGCGCAGGGATCGGGCGATCCGATCGAAGGACTTCACGCGCTGGTCCGCGTCTACGCGCAATGGCTCACCGATCCCGCCGGCGAAGCGCGGCGGCGCGTCGGCATCCATGGCTGGGCCGAGGCGCTGCGTAACCGCCGCGTCCGCACCAGCGTCGTCGAAGGCATCGAGATGCCGCGCGCCCTGATCGTGGCGCTGGTCGAGCGCGCCCAGCACGACGGCCTCATCAGGCGCGATCTCGGCGCCGACGCCATCGCGCGCGTGTTGATCGCTATCTTCCAGGGCTTTGTGCTGCAAAAATGCTGGGGCGAGGACTTTGACGTCGATGCCTGCATGGCGGCTGTCGATGGCGTGATCGACGGCTTCCGCACGACGAAGCCGGACGTCAAGCGACGAACCCGGGCTTGAGCGATGTCCTGGATCTACGAACTGCTCGCAGGCATCGGCGTCGGCCTCGTCGGCGGCGCGACATCGGGCTTCATGGGCACGAGCCCGGGCGGCGGTCTCGTGATCTTCTCCGTTCTGCTGCTCGGCGCGGAGCAGCACGTCGCCCAGGGCACCTCGCTGATCACGCAGGTCCCGCCGACCGGTTTCGCCGGAGTGCGCCGCTACTGGCAGAGCGGCAATCGCAGTCCGCTGCAATGGATCGTCTGGATCGGCATCGGATTTCTCGTCGGTGGCGCGGGCGGCGGCTATGCCGCGGCCGGCGTGTCCGACGCAGTGCTGCAATGGACCTACGTCGTCTACCTCGCTCTGCTGATCGCAGCCCTGCTGCTGCGCCGCGACCGCAAGGACGGAGCTGGCGAGGCCGGCGATCCCGCCGAACTGCCCTGGCTCCCGCTGTTCCTCATCGGCGCGCTGGCCGGCTTTTCCTCCGGCTTCATGGGGATCGGCGGCGGCCTGGCGATCACCGTCGGCCTTGCCGCGGGCCTGCGCGTGCCGCAGCACCAGGCGCAACTCGTCAGCCTCGTCTTCTCGGTGATCCCGACCAACATTCCAGCGGCGTGGATCTACTGGAGCAAGGGGCTCATGGTCGGCTGGCCGGCCATCATCGGCATCGTCGCCGGCCTCTGGGTCGGCACCGATCTCGGCGCACGCATGGCCAATGGCGTCAGCAAATCGGTGCTGCGCCGGGTCATGATCGCCCTCGTCTCGCTGATGGCGCTCTACATGACCTACAAGGCGCTGAGCTAGTTCACGGCCGTTTCGGAATGTTGAGCCCACGTTGCACCGCCGGACGTGTAAGTCCCCGTTCGAGCCATGCGGCAACCGATTTGAACTGGGTGAATTCGACGAGATCACCGGCGCCGTAGAAGCCGATGAGGTTGCGCACCCAGCCAAGCATCGAGATGTCGGCGATGGTGTAGTCGTCATCCATGAACCATTGCCGGCCGGCCAGATGCGTCTCCATCACGCCGAGCAGACGCCTGGACTCGCCCACGTAGCGTTCTAGCGGCCGCTTGTCCTCGAAATCCTTGCCGGCGAATTTGTGGAAGAAACCGACCTGGCCGAACATAGGCCCGATCCCGCCCATCTGGAAATGCACCCACTGGATGGCCTGGTAGCGGCGCGCGGCATCCTGCGGCAACAGCTTGCCGGTCTTCTCCGCTAGATATTGCAGGATAGCCCCGGACTCGAACAGCGGCAGCGGCCGGCCGCCGGGACCGTTGGGATCGAGGATCGCCGGGATCTTGCCGTTCGGATTGAGCGACAGAAACTCGGGCGTCTTCTGGTCGTCCTTGCCGAAATCGACGAGATGGACCTCGTAGGGAAGCCCGATCTCCTCCAGCATGATCGACACCTTGACGCCGTTCGGCGTCGGCAACGAATAGAGCTGAAGCAGCTCCGGATGCCTTGCCGGCCAGCGCTTGGTGATGGGAAAGGCGGAGAGATCGGACATCGGGACCCCGGCATCGTTCGTGAGATTGTCGCCTAATCTAGGCGAGCGGACGAACGGCACAAGGCCGATGCAGAGGTCACACGATCTTTTCGCACTGAAGCCGGATCACAGCGGCCGCAGCAAGTGACTTGTCGCATACACGATATCGCGCTGCGCACGTTGCTCGATGAAGCGCTGCCCGGTGACGAGCAGGGCTCCGGTGAAAACGAGCGCGAGCAGCGCGGTCGCGAATTGACTGGTATCATTCATCGCACGAGCATCTCTGTAATCTCTTCGCACGGGGAACGCGGGCCGACCACCCGCAGTTCCTACACCTGTCAAATAAATTGCCGCTTTATCCCGAGCGCACCTTGGCGGCCGGTCGCCTCAATAGTTGATCTCCACTCGCAATCCGCGCGGATCGATCTCGCCATCACCGACCGACTGCGTGCTGTCGCGCGCTGCGACCGCGCAGGCGCAGGCGTCGATGAGATCGTCACGGCCGATGCCGGTGCCGTGACGCTGCGTCAGCCATTTCCGCAAGCGTGTAAAGCCGCGTTGCTCCAGTAGCGCGATGCGTTGTTCGCGGCCTTGCGCTGATCCCTTGCTCTCCAGCCGTAGGCGCCCGGCGAGATTCCAGAAGATCAATTCCGGATGCGCTTCGCCGATCGTGGCTTGCCGTGCCGGCGTCATGATCTCGTCGACATCCCTGATCTTGTCCCTGATGTTCCAGAGCTGCGCCGACACGCCTCTGCCCTTGCCTTCGTGCTCCCAGTAATGACGATTGGCTGCCGCCATGTCGGGAAATCTCCAGAGGTCGCGGCGCGCGCCGAGAAACACGGCGGGGCCGACCAGTTCGCGCGCACGCAGGTCGCATGTTCGATAGCCGCTCACGTTCAACCCAATCGGCATGTCGATCATCGCGCGCGCATGTGGCATCGCGAGCAATCGCGTCAGCCCCGGCGAATAGTCGAAGCCGTGATCGCCGCGCTCGTCGATCCAGGCTGCGACCCAGCCGTAACGAAATCCATCGAGACCGAGATAATTATTCACGCGTACGACCGAGCCTCCGATGCGCGTTCATCCCGTGGTTTCACCTTGATGTCGTTCGAACAGGCGCTGGGCCAACAGCGCATGGCCGAGCGTGCCGCCGGCGCGGACCGCAGCGGCGATCAACGCAGCTTCCGCGACCTCCTCGCGCGTCGCACCGGCTTTCGCCGCCTGTGCCGTATGCACGTCGAGGCAATAGGCGCATTGCGTGGTGAGCGCGACCGCGAGCGAAATCAGCTCGCGATATTTCGGCGGGATCAAGCCGTCCTTGCGCTCGACGGCATGATTGAAGGCGAGGAAGGCGTTGGCCTCGACCGGCGCGAGCGCGACGAAGGCCGGGACGGATCTCAGGTCATCGGAGTTTTGATAATCGGTCATGTCTCATCTCGTCAGATATTCGCGCATCAATGCGCGGGCGCGATGCAGGCGTGCCTTGACGGTCTGCCTGGACGCGCCGAGTGCGACGGCGATTTCGTCGATGGTCATCTCCTTGACGTCGCGCATCAGCGCGACGTCGCGATAGTGCAGCGGCAGCGCCTCGAAGGCCGCGGCCACGTCGAGCCGCAGATCGGCCTCGGGCCGCGACAGCAGTGCGGCCTCCGCGTCACTCGCAGCGATGGCCGGCATAAGGCCGGCCTTGCGCGCGAGCCGCAGGCATTCGCGCCGAACCACGCTGAACAGCCAGGCGGACAGCGCCAGCAGCGAGCGGATGGTGCCGACATGGCGGAACAGGATCCACAGCGCCTCCTGCGTCGCATCCTCGGCATCCGCCGAGCTGCGGCAGGTGGCGCGCGCGTAGCGGCGGATATCGGGCTGCGCCGTCGCGAGCAGCGACGCGATCGCCTCGGGATCGCCGAGCCGCGCCGCCTCGAACAGGTTGGGCGAGATCGCAGCCGCGCTCACGACACGCCTCCTCGTCCGATTCCGGCCATCGCGCACATCGGGCAGTAGCCGACGAGGCCGGTCAGCGCGAAGCCTGCGCCGCCGAGCGCGACCAGCCACGCCGCAAGCCCCGACAGATACGCGAACGCGGCAATCGCGACCGCAATTCCGAGCGCCACCCGCACCGCCTGATGCAGGCCGCCGATGTTCTTCCTGTAAAATCCCATCACATCCTCCGACACGCGCCGAGGCGGAATGCCTCGAGGACAAGGAGGACGCGACGGGCGAAAAGGATTCGCGGAGGCCTGCAATTTTTTTTCGCGGTCAGGCTCCGACCGCCTGGTAGGCCAGGCGCTTGAACTCGAAGAAGAACGGATTCCAGAAGCCCATGTAGCGCTGGGCCATCAGGACGCCGGCGGTATTCGCCTGCGGGCAGATCCACCAATGGGTGCCGGCAAGGCCGCCCCACTGGAATTCGCCGGTGGAATTCGGCGGATCGAACGGCGTCGGCGCGAAGGTGACGGCGCCGCCGAGACCAAAACCCTTGCCGGGCATCGGCCCGAGATTGGCAAAGCGGATGGTCTGGCCTGCGGGCAGCTGGTTCGTCACCATCTGCCCCAGCGTCTCCGACTTCAGCAGTGTATCTGCCCCAGGCACCAAGGCGCGCACCAGCGCAAGCATGTCCGGCAGGGTCGAGACCAGACCGCCGCCGCCCGAGAGCCGCGGGAACGGACGGCGATAGGCCTGCGGGTAAGGCAGATTGTCGGCCCGCGTCAGACCGGGCTTCATCGGATCAAGCACGTCGGCGCCGGTGTAGAGCGCGACCAGCCTGCCCTGCTGCGCTTCGGGCACGTAGAAGCCGGTATCGGTCATGGCGAGCGGATCGAAAATGCGCGCCTTGAGGAAGGCATCGAGGGATTTTCCGGAGACGACCTCGACAACGCGGCCGACCACGTCGGTCGCCACCGAATATTCCCAGCCCGTGCCGGGATGATAGGACAGCGGCAGATCGGCAAGCTTGTCGATCATGTCGGTCAGCGGCGTCAACGGATTGAGCACGCCCGCCTCGTTATAGCCTTTGAACAGCACCGTGCCGGGGTCGAAGATGCCGTAGCTGAGGCCGGAGGTGTGGGTCAGGAGCTGGCGGATCGTGATCGAGCCCTTCGCCGGCTCGACATCGGCAAGGCTCGAAGCGTCCTGCTTCAGCACCCTGCGATTGCCGAGCTGCGGCAGGAATTTTTCGACGACATCGTCAAGCCCGATGCGGCCCTCTTCCACCAGAAGCATGATCGCGCACGTGACGAAGATCTTGGTATTCGAAAACGCGCGGAAAATGTGGTCGGTCCGGAGCGCGGTTTTGGCTTCGCGGTCGGCAAGCCCGACGCATTGCTGGTCAACGACCTCCCGGCCGCGCAGCACCGCCCAGGACACGCCGGGAATGATCTCCTGATCGACGTAGCGCTGCATCGCCGTCCGTACGGCGGAAAAATCGGTTGCCCTGGCGTCCATTGTTTCCCCCAATTGTGGTTGGGACGGATATAGCGTGAATTCGAAGGAAATGAAGGGCGGTCCTTGAGGGAGCCTATCCCTCCTTCATGAACGCAGTGACGTACAGGCGCCGCCGAATCCGCATGCCCTGTCGCTGGTACAGCGCGATCGCGGACGCGTTGCCGGAAAACACGTGCAGGAACGGAATTTTGCCGCGCGCCTCGATCCGGCGCGCGACCGCCGCGAGCAGCGCCTGCGCATAGCCGCGCCCGCGATAGTCCGGATGGACGCAGACGGCTGTCATTTCGACGAACCTTCCCGGCTTCATCCGCTCGCCGGTCATCGCGACCAGTTCGCCACCGACGCGGATGCCGAGGAATGTGCCGAGCTCATGTGTACGCAGTGCGAATGGACCGGGCTTCGTCAGATCCGTCAGCGCCATCATGGCGGGAACGTCGGCGGCGCTTAATCTGACGATCTCGGCGTCGCGCAGCGAACTGTCAGCGGGCGAGCCGATCATCTGCTCGCCGGTCTCGGCCAGCACCACCTTGAAACCGGCGGGCATTTCGACCGGCTCCGGCGTGAACAACGCGGCAACCTGCGAGCCCGACAGGAGATCACGGAGCGCGGCAAAACTTGCCGCGGACATGTCGGCCATGTCGGCAAACGGCGTCATGTCCACGGGATAGCGCAGCGCTCGCGGGCCACCCTCCGCCAGATGCTTCTGGCTCGTTGTCAGCGCGCTCCAGATCGGGCGATCCAGCAGCGCCTCATCGCTGTCGGACACCGCCCTACTCCTTGTCGAAGCTGACGATGACGGCGGCATTGGCGATGAGGATGGGGTCGTTGGCCACTTCCGTGGCCGAGGGAATCTCAAGTCCGCCCTTGACCGCAGTCACGGTCACGGTGCCGTAGGGCAGCTCCTTCGCAACGGCTTCCTTGTCCACCCCCTCGGGGTTGGGCACTCCGATCGTGACATCGACGAACATGTCGTTCGCGGTCTTGCCGATCATCCGGAAGAAACCGAGGCTCGAATGCCGGATGGCATCCGACACCGCCCGCTTCGCCGCCTTGGTGGCGTCCCTGCCGTGAACGTCGACGCCCATGCCCATCTCGGTGATACAGCGAACGCGAGTCATTTCATATTCCTGTGGCTGGTTGGATTACGTTGACGCAAGTTGTTATCGCATTTTGGCTGATCGGCATACTCCGTCATTGCGAGGAGCGAAGCGACGAAGCAATCCAGACTGCCTCTGCGGAAACACTCTGGATTGCTTCGCTACGCTCGCAATGACGGGTGTGGCGAGAGTGGCGAGCACATCACGCCTTCGACTTCTCGTGAGCCCGCAGCTCATCCACGAGCACCCGCACGTTCTCCGAATAGTCGATCGGGATCGAGACCAGGTGCACGCCGCCTTCCCTGAACGCGGCATCCAGCGTCGGGCCGAAGCTGTCGATACTCGCGATGCGATGGCCCTTGGCTCCATAGGCCTTCGCGTAGAGGACGAAATCGGGATTGCCAAAGGTCATGCCGAAATCGGCGAAATGATCGACTGCCTGCTTCCAGCGGATCATGCCGTAGGCGTTGTCCTCCAGCACCAGCACGACCAGGTTGAGCTTGAGGCGGACGGCGGTTTCCATCTCCTGGCTGTTCATCATGAATCCGCCGTCGCCGGCGACCGCGAGCACGCGGCGATCGGGATAGAGCATCGCCGCCATCATCGCCGACGGCAGGCCTGCGCCCATCGTCGCCAGCGCGTTGTCCAACAACAGCGTGTTGGCGACGCGGGTGCGGTAGTTGCGCGCGAACCAGATCTTGTACATGCCGTTGTCGAGCGCGACGATGCCGTTCTCCGGGATCACCTGGCGAATGTCGTGCACGATCCGCTGCGGCGTCGGCGGCCAGCGCGCCTCGGTGGCGCGGTCGGCGATATGCCTGAGGATCTCCTCACGGAGCGGCAGCAGCGCCGCGGCCTGCGGCAGCTTGCCTTCGAGCCGGTCGGCGAGCAGCTCCAGACTCGGGCCCACGTCGCCGACAACCTCGGCATCCGGGAAATAGACCTGCTCGACGCTGGCCGACGTGTAGCTGACGTGAATAACCTTCGGGCCCGACGGCCCCATGATGAAGGGCGGCTTCTCGATCGGGTCGTGACCGATCGCCACGATCAGATCGGCGGCGTCGATCGCGTCGTGGACATAGTCGCGCTCCGACAGCGCCGCGGTGCCCATATAGAGATTGGTGCCGCCGGGCACGGTGCCCTTCCCCATCTGCGTGGTGAAAAAGGGAATGCCGGTTCGCCGCACGAAGCTCGCGATGCCGTGGGTCGATCGCGGCCGGCTGGTCGCGGCGCCCATCATCACCAGCGGATGCCTTGCGGCGAGAATCATCTCGGCGGCACGATCGAGCGCGGCGCGGTGGGCGACCGGAATCTCGATCGGATGGATCGGAATCACGGGAGCGGCCGGCACTTCATCGCCCGCGATGTCCTCGGGCAGTTCGAGATGCACCGGCCCCGGCCGCTCCTCCATCGCCACGCGAAAGGCATCGCGCACCACGGTCGGGATGCTGGAGGCGCTGATGATCTGCCGCGACAGCTTTGTCAGCGGCTTCATGGTCGCGACCACGTCCACGATCTGGAAGCGCGCCTGCCTGCTGCTCATGATCGGCTTCTGGCCGGTGATCAGGATCATCGGCATCGCGCCGAGATGCGCATAGGCCGCACCCGTGGACAGATTGAGCGCCCCTGGGCCGAGCGTCGAGAGACAGACGCCGGGCTTCCCGGTGAGCCGGCCATGGGTGGCAGCCATGAAGGCGGCCGCCTGCTCGTGGCGGGTCAGGATCAGCTCGATCTTGGAGGTGCGGAGCGATTCCACGAGATCGAGGTTTTCTTCGCCGGGAACGCCGAAGATGCGATCGACGCCTTCATTCTCCAGCGCCGCGACAAACAGGTCCGATCCCTTCACCTTGCGCTCCTGCCCGCTCATGTCGCCTCCCGGTCACAATGTCGGCCCCTGTGTTCGACGGGAACCTCAAGTGTATCGTAACCGCGTGGCGCTCCGGCACAACTCACAAAGCGGCGCAGTTGGCCAACTATGTAGAGAGTGACTGTTCCGTCATCCTGAGGTGCGAGGCTTGCGGTGCAAATGCATCGCAAGCCGAGCCTCGAAGGATGAACGGCCGGGATGCAGCCGGGCCGTCGCCCTTCGAGGCTCGCCCTGCGATACATCGCAGGACGAGCACCTCAGGGTGACGGTGATAAATTGGTGCTCGCGACCAGTCGGATTTCCCAATCGCAGACACATCTTCGCATCCTCGCGGCTTGCTTCGCCCGAGCTTTGCTTCATCGCGACACCCTCCGATGTCAGAGGGCGCAGGGAAGGCCGGGTGCCGGCCAGGCACCCACGGTCCACTGTGCGAAAGGTGGCTACGAAAAATCTGCACAGCGGCATACAGGTGAAGCCCAACACACGGCCTTCCCTGCGCAGTGGTTTGACGGCTTATGCCGCGTTCTCCCCGGGGAGCGATGCACTATTGCCCCCGTCGCCTTGCGGATCGCTGATGTGCGCGCCCGGTCGGGCCGCCGCATCACCGCAAGACTTGGCGCACAGACCCCGGGCGCCAGGACGACACGGTTTTGCCGTACGCAGATCACACCGGTCGTGTGCGCGACGGCCTTCGCTCACGGTTGCCCGCCCTGCGATGCCCTCGCGCCGATGTGACTAGCGTCCACCGCAGCTCACCCCGCGTGTCGTGACGATCGCGATACGCCCCTCTGACCGGGATGAGGTGGCGCACGAATACGCCAAAGCCGAATTTCGGTAAAGTGGAATATTTTTGCTTGAGCGGATTGACCCGCAGCTTGGGTGTTTTGCCCGTCGGGCAACGCAAGCTCTTGTAGCCCGGATGAGCGAAGCGATATCCGGGATTCGTGCGGGCGGCGGTCCCGGGTATCGCTTCGCTCACCCGGGCTACGAGTCACATCAAAGCTTCGCCTCGGCAAAAATGCCCGATATCCAGTCGAGGAAGACGCGCAGGCGCAGCGCGGGCTGGCGGTTTTGCAGGTACAGCGCGGAGAGCGGCGTCGGTGACGGCGGATAGTCGGCGAGCACCTCGACCAGCGCGCCGCTGGCGAGATCATCCGCGAAGCGATAGCGGGGGGCCTGGGCGAGGCCGAAGCCGAGCCGTGCGAGATCGGCCATGGTGTCGGAATTGTTGACCCGAACCCGGCTCGGCAGCACGACGTGATGCAGCGCGCCGGGAACCGAAAATTCCAGCGGCAGCACATCGCCGGTGCGCGAGGAGACGAAGGCGACCATCTGATGGCCGTCGAGCGTATCAGGCGCCCTAGGCACGCCGTGGCTGGCGAGATAGGCCGGGCTCGCCACCGTGATCTCGGCGATCGTGCCGAGGCGGCGCAGGATCATCCCGCTGTCCTCCGGCTCGCCCGACCGGATCACGCAATCGATGCCTTCACGCACGAGATCGACCAGGCGGTCGCCCTGCCCGATCTGCAAGTCGAGCTGCGGATAGCGCGCCAGGAATGCCGGCAGGTGCGGCAGGATGAAGGTGCGGGTCAGCAAGGGATGGGCGTCGATGCGGAGCAGGCCGCGCGGCCGCGCATCGCGCATCGCAGTTTCCGCTTCCTCGACCTCGGCCAGGATCGCGACGCAGCGGCGGTAGTAGTCCTCGCCGTCGAGCGTCGGCGTGACATGCCGCGTCGTGCGGTCGAGCAGGCGCGCGCCCAAGCGCGACTCCAGGCCGCGCAAGACCTCGCTCGCCGTCGAGCGGGGAATGCCGAGATCGGCGGCCGCAGCCGTAAAACTCTGCCGCTCGACGAGGCGAACGAACAGACGCATGGCGTCAAATCGGTCCATGGCCGATTGTTCACCACAGCCGACAAGTGATGGCAAGTCTGAGGCGATTATCCGGCCACGGCGATCAGCTAAATCTCCGGCTGAAGACAACGAGGAGACCTGCCATGACCCACCAACATCAGCGCGCCGCCATCGTGACCGGCGGCTCCCGCGGCATCGGCGCAGCGATCGCCCGCCGGCTGGCGCAGGGCGGGATTGCGGTCGCGATCAACTATGCGAGCGGCCGCGCGGCTGCCGATGCGCTCGTCGCCGAGATCGAGGCCGCCGGCGGGCGCGCCATCGCCGTGCAGGCCGACCTCGCCGATTCGGCAACCCCTTCGCGGCTGTTCGATGCGGCCGAGCGCGCCTTCGGCGGCGTCGACATCCTCGTCAACAATGCCGGCATCATCGAGCTCGGGCCGCTCGCCGAGGTGACCGATGAAGCGTTCGCGCGGCAAACGTCGATCAATCTCGGAAGCGTGTTCCGGTCCTTGCGCGAGGCGGCGCGGCGGCTTCGCGACGGCGGCCGCATCGTCAGCTTCTCCTCCAGCGTGGTCGGTCTCTACCAGCCCGGCTACGGCGTCTACGCCGCGACCAAGGCCGCGGTCGAAACCATGACGCACATCCTCGCCAAGGAGCTCGGCAGCCGGCGCATCACCGTCAACGCGGTGGCGCCCGGGCCGGTCGAGACCCGGCTGTTCCTCGAAGGCAAGAGCGAGCAGCAGGTGCGCGCCATTGCCGCCATGAACCCGTTCGGCCGCCTCGGCCAGCCCGACGACATCGCAGGAATCGTCGCCTTCCTCACCGGTCGCGATGGCGGCTGGATCAACGGCCAGGTCATCCGCGCCAATGGCGGCGTGGTCTGACGCACGGCACGATCGCATCACACGGAGAGACCCATCATGCCTTTCGCCAACATCAAGATTCCGCAAGCCGCGCTGTCTCGCACCCAGAAGGCGGAGATCGTGCATCGCCTCACCGCGCTGTTCGTCGACTATTTCGGCGAAGCGGCGCGGCCGCACACGATGGTGCTGATCGAGGAAGTCCCCGACGGCGGCTACGGCCGCGCCGACGAGGTGTTCGTCGTTCCCGACGCCTGGCGCGCCCGCGACGCCGTCACGCCAGCTTCAGGCTGAGCTCGGTGCCGCCCTTGGTTCGTTTCACCAGCAAAATCAGTAGGCCCGCTTGACATTCCTCTGACATGCCGCTGGTATGTCAGTTATGCCCACCGCCTCCCTCGACCGCGACCGCGCCTATGCCCTGCTCCGCGACCTCGTCGTGTCAGGCGAGTTTGCGCCTGACGAACCCCTCTCCGAACGCAGCCTGTCGAGCCGCCTGGCGCTGGGCCGCACCCCGATCCGCGAGGCGCTGAAGGCGCTCGCCAAGGACGGCCTGCTCACCATCCATCCGATGCGCGGCACCTTCCTGCGCCAGATGTCCTTTGACGATCTGCGCGAGATTCATGAATTGCGGCTCGCGCTCGAAGGCATGGCCGCCTATCTCGCCGCGACGCGCGGGCCGACGGAGCCGCTGCGCCAATGCGCCGGGGAGCTGCGCAGCATTCAGTCGCGCGAAAACATCGATGTCGAGGAGGCGCAGCAGGTCGGCTGGGCCTTCCACGACGAACTCTTTCGCGCGACCGGCAATGGCCGGCTGGCGCAGTCCTACGACAATCTGCGCGCGCAGAGCGGCCTCGCCCTCCAGAAGATGCGGCAATACAGCGTCGAGCGCACGCGCCAGGCCGTCAGCGAGCATCTCGACATCTACGCGGCCATCGAAGCGCACGATCCTGACGCCGCGCAGCAGCGCATGTGGCGGCATCTGTCGTCCGCATTCGAGGCCCGCCTCACCGCGCTGGGCGCGATCCGCACGCAATATCCGGGACAAGGAGACCACCACGCATGATCCGGCCGCTGTTCAGATTGCCGCTCGTGTTCCAGATGCTGCTCGGATTGGTGCTGGGCCTCGGCGTCGGCCTGCTCTGGCCGGATTTCGGCGCGAGCCTGCGGCCGATCGGCACCGCCTTCGTCGAGGCGGTGAAGATGATCGTCATTCCCGTGGTGTTCGCAGCCGTCACGCTCGGCCTCTACCGCATGGGGAGCGAGTTGAAGGTCCTGGGGCGCGTCGCCGCGATCAGCCTCGGCTATTTCTACCTCGCCACCGTGATCTCGATCCTGATCGGCCTGCTCCTCAACGCCGCCTTCCATCCCGGCGCCGGCGCCCCGCTGGCCGCGACCGGCAAGGTGCCGCAGAACCTCGCAGTGTCGGTGGACTGGATCAAGTTCTTCATGGACATGATCCCCTCCAACATCGTCGCGGCGATGGCCGAGCAGAAGATTCTCCCGACGCTCGTCTTCGCCATTCTGTTCGGCCTCGCACTCGCCTCTAGCGGCAAGGTCGGCGAGCCCATGGTCGCCGTGCTCGAGGCGGTGATGGCGGCGATGTTCAAGATCACCAAATGGATCACCTCGCTCGCTCCGATCGCCATCTTCGCGGTGATGGCGTGGCTGTTCGCGACGCAAGGCCTCGCCACCGTGGTCGCGCTCGCAAAGCTCGTCGGCGTGATGTATCTCGGCCTTGCGATCATGGTCGCGATCTTCTGGCTGATGCTGCTTGCGATCGGCGAGAAGCCGCTTGCCGTCACCAAGGCGGTGATGGAGCCGATGATCCTGGCCTTCTCCACCCGCTCCTCGGAAGTGACCCTGCCGCTGCACATGGAGAAGCTGCGGGCGATGGGCGCCTCAGAGCGCATCGTCTCGGTGGTGCTGCCGCTCGGCTATGCCTTCAACCGCGACGGCGCCATCATGTATTTTGCCCTCGCCGTCACCTTCCTCGCGGAAGCCTATGGCGTGACGTTGACCTGGTCGACGCTGTTCACCATCGTCATGGTCACGACGATCGCGAGCAAGGGCAGCGCCAACGTCCCCTCCGGCGGGCTCGTCGCCATCGCCATGGTGCTGTCGGCGATCGGGCTGCCGATCGAGGCGCTCGCGGTCATCGCCGGCGTCGACGCCTTCCTCGACATGGGCCGCACCGCGATCAACGTGTTCGGCAACACGGTCGCGGTGAAGCTGGTCGAAAAGTTTGCCGGCGACATGGCCGCCGATGAGACCCAGCCGACGGCGGCCGGCCTGCAAGTGCAGGACGCCTGATGGTCGCGCAAGAGAGAGGCCGCGACGGCGTCGTCGATCTGCGCAGCGACACCGTCACGCTGCCGACGGCCGCGATGCTGGAGCGCATGCAGCGGGCCCCGCTCGGCGACGACGGCCGCGAGGGCGACCCGACCGTCCGCGCGCTCGAAGCGCGGGGCGCCGCGTTGACCGGCAAGGAAGCTGCCCTGTTCGTGCCGAGCGGCACGATGGGCAATCTCCTGGCGATGCTCGCCCATGCCGAGCGCGGCGGAGAGGTCTTCGCCGACGCTGGTGCGCACCTGCTCAACTCCGAGCTCGGCAGCGTCGTGACGATCGCGGGGCTGGTGCCCAAGCCCATGCCGAGCCGTCGCGGTGCAATGGACGAAGCGGCGCTTGCAGACGCGATCCGCGGCTCGGAACGTCCCGGCCTGATCGCAATGGAGACTGCGCATAACGGCGCCGGCGGCGCCGTGCTGCCCCCGCCGCACATGATGCGAATTCACGCGCTCGGACAGAGCAACGGGATCCCCGTGCATCTGGACGGCGCCCGCCTGTTCAATGCCTCGGTCGCGCTCGGCGTGCCGGCGGCACGGATCGCCGAGCATGCCGACAGCGTGATGGTCTGCCTGTCCAAGGGCCTGAGCGCGCCGGTCGGCAGCCTGCTGTGCGGCGGCGCGGCGTTCGTCGCACGGGCGCGCACGTTGCGGAAACTCGTCGGCGGCACCATGCGCCAGTCCGGTGTCGTCGCAGCCGCGGGCCTCGTCGCGCTGGAGACGATGATCGAGCGCCTCTCCAAGGATCACGCGGCAGCAAGGCGGCTCGCCGCGGCCTTGAGCTGGCTCGACCCGGCACTCGCCGATCCCGACCAGGTGCAAACCAACATCCTGCGCGTCGACGTCTCCGCAAGCGGACGCGAGGCCGCCGCATGGGCCGAGGGCGTGAAGCAGCGCGGCATCCTGGTGCAGGCCAGCGGCCCCTCGCAGCTCCGGCTCGTCACCCATCGCCACATCGACGGAGCGGCGGTGGACCGCACCATTGCCGCCTTCGCGGCGCTCGGCCGCTAGCGCGCGCATTGCAAGCAGCAAGCGCGCGCATTGCAAGCCGCACGCGGCGTGCTATCGCTCGCCCCATGACTCCGAAAAGCTTCGAAGCGCGCTGCCTGCGCCTGCCCGCCGCCACCAAGGTGGTGCAGTGGGAGGGCACTTCCGTATTCAAGGTCGGCGGCAAGATGTTCGCGCTCGGCGGCGGCTTTGTCGCAAGCTCCGGCGGCTACATGTTCAAGGTCTCGGACATGGCCTATGCGATGCTGATCGAGCACGGCGTGGCACGTCCGGCGCCGTATCTCGCCCGCGCCAAATGGGTGCAGCTCGTCAGCAACAACGCCCTGCCGGATGCCGAGCTCACCGCCTATCTGGCGCAGGCCCACGCGCTGATCGTGGCCAAGCTGACGCGCAAATCGCGCAAGATGCTGGGGCTGGACTAGAGCCTCGCTGCGCCGCCCTCGCCATAACGTGATGTTCCTCCCATGGACTTGTGCTGCACCGCAACTAACTGAGGGCAAAGTCCATTCGAGATGGAGTGTTTTATGAGCTCACCGAGCACCACCACAGCCGCCAAATCTCATCGCTATGAACTCGTGCATGGTGACGGAGCCGACTTCGTCGCCTACCAGCGCCGTCGCGAAGACGGGATTTGGCAGACCTTTGCGACATGGATGATTCCGCGCACGGTCTGCAGCTGAAGCGGAGCGCTTGTCCCTCGTGCTTGCGCCGGAGGCGGACACCGCCTCCGGCTTCCCTGCAGAAGCCCGCCCCGCTCAGCGCTTCTTCTCTGCACCCGTTTGGGTCGCGCGCAGCAGATTGTCGCGCAATGTGCTCACCGTCTTCTGCACCACCGGAAAATCGTCGCCGAGGCCGGTCGCCTCGATCAGGGACTCGCCGAGATCCTGTTCGATCAGCTTGCGCCCGCCCGGCGTCAGGCTCACCCGCACCTGCCGCTCGTCGGCGGGATCACGGTGGCGCCTGATGTAACCCGTTTGCTCGAGCTTCTTCAGGATCGGCGTCAGCGTGTTGGATTCCAGGAACAGCTTCTCGCCGAGCGCGCTGACGGTCTGCTCGTCCTCCTCCGACAGCGCCACCAGGGCGATGTACTGGGTGTAGGTCAGCCCGACCTTGTCCAAGAGGGGCTTGTAGGCACGGCCGAAGGCGAGATTGGCCGAATAGACCGCAAAGCACAGGAAATTCGACAGCTTTCGGCCTTTGCCGGCGGCTTTGGGGGAACGGGCCACGGGAACCTCCGCAATTCGTGATCTGCCAACCGATATAAATCGTATCCGATTAAATCGGAAGATCTTGACCGGCGGATGCGGCGGGTTTATTTAAAGGCGCATCCGATTAGATCGGATACGATAAATGGCATCCCGAAAGGACCCCGCCATGTCATCCGCTGCCAAGCTTCTCTTTACCGGCAAGACCCACGTCACCTCAGGCTCCGACGGTGCCGCGCGCTCCAGCGACGGCTTCCTCGACATCAAGTTGGCGCAGCCGCATCCGGCCGCCGAAAACCTGTTCGCGGCCGCCTGGTCGGCCTGCTACCTCGGCGCGCTCGGGCTCGCCGCCGCCCAGCGCAAGGTCAAGCTGCCGAGCGAGCCGTCGGTCGACACCGCGATCGACCTCAACAATGCGAACGGCGCCTTCTTCTTGCGCGCCCGTCTCGACGTCAGCGTCCCCGGCGTCGACCGTGCGGTGGCGCAGGAGCTGATCGAGGCCGCGCACGGCATCTGCCCGTACTCCAAGGCGGTGCACGGCAACATCGAGGTGACCACCACCCTCGTCTGAAGCGCCACGACGCGGGAACCGGCCGGCATCGGCTGGGCCCGCGTGGTGCGATCAATCCAGCGACCACACGGAGCCGACCATGAGCCATCGTCTTTTGCCCGCCGTGCGTATCCTCGCCAGCACAGCCGTACTGGCCGCAAACCTGTTCACGCTGCCGGTAGCGGCGCAGCCGGCCGGTGTCACGCGCACCGACCTCCAGCGCCACGATCTCAGCGCGCCCGGCCGCGAAGCCGTGCAGGTGCGCGTCGACCTCGCCCCCGGCGTGGCGTTCGGCCGGCACACCCATCCGGGCGAAGAAATCATCTACGTGCTGTCAGGCGCCATCGAATACGCCATCGAAGGCAAGCCACCGGTGACGCTGAAGGCCGGCGACGTGCTGTTCATCCCGTCCGGCACGGTGCATGCGGCGAAGAACGTGGGCACCGAGACCGCCAGCGAGCTTGCGACCTATATCGTCGCGAAGGACAAGCCGCTGCTGACGCTGGCGAAGTGAGGCCAGCCACTCCAATTGACCAGGAGACAATATCTGACTAAAGTCAGATATTATGCTCGACCCCGTCTCACGCGTTCGCCGCTTCAACCGTGCCGTCACCTCCGCCGTCGGCGCGCTCGACACCTCGTTCCTCGGCCGTGGCCGGCCGCTCGGCGCCGCGCGGGTGCTCAACGCAATCGGGCACGGACGTTCGGACGTGGCCGAGATCCGAGACTATCTCGGGCTCGATTCCGGGCTGATGAGCCGGCTGTTGCGCAGCCTCGAAGACGAAGGGCTGGTCGAGACCACGGCGCATGCGGGCGATGCGCGCCGCCGCGTGGCAAAACTCACACGCACGGGCCGGCGCGAGTTCGCAGCCTACGAGGCGCTGTCGAATACGCAGGCAGAAAGCTTCCTCGCCCACCATTTGCAGCGCGATGCGCTGCTGGCGGCCATGGACATGATCGCCTCCGCGCTGACACGCGAGCGCGTTGCGCTCGACGAGACGGACCCGCGATCCGAGGAGGCGCGCTATTGCCTCGGCGAATATTACGCGGAGCTCAGCCGCCGTTTCAAACAGGGCTTTGACGTTTCGCTGTCGCGCGATCCCGATGCCAAGGACATGCGCCGGCCGCGCGGGAGCTTCATCGTCGCGATGTCGGACACGCTCCCGATCGGCTGTGTCGGGCTGAAGGGAACCGATCACGGCTATGCCGAGATCAAGCGGCTGTGGGTCGCCCCCGCCGCGCGCGGATTGCGGCTCGGCCGTCGCCTGATGGACGCGGCCGAAGACGCGGCGCGCGAGCTCGGCATCGCGCTGCTGCGGCTCGACACCAACAGCGCCCTCCCCGAGGCCGGCCAGCTCTACCGCAGCACGGGCTGGCGCGAGATCCCGCGGTTCAATGACGATCCCTATCCGGATCTGTTCTTCGAAAAGCAGCTGTGAGGCAGAAGTCCCGGGTGTCGCTTCGCTCACCCGGGCTACAGCCTCACGCCGCCGCGGTCGCCACCTGCCCTTGCGGCTTCGCGAACGGGCGGAAGGTCATCGCCATCAGGAAGGCGCCGAGGCCCATCGCCCAGGAGGCGATGTAGAGCCAGGCGTAGCTCGAGAACGCGTCGTAGATCAGGCCGCCGGCGAGCGGCCCCGTCGCCATGCCGAGGCTGCCGGCCATCGCGGTGCCGCCGATCACCGTGCCCATCATGCGCAGCGGAAAGTTTTCGCGCACCAGCACCGCGTAGAGCGGCATGGTGCCGGCATAGATGAAGCCGAAGATGGCGCCGACCGCGTAGAAAGTCGCGAGCTGATGCGCGAAGACGTAGGCGAGCGCGCCGAACGCCTGCAACAGCAGGCCCGTGACCAGCACGCGCTTAGCGCCGAAGCGATCGCCGAGCAGGCCGAAGGCGATGCGGCCGCCCATGCCGGCAAAACCCTCGATGCTGTAGATCGTCACCGCCGCGATCAGCGGAATGCCGCAGCTCACGGCATAGCTGACGGTGTGGATGATCGGGCCGGAATGGGTGGCGCAGCAGAAGAAATTGGTCGCGAGCAGGATGAGGAATTGCGGCGAGCGCAGCGCCTCCCCCAGCGACATCTCCGCCTGCGCGGCGTCCTCACCCGACGGCACGGGCGTCGCCTGCGCAAGTGCGGGCGGACGGCGCACCAGCAGCGATACCGGGATCATGATGGCGCCGACCACCAGTGCCACGATCTGCATCGAGGTGCGCCAGTCATGGCCGGAGACGAGCCAGGCCGCGAGCGGCGACATCGTCATCGGCGCCATGCCCATGCCGGCCGACACCAGCGAGACCGCGAGGCTGCGATGGGTGTCGAACCAGCCGGTGACGGTCGCCATCATCGGCGCGAAGATCGCCGCGCAGGAGGCACCGACCAAGAGGCCGAACACGAACTGGAACGCAATGAGCGAGGTCGCATGGCTCGCCCCGAACAGGCTCAGCGCCAACACCGTCGAGCCCGTCAGCACCACCGGCCGCGGCCCGAACCTGTCCGTCGCGGTGCCCCAGGCCATGCTGGTGAAGGCCATCGCCAGAAAGCCGATCGTCATGGCGCTGGAGATGCCGGTCACCGACCAGCCGGTGTCCTTGGCGATCGGCTGCAGGAACACCGGCAGCGAAAACATGCCGCCGATCGCGACACAGCCAAGCAGGCCGCCGGCGGCGACGATCACCCAGCGATAGTAGGACGAGTTCATTTTCCTTGTCTCCCGTCAGTCTGTCTGAGTGAAAGACGATTGGGATTGGCGCGCGCCGACAGGCGACGGTACTTTAATTTTCCGGCGATCGCGACCGTGCCGCCGGTGCGCGGTTCCGCAAGCGCCGCCCCTGATGCGGCCTGTTCGCGCCTCATAACTCCAAAGGTTTCAGGAAAGCACCCGCATGCCCAAGATCGACATCGCCGCAGTGCCGGAGCGCAGAGGCTCCGGCTATCCCTCGCCCTTCAGCCTTCCTTGCGCCGAGCGCATCCGGCAGCGGCTCGGCAACGCCGGGGGCCTTTCCGATTTCGGCGTCAATTTGATGCGGCTGCCGCCGGGCAGCTGGTCGAGCCAGCGGCACTGGCATTCGCATGAGGACGAGTTCGTCTATTTGCTCGAAGGCGAACTGACACTGATCGAGGACGACGGTGAAACCGTCTTGCGCGCGGGCGATTGCGCCGCCTTTCCGAAAGGCAGCGGCAACGGCCATCACATGATCAACCGGTCGGACGCGATGGCCTTCTACCTCGAAATCGGCTCGCGCTCGCCCGCCGACCTCATCACCTGCTCCGACATCGACATGATGAGCCCGGCTTCCGACGGCCGGTTCCTGCACAAGGATGGCAAGCCCTATCCGGACGGCTAGTTCGGCCACGAGAACAAAAATCTCGAAAACAACCCCATGCACAGTAGGCGGGCGCTGCGGGATCAATGACTTACGATGTCGGTCATTTACGATGCCGATCACTTGCGATACCAGGCCGCAATTTGACTCGTCGGGCAAAACACCGGCATCCTGTCATGATCCCGCCAACGCCATCGCATCACCCCAGCCGAGCCCGCCTGGCGCCACGCCGCCACGCGCTGACGGTGAGCCAGATCGCCGAGACCAGGAAGTAGAGCGCGCCGACCGCAGCATAGCCGGCGACATTCGTGATCGACGGAGTCGCGGGCATCGCGGCTTGAGCGATGAAGAAGCCGCCTGCCAGCGCTGATTGGCCACCGCTGAGCGCCATGGCCCACTGCGCGCCAAAACGCCTCCAGCGCCGGATTGCCGTCCCGAGCTGCAGCAATCCGGACAGGATCGCCCATGCACCGAACACGCCGAGCACCCAGTTCATGCTGACCTGCAAGGCAAGGACGACCGCGACTGTGGTCGCCAGACTGACCAGGACGTTCAGAGCCTGGGTGCGGTTCTGGCCGAGCCCACCGCTGCGCAGCGCGTCGAGCCAATTGGCCGCGGCGTCCCACGCCGGATAGGCGACGAGCAAAATTCCGGCGACCGGCGCGGAGGACTGACCGACGGCAAACGCTGCGGCGACCCAAGCGACGGAAAACCCCGCGCGCGTGAAGTAGTACAGCCTCAGCCATTGCTCCTGACCGGCCGAATCCGGCTGATGATGATCTCTCATGACAGTCTCCTTACCTACTAGTTGGTAGTTTCTCGAGCGAAGCGAAATTGCAGCGACGCAGGTGGCTTGCAGCTTGTGTGATTGTCGGGGGGCCCGCCGGGTGGATCTCAGCGCGTTGCGGACAGCCGCTCCAGCAGCGGCCGGGTGATGACACCGAACATCTTGGGATCGCCATAGGCACGCGCCGACAGCATCGCGCCGTGAACCGTGGCCATGAATCCTTCGGCCTCGACCCGCGCCGTGCCGGAAAGCTGTAGCCGCCCCTGCCGCTTGCCGCGCTCAATCACCGAGGTCAGCCAGGATGCCAGGGCGCGGAAATGGGCGCGCACTTCAAGCGCCACCTCCTCGGGCAGGAGCGGAAGCTCGCTGGCAAGAAGCGCACACACGCAGAACGGAGCCGTCGCGTCCTTGATGCACGCCTCCCAATAGGCGAGATAGCTTTTGAGCTGTGCGCCGGGGTCCGGGATGTTGCGCTCGATGGCGGAGAGTCCCGCCGCGGCCTCCTCGCGATAGCGCGACACGAGGGTGCGGACCAGGTCGACCTTGCTGGCGAAATGGTGGTGGATGCTCGGCTTGCGGATGCCGACGATGTCGGCGATGTCGGCGTAGCTGAAGCCGTTATAGCCGCCGGCAATGATCAGCGTGCGCGCGCAGGCCAGAATCTCGTCGGCGGTCGAGGAAACGTTGGTCATGGCGCATTAACTACCTTCCAGTTGGTAGGGCGTCAAGAACGAGGTGCTTCAACCATCCGTGAGTGGTAGGAGCGTGCATGACCATCCGCCCCCTCGTCCGCTACCCCGACCGCCGGCTGGCGATTCCTGCCCGCCCCGTCACTGCGTTCGACGACGAGCTCCGCGAGCTCGCCGCGGACCTGCTCGACACCATGCGCGCCGCGCCCGGCATCGGCATCACGGCTCCGCATATCGGCGTGCCCTTGCGCGTCGTGGTGCTCGAGCTCGACGCCAAAGACGGCGCACGGACCTATGTCAATCCTGAGATCACATGGGCTTCGCCCGAGATGATCATGCACCGGGAGGGCAGCGTCTCGATGCCCGGGGTCAACGACGAGGTCCAGCGTCACGCCCGCGTGCGCATCAGCTACTGGGATCTCGACGGCACCATGCAGACCGAGGATTCGGAAGCCCTGCGCGCCGTCTGTCACCAGCACGAGATCGATCAGCTCGACGGGATGTTCTGGATCCAGCGGCTGTCGCGGCTGAAGCGGGAACGGCTGGTGAAGAAGTTCGAGAAAATGTCGCGGGGGTGACCGTGACGCTAAGGCGGCTTCGCCACCTTGTTCGCGACGCCTTCAAGCCCTCTTCCCGCTCCGTTTGGTGACGGGAGCGTGACGACGCTCCCGCTTGCCGCGCGCGATCTCGGTCGCCAGCGCGTCCAGCTTCGGCTCCCAGAAATTCCTGAACTGACCGATCCACGCATCCACCGCGCGAAGCCCCGCAACGTCGACCGAATAGAGCCGCCTTTGCGCCTCCGCCCGAACCGTCGCGAAGCCGCTCTCGCGCAGCACCTTGAGGTGCTGCGACACGGCGGCCTGCGTGATTCCGAACTCCGCCCCGATCGCCTCGACGACCTCGCCGGACGCGATTTCCCCGGGCGACAGCAGCTCGAGGATGCGACGGCGCACGGGATCGGCGAGGACCTCGAAGACGTGCATCAGCTTCCTGTGCCTGGATGTGCGACATCGGGCGGCATCTCGCCGCGATAGAAGGCGATGGTGCGGTCCGAGCGCTGCTTCGCCGTGTCAGGGTCGACCCCGCTCGCGACATGCGCCTCGCGCCATTGCTCGCCGCTTCGTGTCATGAATTCCTTGCCCGCAGGAGATCCCATCCATGCCTCGGCCGTCTCATGGTCGACCGATGCCCCGGTGGCGACATATCGCTCAAGTCCGGCAATGGCGAGGTCCCAACCGATACCCACGGCGCCTGGGCCGAACTGATTCCAGTGATCCTCGATGATCGCGGTGTGCTCCAGCGTCAACCGCGCCTGATGTCGTTCTGCCGCGAGCTGGACGTCGATCCAGCTCATCGCACCACCGAATTCCCACGTCGCTGCAAAATGGGTCGGCGGCGTACATGCCGTGATGGTGCCGCCCGCATTGCCCTTGAGCTGGTACCTTCCGCCGAGCTGGAGGTCTCCCTCGACCGGCAAGAACCAGCGCGGAATGCGCTCCCTGCTGGTCACCGCGTCCCAAAGATCGTCAACGCTCGTCTCGTAAAGCCGCGTCAGTGTCACCGCGCTGGCCGGCTTGCCGTCTTTCTCGAAATTCCGCACCGAACGCGTCACAAGCCCCAAGACTCTGGCGACGTCGATCTCCATTGCATTCCTCCTTGTCGTTGATCGCAAGGGCAAATATCGATCTGCACTAATATAAGTCAAGTCTTATATTCACGACGTTCGACGCCTGGAATTCGGTGCCCCTCCTTCAGCGGCAGAAAAAGGTCCCCAACCGCCTCGTGCTCCGGCACCTCCGGGAAGAAGCTCCGCCGCTGGCAATAGATCGGGAAGTTGCGTGCTTCCCTACGCATCCCGCACGATACTGTTGAGATATTTTGCCGGAGGTTTGCCGAGCGCTTTCTTGAACATCGTGATGAAGGCCGCGACGGACTCGTAGCCGAGATCGGCCGAGACCTGCTGCACGCTGGCGCCGGCAGTGAGTTCTCGCAGGGCGACGATCAGGTGCAATTGCTGGCGCCAGCGCCCGAAGCTCAGACCCGTTTCCCTGACGACGAGACGCGCGAGGCTGCTCTCGCTGAGCGCGACGCGCTTCGACCATTCGGCGAGGGTCCTGCGGTCGGAAGGATCTTTTGCCAGCGCAGCCGCGATCCGCTTCAACCGCGGCTCGGACGAGAGCGGCAGATGGAGCTGCTGGACGGGCATGCGCGGCAGCTCGCGGAGCAGGACGCTCGCCAGGAGGTCCACCCTCGCCAAGTCATCCCCGACCTGATCGCACAACTCGACGATCAGCTCACGCAGCAGCGGCGAGATCGACAGCGTGCAGCATCGACCCGGCAGGTCCACGATGTCGGGCTCGATGTAGACGAAAAACAGCCGGGCATTCTCTGTGGCGAGGTTGCTGTGCTGCATGCCGCCGGGAATCCACACCGCGCAATGTGGCGGCACCATCCACAGGCCACTGGGAACGCGACATGTGACACCACCTCCCAACGCGAAGACCAGTTGTCCCTTGCGGTGGCTGTGATCGGGGACCTCCCCCTTGGTCCCCGTCACGTCAACGCGCACGGCGATGACCGGGGCGGAGCGATCGTCCACATCGAGGCTGGACCATGGAAAGCGAAGGGGTTGCCGCATGCTGCCGGTTTTTAGTCATTGATTGGCTAAATATCTAAATTCAACGAGGGCGAAAGTCGATAGGTTGCTGCCAAACCTGCCGGGCGGCGGCCAGGCGCCTACCGATGACGGGATACGACCATGAATGCCTTCACGACCGCGACAGCAGCCGAACTCGGACGTGTGGTCCGCACCCAAGCCGGTTTCGTGCGCGGCGGCGTGCGGGACGCAAGCGGCGTGCTGTCGTTCAAGGGCATCCCCTACGCGGCGCCCCCGGTTGGACGGCTGCGCTGGTGCGCACCGCGGCCGCCAGCGCCTTGGGACGGCGTGCGAGATGCAAGTGTGTTTGGCGCAGGCTGTCTTTCAGCTCTCGAAAACGACCATCGGCCGGGACCGCGCGACGAGGATTGCCTCTATCTCAATGTCTGGACCACAGCGGAGCATCCGGACGAGAGGCGGCCCGTGATGGTGTGGATTCATGGCGGGGGCTTTCAATTCGGCTCCTCGGCCAACCCCGCGACCGACGGAGGCGCGCTGGCGGCCAGCGGGGTCGTCGTCGTCAGCTTCAACTATCGCCTCGGCGTCTTCGGCTTCCTCGCCCATCCTGATCTCGACGCGGAAGCGCCGTCGGGCAATTACGGCCTCAGAGACCAACTGGCGGCGCTGCGCTGGGTCAAGGCCAACATTGCCGGCTTCGGCGGCGATCCTGACAACGTCACCCTGTTCGGCGAGTCCGCCGGCGCCATGGCCGCCGGGATCCTGATGGCCTCGCCGCTCGCGCACGGACTGTTTCACAAGGCCATCGGACAGAGCGGCGCGTTCTGGGATGGCAAGCACGGGCCACTTCAGAGTTTTGAAGAAGCCCGCGCGCGCGGTCTCGCGTTCGCCCGGCAACAAGGCGATGAGTCCATCGCCGCCTTGCGCGCGATGCCGGCCGATCAGTTGAATGCAGCCGCACCATGGAGCTTCAAGGCCAGCCCCGTTGTCTCGGCATTCTCACCGAGCATCGATCATGATGTGGTGCCCGACGTGCCCGCCCGCAGATTCCTGCGCGGCGAGCAGATGCACATCCCGTTGCTGGCGGGCTGGAATAGCGCGGAGGAATTCCCCTTCCCTGCGCAATCCCTGCCCGACCACTCGGCGCGCGCCTTTCTCACCGCGGCCGAGGCAATGTTCGGCGGGGAACGCATGGCCGATTTCCTGAAGGTCTACCCTGCCGCGACCGATGCCGAGGCGAAGGCCTCCGCGGCGGCCCTCACCGGCGACACCGTGATCGGCGAGCAGTGCTGGCAGTGGCTGCGGCTGCATCGGCGTCGCCGGCGCGCGCCCGCCTACGGCTATCTGTTCAGCTATACGTCGCGCTACACGCCGATCGCCTCGCATGTCACCGAAATCCCGTTCGTGTTCGGCACGCTGACGCCGCAACAGGTGATCGGCAGCACAGCACCGCCGGCCGAGGAGGACCGCGCGCTGGCGCGGACGATGATGGGTTACTGGGTGAATTTCGCGACGCAGGGGAATCCGAACGGATCAGGTCTGCCACCCTGGCCCGCCTATGACGAGAACGACGTCGTGCAGATCCTCGATACGACGATCGAAGCCCGTCCCAATCCGCAAGCCGCCCGCTTCCGCTTCCTCGACAGTTTCAGGCAGGACGGCGTATTGCCGATGCGCTGGCGCGAGATGGCATAGCGGCTTAACCGCCAACTCGATAGCGACCAGTCCGTCTCCTACGACCGAAACGGACAGGCCGCCGTCAGGTGCGCTATTTCAGCGGCAGGAAAAGCTCCGCGACCGCCTCATGCTCCGGCACCTCCGGGAACAAGCTCAGCCGCTGGCAATAAATCGGGAAGTCGCGCGCTTCCTCGCCGCTGGCCGGAAGCCAGTCGCGATAAAGGTAGAGCGCGGCGGGCTCCAGATTGTCGGTGTGGCCGACGACGCGCAGCACTGCGCAACGTCCGCCGGGGATCTCGCCGGCCTTGATCGCTTCGCCATTCGCCTGGATCGGCTGGTCGGTCCCGGCGCAGAGGTCCACGCTGTAATCGGCCGGCGAGGCGGGACGCCGCTCGGAACGCCAGACATTGAAGGTCGGACTTGTCCTGGGGTGCAGGTTAGCCGCCCTGCGCCAGGCGATGAACCGCTGGATGGTGGCAGGAAGCGTCGCCGGGTCGCCCCGATGCTCCATGATCGCCACCCGTGTGGGCGGGACATCGCGGATCGTCACGTCGTCAGGGGTAAAGGTCTTCTGCATGAGCTTGCTCCTTGCGTTGTCGAGAGGCCCGAAGGCCGCAAGCCACGGCTCCCAGTCGGGAGATTTCCGGAACGACGACGGCGATTGCCCGAACCGTTGCCGAAAGGCGCGGGCGAAGGCGTCCGGTGCGTCGTAGCCGGCATCCATCGCGATGTCGGTGACGCTTTCGTCGTCCCTGTAGGCCAGCCGATGCGAAGCGCGCTTCATACGGGCAAGCTGAACATAGCGATGCACGGACAGCCCGAAGGTCGCCGTGAACTGCCGGTGGAAATGAAATTTCGAGAAGGCCGCAACAGCGCTCAGCGTGTCGAGGTCCAGATCAGCGTCGAGATGCCGGTCGATATGCTCCAGCACCCGCCGCATCCGATCCTGATAATTTTGCAGCGCCGCCTTCATCGTCCCTCCTCCGTGGCGGCTCCAGTTAGTCGCTGACGGCTGCGACGTGCTCGACCGATCTTGCGGTTTGGGGACTCGTAGGGTGGGTAGAGCGCAGCGAAACCCATCATCGCTGGTGCTCCGCGAGAGAAGCCGATGGGTTTCGCTATCGCTCTACCCATCCTACAACCTCACCTCATCCGCCCGCAATCAGCGCCTTTGCCAGCGCCATGTAGGCCGGCAGCGTCACGGGATCGTTGGCGGCGTTGCCCGCGACAGGGTGCGAGGCGTAGCGCGCGATCACCATCTCGGCCTTGGGATCGACGTAGATGCCCTGGCCGTGGACGCCGCGCGCCATGTAGGCGCCGTGGGGGTTGTGCGTCACCCACCATTGATTGCGATAGGAGGCACCTGGCAACGTGGTGTAGCCGGCCGGCTTGAATTTCTCGGGATCGCCGCCGCGCGAAATGTCCTCGACAACGGACGACGGCACGATCTGGCGGCCATTAAAACGGCCGTGATTGCGCATGGTCTCGCCGAAGCGGGCGAGATCGCGCAAAGTGGTCGAGAGACCGCCGCCGCCGCTCTCGGTGCCGATGCGGTCGACGTGATAATGCGCGTCCTCTTCCGCGCCGATCTGCGTCCAGATCCGCTCGGAGAGAAGATCGGACAGCGTCAGGCCGCTGGCGCGCCGGCAGATCCAGGCCAGCACGTCGGTGTTGACGGTCTTGTAGGCAAAGGCCTTGCCGTGCTCGCCCTGCTTCTTCTGCGCGACGAGGAAATCGAAAATGGTGGTCGGGCCGTCATAATTAGGCGGGATCGGCGCCATGCCGTTGGCGCGCCGCAAGCCCCACACATGCGAATTCCTGTCGGTGTAGACTTCGGTGTATTCGAGGCCGGTGGTCATATCCATGACCTCGTGCACGCGCGCATCGCCAAATGCGCTCGCCTTCAGCTCCGGTACATAGTCCGTGACCGGTGCCTGCGGATCGATCTTGCCCTCGGTGACCAGAATGCCCGCGAGCACGCCGGTGAAGGATTTCGTTACCGACATTCCGATATGCGGCTTGTGCGGCTTCAACGCACCAAAATAGCGCTCGTAGATCAGCTTGCCCCGATGCAGCACGGCGATGCCGTCGGTGTAGGTCTCCTCCAGCATTTTCGCGAAGGTCATGGGACGGCCGTCCATCGTGGTCGAGGCGACCGCGCCGATGTCGTGTCCTCGCGCGGCAGCGGCGATGCCGGTCCCGCCCCGCGCCAGACGTTCACGGTCGGCACCAATTGGCGGATATTGCTCCAGGCCCAGCGCAGCTCGGGGAAGCTGCGGAACGAGCCGTCCTGGAAGGTGATCGTCCGCTCCGGCGCCGGCGGGAAGCCCTTCATCCAGCCGAGCGTTTCGGGATCGGTCTCGGCGGCGGTTGCGGGGGCTTGATTGGCGGTGGTCGCGACGGACATGAAGGCAGGCTCCGGAGAGGACGATGTGGCTGGCGTATCATGAGACAGCGCAACCCACATCCCGCGTTTGTGCCGGGGTGCTGTGCAGTGCCCCCTGATGACGACAGGTCCGACCACCGCCCGCTCGCAGTCTCGTGAACGGCGCTGAGGCATCTCGATTGACCTGTCTCAAAGTGACGAATTGGGTTGTGATCCATCCTTTCATCAGCAGTCCCGTCGGAAGCGCATGAAGGCAGCCGGCACCAAACACTGCACGATGCCTGGAGCGAGAACGACACATGGCCTACGCAACCACCTACCCCTACACGGGTGAAGTCCTCGAGACATTCCCCACCGCCACCGATGCCGAGGTCGCCCGCGCGATCGACGCGGCGCATGCGGCCTTCCTTGCCTGGCGCGAGACGTCCTTTGCCGCGCGCGGCGCGATCCTGCAAAAGGCAGCCGACCTGCTGCGCAAGGACGCCGACGCCTACGCAAAGCTCCTGACGCTCGAGATGGGCAAGCTGTTCACCGAAGCGAAGGCCGAGGTCGAATTGTCCGCGAAGATCTTCGAATATTACGTCCAGAATGCCGAAAGCCTGCTCCGGCCGGAGAAATTGACTGTCGCCGATCCCGCCGAGGGCGAGGCCGTCATCGTCTGCGAGCCGCTCGGCGTGCTGCTCGCGATCGAACCCTGGAACTTCCCTTACTACCAGATCGCCCGCATCATCGCCCCGCAGCTTTCGGCCGGCAACACCATGCTGCTGAAGCACGCCTCCAACGTGCCGCAGAGCGCGGCGGCGTTCGAACGGCTGATGCGTGAGGCGGGGCTGCCCGAGGGCGCCTTCATCAATCTCTACGCGACACGCTCGCAGGTCGAGACGATCATCAACGATCCGCGCGTCCATGGCGTGGCGCTCACGGGCTCGGAAGATGCCGGCGCGGTCGTCGCCGCGCAGGCCGGCAAGGCGCTGAAGAAGTCGACCATGGAGCTCGGCGGCGCCGACGCGTTCGTCGTGCTCGCCGACGCCGACATGGCCAAGACGATCAAATGGGCGGTGTTCGGCCGTCACTGGAACGGCGGCCAGGTCTGCGTCTCGTCCAAGCGCATGATCATCGTCGATGCGGTCTATGACGAATTTCTTGCGCGCTACCGCGAGGGCGTGGCCGGCCTCAGGGCGGGCGACCCCTTCGCCCCCGAAACCACGCTCGCGCCGCTCTCTTCGCAGGCGGCGGCCGACGAGATCAGAGAGAAGATCCGCCAGGCCGTTGCGCATGGCGCCAAGGCCGAGCAGGTCGGCCCGCCCGTCCCCAACCAGGGCGCCTTCGTGCAGCCGACGATCCTGACCGATGTCGCCGACGACAATCCGGCGCGCTACTGGGAATTCTTCGGCCCCGTCTCGATGCTATTTCGCGCCAGGGACGAGAATGATGCCGTGCGCATCGCCAATGATTCCCCGTTCGGCCTCGGCGGCTCGGTGTTCACCTCCGACACGAAGCACGGCGCGGACGTCGCCAGGAAGATCTCGACCGGCATGGTGTTCGTCAACCACCCGACCAAGGTCGAGGCCGACCTGCCCTTCGGCGGCATCCGCCGCTCCGGCTACGGACGCGAATTGCTGGGGCTCGGCCTCAAGGAGTTCGTCAATCACAAGCTGATCGACGTCGTCGACATCGACGCCCGGTTCTGACGGCGCGTCGTGCGTCACCCGCGCCGTGCGCGGCGCGGGTGACGTGCGATGGATGGGTCGGGCGATCGATACCCGTGGCTCCGGCTTCGGCCTACCCCTTTCGCCCCGTGCGCTTCTTCGCCTTCGCCGCGCGTTTGCGCCCCGGGGCTGCCGCGCGCGCGGGACCGCGTTCCGCGCGGCCGCCCGTGTCGGCGGTCAGCTCGGGACGCAGCCTCGCAAGCTTGGCGCGGTCCGGCAGCAGGTCCGCGAAGCCGTCGAGCACCCGCGGCGCGGGCGCACCGTCGCCGGCGACGGCCAGTGCACCTGCCGGCGCCGCGGTCTGGCTGAGCGCCTGCAAGCGCCGGCACGCCTCGCCGAGGTGATAGGCATCGCCGCCGAGCGCCACCCATTTGCCGACCTCGGGATGCAGCACGAGATTGGCCGAATGGTTGTCGCTGGCGCTGGACGGATAGTCGACGAACACGTCGATCCCCGACTGCACGCCCACCATCACGCCCTGCGCCGACCACGACACGGCGACGTCGACGCGGTAGCGGCCCGGTCGCTCGAAGGCAAAGCCCGCCGTGCTCCAGAACACCTTCGCCGAGGCCGTGACGCTCTTGCCGGGCTCGAGCTCGCTCAATTTTGCGTGCTCGCACAGGATCACGAAGGGCCTCACCGGGCGCTCGCGCCCCTCGGCATCGGTGACCGTGATCGACGCGAACAGGGCCTCGATGCCGACGTCGTTCGGCGTGCGCAGCGACACGCCGCTGGTGTTCGTCATCGTCCAGGTCAGATCCAGCGGCTGGCCGAGCGCGACGCGGTCGGTCGTAGCCGTCACCGCAAGCGTCAGCTCGGAAGGTTCGAAGTCGTGCCGGTCGGCGGCCTGCGGCGCGCCGGTCGGGAACCAGCTTGCGAACGGCCATCCGCCCGGACGAATGACCGGATCCGGCATGTGGTTCAGGTGATGACGGACGTTGGTGTTGTGCGCGAGCTTGATCTGATCCGGGAACACGCCGGGCTCGCCGGTCGCGGGACCTCCGAGCACGTCCGCCACGCTCGGCGTCGTGGTCATGATCGAGTTGTCGGCCGCCGTCTCCTGCTCCTGGTGGATCTGGTTCAGCGTGTGCGTCAGCTCGTGGGTCGCACTGCGCAGGAACGCACGCGGCACATCGCGCTGCTTCCTGTTCGCGGCGAGACCAAAGTTCGACGAGTCCGAGGTGGGATAGCCGTCATCGGAGAAGCTCGCGCAGCCTTCGCGGGGAACGCCGATCTGGTCGTACATGATGCCGCGCGAGCAGCCGAGCTTCGCAGGCACGACGATCATGTGCACGCGCCATTCGGCGTCCAGATTCGTAGCCGGATTGCGCACGGTCGTCATCAGCGCGTGCAGATCCGCAGAGCTCCAGCAGTTGGTCGGCACCACTCCTGATGGCACCGGGACGTTGAGCTGGTCCTGCACCACCGTCAGCTGCCAGCCGGTCCTGGCGAAGATCGTGTCGAAGAACTCCGTGCCGCCGGCGCCGTCGGGCACCGGTGCGGGCCGCACGGCGCCGACCAGCGTATCGATTTCCAGCGTCGCTCTGCGGAAGAATTTCGACACCCAGGCGAGCGAGACGCTGCCCTTGTCCACACCGCCCTCGAACAGCCGGCCCTCGTAGAACGGTCCGCCGGTCAGGGAGAACGGAAACGGCGCCGGCACCTTCGCAAGCTTCATCGTCACGGTGCGCGACGGCGTCGCCGGGAACGTGCCCTTGAACTGGCCGACCGGCGGCTGCGTGTAATTGAACTGCTCGGCGACGATGGTGAGCTCGCACTTCTTCGGCAGCGGGACCGCGACCGGCGCGGACACGCTGGTCACCCTGAGATAGGAATGATAGCGCGCGCGGGGGAAGATGGGGATCCTCGGCCTGCGGATCGGGAACGGAATAGCCGGCTCATCGACCGCGCTGAGCGAACCGGCGAGGCTCGTCAGCCCCGCGTCCGCTGTGGCTGCATCTCCGTCCTTGTTCCCCACCGGCGGCAACGGATGGGGGATCGGACCGATCACCGGCCGCTTCGAATAGAGATCGCCGCTGACGATCAGATGATCCGCGCCGCCGTCGGGCGCCGAGCGATCGACGCGCAGCGTGCCTTCGAAGGACACGAAGCCGGCCGTCGGCCTGAAGTTGATCTGGTAGCAGCCTTCGCGAAAGTCGAGCCTGCATAGTCTGAACGGCGGAAACGGCTGCAGATCGGTCGAGGCCGGCTGATCGCCGGAATCCTCATCGCTGATGCTGATCTGACGCGACAGCGGCACCTGCGGCTTCATGGCCGGCTCGACCGATGCCCCGGTCATCTTTGCAAGGCTGCCACTCGATTCATGCTCTGAGCAATTGCACATGTCGTAATCTCCTCGTTGAAATGACGAGGCGATCGACGTGAGCATCGGGCTCGTTCGCGGGTACGCCCGCGTTATCTCAAGTCAGCTGTGGCGTGCGCAGTCCTACGCGCGCCGATAGGTCACGACACAGCCCTCGGAATCCGTAAACTCAAACCGGTCGGCCTCGAGTGAAATGCGATAGGTCACAAGTTCATCGCTGGCCGTCCCGACGACGAGTGTGTTGGAATCCTCGAGACGGTAGATTCCCGCGTCCCACCACACCATGCCCTGCCCCTCGCCGCGCATGCCGCGGTAGGTGCCGGTCGAGAATGTGATGGTGGCGGGATATTTGTCCGCACACGCAGCCGCCGTGGTTTTGGTCCACGTACCAACCATGCTCTGTTCGTGTTTGTCAGCCATAGTGTCTCCATAGCTCTCATGGACCGACGCAATCGGCCGGTTGATGGCTATTTCAACATGTCGTTCTGGCGTGTGCAGCTCATTTCAGCTGATGTGGTGGCGGGCATCGCAATAAGCCCAATTCACCACGTACAATCACAGCAGGTGTTCTGTCGCATGATTGACGCAAGCGTGCGTGTGAGATGCTTCACATGAAGGTGCGACAATTGAGCGCCGAGAGGCTCGCGCCAACGCCAGACCTACTCCGTCATCAACCGGCTCGGCCAGCCCACGCGGACGAGCAGGTCGTCAGGGCCATTTAGCGCGAATTCATACATGCCCCACGGCTTGTGCTCGGCCGCGCGGCTCGGCTCGACGATCTCCGTGCACATCGCCGCGGCCAGGCCGCGGACCCGGGGCGTGTAGACGTAGACGCCAAACGGGTTGCTCCCCGGAATGAGCCAGCCTTCCACCGCCTGCTGCAAGTGCACCTCGCCACCAACATCTGACAGCATCCGATAGTCTTCGTAGCCTTGATCGACCGGTCTGAAGAAGCCGAGCCTGTTCCACCACCGTTCCGCTGCATCGAGGTCGTTGCAGGGAATGATTGCGACTACGCTCGACGTCTGCCGCTCGTCCATGACGCGATGGCTCCCGCCGAGGCGTGAACTCCGGCGACATGATACCGATCCTGCAAAACACAAGCCGCAGCGGACTGACAGGGAGGCACGAGCCCCCGCTTGACGCTTGCAGTCGGCCCTTACTTCTATATATTCGGAATATGCCGAATATGTCAAACAAGACCAGCAGGGACGAGCAGCGGTTCACGGAGGACGTGGCACGGCTGCTCACGCCCTGGGGCGTGCCGCCCGTCGCCGCCCGTCTCTATGGCTATTTGCTTCTCTGCCCTCGCCCCGTCAGCCTCGACCAGATCACCGAAAGCCTCGGGATCAGCAAGAGCAGCGCAAGCGTAGCCGCTCGGCTGCTCGAGAGTTACACGCTGGCGCGTCGCCATAGCGAGCCTGGGACAAAACGCGCGCTTTATGCCGTAGCAGACGACTACGAAGCCATGATCCGGCAGCAGAATCGTCTGCTCGACGCCTTGGCCGGGCAGTTGAACGCCGGGGCTGAAATAGCTGCGTCCAAGGCGGCAAGCGCGCGTCTCAGGGAGATGGCCGACTTCTATCGGGTCATGCGGGGCGCCATGGAGGACGCCATGAGCCGCTGGACACGTGGCCGACGACGGCAATGAGGAAACCCGCAGCGGCGCTGGCCGTGCGGAAGACTCCGAACCTTCGACGGGAAAGGCAGAAACAATGGGTCTCGTTCTCAATCTCATCGTGCAGACAATCGTCTGGTTCGGCTTCATGGGCGCGATCATCTTTGGTGCTGCAGGCACGACGGACTACACCGGCGGATGGCTCTATCTCGGCGTGATGGTCTTATCCTCAGTCGTGTTTGGGACAATCATGGCGCGCGTGGATCCGAGCCTGCTCAGAGAGCGCCTCAAGCCGCCCCTGCAGAAAGATCAGCCGCTCGCGGACAAGCTGATTCTCATCCCGATCCTGCTCCTCATATTTGGAGGAATGGGCTTCATGGTGGCGGATGCGGCGCGCTGGCGCTGGTCGGCAATGCCATCTTCCGTGCAGTGGGCAGGCTGCGGGCTCCTGCTGGCGGCAATGCTGTTCATTTACTGGATCATGCGCACGAACAGCTTCGCGGCGCCGGTCGTGAAACTGCAGAAGGACCGCGGGCAGGCCGTCATCACAACAGGCCCCTATGCCATCGTCCGCCATCCCATGTATTTCGGCACGCTCTTCTACGTCGCCGGGACATCGCTCGTGCTCGGCTCGTGGTGGGGACTTGCGACGGTCCCCATCCTCGCCCTCTTGTTCGGCATCCGGATCGGCATCGAGGAGCAGACGCTGCGCGCGGGTCTCGAGGGCTATGACGACTACGCGCGCCGTGTGCGCCGGCGCCTGATTCCGTTCATCTGGTGAGACGGGTACGTCCTGCATGGCAACGCGAGAACGATCGCCTGCGATCGCTGACACAACATCGCCTTAGTACGACGCTGCATCAGGCTCGCGATACGGACAGCCCCGCGAGAAGCGGCGCGTACGCGGTGAGCCTGCGGGATACGAACTCGGTGAAGAGCCGCACGCGCTTCGTCTTGCGTGTCTCGCCCTGTGTGAGAAGCCAAACCGTTCCGTACATGTGCAGGTCGGTGCCCGGCACCCTCACCAGCAGGGGGTCGGCATCGCCGACGAAGCACGGCAGTGTCGTGATCCCGAGCCCTTGCCGTACGGCAGCGATCTGCGCGCCGGCATCCGTGACCCTGAACGGACCGCCCGTGGTGCGAACCTCACCCTCGCTGGCCCAATCCGGAATCCCATGCATGCTGATGACGATCCACCTGACAGGATCAGGCGCGCCCGCACGCCACGCGGCCAGTCGATCCCTGGACATGTAGACGGCGCCGAACAGCTCCGGTCCCTTCAGGCCGTGAAGATTGAGCGGCAGGGTTTTGCGGTCGTAGACGACGCGGATCGCGACGTCGGCCTCCCGGTTGGTCAGATTTGCCAACTCGCCGAACGACAGGATTTCCATCTCGATGTCCGGATGCAGACGCGCGAAATCGGCGAAATCAGGCATGAGCAGGTGTGTCGCCAGCGGCGGCGCCAGCGTCACCCGCAGAAGCCCGCGCACGCTCTGGTCGCGCCCGAAGACGCGCGTCTCCAGCAGGTGCGAAGACGTTTCCATCTGGTCCGCGAACTCGAGGACCTCCTCGCCTGCAGCCGTCAGGCGGTAGCCCGAAGGCAGCTTTTCGAACATATGGACCCCGAGGCGCTCCTCGAGCTGGGCGATGCGTCGCAGCACGGTCGCGTGGTTCACACCGAGGCGCTCGGCGGCAGCCCGCACCGAGCCTCCGCGCGCGACGGCAAGAAAGTAACGAACGTCATCCCAGTCGATCATGGTGCAATCCCGCACCGCACGGTGCGCCTTCCAAAGCCCGTGTCCAACACATCGAGCGGCGTCTCGTATGTGGGTAGCACGGGCAGCGATCACAGCCCCATGCCGGCAAGTACGGCCCAATTCCGACCGGCGGACACCGCTCGTCGCGGCTGGCGTCGATCGTCCAGCCGGTTCGATTTCGCACCATCGATGTGCGCGCTTCCGCACTCAACACCTGACCCCTGCGGACCCATTTCGAGGTTCTCGGAGGCAGATGCTGCCCCGACACCACGAATGGAGAAGTCATGGGAAAGCTTGAAGGTAAGGTCGCAGTCGTCACGGGTGGATCGAGCGGTATGGCGCTGGCGAGCGCCAGGCGGTTCGTTGAAGAAGGCGCCTATGTTTTCATCACGGGCCGGAGGCAGCAGGCGCTCGACGAGGCCGTCAAGCTGATTGGCCAGAACGTGATCGGCGTGCGCGGCGACGCGGCCAATCTCGACGACCTCGACCGTCTGTTCGACACGGTCAAGCGGGACAAGGGTAGGATCGACGTCCTCTACGCGAGCGCCGGCATGGGGGAAGCCGTTCCGCTCGGCGAGATTACCGAGCAGCATTTCGATGCAACCTTCGGCCTGAATACGCGCGGCACGCTGTTCACGGTTCAGAAGGCGCTGCCGCTGTTCCGCGATGGCGGATCGATCTTCATGACCGGGTCCGTTGCGTCGGTGAAAGGTTTTCCCGGTTACGGCGTGTATGCGGCGAGCAAGGCGGCGCTGCGCTCATTCGCACGCACGTGGCTCAACGAACTGAAGGGCAGGAATATCCGGGTGAACGTGCTGAGCCCGGGGCCGATCGCCACACCGATGCAGGACCAGGTTCTCACCGAGGACGCGAAGCGGATGTTCGAATCCCTGATCCCCAGGGGAACGATGGGTCGTCCTGAGGAAATCGCGGCGGTCGCGCTGTTTCTTGCCTCAGACGATTCAAGCTTCGTGAACGGGGTGGAGTTGTCCGTCGACGGCGGCTTCTCGGCCATCTGAAAATAGGAGACGTATGATGAGCTACGCAATCATAGGATTCGGCAAGATAGGCCAGGCCCTCGCCCATGCCTTCGCCCGCAGGAACATCGACGTATCAGTCGCGAGCCGCCGGCCGCCCGAGACGTTGGCGCCGCAGGCTCGGGCGATCGGACCCACGGTCGTCGCCAGGTCGCTGGAGGACGCACTCGAGGCCGACACCATCATTCTGGCGGTCCCGTTCGGGGAGCATCGCGCGGTTGCGAAGGCCCTGCCGAGTTGGCAAGGCAAGACGATCATCGACGCGACGAACGGCTTTGGAGAAGAGCTGGACGGTCTTCTGTCCTCCGCCGTCGTCGCGAAGGCGTTCACCGGAGCCAGGTTCGTGAAAGGTTTCAATCATCTGATTGCAGCCAAACTGGCTACCGATCCGGTCGTCGAGGGCGGCCACCGGGTCGTCTTTCTGTCCAGCGACGACGAGGACGCGATCGTTCCCGTCGCGGCCTTGGCGAAACAACTCGGCTTCGCACCCGTGAAGCTCGGAAAGCTCAACGAGGGTGGCGCGCTGGTGCACGCGCGCGGCCGCACCTGGGGCCCGCTGGTCTTCCAGGATTTGTTCAGGAAGGAGCAGTAATCGATCTATGGCCGTGATCGACGCCGAGAACCGGTCGCGCGCTGACTTCTTCGAACATTACGGTGACAGTGAATTCAACTCGCAAGCCTTCTTTAGCGAGCGATAGTCAAATGCACTGTCACCGTAATCCCGATCCCTCAAACTGAGACTTCGGCTCACCGCTTCCGACCTTTCTGCACGCCGCAGTACGCCACATTGCGCTGTTCGCGGAAGCGCGATAGTTTTCAGACCTCGATCAGGCTTATGTGACGACGCGACCGGGAAGAAATGAGATAGACGCTCCAAAACCACGCCAAACTGCCCGATGACAACCGGTCCCCTACTCCCACTCAATCGTCCCGGGCGGCTTGCTGGTCACGTCGTACACCACCCGGTTCACGCCCTTCACCTCGTTGATGATGCGCGTGGCGGTCTCGCCTAAGAACTTCATGTCGAACTGGTAGAAGTCCGCGGTCATGCCGTCGGTGGAGGTGACGGCGCGCAGACCCACGACGTAGTCGTAGGTGCGGCCGTCGCCCATGACGCCCACCGTCTTCACGGGGAGCAGCACCGCAAAAGCCTGCCAGATGTCGTCGTAGAGGCCGTGCTTGCGGATCTGGTCGATGTAGACGGCATCGGCCTTGCGCAGGATGTCGAGCTTGTCGCTTGTGATGTCGCCGGGGCAGCGGATGGCGAGGCCCGGGCCCGGGAACGGGTGGCGGCCGACGAAGATTTCGGGCAGGCCGAGCTCGCGCCCTAACTTGCGCACCTCGTCCTTGAACAGCTCGCGCAGGGGCTCGACGAGCTTCATGTTCATGCGTTCAGGGAGACCGCCGACATTGTGGTGCGACTTGATGGTGACTGAAGGTCCGCCGGTGAACGAGACGCTCTCGATCACATCAGGATAGAGCGTGCCTTGCGCGAGGAAGTCGGCGCCGCCGATCTTCTTGGCCTCGGCCTCGAACACCTCGATGAAGAGGCGGCCGATGGTCTTGCGCTTGGTCTCGGGGTCGGTGACGCCTTCGAGTTCGCCCAAAAACTGCTTCGACGCATCCACGTGCACGAGCGGGATGTTGTAGTGGTGGCGGAACAGGTCAACCACCTGCTCGGCCTCGTTGAGGCGCATCAAGCCGTGATCGACGAACACACACGTCAGCTGGTCGCCGATGGCTTCGTGGATCAGCACGGCCGCGACGGCCGAATCGACGCCGCCGGAGAGGCCGCAGATCACCTTGCCCTTGCCGACCTGGGCGCGGATCTTGGCAATCTCCTCCTCGCGGAAGGCGCGCATGGTCCAGTCGCCGGTGAGGCCGGCGATCTTGCGCACGAAGTTGCGGATCAGCTTGGCGCCGTCGGGCGTGTGCACCACTTCGGGGTGGAACATCAGGCCGTAATATTTGCGCTTCTCGTCCTGGATGATCGCGAAGGGCGCGTTCGGCGAGGTGCCGGCCACCGAGAAGCCCGGCGGCATCTTGGTGATGCGGTCGCCATGGCTCATCCAGACCTGGTTCTTGCTGCCTGATGACCAGACGTCCTCGAACAGCTTGCTCTGCGCCTTCACCTCGACATCGGCGCGGCCGAATTCGCGGTGATGGCCGCCCTCGACCTCACCGCCGAGCTGCGCCGCCATGGTCATCTGGCCGTAGCAGATGCCCATCACGGGCACGCCGGAGGCGAAGATCAATTGCGGGGCGCGCGGAGAGCCGGCCTCGTGCACCGATTCCGGCCCGCCGGAGAGGATCACCGCCTTCGGCTTCATCTCCTTGAAGGCCTCTTCGGCCTTGTTGAACGGGACGATCTCGCAATAGACGCCGTCCTCGCGCACGCGACGCGCGATCAGCTGCGTCACCTGGCTGCCGAAGTCGACGATGAGAATCTTGTCATGCGCCGAGGCCACGGAGGGCGTCGACGCGGAGCGGTCGTTCTGTGCTGCTGTCATGGCAAGCAGATACGCGACCACGCCCCGGCCCGCAACCGCGCAGGTTTGCACGCCCACATTCTTCTTTGGGCATGGACAAATGCATATAGGTCAGTATTATTGACCTAATTGCCCCCGCGCTTCAATCCGGGGCCGATCAGGGAGAATGCCATGCCACAGCACCATCAGCCATCATCGCTTGCCGCGCTCGGCCGGACCTGGGTCGAGGCCTGGAATGCGCGCGATCTCGAACGCGTGCTGACACTCTATGACGAGGCCGCCGTGATGACATCGGACCGCATCCCGGCGCTGGGGTTCGATGCCAGCGGCACCGTGCGCGGCAAGGACGCGTTGCGGGCCTATTGGGGCAAGGCGCTCGCCCTGCTGCCTGACCTGCACTTCTCCCTGATCGACGTGTTCGTCAGCCCTGACAGCGTCGTGGTGTTTTACGCGAACGAGCGGGGCAAGAAGATCTGCGAGTATCTGCGGGTGAACGACGCGGGTCTGATCGTGCAGGGGTCGGCGAACCATCTGCCGCAGTGACGCCTGCGTGGGTTGCTGTCCCCGCCGCGGCTTGTCGTGTGCAGACGGTGCCACCCCACCCACCGCTGTCATTCCCCGCGAAAGCGGGGAATCCAGTACGCCGCGGCTTCTCCGTATCACGGCACGGCCTCTGGAATACTGGATCGCCCGCTCCAGTGCGCAAGTGCGCACAAGGCGGGCGATGACACCTTGAGCGGGGTGCGAGCGTGCCCCAAGCCCGTCATCGCGAGACAAAATTGCGGAGCAATTTTGCGCTGACGCGACGAAGCAATCCAGACGGCCTCCGCGGATGCATTTCTGGATTGCTTCGCTGCGCCCGCAATGACGGAGACTGCGGCGGCAGCGTACGCTAACACCAGCATTGCCGGCTCTGAGACAGGACCTCCCCCATGAAACTCCCCACCTCCCCCTTCACCGTCACCGACTGGAGCAAGGTCGAGCCGACCAAGCATGCCGGCGAGACCGGCCAGGCGCTGTGGCGCACGCTCAACATCGGGGATCTCCGGGTGCGGATGGTCGAGTATTCGCCGGGCTATCTCGCCGACCATTGGTGCGACCGCGGCCACGTCATCTTCGTGGTCAAGGGCGAGCTCGATTCGGAGCTGCGCGACGGCCGCAAGTTCAAGCTCACGGCGGGGATGAGCTACCAGGTCTCCGACTTCGGCGACGCCGCGCACCGGTCCTCGACGGCCACCGGGGCGACGCTGTTTATCGTCGATTGAGATGCGCCGGAGCGGTTAATTTGCACCGCAAAATAGAAAATCCGGGCGAGGTGCCGGGTGGCGGGTGGTGCCTTGAAGTGGCCCAAAATTCTCGCTATATTGTGATCATCGATACTTGGCCGAACGACTGGGCCGCTTCGCCTCGTCTAAGACAGGCGCGCACGCTTCAGATGATTTCTCCAAAACATCGACTCATCAGGACTATGGGCGCAGTGCTGCGTACCGGTCCGCGTGCGTATCCTCTCTAACTAACTAAAGGAAATTCCCATGGCTATGGGCACCGTGAAGTGGTTCAACACCCAAAAGGGTTATGGTTTCATCCAGCCGGACGACGGCCAGAAGGACGTGTTCGTGCACATCAGCGCCGTCGAGCGCGCTGGCCTCTCCTCCCTCAACGAGGGTCAGAAGGTCTCGTTCGACATCGTCGCCGACCGTCGCAGCGGCAAGTCGTCGGCTGATAATCTCCGCGTCGGCTAATCGCCCGCGCACCAGCGCTTCTGACCACGGACGTACCGGCAGAGCGCGAGAACTTGAAAGCCCCGTGACCGGGATTCGGTCTGCGGGGCTTTTGTTTTGGGGGGCCCAACGGCCGTCATTCCGGGGCGCCCGGAGGGCGAACCCGGAATCCATCGCGCGGCGGTCCCTGCGGCTCGATGGATTCCGGGTTCTCGCTTCGCGAGCCCCGGAATGACAACGTTGATCAGGCGGTCTTCTTCAGCACCGAGACGAAGAAGCCATCCGTCCCCGTCCGGCGCGGCGTCATCAGCCAGCCCTCGGGCGATTGCAGCGCGGCTTTTGCGAAATCTTCCGCCTTGTCCCAGAGCACGCTCGCGATCTGCTCGGGTGGGACCACCGCGAACTCCGGGTGACGGCCGATGAACGCCCTCACCTGCTCGCCGTTCTCTTCCGCCAGCACCGAGCAGGTGATGTAGGCGATGCGGCCACCTAGCTTCACCAGCGGCACGGCGCGCTCCAGCACCTCGGCCTGGTCGCGCAGGCGAATCTCCAGCGCACCCGGCCGCATCCGCCATTTGGCGTCGGGGTTGCGGCGCCAGGTGCCGGTTCCCGTGCAGGGGGCGTCGATCACAACGAGATCGGCCGTGGCACTGATGTCGGCCAGCGGATCGGCCTCGCCCTTGGGCGTGCGGACATCGGCATTGTGGACGCCGGCGCGCGACAGGCGTTCGTGAATGGGCGCAAGCTGCCGCTTGTCGCTATCGGTCGCGATCAACCGGCCTTTGCCCTGCATCATGGCGGCGAGCGCCAGCGTCTTGCCGCCGGCGCCGGCGCACAGATCAATCACCTGCTCGCCGGGTTTTGCCGCGGTGAACTGGGCCGCAAGCTGCGATCCCTCATCCTGCACTTCAACGGCGCCCTTGATGAAATCCTCCTCGGCCTGGATGCCGGGGTTGCGCGCATCGGCGGAAAGCTCGATGCGCAGGCCGGTTGCAGACCAGGGCGTCGGTTTCGCATGAAGATGAGCAAGCGCCCGCAGCACCTTGTCACGATTGGACTTTAGCGTGTTGACGCGCAGGTCCAGCGGCGCCCGGCTCGCCATCGCGGCCGCCTCCGCCGCACGGTCCTCGCCGAACACCTTTGCCAGATGCGGATCGAGCCATTCGGGGTAGTCGCCGGCGATCGCAGCGGGAGCGTCCCTGAGGGAGCGATGGCTGAGCGCCGCCTGCTCGGCCTCCGTCAGCGGCGCCGGCGCAAACCGGCTGCCGTCGAACAGGGCGGCCATGGTGGCCGCGTCCATGTCGCGCTCGAGACGGAGCATGCCGATCAGCCGCGCCCGCGCGGTGTCGGCGTCCATCAGGAAGGCGCTCGAGGCATAGCGGCGCAGCACGTCCCAGACGAGGCCGGCAATCGCGGCGCGGTCGCCGGAGCCGGCGAAGCGGTGCGCGGTGCCCCACTCCTTCAGTGCCTTGGCCGCGGGCACGCGGTCTCTCTCGATGGTATCGATCAGTTCGATGGCTGCGGACAGCCGGGCAGCGGGGGTCATTTCAAATCTTTCAGATGAAATCCGACCGTTAAAAGTCAGATCAACAAGAGCATTCTCAGCGCGAAGTAGATCCACATCACCAGCAGCACCAGCACGCCGGCGAGCCAGATCGTCGAGCGGCGGCCGAGATCGTTCGAGGAGACGAACACGCCGGCATGGGCGAACCGTGTCACCACGAACACCCATGACATCAGCACGATGAAGAGATCGACATGGCGCAAGGGGAGCGCCAGCGCGATCAGGGCGTAGAACAGCAACGGCAGCTCGAACTGGTTGCGGTAGCAATTGGCGATTTGCGTGGTGCTCTTGGGCCAGTTCGGCTCGCCCAGCGCAATGTCGCGGATCTTGGTCTCGCCCGAGACCAGCGCCTTGCGGCGCCCGAAGACCATGCCGATCAGAAGCGCGAAGGTGAGACCGACCTGCACGAAGACAGGCAGCAGGACCATTTGGACAGACATCGGAACTTTCCCGTAAGGCGGAACACCGCGGACCGTCATTAGCCGCGACTTCTGACGCTGACAATCAGCGAGTTGAACCGGTGTTCCCGCTCTTGCGACCAACCACCGATTGTTAAAGCAATTTCGTCCCCTTTGGGGCGCAAGGCGAGCGACCGCCATGAACACCCTCTCCGGCCTGATCGGCCCCCTTGCCGAATCCGCCAGCGACCGGCTCGGCATCCTGATGTCGGCGCTGTCAGGTATCGCGATGGCGCTCGCGGTCGCGCTGGCGATGACGGTGTATTTCCGCCTGGGCTATCGGATGAGCTATTCCCCTTGGCGCGATGTCGTCAGGCATGGCCTCGCCACGCTCGCCGCCGTCGCCCTGTTCGCCTTCGCCGCCTCCGACGTGCGCCACGCTGCGCTCGCCTATCTCGGCCTCAACCCGTCCAAGCCTGCGGTCGAGTTCGAGATCCGCATGCCCAGGGAGACGCTGACGGCTGTATCCGACACCCAGATCGAGCTGCATACCGACCGCAACCAGACGCTGGCGCTGGTCGACGGCGTGCGCGACCTCGCCGACGGCCGCGCACTGCTGCGCGGCGCGGTGGCGCTCAACCACCGCACCGCCGACCGCGTGCTGGTGGTGAACCTGCCCGGCAAGGGCACGTTCGAATTCCGCCTCCGCCTTCCGGCCGAGCCGCATCGCTCCGAGCAGTTCGGCCCCTGGCATCTCGCCGACCGCATCGCCTCGCCGGTGACGGGCAGCATCGCGCCGCAGGACGCCTACACGATCCGCTATCGCGTGCTTTAAACATTGTTCGATCGCGGATGATGCGCGCGCCGTCATCGTTCCGACGTGCGACAACGCCTATGCTGACGCCATGTCCGAATTTCGCCTGACGCAGATTTCCGACACCCATCTCGGCCGACGCTTTCCCGGCCTGATCGCCAACTTCCATCGCGTCTGCGAGCACATCGACGCTGACAGGCCCGATCTCGTCATCAACACCGGCGACGTCTCCTTCGACGGGCCGACCAGCCGCGATGATGTCGTATTCGCCAAAGGCCTGCACGACGCCCTGCCCGTGACCTGCCGTTACCTCCCCGGCAATCACGACATCGGCGACAATCCGACCGCGATCGGGCCGGCGCCGAAGCCGCCGGTCAGCGAGGCATACCGCCAGCAATTCCGCGACATCATCGGCGAGGACCATTGGTCGTTCGAGGCGGCGGGCTGGTGCTTCATCGGCCTCAACACGCTGGTGATGAATTCCGGGCTCGCCTTCGAGGCCGCGCAGTTCGACTGGCTAACCCAGGAGATCGCACGCACGAATGGCAGGCCGGTCGCGCTGTTCCTGCACAAGCCGGTGTTCCTCAACCTGCCCGACGATCCAGAGACGCCGGAGACCTCGATCCGCTACGTGCCGCAGCCGGCGCGGGCGCGGCTGATCGAGATGTTTGCGCGTGTCGATCTGCGCCTCATCGCCAGCGGCCACGTGCACCAGCGCCGCGACTTCACGTTCCGCCACACGCGCCACGTCTGGGCGCCGTCGGTCGGCTTCAAGATCAACGACCAGCGCCAGGACCGGATCGCGATCAAGGAGACCGGCCTCGTCGAGTACCGCTTCCGGGGCGACAGTCTCGAGGTCCGCCATCTCAGGGCGGCGGGCCAGATCGACATCGATATCGAGGAAGTCCTCCTCCAGATGGGCGGCGAGCATTAGCTCAATTCGTTGGCACATACCCTTATCCAAATACCTTATTACCTCGAACTTGTCCCCATGATGGCTAGATTTGGCTAATGACAACGTTGTCATTCGGACATATCGTTCACTTCAGCGGTCGAGCGCCGCTGAGGGAGCGACGATGCAGTTCTTGTCCCGGTGGGATAGCCAACGCGTTTCGACGACTACCCGGGGCATTCCCCTGGTCGATGGCGTAGCCACTGAGGACATCGGCGGCCAGCGCTGGTCGCCTTCGCGCGGCGATCTTGCCCTGCCCGCCCTCACCCTTGATGAAGCCGCCTTCGCGGCCAACCGCGACCTCTTCCTGACATGGTGCGCCAGCGCCGGCGTCAGCGTCGCGCCCCACGCCAAGACCCCGATGTCGCCGGAGCTCGCCCGCTCGCTGCGTGCAGCCGGCGCCTGGGGTACGACGGTCGCCAACGTCCAGCAGGCCGCCGTGCTGCTCGCGAGCGGCGAGCGGCGCCTGCTGCTGGCCAACGAGATCGGCGGGCTCGCGGCCGGCCGGCGGCTCGGCGCGCTGCTCGGCGCCTATCCCGACGCCGAATTTCACGCCTTCGCGGATTCACCCGCCGCTGTCGCCGCGCTCGCCGAAGCGGCACGGATCGCGTCACGCCGCGAATTGTCCGTGCTGGTCGAGCTCGGCGCAGGCCGCGCCGGCGCGCGCGATCGCGCCGCCATCGAGGCGACGATCGCAGCCGTGCTCGCCGCCGACCGGCTCGTGCTCGGCGGCGTTGCGACCTATGAGGGCGCAGCCGCAACGCCCGATGCCGACGAGACGATGCGCGCGATCGCGGCACTGATGGAGCGCACCATCGAGACTTTTGCGCTGGTGCGCGCCGCCGCCCCGCAGCGGCCACTGATCATCAGTGCCGGCGGCTCGGCCTATTTCGACATCGTCGCGCGCGCGCTCGCACCGGGCGCGCAGGCTGACGGCAACGCCAGCGTGATCCTGCGCTCCGGCGCGCTGTTCTTCGCCGATCACGGCATCTACGCCCGCGCCTTCGCGGAAATAGACCGGCGCGGCGGTCTCCTCATCGACGGTCTGCACCACTCCGCCGTGGAAGGCTTTCGCCCCGCGCTGACGCTCTGGGCCGAAGTCTTGTCGCGCCCCGAGACAGGACTTGCGATTGCCGGCTTCGGCATGCGCGACGCCTCCTTCGATCAGGGACTGCCCGTCCCGTTGCGCGTATTCCGCGACGGCGTCGAGCAGCAAGGGCTCGACGCTGCGCTGGCGGTCACGCGCCTCAACGACCAGCATGCGTTCCTGTCCGTTGCCCCCGAAGGCGCCCTTGCTGTCGGCGACATCATCGCCTTCGGCATCTCGCATCCCTGCACCTGCCTCGACCGCTGGCGGGTGATCCTCGGGCTCGACGCCGATGGTGTGGTCACGCGCGCCCTCCCCACCCAGTTCGGCTGAGAGCGCACGCAATGAACTTCCTGCCGCTCTGGCGCTATCAGAACCAGCTCATCGACGGGGCCATCGTCACGCTCGAGCTGACGGTGATCGCGGCACTGGCCGGGCTCGTGATCGGCGTTGCCGGCGCGGTCGCGCTGAACGGCCGCATCACGCCGCTGCGCTGGCTGGTGCGCGGCTATATCGAGCTGTTCCGCAACACGCCGTCGCTGATCCAGATCTTCATCGTCTTCTTCGTGCTGCCGAACTTCGGCCTGAAGCTGCCGGCCTTCGAGGCGGCTGCCGTCGCGCTGTCGCTGTATTTCGGCGCCTACTCGGTCGAGATCATCCGCGCCGGCCTCGACTCCGTGCCGAAGAACCAGATCGAGGCTGGCCAGTGCCTCGGGCTGTCAGGCTGGCAGGTGTTCCGTCACATCCTGCTGCCGCCGGCGCTGCGCAACGCCTATCCGGCCGTGACCAGCCAGTTCGTGTTGCTGCTGCTCGGCACCTCGCTCGCCTCGCAGGTCGCCGCCGACGAACTCTTCCATGTCGCAGGATTCATCGAGAGCCGCACCTACCGCAGCTTCGAGGTCTATGCGGTGATCTGCGCGGTCTATTTCGCGATGGCGATGTCGTTCAAGGCGCTGTTCGCAATCATCGGTCTGGCGGCCTTCCGCTGGCCGCGGCGGCGCTGAGGGGACAGCGATGCGATCCTTCTCCCTCATCGATTTCGTCTCGCTGTTCGCGGCGCTGCGCTGGACCGTCGCGCTGGTCGTGCTCGCGCTCGCCTTCGGCGCGCCGCTGGCGCTCGGGCTCGCCATGGGCCGCATCAGCCGCTTCGCCGGGCTGCGCTGGACCATGACGGCGTGCATCCAGGTGATCCAGAGCGTGCCGCTGATCGGGCTGTTGTTCTTCTTCTATTTCGGCATGCCGGTGTTTTTGGGCATCCAGGTGCCGGCGCTCGTCGCCGTGACCGTCGCCTACACGCTCTACACCGCCGCCTTCCTCGGCGAGATCTGGCGCGGCGGGCTGGAGGCCGTGAAGCAGGCGCAATGGGAGGCCGGTGCCTGCCTCGGCCTCTCCGCCTGGCAGCAGTTCCGCCACATCATCGCGCCGCAGGCGCTGCGGCTGTCGCTGCCGCCGACCGTCGGCTTCCTGGTGCAGCTCATCAAGGGCACCTCGCTCGCCTCGATCCTCGGCTTCGTCGAGCTTGCCCGCGCAGGGCAAGTGGTGAGCGCGGCGACGTTCCAGCCGCTGCTCACCTACGCGCTGGTCGCCGCGATCTATTTCGCGCTGTGCCTGCCGCTCACGCTTTGGTCCCGCTCCCTGGAGGCCCGCCTCGATGGCTCTCGTTGAAATCCGCGACGTGCACAAGACATTCGGCAAGGTCGAGGTGCTCAAGGGCGTCTCGCTCGACGTCGAGGAAGGCGAGATCGTCACGATCATCGGCCGCTCGGGCTCGGGCAAGTCGACGCTGCTCCGCTGCATCAATGCGCTGGAGAGCGTCGATTCCGGCGAGATCCGCGTCGAGGGCGAGCGGGTCCACGCGAAGATGCCCGGCCTCAAGAAATTCCGTCAGCGCGTCGGCATCGTGTTCCAGGCCTTCAACCTGTTTCCGCATCTGAAGGTCGAGCGCAACATCACGCTGGCCCCGCTGCTCACCGGCCGCATCGACAAGGCCCGCGCACGCACGCTGGCCCAGGACGTGCTCACCCGCGTCGGCCTTGCCGAGAAGATCGACGCCTGGCCCGAGCAGCTCTCCGGCGGCCAGCAGCAGCGCGTCGCGATCGCGCGCTGCCTCGCCATGGCGCCTCACCTCATGCTGTTCGACGAGGTGACCTCCGCGCTCGATCCTGAACTCGTCGGCGAGGTGCTTAAGGTGATGGAGGCGATGGCGAAGCAAGGCATGACCATGATCCTGGTCACCCACGAGATGGGTTTTGCCCGCAACGTCGCCAACCGCATCGTCTTCATGCACCAGGGCCGCGTCTGGGAACAGGGGCCGCCGGCAAAGCTGTTCGCCAATCCTGAGACCCCCGAGCTCGCCAGCTTCATCGCCTCCGCAAAATGATCATCCAGCCATCCGCCACCAGGAGAGAGTCATGAGACAACTGAAATCCCTCTTTGCGATCGCAGCCACGGCACTCGCAGTGCTCGCCGCGCCGAACCTCGCACACGCCGACAAGCTGCAGGATGTGCTCGGCTCCGGCAAGCTGCGCGTCGGCATCCTGACCGATGCCGCGCCCTGGGGCTTCAAGGACGACAAGGGTGAGATCGCGGGCCTTGATGCCGATCTCGCCCGGCTGATCGCCGCCGACATGGGCGTGAAGCTCGAGCTCGTGCCGGTGACGGGCGCCGCGCGCATCCCGAGCCTGCTCTCCGACAAGATCGACATGCTGATCGCGGGCCTCGGCGCCACGCCCGAGCGCGCCCAGCAGGTGATGTTCTCGCAGCCCTATGCGGTGGTGAATCTCGGCGTCTACGGTGCGAAGTCGCTGCCATCAGCCACCAGCAAGAAGCCCGACAATCTCGACGGCCGCAGCGTTGCGGTGGCCAAGGGCTCGACGCTCGACGTTTGGCTGACCGACAACGCACCTAAGGTGAAGCTGGTGCGTTTCGAGGACACGCCGGCCGCGCTCGCCGCCTTCCTCGCCGGCCAGGCCGACACCTTCGCCGAGAACAGCGCCATCGCGCTGAAGGTGCAGGACCAGAACCCGACCAAGGAGGTCGAGCTGAAATTCCTGATCCGCCAGTCGCCGGCCCATGTCGGCGTGCGCCAGGGCGAGCAGAACCTGCTGAACTGGATCAACACCGACATCTTCTTCAACAAGCTCAACGGCAAGCTCGGCGCACTTCAGCTGAAATGGTTTAGGGAAGAGCAGTCGCTGCCGACGCTGTAAGTTCACAAGCGGCTCCCGCGCCCGCGCGGGAGCCGCTTTTCCCAAGGAGACTTCGAGATGATCAAACGTTACGTCGTCGGCTCGCGCATGAGCCAGGCCGTCGCTGCCGGCGGCATGGTGCATATCGCAGGTCAAGTCGCTGACGACCGCAAGGCCGGCATCGTGTCGCAGACCCAGCAGGTGCTCGCCAAGATCGACGCGCTGCTCAAGGAAGCCGGCACCGACCGCTCCAAACTGATCGCGGTCAACGTCTTCCTGCCGCATATCACCGACTTCGACACCATGAACTCGGTCTACGATTCCTGGATCGATCCGGCCAATCCGCCGGCGCGCGCCTGCGTCGAAGCCCGTCTCGCCGATCCCGATTTGCGCGTCGAGATGACCGCGGTCGCCTTGCTGTAAACGCGGCGCTCTTTCTTCAACCTTCGGCCGGCTTCGGCGACGACGCGGCCCTCAGGGCATCCCATGCATACCGGACTTTTCCACGAGATCGATTTCGAGAAGGACCAGAAATGGTCCGGCCATCTAGGCATTCCCTTCTCGATCGATCGATCGCCCTACTTCCAGCTCAAGATCCCGATCTTCCGGATCAAGAACGGCGCCGGCCCAAAACTTCTGTTGATGGCCGGCAATCACGGCGACGAATACGAGGGCGAGATCACGCTGACGCGGCTGTATCGCCGGCTCGATGCCAAGGCCGTCAAGGGCGAGATCACCATCCTGCCCTTCGCCAATCTTCCCGCCGTGATGGCGGCGCGCCGCCGCTCGCCGCTCGACGAGGGCAATCTCAACCGCGCCTTCCCGGGCGATGCCGCGGGCACGCCGACTTTTCGGCTGGCGCACTTCCTCGAGCACGAGCTGTTTCCGCGCCATGACGTCGTCTTCGATATCCATTCCGGCGGCACGTCGATGGCGCACGTGCCCTGCGCGCTGATCGAGCGGCAGGGACCGCCCGAGATGTTCGGCCAGGCACTGCGCCTGATGGAAGGATTAGGGATGCCCTTCGCCTTCGTCGCCGAGAACGGCGCCGCTGCGCCGACCTCGATGGCGGCGGCCGCGCGCGCCGGCGCGATCGGACTGTCAGGCGAGTTCGGCGGCGGCGGCACCGTCACGCCGCAGACGATGGCGTTCACCGCGCGCGCCGTCGACCGGCTGCTGCTCGCGCTCGGCATCGTCCAGGCGCCCGTGCTGGGGCCGCATGCGCCGGTCGAGCGCGCCACCGAATTGCTGGCGCTGCAAAGCCACGCGCAGGCGGTGTTCGCGACGCGGCGCGGCTGGTTCGAGCCCGCGGTCATGGTCGGCGCGCGCGTTGCGGCCGGCGACGTCGCCGGCTGGTATCATGATTTCGAGCGGCCGGAGCTGCCGGAGGAAGTGTTGCGCTTCCCGGCCGATGGCATCGTGATCTCGCAGCGCCTGCACACCGACAGCCAGAGCGGCGACTGCCTGGTCCAGGTCGGCCGGGCGCTGTCGCGCGACGAGCTGCCAGCGCGCTGAGCTTTGGAGACGATAGCGACTTCGACTACCCTCGGGATTCGATGACCGATCCGGCAAAGCCGAACTATGACGACGTGGTGCGCATTCCGGCGCCGCCCGGCCGCGCCAGCGCGACCGGACGGCCGCCGCGCATCGCGGAGGTGGCGGAGCGCGCCGGGGTATCGCCGATCACGGTGTCGCGGGTGCTGCGCCACCCCCAGAAGGTCAATCGAAAGACCCGCGAGCGCATCCTCGAAGTGATCGAGGCAACCGGATACGCCTCCAACCCGCATGCGCGCGCGCTGCGCTCGGGCCGCTCGAACGTGGTCGTCGCCTTCGTCTCCAACATCCTCAGCCAGCAGTTCGGGCTCGCCGTGCGCAGCTTCGCGGCCACGCTCGAGCCGGAAGGATTCGAGGTGCTCGTCGGCCAGACCTCCTACTCCTATGTCAAGGAAGTCGCGATGATCCAGTCGCTGCGCGGCATCCGCCCCGCCGCGGTGATGTTCACCGGCGTGATCGAGCTCGAGGAGAACCGCGCAGCGCTTGCAGAGCTCGGCATTCCCGTGATCGAGACCTGGGCGTTTCCGCGCGACCCCATCGACATGCTGGTCGGCCTGCCCAATGCGGATGCCGGTGCGATGGCGGCGCGCAGGCTGGCTGAGGCCGGACATCGCCGCGTCGCCTTCATCGGCCGCAGCAGCGGCCGCGGCGCGCTGCGCCGCGACGGCTTTCGCACGGCAGCGGCGCAGCTCGGCCTCGATATCGTCCACGAGATCGGCGTTGGCGAGATCACAGGCCTCATAGACGGCCGCGCCGCCTTCACCGCCCTGCTCGATCGCGGCGACCGCGTCGATGCCGTGTTCTGCGCCAACGATCTGCTCGCGACCGGCGCGCTGATCGAGGCTCGCGCGCGCGGCCTGTCGGTGCCGCGCGATCTCGCCGTGCTCGGCTTCGGCGACAACGACGTCGCCGATCAGATCACGCCCGGCCTCACCACCATCTCGTTCGATGCGGCGGCCGTGGGGCGCATCGCGGCCGAACTGCTGCTGGCGCGCCTGTCGGGCACGCAGCTTGCCGAACAGCGGATCGCCGTCGACCTGTTCCTGGTCGAGCGCGGCAGCGTCTGAGGATTGCGGCTTACGCGACGCTCTTGAGGTCCTGCTGGATCGCAGCCAGCAAGGATTCCAGCGCTGCGCTGTTCACCGGCCTGGCCTCGGCCATCTCGGGCTGGACGTTGGCGGACTGGACGCCGGCGGACTGCGCAGCCTTGAGCGGACGCTTCGGGAACGGCGGCGGTGTCGGCATCGCGGGCCGGGTCAAATCGCCCTCGTCCTCGGCATGAACGAACTTGCCATGGATGACGTCGTCGCGGCGGCCCATGACGAACATGGTCGTCCAATAGCCGGCGGCCAGAAGGATTACGCAGAAAACACTGATCTCTAACATCGCAACACCCAAAATATGCGCGATGATTCAATGCCTTCGCTCGCCGGTCAATGAACCGGCGGTCACACCTGCGGCTTTTGCGGGCCGGGTGTGACCTTTTGGTGACTCTTTCTTAACCATCCACCGCCCGGAGGGCGTCGGCGGCGCAACCAGGCCCTCGCTATCAGGCCTTATCTTGCCCGACCCGCACCAGCTGCTTGCCGAAATTGGCGCCCTTCAGAAGCCCCATGAAGGCGCCGGGGGCGCTCTCCAGGCCCTCGGTGACGAACTCCTTGTACTTGACCTTGCCCTCGCGGACCCAGGCCGACATGTCGCGCAGGAAGTCGCCGTGGCGGGCGGCGAAGTCGGAGACGATGAAGCCGCGGAAGGTCAGCCGCTTGGTCAGGGTCGCGCGCATCATGCTGGCGGCCCATTTCGGCGGCTTGGCCTCGGTGTCGTTGTAATGGGCTATCAGGCCGCAGACCGGCACGCGCGCAAACGGATTGAGCAGCGGGAACACCGCTTCGAACACGGCGCCGCCGACATTCTCGAAATAGACGTCGATCCCCTTCGGGCAGGCGTCCTTCAGCTTGGCCGCAAGATCGGGATCGCGGTGATCGATGCAGGCATCGAAGCCGAGCTCCTTCACCACGTAGTCGCATTTGTCCTTGCCGCCCGCAATTCCGACCGCGCGCGCGCCCTTGATCTTGGCGATCTGGCCGACGGCGGAGCCGACCGCGCCGGATGCGCCGGCGACGACGACGGTCTCGCCTTCCTGCGGCTTGCCGATGTCGAGCAGGCCGGTATAGGCGGTCATGCCGGGCATGCCGAGCACGCCGATCGAGGTCGAGATCGGACCGAGCTTGGGATCCACCTTGATTAGGCCCTTGCCGCTGGAGATCGCATGCGTCTGCCATCCGGTACGGGCTCGCACGATGTCGCCTTTGGCGAAGTCCGGGTTGTTGGACGCCGCGACCTCGCTGACCGCCTCGCCCTCCATCACGCCGTCGATCGGCACCGGCGCGGCATAGGACGGACCGTCACTCATGCGGCCGCGCATATAGGGATCGAGCGACAGCCAGATCGTGCGCAGCAGGACTTCGCCCTGCCCCGGTGTCGGGACAGCGAATTCCTCAATGCGGAAATCGGACGGCTTGGGTTCGCCGACGGGACGCGCGGCGAGAACGATGCGTTTTGCTTGGGACATGATGGCTTCCTCCTGAATGCTTGTTGCAGTCATTTAGGAGGTAGGTGGGAATGAAGCAAATCCCACACTTGCTGTCATCGCCCGCGAAAGCGGGCGATCCAGTAGTCCAGGGGCGGCTGTGATTGAACCGAGAAGCCGCGGCGTACTGGATTCCCCGCATTCGCGGGGAATGACACCGTCATTGAGGCGAGCGCGCAAACCACTCATTGTCATTCCGGGGCGATGCGAAGCATCGAACCCGGAATCTCGAGATTCCGGGTTGCGCTTCGCGCCCCCGGAATGACGGCAGAAGCGACTAACCCCCGCCCGGATAGTTCGGGCTCTCGCGGGTGATCGTGACGTCGTGGACGTGGCTTTCGCGCAGGCCTGCACCGGTGATGCGGACGAACTGCGCCTTGTCGTGCAGCTCCTTCATGTCCTTTGCGCCGACATAGCCCATCGCGGCGCGCAGGCCGCCGGCGAGCTGGTGCATGACGTGGCCGACCGCGCCCTTGTAGGGTACCTGGCCCTCGATGCCTTCAGGCACGAGCTTGAGCGTGTCCTTGATGTCCTGCTGGAAATATCGGTCCGCCGAGCCGCGCGCCATTGCGCCGACCGAGCCCATGCCGCGATAGGCCTTGTAGGAACGGCCCTGCCACAGGAAGACTTCGCCGGGCGTCTCGTCGGTGCCGGCGAGCAGCGAGCCGACCATGGCGATGTCGGCACCGGCGGCGAGCGCCTTGGCGAGGTCGCCGGAGAACTTGATGCCGCCATCGGCGATGACGGGAATGTCGGCCTTCTTTGCAGCCTCCACCGCATCCATGATCGCGGTGAGCTGGGGAACGCCGACGCCGGCGACGATGCGGGTGGTGCAGATCGAGCCGGGGCCGATGCCGACCTTGATGCAGTCCGCGCCAGCATCGATCAGCGCCTGCGCGCCTTCGGAGGTCGCGACGTTGCCGGCGACGACCTGCACAGAGTTGGACAGACGCTTGATGCGGTTCACTGCGTGCAGCACGTGGCGCGAATGGCCGTGCGCGGTGTCGACGACGACGAGGTCGACGCCGGCGTCGATCAGCCGCTCGGTGCGCTCGAAGCCGGTGTCGCCGACGGTGGTGGCGGCGGCAACGCGAAGGCGGCCCTGCGCATCCTTGCAGGCGAGCGGATGGGCGACCGCCTTTTCCATGTCCTTCACGGTGACGAGGCCGACGCAGCGATATTGCTCGTCGACCACGAGCAATTTCTCGATGCGATGCTGGTGCAGCATCCGCCGCGCCTCGTCCTGGCTGACATTCTCGCGCACCGTGACGAGGCCTTCATGCGTCATCAGCTCGGAGACTTTTTGCCTGCGGTCGGTGGCGAACCGCACGTCGCGGTTGGTGAGGATGCCGACCAGCTTGCCCGGCGTGGACTTGCCCGCGCCGGTGACGACGGGAATGCCGGAGATGCCGTGATCGCTCATCAGCTTGAGCGCATCGTCGAGCGTCGCCTCGGGGCTGATGGTGAGCGGGTTCACCACCATGCCCGACTCGTAGCGCTTGACCTGGCGCACCTGGGCGGCCTGCCCTTCGGGATCGAAATTGCGGTGGATGACGCCGAGGCCGCCGGCCTGCGCCATGGCGATCGCCATGCGGGCCTCGGTGACGGTGTCCATGGCGGAGGCCATGATCGGGATGTTGAGCGGAATGGCGCGGGTGACGCGGGAGCGGATGTCGACCTCGCCCGGCATGACGTCCGAGAGGCCTGGCTTCAACAGCACGTCGTCGAACGTAAGGGCTTCGCGGATGCCTTGAACTTGCACCGTGGCCATCTGCCAACTCCTTCCTGCGGCCCTGCCGCAAATAGCTATGGATGAGCGCCGCCCTCGGCGTACCTTGCGGCATCGCCGGAGAATCGGAGCCCATCGGTGGGGTTGACGCGGGTCGATAGCACGGCCGCGTGACGAATCAAAGCAAATCGAGCCGCTGGCCAGCCATGCACAGGCTTTTTACCCAAATTCAGCGGGGATAGCCGGGCGGCGGCCACCCCTCGTCATTCCGGGGCGCGACCAAGGGCGCGCCCCGGAATGACGAGGGAGCGAGTGCAACCGCCGTCGAGGGTCACATGGTTATTACCCAGGATTTAGGTGCCATGCGTTGATCCGCAATGGTCGCCGCCGGGCGGCAGTGTTAAGCCGCAAGCCTCGCCCTTCCTTCCGATTTTCGTTACCAATCCGTCATGGTCGACAAGCAACGCGTCATTCCGCTGATCGTGGCCACTGCTCTCTTCATGGAGAACATGGACTCGACGGTGATCGCCACCTCGCTGCCGGCGATCGCGGCCGACATCGGCACCAGCCCGCTGACGCTGAAGCTCGCGATCACCTCCTATCTGCTGTCGCTCGCGGTGTTCATCCCGGCGAGCGGCTGGACCGCGGACCGGTTCGGCGCGCGGATGGTGTTCGCGATCGCGGTCGGCGTCTTCATGGTCGGCTCGGTCGGCTGCGCGCTCTCGACCTCGGTCACGGATTTCGTGTTCGCGCGCATCCTCCAGGGCATGGGCGGGGCGATGATGACGCCGGTCGGGCGCCTCGTGCTGCTGCGCTCGGTGGACAAGAGCGCGCTGGTCAATGCGATGGCCTGGGTGACGGTCCCTGCCCTCATAGGCCCTGTGATCGGCCCGCCGCTCGGTGGTTTCATCACGACCTACGCGTCCTGGCACTGGATCTTCCTGATCAACATCCCGATCGGGCTGCTCGGCATCTTCATGGCCTTGCGCTTCATCGATCCCATCAAGAGCGAGGAACGCGAGCCGTTCGACCTCTACGGCATGGTGCTCGCGGGGATCGGGCTCGCCGGCATCGCCTTCGGCCTGTCGGTGGCCGGCCTCAACCTGCTGCCCTGGAGCACGGTCGCCGCGCTGATCGCCGGCGGCGCGATCTCGATGACGCTCTATGTCATTCATGCCCGGCGCACGGGATCGCCGGTGCTGGACTTCTCGCTGCTGACCTTGCCGACGCTGCGTGCGGCCGTGCTCGGCGGCTTCCTGTTCCGGCTCGGCATCGGCGCGCTGCCGTTCCTGCTGCCGCTCCTGATGCAGATCGGCTTCGGCCTGTCGCCGTTCCATTCGGGCCTCGTCACGTTTGCTTCCTCGCTCGGCGCCATGGGCATGAAGACGCTGGCCGCGCGGATCATCCGCACCTTCGGCTTCCGTAATCTGATGACGGTGAACGCGATCGTCAGCGCGTTCTTTCTTGGCGTCTGCGCGCTGTTCACGGTGACGACACCGCTGCTGATCATCATGGTGATCCTGGTGGTCGGCGGCTTCTTCCGCTCGCTCGAGTTCACCGCGATCAACACGGTGGCCTATGCCGAGGTCGAGACTGGGCAGATGAGCCGCGCCACCACGCTCGTCAGCGTCAACCAGCAGCTTGCGGTCTCTGCCGGCGTCGCCGTCGGCGCAGCGTCCGTCGAGACGACGATGTGGCTCAGCCATGTCAGCGAGCTCAACGCCACCGTGTTCGCGCCGGCCTTCGTCGTGGTCGCGCTGACCTCGGCGGCGTCGAGCTGGTTCTTCTGGCAGATGCCCGCTGATGCCGGCCACGAGATCTCCGGCCGCAAGGCGACCGAAATCGCGAGCCGCAAGGGCGCCGGCAAGGGCGCGGCCAAGGCCGCCGTGAAGGCAGCGACGGAGGATACGCAGGACGTGCGCGACCAGCGGCTGGGATAAAAAACGCGCTCCGTCATTCCGGGGTGATGCCACGGGACCGCGCAAGCGCGGCCCGGAGCATCGAGCCCGGAATCCATTGTGCCGCAAGAGTCCTGGGAGAAATGGATTCCGGGCTCGCCTCTTCGAGGCGCCCCGGAATGACGGAGTTCGTTGCTACGCCTTCGCCCCGCCGCGAAACCCGGTCGCCAGCACGTAACGTTCCGACGAATCCTGCCGGCTCGCCGCCGGCTTCACATGGCGCACGGTGGCGAAGTCGCGCTTGAGTTGGGCGAGCAGATCGGCATCGGCGCCGCTCTGGAACGTCTTGGCGAGGAAGGTGCCACCGGGCTTGAGCACGTCGCACGCAAACGCCGCCGCGGTCTCGATCAGGCCGACGATGCGGAGCTGGTCGGTCTTGCGGTGACCGGTGGTGTTGGCGGCCATGTCGGACATCACGACATCGGCGCCGCCCCCCAGCATCGCGGTAAGCTTTGCCGGCGCGTCATTGTCCATGAAGTCGAGCTGCGCGAACTCGACGCCGGCAATCTCGGGCATCTCCAAAAGGTCGATCGCAACGACCTTGCCCTTGCCGTCCACCGAGCCGACCCGCTTGGCGGCGATCTGGCTCCAGCCGCCCGGCGCGGCCCCAAGATCGACCACGGCCATGCCGTGCTTCAGCAGCCGAAACTTGTCGTCGATCTCGAGCAGCTTGAATGCCGCGCGCGAGCGATAACCCGCCGCCTTGGCTTTCGCCACATAGGGATCGTTGAGTTGCCGCTCCAGCCACAGCTTCGACGACAATTTGCGCTTGCCGCCGGTCTTGACCTGGACGTGCAAGCGGCCGGTGGTGTCCTTGGCCATCTCACCAGCTCCTGAGCGCGCCGTCCTCGCGCATCATCTCGACCAGCATGCCTTCGCGCAGGCCGCGGTCGGCGACGCGCAGGCGCGGCAGCGGAAAGGCGCGGCGGATCGCGTCGAGGATGGCGCAGCCCGCAAGCACGAGATCGGCGCGCTCGACGCTGATGCAGCTGTTGTTCGCGCGCTCCTCGTAGCTCATGCCGAGCAGCTTGTTGATGGTCGCGGTGATGTCGGAATCGTTCATCCAGATGCTGTCGATGCGGCGACGGTCGTAGCGCGCCAGATTGAGATGGATGCCGGCGAGCGTCGTCACCGTGCCTGAGGTGCCGAGCAGGTGCATGTCGGCGAGATCGACGCCGTGCTGTTCGGCGAACGGCGCAACGTGGTGTGCGACCTCCCGCTCCATCGCGTCGTAGATCTCCGGCGTCACGTCGCGGCCGCCGAACTGCTCGGCGAGCGTGACCACGCCGAACGGGATCGACATCCAGGCCTTGATGCGCGGCTCCGGATTTTCCGGATCGCGCTCGATCCGCACCAGTTCGGTCGAGCCGCCGCCGATGTCGAACAGGATCGCGCCGCGCCCCCTGGGGTCAACCAGCGGCGAGCAGCCGAGCACGGCGAGCGATGCCTCGGTCTCACGGTCGATCACCTCGAGCTCGATGCCGGTCTCGGCCGCGACGCGGCTGCGAAAACCCTCCGCGTTCGAGGCCGCGCGGCAGGCTTCGGTCGCGATCAGCCGCAGCCGGCGCGCTTTCCGCAAGTTGATCTTGTCGCGGCAGATGCTGAGCGCCGCGATGGCGCGCTCGATCGCGGCCTCGCTGATGGAGCCGGTCGCCGAGACCCCCTCGCCGAGCCGGATGATGCGCGAGAAGGAATCGACCACGCGAAAGCCGTCGCTGGTCGGACTGGCGATCAGGAGCCTGCAATTGTTGGTTCCGAGGTCCAGCGCCGCGTAGACGCCGGTTCCCGGCGCTTGCGCGGCGACGGCCGGTTCAGTGGCCAACGCCACCGCCGCCATCGACCCCTCGAGCTCACCGTGCGGCCCATGGCCGTCGCGGAGCCGCGTGTGGTCATTCATACAAACTGTCTTTCCGCGGCCCGCTGGGGCCGAGCTGGAATTGCTTTTTCGCCTGAAACATTAGCAGCGCGGCAGGCCTGCGCAACAACGCATCACATGGCACTATGCCCATTCGTGCGTTGTCGTGAACGGGACCGTGGGTTATTTTTGAGGGGTCCGGCCCCCCCAAGCGCCCCCCAAAACGCGCAATTGCCGGCTTTTCAGGTCAATTCCATGCAAGAACACACCAAATCGTCCACGCTCGAAAACGCTATTGCACTGCAAAAATACGGCGTCGGGCAGCCCGTCCGCCGCAAGGAGGACGACACGCTGGTGCGCGGCAAGGGCCGCTACACCGACGATTTCAACCTGCCCGGCCAGGCCTACGCCGTGGTGGTCCGCTCGACCCACGCCCATGGAATCATCCGTGGCATCGGCCTCGATGCCGCCAAGGCGATGCCGGGCGTGCTGGGGGTCTGGACCGGGACGGACCTCGATGCCGCCGGCTACGGCCCCTTCACCTGCGGCCTGCCGCTGAAGAGCCGTGACGGCTCGCCCCTGCTCCAGACCAACCGCCAGCCGCTGGCGACCGACAAGGTTCGCTTCGTCGGCGATCCCGTCGCCTTCGTGGTGGCCGACACGCTGGCCCAGGCGCGCGACGCGGCCGAGGCGGTCGAGCTCGATATCGAGCCGTTGCCGGCTGTGACCGACCCCGAGGAGGCCGCCAAGCCCGGCGCGCCGCAGCTCTACGACCACATCCCGAACAACGTCGCGCTCGACTACCATTATGGTGACATGGAGCAGGTGAACGCGGCCTTCGCCAGCGCCGCTCACGTCACCAAGATCGACATCGAGAACACCCGCGTCGCCGTGGTCTCGATGGAGCCGCGCGTCGGGCTCGCCTCCTACGACAAGAAGGCCGAGCGCTACACGCTCCAGGTTCCGACGCAGGGTGTCGCCGGCAACCGCGCCAACCTCGCCAAGAACCTGAAAGTGCCGAACGAGAAGGTGCGCATTCTCACCGCCAATGTCGGCGGCTCCTTCGGCATGAAGAACATCAACTACCCCGAATACATGTGCATCCTGTACGCGGCCAAGGCGCTGGGACGGCCGGTGAAGTGGCTGGACGAGCGTTCGACCAGCTTCCTGTCCGACAGCCACGGCCGCGCGCAAAAAATCCATGCCGAGCTCGCGCTCGACGCCGAGGGGCACTTCCTCGCGGCCAAGCTCGAAGGCTACGGCAATCTCGGCGCCTACATCACCGGCGTTGCGCCGGGCCCGCTCTCGCTCAACACCGGCAAGAACTTTTCCAGCGTCTACCGCACGCCGCTGATGGGCATCGACATCAAGACGGTGCTGACCAATACCACGCTGATGGGCGCCTATCGCGGCGCCGGCCGGCCCGAGGCGAACTACTACATGGAGCGGCTGATCGACCGCGCCGCCGACGAGATGGGCATCAACCGGCTGACGATGCGCAAGCGCAACTTCATCAAGCCGACCCAGATGCCGTTCCCGGCGTCCTCCGGCGTCACCTATGACAGCGGCGACTTCCAGGCCGTCTTCAACAAGGCGCTCGAAATCTCCGACCACGAGAATTTCGCCAAGCGCAAGAAGGAGAGCAAGAAGGCCGGCAAGCTGCGCGGCATCGCCGTCGGCTCCTACCTCGAGGTCACGGCGCCGCCGAGCCCCGAGCTCGGCAAGATCGTGTTCGATCCCGACGGCAGCGTGCAGCTCATCACCGGCACGCTCGATTACGGCCAGGGCCATGCCACTCCATTCGCGCAGGTTCTGTGCGAGCAGCTCGGCGTGCCCTTCGAGAGCGTCAAGCTGGTGCAGGGCGACAGCGACATCGTCCACACCGGCAACGGCACCGGCGGCTCGCGCTCGATCACCGCGAGCGGCATGGCGATCGTGGGAGCCGCCAAGCTCGTGATCGAGAAGGGCAAGCGCGCCGCCGCGCACATGCTGGAGGCGTCCGAAGCCGACATCGAGTTCGAAGGCGGCAGCTTCACCATCGCCGGCACCGACCGCAGCATCGACATCATGGAGCTGGCCAAGCGCCTGCATGACGGCAAGGTGCCGGAGGGCGTGCCTGATAGCCTCGACGTCGATCACACCAGCGAGCCGGTGCCCTCTGCCTTCCCGAACGGCTGCCACGTCGCCGAGGTCGAAATCGATCCCGATACCGGCGTGGTGCAGATCGTGCGCTACAGCGCGGTGAACGATTTCGGCACGGTGATCAACCCGCTGCTGGTCGCAGGCCAGCTCCATGGCGGCGTCGTCCAGGGCATTGGACAGGCGCTGATGGAGCACGTCCGCTACGACGAGAGCGGCCAGCCGATCACGGGCTCGCTGATGGACTACGCCCTCCCCCGCGCCGAGGACGTGCCGTTCATGACGGTCGGCGATCACCCGGTGCCGGCCACGACCAATCCGCTCGGCAGCAAGGGCTGCGGCGAAGCCGGCTGCGCCGGCAGCCTGTCGACCGTGGTGAACGCCGTGCTCGATGCGCTCTCCGACCACGGCATCAAGCACATCGACATGCCGCTGACGCCGGAGCGCGTGTGGCGTGCGATCCAGGATGCGAAGGGCAAGGCGGCGTAGGAGTTGTTTGTCGTTCCGGGGCGATGCGAAGCATCGAACCCGGAACCTCGAGATTCCGGGTTCGGTCCTGCGGACCGCCCCGGAATGACGACGCTGGATGTTACGCCGCAGCCTCCTCGCGCGGCTGGTAGATCGCGGTGTGCTGGCAATGCGCCAGCGGTGTCGTGCCGTTGGCGACGACCAGCGCGTCGAGCTCGACGAAGCGGTGGCCCTTCTTCTCGTAGTTCGCGGTGACCTTGGCCCGCGCAACGATCTCGTCGCCGGCACGCGCGGGCGACAGCAGCTGCATGCGGCTGCCGACGTGGATCCACGGGCCCAAAATGGTATTGTCGACGAGGACGCGATTCATCACGCGCTGGATCAGGCCGGGATGGCCGAGCCCCTCTCGCGCGAAGATCGGATCGGTTTCCCTGATATCGGCGAGATAGTCCGCGGCGGCCTGCCCGATCCATCGGCGCGGCTCTGTGCCAAGCCATTTGCCGGTCTCGAACGTCGCCGGGCTGACCGGCTTGCGCTCGGCGACCGCGGGGACCGCGCGATAGTCGCTCAAATCCACCGCAGGCGCAGCCGCCGGCAGCGAAGCCGTCCCGGTGGCGCAGAGCTCGGTACGGCTGAACACCTCGATCGTGAGCAGGCCGTTGTGCTCGGTCGCATCGACATCGGCGCTCTCGCCGTCATAGACCGGCTTGATGAAGCGGGCCTCCACCAGTCCGCGGGTGAGGAAATCGCGGCCCCAGCGCGCCAGCGGCACATGCATCATGTAGGCGAAGACGTCGACGCCGGGCACCAGCCCGCCCGAGAAGCCGAAGCGGCGCGCCACCTTGTCGTCATGCATCTTGTTCTCGGATTGTTTGGCGGTGTTGTAGGCCTCGACGCGGTAGGTTTCGAGCCGGTTCGGCATGGCTGGCCTTCCCCAAAATTCCTGTTGTTTCGGATCGATCGTAGGCCCCGGGGAACACCGGTCAATCCCCTCGCCTTTGCGGCCCGAATGGGGTACCACCCCGCGAATGACTGACACGCCCACCCGCATCTATGTCGACGCCGACGCCTGTCCGGTGAAGGACGAGATCTACCGCGTCGCGCTCCGGCACAGCGTGCCCGTGAGCGTGGTGGCCGGCAACTTCATTCGCGTGCCGCAGGACCCCTTGATCGAGCGCATCGCGGCCGGAGCCGGCATGGATGCCGCCGACGACTGGATCGCCGAACGCGCCAGGCCCGGCGACGTCGTCGTGACCTCCGACATTCCGCTCGCCAGCCGCTGCGTGAAGGCGGGCGCCGACGTGATCGCGCCGAACGGCAAACCGTTCACCGAACAGTCGATCGGGATGACGCTGGCGGTACGCAACCTGATGACGGATCTGCGCTCGGCCGGCGAAGTCACCGGCGGCCCGCGATCGTTCGCGCCGCGCGACCGTTCGACGTTCCTCTCGGCGCTCGACCAGACGCTGCGCCGGATCCAGCGGCGCCGCATTGATGCGGCCGCAACCAGCCAGAATTCAAGTCAGGGCTGACGATGGCGCCGCCGCTGATCCAACTCAAGGACATCAAGCTGACGTTTGGCGGCACGCCGCTCTTGAACGGCGTCGAGCTCAACGTTGCGACTGGCGAGCGGGTCTGTCTGATCGGCCGCAACGGCTCCGGCAAATCGACATTGCTGAGAATCGCGGCTGGCCTGGTCGAGCCCGACGGCGGCACACGCTTCGTGCAGCCGGGCGCCACGATCCGCTATCTGCCGCAGGAGCCTGACTTCGGCGACCACAAGACTACGCTCGCCTATGTCGAGGCGGGGCTTGCGCCCGGCGACGACCAGCATCAGGCGCGCTATCTCCTCGAGCAGCTCGGGCTGACCGGCGACGAGAACCCGCACAACCTCTCCGGCGGCGAAGCTCGCCGCGCGGCGCTCGCATGTGTGCTTGCGCCCTCGCCCGACATATTGCTGCTGGACGAGCCGACCAACCATCTCGATCTCTCCACCATCGAGTGGCTGGAGCAGGAGCTCGACAGCCGCCGCAGCGCGCTGGTGCTGATCAGCCACGACCGCCGCTTCCTCACCAACCTCTCGCGCTCGACCGCCTGGCTCGACCGCGGCCGGATCAAGCAGATCGACCGCGGTTTTGCCTCGTTCGAAGCCTGGCGCGACGAGGTGCTGGCGGAAGAAGAGCGCGACCAGCACAAGCTCGACCGCAAGATCGTCGACGAGGAGCACTGGCTGCGCCACGGCGTCTCCGGCCGGCGCAAGCGCAACGTCAAGCGGCTTGCCAATCTGCACACGCTGCGCGACCAGCGCCGCAACTATCGCGGCACCGCTGGCAGCGCCAATCTCGCAGCCGCCGAGGCCGAGCAGTCCGGCAGGCTGGTGATCGAAGCCAAGGGCATCACCAAGGCCTATGGCGAGCGCAAGATCGTCGACAATTTCTCCACCCGCATCCAGCGCGGCGACCGGCTCGGCATCATCGGGCCGAACGGCGCCGGCAAGACCACGCTGGTCAATCTGCTCACCGGCGGCATGCAGCCTGACAGCGGCACCGTGCGGCTCGGGGCCAATCTGGAGATGGCAACCCTCGACCAGCACCGTGAAAGCCTCGACCCCAAATCGACGCTGGCGGAGGCACTGACCGGCGGCCGTGGCGACCAGATCATGGTCGGGGGCAAGCCGAAGCATGTCGTCGGCTACATGAAGGACTTTCTGTTCGCGCAGGAGCAGCGCGGCACGCCGCTGGAAGTGCTCTCCGGCGGCGAACGCGGCCGGCTGATGCTGGCGCGCGCACTGGCCAAGCCCTCGAACCTGCTGGTGCTGGACGAGCCAACCAACGATCTCGACCTCGAAACGCTGGACGTGCTCGAGGACATGCTCGGCGACTACGAGGGCACCGTCATCCTGATCAGCCATGACCGCGACTTCCTCGACCGCGTCGTCACCTCCGTGATCGCGCCTGAGGGCAACGGCAAATGGATCGAATATGCCGGCGGCTATAGCGATATGCTGGCGCAGCGCGGCGCGGACTTGAAGCGCGAGACGGCGAAGGCGCAAGCCCCCGCGGAGAAGAAAGAGGAGCGGATCGCTATTCCCGCTGCCGCGCCAAAGCGGCGATTGAGCTTCAACGAGAAGCACGCGCTGGAAACACTTCCGAAGAAGATGGAGACGTTGCAGGCCGACATCGCCAAGCTGCAACGCGTGCTCGACGATCCCAACCTCTACACCAAGGATCGCAAGACATTCGACGACACCTCCGCCGCCATCGCCAAGGCGCATGACGAATTGTCCGCCGCCGAAGAGCGCTGGCTCGAACTGGAAATGCTCCGCGAAGAAATCGAACAGGCTTGAACCGTAGGATGGGTAGAGCGAAGCGAAACCCATCGACACTTGCCCGGTTGCTGCAAATGATGGGTTTCGCCGCGCTCTACCCATCCTGCAGGACCGAACATAGAGACATCACATGACCACTCCTCTCGCCGCCAAGATCGCCCGTGAATACGGCACCCCCTGCGCCGTCATCGACATGGACAAGGTCGAGCGCAACATCGCGCGGATCCAGAAGGCCTGCGACGAGGCCGGCGTCGCCAATCGTCCCCACATCAAGACGCACAAGAACCCGACCATTGCGAAGATGCAGATCGCGGCCGGCGCCAAGGGCATCACCTGCCAGAAGCTCGGCGAGGCCGAGATCATGGCCAATGCCGGCATCGACGACATCCTGATCAGCTACAATCTGCTCGGCGAAGAGAAGATGGCGCGGCTCGGCGCGCTGCAGGCGAAGGCGAACATGACGGTGGCCGCCGACAATTCGACGGTCGTTGCCGGTTTGCCCAAGGCGGCCGCAGCATCAGGCCGTCCGCTCTCGGTGGTGGTCGAATGCGATACCGGCCGCAAGCGCGCCGGCGTCGAGACGCCGGCCGAGGCGATTGCGCTGGCGCGCGAGATCGCCGGGTCCAAGGGGCTCGAATTCGCCGGCTTCATGCTCTATCCGACCGAGACCGGCTGGGCGGACGCGCAGAAATTCTATGACGAGGCGCTGGCCGGCGTGCGCGCGCACGGGCTGGATGCGAAGATCGTCTCCACCGGCGGCACGCCGAACCTCGTCAACATCGGCAAGCTCAAGGGCGGCACCGAGCATCGCTTCGGCACTTATATCTACAACGACCGCATGCAGGTCGCGGCCGGCTCCGCCACCTGGGACGACTGCGCGCTGCACATCTATTCGACCGTGGTGAGCCGCGCCGCGCCCGAGCGCGGTATCCTCGACGCCGGCTCGAAGACGCTGACCACGGACACCGGCGGGCTCGACGGCCACGGCCTGATCCTGGAGCACCCCGAAGCCAAGATCGCGCGCTTTGCCGAAGAGCACGGCTTCCTCGATCTCTCCCGCAGCAACACGCGCCCGAACGTCGGCGACGTCGTGCGGATCATTCCCAATCATGTCTGCGTCGTCGTCAACATGATGGACGAGGTCGTGATGGTGCGTGGCGAGGAGATCATCGGCACGCTGCCGGTGGCGGCGCGGGGGAAGCTGCGCTAACTCCCGATCATCGCCTGGAGCTCCCGGTCCAGTCCATCGCGGAACAGCTTGATCGGCCGCTCCAGACGGCCGGCGGGCGCACGATGGACTATCCAGGCGCGCACGGCGGGTTTGAAGTCGCGCGCCACCACCGGCTTGAGCTTGTCGCGAAACGCGCTGCGTTTCAGGGCGATCGGAGTGACCAGCCCGACGCCGAGGCCGCGCGACACCAGCGACAGGCGGAGCTCGCTGTCCAGCGCTTCCACGGCGATGCTGAACGGCAGATGCTCCGCGTCGAATTTTCGTTTCAGCGAATCGCGAAAGCCGCAACCGTCCTGGTTGATCACCCACGACAGCTGCGACAGCCGTTCAAGATCGACGATGCGCGGGATCTTCATGTCGCGCGCAACGACGAACACGACGGGCTGTGCGCCGAGATCGTCGGCGGCGAGATCGGAAGGCGGGACCGCGCCGTCGGGCAGACAGATCGCGGCCGCATCGAGCTCGTTGCGGCAGACACGTTCGAGCTGGTTCGGCGACCAGCCGGAGACGACACGCACGGCCAGCGCGGGAAATTCGGCACGCACCGCGTCGAGCGGTCCGGTCAGCCCCGCCTCCGAGAGGAACGGCGTCAGGCCGAGCCGGAATTCGCCGCGCACCACGCCGTCATTGGCGACCCCTGATTTGAGATCGTCCAGCATCCGGAGCAGGCGCCGGCCCTGCTCATACGCTTCATGGCCCGCCGCGGTCGGTTTCAGCGGCTTGGAGAGCCGGTCCAGAAGCTTCGCCCCCAGCATCTCCTCGAGGTTCTGGATACGCCGCGTCACGCCGGGCTGCGTGAGATTGAGGCGCGCCGAGGCCGCCACGATCGATCCGGTCTCGACTACCGCAACAAACGCCACAAGGTCATGGGTGTTCATAACTAACTCGCATATTCTTTATAGACTTATTTGAATTGTAGCATATTAGACCCGCGGCTTAAAGGGACCTGCACTGAGCCCCGCGAGGTCCCATGACGATTTCAGAAACCCCCACGCTTGCGTCGCGAAACCAACTCGCCGAACGGCCCCTGATCTGGCTTGGCGCCATCACTGCCGGTGTCGTCGTCACCAACCTGTTCGCGCCGCAGATCCTGCTCGGGCAGATCGGGCGCTCCTTGTCCATGCCGGCGTGGCAGGCGGGCCTGATCAGCACGTTGACGCTGCTCGGCTATGCCCTCGGCCTGTTGCTGCTGGTGCCACTGGTCGATCTCGTCGAAAACCGGCGCGTCATCCTGCGCACGCTCGGCTGCGCTATCCTTGCCGCGCTCGCCACGGCGTTTGCGCCGAAGCCGTTCCTGCTCTTGCTTGGCACCTTCGCCCTCGGCGCCTCCTGCGCGGCGATTCAGATGATGGTTCCGCTGGTTGCGTCAATGGTGGCGCCGGAGCGGCGCGGACAGGCCATCGGCGAGGTGATGAGCGGGTTGATGATCGGCATTCTGCTGTCGCGGCCTGCGGCGAGCCTGATCGCCGATCTCTGGAGCTGGCGCGCCTACTACGTCGTCTCCGCCGCCCTGATGGCGCTGCTTGCCGGCGCGCTCGGCCGCTACCTTCCAGTCCTGCAATCGCCGGTGCGCGCAAGCTACGGCGAATTGCTGCGCTCATTTCCCAGGCTGCTGCGCGAAGAGCCCGTGCTGCGCGTGCGCGCCTGGACCGCATCGCTGGTCATGGCCTCCTTCACCGCCTTCTGGTCGGCGGTCGCGCTGCGACTGCCGGAGGCGCCGTTCGGCCTCGATGCCAAGGGAATTGCCGCTTTCGCGCTGATTGGCGTCGTTGGCGCCGCCGCGACGCCGATGGCCGGCCGGTGGGGGGACAAGGGATGGGCACGCTCGATGTTTGTTGCGGCCCATCTGCTCATCATCGGCTCGCTCGCGCTCTGCGCCTGGGCCGGCGCGCTGGAGTCCCGCATTGCCGCCCTCCTCGTGCTCAGTCTGGGCACCATCCTGCTCGATGTCGGCATCACCACCGACCAGACGCTCGGCCGCCGGGCAATCAACCTGTTGCGGCCCGAGGCACGCGGCCGCATCAACGGCCTGTTCGTCGCGCTGTTCTTCATCGGCGGCGGTGTCGGTGCCGCCGCGGCATCGCTGGCATGGACCCTTGGCGGCTGGACGATGGTCTGCGCGGTGGCGGCGGGTTTTGGGGTGCTCGGCCTGGTCACGGATCTCGTCAGCCGGACGGGGACGTCATGAGCGCCTCTATCAGCGAGCCTCGACAGGGTTCTATGAGCGCTTCAGGCACCCCAGCACACCCCTGCCCGCGGCAGCGCCGGTCGCGAACGACGCCTGCAGCAGATAGCCGCCGGTTGGCGCCTCCCAGTCCAGCATTTCGCCGGCGGCGAACACGCCCGGCAGCTTGCGGATCATGAAGTCCGCGTCGAGCTCGTCAAACGAAACTCCGCCTGCAGTCGAGATCGCGCGATCGATCGGGGCAACGCCGGTGAGCTGAACCGGAATTGCGTTGATCAGGTGTGCGAGCTCGGCCGGCGAGAACGATGCCAGCGGCCGGCCGGATGCGATCGCGGCCTCCTGCATCAGGCCGATCCCGACCGGCGAGACTTGCGCGGCCTTACGCAGGAAGTTTGCGAGCGATTGCTTGCCGCGCGTACCTGACAGGCGCGTGGTCAGCGCGGCGGCGGCGAGGTCGGGCCGCAGTGCGATGGTCAGCATCGCCTGCCCGATCCCCAGCACCGCCTCGCGCAGCTCCGCCGACAGCGCGTAGATCGCGCCACCTTCGATGCCGCCGCGGGTGATCATCGCTTCGCCGCGCACCGTGTGTGCACCTATCGTCAGCGCCACGCCCTTGAGCGGCTGGCCCTCGAAACGGTCACGGAACAATTCGGACCAGGCGACGGTGAAGCCGGAATTGGCCGGCCGCAGCTTTGAGATGGTAATGCCGTTGGCCGCAAGGATATCGACCCAGCCGCCGTCCGACCCAAGCCGCGGCCAGCTTGCGCCGCCAAGCGCAAGCACCGTGGCATCGGCGGCAACGACGGAGGTGCCGCTCCGGGTTTGAAACAGCAGCCGCTCTTCCCCATCCCACCCGGTCCAGCGATGGCGAAAGGCGAACCGTACGCCGCTGGCGTCCAGTCGCCGTAGCCACGCGCGCAGCAATGGCGAAGCCTTGAATGCCCTCGGAAACACGCGGCCGCTGGTGCCGACAAAGGTCGGCTCGCCCAGCGCCGCGCTCCAGGCGCGCAGCGCGTCGGGTGGAAACGCTTCGATCGCGGCCTGCAGCTTCGCCGCCGCCTCGCGATAGCGCGGCATGAACTGCGGCAGCGGCTCGCTATGGGTGAGATTGAGTCCGCCGCGGCCGGCCATCAGGAATTTGCGGCCGGCAGATGGCATCGCGTCGTAGACGGTGACGCGCGCGCCACCCTGCGCCAGCACCTCGGCCGCCATCAGCCCGGCCGGACCTGCGCCAATGATGGCAACGTGGGATTCGGGTGCGGTCATGGTGGGAGTTTAGGCCAGATTCTGGCGCCTAGCTCGTCATTCCGGGGCGCGCCTTCTTGGGCGCGAACCCGGAATCCATTAGACGACGGATTCTGAGGCACGATGGATTCCGGGTTCGCGCTACGGGCGCCCCGGAATGACAACTCAGAGCTTGATGCCGGCCCTGGCCGCGGCCTGCGCAACATACTTCTGCGTCTGCTCGAAGGCGCCCTGCAAAGCCTTCGCCTTCGACATGTCGCTGATCTCGGCGAAATGCGCGGCGACCGCGTCCGGCGTCCATTCGGACTCCGGCAGGTTGATGCCTTCGCTCTCGACAATCTTGATCACGGCGAAGGAGCCGGCACCGGCGCCCATGATGGTGCGGGTGGGCGCATCCTCACTGAGCATGTACTCGACAGCGGGCGTGATCGCGTTCGGCTTCATCAGTTGCAGCGCCTGCGGCGGCAGCAGCTCTTCGGTCATGCGGGTCGCCGCGGTCGGCGAGATGATGTTGACGCGGATGTTGGTCTTGCGGCCCTCTTCCGCCAGCACGTTCATCAGGCCGACCATGCCGGACTTCGCCGCGCCGTAATTGGCCTGGCCGAAATTACCGTAAAGGCCGGAGGACGACGTGGTCAGCACGATGCGGCCGTAGTTGCGGTCGCGCATGCCGGCCCAGGCCGCCTTGCAGCAGTAGAAGGTGCCGACGAGGTGCACGTCGAGCACCTTCTGGAAATCGGCCGCCTCCATCTTGCCGAACGACTTGTCGCGCAGGATGCCGGCATTGGCGCACAAGAGGTCGACGCTGCCCCATTCCTTCGTGGCACGCTCGACCATCGCGGTGACCTGCTCGAAGTTCGAGACGTCGGCACCGTCGGCCATCGCGGTGCCGCCGGCTTTGCGGATCTCCTCGACCACGGCTTCCGCCGGCGACAGCGAGCCACCAGTGCCGTCGCGCGCGCCGCCGAAATCGTTGACCACGACCTTCGCGCCGCGGCTGGCCAGTCCCAGCGCATGCGCCCGTCCGAGGCCATTGCCCGCGCCGGTGACGATGGCGACGCGTCCGTCAAACCTGATTGCCATTGTGCTTCCTTTCTTCCTTCTCCCCTCGTGGGAGAAGGTGGCGCGAAGCCACCCTCTCCCACAGGGGGAGTGGGTAAGAGCGCTCCGCGAGAGATCGGACAGCTTTTGAGCAGCGTTGAAGGACCGGGTCAAGCCCGGCCAGACCTACGCGAAATAGATCAGGCCCAGCCACTCGGCGACCAGCGCCGGCTTGTCCTCGCCCTCGATCTCGACAGTGACATTGGTGCGGGACTGCAGCTCGTTCGGCTTGCGCAGCTTGGCTTCCGCCAGCACGAAACGGCCACGGACGCGCTTTCCCGAGCGCACCGGCGAGATGAAGCGCAGCTTGTCGAAGCCGTAATTGACGCCCATCGTGGTGCCGGCGATGACCGGCATCACCTCATAGGACATGATCGACAGCAGCGACATGGTCAGGAAGCCGTGCGCGATGGTGGTGCCGAACGCGGTCTCCTTCTTTGCCCGTTCAGGGTCGACGTGGATGAACTGGTGATCCTCGATCACGTCGGCATAGGTGTCGATGCGGGGCTGGTCGATCAGGTGCCATGACGACACGCCGATCTCCTTGCCGACCATGGCCTGATAGGCGTCCAGCGTAATCGGCGGCTTCTTCCAGACTTCGTTCATTGATAGCTCCAGATGGCGTCATTCTGGGGCGATGCGCAGCATCGAGCCCGGAATCCACTGTGCCACAGAGTTTGTCGCCGAATGGATTCCGGGTTCGCGCTCCGCGCGCCCCGGAATGACGAAGGTACCCACTTAACTCTCGCTCCGGGTTTTCGGCAGCTCCGGAAAATCCTCCTCGCGGAATTCCCGGCCACGCAGCGGATCGCCCCGATCATCGTCGCGCTCGAGACGTCGTAGCTGCACGCGGCGGATTTTGCCAGAGATCGTCTTCGGCAGCTCGGTGACGATTTCAAGGCGGCGGATGCGCTTGAACGGCGCAAGGCGGGTGTGCAGGTGCTTGAAGATCGAAAGCGCCGTCTCCGGTGTTCGCTCCGACCCCGAAGTCAGCAGCACGAACGCTTTGGGGATTGCCAGCCGGATCGGATCCGGGCTCGGCACCACGGCAGCCTCGGCGACGAGTTCATGCTCGAGCAACACGCTTTCCAGCTCGAACGGACTGATGCGGTAATCGGACGATTTGAACACGTCGTCGGAGCGGCCGACGAAGGTGAGATAACCATCTTCGTCTTCGAACACGACGTCGCCGCTGCGATAGAGTGCGCCCTCGGCACCCGAGAGCTTGCCGTCGTCGCCCTGATAGCCCTGCATCAGGCCGGCGGGACGGTTCGCCCCGAGCACCAGCGTCACCTCGCCTTCCTTCGCCGGGTTGCCGTCGGCATCGCTGACCTGCACGCGATAGCCCGGCAGCGGGCGGCCCATCGAGCCGACCTTGATGTTTTGCCCCGGCGAGTTGCCGGCAAGCGCGGTGGTCTCGGTCTGGCCGTAGCCGTCGCGGATGGTAAGGCCCCAGGCCGCCTGCACCTGGTCGATCACCTCGGGATTGAGCGGCTCGCCGGCGCCGCAGACCTCGCGCAACGCGACCTTGAACGAGGCAAGGTTCTCCTGGATGAACAGCCGCCACACGGTCGGCGGCGCGCATAGCGTGGTGACACCGCAGCGGCCGATGGTGGCGAGCAGCGCCTTCGCATCGAAGCGCGGCTGGTTCACCACGAACACGGTGGCGCCCGCGTTCCACGGCGCGAAGAAGCAGCTCCAGGCGTGCTTGGCCCAGCCGGGCGAAGAGATGTTGAGATGGACGTCGCCGGGCTTCAGCCCGATCCAGTACATGGTGGAGAGATGGCCGACGGGATAGCTGCGCTGGCTATGCAGCACCAGCTTCGGCTTTGCCGTGGTGCCCGAGGTGAAATAGAGCAGCATCGGGTCGTCGGCGTGGGTGGGGCCGTCGGGCACGAAGCTATCCGGAGCCTCTGCCGCCTCATCGTAAGCGAGCCAGCCATCGGAGGCCGCGCCGACCACGATGCGGACGACATTCTCTGCACCGAGGCTCGCGAACTTCGCGACCTGATCCTGCGCGGCCACCACGGCCTTCGCCTTGCCGCGATCGAGCCGGTCGCGCAGCTCGTCGGCGGTGAGCAGCGTGGTGGCGGGGATGACGACGACACCGAGCTTTATCGCAGCGAGCATGGTCTCCCACAGCGGAACCACATTGCCGAGCAGCAGCAGGAGATGGTCGCCACGCCTCAGGCCCTGCGCTCGGAGGAAGTTGGCGACCTGGTTGGAACGGCGCGACAGCGCCGCGAAGGACAATTTCGTCTGCCGGTCCTGTGCGGCATCGACGATCCAGAGCGCGGGGCGATCCTTGCTCTCCGCATTCGCCGCCAGCTCGGCGTCGAACCAGTCGAGCGCCCAGTTGAAGGGGGTCGGATCGGGCCAGCGGAAGCCTTTGACCGCCGCCTCGTAATCCGTGCGGTGTTGTAGAAGAAACGCGCGCGCTTCCTGAAATGTCGTCATGGTCCGGGCCCGTCCAATTGACCTGCGAGCGTAGCCCGGATGGAGCGGAGCGCAATCCGGGGCCGGCTACGCAATTGGCAGAAGCTGTCCCGGATTTCGATTCGCTCCATCCGGGCTACGGGCAAAGCCTCGCTATTTTCCAGCGAGGCCGCGAACGTGCTTGATAATTCCGGAAAAATCCACCCCGCCCTGCCCCGCCTTGTCGAAGGCCTGGTAAATCTCCTGCGCATGCTGGCCGAGCGGCGTCGCCGCGCCGGCGGCCTTGGCGGCATCCTGCGCCAGGGTCAGGTCCTTCACCATCAGTGCCGAGGCGAAACCCGGCTTGTAGTCGTTGTTCGCCGGAGAGCTCGGCACCGGGCCCGGAACCGGGCAATAGGTCGTCAGCGACCAGCACTGGCCCGACGAGGTCGAGGCGACGTCGAACAGCGCCTGATGCGAGAGGCCGAGCTTCTCACCCAGCGCGAAGGCCTCGCTCACAGCGATCATGGAAATGCCGAGGATCATGTTGTTGCAGATCTTGGCCGCCTGGCCGGCGCCGGCGCCGCCGCAATGCACGATCTTCTTGCCCATGTTTTCGAGCACGGGCTTTGCCGCGGCGAACGCCTTGTCCTCGCCGCCGCACATGAAGGTGAGCGTCGCCCCCTTGGCGCCGCCGGTACCGCCGGACACCGGCGCATCCACCGAGAGCACGCCGTTCTTGGCGGCAAGCGCGTGTGCCTGCCGCGCGCTCTCGACGTCGATGGTGGAGGAGTCAATGATCAGCGCGCCCTTGGTCATGACAGGGACGACCTCGTTCCAGACGCCGAGCACATGCTTGCCGGCCGGCAGCATGGTGACGACGACATCGGCGCCCTTCACTGCGCCCGATGCGCTGTCGGCAATGCCGGCGCCATCGGCCTTGGCCTGCGCGCGCGAGGCCTCGACGAGGTCGAACGCGACGACCTTGTGGCCGGCCTTGACCAGATTGGCCGCCATCGGGCCGCCCATGTTGCCGAGACCGATGAATGCGATCGTGGCCATTGTCGTTTCCTCCGCTTGAGACTGTTGTTAGTTGAACTTGAGTTCGTCGGCGCCAATCTCGGCGAGATACGGCGCAAGCAATTCCGGCGTCACATCCTCGATCCGCGGCGGCGACCAGATCGGATTGCGGTCCTTGTCGATCACGGCGGCGCGTACGCCCTCGCGGAAATCGTCGCTGCGGAAGACCTCCAGCGCGGCGCGATATTCGCGCACCAGACATTCTTCCAGGCTCGACGCGGCGCGTGCCAGCCGCAGCAGCTTCAGCGTCACCACCATGCCGCGCGGCGATTTTTCGCCGAGCGTCTTCAGTGTCGCCAGAGCAAATTCGGAACCGTCGCGCTTGAGCGCGGCGACGATGTCCTCCATCCGGTCGAAGCCGAACAGCGCATCGATCATCGGCTCCTTTGCCGCGACCGGCCCGGCGGTCTCGCCGGTCGCAAAGCCGTTGATGAGCTTGCCGACCTCGGCCGCGGTTGCACCGGAGCGCAGCTTCGTCAGCGCATCCCGCAGCTCCGGCCATTTCGCCGCCGGCACCACCCAATCGGCGAACTTCGCGTGGATCGCGTCCGGCCCGTTCATGGTCTGGCCGGTCAGGCCGAAATAGGTGCCGATCTCGCCCGGCGAGCGCGACAACAGATAAGTGCCGCCGACGTCCGGGAAGAAGCCGAGCCCGACCTCGGGCATCGCGAGTTTGGTGCGATCGGTGACGACGCGGTGGCTCGCATGCGCGGAGAGCCCGACGCCGCCGCCCATCACAATGCCGTCCATGAAGGCGACATAGGGCTTTGGAAACCTCTTGATCCGGGCGTTGAGGATATATTCCTCGCGCCACAGGATCTTGCCGAGGTCGCCATGAACCTTCGAGCTTTCCCAGAGCGTGCGGATGTCGCCGCCGGCACACAGGCCGCGCTCGCCGGCGCCCTCCAGCACGATCACGGCGACGGCCGCATCGGTCTCGAAGCGGTCGAGCGCGGTCTCGATGTCGCGAAACATCTCGAGCGTCACGGCATTGATGGCCTTGGGACGGTTGAGCCTGATGACGCCGGCCGATCCCTCGACGCGGGCGACCAGATCGCCCTCTTCCGCTGCCGTCATCGCGCGCCCTCGATCAGTTTGCGCGCCACGATGAGTCGCATGATTTCATTGGTGCCTTCGAGGATCTGGTGCACGCGCAGATCGCGCACGATCTTCTCGATGCCGTATTCGCTGAGGTAGCCATAGCCGCCGTGAAGCTGGAGCGCCTGGTTGGCGACCTCGAAGCCGACATCGGTGCCGAAGCGCTTGGCCATCGCGCAGAGCATGGTGGCGTCAGGATCCTTGCGGTCGAGCGCCGCTGCGGCCCGCCACAGGAACGTGCGCGCGGCCTCGAGTTCGATCGCCATGTCGGCAAGGCGGAATTGCAGCGCCTGGAATTCGTCGAGGCGTTTTCCAAACGCCTTGCGCTCCTTCATGTAGTTGCGCGCCTTGTCGAGCGCGGTCTGCGCGCCACCGAGCGAGCATGCCGTGATGTTGAGACGGCCGCCATCGAGGCCGGCCATCGCGATCTTGAAGCCGACGCCCTCCTCGCTCAGCCGGTTGGCGACCGGCACGCGGGCGTTCTCGAACATGACGGCGCGGGTCGGCTGCGCATTCCAGCCCATCTTGCGCTCGTTGGCACCGAAGGAGACTCCCGGTGTGTTGCCGTCAATGACGAGCGTCGAGATGCCGCCGGGGCCGTCGCCGCCGGTCCTGACCATCGCGACCAAAAGGTCGGTGCCGCCGGCGCCCGAGATGAACTGCTTCTGGCCGTTGAGCACATAATGGTCGCCATCGCGCACCGCGCGGGTGCGCAGCGCCGCCGCATCGGAGCCGGCGCCCGGCTCGGTCAGGCAGTAGCTCGCGATCAGCTCCATGGTGCAGAGCTTCGGCAGCCATTTGTGGCGCTGGGTGTCGCTGCCGTAGGCATCGATCATCCAGGACGCCATGTTGTGGATGGAGATGAAGGCCGACGTGGTCGGACAGCCCGTCGCCAGCGCCTCAAAGATCAGCGCCGCGTCGAACCTGGTCATAGCGGAGCCACCGACATCCTCGCGGATGTAGATACCGCCCATGCCGAGCGTCGCCGCCTCGCGCATCACATCGACGGGGAAATGCTTCTCCTCGTCCCAGCGCAGCGCGTGCGGCGCGATCTTTTCCGCCGCAAACGCCAACGCCATGTCGCGAACCGCGATCTGATCCTCGTTCAGAGCGAACTGCATGGGTGCCTCGCTCTTGAGAGGATCACTTCATCAGCGGGATCGAGAACTCCGCGCCTTCCTTGACGCCGGACGGCCAGCGCGAGGTCACCGTCTTGGTCTTGGTGTAGAAGCGGACCGAGTCCGGGCCGTGCTGGTTGAGATCGCCGAAGCCGGACTTCTTCCAGCCGCCGAAGGTGTAATAGGCAATCGGCACCGGGATCGGCACGTTGATGCCGACCATGCCGACATTGACCTTGGCCGCGAAGTCGCGCGCCGCGTCGCCGTCGCGGGTGAAGATCGCAACGCCGTTGCCGTAGTCATGTTCGGACGGCAGCGCCAGTGCTTCCTTGTAGTCGTGCGCGCGCACCACCGAGAGCACCGGGCCGAAGATCTCTTCCTTGTAGATCCGCATGTCCTTGGTGACGTTGTCGAACAGCGAACCGCCGAGATAGAAGCCCTTCTCGTAGCCCTGCATCTTGAAGCCGCGGCCGTCGACGGCGAGCGTCGCGCCTTCCTTGATGCCGATGTCGATGTAGCCCTTGACCTTCTCGACCGCCTCGCGCGTCACCAGCGGACCGTAATCGGCCGACGGATCGATCGAGGTGCCGATCTTCAAGGACTCGACGCGCGGGATCAGCTTTTCCATCAGGCGGTCGGCGGTGGGCTTGCCGACGGGCACCGCGACGGAGACGGCCATGCAGCGCTCGCCGGCCGAGCCGTAACCGGCGCCGATCAGCGCATCGACCGCTTGGTCCATGTCGGCGTCGGGCATGATGATGGCGTGGTTCTTGGCGCCGCCGAAGCACTGGCAGCGCTTGCCGGTCTGCGCGGCGCGCTCATAGATGTACTGCGCGATCGGCGTGGAGCCGACGAATCCGACGGCCTTGATGTCGGGGTCGTCGAGGATGGCGTCGACCGCTTCCTTGTCGCCGTTGACGACATTGAGGATGCCGGCCGGCAGGCCCGCTTCCATCATCAGTTCGGCGAGCAGCATCGGCACGCCGGGATCGCGCTCGGAGGGCTTGAGGATGAAGGCGTTGCCGCAGGCGATCGCGGGCGCGAACTTCCACATCGGGATCATCGCCGGGAAATTGAACGGCGTGATGCCGGCGACGACGCCGAGCGCCTGGCGCATCGAATAGATGTCGATGCCGGGGCCGGCGCCTTCGGTGTACTCACCCTTCATCAGATGCGGGATGCCGCAGGCGAATTCCGCGACCTCGAGGCCGCGCTGGATGTCGCCCTTGGCGTCCGGCACGGTCTTGCCGTGCTCACGCGCCAGCAGCTCGGCGAGCTTGTCGTAGTCGCGCTGGACCAGCTCGACGAATTTCATCATGACGCGGGCGCGGCGCTGCGGGTTGGTCGCGGCCCATTCCGGCTGCGCGGCGCGGGCGTTCTCCACGGCAGCGCGGACCTCGGCCTTGGACGCCAGCGCCACCTTGGCCTGCACGTCACCGGTCATCGGCTCGAAAACGTCGGCGGTGCGGCCCGAGGTACCCTTGACCTCCTTGCCGCCGATGAAATGTCCGATTGAACGCATGGAAATATCTCCTTCAGGCCAGCCTGTTCGCTTTGACAATTCCTATCGACCTGCATTTTATAGGATTCAAGTCTGATATATTGCACCATAGATGTGCGAAAATGCTGGATCAAGGCGCTATCGACTGGGACGACTTTCGCTTCGTGCTGGCCATCGTGCGGGGCGGCTCGGTTTCGGCTGCGGCAAAACAGCTCGGCGTCGACCATGCGACCGTGATCCGTCGCGTCGACAGGCTGGAAAAGCACCTCTCGGCCAAGCTGTTTGACCGGCGCAAGACCGGCTATCTCCTCACCGAGGCCGGCCAGCGCGTCGCCGACAGCGCCGAAGCGATGGAATCGACCATCGTCGCCAACCAGGAGCAGGTCGGCGGCTCCGTGGCGCGGCTGACCGGAACGGTGCGGATCGGTGCGCCCGATGGCTTCGGTACCGCCTTCCTGGCGCCGCGGCTGGCGCCCTTCGCGGACCGGTATCCCGATCTCGATCTGCAACTTGTGGCTACTGCGCGGCTGTTCAGTCTCTCCAAGCGCGAGGCCGACATCGCGATCAGCCTGACCATGCCGAAGGAGGGCCGCATCGTCGGCCGCAAGCTGCTCGACTACCGCCTCGGGCTCTATGCCGCCCCCGCCTATCTCGACCGCTTCCCGACGATCGTGTCGCGCGAGGTGCTGCCGCAGCACCGCTTCGTCGGCTACATCGAGGAGCTCCTGTTCACGCCGGAGCTCGACTATCTGCCGCAGGTGTCGCCGCGGATTTCCGCCCGCTTCCGCAGCGCCAATCTGATCGCACAGCTCAACGCCACGCTCTCGGGCTTCGGCATCGCGGTGCTGCCGCATTTCATGGCGAGCGACTATCCGCAGCTCGTCGCGGTGCTGCCGGAGGAGATCTCGATCACGCGGACGTTCTGGATGCTGATGCACGCCGACAGCAAGGACCTCGCCCGGATCAGGGCCGTGGCGGACTACATCGGTGAGATCGTGGAGCGCGAGCGGGCGTTGTTTGCGGGGCGGTAAGCACCGATCCCGTAGGGTGGGCAAAGCGAAGCGCGCCCACCATGCCAACTACGATCACGGAGAGACGGTGGGCACGGCGCAAGAGCGCCTTTGCCCACCCTACGGCATCTCGGCCTAACTCTGCTTCGCCTTCTTCACCGCCGCCACCTTCGGCTCACGCTTCGCACCATCCAGCGCGCTGTCCCTGCCCGCCTTCAGCACCTCGTCCGACAGTTCGCTGGAGCCGGCGATGCGCGCCAGCAGCATGGTGCCGGCCATCGTCGCCAGCGTCGCGATCGCCTGCTTGCGCGCGGCCTTGCGCGGCAGGCTCGGGATGTAGTCGGTCATCATCTCGATCATCTCGTCGAGCTTGCCGGCGAAGGCTTTTCGCGTCTTCGGGCTCTCGCGGGCAATCTCGGCGCCCAGCGCGGGAATCGAGCAGCCATGGCCGGGATTGTCGCGATGCAGCGCGGAGAGATAGGTCTCCGCGATCAGCGCCAGCCGTTTCTCGGGAGAAACCTCGCCACTGATCTTGCGCCAGTGCTCCATCGAGCGGTCCATGGCGTAGGCAAAGGCCTCGATCACCAGCGCCTCGCGGGAATCGAAATGCGCGTAGAAGCCGCCATGGGTCAGGCCCGCCTCCTTCATGAGGTCGGCGACGCCGATGCCGTGCGCACCCTTTTCGCGCAGCCGCACGGAGGCCTTCTTCACGATGCGGTCGTGGGTTTCCTGCTTGTGTTCCCGGGAATAGCGCATGCGGGTCTCATTGGATGTCGGAGATCATTTCATAACACAAGAATGGACCGGACGGTGAATTAATTCATGTTAAGATATTGCCAATCATGGAAAAGGTTGCAGTTGCATGGACTGCGAGCGCCCCCTTGCCGTCGCGGACGAACCCCTCGGTGTAGCTGGTCTGCCGTCCCAGCTTGATGATCTTGCCTTCGGCCGTGATCAGCCCGGACCGGACCGACAGCGGACGCAGGAACGTCATTTTCAGATCGAGGGTCACGGACGACTGCCCGGCCTCCAGCCGGGTCGAAATGGCGCATCCCATGGCGGTGTCGATCAGCGCCGCGGCCGTCGCGCCATGCAGGAGGCCGATGGTATTTTCGAGATCCTCGCGCGGCTCCAATTGCATCACGATCCGGCCCGGCTCGACCACCGCCATGGTGAAGCCGATCAGCTTTGCGAAGGGCGGCGGCGGCAGCCGGCCGTCGCGAATGCCCAGCATGGCGTCCATGCCCGACAGGCCCATCGCCGCTTTCGCGACCGGCGCAGGGACCTGCCAGTCCACCACACGCTCGCGCCGCTGCGTGGGCGAAAACAGGTCGAGTTGATCGATGTCGGTCATGGCAGCCTCTTTGTATGACATACATCATACTATGCCACGAACTTCGCGCTGGCAACTCCGTCTCCCCGGCCCGCTTGACAAGCAACGCGTTTCGGCCCGGAAGTGACCCCGACCGGTGCGCCCGCGCACGTCCAACAAACGTCGAGATCCCACGATGGAAATGCTCAACAACCACTGCGGCGTGACGCGCGATGCGCGCGGCGTCGTTCACGTCGCGATCTGCAACGCCGGCTCGCTCAACATCCTCGGCTCGCCCGTCACCGACGCGGTGCGCGAAGGCCTGCAACAGCTCGCCTCCGATCGCAGCATCCGCGTCGTGGTGCTGCGCGGCCAGAGCGAGAAGAGCATGATCGGCGGCGCCGACATCAAGGAGATGGCCAAGCTCGAGCAGGCATCGGCCGAAGCCTTCATCAGCCGCCTGCGCGATCTCTGCGAGGCCGTGCGCCAGTTCCCCGCCCCCGTGATCGCGCGCATGCCCGGCTGGTGCCTCGGCGGCGGGCTCGAGGTGGCGGCCGCGTGCGACTTCCGCATCGCCGCGCATGATGCGCATTTCGGCATGCCGGAGGTCCGCGTCGGCATTCCCTCTGTGATCCACGCCGCGCTGTTGCCGCGCCTGATCGGCTGGGCCCGCGCGCGCTGGCTGGTGATGACGGCAGAGAACATCGACGCGCCGACGGCGCTCGCTTGGGGCCTGGTCGACAAGGTCGCACCCGAGGGCGGGCTGGATGCAGCCGTCGAGCACACGGTGAAGGCGCTGCTCGAATGCGGCCCCGAGGCGTTGCGGTCGCAAAAGGCGCTGCTACGGCAATGGGAGGAACTGCCGCTGACGGAGTCGGTGAACCTCAGCGTCAAGGTGTTCGGCGAGTCGTTCCTGACCGACGAGCCGACGCGCCTGATGCAGGCGTTCGTGAACAGGAAGCGGTAAGCGCTGGACGGGGTGCTTCGTTCCGCATGACGCTGTCATCGCCCGCGCGGCGGGAGATCCAGTATTCCAGAGGCTGCGGTGATTGAGCCGAGAAGCCGCGGCGTTCTGGATGCCCTCGCCTTCGCGGGGCAGACATCGTCATTGGGGGAGCGCTTTCGTTCCTAGAGTCACAGCCCCTCCTCCGATCGCAGGAGGAAATCTCATGCGAACCACAAGATTTTCTCATCCCAGCCGCGGTTGCATTTTTTGCGCCGCATCATATGATGAGCATAATCTTACTCAACCGTCATCGCAGGGAGTCCCGTCATGGCCGAAGCCGCCGATCCCGTCGTCATCGTCTCCGCCGCCCGTACCCCGCTCGGCCGCTTCATGGGCGAATTGTCGCCGCTGGCCGCGCATAAGCTTGGATCGCATGTGATCGGCGCTGCGCTGGAGCGCGCCAAGCTCGCGCCTGAGAAGGTCGATGAGGTCTTCATGGGCTGCGTGCTGCCCGCAGGACAAGGCCAGGCCCCGGCACGCCAGGCTGCCCGTGCGGCCGGCCTGCCCGATGCGACCGGCGCCACCACGGTCAATAAGGTCTGCGGCTCCGGCATGAAGGCGACCATGCTGGCGCACGACATCATCCGCGCCGGCTCCGCCGAGATCGTCGTCTCCGGCGGCATGGAGAGCATGAGCAACGCGCCCTATCTTCTCGCCAAGGCACGCGGAGGCTATCGCGTCGGCCATGACCGCATCATCGACCACATGATGATGGACGGGCTGGAGGACGCCTACGAGACCGGCCGATCCATGGGCGATTTCGGCGAGGCCACGGCAGAGGCCTACCAGTTCACCCGCAAGGACCAGGACGCCTATGCGATGGAGACGCTCAGCCGCGCCCGCAGGGCGGTCGAGGGCGGCGCGTTCAAGGCCGAGATCGCGCCGATCACGCTGACCGAGAAGGCTGGCCCACGCGTCATCGCCAATGACGAGCATCCGCTGAAGGTCGATCCGGCCAAGATTCCCGGACTGAAGCCGGCGTTCCGCGCCAATGGCACGATCACGCCGGCCGCCTCCTCCGCCAATGCCGACGGTGCCGCCGCGCTGGTGCTGACGAAGCGGTCGCTGGCCGATCGGGGCGGCCTTCCGGCGCTTGCCGTGATCAAGGGCCACGCCACCCACAGCCAGGAGCCGCAATGGTTCACCACGGCGCCGATCCCTGCGATCCGCAAGCTGCTCGACAAGATCGGCTGGAGCGCCGGTGACGTCGACCTGTTCGAGATCAACGAGGCTTTCGCCGTGGTGGCGATGGCGGCGCAGCGCGATCTCGGCATTCCCCGCGACAAGCTGAACATCAACGGCGGCGCCTGCGCGCTCGGCCATCCGATTGGCGCCACCGGCGCGCGGCTGATCGTGACGCTGCTGCATTCGCTCGAGGCGCAGAACCTCAAGCGCGGCGTCGCCGCGCTCTGCATCGGTGGCGGCGAAGCCACGGCCATCGCGGTGGAGCGGCTGACGCACTAGTCGTGATGTCCGAAATTGAGGGAAGTCTGACATTTTAGACTTCCGACGAATATGCCAGATTATAACGATGACGCGAGTCCCGGGAGGGACCGCCAACCATGATTGAGGCCCAATGATCTCGAACTGGCTCGCGGCAAGGCTCAGCCGCCGCAATATCCACTACGGCTGGGTGATGGTCGGCGTGACCTTCCTGGCCGCGCTGATCAGCGCCGGCACGGTCGGTGCGCCCGGCGTGTTCATCGTTCCCCTGCAGAAGGAGTTCGGCTGGAGCACGGCGGAGATCTCTTCCGCGCTGTCGATCCGCTTCATCCTGTTCGGGCTGATGGCGCCGTTCGCCGCCGCCCTGCTCAACCGCTACGGCCTGCGCAACGTCACGCTCACGGCGCAGCTGATCGTGGTCTCGGCGCTGGTCGCATCGCTTGGCATGACCGAGGTCTGGCAGCTCATAGCCCTGTGGGGCGTCGTGATCGGTATCGGCACCGGGATGACCGCGCTGGTGCTCGGCGCGACCATCGCCACGCGCTGGTTCGCGGCGCGGCGCGGCCTCGTCGTCGGCATCATGACCGCGAGCGTCGCCACCGGTCAGCTCGTGTTCCTGCCGCTGCTCGCAAGCCTCACCGAACGCTTCGGCTGGCGGCTGGCGCTCGGCTTCGTCTGCATCATGCTCGGCGTTTCCGCACTCGCGGTCCTGCTCGCGATGCGCGACCGTCCGAGCGATCTGGGCCTGCGCCCGTTCGGTGACGAGGGCAGCGAGCCCCTGCCCGCGCCGCCCGTCAACCACGGCTCGATCACGGCGGTGGCGCTCGGCACGCTGCGCGACGCCTCGAAGTCGAGCGCGTTCTGGATCCTGTTTGCGACCTTCTTCGTCTGCGGCGCCTCGACCAACGGCCTCGTCCAGGTCCACCTGATCCCGATGTGCCTCGATTTCGGCATCCCGCAGGTGCAGGCCGCAAGCCTGCTGGCTGCGATGGGTATCTTCGACTTCTTCGGCACCATCTTCTCGGGCTGGCTGTCGGACCGTTACGACAATCGCTGGCTCCTGTTCTGGTACTACGGCCTGCGCGGTCTCTCGCTGATCTTCCTGCCCTTCAGCGATTTCTCGTTCTACGGCCTGTCGATCTTCGCGATGTTCTACGGCCTCGACTGGATCGCCACCGTGCCGCCGACGGTGCGCCTCACCGCGCAGAAGTTCGGCCCAGAGCGCGCCAATCTGGTGTTCGGCTGGATCTTCGCCGGGCATCAGCTCGGCGCCGGCACCGCGGCCTTCGGAGCGGGCCTGTCGCGGACGCTGCTGCAGAGCTACCTGCCCGCCTTCTTCATCGCCGGCGCGCTCTGCGTGTTCGCCTCATTGATCGTGCTGGCACTGTCGCGGCAGCCGAAGCCAAAGGCGCAACCCGCAATGGCGTAAGCCGCCCTAGTACCGGATCGTGGTGGTGACGCCGAAGACTGCGGCGTCACCGATCCGCGAAGTCCCGCTCGGATCGTTCGGATTGGGGACGCCGCCCGAGGGGCGGAACACGTACTGGAAATACGGCGCCACCAGCCAGCCCGGCTTGATATGCGCCTCGTAGATCATCTCGATCAGGGTCTCGTTGCTGCGCACTGGGCTCTGCACGCCGGTGAAGGCTTGCGTATCGAGATCGAGAATGCGGGCGGTGTTCGAAATCCGCATATAGGCCATCGCCACGCCGAAGCGGTCGAGCGGACGGCCTGGCGTGAAGCCGACAAAGCCGATGCCGCCGTCGAGATAGAGGTCGATCAGATTGCGATCCGGCGGGCTGTAGGCGATGCGGCCGAACGCGGTGACGCCCGGGATCGAAGCTGACGTGGTGTTGTCCTTCACCTCCGGCGGCCGGTACAGCACCTGCTCGATCACCGCGAAGATGCCGTAGTTGCCGCGGAGCTTCGCCGGAACGCCGCTTCCGGAGGGATCGGCGATCGACAGGCCCTCCGCGGTAAACCGCTGGCTGTCGAACGAGCCATAGTGCTTCCAGGCGCCCGGCGTGAAATTGCCGGCGAGCGGGCGGCCCCCGATATCGATGTCGTAGTTGAAGCGGACCTGCCCGATCACCCAGGGCGGATCGTTGACGCGGAACGCGAGGCCGTGATGGTCGCGTATCTGCGGATCGGCATCGCCCGGCCCGGACGGATCGCCGTTGAACACTGCAGCATAGGCGGTGATCTGGTCCGTCAACGCAGCCTTGACGCGAATGCCGGGCACCGCGATCGGCGGGGCCGGGCCGCCGGCCGGAAGGTTGCTCGCCTTGATCGCCGGCCAGCCGAAGGTGCCGTTGATGAAGAGGTCGTCGGTCTGGCTGTCGAAGAACTCCACATCCGCGGCCTGCTGGCCGGCCCTGATGTTCAGCCTGTCGCCAAAGAAGCTCTGCTCGAAATAGGCATTGTAGAGCCGCTGGTCCGGCAGCGCCTCGATCTCGCTGATGGTGGCGAGGTTCTGCACGTAGTTGCGCGAGAGCCCGCGGCCGTAGATCACGAAGGCGTTAGCGTAGAAGCGGCCGCCGCTCCAGCCGACGAGCTTGTCCAGATCGGCATCGACCGAGAGATCGAGGCGGCCGAAATGGATCGCGCCGCGCGCAACACCGCCGGACACATTGCCGATGTTGTCGGCGATGTAGGTGGCGCCGAAATTCAGGCCCTTGTTGGCGAGCCCGTCATGCCATTCGTTGAACCATTTTGGCGCCAGCCATTCCGCCGCGCTTTCGTCCTTGGCGCCGGCGCGCGCGCTCGTGCTCGCCAAGGTGCACGCCAGCGCAATTGCAGCCATGCTTCGCAGCAGAGAGCTATCGGCAGTCGCGTTCACGGCTGGGTACGCTACTTGAAAATGCCCGTGCGCCGCATGAACAAATAGGCCGCGCCGACCGACGAGGCCATCAGCGCCGCCGCCCAGAGGAATCCGGTCTCGACGTCGGTGAGCGGCAGGCCCTTGGTGTTCATGCCGAAGATGCCGGTGATCAGCGTCGGCGGCAGCAGCAGCGACGTCACGATGGAGAGCGTGTGGAGGTGGTGGTTGCTCTCCTCCTCGTTCTTGAAGCGCAGCTCCTCCTCGAGCAGCCGGCTGCGCTCGCGCAGCTCGACAATCTCGTGATCGAGGCCATCGAGCCGCTGCGCCAGCTTGCCGGCGTGGATCCACAAGCCCGGCGAAAGATGGTCCGTGTTCTTCTGGTCGAGCCGGTGAAACAGCACGCGCAGGCCGGTGAGCTGACGATGCAGCCTGACGCAGGTGCGGCGCAGCCGGCCGAGATTGCGGCGCATCTCCGGCTTCGCATCGTCGGCGAGGATGCGTTCCTCGATGCCGTCGATCTCCTGCCCGAGCTTGTCGGCCATCCGATCAAGCGTGTCGGCGACCTCGTCCACGATCTTTTCCAGGAGATGGGCGACGTTGTCGACGCGGTAGCCGCCTTCGAGCACCCGGCGCGTCGCATCCGCCGAACAAAGCGCCTGATGGCGGCCGCTCACCAGCAGGTGCTCGGTCATGGCGAAGCGCAGGAACGCGGTCTCCTCCGTGGCGCTGTCGATGTCGCGCACGAGGTCGGAGAACACGCCGTAGACGCAGTGGTCGATGACATGGAGCTGCTGGAACGTGTCGTTGGACAGCAGCAGCTCGCGCGCAAGCGGCGGCAGCGTCGATGCCGCAATCCACGGCCGCGCCCGCGCATCGGTCAGGTTGAAATGCAGCCAGAGCCGGCCGTCATGGCTGAACTCGATCGGCCGGTCGATCGGCAGCGCCTCGGCGCTGCCGTCGCTGTGCAGGCGGAACGCCCAGACGAGGCCCGGAATGGCAGGCTCAGCCCCCGATATCGCGCTGACAAGCTTTGCCGGCTCAGCCATGATCGCCCCAACCGTCAACAAAATGCACCGTCTCCGGAAGATGGCTGACGGCATCTTCCGGATCTACGCGGGTACTCAATTACGCCTTTGTTACAGTTTGATGATGGCGCCGCCCTACTCCGCGGCCAGCCCCGTCGCGGCCGCCGCCTCGGCTTCCCTGATATAGTCGTGCACGACGCGGCCGAACGGCAGCGTCAGATCGGCGATGTAGTGATGCGCGCCGACGACGCGACGAACCGGGAAATCGGCAACCGGCGCATTGACGTGCGGCACCAGGTGAAGACGTCCGGGCCCCATCCAGGAGCCCTTCGGCACGATATCGGTGAGGTTGATCGCGACGAGCTGGCAGACTTCGAGACGGCCGTCGACGCCCGGGATCATCTTCAGATTCACCTGCGTCTTCGACAGCGTCGCGCGGGTGAGATCGCCGTTGCCGGCCATGCTCTCATGCTTGTAGCCCATCGTGCCCATGGCGACGAGCTGGCCGGCATATTCCAGCGTGCCCGTCAGCGTGTCCTTGACGAACTCGAGCTTGGGATGGGCGTATTTCTTGGGAAAGCCCCAGATCTCGCGGCCCGCGGCGATCGGCGCGACTGGATCAAGATGCCCGAGCAAGGCATGGGGCTGGTGGTGCACGACGTGCACCGGGAGACGGAGAGCGCGTAAGGGGCACTGGAGCGGGGGCGCAAACAAAAACCGCGAAAACAACCCCATGCACAGTAGCCGAGGCACGGCGGATCAATGACTTACGCGTCCGCAAGGCGATTTGACTCGTCGGGCAAGACACCGGCATGATGTGATCATGGCGGGATACACAAGTCGCCGATGCCCTGCCCGACATTGATGCAGGAAGCCTTGCTCTCAAAGCGTCGCGACGCGCGGGTTGACGACCGTATACCCCCGCAAGGAACGCGCGTGCATTCTTGTTGCGTGTCCGCCCGAGTTGGCGTCATACGCCATCCAGAGGTCTCCCCCGAGGTGCTGCTCCAGGACGAACACGTGGCCGCGTCGTGCCGCCACCATTCCCGGCGCTGGCGATGTGCGCGGAAAACGTAGCCAGTTAGCCGCGAGATTCAATTCCGGCACCATACGACCAAACACGCGCAGGGCCGCGCCGCAACCGCAGAAGGACGACGGGCAACCGGCCGGTCGACCGCCGACGACCCGATCGCCAGGGGCATTCACCGCCGGAACGGCATTGCCAGCGGCGACCATTGTGAGTTGTCTTGAATGGGGCGTCTGTGACGAGTAACTGGAAACGCGCTCGCGGCGCGTTTGCGAAGACGAGAAGTCGCAGGGCATGATGACATTGCACTCGGGCGCGTGATCAATGCGGTAGGGTCGTGCTTCCGAAGCAATAGAGCTGACGGCAACAAAGAGACACGCAGAAAGAACCGGCTTGAACATCGCAGGACTCCAAATTGAAAGGTCCTGCCCCGGTCGACGAGCAACTGATAACAGTTTGGCTGAAATGGGCCTAAAGAGCGGCCGAAAATGGCTGCATTTGCGGGCGGCCCTCTTCAATCCCCATAAGCCACACGTTGCGACCGATATGATTAACCCGCAGAGTACGAACTCTTGCCTTGCCAGCACCAAGCGGTGGCCTCGCGCCAGATGCCACGTGCACCTATCGGACCGTTTGACACGTCGGACAGCGGCATCACGCCAGCATTGCCCGCCTGCATCCCGGTTAACCGGCGCCGCGTCGCGACGCTAGCAGGTCTTCTGCTGCAGATGCTGGACGCATGTGCACGTCGTCGTCGCCGGATACTTCACGTCGTAGTATGGGAAGCTCGAGTTGGCCGGGCTGTTGGTCGAGCAGCGCGGGAACAGGTAATAGCTGTCGGTCAGCTGCACGGTGCCGGCGATCGTATAGCCGAGGTTGGGCGTGTAGTCATAGGACACCTCGCTCAGGATGAGCGAGATGTTGGCGTTGTTGGGATTCTTCGGATCGGTGGCGGTGAACTGGGACAAGGTCATCTGCTGACCCACGGTTCGCGCTGCCCCCGATTTGGTCGACGTGCTCCATTGCACCGTCGCATTGCCCTTGCTGTCGGTCGAGACTCCGGAGACCGTGATCGTCATCAGGGAGGTACTGCCGCTCTTGACGGCATAAGGCGCCATGATGGCGGTCGAAGCGGCAAGGATGCCGGTCATCTGGGACGCTGTGACCTGGGTGTTCTGCGAAACCATGTCCGCGACACTGTGCGCGGTCGCGGAGACCTTGACGTTCATGGCCAACCCGTTCCCGAGCTCGACGCCGCCGATATAGAGCAGCAGCATGAACGGACTCACGATGGCGAACTCCGTCGCCGCAACGCCGCGAGCGTCGGTCCACAGGTCCCGTGCGCGAAACGACAGGCCGGCGATCATCAGTCAGCTCCCTGGCTCATTCTGGAACGCGGCGGACGCCATGATCAGCCGGTTGCCGTTGGAAAGATTCGACAGATTGAAACCGAGTGGCCCGAGCATGACAGGCCAGACATACATCACCCGGAGGACGACGATATCGCCGGAGTCGCCGGGATTGAACTGCCAGGTGTTGGTGACCGCACCCGTAGCGTCGAAGGTCAGGGAGGGCATGGCCGTGTTCGCGGAAGTCCACGACGTGGCGACCTGCATGTCCACCATGATGCCGCTGCAGTTGAACAAGATCACGATCTGGTCGCAGACCTTCTGCTTGAATGCGGACTGCGTCATCTGCGCGGACTGAACCTGTCCCGTCATGACCAGGCGCGCCGATTGACGCACCACGGATTCGAGCAATTCCTGCGCAAAGAAAACGATGAACGTCTGAATGAGCGCAATGATGAGGGCGAGGAACGGCGCGGCGACGAGCGCGAATTCGACGGCCGTGGCACCCCTGCTGTCCCGGGCGAAAGCTGCGCAGCGACCGCCGCGCCTCGTTCTCGTTGTAGCCTTTGGACCAGTCATGGCGCTTGCTCTACTGCACGAGGCTGGCAGTGCTTGACGCCACCTTGATGAAGAGGTTCGTCAGCGCGTCGGAAATGTCGCCACCGGTTTGGACGGAGGCATAGAAGCCAGGCGAGGCGCATGATTGCAGTTTTTGCGCGATGGTCCCGGTCAAGGAAGTAGGCTCGTTGTACGGGTCCACCCAGCTCATGTACCAGCTGTTCGTGACCGGGATATTGGGGGTCTTAAGTTGCAAGTATTCCGTGTAGAGGACAGCGATCTTAATGCCCCGGTTCTTGATGGTCGTGCAGATCGTCGTGTCGAGCGGCTGCTGGCATCGATTGTTGGAGGCGAGGCTCGCGTTGGGGCAAGTCGAAGCGCCCGAGACGATCTTGTCCTCCACGCCGTCGGTGACAAGGAACACCACTTCCTGCGGCGTATCTCCCGACGCGTTGCTCCCAAGCCCGGGAGTGGGCATGACGTCGTTGAGGCTTTTAAGCGCGCCGGCGATATCTGTGCCATTGTCGGTCTTGCAGTTGGTCGTCACAACGACGCAGTTCTGGTAGGCGACCGGCATCAGCGCGATGTTGGAAACCTGGGTTCCGGCGCTGGTCGGGGTGGTCAGTGTGGCCAGTGCGTTCAAACCCAAATCGAACGTATAGAGCGCCGCTTTGTAGGTGGTGTTGTTCAACGCCGACATGCACTGCATGACGCCGCCCGAAACGCCCGACTGCGGGCAGTTCGACCAGCTATTCAGCAACTGGTTGACGGCACTCGTCACGAGATCGATCCGCAAGGTGATATTTCTTTGTCGCGCGATCGCGAGGTTATCCTTGGTCCCGCCGTCGTGAGCGATATTGGTTTCATGACAGGCGAAGCCGCAGTTCTGCGAGCCCCCTGCCGACTGGTACGCGGGGGCGGTGTATTTGATGAGATTGCTGATGTCGGTCGTGGTCGCGCCGATCCCCATGGACGGCGAGTCATCCATCAGCAGATAGAAATTCATGTTGGGCGCGCTCGACGCCCTCGCCGTCGCGGAACCGGCGACCTGCCAGGTCTGCTTGCCGAGAACGCCGGGGAAATTGTTCGTGGACTGCGCGGTGTAGGACACCGTGATGGTTCGCGCGAGACCGGAATCGACGATAGTGACCGTCGGTGTCGGAACCGCGGACAGTCCGGGAAGATTCGCCTTCGCTGCGAAGACGGCTTCCGCGGTCGCCTTGACGACGGTGGTGTCGCTCTGCGTCAGCATCGCCGGCCTCACGGCCGCGATCGCGGCCGCGTCGGCAGCTGCGTTCAATTGCTCCCGCTTGCGCAGGGCCAGCGTATAGTCGAGCGCCATGCCCAGTAGAAAGATCGTGGGGACCATCATCAGCGCGAAGATGATGGCGACGTTGGCCTTCCTGTCTCTCGCGAAACGAAGCATTGCGCTGCGGAGCATGAGTTTCATCCTGGCTGCCGTCGCTACGGCAGCGGCCCTTCCCCTGAAATCGACGGAAAAGACTGCCGGGTTTCGATCCCGGCGCTCGCCGTCATGGGCGGAATATGCGGAGGGCTCCCTTAATCAAGACTTACGAGCAATCCACAACATGGGCTGCAACAGGTTGGATGTATCATATTGAGAAGGCATCATTAACGTCGGTTAAACGCGATCGCAGACACCCGCGGGTAAGCGGTAACAGGTGCCCCCTACGCCCGTTGCGGCCTCACGACCGGCGCTATCAGGCACGGCCGCGCGCCGTCTCCAGGCAGATCGCAAGCGGCGGAAAACCCGTCCCGCTCTTGGCAAGGGGGGGCCTGTCGGTCCGATTCGGGACTTTCGCGCCTCTGTGACGCGCCGGGCCGCCTACGGCCTGATCGTCATGTTCTCCGGCGGTCCGGCTTTTCGCAGCGGCTCGGCCAGCCTTGCGAACTCGCAGAGCAACGATCTCGTCTTCCTGGGATCGATGATCTCCTCGACCCAGAACTTCTCGGCCGAGCGGAACGGCGAGCGCAGCTTGTTCAGCCGCTCCTCGATCTCCCTCAGCTTCGCCGCCTTGTCCTCGGCCGCATCGATGTCGGCGCGGTAGGCCGCTTCAATGCCGCCTTCGAGCGGAAGCGAGCCCCAATAGGCCGACGGCCAGGCGTAGCGGATCGAGAAGCGGTCGGCCGGCTGATGCACCACGCCGGCGACGCCGAACGCGTTACGCAGGATCACGGTGCACCAGGGCACGGTGGTCTGGTTGACCGCGGCCATGACGCGGACGCCGTGGCGGATGGTCGCCGCCTTCTCGGCATCGAGCCCGATCATGAAGCCGGGGCAGTCCATGAGATAGACGATCGGCAGATGGAAGGTTTCGGCGAAATCGACCCAGCGCACCACCTTCTGGCACGCATCCGCCGTCCAGGAGCCGCCATAGTGAAAACTGTCGCTGGCAAGCAGCAGCACCGCCCTGCCCTCGAGCCGCGCGAGGCCGACGATGATTGGTTTGCCGAAATTCTTCGCGACCTCGAAGAACGAGCCCTTGTCGACAACGGACTCGATGATCGGCCGCATCTTGTAGACCTGCTTGCGGTTGCGCGGCACCGCGTTCATCAGCGCTTCCTCGGTACGCTCGGGATTGTCGGTGCAGGGCAAGGTCGGCGGCAGCTCGTAGACCGACGACGGCAGATAGGACAGGAAGCGCCGCGCGCAGGCGAACGCCTCTTCCTCGGTGCCGACGGCATGGTCAATCGCGCCGGCGCGGGTCTGGATGTCGGCGCCGCCGAGTTCCTCCTTCGAGAGGTCCTGTCCCAGCGCCTTCACCACAGGCGGCCCCGCGACGAACATCGCGGACTTCCGGGTCATGATGGAATAGTGGCTGGCGGCGAGGCGCGCGGCACCGAGCCCTGCAACCGAACCGAGGCCGAGCGCGACCACCGGCACCCGCGACAGGTTTTCCGTCGTGAAGCGATACCAGCGCGTGCCGCCGATGCCACCCGGCAGGTTCGCCGCGCCCTTGGTCTCGATGGTCTTGACCGAGCCGCCGCCGCCGGAGCCTTCGATGATACGGACGATGGGCAGACGGAAGTCGTGCGCCATCTCCTCCGCCATCAGCGGTTTCGCGGAGATCGATGCATCCGCCGAGCCGCCGCGCACGGTGAAATCGTCGCCGACCACGACCACCGTGCGGCCGTCCACGCGCGCGCGGCCGAACACGCAGTTCGCCGGCGTCAACTTCTGTAACTCGCCGCTGGAATCGTACTCACCGATGCCGGAGACGGCACCGATCTCGTGAAAGCTGCCTTTGTCGATCAGCTTGTCGATGCGCTCCCGAACAGTCAGCCGGCCCTGGTCATGCTGTCGCTTGACCTTGTCAACGCCGCCCATCTCCCGCGCGAAGGCTTCGCGCCGGGCGAGCTCGTCGAGTTCCGGCTTCCAGGTCATTCACTCCCTCCGAATTGATCGGCTTGTTATTGTTGTGCACGGCCATTGCGACCGGTTTGCGCGGGATACGGTTGTTGAAGACGTCGCCTTCCGCACCCTCGAGCAGGCTGCCCAGCGATCGGCCCAGCGCGAGCATCAGCGGCGCGACTTCCGCATGCAGACGCTGCTCGTCGTACATCGCAGACAGAAGGCCGATCGTGATGACGACGAAGGTCTGGTACTGCGGCGACCAGATCGGCACCGCGAGGCCGTTGATGTGCGGGCTCCAGAGGCCGCAGGCCGTGACATAGCCGCGCTCGCGCAGCGATTGCCGGTTGGCTTCGATGCGAGGCTTCAGGATCTTGGCCGCCTCGGGAGCTTCGCGCTCCATGTCCGCAATGAAGGCATCGCCGACCTCGGGCGCCAGCGCCGCGGTGTAGGCTGCGCCCGCAGCGGTCGAGGCCATCGAGATGCGGCTGCCGGTGCCTTCATGCAGGCCGAGCGCAGTCGCGGATCGCGCGAACTGGAGATAGACGAGATGGAAGCGATCGGGGACCACGAAGCCGACCGTCCCCGGCAGTTGCTCAGCGACCTCTTGCAGGCGTTGCCGGATCATGCTGCGCAGCTGCGCGCCCTTCATCATCGAGGCGCTCATCGCCACCGCGCTCGGGCCGATGCGATATTTCTGGTCGCGCGGCAGATAGACGAGCTGGCCCATGCGCGTCAGCGTGTGCGTGAGCCGCGACACCGTCGAGCGCGGCAGGCCGCAGCGATTTGAAATCTCGAGATTGCCGAGCCGCGCCTCGTGGCCCTCGAAGCATCGCAACACATCGAACGCGCGCGACACCACCTGGATGACATCACCCTCACCGGCTTCGCCAGCGAGCACACCTTGCCTACTCAACCGCTCCGAACGTCGTCCCATGTTCCCTACCATCTGTTCCGCTGTGCGGAATTAAATTCCACTTGCAGACGACGCTACCTCAGGCATTTTGCGACGACAACAAAAAGGCGATGGCATGCCAGAAATTAAGATCGTCACGGAGGTCGCTGGACGCATCTGCGCAACTCCCGTGCAAGTTGGAGGAACCGTTGCGGATGGTGACGACGTTGTGGTGGTCGAGGCGATGAAGATGGAGATCCCGGTACCCTCGCCTGCGTCCGGCACGATCACATCGCTTCTCGTCAAACTCGACGACGTCGTCGCCGAGGGACAGGCCATCGCGATCGTCGCGAGCTGAAGCGCATGCGCATCGCCTGACGTGGTTGCGCAATCTTTTTGTGGCCATCCTTCGAGACGCCTGCTTTTGGCAGGCTCATCGGGATGAGGCTGGTTTTCGCAGCAAATCACACATCCTCATGGTGAGGAGCGCCGCTCACGGCGCGTCTCGAACCATGGCCGAGCGATGCGCTATCGCCGTCAGTGGCCCGCGACAATCTGTCAGACCTCCGCTTCACCTCCGCGGTACGACGTTGCCATCGCCTGATACGGATGACATGATCTTTTCAAGCAAGAAGGTCTTCGCGAACCAAGCGAGGATGTTGGGAGGAAAACATGCTTCGTGGGCTGCTCGTGCTCGCGCCTGCCTTGGTTGCGGGCATTTCTTTTGCGTCTACACGCTATGCGTCGGCCGAAGACATCAAGCTGCCGCCGACATTGACGTTCACCGCCTATGACACCGGCACTGCCGGCTTCAACATCGCGGTCGGCGTCGGCAAGATGATGAAGGACAAGTACAGCACCGACGTGCGCGTGCTCCCCGCAGGCAACGACGTCGCGCGGCTGGCGCCGCTGCGCGCCAAGCGTGCCGCGGCGGCGGCGATGGGATCGGGCACCTATTTCGCGCAAGAAGGCGTGTTCGAGTTCGGTAGCAAAGAATGGGGGCCGCAGCCGCTTCAGATCCTGCTCTCGAGCGTCGATTGCAATTGCGGTTCGCTTGGCGTCGCAGCCGATACCGGCGTGAAAGATCTGAAAGACCTGAAAGGCAAGCGCGTCGGATTCGTCGTGGGCTCGCCCGCGCTGAACCAGAACTCGCTCGCGGTGCTCGCCTTCGCCGGGTTGACGCAGAAGGACGTCAAGGTCGTCGAGTTCGCAAGCTACGGCGCGATGTGGAAGGGCCTGATCAACAACGACACTGACGCGGCCTTCGGCACCACCATCACCGGCCCCGCCAAGGAAGCCGAGACCTCGCCGCGCGGCCTGATCTGGCCGCCGCTGCCGGCCAAGGACAAGGAGGGCTGGGCGCGGATGCAGAAGGTCGGCTCGTTCTTCTTCCCGCAAGTCGCGACCTGCGGCGCCGGCATCTCGCCGGACAAGCCGATCGAGCTCGGCAACTATCCCTACCCGATCTTCGTGACCTACGCCTCGCAAGCACCCGACCAGGTCTACGCGATCACCAAGGCGATGATCGTGAACTACGACGCTTACAAGGACTCCGCGCCCGGCGCCGGCGGTCTCGCCGCCGACCGCCAGACCAAGAACTGGGTGGTGCCGGTGCATCCTGGCGCGGTGAAGGCACTGAAGGAAGCCGGGCAATGGAGCGATGCGCAGGACGCGCACAACAACAAGCTGATCAAGCGGCAAGAGGTGCTCGCAGCCGCCTGGGCGGATTACGGCAAGTCCAGTCCGCCGTCCGACGACAAGGCGTTCCTCGACGGCTGGATGAAGGCGCGCGCCACAGCACTTGCGAAAGCCGACATGCCGAACGGGTTCGAGGACTAATCCACAGCGGTTAACTGCCTACGATCGGGGTCGATCATGTCGTCTGCTTCAGTTTCCACGGCCCCCAAGGACGAGGCCAAGCGGGTCGTGTTCGACGATCCGCACGGCGCCGCCGGCAACATGCAGGAAGCCGAGGTGACGCGCGTGCGCACGTTGCGCGGCGCCTGGCGCTGGACGCTCGTGGCTGCGACCGCGGCGACCATCCTGCTCTGCATCAACCAGCAGTTCTCGCTGCGCTTCTTCATCGGCTACACCCAGCTCAACACGGAGTATTTCTATCTCCTGATCGCCTTGATGCTGCCCTTCACCTTCCTGATCTTCCCGGGAACCGAGCGCGCGCCGCTCGACCGCATTCCCTGGTACGACCTCGTCTTCTTCGTCGTGACCTTCGCGGCCGCGCTGCTGTTGATGTCGAACGTGCGCAAGGCGGCGGAGGCCGGGTGGGAATTCGGCGGCGCGCCGAACAGCGTGATCGCCGCAGGCCTCGTGATGTGGGTGATGCTGATGGAGGCGCTGCGCCGCACCGGCGGCTGGAGCCTGCTGCTCAGCGTGTTTCCCTTCACCGTCTATCCGCTGTTCGCCGAATCCGGCTGGTTAGGTCCGTTCCGCGGCACGCAATCGACGCTGGAGCAGGCCACCGCCTATCACGTGCTGTCGGGCGAGAGCCTGCTCGGCATTCCCATCCAGGCCTTTGCCGACACCGTGATCGGCTTCCTCGTGTTCGGCACCGCGCTGATGATGACGGGGGCCGGCAAATTCTTCATCAACCTCGCCTTCGCGCTGTGCGGCACGTTCCGCGGCGGCGCGGCGAAGGTCTGCATCTTTGCCAGCGGCCTGCTCGGCATGATGTCGGGCTCGATCATCTCCAACGTGCTCACCGCCGGCACCATGACCATCCCCGTGATGAAGAAGAGCGGCTTTCGCGCCTCCTATGCCGGCGCGATCGAGGCCTGCGCCTCCACGGGCGCGGTGCTGGCGCCGCCGGTGATGGGCGCGACCGCCTTCGTGATCGCGCAGTTCCTCAATGTCAGCTACGCCGACGTCGCGGTCGCCGCGATCATTCCGGCGGCGCTCTATTATGTCGGCCTGTTCATGCAGGTCGACGCCTACGCGGCGCGCCACGGGCTGAAGGGCATTCCGCGCGCCGAGCTGCCGCGGATCATGGATACGATCAAGGACGGCTGGTACTACGTCTTCGTCATCGCGCTCCTGATCGTGATGCTGCTCTACTTCAAGCGCGAGAGCCACGCGCCGTTCTACGCCACCGCGCTGCTGCTCGTGCTCAACCAGCTGTTCTCCAAGGACACGCGCTGGACGCTCGCAACGATCGGCAAATTCCTCGAGGTCAACGGCCGTACCTTCGTCGAGCTGGTCGGCATCCTCGCCGGCTGCGGCCTCCTGATCGGCGCATTCTCGATGACCGGCGTGGTGTCGAGCCTCGCCAACGACCTGCTGCATATTGCCGGCGACAATCCCTTCCTGCTGCTCGGCATGTGCGCCCTCACCAGCCTCATTCTCGGCCTCGGGCTGACGACGACGGCTTGCTACATCTTCCTCGCCATCCTGGTCGCGCCAGCGCTGGAGAAGCTCGGGCTGAACAGGATGGCGGTGCACATGTTCATCTTCTACTGGGGCATGCTGTCGTCGATCACGCCGCCGGTTGCGATCGCCTCTTTCGCCGCCGCGGGCATCGCCGGCTCGCCCGCGATGAAGACGGGCTGGGAATCGATGTGGGTCGGCAGCATCATCTACTTCATCCCGTTCTTCTTCGTGCTCAATCCGGCGCTGGTGCTGCAGGGGTCGAGCCCCTATCTCGCCGGCCTCGGCCTGATGGCACTGGCCGCGTTCGGCACGCTGTTCATCTGCGGCGGCATCCAGGGCTACCAACCCTTCGTCGGCGACCTCCGCGGCGCAGGCGCGCTGGAATGGCCGATCCGCGTGCTGCTGGTGATCGGCGGATTCGTGGTGGCGACCCCCGGCGGCGGAATCATGCCGCTGTCGCAGATGCAGGTCACCATGCTGGGCCTTGCGATCCTCGCGCCAACGATTTTGATCGCCCTGCTGTTGATCCGACGGCAAGGGCCGATACCGGACGGGTTGCGCGTGCCCTGATTGCGTTGCACAAGGAGGCGATGACACCGCCGCCCGCCTCCGCCTGGACCCGCTCGAAGCCGCCCTTGCTGCGGTTTCTCGACACCTGCCTCAACGAATTCTCCGCCGAAACCTCCGGCGCGGTGGCCGATTACATTCCGGAGCTGGGCAACGCCGACCCTGCCTATTTTGGCATCAGCCTCGCCACGCTGGACGGCCATGTCTACGAGGTCGGCGACTCCAGGGTGCCCTTCACCATCCAGTCGATGTCAAAGCCGTTCGTGTTCGCGCTGGCGCTGGATCTTTTGGGCGCCGGCCGCGTCGAGAGCGCGATCGGCGTCGAGCCGTCGGGCGATCCCTTCAACTCGATCCGGCTCAATTCCGACAACCACCCGTTCAACCCGATGGTCAATGCCGGCGCGATCGCGTGCACCGGACTGATCTACGACAGCAAGGGCGCGGAGGCCTTCGAGCAGATCCGCCTTGCGCTCAGCCGCTTCGCCGGGCGCGATCTCGCCGTGGACGAGGCCGTCTACAGCTCGGAGAGCCAGACCGGCGACCGCAACCGCGCCATCGGCTATCTCCTGAAGACCAATGCGGTGATCTCGGACAACGTCGCCGCCGTGCTCGACGTCTATTTCCGGCAATGCGCGGTGCTGGTCACGGCGCGCGACATCGCGGTGATGGCGGCAACGCTCGCCAATCGCGGCATCAATCCGGTGACCGGCGAGCAGGTGATGAGCGCTTACGCGATCTCGCGCACGCTGTCGGTGATGACGTCTTCCGGCATGTACGACTATGCCGGCGAATGGATCTACCGCATCGGCATTCCCGCCAAGAGCGGCGTCGGCGGCGGCATTCTGGCGGCGCTCCCTGCCCGGCTCGGGCTCGGCAGCTATTCGCCAAAGCTCGACAAGCACGGCAACAGCGTACGCGGCATCAAGGTCTGCGAGGCGCTGTCCTCGCATTACGACCTGCACATGCTCAACCGCAGCGACGACGCGCGCAACGCCGTCATCGCCGACTACGACATCGGCAAGAGCCCGTCGCGGCGCGTGCGACGCGCGCAGGAGCGCGAGATCCTGGCCGCGCACGAGCAGGAGGTGCGGATCATCGAGCTGGTCGGCACGCTGTCGCTGTCGGCGGTCGACTACGTGTCGCGGCGGCTCGCGGGCCGGCCACGGCCGCAATTCGTGATCTTCGACCTCCACCGCGTCACCTCCACCACCCGCGCCGGCGCGCGGCTCGTGGCCGAAGCTTTCGAGGAGCTCGCCGCGCTGAACGTCACGGTGGTGCTATCGGGCGTCAGGCGCGCCTCGAAGGAGTGGAATACCCTGCGGGAGTGGACCGCGGAGCTGAAGAACGTCCGCGACTTCTACCTGCTCGACACCGCGATCGAATGGGCCGAAGACCAGATCGTCTACCGCTACGGCGGCTCGATCGATTTCCACGAGACCACCGAGCTTGCCGAGCAGCCGCTGCTGGAAGGTCTCAGCGCGGACGAGCTGGCGGAGCTCGGCGCGATCTGCACCATCAGGACCTATCAGTCCGGCGCAAAGATCCTCACGACAGGCGATCCCGCCGATGCCCTGTTCTTCCTGCGCAGCGGCGCGGTGCATGTCACGCTGCCCGACGGCGTGCGGCTCGCAACCCTGACCGCCGGCATGGCGTTCGGCGAGATGGCGCTGCTCGAGCAAACCCGCTCGGCCGACGTGTTCGCCGACATGGCGGCGACGGCCTTCGAAGCCCCGCTGAAGGACTTTGAGCGCTTCCGCGAGCAGCATCCGCGGGCCTCCGAGCGCATCATGCGCAACCTCGCGCAGCTGCTCGCCGACCGCCTGATTGTCGCCAACGCCAAGGTGGATATTTTGACGTCGACCTGAGCGACGCCGGTATGTCTTATCGGCTTGCCGCCTCGCTGATCCGCCGCCTGATCTTGGCGGCGCTGGCCTTGAGCAATTCGGATGGCTGCTGGCCGGTCGCGGCGCACAGGCAGGCCCAGTAATAGATGACATCGCCGAGCTCTTCGACGAGACCCGCCTTGTCGAGCCAGTCATCGCGCAGCAGCTTCTTGATGTGGTCGGCGACCTCACCCGATTCACCGGCGAGGCCGAGCCCGAGATAGGACAGCCGCTCGTTCGACGGATGCTCATCGACTTTCGCAACGCTTGCGGCCCAGGCCGCATATTCATCGATCGTCATCGGCATCCCTCGCCCCGGCTTTCGGATCAGCCCACCACTTCCGTGACCGGCTGAAGATCGATCTCGAACGTCTCCAGGAATTTCGACGTCATGATGTAGAAGCCGACCGAGAGCTGCAGCTCGACCAGCGCGGCCGGCGTCAGCTTCGATGCGATCGCCTTGAAGGTCGCGTCCGTCGGCTTGTTCAGCTTGACGATCTCGTCGGTGAAGGCGAGCGCGGCGCGTTGCACCTCATTGAAGCAGCTCGCGGCCTGCCAGTTCTCCAGCGCCTCGTTCTGCTCGTCGGTCACGCCGACATTCTTGCCGATGCGCTTGTGGGCGACGATCTCGTACGGCGCCTCGCACAGGATGCCGGTGCGCGTGATGGCGAGCTCGCGCACGACCGGATCGAGCTCGCCCTTGTGGCGGATGGCCCCGCCGAGCCGGCAATACTGCTCAAAATAGCTCGGCGAATGCGACATCATCCGGAAGATGTTGGCGTGGCGGTTCTTGTCGAGGATTTCGCGGGTGCGATCGGACGCCTTGGACGGGTCGCTGTAGTTGATACGGGCCATCAGTCACCTTGGGTCTTGGTCTTGTTGTCGTTTTTTCAGAGTTCCCAAGACTAATCTTGCGCTGACGCAAGCGCAACATCATCGCGCATCGCGTCATTGCTACGCAGTCGACGCTTTCGGCGCCTGGAACGGCGTGGAATCGGCAAAGCGGCGGACGATATTGGTCACCAGCAGGGCCGCCACGTTGTTGTAGCCGTCCACCGGCAACGCGCCGATGAAATTCATCGAGCCGACGGAAAAGACCGCGCCGCCATTCGGCGTCTCGAAGAAGGTCAGGTCGGAACGGATGATCTCCTCGCGCGGCGCCGGCCAGGTGTGGTCGTAGCGCTCTTCATTGACCGGCTGATAGGTCGGATCGGTAAGCACGGCCCGGCCGATGATGATCGCATGATGCGGCGTGCCGAGGCGCGTGTCGGCGCGGTCGAGCTCGTGGCCTGCGGCGCCACCGCCCATGAAGCCGCGCTCGCCGAGCTTGGCGCCCGGCCTTGCCAGATCCTCGATGCCCTCGCGCATGAATGCGACGCGGGGATCGAGAATGCCGTCGAGGAAGGTGTAGGGGAAGCCCATGTACTCCCCTTGCGTACTGAAGCCGACGCCGACCAGCGCCTGCGGCGGGCGGCCGAGCCGTCGCCAGAGGCCGCCATAGGACCCGTCGAAAGCATGATAGCTCTCGCCGGGGAGCGTTTCCCAGAGCCGGATGCCGCCCTCGGCGCGTCGCAATTCGAAAGCCCATGTGCCCGTCGCGTGCGGCACCACTTTCCAGTAGAAGCCGTTGCCGCCGAGATACATGAAGCGGCCGCCATTGCCGATATAGGCACCGAGCGCATCGAGCGTCTCGTGCGTGTGGTACTCCGGATGCTGGCCGGTCAGAACCACGGAATATTTCGACAGCAGATCGACGCCTTCGGCATGGACGTCGTGATCGGTGATGACCTCGAAATCGATGCCCTTGCGGGTCAGAAGATCGGTGATGGCGCTGTCGGCGGAGATCCAGTACAGGCCGGAACCGTAGTCGCTGGGATCGACGAGGTGGATCTGGTTCACGCGCTTGTCGATCAGCGGCCGGCGCATGGTCGACATCACCACGCCGCTGCCGTCCGAATGGAAGTTGTAGGGCGACACGCCGTATTCGGGATGGCCGTCCGGCGCCTGCGCCAGCGCGCCCCAGGCGAGCGACCGCTCCGTGATCAGGGCCTGCCTGCCCTTCTTCTGATACTGGCTATAGACCGTGTAACTGAAGGTCGGGGCGAGGAATGCCACCTTGGCCTGCGATCCCGGTATGCGGGCGCGGACATAGAAGACGATGTTGTCGCGCGCGCCGTCCTTTTCCAGGTGCAGCGCATAGACGCCGCTCTTCCAGTCTTCCGGCACGGTGAAGGTCAACGACGGCTGCCAGCCGGAATCGCCGATATCGTCGTCGTGGAAATGGATCGCGCCCCAGAGCTTCGGCTGTTCCGTCCAGCGATGCGTCACGCCGCCTGTCCAGCGCGATCCCGTCATCGCGCGCGTCGGCAAATTGATGCAAACGCCGTGCGCCCTGGACGGACCGATATCGGTCGCAATGTCGGTCGGAATGCCGATGGAAAAATCCCATTCGGCGATGGCCTGGGCCGCGGCTCCAGAGCCTTGCGCGGCGATGACATCATCAAGGCCGTTGCTGCCATCGGTGATGCGCGGCCGTTCGATCTTGCCGTTGAAATGGTGGACTGCGCCTTGCCCTGCGCGCTCCGCCGCAATCGCGACGGCCCACATGCCGGCCAACGCGGTGCGCGGCGCACCCAGCGTTTTCGTCGCACGCTCGTCGCGGTCGAGCCTGATCTTGCGGGGGACCTGTGCGATCGCCAGCGATCCGGTCACCGGGTCGAACAGACACGCGATATCGTGCCACGCCCGCTCGGTGAGCGCGATGCCGGTCTCGACCTCGAATGTTGTCTCGCCAACGACAAGCCGCGCAAAAGCGCCCGCCTTGCCGACGCCAAGCGTCAGCGCGCCGCTGGCGCCCGCCCAGTTCAGCACGGCCTGCCTGCCCGCGGCGAGCAGGGTCGGCCAGACGGTCGCGGCAAAGGCGATCGGGCCTGCCGGCAGCGCCAGTGCTGATACATCGACCCATGAGCCCTTTGCGATGGACTGCTCGATGCCATCGTGCTGGCCTTCGAGATCCCACTTGACCGGAATCTCGCGATAACCGGGCCCTTTCGGGTTCGGGTCCCCACAGATGACGCGGGCGATCCGCGCCGAGTAGCGGCCGCCGGCCTTGACCGCGATCATGAAGTTGATGGCGTCGCCGGAGCGCACGCTCCAGCGGTCCGCATAGCCGGTGATCGGAAGCATCGATAATCCCTCTTCAGGCGCCGCGCACGTTCCAGAACAACGGCAGGCCCTTGAGCATGCCCGTCAGGCTCTTCTTGTAAGCGGTCGGCTGATAGAAGACACCAAGCGGAACGTAGGGAACATCGACGAAGCACTGCTTCTGCATCTCGACGCCAATCCGGGCCTGCGCGGCGGCATCGGGCGCGGCGAACCAGGCATCCCGCAACTGTTCCAGCTTCTCGCTCTTCGCCCAGCCGAAGGTTGCCTTGTCACCGCTGCCGCGGATGAAGTTATGCGCCGACGGATTCAGCTGCGTGACACCCGCGGAATAGGTGCAGAAGGCGCTGTATCCGCCCTTGTCCGGCGTCTCGCGGTTGCCCATGCGCCGCAGCATCGAGCCCCAGTCCATCGCCGCGTAGTCGAGATTGAAACCGAGCTTGCGGAACAGATCGGCCGCGACTTCGCTCATCTGCCCGATCACAGGGAAATCGCCCGGCGCCATCAGCAGCACTTTCTCGCCCTTGTAGCCGGCGTCCCTGATCGCCTTGGCCGCGGCGGCGATATCCCGGGGGCCGGTCAGCGCTTCCATGCCGGCATCGTTCGCCATGTTGCCGCCGGGCGCGAAGAAGCCGATTTTGTCCCGCCAGAGACTGCTGTCCTCTCCCGCGACTGCGGACATGAATTCCTTCTGGCTGATGGCGGAGAGCACCGCGCGGCGGATGGCCGGGTTGTCGAAGGGCGGCTGCGTGTGGTTGAAACGCAGCACGCCGACATTGCCTATCGGGTCGAGCAGCTCGACATTCAGCGCCTTGTTGCCCTTCAGCTTCGGCAACAGGTCGACGATGGGCTGATCCCACCAGTCGATCTCACCCTGCTGAAGTGCGGCCGCCGCCGTCGCGGGATCCGGGATGACCTGCCACTCGACCCGGTCGAAATGCGCGATCTTCGGACCGGCGAGCAGGCTCGGCGTCCCCTCGGGGCGCGGCACATAGCCGTCGAAACGCGTGTAGACCAGACGCGCGCCGGGCACGTGCTGATCGGCCTGGAACTTGAACGGACCGGAGCCGATCAGCTCCTTGACCGGCGTGACGCTGTCCGTCTGTGCAAGACGCTCCGGCATGATGAAGGCAACGATGGCGCCCACTTTGCCGAGCGCTTCCGGCAGCAGCGGAAACGGCGACTTGAGACGCCAGCGCACGGTCTTGTCATCAGGCGCCGAGACCTCGTCGACCAGGTTGAAGAGCGAATTGCCGAACGCATCGCGCGAGGCCCAGCGTTTCAGGCTCGCCACCACGTCGCGTCCGCGCACGGGCTCACCGTCGTGGAATTTCAAGCCATCCCGCAACGTCATCGTCCAGAGCTTGCCGTCGTTCTCGACGGTGTGGCCGGCGACCATCTGCGGCTGAACCTGGAATTTCTCATCCACGCCGTAGAGAGTATCCCAGATCAGGAAGCCGTGGTTCCGGTTGACCAGGCCGGTGGTGATCATCGGATCGAGAATTGCGGCATCGGCCTGCGGCACGAAGCGCAGCACGCGCGAGGCTTGCGCGCGGGCCAGCCGCGGCATCGGAAAACTCGAGCCCAAGGCGACGCCGAGACCGGCGCCCAGTGTGGATCGGAGCAGGTCTCGACGGCGCATGCTGTGGTCTCCTCAACGGGTTACGCGGATGGACGTTTCTCGGCAAGCTTCGCTTCGGCGCTGAACAAGGTCCGCCCGAAAAGGTCGAGCGCCTCGTCAACCCCGGCTTCGTCGATGATCAGCGGCGGACAGAACCCGATCGTGTCGCCCATCGCGCGGATGATCAGGCCGTTCTCGATCGCGAGCGCGTCGAACATCGCGCCGACCTTCAGCGCGGGATCGAAGGCCTGCCGCGTCGCGGGGGCGGCGACCAGCTCGACCCCGATCATCAATCCCTCGCCGCGCACCTGCCCGACGATGCGCGAATCCCGCGCGATCTGCTCCAGCCCGGCGCGGAGCCGGCTGCCCATGCGGCGGACATGCGGCACCACATCCATCTCGTGATAGATATTCAGCGTTTCGAGCGCGATGGCCGCGCCGACCGGGTGTCCGGAATTGGTGAAACCGTGGCCGAACAGCTCGCCGCCCTTGTTCATCTCGCTGAGTGCATCCCGGATCGGACGTCCCAGCAACACGGCGGACATCGGGAAGTAGGACGAGGTGATGCCCTTGGCGAGCGCCACCATGTCCGGCTTCATGCCGACCGTCTCGCAGCCGAACCAGTTGCCGGTGCGGCCGAAGCCGCAGACCACCTCGTCGCCAAGCACCAGGATGTCGTGACGGCGCAGCACCGCCTCGATCGCAGCGAAATATCCCTTCGGCGGCACGACGATGCCGCCGCCGGCGTTGATCGGCTCGCCGATGAAGGCGGCGATCGTATCAGGTCCCTCGGCCATGATCAGCGCTTCGAGATCGGCGGCAAGGCGATCGACGAACGCCGCCTCGCTCTCGCCCGGCCTGGTGCCGCGATAGGCATCCGGGCAATGCGTGTGCAGGAAACCGTCGAGCGGGAGGCCGAATTCACGATGCATGCGCGGCAGGCCGCACATCGAGGCCGCAACGATCGTCGAGCCATGGAAACCGCGATCGCGGGCGATGATCTTCCGCTTCCCGGGCTTGCCACGAACCGCGTGATACACCCAGGCAAGCTTCACCATCGTCTCGGTGGCTTCCGAGCCTGAGGTGGCGAAATAGGCCTGCGCATCCGGGATCGGCGAGATTTCGACCAGCTTCTCGGCGAGCTCGATCGTGTTATCCGGCGTCTTGTGATTGAAGCTGTGATAGAAGCCGAACTTGTCGTAGGCCGTCGCTGCTGCGGCCTTGAGCCGCGTCTCGGAAAAGCCGAGCGAGGTGCACCAGAGCCCGGCCATCGCTTCCAGATAACGCTTGCCGCTCGCGTCATAGACATGGACGCCCTCGCCGCGCGCCATGATCAGCGGTCCGATTTCTGCATGACGCTGTGGGTTGGTCTGCGAGTGCAGATGGAACGCGATGTCGCGCGCCTCGGCTGAATTGGGCTTGCTGTCGAACACGCGCGCAGCCTCCATCGTCCCACCGACGGAGCATTCCCAACCCCGGTCGCGTGCGAAACTGGTCAGTCCAAATTGGTCTGACCAGCTTGGCTTTCGTGCGGCAGCTTGTCAAACTCAAATAAAGAGCTGATGAGCACGAAGATGTTGCACGATCCCCCGTCCAAGCCTGAACGCAGCTTCGAGATCGTCGCCCGGCGCATTGCTGCGATGATCCAGGCGAGTTACCGGATCGGCCAGCGCCTGCCGGCAGAGCGCGATCTCGCGAAGGCCTTTGGCGTGTCGCGGCCCACGGTGCGCGAGGCCATCCTGTCGCTGGCGATGGCCGGCATGCTGAAGGTGCGCAGCAACAGCGGCGTCTATGTGATCAGTCGTCAGGAAGCACCCGACGTGCACGCGCTCGAAGGTTTCGGGCCGTTCGAGAACCTGGAAGCGCGCCAGCTCATCGAGCCGCAGATCGCCGCGATCGCGGCGCAGCGCGGCACCGAAGCCACCTTCGCGCAGCTCGCCGAAGCGCTCGCCATGATGCGCTGGGAACATGCGCAGGGACGCGAGGCCGACACGTCGGATCACCGTTTCCACATGGCGCTGGCCGAGGCGACGGGGAACGGCGCGCTGGTGCAGATCAGCGACTCGCTGTGGCGCGCGCAAACCGAGTCCGGCATCTGGCAGGAAATTCACAACCACATGCAGATGGAGGACTATCGTCCCATGTGGCGCAGGGATCACGAGGCCATCTTCGAAGCCGTTCAAGCGAGGAACCCACGCAAGGCGAGCCTCGCCATGACGCGTCACCTCACCAACATCAGGGATGCGCTGATGGAGGCTTCGAATGCCAGATCGATGGCCACGACCAAGGCGCCCGCGAATTCTCCCAAGAAGGCCCGGTGAAACTTTTCGCGGTTGAAGCAAGTTTCCGCAAACCCTGTGCTGCGCGACCGCAAGAGCAACATCATCGAGTCAAAATCCCGCCGCATTGCTGATCGACCTTGGCACAGTCGATATTCGCCGCGTGGGGACAAATCGCGGCGGATACTCGCAAGGGGTGTTCCGAGTAAAAACAATTGGCCGTCGGGTGCGCTAGCCGCGCAACGATGAGTCACGCCCAAGTCTAGGGAGAAAAGGCATGAAGGAAGCCACCAAGGGGGCGGCCTCGGGAGCGCTCGCGCATATGCTGGCGGTGACGGCGATGCTCGTCATCGCCAGCATCTTGTTCTACGGGCGCTAGTAAGAGTTGTAAGCCTAGTAAGAGTTGTAAGCGTTGTAAGAGTTTTCGTCGTTCCGGGGTGGCCCTCGCACAGGCCAGGCCCAGAATACCCGTTCCAGGCTCGGTCTTCCGGACCGCCCCCGAATGACGAAATCCCGCTATTTGCTTTTGGTGAAGAACGGCACGAGCTTCCCGGCGAACGGCTTGAAGCTCGCATTGACCTCGTCGCCGATGGCGAGGTCGGTCTCGCCGTGGGCCATCATACGAAAACCCTCGGCACAATCGACCAGCAGGATGTTGTAGGGCACGTGCGCGCGCGTCTCGGGCGTGGCGGCGCGGCAGACCAGCGAGGTCGCGTAGACCCTGCCCTTGCCGCTGGCGCGCTGCTCGGATGGGCCGGACCCACCGCAGGCCGCGCAGAAAGCGCGATGGAAATACTGCACATGACCGCATGCGCCGCAGGTCTGAAAGGTGATGGCCCGTTCGCCCGTGGTCCAGTCGGCCAGACGCTCGCTCATCGCACCCGCTCCAGGAACATGCTGACATGGGACGACAGCACGCCGCCGTCGCCGTGCAGCAGTGCGATCGAGGCATCGCGCACCTGGCGATTCGCCGCCCGCCCCGTCATCTGCAAATGCGCCTCGACCAGATGCGCCATCGCACCGCCGACGCCGCAATGACCGTAGCTGAGCAGACCGCCATGGGTGTTGAGCGGCATCGCGCCGTCGCGGCCATAGTGGCCAGAGCGTACGCGGGCCGCCGCTTCACCACGGCCGGCGAGGCCGAGGTCCTCCAGCAGCATCGCAAGCGTGATCGTAAAACTGTCGTAGATCGCGGCGTAGCGCACGTCGGAGATCGCAAGGCCGGGGGCCTCCCTGGCGCGCGCGATCGAGATTTCGGCGCCGAGCTCGCTCAAGCCGGGCGCGGCCGTGACGTGCTGATGGGTGTGGGCCTGGGCGCAGCCGCGGATGCGCACGCCGGCCTCGCCCGTCCGCTCGCGGCTGATGACGAAGGCCGCGCCGCCGTCCGACACCGGGCAACAATCGAGCAGTTTCAACGGCATCGCGACCGGCTTCGAGGCCATGACGTCCGCGACCGTGATGGGATCTCGGAATTGCGCGCCGGGATGGGTGCAGGCGTGGGCCCCGCATCAGCACCGCGAATTCAGCAAGGTCCTCTTCGGTCACGCCATATTCGTGCATGTACCTGTTAGCAACGAGGCCATAATAGGCGGGAATGGTCGGGCCGAGCGGCACTTCGTAATCGGGATGGCCGACCTGCGCCAGCGCCTGGATCGAGGCGTCGCGGCTCTGTCCCGTGAGGCGGTTCTCGCCGGCGACGACGAGCACATTGCGCGCGACGCCGGCCTCGACGAGATGATGCGCGAGCATCGTCATCGCCAGCCCCGTGGCGCCGCCGACCTGCACGGCATGGGCGTAAGAAGGGCGGATACCAAAGTGCTCGGCGAACACGGTCGCCAGCATGATGTGCGGCGAGACGGTGGAGTAGCCGCAGAGGACGCCGTCGATCTCGGCGCGCTTCAGCCCGGCATCGTCGAGCGCGGCATGCGCGGCCCTGCTCATCAGGTCGAGCGAGGATGAGCCTTCGTGCTTGCCGTACGGCGTGAGGCCGACGCCGGTGATGAAGCTCATGCGATTACCCCTCCGCTGTCATTCCGGGGCGGCCCGAAGGGCCGAGCCCGGAATCCATCGCGCAGCATGGCGGAGGATAAATGGATTCCGGGCTCGCGACTTCGTCGCGCCCCGGAATGACGGATGAGAGAATTGTCGCCATCGCTTCCTCCCCTACTCCGGCAACGAGCGCGTCACGCCGTCGCGGACCATGGCTGCGATCTCGTCGGCGGAATAACCGATCTCCTTGAGGATCTCCGCGCCGTGCTCGTTGAGACGCGGCGCAAGCCTGGTGGTCTCGGCTTCGGTCTCCGACCAGCTCGCCGTCACCTTCATGCTGCGGATCGGGCCTTCGGTCGGATGGTCCACGACCGGGAAGAAGCCGGTCGCCTCGAGATGCTCATCGTGCAGCATCGAGGCGAGGTCGTGCATCGGCATGACCGGCACATCGGCCTTGGTCAGCAGGTCGATCCATTCGGCTGTCGTGCGCGTCTCGAAGATGCGGGCGAGCTCGGCATAGACGACGTCGATATTATTGGCGCGGCCGGCGAAGGTCGCGAATTTGGGGTCGGCGCGCAGATCGTCGCGACCCGTCGCCTTGAAGAAATTTTCCCACTGCTTGTCATTGTAGACGATGACGCTGAGATAGCCGTCCGACGTCTTGTAGGGCCTGCGGTCGCGCGAGAGGTGGCGGGCATAGCCGCCCTTGTCGAGCGGCGGCTCGAAGGTGAGCCCGCCCATGTGATCGCCCATGACGAAGCCGGCCATGGTCTCGAACATCGGGATGTCGACGCGCTGGCCGCGCCCGGTCCGGTCGCGGTGCACGAGGCTGGCGCAGATCGCGCCGACGGCAGTGAGGCCGACGATGCGGTCGACCAGCGCGTTGGGCACGTAGCGCGGCACGCCGTCGCCCGTCTGCGCCATCAGCGCCGGCAGCGCGGTGGCACCCTGGATCAGATCGTCATAGGCGGGTTTGGCCGCATAGGGCCCGTCCTGGCCGAAGCCGAACACGCCGGCGTAGACGAGGCGCGGATTGATCTCCGAGACGACGTCATAGCCGAGCTGGAGCCGCGCCATCGCCTGCGGGCGGACGTTGTAGACGAGAACGTCGGCGTCCCGGAGCAGGCGCAGCACGGCATCGCGCCCCGAAGGCTTCTTCAGATCGAGGCAGATCGAACGCTTGCTGCGGTTGGTGTTGAGAAACACCGGGCCCATGCCGGCGTGGCGCATCGGGCCGATCAGGCGGGTGACGTCGCCGTCCAGCGACTCCACCTTGATCACGTCGGCACCGTAGTCGCCGAGCATCTGGGTCGCATAGGGCCCCATCAGCACGGTGGTCATGTCGACGACCTTGATGCCCTTCAGCGGCCCCATTCGTTCGCTCCCGATTGCGCGGGCTCGGCTCAGCCCGCGATTTCGGTCCAGCTAACGGCAGCGACGCCGCGCGCGCAAGGGCGGCCGGCGTATGGCTGCATGCGTGGTGGCGCGGCCGCTATTTCTTCTCGCGGGATTCCCGGATCTTCAGGAGCCGGTCGAGCTCTTCGTTCTGCTGGCTGATCCGGTCCGCGATGCGCGACTCGTTCTGCTCGCCGGAAGCGGCCGCGGCCTGCTCGATGAGCTGCCTGATATTGTCCTCGAGGATCGCGATGCGATCGTTGAGTGCGTCCATCGACAGCGAGTCTTCGTAGTCATTGCTCATGATGCATTCCCTGCAAATCAATCAAGAGCTTTAAGGGGCCCGGGCGGGGCCACCATGATCTAGCGCAATAAAGAAAGAAGGTGGGCACCGCGCTTCGCGCCTTTGCCCACCCTACAAGCCTTACTTCAGCGGCTCCAGCACGGAGACGTAGTTGGCAACCGCTGCACCGCCCATGTTGAAGATGCCGCCGAGTTTTGCATTTTTGAGCTGCATGCCCTCGGGCGCCTGGCCCGCAAGCTGCATCGCGGTCATCACGTGCATGGAAACGCCGGTGGCACCGATCGGGTGGCCCTTGGCCTTCAACCCGCCGGACGGATTGACCGGCAGCTTGCCGTCCTTGAGCGTCCAGCCTTCCTTGATGGCGCGGGCGCCCTGCCCCTTCGGCGTCAGGCCCATCGCTTCGTATTCGATCAGCTCGGCGACGGTGAAGCAGTCATGGGTCTCGACGAAGGAGAGATCGGTGAGCGCGACGCCCGCCTTCTCCAGCGCCCGCTGCCAGGCGACCGTGCAGCCCTCGAACTGGAGGATGTCGCGCTTGGACATCGGCAGGAAGTCCTGGGCGTGCGCGGTGGCGCGGAAGCCGATCGACTTGCTCATGCCCTTGGCGGTCTCGGCGTCGGCCAGGATCAGCGCCGCCGCGCCATCGGAGACGAGCGAGCAATCGGTGCGCTTCAGGGGGCCGGCGACGTAAGGGTTCTTCTCGCTCTCGGCGCGGCAGAACTCGAAGCCGAAATCCTTGCGCATCTGGGCGAAGGGATTGGCGACGCCGTTCTTGTGGTTCTTGGCCGCGATCAGCGCCAGCGCATCGGACTGGTCGCCGTATTTCTGGAAGTAGGAGCTGGCAATCTTGCCGAACACGCCGGCAAAGCCGCCCACCGTGTCGCCGTCCTCGGGCAGGTAGGACGCCTTGAGCAGGTTCTTGCCGATCTCCGGCCCCGGCGTGCGGGTCATCTGCTCGACGCCGACGACGAGCACGATCCTGGCCGCACCTGCGGCAATCGCGCGCAGGCCTTGGTGCACCGCGGCAGAGCCGGTCGCACAAGCGTTCTCGACGCGGGTTGCCGGCTTGAAACGCAGCTTCGGGTCGGCCTGGAGCACCAAGGAAGCGGTGAAATCCTGCGGCGAGAAGCCGGCGTTGAAATGACCCAGCACGATCTCGTCGACGTCGCCGGCCGAAATGCCGGCATCCGCCAGCGCCTCATTGGCCACGCGGACGACGAGGCTTTCGACGGTCTCGGTGTCAAACTTGCCGAACGGCGTATGCGCCCATCCGACGATGCTGGCAGTCATGGTCTTTTCTCCTTGGAAGCGCTTTCCCCTGAGCTATGTCTTAGCCTAGGGATGGCAAGACTTCACGCGCCTTTCAGGGCCTTGAGGGTGCGCTGGCAGATGGCAGTTATGCCGGCCCAGTTCCCCGCCCTGATCTCCGCGGTCGGGCACAGCCAGGATCCGCCGACCGCGACCACGTTGGGCTCCGCCAGCCAGGTCGCCGCATTGGCCTCGCCCACCCCGCCGGTCGGGCAGAACCGCACGTTCGGGAATGGCCCGCCGAGCGCGCGCAGGCCCTTGATGCCGCCGGCCTGCTCGGCCGGGAAGAATTTTGCGACGTCGAAGCCGTAGGACAGCGCCATCATCAGTTCGGACGCCGTGGCAATGCCCGGCGCAAACGGCAACGAGCTGTCGGTGGCGGCCTTCAACAGGTCCGGGGTCAGGCCCGGGCTGATGCCGAACGCGACGCCGAGCTTCTCCACACGAGTGAAGTCGGCCGGATTGAGAATCGTGCCGATGCCGACGACCGCCTCGGGTACCTCGGCCATCATCGCCCTCGCCGCCTCGATCGCAACGGGGGTGCGCAGGGTCACCTCCAGCGTGCGGACGCCGCCCGCAACCAGCGCACGGGCCAGCGGTACAGCATCCTGGATGCGCTCGATGGTGAGGACGGGAATAACGGTCGCAGCCTTGAATAGCGCGACGAGCTGGTTCTGTTGGGCAGTCGTGGTCATCTTGGCCTTCGTTTCACTTGGTCGCTTGGCGCGTAGCCGCCGGCCGGTGCCGCTTCTTCGGCGGCATGGCATAGCCTGGAATGATGGCGCCGGGATAGCAGATCACGAGGCTGGCGAGGCGATGACCGGCCTGCGCCGCCTCGACCGGCTCGGAACCGGCGAGCCGGGCTGCGATATAGGCCGCGGCAAAGCTGTCGCCGGCCGCCGTGGTGTCCACCACGGGCTTGGTCATGGGCTCGGCACGGACCTCGCTGGTGCCGCCCGGAAAGCGCAACAGGCTGACCGGCTCGGCGAGCCGGAACACCAGCTCGGGGCTCGGGATGCGCGCCATCAGCTGGTCGCGGCTCTCGCCCGGATAGAGCGCGAGGAGATCCTCGGTCGAGGTCAGCACGATGTCGGCGGTCGCAAACGCCGCGGCAAAGGCCTCGCGGGCGACATCGCGATCGGGCCATCCCCGCGCGCGAAAATTGGTGTCGAACACGAAGCGGGTACCGAGCAGGCGGGCGCGCTTGATCGCCGCGAGCAGGCGCTCGCGGCCGGGGGCGTCGTAGATCGAGAGCGTGATCGCGGAGAGATAGACGATGTCGTAGCTCATCAGCGAGTTGAGCAGTTCGTCCGTCTCCGGCAGGCTCATCAGCTGGCGGGCGGCCGCGCTGTCGCGCCAGTGGAAGAACTGGCGCTCGCCCTTCGCATCAGTCTGGATCATGTAGAGGCCGGGCAGCTTGCCCGGCAAGCGCACGACGCGGCGGGTCCCGATGCTCTCCGCATTCCAGGCCGCGATCATCTCATCGCTCAGGGCATCGTCGCCGAGCGCGGTGAAGTAATCGACCTTGACCTCGAGCCGCGCCAGATAGACCGCGGTGTTGAGGGTGTCACCGCCGAAGCCGCGCGAATAGAGACCGCCGCCCTGCCCGGCGGACTGTCCGGCAGATTGTCCCGCGGAATGTCCACCTTGGGCCTGCCGGAGCTCGACCATGCATTCGCCGATGCAAGCAACGCTCGCCATCATCAGATCCAGGCTGTTCATCGATTGCGTCAGGCGACGAAATTGCCGCCGAGCTCGTCTTCGATGTGAATGCGGATGATATCGTCGAAATTCTTCTCGGCAGTGGTGAAGCCGAGCTCGAGCGACCGCTTTGCGTTGAAGTTGCGCGGCCAGCCGCCGACGATGCCGACGATGAAGGGATCGGGCTCCCGCTTGATGCGGGCTGCGACCTTTTCGCCGGCAACGCGCTTCAAGGCGGCGATCTGCTCGCCGACGGTCGCCGACAGGCCCGGCATGGTCAGGTTGCGGCGCGGGCCGACGGTGGCGAGGTCCATGGTGCCGGCGTGCAGCAGGAAACCGACGGCCGAACGCGGCGTCGCATGCCAATGGCGGACGTCCTCGGACACCGGGAGGATCGCTTCCTTGCCGGCCAGCGGCTCACGCAGGATGTTGGAGAAGAAGCCCGATGCCGCCTTGTTGGGCAGGCCGGGCCGGATGCAGATGGTCGGCAGGCGGATGCCGATGCCATCGAGGAAGCCGCGGCGGGAATAGTCGGCGAGCAGCAGCTCGCCGATCGCCTTCTGGGTGCCGTAGCTGAGCAGCGGGGTGTGGAAGAACTCGTCGCCGATCGCGTCCGGGAACGGGGCGCCGAACACCGCGATCGACGAGGTGAACACCACGCGCGGCTTGTAGCCGCCGCCGACGAGGCGGATCGCGTCGAGCAGCATTCGCGTGCCGTCGAGATTGATGCGGTAGCCCTTGTCGAAATCGAGTTCGGCCTCGCCCGACACGATCGCGGCGAGATGGAAGATCGCATCCGGGCGTCCGGCGATCAGCTTTTCGGCCGCGCCCGGCACGGCGAAATCGCCCGACACCGTCTCGACCGGAAAACCGGCCTTCTCCGGCTTCTTGGGCTCGACCACGTCGTGCATGGTCAGCTTGGTGATCTCGCTCTTGCCGAGCCGGCCGTCGCGCAGCAGCCGTTCACAGAATTTACGGCCGACCATGCCGGCGGCGCCCAGAACCAGAATGTGCAAGAGCCTACTCCTTCTTATTGGCTTATTGGCCGGACCGCGCCGCTCCTGACGCGCCCTCGGCAAGCCCCGCGATCATTCCTTCACGGCGCCGGTCATCGCCGACACATAATGCTCCACGAAGAAGGCGTAAAGGATGACGAGCGGCAGCGAGCCGGCCAGCGCCCCCGCCATCAGCGAACCCCAACGGTAGATGTCACCATCCACGAACTCGTTGACGATCGCGACCGGCACCGTCTTGTTGCTGGTCGATTGCAGGAAGGTCAGTGCGTAGATGAACTCGTTCCAGCATAGCGTGAAACAGAAGATGAAGGCCGAGATGAGGCCGGGGATTGCGAGCGGCACGACGATCTTGATCAGGATCTGCCAGCGGCTCGCGCCGTCGATCAGCGCGCATTCCTCGAGCTCGAAGGGGATGGTCTTGAAATAGCCCATCAGCAGCCAGGTCGAGAACGGGATCAGGATCGTCGGATAGGTCAGGATCAGCGCCAGCGGCGAGTCGAAAAGGCCGTACTGATACACGACGGTGGCGAGCGGAATGAACAGGATCGAAGGCGGCACGAGATAGGCAAGGAAGATCAGCCCCCCGACCAGATTGGCGCCCTTGTAACGCAGCCGCACGATGGCGTAGGCCGCAAACACCGATGCGACGATCGAGAGCACCGTGGCGCAGATCGCCACGTACATCGTGTTCCAGAGCCAATGCGGATAGTAGCTCTCGAAAAGCAGCTTGTAGAAGTGCTTGAAGGTCGGATTCCAGGTCCAGAACGGATTGAACTTGTCGAGATCGAGCAGCTGCTCGTCCGGCTTCACCGAGGTCAGCGCCATCCAGTAGAACGGGAACAGCAGAACCACGACGATGATCGTGAGCGGCAGATAGAGCGTCACCATGCGCCGCGGCACGGACTGGAGATAGCTCATGCCCTCGCTGTTATCGGCGCGCGCCGGCGTCGATAGCACGGACTTGAGATCGACTTTCGAGGCAGGAAGATCAGTCATTGCTTTCTCCCTGTTGCCACTTGCGACGCTGGAGGCCGAACCAGGAGACCATGATCGCAGCAAGCAGGAATGGAATCATGGCGCTCGAGATCGCGGCGCCCTCGCCGAGTTGCCCTGCGATGATCGCGCGCTGATAGGACAGCGTCGCCATCAGGTGGGTCGCATTGACCGGGCCGCCGCGCGTCATCGCCCAGATCAGCTGGAAGTCGGTGAAGGTGAACAGCACCGAGAAAGTCATCACCACGGCGATGATCGGCGTCAGCAGCGGATAGGTTATGAAGCGGAAATTCTGCCAGCGCGTGGCGCCGTCCAGGGTCGCGGCTTCATAGAGCGAGGGCGATACCGTCTGCAGGCCGGCGAGCAGCGTGATCGCCACGAACGGCACTCCGCGCCAGATATTGGCGAAGATAACGCAGATCCTCGCCCAGGTGGTATCCCCGAGGAAATTGATGTTCTGGCTGATCAGCCCGAGATGCCGCAACGACCATGAGATGATGGAGAACTGAGAGTCGAATATCCACCAGAACGCCAGCGCGGAGAGCACCGTGGGCACGATGAACGGGATCAGTACGGCTGCGCGCAGCATCGCCTTGAACGGCATGTGTTCGTTCAGGAGCAACGCGAGATAGAGCCCGACCGCGAATTTAACGGCGCTGGCGACGAAGGTGTAGAGCAGCGTGTTGAACACCGACAGCCAGAAGATGGAATCGTCCCAGAGCCATTCGTAGTTCTCGGTGCCGATGAAGTGCCCGACGCGGCCGATGCGGGTATCGGTGAAGGACAGCCAGATCCCGAGCCCGAGCGGATAGGCCAGGAAGAAGATCAGGAATGCCATGGCCGGCACCATGAACCAGAAACCGAGCCAGTTGCGGTTGTGCTTGAGCTGGTCCCAGGCGCGTGCCTTTTGAATCTGCGGCTTGGCGCGGGGAGCAACTGCGATATCGGCCATGCTCGGATCCCTGATCGGAGTGTTGACGAGTGGGTGGCCGGCGAGACCACCCACTCCGCGACGGTTAACGATAGATGCGCTTCAACTGGCGCTCGGCTTCCGCCATTGAGCCCTTCACATCCTTGGTGCCGGTGCAATAGTTGGCGAACATGTCGACGACGATGAAGTCGGCGATTGCGGTTGCCGCCTTCTCGCCCACAGTGCCGATGCCCGAGGCCGGCAACGTACGCTTGGACGCCTGCGCAAACACGGCGTTCTTGGGATCCGCGGTCCAGACCGGGGCCGTCTCATAGGCGTTCAAGGTCTGCGTCAAATAGCCTTGCGCACCGCTCAACCACTTCTCGTAGTTCTCCTTCTCCAGCATGAAGGCGATGAAGGCCTTCGCTGCGTTCGGATATTTGGTGAAGTTGAACGCGAGGATGGGCAGCGCAAGCTGCAATTCGGTCGGCTTGCCGATCGGACCCACCGGCCACAGGGCGTGATAGGTGTCCTCAGTCAGCTCCTTCTTGGTCGGATCGGTCTTGGCCCCCACGTAGATCGAGATGCCGTTGGCCGTACAATAGAGTTCGCCAGCCAGGTACGCCTTGTTGTTGGAGGAGTCGTTCCACGACGGCGTGCCCGGGATGAAGGTCTCGTAAAGCGCCTTGCAATACTCCAGCGCCTTCGCCGTCTCCGGCGAATTGATGATGACCTTGTCGTTCTGGTCGACCGTGTAAGCGCCGTGGCCCCAGAGGACCCAGTGCAGCCATGAGTTGCCGTCGCCGCTGGCATGGCCGAGGGCAAAGCCGGCCGGCGTGTTGTTTGCCTTCAGTGCCTTGCACATCTCGAGGAAGCCGGGGAAGTCCTTCGGGAATTCCTTGAAGCCGGCCTTGTCCGTCGCCGACTTGCGGTACGTCATGTAGCCGCCGTTGGTCGCAACCGGGATTCCCAACCAGTCGTCACCGAGCTTGCAGGTCTTGGCTGCCGCATCGGTCCATCCGCCGTACTTCTTGCCGAGATAATCGGCGACGTCGTTCATCTTGAGGACCTTGGTCGGGAACAGCTGCGGCAGCGTGTGCAGGCCCCAGGCCAGATCGAGACCCGAGCCGGTGTTGGCGGCAACCGATGCCTTCGGCTGCACGTCCTCGAAGGACTCGCTGAACACGTTCATCTCGGTGCCGGTCGCAGTCTTGAACGCCGCGACCATGGCGTTGAATGCTTCGTCTTCCTGCGGCACGAAACGCTTCCAGCGCATCACCGTCAGCTTGGCGCCCGGCTCGGCCTTCCACGGCGAGTCCGCCGCCCAAGCCCTTGCGAAGTCGAACAGTGCCGGCCCGGTCAGTGCGCCGGTGGCAGCCAGCGCGGTTCCGCCTTGGAGCAGAGCCCGGCGGGTAAAGTCTTGCATGTCGTCCTCCCTGTGATGCTTTTTTGTAGTCTTTTGCAGTCTGCCTTATTCAGCTTGCATTACGCATTGAGCCGTTTCCCCGTGGCCTCGTCGAACAGGTGAACCACCGACGGATCGGGCCTCAGCCGGACCTTGTCGCCCGGGTTGAACTGGTGACGCTCGCGGAAAACGGCGACGACCTGCTCGCCGCCGAGCTTGGCGAAGACCTGGGTTTCCGAGCCGGTCGGCTCGACCACGACGATCTCGGCCTCAGCGCCATCGTCGGCGATGGTGAAATGCTCGGGCCGGACACCAAAGACCACGGGACGGCCGTCGGCCCCCTCCGGCGCGTTCCTGAGCGGCAGCTTGACGCCGTTCGGCCCTTCGAAGGTCGCAGTGCCGTTGACGCGGACATGCCCCTTCAGGAAGTTCATGGCCGGCGAGCCGATGAAGCCGGCGACGAACTGGTTTTCAGGCTTGTCGTAGAGCTCGAGCGGCGTGCCCATCTGCTCGACGATGCCGTCATGCATGACGACGATCTTGTCGGCCATAGTCATGGCCTCGATCTGGTCGTGGGTGACGTAGACGGTCGTGGTCTTCAGCCGCTGGTGCAGCTCCTTGATCTCGGTGCGCATGGCGACGCGCAACTTGGCGTCGAGGTTCGACAAGGGCTCGTCGAACAGGAAGACCTGCGGATCGCGCACGATGGCGCGGCCCATGGCGACGCGCTGACGCTGGCCGCCGGAGAGCTGGCGCGGATAGCGCTCGAGCAGCGGCGACAGCGCGAGGATCTCGGCGGCGCGCTTGACGCGCTTGTTGATCTCGTCGGAACTCGCGTTCCGCAGCTTCAGCGAGAAGCCCATATTCTCGCCAACGGTCATATGCGGATAGAGCGCGTAGTTCTGGAACACCATCGCAATGTCCCGCTCCTTGGGCTGGACATTATTGACGACGCGGTCGCCGATCGAGATCGTGCCGGAGGTGATGTTCTCGAGGCCTGCGAGCATGCGCAGAAGCGTCGACTTGCCGCAGCCGGAGGGGCCCACCAGAACGACGAACTGGCCGTCCTCGATCGGGATCGAGACGCCGTGCAGGACTTCAAAGTTGCCGAACGATTTCCGCACGTCGCGGATTTGCACAGACGACATCTAGCTCCCTCCTCGAAAGTCCACGGCGCCTCGCGCCGCGACCGTCTTGTTTTTTCTGAACTTCGCCGAACGAAGCCCGGTCTTAACAGGCGACATTGTCGGCAGTTTGTGCGGTTTTGGCAATTTGTCTTTGGTTAGTCGTTGCTGGTAGCGCTGTCAACGTTCCTTTGTTTGCGGCAGTGACTGTGTTAAGAGCAGCAATGGGTCGAAAACGCACCAAGTCAGGCAAAATCCGGCTGGCGGAAGTCGCCGAGCTTGCCGGCGTCAGCCCGATCACGGCGTCCCGCTTCTTCCGTAACCCCGAAGCGCTCTCAGTCGCCAAGCGGACGCGGGTCGAGAGCGCGGCCAAGGAGCTCGGTTATGTGCCGAACCTGGCGGCACGCGCGCTCGCCTCGCAACGCACCGAGGTGATCGGTGTCTTGATTCCGTCACTGACCAACAACGTGTTTTCCGACGTGCTGCGCGGCATCTATGACGCCTCCGAAGGCGGCCGTTACTCGATCCAGCTGTCCAACACACGCTACAGCATCCTCCAGGAGGAGAAGCTGCTGCGCCTGTTTCTTGCGCAGAAGCCCGCCGGGCTGATCGTCACCGGCATCGACCAGACCGCGGAATCGCGCGCGATGCTGGAGGCGGCCGACTGTCCGATCGTGCAGATCATGGAGATCGGGCCCAATCCGGTCGACATGATGATCGGCTTTTCCCACTATGAGGCAGCGCGCGCCGCGGTTGCCCACCTGTTCGCGCAAGGTCACCGCAAGATCGGATTCGTCGGCGCGCGCATGGACCCGCGGGTGCAGCGGCGGCTGGACGGATATGTCTCGGCCATGAAGGACGCCTCCCTGTTCGAGCAACGCCTCGTCGTCACGACCGCCACGCCGACGTCCGTAACGCTCGGCGGCGCCCTGTTCACCGATCTCCTGGCACGCGAGCCCGACCTCGATGCGGTGTTCTGCGCCAACGACGACCTCGCGCTCGGCGTGCTGTTCGAATGCCGGCGCCGCGAGATCGGCGTCCCCGAGCAGATCGCGATCGTCGGCTTCAACGACCTCGAATTCATGGCCTCCGCCGTCCCCACCCTGACCAGCGTGCGCACCAACCGCTACGAGATGGGCAAGACCGCCGCCACCATGCTGATCGAGGCGATCGACGGACGGCGCCCGGAGCAGCCGGTGCTCGATCTCGGCTTCAAGGTGATCGAGCGGCAAAGCTCGTCGGCGCGGCGTCCGGACGGCAGGCCGGCTGCGTCAGGTGCGGGCACTGCGAACAAAATGGTAGCGTTACCAAGTAGCCATGACTAGTATCGGATTTGTGAGGAAACGACCCGCCAGCGGGAAGGCAGGTCATCGCTAGCGCCGCTGGGCATCGCACAAGCCGACACCCCAAGACCGACGCCAGTGCGTTGCATTGCAGGAGAACCCAATGACAAAAAAGCCAACCAATGGGCACGCGCCCGCCGGTAACGGCGCCCGTCGCCACCTTCGCTCGCAGGAATGGTTCAACAACCCGCATAACCCGGGCATGACGGCGCTCTATATGGAGCGCTATCTGAACTATGGCCTCACCCGCGCCGAGCTGCAGTCCGGCAAGCCGATCATCGGCATCGCCCAGACCGGCAACGACCTCTCCCCTTGCAACCGCCACCATATCGAGCTCGCCCACCGCGTCCGCGAGGGCATCCGCGAGGCCGGCGGCATCGCGATGGAATTCCCGACCCATCCCATTCAGGAGACCGGCAAGCGCCCGACCGCGGCGCTCGACCGCAACCTCGCCTATCTCGGCCTCGTCGAAATCCTTTACGGCTATCCGCTCGACGGCGTGGTGCTGACCACCGGCTGCGACAAGACCACGCCCGCCTGCATGATGGCGGCGGCGACCGTGAACCTGCCCGCGATCGTGCTGTCGGGCGGCCCGATGCTGAACGGCTGGCATGCCGGCGAGCGGACCGGCTCCGGCACCATCGTCTGGAAGTCGCGCGAGCGGCTTGCCGCCGGCGAGATCGACTATGAAGAGTTCATGGAGATCGTGGCGTCCTCGGCGCCCTCGGTCGGCCATTGCAACACCATGGGCACCGCCTCGACCATGAACGGGCTGGCCGAAGCGCTCGGCTTCTCGCTGCCGGGCTGTGCGGCGATCCCCGCCCCCTATCGCGAGCGCGGCCAGATCGCCTACGAGACCGGAAAGCGCATCGTCGAGATGGTCTGGGAGGACCTCAAGCCCTCGGACATCCTGACCCGCAAGGCGTTCGAGAACTGCATCGTGATCAATTCGGCGATCGGCGGCTCGACCAACGCACCGATCCACATCAACGCGCTGGCGCGCCACATCGGCGTCGAGCTCTCGATCGACGACTGGCAGAAGGTCGGCCACGACGTGCCGCTGCTGGTCAACATGCAGCCGGCCGGCTTCTATCTCGGCGAAGAATTCCACCGCGCCGGCGGCGTGCCGGCCGTGGTGCGCGAACTGATGAAGCACAAGCGCATCCACGAAGACGCGGTCACCGTGAACGGTCGCGGCATCGGCGAGAACTGCGCCAATGCGCCCACGCCCGACAACGACGTGATCTGGTCCTACGACAAGCCGCTGGTGAAGGACGCCGGCTTCCTGGTGCTGAAGGGCAATCTGTTCGATTCCGCGATCATGAAGACCAGCGTGATCTCCAAGGAATTCCGCGACCGCTATCTCAGCAAGCCTGGGGATCTCAACGCCTTCGAGGGCCGCGCCATCGTGTTCGAGGGTCCGGAGGATTATCACGCGCGGATCGACGATGCCTCGCTCGACATCGACGAGCGCTGCGTGCTGTTCATCCGCGGCACCGGCCCGATCGGCTATCCTGGCGGCGCCGAGGTCGTGAACATGCAGCCGCCGGCGGCGCTGATCAAACGCGGCATCCTGTCCCTGCCCTGCATCGGCGACGGCCGCCAGTCCGGTACCTCGGGCTCGCCGTCGATCCTGAATGCCTCGCCGGAAGCGGCCGCCAATGGCGGCCTCGCGATCCTCAAGACCGGTGACAAGGTCCGCATCGACCTCAACAAGGGCAGCGCCAACATCCTGATCTCGGACGACGAGCTGAAGAAGCGCCACGCCGAGCTCAAGGCCAATGGCGGCTTCAAGCATCCGCCGAACCAGACGCCGTGGCAGGAGATCTACCGCAGCACCGTCGGCCAGCAGTCGACCGGCGCCTGCATGGAGCTCGCCACGCGCTACCAGAACGTCGCCGGCACCTTTGGAGTGGCGCGGGATAATCACTGACACTGTCATTCCGGGGCGCGACGAAGTCGCGAGCCCGGAATCCATTGATCAACCGACGCTGTGGCCCGATGGATTCCGGGTTCGCGCAAAGAGGCGCGCCCCGGAATGACGACAAAAAATTCAAAGGAGAACAAGAAAATGGCAGACCGCCTCAAGGGAAAGCGCGCCGTCATCACGGCTGCGGCAGCAGGCATCGGGCGCGCATGCGCCATCGCATTCGCGCGTGAAGGCGCGACCGTGATCGCCACCGACATCAACGAGAGCGGCATCGCGGGCCTTGCCAAGGAAGGCATCGCCGAAACCGCAAAGCTCGACGTGCGCAACACCGCCGACGTCAATGCTTTTGCAAAACGCGTCGGCAAGATCGACATCCTGCTCAATGCGGCCGGCTTCGTGCACCACGGCACCATCCTGGAATGCTCGGAAGAGGATTTCGACTTTTCGTTCGACCTCAACGTCAAGTCGATGCACCGGACCATCAGGGCCTTCCTGCCGGACATGCTCGCGGGCGGCGGTGGCAGCATCGTCAACATCTCGTCCTGCGCCGCGCTGCGGCCGCCCGCCAACCGCTATGTCTATAGCGCGTCGAAGGCTGCGGTGTCGCTGCTGACCCGCGCGGTCGCGCTCGACTTCATCACCAAGGGCATCCGCTGCAACAGCATCTGCCCGGGCACCGTTGAGACGCCCTCGATGCTCGACCGCGCCGCCGCGCAAGGACCGCAGGGCAAGGAGATGTTCATCTCCCGCCAGAAGATGGGCCGGCTCGGCACCGCCGACGAGATCGCCTCCATGGCGGTCTATCTCGGCAGCGACGAGAGCGCGTTCACCACCGGCGTCGACCTCGTCGTCGACGGCGGCTACATGCTCTGATCACGTCTCGTCCCGAGGAGGCGCGACAAGCGCCGTCTCGAGGGACGGGCCACGGGCTCCATGGGTCGAGACGCGCGCCAAGCGCGCGCTCCTCACCGTGAGGGACAGATAGAGGGATTTTTCGATGAACAAGATCGACCTCAACGGCCGCGTCGCCATCGTCACCGGCGGCGCACAGGGCTTTGGCCGCGCCATCGTTCAGCGCTTCGCCGCCTCCGGCGCCAAGGTCGCGATCTGGGATTTCGACGCCGCGCTGGCCGAGAAGACGGCAAAGGAGATCGGCGGCGAGACCAGGGTGTTCAAGGTCGACGTCACCGACACCGCAGCCGTCGAGCAGGCCCGCGATGCGACGCTGGCCGCCTTCGGCAAGATCGACATCCTGGTCAACAATGCCGGCATCGCAGGCGTCAACAAGCCGGTCTGGGAGACTGACCTCGAGGAATGGCGCAAGGTGCTGCGCATCAACCTCGACGGCCCCTTCATCTGCTGCAAGGCGATCGTGCCGGAAATGCTCAAGCAGAAATACGGGCGGATCGTGAACATCGCCTCGATCGCCGGCAAGGAAGGCAATCCGAACGCCTCGCACTATTCGGCGTCCAAGGCCGGCCTGATCGCGCTGACGAAGTCGCTCGGCAAGGAGCTCGCCGCGCACGACATCCTCGTCAATGCGGTGACGCCGGCGGCGGCGAAGACCGCGATCTTCGACCAGATGACGCAGCAGCATATCGACTTCATGCTGTCGAAGATCCCGAAAGCGCGCTTCGTGCAGGTGGAAGAGCTCGCCGCGATGGTGAGCTGGCTCGCATCCGAAGATTGTGCCTTCTCCACCGGCGCGGTGTTTGATATTTCCGGTGGACGGGCGACCTACTGAAGCATTGGCCGCCCCTGGAAGGGGCGGACCATGCGGCTTGGTTGTCGGGATTTTGGGCGTCGGGATTTCGTGAAGCTCGCAGCGGGCGCAGGCGCGCTGCCGCTGCTGTCGTCGACGACGTTCGCGCAACTCTCGCCCAACCCGCCGAACATCCGCCCGCCCTCACCCGCCGAGCGCGGCGCCATGGCACGGCTCGCGCACAGCTTCATGGACAAGTACGGCGTGCCGGCACTCTCCGTTGCTATCGGCTATGCCGGCACTGTTGTCCATGAGGACGCCTTCGGTGTTGCCGATATCGAGCGGAACGAGGCCGTAACACCGCGGCATCTGTTCCGGATCGCCAGCGTCAGCAAGATGATCACCTCGGTCACGATCTTCCGCCTGATCGAGGAGAACCGCCTCAAGCTGGCGGATCGCGTGTTCGGCCCGGGCGCGTTGCTCGGCACCGATTACGGACAGCCGCCCTATTCCGCCGGCATCGACCAGATCACGCTCGAGCATCTGCTGACCCACACCGCCGGCGGCTGGAGCAACGACAACCGCGATCCCATGTTCACCCATCCGCGGATGGATCATGCCGAGCTGATCGCCTGGACGCTGGCCAACCGGCCGCTCGACCGCCCGCCGGGCCAGCACTACGCCTACTCCAATTTCGGCTATTGCGTGCTCGGGCGCGTGATCGAGAAGCTCACCGGCCAGCGGTATGCCGAGCACGTCCGCACCGATGTGCTCGCGCGCTGCGGCGTCACCGACATGACCATCGCGGGCAACACGCGCGAGCAGCGCCAGACCGGCGAGGTCGCCTATTACGGCCAGGGCGAAAATCCCTACGACATGAAAGTGAGGCGGATGGATTCCCATGGCGGCTGGATCGCGACGCCGGCGGATCTCGTGCAGTTCCTGATGCATGTCGACGGTTACACGAGACCCGCGAACATCCTGCGGCCGCGCACCATAGAGATCATGACCACCGCGCCCAGCTACAGCCCGGACTATGCCAAGGGTTTCTGTGTCAACAAGTCAGACAATTGGTGGCACAATGGCAGCCTGCCGGGCACGAGCACGATTGCCGTGCGCACCCATGGCGGCTTCTGCTGGGCAGCCTTCACCAACACAAGACGCGGGAATTCCAACATGGATGGCGATCTCGACAATCTCAACTGGAGCATGGCGCGCCAGGTCGGCGAATGGCGGGTGGCCTGACATGATCCGGGAAGGTGGATGCCTGTGCGGCGCGGTGCGGTTCAAGGCGGAGGGCGAGCCGCTCAACGTCCGCATCTGCCATTGCCGCTTGTGCCAGAAGGCGATGGGCTCGCCCTACTTCGCCCGCGCACAATTCGACCAGCGTGCGCTGACCGTCGAGGGCGAGACCGAGCGCTATGCCTCGTCCGAGAACATCGACCGCGTGTTCTGCAAGCGCTGCGGCACACGCCTGTTCGCCTGGCGACGCAACGGCACGCTGGCCGGTGTAGCACTCGCCACCTTCGACGACCGCAACGCCTTCGCGCCGACCGAGCACATCTGGGTGTCGGAGAAGCTCGCCTGGCTGAAGCTCGACGACGGCCTGATACAATATCAGACGACGATTCCTGCATGAATTTGCACGACTGCACGGCGGGGGCGGTCCGCCGGTCATTTGCGGCGTGGTATTTCGGAACCGGCCACCCTATCTTGAGCTGAAGCGTTGCTGCACCGCCGGTTGGCTGGGACGGCTGCAAGGCCGCAGGCAAACCGGGACGGACGAGCCGTGAACATTTCCCTTTATGACCTTTCGGTGTGGGTGCTGCCGCTGGTGCTCGCCATCACCTTCCACGAGGCGGCGCACGCCTTCGTCGCGCACCGGCTCGGTGACAACACGGCCTGGCAGCTCGGCCGCGTCAGCTTCAATCCGCTCCGCCACATCGACCCTTTCGGTACCCTGATCCTGCCGGCAATGCTGCTGTTTGCGCATTCGCCATTCCTGTTCGGCTACGCCAAGCCGGTGCCGGTGAATTTCCGCAAGCTCAACAACCCCAGGCTCGACATGGTCTGGGTGGCGCTGGCCGGGCCCGCGACCAACATCCTGCTGGCGCTGGCGGCGGCTCTCACCCTCCACGCCCTGCCCTTGGCGCCGGCGGGGTCCGCGCAGTGGATCTTCGACAATCTCAAGAATGCGCTGCTGATTAACGCCGTCCTGGCCGTCTTCAACATGATGCCGATCCCGCCGCTCGACGGCGGGCGCGTCGCGGTCGGGCTGCTGCCACGGCCGCTCGCCCTGCCGCTGGCCCGGCTGGAGCCGTTCGGTATGCTGATCCTGATCGGCCTGTTGATCCTGCTGCCGCTTGCGGGCTCGCAGTTCGGTCTAAATCTTGATGTTATTTCAGCAATACTGCGAACGTTGACCGGTTATGTGATTCAGGCTGTTCTCTTCCTGACCGGCAACGCGTAGTTGAACTACGACACCCGAACACAAGCCGAAGGGCCAGAGGCCGACTTGGTCAAAGCTGCCGATATGCTGATCGCGCGACGCGCCGACACCCGAGCCCGCGCCGATTTTGCCACCTGGAAGATGATGGCCAAGCTCAACGGGTCGTCCGCGCTGCCGCCGGAAGCCCAGGAGTTCCTCGCGAGCTACAAGAACCTGCTGGCGCAGATGAGCGAGGGCGAGGCTACCGAAGCCACCATCGGCGCGATCTACCGGGCCTATTATGCCGAGATGGGCGGCGCCGGAACCCCGCCCGACGTCCGCACCCGCCCGCCTGAAACGGCGGCGGACAATGTTACCGCTTTCCGCCGTCCGGCACCGAAGCCGAAGAGGTCTGCCGCCTTCGGGGCGACGACACTCGGTGGAACCCAGAAGCGACCGCTTCCGGTGGCGCTGATCTTCGCCTGCCTGGTCGTGGTCTATGTCGGAATCCGGCTCTACTGGCGCTGAGCCGTCTTCTTCTTTTTCTTCTCGTCCGGCGGCTTGAAGATGATGGGGACCGTGCGCTCGATCCGGTCCTCGGTCAGCGCGGCGGGCGGTGTCGGGAAAGGATCGGATTTGTGGACCATGGAGATCGCGGCGGCATCGTAAGCCGCATCTCCGGACGACTCCACGACGTCAACCGAGATCACGTTCCCCCGTCGGTTGAGCGCGAAGCTCACCTTGACCGTCTGGTTATTGGGCTCCTTGCCCTCCGGGTTGACCTTGTGCGCAGATAGGTGCGCGCTGATCTTACGGTTCCAGTCGGCCGTCAGCTTCAGGATGTCCTTGCCGATGCCGAGAACCGGCGCCATCGCCTTCTCGGCCTCGCGCGTGGCGTCTTCAAAGGTTTGGCGCTCCATGGCGACCGACTTCTGCGATGCCTCCATGGCCGGCGTTTCGACGGCGGCCACCTTCGGATCGTCGTCCTGCTCCTTCTTCGGCTTGTTCTCGGTGACGAGGCGATCGGGATCCTCGGCCTGTTGCGGCCGATCCTGTGGAAGATCCGTCTCCTTGACCTCGGCCTTCTGCTCGGGCAGCGCCGGGCGCTCTTCCTGCTCCTCAGAGTCCGTCGGCCCGGGTGCCCTGTCGGACTCCTGAACCGGCGGCGACGTCATCTCGACCGCGAACTCCGCTCCCGCAGCGCCCAGCCCCTCGTCGCCATCGTCGGCCCGCAGGTTCGCGAGCGCCAGCGCGGCCCCGCCCAAATGGAGCGCGAGCGCCGCAACCGCCGCCAAAATCCAAAGCCGCCGGGCTGGTCTGGGTTCGAGTTCGACGTCGGACATGACGCCCCCTATGGCTGCGCCGCGCCAGCGGCGGCCGATCCCGCCGCCGTGGGCGGGCCTTCGAGCGCAACCAGCTTCACCCGCGTGTAGCCGCCGGAGCGCAACAGCTCCATGACGCCCATCAACTCGCCATAGGGCACGGAGCGATCGGCACGCAGGAAGACGTACTTGTCCTTGCTCATGTCGGACAGCCCGTCGAGCGTGCCGATCAGCTCGGCGCGGTGGACGGAATCCTCTCCGATGGCGAGCGTCAGATCGCGCTTGATGCTGAGATAGGTCGGCTTGTCCGGCTTCTTCTGCGGCGTCGAGCTCGACGTCGGCAGATCGATCGGCAGATCGACCGTCGAGAGCGGGGCTGCGACCATGAAGATGATCAGCAGCACCAGGATGACGTCGATGAACGGCGTGACGTTGATGTCATGCGTTTCCGAGAAGTCGTCGTCATCATCGTTGTCTGCGAGCGAAACGGCCATGGTTCACTCCGCCGCGCGCGAATGCACGCTGCCGTGGCTGCGATCGAGATCGCGCGAGAGCAGCCGCCCCGCCGCGCCCGAGGCACGGCTGACGAGCTCGAGATAGCTCTTCGTCACGCGCGAGAAGTGATTGTAGATGATGACCGCAGGGATCGCGGCGACGAGGCCGATCGCGGTGGCGAGCAGCGCCTCGGCGATGCCGGGCGCGACCACGGCGAGGTTCGTGGTCTGCGACTTCGAGATGCCGATGAAGCTGTTCATGATGCCCCAGACCGTGCCGAACAGGCCGACGAAGGGCGACGTGGAGCCGATGGTCGCGAGCACGCCCATGCCGATGCGGATGCGCCGCGCCTCCGCGCGCACGATCTCGGAAAAGCTCGAGGCCGCGCGCTCCTTGATGCCGGCATCGCTGGACAGGCCGGCCGACATCCGTGCCTCGCGCAGCGCTGCCGCCAGGAAGGACGGCAGGATGCCCTCCTTGGTGCCGAGCGCCATCTGCGCTTCAGCGAGCGACCGTGCCTCCGAGATCTTCTTCAGCGCCGAGCGAAGCCTGCCGGACGCGACCGACAGCTCGATCGACTTGGCGATGAGGACGGTCCAGGTCATCAGCGATGCGAAGGCGAGCCCGATCATCACCGCCTTCACGATGACGTCCGCCGACATGAACATCACCCAGGGCGACAATTCCTTCATGGCCGGCGCGGTAGCGGACGCGGCGTCGGGCTTCGCAGTCGCCGGAGCGATGGCTGCGGGGGATGCCGTCGCTGCCGCGGGAGCGGTCGCCGTCGAGGCCGCAGGCGCCGGGACGGCAGGCGCGGGCGTCGATGGTGCCGCTGGGACCGGGCTGATCGGAGCCGGCCGGGCCGTAGACTGTGCCGGGGCCGCAGGCGGGGTCTGTGTCTGGGCAGAAACCGGAGATGCGAGCCAGGCGGCCGCCAGCATCAAGACTGCGGCACGGCTTGCTTGGAAGGACATGATCTTCATACTTCGGCCCAGTAGCGAATGAGGTTGTGATAGATACCCGTCAATTTGACCGTTTCGGGATCGTCACGCCCGAGCCGTTCCACCAGCGCCTGTATCGCGGTGTCGAGGTCAAAGATCATGCTCCGGGCTTGATCGTCCCGTATCATGCTCTGAAGCCAGAAGAAAGATGCAACCCGCGCTCCCCGGGTCACCGGCGTCACCAGATGCAGGCTGGTCGAGGGATAGAGCACGCAGTCGCCGGCTGGCAACTTGACTTCGTGCGAGCCGTAGGTGTCCTCGATCACAAGTTCGCCACCGTCATACTCGTCCGGCTCGGCGAGGAACAGCGTGACCGACAGGTCTGTGCGGATGCGAAGGCCGGTCAGGCGGTCGCCGCGGATCGCATTGTCGACATGCAGGCCGAAATGGTGACCGCTGGTCGCCGCATAGCGGTTGAACAGCGGCGGGAATATCTGAAGCGGGATCGCCGCCGCGATGAAGCGCGGGTTCGACGTCAGCGCCGAGATGATCCGGTTGCCGAGCTTGCGCGCGACCTCGCTGTCCGGCGGCAATTGCTCGTTGCGCTTGACCATGGCCGACTGCGAGCCGGCAGTGGAGCGGCCGTCCTCCCATGCGCTGGCGTCCATGATGCGGCGGAAATCCGCCACATCATCCTTGCTGAGAACGTTTTCGATGCATGTCAGCATGAAACTGATTATCGCTCCATCAGTAGCGCGCCGAGAGCACCACATAGGCGGCACGGCCCGGAGCCTCCAGCACGAACGGTGCCGCGCTCTGGTACAACGCGTCGTAGTAGCGCTTGTCGAAGATGTTGTTCACGAACAGCTTGACCTGCCAGTTCTTGTTGATCTTGGCCTCCGCGAACATGTCGAAACGCCAATAGCTCGGAATCGACGTGCCCTGGTTGGCCGCGAGCAAAGTGCCGCCGTAAATCTTCGAACGGTAGACCGCCTGCCCACCCAGTTCCCAGACGTCGGTGAGCTGGTACTTCGTCAGCAAGCTGAAGGACTCATGCGCGATGTTGGCGAGCGGACGCCCGACATTGGTCGGATACAGCGCCTTGTTGGCCGACGGCGCCAGCGACTGCGTCACTTCCGACTGCATCAGCACGAGACCGCCAAACACGCTCCACTTGTCGGTGATCTTGCCGCCGACGCCGAGATCGATGCCGCGGATGCGGTAGGCTGCTCCAGCGGTGATACACGATATATTGCCAGTCGTTCCGGTCGGATAGACGCATCCCAAAGGAGCTGCAGCGGCCGCACTGCCCACGTTCTGCGACTCGCGTGCGTTCTCTTTCGTCGTCTGGAACAACGCTGCGGTCAGAAGCAGATGACGATCGAACAGCTCCCACTTGGTGCCGAGTTCGATGGCCTTGTTCTTCTCGGGGCCGAATATCTGCGTATTGCCGCCCGGCAGGTTCGGGTTGAGGCCGCCATAGGCTGTGCTGGTGCCGTCGAATTCGGCACCAACCGGGTTCGCCGAGGTCGCATACGCCACATAGACACTGCCGTTCGGTGCCGGCTTCAACGTCAGGCCGAGGTTGAAGTTCGGAATTAGAAACTCCGCCGATTGCTGGCCAGGACTGCCGAGCTTCCGCGTGTTGATGCTGTAGTCATCATAGCGGAACCCGCCGTTCAGGATCACCAAGTCACGATAGTTTGCGCTATCCATGACGTAGCCGCTGACGGTGTCGATGCCGATCTTGGTGGGACTTCCGGTGAGGCTCGGAATCCCGAAGGGAAGATTGGTATATTGCGGAGCGAACACGCTGACGTCGGTCTTCGATCCGCTGCCGCTGAAGGGCGTGCCGGTCGTCAGCTCCGAGCTGAGGCCGGTATAACTGTCGATCGACGATCTCTCGCGATCATACTCGACACCGCCGAGCAAGGTGTGCCTGAAGCCTACATCGTCGTTGAACTTGTAAGTTGCCTCGGTCTGGTTGGCGAACACGTCCGTGACCTGGAATCGGCTCTGCGGATTTGCACTCAGCGTCGAGGCCGAGAGCGGATCGACAAGCTTCGGCGCTTCAGGAAGCGTACCGATGTAATTCTGCGTCGAGCGGGACGCGCGGATCTTGTTGCTGATCATCAGATCGGGGGTGATCTGCACTTCCGCGTTGATCGTGCCGATGTCCTGGCCGGTCCGGAAGAAGTCACGGTTGACGAAGCCGTACCAGTTATTGCGATTGGCGCCGAAGTCCGGAAACGGACCGCCGGCAGTCGACGTCGTGCTAGGCCGATAATATGGCACGCCAAAATCCGGGCGGCCGGTCAGCTCGGTGTGAATGTAGTTGCCGGTGACCTTGACCGTATCGGTCGGCGTCCAGGTCGTGGCGACGAAGGCGCCGTTTCGATTGTCGGTGACGTAGTCGCGGCCGGCGACATTGGCATCCTGGAACAGGCCGCCGACGCGGACGGCGAGCGTCGGGTCGATCACCTGATTGACGTCGAGTGTGACACGCTTGGTCTGGTCGGTGCCAAACGTGGTGTCCATGTTGTAGAAGCTCTTTGCCGTCGTCGCCTGCTTGGTGACGATGTTGATCGCACCACCGGCGACACCGCGGCCGGAGAAGGTCGAGCCGGGACCGCGCAGGATCTCGACCTGCTCGGTGAAGAAGTTCTCGCGCACACTGACGCCGGAATCGCGCACGCCATCGATGAAGATGTCGTTGCGCGCGTCGAAGCCGCGGATGAAGAAGCGGTCACCGAATGCATTGCCGCCCTCGCCCGACCCGAGCGTCACGCCAGCCGTGCTGAGAATCGCCTGTTTCAGCGTCGTGGCGTTCTTGTCCTCGAGCACTTCCTTGCTGAGAACCGTGATCGACTTCGGCGTATCGACCAATTTCTCCGGAAACTTGCCCCCGGCCTGCACGTGATCGACCTTGTAGGGCGCGGCCGGATCGGCATAGGGATCCGCGTCGGCGGGTCCGGAGGGCGTCGCCGGAGCAGCCTGCTGGGCCTGCTGGCGCGGCGCGGCGCGGCGAAGCGCGTTGCGGGCGCGGACCTGATCCGGCGTGGGCTTCGAGGCCGTCGGGCGCGGACGCTGGACCGGAGCATCGACCGTCACCGGCGGCAGGTTCGACTGCTGCGCCTCTGCGCCGCTCGACACCGACGCCGCCGCGATCAGGCTTGCGACTGCCGAGACCTTCTTGCCGGAAATGCCCGCGGACTTTTCATACGCCAGATCGAATGCTGCGACCGAACGCAACGACTTCGGTGCGACCACCTGCCCCATTACAACACGCCCCATCTTCATGTCCGCTCATTCACTTCGATGAGCGATTGGGCTGTTGGTATCGACGGCAAAATAGTGGGTCAATGCGGGCAAGCCGCGAGAACGCTTGAATAAGTCCAGATCAAAACGATTCTAATCTACAGTTTCAAACGGTTCTAAAGTGAAATTGGAGTCGTTCTAAAACGAGCGCGAAAAAAGCCGCGAAATCAACGATCGCGTGCGCAGCGTCAATCGCTGCTCGGCGGCTTCATCAGCGAGAACAATTCGTCGACAGTCTTCTGCGCGACGGCACGCACACGATCGGTGTTGTCCATGCCGGCGATGTTGACTCCCTTCACCACCGCCTTGATCTCGTCGCGGAAGTCGGTGAGGAAGCGCAAGGGGTCGCGCTGCTCGTTGGCGACGCGGGCGATCAATCCCGTGATCAGAATCTGACACGCGATCAGCTTGCCGTTCAATTCGTCCATCCTGCGCTCCCGTTGTGGCGCGCCGATATGAACGATGCCGATTTTCCTGACAACCGAAACACCGCCCGCGCGATTTAGAACCGTTCTCGGAACGCGCACATCCCGACGCTCCTGCCCGGGTGTTGCGCCAGCCTCGTTCCCAACTCGCCGCGGCCACCCACACCGGCTACGGGCATTGCCTCATTTTTGCACGCTGATCGCTCGCGGCGGGAAAATGCAGCACTGCACACCGGCGCGCCAGCGAGTTGCCTAAGCCGTGCAAAGCTTTCCAATTGTTTAGGATTCCCGATCGATAGTGCTGTTTACACTGGAACTTGGCGTGTATTATACAAGCGCCTTGGAACCCAATGATTGCCCCACAATTCGTAAATGAGGGCACAAGAGCCGACACGAGCCGATATGAAAAAAACACGGCCGATCCTCTGGATTCTGATCATCGCGGCCGTGGCCTCCGCGGGTTACTATGGTTGGCAGAAATTCGGCTCGCCGAATGCCGGAAAAACCCAGACGGCACAAAAAGGTCCGCCCCGCGCCCCCGCCGTTCCCGTGAGCGTTGCGCCGGTCCAGAAGGTCGATTTCCCGGTCTACCTGACCGGTCTCGGCACGGTTCAGGGTTTCAACACCGTCCAGGTCCGGCCCCGGGTTGACGGCCAGATCGACAGGATCGCCTTTACCGAAGGCCAGATCGTCAAAGAGGGCGAGCTTCTGGTCTCGATCGATCCCCGTCCCTATCAAGCCGCGCTCGACCAGGCCAAGGCCAAGAAGGCGCAGGACGAGGCAAATCTGGCGAACGCCAATCTCGAGCTCCAGCGCGCCATGAAGCTCGGCGAATTCGCCACCGCGCAGCGGGTCGACACCCAGCGCTCCACTGTCGCCCAGCTCACCGCCCAGATCGCCGCCGACGACGCCGCGATCTCCAATGCCCAGACCCAGCTCGACTACACCCAGATCAAGGCGCCGATCACCGGCGTCGCCGGCCTGCGCCAGGTCGACGTCGGCAACATCGTCAACGCCTCGACGCAGACGGGTATCGTCACGATCTCGCAGGTCGAGCCGATCTCGGTGATCTTCACCGCGCCTGAAGATCAGCTCGCCTATATCAGCGAGGGCCAGAAGGCCGGGGCACTCAAGGTGATCGCGTTCACCACCGACGGCAAGAAGACACTGGCCGAGGGCAAGCTCGCCGTCATCAACAACCAGGTCGACACGACCAGCGGGACGATCCGGCTCAAGGCGGTGTTCGACAACAAGGACCACACGCTGTGGCCGGGACAGTCGGTCTCGACGCGGCTTCTGGTGCGGACGCTGAAGGACGCGACGGTGGTCCCGGATGATGCGGTCCAGCATTCGACCAACGGCCTTTACGCCTATACCGTCAATCAGGACAACAAGGCCGAAGTGCACAAGGTCAAGGTCAGCTACGCGATCGACGGACGTTCGGTCGTCGACGAAGGCCTCGCGCCGGGGCAGCAGGTGATCACCGGTGGCCAGTTCAAGGTGCAGCCCGGAAGCCTCGTCTCGACGGCGGTGGCGAGTTCGGATCCGGCCCAGAACAAGGTTCGACAGGAATGAACGCGGGCGGGATTTCGGCACCTTTCATCCGTTATCCCATCGGCACCTCGCTGCTGATGGCGGGCATTCTCTTTGTCGGTCTCGTCGCCTATCCCCTGCTCCCGGTCGCGCCGCTGCCGCAGGTGGACTTTCCGACCATCCAGATCACCGCCAACCTGCCGGGCGGCAGCCCCGAAACCATGGCCTCGTCGGTGGCGCAGCCGCTGGAGCGCCAGTTCGCCCAGATCCCCGGCATCGCCCAGATGACCTCGACAAGCTATCTGGGCACCGCGTCGATCACCATCCAGTTCGACCTCAACCGCAGCATCGACGGCGCGGCCAATGACGTGCAGGGCGCCATCAACGCCGCCAGTGGCCAACTGCCGAAGAATCTTCCCTCGCCGCCGACCTATCGCAAGGTCAACCCGGCCGACGCGCCGATCCTGCTGCTGTCGGCGACCTCGGAGACGCTGCCTCTGACCAGCGTCAGTGACGCAGTCGACGCCCAGCTCGCCCAACAGATCAGCCAGCTCTCCGGCGTCGCGCAGGTGTTCATCGGCGGCCAGCAGAAGCCGTCCATCCGCATTCAGGTCGATCCGGCGAAACTCGTCGCCAAGGGCCTATCGATGGAGGACGTGCGCAGCCAGATCGCGATCACCACGGTCGACAGCCCCAAGGGCAATATCGACGGCGACAAGCGCGCCTACACGATCTACGCCAACGATCAGCTCACCCAGTCCAAGGACTGGAACGACGTCATCATCGCCTATCGCAACGGCGGTCCGTTGCGGATCCGCGACATCGGCCAGGCGGTCAGCGGCGCCGAAGATGCCAAGCAGGCGGCCTGGGCCAACGGCAAGCGCGGCGTGTTCCTGGTGATATTCAAGCAGCCAGGCGCCAACGTCATCGAGACCGTCGACAAGATCAAGGCGACCTTGCCCCGCCTCGTGGCGGCGATTCCGCCCGCGATCAAGATCGAGCTCATCAGCGACCGCACCACGACCATCCGCGCCGCAGTCGAGGACGTGCAGTTCACACTGCTGCTGACCATCGCCCTCGTGGTCATGGTCATCTTCATCTTCCTGCGCAGCTTCTGGGCGACCGTCATTCCCACCATCACGGTTCCACTGGCGCTATTGGGCGCGTGCGCCCTGATGTGGGTCGTCGGCTATTCACTCGACAATCTGTCGCTGATGGCACTCACGATCGCAGTCGGATTTGTTGTCGACGACGCCATCGTGATGCTCGAGAACATCACCCGCTACATCGAGGAAGGCGAATCGCCGATGGCGGCCGCCTTCAAGGGTTCGAAGGAAATCGGCTTCACGATCGTCTCGATCAGCATCTCGCTGGTCGCGGTGCTGATCCCGCTGCTGCTGATGGGCGGCATCATCGGCCGTCTGTTCCGCGAGTTCGCCGTCGTGCTGGCGATGACCATCTTCGTCTCGATGTTCGTGTCGCTGACGCTGACGCCGATGATGGCCTCGCGCTTCCTGCGCGCCCATGGCGAGGTGACCCACGGCAAGTTCTACCAATGGAGCGAGCGCGCCTTTGACGGGATGCTGCGGGGCTACGAATACATCCTCGATCATGCCCTGGCCTGGCGCCGTACCACGCTCACGATCTTCTTCGCCACGCTTGGCCTGTCGATCTACCTGTTCGTCCTGATCCCGAAGGGCTTCTTCCCGCAGCAGGATGTCGGCCTCATCACGGCGACCTCCGAAGCCTCGCAGGACATCTCGTTCAAGGAGATGGTGAGACGCCAGGAGCAACTGGGCAAGATCATCCTGGCCGATCCCGACGTTGCCAGCGTTGCCATGTCGATCGGCGGCAGCGGCCGCGCCGGCAACAACGGCAACCTGTTCATCACGCTGAAACCTCGCAACCAGCGCGAGGCATCGGCCCAGCAGATCATCGCGCGACTGCGTCCGCAGTTCGACAAGGTCGAAGGCGCCCGCCTCTACATGCAGGCGGCCCAGGACGTCCGGCTCGGCGGCCGGCCGACCCGCACGCAGTTCGAGTTCACCCTGCAGGATGCCGATCTCGGCGAGCTCAACGACTGGGCACCGAAGATCCTCGCCAAGATGCAGACGCTGCCGGAGCTGCGCGACGTCGCGACCGACCAGCAGACGCAGGGCACCACGGTCCAGCTCAAGATCAACCGCGACACCGCCTCACGCTACGGCATCCAGCCGCAGCTGATCGACGACACGCTGTACGACGCCTTCGGACAGCGCCAGGTCACGCAGTATTTCACCCAGCTCAACACCTACAAGGTGATCCTCGAGATCCTGCCGGAGATGCAGGGCAGTCTCGAGAGCCTGAACAAGCTCTATCTGAAATCGCCTTTGACCGGCGACCAGGTGCCGCTGTCGACCTTCGCGACCTGGACCACCGATCCGGTCCGCCCGCTCTCGATCAGCCACCAGGGCCAGTTTCCGGCGATCACCATCAGCTTCAACCTCGCCCAGGGCGTCGCGCTCGGCCAAGCCACCGAAGCCGTGCAGAAGGCGATGGCCGATCTCGGCGCGCCGCCGACGCTGAACTCGAGCTTCCAAGGCACTGCGCAGGCGTTCCAGCAGTCGCTCGGCACCGTGCCGCTGCTGATCCTCGCCGCGCTCGTCGTGGTCTATCTGATCCTCGGCATCCTCTACGAGAGCTACATCCATCCGATCACCATCCTGTCGACCCTGCCCTCGGCCGGCGTCGGTGCGCTCCTGATCCTGATGGCGTCCGGTTTCGATTTCAGCCTCATTGCATTGATCGGAATCATCCTCCTGATCGGCATCGTGAAGAAGAACGGCATCATGATGGTCGACTTCGCCATCGCCGCGGAACGCGACGAGCACAAGACGCCGGCGGAATCGATCCGCCAGGCTGCGCTGCTGCGCTTCCGCCCGATCATGATGACGACGATGGCGGCACTGCTCGGCGGCGTGCCGCTGATGCTCGGCCACGGCACCGGCGCCGAGATCCGCCAGCCGCTCGGCTACGCCATGGTCGGCGGGCTGATCGTCAGCCAGGCGCTGACGCTGTTCACCACCCCGGTGGTCTATCTCTATCTCGACGAGCTCAACAATTGGTTCTCGGGCTGGGGCCGTTCGGATGACGGCGAAGGCCACGAGGCACCCGCGCGCGGCACCGTCAAGCAGGCCGCCGAGTAAGCTTGCGCCGCTGCTCCCGCGACGCTACAGCGAGGCTTCCGGTTCACGCCAACGCAGTCTCGCCATGCCCATGCAATCCAGACTTGTCGCCCTTGCCGCCGGCCTCCTGTTGTCGACCGGTGCCGCGTATGCCCAGCAGAGCGCCAAGAAGAACGCGGCTCCTGCCCCGGCCGCACAGCCCGCGCCGGCGCCGACACAGCCGCAGGCTGACGGCGCGCAGCAGGCCGGCTGGGTCGTGCGCTGCACCAGCGTCAGCCGCGATGCGCCGCTCGAATGCGCGATGGAGCAGAACGCGGTGCTGACCAAGACCGGCCAGACCATCGTCCTGATCAACATCCGCATCGCGCCCGACACCCGCACGCCGGTGGCACTGCTGCAACTGCCGCTCGGCCTCAACCTTCCGATCGGCGCCAAGCTCCAGGTCGACGAGGGCAAGACGGTCGACCTCCAGATCCAGACCTGCGAGAACCGCGGCTGCTACGCCTCGACGCCGATCGCGGCGGACTTGCTTGCAGCCTTGCGGTCGGGCAAGCAGCTGAAGGTCTCCTTCCAGAACATGGCCAAGGAGACGATCGCGATCCCGATGCCGCTGGGCGATTTCGCGGCCGCCTACGACAAGATCAAGTAACGGGACGTTTCGCCCCTACTGCCGCGCCATCTGCGCGTTGCCGACGGCATCACCGTCGAGCTTCTGGTCGTTGTGCATGGTGACGGTGACGCGCAGCAGCCGGCCCTCGAACTCGAACGGCGCTTCGTAATGCGACACCGGGCTGCCGCGGTCGCGGCCGATGTCGAGGCCGGACCACGAGATCAGCGTGTGGAAGCCGAGCTGGGTCTGGAGCGTGCCCGCCGGCTCGCCGTCGATCAGCAGCGTGTATTCGGTAACGCCGGTGCGCGAGCCCTTGGCCGGCGGCTCCTTGCGCAGGAGGCGCTCGACGCGCACACCGAGCCGCCGCGCACCTGACGGCACCTTGCGGTTCGAGTGCACGACCTGGTGGCTGCCGCCGATGTTGAGGTCGTGCACGAGATGGCCGTCCTTGACGTAGAGGCTGTAGCCCGACGTCGCATCGCCGTGCGCGATCAGCACGCCGTTGGCGCCCGCCTCGTCGATCTCGACATGCGCCTCGATCGTGTAGCTGCGGCTGCGCACGTCGGGCGCCACATCGGTCGGCACGTGACCCATGCCGTGGTGGAAGACGAAATGGTGGCGCGCACCGTGGAAGCGCGCGGCGTTCTCCGCAAAGCGCGGCCCGAAACGGTCGTCGAGCGGCAGCACGTTGTGCTTCTCCGCCTCCTCCCACCAAGTCGCGATCATGCGGCCGAGACGCTCCGGCTCCTTGGTGGCGAGATCATTCGTCTCGGAGAAATCCTGATCCAGATGGAACAGCTCCCATCTGTCGTTCTCGAACGGCGTGCCGGGCGGATGGAAGGCGACCGCCTTCCACCCCGCCTGCCAGAGGCCGCGATGGCCGAACATCTCGAAATATTGCGGCGAGCTTTTTGAGGGCGCGGACGCGTCCGTGATCGAGCGCGCAAAGCTCTCGCCTTCGAGCGGCATCTGCCGGCAGCCCGCGATCGTCGGCGGCGCCTCGATGCCGATCAATTCCAGCAGCGTCGGCGTGAGGTCGCAGGCGTGCACGAACTGGTGCCGCAGCTCGCCTTTGCCTGCGATCTTCTTCGGCCAATTGATGACGAAGGGATCGCGGATGCCGCCGCCATGCGTGTTCTGCTTGTAGCGGCGCAGCGGCGTGTTCGACGCCATCGCCCAGCCATGCGGGAAATTGCTGTGGGTGTCGGGCCCACCGATGTCGTCGATGCGGGCGAGCTTCTCCGCGATTGGCTCCGGCTTGAAGTTGAACGGCCCCATCGCGTTGACGAAACCGAGCGGCCCGCCCTCCTGGCTCGCGCCATTGTCGGACATCACGATGATGACAGTATTGTCGCGGATGCCGGCCGTCTCGAGAAACGCAACGAGCCGGGCAAGATGGCGATCGGAATGGTCGAGCATGCCGGCGAAGGCTGCTTGCAGGCGCGTGAAGACGCGGCGCTCGTCCGCGGTATGCTCCTCCCAGGCCTTCACGCCGTCGTTGCGCGCGGGCATCCGCGTTGCCGCCGGCACGAGGCCCATCGCCCTCTGGCGCGCCAGGCGCTGCTCCCGTTCGACGTCCCAGCCGTGCGCGAAGGCCGCGTCGTAGCTCCTGATGATATCGGCGGGCGCCTGATGCGGCGCATGGCAGGCGCCCAGCGCGACCCAGGTGAGCCAGGGAATATCCGGCCGGTCGGCGACGTGATCGCCGATGAAGCGGATCGACTGGTCGATCAGGTCCTCGGTCAGGTGATAGCCGTCGGCATAGGTGCCCGGCGGATCAATGTGCGTGTTGTCCGAGACGAGCTCAGGCGCATACTGGTCGGTCTCGGCATCGAGGAAGCCGTAGAAACGATCAAAACCACGCCCGAGCGGCCAGCCGTCGAACGGGCCGGTGGCGCCGCTCTCGGTCAGCGGGGTGACGTGCCACTTGCCGACCATGTAGTTGCGATAGCCGTGCACCCGCAGCATCTCGGCGAGCGTCCCCGCCTCGCGCGCGATCTTGCCGCGATAGCCGGGATAGCCGGAATCGAAATTGGCAAGGCACCCGACGCCGACCGAATGGTGGTTGCGCCCGGTGAGCAGCGCCGCACGCGTCGTCGAGCACATCGCCGTGGTGTGGAAGCCGGAATAGCGCAGGCCCTCCGCAGCGAGCCGGTCGATGGCCGGCGTCTTGATGGACGATCCGTAGCAGCCGAAATCGGAGAAGCCGACATCGTCGAACAGCACGATGAGGATGTTCGGCGCGCCCTCTGGCGGCCTCGGTGCCTGCGGCCACCAGGGTTTGGACTCCGCAACCGTCTTGCCGACGGTGCCGCGGAACGGCGTGCCGCTGCCTGCGCTCATCTGCTTCTCCCTGCTTGTTGCGTGAACCGGACGGTTGACCCGCGGTCTGACCACGCTTAAATTATAATCAGAATTATGATTATGATTTGAAACGGATGCAAGCGCGGATGCGAGCACGTTCTGAAGAGCCCGGATTTCGCGATTTCGACCTGCCGGGCGTCGCCCCGTCGCGCCAGAAGCGCAGCCGGGAGACGACGCTGGCGCTGCTGCGCGCCGGCGCCGACATGCTGCGGGCGCGCAGCCTTGCCGAACTCTCGATCGAGGCGCTCTGCGCCGAGGTCGGCGTCACCGTCGGCGCCTTCTACAGCCGCTTCGAGAGCAAAGAGGCCTACTTCAACGCCCTGATGGCGCTGGCCACGCGCGACGGCGAGCAGCGGCTGGGCGAGATCAGGCGCCCGTCACCCGACACCGGCCTCGACAAGCTCTGCCATGTCATCGTCGGCGGCATCATCGCCTGGATGCGCAACCACGAGGGCGTGCTGCGCGCAGCGCTTCAGCATGACGACACCCGCCCGGACAAATGGACGCCGTTCAAGGCGCTCGCCCAAGCCACCACGATGCGCGCCACCCCTCTCCTGTTGCCAGCCATGGGCAAGGGAATGGGCAAGAGGCGCAAGGCCGCCAAGACCCGCACCATCGCCTTCGGCTTCCAGGTCGTGCTGGGCACGCTGGTGAACGCGATCCTCAACGATCCCGGACCGCTGTCGCTTTCGTCGAAAGAGATGGAGAGGCGGCTCGCCGGTTGCCTGTTGCTGCTGCTTCAGGCGGAGATGGGTCACCCGACACCGAGATAGGCCTTCTGCACCTGCGGGTCCTCGGCGAGCGCGGCCGCGGTGCCCGACAGCACGCTTCTGCCGACCTGGAGCACGGACAGCGGACCCGGATTTCGCCTACGCTCCATCCGGGCCACGAGCCTCCCTGCTCGACCTCACTCAACTGATAACATCGCTCGCGCGCAGCAGCGTCGTGAAGCCGCCATAGATCATGCGCTTGCCGTCGAATGGCATGCCGTCCAATTTCAGCCGAGGGTCCGCCATCACCTTCTTGTTGACGGCATCGCGCGTCTTCCGGTCGCGATAGACGATCCAGGAGAACACCACGAGCTCATCCTCCTTCGCCATCACCGCGCGCGGAAACGATGTCAGCTCGCCATAGGGAACGTCGTCGCCGATGCATTCGACATAATCGAGCGCGCCGTGCTCCATCCAGACCGCGCAGGCGGTCTTCGCCAGCGCCTTGTAGGCCTCGATCTTGTCCTTCGGCACGGCCAGCACGAAACCATCGACATAGGGCATCACGGATCTCCTTGGGTTGTATGTCCCAAGGACGATGGAGCGCGCCGCGATCCGACGCCGCGGATGCGCTTTCAGATGAGGCAAACCGTCGCGAGCGGCGGCACGGCGAGCGGGGCTTCGCAAATGGCGCGGCCGCGGGGCGGGTCAATCATGGCTTGGGAAAAGCGCCTGAACTGGCTGGGGAACCTGGACACGCATCCACCAGCATCAAAAGCCCAATAACCGCTTGTTTGTAAGCACTTCCGGCCGTAAGTCTAGGTGGATTTCCTAGGTGGGTTGGATGGACAGCAAGTACCTCGTCAAGCAGCACAACACATATTCGGTGGTCGTCGAGATCCCCAAGCGCCTTCAGGCCAAGGCTGGTCAGAAGCGCTTCAAGAAGTCCCTCCAGACCGACAGCCTCGCTGAAGCGAACCGCCTCAAACACCACTACGTGCACGGCTTCCAACGAAAGATTGCCGAGCTTGAGAAGGGCGGAGATGACACACTCGCCGCGCTCTACCGGGACGCTTCTGAGTGGAAGCCTAGAGGCGCTCTATCGCCGGCCGCGTACCACCAAGCCCGAACCCGGGCACAAGATCTATCCGTATCTGCTGCGCGGGATGGAGATCACAGGCCCGAACCAGGTCTGGGCGATGGACATCACCTACATCCCGATGGCGCGCGGCTTCGTCTATCTCGCGGTGGTGCTGGACTGGTTCAGCCGCCGGGTGCTGTCGTGGCGCGTCTCGATCACTATGGAAGCCGCATTCTGCGTCGAGACGCTGGAGGACGCTCTCGCTCGCCATGGCAAGCCGGACATCTTCAATACCGACCAAGGCTCGCAGTTCACGGGCGCCGCGTTCACCGGCATGCTCGCCAGTCATGGCATCGCCATCAGCATGGACGGTCGGGGCGCCTGGCGCGACAACGTGTTCGTCGAGCGTCTGTGGCGCAGCATCAAATACGAAGAGGTCTATCTGCGCGCCTACGACACCGTGTCCGACGCCCGCGCCTCGATCGGCCGATACCTCGCCTTTTACAATGGCCGGCGTCCCCACTCGAGCCTTGACGGCGGCACCCCCGATCAAGCTTACTTCAGCCCGCTGCCGTTCCGCGCGGCAGCCTAACTCTGGCAGAAACTCCACTTATCGACGCGGAATTGCTGTTCAGATAACCGGGGCCAGCTCTTTGTGCTGCACCATCCATCCCACCAAGGACGCAAGAGACCCAAAAATTGGGCTCCGTCCGCCTACGGCGAAAATGCAGCATTTCCCTATCAGTATCAATAGCTTAGCGATTTATTTGACTACCTATGCACGGAAGCGCGCGCTTGCTTGGTAGAATAGGGTCCCTCCGACCCTTGCCCCTTAAGTGACGAACAGGGAAATCGATTTCGAGAAGGGCAGCTAAAGCCCTTTGCCGTTGTTCGATTGCGGCTCCGCGTCCTGAAAGGGGCTCCAGAGGTCATTTAGCACTCTGGTGCAGTGTCTTAGGCGATCCAGCGACCACCTATACACGGAGGCGAGGTCTGATCGTCGCCACATCGCTCACAAGCCCCGTAGGCGCACTTATTGCTGCGAAGGCGTGGGTTAAGCCTCAAGCTGTGCGCCTGTACACAGGGGCGCGCGCTTCCCAACACCCGAAAATCGAGACAATCACCATCAACTTCACAGCGCCCTCCCACTTCTTCGGTGCGTTCTTCCATGCCTGCATGACACCCTCAGAGCTTTCCAAGCTCAACATGGTGCTCCAGCAAGGATGGACCGAAGGTAGGCTTGCCGACTTCGCCCAGAGCTGGCCCCGGTTATCTGAACAGCAATTCCGCGTCGATAAGTGGAGTTTCTGCCAGAGTTAGGCTGCCGCGCGGAACGGCAGCGGGCTGAAGTAAGCTTGATCGGGGGTGCCGCCGTCAAGGCTCGAGTGGGGACGCCGGCCATTGTAAAAGGCGAGGTATCGGCCGATCGAGGCGCGGGCGTCGGACACGGTGTCGTAGGCGCGCAGATAGACCTCTTCGTATTTGATGCTGCGCCACAGACGCTCGACGAACACGTTGTCGCGCCAGGCGCCCCGACCGTCCATGCTGATGGCGATGCCATGACTGGCGAGCATGCCGGTGAACGCGGCGCCCGTGAACTGCGAGCCTTGGTCGGTATTGAAGATGTCCGGCTTGCCATGGCGAGCGAGAGCGTCCTCCAGCGTCTCGACGCAGAATGCGGCTTCCATAGTGATCGAGACGCGCCACGACAGCACCCGGCGGCTGAACCAGTCCAGCACCACCGCGAGATAGACGAAGCCGCGCGCCATCGGGATGTAGGTGATGTCCATCGCCCAGACCTGGTTCGGGCCTGTGATCTCCATCCCGCGCAGCAGATACGGATAGATCTTGTGCCCGGGTTCGGGCTTGGTGGTACGCGGCCGGCGATAGAGCGCCTCTATCCCCATCCGCCGCATCAGCGTTTTGACATGCCGGCGGCCGATCTTGCACCCCTCGGCAGCCAGCAGGTCTCGCAACATTCGCGAACCGGCGAAAGGAAACTCCAGGTGCAGCCGGTCAAGCCGCTGCATGATCGCGAGGTCGGCGGGCGACACCGGACGTGGTAGATAATAGATACTGCCACGGCTGATCTTCAAAACTTCCGCCTGTTTGGTGATCGGCAGGTCGTGCTCACGGTCGATCATCGCTTTGCGCTCAGCAGGCCGGCTTTGCTGAGCGCGCCTTCTAAAAAATCGTTCTCAAGCGTCAGCTCCCCGATCTTGGCGTGCAGCGTTTTCACGTCTACCGCGGACTCGCTCGCTCTGTTGCCACCGCCAGGACCAAACACCTCGGCCGCCGCCTCCTGAAGCTGGGACTTCCACTGCGTGATCTGGTTCGGGTGCACGTCGAAATGCTCAGCCAGCTGGGCCAGCGTCATCTCGCCCTTGATCGCCGCTAACGCCACCTTGGCCTTGAATGCCGGTGCGTGTTGCCGGCGGGCTCGTCTGCTCATCGTCTCTCCTGATTCGCGGGACAATCTTGCCCGCCGTCAGGCAGAAACTCCACTTACCGCCCTGTCCAGATTTCCGGAGCCAGCTCTCCCGCTGGCACACCGGCAGACCCTTCTTCGCCGTGAGCAGACGCATACTCATGGCAGTGATCAACTCAGCACTGCTGCGTGACCGCTTCGCTAATCGGTTCCTCAAGGAACGCGAGCGGCGTCCTATCGCCCTGCATGCTTCCCGTCCCTATCCGCAAAAATCTGAAGAATGACCACGACACCACACCCCGGCGCACGCGAGGCTTTCAAATTCCTCCGTTCCATCTGCCGCGACTTCCAAGAACGTCTAATGCTTGGCGAAGCCATCCGCCAAGGGTGGACTGCCTCCGGTATCGAGGCAGAAGCCCGCCGATACACGGGCAAGGGCGACCTCAAATTCCGTATCGCCATCCAAGACGCATCGAAGCGGCGCTACTATAGTCCTGAAGAACAGGCCGCCGATCAAGTTCGATGGAAAGAGCTTGAAGAAGCGCAAGCCGCACGATCTGCCATAAAGGCCACTCGCGCCACAAGACCGAAGGTGCCTCCAGAGTTCGCGGGCATCCGTGCGGCCTGTCGCAACATGCTCGACTGCGACCGCCTATCGTCCGCCCTCGATGCGGAATGGACGGCCTCCGATATCGACTATCTTGCTCGACAGTTCGCACACTTGCGTCCGTGGTTGCATGTGCCCTTGCTCAGCGCACTCTTGGAGCACGAACAGGGGACTTCGGCGAGGTCTAGTGCTCCAGAGTGAAGAAGCTCCGCTAACCGCTCCTTCGCGAGCAACGCCACAGCCCGCTCATCTGATCCGACCTTGCGTCTAGGCGTGGCTACCTCTGGCGTATCGTACCCAATCATTCGATAGCGTTGGCCGCGCGCGTCAATTGTGTCGCCATCCACAACCGTTATTTCTGCGGCGGTGATTGGCTCCGCTCGCAGCGAACCGCTACAGAATGCCAACATGAGCGCCAGCACGACACCACCCAAGCTTTTCATGAGCCCTCCCTGTTTCCTCAGCGACGTGAAGAGACCTCAAGGGGTGCTCGGTGGCAAGCATGACCATTGACGGTGGGAGCACCCGGTGCGGTGTTCCTACTGTTGCCTCAAGGACTCACCCTTCAAGGCTCCTGAAGAGTACCAAGGATGTGCTCCTCGTGACCCGCCTGATCAAGCAGGCCGACGACCTCGCTGCCCAGGTCAACGTGATGGCGGGAGCGAACGTCGCCGTTGCTCATCACTCAAAGAGCGAAACTGATGCCGATGATATCGGGCGATATGACGTTCTGGTCGTGACACACCAAGCCTTCGTAAATGCGGCTGAGACCCTTGCAGGTGCCTCATGGTCACGCCTCGTGCAGTGGAAGGGAGGCCATCGCCTTCTGACCATTGTTGATGAGGCGTTAGCCAACGTGGTCGAGGAGAACAAGGTCACGCTGGAGAGCCTTCAGTTTGTCCTTGGCTGTGTGCCCTTTGACGTGGCGCAAGCCTTTCCTGATCAAGTGAGGCTCGTAGAAGCGCTGAAAGACGCGTTGGTGCAACAGGCGCAATCCGATACCAACGATGGCACGGCGAAGCTAATGTGGAGGGATGGGGGAGCAAGCGAAGTACTAAACGCTGCTCCGGCCGCCATGAAACCTCTGCGTGAGGCAATGCGCAAGGTGAAGTACGACCGGAGGATCAGGGAGGGCAACACCAAGCGCAACATTGCCAAGCTGGTGGAGGATACGCTCGCGAGCGTCCAAGCCCTTGCAGATCGATGGGCCTACTACACTCGCATCGGTAAGGACCACTCGCTCAACTCCTCCACTCTCACGGTCTCCTATGCCGTCCCCGGAGCCGTTGTGTTGGATGCGACCGCAAGTCAGAACTTCTTGTGGGAGCTCTTCCAAGGCAGAGCGCAGATTGAGCCCGTCTGTGCTGGTGCTCGCAATTATCGAAACGTGACCCTTCACGTTGCGAGAGCGAAGGGCGTTGGCAAGACGACTATGGAGAAGACGTTTGCCGCGCGCTACGCCCGATTGCTGGAGGCGCTGGAGGCGCAGTTGGGCTCTGACAGGTCTGTGTTCGTATGCGTTCACAAGGACTACGAACATTCCGCGGAGAGGTTCAAGCACCCCTTCAAGCGTGTCGGTTTCGGCCATTGGGGAGCTGTGGACGGGCGTAACGACTGGAAGGACTACGACACGGCCGTGCTGTTCGGGTTGCCTTACCGTGACCTGATATGGCCTACCAACGTGTTCTTTGCCCTTCAAGGCGTGCAGGATGATGTTTGGCTGAAGACGCCAACGTGGAAGGGATACACAAACGTCCGCCGCCTGATGCAGCAGCGTCAAATGTCCGTCGAGATTATCCAAGCCATCAATCGCATCAGGTGCCGCAAGGTCGTTGACGAGGATGGAGGCTGCGACCCGGCCGACGTGTTCATTGTGCTTCCTGCCGATAGCATGGGCGATGCCATTCTGACGGATATCAAGGCCGACATGCCTGATATCGAGGTGGTGCCGTGGTCCTTCGAAATGGATGGGCCGAAGGTCCGCCGCCCGCGTGAGGGTAGCTCGCATCAGCCTTTGCTGACGCTCATGCGCAACACAGAGCCCGGTGAAAGCGTGCCGCTCAGCACCATTCAGCGTGAGTTGGCATTGAAGCCTGCGGGGCTCTCGAAGCTCCGCGAGGTCCTTCGTAACGACACACACGCCACCAGCAAGGCCCTAGTAGAGCTTGGTGTGAAGTATGTGTCAGGCAGAGGACCGGGAGCGAAGAGCTTCCTGGTAAAGCAGCAAGTCGCCTAACGGCGGTTGCATCCGACTTGGCCGGTGAGGTCCCGCATGGGGCTTCATCGGTTCTTTTCGGTCAAACAACCCACTCTGCAAGACAAGACCACGCGCCAAGTAACGTAGAATAATTCTCATCATCCTATGGGCGCAATAAAAAGGGCCTCACGAAAACCATGAGGCCCCTCTGTCCTTCGCGACCCTTCGGCGGCGAAGTCATGGTTGAATTGGGTTTATCAGCGCCGAGACAGGGCTTTGCGCGCCTTCTGTGCCTTCGGCTTCCTCGTGCCCGTCCGCTGCGCCACGAATGCCTGATGGACCTCTCCAAATGGCACGCCGAAACGCTCCGCTATCTTCTCCAGCGACCCACCCACTTGGTTGGCGAGCACGTCGAGTTCTTGGCTCAGCTTCGAGGCCGCTTGCATCAGCCCAAGCAAGGTTGCGAGGTCTGCGAGTTGCTGCTTGCTGGCACCTTCGACCAAGGTGGGTGAGCTAGGTGGGTTTGGATTCCGCGCCATTCGGTAAGCTCCTGATTTCGTTGATGAAACGGGCTTTCCGATATTCTGGCTGGGGAACCTGGATTCGAACCAAGACAAACAGAGTCAGAGTCTGTTGTGCTACCGTTACACCATTCCCCACCGAAGCTCTTGATATAACAAGACTTTCTTCGGAAGTTTTGCAAACCGCAGCAAAAGTTTTGCAAGTCAGCGGCGCGCTGGCGCTCATATAGCCGCGTCGGCGTTCGCGGTCCAGCCCCTCTGTGACTATCGCGGCTCGTTCTCTTTACGTTCTCACCTATGACTCGGCGCCATGTCCGCCGCCCGCATCATCAAGGCGCCACCGCTTTCCGGCGGCGATCGCAAATACTACGCCCGTGAGATCCGCAAGGCGGAAGTCACCTTCCGCACAACGTCTCGAGGACGCGCGGCGACTCACGCAGCCGCGCGATCGGCAGGTCGCGCTCATGCGTAACTTCTGTACGGCAGTCCGTGCCAGCGAAGAAGCGCCGGCCGGATTTGATCGTCCTGCGTCAGGCCGGCGATCCGCAACCCGCCGCACCATCTCGCCGCATCAAGAAGGCCTCCTGACGATGTGCAATCTCTAGAGCGTCACCGCCAGCCAGGCGGCGATCAGCGCGCTGTTTCGCGTCGTCAATCGCTACGTCGGCAACCTGCCGGCGATGCCCTCGGCCTACCAGGACAATCCGGCGCCCGTGGTGCGTGCCGCCGACAACGGCGAGCGCGAGCGTGCCTTGATGCGCCGGGCATGCCGTCGCCGCCGAGCATCAAGGGGCCCCCCGTCACCAACGAGCGTAACACGACGTCGCCACACTGGCGTCGCTGGTTGAAGCCGGAGAGCCGTTGCCTAGTGCCGGCGAACAGCTTCTCCGAATACGCGCCGGAGCCGAACCCGGAAACGGGCAAGGCAGCGAGTTCGGCACCGGCATCAAATATGCTGTGGAGAACGACTGCCTTGAGTTACATGAGCGCGGGCCGTATGACCGGATACTTGCTGACGCTCCATAAAGCACGAAGCCGCCGCGCAGATCAAAATGTTCAGCCTCGATCGAACGAAGAACGATACTTCCACATTGCTGGATCTCCTCCGCGCGCTCGCCGCCCAAATGGTTTGCGTCGGGCACACTTGGAATTTGACTTTCACGTTCTTCGGCGGGGCTACGCAGACGCTAATCCCCGATATCGGCGTTCTTCTGTTTTTCGTGCTGTCCGGCTTCGTCATCGCATTCACGCTCCACGAGCGAACCAAAGCTGATGATTATTCCCTGCTGAACTATGCCGTCGAGCGCTTCGCCCGCATATACTCCGCATACGCGCCGGCGCTGATCTTGATCGCCGTACTGGACTATTCCGCCTGGGCGCTCGGAGTTGAGCGGTTTCGACTCGACAGCGCGGCAAGCTTTTTGAAGAACTTGGTGATGCTGCAGGGTTATCCTGGTAGGTGGGGCGGAGACACATTCGGCTCAGCCGGCCAGCTCAGCACGCTCGCCATCGAATTTCACATCTACTTCTTCGTCGGCGGCCTGTTCTTCTTCTGCAAAGGTCGCGACCAGATCGCTGGCCTCGTGCTGGCAATCGCAACCGCCACCGTTCCACTGTTCCATTTTGCTGAGAGGCCGGACGCGTCCCACGGCCTCTTCGTGCTCTGGTTGCTGGGCTTCGGCGGGTACTTCGTCGCGATCAATATGAGGATCGATCGGCTGGTGACAGTCGCCTGCGCCATACTCTCTATCCTGTTGTTCTGGAAGTGGCGCGGCTCTCATGTGCGCGGCGACGAGTACGCGCTAGCTGCACAACCCTATTTTGCGCTGTTTTTTGTGAGTCTTGCGATCGCAGCGCAGGGCCAAAACTGGCTCCGAAGATTTCAATCAATCGTCGGGTTCTTCGCAGGTTATTCCTATAGCCTGTTCTTAATCCACTTCACGATAGTGAAGATCGTCGTTTGGCACTTGACGTCGCCGCTCTGGGTGAGATTCGTGCTGGCGATCCTCATCTCAAATTTCGTCGCTTGGCTCTTCGCCATGGTCACCGAAGCCCGACACAAACAACTCGCTCGCTGGATACTGCGGAGAATGGCTTCGTTTCGAACCGTAACCGCTCGCCCCTGAAGACGACGGCAATCCGCTAGTAACGCTGTCGGAGGGCTTGGAGGTTAGTGGAGCCAGCTCATTCCCCACTTGGCCCCCTCAATCATCACCGCGATGAACCGATCATGCGGCTCTTCGGAATGGCAATAATGAAACGACCGGTAGAGAACAAATTACAGGACGGCGCCTGAGGCTATCCCTAAAATTGGCAATTCTCAGTCCCATCGGCTTCGCGGCGCGCTCTAACGGTTTGCCCAAGGGCCGGGAATTGGTTGACTGGACGTCTTGCGTCAATAGAGATCGAGAAATCTCACAATCCAACGTAGCAGCTGAACGGCTGGTGAATGCCCCATTCAATAAGCGTTGCATATCATAGGCGTAATCTGCCTATTGGAACCCGTATCCACGCCCTTCGTTGAAGATCAATCAAAAGGAGAGAACAGTGTTTATTCGTGCTGCAATTCTGGCGCTGGCAATCCTAGGATCAGTCTCATCGGCCATGGCTCAGTTTCCAGGCTCGCCGAGTGGCGGGTGTCCGCACGGCTATGATTTCAACTACTCCAATGGGCGCTGTTATCCTAACGAATACAAAGCGCCAGGTACCTATGCCCGACCGCAGCCGGACTATCAAGGCTATAGAGCCTATGGGTACGGATCCTGCCCCGATGGGTACGACTTCAACTATGACAACGGACGCTGCTATCCAAATTGGAGGCGCGCGCCTGGGCGATACCGCTACTGATCTGGCCACAACTCTGACACCGACCATAGGCTTTGGCGTTCAGCTTGGCGCCAAAGGTCGCGCGACGTATCCGAGGAGATCGCGCGCGAGCTGGAGCGCCGCATCAACGACGAGGGCTGCGATATTCCGGAGGCGCTGCGCGATTTCATCGAAAGCCAGCTGGGCCGCGCGATCGGCGTGCAACTGGCGCTGCCGCTGCGAATCGCCGGCCGTGGCTAAGTGCACGGCCTGTGACGATCTCGGCTGCGTATGCGAGAACCACCCGGACTACCCATGGGACGGCCCGCGCGCATGCGGTTGCGGCGGCGCCGGCGCACCCTGCCCGGCCTGCAACATCCCGGCCGACGGCGACGCGCCGCGAATGCCGGACGGCTTCCGCCTGGAGGTCGATCGCGCTGGTTCTCGCGTGCGCGGTACAGCTTGGTCGGCGACACGCGCCAGCCAAGCCTTGGGGTGAACGCCTGCCCCCTACTCCAGCTTGATGTCCGCGGCCTCGATCACCTTCTTCCAGCGCGCCGTCTCGGAGGCGATGTAGGCTGCGAACGGCTCCGAATCCACCGCGACCGCAGCCGCGCCGAGCTCGGCCATCTTCTGTACCGTGTCCGGCTGCTGCATGAAGGCGCGGATCTCGGCCGAGAGCTTTTCGACGATCGGCTTCGGCGTGCCCGCAGGGACGAGGAAGCCGTGCCAGGCGACCGCCTCGAAGCCCGGTAGGAATTCGGCGACGGCCGGGACTTCCGGATCGAACGCGGCGCGCTTCGGCGTTGCTGTCGCAAGCATCGCGAGCTGGCCGGTCTTCACCTGCGGCAGCAGCAGCGGCACGTTGTCGAAGGCGAGATCGATCTGACCGCTGAGGAGATCGGTCAGCATCTGGCTGGAGCCCTTGTAAGGCACGTGCACCATCTTCGTGCCGGTCATCTGCTGGAACAGCTCGCCGGCCAGATGCTGCGAAGTACCGACGCCGGCCGAGCCGAACGAGACCTTGTCCGGATTCGCCTTCAGATAGGCGATTAGCTCCGGCACGGTGCGCGCCTTGATCTTGTTGGGGTTCACGACGAGAACGTTGGGCACGACGCTGATCTGGGCGACCGGCACCAGATCCTTGTCCGGCTGGTAGCTGAGCTTCGGCCCATAGAGCGAGGGGTTGATGGCGAGCGCCGACGTGCTGGCAAGCCCGAGCGTGATGCCGTCAGGCGCCGATTTCGCCAGCCGTGTCACGCCGAGGATCGAGCCGGCGCCGCCGACATTCTCCACCACGAAGGGCTTGCCGAGCTTGACCTGCAAATGGTTGGAGACCATGCGCGCGAAGATGTCAGCGGTGCCGCCGGCGGCGAAGGGAACGATCACCGTCACCTGCTTGGACGGATAGCCGTCCTGCGCCTTCGCCGGCGACGTCGCCAGCAGCATCACTGAGGCAAGAACAAGCCACATCGATCTCATCGAAGTTTCCTCTGTTTTCACTGTGTTATTGATTGGCCGCCGCGCGCGGCGGGTGTTTTAGAACGCGACCTCATACATCCCGTGGATCGCATCCCGGCCGAGATCGCGCGGGTTGTTGTCGAGCAGGCGGCGAATGGCGTGCGCCTCGTCGGCCATCACCCCGAGGTCGTCCTTGGGCACGCCGAGCGCGGACAGCCGCATCTCGATCCCGAGATCCCTGCAGAACTCGTAAGTCGCGTCGAACGCGCGTTTCGCATCGCCCTGCTCCGGCAGTCCGAGCGCCTGGAGCACTGCGCGCGTCTTCGCCTCGACCGCCGGCATGTTGAAGGCCAGCGTGTGCGGGAAGATCACCGCGCAGGCGAGCCCGTGCGCGACATGATGGCGCGTGCCAAGCGGATAGGCCACCGCATGGCCGGCGGTGGTGTTCACCGGTCCAAGGCAGTAGCCACCATAGAGCGAAGCCAGGGCAAGACCGGCGCGCGCCTCGCGGTCGCCGCCGTCGGCCACCGCGCGCTTGAGATAGCGCCCGACCAGCCGCGCTCCCTCGAGCGCATAGAGATCGATCGTCGGATGCGCCTTGCGGCTGGTATAGGCCTCGACGCAATGCGCGAGCGCATCGACGCCGGTGGCCGCGGTGACCTCCTTCGGCACGGTCATCGTCAAGTCCGGATCGACGATGGCGATGTCGGCGAGCATGAAGCGGCTCTGCACCGCCTGCTTGTTCTGGCTGACGGGATCGGTGACGAGCGCACGAGTGCCGGCCTCGCTGCCGGTGCCCGACGTGGTCGGGATCTGCATCAGCGCCACGCTGCGGCCGGCCACCTTCTCCGGCCCGACGATGTCGGCAAAGGCCACGTCGGACGTGCAGAGCACCGCGACCAGCTTGGCGAGATCCATCGCGCTGCCGCCGCCGAAGCCGACCACGAGATCGGGCTTGGCCTCGCGCGCCATCGCCACCGCCTTCTCGAGATTGGGCAGGTCCGGCTCGGGCTTGACGTCGCCGAACACCTTCACCGCACCCGGCAACGCCAGCATGTCGATGCGGCGCGCATTGAACGCATCGGAAATCACGAGCGGCCGCTTGGCGCCGGTCCGCTCGGCGAAGCGCGCCGCGGCCGTGATCGTGCCGTTGCCGAATTCCAGGATGGTGGGACGAAGGATTTCGATGGGCGTGAAGGCGTTGGTCATCGTGCGGTCGATCTCATGATTTGGATGCGGAGGCGCCAGCGGCCAGCCGTTCGGCATAGTCGATGGCCTCGATCAGGCTGTGCTCGTTGGCGATGCCCTTGCCGGCAATGTCGAAGGCGGTGCCATGATCGACGGAGGTGCGGATGATCGGCAGGCCCAGCGTGATGTTGACGCCGGAGAGCTCCTGCCAGCGGCCGGTCGCGGGATCGACCTGGAAGCCGAGCAGCTTGACGGGAATGTGCCCCTGGTCGTGATACATCGCGACCGCCGCATCGAACTGGCCGGCGCGCAGCTTGACGAAGATGGTGTCGCCGGGCACGGGACCGATGACATCGAGGCCGTCGGCGACCGCTTTGGCGATCGTCGGCGCCGACACGTCGATATCCTGCCGGCCGAACAGGCCGCCCTCGCCCGCATGCGGATTGAGCGCGGCGACCGCGATCTTTGGTTTGGCAATGCCGAGCCGGCGCAGCGCATCGTTGGTGAGGTCGATCACCATGCGCAACCGCTCCGGCGTCAGACGCTTCGGCACGTCTTCCAGCGCGACATGGGTCGAGACATGGCTGACGCGCATGTTGCCATGGGCGAGCAGCATCACCGAGCCGCGCACGCCGGTCAGATGGGCCAGCATCTCGGTATGGCCGGGGAAATGATAGCCGGCCTTGTTGAGGGCCTCCTTGTTGAGGGGGGCCGTGACGATGGCCGCGGTCCGGCCCGCCTGCGTCAGACGCACGCCCTGCTCGATCGCCTTATAGGCGAAGCGGCCGCCATCGGCGCTGAGCACGCCCGGCTTGATCGGGTCGCCCTCGGCGTCGGCTTGCAGGTAGCAGAGGTTGGGCCATTCGCGATCGTCCGCCGACACCTGCGGGATGGCAACGTCGGTGCCGAGCGCGGCCTTCGCGCCGTCCAACGCCGCGCCGCTGCCGATGATCAGCAGGCGCAGATCGCCCGTCGCGATCCGGCCCTTCAGCCCGAGGCAGGCCTTGACGATGATCTCCGGCCCGATCCCGGCCGGATCGCCCATGGTGATGGCAAGATGACGAGAGGTCATGTCGGACTCTCCATTCTGAGCAGATGATTGTCCCGGAGCAGATCACGCCAGAGATCGCGGGTTCCGAACGCTCCGGACTTCGAGACGACGTCAACGCCGGCCCAGCGCCCGCCTTGCAGCACTGAACGCGGCAGCCCCGGCACGATGCGTCCTGTCACCTGAAGGGCATGCGCGCCAAGGGCAACGCATGCGGCCTTCAGGGTCTCGCCGCCGGCGACGATCAACGTGCCGGGTCGATCGAGCGCCGCGATCAGCGCCGTCATTTCGCGCGCGATCCGCCGCGCCGCCTCGACGCGCGTCAGGCCTTCGGCGAGAGAGAATTTGACCAATGCGATTCCGTCACCGGCCAGCTTGCGCTGGACACGCATCGCGCCCTCACCTTCCGCAAGGGCGATGGTCGCCTCGCCGCATGCGGCGAGCTGCGACGCCGTGGCAGCCTGGTCCGAGCCGAACAGTCCCAGCACCGGCAGCTTCAACTGGCTCGGCGCGTCGGCACGATGGCTGCGGGCGAGCGCCCCGGCCAAGCCGCCGCTTCCGCACCACAGCACGGGCCCCGGCATGCGCCGTCCCATCTCCACCACACGATCGAGATCGATGTCGCTCTCGGCATCGAAGACCTGAACGCTGGCCTGCGCCAGCGTGTCGGCCTGCCCCTGCCGCGCCTCGATGCCCTCGAGCTGCAATTGGGCGAGGAGATTGTCGCCGACGCGATGCCAGTCGCCTTGCACCGTGCGCGCGAATTGCTGGCCATCGACGGTACGGCGTCCCTGATAGTCGAAGGCGGGCGCGACCACGCAAGATGCCCAATGGCCGCTGCGCAGGCAGGCGCCGAGCTCTGCCGCCCATGCGCCACGCAGGAGGCTATCGACCTTCTTGTAGCCGATCGTCGCCCCGTGGAGCTGCGGCGCCAGCCGCCCGACGATCTCGACGCTCTCGGCCTTGGAGCGCTCCCGCGTGCCGCTGTCGATCGCAAGGCTCCGGGAGCCCTGCGTCGCGGGCGCTTCCGGCCAGGTAACGTCGAACGATCCGCACAGGCCGACGAACTCCGCCGCGGTGTCAAGCGCACCGGTGAGATCGTCGGCAAGCAGGCGGACACTCGTCATCGGCGCACGCCTCCTGCGTCGAAAATCTTGCCCGGATTCATCAGGCCATTCGGATCGAGCAGATGCTTGATATCGCGCATCAGCTCGATGTCGAGCGGATCGGCGACGCGGGCGAGCCGGCCGCGATTGGTGATGCCGATGCCGTGCTCGGCGCTGATGGCCCCGCCTTGCGCCGCGGTCTCTTCGTCGACGATCTCGTTGATCTCGGCCACCAGCTCGGCCGTCGCATCCGGGTCCTGACAATGCGCGCGATCGATCAGTGCCACGACATGGATGTTGCCGTCACCGATATGGCCGTGCATGACGACGTTCGCATGTGGCACGGCGGCCTTGATCCGGGCCTCGACATTTTTGACGAAGGCCGCCTGGCGCTCCAGCGGCACGACGCTGTCATGCGACACCACGTAACCGCTGCGCTTGTTGCCTTCGGACACGCTGTGCCGGACCGCCCAGATCGCCTTCGCCTGCGCCAGGTTGGAGGCCAATATGGCGTCTTCGGCAAGCCCCGCCTCCATCGCCTCGGCAAGCACCGCGGCCAGCGGCTCGCTCAGGTCCACGCCTGCGAGCGTGTCGGTCAGCTCGACGATCAGATACCACGGCGTCGTCAGCTCGAAGGAGATCGTGACATGCGGCACCGTCTTCGCGATCGCCTCGATCTGCGACCGCGACATGATCTCGAGGCTGCCGAGCCGGTCGCCGACGGCACCGCGCAGGCGCTGCATGATCTCGAGCGCCTGCTCGACGCCCTGCAACTTCAATAGCGCCAAAGCCGAGCTGCGCGGCGGCGCGAACAGTTTCAGCACCGCTGCGGTGACGATGCCGAGCGTTCCTTCGGCGCCGATGAAGAGCTGCTTGAGCGCGTAGCCCGTGTTGTCCTTGCGCAGCGCGCGCAGGCCGTTGAAGACGCGCCCGTCGGGCAGCACGACCTCCAACCCGAGCACGAGATCGCGCGTCGGCCCGTAGCGCAGCACGGCCGTGCCGCCGGCATTGGTCGAGATATTGCCGCCGATCTGGCAGGAGCCCTCGGCACCGAGGCTCAGGGGAAAATAGCGATCGACGTCCCGGGCCGCGTTCTGCACCTCGGCGAGGATGCAGCCGGCCTCCACGGTGATCGTGTTGGCGAGCGGGCTGACGTCGCGCACGGCCCGCATGCGGTCGAGCCGGATCACGACATTGCCCGCGCGATCGTCCGGCGTCGCCGCCCCGCACATGCCGGTGTTGCCGCCCTGCGGCACGATCGCGAGCCGCCTTGCCGCGCAGAACTTGACGACGGAGGCGACCTCGGCGGTCGAGCCGGGCTTCACCACCGCCACGGCGCGGCCGTGATAGCGCCCGCGCCAGTCCACCACATAGGGCTCCTGGTCGGGCCCGGACGCGATGACGTACTTGTCGCCGACGATATCAGCGAGCCCGGCCAACGCACCCTGGAAAGAATCGGACATCGGATCGCCTCGTCGCCCGCGCCAAGTCTAGACGGCGGCGGCAGCGAATGCAGCAGCATCCGCGAGCAGTTCTTTCATTTGAGCCGGCGGCAGCGACTCCAGCGGCGGCCGCAGCCGCTGCCATCCGGCGTGACCGGTGCGCTCGGCCACCAGCGCCTTCAGCGATGCCATCTGCGGGAACCGCGAGACCAGCTCGCGCGCCTTCACGATGCGCGCCTGCGCCGCCTTGAGGGCCGGATCGTCATCGCCGTCGCGAAAGTGCTTGTAGACGTGGGCAAGACTGCGCGCGACGAGGTTGGACGTCGCGGTGATGCAGCCTGCGCCGCCCTTGCGCAGCAACGGCAGCATCAACGGGTCCGCGCCGCCCAGGACCGCGAACCCGGGGAAGCGCTCCACCATTGCGGTCATGTTGGCGAAATCGCCGGACGAATCCTTGATGCCGGTGAAGACGGCCGGATAGGCCTTGCGCAGCCGTTCGATCAGCGCATGCGAGATCGGCTGCGCCGACATCTGCGGATAGTGGTAGAGCACGACTTTCAGGCGCGCATCACCGATGCGCTGCACCACTTCGCTGTAGGAGGCGTAGATGCCGTCATCGCTGACGTTCTTGTAGTAGAATGGCGGCAGCATCACCACGGTGTCGACGCCGACCGAAAGCGCGTGACGCGTCAGCGCGATGGTCTCGGTGAGCGCGGCAACGCCGGTGCCGGGCAGAAGCCGCTGCGGCGCGATGCCGGCGGCCACCACGGCTTCAAGCAGCGCGGTGCGCTCGGCCGCTGAGAAGGAGTTTGCCTCGCCGGTCGTGCCGAGCAGCGCGATGCCGTTGCAGCCCTCATCCAGAAGGTAGCGGCAATGCTCCACGAAACGCGCGTGATCGGGCGCGAGCTCGGCGTCGAGCGGGGTCAGCGCGGCGGAGAACACGCCATGAGGGTGCAGCGATGATGTCGACAAGCTTCCTCCGATCGTCAAATCGATATTGTTCGGAATGCGAACATTTGTTATTTACTGATACTGTCAGTAAAATCAGCGCACCCCTGCGTCAAGGGTGATGCTGTCATGACGGGGGCATTCGAGCATGGCCAAGGTCCACAAGAAGGCCGCGAAGCGCAAACCTGAAGCTAGCCCAAAGAATCCCAAGAATTATGTCGCTTCCGTTGGGAAGGCCTTCGCTGTGCTCAGGAGTTTCACCAGCGAGGCCTTCGAACTCACCTTGAGTGAAGTCGCCGCACGCGCCGATCTCGATCGCGGGACCGCGTTCCGGCTGATCCAGACCCTGATCGAGCTCGGCTATCTCCAGCCGGTTCCGCAAAGCCGCCGGTTCCGCCTCGGGCTCGCCTGTCTCGACCTCGGCTACACGGTGCTGTCGCACGGATCGCTGCGAGCCATCGTCGAGCCGCTGCTGCGCGACCTCGTGCCTGACGTGGGCGATGCGGCCTCGCTCGGCATCCTCGACGGCGGCGACGTGATCTATCTCGCGCGCGTCGGCGCCGGCCTCGACCGTCACAAGATGGATCGCCGGCCGGGTTCGCGCATTCCCGCCTACAGCGCCGCGCTCGGCCATGTCATGCTGGCGCATCTGCCGCGGGACGAGCAGATCGAGCGACTGGAAGCGCGCCCTCGCGTCAAGCTGTCGGAACGAACGCTGACCGATCTCGACGCCCTGCTCGCCCGGCTCGACCTGGTGAGGAAGAAAGGCCACGCCGTCTCCGACGGCGAGAACGCCTATGGCTTGCGGACGCTGGCCACGCCGATCTTCGACGCCCAGGGTGTCGTGATCGGGGGATTGAGCGTCACCATCGACGCGATGCGCATGGACATGCCGGCCTTTCGCGACCAGGCGCTGCCGCGACTGACGCAGTTGACGCGCCAGGTGCAGGATATCGCGATCAAGTCGGGATTGTCGGGCTGAGGGCGGCGGACTAGACGACGATGTGATCGAAGTCGGCGGCGATCCGGCTGTTCGGGAAGATCCTTGCCGCCTCGGCCAGGATCTCTTCGTCCTCGTAGCGTCCCGACATATGGGTCAGCACGAGCTGTCCGACATTGTTCGCGGCCGCAAAGGCGGCTGCTTCTGCTGCGGTAAGGTGGCCGTAGTCCCGCGCGATCGACGCGTCGCGATCGAGAAACGTCGCCTCGATCACCAGCATGTCGGCGTCGGCGACATATTGCGACAGCCCCTCGGTGGTCTCGGTGTCGCCGATCACGACGAGCTTCCTGCCGCCGGTCGCCGGCCCCAAAACGTCCTCCGGATCGATCGTCCGGCCGTCTTCGATCACGACCGGCCGTCCTTGGGCCAATTCGCCGCGCAAGGGACCGTCGGGCACACCGAGCGAGGCGAGGCGATCGGGCAGAAGGTGACGGCGCGCGGGGCTTTGGAATACGAAGCCAAAGCTGTCGGTGTCGCGATGGCGGACCGGAAAGCAGTCGATGGTGAAGCCGCCGGCATCGATGACCTGTCCTTCGCTCAGCGCTGCGAACTCCACGGGGATCGGCGCCCTGCCCGCGCCCCACAGGCCCGCCAGCATCCGGATGACGATGTCGAGTGTGCCCGGGCCGCCATGAATGGTCATCACATCGGAGGATTGCCGCAAGCCCAGCGTCGAGAAGAGACCGGGGATGCCGAGCACGTGATCGAGATGAGCGTGCGTCAGCAGGATGCGGTCGAGCCGCCGGAAGCCGGCGCCACTGCGCAGCAACTGGCGCTGCGTGCCCTCGCCGCAATCGATCAGGATGCGCTTGCCCGCGGCCTCCACCAGGAGGGCCGGATGGTTGCGTTCCGCCGAGGGAACGCTGGCCGAGGTCCCGAGAAATGTCAGGGCGAACATGCTCGTCAGTGTCCCGAGACCGCCGCTCTCCCCGACAGCACCGGAGCGGCGCGCAAGGTGGACGGTCTCACCGCCCCAAATGCCACGCGAGCAGCAGCGCGTACAGGCCCATCGACGCGGCGTAGAGCGCGCCAAGCAGTGCGTAGCCCGCGATCTGGCGACCGAGCGTCGCCTTCGGCGTCACCCACCAGTCCAACGCCCTGAAGGCGGCCGGCACCAGCCACCAGCCGAGCAGCTGGGTGCTCACGAGATTGCCGACGAAGAGCGACAGCCAGACCGGCACGCCGTGGCTGTCGATCAAGGGCGCGCTGACGAAATAGCCCCAGAGGTAGACCACGGGATAGAGCACCAGGAGCACGATGAGGTTGCTCTTCCAGATCAACGCAGGCCCCTGCTCCGGAGCCTGCGTCTTGCCGGCCGGGAACCAGAAATTGAAGCCGTAGCTCGCCCGCTTCACGTTCATGCCCGCGTTGAAGCGCGCGCCCTCCCTAAGCAGGGTCTGCCGCAACGGCGAGTCGAGCCATGCGCTGAGGTTGGCATCGCTGTCGAATGACAGGATGACGATCCACTCGTCGTGCAGGCCCGGAATGGGCCGCTCGATCTTGTGCCGCAAAAATCCTTTGAACTCGGCTTCCGCGGCCTGGATGCGCTGCTGCCAGGTGAGGAAAGCGTCCTCCAATCCTGCCGGCACCTTGAAGGAGATCACGGCGGAGACCGCGCTGTCGCGCTGCACTCCGGTGTCGGGCAGGATATGGACGTCCTCCGAGCCAACGAAGAAGCGTTGTATCTCCGCAATCAGCTTCGCCCGCACCTCGCTCTGAAGCCAGGCGCGCGCCGCCGCCGGACTCGCGAAGCGCACGATCGTCACCCAGTCCACATGCGCCGGCGGCTGCGGCGGCACCACCTCCTGGCTGAGAAAGCCGGGCCAGGTCTTGAGCACCTCGCCGACCTCGCCGTTCCACCGCGCAAACGCCGCAAAGCCGTCGTCGGCGATGCGGCGCTGGATGACGAGGGCGACCGGCTGGCCGGCCGTATCGGGTGATCCGTTCATCGCGTCCGCTTCAGCTCTTCTTGTAGAGGCGCTTGCCCATCACCCAGGTCTCGTCGACGCAGCGATCGTCGCCGACCATCATGACGGCGAACAGCATGCTCGCGGCCTCATCAACCGTGCGCGGACCTGCACCGTCGGCAATCAGCGACTGGTGCCAGGGTTGCGCCAGTTGTCCGCCGTTCGGATCGAGCGCGACGAAATCGGCCTCCTTGCCGGGCTCGAAATTGCCGAGCTTGTCGTCGATGTAGAGGCCTTCGGCGCCGCCGAGCGTGACCGACCAGAAGCCACGATAGGGCGAGAGCTTGTTGCGCTCGGCTTCCGCGAGGTCCTTGCGCGACGGATCGATGCTGCCGTCGAGCAGCGTGTTGTTGCACATGCCGACCTTGTAAGCGTCGTCGAGCACGGAGATCATCGAGAAGCGGTTGCCGCCGCCGACATCGGTGCCGAACGACATCTTCACGCGATGCTCCGGATCGGTGGCGCGGCCGAGACGGAACAGGCCGCTGCCGAGGAACAGGTTCGAGCACGGGCAGAACACTACCGCCGCGCCTTTCTTGGACATGCGGCGGAATTCGTTGTTCGAGAGATAGACGCCGTGGCCGCCGGAGAACTTTGGGCCGACCAGGTCGAACTTCTCGTAGACGCCGAGATAATCCTGGCAGTCCGGGTGCTCGACCAGCACGCCGCTGCATTCGGCCGGGTTCTCGGAGATGTGGGTATTGACCCAGCAGTCCGGATGCTCGTGCTTGAGGCGCTGACACGCCTTCAGCAGCTCGGGCGAGGCGCCGAAGGCGAAGCGCGGCGTGATAGCGTAGAGGTTACGGCCCTTGTCGTGATACTGCGCGATCAGCCGCTTGCTGTCGCGATAGAAATTCTCGGGCGTATCGATGAATTCGGCCGGCGCGTTGCGGTCGATCCCGGTGAGACCCGCGATCACGCGCATGTTGCGCCTGCTTGCCTCCTCGAACAGCTCTTCGGTCGCGACCGGTGAGGAGCTGGTGAAGGCCTGGCAGGTGGTGGTGCCGGCGGCGAGCAGTGCATCGAGAAAACGCTTCACGCCTTCGCGCGCGTAGTTGCGATCCTTGTACTTGATCTCCTCGGGATAGATCGACTTCTGCAGCCACGGCAAGAGCTGCTCGCCATAGGCACCGAGCACGCGGGTCTGAGGCAGATGGATGTGGCCGTCGATGAAGCCCGGGACGATGATGCGGTCCTTGATATGGGTGATCTCAACGCCCGGATGCGCGGCGGCGATCTTCTCGTACGGACCGAACGCCTTGATGACGCCGTCGGTGACGACCATGAGGCCGTCCTGATGAAAGCGCGCAGCCGCCTGCTCGTTGCCGATGTGCTTCCAGGGATCGTCGACGAAATCGAAGAACGTGCCGCGAATACCGACGGTGGTCATGAACTGGTTCCTTCCTTAAGTCTGTGTGGCGTGGCGCGCCGCGGGCAGCGAGATCGCGAGCAGCGTGCCCGCAACAGTGCAGAGGCCGAGATAAAGCCAGCCGATCGGCGCCTGCGTTGCTTCGGGCAGCACCGCCGCGATCGCCATGGCGCCGCTCACCGCGAGATAGCAGAGTGCGCTGATGAGGCCGCCGATCAGGCCGTGGTCACGCTCGAACAGGCCGAGCGCCATGCCGTACATCATCGGGCACAGGACTCCGCAGCCGCCGAGCACCAGCGCGCCGCCGATCGTGATCGATGCGAAATCGAGACCGATGGTCATGCCTGTTACGGTCAGGACCGCGGAGCCTGCGAGAAACAGCGCGAAAGCGCCAAACCCCAGCATGCGGGCCGGCATGAAGCGCGCGAAATGTGCGCAGCCGAGCTCGCCGGCGAGATTGACGCCGCCAAGGCCGAGCGCGACGAGGCCGTAGATGGCCGCCGAATAGCCGAGGCCGGTCTGGTAGAAGAAGGGCGCGACGACGCCGAACGCCAGTTGCGCGCTCGCCGCCGCGGCAAAGACCAGCACGAAGGCCAGGAAGCCGGGACGAACAAGCGCGGCGCGAAGGATGCCGGCCGTGCGGCGCGGATCGAACGGCGCGCGCCGCTCCCCCGGCAACGTCTCGGGCAGCAACAGCACGACGATCGCGGCGACGATCGCCGCGGCAATGGCGATGATGACGAACACTCCGCGCCACGACGTCAGCTCGACGATGAAGCCGCCGGCCGCGGGCGCAAGCACCGGTGCAAGTCCCCAGGCCGCGCCAAGCAGGCCGGAGATTGCGGTGAGCTCGCAGCCGCGAAAGCAATCGGCCGCGACCGCATAGGCAACGACGAGGCAGGTGCAGCCGCCGACGCCTTGCAGGAAGCGTAGCGCAAGCAGCAGCGATGCGCTGGTGGCGAGCGCGCAGGCAATGCTCATCGCGATGAGCACCGACAGCCCCGCGAGCAGGACGTTGCGGCGACCGAGCGTATCGGAGGCGATGCCGACCGGCACCAGTGCGAGGCTCATGCCGAGCATGTAGGCGGTGACGGTGTTCTGCATCGACGCCGGATCGGCGGAAAGATCCACCACCATCTGCGGCAGGCCGGGCGTATAGGCATCGAGCGGAATCTGGCTGAACGGCACGACGCACAACAGGATCGGCACGATCCCGCCCTTCGCACGACCGGCGTCCGAAGTAAGTGCAGTCATGGGCAACGCCCCCTCGATGCCCGCGGGTTCCATCTTTTCGTGCGCGCAATGAGAGGCGACGATGCGGGGTGCGGATATGGACGCGCGGAGCGTGCCAGAACTGTGTGTAAAAACTCTTAGGACTACCGGTTCAATGCAGACGGCTGACGTGCCGATCGTCGCTACCTGGGGGTCCAAACAAAAAACGCGAAAACAACCCCATGCACAGTACAAATCAATGAGGAATTTCCTGCCGCGCGGGCTCGCGCCTTGCCCGCGAGGACGTTTGACACGTCGGGCAAGACAGGCGCAGGATTGCACGATCCCCAAACCTGAATTCGCCGCCGGGCCGAACCGTTAACCGTTCGGAAGGCATCGCTGCGTCTTCAAAACAGGAAGCCTTGAAGAGCTCCGAGAAACTGTCGCGGCGATTGAAGCTGCGGCACGTGGGCGCAGCCCGGGATGACCTTGAGCTCGGCGCGTGGCAATCCGGCGGCCAATTCACGCGACATCGGCGGCGGCGTCGCTTCGTCGTGCTCGCCCACGAGAACGAGGACCGGAACTTTCACCGCGGCAAGCTCGGCTCGAAGATCGAGGCTCGCCAATGCATCGCACGCGGCACGGAACACGCCGGGATCCGTCCGCAGAAACGCGGCACGACGATCCTGCATCAACTCCGGATGCTGCGCCTGGAACTCGGGCGCAAACAGGCGACGCATCGCGACGTCGGTGATGGCCTCCAACCCCTTCTCGCGCGATGCCTTCGCCATGTTGCGAAACGCCTCGCGGCCGGGCTCCGAGAACGCTGCGCCGCTGTCGGCGAGAACGAGCTTGCTGGCGATCTCTTGATGCCGGATCGCCATCTGCAACGCGACGAACCCACCGTAACCATTGCCGAGCACGATCGCCGGCGCGCCGCCCGCGCCTTCGCGCACGGCCTCGGCCATCCGGTCCGCGACCGCAGCAAGGCCGCCGTCCACCGGGCGTGAACGGCCGAACCCCGGCAGCTCCGGCACGATGGTGCGAAACGACCTCTGAAGCTCAGGCACGATCGCATCGAAGCTCGCGCGATCCGACAACAGCGAGTGAAAGAGGAACAGCGGCGGCCCCTCGCCCGATTGCGCGGCGTTGACGGTCCCGTTGGCAAGAAGCCTGTCCATGTCCGGTCTTTCCCTCACTTCGTCGGTCGTTGGCGCGCCGCGGAGGCGCTGATTGATAAATCAACTGTCAGGGAATTCAAGCATTTGGCCCTTGACGTGAAATATCACGATTGAGATATTAATGCCAAGGAGACCGAACCTATGATACTTTTGCGCGAGAATATCTACGACCGTCTCAGGTCTGATATTTTAGCTTGTCGCTTCGCGCCGGGCGATGAAATGCGCGAACAGGACCTTGCCGAGCGCTATGAAGTGAGCCGGCAACCGGTCCGGGATGCGCTTCTGCGCCTGCAGCGCGAGCATCTCGTGACAGTGCAGCCGCGCCAGGGCTACCGGGTCACGCCGATCTCGCTGGCGGACGCCCGCGACCTCCTGCGCTTCCGTCTTGCGCTGGAGCCGGCCTGCGTTGCCGAGGCGATCGAGAGCGCGCCCGACAGTGTCCTGAAATCGCTCGATGAATTTCGCCGCTTCGCCGGCAACCACGAGGACTTCATCGCCTACAATCGCGCCTTCCACTCCGCGCTGGCGCATGCGTCCGGCAATCGCCGGATGGCGACGGCGCTGTGCGACCTGATCGGCCAGGCCGACCGGCTGGTCCGCGTCAGCATCTCCAACCTTAGGGGGCACGACCCCGCGAAGCTCGTCGCCGAGCACGTCGCCCTGATCGACGCCATGCAGAGCCGCGAGACGCGAACCGCGGCGCGCATCATCAAGGCTCATATCGGGGCCACCGAAAAACGCGTTCTGCCGGCGCTCAAGCGCAACGCCGTCATCGTCGAGGAGAGGTCATCATGAACATTCCTTCAAAACCTGCGTCGATCGACGTCGAAACCCACGGCAATTTCATCGACGGACGTGAAGTCGAAGCCGGCAACGGCGCGATGCTCGACGTGCGCAACCCCGCGACCGGCGACGTCATTGCCCGCATTCCCAATTCAACTGCCGAGGACATCGACCGCGCCATGAAGAGCGCGCGCGCCGCGTTCGAAGGCAAGGCCTGGGGCGGCATGGATACGCGCGCCCGTGCCAGACTGGTCAACAAGCTCGCCGATGCCTTCGAGGCCAATCTCGACAGCCTGTACCGGCTGGAAACCCTCAACAACGGCCGCCCGGTCAACGAGACCCGCGCGCAGCTCTCCCGCCTGCCCGATTTCTTTCGCTACTTTGCGGGCGTTGCGCTGGCGCGCCGCGACTCCGTGATCCCCGTGGAAGGCGCGTATCTGAACTACACGCTTCGCACGCCGATCGGCATCGTCGCCAACTGCACGCCCTTCAACCATCCGCTGATGATCCTGTGCAAGTCGCTGGCCGTGGTGCTGGCGACCGGATGCGTCACCGTGGTCAAGCCGTCCGAATATACGCCGCTGACGACCTTGAAGCTCGCGCAGATCTTCACCGAAGCCGGCCTTCCGCCGGGTGTCTTCAATATCGTGCTGGGTCACGGCCAGAGCGCCGGCAAGATGCTGGCCGAGCACGGCGACATCGACAAGCTGGTCTTGACCGGCGGCACCGAGGCCGGCCGCATCGCCGGCAGCGCAGCCGCGAGAGTGTTCGCGCACCAGACCATGGAGCTCGGCGGCAAGACGCCGGTGATGGTGTTCGACGATTTCGACGTCGACCGCGCCGTCAACTACGCCGCATTCGGCGCCTTCATCGGCGCCGGCCAGACCTGCGTCTGCGCCTCGCGCCACATCGTCCAGGCCTCGATCTACGACGAGTTCGTCGAGAAGCTGCAGGCCAAGACCCGCACGATCCGCGTCGGCGATCCCTTCGATGCGAGCACCCAAATGGGCCCCGTGATCTCCGCCCGGCAGCGCGACCGCGTTCTCACCTACGCGGGCTACGGTCACGAAGACGGCGCGCGTCTCGTCACCGGCGGTGTTGCCGCGAAGGTGCCGGGCCACGACAACGGCTATTTCGTCGAGCCGACGGTCTTCGCCGACGTCACATCCGACATGCGCATCTTCCAGGAGGAGGTGTTTGGTCCCTTCACGTCGGTAACGCCGTTCAAGGACGAGGCCGACGCGCTCCGGCTTGCCAACGACTCGCCCTTCGGCCTCGCCGCAGCCATCCGCACGCGCGACGTCGCCCGTGCGCATCGTGTCGCCGCCTCGGTCAAGGCCGGCATCGTCTGGATCAACGATCACCATCGGCTCGATCCGGCCTCGCCCTGGGGCGGCGTCGACGATTCCGGCATCGGCCGCGAATGCGGCACCGAAAGCTTCAACGACCATTTCAACACCAAGAGCGTGATGGTCGCGACCCACGAGCAGCCGTTCGACTGGTATCGCGACACGGCCAATCAGAAGCGACTGAACTAGCCAAACTGCAAGCGGCAGACCGCCCAGAGAAGGTGGGCCGCATCAACGGGGATAACAGTCAAGGGAGAGCGTCAATGTCGACATCGGTGAACGCAGGCGGCCGTCTTGATCGGCTGCCGGTCGGGCCATTCCACCGCCGCATCATGCTGCTGATCGGCATCGGCATGTTTTTCGACGGCTTCGACATCTACATCGCCGGGACCGTGCTCAGCGTGACGCTGAAGACCGGCTTTTCGACGCTCGCCCAGAACGCGGCTTTCATCTCCGCGACGTTCGTCGGCATGATGCTGGGATCGTTCGGCACCGGATTCCTCGGCGACCGCTACGGACGCCGCTTCACCTATCAATTCAATTTGCTGCTTTTCGGCATCGCTTCCCTCGCCGCCGCGTTCTCGCCGAACATGGCCTTCCTCATTGCCTGCCGCTTCGTGATGGGGGTCGGCTTAGGGGCGGAGAATGTCGTCGGCTATTCGACGATGACGGAATTCGTGCCCGCGCGCACCCGCGGAAAATGGCTCGGCTTCACGGCCGTCTGCGTCGTCACCGGCTTGCCGGTCGCCCTGCTGGTCGCATCGGTACTCGTGCCGCAGTTCGGCTGGCGCTCCATGTTCGTGCTCGGCGGCGTCGGTGCGCTCGTCGTCTGGTACATGCGCAAGTCGTTGCCGGAATCCCCGCGCTGGCTGGAAGCGGTCGGTCGCACCGCTGAAGCGGAAACGCTGATGCAGGCCATCGAGAAGGAGGCGGCGCAAGGCCAGCCCTTGCCTCCTCCCGCAGCTACGGCACCGGCCCCAGTGTCCCCCGATCTCGGCACGCTGTTCACTGCTCCCTTGCTGTCGCGGATGATCGTCGGCGCCGTCTGCCTGATCACGATCAACACCCTGCTCTATGGCTTCGTGACCTGGCTCCCGGTGTTCTTCGTCAAGCAAGGGCTCTCGATCGCAACCTCGTTCGGCTACTCGCTGCTGATGGCGATCGGCGCTCCCGTCGGCGCGGCGATCGGCGCATTGACCGCCGACCGCTGGGGCAGGAAGCCGACCATCATCGGCGCGTCGCTGATCGCAGTGGCGCTCGGCGTCCTCTACCCCATGATCTCCGATCCGATCCTGCTGCCGGCCGTGGGCTTTGCGCTGACGGTGCCGATCTACGTCCTGGTCGCGCTTCTGTTCGGCATCTACATCCCCGAGCTGTTTCCGACCGAGGTCCGCCTGCGCGCTTCGGGCATCGTCAACACGCTCGGGCGCGGCGCCACGATCGTCACACCATTCCTCGTGGTGTCGCTGTTCGAGACGCGCGGCGTGGCCGGCGTGATGGCGCTGATGATCGGACTGCTGGTGGTGCAGATCATCACGGTCTGGGCGCTCGGCATCGAGCCGCGGCATCGCAGCCTCGAGGAGCTCAAGGCCGAGGAATCGGCTTCGCCGGTGCTCAAGGAAGCTTCCTGAGCATCACTGTTCGCTGGTCTGCGGGCGCCCCGGCATCGACGTCGGGACGATCGCATAAGAAGGCGTGGCGGGAAGCTCGCCCGCGGCCCATCCTTCGAGACGCCCGCCTACGGCGGGCCCTCAGGATGAGATCGCGTTTTGCGGCGGGATGTCTGCCCCTCATGGTGAGGAGCCCGCCAAAGCGGGCGTCTCGAACCATGCAGGCCGAGTTCGTCCGGCAGTCTCCTGGCTCCCAAATGCGACCAGCCCCCGCCCCGACCGGCGGGCAGATCTGGTTCCCGTTGCGCTGCCTCCTCATCACGCTCCCAACATTGCATGTTCCATCCCCGGATCGGCTCGCCGAGACGATGAGATGCAATGGAGTTCGTGATGACCGCAGATGCCGATGACTTGGACTACGGCTCAATCAGCGTTCTTCTGGGCGCCCTGCACGCCCGCAAGATCTCGGCGTCGGAGCTGCTCGCGCATACGATCGCGCGCATCGAGGCCCTGGACGGCAAGATCAATGCCGTCATCGTGCGCGATTTCGATCGCGCAAAGGACGCCGCGCGCGCTGCCGACGCCGCGCTTGGCCGCGGCGAGCGCCAGCCATTGCTCGGCATCCCCGTGACCTTGAAAGAACCGTTCAACGTCGCCGGCCTGCCGACCACGTGGGGCTTTCCACATTTCAGGGATTTCAAGCCGGAGGAAGATGCCCTCGTCGTCTCGCGGTTGAAGGCGGCGGGCGCGATCATCATCGGCAAGACCAATATCCCGATCGGGCTGCGGGATTTCCAGAGCTACAACGACATCCACGGGACGACGAACAACCCGTGGGACCTCGGCCGGTCGCCCGGTGGCTCCTCGGGCGGATGCGGAGCGGCGCTGGCCGCGGGGTTCGGTCCGCTCTCGATCGGCTCGGATATCGGCGGATCGATCCGGGTCCCCTCGCATTTCTGCGGTGTGTTCGGACACAAGCCGAGCCTCGGCCTGGTCCCGCTGCGCGGATACAGCCTGCCGCCGGCGCCGCCCGTCCCCGGCCAGGGCGATCTGGCTGTCGTTGGACCGATGGCGCGTACTGCCTCCGACCTTGCGCTGGCGCTCGACGTGATTGCCGGACCCGACGAGACGCGCGACGGGATCGGCTATCGCCTTGCGCTGCCGGCGCCGCGACATGACCAGCTGAAGAATTTCAGGATCCTCGTGATCGATACCCATCCGCTGATGCCGACGGGCGACGCGGTGCGTTCCGCGATCGGACGGCTGGCGAAACGGCTCGAACGATCCGGCGCGGGGGTCGCGCGCGCGAGCACGTCGTTGCCCGATCTCGCAGAATCCGCGCGGCTCTACATGAAGCTGCTCAACGCCGCGCGAAGTCCGCGCCTGACACCGGCCGCCCTCGCGGAGGCGCAAGGACTTGCCGCCGCACTCTCGCCGGACGACCGCAGCCTGCAGGCCGAGCGCGCCCGCGGCTGGGGCATGATCCATCGTGAGTGGCTGGCGACCGATGCGGCCCGCCTGCAGTTGCAGCAGCGGTGGCAGCTCTTCTTCCGCGAGTTCGACGCGGTGATCTACCCGACGGCCGCCGTGCCGGCCTTTCCGCACGACCAGTCCGAACCGTTCGACGCTCGGCAGCTCGACATCGATGGAAAGCTCTACAACTACTCCGATGCGTGCTTCATCTGGGCTGATCCCGCATCGACCTGCGGCCTGCCGGCGACCGCCGTTCCGATCGAGCGCACGGCGACGGGCTTGCCAATCGGCGTCCAGATCATCGGGCCTTACCTCGAGGACCGCACGACGATTGCGCTGGCCGGGCTGATCGAGCGCGAGTTCGGCGGCTTCGTCCCGCCGCCGTCGCTCCCTGCCATGTAGTCCACGAGATGACAGAAGCCGGCGACGCTGGCAGCCGTCACGTTCTCCCGGCCGATTGCGCCTCGACCGCCTGCACGGCCACGCTCGCCACCTGCCGCAGCGCTTCGCGATCTGCGCCCGAAGACGCCATCACGCCCATGCCGACGGAGACCGCAGAGACGTAGCGCGCGAGCGCGGCGGGATCAGAGCTCGACTTGAGATCACCTTCCGCCTTGGCGCGAACAAAACGGTCGCGGAGCTGATCTTCGTTCTGAGCGCGGCGGGCGGCGAGTTCGAAGGGGACATTCTCGGAGCCGCTGTCGCAGGCGATGCCGCCCTGCACGAGCAGGCATCCGGGCGGATTGGCGGGATCGGTCTGCTTGTCGGCGATGCCCATCAGCATCCGCTCGGCGACCTCGCGGGCGGTTGGCGCCGAGACCACGCCGTCCATCCAGACGTTACGCAGCTTGGTGTAGCGGTCGAGCGCGGCCTTCAGCAGGCCTTCCTTGTTGCCGAAACAGGCGTAGAGGCTGGGCGGATTGATGCCCATGGCTTCGGTGAGCTGCGCGATGGTGGCGCCCTCATAGCCGTGGCGCCAGAACACTTCCATCGCTTGGTCCAACGCCGTTTCGGCGTCGAATTCCCGGGGGCGTCCCATGCCCATGTGCCTGTCTCCTCGGAATTCACGTTCTGCGTGAAGCTTAACGTCAAATCCTATCTATTTGTTCTAGCTTTATTTTCTCTTCCGCCTTCCAATGCTTGCGGTAAGTGGCTACAATTTTCTTAGCAAACGGTACATAAGTATCTTGCGCTGCGGTATCCAGCTCCACATCTGTAGTGAACACTACATATCTGGAGCGCGCAAATGCCCCCCTCCCAAAATACCTCTCGCCCTGGCCGTATCCGCCGCCTTCTCGGCGGCGCCGCCATCGTGGGCGCCCTCGCCGTGGCCGGTTCGATCGCGACCGGCCATTACTTTCGTGCTGCGCAGGCGACCGCAACGGCTGCCGCGGCCGAGCAGGCCGTCTCCGTCACGGTCGCGATGATCGAGCCACGGCCGACCGTGCTGTGGGATGATTTCTCCGGCCGGCTCGAGGCCATCCAACGCGTCGAGCTTCGTCCGCGCGTGGCCGGTGCGATCCTGTCGACCAACTTCACCGAAGGCGCGCTGGTGAAAGCCGGCGACGTGCTGTTCAAGATCGATCCGGCGCCCTACGCGGCCGAGGTCGACAAGGCCAACGCCCAGCTCGAGGCGGCGAAGGCGCGCGTGGTGTTCACCCAGAGCGAGCTCGAGCGCGGTGCGCAGCTCGTCGGCAATGCGGTCGTCACGCGGCGCGACTACGACCAGCGCGACAACGCCAATCGCGAGGCCATCGCCAACGTCAAGGCGGCCGAAGCGACGCTGCAGACCGCGAAGCTCAATCTCGATTACACCGAAGTGCGCGCGCCCGTGGACGGCCGCGTCGGCAAGATCGAGGTCACCGTCGGCAATCTCGTTGCCGCCGGCACCGCCTCCCCGGTGCTGACCTCGCTGGTTTCCGTCAATCCGATCTACGCGTCCTTCGATGCGGATGAAGAGGTCGTGCTGCATGCGCTGAACTCGATCGCGGACGCCTCCGGCAAGCGCGGCAATCTCGACCAGATCCCGGTGGAGATGGCGACCTCAGGCGGCCTTTCGGCGAAAGGCCATATCCAGCTCATCGACAACCAGGTCAACGGCCAGAGCGGCACCATCCGTGTCCGCGCGGTGTTCAGGAACGAGGACGGGCGTCTGATCCCCGGCCAGTTCGCCCGCGTGCGCATGGGCCAGCCGAAGCAGCAGACGCTGGTGATGATCGACGAGCGCGCGATCGGCACCGACCAGGACAAGAAGTTCGTGATGGCGGTCGGTGACGACAGCCGCGCGGTCTACCGTCCGATCACGCTCGGTGGTGCGGTCGACGGCTTGCGCATCGTCACCGCGGGCCTGAAGCCCGGCGACCGCATCGTCGTCAACGGCCTGCAGCGCGTGCGTCCCGGCGCCCTCCTCAAGACGGAGGTCGCGGCGATGAGCGCGCGGGGGCAGCAAGCGGCATCCAACCACAGCAACCAGGACGTGGTGCAACGTTAATCACCGTCATTCCGGGGCGCGACGAAGTCGCGAACCCGGAATCTCGAAGTTACGAAACTCCGAGCACATCACTTCCGGATTCCGGGTTCGCGCTTCGCGCGCCCCGGAATGACGGTGGAGCTGTCCGGAGAGCCGCAAGATATTGCCCAGGGGCAAAGCCATGAATCTCTCAAAATTCTTCATCGATCGTCCGATTTTTGCCGGTGTGCTGTCGGTCCTGATTTTCCTCGCAGGGCTCATCTCGCTGTTCGCGATGCCGATCTCGGAATACCCGGACGTGGTGCCGCCCTCCGTCCTCGTGCGCGCGACCTATCCCGGCGCCAATCCGAAGGTGATCGCGGAGACGGTGGCGACGCCGATCGAGGAGCAGATCAACGGCGTCGAAGGCATGCTCTACATGTCGAGCCAGGCGACCACCGACGGCGCGATGACGCTGACGGTGACGTTCCGCCTCGGCACCGACCCCGACAAGGCGACGCAGCTGGTGCAGAACCGCGTGCAGCAGGCCGAGCCGCGCCTGCCGGCCGTGGTGCGCCAGCTCGGCATCATCACCAAGAAGTCCTCGCCCGACCTCACCATGGTGGTGCATCTCTTGTCGCCCAACGGCCGCTACGACATGACGTATTTGCGCAACTATGCGGTGCTCAACGTCAAGGACCGGCTGGCGCGGATCGACGGCGTCGGTGACGTCCAGCTGTATGGTGCCGGCGACTATTCGATGCGGGTCTGGGTCGACCCGCAGAAGGCGGCCGAACACGGGCTGACCGCGAGCGACATCGTCAAATCGATCCAGGCGCAGAACGTCGAGGCCGCCGCCGGTGTGGTCGGCTCCTCCCCGAACGTCAAAGGCATCGACCTGCAACTGTCCGTCAATGCGGAAGGGCGGCTCGCGAACGAGGAGCAGTTCGGCGACATCGTGGTCAAAACCGGCGCGCGCGGTGAAGTGGTGCGGTTGCGCGACGTCGCGCGCATCGAGCTAGGGGCGTCCGAATACGGCCTGCGCTCGCTGCTCGACAACAAGCAGGCGGTGGCGATCCCGATCTTCCAGGCGCCCGGCTCCAATGCGCTGCAGATTTCCGACCACGTCCGCGCCACCATGGCCGAGATCAAGAAGAACATGCCCGAGGGCGTGTCCTACCAGATCGTCTACGATCCGACCCAGTTCGTGCGCTCCTCGATCGAGGCGGTGATCCACACGCTGCTGGAGGCAATCGCGCTGGTGGTGCTGGTCGTGATCCTGTTCCTGCAGACCTGGCGCGCCTCGATCATTCCGCTGCTGGCGGTGCCCGTGTCGATCGTCGGCACCTTTGCCGTGATGCACGTGTTCGGCTTCTCCATCAACGCGCTCAGCCTGTTCGGCCTGGTGCTCGCGATCGGCATCGTCGTCGATGACGCCATCGTCGTGGTCGAGAACGTCGAGCGCAACATCGAGGCCGGGCTGTCGCCGCGCGATGCGACCTATCAGGCGATGCGCGAGGTCTCCGGCCCGATCATCGCGATCGCCATGGTGCTGATCGCGGTGTTCGTGCCTCTCGCCTTCATCTCCGGCCTGACCGGGCAGTTCTACAAGCAGTTCGCGTTGACGATCGCGATCTCGACCGTGATTTCCGCCGTCAACTCGCTGACGCTGTCCCCGGCGTTGTCGGCACTGCTGCTCAAGGGCCACAATGAGCCGAAGGACCGGCTGACGATCATCATGGAAAAGGGCCTTGGCTGGTTCTTCCGCGGTTTCAACCGGGCCTTCACGCGTTCATCCGAGAATTACAGCGGCACCGTCACCAAGGTGATCTCCGGCAAGGCCGCGGTGATGGGTCTTTACGTCGTGCTGGTCGGCCTCACCGCCTTCCTGTTCCAGCAGGTGCCGAGCGGCTTCGTGCCGGGCCAGGACAAGCAATATCTGGTCGGCTTCTCGCGGCTGCCCGACGGGGCAACGCTCGACCGCACCGAAGAGGTGATCCGCAAGATGAGCGACGTCGCGCTGACCCAGCCAGGCGTCGAGAGCTCTGTCGCCTTCCCGGGCCTGTCGATCTCAGGCTTCACCAACTCGTCCAATGCCGGCATCGTGTTCTCGACGCTGAAGCCGTTCGACGAGCGCAAGGGTGCAGCCCTGAGCGGCAATGCCATCGCGGCCGAGCTGAACAAGAAATACGCCGGCATCCAGGAAGCCTTCATCGCCATGTTCCCGCCGCCGCCGGTCAACGGCCTCGGCACCATCGGCGGCTTCAAGCTGCAGATCGAGGATCGCGCCGGCCTCGGCTATGAGGCGCTGAACGAGGCGACCAAAGCGTTCATGGCGGCGATGCAGAAGGCGCCGGAGATCGCCGGCGTGTTCTCGAGCTTCCAGGTCAACGTGCCCCAGCTCTTCGCCGACATCGACCGCACCAAGGCGCTCCAGCTCGGGGTGCCCGTGACGGAGGTGTTCAACACTCTCCAGATCTACCTCGGCTCCTACTACGTCAACGACTTCAACAAGTTTGGCCGCACCTATTCCGTCCGCGTCCAGGCCGACGCGCCGTTCCGCGCCCGGGCCGACGACATCCGGCAGCTCAAGGTGCGCTCGTCCTCCGGCGACATGGTGCCGTTGTCCGCACTGCTCAAGATCCGCCAGAGTGCGGGTCCGGAGCGCGCGATCCGCTACAACGGCTTCCTGTCGTCCGACATCAACGCGGCGGCCGCGCCCGGCTTTTCATCGGGCCAGGCGCAGGAAGTCGCGACGCGGATCGCAGCGGAAGTGCTGCCGCCCGGCTTTGCCTTCGAATGGACCGACCTGACCTATCAGGAGTTCATCGCCGGCAATTCCGGAATCTGGGTGTTCCCGCTGGCGATCCTGCTGGTGTTCCTGGTGCTGGCCGCGCTCTACGAGAGCCTGACCCTGCCGCTCTCGATCATCATGATCGTGCCGATGGGTCTGCTCGCGGCGATGTTCGGGGTCTGGCTCTCGAAGGGCGACAACAACGTCTTCACCCAGATCGGCCTCATCGTTCTCGTCGGGCTCTCGGCCAAGAACGCGATCCTGATCGTCGAATTCGCGCGCGAGCTCGAATTCGCCGGGCGCACCCCGATCCGCGCCGCGATCGAGGCGAGCCGGCTGCGGCTCCGTCCGATCCTGATGACGTCGATGGCGTTCATCATGGGCGTCCTGCCGCTGGTGCTCTCGACCGGCGCAGGCTCAGAGATGCGACGCGCGATGGGTGTCGCGGTGTTCTCCGGCATGATCGGCGTCACCGTGTTCGGCCTGTTCCTGACGCCGGTGTTCTACGTGCTGCTGCGGACCGTCACCGGCATGAAGCCGCTGACGCACCACGGCAGCGACATCAGCGCCGCGCCGGTCCAGGGACTCACGCACTAGATCAGTGATATCCCCGACACCAGCAGCAGAACGAGCACGGTCTTGCGAAAGACCGTCTCGTTGACGCGGTGAAAGGCGATCACGCCGAGCGCGGAGCCGGCGAACAGCGCCGGCAGGCTGACCGCGAGATCGACGAAGACCTTTGACGACAGGTCCTGGTGTCCGACCAGCAGCGCGATGGCGAAGACCTGCATCGCCGCGATGAACGGCTGCACCAGGCCACGCTGCTCGCTCTTGGGCATGCCGCGCATGTCGCACCAGATCGTCGGGATCGCGCCCGGCATGGCCGTCAGCCCGCCGACCAACCCTCCCCCGAAGCCGATCAGCGCCACCCAGTGCCGGCCGACGGCCTCGCCGGCCGTCACCAGCGTCGGCCGCAGCAGCATGTAGGCGGCATAGAGCGCGACGATGACGCCGAAGCCGCGCCTGAGCAGATGCGTATCGGTGGACTGCAACAGCGACACAGCGATGGGAACGCCGATCAATCCGCCGACGATCAGCAGCAGACTGCCTTCCCAGCGGATGCTGCGCCGAAGCGCCCACAGATTGGTCGCCTGCACGCCGATGCTGCACGCCATCATCAGCGGCACGGCCTCCAGCGGCTGAAACACCCGGAGCAGGATGGCGCCGGCTACGGCCGAGAATGCGAATCCCGACAGCCCCGAAACGAAGGCGCCGGCGAATACGGCAACGCTGAGCAGAGCCAGTGTCGTGACATCAGGCACGGACCGTCCTCCGGTCAATCGTAGGGAATTTGCGAGACGGCAGCGTCGACGTTTTCCGAGCAAACTTGCGGTTCGCGCGGAAACGACACATGCATCGCGTTCGCGTGAGAGCGTTCCAGCATCGCAAGGCCAACCAGTTGAAGCGTGACGAGTGCCACGGTCGCGGCGATTGCGACGATGTTGACGTTACGCACGCTCGAACGTGGGGTCGCCGGCGGCGCGCTCGCGCGCATCAGATCCGTGGGCATTGTCTGCAATATCCTCTTTGTTGCTGACCGGAATGATTTCATTCAAAGGCAATGGGTCGTGCGGCTGCTCCAGCAGATGGCGATAGCGCAGCAACGCGCGCCGCGCGTCGATCGCGCGCTGCGCGCGGAACGCCGCGCCCATACGCGCGACGATGTCGCGGAACTTGCGAGCCAAAACCGGTGACGTCGTTCGCATGACAATCTCCTTTCGACCTACACCAGAGATTGACGGGATTCACTTCCGCTCGCTGTGAGTTGCTTCACAAAAACACGAACGCGTCGAACAAGAGATCGTGTGACATCTCCTAGAGGGGCACGCGGCAAATCGCGTCATTCGATCGAATGACCCGCGATAACTTTCTAATGATGTGTCTGTTTGAACCTATGGCGGGCTGCAGCGACGCCGCCCGCGACGCGAATGCGCGTCAGTGCACGAGCGGATTGGAAAATCCCGCCACGAGCTTGACGAGATCCGCCTGACGAGAAACGCCGGTCTTGGCGAAGACGCGATGCAGATGCGTCTTCACCGTCGTCTCTGCGATGCCGAGCGCAATCGCCGTCTCCGGCACGCCGCCGACCTCGACGATCGACTGCAAGACCCTCAATTCCGCCGGCGTGAGGTCGAACGTGCGGTCGACGAGGCCGGCACACGAGCGGCCGTCGAGTTCCGCCTTCCAGACGAACAGGGCTCCGACGGCCGGCGTGCGCTCCGTCGCGCCATCACGCAGCAACGACGGCAGCGCGATGACGTTCGCGATATAGTAGGAACCGCCATCGGATCTCAGCGGGATTTTTCGACCGGCCGCCGCAGCTACGGCAACCTCGCCGGAGTCGCGGAAGATATCGCGCAGGGCCAGATTTGCCTCGGCGGATCGCGCCACGAGCCGGCCCGAGACCGACCGCAGGACGTCAGCCGCGGCCAGAATGGCTTCCGCGGCAGGATTGCTGTGGACGATATTGCAGGCGGCATCGAGCAGGATGACGCCGGCACTGAGCCGGTCCACGACATCGGCCAGCGCGATCGCTCGCTGCTGCTTTCGCTCGATCGCCCGGTTGATCAGCAGCGCCCGGCTGGCGTGCGCGACCAGCGACTGCATGCGCGCGCGCTGCTCCGCATTGAGCATCTCCCTGCCCGGGATCACCGTCAGCAACATCGGACACGGCGACTTCGACTGCTCCAGCACCACGTTCGCCACGTCGACATAGCCCTGTGGACGCAGCCATTCCTGATAGAAGCGGCCGCGGCGATATTCCTCGAAATTCACGAGATCCGGGATGTTGCGCACCTCGCCGTACCGGGGGAGCCTGGCGAGAGGATCGTAGCGGGCGTAGGTCTCGGAATAGAGCTGGATGTAGTGCGGATCGACCCCGCAATAGAAATGCGTCGCGCCGGACTTGCTGACCGGATCCTTCGAAATCAGGCCGCAGGCCTGGCTGCCGATGAACGCATTAACCATGACGACGACGTCGCTCCACAACTCAGGGTGGAGACCCGCGTCATATATACTCTCGATCAACTCGTCATGTTTGGGAGGTCGGGGCATTGGAAGAGCCAGTGGTCAAACATCGAGACTGTGGAATGTTCTTCGTGCCCGGCGGCTTAGGGTCCAGACTCAATTGAGCCAATATGCGACGAGAGCGGCGAGATGAACAGCGGCCAAAAAATTACGGGCGAGCTTGTCATATCGCGTGGCGATGCGCCGGAAGTCCTTGAGCCTGCAAAAGCAGCGTTCGATGACATTTCGTCCTTTGTAGGCGCGTTTGTTGAAGCGATGGATGACGACACGGTTAGATTTATTGGGGATTACGGGCTTGGCGCCGCGACGAATGATTGCGCCGCGAAGCTTGTCGCCATCATACCCTTTGTCGGCGAGGAGCACGCTCATGGGTGGCGCGAGCGCCAGGACATCGGGAGCCGCAGCGATATCGGCATCCTGGCCTGGAGTCAGATGCAGGACGACCGGCCGGCAGAGCGGATCGCTCAGCGCATGGATTTTTGTCGTGCGGCCTCCGCGCGAGCGGCCGATTGCTTGATTGTGCTCCCCCCTTTTCCGCCGGAGGCACACCGGTGAGCTTTAATCGAGGTCGAGTCGAGCGACAGTACGACGCCGTCTTCGCCAGGCTTGGCCAGCGCTTCGAAGATTGCGCACCATCGTCCTCGCTTGGCCCAGCGATTGAAGCGATTGTAGATCGTCGTGTAAGGGCCGTATTCACGTGGACAATCACGCCATCGTGCACCCGATTGCAGCATGTGAATGATGCCGCTGACGATGCGTCGGTCGTCGTCCCGATCCGGCCCCGTCAGTCCCCTCGGCAGATGCGGTTCGATACGCGCCCATTGCCTGTCGTTCAGCCAAAACAAACCAGCGCGCATTCTCTCGCCCCCGAATCAACACGTAGGCAAGAGAATCACGTGGCGCTATTTAGGTACAGACCCTAGTTGAGTCTGTCACGGGACCAAAAGGTTCAACTCCGATCGTGATTTCACCGATCAGTTGACGAGCGGATTCGAGAATCCAGCAACGGGCAGCTTACGAGGTCCGTGCATGGCAATGAATGGCATGAGTGATCAATATCACCAAGCGTACCACAACCGCGGCACGCGGCATCCTCCGATCGGAGGATGCGCCGGCCGGGCGGATGGAGCCCGGCCGGCGGGCGTCGCGTTCAAGCCGCCGGGGCTAATGCCGGCTCAGAACGCGACGCGAACGCCGCCCCTCGCGGTGCCAGTGCGCCTCTGGTCGGACATCATCATGCCCTCGACCGCGCCGAACACGGACACGTTGCGGCTGGTACGGTAGTCGAAGCCGAAGCCGGCGACGGCACCACCGTGCTGCGGCTACCGGGCGTCACGAAAGAGAAGTTCTGGCCGAGCAGCACCGTGCTGATGGTGGTGTCGCCGACGCGCTGGAGCGCGATGACGCCGCAATGGATGTTGGCCTTGAGCTCGCCGCCGGCGAGGCTGGTCACGCAGGACAGATCGACCTCGCCGCGCTCCTCGAAATCCTGCAGCGTGCGGCCGCCGACCGAGAGGCCTTGCGCCGAGCCGGTCTCGCTGTAGCCATCGAACCGGCCCGCGACGTAGCGCAGCCGCGCCGTCGGCGTCAGCAGATCGCCGTTGCCGTCACATTCATTTCCAGTCCCTCGGTCGCCGCCATCTCGCCCCACCGGCGCACAGGCACGTTGTCGGCAGCCCCCTCCAAACGGAGGAGGCTGCCGCTGCGAATTGGATTCGCTGAGCGCTAAAGCAGAAATGTCCGTCGTATTCGACTTGGACGGAGGCGACCGGGTCGCGGCTCAGAACGAACCGAGCGCGCTTCGCCCGGAACTGGTGCAGAGTTGTGACACCGCCTGCGCGGCTTACACCTGGTCCCAGCCCGCCCTCTCCGCGCTCTCGGCCCAGACCGCGGCGCGATAGATCTCGCGCCCGCTGTTGTCCCTGACGCGGATCCAGGCGTCGCGATCGCGCAGGTCGTCGCGCCAGACGAAAAGATGCCGCGCCATCTCGTCAGCCACCACGATGGTCGTCTTGGCATGTTCGAACACCATGCCGCCCGGGTCGATCTTCACGATATTGCCGACCAGGAGGTCGAAGAAGAAACGGTGCATTCAACACTCCGGCTTCAGGCGCCGTTTCCGCACGCAACGCTGCGTCATGATCTACTAAATCCGGTCGGGGTGCGTTACAGCGCTTCGCCGCTCCTGACGTCGCTCGGCGTCGCGCCATAGGCCCGCCGGAAGCAGCGGTTGAAATAAGAGAGATCTCCGAAACCGACATCGTAGGCAATCGAACTCACCGGCCGCTCGGCGAAGTCAGGCTCGCGCAGCATGCGATGGGCACGCTTGAGGCGTTGCTCGGTGAGGAAGGACGAAAAGGTCTTGCCGTCGGCCTCGAACAGCCGCTGGAGATAGCGCGGGGTCACGCCGAGCTCTTGGGCAACATTTGCCACCGAGATATCCTGCTGCCAGCAATTGTTGACGATGAGGAATTTCGCCTTCTGGAGTCGCGCCGCCTTGATGCCGCGCCGTCCGGTCGATTCCCGGGCGTGATCCGTGGCGCCGAGAACGAGCGCCAGGAGATCATGCAGATGCGCGACGCCGAGCTGCCGCATCGCAGGCACCGCCAGCACCTTTTCGTGCACCAGCGCGATCGCGTAGTCGACGAGCAGCCGTAGCCCGGTGGTGCTCTCCGGGATGACGCGCATCACCGCATCGTCGACATCCACGATCATCGGGGCCAGCACGCGTCTCGGCACGCGCAGCGAGAAGCCGCTTCCGAGCGAGAGGCGCTCGAAGATCGTGACGTCCTCCGCGCTGGTCAGGACCGCCTCTCCCGCCCGAAGCCTCAAATCGTGTCCTCGCTCGGATATACCGAGAACGCCCGACCTGTTCACGATCAGGGCGAGACTGTCGTCGCCATCTGCAACCAGATGCTTCGTGCGAACGACCCGCGCTCCGCACAATCCGCCGATCAGCAACTGGGCTTCCGGCAAGACGTGGGACGTGAAGCTCGCCGCGGCCGGCTTTCCTTCCCTTACCTCGACTTCCGCCTTCAGCACGCCGCGGCAGTAGAATTCGCGCAGGAGCGGTACGCGCTCGTCTTCGGGAATGTGGTCCGTTGAAACATTGAAAATTGAAAATTCATCCTTGCCGCTCACTGCAATCTCTCCAACCAACGAGCAGGCCCGGCCACGCGCTGTCGTCTCCCCGCACGCGCGTTCGGTGCCGGTGCGCAATGTTCCGTGGCGCACGCTGCCCTTCTCATTTCAAGTGGCGGCCATATACGAAAGTATCAAATGATACGCGTCATACGTTCGGAGGACACACGCACCTTGCTCATCACAATGGATTGAGATTGCGCGAACTCATGATCCGCGATGTGAATTGGATCACACCGCATCGCCGGCGCCGGTCTGCCGCCCAAACGGTGCCGCAAATCCGGCGGCGATCTTGACGAGGTCGGCCTGCCTGCCGGCGCCCGTCTTTTCGAACAGCCGGCTGAGATGCGTCTTCACCGTCGTCTCGGCGATACCGAGCTTGGCCGCAATGTCGGGAACCCCGCCGATCTCGACGATCGCCATCAGCACGCGCAATTCGGACGGCGTCAGCCTGAACGCCACTGCGATCGCATCGGGCACGAGCGATGACACCATCGTGGCCCTTTGAACGAAGAGCACGGTGGCAGCTCCGTCACGCGGCAGATGGCGCTCCCGCCTCAGCGGAACGGCATGGAGCAGATAATGATGTCCGTCGGACGATGTCACGAGCTCGACCTGACGGCGACCGTTTGAATGAGTTCCTGCATCCGCGGAAAATTCGAACAGGCCGCGGAATATTTTGTCAGCCTGGGTGTTGCGGCCAACTATTCTGTCGCCGACCATTGCGAGGAGATTGGCGTCGACGAAGAGCTGACGGCACGACGCGTTGGCATGGACGACTCTCCCTTCTGCGTCGAGCAGGCAGATCGCCGTGCTCAGTCCGTCCAGGACATCGGCAAGATCGTCCACGGTATGCGAGCGCGCCCTGATCTGGCGACCCATGACCCGCGACCGCTGGATGTGAGGCGCGAGCAGGCGCATACGCTCGCGCATCGCGTCGTCGACGGTCCCGCGGGACCGGTGACGCAGCACCTGCAAGATCGTGGTGCGCGCGACCGTTTTCTCGAGCGTCACGGTTGCGAGGTCTATCGCTCCCTGCGGCTCCACCCACTCTCGGTAGAAGCTGCTTGCCTCGAAGTCGGACTGGGGCATGATGTCGGCCACGCCGACCGTCTGGCCCGCGGCGAAGTCGAGATGGCGGTCGAGCAAGGGATCAAGTTCGACATATCTGTCGCGATAGAGCTGACGGAACCGAGTGTCTGTGCCAAAATGCTCGTGGATCTCGATCGAGAGCCTGGCTGCATCCCTGGACAGGATGGTCGCGGCACATCCACCGACGAAATTCGAAACCTGCTCCAAGGCGGCGCTCCGCAGCGCGGGATTGGCCGCTGCATCATAGATCTCGCCGACGAGCGACGAGAACCGGTTTGCCTGGAGGATCGTCATCGGATGGACGATGGGGTCTGCGTGTTGCCCCGGTGGCGAGGGGGACGAGCGCGTCGGGAACTGAGGGAGGCAGGCCGGCCGATCGCCGCCTTGGACGGAGAAAAAATGCGACAGCGCAATGCTGGAATATCGAACATCATCCTTGCGTAACGTCAACCGCAGGATGCGGCTTGGACGTTTCCGCCAAAGACTAGGATTAATGCGAACAGCGACCGGACAGTGTGCGAAGAGTCACGCGCCCGCTCGCGGCGATCGCCTGCTGTCGCCTGCCTGCCTTGCGGACCGGCCTCTGCGACTTACTTCCGGTTCTCCTCGCAGAATTTCAGCGCGGCGAGCGCCTCGCCGGCGCGCGGGATCTGCATCTCGATGCTGTCCTCGTCATCGTCCTCGAAATCGAGCGTGAGACGCCTGGCCTTCGAGAGGCGATCCATGATCGCCTGGTCGAACTCGAAGATGCCGCGCACGGTGGTCTTGTCCATCACCTCCCACTTCGCCTTCTTCATGATATCGGCGTCATCGGTGGCGACGTCGGCCCGGAGGATCTCGCCGACCTTGTCCCACTCCCAGCCGTCGTAGATCATCACGATCACGATGGCCTTGTCGGAATAGGTGATGACGATGACGTAGTCGCGGTTCTCGTCCTCCTTGTCCTTGTAGCCGCGGCTCGCATTGCAATGCGTATCCTGCGTACGCTTCTCGATGGTCCAGTCGCCGACCTTGGATTGTTGCGCCAGCGCGGGCCTCGAGCTCAAGGCGGCTGCGCTCAAGGCGCCTGCGAGCATTCCGGCGGCGAGAAGGAATCGTCTCATGTCGGCCTCCAGCGTGTTCCCGAGGCCGAGATGACCACCTCTGCCGACGACCCGCAAGGGCTTCAGGCCGCGGGCAAGGCCAGCGGCAGGCGGCTTGCGTCCTAGGCTCGCCGCGGCACGATCGCGATCGGGGTGAAGGTGTAAACCTCCTCGCCGTTCTGGTTGAACATCGTCCATTTCACCAGCGCGATGCCCTGCGGCTTCGACTTCGACGGCGTCAGGCTCATCACTTCGCCGACCAGATGCAGGCGGTCATTGGGCCGCACCGGAATGGTCCAGCGCAGCCCGTCGACGCCCGCGCCGATCAGCGGATGCGGACCGAAGGGCCGGGTCTGGATCGCGAGGTTCATGGCAATCGCGGCGGTGTGCCATCCTGATGCAGCGAGCCCATTGAACAGGGTCCCCTTGGCGGCCTCGTGGTCGAGGTGCATCGGCTGCGGATCGAACTCGGCCGCGAAGCGCTTGATGTCGGCTTCGGTGACCTCGACCTCCGGCGATTTGAACCGCATCCCGATGCTGAGATCGTCGAACCACTCGACCTGCGCCATGATTTTGCCTCGCAAAGCAGGACCGCCCGCGAAGACGCGCGGCCCGAAGGAATTGAACTAAAAGCGCGATGTAGCGGGCCTGCCGCGCACAAACCAGCCCAGGGTTCCCCGCGAAACCCCTTTTCCGGTGCGACGAAACACGCCTGAAACAGATGGCCGGTTATCTGGTTGTCAAAATCATACAGGGACGGCCACCATGCAATTCCTTCTCAATCTGATCCTGGACTATTCCTGCTGCCAAAATCTCGTCGCCCAGCCGCCGCGGGAGGATGAGCTATGATCGAGCTGATCTCCGCCCTCCTCGCCCTTTGCAGCATCGGCGTCTTCGCGGCGCATGCGCTGGATGCCTATCGCACCACGCACTCCTGAGCGCCCTGCGCTAGAACGGCCGCCGGTAAAAATGCTCCGAATGCGTTGCCGGCGGAAACCTGTTGGCGAGCGCCAGCGCTGACTTTTCATCCGTCTCGAGCGCGATCTTCTGCGCGAGCATCACGTCGCCGGGCACGAGGAAGCCTGTCGGGACGAAGCACCATCCCATCGTTGCCATGCCGGCGTCGTCGATTTCGTGGACGTTGGCGGCCGTGCCGTAGTGGATGCGATACCTCTTGCCGGTATCGCAGCCGATCACGTCGAAATACCGGTGCTGCTCGAACTGGGCGCGCTGCGCCGGTGACAGCCAATCGGCCAGAAGCCGACGGCCGCGCGCATCCGGCGTGTTCTCGCCGAAGAAGCGACGGTAGAGTTCGCGCAGCGCATGCAAACGAGCACGCGCTGGCGCGCGGAACCGGAGTGCCGCGAACATGGGCAGCTCAGATCAACCGCCGACCAAGCGGGGATAGAACAGCGTTTCCTGCGCGGTCGGGTCGAACGATTTGATACGGGTCACTTCGCCGGGCCCGGTACGGAAGGCGGCGGTGAAGCCGGCTCCGGTCAGCTCCCGAAAGCGCTGTTCGGCCCGCGCCAGCGCTTCGGCATTGCCAGGATCAAACTCGTGGCGTGTGTCGCCAGTCTGGTCCATCACGATCTGGGTTGCCATGTTGAGTCTCCTCATGCCCAGCCCTGAATCTGATCAAAGCAAACCTCATGCCGTCAGTTCCTGATAGCAACAACTTTCTCGCGCCGGCGCATCACGCCTTGCTGAGCAAGAGCGTTTTCGAGCGAAGTGGATGCCGGTTCGCGTCAAGAAAACGCATCAAAACAAGCATCGAGAGCCCCGTTTGAAACGGGGCTCCCGTCAGCGCGAGGCGGCCGTTCCGCCCTCGTCGATCTGTCGTCCCATCAACGCAATTGCCTTCTGATAGACGCCGGCCGCATTCCAGGCCTCGATCGCGGCGAAATTCGGCTCGCCCGGCTGGTAACCGGCTCCCGCACGCCAGCCATGGGCCTTCAGGAAATTCGCGGTCGAGTTCAACGCATTGGCGGCAACCTCGAGATTGCCGGTGCCATAGGCCAGGATGTTCTTGGGCATGAACTGGGTCTGGCCGACCTCGCCGTGCATGGAGCCGCGGGTCGCGCCCGACAGGGTGCCGCGGTCGATCAGCTTCAGCGCGGCATAGAGCTGGTCGGTGAAGAACTCGGGGCGACGGCAGTCATAAGCAAGGGTCGCGATCGACGACAGCATGTTCTGGTTGCCGCGCTGGCTGCCGAAGCCGGTCTCCATGCCCCAGATCGCGATCAGCGGCCCGGGCGGAACGCCGTAGCGCTGCTGGATCGAGGCGAACAAGGCCGCCTGCGACTGCTTGAGCTGGCGCCCCTTGGCGACGATGGTGGTGGCACCGCGCTTGGCCAGGAACTGGTCGAGCGACAGCGAGAAGCTGCGCTGGCCGCGGTCGGCTGCGATGGTCGCGCTGGCGTAGTTCGTCTGCATCAGGGCCGAGATCGCGGTCGGGCCAATGCCCTTGCCCTGCGCCTCTGCGCTGAATTCGCGCTTCCAGCCTTCGAACCCGGCCGGCGAGCTGCCGCATTGCGCGGCGTTGGCCACAGGCAGAGAGAGAAGCAGCGCGGCCGCGCCAATCACCGCCGTCGCGACTATCCTGCCCTTGATCATTGCTCGTTCCTCTCCTTAGGGCGCGACCGGCTCGCGCGCGCGCATGATCCTACGTCGGTTGCGATCGCTCAAGTCCCGACAGGACCAATCGATCCAAGCAAAGCTCTTGACACCGGCAAGTCGCGACGTCCGCAAGTCACCCAGCCTCCGCTCCCAGCAGGAAATCCACCATGATGCTCTGGTGCTGCTGGTACATGTCGGTACCGGTCCCGGTGACACAGCCGATCTTGCGAGCCGCGGCGATGAAGGGGGAGACTTGGGGCCTGGTGATGACGCAGCCGCAATAGGCGGCTGGCGCAAGGCGCGCGACGTCGACCGGCAGCGGGTCGCCGTCCTTCATCCCGGCGGGCGTCGCATTGGCGACGAAGTCGAAGCCGGCGGGGTCCATGGTGCCGGTCCGCACCGGCGCTTTGCCGAGCCCATTGAGCCGGCCGATCAGCGCGTCGCGGCGCTCGGCCATGCTGTCGTGAATGGCGAGCTCACCGACGCCGGCCTCGACCAGCGCGAGCGCGATCGCCGAGCCGGCGCCGCCGGCGCCGACCAGAAGGGCGCGCATGCCGCCGGGATCGATCCCCTTTGCCCGCGCTGCGCCGACGAAGCCGAGGCCATCCACCATATCGCCATGCCATGAGCCGTCGGCGCGCCGGCGCATCAGGTTCACGGTGCGCAGGAAGTGCGCCCGATCGGTCGCACTCGTGCAGGCCTGGTAGCAGGCAAATTTGTGCGGGATGGTAACGACGATGCCGTCGAGATTTTTCAATCGCGCCGCCACCGAGAGGAAGTCGGGCAAATCCCCCGGGGCGACCTGAACGGGCACGAGAATACCGTCGTGCCCCCGTGCGGCGAAGGCGGCTGACACGCCCGCGGGCGAGCGCACCTGCGCGATGGGATCACCGACGATGACGTGGAGCCGCGTGGCGCCTGACGGGGCCGGGATCATGCCGCTCAAGCCGGAGCCGGGGTGCCGCCCGCCTCCGCGGCCGTCCCGTAGGTCAATTCCAGTCCATCCAGGTTGCCCTCCTTGCGCCACTTGTCGAGCAGCCGCAGGAACGCCACCGGCCCGCGCCAATATTGGCTGTTTCTTGCCGCGATCGGATCGAACACGCCCTCGTTGTTGTAATAGCCAGGCGTGCATTCGGCCAAGTAAGTCTGACGGCCGAGCGCGGCTTTCACGACCTCCTCGACCCAGGCGTTCTCGGCAGCGAGCGTCGGCTCCAGCGTTCTGGCGCCGCGCTTGCGCGCCTGATCGATCACATAGGCGATGTGCTGCGACTGCTCGTCGATGATGTGCGGGAAGTTGGCGCTCTGGCCGGCCTGCACCGTGACGATCAGGAAGCAGTTCGGGAAGCCGCGGCTGTAGAAGCCGTGCATCGTCCTGACGCCGTCGCGCCAGCGCTCGGACAGGCTCATGCCGTCGCGGCCATAGACCTCGAAGCCCATGCGGCGGGCGTAATCGGTGCCGACCTCGAAGCCGCTGGCATAGATCAGGCAGTCGAGCTCATAGGCCTTGCCATCGACGATCACGGCATTCTCCGTGATGCGCTCGACGCCCTGCCCCTTGGTATCGACGAGATGCACGTTGGGGCGATTGAAGGTGTCGAGATATTCGTCGTGGAAGCACGGCCGCTTGCAGAACGCCTTGTACCAGGGCTTGAGCGCTGAAGCGGCCGCCTCGTCCTTCACCACCGCATCGACGCGCGCGCGGATCTCCTCCATCTTGCGGTAGTCGGCCTGCTCGATAACCTTCAACGCCTCCTCCAGCGAGGTCACCGGCTGCGGCTGGCGGCGCGGCGCGAGCAGGATCTCGCCAAGCAGGCCGGTCCAGCCATCCTGGACCAGATCCTGCTCGAACGGCTCGCCCGAGATCACCGCGGTGAAATTGTCCATGCGCTCGCGCTGCCAGCCGGGCCTGAGGCTCTCCGCCCAGGTCTGATCCGTCGGCCGGTCGTCGCGCACGCCGATCGCCGACGGCGTGCGCTGGAAGACATAGAGCTCCTTCGCCGAGCGGCCGAGATGCGGCACGCATTGCACGGCGGTGGCGCCGGTGCCGATGATGCCGACGCGCTTGTCGGCAAGGCCGGCGAGACCGCCTTCAGCCGTACCGCCGGTGTAGGCGTAGTCCCAGCGGCTGGTGTGAAAGCTGTGTCCCCCAAAGCTCTCGATGCCGGGAATGCCCGGCAGCTTCGGCCGGCTCAGCGGGCCGCCGGCCAGAATGACGAACCGCGCGCGGATGCGATCGCCGCGATCGGTCTCGACCAGCCAGCGCGCCTCCTGCTCCCGCCATTCCATGCGCGAGATGACGGTCTGAAACAGCGCGCGCTCGTACAGGCCGAAGTGGCGGCCGATGCGGCGGGAGTGTTCGTAAATCTCCGGCGCCCGCGCATATTTGCGCACCGGCATGTAGCCGGTCTCCTCCAGCAGCGGCAGATAGATGTAGCTCTCGGTATCGCAGGCCGCACCAGGGTAGCGATTCCAGTACCAGGTGCCGCCGAAGTCGGCGGCCTTTTCCACGATACGAAAATCCGCGATGCCGGCCTCGCGCAGGCGCGCGCCGCAGAGCAGACCGCCAAAGCCGCCGCCGACGATGAGCACTTCGGTCGCTTCGCTAACGGCCTCGCGCGCAAATCCGGGATCGGCCCAGGGATCGTCGAGATAGCGGCCGAAATCGCCTGATACCTCGACATATTGCGCCTTGCCCTCGGCGCGCAGACGGCGATCGCGCTCGTCGCGATAGCGCGCGCGAAGTGCGGAAAGATCGACCGTAGGTGCGCCGGCTGCGCCGGTCTTGTGTCTTTCCGCTGACATCCATTTCCTCCACGACAGACGCTGCTTCGCCGGCAGCTCTCCTCACGTTAGCCTTGAAAAAGTGACGCATGCAATCACGTCTGCCGTTTTTTGCGTGAACGGCGCGTGACGTTCCGGTAACCTCGCGCGCAAATCACAAGCGCCATGCAACGACATGGCGATCCGGAGGAAATGATGCAGGGATTGATGATGGACATGCCGCTCCTGATCAGCGGCCTGATCCAGTACGCCGCCGACTATCACGGCGAGGCGGAGATCGTCGCGCGCCAGATCGAGGGCGACATCCATCGCTACACCTATGCGGACGCTCATCCACGCATCAAGCGCATGGCGCTGGCCTTGAAGCGTCTCGGCATGCAGCAAGGCGACCGCGTCGGCACGCTGGCCTGGAATACCCACCGCCATTTCGAGATGTTCTATGCCGCGCCGGGCATGGGCTATGTGCTGCACACCGTCAATCCGCGCCTGTTTCCCGAGCAGCTCGTCTACATCATCAACCACGCCGAAGACCGCCTGCTGTTCGTCGACCGCGCCACGCTGCCCATCGTCGAGGCGATCGCGCCGCAATTGAAGACGATCGAGGCTTACGTCGTGATGTCCTCGCGCGAGCGGATGCCGGAGACGAAGCTTGTAAACGTCCATTGCTACGAGGAGCTTCTCGGACGAGAGAACGACACCGGCTTCACCTGGCCGGAGTTCGACGAAAAATCCGCCTCCACCATCTGCTACACCTCGGGGACGACGGGAAATCCCAAGGGCGTGATCTATTCGCACCGCGCCGCGATCCTGCAGACTATGACCTGCTGCAATTTCGACTTCCTTCCGGGACACATCGAAGGGGTACGCGAGGTGATGATGCCGATGGCGCCGCTGTTCCACGGCAATGGCTGGAATATGCCGTTCACCGCGCCCTATACCGGCTCGAAGCTGGTGCTGCCCGGCCGCAACTATGAGCCCGACAAGCTGTATGAGCTGCTCGAAGGCGAGAAGGTGACGCTGTCGGCGGGGGTGCCGAGCTTCTGGCTGATCCTGCTCGACTGGCTCGGCCGCACCGGCAACAGATTCTCCACCCTGCGTGCAACGCTGTCGTCGGGCTCGGCCCCGCCGCGCGCCATGGTCGAGAAGCTGAAGCGCGACTACAACATCGACTACATCCAGGCCTGGGGCATGACCGAGGCTCTGGGCTGCTCGATGCCGGGCCTGCGTCCCGGCTCGGAGCACCTCAGCGACAAGGAGAAGTTCGACCGCCGACAGGTCTCGGGCCGGGCCTGTTTCGGCACCGCCTTGCGCATCGTCGACGACGGCGGCGTTGAGCTGCCGCGCGACGGCAAGACCGTCGGCCACCTGCGCGCCCGTGGTCCCTGGGTCGCCTCGGGCTATATGAAGCTCGACGAAGGCCTCGACCGCGACGGCTGGCTGATCACCGGCGACATGGCCGTGATCGACCCGCAGGGCCACGTCACGCTGACCGACCGCTCCAAGGACGTGATCAAGTCCGGCGGCGAGTGGATCTCCTCGATCCAGCTCGAGGACGTCGCCTTGTCTCATCCCGACGTGCTGCAAGCTGCCGTGGTCGCGATTGCGCATGAGAAGTGGCAGGAGCGCCCCCTGCTCCTCGTGGTTCGCAAGAAGGGCGCGACCGTTGACGGCAAGGCGCTGCTCGACCACATGCGCCCGAAGATCGCGAGCTGGTGGATGCCTGACGCCGTCGAGTTTCTGGACGAATTCCCGATGACCGGCACCGGAAAGGTGCTCAAATCGGCGTTGCGCGAGAAGTTCAGGGAATACCGCGTCGCTTGAAGCGGCACGCGATCACGCTGAAGTCCGCGCCGTCCATCGATCAAGGAGACGTAAGATGCTTTACCCGATGTCGCCCAAAGTCGTCGAGCTCAAGCGCAAGCTCGAAAGCTTCATGGACCGGCACATCTATCCCAATGAGGAACGGTTCTACCGCGAGGCCGAGGAGCTCGGGCCCTGGAAGGTCTATCCCGTCGTCGAAGAACTGAAGCCGCTCGCGCGCGCGGAAGGCCTCTGGAACCTGTTCCTGCCGGAATCGAGCCACGGCGCGGGCCTCACCAATCTCGAATATGCCCCGCTCTGCGAAGTGATGGGCCGCTCGCATCTTGCGCCCGAAGTGTTCAACTGCTCGGCGCCCGACACCGGCAACATGGAGGTGCTGGAGCGCTACGGCACGAAAGAGGACAAGGAGCGCTGGCTGAAGCCGCTGCTCGCGGGTGATATCCGCTCCTGCTTCGCCATGACCGAGCCTGCGGTCGCCTCGTCCGACGCGACCAACATCGAGAGCTCGATCGTGCGCGACGGCGACCATTACGTCATCAACGGGCGCAAATGGTACACCACCAACGCGACCGACCCGCGCTGCAAGATCTGCATCTTCATGGGCAAGACCGATCCTGACAATCCGGACCGCCACAAGCAGCAATCCATGATCCTGGTGCCGATGGATACATCAGGCATCGAGGTGAAGCGTCCCCTCCCCGTGTTCGGCTTCTACGGCGTACCCGACCGCGCCTCCGAAGTCGTCTTCACCAATGTGCGCGTCCCGAAGGAGAACATGCTGCTCGGCGAAGGCCGCGGCTTCGAGATCGCGCAGGGGCGCCTCGGCCCCGGCCGCATCCACCACTGCATGCGCCTGATTGGCCTTGCCGAGCGCACGCTGGAAAAGATGTGCCGCCGCGTGCGCAGCCGCGTCGCCTTCGGCAAGCCGGTCTCCGAGCAGACGGTGACGCAGGAGCGCATCGCGGAAGCCCGCATCATGATCGAGCAGGCCCGGCTGCTGACGCTGAACGCCGCCTACGCCATGGACACGGTCGGCAACAAGGTGGCGAAAAGCGAGATCGCGATGATCAAGGTCGCCGTGCCCAACATGGCCTGCCAGGTCATCGACTGGGCGATCCAGGCCCATGGCGGCGGCGGCACCTCGAACGATTTCGGCCTGACTCAGGCCTATGCCACCGCACGTTTGCTGCGCCTTGCTGACGGCCCGGACGAGGTACACCGGAACCAGATCGCACGGTTCGAGCTGAAGAAGTATTCAAATGCCTGAGGAGACGTTGGCCTCAGCAAGCATCGAAGCCAACGCATTGAGATCGGAGTCTAATCGAAGCTTGGCGGCTCATCGATGGATACCGGCACATTCTTCTGCTTCGTAATTGCTTCGAGCATTGCGTTGAAGATTATGATCGGCAGGTAAAACATAAGCATGATCGTATTCCTCCTGCTGTGACAACCTTGGCTCGCGGGGCCAAGTTCCTCAAATTGACACTCGCTGGCCGCGGAACATTCTCTTGGCTTACTTGACTACCGATGAAACCGGGTCTCAAAGAGTATCAGGAACGCATCGCGTCAATCGCATGAGCGATCAACACCATTGCGCTCGCAGCGATGATAAGCACAAGCAACCAACTCACGTCCGCCTCCAACGCTGGAAGTGAACGCGCTCATCCATGCACAGTCAAAAACCATCAGTCTGGAACCGCTATTCAGCGGCTCGCTGATGTTTCGCGGCAACAAGAACATCCGCAGTCGGCCCTATCGGCAGAATGCCAAAAGGAGCAACGCGCCGACGACGCAGGCTGCTAGGACTAAAAACCAAACGCCCATACGCTCCCCCGACTCACACACGCGAATCAGGATTAGCCCTACGATTTGGCATTGAAACGCTTATTGCCGGCTTTTCCCCAAGCCAGGCGCGATCCATCTGCTCGCTGCGCTAGTCCAATACCTCCACCGTCGCGGAGCGACCGGCGACCAGCGACATGTTCTCCGGCACCGGATCGAGCGCGATGCGCACCGGGACACGCTGTGCCAGCCGCACCCAACTGAAGGTCGGGTTGACGTTGGCGAGCATGCTGGCTCCCTCCGCGCGGTCGCGGTCCTCGATGCCGGCGGCGATGCTCTCGACGCGGCCTGACAGCGTGACCTTCTCGCCCATCAGGCGGACCCGGACCTTGTCACCGGTGCGGATGCGCGCGAGCTTTGTCTCCTCGAAGTAGCCTTCCACATGCAGCGTGTCGGTATCGACCAGCGCCATCACGCCCTTCCCGGCCGTGACGTAGGCGCCGGGGCGCAGGTCCATGTTGGTGATCACACCGTTCACGGAGGCATGGACCTCGCTGCGGTCGAGGTTGAGCTGCGCCAACGCGCGATCGGCCACGGCTTGATCGAAGGCCGCCTTGGCCTGGAGCTGGGTGGCGAGAACCTGCTCCTGCTTCTGCTGCGACACCGCGTCGGTCGTCAGCGCGTTGTAACGCTTCAGATCGGCATTGGCCTGATCGAGCGTCGCCTGATGACCCGCAACCGACGCCTCGGCCTGGCGCAGCGCCAGCGCGAAACGTTCGCGGTCGATCCGGAACAGCACGTCGCCGCGGCGGACCTTCTGGTTGTCCTTGACCAGCACCTCGGTCACGAATCCGGACACGTCGGGCGCGACCTGGACCACGTCGGCGCGGACGCGGCCGTCGCGGGTCCAGGGCTGCTCCATGTAGTAGACCCAGAGCTCGCGGCCCACTGCGAGCGCGGCGACGACAACGATGACGGTCAGCGCGAGGCGGCCGAGCCAGGCGAAATTGCCTTTCATGAAAGATACTCCGAGAGGTAGACGACGACGCCGAGAAGGCAGACGAAGATCGAAAAATCGAACAGCGCGCGGTGCCAGACCAGCCGGTAGAGGTCGAAGCGCTGCATGAGCCGGCGCAGAATCGCGCTGAGGACGTAAGCAACAATGATCCACAGCAGCAGCGACGGCACGAGCACGCCGTAGATGTCGATCACATATCTCATGCCGCAACACTCTCTGCGCGCGGCCGATAGGCCGGTGCATCCGGAAACAAGCCACGCCTGATGCCGACGAGGCCGATCAGGGCGTCTTCGCGCGCGCTGTCATTGGGGTCCTTCACCGCCTGGGCCAGCGCCCGGTCGACGCTGGTCAGCAGCTCGGCCGGCATTCCGTCGCCCGCGTAGCCGCGGCAAGCGACGGCGAGCCGATCGAGCATGTCGTCGATGACGGCAATGGTGGATGCCGCAAGCCCGTAACGCGCGCGGCGCAGGTCGATGATGTTGATCCCGATACGAAGCTGGACGAGGCTGTCGGTATCGCGGCGATCGCTCTCCGACAGAAACGCGATACGCTGCACCAGAAGCCCGAGCCGGTGCAGCATGAGACCCGCAAACTCCGCGCGGTCGCGCTTGCCGCGCCGTTCGGCGGCGACCGCGATCGACTTCCAGTTCGACAGCACCAGGCGATTGGCGATCCATTCCGCGCCGACGCCGCGCGCGATCCGCGTCACGATCTCGGCGACGACGATGCCGACGAAGAAGGCAACGGCGGAATTGGCGTAGGACGCAAAGTCCGCGCTGTAGGTCGACTGGATTGCAAGCAGGGTTGCAGTGTTGGCCGCGAGCGCCGTCCCGGTTCCCGCCGTAGCCGGACGGCCGATCAAGAAGCCGTAGAGCAGAAAGGTCGGCGCCAGTGCGACCACCAGGACCTCGATATGGGAGATCGCAGGGACCACCGCGAACAGATAGACCGCAACGACGACGATGGCGACCAGCGACCACCGACCAAAACTGCGAATGAAGCGCGCGGGCTCGTCTTGCGCGGCGAAGAACGAACATGCGACCGCCGCCATCATCGGCGCCGATGCGCCGTCCGGCCAGCCGGTCCCGATCCAGAACGCGCAGCAGATCAGGATGGCCACGACCGCGCCGGCCGCCGACCACAATGCAAGGCCGCGGTCGCGGTGGCGGACGGGCGCGGCACCGGCCTCGGAATGAAAGGCCAGGTCGATCGTTGCAACATTGCGGCTCTCTGCAATCGCCTCGGTCAGCGCACGGCAATCGCGCGAGAGGTCGACCAGCTCGCGCAACCGCAACAACAGGCTGGTGGTGATGATCCGCTCCCAGTCGGCGCCGTCGTCGAGCACCGCCTGCTGCCCCGAGATCGCGGCCCGGATTCGCTCGGCCGGCTGGCGCGCGCCGACATCGCTCGCGATCCATTGCGCGAGATCCTCCAGGAGCCGTTTCAGCCCGGGTTGCCGCCGCAAGGCCTCCTCGCCGAGCGCCGCCAGCCGGTCCTCCAGCGAGGCGATCACCGGCAACAGCGTCAGCATGCGCAGCCGGATTTCACCGAGGCCGGTCACCGCATTGCGATCGGTCAGCCGGTCATAGGCGAGATGGGTGGAGAGCGTGTCGATCTCGACGATGTCGGTCGCCAGCTTGAGGCGCTTGGCGCGATGCGTTTCGCTGGTGCCCTCGCGCAACAGCACGACCTGGCTGAGACGGCGCGCGTCCGCCAGCCAGGCGTCGACCCGGTGAGCGACAGCAGGCGCGACGCTGCGGGGAAATACGATGGTCGAGACCAGGCTGGCGCAGATGATACCCAGCGAGATCTCCTCAAGCCTTGCCACCGCAGTGTCAAAGATCGCGCCGGGCTCCGACACCGAGGGAAAGCCGATCAGCGCGACCGTGTATCCGGCCAGCATGAAGACGTAGCTGCGCGGCGTGCCGTCGAGCAGCGAGAGATAAAGACAGAGCCCGACCCAGAGCGCGATGGCGAGGCAGAGGAGTTCCGGCGCATCGATCAGGTTCGGCACCAGCGCGACCGTCATGGCCGCGCCAGCCAGCGTGCCCATCACCCGGAAGAACGCCTTCGAGCTGGTCGCGCCCGCCAGCGGCTGCGAGGTGATGTAGACTGTCGCCATCGCCCAATAGGGCCGCGGCAGGTCCATGGCGAGCGCGATGACGAGCGCCAGCATCGACGCGGCGAACGTCTTCAAAGCGAAAACGAGGTCCGCGTGGCGGACCAGGAACGGCTCGTCTGCGCGCATGACTATTTCGACTCTGCAAACGTCCTGGCAAACATCTTGGCTTCATGCAGGCGACCGGCCCGCTGCTCGATGCGCTGGAGCGTCTCGAAGGTTATCGCAAGTTCATCCGCGCCGATATCCTTGAGCAGGCTTGCCCGCACCCTACGCAGCACGCGATTGGTCTCCTCGACCTTCGCCTCGCCCGCCTTCGTCAGATGTAGCGTTTTGGCACGCCGGTCGGTCGGGTCCTCGCGGCGCTCCACCAGGCCTTCGGCCTGGAGCAGGTCGATCAGACGCACCAGCGATGGCCCCTCGATGCCGAGCTCGTCGGCAAGCACGCCCTGACGCACGTTCTCACCCTGGTGCGACAGCAGCAGCAGCGGAATCGCGGTCGCATAGGACAGGCCGTGATCGGACAAGGCCTGATCGGACTCGCGCCGCCACATCCTGCCGAGGCGCGTGATGAGCCGGCCGATTTCGGCATGGATAAAGCCTTGCGAGGGAGCCATGCAAATTAGATAGGACACGAACTATTAGCCTGCAACTATATAACCCGACGTAGCGCGATCGATCACGCAAATGCGAACGGGAACAACGCAGGATGGGACCGGGTTCCGCGACTGAGATGCGAGAGGAGATAGCGGGCGAGAGCGCGCTGGCGCTCGTCCCGACCTTCGTCGTCGTAGCCGTGGATGCCACGGGAATGGGAATCATCCTGCCGCTGTTGCCATTCTATTCGCAGCGACTTGGCGCCACGCCCTTCCAGCTCGGCGCGCTGATCTCGGTCTATGCCGTTTGCCAGCTCGTTGCCGGCCCCGTGGTCGGCATGCTCTCGGACCGCTACGGTCGCAGAAAGGTCCTGCTGGTCAGCCAAATCGGGACGTTCATTGGATTTGTGCTGCTGGCAGTGGCGGGCAACCTGACAATGGTGTTCCTGGCGCGCATCATCGACGGCCTGACATCAGGCAACATCTCGGTCGCTCACGCCTACGCCGCCGAGCACAGCGCGCCGGCAACGCGCAAGCAGGCGCTCGGCATGACCAGCGGCGCGATCGGAACCGGGCTGCTGCTCGGCCCCGCGCTGTCGAGCTTCCTCGTGCACTATGGCCAGACCGCGCCAGTCTGGGCTGCGGCGGCGCTCTCGCTGATCAGCATTTTCGCGACCATCGCCCTGCTCCCGCCCGATCATCCGGCCTCCGAGCCACTCTACCAGCATCGCGTGCCTGAGCCGACGCTGACGCGCAGCCTGCTCGGCATGCGCTACGCCTGGCGACTGCTCGGCCTGCTCATCGTCTTCTTCTTCGTCAATTCGATGTTCCTGTCGCAGATCGGCCTGTTCCTCTCGGCGCGGTTCTCCTGGGACGGGCATCCCTTCGGGGCACGCGAGCTCGGCTGGATGTTCGCCTATGCGGGCTTCATCAACATGATGGTCCAGGGACTGTTGATCGCGCGCGCGAACCTGATCGCTTCCGACCGCGCCATCGTGATGGCAGCGTTCGCCTGCATGGGCCTTGGATTCGCGGGGTTGGCGGCCGGCAACAATGTCAGCCTGCTCGCGATCTATCTGACGCTGATCATCGTGGGCACCATGTTCGCCCGCAGCACGCTGACCGCGGAATTGTCGCGCTCGACCGCGGTCAACCGCCAGGGCATGATCATGGGCCTCAATCAGTCCCTGATGTCGGGCGCAAACATCAGCGCCCCGCTCTTGAGCGGCGCGCTGATCGGTCATCGGCTGTTCGCGACCTGGGCGCTGGCGATGGCTGCGATTGCAGCAATCGGCGCGGCGCTGGCCGGCCAGTTACTGGATACGCCGCGGACGCGCTAACTTAGATCAAGCTGAGCTCGCAGTGCCCACCTCTCCCCAGCGGGGAGAGGTGAAAACCACCCTCGCCTCAGTTCACCACATAGACATCCGGATCGGCGCTCGAGCTCGGCTTCTTGTAGGCATTGCGCAGGGCCGGCGACATCGGGACGTTGTAGTTGAGGCCGTTCGGCGGCGTCGGCGATTCCAGCCACTTCCTGTAAAGCACCTCGATCTCCGGGCTTGCGTAGAGCTCTGCCGTGGCGCGATCGGCGAGTGCCTTGAACGGCGCGTCCTCCCGCCGCAGCATGATCCCATAGGGCTCGGGCTTCGAGAACGTTTCTTCGCTGATCATGAACAGCGCCGGCTCCTTCGAGCGCGCGATCGCGACCGCGAGCTGGACGTCATCGAGCGCGTAGGCCTGGGCGCGATCGGTTTCAAGCAGCAGGAAGGCCTCGGCCTGGTCCTTGGCCGGCATGATGTTGATGCCGAGAGTGCGCTCGGTGTTGACCTTGGCGAGCTGGGTCAGGTTGACCGACCCGGCCACTGCCGTGACCGCCTTGCCCTTGAGATCGTCGATGGTGTTGATCTTGGCGGCCTTCTTCGCAGCAAACCGCGTCGCGCTGAGGAAGTGCGTGTTGGTGAAGGCGACCTGCTTCTGGCGGTCGGCGTTGTTGGTGGTCGCCGAGCAATGCAGGTCGAGCGTGCCGTTGACCATCAGCGGGATGCGGTTCGACGACGTCACCGCGAGAGTCTCGACGACGATGTCGGGCATGCCAAGCTGCTTCTTCACGGCGTCGACGATCTTCAGGCAGATGTCCATGGCAAAGCCGACCGGCTTCTGGTTTCCGTCCAGATAGCTGAAGGGAACGGACGCCTCCTGATAGCCGAGCGTGATCTTCTTCGTCTCCTTGACCTTCTGGAGCGTGCCCGACAGGTCTTCGGCTGAAGCTGCGCCCGCAAGACATGTCAGGGCCAGGATAACGGTGGGTAAGCGCATCGGCTGCTCCTCAAGGGGGTCGTCGACTCGTGTCGAGACGCGATCGCGGCGGTGATAGCCCAGACATGCGCCAGCCGCCAGACGAGGCCGCGTCTACCAGCTATCGCGACTTTCGATATGACGCGCGGCAGTTGTCTCCGGCGGAGCGGCTCGGCCCGGGCACCGAGATAGCCCTTACGCGTCGATGCTCCGTTGGACCAGGATGCGCTCCGCGCTGTCGTTCCAGACGTCCATTTTGGTGATCTTGCCGTTCCGCACCACGAAGCGATCGATGTAACGGTTGCCCTCGAACGGTGTACCGTCCTTCCACTCGCCGTAAAGCGTGCCGACGCTATAAACGATGGTTTCGCCATCGCCGGGGCAGACGTCGAATCGGTCCATCTTCTTCTTGACCCAGCGGTAGCGCTTGGCGTTGAAGCCTGTCGGGCCGCGCGGATGATCGAACTCGCGTCCGCCGGTGAAGGTAATCACCGTACCCGGCGCCATATAGGCTGCCGCAGCATCGGGATCAGGGATCATCGATGCCGTAAGATAGGCTTCCACAATCGCGGCATCGGACAACGGAGCGGTTTCGGCTCGTGCGGCAACGGACATGCTAATTCTCCCGGGTTTGCGGAATACTAACGCCACTCCCGCGAACTCCGTGCATATATTTTGAACATTTCCTTCGCTAGACTGCCGACAATCTGGAGCCGCCAATCTCGGCTGATTGCTCTAAATTCCGCCCGCAAGTGCCATGACCAGTCAGACCGCCTTCGACCTGATCTTCCGGAACACGCTGTTGCGATCATCCGCCGCACCCGTCGATATCGGCGTGAAGGGCGGCCGCATCGCCGCGATCGAGCCAGGGCTGACCTGCGAGGCCGTCGAGGTCGATGTCGGCGGACACCTCGCCCTGCCCGGCTTCGTCGACACCCACATCCACCTCGACAAGGCCTGCCTGCTCGGCCGCTGCGGGCACAATCACGGCAGCGTCTCGGAGGCGATCCGTGCCGTTGCCGGGATGAAAAAGGACTTTACGGTCGAGGACGTCTATGCGCGCGGCGCCCGCGTGCTCGAGCGCGCGATCGTGCACGGCACGACGCGCATGCGCACGCATGTCGAGATCGACCCGCGTATCGGCTTGCGTGGCTTCGAAGCTGTCAAGGCGCTCAAGCGCGACTATGCCTGGGCGATCGACCTGTCGCTCTGCGTCTTTCCGCAGGAGGGCCTGACCAACGACCCCGGAGCTGAGGACCTGCTGATCCAGGCGCTGCGCGACGGCGGCGAGACCATCGGCGGCTGTCCCTATATGGACACCGACCCGAATACTCACCTCGAGCGCATCTTCAATCTCGCGCAGGAATTCGACGTCGACGTCGATCTCCATCTCGATTTCGACCTCGACCCGTCCTGGTGGCACCTCGACGAGGTGTGCCGGCAAACCGAGCGGCGCAACTACGGGGGACGCGTGGCGGTTGGTCATGCCACGAAACTCTCCGCGTTGCCGCCGGAGCCGCTGAAAGCTGCCACCGCGCAACTGGCGAAAGCCGGCGTTGCCGTCACCGTGCTGCCCGCGACCGATCTCTATTTGATGGGGCGCGAGGCCACCCACAACGCGCCGCGCGGACTGACGCTCGCCCACAAGCTCGCCGGAGACGGGGTGTTGTGCTCGGTCGCGACCAACAACGTGCTCAATCCGTTCACGCCGTTCGGCGACGCCTCGCTGCTGCGGATGGCGAATTTCTACGCCAACGTCGCCCACGCCTCGGTCAGCGACTTCGACATCTGCCTCGATCTCGTGACCGAACTGCCGGCACGGCTGATGAACCTCGGCGATTACGGCATCAAGGTCGGCAATCCCGCCGATCTCATCGTGCTCGACACGCAAGACAGCCGCTTCGCCATCGCCGAGCTTCCTGATGTCATGATGGGCTTCAAGGCTGGCCGGCAGACTTTTGCGCGGCAGCGGCCCACTCTGTTCAGCCCCGGACGCTGAGCAGCCCTCGCCTTGCCGTGCCTTGCGCCCGCCCCGCGGCCCGCGCAACACTCCGCAGATCATCCAACGGAGGAACCGGATGGCCTTCGACACACTCTTCCTCAACGCACGCTTCGACGGCGGCACCCGCCATCACATCGCGGTCAAGGACGGACGCATCGCCGCAATCACGTCCGTTGACCAGCCACCCGCCGGTGCCGAGACGATCGACCTCAAAGATGCCCTCGTCGTTCCCGGCTTCGTCGAAGGCCACATTCATCTCGACACCAGTTTCTATGGCGACGCCTGGCGGCCGCACAAGCCGTGCGCCGACGGATTCAACGTGCACGAACGCGTCGCCTTCCAGGCGCAGAACATGGCCGAGGCCGCGCCGATGGACGTGCGGGCGCGCAACCAGCTCGATCTCTGCATCGGACACGGCACTACGCAGATGCGCAGCCACGTCATAGTCGACGGCTCGGTCGGCTTGAAATCGCTCGAGACGATCCTGCGCGTGCGCGAGGAATACAACGGCCTGATCGACATCCAGCTCGTCGCCTTTCCCCAGAGCGGCATCCTGTCGAGCCCGGGCACGGCGCAACTGCTCGACGAGGCCATCGGGCTTGGCGCCAACCTCGTCGGCGGGCTCGATCCCGCGAGCTTCGATCGCGACGTTGAAAAGCATCTCGACGTCGTGTTCGGCGTCGCCAATAAGCACGGCGTCGACATTGACATCCATCTGCACGACATGGGCACATTGGGCGCCTTCGAGATCGAGCAGATTGCGGCACGCACGCGCGCGCTCGGCATGGAGGGGCGCGTTGCAGTCAGCCACGCCTACGGGCTCGGCGACATCCCCGCGGATTACCTCAAGAAGGTCGCCGAGATCCTCGCCCGCTCCGGCGTCGCGATCATGACCAACGCGCCGGGCGCGCGGCCGTTTCCGCCGATCCTCGCCCTGCGCAATGCCGGCGTGACCGTCTTCAGCGGCAACGACAACATCCGCGATTCCTGGTGGCCTTATGGCGACGGCGACATGCTGCGCCGGGCCACGACGCTCGGCTACCGTTCCGGCTTCAACATCGATGAGGAACTGCGCGCCGCATTCGACGTCGTCACCGCATCAGGCGCAAAGGCGCTCCGGCTCGAAGGCTATGGCCTGCGAATCGGCGCGAAGGCCGATTTCGTGGCGCTGAATGCGGAACACGTTCCCGAGGCCGTCGTCGCGGTGCCGCAAGGGCGCTCCGTCTACAAGGACGGCAGGCTCGTCGCCGCGAACGGCAGGATTGTAGGGAAATCCGGCTGACGACCGGCCGCTTTCCGTTCGATGTTACCGCCAAGCTTTCCAGAATTCCGAATACGGTAGAATCCCGGATAGTAGATTCTCTCTGATTCCCGATAGGTGCGCGCATTGCAAGTCCCGCGGTGCCGGTCATAGTAGGGCCTGCACTGAAGTCTGCATTCAACGGGGAAGCATGGACATGTTCAGCGCATTCAGCAGCATCGACATTCATTCCGTTCGAGCAAGAACACCGAGCGAGGTCGCCGTGAAGCGGCTCGACGGCATCGGGCACGTCCTGTCGGACCTAGATCTCGCTGATGTCCAGACTCAGGATGACCTGACACGTGCGCTTATGGCGCTCGACACGGCTGACAAGTGCATTCGGGCGATCCGCGCGGAATTCCGGACCGAAGCCGCGAGCGATCGGCTGGTCCGCAAGGCCGAAAGCCTGATGGCATTGATCGAACGCACCCGCGACGAGCTCATGGGCGTTCGCGCGGCATAGTCCTGAGCCGGCGTCGCCCTACTTCGCGCGATTGATCTTCGCGAGGATCCGGTCGGCCTCGATGCGCCAATCGGCGCTGCGGGCAAACTCCCCGGTGCCCCTGGTGCCGAACAGCCCTTCATCGGCGAGATCGGCGACCCAGGCCTGCCGCTCGGCCGTGCCCTGCGCCGACCACGGCGTCAGTCCCGCTTCGCGCACCGTCTCGGCAACTTCGCGCACCTCCTCGGCACGCCGGCGGCCATGCTCGATCACGCGCTGGAAGAAATAGGCGCCCTGCGTCTCCCAATTGATGGCGGGAAACGTTTCTGCGAGCGAGGCAAGCACGGCATCCTCCACGCCATAGGCGCGCGCGGTGGTGAAGCTTTCGATGACCATGGCCTCGAGGCCCTTGATCATGATGCTGCGGCACATCTTCACCGCGGAGGACACGCCGAGCTTGTCGCTCGCGACCTTCGCCGCAAAGCCGATCGCGTTCAGCAGCGGCTCCAGCTCCCTGGCACCGGGGCCGCCGAGCAGCAGCGGCACCTTGATGCGATACGGCGGCACCGAAGTCATCACCGCACCCTCGACATAGCGCCCGGCAGCACCGTCGATCAGCGCGGCGGCGCGCTGCTTGGCGCCGGGCGAGGCCGAGTTGAAATCGAGGAACCAGGTGCCCTGATTGATCGCGGCGGCGCAGGCCTTTGCGACCGGAACGGCCTGGCTTGCTGTGACCGCAGAGATGATGAAATCGGATTTCGCGGTCAACTCGGCGTGAGAGGAGGCAAGGCCAACGCCGAATTTCGCTGCATGCTGTTTCAGCGCAGTATCCTGCTCGCCCCCGAGCTTGATGTCATAGGCGGCAACCTTGATGTCCTGCTGGCGCAAATCCTCGGCCAATATCCGGCCGACCTCGCCATAGCCGACCAGCCCGATCTGCCATCGTCTCGGATCCGACATCAGTTCAATCCTCGTGCCGTCTCGTCGAACAGCTCCTCGACCGCATAGCGGCGCGGGATCAACGCCTGCTGGAATGCATAGTCGACGATCAATTCGAGCGGCTTCCTGTTGGCTTCGATCCCGAACGGGGCGAGGTCCGGCGTTGCGGCGGGTCCCACCTGCGCCTTGTTCCGCTTGAGCAGATCATAGACGCCCGCGACCACGTCGGGCCGCGATGTCGCAAGCCGCTCGGTCACGACCACGAGATGATTGATCGGCACGACGCCGCGCCGGGCATACCATTTCGCGGCCTCCGTCGCCGGATCCGGGAACAGCGGCTTCAGCCTGGGATCGTTGGAGGTCTCGCCGAGGACGGCATCCAGTTCGCCGTCGATCAGCATCTGCAGGGGCTTCTTGTCCTTCGGCGCGCGCTCGGTGGTGTCGACATATTCGGCGACATGCGGATCCTCGAACGTCACCCAGCGAATGTTGTCGAGATCGACGCCGTAATCGTTGGCGAGGATGCCCCTGATCCAGGCGCCCGTCGTCGTCGTGAAGGAGCGGATGCCGACGCGCTTGCCTTCGAGATCGGAGGGCCCAAGCGTCCCATGCGAGGGGTTATACAGCGCATAGGAATGCTGGAAACGCCCGAGCATGGTCGCCGGCAGCAGCACCAGCGGCTTGCCGTGGGCCTTCGCCATCAGATAGGTGACGATCGCCATCTCGCAGACATCGAACGCCTGCTCGCGCACCATCGGCTTGAACGCGGTGTTGGTCGGCGTGTACTCGATGAAGTCGAGGTCGAACAGGTCGGAGCGCAGCTCGCCGCCCTTCACCGCCTGCACATGGGGGTGACTGCCGAGCACGGCCTTCAGCTTGAGACGATCCATCCGCCCGCTCCGCTTCCCTTATTTCGCTCAGACGTCCTCGGGATTGTCGACATAGACAAGACCGGCCTTCGCCAGCGCCTCGCGCATGCTGTACATGTCGAGACCGAGTTCGCCCGAGGCCAGCCGCTTGCGCTTGCCGCCTTCGTCCGCGTTGCGCTTGTTCGCCTTTTCGGCGACCTCGGCCGCATAGCGCTTCGGCACCACCACCACGCCGTCGTCATCGGCGACGATGATGTCGCCGGGATCGACGTTGACGCCGGCGCAGACCACGGGGACGTTGACCGAGCCGAGCGTAGCCTTGACCGTGCCCTTGGCCGAGACCGCGCGCGACCACACCGGAAACTTCATCTCGTGCAGCGCTTTGACGTCGCGGCAGCCGGCATCGATGATCAGCCCCTGCACGCCACGCGCCTGGAGCGAGGTCGCGAGCAGCTCGCCGAACATGCCATCGGTGTTGTCGGTGGTGCAGCCGACGACGAGGATGTCGCCTTTCCTGCACTGCTCGACCGCGACATGGATCATCCAGTTGTCGCCGGGCTGCGCTAGCACGGTGACGGCCGGGCCGGCAATCGACGCACCTGCCCAGACCGGCCGCAGATACGGCTTCATCAGGCCGATGCGGCCATAGGCCTCGTGCACGGTCGAGACGCCGTACTCTGCCATTCCGGCGGGATCGGCACGCTTGATGCTGCGAACGACGACGGACTTCATGCGAGCTCCTCCGCAACCGTCGGGAACAGACGCTGATAGGCCTCGCCATAGGTCATCGGCACGCCGGTGTTGCGGCTGCCCTGGATGCCGCGGTTGAGCGCAACGCGCTCGTAATAGCCCCAGAGATGCTTCTGTGCGGCCAGGATCTGGAACGCCTCGTACTTCTCCTTCCAGACCTCATCGATCTTGAGGAGCAGGTCCGGCTTGTAGTTGCACTGCTCCGGCTGGTGCGGCTCGAACAGGAACACCGGCGGAGCCGAATATTTGTACTGCGCGCCGGGCTTGTGGCCCATGGCCTGCGCGACCACGCGGGTCTCCTGCGCGAAATGCGCGGCGTTCGGATGGTCAAAATTATAGGGGTCTTCCAGCGCATGCGTCAGCACGAAGCTCGGATTGAGTTCGCGGTAGATGTCGACCATGCGGTCGAAATGCGCTTCCGTCAGCTTCAGCGGATAGTCGCCGCAGTCGAAGAACTCGATCTCGGCACCGAGCAGCTTGGCCGCCCGCTCCGCCTCGTCCTTGCGGCCGGCCTTGACCGATTCCAGCGTCGCGCCCTTTTCTTTCCACGCGAACTGGCTTTCGCCGCGCTCGCCGAAGGACATGCAGACGATCTTCATGCGATAGCCCTTTTTCGCATGCAGCGCGATGGCGCCGCCGGCGCGCCAGACGAAATCGCCCGGATGGGCGGTGACGACGAGACCTGTTTTCATGGGACAAACTCCCCTCTTTCGTTCGTAGGCATCATAGGCCGCCCGCCTCGTGCAGGCAGCCAATTCATCAGGCCGTGATGGCCGCTTGTTCCTCGCCGTCGAGCACGCGCCGCAGGCGCTCGCCGTCGAGCGCGCCTTCCCATTTGGCAATCGCGATGGTCGCAACCGCGTTCCCGATCAAATTGGTCGGCGTCAGCCCCTGCGACATCAGGCGGTGGATGCCGAGCACCAGCGCGACGCTCGTCACCGGAATGGTGCCGGTCGCCGACAGCGTCGCCGCCAGCACGACGAAGGCCGCGCCTGCAATGCCCGCCGCGCCCTTGGAGGTCACGAGCAGGATCAGCAGCAGCTCGACCTGCTCGGCGAGCCCGAACGGCGTGTTGGTCGCCTGCGCCAGGAACACCGAGGCCGCGGCGAGGTAAAGACAAGTGCCGTCGAGATTGAAGGAATAGCCGGTCGGGATGACGAGGCCAACCACGCTCTTCTCGCAGCCCGCCTTCTCCAGCTTGGTCAGCATCCGCGGCAGCACGGTCTCGGACGAGGTCGTGGCGATGCAGATCAGCAGCTCTTCCCAGATGTAACGGATCAGCTTGAGCAGCGAGAAGCCGCACAGCCGCGCCACGGGACCGAGCGCCACGATGATGAAGATGACGCAAGTGAGATAGAAGCCGCCCAGCAGCTTACCGAGCGAGGCCAGCGAGCCGACGCCGAACTTGCCGACCGTGAAGGCAATGGCGCCGAATGCCCCGATCGGCGCCGCCCACATCACGAAGCCGACGACGGCGAACACCATCTTGGCGGCGAGGTCGATCAGATGCACCAGCGGCGCGGCGCGCTCGCCGAGCTGCACCAATGCAAAGCCGCACAGAACGGAGATGAACAGCACCTGGAGGATGTTGCCCTCGGCAAACGCGCCAATGAACGTGGCGGGAACGATGTTCATCAGGAACGGCACGAAGCCGATGACGCTCGTCTGCTTGACATAAGGCTCGATCGCGCTGGCATTGATGCTGGCGGGATCGATGTTCATGCCGACGCCAGGCCTGAGCAGGTTCACCGCAACAAGACCGATGATCAGCGCGATCGTGGTCATGATCTCGAAATAGACGATCGCCTTCACCGCGACGCGCCCGACGCGCGCCATGTCGGCCATATGGGCGATGCCGTGCACGACGGTGCAGAAGATGATCGGCGCGATCAGCATCCGGATCGCCTTGATGAAGGCATCCCCAAGCGGCTGCATCTTGGCACCCGCCTCGGGGCTTACGATCCCAAGCGCGATGCCGGCCGCCATGGCGATGAGCACCTGGATCCAGAGCTCCTTCCACCAGGCGCGGCCGCGCGGCTTGTCGATCGCGAATGACGTCATTGGTCGAACTCGAACAGGCGCGCGGGGTTGTCGACGAGGATCTTCTGCTGGACCTCCGGCTCCGGCGCGAACAGCGGGATCAAATCGACGAGGTCGCCGTCATTCGGCATCACCTTGACGTTGGGATGCGGCCAGTCCGTGCCCCAGATGACACGGTCAACCGCAGTCTCGACGATCTTGCGCGCAAACGGCACGGCGTCAGTGAAGGGCGGGCCGGCCGAGGACACACGCTCGGAGCCGCAGATCTTGACCCAGCATTTCTCGTCGCGCTGCATCAGCTCGATCAAAATCCTGAACGGAAGCTGGTCGAGCCCGTCCGACGCCTTCACCCGCCCCATGTGGTCGATGGTGTAGCTCAGCGGCAGCTTGGTCAGCATGTCGGCATATTCAGGCAGGTCGATCGCGTCGAAATGCAGGTCGATGTGCCAGCCGAGCGGCGCGACCATCGCAACGATGCGGTCGAACACGCGCTTGTCGGGAACGCCGCCGAGATGGCGGACGAAATTGAAGCGGCAGCCGCGGAAGCCGCCGTCGTGCAGCACGCGAAGTCCGCGTTCGGTGATGGTGTCGTCGATATTGGCAACCGCACGGTAGGCGCCATTGCCCTCTGCGATCGCATCGAGCGCGACCGTGTTGTCGGTCCCGTGCACGCTCGCATTGACGATGACCGCCCGCTCCACCCCGAGCTTGGCGTGCAGCGCACGGAAATCCTCCAGCGGTGCGTCCGGCGGCGTGTAGGAACGATCGCGCGCATAGGGATATTTCGCGCCGGGCCCGAAGATGTGGCAATGCGCGTCGCACGACAGTTTCGGCAGCTTGAACTTTGGCGTGCGCGTGTTCGGATCGGGCGGCGGAATGGTCGGCGTGTACATCATCGTCATCAGTCGAACCGCCGAGCGTGACCGCTTCTTCAAGTCTTGCTGCTGGCCACAGCCCGCCGGCGCGCCGGCTGGTCGAGCGGCGGTGCCTGGAACGCGGCGACGGTGGCTTGCACCAATTGCTCGATGGCGCTGGCCGCGTCGCTGCCGTCGGCCTCGCCACGCGACAGGCGTGAGACGCGGTCCGGCGTCACCAGCGAATAATAGAGTGCACCGAGCAGGAAATGGCTGCGCCATACGATGTCGGTGCGCGGAATGTGCGGCAGGCTCTCGTGGACCGCGTCGATGAAGGCGTGGCTGGTGTCGTCGAAGGTCTGCGCGATGATTTTTCGCGCAACCTCGTTGCCTTCCGCCGACATCACGGCACGCAGCCGCGTAAAGCGCGCCCCGCCACCGGCAAGATCACTGCCCGAGGTGAAGGCCGGCACCACATAGGCCCGCACGATCGCCTCCAGCCGGTCCTGGAGATCGCGCACGCGCCTGGCGGCGGCGAGCAGCTCGGAGCGGCGGAGATTCATCGGCCCGCAATGGCGCCGGTAGATCTCCAGCAGCAGGCCGTCCTTGGTCTTGAAATGATAGGTCACGCTGCCGGGATTGGCGCCGGCGGCCTGTGCGATGTCGCGCACGGACACAGCATTGAAGCCGTTGGTGGCGAACAGCTCCTCGGCCGCGGCGAGGATCGCCTCGCGCATGTTCGGCTTGCGGGCCGTTTCCTTGCTGGTGGGCTTGCGTACCATGTTATTTGTACTATCGTACAAAAGATCAGGTCTCGTCAACAACAACGATGCGAGACGTCCCCGGGCGGTTCGGAAGACCGCAGCAGGGGCGAATGGAGTGCTGGGAAAATGCTGGGTTTGAACACAACAATTGGTCGGCTCGTGGTCGGTGCGGGCTTGCTGCTGGCGGCGAACGCCGCGCAGGCTGAGAATTATCCGAGCAAGCCGGTCCACATCCTGGTGCCCTACGCGGCCGGGGGCGCGGTCGATGTGCTCGCGCGCACGCTCGGCCAGGCGCTGGCCAAGACCTGGGGCCAGCAGCCGGTGATCGACAACCGTCCCGGCGCCGGCGGCATCGTCGCCTCGCAGGCGCTGACGCAGGCCGCGCCGGACGGCTACACGCTGATCCTGGTCGCGAGCGGCCATCCGCTCAACCAGTTCATCTACCCGAGCGTGCCCTATGACACGTTCAAGGATTTCACTGCGATCGCCGAAGTGGCCTCTTCTCCACTCGCAATCGTGGTGGCGAAGGACAGCCCCTACAAGACGCTCGGCGATCTCCTGGCCGCTGCCAAGAAGGAGCCGGACAAGCTCTCCTACGGCATGTCCGGCAACGGCACGTCCGCGCATCTTGCCGGCGAGCTGCTCAAATACATGTCCGGCACCAAGATCGTCGCGATCCCCTACAAGGGCGGCGCGCCGGCACTGACCGCCGTCATCGCCGGCGAGATCCCGCTCAGCATCAATCCGCTTGCAGAGGCGATCGGCCAGCTCGAAGGCGGCCCGGTGCGCGCTCTCGCGGTGACATCAGCCGAACGCTCCAAGGCGCTGCCGGATGTTCCGACCATCGCCGAGGCTGGCGTGCCAGGCTACGACGTCTCGGTCTGGTGGGGCGTGCTGGGCCCGGCAAAAATGCCGCCGGAGATCGTGTCCAAGCTCGAGACCGACCTCAAGGCCGCGCTGCAAGACCCCAGCGTGCTGTCGACGCTCGGCAAGATCGGCGCAGCTCCGGTCGGCTCCTCCGCCAAGGACTTTGATGCCTACATGCACGCCGAGGCGACCAAATGGGAGCCGGTGCTGAAGGCCGCCAACATCCGCGCGCAGTAAGGCGGGATCGTCTGATGAGGATATCTTCCTGGAGGCACGGTGCGCTCGCCGCCCTGCTCGCGTTTGCAACCGTCGGCCTCTCCGGCTCGTTCGCGAAGGCCGACGGCGAAGCAAAGCTCCTGGCGCCGAGCGGCACCTTGCGGGTCGGCATCTATCCGGGCAGCCCGACCTCGATGGTAACAGATGCGGCCGGCAAGCCGCACGGCCTCGCCTACGATCTCGGCGGCGAGCTTGCAAAACGGCTCGGCGTCGGCGTCGACTATGTCAGGTTCGAGCGCGTCGCCGACATCGTCACCGCGATTCACGACGGCCGGGTCGATTTCACCGTGACCAATGCCACGCCGGCCCGTGCCAGCGAGGTCAGCTTCAGCCAGCCCGTGCTGGCGATCGAGCTCGGCTATCTCGTTCCGGCGAACTCGCCGGTCGGCAAGGTCGAGGATATCGACAAGCCCGGCGTGAAGATCGGCGTCACCAAAGGCTCGACCTCCGAGCGAACGCTGCCGGCGAAGTTCAAGAACGCGACCATCGTTCCCGCCGAAAGCGTCAAGGCCGCCATCGGCATGTTCGGGCGCGGCGAGATCGACCTTTACGCCACCAACAAGCCGACGCTGTTCGAGATGTCCGACCAGATGCCGGGCGCGAAAATCCTCGACGGCAATTGGGGGCTGGAGCACATGGCCATCGCGATCCCCCGGGGACGCGAGGACGCGCTTCCCATGCTCAATCGCTTCGTGACGGAAGAGCAGTCCTCCGGCGCGCTGGACACGATCCAGCAGCAGGCCGGCCTGCGCGGCGCGACCAAGGCGACGCGCAAGTAGACTCAATTCTCCGCCCGCTCCGCGGACCGCCAGACTCTCTCCGCCCAGGTGCAAGCGATTGGCATTCGCCAACATCGCTTACTCCGTTTGCTGCAAATCAACGCAGCAACATGGACAAAGCGTCATTGGTCTTCTTGGCTGCGCTGGGCGACGAAAGCGTGAGATCGCCGGAGACCGAGAATGAACAAACCTCTATTGTTGACACTGCATCGATGGATCACGCTGGTCTTCGCGCTGCCCCTGCTCGCGATCATCGCCACCGGACTGATTCTGTCCTTCGAGCCGCTGGTGCAAGTCAGTGGCATCAGTGGTCCGGCGATCGACGCCGGGCGCATCGTCGAGCTGGTGAAACGGTATGATCCGGATAGCAAGGCGCGCGGGCTTTCGGTCAATGCCGCGAGCCAGCGCATGACGCTGCAAGGCGCCGGCACCTCGGCGATCGATCTCGCAACGGGCGAGCCCGCTGCCGCGGGCTCCAGCCTCCCCGATCTCTTCCTGTGGGCCCGCGTCACGCATGAACGGCTGCTCGGCCAGGCGTGGCTGGTGACAAGCTCGACCATCGCCATGGTGTCCCTGATGGTGCTCGGCCTCGTCATGGGACTGCCGCGCCTGCGCAATTCGCTGTCCGGATGGCACAAGGGCACCGCATGGTTTGCGTTGCCCCTGATCCTGCTGAGCCCGCTGACCGGCCTGTGCATGGCGTTCGGCCTGACGTTCCAGAGCGGCGCCGCTCCAGGCGGCGGCGGACGTCCCGTTGCCTTGCCCGACGCTGTTCGCATGGTCGCAGATTCGCACGAGCTGTCGCATGTGATCTCGATCGGCGCGCGCGGCGGTCGCATGATGGCGCGGATCTATGAGGACGGGGAGCTGCGCGCCTATGCCGTCAATTCATCGGGCGTCACACCGCTGCCGCGCAACTGGCCGCGCCTGATCCATGAGGGAAACTGGTCGGCCCTGATCGCTTCGCCTCTGAACGTCGTGACGTCGATCGCACTGCTAACGCTGCTGTCGACGGGCCTCCTGATCTGGGCGCGACGGAAGCTGCGCAAGCCGCGAGCGCGATCGAACAAGCAACCTGGCGCAACCGTTGCCAAGGCCGCCTGATCGGAGAACGCGTACGCGTTCAACTGCGCGCGCCGGCCCGGCTGAGCGTCCCGCATCCTATCGAGAGGGATGGTCACCGGCCTTTCCCTCGTCGCGCAGCACAATGCAGCATTCCCCTCGTGCAACGGTCGCCGGATCGCGCTAGTCTGCCGCACCCATGACCAGACGTACCGGCAGCGCCGATCTTCCTCTCCACACCGGACGGGTTCCGCCGTGGCTCGCGAGCCGCATGGCCTCGCTTGGCGCGATCGTCACGCAGGCGATCGTGCATCATTACGGCCGCGATGCATTTCTCCAGCGGCTGTCGCATCCGTTCTGGTTCCAGTCGTTCGGTGCCGTAATGGGGATGGACTGGCACTCCTCGGGGATCACCACCTCCGTGATCGGCGCGCTGAAGCGCGGGCTCGGCCCGCTGCAGGACGAACTCGGGATCTATGTTTGCGGTGGCCGGGGCCAGCATTCGCGCAAGACGCCGGACGAGCTGTTGCAGCTCGGCGAGCGCGTCGGCTTCGACGGCGTAAAGCTCACCCGCGCCAGCCGGCTGGTCGCGAAGGTGGACAGCGCGGCCGTGCAGGACGGCTTCGACCTCTATCTCCACGGCTTCTTCGTCACGGCCGACGCCAAGTGGACGGTGGTGCAGCAGGGCATGAACGGCGACAAGCGGCAGGCCCGCCGCTATCACTGGCATTCCGAGGCCTTGAAGAGTTTCGTCGACGCGCCGCACAGCGCGATCGACGGGCCGCAGCAAGGCGAAATCGTCAATCTCACCGACCACCGCGCCGATATCTCGCGCAGCGCGCAGCTCGAACTCCTCGGCGATCTCGGTCCCGATCGCATCGTCGCCGAATTCGAGCGGCTCACCGGAGCCGCACCCGAACCGGCGCAGGCGATGCTGCCGCACCTGATCATGCCCGCGCATCACGATGTCAGGCCCAAGGACGTGTTCGCGCGGCGGCTGCACGGCACGCTGGCTGCGGCCGCCGAGCGTGGCCCCGTCGACTTCCCGGAGCTGTTGCTGACGCCCGGCGTCGGCGCCCGCACGGTGCGTTCGCTGGCGATGGTGGCCGAGGTCGTGCACGGCGCCCCCTATCGCTTCAACGATCCCGCCCGTTTCTCGCTCGCTCATGGCGGCAAGGACCGGCACCCCTACCCCGTCCCGATCAAGGTCTATGACGAGACCATCCGCGTGCTGAAAGGCGCGATCCAGAACGCAAAACTCGGACGCGAGGAAGAGATGCAGGCGCTCAGGCGTCTCGACGACCAGGCGCGACGGCTGGAGCGGACCGCGCGTGGACCGTCGGTCGAGGCTTACATCGCCGGCGAGCGCGCGGCCTCTCCCGAGCTCGACGGCCGCTCCGTCTTCGGCTGGGAGCGCGATCTCGTCGCTTCGAAGAAATCGGCCGGCTCCTGAAGCTGCCGCTCGGGGCTCTCGCCTAGTCTTCAGCCTCCTCGTCGTCGAGCAGCCGGTTGGCCGAATGATCCTGGTACTGCTCCGTCTGGATGAACTTTCCGTCCATGCCGCGAATGTCGGAATGTTGCGCCTTGTCGCGGTTCGACAGGATCATGTTGTCGCCGACCTTGTCCTTTGCGATGTCCGTGAGTGCGCCAGTCCCCGCGCCCTTGCCGCGCGCGCCTGATCCGATATGCGTCTTGCCGCCGTTGGGCATGGACTGCTCCCTTGCTGCTGCGTGCATTGGTGCAACGCCTGCGCGACGGAGATTGTTTCGCACTCCACGCAAGATGATGCGCGCCATTGTTCCCGGCACGGCGTGCGCTGCGTCAGTCCGCGAGCAACGGCTCGGCGGCGGCACCACGGCTCGGCCTGCGGTTCCCGCCGGCAACGACAGGCAATCGCGCGATCGCACGCATACCCGGCCGCTTGCGCCAGTGGATTTGCGCGGGGTCCACGGCGAGCTCGAGTTTCGGCCATCGCGCAAGCAGCGCCTGCAACGCGCAAGTCGCCTCGATCCGCGCAAGCTGGTGGCCGAGACAGAAATGAATTCCCGTTCCGAACGACATGTGGCGGTTCGGCTTGCGCGTAAGGTCGAGCCGCTCCGGGCGATCGTGCACCGCCGGGTCCATATTGGCGGCGGCAAGCATGACCATGACACGGTCGCCCTTCTTCAGCCGTACGCCCGCAAGCTCGACATCCCGCCGCAGATAGCGCGGTTTGGAAAACTGCACGGGCGAGACGAAGCGCAGGAATTCCTCGACGGCGAGCGAGATGCGGCTCCAATCCTCCTCCAGCCAGTCGCGCAAGGCCGGATTCCTGAGCAGCTCGTAGACCGAACCGCTGATCAGATGCGTGGTGGTCTCCGAGCCTGCCGCGAGCAGCAGGAACACCATCGACACCATTTCGTCCGGCGTGATCTGGCCGCCCTCGAGCTCGACCTGGACCAGCTCGGCGATCAGGCCCTCGCCGCCCCGCACGCGCGCGATCTGCAACTGCCGTTCGAGGTAGGCGCGCATCTTGCGGAACGCGAACAGCAGGCGGAAGAAGCTGACGACATTCGTCAGCGACGACATCTTGTTGGCCCAGGCGATGAATCTCGGGCGATCGGCCGCGGGCAGGCCCAGCAGCTCGCAGATCACCGACACCGGCAGGATGCGGGCGTAACACTGGACGAGGTCGGCCGGGCTGCCATCGGCAAACAGGTCGTTCGCCAAACCGTCGGCGATGGCGCGAATGCGTGGCTCCATCGCCACGATCGCGCGGCGGCGAAATGCCTCGTCCACGATGCTGCGCAGCCGCGTGTGATCGGGCTCGTCCATGGTCAGCATGTTGTTGGCGATGGTGGTGACGAGCTTCGGCATCCACCAGCGCAGGCCGGCAACTTTGCCGTCCTCCTTGCGCAGCGTGAAGGTGGTGCCGTCCTTCAGGACCTCAGCGGTGGCGTCATGGGTCGTGGTGATCCAGACATCGCCGACGAGAGGAAATCGCGTCGCAACCACGGGGCCCGAGGCGCGCAGCGCCGCGATCGCCGCGGGCGGATCGCGAAAGAAGGCCTCGCTGGTGAAATCGAGGCGCGGTGCCATGGGATCACCGGATTGGTTGGTGGCGTCTCAACCAGATGGTGCGCGCGGACCCACGTGCAAGGGCCGGAACCGGTGCTGGCTGCGCCAGCGCGATGCTCGCGACCAGAGCCTATCCGCGGCCCGGCGAGCGCGGCCCGGTCTTGCGTTGCTGCTGGTTGGTGTAGGCGTCCCAATGGCTCCAGCTGCCGCTGCTGAGGCTTTGCAGGTCGGTGGTAAGCGGACGGCGCGTGCGCTTGTCGTAATCGGCGATCGCGCGTTCCGACTGCGCGATCTTGCGCTTCAGTTCTGCAACCGCCTTCTGGGTCTGGCCGTTCCGCTTCGACGAGGCGATCTCGCCCATCGTGAAGCGCGCCGTCTCGAGCGCCTTCAACTCGGCGCGGTTCTTCTTCAACTGAACCCGGTGCCAGGCGATGTTGCTGTCGCTGTCCGCAACCATGTGGAAACTCCGCTGATTCGTTCCCACAGTGTATCGCGCGCCGAATCGGCGCCGCAACGGGCGCCGCGCGGCGAAAATACGGTCTTATTGCGCAAGAATTCCGCGTCTAGCGCTCGGCGAAAGCCTTTTCGACCACGAACTGGGCCGGTTCGCCGTGATTGCCCTCGATGAAGCCGCGCTCGCCCAGGAGCACGCGGGTGTCCGCGACCAGCGCCGGGCTGCCGCAGATCATGACGCGGTCGTGCGCGGCCTCCAGCGCCGGCAGGCCGATATCGCTGAACAGCTTGCCCGAGGTGATGAGGTCGGTGATGCGGCCGCGGTTGCGGAAGGGATCGCGGGTCACCGTCGGGTAGTAGATAAGCTGGCTCTGGATGTACTCGCCGAGCAGCTCATCTTTCGGCAGATGCTCGGTGATCATCTCGCCATAGGCGAGTTCCTTGACGTGGCGGCAACCGTGCAGCAGCACCACCTTCTCGAAGCGCTCGTAGGTCTCGGGGTCCTTGATCACGCTCAGGAACGGAGCGAGGCCCGTGCCGGTGCCGATCAAATAGAGGTTGCGGCCCTCTTCCAGATTGTCGATCACCAGCGTGCCGGTGGCCTTGCGGCTGACGATGATCTCGTCGCCTTCCTTCAGGTGCTGGAGCCGCGAGGTCAGCGGGCCGTCCGGCACCTTGATCGAGAAGAACTCCAGCGTGTCCTCGTAATTGGCGCTGGCGACGCTGTAGGCCCGCAGCAGCGGCTTCTCGCCGACCTTGAGCCCGATCATGGTGAATTCACCGTTGCGGAAGCGGAAGGTCGGGCTGCGGGTGGTCTTGAAGGAGAACAGCGTGTCGGTCCAATGGTGGACGCTCAAAACGCTTTCCTGGTTGAAATTGCTCATCTCACCCTTCCGTGTCGCTACGTTGCGGTTCCGAGGCGGTCAGCTATGCGTCGTTTGTACACGATCATTCGTGTACTAATGAATAATCCGGCTTGATCCCGTGGTCAAGGCTGCCCAAGATCGGCAGCGTTGCAGTTAAGGAAAAGGACCCCTTCCATGGCGCATGACGCACCCCAGGCCGCCGGGCCCTCGAAGCTCGTGATCCGCAATATCGGCCTGATCCTGTCCGGCGCGCTGGAAAAGCCGATCCTGGACGGCGACACCATCGTCGCCGAGAACGGCAAGATCACCGCGATCGGCCGCCACAAGGATCTCGACACGGAAGGTGCGACCACCATCGTCGATGCCAACGGCACCACGGTGACCCCCGGCCTGATCGACAGCCATGTCCACCCCGTCGCCGGCGACTGGACGCCGCGCCAGAACCAGATCAACTGGATCGACAGCTCCCTCCATGGCGGCATCACCACCATGATCTCGGCAGGCGAAGTGCACATGCCGGGTCGCCCCCGCGACGTGGTGGGGCTGAAGGCGATGGCGATCTTCGCCCAGCGCGCGTTCTGGACGTTGCGTCCGGGCGGCGTGAAGGTTCATGCCGGTGCGCCGGTGATCGAATGCGAGATGGTCGAAGAAGACTTCAAGGAATTGGCCGCCGCCGGCGTCAAGCTGCTCGGCGAAGTCGGCCTCGGTGGCGTCAAGGACGGACCCACTGCGCGCAAGATGGTGGGTTGGGCGCGCAAATACGGCATCCAGAGCACGATCCACACCGGAGGCCCCTCGATCCCCGGCTCCGGCCTGATCGACAAGGACGTGGTGCTGGAGGCCGACACCGACGTGGTCGGCCACATCAATGGCGGCCACACCGCCCTTCCCGACGACCAGATCCGCTGCATCTGCGAGGGCTGCAAGCGCGGGCTCGAGATCGTTCATAACGGCAACGAGCGCTCGGCGCTCTATACGCTGCGCATCGCGCGCGAAATGGGCGACCTGCACCGCGTCATCCTCGGCACCGACGGGCCGGCCGGCTCCGGCGTGCAGCCGCTCGGCATCTTGCGCATGGTCTCGATGCTGTCCTCGATCGGCGAGCTGCCGGCCGAGATCGCCTTCTGCCTCGCCACCGGCAACACCGCGCGGATGCGGCAGCTCGATTGCGGCCTGATCGAGGTCGGCCGCGCCGCGGATTTCGTCATCATGGACAAGGCGCAGCACTCGCCGGGCAAGAACATCCTGGAGAGCGTCCAGCTCGGCGACCTCCCCGGCATCGGCATGACCATCATCGACGGCATCGTCCGCACCCAGCGCAGCCGCAACACACCGCCGGCCGGCCGGGTGCCGGAAGTGGTGGCGAAGTGACGGCACTTGCCGTCATTCCGGGGCGCGCGAGAGCGCGAACCAGGAATCTCGAGCAACAATCTCCGGATTCCGGGTTTACGCGCGGCGCGCGTGCCCCGGAATGACAGTCAATTTCACCGCAACTTGCTCAACAGCGCCATCAGCATCTCGCGCTCCTTGGCGTCGAGCGGCGCCAGCGTCTCGCGGGTGATGGCGAGCGCATTCGGCGCCAGTTTCTCGGCTAGCTGCTGACCGGCACGCGTCAGGCTCACCAGCAGGCGTCGCCCGTCCTCGGGATCCTGGCTGGTTTCAGTCAGGCCGCGCGCCGTCAGGCGGTCGATCACGCCCTTGATGGTCGCGACATCCATCGCAGTCAGCCGTCCCAGCTGGTTCTGCGAGCACGGCCCGGTCTCGGCGAGCTTTGACAGCGCCGCCCATTGCGTCGGCGTCAGATTGGTGCCGATATCGCGGGAGAAGATCGAGCTGTGGCGCTGCCAGACCTGGCGCAGGATGAAGCCGACCTGCTCGTCGAGCACGTAAGGCGGTTTTGCCGGTTTGACGCTCTTCTTCGCCGCAACGCTTCTCGCCATCCGCTCCCCGACCTTCCCTTTGCCGTCACAACGACAGATGCGCGTCGCGGATGTCCGGACGCGCGTCGAGCTCGGCCATGGTGCCGCCGAAGCAGATGCGGCCGCGCTCGATGATATAGGCGCGATCGGAGATCAACCGCGCGAAGTGCAGATTCTGCTCGGAGACGACGATGCTGACGCCCTCCTTCTTCATGGTCAGGATGGCATCGACCATCTGTTCCACGATCTTCGGCGACAGGCCTTCCGACGGCTCGTCGAGCAGCACCAGCGACGGGTTGCCCATCAGCGTGCGCGCGATGGTGAGCATCTGCTGTTCGCCGCCGCTCATGCGGCCGCCCGGGCGGTTCTTCATCTCGCCGAGGTTCGGAAACAGCGTGAACAACTTGTCGCGCGTCCAGTAGGGCGCGTTCGGGCGCTTCGGCTGCCGGCCGACTTCGAGATTCTCCTCCACCGTCAGATCGGTGAAGATTCGCCGCTCCTCCGGCACGTAGCCGAGCCCCTCGCGCACGATCTCGTGCGTCGGCCGCACCGACACGTCCTTGCCCTCGAACATGATGCGGCCCGAGCGCTGCGCCACGAGGCCGACGATCGAGCGGAACGTCGTCGACTTGCCGGCGCCGTTGCGGCCCAGCAGCGCCACCACCTCGCCCTCGCCGACCTCGAAACCGATGTCGAACAGGATATGCGCCGGGCCGTAATGGCTGTTGAGGTCCTGCACCGTGAGTTTCATGCCGAGGCTCCGTCGCGATGGCGGGCATCGTAGACGAGCCCCTCGCCGAGATAGACCGCCTGCACCTGCGGGTTGCCACGCACCTCGGCGGGCGAGCCCTCGGCGATCAGCGTGCCGCGGTTGAGCACGATGATGCGGTCGGCGTGCTCGAACACCACGTCCATGTCGTGCTCGGTGAAGAGCACGCCGATCGACTTCTCCCGCGCGATTTGAGCCGTCAGTCGCATCAGATCGACTCGCTCGCGCGGCGCCATGCCGGCGGTCGGCTCGTCCATCAGCAAGAGTTTCGGCTGGTTGGCGAGCGCGACCGCAAGCTCGAGCCGCTTGAGGTCGCCATAGGCGAGCTCGCCGCAGGGACGATCCGCATAGCCGCTCATGCCGACGAGCTCGAGCAAGCGGCCGGCTTCGCCACGATCGAACCTCGGCGCCGAGCCCCAGAGATTGAACAGCTGCTTCCCGTGCGAGATCAGCGCAACCTGCACGTTCTCGCGCACCGTCATGGTCGCGAACGTCGCGGTGATCTGGAAGGTACGCCCCACCCCGAGCCGCCAGATCTCGCGCGGCTTCTTGCCGGTGGTTTCTTCGCCAAGCAGGCGGACCTGGCCGGAATCCGGCTTGTTCTGGCCGTTGAGCATGTCGAAGCAGGTGCTCTTGCCGGCGCCGTTCGGGCCGATCAGCGCCAGGATCTCGCCGGCACGCAGCGAGAACGAGACGCCGCGCACGGCATGGATGCCGCCATAGGATTTGGTCAGGCCTTCGACCGCGAGAAGTGGGGGTGCGACGCTCATTCGGCGGACTCGATCGGCTTGGCAAGCAAGGGAGATCCCGGCGGCGATGTCTTCCTGCGACGCTGCGCCAGCATCTCCAGCATGCCGACGATGCCCTTGGGAAAGACGACGACGATCAGCACGATGAAGCCGCCGAGCACGAGCTTCGACAGGTCGGTCTGGCTGACCAGCCAGATGTTGAGCGCCTTGTAGACGATGGCGCCGATCACCGCGCCCGACACCGTCTCGACGCCGCCGAGCAGCACCATGACCAGCGCGTCGACCGAAAGCGAGATGCCGAGATTGTCCGGGAAGACGCTGCCCTTGAGATAGGCGAACAGCGCGCCGCCGATGCCGGCGGTCGTGCCCGCGATCACGAAGGCGGTCCACTGGATGCGCTTGGCGTTGATACCGATCGCTTCGCTGCGCAGGAGCGAGTCGCGCGTGGCCCGCAGCGCGTAGCCGAACGGCGAGAACACCATGGCCCGCAGCGCGACCGTGACGAGCGCCGCGACGCCGAGCGCCAGCCAATAGAAGTGCGACGGGCTCGCCGCCCATTTTTCCGGCCAGACGCCCAGAATGCCGTTGTCGCCGCCGGTGACGCTCACCCATTGGAACGCGATCGACCAGACGATCTGGGCAAAGGCGAGCGTCAGCATCGCAAAGTAGACGCCGGAGAGCTGCACGGCGAAGAAGCCGAACACCGCGGCGCCCATGCAGCCGAGCAGCGGCCCGAGCAACAGGCAGACGATCATCGGCAGTCCGGCCATCTTGGCGAGGAAGGCGATGCCGTAGGCGCCGAGGCCGAAATAGGCGGCGTGGCCGAAAGACGCGAGTCCCCCGACCGACATCAGGAAGTGCAGGCTGACGGCGAAGATCACGAAGATCGCGATCTCCGAGCCGACGGTCAGCGCGTAGTTGCCGGCGAACAGCGGCAGCGTTGCGGCAATGACGAGCGTTGCCAGCGCGGCCAGCCGCTCGTTCGACGACAGCGGGCGCCAGGGATTGACGGTGAGACCCGGCGTCTTGCGCGCGGCCGCCTCCGGCTTGCCGAACAGGCCCCAGGGGCGGACGATCAGCACCACCGCCATCACCAGGAAGACCAGGATGATGGAGATCTTCGGGAAGATCAGGATGCCGAAGGCGTTGAGCTCGGAGACCAGCACCGCCGCGACGAAGGCGCCGACGATGCTGCCGAGACCGCCGATCACGACCACGACGAAGACCTCGACGATGATGCGCAGATCCATCGCGTGATGCACGGCATCGCGCGGGATCTGGAGCGCGCCGCCGAGCGCTGCGAGGAAGACGCCGACCGCGAACACCGACGTGAACAACCATTTCTGATTGACGCCGAGAGCCGCGACCATGTCGCGGTCCTGCGTTGCCGCGCGCACCAGCACGCCCCAGCGCGTGCGCTGGAACAGCAGCCAGAGAATGCCGAGCACGACCGGGCCGAGCCCGATCAGGAACAGGTCATAGCTCGGGATGTTCTGGCCGAAGAAATCGATCGCGCCCTTGAAGCCCGGCGCGCGGCGGCCGACGAGATCGTCGGGCCCCCAGATCAGCACGACGAGGTCCTCGACCATCAGGGTCAGACCGAAGGTCGCGAGCAGCTGGAACAATTCGGGCGCATGATAGATGCGGCGGAGCAGCACCATCTCGACGATGACGCCGATCAGCGCCACGGCCAGCGCGGCCGCGACGATACTGCCCCAGAAACCGAACGCGCCCGAAAGCCGCTCGGTCAGCGTGAAGGCGATGTATGCGCCGATCATGTAGAAGGCGCCATGCGCGAAATTCACGATCCGCGTCACGCCAAAGATGATCGACAGGCCCGAGGCCACCAGGAACAGCGACGCTGCGCTGGCGAGACCGGTCAGAAACTGTACGACATAAAAGGCCATAGGCGGTCCGGGTTCAGGTGTTGCTTCACCTCTCCCCGCTTGCGGGGAGAGGTCGAATTGCGGAGCAATTCGGGTGAGGGGGAGTCTCCGCGAGCTCGATGGTTACCTCCCTCGCGGAGGCTCCCCCTCACCCCGACCCTCTCCCCGCAAGCGGGGCGAGGGAGAAGAAAGAGATCAGTCCTTCGGACGCAGCTTCTCGACTTCGGCATCGCTGGGCAGATAGTCCGCGCCCTTCTTGTAAGAAGAGTCCACCATCACGCCCTTGCCGTCCTTCAGCGCGGTCTTGCCAACGTAAGCGCCGAGGGTCGACTGGTGGTCGATCTTGCGGAAGGTGATCTCACCGAACGGCGACGGCATGGACAGGCCCTCCGCCGCGGCAATCAGCTTCTCCGGATCGGTCGAGCCGGCCTTTGCCAGGATCGCGGCCGCCGACTTGATGGTCTGGTAGCCGACGATCGAGCCGAGACGCGGATAGTCGTTGTACTTGGCCTGGTAGGCCTTCAGGAACGCATCATGCTCGGGCGTCTTGATCGAGTACCAGGGATAGCCAGTGACGATCCAGCCCTCCGGCGTCTCGTCCTTGAGCGGATCGAGATATTCGGGCTCGCCGGTCAGGAAGGACACGACCTCGCGCCCCTTGAACAGGCCGCGGGTGTTGCCTTCGCGCACGAGCTTCACGAGGTCGGCGCCGAAGGCGACGTTGAGGATCGCCTCGGGATTGGCCGCGGCAACCGCCTGCACCACCGGACCCGCATCGATCTTGCCCTGCGGCGGCCACTGCTCGTCCACCCACTGGATGTCGGGGCGCTTCTCCGACATCAGCTTCTTGAACACGGCAACTGCCGACTGGCCGTACTCATAGTTCGGCGCGATCGTCGCCCAGCGCTTTGCCGGCAGCTTGCTGGCTGCTTCCACCAGCATCGCGGCCTGCATGTAGTTCGAGGGCCGCAGGCGGAAGGTGTACTTGTTGCCCTTCGACCAGGTCACGGCGTCCGTTAGCGGCTCGGCCGCAAGGAAAAACACTTTCTTCTGGTTGGCGAAGTCGCTGACGGCCAGACCGATGTTCGACAGGAACGTCCCCGTCAGCATCGCGACGCCCTCGCTCGACACCAGCTCGTTGGCCGCAGTCTGCGCATCCGCCGGCTTGCCGCCGTCGTCCTTGGAGACGACGACCAGCTTCTTGCCGTTGATGCCGCCGGCCGCGTTGATCTCTTCCACGGCGAGCTGCCAGCCCTTGCGATAGGGCTCGGTGAAGGCCGGCAGCAGCGAGTAGCTGTTGATCTCGCCGATCTTGATGTCCTGTGCCATGGCCGAATGAGCCATGCCGCCGGCCAGAAGCGCGAAGGCCGCGCCCACAAAATAGTTTCTCGCTCGCATCCCAACCTCCAGTTTTGAACTCTCTACGTCTTCAGCGTGATCTTGTCGGGGAAGCAGTGCCCGCCTCCCCGGTTCAAACTCTATCTCAGACCGTCCTCGCCCTTGATCTCCGCAACCGTCAGCCCGCCGACACGCGGCAGCGGACGGCCGCTGTCGGTAACGGCGACCGCGACCATGATCTCGTTGGCGCGCGGCGCGTCGTTGATCTGCACTTCCATGCCGTCGAAGTGGCTGCGCACGAAGGCCGCATCCTTGTGACCCAGGGGGATATCGAGCGTCGTGCCGGGGCCGCTGCGCTTCTTCGACGAAGGGATCAGCGCTGCGCCCTTGCTCAGAACCTTCCGCACCGGCGCGCCCATCTTCGGATGAAGGATCGCGGCCGCATGCTCCAGCTCGCCATTCTCACCGACGGCCGCCGCCTTGCCGTAGCTCTGCACCTTCGCCCCGTCGATCCCGAGCGCCGCGACTGCGCGCTTCGACAGCAGTTCGCCGAGCTCCTCGCCGATCGCGATCAGCGGCGCGAGATCCTCGACATATTGTCCGGCAAAGGGATTTTCGATCACGGCGATGGCCGCGGCGCGCCGGGTCGGCGGCGAGACCTGGCGGCCCATCTCCATTTGCGTCTCTTCGACGACCGTGACGATCTTGCGGATGATCGCGCTCATGATTGTTTCCCTTGCGCTCTTCCCTGCTCAGGCATGAACCGCGTTCTCCAGCACAGACGGGCGCGATCGTTGCCGTTCAATATCTTTTGTTCCGATGACGAGCATATCACCACTGAGCTGCAACACGGCACCCTCGATCAATCCGCGATCGAACAATTGCCGTGCACATTCCGCGCCAGATTCCAGCGCGGCCGAAATCTCGGTCGGTGACAATTCGCCGACGTTGCGGGTGACAAGACGCGCGCCGAGATCGCTGTCGGGCTGAAGCTCGTTCGCGGGCTGCCGGACGATGGCGGGATGCCCGGGCAGATCGACAGCGTTGGCGATGATCGTGGCCGCCGCATCGGCCTGCGCGGCCATTGCCGCCAGCACCGTCACGGCGTCGGCAATGCCGAGCGAAAAGCTGCGGCCGTGGCGCCCGCTGGTCGCGATCCCCCGCACGGGATCATCAGCATCGACCTTCATTCTCCGCATCACGCCGTCGCGATCGGGCCGGTCCATCAGGCCGACCGAAAAATGTTCGCCTCGCGCAAGATGCAGCGCGATGTCGCCGCCATTGTTGACATAGGCCTGGTCGAGCGACGCCGCGTTCAGCATTGCGCCCAGAATCTCCTCGGCCACGCTGCCCGCCACCGCGGCCATCGGCGTGATGAAGCAATCGGGGGCATAGGGCGCAACGGCGGCATACATGCGGCGCGCAACGGCGCCCTTCAGTGGGCACGCTCCGGGTTCCGCTGCCTTGCGCAGCTCCGTCAGCTCCACGCAGAGCTCATCGAGCAGCCCGGTGAAGCGGCGCGCTGCGGCGTCATAGGCCGCACGCACCTCGCCCGGCCCCCCCCTCGCTTCGACGATCAGATCAATCGGCCCATCCTGCAAATGCAGCCGCCGACCATCAGACAGCAATGCGATTTGCGGGAGCCGTGTCATGCCCGGGGCCCTGGAATCGGGTTCTGCCAGGGCAACTGGCGGACATCCTCGCCGTTCTGTACTTCCGAGAGCGGCTTGACGTAATCCATGTGTCCACCGAGCGCGGCGTAGTCGGACAGCTTCATCGTGAACTCGATCGGCGCGACCAGCGCCGGCGTCGGCACATAGCCGAACGCGCCTGAAGGCATCTGCGTCACGTCGACCATGTAAGTGATGCCGCCGCCGGGCCAGACATAAACTGGTGCGCCGCCGCTGGTGACACGTGTCAGCGCGTCCTTCACCGAGCGCGTCAGCCGCACCGGATTGTCGGTGACGCCCGCACGCAGCGAGCCGCCCGCACCGGCCATGAACAGCACGGTGCACAGCGCCGGCTCGCAATTCTCCTGGATGCGCTCGACCGAGAACTTCAAATCGGCCGGCATCTCGGTCTCGACCGGCTTCAAGGCCTCGTCGAGCACGTAATAGGACGAATGCTCGCCCGTCGTGGAAACCATCAGCATGGAGAGGCCAGGCTTGGCCTCCTTCGCATCGAACGGTCCGAGGATCGCGAGCGGATCGGAAATGTTGGTGCCGCCCCACCCCGTGCCGGGATCGGCGACCTGGAAATAGCGGCCGGGCGTCGAGCGCCGGCCCTTCATCTTGATGCCGGTGTCGGCGATGTCGAGCAGCTTGCCGGCCTGGTGCTCTGAGAGCACGCCGGTGATGTGGTCGTCGACGACCACGACCTCGTCGACCTTGCCATGCCATTGCTTGGCGAACATGCCGATCGTCGCCGAGCCACAGCCGACGCGCATGCGCTCTTCTTTCGCGCCGTTGACGATCGGCGGTTGGCCGGCCTGCACCACCACCGTGGCGCCGCCGTCGATGGTGAGCTCGACCGCCTTGCAATTGGCGAGGTCCATCAGCGTATCGCAGGTGACGCGGCCCTCCTTCTTGGAGCCGCCGGTGAGATGATGCACCCCGCCGAGCGACAGCATCTGCGAGCCGTATTCGCTGGTGGTGACGTGGCCGACCGCCTCGCCCTGCGCGCGCACGGTCGCGGTCTCCGGGCCGAGATAGCGGTCGGTGTCGATCTTCACCTTGATGCCGCAATAGGAGAAGATTCCCTCGGTGACGACGGTCACCATGTCGACCCCGTCGACTTCCGCAGAGACGATGAACGGTGCCGGCTTGTAGTCCGGATAGGTCGTGCCCGCACCGATCGCGGTGACGAAGGTCGAGGGTTCGTGGACGATCTTGCCGTCCCAGTCTTCCGTGCGGCTGAACGGCACAAGCTTGCCGCCATGCGAAACGGTGCGCTCCAGGATCACGTGCGGATCGACGCGAACGAGCTTGCCGTCGTGATTGGCATAGCGATCGCAGGCGCCCGCCGCGCCCGGCTTGATGTAGCACATCACCGGACAGGCATCGCAGCGGATCTTGTCGGTGGCGGCGCTCGTCGTTTCAGTCACCATGTGCAAGCCAGCGGACACTGCGGTTATCATTCGTATACGAACGATGTTGCGCGCGGTCCCGATAGCTGTCAAGCGGCGGCGCGCGCGAAAAGATGCACTGCCGAATAAAACCTCATTTGCCTGCCGCCTTTGTCCACAAAGCGGGCAGTCGCGCTGCACTGCGGCATGGCCGCTTGCACGTTTGTGTACAAACGGTATCGTCGCAACGTACAATTTTTGCGACCCGATCGTCGCGGGGCTTGGGAACAGGATGACGCAGACACCGATCCGCCTCACCGTGAACGGCAGGATCCACGAGATCACTGCAGAGCGCGCAACGCCATTACTCTATGTGCTGCGCAACGACCTCGCGCTCAACGGTCCGAAATATGGCTGCGGCCTCGGCGAATGCGGCACCTGTACTGTCCTGATCGACGGCGCCGCCGCGCGCTCCTGCGTCATACCGGTCGGCGGCTGCGTGGGACGCGACATCGTGACGCTCGAAGGGCTCGGCACAAGCGACAAGCCTGATCCGGTGCAGCAGGCCTTCATCGACGAGCAGGCCGCGCAATGCGGCTACTGCCTCAACGGCATGATCATGACCACCAAGGCGTTGCTCGCGATCAACCCGCAGCCGACAGAACAGGAAGCGCTGGCGGCGCTGCGCTACAATCTCTGCCGCTGCGGCACGCATGTCGAAATCCTGCGCGCCGTGATGCGCGCATCGGGGCAGCTCACCGAGGCCGCGGACTGATGGCCTCCCCTGCCTCGAACGGAGCTGAGCGGCAATCAGGCTCGCTCGTCGTCGTCCGCACCGTGGACGAGATCACATCCGAGACCTTCGTCCGCATCACCGCAGACGGCTCGGTCACCGCTTACAATGGTCATGTCGATCTCGGCACCGGCATCCGCACCGCGCTCGGCCAGATCGTCGCCGAGGAGCTCGACGTGTCCTTTGCGCGCGTCGTCGTCGTGCTCGGCGATACCGCTGTCGTGCCGAACCAGGGCGCCACGATCGCCAGTGAAACCATCCAGATCACTGCCGTGCCCCTGCGCAAGGCCGCGGCGCAGGCGCGCCACTTCCTGATCGCGCGCGCAGCCGAGCGGCTGGAGTTGCCGGAGGCCGACCTCAAGATCGAAGACGGCCTCGTGCGCGGGCACGACAACCGCAGCGTCAGCTATGGCGAATTGATCGGCGGCGAGACGATCCGGCTCGAGCTTGCCGACGACGTCGCCGTCAAGCCCGTCGGCGACTACGCCATCGTCGGCCAGTCGATGCCGCGGGTCGACCTGCCGGCGAAGGCCACGGGCGAGCTGACCTTCGTGCACGACGTCCGCCTGCCTGGCATGCTGCACGGCCGCGTCGTGCGTCCGCCCTATGCCGGCGTCGATGCCGGGCCGTTCGTCGGCACCAGCCTGCTCGCGGTCGACGAATCCTCGGTGCGCGACGTTCCCGGCATCATAGCCGTCGTGCACATCGGCGATTTCGTCGGAATCGTCGCCGAGCGCGAGGAGAATGCGATTCGCGCCGCGGAGCAGCTCAAGGTGAGCTGGAAGCCGACGCCCACCCTCACCGACCTCGCCGATGTCGAGACCGCGTTGCGCGCCAATCCGTCGACGCCGCGGACGTTGATCGACAAGGGCGACGTCAATGCGGCGATATCAGGCGCCGCCAAGCCGATGCAGCGCACCTATGTGTGGCCGTACCAGATGCATGCCTCGATCGGCCCGTCCTGCGCGGTCGCCGACTTCCAGAGCGGCGACATCCGCGTCTGGTCGGGCACGCAGAATCCGCATCTGCTGCGCGGCGATCTGGCGCTGCTGATCGAGCGCCCCGAGAGCGAGATCGAAGTCATCCGGCTGGAGGCCGCCGGCTGCTACGGCCGCAACTGCGCCGACGACGTCACCGCGGATGCGCTGCTGCTGTCGCGCGCGGTCGGCCGTCCGGTGCGCGTGCAACTGACGCGCGAGCAGGAGCACGCCTGGGAGCCCAAGGGCACCGCGCAGCTCATCGACGTCAATGGCGGCCTGAACGCCGACGGCGGCGTCGCGGCTTACGACCTCGCCACGCGCTATCCCTCGAACGCCGCGCCGACGCTGGCGCTGCTGCTGACCGGTCGCGTCTCGCCCGATCCGGCCGTGCTCCAGATGGGCGACCGCACCGCGATCCCGCCCTACGACTACGACCACATGCGCGTCGTCGCCCATGACATGGCGCCGATCGTGCGCGCGTCCTGGCTTCGCGGCGTCTCGGCGCTGCCGAACACGTTTGCGCATGAATCCTACATCGACGAGGCCGCAACGGAAGCCGGCGTCGACCCGATCGAATACCGGCTGCGCTACCTGAAAGACCAGCGCGCCGTCGATCTCGTCAATGCGGTGGCCGAGCGCGCGGGCTGGACGCCGCGGCCGGTCCGCGAAGAGAAGGACGGCGAGGTCGTGCACGGGCGCGGCTTTGCCTATGCGCTCTATGTCCACAGCAAGTTTCCGGGCTATGGCGCGGCGTGGTCGGCCTGGGTCGCCGACGTCGCCGTGAACAAGACGACCGGCGACGTCAGCGTGACGCGCGTCGTCGCCGGGCAGGACTCCGGTCTGATGATCAATCCGGACGGCGTGCGCCACCAGATCCACGGCAACGTCATCCAGTCCACCAGCCGCGCGCTGATGGAGGAGGTCTCGTTCGAGCGCGGTGCGGTGGCGGCGCGCGAATGGGGCGCCTATCCGATCATCCCCTTCCCCGACGTGCCCAAGATCGACGTCTTGATGTTGCCGCGGCCGGACCAGCCGCCGCTCGGCGTCGGCGAGTCCGCCTCGGTCCCGAGCGCGGCGGCGATCGCCAATGCCATCTTCGATGCCACCGGCGTGCGCTTTCGCGAGCCCCCGTTCACGCCCGAGCGCATCCTCCGGGGCCTGCACGGTGACGCGCGGCCCGCGCCGCAGGCCCTGCCCGCTCCCGCAGCGCCACAGCCATCGCGCATCTGGCAGAATCCGTTCGCCAGGCGCGCCGGCATCTTTGCGACCATTGCCGCCGTCTGCACCGCCGCGATCGGCGTTGGCGCTGCCCTCTTGCCCGGCCGCGCCATCGCGCCGATCGCGCGGCCCGATGCATCGGTCTATTCCGCGGCAACCATCGCCCGCGGCGCGCAGCTTGCCGCGCTCGGCAATTGCGCGGAGTGCCACACCACGATCGGCGGTGCGCCCAACGCCGGCGGCCGCGCGCTTGCGACGCCGTTCGGCACGATCTACGCGACCAACATCACGCCCGACGTCGAGACCGGCATCGGCGCCTGGTCCTATCCCGCCTTCGAGCGCGCGATGCGCGACGGGCAGCATCGCGACGGACGGCAGCTCTATCCCGCCTTCCCCTACACGCATTTTTCGAAGACCAGCGAGGCCGACCTCCAGGCGCTCTACGCCTACCTGATGGCGCAGCCCGCGGCGCGCGCGACGGCGCCCGCGAACACGCTCGCCTTCCCGTTGAACATTCGCCCGCTGCTCGCGGGCTGGAATGCGCTGTTTCATCAGACGAAGGACTTCAAGCCCGATCCCGCGCAGTCCGCGCAGTGGAATCGCGGCGCCTATCTGGTCGAAAGTCTCGGCCATTGCAGCGCCTGCCATTCGCCGCGCAACGCGCTCGGCGCCGAGCAGCGCGATGCCTATCTCGCCGGCGGCTTTGCCGAGGGTTGGGAGGCGCCGCCGCTGACGTCGCTGTCGCAGGCACCGATCCCCTGGAGCGAGGACGAGCTCTACGCCTATTTGCGCACCGGCCAGTCGCGCTATCACGGCGTCGCCGCCGGCCCGATGGCGCCTGTTGTCAGGGATCTCACAGCCCTGCCCGACCAGGACATTCGCGCGATGGCCGTCTATCTCAACTCGTTCAACAACGCCGCCACCGAGGCGCCGGAGGCACTTGCCGCCAGGCTCGAGAGCGCAACGCAAGTCACCACCGCCGCCTCCACCGGCGCGCGGCTCTATCAGGGCGCCTGCGCCGTCTGCCACGAGGTCGGCGGCCTGCCGCTGTTCGGCAGCCGGCCCTCGCTCGCGCTCAACAGCAATCTGCACAGCGCATCACCGGACAATCTCGTGCAGGTGATCCTGCACGGCATCGCCGAGCCAGCATCGAGCGATCTCGGCTACATGCCTGCGTTCAGGAACAGCATGAGCGACGCGCAGATCGAGGAGCTCGTCACGTTCCTGCGCAGGCAGTTCGCCCCCGACAAGCCGGCCTGGACAGGCGTGCGCGAAACGATCGCACGCGTGCGATCGGCTGCCCACTGAATATTATGCGTGCTTCTTCACTTCCACCGGCGGCGTGCCGTGGGTGTGGAAGGACTCGATGGTCTTCAGGCCCCACGCCTGCCCTTTCTTGCGCTCCTCCTCGGTCCACACGATCGGCTTCCAGTCGGGGGCGAGGATGAGGCGCGCACCGGCGTTGGCGACTTCGACGCGGTTGCCGCCGGGCTCGTAGACATAGAGGAAGAAGGTCTGCTGGATCGCGTGCTTGTGCGGACCGGTCTCGATGTGGATGCCGTTCTCCAGGAAGATATCCGCCGCGCGAAGAATCTCCTCGCGGCTGTCGAGCGCGTAGGTGACGTGGTGGAAGCGGCCTGGCGTGCCGGAATGGTCGAGAGAATAGGCGAAGTCGTAGCTCTTGTTCGACATCGTCAGCCACATCGCCGCTTCCCGACCGTCGTTGAGCACGATCTGCTCGGTGAGCCGGCAGCCGAGATAGTTCTCGAAGAACTCGCGGTTGGCCTTGATGTCGACGGCGAGGCAGTTGAGGTGGTCGAGGCGGCGGACATTGACGCCGCGGGCGGGAAAACGCTGCGCCTGGTTCTTGAGCGCCGGCTTCAGCTCCGGCGGCGCCTGATACCATTCGGTCTCGTAATAGAGCTCGACGATGTGGCCGTCGGGGTCGCGGCAGCGGAAGGTCGGCCCCTGCCCCATGTCGCCGTCGATCCAGCCGATGTCGAACCCGGAGCCCTTGAGCGCGGCGACGCGGCGCTCCAGCGCCTGCTGGCTGCGCGCGCGCAGCGCCATGTGCTCCATGCCTGAGGTCTTCGACGCCGTGAGCTTGAGCGAATAGCGCTCGTAATCGTCCCAGCCCCGCAGGTAGACCGACTCGCCCTTCCGACCGCTGATTGTCATGCCCATCACGTCGACGAAGAATTTCAGGCTCTCGTCGGGCTTGGGCGTCAGCAGCTCCATATGGCCGAGATGGGCAAGATCGAGGATCGGTTCGGGCTGCATGCTTTCCTCCTGGCGTGGCTGCGATCCGCAGGAACCGGATCGCGCATTCGGGCACAGCGCCGCAATTGGCTCACGCGCCCGGGGGGCGGCACCGAGGCCGCGGGTTCATTTGTACTAATGTACAAATGATTAGGTCCCGTCAACAAACCAACCCTTGCATCTCGGACCGAATGGCGCCCCGCGCTTGAGCAGAACCATCCCCGAACGGCGGACGGACTGCCCGAATGGTAAAATCTTCCCTAATTCGATCGAAAGCCTGCTCGCCCCAAAAAGCAGCACTTTCCGGCCGTTTCCGCCCACAGATATGCATCAGGAACGAATCTATCGGCCGAATTGTCGCGGATTTAACGAAGCGGCCGCGGCTGCCGTTTAACCGTTTGTGCAGCCGCGGCCGCGCATAGTCCGGTGCAACCCCCGTGCTCTTGCCAGGTTCATTCATCGTGACATCCTTTGGACGCGTGATTTCGGTACGTGGATCGCTCGCCCGGGTCGGGCTTCTGGCAGCAAACCAGATGCCGATCTCGGAGGTTCGGGCGACCGTCGGCCGTTTCGTCAGCATTCGCTGCGCCAGCTCGGTCATCGTCGCGATGATCACCGAGGTCTCCTGCGAGAATCTGTCGAGCGCCGACAATTACATCGCCATCGCCTCGGTCGACCTGCTCGGCGAGATCCTCAACGCCGCCGACAAGGCCAAATTCCAGCGCGGCGTCACCAATTATCCGACCATCGGCGACGCGGTCGACCTGATCACGAGCCAGGAGCTGCGCACGATCTACGCGCCGACCGGATCGGACCAGATCAACGTCGGCTTCCTCCAGCAGGACCGCTCGGTGATCGCCTATGTCGACGTCGAGGAAATGCTGTCCAAGCATTTTGCCGTGCTGGGATCGACCGGCGTCGGCAAATCGACCGGCGTCTCGCTGCTGCTCAACGAGATCCTGAAGGCGCGCCCGAACCTGCGCATCTTCCTGCTCGACGTGCACAACGAATATGGCCGCTGCTTCGGCGACCGCGCGCTGGTGCTGAACCCGCGGAACCTGAAGCTGCCGTTCTGGCTGTTCAACTTCGAGGAAATCGTCGACGTGCTGTTCGGCGGCCGCGCGGGCGTTCCGGAGGAGCTCGACATCCTCGCCGAGGTGATCCCGCTCGCCAAGGGCGTCTACACCCAATACCAGAACGCCGACCGCATCGGCCTCAAGCGCATCGACCCCAAGCAGATCGGCTACACGGTCGACACACCGGTGCCTTATCGTCTCGTCGATCTGATGTCGCTGATCGACGAGCGCATGGGCAAGCTCGAAAACCGCTCCTCGCGCATCATCTATCACAAGCTGATCTCGCGTATCGAGGCGGTGCGCAACGATCCGCGCTACGCCTTCATGTTCGACAACGCCAATGTCGGCGGCGACACCATGGCCGAGGTGATCAGCCACCTGTTCCGCCTGCCCGCCAACGGCAAGCCGATGACGGTGATGCAACTCGCCGGCTTCCCGGCCGAAGTGATCGATTCCGTCGTCTCGGTGCTCTGCCGCATGGCCTTCGACTTCGGCCTGTGGAGCGACGGCGTCTCGCCGCTCTTGTTCGTCTGCGAGGAAGCGCATCGCTACGCCTCCGCCGACCGCAACGTGGGCTTCGGGCCGACCCGCAAGGCGGTGTCGCGCATCGCCAAGGAAGGCCGCAAATACGGCGTCTATCTCGGGCTGATCACCCAGCGTCCGGCCGAGCTCGACGCCACCATCATCTCCCAGTGCAACACGCTGTTCACGATGCGTCTAGCCAACGAGCGCGACCAGGCGCTGCTGCGCGCCGCGGTGTCGGATGCGGCCGCGAACCTACTCTCCTTCGTACCCTCGCTCGGCACCCGCGAGGTGCTGGCGTTCGGCGAAGGCGTCGCACTGCCGACGCGCTTGCGCTTCAAGGAGGTGCCGCCGCACCAATTGCCGCGCGGCGAAGCCACCATCAGCAGCGTGCCCTCGGTGACCTCCGGTCACGACATGCATTTCGTCAGCGCCGTGCTCGAGCGCTGGCGCGGCGCCACCTCGCAGCGCGACGTGCCGAACGACCCGGTGTTCCAGGCGCCACCCGCGAAGACGCTCGGCACCGCCGAAGCCCCGATGCTGCAGCCCTCGATGGGCCTCGATCCCGACCGCTTCTCGCTGTTGAAGAAGCCGCTGCGGTAAGGCCACGCGCCACCCACTTCGTCATTGCGAGCGCAGCGAAGCAATCCAGAATCCCTCCGCGGAAACACTCTGGATGGCTTCGCTGCGCTCGCAATGACGGTTCAAGGTGAACGAGCGCCATTCCCCAATGCGCATCCAAACCGCAGATGCGCCGTCGCGCCGCGCCAACCGGTGCCCCGTGGCACGTTGAGCCCCGCGCCCGCATCGACTATGGTTGCCGGCCCCCATCCGGAAAAAACAACCAATGACAAAAACAGCCGCACAACGCTTCCCAGCTCCCGCCCTCGACACGCTGCCTGACGACATCCGCACGCGCCTCCTCGCCGTGCAGGAGAAGAGCGGCTTCGTGCCGAACGTCTTCCTCACGCTGGCCTATCGTCCGGACGAGTTCCGCGCGTTCTTCGCCTATCACGACGCGCTGATGGAGAAGGACGGCGGCCTCACCAAGGCCGAACGGGAGATGATCGTGGTGGCGACCTCGGCGGCCAACCAGTGCCAGTATTGCGTGATCGCCCATGGCGCTATCCTGCGCATCCGCGCCAAGAACCCGCTGATCGCCGACCAGGTCGCGGTGAACTATCGCAAGGCCGACATCACGCCGCGGCAGAAGGCGATGCTCGACTTCGCGATGAAGGTCTCGGCCGACGCGCAGCGGATCTCGGAGGAGGATTTCGCCGCGCTTGCGCCGCACGGCTTCAGCGACGACGACATCTGGGACATCGCCGCGATCTCGGCCTTCTTCGCGCTGTCGAACCGGCTGGCGAACTTCACCGGCATGCGGCCGAACGACGAGTTCTACTTGATGGGCCGGCTGCCGAAGAAATGAATGACGCGGTGGCTGACGAGCAATGACCGTGCTGAACTGGCCCGAGATCCTTCTGCGCCTCGGCGTCGCCACGCTCGCAGGCTGCGCCATCGGCCTCAATCGTGACCTGCACGGCAAGCCGATCGGGCTGAAGACGCTCGGCATCGTCGGGCTCTCGACCGCAACCGTCGTATTGCTGGCCGTGCAGTTCGCCGAGGCGGGCAAGATCACCGATGCGGCAAGCCGCGTCATCCAGGGCATCCTCACCGGCATCGGCTTCCTCGGTGCCGGCGTCATCGTCCACGAAAGCGACAGGTTTCGCGTCCGCGGCCTGACCAGTGCCGCCTGCACCTTCCTCGCCGCCTGCCTCGGCATCGCCTGCGGCGTCGGCCAGTGGCCGATCGTCGGAACGGCGCTGACACTGGCCTTCCTGATCCTCACCGTCGGCAATCGCGCCGAGCACTGGCTGCACCGGATGCTCGGCGCCAGGGACGAGACGCACGAAACCGATGCGTCGCCGAAGACGCGCTCCCCGGATGAGAGCTAGAACCGAAGCCGCCGCGCCCACAGCGGTTTCAGCAATTCGAGCACCGTCAGCACCAGCAGCCCCGCGCCGAGCGCGATCATCAGATCGTCCGCATGCAGCGGACCAAAGCGGAACAGGCTGGAGGCCGGCGGCCAGAGCAGCGCGGTGGCGAGAACGAGAGCCACCCCCGCGAAGATCCAGGTCAATGCGGGATTTGGACGGAAGAACGCGGACGCGAACGATGCGCTGAAGGACCGATTGACCAGGACCAGAGCGACAATGCAGACGACGAGCGTCACGAAAGCGAGCGTCCTCGCCTCGTCGGCGACGAGGCCGGAGCGAAGCGCGCCGACGAATATGATGGCGGTCAGGGCAAATGCGAGGGCCCCCTGAAGCACGCTCCAGCCAACCAGTGCCCACGAGAACAGCGCGGCATCAGGCCGCCTCGGCGGACGCGTCATCGCATCGCGCTCGTCCCGCTCCGCCTCGAACACCAGCGAGCATACGGGGTCGATGATCAGCTCCAGAAATGCGATGTGCACCGGACTGAAGATCAGCGGCAGCCCGAAGACCAGGGGCAGCAGCGCAAGTCCCGCGATCGGGACATGAACGGCGAAGATGAAGGCCATCGCCTTCCGCAGATTGTCGTAGATGCGGCGGCCCAGACGAATAGCCGACACGATCGAACCGAAATCGTCGTCGAGCAGCACGATCGCCGACGCCTCTCGCGCGACGTCGGTCCCGCGCCCTCCCATCGCGATGCCGATGTGGGCGGCCTTGAGCGAAGGCGCGTCGTTGACGCCGTCGCCGGTCATCGCCACGATCTCGCCGTTGAGCTTCATCGCCTGGACGATGCGCAGCTTCTGCTCCGGCAAAACCCGGGCGAACACGTTGACATGCCCGACGCGTTTCGCGAGCTCCGGATCATCCGCCAGCCTGACCTGATCGCCGGTCATGACGTCACGGACATCGAGTCCGGCCTGGTTCGCGATGGCAACGGCGGTTGCCGGATAATCGCCCGTGATCATGACGACGCGGATCCCCGCCGCGCGGCATTCGCGAACCGCCTCCGGGACATGGGGCCGCAGCGGATCGGCAAGCCCGACCAAGCCGACAAATCGAAACGCGAAATCCTCCTGGGTCGGCGGGAGTGAAGCGTCATCGCAGGCGGCAACGGCCATCCCCAGCACGCGAAGCCCGTCCCTCGCCATCGCGCTGGCGGCATCTCGCACCGAATCCTGATCAGCAGCGTTCATCCTGCACAGGCGCGCGATCGCCTCGGGTGCGCCCTTGGCGCATGCGACGAGGTCCGCCCGGCCGGCCGTGCGCCAGACCTGCGTCATGGCCAGCAGCTCGGGGCGCAGACCGTAGGTACGCACCAGCGTCCGGTCGCCGTCCGGCGCATCGCCTCCCCGCAAGGCGTCCTGCGCGAACAGATGCAGAGCCTTCTCCATCGGGTCGAACGGTTCCGGAGAGCTCGCCAGGGCACCGCAACGCGCCAGCTCGATGAATTCAGGCCTGGCGTCATCCCGCCCGGCGCTCTCCGGACGCATGCGTGCCCCGTCGAGCAGCCGCAACTCCGCGACGGACATCTGGTTCTGCGTCAGTGTCCCGGTCTTGTCGGTGCACAGCACGGTCGCAGAGCCGAGGACCTCGATGGCTGCGGCTCGCCGCGTCAGGACGCGCGCCTGCGAAATCCGCCAGGCTCCCATCGCCATGAAGACCGTGAGCACGACGCCAAATTCTTCCGGCAACATCGCCATGCCGATGGCGATGCCCGCAAGCAGCGCTTGCAGCCAGTCCCCACGCAAGACTCCGTAGAGCGCGACGGCGGCCACGCTGACGACCGCGCCGCCGAGGAAGCAGAGCCGCACCAGTCTTGCGGTCTGTTGCCGAAGCCGGGGCGGCTCGGTTTGCAAGCCGCGCAGCGACAGCCCGATCTTCCCGATCTCGCTGCGCGGGCCGGTGGCCTCGACCAGCGCCAGCCCCTCGCCGCGCACGACGAGCGAACCTGAATACACGAAGGGCTGATCCTCGCCGCCCGGCCGCTGATCGGCTGACATGGCCTTGCCGGCAGCCCGCTTGCGGACGGGCACCGACTCGCCGGTCAGCAGCGACTCGTCGATCTGCAGATCGCGCGCGTCCACCAACGCGGCGTCGGCCGGAATCCGGTCGCCTTCGCCGAGGACGAGCAGGTCGCCGCGCACGACCTCGCGGCCCGGGATGCGCCGACGCGCACCGTCCCGCACCACGAGCGCGCGCGGGCTGCTCAGGTCGCGCAAGGCTTCCAGAACGCGCTCGGTCCGGGTCTCCTGCACCACCGTGATCACGATCGACATCGCACCGAAGACCAAGAGGATCAGCGCTTCCCTGAGATCGCCGAGCACGAGGTAGACCAGCCCACCGCAAAGCAGCAGCACGAGCATCGGCTCGCGCAGCACTTCCATGACGATGCGGAGCGGACTGCGTCGTTCGGGCCGAGGCAATTCGTTGGCGCCGTCCTCTTCCAACCGCGCCCGAGCCTCGACCTCGCTCAGCCCGGCCGGTCTTTTGGCTTCCGTGGCGCTCACGTCTTCCGCCGCAGGCTCCAGAGACTTCCGGCGAGCAGGACGGCCGTCACGAGCAGTATGGCGACGAAGGTCTGGATGATTGTGAAGTTCAGCGCATCACGCGCGACGAACAGCGCGGTGATGGCTCCGGCCAGGACAAACAGAATGCGAAGGATCAGGCTCATCGTCGCGTCTCCAGGTCGGCATGATCCGGAGCCCACCTGGCGACGCGGGAGCGCAATGCTGGTTCGGCTGTCATGCCGGCGGACCTTAGCGGCCGCCGCCGACGCCGATTTGCGATACGTCAATTTTACCTGCGCCGTTGGGCCGCACGTTCGGCCCGGTCCGCCGCCTGCGCCTCCTCGACATCCAGCGTAATCGACACTTTCAGGAACGGCGCGCCCTGCCAGCGGACGTCCACGACGACGGGCCGCGCACGGCCCGGCCGCGGCATCGGGCGGCTCAAAGCGTCGGCGACTGGTGGAGATAACGGCCGTCGAAATCCGCGAGTTCGAAGAACTTCTGCTCGTCGAGTACGGTGACGCGGCCGCGCTGAAATTCCACGATCCCCTCCTGGCGCAACTGCTTGATCACCCGGTTGGCGTGGACCGCCGTGATCCCCAGGGCCTCGCCGATCTGCTCCTGGGTCAGCGGCATCTCGAAAGTGTTGCCGTCCACGCGACCGATCACCCTGAGGCGCTCGCGCAGCTCGATCATGACATGGGCGAGGCGTGCAGGCGCCGGACGCTGGCCGACATTGACGATCCATTCGCGAAACATCGCGGCGTCGATCAGCGTGTCCCGCCAAAACATCTCGGCGACGACCGGTCTGCGTTGGTGCAATCTTCGCAGCGTATCATGGCTGATGAAGCCCAGCGTGCACGGCGTCAACGTCGAGAGCTCATGGTCCATCACGTGCAGGAACAGGCTCATCAGGTCCGGGATCTCGCCCGGAATGTGCAGGGAGAGAATCTGTCGCTTGCCGCTCGCGATCGTCTTGGAGCGCGCGCAAAATCCCTCGACGATCAGGCAGCATTCGGTGGCCCGCTCGCCGTCCCTCACCACGGGCGTCTCCGCCGGATACTGTCTCACCGCGATCGGAAGCGCTTCGATTTCTCTGACATCCTCCTCCGAAATGCCGGAAGAGACGCGCAAACGCCTGACAAGCGCAGCACGAATCGTGTCGCTGGGCACGCGAAGTCGCTCCGTTTGCATGAATTGGACCCATGGCGCGCCGGGCGCCGCCGTCATGAAACCCGCGATCCGCGCCCCCGTTCCAACAAAAGTTAAGGACGCCGCTCGCGTCCGCATGGTTGGCTCCGCGCCGGAAAGGCCAGACCATGACCAAGAAACGCAACCGTACAAAACCGGCCCTGTCTCTCCAGGAGCGCTTGGACAAGTTCACGCAAGAGGCCCGCGCCGCCGCCAGGAAGCTGCCGGCCGGCGCCGAGCGCCACACGCTGTTGCAGAAGGCGCGCGACGGCGAGGCGGCCGCGGAGATGGAGCGCCTGCTGTCCCCGCCCGGTCCGCAAGCCCCGAAGTGATCTGCGACGCGCTACGCCGCTAGCGCTTCGCCATCAACTCGAGCGCCGGGGCAAAGCGCTCGGAAAACGTCAACGTCTTGGCGTGGTGAACTGCGGCAAACGATGCCGAGATTCCCGCTGAGGCGACCGCGAGCAAGGCAATTGCGAAAACCAGACGGCGCATTTTGGCCTCCTGTGTGAGCTCGACTACCCCACACAGATGGGACGGCTCTGTTTCAGGACGGTTTCGTGCGAACAGAAAATGGCTTCGCTCAAGAGGCTGTGATGAGGTCCTGTCGCGGGGCCGCAGCCGCCATACACTAATAGGTAGTTGCTGCTGTCTTGCAGCGGGTGCGAGCCGTGTCAGGAATTTTACGCACGCGCTCACGATCCTGAAATCGCAAGACTGCCGCAACAGGCAACATTTGCAGGAGTGCAAAGTCTTCGAGGATCACTCACATGAACGTCGTCATTCAGAAGCTCAATGGCCTATGGCACCTCATCATCGGATCGAGCCGGATCCGAACGCCCTTCCTGGAAACCCAGGAGCGCGCGCTGGTCGTGACTTACGCCCGGCGCATCTACCCCGGCGCCAAGATCTTCCAGCGCGATTGATCTGAGCCGCCGCGCCTAATCGTCGTCCGCCGGCCCGCACCAGCCCGGCAGATAGATCGCATCCTTGCTCTTGGCCGCGGACAGCGCCTTTTCCAGCGCCTTGTCGAAATTGGCATCCACCGCCTTGCGCGACAATTTCCGGCGCAGATAGTCGGCCCACAGGAATTCGGAGAACGGCGTGGTGTCCTTGGCAAATCCCCCCAGGCGGCGGAGCTCGCCGGCGAGGCTGCGGAAGGGATCGTCCCTGAGATCGGCGACTGATTTCGGCAGGTCGCGGAACGGCCGCCTTTCGCCCTTGGAATCGTAGGGATAGACCCAGCGCTTGTTGTCCATCACGCCCCAGAAGGCCTCGCGCTCGACCATCCTGAGGTCGCCGACGACAGTCACCAGCACTTCCTTGACGCCCTCGTCGTGCAATGCGCGGCCGAGATGATGATGGTCGATCACGTAGTAACGCTTGTCCGGCCCGTACACGACGGGGATCATGTGCTTGCCGAGCAGATCGGCCTGCTTCTTGCTGTCGTGCTCGCGCCAGCGTTTGCGCTTCTCCTTGACCTCGCGCATGCCGACCGTCATCTGCGTCGGCCGAAGCGACAGGATCGGCACCGGATGCACCCTCGGCTCGCGCGCGTTCGTGGTCATGGTCGAAGAGCCCCTCACATTGTTGGTTGCAACCGGTGGTCCAGGTTCCATGATTATGCCATGGGCCTTGCGGCGACAAAATGCGTTCGGCGCGCAAAGGGAGATCACAAGCCGATGTTCGCGGGACCGGGCACGGCAGGTGCCATGGCTGTTTTGCAGCGCAACCCCGCGCATCCTGACACCGGCATGACGACCGCTGTCGCGGGCCTTCGCGAAGAGGTCGTGCAAAAGCGCAATGCACGTACGCGTTGAGAAGATTTTCTGCAACGCGTTCACCACGTATGCTATCAAAAACCGCTGCTTCGGAGTGATCCTCGCACCATGAAATCCCAGCGGCCCATAAGCTCTGATGAGGAGCACCGGGTGCTCCAGTTCAGGCCGCGCACCTCCCCCTCCCCGACGGTCCACCGGGGCAACGGCACCGTGCAGCCGATGCGCGGCGCGCCCAAGCCGCTCGACCTGTCGCGCTACGAGCAGCCTCGCACCGAGCCGGACGATTTCCGCCACCGCATGCTCGCCAACATCGCCGCGCTCGCCTTCACCATCGCGCTGACCGCGATCGGGATCTGGCTCGCCGTGAGCATCGCCGACCTGCGCCGGACCCAGGATTGCGTGCTGATGGGCCGCCGCGACTGCGCCAAGATCACGACGCCGCACATCTAGGCCCGGCCCGCCGCCGATCCCCCGCCGCAAAGGGGCTCCGGCAGGCATCCCCAGCTCCGTCCCTTGCTGTCCCCTTGGCCTGCCCGGCTCCATTGAACTCAGGGCGGCGCTCCGATATACGGGCTCTCGACCCGGCCAGAGGGGGGTTGAGGGCGTCATCAGGGGCGCGATGCCCACCCGCCATGCCACTCTGGAACATCTGACAAATATCTGCAATATATCAAAGGCTTAGTGATGTCCTCCACATTCGATCAGGTCGCTACGATCATCGCTGAAACCTGCGACATTCCGCGCGACACGATCACGCCGGATAGCCACGCCATCGATGACCTCGGCATCGACAGCCTCGATTTCCTCGATATCGCGTTTGCGATCGACAAGCAGTTCGGCATCAAGCTGCCGCTGGAAAAGTGGACCCAGGAGGTCAACGACGGGAAAGCGACCACCGAACAATATTTCGTGCTGAAGAACCTGTGCGCGCGCATCGACGAGCTGGTTGCAGCCAAGGGCGCGAGCGCCTAATCGGGCGGCCATGCAACTCGAATACTTTCACATGATCGATCGCATCGTCGACCTCAGGGTCGACGAGAAGACGATCGTCGTCGAGGCCCAGGTCCCGAAGGAAAGCACCGTCTTCGAGGGACACTTCCCGGGCTATCCCTTGATGCCCGGCGTGCTCCTGATCGAATCGATGGCGCAGGCCTCGGGCTGGCTTCAGCTCGGCGTGTTCAAGTTCGAGCGCATGCCGATCCTGGCCGCCGTGAAGGAGGCCAAGGTGCGCGGCTCGGTGTTCCCCGGCGATCTCATGACCATCGAGGCGAGCCTCTCCTATGAGGGCTCGGGCTACGCCATGACCGAAGCCAAGATCAAGGTCGGCGGCAAGCTGCGCGCGAACTCGGCGCTCACCTTCACGCTGATTCCCTTCCCCAACGCGGACATGCGCGGATACATGGCGAAAGTCGCCGAGCGCGTCGGCTTTCCGCAGCAGGCCGTATCGCCATGACTGACACCGCTTCGACGCCCGGCCAGACGGAAGTCTGGATCACCGGCATTGGCCTTGCCACCTCGCTCGGCGAGGGCCTGGACGCCAACTGGGCCGCGCTCCAGGAGAAGCGCATCAATGTCGACGAGAAGGGCTTTGCGCCCTACATCGTGCATCCGCTGATGCCGGTCTCCTTCGACAGCCAGATCCCGAAGAAGGGCGACCAGCGCCAGATGGAAGCCTGGCAGCGCATCGGCACCTATGCCGCGGGCCTCGCGCTCGACTCTGCGGGGATCAAGGGCAACAAGGATATCCTGTCGAAGATCGACATGGTCGTGGCCGCCGGCGGCGGCGAGCGTGATCTCAACGTCGACACCGGCGTGCTCACGGCCGAGGCCAAGGGGGCGAATGCGCCCGGCTTCCTCAACGAACGCCTGATGAGCGATCTCAGGCCGACGCTGTTTCTGGCCCAGCTCTCCAATCTCCTCGCCGGCAACATCGCCATCGTGCACGGGCTCGGCGGCACCTCGCGCACCTTCATGGGCGAAGAGGTTGCGGGCGCCGATGCGGCCCGCATCGCGCTCGCGCGCATCGCCTCGGGCGAGAGCGACATCGCCCTGATCGGCGGCTCGCACAATGGCGAGCGCAAGGACCTCATGGTCCTCTACGAATTCGGCGACTTCAACCTGAAGGACAAGTTCGCTCCCGTCTGGGCGCGCAAGGACCACGCCGGCTTCGCGCTCGGCTCGGCCGGCGCGTTCCTGGTGCTGGAATCGAAGGCGCATGCGGAAGCGCGCGGCGCAAAGCCGTTCGCAAAACTGTCGAGCGTGGTGGCCGATCTGGCCCGGCGCAAGCAGCCCGGCGACATGGCGGCGACGCTGGAGAAGCTTTGGGCCAAGCTGCCGAAGCGCGAGGGCAAGGGCGCGATCATCACTGGCGCGACCGGCGCAGAGCCCGCGACATCCGAGGAGCGCGGCTTCCTGAAGGGCCACGCCGACTTCCCGGTTCGCTCGACCGGCACGATGTTCGGACACACCATGGAGACGCAATTCCCGCTCGGAATCGCGCTCGCCGCGCTGTCGATCTCGCGCGGCGCACTGTTCCCGCCGAACGATTCCACAGGGACCGAGATTGAAATGCAGGGGGCACCCACCCAGATTGTGGTCGTGGGGGCCGGACACTGGCGCGGCGAAGGCATGGCGCTGGTCGAGGCCGTAAGCTAGCTCTAGCGGGGGATCGACATGACTGCACCACGCGACAAATTCGGGCGTCCCGTCGTCGTCGTCACCGGCATGGGCATCATGACCTCGCTCGGCGCCGGCAAGGCGGACAATTGGGCGAAGCTCGTCGCCGGCGAATCCGGCATCCGCACCATCACGCGCTTTCCGGTCGACGGCCTGAAGACGACGATGGCCGGCACGGTCGATTTCGTCAGCGTCGATCCGTTCTCCTCCACCGGCCTGTCCGAGCGGATGGCCGAGATGGTCACGCAGGAAGCGCTCGAGCAGGCCGGCATCGGCGCCAACGCCGATTTCCCGGGCCCCCTCTTCCTCGCGGTCGCGCCCGTCGAAGTCGAATGGCCGCAGCGCCGCGAGCTCGGCCGCGCCGTCGGCAAGCTCGACTTCACTTATGACGACCTGCTGCGCATCTCCGGCGGCGGCAAGTACAGCGCCTATCATCACCGCTTCATGTTCGGCTCGGTCGCAGCCCATCTCGCCGAGACTTTTGGCACCAAGGGCTCGCCGATCTCGCTGTCCACGGCCTGCGCCTCGGGCGCGACCTCGATCCAGCTCGGCGTGGAAGCGATCCGCCGCGGCGAGACCGATGCCGCGCTGTGCGTCGCGACCGACGGCACGGTGAATCCGGAAGCGCTGGTGCGCTTCTCGCTGCTTTCGGCACTATCGACCCAAAACGATCCGCCGCAGGCGGCTTCCCGCCCCTTCTCCAAGAACCGCGACGGCTTCGTCATGGCCGAAGGCGCCGGCGCGCTGGTGCTGGAAAGCTATGAAGCGGCGACTGCGCGCGGTGCAAAAATCCTCGGCGTGATCGCCGGCTGCGGCGAGCTCACGGATTCCTTCCACCGCACTCGCTCCTCGCCCGACGGCAAGCCGATCATCGGCTGCATGAACAAGACGCTGGCCGATGCCGGCATGACCCCGGACCAGATCGACCACATCAACGCGCACGGCACCGCGACACCCGAAAACGACAAGATGGAGTACAACACGACATCGGCCGTGTTCGGCGATCTCGTCTCGAAGATTCCGGTCACCTCCAACAAGTCGATGGTCGGCCACACCATCTCGGCCGCAGGCGCCGTGGAGGCGATCTTCTCGCTGCTGACCCTCGAGCACCAGCGCATCCCGCCGACGATCAACTACGAGACCCCGGATCCCACGATCCTGTTCGACGTCGTCGGCAACAAGGCGCGCGATGCGCGCGTGACCGCGGTCATGTCGAACTCGTTCGGCTTCGGCGGCCAGAACGCCTCGCTGATCCTGACCCGCGAACCGGCCTGACCGGACGTATGGCGCTGCTTCCTGCGAGCACGAAGGCCCGCGCGCGGGAGGCTGCCAAATCGATCGGCGGCACCCTGATCGGCGCCGCCACGGTCGGCATGCTGCGCACCACGCGCTATTTCGATCCGGTCAAGACCTCGGACTTCTTCTCACGCGTCGTGAAGCTGATCGGCCCGCGCCTGCGCGAGCACCGCATCGGCCGCGCCAATCTCACCGCTGCGTTTCCGGAGAAATCGCCGGAGGAGATCGAACAGATCCTGATGGGCGTCTGGGACAATCTCGGCCGCGTCGGCGCCGAATTCGCCCATATGGACCACGTCTGGGATTACGACCGCGACCATCCGGAAGTGAGCCGGATCGAATTGCCCAAGCGCAGCATCGAGCTGTTCGACCAAATCCGAGACGACGGCAAGCCGGCGCTGATCTTCGCCGCTCACCTCGCGAACTGGGAATTGCCGGCGCTCGCCGCCGTCGCGCACGGGCTGGATGCCGCGATCCTCTATCGCCGGCCGAACATCGCCTCCGCCGATCGCATCATCCAGGAGATGCGCCAGGTCAACATGGGCACGTTGATCCCTGCGGGGCGCGATGCGCCGCTCCGCCTCGCTCAGGCGCTGAAGGACGGCAAGCACGTCGCCATGCTGATCGACCAGTACCTGACCGGCGGCGTCGAGGTCACCTTCTTCGGGCGCAAGACCCGCGCCAATCCGATGCTGGCGCGCCTCTTGCGCCAGGTCGAATGCCCGATCCACGGCGTCCGCGTCATCCGCAAGCCCGGCGGCCGCTTCGCCGCGGAGCTGACGGAGGAAGTCCCGCCGGTCCGCGATGCCGACGGCAAGATCGACATCCAGGGCACGACGCAGGCGATCACCAACGTGGTGGAAGGCTGGGTGCGCGAGCATCCCGAACAGTGGTTGTGGCTGCACCGCAGGTGGCGCTAGCTACGCCGTCATTGCGAGGAGCGAAGCGGCGAAGCAATCCAGAGCGTCTCCGCGAATCGATTCTGGATTGCTTCGCTTCGCTCGCAATGACGGGTGCCGCACGTCAGCGCCCCGTCTTCACCTTGGTCCAGAGCCGGTTGATGATGCGCTGGGTCGCCGGCTCACGCGCCGTGATGACGAACAGTTTTGCGAGCGTCGCTTCGTCCGGATAGATGTTCTTGTCGCCCAGGATTTTCGGATCGACCAGCTTCTGGCTGGCGAGGTTGCCGTTGGCATAGGACAGGAAGTCCGAGTTCTTGGCGGCGACGTCCGGGCGGTAGAGATAGTTGATCAGCTCATAGGCTTCGCTGACGTTCTTGGCATCCGCGGGGATCGCGAGATTGTCGAAGAACATCTGCGCGCCCTCCTTCGGGATCGTGTAGCCGATCTCGACGCCGCTCTTGGCTTCCGCAGCGCGGGCGCGGGCCTGCATGATGTCGCCGGACCAGCCGACCACGAAACAGATCTCGCCGGTGGCAAGCGCGCTCAGATATTCGGACGAGTGGAACTTGCGCACGGACGGGCGAACCTTGGCGACGGCATCGGCGGCCTTCTCGAGGTCCGCCTGCTTGGTCGAGTTCGGATCGAGCCCGAGATAGCTCAGCGCCGCCGGAAAGATGTCGTCGGCGGAGTCGAGCATGTGCACGCCGCAGTCTTTGAACTTGGCGAGGTTCTCCGGCTTGAAGACGATGTCCCAGCTGTCGATCTTCGCGTCGGGTCCGAGGATCTGCTTCACCTTGGCGACGTTGTAGCCGATGCCCGTGGTGCCCCACATGTAGTTGGCGGCGTAGACGTTGCCGGGGTCGTAGATGCCGAGGCGCTGCGTCACGACAGGCCAGGCATGGCTAAGGTTCGGCAGCCTCGACTTGTCGAGCTTCTGGAAGATGTTGGCCTTGATCTGGCGCTGGAGGAAATAGGCAGTCGGCACCACGACGTCGTAGCCGGACTTGCCGGCCATCAGGCGCGTCTCCAGCGTCTCGTTGGCGTCGAACGTGTCGTAGACCACCTTGATGCCGGTCTCCTTGGTGAAGGCCTCAAGGACATCAGGCGCCATGTAGTTGGACCAGTTGTAGAAGTTGACGACCCGCTCCTCGGCGCCTGCGGGGGCGGAGAGCAACGTCAGCGCAGCGGCGATCGCGAGGCCAAAGCCAAGGCCAAAGCGAAGTCCGGAGCGGCCGACGTTCGTCATCTCTGTCTACCTCTTGCGTCCACGCACGGCGTCCGACAGCCGCTCCAAGGCGGTGTCAAGCGTCTGGTCCTTCTTGGCGAAGCAGAAGCGCACCACCGAGGTCACGGGGTCCTGCTCGTAGAACGCCGAGACCGGGATCGCCGCGACCTTGTAGTCCTTCACGATCCGCCAGCAGAACTCGGTATCGCTCTCGTTGAGCCCGAGCGGCGACAGGTCGACGGTGAGGAAGTAGGTCCCTTGCGACTTCAGCACGGGGAAGCCGAGGCTTTCGAGACCCTTGGTCAGCCGGTCCCTGCTCCGGGTCAGGTCCTTGCGCATCGACAGGAAGTAGTCGTCGGACTTGCCGAGGCCATAGGCGACGGCGGCCTGCAGGTTCGGCGCGGTGGTGAAGGTCAGGAACTGGTGCACCTTGGCGGCGACGCGCAAGAGCGGCGGCGCGGCGCAGACGAAGCCGATCTTCCACCCCGTCAGCGAGAATATCTTGCCGGCCGAGCCGACCTTGATGGTGCGCTCGCGCATGCCCGGGATGGTGATCAGCGGGATGTGCTTGTGCTCGTCGAAGGTGACGTGCTCCCAGACCTCGTCGCAGATCGCGATGACGTCGAACTCCTGGCAGTAGCGCGCCAAGAGCTCGAGGTCCTCGCGCGGATAGACCACCGCGGAGGGATTTAAGGGATTGTTGAAGAGCACCGCCTTGGTCTTTGAATTGAAGACGCTTTTCAGCATGTCCTCATTCAGCCGCCAGTGCGGCGGCTCGAGCCGGACGAGGCGCGGAATACCGCCGGCCTGGCGGATGATCGGCAGGTAGGAATCATAGACCGGCTGGAAGCAGACCACCTCGTCGCCGGGCTGCACCACCGCGAGGATGGCCGAGGTCAGCGCCTCGGTGCCGCCGGAGGTGACCATCACCTCGCTCATCGGATCGAGCTTGAGGCCGTGCCAGTGGCCGTAATGGGTTGCGATCGCCTGGCGCAGCTCCGGCAGGCCCATCATCGACGGGTACTGGTTGTAGCCGTTCAGCGAGGCGTCAGCCGCGGCGCGGCGGATGTCCTCGGGGCCGGGATCGTCAGGAAAGCCTTGGCCGAGATTGATGGCGGCGTTGTCGCGCGCGGCCTGCGACATCGCCTCAAAGATAGTGACGGGAAGGTCGGCGAAGACCTTGTTCAGGGACGAGCTCTTGGACATCGGCCGGATCAGCCACCGACCTTGCTGGGAAGACCTGCCGCCTTCCAGCCCAGCATGCCGCCGGCCAGATGCTTGTCGTAAGGCAGGCCCGCCGCCTGCGCCGCGAGCGAGGCCGTCACCGAGCGCTTGCCGGAGCGGCAGGCGAACACGACCTGCTTGCCTTGGGGATCGGGGATCGCCTTGGGGTCGAAGGTCGAGAGCGGAACCACGACGCCGTAGGGATAGGCCTCGGCGTCGACTTCGTTCGGCTCGCGGACGTCGACGAGCAGATAGCGTCCCTCCGCGACACCCTTGGAGACCTCGTCCGGGGTCAGATCCTGTACTTGATTTGCCACATCATCCTCCAACGTCGCGAGCCGCATGCCGGGGCGATCCCGGCGGGCGGCAACCTCGCCTCTCGGGAGACGAAAATCAAGCGCTCCAAAGGCTTGAGCCGCGCGGCGCAAGTTAAAGCTAAATCGCAGCGACTTGAAGTCCGGCGTTCAGGATGCCCTCACCACGCATTCGGTGTCATTCCCCGCGAAGGCGGGGAATCCAATACGCCGCGGCCTCGCCGTATCCCCTTGCCGTCTCTGGAATACTGGATCGCCCGGTCAATGACAGCAGTGGAAACGGACGTGCGCCAGCCCGGACCCTAGATCGTCACCTGCGTTCCGACCTCGACCACGCGGCCGCTAGGGATCTGGAAATAGTCGGTGGCGTCGTTGGCGGAGCGGCTGAGCGAGATGAACAGCCGGTCCTGCCAACGCGGCATGCCGGAATGGGCGGCGGGCTTCAGCGCCCTGCGCGACAGGAAGAACGAGGTCGACATGATGTCGAACTGCCAGCCGAGCTTGCGGGCGATCGCCAGCGCCTTCGGCACGTTGGGCGATTCCATGAACCCGAACTTCAGCGTCACCTTGGAGAAGGTCGGGCTGATCTGCTCCAGCCTGACGCGCTCGGCCGGGTCGATCCGCGGGGTCTGCGCGGTCTCGATGGTGAGAATGACATTCTTCTCGTGCAGCACTTTGTAGTGCTTCAGACTATGCATCAGCGCGGTCGGGGCACTGAGCGGGTCCGAGGTCAGGAACACGGCGGTTCCGGGCACGCGTTGCGGCGGCCGCTTCTCCAGCATGGCCACGAGGTCGGCGAGCGGGAACTCGAGCTTGCGCGATTTCTCGAACAGCAGCCGGCTGCCGCGCCGCCACGTATACATCAGGATGATCATGAGCGCGCCGAGGGCGAGCGGCACCCAGCCGCCCTCGAACACCTTGAGCAGGTTGGCGGCCAGGAAGGTCAGGTCGAGGAACAGGAAGGGCGCGATGAGCGCGGCCGCCGCGAGCGGCGACCACCGCCAGACCTTCCAGATCACGACGAAGCCCATCATCGCCGTGACCACCATGGTGCCGGTGACGGAGATGCCGTAGGCGGACGCCAGCGCGCTCGAGGAGCGGAACAGCAGCACCAGGAGCACCACCGCGACCAGCAGGAGCTGGTTGATGCGCGGGATGAAGATCTGGCCGGAATGGGCTTCAGACGTATGGCGAATTTCAAAGCGCGGCAGCAGCCCGAGCTGGATCGCCTGGCGTGTCAGCGAATAGGCGCCGGTGATGACGGCCTGGCTTGCGATGACGGTGGCGGCGGTGGCGAGCACGACCATGGCGCCACGGATCCAGCCTTGCGGAAACAACTGGAAGAACGGGCTCTCGATCGCCCCGGGATCACCGAGCACGAGCGCCCCCTGCCCCAGATAGTTCAGCGCCAGCGATGGCAGCACGATGAACAGCCAGGCGGTCTGGATCGGCCGTTTGCCGAAATGGCCGAGGTCGGCATAGAGCGCCTCGGCACCGGTGACCGCCAGGAACACCGCGCCCAGCGTCACGAAGCCGATGATGCCGTGGTGGAGCATGAAGGATACGGCATAGAGCGGGTTCAGCGCGAACAGCACTTGCGGCTGCGCGATGATCGGATGGATCGCCGCCACAGCAATGACCGCGAACCAGACGCACATGATCGGGCCAAAAAAGGCGGCGACGCGGGCGGTGCCGCGCGACTGCACGGCGAACAGGCCGACCAGGATGATTACGGTCAGCGGCACGATGTAGGGCTCGAACCGCAGCGTGACGTCCTTCATGCCTTCGATCGCCGACAGCACCGAAAGCGCGGGGGTGATGACGGCGTCGCCGTAGAACAGGGCCCCGGAGATGATGCCGAGCAGGACGATGGTCGCCCCGCCGGTGCCGACCGCGCGCTGGGCCAGCGCCATCAGCGCGAGGGTACCGCCCTCGCCGTTGTTGTCGGCGCGGAGCAGGATCACGACGTATTTGAGCGTCACCACGACGATGAGCGCCCACAGGATCAGGGAGAGCACGCCGAGCACGGCCGCCGGCGTGGCGAGCCCGTCGGTGCCCGAGGAGGCCGCCGTCACGGCCTCGCGGAACGCGTAGAGCGGACTGGTGCCGATGTCGCCATAGACCACGCCGATGCTGCCGAGCGTCAGCGCGCCGAAACCGGCCGTGGTGTGGGCCTCGCCATGGCCATTGGCCGCCGCCGTTTCCGGGGCGGGAACTGCTACGTCGCTTGTCATGGGAGAGCCCGGTGGCCTCTAAAAATGCTTCACTGCACAACGGCGGAAGAGCGCGGGCTTATAGTCCTGCGCTGTCGGCATAGCCTAGCCCGTTTTTGGGCCCTCGCCATGCAAATTTTGCATGGATCCGCCAATTGCGTTCAGATGGTGACTTGGGTGCCGACTTCAACCACCCGCCCCGTGGGAATCTGGAAATAGTCGGTGGCGTCGTTGGCGGACCGGCTTAGCGCGATGAACAGGTGGTCCTGCCAGAGCGGCATGCCTGACTGCGCCGAGGCCTTCAGCGACCGCCGCGACACGAAGAACGACGTCGACATGATGTCGAACTGCCAGCCCTGCTTGCGCGCGATCGCGAGAGCCTTGGGGACGTTCGGCTGCTCCATGAAGCCGAAGCGCAGGCGGACCTTGGAGAACTTGTCGCTGATCTTCTCCATGCGGAACCGCTCCGACAGATCGACCCGCGGCGTATGCGCGGTCTCGATGGTCAGGACCACGTTGTGCTCGTGCAGCACCTTGTTGTGCTTGAGGTTGTGCAGCAGCGCGGTCGGCACGAAGGATGGATCGCTGGTCAGGAACACCGCCGTGCCCTTGACGATATGCGGCGGCCGCTTCTCCAGGCTCCGGATCAGATCGTCCAGCGGCACCTCGATCCGGCGCGTCTTCTGGATCAGGATTCCCGAGCCCCGCCGCCAGGTCCAGATCGTCCCCGCCATGGCTGCGCCGAACAGCAGCGGCACCCAGGCGCCCTCCAGCAGCTTGAGCAGATTGGCGCTGAAGAAGCTCATGTCCACGACGACGAAGGGCAGGATCACGGCAGCCGCCGTAGCCGCGCGCCAGTTCCACAATTTCCAGATCACGACGAAGCCCATGATGCCGTCGGCGACCATGGTGGTGGAGACCGCGATGCCATAGGCCGAAGCCAGATTGCTGGGGGTGTGGAACAACAGCACCAGCAGCATCACGCCGATCAGCAGCAGCCGGTTGACGCGCGGCAGATAGATCTGGCCGGCATGGCTTTCGGAGGTGTAGCGCACCTCGAAGCGCGGCAGCAGGCCGAGCTGCACGGCTTGATAGACCAGCGAATAGGCGCCGGTGATCACCGCCTGGCTCGCGATCACGGTCGCCGCCGTCGCAAGACCGACCAGCGGCAGCACCAGATGCTCGGGCACCATGCGATAGAAGGAATGCTCGATCGCGCTGGGATCGGACAGCACCAGCGCGCCCTGGCCGAAATAGTTGATCAAGAGCGAGGGCAGCACGAAGAACATCCAGGCCGCCTGGATCGGCTTGCGGCCGAAATGACCGAGATCGGCGTAGAGCGCCTCTCCGCCGGTCACCGCCAGGAACACGGCGCCCAGCGTCACCAGGCCGATCGTGCCGTGCGACAGCAGGAATTGCAGCGCGTAATAGGGATTGATCGCGGCAAGTACCGACGGATCGTCGGCGATGTGGACGGCGCCCATCACCGCAATACACGTGAACCAGACCACCATCACCGGCCCGAAGGCCGAGGCCACCAGCGCGGTCCCCTTGCTTTGGACCGCGAACAGCAGCACCAGGATGAGGACGGTGAGCGGCACGACGTAGTGCTCCAGGGCGGGCGTCGCGAGCTTCAAGCCCTCGACCGCCGACAGCACCGAGATCGCCGGCGTGATCATGGAATCGCCGATGAACATGGAGGCGCCGACCACGCCGAGCGCGAGCAGGAACCAGCTTCGCCGCCCGAGCGCACGCTGGCCGAGCGCCATCAGCGAGAGCGTACCGCCCTCCCCGTTGTTGTCGGCGCGCAAGAGCAGCAGGACGTATTTGGCGGTAACGACGATCAGCAGCGCCCACAGGATCAGCGAGAGCACGCCGAGCACCATGACCCGCGTGACCGGCTCGCCATGGGCCGCGCCCCGCACCGCCTCGTGGAATGCGTAGAGCGGCGAGGTGCCGATGTCGCCGAAAACGACACCGATGCTCCCGAGCGTGAGCGCCCAAAAGCCCGATGTGACCGGCCCTTCCTGGGTCTCGGTCGATGTGATGCTCGCCGTCATGTGGATGGAAAACGCTTCGTCCCTGAATTTGATCCGGCGCCTTTTGACGCTTCCGGCGCGCCTGTCAATCGGCACCCCACCTTAGCAGGCGCCGGGCCGAATGCTGTGACGGCGCAGCCACGCTCGTCGCCTGCGCGACGAGATGCCTCAGGTAAGATGGTAGCGCAAGGGGCTTATCGTTTGGACATGATCCCCGCGCAAACGCGTGTCGCGTTTGTCGCGAAGGAGAACCGGTGCCCACTTCTCCGGATCATGCCTACGGCTTCAAATTCGGCGGCAGCGGCGGATCCTCGCGCATCAGGGTGATGGTCACGCGCCGGTTGGCGGCCAGCGAGGGATCGTCCGGAAACAGCGGCTGGGTGTCCGCCTTGCCGGAGACGGCGAAGATGTGCGAGGCCGGCAGGCCCTCGCGCTCGAGGATCTGCCGCACGGCATTGGCGCGGTCGGCGGATAGATCGAAGGCACCGTAGTCGCTACGGGTCGGCACGAAGCCGGCCGCGGTGTGGCCGGCGATGGAGACGCGGAGCGGCGTGGCCTTGAGCGGAATCGCCAGCTTCTCGACCAGGCGGCGGGTGCGGTCATAGGGCACCTTGGAGCCGTCGGCGAACATCGAGCGGCCGTCCTGGTCGACGATTTCGAGATTGAGACCCTGCTTGGTCTCCTCGAACATGATGTGCTTGGACATCTCGGTCAGTTCCGGCATGTCCTGCAAGGCCTGCCGCAGCGAGGCCGCGGCGAGCGCGAAATTGCGGTCGACCTTGATCTTCGCCCCCGACGTGCGGTCGCGGTCCTCCTGGTCCGGGGTCGGCGTGTTGGAGGCATCCTCGGGCTGGATATGATCGACGTTCTTCAGCCGCGGGCGCGTCGGCAGGCCGTCGGACTCGACGATGCCGGCGTAGCGCGCTTCGCTCTGCACGCCGAAGGCGTCGCGCATCGAACCGGCGACGATCTTGAGCTTGTTGGCGTCCTGCGTCGAGAACGCGACGAGCATCACGAAGAAGCTCATCATCAGGCCCATCAAATCGGCGAAGGTCACGAACCAGCCGTGACCGCCCCCGTGAGCATCGCCGCGCTTCTTCTTGGCCATGGCTGTCTGTCCCGGCGGGCGGCGTTACGCCGGCACCGGCTCGCCTTCGGCGTGGCGATGCTTCTCCGGCAGATAGGCCAGCAGCATTTCGCGCACCAGCGTCGGGCTCTTGGAGTCGCGGATCATCAGGATGCCGTCGATGATCAGGGTGCGGTTGGTCTCTTCATCCAGCAGCTTGCCGTGCAGCTTGTCGGCGATCGGCAGACAGAACAGGTTCGCGACGAGCGCGCCGTAAAGCGTTGCGAGCAGCGCGGTCGCCATGAACGGGCCGAGCTTGGAAGGGTCGGTCATGTTCGCGAACATCTGCACCATGCCGATCAGGGTGCCGATCATGCCGAAGGCCGGGGCGCAGTCGCCGATGGCACGATAGATCTTGCTGCCCTCGTCGAGGTGCATCAGGAAGTTGTCACGGTCGCGCTCGAGATTGTCGCGGATGAAGTCGAGGTCGTAACCGTCGGCGACATAGCGGATGCCCTTGGCGAGGAACGGCTCGTCGGTCTCGACCTTTTCGAGACCCACCGGACCCTGCTTGCGGGCGATCTCGGCGATGCGGGCGAGTTCGTCAACGAGGTCGTGCGCCGACAGCCGGCTCATGGTGAAGGCGAACTTGGCGCCGAGCGGAAGGCCGTGCAGGAGCGCGCTGAGCGGAAAGCGGATCATGGTGGCGGAGATCGAGCCGCCGAAGATGATGATCATCGCATGTTCGGAGATGAACATGTGGAGGTCGCCGCCCATGAAGATCATCGCTGCGATGACGATGATGCCCGCCGTGAGCCCAACGCCGGTCATGATATCCATGAGAGACTCCAACGCGTACGCAACAACGGCCGTCCTGGCCGCTGGCGCGGCCCAACCCCGAACCGCATCGGAAACCCTAGAGGGCCGCCCTTAAAGCCGCGTAAAGGTTAAGTTGAGCCGGCGCGCCGGACCGGCGCAGCGCGCCGGGAGAAAGCCGGCTTTGCCGACCTCCGACGGGAATCTCAACACTTCGCTAACCATGTTTGCGCGGGGCTAAGACGAGATGCCCACCAGTTCCAGGCTGAGCGCGCGCAGACGCTTGCGTGCGTCGGCATCGTAGGCTTGCGGATTGGCGCGCGCCTCATTGATGCCGTTGAAGAACAATCCGCTCTTGCCTGCGACGTCGTCGCCCTCGACGAGGCGCAGGATCGCCGCGCCGCCCTGCTCCACCGTCGAGATCGGCGTGATGCCGCCGGCCCGCACCATGGTGGTGTTCATGTAGGTCGCCGGATGCAGCGAGTTCACGGTGACACCCGCGCCCTTCACTTCCTCGGCGAAATCGATCGTGAACATGATCTGCGCGAGCTTGCTCTGCGCATAGGCGCGCGAGCCGCTATAGCCCTTGGTGATCATGACGTCGTCGAAGTCGATCGGATGCTGGCCGAGCGAGGCGACGTTGACGATGCGCGACGGCGCCGCGGCCTTCAGCAGCGGCAGCAAGAGATGGGCGAGGAGGAAGCCGGAGAGATAATTGACGGCGAAGCGCAGCTCATGACCGTCGGCGCTGACCTGACGCTGCGGCCCGTCACTCTGCGAGCCGATGCCGGCGTTGCTGACGAAGACGTCGAGACGCTGGTGATCACGTTTCACGGCTTCCGCGAGTGCGCGCGTGCCCGACATCGACGACAGGTCCGCCTGATAGAAGATCGGCGCGGCATGACCGGCTTTCACGATCTCGTCGATCAGCGTCTTTGCGCGCGCCGCATCGCGGCCGTGGATCAGGACCTTCGCGCACTCGGCCGCCAGCCGGCGCGCGACGTAGCGGCCGACGCCGTCGGTCGAGCCAGTAATCAGGACCGTCTTGTCATTCATCTGCATCGCAGGCCCTCCGACTGCGGCCCTAGGCCACATCCGTGACCAGGAATCATACAGTATTCTATGGCCGGTGCGGCATGCTCCATCACAGGAGCCGTTTTGCAATGTTGACGCTGTTCGGCCTTCTCACCGCGCTTCCTGCGGTTCTGGCGCTTCATCTGCTCGAACCGGAACTCGTCCTGCCGGCGTTCAGCGTCCTGCTCTTTGTCGAAGCCGCTTTCGCAGTGATCGCAGCGCGCCTGGTTCAAGGTCCTGACAAGGCGGACGACATCACCCTGTGGGATCTCGCCGGCGGCTTCACCCTGATCGGGTGCGCCGCCGCAATGTTCGCCGAGCCGGATCAGGCCGCCCTGTTTCTGACGGAACAGGGCGACCCGCGGCCGGCATCGGGGCCGTAAGCTGCAAGCTCAGTGGATCTCCGCCGAGCGCTTCAGCGCGGCCTTCAGCTTCTCCAGCGAGAAGTCGGGGCTGCGGGCGATCTCCAGGATCGGCGTCTCGCGGCGGCCGCAGAGTTCGGCGGCCTCGGGCAGCTTTGCGGCGACGTCGAGCGGGATCACGATGGCGCCGTGCTGATCTGCGTGGATGAGATCATCGGACTTCACGGTCATGCCGGCGACGCGCACTTCGCCGCCAAAACTCTCCGCATGCACCCAGGCATGCGACGGGCCGATCGAGCCGGCCAGCGCCTGGAAGCCAGGGGCCCATTGCGGGATGTCGCGGATCGATCCGTCGGTGATGACGCCGAGGCAGCCGAGCGCCTTGTGCACGTTGCTCTGCACCTCGCCCCAGAACGCGCCGTAGCCGACGTCGGGGCCGTCGATGTCCTGGATCACCGAGATGCGCGGCCCGTGGCCGGTGCCGACATACTCGTAATATTCGATGCGGCGCTTCGACTGCTCTTCGGCAGGCAGCGAGGATTTCAGCACCGAGCGGATCGCAACCGTGCGGGCATAGCCGACGATCGGCGGCAGGTCGGGGAACGGACAAACCAGTTGCTTGGTGGTGTAGCCGATCAGCCGGCGCTCGGGTGCCACGATCTCCATGGCGTTGCAGATCGTCGGGGTGTCATAGCGGCCCAGCGCTTCGAGGACGGAAGCGGGCAGCGGCCCGGTCGCGGTATCAGTCACGGCGTTCTCTCCCAGATTGGCGGCTGATTGACGCGATGCCGCCGGCACAGGGCGATATAGCCGAGATCGGGCCTCAACCCAACTCAGCGCGCCTTCATGGCAGATATCCGCGAAAAACGCTCAGCGCATGATCCGGAAAAGTGCGCAGCGGTTTTCCGAAAAGATCACGCTCAAACAACGACCTAAAGCGCGATGAGGTTTCAGCCAAATCTCATCGCGCTTTAGTGCAGCCGTCCGGGCCGGTCGTCGTCGTGCGGCGGCTCCGACAGGTTCGCCAGCGTCGGCGCCGACGGCGGCGACGAGATCTCGCCTCCCGCAGGCGTGGCAGCATCCATCGCGCGCGCCTGGTCGCGATAGGATTTGTAGCCGAGCGGCAAAGCGAGAAGATACAGCACCGTGCCGATCGACAGCACGTGCCAGGGATAGGCGATCAGGATAGCAATGAAGACGATCACCGCGACGAAGGCCGGCAGCACCAGTTCCGGCGGCACGCGCATGCGCTTGGTCTTGCCGGAGAACACCGGCAGGCGCGACACCATCAGGAAGGCGATCAGCAGCGTGTAGGCCGCCGTCACCGCCGCGGGCGCGCGGCCGAGATCGAGGAACGCCACATAGATCGGCAGCAGAACCGTGATCGCACCGGCCGGCGCCGGCACGCCGGTGAAGAAATTGGCGGCGAAGGCCGGCTTGTTGGGATCGTCCATTGTGGCGTTGAAGCGCGCAAGACGCAGGCCGCCGGAGATCGCGAACACCATCGCGGCGATCCAGCCGGCATTGCCGAGCTCGTGCAACTGCCAGAAATACAGCATCAGCCCGGGCGCGACGCCGAAATTGACGAAGTCGGCGAGGCTGTCGAGCTCCGCCCCGAACTTGGACTGGCCCTTGATCATGCGCGCGATGCGGCCGTCGATGCCGTCCAGCGCGGCGGCGAACACGATGGCGTAGACGGCGAGCGACATCCGCCCCTCGATCGACAGCCGGATAGACGTCAGGCCGGCGCAGATCGCCAGCAGCGTGATGACGTTGGGCACCAGCATCCGCACCGGAATCGGGCGGAACCGCCGGCGGCGAACGTCAGGGTCTTTGATGTCATAGGGCGTCATGGCTCGTCCTCACCTTGAGGCGAGATATAGCAAGCCGCGTCCCCCTCCGCCATTGCGGCGGAAGGGCCCCAGGGACCGACTTATTGGTTAATTGGCGCGGTAGGCGCGGCTCGGGTCGTCGCCGGCAAGATCGGCCAAAATCGTCTCGCCGGCGATCGCGGTCTGCCCTTCCGACACCAGCGCCTTGGTGCCGACTGGCAGATAGACGTCGAGGCGCGAGCCGAAACGGATCAGGCCGAACCGCTCGCCGGCGCCGATCGCCTGGCCCTCCCTGACGAAGCAGACGATGCGCTTGGCGATCAGCCCTGCGATCTGGACCACGCCGATCCGTGCCGTGGGCGTCGTGATCACCAGCGAGTTGCGCTCGTTGTCCTCGCTCGCCTTGTCGAGCTCGGCATTGATGAAGAGGCCGGGCCGGTAGGCGATGCGGTCCACCCTGCCCGCGATCGGGCTGCGGTTCACATGGCAGTTGAACACGCTCATGAACACCGAGATGCGCGGCAGCGGCCGGTCGCCGAGCCCGAGCTCGGCCGGCGGCAGCGCCATGGTGATCATCGAGACGCGGCCGTCGGCCGGCGACACCACCAGCCCCTCGCGCACCGGCGTCACCCGCACGGGGTCGCGGAAGAACAGCGCGCACCATACGGTGAGGATGGTGCCGATCCACCCCAAAGGCGACCACAGCCAGAACAGGATCAGGCTTGCCAGCGCAAAGCCGCCGATGAAGGGATAGCCCTCCTTGTGGATCGGCGGGATCTGACGCTGGATCGAATCGAGAATGGACATCGCTATCTGCCGCTCTGGGTTGATGGCGCAGGGCGTCCCGCGCGGTGGAGTTGTTTAGGCCAGAGTTGGGACCGGAGACAAGATCACTCCGCAGCCGCAGGCGTCGTCAGGGCGTCCTCGACCGGCGGTGGCTGCCGGTTGGGCGCCTCGCTGGTATCGGCCATCTTGGCCAGCTTCTCGCGCGCGGCCTCCGCCTCGCGCTGCCTGTTCCACATGCTGGCATAGAGGCCGCCCTGCGCGAGCAGCTTTGCGTGAGTGCCACGCTCGGCGATCCGGCCCTGGTCCAGCACGATGATCTCGTCGGCGCCGACGATGGTCGAAAGCCGGTGCGCGATCACCAGCGAGGTGCGGTTCTTCGCCACGCGGTCGAGGGCGCCCTGGATCTCGTGCTCGGTGTGGGTGTCGAGCGCGGAGGTCGCCTCGTCCAGCACCAGGATCGGCGGCGCCTTCAAGACGGTGCGCGCGATCGCGACGCGCTGCTTCTCGCCGCCCGACAGTTTCAGGCCGCGCTCGCCGACCTGGGTCTCATAGCCCTTCGGCGCCATGCGGATGAAATTGTCGATCTGCGCGAGGCGTGCCGCCTCCTCGACCTCGGCATCGCTGGCGTCCCAGCGTCCGTAGCGGATGTTGTAGCGGATGGTGTCGTTGAACAGCACGGTGTCCTGCGGCACCATGCCGATGGACGCGCGCAAGCTCGCCTGCGTGACCTCGCGAATATCCTGGCCGTCGATCAGGATCCTGCCGCCGGAGATGTCGTAGAGGCGGAACAGCAGCCGCGATATGGTCGACTTGCCGGCGCCCGACGGCCCGACGATCGCGACCGTCTTGCCGGCCGGCACCTCGAAGCTGATGCCCTTCAGGATCGGACGCGCCGGCTCATAGGCGAAGCGCACGTCCTCGAAACGCACGATGCCGGCGGAGATGACCAGCGGCTGCGCGTCGGGGCCGTCCTTGATCTCGGCCTCGCGTCCCAGCACGCCAAACATCTTCTCGATGTCGATGATCGCCTGCTTGATCTCGCGATAGACCATGCCCATGAAGTTCAGCGGCTGGTAGAGCTGGATCATCATGGCGTTGACCAGCACGAAATCGCCGACCGTGTTGGTGCCGTTGCGCACGCCGATGGCGCACATCAGCATGGTCGCGGTCAGCCCCAGCGTGAAGATCACGGCCTGGCCGGTGTTGAGCACCGCGAGCGACGTATAGGCCTGGACGCTCGACTCCTCGTAGCGCGCGACCGAGCGGTCGTAGCGCTGCGCCTCGCGCGCCTCGGCGCCGAAATATTTCACGGTCTCGTAGTTGAGCAGCGAGTCGATCGCCTTAGTGTTCGCCTCGGTGTCGGAATCGTTCATCTTGCGGCGGATGCCGATCCGCCACTCGGTCGCGATGTAGGTGTAGTACATGTAGACCGCGACCGTGATCAGCGTCGCCACCACGTAGCGCCAGTCGAACTGCCAGAGCAGCACGGCGAGCAGCAGCGAAACCTCGACGATGGTCGGGATCAGCTGAAGGATCACCATGCGCACGATGACCTCGATGCCCTCGCGGCCGCGCTCGAGCACGCGCGTCAGGCCGCCGGTCTTGCGCTCGAGGTGGAAGCGCAGCGACAGCTCGTGCATGTGGATGAAGGTGATGGTGGCGAGCTTGCGCACCGCATGCATGGCGACGCGCGCGAAGAGGCCGTCGCGCCACTGCGTCAGCACCGCCATCAGGATGCGCGTCGCGCCGTAACTCGCCGTCAGCAGCAGTGGCGAAGCGATCACCCAGAGGTGCCAGTTGTCGGGCAGCACCGGCGCGGTGTTCGCGCCGGTCAGCGCGTCCGTCGCCCATTTGAAGCTGAACGGCACCGTCAGCGTGATCAGCTTGGCGGCGAGCAGCAGCACCATCGACCAGACCACGCGCATCTTCAGGTCGAAGCGGTCGCCCGGCCAGATATAGGGCCACAGATGCGCCAGCGTGCCCATCAGGGTGGCCCGCTCGAGCGGCCCGCCGGCGGGATCTGGCACGTCGGCGCCGGGCGGCGAATGAGGTTGGTTCATCAAGAAGCCTGAAAGCCCGCCGGATGCGGGCGCGGTGCGATTAACGATTTTCGCTCGTCATATAGAAGCTTCCGGGAGCGAGCGCACCCCGCCAGATGGCGAATCTTTGATTGTTTGTCGCCATTTACCGGTAGATTTCCGGGAGGTCCGAATCACCGATTGGGCTTGACGCCTCTTCGCTGCAATGCATCATGGCACCAATGAGCACGATCAAAACCGTCTGTGTCTATTGCGGCTCCGGCCCCGGAACCAATCCCCGCTTCACCGAAGGCGCCAAGGCGTTCGGCAAGGCGCTCGCCGAGAACAACATCCGCCTGGTCTATGGCGGCGGCTCGCTCGGCCTGATGGGCTCGGTCGCAACCTCCGTCCTCGATAATGGCGGCACCGTCACCGGCATCATTCCCGAATTCCTCCGGATGCGCGAGAACGCGCTGACGCGGGTGCAGGAGATGATCGTCACCCCCGACATGCATGAGCGCAAGCGGCTGATGTTCGAGCGCTCCGACGCCTTCGTGGCGCTGCCGGGCGGCGTCGGCACGCTGGAGGAGCTGGTCGAGCAGTTGACCTGGAAGCAACTCGGCCGTCACGCCAAGCCCGTGCTGCTCGCCAATATCGACAATTTCTGGGAGCCGCTGTTCTCGCTGCTGTCGCACATGCGCCAGACCGAGTTCATCCGTGCCGGCCTCTCGGTCGACATCCTCAAGGCCGATCGGGTCGAGGAGATCCTGCCGAAGCTGAAGGCCGCCGTGGCACAGCTCGCCGAGGCGGAAAAAGAGCTCGCTCCGGAAGTCGCGCGCAAGCTGTAACGATTGGTTGGCTCGATTTCACCGCGGGCTCCGTCACCTCTCCCGCTTGCGGGAGAGGTCGCCGCATAGCGGCGGGTGAGGGTTCTCTTCTCTTGGGGGTTCTCGCCCGTGGAGATACCCCCACCCCAACCCTCCCCCGCAAGCGGGAGAGGGAGCGCACCGCCTTCGTGGCGATAACGCTCTATTCCGCAGGAAACGTCACCGCCTCGATCCGGTTGCCGTCGGGATCGACGACGAAGGCCGCGTAGTAGCGCACGCGATCGTGCGGGCGGATGCCCGGCGCGCCGTCGGATGCGCCGCCGGCGGACAGCGCGGCGGCATGAAACGCATCGACCTCGGCTGTGGTCTTCGCCCGCAGGCAGATGTGCACGCCGCTCTCCGGGGCTACGGGCGGCATGCCCTCGCGCAAGTTGATCCAGAACTCCGGATAGGCCTTGCCGAAGCCGACCGTGCGCGGCCGCATGACGAGACGCGTCAGGCCGAGGGCGGCGAGCGTCGCCTCGTAGAATGTTGCGGAGCGATCGAGATCGCTGACGCCGACGGAGATGTGATCGATCATTGGTGCGCTCCCCTCCCACAGTCATTCCGGGGCACGCGCAAGCGTGAACCCGGAATCTCGAGATTCTCAGGTGCGCAATGGCGCACCATAGTTCGGTCCTGCGGACCGCCCCGGAATGACAGCATCAAAACTACGCCGGCGCGCCCGATTTCACGAGCTTGTAGATCACCGAATCCATCAGCGCCTGGAACGAGGCGTCGATGATGTTCGGGGACACGCCGACCGTGGTCCAGCTGTCGCCGTTCTCGTCCTCGCTCTCGATCAGCACGCGCGTGACCGCGCCGGTGCCGCCATTGAGGATACGGACGCGGTAGTCGATCAGCTTCAGGCCCTCGATATATTTCTGGTACTTGCCGAGGTCCTTGCGCAAGGCGACGTCGAGCGCGTTGACGGGACCGTTGCCTTCGGCCGCCGAGATCAGATGCTCGCCGGCAACGTCGACCTTGACCACCGCAAGCGCCACCGTGACGCGCTCGCCGAGCGCGTTGTAGCGCTGCTCGACATTGACGTCGAACTGCTCGACCTCGAAATAATGCGGCACCTTGCCGAGCGTGCGGCGCGCCAAAAGATCGAACGAGGCGTTGGCGGATTCATAGGCGTAGCCGGCCGCCTCGCGCTCCTTCAGCTCCTCGACCAGGCGCGTCAGCTTCGGATCGCTCTTCTCGTAGGCGATGCCGGCGCGGTCGAGCTCGGCGATCACGTTGGAGCGGCCGGCCTGGTCTGAGACCAGCACCTTGCGGTGATTGCCGACCAGTTCCGGCAAGACATGCTCGTAGGTCTGCGGATCCTTCAGCACGGCGGAGGCATGGATGCCGGTCTTGGTGACGAAGGCGCTCTCGCCGACATAGGCCGCATGCCGGTTCGGCACGCGGTTGAGCATGTCGTCAAGCGTGCGCGACACCTTGACGAGAGTCGCGAGCTTCTCCGGCGTCACACCGATCTCGAAGGCGTCGGCAAACTCCTGCTTCAGCTTCAGGGTCGGGATCAGCGAGCAGAGATTGGCGTTGCCGCAGCGCTCGCCGAGACCGTTCAGCGTGCCCTGGATCTGCCGCGCACCGGCGCGCACGGCGGCGAGCGAATTCGCCACCGCCTGCTCGGTGTCGTTATGAGCGTGAATGCCGACGTGAGCGCCGGGGATGTGCCTGGTCACCTCGGTGACGATGGCCTCGACCTCGTTCGGCATGGTGCCGCCATTGGTGTCGCACAGCACCACCCAGCGCGCGCCGGCCTCATAGGCGGCTTTCGCGCAGGCGAGCGCGAAGCTGGAATCCTCCTTGTAGCCGTCGAAGAAATGCTCGCAGTCGAGCATCACCTCGCGGCCGGCGGCCTTGGCGGCCGCGACGCTGTCGCGGATCGAAGCGAGGTTTTCCTCCTTGGTCGTCTCCAGCGCGACGCGCACCTGATAGGCGGAAGACTTTGCCACGAAGCAGATCGCGTCGGCCTTGGCTTCCAGCAGACCGGCAACGCCCGGATCGTTCGAGACCGAGCGCCCTGCCCGGCGCGTCATGCCGAAGGCGGTGAAGCGCGCGTGATTGAGCTTCGGCTTGCTGCCGAAGAACTCGGTGTCGGTCGGATTGGCGCCGGGATAGCCGCCCTCGACATAGTCGATGCCGAGCTCGTCCAGCATCGCGGCGATGATCTGCTTGTCGGTCAGCGTGAAATCGACACCGTTGGTCTGCGCTCCGTCGCGCAGCGTGGTGTCGAACAGATAGAGGCGCTCTTTCTTTGCTTGTGCCGAGCTCATCGCGAGCGTCCGTTCTTGTTACCTCCCCCCTTGTGGGGGAGGTCGACGATGCACAGCATCGTCGGGAGGGGGGTGCCACACGGGTGGTCGGAGTGCGGGGCTACCCCCCTCCCCAACCCTCCCCCACAAGGGGGGAGGGAGCGGAGAGAGGATCGCGCTTGGTGACCACGCTCCTTGCTCATTGCGGTGCTCCGAGCGTCTTCTTCATGGTGGTATTGGCCAGCCACTCGTCGTTCACGGTGATGCTGTTGCGCTGCATGGCGACGTAGCCGCGCTTGGCGAAAAAGCCCTGCGCGTTGTCGCTGGCATCGACCGAGAGGCTTTTCGCGCCGCGGCCGCCGGCAAGCTTCTCCAGCGCATCGACCAGCATGGTCGCGATGCCCTGCCCGCCGACTGCCGGATGCACATAGAGCATGCGGATGTAATCGGCCCCTTGCAGCGAGGCGAAGCCGACGGGCGAGCCCTCCAGCGTCGCGATCAGCGTCAGGTCGGCGGCGAGCCGCTTGCCGAACTCTTCGCTTTCCGCCGCCTCCATCCAGGCCTGCTGCTGCGCCTCGGTATAGTCTTCGCCGGTCAGCTCCTCGATGCTCGCGACGAAGATCGCCGCAAGCACCGGAACGTCATCAGGCAGGAAGGGCCGCAAGCCCGGCCTTGGCAAAGTCTGTCCCATCGTCTTCACCACATCCCATAGAGCTTGAGCGCCAGCGCCACCGCGGCGGCGAGCAGCAGGACCTTCAGCGCGATGTAGTAGAGCCAGTGCCGCGGAAAAGGCGTGTCGGGCCGCTTCATCGCGAAAACTCCCAGGTCGTCCCTTCCTTGGAGTCCTTGATCGCAACGCCCATCGCGGCGAGCTGATCGCGGATGCGGTCGGACTCTTTGAAGTCTTTCCGTCCACGGGCTGCGGTCCGTTCCGAGATCAGGCGCTCGACCTCTCCGGCATCGACCCCGCTCGCCTTCTGCTTGCGATCTTCCCACTGCGCGGCGCTCTCGGAGAGAAAGCCGAGCAGCCGCAGCGATCCTGCCAATGCGCTCACGTCGCTGTTGCGCAGGCCATGCAGCGCCGCGATCGCCAGGGAGGTGTTGAGGTCGTCGAGCAGCGGCTCGACCACGGACGCGGCGGGACGGCCGGGATCGACGTCGGCCGCGACGCGATACCAGTCGTCGAGCGTCTTGGCGCTCTCCTCCAGCGACTTCATGGTCCAGTCGATCGGCGAACGATAATGCGTCTTGAGCATGTTCAGGCGCAGCACCTCGCCCGGCCAATCCGCCAGCAGCTCATGGATGGTGATGAAGTTGCCGAGGCTCTTCGACATCTTCTCGCTCTCGACCTGCAGGAAGCCGTTGTGCATCCAGTAGTTTGCCATGCGCTCTCGGTGGAAGGCGCAGCAGGTCTGGGCGACCTCGTTCTCGTGATGCGGAAACACGAGATCGATGCCGCCGCCGTGGATGTCAAAGTACTCGCCGAGATGCTTCCAGGCCATGGCCGAGCACTCGATGTGCCAGCCCGGGCGCCCCTGCGCGGCGATGCCGGCCGGCGACGGCCACGACGGCTCGCCGGGCTTGGACGGCTTCCACAGCACGAAGTCGGTGCTGCCCTTCTTGTAGGGCGCAACATCGACGCGGGCGCCGGCGACCATCTCGTCCAGCGAGCGATTGGACAGCGCGCCGTAGCGCGGCAGGGTGGAATTGGCCGCGTTCATCGCCTGCGGCGAGAACAGCACGTGGTCCTCGGCGACATAGGCAAAGCCGCCGGCGACAAGCCTCTCGATGATCTCGCGCATCTCGCCGATATGCTCGGTCGCGCGCGGCTCGACGCTCGGCCTGAGCGCGCCGAGCGCGTCGACGTCGGCGTGGAACTGCTTGCCCGTCTGCTCGGTGACCTCTCGGATCGCCTCGTTCAGCGGCAGCCCTGGAAAATCACGCGCGGCGCGGTCGTTGATCTTGTCGTCGACGTCGGTGATGTTGCGGACGTATTTGACGTGCGCCTCGCCATAGAGATGGCGCAGCAGCCGAAACAGCACGTCGAACACGATCACGGGCCGGGCATTGCCGATATGGGCGAAGTCATAGACCGTCGGTCCGCAGACATACATGCGGACGTTGTTCGCATCGAGCGGCACGAAGGTGCGCTTTTCCTTGGTCAGCGTATCGTAGAGGCGCAATTCCATATGGATACCCGTCGGCTGTTGGCCGGGCGTCCAAGGCTCTCAATGTTTTTGAGAAAAGACGGCTCCAGCCAGCGAATCGCTAGCTCGTAATCTCGCGGCAAATGGCGCAAATGGCGAGGAGACCGTACATGCGGCCACATATGGGCTATCAGGCGCCCCCGCGTCAAGAGAGCCGCGAAAATGCCGTTTTATCTCCGCAAAGCGCGGCCGCCCCGCCATGATGGTTCATCATCATTAACCTTTTGAGTTTATTCGGAAGCTGGCGGTTCCCCCAGCCCCCGGTGCCACCCATGCGATCCCTGTTTGCACTCGTCTCCTGTGCCGCCATCATCGCAGCGTCCGGCGCATTCGCCGAGACCCGCGTCTTCATCATCGCCAACCAGGCGGACGGCTACGGCATCGACCAGTGCCTGGCCAAGGGCGACAGATGCGGCGCGCAGGTCGCGCGCACCTATTGCCAGTCACGGGATTTTGCCCAGGCCTCAAGCTATCGCCGGGTCGATCCCGACGAAATTACCGGCTCTGTCCCCAAAACCGGCGCAAACTGCTCCCATGGCCATTGCGACGAATATGTCGCAATCACCTGCCAGCGCTGAATTCGCTCGGCACTGGCGGACCTTAGGCCCAATCTTTGGCCCCTGAAACGACGTGACGATGCCGCAGGAAGCGGCTATGGGAGGGCGCGCTTCGGCCCCCCAAGCCACGTTGGAAAGTCACACTGGGCCGTGACCTCGCTAGAATGGCGGATATGCCTGAATTTTTGACTCTCTCCCGTGCCCGCTCAATCCTTGCCTGCACCGTGCTCCTGAGCACCGTCATGCTTGCCAACGCCGCTTTCGCGCAGGCCGGCCCGCCCGGACCGCCGCCTCAGCCCGGCCAGAACGGGCTAGGCCCCAATCCGATGTGCGCGCGGCTGGAAGGCCAGCTCGCCGCGCTCGATCGTGGCGGCGGCGGTGACCCCGCGCGTGAAGACCAGATCCGCCGCTATCAGGATTCCCAAGCCAAGCAGCAGGCCGAGCTCGACCGCGTCACCATGCAGGCCAAGCGCATGGGCTGCGATTCCTCCGGCTTCTTCTCACTGTTCAACGGCCAGTCGGCGCAGTGCGGCCCGGTCAACACCCAGATCCAGCAGATGCGCGCCAATCTGGACCAGATCACCGGCAATCTCGAACGCCTGCGCGGCGGCGGCCCCGGCGGCTTCAGCCCGGAACGCGACAGCCAGCGCCGCTCGGTGCTGGTGGCCCTCGCCCAGAACAATTGCGGCCCGCAATATGCCAACGCCGCGCAGGCGCAAGGCGGCGGCAACTTCCTGAGCAATCTGTTCGGCGGCAACAACAACTCCAACAATCCGCAAAGCGTGCCGCCCTCCGATCTCGGCCCGCAATCCGGCACCTACCGCACCGTATGCGTGCGCACCTGCGACGGCGCCTATTTCCCGGTCTCGTTTGCGACCGTGCCGGCGCGCTTCCCGGACGACGAGAAGACCTGCAAGGCGCTGTGCCCGGCCGCGGAAGCCGTGCTCTATACCCATCGCAATCCCGGCGAAGACATGAACTCCGCGGTCTCGATCAGCGGCCAGCCCTACACGGCGTTGCCGACCGCATTCAAATTCCGCAGCGAGTTCAACCCGTCCTGCTCCTGCAAGGCGGCGGGCCAGACCTGGGCGGATGCGTTGAAGTCGGCCGACGACAAGGCCGCAGCCGAGCAGCAGGGCGACATCATCGTCACCGAGGAGAGCGCCAAGAAGATGCAGCAGCAGCGGCTCAACAAGGGCGCGCCTGCAACGACGGCCAAGAAGGGCACAGCTGCTCCGGCGCCGACGACGGCCACCGCGCCGGCCGCGACGCCGCCAGCGGATACCGGCACGGCTCCGGCGAACTCGGAGAACAAGCCGATCCGCTCAGTCGGACCGACCTTCCTGCCGCAGCAGCAGAAGTAGCTCAGCCCTGCCGCACCGTCATCCGCCCACCGGGTCTCGCAGCTACTGCTCGCCCTCGCGGCTCCACGGGAAGAGATTGGCCGGGAAATCCGCGGCATAGCGCTTCCCCTTCGGCGGGGGCGGCGGTTCGTCCGGCGGATTCGGATTCGGCTCGACCACTCTCCGATAAAGGTGCCAGGTCGCATGACCGAGCACCGGGAGGACGACAGCGAGACCGACGAAGAACGGCAGCGAGCCGACCACGAGCAGCGCCGCGACGATCAGCCCCCACCCCGCCATCGCGACCGGATTGGCGGCCACCGCCTGCAGCGATGTACGGATCGCATCGATCGCCGTCGCATGCCGATCGAGCATCAACGGAAACGATACGACGCTGACGCATAGCGCCGCGACCGCAAACAGGAAGCCGACACCGCAACCGACGATGATGAGCGACCATCCTTCCGGCGTGGTCAGCACGCGGGTTGCAAAGTCCGGAATGCTTGCAGCCGCCGCGTGACCGAAGATGGTGACATAGATCGCGTTCGCGACGCCGATCCAGACCCCGAACAGGACAAGCAAGAGCACGCCGAGCTCGAGCATGGCGCCGAAGGACGGTGCGCGCAGCACCTTGACCGCATCCCATGCATCGACCTCCTCGCCGCGCTCACGGCGGCGGCTGAGTTCGTAGAGGCCGATCGCGGCAAAGGGACCGATCAGGGCAAACCCGGCGGCCAGCGGAAACAGCAGCGGCAGGACCGAATAGCCGAGGACCATCCTGAACAGGACGAGACCGAGAACCGGATAGATCACGCAGACGACGATCGCGTGACTCGGCATCGCCTGGAAATCTTCCCAGCCCAGGCGCAGCACCTCTTTCAAGTCGAGCAAGCCGATCTTGCGAATGGGATAAGAAACCGCCTCACCGAACAGGTGCCGCTTGACGATCTTGTCGGAATAAAGAGTGGCCATGCACACACCCTCCTCTGAAGTCGCGGCGGAGAACGGCGCGCTTTCCGGCCACGCGTGTCCGCCCTTAAGTGCGGGAGACGCGATCGAGCCGAGTACGGCAGTTCCAGGCTCAACGAGGAAGGAGCTTAGCCGGACGAAACCCGTCGCGACCTGCGCTCCAAGCTTAGCGCGTGCGATGTGGAATGACCAGCGCTCCCGGCTGGGTGAAATTGTGCGTCGCATATTTTGTGCGATGCATCACATCGAGAATGCGACTGACGATGGCGAGCTTGCACGGCAACATGGATCGCCCACGCCGCCTAAGCTCGTTGACATGCTATTGACGCCGGGTTCGCGGGGGATCATTTTAGAAATGTAGACGCCCCCAGCTCCGGTGAGATTGGCGGTCGCGAACTTCTCTTGATATCGCGACCGGTTGAAGGGGCGAGGCAAGAGGCGCGGCGATGGCGCATATGTCAGCATAGAACCAGCATAGAGAAAGTCAGCCATCGCGACAGACGCGAGCTCCGCCCTGGATTCGTATCCGCAGCCTTTGTTGGCAAGGATGGTTCAGGATGGCTGTCGCACTGATACTGCTTCTGATCGCGATCGGTTCGGTGCTGTTTCACCTCTTCAGCCCGTGGTGGTGGACGCCGATCGCCACCAACTGGGGCTATATCGACGACACGATCAACATCACGTTCTGGATCACCGGGTTCGTCTTTACCGCGGTCATCCTGTTCATGGCCTATTGCGTCTTTCGCTTTCACCATAAGGAGGGAAGACAGGCCGCGTACAATCCCGAAAACAAGAAGCTTGAATGGTGGCTCAGTGTCGGGACCGGCGTCGGCGTCGCTGCCATGCTCGCACCCGGCCTGGTCGTCTGGCACCAGTTCGTGACCGTTCCGGCAGATGCCACCGAGGTCGAGATCATGGGCCAGCAATGGCAGTGGAGCTTCCGCTTGCCGGGGAAGGATGGCCGGTTGGGCACGTCCGATGTCCGCAACATCAGTCCTGAGAACCCGATGGGTCTCAATCGCGACGATCCGCACGGCCAGGACGACGTCGTGATCGAAAATGGCGACCTGCATCTTCCGATCGGGAAGCCGGTCAAGGTTTTGCTCCGGTCCGTTGACGTCCTGCACGATTTCTATGTGCCTGAGTTCCGGGCCAAGATGGATATGGTGCCGGGCATGGTCACTTATTTCTGGATAAGGCCGATCCGAACCGGAACCTTTGATGTTCTCTGCGCGGAGCTGTGTGGCGCGGCGCACTACCAGATGCGCGCCAAGGTCATCGTCGAGGCAGAGAGCGACTATCACGCCTGGCTGGAGCAGCAGAAGACGTTTGCCGGATTGTCAGGTCGAAATGCCGTTGTGAGGGCGAAGTACAATTCCGGCGACGACTAGGAGAATGCAGGTCGGGCGCGTGAAGACGAGCTGATCGCCCCGAAGGAAACGACCGAGGAGGTGCTCTATGGTCGATGTCCCCTATGACAGGATTGCAGACATTCCGCCTGCCGAAGTGCCCGATGTCGAGCTCTACCATCCCAGGAGCTGGTGGACACGGTATGTCTTTTCGCAAGACGCCAAGGTGATCGCCATACAGTACTCGCTGACAGCCTCCGCCATCGGACTGGTGGCCCTGGTCCTGTCGTGGCTGATGCGACTGCAACTGGGATTTCCCGGCACATTCTCCTTTATCGATGCCAACCAGTACCTCCAGTTCATCACCATGCACGGCATGATCATGGTGATCTACCTGCTCACGGCGTTGTTTCTCGGAGGCTTCGGCAATTACCTGATCCCGCTGATGGTTGGCGCACGGGACATGGTCTTTCCCTATGTGAACATGCTGAGCTACTGGGTCTACCTGCTCGCAGTCCTGGTGCTGGCCTCGGCCTTCTTCGTGCCCGGCGGCCCCACCGGCGCCGGCTGGACGCTGTATCCGCCACAGGCGATTCTGTCGGGCACGCCCGGACAGGATTGGGGCATCGTCCTCATGCTGTCCTCCCTGATTCTGTTCATCATCGGCTTCACCATGGGTGGGCTGAATTATGTGGTGACCGTGCTGCAGGCGCGCACCCGCGGCATGACGCTGATGCGCCTGCCGCTGACGGTGTGGGGCATCTTCACGGCCACCGTCATGGCGCTGCTGGCATTCCCCGCGTTGTTCGTTGGCTCGGTGATGTTGCTGCTCGATCGTCTGCTGGGGACCAGCTTCTTCATGCCGACCCTCGTCGAGATGGGCCAGCTGAGCAAATATGGCGGCGGCAGCCCGCTCCTGTTCCAGCACCTGTTCTGGTTCTTCGGTCACCCCGAAGTCTACATCGTCGCCCTGCCCGCCTTCGGCATCGTCTCCGACCTCATCAGCACGCATGCGCGAAAGAACATCTTCGGTTATCGCATGATGGTCTGGGCCATCGTGGCGATTGGAGCGCTCAGTTTCGTCGTGTGGGCGCACCACATGTATGTAAGCGGCATGTACCCGTATTTCGGGTTCTTCTTCGCCACGACGACGCTGATCATCGCCATCCCGACCGCCATCAAGGTCTACAACTGGGTGCTGACCCTGTGGCATGGCGACATCCATCTCACGGTGCCGATGCTGTTCGCCCTCGGCTTCATCATCACTTTTGTGAATGGCGGGCTTACCGGACTGTTCCTCGGCAACGTCGTCGTGGACGTGCCCCTGTCGGATACCATGTTCGTCGTCGCGCATTTCCACATGGTGATGGGCGTCGCGCCAATCATGGTCGTGCTCGGGGCGATCTACCACTGGTACCCGAAGGTCACGGGGCGAATGCTGAACGACGTGCTGGGCAAGTTCCACTTCTGGGTTACGTTCCTCGGCGCCTACCTGATCTTCTTTCCCATGCATTATCTCGGGCTGCTCGGCGTTCCGCGCCGATACTTCGAACTCGGCGACGCGGCGTTCATCCCGCCGTCGGCCCACTCGCTGAACGCCTTTATCACCGTGGTGGCGCTGACGGTGGGTTTCGCCCAGATGGTGTTCCTGTTCAATCTCGTCTGGAGCCTGTTCGAGGGCGAGCCTTCGGGCGGCAATCCGTGGCGAGCGACGACGCTGGAGTGGCAAACGCCGGAGACGCCGCCAGGGCACGGCAACTGGGGCAAGCAGCTCCCGATCGTCTATCGCTGGGCCTATGATTACAGCGTGCCGGGCGCGGCGCAGGACTTCATTCCGCAGAACCAGCCGCCCCCGACGGGGGCCGTTCAGGGAGTTGCTCCGTGAGCGCCGTTATCCTGTTCCTGGCCGTGATCGCCGTCATCGTCGGATGGTGGCTCTCGCAGCAACGGCTGACTGCGAAACCGTGGCTGGAGGCAGGTCCGATCGATGATTTCCCCGGCACGGACGCCATGACCTGGCCGGCCGCGAAGGTCGGACTTGGCGTGTTTCTCGCTGTTGCCGGTTCGTTGTTCACGCTGTTCATCAGCGCCTACTCCATGCGGATGAACATGGTGGACTGGCGGACAATGCCGGTGCCAAAGGTGCTGTGGTTCAACACGGGCGTGCTGGTCCTGAGCAGCGTCGCGCTGCAATGGGCCCTCATGGCCGCGCGCCGCAACGACATCGACGGCGTCGTCGTCGGCCTGCTCGCGGGCGGAGCGTCGGCGATCGCGTTTCTCGCCGGGCAGCTGCTGGCATGGCATCAACTGAGCGACGCCGGCTATTTCATGGCGTCCAATCCGGCCAATGCCTTCTTCTACGTGATCACCGCGGTGCACGGGCTGCATCTGACCGGCGGCCTGGTTGCGCTCGGCCGAACCACAGCGGGGGTATGGCGGCACGACACCGGGACGGCCGAGATGCGCCTGAGTGTGGAGCTGTGCACCATCTACTGGCATTTCCTGCTGCTGGTCTGGCTGGTCCTGCTCGGTCTCCTCACGGGCTGGACGGACGATTTCGTCGACATCTGTCGCCAATTGCTGAGCTAGGAAGGACGAGACGAGATGGCCGAGACCGCGCTGAGAGACACCGGACAAGTGCCTGCCCGGCTTGAAGGCTGGCAAGGTATCTCCGCCGACTGGGCGTCGGATCAGCGCGCCTTCAAGAACGTGTCCTGGGGCAAGGCCATGATGTGGATCTTCCTCCTCAGCGACACCTTCATCTTCAGTTGCTTCCTGCTGTCCTACATGACCGCACGGATGTCGACGACCGTGCCGTGGCCCAATCCCAGCGAAGTCTTTGCCCTCAATATCGGGGGCAAGCACATCCCCCTCATCCTGATCGCCATCATGACCTTCATCCTGATCAGCAGCAGCGGGACGATGGCGATGGCCGTCAATTTCGGCTACCGCAGGGATCGCGTCAGGACCGCGATCCTGATGCTGGCCACGGCGGCTTTCGGCGCAACCTTCGTCAGCATGCAGGCCTTCGAATGGACCAAACTGATCATGGAGGGCGTCCGTCCCTGGGGCAATCCGTGGGGCGCGGCACAGTTCGGTTCGAGCTTCTTCATGATCACCGGCTTCCACGGGACCCATGTGACGATCGGCGTGATCTTCTTGATCGCGATCGCGCGCAAGGTCTGGCGGGGAGACTTTGATGTCGAAAGACGCGGCTTCTTCACGAGCCGGAAGGGTTACTACGAGATCGTCGAGATCACCGGCCTGTACTGGCACTTCGTCGACCTCGTATGGGTGTTCATCTTTGCCTTTTTCTACCTTTGGTGAGGTCGGCACATGACAAACGCCACGGTACACATGGAAGGACAGATCCAGCCTCATGTGCACGCCGCAGTCGCACCAGCGGCGGCTCACGCCAAGGGCCAGCAGCACCCGATCAAGCTCTATCTCGTGGTCTGGGCATGGCTGTTCGTTCTCAGCACCTGCTCCTACCTCGTCGATTATTTTGGGCTGCACGGCAGTCTCAGATGGTCGCTGATCCTGCTGTTCATGGTGTTGAAGGCTGGCCTCATCGTCGCCGTCTTCATGCACATGGCCTGGGAGCGGCTGGCCTTGGCCTATGCCATCCTGCTGCCGCCGGTTCTGGTGCTGGTATTCGTGGCGATCATGGTGCTCGAGTCCGAATACACGCACTTGCTTCGGGTGCTGTTCTTCGCAACACCGTCGTAGCGCTCATGTGAGTTCGCACCTCGCTCCACTGTCATGCCCCGCCACCGGGTCTCGCCTCCGGCGAGCCCAATGACAGGCTCCAGCGGGGCATCCAGTATTCCGCGGCAGGAGTCGGCTTCCACTACCCCTCAAACGCGTCCGCAGATCTGCCGTTGTCGCGCGAGACCAACGTGTCGTCCGGCGCGGGCAGCGGCTCGCCCTTGTCGCGAAAACGGTTGGTGATGGGATAGCGGCGGTCGCGGCCGAAATTCCTGGGCGTGACCTTCACGCCGGGCGCGGCCTGGCGGCGCTTGTATTCGGCGACGTTGAGGAGATGGTCGATGCGGGTGACCGTCTCGCGGTCGAAGCCGGCGGCGATGATCTGGTCCAGCGGCTCCTCGCGTTCGACGAGGCGCTCGAGGATGGCATCGAGCACGTCGTAGGTCGGCAGCGAGTCCTGATCGGTCTGGTTCTCGCGCAATTCCGCCGTCGGCGGACGGGTGATGATATCAGGCGGAATGACCTCACCCGCGGGCCCGAGCCCGCCTTCAGGCCTCCAGCTGTTGCGTAAGGCGGCCAACCGGAACACCTGCGTCTTGTAGATGTCCTTGATCGGGTTGAAGCCGCCGTTCATGTCGCCATAGAGCGTGGCGTAGCCGACCGACATTTCCGACTTGTTGCCTGTCGTCACCACCATCAGGCCGGTCTTGTTGGAGATCGCCATCAAGAGGGTGCCGCGGGTGCGGGCCTGAAGGTTTTCCTCGGTGATATCAGGCGGCAGATTCTTGAAGATGCCGGACAGGATAGTCTCGAAGCCGGTCACGGCTTCTGCGATCGGCAGGACCTCGTAGCGAATGCCGAGATGGCCCGCGAGCTCGCCGGCGTCCGCGATCGAGCTTGCCGCCGTGTAGCGATAGGGCAGCATCACCCCATGCACCTGGTCGGCGCCGAGCGCGTCGACCGCGATCGCTGCGCAGAGCGCGGAATCGATGCCGCCGGAAATGCCGAGCAGCACGCCGGGAAAGCCGTTCTTGGCGACGTAGTCGCGCAGGCCCAGCACGCAGGCCGCGTAGTCGGCGTGGTCGCCTTCCGGCTGCGCGGCGATCGGCCCGGCGCAGCGCCAATCCTCGCCGTTACGCGTGAAGCGCAGCGTGGTGATGCTTTCCGCGAACGCCGGCAATTGCGCCGCGAGCGAGAGATCGCCGTTGAGCGCGAACGAGGCGCCGTCGAACACCAGCTCGTCCTGGCCGCAGACCTGGTTGAGATAGACCAGCGGCAGGCCGCTCTCGGTGACGCGCGCGACCGCGACCGACAGGCGCACGTCGTTCTTGTCGCGGGCGTAAGGCGAGCCGTTCGGCACCAGAATGATCTCCGCGCCGGTCTCGGCCAGCGTCTCGACCACGTTCTCGTAGTCCTCAGACTCATCCAGCCAGATGTCCTCGCAGATCGGCACGCCGATGCGCACGCCGCGTACCGTGACCGGCCCCGCGGCAGGCCCGCGCGCGAACAGCCGCTTCTCATCGAACACGCCGTAATTCGGCAGATTGCATTTGAAGCGCAAGCCAGCGATGCGGCCGCCGTCGAGCAGCGCGCAGGCATTGTAGAGCTTGCCGTCCTCGACCCAGGGCGTGCCGACGAGCATCGCCGGCCCGCCATCGGCTGTCTCGCGCGCGAGGCCTTCGATCGCGGCCCGGCAGGCGGCCTGGAAGGCCGGCTTCTGCACCAGGTCCTCCGGCGGATAGCCGGCGATGAACAATTCCGGAAACAGCACGAGATCGGCGCCATCGGCGGCCGCCCGCACGCGCGCGGCCCGCGCCCTGGCGGCATTGCCCTCGACGTCGCCCACGGTCGGATTGAGCTGAGCGAGCGTGACCGCGAATGCGTTGAGACGTTCGGTCATGGCCGCCCCCGTCCGATCCAATGGCTAGAGCGTGATCCGGAAAAGTGTGGAACGGTTTTCCGAAGAGATCATGCTCAAACAACAACCTGAAGCGCGATGAGCGCTTCAGACGAAACCCAACCGCTCGACGATGGCAAAGATCCAGAACGCTCCGGCCATCAGCAGCGCGACGCCGACGGCCGCCGAGCCCATGTCCTTGACCTGCCCGATCTGCTTGTCGTGATCCAGGGTCAGGCGATCGGCGAGCTTTTCCACCGCGGTGTTGAGCAGCTCGACCACCAGCACGAACGCCACAGCACAGACCAGCTCGACCGCGCGCATCGCGGTCGCGCCGATGAACCAGGCCAGCGGCAGCGACAGCAGGAGCGCAAAGATCTCCTCGCGAACCGCCTGCTCAGATCGAAGTGCAAAGGCCAGACCGTTGCGCGAATTGATCGTGGCCTTCCAGATCCGCAGCAAGGTCTTAGAGCCCCGCGGCGACCGGCATCGGCCTGGCCTTGCCGGCGCGTTCCTGCTTGAGCAGTTCGGCGACCAGGAAAGCCATGTCGATGGACTGCTCGGCATTGAGGCGCGGGTCGCAGACCGTGTGATAGCGGTCGTTGAGATCCTCGTCCGTGATCGCGCGGGCGCCGCCGAGGCATTCGGTGACGTCCTGGCCGGTCATCTCCAGATGCACGCCGCCGGCATGGGTGCCTTCGGCGGCGTGGATCGCGAAGAACGACTTCACCTCGGACAGGATGCGGTCGAACGGCCGCGTCTTGTAGCCCGACGTCGAGGTGATGGTGTTGCCGTGCATGGGATCGCACGACCAGACCACCACCCTGCCCTCGCGCTTCACGGCGCGGATCATGTTCGGCAGGTGCTCGCCGACCTTGTCGGAGCCGAAGCGGCCGATCAGCGTCAGCCGGCCCGGCTCGTTGTCGGGGTTGAGCACGTCGATCAGCTTCAGCAATTCGTCGGGCTTGAGCGACGGGCCGCACTTCAGCCCGATCGGATTCTTGATGCCGCGGAAATATTCGATATGGCCGTGGTCGAGCTGGCGGGTGCGATCGCCGATCCAGATCATGTGGCCCGATGTCGCGTACCAGTCGCCGGTGGTGGAATCGATGCGGGTCATGGCCTGCTCGTAGCCGAGCAGCAGCGCTTCGTGGCTGGTGTAGAAATCGGTCGCGCGCAGCTCCGGATGGCTCTCCAGATCGAGGCCGCAGGCGCGCATGAAGTTGAGCGCGTCCGAGATGCGGTCGGCCAGCTCCTTGTAGCGGCGGGACTGCGGCGAGTCCTTGAGGAAGCCGAGCATCCACTCATGCACGCTGCCGAGATTGGCGTAGCCACCGGTAGCGAAGGCGCGAAGCAGGTTCAGCGTCGCCGCCGACTGGCGATAGGCCATCAGTTGGCGCTGCGGATCCGGCACACGCGCTTCCTTGGTGAAAGCGATGTCGTTGACGATGTCGCCACGATAGCTCGGCAACTCGACGCCGCCCACCTTTTCGGTCGGCGAGGAGCGCGGCTTGGCGAACTGGCCAGCGATGCGGCCGACCTTCACCACGGGCACTGCGCCGGCATAGGTCAGCACCACCGCCATCTGGAGCAGCACGCGGAAGAAGTCGCGGATGTTGTTGGCGCCGTGCTCGGCAAAGCTCTCGGCGCAGTCGCCGCCCTGGAGCAGGAAGGCCTCGCCCGCCGCAACGCGGCCCAAGGCCTTCTTCAGATTGCGCGCCTCGCCCGCGAACACCAGCGGCGGAAAAGTCGCAAGCTGCGCCTCGACGTCGGCCAAAGCCTTGGCGTCGGGATAATCGGGCACCTGTAGCACCGGCTTGCTGCGCCAGGACTCGGGCGTCCACCGCTCGGACATCGCAATCTCTCCGTGAAGCAAAAAGCACAACCTGATCTGTGGGTTGCGAGGGCCGCCTTATACACAGGCTGGCTCCCGGCCGCCAGTTGTAAATCCATTCCGCACTGCAAACCCTTGCAGGGAAAGCCAAATTCGCATTTGCTTGGGAAGGCTAAGGAAACTGGCAGGACACCGGCGGCCCATGGACGCGGCGCGCGACGACGTTTTCATCGACGAGATCAGCTTCCCGGCGACCGACGGGTATGCGCTGAGCGGCACCCTGTTCCTGCCGCGCGCCGCCAAGCGCCATGCCGTCCTGATCAATTCGGCCACCGCCGTCCCGCGAAAAATCTATCGCGGCTTTGCCTCCTACCTCGCCCATCGCGGCTGCGCGGTGCTGACCTACGACTATCGCGGCATCGGCGGCTCCCGGCTGCCGGCAATGGTCGGCTACAACCAGCCGAAATCACTTGTCGGCTTCAAGGCCTCGATGTCGGACTGGGCGGCGCTCGACGTCACCGCCGCGGTGAGCTGGATGCGCGAGCGCTACAACACGCTGCCGCTCGCCTATATCGGCCACTCCTTCGGCGGCCAGGCGCTCGGGCTGATCGCGAACAACACCGACATCTCGCGCGCCGCGTTCGTCGCCTCGCAGGCGGCGACCTGGCGGCTGATGACCTCGCCGGAGAAATACCGCGTCTTCGCCTTCATGAACCTCATTGGCGTGCCGCTCGCCCACGCGTTCGGCTACGCGCCGGGCTGGGCCGGCATTGGCGAGGATTTGCCCAAGGGCGTGTTCCTGCAATGGGCCAACTGGGTCTCGAGCCCGCGCTATCTCTTCGATTCAAAACTGCCCGCGCTGGAGAACTTCGCAAAATTCAAGGGCGAGTTGCGCGCGCTGTGCTTCTCCGACGATCCCTGGGCGACGCGGCCCGCGGTCGAGTTGCTCACAGGCGGATTCACGGCGATCAAGCCGGAGGTGTTGACGGTGAAGCCGTCCGACATCGGGGCCAAGGGAATAGGCCATTTCGGCTTCTTCCGCCCCGAACACCGCGACACGCTGTGGCGCGGCGTGGCGGAATGGATCCAGGGCGAGTGAGCCGTTACCGAATGATCGTCGTCAGCGACGAGTAGCGCCTGTTCGGCCTGGCTTCACCCGGCGCGAACTGCGCGAAGGCATCGCTGACGCGGACGGCCGGCGGCGTATCGCCGGCGAAGCGGAATTCCTTTGGCCGCGGCGCGTAGAAGCTGGCGCTGTAATAGGCGTCGTCGAAGCGCGCCTCGCCGACCCCGAACACTGCGTCGCAGACGAACAGGAGCGCGTAGACTCCCGCGACCGCAGCGACGATCTCCTTGAGAATTGACATGCTGATGCCCTGCCCTTTTGCGGACAGGATGCGCATTGGTTCCAAAGCTCAGGTTTAAGGCGCCGTGCTTCTTGTTCGCAGGGTTTGCCGCCGCTGAGCGGGATGCAGACAATTTTATCGATCTCGAAAAAGAGAGCCCGCCTGACCGAACGATCAGGCGGGCTCCAGGCTTGGCCGCTCGGGAGGTATCAGACGGCCAAATCAGACGGCTAAGTTCATCCACACCGCCTTCGGCTCGGTGAAATTGTCGAGCGCGGCGGTACCGTGCTCGCGACCGAGGCCGGAGTCGCGTTCGCCGCCCCAGGGCAGGCGCACGTCGGTATAGCCATAGGTGTTCATCCAGACCGTGCCTGCGCGCGCCCGCTTGGCAAAACGCTGGAGCTTGCCGATGTCGCGGCTCCAGACGCCGGCGGCGAGGCTGTAGGCGGTGCCGTTGGCGATCCGCAAGGCATCGGCCTCATCCCTGAACTTGATGATGCTGACGACGGGACCGAAGATTTCCTCCTGCGAGATCCGCATCTCGTGTTCGACATTCGCGAACACCGCGGGGCTGATGAAGTAGCCGCGCTCGCCGACCCGCGTCCCGCCGGTGACAAGGCTCGCCCCCTCCTTCTGGCCGATATCGACATAGTCGAGGATCGACTTCATCTGCTTCTCGGAGATGACAGGCCCGAGCGCGGTCTTGCGGTCGAGCGGATCGCCGATCTTCAGCGATTTTGCGCGTGCAGCGAGACGCTCGACGACTTCGTCATAGGCCTTCTCCTGCACTAGCACGCGGGAGCCGGCCGAGCACACCTGGCCGGCGTTGAAGAAGATGCCGGAGGCCGCGGCTTTCGAGGCTGCTTCGAGATCGGCATCGTCGAAGATGACATTGGCCGATTTGCCGCCGAGCTCGAGCGAGACGCGCTTGAAATTGCCGGCCGCGCCTTTCATGATTCCACGACCCACGCCCGGCGAACCGGTGAAGGTGACCTTGTCGACGTCAGGGTGATTGACCAGCGCGTCGCCGACGACGCGGCCGGGGCCCGTGACGACGTTGAAGACGCCTGCCGGCAGGCCGGCCTGAAGCGCGAGTTCGGCGATGCGCAGCGCCGACAGCGAGGTCAGCTCGGCCGGCTTCATCACGATCGTGCAGCCGCAGGCCAGCGCCGGCGCCAGCTTCCACATCCCGATCATCAGCGGGAAATTCCACGGCACGATGGCCGCGACCACGCCGACCGGCTCGCGCACGGTGTAGGTCAGGGCATCGTCACGCACCGGCACGACGTCGCCGCTGATCTTGTCGGCCCAGCCGGCGTAGTAGATCAGCGTGTCGACGGCAGCCGGGAAGTCCTGGCGCAGCGTCGCGGAGATCGGCTTGCCGGCATCGATCGACTCGAGCTCGATGATTTCTTCGGCGTTTGCCTTGAGCAGCTCGGCCCAGCGCAGCAGGATCTGGCCGCGCTCGGAGGCGCGCATCGTGCGCCACGGGCCCTCGAACGCCCGGCGCGCGGCCGCTACCGCATGGTCGACATCGGCCTCGTTGCCTTCGGCGACCGTGGCGATGACCTGCCCGGTCGCCGGATTGAGCGATTTGAAGGTGCGGCCGGAGCTCGCGGGGACGCGGCGGCCGTCGATGAGCAGATGCTGCGGCCGGGCCATGAACTCGCTGGCTGGCGAATGCGCAAAGTCATATGCAACTGACATCATATTTCCTCCTATTCTGGTATGCCAGATTAGGACGGAGATTGCCGCAGTAAATATGATATCGTGTGCCTATGGCTCACTCACCATATGAACTTCACTTCATAAGGTTGTTTCATGCTCCAGATCGAGATCGAGGCAGTTTGGCGGTTTCGCCAGGAGGGCAGTCCGCGCACGGCGGTGGTCATGCTCGGCGTTCTCAACGAAATCCGGAAGACCGGTAAGATCACGAGCGCGGCCGCCGACGCGCACCTCTCCTACCGGCATGTCTGGAATCTGATCGAGCAATGGTCGGAGTTCTTCGGCACGCCGCTGGTCGAGACCCAGCGCGGCAAGGGCTCCAGGCTCACGCCGTTCGGCGAGCGGCTGGTATGGGCGGGCGAACGCATGCAGGCCCGGCTCGGGCCGCAGCTGGAAAACCTGGCACAGGAGCTGGCAAGCGAGATCAAGCCGTTCCTCGAGCAGCGCCCCTCGGTGATCCGCGTGCACGCCAGCCACGGCTTTGCGGTGGCGAAGCTGCGCGAATTCCTCGACCGCGAGCCCGGCATCGGCGTCGACCTGCGCTATGTCAGCAACCAGCATTCGCTGGTCTCGCTGGCGCAGGGCGCCTGCGATCTCTCCGGCCTGCATCTGCCGCACGGCGCATTGCGGGCGCAAGGCATCAAGGCGGCGCGCGAGTGGCTCGATCCGCGCGAGGACCGCGTCATCAGCTTCGTCACGCGCGAGATGGGGCTGATGGTCGCGCGCGGCAATCCGCTTGGCATCGAAACGATCGAGGACCTGACCAGGCCAAAGGTCCGCTTCGTCAACCGCGACCATGATTCCGGCACGCGCCTTCTGTTCGACCAGTTGCTCGCCGCACACAGCATCGACGAAAGCCGCATCAACGGCGCGCAGCAGATCGAGTTCACCCACGCCGCGGTCGCCGCCTATGTCGCGAGCGGCATGGCGGATGCGAGTTTCGGCGTCGAGGCGGCCGCTCGCCACTTCGGCCTCGATTTCATTCGCATCGTGACCGAGGATTACTTCTTCGTCTGCAAACGCGCCTTCCTCGACACCGAGCCGATGCAGCGCATCCTCGATATCATGCGCAGCGCCGATTTTCGTGCCGCCGTCGCCAGCCTGCCCGGTTACGTCCCGTCCGACACCGGTGCGGTCACCGGCGTGAAGGCGTTTCTGGAGATGCACGCCGTGCGCTGATGAACGGCCGAGGCTCGCCCTTACCCTGGCGGACTGCCGCTACGCGCCCGGTCAAACGACCGGCTCGTCCTTGAGCGCCGACACCACCTGCTCGCCGCGGTCGGTCAGGCGATAGGTCACAAGCGGACGGCTCGACGGCGGCTTGCGGTCGATCTCGACGATGTAGCCGCGCACCATCAGCGCTTCGAAACTGCCGTAGTAGCCGAACATGCTGATCTGGTTCTGCTTGAGCAGCTTGAACTCGCGCAGGAGACGGATCTCGTTGCCCGAGAGCAGCGAGCGGCGGACGCGCTGCACGAACCGCGCGCGCTGCTCGAACCACGCCTCGTCGGGCAGTTCGTGCGAGGCCGGCGCCGGGTCGCGCTCGCAGGGGCGCGCCTCCGTCGCGACATCGGCCATGACCGGCGGAAGGCACGGCATGCTGCCGACGACCGCATCCTTGGCGACATCGAGCAATGCGATCGGCCAGCGCCGCTTATTGTCCACCATGACCGGCGGCGGCACGACGCTGTCGCGCACCAATTGCTCGAAACGGCCGGCGGTCACGCCGACATAGGCGGCCGCCCGACGGCGATCGACCAGACGGGTGTCCGGCTCGTGCTCCAGCTCGCAAGCGATGTTCTCGTTCACCCCGAAATCCCCTTGCGCGTCGTTGCGCAGGCCCGGCGGCCCTCTTTGGGACCCGGCCGAACCGGCGGCGAACCTAGGGGGGACCAGCGCTCTCGAAAAGCAGAGAATTTCGTACATGTTGATGCCGTTTCGGCAACGGCTATAGTTCGTGCCGGGGGACCCATGCGATTTCACTCACCGGCCATCCAGTACTTCCACGCCGTCCGCCGCACCGGCTCGATCCGGGCCGCGGCGCGCGTCCTGAACGTTGCCTCCTCGGCGGTCAGCCGCCAGATTCTCAAGCTCGAGCAAGAGGTTGGATCCCCCCTGTTCGAGCGCACTGCGCGCGGCCTGACGCTGACGACGGTCGGCGAGATGCTGGCCCGGCATGTCATGAACGTGCTCCAGGACCTCGACCGCTTCCGCTCGGACGTCGCGTCCCTGTCCGGCAACTGGCGCGGCACCGTCAGCATCGCCTGCATCGAGTCGCTGACGGAATCGGTGCTGCCGGACCTGATCGCCTCGCACCGCGGCCGCGCCCGCCGCGTCAGCTTCACCACCGAGGTGAAGGGATCGTCGGACGTGCTCGAGGCCCTGAGCCGCGGCGAGGCCGACATCGGCATCGCCATGGCGCTCCGCCATCCGCCGGACCTGCGCCAGGTCGCCTTGAAGCGGTTCCGCCTCGGCGCAGTGGTATCGCGCGAGCATCCGCTGGCGCGCCGCAAGACAGTGACGCTGGAGCAATGCCTCGCCTTCCCCGTCATCAATGCGCTGCCGGAGCTGTCGATCTATCATCTGCTCCAGCCGCTGATCGCACAGCTCTCCGAGACGCCGGAGCCGGCGATCCAGGCCAATTCGATCGACCTGATGCGCGAGCTTGCCGCACGCGGCGTCGGCGTCGCCTTCCAGACCCAGCTTGGCATCGGCCGGCTGTCGCGCGAGAGCCAGCTCGTCTTCCTGCCGCTCGACAATGCCGGCAGCCCGGTCTGGTCCGACCTCGGCATCTATGTTCGCGCCGAGCGCACCCTGCCCGCCTACACCGAGTCCTTTCTCCAGGAACTGGTGCGCGAACTGGGCGAGCGCGAGCGGCGCGAGAACGCGGCCTATCCGCAGACGGCGTGACATCTCCGCGCCGCCGGCAAGCCGGAGCAGCTTGGAGGCGACCGCACGCCCCGTGGTCTTGCGGACTTGCCTGAAGCACGGTTGCTCCGGCAACATTTCCGGCCGATGTCGCGCGCGCGAGGTCGAGGACGCGCCGGCACACGCCGAACGCCTGAGATCACTGGGACCCGAGATGCCGGTACGTTGGCTCAAGCCGTCGCGAGTCCTGGGCATCGAGCGCTACAGCGACTTCGAGTCCTTTCGTCCGAGCGAGGTGCTGGGCGGCGGCATCAGCACACCGCTCGAGCCGCGCGAGTTCTCGCTGCACCGCGCCATCCTGCCGCTCCAGGATGGTCTGTTCGTGCTCCAGCGGACCTTCGCCCGGCGCCTTCAGGCCAACATCGGCACCGATCACGGCGTCGGCCTCGTCATCCCGCTCGCCTGTCATTTCACCGCCAACGGCCGCGAGATCGACAATTCGATGATCGGAATCGTGCGCGGCAAGGTCCCCACCGAGGCGGTCGAGCATCACGCCAACACCTATCTGATGCTGCGCTTCAACTCCGACATGCGCCATCGCGGCTGGGCGGACTACGAGACCGGGCTCGAATTCACGCGTCTCGACGACGACACGATGGCGGGCCTGCGCGCCGCGATCCTCGACATGTTCTGCCTGGCCTCACGCTGCAATGATCCCAGGCAATTCGAAGCCATCGACCGGCCGATCCAGGAAAGGCTTCTCGAAGGCCTCGATGCCGCCCTTGCCCCCGTCGACGCGCAAGACCGCCGGCGCGGATCGTTCGACAAGCATCGCAAGCTGGTCGCGCGGCTGGACGAGGCGGCCACGCTGTCCGGCGGCATCCCGCTCTACAGCGGCGACCTCGCAAATGCGCTCGGCGTCTCCGTTCGCACGCTCCAGAGCGCGACACAGGCGGTGCATGGCGTCAGCCTGCATCACCATCTCAGGCTGAAGCGGCTGTGGTCGACCCGCACGCAGCTCCTGACCGGAGGTGACGGAATGACCGTGAAGGCCGCGGCGCTCGCGAACGGCTTCTGGCACATGGGCGAATTCTCGAAACTCTACAGGACGACGTTCGGCGAGATGCCGTCCGGGACGCTGGCGCAGGCCCGCGATTTTGCGGACGACAGTCCGCACCTCTGAGGTTTCTCCGGTCAAATCGCGCGATCGCGAGCAGCTCGCTCCGCGCAAGCGAAACCGCCTCGCCGCCCCTCGCCGACCTCGATCTCGCCAGCCAGGCGCTCAGCCGTGACCCGCTTGCTTGCGGTGTCCGCTCTCGCTCAGGCGATCGACCCAGGCAATGCCGATCGCCGAGATGATGAAGGTCAGGTGGATCAGCACCTGCCACATCACGCCGGTCTCGGTGAAATTGCTGCGCGTGGTTCCGAGATTTCCGGCCTCAATGAAGGTCCGAAGCAGCGAGATCGAGGAGATGCCGATGATCGCCATCGCAAGCTTGATCTTGAGCACGCTGGCGTTGACGTGACTGAGCCATTCCGGTTCGTCGGGATGGCCGCTCAGGTTCAGCCGCGAGACGAAGGTCTCGTAGCCGCCGACGATAACCATCACCAGCAGGTTCGAGATCATGACGACGTCGATCAGTCCGAGCACGACCAGCATGATCTGCTGTTCGCTGGCGTCAAAGGAGTGCACGACCAGGTGCCAGAGCTCCTTGAGGAACAGCAGCACGTAGACGCCCTGTGCGATGATGAGGCCGACATAGAGCGGCACCTGCAGCCAGCGCGAGCCAAAGATCAGCTGGGCGAACGGGCCGATTTGCGGCAGCGAAGGCGCGGCCGAAGGTGCTTTGGGTTCAGAAATCATTGATCACTCCGGAGTGCAGGCAAGAGATGTCGCCCAAGAGATTCGGCCTCAGAGACTCGCGATGACCGGCGCGAGCTCGAGCGAGCCGCGATAGATCATCTCGAAGGCGACGTAAACGATGATGGCGAGGCCGACATAGGCGATCCAGCGCTGCTTCTGGAGCACGCGGCCGAGCAGATCGGCGGCCACACCCATCATCGCGACCGACAGCAGCAGGCCGAAGGCCAGGATGTAGGGATGCTCGCGCGCCGCGCCCGCGACCGCGAGCACGTTGTCGAGCGACATCGAGACGTCGGCCGCGACGATCTGCAGGGCGGCCTGGCCGAAGGTCTTGCGCGGTGCCGATGCCGCGCTTCCGCCGCCGCCATGGCTGAACGCAAGCCCGCTTCCATGCGCGGCCTGCTCGCGCAGTTCGCGCCACATCTTCCAGCACACCCAGAGCAGCAGCACGCCGCCGGCGAGCAGGAGGCCGATCACCTGCAAGATCTGGGTCGCGACGCCGGCAAAGGCGATCCGGAGCGCAGTCGCCGCGACAATACCGACGACGATGGCGCGCCGGCGCTGCTCGGCCGGCAGCCCGGCAGCGGCAAGGCCGATGACGACGGCGTTGTCGCCGGCGAGCACGAGGTCGATCAGGACGACCTGAAGCAGCGCGGTCAGCGCGTCGGCGGTGATGAATTCAATCATGATTGATCATTCTTCGATGCGGACGGTTCGAGCCATTGCGGCTTGCGGCGTTCGATCCAGTCGAACACCTTCGACCGGGACGAGCGCAGCGCCGGCACGTCCTCGGCAAGCAGCGCGAGGCCGAGCGGTAGCATCCAGATGCCGAGCACCGGCAGGATGGAGAGCACGCCGCCGACGACGAGCAGCGCGCCCGAGGGGATTCTCACCCAGCGGCTGGACGGCTTGAGCAGATAGGTGACGGTGTCGCCCACGCGCGGCGGCAGGCGATGGACGAGCCTGTCGAGGCGCGGGTCACCGCCGGCCATCTGGCCCGTGGTGCCCTTGGTTCGGGTCGTATGCTCGTCCGATGCCGCGCTCATGCTCACTCCTTTGGGATGGGGCCTGCCGCACCCGGTCCGACCTGCTTGGCGCGCGGCAACACCAGCGTCAGCAGCCGCAGCAGCTTGATCGCCTGCACCTCATGGGGATGCACGTCCTCGTCCGCGGCCGCAACGCGCTCCGACAGCTCCATCAGATGGGACGAGAGCGACATGTTCGAGACCGGGCGCAGCGTGTCGATCACCACATTGGCAAAGTCGGGCTCCTCGAGCCGTTCCGCCAGCTCGTCGAACATCGCGAACAATCGGTCGTCGCCGATATGCGGCGCCAGTCCGCGATCCCTGATGAAACGGATCACCTCGTCGCGCTCGACCGGCGAGACGCGCCGGTCGGCCACCGCGACAAGCGCACCGGCGATGATCAGCGCCGCCGCTGCCTGCTCGTTGAGGCTGGACGGTTCGGCAATCTCGAGTTCGATCGGGTTTGAGTATTTGGCGTCAGACATCGATGCTCCTCAACGTTGCGAAATGGCCGCGCGGAGCTGCGATGGGGACGATTGGGTCGGAGGGAACAGAGAAGACCCGACGATCGGCCGATCCATCGCATTCGCGCGGGACAGGTCATCCGACATCACGAGGTTTGCCGACATTCGTCGGCGGCCTCGCCAGAGGGGCCCGGATTCTTGTTCGCCTCAGACATAAAGATGGGTCTGTCGGAATCAAGGCGATGAGACTGCGACCAGCCGCCGCATCGGTTCCGTGTTGCCATGTTTGGTTAAGCAGTGGTGCGCATGTCCAGGACGCGCTGCATCCCCACCGTCATTGCTTCGCTGCGCTCGCAATGACGGAGTGTGGGCACGGGCACCGCTCCTACCTCACGACCTCAACCAAATGCGCACGCGAGGGTGATGGATCGAACCGGTCGCCGAAATATTGCGTTTCGTGCGCCACCAGTCCGTCGCGGAATTCCATGATGCTCACGACGTAGGACGGCACGCCGTCATAAGTCAGCACGAACTCGCTCACCCAGAGATCGCCGCCGCCGATGATCCGCCGAACCGAGAAGCGCTTCTTGTTCGGCTGCACGAGGCGGCTCTCCTGAATGTTCCTCCGGCCGTGGATGCGCTCGCTCGATTGGGGATAGTCGAGCACCGCGTCGTCGCGATAGATGGCGTGCTCGGCCTCGAAATCGTTCGCGTCCGAAGCGTCCCAATGGCGCTGGAGCGCCGCCAATCTGGCTCGATCGTCCATCTCGACCTCCGATCCCGAATGAAACCGCCTCCCGCCGCCTTGATCTGATGACGCAGAACTCCGGCGGCAAGGGTTCCCTTGCAACGTCTAACAACGGCTAACGAGCTAACAGTTCGAATTGGATGCAGATTAGCGTGCAGGCGACCCGTCGGATCGGGTCGCACCTCAGGGTCGGGAAACCGTGATGGCACGTCTGCTTTCCGTCAATGTCGGCCTGCCGCGCGACGTCGCCTGGCAAGGCAAGACCGTCCATACCGGCATCTGGAAGGCCCCCGTCGAAGGGCCGCGCAGGGTGCGCAGGCTCAACATCGACGGCGACGGCCAGGGCGATACGGCCGGCCATGGCGGCGAACAGCGCGCCGTCTTCGTCTACCAGGACGAGTCCTATCGGTACTGGCAGGAACATCTGGGACGACCGGATCTCGTTCATGGTCAATTCGGCGAGAACTTCACCGTCGAAGGCCTTGCCGACACCAACGTGTGCATTGGAGACCGCTACAGGATCGGCTCCGCCCTGTTCGAGGTGACGCAGCCGCGCGTCACCTGCTACCGGCTGGGCATTCGCATGGACGAGCCGGACATGCCCGCACTGCTCGTTAGGCACGGCCGGCCCGGCTTCTATTTTCGCGTGATCGAGGAAGGCGACGTGGAGGCCGGTGACGAGATCACGCTTCTCGCCAACGGTCCCGAAAGCATGAGCGTGTTCGAGATCAACGCGCTGCTTTACCTGCCCCCTCACCCGCGCGACCGCCTAGAGCGCGCGCTGCGGATTCCGGCGCTGAGCCGCGGCTGGAATCGTTCCTTCGCATCGCTGCTCGAGCAGCAGCGCACAAGCAAGATTGCCGCAGGAAACGCCGGGCTCGGCCCGGCGGCGAGCCCACCTCCTGCCTGGCGCGGTTTTCGTCCGTTTCGCGTCTCGCGCAAGATCGCCGAAAGCGGCACCGTGACGTCACTGATCCTCGAACCCACGGACGGGCATCGCGCGGCCCCCGCCCTGCCCGGTCAATTTGTCGTCGTGCGGCTCGGGCCCTCTGAGGCACAGGCGATGACGCGCAGCTACTCGCTGTCGAGCCGCTCCGATGCCCCGCCCTACCGCATCAGCATCAAGCGGGAAGCGCACGGCGCGGCCTCCCTCTATATCGCCGACAGTCTCCGAGTTGGCGACGTCGTCGAAGTCGGTGCGCCACGCGGCAGCTTCACGCTCCGGCAGGATGCGCGGCCCGTCGTCTTGCTCAGCGCGGGCATCGGCGTGACGCCGGTGCTCGCCATGCTCCACGCGCTCGTCGCGGAAGGGTCGACGCGAGACGTCTGGTGGCTGCACGGCGCGCGCAACGGCCGCGAGCATGCGTTCGCCGCCGAGACGCGCGGGCTGTTGGCCGGACTCGCTCACTATCACAGCCACGTCTGCTTCAGCGCACCCGATCCGGCCGATCGTCCGGGAGCGGATTTCGACAGCGCCGGACATCTGGATCAGCACCTGATCGAACGGCTCAACATGCCGCGCGACGGCGATTTCTATCTCTGCGGGCCGGCCGCTTTCATGAGCGATCTCACGGCCGGCCTGGCCGCATTGGGCGTCGCGCCCGATCGCATCCACACCGAGCTGTTCGGCGCGAGGCCATCGCTGACGCCCGGCATCGCGGCTTCGCCGCGGACACCCGCGCATGCGCCGGTCGGAGCACCCGGCCCGGGCCCGATGGTGTCATTCGCGCGCAGCGGCCTCAATGTCCGCTGGGGACCATCCTATGCCAGCCTGCTCGAGCTGGCCGAAGCGTGCGACGTCCCGGTGCGCTGGTCGTGCCGGACCGGGGTTTGCCACAACTGCGAGAGCGGGCTCGTGGCCGGAGAAGTCAGCTACGCGCCCGATCCGCTCGACCCGCCCGCGGACGGCAATGTCCTGATCTGCTGCTCGCAACCGAAGGCAGATGTCGTGATCGATCTTTGACCGGCTTCGACACACCCTCGCCAAACCATGGAGCGATTCAAATGCGGCTCAAGGCGCTCTGGGATCAGGGCCGCAAGGAGCATTTCTATCCGTATGGCAAGGCTCCGTCCAAGGTACTCGACGAGCAGGATTAGACACAGGCGGGTGTCGCGCGGTCGCCGCGGCCTCTGTCGGGAACACAAACGCCGTCGGGTTTGTTGGTGCACCTCAAGAATAACCCCTCGACTGGAACCTGCATGTGCCGCTGGATCGCATACCGGGGCGAGACCACCTCGTTCGAACCTTACGTCACCGAGCCCGAGCATTCGCTGATCGCGCAGAGCATCCGCTCGCTCCAGTCCACCGCGGGTTCGAATGGCGACGGCTTCGGGCTCGGCTGGTACGGCGAGCATCCGGAGCCCGGCCTCTACCGTGAGACGCGCCCGGCCTGGTCGGATGAAAACCTGCGCTATCTCTGCCGCCATCTGCGCTCGCATCTCTTCTTCGCTCATGTCCGCGCCGCCACCGGCACGGCGGTGACGCGGCAGAATTGCCATCCCTTCGCCTGCGGCCAATGGATGTTCATGCACAACGGATTCGTCGGCAGCTGGAACCGGCTGCGGCGCAAGGTCGAGGCGCTGATCCCGGATGCGTATTATCCGTCGCGATTGGGGACGACCGACTCCGAAGCCGTTTTCCTCGCCATCATGGGCGCCGGCCTCGACAACGATCCGCTTCGAGCAACGCAGGCCGTGTTGCAATCGCTCGTCGGTCTCGTCAACGAAGGCCAGCTTCGCGAGCGGCTGCGCTTCACCAGCGCGATCGCCAACGGGAGGGATCTCTATGCGTTTCGCGTCGCGGTCAACGATGCCGCCAACACGCTCTATTTCCGCGAGGCCGGCGGCCAGGTCGTCGTCGTGTCCGAGCCGTTCGACAAGGAATCGGACTGGACGGAAGTGCCGCCGAATCACGCCCTGATCGCGCGCGCGTCCGAAAGCGCGAAAATTGTTCCGTTCGACCTTGCAATTTCCAGTGGGGCTGACGCGGAACCCGCCCCCGTCAGGAGGATTATTTCCCGCAGGTAATGCCTTCGCCGGGTGGCACGATGACATTTGCTTCGGACGTCTTGAAATTGCTGCGTCTCGATTCCTCCGACGACAAGCAGCACCTCGTCATTCGCTCGGCCGGCGGCCGTGGCAAGGCGGCTGAATATTCATTCGGCATCGAGGAGGAATACTTCCTCGCCGATCGGCGCAGCCTGGACGTCGCGATCCAGACGCCCAACGAGCTGTTCGAGTCGGCGAACTGGTCGACCGGCGGCCAGGCCATGCGAGAGATGCTGCAATCCCAGCTCGAGGTCGCCACCAACGTTCACGTCGACGTCAACGACGCGCGTGAAGAGCTGCGCTTTCTCCGCCGCGAAGTCGCGAACGTTGCCGCCCAGTACGGCTTCGTGATCATGGCCTGCGGCACCCATCCGACCGCCGTCTGGCGCATGTCGCAACCGAGCCCGAAGCCGCGCTACGAGGAGATGATCGAGGATCTGCGCAGCATCGGCCACCGCAACATGATGTGCGGCATGCATGTGCACGTCCAGCTGCCCGATCCCGAGAAGCGCATGGCGGTGATGCGGGCGATGCTGCCGCACCTGCCGCTGTTTATCGCGCTGTCGGCGTCCTCCCCGTTCTGGAACTCGCACAAGACGGGCCTGAAGGGCTACCGCCTGGCGGCCTATTCCGAGCTGCCGCGCACCGGCCTGCCCGAACTGTTCGAGAGCAGGCATGATTACGACGAGTATGTCGGCGCATTGCAGCGCTCCGGCGTGATCCCTGACGAGAGTCACATCTGGTGGGCGATGCGCCCTTCCATGAAGCATCCGACCCTCGAGCTTCGCGCGCCCGACACCTGCACCTTCGTCGACGACGCCGTTGCCATCGCCTCGCTCTATCGCTGCCTGACGCGACATCTGTATCGGCGGCCTCATCTGTCGAAAACCGTCACGGTCGTCGAGCGCGCGATCGCCGTCGAGAACAAATGGCGCGCCCAGCGCTACGGCACCGATTGCATCTTTGCCTCGAAGGACGGGCCAATCACCATCTCGGAGCTGCTCTCCCGCCTGATCGACGACATCGTCGAGGACGCGGATGCGCTGAATTGCGCGGCCGAGGTCGAGCATTGCCGTACCATCGTGGAACGTGGCAGCTCGGCGGAATTCCAGCTTCGCGCCTACCGTGAAAACGGCAACGACATCGCAGCCGTGTCACGCTGGATCGCTGCATCGACGATATCAGGACGAGCGCTCCGGTCGGACGCACCGCGTCTGCGCCGACATAGCGCCCGCGCAAGCTTTGGGAACGATAACGGCATTCCGGAATTTGCCGTGTCTCGTGCAGTGTCTTGGAGAAAAGCATGACCGACATCACCTGTTGCGCCGGCTGCGGCCACGGCCTGGTGCCCATCCTGTCCGAGAAGGGCGCGACGGAATCGAGCTGCTTCTGGTGCGAAGGTGTCGATGCCCGAACGATGGACATGGCGAAGTGGGCGGACAGCCCCTCCGGCAAGCCCGAGCGCGCCGCGCTTCAGTCGTTCGAATGAGCGGCTTCGGACGTCTTACGGAATTCCTGTCCCTCGGTGCTGCAATGCCTTCCGGCTTGCAGGATCACCATGCTGAGCAGGTGAGCCAGGAATGAAAGTCCGGCCGTGTGCGCGATCTCGCGCAGCTCGGTACAGATCTCCGCAATGTAGCGGGCGGCCTCCTGCGGCCTTGCGTAGCCGTCTTGCATGGAAACTCCCGGGTTAGAGCCGGACGAGACCTGCTGCCTCGGTCGAAAGGCAACCTAGGACGCCTAATCCCGCCGAGCCGAATGCGTTCCGCGGTTGCGCCCGGGAGCAGCCATGCCCTGCACGCTGCCCGTCAGGGCTTGCCGACAAATTAGACAGTTTGCGTCACGTTCGCGAGATCGCGAGGTTCGGCAGGACGGTCGGGCAATCCCGCTCAACGCGCGGTCTAACCTTCGGCGGAACCACTGGATTTTCTGCTGTCCGGTCTCGCCATCCCGACCCGCGGTGGCCATTTGCTGCCCTGCAACCGAACTGGCCCAAAATTCGCAAAGCCGCATCAGGCCCCAAGTCCCCGCCCTCGCCACCAGGGCAGCCGGGACGAGCGGATCAGATCGGAGAATGCCATGAACGTGCATGCTGCGGGCGATCTCAAATTCACCGGCCTCACCCGTCCGAATGGCACGCCCCTTCGTCTGAACGATCAGGACTTCGTCGCGATCGACCGCGACAGGAATGCGAAGTTTGAGGCGACCTACCGGCCGCAAGCCCTCTACAATCGCGCCAACGAGGGCTTTCACGCCAACAACGAAACCTTCCTCCTGCACGAGGTCGCGACCAATCTGCCGATCTACCGCCCGGACACCGGCCCCACCGATTTCCATCTTCATCTTCCGCCGGGCGGCTTTCAGCTCGTGCTGGTCACCTCGGGCGCATTCACCTTCGACTACGACGGACGCTTCTACAGTGTCGGCCCGGGCGCTGTGATGCTGCAAAGCGCGATCGTGCACCGCCAGCTCTTCTACACCTGGTCGGGCCTGTCGACCGAAGAGAACTTGAAGACGCCGCAGACGGTGGTGCCCGATCCGATCTCGATGGGCTATTCGGGCAAATTCCTCGAAGCCTTCATCACCGATCCCACCACCTTTCCGAACCCGACCATCGTCGGTCCGAGCCAGATCAACGAGGCCGAGACGCCGCGTGTGGCCTGGAGCCATCCTCTGCATGATCGTCCCGCCGATGCAGGCTTCTGGCTTCAGGACCCGTTGGCGCTGGATGCGCTGTTCAAGCCGCTCACCGATGGCTCGGTCAAATCGGCCATGCCGGTCCATGTGCGTGATATCGGCATCGAGGTGCCGAGTGGGCATCTCGTCACCGGCCACATCATCGCAACCGACCCGCCCGGTCAGTCGCTGCTGCCGAAGAGCACGTCGGCAACAGCGGACGGCACCTCGTTTGCCAAGGGCGAGGTCGTGATCTATCGCGTCATCCGCGGCACGGCCGAATTCAAGAACAAGTCCGGCGAGACCTTTGAGCTCTCTGCCGGCGACGTGGTGACGGCCGGCAAGAGCTCGATCAACCTCATTGGCGTCGGTGAGAACACCCAGGTCCTCCGGCTCGGCCTGCTCAAGGGCATGAACGACCTTCGCAGCTGGACGGCGACGCAGCGCGACGAGATCGACGGCCTGGCCGGTCAGATCATCACGCACAAGGACATCCGTCCCCTGCGCACCGAAGGCAAGCCGGTCGGGTATCTGTACGCGTAGTGCCAAAAAAACGGCCCGCCGGAGCGGGCCGTCGAGATCTCATTTAGCGCAATGATCCCCCGTAGAGCTTTCGCTCCTTGCGAACCTCTTCGGCGCCGTAAGGCTTGCTGGCAGGATCGAACGATTTCCATCCGGCCTTTTGCCAGCTGGCACTGCGGTCACGTAAATTGACGGAAGACTCGTTCAGGATTGAGTCAAAGCGGGACCGATCCGCGTCCGCCACCCGCGCCGACACGAGCGTGCCTCCGCGACGGACGCCCTCGGCGTAGGTGTCCGCATCCTCACGCGAAATGCCGGCCTCCGTGAGCGCCCCGACGATCCCGCCGGTAGCTGCTCCGGCGGCGGCACCAACCGCGGTCGCGGCCAGCCAGCCAGCTGCGACCACAGGTCCGAGGCCGGGAATTGCCAGCAAGCCAAGGCCGGCAAGAAGGCCAGCGGTACCACCGACGCCCGCACCGATGCCGGCACCCGTACCGGCTCCCTCGGCACGATCATCGACACCATCCCGGTCGCGATCTACCTTCTTGTCGGTGTTAAACCAGCTGTCCGAATTGTTGGCGACGATGCTGATGTCCGAGTGCGGCACGCCGGCAGCTTCGAGACGCTGAACCGCCTGCTGCGCGGTGTTATAGTTGTCGTAAAGACGAGAAATTGTAACGGTCATCTTGAGTCCTTCTTGCTTGCTTACTTGGCCGAATTGACGTTACCTTGAAAATCGACGCTGACCGCGGTGGCTGATCCACCCTTGCTGGCCTGTCCGCGCCACACGCCCTTGTCGTCCTTCTTCAATTCGGTGACGTTGGCGTAGCCGGCATCCTCGATCTTCGATTTGGCCTGTCCTTCGGTGAAGCTGTTGCGCCCCGCGACAGGAGCGTCGGAGTTGTTTTGGCCGGCAGTGTTGACCGCGCCGTTGTTAGGTCCGGACTGCGCCGGCGGAGTCTGCGCCGAAGCCGACGTCGCCGCCAATGCCGCGGCCGCTGTGAATAAAGAAATGCAAATGTAGAGTGATGGGCGTCTCATGATTGTCTCCAGTGTCTAAGGAGTGAGCCAAACCCCCATGGGTGCTTTGGTTCCTAAGCTCTTCGCCCGGGGACGTCGGCTTCGAGATCAAGCGCTGAAGAACATCATCCCCGTGACCGCCATGATGAGAATGGCAAGTCCCATACTCACGCCCAGCAGCATCAGCACGCTCGGACCGAGCTCGCCCTGGCGCGCTTCGAGCGCAGTCTCGACGATGCGTCCGCTCTTGTCCTTGTCCATGTCATTTGGTCCTGCATTTGAAGGGATCGGCTTGACCGTTTGCTGCGCTGGCATGACGCGCTTTGCCTTTGCCGAAATCCCGCGTCACCGGATTCAAGCGGCGCGGTCGCGCTTCTCAGTCATGAAAGTCGTTGCCGTGCGTCGGGAGAGTGGACGAGATCAGGCCTGCGCGCTTTGCGGCGGAGGTCGCGAGACCGGTGGCGTCTCGCCGTCGAGCCAATCCGGCGTGTCCGCGAGAGCGAGCCAAGCATCGCCCATGCGCCTGAACTGATTGCGCGCCATGTCGTCGGGAGCGGTGCCTTCCAGGGCCAGGCAGTGTCCGGCGTTCTCCCGAAGATGCTCGGACCGGTTCGATTGGAGATCCGTGCTGCTCGCGGGATCCGCAGAGGTCTGCCAGGCGTTCCGGCACACCGGGCACCGCCACTGATTGACGAGCTTCCCGGTGGGCAAATAGGTCGAGTGCACGGGAGTCACCACGAGCCGCCCGCAAGCGGTACAGCCGTTCGTCCCTTGCGACGGCGGCAATTGGCCGCTGTCCTGAATCACCTTCGTGCTCCAGCGACGTTCGAGCTTACGGCAAAGATGCAGAGGATAAAGCAAGACGTTCATCGCGCGCCTCCGGTTTGTGGCGGGAGCGCGGCAGCGTCTCTCGGTCACTGGCGCCTGTCGTGTCTGTGCCAGCGATATGCTGGATATGGTGTCTCACACGACATTCACCAGAGCGCGATCCTGAGAAACCGCTCTTGGCGGCGGCCTGCTTGCCGCATCGATTGGGGTTAGGAACATATCTCCACGCCTCCTGTTGCATCTCCACGACATGACCCGTGAATGCGCATGCCGCATGGAATCTGGCCATGGTGCCCTCCGTTGGCACGGCATAGGCAACGTCCAGGTCGATACGGTTCCGGATCCCAGGAGCGCATCATCAAGATCGCGATGAGACCAGGACGTTAATCCGGAAGCGTCCCTTCCTATTCTCCAACAGCTGGCCGCGGTCAGCGAAAGTGTCACATGCGCATACTGAAAAAGCGTTCGCCGTCTTTGGCGGCGACGACCCTTCATGCTCTTGCGGAATATCCGTTCGCCTCCGCGCTCATCGCAGCAGCCGGCCTGATGGCGGCCGCCGCGGTCGTCAATCGGCGGCTTGCCGACAAGGCACAACGCGACAACCCGCCACAAGGACGGTTCATCGACATCGACGGCGTTCGCCTGCACTATGTCGAGCGCGGATCCGGACGCCCTTTGGTCCTGCTCCATGGCAACGGCAGCATGATCCAGGATTTCGAGTCGAGCGGCTTGATCGACCTCGCCGCGAAGGACTATCGCGTCATCGTGTTCGACCGTCCCGGCTTCGGCCACAGCCTGCGGCCCCGCAATGTGGTGTGGACGCCTGCGGCGCAAGCCGATCTCTTCAAGGACGCGCTTGCGCATATCGGCGTCGAAAAGGCGATCGTGCTCGGACATTCCTGGGGAGCGTCGGTTGCGATCGCCCTGGCGAGCAGACATCCCTCGACGGTCGAGGCCTTGATACTGGCATCGGGCTATTATTTCCCGACCGCCCGCACCGATGCCATGATGGCGATAGCCGGGCCGGCGATACCGGGATTCGGCGATATCCTCAGTCACACGATTTCGCCAATCCTCAGCCGCCTGATGTGGCCGGCGATGCTGCGACAGCTGTTCGGACCGAAATCCGTCCCGCAAAAATTCGACGGCTTCCCTAAATCACTGGCCGTGCGTCCCTCGCAGCTTCGTGCCGGCGCCGCCGAGGCGGCGCTGATGATCCCTGCGGCAATGCTGTCGGCGAAGACCTACGGCGAACTGGCCATGCCGGTCACCATCCTGGCCGGCGAAGACGATCGCCTCATCGACATCGACGAGCAGTCGGGCCGTCTGCATGACGAGATCAAGCACAGCAAGATGCATCGCGTCCCCGACGCGGGTCACATGATCCAGCAGTCGAACACGGCCGATCTGATGGCCGCGGTCGAGGAAGCCGCGGCCGGAACGTTGCACTGAGCACTCACATCGCATCGAGGGGCTCTGGTCGCGGTACGATTCCGAATTAGGAACGTCCACTGTTGCGCCCGGTTGGCCCCGACTTCTCCTGCGAAGCAAAGGTCTTTCCATGTACCACCACGTCAAGAAGCTCATGTTCACAGTTCGCGTCGACGAGCCCGATTCCCGGTTCGGCAACATGCTGCTGGAACAGTTCGGCGGCGCTAACGGCGAGCTCGCCGCCGCCATGCAATACTCCATTCAAGGTCTCAATTGCGAAGATCCGGACCGCAAGGATCTCCTGATGGATATCGGAACCGAGGAATTGAGCCACCTCGAAGTCGTCGGATCGCTTGCGCGCCTGCACTTGAAGCCGCTGAAATTCGATCGCGAAGCGGCGGAAGCCGATCCCCTGATCGCGATCGCCGGAGGCGGTGGCGTCGGCCTGTTCAACTCGCAGGGCAACGCCTGGACCGCCGACTACCTCAAAATCACCGGCGAACTCGACGTCGACCTGCGCAGCAACATCGCTGCGGAGGCCCGCGCCAAGATAGTCTACGAACGGCTGATCAATTTCTGCGACGACGCGGGCACCAAGGACGCCTTGCAGTTCCTGATGACGCGGGAGATCACCCACATGAAGGCGTTCTCGCGCGCGCTGGAAAGCATGAACAAGCCCGCGTTCAGCATCGGCCGCATCGCGCCGACGCCCGGCCTCGTGGACCAGTTCTTCAACGATTCGACGGGATCCGGCGACAACGGTGAAATCGACACGCGCGGTCCCTGGAATGAGGGCGAAGACTGGGAGTTCATGGAATCCCCGGCGCTCCAGAGCGGCGAGCCCGGCACGGCGCCTTCGATCATAGCCGAGAGTTCGCCGTCTGAGCCGGTCATCGGCCTTGACGACCTGCTGATCGACCAGCTGCGGGACCTTCTCCATGCTGAGAAGCAACTGACCAAGGCGCTGCCCCAGATGATCGAGGCTGCACGCTACGATCAGCTCGGCGAGCTGTTCACCGTTCATTTGGCCGAAACCGAAGCGCAGATCGAACGTCTCGACGAGTGCTTCGAGCTGCTCGGCAAGAAGCCGCGCGCCAAGGCCTGCAAGGGTATGCAGGGACTTGTCGAGGAAGGCGACGAAGTGATCAAGGAGGGCGCCAGGAAGGACGATGCCGCCGCGGATCTCGCCCTGATCGGCGCCGCACAGCGTGTCGAGCATTACGAAATTGCCGGCTACACGACTGCCCGCAACCTGGCGCAGCAGTTGCGTCACAGCGCCGTCGTCGCGCTTCTATCGAAGAATCTCGCCGAGGAGGAAAACGCGGATCAGTTGCTCAACCAGGTCGCGCGTTCGTTGATGTCGGTTGCGAAAATGCCCGCCGCCATCGAGCAGAGCTTCGCCGACGATGCGAGCACCGCAGGCTAGACCGGCGTCGCAGCATCGACAACGTCAAGGCGGCCCCCGCCCAGGGCCGCCCAACGCCGCTATTCGGCCGCCTGACGCACGTGGCGCGCGGTCGGGGTGCGCATGGTGACGAGCTCTTCGGCCGCGGTCGGATGCAGCGCGATGGTCGCGTCGAAATCGGCCTTGGTCGCCTTCATCTTCACCGCGATCGCGACCGCCTGGGTGATCTCGGCGGCGGCGTCACCGACGATGTGGCAGCCGAGCACGCGGTCGGACGTGCCATCGACGACGAGCTTCATGAGCACGCGGGTATCGCGGCCTGACATCGTCGCCTTGATGGGGCGGAAGGTCGTCTTGTAGATGTCGACGTGACTGAACTGCGCGCGCGCTTCGGTCTCGGTCAGACCGACGGTGCCAACCTCCGGCTGCGAGAACACTGCAGTCGGGATATAGGCATGATCCACCCTCACCTCGCGCTTGCCGAACACGGTGTCGGCGAACGCATGACCCTCGCGGATCGCGACCGGCGTCAGGTTGTGGCGATGGGTGACGTCGCCGATCGCATAGATGCTGTCGACCGAGCTCTTCGAGAAATGGTCGACCGCGATGCCGCCGTTCTTCGGATTGATGGCGACGCAGGCCTTCTCCAGGCCGAGATTGGCGACGGAAGGATGACGGCCGATCGCGAACATCACCTGGTCGGAAGCCACGCTCGAGCCGTTCGACAGATGGGTGGTGAATTCCTCGCCATGGCGATCGACCTTCGCCACCGTGCAACCGGTGAGAATGGTGATGCCCTGCTTCTCCATCTCGCTGCGAACGTGAGTGCGAACGTCTTCGTCAAAGCCGCGCAAAATGTTGTCGCCGCGATAGATCACGGTGACGTCGGAGCCGTAGCCCGCGAAGATGCCGGCGAATTCCAGCGCGATGTAGCCGCCGCCCTGGATCACGATCCGCTTCGGCAGCGTCTTGAGGTGAAACGCCTCGTTGGAGGAGATCACGTGCTCGATGCCGGGGATCGAGGCGCCATGGTTGGGCGCGCCGCCGGTGGCGATCAAAATGTATCTTGCTGTAATCTTCCTGTCGTTCTCGAGCAGGCGGACGGTGTGCTTGTCCTCGATCACCGCACGGCTCTTGACGATCTGCGCGCCCGACTTCTCGACATTCGTCGTGTAGGCCGCCTCCAGCCGCGCGATCTCCTTGTCCTTGTTGGCGATCAGCGTCGCCCAGTCGAAGCTCATGGACGGGATGGTCCAGCCGAATCCGGCGGCGTCCTCGATCTCGTGACGGACATGCGAGCCGATCACGAACAGCTTCTTCGGCACGCAGCCGCGGATCACGCAGGTGCCGCCCATGCGGTACTCTTCCGCGATCATGACGCGGGCGCCGTGGCCAGCCGCGATGCGGGCGGCACGCACGCCGCCCGAACCACCACCGATGACAAAGAGGTCGACGTCGAATTCAGCCATTGTCCACTCCGACCTCTTTCAGGAACTCCCTATGAGATAGGTACTGTCAGATTTCCTTGCCACGCTTGCGCATCTCGGCGCGGAAGGCGCCCATCACGGTCTCGGAGAAGTTCTGGGCCCAGGAGTTCATGAAGGCCATGCTGAGGCCGATGGCGCGCGGCTCGGCGTCGATCAGCTTCTTGCCCAGCGGCGACTTGTAGAAGGTGACGAGGTCCTTCAGCTCCTGCTCGGTGAACTCGCTGGCATAGATCTGCGCCATGCCTTCGCCGATCTCGTTCTGGCGGCCGTTGAGCTGCTGGGCGACGACCCCTGCCACCTCGTTGAGATCCTTCTGATAGTTCAGGTTCTGCTGGATCAGCGCGATCTTGGTCTTCTCGACCAGGCCGGGCACGGCGCCTTGATACATCGCCGTCGCGTTCTTGATTTGCAGAATTTCCTTGGCCGCCGCAACCGCCGCCGGCGAGGCTTTCGGCTGAGCCGGCGCCGCGGCGGCCTTGGGCTGGGCCGGCGCCGGCTGCTGCGCCATGGCCGGGGCAGCCGAGAGGGCCAGTCCCGCAGCGAGGGTCGCGGCCGGCAAGAATTTCAAAACGCTCTTCATTCCTAGTCTCCTTTCGGCTTTCGCCGTTCAATCACGCGAATTCCCTCGCCACCCGCCAGAACAGCCGAGCTGGCCAAGCCGATGAACAACCCATGCTCGACCACGCCGGGGATGGCGCTCAACGCCTTGGCGAGGCTGGGCGGATCCACGATCCGTCCGAGCTGGGCATCGAGGATCCAGTGGCCGCCATCGGTGACGAAAACGTGGCCATCCTTGTCCCCACCCTTGGCCTTGCGGACCGCCATTTGCCCGGAAACGCCGCACTGCGCAAATGCCGTCTCGATCGCCCGGCGCGTCGCCCCGAGCCCGAACGGGATGACCTCGATCGGCAGCGGAAAGCGGCCGAGCGTCGGCACCCATTTGGTGTCGTCGGCAATCACGATCATGCGATCCGATGCGGCCGCCACGATCTTCTCGCGCAGCAGCGCGCCGCCACCGCCCTTGATCAGGTTGAGCTCGGGATCGATCTCGTCGGCGCCGTCAACGGTGATGTCGAGATGATCGATCTCGTCGAGCGTGGTCAGCGGCACGCCGCAGCGCGTCGCATCGAGGCGCGTCGCCTCGGAGGTCGGCACGCCGATCACCTTGAGTCCGGCCGCGACGCGCTCGCCGAGCAGCTCGACGAAATGCTTGGCGGTCGAGCCGGTGCCGAGCCCGAGTTGCATGCCGTCACGCACCTCCTCGAGGGCGCGCGCCGCAGCCTGCCGCTTCAACTGGTCCATGTTCACGATGCGCCCGCCCCTGAATTGAGAGTGTGCCGCCGATAGGTTGCTTGCGGCGGCCTATGTAGCCTCGTTTTCCGCGCGGGAACAGGCCTATAAGCTGATCTTATGGCATCGCCCCTTGCGCCGGCACGGCCGGACCGATAGCGCTTGGACCATGACCTCCCCTCACACCATCGTCTTCGATCTCGACGGCACGCTCGTGGATACGGCGCCCGACCTGATCACCGCGTTGAACTACGTGCTCGACCGCGAAGGCCTGCCGCCCGTGCCGATGCAGTCAGCCCGCAACATGATCGGCGCCGGCGCCCGCAAGCTGATCGAGCGGGGCCTGGAGGCCGAGGGCCGCATCGTCACGCCTTCGGACATGGACCGGATGACGGCGGATTTCATCGCCTATTACGCCGAGCATATCGCGGTCGAATCCCGGCCTTTCGAAGGGCTCGAGACCGCGCTCGACCATTTTGCGGCGCAGGGCCATCGCCTGGCGGTCTGCACCAACAAGCTGGAATGGCTGTCCAAGCGCCTGCTGGACCAGCTCGACCTCAGCCGCCGCTTCGCGGCGATCTGCGGCGCCGACACCTTTGGCGTCCAGAAGCCCGATCCGGCCATTTTCCGGGAAACGGTGGCCCGCGCCGGCGGCGAGGTCAAAGCCAGCATCATGGTCGGCGACGCCGGAACCGATGTCGGGGTAGCCCGGCGCGCCGGGGTGCCCGTGATCGGGGTCAGCTTCGGCTACACGGACGTGCCGATCGCCGAGCTGAAGCCGGACCGGCTGATCCATCACATGCGTGACCTGCCGGCCGCAGCCACCAGCCTGATGACGCCGCTGGGTTCGGCAAGGTCCTGAAATCTCAGCAAAAAGCGAAGATACCCCCGCGTTAACCAACTATTAACTATGCGCGGCGCGCCGGTTGCCTGCCCTCAGCGACGTCCCTAAGGTCCGCCCGGGATGTGGCGGTTCGTCGCAGTAGAAGTGGGTGGTTGATGCGTCGTGTGATCGCGATTGCGCTAGCGGGAGCGAGCCTCCTGGGGGCAACAAGTCTTGGTGGCTGCTCCTCGATGTCCTGGGACATGTTCAAATCGGCGCCCCCGACCGTTCAGGTCCGGCTCGAATCCAATCCCCCGGGGGCTGATGCCTCGACCTCGCTCGGTCCGGGCTGCAAGACCCCCTGCTCGGTCTCGGTTCCCGCCCCGGACGCGCCGTTCACGGTCGCCTTCGCGCTGCCCAAGTACCAGCCGGCGAGCGTCCCGGTGAACATCATCAAGAACCCCGGCGATCTCACCACGCCCGCCTCGGTCACCACCGATCCGAATCCGGTGTTTGCGGAACTCCAGCCGGCGGTGCCGCCCAAGCCGGTGAGGAAAGCGCACCGGCCGAAGAAGCCGAAACCGGTCGCAGCCGCGCCCGCGGCCGCCGAACCGGCCGCCGCCGGCTCGCCATTTCCCGATCCGAACGCGGGCAAGCGCTGATCCAAGGGCTGAGTTACGTATACCACCCGATTGTCCTAGCCGCGTCCGATGCTTAGATTGCATTCAGAGCACCGTTGAAGCAAAGGTGCGCCCGTCGCCGTAAGTGACAAGGCATTTGGTATGAACGGATCTTCCGCGAACCCCCGCGCAGCGCTGTCCAGCGCCATGACCGATCCGTTCGGGCGGACCATCAGCTATTTGCGCGTTTCCGTCACGGATCGCTGCGACCTGCGCTGTTTCTACTGCATGTCGGAAGACATGACGTTCCTGCCCAAGGCGGACCTGTTGACGCTGGAGGAGCTCGACCGGCTCTGCTCGGCCTTCATCGCCAAGGGCGTGAAGAAGCTGCGACTCACCGGCGGCGAGCCGCTGGTCCGCCGCAACGTGATGACGCTGGTGCGCTCGCTGTCGCGCCATCTGTCGAGCGGCGCCCTGAGCGAGCTGACGCTGACCACCAACGGCACGCAACTGGCAAAGTATGCCAGGGAGCTCGCCGATTGCGGCGTCCGCCGCATCAACGTCTCGCTCGACACGCTCGATCCCAAGAAGTTTCGCGAGATCACCCGCTGGGGCGAGATCGACAAGGTACTGGAAGGCATCGAGGCTGCGCGTGCCGCGGGGCTCGCCGTGAAGATCAACGCGGTGGCGCTGAAGAACCTCAACGAGGACGAGCTGCCTTCACTGATGCGCTGGGCCCACGGCAAGAACATGGGCCTGACGCTGATCGAGGTCATGCCGATGGGCGAGATCGGCGCAGGCCGGATCGACCAGTATCTGCCGCTGTCGCTGGTGCGCGCGCGCCTCGCCCAGCAATTCACGCTGATGGACCTGGCCGAGAGCACCGGCGGGCCGGCGCGCTATGTCAGCGTCGCCGAAACCGGCGGCAAGCTCGGCTTCATCACGCCGATGACCCATAATTTCTGCGAATCCTGCAACCGGGTGCGCATCACCTGCACCGGTACGCTGCACACCTGCCTCGGCCACGAGGATGCCTCCGATTTGCGCAAACCTCTGCGTGCATCGGACGACGACATGCTGCTTGCGGATGCGATCGACCGCGCCATCGGGCTGAAGCCCAAGGGCCACGATTTCATCATCGACCGCCGCCACAACCGCCCCAGCGTCTCCAGGCACATGAGCGTCACCGGCGGCTGAGGATCGGCCCCGCTCCGCTAACCTAAGCTTTTGACGGCGCGTCAATTTGTCCATTTTCCAATTGACGGCACGTGACGCCACTGATTTGGTGCGACCGCCTTTGCTTGCCCGGCAACAATAAGCCGGCCCGCCCGTTGGCGGTCGCGGTCAAGACAGCAAGGCGCGAGGGGAGGACTGACGCCGCAATCGCTCCGGGATACAATCCGTGCGGTCGTGTGCATCTTGCACGCGAGCCGAGCGATGCGTGCTGAAGCCTTCCGTGAAGTGTAAGGCCGCGACGGAGAGAAAGTAAGATGCGTCCATTGCTGGCGCTGAGCAACGCCATCGACGCCCTCAACGAAAAGATTGGGTACGTCTGTAACCTGCTCGTGCTCCTGGCGTGCCTGGTCAGCGCGGCCAACGCCATGATCCGCTACGCCTTCAACGACTCGTCGAACGGCTGGCTCGAGCTGCAATGGTACATGTTCGCCATCCTCGTGATGTTCGGCTCGGCCTACACCTTCAAGCGCAATGAGCATGTGCGGGTCGAGATCTTCTACCTGACCCTGTCCGAGCGGGGCCAGCTCTGGCTCGACATGATCGGCACGCTGTTCTTCCTGATCCCCTCCTGTCTCCTGCTCGCCTATCTGTCCTGGCCGTTCTTCATGCAGGCCTATAGCGTCGGCGAGACGTCTGCCAATGCCGGCGGCCTGATCCGCTGGCCGATCAAGTTCGTGATCCCCGCCGGCTTCGTGATGCTGGCGCTCCAGGGTGTTTCCGAGGTCATCAAGCGTATCGCGGCTCTCCAGGGCTATGTGACGATCGACGCCAAGTACGAGAGGCCGACCCAATGATTACGCTGGAGATGATGCCGCCGTTGATGTTCGGCGGCCTGGTTCTGGCGATGCTGATCGGCTTCCCCGTCGCCTTCACGCTGGCGGCCGTCGGCCTTTCCTTCGGCTTCCTCGCCATCCATCTCGGCTTCTTCGATCTCAACTTCCTTCAGGCGATTCCCGGGCGCGTGTTCGGCAGCGTGCTCTCCAACGAGCTGCTGCTCGCGATCCCGTTCTTCACCTTCATGGGCGCCATATTGGAGAGATGCGGGCTGGCCGAGGACATGCTGGATTCGATGGGCCAGCTGTTCGGCCCGATCCGCGGCGGCCTCGGCTATTCGGTCATCATCGTCGGCTTCATCCTCGGCGCCATCACCGGCACGGTGGCCGCGCAGGTGATCGCCATGGCGCTGATCTCGATGCCGGTGATGATCCGCTACGGCTACAACATGCGCTACATCACCGGCGTGCTCGCCGCCTCCGGCACGATCACGCAGCTGGTGCCGCCATCGCTGGTGCTGATCGTGCTCGCCGACCAGCTCGGCAAGTCGGTCGGTGACATGTATCTCGGCGCCTGGGGCCCCTCGGTGTTCCAGATCATGCTGTTCGCCGGCTACACGTTCATCCTCGGCCTGATCAAGCCGGGCCACGTGCCGCCGGTGCCGAAGGAGGCGCGCACGCTGACCGGCTGGCCGCTGTGGAAGAAGTGCCTGATGGGGATCATCCCCTCGGCCGTGCTGATCTTCGTCGTGCTCGGCACCATGATGATGGGCCTTGCCACGCCGACCGAAGCCGGCGCGATGGGTGCCGTCGGCGCCATCGTGCTCGCCGCGATCCACCACAAGGACTTCACCTCGACCGACCGCAAGATCCTGATAACAGGCGTGATCGCCGCCGGCGTCGGCACCATCGTCGCGATGATGATGAGCGAGAACCTGATCTTCAAGCTCGCCTTCGCCCTTACCTATCTGGCGGTGGCGTGGATCTGCATCCGGGCCGCGCGCATCCCCGACCTGCGCGACCTGATCACGCAGGGCTACCAGTCCACCATGCGCCTCACCTGCATGGTCACCTTCATCCTGATCGGCTCGACCTGCTTCTCCGTGGTGTTCCTCGGCGTCTCCGGCGGCGTCTGGCTCGAGCACCTCCTGACCTCGCTGCCCGGCGGCGTCTGGGGCTTCCTGATCTTCATCAACCTCTTCATCTTCTTCCTGGCCTTCTTCCTCGACTTCTTCGAGATCGCCTTCATCATCCTGCCGATGATCGCGCCGATCGCGCAGAAGATCCTCGCCCCCGTGGTGGGACCGGACGCGGCGCTGATCTGGTTCGGCGTGATGCTCTGCGTGAACATGCAGACCTCGTTCCTGCATCCGCCGTTCGGCTTTGCGCTGTTCTACCTGCGCGGCGTGGCGCCGAAGGAAGTGAAGAGCTCCGACATCTACTGGGGCGCGATGCCCTGGATCGGCCTCCAGCTGATCATGGTGATGCTCGTGATCATCTTCCCGATCACCGTGACGGGCCTGCTCGACAAGCCTCTCAACGTCGATCTCGACAAGGTCAAGATCGAGGTGCCGCAGATCGAGCTGCCGCCGCTGGATCTCGGACCGCCGCAGAAGTAGCGGCCATGACCATCGCCGTCATGTTCCGCCTCGGCGGTTCATGACGCGCGCGTCCGCGCACGTGACACGCGCCGCAAACACGGGCATACCGGGCCATCCTCCAACTGATGGACCGCCGCGCATGTCCCGATCGCACCCTGCTCCGTCGTTCACTCCCTTGATCGCATCGCTCTGGCTGGCATGTGCCGCAACGTTTGCGCATGCGGAACCGATGACCGATGTCCATGCATTGGCGCAAAAGGAGCAGCAGCCGCTGCTCGACACGCTGCGCGATCTCGTCGGCATCGAATCGGGCAGCAAGGACGTCGACGGCCTGGAAAAGATTGCCGAGCGCGTTGCCGGCCAGCTCAAGCAGCTCGGCGGCACAGTGGAGATTTTGCACCCCACCGACATCTATCGCCTCGACGACACGCCCGAGACAATCGGCCCGGCCGTGCACGCCGTGTTCAAGGGCACCGGCAGCAAGAAGATCATGCTGATCGCCCACATGGACACGGTGTACCTGAAGGGCATGCTGAAGGACCAACCGTTCCGCGTCGACGGTGACAAGGCCTACGGCCTCGGCATTGCCGACGACAAGCAGGGCGTCGCGCTCATTCTCCATACCGTGGCGATGCTCCAGAAACTCAACTTCAAGGATTACGGCACGCTCACGGTGCTCACCAATGGGGACGAGGAGATCTCCTCGCCCGGCTGGCGCAGCACCATCGCCAAATTCGCCGCGGATCAGGACGTGGTGTTCTCGTTCGAAGGCGGCGGCACCGACGGCACGCTGCGCCTCGCCACCAGTGGCATCGGCTCGGCCTATCTCACGGTGCAGGGCAAGTCCTCGCACGCGGGCGCGCGGCCCGAGGGCGGCGTCAACGCGCTGTACGAGCTCTCGCACCAGGTGCTGCAGATGAAGGACCTGTCCAAGCCAGAGCAGGGCCTGAAGCTGAACTGGACGGTCTCCAAGGCCGGCACCAACCGCAACGTCATCCCAGCCGACGCCACGGCCCAGGCCGATGCGCGTGCGCTCAAGGTCGCCGATTTCGACGAGTTGCAGAAGGCGCTGCAGGAGAAGATCAAGAATCGCCTGCTGCCCGACTCCAGGGTCGAGCTGAAATTCGAGGTGCGTCGTCCGCCGTTGGAAGCCAACGACGCCTCGCGCCGCGTCGCGGCCTACGGCAAGACGATCTATGGGGAGATCGGACTGTCCCTCAAGGTCGACGAGAAGGCGACCGGCGGCGGCACCGACGCCGCGTTTGCCGCGCTCAAGACCAGCGGAGCCGTGGTGGAAGGCATGGGCCTGTCGGGCTTCGGCGCGCACTCCAACGATGCCGAATATGTGCAGATCAACAGCATCGTGCCGCGGCTTTATCTGGCCACGCGCATGATCATGGACCTGTCCACGGGTAAGCTGAAATAGCGGCCGCCCTAAAGTGGACGCCGATGCAAAGCATCGGCGTTATGAGGACGGCGGCCGAAGGCCGCCTATGCCACCCTCTCCCACATCCGCCTTCGCCAAGGCTTCGGCGGATATGAGGGGAGAGGGGCCGCCTGCCCTCTCCGCCAGCCGAAACCGCAGCGTGAACTCCGCGCCGCCACCGGGAAGGTTCTCCACCGCCACCGTCGCGTCATGGTCCTCCGCCACGCCGCGCACGATCGAGAGCCCCAGACCGGCGCCGTCGCTGCGCTGGCGGTCGGCTCGCCAGAAGCGCTGGAAGATCAGCTCGCGCTCGGCGTCCGCGATGCCGGGACCGCAATCGCGCACGCGCACTACACCGTCGTCACCGACCTCGACATCGACGGACGTATCCTTTGCGGTGAACTTGATGGCGTTTTCGGCGAGGTTGAAGATCGCGCGCTGAAGCATCTCGGAATTGCCGTGGACCATCACCGGCGCGTCGGTGCCCCTGAGTGCGATGTCCTTGTGCTGGGCGAGCGCGAACGGCGCGATCGCGCCGACCACCTCGGTGCAGACGGCGCGCAGGTCGGCGGTCTCGCCGGGATCGAGCACCAGCGTGTCGAGCTCGGCGATCTCCAGCAGCTGGGCGACGATGCGGCTCATGCCCTCGATGTCGGCATGCAGCGCCTGCCTTGCCTCGCGGTCGCCGAGCGTCTCGATCCGCGTGCGCAGGATCGCAAGCGGCGTGCGCAATTGATGCGCGGCATCCGCGGTGAACTGGCGTTGCACGCGAAAGCCGTCCTCGAGGCGATCGAGCGCCTGGTTCACGGCGGTGACGAGCGGCATGATCTCGCGCGGGATCTGCTCCGTCGGCAAGCGGATGTCGGTGCGCGCCGGGCCGATATTGCTGGCCTCCTCCGAGGCCTTCCACAGCGGCGCGACCGCACGGCGGAAGATGATGATGTCGGTCGCGAGCAGGATCAGCAGGATCGGGATGGTGATCCACCCGACCCGCCGGAAGAAGTTCGAGATGATGTCGTCGATGATGACGTCGCGGTGCGAAAGATCCTCGGCGACGCGGATGCGCACCGTCCTGCCCTCGATCACGCGGCTCACGCCGGCACCGGAAATCGTCTCGGACAAGCGCGGCGGGGCGGTATCGCCGGTCTTTCGCCGCGACGAGAACAGCACGCGTCCCTCGGAATCGCGAATGTCGTACTGGTAGCGGCCATAGGCTTCCGAATAGAGGCCCTTCAGACTGTCGGGCAGATTGAAGGTCAACGTGCCGTCCGCCTGCGGGACGATGCGCTCGGCGAGCACCTCGGCCTGGGCGCGCATGGCATCGCGATGCAGCTGGTCGACCTCCGAGTTGAGCAGCCAGAACAGCACCAGCGGCAGGAAGATCGCGACCACCGCGACCGCCACGATGTGGAGGAACACGATGCGCGAGATCAGCGATTTGAACGTCGGCCTGGTGAATGACCGGGCGGCGGACACGCTATTTCTCCTCGGCCATGAGATAGCCGACGCCGCGGATGGTGTGGATCACGACCTTGGCGCCGTGTTCGGTGAGCTGCTTGCGCAGCCGCGAGACGTAGACCTCGACGGCGTTGGAGGCGACCTCGCCTTCGAGGCCGAAGATGTGATCCTCGACGTTCTTCTTCGGCACCACCCGCCCCTGCCGGCGCAGCAGGATCTCGAGCACCGAGGCCTCGCGCGCGGAGATGATCCGCGGCTGGTCGTCGATGAAGATCTGGCGGCTCTCGGTGTCGTAGACGAGGTTGGCCAATCGCAGCGAGCGGCCGAGCAGCTGGCCCGGCCGGCGCAGGATCGCCTCCAGCCGCGCCACCAGTTCCTCCATCGCGAACGGCTTTGCGAGATAGTCGTCGGCGCCGCTGCGCAGGCCGTTGACGCGATCCTGCAAGCCGCCGCGCGCGGTCAGCACCAGCACCGGCAGCGGCTCCATCTGCCGGCGCAGCTCGCGCAGCACCGACAGGCCGTCGCCGTCGGGAAGGCCGAGGTCGAGGATCATCGCGGCATAGCTGACGCTGCCGACCGCCTCGCGCGCCTCGGCCGCGCTGCTCACGATGTCGCTCTCGTAGCCGGCCGCCGACAGCCCGGCGGCCACCAGCCGCGACAGCTCGGCATTGTCTTCGACGATCAGAAGGCGCATCTCAGTCCCGCCGGATGTTCCGGTGTCATCTCACGGCCAAGGTTACGGCCAGGGCCGCATCATCGCTCTCTTCCACCATTCCGGACGCCTCGGCCAGCGAAAAAACACGCGGCGGGCCTTCCTGTCAGGCTCACGTAAGCCGATCAGATGTGTCCTGATAAAGCCGCGATGCCGGCCGGTGGAGCGCAACGAGACGGCATTGCCGCTTACAGGCCTCCGACGGTCATCCACCACACACCGGGTAGGATCGGATTCCAAACCCGAGCCCACCGCCGGTGAGCGCCTGATCCCGATGATATGGATCAGTTACTATCCAGGACTTGTTTGCTAATTTGCCGGATATGGGCAAATTTCTGTTCCAGGACGGAGGGACAAGCTTCATGAGCAGGCCGGTCAAGACTGAAGGCGAACTGATCGCAATGGCGAGGGCCGAGTTGAAGGTCCACGCCGACTGCCCCGATGGAATGGCGATTTCCATCGTTCGCGATGGCACCTCCTGGGAGTTTCGCGCCGACGCGGATCAGGCCACGTCCGATCGACCCGGCTACCCCGAATGTGTCGCCATGCTGGTCCAGATCGGCGATCACCTCAGCAAGCAGTATGACATCGGGGATTAGACCGACCTCGACGCTTCGAACATGCGCGTAGCGACTTCAGAACGCGCGCTCGATCACCAGCGTCAGACCAGCTGCGAATCCCATCACGACAAGCAGCGGAACTGCCGTTTCAAAGAACGGCAGCGCCATCCATCGGTGCGACTGCCCGTGGCTGATCCTGACCTGGCTCTCAAAACGCGGCACGGACCCCGGCTCCGCGACCATCGCCTGCTTCAGCTGATTTGTCCCGACGCATCAGGCTGTTGGCAGCATCCACGGAGCCTCTTGCCATGTCCCCTCGTCTATTGAGCATGGGCCGTCTTTCATGTTTTGAGTCTGTCACCTCCAGAGCTGCGACCGCAACGCCCCGCAGCCTTCGCTCCGGGGCGCTGCATGCGACAGAAGTCGCGATCAGCTCTGCGACCGCCGCGCCATGAAGATGTCGTAGCCGACTTCCGCGACCTGGAACCAGGCGTAGCCATCGCCGGTGAACTTGGCGAGAGAGTCGTGGACCTTCTTGAAGTTGGCGTTGGTCGCACCGACTTCGGCGTGCAGCTCCTTGGCGGCCTTGTAGCAGGCCTCCATGATCGGCGGCGAGAAGGCGTGCAGCTTGGCGCCGTTGGCGAGCAGCTTCTTCAATGCGAGCGGATTGGCTGTGTCGTAGCGTGCCATCATGTAATTGTTGGCGTAATGGCCGGCCTGCTCTAGCACGCTTTGATAGTACTTCGGCAGCGCATTCCACTTGTCGAGATTGACGAAGGCCAGCAGCATCGGCCCGCCCTCCCACCAGCCGGGATAGTAGTAGTGCGGCGCGATCTTGTAGAAGCCCAGCTTCTCGTCGTCATAGGGACCGACCCATTCGGCGGCGTCGATGGTGCCCTTCTCCAGCGCCGGATAGATGTCGCCGCCGGCGAGCTGCTGCGGCACCACGCCGAGCTTCTGGAGCACGCGGCCGGCAAAGCCGCCGATGCGGAATTTCATGCCCTTGAGATCCTCGGGCGTGTTGACCTCTTTCCTGAACCAGCCGCCCATCTGGCAGCCGGTGTTGCCCGCAAGCAGCGAGACGACGTTGTAGCTCTTGTAGAACTCGTTGAGGACCTCCCGTCCCCCGCCCTGCATGTACCAGGCTTGGTTGATGCGCATGTTGGGCCCGAACGGCACCGCCGAGCCGAAGGTGAAGGTCGGGTCCTTGCCGAAATAATAGTACGAGGCGGTGTGGCCAATCTCGCAGGTGGCGTTCTGCACGGCGTCGAGTACCTGGAGGCCCGGCACGATCTCGCCGGCCGCGAAGATCTGGATCTGGAATTTGTTGTCGGTGGCTTCCGCAACCATCTTGCACATCATCTCGGCGCCGCCAAAGAGCGTGTCGAGCGATTTCGGCCAGCTCGTCGGCATGCGCCATTTGATTTCCGGCATCGACTGCGCGATCGCGGGAGCGGCGAGCGTGGCGGCGCCGGCCGCACCAAGTCCTGTGACCTTGATGAAGTCTCTTCTCTTCATGATTTCCTGCCCTGATGGATATGATTGTGAAGCCTTCTTGCCGAGGCTTGGGGCCAGCATGACGCAAGGCCCAACGGAATTCCATCGTCATCGCACTGCGGCAGAGAAAAAGCCTGGCCTCCTCCGGAGGCGCGAGTCTTGCGGCGTGCGACTTAAGGCGTAGCGCTTGGATCATCAGCCGCGGGTGCGCGAGCGGATCAGGGAAATGTCGGGGGCGGGGCAGTCCATTCACAATCGCAGAGTTCGTCGCGCGTGATTCGAGGCTCCGGTTTCGGAGCTTGAAGCACGTCGCGGGCGCGTCAGCAGATTTTCTGGAAGCGCGGCCGCCAGCGCGGCAGCGCGACCGGCGGCAGCACGTAACTCTTGCCCTCGGCCGAGATCGTCAGCGGCTGCCCGGAGTCCAGAAGATCGAAGACGCGATTTTCCAGCGCGCGCCATTTATCTTCGGCAAGCCCGGGATAGCCGAGGTCCGGCTGGTTGAACATTGTTGTGTTCGGCGGGAACGACTCGGGACCGGCGTAGGTGAAGCCGGCGAAATCCATCTGCGTCTTGCCGTTGGCGATCGTGATCGAGGCCTTGGTGTGGTCCTGTTTCGGCGCTTCCCCCGGATAGACCGCATCCATCTCGAAATGGGCGCCGCAGCCGATGCGAAATACTGTCTTGCCCCTGGTGTCGTAATAGCCGAGGTACGGCCGATCCTGGCGATCGATCTCGAATTTCCAGGCACCCTTCCAAATATCTTTCGACATACCGCCGGCCGCCGATGCCGCGGACCACCCGAGCCACGTTACAGCGACAACGATTCCAAGCAGCCTTGCATGCGTCATCATGGCAAGCCCCCAACGCGATCCGCGATCGTCACTCCAGGGATCATCGGACAAATTTCGGATTCTGCGATGATCGCTTTCTGGCACTGTTTTGCCCGACGAATCAAGCGGCTTCGCAGAGCGCAGCCAGTGCCGCGAATGCAATGCGGCGGGGCCAAGCTGCGCTCGCAATGACGGGGGGGCCGATGCGCGCCAAATGACGATGTCGTTCCGGTCGCCGTCGGGCAAATCGCCCCGTCGGCACCGGCTGCGCCATGATTGCTCTGTCCCGCCGATTTGCCCCGCCCCGTCAAACTGTTGGCAGCATCCACCGAGCAAGGCGCCCCGGCCCCACTTCTACTGTGCATGGGGTTGTTTTGGAGATTTTTTGTTTCTGACCCTGGATGCACCAGCAAAGAAAAAGCCCGGCCTCGTCGGGAGGCCGGGCTTTCCGATCTTGCGACTTCTTCGAAGATCAGCCGCGGGTGCGCGAGCGGATCATGAAGCTGTCGTAGGTGTACTCGGCAACCTGCCACCACAGATATTCATCGGAGCGGTAGGCCTGCATGGCGTCGATCGACTTCTTGAAGTCGGCGTTTTTGGCCGAGATCTCGCCCCACAGCTCGTTGGTCGCCTTGAGGCAGGCTTCGAGCACCTCGTTGGTGAAGGGACGAAGCTGCGTGCCGCCGGCAACCAGACGCTTCAGCGCCGACGGGTTCTGCATGTCGTAACGCGCGGCCATCCAGCTGTTGGCATTGGCCATCGCGTTGGTGAGGATCGCCTGGTAGTTCTTCGGCAGCGAATTCCACTTGTCCAGGTTGGTGAAGGCATGGACGGTCGGGCCGCCTTCCCAGAAGCCGGGATAGTAGTAGTACTTGGCGACCTTGGCGAAGCCGAGCTTCTCGTCATCATAAGGGCCGACCCATTCGGCGGCGTCGATGGTGCCCTTCTCCAGCGCCGGATAGATGTCGCCGCCGGCGAGCTGCTGCGGCACGACGCCGACTTTCTGAAGCACCTGGCCGGCGATGCCGCCGATGCGGAATTTCAAGCCGGAGAGATCGGCAACCGTCTTGATCTCCTTGCGGAACCAGCCGCCCATCTGGGTGCCGGTGTTGCCGCAGGGGTGGCCAATCACGTTCGACTTCTTGAAGAACTCGTTGGCGAGCTCGTTGCCGCCGCCCTGGTACAGCCACGAATTCTGCTGGCGCGCGTTGAGGCCGAAGGGCACCGAGGCGAAGATCGCGAAGGTCGGATCCTTGCCGACATAGTAGTACGACACGGTGTGGCACATCTCGACCGTGCCGTTCGAGGTCGCATCGAGCGCCTGGAGGCCGGGGACGATTTCGCCGGCCGCGAACACCTGGATCTGGAATTTGTTGTCGGTCATTTCGGCGACGTACTTCGCCACCTGCTCGGCACCGCCATAGATCGTATCGAGCGACTTCGGGAAGCTCGAGGTCAGGCGCCACTTGATCTCGGGCGATGATTGAGCGATCGCCGGCGAGGCCACCGCGGCTGTCGCCGCCGCGCCTGCTGCCGACACTTTCAGGAAATCACGACGCTTCATTTTCAGGTCTCTCCTTGCTGGGGCGTTCCCCCGAACTTCCTCTTTGCCGCCGCTCATTCCGGCGACGCGCTTGGGCCGCGTCGAACCGATGGGGCTTGACTGCCGTGGGCGTTTAACACGGAAGCCCCGCCTGCGGAACGCGACATTGGCATGACGGGGCTCTACGAAAGTCGCATGTCCCCAATGGATTGGCGTCGTCCCGCTCAGGCCGCCGCGATAGCGCCCTTGAGCTGGTCCCGAACCTGGCCCGCAATGGCGCGGTAGATCGCCGCATGGGGGCCGTCCGGCTCGCTGTCGACGACGGGATTGCCGGCGTCCGAGGTAGCGCGAATCGCCATGTGCAGCGGGATCTCGCCCAGGAACGGGACTCCGAGCTTCTCGGCCTCGTGGCGCGCTCCGCCATGGCCGAAGATGTCGGATTTCGTGCCGCAATGCGGGCACTGGAAGTAGCTCATGTTCTCGACGATGCCGAGCACGGGCACGTTGACCTTGCGGAACATCGCAAGCCCCCGCCGCGCGTCGATCAGCGACAGGTCCTGCGGGGTCGAGACGATCACGGCGCCCTTCAGCGGCACGTTCTGCGCCAGCGTCAGCTGGGCATCGCCGGTGCCCGGCGGCATGTCGACGACGAGCACGTCGAGGCTACCCCATGCGACGTCGCGCAGCATCTGCGTGACCGCCGACATCACCATCGGACCGCGCCAGATCATCGCGGTCTCTTCCTCCACCAGGAAGCCAATCGACATGATCGCGAGGCCGAAGCGCCGGAGCGGAATCATCTTGCGCTCGCCATCCAGCTCCGGCTTGTCGCGCAGGCCCGTCAGCCGCGGCACCGAGGGGCCGTAGATGTCGGCATCCAGAAGCCCGACCTTGAGGCCGAGATCCCGCAGGCCCAGCGCCAGATTGAGCGCGGTGGTGGACTTGCCGACGCCGCCCTTGCCCGAGGCGACCGCGATCACGGCGGCGACGCCCGGAATCTCCGATTGCCGCGCCATCGGCGACCCACCGCCCTGCGGCGGCTTGTGGGCATGGACCGGCTGCACGCCCGGCGTGCCACGGCTTGGCGTGGGCGGCGGCGGAGGTGCAGAGCCCGGCTTGCGCTCAGCGGTCAGCGCCACCATCACGGTGGTGGCGCCGGGAATGGCGCGCACGGCGGCCTCGGCCTCGGCCCGGACGGCCTCCCAGGCCCGCGCCTCCGCGGCATCGACATTGATCGAGAAGAACACCTTGCCGTCAGAGGCGCTGATCGCGCTCAGCACATTCGCATTGGGAAGCGCGACCCCGCGCGGCGATTTGATCCGGGCGAGGCTGTCGAGAACCTGTTGCTGCGTCACGCTCAAAGCGCATCTCCTTGAGTCCAGGATGTGCCCCATTAGAGCGGAAACGCCCAAAAGGCTACTGCCTGCCGATATCGTCAGCCATCTCGGCGGGCGCCGCCCCCTGCTCCAGGGCTGCCTCGTAATTCAGCTCGATCATCACCCCGTTGGGGTCGTGCACGAAGATCTGCCAGAGGTCGCCGCCGGGCACCTGGCGGGAGTCGAATTTCATCCCTTTGGACGTCAGCCGCTGCTTCATGCCGTCAAAACCGCGGCTGACGAAGGCGACGTGGTGGACAACGCCGGAATCAGGCTTTTGTGGCTCCGAGGTCGGAGAAATATCGACGAGGTGCACCACCGGCTTGCCCTCGCTGTACATCCAGGCACCCGGGAAGGCGAAATTCGGCCGGGCGCCTTTTTCCAGGCCCAGCACATCCTCGTAGAAGCGCACCGTCTCGGCCAGATTACGGGTCCGGATGTTGAAATGATCGAGGACGCCAACGCTCACGCCGCCCATGCTTTCGCTCCCTTTTTTTGAAGTCCTTTAGTCCCGCCATCCTAGCACAGGGGGCCGCCAAACGAAGCCGTTGCCCTCCGCCCTCAAGGGTTTATGGTGCGCCCCGATCCGCCCTCACGGCGGAACCCGGCGCGCCCCGCCCGGCAAGAACCGTAAAACCCAAACTACGGACAAGGTACCACACATGGCTAAAGTCGCTTTCCTCGGTCTCGGCGTGATGGGCTTCCCCATGGCCGGACACCTCGTGAAAAAAGGGGGCCATGAGGTCACCGTCTACAACCGCACCGCGGCCAAGGCGAAGGAATGGGCGGACAAGTTCGGCGGCAAGACCGCGGCGACCCCGAAGGCCGCCGCCGAGGGCCAGGATTTCGTGATGTGCTGCGTCGGCAACGACAATGACCTGCGCGCGGTGACGATCGGCCCCGACGGTGCCTTCGCCGGCATGAAGAAGGGTGCGACTTTCGTCGACCACACCACCGCCTCCGCCGAAGTCGCGCGCGAGCTCGACGCGGCCGCCACCAAGGCCGGCTTCAAGTTCATCGACGCCCCGGTCTCCGGCGGCCAGGCCGGTGCCGAGAACGGCGTGCTGACGGTGATGTGCGGCGGCGCCGAGGATGCCTATGCCGGCGCTGAGCCGGTGATCACCGGCGCCTATGCGCGGATGTGCAAACTGCTCGGGCCCGCCGGCTCTGGCCAGCTGACCAAGATGGTCAACCAGATCTGCATCGCCGGCCTCGTGCAGGGCCTCTCCGAGGGTATTCACTTCGCCAAGAAGAGTGGCCTCGACGTCGCCGCGGTAATCGAGACCATCTCCAAGGGGGCGGCGCAGTCGTGGCAGATGGAGAACCGCTACAAGACCATGAACGAGGGCAAGTACGATTTCGGCTTCGCGGTCGAATGGATGCGCAAGGACCTGTCGATCTCGCTGGCCGAAGCCCGCCGCAACGGCGCCACCCTGCCGGTGACAGCGCTGGTCGACCAGTTCTACGCCGAAGTCGAGAAGATGGGCGGCAAGCGTTGGGATACGTCCAGCCTGCTCGCGCGCCTCAACCGCTGACACCTGACCATCTGAAACGACCTTGCTGATCGCGATCGCCGCCATCTTCGTCCTGGCCTATGCGGCGATCGCGCTCGAGCACCCGCTTCGCGTCAACAAGAGCGCTTCCGCGCTGCTCGGTGCGGGCCTGCTCTGGAGTGTCTACGCGATCGCGACGGGCGACCACGCGCTGGTCGGCCGCCAGCTCGACGAGTCCGTCGGCTCCACCGCGCAGATCGTTTTCTTCCTGATCGGCGCCATGACCATCGTCGAGGTGATCGACGCCCATGATGGTTTCGAGGTCATCACCTCGCTGATCCGCACCACCAGCCAGGTGGTGCTGATCTGGCTGATCGGCTTCGTGACGTTCTTCCTGAGCGCGACCCTGGACAATCTGACGACCACCATCGTCATGATCTCGCTGATCCAGAAGCTGATCGCCCGTCGCGACGACCGCCTGCTGTTCGCCTCCCTCATCGTCATTGCCGCCAATGCCGGCGGCGCCTGGACCGTGATCGGCGACGTCACCACGACCATGCTCTGGATCGGCGGGCAGATCTCGCCGCTGAAGATCATGAGCGCGGTGTTCCTGCCCTCGCTCCTCAATCTGCTCGTGCCGCTCGCCTTCATCAGCTTCTCGCTCAAGGGCAAGACCATCGCGCCGCCGTCGAAGGACACCGGGCTGCTGGCTGTCGACCGGTTCGAGCGCAACCTGATGTTCTATCTCGGGCTCGGCACCCTGATCGCGGTGCCAGTGTTCAAGGCGGTGACGCATCTGGCGCCCTTCATGGGCATCCTGTTCGGGCTCGGCGTGCTCTGGCTGGTCGGCGAGATCGTGCACCGGCACAAGGACGAGCATGTGCGCCAGCCCCTCACGCTGGTGCATGCGCTGGGACGGATCGACATGACCTCTATCGTGTTCTTCGTCGGCATCCTGCTCGCGGTCGCCTGCCTCGACCATGCCGGCCTGCTCTCGATGCTGGCCAAATGGCTCGACGCCACGCTCGGCCGACAGGACGTCATCGTCGTCGTGCTCGGCCTGCTCAGCGCCATCATCGACAACGTGCCGCTGGTCGCCGCGACCATGGGCATGTACGACCTCGCGCATTATCCGCCGGACAGCTTCATCTGGGAGTTCATCGCCTATTGCGCCGGCACCGGCGGCTCGATCCTGATCATCGGCTCGGCCGCGGGCGTTGCCGCGATGGGGCTCGAGCGGATCGAGTTCCTCTGGTACGCCCGCCGCATCGCCGGCCCCGCGCTCGCCGGCTATCTTGCGGGTGCGGTGGTGTACATCGCGCAGCACGCGGCGCTGCATTGAGCGGTTCGGACCGGCTCCAGATTAACGCCCGGTTAACGTAATTCTTTAGCTCCTTAAGTCAGCTCTTAAGGATTTCTTGCCAGAGATAGACAATGCAGAAGGCCCGCGTCCGGCGTGGGCAGGAATCGTGTTGCTTGATGAGTAACCCCGCTGAAAAGCCTGAGGTTGTGCAGCTTCCGGCCGAGCCGGTAAGCGCTCCATCGGCGAGCAGCCGAAGGGCTGCGGCGCAGCGGGTGCGCGAGGCGCGCGATAAGTTAACGTCGACCAGTGGAACCCGGCCGGCGTTCGACGCCGAGATGCTGCGCCAATATGCCCAGACGCGGCTGTCGGCCTCCTATGTCGTGATGCTGCTGGTGGTTGCGACCGGCGTGCTGTTCGGACTGTGGATGCAGCCGATCCCGGCCGCGGCCTGGACCGCCGGCATGCTCTGCATCCACGGCGCGATGATCCGCAGCTGCCGCCGGTTCCTGACCGAGCCCGCCTCGCCCGCCGCGACGCGCGCGTGGCGAACACGCTTCGTCGTGCTCGACCTGCTCTACGGCCTGTGCTGGATGGCGATCCTGATCCATCCCGTGCTCGACATGGTCACGGAAACGCTGATGATGTTCCTGATGCTGCTGGTGATCGCAGTATCGAGCATGCTCGCCGCCAATCTACCGATCGCCGCCCTTGCCGCCACCGCACCGGTCGCAGTCGCCATGGCGCTGAGCTTTGCGGTGACCGGCTCGCTGGACAATTACATCCTGGCCGCACTCGCGCTCGCCGCCGAAGGCTATTTCGTGCTGCTGGCGCATCGCCTGCATTCCTCGACCTTCGCCACGCTCGAGGCGCGCGCCGAGAAGGACGCGCTGATCGGCGAACTCGAGCAGGCCAAGGCGATCTCGGACGAAGCGCGCCACCGCGCCGAATCCGCCAATGTCGCCAAGTCGCGCTTCCTCGCGCAGATGAGCCACGAGCTGCGCACGCCGCTGAACGCGATCCTCGGCTTCTCCGAGGTGATGAAGAGCGAGATTTTTGGCGCGCATGCCGTGCCGGTCTACAAGGAGTACTCGGCGGACATCCACAACTCCGGCGTGCACCTGCTCAACCTCATCAACGAGATTCTCGATCTGTCGCGGATCGAGGCCGGCCGTTACGAGCTGAACGAGGAAGCCGTGTCGCTGGTCGGCATCGTCGCCGACTGCCACCATCTGATGAAGCTGCGCGCTTCCAGCCGCGGCATCACCATCCACGAGGTATTCGAGCAGGCCATGCCGCGGCTCTGGGCCGACGAGCGCGCGATCCGCCAGGTCGTGCTCAACCTGCTCTCCAACTCGATCAAGTTCACGCCGCAGGGCGGCGAGATCTGGCTCAAGGCCGGCTGGACGGCTTCGGGCGGACAATATCTCTCGGTAAGGGATACCGGCTCCGGCATCCCCGAGGACGAGATTCCGGTCGTGCTCGCTTCCTTCGGCCAGGGCTCCAACTCGATCAAGTCGGCCGAACAGGGCGCAGGCCTCGGCCTGCCGATCGCAAAGAACCTGATCGACCTGCATGGCGGCACGTTCACGCTGAAATCGAAGCTGCGTATCGGCACCGAGGTGATCGTCACCTTCCCGCCGGAGCGCGTGATGAGCGCGCTGGCGCCGCTGTCAGATGATTCTCCGCCGCTCCAGCCAGAGGGCTCCCTCGCGCCTGACGAGAAGCGCCGGCCGCGCCACAAGCCGATCATGAGCGCAGGCACGGGCTCTTAACGATATGCTTGCAGAAATGCCCGACGATCCCTCACTATGCCGAAATGAGCAAAGAAACGCCGTGCGTCGCCGTCTGCATGATCGATCCCAAGACCAAGCTGTGCTTCGGCTGCGGCCGCACCTTGCCGGAGATCGCGCGCTGGCACGCCATGGAAAGCGCGGAACGGCTCTCGGTCATGGCGCTGCTGCCGGCACGCATGGCGGAAGCTGGACTTGCGCCGATCGCGGGATCGCGGAAACACGCCTGACCGGCCGGCGCGCATATGGAGGTGCGCAATGATCCGCTTCCTGCTCGTTCTCGTCATGCTTGCCGGCACCGCCGGTGCCGTCGTCGCCTATGGCGATCCCGATCAGATCGCGCGCGCGAGCAACAAGGTCTCGCACATCTTCCGCACCCAGACCGTCACACCGGCACCCGCCGTGCAGATCCAGCGCGGCCAGGGCGGTGAATTCGCGCTGCGCGCGAAGATCAACGGCGTCGCCGCACCGATGGTGATCGACACCGGTGCGACCTCCGTGGTGCTGACCTGGGAAACCGCAAAGGCGATCGGGCTGCCGCTCGAGATGCTCGAATATGACGTCGATCTCGAAACCGCGGGCGGCCACACCAAGGCGGCCCGGCTCACGCTCGACCGTCTTGCCGTCGGCCACCTCGTTGAGAAATCGGTGCCGGCCCTCGTCGTGCAGCGCGGGCAGATGAAGACCAATCTGCTCGGCATGAGCTTCCTCGACCGCCTGGAGAGCTGGGGCGTGCGCGCCGACAAGCTGATGCTCACCGGTTATCCGGAGCTCCAGAGCAGCCCCCGCCGCGCGCGGATGGCGGTCGACTAGACCGCCCACGCGAGCCGCCGCTCGCCAGCCAACAGGCTCGATCGCGCGGGCTGTGACCCATCCAGACCACGACTTCAGTTGGCGCGCCGCGAAAGCGCCGCGGTGTGGCATTTGCGCTATTTACAAACCGACCAGTCGGTTTATAACAATCGCAGTCCCGGATCGGGGTTGGACAGGCGCTGCTCCCGAAGGGACGCGGCCAAGCGGGAGATTGTGAATGATGACTGCAAGAGCCGCGGTACGCCGCACGATGTGCGCCCTGCCCTTTGCGGCTGTGTTCGCCGCAGGCAGCGCCTGCGCTGCCGACCTGTCGCCGCGCTATGCAGCGCCCGCCTCCGCCTATACGGCACCGCAGCCGGTGTATTCGTGGACGGGTCTCTATGCGGGCTTCAACGCCGGCTATGCCGAGAGCGGCGACGACGCCTTCAACAATCTCGCTGGCGCGACTGGCGGCAAGGTCAAGGGCGCCGTCGGCGGCGTGCAGATCGGCTACAACTACCAGCTCTCGCCGATGTTCGTGGTCGGCATCGAGAACGACTTCGAAGGCGGAGACATCAAGAACCACGACGCGCTCAACAGCGCCGCGGTCAGCCTGCCCTGGTACATGACCGGCCGCGCCCGCGCCGGCATCGCGACGATGGATTCACGCCTGCTGTTCTTCGGGACCGCCGGCCTTGCCGCCGGCGAATTCAAGGACGGTCCGATCAACAAGATGAAGATGGGCTGGACAGCGGGTGGCGGCGTCGAATGGGCGTTCCTGCCGAAATGGTCGGCCAAGGCCGAATATCTCTACACCGAGTTCAAGCACGACGACCTGCCGGACTGGAACGCCGCGAAATTCCACACCTTCCGCGTCGGCGTGAATTATCACTTCGACCTGTTCCGTTGAGGCCGATCGACGAAGAGCCGGATGTTGCGATCCGGCTCTTCACGTCGCGGCAGTCAGGCGGCCGCCTCCGCCGGCGCACGCACACCGACGCGCGCGATCGCATCGCGCAGCACGTCGAGACCGGCGCCCGGCTTTACCCCCTGCTCGGCAAGATGGCGGCGGAAGGCCCGCGCGCCGGGCACGGCGTGGAATGCACCGACGAAATGCCGTGTGATGGCGTGCAGCCGCGTACCGCGCGCGAGCTGCGCCTCGATATAAGGCATCATCGCTTCGAGCGCGTCCTGCATGGTCGCATGCGGCGCCGTCTCGCCGAAGATATCGGAATCGACGGAGAGCAGCCGCCATGGCTCCTGATAGGCGGCGCGGCCGAGCATCACGCCATCGACGTGTTCAAGATGCGCCTTCGCCTCGTCGATGCCTGGGATGCCGCCATTGATGATGACGGGCACATCAGGCATCGCGCGCTTGAGCCGATAGACGCGCTCGTAGTCGAGCGGCGGAATATCGCGGTTCTCCTTCGGTGACAGGCCGTTGAGCCAGGCTTTCCTGGCATGCACGATCAGCGCATCGCAGCCCGCTGCGACCACCGCGCGCGCAAGCGTATCGAGCGCCACCTCCGGATCCTGGTCATCGATTCCGATGCGGCACTTCACCGTGACGGGCACGGCAACTGCGCGCTTCATCGCATCGACGCACCTCGCCACCAGCTCCGGCTCCGCCATGAGACAGGCGCCAAAGCGGCCATCCTTCACGCGATCGGACGGACAGCCGACATTGAGATTGATCTCGTCATAGCCAAACGCCTCGCCGATGCGCGCGGCCTGCGCGAGCTCGCTCGGATCCGAGCCGCCAAGCTGAAGCGCCACCGGGTTTTCGCACGCATCGAACCCGAGCAGCCGCTCCCGGTCGCCATGGATGATGGCGCCGGTGGTCAGCATCTCCGTATAGAGCAGCGCACGCCGCGTGAGCTGACGGTGGAACACCCGGCAATGCCGGTCGGTCCAATCCATCATGGGCGCCACGGCAAATTTGCGCCCTAAGCTGTTCATCTTATTGAGGTATTTCAACTCCGATCAGTCCTTTATGTGATTAGACCGACTGAGAATTCTCGTTTGACGAGGGCTTCCGTAGCCTGGCTCTTCTAGGACGATATTTGCATGAATTGGAAGCGGAAATCGCTTCTTCGGATTCTCAGTGCACACGTCAGGCGGAGGTCAAGTCGTGCATGTGCAGGCAAAGCTTCTTTGGACATCGAGGTTGTAGCTGCCTGAGTCATACTCACTTCGCGGTGTGAGTATAATTTCTGCTCACGAATTTCCCTCTTCAATCGAGACCTTCGCAGCCCAGCTCGCGCAGAGAAGAATCCCTGCGCGCCCGCCACAATGTTCGAGATCTGCTTCCGCTCCGCTCGGACTTTTCTGTGGCAGCTTTTAGTAACCTATCGACATCGTCAAACGGTACAAAGAGCAACCCATAGTCATTTCTGATGATGAGATCGCCTCGCTCAGCGACCGCTTTGAACGGCTAACGCTCCCGCTACCTTCCAATCGTTCCATGACCGTTCAACGATGTCAGTTCGCCTTCGCTTTCACATATCGGCCCGGTGCCGCTTCCCCCGGCGGATAGAGGTTGCTGCCGAGTTGCGTCCGGGCGGGCACCCGGTCTTCAGCCCACGGCTTGAGCCACGCGATCCAATCGTTCCACCAACTGCCCGGCCTTTCGTCGGCGCTCGCAAGCCACGCGGCGGGATCGTCGCATCGCTGGTCCGACAGCCAATAGCTTCGCTTGTTCTTGGAGGCGGGATTGATCACGCCGGCAATGTGCCCACTGGCGCCGAGCACAAAGCGGGTGTTGCCACTGAACAGGCCGGTGGTGCGATAGGCCGATCGCCACGGCACGATATGATCTTCGGCGGTCGCCAGCACGTAAGCAGGCAGATCGACCCGGGCCAGATCGACAGGAGTGCCGCACATTGTCAACCGGTTCGGCTCCCGAAGATTGTTCTCCAGGTACATGTTCCTGATGTAGAAGCAATACATCGGTCCGGGAAGGTTGGTGACATCCGCGTTCCAGAACAGCAGATCGAAACGCTCCGGCGACTTTCCCTTCAGATAGTTGTTGATCACGTTCGGCCAGATCAGCTCCTTCGACCGCAGCGTCTGAAAGACGAAGCCGAGCTCGGCGCCGCGGTAGATGCCTTCCCTCCCGATCGTCTGCTCGCGCTGCCGCACCCCTTCCTCGTCTACGAATACGCCAAGATCGCCCGGTTCCCGGAAGTCGAGCATGGTCGTCAGCAACGTCACACTGGCAACCGATTCATCGCCGCGCGTTCGCAGAATGGCGAGTGCGGATGACAAGATCGTTCCGCCGACACACCAACCCAGGACGTTGATCTTGTCTACACCCGAAATCGATCGGGCGATGTCGATGGCGCGTATGGCGCCATCCTCAACGTAGTCGTCCCATCGAATGTGGCCACAGGAGGCATCCGGGTTGCGCCATGAAACCACGAAGACCGTGAAGCCGTTCTCGACCGCGAATCGAACGAACGAATTGGCCGGCTGGAGGTCGAGAATGTAGAACTTGTTGATGCAGGGCGGCACGATCAGCAGAGGCCGGGCGGCCACCTGCTCCGTCGCAGGCGCGTATTGAATGAGCTGAAACAGCTCGTTTTCGAACACAACCGCGCCCCTGGATGCGGCGACATCCTTTCCGACCTCGAAAGCCTCCTCATCCGTGATCGTCAGGCTACCCCTGCCCAGATCGCTCATCAGGTTCTCCAGGCCCGCCTTGAGGCTTTGACCTTCGCTGTCCGTCGCGAGCTTGATGACATCCGGATTGGTGGCCAGGAAATTGGTCGGGCTCATCGCCTCGATGAGCTGGCGCGTGAAGAAGCGCAGTCGATGCTTTTCCTTCTCGTCGAGATCGAGCGCCTCGACGAAGTCGACGCAGTAGCGCGAGTTCAGCAAATAGCATTGCTTCAACAGACTATAGGCCGCATCGTCCCGCCATTCCGTGGCGTTGAACCGGCGATCGCCGCGTGCAGGCTCAATGCCTCCTTCGCCTTGCACGCCGGCGGCCGATTTGATGACGTGCTCGGTGAGCTGGTATAGCCGCTTCATGTGCTCGGCCTGCAATTCGGCGAGACGCCCCGATAAATTCAGGGCTGAGCCGAGGTTCGCCCCGTCGCGATCGCTGTTCGGTGCCCACCCAAGCGATCGCCACAGACTTTCCCCCGCCTTCAAAAAGCCCTCGACAAATTCATCAGGCACGTTGAATGGCCGATTCATGGCGTTCCTCAAGATCTGATTGGTTCGTTGCCTTCCGATAACGGGCGGCTTCTGCCGGCGCCCTTTGCCCTCGGCTGCACCGAGAGCGTGCTAGCTATCTGGGCCCGCATGGGCGGGCCGGTCGGTTCGTCCCACGGTCCGCCGCGATCTCAGGACCCGGAGCGGACGGCCGCACCCTCCCTGATGCCATCGACATTCACGGAGAGGCGTTTGATCTTGTCGTACAGCGTCTGCTTCGGAATGCTGAGAAGCGCGGCCGTTGCCTGGACGTCGCCCTGCTTGCGCCGGAGCGCGTCCTCGATGATCGATCGCTCGATGTTCTCGAGTTGCCGCGGCAATGACACATCCGACGTACCGAAACCGGATTTATTGACCGCCTTGCTGTCGAGGACACCGAGCACGAAACGGTCGGCGACGTTGCGAAGCTCGCGTACGTTGCCCGGCCACGAATAGGCCAGCAGGTGAGACATGGTCTGTTCGTCCAGAATCGGGGCGTCACGCTCGAACCGCCTCGCCGCATCCAGGGTGAAGTGCTCGAACAGCAGCGGGATATCCTCCCGCCGTTCGCGCAACGGCGGGAGCTCGATGAAAGCGACGCCGAGGCGATAGTACAGATCGGCACGAAACAGACGCTTTTCGCTCAGCTCGAGCAAATTCACCTTGCTCGCAGCCACGACACGGCAATCCACCGCGATCGCCTTGTTGGTGCCGACGCGCTCGATCGAGCGATCCTGGAGCGATCTCAGCAATTTAACCTGGACGCTCAGCGGCATGCTCTCGATCTCGTCGAGGAACAGCGTTCCGCCACTGGCGTATTCGATCTTTCCTATCCGCTGACGGGTGGCGCCGGTGAACGCGCCCACCTCGTGGCCGAACAGCTCGCTCTCGACCAGCGATTCCGGCAGACCGCCGCAATTCACCGCGACATAATTGCCGCCGCGGCGGCCGCTGTGATTGTGCAGGCAGCGCGCGACGACGTCCTTGCCGGTTCCGGTCTCACCATAGATCGTGACGTCGACATTGGTCGCCGCCAAGGTGGAGACGAGCCGGCGCACCTCCTGGATCTGCGGTGATCGGCCGAGCAAGCTCGCCTCGATTCCGTTGCGGTCCGCCAAGGCGGACCGCAACGATCGCACCTCGAGCGTCAGCCGCCGCTTCTCCGCCGCCCGGCGCACCACTGAGATCAACTGCTCCGAGGAGCAGGGCTTCTCGATGAAATCATAAGCGCCGGTCCGCATTGCCTGCACGGCCATCGAAATATCGCCATGACCCGTGATCAGGATCACAGGCAGATCCTGGTCCAGTCGGCGCAGATCGGACAGCCAGTCGAGACCGCTACGCCCGCGCAGGCGCACATCGCAGACCACGACAAAAGGCATATCTGCCCGAACGGAGCCGCTGGCGCTCTCAACCGAGGCAAATCCGGAAACGGAAAATCCTGCGAGCTCGAGCGCCTGGACGCCGCCGATCCGGACGTCGTCGTCGTCCTCGACATAGATCACGCCGATCGATTGGTCATCACCCATGCGAGGCCGCCTCTGCTATCTCTGCCAATGGAAGGGTCACGACGAATTCGGCACCATCAGGCGTCAGGTTTCGCGCATGCAGTTCGCCGCCGAACGAGCGTGCAATGTGATTAGAAAGCATCAGGCCAAGGCCGAGCCCCTTTCCCGCGGGCTTGGTCGTCACGAACGGCTCGAACATGCGCTGCAGGACGTCGGAGGCGATCGTCGGCCCGCTGTTGCTGATCACGATGCGGCAGCGGACGGTCTGCGCCTCTTCCCTGCCCGCCCGGATCAGGATCGACTTCCGCTCGACACCTTCCACGGCATCCAGCGCATTGGCCACGATGTTGCACAGCAGCTGCTCCAGCCGTGTCTGATCGGCAACGACGAAGAGCTTAGCGTCGATCTCTGTCGCCACGGCAACACCACCCTCCTTGACACGCCCGGCCAATATCTTGAGCGATTCAGCCACTGCATGCTCGACGGACACCGCGCCAAGCGGGCTGCTCGACTTGTACGCGAACACGCGGAGCTGGCTGGTCAAGCGGCCGAGCCTCCGCACCAATTCGCCAATTCGGGTGAGATTTCCGCGAGCATCGCCAATCGATCCGCGATCAACGAGCAGGACCGCATTGTCGGCGGCAGTTTGCAGGGCCGCCAGCGGCTGGTTCAACTCGTGCACGATGCCGGCCGACATCTGGCCGAGGGCTGCCAGCTTGCCGGCATGAACGAGTTCATCCTGCGCAGCCCGCAATTCGGCGGTGCGCTCCTGCACCCTGGTCTCGAGCATGTCGTTGGCCGCCTGCAACGCGGCTTGGCTCGCCAAGCGTTGCTTGATCTCCCGGCGGCGTTGCTCGACAAGACCAAGCGCCAGCAGCGCGACGAGGGCGGCGAGACCCGATATGATCCCGATGATGAGCGCGGTCTGCCGCGTGGGCGCCTCGTCGTCGAGAAGCACGAGCTTCCACAGACCGCGGTTGATTGGGACCTCGCTGACCGTATAGGCGGTACCGTTCTCCGCTATGATCCGTGCCGTGCCGTTCTCAGATTGATCGACGAGCGTCCATCCAAGTGGCACAAGATCGTGGTTTCCGTAGGGTTTGAATCGCGCAATGTCATCACGTGTTGGAACCGAAAGCGGCGCCATGGGGCGATAGCGCCACTCGTCGCGGGCGGCAAGGATCGTCACCTTGCGCTCGTCGACCAGAAGAATGTCGTTGTCGGTGCTGCGCCACGCCCGCTCGAACGAATCCAGATTGACCTTGACGGTCGCGATCCCCTTTGTCGTTCCGCCGTCCTTCAGCGCATAGGACAGATAGTAGCCGGCGCGCGCGGTCGTGATACCGACACCAAAGAAGGCGCCGCGGCCATTCGAGAGCGCTTCGCTCACATAGGGGCGATACGACAGGTTTTCGCCGAAGGGCGTGCCGGGCTGGTCGAAATCAGCCGCGGCCAATGTCGCGCCGGTGACGCCAAGGACATAGAGATTGTCGGCTCCCGCAAGCAGGTTGATCGACTTCAGATACAAGCTGACGTTTTGCTGCAGTGCAGGATCGCTGGGCGCCTCGAGCAGCCGGAACACGCTGGGCGATGTCTCCAGGAGAGACGGAAGATATTCAAATCTCGACAGGTAGCCGTCGAGCCTCGCGGCCTCGACGGTCAGCCGCTGCTGGGCCGCGGCGTGCAGATGGTCCAGTCCCCGGCGGAACGTGACCATGTATCCCAGCCACGCCGCCGCGGCGACCAGCGCGAGGGCAAATGCGCCACGAACGAGCCAACGCGTGGAAACCGGCACCACCGAACTGACTTTGGCAGGTCCCTTGACGCTCACCAGGGATAGAAGCTCCGTCATCTCCTGAACCAGCACAAACTGTGGAGCACCGGCCACTGCGGACGACGGCTCACGCATAGTCCAACTCTATGGCCTTGCCTCGGAATACGCGATAGGAAAATCCGGTGTAGGCGATGATGACCGGCAGTGTCACGCAGACCCCGATCAGGATCACCTTCAGCGACTCCGGGCTGCTGGCGGCCTGCCAGACCGTGAGCCGGTCGATCACGACAAACGGATAGATGCTGTAGCTGAGCCCGAGGAAGCTCAGGAAGAAGACCAGGACCAGCAGCACGAAGGGCAGCCAGCACAGTGCCCCGCGCACGGCTGGCGTCCCCAGCAGAAGGCGAACTGCCAGCAGCGCAACGCCGGACGTGATCGGGATCGCCGCCACCGCGATGATCGCCGGCAGCGTGAACCACCTGACGCGGACGGTCTCGCTGATCCATGGCGTTGCCATCGAGATTAGGATCAGGCCCAGGACCATGGGTGCCCAAGCGATCTTGCTCCACTCGATCGCCTTCTCCTGCAGTTCACCCTGCGTCTTCATAACGAGCCATGTCGCGCCGAGCAGCGCATAGGCCATCGGCAGCGCCACCGCGATTGCGCCAGCGAAGATCGGATAATTCCAGCCTTCGCCGAACCCGCTGATGTAGCGGCCAAGCATCCAGCCCTGGCAGATGGACGCCAGCATCGACCCGGCGATGAACATGCGATCCCACATCGCCTTCCGGGCCGCCTTCGCCTTGACCCGGAAATCAAACGCTGCGCCGCGCAGAATCAAGCCGACCAGCATGAGCGCGCTCGGCAGGTACAACTCCGACAGGACCAGCCCATGCGCCTTCGGGAAGGCGACCAATAGAAGGCCGACGCCGAGAACGAGCCAGGTTTCATTCGCATCCCAGAACGGGCCGATTGACGCGACCATAGTATCGCGCTCCTCGGGCGTCGCGCGGTGCATGAGCATGCCGACCCCGAGGTCGTAGCCGTCGCTGACGACATAGACGAGCAGCGACACCCCCATCAGCCCGATGAAGATCAGTGGCAGCATCTCGTCGAAGGACATCACCATCATGCGAACTCTCCGCGGCCCTGATACCGATGCGGGTCCTCCGCAAACTCCTCCGACATGACCGACGCCGTGCTCTTGTCCGGCTTCTCCGCCATGTATTTGAGCACGCCGACATAGGCCGCCAGCAGGCCGACATAGAGCGTGACGTAGATTGCCAGGGTCAGCGCGATACTCGCCGACGGAACGCGCGAGGCAACTTCGCTGGTTCGAATCAGGCCGGACACGATGAAGGGCTGGCGTCCGATCTCGGTGACGTACCATCCGGCGATCGTTGCAACCCACCCGGCAAAGGTCATGCCGGCAAACAGTGTGAGCAGCGGTCGCGGCATACGGGAAAAATCCCAGCCATCGCGCCAATGCCGCCAGAGCCCGACCCAGCTGACCAGCAGCATCAGGATGCCCGTTCCCACCATGATCCGGAACGACCAGAACAGCGGCAGCACCGGCGGATGGGCAGATGGAAACTCGTTCAGCCCCTTGAGCTCCCCCTCAGGGTCGTGACGTAGGATCAGGCTCGCGAGCTTTGGCACCGGCAGCTCGAAACGGTTCGACCGCGTCGCATCGTTGGGAATCGCAAACAGCAGCAGCGGAGCCCCGCGCGCCGTTTCCCAGATACCCTCGACCGCCGCGATCTTCTGCGGTTGATGCTTGAGCGTGTTAAGCCCGTGAAAGTCGCCTGCCACCATCTGCGCAGGCGCGGTGAGCGCCGCGAACACGAGTCCGGCCCGCAGCACCCGTGACGCGCTTGTCATCGCGACACCCTTCAGGAGCTGCCAAGCGCTGATCCCGATCAGCAGGAACGCGCAGGTCAGCGAGGACGCCAGCACCATATGGACGAAGCGGTAGGGAAAGGATGGATTGAAAACGATCTCAAGCCAGTCCTTCGCATGGAACTGGCCGTCGACAATCTCGTAGCCCGCCGGCGTGTGCATCCATGAATTGAGGGCAAGGATCCAGAACGCGCTCATCAACGTGCCGAGCGCGACCAGAAAGGTCGCCCCCAGGTGAACCATCTCGCCGACGCGGCGGTGACCAAACAGCATGACGCCGAGAAAACCCGCTTCCAGGAAGAACGCGGTGAGCACCTCATAGCCCAGCAATGGCCCCGCGATATTGCCGACCCGCTCCATATAGCCCGGCCAGTTGGTGCCGAACTGGAAGCTCATGGTGACGCCGCTGACCACCCCGAGCGCAAATGTCAGGGCGAATACTTTGGTCCACAGACGATAGGCGCGAAGCCAGTCCACCTTCTGCTGCGGGTCGGTTGCGCGCAGATGCTTCAGGCGGAAGAACAGCAGCACCCAGCTCAGTGCGATCGAGATCGACGGAAACAGGATATGAAACGTGATGTTCGCGGCGAACTGGATACGCGCAAGGAACACGGCGTCCATCAGCATCCCCCCAGGCTCGAGCCAGCGTCAGGTGCGCGACGGCTGACACGATATTCATCTCCAGCATGCCTACGTCAGTGAAGCTTGACGTGCGGTTCGGTCCGCCGAGTGATCAGGCGGGCCAGCGTGTCAAGCGCTACCTTCACCGAACCATGCAGAGCGTGTTCGTGCATCTTGTACAGCGACAGATACATCATCCGCGCGAACAGCCCCTCGAACACCAGGCTGCCGCCGACCAGCGCGCCCATCATCGATCCGACCGTGCTGAACTCGCCGAGCGACACCAAGGAGCCGAAGTCCCGGTAGCGATAATCCTTGAGAGCCTCGCCGCGCAGATGCCGCGGGATCTGCGAGTAAAGGTGGGACGCCTGCTGATGCGCCGCCTGCGCACGCGGCGGCACGTTGCCCCGGTCGCCCCATGAGCAGGCCGAGCAGTCGCCGATCGCAAAGATGTTATCGTCGCGCGTGGCCTGCAACGTCGGCCGTACGACAAGCTGATTAATGCGGTTGGTTTCGAGGCCTGCGATCTCCTTCAGGGAATCGGGCGCCTTCACGCCAGCAGCCCAGACGATCAGTTCGGCGGGAATCGTTCGCCCGTCTGTCAGGCTCACATGGTCGGAGCCGACTACGGAGACCTTGGCACCCACGAGCACATTAACGCCCAACCTGACGAGCAACTTTTCCGTCTCTTTTGAAACCCGTTCGGGCAGCGCGGGAAGTACCCGGTCCGCGGCTTCGATCAGCGTGATTCTGATGTCCTTCTGCGGATCGACCTGATCTAGTCCGTGGGCCACGACTTCTCGCGTCGTCCGGTGCAGCTCCGCCGCAAGCTCGACACCGGTCGCGCCGGCGCCGATGATCGCGACCTTCAACTGGTGTTCCCCAAGGGGCGAGGATTGGGCATGGGCGCGGATACACGCATTGACCATTCGCTCGTGAAAGCGCTTCGCATCTGCCTGCGATTCCAGCTTGATCGCGTGCTCCGCGACGCCCGGCGTGCCAAAATCGTTGTTCTGGCTGCCGACAGCGATGACGAGGACGTCATAGTCAAAGCTCCGCTTCGGCGTCACCTCACGGCCTTCGGCATCGAGATAGGGGGCCACCAGCACCTGACGGCGCTCCCGGTCGATTCCGATCATCTCCCCGATCCGGTAGCGAAAGCCGTGCCAGTAGGATTGCGCGAGATAGTCGACCTCGTGGGCCGCGATATCCATGCTTCCGGCCGCAATCTCGTGCAGCTTCGGCTTCCACACATGCGTGCGGTTGCGCTCGATCAGCGTGACGTCGAGCCTGCCCTTGCGGCCATATTTGTCGCCGAGACGGGTCGCGAGCTCCAGTCCGCCCGCCCCGCCTCCGACGATCACGACCCGGGGTTTTCCCGCTTGCGCCTCACTCATGATGGCCTCGACCGATCGCGTTCACAGTTCGCCCAATCGGATCTCAGATCAGGCTCTCTCCGACACCGCATCCGCGGCTGCGACGGCGGCCATGTTCACGATGCGACGGACGGTGGAGGACGGCGTGAGAATATGGGCCGGCTTCGCCGCGCCGAGCAGAATGCCGCCGACCGTCAGCCCCTGCCCCGCGGCCATCCGCAGCAGATTGTACGAGATGTTGGCGGCGTCGAGATTGGGCATTACCAGTACGTTCGCAGGCCCTGCGAAGCCGGACTCCGGAAACTCGTGGTCACGCACCGACTGCGAAAGCGCGGCATCTCCACGCATCTCGCCTTCCACCGCGAGGTCGGGCGAGCGCTCCCGAATGATCGTGCGCGCTTCCCGCATCTTGTGCGCTTCCGGGACCGCGGAGCTTCCGAAGCTTGAATGCGACAGCAGCGCCACGCGCGGCGTGATGCCGAACCGCTTAACTTCGGCGGCCGCCAGCAACGCGATGTCAGCAACCTGCTCGGCAGTCGGATTGAGATTGCAGTGCGTGTCGCAGATGAACAGCTGATGCTGCGGGAGAATGAGCATCTGCATCACGGCGAGGGTCCGCACATCGTCCCTCGTCCCGATCACGTTCTTGATCGCGGCCAAGTGATCGGCGGTTCGCCCGATCACCCCGCAAAGCATCGCATCGCCGATCCCCCGCTCGAGCAGGATCGAGGCGAGCACGGTCGCGTTGCTCCTTGTCTCCGACAGCGCAAGGGCCGCCGACACGCCGTCGCGCTTCCTGCGCGCATGATAAACATCGGCGCATTTGGAATAGACCTGCGCATCGTGCGGATCGATGATCTCGCAGTCCTGTCCGGGTCTGAGCCGGAGACCGAAGGCCTTGATGTGCTGTTCGATCGTCGCCGGCCGGCCAAGCAGCAGCGGCTTTGCGATCCGCTCGTCGGCGATGACCTGTGCGGCCCGCAGCACGCGCTCATCCTCGCCCTCCGCCAGAACAAGGGATTTTCCGCTCCCCTTCGCCACCGAAAAGACCGGCTGCATCGCATTGCCGGACTGGTAGACGAATCGGCTCAGCTTCTGCCGATAAGCGTCCATATCGACGATCGGACGCCTGGCAACACCCGTATCGGCAGCCGCCTTAGCTACCGCCGGCGCAATCATCTCGATGAGTCGCGGATCGAACGGCTTTGGAATGAGATAGTTGCGCCCGAAGCGAAGCTCCTCGCCCTTGTAGGCTGTGGCGACCACCTCTGGCACCTCAGCCATAGCCAGGTCCGCCAGCGCGCGCACCGTCGCAAGCTTCATCTCCTCATTGATGGTGGTCGCGCCGCAATCGAGCGCGCCGCGGAAGATGAACGGGAAGCACAGCACATTGTTGATCTGGTTAGGGTAGTCCGAACGTCCCGTGCCGATGATCGCATCGGGGCGGACCGCCAGCGCGTCCTCCGGCATGATCTCCGGAATCGGATTGGCCATCGCGAAGATCAGGGGATCGCGCGTCATCTTCTTGACCATCTCAGGGGTCAGCACCTTGCCGGCCGACAGGCCAAGGAAGATGTCCGCATCCTGAATGATGTCATCTAACTTGCGCGCCTCCGTCTTCACAGCATAGCGCGCCTTGTTATCGTCCATGCTTTCGGCGCGGCCGGCATACACGACGCCCTTGGCATCGGTCACGATGATCCGCTCGCGGCGCAGTCCAAGGCTCACGATCAGATCAAGGCAGGCAAGCGCCGCAGCGCCCGCGCCGGAGCACACCAGCTTGACGTCGGCGATGTCCTTCTTGACCAGCTTCAGTCCATTGAGGATCGCCGCCGCGGCGATGATCGCAGTGCCGTGCTGGTCGTCGTGAAAGACCGGGATCTTCATCCGCTCGCGGAGCTTCTTCTCGATGTAGAAGCATTCCGGCGCCTTGATGTCCTCCAGGTTGATACCGCCAAAGGTCGGCTCCATCCTGGCGATCGTCTCGACCAGCGCATCAGGATTCTCCTCGGCGAGTTCGATGTCGAAGACATCGATCCCCGCGAATTTCTTGAACAGGCACGCCTTGCCTTCCATGACCGGCTTGCCAGCCAATGCGCCGATATTGCCAAGGCCGAGCACGGCGGTGCCGTTGGTGACGACGGCGACGAGGTTACTGCGCGCCGTCAGCACATCTGCTTGCAACGGATCCTCGGCAATGACCAGGCAGGGCTCCGCCACGCCGGGCGAATACGCCAGCGCCAGATCGCGTTGGGTGGCCATCGCCTTGGTCGGCACCACCGAGATCTTTCCCGGCGTCGGCAGGCGATGATATTCGAGTGCGGCTTCCTTCAGGTCCTGGTCCATCGTATCCCTCGACTTGATTCCCTCGTTCGGGAGGCCGATACGCGGCCTCCCTCTGCTCTCAAGCGGCCTCAGATCATGTGCTGGCCGCCATTCGCCGAGATCGTCGATCCCGTGATGAAGCCGGCATCGTCGGAGGCGAGGAACACGACCGTGCGCGCGATCTCGTGTGGTTCGCCGAGGCGACCGACCGGAATCTGGGGCAGGATGTTCTTGGCTACGATCTCCGGATTGATCGCCTTGACCATCTCGGTCGCGATATAGCCGGGGCAGATCGTGTTGACGGTGATGCCGGCGCGAGCCCCTTCCTGAGCCAGCGCCTTCACGAAGCCGATATCACCTGCCTTGGCGGCGGAATAATTGACCTGGCCCATCTGGCCCTTCTGACCATTGATCGAGGAGATGCAAATCACCCGGCCGAACTTGCGCTCGCGCATGCCTTCCCACACTGGCCGCGTCATGTTGAACAGCGAGTTCAAATTGGTGTTGATGACCGCGTACCATTGCTCCGGCGTCATCTTGTGGAACATGCCGTCCTTGGTGATGCCGGCATTGTTGACCAGCACGTCCACCGGACCAAGGTCAGCCTCGACCTGTTTGAGACCCGCGGCACAGGCGTCGTAGTTCGAGACGTCCCATTTGTAGACGTTGATGCCGGTCTGGCTCTTGAACTTCGCAGCCGCCTCGTCGTTACCGGCATAGCTCGCCGCTACCTTGTAGCCGGCCGCCTTGAGCGCGATCGAAATCGCCTCGCCGATACCGCGCGTTCCGCCGGTCACCACCGCAACTCTGGACATGATCTCCTCCTGATCCTGGTCGGTTCAATCTCTATTTGCCGGCGCTCGGCCAGCCGTTGTCGTTCGCGAACGGCGTGGTGCCGTCCGCGATTCTCTCCGGTTCTAAAAACCGGCTTTGCTCTTCTAGCGTTCGACCGTTAGGGCGACACCCATGCCGCCGCCGATGCACAACGTGGCAAGCCCCTTCTTCGCACCCCGCTTCTGCATCTCGAACAGCAGCGTCGTCAGCACGCGGGCGCCGGATGCACCGATCGGATGGCCGATGGCGATGGCGCCGCCGTTCACGTTCACGATCGACGGATCCCAGCCCATGTCCTTGTTGACGGCGATGGCCTGGGCCGCAAAGGCTTCGTTGGCCTCGACGAGGTCGAGATCTTTGACCCTCCAGCCAGCCTTTTCCAGCGCCTTGCGCGAGGCCGGAATCGGCCCCGAACCCATCACCGCCGGATCGACGCCGGCCGTGGCCCACGAGACGATCCTGGCAAGAGGCGCCAGGCCGCGCTTGCTGGCTTCGTCCGCGCTCATCAACACCAGAGCGGCCGCGCCGTCGTTGAGGCCCGAAGCGTTGCCCGCCGTCACCGAACCTTCCTTGTTGAAAGCGGGCTTCAGCTTGGCCAGCGACTCCTGCGTCGTGCCGGGGCGGATATATTCATCCTGGTCGACGACGACGTCGCCCTTCCTGGTCTTGACGGTGACCGGAACGATCTCATCCTTGAACCGGCCGCCCTTCTGCGCATCCTCGGCCTTGTTCTGCGAGCTGGTCGCGAACGCATCCTGCTCCTCGCGGGTGATCTGCCATCTGGCCGCGATGTTCTCTGCCGTGACGCCCATGTGATAGCCGCGGAAGGCGTCCATAAGGCCGTCCTTCAGCATGGAGTCGACGAACTTGACGTCGCCCATCTTGGTGCCGTTCCGCAGATGCGACAGATGCGGCGCCATCGACATGGACTCCATGCCGCCGGCGACGATGATCCTGGCATCACCATTGGCGATCTGCTGCAGCCCAAGCGCGACCGACCGCAGGCCCGAGCCGCAGAGCTGGTTCATGCCCCATGCCGTTTTCTCCTGCGGAATGCCGGCCGCCATCGCGGCCTGCCGCGCGGGGTTCTGCCCCTCACCACCGGATAGCACCTGCCCCAGGATGACTTCATCGACATCCTCGGGCGAGACCTTCGCGCGATCCAGGGCGCCTTTGATTGCGACAGCTCCGAGCTCGTGTGCGGACAGCGCGCCGAACGCCCCGTTGAAGGAACCGACTGGCGTCCGCGCCGCGGAGACAATTACCACATCCGTCATGACCAACTCCCTTGATAGCCCGTGATGTCCGGGCGGTGATCGGTTGGCACCATCGTGCCCTTAGCCCGTCGTTACGGCGACCTCGAGGTCGGTCGGATCGACGTTGCGATCGAGTGCGACGCGCAGCTTCTCGCGGTCGAGCTCACCCTCCCACCAGGCGACGACGACGCAGGCAACGCCATTGCCGCACAGGTTCGTCAGGGCCCGGCACTCGCTCATGAACTTGTCGATGCCGAGCACGATCGCCATGCCGGGAAGCAACTCGGGCCTGACCGCGGCGAGCGTACCGGCAAGCGTGATGAAGCCCGCGCCCGTGATGCCGGAAGCGCCCTTCGACGTCAGCATCGCAACGACGAGGATCGTCATCTGCTCACCGAACGAGAGATCGACGTTCATCGCTTGGGCGATGAAAAGCGTCGCCAGCGTCATGTAGATGTTGGTTCCGTCAAGATTGAACGAGTAGCCGGTCGGCACGACCAGTCCGACGACGGACTTCGAACAACCGAGAATCTCCAGCTTCTCCATCATCTGCGGAAGAGCGCTCTCCGAGGACGACGTGCCGAGCACGATCAGCAGCTCATCCTTGATGTATTTAAGGAACTTGAAGATCGAGAAGCCGGCGATACGGGCGATGATCCCGAGACCAACGACCACGAACAGAAACGCAGTGAGATAGAAAGTCGCGATCAGGCCGGCGAGATTGCCGAGCGCCTGGGGGCCATAGCGACCGATCGTATAGGCCATCGCACCAAAGGCACCGATGGGCGCGACCTTGACCACGATCGAGATGACGCCGAACATCGCGTGGGCGACATCGTCCACGAACGAGCGGACGGTATGAGCCCGCTCGCCGAGCCCCATCAGCGCAAAGCCGAACAGGATGGCGAACAGCAGGACCTGCAGGATCTCACCTTGCGCGAAGGCCCCGACCACCGTGTCCGGGATGATGTGGAGGACGAAGTCCACCGACTTCATCTCGCTCGCCTGTTTCGCATAACCGGCGACGGCCGCAGCATTCGACTGCCCCTGGAAACCCGCTCCCGGACGCAGCACGTTGGCGACGACCAAGCCCAACGCCAGGGCAAAGGTCGAAACGACCTCGAAGTAGACGAGCGCCTTGACCGCGACGCGGCCGACCTTTTTCACTTCGGAAATGTGCGCAATGCCGGAGACGACCGTACAGAAGATGATCGGCGCAATGGCCATCTTGATGAGCTTGACGAACCCGTCGCCCATCGCCTTGATCCAGTCGTTCTTGCCGATATCCGGCCAAAGCCAGCCGACGATGACGCCGAGCACGATCGCCGCGAGAACCTGAACATAGAGGATCCGATAGAACGGCTTCTTCTGCGTCGCAGTCGCCGTTGCAGAGGTCGCAGTGATTGTTGCGGACACTGTGTTTTCTCCCTGATCTCGCTGTGCCTGCGTTAGCAGGCCGCGCTATTTCTTCTTCTGCGGCGGCAGATCGGTGCAGTGGCCCTCAAAGACCTCCGCTGCCATTCCGATGGACTCGCCGAGCGTCGGATGCGGATGAATGGTCTTGCCGATATCGGCCGGCTCACACCCCATTTCGATCGCAAGGCAGACCTCGCTGATCAGATCGCCCGCATGCGTGCCGACGATCCCGCCGCCGATGACGCGATGCGTCGCCGTGTCGAACAACAGCTTTGTGAAACCCTCGTCGCGGCCATTGGCGATGGCGCGGCCGGACGCCGCCCACGGGAAGACCGATTTGCCAAACTTAATGCCCTCGGCCTTGCACTCGTCCTCGGTCTTGCCGGCCCAGGCGACTTCGGGATCGGTATAGGCGACCGACGGGATCTGTCGCGCGTCGAAATAGGATTTTTCGCCATGGGCGACTTCGGCAGCCACATGGCCTTCATGCACGGCCTTGTGCGCCAGCATCGGCTGGCCCACGATGTCGCCGATCGCAAAGATGTGCGCCACGTTGGTACGCATTTGCTTGTCGACGTCAATGAAGCCGCGATCGGTCACCGCGACACCAGCCTTCTCGGCGCCGATCTTCTTGCCGTTCGGGCTTCGGCCGACGGCTACCAGAACGAGGTCATAGACCTGCGACCCGGACGGCGCCTGCTCGCCCTCGAAGCTGACCTCGATTCCGGCCTCGGTCGCCTTCGCGCCGACGGTTTTGGTCTTCAGCATCGCCTTGTCGAAACGCTTCGCGTTCATCTTCTCCCAGACCTTGACCAGGTCACGGTCGGCGCCCTGCATCAGGCCGTCGAGCATTTCGACCACGTCGATGCGCGCGCCAAGCGCCGAATAGACCGTCGCCATCTCGAGCCCGATGATGCCGCCGCCGATCACCAGCATGCGCTTCGGGATCGACTTCAGCAGCAATGCGCCCGTCGAGTCGACGATGCGCGGATCCTCGGGCAGGAACGGCAGCTTCACCGCCTGGCTGCCAGCAGCGATGATCGCCTTGGCGAACTTGATCGTCTTCTTGCCGCCCGCAGTGACCACTTCAAGATGATGCGGATCGAGGAAGGCACCGACGCCGGTCACCACCTCGACCTTGCGGGCCTTGGCCATCCCGGCGAGACCACCGGTCAGCTTCTTGATCACGCCGTCCTTGAACCCGCGCAGCTTGTCGAGGTCGATCTGCGGCGCACCAAACGAGATTCCGTGGTCCGGGAGATGCTTGACCTCATCGACGACGGACGCCGTATGCAGCAACGCCTTGCTTGGAATGCAGCCGACATTGAGACAGACGCCGCCGAGCGTGTCGTAACGCTCAACCAGCACGGTCTTCATGCCGAGATCGGCGGCGCGGAAAGCGGCCGAATAGCCGCCGGGCCCGGCGCCGAGCACCAGCATCTCGCATTCGATATCCGCCTTGCCGGAATGAGATGCCGGGACAGGCGCAGCTGCGGACGACGTAGCGGCAGGCTTTGACGCCGGCGCAGGCGGCGGAGCGGCCGCGGCCCCCGCAGTCTCCAGCACGAGGATGATCGAGCCTTCACTGACCTTGTCGCCAACCCTGACTTTGACCTCCTTGACGATTCCGGCATGCGAGGACGGGATCTCCATCGACGCCTTGTCGGACTCGACCATGATGAGGCTGGTGTCGACCGCCACGGTCTCGCCGGGCTTCACCATGACCTCGATCACCGCGACGTCCTTGAAGTCGCCGATGTCAGGAACCTTCACTTCGATCTGCTGAGCCATGCTGCTCTCCCCCGAACTCAGAACAGCACCCGCCGCAAATCGGCGAGCACGCTGGCGAAGTAGACGTTGAAGCGGGCGGCGGCCGCGCCGTCGATGACCCGGTGATCCCAGGACAGCGATAACGGCAAGGTAAGGCGCGAGGCCCAAGTCTTGCCGTCAGGCGAATGCTGCTTCCAGTATCCCTTGCATACGCCCATGATCGCGACTTCCGGCGCGTTGATGATCGGCGTGAAGTAGATGCCGCCGATGCCGCCGAGCGACGAGATCGAGAAAGTGCCCCCTTGCATCTGGTCCGGCTTGATCTTGCCCTCGCGCGCAAGCTTGGCGAGCGCGTTCATCTCGTTGGCGATCTCCGGCAACGACTTCTTGTCGGCATCGCGGATGACAGGCACCATCAGTCCGTTCGGCGTGTCCGCTGCAAAGCCGATGTGCCAGTAATTCTTGTAGACCAGGGTGTCGCCGTCGAGGCTGGCGTTGAACTCCGGAAACTTTTTCAACGCCGCAACGGCCGCTTTCACCATGAACGGCAGCAGCGAGAGCTTGACGCCGCTCTTCTCCAGCTCCTTGTTCATCTTGACCCGGAACTGCTCGAGTTCGGTGATGTCGGCCTCGTCATGAGTTGTGACGTGCGGAATGACGACCCAGTTGCGATGCAGATTGGCTGCCGAGATCTTCTTGATGCGGCCGAGCTCCTTGCGCTCGACCGGCCCGAACTTCGCGAAATCGATCTTGGGCCAGGGCAGAAGATCGATGCTGCCGACACCGCCTCCGCTCGCCGCCGCAGCCTGCGGCTTGGCGGCGGGCGCACCACCCTTGGCAGAGGCCTCGACGTCCTCACGCACAATCCGGCCGTGATTGCCCGAGCCCTTGATCTTGCCGAGATCGACGCCCATCTCGCGCGCCAACTTGCGCACCGCCGGACCGGCATAGGCCAGCGCGAAGGCTTGTTCGTCGACCCCGGCGGCTTGCACCGCCAATGCCGCGGCTGTCGCCTGTGATGCGGGTGCCAGTGCGGGCGCGGCAGCGTTCGCCGCAGCGGATGCGTCACCGGTCGCGAGCACGAGGATAATCGCGCCCTCGCTGACCTTGTCACCCGTCTTCACCTTGATCTCGCGCACCGTACCCGAGAGCGGAGCCGGCACTTCCATCGTTGCCTTGTCCGATTCGAGCGCAATCAGCGGATCCTCCGCCTTGACGCTATCGCCGGGCTTCACGAAGATTTCGATGACCGGCACGTCCTTGAAGTCACCAATGTCGGGGACGCGTACCTCGGCCACACCGGCCGGCGCGCTGACCGGCGACGGCGGCGCACTGACGACCGGGCGCGTTTCGGCCTGCTCGGCGCCCGCGCCCTCGAATTGCACGATCACCGCACCTTCGCTTACCTTGTCGCCAACCTTGACGACCACGGACTTCACCACGCCATCGCGCGGTGACGGCACTTCCATGGTCGCCTTGTCGGACTCGAGCGCGACCAGCGGGTCCTCGGCCTTTACCTTGTCGCCCGGCTTGACGAAGACCTCGATCACCGGGACGTCCTTGAAGTCGCCGATATCGGGAACCTTGATGTCGATCAGCCCACTCATTGCTCTGCCCTCGGCTCCCAGCCTCACACGGTCCACGGCGCGGCGCGCCCGGCATCGATTTGATATTTGGCGATGGCCTCGGCCACGACCGCGGGCTTGATCGCTCCCTCATCGGCGAGCGCCTTGAGGGCGGCGACCGCGACGTAGTGCCGGTCGACCTCGAAGAATTTGCGCAGCTTCACGCGATAGTCGCTACGGCCGAACCCGTCGGTGCCGAGCACGACGTAGCGGTGCCCCGCCGCCTGTACATATTCCCGGATCTGGTCGGGGTAGTTGCGCATATAATCGGTGGACGCCACGACCGGCCCCGGATGTCCCTTGAGCTGCGATTCAACCCAGCTCTCGCGACGTGGCTCGGTCGGATGCAGCAGGTTCCAGCGCTCCGCCGCCATGCCATCGCGACGCAGCTCGTTGAAGCTGGTTGCGCTCCAGACGTCCGCGGCCACGCCGAAGTCTGCCTTGAGCAGATGGGCGGCCGCGATCACCTCGCGCAGGATCGTGCCCGACCCGACTAGCTGGACGCGGAGGCCCTTCTTCGCGGTCTCGCCTCCGTTTTTCAGGAGATAGAGTCCCTTGAGAATCCCCTCCTCCGCCCCTTCGCCTGCATCGGCCAGCGCTGGATGCGGATAGTTCTCGTTCATCAGAGTGAGGTAGTAGTAGACGTCCTCCTGCGCCTCATACATGCGGCGCATGCCTTCGCGCACGATGGTCACGACTTCATAGGCGAAGGTCGGATCGTAGGAGATGCAGTTCGGGATCGTGGCCGCGAGCACGTGGCTGTGGCCGTCCTCGTGCTGCAAGCCTTCGCCGTTTAGCGTAGTTCGGCCGGCCGTGCCGCCGAGTAGGAAGCCGCGTGCGCGCATGTCGCCTGCAAGCCAGGCGAGATCGCCGACACGCTGCAGGCCAAACATCGAGTAGTAGATGTAGAACGGGATCATCGGCACGTTGTTCGTCGAGTAAGACGTTGCCGCGACAATCCAACTCGACATCGCACCGCCTTCGTTGATGCCCTCCTGGAATACCTGCCCGCTCTTGTCTTCGCGGTAGTACATCAGCTGGTCGGCATCCTGCGGCCTGTAGAGCTGGCCGACTGACGAATAGATGCCGAGTTGCCGGAACATGCCCTCCATGCCAAAGGTGCGAGATTCGTCCGGCACGATCGGCACGATGTGCTTGCCGATCACCTTGTCGCGCACAAGGGTGCCGAGCAACTGCACGAAGGCCATCGTCGTCGAGATCTCGCGGTCGCCGGTATTTTCGAGCAAGCGCTGGAACGTCGAGAGCGGTGGAATTTGCAAGGACGCGGATTTCCGCCGGCGTTGCGGCAGGTAGCCGCCGAGCTTTTCACGCTGCGCCCGGAAATACTTCATTTCCGGACTATCTTCCGGCAGCCGGAGGAAAGGCACCTTGGCAAGGTCCGCGTCGGCGACCGGCACCTGGAAGCGATCACGAAAGCCACGCAGCGCGTCCTGCGTCATCTTCTTCGCCTGATGGGCGATCATCTGGCCTTCGCCGGATTCGCCCATGCCGTACCCCTTGACGGTTTTCGGCAGAATGACCGTTGGCTGGCCCTTGTGGTTTACGGCGGCGGTGTAGGCGGCGAAGACCTTCTCGGGATCATGGCCGCCGCGCGCGAGCTGCCAGATCTCGTCGTCGCTCATATCAGATACGAGTTGCTTCGTTTCCTCGTACTTGCCGAAGAAGTGTTCGCGAATGTAGGCGCCGCTCTTGCTTTTGAAGTCCTGGTATTCGCCGTCGACGCATTCTTCCATGAGCCTGAGCAGCCGCCCGCTCTTGTCCTTTTCCAGCAGGCGGTCCCACCCGGAGCCCATAGCACCTTGATGACGTTCCAGCCCGCACCGCGGAATACGCTTTCGAGCTCCTGAACGATCTTGCCGTTGCCCCGAACGGGTCCGTCGAGCCGCTGCAGGTTGCAGTTGATGACGAAGATCAGATTGTCGAGGTTCTCGCGGCCGGCGAGTGAGATGGCGCCGAGCGATTCCGGCTCGTCGGTTTCGCCGTCGCCCATGAACGCCCAGACCTTCCGGTTGGACGTCTCGGCCAGCTTGCGGTTCTCGAGATATTTCAGGAACCGCGCCTGATAGATCGCCATCAGCGGCCCCAGGCCCATCGACACCGTCGGGAACTGCCAGAAATCCGGCATCAGCCAAGGATGCGGATAACTCGACAACCCCTTGCCGCTCGTCTCCTGCCGGAAGCTGAGAAGTTGCTCCTCGCTCAACCGCCCCTCGAGAAAGGCGCGCGCGTAGATGCCGGGCGAACAATGTCCCTGAACGAAAATCAGATCGCCGCCATGGGCATCGGTCGGCGCGTGCCAGAAATGGCCGAAGCCGATGTCGTAGAGCGTCGCAGCGGACTGGAAGCTCGCGATGTGGCCGCCGAGCTCCGAACTTTCCTTGTTGGCGCGCAGAATAATCGCCAGCGCATTCCAGCGGATGATGGAGCGAAGCTTGTGCTCGATCGCGCGGTCGCCCGGCAGCGCAGGTTGCTGATCCGGCTGGATTGTATTGCAATAAGGCGTCGTCAGCGACTGTTCGATCTGAAGGCCGCTGTGTCGCGCCGCATCGAGCATCGCATTGACGACGAACTCGGCGCGTTCATTGCCGCGGTGCCCGCGGACCGCCGACAGGGCATCAAGCCATTCCCGGGTTTCCTGCGGGTCCTGATCGTGAGCGTCCGCGATCGTCATTACCTTCTCCATTGCATGCCAAGCCGAAGTCGAGCGCCAAGGTTCATTGCGGCCCGCGTTCATGCGGACGCGCGCAATGCCGAACGGTCGATATCCCGGTCGCTTTAGGTCGTGAGTTGAATGTTGGCTGGCATCTGAACGTCCCCTCGCACGGTTTATTTTAGAGCTGTCGCTTCTTTTGACAGATCATTAAGCAGCATTCATGCCAGCCCACGGAAAGTACGGTATTCCCAGCGATGTCGTTCAATTTGCTTGGTTTTACCGGATTGCTGATTGCTCCCGCGACGGCGTTCAGGCCGGATCCGTCTGAAGCTCCGGAAAACCGGCCAGAGCGACCGCCCGAAATATCGGACCGACCTGACGGAAGGTTCCGAATGCCAGGCGATGCCGTCACCCGGCCCGCGGGGACTGGAGCATCCGCAAGTGAGAACAACGCGATTACAAATCAGGTTGACGCGTGTCATCGCGATAACTGAATGTCAGCGACCAAGCGCGCGAGACTCCATTGTTGGCACGCGATTGCTTGCGCAAGTCGAGACGTATCATGCAGTTTGAGCGAAGCCGCCGGCATGTTTGGCTCTGGCACATCACAGGGATGGGTGCATGAAAGTGATACTTGATCTCCTCAACAACGATCCGCGCACGACGCAGCGGACCGAAAGGCCGCGCCATCCCGAAAAGGCCAACCGCCCGGACACACCGATGGAAAGCAGGCCCGCATGGATCCGCGTGAAAGCCCCCGGCTCCGCCCAATGGACTGAGACGCAACGTATCGTGCGCGAAAACAAGCTCGTGACCGTCTGCGAGGAAGCCAGCTGCCCCAACATCGGCGAGTGCTGGGCGAAGAAGCACGCGACCTTCATGATCATGGGTGACACCTGCACGCGCGCCTGCGCGTTCTGCAACGTGCGCACCGGCCTGCCCGGCCCGCTCGATGCCGACGAGCCCGGCAAGGTCGCCGACGCCGTGGCCAAGCTCGGGCTCGAGCACGTGGTCGTGACATCGGTCGATCGCGACGACCTCGCCGACGGCGGCGCCGCCCATTTCGCAGCCACAATTGCGGCGATCCGCGCAATGAGCCCGGCAACGTCAATCGAAATCCTCACGCCTGATTTCCTGCGCAAGCACGGCGCGCTCGAAACGGTCGTTGCGGCAAGGCCAGACGTGCTCAATCACAATCTGGAAACGGTGCCGTCAAAATATCTCGCGGTACGCCCAGGTGCCCGCTATTTCCATTCGGTGCGACTTCTGCAACGCGCGAAGGAGCTCGACCCGCGCATCTTCACCAAATCGGGAATCATGGTCGGCCTCGGCGAGGATCGTAGCGAGGTGCTGCAGTTGATGGACGATCTGCGTTCCGCCGACGTCGACTTCCTGACCATCGGCCAGTATCTCCAGCCGACGCGCAAGCACCATGCCGTGATGCGCTTCGTGCCCCCTGATGAATTCGAGGCCTATGAGAAGACCGCCTATGCCAAGGGATTTCTCATGGTCTCGGCCACGCCACTGACGCGATCCTCACACCACGCCGGTGACGACTTCCGCAAGCTGCGCGAGCGCCGACGCGCGTAGCTACCTCTGCGACTGGATCGCGCTACTCCACAAACGGGACACCCTGCACAACCGTCACCCAGGTCCACGGCTTAGCCGTAGCTCAGGCTGAACAAATTGGCAGGGCAATATGCTCGTCTTGCTCACAAACGAATGGATTTTGTTGCACCTCCTGAGATTCTTCTTGATCTTCCCGTGCACACGTTGTGCACACGCAGGCTTCTAAGTGTTTGAAAACCCTAAACTCTCGCTCCAATCCATCATGGGCGAGTTTGAGCTAACTCCAGCAATCTATGACCTATTGGGGCCAATCATAGCAAGGTTCGTCCTACCAAAGACAATGCAGAAGACCGTCTTTCACCCTTGCCCCATGAGCCCACCGTGAAATGTCCAGGAGCGCCGAAAACATCCGGCTGCGCATTCATCGACGTCAGCAACGCCCGATGCCACATGACATTGCGCGGCAAATTCGAAGAGCCCGCCGGCGAAGACCAAGGGTGGTCTCAGCAAGGCACAGCTGAGGAAGAGCGAGGCGCAGCATCGCAGCCACTGCGAGCAAAAGCAGTGGGCTAAGATTGCCCCGTTTGGGTCATGTCGGAAATGGCCGGTGCTATGTGGATGGCTTGTGCGGTGACCATAAGAGCCTCCATTTCTTTGATTTCATCGCCGGACGGTCAGCAACATTTGCGAAGTGTCAATCGCATCTGAGCAGCCAACTGGCGATCCGTCTTCGCATTGAAATTTCCTTTGTGTGCAATCGGGCACGTCGTAGAACAGGCGCCAACTGAGGATGTTTCGCGATGCGAATTCTCTTTTGAGTTGATATGACATACGTCCGCATCGAAGTTTCTGCGGTCATACAAGGGCGTACGCCATGCTCGCGTGATGCAACCGAGGGCTGTTTGTTCGATGGTGCAGTGCGCTCCTGTTAAGTTTCAGTACGTAGTTTTCCCTATTTTCTGTTTCCAGCTTGACGCACTTCGCATTCTCAGAAACATTCTCCAAAATTTTGCAGATCGCCAAACGCTTTTACTTCCATCCAACCGACGCAACATTTGAGCGCCGACACTGACAAAGCCAACCGGGTTTGGACAGCTAACCAATAAATTTTGGGGAGGGGCACAGCCATGTCAAATTCAGCCGCGATCATCGGTACGCCGACGAATTCGACCGTCACCGAAGACACCAATCTGCAGACGCTGGTTGCGGCGGGATCGATTTCGATTTCGGATGCCAATGCCGGGCAGGCGGCTTTCAAGACGACGGTCATCGCCGCTTCAGGCGATCTCGGCACCCTCACCATCGCTGCCAACGGCTCCTACGTCTACTCGGTAGCAGACAGCAAGGTGCAGTATCTCGGCGCCGGCGACACCAAGGTCGATAGCTTCACGGTCACCTCGCTCGACGGCACCCAGAAGCAGGTGGCCTTCACCATCTACGGCGTCAATGACACCGCCATCATCGGCACGCCGACCGTCGTCGACGTGGTGGAAGATGCCACCAGCCCCACCCTCAAGGCGACCGGCACGCTCTCGATTTCGGATGCCGATCAGGGCGAGGCCGCGTTCAAGACCGCCGTAATCTCGGCGTCAGGCAACCTCGGCAATCTGGTCCTGCAGAGCAACGGCAGCTACAGCTATTCGGTCGCCGACAGCGCCGTGCAATATCTCGGAGCCGGCCAGGTCAAGACCGATGTCTTCACGGTCACCGCGCTCGACGGCACCACCAAGCAGATCACCTTCAACATCCACGGCACCAACGACGCAGCCGTGATCGGAACGCCGACCCAGCACGACGTGGTCGAGGATGCCAGCCAGCCTACCCTGTCGGTTTCAGGGTCGATCTCGATCTCGGATGCCGACCAGGGTCAGGCCGCCTTCAAGACGACGGTGACGTCGGCCGCTGGTACGCTCGGCAACTTCGTCCTTGCAGCCAATGGCACCTATACTTACTCCGTCGCCGACAGCGCCGTGCAATATCTCGGCGCGGGACAGACCAAGGTCGATACCTTCACGGTCACCTCGCTCGACGGCACCACCAAACAGGTGTCCTTCACCATCCATGGCGTCAACGACGCCGCGATCATCGGCACGCCGACCGTGCACGATGTGACCGAGGACGCCACCAACCCGATCCTCTACGCGGTCGGCACCGTCTCGATCACCGACGCCGACCAGGGCGAGGCCGCATTCCAGCCGGCGCTGCTGGCCGGCAGCGGCAATCTCGGCGTGCTGATCATCGGCAGCGACGGCGCCTACATCTACGCCGTGCTCGACAGCGCGGTGCAGTATCTCGGCGCCGGCGATACCAAGGTCGATACCTTTACCCTGACGGCACTCGACGGCACCACCAAGCAGGTGTCGTTCACTATCCACGGGGCCAACGACGCCGCCATCATCGGCACGCCGACCGTGCATGACGTGACCGAAGATGCTAATCCCACCACGCTGACCGCCTCCGGCACCATTTCGATCTCCGACGCCGACCAGAACCAGTCCACCTTCAAGACCACCGTGACGGCCGCGGCGGGCACGCTTGGCGCACTCTCGATCGCGACCAACGGCGCCTACACCTATTCGGTTGACGATTCCAAGGTGCAGTATCTCGGCGCCGGGCAGACCAAGACCGAGACCTTCACGGTGACCGCCTACGACGGCACCCAGAAGCAGGTGTCCTTCACCATCCACGGCATCAACGATGCCGCAGTCATTGGCACTCCCAGCGTGCACGATGTCTATTCCGATCCGACCAAGTCCAGCTTGACCGCGACCGGCTCGATCTCGATCTCGGACGCCGATCAAGGCGAAGGAGCGTTCAAAACCACGGTGGTTTCGGCGGCGGGAAATTCCGGGCATCTGACGCTCGCGGCCGACGGCAGCTACACCTATTCCGTTGCGGAAAGCGTGGCGGCCCAGCTCGGCACCGGCGCTTCGAAGGTCGATGTCTTCACGGTCACCTCGCTCGACGGCACCACCAAGCAGGTCTCGTTCACCATTCACGGCGGGACCCCGGCGAACACGCCGGCAACGATCGGCGATCCCACCAACGCCAGCGTGACCGAGGACGTCGGCGGCAGCACGCTGACGGCATCCGGCACCATTTCGATCAGCGATCCCGACGCCGGCCAGGCCGCGTTCCAGACCACCGTTGCCCCGGGAGCCGGCAATATCGGCACGCTGTCGCTACAGAGCAACGGCAGCTACACCTACTCGGTCCTCGACAGCGCCGTGCAATATCTCGGCGCCGCTGACAGCAAGGTCGACACCTTCACCGTCAAATCGGTCGACGGCACGTCGAAGGTCGTCTCCTTCACGATCCATGGTGCCAACGACGCCGCCGCCATCGGCGATCCGCAAACCCACGACGTCACGGAAGACAGCGGCGTTCAGCCCTTCGGCAACCTCGTCGCGTCAGGCCAGTTGACGGTGGTCGATCCGGACCAGAACCAGTCCTGGTTCCAGCCCGGCACCATCACGGGCGCCGGTAATCTCGGCACCCTGACGCTGGCGGCCGACGGCACCTACACCTACGCGGTTGCCGACAGCGCCGTGCAATATCTCGGCGCCGCTGACAGCAAGGTCGACACCTTCACCGTCAAATCGGTCGACGGCACGTCAAAGGTCGTCTCCTTCACGATCCATGGCGCCAACGACGCCGCCGCCATCGGCGATCCGCAAACCCACGACGTCACGGAAGACAGCGGCGTTCAGCCCTCCGGCAACCTCGTCGCGTCAGGCCAGTTGACGGTGGTCGATCCGGACCAGAACCAGTCCTCGTTCCAGCCCGGCACCATCACGGGCGCCGGCAATCTCGGCACCCTGACACTGGCGGCCGACGGCACCTACACCTACGCGGTTGCGAATTCCGCGACCCAGTCGCTCGCGGCTGGCGATACCCATATCGACAATTTCACCGTTCATTCGTCCGACGGCACCGCCAAGGTGATTTCGTTCAGCGTTCACGGCACCAACGATGCGGCCACCATCGGCGATCCGCAGGCGCACGACGTCACCGAAGACGCAACGACGCCGACCCTGTCGGTGTCGGGCCAGTTGACGGTGAGCGATGCGGATCACGATCAGTCCGCCTTCGCCACCAATGTGGTATCGGCTGCGGGCAATCTCGGCCAGCTCACCATCACCGCCGACGGCCATTACACCTACAGCGTCAATAACGCTGCGGTGCAGGGCCTCGCGGCGGACGAGGTCCGGATCGAGACCTTCACCGTCTCCTCCGTCGACGGCACGCAAAAGCCTGTTGCGTTCACGATCCACGGAACCCAGGACGCCCCTGCCCTGCAAATCGCAACCGCCTCGGGCGCCGACGACGCCCCGATTTCGCTCTCCATTGCGGCCCATCTGGTCGACGATAGCGGCACGCTGGCGCCGATCGTCATCACCGGCATTCCGTCCGGCTATACGCTCAACCACGGCACCTTCTTCGACGGCGACGGCCACTGGGAGGTGCCCTCCGACGCCGCCACGCTGGCGACGCTTGCACTGATCCCCGGAGCCGACGCGCACCAGGACACGTTGGTGCTCAACGTCTCGGTCGCATCGATCGAAAACGGCCAACAGGCCTTCGCCTCGGGCCTGATGACGGTCAACGTCTCGGCAAGTCAGAGCGACTCCAGCGCCCGCGCGGTCGACGGCTACGTCGCCGGCGCGTTCGTGTTCGCAGACGCCAATGGCAACGGCACCTACGACACGGGTGAGGCTTCGGCCGTCACCAATGCCGATGGCAGCTTCACCCTGCACAACCCCCACGGCACCCTCATCATGTCCGGCGGGACCGACATTTCCACCGGGCTCGCCTTCTCGGGCACGCTCAAGGCTCCGGAGGGATCTACGGTCGTCACGCCGCTGACCACCCTGATCACGACCATCGCCGCGACCGGAGTCTCGACGGCCGATGCGACCAACCAGGTCGCAACCGCCTTCGGGATCGACCCGACCCATATCGACATCACGACCTTCGATCCGGTCCCCGCCGCCGTCTCCGGCGACACGGCAGCGACCGCCGTGCTGTCGGCCGGCGTCCAGGTGCAGAGCACGATTGCGCAGATGTCCGCCGTCGGCGTTTCGTCGACGGATGTGGTCGCTGCGATCGCGGACGCCATCGCCAACCCCGGCAGCGTAACGCTCAATCCCGGCGAAACCATCCTGACCTCGAGCGCATCGGTCCAGTCGATCGCGACCAGCGCGGGCGTCAGCTCCGACGCCCTGACGACCGTGACCAGCGTAGTCCAGGCCGCCAACGCCAGCATCCAGGGCGCCCAGGACGTCACCACCATCGCCCAGGCGGCCCAGGTCGCCCAGGGCGACGCAACAGCCTCGCTCGCGGCCATCACCAACTTCGCCGACCCCAACCAAACCTCCGCGGTGACCCAGACCTATGTCGACAATCTGTCGACCCAGGTGAGCCAGGCGGTGGTCGCCAGTCCAGCCGGCCCCGTCCTCGGCACGTCGGGCAATGACGTCCTGACCGGAACGGCAGCCATCGACACCATCGACGGACGCGAAGGCAACGACCAGATCTCGGGCGGCGACGGCGCCGATCTGCTGTTCGGCGGAGCCGGCAACGACCGGATCGCCGGCAATGCCGGTAACGATCATATCGATGGCGGCGCTGGTTTCGATCGCGCGCTCTACACCGATGCGACCGGCGGCGTCACCATCAACATGGCCGCCGGCACCGCGTCGGGCGCGGGCGTCGACAGCGACACGCTCGTCAACATCGAAGGCATCGTCGGCAGTGCCTTCGCCGACACCTATGATGCGACCGGATTCACCGGGGTCTCCGGCATCCCGGGCTCCCCGATCGGCTACAACGAATTCGAGGGCGGCGGCGGCGACGATAGCATCACCGGCACCGTCAACGCCGAGGGCGCCTTCCTGACGCGGGTCTCCTATGTGAGCGCCACCGCCGGCGTGACCGTCGACCTCGCCGCCGGCACCGCCGACGGCGACGCGTCCGTCGGGCACGACACGTTCCACGGAGGCATCCAGTCGGTCTGGGGCTCGAGCCACGACGACATCTTGCGCGGCAGCAATAACGGCTTCGGCACCGTCGAAGTGTTCTCGGGCTTCGCCGGTAACGACACGTTCGACGGCCGCGGCGGCTTCGACCGCGCCGACTACAACCAGGATCCGACCACGACATCGGGCATCACGGTCCACCTGGCCGCCGGCACCGTCACGGGCGACGCCTCCGTCGGGACCGACACCCTGATCTCGATCGAAGCGGTCCGGGGTACCAATTTCGCCGACACCTATGACGCTACCGGGTTCTCCGGGACCAGCATCAATGCCGGATCGAACGGGACGTTCAACGAATTCACCGGTGGTGGCGGCAACGACACCATCATCGGCAACGGCAACACCCGCATCAGCTTCAACAATGCGACCGCCGGCGTGAGCGTGGACCTGCAAACCGGCGCGACGCCGGGCACGGGCACCGCCACCGGAGACGCCTCGGTCGGCACCGACACCTTCAGCGGCGTGAACGCTGTGCAGGGATCGATGTTCGACGACACGATCTACGGCAGCAACAATACGGCCGTGACCGAGACCTTCACCGGCAATGCCGGTAACGACTATATCGACGGCCGCGGCGGCTTCGACATCGCCAGCTACAACAACATCTACCTGTCGACCGGCAGCATCGCCGTCAACATGGCGGCCGGCATCGTCGTCGGCGATTCCTCGATCGGCACCGATACGCTGCGCTCGATCGAGGGCATCCAGGGCACGGTGAACGCCGATACCTACAACGCGACCGGGTACGGAGCGGCCGGCGCGTTCAACGTCGGCAACAACGGCACATTCAACCAGTTCGAGGGCCTGGGCGGCAACGACATCATCACCGGCAACGGCAATACCCGCGTGATCTACGCCAATGCCACGGCGGCGGTCACGGTGGACCTGTCGCTCGGCACGGCTCACGGGACCGCGGCGGGCGATCTGGCGGCGATCGGGACTGACAGCTTCACCGGCGTCTTCAGCGTAACCGGCTCGGCCTTCGCCGACACCCTGATCGGCAGCGCCGGCAGCGACATGTTCGTCGGCAACGGCGGCAACGACCAGATCAACGGCGGTGCCGGCGGCGACATCGCCATCTATTCCGGAACCAAGACTCAGTATTCGATTTCGACCGACGGCGCCGGCCACGCCACGGTGACCGACAACGTCGCCGGACGCGACGGCACGGATACGCTGACCAACGTCGAAGCGTTGCAATTCACCAACGGCACCGTCCTGATCACGTCGGGCAGCGCCGCGAACCCCGTCGACCTCTCCGACACCAGGCTGTACTTCAACGCGGCCACCAATCCGTTCACGTCGGCGACCGGATCGGCCGACGATTACGTCAAGATCAACCAGGGCCTGTCGGGCCACCTCATCGACCTCGGCGCCGGCGCGAACGACACCGTGATCCTCGGCGTCACCGGCGGCTACAACCTCAACCTCGCCAATGTCGAGTATCTCGTCGGTACCGCCGGCGACGATTTCGTCGGCTTCGCCTCCAACGTCAACGGCCTGACCATCGACATGGGTGGCGGCAACGACACCGTCAATCTGGCCAACGGCTCGAACTCCGTCAGCGCGAGCAATATCGAGAACCTGAACGGGAGCGACTTCGCGACCGGCAGCCTCTCCAACGACACGCTGAGCCTGCTCAACAATGTAACTGGACTGTCGGTCAACCTCGCCAACGGCATCAACACGCTGAACCTCGCCGCCGGCGCCAACGCCTTCGTCAACATCTTCAGCGTCGATACCATCAACGGTACGGCTTCCGACGATTCCTTGTCGATCGCCAACGGCCTATACTCGCCGAACAACGATGTATCGATCGATCTCGGCGCCGGCAACGACACGCTGACGGTCAGCTCGCAATTTGGAGGCTTCGCGCTCCACAATGTCGAGCATATGGTCGTCACGTCGGCCAATGCCTTCTACAGCCTGACCAACGACCAGAGCGGCCTCGCCATCGACTTCGGCGGCGGCAATTCGGACCTGCAAATCGCGGCTGGAAGCAACAGCCTCGCGCTGACCGGCCTCCAGAACGTTGGCACCGGCGACTATATCGGCGGCACAGGCTCCGCCGCGTCCGACGACACGCTGACGCTGCTGAATGATGTCAGCAACCTGACCGTCAATCTGCAAGAGGGCAACAACACCCTGAACCTTGCGGCCGGGACCAATTCGATCACCGCCTTCAACGTCCAGCACATCTACGGCACGGCGTCGGACGACGTCCTGACCATGCTGAACGACGCCGGCGGCGACACCATCGACCTCGGTGCCGGCAACGACACGCTGAATCTGACCGGCTTCACCGGTGGTGTCACCGTCGCCAATGTCGAACACGTCAACGGCAGCAGCCAGACCGACTTCATCACCATCGCCAACGCGTCAGGCACCACGACCGTGACCGGCGGCGTTGGCAGCGACGTCATCACGGCGAGCGCCGCGACCGACATTATCCGCTACACCGATGCATCCGATTCCTCCACGATGACCGGCGAGGACACGATCAACAATTTCGATGCCGCGCACGACCAGTTCCTGCTGGACGGCGTCGCAGGTCTCGCAGGCTCGGTGCACTTCATGGCATCGGGCGTGCTCGACGGCTCGCCCGCGACACCGCATACCGAGGCGATCCTCGCCAATGTCGGCGGCCAGACCCAGCTCCAGATCGACGTCGACGGCAACGGCACGATCGACGGCAGCGACATCGTGGTCGTCATGAACGGCCTCACCGGCTCGCTAAGCGATGCCAACTTCGCCGTGATCGCGCCGAACCACGCACCGACCGACATCGCGATTTCCAACGCGACCGTTGCGGAGAACAGCCCCGCCGGCACCGTCGTCGGCACGCTGTCGGACACCGACCCGGACGCCGGCGACGGCGCCGCCTTCACGCTGACGAACAGCGCAGGCGGCCTGTTCGCGATCTCGAACGGCAACCTCGTGACCACGGCACCGCTCGACTTCGAGCAGGCGGCCTCCTATCAGGTCGTCGTGCAGGTCGCCGATACCGCGGGTGCCACCTTCAGCAAGACGCTTCAGATCGGCGTCACCAATGTGAACGAGGCTCCGACCGACGTCACCCTGACGAACGCGTCCGTTCTGGAGAATTCGCCCGCCGGCACCATCGTCGGTAGCCTCGCGGCAATCGATCCGGATGCGAACGATTCTGCCACCTTCACCCTGCCGAATGATGCCGGCGGCCTGTTCGCCATCGCCAACGGCAATATCGTCACCACTGCCCCGCTCGACTACGAACAGGCAGCCTCGCACCTGGTCACCGTCCGCGCCACCGATGCCGGTGGGCTGTCCTTCGACAAGACCTTCACCATCGCCACTGGCAACGTCAACGAGGCGCCGACCGCCGTGCTGCTGTCCAACGCCTCGGTTGCGGAGAACAGCGCGGCCGGCGCCGTCGTCGGCGCCCTGTCGGCGATCGATCCGGATGCGGGCGACAGCGCCACCTTCACGCTCACGGACAATGCCGGCGGCCTGTTCGCGATCTCGAACGGCAATCTGGTCACCACCGCCGTGCTCGACTTCGAGCAGGCGGCCTCCCACCAGGTCACGATCCGTGCCACCGATTCCGGCGGATTGTCCCACGACACGACGTTCACCATCGCGACGACCAACGTCAACGAGGCGCCGACCGCCATTTCACTGTCCAACGCCACCGTGCCGCAGGGAACGGCCAACGGCACGGTTGTCGGCACACTCTCGGCGGTCGACCCGGATGTGGGCGATAGTGCAACGTTCTCGCTGCTCGACAATGCCGGGGGCCAGTTTGCGGTCAGCGGCAACAGTCTGGTGGTTGCGGGCGCACTGTCCGCTGGCCCACAGCAGGTGGTCGTGCGCGACACCGATTCCGGAGGGCTCACCTTCGACAAAACCATCACGATCAGCGTCACGACGGGCGCACTCGTCGTCGGAGATGCCAGCAACAATAATCTGGTTGGCACGGCCGGCGACGACACCATCCAGGGCCTTGGCGGCAACGACAAGCTACAGGGGCTCGGCGGCAACGATACGCTGGACGGCGGCCAGGGCTTCGATCGCGCGATCTATACCGACGCCACCAGCGCCATCACCGTCAACCTTGCCGCGGGTACGGTGACCGGCGGATCAGGCTCGGACACGCTCGTCAACATCGAGGCCATCGTCGGCAGCGACTTCGCTGACACGATCAATACGTCCGGGTTCCTCGGCGACAGCGGTATTGCGGGAAATCCGCTCGGCCTCAACGAGATCGAAGGCCGCGGCGGCAACGACACCATTATCAGCGATGCCAACAGCCAGGGGGCGCCGATGACGCGCCTCTCCTATGTCAGCGCAGCCGCAGCCGTGACGGTCGACCTCGCGGCCGGAACCGCCCACGGCACCGCCGCAGGCGATACGGCGAATGTCGGCACCGATACCCTCGTCGGATCGGGCTTTGCTGCCGTGATCGGCTCCGCCTTCGCCGACACCCTCCTCGGCAGCAACAACGCCAGCGGCACGGTCGAGATATTCGACGGCCGCGGCGGCAACGACACGCTCAATGGGCGCGGTGGTTTCGACCGCGCCGACTATGCGCTCGACCCGGCAACGGCGTCCGGTATCACGGCCAACATGGCAGCCGGAACCGTGACCGGAGACTCCACGATCGGGACAGATACGCTCGTTTCCATCGAATCCATCCGCGGCACCAATTTCGTCGACACGTACAATGCCGTCGGCTTCTCGGGATCCGGTGTCAATCCCGGCTCCAACGGTACTTTCAACGAATTCAACGGCATGGGCGGCAACGACAGCATCACGGGCAACGGCAACACGCGCCTTGCCTTCGTCAACGCCACCGGCGGAGTGACGGTCGACATCGCGGCCGGAACCGACTCGGGTGACGCCTCGACCGGCAGCGACACCTTCTCCGGTGTCAACGCCATCCAGGCTTCGATGTTCGACGACACCCTGCTCGGCAGCAACAACGCCACCGGTACCGAAACCTTCACCGGTCTCGCCGGCAACGACTACATCGATGGCCGCGGCGGCTTCGACCTCGCGAGCTACAACAACATCTACTTCTCGACTGGTCCGGTGACCGTCAATATGGGCGCGGGAACAGCCACGGGCGATGCGTCCATCGGTAACGACACGCTGCGTTCGATCGAAGCGATCCAGGGCACCAATTTCAACGATTCATACGACGCCAGCACATTCGGCACCGCCGGAGCCCTCAATATCGGCAACAACGGCACGTTCAACCAGTTCGAAGGTCTCGGCGGTAACGACACCATCGTGGGTAACGGCAACACCCGGGTGATCTACAGCAGCGCTGCTGCCGGGGTGACGATCCACCTCGCCGCCGGCACTGCGACGGGAGATGCCTCCGTCGGAACCGATACCTTCTCCGGCGTCAACAGCGCGACCGGAAGCCAATTGGCCGACACCTACGACGCGACCGGATTCACCGATAGTGGCACCTTCAATAGCGGCACCTTCAACCTGTTCGAGGGCCTCGGCGGTAACGACACCATCACCGGCAACGGTAACACACGCATCGCCTATGCGCAGGCGGCGGCCGCCGTGACGGTCGACCTGTCGCTCGGGACCGCACATGGCACGGCCGGCGGCGATCTCGCCAATGTCGGTACCGACACCATCACCGGCGGCGTCAATTCCGTCCAGGGATCGAACTTCAACGACACCCTGATCGGCGGCGGCGGCAATGAGTTGTTCTTCGGCGGCGGCGGTAGCGACACGATCAATGCCGGCGGCGGCAACGACCAGATCACCGGCCAGGCCGGCGCCGACACGATCGATGGTGGTGCCGGAACCGACATGGCCATCTATACCGGTCCCTCCTCGGCCTACACCATCACGACCCTCGCAGGCGGCCAGATCCAGGTCGCGGATTCCAATTCCGCCCGGGACGGCACCGACGTTCTCACCAATGTCGAGGTTCTCCAGTTTAGCGACGTCACCACCCTGCTCGCCTCGGGGACAGCAGCCAACCCGATCGACATCTCGAGCATGGGCCTCGGAGCCAACGGCAACGCCCTCCACGGAACGGCAGGCGACGACTACCTTATGGTTGGAGGCAGCAGCTTCGGGCATCCGATCGATCTCGGCGCTGGCAACGACACCGTGATCCTGGCGACCGGTGGCGCCTCACTCACCTTGACCAACGTCGAAAACGTCCTCGGCAGCAGCGGCGACGACTTCATCAGCCTGACCAACAACGCCAACGGATTGTCGATCGATGGCGGCGCGGGCAACGACTTTGTCAGTCTCGCCAACGGCCTCAACTCACTCACCGTCCACAACGTAGAAAACGTGAACGGCAGCGATTTCTCCGGTAGCTCGGACGATACGCTGACGCTGCTGAACGACGTCACCGGCGTTTCGGTTAACCTGGGCAACGGCAACAACACGCTGAATCTCGCCGCAGGCGCCAACTCGCTGGTCGACATCTTCAATGTCCAGCACATCAACGGAACGTCATCCGATGACGTGCTGACGGTGACTGACGGCGTCTTCGGGCCGAACAACAATTCGATCATCGATCTCGGTGCGGGTGACAATACTCTGAACTTCAGCTCTGGCGGCCTATCGCTGACCGTGTTGAACATCCAGCACATCAACGGCAACGCGCTGGACGACTTCGTGCAGCTCAACAACGATGTGTCGGGCATCGCCATCGATCTCGGCGGCGGTAACGACACGCTCATACTGGCCAGCGGCACCAACTCCGTTGCGGTCAGCAACGTCGAATCCATCAGCAGCAACGACTTCTCGGGCGCGCCGTCCGACGACACACTGACATTGCTGAACGACGTCACCGGCGTCTCGGTTAACCTCGCACAGGGCAACAACACGCTGAACCTCGCCGCCGGCGTCAACTCGCTCGACAGCTTGTTCAATATGGCGCAGCTGAACGGAAGCGCTTCCGACGACACGCTGACCGTGACGCAACAGTCGTTCGGAACGGTGTTCGACATGGGCGCCGGCAACGACACCATCAACTTCCAATCGACCGCTGGCGGCGTCACGGTCGTCAATACCGAGACCGTCAACGGCAGCGCCGGCAACGACTTCATCACCATCAGCACCGGCGCGACCGCCACGACGATAACCGGCGGGGCCGGCGCCGACATGATCACCGTCGGGTCCTCGGCCGTGAACTTCAACTTCAACGCCGTCGGCGACTCGCAGACCGGCAATGGCGATACCATCGTCAATTTCGATGCAACCAGCGACACGTTCACGTTCAAGAACATGACCGGGCCGAATGGATTCACCGGAGCGGTTCACTTCGTCGGCACCGGGACGTTCGACGGAACGGCGCAAGCTCCGCAATCCGAGGCGCGCGTCGACAATGCAAGCGGGAATGCAACCCTTCAGATCGACGTCAATGGCGACGGCGTGTTGGATGCAAACGATGTCGAGATCCACTTGACCAACTACGTCGGAACGCTGCACGATTCGAACTTCATCCTGGCCTAGGGGACGCCGAACTTCCGCACCCTGCCCACACCTGATGTGCCTCGCCGAAATGCGGGCCGCGTAGAGATCGACGATGATCCGTCCTGCGGTTGCGCGGGAGGGTCAACGAACTCCGCGCTTCATTGATAAACTGCCTCCCTGCGCCCACCCATTGCGCAGCGGTTTCCAGCGCCTTAAGACGTCTGCGCTCATATGCTGTCGTAAGATTTTTCTAGATCTCCCGGTGCACGTCGTGCACACGCCGGCGTCTAACCAATTGTAAAACTTGAACTCTCGTTCCAATCCATCATCGGCGCGGTGGCAAATTTGCGGTCCAAGCTATTCATCTTATTGAGGTATTTTAACTCCGATCAGCCCTTTATGTGATTGGACCGACTGAGAATTCTCGTTTGACGAGGCTTCCGTAGATTGGCTCTTCTAGGACGATATCTGCATGAATTGGAAGCGGAAATCGCCTCTTCGGATTATCAGTGCACACGTCGCGTGCGCGGGAGCGGGCGTGCACACGTCACCCGAATGGCGTATGTCAGAGATCCTGGAGAGCGATGGCTTCGGTTATACTCATTCAGCGATGTGAGTATAAATCGCATGCATATGCTGCGCCCATTCAATCGCGGGCCATTCATTGACCGGCCAAACCCGGATTTTCGCCCCGATATTTGACCGCTGGCACGCTAATGCTAATGAAACACCGTTATGCGCCGAATGAATACGAACGAACTCGAAAGGCAGGCAAAGGGGGTGGCCGCCCTGATGCGCATGCTTGCCAATGAGCATCGTCTGCTCATCGTCTGCAAGCTCGTCGAATATGGCGAAATCAGCGCTACAAGTTCAACTGGGAGAGGCCGTTCCTCGACGGCGGCAAGAATTCCTATTTCGAGAACTCCTTCGTCAACATCGAGACCATCATGAAGCGGCTGGGCCAGGAGCACGGCGTGCGCTTCGCGTTCGAGTGCTACGACCTCGGAGCAGCGCTTTGAGGATGGCAAGCTGCACACCGTCAGAGAGGCCGGCATCGTTTGCGCATACGGTACCTGTCTCCCCGGCCACCGGCAATCTTTGGCCAAGCAGGGAGAGACGGCGCAGCAGCAAGTCTACCTGACCACGCCCGGTATCGGGCCGAGCGGGCCGCGGCATGCGCACGGCGCACCGGGAGGCGCCGGAGGAGCGCGGCAAACGATCGGAGGTGGTCCCGGAGGACCGGGAGGAAATGCCACGCAACGCAGGCGCATGGGCCTTGGCGGCGGTGGAGGCGGCGGCGATCCGAAGCCGGGCGGGCCAGGCGGCGGAGGCGGCGGCGGGAACGGTTGGGCCGAAACGCCGCTCGCCGCGCAGAACGCGATCATCAATGCCAAGGTCAGTCTACGCATGTCGTCACTCCTCGCGACTTCCGCCGCAGATTGCCACAAGCCTTCGTGCTCTCAAGCGTCCACACCTCTCGGGAAACATCGCGCAATGCTTTCGCAAGTACAGAAACATTTGCCCAGCCGAAGCCCGGCCGAACGCGACGATGTTGCAGCTTAGAACGACGTCCCTCCCCCGAATCTGAACTGCTGGACGGTGTCGTATTTTCCCTTGGTCAGCGGGATGGCGTAGTCGAAGCGCAGCGGACCGAAGGGCGATTGCCAGATCAACCCGACGCCGACGGAGCTTCTGATGACCTTGCTGTCGTCGTATTGCAGCCCGCAGGTGGGACACGCCGCCGAATTGACCTCGCCCGTGGCGCTCCAGGACGTCGGCCCCTGATAATCCCAAAGCGAGCCCGCATCGGCATAGACCGCGCCCTTCAGCCCCACCTCCTTCGGCAGGAACCAGAACGGCATTTGCAGTTCGGCCGATGCACCCCAGTATTTCGTTCCGCCGAGCGCATCGCCGGTCGCACCGAAACTGGCGTAGGAGATGTCGCGCGGGCCGATGCCATTGGACGCGAAGCCGCGGACGAGGTTCGGACCCATCTGGAAGTGATCCAGCATGCGGAGATCCTTGTCGCCGACTTTGTTGAGCACCCCGCCCTGCAGATGCAGGAGCCCGACGATCTCAGCCACCAGCGGCGCGTAGTATTTTCCGTCAACGGCGGTCTTGAGGTAGCTGACATTGCCGCCGACTCCAGCAAAATCCTGCCGCCAGTCGATCAGCAGTCCGTCCGTCGGGTTCTTGTTGTTGTCGAGCGTATTGTAAGTCAGCGTGTAGCCGACGGCCGATGTCCAGGACGCGCCGTCCGACAACTCCTTGCGCACGGGCAACGACGACTCGCCGTCGCCATAGCAGCCGTAGCCGTAATACGAGGAGTCGCTGGAATAGACGGGATCAACGCCGCCAAGCACGTTCTTGATGTAGGCGGGCGTCGGATTGTAGGCCAGCGAGGCATTCGACGCATTGTTGTTGCAGTTGTTGTAGGCGCTCGAAAGCTCGATGCGCTGCTGGTAGAGCGAGTAGCGCAACTGCAGCGACGTATCCTCGCGCAAGGCGAGGCCAACGCGCGGCGAGAGCCCCAGCGTGGTCACGCCGTAACTGGTGTAGCTGTTCGCCTTTTGCTGGCGATAGGACAAGTCGAGCCCAAGCGCGATCCTTTGCTCGAGCAAATAGGGCTCGACGAAGGAGAGCGTCACGCCCCGGGAATATTGGCCGTAGGTCACCGACGCCTTTCCGTAGAGCCCGCGCCCGAAAAGGTTACGTTCGGAGATGCTGACCTCCGCCAGCGCGCCGTCGGAGGTCGAGTAACCGCCCGAGATCGAGAAATCGCCGGTTGACTTCTCCTCGAGATCGACGATCAGGATCACGCGGTCGCTGGAAGAGCCCGGCTCCGTGGTGATCTTGACCGACTTGAAGAAGTCGAGGTTTTTCAGCCGCCGTTCAGCACGGTCGACCAGCGCGCGGTTGTAGGCATCGCCCTCGGAGAGGTCGAATTCGCGGCGGATGACATAGTCGCGCGTGCGGGTGTTGCCGCGAACGTTGATCCGCTCGATGTAGGTGCGCGGCCCTTCGTCGATGGAGAAGACAACGGACACTGTTTGGGCCTCGAAGTTGCGGTCGCCGGTCGGACGCACGACGGCAAAGGCAAAGCCTCTGCGCGACGCCTCGATCTGCATATCCTCGACCGACTTCTCGACCAGTTCGACATTGTAGAGTGAACCCGCATTGACCCGCGAATAGCTGCGCAACGCGGCCGGATCGAAACCCGGCACGGTCGAGCGAAAATCGACGGATCCGACGCGATATTGCTGGCCTTCCTCGATCTTGAACGTCACGAGAAAACCCTTGCGCCCGGGATCATACTCGGTAAGCGCGGCAACGACCTGCGCATCGGCGAAGCCGTTCTTCAAATAGAAGCGACGGATCAGATCGCGGTCGGCCTCAATCCGGTCCGGATCGTAGACGTCGTTGTTGCCCAAGAAGCTCAGCAGATTGCCCTCATGCGTCTTGATGACGTCGCGCAGCCGTGCCGCCGAATAGCCGACATTGCCGATGAAATCGATCGACTTGACGCCGGTCTTGGCGCCCTCCGCGATCGTAAAAACGAGATCGACGCGGTTGTTCGGCTGCTCGACGATTTCGGGCGTCACGTGCACGTCGTAACGGCCGGAGCGTCGATAGATCTCGGCGATGCGCAGCGTGTCCGACTGCACGATCGCACGCGAGAAGGCGCCGCGCGGCTTGGATTGCACCTCCGCGGATAACTGCTCGTCCTTGATCTTCCTGTTGCCTTCGAAAGCGACGCGGCCGATGACCGCGTTCTCCACCACCGAGACCACGACCTGCGCGCCGGCGCGCCTGATCTTGACGTCCTGGAACAGCCGCGTGCCGATCAGCGCCTTCAGGCCGTCGTCGATGGCCGCCTGGTCGAGCCGCCCGTCCGGACCGCTCCTGAAATAGGAACGAACGGTCTCCGCTTCCACGCGGCGGTTACCTTCGACGACGATGCCCTGCGACACCTGAGCGACCGCGTCTGTCGGCGACCCCACCACGACAATGGAGGCCGCAACCGTGATCCCGCAGATCACTACTGCAATCACCCCGTTCTGCCAAACCTTCATTCCACACCTCACAAGCAACTCATCGCCCTGAGACGAAACCGCTGTGGCGGTGGTGTGGCTCGAAAGTTGCTCGATCGTTGCTGACGATTTGAATTCATCGCCGGCATAGACCCGCCCGAACAGCCCGCAAGACAGCACTCAATCGAACTTCTGCGGCAGCAACCTCTGCGAAGCGCGCCTTCGCGCTTTGCCCATCGGCTCGAACGGGCAACGTCCCGCAACAAGTGAGCGATTTACTTGGCCTCTGGCCGGTGCGAGAGGCCGCGAAGGCTTCGTCAATTCCGGAGAGACAGACGTGATCTCGATCGCGCGCCCAAGAACAGTTTCGGTCCTATTCGCTGCACTGATCGCATCGCTCATCGCAATCGATGGCGCGGCGGCGGCCGGGCGAAAGCAGCGGGAGAATGCCGATGTCTACGCCTATGGTCCTCGCGGGCCCAACCGTTCGTACCAGGCCAGCCCGCACACGCGCATCTATGTCACCAAGAGATCCTGGCTGGATGGCGGGACCGAGGTGCTTCCCGGCGAGCGCAAGTTCACCGACTACGCCTTTCCTCCCGGCACTTCGTTTGCCCGACAGAACAACAACCGTCCCCTCGATCGGCAGCCGCTCTACCCTGCTTCCGACATGGGCGGTCTCTCGTCGGGATTTCCGTTCTAGACGGCGATTCAGCAGGAGCCGGCGACGCCAAAGTGCGCTTCACTTCGGTCCGTACAAACTGCAACCGCTGTTTACATTCAGCAACATTCCGTCTGCTGAAACGCCATAGTGCCCATGCTACTGGCCCCTATTCCGGCTCGGCGACAGGCCGGGCTCGCTCTTCGAGGGCCGAGATGCGGTTCGATTTCTGTCCGCATACAAACGACATGGACTCCAACCGTTTCGATGCCATTTCAGCCGACCGCAGCAGACTTGCCCTCGAAGAAGGAGCGGCATCAACAGGGCGCGTGCCCCGAGCGCACCTTCTCGTCGACGAACCGCCTATGCGTCGCCCTGATCGCCTCGAGCCTGCTCGCCGGCTGCGCTGTCGGGCCGGACTATATGGGGCCGCCTCACCTGACATTGCCGACCCAATGGACCAACGCGCCTCCGCGTACCAAGACGACGGGCGACCTCGGACGGTGGTGGCTGCGTTTGCGCGATTCGCTGCTAACCCGGCTCATCGACGAAGCCGTGGAGGCAAATCCGAGCGTCGCGAAAGCAAAGGCTACGGTGCGCGAGGCGCGCGCCACCGTTGCGCAGGCAGCAGCGGGCCTGTTTCCGTCGGTCACCGGGTCGGGTTCGATGACTGACAACAAGAGCAGCAGCGCCGGCTCGACCGGCGTCGACATCGGAACCTCCCCCTACACCCTGTACCAGGCCGGCTTCGACGCGAGCTGGGAGCTCGATTTGTTCGGCGGCACACAGCGCAACATCGAGGCCGCGATTCGCTCCGAACAGTCGGCCGAAGACGAGCTGAGATATAGCCTCGTCACCCTGCTCGGCGACGTCGCCGCCTACTATGTCGATGCACGCGGCTATCAGGCGCGCATCGCGCTCGCGAGGCGAACGGCCGCTTCGCAGCGCGACACCGAGCGTTTAACGCGCACGAAATACGAGGCCGGCAGCGCCACCGCCGTCGATCTCGCCAAGCCTCGGCCCAGGCGGCCAGCACGGAAGCCAACATTCCGACCTACGAGGCGGCCCTCGCCGCCGATACGCATCGCCTCGGCATCCTGCTCGGCCGCGCTCCGACTGCAGTATCGGGCCTCTTCGCAAAATCGGCGCCGGTCCCCGCGCCGCGCATGCCGCTACCGACGGGAGTTCCCGCTGATCTCCTGACCAACCGGTCGGACGTCGCGAGCGCCGAACGCAAGCTTGCGCAGGCCACCGCAAAAATCGGCGCCGCCGAAGCCGACCGCTATCCCAGCATCTCGCTGACGGGATCGGTGGGGACATCGGCGATTCGCGCCGGCGACCTCGCCAAATATTCCAGCGTGAGCTGGTCGGTCGGCCCCTCCATCACCGTGCCGGTGTTCGACGCCGGTAAGCGCTACGCGACCGTCAGGATCGCCGAGGCGCAGCGGGACCAGGCCTTTGCCACCTTCCATTCGACCCTGCTGTCCGCGCTCGAAGACGTCGAGAATGCGCTGGTGGCGCTCTCGCGCGAGAAGGCACGCGCCGGCAAGCTAGCGGAAGCGGCGAAAAACTATCGTGAGGCCGCACGGCTCTCGCGCTCGCTATTCGAGACCGGATCGTCGAACTTTTTGGATGTGCTTGACGCCGAACGCTCGCTCTATTCGGCCGAAGACTCGCTGATCCAAAGCCAGGTCGCCATCGCCAAGTACTATGTCACGCTGGCCAAGGCGCTCGGCGGCGGGTGGGTCGATCCGGTCGATGCCGCGACGCCGCTGATCGTCGACGCCAATACGGGGCCGCACGCCCGGGAGGCCCTGCGATGAACATCCTTGCCAGGGGATCGCGAACATGGCTCGTGCTGGCGTGCCTCCTCACCGCGATCGGCGTCGCCGCCGCCGTGCATTTCCGCAGCGGATCGGCGAAGACGACGGCGTATATCACCGCACCGGTGACGGTCAGCGACCTGCGGGAGGAAGTGCTCGGCAGCGGAACGCTGAAACCTCTGCGGCTCACGGCGGTCGGCGCCCAGGTGTCCGGTCGCATCACGTCCCTGAACGTGCGCGTCGGCGATACCGTGAAGGCGGGCGACGTCATCGCCCAGATCGACCCCGTCACCAAGCAGAACGACCTTCGCAATTCGGAGGCCTCGCTGAACAATTATCGCGCCCAGAAGGTCGAGAAGGAAGCGACGCTGGTCCTGGCCGAGGCCAATCTGGCGCGCCAGCAGGCCACCCTTGCGCAGCGCGCGACCTCCCGCAGCGATTACGACAACGCCGACGCCACCGCGAAGCAGACCCGCGCGCAGATCGCGGCGCTGGAGGCGCTGATCGCGGGCGCCCAGGCGGCGGTCGAGACCGCCAGGGTCAATCTCGACTACACCCGTATCACCGCCCCGATCAACGGAACGGTTCTTGCCGCCGTGGCTCAGGAAGGACAGACCGTCAACGCGGTGCAGTCGGCACCGACCATCGTCGTGCTCGGCCAGCTCGAGACCATGACCGTGCGCACGGAGATCTCGGAGGCCGACATCGTCAAGGTGCAGCCGGGACAGGCGGTGTATTTCACCATCCTCGGCGACCAGGACCACCGCTACGAGGCCACACTGGAGCAGATCGAGCCGGCGCCGGAATCGATCAAGAGCGATTCGAGCTTCTCCTCCAGCTCGACGAGTTCGACGTCGAGCTCGTCGTCGTCGAGTTCCACCAGCACCGCCATCTACTATATCGGCGTGTTCAAGGTGCCGAACCGCGAATTGCGGCTGCGCACCTATATGACCGCGGAGGTCCATATCGTCATCGGCGAGTCCAAGCGCACCAAGACGATCCCCGCGCTGGCGCTGACGCGGCAGCCTGACGGCCGTAACACCGTTCGCGTGCTGGACACATCCGGCGAGGTCCGCCAGCGCGATGTGAAGATCGGGCTCAACGATCGCACCACCGTGGAAGTCAAGTCCGGCCTCAGCGAGGGCGAGCACGTCATCACCGGAGAATCGTCGAACAGTGGGCCGACCTCCCGCGGCTTCCCGCAAGGTGGCCCGCCAGCGGGATCGTGACATGACCGAACCGATTCTGGCGCTCAGCCACATTTGCCGCGAGTTCATGACCGGCGACACCAAGGTCGCCGCGCTCGCGGACGTGACGCTGGACATCGATCGCGGCGAACTCGTCGCCATCATCGGCTCCTCCGGATCGGGCAAGTCGACACTCTTGAATATCCTGGGCTGCCTGGATCACGCGACCTCCGGCAGTTATCGCGTCGCCGGCGAGGACGTCGCGGCGCTCGACGCCGACGCCTTGGCCGCGCTGCGCCGCGAGCACTTTGGCTTCATCTTCCAGCGCTACCATTTGCTCTCCGAACTGCCGGCGCTCGAAAATGTCGAGATCCCCGCGGTCTATGCCGGCGATACCGCGAGCGAACGGCAGGCGCGGGCCGAACGCCTGCTGGCCCGGCTCGGCATGGCCGAGCGGCGCGGTCATCGGCCCAACCAGCTCTCCGGCGGCCAGCAGCAGCGGGTCTCGATCGCGCGCGCCCTGATGAACGGGGCCGAGGTCGTACTCGCGGACGAACCAACCGGTGCACTCGATCGCCGCAGCGGCGAAGAGGTCCTGAAAATCCTGGTGGAGTTGCATCGCGAGGGAAAGACGATCATCATCGTCACGCACGATCCCGAGGTCGCCAAGCGTGCCAACCGCGTCATCGAGTTGCGCGACGGTCTTGTTGTTTCGGACAAGCGCACCGACGCCGCCGTGGCGACGGCGGCTGCCTCCCTCCCCGCTGACAAGCCTGACACAAGGTCCAGCCGTTGGTCCGGCCTCGCCTTCCGCTTCCGGGAGACGCTGCGGATGGCCCTACTCTCGATGGCGGCGCACCGGCTGCGCTCGTTCCTGACCATGCTCGGCATCATCATCGGCATCGCGGCCGTGTCCTCCGTCGTCGCGCTCGGCAACGCCTCGCAGAACAAGGTGCTGTCCGACATCTCGAACCTCGGGACCAACACGATCGAGGTGTTTCCCGGCAAGGACTTTGGCGACGCCCGAGCCGGCAAGATCAAGACGCTGGTCCTCGACGACGCCCGTGCGCTGGACCGCCAGACCTTCATCGCCGGCGTCACGCCGACCGTCTCGACCAGCACGACGGTGCGCTACCGCGACCGCGAATCCAACGTGCTGGTGAACGGCGTCGACCGCAGCTACTTCCAGGTCAAGGGCACCAAGATCGCGGCGGGTGCGCTGTTCGACGCTGTCGCCGTCCGCAACATCGAGCGTCAGGCCGTCATCGACGACAACACAAGAAGGACATTCTTCTCCGACGATCAGAACGCCGGCATCGGCCGCGTGATCTGGGTCGGCAAGGTGCCATGCCGCGTCGTCGGCGTGATCGCCCAGCAGCAGGGCGGTTTTGGCTCCAACCAGAACCTCTCCGTCTATCTTCCTTACACGACCGTGCAGGCCCAGTTCACCGGCGATCGCTCCCTTCGCAGCGTCCTGCTGCGCGTCAGCGACGAGGTCTCGACCGACCTTGCGCAGGAGGCGGTCACCACGCTGCTCACGCGGCGCCACAGCACCAAGGATTTTGTGATCCTCAATACCGACGACATCCGCCGCACGATCACCAGCACGACGCAGACCCTCGCCTTCCTCGTGGCGGCGATCGCCGTCATCTCGCTCGTCGTCGGGGGTATCGGTGTAATGAACATCATGCTGGTGTCCGTATCCGAACGGATCGGCGAGATCGGCGTGCGCATGGCCGTCGGCGCAAGACGGGAAGACATCCTCCAGCAGTTCCTCGTTGAGGCGACTCTGATCTCGTCGCTCGGCGGGATCGCAGGGATCCTGATCGCAGTCGCGCTGGGCGCGCTCCTCAACCTTCTCCTGCCGGGGTTCCAGGTCTCCTATTCGACCTTCTCCATTGGCGCCGCCTTCTTGACGTCGACGGCGATCGGGATCTTCTTCGGCTATTTCCCGGCGCGGCGCGCCGCATCCTTCGATCCGGTGGTAGCCCTCAGCCGTGAATGACCTTAAAACCCTCGCCGCGTGTGGTAGTTTGGCTCGAACGCGGTCTTCCGGCACCGACCGGCCGCCCGCATCGACGCCAAGCAACATCGCCATTCATGCCATGAGCACCCAGAGCATCCTCATAGTCGAAGACGACCAAGAGACACGAAATCTGGTCGCACGCTATCTGCGTGAGAACTCGTTCAACGTCGGCATGGCCGCGAACGGGCGTGAGATGGACCGCTACATCAGCCAGAACCGCGTCGACCTGATCGTGCTCGACCTCATGCTGCCGGGCGAGGACGGCCTGAGCCTGTGTCGACGCCTGCGCGTCGATACCACGACGCCCATCATCATTCTGACCGCCAAGGGCGACGACGTCGATCGGATCCTCGGTCTCGAAATGGGAGCCGACGACTATTTGCCAAAGCCGTTCAATCCGCGCGAACTTCTGGCGCGGATCAACGCCGTGCTCCGGCGGCAATTGGGCGGATCGGCGGGGCCCGCGGCAAAGACCTCGGCCCGCCTGAGATTCGAGGGCTGGATCATCGATTCCCGAATGCGGGAGTTGCGTGACCCGGAGGGCGCGCAGGTGCCGCTGACGAGCGCCGAATTCGACCTGCTGCAATCCTTCTGCGAGCGCCACGGCCGCATCCTGAGCCGGGACACGCTCCTGAACATGACGCGCGGGCGGCCGGGCGGCGCCTTCGGGCGCAGCATCGACGTGCTCGTGAGCCGATTGCGCGGCAAGCTCGACAGGACCGAAGGAACCTCGATGATCAAGACCGTCAGAACGGGCGGCTATATTTTCACGCCGCGGGTGGACGAAGCGTGAGCCGGCTCCGCAAGCTCGTAAGGCTCTTTACCCTGCGACGAATCAGCGGCCAGATCGCCGCGCTGATCCTGTCAACGCTCGTGCTGATTCACGCGCTGATCGCCGGCTATGTCCTGGTGAGCCGGCCCAAGCCCAGCCTGCTGACCGACGAGCCACTGCAGCAATTCGAGCTGATTGTGCGAATTCTCGACAAGACGCCGCGAAACGAACGTCGCGTTCTCGTTGAGAATATCGGTCGCGGCCTTCCTGACCTGCAACTTCGACTGACGGAGGGCGGGCCTCGCGCGTCCGCAACTCCGACGACGGCCATCCCCTCACCGTTCGATGGCCGCGTCCAGATCGTTCAGCGACGTCCGCCCGAACAGGACAGCGTCCTCTTCGATCTCGGGGACGGCGAAGTCCTCGATGCGACAGTGAGGACGCCGAGCATTCCCGGATTTATCACCGGCCTTTGGGCAAGCACGCTGTTGTTCCTGGTCATCAGCATTACGCTGCTCGGGGTATGGGCCGGCCGGGCGCTCAGCGCGCCCCTATCGGCCTTTGCCAGGGCAGCCGAGAGCTTCAGCCTGAGCCGGTCCTCGGCACCGCTCCCCGAGAGCGGGCCCGAGGAGATCAGGTCGGCGGCGAAGGCACTGAACCTGATGCGGAACCGGATCACGTCGCTAATGAACGACCGGACCCGGATGCTCGCCGCGATCAGCCACGATCTGCGCACACCCATCACGCGGCTACGGCTGCGCTCCGAATATATCGAGGACGACACCCAGCGCACACAGACGCTGCGCGACCTCGACCAGATGCAGGCGATGCTCGAATCCGTTCTCATCCTGCTGCGTGGCGGCAGCGGCGCCAGGCCCACGCTGGTGGACATCGCGGCACTCGTTCAGATGGTATGCGAGGAATTTGCGGACTGCGGTCACGCGGTCCATTACCACGGCCCCTCGCGGCTCACGCTCACGGTCAAGCCGGATGAGATCAGGCGGGCGCTCGCCAATCTGATTGGAAACGCCGTTCGCTTTGGCAGCGAAGTGAACGTCGCCCTGTCCGTCGCAAACGCGGTCACGACCATCGAGATCTCGGACGATGGTCCTGGAATCCCGGACGACAAGAAGGCCGCGATGCTCGAGCCGTTCGTACGGGGTGACGACGCCCGCACGATGAACGAGACCAGCGGCTTCGGGCTCGGACTGTCGATTGCCAGCAGTATCGTCGAGGCACACGGCGGATCCCTGTCGCTTCAGGACAACCAGCCTCACGGCCTCAAGGTGGTTATTGTGCTGTCTGAACGCCGATGCCAAGCGTCTGCGGACGAGTAACAAGCTGTCATACTGCCGCCACTTTCGCGATCTCAGCTCACTCAGTTGGCGCAGGAGGCTGATTTCGGCTTTCTTTAATTATGTGCAATTCGTTACGTTCAACTTTTCGCTCCACAGCAGCACAGTTTTATCCCCGGCGCCAAATCGTTCGCCTCTTCAACTACTGAATGATCTTGAATCGCTGGTCGCTAGCTTGGGACCAATAGCCGCCGGGCACGCTCCCGCTCGCTGGACCGGGCACACGGCGACGCATCTATTTCAGATAGCTCGCGAGATTCATGCTCAGGATCTTTCCGAGCGCGGAATAGGAGGCGGTGAGCTGGGACTGATAGGTCGAAAGCTGCGCGGTGATCGCGGCAACGTCGACGCCGGTCAGGTCGCTCGACAGCGTCTCGGCAAAGCTCTTGTAGTCGCTCTGCCGCGTGCTCGCCGTTTCGATCTGCGAGGCCGCACCGGAGAGTCTGGCCTGCACCGCCACCGTGTCGTCCAGCGCCGTGCTCGCGAGGTCGAGCGCCTGGGTGATGTCGGAGGACGACAGCGAGGTGCTGTTGGCCACGAACTTCAGGACACGCATCACCTCCTCGAACGCCGAATTGTCGGCGGTGACGCCATAGGACACGGCCTGGTCGGCCGAGACGCGGACCGACGCGATTTCGCCGTCGCCGGAGTAATAGGAGGTGTCCGCGGTGGCGGCGGAGCCCGTGCCGGTGGCAAAACTCGTGATATCCACCGGCGCCGTCTCGGTCTTGCCGCCGGCAAAGACGTACTGGCCGTCATACTGCGTGTTCAGCAGCGACCCCATCTGCTCCAGATATTGCTGCGCGGTGGCGATCGCCGAATTCGCCTCGGTCGAGCTGCCGGTCGAGGCGGCGCTGAGCTGCGAGCGCAACTGCGTGACCATGTCGGTCATCGATCCCACCGCCGAATACATCACCTGCACCCGGCTGTCGGCGAGCGTCGCGGCGTCGACATAGGATTGCGCCCGCGTCACCGAAACCTGCAGATTGACCACGTGCTGAGCAGTCGAGCCGTAGCCGCCGAAGTCGCTCGAGATCTGGCCCGACGATTCCTGGATCTGCTCGTTGGCCATCACCGACTGAATGCGCAGCGCATCCGAAATCATGGTGTTGGTCTGCGCGAAGGTCGCCACCCGCATTGCCATCGGTACCCTCCCGCCTCAGCCCGACTGCACGGCGTTGAGCAGCGCCGAGTACATCGTGTTGATGGCCTGGATCAGCGCCGAGGCCGCGGAATATTTGTTCTGCAGCGTGCTCAGCCGCGCCGATTCCTCGTCCAGGTTCACGCCCGACTGCGAGGAAAGCGAATCCGCATAGGTCGATTGCGCGGTCTCCTTCGCCGTATAGGCAGAGGAGGCCTGCGACGCCTTGCTTGCGACATCCGAGACGATCGTGGCGGCGTAGTCGGCGAAGGAGCCGGTGGATTCGGCGAGGCCGCCCGCGGATGCAAAGCTCCGCGAGCCCGTCAGCGTGTCGTAGAGATTGTTGACCACGGTGGCCGAGCCCGACGACAGCACCCGGCTGCCGACCGTCAACGTCGATGACGAATCCAGCGTGGCGAGCGGCAGCTCGGAGCTGCCTGAGAGAAAGCTGCTCTTGACCGCAATGTCGGCAGCGCTGGTTCCTGTGACGATGTCGTTCAGGCCGAAATAATCAGACAATCCCTCGCCCGAACTGCCCACGGAGCTCGTCATCTCGTTGATCGCGACGCCGTTGCCGGAACCGGTGGCTGAGATCGTCAGATGACCGTTGGAATCGACCGATGCCGACAGGCCGGAAATACCGTTGATCGCGGTCACGAGATCGCCAACCGTTGCGTAGGACGACAGGTCGAGATCGGCATAGGACACGAGATTGCCGCTCTGGTCGGTGGCGGCGATGTGGACCGTGCCGGTCGCCGAGAGCGCGTCCGTGCTCGCAACCGCCGTGGTCCCAGTCAGGCTGGTTGGCGGTGGCACCGACGAAGCGCTGTTGGACACGCTGTTCAGCGCGGAAGTGAACTGCTGGGCCAGCTGGTCAAGCTGGGATTGCGCGGCCGGCAAGGTCTTGTCGCGCAAGGTGACGAGCGCGCCGATGTCGCCGCTCGTAATCTGCGAGGTGATGTCGACTCCGTTGACCGAGATCGCGCCGAAACTCGTCGACGACGAGACGTTGGCGGCCGTCGTGTAGCTGATCGTATGCGCGCTGCTGTCGACCAGCGCCTGGCCGGAGGTGGTGTAAACCTGTAGATCGCCGTTCGACGCCGTGAAGTAGCTGACGTTCATCTTCGATGCGACGTCCTGCAGCGCGGTATTGCGCTGGTCTTCGAGATCCGCGGTCGACTGGCCGGACGCTGCAACTTGCTTGATCTCGGCGTTGACGTTGGCGATCTGCTGCAGATCCTTATTCACGTCGTCGACCGAGGATGCGATGTCCTTGTCGGCATTGGAGCGGAGTTTCTGGATGCCGCTGGAGGTCTCCCGGAGCTGGCTCACCACATCGTTGAGCGCACTCACCGCGTTGGATTGCAGCGACGCACTGCTCGGCGTGCTCGCGAGCGACGACAGCGCCGATTCCAGATCGGCCAGCGTATTGGCAAGTGATGTACCGGTCGACGAGCTGTCCGAGGTGCTGGTCGAGCCGTAGAGTTTTTGCAGCGAGGTCAGATAGGTGTTGCTGGTGTCGGCCGCGCCGAGTTCAGAGGTTGCGCCGATCAGCGACTTCAGAAGCAGCTTGTCCACCGTCGAGGTGATGCCGGTCACCGTGACGCCGGTGCCGACGCCGTTGGTGACGCTGCTCGTCTGGTTCGCGGTCTTGGTCGTGTAACCGGTCGTGTCGGCGTTCGAGATGTTCGACGACGTCACGCTGATCTGGACCTGCGTGGCCGAGAGCCCGCTGAAGGCGATCAGTCGTGTGATATCGAGCGACACGGCGGCGGCCTCCTTGTTGCGTCAGGCGCGCCGGCTGGTGCCGCTGGAGACGGTCCGCGCGGCGGCGACGCGGCCCGAGGCGCCATAGGGCGACACCGCCGCAATCTGCTCGCGGATCGCCTGCATCACCGCCTCGATCCGGCGGTTGCTGGCCTCGATCGCCGCGCGCAACCGCACCAGGTTCTCGTCCATCGCGGCACGCAGCTTCAGGATCCGCTCCATCAATTGCTCGCGCAGGATCATATCCCTAACGTGCAGGCTGGTGCTGCCCCCGGCACATTCGGCGACCGTCCGCTCGAACAACTCGGCCAGCCGGTTCTTCTCGTCCACCTGCCTCAGGCGCGAGGCGGGCAAGCCCTTGGCGAGCTCCGCATTCTCCTCGGCAACCAGGGTGGTCAGGACGTCGATCAGCGCAATCAGCGACTTGATCCTGATATCGCCGCCGGCGGCACTGGTCCTGGTAGGCTCTGCCTGTTTCATGTTCGTTGCCTTCACATCGTTCTTCTAATTCTGCGGCCGGCCGCGGCCCGCCTGGGAGCCGCGGAGATAGGCACCGATCGCCGTGGTTCGCGCTGCCGCGCGCCGCATCTCGTCCTCGATATCCGCGCATTGGCGCAGCAGAGCGCGGCGCGTGCTCTCGATATCGTCGACCAGCGCGAGCAGCCCGCCAGGCTTCGCGCGGTCTGCGGCATCGGCGCGCGTCACCAGTCGCTTGAGGCGCAGCAGTAACCGCTCACCAACGGCATGATCCCTGACATTGCCCATCACCTACCTCATCGCCGAGATCAGCGTGTCGTACATCTTGTTGACGGTCGAGATGACCTGCGAGGCCGCGGAATAGGCCTGCTGCGCCGAGATCATGCTGGAGAACTGGCTGCTGGTGTCTGTGGTCGAGGATTCCAGCTCGCTGCCGTAGATCGTGCCCGCGCCGTTCTCGCCCGAGGCCTGGAGAGCGGCGTTGCCCGACGTCACGGTTGCCGAATAGATGCCGTCGCTCCTTGCCGACAGACCGTTGGGATCGGCGAAGGTCGCCACCGCGATCTTGTAGATCGCAATCGTCTGGCCGTTCGAGTAGGTGGCATCGACCACGCCGTCCTTGCCGATCGAGACACTGGAGAGCTTGCCGTAAGACAGCCCGTCGGAATCGATGCTGGTGACGTTGACGGAGGGCGTGGTTTCGCCCGAGGCGTATTGCGTCAATCCATCGGTCTTGCCGACGGTGCCGAGATTGAGCGTGATCGAGCTGTCGGCGGCCCCATCGGTCCAGCCGGTCACCACGACGGTCGCCGGGCTCGGACTGGTGCTGGCGAGCGAGCCGTCGCTGTTGAAGGTGATGGCGATCGTGCCCGAGGCCGTCCCCGTCGCCGTCGTCGTGTCCGACGTGGAGGTCGGATTGGCAAAGCTCGCGCTCCAGGTGTTGGTGCCGGTCTTCGTCCAGGTGACCTGCATCGAGTTCGCCGCCCCCAGCGAATCGTAGACCGTCATCGAGCTGGTGTAGGTGTCCCCGGTCGCGGCGTCCGACGGCAAATTGGCCGCGACCGTCGTCTTGGTGGTGGCGCTGCCGCTGGTGGACGCGACCTGCGTGTTGATGGCCGTGAGGTTGCTCGCCGATTCATTGCCGACGACGTTGCCGTCGGCGTCCGTGCGCCAGCCTTCGAGATAGTTGCCGTTGTTCTCCAGATAGCCCGCATTGTTGATGGTGAACGCACCGTTGCGGGTATAGGAGATCGTGCCGCCGGACGTGGAATTCGACACCGCGAAGAATCCGCTGCCCTGGATCGCGACGTCGGTGGCGTTCGAGGTCGCTGCAAGCAGACCCTGCTGGGTGATGTTGGCGCGGCCGGAGACGGTGACGCCGCCCGAGGCGTAGGAGGTCGCGTTGCTCGACGCGGTGACGAGCGCGTCGAACATCGCCGACGTCGTCTTGTAACCGGTGGTGTCGGAGTTGGCGATGTTGTCCGAGATCATCGACAGCGACTGGCTCTGCGCGCTGAGCGCCGAGATCGCCGAGGAAAGTGCGCCGGTGAGACTCATGATAAAACTCCGGATGAGATCAGGACGTGACGCCGATGATGTTGGCGGCGCTGACGGAGACGCCGCCGACCGTGAGCGACGGCGTCGAGGTCGAGGTGTCGATGCCGGTCACCGTGCCGGTGACGGTCGTGTAGTTGAGGACGGAGTTGCCGGCGCTATCGGTCGCGTTGACCGAGATCGTGTACTGGCCGCCGTCCGAGAGCTGGTTGCCGCTGGAGTCCTTGCCGTCCCAGGTGAAGCTGTTGGATCCGGAGTTGCCGGTGCCGGTGCCGGTCCACACCGTGTTGCCCGAGGAATCCTTGACGCTGATCGAGACGTTCGAGGCTGCAGAGGACAGCGAGTAACCGAACGTCGCGGAGCCATTGCTCAGCGACGCCGTATCGGTCTTGGCCTCGACGGTGTGGCCGATGTAGTTGACCGAATTCAGCGTCACGAGGCTGGAGAATGAGCTCGCCAGCGACGTCAGATTGCTGTTGATCGACTGCTGCGACGTGAAATTCGCGTAGGAGGTGAGCTGATTGATGAAGTCGGTCGTCGAAGTCGCGTTCAGCGGATCCTGGTTTTGCAGCTCGCTGACGAGCAGGCTCAGGAAGTCGCTCGACGTCAACGACGACGCGGAAGACGAGCTCGACGACGATGATGTCGTCGTCGTTGCAGTTGAGACGGAACTCGTCGCGGAAACGGTCATCGCACACCCCGGTTCTAGGCGACCGGCGCGCTCGCATTACGGAGCAGTTGCGCGCTGATCTCTGTGCAGATGAAACGGGACCGGACGGGAATTCAGGCGCGGATTTGCACACGCGCGATCACTGTTCGACTCGGCAAAATCTGCCGTGTGAAGACGTCAGGCAGAGATGAAGAACTGTGGGACGATCTCGATGCCGATGCGACGACGCGAGCGATCAGCCCCTCGCCGTCTCGCCCTCGGTAAGCGCCTCGGTGGCATCCGTGCCGCGCTTGGTCGCCGCGGCAACGATGCGGTCGGCGAGCCCCGCCGGCGCGCGCACCGGCGGCGCGGCCAGCGCCGCGCGGAGTGCCTGCGCCTGCGCGAGCAGGGCCTGCGCTTCAGCGGACCGGGACAGCAACTGTTCGGCGGACAGGCGGCGATCGTCGGGCCAGCGCGAGACGTCCTCGCCCAGCCGATCGATCAGATCCTCAAACTCGGTGACGTCCATCGTCCGGATATCCGCCTCGCCAAGCCCGTCATAAAGCATTGCTTGCGCGCCGGAAACCGAATTCGCGCTGTGATCCGCGCCAAGCCGCGCCAGCACGGCCGGAACGGCCGCGAAAACAGCCGCCCGGACCCCCTCGCCCCCGGTTATTCACGGGATCTATGAAACCGCCCGGCCGCTACCGTGACGGAGCCGAATCGGCCTTGCCGCCCCGGCTCGCCGCATCGACGAATTCCCACGCCTCGCGCATCTCGGCCAGGCCGGCGATGATCCGCCGAAAGCTCTCGCGGGCGTCCGGCCGACCATAGGCCCTCAGGCTCGCCAGGATGAGCGCGTTGTAGGTCTGGTAGAGCCGCTCGGCGACGTCCCGGCCATTGGTGAAATCGAGATTGTGGCTGAGCCCGCGCAGGATGGCGGTCGCCTTCATCAGGTGCTCATGTCCTTCCTCGAAGCGCCGCGACTCCTGGGCCACGAGTGCCTTCTGCAGGAAGGTGGCGGCCCCGCCGAGCAGCATCGACACCGCCTTCAGCGGCGGCACCGTGGTCGCCGCTCCCCGATAGGCCTGGTTGGCCAAGTACGCCATCTGGTTATGCATCATCACTCACTCGGTTCCACGCTATCAATTGCTCGACGAGTTCAGCAGCGCCTTCAGATAGGTCAGCGTGCTGTTGGAGCTCTCGATCGCCGCCTGATACTTCGCATATTGGGTCTGGAGCTGGGACTGCAGCGTCGACGCCGCGCTGTTGATGTCGTCGACCTTCTGCTGCAGATCGTCGTCGCGTGTCGTCAGATTGGTGATCAGGGTTTGCAACGCACCGCTCGACGAGGAATAGTTCTTCGCGAGCTGATAGAGCTGCGTGGCGAGACCTGACGTCGACGTCACCGTGATCGACTGCGAGGTCGAGCCGCTATAGGTGAAGGCCATGCCAGCATAGATCGATCCGGACGCGCCGATGATCGAGGTGCCGCTGACCGTGAATAGCGAGGAATCGCCGCCGACCGAGGCCGAGGTGAGATTGCCGTCGGAATCCACCGTCAGATCCAGGGTGAAGGATTGCGGCGACGTCCCGGTGTTGACGACGCTGAGCTGGCTAGACGACGTCGTGGTCTGCGCCGACAGCAGCTTTGTCACGCCGCTCAGATTGGTGCTCAGGACATCCGACAGTGTCGAGGTGTCGAGCTCGAGCTCGTTGTTCTCGTTGAACGACAGGCCGAGATCGGCCATCGTCAGTCCGCGGACGGTGCTGTTCAGGCTGTTCTGAAGCGCGTCCATGATGTTGCGCATGGTGCCGTCGCCGAACAGCACTGCACTCGAGGATGCCGTGCCGTCAGTGCCCGTCGCCTGCTGGGCGATGACCTCGTCACGAAACGCATTGTAGTTGGTGACGAAGGTCTCGAGCGCCGACTGGATCTGGCTGGTGTCGGTCTCGATGCTGACGTTCAGCGACGTCCCGTCCGGCGTGGCCTGGAGCAGGTTGAAGGTGACCCCGGTCAGCACGTCGGAAATGTCGTTGGTGTCGCGGGTCATCGCGATGCCGTCGAGGGTGAATTCGGCCGACTGCGCCGCCTGGAGCACGTCGGTGAAGGCCCCTGAGCTGTCGGTTACGCCCAGCTTGCTGAGGATATCGTCGCCTGACGTGCTGGAATAGGTGATGTCGGCGGCGTCCGCCGTGCCCGTCAGCACCATCTCATAGGAGCCGCTCGACACCTGGACGATCGAGGCCTGCACATTGGTCGTCGAGGTCTGGGCATTGACGGCATCGACGACGTCCTGCAGCGACATCGTGCTGGTCACCGTGATATCGGATGTCGAACCGCCCGCGAGGCCGAGCGAGAAGGTGCCGGAATAGCCGAGCTCGGCGGTCTGGCTCGACTGCGAGGTGCCCACCACCTTGTGCGCGACCGCGAGCTGGCTGATGGTCAGCGTATGGTCGCCAGTGGCGGCCCGCTCTTGATGCTCATGGACAGCGTCGACGATGCGCTGGCGTCGCCGGTTGAGCTGATGCTTGCGGAACGGGTCGAGAAAGCGTTGGTGGCGAGTGAATTGACCACCGACGTCGCGAGCGATGCCAGCCCGGAATACAGCGTCTTCAGGTCGCTCTGCAGCGTCTGATAGGCCGAGATCTTGGCTTGGTTGCTGGTGATCGACGTCGAGATCGTCGTCGCCTGCGCCGTCTTGGCGTCAACGGCGGACTGGATCAGCGCCGACCAGTCGACGCTGCTCGAATTGGTCGTGCCGCTCGTGGTGATCGAGACCCCCGAGCTGGTCGTGCTGGTGCTGCTGGTGCTCGAACTGACGCTGGTCACGTGCCTGGCGATCCCTGGAAGGTGCCGGGCCGGCCTCTTGCCGGCCCGGTCAGATCATGATCAACGCGAACGCTTAGCCGAGCAGCTTGAGCAGGTACTGCGGCATCTGGTTCGCGGCCGCCAGCGCCGACACAGCAGCCTGGGTCTTTACCTCGGCCGACGACAGCTTCGACTGCTCGGCCGCGATGTCGACGTCCTTGATCGCGGAGTTGGCGTTCTGCAGGTTCTGGGTCTGCGTCGAGATCGAGTCGGCGCTGAAATTGAAGCGCGACTCCTGGGCGCCGATGCTGGCGCGCGCGGCCGAGACGGTGTCGATGGCGGTGTCCAGCGTGGTCAGCGCCGAGGTCGCGCCCGACTGGGTGCTGACGTCGAGCGAGGTGACGCTGAGCGAGGAAGCCGTCAGGCTCGACAGCGTGATGGTGATGGTATCGGAGCCGGACGAACCGACCAGGACAGAGACGCCGGAAGCAAACACGCTGGAGCCGTCGAGCAGGCTCTGGCTGGAATAGCGGGTGCCGCTGGCGATCGAATCGATTTCGCTGGTGAGCTGCGAGAATTCCGAGTTGATGTAGGCGCGGCTGGAATCAGTCGTGGTGCCCGAGGCGGATTCGGAGGCCAGCGACTTCATGCGCGCGAGAATGTCGGAGATGTTGGAGGCGCCGCCGTCCGCGGTCTGCAGGATCGCCGTCGCCTGCGAGGCGTTGGTTGCCGCCTGCTGCAGCGTGGTGACGTCGGACGAGATGCGCGTGGAGATCGCCAGACCGGCGGCGTCGTCGGAGGCGGATGTGATGCGCGAGCCGCTCGACAGTTTTGAGAGCGAGCTGGTTTCCTGCGCGGAATTGACGTTGAGATAGCGGACCGCGGCATTGGCGGCGGTATTGGTGTTGATTGCGGGCATTGGAAGCTCCTGTGCTGATGGGCATGACGTGCCGCATCGTGGAAAGACTTACGACGACGCGGGCGCAGCCCCGTCCACCCGCTCAAACGAAGGAGCGCCGAACGATCAGGCGGGAAATCTTTCGAGAGCCGGATTTTATGGTTAGCAGTCGGTAAACGCGGTGCGGATGTCGCGTTCGTGCCGCCGCAGGAGCTGGCGCAGTTGCTGACGTCCGCGCTTGAGGAGCGATTCCACCGCGGCCACGGTAGAGTCCATGACCTCTGCGATCTCGCCGTTGCTCATGTCCTCATGATACGACAGGATCACCGCGATCCGCTGCTGCTCCGGCAGCCGCTGCATCGCCTCTTCCAGCATGCCGTTCAGCTCGTTGCGCTCGATCACGCGCGATGCATCCGGCCGTCCGTCGGCGACCTCGGGCACGGTATCGACATTCTCGGTGCGCGGCTTGCGGCGGAGGTCGATGCAGCGGTTGGAGATGACGCGATAGAGCCAGGTCGAGAACTTTGCGCGGCCATGCTGCCAGCGGCCGCGATGACTCCAGATCTTCAGCATGCTGTCCTGCACCACGTCCTCGGCGTCCGCCGCGTTGCCGACGATGCGCAGCGCGATCGCATAGGCACGATCGATGTGCCGCTCGACAAGCATCCGGAAGGCGGTCTCATCGTCAGCGGCAAGCCGATCGAGAAGCTCGCTGTCCTCGTCGAACACGACATCGGCCGCGACCGGCTCGCCGTCAGGCGCGATCGAAGCCGACGCGATCACCGGTGCGTTCGCTTCGCTCGTGATCGTCGTCGCGATCTCGGCTTCGGCGCGAGCAAAAACGTCCACCGCAAAACTCATCCCGCAATCTCCAACCCGCAATGCCGGCGGCGCATCTTCCACACGGCTTCCAGGCGTTGAACGCGAGGCGAAAACAATCCAGGCGCATAATTTTCGTTATTTTTCAAGATGTTAGTTGGAAGCTTTTGCCGGCCGGCCGGCAAAGATTGCCGACGGCGTGCGGCGAAGCGCGCACTCGTTCTGCAATCATCGACATCGTCTCGCATCATCGCGGATCATTCATCTCGAACAGAGCTGCACAAAAACGCTGTGATTACGCGGCACTGAACTGATCGCACCCATCACGCGACACGCGTGCGAATGATCGATTGTTTCCGAGTGGAAACGAACGCGAGACAACTTTTTCACTCGGCAGTTTTTGCCGAATCACAATTCGAACCTAGCGGATTTTTCTATTCTGTCAGGCGCGAGATGCGCGATTTCGAATCGCACATCGATTATTTTCGCCATCGCACGCCTGAATTCGTCCGCACGCACGTTGATCGCTTCGATTGGCGGAGAATTTCGGGATGAACGTCGCAACGGTCGACGCACAGCGTCGCGCGCAAATTGTTTCTGCTTGGTCGTTCGATGTTTTCGATACGTTTCTGATGCGCGCCTGCACGACGCCGGATGGTGTGTTTGAAAGGACTTACGAGCTATCGGGCATTTCAAGAACTTGTCCGAATGTTTCCGCCAGTTTCGTTCAGCATCGCATGCAGGCCGAATCACGTGCACGCCGGACCGCGAAGGAGACGCGGGGGACCAGCGAAGTGCACATCGACGACATCTATTCCTTCTTTCCGTTCAGGCTGTTCGGCCTGAAGCGCGCACATCTGCGCGATCTCGTCGACGCCGAGTTCGAGGCCGAGCTCGAGCTCTGCCGCGTCAACCCGGACATGCTCCGGCAATATCTGGACATGAAGCATTTGGGCCATCGGGTCGGGTTCATCTCCGACACCTATTGGAACTCGGACCAGCTCGCGCGCCTGTTGCGCGCCTGCCGTCCGGGATTGTCCTGGGACTTCCTCTATGCGTCCTGCGACCACGGCAGCAGCAAGAGCGAAACGTTGTTCGCAACATACCTCACTGAGCAGAACGTTGATCCGGCAGCATCCTTTCATATCGGCGACAATGACCGCGCCGACATCAAGGGCGCGAAGCGCCACGGCATCCGCCCGCGCTATTATCCGCAGGCCGGTCAGCAACTCGCGTCAAGATTCCAGCGCGAGACCGCGATATTCGAGCTGCTGTGCCCGGGGCAGCCTGCGCGGCTTGACCATGGCGCGCGTACGCTGCGGCGCATGGTGGCGGCGCGCAGCGCGGAGAGGCCGCCGGCCTATCACTTGGGGTTGACGGTCCTCGGCCCGATCATGACGGCGTTCGACGTCTTCGTTGCTGATCGCTGCGCGGAGCTCGAGGAGCCCGGCCGGCGGGTCGCCGTCGGCTTCCTCGGGCGCGACGGCTTTCTGTCGCACCGGATTTGGCACAGCGGTCGTGACGCCGCATCCGCCTATGTCGAAATCAACCGCCGCGTCAGCCTGATCGCCTCGGCTGACACCATGCAGCCGCTGCTCGACCTGCTCGGAAAAGTCTTGAAGATCGACGCGCCGACCTTTCGCGACATGCTGAAAGTGCTGCCATCAGCAGTCGCGGACTTCTTCGCACAATGTCCCAACGGGATCGCGACCGGCGCTGCGCTGGCGGATGCCCTGCCCGAGCTGATGGACGCGCGGGAGATCACCAAGCTTGCCGCAGGCCAGCGCGCCCGGCTGCTTGCTTATCTCCGGCATGTCATCCCGGATTTCGATCGCTGCACCGATCTCGTGCTGGCCGATCTCGGCTATTCCGGCAGCGTCCAGAAGGCGCTGCGCCGCATCTTCGACCAGGAGGGCATCGCGATCCGCCTGCACGGCGCCTATTTGATCTCGCTTGACGACACTCTTGACGATCTTGCCGACTGCGATACCGCTAAAGGCTTCATCTCCGATCTCGTGGTCACCCCGCACGTCAAGCGCATGCTGATCCGCAACGTGGCCCTACTCGAGCAGATCTGCTGCTCTGCCGACGGCTCGGTGCGCGATTACGACGGCGCGCAGGTGCTGCGCGAGATCAATCCGCGACCGGGAGTCCAGATTGCTCTGGCCTCGGAGATCCAGGCGGGCGCGCTCGCCTATGCGGCAAACGCTGGCAAAATTGCTGCCGCCATCGGGCTCGAGCCCCATGCGGCGCCCGATATCGCAGCGCGCTGGAGCGCGGCGACGTTGGCGCGGCTCCTGCTGCTCCCGGACGACGACGAACTGGCGTTGCTCGGCGAGCTCAAGCACGACATCAACCTCGGGACGCACGCGTTGGCGCCGATGCTCGACACGGGCTTCATCCGCGATCAACTCACCGCGCGAGGCCTAACCGCCGCGTGCACCTCGGCCGCGCCGCCGATGTGGCTTGCGGGCAGCTTTGCTGGCTTGTCCCCGTCGCACGCCTATCTCTACGCCTTGTTCGGAGCGAACCGCTTGCCCGCCGATGTCTTCGAGGAGACGCCTTGCGGCGCGTTGCAGGTGGGACTGTTCCGGGCGAATGGTGACGCCGCGGTCGAAACCGTCACCATGTTCCGCACCGGACTTGGCGAACTGCGCCTGCGCATTCCGGTATCGCGCGCCATGGCCATCGCCATGATCGCGCTGCCGCTGGCGAAGGCCGCGCGCGACGGTCAGCTTCACGGCGTGACCATGCAGCTCGGCGACAGCGTTCGCGACGCCGCCGAGAGCCAGGACGTGGCGGGCGTCCCGGCGGAACGGTTGACCTATGCGGGCCTGACGCTGACCGGAGCCTCCTATCACGCTACGGACGACGAAGGTCGCCTGCAGATCCCGGTCGGCCCGCTGGCACGCGAGATCGCGATCTATTCGGTGGCCATCACCCCACTCGGTCACGCGGACCATCGCGATTAGTGCGCCCGGATTAACCCCCTCGGCCGTTGGAGTGTACGGGCCGGCATGACGCAAGGGGGCACGGGAATTGACCGACGACACGCACGCAAAGCTCGACAACCTCCTGCGGTCGGCGAACATCCGGCTCGGCCGGATCCAGCGGAACCGCCTCGCCTGGCTGGTGGACCGCTACGGCGCTCCGACGCTCGGCGGCCATTATGAGGGGCTGCGTCACGGCGGGGTCATCGTCCTGACGGAGCCGCCGAGCGGTGCCGCGGCCGAGCTGTTCTATCGCTCGCTGCATTCCGGCTGCGCCGTCGCCATTCCCTTCGGCGAAAATCCCGGCTTCGACTTCCTCAAGTCGAAACTCACCGAGTTTGGCACGGTCAGCCCGAGCGCCGAGGGCCCGCACGAATTGTGGTGGGGCGGCATCGGCTGGTCAAAGCTGTCAGCGAGCGCCGATGGCGCCACGATCCGGCCGCGCATCGTCTCCTATTATCCATTCGGCAGCGATCCCGACGACATTCGCAGCCTGCGCCGATCGCTCGACGAGTTGGAGCTCGATTCGCATATCGAGCCGGTCGCGGCCGAGCTCGGCGAACAAGTGCTCTGTTTCGAGAAGGCCGAGTTCCTGGCCCGGATGTGGCAACGCTACAGCGAGCCGCTACTGTTCGTCGAAGCCGGCGCAACCCTGTGCGAGGCGCCCTTGCTGCCGTCGGCGCTCGGCTGCGACGTCGCGCTCCACAAATGGAACCGCTGGGAAATGTCGGCGCGCACGCTTTATCTCGGCCGCACCGCGCGCGCCGGGCAGTTGCTGCGGAGTTGGCACCATCTCGCGGCGTCATATCCGTCAATCTGGGACGGCTATCTGCTCGACCAGGCCTGGGGCCTCACCTCCTCGGAAGGGCCGCTCGACACGGTGTGGCTGCCGCGCTCCTACCACGCCATGAAAGGCGACCTCGCCGCCGCACGCGCCACCATCCTGCACAGCGAGCAGACCACGACGACCAGCCTCGGCCCCGATCCGGGCTTCGCCGGCCTCGTCCGCGCAGCGCGCCGTGCGGGCCGAACCGGCGCGCGCGACGCCTTCATGGTCATGACGTCGGAAGCCGCCAACGAGAACGGCGTCGCCGTGATCCTGCGCGACATCGAGGCCAATGACGCCCGCGCGGTGGCCGCCACGGTGGAGGCCGTAACCGGCGCCTTTGCAGCCGATTGCGGCGGATACAAGCGTTTCGAGCTATCGTTGTGCGCCCTGAAGGACGATCTCGGTGCTGCCCAGGCGGCGGCACAGCAGGCGCGCTATCGCATCCTTGAGATTGCGCCGGGCCAGTCGATTCCGCGCGATTTCTTCGCCGCGCATGCATATCACACCGCCGATCACGCGGTCATGACCGCCTGCCATCTCTTTCCCTGACGGACATCAGCACCATGCTCAAGACCATCATCCTGCTTACCCAGACCGTCCAGCAGCAGCGCCCGCTCGCAAATCTGCTGCGCGAGTTTAATCCGGATCTCGCCTTCTGCTCCGCGCTCTCCGCCCTGGATCTTGCCGCCATCGCACCCGACATCCTGCGTAACGCCCGCCTGGTCTCCTTTGCTAACGACATTCCCGTGTCCCAGAAATTCCTGCTTCGGCTCGGCCACGGCGCCTACAAATTCCATGTCGCGCCGGTGCAGTATCCCGGTCTTCCGGCGTCGCACGATGACAGCGAGGACCCGCGCTGCTTTTCGGCGATCGCGCAATCGATCGCGATCTGGCCGGACTGCCGCCGCGTGGTCGGGCTCGAGACCGTGACCGTCCCTGACGACGCCACGCCCACGGAGCGCGAGCGGTTGATCTTCACCCGGCTCGCGCATCTGTTCTGGCGGATGTCGAGCCTGATCGCGAGGGACGCAGAAATTCGCGGTATCATCGACAGCACAGAGAGCAAGCCTACGTTTGCACAGATGAACTAAGTAGGGATCCAAGAGCTGAACCGATTGATCGGAGAAGCCTTGATCGTGGATGTGATGACGGAAAGATCTACGCAACTCGCGGCACGCCTATAACTGGGGCGCAGACCGTCTCTTCATCCGCCAGCAGACTGCCGTCATCAACTTGATCCGCGCCTATTGTGTCGAGTTCGGGATTGTCGCCCGGTCGGTCACGGGGTTGTCGAGCAACTACTGGAAGTCGTCGCCAATATAGCGAGAGTCTTCTTGAAGGTGCCCTAGGCCTGATCACGTTAGCTGTGAAGAGATTTTTCTTGATCTCCCGGTGCACACATCGTGCACATGCCGCCCTCTAACCAACTGAAAATATTGAACTCTCGCTCCGATCCATCATGGGCAAGTTTGAGCTAGCTCCAGCAAAAAGGCCCGAGCCCGCCATATCGACAATCGTACCTCCGCACCTTCGGCTGCAAACTGCGCCGCCCGGGAATCGGTGGTTGTGAGAGCACGCGACACCCGGCTCTTGTGCTTGCTTGAACGCGCCATTCCAACGCTGGCCGCGAAGAGTGACAATTGCCTCCGAAGGCAAAGGTCACACGTTCGACTCGTGTCCGGCGCGCCGGTAAAATCAGCTATTTACGTAATAGAACGCTTTCTAAGAATAACTCCGGGTAAGCGCCAACTGAGCCTCCGTGATAGATCCAGCCGCGATGCAGGGCAGCTGTAGCCCGAGGATCGAAACCCCCAATGCTAGAGGACCTGCCCCTGGCCGCCATGGCCGAGGCATTGGCCAAATCCTCCGACCATCGTGTGCTTCGGCGCTTGGTGCGTCGGGAAGCTTTCACTCCATCCGACGAGTAAGTGACCAAAACTGGCATCCTGATTGATGTCGAGACGACTGGCCTAGATCAACATGAAGACGAAGTCATCGAGCTGGGAATGGTCAAGTTCGACTACGTGCCCCGGAAAAGCCGGGGCACTAGAGGGGCACGTCCGCTCGGCGTGTTTGACGAAAATAGCTCCGCCATGGCCTACCGCACCCGCCGCTGCCGCGATCGTATGCAGTAAGACGACACGTCACTGTGTTGCTGCGCTTCGCTCGAACGCCCTATTTTCGACGATGAACCTCGCCGCCAGCACCAAGGCGCCCATCGAGAACTCTTTTCCGTGCGCGGCGATCATGCGCTCCGATAGTTCCGCCAGCTCTTTGAAGAACTGATCCTTACTTTCGGCTTCATTTAGCAATCGTGCTACTGTCATGGATTTCCTCCTGGTGCTCGCAAGGCTCTCCGCCCCGGTTCGCTGTTACTTGAAGATTTGCGGCGGAAACGTCACGATCGCCGCTTCTCCGCCGCACGTTCCGACTGCAAGATGCTGGCCATCGGCGGACCATCGAAGGGCTTGGACGGCGCCCCCACCGGGCGGTTTGACAACCAATTCGTCGGGATGTCCGATCCTCGCGACGACGACCCTGCCGTCGCTGTACCCTGCCGCGACCAGGGGACGCCCGGGGTGCATATCTACCGCCTTGACGAGGATGAATCCGCCACGACCGGTGCTGAGGCTCGTCGGCTGCTCGCTTCCGTCGTCGAGGCTGGAAACGTCCCATGCGATCAAGCGGTAGGCCCCGCTCGTAACAAGAACGCGCGAGTCTGCACTCCACGAAAGAGACGTAACGCCCGCAGGATAGCCGGACATCCGGACGGTCCGCGCATCGGCAAGGGCGCAACAGCACGATGCCAACTTCTGCGACGGACATCGCCAACCAGCTTCCGTCGGGACTCCACGACAAGCTCGAGATTGAGCCCAAGGCCATTGAGACGGTGGGCTCAGGCCGCGGTCCGAAGGCACGCACGAGCAGGCAACCGTCAGCTCCTATCGCGAAGCTCCGACCGTCTGGCGAGACGGCCATCGCGGATGAACGGCCTCCCGCACGCTTCTGAAGCCATCCGACCTCGCCGTTGGAATCGCAGTATATGACCGACTCGCCGGAAGCAGCCAGAATGCCGCCGGCATGCACCGGGGCGACGAGATCAATCGGTGCCCCGAGCTTCGCGGCTTGTCGGGTGACACCGGATGCCGACACATGCAATAACTGGCTGCCATCGCTTGCGATGAAGCCCGAAGGCTCGATCGAGGCGAGATGAAGCGAAGCATCACTGATGACGACTTTCGTCAACGGCGGGACCGGATTCCGCCGCGGGGAGATCGTCGACCGGCCGCCGTCCAAGGCCATACGATAGCGATCTTTCGGCGGATCGCTATCGGCCAGCGGAGCGATGGCTAGAGAGCCGTCTGCAAGCGCGAACGCCACTGCCTGTCCCGCAGCGTCGAACGTCGCGTTCGTAACGAGCGCCCCCATGGTCCAATGCCGACCAAGCAGTTCATAGAGCCTAGCGGTCTCAGCTTCCATCGTGTCCATCGGTCGTCTCACCTGCCGGTCGCAATACACCTGTCGAGTTCTCCAAGGCGTCGTTCCAGCACGGCGCATTTGGCGTCGCATGTTGCCATTCCGGCCTTTGCTTCTTTCAAGCGCTCGTGCGCTTCCTCGATAGCGTAGGCGAACGCATGCGAACCGCCTGTCGCCGCAATCTCCTGCTCAATCCTCTGAATCTCGAATTCTGCTCCACCAGCAAGCTGACGGTTCAGAAGGTTCCACGATTGAGCGGCCGATATCTGCTGAACGACGAACAACCGCTCCTTCAGCATTTCGACAAGGACTTCCGGATCGACACTCATGCGCTCGATTCGATTTGATCCAGGATCCGCTGGAGGCCCCGGGCATCGGATACGAAGTGTTGCTGCGCGTCATTAACGTGAGATTGCAGCGAGTCCCACAAATCGACCCTCAGCAACCGCGCAGGATCGCCCGCCATCGTCTCGATGGTCTGGAGGCCGAACTGATGCCGCAAGCCGATACCCTGCAATACGAAATCCGACAGCTCGCGTGCATGCGTTTCGACGAAAGGGCGCAGTAGCGGATGTACGCTGTAGCTCATGCCGCGCTTTGCGAGCTCGGTCTCGATGAACATGATGAAATGTCGCACCAGCGAGCTTTGGCTTTCGCCAACCAGGCGCATCACGAAAGTGACGTCGCGGTCGGCGCGCGCAAGGATCTGCGAGGCCAGCGTCGCCGCGGGGGCCGGACCTTCCCCGCCCTTTTGTTCATCCCAGACAGCCGCCATGCCAGCCCCCGATCGCTAGGTCCGGGAACGGTATTGGTGCAACTTGCGGTACAGCGTAGCGCGCGAAAGCCCCAGCTTTTCCGCGGCAGCGGCAATATTGCCGCCGGCGTTTGCGACGGCTCTCTCGATGGCACGACGTTCCATCTCGTCAAAGCGCGCGATCTCGTCACTCTCCGATCCCGTCGCGCTATTCTCCGACTGCACGGAGATTGAGGGAGGTTGAGCCGGCGCCACCTCCACGAAATCCTCTGGCAGGTCCCTGGGAGTGACGATACCGGTGATCGTCATCAGCACGAGGTTCTCAATCAGATTACGCAGCTCGCGAACGTTTCCCGGCCAGGAATAGCGGCGCAGCAACTCCATAGTGGCCGCCTCGAACCGCAGCGGCTGGGTGCTGTAGATCGTGGCGAATTGCCTGTTGAAGTGATCGATCAGGATCTCGACATCGCCCAGCCGATCGCGGAGCGGCGGGATGGTGAACTTGACGACGCCGATCCGGAAGTACAGATCCTTGCGGAAACGTCCCTCGGCCACTTCCTGCTTCAAATTCCGATTGGTCGACGCCACCAGCCGAACGTCCACCGGGCGCGCCTTGCTGTCACCCAGTCTGTACACCGCGCGCTCTTCCAGCACACGGAGCAGGTAGGGTTGCAGGTCCATCGGCATCTCGCCGATCTCGTCTAAGCTGAGCACGCCGCCATTGGCAAATTCGAACCGCCCGGGCCTTCCCTCGCGCGTAGCGCCGGTATAAGCGCCCGGCGCATGCCCGAACAATTCGCCGCCGAGCAACTCTTTCGACACCGCACCGCAATTGAAGGCAACGAACGGCTCCTTGCCCGTCTTCAGACTGGCGGCATGAACCAGGCGGGCGAACAGTTCCTTGCCGACGCCCGTCTCGCCCTCGAGCAGGATCGCGGTCCGGCCGAGGGCCGCCCGCTCAACTTTCTGCACCACGTCCAGCAGTGCCTCGCTGCATCCGACGATCGCTTCCTTTGCCGACATCAGGGCAGTGCGGGCTGTCGGCGACATCTCGGATGCAGCAGGATGGGTTCGCGGCTTCGAAGCAAGCACGAGCATTGCGCCCTTCACGACCCCGTCAACGATCAGTGGCTCGATCCGCTGCTCCCGCAGCTCCTCGGGCAACCCCTCGGCCAAGTCTTCGCCCAACAGGCCTTCGCGACTTGGAAGGATCTGTGACCCAATGCTCAACTCACGAGACTGCGTGATCCGCCGCCAGCGAGCCGACGCCATATCGTTGTGATGGACGACCCGACCAAACCGATCCAGGATCACCACGCCGTCGGCACTGCCCATCCCTGGCATTCGACAAATGCTTGCCTCGAGCAGGCGTATTCTTTCGAGCCGAATCTTCTCCGAGAGCGCAAGCTCAATATGATTGGCCGCGATCACCGCCAGCGCGACATTGTGACGATGAAAGATCGCCTGGGGGCCGGAAAAATCGATGATGCCTATGATGCTGCCGTCGATCGGGCTACGAATGGGGCTACCGACGCAGGTCCAGGCCTTGATGCCCTCGGAAAAATGCTCCGCGGCGTGGACATGAACCGGCTTTCCTGTGACGAGCGCCGTGCCAATGCCGTTGGTGCCGGTCACCGTCTCTCCCCAGGCGGCGCCGACTTCGAGGCGAATATCGTGCCCGGCATCGATCGTCCTCTGATCGCCCCCGACATCAAGCACGACACCATTCCTGTCGGTGATGACCAGCATTGTGGCCGCATCGCCAAGTACTTCCGCAACGCGGCGGAAAGTCTGGGCGCTGGAGCCTAGCAGATCATCGTTCTTCAGACGCAGCTCATAGAGATCGTCCGGCGAAGTCACGAAGCTGCTGCCCCTGCAATGGGCGTTGACCCCCGACTTGATGCTGCGCTGCCATGATTCTTCGATGATGCCTCGCACCAGAGCGCTCTCGCGCTTTGCATCTCCGAATGTCAGGAAGTTTTCCCACGCCTTGTTGGTCTCCCGTTCATCATACGGCCGTCCCTGCTCCGCATCCGCGGCCTCCGGGATTTTGTAGCCTTCCAGGGAAAACGGCGGCTTAGCCATGAAGGTTTCCGTCAGCATTGGAGCACCAAACCTATATTGGCAAACAGCAGCTTGATCAGCAGAAACGACATGAGCCGGGCCAATGAGATCGTGCTCTCACCGGCTCGGCTTACGCAGATCATTCGACCGTTCTGGCGATCGCATCCAAACCGAGACGGCCTGAGATGATCTGCTCCAGGCGCGCTTCCGACGCCTCATCGGGTACGCTCACTCCCTCAAGGTCTATCAGGACCCTGTGCAATTCGACATCGAGCGGCTCGAAGATCCCATTCTCTCGCGTCGCCAGAGCGAAGTGTCGCGATTGCCCGCCGCCGCGCAATTCACCGACAAAATGGAGTTGCCGCCCTGACGCGAGATCGGCAATCACGACGCGGCCGTTATAGCTGATCCGAACATAGGGCTCGATCTCCCTCGGGCGAGCCCGAGGCGTGGACCAAAGCTTGCCCGACGGCTGAGGCTCAGAGGGAGGCGTCGGATTGCGCAACTCCTGCCAGCGCCCGAGCGTCAGATGATTGGCGAGCGAATTGATCTTCGTGCGGTTCTTCTGAAGGAAGTCCTTCGCCTTGAGCTCTTCGCGGTGCGGACCGTCGCGCTTGGAGATGATGTAGGCCATGTCCCGGTTCCTCCTGCCCCGGCTGGTCGGATGACCGTGGAGGCTTATGATTTGCCTCCTTCGGGCTCATGCCGAAGCTCGCAAGATTGTAGCTGTTTCCAGATCGTTGTCACCGTCCATTCATTCGATCGTGACGGTCAAGCCATCGCCGTATTTGGCGCGCCACGTCGGCCATTGACGCCCTGGCGGAACGCGAACCGCGTTCATCTGCTTCAGGCCCGCCCAAGCTTTTCTGCCCCGCCGCCCAACGCAGGACCCTGCGTCGGATCGACATACTCCGGCACATCGGCAACCAGCGTGTTGGTCGTCAGCACCAGCGTGGCCACGGAAGCGGCATTTCGAAGCGCGGTATACGTCACCCTGACCGGGTCGACGATGCCGGCAGATACCATGTCGATGAACACGCCGTTTGCAGCGTCGAACCCGACCCCGGCCCGCGAACTTTGCAGCTCGGCCACAACCTTCGCCGCATCATGGCCGGCATTTCGGGCGATGAAAGCGGCAGGACGCGACAGGGTCTCGCGCACCAGCTTGATGCCTTCACCCAGGTCTCCGTTGATGTTGCCGAGGGCGCGCACCACCACCGGCGCGCACTGCGCCAATGCCGTCCCGCCCCCCGGCACGATGCCCTCCTCGGCCGCAGCACGCGCCGCGCTGAGCGCATCGTCGATCAACTGGATCGTACGCTTCTGCTCGACCGGCGTGACGCCGCCCGCAAAGATCACGGCGGTCCCACCCGAGAGCTTAGCCAGGCGTTCCTTGAGCTTGTCCTGCTCGATGTTCGGCGGCGCCAGATCGTGCTGCTTGGCCACCTGCTGTCGGCGCGCGGCGATCGCCGCATCGTCCCCGCCGCCCCGGATGATCACCGTTTCGCGCGCACTGGCCCGAACCTGCCGCGCAGTGCCGAGGTCGGCAAGGCTCGCCTCTTCCAGCATGCCCCCGAGTTCGCGGGCGATGACCCGCCCCCCGGTGATGATGGCGAGGTCATCCATCATGGCCTTGCGCCAGTGGCCGTAGTCGGGCGGATTGACCACCAGAACCTTGCCGCGGTTGCCTTCGCCGAGCAGCGTGACAACCACTTCCGGGGCGATCTCTTCGGCGACAATGACAAGCGGCTTCCCGGTCTCCGCGACCCTCGCGCGCACCGCCGCCAACTCGCCCGGCGCTTTGATTTTCAGGTCCGTCAGGAGAATGTAGGGCTGTTCCAGCACCACCTCCATCTTCTCCACGTCCGTTACCATGTGATGCGAAATGTAGCCACGGTCGAACGACATGCCCTCGACCACCTCGAGCGTCGTACTCGTGGTCAACCCGTAGTCGGAACTGATGATACCATCCTTGCCGACGCGCTCGACCGCCTCGGCGATTAGATCGCCCAGATGAGAGTCGGTCGACGCAATCGTTGCCACCGCCTGTAGCGTCCTGCGGTCCGAGACCGGAATTGCCGCGCTCTTCAGGCTCTCGACGACGACTTCGACGGCGCGGTCGATCCCCTTGCAGAGATCGACCGCCTTGGCGCCGCGCTCGAGGGCCGCGACGCCGCCTTGAATGAGACCGTTCGCGAGTACCATCGCCGTCGTCGTACCGTCGCCAGCGACTTCGTTGGTCTGCATCGAGACTTCGCGTACCACCTGGGCGCCCATGTTCTCGAAGCGATCCGGCAATTCGATCTCGGAGGCGATGGTAACGCCATCGCGCGACACGATGGGCGTGCCGATCGGCCTGTCGACCATCGCGTTCATGCCCTTGGGACCGAGCGTCGATTCGATCGCGGCGGCCAGCTTCTGGACTCCACGCGCAAGAGCGCGGCGAGCTTCTATGTCATGCAGCAAGACTTTTGGCATTGCGTTTCACTCCCACGTGATCGTTTCTCGGTCGTCAGGCCGGGCGAACTTGATGTCCGCTCCGTTTTGTCGGCACCCACAGGTCGCACGCGTATCAGCGCGACCTCACGCAAGCGCCGCGGAATGCTTGTTCATTGCAGGCGATCCGGAAGACCGCACGGCGCAGCCACTGCCGCAACCTCCGCACGGAGCTGGCGTCTGCTCCGCGCGATCCGCGTCCAGCTCGAGATAGCGCACCGCAAGAAGGCCCCGGCATAACGAGCTGTTGAACTCCATGTTGATGCGTACGCCTCGCAAGCGCTGCAAATACGACGCCATTTCGTGGCGCTTGATGGGGGCCCCATCGTAGGTAACAAAGGCCGGATCGGCCGGGAGATCGGCGAGGCGCCGCTCAACCAGAAGCTCGCGATAGCGCGGCTTCTGGCGCGCAACTTCTTCCGAGTCGAAGTTGATCGCGTCAAACGCGCTCAGACTCATGCGGCAAATCGCGGGATCCTCATAACCCAGCCCGCGCAATGCCAGGATCATGACCTCCTGGCGCCGCTCGAACGCCTTGCGGCGGAATTTCTCCCGCAGATCGTCAAGTGAACCGCCGCTTGCGAAATCCTTGAGCGCCTCGCCAAACGACCTACCCTCGCGGACGCCCCGGTTGATCTCCTCGGCGACCATATGGTCCCGAAGCTGCGGGCGGGCTTCGCGAACCCAAGCCAGCGAGGACACCGCCCGACGCATATCGTCGGCCATAAGGAACGCGAAGTTCGCCGAACACCAGTAGGTCGGCAGGCGAAAGACGATGTCGACTCCATCAACATGATCGACCGTGACCCGCTCGACGAATCCAAGCTCGGTGACCGGTTCGTCCAGCTCGGGATCCGTGACCAGCGCGAGGCGCTCCCACACCTCATTGGTCCTGCGATCATGCTGATGGAGCGCGTTCATTGGCTCTACTCCGCTGCCGTCGCGTGGATTTTCTGCCCGAGCTTCGCCTTCTGCGCCTCGACGTCGACTCCATAGAGACGTGCGGCGTTGAGGCCCAGAATCTTCCTCTTTGCCTGCGGGGTGAGGTCGACGCCGTGCTCCTGCTTCAAATCTTCCGGCAGCTCGAAATTCCAGAACTTCTCGACCAGCCAGCGCGGCGTCCAGATCGCGTAGTCGCTCCCGAAAAGCAGCTTGTCCTCGCCGACCCAGAACAGCAGTTCGCTGATCACTTCGGCAAAATAGCGCGGCCGTCCATGGATGAACGGCAACGCCACCGCGAGGCCGCCGTAGACGTTCGTCTCCTGCACCGCGATCCAGCAAAAATCATCGAGGCGCGGCAGACCGCAATGCTCAATGATGAAATTCAAGCCCTGGAAGTCCGTCGCGGCATGGTCGACGTCGTGAACATCGAACGCATCCTTGTCCAACGGAATGATCGTCGGCCCCTTATGGACATGGATGTTGGTGATGCCGAGCTTCTGGCAGAGCTCGAGGCAGCGATAGGCGTTGGGATCCGTGAGCTTCCACCCACGCGAGTCACCCTTCCACTCGGCGGTATAGAGCTTGACACCCTTGATGCCGAACGTCTCCTTCATGTAGTGGATGTACTCGAGCGCCCTCTCGCCATCCCGTGGATCGAAGGCGCCGTTGACGATGAAGCGGTCCTTGTACTTCTTCGCCATCTCGGCGTTGCGATCGATAGTGTTGAACCCGTTCTTGTAGAACTCTGTGAGGTAGGTCGACTGAACGACGGCCATGTCGTCAGGACCGTCGACGAACAGATCGTGGTACATCTGGTCGGCGCTGTATTTCTCGAACTGCTCCTTCGGCCAGAGCTTGTCCTTCGGGCTGAGCGAGGTGTGGTAGGCGTAGAAGCAGTCGATGAACTGCTTGCCGTGGACGTTGAGCTGATTCGCCGGACTTCCGTCCCAAAAATGGGTATGGCCGTCGATAACGAACACTTCCTCGCCGCTGGGAGTTATGAACATGTTGCTCTCCGGAAATTCCTGGTTGGCTCTAGTCGATCAAACGAAGCGCGGTGGTCGGGCGAGACCACTTCGAGAAGCGGCGGGGCCATAGCCGCTGGGGATGCGGCCCCGCCCAGTCAGGGAGGCGATGGAGACTCACTCGATGTATTCGAAGACCTCGTCCATGTTTCCGAACAGCGTCACCGTGTTGTCGTCGATACGCACCATCCGTCCGTAGTGGGTCGAGGTGTTAACTTCGAAGATCTCGGCCGTCATTTCCTTCCCGAGAATTTCGCTGATTTCATCCATCTTGAAAGTCAGCTTTCCCTCGCCGTCGATGCGGATCAGGGCCGGCTGATAGGTCACTGTCACGTTCGGCTTCTTCGCCATGAACTCGGCGATGGCGCGCGCCTCGACGCTGTCATTCATGGTGACGCCGCACTGATGGGAAATCGTTTGCTCGAAACGAAGGTCCCCCATCTTCTGGAAGATATTCTGGTTGGTCGCAGATCTGGAAACGACGGACATTGCAATTTACTCCTTGGGAAGGGTGAGGCCGAGCTCGCCGAGAATCTTCTTAATGCGTTCGACCGACTGCGCACGCGCATCGGCGTACTGCACCGGCTTCGAATGCGGCTGCGACCAGATCGGCTGCAGGCCGGCGGCCGCCTTGTTGGCGAGCGCAACATGCTTGTTCACCCACCCCTGGAACAGCTTCTTGTTGTGGGCGCCATGCTGATTGTCGGTCACCAGAAGGTGCATCAGGTCGATCGTGTTCGCGAGATTGCGCTCATAGTCCGCTTCCGCGGACGAAATCACCGGCGGCGTGATGAAGTCGCCGTTAGACGAGGCTACCTGCATCAGGAAGCCGCTGCGAAACAGTTCGCCGACCAGCGACTCGAACACGATGTTGGTGGCGAAATACTGCTCGAGATAGTCGGCCGAGCCCATGATCGACTCGATCGCTTCCCGCGTTCCCTGCCAGCCCTTGTCTTCCAACCAGACGCGCTTGCCGGCCGTGTCGTCGAAGCCCGGAACGTCCATTCCGATCTCGGCGAGATACAGCGTAATATCCTGTGAAAGGCGAAGCTTGTAGGACGAGTTCGTCAGCGTCGCATTGTTGATCATCTGGGTGTAGCCGTAACGCTGAGCCTGCATCAGCGACGTGCCGAGACCGAACTCGGCGTGCTTCCACGCACCGAGATGGTTCTGCAAGATCTTGATCCAGGCCTTGTCGAAGCTCTTCGGTGCCCCGGACTTGCGACCGTTGGCGATCACGGCCTGGACCATGGCTTCGATCTTGGACTGGCGCTGGTAGTGAGTGCGCTCCCATTCCTGGTCGGGAGCACGGAACGCATGCCAATTCGAGCTGAGGGCCCCCGTGTTGTCCTTGGTGTATGCACCCTTGCCGTTGGGGAAAGAGATGATCCAGTCCTGCAACAGGTATCGTTCCGGATCCGGCTGCACGTCGACCGTCACGTCTTCGTAGTGCGTGGCTCGCTTGCTGCGGGGCTCGAAATAGCGGTATCTGCGGCTATCCGAATCCGGAAACACCGCAGAACCTGCTGCACCGGATTTGGCTGATACGGTTTGAACGGCAGTCATGGTCGTCTTCCTCCTCCTGTTGTTGGGCTCTAGCTCGTTGGACGGTCGAGGCGTCTTAGTTGTTCGCCGGCGTGAACTTGTCGAAGAAGATGCGGTCCGACTCGACATCGCTCATCTGCAACACTGGCGTCAGCGCCTCGATCATTGGCGATGGTCCGCAGGCATAGACGTCGACGTCTTCACCATAGTCCGCACCGCGAAGGTGCTCTCCGACTGCCTCATGCACGAAGCCCTTTGCTCCGCCCCAGGCCGTGTCGTCGGCCGCATGGGAGAGAACCGGGACGAAGGTGAACTCCGGATGCTTGGCGGCGAGCTCCGCGAAATGGTCGAGATAGAAGAGATCGTTCTGCGTCCTGGCTCCGTAGAAGAAGCGCACCGGACGAACTTCCCCGGAGCTGATGTGATCATGCAGGATAGACCACAGCGGCGACATTCCGGATCCGCCACCGACCAGGATCATGGCTCCTGTTTTGTTTTCTCGTCGGAAGCAGGTCCCGTAGGGTCCTTTGATTCCGACTTCGGTTCCGACGGCGAGATCTCCGTCGAGTCGTGAGGAGAAGCGCCCATTGGGGTACTTCTTGATGATGAACGCGAGATTTTGGCTTTCGCCCGGCGAATTTGCCATGGAAAACGAGCGCGTAATCGTCTCTGGTCCCGGGAGCGTGATGTCGACATATTGACCCGCCCAGAACTTCAGAGGTTGCTCCAGTGTGATTTCGAGGCGGCGGATGTCATGGGTCAGCGCAGAGACGCTCGTAACGGTGCCCGTGAAATCCTTGACGGGAATCGATTTCGACAGCACTTCCTCGTCATAGTTGAGGAGCTCCACCTCCAGATCCGAGTATGCCAAGGTCCGACAGAGCAGGATGTAATCCTGGCCTCGCTCCATCTCGTTCAGGGCAAACGTCGAGTATTTCTTCAACTCGACATCGCCTCCGGTAAGGACGCATTTGCACGCAGAGCACTGCCCCTCCTTGCAGCCATGCGGCAGCGCGATCCCTTGGCGAAACGCAGCGTCGAGAACAGTTTCGTTCTCCTCGACCTCGAACTCTATGCCTACCGGTTGCAGGCGAACGACATTAGCGGGCGCGCCCATAGGGGCCTCCTCAAACGAACGCTTTCATATCTTCCGGGGAGCGATCGGGAAGGAGCCGGCCGCAGCCGGCCCCTTCCGTCTCACTTAGTTGCAGGGATTGATAGTGAATCCCTTGCGATACTCGGCGAGATGCTTCTCGCGGTCGGCCGGGCTCATCTCCCGCAGCGTCTGTAGCGGGCTCTTGAGGATGTGGCCGCGGACATCGTCGAGCGTCCACATTTCCTTCTGGTCGAAGCGCAAATGCGGCTGCGCGACCAAGGTCTTGCCGTCCGTGCGCACGAAGCCGAGATCCTTGATGGCGTCGGCAATATCCACATTGTGGTAGACGCTTTCCCACTCGCGACGGCCGCTGAACCGCCCCATCGCCGGGGTCGGACGACCCTGGTACTCGCCGGCGAACGCTTCGACGGCCGTCCACCGATCGAGCTCATGGGCGAAGGTGTGCAGCTTGCCGTCGATCTCGTCGGTGACAATGTCCTCACGGATGAGGCACGGAACGAGGCACGACCAGCAACGATGCGGATAGACGTAGCCGACGTCGCTGTTGAACAGGATGTTGGTTTGACCCCGATGCGACAGCTTCTCGTACCATTTCCAGAACTCGCCGAACTGCGCATACCAGCCCGGATACTTGTGCTCGAACCACTCGAAGTCCTTTTCAGTCTGCGCCTCGATACGCCAGAAGTTCGCCGACCAGCCGACGGCAAAGAACTGGGCGACCTTGTGGACGTAGTGCTTCTCGGTCAGCCGCTTCCAGGCGGCCTGCACGTCGTCATGATGGATCTTGATGCCGTACTTCTCGAGCGGCAGCATATAGGTCCGGTAATAGTCCTCGAAGATCCAGCGGTGCCACATCTCCGCGTAGGACTCCTTGTTCTTGTCGCGGTTCGTGGTGCCGTATTCGATGAACGTCCCGATCGCCGCGTCGACGATGGCATGGTTCTGCCAGAAAGCATAGCGCATGTCGCGCTCGAGCAGCAGGTGATTCTCCGGCTCCTTCAGCATCGACATCAGCATCGAGTGGCCGTTGCCGATGTGGCGGCTCTCGTCCGACTGAACCGAGAGGAACACGGTTGGCAGCGCATAGTCGCCGTTGCGCGCCGCCTCCGACGGCATGGCGACGAACAGCGTGTTGGTGAACGCCGTCTCGGCGACGACGGTCAGGTAGACGTTCGCCGACGTGATGGCGTCACCGGTGATGAATCCTTCACCGAACTGGCGACCGATCGTGGTGGCGTAGCACTTGCCGAACGCCTCCTCCGTGATGTCGAAGCCGGCCGGGTCGATGTAGTTCTCCATGTACCATTTCTTCAGGTTCATCTGGATGGTCGAGTGACGGAATTCGTCGACCATCTGCATGGTGAAGCCAGTACGGAGATCTTCGCCGGGTGCGAGGCGCCCGACCATCGCCATGGAACGTGCCGCCGAGATTTCCGGGAACGGGATGATCGCCAGGAACAGCTTCATCCACTCGACCCAACGTGGCTCGACGTTGCGGAACATGTCGCCGCGAAGCGCGGCATCGAGGGCGCCGTAGACGCGGTTGTCCTTTTCCTCCTGCATCGGGAAATAGGAGCGAAGGACCTGCTTCATCGGATCCTTGGGCGCCTTCGTGATCTTGTAGTCGGTGGGGAAAGTCATCGCTTCCTGGACGTAGGACGGATTCCATCCGAGATCTGCAATCTTCTTTGCAGCCTCACCGACGGAAATGCCGCGCTGGGCGGTGATCTTGTTGAGTGTTAGCGTTCCAGACATCTCGTCTTTCCTCCTGATCGGGTCAGAAACCACATCGATATTCCGCCTGCCTGGACCTTCGCGGACCGAGCAGTGCTTACCCGTGCGTTACGGGCCACCTCGCGACCGTTTGCGCGGCCGGACGTTTGATATCGGCAAGGGTCTCAGGATGACTGTGGAACACCTCAGGGATGATCAGGAGCGATCTTCGGACCCAGCCGTCCTCCGATCGCAATTGAGTGACCCCGCGCAAGGTTCGCCCTCAGCTTGACATCCCCTTCCCTCGTTCTTTTCGCGGCTCGCCCCGGACGGAGCAGTCAGCGTTGTTGTGCCAAACAGCTTTGCAATGGGCGTGCCAGCGCTCTCTTGCCCCGCCAAATTGATTTCTGATTGCCGGAGGTGAGGATCGGCGCTGACGGAGACTTCGCGGCTCCCAGTTAGCGACCTGCGGAAATGCAAACTGCGACAAGAGTTGCAAAATGAGAATCGGCGCAACGCGGAGACCGCCACTTCGCGGCGCAATGTTTGCGCTGCAACAGTGCCAGAAATTGCCCCGGGCAATACGTCGAGCGCTTTCGGAATCGAACGCGGTCCGCTCGATGCGACAGGCGTCTTTCACGTTGAAGGCCGCGCATACGAGACTGGTTCGTTGCCCGGTCCATTCGGACTAGCGATAGTCCTCGAAACCGGCCGACCGTTTTGATTGCCGAACCTTCTCGATCCAGCGCTCGGTGTACTGGGCGTAGCAATCGTGATCGCAGAAAGGGAGACCGGTACTGAATTCTCTCAGATAGTGAGCGTGAATGGGCTCGCAGCAAGACATGCAGAACGTCTTCAGCCACGGTGTTCTGCCATTGACGAGGACGAACCTCATGCGGCGTTCCTAAGCGATCTTGTCGATATGAGATTGACAACGATGCAAATTGAGACGATGGCGTACAATGAGACTCCGGAGATCAGACCACTCCTCCACCCTTGCGGTGTTTGCACTGCGATATGAGCTTGTGTGAAACCGATCTGATTGAACTGTTGCAGCGCCTGACCAGCATAAGATCTCACGCAGCTGGGCTCCGGTGACGGCGTCAGACGACACCACACGGGCATGACGACGGCCGCTTGCTCGATCCATCGCGAGGAAATGCATGCTCGCGATGGATGATGCAGCTATCCTTCAAGGGATTAACACGGCCCGCCCATGAATTTCGCCTGCATTGAGATCGTGCAAGGCCTTGTTGGCGTCCGCAAGGCGATACTCGGTCGTGGCAAGTTCAACCAGATCTCGGTCCGCAAGGGCCATCAACTCGGTTAGTTCGGCCCACGTGCCGACCAGATTGCCGATAATGTTTTTCTCGGTTATCACCATGTCGACTGTCGGCACCCGAATGTCTTCGCCGTAACCGACGACGTAGTAGCTGCCCATCGGACGAGTCATCGCCAGGCCCTTCGACGTCGTCCCCTTCTCGCCGACGAAATCGATCACCGCTTCCGCACCGTTTCCGCCGGTCAGACCCAGAACGGCTTCCACTTCGTTGCCGTCAGCTTTCACGAGATGATCGGCGCCCGATTTTTCGGCTAGTTTCAGCGATGCTTCGGACTTGTCGACGACAATAATGTCGGCCGCACACATCGCTTTGAGGCACTGGATTCCGATGTGGCCCAATCCTCCCGCACCGATAACAACGCAAGATTCGCCTGGCAAAAGGTGACGCGTGGCCTTCTTGACAGCGCGATAGGCGGTGAGGCCTGCATCGGCGTATGGCGCGACATCCTTTGGCGCCAAAGTCCGTGGCAGCGGGACGATGTTGCGTTCTGAGGTGCAAAGGAACTCTGCATAGCCGCCGTTGCAATCGAGGCCTGGGAACGTTCCAGGACCGTGCATGTCGAATCCTCGGCGACAGGCGAGACACGTCCCGCCGCTGATCTTCGGATGGACGATGACAGGATCGCCCTTCTTTAGTCCCTCGACTTCCTTGCCAACTTCTTCGATCCAGCCTGCATTTTCGTGCCCCATAATGAGGGGAAGCAGCTTGTCACCGCTCGGATCCATGTGCGGCTTCCACACGCCTTCGACGATGTGAAGGTCGGTTCGGCATACGCCCGCACCACCTATGCGGACAATGACGTCGGTTGATTTCGTCAACTTCGGATCAGGCACCTTCTCTTCCCCGACCCAAAGGTCGTTGGAAAGTTTCTCGTCGTAGGCTCTCAATACTTGGGCTCTCATCATTTCCTCCGTCTCCCCGGCGAACTTCGGTGCGCCATCGGCGATTTCAGCCTCAGCATTTTTTGTGCCAGCGGATTTGTGTCGCGGCGCCAACAGCCACTGTTGGATACGCGCCAACAGTCCTGCTGCGGCGCAGCGCGAAGATGATAGATCACCGTGCTGAAACAGCCCGATACTACCAGGCACGGATCAGCGTTATCTAAAGTCCTCCACCATTGGGAGGATCGATGGTCAAGCTAAGCACGACAAAAAGGAGAGCAGCTGGACTTTGCTGCGCATTGCTTGCCGCGCAAGGAGGTTAACTGGATGGCCAAACCGGTCCACTCGATGATCCGCGTGGCCCACGAGGCGACTTCCACCGGCGCGCCTTCGATCTCGAGATCCCCAACCATCTGAGTGTGCCAATTTCGCCCTGATCTATTTGCGTCTCCGTCCTCACCTTTCGAGCTGGAGCTTACGGTCATCGCAAGGAGCCGTATGCGCTCGACGTCCCGATCTTCTTACTGGATCTGTTCTCGAAAGGAGATGTCGTGAACCTGACCAAAGCAGAGCGGCAGTATGCCAAAGACGGGGCAAATCTTGACTTCAGCTTTGTCCATCTCACGCAAGGTCAGAACTGAGTCCTAGTATTCTCGCGCGCAGATCTACAATTCGCAGCAAGCCGGCATTATTGCTTATTCGTATCTGGCGTATGGGCTTCCTTGGTTGAGCGGGTGACGCTTCTGCCCGACGGGAACGAGCTAGGAATCGTGCTCAACGGCGATCTGGCCGCGATCTTGAGCTTTGCTGCGGGCAAAACGAAGCCCGACCTCCTTCCGGAGGCCGGGCTTCTTGGCGACTTAGTATCGATCGTTGGTTGCCGGGACAGGATTTGAACCTACCCAGACGTCTTGAACGCGACAGTCTGCGGGACTGCCGCAGACAAACCAGTCGTCACCAGCCCAGAAATTGGAGCGCTGTTGGCTCCCCAAATTGGGTGTCGGTAGATTTTTGTTGATCTCTCCGTGCACACATCGTGCACACGCCGCCTTCTAACTTATTGAAGAACTTGAACTCTCTGTCCAATCCATCATCGGCCAAGTTGAGCTAACGCAGGCTAGCCTGATCCAAGCTGATCCAAAATTGTCAGCTCTGAGCCATAGCCACGCCGGCGCGACGCGATCAATTAGATTGCCGTGTAGCCGCCGTCGGCATTGACACACGCGCCCGTGATGATCGAGGCCTTGTCGCTCGCAAGAAAGGCCACAACCTCAGCAATCTCCCCAGGCCGCGCCAAGCGCCCGATCGGCTGCCGCACCAGCATCGCCTGGCGGGTCGCCTCCGGCAACTTGGCCAGCAACGGCGTATCGACATAGCCCGGAGAAACGCAGTTCGCGCGAATACCCTGGAGCGCATAGGTCAACGCAACTGAGCGCGTGAGATTGACCACCGCGGCTTTCGCGGCCGAATAGGCGTTGCTGTTCTCCTGACCGACGTGAGCAAGGATCGACGCCATGTTGACGATCGCGCCACCACCGGTCGCACGCATGATGCCTGCGGCGAACTTGTTGCAGATCGCCACCCCGGTGAGATCGACGTCGATCACGCGGCGCCAGTCGACGAGATCGAGCTCGTGGATTGGCGACTTGCGCTCGGGAATGCCGGCATTGGCGACGAGGATGTCGAGCCGGCCGAACAGCGTGACGGCTGCCTGCATCAGCTCGGCAACTGAGGCCTCATCGGTGACGTCGACATGCTGGAAGCCCGCCGCGTGACCATCGGCGGCAAGCCCGGCCGCAAGCGCGGCTCCGCCTTCGGCGAGATCACCGAGCAAGACTTTCGCCCCCTCGACGGCAAACAGTCGCGCAATCGCGGCTCCAATCCCGGAGCCGGCGCCGGTGATGACGGCAACCTTTCCCTCGAGCAGCACCACACCCTCCCGTTCGACCCGATTTGCCGAGCTCAGCTCTTCTCGAAGCCCGGGCGCGGAATCGTGCCCATCAGCGTCCGGGTGAAGCCACCGTCCACGACGATCTCCTCACCGGTGATGTAGCTCGCGCGCTCGCTCGCGAGGAAGACTACCGCATCGGCGATGTCCTCGGGGCGGCCGATGCGCCGTGCCGGCACCAACGCCCGCCGCGCCTCGTACACGCCCTGGGTCTGATAGATGGCCTCGGTCATCGGCGTGCGGATCATGCCCGGGCTGACGACGTTGCTGCGTACGCCGCGCGGTCCCCATTCGACCGCGAGCTGGCGGGACAGCACGGCCACGCCGGCCTTGCTCACGCTGTAGGCGCCGCTGTAGCTCTGCGGAAATGAGGCCGAGATCGATGCGACATGGACGATGGCGCCTGCGCCGCGCGCCAGCATCGGCTCTCCGAAGGCCCGCGCGCAGCGCAGGTAACCGGTCAGGTTCAATGACAGAATGCGGTCCCAATCCGCCATGCTCGTGGTGTCGAGCCCGCCCGGCAACATCGTGCCAGCATTGTTGACGAGGATTGTGGCTTCGCCGACTTTCGCCGCCACCTCGCCGGCGGCGCGCGCGACGCTGTCATCGCGGGTGACATCGCAGGCTAGGAACTCCGCGCGGCCACCGCTTGCGCTAATCTCCGCCGCGACAGCCGCGCCGGCCTCGTCGCGGTCGAGCACGACGACGGTCGCGCCAACCGCCGAAAGGCCGAGCGCAATGCCGCGCCCGATGCCCGCACCACCGCCCGTGACGACGGCAACTTTCGCGGAAAGATTGATCCATGCCATGCGGGGCTTCCAAGGTTGGAAAGGCGATTGGCGCCTCAGGTGGCGAGGCCGGACAAGGACAGCAGCTCGATCCTGCGGATCAGCCGGTTCTCCTGCGCGACGATGAGATGCTCTGAGGCTTGCAAGTAAGCCGGCCAGTCGGGATCCTTGTCGCGCTCGGCGTGCCGGCGCTCGAACTCTCCCATGTCGGGGAAACCCCAGAGATGAACGATCTGGTTGAGCGGCCCGACCGCGCTCGTGAACATGCCAAGCGGACGCCCCAGATATTTGAGCTGGACCGGTATCGCGAGCCGGTCGAACACCTCGATGAACTCCGCCATCTTCCGCAGGCGGATGGTGTAGACACGCAGGTCGACAATGGCTTGCTCGGTCATCGGAGGATCTCCCGGTTGGCTCTCTCAGCTGCGCACGAGCGCGCAACTACCCTCGTCGAGGGGCCGGAACGCCTCGGTTGCGCTCAGCGTCGAGACCAGCTTGTAGACGTCGCCGGTCGACGTGCTCTCCGCGGGCTTCTTCACCTCGAAGAGATAGGCCGGATGGATCTTGCGCCCGTCGGCGCGGATCATGCCCTGACCGAAGCAGTCGTCGTCGGTCGGCATCTTCTTCATCAGCTCGACGACCTCGCGCCCGTTGCGCTTGGCCTGCTCGGCGCCGAGCTCCTTCACCGCCTTGAGGTAGTGCAGCACGCAAGCGTAGTCGCCGGCCTGGCTCATGTTGGGATAGACGTTTGCTGCCAGGCGCGGCTTCACCCGGTTCATGAAGGCGCGCGTTCGCTCGTTGAGATCCCAGTAGAAGGTCTCGGTGAGCGACAGGCCCTTGGCCGTCGACAGGCCCATGCCGATGACGTCGGTAACATAGCCGACCAGCGCCGCCATGCGCGCGCCGCCCTGGTCCAGACCGAACTCCTGGGCCTGCTTCAGACAGTTGATCAGCTCATTGCCGGAATTGGCAAAGGCGATCACATTCGCGCCGCTCGACTGAGCCTGCAGCAGGAAGGACGAGAAGTCCGAGGTCGACCCGAAGGGATAGCGGACCGAGCCGAGCACGGTGCCGCCGGCCGCCTTAACGAATTTCGCCGCGTCCGCCTCGGCAGCATGGCCGAACGCATAGTCGGCGGTGAGGAAAAACCATTTCGAGCCGCCGGTGCGCACGAGCGAGGTCGCCGTCGAATGGGCGAGGCACCAGGAATCCCAGGACCAGTGCACGAGGTTGGCGCTGCAGCTCTTGCCGGTCAGGTCCGACGATCCGGCGGTGGTGATCAAGGCAACCTTGTTCTTGTCCTCGATCAAGTATTTGGCGCCGAGCGCGATCGAGGAGTTGCCGACATTCTCGATCACGTCGACGCCATCCTGATCGAACCATTTGCGGATGATCGCAAGGCCGACGTCGGCCTTGTTCTGATGGTCGGCGACCAGGATCTCGACCTTGATGGAAGGGTTGGCCGCCATGAATTCGGCAGCCGCCTGCTGTGCGCAGGCGACTGTCGTGGGCCCCGACACGTCGCGATAGATGCCGGACATGTCGGTGATCACGCCGATGCGGATCGTGTTGTCGGACTGCGCCCGGGCGAGGCGCGGCGCCAACGCCGTGGCGAGGCCGGCACCGACGAAACTGCGGCGTGTCATGGTCATGTCGTTTCTTCCTCACCTGCCCTGCCTTCCGGCATGGACCGTTGTTGATCCCGTTTGGATGGTGTCGATCAGGCTTGCTGGCCAGCCAGATGACGGCCGGTGATGTAACCGAAGGTCATGATCGGCCCGAGCGTGATGCCGGCACCAGGATAGTTGCCGCCCATGATCGAGGCACGATCATTGCCGACGGCATAGAGTCCGGCGATCGCCGTACCGTCGTGGCGCACCACGCGACCGACCAGGTCGGTAGTCAGACCGTCGAATGTGCCGAGATCGCCCATGATGAGCTTCAGCGCGTAGTACGGCCCGGTGCCGATCGGGGCCACGTTCGGGTTTGGCTTGTGCTCGGCGTCGCCGAGATAGCGGTTGAAGGCCGTCGAGCCGCGCTTGAACGCGCGGTCAATGCCATGGACCGCGCCTTCATTGTACTCGCGCACCGTTGCTTCCAGACCGTCGGCCTCGATGCCCGTCGCAGCGGCCAGCTCGCGCAGCGTCGCGCCGCGGCTCAGATAGCCGTTGCGCACGAAGGGTCCGAGCGGCACTGGTGCAGGCTTGGCATAGCCGAGGCCGTACTTGCGGATCGTGGCGTGATCGCAGATCAGCCAGGCCGCGGTCTCCCTACCGCCGGCGCCATTGGCGATCATCGCGGCGCCGACGTCGTGGTAGGACTCGGACTCGTTGGTGAAGCGCCGCCCTTGCCTGTTCACCGCGATCACACCGGGCTTGTAGCGGTCCACGAGATGCGGAAACACGCCGGTGCGATTGCCGAGCGGCACGCGCGACACCGGCATCCACGCCGCCGCACTCGGAAAGCGGATGTCGCAGCTGCCGCCGGCCACCTCTGCCATGCGGATGCCGTCGCCGGTGTTGGCCGCAGGTGTCGGCGACAAATGTTCGCCACCTCGGGCAAGATGCGGATAGGCGCGCGCAATGCGCGCCTGATCGTGCGGAAAACCGCCGCTCGCCAGCACCACTGCGCGGCGCGCCGTGATCGCGTACTCGCCCTGCGTATCGCCGACGATCGCGCCCGCGATGGCGCCGTTCCGGCTGATCAGCCGTTGCGCGGGCGTTGCCGTGAGCAGCGGAATCCCGAGATCGAAGACGGTCCTCGCAAGCCGCGCCGCCAGCGCATTGCCGCTGGTGATCTTGACCCCGCGGCGATAGCGGGCGAGATCCCAGAGGTGGCTGGCAAGCCGCCGGGCCACGTAGATTGCCGAAGCGAGCGAACTCGTGACGCGGAAGAAATGCTTCAGCTCGTCATTGGACGAGTTGAACATCATGCCGATGAAGGTGATGGTCTCGAGCGGCGGCCGCAGCCGGCGGATCTCCGTGCCGAGCCCGCTGGCGTCGTAGGGCGCCGCGGTCACCGAGCGGCCGAGCTTGGTGCCGCCCTCGACGTCCGGATGATAGTCGGGATAGGCCGACAGCACGAATTTCGCTTCGGTCTCCTTCTCGAAGAAATCGAGCATGCGCGGGCCGACATCGAGAAAGGCATCGATCGCCGCATCGTCGAAATGATGGCCGGTCTCGTGCTTGAGATAGGTGCGCGCCGCGTCGCGGCTGTCCGTGACGCCCGCATCGCGCGCATGGCGATTTCCGGGAATCCACAGCACGCCGCCGGAAAAAGCCGTGGTGCCGCCGAAGTACTCGTCCTTCTCGACGATGATCACGTCGAGCCCGCACTTCCGGGCCGTGATCGCGGCGGACAATCCGCCGGCGCCCGAGCCCACGACCAGCACGTCGCACGACAAATCACGCGCTTGTCCTGACATTGCCGTTTCCTCCCGTGGTCTCGCCGCGCCGTTGCTTTGTTTGGGTCTGACGACGGCTCGTATTCTCGATAGGCGCGACCGCGGGCGCCGCCAATGGACGAAACTCTTTTTGTATTGTACTTTTCATAAGTGCAGTGCAGCGACCGGAACTAACCGCCACTGCCGCGGAGGGAACCGCAAGCATGATTCCGCACTATTTTTTGTACGAGGAAGCGGCTTCGAAGGTCGAACCGTCGTTCCTCCATATCGAGCCGATCCCGGTGCGCAGCGGCAGGCACAATTGGACAATCCGGACGCACACGCATCCCGACCATCACCAGGTCCTGGTGATCAGCAAGGGCGGCGGCGCCATCGAGGTCGAGGGCGTGAGCTGGGAGGTCTCGCCGCCGGCGCTGGTCATCATCCCGGCGCTAACGATCCATGCCATCCGCTTCAGACCCGGCACCGACGGCTATGTCATCACCGTGGCGCTGCCCTTCCTGCAATCCGCGCTCGATGACGATGCCAACCTCATCGACGGCTTTCGCGTACCGGTCCGCTTCCTGTCGCAACAGATCGGCCGCGACATCGACCTCGTCGGCCTGTTCGCCTCGCTCGAGCACGAATTCGTCTGGTCGGCACCTAGCCGCCGCACCGCCATCAAGGCCTATCTGCAACTGCTCGCAGTAACGGTTCGCCGGCTGCTCGAGCAGGAGCGTGTCCGTCCGATCTCCAGCGCACGGGAGGCGGAGACCGTGATGCACTTTCGCGAGCTGGTCGAGAAGCACTATCGCGATCACCCCTCGCTCGATGTCTACGCGCGCAAGCTCGGCGTCACGGCCGCGCGCCTCAACGCCTGCTGCCGGATGACGACAGGCAAGTCCTCGCTGGCGCTGATCAATGATCGGCTGCTCACGGAGGCCAAGCGCAACCTGCTCTACTCCGACATGACCGTGAACGAGATCGGCGCAGCACTCGGCTACGCCGATCCGGCCTATTTCAACCGCTTCTTCTCCCGCAATGTCGGCCTGTCGCCGGGCCGCTTCCGCGAGCGGCTGTTCTCCGACGAGACCCGCGCGGCTGCCAGCTGAAGCGGCATTGCGCGATCAGCCGGCGAGAGAAAAGGCCAGGCCCTGCCGCTTGAGTATCGCGGCGCCTTCGTCGATGTCCTTGAGCGGCTGGTCCGACAGGATCTCGAGCACGATCCTGCCCTCATAGGCTCGCTGCCTCAGCAGCGCAGCGATGGCCGCAAAATCGATCTCGCCCGAGCCGATCGGATCGTGTCGCCACTGCCCCTTCGGACTGTCCGATAGATGAACGATGCCGAGACGGGGCCACAGCGCCCTAAGACCCTCGACCGGATCCTCGCCAATCGCAACGGCATTGGCGACATCGTAGATCACCGGCATCCCGGCATAGCCTTCGGCATCGAGAAAGCGAGTGATGTCCGCGGCGCTGGCGAGCAGCCCCTGCGGATGGTTTTCGAGGATGACCGGCACGCCGGCGCGCTCCGCCTTGTCGTAAATGCGGGCGAAGGCGTCGCGAAAACTCACCATCAATCGGTCGTTGGCCTTGGCAAGCAGCGCGTGCCGGCGGCCGGAGCCGACGCAGATCCAGCGCGCGCCGAGCTCGGCGGCGCGGTCGATCGTGGCCACATAAGACGAAACCGCAAAATCGACCACGTGTTGCGACGGGCTTGCGAGATTGATGTCGCTGCTGGCGAGGTCGAGCGCCAGGAGCGACAGGCAATGCCGCTCGATCAGCGCGCGAATTCGCCGCGTGCGCGCGGCGTCCTGTACCCAGGGATCGAAGTGCGGCGGCGTCGCCATCAACTGGATGGTGCGATAGCCCGCAGCGGCGAGCCGCTCGATGGCGTCCTCCGCGACGCAGTCCCACGCGAAGCCGAAAGTGTGGGCGCCGAGCACCGGAAGCGTCATGGGGCCGCCCGGTAAAGCTCGATGGTGCGACGAATGCCGTCGCGCAACGAGGTCAAGGGCAAGCCGGGAAGCGCGCGCCGCAAGTCGCCCTCGCCGACGTCCTCCGCGAATGGAAGCACGGGACCATCGATCCCAATCTTCGCATCGGGGACGACGTCACGCACGGCCGCGACGACGTCGTCGTTCGAAACCACCTCGCCCGGCAAGTTGAAGACGTGCGCCCCATGAGGCTCGCGGCGAAGCGCGGCGTAATAGGCCGCGACGACATCGTCGACGAACACGAGGCCGGCCGTGCCGATATAGGGAATGATATAGGTCTCGCCACGCGCGGCCGCGCGGCAGGCCAGCGATGGGCCCGCAGTCAACCCGGTTTCGCGGCCATAGCCATAGACGATATAGGGCCGGAAGCCGATGCTGGCGATGCCATGGTCCTCCCAATAGGCCCGCGCGCTGCCTTCGCAGGCGAGCTTGAATGCCCCGTAATGGGTAATGGGCCGCGGCGTCGTCTCGTCGTCAGGGCCGTAGACGCCGGCGCTGCTCGTATAGACGATGCGGCGGATACCGAGCGCTTGCGCGGCGTTGAAGACGTTCAACGTGCCGACGAGGTTGATCATCGCGCCGCGCACGGGATCGGCCTTGCAGGCCGGCGTCAGCACGCCGGCGAGATGGACAATTCCGTCGCAGCCTTCGGCTGCGGCACGCACCGCCTGCCCATCCGCGATATCGCCGATGCGCCACTCCACGGACGCGGCGGCAGCTCCGACAATCCCGTTGAACTGCGCCGAGCGCTCGACCGACTCGAACACGCGCAGCCGATGACCATCGCCCGCGAGCCGTCGCGCCAGCCACGCTCCGATGAAACCGCCGCCGCCTGTGATCAGAATCTGCATAATGTCAGGTCTCCGCGCCGATCAGCTGCCAGCGCCGAAGAAGCTTTCGCCCGGCCGCGCGGCACGGCCGTAGAGACCGGGCGAGGCGAGCGTCGCCATCGACAGCTCCTGCGCCGTCTGCAGCAGCGCCGGCGCCAACTCGAGCATGCGCTCCTCGGTCAGCCGGATATGGGGACCGGCGATTACCACGGCCCCGGTCACCTCCTTGGACTTGGGATGACGGATGGGGGCCGCGGACGCGCTCATCCAGGGCGTATAGGTCTGCACGCAGATGCTGACGCCGCGCTTGCGGGACTGGCGCAGATATTTCAGCAGCGCCGGCCAACTCTCGGGCGCGCGCGGGCCATAATCCTTGCGCAGCCCATAGCCCTGCTTCTCGACCAGCGCGCGCGCGTCCTCGTCCGACAGGCACGACAGCCAGGCGTGACCGCTCGCCGAGCAGGACAGCCGTCCCACTTGGCCCATGTCCGGATCGTAGCGCAGGCCGGCGGGCGAGCCCTGCGCCTTAGCCACCCATACGAGCTCGCGACCATCGATCATGGCGAGACGTACCAGCTCGCCGCTCTCGCGCGCCAGGTGATCCAGCAGCGGCTGGGCGAAATCGGTGATGCCGCTGCCGGCGAGGAAGGTGAAGGCAAGCGAGGCGATCTTGGCGGTGAGCTGGTAGGCGCCCTGCTCGCGTTCCTGCTTGACATAGCCATGCTCGATCAGGCTCGTCAGCACGCGGTGCGTGGCACTGCGCGGAATGTGCAGCGAGTCGGCGATCTCGAATAACTGCATGCCACGGGCATTCGTCGCGAGCAGCTCGAGCACGCCGAGCGTGCGCTCCAAAAGGCCGCTGGGCGCATCGACGGGATCCGGGTTCTTCAGCATCAAGGCAGCATCCTGATTCACAATTCCATCTCCTGATCAGGCCGCACTATCTGACCGGTTTTGGCCGCTTTGTGAACTGCCATCGTGGCTCGCAGGGTCAGCATGCCGTCGCGGGCGGTAATCAGTGGCGCCTCGCTGCCACGGACCACCCGCGCCAGATGATCGATCTGCGCAAGGTAGGGATCGCCGCGTTCGACGCCAACCGAGTCGCGCGAGATCGGGGCAAACCAGCTCTTCGCCGACGAATAGTGCCAATAGTCGAGCGTCGGCAGCGCCAGCGCGCCTTCGGTGCCGCTGAGGAAATGCGTCTGCACCGCGGCCGGCTGCGGCGGATAGTTCAGGCTCTCGCCGCTGGCGAGATCCCAGCTCCAGGGGCTTGCCGCGGTGTCGCTGAGGCTCAGCGTCACCAGCGCACCACCAGCGAGCCGGAGCAGGATCGCCGCACTGTCCTCGACGTCGAAGCCTCGCACCGCGTTGGAGACGACAGCCTGCACGGAGGCGATCTCGCCGCAGAGGTGGCGCACCAGATCGATCTCGTGAATGAGGTTGATCAGCACCGGCCCGCCGCCGGGCTCTCGTCGCCATGCCACCTCGAAATAATCGGCGGGCTTATAGAAGGTCGCAAGCACGGTCGCGCTGGTCAGGCGGCCGAGCGCGCCTTCGGCGATCAAGGAACGGGCTCGCCGCGTGATCGGATTGTGCCGCCGATGGTGCCCGACCAGAACGGCCACGCCCGCGCGCTCCGAGGCAGCCGCGATCGCCGCCGCATCAGCGAGCGTGCTCGCGATCGGCTTTTCGACCAGTGCCACAATGCCGCGCTCGATGCAGGCGATCGCGAACTCGCGATGGGTCGCATTCGGCGTGGCGATGATCGCCGCATCCGGCTTCATTATACCCAGCAGATCGCGCGCATCCGCATACCAGGGCACGCCGAGGCTCTCCGCGTAAGTCTTTCCCGCTGCGGCAGGTTCGGCGATCGCCGCGAGCCTGCAGCTCTCCGATCGGCGGATCGTCTCGCAATGGGCCCGTCCGATTGCGCCGGCCCCAATCACCGCCACGGCGACCCTGCTCATTCCGCATCCTCTTTTGATTTGCGTTGCGCCCGGCGAGGCTTCTAGCACGAGCTGATCAGAATTGGAATTGGATTCCATTTTTCGATTTTTGATATTGGAATCCAATTCCAGTCATGGTAGGGCAAGCCCCAAGAGCCGCATGCACGGCCCGCCGGCAATGACCGGCGCAATGTCAGAAGGGGAGGTGAGACAATGACGGACCTGAAGAAGACACGAGCGGCAACCGGCCTGCGCATCGGCCGGCGCGGCCTGCTCTTGGGCGCAACGTCGCTCGCGGCATCGCGCCTCGGTATGCCGTATATCGGCAACGCGGCAGCCGCCGAGCCGATCAAGATCGGAATGATCTGGGCCAAGACGGGCTCGATCGTCGATCAGGCGGAATATCTCGCCCAGGGCGGCATGCTCGCATTGGAACAGCGCAACAACACGCTCCTGGGGCGGCCCGCGGAGATCGTCTGGCTCGACGAGCCCAATCCGCAGGGTGCTCAGCAGAGCGCGGAGCGCCTCGTCGGCGAGCAGAAGGTCGTCGGCATGGTCGGCGGTGCGCTCTCCTCCTTCGCGCTCGCGATCTCATCGGTCGCCAAGAAGGCCAAGATCCCTTACGTCGCGGCCAATGCCGCCACCGGCGACCTCACTGGCAAGTCCTGCAACAAGTACACCTTCCGCCTGCAGCCGCCGGTCGATGTTCATGCCCGCGTTCTCGCCCCCTACTGCGCTGCGATCGGCAAGAAGTGGTACCTCCTGACCGCGTCCTACGCTTTCGGTCAAGACATCAAGCGCGCCTTCACCGACTACATCACGGCCAATGGCGGCACCGTGGTCGGCGCCGACGAGGTGCCGGTCGGCACACCGGACTATTCGTCTTTCATCCTGAAGATTCGCGCCGCCAAGCCCGACGTCGTGATCGGCGGCATTGCTGCCAGCGACCTCACTACTTTCCTGAAGCAGTGGAACGAGCTCGGCATGAAGGGCAAGATTCCATTCGCCGAGATCTCTGTCGGCAACACCGACCTGTGGGGCGTCGGCCCCGAAGCCGCCGATGGGCTCTACACCATCACCTGGTGGTACAAGAATCCGAACAACTCGCCTGAAGAACAGGCGATGGCCGCAGCCTATGAGAAGAAATACCACAGGCCAGCGGCGGACAAGGCCTGGATGGGCTGGCTGGGCATGAAGAGCCTGCTCGATTCAATCGAGATGGCGAAGTCGACCGAGCCCGGCGCGATCGTGCGGGCGCTGGAGAACTGGAAGTATCGCCGCGGCAACCTGGATATCGGCTATCGCGACTTCGATCACCAGATGACGAGCCGCCTCCTGGTTGCCGGCATTCAGCCCAAGATATCAGACAAGTGGGACTATTTCGACGTCAAGGCCGAATTGCCGAAGACGCCGGACGACATCGCCAAGGCCTTCGGTTCGGCGGGCGACAGCGCCTGCAAGATGGACACGCTCTGAGGTTTGACCCCGGGTGAAACGCGATGACGCGGGCAAATCCGCTTGCGCCATCGCGCGGCCCAAATCCGAAAACGGATGACGCCATGCTCGACATGATCCTGTCGCAGGCCGTCAATGGCCTTGTGCTCGGCTTTCTCTACGTTCTGATCGCGATCGGCCTGTCGATCATCTTCGGCATGCTCGGCATCGTCAATTTCGCGCATGGCGCCTTCTTCGCCGTCGGCGCCTATCTCGCTTATGCCCTGGCCAAGGAGTTCGGCTGGTGGGGGGCGCTTGCCGCGCCGCTGTTGACCGGCGCGATCGGCGTCGTCGTCGAGATGGTCCTGATCCGGCACCTCTATGGCAAGGAACCGCTGCTCGGGCTGATCTTGACCTTCGCGCTCGCACTGCTGGCGGAGGCGGTGTTGCGGCTGATCTTCGGCGGCGCGCCCGTGCCCTTCGCTGCGCCGAAATTCCTGGCCGGCTTCGTCGAATACGGCCCGATCCTGATCACCAAATACAGGATGTTCGTGCTGCTCACGACCGCGCTGACGCTGGTCGCGTTCTGGGCCTTTCTCGCCTACACGCCTTACGGCCGGATCATCCGCGCCGGGTCGCGTGATCCGGAGATGGTCGGCCTACTCGGCATCAACCTGCCGATCGTCTTTAGCGGCGTGTTCGGCATGGGTTGCCTGCTCGCCGGCCTCGGCGGGCTCTTGGCGGCACCGCTCTGGACCATCACGCCGTCGATGGCGGCGGGCGCCATCATGCCGGCTTTCGTGATCGTCACCATCGGCGGCCTCGGCTCCTTCCTGGGTGCCGTCGTGGCCGGCCTCCTGGTCGGCATCACCACGGCGATGACCATCCAGTTCCAGCCGGAATGGTCGGGCGCAGCCATGTACATCCTGATGGCCGCCATTCTCCTCGTCCGCCCGCGCGGACTGTTCGGCGAACGCTGGGAGAGATTCGAGTGAAAAGTCTCGCTCTGTTGCGCCATCCGGCGTTTGTCGCCGCGCTCGTTCTCACCGCGCTCACCGCAGCCTGGGCGCTGCTCGGCGCGCCCATCTCGCTGATCACGCAGATCGCGATCTACACGCTCTATGGCGCCGGCGTGAATCTTCTCGTCGGCTACACCGGGCTCGTCCCCTTCGGCGCCTCGGTGTTCTTCGGCTGCGCGAGCTATGCGGCCGCCTTCTTCATCCTCGGCCGCTACGGCAACGATCTCGTCTCGCTGCTGCTGGCGACGGTGTTCTCCGCGCTGCTGGCGCTCGTGGTCGGCGCCATCATCCTGCGCCGCAGGGGACTGTACTTCTCGCTGTTGACGCTCGCGTTCTCGCAGATTGCCTTCGAGATCGCCTTCAAATGGACCGGCGTCACCGGCGGCGAGAACGGGCTGCAGGGCGTCTATCGCACGAGCTTTGCCGGACCGTGGTCGTTCCACGTCTTCGTGGTCGCTGTCACCGTGATCTGCATCTGGCTGATGTGGCGGATCGCCCACTCCCCGTTCGGCCGCGTTCTCCAGGCGGTGCGCGACAACGAGCAGCGGGCGAGCAGCCTCGGCTACAACGTCCATCGTTTCCGGCATGGCGCGCTGATCCTTACCGGCACCTTCGTCGGTTTCGGCGGCGGCCTGCTCACCCTTATGCTCGAGGGCGTCTATGCCAACAATCTGAGCTGGCAGCACGCCGGCGACTCCCTGCTGATGACCGTGCTCGGCGGCGTGCATCACGTGCTCGGGCCGCTATGGGGCGCCATCGCCTTCATTCTGCTGGAAGACCGCCTGTCAGCCATCACGGAGAACTGGTGGCTGGTTTTCGCACCCATCCTGATGCTGTTCGCGCTGACCTCTCCGGAAGGAATGCAGGGCCTGTGGCAGCGGCTCTTCGGCCGGCAGCGCTGGACGCTCGTGCGTCTCGACATCCCGCCCCGACCTGCCGCCATCGTTCCATTCGCAAGCAGCGCCGCCAAGGTCGACCGCGGCAAGCCGCTGCTGCAGACTATCGGCTTGAGCAAGAACTTTGGCAGCCTGGTGACGGCGAAAAGCATCGACATCGAGGTCCACAGCGGCGTGCTTCACAGCATCATCGGGCCGAACGGCGCCGGCAAGACCACGTTCTTCAACATGCTGTCCGGCGCACTGAAGCCTAGCGGCGGGCGCATTCTGTTCGACGGCAGCGACGTCACCCGGACGCCGATGCATGTTCGGGCCCGGCTCGGCATCGGGCGCTCGTTCCAGATCCTGTCGATATTCCAGAACCTGACCGTGTTTGAGAATGTCCGCGTGGCCGTGCAGGCTCAGCGCACGGGATCGGCCAAGATGCTCGCCGATGCCTATGCGATGGAGGAGGTCAACGCCAAGACCTGGTCGATCCTCGATGCCGTCGGCCTTGCCGACGTCGCGGCCGAACCATGCATCAATCTACCCCACGGCGCCAAGCGTCTCCTCGAGATCGGCATTACGCTCGCGATCGATTCCAAGCTGCTGCTGCTCGACGAGCCGCTGGCCGGGCTCGCCGAGGCCGACCGCGTCGTCGTGGCCGATCTCATCGGGAAGCTCGCGCAGACCCACGGCGTCCTCCTGATCGAGCACGACATCGATCGCGTCCTTGCGATCTCCGACCGCATCTCGGTCCTGCACCAGGGCCGGATAATCGCCGACGGCAAGCCGGCCGACGTAGCCGCCAATCCCGACGTGGTCGCGGCCTATCTCGGGGCCGCCAAGGACGGCACGCAGTCGCCGCCGTCGTCGGTCGAGCGGATGGCCCATGCGAAAGCGCCGGTACTGCTTGCGGCCAACGCCGTGTCGGCAGGCTACGGCGGCAGCACGGTCCTTGAAGCGGTTGATCTTGCGGTTCACGCCGGCGAAGCCGTCGCCCTGCTCGGCCGCAACGGCGTCGGCAAGACGACGTTGCTGCGCGGTCTCAGCGGCACGCTTGCCATAAGTAACGGCAGCATCGCGTTCGAGGACAAGCCACTCGCGCGCCTCAAGCCCTACGAAATCAACCGCCTCGGCATCTCGCTCGTTCCCGAAGGACGCCGGCTCTTCCCCAACCTCACCGTCGTCGAGAACCTGCAGCTCGCCACGCGTCCCGGCGGTATCGCCCTGGACGAGGTGTTCGAACTGTTCCCGCGCCTGCGCGAGCGTCGTGCCGCCAAGGCCGAGAGTCTGTCCGGCGGCGAGCGGCAGATGGTCGCGATCGCGCGCGCCCTCGTGGTGCCGAGCAAGCTGATCCTGCTCGACGAGCCGTTCGAGGGCCTCGCGCCGGCCGTCGTCAAGGAAGTCATGGACGCCCTCGTCAAGCTGCGCGGCAAGGTCGCCATGGTGATCGTCGAGCATCACGCCGAGACCGTGCTGCCGATCGTCGACCGCGCCTATGTGCTGGTGAACGGCCAAATTGCCTTTGCCGGCGATGCAGCGATCCTCGAACGCGACCATGACCTGCAGGCCCGCCTGCTCGGCGTGGTCCAGGCCGAAGCGGCGCAGGCCCGCGGGGCGGCCTAGCCAAGAAGAGAAGAAGAATGATCAACCTCAACCTGACCGGCGCCACGCGCCTCAACATCATCGTCGGCGACCCCATCGCCCAGGTGAAATCGCCGGCCGGCGTCACGCAGGCCTTCATCGACCGCGGCTATGACGGCATCCTGGTGCCGGTGCAGATCAACGGCGCCCGTCTCAAGACGTTCCTGGCGGCCGCGACCGATGTCCGCAATCTCGACGGCATCATCGTCACGGTCCCGCACAAATTTGCCTGCTACGAATTCTGCGCAACCTCGACCGACCGCGCCCGTCTACTCGGCTCGGTCAATATCATGCGCCGACGCCGCGAAGGCGGCTGGCATGGCGACCACGTCGACGGGCTCGGCTTTGTCGGAGCTGTACGCGCCAACGGCTACGACCCGACCGGTAAGTGCGCGCTGCTGGTCGGCGCGGGTGGCGCCGGATCGGCGATCGCCATGGCGCTGGTCGAAGCCGGCGTTCGCTCGCTGGCCATTCACGACAATGAAGCTGCCCGCCGGGACCAGCTGATCGCGAAGCTGGCCACACTCGGCAAGGCTGGGATCGGGCCAGGCTCGGCCGATCCGTCCGGCTTCGAACTCGTCGCCAACGCAACGCCGCTCGGCATGAAGGCCGGAGACCCGCTTCCGCTCGACGCATCGAAGCTCAAAGCCAGCACGTTCGTCGGCTGCGTCATCACCAGCCCGGCGGTCTCGCCGCTCGTCGAGGCGGCGCGGCGCCTCGGCTGCAAGACGTCGACGGGCACTGAAATGTACAACGCACTGCAGAGCTCGATGGTCGACTTCCTGCTCGCGCACGACGGATCGAGGTGACGGCCATGTTCAAGAACATCGAAGCGATTTCCGACGATGCCCGCTACGATCTTATCGCGATCGGCTCGGGTGCGGCCGGCATGGCGGCTGCGCTGTTCGCAGCGATCGAGGGCCGCAAGGTCCTGCTGGTCGAGCGCACCGAATATGTCGGAGGCACCAGCGCGCTTTCGGCGGCGACCACCTGGATCCCCAACTCGCACCATTCGAAGAGCGTCAATCCCGATGACAGCCGGGAGAAGGTCCGCACGTTCCTCGACGGCGTGGTCGGCAATCATTCTGCCCCGTCGATGCGCGAGGCCTTTCTCGACAGCGCGCCGGACGCGGTCGCAACGCTCGAAGCCAACAGCATCGTCAAGTTCCGCCCCTATGCGACCCATCCAGATTACGAACAGCAGTTCGAGGGCGCTACGATGCGCGGCCGCGCTCTCGAACCTGTGCCGTTCGACGGCCGCGACCTTGGCGCCGATCTCGGCAATATCCGTCCGCCGATCCCGGAGTTCACGATTTTTGGCGGCATGATGGTCGACCGCACCGATATCGGCCACCTGCTCGCCCTCAAGAAGTCCGCGCGCTCGTTTGCCCATGCCATCAAGATCCTCGCTCATTACGCCGGCGATCGGCTTAAGGGCCGACGCGGGTCCCGCCTGGTGATGGGCAATGCGCTGATCGGCCGCTTCCTGGCCTCGCTCAATGCGCGCGGCGTCGATATCCTGATCCGCACCGAGGTGCAGGATCTCGTCACCGAGAACGGCACTGTGACCGGTGCGGTGCTCAAGTCCGGCACAACGAGCCGCCGCGTAGCGGCCACGCACGGCGTCGTGCTCGCCGCCGGCGGCTTCAATCGGCATCCGCAACGCCGCGGCGAGCTGCTGCCCAAGGGCGAGACATACAGCCCTTCCGCTCCCGGGCACACCGGCACCATGCAGGACATCGCCTTGCGGCTCGGCGCGCGCCTCGGCGAAGGCAATCTCGACAATGCGTTCTGGGCGCCGGTCTCGATCCGACGGCGCGCCGACGGCAGCACCGCGAGCTTCCCCCATTTCGTCATGGACCGCAGCAAGCCGGGCACGGTTTGCGTTGATCAGACCGGCCGTCGTTTCGTCAACGAATCCGTCTCCTATCACCTGTTCGGTCGCGCGATGTTCGAGCACGACAAGCAGGTGCCCTGCATTCCCTGCTTCATCATCACCGACGCCACAGGCCTCAAGAAATACGGCCTCGGCATGGTACGGATGGGCACGCGCAACCTCGCTCCCTACCTCGCCGACAGCTATCTGACCGAGGGCGCGACCATCAGTGAACTCGCCGGCAAGATCGGCGTGCCCGCGACCAACCTCGAAGGCACGATCGCGGCGATGAACCGCTATGCCGCTGATGGCATCGATCCGGACTTCGGGCGCGGCACCACGCCCTATCACCGCGTCAACGGCGATGCGTCGATCGAACCCAACCCGACGCTCGGTCCGATTTCGACCGCGCCCTATTATGCCGTGCGTCTCTATCCCGGCGACATCGGCGCGGCCACCGGTCTCGTCGTCAACGAATGGGCACAGGTCATGCGCGCCGATGGCAGCGCGATCGCGGGACTCTATGCCTGCGGCAACGAGGCGAATTCGATCATGGGCGGCACCTATCCGGGCCCGGGCATCACCATCGGTCCGGCCATCACGTTTGCCTATCGCGCGGCGCGACATGCGCTTGGGGTGACCCAGGCGCGTCGCGCCGCGTGAACCGGAGGCTGACGTGAGAAGCGACGAACATCTCGATTGCGATCTGCTCGTGATCGGCTCGGGCGCAGGCGGCTTGGCTGCTGCGGTTACGGGCGCCTCGCTCGGTCTCGACGTCATCGTGGTCGAGAAGGAGGCTCAACTTGGCGGCACCACAGCGTGGTCCGGCGGCTGGATGTGGATCCCGCGCAATCCGCTGGCGAAAGCGGCCGGCATCGTCGAGGCCCCCGAGCAGCCCAGGCTCTATCTGCGGCATGAGCTCGCCGATGGTTACGACGCAGCCCGCATCGACATGTTCCTCGAGCAAGGCCCGCGCATGGTCGAGTTCTTCCAGCGCGAGACCCATCTTGCTTTCATCGACGGCAACCAGATCCCGGATTTTCACGGCAAGAGCCCGGGCGCGGTCACGGGCGGCCGCTCGCTCTGCGCGGCGGCGATCGATGGCCGTGAGCTCGGTCCACGCCTCCGCGATCTCAAGCCGCCGCTGGATGAAGTCGCCCCGTTCGGGATGGCCATCGCGTCGGGCGCGGATCTCCGGTACTTTCTCAACGCCCGTTCCTCGCTGGCCTCCTTCCGGCATGTCGCGCGCCGGCTCGCGCGGCATCTGGTCGACATGCTGCGCTTCGGCCGCGGCATGCATCTCGTCAACGGCAACGCGCTTGTGGCCCGGCTGTTGAAATCCGCCGACGCGCTTGGCGTTCGCATCATGCCGGCGGCGCCGGCCCGATCGCTCCTGAGCGAAGGAGCCCGCATCACGGGCGCGCGCGTCGTTCATGACGGCGCGACGCTTGAGATTCGCGCCCGCCGCGGTGTCGTGCTCGCCTGCGGCGGCTTCCCGCACGATACGGCGCGGAAGGCAGCGCTCTTTGCCCACGCTCCAAGCGGCCACGAGCATTGGTCGGCGGCGCCGGCCGGCAACACCGGCGACGGCATCCGCCTCGGAGAGAGTGTCGGCGGAGAGCTGCGGACGGATCTCTCCGACCCGGGAGCCTGGGCGCCGGTCTCACTGGTCCCGCATCGCGACGGCTCGGTTGGCCACTTTCCGCATCTGATCGAGCGCGCCAAGCCGGGGCTGATCATGGTGCGCAGCGACGGCACGCGCTTTGCCAACGAGGCCAATTCCTATCACGACGTGATGAAGGCGCTGTTCGCCGCCACGCCCGCGAGCGCGCCCGCCGAGGCCTGGGCGATCTGCGACGCAAAATTCCTCAAGCGCTACGGCCTTGGCCGCGTCCGCCCGCCGCCCTTCCCAATCACGCCATGGATTCGCAACGGCTACCTGAAACGAGGCGCGAGCATCGAGGCGCTGGCGCGCGCCTGCGACATCTCCGCCGAAGGGCTCAAGGCGACGATCGGGCACTACAACCGATTTGCCGCGCACGGCGAGGATCCCGCCTTCGGACGCGGTGACACGCCCTATAATCGCGTGCAGGGGGATACGGCTCATCTGCCGAACCCCTGCGTCGCGCCGGTCGATGCCGGCCCGTTCTATGCGGTGAAGATCGTCGCCGGCAGCCTCGGCACCTTCGCAGGTCTCAACACCGACGAACATGCCCGCGTGCTTGATGCGCAGGAGCGGCCCATCGACGGCCTCTACGCCGTCGGAAACGACATGTCGAGCATCATGGCCGGCCGCTATCCGTCCGGCGGCATCACGCTCGGTCCAGCCATGACCTTCGGCTACATCGCCGCGCACCACGCTGGCGGAATTCCGCTCAAGAACAACCGGTCGGCCGCCGCCTGACCGCAAGGAGAAGAAATATGCTCTATGAGATCGCAACGCTGACGGTGAAGCTCGGTACCGCCGCCAAGGCCGTGGCCGGGATCGGCGATTATGTCGGGGCGCCGGAGGCCAAGGGCACGCTGCTCGGCTGCTGGGCAAACGAGATCGGCGAGCTCAACCAGCTCCTGGTGCTGCGCTCGTTTGGCGATCACGAGGCATACCGCGGCGAGCGCGAGCGCGCGCTCCGCACCGCCAATCCCTTCAATGCCGGCGAGGCCATCGCGCAGATGAGCTTCGACACCTATGTGCCGTTTCCATTCCTGCCGCCGGTCGTGCCGGGCAAGTACGGAAGCGTCTACGAGATCCGCACCTATCGCCTCAAGCATGGCGGCGTTCCTCCCACGATCGCCGCGTGGGAAGCCGCGATGCCCGAGCGCGGCAAGCTGTCGCCGCTCTCGATTGCGATGTATGCGCTGGACGGGCCGCCGCGCTTCACCCATATCTGGCCCTTCGCGAGCCTCGATGCCCGCGCCGCTGTGCGCGCGGAATCCGTCGCCAGGGGCGTGTGGCCGCCGAAGGGCGGGCCGGATTGGCTGACCGGCGAGATGCGCTCGATCATCGCGCTGCCGACCGCCATCTCTCCGCTGGCGTGAGGCGATCGCCATGACGCACATCTATTCGCTCGCCTATCTCACCTCGGCGCCGATGGCGCCTCCGGACGCGCTGGTCCTGGCCGAAAAGCTCGGCTACCAGGCGATAGGGGTCCGCATCGCGCCCGCCGCCCCCGGCGGCGACTTCTCGCCGCTCGCCACGGATCCCGCCCTGTTGCGCGAAACCATCCGGTGCATCGAGGACACCGGCGTGCCGGTGTTCGACGTCGAAATCGCACGGCTTGGCGCGGATTTCAAAGCGGACCACTTCGCAGCCTTCCTCGAAACCGCGGGCAGGCTGAAGGCGCGCGCGATCCTCGTCGCCGGTGACGATCCGGACGAAGCCCGACTGACGGAGTCATTCGCCGCATTCTGTCGCGCCGCGGCACCCTACGACCTCACCGCGGATATCGAATTCATGCCGTGGACCGCGGTGAAGAACGCCAGGGCCGCCCTTCGTATCGTGACCAACGCCGGCGAGCCGAACGGCCGCGTGCTGGTCGACGCGCTGCATGCCGCGCGCTCGGCTACCACCCTTGACGATATCGTAGGCCTGCCGCGGGAATTGCTGAGCTACGCCCAGCTCTGTGACGCGCCCGCAGGGATCCCCGCCAGCAACGACGAACTGATCCACACGGCACGGTGCGCCCGGCTTCTCCCGGGCGACGGCGGCATCGATCTCGCCGGGGTCGTCCGCGCCTTGCCGGACGACCTTCCGCTGAGCCTCGAGATTCCGAACGATGAGTGGCTGCCCAAGCTCGGCGCCGAGGAATGGGGACGACGCGCGCTGGCGGCGGCACGCAGCATCGTCGCGCGCGCCGCAGATAGACGAGCGACGACATGAGCGGCCTCGATCTCTCCGGGCGCATCGCCGTCATTTCCGGCGGCTGCGGCGGCATCGGCCAGGCCGTTCGCGAGCGGCTTGCCGCCTCGGGCGCGAAAGTCGTCGTCTGGGACGTCGCAGATGGCGCCGACCAGCGGATCGATCTCACCGACGAGGCCGCCGTCAATGACGTGATGACGGGCCACCTCGCGCGCTTCGGCCGCATCGACATCCTCGTCAATGCCGCGGGAATCACGGGCCCTACGGTCAACATCGAGCAGTACAGCCTTGCTGAATGGCGGCGCGTGCTCGATGTGAACCTCACCAGCACGTTCCTCTGCTGCAAGGCGGCCGTCGCACCGATGCGACGGAAGAACGCCGGACGCATCGTCAACCTGGCCTCGATCGCCGGCAAGGAAGGCAATGCCGGCATGACCGGCTATTCCGCTGCCAAGGCGGGCGTGATCGCGCTGACGAAATCTCTCGGCAAGGAGCTGGCCGGCACCGATATCCGGGTCAACGCCATCGCACCCGCCGTGATCGCCACCGATCTCGTCAAGCAGATGTCGGACGAAGCCTATCGAAACGTGCTGGCAAAGATACCGCTCGGACGTGCGGGACGACCGGACGAGGTAGCGGCGCTGGTCACCTGGCTCGCCTCCGACGAATGCTCATTTTCGACTGGCGCGGTTTTCGACCTGTCTGGTGGGCGAGCGACGTACTGAGCCACCTGCCGAAGTTCCCTCTCGAACTCATCGCCATTTGATGAGGGGCAAGCTGTCACAGCTTGGCAAGCCGGTGAAATAATTACGCGCGGCAAACCGCGTCTGTCGACGTGTGAAATCGTGTAAAATCATAGATTGGTGCACAAAATCGTGGCCCCTGGTAGTCGGGGAGCGACTCGCCCCCCGACATCAGCATTTTTCATTATTACGCCCTGACCAGCAGCCCCTGCCCCACCCAGCGACCCAACACTGGCCTGCTCACCATGCCGGCGAACAAGATCCGCTTCTCGGTCGAAGCCACCTGCACTGCTGGCTTGCGTCGAAGCTCGACTGCTCAAACTCGCTATCACTAGATTTTTCTTGATCTCCCGGTGCACACGTCGTGCACACGCCGCCTTCTAACCGACTGAAAGACTTGAACATTGACTTGATTCTCTGTCGCTTCGCTCATTGACAATCGCGTGACGCCGTCCGAGGAAGGGCCGCATACGTCGCCCGCTGCCATTTCGCGGCAGCTGCAGATCTCGCATGCCGAGGGCCCCATCGGCGCACGTGACTTGATATCGAGCGAAAAGTCGCGATCCGAGGCGAGATCTCATCATCTGCCGTCTGCTACTGTTCGTGGGTGCGTGGCAATCACGTGTACCTCGCCATCCCGACCCTCTTTAGTGAGGACGCCAGCACCCAAGCCCACGCCTAGGACGTACATCCATCCCTCTTGAAAGTCGAACAAGTGGGAATTGAGCAGTGAGCTGAAGATATTCTGTGTAACAACAAGAAACCCGAGCCAGCTTGCAAAGCCCCTCCCACGAAAGAGGAGCAGGTGACAAATCCAGGTTGCATATAGCACGGCAATGCCCAGCACGCCCCACTGAACCGCCATGTTCAGCGTTTGATTGTGAGGATTGCGCGTCACTTCGGCCTCCAGGCCCATTTTTCCCTGTGCCTTCTGGCTAAACAAAATCTCCGTGGATCCGGTACCGTGCCCAATGATCGGCGCTGCCGCAAAGAACGTCAGTGATTCCTGCCAGTAGTAGAGGCGCTGCCCTGTCGAGCGCGGGACATTCTCAAGATAAAGCTGATATTCACGCGAAACATCCGCGATTCTTGTTCGCAAGAACGATGGGGTTGTCCATAAGGCCGCGGCGGCCGTAAGGGCGGCAAGCAGCAGCGTCATCGATTGTCGGCGGGTTAGAAATTTAAGTGCGAGAACGCCCAACATAGCAGGGATATAGATTAGCGCTGTGCGAGCCGAGACGACAAAAATCATATTGGTGAAGAAGGCGGCTATCAAGGTCACAAGCCCGCCGAATATGGCGATCCGCCCTTGTTTGAATAACTCCATCGCGAGCGGCGCCGCTGCGATCATGCAAAGCGCAAATTCCTGACTTTGGTCGATGTAGTTCTTGACTGGTACGCCGGCATTCTTTGACGCCTCAAGTCTGATCGACGGCTCGACATACGACATCCACGAAAGCGCCATCAACAGAGAACAGGAGATGAAGAAAGCAGCAAGTGCCCAAGTCGCCCGTTGCGATCGCTCGAAATGGTAGGCGATCAAAGGCACGGCGATAAACTTGGCGGTCGATTTGATGGTGTAGAGCGCCGTCAGCCAGGGTGCTTCGCTCCAAGCGGTGCCGGCGAGGGCAAGCACGAATATCAGCAGTGGAAACATGCAGTGAGGGCGACGCAAGTGCAGCAGGATCGCAACGCCATCCTCTCGCAATGAGACCCCCAAGATCCCGGTCAGCCAGATGAGCAAGATGATCTGGAAGCCTGTGGTCGACCAAGGCAGCATCGTAAAAGTTGCCGTTCCGAGGAGATCATTGGTAAATTGCGTGCGGACTGGATATGACCACCAGCTCGACTGCGAGTTTGTCGACGTTGTTTCAAGTGTATCCATTGGGCCCACAGGGTCGAGCGTATTCAGGTGCTTTGCCGCAGAAGTCACCATTTGTCTTCAGGATCTAGCGCGCGCCATCTCGCATGTACTGTATCGGTTTATGGGCATATACGACGCGGGTCGGGCTGCTGGCAACGATGGAGCGCTCGCGCGATCTGATCGAAAGGTCATAGCCATCGCCAACAGGGGGCGAGCTCAAGTCTGCAGCTGGCCAGCGTATGCCAAGGCTGCCACCGGCCATGCACCAACGTTCACTGCCGACCATTGAGGATCGTTTATTTGCCAGGAACAGGACGTGCCCTCTCACTAGCTTGGTTACCAAGGCGCACTGTTTCCCGATGAGGCCAGACAGTCAGATCACGATAATCAGACCGCTCCGCCCGGTGCCTTGTGCCGCGCTGAGTGCGGCCGATACCGTCGGGCCTCGACTTTAGAAACATCGGGTGCCACGTGGCCCCGTCCGTCAATCGGCTTGCAAAATTCGCAAGCCGATTGACAGCGAAAACGCAGCGCGCCGCATTTCAGGCGAGTGCATGAACGCCGATTGGCTCGACCTTGACGCCCTAGACGCGCCCGACGGCGATGCCGATCTCGAGGCCGCGGACTTCTCGTCATTCAACGTGCCGTCCTGCTCGTCCTGCGACGGCATCCTCAAGCCCGACGTCGAGTTCTTCAGCCGACAGGTTACCGTAGCGGCCGCTGCCGATCACCGGCACCACGGCCTTGCCATCGGCCATAGCCGGGGTCTACTGCCGTTCCTCTCGAAAGCTTTGATTTGGCCGCATGAACCTGCTTAATCGCGGCCGCGCATCATTTTGGAGATATCGGGCATGGCCCGCGGCACCATCCAGGGGGCACTGCGAAGCGGTTCGGTCGTGCGAAGCACCGATCGCTCCGCCTTGGCCGCCGCGCGCGCTGATATCGTATGCGGGCTGTTACTCTGGCGGCTGTGGGGCCGTCTCGGCTGGAACGACATCCGGCAACGCTATCAGCGTTCGATCTTGGGGCCGCTCTGGCTCACGGTCAGCATGGGCATCCTGATCGGCTCCCTGGGTCTGCTCTATGCCAGGTTGTTCCAGCAGCCCGTCGAGGAGTTCCTGCCCTATTGCGGCATCGGGCTTCTGATCTGGGGCTTCATGTCGAGCTATTTGACGGAGAGTGGTACGCTGTTTTCGGGGGCCGAAGCCTATATCAAGCAAATCAGCCTGCCGTTCTCGCTGTATGTCTACCGGGCAAGCTGGGCCAAGCTCATCATGCTGGCCCACAATTTCATCATATATTTCGGCATCATCCTGTATTTTCGTATCTGGCCGGGCGCAGCTGCGCTTCTGGCGATACCCGCGCTCTGCATCGTCGCCTTCAACGGGATGGCCATCAGCCTGACGATCGGGATGATTTCGGCGCGCTTTCGCGATATCCCACAAGTGATCAACTCCGTCGTGCAGATCCTGTTCTTCGTGACGCCCTTAATGTGGAAGCCCGATGCGGTGAAGATTCCGGCCTATGTGACGGAATTGAATCCGGTCTATCACCTGCTGCAAATCGTTCGCGCGCCGCTGCTCGGGGAGGTTCCGACAGCCTCCAACTACGCGGCGGTCGGACTGGTCACGCTGATCAACGTTGCCTTGTCGGGACTGTTGTTCTCCCGTTATCGGGCGCGGATCGCGTATTGGGTTTAAGGGACAGCAATGCTTGACGGCCTTCGGGGCAAGCCGCTCGTGACGCTGGAGAAGGTCAGCGTGTCCTTCCCGATCTACCAGGGTGGATCTCGTTCGCTGAAGAAGCACCTGCTGTTCCACGGAACCGGAGGGCAGCTCGCCAGCGATGCGAACGAGCGGATCGTCGTCGAGGCGTTGAGAGACGTCTCCCTGTCGATCGCCGCAGGCGAACGCATTGCGCTCGTCGGCGCCAACGGCGCCGGCAAGACCACCCTGTTACGCGTGATGGCCGGCGTCTATGAGCCGACGCTGGGGATCGCGACGTCGTGCGGTCGCATATCGCCGATCTTCGATATCGCTGTCGGAATCGACGGCGATCTGAGCGGCTACGATAACATCCGCCTGCGCGGCATGCTGCTGGGGCTGAGTGCCGGCGAGATCGAATCCTATATCCCCGATATCGCCGATTTCACCGAGCTCGGAGACTATCTGGACGTTCCCGTGCGAACCTATTCCTCGGGCATGATGACGCGCCTGACCTTCGCCGTCGCCACCTGCTTCTCGCCCGAAATCCTCCTGATGGATGAGTGGATTATGGCGGGAGATGCGAGCTTTCTCGCGAAGGCGCAACGCCGGATCGAATCCTTTGTCGAGCGTGCCAACATCCTGGTGCTGGCCTCCCACAATCTCGACATCTGCCGGAAATGGTGCACCAAAGCCGTGTGGATGGAGCGGGGCCGTATTCGAGCGGCGGGTGAGATCGACGCTGTGCTGCAAGAGATGCAGCTCGACCTTGCGCGGCAGTCCTCCTAGGCTGAACGACGGGTTTCCTGGTCGATCGCCATTTGAAGCGCGCGACAGACGTGGTCGACCGCCTGCTCCGGCATGTTGGTGTGGAAGGGGAGAGCCAGCGTGCTGGCGGCGACCCGCTCGGTCACAGGAAACTGGCCGCGTTGGTAGCCGTAACGCTCGGCGAAGTACGGCTGAAGATGGATCGGCGGGAAATAATTTCGCGTCGGAATCCCGCGTTCCGCAAGCCGCGACGCGATATTGTCGCGCGACAGGCGAGCATCCAACCGCACGATGTACACGAACCAACTCATCCGCGTGGTGTTCGCAGCCGCACTGAGTGGCTTGACGCTCACGATGCGCGCCAGGCGATCGTTGTAAGCCGCTGCCACCGCAGCTCGCCGGTCCAAGAGGTCGTCGAGGCGCGAGATCTGCGAGAGACCCAGCGCGGCACTGAGTTCATTGAGGCGGTAGTTGAACCCCAACTGATGATGTTGCAGCCATTCGTCGCCGGCGCGTCCGTGATTGCGCAAGGCTCGCAGCTCGCGATCCCATTGCGGATCGTCGGTGGTTACGATGCCGCCCTCGCCGGTGGTCATCTGCTTGTTGGGATAGAAAGCGAAGACGGATGCGCGCCCAAACGCGCCGACCTTGCGGCCGTCGAACTCCGCGCCGATCGCTTCGCAGGCGTCTTCAATCACGGCAAGCCCGCGCCGGTCGGCGGTGCGGCAGATCTGGTCCATGCGCGCGGGACGGCCGAAGACATGAATCGGAAGGATTGCGACCGTCCGGTCGTTCACCGCCGCGTCGATCGCATCCGCATCGATATTGAAACTGTCTTCGTCGATGTCGACAAACACCGGCGTTCCGTGCTCGTAGAGGATGCAATTGGCTGAGGCGACGAAGCTGAAGGGTGACGTGACGACTTCCGAGCCCTCCTTCACGCCGGCAAGCCGCATGCACAGGTGCAGGCCAGCCGTGCCGCTGGCGACCGCGACGGCATATCGCGTGCCAACATAGTCGCGTACGCGCTTCTCGAACTCTTCGATATAGGCTCCGATGCTGAGCCGGCCGCTTCGCAGCACCTGTGCGACGAGATCGATATCGCCCTCGGTGATATCGGGCTGCGACATCGGCGTGCTGATAATGCCTTTCTCATTCATCGCACTCTCCGTGCTGGCACTCCGACGACCGTCGCATGATCGGCGACATCCTCAGTTACGACTGCGCCGGCCCCGATGACGCACCAATTTCCGATGCTCACTCCCGGCAGGACGCGGCTGCCCAGCCCGAGAAGACTTCCCTCGCCGATTTTCACCTCGCCGCCCAGATAGCACCCCGGCGCCACATGAGCGTGATCGCCGATCTCGCAATCATGCTCGACAATCGCACCTGTGTTGATGATGACGTTCTGCCCGATTTTTGCATACGCATTGACGATGGCACCGGCGAACGCGACGATGCCGGCCTTCAACTCCGCCCAGGTGCTCACCGTCGCACAGGGGTGAACGATCGTGATCGCCTTTGCGTTTCGCGACGTCTCGCGCTGCATGATGTCGCGCCGAGCGCGATTAGCTCCGATCGCCGGGATGAGGCCATCGATATTGTGATCACGCCAGGCCGAAATCGGCCCCAGCACGGGAAGTCCCATGATCGAACGACCCGATAGCGACGGATTGTCGTCCAGGAATCCGACGATCTTATGCCCCGCAAGCGATAGAGCGGCGTCTGCAACCACCTTTCCGTGCCCGCCGGCGCCTACGCAAGCGATCCTAGGTACCGCGCCATTTGCGTTCAAATTTTCACTTGCTCCCCGGAGTCGGGCCGGAGCTGTACCCGAGCCAGTTGGAAACTTTTGGATGAATATTGTAGTGCTGAGTAATGGAAAATGACACAGTTGGCAACATGCCGCTTGTTCGCACGACGACTCTTGGTTCCGCTCGGCAAGCCGTCGAGATCGCGCATGGCCCGTCGGTCAAAGGCACGATGCCGGCTCCGACGACGAGGCAGCTCCGCGTCTGTCACATCGCGGCGACGACTGAAGGCGCGGCATGGGTGTTTGAGCAGGTGCGGGATCTCAGGGATCGTTTCGGGTACGACGTCAGCGTCATCTTGAACGGAACCAGCGGGGCGCTCGTCGACCGCTTCAATGCTGCCGGTATTCGCGTCCTTGCGAGCGATTTCCAGTTTCTCGGCGGTGGCGATTTGTTCGCACTGCCCAAGCGGATCCTGGACCTAGGGCGTATTCTGGAGCGCGAGCGCTTCGACATCATCCAGACGCACCTGTTCCATTCCATGGTGATCGGTCGCATCGCGGCCTGGCTCGCCGATGTCCCGGTACGCTTGTCGATGATCGCAGGCCCATTCCATCTCGAGGCTTATACGCCGAGCTGGATCGATGGCTCGACGCAGTGGATGGATACCGCGCTCATCCCGTCCTGCGAGTTCAGCCGTTCACTGTATCTGTCAATGGGCGTGCGCAAGCAGCGCCTCGAGGTCATCTATTACGGGCCGGACGAGACCAGGTTCGAGCCGTCGCGTGAGGTTGCCGCGGATTTGCGCGCCGAGCATGGCTGGGCAGCAGATACGCCGCTGATCGGGATGGTCGCTTATTTTTATCCCGAACTCGGCGTCAACCGATGGACGCCGCCGGCCGCGCAGGGGCGCCCGGTCAAGAGCCACGTCGACCTTATCAGGGCAATGCCTGCGGTGCTCGCCGACTTTCCCAATGCCAAACTGTTGTTGGTCGGGTCGGGCTGGGAGGAAGGCGGCCGGCAATATATGGCCAAGATGCAGGCTTTGGTCGCCGAACTCGGTCTTTCCGATAGCGTCGTCTTCACCGGCTACCGCACGGACATTCCCGCCGTGCTCAAATCGCTCGATGTCGCCGTTCAGGCCTCGGTTAGCGAAAACCTCGGAGGTTCGATCGAGGGCCTCTTGATGGAATGTCCGATGGTCGCGACGCGAGTTGGCGGCCTCGTCGATAGTGTCATCGACGGCCATACCGGCGTGTTGGTCGGCCCAGCCGATCCGGCCGAGCTTGCAAGGGGCATTCTCGAACTATTGCGCGACCCCTCGCGCGCAAGGGAGTTCGGTCGTCACGGCCGGGCGCGCATGCTCGAGAGGTTTACGCTGCGAACGACGGTGGAGGACGAGCACCGGCTTTATCAGCGGCTGTATGCACGGGCACCGGCCGGCTACCGCTCCGTTCGCCGCGCATTTCGGTTGTTTTGTGGGGCCCTCGTCGGTGGTTACCTGGCGTTCCGCTATACGGTGTTCGACAGCAATCTGCTGCCAGCCTGGGATGCCGGTTGGCGGCCGTGGCACTTCCTCGCGTTGCGCCGGTTGATGCTGCGCCTGATCAACGCGGTGCTGCGATCCAGGACTGCATCTGCTCCTGCGCCTTACGCGGCCGCACCCGCGAACGAGCAGTTCATCTCTGTGACGATCGAGCCTCCAGCGCCGATTGCTCCGCGACTGAGGCTTGCCGGGCGGATGATGCTCTACCGCTTCTATGCATTCGTCGGTCGACAAAAGCTCGGCTGGGGTCTTCGCAGGCGTCTGCGTGCCAAGTTCCGTCGCCTGCTCGGCTCTGCTGCCGAGCCAGACAGCGAGGCGCGGGACCGATGACCATGCGAACAATCAATCGCGCATCTGGCGGTGGAGACAAGGTCGGGTCGTTGAGAGTCTGTCACCTCGTCTCGGCGACCAACGGCGCTCGCTGGGCCGTGGAGCAGTTGTCGTGGCTGCGAGACCGTTATGGACATGATGTCACGGCGGTCGTGGGCGGTTCGAACGGCTCCTTGATCGACATGCTGAAGGAAGCCGGTATCCGGGTTCACGCCGAGGAGGGCTTCGGCGCCTATGATAGCGTCGCTTCGGTTCTGCGGCTGCCGGCGGCGGTCTGGCGGCTTGCATGGTGGCTGCGCCGGGAACGCTTCGATGTCGTGCAGTCGCATCTGCTGTTTGCGATGATTGCGACGCGGTTCGCGGCCTGGTTTGCCGACGTCCCGGTGCGGCTTGCGATGTATGCCTCGCCTTTCCATCTCGAAGTGCCCCGGACGTTCTGGATGGACCGATTGACGTGGTGGACGGAGACGCGTCTCATCGCATCATGCAAGTACACCGACGACATCCTCGCCCGTCTCGGTGTCGCCTCGGCGCGCCGCGCGGTGATCTACTACGGCGCGGACAACGATCAGTACGATCCGGACAAAACCCCGGCCGTCGACCTGCGGGCGGAGTATGGCTGGCCATCGTCGACCAAGATCGTCGTGAAGGTCGCCTATTTCTATGCGAAAATGTCGGATAACGACTGGGTGCCCGCCGTCCTACGCGGAAAGAACCCGAAGGGTTTTGTCGACCTCGTTCGGGCCACGCCGGCTATTCTTGCCAAGCATCCGGAAACCAAGGTCGTGCTCGTGGGCAATGGCTGGGGGGAGCCTGGGACCGCCTACATGGAGGAGGTGCGGCACCTGGTGCAGGATCTCGGTCTTTCCGAGAGCATCATCTTTACCGGCTTTCGTCGCGACACGGCCGGAATCCTTCGCGGCGCCGATGTGGCGGTTCAGGCCTCACTCTATGAGAACGTGGGCGGGGTGATCGAATCCCTCATGGTAGAATGCCCGACAGTTGCAACTGCGGTCTGCGGCATGGTCGATTGCGTGATCGACGGCGAGACGGGCATTCTCGTGCGTCCCTCCGACCCTGCGGACCTGGCGCGCGGTATCAACGACATGCTGTGTGACCGGCCGCGCGCTCGCGCGCTTGCCGCGAACGGTGGCCTTCTTGCCCGGGAGCGCTTCAGCCTGGCGCGCACATGCGCCGATCTCGATCAATTGTACCGGTCGGAACGATCGGTCCTACGCCGTCGCTTCTACAATCCGCTGGTGAGCCTTGCACGCTGTGCGATCGGCGTCCCGATCCTTGCCTGGTTCGTACTACGCGTCGCGCACAGGGATTTTTACATGACCTCGCACTGGCCGACGCATCGCAACCGCCTGAAGAGCATTCTCGATACGACCTTCAGCTTCGATACGTATTGGCGGTCAATCGCGAACCAGCTTCCGTACGGGCCTCCTCCCGGGACGTTGCTGCCGCTGCGAATCCGATGGGCCAATCGTCGCGTGACCGCTGGCTTGCACCTTGCGCGCTGGCACATCGAATTGCCGATGCATCTGCGAATGTACCGGCAACGGCTGACCTCATGGGTCAGAAGTCATCTTTCGACTCTCAGAGGTCAACTTGTCACCGCTGGCCTGCACGCGTCGCGTCGATGGGTCGAAGCGCCGATGTATTTGCGCATGTATCGCCAGCAGACGGTGTCCTGGCTCGGCAAACATTCCCCCGGTTGGGGCTTGATGCGGAAGCTTGCGGAACTGCGGCGCGGGTTGCAGCCGAATGGACCCGGACAAGCGGCGCTGCAGCAGACACCGATTGAGCCGCCCGTTTGCGACAGTGCCGAGTGAGGTTGATGCCGTGACTTCCGTGCGTCCGGCCTCCCTACCCCCCTTCGCGCCCGACAGAAGCGAGAGCACTTCGTTTGCACGGCTGCCGGCACGCGGGTTGGCTGGTATCCCTCCCGATTGGCTTCCGCCGGGCAAGAAGGCTGCCGTCGTGTTCACCATCGACGACGTCCATCCCGGTACCTCTCGCGACAGTTATGAGGCTGGCGGCGACCTCGACCATGGGCAGCTTCGTTTTCTGATCCGCCTGCTGACCGCTCATTCGAAGCTGCGCGCTACTCTGTTCGTGACGGCCGATTGGCGCGCAAAACACCCATCCGTTTCGCACCCGCTGCTGATGCACATTCCCGGTGTGCGGCGTCTTTGGTGCGAATGGAATACGTTGCCCGAAGGCACGATGCGCATCGACAGGTTTCCGCGCTTCATCGAATTCCTCAAGAACCTGCCAAGGGTTGAAATCGGGCTGCACGGCCTCACGCACAACCGCGGACGCCACCCCACGCATCTCGAATACCTGGATGCGAGCGAGGAGGAATGCCGGCGCAGTCTGGCGGGGATCTTCCAAATCTTTCACGCCGCCAACCTGGCGTTCGTGCCGGGAATGTCGCCGCCCGGCTGGTACCTGAGCCATGGACTTGCGAGGGCAATGCGGGACGCCGGCCTGACCTTCGTCGGCTCCTCGCGCGACCTCGTGAGCGCCGTGCATCGTGAAGCGCGGAGCGGTATGAGCGGGCTCACCGGTACGTCACTGATCGCGCCACAATGGATATCCGGTGGATTGTTGAACTTCACGACCAACTATCAGGCGACGTCGACCATCGACCGGGCAAGGTCAATTATCGATCACGGTGGTCTGCTTGCGATCAAGGCGCATGTCATCAAGAGGGCCGGATCCTATGTTGCGCTGGATGGGCTCGGCGATGAATATTGCGATCACCTGCATGCGGTGTTTGATTACCTGGAGACAGTCGGCGAGGACCTCTGGTGGACCAGCATGGGCGAGATTGCCGCGCGCTGCGTTGCGGCGCTGCCGCAGGCATCCATTGGCAAGGCGAATGATCTGTGAAGGTCAGCATCAACCCCGCAGGCTTTGAAGCCGAGCATCTCGCCGCCCTGAACCGATCGTTCGGCGATTGGGGCGACGGGCGCCGCTGGCGGTGGTGTTTTGCGCGGTCATCCTTGTCCGAACCGGCCGATATCGTCGTCGCCGAGGTGAACGGTGCTGCGATTGCTGGAACGGGCATCTCCTATCGGCGAATGATCACGCCCGACGGCGGAACTCTGCTGGCCGGAATCCTGACGGCGGCGTGGTCGCTTCCGGTCAAGTCCGCCCGCGGCGCCTACATGCACGTGATATCGGAAGCGATGCGGCGGATTGCCGAGCGCGGCGGCGCCGTCGCGCTCGGCTTCATGCCGCAGAATAAGTCGAGCGGCCTTCAGCTCCTGCGCGCAGGCGCGATGGCGGCAACCACCGCCTATGTGTCCACGCCCGCTGGCTGGAATGACGGATTGCCGGGCGAATTGAAACCTTGCGTCCTGACGAGCAGTCTCATCGAAGAGCTGTTTCGTCGCGTGAACCGTCGCGCACAACGCGGTCTACGATTCACCTACCCGGATATCGGTGAGTTCAGTGGACAGTTTCTCGAGCGGCCGCATCCCGTCGAGGTGCTCGCGGATGCCAAGGGCGGCTATTTCATTCTCGAACGCTTGTCGCAAGCGATGAACCTGCTTGCGGTCCTTCCGGCCGATGGCGACGCGCGCGCGCCTGGACAGCATCTCATTGATGCGGCCCAGCTTGCCGCCGACCAGAACTCTAAGCTCCTTTCCTATGCATCGAACGAGCATGCTATCGCGGAGGCCGTCGCAGCGGGTCTGGTTGCCAAGCCCGGTTTCATCACCGTGACGATCGCAAACGTGCAAGCACTGTCGGCCGCCGTATCCAACGCGTTGGAAGTGGGCGCTGCAACGAGCACCTGTCTTGCGATGCTGAGGGCTTTCCACGTCGAGAACGGCGATCGGATGTAGCCAGGCGACATTTGCCCGGTCAACGTCGTCCCCGCCTGCTCGGCAGTGCGTTGTCCGCAAGAAAGACCGTTTGAAAAATCAGCTGCTCAAACGGTTTTGCTCGCCAAGCTATTGATTTGGTGGGCTCGAACCTGGGACCCGCTGATTAAGAGTCAGCCGCTCCAATCCCAGGTTTCCGCATCATTGATCTATTAAGCTGCAAGTTCTGCTGCGCGAATGCGGCGCCAGAAAGGGGCGCCCTGCGCCCGCACTTCAGCACGCTTGCTCAGGTTAGATGTCGTAAGATTTTTCTTGATCTCTCGGTGCACACGCCGCGCTCTAACCGATTGAAAAACTTGAACTCTCGCTCCAATCCATCATGGGGGCCGTGGCGAATTTTCGATCTAATTCATTCATTTCATTGATATATTTTGACTTCGACCGATCCTAAGCGTGATTGGACCGATTGAAAAATCTGCTTTGATCAAGCTGTCGCCGATCGGTTCTTGTAGGACGATATGCACAAAATGGAAGCGGAAATCGGCTTTCGGAGTCTCGGTGCACACGGCCTTGCACACACATGCGAAATTGCACGCGACGCTCGCATAACGTGCATCCTGGATCTTCCTGGCATACCGGTTGACGAGATCGGCTCGGTTATACTCATCGAGCGATGTGAGTATAATTCGCGTTCTTATGCCGCACTTTATGCGTCGGCCGTCTGCCTCCAATCGAACCTTCCCCAGCGATGATCGGCTAGCCAGATCGCCCTCTAGCGAGGCACCTCCGCCACGCGCTGCAGCTTCTGCAAGCAGCGCGTGGTGCGAACCACGGTCGGCATGTCCTCGTCAGGAAAATTAGTCTTCCAGTCGGTCACGCCGACCTCGCCGACATACATGTCGCCTTTGGAATCCAGCGCAATGCCATGCGGCGCGAGGAATTTGCCGCTCGCAAGACCGGGGCCATCCTCGCCGCCGAGGCGCGCGATACGCTTGCCCTTGGCGTCCACGATCGACAACCGCGGGCCGAGATTGGGTACCTTGCGGTTGACCGGCATGGCAGGGCCGAGCTCGCCGATCACGAAGGTCGGGCTCTTGCCGCCACCGCAACAGCACAGCGCGCACGGCCGGTGCAGATTGTTCCACTGCGCCTCGTATTTACCGTTGCCGTCGAACACCTGCACGCGATGGTTCTCGCGGTCGGCGACATAGACCCAACCATCGGCGTCGGTGACGATATTATGCACGATGTTGAACTGGCCGGGATCGGTGCCGGGCGCGCCCCAGCTCTTGATTCAGTCTGCCGTCCGGCGTGAATTTGTGGATGCGGGCATTGCCGTAGCCGTCGGAGACGTAGATCTCTCCCTTAGGGGACAGCGCGGTGTGGGTGCAGCGATGGAACGGCTCGCCGCTCATGAACGGCGCGGGCTTTTCGGGAACACCGATCGTCAGTAGCACCTTGCCGTCAGTGGTGCACTTTCGCACGGTGTGGTCGCCGTCATCGGTGCAATAGAGGTTGTCGTCGGCGTCGATGTGCAGGGCGTGCGCGCGGGAGAACAGCCCCTCACCCCAGCTGCGCAGGAAATTTCCGTCGCGGTCGAGCACCACCATCGGATGGGCGCCGCGGTTGAAGACGTAGATGCGGTCGCGGCTGTCGACCGCGACGGAAGCGACGTCGGTGAGCTGCCAGCCATCCGGCAGTTTCGCCCAATTGTCGACGACGCGGTAGCGGTGCTCGCCCGAGCCGAGAATGGCTGACACTCGTTTTCCTGTTGTTACGCGCCTGCGTCGCCTGATCGCTCAGGCGAAGGTGCAGCCCTTGGATTCCAGCACCTTGCCGATGCCGGACAGCTCGAGGATGTTCCCGCCGGCCTTCAGCGCTTTCATCACGTCGGCTTCCTTGTCCTCGCGCGCCGCCGACTTGACGCAGACGTCGGCGATGTTCTCCTTCGGCACGATGACGACGCCATCGTCATCGGCGCTCACGATGTCGCCGGGGCGGACGGCGATCCCGCCGATGACGATCGGCTGATTGATAGTGCCGAGGGTCTCCTTGACGGTGCCCTTCATGCACAGGCCGTAGGAGAAGACGTTGAAGCCGGTGTCGCGCACGGCAAGGCCATCGCGAACGCCCGCATCCGTGACCAGGCCGACGATGCCCTTGGCGACGCAGGCCGTCGCCAGCACCTCGCCGAAGCCGCCCTGCTCGGGATGTTCGCCCGCGCTCACCACGAGCACGTCGCCCGGCTTTGCCAACGAAATCGCCGTGATCAACATCATATTGTCGCCGGGATGGCAGCTCACCGTCAACGCCGGTCCGCAAGCGCGCATCCCGGAATAGATCGGCTTGATGCGGAAGGTCAGCGCACCCGATCGTCCCTGCGCTTCGTGAAGGGTGGACGGAGGAAACTTCTTGATGCGCTCGACAAGCTCGGCGGCGGGCCGATCGAATGTCCTGATTACATGCACCATGGTAACCTCCTTGCGGTCGCGATCTCCGTTACACCTCCATAACCAACCGCCTTTGGGCGGAAAATTCAGATTTTAGGATTGCCGCATCGTGTTTCGTTATGGCTCGTCCTTCGGCTCATCCGGAGGCGACGCTGGGCCACCCGAGGCGATGGCAACCGAGCCGAGCTGGGCCTCGAACGGCCCCCAGGTCTTGACGATGATCTCGAGCAGGATCTTGTAGACGGCGAATGCGGCGTCGGACAACGCGGCATTGTCGGAAATGCATAGCGACATCTGTTGCGAGGCCGACGGCGCGTTGATCCGCCGAATGCAGAGTTCGTCGAGGTTCGGCAACTCCTTTGCGATCGACATGGGCAGCACAGCCGCCCCCACTCCGGCTGCAATCGCCGAAGACAGGGTCGACTGGGAGTGGATCTCGGCGACGATGCGCGGGCGGAGGCCCACCTCGGCGCAGACGCGCTCCACGGTCTGTCGCAGGAAGGATTCCCGATATGGCAGAAGCAGGTCGAATTGTGCGACCTCCGCCGCTGAGACCTCCTCCGGCGGCATCTGCTCCGGATACATGCCGCGGGGCGCGACAAGATAGAAGTATTCGCGCATCAGCGGCTTGTAATCGAGGCCGGTCACCGGGCGCTCGCCGTAAAGGACAGCCATGTCCATGCTCCCCTTCAGCATCATCTCGCTGAGCATGACCCCGGAGCTGTCATAAATGTGCGGCACGATGCCGGGATAGCGTTCGCGGATCTGCGTGAGCAATGGGGTCGCCAGCAACGCCGCCGAACTGAGCGGGGCCAGACCGATCGTGACGTTGCCGGTCAGCTCCGGCTTGTTGTCCAGAATGGTGCGCCTGGCTTCTTCAATCTGCCGCTGGATCGACTTGGAATAGCGGTAGAGGATTCGTCCGGCCTCGGTGGGCTTGACCCCGCGGGCGCTGCGGTCGAGCAGCTTGCACTTGAAATCCGCCTCCAGGCTCGCAATGTGCTGACTCAGTGCCGGCTGCGCAACATTCAGCACCTTCGCCGCGCTCGTCATGCTGCCGAGATCCACGACCTTGATGAAGGCCTCCAAACGTTTCGTATCCAATACGGCCTCTCCGGATATCCAGGCAGGGAGAAATGCAGCAGCAATAGGCTGAAGCTATGGGATCAGAAGGAATTGTTCTTACCACTGGGAACCTGAGGGGCCTATAGCTAGTGCTGAACTCGTCCGCCGCTCGCGTTGCAGCCGACGCCACCAGCGGGTTGGACGGTAGCAGAGGAGCCCTCGCGGATGGGATTTTCGGACTATCGGACGGCCCTGGTGACGGGCGCATCCTCCGGAATAGGGGCTGCGACGGTTCGCCGCCTGAGTGCAGAAGGGCTCGAGGTCTACGCTGTGGCCCGCGACGCCGCTCGCCTCAGCGCCTTATCTGCGGAGACCGGTTGCCGCCCCTGCGCCGTGGACATCAGCGACCTCAATGCGCTTGCGGCATTGGCGAAGTCGGCTGAGTTCGACGTCCTGGTCAACAACGCCGGCCAGTCCCGCCGCGGCAATATTCTGGACACGACGGCAGAGGATGTCGACGCCCTCATCGACGTCAATTTGCGCGCGGTCCTGCATCTGACGCGGCTGATCGTGCCGGGCATGGCGCGCCGCGACCGCGGCCATGTCGTCAACATCTCCTCGATCGCAGGTCACTACGCGTTCGGTGGCGGAAACACCGTGTATCACGCCACGAAGGCTGGCATTCACTCGCTGTCGCAGCAACTGCGCGTCGACCTCTACGGGACCAGGGTTCGCGTCACCGAGATATCGCCGGCCCGGGTCGAGACGGAAGTGTTCGGACGGCTGCTGGGTGATCTGGCCGAAGCCAAGCGCCGCTTCTTTGACGATTATGATGCTCTCCAGCCCGAGGACATCGCCAATTCGATCGCGTTCGCGGTTGGGTCCCCGGCACGCATGAATGTTGCCTTCATGGAAGTCCTGCCGACCCAGCAGGTCGTCGGCGGCCTCAATTTTGCACAGAAGAGCCGGCCGCCGGCCGAGTGACGCATGAACGCCCCGAACTCGACAGGCCGTCAACGCGGAGCGTGACCGTGGACCTCTCCAAAATCGAACAACTGGTCGATCTCGTTACGCGTTCCTCCATCGCCGAGCTGGACCTCACGCAGAACGGCACCCGCATCCGCATCCTCAAGCGCGCGCCTGCGGCCCTGGGTCCGCCTGCAAACCGGGCAGCGGTCGAGGCCCCTGCTCTCGATCATCAGGACAGCCCAGCTCCCGAGGCTGCCGCCGACATCGTGGTGCCGGCGCCGATGCATGGCATCTTCTACCGGGCTGCGGCGCCGGACGAGCCGCCGCTGGTCGAGGTCGGCACGCGGATCGAGGCCGGGCAGAAGATCTGCATCATCGAAGCGATGAAGACCTTCATCGACATCGCCGCCGAGGCGCCCGGCGTCGTGCTTGCGATCCTCGCAGAGGATGGTCAGGAGATCGAGGCCGGGCGGGCTCTGTTCCGGATTGGGCCGGCGGGTTCATCCTGATGTTCGACAAGGTCCTGATCGCCAACCGGGGCGAGATCGCGCTTCGCATCCAGCGCGCCTGTCGGGCGATGGGTCTCAAGACGGTCGTCATTCACTCGGAGGCGGATCGCGACGCACGCTATGTCGCACTCGCCGATGAGGCACTCTGCATCGGGCCGGCGCCGGCAAGCAGCACCTATCTCAACGTTGCGGCGATCCTGCTCGCAGTCGAGGTCAGCGGCGCCCAGGCGATCCACCCGGGTTACGGATTCCTCTCGGAGAGTGCGGAGTTCGCCGATCGGGTCGCGCGCGCCGGCCTCGCCTTCATCGGCCCGCCGGCGGATTGTATTCGGACCATGGGCGACAAGGTCGCGGCCAAGCGCGCGATGCGGCTGGCGGGCGTGCCTTGCGTGCCCGGGCCGGACAGCGCCCTGCCGGAGGATCCGTCCGAGGTGCACGCGATCGCGCGGGACATCGGATACCCCGTCATCATCAAGGCCGCCGGAGGCGGCGGCGGACGCGGCATGCGGATCGTGCGCAGCGAAGGCGCGCTAGACGACGCGCTGGCGCTGACCCGCGCGGAAGCCAGCAAGGCCTTCAAGAACGCTGCGGTCTACATCGAGAAATTCCTCGAAAAGCCCCGCCATATCGAGATTCAAGTGTTGTGCGATCAGCATGACAATCATCTCTGGCTCGGCGACCGCGACTGCTCGCTTCAGCGCAGGAACCAGAAGGTGGTCGAGGAAGCCCCCGCGCCCGGCATCGATCGCGCTCTGATCGAGCGGGTGGGCGCAAGCTGCGTCGAAGCCTGCCGGCGGATCGGCTATCGCGGCGCCGGCACATTCGAATTCCTCTACGAGAACGGCCAATTCTTCTTCATCGAAATGAACACGCGCGTCCAGGTGGAGCATCCCGTCACCGAGGCCACGACGGGGATCGACATCGTCAAGGCGCAGATCCGCATCGCGCAAGGCGAGCCGTTGGGCATCGCGCAAGGCGACATCGCACGTGTAGGCCATGCCATTGAATTCCGCATCAATGCCGAAGACCCCACCACCTTCGCTCCCTCGCCCGGCATGGTGACGCGCTGGGATGTTCCCGGCGGCATCGGCATCCGCGTCGATTCGCATATCACCGCCGGCGCCACCGTTCCCCGGCACTATGACTCGCTGATCGGCAAGCTCATCGCTCATGGTGGCAGCCGCGAGGAAGCTATGGCGCGTGCGCGCGTCGCCTTGTCCGAGCTACGCGCCGAAGGCATCCGAACCAATGTGCCGTTGCATCAGGCGATCCTCGCCGATCCCGCGTTTTGCCGTGGCGGCTACGACATCCACCATCTCGAGCACTGGATGAATGCGCGGGCGGCCGCGCCATGACGGCCCCGGACCGACCGCGGATCAGCCTGCTCGGGACATCGGCCCTCCTGTTCGAGGCACCGGGCGCATTCGACCTGCCGCACCAGCGGCGCATCTGGTCGCTGGCGGCCACTGCATCGAAATGGCCAGGGATCCGCGAGGCCATTCCCGGCATCACCAATTTGATGCTGACCTTCGCTACCCCTCCGCGCGAGCTGGACGCCTTGATCGCCGCTCTCAACGACGGTTGGGACGCGGCGGAAGGCCTCACGATCAGCGGGCGCGAGATCAGGTTGCCGGTCACCTATGGCGGCGAGATCGGATCGTCTCTTCAGTCCGTCGCCGATCATTGCGGCCTGTCTGTCGACGACGTGGTCTCGATCCACGCCGCCCCGCTCTACACGGTGTTCGCGCTCGGCAGCCATCCCGGCTATTGCTATCTGGGCGGCATGGATCGACGCATCACCATGCCGCGCCGTCAGACGCCGCTGCAACGCTCCGCGGGCGGCTCGGTCTCGATCGGCGGATCGCAGACCGGTGTCTCCGCCTCCCCCGGGCCGAGCGGCTGGCACGCCATCGGGCATACGAGCTGGACCTTCTTCGATCCGTCCTGGCCGACGCCAGCCGCACTCGCGCCGGGCGATACGATCCGCTTCGAGATCGAACGGGTGATCCGGTGATCGAGATTGTGTCAGTCACGGGGCCCGCCAGCGTCCAGGATCTCGGCCGCTTCGATCAGTATCGCTTTGGGGTCGGCACGTCGGGTGCGATGGACGATGTCGCCCTGCGGGCCGGCAACATCCTTCTCGGCAACGACGAGAACTCCGCCGGCATCGAAATCCCGATGCTGCCGTTCAAGCTTCGTTTCGGCCGGGACATGGCCTTTGCGCTCACGGGCGCCGATGTCGAGGCGGAGATCGCCGGACGCGTGATCCCGCCATGGTGGCGGTCGCACGCCCGTACCGGCGATATCCTGACCGTCAAGGCAATGCCCCGCGGTGCGCGAAGCTATCTGACATTCGGCGGCGGCATCGACGTGCCCATGGTGCTGGGCTCACGCAGCACGCAGTTTCGCGGCGAGTTCGGCGGCTGGCACGGACGGCCGCTCCAGGCCGGCGACATCCTGTCCTGTACGGCATCCACTGCTACGATCGGTGAGCTCGGGGTCGAGCCCGCCGAGATCACGCTGGTGCGGCCGAACGCTACGCCGGACGAGACCGTCGTCAGGGTCGTGATTGCCGGCGAATATGACGGGTTCGACGCCACCACGCAGGCGCTGTTCTGGTCCAGCAGCTGGAAGATCACGCCGCAGAGCAACCGTTACGGCTACCGCCTGCAAGGCCCCACCGTGAAGCCGGAGGTGCCGATCGAGAAGCGCTCGCACGGCATCGTCCCTGGCGTCATCCAGATTCCACCGAACGGACAGCCGATCATCCAGATGCGCGACGCGCAGACGTCTGGCGGCTACCCGAAGATCGCAACCGTGATCCGGGCCGACTTGTGGCGTGTCGGGCAGGCGCGGCTCGGCGGCAAGCTGCGGTTCGAACAAACGGCTTACACCGATGCGCTGGCAGCCGAGGCCGAGATGTCGGCCTATCTCGATCGGCTCAGGACCAATGTTCACCTTGTCGAGGAGACCAGAACATGCCGATCGAGCTGACTGACATCGCGCGTCTGGCGCAAATCCTCGAAAAATCCGGCGTCGACACCATCGAAATCGAGGAGCCCGGCCAGTCCCTGAAGCTGGTCGTCGACACGGGTCCGCGGATGGCCGCGTCACCGACGCTTGCTGCCCCCGCTGCAGACCATTCCGTCATCGCCAAAGCCGACGTCGCAGGGCATTTCCTTGCGGCTCATCCCTGGCGGGACAAGCCGTTCGTCGCACAGGGTCAACGCATCGAGGCCGGCGCGGTCGTCGGCCTCGTCAAGATCGGGCTCTTGTATGCGCCCATCGTGGCACCGGCCGCCGGCACCGTCGATGCCGTGATCGCGGAGCCTGGCGCAACGGTCGGCTACGGCACGCCGATTGTGCGCATCCGCCCGCTGGCCGGGAGCAGCCCTATCAATTGAGCAGGACAGTTGCGGGCGTGACTTCGCCGCCGCCCTGCTCGATCACGCGGCGCACCGTGCCGGCGAGGTTGACCGATCCGGGCGTGTCGCTGTGGATCAGGATCGAGCGCGCCTCGACCTTGATCGACTTGCCTTCGATGGTCTGCACCGTCCCGCTGTCCAGGAACCGCTTGACCCGCTCGGCCACGGCTTCAGTCGAGGTGACGACCGAGTTGGGAAGCTTGCGGGACACCAGATGGCCGTTCTCGTCATATGCGCGATCAGCCAGGAACAGAGTCAGGGTGCGCAGGCCTACCTTGCGCGCGGCGCGCACGATCTCGGCATCAGGCTGCGAGAACACGATGAAATCGCGATTGATGGTCGCGATCGCGCGGGCGACGACATCAGCCATATCGGGGTCCGCATTGACCATGTTGCCCATCGCAGCATGGAAGCTGACATGGGTCACGCGGTGGCCGGCATTGGCCGCGATCGCCTGCAAGGCACCGATCTGATAGACCATGTGCTTCTCGAGCTCGGCGGCGTCCATCTGAATCACGCGGCGGCCAAATCCGAGAAGGTCGGGCAGGCCCGGATGGGCGCCGACCTCGACCCCCTTCTGCTTCGCCAGGCGAACCATGCGATCCATGATGATGGGATCGCCGGCGTGGAAACCGCACGCCACGTTGGCCGATGAGACGATGCTCATCAGCGCCTCGTCGTCGCAGATGCGATAATTGCCGAATCCTTCACCCATGTCCGAATTGATGCCGATTTTCATGTTCGTACCCTGCTCTTGTTATTGTTGATGTCCACTCAAAGCGCTCGATAGAGATCCGCGGTCGCACGCAACTTCGCGAGGTAGTCGTTGACCGGAGCCATGGCCGCGACCGCGTCCTGGTAGCTCACCTCGCTGAAGGCAATGAACGATCCCGGCGCCGCCTGGCCGAGGCGCCAGAGATCGGCCTGGATCACGGCCGCCATCTTCGGATAGCCACCGGCCGTATTGGCGTCGCTCATCTGGATGATCGGCTCGCCGGCCGGCGGCACCTGCACGACGCCAGCCACCACGCCGTGCGAGCGCATCTCGACCGGCGCATCCAATGTCAGCTTGCCGCCGGTGAGACGGTAGCCGCCCCGGTCGCTCTGGCCGCTGATCTTCCATCGCGTCGACCAGAACGTCGCCCGCATCTCCTCCGAGAACAGGTCGAACTCGCCGGCCCGCATGACGCGTAACCGCAGCCCACGGTCATCCGCCGGAGCGGCGCCTGGAATCGCGACATCCGGCGGCGCCACACCGAAGTCGAAGCGGCCCACGCTGCCGCGCGACGAACTCCCGATCGGCACGACGTCGCCCGCCTGCAAGGTACGGCCCTCGAGCCCGCCGAAGCCGCCGCGCAGATGAGTGCTACGCGAGCCCAGCACGCGCGGAACATCGATGCCGCCGCCGAACGTCGTGTAGACCCGCGCGCCACGTCGCGGCGCGGTGATCGCGAGAACGTCGCCCGCCCTTGCCTGCGTGCACCACCACGGCCGGACGGTTGATCCCGCCAGCGTCGAGTCGTGATCGGCGCCAGTGAGCGCAAACGCAGTATCTGTCTGGAAGCGCAGGCGGAACGGAAAGGTCTGAATCTCGATGCCGGCCGCACCATCTTCATTGCCGAGCAGCGCATTGCCGGCGGCGAGCGCGACGGGATCCATGGCGCCGGACGTGCTCACGCCGAAACGACGCGCGCCGTGGCGGCCAATATCCTGGATGGTGTTAAAGGCGGGGCTGGTCAATATCTCGATCACAGCTCGACCCGATCGATTCTGAATCTGACGCGATCGCCCGGAAGCATCAGGGACGGTTGCTCACTCTGTGGATCGAACATGGTGACCGATGCCCATCCGATCGCGTTCCATCCATTCGGACTTGTCAGCACCGCGACGCCCGTCTGCATCCCGCCGATCGTCACCGAGCCCGCCCGCATGTTGAGCGACGGCACGGATTTGCGCGGCGTGTGAATGCGCGGATCGAGACCGTGGAGATATCCGAAACCCGGCGAACTCGCGACGGCGCACACGGTGTATTCGCCTTCGCTGTGAATCCTGATGACGTCACGCTCGGACAATCCGGCGCGTCTCGCAACCGCCGGCAGGTCGAAGCCGAGCTCCCCGCCGTAGATCACGGGAATTTCGATGAGCTGGCCGTCGGCCTTTCGGCTCGGCACGCGATGCCACAGTTCGACGATCGAGGCGCCGAGCATGCCGATATCCGCCGGCGGCTGCTCGAATACGAGCATCACATTGGTGACGCCGATGACGGCCTCCTGGACGTTGGGCCAGGTAGAAACCGCATCCGCAAGGGCCCAGATGCGGCCCTGCTGGACCAGGTCGAAGTCACCCGGTGCCTCAACCAGCATTGCAAGTGTGCCGATCAGGCTGATCTTCGGACTTTTCTCGATCGTGCCGACAAAAGGGGCGTTGGGCTGATTAATCGACAAAAGGGCCTCGCTGATCGAACGCACGTGGCGCTGCCACCCCTAGATCTAGCCAAGCGGCGCAAGCCGATCCAAGACGATGTTCGTCTGCGGGTATAAGGGATGTCGATTGCCCGCGAGACGTCGCGTTCGTTCCGAGCTTCAGTGACGGGCAATGACGTGATTGCTCGGGGACTCCCATCGCGCGACAACCTCCTCGCCCACGGCGTATCGAAGTCCCGCTTGCTGCGATTGATTCTGCTCGAACACGATGATCTGGCCGCCGCTCGGCGTCTTGAGGTAGTAGTGACTGACAAACCCGCGATAAATGGCCTGGTCGACACGCGCCGTCACGCTATTGGCGCGTTGCGCCGTCGGACTCTGGCCAACGCGCTCGACGAAGATCGCTTCGGGCCTGATCGAGACCATCACATCGCTTGCCGATTGCGTAATCTGGTCGACCTGGAGGCTCAATTCGGGCGAGACACGAATGACCGCTCCGCTTCCGTTTCGCTGCTCGATGAGACCCTCAAACAGATTTGACGCACCGATGAACTGTGCGACGAATTTCGAGGCCGGACGCTGGTAGATTTCGGTCGCCGAGCCGACCTGCTCGAGCTTGCCATCGCGCATCACCACGATCTTGTCGGCCATCGTCAGGGCTTCGTCCTGGTCGTGGGTCACCATGATGGTGGTCAACCCGAGCCTGCGCTGAAGGGCCCGCAGCTCGACCTGCATGCTTTCGCGAAGTCCCTTGTCGAGCGCCCCGAGCGGCTCGTCCAGCAGCAGCATCGCCGGCTCGATCACCAGGGCGCGCCCCAGTGCGACGCGCTGCTGCTGACCACCGGAGAGCTGCGCCGGATAGCGCTTCCCGAAGCTCGACAGCTGGACCAGATTGAGGGCTTCGCCCACCTTCCTTGCGGCAGCGGCCTTGGATATCCCGCGCATCTCGAGACCGAATGCGATGTTCTCCTCGACGGTCAGGTGAGGAAACAGCGCGTAGTTCTGGAACAACATCCCGACGTTGCGGCGGTGCACCGGAACGTCCGTCATCTTCTTGTCGTTCACGAAGACGTCGCCGGATGTCGGACGGATCAGCCCCGCGATCATGCGCAGGCAGGTCGTCTTGCCGCATCCGCTCGGACCGAGCAGCGCAACCATGTGGCCCGGCTCGATCGTGAGCGAGACATCGTCGACCGCGACGGTGCGGTTGTATTCCTTGCTGAGGCGGTCAAGCCTGACTTCGGAAGACCTCATGGCACCCTGCCTTAGCTCGTGAACACCTGATTGTAGCGTTCGAGCCACGGACCGCGGCGCGGAACGATGAACTTCCAGTCCGGCGTGAACAGCCCGAGATCGGTTGCCTTGGTGTCGGGATAGGCAAGGAACTTGGCCGTCTCCGGCTTGAAGTCGATACCGCCCACCGAGGGCGCGCTGAGAGTCTGCTCGGACAGCATCTTGGCGACCGAGGGCTCCAGAATGCGGTTGATCAGGGCACAGGCGAGCTCCGGCTCAGGCGCATTCTTGACCAGCGTCATACTGTTGATGCCGGTGAACGCGCCTTCCTTGGGGAAGGTCATGTCGATCGGCATGCCCTTCGCCGTGTGCGGATAGATCGCCTTCGAATATTCGATGCCGCCGATGGTCGCCTGCCCCTGCGCCACCTGAAGCACCTGCGCCTCGCTGTCGTAGATCGTCAGGACGTTGGGCTTGAGCATTGCGAGCTTGTCCCAGCCGCTATCGACCAGGTATTGCGCCTCCTTCAGCGGCTTGCCCGTCGTGAGCGCCGTCGCCACGATGAGCATCAGCACGCTCTGGGTGTTCTTGGGCGTATTCAGCAGGATCTGCTTGCGATACTTGGCGTCGAAGATCTGCTCGTAGCTCTCGAGCGGCTTCGTCACCTGCGGATTGATGAACATGGCTGCGCTCGAAATCGAGAAGCCGACGCCATAATCCTCCTCGAACAGATAGCGCGGATAGACCTTCGCAAGATTGGGAATCTTGCTCGCGTCGAGCTTGTCGATCAGCCCTTCCTGCTTGGCCTGGGGAATGCCGACGTCGTCCATCATCATCATGCTGAAGCGCGGCGTGTCGCGGGTCGCGCGAAGAGCGGCGATGTTGGAGAGCGTCGCACCTTCGATCGTGAAGACGCGGCACTTGAACTCGGCCTCGAACTTGGGAATGACCTCTTTCTGGATAAGCTTGCCGAGCGCCGAATTGTAGACGCCGACATGCAGTTGCTTGGCATCCTGCGCCGACGCCCGGCTGATGATCGTCGGGAAGGCGATCGCAGATGCACCGGCTTTAATGAGAGTCCTACGTGTCAGCTTCATGGGTCCAATCTCCATCTACCAATGCACATCAGGCGGCCAGCGCGCGGCGTAGGCCAACCAGCTTTTCAAGCAGTAGGACGCCGACCATCGCCATGAGGATGATGATCGTCGACATTGCAGGCACGGAAGGGTCAAAGACGTTGACCAGTTGCCGCATCAGAACGAGCGGTACGGGCGAGTATTCGGAGTTCGCTAGCCACATCGTGACCGGGTAGTTGTCGAAGGACACCATGAAGGCGAACAACCCGCCGGCGGCGACGCCGGAGGCGATCTGCGGCAACGTCACCCGCCAAAAGGTCGTCAGCCGGTTTGCGCCGAGGGTGCGCGCGGCATCCTCCAGGTTCTCATCCACCAGCTGAAGGCTGGTGACGACGGTGCGGATGACATAGGGCGACGTCACGACCACGTGCCCAATCAGGAGATTGAGCCGCGCATCCTGCGAGCCAAGCTTGGTCAGGACCTGAAGCAGCGCCAGGCCCGTGACCAGCGCCGGGAAAATCAGCGGCGACAGCAAGAACCCCTTGATCGCCGCCAAGCCGAAGAACCTGCCCCGCACCAGTGCAAAGGCCGCGGGCACACCGAACAGGAGCGAGCCCGCCGTCGTGCCGAGGGCGAGCAGAATGCTCAGCCTCATCGCCTCGAGGAAGTCGCGGTCCTGGAGAACCTTGGCGTACCATTTCAGCGTGAAGCCTTGCGGGGGGAAGGTCACGAAATAGGAATCGGAGACCGACACCGCCATGACGAGGAGCAGCGGCGCCAGGATGAACAGCATCATGCCGGCGGTGATGGTGTAGAGGATGAAGGCGCCGAAGCCTGAAAACCGCTCGTCCATCAGTCGGGCCTCCTGAGACGCCGGCCTTCCAGAAGCCACATCGAGACGCCATTCACCGCGAGGACGAGGCCGACGAGAACGACGGCAATCGCAGCGCCGAACGGCCAGTCGTAGACGACGAAGATCTGCTGTTCGATCAGATTGCCGAGCATCACCGCCGAGGCACCGCCCAGGATCGCGGGGATGACGAAGGAGCCGGCCGTGAGCGAGAATACGAGGGTAAAGCCCGCCACGAAGCCGGGCATGCTCAGCGGCAACGTCACCCGGAGGAACACCCTCCACCATGGAGCGCCAAGCATGCGGGCGGCATCTTCGAGATTGGGATCGATCTTGCCGAGCGCCGACGCCAATGGCAGCACCATCATCGGGAAGAACACGTGCAGCGATCCGATGACGACGGCCACTTCGGTGTAGAGAACCGATATCGGTGCGTCGACGACGTGCAGCGTCATCAAGATCCAGTTCAACATCCCTTTCGGGCCGTTCTGGAGCACCAGCTGCCAGCCGTATCCACGAACGACGACGCTGACGATCAAGGGCGCAATGACGATCAGCGTGATGATCCGCGTGGCCATCGGACGGCTCTTGACCATCACCAGCGCAACCGGATAGGCGAGCACGGTCGCGAGCGCCGAGGTGATGATGCTGATCCGCAGCGTTGTCCAAAGCACGCGCGCATAGAGCTCGACGTTGATCAGACGCGCGTAGTGCGCGAGCGTGAACGGGCGCCCGATGATGCCGCGGCTGTCCTGCGTCTGGATGCTCGAGAGCAGCAGCCCCAGCGCCGGATAGAAGAAGAAGTATGTGAGAAATGCCAGCATCGGGACGGCAAGGAGCCCGACCGGCAAAGCCAGGCGCCACCGCGGTCGCCGCCGGGCTGCCGGAGGAGCTTCAACGCTCAAAATCGCCACCGCATCGTCGCTGGTGGTCATCGCTGGCCGTCCTCGACTGCGCGATACCAAGGCAATACCCCTCTTTGCACAAAGCTTATGCGTCGGCACCCTACAGGACCAAGAACATCTTCGTTTAGGGGCATCAGGAAGGATTATGACAATTGGTTCGGCATACTGCTCCGATCTTGGTCGACGAATGCCGCTGGCTGCATCTTTGGTTCTCCGCCGAGGGCCAAGCCCCCTGACATATCGACGCGTCAGCGCAGGCTTTCGCAGAAGTTCGCGATACGCCGGCAGCCTTCCTTGAGCGATTCGGTATCGGTCGCGTAGGAGATCCGGAAGTACGGGCTCATGCCGTAGGCGCCGCCCGGTACGGCCGCGACATGCTGCTCTTCCAGCAGAGCCGAAATGAAGTCGGCATCGGTGTCCAGCCGGCGCCCGCCCTTTGTGGTCTTGCCGATGCAACCGGCGATATTCGGGAACACGTAGAATGCCCCTTCCGGCTTGTGGCAGGTGATGCCGGGGATCTGATTGAGCAGCTTGACCACCAGATCGCGCCGGTCGCGATAGATGTCCGCACGCTCCTTCAGGAACTCCTGCGGCCCATCCAGGACCGCAACCGCCGCCGCCTGGCTCAGGGTGCAGATTCCACCGGTCGCCTGACCGTGGACATTGTTCATCGCAGCGATCAGGTCCTTGGGGCCGCCGCAATAGCCGACCCGCCAGCCAGTCATGGCGTAGGCCTTTGACGCGCCGTTCACGGTCACGACACGGTTCTTCAGTCTCGGTTCAACCTCCGCGATGGTGCAGAATTCGAAACCATCATAAGTGAGGTGCTCGTAGATATCGTCGGTGAGAATCCAGACGTCGGGATACTTCAGCATGACGTCGGCGATCGCGCACATCTCGTCGCGCGTGCACGCCGCGCCGGTCGGATTGTTGGGAAAGTTCAGGATCAGCCACTTCGTCCGCGGCGTGATCGCCGCATCCAGGTCCGTCGGGCGGAGCTTGAACTGGTTGTTCTCCGGGCACGGCACGGCGACGGGCGTCGCCTCTGCAAGGAGAACGATGTCCGCATAGGTGATCCAGCCGGGCGCGGGAATGACGACCTCGTCGCCGGGATTACAGGTGGCGAACAGCGCGTTGAAGATAATCTGCTTGCCGCCGTTGGCGATCAGGATCTCGTCGAGGGCGTAGTCGAGATTGTTCTCGCGCTTGAACTTGCGCTGGACCGCGGTCCGCAACGCGACAGTCCCCGGCTGCGCCGGGTACTTGGTATCGCCGGCCAGGGCGGCCCGATGTGCGGCCTCGATCGCATGCGGCGGCGTCGGAAAATCGGGCTCGCCGGACGACAAGCCGACGATCTTGACACCCGCGTCGCGGAGCTCGCGCGCCTTGTCCGTCATCGCCGCCGAGGCCGACACCTTCACAGTCTTGAGGCGGTTTGCGAGTTCGGGCATTGTCAGCTCCACTTCTCATTTCTTTCAAACGCGCGGCCTCGGATCGGCTCGCAAATCGCAATTCGCCAACGACCTGGAACGTGGGTACGACCTCGATCATCGCGACGTTCATCCGCGCCGGCGATCCCACCGCGAACGCAATGGCGTCGGCGATGTCTTCGGACTGGAGCGTCTCGAAGCCGCCGACGAACCGGGCATCCGGATTGTCGGTGGTGTTCTGGTTCTGGAAGATGCTCGTCGCCACGCGCCCGGGCGAGACTTCGGTGACGCGAACGCCGGTGCCGTAGAGGTCGACGCGCAATTGCTGCGAGAGCGAATGAATGCCCGCCTTCGTCGCGTGATAGGCCACGGATGAGTTGAAGGTCGTGGCGTTTTCGCCGAAGGCGTAATGGCCCGCGATCGAGGAGACGTTGACCACGTGGCCACGGTTGCGCCTCGCCATGCCAGGTGCGATCAATCGCGTCAGGTGCAGGACCGCGCGCAGATTGACGTCGACCAGCGTGTCGACATCATCCGATGCCATCTCCAGGATATTGCCGCGCCGCGACTGGCCGGCATTGTTGACGAGAACATCGAATTCGGCCGAACCGGCAAGGCGCATCAAGGCGTCGTGGTCGTTCACGTCGACTGCACCGGCGCGGCATCCGGTCTCGGCCGACAGGCTGGCTAGCCGGCGAACATCCCGCGCCAGCGCGTGGACCTCGAGCCCCTCGGCACGGAGGCGACGAACCGTCGCAGCCCCGATTCCCGAGGACGCGCCCGTCACCAACGCCGTTCGGTAGTCCGAAAATCCCATCCGCAGGGCTCTCTTGCAGTCAGGCCGAGCGGCGGGAAGTTACGTGCGGAGATCGACGCAGGCATACAGCGGATTTGTTCTGCCCTCATAAGGACATCCAATATCCCGGCCTTAACTCGTCGGGTGCACGAGCCATAAGCCCACCCGATGCAGGCAGAGTGAATTTCTCTTACTCGTCCTCGCGCGTATCGCCCTACATTTTGCAACCCTATTCTCACCCCCGGGAAACGGACCAGAATGTTGGAAGTCGGCAATCGGATCGTCATGGTCTCCGGAGCTTCGCGCGGCATTGGGCGTGCGGTCGTCGACCGGCTACTGGCGTCGGGCTTCCGCGTATCGGCGGGGCTTCGCGATCCGAGCCGCCTCGCCGAGAGCGAGAGGCTCATGACGTACCGCTATGATGCCGAAGACGCCAGGAGCCCGATCTCCTGGGTCAACGCGACAGTCGCACGGTGGGGCGGGATCGACGCCATCGTCAACGCGGCCGGCATCAATCCGAAGGTCCGGGTCTCCGACGAGGGCGAGAACGAGCTCGATGAAATGTGGCGCGTGAACGTCAAGGGGCCCCTGCGCCTCGTCAGGGCGACCCTGCCCCATCTGGCCGTGTGCGGACATGGCCGGGTCATCAATCTGGGGTCCCTCGCCGGCAAGCGCGTGGGAAGCAATGTCGGCTATGCCATGACCAAGTTCGCTGTCGTTGCGCTCACCCACGGCATTCGCCGGGAGGGACGTGCGGCCGGCATCCGGGCGACGGTGATCTGCCCGGGCTATGTTGCCACCGACATGACGCTGAACGACGACGAGATTCCCCGCCACGAGATGAGCCAGCCGGGCGACATCGCCCGCCTGGTGGAAACCGCACTCATGCTGCCGAACAACGCGTCGGTCTCCGAGATGCTCGTGCACTGCCAGTTCGAACCGATGCTTTAAAACCCGGGCGCGACGATGACATTCGCAGCGGGTGAGCAAATCGCCGGCAACCCGGACAAGTCCGGCCCTGGGCCCTATCACCGCCCAAGCAATGTCTTGATGCCGGCCAAACCGATCCGCAGGAAGGGGTCTGAATGGATGTAGAAATATTTGACGCCCCGGTCGCGCCAGAACGGTAGTTCGTCAGACGTCACAAGTGTCCCGGCGATCTTGCCGGCGGCGCGGATCTTCCTGACCGCAAGATCGACCCGCTCGACGACGGCTTGGGGTCTCGGCTCTCCGAAGGGCGGAGCCGGCGGATAACCCATGTTCTGGGACAGGTCGCCAGGCCCGATGAAGAAAACATCAATGCCTTCCACCGCGAGCAAGGAATCGATGTCGTCAATCGCCCTCGGCGTTTCGATCATTGCAACGATCAACCGCTTTTCGTGGTCGGCAGGGCACGCGTAGCGCACGGCGTCGACGATCGCACGCGCCTGGTCGGCAGTATCGACCATTGGCACCATCAGGCCGTCGGCGCCGGCATTGAGATAACGGATCAGAACCGGCCGTTCATGCGAGTGCGGACGGACGATGGCGGCGCCGCCCGCGCCGCGAATGGCCTGGGCCGTCACACGCACGTCCTCAAAGCTCCAGGTCCCGTGCTCGCAATCGACGAAGATTGCATCGGCACCGAGTTCGACCAGACGGACGGCCAGGCCCGACGAAGCGTGATGCGGTGTAAGCATCGTGACCGCCTCGCCCTTGGCAAGGCGCTCGCGCAGTTTGGCTCCATTCATGGGAGATCCTTCTCTGTCAGATCTTTGGCTTGTCGCTCAGCCCTTCTGGCGCACCGACCCACCGGGCCATCTCGATATCGGCCGAGGTGTCGCGCATGAAGGTTGGGCAGATGTGCAACTCGGGGATCACTGCGCCCTTCTGCAGGCTGGCGCAGAGCAGCACGGCGCGTGCAACGTCGTGCGGGTGAAGCATCACGGCCCGCTCGCCTTCGAGCGGCGGCCGGGCGCGATTGTCCATGATCGGGGTATCGGTCTCGCCGGGCAAGATCGTCGTCGCGCGAATGCCCTGGTTGCGATAGGTGTTGTGCAGGAAGGTCATAAAATTCTTCACGCCGGCCTTGGCCGCGCCATAGGCCGCGCCGCCGAGCAGGTTCGGATTGACGACCGCGAGCGACGACACCGTGATCACCGTGCCTTCCTTCCTCGCGATCATGTCCTCCAGCACGGCCTGGGTGAGATTGAACACGGCGGTGAGGTTGACGTTCACCGTGGCGTTCCACTCGGCCTCGCTGATGAAGCGCGCGTTCAGCACCTTGCTGGCACTGCCGGCATTGTTGACGAGAATGTCGATCGGTCCGACATTGCTCTTCACCCAGGCAACCGTCTCCAGGATCGCGTCCCGGGAACCGACATCGAACGCGCGGGCGATGGCCTTGCCGCCCGCCTTCTCGATCGACGTGACGACCTCCTCGAGCGGGCCGATCCGGCGTCCTGTCAGGATAACCCTCGCACCTTCCTGGGCGAGCAGGATCGCGGTCTCGCGTCCGATCCCCGTTCCCGCGCCGGTGACGAGCGCGATCTTTCCGTCGAGCAGACTCATGATTCTCCTATTCGGCGGCCGTCGCCGCCAGGCTTGAGCGCTGATGGCCGTAAATCTGCCTCGCGGCCTGCGGCGTGATCAACCCTTCCGCGAGATCGAGCTCGATCGCGGCCGCGGAGCGCTCCGACGTCTTGCCCCAGCCGCCGCCTCCCGGCGTCTCGACCTCCAGGCGGTCACCCGTCTTCAGGACGACCTTGCCCTTGGGAAATTGCGGCTCGCCGTTCTTGTGCACCTTGCCGGCGCTGCCGGACCGGCCTCCGACGACCCCGAAGCAGGGATGACGCACCCGCTCGGAGGCAAGATAGATGTTCATCGGATTACGCCCGAGATTGCGCAAGATGACGCGCTGGCCAAGCCCGCCCCGGCTTTTGCCGGCGCCGCCGGAATCCGGAATCAGCTCCTTGCACTCGGTGAGCGCGGGGACGGCGATCTCGAACATCTCGATCGCGGTGACCCTGCAATTGGACGGGAAGCTCAGCGTGTCCAGACCGTCGAACTCGGCGCGGGCGCCCTGCCCGCCGTGAAAATTCTGCACCGAGCCGTATTGCGAACCGTCGTCGCGCCGGCCGACGCAGTTGGCGGCCCAGATCGGCGCGCCGCCGCTGTCGCCCATCACCTTGACCGGCACCACGCCTTCCAGCGCCTTGAAGATCAGCGAGGGAATGACGTGGCCGATCAGATTACGCGAATTGCCTGCCGTCCATTGCTCCGGATTGAGGATCGAGCCAAGCGGCGCCTCGTCGGTGATCGGGGCGATGCAGCCCTCGTTGTTCGGCGTATCCGGGTCGAGCAGGCATTTCAGTGCGTAGACCGAATGGGCGTAGCGGTAATTGGTCCGGCAGTTGATGGAATGGAGCACCTGGTCTGACGTGCCGGCATAGTCGACGTGGATGGAATCGTCGCGGACGATGACGGAGGCCTTCAAGGTCACATCCGTGTCGTAGCCGTCGAGCAGCACCTCGGCGGAATAGGTCCCATTAGGCCATTGCCGGATCGCCCGCCGCGTCTGCGCCTCGGATCGCGTATGGATGGCGTCGGCCAGTTCGTCGATGCTGTCGAGGTCGTATTCGTCGAGGAATTTCACCAGTTCGCGGCCCATCACATTGTTGGCTGCAACCATGGATTCGAGATCGCCCATCACCTCGGTCGGCAGGCGAACCGAGGCGGCGATGATGTCGAGCACGTCCTTGTTCGGAACGCCTGCCTTGTGCAGCTTCACGATCGGGAAGCGGATTCCCTCCTCGAAGATGTCGCTGGCTTCGGAATGCAGGGGAGCGCCGCCAATATCAGGCAGATGCGCGATCGAACCGGCATAGGCCACGACCTTGCCGTTCTTGAAGATCGGCGTGATCATCGTCACATCAGGCAGATGCCCGGTGCCGATCTCCGGATCGTTGGTGGCGAGCACATCGCCTTCTTCCAGAGTCTCAGCCGGAAACCTGGGCAGGAAATATTTTTGCGCGGCCATCGGCAGCGAGGTGATGAACACCGGAATCGACCAGGTGCATTGCGCAAGCGCGCGGCCGCGGCTGTCGAGCAGCACGGTCACATAGTCGTGGTTCTCGCGCACGATCGGCGAGAACGCGGTGCGGCCGAGCACGATGTCGGCCTGGTCAGCGATGAAGATCAATCGATTCCACATCACCTGGAGATTGATCGGATCGTTGAAATCGGCAGCGTTCACGGACATGGTGCGTCGTCCTCAGGCGATATTGATCACGAGATTGCCGTTGATGTCGACGTGAGCCGTGCCGCTCGGTCCGATGACCGCGGTGGACTCCCGCTGCTCGACGATCGCGGGCCCCTGGATCTCTTCGCCGACGGGCAGCTTGTAGTGGTCATAGACTGGCGTTTCGACGAAACCGCCGCGCTCGCTGAGATAGACAGAGCGCGTGCCCTTCCTGGCCTCGGCGGCATGTCGTGTGTGCGGGCGGGTCACCTGATCCTTTTGGCCGCTGGATCGCAGCCGCCAGGTGATCACCTCGACCGATGAGCCCGCAACGGTGCGGCCGAACAGCTCGCGATAGAGCTTGTAGAAATTGCCGAGCAATTCCTCGTGGAACTGCTTTGGCGGCAAGCTGCGATCCGGCAGCGCGACCGTGATCTCGTGCCCCTGGCCGACGTGGCGCATGTCGACCGTGTAGGTGTTGGTGATCGTCTCCGGCGCAACGCCAGCGGCACGGACCACCTCGGCGCCCTGGACCGCGAGATCGCCGAGCAGGCGATCCATCGCCGCGAAATCCCAATTGTTGACCTGCATCGGGAAGCTCGCGGACAGATCGACCGCGACCGGCGCGATCAGCAGGCCGATCGCCGAGGTGACGCCGGCGCCCGTCGGGCAGATGATGCGCTTGATGCCGAGCTTGCGCGCGATTCCATAGGCATGCACCGGACCTGCGCCGCCGAAGGCGACCATCGGCAGGCTGCGCGGATCGACGCCGAGGTCGGTCGCGTGCACCGCCGCCGCCTTGCTCATGGATTCGTTGACGAGATCGTGGATACCCCAGGCGCAGCGGGGAACGCTGACGTCAAGCGAGGATGCAAGCCTCGTCATGGCCGTGAGCGCGGCATCTTTCGACACCTTGAACGAGCCACCGACGAAGGACCCGGTGCCCATATAGCCGAGCAGGATATCCGCGTCCGTCACCGTCGGCTCGGTGCCGCCGCGCTGATAGGCGGCCGGTCCCGGCAGCGCGCCCGCCGAACGCGGTCCGACATCGAGCAGGCCGAGCGGGTTCTTCGCGGCGATCGAGCCACCGCCAGCGCCGATCTCGATCATGCGGATCGACTGGATCTTCAGCGGGAAGCCCGAGCCTTTGCGGAAGCGATGATAGTGCGCGACCTCCAGATCGGTGCCGACTGTCGGCTCGCCGTTCGGGATCAGGCACAGTTTTGCAGTGGTGCCGCCCATATCGAAGGACAGCACGCTGCCCTCGCCGGCGATGCGGCCGAATTCGGCGGCCGCGACCGCGCCCGCGGCTGGCCCCGATTCAATCAGGCGCACCGGCAGCTCAGCGGCGCGGATGCTCGGCACGAGACCGCCCGACGAGGTCATCCAGAGCACCTGGCGATTGATACCCCTGGCCGCAAACTCCCGTTCGAGATGGGCGACGTGTCCGGACATCTGCGGCCGCGTATAGGCGTTGACGACAGTGGTCGAGGCGCGGTCGAACTCGCGCACCTCCGGGCAAACCTCCGATGACAGCGACACGAAGACGTCCGGGTCTTCCTCACGAAGCAGCGCAGCGATTCGCTGCTCGTGATCAGGATATTTGTAGGCGTGCAGCAGGCAGACGGCGACGGATTTGATGCCCTCCTCGCGCAGCCGGCCGGCGATCTCGCGGACCGTCTCCTCCTCCAGCGCGGTGATGACCTCGCCATCGGCCGCGATACGCTCGACCGCGCCAAAGCTGTTGGCACGCGTCACCAGCGGATCCGGATATTTCAAGTTCAGATCGTAGAGGTCGTAGCGGCCTTCGTTGCGAATGCGCAGCATGTCCTGGAAGCCGGCTGTCGAGATGAAGCCGGTCTTGACACCCTTGCGCTCCAGCACCGCATTGGTGACGACGGTGGTGGCGCCAAGCACCTGCAGCCCGTTGAGATCGACGGCACTACCGAATTGTTCGAGCAGCTCGGACGCACCGCGAACCACGGCCTCGGCAGGGTTAGTTGGCGTGCTCAGCACCTTGTGGAGATGCAATTCGCCCTTGTCGTCGAGCAGCGCGAAATCGGTGAAGGTTCCCCCGGTATCGAATGCGAGCTTGGCCATCTGTTTCCTCGAAGCGATTGTCTTCGAGCGTAGAAAATGCGATTGCGACCGACCACCACAACTCCCGTCTGCCGCCATAGGTTTTGTTTATGGCCTGGCGAAACCGACGCGCTGCGGCTACTGCGCATGCAGGCGCGCGGCTTTGACGTTCGGCCGTGGCGCCTAGACCGATCGAATGCCCTGCGGATGGCTGCGCATTAGCTTCTCGACCACGGTTAGAAGCACCGATCGCGTGGCGAGCGCAGGCTCCGACAAGGGCAGATGGTCGGAGATGCACAGCGAGACGGTTGCCTCGATCGCAGGGCGAACCAGCCGCCGCACCTCGACACCGCCAAAGCTCGACGCGCTCGCGGCCACCGAGGCCGGCAGGATGGTCGAGCCGAGACCCTCGGTCACGGCCGCACCGAGCGCGGAGACGGATTCGATCTCGGAGACGACGTTCGGCGCCACCCGGGCCCGCGCCAGCGATTCGTCGATCAGCCGACGCAGGAAGTGCCCCTGGCTCGGCAGCAACAGCTTGACGTTGGCCAGCGCCGACAGTGGCAGCGGCTCGTCCGCCGGCTTCTTCGCGCCCGGCCCAGCAGGCGAAACAAGAAACAGCTCCTCGCGGAACAGCGGCTGCAGCTTGACACCCTTGATCGGGCCGGAGCCATAGATCATGGCCATGTCCATTCTGCCGGTCATAATCAGCTCGCTCAGCACATGGCCGAAACTGTCGTTGATATGGACGATGATCTGGGGATGCAGCGTCGACATCTCCTTCAGGATCGGCAGCGACAGAGTGCTTGACGCCGAGTAGGTCGCAAGGCCGATCGAGACGCGGCCGGCCAACGCCTTGTTCGATTGATCAATGTCGATCTGGGCCTGCTCGATCTGCTTCAGCAGCAATTGCGCATGACGGTAGAGGATGAGGCCAGCCTCGGTCGGGACGATGCCGTGATTGCTGCGCAGGAGCAGCTTGTGCTTGAAATGGCTCTCGAGCGCTGCGATCTGCTGCGACAGCGCCGGCTGCGCCGGCTGCGCCGTGCGCAATAGGCCGGCGGCGCGCGAGACGCTGCCGGCGTCGACCACCTTGACGAAGCTCTTGAGCTTCCTGAAATCGACGCTCATCTGTGTCGAACGCTGGTCCTCAACCGAACGGGCAGCGCCCGCTCGGCCGTTCATGGAAACACGGTCTGGATCGATACTATCCTTTATCTAGCCTATTGATTTCAATCGGTTTCTTCGCTTGCGCGCCGATTTGGCAGGCAAGTCCGGCCTCGCACTCAGCGCAGCGCTCTGCAGGCCTTCTCGATGCGGTCGCAGGCGGCCTTGATGGCCTCCATCGAAGTTGCAATCGAGAGGCGGAAATAAGGTGAGAGCCCGTAGGCCGCGCCCTGCACGGCGGCGACACCGACATCATCGAGCAGATAGAGTACGAAATCGAGATCGCTCTCGATGACCTTGCCGCCCGGGGTGGTCTTGCCGATCACGCCGGCGCAGCCGGGATAGAGATAGAAGGCACCGTCAGGCACCAGACAGGACAGGCCGGGGATCGCATTGAGCCGTGCGCAGGCATAGTCGCGGCGCTCCTTGTAGAGCTTGACGCTGTCGCGAACGAACGACTGGTCGCTGGTCAGCGCATGGGCGGCCGCGGCCTGGCTGATCGACGATGGGCACGACGACATCTGCGATTGCAGCTTGTTGATGGCGGCGACCAGCGGCGCGGGACCGGCGGCATAGCCGATCCGCCAGCCGGTCATCGCATAGGTCTTCGACACCCCGTTGGCGAGCAGGACGCGGTCCTTGAGCTCGGGCACCGCGGCGGCAAGCGTCGTCGCCGGCTCGTCGCGGTACCAGATCTGGTCATAGATGTCGTCCGAGAGCACGAGGACGTCGGGATGACGCAGCAGCACGTCGCCGATCGCCTTGAGGTCTGCGCGGGAATAGGCCGCGCCGGTCGGGTTCGAGGGCGCATTCAGGATCAGCCAGCGCGTCTTCGGCGTGATCGCGGCTTCCAGCGCCTCCGCCGTTAGCTTGAACCCCTGGTTCTCGGAGCAGCGGACAATGACGGGCTTGCCGTCATTGGCGATCACCATGTCGGGATAGGAGACCCAATAGGGCGCGGGAACGATGACCTCGGCGCCCTCCTCCACGCTCGCCATCAGCGCGAGGAACAGGATCTGCTTGGCGCCGCCCCCAACGCAGATCTCGTTGTCGGCATAGTCGAGGCCAAGGCGGCGCTTGTAGTCGGCGATGATCGCCTTGCGCAGGGCGACAGTGCCGTTGACGGCGGTATATTTGGTCTCGCCGCGATCGATCGCCTCGTGCGCGGCCGTTTTGACGTGATCCGGCGTGTCGAAATCAGGCTCGCCGATCGCCATGTCGACGATGTCGCGGCCGGCGGCCTTCAGCTCGCGCACGCGGGCGGACGCCGCCGTGGTCGGAGATATCTTGATGCGCGAGACGCGCGCGGCCGGCACGAAGATCGTCACTGTTGTCGTCCTTTGCGTTGCGAATGCCGTCCACCTGCCGGGCGGACGCCTAGATCATTGTTCGACGTCGGTCTCACCGCGCATGCGGCCGGTGAGGAAGAGCTCGCCCAGCTCGTCATGGGTGATGTCGGCGGGACGCCCGTCCCAGATCACCTTGCCGAGCCGCAGGATGACGGCGCGCTGCGCCACGGCCATGGCCTTCTTGGTGTTCTGCTCGACCAACAGAATGGTCTGGCCGGCCGCGTTGATGCGCAGCAGCTCATCGAACACGATGCCGATCGCGGTCGGCGACAGACCGACCGAGGGCTCGTCGACGAGCAGGATCTTTGGCCGCTGCAGCACCGCCATCGCGACTTCGAGCAGCTGCTGCTCGCCGCCCGACATGTTACCGGCCAGCGTGTTGCGGCGCGTCTTCAGGATGGGGAAGAGGTTGTAGACATAATCCCGCTCCGCTTTCACCTTGCTGTCGCGCAGCGTATAGGCGGCCATCTGGAGGTTCTCGTCGACCGTCATGACAGGGAAATTGCAGCGCCCCTGTGGCACCCAGGAGATCCCTTCGGCGAGAATCGCGCGCGACTTGAGTGCGCTGATGTCCTTGCCCTGCCAGTTGATGCTGCCGCCCTTGACCGTGGTCATGCCATAGAGCGTCTTCAGAAGCGTCGACTTGCCCGCCCCGTTCGGCCCCATCAGCGCGACGAACTGTCCCTGCGGCACGTCGAGATCGACGCCGTTGAGGATGTCGAGCGAGCCGTAGCCGGCCCGCAGGCCCTTGATCGAGAGAGAGGGTTCAACCACCGAGATAGGCCTCCCGCACCGCCTGGTTCCGGACGATCTCGTCGGGCGTTCCTTCCGCGAGCTTGCGGCCCTGGTCGAGCACGACCACGCGCTTGCACAGGCTCGTGACGACGTCGATGTTGTGCTCGATGATGAGGAAGCTGACGCCGAACGAGGTGTTGGCGAGGCGGATGCTCTCGACCACACGCTCGATCAGCTTGGGATTGATGCCGGCCATGGGCTCGTCGAGCAGAATGAGCTTCGGCTCTGGCATCAGCATCGAGGCGAACTGGATCAGCTTCTGCTGGCCGCCCGAGAGCTTGCCGGCCGGCTGGAAACGCACATCCCAGAGACCGGCGATCCTGATCAGCTCGCGTGCCCGTTCCCTGAGCGCCGCGACGCGATTGCGCGCGGCGGCGCCGATCCCGAACGTCGACCAGATGCCGGGAAAGGTGAACATCTGGCCGGCGATCACGAGGTTTTCCTCGATGTCCAGCGCGGAGAAAACCACGGTCTTCTGGAACGAGCGCAGCATGCGGCCTTCACGGGCGATATCGTTGAGCGACCAGCCCGTGATGTCCTGACCGTCGAGCTTCACAGCTCCCGCGCTCGGTCTTGCGAGCCCGGTCACGCAATCGAAGAAGGTGGACTTTCCGGAGCCGTTGGGGCCGATCAAGCCGCAGATCTCGCCGCGGTCGACATGCAGATCCACCCAGTCCACGGCGCGCACGGCGCCGTAGGACTTGCAGAGGCCGGAGATATCGAGGATCGGCAGCCCGTTCATTTGCGCTTCTCCAGGAATGACCAGAAGCGGCCGATCAGCGGCGCGAATCCGCTGGGGAACCAGAACACCAGGCCGAGCAGGAAGAAGCCATAGGCGATCATGCGCAGCTCCGGGGCGACGCGCAGCGCTTCGGTGAGCCCGACGAACAGCAGGCTGCCGAAGATGACGCCCGAGATGGTCCCCGCCCCGCCGCCGAGCACGATGATCAGCATCGTCGTCGAATAGTACATCTGGAAGGTCAGCGGGCTGACCACGGTCAGATAATGCGCATAGAGACTGCCGCCGAGCCCCGCAAAGGCAGCGCTGATCATGAAGACGACGAGCTTGTAGTGCCAGGTCGGAATGCCAACGGATTCGGCAAGCGTCTCGTTCTCGCGAATGGCGATCATGTTGCGGCCCGCCGGCGACCGAACGATCAGGTAGACGGCCAGCGTTGCCAGCGCAGCGATGACGAGCGTCAAATAGTAGAAGGCGACGGTTCCGGAGACCGTGAACGAGGCGGGCCCCAGCGCGAAATAGGGTTTTGGGATCCCCGCCAACCCCATGTCGCCGCGCGTCAGGCTGATCCAGTTCTTAGCGATGGCTTGACCGATGATGACGAAGCCAAGCGTGCACATCACGAACGACGTCGTACGCAGCCTCAGAGCGGGAATTCCGAGCGGCGCCGCAATTGCGCCCGTCACAAGGCCGGCGGCGAGGAAATTCAGATAGAACGGCGTGCCGAAATGGACTGCCAGCAGCGCCGACGTATAGGCCCCAATGCCGAAGAACGCTGCCTGCGCCAGCGACAGCAACCCGGTGTATCCCTGCAGCAGGTTGAGACCATGGGCCGGCAGCAGGAAGATCAGCGCGATGATAATCGCGTGCAGCGGGTAATTGCCGAGGAATAGCGGTGCGACGCATGCCAGCGCGCCGAGCGCGAGGCCAAACGGAACGCGAAAATCCCGTCCCGTCGCCGCAACAGGGAGTTCGGCTGGTGCCATGGTCTGGTCTCGGACGATCTCAGTCATGTCACATCCATGGTAGTCAGAAGCGGGCCTGCGCGGAGAAGAGCCCGTGCGGACGCCACATCAGCACCAGCATGAGGGTCGCAAATCCCACGGTGTCGCGGAACTGCAGCCCGACATAGGTGGCAACCAGGCTCTCCGCGATACCGAGGATCATCGCCGCGACGAACGTGCCCCGGACGTTGCCGAGTCCGCCCATGATGATGATGGGCAGCGTCTTGAAGGTGATGAGCTCGCCCATGCCGCCGTAGACGCTGACGTTCACGGGCGCAGTCAACACGCCCGAGAGCGCCGCCAACCCAGCCCCGAGGATGAAGGTCCAGAGCGCGATGTGACGGACGTCGATACCGACCACAGCGCAGCATTCGATGTTCTGCGACACCGCGCGCATCGCCTTGCCCATCCGGCTGTAGGTGACCATCAGCTCGAGGCCGACGAACACGATGAGGCTGACGATGATGATCAGGATGCGCTGCTCGGCCAGTGTGAAACCGAACAGCGTCACCGGCTCGATATAGCCGCCGGAGAAGAACTTGTAGCTGCCACCGAACACCAGGATGACGGTGTTCTGCAGGATCAGCGCGACGCCGAGGGTCGCGAGCACGCCGGCCTCGGCCGGCGCTCCGACGATCCGCTGCATCACGAAATTGCCGACCACGACGGCGATGACGGCGGTGGCAACCACACCGATCACGACTGCTACCGGATAAGGCAGGTCGAAATATTCGATGGCGAACCAGGCCCCGAAGGTGCCGAGCATATAGTATTCGCCATGCGCGAAGTTGATGGCGCGCAGCACGCCAAAAATCATCGTCATGCCGACCGCAACGATCGCATAGACCGATCCTGATACGATGCCGTTAACGACCTGCTCTATGATCGTGTAGAACATGTGCGTGGCGCCCTATTTGGGATAATCGATCTCGGCCGAATAGGCTCCCTTGATGGCCGGCTTGCCGTTCTCGATCTCGAGCAGGATCATCGGCAGGCGCGCCTGATTGTGATCGTCGAAGGTCACCTCGCCGACCGCGCTCGCATAATGGATCTTGGACAGCGCGGTGCGGACCTTCTCGCGGTCGATGCTCTGGGCCTGCTCGATCGCCTTGGCCAGAAGATGCGTCGTCTCCCAGTGCACATAGGCGTGGTTGTTGGGGGCTTCACGGAACTCGGCAGTGAACTTGTCGACGAACGCCTTGCTTTTCTCCGGCTCGTAGGCGGGAAGCCAGGCCGCCGCCTCGATCGCACCTTCGAGCGCCTTCGGCGCCGCCTTGATGGTCTTCTCGGTATTGAACTCGGCATTGCCGATCAGCGGAATCTTCCCTGCGATCCCGACCTCCATCATCTGACGCCCGACGATGGGCGTGGAATCGGCGTTGCCGTACATGATGATGGCCTGGGCGCCGGAATCGCGGATCTTGGACAGCACGCTGCGGAAATCCACCTCGCCCTCCTTGTAATAGTCTTCCGTCAGGATCTGGCTTTTGAAACGAGGAAGGTACTTCTTGGTGAACTCGATGGCCGCGCGCCCATAATCGCTGTCGACCGAGAGCACGGCGTATTTGGTAAAGCCCTTCTTCTCGGCGGCGTATTGCAGCACGATCAGGGCACGGTTTTCGTCGGTCGGATAGTTACGGTAGGTCCATTTGAAGCCGCCGACGCCCGCCTTGTAGGTGATCTTCGGATTCGACGACGCGGCATTGAGGAGAAGCACACCGGCATCCTCCACGACCGGCTGCATCGCGAGCGTCACCGAGCTCGATACGTCGCCGATGATGAAATCAACCTGGTCCTGGTCGATGAGACGGCGGGTTGCGGAGACACCCTCGACCGGCGTGCCCTGGCTGTCACCGGCCAGGACGTTGATCTTGCGCCCGCCGATGCCGCCGGCGCCGTTGATCTCCTTGGCCGCCATCTGGGCGCCACGCAGCGAGAACGCGCCATAGCGGGCATTCGGCCCGCTCATCGGCGCGACGAGGCCGAGCTTGACGGTGCCGTCCTCGGTTCGGGCGAAGGCACTGGAGGAGACGGCCTGAAGGCCGATCAGTGCGGTTCCCATGCAAAATCCGCGTCGGCTCAATTCGATTGTCATGTGCCCGCTCCGTTGCCGCTACAAAATGATGCGCCCGCGATCTCCGCCACTTCCGTGGTCTTGCTCTTGGAATTTTCTTCTGCGGCCGACGGTAAAAAATAGATTTACGTTCGATGACAGGGGAAGCATGACTGCGGTCTGCCGCCATAGCGAATTCTTATGGCGCCCCTGCGCTTTCGATTTGTCGCTCGATGCAGCTAGCGCTGCGCGCGCGAGAGCGGCTGCCAACAAATCCCCGCTTGAATCGCGTTCGCCCTGCGCTCAGTTCCAAACGGCCTCTTGCGGGCCCGCGCAGACCGGCGCGGACGCCGCATCTGCTACCCCGCGCCTCGACCGAAACTGTCGAAAAGTGCAGGCGGACGACCAGTCGATCGCACCGAGGCGGCGCCATCTACATCGGAAGGCCCGATCACGTTAGCTGTGAGGAGATTTTTCTTGATCTCCCGGTGCACACGTAGTGCACATGCCGCCCTCTAACTATCTGAAAGATCTGAACTCTCGCTCCAATCCATCATGGGGAAGTTTGAACTAGGTCCAGCCAACAAAAGCTAGCTCGGGACATGAACCACTGTATGCGGGCTTTGTCGGCCTCGGCATGCTCACGGCCCGCCAAACGGCTTTGGTCTCTCCAGCGGGATGAAAGCGCTCAGATGGGCTGGGTATGTCGACGCGCCGCCGCCTATGGTCGTGCCGGTGCTGATGCTCAAGTAGACGTCCTTCACCCCCTTGGGCGTTTCCAGCAGGATCCAGTTCTTGCTCACATCGCCTATGCCGATTGTCGTAAAGCGCATCGACTTGCCGAACTGCGAACAGGAGATTGGCTTTTCAGTCGTAAACGAATTCCACGGGCCATGCAGGGTACCCGATCTACCGCCAGTTTTCGGAAGGCTTAAGCCAAAGCCCAGGCCGACCGCCGCATAGACGTAGGTGCACTTCAAATTGTTTTCCGTGTCCCATATGGAGAACAAGGCGCTGGCAAACGCAATCCCGGCTCCAGCCCTGCCCTTCACGATGCGCTTGATGGCCGCTCTCGCGGCGAACGAGATCGAACCGTCGACCTCAAGCAGCATGGCTATCTTGAAATTTCGACTGACTTTTGGCTTCGGCGGAACGGGTCGCGGCAAGTCTGGCTTTATGATCGGTTCGAAATAGACCTTCGGGAGCACCCAAAGGACCACTGATCTATCGCTGTCTTCGTCCAGCCTGTGATTTGCCGTCTGCGTATTGCCGATGGCGTGCGTCTGCATTTGCTCCGGGTGGATGCCCATCTCGGACAGAGACCGCGCGACTGTAATCACGCGGTTGGCCGACGTCGTCATATTCCAATCGGCCGCACCGATCCGGCTCGCGGAGCCCGTCATCCAGATCTGACCGGCGTCATCCTCGAGTAGGGGTACCACTTTGTTCTTCAGAAATTCGGAATGCTCTTTCTTCAAGCCCCGAAACTGGTAGCCGGCAAAGTCATCGAAATCGAAATTCCAGAGCCGCGCGTGCAGAACCCCCACTCCTGAAAAATCCAGATCGACGTCAACCCTGCCCGGACCAGTTTTGTGAAACATGTCTCTTCGACCTGCAGTGAACAGATAGCAACTCGTCGGCGATCGGCCGGACGGCGCAGGACCGCCTTGTTTTTAGTGCGGGCAAGAGAAGAGAAGTTCATGAAATCGGTAGCTACAACGAAGGTTGTGATCTTCTTCCCATTTCGATCTGGCGCCGAAGCAGTGTGCGCTGTGCAACGCGACATCATTGTCGCGATCGGAGCAGTGACGACCTAGGAGGGGTCGCGGTAGGACAGGCCGTGGAACTCGTACAGCACGACGACTTCGCGGAATTTCCCTAGACCTCGAAGCCCCTACCCGACCGCTGTCAAAGCGACAGCGCATCTAGATAGTACTTTTGCCGGCTTGCTCTGCGTCTGCCTGATCCCCATCAAAAACAAAGCGAAACGGTAGGCGTCGCCCAGCAGCCGCAGCGCAATATCGCGGAAGCACTTGGTGTGCTCGTTGGTGATTTGGCATTGCGTGTCAATTGCGGATGGCTTTGCGCAAAGCAGGCGAAGTGGTCACCGGTTCTGTGATCGCAATCATGGACTCTCGCGCTAAACGTCTGGGCTGGAGCGACGAGGTTCTCGCGAACAGGAACCTGGCGTCGTCTGCTCGATCTACTCTCACTAAGGCTGTCGCTGCCATGCGCGAAACGCAGTCATTCAGTTGCTTTTCGATTTCCGACAAGGGGCTCGCCAAGGGCTCCGCCTACGAGGCCCGGCGCGATGGAACTTGCCGCCTCGACGTCGGGCCGGGAGCACACGACTGCGTCGATTGCCACAATGTGATCGTTTGGCTGAATTCAGTGGAGACCGCCTCGCGCAGAGGACGTTCGGACCGTTTCGCGCGGACGCGCGACCTGCAGGACGACGGAGGCGACGACTTCTGCGGTCGGCCAACGACTTATCCACCAAATCGCTTGACCAGCTTTGAGCCCTTGGCTGCATCGATCTGCTGGCCAGTCAAGTCGGAGCCGGCGCTCAATCCTATCGTCATGAGGTTCTTGACGCGCTGCGCCGCCTGCTTCTCATTGGAATAATCGATCTCGACGTGATCAAGGCTCATCAGATGACCAAGCTCGTGAGCCCAGGCGCGTCCATTGGCGTGGTCATTGCCATACCACTGGACGAAGCTTGCCGGCTCGGGTTCGCTATTGGGGTATGAGCCTCCGCCAGCGGACAGATTTTCGATCGAATTGACGAGGTAGATGTGGATGGCATTGTCCGGATCGTGCCGAGAGGTAAGAACACCCAGCAATCGCTGATCATTGCTGCGTGCGCTCTTTGCCATGTCGAGCGGCTTCTCCATCAAGCAATCGCTGATCACGAACGCGATCTTGGCCTTTGACCAGATCGTATTGACCACGTCGAGCGCCTTCTTGGCCGTCGGGCACCGGCAGTATAGATAGGGCGAGCCGGCTATTTGCCGCGGGCTACCGCGTCTGTTTGCTTATCGACGCCCAGTCTGCTCGACGCGTCGGATCAGGCGACGTCGGGCTCGATGTGGCTCAAGCTCGTCATTGGATCGTGCTGCGCTCGGGAACTTGAAAATGACGGTCTTCATTTGGGGAGATGAAGAGTACAAAGGCCACAAGAACGTCCTCTCTCACGGAGGATCAGCTCCTGGAGAACTTCTACGGCTTCGTGGTCGCCAAGCCATAGCTCGATGGACGAGTCGAATTCTTCGCAAAGTCCATCACTGCCCGAAGCCGAACTGACGGCCTTGCTCCGCGCTGTTGACCTGATTGCAAGCTGCGACCGAGACGGTCGATCCGCGAGCCCGTCCTTGGACTTCACGTCCGCTCGATCGCCGTCAGCGGAACTTTCGTTTGAACCACGTCAGAGCCTTCTGGTGCGCTGCCGCGTGCAGGCCAGCAAGAATGTAATAACTGTTTTACATCAACATCTTATACCGAGGTCGCACGACAGCACAACATTGGCGGGCGCCCATCATCCACATGAATCGGCGCACAACGCCCGGCCGCAATAATCCTCCGCACCTTTTGAACGCCTCCGCATTTCAAAACAACACATAGGAATGGATCGGGCTCGAGATCGGTACTGTATGCAGACAGGCAGCCGCCAGTAGCGTACGAATTCAGGAATTATTTCTTACGCGGCCGTCCTCGCGACGTCACCATTCTACGGGCATAGGTTGGGTGTTCGCCATGAGATTGTACAGGCACCTCAGGGTTTGTCTTCTTCTCGCCGCTTCGCTGTTCCTGGCCTCTCAGCCAGCCTGGGCGACAAAGCGCGTGGCTTTGGTGGTCGGCAATTCCAGCTATCAAAACGCCCCACTGCTTCCAAACCCGGCCAATGACGCTGCGGCCATCGCCGCGACCTTGAAGGGCGCAGGTTTCGATGTGGTTGACTCAAGGCTCAACCTCGCCGCGACCGACATGCGGCGGGCCCTGAGAGAATTCGCCGATCAGGCCCGCAATGCCGACATTGCCTTGGTGTACTATGCTGGCCACGGTATCGAGATCGACGGGACGAACTATCTGATCCCGACAGACGCCAGACTCGAGCGTGACACGGATATCTATGACGAAGCATTCTCGCTCGACCGTGTCCTGCTGGCGATCGAGCCTGCGAGGCAGCTGCGCGTTGTGATCGTCGACGCGTGCCGCAACAATCCGTTTGCCGACTCAATGAAGCGTACAGTTGCCTCGCGATCAATCAGCCGCGGGCTGGCCAGGGTCGAACCCGCCGTCTCCAACACACTGATCGCGTTTGCGGCGAAAGCCGGACTAACCGCACTCGATGGCAACAGCAAGAATAGTCCGTACGCGACGGCTCTCGTGAAGTATATTGCAAAGCCGGGGCTCGACTTGCGCAGGGCTTTCGGCTTCGTCCGCGACGATGTCTTGCAAGCCACGGGCAACCGACAGGAGCCCTATGTCTACGGCTCGCTGGGCGGCGAAGACGTTGCACTGGTTCCGGCTGCCAAGGCCGAGGAGCCGATACAAGCAGCCAACCCCCAGTCGGAAATTCGTCGCGATTACGAATTGGCCTTGCAGCTCCGCAACAAGCCCGCTCTGAACGCGTTCCTGACCCAGCATCCAGACGGATACTACTCAAATCTGGCCAAGCTGCAGCTTAATCAGCTCGAGGCCGAGGACGCACGCGTCGCGGCGACGGCGAAAGCGCAGCAGGCCGAGCAGCAACAAGCTCGCCTGATGTCCCAGGGCGCCCAGCGTGCCGAACAGGAGAAGGCGGCCGCGGATCTGAAGGCTGCGGAAGAGGCCCGGATTGCCGCCGAGAGGACGAAGCAAGCGGCGCAGGAGCAGGCCACCGAGGCGGAACGGAAACGGACTGCATCCGAATCTACAATCGTCGCTGCACTCTCCGGGAATAAGCCGGCCGTTGAGAGTACCGTCGCGGATAACCCTACGGCCGCTGCGCCCGGTGAGTACAGCAAGACGCCCAAGCTTGCGGCACTGAGTGACGAGCCGCGCCAGACCGATATCGCAAGAGCCGATATCGCCAAGTCCGTACAAGGCGAATTGAGCCGCGTCGGCTGCTTCGCCGGCCCCGTCGATGGCCAATGGAATGCGGCCTCGCAGCGCTCGTTGGCTCTCTTCAACCGGCACGCAGGCACCAAACTGGACGTCAAGCTTGCAAGTCTGGATGCTCTTGACGCGATCAAGCTTAGGCCATCGCGGGTCTGCCCGCTGATCTGCGATCGCGGCTACAGGCCCGACGGCGACCAGTGCAGTAGGATCACCTGTGCCGAGGGTTCGTTCCTCAACGACGACAATGAATGCGAGAAGCGACGCGGGAAGAAACCGGTTGCGAAGCGCAACACGGACGAGCGTCCGTCACGTGCGGATCGTCCGGCCCGCGAGAGACCGGAGCCAACAGCCGACGTTCCGCGGCGGCAAGCAACTGTGAAGAACAGCGGCGGCGGCAGTGGTCAGATCGTTTGTGATCAATCTCTGTGCCGTCAGGTCAGTCGCGGCTGCCACCTCGAATACCGCGGCGGGGGCGGCCCCGGGGGCAACGTAGGTAATGTCGAGTCCTGCCGCTAGCAACGCGCAAGGCTGCCACGGCGTCATGGAAGGCCAGGAGGCCGCGCGGATTTTGGTGTCGAGAATGTGTGACGGGCAGCAGAGCTTAACACCAGGTCAGCCAGGTCCTTGCCTGGATTGGCCGAAGCGGAGCGACCTGTGTGGTTGCGTGTGAGCTTGAGCAAAAGGACGCCAACGCCTTTCCGGGGGTGACGCTCTTCACGAAGCGGCAGGCACCCGGCATGAAGCCGACGGCGGTTTATCTTCCGCCAAAGCACCCAACAGCTGCCACCAAGTTCGATGTCGTGATCTGGCTTCACGGCTTCTATGTCAAAAACCATGAATTCCTATTCCACAACGATCCAGCGCGGCTGCGCGAACAGGTCCGGGATTCCGGCAAGGACGTGGTGCTTATCGCGCCGTTCCTGGGCTACGAATATGCCGTTGGCGACACCTTTGCCGGAAACTACAACGTGTCTGACCTGGCAACCGCGAGCTGGGGCGAACGCTATCTCGAGGAGGTCCTTGGAGCTCTTGCCAGGTTCCTGGGTCTCTCCTCGACGTCCATTCCTCAGCTCCAGATCGGCAAGCTCATCATCGCATGCCACTCCGGCGGCGGTAACGGCATGCGCAATCTCGTCGGGAACCTTGGAAAGTATCAGGGCAAGCTGACGGCCTGTTGGGGATTTGACTGCCTCTACGGCGCCAATGCGCGGCCCGACGATGCGACCTTCTGGTATCAGTGGTTGTCTGGACAGAGCGGCCGCGCGCTCGAGATCGTGTATGGTCCATCAACTCTCCCGCAATCGGTGAAGCTGGACCTGATCGGGCGCGGGCTGGCGACGGCCGATGGCAATCAAGCGCAGCCACAACGCCCTGCTCTCAAGAACCTTAGCGTAAGGGTCGGTCATTACGACCTGTTCCCGGCATTTGGCCAGATGGTCAGGGTCAACGACCTGGACCCGGCTTACGTGGATCGCTTCATGATACCGCAAGTCGCTGACCAGCCGCCTCTGCACCACAAGCCGGCGCCACAGCACGGGGAATTCCTTCAGGGCGCGATTTCCAACGTTCGCAGCGCTTTTCCCTTTCCAAAGGACATTCATTACATGATCGCCCGGGGTGGCTTCTTCAGTCGGCTGAGCAAGCTTTAGCCTTCACAGGCCTTGGCCTTGCCGGGCTCACTTGATGGAATAGGATTTGACGTCGAACGACCAATTATTCGTCACCAGCTTTCCGCTGCCGTTGTCCGGCACGCGCAGCTCACTGGTCCAGGCCGTTAGATAGCTCAACGCCTCGGCCTGATCTTGTAGCTTGCGCGGCAAGTCCGGCAAATCGAGCAACTGCACCCGCCGCTCGCTCAGGATGGCGATCATCACTGCTGACCCAGTCGGCGGTGAGACGACATATTCAAAACCACGCTGCCGAGCCGCCGGGGTTGGAACGACAAATTCGACGCCGGGCTTGACGAGATTGATGTCGCGTCCGTCCGACTGCGCCAATAGCTCGGGAGTCGGAAAGATCTGGGACATTCGCCCTTCCGCGTCGACGTCGACGAGAATGAGATATCCCGGCTTCCTCGCGGTGACGCCGAACGTGACCTTGCCGCCGAGGTTGACGGTCTGACCCGGCAGGATCTGAAGGGACACACTCGCGGTATTGGCCTGCCTGCGCGCCGCTTGTACGGGCCAAAGCCAGGGTGCATACGTCGTGCCGACATTCAGCGATGCCGACGGCAACGGTGCTGCGGACGAAGCTCCGCTACCCGCCAGCAGCAGCAGGAATGCGAGCCATGGTCGCTCCCGGCGGATCGGCTGCGATGACGGCATGGCCTGCTCTCCCTAAAAGTCAGGGAGCACTGAAGAAGCCGACCGAGGCGATCCGCGCGTCCGCAGGCAAGTACCGCTCGAGGCTCTTGATCACCTGCCCCGAAGCGCGGCGCCGGTTGAGCTGCATCAGGACTGTCTCAAGATCGACCATGCGTTGCTGCGAGGTCACTGCAACGATCTGTTCCGCGCCGAACGGCTCGCCGACCCTGAGCGGTAGGCGCAAACTCGCCGATCGGGCCAGTGCCGCATCGGAACCCACCGGATACAACAATTGGATGGTGCCATCGCCAGACACATTGAACAGCAACACCGCTCTTGACCCCACATCAGACAGATCAACTTCGACAGTCTGGCCAGCACGCTGTTGGCGATCGTCCGGCCAGATGCGCATGATCTGCGGCGACCGGGTCGCAATGCGCTTCAGTTCACGAATTGCCGCTGTCCGGTCAACGACCGTCGGCAGGCTGGCAACGTCGATCCCGTAGGCGACTACGTCGCCCCACGCGATCACGTCGTGCGACACGGGATCCCAGATCAGGTCGGGATTGTCCGTCGGTTGAACAGCCTGCACGGGAACATCCTTTGGCGCCACGCTCGCAAAATAGTTCGTCTTGCCGTCGAGCGCCGCCAGCCGGATTGGCGCAGCGAGACGGAGGGGGGCCGGCGCGTCGCCGGTCGGAAGTTCCTTGGTCGCCGCCGCGGCAAGGGTGGGAATGTTTGGTGCCTTGGCCGTGACAGCCGGCGGCGCGGGCGCTTGTCCCTCGACGGGCGCCCCGGATCCGGCCGGGCCGGAGGCCGCTCTCGCGGCCGGCCCCTGAATCAGCACGACACCGCGCGTCAATTCGAAGGCGATGTCGGTATCCGGCGTCTGAGGCGGCGATGATATGGTCACGATGTTCTGGCGCTGGTCCGAGAGCTGATAGACCACCTGTCGAACATTGCTGAAGAGCTCCTTGAGCGTCACCTTCCCATCGTGATTGATGTCCGCGCTACCCTCCACCGCCCGTGCGACCGCATAGCTGAGAGCCCCGCGCAAGCCATCGATGCCAGGGATGCGGACTTCCGGCGCCTTGGTGTAGCGGTCCACCGCAGCCAGGAACGCCGTGTGGTCAAGATCGAGTTCTGACTTCGGATCGTTGCTGTCCGACACCGGCTTCAGTTCGTCAACCAGCAATGTGTAACGCGGCACCTGCCGGAAGCTCATCTCAGCGGCACGCGGATCGATATCGCGCACCATACCGCCGCCGTGGCAGGTATCAGCCACGAAGATCACCTTCGCTCCGCGAAGCTCGAACTGCCGGATGAAATGGTTGAACTCGCTGCCCAGAACACGTTCAATGGACCCGGTTGGCGTGGTTTCAAAGCCTGGCAGCAGGAACACGTTTTCCATCCCGTCCGGCTCCGAGCCCTTGACGCGCTCCGGCTCCTGGGTTCCATGACCTGCGATCGACAGAAAAATGAGGTCGTTGTTCTTGGTCCGCTCCACCAGTGAACTGATCTCGCGCAAGATGCTTGCCCTGTCGGCCTGTGCGTTAGTGAGTACGACGACGTCGCCAACCCCCATGCTCTTCAAGCTGGTCACGATGTCAGTGGCGTCGGCGACCGCGCCCTTCAATTTCCGCACGTGCTGATAGTCATCGATCCCGATCACGAGCGCGCGCACCGCCGCCCCGTCCGGATTGCTGATCGACAATCCTCCTGTCGCATGCGCGTGCGGGGATATCAGCCCGATCAACGCAGCGAGCCCGATGGTGGCGCATAGCCGCTTGATCCCGCAATCAAGTTCCCTGGGCATCCGCATCGTGATCCACCTCGACATCCTTCCTATCCATTCTGTAGCGCCAGCGACACACCGGGTTCAGCGCCTTTTGCTCGCCGTCTTGCGGCCCGGCTGCGGTTCGGCCTCTTGATAGGCGCTCGCTGAGACTGTCGCCTGGTCATCCGCGAACGCCCGAAAGCGGACCGGAACGTAGCCACGCGAAAGCAGGCTCGCCAACGGGTAGACGTTGCGGCAGACGCGACCGTTGCAGCCACCGGTCGAGGATTCCATCACCTCGGCCTTGCGATCGGGCGTGAACCGCAGGAACAACATCACGTGCGAGCCCGGCTTGTTCAGCGCATCGCCGGGCCTCAGGTCCCAGGGATTTGCCACGGAGGCTGCGATCGCAGGAATAGCGGCAGTCGTGTAGTGGACAGAAAGTCCCCACGCGGCGCTGACGAATGCCGAACAGTCGACGCCAGCCACATCCGGCCTTGGCGCGTTGCGAGTGCACACATTGCCAGCCAGCGCTCCGCTGTCGATCCGCTGCCGGAAGTTCGCGAGCGAACCGTGGCAGCCCCAGCAATAGGGCACACCGCGCACCTCCTGGTTCACTTTGCCCTGCAGATACCACGGCCGCCGAATACGACTGAAGCCGCTGCATTGGCTGTCGGGATCGCTGCCGTAGTTCGACTGCGTCAGCTTCCACTGGATGCCCTCGAATGCAAACGCGGTCTCGATAGCCTGCTGGCGATTGGAAGGTCTCACAGCGGCCGACGCGTCGAATTTGACGCCGGATTGCGGTGCTGGCGCGGCTGCCGTTCGCGACGGCCGCACGTCGATAATGGAAGCGTTGGTCAGCGGCCGGAAGCCGACGCCAACCACTTCAATTCCGTCCGGCTTGGTCCGGAGGAAATAGACATCGCCATCGCCCGAAACCGTGACGAACCGCCGGGTCAGCGGCGTATTTTCCAAAGGAAGCTCATAGATTCCCTCGAGACGGCCGTTCGCAGCATAGCGTGCGACGAACGTGGAGGCGTTCTTTCCCGATGGCGGAACGTCCTCGGCAAGCACATAGAAGCGGTCGCCGTTGTCGATCTCAAGAAACTCCACCGTTCCGAGCTGGTTGCGCACCCGCAGGCTTAGCTGTCCGATCGTCTCGTTGGTGACCATGGTCTGGATCTCGACCCTTACGCTGGCATTGCCCTTGTCCGGAACGATATCGGCGATCACCGAGCCCTTACTTCGAGAAGCCACATATTGCCGGTCGGGCTGCCGCGTCGTCTTGACGATGGCCGCGCGGGTATTCTGGTTGAGCAAGTCGGCCGCGCTGCCGGGCGCCTGCGATCCCATCTGGGCGAAAGCGGAGACGGCGACCTGATCGTCCGCGCTACGGCTCGAGACCTCCTCAAGCTGGATCACGTCACCACCGATTCCGCGCGTGGACTGCCCTGGCGCCGCCTTCAGCGTCCGTACGCCGCCGTCCCAAACCATGATGTCGTCGTTGTGGACCACGAGATCGGTCGGCTGGACGTCTTTCGGCATCTTGAGGACGTCAGGATCTGAGTTCGGCTGTTTCGGGTCAAACTGCAGGATGCGACCGTTGACCTGATCGAGCACAAACAGGTTGCCCTGCCCGTCGGCGCTGAGTGCTTGTGGTCCCGCGAGTTCCACGTCCTCGCTGGCCGGAACGATGCCGACCATGGAAGCAGCCAAACCGCTGGCAAAGCTGCGGACGACAGTATCGTCGGCATGCGCATTGGTTCCGAAAATGCCAGCGCCAACGATGAAGACCCAGATCCAACGATTTGGACGAAGCATGTTCGCCTCAATGTACCCCGAACCGATCGCCGCGTCGGATCGACTAATCCGAGATGCCGTTAATGCTGCGCGTCAATTAGTGGTGCGCAATCTCAATCACGTTCAATTCTATCACTTGACGGTGATAGTCCGAATTCTCTTCAGCTTGCGGTGCAAAACATGGCCCGGAATAGATTTGAGAAGGTGAGCGAAGTTCAGCCCGACGCGATCACGCTGCTCCTGAAACGCGACAATGACGGCGCCTCCGGATCAATCGTGCTGCCGGCCGCCGCGAGCCGGGGACGGCTGACCACCGACCAAATCAGCGCGCAATTGCCGGCGCAGGATGCTTTTCGCGGCGCGATCCGGCTGGCAAACGACGTAAAGCTGGCGCTGGTGGTGTGCGATCCAGACGGGGTCTGGAAGTCCGAGTGGGGCGATCTTTATCAGCCGATCGATTGACCCGCATCGGATGGAACCAGCATATGTTGCGACGCCGCATGGAGACTAGCTTGCCGAACGGAGCCTGCATCCGACCGTCGTTCCGGATACGGGCCTTGATGGTCGCGCTGCTGGTTGCGACGGGCTGGCCGGCACGCGCCAACGACTCGGCTGCGGAATTGTCGATCGGCGGGCTCCAGTTCGTACGCACCAATGACGTGGCCATGGAGAGCGAGAACCTTAGTATCGGGCTCGACAGAATCAGTGTTCGCTACCAATTCGCCAACGTCACTGCCAAGCCGGTCACGCTTACTGTTGCCTTTCCGCTGCCCGACATCGACCTGTCGGAGGCTGAGAACATTGCACTACCTTCAAATGATCCGATCAACTTCGTCGACTTCGAGACCAGGGTCGACGGCAGCCCGGCGCCGCTGACCGTCGATCAGCGCGCCATGGTTGGCAACAGGGATGTCAGTGCCCTGCTCCGCGAACTCAAGCTACCGCTGCTGCCGATTGGTGGCCGCGAGATCCGGCTGAGCGACCTGCCCGCGGCGACTCGGACCCGGCTCGTGGACGACGGACTTATGATGCCTGCCGGAATGAGCGACAACGGTCGCCAGCAGTATGCGCCAGGCTGGGTTATCAAGACCTCGGCTGTGCGCCAGCAGGTGTTTCCGCCCATGCGCACCGTCACGGTCGAACACCAGTACCGGCCGAGCGTCGGCTCCAGTCCTGACACCATCCTGCGCCCGAGCCTACGCCGCAGCAGCGCACTGGGTCAGCAAGTCGCCCGTTACCGGAAAGAATACTGCGTCCAGGATACGTTCCTCGCCGAGCTCGACAAGCGCGCGGGCAGTAACCAGATCAACAGCGCGAACCTGCAGGAGAGGCGCATATCATACGTGCTCAAGACCGGCGCGAATTGGGCCGGGCCGATCCGGTCGTTCAAGCTGACTATCGACCCAGGCGGCAACGACCGCTTGGTGAGCTTCTGTCCTGGGCGGCTCAAGGCATCGTCTGCTACCGGAAATACGCTTGAATATACGGCAAACGACTTCAAGCCGGATGCCGACCTGAAAATCCTGGTGATCGGAACATTCTGAGCGTGCCGGTCAATTGGTGAGCAGCACGTAGCGCGCGGCCGCGATGATGGTCACCTTGTTGCGCTGAGCCTCGCTCAGCGCCTGGAGGAAGAACGTATCGGCAGCTATCGGTCGCGGCTGGCGCAATGAGTCCAGAACCTGCGGAACCGCCACGACCAACAGCAATTGCGGACCGCTCGCGCGCGTTGTCGGGAGCGTAAACGAAAGCGAGTCGATGCCCGGCTTCAGAAGATAAGACAGGCTCTGGACTTCGCCGCGATCCGACACCATGAGGAGCTCGACCACGCGGTTGGCAAAGTTCTCAATGGTCCCATTGAGGGCTTCACCACCCTTCAGCTCTGTCGCTGACAGGGTGATGCGTGGGATTCGCGCCTGATCGCTCCCGACCTGACTCAAGAACTTGACGGCTGGGCATTGCGCCTGGGTCACTTGCCTGACGCCGATCGAAGCCTCGAAACCCTGCTCACGCCGAAACGCTTTGTCGAAGGTGTCGAATGGGGCGGTCGAGGCACCGAACCCTTCGATGACAGCGGCATTTGGGCTCACGGCAATCGGCAAGACAAAGAAGCAGTCACCGCCAGAATATTGGGCCACGTATTTGCGGATGCGCTCAGCTCGCCCCGCCCCATCGAGTGCCGGAGACGGCGTCGCCGTCGGCTGCGCAGACAACTTCTCCGGCTCTTGGCGCCCGGGCTGTGGTCCAGCGGGCTCGACCTTCGGCGGCGCCATTGTTCCGGCGAGTTTTGGAGGTGGCGGCAAGACCGCGGTGCCGGGCGCTGACCAGACCAGCTTGTAGAAGGCATATCCACCACCGCCGACCAGCAGTAACAGAGCCGCCACGCCCGCCCCCAGCCAACGGCCGCGCGGACTCCGCGCGGTCGATGGCATCCTGTCCTGCGGCACCGGCGCCGCGCCTTCCGGCCGCCGCAGCGGATCGAAACCATATAACGGCGCGGCCGGCGTCTGCACCAAACCGGTCGGCTTCCAGCTGGCAACCTCTCCCATGGTCGGGCGCAATGCCGGATCAGGCTGCAGCATCCGCTCCAGCAAAGGCCGGATGCGCATATCCACCGCACCGAGATCGGGAACACGCCGGCGCTTCTCCACCAGTTGAAACTGGCTGCCACCCATGTCGAGCTTCTGTCCGGTCAGCGCGTGAAACAGCACAAGACCGAGGCTGTAGACATCGGATTTCGCGGTCACGTCATTGCCGTACAACCCTACCTGTTCCGGCGATGCGTAGTTGTCCTTGCCAGCGAAGCCCGAGCCAATGATGGTCTTGTCACCCATCTGGGTCGACCGGGCTATGCCGAAGTCGATGATCTTAGCCCGCCTGACGTCGTCGAGCGGAACAATGATGTTGTCCGGAGAAACGTCGCGATGGATGATGCCGTGCTCATGGGCAGCCTCCAGTCCAGATGCGACGCGCAGCATCAGCTTGATCAGCGCCTCGAAAGTCAACGGTCCATCGTCGAGCATGTTCGAGAGCGAGCGGCCATTCACGAACTCCATCGCGAGATACGGTCGCTGCAGCACCGGCTCCACCGTAAACAGGAAGTAGCGAACGATCGCGTCATGCGGAAGATTGTGGAGTGCAGCGGCCTCTCGACGGAACAGCGCGAGCGCCGCCTCGTTATCGACCATGTCGGGCAATAGCATTTTCACGGCAACAGGCGATCCAGTCTGGATCTCTCGGCATTTGTAGACCTCACCCATGCCGCCCGCGCCGATCACCGCTTCGATTTCGTAGATACCGTTGAGACGGGTGCCGGGGGGCACGCCCTGATAGGACGGTCGGAACGGATCGTTCGGGGTCATGGTTGCGGCTCGCGATCAAGCGGAGATCTTGTCGCCTCCTGAGATCGTGGCGTCAGCAGTCGCACGATCACAATCGTTACGTTGTCAAGCCCGCCACGATCAAGAGCCAGCGCGAGCATGTCATCGCAAGCTGCCTGGGCGCGTCGCGTAGCCGCGTGCTGCAGGATCTCGTCGTCCCGCACGTGTCTGGTCAGGCCATCGCTGCAGATCACGAAGACATCCTCCGGCTCGGCCGGGCCTGTTACCACCTCAAATTCCGGATCATCGGCGACACCGACGGCGCGAGTAATGGCATTGCTCAGCCAATCATTCACGTCTTCGCGCGACAGCGCACCTTCGGCGATCAGTTCCTCCAGTTCGCTGTGATCATGCGACACTTGGCTAATTGCGCCGCGACTGATCAAGTAAACCCGGCTATCACCCGCCCATATGCAGGCATAGTAGCTATCGCGAACGAGCAGAACCGCCGCTGTAGTCCCGACGGTGGCACCCTGTCGTTCATGACTAAGCGCCAGTATCTGCCGGTTTGCGCTGAATAGCCGCTCCTCGCATTCCGCCAGCAGGTCTGCGGCTGATTCTGGCGTGCCGATCGCGTCAAGCGACTGCACTACAATGCGACTGGCGAGATCGCCGGCCTCGTGACCACCCATACCGTCGGCGACGGCCCACAGGCCAACGTCGGTTCGTACCAAACATGAATCCTCGTTCCGCTCCCGCACCCTTCCGGCATGGGTAACGCTACCAACATCGAACAAGGATGGGGTATGCACCATCGTACGTCATCCATTCCCGGATGCCGCGAGGCCGGGATCACCGGTCAGCAGCGTAATGTAGTGAAACGGATCTGGTAATCCGCGGCAACTCAGCGCCATTGGCGGAAAGCCTTCCCCTCCGGCGGTCCACCAGAAGCTAGCCGCGGCGTAAACCTGTGGGTTGGCGGCGCAAAGTGCTGCAAACGCCCCCGCGAAGGCGTCGACCGCCGAAGCCCTCCCCATTGCCGCAGTACCAAGCGACGTGATCGGCGGACCGCTGGCGATGGTCTCCTGCAGTCGTGGCACCGCAAGCCGGTCCAGTCCATCGGAGATCTGCTCGAAGGTCGCGGCCCGATCCAGGGTCGAAAGCAGGAACGCCTCCACTTGCCCGAACCATTCGTCCTGCGGATCAATGCTCGGCGGCGGCAGCGAGACGGCCTCGCCGGTCACCGCATGCAGGGTCAAGGGATAGTATCGCCCCACCCCGTCGAGCGAGGGCATAATCGCCCCCGCCACCGTCGTTCCGCAGATTGCGGCACCGAGCCAAAACCGCCAGACCGGCGCGGTCAGAAAGGCCTGCTGCCATCCTGGGCCAAGCTGGTGGCGACTTGCTGACAGCGCAGCCTGTACCCACGGCTCCCAAGCTTCCAGGAAGCTGCGCGGAGTTGCGATCGCGATGAAGTCACGCTTCGCGCCGATTTTGCCGAATAACCCACAACGCATGGTCATATCCCGGTCGGGCAACGAAACTCACGCAGCACTGACAGATTCAGCGGGTTGCGCAACGATCCAGTCGAAATTTGATAGCTGAGCTCGCGCCCGGCGACGATGAAAGTCGCGCTGGCCGTTTCCGCTTTCACCACTAACGAGCCAGCCTCCAGCATCCGAAACAACGACCAGGGACCAATGCGCTCAAGCACGGATGGCGGGCCGGTGTCGTTGCTGACTGAAATTGCAGTTCGCGGCGCGGGGCCCGGCCATAGGACGGTCGTTGGCGAGTTGCTCTGTGGCGGTGGCGGTGGCGTAGGTTGCGGACCGCCGAACAAGGATGAGGTCGCTGGACCAGGTGTGGTTGGGCTTGTAATTGTGGTGCCGCCGATCTCGGTCTTGACGGTCACGCCTGGCCCGGCTGCCCCAGGCGGCCGGATCGCGAACGATACCGCCGGCAAACCGCCGCCGGTCTGGAAGAAGGCGTCGCGGATATAGGCCGCATTTTGGAATTGCTTGAGCGTATCCGGCGAGAACGACCGACCAACGGGGCTCTCCTTTCGCCAAACCCAGTCCGATCGCGACGTGTCGGCATAAGGTGCCAGATACTGGGTGAAGAACTTGTCCATAACACCATTCGGACTGAACAATTTGGCAAAATCCGCCAGCGGGACTTCCTGGCTGCTGCTGCGGATAAACGGGTAGCGGTTGGTCACGGTCTGTTGGCAGACCGGCGTGACCTGATCGCGCAACGTTTGAAGGATTTGCCCGGCGGTTGAAGCCGCAATGCTGCCTTCGAACTCCGCGGCTGCTGCTCGCAGCATGTCGGAGAATGGCGGCGGCATGCGCGAGGCATTGTTGCGGAGCGCTGCGACCTGGGTCTGAAGCGCAGCTGTGGCCTGTGCGGTCAGTTGGGGATTCTCGATGATCAGCGTCAGGTTCTGCGCGATGTCGTTCAGGTTCGCGACGGTCGAGTCGATCGGCCGGCGGGTGCTCTCGCCTTCGAGCGCCGCGTGGTAAGGTTTGAACTGCGCCTCGATCATCGCGCCAGGCGGTCCATCCTGGGCATTCGTGAAGAGTGCTGGCGCCGGTGCGGCGGCGGCTGCCGAAGCGCTCGCCGGCTTCGCCCGTTCCTTGGTTAGCACCGTCTCGTCGCGCACCGATTCCAGAATTTGCCGCATCGGCGAGGTCGGCGCCGAAAGCGCCCGCAGCACCTCATATTTCGGCTTGTCGGCGAGCAGCTTCTTCAGGCGCAGGCTCCCGAGCGCCGTTCGCCAGGTCGTCACGAAATCGTTGGAATAGATGCTGAGCAGATCGCCGGCCAGATTGTCGTACTGCTGGTCGATGGCCGACTGCTGGCCGGCATCCCCTAGAACCCATCGCTCCCGCTTCATCCGCTCAGACAATCCGGACAGCCGGGCAACGAACTTCTGATGGAAGCCATTATACGTGAAGAACTCGGGTACCCGCACGGCGTCCAAAGGCTGCCCCGTCGTGGTTTCGAACACGACACCCATGTCGGGTCCGCCATGGCGGCTGGCGATCCAGTCGCCAGCGGTCGATGCGCGAGCCTCCGATTTCAGAAACTCGTAGGCACGTTGCGACACGCTCAGGCGCGCCAAGGAGCTCTGGGCCTGCTTGATCAACCGGCCGTCGAGTTCGACCAGCGGCTGCTGTTCGGTCTCGAGGTCGAACATTGCCACGAGGTTCTCGTCGAGCAGACGCCGCCCTTCCGCGTTGGTGGCGCCAGGATAGAGGTTGTCCGCCCAGTCACGTTGCATCCAAGAGCGGATCAACTCGCGGTCCGGCGACTGCAGGCCGCCGACCATCAGATAGACCTTGAGCGCCTCGTAGACAAAGGCAGGCTCGTTTATGCGCGCATTGAGCTGCTCCTCCAGGCGATACAGCAGCCGCGGCCGGAACATGCGCTCAAGCGCCGTATGATAGGCCGCCTTCGAGGGCGACAGCAGCCGGGCGTGCTGACTGAGCCCGTAGCGAGCCGACAGAGGCACCGACTCGCCGCGCGATCCGTAGCCTGCCGGGGCGTTTCGCAGCCGGTAGAGTAGCGGCAGCACCTTGTCTAGATCATGATCAGCAATCAGCGTCTGTTTGATAATTGGTGCGCCGGCGGCTGCATACTCGCTATCGGCCTGCAGGCTTTGCTCAATCAAATCGGAGTTCCGCTTGTAGCTCGTCAGCCAGGCTGCGATCAGTCCGATCGAGACCAGGCCGATCAATGACAGGGCCGCGGTTTTCAGGATTAGCGCGCGGCGCACCGCGGCACGGTCGGTCGAGACCCAGTCGGCTTCGCCGATGATGACCTTGGAGATCAGATCGGCGAGGAAAAAGCTCTTGCCCGTGCCCGAATAGGATCCGGAACCGACCTCCTCAGCGCCGAACGTACGTGCCAGCGACCCGATCAATTGGTCGATCGGCGTGCCCTGCTGCGTACCCGAGGTAAAGTAGAAACCGCGCAGGTTCGCGTTCACGTGATAGCGCGTCGGCTCGAAGATCAGGTTGAGGAAATCGTGGATCTGCGGCTTGAGCCGCGCCATCTGTGCCGGAAAGCCGAACAATTGCACGCGGTGCTGGGGCGTCGGCTCGTCCTGCAGACGGTCGAGCGTCTCCTCGCTCAGGCGCTCCAGCAGACGGTCGAACTCGACCGGGATCTGCCCCACCAGATTCTGGGTCTTGTCGGCGGTCTGGAACGTGGCCCCCCAGACCTGGCGGCGGCCGGCATCCCCGAGATAGGCGAAATACTCGGTGAAGCCGGCAACGAGATCAGCTTTGGTAAATAGCGCGTAGACCGGGAAGCTGACCTTGAGCCTCTGATGCAGCTCGAGCAGGCGCATCCTGATGGCATCGGCGTGAAGTGCGAGCTCCTGCTTCGGCAGCGTTAGAATGTCTTCGATACTGATGGCGACAAGGACGCCGTTGATCGGCTGGCGTGATCGACTTTTCTTCAGGATGTCCAGGAACGCCAGCCAGCTGTCCTTGTCGGCCTTGCTATTGGAGTCCTGGGTGGTGTAGCGGCCGGCGGTATCGATCAGCACCGCCTCCTCGGTAAACCACCAATCGCAGTAGCGGGTACCGCCGACCCCCGCGATCGCCGCGGGCGTCGCCCCGCGCGCGAGCGGAAATTTGAGCCCGGAATTGACCAGCGCCGTGGTCTTGCCGGCGCCGGGCGGACCGATGATGACGTACCACGGCAGATCGTAGAGAAAGCCCGATTTGTTGCCGCTGGCGGTCTTCAGCGTCGCGAGCGCATCCTTCATGCGCTCCTTGAGCACCGGTTCATCGCTGACGGGCTGGTCCGCACCAGCGATGCCATCGGCAATCTCCTTGGCACCCTTGCGCCGCTTGAACAGATTGAGGCCAACGATGCCTGCGACGATCGTGGTGAGCAGCAGAATAGCGATCTGCCGGACGATATGGTTCTCCAGCGGCCGCCAATCGCCGAACGCAATGAAGGGACCGGCGAAATAGATCACCGCTCCGAGCGAGCTGAGCCCGACCCCGTAGAGAACGATGCGAAGAACGTCCTTGGCAAGCATCTAACCGTACCTGTCGCAAACCACCTGACCCGGTGGAATCTGCCTATTCGCTGCGTTCGATAAAGATCTCGACGCGCCGGTTCTTGGCGCGTCCCTCGGGTGTCGTGTTGCTGGCGATTGGCGCATCTGCTCCTTTGCCCTCGACGTCGACGCGCGAACCATCGGTCAAGCCAGGCTTCAGTGCCGCAGCAACCGCCTTGGCGCGCTCGACCGACAACTCGAAATTTGTCGGGAAGCGGACTGTGCGGATCGGCGAACTGTCGGTATGGCCGACGACCCGGATCCGTCCCGGCTCCTTGTCGAGGGTTGCTGCGACGCGGAGTGCGATCGGCTTGAAACCGTCGAGGATGGTCGCCTGGCCCGATGCAAACAAGGCCAGATCGCAGACCCTGATCACGATGAAACTGGGGGTCTGGTCCGCGGTCATGGCACAGGCTGTGTTCTCCTTCGCGAGCGCGTTGCGGATGCGTTGCAACTGGGTGATGCGATCCGGTGGCGGCGGAGGCGGAGGTGGCGGCGGTGGTGCAACGACCTGGCGCTTGAGCTCGATCGGGCCGGCCGGATGGAGCGCGAGCGCCACCTCGGCAGCATTCTCTGCCCGGCCAGCGAGGAGCGTCCGCAGGACGAAATAGGACCCGGTCAGCAGCGCGGCGACGACGGCCGCCACGAGCCAGACCGGAACACGCAAACGCTGCCGGCGCCCCGCCAGCGCCTGCCCGCGCCAGTTGGGCGACAGGTCGGTCATCGTCTTCGGCCGGACCCGGCGCAGCAATTCATAGAGGTTACGCTGGATCAGCTGCAGGTTCGCAAGTCCGGCCCCTGACGTCCGGTGAATGCCCTGAAAACCAAGCGCCAAGCAGGCGTGCTGAAGTTCGAGGACCGGATAATTGACCAGTGGATCAATCTTCAAATGGTCGAGGATCTCAAAGAAACGGACGCCGCCGACACGCTCGCCGAAGAAGCGGCTCAGCATCGAGTATTGCGTCCAGACGTGACGCTCCTCGGTCGGGATGTGCTGCACGATATCGTCGGCAGTGGCACACAGGATATATTTCGCTGTGTTGGCCTGGTGCTCGGAAATGCCCGCTGAACGGATGTCCTTCTCAAAGAATTTGATAGCGTCTGCGACCTGCTCCATCAGGCTCGCGAATGACGCGCGCATGAGCGCCACCCGCAACCGACCGAGCAGTTGCAGCAATGGGCCCGCAGCGCGCATCACTGGATTGGCATTTGGCGCGACGAGATCGTCGACGCGCAACGGCGGCCCTGCCGGCAGCATGGGTTGCGGCACCTGGCCTTGCGCGGGTGTCGAGATCCATTCCTCGGTTGGATGGATGGCCGGCGCGGAGGCGTAGTTCGAGCCCTGTGGAACGGGCGAAAAGGATGATGGTGGCGTTGGCGCGCCGGGAGAAGGTACGGGTGACGGCGAATAGGCCGGACGTGCTGCAGGCCCCTCGCCCGGCGGAGGCTGAGAGGTCGGCGCCGGCGGCAACTTCCCGCCGGGGTTGGGACGGATGATCGTCCGTTCGCCCCGACCGAAAGGATTGACCGGCTTGTCCCTGTCGCTCATGGCCTGTCTTCCAGGATAGCCCAAAGGTACAGCTCAAGCTCCGGCCAGTCGCCGGAGAAGTGCATTCCGATCGAGGCCGCCGTGCTGAACTCGGGCCACAGCGGCGACTTGCGGTCGAGATAGAAATAGACGTGATCCGTGATGGCCCGGATATGCGGCGGTGGCGTCGGCAAATGCACCAAGGTCAGGCCCGGCAAGTTTGCGTGCACGATCTCGTTCATCTTGGTGTTCGGCCCGACCTTGAACAGGTGCGGGAAATCGTTCTGGATCTCCACGAGTGGCCGCCGTGCGGCAACCTCCAGCACCAGGGTCGCATTTCGGAATAGCGCTCGATCGCGGATCGGCGATACGAACGCATTCTGCGCGCGCTCGATGATCTCCAGACGGATCGCCCGCCGGCCCAGCCGCGCGCTCAAGAAGTCCTGGATGTCGCTCACCAATGGTGTGAAGACGTTCTCGAGATCGTCATGATCGTACGCCGGATAGTTGCGCGCCCGCCGTTCCGCCGTGGAAAAAGTCGCAAGTTCACCCGCGAACCTCAGCAATTCCTCGTACAGGCGCTCGGGGTGCACGCTGCCGGAGCGTTGGAAATGAGTCAGCACGGGAATGGTACGGTTCAGCACTTGCAGGACCAAATAGTCGACGCTCTGCAACCCACCGCCGGATGACGGATCGACCGCGTAACGCGCCAGCTCGTCGAGTTTGGTCTCAACCCAGCCGATGATGCGGTTGAGCCAACCATCGATGATCGGATGCGCGGCGCAGACCAGCATCGGCGGCACGAACTTGTCGTCGAACAGGATGTTCTTGTCGCGCACTTCCAGAATGCGCGCGATGCCGAGGCCCATGTATCCGGGCTTGCTGGTCTTGCGCAGTTCGAACGACAAGCGCGGATAAGCGATGTCGATCTCTTCCTCGATGCGTAGCGCCGAGGTCGAGTCAATGAAGGTTTCCGAAGTACGAACATAACGACTGGCGCTGTCGGTGCGGTCCTCGTCGACCTCGCGGGTGTTTGGTGCCGCGACAGGCATCATCAGCCAGACGATCTGGCCTGCGGCCGTCTCCGGCACATCGATCGCTTCGGGAATTGGGCTGTCCGCAGGGATATCGAACGGCGTACCGTCCGGCATAACGCCGGACGCATTGCGCACCGCGAACTTGCTTTGTTCGGTAAGATCCTTATCGATCTCCAGCTGGGCAAAGCCCCAGGGGTATGGTGTCGTGTAGCGAACGCGCTTTTCCAGCAAGTGTTCGATGTAGCGGTCGTTCTGCTGCAGATGATGCGGCCGCAGAAACAGACCTTCCGACCAGAAAACCTTGCTGTACCAAGACATTCCTACATCCACTTAGAAAATGTCGGCGACCGCATGGTCGCCGACAGCTTACTTTGAACCGGGCTTGTCGCCGCGGTCGTAATAGTCCGAGAAGTGCAACATAAAGATTTCGATCGGCGCGCTGTTATCGCGGCCAAGATGCGCCTTCCAGCGCGTCAAGAACTCGTCCCAGAGTTTGCCCTTGTTCGTGCCGAGCCAGGAGCTTGCGCCACGCTGAAGCTCGAGCTCGCGCGCCATCAGCGTCGGATCTATGTCCGCAATCAGCTCATGGACAGCGTGCTGCATCGCCATGTAGGTCTTCAACTGATGTGATTTGAGATCACTGAAGCCCTGTGCAAAGGCGCGCTGTGCGTCGAGGTAGCTACGCGTCGGCGGCCCAAAGAGAATGCGCATCGCCTCTTCCGCGGTCGGCGAGAATTTCAGCGGATTATTTTCGAGGGCTTGGACGGTGGTCTGGCTGGTGCTGCGGGTCAGCTGTTTGGCTTGGGTTCGCGCTTGCAGCAGCGCCATGAGATTATCCACGGTCATACGCAAGATGATGCCAAGCTGTTCGGCGAGTTCGGCGTCGGACTTGTTGGCAAAAAAATTGTCCGGCAATCCAGCAGCGCGCGCCACCAGTCGCGCGAACTCGGTACCGCCGACTGGCTTGGCCGTGACAGGCCCCTCGCCCGCTGCTTGCGTTTTGCGCGGCGTCGCAACCTCTTGGTGTGATAGCGATGCCGGCGGCTGTGCACCGGCTGGTTCATCATCGATCCACACCGACGGCCGGCGTGGGGTCGGCTTGACTGGGGGGCGCTCGACTTGCGGTTTCGGCGCGGTGACCGGACCCGCTGCCCAGTTCATGTCGTCGTCCTGCACGGACGGTTGGTACGGAGACGTCGGCGATGACGGTCGAAATGGGTCTACACCCGGCGCCGGGACGCTCGCCGCCCAATCCAGGAACCCCGGATTAACGGGCCGCGCAGCCTCGCGTGGCTTCTTCAACAGGTGCGGATCGATCGGCGGCGGAACGTCACGATCGGCCGTCCAAAGCTCTCCGTAATCGGCATGCTGCTGGACCGAGGGGTCGTGCAGTTGCGCCTCATGGTTTGGGCTGCGCCCGCCAGCCTCATCCTCCAGCGAAACTCCGATGATGTAGTGACCAATCGTCAGTCGGTCGCCGTCGCGCAAGCGGTGCGGCCCCCGCATGCGCTGGTCGGCACCATTGAGAAAGGTGCCGTTGGTTGAGACGTCGTGCAGCCAATAGCCGCCGTCGCGAAAGTGCACTTCGCAGTGCTTTCCGGAAATCGTCCGCGCCGGATCCGGCAGCGTCCAGTCGAGGTGACGATCCCGGCCAATATCGACCGAGCGCCTGCCGGTGACCGTAAACGACACAGGTCCGCCGTCCGGAAGGTTCGGTTCGTTCTCGATATTAAAGCGAAGCACCATCACATCGTCTCGTTAGCGCGGAGGGCGCGGTTCGCCGCGTGCCAATTGAATACCATCCTCCAGGCATGACGTCATTATCTGGTCCCGGGAGTCACGGGGGAGCCGGCAGAGGCCAATCAGCAGCGCTGCACGCACCGCCCGTGCGGCCTGATCTGGCTTGGCTTCCACGGGCGCAAATTCCGGGGGAACCACGCTTCCGCCGGACCAGCCGGCCGCCAGCGCCAGCCATGTCGCTGGCTGCTCAGGATCGTTGGCATTGCCGACGGCCAGCGCCTTGTTCCGGGACTGCTCGTCCGGTTGCCGGACCCAGGTCTCCACAACATTCAGCGACCTGCTGTCGTAGGCGTCGAAATGGTCGAACATCCGTCGCAGAGAGCGGCATCCCCAGGCGATCGCCACGCGCCTGGGAAGCAGATAGGCGCAGTAAGATACGGCCTGGTACCAGTTGCGGGCATCGGCGGCCTCCTGAAGGAAATCCAGCGAAGGCTTGTCGGCATCGGCTTTGCCGACATCATAACGCGCCAAGGGATAGGCTTGAAACAGATCCCGTACCGTGCCGAACCGAACCTGCCCCATGACCGTCAGCCGACAAGAGTTGGAGTGCCGTGCGCGACCAGCGGACCGCCGGCGGCAAGCGCCATGCCGGCCTGCGCTGTCATGGCGATCGTCGGCGCGTTGATGACGATGCCCGCCGGGCTCAGGATAATCTGGCTGGGACCAACCTGTAGGGTGATATTGGCATTGGCCGTGAGCGTGATGCTGATGCCCGCTTTGACAGACTGGTCCATGGCCAGCGTGATGTGCTGACCGCCCAATTCGATATCGAGCTTATCATTGCCTTTCTTGAGCGTGGTTTTGCGGGTGTCGCCGCCGAATGCAGCTTCGCCGATGGTCCGTGTCTCGGTGTCGCGGACCGTCACGTCGTGGTCCTTCTCAGCATGCACCGTGATCTTCTCGGATCCCTTCTTGTCCTCGAAGTTCCACTCGTTGAAGCCGCCACCACCTTTGGTGGAGTCGGACTTCAATCCTGCAACCGTCTTCTTCGACGGCAAATCATAGGGCAGCTTGTATTCGTCGTTGTACACGGTGCCGATCACCAGGGGCCGGTCCGGATCCCCCTCCAGGAATTCGACAACCACTTCCTGTCCGACGCGCGGGATGATCTGGCCGCCCCAGCGCTTGCCAGACCAAACCTGAGCCACGCGCAACCGGCACGACCGCTTCTTCTTCCGATCCCAGAAAAAGCGGACATAGATTTCGCCCAGCGATTCAACGTCGATTTCCTCGTTCGAATTATCGTCTTTGGTCACCACCTTGGCCGTTTGGATGCCGTTAATCCTTGGCTTCGGCGTCATCATCAGCGCTCGAAACGGCCGATCGCTTGGCAGAAACTCATAGCTACCGAAATAGACATGTTGCCCGGCGTCGCCGGGACCGCCAGTGCGGTAAGATTCGAGCGAGAACGAGTGCGTGGCTCGCACCACGAGATATTCCACGTTCTGCGAGTCCTTGGAGTGCTTTTCGAGCTTCGTCAGCCCACCGGGGAACAGGTTGACCGCGTCACCATTGCCGCGACGCCGCCGGTCCATCGCCTGCTCCGCCTGGAGCTGGATCTTCGCGTAGCGCTCGCCGTCGGACTTTTCCTTGAACTTCCCGGGATAGTCGTAATACTCCATCTCCGACCGAGTGTAATGCTCGGAGCCCTTGGCATCGCTGATCAACTGAGCGTTTGGCTTCTGGTAGTTGTAGTCGTTGAGTTCGATCTTGCCGGTGCGAAACCGGCGCTCCGACACCCATTCATAGATGTGCTGCTCGCCTCGACGATCGGCACCCGTCAGCGGGATGTAGGGAATCGTAGCAAGACCTTTGATCGGGCTGTGCGACGATTTGGAGTCCGCCAACACCAGCGTGTGTTTGCCGCCCTCATGCTTGAAGAAGTAGGAGATGCCGTGCTGCTCCATCAGCCGGCACACGAAATTCATGTCGGTCTCGCGGTACTGAACGCAATATTCGAGCTTCGGACAGGAACCCTCTTCGGTCAGTTTGGATTCATAGTCGGTGAAGCCACGTTCGTTGAATACTTCCTTGATGATGTCGGGCGCCTTCTTGTCCTGAAAGATCCGGCAATCAGTTGTCCGCGACAACAGCCATAACCAGGGCCTCAGAACGATCCGGTAGCTGAAATAGTCGTTCTTCACCCCGAGCCATTGGGCCTCCGTCAGAATGCCACTGAACTCGCGCTCCTTTTCATGCAGCTTTATGGTCAGCGTACACTGCTGACCGATGGCACGATCGAAGTCGAGGTCGGCATCCTCACTGAGACACTCGATGCGATACTCGAACAGTTCGCTGAGACCTTCCGAGCCTTCGAACCCGGCAAAAACCAGAACGTCCTTGCCAAGAGGCGTCTTGAGTTCGCAGAGGCGGGTATCCTGAGTAAGCTGGCCCATGTGGGCTTAAACTCCCTCCTTCGATCGAATGACCCGCTGCGAAGAGCTGATCAGACGCTATGCAAGAACCACGGAAATCCTGCCCGCCCCCGGCAGTGCCGGCAGGTCCGCCCCAGGGCTGGTCCGGACGTTTCACAACAGCGGTCCAAGGAACCGCCCCGGTCATCAAGTAGTCGGCTCCAAGAGCTTGCCGGTTCACGCGAAAATGGCATGATCTTCGGGAATGAACCAACACCAGCAGGCATCTGACCCATGGATATAGACTCGGATCATGGATCCCCCCGCGATCCGGCAGTCGCCACGGGCTCGGCAGCGGGGCCGTGACCGAGCAGATGGACGATCGTTGTATGCTTGATGTCGCCTCCCTGACGCACCCCGTTGCCGCTGACGATCCCTGCGGGCCGGATCTCGACGCCATCGGAGACATCCAGTATCTGAACTTCTTCGCAGGTGCGGAATCGCTGCTGCCGATGTCGTTCTTCGAGGTCGTCAATGCCAACGGAGAGCGTGGACGCTTCGATCCAAAGGCAGTCGATTTTGCCGGCCAATTCGCCGCCGCGCAGCCCCTCCTGGAGCGTACCCGCGATCTGCGCCTAAACCTGCTGCTGGCCAAGTTTTCAATCCTCAACCGCGATCTCGACGGCTTTCTCTGCTGCCTGAAGGCGACCAACTTCCTGCTGCGCGAGCAGTGGGAAGCGGTGCATCCGAAGGGCGAGGACGGCGACTACGCCCTTCGCGCCGTCACGGTCGAGGCAATCGACGTGTTCCCGACCGTGATCAACCCGCTCCAGTTCCTTCCCCTGATCGAGAACCGCAGACACGGCAACCTCAACTACCGTGCTTATCAGGTCGCCATGGGCGAAATTCCCGCCGGCGACGCCGACGCCGACGGACCTGATCTGGCGGCCATCGAGCGCATCGTCAGCGAGACGGATCTCGACACTCTCAAGGCAACCAGCGCGCGGTGCTCCGCGGTCGCGGCTGAAATCGCGGGTATCAAACAAACCTGGCACGAGAAGTTGAACGCGGGGCAACCGATCAGCCTCGACAGGCTCTCCGGCCTGGTTAACGGCATGGCTGCCTGGCTTGCGGGTCTTGTCGCGTTGCGCGATCCGGCCGCGATCGCTGCAACCGCGGAAGATGTCGGTCCTGTCGATACACAGGCGCCGTCAGACACGAGCGGGGTGGTGACTTCATCCGCACAGGCATCTGCAGCGCTTGCAGCGGCGGCCGACTATTTTGCCCGAATGGAACCATCCAACCCGGCACTGTTGCTGGTGCGTCAAGCGCAGGAGATGGTGGGCAAGTCATTCATTGAAGTTATGCGGATGCTGGTGCCTGCGCACGTGGAGAGCGCTGCGATCAACATCGGGCGCGACAAGGTCTTCGACCTGCCGATCGAACGGATGGCGGAACTCGCTACCTCGCTCTCATCGACGGCAGAGAGCAGCGCTCAAGATATTGTATTTTCAATAGAAAACAGGGCGCAGGCCTTAGGCCTGCTGACGAAGGTGGCGTCGTTTTTCCGAACCGCGGAGCCGTCCAGCCCCATCCCCTTTTTGGTCGATCGCGCGCGCGACCTCGCGCAACGAGATTTTCTCAGCCTTTTGAATGATGTTCTTCCTGAGGGAGCCCTTAAAACAATCGACAGATCGCATTGAACCCAGCTTTCGCTCGAGGGCACTAATTGGACACAAGGATGTTTGCCGACCGCAGCAACTTGAAGCGCCCTAGCCAATCTGCGTCGCGCAAATTCGATGTCTTTTTCGATGTCTAATGCGATTTCGTAGTGAGGGAACCATGGCTACAGACAGCGGTCAAAAATTCATTCGGCGAAACCGCGCACCACGCGTGCACATCACATACGAAGATCCTTACGACGCCGAGCGGCTGATCGAACTGCCGTTCGTCATGGGCGTCCTCTCCGACCTCTCCGGCAATAACCCTGGCGTCGAGAAGACGAAGGTCGAGGAGCGCAAGTTCCTCGAGTTCGACATGGACAATTTCGACAACCGCATGGCGGCAATCCAGCCCGGCGTGACGGCGCGTGTCGCCAATCGCCTCAGCGATGGATCCGACGAAAAGATCTCGGTCAACCTGCGCTTCAACAAGATGGCAGACTTCACGCCGGTGGCCGTCGCCCGCCAGGTGCCGGCTGCTGCCAAGCTGCTCGAGGCGCGCGAACAACTCGCCAACCTGCTGCGCTACATGGATGGCAAGGTGGCCGCCGAGGACCAGCTCAAAAAACTTCTCGCCGATCCTCAACTGATGGCGGCGCTTCGGGAACGCGCGACAAGCCAGTCGACCGAACCTGGCACCGAGAGCTAAGGAAGGAATGGGGACCATGGCAAAAGAAGCTGTTCACAAAGAGAGCACCACCCAGGTCAAGACCGTCGAAGCTGACGAGTTTGCCACTCTGTTGAAGCAAAGCTTCAAACCCCGCACAGAACGCGCAGCGACCGAAGTCGAAAACGCGGTATCCACGCTCGTTCAAGAGGCGTTGAAGGACACGAGCGTCATCAAGTCGGACGTCCTCGACACCATCGAGGAGATGATCGCGCGGATCGACCAGAAGCTGACCGCGCAAATGAACGAAATTCTTCACACACCTGAGTTCCAGTCAATCGAAAGTGCTTGGCGCGGCCTCCACTACCTCGTCTTCAATTCCGAGACCGACGCCAACCTCAAGATCCGGGTGATGAACGTCTCCAAGAACGAGTTGTATCGGAATCTGCGGCTTTACCCCGATGCGCGCTGGGACCAGAGTCCCCTGTTCAAGCAGATCTACGAGTATGAATTCGGCCAGCTGGGCGGCGAACCGTTTGGCTGCCTGATCGGCGACTACTATTTCAGCCACCTCCCAACCGACGTACAGTTGCTCCGCGATCTCAGCAAGATCGCCGGCGCCGCGCACGCTCCCTTCTTCAGCGGCGCCGAGCCGACGCTGATGGGAATGGACTCTTGGACCGAGCTGTCCAACCCTCGCGACATCGGTAAGGTGTTCGACACGCCGGAGTATGCCGCATGGAAGGGGCTGCGCGATCAGGACGACTCGCGCTATCTCGGCCTGTGCATGCCCCGCGCGCTCGGCCGCCTCCCCTACGGCGCGAAATCGGAGCCCGTGGAAGAGTTCGCCTTCGAAGAGGAGACGGACGGACACACCGGCGATAAATACGGCTGGATCAACGCCGCCTACGCAATGGCGGTCAACATCAACCGCGCCTTCAAGGAATTTGGCTGGTGCACGCGGATCCGCGGCGTGCAGTCCGGTGGCGAAGTCATCAACCTGCCGACGCACACATTCCCGACCGATGACGGCGGCGTCGACCTGAAATGCCCGACCGAGATCGCCATCAGTGATCGCCGCGAGCACGAACTTGCAAAGGCGGGCCTCATCCCGCTGATCCATCGCAAGAACACCGACAAGGCCGCCTTCATCGGCGCCCAGTCACTCTACAAGCCGAAGAAGTACTTCGGCGAAAAGGGCGTGGATGCCACCGCGTCCGACAACTTGTCGTCACGACTACCTTACATGTTCGCAGTGTCCCGCTTTGCCCACTATCTGAAGTGCATGGTTCGCGACAAGATCGGATCCATGAAGGAGAAGGATGAGCTGACGATCTGGCTGCAAACCTGGATCAACGAATACGTTGATGCCAACCCAGCCCTCTCGTCAGAAGCTCAGAAAGCGCGCAAGCCACTGGCCGCTGCGAAGGTTGAAGTCATCGCAAACGAGGAGAATCCGGGATATTACAACGCGCGCTTCTTTCTTCGTCCACACTTTCAGTTGGAGGCGATGGACGTCGGCCTCAGCCTGGTTTCACGCCTACCCGGCCCCGCTTCCTGATGCCGCAACATCGCAACCGTAACCACGCAGAAATTTGAGAGGACTACGCTATGGCTGTCGACATCTTCTTGAAACTCGATCCGATCAAGGGCGAGTCGCTGGACGACAAGCACAAGGACGAAATCGATATTTTGAGCTGGTCTTTCGGCGAAAGCCAGTCAGGCACTTTCCACAGCGGTTCGGGCGGCGGCGCCGGCAAGGTCAGCGTCCAGGATCTCCACTTTACGCACTTCGTCGACAAGGCCACGCCGGAGCTTTTCAAGGTCTGCGCGAACGGCAAGCACATTGACACGGCGATCCTCACGGTCCGCAAGGCGGGCGAAAATCCGCTGGAGTATCTCAAGATCGAGATGAAGCACATTCTAGTCACCAGCGTATCGACGGGCGGATCGCACGGTGAAGATCGCCTCACCGAAAACGTGAGTCTGAACTTCGCGAAGGTCAAGATGACCTACAAGACCCAGACAGAAAAAGGCGGCGCTGGAGCTGCGCCGGTGTTTGGCTGGGACGTTCCCGCCAACAAGGAATGGGCCTGATTGTCGGCCCTACCTGGCGCCGGTTGCGATAAGCGCGAACCGGCGCCAGGCGACGCGATTGCGGTCGCAAGTCTCGACTTGACCGGTTGCGGGCCCGACCGCCTGCTGAGGCGACATCATCCCGGAGACCAGCTATTGCTCCGCGAAACAGCATAGCGAGCCGGAGATCTTGGGGACAGTCAATGACCATTGCTCCAAAGAGGGATCGGCTCTCTCCCCCATTAATGCTGGCCTTTCGCTCCGCTCATGAAGCACGCGATGCGCGCAAGAAGCTCAATCTGCGCGATGAGTTCGGTGAGCGGATCATTGCCGGGCGGCGCAGCGCAGGCCGCTTTCCGATCTCGGAAACGTTGTTGCGGCGGGAGGTCTCCCATGACCTTGAAACGCTCCTCAATACCATTGCTCTGGAATCGACCTTGGATCTGAGCGGGCGGGATAGCGTTCGAACCTCGATCCTGAACTACGGCTTCCCCGATATCGCCCACCGTTCGATCGACGAGGTCACGGACGACGAACTCACCGGCGCCCTGCGCGAGACTCTGACGACGTACGAGCCAAGACTCGATCGCAAGACGATCCGGGTCCGTCGCGACGGCTCGGTCGGTCCCGAGCAGCTGAAGCTGCGCTTCATCGTTCACGCCGACCTCAAGGCTGAGCCGCTCAACGTCCCCGTGGAATTTGTCGCCGACGTCGACCTCGACAGCGGCGACATCCAAATCAATCGACTTTAGCATGAATCGCGAATTCCTCGATTTCTACAATCGTGAACTGTCATTGCTGTACGAGCAGGCAGGAGATTTCGCCGAAGAATATCCTGGCATCGCAGAGCGCCTCGGCGGCCTCATCCGGGACCGCTCGGACCCGATGATCACGGGACTATTGGAAGGCGCCGCGTTTCTTGCCGCCCGCGTTCAGCTCAAGCTCAAGCACGAATTCCCGGAATTCACTGCAAACCTGCTTGAGCAGCTGGTACCGAACTATCTTGCGCCCACACCGTCGGCGATGCTCGTCGCGGCACGGCCACCCTACGCCGACCCAGCGCTGCGCGACGGCAAGAAGATTGTACGCGGCGCCTATTTCGACGCGACCTACCGCGAGAGAGAACGAAGTCTTTCCTGCCGGTTTCGACTTTGCCGCGACATCGTGCTCTGGCCGTTCGACGTCACCAGCGCAGAGTATTTCTCCACAGCGGGCACTCTGCAGGCGCTCGGGATCCCGGTCGGAGGCGACGTCATCGCGGGGCTGAAGCTGTCGCTGACCCATCGTACCGCAGCCCGGCTCGACGAGGAACTACCGGACGCAGAGGCCCGAGCCAAGCCGGAAACCTGGTTCGCAGGCTGCCGCGTGAGCGAACTTCCGATCTACCTCTCAGGCGCGGAATCCGACGCCATCGCGCTCTACGAGCAATTGATCTCGAATTGCAAAGGAGTCTACTTCCGGCATCTCGACGACTTCGGCGATCCGGTGGTGACTCGTGCGCCCCATGATTGCGTGCAGCAAATTGGCTTCGACGAAAACGAGTCGCTGTTCCCTAACGACAATCGGATCTTTCGCGGTTCGGAGCTGCTGCGAGAATATTTCATGTTTCCACGCAAGTTCCTCGGCATAAACCTGACGGGACTACGCAGCGTGATGTCGCGACTGCGCAGCAAATCGATCGATATTGTCTTCGCTTTCGATGAACACAATTCGCGGCTGGCTGCCTCGGTGCGCCCCGAGACCTTCAGGCTCTATACTGCACCGGCGATCAATCTGTTCGAGAAAACGAGCGATCGCATTCCTGTCAAGTCGAATACTTACGAGTACCATGTGGTGCCAGATCGCAGCCGCTATCTGGAATACGAACCGCACCAGGTGCTCGAGGTCTACGCGCACCTGCCGGCAGAGAAGGATAAACGGCCCGTGCGCCCGCTCTATTCGGCCGCCGTCGACCGGACCAGCGGATCGGTCGACGGGGCTCTATTTCACCGTCCGCCGCTTACCCCGGCGCCGCACAGTAGAGGAGAAGACATACGGTACTTCCTCAGACTACACCGGGACGGACATGTTCCTGTCGCTGCTTGAGCCCGGCGAATTGAGTGGCGGAGGCTCCGTCGCCGAACTGAGCGTCCGGGCTCTGTGCTCCAATCGCCATCTCACCGAGCACTTGCCGGTCGGCCAGGGCGGCGCCGACTTTCGGCTGCTGGACGATACCTCCCTTGATCTGATGTGTGTCGCTGGTCCCACGCCACCGCGTGAGCCGGTGGTTGCCCAACTGCGCAGCCGCAGCGAAATCGCCAACAGTGGGATTGTCAGCTGGCGGCTGATCAACATGCTCAGCCTCAACTATCTTGGCCTCGTCGAACGCGGTGGCGGCAAGAACGCCGGAGCGCTGCGCGAGATGCTGGCCTTGTTCGCCGATCAGTTCGACGACGCCACGGAGCGCAAGATCCGCGGCGTGCGCAGCATAGAAAGCCGACCTGTCGTGCGGCGCGTGCGCGAGCGCACGGGTAGCGGCGCAGCACGGGGCCTGGAGATTACCGTTACGCTCGACGAGAAGGCATTTGAGGGCAGCGGCGTGTTTTTGCTCGGAGCAATACTGGAGCGCTTCTTCGCCGACTATTCGGGCTTCAACACCTTCACTCAGACGGTCATCTCGACGCCGGAGCGCGGCGAGATCATGCGGTGGCCACCGCGCATGGGCACGCGGAGACCGCTATGACGCTGATCGACCAGATGAAGGCCGAGCCCTGGCGCTTCGATTTCTTCCATACGTTACGCCAGTTCGAGCGCGCCAACCCGGATCGACCGCGGATCGGCGACAGTGCCGCGCGTCGCGACGAATATATCGACCTCGGCCAGGTGCCTTATCTGGAGTTCCCCGCCTCGAACCTCGCGGCGGTGGACGACCAGGGTGCCCGGCTGAGGATACTCGTCAAATTTCTCGGCCTCCTGGGCCCGCAGGGCGCCCTGCCCCTTGCCACCACCGATGAAAGCCTCAGCTGGTGGCTGATGCGGGATGACGCCTTCCCCCGCTTTCTCGACCTCCTCAACGGACGCTTCCTGCAACTCTTCTTTCGTGCCTGGGCCGACGCGCGCCCGATCGCGCAGCATGACCGCCCGGCGGACGATCGCTTCATTGCCTATGTCGGCTCCTTCGCCGGCTTGGGCTCCGATGTTTTCGCCGATCGCGATGCGGTTCCGGACATGGCGAAGCTCAGCTTCGCTGGACTGGTCGCGCCCAGGGCGAAGTGTGCATCACGATTGACGCGGTTCCTGCAAGGACTGTTCGACGTCAAAGTCGAGATCGACGAATTCGTCGGCACCTGGCTCTCATTCGACCCAAGTCACTGCAGCCGGCTCGGCGGAACGCATGCGAGGCTCGGCCAGGACGCCCTTCTCGGCTCGCGTGTGTTCAGCGTCGAGGACAAGATCAGAGTTCGGGTCTTTGTCAGAACTTTTGCTCAGTACGAACAATTCCTGCCGACCGAAACACCCAACCTGTCGGCGCCGCTGGCCGACGCCGTTTTCTTCTATATCGGCGACGAATTGGAATGGGAGGTCGAGCTCGCCATTCCGGCGGGAGAGGTCGTCCCGGTCAGGCTTGGACAGAGTGGGCGACTTGGATGGACCACCTGGGTCTCGCCGAACTGGGCCTCCACGGAAGAATATCGCCGCGATGCCCGCTTTCAGCTCGGCGAACGATTGAGAGCCCGCCGGAGTGCCACAGCGAATGCCGCGGCGATTTGAACCTATCCATCGCGCTGATCGCCTAATGCTATGGAATTTGAGGCAATTTCCGCATGATGGCACGCATCCGCGGAGGAATTGAGCAGGAGGAGCCGCCGTGACCGACATCAGCATTGAAGCTGTAACGGGCAAGCTGAACCGGGCCGGCTATGATGCCTTCTTACAGGCCCTGCGCCACGCAAAGAGCGCCGGCAATCGCAACGTCGAGCTTGCGCACTGGCTGTTTCATATCCTGCAGCAGGAACGCAACGATCTCAGCCTCTCGGTCGATCATTACAAGCTCGACCGCGCACGCTTGTTGTCGGACCTTGCCGGCGTGATCAATGGCTTTCGTAAGAACGAAACCGACATGCCGGGCGTCGCCAATTCGGTCATCGATCTGCTCGATCGGGGCTGGCATTATGCCACGCTCTTCTTTGGCGAGACCCAGATCCGCACCGGTCATCTGCTTGTGGCAGGCCTGAAATCGAACGATATTCGTCGCACGCTGAACAACCTCTCGCAGGAATTTTCCAAGGTCAACGTCGACGCACTGGCCGCGGAGCGTCGCGCCGTCTGGGCCGGCTCCGACGAGGAGACCATGCGACCGATGGACGGTTCGGGCCTGGTCGGCGCCGTCACGGAAGGCGCGGCCCAAGCGGGTCCAAAGGGGACGACGCCGCTCGACCGGTTCTCCCAGGATCTCACCGCCAAGGCCAAATCGGGCGAGATGGATCCGATCCTTGGTCGGGACGAAGAAATCCGCCAACTGATCGACGTGTTGATGCGTCGGCGGCAGAACAATCCAATCCTCACCGGCGAGGCTGGCGTCGGCAAGACCGCAGTTGTCGAGGGCTTCGCCCAGCGTATCGCCGCCGGCGACGTGCCGCCACCGCTCCGCGGTGTAAGGCTTTGTGCGCTCGACATCGGCCTGATGCAGGCCGGTGCCTCCATGAAGGGCGAGTTTGAGCAGCGCTTGCGGTCGGTGATCGACGAGGTCCAGAGCTCACCCACCCCCATCATCCTGTTCATCGATGAAGCCCACACACTGATCGGCGCCGGCGGCGCGGCCGGCACCGGTGATGCAGCCAATCTCCTGAAACCTCCCCTTGCGCGTGGCACGCTGCGCACGATCGCCGCCACCACGTGGGCAGAATATCGCCAGTATATCGAGAAAGATCCCGCGCTCACACGACGCTTCCAGCCGATCCAGATCGATGAACCCGATGTGGAAACCTGCTGCATCATGCTGCGCGGACTCCTCGGTCCGATGGAAAAGCACCACGGCGTTCGCATCTCGGATGCCGCGATCGTCGCAGCGGTCAACCTGTCCCACCGCTACATTCCTTCACGGCAGTTACCCGACAAGGCGGTCAGCCTGCTTGATACCGCCTCGGCGCGCGTGGCGATCAGCCAGAGCGCGACTCCGGCCCTGATCGAGGATGCACGCGTTGCGATTGCCGCCCGTGAAGCTGAGCGATCAGCACTCGTCAGCGACAGCGATCTTGGGATTGAGGACGACGAGCGCATCGTAGCGATCGACAACGACGTCGCAGCATTGAAGGACAAGCTGACGAACCTCGAAGCCGATTGGGCCGCAGAGCAGGAGCTCGTCAAGGACATCCGGGGCATTCGGGAGATCCTGTCCGAACCCATGGAAGGCGACGATCCGGCTGCCAGGCGCGCGGAGCTGCGCGGCAAGTTCGACACGCTTGAGAGCATCAATCCGGAAAAGCGGATGGTCTATGCCTATGTGGACCAGCAGTCGGTGGCGTCCGTTGTCTCTGACTGGACTGGCATCCCGGTCGGCCGGATGATGCGCGACGAGATCGAAACCGTGCTGAAACTACCGGAGATCCTCAACCGCCGCGTCGTCGGCCAGTCTCATGGGCTGACGATGATCGCCAAGCGAATCGAGACCAGCCGCGCCAAACTGGACAACCCGTCGAAGCCGATCGGCGTGTTCATGCTGGCTGGTCCATCCGGCGTGGGCAAGACCGAAACCGCCCTGGCGCTTGCCGAGACCCTCTACGGCGGCGAGCAGAACATGATCACGATCAACATGTCGGAGTTCCAGGAAGCGCACACCGTCTCGACCTTGAAGGGAGCGCCTCCCGGCTATGTCGGCTATGGAGAAGGTGGACGCCTCACCGAGGCTGTCCGGCGCAAGCCCTATAGCGTCATCCTGCTCGACGAGGTCGAGAAAGCTCATCCCGACGTCCATGAGATCTTCTTCCAGGTGTTCGACAAGGGAACCATGGAGGACGGCAACGGGCGGCGGATCGACTTCAAGAACACGTTGATCATCCTGACCACCAACGTCGGCACCGATCTGATCATGGGCCTCTCGCGAGATCCAAAGTATCGCAGCGAACCGGAAGAGCTCGCCAAGATGCTGAGGCCGGAATTGCTGAAGGTGTTTCCGGCAGCGCTGCTCGGACGCATCGTCTCGATACCGTACTTCCCGCTATCCGACGAAATGCTCGCCGGGATCGCTCGGTTGCAGCTCGACCGGATCGGACGACGCCTCCGTGACAACCATAACGCGGCATTCAGCTACGATGACGCGGTCGTGGAGCACATTGTGTCACGTTGCAACGACCCGGACTCTGGCGGGCGAATGATTGACAACATCATCACCAACACCCTGCTCCCGGAGCTGTCACGCGAATTCCTCAGCAAGTCGCTTGCCAAGGAAGAAGTCAAGCAAGCGCGGGTCTCGATCGAGAACGACAAGTTCGCATATTCGTGGAATTGAGGACGATGAACATTCAAACCGAGCATCGCCACCCGAGCACCGGTCCCACGCCATACGACGAGGTCTACTACCCTGGCCACGTCTACGGGCTCACTCATCCGAACCATCTCGCTACCATTGCTGCCGTCTACGGCATGCAGGCGGCTCCGGTCGAGCGTTGCCGGGTGCTCGAGCTTGGCTGCGGCGTTGGCGGCAACCTGTTGCCGATGGCCTTTCAATATCCAAACAGCGAATTCGTCGGTGTCGACCTGAGCGGCGTGACGATCGAGCGCGGCCAGCGAAATATCGCCACATTGGGCCTCAGCAATATCAAGCTCCTGCACTGCGACATCATGAATGTCGACGAAAGCTTCGGGCAATTCGACTACATCATAGCGCACGGCGTGTATTCCTGGGTTCCGCCGGCGGTGCGCGAGAAGATGATGATGATCTTCAAGCAGAACATGGCTCCGCGCGGGGTCTGCTACGTCAGCTACAACGCGCACCCGTTCTCGCATCTTCGCGACCTGGTCCGCGACATGATGCGGTATCACACCCGCCGTCTCACCGACATGAAGGAGAAGGTAGGACAGGCCCGCGCGATCTTGAAGTTCCTGAGCGACGGCTCGAAGGCCAACTCGGTGCACGGCGCAGTTATGCGCGACCAGTACAACCGCGTCCTCAAGTCCCCCGACGAGCTCTTATTTCACGACGATCTCGATGATGGCGCCGAGGCCCTCCTGCTGCATGAGGTTGCCGAAGACGCAAGCCGCCACGGCTTGCAATATCTGAGCGACGCTGATTTCTCACGACGCTATCTTGCCGGCTATTCCGAGGAGGTTCGCGCGACGCTGCAGCGCTTCCCGGAGAGCGAGTTCATGGCGCGCGATCAATATCAGGACTTCATCGACGGCAACGGCTTTCGGCGCACATTGCTCTGCCACGACAGCATTTCGCTATCCCGCCAGATCGACCTCGATTTCGTCACCAAGTTCCATTTGCTGAGCACGACCAACCCGGTTGACCCCGACGCCTGCGTGACCGACGATTCCGCGATGGAATTCGAGAACCAGGACGGCAGCAGGGTCACGGTAACCAATCCGCTCTTGAAGGCTGCGTATCTATGTCTCGGCCGGGCCTGGCCGCGCGCATTATCATTTGGCGAGCTGCTCGATGGCGCCGGCGCGCTGCTGGGCGGCCGGCACACGGATGATGCCGAAAAGGTGCTGACGGAGGCAATGTTCATCCTGGCTTGCAGCGGCGAGGTCTCTTTCCTGCTGTCGCGCCCATTTCTGTTGAAGGAAGCTACCGAGTATCCGCAGGCGAGCCTGCTCGCACGAAGACAAGCGCAAACAGGTCCGCTCGTCACCAACCTCCTCCACCAGACGGTACAGTTGGAGGACGACCGGACCAGGGATTTTCTGCAATTGCTCGACGGTGCGCGGACCATCGACCAGATCACGGCCGAAATGACCGAAAAATTCGGCCCGACCATCCAGGTAGACCAGAAGGATAGTGCCGGGAAGCCTGCCGATCCGTTGTTGCTGTCAACGCGAGAAAGTGTTCAACGCTCGCTTGCGATGGTCGGCAAGCTGGGCCTGCTGGTCGCATGACGCGCTCAAGTGCGTCGGCTCCGTTGGCGATGCACGGCAGGAGTTGGAAGCTCCTGCCATTTCCTGAAACGGATGCGGCCCCCGTCACTCTAGCCGTCGTGGGTATATTGTTGGCCGAGGAGCCATCCCGTGAGAATACCGCCGGGTCCGCTGGCATAGACCGGATCGAGGCCAACACCTGCACGCAGCATCTTCCATTCATGCTCGCCGACCCAGGGAATCCCGGGATCGCCCTTCTGATACTGGGACAGCAGCGTTCGGGCGACCTCTGCGGCATTGGCGTAGATCGGCCCGTTGGCCCAGCGCGGGCGTGGCAGGCCTGTCATGCGGCAATAGAGCGCCGTGCAGACGTACGCAGACGCCTCTTCCGCATTGGCATCGAGGCCGGTACGCAACAGATCATATGCCGCATGCAGGCTTTCGTGGACGATATAGGCCTCGTCCAGCCGCCCCGTCGCCGACACGACCTCCAGCGTGTTCGCCGCAACCGCTGTGCCGTCCGCCCTGGTTCTCGCGACATCGTTGTATTGTGCAGCAACGCCTGCCGCGAGATCCGTCGGAGGTCTGACGGTGACCTGCCCCAACCGGATAGCGCGGGCGACGTGATGGAACGTTTGCGGCGCAATCGTCACATGGCTGCCGCGGATCGGAAACCGGAACCGCATGCGTGCGACCGCCGGGCCACTGAGTACGTCTAACACCCTGCTCCGCAGTGACATTTGATCGTCCTCGTTGTTCACACTACACTACCCCACGGATGGTGGTCGCCATTTCCGATCGGCAGGTTCAAACAGTGACTGCGCTGGCGCGCCAGGAATTCGAATGACCTGGGCCGGGCGGCAGCTTGATCGAGCGAGCCGGCATTGAACCCGAGCCCGTTCGGGTGAGACCAATCTGAGGCAAGGATTGGCTCGGAGGGCGTTCCATGACGACGACTGATCCGACGACGACCGACACTTACCGGAAGATCGCGGCGCGACTGACCATGCTTCGGCCGCAGATCGATTTGAAGAATTACTTTGTCGTCCGTTAAGAAGCCGGATTGATCGAGGCTGGCCGGGCGAGCGTGCGCCATAGCTGGGCCAGGAACAGGCACAAGAGATATCTCAGCCAGGCGAGGATGCGGCGGAAGTTGTGTCCGACGGCTGAGAGGACGACGTTGGCGGCATCGCCGGCGCGGCCTTTGAGGTAGCAGCGCCCGAGGTGGCCTTCCGCCTTCAGGTGTCCGATGATGGGCTCGATGGCGGAGCGGCGGCGCAGCTCGCGCTTGATGACACCGAAAACGCCGCGCTTCTGGCCGGAGATGAAGACGCGACGGGGATTTTGTGCGTCGTGGCCGCGGTATCCCTTGTCGACATAGGCCCGCTCGATCGGACAGCCGGTGAGTGTCTCGGTGCGGTCAATGACGTCCCGCAAGGTGTGACCGTCGTAGGGGTTGTCGGGCAGTGCGCTGGCGTGCAGCACGAACAGGCCACCGGGAGCCCGGCGGTTGTTGGTGACGATGGAGGCCTTCACGCCGAACTCGTAAGGCGCGCTGGCCTTGCCCTTGCCGATGCACTCCACTTCCGGGGCATGGAAGGAATAGAGCTTCCAGCCGCGCTGGCGCTGCTGCTGCGAGCGGATCTGCGTGGCCCGGCCGAGCGGGAGGGCGAACGCCTGCTCCAGTGCTGGCTGGCCTTCGATCTTGCGGCGGATGTCGCGGATGATCCGGCCCAGCCGGCTACGCAGGATACGCAACTGCCGCTGATGCCGCCTGAACTGTTTGGCATGGGCGTAGCGGCCGGCCATCATCGCGGCGGCCTTGGCGATGCGAGCATAGGATTGCCGCAGCCTGACGCCGTGCCTGATCGCCAGGCGGTTGAGCCCCTTGATGGCCGCATGCAGCAGCTTGGCATCGGTCGGAAAGGTGATGGCCTTCGGCTGCACCGTGGTGTCGACCGTAACCCGCTTGAGGTCCTGGCTGCGTAATGCACCGGCCTCGTGCGCTACCCGCAAGCTCTCGGCCAGCAGCAACTCCAGCTTGTCGCCAAGCCGCTTGCGCCAATGGCTCAGGTCCGAGCGCTCGTGCGGGAACGTGTGCTGAAAGAACTCTTCCCCGGTGAAGAACTGGAAGTATGGGTCATGGACCCAGCGCTCGCACACCTCCTCATCGGACAGCCCGTAAATGTGCTTGAGCAACAGCAGACCGATCATGAAGCGCGTCTCGATCCCGGGCCTGCCGTTCTCGCTGTAGAGCGGCGCGATCTCGCCGTCGATCCAGTCCCAATCGACCTTGCCGGCGAGCAGAACCAGCTCGTGCTTCATATTGATGATCTGGTCGAGCCGAGCCCGGAACAGATCGTTCGATCCCGTCGTCTTGTGCTTCTTCGGCCGCATCGTTCCCTCCGATGCAGACAAGGAATCATGCTTCCCGCTTCGAGGGAATCCACGAAAACCAAATCGCAAGGTTCTGACGCCCAAAGCATCAAAACCTTGCAATCTGGAAATGCCCCTTAGCCCAAATCGAGATTCCCGATCAGTGGCTTAGTCCTTCTTCACGGACGACTACTTTGCCGGCCCCAACCCGGATGTGCGCCTTTATGACGAGAAGCCCTACATCCGACACCAACTCGAGAAGTATGGTGTCGCTGCCGCGACGACCACGCTCGATGGCGTCACCTTCCTGCCCAAGGACTGGGAAGAGCTGATCAAGAAGCTGCGCATTGCCAAGACGACGGACGGATTCGACGCATTCGCCGAAGGGCAAAGCCCGGAGAAGGCGTCGCATTGGGCCCTCGATCTGTCGATGGCGGCAACGATCGGCAAGGGGTTTCGGGAGATCTGGCGCCCCAAACTGTCCGACAAGCCACTCTCAACGCGGGATCTCCCGGGCCGCCACGGCTTCGGGCTCGGGCGCGACCGCGGACAATGGAGCGACGCCTACAGCTCGCAATTCGGCAAGGACCCGCAGCCCCAGGACATCACCTCGCTGCATTTCGCCGTAGCACCCGATCGGGTGAACGTGCACATCGACGAAACAGGCTTCGTGTTCGAGGGCGTGGACGGTGCGCTTACGGTCGGGCCGAACTTCGTGCATCACGCCGGCAATGAACTGTTCTGGAAGAGCAACAAGCATATACCGCAATGGGCCGCAGAGCACATCGATCTGATCCTGCCGAACAGCGCGAACGACTTTTCGCGCGTGGGCATTTCGGTCGACATGTACCAACGCAAAGACTTGCGCGTTACGGTCACCGGCTCCTGCGGAATTTTCGGTGGTTTCGAGTGCTCGGGAACGGTGAGCATCAGCGGAACGCATGATCTGCTCGGTTCGAAGTCGAAAGGCAGGCGCTAAAGCGGACATTGCTCGTTCGGCATTGCTCCGTGTCTACGCCTCCAAGCTACGAATGAGGCTCCTCGATTTGCCACTGCCAGTTCGTGGCCCGAATGAATGGAACTATCGAACCGCCTCGAGGTAGCGGCGACCACGATATTGGTTGCGAGACCGCGTAGTTCCGCAGGAACCAGCAGGGGGGAGATCTCACATTGCCGAACCAGGAAAGGCCCTTGAAGCCTATCGTCGAAAGCTATGTACCGCCAGCAGGAATCCGGCATGCGGTGACGGCAGGCGAGACCTGGATATCCCTCGCCAAGCGGATCGGCATCGACCCTTGGGACCTCATCGAGTTCAATTTTCCAGGCATCAGGCTCGTCAAACAGCGCGATTTCCAACAAGCCACACGGCAGGTGAACTGGTACCTGGCCGAGTATGTAGGCTGCCGCGCGATGTCGCCCGACCGCCAGAATTTTGCGTTTTCATCCGGTACGACCGGCGGGAAAGGTGGATGGCGAGGGGGATTCATCTATCTGCCGCCAGGTACGCCGCCTCCCCCACCGATTGCGCCCACTCCACCGGTTGCGCCCACCCCAGCGGCTCCGACCCCGCCGGAATGTGGAGGAAGCCGACCCGACTTCGCGCGCGTCCTAGACGTCAGCGAACGGGATTTCGCGCGCAACGTCTTTGGCCCGACGTTGCCGCCATGGGAGACAATCGCGATTACCAATGGCCTGGGAGCAGGCGGAAGACCGTGGACGAACGATGGACCATTCTTTAGAGGAAGCAATCCCATGGTGCCGAGCATGCGGTATGCCATCAATCTTGGCAATGTCGCGTTCAGTAACCTGGCATCGCCTAGCCCCACCTTCGGCCTCTTGTGCGACGACTTCGGTCGCATTTGCGACCTCTTCGTGCACGAAATGACCCACGTGTGGCAGGCGTTCAACGATTCAAACTGGACAATGGCACGCTCCTTCTGGGCGCAGACGGTCGGTGCCGGCTACGACTACACGCCCGGGGATAGCTGGGACTCATACAACGTCGAACAACAGGCACACATCGTCGAAGATTGGCACAAGTACAAGATTAGTTCTCCGATGCTTGCCGAAGAACGGTATCCTTATGTCCGGCTCGTGATCCGCTCTGGACGCCTCACTTTTCCTCGCGGGCTAGATCTGGTGGCATTGAAAAAGGACCTTCAAGATCTGCGCGCAAGGCACCTGGACTAGAATCCGCTGCAAAGGAGTGGTCGGGAGTCTACTTAATGATGCACCAACACACCGAGAATTCGACGCGGTGCGGTAGCGCATTCTTCCTCTTGAGAGCACTTTTCCGACTTGTCCAGCGTGCTGGTCAGCTTCGCAGCGCAAGCACACGGAGAAGAATTGCGCGGCCGCCATGCGACAGGCGATCGTGAAACAGTTCGGAGAGCCGGTCTCCACGCTTCCGCACCGAGAACCTCTTCTGGAGCTCATGGGCGCGAGACAGCGAGCAATAGAGAAAATCACGACGTAGCCGGCGCAGGCGGCTGCCATAACCTCTAACATCGGTGCTCGCGTAGGCATCCATCAAGGTGCGTATCAAATAGTCATCGCTCGGATCAACATAAGCTTCGTGGGAAACGCTCGATGATCGCATGGACACAGGTTCATCGCTCGACAGAAATAAGTTCCTGCGGATCAGCCCATCCGACACGCCGGTCGCCTCTTTAGCGAACTTTCCATAGTTCACAAAAGGCAGCGCAGCGAGTTGCCGGCGCAGATTTTCGAGCGTCGCCGACGGGATCCGGACGCCGTTGCCCGCGCTGGTGTCGAGCTTGTTGGCGCGCACCGTGGCGTAGAGGTCGCCCCAGAATTTGTCCCAGGGGGCGGTGCCGTTGCGGTTAGACGACGGATTCCTGCGAACGCTATATGTCGTTTGAGTGAGGTAGGCGGCCAGTTCGCCCATGTGGCGCGTAACAGCGCCGTCAGGATCATAGACGTCGATCATGGCGTGGACGCATTCATGCAGGAGCAGCGCCCGATCGCTATCATTTGCGGGAGGCGACTTCTTCTGCGTCAAGAGAATATCCGTGGCCTGATCGTAGAAGGCGAGATCCTGAGTGCCGCCCTTCACCAATATATTGCCGGCACGAATGTGATCGCGAACTGTCGTTAAGTACTCGCCCTTGATATGGATCTTGTCGACGTAAAACTCGATGCCAAGCGCAACCGAGTCGCTGAGTGTGTCCAGGACGTCGCCTTCGGTCAGTGGCATGACCTACCTTCCTTGCGTGGTTGAGCAATAGTCGTCCGGCTACGCTCCGGCAAAAGAAACGGCAGGTTACTCCTAACTGGACTTCGGCCGGTGTAGTCGGGAAGATTTGCCGGGATTCTCCTTCACGTGCGGCCCGCATCCAGCCGGGAGCATATGATGTTCCCCGATGAAAATCGGCAGTTGTGTTGCTGCGTTTCCATGTGTCGCCAACGCCAGGCATGGTTTTCCGTCGAAGAGCAGACGGCACGCATCGCCAGTATACCTAATGAACCGCAACTCGTCATCGGTAGTCTTCATGATGCGCCCGCCGTGGCTCGCAATCGTTGAGTCTACGACGTCTTGGCAGACGGTTTTCCGCGTCGCTAGCGCGCCGCGCCCGTCACCGCCATAAGGCGTGAATAGCTAACGACATCCGCTGTCAGAATAGCCACTCGACGTACAACTCGCTCGCCCTCGCAACCGCCAACGAAGTCCAGACCGCAAAATCGACGCCAGCGCATTGCCCCGCATGGCTAATTTCCAGTATGTTGCTGGCTCAACCGGCGAGCAATGGTGACGGATGGTTATCCCCGGCGCGGTGGTCCGAGCGCGACACTATCGTGATCTAAGGTTTGGGAAAGCTATGGCAAGCTTCGCTCAGTTCTTGCAGGATTCTGGTGTGTACGCGGCGCAAAGCTTCATGATCGTTCCTCGGGGAGGCTTCAACTTGGTCTGCCTGCGCAACAGCAAGGACGTTCACCTATCGTATGATCGCGACCGGTTACAGGTTGAGGATGTGCGTTTCGAGCAAGTCGAACGCGTCGCTCGGGAATACATCAACAGTCGCTATGGAGAGCAAAAAGGTCAGGAGCGCGATGATCAATTGCTGCGCCTGCGTACAGCGCTGTATCGCACTGCGCGACTGGATGGCAGTGCGCGCGGCCTCAAGGTCGTTGCCAAAGGTGTCGGTATTCCGGAACACGGCCATCAAGTTGGAGGTCGCCATTCTGCAGCGCAAAGACTTCACGATCGCGTTCAGATTTCTCAAGCACCTCGATCAGTCAGGCAAAGTCATCAACGCCACGAAATGGACGCCGGATGACGTGCCCTGGTTCCTCACCAGGCTGAACTGGGTCTTCGGGGCTCAGACGAACATCTTTTTCACGCTGGTCGATGCCAAATGGATTACGGTCCAGAAAGCCTTAGGACCAAAAATCTCGCGGGATGTTTTTCGAAAGGATATCGCACCATTGAAGAGGCGCGGCGCCGATCTCACCTGCTTTCTGGTCGGTGATTATGCTGCAATGGATACTGAGGCGGCTGGGGAGTATCTGCCTGATGAGCAGGTATTCGTGGTTGTTGACCAAGGTAATCCGCCCGTGTTCGATCTTGGCGAAGCGTTCATTGGTGTAATGGCGCACGAGATCGGGCACTTCTTGCACCACAAACGAAACATGCCCGGGAGTGGACACCATAACCGAAGCGGTATTTTGCTTTCCAGTGGCATGGAAAGCTTGTCCTTGGATAAGCAACTCGTCACCAACTTCAACGCATGGTGAGAACAATCATTCTCGGCATCCCTTCAGCACGTTGAGGCCGCGCGGGCCTCGCGGTCGTAATCCGTCGGTAATGTCCGCCTGCGATGCGCGTTACTGCAACATCGTCTAGGCCACCAATATCGCTGCACGGAGCCTGATGCGAGTACTGATCGTCGACGATCATCCCATCATCATAGCTGCTTGCCAGGCCTTGTTTGCCGACGAGGCAGGCTTCATCGTCACAGGAGCGGCAGATGCGGCCAGTGGATTGGCGTCCTTTATTGCCGGACCTCCTGAGGTCTGCGCCATAGACATCAACCTGCCATCCGTCTCCGGCATGGAGCTCGCTCGACAGATCTTTGGAAGAGATGCCGAAGCGCGCATCGTGATGTTTAGCGTCAACGACGATCCTGTATTCGTGGCAACCGCGATCGACATCGGCGTCAAGGGGTACGTTTCCAAATCGCTGCGTTTTCTTTGAGGCAACACACTTTGCATCGACGCTTCCCAGTCAATGCGAAAGAGACGCCGTGTCCGCGAGACGCGGCAAGTTTCAGTGAGGGAAGACTGGCACAATCCGAAGCGGGAGTGGGCCGTCGCCGCTGATCCTTCGCCGGCGCGAAAGCGATCACCTGCCGCTCACAACCGCGATTACCATTTCAATGCCGCCGTGCGCACGGGATGGTCCCAGAGCGCGGTCGTCTCAGCATCGAGCAGGCTGACGGTGAGCGAGCACCCGGCCATGTCCAGCGAGGTGACGAAGCTGCCGACCAGCGAGCGAGCGATGCGCAAGCCGCGCTTCTCAAGCATCCGGCGGGCCGCGTTGTACATCAGATAGAGCTCGATCGTTGGCGTTCCGCCAAATCCGTTGACGAGCAGGAGGGCCTCGGCCCCGTCGCGCGCGTCGAGATCCTGCGCGATCGCCGTCGTCATCTCGTCCGCGATCGCGTCTGCCCGCTCCAGCTTGACGCGGCGGCGTCCCGGCTCGCCGTGAATGCCGACCCCCATCTCCATCTCGTCCTGGCCGAGCGAGAAGGTCGGCGTGCCCGCAGCCGGGACCGTGCAGCTCGTCAGCGCCACGCCCATCGAACGCGTGCGCACGTTGACGCGCTCGCCGAGCGCAACGCAGCCCTTGAGGTCGGCGCCCTTCTCGGCTGCCGCGCCGACGATCTTCTCCACGATGAGCGTGCCAGCCACGCCGCGACGCCCGATGCTGTGGGTCGAGTTCTCGACCGCGACGTCATCGTCGGTGACGATGGTCGCCGTGAGCCCCTCGGCGATCTCGGCCGCCATCTCGAAATTCATGCGGTCACCCGCGTAGTTCTTCACGATGAACAGCACGCCGGCCTCACCCGAAACCGCCTGAGCGGCCTCGACGATCTGGTCCGGCGTCGGCGACGTGAAGACCTGTCCCGGGCAGGCGGCGTCGAGCATGCCATAGCCGACGAAGCCCGCATGCAGCGGCTCATGCCCGCTGCCGCCGCCCGAGACGAGTGCGACCTTCTTCGGGTTCAGCTCACGGCGCCGCACGAATTTCCGCTCCGGCCCAAGCGCGACGAGATCGGCATGCGCGGCCGCAAGTCCGTCGAGGCTCTCCGCAAGCACGCCGTCGACCGAATTGATGAACTTCTTCATTGTCTCCTCCCCGCTTCTTCCCTTTGGCCTCACGCCTTATTTTTCCCGCATGATGGCAATCAAGCGCCGCGCGAATTCCTGGAGCAGCGCATCGAGCTCGGCGTTCCGCTTCGCACTGCCGAGATCTGGCAAATGCAGCGTCAAGGTCCGCTCATGCGATCCTTCGGTCAGTCGGCCGATCCGGCGCGGATGCGCGCGTGCATATGCGCGAAGAAAGGCGGTCTTCGCCTGCGGAGGGAAGTGGCAGACATCGAAGATCGTATTGAGATGTTGCACGGGTATCGGCACCGGATAGGCGGGATTGCTGATCTGGCTGACGAAGCTGCGGTTCTTCCCAATGGCATGCGCCAGACGCAGCCGCATGCCCGAGGGGCGGCTCTCCAGCACTTCCTTGAAGATGCGCTTGTAAACTGCAACAGCGCCGGCTTCTGCCGGCTCATCGATCGCCGTGTCAGTCAAGGCCCCCTCCGCTGCTCAGCCGGTCGATCGTCTGCTTGATCTGCGCGAGCGCCGATGCATTCACAGATAGCTCGCGCAAGCCGCAATTCAGCAATGCGGGAAGGCAGCGCGGATCGCTTGCCATGTCGCCGCATAGGCTGACGCTGATCGCGGCGCGCCGCCCATGCTCGGCGGTCCGCGCGATCAATTCGAGCACCGCCGGATGCAGCGGGTCCATCAAGGGGGCAAGCGCTCCATTGGAACGATCGCAGGCGAGGACATATTGCGCGAGATCGTTCGAGCCGATCGAGAAGAAGGACGTCTTGAAGCTCGTAATAGCCAGGGCCGCCGCCGGGACTTCGACCATGATTCCCAGCTCGGGAAGCATCGCGGCAATGCCGTCCGCCTGCAAGCGCTGCACGACATCGGCAAACAGCTTCCGCCCCGCCTCGAGCTCAGCCGCAGACGTGACCATCGGAAACATGACCTTGAGGTTTCCGCGCACGGCGGCCCGTGCCAGCGCGCGGAGCTGAATGGCAAAGATCTCGGGCCGGGCCAGGCAAAGCCGCAAGCCCCGAACTCCGAGGAACGGATTGGCTTCGCCGTCCAGCGTAAAGCCGGCGACCGGCTTGTCGCCGCCCGCGTCAAACGTGCGAATGGTGACCGGGCGCTGGTCGGCCCAACGCAGCACCGCATCGTAAGCCTGAAACTGTGTCTCCTCATCGGGCAAACTGCCCCTCTCCGTCAGCAGAAACTCGGTGCGCATCAGGCCGATCCCATCGGCATATTGCGCGTCGGGATGCTCGAGATCGTCGACGCGCTGGATGTTGATAAACAGCTTGATCCGCTCGCCGCGCCATGATGCGGTGGGCCGCCGCAGGATCGCACGGGCGGACGCCCTGCTCTTGCGATGGCTTTCGCGCCGCTTCTCGAACAGGCGAACCTGCTCCGCGCTGGGATCGAGCTCGAGCGTCGCGCCTTCACCATCGAGCAGCGCGTTGGCTCTGACGTCCGGAATGGCGCCGAGTTGCACGACCATGGGAATGCCCCGCGCGCGCGCCAGCATCGCGACGTGGCTCGTGGGACTGCCACGCAAGAGCGCCAGACCGCCGCCGCCGGACCAGTCGATCTCCAGGAATCGCGAGGGCGGCAGATCGTCGGCGCAGACGACGGCGCCGCTCGGAATCTCCAGCGCCGGGCCCCCATCGCCCCGCAAAATGTTGATCACGCGGTCGCGCAGGTCCGCAAGGTCCGAAGAGCGCGCCTTCAGATATTCGTCCGCAGCTGAATTGTAGTCCGCGATCTGCGCGTCGAGCGCCGAACGCCATGCGACATCCGCCGGATCGCCATCGCCAATCGATGCGAAGATCGCTTGGATGAAATCCTCATCCTCCAGCAGCGCGACCTGGAATTCGAGAATCTGTGCAGCCTCGCCGCCGGCGATCCCGGCGAGATCCGCGATCTGCCCACTTGCCGCGTCAATCGCAGCACGAAGCGCAAGCGCCTCTTCAGCCAGGTTGCCCGCGACACGCTCGCCGTTGGTGTCCGCGCCGACCCGGACGAGCGGGCCATGGGCAAAGCCGATCGAGGCGGTTCTGCCGCGGTAGGCCAGTCCTGTCGCGCTACCCTGCATGCTGCTAAGCCCCGTCCGGAAAATCGGTTGCGATCAGGTCGACCAGCGCCGCAACGGCGGCTTCCGCATCACTGCCGGACGCCCTGATCTCGATCGTGCTGCCGTGGGCCGCACGCATCGCCATGATCTTGACCACGCTCTTGGCATTGATCCACTCGGCCGCGCCTGCGACCCGCACGGAAATCTGGGCCTGGAACTTCTTGGCGAGCTTGGTCAGCTTGACCGCGGGGCGCGCGTGCATGCCAACCGCGTGCACCAGCCGCACATTTCCGGTGAAAATCTTTCCGTCCGCTTTGTCCAGCATGCTCATCTTCCATCATCGCTTCGCCGACGTCTCAGTCGGCAGAGAGTTCCTCGGCCACGGCCTTGACCTGGGCCAGTGAGCTGCCGCCTGCGGCCTCGGTTGCCGCCATCACGGCGCCCTCGACGATCGGCGCGTTGCATACGACAACGAGATCGCGCCGCGCAGGCTCCAGCATCTCGACCGCCATTTCGCTGTTGGTTTCGGCCCCGCCGAGGTCGACGAGGATTGCGACGCCCTTGGCAGACCAGGCATCATTAATGGCGTCGATGATCAGGGAGACGCTGGTGCCCAATCCGCCGTCGGGATTGCCGCCGCAAAAAGCCACCTTGACCTCGCTGCCGACCATCTGCCGCACCATGTCGGCGGTGCCCTTGGCGATGTCCTTCGAGTGCGAGACGATCACGATACCCACAGTGTCGGTCATTGCTGTCCCTCCAGGCTCGCGCAGACCGCCTGCACGAGTACGCAGCTCGAGCGGGCGCCGGGGTCGACGTGCCCGACGCTGCGTGGCCCGAGGAACGACGCCCGCCCCTTGGTGGCCTGCATCGGCGCGGTCCGCTCGACCGCCTCGGCAGCGGTGGTCCGGACGCGCGCGATCAGATCCGGCTGGCCGGCCGCAGTCCTCAGCGTTTCCAGGACGGGAACAAGCACGTCGAGCATCGTCTTCTCACCGGCCTGCGACCGGCCACGCGCGCTCACCGCGTTCACGCCACTGCCGAAAACGTCCGCGAGGTCGTCCGGTAAGTGTTTGTCGTGCGAGAGCGCTTCGCCGGCGGCGAGGAAGAAGCTCCCGTAAAGCGGCCCGGACGCGCCGCCGACCGTCATCACCAGGGTCTTGCCGATCATCTTCAGCGCCTCGTCGAGCGGTTGCGCGGAGATCGCATCGAGCTTGCCCAGAACCGCTTCGAATCCGCGCTTCATGTTGATTCCGTGGTCACCATCGCCGATCGCCTGATCCAGGCTCGTCAGCTCCGGCGCACTGGCGATAACCTGCTCTGCGGCCACCTTAATCAACGACTTGAACGTCCCAGGTTGCAGCGACATCGACATGATCCTCTAGAGAATCATCGCGGGGATGCGTCGCCCCGCGCGATCGAAACAGAGCGGATGTACCAGGTGCAATTCGACCTCCTGACCTGCCTTTAGCGGCTGCTGATGCGGATCCGCAAGCGTCACCAGCATTTCGCCCTTATAGTCCAGATGAACGTGATTCTGTTCGCCGAGGTGCTCGACCCGGTGGACGCGGCCGACCATCCGTCCGCCATTGCGCGCACCGACCTTCAGATGCTCGGTACGGATGCCGACGGTCTCCGTTTCCGGCGGCACCGACACGTCGGACAAGAGACGTGCCGGAAGGAAATTGATCTGCGGCGTACCGAGACGCGAGGCGACATAGGAGCTGGAGGGGCTTTCGTAGATCTCCCGCGGCGTGCCGAGCTGAAGGAGCTGGCCATCCTTGATCACGCCGATCCGGGAGGCCATGGTCATAGCCTCGACCTGGTCGTGGGTCACGTAAAGGATAGTCGCGCCAAGCTCGAGCTGGATCCGCTTGAGCTCGAGACGCAGCTCCGAACGGAGCTTCGCATCCAGCGACGAGAGCGGCTCGTCCATCAGGTAGATCGCGGGATCGCGAACCAATGCGCGGCCGATCGCCACCCGCTGCATCTCACCGCCGGACAGGCGGGTTGCACGGTTGTTCAGCTTGCTTGCGATATGCAGCAGCTCCGCCGTCTGTTCGACACGCTTGCGGATGATGGGCTCGGGCACGCGCCGCGCGGGCGAGCGTAGCGGGAATGCCAGATTGTCATAGACAGTGAGATGCGGATACAGCGAGTACTGCTGGAAGACGAAGGCGATATCGCGCGATCCCGGCGGATCATGCGTCACGTCATGGCCGTCAATCATGACCGAACCGGTGTCGGGGCTCTCGAGCCCGGTGATCAGCCGCAGCGTCGTGGTCTTGCCGGCGCCGCTCGGCCCAAGCAGGACCAGGAATTCCCCGTCATTGATCGCCAGCGAGAGCTCGCGCACCGCCTCTATCGTGCCGAAGCGCTTGCTGATGTTGCGCAGAATGACGTCAGCCATGGCGCGGGCTCCCCTCATTGGCGGTCCGGATCGCCATGCCACTGCCAACATCGAACAACGCCAGTCGCTCGGAATGGAATTCGAGACCGACCGTCTCGCCGATCCGCACCGACGCGCTGGAGGGCAGCCGGGCAGCGACGCGTCCATGCGCCGTGTCGACCGTGACGATCTGCGTCGTGCCGAGATATTCTGCGCCGAACACCTCGCCGCGGACGGGTGCTGCATCGGCGAAACGGATATGCTCCGGGCGTATCCCGAGCGCCAGCGGCGCGCTCGCGCGATCCTCGCGGATCTCCGGGACCGCGATGCTGGCATCATGGAAGGCGATGGCCCGATCTCCGGATCGTAGGCCGCCCTCAAAGCGCAAGAAGTTCATCGACGGCGAGCCGATGAAATCGGCCACGAACATGCTCGCGGGCCGGTCATAGATCTCCTGCGGCGAGCCGATCTGTTCGACGCGCCCCTTGTTCATGACGGCAATCCGGTCCGCCATTGACATCGCCTCGAGCTGGTCATGTGTCACGTAGACCGTAGTTGCACCAATGCGATCATGGAGGTCGCGAAGCTCGCCGCACATCAGATGCCGAAACTCGGCGTCGAGCGCCCCGAGCGGCTCGTCCATCAGGAAGGCCTTGGGCCGCCGGACCATAGCGCGCCCCAGCGCCACGCGCTGGCGGTCGCCACCCGACAGCTTTGACGTCTTGCTCGACAGGAGATGCTCGATCCGCAGGAGCCGCGCCGTCTCCTGCACGCGCTCGCGGACCGCACGCCGGCCCATGCCCTGGCACCTCAGGGGAAAGCCGATATTGTCGGCAACATTCATGTGCGGATAGAGCGCGAAAAGCTGGAAGACGAAGGCGATGTCGCGGGCCGCGGCACGGCGGAACGTCACGTCCTCGCCGTCGAGCAGGACCTTGCCCTCGGTCGGCAGCTCGAGGCCCGCAATCATGCGCAGCGTGGTCGTCTTGCCACAGCCGGAGGGCCCGAGCATCGCGAAAAAGGTGCCGTCGTCGATCGTGAAGTTCGAGCCTTGCACGGCCGTGAACTGATCGAACGACTTGCGCAGGTTTTCGACGCGAATTTGTGCCATGTTGACCGCCCTATTCCGGAAAATGGCTCACGATCACGTAGCCGACCGTGCCGATGAGGATCGTCACGAACGAATAGCTGTACAGATCAATCGTCCAGGGCTGCACCAGCATGATGATGCCGCCTCCGATCAGGGTCATCGCGCCGGCCTCCCAAGGCCCGCGACGGAACCAGCGAGACACTCCGCCCTTGGCAACCGCAGAACCGCTCATTTGCGCACAGCTCCGAATGTGATGCCGCGCAACAGGTGTTTGCGCAACAACACGGTGAACAGGACGATCGGGACAACGAACAGCGTAGTCGCGGCAGCCACCGCCGGCCAATCCTGCCCGCCCTCGCCGATGATGAATGGGATGAATGGCGGCATGGTCTGCGCTTCGCCGCTCGTCAGGAGAACCGCGAAGGCGTATTCGTTCCACGAGAAGATCAGGCAGAAGATCGCGGTTGCCGCAATTCCCGTGACGGCCTGCGGCAATACCACCTTGCGCAGGGCCTGGAGTCGCGTGTAGCCGTCGACGAGAGCGGCCTCCTCATACTCGCGCGGGATCTCGTCGATGAACCCCTTGAGCAGCCAGACTGCGAGCGAGACGTTCACGGCGGTGTAGAGCAGGATCATTCCGAGCCTGGTGTCGGTCAGATTGAGCTGGCGGTACATCAAATAGATCGGGATCGCGACCGCGACCGGCGGCATCATTCGCGTCGAGAGAATGAAGAACAGCAGGTCGTCAGCCAGGGGAATGCGAAAGCGCGAAAAAGCGTAGGCCGCGAGCGTGCCGAGAAACACGGCCAGGAACGTCGAGCCGAACCCGATGATCAGCGAGTTCACGAAGCGCGGCACGACCTTCGATGGCCCGGCACTGACCATGTCCCGCTGGCGCACGAGCGTGTCGTACCACGTCTCCGGCGGCGGCAGCTTGGCGATGAAGTCCGGCGTCTGGCGGGTGCGCACGGTGAAAAGGTTGACATAGCCTTCGAGGGTCGGCTCGAAGAGCACCTTGGGCGGATAGGCGATGGCGTCGCTCTGCGACTTGAATGCGGTAGCGACGATCCAGAGTAGCGGCAGGATCGTGATCACGGCATAGAGAATGACGAGGCCACCTGCCACGGCCTTCGAACGCGGCGAGGCTTCGACGATGGAATGAGCGGTGGACTTGGCCAGGACTGACTTGGCGAGTGCAGCGGTCATCGTTGCTTCACCTTGTTGAGCGCTTTGACGTAGATGTTGGCGGCACCGAACACGGTCACGAACAGGATGATGGCGAGCGCAGAGGAATAGCCGGTGCGCCATTTCTCGAATGCCGCGCGCTTCAGCGTGATCGACACGAGCTCCGTGGTCGATCCCGGGCCTCCCGACGTCAGGAGGTTGACCATGTCGAACATCTTGAAGTTCTCGATTGCGCGGAACAGCACGGCGAGCATCAGGAACGGCACCGTCATCGGCAGCGTGATCGACCAGAATTGCCGCCACGGCGAGGCGCGATCGACCTCGGCCGCCTCATAGATGTAGTGGGGAATGGAGCGAAGCCCGGCGAGGCAGATCAGCATGACGTAAGGCGCCCACATCCAGGTGTCGACCAGTACGATGGTCCAGGACGCGAGCGAGACCTGTCCGGTCATGCTGAACGAGCTCGGCGGCACCCCCGTGAACAGGCTGATCACGTAGTTGAAGGGCCCGATCTGCGGCTGCAGCAGCAGCGTCCAGAAGTTGCCGACCACCGCCGGCGACAACATCATCGGCAGCAGGATGATCGTGGTCCAGAAGCTGTGACCGCGAAACTGGCGGTTGATCAACAGCGCCAGGCCATAGCCGATGACCACCTGTAGTGCCACAGACCAAATCACGAATTGCGCCGTGGTCTGGAGCCGGAACCAGACGTCCTCGTCGGTGAGGATGTCGGTGAAATTGTCGAGCCCGACGAACCGCAGCGGCAGATAGGACATGCTGAGGTTGAGGCTGGTGAAGGACAGCCGGATCATCCACACCAGCGGAAAGATGTTGATCGCCAGCAACAGCGCGATCGTCGGCGCAACGAACAGCCACGCAATGGTGCGGTCGGAAAGGCCGCGCACGCGCCGTGCGTCGCGAGATTTGGCGGGCTCGCTCATGCCGGCAATCGTAGCATCATCAGGTTGAAGGATCGTCGTCATCTGGTCCATCGGCTGGCTGGTTCGGTTTCCCCGGGGGACACCCCCGGGGAAACCGGTTCAGTTGATGCGAGCGCCGCGCCTATTGCGACGCGACCTGCTTGCCCTGCTCCTTGAAGACCTTGGTCCAATCCTTGACCAGGAGATCGAGCGCCTGCTGCGCGGTACCCTTGTCGGCGACGACGTAATCGTGCACCCGCTTCTGCATGTCGAGTAGCAGTTGCGCGTAGGACGGCTCGGCCCAGAAGTCCTTCACGATTCCCATCGACTCCAAGAATTGCGGCGCGAACGCCGCGCTCTTCGGGAAGTCGGGCGCATCGACCACCGCTTTCAGGGCCGAGTAGCCGCCGAGCTGCCACCATTTCTGCTGCACAGCGGGCTGCGCGAACCATTTGATATAGGCGAGCGCGTCGTCCTTGCGGTCGGAGGTCGCCACCACGGAGATGCCCTGTCCACCAAGCTGCGTGAAGTGTCCATTCGGGCCGGCCGGATTGACGAAGAATCCGATCTTGTCGCCGCCGACATTCGGATCCTTGTAGAGGCCGGGGAAGAAGGCGAACCAGTTCATCTGCATCGCCACCTGGCCGGACTTGAAGGCATCGAGCCCCTCCTGCATGTAGGCGTTGGTCATGCCCGGCGCGGTGCAGCACTTGTAAAGTTCCTTGTAGAACTCGAGCCCCTTGGCCGCCTCGGGTGAATTGACGACGCCCTGCATCTGATACGGCTTCTTTGGATTGTCGTAGCTGAAGCCGTAATTGTAGAGCACGTTGGTCACGCCCATGGTTATGCCTTCCGAGCCGCGCTCGGTGAAGATATAGGCGCCATAGACCTTCTTGCCGTCGATCTCGCGGCCCTGGAAGAACTCCGCAATCTGCTTCAACTCGTCATAGGTTTTCGGCGGCGCCAGGTCGCGGCCGTACTTTGCCTTGAAGGCGGACTGAATCTCGGGCCGCGAGAACCAATCCTTGCGGTAGGTCCAGCCTACCGCATCGGCCATAGCCGGCAGCGCCCAATAGTTCGGCGAGTTCTTCGGCCACTGCGAGTAGCCGACGACCGTCGCCGGGACGAAGTCGTCCATCGATATCTTCTCCTTGTCGAAGAAATCGTTGAGCTTGACGTACCACTTGTTCTCGGCGGCGCCGCCGATCCACTGGCTATCGCCGATGATCAGGTCGCAGAGCTTGCCGTGGGAGTTGAGCTCGTTGAGGAAGCGATCGGCATAGCTCGTCCACGGGACGAACTCGTATTTCATCTCAATGCCGGATTGCTTGGTAAAGTCCTTGCCGAGCTCGACCAGCGCATTGGCCGGATCCCATGCCGCCCAGCACAGCGTAAGCTGCTTGCCCTGAGCTGCGGCTTCGCCTCCGCCAAATATCCCCAGCAGCGCCGTGCCGAGGACCGTGGTTGCCGCCGAGCTTCTTAGCCAATTGAATGTCCGCATATCCGTTTCCTCTCTCGTTGAAGCATCCAACCCGCTCGGCGCTCCCTGCCGGAACGACGCCAAGATCCTGAAACCGAGTTTGAGGAGCGATGAGTGGAGAACGAGACGGACCATTTCCGGAAACGGGTCCGGAAGGGCTTGGGCTCCTCCCACACATCGGCTCGATGCGTGATGTTTAGTTTTTTGTAGGACTAAACGTATTACTAAATTTTGGAGCCCGTCAAGCCGGTTTGTCGCTAGCCTGGCGAAAAGATTCGCGACGTTCGCGCGCGCAAGCGGGATGTTCGCAGCGCAGCGAAATGCCTGGATTTTGTCGAAAGCTTCGATTGCCGATCTGGCGCCGCGGAGCAATCCAGCCCGCCTGGATAACCGGCGAGCCAGAAGTTGGCCATCGCCAAGCATGTTTAGCAAATGGCTTTACTGAACGTTCAACAAAGCGATTAAGAGCGTGAGCAGTCTCCTCATCGGCCGAAGTCTGCCATCGCCGCGGACCACACCTGTTTCGCCCCAGAAACGACCTCGCCAAAGCGCAGCTAACGCGATCGAACTCAAGCATGGGTGCAGCAAGTTCGACCAGCGGGGCTGCACGGAGCGAGATGAGAGGGTGGCGCCTCATGTTTCCAACAACTGTTGCTGATCGTCAGCACTCACCTATCTCCCCTGCCCTCGGAAACAATGGGCATGCTCTTCCGCCGACCCGAGGCAGCCCAATCTCATCTCACGAGGTCTGCTCACATTGGCTGTGTCGAGATTTTTCTTGATCTCCCGGTGCATACGCCGCCTTCCAAGCAATTGAAGAACTTGAACTCTCGCTCCAATCCATCATGGGCCGATTTGAGCTAGGTACAGCAACACACTAGCAACTTGTCAGGCTTGGCTCGATTTGTGCCAAGTTAGGCAACTGATCGCATGACGGCCTGTTTCGGCCGCGGTGCGACGGACCGAGTGGCGAATGAAGCCGGCGCATGAAGTCGGCCGTTGCCGTCCTCGGGAGACGCCGGCGCGTCGCTGTGCCTCGCCGAGATGTTGACGATCTCCAGCGAAGTGTCGCGGTACATATCGGCGAGAACCGACAGCGTAGTTTCGACCTTGAGCCAGCGGTCCTTCCGCACCGCGCCTGCTGCGGGCCTGCCGCGCCTCGATGACGCCGTCGGCTGAAAGCAACTCGACGGCCTGCCGGATCGTGACGCGTGACACGCCGAACTCCGCGGCCAGCTCCTCGTTGACCGGGAGGCGAAAGCCTTGGGGCCGGATGCCATGCTTAGACTGAGCAAGACTAAGAAGCCGGCACTTAGTCTTGCTGACCCCGGGCGGCAAAGAAGCGCCAATTAGCTATCTGCGAATTCGTCGATAATGTGCCGCAGGTGCGGTCGATCAGCATGCGCAACCGTAGTCTTACGTGGTCCCGACGGAGTACCCCTCTTGGGCCGTTGCCCCGACCGAGATTCCTAGCGAGCATCCCGATGTACGAGAAGCAGGGGCTGCGCGATTGCTCGTCTCACATTTCAAACGAATCGCCGACGCGGGGATGCGCACAGCGTTTTCCAGCCCGGATTGGGATTCTTACGCTGATCCATACGTGCGAACGCCCCTGTGCCGCGGGCGACTGTCGGGTTCGATCTCTGAAGGGACCTTACTAAAGCAAGAAACGTTATTGGAAAATCATAAGCCGTGCGCGGTCGTCAGGAGGCCGAGCACGAACGGGGCAGGAGTTAATGGCGTCGGGATCTTTTCACAACAGGCCAGAGTTTCTTCTGGCGGCGGCGCGTAGGCGCTGAACGGGCGCTCATTGCCGGCGCTCTCCTGTGAGTTGCTCTTCGAATGCGATTGCACCTGCTCTGCATCGGCAGAGTGGAGTGTGTTGTGAGCAGCGCCTTATTCACCTCGACGTCTTTACGAGCCGCCGGCTGGTCTGAAACTAATTCTCACCTCAAGGACAATTCGAGTTCATCTCGACCATCGGATCTTTCGGTCGAGCTGTCTATGGCAGTTGCGATTGCCTCCCGGGTGACGGCGGCTCCGGTGATCGATTCAGCCGATCTGCAGACCTCGTCGAGCGACGGCGCACCTTCGCTATCTCCTCGTCAGGACACGACTGCAGAGTTCTGGGCCGCTTCAAGGTCGCCCGAATCCGTCACGTTGCTCACCCGTGTTCGGGTTGCTCCCAAATGACTTTCATATTCTACGCGTTTTGAGGTCGAAGACATGGCTACTCAGGCAACCGGCGGCGGCAGCACCACTTCATTCTCCAACACACCGCAAGCGACGAACGATATTTTTACGAGTGGCCTGACCGCCGCCGGTGTATCCATTTCGCTGACGGAGGATAACCTTCAGCCTGTCTTTTTCGATGTCATGGGAAATGACCTTGGGGGCAATGCCAAGACCCTCTTTTCCATCGACAACGGCATTAATAACAGCGGCGCCATGAGCGGCTATAGTGCGGCTGATTTGCTGACTCAGGATACCGCGCGCGTCGAAGCCACCAGCAGCGATACAAGCTTGAATGGCGCAAAAATCTGGATCACGGCGGATGGTAAAGTCGGGTATGACGCGTCAGCATTAAGCGCTCAAGTCGCTGCCCTGTCAGCAGGGGATTTTTTCACAGATTCATTCATTTACGCTATCCGGCTTGGCAATGGGACGCTGAGCTGGGCGACCGCCACAGTGAGAATTGCCGGGGTCAACGATGGCCCCGTTGCAGCGGCCGACACAAGTGCGGTGAAGGAAGACACCGCGCCGAATTCAGTCAGCGGCAACGTACTCATCAACGATACCGACGCCGATACGCACGACAGTCATAGCGTCACGGCCATCAACGGCTCTGCCACCAAGGTCGGTGCTGATGTGGTCGGCACCTACGGCACGCTGCACCTCAACTCCGATGGCACGTACACCTATACGCTCAACAATGCCCAGGCCAATGTGCAGGCGTTAGCGGCAGACCAGCTGGTTTACGACACTTTCAGCTACACCAATTCCGACAATCATAGCGGCTCGTGCACTGCCAACCTGACCATCACGGTTACCGGCACCAATGATGCGCCGGTGATCACCTCGTCGGCGCAGAGCGGCCTGGCGGCGGAGTGGGCGGATCTGTCGGCGGCCGAAGGGTCCAACACGCCGCATACCGCCTCCGGCGCGGTGACCTTCACCGACGTCGACACGCTCGACAGCCACACTGCGAGCTTCGCTCCCCAGGGCGGCGGCTATCTCGGCAGCTTCACGCTCAATACCACCAACCACGATACCGGCAATGGCGGCTCGATCGGCTGGAGCTTCTCGGTTGCCGACGGCGCCATCGATTATCTGCAGGCCGGCCAAACCCTGACCCAGAAATACGACGTGACGATCTCGGATGGCCACGGTGGCACCGCGGTGCAGACCGTGACAGTGACGATTGTCGGCACCAACGATGCGCCGGTGATCATCTCGTCGGCGCAGAGCGGCCTGGCGACGGAGTGGGCGGATATGTCGGCGGCCGAGGCGGCCAACACACCGCATACCGCCTCCGGCGCCGTGGCCTTCACCGACGTCGACACGCTCGACAGCCATACCGCGAGCTTCGCGCCGCAGGGCGGCGGCTACCTCGGCAGTTTCACGCTCGATACCACCAACCACGACACCGGCAATGGCGGCGCGATCGGCTGGAGCTTCTCGGTCGCCGACGGCGCCGTCGATTATCTGCAGGCTGGCCAAACGCTGACTCAGAAGTACGACGTGACGATCTCGGACGGCCACGGTGGCACCGCGGTGCAGACCGTGACAGTGACGATTGTCGGCACCAATGACGCCCCGGTGATCACCAGCGCCACGCAGTCCGGCACCGTGTCGGAAGGCGACGACCTCCCGGCCGCGGCGCAGACCGCCACCGGCCAGGTCAGCTTCTCCGACGTCGATGCCATCGACACCCACACGCTGTCGGTCAGCGTCGCCGCCGCCCACGGCACCGCCACCGTCGATCCCGACGGCACCTGGCATTACACTGTGCTCGACAGCGGCGCGGTCGATGCGCTCGCCGTCGGCGAGCATCTCGCCGACAGCTTTACGGTCGAGGTCGACGACCACCATGGCGGCCTCGCCACCCAGCAGGTCACGATCGACATCACCGGCACCAACGATGCGCCGGTCGCGGTGCCCGACACCAACAGCGGCCTGGAAGACAGCACCATCACCGGTACGGTCGCGAGCAATGACAGCGACGTCGATGACGGCGCGGTCCTGACCTATGCGCAAACCAGCGCGGTCGCCGGCCTGACGCTGAACCCGGATGGCAGCTACAGCCTCGATGCCACCAATGCCGCCTACCAGCACCTGGCGCAGGGCGCCACCACCGACGTGGTGGCAAACTACACCGTCACCGACGAGCACGGCGCCACCTCGAACTCGTCGCTGACCATCACGCTGACCGGCACCAACGACGGCCCGGTCGCGGTGGCCGACACCAACAGCGGTCTGGAAGACAGCACCATCACCGGCACCGTCGCGAGCAACGACAGCGACGTCGATGACGGCGCCACTCTGAGCTACAGCCTCGATGCGGCAGTCGCCGGCCTGACGATCAACGCGGACGGCAGCTACAGCCTCGATGCCGCCAATGCCGCCTACCAGCATCTGGCGCAGGGCGCCACGACCGACGTGGTGGCGAACTACACCGTCACCGACGAGCACGGCGCCACCTCGAACTCGTCGCTGACCATCACGCTGGCCGGCACCAACGACGCCCCGGTGGCGGTGGCCGATACCAACAGCGGCAGTGAGGACAGCACCATCACCGGCACCGTCGCAAGCAACGACAGCGACGTCGATGACGGCGCCACTCTGAGCTACAGCCTCGATGCGGCGGTGGCCGGGCTGACGCTGAACCCGGATGGCAGCTACAGCCTTGACGCGGCCAATGCCGCCTACCAGCACCTGGCGCAGGGCGCCGCCACCGACGTGGTGGCGAACTACACCGTCACCGACGAGCACGGCGCCAGCGCCCCCTCGACGCTAACCATCACGCTGACCGGCACCAACGACGCCCCGGTTGCGGTGGCGGATACCAACAGCGGCCTGGAAGACAGCACCATCACCGGCACCGTCGCGAGCAACGACAGCGACGTCGATGACGGCGCCACTCTGAGCTACAGCCTCGATGCGGCAGTCGCCGGCCTGACGATCAACGCGGACGGCAGCTACAGCCTCGATGCCGCCAATGCCGCCTACCAGCATCTGGCGCAGGGCGCCACGACCGACGTGGTGGCGAACTACACCGTCACCGACGAGCACGGCGCCACCTCGAACTCGTCGCTGACCATCACGCTGGCCGGCACCAACGACGCCCCGGTGGCGGTGGCCGATACCAACAGCGGCAGTGAGGACAGCACCATCACCGGCACCGTCGCAAGCAACGACAGCGACGTCGATGACGGCGCCACTCTGAGCTACAGCCTCGATGCGGCGGTGGCCGGGCTGACGCTGAACCCGGATGGCAGCTACAGCCTTGACGCGGCCAATGCCGCCTACCAGCACCTGGCGCAGGGCGCCGCCACCGACGTGGTGGCAAACTACACCGTCACCGACGAGCACGGCGCGACCTCGAGCTCGACGCTGACCATCACGCTGACCGGCACCAACGATGCTCCGGTCGCGGTGGCGGATACCAACAGCGGTCTGGAAGACAGCACCATCACCGGCACGGTCGCGAGCAACGACAGCGACATCGATGACGGCGCGGTCCTGACCTACGCGCAGACCAGCGCGGTCGCCGGCCTGGCACTGAACCCGGACGGCAGCTACAGCCTCGATGCCGGCAACGCGGCCTACCAGCATCTGGCGCAGGGCGCCACCACCGACGTGGTGGCGAACTACACCGTCACCGACGAGCACGGCGCGACCTCGAACTCGACGCTGACCATCACGCTGACCGGCACCAACGACGCCCCGGTCGCGGTGGCGGATACCAACAGCGGTCTGGAAGACAGCACCATCACCGGCACGGTCGCGAGCAACGACAGCGACGTCGATGACGGCGCGGGCCTGACCTACGCGCAGACCAGCGCGGTGGGCGGTCTGACGCTCAACCCGGACGGCAGCTACAGCCTCGATGCCGACAATGCGGCCTACCAGCATCTGGCGCAGGGCGTCACCACCGACGTGGTGGCGAACTACACCGTCACCGACGAGCACGGCGCGACCTCGAGCTCGACGCTGACCATCACGCTGACCGGCACCAACGACGGCCCGGTCGCGGTGGCGGATACCAACAGCGGCCTGGAAGACAGCACCATCACCGGCACCGTCGCGAGCAATGACAGCGACGTCGATGACGGCGCCACTCTGAGCTACAGCCTCGATGCGGCAGTCGCCGGCCTGACGCTGAACCCGGACGGCAGCTACAGCCTCGATGCCGGCAATGCGGCCTACCAGCACCTGGCGCAGGGCGCCACCACCGACGTGGTAGCGAACTACACCGTCACCGACGAGCACGGCGCGACCTCGAGCTCGACGCTGACCATCACGCTGACCGGCACCAACGATGCGCCGGTCGCGGTAGCCGATACCAACAGCGGCAGTGAGGACAGCACCATCACCGGCACCGTCGCGAGCAATGACAGCGACATCGATGACGGCGCGGTCCTGACCTACGCGCAGACCAGCGCGGTCGCCGGCCTGACGATCAACGCGGACGGCAGCTACAGCCTCGATGCCGGCAACGCGGCCTACCAGCATCTGGCGCAGGGCGCCACCACCGACGTGGTGGCGAACTACACGGTCACCGACGAGCACGGCGCGACCTCGAACTCGTCGCTGACCATCACGCTGAGCGGCACCAACGACGCCCCGGTCGCGGTGGCGGACACCGACAGCGGCCTGGAAGACAGCACCATCACCGGCACGGTCGCGAGCAATGACAGCGACGTCGATGACGGCGCGATCCTGACCTACGCGCAGACCAGCGCGGTCGCCGGCCTGACGATCAACGCGGACGGCAGCTACAGCTTCGATGCCGCCAATGCGGCCTACCAGCATCTGGCGCAGGGCGCCACCACCGACATGGTGGCGAACTACACCGTCACCGACGAGCACGGCGCGACCTCGAGCTCGACGCTGACCATCACGCTGACCGGCACCAACGACGCCCCGGTTGCGGTGGCGGATACCAACAGCGGCCTGGAAGACAGCACCATCACCGGCACGGTCGCGAGCAACGACAGCGACGTCGATGATGGCGCCACTCTGAGCTACAGCCTCGATGCGGCGGTGGCTGGCCTGACGCTGAACCCGGACGGCAGCTACAGCCTTGACGCGGCCAATGCCGCCTACCAGCACCTGGCGCAGGGCGCCACCACCGACGTGGTGGCGAACTACACCGTCACCGACGAGCACGGCGCGACCTCGAGCTCGACGCTGACCATCACGCTGACCGGCACCAACGACGCCCCGGTGCTGAACGCCAATGGTGGATCGCTGCCTTACACCGAGAACCAGGCGGCGACGGCGATCGACACCGTACTGACGGCGTCGGATGTCGATAGTGCGAATCTGACCGGGGCGACGGTGTCGATCACGGCCAACTTCACGTCCGGCCAGGATGTGCTCGGCTTCAGCAATCAGAACGGCATCACAGGCAGCTACAACGCATCGACCGGCGTGCTGACGCTGACCGGTTCTGCGACTGTCGCCCAGTACCAGGCGGCGCTGGAGTCGGTGACATACTTCAATTCGAGCGACAACCCGTCGGGTACGACCCGCACCATCAGCTATCAGGTTGATGACGGCCAGACGGCAAACCACGCCAGCAACATTGTGACTTCGACAGTGGCGGTGACGCCGGTCAATGATGCGCCGGTGGGCGTCGCTGGTCATACGCTGAACTACACGGAAAACCAGGCCGCCACCGCGATCGACCCGGCGCTGACGCTGTCCGACGTCGACAATGCCAATCTGGCCTCGGCGACGGTGCAGATCACCGGCAACTACGTCAACGGCCAGGATGTGCTGGGCTTTACCAACCAGAACGGCATCACCGGATCGTTCAACGCGGCGACTGGGACGCTCACCTTGACCGGTTCATCCAGCGTCGCGAACTACCAGACCGCGCTGGACTCGGTGACCTACCTCAACACCAGTGACAACCCGTCGGGCGTGGCCCGCACGGTCACCATCATCACCAATGACGGGACTGCCAACAGCGTCGCCGTGACCGACACGATCAACGTGACGCCGGTCAACGATGCGCCGGTGGTCGTCGCTGGTCATACGCTGAGCTACACGGAAAACCAGGCCGCCACCGCGATCGACCCTGCGCTGACGGTGTCCGACATCGACAGTGCCAATCTGGCCTCGGCGACGGTGCAGATCACCGGCGACTACGTCACCGGCCAGGACGTGCTGGGCTTCACCAACCAGAACGGCATCACCGGATCGTTCAACGCGGCGACCGGGACGCTCACCTTGACCGGTTCATCCAGCGTCGCGAACTACCAGACCGCGCTGGACTCGGTGACCTACCTCAACACCAGCGATAACCCGTCGGGCCTGGCCCGCACTGTCACCATCATCACCAATGACGGGACCGCCAACAGCGTGGCCGTGACCGACACGATCAATGTGACGCCGGTCAACGATGCGCCGGTGGTCGTCGCTGGTCATACGCTGAGCTACACGGAAAACCAGGCCGCCACCGCGATCGACCCTGCGCTGACGGTGTCCGACATCGACAGTGCCAATCTGGCCTCGGCGACGGTGCAGATCACCGGCGACTACGTCACCGGCCAGGACGTGCTGGGCTTCACCAACCAGAACGGCATCACCGGATCGTTCAACGCGGCGACCGGGACGCTCACCTTGACCGGTTCATCCAGCGTCGCGAACTACCAGACCGCGCTGGACTCGGTGACCTACCTCAACACCAGCGATAACCCGTCGGGCCTGGCCCGCACTGTCACCATCATCACCAATGACGGGACCGCCAACAGCGTGGCCGTGACCGACACGATCAATGTGACGCCGGTCAACGATGCGCCGGTGGGCGTCAACGACACCGGCTCGGCCACCGACGCGGGCGGCACCGGCAATGGCACCGCGGGCTCGAACGCGACCGGCAACGTGCTGACCAACGATACAGACGTCGACAACACCAACGCATCTCTGGTGGTATCGGCGATCCGCACTGGGGCGGTCGAAGGCTCCGGCACGGCCGGCACGCTAGGCTCCAGCCTAGTGGGTGCACACGGCACGCTGACGCTCAACGCCAACGGCTCCTACACCTATGTTGTGAATGACAGCGACTCGGCGGTGCAGGCGCTCAACAGCGGCCAGACCATTACCGACAGCTTCAATTATGCCGTAAAGGACCCGGGCAATCTCACCGACACCGCGGTGCTCACGGTCACCATCAACGGCGCCAACGATGCGCCGGTGAATACGGTGCCCGGTACGCAGGAGGTGGTACAAAATACCAACGTGACATTCAATGGCGCCAAACTCATCTCAATCTCGGACGTTGACGTAGGCGCTGGGACCGAGACAGTGACGCTGTCGGTCGCGCACGGCACGCTGACGCTATCGGGCACCACCGGCCTCTCGTTCACCACCGGCGACGGTACGACCGACGCGACCATGACCTTCTCCGGCACGGCGGCGAACATCAACAACGCCTTGAATGGTCTTCTCTACAATCCAACCGATACTTTCGTCGGCGCCGATACTTTGACGATCACGACGACGGATCAGGGTGGATTGAGCGATAGCGACACCGTTACCATCAATCAGGACAGCCCTAACCCGGGTACGCTGACGACGAGTTCGACCGACGTCATCTTCTACGCCAGCGGCACGAACACGGTAAATGCAACCAATCTGACCTTGAACGGTACAGATAGCATCACCGGCGGAACCGGCACGGACACGCTCATCGTCACCGGCGGCTCCCCTGGACCATTCACATTTGGGAATGGCGTGGGAAACCTCTTTCTCACAAATTTTGAAGTTTTCAAACTGGTCGACACCAACAGCGGAAATCATACCGACAACGTAACGTTCCTTTCGACTTTCCAAAATAATGGGGCACTGACCGTCGACGCGACTGGTATCGGTGGCAATGGAAAGCTCAATTTGGATGCAAGCGCAGTCACGTCCGGAGCTTTCATTGTTATCGGCGGAGACAGTGACGACACTCTCAAGACTGGTTCCGGCGACGACACCCTCACCGGCGGCTTGGGTAACGACACCCTTACCGGTGGTGCTGGCAACGACACGTTCAACGTCAATTCTGGCACTGACAGCGTCACCGATCTTTCAGGGAATGATGTCCTTGTCATAAGCGCAGGGGCCACGGCCAACGCTACCGTCACTGCAGCCTTTACGGCCACGTCATCGACCAGCAACGCTGGTACGGCAAACCTGAGCAGCAACGGCTTTGCCGTTGACTTGAGCGCGGCGACCGGCGCCAACGGCTTTACAGTCACCAACACCGGCGCAGCGGCGGCCATCACCGGTTCAGCACAGAATGACACGCTGATCGGCGGCTCCGGAAATGACACGCTTGCCGGCGGCTCCGGCGCCGACAGCATTACTGGAGGCAGCGGCGCTGATACAATGACCGGCGGAGCCGGTAGCGACACGTTTGTCATTAACAGCGGACAATCTCTCGGCACCGTTGGGGGCTCCGGGGATGCCGGCACGATTTCCGGCTATGACGCGATCAACGACTTCGCCACGACCGGCACCAACGACATCCTTGATCTGCCGGTCACCAACGTGACGGCCAATACTGCCGGCACTAACGGTACTGACTCCACGTTGACCATTTCCGGTCAGACGGTGAAATCGCATGCCATCACGAACGGCGTCATCACATTCGATGATGCCAATGCCTTTGCGTCAGCACTAACCCTGACGTCCACCGCTAACGTCGCAGCCGTCGTGCAGTACCTTCACAACAACGATATAGCCACCGGCACCGGCGCAGCGGTTGCTTTTGTCGCGAACATCGCCGGAACTGCCCATAGCTATGTCTTTGAGCAGGTCGGCACAACTCCGAACGCCGCTAACGACATCCTGGTCGATCTCGTAGGGGTCACCCTGACCAACATCAGTCAGGCACATCTCGCTCCCGCAGGCATTGCCGGCGAAGCCATCAACCTTGGACTGACAAACCCGGTGGATCACGTTGGCACGGTCAGCGTCAGCGTCAGTGGCATTCCGGCGGGTTGGACGCTGAGCGAGGGCACCGACAACGGCGATGGGACCTGGTCGGTGCAGACAAACGATGTCACCGCACTCACTATCACCACGCTTGATGATTACGCGGGCGCGGTGTCGCTGCATATATCGCAAACTTGGACGGATTCTACGGGCGGCACCGGGTTGGCCATGATCGCCGACAACGTCGAAGCCTATGGACAAGGCTCCCCAATCTTCGCGCTCTCAGGCGACGACAACCTGACCGGCTCCACCGGCGACGACTTGTTCGTGTTCTCCCAGCCGATCGGGCATGACGTGATCTACAGCTTCGACGCTGCCTCGGATCAGATCGATCTGATCGGCTACGCAAACTTCACCGGTTTTGGCGACATCCAGGCGCACATGGCCAACGATGCTGCCGGGGATGCAGTGATCACGCTCGCCGATGGCCAGTCGATCACACTGAACGGGGTCGATGCGTCTTCGCTCACTGCTGATGACTTCGTCTTCGATCACACGCCGGTCACCGAGAATCCAGGCCACATGGTGATCAGCGACGGGGCGATCCTGCCGCTATCCGGCATCATCGACAACACCGGCACCATTGAGTTGAACTCAACCGGAAACGAGGCCGATCTGCAGTTGATCGAGCTTGGCATCACCCTGCAGGGCGGCGGCCATGTTGAACTTACCGACAGCAGCGAGAACGTGATCACCGGAACGGTCGCGGACGTCACGCTCACGAACGTCGACAACACCATCGCCGGCGCGGGACACCTTGGGGATGGAGTGATGACCCTCGTCAATGAGGGTACCATTATCGCTACCGGCACCAATTCTCTCGACATTGATACCGGGACCAACGCCATCACCAACTCCGGAACCTTCGAGGCAACCGGCGCCGGCGGGCTTGTCATCCACAGCGATGTCATCAATACGGGCGTGTTGTGGGCCAACGACGGCGACGTCACGATCGACGGCAACGTCAGCGGCAACGGTTCAGCGCTGATCAGTGGGACCGCGACGTTGGCGTTTGCACATGCTTCGGCGGAAAATACCACGTTTGCTGCAGGCGCAACCGGAACCCTCATCCTTGGCGATTCCTTCAACTTCTCAGGGACCGTGTCCGGGATGACCGCAGACGATCATATTGATCTTCTCGACTTCAACTTCGCTAGCGCGCCGACGCTGAACTACACCCCCAACGCGGACAGCAGCGGCGGGACTCTGAGCATCACCGACGGAGCCCATACCGCCAACATCGCTTTGTTGGGTACGTTTGATCCCACCGGCTTCCAGATCGAGGCGGACAAGACGACCGGAACGTTGGTCAGCTACCACGATTTCCATCTGGCCTAAAGGCGGGTTAATCGCGATCTTCGATGGAGCGCATCCTCATCGCGTATATTCGGAGCGTAATGCCAACTATTCGCCCCGGCAGTAAGTCCGCTGCTTACTTCAACCAGTTCCGCACGGTGTCCACGTCCAAGACAATGCCGTGCTTGGCGAGGTCGTCGGCAATTTCCTGCGGCACGGTGCGGCGGCCTAGTTTTGGATCAAGTTTGTAGCTAGGACGGAGAAGAATGGCCGCTCGAAATGGAGCGCAATATCGATCGCAACGGAGCGTCCAAGCCACGCGTGGTCCGGAACGTTCGCACGGGCGCGCTTCACGAAGGCAACGTCTTTCTTCCTTCCGGTGCGGCGCTGGCCGCTCTAAAAGTCGTCGAAATCTCGCCCTTTGTCGTCGTGCAGCATGGGACCGTAGATGCTTTCTTCGGAGCCCGGGATATCGATCGCGTCGAGGTGCTTTCGGTAAAATGCCAAGGGCCCAACGCCACCGATGACCGCATAGGCATATTCCGCCTCACGCATGCCGCGCAGGGTGGTGAAGAGGAGCGCCTCGCCAATGCCCTGCCCACGAGCAGCCTTCGCTACTCCCGTCGGACCAAAGAAGCCGCGCATGGAGCAGTCGGCGCAGGCGAAGCCCAGCAACTCGTTATGCCGCACAGCGATCCAGACCATGACCGGGGAGCGCGTGAAGGCGCGTGTCGCTTCGCTCACCCAGGGATTGTAGAAATGCCTCTCAATCCAGGGAAGCACGATATGCGCCTCCGCAGCCATCGCGCGACGAACCGTGATCCCGTGGGAAGCGATCTTCTCCTCGGTCCGAACGTCGGGAAGATCGTAGAGGCGGACGAGGAGGTCACTCATGGATGGGCCTTTCATTGAATGAATGACGGGTGGTTGCACGCCGATGAGACCCAGGAGATCGATCAGTTACGGACATACCTTCCGGTCCGATTCATGAGTACGCGCTCCAGATGACGATGATGGGCGTATCGAGCCGCCTAGTGGTTGTCCGGCGCGGGCTCATTTTCGGGGTCGACATGGTCATCATCCCAATTGTCGCGCCAACCGGGCGGATTGCCGTCGTCCTCCCAGCGATGGTCGTTCCAACGGTCGGCTTCGCCGTAGAAGCCATAGTCACGATAGTAGTCACGCCAATAGCTGCTGAGGTTAAACGTTACGACGGAGATTTCCGCCTGCGCCGCGTAGGCAGGAACGTAGACGCGGCGCGCTTCGTGAACGAACTGAACATGCGCTCCCGACGCCCAGCCGCGAACACCAGATGCGCTCACGTCGCACCAAGTATAGCGTGCCAGGCATCCGTGAATCGTCAGCGATGAACCGGCCATCAACCTCCCGACCGCTTGAAATCGAACACTCGGTCCGGACCGCACGTTGAGATTCACGCCGGAATATCCGTCGTTTGTTCCGGCATGGCCCTCGCCAGCAAAGGCGATCAGGAGCAGCGTGGTTGCATAGACAATGGGGCGATTTTTCATAGTTTCTCCAATGGAAAGTATCGAAGTGGCACGCCAGGTGGGCTGCGGCCCGGCCACCGTCTCGCTCCCTGCGCATTGCCTCGCGGCTGTTGACGCAGAGTCGAGGCCAAGTTGGGATTTGGTGGAGGACTTCACGCTGAAGCCACTGTTGTGGAAGACGTCGCAGGCGATGATGCGACCTCACATCTAAATGCCGGGGCTATCGCGCAGCCCGAGTCCATATTTCGCTCCCACACACCGAACCGGCGCACCCCCGCACTTCCAGTCGTGCTGCATCAAGTAGGGTAACTGTGCTGGCGTAGCTCTTGCCGTCATCCGCGTTATAGACTCGCCCCGACCATGAGTTCGATGTGGAGGGCAGCATATCGAGGAAGAGCTGAAGCCCCACGATGCGATGCGTTCTGAGAGACGGATCCGGGTTCTTGTCGTCTGTCTGAGGTTTGCCTGTTGCGCTATCGATCGGCTGCTTCAGCCACACGACCTTGCCGCATATTGCCGCGCCGCAGGGCTTCACCACCACCTTGGCGTCGCCCGCCTGAGTCAGCCAGGCTCCAAAGGGACCGGTTCTCGGCATGGTGCGTCCTGCCGCGACGTCGCGCGCGAAAACGAGCGCAATAGCGAAGACGAGCGTAATAGCCAAAACCACCGGAAGTCCGTAAATGGCGGTGCGAACAGGGTCGATGCGCATGCGAAATGGTCCTTACAGAGCGTCGCGGCGATCCAAGAGCGGCTTCGGCTTCCACCAGCCCGCCGGGCAGGACCGGTATGCCGCGTCATCGCTGGCAACGGTCGATCGACCATGGAGAATTGATGGAGACTTGGTGGAGAAGGCCTGTAATAGGTCGACGGGACTCTCACCCTATGCCAAGAGACCCCATCCAGTGACGCCTGACCTCGTGTTCCGATGAACGCCCTTATCCTCATTGCCGAAGATGAACCGCAGATCTGCGAAATTCTCGACGCCTATCTAACGCGTGAGGGCTTCCGCACGGTCCGCGCCGGCGATGGCCGAGCCGCACTCGACCTGCACCTTGCGCTGAAACCGGACCTCATCCTTCTCGACGTGACGATGCCCCGCCTCGACGGATGGGAGGTGTTGGCCGAGATCCGCCGCCGGGGCGATACACCCGTCATTATGATCACTGCGCTCGACCAGGATATCGATCGATTGCAGGGACTGCGCATCGGGGCTGACGACTATGTCGTGAAGCCGTTCAATCCGGTCGAAGTGGTTGCTCGCACCAAAGCGGTATTGCGGCGGGCTGGCCGGTCAAGCGCCGGCGGCATGCTGCGCGTCGATTGCGTTGCTATTGATCTCGATGGCCACATGGTAAAGGTCGAAGTGGATGGAACGGCACAACCACTGCCGGTCACACTGACCGAATTTCGTCTCCTGGCTCACATGGCGCGAACACCGACCAAAGCCTTCACGCGAAGTGAACTGGTCGATGCTTGCCTACCCGGCAGCGACGCCCTCGAGCGGACGGTGGACAGCCATATCAGCAATCTTCGCAAAAAGCTGGACGTGGCCGGCGCGCCTGGCATGCTGTCCGGTGTTCGCGGCATCGGCTATCGTTTGGCCGCGATATGAAGCGGTATCGCCTAAGTCAGCAGATCATCGTCTCAATGAGCGTCGTGGCGACCATCGCGATGCTGATCGTCTTCGTCGGTTCATTCGTCTTCTATGGAATTTATCTAAGCTATTTTCCGCCACCACCCGGGCCGCCTCCCCTTTTGCCAGAAGCGCCGGACTTGGTGATGATCGCAGTCTTCCTTCTTGTCGGACTGGCCCTTGCGATCGTTGTCGCGCTCCGGCTGACGAAACGAATCCTGGCTCCGCTGAACTCCTTGGCGGAAACCGCGCGCAAAATAGCTGCAGGAGACCTGTCAGCGCGCGCGTCCCCCGGCGATCGGTCGCTCGGCGAGACGGCTCATCTGGTAGCCGATTTCAACGCGATGGCACAGAGGCTGCAAGATAACGCAGACGACATGATCGCTTGGAATGCCGCGATCGCACACGAGCTCAGAACGCCCCTCACGATCCTGAAGGGCCGGCTACAGGGCATCGCCGACGGCGTTTTCACGCCCGATGAAGCGTCAATCGGAAATCTGCTGCTGCAGATCGACGGGCTCTCGCGGCTCGTCGACGATTTGCGTACAGTCACGCTGGCCGATAGCGGGCGCCTGGATCTTGGGAGAGGGCCGGTCGCGCTCGCCGCGGAAATTCAAAACGTCGCCGACCTGCTGGAGCCCGTGCTCGCAAACGCCGGATTCTCGCTCGAACTCACGCTGGCAGATTTGGTCGCTCTCGGCGACGGGATTCGCATTCGCCAGGCGTTGCTCGCCCTTCTCGATAATGTTCAACGCTACGCGAAGCCCGGCCGTATCGAACTCTCGACTCTGAAGTCTGGCAACTCCGCCATCATTCGCGTCGAGGATGACGGTCCCGGAATGCCGCCGGAGTTTGCCAAGCGGGCATTCGATCCGTTCGCACGTGGCGCCCTATCGCGCTCGCCACGTTATGGCGGATCTGGGCTGGGCCTATCCATCGTTCGCGCCATCGCCGAGGCACATGGCGGACGTGTCGCGTATCGGACATCCTCACGCGGAGGCGCCATTTTTGAGATCACACTTCCGCTTGAGGACCATGAATCCAATGTTGCACCCGACGCGTCGATTCAAACCTAACATGTCTCGCGCACCAAGCGGGAAGAACCGACTTCACGGATGTTCACCCCCCTACCGACATTACCTGAACCGCACCTTCGTGGATGCCCGTTGCCCGATGTGCATTCTAGACCGTTCCCGGCAAGGAGTCTAAAGCATGATTCACGACGTTGACCCAACGAACGATAAGTATCCGGCGGCACTGCGGATCCTGCACTGGGTGCGCGCCCTGCTGACCTTGGGCCTCATCGCGGCCGGCTGGATGATGACCGTGCTGGCTGATACCGTCACGGAGAAATTCACCCTGCTTTATCCCTGGCACAAATCCTTCGGCGTGCTGGTGTTCCTGATCGTTCTTGCGCAGCTTGCGATCCGCGCGATGTCACGCCTGCCCGGACCGGCGCCGCTCCCCGCCCAGGAGAGACTCCTGTCGCAGGCCGTGCACGTCGCGATGTACGCGCTGCTGCTGCTTGTCCCGCTAATGGGCTATGCGATGTCCAGCTCTTTCACCGACAGCGACGGGGTGTTCTTCTTCGGCATCCACCTTCCTGAACTTCTGCCGAAGGATGATGATCGATTCAGACTGTTCCAGTTTTTGCACAAGACCCTCGCCTACAGCCTGCTGGCTCTGGTCATATTGCACGTCGCCGGTGCGTTGAAGCACCGCTATTTCGACAAGGACCGGCGCACCGACGTTCTCCCACGCATCATCTAATCCGGTTGCCGACACTGCGCCGAAATTACATCTTCAAACCCGCTTTCGGTCCTTCACAGTCGGAAGTTCATCGCGGATGTCGGCAACGCTCCGCGGACCAGTGACCGGACGGTGATCTTGGTCCGCCGCCCGGATCGCCGACCTCATCGCCCGCAGGCGTTCCCGTGCCCGACTGGTAGGTCCAAGAGAACCACTGGCACCAGCGGCAGTCGCAGACGGTGCGCGACTGTTAGCCGGTGAAGACTGTCCATCACGTACAGGGCGTCCTTCGAATTTGCGCGTGGAGCTCCGCTACCCTGTCGGGATCTACCTCTTCGGTCGGGACAGAGCACGTTGGCGGAAGAAGGCACACTTGCACATCGACCAGCCTGCTTTTTGTCAGCAGGATCCGAAGCGTCTCACCGCTCTGTGAGAGCAGCGATTACATGTCGACGGTCATCGACAGCAGATACGTGCGCGGTGCTCCCAGGAAGAACGTTCCGAATGAGGCCACGCTGGACCAATAAGTCGTACCGGTCACGTTCTGGATGTTCGCGCGGAACACCGTCTTCCTGCCGTTGATCGCCGTCGTGTAGCGGGCGCCGAGATCGAGCCGCGTCCAATCCGGGATCGGCTGCTTGTTGTCCGCATCGACGAACTGCCGGCCTGTATAGATGACGGCGCCATTCAAGCCCACGGGAGATCCCACTCGGCTCCGACATTGGCCTGCACGTTCGGAACGCCGATCGGCGTATTGCCCACACGTGACGTGATGGCGGACTTCGTCAGGGTACCATCCAGCAGCGAAACGCCCCCGAGGACGCGAACATCGGGCCTGAGCTCGCCGAAGACGTTGAATTCGAGCCCGCGCACCTGCGTTTCGGCAGTCGCCCCGAAGCGCCCGGCCAACGTTTCGCCGCTCGCCTTCGATATTTCGAAGGCGCTGAAGGTGGTTGCGACCCGCCCGAAATCCACCTTGACGCCGGCCTCGTACTGTTTGGCGATGTAGGGCGGGAGTATCTCGCCGCCATTGGAAACACCCGTCTGCTGCGGCGCTATATCGCCCTTGCTTAGACCTTCGATGTAGTTTGCATACAGGGAGACGTTGTCTCGGGGCCGGACGACGAGGCCGACCACGGGAGTGGTCGCGCTCTTGTCGTAGGAGTTCGCCAGCGTTCCGACATTGGAAACATAGTTGTTCGCCTCGACGCCCTGGCGCCGGACACCCAACGTCAACAGGACGCGCTCGTCGAGAACGGACAAGGTGTCGGCAATCGATAGCCCTGTGAGCTGACTGTCCGAAAGCCGAGGGCGTCCTGCGATCTCGTTTGCGAACTGAGTTGGCGCGACTGTCGGACTATAGATGTTCGACGTAACCAGCGTGCCATTGGTAAGCCGCCGGTACAGTTCGTCGTGATAGACCGAGGCCTGGAAGGTGACGGCATGACGAACGAACCCGGTATCGAAGCGGGCCCGGACGCCGCCATCATATGTATGTCGATCGATGCTGAGCCCGAAGAATTGGGGCGTCGAGGTCGTGTCGCCCCTGGTGTTGGTGATCGTCGGAAGACCGAAGAATCGCTCGACATTGGTCCGCGAGCCGCCCACGTCGGCGAACAGCGTAACCTGATCGGTTACATCGTATTCGTTGCGCCACAAGACCGATTGGTCGTTGATGCGCGACCATTCCCAGGGCTGCGTCACGTTCAGCCGGCCGTCCGGCGCCTTTGGCACCGGCACGCCGGCAGCCATAAGGAACGGACGTGACGGAGCATCGAACCGATCGGTCTGGGCGATGAGGTAGAGCCAGGACCTGTACCGTTCGCCCTGATAGTCGAGGGCCAGCGACCCGACCCCGGTCGTTTCGGACTGGCGATCGATGGGCGTGTCGCCGTCGCGCAGGCTACCGCTGGCGCGTACGCCCCATTCCTTGCTGTCGCCGTAACGCCTCGCAACATCCCAGTGACCGCCAAACCGTGCAGCCGAGCCGTAATCCACGGTGAAGCGCGTCAAATCCTCTCCCGCGCGTTTAGGCACGACATTGATAACGCCGCCGACGCCGCCATTGGGCGCGATGCCCGAGAGCGCGGCTGAGGGACCCTTGAGCACTTCGATGCGCTCGACGTAATCCGTAAAGATGCGGTATGTCGGCGCGATCCCGTACAGGCCCTCGAAGGCAAATTCACCGTTATTGCCTTCGTTGACCGGGAAGCCACGGATGTAAAACGAATCGAGCACACCGCCCGTTGGATGGGAACTTCGTACGGAAGGATCGAGGATCAAGGCGTCCGCCCCCGTCGCTGCCTGCTGATCGCGAATGAATTTGTCCGTGTAACTCGTCACGTTGAACGGTGACTTCATCGTGCCGGTGTTTCCGAGCAGTCCTAGTCGCGCGCCTTGAGCGACCTGGCCGCCTGCGAAGGCGGGCACGACACCCGACCGCGACGGCTGCGACTGCGCAGCGACAGCTTCGGCTTGCAGGGCACCAGGCGCCGTGACGCGCCGTGAAGTTGATCGAACCCGAGACGCATCTCGTTTGCTCGGCGTGCGATGGATCGTCTGTTGCGTTGGAGCATCGACAGTAACGGGTGGAAGCGAGTTGGCGCCTTGCGAGGTTTGGGATTGAGCGGGCGATTCGAACCACGCCAGCAACATCACTCCACCTAGCAGTGTCGCACCAAAGCGAGCTGCCGTCCCAACCTCAACTGCACGTCGCATTTCCAGAAAGTCCCTCAACAGCAACACGTCGCCCAACGTGAACTGGCTCCACGCTCGACCTGCAACGATCATGGATCCAAGATCGGCTCGCCGCGTCTGCGCGCGGCCGACGCTTATCGCTTGTGATTCAGCTCCTCCGCAGACTCGTATTCAGATCAGTTGCCTGCGTTTATATCGGCAACGTCCGATTGCTCACTATCTACATCGCTTCTCTAGTGAGACGCTATCGTCACCGCAACGCAAATGCGTGCGGTGCGACTTAGAATGCCTCGATCATTGACGACTCGAGCCAGTTGGCCTGCGTTTGGAAAACTTCCAAAGGCGCTTTGACGATCCCCAGCTCATTAATGCGCCTCCGATCCCACGATTTCTTTGCGCAGCATGCGCACCGATCTGGATCTCCCTGACCCGACGGACTGTTATTCGCGCGACCGAAAAGCCTGCCACCTCGGCACTTGCCTCGGAAACGAGGAATGTGATCGATGCTGGATTCGACTCCAATAGATCAAGGAAAGAAACAACCGTTGCTGCTATCGGATCACGATTGGGGCGCGATGGCGCAAAATCGAAGAAGGCATTTGAGCAATGACCTCTATAAGACCAATGTGTGTCGGAGCGTTGCGCTTTCAAGGGCTTCACGACTGTGCAAGGAGGTAGGCGAGAAGCGTGCGAATACGTCATCATGATCGCTCACGACGCGAAGAGTTTTGTTGACGCCGTCCGTGATCATCCGGACGGCGTCAGGCGCGACGCCGAACCAGCCGGCGATGAGTACGGCAAAGGGTGACACGCTAGACGTTCCATCCTATGAATTTTTCGGTTGCATAGAGAGTTGATAGAATCGGAGAGTATGGAGTTCTTATGTCCGCCAGGTTGCCTACTGTCTCCGTACGAATGGCATCTGCCCTGAGGACACCAATGTCGATCAGCTTTGAGGTCGACAATGTCTGGGTCACGTCGTGAGCACTCTGCCGAAGTGATCGGTCAGAGGCGTCCTCCAGAGTCTCCTTGTCGTAGGCGCCGAAGATATCGCGCTCACCGAGCAGTAACCGGATCGCCTCCTGGAGTGCAGATTTTTCGCGTCGCTCGTCGGCCGCCGCGGTCAGCAACGCCGCCGCAAGCGCTTCGTCGACTAGGGAAATACCGGCCAGAACCCACACGAAAGCAGTAGCGGCGCTCGCTTGATGACTGCCAGCCGCGCGGAGCTACCGAGGTATCCGGTATCGAGCTCGCCAATGAACACATCCGTGCGGGACGAGAAGCTACAGAAGCCGGATCAGCATTAACGGTGCCGTCAATAAGCTTCCAAGTCTGGCCCTGACGCCATTTGGGCGCAGGTCCGATGATTCTGCACCGACCAATCTGGCTTGAAGCAGATTGATTCCGGAGCCAACGGGAGCTGATCGAACACCCGATCCGAATAGGCGAGGATGGCCTTAAAGGCCCGCATCGGCACGGCTGACTAAACCTGGAAACGGCAAGCAGAGCAAGGAATCACAGCCCTGCTACCACAGCAAAGCCATGTTCGGCGGCTTGGAGCGCCTCGGCGATGTCCGCCTCGGTGTGCGCGGCGCAGAGGAACATGTTGTGCTTGGGATGGAAGTAAACGCCTCGCGCCAACATCGCGCTGCAGAAGGCCGAACCCTTCCGGTAAGCCGGATCCTGGTCGAACAGGAGAGTCGGCATCTGCGCAGGCCCCGATTGGCGAATTGACACGCCGAACTGGCGCGAACGTGTCTCAAGGCCCTCACGCAGCATTTGCCCGAGCTGTGCAAGACGGCTCGGCACATTGTCCCTGCGCACGATCTTCAACGTCGCCACGGCGGCAGCCATCGCGACAGCGCCGGCCCAGAATGACCCGGTGACAAAGACCTGGGACGCGGCACCGCGGAGCCAATTGGCTCCGGTGACAGCCGCCAGGGCATAGCCGTTGGCGATCGCCTTGCTCCAGGCGGACAGGTCGGGGCGGACACCAAGCCCTTCCCAGCTCCCGGCAGCGTTCAGGCGCAAGCCTGCGCGGACTTCATCAATGATCAGCGCAGCCCCTCTGTCGTCGCAGATGCGGCGTGCCGCATGCGCGAACTCCACGGTGGGAAGTTCCTGGTCGAGCCCGAGATCGTGGCGGTATGCCGAGACCAGGATGCCGGCGAGATCGTCGCCGGCCGCCTTTGCCGCCACCTCGAGACTCTCGACATCATTGAAAGTGAAATATGCGAGATGGGCGCGATCCTCTGCAGTCACACCGAGCAACGACGGGGAGCACCAAGGCACAGCACCATGATAGGCGCCCTTGGCGACCAAAATCTTTCGCCGGCCCGTTGCTGCCCTCGCGATGGTGACGCAGGTCGTAGTCGCGTCGGTGCCGTTCTTCTGGAATTGCGTCCAGTCGGCGTGACCCACCATATCCACGACGAGCTCGGCCAGCTCGACCATGACTTCCGCCGGGCCGTTCAGACAATCCCCCTCACGGCGCTGACGCTCGGCAGCCTCCTCCACTTCGGGATGATGGTGGCCGAGCAGATTGGGTCCCCAACTGCACATGAAATCCACGTACCGGTTACCATCCACATCCCAGAGCACCCCGCCCTCGCCGCGCCGGAAGAATTGCGGATAGCCGTCCGGCAGCTTGGCCGCGTGGAGGTGCCCCCACATCCCGCCCGGCACGACCTTCTCCGCGCGTGCGCGCAGCGTGGTGTCCCTTGTTCGGTTCAATCCCGGCATGACGGCCCTCTCCAACTCCAAGACGATATATCATATATTATCAGGTGAATTGCAAGTGGCTGTCTCCCTATGCCGATGTGCAGCAACCCGACCACAAGGAGTGACCTCCTTTCGGCAGAATCGGCGCCAGCGGCTAATGATTTCGGCAAATCTGCCTTCCTATATTATATATAAAGTGGATTCGAGCAGGTGGTGGGGTTGGCACAAACGGCCAAACCCTTGCGAGGGACCGAAATGAACGACGTGGAACAGAAGCCTGGCGAGAGCGGAGTTGGTCCCGTCGCCCGCGATAGCCTGACAAGCCTTGTCTACAACAACCTGCGACAGGCGCTGATGGAGGGCCGGTTCTGGCCGGGCCACCGCTTCAAGATCCGCGAGCTCGCTGCGACGATGAACGTGTCGGAGACACCCATTCGCGAGGCATTGATGCAACTCGTGCGCGGGCGCGCCCTCGAGATGCAGGCTGGCCGTTCGATCATGGTCGCTCACATGACAGCCAAGCAGTATATCGAGCTCAGGACCGTGAGGCTGTTTCTCGAAGGCCTCGCCGGGGAGCACGCCACGACGCGCATTTCCGAAGCAGGCATCGACAAGATGGAAGCAATCCATCACGAGTTGATCAGCGCCGAAAAAGAGCGTCGGTGGTCGGACGCGGTTCGCGCCAACTGGCAATTCCATCGCGGCCTGTACGATGGATCTGGACTTCCCGAGGTGCTTGCCATTCTCGACGATATCTGGATGCGCAACGGTCCCTTGCTGAATTTTCACTATCCGCACGCGCCACCAATTTATCCGAACGAGCATCAGCACTTGTCCGTGCTCAACTATTTGCGACAACGCCGTCCCGATAAGGTGCGGGAAGCGATCCAGGCCGACATGATGGAGGGCGGCCAAAACCTCGTGCGGCTCCTGGAAAAGCATGGCGGCACCCGCAACATGACGCCTGGGGAGGATTGACCTCAGCGGCGCATCTTTCGCGCCTCCGTCACAGCGTCGATGATCGCGCGATGGGTTCAAACTCCGCGATGTCCGTTGTGCATGGCGCGGGCTGTCGTTCACGCGTGGCTTGCCCGATCACGCCCTCTTCTCTCGCGGCACAGCAGGCGTCGACGACGTGAACCGGTCGAGAATGTTTCGGGTGATCCGCTGCGTGAACGGGTCGCCGCGCTTTAGCCCCATCACCCATTCGCAGGTCGCGGCGGTCAGAACCTCGCCCTTGCCACGGGTCATGTGCACCATCATGCCAGATCCGTATTTGTAGCGGGCAAGTCCCTCCGGCGTGATTTCGCCGGTAAGACATTCCACCAGGCCCTCGTGATCGCTGCTGCGCACGTAGTAGCGAAAGCCCTCGCCTTGCGGCTCGTCCTCGGCGAGGACGGCAGGTGCCATGGCCAATATCTCGATGGTTTCGGGCTGCCCGTCGGCGGGAACGGGAAACGGAAGGCCGTTGCGGAAAGTGTAGTCGAGTCCGTCGACCTCGTAGGCAAAGATGTGCTGCTTGTCGCCGAAGATGTCGGCATAGTGCAGCCCGGTGCCGGCGAAGGCCCAATGTTCGGGGCGATAGACCGTAAAGCCCTTTTGGCCGTTCGGTGCAAAACCTCCCCAGGACGCATAGAGGCCGTGTGCGCCGTTCACACCCACTGTCGAGGCGCCGGGCCAACGCACGTTACGGTCTTCCCAGGCCGACGTCATGAGATGCGTCCTGCCCGTGCCGGCGATGGGATCCTTGTGGATCGCCTTGAACTTGTGGCAGACCTGCCGCTTGCCATCCTCTTCAAGTCGTATCTGCCACAGGAAGTTGGCACCGAAACGCGCGAGCCGTCCGCCGCTTTCCACATAGCGCTCGATCGCCTCACGCATCTCCCATGTCCAGTACTCGTCATGGCCGATGATCGTCACGCAAGGATAGCCGTCGAGCAATTCAGGCAGGTAGTGGAGATCGGTCTGGGTGATCATGTCGAGGGCATAGCCTTCCTTCTCCGCCCACAACACGAAATGACGATCGTACTGGGCCCAGCCAGCCGCCGCGTAATACTGGCCAAAGCCATTGGCAAAGGCCCACTCCTTCATCGGATAGCGCGGGGCATCGCCCATCTCGGGCGCAGGATCGGCGCAGATGCGGGGCGCACCTGCGGGGAGCCAGACCATGCCGCGGGTCCATGGTCGCTCGAGCGACAACACCGGCGACGGCTCGTCCCGGCCCGGACCTTCGACGCCGAAGTAGTGATTGGCACCACCGAAATCGTTGTAGGCAGTCCAGGTACCCGTCGGCAGGATCATCAGGATCTTCGCACGCCGTGTCCTTTCCAATGGGCGCACGACGAAAAAGTGATGCTGGACGAATCGGCCGCCATTCGCCCGCTCGCAGGACGAGATCACGCGATAGAACCCGGAGCGCAGATCGGACGGCAATCTCCACCGGTGCGTGACCGGCCAGTTACATCCATTGCGGTAGGCGTCAGGTGGCGTGGGCGCGAACACACCGTCCAGTGCATCGACCTCATGCACCATTTCCGGCTCAAGGCCATCGCGATAGACCTGCAACCGCCAGGTTTTCGCCGTCGCGCTGGAATGGAAGGCAACCTCCCCTCCCGGATCGTAAGACATCGCGTCGGTATAGGTGTACACCTCCGGCACTTCGGGGTCTTCGCGCGGCGCTTCGTACCAGGGCTGGCTACCCCAATGCTCGTCCGCATGCATCGGGCGCACCTTTCGCGGCGCGACGTTGATGGCTCCCAATTCCGGAGATTGGAAATGGCGCTTGTCAGTCATGGGAGATCTCTTCTGATCGAAGCCGTGTCCGTGCCCTAAGCCTGGGCGGGGATGACGAACGGCGCCGGATCAAGGAACCGTGTCACGACATTCAGGGTGATAGCGCTGATGTTGTTGTCGTAGTTGTTGTGGCCCAGCGACACGCCATAGGTGATCGAGCCAGTGGCAAATACCGCACCGCCATTGGCGGTTTCGAAGAACACCATGTCGGCGCGGACCAAGGCGTTCTGGGTGCCGTCAAGCCCGTCAACCACGGTACGAAACTCTTCCGGCGTCGGGAGCGCGCCTGCCCCCAGACCTTCGGAGGTCGCAATCCGTAACGCGTGCCGCGGCGTTCCCAGATCGAGATCGTAGCGGTCGATCTCGCTACCGACCGCACCATTGTAGCGAAAGCCGAAGTCACCGAGCTTCTCGTCGCGGTCCACGCCCTCGAAGATGAAGGCGGCGCGCGCGTCCTCGCTCTCGGCCGTGCGCAAATAGTAGCCGCAAGTGTCGTTGATCATCGCCGAAAAGCCGACGCCCACGAGCTTCTGCGGTGCAAAGCCGGAGTGCCGCCACAACGAGCCCGGCTCGCCGGTGCCGGCAAGATGAACCTCGCCCGGCTCCGACTCCCAGGTCCGCGTTCCGGCCATGCCGCGGCGGACCTCCAGCGCCGCGGGCGCGGCCGGATGAAAGCCGCAGCGCCAGTAGAACGCATTGCCTCCCATCGAGATGTGCCGCCCCCCGGCGTTTTGGTGCGCCATGATCGCGTTCATCATGCTGAAACTGTAGTATTCGGGATGGGTCGGCGTCATCACGACCCGATAAGGCGCGAGCGCCCGTGCCCCTTCGCGATCGAGCTCGACATCCGTGATCAGATCGTAGGAAATCCCTTTCTCCTCGAGCCAATCGAGGATGTGGGTGTCGTTGATCAGATTGAACCAGTAGCCCCGCGGGCGCATGTTGAGGATGGGCCGCAGCCAGGAGCTGTAGGCGCGCCCCGATCCGTCGACATGGCAATCATAGGTCGATTGCCCGATCTCCGGGTTCTCCTGCATAAAGACGTCGTCCTGCGGCAGCCACAGGACGTGCTCCATCAGAGTCTCGAAGTGAACCTGATAGAGCCGCAATGCACTGTTGGCATAAGCCAGATAAGTCGCCACCGAAGCGACGATGACGAAATCGGCTCGCCTGGACTTCCTGCCGGGGGTCACGAAGAAAGTGACATAGCTTTCGCAGTTCGCCTCAGGGTCATTCCCGCCAGGCGTCAACCGCAGCGCATAGACGCCCGATCGCCAATCGGCCGGCACATCGAGCGCGCACGTGGTCTGCCACCCGCAATCGTAGATGTCATCGCTGTGGAAATGGATCGCCGCATATTCGCGCGGCGAGAGCCGCCAGTCATGGACGCTCCCCGACCAATGAAAGCCGGTGACGCCCCTGCGGGGCAGCTGGCGCAGGCTGCCGTGCAGACCGTTGGGCGACAGGTCCTTGACAGACAGCGTCGAGATCCCGTCCGCAAAATCCCAGAAAGCGACAAGGCCGGCCTCGGTCGCACCTGTCCGCGGCTGGCAATCGAACACGCGCAGCGCCTCCGCCTCCAGCGGACGCGAGAAGATCCGCGGCGCCTCGATCTTGCCGTCGAAATGAGACGCGTATTGCTGCTCCCCGTTCAGATGATGGGCCGCAATCAGGAACGGCAATCCCGAGTCGAGCGCAAGCGCCAGCGGCAGAGCGAATGATTTCGCGTGGGCGACCGTCGGCTGAACGCCATTCGCCGGAACGATCAACGACAGCGTTGCCGATCGCCGTACGAGATCGATCGCGACCGATACGAACGCCCAGACGCGCTGTCGCAGTTTCACGTCGAGGGTAAAACGGGCCGACGCTCCGGTTGACTGGCCGAGGACCAGAACCGGGCATCCTTCCTCATCAAGCTCGAGAGCGTAGCCGCGCCCCGAGGCCTCGCACCAATTGCCCATCACGGCCTTGGCATTGTCGGCGATGCGCGTCGGACAGACGTAGGCGCCGAAGCACCAGTGTCCCCCGGTCGGAGCGAGAGCGCCATCGTGCTCGACGATCGCGTTGGATCCCGGCCGGATTGGCTGATCGAGACAGGCGTGCTCGCCGTCGACGTTGCTCGTCATCACCTCGTATTTGAAGCCCGGACCGTTGACATCGACATCGCCGCAGCGCAACCGCAGCACCTCGACCTTCACGTTCGGCCGCTTGCTGCTCAACTGGAAGCGGACCGTCTCGCCTGCTGGAACGCTGATGCGGTCCGGATAGCCGAGATACTCGTTCGTCCTATAAATCACCCGAAACCTCCGCAGGCAGCGTCGCGCCAGTCGTTTCCTGCCAACGCAGCTTGAAAACATGCCACTCCGCTTCAGCGAGAGAGGTGAAGACGCGATCATCGACGAAAGGCATGGGATCGCCCCGCCGCTTGGGGATACACGACAGCCGCCAGGCCCTGCCCGGCTCGAGCACGATCAGGACAAGTCGCCCTTCCGGCCTGCCCCATCGCATCCGCGCCAGCAGCTTGCGGAGCTCCGGACTGTGCACACCGAGCGGGCTCGCGCGGAATTCCTCTACGAGATCGAGCCTGCTCGGATCGATGACGTAGCGCATCGCACTGGGGTCACTGGTGTGATCCATGGTCCGTCCTCATCTTGCGAACGCGAAGCCGCGGGAGACGCTGTCGCGGCTCAGCGCGTCAGCCAGGCCATCCACCGCTCGCGCAATTCGTTGCGGTGCTCGCCGATCCAGGCGAAATCGGGTTTGACCAGCTTTTCGTAGTTTTCCGGCGAGGTCGCATAGAGATTGCGCTCTTCCGGCTTCAGCAACTCGATGGCCGACTTGCTGGCAGTTGCATAGTTGACGGCCCGCATGAACGGTACGTGGGCGTCGGGGCTCGCATAGAAGAAGTCGAGATAGGCCATGGCCGCGTTGAGGTCCGGCGCGCCCTTGAGAACAGCCATATAGCCGGTGTCGCGAATGGCCTGATCCCAGGACATGGCGACCGGAGCGCCCTCTTTCACGACGGCGAGCGCGCGTCCCGAATAGCTCATGGCCAAGACCACCTCGCGGCTGCGCATGATCTGCTGCACCTGATCGCCTGTTTTCCACCAGACGGAGACATTGGGACGAATCTCGTCAAGCTTCTTGTAGGCGCGATTGAGATCGAGCGGAAAGAGCTGGTCCGCCTTGACGCCGTCGGCGAGGAGCGCGGCCACGGGCACCCACCAGTCGCTGTCGCCGGTATCAGGCAGGCCACGAGGTCCGGGGAATTGCTTCACGTCCCAGAAATCGGCCCAGGTCTTCGGTGCCTTCTCCTTGAACGCCTCGGTATTGTAGGTGATCAGCATGCCTCCGGTCGTGCGAGCGACACCGTAGGGCTGGCAGGCATCGGAGACGCCGAACTTCTGGACGCTCGGCAGCTTGGCGCAGTCGATCTTCTCGAGCATGTCGGTGCGCCCGACCAGATCTGGACCGGTTGCCGTGACGATGTCGAACTCCATCTTGCCGGTTCGTTGCATTGCCTTGGCGCGCGCCCACTGGTCGGGAACTTCGACCGCGACCGGGACGACCTCGACATTCCTGGCCTTGTTGAAGGGCTCGTAGAAGTATTTCGCCAGCGTGTTGCCCATCAGACCACCGGTCGTGGCAATCACCAGCTGATCTTCGAGCTTCTGAGCGGCAGCCGGCAACGTTACAGAAAGAGCGGAAGCCAGCGCAAGCAGTGCTGAGGTCCGCTTCCAGGTCTTCTTCGACATCGACGTTCTCCTCTTTGAGCTCTCATCCGGCGCTTGACTGAGTCTTGCTGCGGGACCGGAGTGCATGGCCTCCCAGCAAGATCGCGATGGACAGGACGATCAGCAGCGTCGCGATCGCAGGAATTATGGGTGTCAGATTCTGCTCGATGTCCTCGAACATACGACGCGGCAGCGTCTTCTGGCGTATGCCGGACAGGAAGAACGACACGACGGGTTCGTCGAAGGAGATGATGAAGGCAAACAGCGCGCCGCTCGCAAGACTCGGCAGGACCAGCGGCAGCGTCACGAAGCGAAAGGCCTGAAAGCGCGTCGCACCGCAGCTCATCGCCGCCGCTTCGAGATTGGCGTCGACGCTGCCCAGGGCCGCCGCCATCGTGAACACGACGAACGGCAGGGTCAGAACCGTATGTGCAAGCACAAAGCCGGGAACGGTTCCCGAGAGACCGATCGTCTGGAAAAACAGGTAGAGACCGACGGCGAGCGCGATATGCGGCACGATGATCGGCCCTATCAGGAGGATCTGGAACAGGGTCACGAGCCGGCTGCGACCACGGACCATGGCATAGGTGGCTGCGGTTCCGATCAGCGAAGCACAGGCTGCCGTCAGAAGCGCCACTTGCACGCTGAGCCAGGTGGCCGCACGCCACTGCCTGCTGTCGAAATACTCGGCGTACCATTTCAAGGTGAAACCGGTCGGCGGGAATGCCAGGTAGTCGTTCTGGCTGAACGACATTGGAATGACGATGACGAGCGGCACAATGATGAATGCCAGCACAGCATAAACATAGGCGCCCAGCACGAGGGAACCTCGGTCGGTCGGCGGTTTCACGAGGCGCTCCCCATCAGCCGGTCGAAACGCAACGTCTTGCTGAACACGATCGCGAGCAAGGTCACGAAGAACGTCAGCACCCCCACCAATGCGGCGGCGAAGGGCCAGTCAAGGACCTCGCGGATCTGCTTTGACACGAGGGTCGAGATCATCATCTCCTGCGGTGAGCCGAGAAGCGCTGGCGTGATGAAGAAACCAAGCGCCGTGAGAAACACCAGCAGCGATCCGGAAACGACGCCCGGCAGGCTCAATGGAAGAATGACTTCGAGAAAGGTCCGCAGGCGCGTCGCGCCAAGCACGGCGGCCGCCCGCGTATAGTCGTTCGGAATGCTGCGCAAGGCGCCGTAGATCGGTAGGATCATGAACGGCAGCAACACGTGAGTCATGGCGATGACCACCGCGCTCTGGGTGTAGAGCAGCTTGAACGGCTGCGAGGTCAGGCCGAGGGCCATCAACGCCGAGTTGATCAGCCCATTGCGCTGGAACAGGAAAGACCAGGCGGCGGTGCGCACCAGTACGCTCGACCAGAGCGGCAGGATCACGCAGACCGCGACAAGGGCGGCGGGCGCCCCCTTCGTCCGGCTCATATAGTAGGCCACCGGGAAGCCGAGAACCGCGGACAGGGCTGTCACGAGCGCAGCAGTCCAGAGCGTGCGCATCAGGACGCGCGCGTGAACCGGGTTGTCGACGACGCGGGCGTAGTTGTCCAAGGTCGGATGCGGCTCCAAGAAGCTGATCAGGAGGAGCTGCGCAATCGGATAAATGAAGACGAAGGCGATGACGGCGAAGAACGGTAGCAGCAGCAGCAGCGTCGACAGGCCGCTCAGCCTGCGGCCATCGGAGTACCAGAACTGCGATCGCACCTCCTTCGTCATCACCGCTTCCCTCGGTAGAGCAGGATCGCCGCCGCAGGCACGGTGAAGGACGCAACGTCTCCGGGAGCCAGGGAGCTGAGCTGCGATTCGCCCGGAATGCGCGCACGCATCTCGGTACCATCCGGCAGGCGGCCGATCAGGAGCATGGCTGACCCCGCATAGACGATGTCGCTCAGCGTGACGTTGACGATTTGCCCTGCCGCACTCGCGCCGAGCCGTAGCCGCTCGGGCCTCACGGCCATCACCGCGGCTTCGCCGGCCTTCACTGCATCGACCGCTGCGGTCGCCGGCAGTTGCCACGTCTCACCCCATGGCAGCCCCACCGAGACAACGTCGCCGACGCTTTCGACCGTGACGTCAACGAAATTCATCTCGCCGATGAAGCCGGCGGTGAAGAGATTTGCGGGCCTCTCGTAGAGTTCGCGTGCCGGCCCGATCTGCTTGATCTTACCATCCTTCAGGACGGCGATCCGGTCGGCCATGGTCAGGGCCTCACTCTGATCGTGAGTGACGAAGATGACGGTAATGCCGAGCTCGGCATGCAGGCGCTTGATCTCGAGCTGCATGTCCTCACGCAGATTCTTGTCGAGTGCGCTGAGTGGCTCGTCCATCAACAGGACGCGCGGCTGATAGACGACGGCTCGCGCGAGCGCCACGCGTTGCTGCTGGCCGCCGGAGAGCTCGTTGGGACGACGGTTGCCGTAACCGCCCAGACGCACCGTTTCGAGCGCAGCTTCGGCGCGCGCATGACGCTCGGCCTTCGGCAGTCCACGCATCTTCAGAGGAAAGGCGACGTTGTCCAAGATCGTCATGTGCGGGAACAGCGTGTAGTTCTGAAATACCATTCCCAGGTTGCGCCTGTTCGAGGGCACATAGGTGAGGTCTTCGGAATCCACCTGGATGGTGCCGCTTGTCGGAAACTCGAACCCCGCAACGCTCATCAGGATGGTGGTCTTGCCGGAGCCGGAAGGTCCAAGCAAAGCGATGAATTCGCCGGCGGCAATATCGAGATCCACGCCGTCGACGGCAAAAACCGGGCCGAAGCGTTTTTCCAGACGGCTGATGCGGATGGATGCGCCCGCTGTTGCCGGTGTGGTCGATGCAGCCTTCACGAAGATCTCGTTTCCCATCTGACCGCCTGGTACGACGCGGGAGGCAAATGCCCCTTACACTGATGCCGGGGACCTCGATCCACGGCGGCCGCTCTCGATATAATATTTGATATATCAGGCTATCGCGCAATAAAGCGCGCGACAAGGGCCATTTGCGCGTCGAGCATCGGCTTGCCGCCGATGGTTCTCGCGCCCTGAGCTGCGGCCTGTTCCAGAAGCCGGGTCACCTCGGGGGTGACGATGATGTCGCTGACGGCGGTCGCGGGACCCACTCCCTCGATATCGAGCGGCAGAGGGTCATCCGTCTTCATGCCGAGCGACGTCGTATTGACGATGAGGTCGAACGCGCGTGCCTCAGCGCGCCCGGCATTGACCTTCGTCTCCGGATAGCGCCGTGACACCGCCTCGGCGAGCGCATGCGCCTTCGCTCCATCCCGATTCATGATGGTCAGCTCGCGTGCGCCGGCCTCGGCCAGGCCGAATGCGGTTGCGCGCCCCGCACCGCCTGCTCCGACCTGGAGCACTTTCCGGCCACGAACCGCAATCTGATGCTGCGCAAGGCTGGCGACAAAACCCCGCGCGTCCAGATTGTCGCCGATGAGGCGTCCGTCAGCCGTTCGCTTGACGAAATTGACGGCGCCGATGAGCGCCGCCGTTGGCGTCGTCTCATCCAGATGTTCGATCACGCCTGTCTTGTGCGGGATCGTGACACCAAAGCCGACGACATTGCGCATCAGCCTGACGCTCGCGAGAACTGCCCCCAGATCGGCCGGCAGCACATGAAGCGGCGATACCGCCACGTCGTCGTCGATGGACTGAAAATAGGTGTTCAAGACAGCGCTTGCGCGAACATGGTCGACCGGGTGCGCCAGCACGAACATGATCTTGGTCTTGCCGGTGATCTCCATGGGCCCTCCTTCGATCAGGCTGGTAAAGCAACTCGGCCGTAGCTCGCATAGCGTTCGAGCACCCGCGCCATTTCATCATCGGGAAGGATCGTCGGCGCGCCGGCCTGACAGGCGAGCAGATACTGCCTGGCAAGAGTCTCAAGCTTTACGGTGAGATCGAAAGCCGCCTGCAGGCTTGCGCCCGCGGCGATCATCCCGTGGTTGGCCAGCAGGCAGGCCTTGCGCTTCCGAAGCGCGGCGACCGCGCCTTCGGCGAGCGCTCGTGTTCCAAATGTCGCGTAGGGAACGCACGGCACGTCGTTCCCGCCAAAACCCGCGACCATGTAGTGGAACGCCGGAATTGGCTTCGCAAGACATGCCAGCGCGACACAGCAGTCGGCATGTGTATGTACGACCGCATTCACGTGCGGATAGGCCTTGAGGATGGCGAGGTGCATATGCCATTCGCTGGACGGCAGGCCGCCGCCGAGCACGGTTCCGTCGTGCTTCAGCCGCACCAGGCGATCGGGCGTCGTGTTGCCGCTGTTGCCACCACTCGGCGTGATGAGAATGTCCTCCCCGAGGCGGCAGCTTACATTGCCGCTGCTGCCGTGATTGAACCCCTTCTTTTCAAGCGTCTCGACGATGTTTAGCAGCGATTGCCTGGTTTCGAGCTCGTTCAATTGGCATCCTCCGGATTCAGCATCGATTTCAGCGTCGTCATGAACAGGTCGACCGGCCCGAGCTTGCCGGACTTGAGGCAAAGGGCGATCGGATCCGCGTCGTCGGTCGTGGCCGTGCCGATGCCCGGGCCGCCATAGGGGCCAACCCGCAGGCTTCGAATGCCAAGGTGATCAACGATCGAACCCGAGGTCTCGCCGCCGGCGACGACGAAGCGGCGGACTCCGGCACCACGAAGAGAAACAGCGAGACGGCCGAGGATGGTCTCGGCAAGTTGCGCAGCACCTTCGCGCCCATATCGCTCCTGGACCATTTTGACGACTTCGGGAGACTCCGAGGTTGAGATGGCGATAGGCCCGTCCTTCAGCCGCGGTCGCACCCAGTCGAGCGCCACCCCGACTGCTGACCCGACATCGTCGGCCGCCAGGAGATTCATCCGAAGCACTGGGCGGTGTCGTTCGAATTCGGCGAGTTGCTCGAGCGTGCGTTCCGCGCAACTGCCGGCAAGAACCACCCCGCTGCCATCCACTGCGGGCAAGCGCGCCCGGTTGCTCGTTGGGGCGACGAGCCCCTGCGCCTTCCAGATCGCAGGGTAGTGCTGAACGATAGTTGCGTTGCCCGTCATCAACTTCCAGTCGGAAGTCAGCTCGGCGAGCACATCGAGATCGCGATCATAGATCGCATCCGTAATGAAGTAGCGAACACCCTGCCCGGTCGCGGACGCGATAGCCTGCTCCAAATGTGCAGGGCCGGCACTGACCGAAGGATGGGCAAGAAGGCCGACCCTGGTTGGCGTCTGCCTCTGCAACACGCGAACGAGATCGGGATCCGTCATCGGCGTCAGCGGATCGTTGCGCTTCGGCGAGTCCGAGATCAGCTCGGTCCCGAGAAAGAGATGGCCGTTGTAGACGGTGCGACGAAGCGAGGGAGAGGCGGGGCAAAACGCAGTGTGGTCCGCGCCCGTGAGCTGCATCAGCATGTCCGCCACGGGACCGATATTGCCGCGGTCGGTGGAATCGAATGTCGCACAATACTTGAAGAAGATCTGACGCGCGCCACGCGCGAGCAAAGCCCGCGCCGCCTTCCCGCTCCTGGCAACAGCTTCGTCAGCCGGGATGACGCGCGTTTTTTGCGCAACCACGATGGCGGGGATGTCGCCGATCGTCGCAACAAGTTCGGGGTCGGTGACAAACGCGCAGTCGATACCGGCAGCGATGAGCATGGCGGCGGTCTCCATACCGCCGGTTAGATCGTCCGCCACCACCCCAAAAACTGGTTTCATGATGCCCTTACACGATTTCACGCCACCGCCTCAGCGTTGATACATGATATATCAAATATTACAATAGAGCTTGGCGCCGCGATATTGGTCCGAGCGGACGCTCGGCGTTCCTTCGTCCGGCATTCGACCGGCGGGAAGATACCGTCTTCGAATTAGCCGTTCTGGTCCTCTCGGAACGGCAGGCCCGTCGCCGACAACGCCTCGCCGACGGCGCGGCCAAACGGCGGCATCGCCTCGTGCGCGATGCGGCGGACCGGGATCGGGCCGCTTCGGCCGTGCAACGGGCCGTCGAAATCCAGATCGGTCTCGAGCTTGAGAAAGTACGGCAGCACGTCCGCCCAGCCCCAGCCTCGCGCTCCGAGATCGCGCCATTCGTCATAGTCGCGCGGCAAGCCACGATTGGCCGACTGCGCATTGATACTGGAGCCGCCGCCCATCACCGGCCCTGCTCATAGACACGGGCGACCGGCTTGCTCCCGGCGGCATGTCCATTCCGGCTTCGATCAGGAGAACGCGGCGGTGCCCATCGGCGGAAAGCCGGTTAGCGAGCACGCGGCCCGCCGCCCCGCCGCCGACGATCAGGTCGTCTGATGCAGTCCATCCATACCCGTCTCGTTGCGCAATTCGATGGATCGGCGCGGCCGCGGGTGCAGCCGCGCCGATTTGGCCTAGCGGAAATTGCCCTTGGTCTCCGGGATCACGATCGCGCCGATCAGATAAATCACGAACACGCCGACCGCGAAATAGGCCAACGAGATCGGAATCTCTGCGGGGCTGCCGCTCACCAGCGAGACGAAGGTCGGCATCATGCCGCCCAGCGCAAAGCCAATGTTCCAGGACAAGCCCGTGCCGCTCGCGCGCAGCGCAGTCGGAAAGCGCTCGTTCAGGAAGATCAGCACCGGCGCATAGCCGGCATTGCCGATGAAGGCGATTGCCAGCGCGTAGACCGTGATCTGCGTCGTGTCCTTTGTCGCAGCGAGATTGAGATAGCACAGTGGCAGCAGCACTGCCGCCAGTGCGCCGATCAGAAGGAACGTCTTCTTGCGGCCGATGCGGTCGCTCAGCGCGCCGACCAGCACCGCAGAGAAGAACGCCGACACGCTCGCGCCCATCAGGATCAGCGACGAAGTCTGGTTCGGGACCGCGTTGATGACCTTCAGGAAGCTCGGCAGGTAGCCCGAGGTCAGGTAATAGCCGGCTCCACCGCCGAAGGTGATGAGAAATTGACCAGCAGCACGCCGCGATACTGGCCGGAGAACACGTCCTTCACCGGCGCCTTCGAGACCTTCGCCTGCTTGTTGCCCTGCTGGCGCTTCAGCTCCTTGAAGTACGGGGATTCCTCGAGGTTCCGGAAGATGAACCAGCCCAGCAGCGAGCTCAGCAGGCCCGAGAAGAACATGAAACGCCAGCCCCAGACCGCGAAGGCATCGCCGGGGAAGACCGAGGACGTGATCAGGAAGATGAAGGATGCGAGCAGCGCACCGATGCCCGCGCCGCCGCCGCCGACCAGGCCCGACATCGCGCCGCGCCATTGCGGCGGCACGGACTCGGTGCCGATGGTATGGGTGGACGCCACGACGCCGCCGACGAAGATGCCCTGGACCAGCCTCAGGATCAGGAACATGATCGGCGCGATCACGCCGACCTGCGCGATGGTCGGCAGCAGGCCGAACGCCGCCGTGCTGAGGCCGACGCCCACAATGGCGATCAGCATCGCCTGCTTGCGGCCGTGCACGTCGGCATAATGGCCGAACACCGCCGAGCCGAGCGGCCGCATCAAAAGCGTGACCGCGAACGAGCCATAGACCGCGGCCAGCGAGAGCGCGGCATTGCTCGACGGAAAGAACAGCGCGCCGACGACCGGCGCCACGTAGAGCAGAATGAACAAATCGAACAGATCGAGCGCCCATCCGAGCACCGATGCGATGATCGCATTGACCATCTGCTTGTTGTCAGCCGATGCCTGTGCACCGGCGACCGGCATATCCATCTCAGCCATGTTGTTTTACCTCCCCCGTTTGAACGGCGCCGCGGTCCGCGCCATTGCGAACCGCGGCATTGCGCTTGCGTCGCGTCTCAGCGGCCGACGAATCTCGGCGGGCGCTTGGCGTTGAAGGCCTCGACGCCCTCCTTGAAGTCTTCCGACTGGCGCAGGCGGCTGTAGCAATGGCCTTCGAGCTCGATGGCGATGGCGAGCGTCGAGTCCTCGGTGTCGTTGAGGAGCTTCTTGGCGGTGCGCTGCGCCAGCGGCGAGAAGGTACGAAGCTCGTCGACGAGCGTGTCGGTCGCCTTCTCCAGCTCGGCATCCGGCACGCATTCGGTGGCGATGCCCCATTCATAGGCCTGCTTGGCCGAGATGCGTTTGGAGCGCATCACGATGTCCTTGGTGCGGGTGATGCCGACCATCTTCTGCAGGCGGGCCGAGCCGCCCGAGCCCGGGATCTGGCCGAGCTTCTGCTCCGGGAGCGCATATTGCGTGGTCTCGGATGCGATGCGGAAGTCGCAGGCCAGCGACAACTCGAAGCCTACGCCGAAGCAGTAGCCGCGATTGGCGACGATAACAGGCTTGGCGCAACGCGCCGGCGCGGCGATGTTCCAGGCGAGCTTGGAGACGTGCTCGGGGCTCGCTTCCATGAAGCCTCCGATATTGCCGCCGCTTGAGAAATGCTCGCCCTCTCCGCGCAGCACGATGATGCGCACGCGCGGATCCTCGTCCAGAGTCTCGAAGGTCAGCCGAAGCTGGTCGCGCTGCGGCATCGCCACGACGTTGTAGGGCGGACGTCCCAGGATGATGTCCGCGCGCTCGTGCGCTTCGTCGATCTCGACCTTGAACCCGTCGAGCTTGGCAAGCCGGGGATCGGCAAAAGTATAGGATGACGGCATCTTCGCTTCCTTCTGTTGATGCGTGATGATCAAGCGGCGTCCGATGGCGGGCGGCGCTCGGTCTCGTATTCTCCGGCGACGAGCAGGCGCCGCAGCAGCTTGCCGACCGGCGACTTCGGGATCGCGTCGACGAAGACGTAGCGGCGCGGCCGCTTGAAGTTGGCGAGCCCCGAGGTGCGGCAGAACTGCTCCAGCTCGCTCTCGGAAACGTTGCGATTGCGCTTGACGAAGGCGGCGACGATTTTGCCCCATTTTTCGTCGGCGACACCGACCACGGCGACCTCATCGACATCAGGATGCAGCGACAGGCAGCTCTCGATCTCGACCGGCGAGACGTTCTCGCCGCCGGTGATGATCATGTCGTCGACGCGGCCGGTGACGAACAGGTCGCCGTCGGGATCGACGTAGCCGGTGTCGCCGGTAAAGTACCAGCCCTCGCGCAGCGACTTGGCGTCGGCTTCGGGACGCCGCCAGTAACCTTCGAAAGCCTCGTCACCGGCGAGCGTCGCTATGATCTCGCCCTCCTCGCCAACCGCAGCAAGCTCGGCGACCGACCGCGCGCCGATGCGAACAACCTTGACGTGCTGGTTCAGCCCCGCCTTGCCGGCCGAGCCCGGCTTTGCCGCGGCGTTCTGATCGATGGTAAAGGTGTAGATCTCCGAGCTGCCGTAATGATTGACGAACAGGTTTGGCTTGAACGCCTCGTTCAGCTTCTTCAGCAGGCCATCGGTCATCGAGGCGCCGGCGAAACCGAGCTTGCGCACGCTGGAGACGTTGGTCCCGGCAAACGTCTCGTGATGGACGAGGTCGTGATAGAGCGTCGGCACCAGATAGAGGTTGGTGATCTCCTCCTTCTCGATCAGCGCCAGCGCCTGGCGGCTGTCATAGCGCGGCAGGCAGATGAACGTGCCGCCGATCAGCGACATCGCCAGCAGCGAGCGGACGCCCATGGTGTGGTAGAGCGGCATGACGCCGAGCGTGCGCTCCCCGCGGCCGTAGAGATTCTGCGCGACATGGGCGATCGCTGCGGCTCGCTCGGCGCGGTGCCGGCGCGGCACGCCCTTTGGCCGAGACGTCGTGCCCGAGGTGTAGAGCATGATCGACCAGGCATCGGCACCGACACGCGGCTCCGCGTCGGGCGCGCGGTCCTTGATCAGGTCAGAAAAGCTGGTGGCCTCACCGGTCCCGGGATCGACGGACACGCGCAGCAGCCTGCCTGCCAGCGCCGAACCCTGCACGGGCTCGGCAGAGATGTCCTGATGGAAGACCGCGCAGGCCTCGGCGTTCTCGATGCAATAATCGAGCTCGTCGGCCTTGGCGCGCCAGTTGATCGGCGTGATCACGAGGCCCGCGATCTGGCAGGCCCAGTGCAGCGTCGCCGCCTCCCAGCGGTTCTGCAGCAGCGTGACGACGTGATCGCCGGGCTTGAGGCCGAGGCGGTCGAACGACGCCACCAGCGCGGAAATCTTGTCGTACCATTGCCGATAGGTCAGACGAAGGTCGCCGTCGACCAAGGCAATCGCATTGGGATCGCGCGCGGCGCTGGCCATGAAGCTGCTGGCGAGATCAAGCATCGGACGTCTCATTTTTGGATGAAGCGAGTTCGGCGGCGGCTTCGAGCGCCGCCTGGATGATTGGGGTGTAGCCGGTGCAGCGGCAGATATGCCCGCTGAGAAGATCCCGGATCTCCGCCTCGGTCGGCGCCGGGTTATTCGCGAGATAATGGTCCAGCGACATCAAGATGCCGGCGGTGCAGAAGCCGCACTGGAGCGCGTGGTTGCGGCGGAAGGCCTGCTGCAGCACGCCAAGCCGATCGGCCGACGGCGCGAGCCCTTCGACCGTCTTCAGTTCGCAGCCATCGACTTGCGCCGCGAGCGTCAGGCACGACCGCGTCAGCATGCCGTCGACGACGATTGTGCAGGCGCCGCAGACACCGTGCTCGCAGCCGACATGGGTGCCGGTCGCCCCCAGCTGGTGACGCAGAAAATCCGAGAGCAGCATCCGCGGCTCGGCCTCGCCCTCGACGGGATTGCCGTTGAGCGCGAAACGGACGGCATGGCGGCGGTCCGCCTTGAGACGGGTCATTGCAGCACCTCGCCGATCAGGTCGCGGCCTATCATGCGCACGAGGTCGCGGCGGTAGCGCGCGGTCGCGTGGACGTCGTCGTGGGCGCCAAGCTCGTAAGCGAAGGCGTTGAGGGCGTCGTCGAGCGCGGTCCCATCGAGCCGCGGCCAATCGCGCGCGGTCGGCACATCCGCGACGCCCCCGACAGCGAGGCGCACACCCGTTGGCGTCTTCATGGCTGCGCAGGCGACGATCGCGAAATCACCGTGCCGGCGCGCGACCTCGCGGAAAGCGACGCGCGATCCCTTGATGACAGGCAGCGATATGCTTTCGATCAGCTCATCATCAGCGCGCGCGGTCAGCATCATGCCGGAGAAGAAGTCCTTTGCCGCCACGCGGCGGCGTCGTTTAGCGTTGCGCAAGAACACCTCACCGCCAAGCGCGACCAGCGTCAGCGGAATCTCGGCGCTGGGATCGGCATGCGCGAGCGAACCGCAGATGGTGCCACGGCTGCGGGTCTGCATGTGCCCGACCCAGGGCAGCGCCAGCGCCACCAGCGGCAGGGTCTCGGCAAGATCTGGCCAGGCCAGGAGATCGGCCTGGCGTACACCGGCGCCGATGACGACGGCGTCGCCCTTCCGCTCGATCTGGCGCAGCTCCCTGAGACGCATGATGTCGATCAACAGTTTTGGCTTGGCAAGGCGCATGTTGAGCATCGCCATCAGTGACTGCCCGCCCGCGAGCACGCGGGCATCGCCGCCCTGCTGTGCCAGTCCATCAAGGACATCACTGATGCTCTCGGCGCGGAGATAGTCGAATGCGGGCGGCTTCATCGGCGCCCCCCGAACAGGCCGGCCAGCAACGCGAACAGCGAGAAACCTCCGCCCTCCGCGCCACCACCGCCGGCCTTGCGGGCCAGCGCGGTGAAGAACTGGCCGATGATGACGCGCGTCGCGCCATCGAGCAGCCGCCCGCCGATGCTGGCGACCTTGCCGCCGATGGCAGCGTCATAGCTGTAGGTGAGCTTCGTTCCGCCGTTGCCGTCGGGCGCGAGCGTGATGCGTCCATCGGCGCTGCCAAAACCCAGCGCGCCGCTGGCACCGCCGCGCAAGGTCACTGCATGCGGCGGATCGAGATCGAACAATTCCACATCGGCACGATAGCGGCCGGTGACGGGGCCGATGCCGAGCGTCACGTCGGCGCGAAAATGCGTCTCGGTGACCTTGTCGACGCTCTGGCAACCGGGAATGACCGATTGCAGCGTCGCGGGATCGAGCAGCATGGCCCAGACCTGCTCCGGCGCGCTCTTGACCGAGGCCTGCCCCTCGCCGCGCAGCCGCCGGTCGCCTTCGCGCACGGGCGCTGCGGTCGCACCGCCTGCTGGCGGCGGCGGCTCGGCACCGCGCACCATCTCCGCAAGGCGCGCCGGCACCAGCGGCAAGGTGATGTCGGCAACGCCCAGCGCATCCGCGACCGCATTGGCAAGGCACACCGGCGTCGACATGCAATTGCCTTCGCCGACGCCCTTGGCGCCGAGCGGGGTGAACGGCGACGGCGTCTCCATGTGGATGATTTCGGGCTCCGGCACCTCGGTCGTGGTCGGCAGCAGATAGTCGGCGAGCGTTCCCGTCAGGAAGCTGCCGTCCTCGGTGTAGGCATATTCCTCAAAGAGTGCGGCGCCGAGCGCCTGAGTGAAGCCGCCGCGGATCTGGCCGTTGACCATGCCAGGATGCAAAATGGTGCCGCAATCGTGCATGGTGACGTAGCGGTCGATGCGCGTCTCCAGCGTCGTGCGGTCGATCTCGACGCCGCAGAAGTCGAAGATGAAACCGTGGCAAAGCGAGGAATTGATGCGGTCCTCATCGTCCGGCGGCGTCAGCTCCGGCGGCGTCCAGAACACAGTCTCGCGGATGGTCTGGCCTGCGTCGTCGCGTAGCGAACCCGGCGACCAGTGGCTGAGCGCGGCGACGCGCGAGAACGCGATCCGGTTCTCGGGATTGTGTTTTGATGCGACGAATCCCCGCGCGAACACGATGTCCGGCGCCTCGACGTTCAACTGGCTGGCGGCGATGCGCGCGAGCTTGCCGGCGACGCGCTCGGCCGCGATCTTCGCGGTGCCGGCCACCGCCGCCGCGAAGCGGCTCGCATAGTTGCCCGATGCGATCGACCAGGCATCCTTGGCGGTGTCGATCTCGGTGTTGACGCGGATATCCCTGGGCTGGAGGCCAAACACATCGGCAACGACCTGCGACACCACAGTACGATGGCCTTGCCCCTGCGGCACGGACGCCACATGCACCGTGACGCTGCCGACCGGATCGAGCCCGACGGTCGCGGTCGCCTGCGCGCCGTTCTTCGGTCCGGCCTTGCGGCGCTCGGCCGCCGTCAGCACGGTGGTGATGTAGCCCATGTTGGAAACGCTGGGCTCGACTACCGCGGTGAAGCCGATGCCGTAGAGACGCCCCTCTGCCCGCGCCTCGTCGCGCCGTGCTTTCAGTTCGGCAAGCCGGCCCTGCTCGACCGCGCGCGCGATCGCTTCGTGGTAGTTGCCGGAATCCAGGAGCGCGCCCATCGCTGTTCGATAGGGAAACGCGTTCGCCTCGATCAGATTGCGCTTGATGACGTCGAGCGGATCGAGCCCGAGGCCGATCGCGATGCGCTGCACCAGCCGTTCGAGCGCGAAATAGACCTGCGGACCACCAAAACCGCGGTTGAGGCCGGTCGGCGTCTTGTTGGTGACGACGACGCGGTTGCGGACCTTGACGTGGCTTATGTCGTAGGCGCCGGTCAGATTGCCGTGCATGCGATAAAGCGTCGCCGGCTCGGGCGCGCGCAGATGAGCGCCGCAATCCTCGACCTGGTCCCAGTCGAGCGCGAGGATCTTTCCATCGACGCCAACCGCCGCCGACAGCGTCGTCGCGCGATTGGTCGCCGACACCGAAGCGGTAAGATGCTCGAGCCGGTCCTCGATCCATTTGACCGGCCGCCCCGTGACGCGCGCCGCCGCGGCGATCAGCACGATATAGGGAAACACGCCCTGCTTGACGCCAAAACTGCCACCGGAATCCGGCGGCGTGCGCAGCCGTAAGCGATTGCCCGGCACTTTCAGCGCACGCGCGATCACCGTGTGGATGCTGAACGGGCCCTGGAAATTGGCGAGCACCTCGAACGCGTCCTCGCCCGCATCGTGCGAGGCGACGACGCCATAGGTCTCGATCGGCGTGCAGGAGTTGCGGGGATATCGGATGTCGATGGAGAAGCGATGCGGCGCATCCGCGAAGGCTTCTTCAGGATCGCCGTAGCGAAATGAGCGGTCGCTGGCGAGATTGCCGGGAAAGCCGTCATGCAGCACCGACGCCCCCGGTGCGATTGCACCAAGCGGATCGACGACGGCGCCGCGCGGGCGATATTCGACGTTGATCAGCTCGGCCGCATCCTCGGCTCGGGCGCGGTCGGTGGCCACGACCACAGCAACCGGCTCTCCGACATAGCGCACACGGTCCGTCGCGATCGGCCAGCATTCGACCGGCGCCTTCACGCCGACGACCAGGCTTGTCGTGACGGCCTTGACGTCGCTGCCGGTCAGAACCGCGGCAACGCCCGGCAGGCGTTTTGCAGCTTCAGCATCGATGGAGAGAATGTCGGCATGTGCGTGCGGCGAGCGCAGGATGGTCGCGTGCAGCGTGCCGGGCTGGACACCGAGATCGTCGATGAAGCGACCGCGGCCAGAGAGCAGCGCGGCGTCCTCGACGCGCTCGATCGAGCGCCCAACCCACGGCTCATCGCTACTTCCCGGATTTGCGGATTTGACCGCCTGCAACATGTCCCGGCATACCTCCCGACGCGTTCTCTGACGCGACGGTGACACTTGTCAGGACAGGGGCTGCGCGGGCCATACCGCCGGCTCTCACGACTTACCAAATCGTCTCATTCGAGCGCGTGCAGCGCAAAATTAGCCGCTAGACTCAGCCCGCAAGACGCGAGACGTTGCGAAACTCGCGCGGGCTGACGCCGGCATGGTCGCGGAAGAAGCGCGTGAAATGCGCCGGCTCCGGAAAGCCGAAGCGCTCGCTGAGCTCGCCGAGCGGCGTGTCCTCGCGCATGACGGCATCGAGCGCGCGCTCCATGCGGACGACGTTGAGATAGATTTTTGGCGAGACGCCGAGCGAGGTCTCGAACAGGCGGAAGAACTGCGCGCGCGAGAGCCCTGCGCCCTTCACGAACTGATCGACGCTGCCATAGGAATCCTGCACACGCATCGCGTCCATCGCGCGGCGGATGCGCCAGTCGCAGCTCACCGCCCTCATGCCGCGGATCGAGGTCGGGAAGCTGCGCCAGGGCGTGAAGCGTTCGATCACCGCGATCATGAGATCCGACAGCGTCTGCTCGTGGGTCCGCACCGCGTCCGGATTCGCCATCATTTCGGCTGCGAGATGCAGCGTGAGCTGGCGGATGCGCGGCGACACCTCGCCCGAGGGGCGTTCGAAAAAGCCCGGCGCGCCGCTCGCGGCCCATCCGGGTCGGAACTCCTTCAGCCATTCGGGCTCGATATAGAGCGCCATGATGAGCGTGCGCGGACGGCTGGCGTCGTGCACATAGGCGTGCGGCTTCCAGCCGTCGACCAGCACGGCGGCCATGTCCGTGAGCGGCGTGACCTGATCGCCAACCAGAAACTGGGTGTCGGCGCCCTCGACCTTGAGCAGGACGTGGCAATGATGATGGGCGTGACGGACCAGCGAACGATCCATGTCGAGCAGAGCGACCCTGCCGAAAGCGCCGTGAGCGATGCGCAGGGCCGTCGACATCAGTTCCTTCCTCCCAGCGTTGCGCTGCAAAACGATTGGCTAGCTGGCGCGGCACTATAAGCGGCGTCAGCTACATATTCCAACCGCGCAAACGGACGCAAGTTGCCTTCTCGCGGTAATCGGCTCATGCGCGCGCCCCCGCAAGCAACCGCGCGACCGCGGCGCTGGGATCGGCCTGCAAGGCCGTGGCGAGATCAACCTCCTCCTCGCCCTTGACGCGAATGCGCTTGAAGGCGAGCTCGGGGGCGCTGACCGGCGCGGTCGCGTCCAGGCCCATCTTCGCGCTGATGCCATTATCGGTGGTCGGATCGAGCTTCGAGCCGAGCGCGCCCGAAACGACCATGAGATCGCGATCGGCCTGGAAGCGCGTCGCCACCGCCCATTCGATCTCCTCGCACGAGGAGATGTCGACGTCCTTGTCCACCACGATGACCTGCTTGATGTCGTAATGCGCACCGAAGGCACACATCATGACGTTCTTGGGCTCGCCGTCATTGGCCTTGTCGATCTTGATCGCGAGATGATAGCGGCAGGTGCCGCCGCGAGTCAGGCGGACGTCGATCACGCCAGGAAAGCTGCGGCGCAGATGCTGCAGCAGCGTCGCTTCGCGCGGCACGCCGCCAAGGATGAGATGCTCGAAACCGCCGCCGACGATGGTGTGGAAGATCGGCGCCTTGCGATGCGTGATCGCATCGACCTCGATCACCTCGCGATTGGCGCGCGGACCGTAATATTGGGGGAATTCGCCGAACGGGCCTTCCGGCTCGCGCACGCCCTGCAAGATCCGTCCCTCGATCACGATCTCCGCATGCGCGGGCACGCGGACCGAATTGGTGCGGCATTTGACGACGTCCACCGGCTCGCCCAGCAGAGCACCGGCAATCGCCATCTCGTCCTCGTCGAGCGCAGCGATGGCTTGGGATGCAAGCAGCAAGGCTGGATGCGCGCCGATGACGATCGCGATCTCCAGCGCCTGGCCCAACTCTTCCGCGAGGCGATAATAGGAGAATGTATGCCGCGGCAGCAGCAGCACGCCGATGCGGTTCTTGCCAGATATCTGGCAGCGGTGGATCGAGACGTTCTGCACGCCGGTCTTGGGATTGCGGGCGATCAAGAGGCCCGCGGTGATGTAGGGGCCGCTGTCGCGCTCATTGTGCTTGGGGACCGGAAGCTGGCGCAGCAGATCGATATCCTCATGCACGACCTCCTGCACGGGCCCGCTCGCCACTTCATGTGTCGGCAGCGGATGGCTCGCGGCAGCGAGGAGCTGCGGCAGCAGCTGGTCCTCGGTGACGCCGATGGACTCTGCGACCCAGTCGCGGCCGGCAAAGAGGTTGGCGACGACCGGGATCGCGTGCCCGTCGGGGCGCGGAAACAGCACGGCGCTGTCGCGCTCCAGCCGCTTGGCGATGGCGGCGAGCTCGTCCGCTAGCGCAACGCCCTCGCGCGCGATCGCGAGCTTGCCGCGCTCGGCGAGATAAGCGAGCCAGGCGCGCAGATCGGCGGGCGGGCCCTTCCTCGCAACATCTTCCATTCGCATACGGGTCTTTCCTTAAGGTCTCAGGTCAGGGCGCGATCTTGCGCAGCGACAGCGAGCGGCGCTTGAGCGCCTCGTCCTCGCCCCAGCGGCGCACGACGCCAATATCGATGTCGTAGAGGTCGAGCACGCGGCCGACCGTGTGCTCGACCATGTCGTCGAGGCTTTCGGGCTTGGCGTAGAAGGCCGGCACGGGCGGCGCGATCATCGCGCCCATCTCCGAGAGTGCCGTCATCGTCCGGAGATGCCCGGTGTGCAGCGGCGTCTCGCGCACCATCAGCACCAGGCGCCGGCGCTCCTTGAGCACGACGTCGGCAGCCCGTGTCAGCAGTGTCGTGGTCACACCGGACGCGATCTCGGACATCGAGCGCATCGAGCACGGCGCCACGATCATGCCCGCGGTGCGGAACGAGCCGCTGGAGATGGCGGAGGCCATGTCGTCGATCGCATGGTTGACATTGGCGAGCGCCCTCACCTCCGCGATCTTCAGGTCGGTCTCATAGGCAAACGTCTGCTCGGCGGTCTTCGACATCACCAGATGCGTCTCGACGCCGGCATTGCGCAGGAGCTGGAGCAGGCGCACACCATAGGTGACGCCCGAAGCGCCGGAAATGCCGATGATCATCCGCTTGGGGCTGACGTCCTGCATATCTTTGGTCTCGCTCCCTGGGGCCCGCGCCCCTCGATCAGCAAGACTAGGCAATCACAACCATCATCACAAATAATGATTGATTATATATTCGATCACCTGAGATGATGGATCGCGAGCAGGATCAGCGACCGAAGGATAGCCCCGTGGAACTCAGGCAGATGCAATATTTCCTGTGCCTGGCCGAGGAAAAGAACGTCACCCGGGCCGCGCGCCAGCTCAATATCGTGCAGCCGGCGCTGAGCATGCAGATCGCCAAGCTCGAGGCCGAGCTCGGGCAAAAACTGTTCGACCGCAGCGTCCGGGGCATGACGCTGACCAGCGCCGGCGAAGCGCTGGTGCGGCTGACGGCGCCGATCGTGCGCGATGCCGAATATGCCCGGCAGGAGATGGCACAGCTCGGCGGGCGCATCTCGGGCCGCGTCTCGGTCGGCCTCATCACGTCGGTGGCGCAAAGCACGATGGCGAGGTCGTCGGCGACCGTCGCCAGCCGCTATCCCGAGATCACGCTGTCGGTCTGCGAGGGCTACACCGAGACGCTGGTCGACTGGGTCAACACCGGCCAGCTCGATTTCGCGTTGATCAACGTGCCGCGCCGCAGGACTCCGCTGGCCGCGCATCACGTCATGGACGAGGAGATGGTGTTCGCCTGCCGTAAGGACGGCCCGATCAAGCCGCCGGCAAGACTGCGTTTCGACCACATCGCCAATGTCGACCTCGTGCTGCCCTCGAAACGGCACGGCCTGCGGCTAATCCTGGACGAGCACGCCGCCGCCGTCGGCATCGACCTGAGGCCGCGTCTCGAACTCGACACCCTGCCTGCGCTCTGCGATGTGATCGCCACCACGGATTTCGCAACCGTGCTGCCGACCATCGCACTCCGGCAATCGCTCGCGAGCGGAGCCATCCGGGCGCATCGCTTCAACGAGCAACGGATCGTGCGCTCGATTGCCTGGGTGCATCACCCGCGGCGAACGGTGTCGGTCGCGGCGAAGGCCGTGCTCGACGTCATCAGCCGCGACCTCGCGCAGGCCGCCGCCGTGGCAAAGGAGTTCGTGGAGCCTACCTCCGGTGGCACAAGCTCGTCCTCCCGAAAAAGGCGCAGAACGCCGCGGCGGAAAACGATCTCTTAGATGCAGGATTTCGGCTCGGACAAGATGTCGCGCCCGCCGCAAAATGAGACGGGTTGGTAAGTTTTGAGACCAGCCGGCATGGCAGTCGCATCAAGCCGCTAACTACGGTCCAGGCGCAATAATCGCGACCTGGCGCTCATCCCGGACGGCTCTTGTCACGGACGCTCCCTGGCCTCGCAGAACAAGACACAGTCGGGAGATTCGGTCCGAGATGACAAAGTTCGGTCGCAGCAAGATCACGGACATTTCTCAGCGGCAGAGCGAGGGATTTCATCCTCACCGGAGGTCGCTGCTCGCACTCGGCGGTGGTGCCCTGCTCGCAGCCGCGGGGATGCAGGCTGCGAACGCCCAAGACTATCCCGCCCGACCGATCCAGGTGCTCGTGCCCTTCGCCGGCGGCAGCGCCAGCGACGTGATCACCGTATCCTGCTCAACCGCATGTCCATGTCACTTGGACAGGCCTTCGTGGTCGACAATCGTCCCGGCGCTGGCGGCAATATCGGCACCGCTGCCGCGGCGCATGCCGCACCTGATGGCTACACCTTGCTGATGAGCACCTCCGGCCCGCTGGCTGCGAACAAGGCGCTTTACAAGGACCTCCCCTACGATCCGCTGAAGGACCTCGCCCCGATCGGCCTGTTCGCGACGCTGCCGAATGTCATCGTGATCAATTCGAAGCTGCCGCCGAAATCGCTGCGCGAGCTGATCGACTACGCGAAAGGACATCCCCGCGAGCTGAACTACGGGACGGTCGGGGTCGGCTCCTCGCAGCATCTGGCGGCCGCCTATTTCGAGCAGCTCACAGGCACCGAGCTCACGCACGTTCCCTACCGCAACATCGCAGCCTACACGCCGGACTTCATCGCAGGGCAGGTCCCGCTCGGATTCCAGCTCCTGCCGAACGTCCTCGGCCTGATCAAAAGCGGCGATGCGCGCCCGCTCGCGGTGGCCTGCCGCCGGCGAACAGGATGGAAGTGGAGCGTCGACCATGATGAGAGGGCTACGCCGGGCTCGTGACGCAGGGAGGGCGTAGCCCGACCGGAGTTACGAGCCCGGCGTCGGCGCGATCCACAGCGGACCGCGCCGACTGGTGATCGCGGCCGGCTGGTTATGCAAGTGGTTCTTCCGCCAAGAGGAATCACTCGCGTGCCAGGCCGACACATTACCGATCACCAAATGAGGCTCTACATGAAGTACCGTCAGACCGATAGCCCACCCGTGGCCGCCGCCAAGGCTTCGTTCAGCACCTCGACCGCTTACCGGATCGAGAAGGATCGACGCCTTCCGTCGCAGAAGAAGGCTCCCCGCGGCCGTCGCCGGCCAGATCCCTTGGCCCGCGTATTTGAGACAGAGATCGCGCCGATGCTGAAGGCCGCCCCCGGTGTGCGGCCGGTCACGATCTTCGAGGAGTTGCTCCGACGCCATCCCGAGCTCGGCGCCGGCATCCGTCGCACGCTGGAGCGCCGGATCCGGGCCTGGCGGGCGATCCACGGCGAGGAGCAGGAGGTCATCTTCCGCCAGACCCACGAACCCGGTCAGCGCGGCCTGTCCGACTTCACCGACATGGGCGAATTGGGTGTCACGATCGCGGGCGTACCGCTCGACCATCGTCTCTATCACTTCCGGCTGGCCTATTCCGGGTTTGAGCACGCCCATGTCGTGCTCGGCGGTGAGAGCTTCGTCGCTCTGGCCGAAGGCCTGCAGAATGCCTTGTGGTCACTCGGTGGGGCGCCACGGGAGCATCGCACCGACAGCCTGTCGGCCGCCTTTTGCAATCTCGACCGCGACGCCAAAGACGATCTGACGCGGCGATACGAAGACCTCTGTGCCCATTACGGCATGCGGCCTTCCCGCAACAATCGTGGCATCGCCCACGAGAACGGGGCGATCGAGAGTTCGCATGGTCATCTCAAGCGAGCGATCGGCGACGCGCTGTTGCTGCGTGGCACCGCCGACTTCGACGATCTAGCTGCCTATCGTGGCTTCATCGATGAGATCGCCAGCCGCCGCAATGCCCGCAACGCCAAGCGGATCGACAGTGAACGTAGCGCACTTCAGGATCTGCCGGACCGCCGCACGTCGGACTATGAAGAGGTGATCGTCCACGTGACGTCGTCCGGCGGCTTCACCTTGCGCAAGGTGTTCTACACGGTGCCGTCGCGCTTGATCGGCCATCGGCTGCGGGTGCGCCTGTATGACGATCACCTCGACGTGTTTGTCGGCGGCACGCATCTCCTCACCTTGCCGCGCGGGCGGCCGCATCCCAATGGCAAGCACGATCAGGTCGTCGATTATCGGCACGTGATCCATTCCTTGCGGCGCAAGCCGATGGCGCTCCTCAACCTGGTCTACCGCGACCAGCTGTTCCCCCGGGAAGCTTACCGCCGAGCCTTCGACGTCTTGCGCAAACGCTTACCGGACAAGAAGGCCTGCCGGATCATGGTCGATCTCCTCGCACTCGCCCATGAGCGCGGTTGCGAGGCCGAACTCGCCAATCAGCTCACGGCTGACCTGAACGACGGCCGGCTGCCCGACCTCAACCGGCTACGTACTCACTTCGCCCCGGATCCCGCCCAGGTGCCGAACGTCGTGGTACGCCTCGCACCGCTCGCCACCTATGAATGCCTCATCGGTACCGCCGAGATCGGAGGCGCCGCATGAGCACAACCAACGTAGTCGACACCGCGCGCCTCAATCTGTTGCTCAACGAGCTGCGGCTGCCCGCCATCAAGGCGCTGTGGCCGCAATTTGCCGAGCAATCCGATAAAGAAGGCTGGCCGGCGGCGCGCTTCCTCGCCACCATTGCCGAGCACGAGATCGCTGAGCGCGGCCGCCGCCGCATCGAGCGCCATCTCGTCGAGGCGCGGCTGCCTACCGGAAAGACCTTTGACAGCTTCGACTTCGAGGCCGTGCCGATGATCTCCAAGGCGCAAATGACCGCACTCGCCGCCGGCGACGGCTGGCTCGGCAAGGGCGCCAATCTGCTGCTGTTTGGTCCGCCCGGTGGAGGCAAGAGCCACTTGGCGGCAGCAATCGGCTTGGCCCTCATCGAGAACGGATGGCGCGTCCTGTTCACCCGCACCACCGATCTCGTGCAGAAGCTCCAGGTGGCTCGCCGCGAGCTCAACCTCGAGGGCGCCATCAACCGCCTCGATCGCTTCGATCTCGTCATCTTGGACGATCTTGCCTATGTCACCAAGGACCAGGCCGAGACCAGTGTGCTGTTCGAGCTCATCAGCGCACGCTACGAGCGACGCTCTTTGCTGATCACCGCCAATCAGCCCTTTGGAGAATGGAACAAGGTCTTTCCGGACCCAGCTATGACCCTCGCGGCGATCGATCGCCTTGTTCACCACGCCACCATCGTCGAGATGAACGTCGAGAGCTATCGCAGGCGGACTGCCCTCGAGCGAAAGCGTGGTCCAGGGCGGCCACCGGAGCACGCGACACAAAAAACGCTCGCTTGATTGACGCTCCGCGACAATCAAAGCAAACAAAACTCTTGCGCGCGACAATCATCGCGGCGATCATCATCGCGCCGCGACACTGACTCGCCATCCTGATCGCCGCGCTCTTCCGACCCAGATCGTCGCGCTATAGTGGCCAGTGACAAGCGCATGACGGCGGTGCCTGATGTCCCGACTGCGGCCGAAGCCGGCCTGAAGAATTACGAGAGCGCCGCCTGGCTTGCGCTTCTTGCGCCAGCGAACACCGATAGGGCCGTCGTCGACAAGCTCTACAAAGCGATGGTCGAAGCCGTAAACGATCCGAAGGTGCGCGCCCTCTTCGTCGAGCAGGGCGCCGAGCCGCTGGTGATGGATCCCCAGGGCCTGAAGAATTTCATGACCTCGGAAACGACGAAATGGATCGGGGTCATCAAGAAGATCGGCATCGAGCCGATGTGAGCCAAGCTCTTGTGTAGAAGACCTGCCCGCATTGGCTGTCGTCAGGTTTTTCTTGATCTCCAGGTGCACACGTCGTGCACATGCCGCCCTCTAACCAGTTGAAAAACACCATCGCTCCAGTCCATCATGCGCGCCGCGGCAAATTTTCGGTCTAACATATTCATTTTATTGAGGTATTTTAACTCAGATCAGTCCTTCATGTGATTGGACCGGGAGCGGGAGTGCACACGTCACTCGTATGGCGTATGTCAGAGATCCTTGAGAACGATGGGCTTCGGTTATACTCATTCAGCGATGTGAGTATAATTCGCATGCTTATGCCGCGCCGATTCAATCGCGGGCCATTCATTAACCGGCCAAACCCGGATTTCGCTCTCATATTTAACGGCTGGCACGCAAGTGCTAACGAAACACCGTCATGCGCCGAATGAATACGAACGAACTCGAAAGGCAGGCAAAGGGGGTGGCCGCCCTGATGCGCATGCTTGCCAATGAGCATCGTCTGCTCATCGTCTGCAAGCTCGTCGAATATGGCGAAATCAGCGCGAGCGCGCTTGCCGAGGATGTCGGCCTTTCCGCTTCGGCCCTATCGCAGCACCTTGCAAAGCTGAAGACACAGCGCATCGTCGCCTGTCGGCGCGATGGTCAGACGATGTGGTACCGTGTCGCAGACCGGAGGATCGAAGAGCTGTTTTCAACGCTGCACAGGCTCTTCTGCAAGACACCAAAACGGTGACCTGTGATCTGCTACATCCGCTTCTGCTCAGCTTCCACAGATTCGATCCACCAGAAGAACAGTCCGGCGCCGACTGCAAGAGCGGCGAACCAAATGATGTCCGGGATGTTCGTCACGTCCGGAAGGCGGACTTTGCCGAGCGCCCAGACGTTGAGCACGTGCGCTTTCAGCCAATCGAAACTCAGCGCGTAAAGGATAGCACCGGCAACCATGCCGAGCGCGCCGACCAAGGCATGGATGCTGCCGGTGGCGATGGCGCCGAGCGCCGTTCCCGGGCAATAGCCATAGACCACCATGCCGATACCGAACAAAGCGGCGCCGAGCGCGATCGCCAGCATGTTGGCATCCTTCACGTAGTACTTCGTGTTGCCGGTATCGACGAGCAGCAGCACGCCGATGCCGCCGACGACGATCGCCGTGCCCATCACCTTCAGCACAGTAAAATCGCGCAGGCGAAACTGGTTCTCGATCACATTACAGTTCGTCACCTTGCCACGCTGCAGCAGGAAGCCGAAGGCAGCGCCCATTAGCACGGGGCCAAGGATTGTCATCATCGCGGTCATCTTGATTCCCTTCACCGTTTGCGGAACATGAGCGCGGAGATACCGAGTCCTGTGGCGAACATCACCGCCAGGAATAGCCAGCTCGACACCGCGAGCTGCAAACCGCCGGAAATGCCGTGTCCGCTGGTACAGCCGCCAGCAAGCCGTGCGCCGTACATGATCACGATGCCGCCGAGGAACGCGCCGACAAAGCGCTTGGCGATCGATGGTCCGAACCGCTCCTTCCAGACTTCCGGCACGAGCTCGAGCCGCCACGTGCCCGACATCACTGCGGAGAGGAATGCGCCGAGCGGGATGCCGACGAGGAACCAGACGCCGTAGTCCCACTTCAGCGGCATGCTCTTCCAGTAGGAATTCTGCGCCACAGCCTCCGGCCCGATCACCGGAACGGCGAACAGCGAGGCGACGCGCGAATAGGCGGTGGTGACGCCGAGCGGATCGCCGAACACTGCGAAGGCGATCCAGCTCAACAGCCCGATCCCGGCGCCGACGAGATAGGGCGACCAGTCGATGCGCGCAGTGCGCGGCGCTTCGCGAACGTAGCTTTCCGTGATGGTGGTCATGTGCGTTTCCCCGAGGGCGGCGCGCCCGCATTGTTGCGGCGCAATCGGCCCGCATTTGCGAAAATCATATTCAAAAAATGTAATTTAGCAAACCATAAAATATCTGATCACGCGCCCGCTGCGGGCGAGCCAGCGGCCTGCTGCGGTTGTGGCGTACCGGCACGGTCGACGAAGAGGTCGGTGAGTCCAGCCCCGAGCCACATGCCGCCGAGCACGAGCCAGGCGGTGAGCGCGAATATCGAGGCGCCGGTCACGCCCGCGCCGACCGCGCAGCCGCCGGCGAGCATCGCGCCGAAACCCATCAGCACCGCGCCGAGCAGATAGCGCCGCATGCCGAGCCCGTCGAAAAATCCCTCGAGCTTCAGCTCATGCGCGCTTGCCGCAGCGACGAACGAGCCGAGAAACACGCCGGGAATGATGCCGAGGTCGAAGCCGAGCCGGATCTGCGAGCTGTTCAAGACCAGCATCAGCAATTCGGCCGACGGTCCGCTGAAGGTGAGGCTTTTCAGCGTCACCGGTGCGAAGGAGGCCTGCGACAGCTGGTAGGTGAAGAGCCAGCCGGCGACGACGGCTACGCCCGTCGCCAGCGCGGCGAAGATCAGCCGGCGCGGCAAATGGCTGCGAAAGGCGAAGGTGAGCCCCGCGATCAGCCATAGTCCACCGAAAGCGAGCTTCTCGGGCGTACCGCCGCCGAACGCCGCCATGATGTCGCGCGACGGCCCGCCGTCGACAAGCCACAGATTGGTCACCCACTCGCGCGCAGGCGACAGCAGGCCGCGATAAGAAGCCTGCGCCGTCACCGCAAACACCAGGCCCGACAGCAGCGCCCTGAGATTGCCATTGGCCGAGAGCACGAGCAGCCGGCTGGCACAGCCGCGGGCCAGAATCATGCCGCAGCCGAACATCATGCCGCCCACGAGCGCACCGGAGATGCTGCCCTGCTGCGCGAGCTGGCGCGCCTCGGAGACGTCGAGCAGACCGAGCGCGACAAAGGCCTGCGTGCCCACCAGCGCCGCGGCAAAGGTCAGGAGCCAGACCGCAAGGCGCGGGCCGCCCTCGCCGCGGGAGAACTCGACGGCGGCGGCGCGCAGGCAGAAGCGGCTGCGCTGGGCGAAGAATCCAAAGACGCCGCCGACCAGAAGGCCGCCGAGCCATGACAGGCGGTCTTCCCCCAGGAGATCGATGAGTGTCGTCAGCACGGCCGCCTCAGTGTTCCTTTGAGGTCTGCCAAGTCTATCGCTCGCTGCGGTCGCGCCGTATGAGCCAAATCAAGGCCCGGCCGCATCGGCGCCACGCCTGCTCAGGGCCGCAGATAGGCATATCCCTGCTGTTGCAGCTCGGCGAGCCGCACCACGCCGCCCTTCTCGGCTACCACGAAGCCGGGCGTGAGGTCGTCGAGCTTGACCCCCTGCGCCTTCATGGTGTTGGCGCAGGCATCAAATCCGACGCCAGCGTCGGCGAGCTTCTTCATCATCGCAACGGTGTGATCTTCGGCGGCGAGCGCGTGGAAGGCGCGAAGCGCGGGCCCATGCACGACCAGCCTGATATCGGCCTTGCCGGGGCCACCAGCGCCATCGACATGGTTCTGGAGGTTGCCCAGAACGAAGACGACGCGGTCGGCATCGGCGAGGTGATAGACGACGCGCTGTCGCGCCGGTGTTTCCGTCGCCGCTGCCGCTTCGCGCACGGCAAGAGCACCAAATAGTCCGGCAAGGCTCGCGCCAAGCATGGATCGACGCTGCATGGTCCCTCCTAACGTGTCTGCTTGATGAATTCGGCGATACGATCGGCAGCATCTTCCGCGAACAGGTCGCGGAAGAAGTGATCGGCGTCCTCGATTCTATCGAGCTGCACCCTGCCGCCGCTCGAATCGGCAAGCGGTGCAAAGGACGCTACCACGTCGGGCACGACCGTATCCTTGGTCGCGGCGAGCACCAGCACAGGGAGCTTGAGCCGCGCCACGAGCGCCGCAGCGTCCTGGCCGGTGTCGGCGGCATAGAAGGAGGCAAAGGCGCGCGCCGTCACCACCGCGTTGCGGCAATAGATGAAGCCCGGCACGTCCATCCACTCGCCACCGCGGCCCGCCGCGACGGTCCTCGTTGCCTGCTTCAGGAACGGTTCGAGCGGCTTGCCGTAGGTCTGGGCATAGGAGGCGCGCAAGTCGGCCTCGGCTTTCGCCGTCACCGGCGCCAGCAGCACGGCACCCGCGACCGGCGGGGGTTCGCCCGCCGCCAGATAGCGCGCGACCTGGTTGCCGCCGCGCGAGTGACCGAGGGTGAAGACGAACCGCGACATGCCCCTCGCCTTGATCACCCAGGCACCGATCTCAGCAACCGCATCGTCAACGACATAGTCGTGCCGCGCCGCGCAGTCATACATGCCCTTGCGGCGGTCGAGCCCCAGCGACAGGGTATGGGCGAGCGAAGCGATGCCGCGCTGCTCAAGCGCCTTCGCGACGCCCTGAATGACTTCCATGTCCTTGTGGGCGAGCGTGCCGTGGGTCATCACGACCAGCGGCGTATCCGGTCCCATCGAGGCAGGTGTGCGCAGTGTCGCGAGGGTCGTGCGGCCGCCGGCCGACAGTTCGAGCTCCTGCTCGGCCGCGCCGGCGGGCGGCGCGAGAAGGAGCAAGACAGCCAATCCCATCAACCATCGCATCGGCGGCTCTCTCCTTACGGTCGGACAATCGTCCAGTTCTTTTCCGCGAGATCCATCAGTGCGGCAACACCAACCCGGGTGACGCTGATGCCCTCGATCAGCGGCGGTCGCCTGCCTTCCTTCACCGCAAGCGTCTCCAGGGTATTGCCGCAGGCGATGAAGCTCACATTGGGCATCGATTTCAGGAAATTCAACAGGCGCTCCTTCACCGGCGAGCGGTCGTCGAGCAGCATGTCGAGGCCGCCATTGAAGGCAACCACCACGATCTCGACGTCGTCGCCCTGCCCGGAATAATGCCGCGAGACGTTCGCCGCAACATCGAGGACGGCGCGCATCTTGGCCGGGTCGTCGTCGCTGATCTGCAGCGCGAGCCGGTGCGGTTCGGTCGCCCGGGACGGAGCGGCGGGACTTGTCATGATGAAGGCGGCAGCGAACAAACTGCGAAGCAACCCACGGCGGCTCGCCCGGCCGCGGATCATTCCACGCCCCGCGACTTTCCGTCCCTGGTATCCTCAGGGGTCACGTCGATGACGGCAGCGCGCGCGGTGATCTTCACCGGCTCGATGCAATCCCTCATGCAGGGGTCCTTCTGCCAGAACGATTTCTCGCTCGTCGCCCGATCGTCCATCACAAAGCCCTGCTCGTTCGGCATCTTGATCGTGGCAAGGTTCTTGTTGGTCAGCTCGAAATTCTGGTCGGTGACAACGTCGTTCAGGTACAGGACGTAGGCGACCAGCGCATAATACTCGTTGACCGAGAGCGACTCCGCATTGCCGTAAGGCATGGCGTGACGGACGTAGTCGAACACGGTCGAAGCGTAGGGCCAGTACGAGCCCACCGTCTTGACCGGATTGTCTGATGTCAGCGAACCCTTGCCGCCCGCCAGCACTGGCCAGCGGCCGTTACCCTCGCCGAACTCGCCGTGGCAGGTCGAGCAGTTGTCCATGAAGAGCTTCTCGCCCTGGGCGACCGTGCCCTTGCCCTCCGGCAGGCCCTGACCATCGGGCCGCACGTCGATATCCCAGCCGCGGATTTCCGCCGCGGTCGGCGCGCGGCCGACGTGATAGCGCGGACCGGCTTTGGGATCGGTCTTCTGCTGCGCGGGCGCGGGCGCGCACATTGCGCAAATGAGCAGTGCCGCGGCAGCAAACTTAAGCGACTTCGACATTCTCGACCTCACCATTGGCCTGCACATGCCAGGTCTGGATGCCATTGTTGTGATAGATGGAGTTGACGCCACGGATCTTGCGCAACTCGGCCTTGCTCGGTTGCACGTAGCCGGTCTCGTCCTGCACGCGCGATTGCAGCAGCAGCGGCTCGCCGTTCCAGTCGAACTCGTAGTAGAAGCGCGTCAGTGCCTTGTCGAGCACGGGGCCGTCGAGCCGTGCCGGCCACCAGTTGCGGCCGCCATCGAGCGACACGTCGACGCGCCTGACCTTGCCGTTTCCGCTCCAGGCCAGCCCGGAGACGATGGTGAAGCCCTTGCCGTGCCTGATCGGCGCCTGCGGACTAGGGCTCGTGATCACCGACTTGGCGTCCATCGACCAGGTGAACCGACGTGCCTTTCCGTTGGGCATCAAGTCGGTATATTTCGACGTCTCCTCGCGGGTGTGCCAGGGCTGATCGCCGACCTTGATGCGGCGCAGCCACTTGACCCAGAGATTGCCCTGCCAACCCGGCACCACGAGCCGCATCGGATAGCCCTGTTCGGGATAGAGCGCCTCGCCGTTCATCTTGTAGGCGATGATGCAGTCGTCGAGCGCCTTCTCGATCGGCAAGCTGCGATCCATCGCGGCCGCATCGGCGCCCTCGACCAGCAGCCACTTACCGTTGGTCTTGACCCCTGCTTCTTCGAGCAGCGTACGCAGCGACACGCCGGTGTACTGCACGCAATGGATCATGCCGTGGGTGAACTGACAGCCATTGAGCTGCGCGCCGCGCCACTCCATGCCGGAATTTGCTGCGCATTCCATGAAGTGAATGCGGTTGACGCGCGGATAGCGCTTCAACTCCTCCAGCGTGAGGATCAGCGGACGCTCGACGAGCCCATGGATCATCAGGCGATGATCGGCCGGATCAACCTCGGCGATGCCGCCATGATGCCGCTCGAAGCAGAGGCCGTTCGGCGTGATGATGCCTTCGAGCTCGTGCAGCGGGGTGAAGCTCACCGAGGACTCGCGCGAGGCGGTCAGCCATTCGACGTCGCGCCGGACGACATCCTTCTCGAACTTCGAAGGCTTGCCGTAGGGGCGCACGGCGACGCCCTCGCCGAGCGACTTGGTCCATTCCGGGACGTTGGGAGGCTGGTTCGCCGGATTGCCGCCGCCGGCCAAGGCGGGCTTCGCGAGCACCGACGCCGCAACGCCGGCGCCAGCGGCCAGGAAACTGCGTCGGGATTGCTGGGGACTGTCCATCTTCGACATCGCTTCTCACGCTCCCGTCACTTTGACAGCTCTGTTGGGTTCGAGGCGAACCGTCTTCTGTCGGGTCAGATAATTGGCCACGACCTCCCAGATCGGCGGCCCTTCGGTCCCTTCGTTGACGCTGGCCCAACCTGCGACCTGATATTCCCTCGCGGGATCGATCGGCGCACCGGTCTTGAGCAGCTGCATATCGGAGATGCGGCTGCCTTGCGGCTTCGCGATATCGATCGCATAGGACAGACCGCCGATGCGCACCATGTCGCCACCCTGCTGATAGTAGGGATCGACGTTGAAGAGATTGTCGGCGACGTCCTCGATGATCTCCTTCAACCGCGAACCCGTCATGCCCATGCGATAGACCGCCGGATAGGTGATCGCGGTCGCGTTGGTGACGTCCTCGAAGGTGATGTCCTGTCCCGGCAGCACGCTTGTGCCCCAGCGGAAGCCCGGCGAGAGCGCGATCTCGGCGTCGCGCTCCTGCAACAGGGCCTGGCAGATCAGGTCGTCGAAGGTGCCGTTGAAATTGCCTCGCCTGTAAAGCAGCGAATCCGTCTTGCCGAGCACCTTCGATAGCTCGGGCGCGAAGGGCTTGCGTACCTCGGCGATCTTCGCGGCCATCTCGGCATCCGCCGCGATCACATCGGAGAACAGCGGAATGAGCTTGAAGCTGTAGGCCTTGACCTCGTCGTCGCGGACGTCGAGGTCGAGCCGCGACACGAACTTGCCGGACGAGCCCGACGCGATCAGCAGGGTCTTGCCGACCTTGACCGCTTCGGGCAGCGCGTCATGGGTGTGGCCGGTCAGGATGACGTCGATGCCCTTGACGCGGGAGGCCAGCTTGCGGTCGACGTCGAAGCCGTTGTGCGAGAGCAGCACGACGAGCTGCGCCCCGTCCTTGCGCGCTTTGTCGACCTGGGCCTGCACGTCCTCCTCGCGGACTCCGAACGACCAGTTCGGGATCATCCAGCGCGGATTGGCGACCGGGGTGTAAGGGAACGCCTGGCCCAGCACCGCGATCTTGACGCCACCGCGCTCGATCATAGTCGAAGGCTCGAACGCCGCCTCGTTCCACTCGGTATCGCGGATGTTGAGGCCGAGGAAGGGGAAGCCGAGCCCCTCGATCGCCTGCTTGACCCGCTCGGTGCCGTAGGTGAATTCCCAATGTCCGGTCATGGCGTCGGGCTTGAGCAGGGCCATGCAGTCGATCATGTCCTGGCCCCGCGTCTTCAGCGAAGACCACGAGCCCTGCCAGGTATCGCCGCCGTCGAGCAGCGCGACCTTGTCGCCGCGCTCGTCGCGGATCGCCTTGATCACGGTGGCGGCCCGATCGAGCCCGCCGATCTTGCCGTAGGTCTTGGCCAGCGCCTCGAAATCCTCCGACGTCAGTGCGTACGCGGCCGAAGAACCGGGTGCGATGCCGAAGCGGGCGAGAAACTCCTTGGCCGTCACGTGCGGCGGCAGCCCCTTCGCCTCGCCGACGCCGAGATTGGTCGAAGGCTCGCGGAAGTAAAGCGGCATGAGCTGGCCGTGAATGTCGGTCACATGCACCAGCGTGACGTTACCGAGCGGCTCGAAGGCCAGCAATTCCTTCTGGGTCAGGCGCTGCTGGGCGAACGCCCGGGTCAGGCTCGAACCGGTACTGGTCGCCAGTGTCGCCGTTGCTGCAGCAACCTGGATGAACTCGCGACGAGAGATCATGCGCAATGCTCCTGCAGGCTCATCGTTTCAATTGCGCACCGAGGGCGTCTCGACCGGCAGCCCGATGCCGCGCCAGGCGACATAGAGCTCAAGCGCGAGAAACTCGTCGGAGAGCGGCTTGAACGGCTCGGCGCGTACATCGAACATGCAGCCTTCGAAGCGCTCATGCAGCGGCACCAGGCGCTGGTCGCGCAACCGATAGGTCGGAAAGCCGTTGGTCTGGCCCTGGCTGAGAAAATCGGCGCGCATGAATTTTCCGTTGTTGCGCTCGTGGCACGACTCGCAGGCCAAATCGAGCTGGCCGTAGCGCGTGTAATAGATCTGCTTGCCGCGCTCGAACCAGGGCGACATCGGACCGTCGGTCTTCACCGCCACCGGCATACCGTGCGATTGGTATCGCACGAAGGTGGTCATGTCGGTCAGTTCCTGGGACTTGAATTTCCAGGGCTCCGCCTTCATGTGCTCGGTGCGGCAGATGTTGATGCGCTGCTCGAGATTGACCGGCCTCTTCCGCTTGTCGTCCCATTTCGGTATGGCGGCTCCGACGCCCTTCATGCTCGTTTCGGCCTCGCCGTGACAGCTCATGCATGACTTCCCTTCGCTGCCCTCCGCCCTCTTCCAGACGTCGGCGGCACGCTCCACCGCCAGAAAGCCGGGGTTCTCCAGGTCGTCGTCCTGCAGCGCCCGCGTTTCCTTGCTGCGGAACTGGTAGCCGGAGACGATCGTCTTGAAGACGTGTCCAGGCGGCGCGGAGATGCCTTTGCGTTCGGTCTCCTGCGCGAAAGCACGCGTCGCAAGCGATGCGACCGCGACGATCGCAACGGCGAGTCCAACGTATCGCGAAAGCATCCGCTGTCTCCCTCGAAGCTCTCCGGCATTACGCCTTGAGCGCGATCTTCTCTTCGGCCGTGATCACCGAGCCGTCGTCATCGGTCCAGGAGAACTTGAAGGTCCCGGCTTCCTCCACCTTCGCATCGAACTGGATGTAGGGGTTGGCCGAGATCGCTGGCTCGAGCGCGCAGGCGAAGACCGGCTTGCCGTTGAATTCGCAGGCAAACCTGTTGATGATCCTGCGCGGGATGGGCTTGCCTTGCGCGTCCTTGCGCTGGCCCGATTCCATGACGTGCGAGACCAAGGTCTTGATCTGGATGACCTCGCCCTTGGCCGCCTCCTTGGGAAGCTTGATGCGTGGTTTGTCTGCCATTGTTCTCTCCTTGCGCCCTAGCCGCCGCAGCCGCCGATCGTTACCTTCACGGTCTTCTGCTCCGTGAACAGCGCGCCGTCGCTCATCTTCGCGATCGCAACCACGTTCTGCGTGGCCGCGAGCCGGATCCGGATCGAGGCCTCCGCCTTGCCCGAGACCGGTGTGAACATCAGCGTCGCGACGCCGGCGTTCGGATTGCCGTCGGCGAGAATCATGACTTCCTTGACGTAGGATTCCGTGGTCATCGGGCTCTCGACCGTGAGCGACAGAGGCACGGTATTGCCATTCTCCGCGATCTCCGGCAGGTCGAGCGCGATCTTGCCCTTGACCGGCTGCTTGCCGCCGGTGAACTTCTCGATCCACTTCGCGGCGTCATTGCTCACTTCGGCGTCGGCCGCCATCGGCATCAGGGTCAGCATGACGAAGCCACCCCCGAGCGCGAATGCCTGCCGTCGATTGATGGCTTTCATTCCAGATCCTCCTCGCCGTCAGTTGAGCGTTTTGAGATAAGCGACCACGTCCTCGACCTGCGCGGCCGACAGAATCGACTTGCCGACGAACTCCGGGCGCACACGGCTCAAGCCGTCGCTTTTGAAGAACGCCGGCATGACCGTGTCGGTGAAGATGCGCTTGGGATCGGCGACGATGAGGCGCAACTGTGCCTCGCTGTAGCGGCCGGCGACGCCGTCGAGCGACGGGCCGAACTCGCCGTGGAATTCCTCGGATTTCAGGCTGGTGACCTGGTGGCAGGCGAGGCAATTGCCCAGCGTGCGCGTCAGGAACACCTTCTTGCCGGCATCGGGATTGCCGGGTGCGCCGGTCAGCGATTTGGGCAGAGCGTCATTGACGACGTCGAGCTTGATCGGCTCTTGCGCGCAGGCGCTTCCGGCCGAAAGACATAGCGCAAACGCAGCCGCGAGCGAGCGCCGCATGTTCCCTACCCTTGATGGCGAGGTGACGCCCGCCTCGTTTGCGATGGACTCACAATCCATCAAATTCAGTTATTATGATATGTTCATATAAGAAGCGGCGTCAAGACAAATTCGCAGGGCCGGTGTCAACTAGCCGTTTGTGGTAAGAAAATCCCGGAACGAGCCGCGCTCGTAAGCCCGCTCCCGCACGAAGCGAAACATCGCCAGGAAATGCTGCGGCTTGAGATAGCCGGGTGCCCGCGCCACCTCCCGCGCCATCGGCTCCTTTGCCTCAATGCCGTTGGACGATGGAGGAAAGAACTGGAATGTCGGGGTGAACCTGATCCCGTATTTCTGGGCCAGATCCTTCTCGGACAATTCCTGGCGATCGAAATCCGTAACCTTGCGGGAGCCGATCAGATTGAGCTGCAACACCTCGAAATTGTCGCGAATGTAGGTCGTGATCGCCGCATCGGCAAAGTTTACCAGATGCGTCTCACGGCAATAGGGGCAGCCGCGCAGCTCCCACATGATCGCAAGGCGCTTGCCGCCGGCGGCAGCGCCTTCGAGGTCCTCGCGCAGATCGAGGAAGCTCTGCAGAAACCAGGGCTCGTGATAGAGCCCATCTTCTCCAAGCGCCGGCTCAGCGGCCGCCTCGCCGCGGCGGGCGACAAGAGCCGCGCCCGATGCCAATGCGAGAAAGCCGCGTCGCGTCAGCCAGCCGGGCGACGTCAGGGATTTGTGCTTTGGAAGGATCTTGCGCATCGGTCACTTTCATTATGATATTCATATCTACGAATGTGACAAGGATTTCCGATCTTGCGCTGCATCATCGCCCTGTTGGCATGGCTGACGTCGAGCGCGCTCGTTCTCGGCGCGGAGGCCGGCAAACCCACGGATTTCGTATCGGTGATGGGGCCGATCATGGATAATCTGCGCAGCGCGGCGAGCTATGCGCGCACCGGAAGCATCGCGCTGGCACAGATGGAGACCGACGCGGCGGCGACCACGTGGAAACGGCTTGAGCCAAACGCGTCCGGTCCCCTGCCCGCTTATGCTCCGGCCGCACTGGCGGAATTTCTTGGTGACGGCGGTGAACGGCTCGCGGCCGCAACGCGCGCGCTGGACGGCGGCGACAATGTCGCCGCCGGTCGCGAACTGCTTGCGCTGCGCAGGTCCTTTCATGAACTCAGGCGTCGTTCGGGCCTCTACGATCTCGGCGACTGCGTATTCGAGATCGCGCCGGCCATGGAAAAGCTACGGGTGGCGGCCACGCGGTATGGCCAGCAGCCGGCGCAGGCATACGCCGAGGAAACCGTTGCCGCCGCAAGCGCATTCCGCGATCGTCTGCAGCGCTGCAACGAATGGGCAAGCACCGAGATCGCCGGACAAGGCGAGTTCCGCCGCCTCATAGACGGCGCGATCGCGAGCAGTGGAGAGATCGCCCATGCAGCGATGGCCGGCGAAGGGCCGCTCGTGCATCGTTACCTGATCGAACTGCAGTCCTATGCCCAACTGCTCGATTTCCGCTACGGCTAGCTCAGCCGATGGTGGTCAGCCCCGGAAAACGCTCCAGCAGCCACTCTGAAACCGCCGGCATTAGACCGGTCAAGAACATCAGGCCGGTCGCGACTAGAAAGACGCCCATCGTCTTCTCGACCAGGCCAAGATGCCGGCGCGCGCGGCCAAGCGCGACAATGAACCTACCGGTGAACGCGGCCGCGATCAGGAACGGAATGCCGGTCCCGATTGAATAGGCGAAAAGCAGCAGGGCTCCTCGTCCGGTCGTGTCCTCCGAGCCTGCCATCAGCAGGACAGCGGCGAGAATGGGGCCTGCGCAGGGCGTCCAGCCGAACGCGAATGCCAGGCCCATGACGAAGGCCCCCGCCACCCCGGCCGGCCGGTTGTCGACCTGCACCGTCGCACTGCGATAGAGCAGCGGAATCCTCAGCACACCTAGAAAATGCAGGCCCATGACGATGATCAGGCCGCCGGCGACGATGCCGAGCGTTGAGAGATGCGCGGAGATGAGGCGTCCCGCGAGCGAGGCGGTCGAGCCGAGCGCGACGAAAACCAGCGAGAAGCCCGCCACGAAAGCGAGTGCGGAGACCAGGATGCGCGGCCGCAGGTCGGGCTTGCCACCGGAGAGATCGTTGACCGAGACGCCGGCCATGTAGCAGAGAAAGGGCGGGACCAGGGGCAGGATACAGGGCGACAGAAACGACAACAGCCCCGCGACGAAGGCCGCCCCCAGCGTGACGTCCAAGGTCATTGCGTCTCATCCCTAGAACATATGCGAATTTAATGATATAAAGCGCCAAGGAAGTCCAGAGGTCCGTTACGCAGGATGAACAGAATCATCGCCTGGCTCGCAGTCATTGTCGCGCTCGCGCTGTCCGCAACGGGATCGCGCGCGGACGAGCTCGTCATGTTCGAACGGGCCGGCTGCGTATGGTGCGCACGCTTCAATGCCGAGATCGCGCCGATCTATGGCAAGACCGAGGAAAGCCAGACCGCGCCGCTGCGCCGGGTCGACCTGAATAGGCCCCCGCCCGCTGACCTCGCCGGAATCGATCCCGGCGCCTTCACGCCGACCTTCGTCGTGGTAAAAGAGGGCCGTGAGATCGGGCGCATTCGCGGTTATCCGGGGGATGCCTTCTTCTTCGGCCTCCTGAACCGGATCCTGTCCAGCACAGGATCCGAACCGGGCAGGTCGTGACCGCTCTCAAGGATTTTGCTCAGGGGAATTTGAGACGATGCCGCTGCCAAAGCTGAAGGAGATCGAGGGCTCCGCCGAGCTCGAGCAGATGATGGAGAAGGCACGCGAGGCGAGCGACATGCTCAAGGCGCTATCGCACGAGTCCCGCTTGCTGCTGCTCTGCATCCTCGCCGAGGGCGAGAAATCGGTGACCGAGCTCGAGCAGTTCCTCGGCGAACGGCAGTCAACCGTCTCCCAGCAGCTCGCGCGGCTCAGACTCGATCGGCTGGTCACCACCCGCCGCGACGGCAAGGCGATCTACTACAGCCTCGCCAACGAGGACGTCCGCAAGATTCTCACCGCCGTCTACGACGTGTTCTGCGAGCCGGTGCGGCGGCGCCGCCGGTAATTTTCCGTTCTGGATTTTCGCGCCTTCCCGGCGCAGACTGTCTAACAAGCAGAACGAACATCCCCGGGAGGAATGCTGGGCTCTTCGACCATAGCGTTTGCATGCGGGCTTGCCGCCGGTGCCGTGCTCGGCGTTTCCGGCCGTGCGGGCCGCTTCTGCACGCTCGCAATGCTCGAGGATGCGTTCTTCGGATCGGATTTTCGCCGGCTCAGATCCTTTGCTCTGGCCGCGGCGGTCGCCCTGCTTACGACCCAAGCGCTGGCCGAGTTCGGCATCATAGACCTGTCGCGATCGATCTATCTCACAGCATCGATCGGCCTGGGCGGCGCGATCATCGGCGGGTTGATGTTCGGCGTCGGCATGGCGCTGGTCGGCACCTGCGGTTTCGGCACGCTGGTGCGCATCGGCGGTGGCGATCTGCGTGCCATCGTGGTCTTTCTCGTGCTCGGCCTGTCCGCGCTCGCGACTATGCGCGGCATCACCGGCATGCTCCGCGTGAAGCTGATCGAGCCATTGTCGGTGCGCCTCGCCGAAGGCAACAACCAGACTCTGACTTCACTGCTCGGGGCCGGCAGCACGACGCATGCAATCCTCGTCATGTCGATTGCCGCCGCGCTCGCTTTCTGGGCACTCGCGGATGGCCGGCTGATCCGGTCGCCGCGACTATTGGTTTCCGGTCTTGCCGTCGGCGCCGCGATTGCGTTCGGATGGTTCGCGACGGGGTGGCTCGCGGATGACGAATTCGATCCCGCGCGCGTCTCCTCGCTCACCTTCGTTGCCCCGCTTGGCGACACTATCCTTTACATTGCCACCTTTTCCGGCGCGCGGTTGAACTTTGGCATCGGCTCGGTCGCCGGCGTCGTCGCCGGCTCGTTTGCGGCCGCCATGCTCGGGCGCGGCTTTCGCTGGGAGGCTTGCGACGACGCCCGTGAATTGAAGCGTCACATGAGCGGCGCGCTTCTGATGGGGATAGGCGGGATCATGTCAATGGGATGCACCATTGGCCAGGGATTGACCGCATTCTCAACACTCGCTCTCTCGGCGCCGATCACAATGCTGGCGATTGCCGTCGGAGCGCGGCTCGGGCTTGAGTTCACGATGACGGGCGAGTGGCTGCCAGCAGTGCGCAAGCTGTTCGGCGTCTCGACGTAGTGGAGCCGGAAACAATTCCCGGATTGATGCCGACGACGTTCAACCCGCACAGACTTCCCAAACTACCGACACGCTCCCACTGATTGGTACTGCGTCCAGAAGTACATTGACCAGGCCGACATGCTGGCTTGTCCGACGTTCATGGCGATCGGCGTCATCATGTGGAGACGAAATTCGGCTTCGGAGCGAGGGGCCCTCGCCGCGGCAGATCGGCAGCGCACCAGCTTCCCTCTCGGATATCAGCGTGCGTCGGGCCGCGCTCTACCCCACGATTACCAGCGCGAGCAGGCCGGAGCCAAGCAAGGCGACGCCCGCGAGCGTAACCGCCAAGAAAGCAAGAGATGTGAATTCCTCACGCATGGATGTGTGGCCAAGGATTCACCATGCTCCGACCATCACAAGAGTGGCGATGCTCAAAGCTGAGCAGCACAGAATGATGACTGGCGCGACTAAATCTCGGTGAGATCGCATTGCTGGCTCTCCCAGTTAGAAGGCTTGGAGATAGTAGCTCGGCAATGTGTTTCCCTGACTTCGAGGTTGCTGGAAAGTGGTTTCAATCCGATGTCATTTGTTTCGTCTTCGCGGGCGAATGAAGTCTCCTCACGGGTTCGCGAACGCGAAACGGAACCAGAGACCGATTCTCCCAATCTCGGATCAAACCTCAGGATGACGCCTCGTCCGGGTTGATTTTTGACAGACACAGTTGTTCCAAGGCCTCGATCTGGCGTGCGCGTCTTTAGGGTGAACCGTCGCGCGCGGCCCCGCGCCCAGGGCTGGCGCGACTGAGACCATCTGCGGATATCCCGGTTCGATGCTGATGCCCTTTTCCTCAATTGACACAGGGCTCGCTTATCGGCACGGTTTACGTCCATATCGATGCTGGAATGATTTGCAGATCCGGCGGCGTCGGCCCGCAAACGCGCAGCGTGCAACACGACCGCCTCATTTGATGCTCCGGGCGGAACAACCGCTGAAGTTGGTAGATGGCACCACCGAGAACGGATACGGGCCGGCTTAATCACCAGATGGAGGATGATCCGTCCCGCCCTCATCCGCACGCCGCCTCTCATCCTCCGGCTGACGATCACGTCGCCGAGGACCGAGGGCCGCAGCCACGCACCGATCACGGCAACAGTGCGCCCATAATTCACCCGCCCCACGAGGCCCCCGCCTTGTCGTCTGCGCACTTCGGCTCCGGGCAGGAGGAGTCCGGACGTGTGACAGCGATCGCGAATTGGATGCAGCGAGGACGCCGCATCTGGCGCGGGCACCTCCAGCGCGATCAACTCCCCGAGGCAACCGGAGGGTCGATGGGAAACATCGAGCGCTGGTTGCTCGCGTTGCTGAGCGTTCTCGTCATCGTGAGTTGCGTTTGCGCGACCATTGTCTTGATGCAGGCCACGGCGCTCAAAGCGGAGATCGCCACGCTGCAACGCGAAATCATCGCGCTCAAGCTCCGCGTAGCCAGGCTCGATCAGATCGCAAGCGCCAATGAGGCCCGCGACAAGCCAAGCACCGAAGCACCCAAGCCGCCGGCCGAGACTCGCCCCGACCAGGCAGTTCTCGTCCTGTCGCGCGAAGAGATTCAGCTGATCCGCGACTATATCAAGCCCGCCCCGGTTGCGGGCTCCGCGACAGAGTCGATCAGGGTCGGCGATCCCGTCACGGGAGAAACAATCCCGTTCCCTTCTCCGATCACGGAGAAGGTCCGCAAACTGCTCGGCGCGAGATTTACCATCCGCAACGGCGTGATCGTCATCAGCCGCATCGGCAGCCGTCACGCTGATGTTGTGATCGGGCCCAACTAATCAGGGGCTACCCATGCCACGCGCAACTGGCTCATACCCGCGACGAGGCATGCCTCCCAAAGCACGTTAGCGTGCATATCCGACCGGCATCAGCCCTTTACCGGTAGTTATTCCACCTAAGGCTGATTATTCGGCGGCCTTTCGATGAACCGACGGCTACCATTGAGAAGCTCAAGGTTATTGGCGATGACCGGGTTACCTGGATCGAGCGAATAAGCCTTCTCGAACTTCCGTCGCGCCGCACTCAGATTGCCGCGCAGCATGTACGAATAACCCTGATCATTCAGGATTTGAACGGTCTCGCCCCCCAGCCGAATCGCCTGGGCATAGGCCTGATCAGCCAGGTCAAAACGACGCAGGCGGTCATAGCTTGCCGCGAGCCCAATCCAGGCCGTCAGGTCCTTCGGTGATTTCTCGACGGCGTCCTTGAAATAGCGCTGGGATAGTCCGTAGCTGCCGCGGTTGAAATGCTCCAGCCCCAGCCGAACGGGCTCGTCTGATGGGTAATATTTGACGTCGGTCGGCTCCTGCACGGGGTCCCCGCCCGGCGGATCCACGGGGGCCACAATTGCGGCCTCCCTCAGCGTGTAGTCACACCCCGCAAGGCCTGTCCCCAAGCAGCAATAGATCAGCATTAAGATGATGCGCCGCATAACTGTTGTCCCCGCCCGGCTCATCGGACTCATTGAAATAGCATCGTTGAATTTCCCAAAGCTAAGGCCCTTGGCTCCTCTACCTGTTCGGTGCTCCGCCAGTTCCGCCGACCGGTACCGACACGCCGGTTGACGAACCTGCCCCCAATCCCTCGATGTTGACGTTCTGCGTCGGCGTCGTCCGCACGCCCATTTGCCTCGTCGGATCGCTTATGTCGGGAAGCTGATCCACCGGCTGTTGCGTTTTGCCATAGCGTGTGACCGCGGCGCCCACGCGCCGAGCGTCATATGCGATCCTGCGATCACCGACGTTACGCGGCCATGGATGGATCGTATGTGTGACGGCGTTGACCTCTTTGGCATCGCCGGCGCTCATGGTGATGGTATTGGAACGCTGGAAGTAGCGGTCCATCTCGTCGTTACCGGCGAGGCCGTAACATCCCCCGAGCAGCAAAGGCGCGAACAGAACCAGATACCTTTTGGTCATCTCTCGCTCCTAGTTGAGGGTCTTTACGACCGGCTGGTTGGCGGCGGCCGGGGGCGGAACGGGCGTCCTGAGCTCAGGAGCGATGATGTGGCCGTAAGGACCCTTCACGTCGCCACCGGAATTGACGTAGTCATCGTAGCGCTTGCGGACTTCCATCTGGCCATTGAGGAAGAAATCGACGTCATTGGCCGGAAGGCGGGAGTCGAGCGGAGACGCCAGCTGCTGACCGGGTGCCGCCGGCGCAACCAGGCGCGGCGTGACGATGATGACGAGGTCCGTTTCCTCCTGCTGGTACGACTTGCTGCTGAACAAGGTTCCAATCACTGGCACCGAGCCGATCCAGGGCAATTGCGAAACGTCCTGGCGATTGCGGGTCTGCAACAGGCCGGCGATTGCAAAGCTCTGGCCATCGCGCAACTCAACCGTGGTTCGCGCGTCGCGGCGGGTCAGCGCAGGAACGGTCGTCCCCTGGATCGTCACCGCATTGGCGAAATCAAGTTCACTCACCGACGGCTCAACCCGAAGGTTGATCACGCCGCGGGAGAGCACGGTAGGGACGAAGGCGAGCTCAACACCGAACTTTTTGTATTCAATCGTGATGGTGGGAAAACCGTTCGTCGTCTGGGTCGGTATCGGCACTGGAAACTCACCGCCGGCGAGGAAGCGGGCGGCGTCGCCGGACAGCGTAGTCAAGTTCGGCTCCGCCAGCCGGCGTGCCAGTCCCTTAGTTTCCAATGCAGAGATCAGCATGTCCACCGAACCGCCGTTGCTGGTTCGAATAAGACTGGTCAACAAGGTTCCGAAGGGGGCCGGCGCGATGCCTCCTGCAGTACCGGCGAGCGTCCCCAGAGTTCCGAGTACCGGAAGGCTGCCTGTCGGGGCACTACCAACAGGCCCCCCGCCCGCACCGAGGGGACCGTTGGCGGTGTTGATACCACCGATCGGTGTTCGACCGGCGGCGGTCACACGACCTAGCCCAGAATTACCAATGTTAGTGCCGTTGGCGTTCGCCGCAGAAAGGTTCACCCCGAGGTTTCGACCGGCCTCCCGGCTGACCTCAAGGAAGCGCACCTCCAGCATCACCTGCTGCGGTGCCGCGACGCTCATCGCGTTGACGACGGTGCCTCCTTTCGCAACGGTGCTGGTGGCGATTGCCATAGCCCGCTCGGCCGCAACCGCGTCGACGGCGGTTCCGCTGAGCACCACCTGGCCCTCGGAGGCCGAGACGCGAACACCCTGCATGCCGGTGCCGGTCCGGATGTTCTGCTGCAAATTGCCCGTATCGATCACGACCTCGACGTCGAGGACCCCGATCTGCTTCATCGCGCTGTCGAACAGAATGACGTTGGTGGTGCCGGTCTGCTTGCCCTGGACATAGATCATGTGGTCGCTCAGCGACTTCACGTCGACGATGTCAGGCGAGCCCGCGATAATCGTCGCAAAAGCGGTATCGACCTTGAAGGTGCGCGACTTGTTGACGACCACCCTGACCCGCTGGACGTCGTTCATTTCGCTGACAAAGACGCCGCCGGAGGAACCCCGCCGGTCTGCAGCCTCCGCGCGGTCAGCGGGCCCACACAAGGCCACCGCTGCGCCAAGACCCATCACGCCGAAGGCGAGAAGCCTCGCTACCGTCTTACCTGAAACGCGACCGCCGCCCATTCGAGTCCCCCCACCGCGATCCGCGGCCGTCCCCGCAAATCTACGTGCTCGATGTCCCCAAAAGTTCCCCTGCGCGTACCACGTTGCAGAGATTACAGTTCATCCAATTACAAATCGTTATTTCGTATTTCCAACATCATCCTCCCTGATGGCGCCTCCTTGCAAGATGAGAGCCTTACCGCACTGCCACAACAGCAGAGAAAACTCTCCGATGTTGCCAGCGCGCACCACTTTTCGCATATCGGGAACTATCCCATAGCGTCGCGACCTTGAGGCGGGCTCCCGCTGCTCTCCCATGGAACCACCCTATCGGTTTTCGGAAAACCTGTTCAGGCAAAGGGGCCTGGTCTGTCGCTTACGGTACCCGGGTGCATTCCAGGCGACCAACTAGAAAGGAATCTTGGTAGACGCGCTCGGCGCGTTCAATGCTGTGCCCCATATCGGCATCAGCATGGTAAAGCCCGCTTGAGAAGCCGTAACAGTCAAATTGTCGGTGCTGGCCCCCACGGTCAGCGTCGGCGTGAGACGGCCGAAATACAGGAATGGCGCCGCATTCTGCTTAGCCGTCAAGGACAGGGGATCCCCGGTGCAGCCGGCCGGCGACTGCGGCGGGCTTTGGACCATGTCGGGCGTGTAGCAGCTAATCATGACCGCCCGGGCGCCGGCGCTCGCGAGCGTCCGCAAGGACTGCATCGTGATTGCATAGCGTCCGAGATCGATGATGGCGAACATCAATGTAAAAAGCGGCACGAACACGAGGATAAGCTCGAAGGCCGAGGCGCCGCGATTGTCGAGCTTTCTCATCATTGCACCAACGCGACAACTTGGGTGTAAATGATGGTCGCCGGAGCACACCCTTGCGTGCTCAGGTAGCCGCCACCGCTCATGTCGAGCGTTTTCGCGATCACTTGTGAACAGGTCGTATTGGTACTGGCAGTCGTTCCGCTCCAGCTAACGTCGACCTTGGGGAAGTACATGGCCCCGCCCAGGCTAACTAGACCACTACCGTTTATGGTGACCTTGTTGCTGGTCTTGGTCGGAGCCTGATCGTCAATCAGGACGCCATTCAGATCAGAAGAGAAACTGTTCGTGGCAGGTGCGGAGAGGTCAACCGTACCCCCGTTGATGGTAAGCTGCGAATCTCCGAGCAATACCAAGGTTACGCCTGTGCCTTTCAGTTGTCCGCCGGTGACCTTTATAGTTGCCTTGGAGAAGATGTATGTTCCCGGGTCCAAGACGTACTTGTCCCCGTTCTGCACCGTGAAATTGCCGTAAGCTCCTGTCCCCGCGCTATTCGGCGCGCAATGCTTCCACCCATCCGCCTGAACAGGGCATGACGGGCTTGTATTGCCAGTCCTACTGTTGAACGATTCGGTGTCCAGTTTCCTGAGCGGATTGTTAGCGTACGTCATGAAATAGTTGTGCGGCACGCTAATATTGCTGCAGGTGCCTGAGGGGGTGCAGCCACTTACACCATAAACCGCCCATCCCGAACCGGTGAAAGATGGAGTGCTCGCAAGTTGAACACTGGTATCCGACATCAGCGCGCAGCCAGTTCCGTTGTTGCTGAGGTTACCGGCAAGCTTAAGTGCGCCTGAGTCAGGTCCAAGCGCCAAAGCGCACGCCTTGGTCGGCTGCTGGACCAGCGCGATGGCTTGGGCCGGGATGTTGACGGTCGTCAAACCCAGCACTGCCGCCAAGTAGGCCGGTTGTTGCTGGCTGACCCTGGCGCGAACGGCGTTGCCGGTGCCTGCAGGTGGCGTTGTGAACGTGCCCGCAGTGTATGTGCCGATATCGATCTGCACGGCTCGCGAGATTCTGTTCGGAAGACTGGGCGCGCACTGGGTGCCGGGATAGGGCGTGCTGTCCTGCGGACTTGAGTTGCAAAACCCGTTCTGTGCCGCAAATTCCTTGGCCAGATAATCCACCGATTGTGTACCGCAGGCCGCGCCAGCCATCGTGCATGAAAGCCGCAAGGCGCCCGAGTAGGCCGCCGAGTCGGCGGCGTTCTGCGCGTGCTGGTGGGTGACGTACCATGATCCGGCCTCCGCCCCGAGTGCGACCGCTCCGATGAGCGGCACGAGGGCGATGACTGTTGCGAATGCGGCCGAGCCTTGTCGCGAACGGAGCAGATTACGCATGGAAACACCCTACTGGAAGCGTTCTGAGTAAGGCAGCGTGAACGTACAGGTGGTGGGGCACAGTACCCGTCTCAAGACAATCGGAGCCAAAGTGATGGTTGTCGAAAATGTAATATACTTGGGGAAATCAATATTGCTCGGCGAACAGGTAGCGCCTGCGTCTCCGCATACAACCCGGAGATTGCCGATCGTATGACCAGCGACTGTTGTCTGTAGCCCCGGCCTCCAGGTCACCGTGCCGTCGGGGCCGAGCGGATTATAGTACTGCACATACTGCCCGAAGGAGCGCAACGCCGTCCACGCCGAGATAAATTGGAAGCCCGCGGCGGCTACGTCGGCGAGCGGCATGAGCAGGAACGCCACCAAGACCGGGTAAACGATCAATGTCTCGAACGCGACGGCGCCGCGCTGATGCGCGATGAAAGAATTCTTAGCACACGCGCGCCTGGCTCGACCGATACTTACCACTCCCGATCGCCGAGCCCGAGCAGTAGCGACTTGAACCACGTCCATGACAATTCGGCCACGCATAGTCGTTCACCAAACATAAGGGACCACTCTCCAACGCGATGCCTCGTAGCTGGAATATTCAGGGCAGTTGCGCCGAAGCAGGTCTTCTTCGTAAAGAATTCGGCATACCTGGACGCCGATATGCAGGACGAGCAAGACCGCGGTCAGCGGCGTCGGATTTCTCAGCACTACTCCCAACACCGCGATTTCTTCCGCAAGGTAGAGCGGGTGCTTGATCCACCGGTACGGGCCCGTTTGCACCACATTGCGCGCCTGTGGCACCAGACTGAATGACCTACCAAGGTGTCGGATGGTGATCAGCATCATGATCATGCCGATCAACACGCAAGCGGTGGATGCCAGGTTTGGTAACGCTTGGTCGCTCTTGCCGAAGAAGGCGATCGTCCATGGCATATAGGTGCCGACGAACGCCGCTATTCTTGGGAGGACGCCATCCGCTTGCGCCTTTGCCGGCGACCGCGTCATCGTCAATAGCGCCAGAAGAACGTAGAAGGCACCAAGGCAAACACTCGACAGGAGCGACGGCCACGGTTTATCGGCCGATGATCCAATATTGAAGGCGACACCAAGCGCCAGCAGCATGAACCACATACCGCCGAACAGTTGCATCGTCCGGTCGTAAGAGGAGGTTTTCGACAGGGCAACCGTGCTCATCGCTATTTACCGAAGCTGGCGAACGAACGCACCAGGTGCAGAATGGGACTTCCTCCCAAAACGACGAACATGGCTGGAAGCAGGAACAGCACCATCGGAATGGTCAGCTTGGCGCCTAACTTGTGTGCTCTTTCTTCAAGCTTGGTAATGCGTTCTCGCCGGAGGTCGACAGCGATATTCCGCAGAGCCTGGCCCACCGGCGTTCCGTATTGCAGGCTTTGAGCGACCATGGTGCCGAATCGGCGAAGCCCATCCGATGTAGTTCCTAGTTTATCGAATGCGTCGCTGCGATTTGGCAGTATCCGGAGATCATCAAGAAGGCAGTGTAGGACCCGGGCCATAGGGGGATTGGTCTCGCTCATTTCTTGCGCGACGCGAGCGAGCCCGCTCTCCAGGCCCATTCCCGCTTCGCTGCACACGACCAGCAAATCGATCATATCCGGTGTGCCCACCCGAATGGCAGCATCAAACCGCCGCTTCAGCACCGCCAGTATCAATCGTGGCCCCAAGATTCCGACCATCACGCCCATGAGTGTGAAGACCAGTACATCCGTCATTGACTTCGCGAAAAGCTGAGCGACACACCCGGCGATGATTGGGCATAGGAACATGGCGACGGCTTTGACACCGATCCAGGTCGGCAACGCTCGACGATGATTAAAACCTGATGATTGAAGGATCGTTCGTAGTTGATCCAGATTCTCCTCAGCGTAGAAACGGCGATACCGCGTGCCGAGCCATGAAAACCAACCGGTCACGTCTTGGAAGGGTGTTGCCCCGCCAGCACCGCCCATCACTGCGTTTGCCACCCGTGCATCCACAGTACGAATGTGTATCTCGCGGATAATCAACAGGCTGGTCGCACTCCCCGCTGCCACTGCGAGGGCCACCAGACCGAGACCAAAAGTCATAGTTGTGTTTCCCTTCTGACCATCCAGCTTATCACCAAGGCTCCGACAAGCACCGAGGCTACCGCGTAAGCGAGCAGCTTGTTTCCAACCGGATCGGTGAACAAGAGATCAACTGTTTGTGGATTGGACGCGTAGAGTACCCCGCCTCCAATCAAGGGCGAGATTGTCAGCGCTCGCGAGGAAAAGATCACCTCTCCCGCCAGCGCCTTGGCGCGAGCAGCTAGCGCAACACGCTGCCTCACAGTGTCGCCCAGGTTCTGCAAGGTTTCGGCCAAGCTGCCACCTGACTTCAACTGGACTGCAAGTGTCACCGCAAACATCGCATACTCGGCCACTTGCGTTCGGCGATAGACACCTTCGACAGCTTCCGCTGGAGGTCTCCCCAGATTCACCTCGTTGCATACGATGGCAAACTGCCCAGCTGTTGGTTGCGGCATTTCGCGCGCGAGGGCGCGGAATGCTTCGTGCACAGGCAAACCCGATCGAACCGTACTCGTCACCAGCTGGATCGCATCAGGCAGCTGTCGAAAAAGCTGAAGGGCGACGCGACGTTGCTGCCATCCAAACAGCCCTCGCATCACGCTGATGGCTGCGATTGCAGCGGCAATTCCCCCGTAGAGAATGGAATATCCAAGCTGGCTAATCGCATAGAGGGTTGCTGCCCCTGCGAACGCACCGGCAACCAACACATAGGCCGGATGCCAAATGTTCGGTATCTCGGGACTGTAATTGACCAGCCGATGAAGGAACAGAGTCTGGGATCCGGTCTCCGTGCGGCGAATGGACAGCAGGTTGGCTGGATGTGAGGCTGGCAGCGCAACCGCCAGCCGGCGATCGATGCGCCTTTCCCGAGCGTCGAGCCACAACGCAGTGGCTGCTGCGCACATCGCGAGCGCCAGAACAGTGACGATCACGGACTCCGGCATCATATTTGCCTCATCGCCTCGGCCCAAGCTCCATCCAGCCCGTAATAGACAAGACGGCTTTTGAATTTCGGGGTTGCAAGGTTGCACCTGTAGGTGCCCGATAACCGCCCATGCACATCCTCATCCTGGTACTCGAAGGCTGCGATGTCATTGGTGGTGATCACGTCCCCCTCCAGCCCGATTACCTCGCTGATCTGAATGATACGGCGCTGTCCGTCCCGCATGCGTTCGACCTGCACAATGAGATCCAGCGCCGCGACGATCTGAGTTCGAATGGCGCGCGACGGTAGATTAACCTGCCCCATCTGCACCATGTTCTCGATGCGGGTCAGGGCATCACGGGTGCTGTTGGCATGCACCGTGGAGATGGAACCATCATGGCCGGTGTTCATCGCCTGCAGCATGTCAAATGCTTCCGCGCCGCGCACCTCGCCCACGACGATCCGGTCAGGACGCATGCGCAGCGCATTCCACAAGAGATCGCGCTGTGTCACCTGCCCTGTGCCTTCGAGACTGGGAGGCCGGGTCTCCAGGCTGACCACGTGCGGCTGCTGAAGCTGCAATTCTGCCGCATCCTCGATCGTGACAATGCGTTCGCTGTGATCGATGTACTGACTCATCGCATTCAAGAGCGTCGTCTTACCGGATCCGGTGCCGCCGGAGACCAGAACGTTGAGCCGAGACCGGGCGGCGACCTCCAGCAATTGTCCGATGGCCGCGGTCATTGAGCCGTTTTCGATCAATCCGGCCATATCCAAACGAAGGCTTGGAAATTTTCGGATGGAGATGCACGGACTATGAATCGCCAGCGGCGGGAGGATGATGTTGACGCGGCTTCCATCCAGCAGGCGACAATCCACCATCGGGCTGGATTCGTCGACGCGCCGACCAACCTGCGCGGCAATCTTCTGAGCGACGGAGGCGATGTGATCATTGTCGCGGAATCGCACCGCAATTCGTTCCAGCCTGCCGCTTCGCTCCACGTAGACGTTGCTCGGACCGTTCACCATGATATCGTTGATTGATTGATCGAGCAGAAGCGGACGCAGCGGCCCATAGCCGGTCATGTCGTCCGCAATCTCGTCCGCTAGCTGAATCTGCTCGCGACCCGACAGTTCAAGTCGTTCCTCGTTGGCGATTCCATGAATGATTTCCTCGATCTGCCGCCGAAGGACATCCCGCGAAACCGTTGCGGCAACCGACGGATCAATCTGCTCGATGACTCGCTCGCGAAGCGAGGCTGGCATCAAGGGCCGGTGAGTCGAAGGCGCTTGCCTGGGCGCAGATGCAGGCAAGCTCGGCGTCGACGCAGGCAATGGCGTCACTGCAGGCAAAGGAGCTGGCGTATCGTCGTCGCGCCTACCGAAGGTCTTCATAGTCCCAGAAGCCTCCTCAACCGTCCCTTCCGCTCGGCGCCGAGCCCCGTGATCTCCCTTACAATCGGGGCGAGGTGACGCCGCAGTGCTGATACGTGCTTGAGCGCGGGAATTCCGAGATTGACCGCCTGAGTCATCCCCTTCCCGAGATCGGGTACCACCATGTCTGGTTCTGCCCCCAAGGCCTTGACAATCGCGGCTCTGGGGAGGCCGCCGGGGCGATCGGCACGGTTAAGCAAAGTGAAGACCCGATCCTTGCCGGCGATGTTGGTGACAGCGGCGCGCAGTGCATGCGCGTTGCGAAGTCCGGTCACCTCGGCTTCCAGTAGCACCAGCACGTGACGAGAAAGAGTGATCACCGGATGGATGGATGGCGGAAATGGGACCGGTACATCGACGACGATGTAATTGAACCGTTGGCGGAGCAGACCGAGCACGTGCCTCACGCCCGCTTCGGTGATGTCGAGCTGCGCATCCAGCTCCTCATCAGCGGAAATCAGGCAAACCCGCTCGTTGACCTCAATTGCCGCGCGCTCGAGGAACAACGTGTCCGCCCGCATCGGGTTCTCCAAGGCGATACGGAGCCCTGGCCCAGGCCGTACACCCAACATCACGGCTGTTTCGCCGGCTTGTAGGTGAAGGTCGAGCAGCGCGACCTTGGCCTTGGTGGTCTCGGCAAGCTGCAGGGCGAGGTTGATGGCGATACTCGTCGCTCCGGCGCCGCCCTGCGCCCCGCAGATCGAGATCACATGCCCGCCACGATCAGGCTGACTATGGGCCACATCGCCAAGCAGCTTTGGGCGCAGCTGGTCCAGTACCATATCCCGCGTAATCGGCTTCGGCAGATACTCGGTCAGGCCGAGTTCCATGAGCTCGCGATAGAATGTGATCTCCCTGCTCTCACCGATCAGAACCACCCGGACGTCGGGTGGACAGACGCCGGCCAGCCTTTCCAGCTCGGCAAATGGGTCATCGATGCCGCTGATGTCCGTCACCAACGCGGATATATCCGTGTCGGTTTCGAGCATCCGTATGGCGTTACGGATCGTGCCACGCCTGATCGATATGTTGCTGCCTTCGAGGCCCTTGCGCAGAGCCGCAGCACTAAGCTCGTCATTTACAAAACAGACGATCCGGTTGCGAGCTAGAACAGATGTAGCTTCTTCAGGCGAACTGACGACTGCAATGTTAACGCTCATCAACGTTTCTCCAGCAACTTGCCTGCCTGCACCACCATCGTCGCACCCCGGTGGGAAACTTCCGACCCATCGCAGTTGACCATAGCGTCCCCGTCGCCTGAGTCCTTCCTGACTGAGTATTGCTTGACCTGACCGCCAGTATGAATGACTACCGCAGCAGTCCGGCCGGCAACTGCATTCTGGCGAGCAATTTCCGGCGACACATCGCAGCTGGACATGGCGCCAGTGTCCGCCGTATCCCACTGCTCGACTGCTGCCCGTACGGCCAGCGAGATCGTTCCGATCTGCTTTGCGACTGTGATCTTCTTGACCTGGTCTGGCGCAAGCTCCAACGACACTGTTTGCGCTTGCTTGCCGGCCAAAGAGCTAACGGTTCGCCCGCCTTGCACAATCTCCTGGTCAATCGCAATGACTCGAACGTTGCCCAGAACGACTTCGCTCAGGGCCCGACGCGCGGGGTCTGCCTTCTCGAACACCTGGGTCAACAAGACATCGACATGATCACCGGGCCTGATCAGCCCCGAGACGCCCGACTCCTCGTCAACCTTGATGCTGATTGCCCGGCTGTCCGGGGCCAAGACGCTGGCCAGGAAACCGCGATCTCGCGGCCGCAGCACGTCCTGCAGGGTAATTGGACTGCCGGCCTCGACGAATTTGCGAACCAGAGAGCCGGTAAGTCCGGCCTTCGCGTCGGGCGTTTCGAGAATCGCCCCGGCTGGAAGACGTTCAGGCAGCGCCGACCGCACAGCGAAATCTTCATCGCGGGCCAATGTACCTCTCGATAGCGGACGTGCCGCAACAAAGTACCCGACAGTCGAAGGAGGCGCCGGCCCCTGCTCCGTGACCGCTACCGGAACCTGTTTCGGCAGGTTCATGTTGTAGGCAATAAGCCCGAACGCGGCGGTTGCCAGCAACAGAACTATGATGATCGAGAGACGCAACGCGGATGACATGTCAAAGTCCTCGACTGAAAATGGTCCAAATGCCACCGCATGCTACGGCCACCCCGTAAGGCAGCGGTGCGTGTCGCAAGTGTCGCCACCGCTCGACCGCGTAGACGCGGCGCATGAGCGACGAGCCGGCGGGCGCGAGCCTGGGATATGGCAGGAGGCGCATCAGCAGATGCACCAGGGCGAGAATGCCGCCAGCCAATGCGGTAACGGTCAGCAACTGAATTACGCCCGTCAGCGGAAAGCCGATCGCCAACGCAGTCAGCAACTTGACGTCGCCGCCGCCAATTCCACCGCGCGTGTATAGGACAAACAGCAGCAGAAAGAGGATCGCGGCGGCTATCAGCGACTCGGCAATTTGGATCGCGTTGGGCAATTGAGTGACGATCCCGAGGAACGCCAGCACCAGACAAATTTCGTTTCGGATCAAGCGCGTCGCGACATCGATCGTTGCGACATAGAGCAACAATAGGATTTGCAGAAGCGAGGCTGTGGGAGCAATCCAATTCATCAAATGCACGCCTCAAAGAAGCGGAAGGCAAATTTGTTGGGGAGCACTCTTGCAGGAGGGGGGGCAGCCTGGATTGCCCCCCTCTGGCGTCAAAATGGCTGTATCAACCAGCGATGGCCGTAGCGAAAGCAGTGGTGATAGCGGTGATCCCGGTAGTCAGCGCTGCGCCGATCTGGCCACCAGCTCCACCACCGAACACAGCACCGACTGCGCCAACGATACAAACTGCGACGATAATGTACTCGAACGACACCACGCCGTCCTGGTCCGTGCGCAGACGCTTCAACGCTTCTCTCGTCTCAATATAGTACGTCAACATAGGAGGATCCCTTCCTTGGAGATGACAGACTTCGGAATGTTCGTTGGCGAAAAACCCCTGCGCCAACTGGATTCTTTTATAATGTTCGCTCGGAGGGTTTCGCGTGCTCCATAGAGGGGTGATGCGGAGCATAAGGGGTACTCCTCGCTCGATTAACCATTTCGCCGAGCGGCCGGCGTTCGGTCGACGCGCGACAACGCGCTGGCGCTTGCCGATCGCTCAGCCATCGTGGGCATGACGATGCACGGCGTTGTCGATCGCAGAAAGAGCGTTGAGGAGTTGAACGCAATCGCGGACTGAGGGCGCTATTCAGCCGCCAATGTCGGTGCGCTCTGTTCTACCGATCGGCCGAATCCAGCCATTCCCGACCTTGAATAGCGGACAGCACCGAGATGACCAATCGCCGGCACTTCACACGAAGCACGGACAGCAGCTAGCGTACGCATTGGCGGACGTAATAGCCGTTGACCCGTATCCACTGGCAGGGGCTTGGCCGAGGCTCCTTGATGATTGTGTAGCCGTGGTAGTCGATGTTGGTTGGTGCGGTCAGGCCACGCCAGAATACTGCATTCGCGCTGGACGAGCTCAGGGTCATCGCTGCCCAGAGACAGGCCAGGGCGACACAGAATGGAAAGAGTGTTCGCATCAGCGTCTTCCGGTTTGGAATTGATTACCGTAGCTCGCTTATCCTGACTGCTCCCAAAGACGCTCGCAAGTCCGATCGCGACATGACGCGAGATGTGATCCGGTCTTGCGCAGGACCGGCGGCAGCACCATTTCAAAACCGCCTCATCTCATCGTAATCGTGATTGCGCTGAGATTGGCGGCGAATTCCATGCCCGCCTTGGGACCTTGCAGCACGATCGTGACGCCCTTTTCGTTGCGCAGGTGAGCGCCGTTGATGCCGCCGACGAGGGCGGCTCCGCCGCCGACGGAGGTGTAGGTGCCGGCGAAATCGCGCACCTCTCTGATGCCTGACGCCCGCCCCGCCAGTCGCCCGACGGTTGCGCCGGCGGTGATGCCGAAGCTCAGGCCCGACACCCTGAAGGGATAGACGCGCCCTCGATAGGTCAGTACCCCGCTGCCGGCGCCACCGCCAATCAGCAATCCCGCCTTCGCGATTTTGACCTCGACGTGACCACTAGCTTGCGCATGTGACGGCGTGGCGGGAATGATGAACGCGAGCAACGCGATTGCTGCCAGGTACCGGGCAATCCAACGCAGCCACGCTCGCCTGCTGCTCTCAGGGTTTTGCGGCATCGACCTTCTTCCAGGTCTGGTCCGGATCGAACAGCGTCGTGCGCTGGGCGATAGATTCGGTGCGCTCTCCCAAGTCCTTCTGGTAGACGGTACCAGCGTGATTGACCAGGAAGGTCATGACGCCGGAATTGCCGTATTCGGCTGGCCAGGCGATCAGGGCGAAGCCACCGATCATCTTGCCCTTGACGACGTAGTTGAGAGCACCGCCGGGCGCATCCGCCCCTTGCCCCTTCAGGATACGGAAATAGTATCCATGATATGGGCTCGGCTCTGCACTTCCGGCCTTATAGCCTTCGGCCGAGGCTTCCGCCGCCAGTGCACCGAGTGGGCTCGGGTCGCTATCGTCGCGCCAGAACAGGCCGTCCTTCTTGCCCGGGCTGCTGACGATGCGTTGCGCGTAGACGCCCACGCCCTCGCCGCGATCCTTGTCGGCATATTCATTCTGGGCATCGACATAGGCGAGCGCAGTCTGGATCGCGTCGAGCTCGTTGCGGCCGATGCGACGATAGAGAACCTCGATCCGTCCCTCGGCCGTGTCGAATTCCCAGCCGCTCTTTGCATTGACGAGTGGAATTGGGAACGGGAAGTCGTCCGGCCCCAGCATCAGCGTGGCCTTCTTGTTGCCTTCCGCCTTGATCGAATGCTTGGCATCATACATCGACGTGAAGCGCTGGCGTATGTCTGCATCGGCGACCTCGTCGCCGGACGAGACGATGTCGTCAGCAGCCCTGCCGAGCACCTTGAGAATATCGGCCGGACCTCCCTTGACCGCAGAGGCAAGCGCTGCCGCTGCATCCTCGGGCGTAGAAAAGGATTGCTGCGCGGGCGCCGTCGAACTCAGCAGTACCAGCGCCATGATGCCTGGCAACGCCGCGCGATGAAGTGACTTCAGAACATTCATGGCGCGACCTCCGCAGGGATCCTCGCACCACGGGCGAGCCAATCGCTGTAGGTTCGGAATTTCAATCCGAGCTTGTCGTAGTGGACAAGCAGATAACCGTCGTTGCCGCGGGTCACCGCCTCCGGCTTCACGCGTTCGACCTCCTGCGCCATGACACCGACATAGGCCTTGTGGCTGCCGAGATAGCTGAAGCGGTAATAGCCGAGGCCGTTGGCGAGATAGCCGAGCAAGACGACATCGTGCTTCAGCGCAATGTCGGAGCGCCGGCCGCCGCCGCCTCCCCGTCCGCCGCCGCCTCCTCGGAAGCCGCCTCCGGCAGACATGCCGCCACCGCCACGCCCGGCGAAGCTCGCCCCACCGCCACCGCGGGGCATGCTCGCCATACTCGACCGCCCGCGGGCGGAGGCCGCTGCAGCCGCCCGGCCAGAGGAAACGTTCATGGCACCGCCGCGGCTACCTCCACCACCGCGATTGGCAGACGCTGCGCGGTTGCCGGCACCAGCGCCGCCGCGGTTGGCGGCCTTGGCGCGGTCACCACCGCCCTTGGCTCGATCGCCTCCGCCCTTCGCACTCCCCTTGGCGCGGTCCGCAGCGCCGGCGCGATCGCCGCCACCGGGCCGGTCCCGCGTACCCGCGCGGTCGCCGGTGCGGTCACCCGCTCGATCTCCTGCACGATCAGCGGCACCGGCGCCCGGACGATCCTTGAGTACCTGCTGGCCGTCGCGGCCGCGAAAATCCATCCGGTCCGCGGCGCCCGCCTTCAGATTGTTGTTGCCAAAACGCTGCTGAACATTGGTGTTGTTGTAACGCACGCCCTGGCGGTGCGCCGGATTGTGCTGCCAGCCATTTCCGATGTTGGTGGTCCGGTGATTGACATAGACGTTGCGGTTGCCCCAGTTGCAGCCGCCGCCCCAGTAATTGCCCCAGCGTCCGATCGCCCAGGCGGTCCCAAAAGCGAGCCCCCCCGCGATCACGCCTGCGCCGATATAGGACGGATACCCGAAGTAATAAGGTGGGTAGTCCGCGTAGGGCCAGGCCCCGTAAACGGTGGCCGGCTCGTAGTACGGCACGTACATCGTTCCCGGCTCGGCCGGCTCGATGACGACCACCTGCTTGTTTTCCTGCGTCTGAACACTGACCTTCTGCTGTTTGGTCGTAACGAGCTTCTTGTTGTCATAGGCCTTGGTGCGCAATCGCTGGATCGCATCCATCACGTCCGGCTGCTGCGCGAGCACGGCATCACCCAGGCTCTTGGTCCAATCGAGCTTGTCACTCATCATCGTCAGAACGTCCGCCGTGCTGGCGAGCGCCTTGACGCTGTCGTCCCAGGCCTGCTTCTCGACCTCGGTCTTGAGCGCATCGCCCTTCAGCGACTTGTGTTCCTTGAGCCAGCGATCGGCCTGCACCACTTCCAGCGGATAGGTCGACGCGGCCAGCACATTGGCCAGCAGCTCGTCAGGATAGAGCGCGATCGGCGCCACCAGTGCTTCGAGCTGCTCGGGCTTCAGGAGCTCGGCGCTTGGCGGAGCCTGGCTTGCCGCTTGCGGCTGAGCGGTTGGAGCAGCAGGTTTGTCGGCCGTCTGCGCCGAGGCGACGGACGGGATGGCCATCAACAGCGCAAGCGCGATCACGGTCCTGGCACAGCGAAGCATCACATCCTCCATCGGAGTCACAATTTGGAGGATCGGTCCGCGGCCCGACCGTTCTTTGACAAAGATCAAGGGAAATGGCTGCGTCTCGGCTGCGCTAATCGTGCTGCTGCAACGCGAAAGCCTGGCGCGCGATCGGGAGCTTGATCTTGAACAGCGTCCCGCCGGAGGGCGCGTTCGCGGCGGAAATCGTGCCGTGGTGCGCCTCGACGATGGTGCGGGCTATGGCCAGGCCCATGCCCATGCCCTGCGGCTTGGTGGTGAAAAATGGATTGAAAATGCTCTTGAGATCATCCGTCGCAATGCCGGCGCCGGTGTCGCCAACCCGGATCTCCGCCCAAGCACCGGAAACGTTCGTCGTTACGTTGATTTCGCGTTTGCCTGTCTGAATTTCGGACATCGCGTCCAAGGCGTTGACAACGAGATTGAGAACAACCTGTTGCAGGTGAATCGGATCGCCCCGGACACGAAGTTCGGCCGTCGCCGGAAGGTAGTTCAACACGACGCCGCGTCCCTTGGCCACATCTGCGACGAACCCGATGACATCCCGCACGGTATTGTTTAGTTCAATGTCTCGAATTTCAAAGGGCGTTTTTTTCAGCATGCTGCGCAGCCGTCGAATCACTTCGCTTGCCCGCTGATCGTCGCGCCTGATGTCGGCCAGGATGGCTCTGAGTTCATCGAGGTTCGGCGAGGCGCTCTTCAGCATGAGCTCCGCCGTCTCGGCGTTGGTCAGGATCGAGCCGAGCGGCTGGTTCAGCTCGTGCGCGATGGAGGTCGTCATCTCCCCGGCGGCCGCATAGCGGCTGAGATGCGCGAGCTCCGCCAGGCGCTGCCGCGACTCGACGTCCGCCAGACGGCGCCGGCGACGTTCGTGGAGTAGCCCGCTGATCAGCCCGGCCTGGACTAGGAACGCTGCTGCGATCATTGCCATTTGCCAACGATATCTTTCCCAGAGCCCCCGCTCGCGAAATAGAACCTCGCTTCCCGTCGGCAAATCGCTCTCGCTGATGCCCCAACGCTGCATCTCGCGCCAGTCGTATCTCGGCGCGGCAAATCCGATCGGTTCGATCTTGATGTCGCCCGGCTTTTCGCCCGCGAAGATGCGAAGCGCCGCGCTGACAGTCTCCTTGCTGGACTCGGATATCGAGTGCATCGGGCCGCCGACGGTCTCGCGGCCAAAAAATGCTTCCTGATAGGAGAAGATCGGCCCGTTGGCGACCGCGTGCAGCCGGCGCAATGCTAGATCACCTTCGTGGGCGACGCCGACACCATCGACCGACATCAGTTGCCAGAACAGCACCGTATGTGGAGGCAGCGTGGAGGCGCGCTTCAATATCTCCTCAAACGACAGGTCTGCGTACCAGATTAATTCGAACCGGTCCTCGAAGGGCTTAGCCTCCCGTTTGACTTCGTCGAGCCAGAACTTCTCCAGCGGCGAGGCGCCAATGACGACGGCAACGGTCCGGGTTTCCGGCAACACCTGAAGAATGCTGCCGAAGAATGCTGTGAAGTCGTTGCGAACCGGAATGACGACATCGTTTTGGGTCAGTGCCCCCCGGTTCACCAGCCGCTGCTCGACCGCCGTCATCACCAGCGGTGTATCCGGGAAGAGCTGCTCGCGATATTTCTGAACGAACCGCGCCGCCGGCGCTCCGAGGCTCATCACGAGGTCGGGCGGACTGGCCCGGTAAAGCGAGCGCAGATAATCGACGAACGGCGCCTCCGGTCCGGGACTGTTGAACCGCGCTGAGAGAAGCGTGTGCTCTTGGATGTCCAGCGCAAACGAGGATTGCTGTTCGAACTCGGCCTTGATGCTCCGGGCATATTCGCTCCAAGGACGAAAATCCCGGCCGAAGGAATGGAGCAGCAGGAGCCGTTTTGGCTCGTTGCGATCGGCGGCAAGGGCCGCCGGCACCATTGCGCCCCAGACCAGCAAACACAGACTGAGACGTGCAACGATGATCGGCCAGCTTGACTTGATCGGGGCCATAGCGATGCGCCCGCTCATGCTTTCTCCACGAGAGTAACCGCCTCCCGGCCACACTCTAGCGCAAATCGTGCAGGCGCCAATCTTCCTCGCGCCATCGCATCAGCAGCGCGTTGTGACCCGGGCGTAGGCGTCCACGACCTGCACGCAGGACGAGCCATAATAGGCTCCCGCCGCACCCGCCGCTGCGCCAACAGCCACCGCCAGTCGGGTCGTTCGACGGGCCACCCCGGCATAGCTCATGGGGGTCAGCGGCCGCCCTACTCTTGCCTGCGCCTCTGAGAAGAGGGCGCCGTCAGCGAGACGGTTTGTCCCATTCATGGACAATCCCGCGGCAAGGGCGAGTGCCGCGGACGCGCAAACGATGAATTTGCGCGACTGGGTCATTTCTTCGCTCCTGACGGTGTGCCCGGTGTAATTTCGTCGAAATCGGCCATGGCAGCGGAGTCAAGGTCGACCTTGCTGGCGCCCGCGGGGGGCTCGCCGCATCAATGTCCGCTCAGAACGAGCGTCTTGATCGGCAGCAGCAGCGCCTGGATACGTAGCAGCAGCGCGTGCACAAGGCCGACGCCATCGACCACATGCAGCGCGATCTTGCGGAAGGTGCCTGTGTCCTTTGCGCTGATCTCCTCGTGATTGCTGGTATAGGCGTTGACAATGCAGCTGCTGCCCGCCGTCACGCCGTCAAGGCCGCCGTTGTAGAGCGGCTCGAGATAAACCAGGATGGTGCCGGGCCGCGCGATGTTCTGCGGATCGATCAACTGTTCGCCGGAGCGGAACTGTCCGGCCGCGATGTAGTCCTGCACCGTCGTCACAACCATCGGGATGATCACCCAGGGCTTCGAAATGCAGGTGGCTTCGGCGAGCATGCCTTCCTTCATCACCTGCGCCTCGATCTGGCCGAAGCCCGCCTGTAGGGCCCCGCGGCCGGCGCCTTCCGGGATCAGCACGCCGGCCGGCCGCATCAACTGGTTGACGACGTCGCCGGTGCGGACCAGGAACTGCTCGACACGGCCGTCTACGCCGGCGCGAACGACGGTTTTGTCGAGATCGACCTGGGCCTGAGCCAACGCCGCTTCGGCGCTCGCCTTCTGCGCCGGAATGAGCGTCGAGACCTGCAAGGCCGCCGATTGCTTTACGGCTGTCGCCGCGTCAACGCCGGCCTGGCGCTGATCGACCAGCACCTGAAGCTTCTCGATGTCGCGCTGCGGCACGATGCCGGGATTGCGGCGCTGAAGGTCGGACTTGGTGTCGAGCTCATCCCTGGCTTGCTGATAATTGGCTTTGGCCTCCTGGATCTGAGCTTCGGCCCTGACCACGTCGGATTGCGCCGCCAACATGGACGCTTCGACCTCGGCGACCTTGCGCGCGGCGGTCTCGAACGCGGCCCGCTGCCTGGAGCTGTCGAGCGTAAACAGCACGTCACCCTGCTTCACCGGTTCGCTGAAACCAACCTTGACCTCGGCCACCCGCCCCGCCCCTTCGGGCAGGATCGGCACGGTGCGGAAATAGAGCGCGGCCGACGTGGTGGAAGGATGGAAGTAGAAGATCATTGTGATGAGCGACACCGTCAGCATCAGGCAGCCCGTGATGCCCCATCTCAGCTCGTACCAGATTGAGAAGAAGGTGATCTCCTTGCCGAAGCGCTTGCCCTGGGCATAGCGGCGGTAGAGATAGTCGGGCAGGATCGTTAGGAGAGAGCAGAACATGAGCTCAAACATGGCTGTGCTCCTTCTCCTTCGCGGGACCGGATTTCCCCGTCGGCGGTATACCGGCCCCGGCGTCCGATTGGGACTCGGCCACCACGTCGCCTGCTTCGCTCGGCGTTGCGTCAGCAATCCTCTCAACGGAGCCGGCAATGCTGCGCAGCGGCGTGCCGAAATCGGGGAGATCAATCAGCGCAAGCAACAGGCCCGCCACCCAGAAGATATGCATATGGGTAAAGAGCGAGATCAGGCCGAGCACGGCTACGAATTCGAATTGCAGCTTCTGTGACTTGTGCGCCATCCGCTCGGGCAGGCTGTGCAGTTTCCAATAAAGCGTGCCAACCCAGAGCACGGTACCGATCAGGAAGATGCCCATCACGACCATCAGCGTGTCCACCCCGCTTCCCGGCGCGAGATAGAACGGCAGATGATGCGGGGCCATCGGATGAAGCTGCTCGCTCAACGGTCTCTCCCTTTCGGCCCGCGTGTTCACGTCAATGCGGCGAATGCAGTGTCGGTACCGGGTCTCGCAATTGCTTGATCTGAATCAACGGACCTGGAGCGGCCCTACCTAGCCTCGCCTGAAAGCCGACGCGCAACAGCCCAACAGGAGCCGCCCGCCATGCCCGGCATCGATGACCTCATCCCCAGTGCCACGCAGATCCGCAAGGAAGCAGCCCTCAAGGAGGCCGAGAAGGCGGACGAATATGCGCGGCTTGCCGCCGCCGCCGAAGCCGAGAAACGGGCCCTGATTGAACGCCTCAGCAAGCCTTCTGGCAAGACCGAAGAGGAGAAGGTCAAGCTCGCCTCGACCATCATCCAGCGTGCGGTGCGAAATGGCTTGACCGAGGTTCAGGTCTATCGCTTCCCCAACACGCTATGCACCGACAAGGGCCGCGCCATCAATCAGATGGAGAAGGGCTGGGAAAGCACGTTGACCGGCATCCCGAAGGAAATCTTCCAACTCTGGACCGACCATCTGAAGCCACGCGGCTATCGCATCGCCTACCAGATCATCGATTTTCCCGGCGGCGTGCCGGGGGACATCGGCATCACGATTTCCTGGGGTGATTGAGCGCGGGACCGCCAGCTGAGACCTGACGGCGAAAGGGCGAGCATGGCCAAGGACAAGCCTGCCGAGCGGATGAAGCGCAAGGACTACGAGAAGGAATTGGAGAAGCTCCAGGTCGAGCTGTGTCATCTCCAGGACTATGTCCGAGCGAACAAGCTGCGGGTCATCATCCTGTTCGAAGGCCGCGACGCCGCCGGCAAGGGCGGTACGATCAAGGCCATCACCGAAAAAGTCAGCCCGCGCGTGTTCCGCGTGGTTGCATTGCCGGCGCCATCCGACCGAGAGAAGACGCAGCTCTTCTTCCAGCGCTACATGCAGCAGTTTCCCGCCGGCGGCGAGATCGTGATCTTCGACCGGAGCTGGTACAACCGCGCCGGCGTCGAGTATGTGATGGGGTTCTGTACGCCCGCCGAGCACGAGCGCTTTCTCTCGCTCTGTCCGCAGATGGAGAAATACGTCATCGACGGCGGCATCATCCTGATCAAGATCTGGCTGGAAGTGGGGATGGACGAGCAGGAGCGCCGTTTCAGGGCCCGCATCGACGATCCGGTGCGGCAATGGAAGTTGAGCCCGATGGATCTGGAATCCTATCGGCGCTGGTACGACTATTCGCGGGCCCGCGACCTGATGCTCAGGAAGACGAGCACCAAGCACGCGCCATGGTACATCATCCGCTCCGACGACAAACGCCGCGCAAGGCTGAATTGTATCGCACATGTGCTGAAGTCAATTCCCTGCAAGCGCATCAAGAAGGACAAGGTCAAATTGCCGAGGCGCTCGGACAAGGGCCGCTACAATGACCAGGCAAGCTTGCGCGGGATGAATTTCGTCGCTGAACGATATTGACGAGGATCGGGCCGCGCGATGATGCGGCCCGATCGCTCGACGCCGGAACCCTCACCGCTGACGGACCACCGTCCCGACCGTCAGCAGCGCGTTCTCAGTATCGATACTGGTTAGGATACTGCGGACAGACCCAATTGCCGTAGGTGTCCTGATAACAGCCATTGTTGTAGTTGTTGTTGTAGTATCCATAGGCTCCGATTGCGGCGGCCCCGGCGGCGGCACCGTAGGCTGCGCCGCGGTAGCCGTAGCGGGGATAACCGGCGACCGGGCGGCCTGGCCGACCGGCAACGGGGTAACCTGGACGGCCCGGACGACCGGCGATCGGATGGCTCGGTCGTGGGCCTCCGACGCGATAGCCGCGCCCGCCACCGCCGTGGATCCGTCCGGCGTGAACCGCGCCGCCACGATAGCCGCCACCGTGAAAGCCCCCGGCCCGCATGCCTCCTCCACCGCCGCGATAACCGCCACCACCGCCACCACGACGGGCGTAGGCATCATCGGGGATGAGAGTAGCGGTGAGAAGAACGAACGCCGCAACAGCTGCGAGAAGATAACGAAGCATGGCTAGTCCTCCCTCGATATTAGGGTGCCGTGATCCGCCCTTCGACGATGCCTCGCGAAATCGCGGACGGCACCCAATGGCAATATGTCCGGCGACTCCCTGGCTCGACCTCGATCAGGAGGGACGCCGACCCTCGACCGCGCGCATCGCGCCGCGCTGAGGCGGCCCGATCGCTCCGCGTCTATTTCAAACGTATGGTCACACCACCCACGGCAGCCGACACTTCGGCGCCGACCTTCGGACCGCTGAGCTGCAGGATCACGCCGTTGGCATTCTGCAGTTGAACGGCTCCCGCACCCGCCGCAATGGCGCCACCTGCTCCGCCCACCGCGTAGGAGCCCTCGATGGATGCCGGTCCCCTCAAATTGAGGGCGCGGCCAACCAGCTTGGTGGTCGAGGCGCCGATCGTGAAGCCGACGCTCATGCCGGATACGGTAAAGGGATATTTCTTACCCCGAAGGAGCAGAACACCTTCGCCACCGCCGACGCCGACGATGAAGCCGCCCTTGGTGAACACGACTGCCACCTGTCCGGTCTCGGCACGCGACGGCGTGCTGAAGCCGGCAACGGCGGCGGACGCAGCAATCAAGACGGCGGCGATGGCAGTGTATCTCATGACTTTCGTTCCCCTTTGGCTTGATATCGGAGTGATCCGGATCGACCGGCACCCCCATTGGTTCGCCGTTACTTCGAGCCGGCCTTGGCCGCCTCGTAGGCGTCCCGATAGCCACGCGCAATGCTACGAACACCCCGTCCGATATCGTCGTAGACATCGTCCGGAAGGTTTGCCAGCGACACACGCAGCGACCATTCGGGGGCATCGAAGCCGCCGCCGTTCAAGAGCACGATCCCGTGGGCTTCCGCCAAGCGGAACGCGAGATCGAGCGGGTGGATGTGCTTCTTCAGATAGTCGACGGCTTCGTCTCCGATGTTCTTCCGCGCCCAGAACTCGAAATCGATCAGGCCGTAATAGGCGTCGTAGTTCGGATTGGGCGACAGCTTGTCGGCAAGCCCGAGGCCGTCGAGCAGCGCCCACAGGCGCTTGTTGACGATCTCCATGCAGGCGGCCTGATAGGCCTTCTTCGCGTCCATCATCTCCGCGAGAGAGAACAGGCTCATCATCACCTGCTGCGGCAGCGACAGGCCGGCCGTGTGATTGAGCGCGACGTCGCGACTGTCGGCAACGATGCGATCGATGAATTTCAGCTTGCGCGGCTCCAGCGTCAGCGGCCCGTAGCGTTTGTCGAGCGCCTTCACGGCGTCGTCGGGCAGCTTCGCGATCATCTTGTCGAAGATGTTGTCCTCATGAATGGCGATGGCGCCGAGACGCCACCCGGTGCAGCCGAAATATTTCGAATAGGAATAGACACCGATGGTGTTGAGCGGGAGCTCGCCCAGCAGGGAGCGGAAGCCATGGACGAAGGTCCCGTAGACGTCATCAGTGAGCAGCATCAGGTCGGGTCGCTTGGTCCTGACCAGGTTGCCGAGCTTGGCGATGGTCTCCGGGCTGACCCCCATCCCGGAGGGATTGGCGGGATTGACAATGAAGAAGGCCTTGATCTTCGGGTCCTCCAGCTTCTTGATCTCATCGTCGGTGAACTGGAATTTGTTTTCCTGCGGCGCCCTGATCTGGACGACCTTGAGGTCGTAATCCTCCAGATGCGTCATCTCGATGTAGGGGGTGAAGATCGGCGTTCCCAGCGCGATGGTGTCGCCGGGAAGCAGCAGGCGGTTGGCCTTCAGCGACTTGAAGAGGTAGCACATCGCCGCCGTGCCGCCCTCGACCGCATAGATGTCGAACTTGCCGGCCGGCCGCGGCTCACCGCAAACCGCCCACATCAGATATTCGTGCACGATCTTTTCGTTGTGCACCAGCATGCGGTCCGGCACCGGATAGTTGTCGCCGATGATGGAATCGACGAGTTCGTGGACGAAGGCGTCCGGCTCGAAGCCGAATTTCTTGACGGAAAAGGGCAGCATGTCCGACAGGAAGCTCGCGCCTGGCATGTCGGAATGCTTGGCGAGCCAGGCCTCGTAGCGTGCCGCAATGCCCTTCGCCTGCGGCATGCCGCCAATCCCGGCCGGGTGCTCCATGACCCGCTTGCTTTCGGTGATCGCGAACTGGCCCAGCAGGAAAAAACCTTCGCGCGGTGTGGTGGCCACCCAGTTCGGATTGCCGCGGCCGGCGTTCAGGAACGCGGCCTGAGTCCGTTTCGATGTCGCCTTGGCGAGATTGATCAGCTCGTCCTTGATCTCGAACGGGCTCAGCGCCTCGAATTTCTTCAGGGTCATGATGTCGGCCATGTGACGCTCCCGAGCTGTGCGAGCTGTTGAAACGAGGTGGACCAGGCTCCCCTTACCTGCGAGTTCGCGCTCAGGATGATCGGCGTCGGGTGACCTCCATTGATCTACCTCAACGTCCGGGCAACGAGAGCGCTCCGGATCGCCGCCACGTCGCAACGCAGCAGGATGATTTCGCCGGCGGTATCGCAGGTGCCACGAGGCCCAGCGCGCTTGACATAGATCAACATGACCCGTTCGGGCGGCTCGCTTCATCCAGATCGATACGGCTTCAGCTCTCGTCGTCGGCTCTTCGATCCGCGCCGAAGCGAAGCGGCCGCGCGAGCCGACGGCATGAATGGGTGACATCATGATTGACTGGTTCTTTCATACGCTCAAAAGCTATCCGGAAATCGCGATCTTCCTGTCCTTGGCCTTGGGCTACTATTTCGGCTCCTTCACCTACAAGGGCCTGGGACTGGGGGCCGTCACCGCGACGCTGATTGCCGCTGTTATCATCGGCCAGATCGGGATCACGATTACAGGCCCGCTCAAGCCGTTCTTCTTCCTGATGTTCCTGTTTGCCATCGGCTACGGAGTCGGGCCGCAATTCGTGCGCGGCATCGCGCAGGACGGCGTTCCTCAGGCGATCTTCGCCGCCGTCGTGTGCGTGTTCTGCCTTCTCGCCCCGTATGTCGCGGCGAAGATTGCCGGTTACGATGTCGGTTCGGCCGCGGGACTTTATGCCGGCTCCCAGACGATTTCGGCGTCCATGGGTCTCGCCACCGACGCCATCAACCGGCTCGGGCTGTCGCCGGAAGAGACGAAGAAAATCCTCGACGGGATGCCCGTCGCCTACGCCGTCACCTATATCTTCGGCACCGTCGGATCCGCGATCGTTCTCGCTCTGCTTGGCCCGGCCCTGCTCGGCATCGATCTCGAGGCGGCGTGCAAAAGATATGAGGAGGAGTACGGCGGCAAGAAGCAGTTGGGCGGCCCAGGCACCGCGTGGCACCAGTTCGACGTCCGTGCATTTCGCGTTCGCGAGCGCGGGCCGGCGGTGGGGAAGACGGTGCAGGAGGCCGAAGCGCTGATCCCGGATCAACGGGTGTTCATCCTGCGGCTGCGACAGGAGGGGAAGATCGTCGATGCCACCTCCGATGCCGTGATTCACGCCGGCGACGTCGTGGCGGTGGCAGGCCGGCGCGACGTGCTGGTCCAGCTCATCGGCGAACAGGCGGAGGAAGTCGACGATCGCGAGCTGCTCGCGATGCCGATCGAAGGCGTCGATGTCTACGTGACCAGCAAGGACGTCGACAGCAAGACGCTCGAGCAGCTGGCGAAGGCCCCGGCGGCGCGCGGCGTGTTCCTGCGCAAGATCACGAGGGGCGCGATCGCGGTCGAGATCCCCATCCTTCCCAACACCAAGCTGAATCGGGGCGACATCGTCACCATTGTTGGACGCACGCCCGATGTCGCAGCCGCGACAAAGATGCTTGGCCGGCCGGATCGGGCAACCGATATGGCCGACGTTGCCTTCATCGGCGCTGCTATTGCCATCGGCGCGTTGGTCGGCGCGATCGTTTACAAGATCGGTAGCGTGCCGCTGACGCTATCCACCTCCGGCGGAGCGCTGATCTCGGGCCTGTTCTTCGGCTGGCTGCGGTCGGTGCGGCCGACCTTCGGCCGGATTCCCTCGCCGACTGTCTGGTTCATGAACTCCGTCGGCCTGAACGTTTTCATTGCCATAGTTGGTATCTCATCGGGACCGGGCTTCGTTGCCGGCCTGAAGGCGCTCGGCTTCGGCCTGTTCCTGTGGGGCGTCGTGGCGACGACCGCGCCGCTGATCCTCGCAATGTATGTCGGCAAATACGTGTTCCGCTTCCATGACGCCATCGTGCTTGGATGCTGTTCCGGTGCGCGGACCACGACTGCCTCGCTCGGTATGGTCAACGATCGCGCCAAGAGCCAGATTCCGGGTCTTGGCTATACCGTCACCTACGCGGTCGGAAACACGCTGCTGACGATCTGGGGCATGGTGCTCGTCATGCTGATGACGTAGAAATCCTGATGACGTAGAAATCGGCGGCCCGAGATGCTGACTTGGCTGGAACAGTTTCTCATCCGCTATCCGGAGCTCGCGCTGTTCCTGGTGATCGCCGCGGGCTACTGGATCGGAAGCTTCAAGATCGGCGCCTTCAGTCTGGGCCCGGTCACAGGCGCGTTGTTCGCTGGCCTCGTGGTCGGCGACTTCGCGCATGTGCCTGTTTCCAGCATGACCAAATCCTTCCTGTTTCTGCTGTTTCTGTTCGGCGTCGGCTATTCCGTCGGTCCGCAATTCGTGCAGGCGATGAAGCGCGACGGGCTGAAGCCGGTGCTGCTCGCCGTCGTCGTGTGCCTCACCGGCCTTGCGGCCGCAATCGCCGTGGGCAGGATACTCGGGCTCGATCCCGGCTTTGCGGCAGGGCTGATGTCGGGGTCGCTCAGCCAAAGCGCGGCGATGGGGACGGCGACCGACGCGGTCAACGGCCTCGCCGTGCCCGAGGCGCAGCGCGCCCTCTATATCTCGCACATCGCGGTAGCCGATGCGGTCTGCTACATCTTTGGCTATGCAGGCGTGATCATGTGGTGCACGGTGGTCGCACCGGCACTCCTGAAGATCGACCTGCGGGACGAGGCGCTCAAGCTCGAGCGGTCGCTGGGGATGAGCCGCGCCAAGCCCGGTCTGGCATCCGCGTGGCGAAAGTTCGAGCTGCGCGCCTATCGCCTCGACGAGCACTCTCCCCTCATCGGATCGACAGTTGCGGCCGCCGAGGCTCGCCCGGAGCATCGCCTGTTCATCCATCGGATCCGCCGTGGAGAACGCGTACTCCAAGCGGAGCCCGGCACCATCCTCGCGCCCGGCGACGTCATCACGATATCGGCGCCGCGCCAGATCATCGTGGAGCTGATCGGCTCCCGCGCCGAGGAGGTCGAAGACAGGGAACTGCTCGACATTCCCTTGATCTCCGCTGACGTGTTCCTGATCAACGCCAAGCTCGCGGGCATGAACCTGCAAGAGGCCTCGCAGCAGGACTGGACACACGGCCTCTATCTGCGCTCGTTGAGCCGGGGCGGCCAGGAACTTCCGATTGCTCCCGGCGTCGTCCTCCAGCGTGGCGACCTGCTGCGCATCGTCGGCCCCGAACCGGTTGTCGAGAACGCGGCGAAGAATATCGGCGTCATCGTTGCGCCCAGCAACAGCATCGATTTCGTGGTGCTGGGGCTTGCGATCTTCTTCGGCGGCGTTGTTGGCGTTCTCGTGAGCTTTCCCGTCGGCAGCATCAAGATCGCACTGAGCACGAGCGTCGGGACGCTGCTTGCCGGGCTTCTGGTCGGTCACCTCCGCACGCTCGATCCGCGCTTCGGACGAATCCCGGACGGCGCCATCAGCCTGATGACGTCGCTCGGACTGGCCGCGTTCGTCGGGCTCACCGGGATCCATGCCGGGCCGATCTTCCTCTCCGCCCTGCGAGACTCCGGCATCAGCCTGCTGCTCGGCGGCATGGTGGTGACCCTGCTGCCACAGATCGTCGGATTCTGCTTCGGTCATTTTGTCTTGCGCATGAATCCAATCCTTCTGCTCGGCGGTTTGACCGGGGCGTAGACGGTAACGGCGGCAATGGCGGCCCTCCAGGAGCGCTCGGGAAGCCCTGTGCCGGTGCTGGGCTACACCCCCGCCTATCCCATCGCGAACATCCTGCTCACGACCTGGGGATCGATCATGGTGGCCGTTCTCGCCACCTAAATGTTCTGTCCCCTGTTATGAGGCGGCCTTCAGCTTCGGCTGCGCGCCGGGTTTGGGCCTGCCGATCTTCGCCAAGGCCTCGGCCCGCACGAGCTTCAGGCCTTCCTTGGCGTCGTAGCCATGGATCTCCTTCACATCGAGCTTCCGCATGAAGTCGATGGTTTCCTGGGTGATGACCTGTCCCGGCACCATGATCGGGAAGCCCGGCGGATACGGGATCACGAAACTGGCTGAGACGAGGTCGGGACCGGCCTTCAGGCGCCGGTCGATCTCGGGGTCGGCGAGGCGAATGAATTCGCAACCAGCCGCGTCATAGGCCGCGTAGAAGCCGCTGCGGATATCGCCTTCGTTGGTCTTGGCGCCGGCGTCGCCGCGGAAGCTCTGGTGGAAGTGCGAGAAGTTCGGCAAGTCGGGCACGTCGGTCATCAAGCTCTTGACCCGCGCCTCGAAGGCCCTCTTCGCATTGGCTCCGCCCTGGGTCAGGCCACGGTCGACCTCGCCGGCGATCTCCGCCAGCACCCTGACGAGATGTGCCACGTCGCTGCGCGTGTTGTTGATGTTGGACTGGAGCAGCACCGAATTGCGCGAGGTCTTGTTGACCTGGATGTTGTAGTCGTTCGCGAGGATGCCCTTGAACTGCGTGCCGTCGAAGCCGGCTGTGCCGCACACCAGCGTCATGCGGGTTGGATCGAGGCAAAACTCGTCGTCGTCCAGGCTCTTAAGGGCACTCGCCCAGTTCGTGCCGGCCGCCAGATAATCGGTGAACCCGCTTTGGCGATATTGCGCCGGCACCATGGCGTCGGCACCGAGGATACGGAAATATTTCGAGATCAGCGGATTGGTGTTGACTGCCTGTCGGATGGCCAGCGCGATCTCGATCGCATTGGCCACGAGACCGTAACCCTCCAGCTCCATCTGGCGCCGCGAGACATCCAGGCTCGCGATCAGCTGCTGGTTCGGACTGGTGGAGGCGTGCGTGAACACGGCTTCCTTGAACTGCTGCTCGACCGTGTGGAATTCGACGTCCTTGACCGCCAGCATCGAGCCCTGCCGGATCGCCGACATCGACTTGTGGGTCGAATTGGTCTGGTACACGCGAAGGCGAATCTGACGTGGATCGGGGATCAGCCGGGTCTTGAGCAGCACCTGGTCCGAAGGACTCTTGCCGAGCTCGGCCTGCTGCGTCTCGTAGGCCGCGACCGATCTCGGATCGCGCATCCAGGCTTCGATCTCGCTAGCGGCGCCCATCGCGGTGCGCCGTCGCAGGAACGGCGAGAAGCGCGCGAAGCCGAACCAGGCCTCGTCCCACAGGAAGATCAGGTCGGGCTTGATGGCAAGGCACTCCTCCATCACCCGGCGGGTATTGTAGATGTGGCCGTCGAAAGTGCAGTTGGTCAGATCCAGCAGCTTGACGCGGTCGAGCCGGCCGTCGGCCCTAGCGCTCAACAAAGCCTGCTTGATGGTCTTCAGCGGCACGGCGCCGTACATCGAATATTCCGTCATAGGGAAGGCTTCGACATAGAGCGGCTGCGCGCCGGCCAGCACCATCCCGTAGTGATGCGATTTGTGGCAATTGCGATCGACGATGGCGATATCGCCCGGCCCGATCAGCGCCTGCACCGCCATCTTGTTCGACGTCGAGGTGCCATTGGTCACGAAGAATACGCGATCGGCGCCAAGCGCGCGCGCGGCCTTGTCCTGCGCCTTCTTGATGTTGCCGGTCGGCTCCAACAGGCTGTCCAGGCCGCCGGTGGTTGCGCTACTTTCGGCCAGGAACAGGTTCAGGCCGTAGAACTCGCCCATGTCGCGGATCCAGTCCGACTTGAAGACCGATTTGCCGCGCGCGATCGGCAGCGCATGGAACGTTCCGATCGGACGCTGCGCATATTTCTTCAGATTGTCGAAGAACGGCGTGTCGTAGCGATCCTGCACGCCTTCAAGGATCGAGAGATGCAGCTCAAGCAGTTCCTCGACCGAATAGAAGATCCGGCGGACGACATCGGCCTCGGGATTTCCGGCCATCTCCTCCACGTTGCGATTGGACATCAGATAGAGGTCAAGCTCGGGGCGGACGTGCTTGATGATATGGGCGAGCCGCAGCGCCGAAGCGTCGGACTCGTCCTTCAATCCCGCCGACGAAGTCAGGGGGCGGAGCACGGGCGCGTCGTGACGTGAGCGTAGCGCGAAGCCTTCGTTGATGACGACGGCTGCGAGGTTCGGGTTCAGGATCGTGGCGCAGAAGGCGTCCTCGAGGCTGCCGACGATAACCGGCTCGTAGACAAACTGATCAACCGGACGCCGAAGCTTGCGCCATTCGTTGGCGAGTGCGGGCCAACTGCCGGACGTGAGGCCGGTGACGATCAGCGTCTCGAAATAGGGACGGCGCGCCGCGTGCGGACCGAACATCTGCGGCACCAGATCGGGCGTCTCGCCGTTGCCTTCGTCATTCGTATTCCAGTCGCCCGCATGCTGACGGAAGGATCTCGTCGTCAGGGCCTGCGTCAACCGCGTGGCGAGCGCCAGCGAAGTTGCCGCATCGCCAGTCGTGGCTGCCTCCCGCAAGGCTGCCATGAGCTGCAGGCCAGGATAGCCGTGAAATTCCTCCGTCACGAAGAGATCGGCCAGCGCAGCGTCATACTTCGCACGGTCTCCGCCGCGGGACCATGCTTTGGCCGCGTCGACCAGATCGCGCCAATTGTCCGCCCGTCCGCCGGGCCCGGAGAAGAACTGATCGATGCGCTGCTGCGCAGGCTTGGCGTCCTTGGGCATGTCTCTCCCCATCCTTGGCTCTTGAGGCGAAGGTGATGGCGGATCGTGGGTATCGCGCGGGAGAGCTCCATTGATCCAAGTCAACGGTCGCGCATGAAATCAGTCGGCCTGCGAGCAGCGTGCACGCTTCGCGATGCAACACGGACGCGCGACTGAACGAAAGTCGCGCCGGAGATCGGCAAATGTCCCGGGCGCTATCTGGCCTGGTTGTCGCCGAGCACGTTGTCGAGCGAACGCAACCATTGCCCGCTGTCGGTCCTCTCGGCGAGCCCCTCGGCGCGCAGCAAATCGCGCAATTGCGCATGCGCGCCGGCGATGCAGAACGCGACATGGCGTGACGCAAGTTCGTCGTGGAGATTCCGGAGCATATGCGCGCCGGCCAGATCGATGTAGGGCGACGCCGAGAGGTCGCAGGCAACGAGCCTGACATCCGACGACCTCTGGAGCGCATTCAGAACGACCTCCAGGATCATCTCGGCATTAATATAGAGCAGCGAGGCTTCGGGGCGGAACGCGATGATTCCAACCAGCGGCTCCACGTCCTCGTGCCTGGCGCTGTCGGAATACCGGCCGCTGCCCGGGAGCCTGCCGAGAAATGCCACATTCGGCTGTGACGCGCGCGCCAGCAGCAGGAAGATGGAGGCGATCGACGCCAGCAGGACACCTTGCAGGATGCCGAGCAGCAGGACGGATACCAATGCGATCACCGCCGCGTAGAAATCGATGCGGCTGACGCGCCACATCCGCGCCAACGTACGGATGTCGACGAGCCGGTACACGGCGGCAAAGACGATGGCGGCCAGCACCGCCTTGGGCAGATTGGTCAGTAGCCCTGTGAAGAACAAGAGACACAGCGCCAGCGTCCCAGAGCAAATGACCAGCGCCAACGGTGTGCGGGCACCCGCGCTGTCATTGACGGCGGATTGCGACAACCCGCCAGCCACAGGATAGCCATGACCTAAGGCCGTAGCGAGATTGGCCGCACCGAGGCCCAAGAACTCCTGCCTGACGTCAAGGCTGTCACCATGCTTGGCGGCGAAGCTCCGAGCCGCCGAAACACCCTCTATGTAGGCGAGCAGCACACATCCGGCGGCAAGCGGAAAGAGATCGTCGAACTCCAGCAGGCCGAACGTGGGCAAGCCAGGCACCGGCAGGCCCTGGGGGATTCTTCCCGTCACGGGCACGCCGAGAGCCGGCAGACCGAGCGCGGTTGCCACCGCGATCGCCAGCGCCACAACCGCGATCCCGACCGGCCTACCGGGGAGCAGCCGCTCGCCGGTCAGCAGAAGCAGGAATGCCACCAGACCGACGGCGAGCACCAGCGGATTCACGTCACCGAGCTGCCCGGCGAGCTCAATGCCGCGTTCGAAGAAGTCATGGCCGCCACCGGCAACACCGAACAGGCTCGGCAGCTGGCTCATGATGATGGTGAGCCCGGCGCCAGCCTTGAAGCCGACGAGAATGCTGTCGCTGACCAGACGGACGAGGACGCTGAGCTTGCACAGCCAGGCGATGAGGCACAACACCGCGACCGCGAAGGCAGCAAGACTTGCAATTTGCCCATAACGCACCGGATCGCCCGCGGCGAGCGGCCCTACCGTGCCCACGATCATCAGCGAGATTGCCGAAGTCGGGCCGACCGCAAGCTGGCGCGACGAGCCCAACAAGGCGTAACCGAAGCCGCCGAGCATGTAGCCGTAGATCCCGACCTGCGGCGGCAGCCCGGCCAGCGCGGCGTAGGCCAGCGATACCGGAATTGCGTAAGCGGCAAGCGTGACGCCGGCGACAGCATCCGATGGCAACCACGACCTGCGATAGGTCGCAAGCCAGCTCGACGGCGGAAAGTACCGCAACCAGCTCCCCTGCAGCCCAGACGGGGCGCTCATGCACGGGCCTCGCTGCGATCCACCTCGCAGCGCAGCAACACGATCAGCAAGGCGATCACGGGCATGCCGAGCGCCAGGTTCGGAAAGGACTTTGTCGCGAAGGCCCCGACCGCCGCTCCCACGCCGAACATGACGCACAGCGCTGCAAACATGCCCGAGCGGCGAAGCGGTCCCGGCGGACCTCCGCCGACGACCGCCGCAAACGCACCCTCAATCGCCTGGCGCATGTTACCGGTGATCATCACCGAACTGTAGACCACGCCTTCGACCTTGGTGAAAATTGCGGTCGGCATCGCCGCGACAAAGGAAATGCCCAGCGTGCCCGCAAGATCGGGCAGCCGGTTGTGCAGGATTTCGATTGCGATCAGAAGCAGTATCTCGATCAGCGTGCTGATGACGCTGGCCCGATCTCCCGTCGCGTGGCGCAGCCATGCCGCAACCAAGACACCGATCGCAAATGACAGGATCGGCGGCACGAAATGGAGCGCCGCGGCCCAATTGCCCACCGAACCATAGACCCAGAGCAGGACCAGATTGGCGGTCTGGGCATTCGCCATGACGCCGTGGATCATCCATGTGTAGGCGTCGAGATAGCCGCCGGCGAAGGCGAGCAGCAGCGCGACCTCAAGCGTCTCATCGCGCCGCAACGATGCGCCCGCAGCTAGATCCAGAGTGCTCATGGCGCGGACTTCGGATGTCGCAGAACCTGCATCGGCCAAAAGACGCCGCAGCGAGGATAGCTTGGGATTGATCTAAATCAAGCAGTCGCCCGGTTCCCGGGCGCGAATTCGACGTCAATCGTTGCGCCCGGGAATTTGCGATCATGGATACTGTCAGGTGGATCATTTCCACCGCTCCGGAGATCTTCCTGCTGCTTGCGGTTGCCATCGGCACCATGCTTGGACGCCTCAAGATCCACGGCTTCGCGATCGGCACCACGGCCTGCATCCTGATCGTGTCCGTCCTGATCGGACAACTCGGCACCTTTACGTTCCCCGCGCTGCTGAGGATCGTGCTGTTCAGTCTCTTCGTATTCACGATCGGTTACAAATCCGGACCGGAGTTTTTCGCCTCGTTGAGTGTCCGCACCCTGGCCCAAGTTGCCATGGCGCTCGTGCTCGGCGGGACTGGTCTCGTGATCGTGCTGGCCTTTGCGTTCGCCCTCAAGCTCGATCCCGGCACGGCATCCGGGCTTGCGGCTGGCGCGCTGACGCAGTCTTCCGTGATCGGCACGGCCTCGGGCGCGCTGGCGCAGCTCGGATTGCCGAAGACCGTGCTGGAGCAACAGGAAGCGAATATCGCAGCGGGATATGCCGTCACCTATGTGCTCGGCTACATTCTGACACTGCTCTACGTCCCCTTCGCGGCGCCGAAACTGATGGGGGTCAATCTCAAGGACGAGGCGAAAAAGCTGGAGGTCGAGCTTTCAGGTGGCGCGCCGCCGAAGACCGAGAACCTATCCTATCGCAAGTTCCAGGCTCGCGCCTATCGCGTCACGGCTGCGGCCGGCCGAACCGTCAAGGCGATCGAGGAGGACATCGGCAGCCGCACGGTGATCGAACGGATCGTGCGCCAGGGCGCCGATATCGAACCGCGTCTGGACACCGTGCTCGAGGCGGGCGACGACATCGTCATCGCCGGTCGAACTGCCGCCATTGTCGCCGCCAAGCCGATCATCGGCACCGAGATCGATGCCGACGAGATCCTGAAGGCGATCCCCGGCAATGTGCTTGACGTGCTGGTGGACAACCGCAACCTCCACGGCCGATCCATCCGGGATGTGGCCGATCGCATCGGCGGCGATGCACGCGGTGTGTTTTTGCGCGCCCTGACGCGGCATGGGCGCGAAGCCCCGCTGAGCGCGGACACGCGTGTCTATGTCGGTGACGTCATGACGCTGGTCGGCAGCACCCGCAACATCGAGCGCGCGGCGAAGCAGGTCGGGCAGATCGTGCGCTCCGGCGACCGTACTGACATTGCCTTCCTTGCGGCGGGTATTGCCGCCGGGCTGCTGGCCGGGCTCGTCAGCTTCAAGGTCGGCGGCATCGCGCTGACGCTCGGCGGCGGTGGCGGCGCACTGATCGCGGGTCTCCTCTGTGGCTGGCTGCGCTCGCGCCGGCCGACGATGGGCGCAATGCCGCCAGCCGCGCAGCAGACGCTGAGCGATCTCGGCCTCGGTGGATTCATCGCGGCGATCGGCCTGGCCAACGGTCACGCCGCCTGGGTCGCGATCCAGGCGCACGGCCTGTTGCTGGTCGGCATGGGCCTCGTGGTCACACTGGTGCCGCTGGTCGTCGCGACGCTGTTTGCCTATCACGTCCTGCGCATGAACCCGGTCATCACCTGTGGAGCCCTCGCCGGCGCCATGACGGTCGATGCAGCCGTGACCGGGGCTTGCGAGATCGCCGAGAGCCAGACGCCGGTGCTCGGCGTTGCCGTGCCTTACGCCGTCGGCAATGTGGTTCTGACCGTGCTCGGGCCGATTATCGTAGCCTGCACCTTTGTTGGCTGAGGGAGGACGAAATGCAGCCACGGACATGGATCCAGCCGCTACTGGTGGTCGTGCAGCTGCTTGCGTCCTCCTTGATTGCACCGTCATGGGCAGACAATGAGGCCGCGTCGCGCCGCATCCAGGAGGAAGTGTGGGCATTGCCGTTACCGTTGCCGATGTTCGCCTATGTCGTTCGACCCGTCGGCGATGGCCCGTTCCCGCTCGCAATCATGAACCACGGCGTATCGCTCGACCCTAAACAGCGCAGCTTCTTTCCACTCGTCGAGTTCCGCGACGCGGCGAAATGGTTCGCAAGGCGCGGCTACTTCGTGGTCGCTCCCGTCGGCACCGGTTACGGCGCCTCAGCCAACGATATTCCCGAACGCGGACTCTATGGACCGTTCTTTTCCAAGGTCGGCAAGTGCTCCAATCCCAATTTCCATGACGCCGGCCTCGCGGTGGCACAGGTCGACCTCTGGATCATCGATTTCCTGGCTGCCGAAAAACGCATCACACCGAAGGATGTCGTCGTTGTCGGTCAGTCTGCGGGCGGCTGGGCATCCATCGCGCTTTCCAGCATGAACCCGCCGCAGATCGGAGCGATCATCACCTTTGCCGCTGGCCGCGGTGGGCGTGTCGGCGGCAAGCCGAACAATAATTGCGCCCCGGATAAACTGGTCGAGGCGACGATGGATTTCGGTCGCACCTCCCGGGTGCCGATGCTGTGGATCTATATCGAAAATGACACGTTCTTCGGCCCCGCGTTGTCGAAGCGGATGCATGAGGCCTTCACCTCGGCCGGGGGCAAGGCGCAATACCATCTGGTTCCGCCGTTCGGCGATGAGGGGCATTTCTTCGTCGGCTCGCCGGATGCCATTCCGATCTGGTCGCCACTCGTAAGCAGATTTCTCGACGAGATCAAATAGACGACGCGCTCGATTTCCGGAGGCGACACAATGGCACGCTCACATCGTCAATCCATCCGGATGACACGCAATCACGCGACCGCGCAGTTCGCGCTTCTGCTGCTCGTCGCCACCACCACCATGCCGGCCTCCGCCGAGATTTCACCGCGGGGGCAGCGCATGGCGAATGATATCAAATACGGCGACTGGCGAAAACTATGCTTCAAGCCGGGCGGCGCCAAGACCGTGTGCCGGACCTCGATCACCGGCACGTTCGACACGGGGCAGACGGCGGTTCGGTTGGACTTGATCGAACGTGAGGGCGACCGCACGGCACGGCTCCAGATGTTCGTGCCGGTCGGCATGTTTGTCCAGGTGCCCGTCAAGCTCACGGTCGACAAAGGCAACACCTATGCCGTACCGTACACATGGTGCCTGAACAACGCCTGCATAGCCGCCGATGTGGCAAAACCCGGCCTGATAAGGGAGATGGAAACGGGCAACACGCTCGCGCTGGAGGTTGTCGACCCCAACATGCTGTCGGTTACCGCCTCCCTGCCACTTGCTCAGTTCGCATCTGCTCACAAGGGGCCGCCGGCCCAAACGTTCGACCAGCAGATCGACGAATAGCGCGCAGCTGACTTGTCCAGCCTAGCTGCCCCAGGCTCTCTCCACACTCTCGATGAGCGAGGCCGCGGCAAAGGGCTTGGTCAAATAGGCGATGCATCCCGATGCAATTGCCGCCGCGCGGCTTTCGTGAGTGTCGTTGCCGGTGACAAAGACAATCGGAACCTGGACCTGCTGTTCCGCAAGCCAGCGTCGCAAATCAATTCCAGATTCTCCATCCAGATTGATATCCAGAATGATACAGAATGCCTGCTGAAAGTTGTCATGATTTACCAGCGCCTCGGCGGATTCGAACAGCTTTGCCTCGAAGCCGTGCTCCTGCAGCAGCCGCTTCATGCTCCTGCGCATGGAAGGGTCATCATCGACAACGAAAATGGACTTGCGGCGCTGCAAGTGGCTCAACTCCATACAGGGAAAGCTTGGCAGAACACGATGGACTTGCGTGAACGCGTCAAGCGCCTCGCGGTTCTTCGTCTCCCGGGGAGCCAACACGTCGGCTTGTTGAAATACCCCTCTCAGGGAGATTTCCATTGACCTTTGGTGCAAGTCACAGGGGAACCTGCGAATTGGTTATCGCCTAGCCGTGTGAGCCGCTCTCGGGATCCAGCATACCAAGCAGCTGCGCCGTTGAAACCAGTTCCGCGAGCGAGCTCACCTGCATCTTCTCCATCACCTGGTGTCGATGTGCTTTGACCGTGCGTTCGGTCGTTCCCAATTCATACGCGATCTGCTTGTTGATCTTCCCACGCACAATGAGGTCAAACACCTGCCGCTCGCGTGGCGTCAGCGACGCGACATGAGCGCGACGCGAATCGAGCCGGCTGCGCAGCCCGCGCGCGGTCTCCTGTTGTGACAAGGCCCGCTCGATCGCTTCAATCAGTTGCCCCGACGATACCGGCTTGGTCAAGAAATCCTCGGCGCCGGCCTTGATCGCCCGCACAGTCGTCGCGGTATCGGCGTGTCCGGTGAGAAACACGATCGGGACGGTCGATCCAAGCTCACTAAGACGTTTCTGTAGATCCGGTCCGCTCAGGCCCGGCATCTGCACATCGAGGAGGATGCAGCTCGGCAGCTCATCGCGGGGCAGATGATCGAGCAGGTCCTGCGAGGATGCATAGGTCGCGACGTCGTAGCCCGCAAGTTTAAGCCGACGCTCGATCGCTGTTCGAAACGAGGCATCGTCGTCGACCACGTGAACAAGGCCGGGCAATGGACCCTCTCTGCTTCCTGCAATCTGCTTTAACCGCTTACCTAACACCTGGATGGGCTTGAGCTCTAGCCATCCCGTTAGTGCCGAAGGTTTCGCAGGCCGGAGTTTGTGGCGCGAAGCTTGATCCGACGCAGGAGCCCGCTCTTCTCATTCCGCGCATCCATCCCACCGACCTGTCCCTTGGTACAATGAACCATGAGACAATGGTGAAGAATACGGCGTTAGTCGTAAACCGACCCGAGCCGGAGTGCGACATCGGCGGCACCTCTCCTGGCGAAATATCAGCCTGGCAGACCAATTCAGCGATCAGTTGAGGAGTTGGGCCTATGTTTGTTCGCATCACGACAGACGCGTCTCCCCGCCCCAATTCGCTCAAAGACCTCGGCATGACGAGCGATTCAAATCCAATCGTCAGTTTAAACGAATTTACATATAAAAAGGGCACTGAGATCTACGGCGAGAAGGAACCTGCAGATTACGTCTACCAGGTCAAGTCTGGTGCAGTGCGAAGCTATAAACTCCTGTCGGACGGTCGCCGGCAGATCGGCGCCTTCCACCTCGCCGGAGACATTTTCGGACTTGAGAACGGCAGCGAGCATCGGTTCACCGCCGAGGCGATCGTGGATACCACCGTCCGGCTGATCAAGCGGCAAAGCCTGGAGCTGGTGGCGGAGAGCGACGCGATGGTCGCGCGCAACTTGCTCAACATGACGACCAGCAACCTGCAACACGCAGAGGACCACATGCTCCTGCTCGGCCGGAAGACGTCCTTGGAGCGCGTCGCCGCTTTCCTGCTCGAAATGGACAAGCGGCTCTCCGGGGTCAATGTCATGGCACTTCCGATGTCCCGGCGCGATATTGCCGATTACCTCGGCTTGACGCTGGAGACCGTCTCGCGGGCGATATCGCACCTTCATGATCTCGGCGTCCTCGGCTTCATCGGCAATACCCAGCGCCAGATCGTGCTGCTCAACCGGCAGCAGCTCGCCAGTCTCGACCTGCAACACTGAGCGCCTGAGAGCGGGCACTTGCCTGCGTCTTGGCTGCCGCAGAGTGGCCTTGTCGGCAAGCGGTAAAAGCTGCACACCACACTGGCTAGCGCCAATGTTGCAGTCGATCCATGGAACTGCCATTCGTCAGCATCAGATCACCTGCCGTCCGGCAGCCTCGTCACTCCGAGATCGTCGAGCGTCTTGCGCAAGACCTCGAACAGGACTGCGGTCGACCAGCCGAACATCAAGATGCCGTTCATCGCGGTCATCGGACCCGTCAGCCGCCACGCCTGTATGGGCGTGATGTCGCCGTAGCCCAGCGTGGTGTAGTTGACGAAGGCGAAATAGATCAGGTCGCTGCCGGCAGGCGCGGCACCGACCAAGGCATAGGCCAGCGCCCAGACCAGAACCTCCATCGTATGCGCCACCATCAGCGCCGACGCTGTTGCGACCATGACGGCCATCAGATGCAGCCGCGGCCACGCATCATGCCGCAGCCCGGCTGTGCGGGCGATACCGATGGCTCCCACCGTCACCAGGGCGTGGATCATGATGTTGATGACGCTGACGATCGCGCCGACGATGAATTGAAGCGCCATTGTGCTCGCATGGGCAAGGCGGACGGCTGTTCATCGCCTCACGCCTGGGTTCAGTCCATTCAGTTTTTGGGCGTGAACGCGCCCGTCGCCGCCTTCATGGCCGACTCGCCCATGCTCCTGGCCTGATCGGTCAAGGCCTGCATCTGCCCCTGAAAGAATTCGGACTGAAGCTTGAGCGCGTCCTGAACGTCCTTGGCTTGAACGAGCTTGTCGCCAAAGTCGAACGTCGCGCTGGCGTTGCGCTGCATGAAACTGCAAAACTGCTTGGCCTGGTCCGCGATCGGTAGCGGCGAGGAACTGAGTCCCCTCTCCAGCAGCTCAAAATACTCCGCATTGGCCTTTCGCAACCGCACGAGCGCTTCGGTGAGCATCCCGCGGATGTTCTCGGCGGATGGGTTGATCTCTGCCATGACGTTACTCCCTGTGGTTATGCCGCAAGCCCCCCGAACCAGGCGCCGAAATAGCCGGCGTAGAGGGCCGGCACTTCCAGGTTCATCGAATGTCCGATGTTTGGGACGACCACGAGCCGACAATCCGGCATCGCCTCGGCCATGGCTAGGGAGCTCGACCGGGGGAGGCTTGATCTAACTCAATGGAATTCGTTGGCGGAGCTTCAAAACACCTTTGCGGTTTCCGGGGATAACCAATCTACCTTTGGCCCTGCCGATCGATCTTGCGACGCTGGCCCACGCCGTTCACGCCGGAATCCGCCCGGCCTCCCTGCTGCCGCCAGGCGCCAATGCGAACGATGCCTTCGTGTCGGCATTGCGCCGCATCGAATTCGGGAGCGGCCGGCTGCTGCAGGCGCAAATTTTCTCTTCCTGAAGGGCGAGAGCCTTGTGCCGTTTCGCGACGCCGTCAACGCGGCGCTTGAGCGGCGCCACGCGGAAGTCCGAAGACTATGGGCAGAAGCCCTTGAGAGCATAGGCATCACCACCCGGCGTGGGAACGATGAGAAGCCTTGACGCAGATCAAAGGAGCGTGCCGACCGCTCGCCAACATCGTCTCACCGTCGCCTTCCTTTGATCGCCTTTGCTGACTGGAGTTCCCATCATGAGGGCCGTTTCCGTCGAAGAAGCCGTCGCGATGATCCCGTCCGGTGCGAGCATCATGGTCGGCGGCTTCATGGGCGTCGGAACGCCGGAGCGCCTGCTCGACGAGGTTGTGCGACAACACAAGACCGGTCTCTCGGTCATCAGCAACGACGCGGCGACGCCCGGAAAAGGTGTCGGCAAGCTGTTCGACGCGGCTCTCGTCTCGCGCCTCATTGCGACCCATATCGGCCTCAATCCGAAGGCGCAGCAGCAGATGCTGGCCAATCAGATCGCCGTCGATCTCATTCCGCAGGGCACCTTCGCCGAGCGCATTCGCGCAGGCGGGTGCGGCCTCGGCGGTGTGCTCACACCGACAGGCGTGGGCACCCTCGTCGCCGAAGGCAAGCGCCAGATCGAGATCGACGGCAGGCCATTCCTGCTCGAGACCGCGCTGCGGGCGCAGTTCGCCCTGGTCCACGCCTTTCTCGCCGACTATCTCGGCAACCTCTCCTACGCGCTCACGGCACGCAACTTCAATCCGGTCATGGCGATGGCGGCCGACACCGTGATCGTGACAGCGGAGCACATCGTGCCCGTCGGCGTCATCGCACCCGACCACGTGCTGACACCGGCGCCGCTCGTCGACTACCTCATTACGAACCCGAACGGGTGAAACATGGACGCACAGGAGATCATCGCGAGGCGCGTCGCGCAGGAGCTTCATTCCGGCGACCTCGTGAATCTGGGGATCGGCATCCCAACGCTGGTCGCCAACTACGTTTCGCCTGATCTCAAGGTGTTCTTTCAGTCGGAAAACGGTTTGATCGGCACCGGACCAATCCCCGAGCAGGGGTTGAGCGACCCCCTGCTGACGGACGCGGGCGGGCGCCCGATCAGTGCGCTGCCAGGTGCCAGCACATTCGACAGCGCGATGTCGTTCGGGTTTATCCGCGGCGGCCATGTCGACGTCAGCGTCCTCGGCGGCCTGCAAGTCGATGCGCTGGGCCATCTCGCCAACTGGATGATCCCCGGCAAGATGGTGCCGGGCATGGGCGGGGCCATGGATCTCGTCAGCGGCGCCAGGCGGGTCATCGTCGCCATGCAGCACGCGGCGAAGGGCAAGTCCAAGATCGTCGCCAAATGCTCTCTGCCCCTGACATCGGCGCGACCGGTGCACCTGGTCGTGACCGACATGGCCGTGATCGCGTTCCCAGACGGCAGGGCCACCCTGCTGGAGACCGCGCCCGGCATCAGTGTCGGCGAGGTCATGGCGGTGACGGACGCCGAACTTGTCGTACACGACAAGATCCCGGAAATGAAGATCTGAGCAGGTGACCGACATGCGGATATTCAGCGACTTCAGCGAAATCAAATCTGCCGTCGGCACCGAGATCGGCGTCAGCGACTGGGTCGAGGTGACGCAGGATCGCATCAACCAGTTTGCCGAGGCGACCTGCGACCAGCAGTGGATCCATGTCGATCAGGAGCGCGCCAGGAAGGAATCGCCCGGCGGCACCACCATCGCCCACGGCCTGTTGTCGCTTGCACTTGCACCGCTCTTCATTCGATCGGTGATGGGCCTCAAGGGCCTACGCAACACCCTGAATTACGGCGCAGACCGGATAAGATATCTGGCACCGGTGCCAGCGGGCTCGAAGCTGCGCGGCCGTGTCACCGTCGCCGAGGCCGAGGACGTTCCACCCGACGGCCTGCGCGTGAACTACCATCTCGTGATCGAGATCGAAGGCGGCAAGAAGCCGGCCTGCGTCGCCGAGCTGATCGCACTGCACTATCGCTGAGCGGCGCACGAGGCGCCCGTCGTTTTCGTTCAGTCGATGATGTGATATCCACCGTCGATATAGAGCACGCCACCGGTGATCAGCTTGGCGCCGTCGAGTGCCAGAAACGCCGTGGCATTGCCGACATCGTCGATGCTAACGAGGCTGCGCGCCGGCGCCTTCGATTGAGCCTTGTCCATCAGCTCGTCGAACTCCGGGATGCCCGACGCCGCGCGGGTGGCGAGCGGTCCCGGCGAGATCGCGTGCACGCGGATGCCCTTCGGCCCCAATTCGGCGGCGGCATAGCGAACGGCTGCTTCAAGCGCCGCCTTGGCCACGCCCATGATGTTGTAGTTCTCCACAACCATCTGGCTGCCATAGTACGTCATGGTGAACATCGTGCCGCCGTTCTTCATCAGCGGCTCGGCGAGATGCGCCATGCGCAGGAACGACCAGCAGGAGACATCCATCGTCTTCAGGAATCCGTCGCGGCCGACATCCACCACGCGGCCGTGCAGCGCCTCCTTCGGCGAGAAAGCGATCGAGTGCAGCAGGAAATCGAGCTGGCCCCATTCCTTCCCGATCCGCTCGAACACGGCCTCGGTCTGCCCCTCCACCATGACGTCGAGCGGCATGAAGATCGGTGCCTCCAGCGCCTGCGCGAGCGGTTCGACGTGCTTTTTGGCGCGGTCGTTCAGATAGGTGACGGCGAGTTCAGCCCCGAGCCCACGAAACGCCCTGGCGCATCCCCAGGCGATGGACTGGTCGTTGGCGACACCGACGATGAGGCCTTTTTTCCCCTTCAGGGCAACCTTGGTATCCGGGAACACGGGAATCATGACACCCTCTCTTGTCTGGGGTTGGTCGATGGCGTGTTGACCAGCAGCGCCAGCGTGTGCTGTGCGATCATCAGTTCCTCGTCGGTCGGCACGACATAGACGGGAATGAGACTGTCGGGACGCGATATCAGCCGCGCGTTGCGGGAATTCTCGGTCGGATCCAGCTTGACACCGAACCAACCGAGCTGCTCGCCCACTCGGGCGCGTATGCTCGCGGAATTCTCGCCGATGCCGGCGGTGAAGACGAAGGCATCCAGGCCCTGCAACGCAGCCGCAAGCATGCCGGCGTTGAGGCCGATCCGATATACGAAATAGTCGATCGCCAGTTTCGCCTTGGCATCCTGGCTGGCCTCGAGCTCCCGCATATCGTTGCTGACGCCGGACAGTCCCTTCAGTCCACAGTCGCGATAGAGGAAGTTCTGCACGTTCGATGCCGACATTCCCCTTTCCGAGATCAGATAGAGCACGACCCCGGGATCGATCTGGCCGGGGCGCGTTCCCATCGGAAGCCCGTCCAGCGCCGTGAAGCCCATGGTACTTTCGACGCTCTGTCCTCCCTTCAGCGCGCACATCGAGGCGCCGCTACCGAGATGGGCGACGATCACCCTGCCCTTCGCAACGCCGGGCGCGGTCTGCGGCAGGGTCTTCGCGATGTATTCGTAGGACAGCCCGTGAAAACCGTAGCGCCGCACGCCCTCGGCGTGAAGCTGATGCGGGATCGCATAGTGATCTGCAACTGCACTATGCGTGCGGTGAAAGGCGGTGTCGAAGCAGGCGACCTGCGGCAAGGTCGGGAAGCCCGCGAGGATCGACCGGATCGGCGACAGGTTGTGCGGTTGATGCAGCGGTGCGAGGCTGACGAACCGTTCCAGGCGGGCGACGACGCCGTGGTCGATCAGCACCGGCCGGTCATACTCGGGACCGCCATGCACGACACGATGTCCGACGGCGATGGGGTGAATACGAAGCTCGTCCCGCAACCATTCCCCGGCGACGCCCATCGCGGCCGGAACATCGGGGACCGTCTCGATCGGGTAGGCGCGGTCGGCGAGCGGATCGCCATTCGCGCCGCTCGCCCTCAACCGTGGGCGGCTGCCGATGCCGTCCATCTGGCCCTTGAGCTGCCGCCGCAGCCTGCCCTCTCCCTCGACCGAAAAGACCTGGAACTTGACGCTCGAGGAGCCCGCGTTGACGACGAGGATCGTATCCATGATGGTCACGCAGCAACTGTCGGGGCGTGTTGACGCCGGGCATTGGCATAGAGCGACGCCACCGCGCAGGATGCCATGCGCGCCCGCGGCGAGTCCGCCCGTGACGTCAGCACGACGGGCACCCGGGCGCCGAGCACGATGCCGGCGCCGTCGGCCTTGGCAAAGTAGGCCAGATTTTTCGCCAGCATATTGCCCGATTCGAGGTCGGGAACGACGAGGATCTGAGCCCGGCCGGCGACCTCGGACTTGATGCCCTTGATGCGCGCGGCTTCGGGATCAATGGCATTGTCGAACGCGAGCGGGCCGTCGAGCACGCCGCCGGTGATCTGCCCGCGATCAGCCATCTTGCAGAGCGCGGCCGCCTCGATCGTCGAGGGAATCTTGGACGTCACGGTCTCCACCGCCGAAAGGATTGCCACCCGCGGCGTCTTGCCGAATCCGGCCTCGTTGTAGAGATCGATGGCGTTCTGGATGATGTCGCGCTTGGCGTCGAGATCGGGAAAGATGTTGATCGCGGCATCCGTCACAAGCAGGGTTTCGGCATAGGCGGGCACGTCCATCACGAACACATGGCTGATACGGCGTTCGGTGCGCAGGCCGCCGACTTTTGCGGTCACCGCGCGCATCAACTCGTCGGTGTGAAGACTGCCCTTCATGAGCATTTCGCCCTTGGCTGCGTGGATCAGCTCGACACCTTTGGCGGCTGCCTCTTCGCTATGTGCGGCGTTGACGATCTCGAAGCCGGAGATGTCGAGGCCACACCTGCGCGCGAGATCGCCGATCTTGCTCGCGGGCCCGACCAGAATCGGCCGGATGATGCCGGCCTCAGCACTCTCAACGGCGCCGCGCAGCGAGGTTTCATCGCAAGGATGCACCACGACAGTCGGAACCGGCGGCACCGCCTTTGCTGCCGCAATCAACCGGTCATACTTGCTAGGAGACTGCGTTTGCCTTCCTTCGGTTGACATGATCTCGCTCCCAATCCCTCCAGACAGACTTACGATGCCTTCGCCTTTGGATCGAAAGGGGCGACGTTCGATTCCCCTTCACCTGTATCGACGCCGAACAACGTGGCGACGCGCCGCAGGCGACTTGCGCGTTCCCCCGCGATCTCGCCGCTTGCGGAGAGCACCTCGCGTATCGCCGCGAAGGCCGCACGCCGCTGGTTGACATCCTCGGGCAACAGCTTCTGAATGGCTGCCAAGGCACCTTCCCGATCGATCAGCAGCATGAAGAACTGCTCGCGGACCAGCATCTTGAACTCCGGAAGCGTCATTCGCTGTCCACTGTAGTCGCGACGGATCCGGCGCAGCGCCTCAATGCTACGCTCATCAACCATTCCCCGCGCCGACCCGATGTAAAGCAGACTGCGAATGGCCGCCTCGCGCAGGCCGCCCTCGCCGATCCCGGATTTCAGCTGCGCGACCCGCTTCTCCAGCATGGCGCGATGCTCGGCTGACATTTCGCGACGGCGCGACGGCTCGGACTTCGGATCGATCCCGAGCGCAGTCTGCACCGCCGGCGAGCCATAGAGGTTGAGAAAGATCGCTTCGCTCAATGCCTCCTGTGCGTCACGCCAGCTGTCGAGTGCGTGAACGATCTGCTTGGACATCTGCTCCTGAAACGCAAGGAACGGATTGTCTTGGGCGACCGGCTTGCGATTGTCCTCGATGTCCTCCGCGGCCGACTTCACCGCCGTCATCCACGGATTTTGGCTGCTCAGCGCCTCGTACTGCAGCCGCAGGGGATGCAGGTTGCGCATCGTCTCTGCCATCTGCGGCGTGACCAGCGTCTTGATCCAGGGCTGCACGAACTTCTGGTAGGCGGCAAGGTTAAGCTCCGAGACGCGTTTGGCGGCAGCGAAGCGCCGCTCGTCCTCGGGCGAATTGCCACCCATGGCGCGGATGTCGCCGAGCGTCCGCGCCTCGCAGCGCATCACCCACTGGCCGACCACGAGATCGGAACTCGTTGTCTCCTCGCCCTTGGCCTCGAATGTCGCCTCATAGAGCCCCGGCGGCAGCACGTCGATCAGGTCGATGTTACTCGAGAACTCAGCGTGCTCTTTCTTGGCGACGCCGCCGGACACGAAGATACCGAGATGCCCAATGCTCTTGTGGACGGTATAGACGATCGTCTGCCCATAGGCCCTGATCTCATCGACGTCCGCATAGCAATCCAGAATCCAGTCCAGCGCCTGTTGCGGCGGCGTGACGTTGTCGCCCTCCGAGCAGAACACCACGATCGGCGACTGAATATTGCGCAAATCCACCCTGCGGCCGTCGGACATCTCGATCTTGCCGGCGGCGAGATTATTGCCGATGAAGAGCTCGTCGACGATGAACTGGATTTCCTCGGCATTCAGGTTGACATGCCCGCCCCACCATCGCTCGAACTCGAGATAGCGGTTCGCCTCGGTATCGACCTTGGAATAGACGTTGTACTGCTTGGTCCACAGGGTGTTCGATGGATTCTGGTTCTCGAAGTTCTGCACCAGCCAGGCACCGTCGAACTTTCCGGCGCCGAGATCGCTGGTCAGCGCGGTGAGCCAGCTTCCACCCAAAAGGCCGCCGGAATAACGCATCGGATACTTGCCGTGCACGCCCGCCCAATAGGCAAGCGGCGCCCCCGCGATGATCAGCGGCCCGAACAGTTCCGGCCGCAGTGACGCCAGGATCATGACGGCCCAGCCGGCCTGACAATTGCCGATCACGCAAGGCTTTCCGTCCGCGTCCGGATGACGGCTGATGACCTTTTCGATGAAAATGGCTTCGGCGCGCGCGATGCGTTCGATGGTCTGACCGGGCATCGGCTCCGGCAGGAAGCCGATGAAGTAACAGGGATGCCCGGCCTTCATCGCGACGCCGATCTCGCTATCGGCCTTGAAGCCGCCGATGCCCGGGCCATGGCCCGCGCGCGGATCGATCACGACAAACGGCCGTCGCTTGAGATCAATCTCCACGTCCTTGGGCGGGATGATACGGACCAGCGCGTAGTTGACCGGCTCGTCCAGCTTGCGGCCGTCCATAATCAGTTCCGCAGCGTATTGCAGGACATGCGGCGCCGTCTGTGCAACGTGCTCCCGGTATTGATCGCCGCGCTGGCGCATGATGTCCAGGAACAGCACACTCCGCTGGCTCGCGTCGACCATGTATTCCACGGCCGAAGCCACAAGTCCGGACAAGGGGCCGCCCGGCAGGTTGGGATTTTCCATTGACATGTTCCGACCTCGTCGTCGCGCGACGTCATCCAAGGCGCTCCGAGGCGTCCGACATTGATTTAGGTCAACGGTCGATGGTCGCCTGCGACGCCGCGCTGGCGCGATCGGTCCTGATCCAGGCCACGGTGAGCTCCCAAGCCACCGACAGGACAATAGGTCCGATGAAAAGGCCGACTATTCCGTGGCCCAGCGTTCCGCCGATCACGCCGATCAGGATGACGAGCGCCGGCGTCGTCAGGCCGCGTCCCATCACCAACGGTTTCAGTATGTTGTCGAGAATGCTGACGATTCCGAGGAACAATGTCAGCAGCACTGCGACAGTGACATCCTTGTCGGTCCAGATCCAGATCATCACGGGGAGCATGATGATGGCTCCGCCGATCTGCACGATGGAGAGCAACAGCACCAGGAGCGCAAGCAAGCCGGCGATCGGAATGCCCGCCAACTTGAAGCCGATACCGGCCAGCAGCGCCTGAACGACGGCGATGCCGATCACACCTTGGGCTACCGCACGGATGGTCGCGCCCGCGAGATCCAGGAAGTGCTCGCTCTGCTCGGGCACGATCCGCGACAGGAAGCTCCTGCCCGCCGCCACGAGCTGCGGTCCATAGGGAAACAGGCAGCCGGCGACGACGACCGACAGCAGGAACTTGATGGTGCCCACACCGGCATCGCCCGCGATGCCAAGGAGCGTACCCGCGAACGGCTTCAGATACGGCGCAATCCGTTGCACGACCGAACGGAGATTGGTCGAGGCTTGATCCCAGAACTCGTAGAGCGGCGTTCCGATCAGCGGCCAGGTCTTGATCGCTGCGGGCGGTGAAGGGATGACCAGATCGCCCGCGGCCAGCTCACCGGCGAAGTCCCTGATCCCGTCCACCGCACCGAGACCTAGCCAAGCCGCCGGCCCGATGACAATGGCGAGATTAATCGCGGTGAGAAGCCCCGCCGCGAGTTTCGCCCTGCCTCCCAGGATTTTGGCGAGCACGAGGAAGATCGGATTGAACGCAACTGCGAGCACGAGGGCCCAGACCAGAATCGTAACGAACGGGCGGATCAGATACAAAGTCCAGAAGATCAACAGAGCGAGCAATCCGAGCCTGATCACGAGCTGGATCACGTCCTCTCCGGTGAGAAGCTGGCGAAGTGTCTTCAAGGCCGTGTCCAGATCTAGTCCAAAGGCAGCGTAGTCGGCGCTTTAGCGTTGCGATCTTGATCTGGATCAAGTACCCGAGCGGATACGGCGATCTGATCGGCTGACGTCGGGCATGATCAGGGCGAACCTGCCTGCATGGGAATCGCGGTGTATCAATCCTGGAGCGCTTCCTCTCGCCGCGCCCGGATCGTCGGCAACATGATCAGGAGGATCGCGATGGCGGCCGCGGCCAGCAGGCTCGCCGAGAGCGGCGAAGTCAGCAGCACGGTGGCGTCGCCGCGCGAGAGCACCATGGCGCGGCGGAAATTCTCCTCGATGGCCGGACCCAGAACCAGGCCCAACAGCAGCGGCGCCGCCGGAAGTTGCAGCTTGATCAGGACGTAACCGAACACGCAGAACACGGCCGCCTCGTAGACCTCGAACGTTCCGCTGTTGATGGAATAGACGCCGATCGAGCAGAACACCATGATCGCGGGAAACAGATAGCGGTAGGGAATGGTGAGCAGCTTCACCCAAAGCCCGACGAGCGGAAGATTGAGGATCAGCAGCATCAGATTGCCGACCCACATCGAGACGATCAGGCCCCAAAACAGGGTCGGATTCTTCGTCATCACCTCCGGACCCGGGTGGATGTTGTGAATGTTCATGGCGCCCACCATCAGGGCCATCACGACATTGGAGGGAACCCCGAGCGTCAGCAGCGGAATGAACGAGGTCTGGGCGCCGGCGTTGTTCGCGGACTCCGGGCCTGCAACGCCCTCGATGGCGCCCTTGCCGAACTGCTCGGGATGTCGCGACAGCTTCTTCTCCAGCGTATAGGATGCGAAGGACGAGAGCACGGCGCCGCCGCCGGGCAGGACTCCCAGCAGCGTCCCCAGCGCCGTGCCGCGCAGCATCGCCGGCACCATCCGACGGAAGTCGTCGCGCGTCGGAAACAGATTGGTGATCTTCTGGGTGACCAGCGACAGCTTGTCGTCCTGCTCGAGATTCTTGACGATCTCGGCGAAGCCGAAGATGCCCATCGCCAGCGGCACGAAATCGAGACCGTCGAAGAGCTGGGGAACGCCGAAGGCAAAACGCTGGCTGCCGCTGTTCAGGTCGGTGCCGACGAGGCTCAGGAGCCTGCCGAGCACGACCATGCCGATGCCCTCGATGAACGGCCCGCTCGACAGCACCGAGGCGAGGATCAGCCCCAGGATCATGAGCGCGAAGAATTCCTTCGGGCCGAACAGCAAGGCGGTCGCGGTCAGCGGGCCCGCAAGGGCCGCCAAGACCAGCGTTGCCACGCATCCGGCGAAGAACGAGCCGATGGCAGCGGTCGCGAGCGCCACGCCGGCGCGCCCCTGCTTCGCCATCTGGTAGCCGTCAATCGTGGTCACGACCGACGAAGACTCCCCAGGCAGATTGACCACGATCGCCGTGGTCGAGCCGCCATACTGCGCGCCGTAATAGATCCCGGCGAGCATGATCAGCGCGGCGTCCGGTTGCAGCGCATAGGTGATCGGCAGCAGCATAGCGATGGTCGCGAGCGGGCCGAGGCCGGGAAGCACGCCGATCAAGGTGCCGAGCAGGCAGCCGAGGAAGGCATAGAGCAGGTTGGCGGGCTGGGCTGCCGTCGCAAAGCCAATCGCCAGATTGTGGAAGAGATCCATCGATCGGCTCGTTCAGTTGAGGAGAGACGGCCAGACGGGCAGTTGCAGCCCGAGACCGTAGACGAATACGGCCAGACACAGCGCGATGAGCACCGCAGCGTTCGCCAGCGCGCCCATCCAGGTGAACTCGGGGCTGGCCCGGCTCGACACCATGATCAGAACGAACAAGGCACCGACCAGACCGAGCGGAAACAGCAAGGCGCCGAACAGGATCACGGATCCGGTGATCCAGGCGAGCCCCTTGAGATCCCAGTTGCGCAGCGCCTGCCCGTCCGCGGTCGGCTTCATCGCACTGAGGATCACGACCAGACCGATGGCCGCGAGCACGATTGCGAGCAGGCGCGGAAAATAACCCGGCCCCATTCGCGCGGCTGTCCCCGCGGGATAGTTCAGCGCCGCCACGAAGAAGAGGACTGCAAATGCGAGGAACAGAGCGCCGGACGCGAACGCCCTGTGATTGCGGATCGCCAATCCCTTCACTTCCGTCCTCCTCCCTCACCCGGTCCCTTGCTCTCCTCGCCGGCACCGGCCTTCGAGGAACGCTCGTCGAGGGCTTCCATCAGAACCGGTACGCCGATCGCGCAGGCATGGACGCCAAGATGTGCAGTCATCTGGAGAACCTGAAGGATCTCCCGCTGGCCGATGCCGAGCCGCAAAGCCCGCCTGATCTGCACCCGCAGTCCATGCGGATTGAGTGCCGTGAAGCAGGCGTTCAATGCGAGCGAGATCAGACATTGCGAGCAATGGTCGAGACCATCCCCGGTCTGCCCGCCCGCGAGGAGATCCAGCAAGACGGCGAAATAGCCGGGATCGCTCCGCAGCCATTGCTCGCAGAAATCGGGCCAATCCCCGAATTGCGCCACATAGGCATCCCGCAGCGCCGTCTGCTCATGCGTCAGTTCGGGATGATCGACCTGAAGCCCCGCGCTCGCCAATTCCTCGGCTAGGATGCCGATGCCGAGATTGCAGCCGTCGAGCCCCTGAACCGTCGCGAGGCGAAACACGTCGATGATCTCCCGCGCCGACGCCCCCTCCTGAAGTGCAAGGCGAAGATGCAGCGCGAGGCCGGATCGGAACAGGTGCGTCGCCGATCCGTCGAGCGCGACGTAGATCAGCTCGCGCATCTTGGGCGACAGCGGTCCGTTCTCTACGGCATAACCCGCATATTTTCCGTAGGCGTCGAGAAACGCCGGATCGAGCCGCAGCAGCCCCTCCGTCCAGGGCCGCCAATAGCCCCGCGCCTTGACGTAGGCATTTTTCAGTACCTGCTGTTCCGGCGTCAGATTGGACATCGCAATGGTCCCGTCAGGCAATGTTCGTCAGGGTGATGCCGCCGTCGACGGTGAGCACCTGCGCCGAGATGAAGCCGCTCTCGTCACCGGCGAGGAAGCAGATGGCCTTGGCGATATCGTCGACCGTGCCGAGCCGCCCCAGCGGCGTTCTCGCGACGCGGCGTGCATCGAGTTCGGCGTTACGATTGCGCATCGTTCCTTCGGTCGGAATCGCCGAGGGCGCCACGGCGTTGACGCGGATGTTGCGCGCACCGAGCTCGGCTGCGGCAGCGCGCGTGATGCCCATGACGCCCGCCTTGATGCCGCTGTAGACGATGCTGTTCTTCGCCGAGATCAGGCCGGCCACCGAAGCGACGTTGACGATCGCGCCGCCGCGTTCCGCATCCATGACCTCGGCGGCGGCCTGGATACCCCACATCACCGCCTTGAAACCGATGTTGAGCATGCGTTCGACAGTCTCCGGCGCGATGTCCGCGACCGACTGATAGCGGACCCAGGCCGCGTTGTTGACGAGGATGTCGAAACGCCCCTGCTGCTCCGCCAATCCAAGCACCGCCTGCCGCATGCCGTCGCGGCTCGACACGTCCTGCGTGACGGCTACGGCCTTGCCGCCGGCCGCCTTGATCGCGTCCACCGTGCCATCGACGAATTCCGGCTTCAGGTCGTTGACACCGACGATCGCACCGCGTCCGGCGAGCCGAAGCGCAGTCGCACGGCCGATGCCGTTTCCGGCGCCGGTGACAAGTGCGACGCGCCCCGCGAGCGTCTGATCCCTGGTCTCGGTCATGGTCGTCTCCTTCATGCTTCCGCCTCGGCGAACGGTGCAACTTCCGATACGTAACGGCGGCCGAACGTGCTGATCAGGCCGCTGGCATCGCCCTGGGCCTGAAGCGTACGGATGCGGCGCAGATGGCGATGCACCGGCACATCCCATGTGAAGCCCATGCCGCCGTGAATCTGTAGCGCGCCCTCGCTGATCGAGCTGCCATAGGTCGCCGCGGCCAGGAACGCCGCATCACGCTGGACCGGACCGCCCCCCTCGGACAGGCAGCGCGTGATCGCGTGACGGATGCTTTCGAGCCCGAGCTTCTGGCGCGCCAAGGCATGCCGGATGGCCTGATTGTAGGACAGGGCGTGGCCGAACTGGCGGCGCGTCGACGCATGTTCCTGCGCGAGCGCCAGGCATGCTTCGGCGGATCCCAGGATAGCGGCGGCGCGGAGCACGTTGGCGTCCGAGTTGAGCAAATCCCATGTGCCAGCCGGCAGGACGGAGCCGATCGGGACTTCAACTTTCTGGAGCCGCACCACGTGCTCCGGCACGGTCAGATCGAGGCCGGCCGCTTCCTCCACCACAACGCCTTCGGCATCGGTCGGGATCAATGCAGCGGTGCCCGCGTTCATCCGTACCAGGATGTAGTCGACCTTCGCCGCGCAGGCCGCGCGCGCGACCGTGCCGCTCAGCACCTGCAACCCCCCTTCCCGTTCGGCGAGGGCCTCACCCTGCCAGGCGATCGTTGCCAATTTCTCGCCGGAAACGATCGCGGCGGCAAGACGCGTCAGCGACGACTGCAGCAGGCGACCGACGAGGATGGTCTCCAGGAGCGGAAATCCGAGCAATCCCGCATGAGCGGCCGCGATCACCGGCACCGCGAAGCCGAGCGGCAGGGCCAGCCCCCCGACCTCCTCATCCGCGATGACGCCGAGCAGACCGTCACCGGCGAGATTTTGCGCCTGTTCGCGAACAGCCAGGCCTGCACATGCGGTCACGGCGCGTGCCGCGGTTGCGGCGAACTCGTCGGGCTGAAGTCCTTCGGCCATGATCATCACTGTCCTCTTCGAAAACTGCGCGACTACAATTGCTCACTAGGCAAGATACCCGCCGTCGACGGGCAGGATGACGCCGTTGACATAGGACGCCATCGCCGAGGCGAGAAAGATCACCGGCGCTGCGATCTCTTCGGGCTGTCCCACGCGCTTCAACGGCGTGCGCGCCATCAGGCCGGACAGCCGCGCCGGATTCCCACGGGTGCTCTCGCTCATTTCGGTCGCGATGATGCCGGGCGCGACGGCGTTGACCCGGATGCCATCGGGCGCGAGATCGCGGGCAAGCGCCTGCGTGAACAGCCTCACCGCCCCCTTGGACGATGAATAGCCAACCGTACCACCCATGCTACCGAAGGCCGCGACGGAGGCAACGTTGATGATGGTTCCCGGCGATTTGCGTAGCGCGGGAATGAACGCATGAACCACGTTGAAGGTGCCGTTGACGTTGACATCGAACACCTGCCGCCAATTCTCGTGAGCGCGCGGGCTGTCGATCGGCTCGCGGATGATGATCCCGGCGTTGTTGACGACGACGTCGGCGAGGCCAAGCTCCTCATCGACCCGCCTGGCCACCTCGCCGCAGGCCAAAGCATCAGTCACGTCGAGCGAACAGCCGATTGCCTCCTTGCCTCCGTCCCGGATCTCGCGTGCAACGGAGTCTGCCCGGTCCTGCCCCAGATCGGTCACGACGACCCTTGCCCCGGCAGCGGCCGCGCCCAACGCGATGGCGCGCCCGATCCCTTGGCCCGCTCCCGTCACCACGACGAGACGATCCTTCAACAAGCCCGCCTGCCCCCGTCCGTCGGACATCACCGGCTCCCTGTTGTTCGTAACGAGGCAATGCGCGGGAAGACCATCACTTGCCTCGCGACAGCTGGAGGATGCGATCGGCGATGATGCCGAGCTGGATCTCGGTCGTGCCGGCATAAATCGTCTCGGCGCGCGCCTGAAGGTAGATGGCTTCGAACCGGCGCCGCGCCACCGTGATCGCCGGGTTCTGCGGCAGCGATGCCTGCGAGAGCAGTTCAATCGCAAGCGCCGCAAAGCGCTGATGCGATTCGCTCCAATAGAGCTTCGCAAGGCTGCCGCGCGCTCCGATCTTGTCGCCGTTGACGAGCGCCTCGACGGCCGTCTCGACATGCGCCTTCAGCACCTCGATCTCGACGGCGACCTCGCCGAGCCTGACGGCGTAATGCCGGTCCGCGACCATTGCCGACAGCGCCGGGTCCGTCTTGCAAGCCGAAATCAGGTGGCGCAGTTCGTTCTCGAAGCGCCAGGCGCGGTACATGCGGTTGGTCGCCCGCTCGATCTCCAGCACGCGGATGGCTGCGGCCCAGCCCTCGTCCGGCGCGCCGATCGCATCGGCCTGGGCCACTTCGACGTCGTCGAAGAAGACCTCGCAGAAGCTCTCGCGTCCGTCGATCGATTTGATGGTGCGCACGCGCACGCCGTCGGCATCGAGCGGCACCGCGAACATGGCAAGGCCGCGATGACGATCCTCCAGCGGACCGGTGCGGGCGAGCACGAGACAGCGTTGCGCCCGGTACGCGCCGCTGGTCCAGATCTTCTGGCCGGTGATCTGCCAGTCGTTGCCATTTCGCGTGGCGCGAGTGCGAAGCCCGGCAAGGTCGGACCCCGCTTCGGGCTCGGAAAATCCCTGACACCAGATGTTGCGCATCTCGAGGATGGCGGGCAGGAACCGCCGTTTCTGCTCCTCGCTGCCGACGGCCAGGATGATCGGACCGGCGAGTTCCTTGCCGATCGAGTTGACGCTCTCCGGCATCGCCAGCGCGCCGATCTCCTGATTGGCGATCAAATGCTCGCGCAAGGAGCGGCCGTGCCCGCCATAGGCCTGGGGCCACGTAATGCCGGTCAGGCCGGCGCGGTACATCGCCGCCTCCCACGTCACGGACTGCTGGAGCGTGGGCGGCGCGAATGCGGCACTGTCGCCGCGGAAGCTGGCGGGCAGATTGGCATGCAGCCAGCGATGCACCGCATCGCGATAGGCCGCGCCCGCCAGGCTCTCGCTCGCGACCGGATACGTCGACACCGCTTCAACTACACTCATCGCCTGCTTCCCGCCTTCGCCATACGTGCCGTCATGTCTGGGCCGCCTGTCCGTTCTTCACTGCGACTTGAGCAGATCGCAGGCGCTCTCCGAGGCCGGCCGCCACGCATCCTCCGGCGCGATCGTGCCGGTGATCTCGTAATAATCGTAGGTGTATTTGGACTCCGACGGAGCCTTGATCCGCGCGACATAGAGCGGACGCATCACCTGGCCGTCAGCCCTGATGCTGACGTTGTTCATCTCGAAATCGTTGATCGGCGTGTTCTTCATCTGCCGCATCACGGCATCGCCGTCGTCGGAGCCGGCGGCGGCCACCGCCTTCAGATAATGCGTGATGGCGCTGTAGGTGGCCGCCTTGCCCTCGTTGAGAAGCTGACCGTTCGTCGCCTCGGCATAACGTTTGGCAAACGCCCGGCTCTCCGGCGTCATGTCCCAGTAGAACGGCGTCGTCAGCCGCACGTTCTGGAGGTCCTTGAGCCCGATGCCATGCGTCTGGCTGATCATGAGGCCGAGGGGAACGAGGAGTTGCGTCCTGGTCAGCCCGAACTCCTGGGCCTGCTTGATCGCATTGGCGAAATCCGCACCCGAATTGGCGAGCGCAATTGCCTTGGCGCCGCTGGCCTGTGCCGTCAGCAGGAATGAGGAGAGATCCGACGAGTTGAGCGGATGCAGCACCGAGCCCACCACCTTGCCGCCACCCGCTTGGATGAACTTCGTCGCGTCCGCCTGCCAGGCCTTGCCGAAGGCATAATCCACCGTCAGGAAGAACCAGGAGTCGATGCCCTGCGCGAGCAGGGCCTTCACCGTGGCTTTCGGCTGGGCATAGGTATCGACGACCCACTGCGTGGTCATGGGCGAGCATTTGTCGTTGGTGAAGAACGATCCCGCGGTGCCGGCCAGCATGTACGGCTTCTTGCGGTTCTTCATGATGTCTTGCACCGCAAGCCCGATCGACGACGCCGAGCAGCCGACGATGGCATCGACACCTTCATTGTCGACCCACCGCAGCGCAATGGCGACGCCGACATCTGGCTTGTTCTGGTCGTCGGCGATCACGAGCTCGATCTTCTTGCCGTTGACCGCTCCACCGAAATCGCCGACCGCGAGTTTGGCGGCCGCGACCGAACCGAGGCCGCAATTGTCGGCATAGGGACCGTTCTGGTCATTCATGATACCAATCTTGACCACATCGCCCGATATGCCCTGTGCGGACACGGGCGCATGGGTCAGCAGCAAGGCAATCATGCCGAGCGCCGTGATTGTCGATCTCTTCACCGTTTCCTCCTGCTTTTACGCGTTTCCTCTGGGCCGGCTTCTGCCGGCTCTATTTGTTGGGATTCAGTGGGTTGGCGGCGCACCGCGCGGGATCAGCAGCGCGTCGAGCGCCACGGCTCCCTCGCCTTTGGCGCGTAACAGCAACGGGTTGACGTCGATCTCCGCGATCGTGTCGGTATGCGCGGCGGCAAAGCGCGACAACGCGGCAACGGCCCGGGCCGCGGCGTCGAGGTCGGCGCGCGGCCGGCCACGCGCGCCGTCGAGCACCGCGAACGCCCTGAGAGATTTCAGCATCGCCATGGCCTGCGTCTCGCTGACCGGCGCCATCTGCACGGCAGAATCCTGGAGGCTCTCCGCGAAGATGCCGCCGAGGCCGACCATCACCACCGGCCCGAACAACGGATCGATGCGGCTGCCCAGGATCAGCTCGGCGACGCCCTTGGCCATCGGCGCCACGATCACGCCGTCGATTGTCGCGTTGGGCGCATTGGTGGCGACGCGGTCGAGCATCTGGGCATAGGCGCGCCGGACTTCGGCTTCCGAGCCAACGCCGACGACCACGCCGCCGACCTCCGTCTTGTGCGGCAGGTCGGGCGAGGCGATCTTTAGCACCACGGGATAACCGATCTCGGTGGCAGCGCGCGCCGCTGCATCCGCATCCTGTACCAGACGCTCGGCCAGCACCGGCACACCGGCCTCGGCAAGTGCGCGCTTGGCGCCGAGCTCGTGGCGGAATGCATCGGCTGCCAGCGGCCCCGCCTGCTCGATCGCAGCTGGCACGTCCTGCGGCCGTTTCGACACCCCCTGCAGCCGCACCAAGGCAGCGATAGTTGCGCAGCAGCCATCGAAGCTTTCCACCGTCGGAAAGCCCAGCGCGTGCAGCTCGGTCAGCGCGTCCTCCGGGCCGTCGACGCAAAGGACGATCGGACGCTGGGGGAACTGCGCGCGGATGTTGCGCAGCGTGTCCATGTAGATGGAGCGCAAGCGCGGCAGATGCAGCGAGAACGGCAGCGGCAGGATCACCGTATCGGCCCGATCGTCCGCCACGACGGCGGTCATGATCTTCTCCAGAAGATCTGGGCGGCTCGACATCTGCGCCGTGGCGTCGACCGGGTTGCGGGCCGATGCAAAGGGCACCAGCTCAAGAATCTGGCGCTGCGTCTCCTGGCCGAGTTCCGGCAGCGTCAACCCGACCGACTGCGCGGCATCCGCGAGCAACACGCCGAAGCCGCCCGACGCCGTGAGGATCGCGATGCCTGGGCCCTTCGGCAGCCGGTCCGGCAGCAGGATCGATGCCGCATGACCGAGATCGATGAGTTCGTCGATGCTGCGGACGCGCACCGCACCGCAACGGGCAAACAACGCGTCGAACACCGCGTCCGATCCTGCCATCGCCCCGGTGTGCGAGGCCGCGGCGGCCTGGCCTGCCGCGGACGTGCCGATCTTCATGGCGATGACGGGCTTGCCGGCATCGCGCGCCTCTTCAAGTGCGGAGATCAGGCGGCCGGCATCGCGGCACGCCTCGAGGCAGCACAGGATCACCTTGGTGGCGGGATCGCGCGCCATCCAGGCGATACCGTCGGCGATATCGACGTCGCACTCGTTACCTGTGGTGATGAAGCGGCTGACGCCGACGCCGCGCTCGCTGGCGAGCCGCATGGTGTAGCTGCCGAGATTGCCGCTCTGCGACACGATGCCGAGCGAGCCGGCCGCCGGCATGCTGTGCTCGAGCACGATCGAGAACGTCGCGATGCTCTTCTCGGCGACGCTGACCGCGCCAAGACAGTTCGGCCCCAGCAAGCGCATGCCGCTGTTGCGCGCGGCCAGGCGCAGCCGGTCCTGCATCGCGCGGCCCTGCTCGCCGAGCTCGGCAAAGCCCGACGAGAACACGACGACACTGCGGACGCCGCGGGCCGCGCATTGTTCCACGGCCTCGCCGGCGCGCTCCGCATCGACCGCGATGATGGCGAGATCCGGCGCCTCCGGCACTTCGGCGACGGAAGCATAGGCCTTCAGTCCCTGCACCGTCACAGCCTTCGGGTTGACCGGATAGATACGGCCTGCATAGCCGTGGCGGCGCAACAGGTCGACCGGCCGACCGCCGATCTTGGTCGCCTCCTGCGAGGCGCCGATGATCGCGATCGAGCGCGGCGACATCAGCGCGTCGAGACCTTCTCCCGGCCGCATCTCAGCGCCCCTTGAACACCGGCGTGCGCTTCTCCAGGAACGCCATCCGCGCTTCCTTGGCGTCCTCGGTCTTGGAGAGAGCCATCGTGATGTTCTGCTCGAAGCGGTAGGCATCGCGCGGCGGCATGAGCTCGACCATGTTCGCCGCATTCTTGGCATATTCCATCGCGATCGGGCTCTTCGAGGCGATCTCGCGGGCGAGCTTCATCACCTCGGGGATCAGGTTCTCCTTGGTCGTGCAAGCCTCGATGATGCCGAGGCGATAGAGCTCGGTGGCCGGCACGCGATAGCCGGTGAAGAACATGCGGCGCATCAGGGAGCGGCCGAACAACGTGTTCAGCATGGCGGCACCGCCGGCGAGCCCGACGTTGATCTCGGGCATGCCGAAGACGGCCTCTTCGCAGGCGTAGAAGATGTCGCAGGAGGCCATCAGGCCGACACCGGCGCCGAGCGCAACGCCGTTGATCGCCGCGATGACCGGCTTGGAGCATTCGCGAATGCAATTGCCGGCCTCGCGTGTGATCCGGTTGTGGCTGTGAAACGCGCCGATCTTGGTCGGGTCCGGACGGTCCTTCAGATCCGCGCCGCTGCAGAACACCTTTCCGGCTCCGGTCAGGATCGCGACCCTGACATCGCTACGCTCGGAAATCTCGTCGAACACGCTCACGATGCGATCGCGCATGGCACGATCGAGCGCGTTCACGGGAGGACGGTTCAGCGTCACCAGCGCGATGTGATCGGACACTTCGAGGGTGACGATATCTCCTGACATGGCTTCCTCCTGGGCTTCTGCTTGTCTTGTGTTTGTCTTGCTTGCTATTCCTGACCGATCGGTCAGCTTTTTGCGCTGATAACATCAAGCGCGGCGACTTGCAATATCCTATCGATGTCCTATTGACCGACCGATCGGTCAGTTATTAGATTTCGCGACAAGCAAGAACGACCGTGAGGAGGACTCCCATGCCCAGGATCAGCCGACGCCAGGCGACAACTCTCATCGCCGGCGCCCTCGTCGCCCCGCTTGGCGCGCCTGCAATCGTGAGGGCCCGCGCGTCGCAGATCTTCATCATCGTGCCCTATGCGCCCGGCGGCTCCATCGACAGCCTGATGCGCTCGATCGCGAAGGCCATGGCGGAAACCTTGGACCAGCCCGTTCTCGTCGACAACAAGCCGGGCGCCAACGGTATCGTCGGATCGCAATATGTCGCGCGCGCGCCGAAGGACGGATCGGTCCTGCTGGCCGGCGGCACCGGGCCGATTTCGCTGAACGTGCTGCTCCGCAAGAACTTGCCCTACAAGCTCGAGGACTTCGCCTCGGTCGCCATGCTCTGCAACGGGCCGCTGTCGCTGACCGTGAACGCACGGACGCCGGCCGCCGACGTGAAGAGCTTCGTCACCTACGCCAAGGGGCGCGACAAGCCGCTGTTCTACGCCACGCTCGGTCCGGGCAGCGTCACGCATTTGTTCGGGATCATGATGGGCAAGTCGATGGGATTTGCCGTCACCGAGGTTGCCTATCGCAACAATCCGGCCTCCATCATGGAGACACTGTCAGGAGAATGCGATCTCAACTTCGCAACGCCCGCCGCCGTGATCGAGCATGCGCGCGGCGGCCAGCTTCGCATCCTCGCGGTCTCCTCGGACAAGCGCATGACGAGCTTGCCCGAGATACCGACGCTCGCCGAATCCGGCTATCCCGACCTCACCGCATCGTTCTGGACCGCGCTCCACGCCCCGGCGGGCACGCCGCGCGATGTCATCGCGCGGCTGAACGCGGCAGCCAACGCCGCGATGCAGAAGCCCGAGATCGCAAAGCAGCTCGAAACCGATGGCCTGATGGTCGATACCGGCGCACCGGAGCGGCTCGACGCCCAATTGACCAAGGACGCCGCGCTCTGGGGACCGGTGATCAAGGCGCAGAACATCGCCCTGGAATGAGGCGTTGCACGCGGTGCCGCCACCGGTCAGCGTGATTTTCGCCGGCCGGCGCGAGGCGGCTCGGCGCCGGGAAGTTCGATCAACTCCCCGCTCCGCAGCCCGTTGAACAGCATGTCGAAGAATATCTCCGCGATCTGTTCCGGGGTTGCGGATTTGTTGGGATTGTACCAGCGATGCATCCAATTGAGCGAAGAGAGGATCAGCCGGCCGGTCATGGGAACGTCGACCTTGCGGATTTCGCCGGCGTCGATGGCTTCCTGGATCAGGCCGCGCAGAAAGTTCTCGAAACGGTCGCGGCGCGTCAGCCTCTCCTTGTGCCGCCGTCGGTCGGGATCGTTCCAGAAGGCGGTCGTGGAGGCGATCCAGGCCCAGCGATAGCGCCGGAAGTATTCCGCCGTGGCGACCATGAAAGCACGAATCTTCTGCGACGGCGGCCCGTCGGGAATGCGGTCGCGCACGAAAAGGTAGAGTTCGAGCGTCGAGCCGACCGCCACCCGCGCGTAGATCTCGTCCTTGTTGGAGAAATGATGGTAGAGGAGCGACTTGGAGATGCCGCAGGCGAGCGCGATGTCGCGCATCGAAGTCCCCTCAAATCCCTTGCTGGCGAACAGCCGCCCGGCCTCGGCGAGGATCTGAAGCACGCGGTCCGAGGCCTCGGCCTGGTTCGCAACGCCATCCTTCATCGTTGACAGTTCGGTCATGAACTCCGCAATCCGTTCGTCAGCCTGGCGCCAACATGAGGGTCTTTAGAATGAAACTAGGTTTTCACGGACCGATCGGTCAAGCCCGGCGATCCCTGCGCGAGGAACCATGAGCGCGGTCCGGATCACGCGAATCGGCACGACGAAGGACCAGCTCGGCGAAAGCCCGGTCTGGGATGAGCGCCGACAGCGCCTCTTCTGGATCGACGCGCTGGCCGGATCGATCCACGCCCTCGACCCCGTCACCGGCGCGACCGAGCAATTCGGCGCGCCCGCGCCGATCGGGTCGCTGGCGCTGCGGCGCGACCGCGGCGCTGTGCTCGCACTACGCCACGGATTTGCGCGCTACGATTTCGACATGCGCGTGCTGACCGAAGGTCCGTCGATCGGGCTCGACCACCCGAAGGTGCGGCTGAACGACGGAAAGGCCGATCCCTATGGACGGTTCGTGGCAGGCACGATGCACGGCGACCGCGCCCCGGATGAAGCGCCGCTCGGCGGCCTCTACCGCCTGGACGCATCGGGCGCGCTGGAGCTGCTGGAGACGGACCTCGCCGTGAGTAACGGACCGTGCTTCAGCCCCGACGGACGGACGTTCTATCTTGCCGACAGCGCAAGACGGATCATCTGGGCCTATGACTACAGCCAGGATGGCCCCCTCGCGAACAAGCGCGTCTTCGTCAACACGGAGGCGCAAGACTCCGGTTGCGATGGCGCGACGATCGATGCGGAGGGGTATATCTGGTCGGTCCTCGTGCGCATCGGCAAGATCGCGCGGTTTGCGCCTGACGGCACGATCGTGCGGACGGTCGACATGCCGATCCGCCATCCGACCAGCGTGACGTTCGGGGGAACCGATCTCGATATTCTGTACGTGACATCGATCTCGCGCAGCCACGCTCTCGGCGATGACCGCCCGGATGCCGGCGGCTTGTTCGCCGTCGAAGGCCTCGGCGTTCGCGGACCGCCGGCGCACCGGTTTGGCCCGGCCTGAGCGGCCCCTCCACTACTGCGCCGATCTCTTGACCTGCCTTGGCACGTTCTCGGCCATGTAGTCCACGAAGACCCTGATCTTCTCCGGCAGATAGCTGCTCTGGAGGAAGGTGGCGTAGATTCCTTCGTCGAAGGTGGAGTTCGTCACCCGGAAGCCCGGCAACAGGCGGACCAGGCGCCCGCTCTTCAGCTGTTCCGCCACGGTATAGTCGTCCAACAGGGCGATGCCGTGGCCGGCAACGGCGAGATCGCACAGCACCACACCATTGTTGCTGCCGAAGGACGACGGCACGACAATCTCGCGCAGCCTGTTCCTGCGCATGAACTTCCAGACGACGTCGTCAGGGCCCATCCAGTAGGTCAGGCAATTGTGGCGGGTGATGTCCTCCGGCTCGCGCAATTTCGGCATCCGGCCGACGTAGTCCGGCGAGGCCACGAGAATCCGCTCGCTCCGCAGCAGCCTTCGCAGCATGAGGCCTGGGTCTTTCGCCGCCTGGATCTGGAAATCGACGTCGAATTCATCTTCGCGAAGCTGGGGACGGCGCTCCGACAGGCGCAGCTCCACCTTCAGTTCCGGATAGAGCTTCTGAAAGCCCGGGATCAGCGGCGAGAGCACCCTGATGCCGAACAGCGTCCGCGAGTGCACCCGTAGCGTTCCGCGCGGCGCGGTCTGCAACGAAAGCGCTGCGGCTTCGGCGTCCTCGATACCGTGCAGGACCTGCTCGGTCCGCTGGAAGAAGATCTTGCCGGCGTCGGTCAATCCGAGATGGCGCGTGCTGCGGTTCAGGAGCTGCACGCCGAGCTGCGCCTCGAGCTCGCCGATGTAGCGCGACACGGACGCCGGGGAGAGCCCGACACGGCGCCCGGCCGCGGAAAAGCTGCCCTCACGGACGGCACTGACGAACAATTCCATGGCCTGGAGGCGATTCATCGATCTTTTCAGATTCTGCAAAGGACATGCTCAGAATACGTCAATTGTTCGAAAACGCTCAAGCCCGTAGCTTGCTGAGAACGGATCGCAAGAGCGACCACGATCAGGTGGAGGAAGCAACTGATGGAATTCGGCGTATTCATTCTGGCGCAGCAGCGCGGCTATCATCAGAGCTCGCAGCAGGTCATCAACAACGCCGTCGAGCAGACCGTAGCCGCCGAGCAGGCCGGCTTCGATACGGCCTGGTATGCCGAGCACCATTTCAACAATTACAGCCTCTGCCCCTCGCCGCTGATGATGGTCGCGCATTGCGCCGGCCTGACCAAGCGCATCCGGCTCGGCTCTGCCGTCTGCGTGTTGCCGCTGTATCACCCGGCGCGGCTGCTCGGCGAAATCGGCTTTGCCGACACGGTCTCGAACGGGCGTCTCGATCTCGGCATCGGCTCGGGCTACCAGAAGTTCGAGTTCGACCGCTTTGGCGTGGACCTCGAACATTCGCACGCGCTGTTCGCCGAATTCTACGACGTCCTTCACGCGGGCATGCAGCAGCGCATCTTCTCCTATTCCGGCGAGCACCTGAAGATGCCGCCGACCGCCATCGCGGTGCGCACGGTGCAGAAGCCGATGCCGCCGATCTGGGTCACGTCCGGCCACGGCGAGACGCTCGGCCGCGCCATTCGCGACAACCACAATCTGTTCGTCACTGCGCTGCTGAACGGCCTCGATGCCATCAAGGCCCTGCGCGAACGCCTCGAGGGGATCGCCGCCAACGAAGGCCGCTCCATCGACGACACGCGCTTCGGCTTCCTGCGCTGCGCCTATGCCAGCGACAATGACAGCGAGATCCAGTCGTACCTGGACAATGCGCGCTTCCAGCGCCGGCTCTCCGAAAGCTTGAAGTTCCGACGCGCCCAGAGCGACGACGGCTATCTGATCAAGGAAGAGGCCGGGCCGAACGACATGAGCCTGGAGACGATGCGGGACAACCTGCCCGTCGGCAGCGTCAACCAGGTGATCGACCGCATGCTGGAAGAGATCAGCATTCTCAGACCGACCCACATCGCGCTTCAGACCCAGCTCGGCGATTTCGACCAGCGCACGATGCTGCGCCAGATCGAGCTATGGGGCAGCAGGATCATTCCCGCGATCCGGAAAGAGCTGAAATCCGGCCGTGGCAAGGTCGCAGGCGAAGCCGTTTCGGCGTAACGCAACCGGCGAGAAGCGAGCCCGGAGGTACGTCATGGGATGTCAGATGTCTCAAATGACCGATTTCCGCTCAGTCGAAGCCGCGGAGTTTCGGCTGGCCATGCGTAACCTCGCGAGCGGCGTCGCAATCGTGGCGACGGGAACAGAGACGGCGCGGCGCGGGCTGACGGTCAGCTCCGTGACCTCGCTGTGCATGGACCCGCCCTGCCTGCTCGTCGGCGTCAATTCGAGCTCCGAAACCCACACCGCCATCCTAGCCAACGGCCGCTTCGGGATCAGTCTCCTCGGCAGCGGGCAGGAAGATCTGGCGCTGCGTTTCGCCGGTGGCGCCAAGGGCATCGACCGCTTCGCGACGGCGCCGTGGGAGCAAGGCGTGCTTGACGTGCCATTGCTCGAGCCTGCGATCGGCGCGCTGGAATGCGTGCTGCACCATCATCAAATGGTCGGCACGCACGGCCTCTTCATCGGCAGGATCGTGGCCACCCGCGGTGGGAACGGCAATCCCCTGGTCAATTTTCAGGGCGCGCTGCGCGCGTTGCCGCAGGGTTAAATGGACTTCAGGCCTGCCGAGGCCGGTACCATCGCGTCCCGGCGCGCCAGAATCAAAGGAGCGGCACCGTGATCATCGAATGCTTCGCCGGCGGCAGCGTCCGACTGGACGAACCGCTCGACTTTCGCAAGTTCAAGCTGGTGTTGCATGCCGGCGCATCGCCGGAAGTGCTGGCCCGGACCGGGATCACGCTTCTTGATGATCGCGATGCGCTCGTCTCGATTGATCTGGTCCCCACCCTGGAGGGCCGCCCCAACGATGCAAGCTGGGATCGGCAACATGCCGAGATGGTGGCCAAGGCCCGCGAGCATGGCTGGATCGATATCCCGCGAAATGCGATCCGGGCCCACGTCGAACCAGCCCTGTAGGCCGCAATCCTTCAGCGCGGAACGACAGCCGTCGCTTCAATCTCGACGCGCGCTGCCGGCTCGACAAGGCGCACGACCTGAACGAGCGCCATGCTCGGATAGTGGGTGCCGATCACCTCGCGATAGGCTTTGCCGAGCGCCTTGAGATTGGAGACGTATTCGTCCATGTCCACGACATACCAGGTCAGACGAACCAGATGATCCGGCCTTGCGCCGCCTTCGGCCAGGATCGCGACGACGTTCTCGAGCGCCTGGCGGACCTGCGCAACAAATCCATCGCCAAACCGGCCTGAAACGTCCCAGCCGACGACGCCGCCGGTCACGACGAAGCGCCCGTCGGCCATCATGCCGTTCGCATATCCCTTTGGCTGCGGCCAGCCACCGGGCTGGAGCACCTGCAAACCGTTCGCCATGTCGCGCGCCGCTGCGCCCGGCTGTCTCGTCACACTCATCGGTTTCTCTCTATCGTCTCAGCGCGATTTCAGTAAATCGCGCGCCACAATCAGTTTCTGAACCTCGGTCGCGCCCTCGTAGATGCGCAACGCCCGGATTTCGCGGTAGAGGCTTTCGACCACCTCACCCTTGCGCACGCCGCGTCCGCCGAACATCTGGACCGCGCGGTCGATGACGCGCTGTGCGGTCTCGGTCGCCGTCAGCTTCGCCATGGCCGCTTCGCGCGTCGTCGGAAGCTTCTGGGCATCGCGGCGCCAGGCTGCGCGATAGGTCAGGAGCGCGGCAGCGTCGGTGTCGGTTGCCATGTCGCCGAGCGCGGCCTGGGTCAATTGGAGATCTCCCAGCGTCGCGCCGAACATGCGTCGGCTGCGCGCGTGCGACAGCGCCTCGTCGAGCGCCCGCCGGGCGAAGCCGAGGGCCGCGGCCGCGACCGACGCGCGAAAAATGTCCAGCGTCTGCATCGCCAGCTTGAACCCGCCGCCCGGCGCGCCGAGGCGACGGCTCGCCGGGATCCGGCAATTGGCAAAGCGCAACGTCGCCAGCGGATGCGGCGCGATGACGTCGATGCGGTCGGCGATACCGAAACCAGGATCATCGGGAAAGACGACGAAAGCCGAGATGCCGCGGGCGCCCGGCGCCTCGCCCGTTCGGGCGAACAGCGTGTAGACGTCGGCAATGCCGCCGTTGGAGATCCAGGTCTTCTCGCCGTCGATGACGTAGTCGTCGCCGTCGGCGCGCGCCGCGCAGGACATCGCCGCGACATCCGATCCCGCCTCCTTCTCGGACAGCGCGAAGGCCGCAAGCCATTCGCCGGAGCGAACCTTCGGCAGCACGGCCTTGCGCAGCTCGGCCGAACCGCCGAGCGCGATCGCACCGGAGCCGAGCCCCTGCATGGCGAAGGCGAAATCGGCAAGGCCGTCGGCATAGGCGAGCGACTCGCGCGACAGGCAGATCGAGCGGGAATCGATCGTCGTCGCATCGCCGTCGGGCGCCGCGACCGCGCAATCGAGCAGGCCCGCCTCGCCCATCGCGCGCACGAGCTTGCGGCAGGCGCCATCGACATCGCGATGATCGATTGTCTCGAGCGCCCCCGACTGCACGAAGCGGTCGAGCCGCTCGCCGATCGTGTGATGGCGCGGTTCGAAAAACGGCCAGTCCAGCCAGTCGCGCTTGATGACCTTTGCCACGGCGCTCATCTGATCCCTCCTCCGCTCACTGCGCGCTAGCTGCCGCGGCGCGCGCCAGATTGCTTTCGTATTGCCCCTTGGCGGACAGATACTGCTTCGGCCAATTGACCGACGTGATGCCGATGCGCGCGGCTTCGTGCAACGTCCAGGCCGGGTCGGCCAGATGCGGCCGCGCAATGGCGCAGAGGTCGGCGCGGCCGGCCGCGAGGATCGAGTTGGCGTGATCGGCCTCGGAGATCGCGCCGACTGCAATGGTCTCGATGCCGACTTCGTTGCGGATCAGGTCGGCGAACGGCGTCTGGAACAGGCGTCCATAGATCGGCCGCTCTTCCTTCCAGACCTGCCCCGACGAACAATCGATCACGTCCGCACCCGCCTCCTTGAACATCGCGGCGAAGATCGCCGCATCGGCCGGAGTGTTGCCGCCTTCGGTCCAGTCATGGCAGGACAGGCGCACCGACATCGGCCGATCGGACGGCCACGCCGCGCGCATCGCCTTGAACACCTCGAGCGGAAAGCGCGCACGGTTCTCGTGGCTGCCACCGTATTCGTCCGTGCGCCGGTTGGTCAGCGGCGACAGGAAGCTCGACAGCAGATAGCCGTGGGCGCAATGGAGCTCGAGCCACTCGACGCCGGCCGACGCCGCACGATGTGTTGCCGCGACGAAATCGTCGCGCACGCGGTCCATGTCGCTGCGGTCCATGGCGCGCGGCAACTGGCTGTGGGGCAGATACGGCAAGGCCGACGCGGAGATCAGAGGCCATTCACCGGATTCAAGGGGTTGATCGATCCCTTCCCATGGCACTCTAGTCGCGCCCTTGCGCCCGGCATGGCCGAGCTGGATTCCGACCTTGGCGTGTCCCAGGCTGTGGATCAGGCCAACCAGTCGGCGCCACTGCGCCTCTTGCGCATCGTTCCAGAGCCCGAGGCAACCCGGCGTGATCCGCGCATCCGGCGAAACGCAGGTCATCTCGGCAAAGATCAGCGCAGCGCCACCCATGGCGCGCGCGCCGAGATGGGCGATGTGGAAGTCGTTGATGAGACCGTCCTCAGCCGAATACATCGCCATTGGCGACACCATGATGCGGTTCGCGAGCGAAAGGCCGCGCACGCGGTGCGGCGTCAGCATCGGCGGCAGCACCCGCTCGCCGTCCTTGACAGCGATGCCCGAGCGCGCGGCGAACCAGCGCTCAAAACCTTCCAGCCAGGTGCGGTCGCGCAAACGAAGGTTTTCGTGGCTGATGCGCTGGGAGCGCGTCAGCATCGAATAGAAGAATTGCGGCGGCTCGAGCGTATCGGCATAGCGCCGGCCGACCACCTCAAACCACTCCATGGCGTTGCGCGCCGCGTTCTGGATGCGCGCCACGTCGACGCGGCGCACCTCCTCATACGCTTCCAGCACGGTTTCGATGCCGGCGCGGCCGTGACCGTGGCGATCGAACTGATTGGCGAGCTCGATGGCGTCGTCGAGCGCGAGCTTGGTGCCCGACCCGATCGCGAAATGCGCGGTGTGCGCGGCGTCTCCCATCAGCACGACATGAGACTTGCCGTTGAACACGCTCCATTTGCCGCAGATCAGGCGGCTGAAATTGAGCCAGGCCGAGCCGCGCAGATGGCGGGCGTTGGTCAGGAGCTTCGCGCCATCGAGCGTCTCGGCGAAGATCTTTTCGCAGAAATCGATCGAGGCCTGCTGATCGAGCTCGCCAAGCCCGTGGGCATTGTAGGCTTCTTCCGTGGTCTCGACGATGAAGGTCGAGGTCTCCGCGTCAAACTTGTAGATGTGCGCCTGGAACCAGCCGTGCTCGGTCCTCTGAAAATCGAACGTGAAGGCGTCGAACGCCTTCTTGGTGCCGAGCCAGATGTAGCGGTTCGGCCGGATCACCATGTCGGGCTGGAATTGCTCGGCATAGCGCGCGCGGATTCTGGAATTGACGCCGTCGCAGGCGACGATCAGGTCGGCCTCGGGAAATTCGAGATCGGACTCGACGTCGCGCTCGAAGACGAGCTCGACACCCAGCGCCTCGCAGCGCCTCTGAAGAATATTGAGCAGATGCTTGCGCCCGATGCCGATGAAGCCATGGCCGGTCGTGCGCTGGCGCGTGCCCTTGAAGACGAGCTCGATATCGTCCCAGTGATTGAAAGCGTCCTCGATCTCGGTCGCGCTCTCGGGGTCGGCAAGGCGCATCGCCGACATCATGGCATCGGAGAACACGACCCCCCAGCCGAACGTATCGTAGGGCTTGTTGCGCTCGACGACGGTGATGACGTGATCCGGATGCCGGCGCTTCATCAGCAGGCCCAGATAGAGACCCGCCGGGCCGCCGCCGATACAGACTATGCGCATGATCCCTCGCTTTCGCGCGCCGCGCCGTGTGCCTGAGCTCTCGCTCGAATTATTTTAAGCATAAAGTATTTTGTCGGCATGGGCCTTGTCAAGGTGGGTTCTGCAAGGAGCCTGGGCGACGCGCCCGGCGCCACAGCGCCGATCTTGAGATACAATGCAAGGTGGACACACGGCAGAGCCGAATCCGAGGCACCCAGGCTCAGCCTTGAATTTACTTTTGGCACGAACTATCTTGCGGGCATCCACGAGAGCTGCACCAGCTTTCATCAGGCCACCAAGCCCGGGAGATTCGATTGGCGCTCGCGAAGGAGTCCACGCCTGTTTCAGCCAGGAATGGGGCGGATCAGGAGGCCGAGTACAGGGCTCAAACGCGAGTTTGGCTCCGGCTGCTCGCCTGCACGACCTTGATCGAGGGGGAGCTGCGGCGCCGGTTCCGTGAAGAGTTCGATTTTACCATGCCCCGCTTCGATGTTCTCGCCCAGCTCGACCGCGAGCCGAGCGGTCTCGTGCTGGGAGAGCTGCCCAAGCGCCTGATGGTCTCGGCCGGGAACCTCACGCCGATCGTGGACCGCCTCGTCGCGGATGGATACATCACCCGCACAGCGTCGAACCTCGACCGCCGCGTGCAGATCGTCTGTATGACGGTCGAAGGCCGCAAGACCTTCAGGCGAATGGCCAAGAGCCACGGCGCATGGCTCGCCGAGCTGCTGGCGGATTTCCCGGCGGACCGGTTCGACGGATTGATCGGCGAGCTCGACGACCTCAAGGGCGCCGTCAGGGACGCGCTGCAAAAACCCTGAGCGGACGCGACGGTCAGCGTCGCAACCTTACTCCGGCTGCCTCGCGATCCCATGTGTCCGCGGTGACGCCCGCTTCGCACAGCACGCCCTTCTTGATCTTGCCGTTCTCCGTCAACGGCATCTGGCTCAGAATGCGCACATAGCGCGGGATGGCGAAATAGGCGATCTGCCCTTCGCAATGCTTGACGACGTCGACGGGCTCCAGCGACTGGCCCGGTTCCAGCAGGACCGCAACCGCAACCTCGTCCTCTCCCAATTCCGACGGCAGCGGGTAGATCGCGCAAGCGGCGACCGCGGGATGGGACTGGATGGTCTGCTCGACCTCCCACGAAGATACGTTCTCGCCACGCCTGCGGATCGAATCCTTCATGCGGTCAATGAAGCGATAATGTCCGTCGGCATCGCGAACGACCCGATCACCCGAGTGGAACCACAGATTGCGCCAGGCCTCGATCGTCTTCTCCGGCATGCCGAAATAGCCGGTGGCGAAAGCAAAGGGTTCGCTTGCGCGAAGCACGAGCTCCCCGGCCTGTCCATCGGGAAGCGCTGAATCATTCTCGTCGACGATCCGCGCTTCGATGCCGTCGGCCAGATAGCCCATCGTTCCCGGACGATCGGACGGGATCGTGCCGGCGAACACGAAATTGGTCTCGGTCGAGCCATAGCCGTCGACCAGCGGCACGCCAAATCGCTCGAGGAACGGCGCGTGGATTTGCGGCGGCACACCGCCGCCAAGCGCAACGCGAAGACGATGCGCCGAATCGTTCGCATTCTTCGGCTGCGCCAGAAGCATCGATGCCATCGCACCGAGCAGATAGCCGACCGTCGAATTGTGCCGTTGCGCGGCGGCCCAGAAGCCGGAGGCGGAGAACTTCGGCTCCAGCACATAGGTGCATCCGTTCAGGAGCGCCTGATAGAACGCATTCAGCGCGTTGGTGTGGAACAGCGGCAGCGTCGTGAACAGCACATCGCCCTCGCGGATGCCGAGCGCCCGCGCCGAATAGATGCCCCACCAGAACAGTTGCGCCTGCGGACAACACACGCCCTTTGCGGGCCCCGTGGTGCCGGATGTGTAGAGGATCGCAACGGTGTCGCCGGGGCGCACGGCGCCCGCCGGGGCCGCGGCTCCGAGAGCCGGCAATGGCAACGCGGAAAGCCCGGCATCGACCGCCCCGCCGGCAGCTCCGACGATCCAGGTCCGAGGCGGCAGCTCGACACCTGCCTCGACACTCTCGATCGCGGCAACGAACTGAGCCTCGACGACAAGGAGCGCGGGACGCGAGTTGCGGAAGATGTGGGAGAGCTGGAAGCCGCGGAGCGCTGTATTGATCGGGACCGCGATGGCCCCGAGCCACGCACAGCCGAGGTAGACCTGTAAAAACTCCGGACGGTTCGAACACATCAGCGCGACCCGATCGCCCGGCTTGATCCCCGCATCGACGAGCGCCTGGGCCGCCGCGGCCGCGATCGCCGCGGTCTGCGCAAAGGTCCAGCGCGTCTCGCCCGCGACCAGCAGGACGCGATCGCCATAGCGTTCCGCCTGCCGCGTGAGGATGGTGGAAAGGATCCGCTCCGACGGTGGAAACGACGTCACCGCGCGCGCCCAGGCCGGCGTCGCGTTCTCCCGTCCGGCCGCTGCGCCGGCGTTCGCCGGCCCCTCGTTTTCCGCCACGATCATGCGTCCGCCTCAGGGCAACAGCTTGTATTTGCCGTCCTCGATCTGGACCAGGATGCGCGAGCGATCGTCGACGCCATGCCGATCAGCCGGCGTGTAGGTGTAGACGCCCTGCGTCCCCACGACCTCCTTGGTCGTGAACAGCGCCTGACGAAGCGCGGTCCGAAATTCCGGCGAGCCGGGCTTGGCGCCGGTTGCCATCGCACGCTTGGCGGCATCGGCGAACACCAGCCAGCCGTCGAAGGAATAGGACGAGAATGAATCCGTCGGCGCCTCGCCGTTGGCCTTCTCGAAGGCCGCACGGAAATCCAGCGCAACCTTCTGAATCGGATTGCTGGCAGGAAGCTGCTCCGCCGCGGTCACCGGTCCGGTCGGACAGATGATGCCGTTGGCGGCCTTGCCGGCAAGACGGAGGAAATCGGCACTGATCATGCCGTGATTGCCGTAGAGCGGCCCCTTGTAGCCGCGCTCGGACAGCGCGATGACCGGCAGCGCACCGGGCGTTCCCGTTCCACCCAGCATGATCGCATCGGGACGCGCGGCGATCGCGCGCAGCACCTGGGCCGTGACCGAAGAGTCCGAACGCGCGTAGCGCTCATTGGCGATCACCTTGATGTCCGCCGACTTGGCGGCCTGCACCAGGGAATCGTAGAAGAGGTCACCTAACGCGTCGGAGAAGCCGATGAAGGCGACGCTCCTCAATCCCTTCGCCTTCATGTTGTCGACGATGCCCTGCAACAGCAGCGGCGTCGGTTGCGGCGTCTGCACGACCCAGGGACCGCCCTCGCCCGGCGGCACCGGCGCGATCGGGGACACCGCGATCATCGGAATCTTCATCTCGATAGCCGCAGTCGCCATTGCGAGCGTCTGGGGCGCACCGGACGTGCCAATGAGGACATCGACTTTTTCCTGCTCGACGAGTTTGCGGGCATTGCGCGCCGACGACGTCGGATCGGAGCCGTCATCGAGCTGGATGACCCGAATCTTCTCGCCGCCGATCTCGCCGATATAGGCCTGGCCCGCCGCGATCCCCTTCGCGTTCGGAATCCCAATCGACGACACCGGCCCACTGAGACCGGTGACGAAGCCGACGAGAATATCGGCTTGCGCAATGTGCGGGACGGCAAGAAGCAACGCAGTGGAGGCCAGCAGACTCTTGATCAAGTTCATGGCACCTGTCCTTCGTGAGAATGTCTTGTTCCGATTGGCAAGCGCCATGGATTCAGTTCAGGTTGACGAAACCAGCGCGATGACGCGAAGCGGACTGCCGGAGCCATTCTGGATCTTCAGCGGCGAGGCGACGATGACAGCCCCGGTGGCGGGAAGCTGATCCAGGTTGCACAGGCATTGCAGGCCGTAGCGACCCGCGCCGTGCAGGAAGTGATGCGCCGGATAAGGCGGCTCGAAATGGCCGGCCTGCCCTGCATCCGTGCCGATGGTCTCGGTGCCAAATCCGATGACGCCGCGCTCCTCCACCAGCCACTTCATGACATCAGGGTTCGGGCCCGGCGTGTGCGCGCCGTCATCCCTGAGATTGGAGTAGTCGCGCCAGCCCTTCTTCGACCAGTCGGTCCTGAGCAGCACCCAGTTCCGCTCGGGGATCCGGCCGTGCTTGGCTTCCCAGGCTTCCACGAGCGGGACGGTCAGCAGGAAATCGGGATCCTGCGCCGCCTGCGCGGAGCAGTCGATGACGCAGGCCGGCGCGATCATGTCCTTGGCCGGCATCGTGTCGACGGCATTGTTCGGCAGGTTCTTGCCGGTGAACCAGTGAATCGGCGCATCGAAATGCGTGCCGGTGTGCTCGCCGAACGTGACATTGTTCCAATACCAGGCCGGGCCGCGACCGTCGTATCGCGAGATTTCCTGGATACGGACCGGCGCCGCCTGGCCGAACTCCGGCGGCAGCACGATGACCGGAAAGTCCGGACTGAGCGTGAAAGTCAGATCGACGACGCGCACCGCGCCGGAAGAAATCGCACCCGCCAGCTCCAGGAGATTGTTGCTTTGCATCGTCACGTCCTCCGGCTTGGTTGAAATCTCGATGTCACCTGTCGAGCTCGCGCTCGAGCGCTTTCGGATTGGCCGCGAGACGTTGCCGTATCTCTTCGGCGACATCTCCGACATACATCTCCTCGAGCCCGCCTCTCAGCCCCGATACGATCGCCTGCGCGATGGCGCGCGGCGCGACCTTCGGCGGCGGCACGGTCTGGAACCATTCGGTGTCGACAGGCCCGGTGAACAGATTCATCACCTTGACGCCGCCGGGCCTGAGCTCGGCACGAAGGCAGTGCGAGAGCGACAGGCACGCCGCTTGCGAGGCCGAGTAGGCGCCAAAGGCAGGCCAGTTCGCCAGCGCATAGACCGAGAGAATGTTGACCCACGCGGCGCTGTTATTGATGCCATCGGCTCCCCGCATCCGCATGCCGGGGCCAAAGGCCTGCGCGAGGTTGATGAAGCCGAGATAGGCCTGGTCGATCTCGTCCCGCGCGATGCTCGTGCCCCTGCGGTCGAGCAGGCCGCCCGGCCGCACATATTCCGTCGTGTTGACGAGGATATCGACCTTGCCGCCGATGTCGGCGGCGAGATCAGCTGCGGATTTCTCGTCGGCTGCATCAAGGGTCACGATTTCGATCCCGTCCTGACCGCGCAGCAGATTCTCGCCGGCGAAAGGCCGCCATGGTTGGGCAACACCGACGAAGACCGTCTTGGCGCCTGCCGCCTTCAATGCGGCGACGGCTTCCTGGCCGATCACGCTGCGGCCGTTGGTCACGAGCACGCGCCGGAATTTCGGATCGGCCGTCATTTCCCGCCACTGCTTGTCGTCTGCCATGTTGGGAGTCTCCCCCTCGGGATGGGCAAAAGCCACCGCCTGGCCGCTCTTGTCGAGTTGAAACGACATGCGGACGGGCGCGCCCTCCGCGGCGTCGGCATGGAGATGTGCGACGATCGTCGGACCGCAGTCCATCTTGACGAGGCCGATGCGCCAGGGCGCCCGTTCGCGGAAATAGACGTCGCTCGGCACGCGTGCCGTCGTTTCCGCGAGAAGGACGCCTCGTCGTGGCGCATCGGCGAACGCGAGGTTGGCCGACAGGCAAGACGGACAAGCCTCCCGCGCGGGATAGGCGAAGGCACCGCAGGCATCACACTGCTGCAGCATGAAGCGGCCTTCGGCGGCTGCCCGCGTGAACCCATGCGACGTCCTGCTGCGCGGTCGCGGTGGCGAAGCAGGCAGCCGCGTCCGCAGCAGCGGGTTCTTGCGCCGGGGCGGATTGATCGGCTCTATCATCGCGACGGCCCTGCAAAGATCGCGGCGCCCGAGGCGAGACCGCGGTCGTAATTGATCATACCGAACCCCGAGGCCAAGGCGAGGTTCGCATTCCTGACCTGGGTGGAGCCTGCAGTCCCCAGAACCTGCCGCAGCCCTTCGACGAGGCCGAGATAGGCGCCGGCCGCGCCGGCCTGCCCGGCCGAGAGTTGTCCGCCCGAGGTGTTGTGCGGAAAGTCGCCATCGATGGTGAGATCGTGCTGGCGCACGAACTCGGCCCCCTCCCCCTTCTTGCAGAAGCCGAGATCCTCGAACTGCATCATCGTGATGACGGGATAGTCGTCATAGGTCTGCACGACATCGAGATCATCAGGCTTCACGCCGGCCATCGCATAGAGTTCGCCGATGTCCATCGCCCAGCCGCCACGCACCTGCATCGGATCGTCGGCGAAGGCATTGTGCCGCTCGATCGTCGACAGCAGTCGCGCCGCAGGCAGCCCCAGCGATGCCGCAGTATCTTCGCGCATTACGAGGAACGCTTCCGCGCCGGCGCAGGGCATCACGCAGTCGAACAGATGGATGGGATCGGAGATCGGTCGGGCCGCGAGATACTGTTCGAGCGTCAACGGTGCCTTCATCAACGCGTGCGGGTTGCGCAGCGCATTGGCGCGCTGGGCGACCGCGATCCTGCCGACATCCTCCCGCGTGACGCCGAAGGTGCGCATATAGTTGCGCGCGATCAGCGCGAAGCTCGCATTGGCGCCGCCCGCGCCATAGGGATAGACGGCATCCTGGTTGAAGCGCGAGAAATTCTCGAGCGTCAGCCGGAAGGAATCGACGTGGTTGGTGTCACCCGCCACGCACGCCACGATGTCGGCGTCATGAGCCTGAACCGCACGCGCCGCCTTTCGCAATCCTGCGACGGCGCTGGCGCCGCCGAGCGGGATCGTATCCAGCCATCGCACGCAAAGCCCGAAATGCTGCGTCAATCCGATCCCGCTGTCAGTCCCCATGGTGAAGCTGGAGACGCACAGACCGTCGACGTCGGAGGCTTTGATGCCGGCCTGCGCGACGAGCGCGCTGAGCGCACGGCCGATCCACCACTGCGCGCTTTCGATGGAGTAGCGCACATAGGGAATCGTGACGGGAGCCGCAATCACGACGCCGCCGTACGGTGTGCGTAAGGAATTGGTCACCGAGCGCCCGCCTCGTTCATCCGCCTCAGACCACCGTCAGTTTCACGGCAATATTGCCGCGGGTTGCGTTCGAATAGGGGCAACGCTCGTGCGCGCCGGCGACGACCTCTTCGGCCACAGATTTCTCGACACCCGGCAGGTTGACTTTCAGTTCAACGGCGAGCGCATATCCGACGGGGAGCGGCCCCATTGCAACCTTCGCGGTCACCGAGGGCTCGGCGGATGGCGCGACCTTGCGGGTGCGCGCGACCAGCTTGACCGCACCGAGAAAGCACGCGGCATAGCCGGCCGCAAAGAGCTGCTCGGGATTGGTGCCCTCGCCGCCGGGGCCGCCCAGCGATTTCGGCACGGACAGCAAGACCGACAGCCGATCGTCAGTGCTGGCGGCCTTGCCATCCCGACCTCCGGTCGCCGTCACCTCGGTCTCGTACAGGATCTTTTCGGGAGTCATCATGGCTGGTTCTCCAAGGCTGGTTCACCGGGACTGGCGGCTGTTGCGGGCGAGAAGTGCGCGAAAATCGTCGCGCGCCTGTGCGCTGGCCCGCTTGAAGCTCGGCCCGCGGCTGGGCTCGGTGCCATTGAGCTTCCGGAGCTGCACCCACATCTCCGCACTCTTCAGGGCCACGGCCGCGCAGTTGACCACGGGCGCGTGGCCGACCTTCAGGCCATGCTCCCTGCCGATCAGGAGGCCCGGCAGCACACCGGCGGGGATCACGACGTCGGCGCCGCGCTCGACCAGCGGACGTGCGCAGGCGACAAAATCCTCGATCATGCGGGCTTGCGCGGCCTGATCTCCGGCGAACGCATCGGCGAAATCCGCCGGCTTGCAGCCAAGGCCCGTCACGTGGACCACGCGATCGCCGAGGCCGTAGCGCTCGGCCTGCTCGTAATGCCAGACCTCGAAGACAGGATCGAGCGTCACAAGGCCTAATCGCCGGCCGAGCTGCGAGGCCGCCAGCAACGTCGCCTCGCCGGTCCCGATCACGGGAATGTCGAGCGTCGAGCGCAGCTCGTAGAGACCCGGATCCTGGAAGTGCCCCATGACGAAGGCGTCGAACCCGCCCTCCTCGGCCGCGATGCCGTTGTCGATCGCCTGGACGGCGCAGCGCAATTCCGCAAGCCGTCCGAACTCGCGGTCCGGCGGCGAAATGCCCTCGACATGAACCGTCGTGCCGGATGCGGCGATGTTGTTGAGGTACTCCGACAGCCGCGCCATGTAGGGCGCGTTCACGCTCGCATCAACGAAGCTCTGCCAGAAGATGCGCATCGTCCTTCTCCTCAAGCGGTGATCGGAGGATCGGTCGTCGGCTGCCGATGAATATATTTCAATCATAAACTAATTCACGCGTCAAATGCACGCCGCGACGCTGGCGACGGCCACCGCCACGGCAAGGCAGGCACGGCCTTTTCGTCCAATCGAATGGCAAAGAAGCGCCGCGCTCTGGCGAAATTGTATGCAACGACATTTTTTTCTGACAGCACCGTGACACGTGTTGACGGCCCCACCGATAATACTTTAGGCTTTAAGTAATTCCTCGCCGGTCAGGGACCGGTGGCCATGACAATGATGTTGCAGGGCACCGATTTTGAGAGACTCGATCGTGTGGACAGTCGCCGTGCTCGAACAGCCGGCAGCAGCAGCACCGCCGGTCGCGCATCGCGGCAGGGCCAACGACCTTTCATTGCTTCAGAAAAGGCCCGCCCGCATTCGCCGATGGGCTCGTTGTTCGAACGGCAACCAGGGCCATGGCTGCTGACGCCCGCCCGAGCAAACTCTCTTCGGCCGCGCCCGGGATTTGGCGCTGCAGCAATGCTTTCAATCGGTTCGTTCGTCGTTCGGGCTCCCCGCGTGGCGGCATCAAGGCATTCCTATCCAGCATCAACGGAGGAGAACGCAAATGCGCAAGACTCTGAGCCTACTTGCACTTGTCGCCGGAATCTTCGCAGCCCCGGCTGCGCGGGCCGACATCACGATCGGCTTCGTCACCTCGCTCAGCGGCAACGGCTCGTCGATCGGAATCCCCTATGGGCGGGGCATCAACGCCGCCTATGAATACAAGAAGACCATCAACGGCGAGACCATTCGCCTGATCCAGCTCGACGACGGCTCCGACCCGTCGGCCGCGACCCGCAATGCGCGCAAGCTGGTGGAGGAAGAGAAAGTCGACCTCCTGATCGGCACCGCGACGGCCCCCTCGACCATCGCCATGGCGGCCGTGGCGAGCGAGCTGAAGGTGCCGATGATCGCGGTCTCGCCGATCGCCAAATTGCCTGATACGCCGGAGCAGTGGGTGGTGTCGGTGCCGCAGCCGGCTTCACTCCTCGTCAAGATCGTCGCCGACCGCATGAAGCGCGACGGCATGAAGAACATCGGCTATATCGGCTTCTCCGACGCGTGGGGCGACCTCGTCTACAACGGCGCCAAGGCCGCCGAAGCCGCCGGCGACATCAAGGTCCAGACCAACGAGCGCTATGCCCGCACCGACACCTCGGTCACCGCGCAAACCCTGAAGGTGCTTGCGGCGCGGCCGGACGCCGTGCTGGACGGCGGCTCGGGCACCCAGGGCGCGCTGCCTCTGCTCAGCCTCGCGGAACGCGGCTTCAAGGGAAACACCTACGGTACCGTCGCGCTGGTCAATCCGGACTTCGTCAACGTCGGCGGCAAGGCGGCCGACGGCATTCAGGTCTCCGCGGGTCCCGTGATCGTCGCCGAGCAGCTTCCCGACGAGCACTTTGCCAAGAAGATCGCGCTGGATTTCCGCAGCGTCTACCAGAAGACCCATAACATCCCGACCACGGACGGCTTCTCCGCCTACTCCTTCGACGCCTGGCTGATCTTCGCCAACGCCGCCGAGCGCGCGCTCAAGATCGCCAAGCCCGGAACGGCGGAATTCCGCGCTGCGTTGCGGGATGCGATCCTCAGCACCAAGGAGCTGCCGGGCGTGCATGCCGTCTACAACTTCAAGCCCGGTGCGGTGACCGGCGTCGACGAACGCGCGCTCGTCGTAGTGCGGCTGACCGGCGGTGCCTGGAAGTACGCGCCGTAGTCGGAAGGCGGCAGACAGTCAGAACGGGGGAACGACGTCTCAATGACGAGTGACATCGCAGCCATTCTTGCGATCGACGGGATCGCCACCGGCGCAGTCTATGCGCTGGTGGCGATCGGGACCGTCCTCATCTTCACGGTGACCAGGGTCATCTTCATTCCCTTCGGCGACATCGCCGCGTTCACCGCGCTGACGCTGGCGGCCCTCGATGCGAAGCGCTTTCCGGGCACGGGGGCGCTGGTGGTCATCCTGGCCTGCCTTGCGACCCTGATCGAGATCATCTCGCTGGTACGCGCCGGCGAAACCCGGCTGCTGCCGCGCGCGCTCTTGTTCTACCTCGTGCTTCCGGTGGCCGTGGTTGGCCTCGCCTGGCTGACGATGCGCGCCGATCCTCCGCTCGCCGTCAGGCTCGTGCTTGCCTTGATGCTGATCACGCCGATCGCTCCGCTGCTGGATCGGATCGTCTTCCGCCCCATCGCGGACGGAACGGTGTTGTTGCTCCTGACGGTCTCGGTCGCGCTGCATTTCGCGCTGGTGGGCCTGGGGCTGCTGTTCTTCGGACCTGAAGGCGTCAGAACCGAACCGCTGACGTCGTTGTCGGCCGAGTTCGCCGGCGTGCTGGTCTCGGGCCAGACCATGCTGATCGTGATCGCAGCCCTCGTCTTCAGTGGCCTGCTCTTTCTCTTCTTCGACTTCACGCTGGTCGGAAAATCGCTGCGTGCCACCGCCGTGAACCGGACCGGCTCCCGCCTGATGGGAATACGGCCCGCCCGCGCCGGCACGATCGCCTATCTGCTGGGCTCGCTGATGGCCGGCGTATCGGGCATCCTGATCGCACCGGTCAACACCGTGTTCTACGATTCCGGCTTCCTGATCGGCCTCAAGGCCTTCGTCGGCGCCATCGTCGGCGGCATGACCAGCTATCCCGGCGCGGCGATCGGCGCCGTCGGCGTCGGTATTCTCGAAAGCTTCGCATCCTTCGAGAGCAGCGCGCTGAAGGACGTCATCGTGTTCTCGCTTCTGATCCCGATCCTGATCTGGCGATCGCTCGCCTCGCTGCATTCCGAGGAGGAGATCGAGGAATGACGCGCTTCCAAATTCAGCTTGCGGCAATGGCGGCGCTGGTGTGTCTGGCGGTAGCCCCCTTCGTGCTCAGTCCATTCAGCATCACGCTGATGAACTACATCGGCATCTATTCGCTGGTCGCCATCGGCCTTGCCCTGCTCACCGGTGTCGGCGGCATCGTGTCGTTCGGACAGGCCGCGTTCGTCGGCGTCGCGGCCTATGCAACGGCCTGGGTCTCCGCGCTGAACGGGTACTCCCCGTGGCTCGGCCTCCTGTTCGGCGTGGCGCTGACCTGCTCGGTGGCGTCCATCCTCGGCGTCGTCACCTTGCGGCTTCAGGGCCATTTCCTCTCGCTCTCGACCGTCGCATGGGGCCTCGCGATCGGCTTCCTGTTCGGCAATGTCGAGGGGCTCGGCCGCTTCAATGGCATCTCGTCGATCCCGCCGATCAGCATCGGATCGATCGCGCTGGTCTCGAGCGCGCAGATCTATTTCCTGATCTGGGGCATCGTCGCCGCCGTCCTGCTGCTCGGATATAATTTGTTGGACTCCCGGCTCGGCCGCGCCATGCGCGCGCTCCGCGGCGGCAACACGCTGGTCGAGAGCCTCGGCATCAACGCCTTCCAGATCAAGCTCGTGACCTTCGTGATCGCGGCCTTCCTGGCCTCGCTCTCAGGGTGGCTCTACGCCCATATGAGCCGGTTCATCAGCCCTGGCCCGTTCGATGCCGGCATGGGCATCGAATATCTGATGATGTCGATGGTCGGCGGCGCCGGCAGCCTTCTCGGCGGCGTCGTCGGTGCCGCCGTCGTCACCCTGCTCAAGAACAGCGTGCAAGACTATCTGCCGCTGATCGCCAAGGGCGCTTCCGGTCAGCTCGAGATCGTCGCCTTCTCCGCATTGTTCATCCTGTTCCTGCAATGGGCGCGGCAGGGCATCGTGCCGTTCGTTGCGCGCTTTCTGCCGAAGGTCCGGCGCGATCGGCCGCTGCCGGCGCCGCCCCTGCCCCGCCGCGCGCAGCCGACCCCGGGCGAACTGCTTCTGAAGGTCGATGGCGCCGAGCGGCGGTTCGGCGGCCTCGTCGCCGTCAACAATGTCAGCTTCGAGGTGCGGTCCGGCGAGATCCTCGCCGTCATCGGCCCGAACGGCGCCGGCAAGAGCACGATGTTCAACTGCCTGACCGGCGCGCTCCGGGTCAACAAGGGCGAGATCGTCTTTGCGGGACGCCCCATCACGCGCGACGCGCAATCCCGCATCGCCAAGGCCGGGATCGCGCGGACCTTCCAGCATGTGAAGCTGCGGCCGCGCATGAGCCTGCTCGAAAACGTGATGCTCGGCACCTACGCCCGCACCAGCACCGGCCTGTTCGCCAGCGCCTTCCGCCTCAACCAGCGCGAGGAGGCCAGCGCGCGGCACGAGGCCCTGATGCAGCTCGAGCGCGTCGGGCTCGGCGAAAAGCCGTTCGAGCTCGCGGGCAATCTGCCGCTCGGCAATCAGCGCATCCTGGAGATCGCCCGTGCGCTCGCCGCGGACCCGGCGCTGCTGGTGCTGGACGAGCCGGCGGCCGGCCTTCGCCGCCAGGAGAAGCTGCGGCTTGCGGAGCTGCTCAGGTCGCTGCGGTCGGACCACCTGACCATCCTGATCGTCGAACACGACATGGAGTTCGTGATGTCGCTGGTCGACCGCATCGTGGTGCTCGATTTCGGCTCAAAGCTCTGCGAAGGCGCTCCAGCGGCGATCCGCAGCGACGAGCGGGTTCAAGAGGCCTATCTTGGAGGCGTCGCGTGAGCGAGATGTTTTCGATGACCGACGTGACCGTCTGCTACGACAATGTCGAAGCGGTCCGCAACGTCTCGCTGTCGGTCGAGGAAGGGCAGATCGTCACCGTCATCGGCCCGAATGGCGCCGGCAAGACCACGCTGCTGATGGCCGCCATCGGGCTGCTCGCATCGCGCGGCCGCCTGGTGTTTCAGGGCAACGATATCGGGAGGATGTCCGTCGAGGACCGCGTCGAGCGCCGGCTGTGCCTCGTCCCGGAAAAGCGCGAGCTGTTCTCCGACATGTCGGTCGCCGACAATCTGCTCCTCGGCTCGTACAGCCTGCGCGACCGCTCGGGCGTCCAGAAGACGCTGGACGAAGTCTATGATCGCTTCCCCCGGCTGAAGGAGCGGCAGCGCCAGGCCGCCGGCACACTCTCCGGCGGCGAGCGCCAGATGCTCGCGCTCGGCCGTGCACTGATGGCCAAGCCGAAGCTTCTCATGCTGGACGAGCCCAGCCTCGGCCTTGCGCCGCTGATCGTGCGCGAGATCTTCCGCACCATCGCGTCGCTGCGCGACCTCGGCGTGTCGATCCTGCTGGTCGAGCAGAACGCGCGCGCCGCGCTGGAGACGGCCGACTACGGCTACGTTCTCGAAACCGGCGAGGTGGTGCAGTCAGGCCCCGCCAAGGATCTCATCCACGACCCCCGGCTGATCACGGCCTATCTCGGCGGACACTAGGGCCGGCTCTTGCAGGCCGCACAACAAAAAGTCGAAAAACAACCCCATGCACAGTAGCCGGGGACAGCGATATCAATGGCTTGATGGCCCGGTGCAGGGACTGCTGTTCTTTCGAAATCGTTTGACCCGTCGGGCAAGACAGGGGCATGATGCCATCATCCCGGCGGTGGCGCGCGATGCGCCACATTGAATGATTTCACTTCCCACGTACTTGCGAGACGACGGCCCGCTTCGGGAGTAGCAAGCCGAGTTCGCGTGCCTTCTTTCTTACTGAAGTGACATGGCGATCAAGCTCCCGGGCTATGTCTCCGGCGCAGGTTTTCTGACGCGCAAGAGCCTTCAATCGCTGCGCGTCGTGCCTAGACCATTCGCGCGGTTTTGAAAACTTCACGGACCCTCATTCGTCTGAAGCGATGGAAGGTGCGGCGACCTCCCCATCCGAGATGGGCGATATGAAATCTCTGTGCAGGCAAGTTGGTCTTCGGGCGCCATCGAACAGCACGGTGAGGCCCGTGGTACGACGGCTCACGTCAATGACGATGCCGCTCCGGTCAGCAAGCTCCGGGCATCGAGCAGCACCAAGCTTGCTCATCCTGAAACGCATACCGACAGCAATTCTGTCGACGTTCTGGTAAATCATTACCGATATCCGGTAAGTAAAAAGTCACAGGTAAAAAAGCAAAAGCTCGAATTAACACAAAACTATACCAGATCGACCATCCGTGCAACCGGCGGACGAAATTGACCGCGAACTCTCGCAAGCAGGCGCGACTTGGCGGCAGCCCAAATCCCGAGCATCCGCTGTTGGACTCTTTCCGGAAGTGCCGCGATGTCGACGTGGGTCCGAAATGTGCGCCAGAACGGATGACCGCCTGTGCGCATCCCAACGTGCCGAGGTCGTTAGCCAAGCGCCTGTCGGGCAGTCCCGACGCAATTCCGTGTAACAAGCTACGCCCGCCAAGGAACAAGTGCCTCCTGTAACAGTTGCCAGCGACGGAACCCGGAGTTGACCTTTGATTTAGACACCACCCGAAATTCGAGTGTCACAGCGGTGCATTTGAACCGATACAGGTGTTCAACGCGAAATCATTGCGAGACTCAAGATCAGCGAAGGATATGCCATTGCGCGTCTTCATCCTCGCGTTATCAGTCTTGGGAATTTTCTTGGGAGTTCTCCTCGGTGCAAATGCTGCCGCAGCCGGTCCGAGCACGACCGACCGCGAACTGATCGCATCCATCGATCCGGCGATCGTTGCCGGTGAGGCAACTCAGGAAACCGAAGATCAGATCGGCCTCAACAAGGGAAAGCGTCGCGACGTGCAGCGCCGGCTGACCGGTCTCGGTTTCGACACCAAGGTCAACGGACGGTTCGACGTGTCGACCCGCGCCGTCATCACGCGCTGGCAGGCGGCACGCGGCTATCCCAGGACTGGCTTCCTGAACCCGCTGCAACATCAGGCGCTACTGACCGAGTCCGCCTCGGCGGCGCATGCCAGCTTCAGCGGCAGCGATAAATCCGATGACGACCGTTCGGCCCGCCGTCGCGCGGGTGCGGACCATCAGCACAGTGGGGGCGGTCCCGGTGGACTGATCGGCGGCGTGCTGGGAGGACTGTTCGGACGCAGGTGACGCCCTGCCCGCTTGACGTCCACATCCCTGACCGATTCACAGGGAGAGGGCCTGTCACTCGTCACTCGTCCTTCGTCGCCTTGATCAAATTGTCGCGGAGCGTGACGACGCTTTTCTGCAGCCGCGCGAAATCATCCTGCTTGAGCCCGCTCGACTTCACGAGATTCATGTGCATGCCCTTCTCGCGCAGGCGTCGGCCGGCGTCGGTGAGGCTGACGCGCACCTGCCGCTCGTCGGCGGGATCGCGCTCGCGGCGCAAATAGCCCATCGCCTCGAGCTTTTTTAGTATCGGCGTCAGGGTGTTGGATTCCAGGAACATCCTGTCGCCGAGTTCACTCACGGTCTGGTCATCTTGCTCCCACAGCGCCACGATGGCGATCCATTGCGGGTAGGTCAGGCCGACCTGCCGGTAGGCCCGCCCGTAGGCGAGGTTGGCCGAATAGATCGCGAAGCACAGGAAATCAGCGAGGCTCCGGTCGCCCGCGGCCGGTTCCTGGTTCTGATTGTCTATTGAATTATCTCTGGAATCGGCTCTGAGACCGTTCGTAAGGCTCATTGTGGACGCCCTTTCAGACACGGATATGTGAAGTCTCGCATGCATATATATCGCATCCGATTAAATCGAAAGGGTTGACATCAGAGCCTGGCGGCACTTTATGACTCGCACCCGATTATATCGTATACGCGCCAAATCAGGAGAGAACCATGCCAGTCACAAATGCAAAGAAGACCACCAGAGCACCAACGATCGACATGAAGCTCGAAGTCGTCGTGATCCCCGTTTCCGACGTCGATCGTGCCAAGGAGTTCTATGCAAACCTCGGATGGAGGCTCGATGCCGATTTCGCGGGGCCTGATGATTACCGCGTGATCCAGTTCACGCCGCCCGGCTCCCCCTCCTCGGTCATTTTCGGCAAGAACGTCACCGCGGCGGCACCCGGCTCCGCCCAGGGCCTGTACCTGGTCGTCTCCGACATCGAAGCTGCGCGAAACGATCTGCGCGATCGCGGCGTCGAGGTCAGCGAGGTCTTCCACGCCGGAGGCGACGTGCACACCGGCCCGGACGAACCCTATCTGTTCGGGCGACGTCGGATTGGTGGTGCGGAGCCCGCGCACCGCAGCTATCGTTCGTACGTTTCGTTCCACGATCCCGACGGCAACGGCTGGCTGTTCCAGGAGGTGACCACGCGATTGCCGGGACGCGTCGAGGCAGCAGACACGACATTCACCTCCTCGACCGAGCTTGCGAGCGCGCTCCGGCGTGCGTCCGCGGCACACGGCGAGCACGAGAAGCGGAACGGCGGTCAGTACGATGCGAACTGGCCGGACTGGTACGCCGACTACATCGCCCGTGAGCAGGCCGGCCAGCCGCTCCCGGTCTGAGCCGCGGCTGCGACGTCACCCAACCGAAAGAGTGAGGGAGAGTCCCAATGCGTGCGCAATCAGTTTCTGAAGTCATCAACCCGGACCGGCGCCAGCTTTTGCGTTCCGCCGCGGTGGGAATGGCCGCGGCGGCCGCCGCGAGCCTTTTCCCCGCGCACCCGGCGCCGGCGGCCACAGCTGACGAAATCCGCCCCTTCCGGATCGACGTTCCAGAAGAGGCGCTGATCGATCTGCGCAGACGCATCAACGCGACGAGGTGGCCGGAGCAGGAAACAGTCGCCGACGAATCGCAGGGCGTGCAGCTTGCGATCCTCCGGGACCTCGCGCGCTATTGGGCGACGGACTACGACTGGCGAAAGATCGAGGTAAAGCTGAACGCCCTGCCGCAGTTCATCACAGAGATCGACGGGCTGGACATTCATTTCATTCACGTTCGTTCGAAGCACGAAGATGCGCTGCCGCTCATCGTCACGCATGGATGGCCAGGCTCGATCATCGAGCAATTGAAGATCATCGATCCCCTCACCAATCCCACGGCGTACGGCGCGAGCGCATCGGACGCCTTCCATGTCGTGATCCCGTCAGTTCCCGGCTACGGGTTTTCGGGCAAGCCAACCACCAGCGGCTGGGGCCCTGCCCGCGTCGCGCGCGCCTGGGTCGCGCTGATGAAGCGCCTTGGCTACGCACGCTTTGTCGCGCAGGGCGGCGACATCGGCGCCCTCATTTCCAATGCGATGGCTGAGCAGGCGCCGCCGGAACTGCTGGGCATCCACACCAACTTCCCCGGCACGATTCCGCCGGAGATCACCAAGGCGCTGCAGAGCGGTGAGGCACCCTCCGGTCTCTCGGCCGACGAGCAACACGCCTTCGACCAGGTGAAGGATTTCCGCGCCAAGCATTTTGCCTACGCAGCCATGATGGCGACCCGGCCGCAGACACTCTACGGATTGGCGGATTCGCCGGTCGGCCTGGCCGCGTGGATTCTCGATCACGGCGACGGTGACGCGCAGCCGGCGGCGGCGATCACTTCGGCCGTGCTCGGACGCACCGTCAACGGGCATCCAGCCGGCGCCGTGACCCGCGACGACGTCCTCGACGACATCACGCTCTACTGGCTGACGAACACCGCGATCTCGGCGGCCCGCTTCTACTGGGAAAACAAGGGAATGAGCGCGCTGAACGCGGTCAACATCTCGATTCCCACCGCCGTGAGCGTCTTTCCCGGCGAAATCTACCAGGCTCCGCGCAGTTGGACCGAGCGGGCCTACCACAAGCTCATCCACTACAACAAGGTCGACAAAGGCGGACACTTTGCGGCCTGGGAACAGCCGCAGCTTTTCACGCAAGAGGTTCGCGCAGGCTTCCGGCCGCTGCGCAAATAGATCTGAACATTCTGCCCAAACCAAGAGAGCACGAAATGATCTCCATCGAGCAGAATTCATCACCAAGGAACAAAACATGAGTCAGCGTCTCGACTACAATCAGATTGCACCGGCAGGCGTGAAAGCGCTGGGCGGTGTCCGTGGCTACGTCATGCAGAGCGGCCTTTCCCCTACGCTGGTCGAGCTGGTCTACCTGCGAATTTCCCAGATTAACAATTGCGCGTACTGCCTCGATACGCACACCCGTGACCTGCTCAAGAAGGGAGTGAAGATCGAAAAGATCGCGCTGGTGCAGGCGTGGAAGGAAGCCGGCGCCCTCTTCGACGAGCGTGAACGCGCCGCCCTTGCGTGGGCCGAAACGGTGACGCGCGTCGCGGATACCGGCGTGCCGGATGAAGCCTATCAGGACGCCCGCGCCGTGTTCGACGAGCGAGAACTCGTGGACCTCACGATCGCGATTGGCCTGATGAACGCCTACAATCGCATGGCGATCAGCTTTCGGAACACGCCACAGGCAGCACTCGGGACGTAAGCCCCAGGAGGCGCCGGGAAGTTCTCTGCCGAGCTTCTTTCAGACTCCAGATCAACTTGGCCTGCACGCTGATCGGATAACGGGACGAAAGGACGCTGATCATGTCATACCGGATCAACAACACAACAATCGATTTCTTCGAGATCAACGAAGACATCACGCTCAGAAGAGTGGTTCTGCGTAACCCGAGACCGAAGGGGACCGTTCTCTTTCTGCACGGCTTTCCGGAGACCCTGTCCGCCTGGAAGGACATTGCCGAGGCCCTCGCCGACGACTACGAAGTCCACGCTTTCGATTGGCCGGGTTACGGTCTTTCATCGAGGCCAATGGTCGACAGGTTCTCCTATGCGCCGAAGGACTACGCGCATGTTCTGGATCAGTACATCGTGAAAGCAGGCATCGACACGTCGAGGCTCACGATTTACGCAACGGACATCGGGGCCCTACCGGCACTCCTGCTGGCGGTGGAAAAACCCGATATCGCAAGGACAATCATCGTTGGCGACTTCGCCCCGTTCAACAGGCCGCAGTTCATGTCCGAGAAGCTGCAAAATCTGAAGGCGGGGCCTGCCATGGAGCAGGTCCGCGCCAACATGAACAGTAACCGCGACGAGATCCTGGAAAACATCTTCACAAGAGGCTTGCCCAAGGAAGCGCAGTTCGAAGTTTCGCAGCAGTTTAGGGACGACATGTCCCACGGATGGAGCCACGGCGCGATGACGACCGTAGACGCGTTCTCCCACTACTACTCGCACTTCACGCGAGACCAAGACCACTTCGAATCGCAACTAGCCCGGCTCAAAACCCCGGTGAAGGTGGTTTGGGGCGAGAAGGACCTCTACATCAAGAAGGAGATGGGAATAGAGCTCGCCGCAAGGATCGACGCCGAGTTGGCGCTTCTTCCCGGCATCGGGCACTACCCTCACCTCCAGGACCCGAAGCGCACCGTCGACGAGGTTCGCGCCTCGCTACGCGGCACGTCAACTTGATCTCACCGTGCTCTCGGATCTCGCGGGGGCCGCACGGCCCGCGTCAGCATCGGAAAATGCTTGTTGCCGCCAGCGAATGGCGGGAATTTCACGAAGTCCGCGCGCATGCGCTTGATCACGTCGGAGCCGAGCGCGTGCGCGAGGGATTGCGGGCTGTCGAACACCAGCTTGTTGCGCTGCATGTGCTCGACCCGCTGCGACGGCAGCCGGTCGACCCAATCGATGCGGGTGTAGATCTCGATCTGGCGGACATCAGGGAAGGTCCGCATGATCGCCGGGTGGTGCTCCAGATAATGCAGGTTCCAGGCGTTCATGTCCTCGGCCGGGCCGGGATAGTGCACGAGGTAACTGCACGGAGTTGTCGTTCCTGCCGGATGTTCGGCGACATCGACGGGGAATGACCGCGTCACCATCACCTGATGCGTGACGTACAATCCGGCGAGGCCTGACAATCCGGCACCTGTCGCCAAGCTGGCCAAGACGCCGCCGCGATCCATCGCCGCTTCGCATATGAGCAGGTCGGGAAAGCGCAGTTGAAGCGCAAGCACAGGGCCCGAGCCATCGGCTTTGTAGGGATGATCGACCGACTGTTGCAGCGGCGTGAACAGCAGGCCCTCGGTCATCCCAGGGATCGATCCGACCAGCTCAGCGACGGCGGCAACCTCGTCGGAACGAATCCACCGTTCACCAGAAGGATCGGAGAACGTCATGAAGAGCGAGATCATGCCGGCGTTGCCTCAGCGCCCTCGCCCTCGCTCACGTGCGCCATGAGCGCGGCGCGAATGTCATCGGGCCACGGGATCGCATGGTGATCCAGCAGCGAGGTCGCGGCAACGACCTGGCGGGCGCGCCAGCGCATGCCATTCGCGCCCGAGACGACATGTTCCAGATGGAGCGACGATCCGCCGACCCGGGCGATGCGCAATCCGAACGTCAGGCGATCGCCGAACATCGACGGCCGGGAAAAGTCGCAAGTCAGATGCACCGTGGGCGTTCCGATCTTCCGAACCGTGATCAATTCCGGCCAGGGAAAACCGATCTCCGCCCAAAACTCTTCGACGACGCCGTTGAGGATGTTCAGATAGGACGGAAAGTACGCGATGCCCGAGGGATCGCAATCGCCGAACCTCAGCTCGCGATCGAACGAAAACGTCGTCATCAGATCGCGACAACGGGGTGCCTGATGACACCGACGCCGTCGACCCCCGCTTCCACCACGTCGCCCGGCCACAGCCATTCCTGCGGGCTCATGCCGGCCCCGACGCCTTCGGGCGTTCCGGTCGCGATGATGTCGCCCGGCTCGAGCGTCATGCCCGACGAAATGTCCGATATCAGCACCGGGATGTCGAAGATCATGTATTTGGTGTTGGAGTCCTGCTTCATGACCCCGTTCTTGGTCAGCCAGAGCCGCAGGTCATGCGGATCGGGAATTTCGTCCGCGGTGACGATGCACGGGCCGAACGGTGCATAGGTGTCCATGCCCTTGGAAAAGATCCACTGGCCGGCGCGGCGATTGTCGCGCGCGGAAATGTCGATCATCACCGAATAACCGAAGACGTGCTCCATCGCTTTCTCGGTCGCGATGCGCGTCGCGGTCTTGCCGATGATGACGGCGAGCTCGACCTCCCAGTCGAGCTGCTGCGTCATCTTCGCGTTGTGCTGGATCGCCGCGCCCGGGCCGATCACGGAAGTCGGCGGCTTGGAGAAGACGACCGGCTGCTTCGGCAGGTCCTTGTCCGTATCCAGGCTCTTGGCGGATTCCGCCACATGCGCGCGGTAGTTCAGCCCGATGCCGAAGATGTTCTTTCGCGGACGCGGGATCGGCGCCTGCAGCTTGACGTCCTCGACCGGAACGGCGGAGCCGGCCGGCAGGCGTCCATTGGTATTGTCCAGGCATTCCCTGAGCGCCGGCAGCAGTGTCACGCTGTTGTCGATGAGCGACAGCATGTCGCTCGGCCATGCAAAGCCTTGCGACGCACCGAGGTGCTCGACGTCCACGACCAATCCGTCAACGAGGACCCCGAGACGGGCACCGCTGGAGCCCAAAGTGTAGGTAACAAGGCGCATGAAGCTTTATCCGGCTCTTTCGGTTGAATTCTGCGAGGGTACGTCAGGCAGCCACTGGCTGGTGGCCGGCATTATCGCCATAGGCCTCTTCACGATAGAAGCCGAGACTTTCGATGACAGGCAGGTCGTTGAAGCAGAACAGGCAGGCGTCTTCGCTCTCCGACGCATTGCCGTGCTCGTGCCAGGCCCAGGAGGGAACGCAGAAGATGTCGCGCTCCTCCCACGCGAAACGCGTGCCGCCGATGATCGAATAGCCTCGGCCCTTGGCGACCTGGTAGATGAAGCTGCCGGTGTGCCGATGCGACTTCGTCTTCTCGCCCGGCCGGAGCAGTTGCATGCTCGCGCCGATCGTCTGCATCACGTGCCCGCCGGTGATCGGATTGACGTAGTTCATGAGAATGCCGTCATAGGGCGAGCCGTCGGTTGCGGCGGCGTATTTCCGCAAGGACTCGTAGGTCGGCTCCCACTCGTATTTGAACATGGGGGAATAGCCCTTCGACCATTTCGAATCCGCCGGCCGCAGCCCGGGATTGCCCCAGGTCTTGGTCATGTCGTCCACGGGATAGCCGGAGTCTTCCTGTTGCACCTTCGGATGGACCGCGAAAAAGTTCGCCTCCAGCGCATTGACGAGCGGGATGTCGAGGCCGTCCTGCCAGATGCAGACCGAGCCGTTGCCGTCGACCCCATGCTCGTGCCAGGTGCCATTCGGCGTCAGCACGAAATCCCGCGCCCCCAGGGTCATCTTGTGGCCGTCGACGATGGTGTAGGCGCCCGCCCCTTCCATGATGAAGCGCAGGGCAGAGGCCGAGTGCGCGTGGGCCGATGCGACCTCGCCGGGGTGCATCACCTGCAATCCCGAATAGAGCCAGCCGACCGCGGCCGAGACGTCGCGGCGGCCGGGATTGTTGAGGTAGATCACCCGTCGTCCCGCCTTCTCCGGCGAGACCAGCTCGACCGAACGCAGCACGTGCTCGCGCAGATCGCTGTAGCGCCAGAGCACGGGAATGGAGGCCGATTGCGGCGCCCATGGCTCGATCTTGTTGGCGACCGTCCAAAGCGCGCCGGCTTCGTACTTTTCGAGATCCTTGTAATAGGCCTTGAGCTCGGGGGTGTCCTCGACATTGGCCCGGCCGATGGTGTTTTCGCGCATCCTATCCTCCAAGTCCTGTCTCGTGGCGTCGTCGGTGCGACGCGTCCCGAGCTTTCATTCCGGTTTGCGCGCGGGCCAAGCGGCGCCAGCGGACGCCGATTGACCCGCAGATCGACGATGTCGTGCATTCGCTGCGGCTTCACGGACCGGTGAAGCCGCCTCGTCCGCTGTCGCGCCGGCGTTGAGATAGACGGGTGAAGCCTGGACGGCGGCAGCTCTAAAGCGAGGCAGCTTCAGCATCGGCCCTACCCTGTCGCTGGCTCATGACCGCCTTGCCGGAGAGAAGATCCGCAAGCGTGATAGCATGGCGCGGCGTTGACTTACTTCACATGTAAACGTATGCTATCGCATATTTCTGGAGGGTGCAATGGCTGAACGGTCTTTTGCTCGCGAAGTCGAGGATCTCCGGCTCGGCGACGGCGATACGTTCCGCGGCGAAGGCATCCTCGCCATCACCAAGGCACTGCTGCAATCCGGCGTCGCCTATGTCGGCGGCTACCAGGGCTCGCCGATCTCGCACCTGATGGACGTGCTCGCCGACGCCAAGGACGTGCTCGACGATCTCGGCGTCGTGTTCCAGAGCTCCGCCAACGAGGCGGCCGCGGCGGCGATGCTCTCGGCCTCGGTGATGTATCCCCTGCGCGGCGCGGTTGCGTGGAAGTCGACCGTCGGCACCAACGTCGCCTCCGACGCGCTGGCCAATCTGGCCTCGGGCGGCGTCACCGGCGGCACCATGATCATCGTCGGCGAGGACTACGGCGAAGGCTCCTCCATCATGCAGGAGCGCACCCATGCCTTCGCGATGAAATCGCAGATGTGGCTGCTCGACCCCCGCCCCGACCATGAATGCATCGTCAATTTGATCGAGAAGGGTTTTGAGCTTTCCGAGGTCTCGAACACCCCGGTGATGCTCGAGGTTCGCGTCCGCGCCTGTCACATGCACGGCACCTTCGCCTGCAAGGACAACGTCAAGCCGGCGCACACCATCAAGGACGCGCTCAACAATCCCAAGCGGGACGTCAACCGCATCGTGCTGCCGCCGGCGGCCTATGAGCATGAGCAGGAGAAGATCAAGACGCGGATGCCCGCGGCTGTCGGCTTCATCCGGGACAACAAATTGAACGAGTGGATGGGGCCGAAGCACGGCAAGGTCGGCATCATCATGCAGGGCGGCATGTACAACAACGTGATCCGCGCGCTGCAGTATCTCGGGCTGTCGGATGCCTATGGCAGCACGCAAGTCCCGCTCTACGTCATGAACGTCACCTACCCCGTGATCGACACCGAGGTCGCGGAGTTCTGCGTCGACAAGGATGCCGTGCTCATCGTCGAGGAGGGCCAGCCGGAATATCTGGAGCAGGCGATCAACACGGTGCTGCGCCGCAGGGACATCCAGGCGCGCATCCATGGCAAGGACGTGCTGCCGATGGGCGGCGACTACACCGCGCAGGTCCTGCTCGGCGGCGTCAGGGAATTCCTGGAGAAGACCGAGCCGCGGCTGCTCGGCAACCGGCCGCCGGCGCCGGATGCCGCGCCCGTGCTCAATCACCCCGCGGTCGAGAAGCTCAAGCAGGTCGTGCCGGCGCGCCCGCCCGGGCTCTGCACCGGCTGCCCGGAGCGGCCGATCTTCGCCGCCATGAAGCTGGTCGAGGAAGAGCTCGGCCAGCACCACGTCTCCGCCGACATCGGTTGCCATTTGTTCTCGATCCTGCCGCCCTTCAATATCGGCGCGACCACCATGGGCTTCGGCCTCGGCCCGGCCTCGACCTCGGCCTTCAACGTCAAGGCCGACAAGCGCTCGATCGCGGTGATGGGCGACGGCGGCTTCTGGCACAACGGACTGACCAGCGGCATCGGCAATGCCGTGTTCAACAAGCATGACGGCGTGTTCGTCATCGTCGACAATTTCTACACCTCGGCGACCGGCGGTCAGGACATCCTGTCGTCGCGCGCGACCAACAAGCGGCGCAAGACCAACAATTCGATCGTGCAGGCCGTGAAGGGCATCGGCGGCCAATGGGTGCGTCAGATCGACCGCACCTATGACGTCGGCAAGATGCGCGACACGCTGAAGGAAGCGCTGACGACCAAGGACGAAGGTCCCAAGGTCATCGTCGCGTCCTCCGAATGCATGCTGAACAAGCAGCGCCGCGTGAAGCCGCTGATCAACAAGGCGATCAAGGACGGCGTCCGTACCGTCAAGGAGCGCTTCGGCGTCGACGAGGACGTGTGCACCGGCGACCACGCCTGCATCCGGCTCTCCGGCTGCCCATCGCTGTCGGTGAAGCAGCTCGACGATCCCTTGCGCGATGATCCGGTCGCGGCGATCGACAATTCCTGCGTCGGCTGCGGCAATTGCGGCGAGGTCTCCGAGGCCGCCGTGCTCTGCCCCTCGTTCTACCGCGCCGACGTCATCCATAATCCGACCCGCTGGGACATGTTCAAATCCAAAGTCGCGATGGCCGTGATCGGCTGGCTGCAACGGCGGCGCGATCGCCGGCGTCCGGCGCTCGAGGCACTGGCATGAGGGACGAGACGATCCGGCTGGCCCTCCCCGCCGCGGGCGAGGCAACTGAGCGGCCGATCTCGATCGCGATCGTCGCGATGGGCGGCCAGGGCGGCGGCGTCCTGACCGACTGGATCGTCCAGCTTGCCGAGAACCACGGCTGGGTCGCGCAGTCGACCTCGGTGCCCGGCGTCGCGCAGCGCACCGGCGCCACGATCTACTATATCGAGACGATGCCGCCGCTCGACGGCCGCAAGCCAATCCTGTCGCTGATGCCGACGCCCGGCGACGTCGACGTGGTGATGGCGGCGGAATTCATGGAGGCCGGCCGATCGATCCTGCGCGGCCTTGTGACGCCGGACCGCACCACGCTGATCGCATCCAACCACCGGTCCTTTGCGATCGGCGAGAAGATCGCGCCGGGCAACGGCATCGCCGACGGCGGCGCCGTCACCGGCGCCATCGGGATCGCCGCCAAGACCGAGATCATCTTCGACCTGAACGCGCTGGCGATCGCGCATGGCAGCGTCATCTCGGCCGCGATGTTCGGCGCGCTCGCGGCGGCCGGTGTGCTGCCCTTCAGCCGCGACAGCTATCTCGACGTCATCCGCGCGGGTGGGAAAGGCGCGAAGGCCAGCATCGGGACTTTCGAGGCCGCCTTCGACCGGGTCAAGACCGGCTCACCCGACGTTGTGGCGCCGCCGCAACCGAAACAGGCCGGCAATATCCCCTCTCCCGCAACGCCCGATCCGGATCTCGCCGGGCTTGTCGCAAGGCTGACGCAGGAGCTGCCCGAGCCCGCGCTCACCATGGCCCGCGCCGGCCTGAAGAAGGCGGTCGACTTCCAGGACGTCGCCTATGGCACCGAGTACCTCGACATTCTCAAGACGCTGCACGCGGCCGACCGCAGCGCCGGCGGTGCGGCCCGGACCTATGCCTTCACGGAAGCCGCGGCAAAGTATCTTGCCAACGCCATGACCTATGACGACGTCATTCGCGTCGCCGACCTCAAGACGCGCGCCGGTCGCCGCGCCCGCATCGAGAGCGAGCTCGAGATGTCGGAAGGACAGGTGCTCCAGACCACCGAGTTCATGCATCCCCGCATGGAGGAGGTCATGGGCGTGCTGCCCGCGGGCTTCGGTCGCTGGCTTGGCGCGCGGCCACGCCTGCTCGGCTGGCTCGATCGCCGCGTCAACCGGGGGCGCCGGGTGCGGACCTACTCGCTGCCCTGGTTCCTGGCGCTCTATGTCGTGGGCGGCCTACGCGGCCTGCGCCGCCGCTCGCTGCGGCACGCCATCGAGACGGCGCACCGGGACGGATGGCTCAAGGCCGCCACCGACGCAGTCGGCACCAACTACCAGCTCGGTGTCGAGATCCTGCAATGCCGCCGCCTCGTGAAAGGCTATTCCGATACTCACAGCCGGGGGCTGTCGAAATTCGACAAGACGCTGGCGGCGATCAAGCTGGTCGAGCGACGCGAGGATGCCGCCGACTGGGCGCGGCGCCTGCGCGAGGCTGCGCTGAAGGACAGCGCCGGCAAGGAGCTCGACGGCGTGATCCAGACCATCAAGACTTTTGCGTGATGCGGGTCGAGCCCAGCACAGGATTGGATTGCCGTTCGGACCGGAGAACGTCAGGATCAAACGGCTTGACTGCGATTGTTAGGTTGCTAATCGGAGCGAAAGACCCGCGATAATCCCTCCAATTGACGAGACACCTTGTCCTCGATGGTCATGCGATGCCGGCAGCACTCAAAGAGAACATAGTTCCCGTCCCCGGGCAGATTGAAACCCGGCTCTGGCTCCAATTGCTGTCGCTGCATGGCGAGCTGTTCGCCTCGCTGAATTCGATGCTGAACTCCGAGTTCGGCCTGTCGCTCGCAAAATTCGACGTGCTGGCCCAGCTCGATCGCTACCGGGATGGGCTTGCGCTCGGTCAGTTGTCGCAAAACCTGAAAGTGACCGGCGGCAATGTGTCGGGCCTCGTGCAGCGTCTTCTCGCCGACGACCTCATCAGCAGGGAGATGTCGAGCGAGGACCGGCGGTCCTTCATCGTGCGCCTGACGCCGAAAGGCGAAGCGCTGTTCAGGAAGGCAGCCGAAATCCACAAGAAGCATCTCGGCAAACGGCTCGAGAACGTTTCGGCCCAGGAGCTGGATACCGCGCTGTCCGTGCTGAAATCCCTTTCTTCAAAACTTCACACTGACGGCAAGAAGCAAAGTCGCAAGAGATAATGGCCAGAGAATCCAAGAGCAGATGGAAGTCGGGTCCGCCGAGGACCAGGGACCAGCTGCAGACCTACATCCCGTATCTGTTCAACCGGCTCGCCAATCGCTGGAATCTCGACCAGAACCGCGACCTGAGCGAGCATGGCGTCAACAATGTCGTGTTCCGGACGCTGTCGGTGCTGTTCATCTACAAGACCCTCACCGTCAACGAGATCGCCGTTCTCGCTGTGACCGAGCAGTCGACGGCGAGCCGCATGGTCGAATCCATGGTGACGTCGGGCCTCGTCAAGCGCGAGATCGCGGAGGAGGACCAGCGCCGCCGCGTCGTGGGTCTGACGCCTGACGGCGAAGCGCTGCTGCGCAAGATCTGGCCGGTCATGGCGAACAACTATGACAAGCTGATCGAAGGCATCGCCCCTGACGACATCGAGGTCTGCGCGCGGGTGCTGGCCAAGATGGTCGAGAACATCCGCCAGAACCAGATCTGACGTTGTTGCTTGAGCATCTCCGCGCAATCGCGTTCCGCGTTTGTCGCGGGGAAAGCCAGCGGTTGGGGACGCGGTTTCCCTGATGGATACATCCAGCTTCGTTTTGACAGCCTTCCTCTCCAGAAAGTGGAGCAGGATCAAGCAGCTCGACGTGATAAATGGACGCCGAGGATGACCAGGCTCAACGCCAACAAGGTCGCCGGGAAAATATCCTCAGACAGGAAAGCTACGGCGATCACGAGGCTCACCAGCGGCTGGCCAAACTGAAGCGGGGCGATCGAGGTGACGCCACCGTGCTCAAGCGCCCAAAACCACACTGCAAAGCCGATCAGCGTGCAGAAGACGGCCAGGAAACCGAGCGCGCCCCAGACGGCGAACGAGAGTTGACCAAGAGCGGAAGCCAAGGCCGGAAATGCGGGAAGAGTGATCAACCCAGCGAGAAGAAGCGACCAGCAGGTCGCCGCGAACAGGCCGATCCGCGCTGAGAGCCGTGCGCCTGCGACATAGCCAACGCTGACCGTGACCGTACCGGCAAGAACAAGAAGGTCGCCGAAGAGCGTCGGCGCTGCCACGCTTCCGGCAGGGTTGCGGCCGGGAATGAGAATTGCCACGCCCATGAGCGCGATCGCGCTTCCAAGCCACCAGAGCGGCCTTGGCCAGCAGCGGGAAAGCAGGAAATGGACGGTCGCCGTGAAGATCGGAGCCAAGGCAAGGACGAGGGCGGCGTGCGAGGTGCTGGTGCGTGCAATGCCGACGCCCTGCAGGACGAATGATCCGGCGAACCCGACCAGGGCGCTGATCAGCAGCGCGATCCAACCACCCCGGTCGCTCGGGAGTTCTGGCTTCAATGAGACGGCGATGGGGATGAGAATGGTGGCCGATAGCAACAGCCGGGCCAACCCGATCAACCCAGGTGACAATTCGCGGGCAACGATGGCGGTTGCTGCAGGAGTAGCTCCCCAGATCACGACGGCGACGCCGGCGCCCATGTATGCAAGGCGGGTTTTCGCTTTGGTCATTGCAGAAACCTCGGGGGGCCGGGCTGCAGGCCAAGATGACGATTACCCATTCTCGATCAGCGTTTCTTTGCGTTTGAAATGAGTATGGACATCCCCCGGCAAGTCGATCATGGGGCTACGTCGCCTGCCTAAACCGCAGTCCACTCCGTTCTGAGGACGGCCATTATCAATTCATCGCGATGGATTCCTCCAAAATAGGCGCTGCCACGTGCGATGCCTTCTGCCTTGAAGCCCACAGCTTCATACGCTCTGCGGGCTCGTTCATTCTCTGGAAAAACGCTTAGCCAAACACGGTGAGCTTCGGTTTCCCGAAAGACGGTGCCAACAACCGCGCGAACGATCCGCCTCCCTAGCTCCTTGCCAGGGTTCGACACCGCTATCCGTTTCAGACAGGTCACTCTCTCCGGAGCCCCCCAATCCCGGACAATGGCGAATCCAACAGAAGCCGCGCAATCCCTGGCAATGAAATAGGCATAGTGATTGTCATCGATAGCCGCCAGATGCCGCGCCTCGTCCCACCGGCCGACTAGTGTATGGTATCCTTCCGACCGTTCGGTCATCATCACGAATGGCAAATCCGTCTTGAACGCGCGCTCGATCTTAAGGTTCATCATCGGTCCATGCCTTCAAATAGATCGTGCGTCACACCGTCTTCCTCATATTTCCCCTCGGCGCCACTCCCCAGCCGGCAGCACGCGGATGCAGATGTAACGCGTCGCTCTGGTTCCGCGGCGAGATCAGAGGGCTCCTTAGTTGGGTCCTATCCGCCGCATTCTTGTCAACCGAAGCTTAAGGCACGACGTCGCTCGTGGCGCGCAAACGCGTGCGCGATTAGCTTGTCCATGAGGTCGGTTTGAGACAAGCCGCTTGCTTCCCAAAGCTTGGGGTACATGCTGCTCGATGTGAACCCTGGCAACGTGTTCGCCTCGTTGACAAAGACTTCATCGCCTTGAACAAAGAAGTCGACTCTGGCCATACCTTCGCAGCAGAGCACGTTGAAGACTTCAACGGCAAGTTCCTGAAGACGGCGAGCCTGTAGCAGGGGAAGGTCTGCCGGGATGTGCAGAGCGGCGCCATCGGCGTCGATATATTTTGCCTGATACGAATAGAAGCCGTGCTCGCTCGCCCGAACAATCTCGCCGAGCCCAGACGCTCGAATATCACCTGTCGATTCCTCCAGGACAGAACACTCGATCTCCCGCGCTCCGTTCAGAGCTTGCTCGACCAGGATCTTGCGGTCGTAGCGGAACGCGAGAGCACACGACGCTGCGAATTCCTCCTCGGACCGCGCGCGGGAGACGCCGACCGATGATCCCAGATTGGCGGGCTTTACGAACAAATCCGGCGTCCCGAGCGCGGCAACTGCCGCAGCGTATTCGATTCGGGACGAGGCAGTCGTTGTTAGGAACGGCACCACGGGAAGGCCAGCGTCGCGCATCAGCCGCTTGGAAACTTCCTTGTCCATCGCCACGGCAGAACCCGTCACCGACGAACCGACGAACGACACGTCGGCTAATTCCAGTGCTCCCTGCACCGTCCCGTCTTCTCCGTTCGGCCCGTGCAAGATCGGAAATGCAACGTCGATACTCCCCGCGTCACTTCCTGTTGGTCCGTCGCAATGAACGAGGCGGCCTCGCCCGCCCGGCACAAGGCCGATCTCCGGTGCCTCGTCCGAAATTGTGAGCGCTGTAGAACCCGTTCCCGCGCCATTCCCTGAATCGCAGGCAAACCAGCGACCATCTCGCGATATGCCTATGAGATAAACGTCATAGCGATCGCTGTTCAGAGCTCGAAGGATATTGGCAGCGGATGCCCTGGAGACTTCGTGCTCAGCCGAGCGCCCTCCAAACAGCAGCCCGACGGTAATCTTACGTCGCTCTTTCGTCATCTCTCCACCGTATGCTGTCACAAACCAGCATCAGCCGGCTTCGAGCCATGCTCTTGAACCTGGGTCACGGGCGGATAATATTGAGGCGCCTCCTTTCGATCGAACATGCCGTAGTCGCGAGACACGAGATACAATCGGATCGATGTCACGACGCCTGCCAACAAGAATTCCTCTGCCATTCGAAGCCCGTCTGCAAGCGACGATGCCAGGGCCAGGACGATGTATTCTCGCTCGCGAGAAATGCTCGCCAGAATGTCACCTTCAACGCCCGCTTGGATGGGCGAGTTGGCGGTGGAAACGATCATGAATCGTTCTGGCCGCAGAACCGGGTCGTTGTAGCTGTTGGTGGTTTCGAATTGACGCGGAGCGCCGGCTTGAGGAGTCCACTCGCAGACGAGCTGGCCGATGCGCAGGCGATAGTCCTCGAAGTGCAGCTTTCTTCCCGCGATTTGCGCGGCATGATGCTTTGCGTGGGTACGCCATCCGGCAAGGCTTGCCTCATCGCGCCAGTGAGAGTGCGAAAGCACGATGCCTGGCCGACCGACGCTTTTGAAGCGGTCAATGAACAGAAGGCCGGGATTCTTGTCCAATTCGGGTCGTAGACCGGCGGCAATATCGAAATAGGCCTGCTCGTGTCCTGGTCGCGGCATAACTTCGAAGAACAATCCAATCATATCCGCTCCACTAGATTGTCGGGTCTGCATGCACCGCGCGGTTGGAGGTGGGACCGCATATCATCACTCTGAGTTCCGTTCTTGATGCGCCAAGAGCGATCCCGCCGATGATTAGGCCCATTGCCAGAAACTACGATGGCTCAACGGGGTCATTGAGGCTGATGGCGGCGCTCATGATGCCAACGTCTGGAATCGCAAGTAAACCCTGGGACATTCCGCTCAAATAGCGCGACCAAATTTGCATTTTGCATAAGGTTTCAGGTGGCTCTATGAAAAGGGCCAGTTCTAAAAAATACAGAGAGCCAGAAAGATGCTCTTGCTGGAGGGGACGCTGCTCTTGTCGCCGGGAGTGAGCGGACCTTGTTGCTGCAACTGTCTTGGGGGGTGAGGACGCTCATTACGAGCGGACGCCCGACCACCGGCCAACGCCTCCATGTGCCGCGCAGCTTGGCCGCCGATGGCGTCCACGCCCTTCAAGCCGGGGAAACTTACGGCACAACTCTTCGAGGCTGGCGCAATATCGCCGGTTGTCGGGCAAGCTGTTTCACAAATCAAAAGAGCGAGGATTGTTTCTTGGATTTGCGGCATGGAATGAGAGGGAGATCGACCGTGCCACACGGGTTGTCGACCGGATAATCCGTTGACGTGCACAATGCGGGGCCGTCATGCAGCGCGGAGTGTCGGCCGGATAGCTCCCGCTAGATGACCGTCAATCGGCGGCGTCCAATTTTGCCCGCCGAATAGCGCTTACGGCCCCAGGCCCACGAGGCTGGTACCGCCGCAGACGTAGAGCACCTGGCCGGTGACGAAATCGGAACGTTCGTCGAGGAAGAAGGTGATGGCGTGCGCCACGTCCTCGCGCGAGCCGAGCCGCCCGACCGGGACGTTGCGCGCCATCCGCGCCTGCTGCTCGGAGCCCTTGGGAATGACGCCCCAGAAATTGTCGGTCAGGATCGGCCCCGGCGCGACCACGTTCACGGTGATGCCGCTCGCGGCGAGCTCCAGCGCCCAGGTCCGCGCCATGCCATGCACGCCGGCCTTGGTCGCCGAATAGGCCGAGCGCGTCACCGCGCCCATCGCCGCCCGCGAAGAGACGAACACGATGCGCCCGAAGCGACGCGACAGCATCCCTTCCAGCGCCGCCTGGGTCAGCAGCATCGGCGCGCCGAGGTGCAACTGCGCCAGCATCAGAATGTCTTCCGGCTTCGCGTCGGGCAGCAGATTCGGCAGGATGACGCCCGCATTGTGCACGAGGCAGTCGATGGCGTGATTCCGGCCGATCTCCTGCGCGATCGCGCGCGTCTCCGCGATGTCAGTCAGATCGGCGCGATAGGCCGCGAGCAGATCATGGGTCCAGTCCGGCTTTTCCAGCCCGACCGAGACCACGCGCTGCCCCTTCTCGACGAGCTTTCTCGCCAGCGCCTCGCCGATCCCCGAATTGCCGCCGGTAATGAGTGTGGTGCGTATCTCGCTCATGATCGCCTCCCTCCCCGCGTCAGACCTGACGCCGCTTGAGGTCGCGGAGGTCGAAGAAAGCGCCATCGCACATCAACCTTGCGACAAAATCCTTCAGCCCGCCGCGCTGGATCTTCTCGGTTGCGGTCAGCGGCAGGCTGTCGGTGAAGCAGATCCAGCCCGGCGCCTTGTAATAGGCCATCTGCTCCAGGCTCCAGCGGACGATGTCTTCGGCGAGCGCGCGGCCGGCGCCGGCCTCCTCGGCGATGATGACGGCGGCAACCTCGTCGCCGCGCACCTGATCGGGCGTCGCCGCAACCGCGGCCTGCCGGATCGCGGGGTGGCGGTTGAGGACGGACTCGACCTCGACCGCGGCAATGTTCTCGCCGGAACGGCGGATCACGTTCTTCTTGCGATCGACGAAATGGAGATCGCCATCCACATCGCGCGACACGATATCGCCGGTATGCAGCCAGCCGCCCTCCCACGCCTCGGCGGTCGCCTCCGGGTTTTTCAGATATTCGCGGAAGAAGCCGTAGCGCGGGTCGGCGCCAGCCCGCCGCACCAGGAGCTCGCCCGGCGTCCCAATTGGGGCGTCATTGCCGCCGTCGTCGACGATACGAACGTCGACTTCGGGTGCGGGTCGCCCGAAGCAGCTGGTGCCGATCTTGCGCGGCTCGACATTGGCGGCGATGACGCCGCCGCTGCCCGTCTCGGTCATCGCCCAGGCCTCCAGCAGCGGAAAGCCGAAGCGGTCCTCGAACGGCGCGTGCAGCAGCTTGTCGACGCCGGCACCGAAGCCGAAGCGAACGGTGTGCGCGCGGTCCTGCTCCGACGGCGGCGCGCTCATCAGCATCGAGGGCATGACGCCGAGATAATGCAGGCAGGTCGCGCGGCTGTCGCGCACGGAAGCCCACCAACTGCGCGGATGGAAGCGATCGAGCATGGTCAGGCTGCCGCCGACCGACAGCATCGCCATCAGCGACACCGCCATCGCGTTCATGTGGAACAGCGGCAGCGGCGTGATCATGCGCTCGCCGTCGGGCTTGAGCGCGATCAGCCCGCCGACGTCGCGATACCAGTTTCCGGAATGCAGGAAATAGGTGTTGGTGAGCACGCAGCCCTTGGGCTGACCTGTCGTCCCCGACGTATAGAGCAGCGCGCATTCGGTCGCGCCGTCACCCGTGCTCGCCGGCCGCACGCCGCCGAATGGCGCGGGCACGTCGTCCTCGCTGGTCACGACGGGGATCGGCCGACCGGCCTGGCGCGCCGCCGTCTCGACCTCGTCGCGCCGCTCGACAAGCACGAACGCGGCGTTCATCTCGGAATGCGCGATGATGTATTCCAGCTCGCTCAGCCGCAAATCCGGATTGATCGGCACCACGGAGACGCCGAGCGCGTTGAGCGCGAACCACAGCTCGACGAACACCGGCCTGTTCTGGAGCAGCAGCCCGACCCTGTGGCCTTCGCCGTAGCCGCGGCCCGCGAACGCGGCGCGCCAGCGCTCGACCCGTTCGAGCATGGCGCGATAGGTGATCTCGCCCGCCGCGATGCCGTAGATGCCTGATGTCTCCGGCAGCACGTTGAGGAAGCCCGCCTCGCCGCGGCGAAGCGCGGTCTCGCGAAAGCGGGCGTAGACTGTGGTCGCAGCGGTCAAATTCGTCTCACATGAAGAGCTGGATGTTGCCGAACGGCGCGTCGAAATTGACGAGATCGACGCGCTTGAGCTTGATCTTCAGGGCATCGCCGACCTGGACGAGATCGTGCGAGGCCCATCCCGAATAGCGCTCCAGCATGTCGCCGCGCGTCTCGGTGTAGATGTAGGACGTCCGCGCCCTGAACACGCCGGCAGCCGTATCGCACGCCACGATCTGCGGCGCCTGCAAAAGATGATGGCAACGGCTCTTCGGCTTCTGGCTGAAGGTGCGCTCGCCGGCCAGACGCTCGACCCGTACCTTCAGGAGCAGCAGGTCCTCATACATCAGCGACGGCTGGAGCACCGGATCCTGCTGCTGCCATTCGAGCGGCATCCAGTAGCGCCCCTCGGGGTGAAACAGATCGAGCCAGACCTGCCACTGCATCGTGTCGAGCAGCTCGGCCTCGCGATAGATGAAGTCCGTGATCGTCTTCTCGGTGATCATTCGGCGGCCTCGACACGCTTGTCCATGTCCATGGTCATGAATTTCGCCCAGGCGTGGAACTGGTTGCGCATCTGCCGCTCGGAGGTGCCGTTGATCACCGCCGTGACGTCCTGCTCTTCATGGCCCTCGTAGAGCCGGCGGAGATTGACCCATTGATTGCCGTTGGATTTCAGGCCTTCCTGCGCCCGCTCGTACATTTCAAGGTCGTCGTGGCCGACGATCGAGGTCGGCGCGTTGATGAAGCGGTTGTACATCAGCGCCCGCTCGTAGAGCTTGTCGGGCGCGCCGACCAGGCGATAGACCCAGCTCTCGACCAGCGTCTTGTCGACCGCGATCGGGATGAAGTTGCGCAGGATCTGGACGGCGCCCTTGACCATGATATTGGGGAAATAGACGGTGTTGTGCCTGACCTCGCCGAGGATCTCGTGCGCCCGCTTCTCGCCGTAGGCCGCGACCATCTGGTCGAGATAGCCCGGGACATCCGAGTAGTTCGAATGGATGGAGTTGGCGACGCCGGTGTGGCCATGGCCGTTCGGCCAGATCCTGATGCCGCTCTGCTCGTAGAACTCGTACGGGCTCATGAAGGGACCGTAGAGCTGCACCGCCATCGGCGTTTCCGTGGAATCGCCCTGCTCGCGCTTCCAGACCTTGACCGCAGTGCCGGCCGAGCTCTCATGCGCCACCATCGGATGGCAGGTGTCGGTCTGGTTCTCGACCAGCATCTTCCAGTTGCAGGTGTGCATGTAGCGGATCGGCGTCGCCAGGACGGCGAGCTTGCCCTCCGGCGAGCGGTCGACCATGTTGTCGATGGTTGAAAGGCTTTCGCCGAAATAGTCCTCGAAGGAGACGCCGCTGTCGCTGAGCCGCGCGAAGATGAAGTCGCGATGGATCACGACGTTCTTGACCCTGGACAGCCCCTCATTCGCCTGGGTGTCGCCGAAGCCGGTGCCCTCGTAGCCCTTCTTCAGCGGGATCGCGAGCAGCGAGCCGTCGGTCTTGAAGGACCAGGCGTGATAGGGGCAGCGGAAGAACTTTCCGGTATTGCCGCAGGGCTCGGAGGCGATCTTCACGCCCTTGTGCGGACAGCGATTGTAGAACACATGGATGGAGCCGTCGGTATGGCGGCTCGCCAACACCGGCTGGCGGCCGATCGTGGCGGTGATGAAATCGCCGGGCTTCGCCAACTGGCTGGCATGCCCGACATAGACCCAGCTGTTCGGGAACAGATGCTCCATCTCGAGCTCGAAGATCTCGGGGTCGACATAGACGTCGCGATGAACCTCAGCCTCGCGCACCAGCGCGGCAATCGCGTGGGCGTCCCTTCCGTATTTCGCCATGGCGTCCCTCGCCTCCCTCACAAATCCAGCACCAGTCGTTCCGACTTCGCGCGCGACACGCAGATCTGCATGACCTTGTTGGAGGCCTTCTCGTCGTCGCTGAGGATGACGTCGCGATGGTCGGGCACCCCTTCGACCACGCCGCACTGGCAGATGCCGCAATCGCCGCGCTGGCAATCGTAGAGCACGTCGAGCCCCGCCGCCTCCAGCGCCTGGATAATGGTTTGGCCGGCTGCGACGCCGACGACCTGTCCGGTCGATCTGATCTCGACCTCGAACGGCAGGTCGGGTGAAGACGGCTGCTCCGCCTTGAAGAGCTCGTAGTGAATGCGGTCCGCCGGGACGCCCTCGGCAAGCGCGGCCGCCTTCACCGCGTCTATCATCCCCGCCGGACCGCAGACGTAGATGTGGGCGTTCGCGGCTGCTCCTCCGAGCGCCGCGGCAAGATCCAGACGGGACTCGTCACTGTCGTAATGAACGGACAGGCCTTTAGCGCAGATGTCCCGCAGATGCGGCAGGAACGCCAGAAGTCCTTGCGTGCGGCCGGCGTAATGCAGGCGAAACGGACTTGCGCGGGCGGTGAGCTCCGCCGCCATCGACAGGATCGGCGTGACACCGATGCCGCCGGCAAACAGCAGCGCGGGCGCCGGCCCCTCGTGCAGATGAAAATTGTTCACCGGCGCGCTTGCCTTCAAGACATCGCCGATCTTCAGCGCATGCATGAACTGCGAGCCGCCGGTCGAGGCCTCCTCGCGCAGCACCCCGAGCGCCAGCGCATCCTCGGCAAGACCCGGCAGGGCCATCAGCGAGTACGGCCGGTCCCCTCCGTTCGGGAGCGCCACGCGGATATGTGCGCCTGCCCGCCATGGCGGCACGGGGCCGTCCTCCACGCCAAGCACAAGGCTCCGTACGAACGGCGTCTCCGCGGCATACGACCTGACCCTGAGCTTGAGCGGATGCGCGTCCATTCAGGCATCTCACGAATTATATGAATTTGCATATTTTTAGACATGTAATAATTGGATGTCAATCGGGCTCATGGGGCGGCCATGGCGGGAGGCCCCGGCGCCGGCCGCCTATTCGATCGGCGCCGGCCGCACCAGCTGGAAGAGATCGCGGGGCCGCGCATACCAGCCCGACCCGTGCATGCGGGCAATGAGATCGAGGCCGACCGTATCGATATAGCCTCTCTGTGCATCGATCACGAACTGCTCGGCCACATGAGCACAGACGATTTCGCCGATCACCGCGATCTGCCGGGGCCCGGTCTCGTGAACCGTGAGGGAGCGACATTCGAACGCCACCGGGCACCCCTCGATGAGCGGAGGCGCAACCATCTGCGAAGGACATGTTTGAAGTCCCGCGATCTCCATCTCGTCGACACCGGCCGGAGCATCGACGGCCGTCGCGTTCATGGCTTCAGCCATCTGGTGCGACACCAGGTGAGCGACGAACTCGCCCGTCTCGACGATATTCTGCGCCGTGTCTTTCAAGCCCTTGTTCGGATGGCGCAGCAGGCCGAGCACGACCGTCGGCGGTTCATGCCCGAGGACGTTGAAGAAGCTGAAGGGCGCGGCATTGGCGGCGCCGTCTCGGGAGCGGGTCGTCACCCACGCGATGGGGCGCGGCGTAACGGTCGCGGTGAGAATCTTGTAGCGGATATCCGCCGGAAGCTGGCCCATGTCGAAGAGCATCGGTCCCTCAATTGCGCGCGCGAACGGCGCTGACGGTTGATACTGCCCGCTTCGGTCGATCGTCGACGACGAGCTGGAAAACGTCCGGACGGGAATAGTGCCCCGCGGCGTCGAAATCAAACTTGCCGCGCGTCACCTCGTCGAGCGCAATGTCGGCATACAGGATGGTCTCCCCCTCGAAGCATGGACCCGCCAGCACCTTGCCGAGCGGATTGACGATGGCGCTGCCGCCGCGCATGAGCACGGTCTCGGGATCGGCACCCAGCGCGCACTCGTAGTCCGCCGGGAAGGCGCCGCGCTTGAGATGCTGACAGGCCGTCAGGACGAAGCAGCGTCCCTCCAGGGCGATATGCTGCATGGTCGGAAGCCAGGTATCGCGATCATCCGCGGTTGGAGCGCAGTAGATGCTGATGCCCTGGCTGTACATGTGCATGCGCAGCATCGGCATGTAGTTCTCCCAGCAGATCACGGCGCCGATATTGCCGAGCGAGGTCTCGAACACCGGCATGGTCGAGCCGTCGCCGAAACCCCAGATCAGCCGCTCGCCCGCAGTCGGCATCAGCTTGCGGTGCTTGCCGACGAGCCCACGCGCCCCGTCGAAGAACAGCGCCGTGCAGTAGAGCGTGCCCTGCTCTCGCTCGATGCAGCCGATGACGGTAAAGGCACCGGTTGCGGCGGCCGCCGCAGCGATCGTCTCGACCTCCACGCCATCGAGATCGATGGCCGCCTCCCAATACAAACGGAACGCCTCGCGTCCTTCGGGCTTGCGCATGCCGACGGGAGCGCCGAACGAATTTCCCTTGGGATAGCCGCCAATGAAGGCTTCAGGGAAAACGACCAGCCTCGCGCCGGCGCCAGCGGCCTTCTCGATCAGGGCCGCCGCCTTTTGCGCCGACACCAGCGAGCTTGTCGGATCTGACGCGGCCTGAACGACGGCCGCCTTGTAGGTGTTCGGTCGGTTGCTATCCATCATGTCATCCCGGGCACGGAAACGGAGAGCGGGCCGCTGCTGCGGCCCGCCGGCATGTCATACTCAGTGATCCGTCTCGATTTGCGGCCTGTTCGGCAGCATGATCGATCCGATCACGGCGACGACCGTGCAAATGACGACCGGATACCAGAGCCCCGCAAACACGTCGCCGACCGCGAGCGAAAGATAGGTTGCAAAGAACGGCAGGAAGCCACCGAAGATGCCGGCGCCGATGTGGTAGGGAAACGAAAGTGCCGTGTATCGGATGTTGGCCGGAAACACCTCGACCAGGAACGACGCCACCGGCCCATAGACCATCGCGACGATGACGGTCATGACGACCAGCAGAAAGACGATGTAGGCTGACGACACCTTCGCGGGATCCGCCTTGGCGGGGTAACCCGCCTCGGACAGGGCCTTGCGATAAGCCGCCGCATCGTATCCGGCAATCGTCTTGCCGTTGACCGTCATGGCTACGGCCTGGCCATCGACCGGGGCGGCATAGCTGAAGTTGATGCCGCTTCCGATCAACAGCTTCTTGGCCTGGACGCAAGGCTTGCCATGATCGCCATGCGAGCTCAGCAATGCGGCCGCAAGGCCGAACCGGCATGCTTCGCTGGTGGTGTCGGCGTGCACCGTCACCGGCGCACTGCGGGTCGCGGCCACGAGCTGCGGATTTGCTGCCTCCAGCAGCGACGAAAACATCGGCCGGTAGCACAGCGCCGAAAGTACGAGACCCGTCATCATCAGCCATTTGCGTCCGACCCGATCGGACAGCCAACCGAAGAAAACGAAAGCCGGCGCACCGATGACGAGGCCGATGGCCATCAGGGTATAGGATGTCTGCAGGTCGATCCTTGCGATCTGCTGCATGAAGATCATCACGTAGAACTGGCCGGTGAAGTAAGTGGACCCCATCCCCGCGGTCACACCGAACAGCCCGATCAACACCAGGCGAAGGCTGGACCACCGGGCGAACGTGTCTCTGACCGGGCTCCTGGACAGGCGACGCTCGGCCTTGAGACGCGTGAAGACGGGCGATTCATGCAGCTTGGCGCGGACGTAGATCGAGAACGCCAGCATCGCGATCGAGATGATGAAGGGAGCGCGCCATCCCCAGGCCTTGAAGTCGGCCTCGCTCATGACGCTCTGCGTGCCGATGATGACCGCGATGGAGAGCGCCAGCCCGACCGACGATGTGATCTGGATCCAGCCGGTCAGAAGCCCGCGCCGGTCCGGACGCGAATGCTCCGCAACGTAGATGACGGCACCGCCATACTCGCCGCCGACCGCGAGGCCCTGGATCAATCGCAGCATGACCAGCGAGATCCATGCAGCATGACCCACGCTGGCATAGGTGGGCAGGAAGCCGATCAAGGCCGTGCCGCCGCCCATCATCACGATGGTGATGAGGAAGGTATATTTTCGACCGACCAGATCGCCGATGCGGCCGAAGACCACTGCGCCGATCGGCCGGATCACGAAGCCTGCCGCAAGAGCGCCGAGCGACGCAAGCACGGCGGCGGTCGGGTTGTCCGGCGGAAACAATACCGAACTCATGAACACGGCCAGCGAGCCGTAGATGAAGAAGTCGTACCACTCGAACACGGTGCCGAGGGTCGAGGCGAGAACGACCTGCCGCTCCTCGCTGCGCGTCAGATTCTGGTCGGCGGGTACCGCCGTCGCTCGTGCATCCATCGTCATTCCCCTGTTTCGCGGCCAAACCCAGCCCCGCTTCAAGCAATTTTATTTAGTCATATACATATGATGTCGTCAAATACAGCAAGCTTGAATATCCGGCGCGACGCGCCCAATAATGCGCCAGCACGACACCCGCCGTAACACCCTGATCTATAAGGATTTTCAGTGAAGAAGCCGCGCCGACCCCGTCCGCCGGATCCGGCGCCCGCATCCGCACGAGGAGCCAAACCCGGCAAGACCACCAAGGCGGAACGGCCCGGACGGCGCGGCATTCAGTCGATCGAGATCGGCTTCAAGATCCTCGACTACCTCAGGACCGAAATGCGGCCCGTGCCGCTGAAGATGATCGCCGCCAACACCGGAATGTCCGCGGCCAACGTCCACTATTATCTCGTGAGCTTTCAGGCGGTGGGCATCGTCCGACAGGAGAGCGACACCGGCTGCTATGCCCTCGGCCCCTACGCATTGAAGCTCGGCATGGCGGCCATCGAGCAATTCGACGTCTTCGCCGTCGCGCGGCCGGCCATGACCGAACTCGCAACGACGATCGGCCACACCGTATTTCTCGGCGTGTGGGGCAATCGCGGACCGACCATCATCTATCGCGTCGAGGGCGGAGCCAGCCGGCCCATCATCGAGCTGCGCGTCGGAAGCGTCCTGAGCCTGCTGCGGTCCGCGCTGGGGCGAAACTTTCTTGCACATTTGCCGCGCTCGCTGACGGGCGAGATGCTGGATCAGGAGCTCAAGGAGGAACGCTCGCGCGAGACGCGGGTCGATGACGCGCCAACCACCAAGGCCGAGGTGGAGGAGATGATGGACACGATCCGGCGCGACGGCATCAGCCGTTGTCGTGACGCGCTGCTGCCGAACTTCACCTCCCTATCCGCGCCGATCTTCGACCAGGGCGGGTTCATGATCGCGGCCATCACGATGATGGGACCCATCGGTATTCTCGACGATGACCTGAAAGGTCCGACAGCGACGGCCCTGAGCGCCCACGCGCGCGCCCTCTCCGCGACCGCCGGCTGGCAAGGCGGAGGCTGAACCGCCCTCGCCGGCTCGATCGGGCGAGAGCAGCGGCCGCGCATCAGAGCTCGCAGTTACGGCAGATTGTCCCGCAGAAAAATGTCGATGCGGATGCGTTCCTGGTCGGGGCTGATGGGCTCACCCGAGCAATGCGCGAGCAGGACGCGCGCTGCGGACCGCGCCTCGTGGCCGGGGTCCTGGTTGATGATGGCGTCGAGCGTGCCGCGGACCAGGAAGCGCCGCGTATACTGAGTCAGCTCATGGGTGATCCAGACCACCTCGCGCGCCCGTCCCGAGGCCTCGAGCGCATCAGCAATGCCACGGTTCCCGGCGCCGCAGCAATAGATGCCGCGGAGATCGGCATGGCGCGCCAGCAGCGCGGCCGTGAGCTTCCGCGTTCGGTCGCTGTCGTCGCGGCCCTCGATGACCGGGAGCGCGCGCAAATCCGGATACTCGCTGGACAGGATCTGGTGGAAGCCGAACTGCCGCTCGGTGTGATCGCGCAGCGACAACGATCCCGCGATCACCGCGACCGTCCCCTCGTTGCCGGCGAGGAAGCGTCCCATCAGCGTGGCCGCGGTCCGCCCCGCGGCCGGGTTGTCGATACCGACATAGTGCAGGCGGCGCGAGCTCGGCGCGTCCGACACCAGGGTCACCACGGCGACCCCGCGGCCTGCGAGCTCGTCGATCGCGGCGCGTACCCTCGGATGGTCGAGCGCGATGACGGCGACGCCCTGATAGGCCGGCGACAAGTTTTCCAGCGCGCTGGCCAGCACGTCCGGATCGAACACGTCGACATGGAGAATATCGATGAAGCCGCGCTGGCCGGCGAGCCAGTCCGCGGTGCGCTGGACCTGCTCGGTCAGGTTGGTCATGAAGCTGTTGCTGCCGGTCGGCAGCACGAACGCGAAGCGGAACGTCTGGCCGCGGGCAAGCCGCGCGGCCGCGACGTCGGCACGATAGCCGAGTTTTGCCACCGCGGCCTCGACGCGCGCAACCGTCTTGGCGCGCACGCCCTCGCGCCGGTTGACGACGCGGTCGACGGTGGCGAGCGAAACGCCCGCCGCGCGCGCGACATCCTCGAGCGTGGCACGAAGCACCGGCTGCGCCGCGCCGGCTGTCATTCGCGCGCCGCCCACAGCATGCCGCGGGTCATCAGCGTTCGGATCTCCGGCACGTCAAGCTCGTAGGCACGGTGGCCGAGCGAGGAGTAGAACACCCTGCCCGCGCCGTAGCGCTTCTTCCACACCACGGGCATGACCACGCCCTCGATCCAGGGCGCGTGCTCGCCGGTGAAGGTCGTCGTCGCCAACACCTCGTTGGCGGGGTCGACATGCATGTAATACTGCTCTGAACGATGCTCGAAACTCTTCAGACCCTTCATGATGGGGTCGTCCGGCTTCGTCAAGTCGACCTTGTAGTCGATGATGTTGCCAGGATGCGCGACCCACTGCCCGCCACACAGGAACTGGTAGTCGACGGAATCGCGGAACGCGTCGCACATGCCGCCATGATGGCCGGTGAGCCCGACGCCGCTGCGCACCGCCGCGCAGAGATTGAGCGCTTCCGCCTTCTCGATCTTCGACATGGTGTAGATCGGGATGATCAGCGACAGATCGTGAATCGCGGGATCGGCGAATGCCGCCGTCGTGGTCTCGATCCGCACCTCGAAGCCTTCCGCCTTCAGCCAGCCGCGGATCATCGAGGCACAGAGATCCGGATCGTGTCCCGGCCAGCCGCCCCAAACTATCATTGCCTTGCGCATGTTTCTGTCCTCAGTCGATCTGTCCGGTTTCGCGTCCGGCCGGCAGCATCGCCGGCCGCTCGACGCGGCTCTCGATCTTGACGCGCCGCCCGTCGTCGGCGGAGGTCTGGAACGCCTCCATCACCTCCAGCACGTGGAAGGCGAGCGCACCACTGGCGCGATGCGGCCGGTTGTTCAGGATCGCGGCGGCCATGTCGGCGACGCCGATCGAGCGGAACTCGCCGTCGACATGGCCGTGCGTCGGCGGCACCGTCTCCCATTCACCGCCGGTCCTCGCGACCTGCACCTCGCCGCCGAAGCGGTTCGGGTCCGGCACCAGCATGCTGCCCTTGTCGCCATAGATCTCGATCGGCGCGTGCCGGTGCTTCGGGACATCAAAGCTCATCGCGATCGAGACGACCGCCCCGCTCTCGAATTCGAGCGTGCCCGCCACATGGGTCGAGACCTCGACCGGAATCAGCGTGCCGTTCATCGGCTGGCTGGTCACCACGCGCTCGGATTTCGGACGCGCGGTCGAGCCCATCACGCTCGCGACCGGGCCGAGCAGCTGGACGAGATCGGTGATGTAATACGGCCCCATGTCCAGCATCGGCCCGCCGCCGCGCAGGTAATAGAAGCCTGGCGCCGGATGCCAGCGCTCGTGGCCGGGACAGCCGAAGAAGGCGCTGCCCGCAACCGGCGTGCCGATCGCGCCGTCGTCGATCAGCTTGCGCGCGGTCTGGTGTCCACCGCCCAGGAACGTATCCGGCGCGCAGCCGACGCGAAGGTTCTTCTGCGCCGCGAGATCGATCACCTTGCGCGCCTCCGCGACGTTGATGCCGAGCGGCTTCTCGGAATGGATATGCTTGCCGGCATTGAGCACGGCGAGGCTGACGTCGGTGTGGGCGAGCGGCACCGTGAGATTGATGACGATCTCGACGTCGTCGCGCCTCAGCAACTGATCGACCCGCATCCCCGGTAGGCCGAAGGCCGCGCCCTGGCGCTCCGCGGCATCGCTGCGCATGTCGGCGAGCGCTTTGACCTCCATGACCGGGAAGCGCTGGGCCGCCTTCAGATAGGCGGTGCTGATGTTGCCGCAGCCGATGATTCCGACGCCTATTCTTCTCATTGTGATCTCCGTGAGATTCCGTTCATCCCTTGACCGCGCCTGCGGTGAGGCCGGCGACGATGTGCTTCTGCGCCAGAAGGAAGAGAATGACCGTCGGCAGGATGGTCAGCGTGATGAAGGCCAGGATCAGGTGCCACTCGGACGAATACTCGCCTTGATAAACCATGATACCGAGCGGCCAGGGATAGAGCGCATCGGTGTTGAGCATCACCAGCGGCAGCAGATAGGCGTTCCAGCTGTTGACGAAGGTGATGGTGCCGACGGTGGCAAGAATCGGCCGTGACAGCGGCAGCGTCACGTAGCGAAAGAACTTGATGTAGCTGCAGCCGTCCACCAGCGCGGCTTCGAGCAATTCATAGGGAATGTCCTTGAAGAAGCGCCGCAGCAGCAGCACGCTCATGGCCAGGCTGAATGCGACCTGCGGCAGCGCGACGCCGAAATACGTATCGAGCAGCCCGAGATCGCGCACCTTGATGAACAGCGGCAACACCGCCGTCGCGGCGGGAAACAGCAGGCCGAGCGTCAGGTAGCTCAGCAGCATCGATGAGCCGTAGAACCTGACATGAGCGAAGGTGAACGCGGCCATCGAAGCCACGATCAGGGTCAGCGTCACCGCGAGCGTCGAGATGACCAGCGAGTTGCGGAGCAGCTGCCAGTAGCGCGCCGAGAACAGGATGTCGGCATAGTTCTGCCATTCCCAGTGCCTTGGCAAGCCGAACGGATTGACGCGCAGCTCACCGAGCGACTTGAAGCCGCCGAGCAGGGTCGCGAGCAGCGGCACCAGCACGAAGACGGCGATCACGGCGAGGAACAGCGCCTTGAACAGGATGGCGGGATCGAACGGAATACGGGCGGGCTCGGCGTCATTCATCGCGCATGAACCATCGCTTGTAGGTGAAGGCAAAGGTCACGCAGATCACGAACAGGATGACGCCGATGGCGCTGCCATAGCCGACGCGCATGCGCGAGATGCCGTTGTTGTAGAGGAAGCTCACCATGGTGTTGGAGGAATCCGCCGGTCCCCCGCGCGTCAGCGGCATGACGAGATCGAACAGCTGCAGCGAGCCGATGATGGCGAAGAACACCGAGAGCCGGATGGTCGGATACAGCAACGGGATGACGACGTGGCGGAGCGTCTGCGAGCGCGTCGCGCCGTCGATGGTGGCCGCCTCGACCAGGCTCTTGTCGAGGCCCTGAAGCGCGGCGATGAACAGCATCATGTGGAAGCCGAAATACTTCCATACGATGACGATCAGCACCGCCAGCATCGCCGTGTCGGTCGAGGCCAGCAGATGCGGCGGCTCGGCGCCGAAGGTGCGCCAGATCGAAGCGACCAGGCCGTAGTCTCCGTCGTAGACGAACGAGAAGATCAGCCCGGTTGCGATCTCGGCCAGGATATAGGGCATGAAGAACAGCATGCGCAGCGCCACCGCCCCGCGGAAACGCTCGGCGAGCATCAAGGCGAGCGTGAGCGCCAGCGGCAGCTGTATCAGCAGCGAGACCGCGATGATCAGCCCGTTGTTGCGCAACGCGAGCCAGAAGGCGCGCGTCTCCAGCACGAAGCGGTAATTGTCGAAGCCGATCCAGTTGGTCGGCCGGCCAAAGCCGTTCCAGTTGAAGGCCGAGTACCAGGCCGCCTCGCCGATCGGCACCACCACGAACAGCGTGAACAACAGCAGCGCCGGCGGCAGGAACAGGATCAGCACCGTGAAGCGGCCGTCCCAGCCGGGGCCGCGCACCGCCGTCGGCGAGACCGATGTCTGCGCAACGCTCATCGCCGGCGCGCTCGCGATCGGTCGCGCCACCGTCAGTTACCCTGCTTCCAGGCCGCCTCGATCGCTTTCGCGGCGTCCTGCGGGCTCATGCTGCCGCCGGCGATTTCGGCAGTAACGTCATTGACGACGCGGCCAACCGAGGGACCGAGGCTCTGGTCGTAGAAGTTCTGGTGATAGTTCGACTTCGCCAGATTGGCCGCGATCAGCTTCATGAAGGAATTGTTGAGGCCGGCATCCGCGCCCTGCACCACCGGGATGATGAAATTGCCCGCCGCAAGCCGCGTCTGTACGTCCTTGGAGACGAAGTATTTCAGGAAGTCGACCGCCTCCTTCGGCGAGCCCTTGGTGATCAGCCAGCCGGTGATGCCGCCGAGCGTGTCGGTCGGCGCGCCCTTGCCGCCCGAGACGACCGGGAAGTCGAACCAGCAGATCTTGTCCTCGGAGAGGCCCACCTTGTCGGCGGCGAGCGCGCGCTGCAGATGATAGACGGTGCTGATGGCGAGCGTCATTGCGGCCTTGCCGTCGCCGAAATAGCCGACGGCCTGCGGATTCTTGAAGCCCAGGAAACCGTTCTGGAACGGCTGAAGATCGACGAGCTGCTTGAACAGCTCGCCGGACTTCTGGAAGGTTTCGCCGGCGAAGCCGCCGTTCTCGCCGCGCAGCGCCGCGTCGAAGGCCGGCTTGCCGCCAATGCGCACGGCAAGATGCGTCCAATAGAAGTGCAACGGCCATTTGTCGGCGCCGCCGACCACGATCGGCGTCACGCCTGCGGCCTTCAACGTCTTGACGGCGGCAAGCAGATCATCCCAGCTCTTGATCCCCGCGGGATCGACCTTCGCCTTGGCCATCAGTTCCCTGTTGCAGAGGAAGCCGACCTGCGACAGCGCGGTCGGAAGTCCATAGACGCGGCCATTGCTGGTGAAGGCAGCGAGCGCTGCCGGCGTCAGGCTGTCGCTGTAACCCTTCACGGAATCGGTGATGTCGTCGAGGACGCCGGCTTCGATCTGCGCCTTCAGGACGCCACCGGCCCAGCTGTAGATGATGTTCGGCCGATCCTTGGATTGCAGGATGGTCGGCAGCTTGGCCTTGTAGGCCTCGTTCTCGAGGAACTGCATCTCGACCTTGACGCCCGGATGCGACGCCTCATAGGCGCGCGCGACCTCCTCCCAGATCTTCACCTGGGCCGGATTGGCCTCGATGTGGAGCCATTTGACCGTCGTGTCGGCTGCGGCAGAGTTGGCCCAAAGCAGGCATGCGGCAGCGGCGAGTCCCAGCTTCCCGAGCAGTCTCATCACATCCCTCCCGATCGGCTCTTATTCTTTGGCTGCAATCCTGCCTTCGATTTTTGAGGTGCGCAACTAAAATTCTGATCTATGGACCTCACGGCGGAAGCGGCTAAGGTTGGCGGGACAACTGGGCGGCGCCTTGCACCGCCCGCAACACAAGAAAAAGAGGTGCCCATGGCCGCCGTTTATTCCGACCTTGCCGACAAGGTCGTTCTCGTCACCGGTGGCGCATCGGGGATTGGCGCTGCGATCGTGCGGCGCTTCGCGCAGCAGAAATCCAATGTCGTGTTCTTCGACATCAAGGCCGACGAGGGCCAACGCCTGGCACGCGAGCTGTCCGATCAGGGTTTGGCTGCGCATTTCCAGCGCGTCGACCTGACCGATATCGCCGCGTTGCGCGCCGGCGTCGCGGCGGCGCGCAAAGCGCACGGCGCGATCAACATCCTCGTCAACAATGCCGCACATGACGAACGGCACAACACCGAGGAGATGACGCCGGAATACTGGGACGACCGCATCGCGGTGAACCTGAAGCACCAGTTCTTCGCCGCGCAAGCCGTGCTGCCGGACATGAAGGCGGCGAAGGCCGGCGCCATCATCAATTTCGGCTCAGTGTCGTGGATGGCCGGACAGGGCGGCATGGCGGCGTACACGGCCAGCAAGTCGGGCGTCGTCGGTCTCACGCGCTCCCTCGCCCGCGACTACGGTCCCTACAATATTCGGGTGAACGCGATCGCGCCGGGCTGGATCATGACCGAGCGCCAGCTCGAGAAATGGATGACGCCGGCGGGCGAGATCGAACTGCAGCAGCGACAGTGCCTGAAGCGCCGGCTGGTGCCGGACGAGGTCGCGAAATTCACCGTCTTCCTCGCCTCCGACGAGGCCTCCGCCTGCACCGCGCAGCACTACGTCGTGGATGGCGGCTGGGTGTGAGATGCCCTAGGGTTGGTGGGTGCATCAGGGCGCGGCACGGTCGCCGATTGCACTGCAAAACCACTTGCGCCGCAACATTCAAAAATGAGACTGCCCGTCAAACCGGACGCGGCGCCCACGCAGGCACCGCATTCGACTTCAGCTAGCTTCCCTCCAAAGCCGCGGGCCGTTCGAGAGCCACGGGCGTCGCGCCCGGTTCGGCGCGGCAACAAAGCGACGACACAGGGAGGAGCACAATGTCGAAATGCGGTGTGGGACTGCTTGCGCTGAGCAGCCTGTTTCTTTCGAGCGCGGCGATCGCCCAGGAAAAGATCAAGGTGGGCGTGACCGCAACCCTCGAAGGCACCTACACGGTGCTGGGCGAGGACGGCATGCGCGGCCACCAGACGGCACTCAACGTGCTGGGCAAGAAAATCGGCGACAAGGAGCTTGAATTCATCGTCGCATCGACCGACGCGACGCCGGATTCGGCAGTGCGCGCCGTCCGCAAGCTGATCGAGCAGGACAAGGTGCAGATCCTGCTGTCGCCGCTCTCCGGCGACGAGGGTATCGCGGTGAAGAACTTTGCGAAGACCCATCCCGAGCTGACGTTCATCAATGCGGCATCCGGCGCCCAGGAAACGACCTATGTCGATCCTGCCCCGAACTTCTTCCGCTACAACATGGACGGCGCGCAGTGGCAGGTCGGCCTCGGCAAATACGCCTATGACGACAAGAAGTATCGCAAGATCGCGACCGTCGGCGAAGACTATTCCTTCATCTACACCCAGGTGTTCGGCCTCGTGCTCGAGTTCTGCGGCGCCGGCGGCCAGGTCACCAACCGGCAATGGGTTCCGCTCGGCACCAAGGACTTTGCCTCCGTCATCGCCGCGCTGCCCGACGATGTCGATGCCATCTATCTTGGGCTTGGCGGGGCGGACGCCGTCAACTTCCTCAATCAGTATCAGCAGGCCGGCGGCAAGGCGCATCTGATGGGAGGTTCCATCATGATCGACCAGACCATCCTGTCGTCAAAGGGGAATGCCAAGAACGCGCTGATCGGCACCATCGCAGCGAGCGGCCAGGCCGATACCTGGGAGGATCCGGGCTGGCAGAAGTTCGTGAAGGCCTATCAGGACGCCTTCCCGCCCAACAAGCGCTTCCCAAGCCCGTCACTGCTCGCGACGAATTACTATGGCTCGACGATGGCCCTGATCCTGGCGCTGCGCGAGGTCAATGGCGATCTCAGCGACAACCAATCGAAGTTCAGGACTGCGCTGGCGAAGATCGAGCTCGACGCGCCGAACGGCAAGATCAAGCTCGACTCCAATCGTCAGGCGATCGGCACCAACTTCGTCACCGAAGTCGTCGATGATGGCAAGGGCGCGCTGTTCAGCAAGGTCGTGAAGGTGATCCCGAACGTGAACCAGACGCTCGGCTACGACCCGGCCGTGTTCTCGAAGATCGGGCTGCCGAGCCGCACTGTGCCGGAATGTAAGAAATACTGACGCATCACATCGGCATCAGACGAGCGGGGAGCGACTTGCTGACGCGGGCGCTCTCCGCTCTTGCAATCTCGGCGGCGTTGTTGAACGCTGGCTAAAAAGACAAGAACATTCGGGAGGGAAGGCATGAGCCGTGCGCTCGCCGTCTTCCACGGCCGGTTCGGTCGGGCGACGGTTTATCAGTTGAACCGCCCTTTCAATATCCACGCGCATCGTGAAGGTCATCTGATCTTCCATGTCGGCGGCATGCCCGCATGCATCGATGTCTCCGCCGGCCACTACGATCTCAACGAAACCTCGGTCGTTGCCGTCAATCCTTGGGAGCCGCACAATTTTCTGCCGACCGACCTCGACGGCGGCGCGATCTTCTTCGTGCTCTATGTCAATCCCGAATGGTTTGCGCCCGATGCATCGGGCACCGACCGGCTGCGCTTCGGCCGCACGCAGTTCAAGCGCACTGTCGCGCTCGACAAGCACATCCGGCGAACAGCCGCCTTGGTGTGCGGCGCACCATCGCTCTCCAGCCTCGATTCCGAGCTCCGGCGGCTGATCGACATTTGCTATGATGAAAGCTGGCAACAGGCGGAGACCGTACGCGATGCGCGGGCGAGCGGCGCCGTGACCGACTTCCGCGTGCGCAAATGCATCAAGCTGATGTCCGAGAGTCCGGGGGCGGAGATGGAGCTCGACACCATCGCGCGCGAGTCCGGCCTGTCGCGACCTCACTTCTACCGGCTGTTCCGCGTCCAGACCGGCGTCACGCCGAACCTCTATCTCAACACGCTGATCATGGAACAGGCGCTCGAAGCGCTGGTCGCCAGCGAGGCACCGATCGCCGATATCGGCTTCGATCTCGGCTTCTCCTCGCAGAGCGGCTTCACCCGCTTCTTCGCCGCCAATGTGGGGATGGCTCCGACCGACTATCGTCGCGCCGCCAAGGTCTTGCGCGCCTGACCGCCGCGCGAAAAGATACTCACGATCAAATGTCGCACTTAAAGCCCGGCTAGGATGAGCGCAACGCGACCCCCAGATGGTCGCGACGACGGGAGCGCACGTTCATGGCGAGGCGAGCAGCCGCTGCAAGGCTGTCTGACCTGCATTCGGTGGAGCTTCGGCGCGGCGCCTGGACAAGCGGGCGGCGCAAATGAGCCGTTTCATCGAACGCCATCCCGCCTGGGCGCTGATCTCGATCATCGCGATCGCCATCGCGCTGTGGCTGATCTTCGCAGTCTGGCCGCCGGGCCTCGAAGAGGCAATCGGGCGCAAGCGCGTCTTCCTCAACGCCGTCTTCAACGGCATCACGCTCGGCGGGCTCTACTTCCTCGTCGCGAGCGGCTTCACGCTGATCTTCGGCCTGATGCGCAACGTCAACCTGGCGCACGGCTCTCTCTATCTGTTCGGCGGCTATGTCGGCTACGCCATCAGCACAGCCACCGGCTCCTGGCTCCTCAGCTTCATCGTTGCCTTCGTCCTGACTGCACTGGTCGGCGTGCTGCTTCAGGTGATCGTGTTCCGGCGCATGGAAGGCCAGGACCTCAGGCAGACCATGGTGACGATCGGGCTCTCGATCGTGTTTGCCGACCTGATGCTCTGGGCCTGCGGCGGCGACTTCTACCAGATCCAGACCCCGAGCTGGCTGATCGGGCCCGTGGACCTGCCGCTGATCACGGCGGTGAAATCCTCGGGCGAGCCGGTCTATCTCCGATATCCGGTGGTGCGGCTGGTGATCTTCGCGGCGTCCGTCGTGATCGGCGTCGGCATGTGGCTCGCGCTCAACCGCACCCGGATCGGCATGATCATCCGCGCCGGCGTCGACGATCGCGACATGCTGGCCGCCACCGGCGTGCGCATCCAGCTCGTCTTCGTGCTGGTGTTCGCGTTCGGCGCCGGGCTCGCCGGCATCGCTGGCGTCGTCGGCGGCACCTTCCAGTCGCTGTCCCCCGGCGAGGACATTCGTTTCCTGCTGGCCTCGCTGGTGGTGGTGATCGTCGGCGGCATGGGCTCGATCCCCGGTGCGGCGCTCGGTGCGCTCATCATCGGCCTCGCCGAGCAGCTCGGCTCGGTCTACATCCCGACCTACGCCATCGTCGTGACCTTTCTGATCATGGTGCTGGTGCTGGCAATCCGGCCGCAGGGCCTCCTGGCGAGGCGCTGACATGTCCCTCGCCCACGACGCCCGCGTTGCCGTCCGCCCCGCCGACCTGGCGGAGCGTTCCGCGCGGGCATGGCCGGAGATCGACAATCCCGCCGCCTGGATCGTCGCGGTCCTCCTCCTGATCATGCCGCTGATCGCCAACGGCTTCTTCCTGATCGAGATCTTCGCCACCACGCTGATCCTCGGCATCATGGCGCTGAGCCTGATGTTCCTCGCCGGCTACGGCGGCATGGTCAGCCTGATGCAGCTCACCATCGCCGGCTTTGCGGCCTACATGGTCGCCGTGTTCGGCGTCAGCGCCAACACCAATATCAGCCTCGGCTGGCCGTGGTGGCTCGCGGTTCCGGTGGCGCTCGCGCTCGCGACCGTCTTCGGCACGCTCGGCGGCGCGCTGGCCGTCCGCACCGAAGGCATCTACACCATCATGATCACGCTCGCGATCGGCGCGGCCTTCTACTATTTCACCAACCAGAACTGGGCGATCTTCAACGGCCACACCGGCATCAACACCGTCGCGACGCCGCATTTCTGGGGCGTCAACTGGCGCGCCGACATCCCGTTCTACTATATCGTGCTCGCGGTTGCCGCGCTGTGCTACTTCGCCGTCGACTACATCTCCCGCGCACCGTTCGGCCTGGCGCTGCAAGGCGTGCGCGACAATCCGCGGCGCATGGCCGCGCTCGGCTTCAACGTCAATGCGCACCGCGTCGCGGCTTACGCCTTCGCGTCGTTCGTCGCCGCGCTCGCCGGCGTGCTCCAGGTCTGGAACTACCGCCAGATCTCGCCGGGTTCGGTCAGCGTCGGCGCCTGCATCGACGTGCTGATCATCGCCGTGGTCGGCGGCATCACGCGCCCGATCGGTCCCTTCATCGGCGCGCTGATCTTCGTGCTGCTGCGCACCTTCGCGCTCGATGTCCTGATCAAGTTCGGGCTCGACGGCAACCGCTTCCGGCTGCTGATCGGGCTCGGCTTCCTCGCCATCGTATTCTGGTCCTCGGACGGCGTGATCGGCCTGTGGCAGCGCTGGCGCCAGAGCCCTCGCCCTACGACGGGCCGTTCGGGCGGAGCGCGCGGCCATGGATAGCGTCGCCCAGCGCCTCTCCGCCGTCGGCGCCGGCGCCGCGCTCGAGCTGCGCGGCGTGACGCGCCTGTTCGGCGCGCTGGCGGCGCTGACCGACGTCACCATCACCGTGCGTCCCGGCGAGCGGCGCGCCGTGCTCGGCTCGAACGGCGCCGGCAAGACCACGCTGTTCAACTGCATCACCGGCGACTTTCCGCCCTCCTCGGGCACCATCCGCTTCTTCGGCGAGGACGTCACCCACTTCCCGCCCTATGAACGCATCCGCCGCGGGCTGCGCCGGACCTACCAGATCTCGGCGCTGTTCCCCGGCCTCACCGTGCAGGACAACGTCTATCTCGCCTGCCGCGGCATCTCGCGCGGACGTTTCTCGTTCCTGCGCCCGGGACAGAACGACGCCCTGATGCACGCAGCCGACAACCTGGTGCAGGCCGTGCACCTGACCGCGGTGAAGGACCAGCGCGTCGCCGAGCTCGCGCATGGCCAGCAGCGCCAGCTCGAGATCGCGCTCGCGCTCGCCGGCGCCCCGCGCTTCGTGCTGTTCGACGAACCGGCCGCGGGCCTGTCGCCGACCGAACGGCAGGAGCTGATCGAGATCCTGACCTCGCTGCCCGCCCATATCGGCTACATCATCATCGAGCACGACATGGACGTCGCCTTGCGCGTCGTCGAGAGCGTCACGATGATGCACAACGGCCGCGTCTTCAAGGAAGGCCTGCCGCAGGAGATCGAGTCCGATCCCGAGGTGCAGGAGCTTTACCTCGGAGGCGGCCATGAATGAGGTCCGCCGCACAGCCGCCGCGCTCGAGGTCCGCGGCCTCGACGTCTACTACGGCCACTCGCACGCGCTGCAAGGCGTCGACCTCGCGCTGGAGAGCGGCGTGTTCTCCGTCGTCGGCCGCAACGGCATGGGCAAGACCACGCTGTGCAAGGCGATCATGGGACTGGTGCCGGTGAGCGGCGGGTCGATCCGCATCCGCGGCGAGGACATCACGCGGCGCTCGCCGGCCCACATCGCCCGCCTCGGCGTCGGCTATGTGCCGCAGGGTCGCCGTCTCTGGCGCTCGCTCAGCGTCGACGAGCATTTGCGGCTCGCTGGCAGCATGCGATCCGGCGCCTGGACAGTCGAGCGCATCTACGACACCTTCCCGCGCCTCGCCGAGCGCAAGGACCATGGCGGCGGCCAGCTGTCCGGCGGCGAGCAGCAGATGCTCGCGATCTCGCGCGCGCTGCTCACCAATCCGCATCTCTTGATCATGGACGAGCCGACCGAGGGGCTTGCGCCCGTCATCGTGGCGCAGGTCGAGGAGATGCTGCTGCGGCTCGGCGAGGACGGCGACATGGCCGTGCTCGTGATCGAGCAAAACATCGGCGTCGCCACCGCGATCTCGCGCAATGTCGCGATCATGGTCAACGGCCGCATCAACCGCATCATCGATTCGGCGCGGCTTGCCGCCGATCGCGAGCTCCAGCAGCGCCTGCTCGGTGTCGGACTGCATGCGACGCTCGAGCCCGATACCGACGCGCCCGCTGCCGGCAGTGAGCCGAAGCCGGCTCCGCAGCCGTCGCGCCCGAGCGGGCCGATCCGGATCTACATCTCCAACCCCATCTTGCCGACGCGCTGGTCCCAACCGGTCCCGATCGCACGGATCGAAGCCGCCGCACGCGCGCTCTCGACGCAGGTTGCGCGTCTCGACGAGACCGCGCGGCGCAAGCGCGAGCCGGCGACCGCGCAGGCATCCGGACCGCCGGTGGTGCTGGTCGTCGGCACGCTCGACACCAAGGGCGCCGAGCTGCGCTTCATCCGCGACATCATCACGGGAAGCGGCCTGCGCACACGCCTGGTCGACGTCTCCACCAGCGGCAGGCACGCGAGCTGCGATGTCTCCGCGCAGGAGATCGCGCTGAACCACGGACGCGGCGGCTCGGCCGTGTTCGGCCCGGACCGCGGCGCCGCCGTCACCGCGATGGCGGATGCGTTCGCCAACTGGCTGCGGCGGCAAGGCAATATCGCCGGCGTGATCACGGCCGGGGGCTCGGGTGCGGCATCGCTCGTTGCGCCGGGCATGCGTACCCTCCCCGTCGGCGTGCCGAAGCTGATCATCTCCTCCGTCGCCTCCGGCGATGTCGGGCCCTATGTCGGGCCCGCCGACATCACCATGATGTATTCGGTCACCGACGTGCAGGGGCTCAACGCGATCTCGCGCGCGGTGCTCTCGAACGGTGCGAATGCCATCGCCGGCATGGTGAAGGCGCGCCTCGATCAGCGCGAAGCCAGGGAGCGCGCGACCGCCGCCAGCCTGCCGTCGATCGGCATCACCATGTTCGGTGTGACGACGCCGGCCGTGCAGAGAATCGCCGCCGATCTGCGCGAGGATTTCGAGTGCCTCGTCTTCCACGCCACCGGCGTCGGCGGCCGCTCGATGGAGAAGCTGGTCGAGACCGGCCAGCTCGCCGGCGTCATAGACCTGACCACGACCGAAGTCTGCGACCTCCTGATGGGCGGCGTGTTTCCCGCGACCGAGGATCGTTTCGGTGCGATCATCCGCACGCGCGCGCCCTATGTCGGCTCGGTCGGCGCACTCGACATGGTCAATTTCGGCGCGCCCGACACCATCCCGGAGCGTTACCGGGGCCGCAAGTTCCACGTTCACAATCCGCAGGTGACCTTGATGCGGACCACCGCCGAGGAGAACGAGCGCATCGGCCGCTGGATCGGCGAAAAGCTGAACCAGATGGACGGGCCCGTGCGCTTCTTCCTGCCCGAGGGCGGCGTCTCCGCGCTCGATACCCGTGGTCAGCCGTTCTGGGATCCGGATGCCGACGCCGCGCTGTTCCGCACCCTGGAACGCACCGTGCGGCAGACTGGCAACCGTCAGCTCATTCGCGTCCCCAGAAACATCAACGATCCCGAGTTCGCCTCGACCATCGCAGCTGCGTTCCGAACGCTGTTCGGCCGCACCGGGGCGCGCCGGAGACTAGCGAGGTGACCGATGGCCAGGTTTGAGCGCGCAGCACTCCTGAGGCGATTTCGCGGCATGGCCAGGCGGGGCGAGCCGATCGTCGGCGGCGGCGCCGGCACCGGGCTGTCGGCCAAATGCGAGGAGGCCGGCGGCGTCGATCTCATCGTCATCTACAATTCCGGCCGCTACCGCATGGCTGGCCGCGGCTCGCTCGCGGGGCTCATGCCGTACGGCGATGCCAACGCCATCGTGCTGGAGATGGCCGGCGAAGTGCTGCCCGTCGTCAGCAAGACGCCGGTGCTCGCCGGCGTCAACGGCACCGATCCGTTCCGCGACATGGACGTGTTCCTCGACCAGTTGAAGGCGCTCGGCTTCGCCGGCGTGCAGAACTTTCCGACCGTCGGCCTGATCGACGGCGTGTTCCGCGCCAATCTCGAAGAGACCGGGATGTCCTATGCGCTCGAGATCGACATGATCGCGAAGGCGCGCGAGAAGGACCTGCTGACCACGCCCTACGTCTTCAGCGAGAAGGAAGCCGCCGCGATGGCGATCGCCGGGGCAGACATCATCGTCTGCCATCTCGGGCTCACCACCGGCGGCACGATCGGGGCGCAGACCGCGCCGAAATTGCAGGACTGCGCGGCGCGCATCGACACCTGGGCCTCGGCCGCGCTCAGCGTCAATCCGGAGATTCTGGTGCTCGCGCATGGCGGGCCGATCGCCGATCCCGCCGACGCCGATTTCATCATGAAGAACACCCGCAACTGTCACGGTTTCTACGGCGCGTCCTCGATGGAGCGACTGCCCGTGGAGAGGGCCCTGACGGAACAGGTGCGTCAATTCAAGGCGATCGGCGCGCGATAACGCCTTTAAGGTTCGAGGGAGGACAAGATGTCAGGGATATTGGTCGGCGAGTTGATCCTCTGGCTGATCGTCGCGATCGTCGTGATCGTCGTGGCCGTCTACATCGTGAACTGGCTCTACCATCGCTCCTCCAAGGAGACGTCATTCGTCCGAACCGGCTTCCTCGGCGAGCGCGTGGTGATCAACGGCGGTGCCTTCGTGCTGCCCTTCATCCACGACTACACGCCGGTCAACATGAACGTGCTGCCGATGGGCATCGTCCGCTCCCGCCAGGACGCCGTGATCACCCGCGACCGCATGCGCGTGGATATCGAGGCCGACTTCTACGTCCGGGTCCAGGCCACCAAGGAGGCGGTCTCGATCGCGGCCGCCACACTCGGCCGCCGCACCATGGAACCCGAACGGCTCCACGCGCTGCTGGCCGGCAAGTTCATTTCCGCAATCCGGTCGGTCGCGTCCGAAATGACCCTGGAAGAGATGCACGAACGGCGCGGCGACTATGTCGTGCGCGTCAAGACCAATGCGGCGGAGGCACTTGCCCAGAACGGACTCGAGCTCGAATCCGTCGCGATCACCGATCTCGACCAGACCGATCTCGAATTCTTCAACCCGTCGAACCGGTTCGACGCCGAAGGCCTGACCCGCCTGATGGAGGACATCGAGGCCAAGCGCAAGCTGCGCAACGACATCGAGCAGGACTCGATGATCAAGATCCGCTCCCGCAATCTCGAGGCCGAGCGGCAGGCGCTGGAGATCGAGCGCGAGAGCGAGACGGCGCGGCTGGAGCAGGAACGCGACATCGAGATGCGCCGCGCGCTCCAGCGCACGGAAGTCGCCCGCGAACGCGCACTGCGCGAGACCGAGGCCGAACAGGCCCAGATCTCCGCTCGCGAGACCATCGAGCGCGCGCGGATCGCCAATGACCAGGCCATTGCCGAGGCCCGCATCGCCTCGGAGCGCGAGACCCGCCAGAAGGAGATCGAGCGAACCCGCACCATCGAGGAAAAGGAGCTGCTGGCGCGCGAGGAAATCGAGAAGACCCGGATCGCCAACCAGCGCTCGATCGACACCACCCGCATTGCCTCGGAGCGCGAGGTGCGCCAGCGCGAGATCGAGCGCATGCGCACCGTCGAGGAGGCCGAAATCGCCGCACGCGAATCGATCGAGAAGGCCCGCATCCAGCAGGACCGCGTCGTCACCGATGCCCGCATCGCCAACGAGGAGGAGACGCGGCGCCGCGAGATCGAGCGCACCCGCGCCGTCGACGAGGCCGAGATCGCCGCACGCGAAGCCACCGAGAAGGCGCGCATCGCCCAGACCATGACGGTCAATGTCGAGCGCATCTCCTCGGACGAGCGGACCCGCGCCCTGGAAATCCAGCAGGTCCGCACCATCCAGGAGGCCGAGATCGAGGCGCAGCGCGCGGTCGAGACCGCCCGTATCGCCCGCGAACGGACGTTGGCCGCCGAGCGCATCGCCGCCGAGCAGAACACGCGGCAGCTCGAGATCGAGCGCAACCAGACGCTCGATGTCGCGGGAATTGCGGCGCGCGAGGCGACCGAAGCCTCCCGCATCGCCCAGGAGGAGCGGGTGCGCTCGCTGGAAATCGCCCGCAACCGCGCCGTCGAGGAAGCCGACATCGCCTCGCGCGAAGCGATCGAGGCCGCCCGGATCGTGCAGGAGAAGACCGTTGCGGCCGAGCGCATCCAGGCCGAGCGCGAAACCCGCGCGCTCGAAATCGAGCGCACCGGCGTTCTGGAGGCCGCCGAGCTGAAGCGGCGCGACGCGATCGAGCGCCAGCGCATCGGGGTCGATCTCGCGCTCGAGGCGGAGCGAATCAACTCGTCCAAGAAGCGCGAGGTGCTCAATATCGAGCAGAAGAAGGCGATCGAGATCGCGGATGAGGACCGCGTCATCGCGCTCTCCACCAAGCGCTCGGAACGGATCGACGCCGACCGCCAAGTCAAGCAGGCCGAGATCGTCGCGCGCAAGGACGTCGAGACCACCGACGTGTCGCGCGAGCAGGCGCTGGAAGCGGCGCGGATCGAGCGCCGCCGCGCCATCGAGCAGCTCGAGGTCGCCCGCGTCCAGTCGCTGCAGGAAGCCGAGATTGCCGCGCGCGAAGAGGTGGAGCGCGCGCGGATCGCGTCCGACCGCGGCCTCGATGAGGCGCGCATCGGCCGCGAGCGCGAGCTGCGCAAGCTCGAGGTCAACCGCGAAAAGGACGTCGAGACGGTGCTGATGGAGAAGGCCATCGCGATTCATCAGAAGTCGCTGGAAGAGTCCGCAGCGCGTGCTGCCGCGGAGGAAGCCCGCATCCATGCGACGGAAGCCACCGAGCGCGTCATCACCGCGCGCGAGAGCGAGATCGCAAGGCGGCGCAAGACGGTCGAGGTGCTGCTCGCCGAGAAGCAGGCCGAGGAGACCCGGATCGCGGCCGACGCCGAGCGTGTCCGCGCCACCGTCGAGGCCGAAGCGCAGCGGATGCTCAACGAGGCCGAGAACGTCCTCACGGATCAGGCGCGCTACTCGCTGTTCCGCCGAAAGCTGCTCGACCGCATCGAAGGCATCGTGCGCGAAAGCGTCAAGCCGATGGAGAAGATCGAGGGCATCCGCATCCTCCAGGTCGACGGGCTCAACGGCAATGGCCATGGCGGCAATGGCGGCCGCAGCGCCACCGACGAGGTGATCGACTCGGCGCTGCGCTACCGCGTCCAGGCGCCTCTGATCGATTCGATCCTCGCCGACATCGGCGTCGAGGGCGGCAGCCTCGCCAAGATGCCGGGCCTGATCCGCGAAGCCCGCGACATGCAGGGCATCAAGGAGTCCGCGCGCAAGGGCGGCGGCGACAAGCCAGCCGCCTCCCCGCCTGCGACTGAGGGCGGCGGCGAACCGCCGGCCGAGCGCGGGCCGCGGAAGAAGAGCTGAGGATCGCGTTCATGGCCCGCGTCTACGTCTCCACCGTCGTCAACGCCCGCAACGACCGCGTCTGGGCGCGGGTGCGCGATTTCAACGGCCTGCCGAATTGGCACCCGGCGATCGCGGAGAGCCGGATCGAGGGCGGCGAGCCCTCGGACAAGATCGGCTGCGTCAGGGATTTTCGCCTGCGCAACGGCGACCGCATCCGCGAGAAGCTGCTCGGCCTCTCCGACTACGACATGTTCTGCACCTATTCGATCCTGGAATCGCCAATGGGCGTGGAGAACTACGTCGCCACCCTGCGGCTCACGCCCGTCACCGACGGCGACCAGACGTTCATGGAATGGACCGCCGAGTTCGACTGCGCGCCGGAGCGCGAGACGGAGCTCGTCAACAATATCGGCGGCGGCGTGTTCCAGGGCGGGTTTGACGCGCTGAAGCGCGTGTTCGGAGGCTGACACCCGTGCCGCATATCGTCAAAAGCACGATTTTGGACGCGCCGACCGATGCGGCGTGGTCCGTGCTGCGCGATTTCAACGGGCACGACCGCTGGCACCCGGCGGTTGCGACCTCCATGATCGAGCGTGCGCAGCCCTCCGACAAGATCGGCTGTGTCAGGCGCTTCAAGCTGAAGGACGGCTCCGAGCTGCGGGAGCAGCTTCTGGCGCTGTCCGACCTGGAGCAGTCCTTCAGCTACTGCCTGCTCGATACGCCGGTGCCGATGTTCAACTACGTCGCCCATGTCCGGCTGCTGCCGGTCACCGACGGCGACCGCACCTTCTGGCACTGGGAGTCACGCTTCACGACCAGGCCGGAAGACAAGGATCGCATCACCCACATGGTCGCCGAAGACATTTATCAGGCCGGGTTCGAGGCGATCCGCCGGCATCTGAAGGAGGCCGCATCATCATGGCCGTGACAGTGAAGACGTTCACCAGCGCCAGCGAGGCGGCCGGGGCGCTGTCCTCGGACCGCAGCGCGCGCTATCTCGGCGGCGGCACACTTGTGATGCGCGCGCTGAACGAGGGCGACGTGACGATCTCGACCGTCGTTCGCGCCCACGACCAGGCGCTGACCCGGATCGACGCATCCGGTCCGCGCGTGACGCTCGGGGCCGGGGTCACCTTCGCGCGCATCCTCGCCGAACGGGACCTCGCCTTCCTGCATGCCCCTGCCCGCTCGATCGGCGGTCCCGCCGTGCGCAACATGGGCACCGTCGGCGGCAATCTCTTTGCGCCCACTCCCTATGGCGATTTCACCGTCGCGCTGCTGGCGCTTGACGCCACCGTCGCCGTGCAGGGCGGCTTTGGCGCGCGCGACGTCCCGATCGAAGAGTTCTTGCAGGCGCGCGACCGCCAGGCCGGGACGCTGGTGCTGTCGGTGTCCTGCACCCGGCCGGCCAGCAGCGAGGCCTTCCGCTATCGCAAGATCGCGCGCATCAAGCCGAAGGGCGGCTCGGTCATCACCCTTGCCGCGCATCTGCCGGTCAGCGGCGGCCGGATCGCGGGCGCCCGCATCGCGCTAGGCTCGATGGCGCCGACGCAGATCCGCGCCCGCGCCGCCGAGCGTGCGCTCGAGGGCCGCTCGCTGGATGCCGCGACCATCGCGGCCGCCGCATCCGCAGCGACCGAAGGAACATCGCCATCCGACAACGCGCTCGGCAGCGCCTGGTATCGCCGCGAAATCGTCGGCGTCCATCTGCGGCGTCTGCTGTCCGGCCAGGAATAGATCAAGAATAGACAGGGAATAGGTCGTCATGTCCAAGATACCCCCGCAATTTCGTCACAACGGCCGCGACGTCGCGATCTTCGTCGACGGCGGCACCAATCTGCTGGTGGCGCTGCGCGAGCTGATCGGCGACATGACGCCCAAATTCGGCTGCGGCCAGGGCGGCTGCGGCACCTGCAGCGTGCTGATCGACGGCGAATTGCACCTCTCGTGCCTGACGCTGGCCGAGACCGTCGCGGGCCGCGCGGTCGAGACCCTCGACGGCATGAAGCAGGGCCCGAATTTGCATCCGCTCCAGCGCGCCTTCGCCGACCATTTTGCCGCCCAATGCGGCTATTGCACGCCAGGCATGCTGATGGCCGCAAAGGCCCTGCTCGACCGCAACCCCGCCCCGAGCCGCGCCGAGGTCGTCGAGGCGATCTCCGGCAATATCTGCCGCTGCACCGGCTACGAGCCCATCATCGACGCCATCCTCGCTGCTTCCGGCAGCCGAGCGAGTGCCTGAGGATCCCCATCATGCTGGAACTGCGCAAGGACATCTTCGCCGACGAGCGCGACGATAATTTGAAAGAGATCGGCAAGGGGACGCAGCGCCAGGACATGCTCGGCCACGTCACGGGCACGTCGAGCTATTTCAACGACCATAAACTTCAGGGCATGCTGCACCTGAAGGTCGTCCGCTCGACCGAGGCGCATGCAAGGATTCGCCGTATCGACACCACCGAGGCCGAGCGCTCGGCCGGCGTGCGCCGGATCATCCGCGGCACCGACGTGCCGGTCAATCTCAACACGCTGCTGAGCCTGATCAATTTCGGCAAGGACGACGAGCCTTCGCTGGCGGTCGACAAGGTCCGCTACAAGGGCGAGCCGATCGTCGCCATCGTTGCCGACAGCGAGCGCGAGGCGTTCGAGGCGATTGCCAAGGTCAAGGTCGACTACGAGGTGCTGCCGGCGGTGTTCGACGTCGAGGACGCGCTCAAGCCCGGCGCGCCCGTGGTCAACGAGACCTACCCAAAGAACACATTCACCTATCACGAGGTCTACGATCACCAGCGCTTGCGTTTCGGCGACGCCGATGCGGCGCTCGCGACCGCCGATCACGTGCTGGAGCAGCGCTACCAGATGTCGCCGATCGAGCACGCGCCGACCGAGACCAACGGCGCGATCGCCGCGCCCGACACCAACGGCCGCTACGTCGTCTACACCTCGACGCAGGCGCTGTTCTTCTCGGTCGACACCTGCGCCAAGATTTTGGACGTGCCCTCCAACACCTTCCACTTCATCGGCGGCACCGTCGGCGGCGGCTTTGGCGGCAAGGTGGACACGCTGACGGAACCGCTCGCGATCCTGGGAGCGATGCTGACCGGGCGGCCCGTGCGCTACGTGTTCGGCCGCGAGGAGGAGATGCAATACGGCCCGCCGCGCGGCGCCGAGCTCATCTACATCAAGGACGGCGTGATGCGCGACGGCCGCATCGTCGCGCGCAAGATCCGCGCCTATTTCGACAGCGGCGCCTATACGCGGCTGTCCAGCTACGCCGCCGTGAAATGCGCCGCCCACCTGCCCGGCCCCTACACCATCCCGAACGTCTATGGCGACGTCTATTGCGTCTTCACCAACCGGACGCCTGCGACCGCGATGCGTGGCTTCGGCGTCACCGCGATGGATTTTGCCATCGAGTGTCAGATGGACAAGCTGGCAAACCTCGTCGGCATGGACCCGATGGAGTTCCGCATCTTGAACGCCTATCGCGACGGCGACATGAAGGCACATCGGCGCGAAGCCAAGAACACCGCGCTGATCGAGTGCGTCCAGGTCGCGGCCGAAAAGGCCAAATGGCCGATCCGCGACGAGTTCAAGCGCGCGTCCTCGCGCAAGGACGGCGGCGGCAGCCGCGCCGTGATTCCGCCGACACCGACGGATTCGCACCCAAGGCCGGCTGTGGCCGCGCAGCAGCGCACGACCTATGACCGGCTTCCACCGACGGTCACCCGCGAGCCGCCGCGCGAGCCGCCACCGCCGGCACCGCCTCCCCCGCGGCCCGCTGCGCCCTCGCATGGCGCGACCCGTTTCTCCTCCGTCTTCGGCACCAGGAGGCGCTAGATGACCCGGCATCGCGGACGCGGCATGGCGTCGATCAACTATCCCATCGGCATGAATCTCGGCGGCGACCCCAGCCAGGCGCTGGTGCACTCCAATCCGAGCGGCAAGTTCACCGTCGCGCTGTCGTCGATCGACCTCGGCCAGGGCATGAAGTCGGTGACACGGCAGATCTGCGCGGAGACGCTGGGCGTGCCGGTCGAGGACGTCTATGTCGACACGGCCGACTCCGACACCGGCCCGCACTGCATGGGCTCGTTCGCCTCGCGCGGCACCCACCGCGTCGGCAACGCCGTGATGGCCGCCGCCCGCGAGGCGCGCGGCGTGATGATGGAGGCCGCCGCCGAGGAGCTGGAGGTCAATGCCGCCGATCTCGAGACCGACGGGCGCGGCAACATCCACGTCAAGGGCGCGCCGCACCGGTCGATCTCGACCAAGGACGTCGCGATCGCCGCGCAGTTCAAGCAGGGCAAGACCATCTCCGGCCGCGGCATCTTCCTCGTCCCTCTTTCCAACGTCGATCCGGAAACCGGCGAGATGTCGCCGGCAACCTGCTACGCCCATGCCTGCCTTGTCGCCGAGGTCGAGGTGGACGACGAGACCGGCGAGGTCGCGATGGTGCGCATGGACTCCGCCTATGAACTCGGCCGCGCGCTCAATCCGCGCCTGGTCGAGCAGCAGCTGGTCGGCGGCGCCTGGATGGGCGTCAGCCACGCGCTATACGAGACGCCTGAGCCCTACTATCCCGATCCCGTTCACGGCCCCCGCGATTTCGTCGAATATCTGATGCCCGGCCCCGGCGATATCTGCCCGCACGACATCGCCGTGCTGGAGCGTCCTGCGCCGGATGGCCCGTTCGGCGCCAAGGGCCCCGGCGAGATGTGCGCCAATCCGGTGCTACCGGCCGTCGCCAATGCGATCTTCAACGCGGTCGGCGTCCGCATCGACGATCTGCCGATCACCCCGGAAAAGGTGCTGCGCGCCATCAAGTCCCAGGGCGGCGCGCGACCGCAGGCACGGCGCTAGAGGTCCTGGAATGGCGGTTCGCAGCAACATCGTCGGCATCGACAGCCCCGAAGCGCTGGAGAAGGCGCTGCGCGCGGCCTATTACCTCGCCGACGAGGGACTCGCGACCGCAGCCTATCTCGGCCTCGCCCTCGGCAAGCCTCTGCTGCTCGAGGGCGCGCCGGGCGTCGGCAAGACCGAGGCGGCGAAGGCCATCGCCGCCGTGCTGGGGCGGCGATTGATCCGGCTGCAATGTTATGAGGGCATCGATTCGTCCGCGGCGCTCTACGAGTGGAACTACCCGCGCCAGATGCTCGCGATCCGCCAGGCCGGCGACGAGAGCATCGACATCTATGGCGAGACGTTCCTGATCGAACGGCCGATGCTCGCCACGCTGCGCGCGCCGGATTCCACCGTACTGCTGATCGACGAAATCGACCGTGCCGATCAGGAGTTCGAGGCCTTCCTGCTCGAATTCCTGTCCGACTTCCAGATCTCGATCCCCGAGCGCGGCACGGTCCGCGCGGCGGAGCGTCCCGTCGTGGTGTTGACCTCGAACCGGACGCGCGACCTGCACGAGGCCCTGCGCCGCCGGTGCGTCTATCACTGGATCGACTATCCCACCGAAGAGCGCGAGGCGCGCATCGTGATGCTGCGCGCCTCCAGCGTCGCGGAGGCAACCGCTCGCGCTGTCGTTGCGGCGGTCGGCAAATTGCGACGCGAGCCGCTCAGCAAGGCGCCGGGCATCGCTGAAGCCGTCGACTGGGCCGAGGCGGCGACCTTGCTGCACAAGGGCGGCGCGCGCTGGCCCGATGCCTTCAGGCGCTCGATCGGCGTGGCGCTCAAGGACGAGGAGGACCTGCACTTCATCTCGCCCCGGCTCGATGCGATGCTTGCGGAGGCAACCGCATGAGTCCCGAACTGCAACTGCCGCAGGCGGCGCGCGTGTTCGTCTCCTTCGTCGCACTGCTGCGCGCCAACGGCTTTGCCGTCGCCCCGGAGCAGACCACCGCGTTCCTCACCGCGATCGAGCTGCTCGGCCCGCGCCACCTCGGCGATATCCGCCAGGCGGCGCTGGCCACCCTCGCCCCGCCGCCCGAACGCCGCGCGACCTTCGACCGGCTGTTCGATCTGCATTTCCGCGGCAGCGAGGCCGTCACGCGCGATGACGACGGCGAGGACGACGAGACCGTCCGGCTTCAGGAAGAAGGCCGCGGAGACGAGGAGCCTCTGCTCTCCGACGACGCCAACGAATCCGGCCTCGCCGCGACGCGCAGCGAGGCGCTGGTCGAGCGCCGCTTTGCGCAACTCTCTCCCGGCGATGCGCTGCGCCGCCTGACCCGCGAAGCGCCGCGGCGTCTGCCCAGGCGACGCGGCCACCGGCGCATGCAGGCCCGGCGCGGTCCGTTCGCCGATCTTCGCCGGACCTTGCGCGATTCCGTGCGCAGCGACGGCGAGGTCCTGCGTCTCGGCCACCTGAAGCGCAGGCAGCGCCCGCGAAAAATTCTGCTGCTGATCGACGTCTCCGGCTCGATGAAGAGCCGCACCGAGGAGAACATGAAGCTCGCCCACGCGCTGGTGCAGGCAGCGCCCAATCCCAATGTCGAGGTCTTCACCTTCGGCACGCGCCTGACCCGTGTCACCCGCGCGCTGCGGCTCAAGCGGCGCGAACAGGCGCTGAGCGCGGCCGCCCATCTCGTCAGCGACTGGGACGGCGGCACCCGGATCGGCGATGCCTTGCAAGCCTTTCTCGCGGTGCCACGGTTCGGCGGCTATGCGCGCGGGGCGGCCGTTATCGTCGTCTCGGACGGGCTGGAGCGCGGCGCGCCCGACGCGCTGCGCGACGCCGTGGCAAGACTGTCGCGGCGGGCCTGGCGCATGAGCTGGCTGACGCCGCTCGCAACGGGTCCGGGCTTTCGCCCCCAGACCGAAGCGCTCGTCGCCATCGAACGCTTCGTTGACGATCTCGTCGACGGCGGGTCGAGCGCGTCGATCGTCGCGCATGTACTGGCACTGGGACGAAGGAGAGTTGCGTGACCGGGATTGTCGACGGCCATCATCACATCTGGCGGCAGGCGGACCTGCCCTGGCTGATCGGCCCCATGCAGCCCCGCATCTTCGGACCCTACGAGCCGATCCGGCGCGACTATCCGATCCAGGAATATCTCGGCGATCTCAAGGGCACCGGCGTCAATCGCTCCGTCTACGTCCAGACCAACTGGGCCAACGATCGTTTCGAGGACGAGGCCGCCTGGGTGCAGCAGACCGCGGACGAGCAAGGCTGGCCCCACGCCATCGTCGCCTATGCCAATTTCGCGGTCGACGACGTCCGCCCGCAGCTCGACCGCCTCAAGCGTTACCCGCTCGTGCGTGGCATGCGGATGCAGCTGCACTGGCACGAGAGCCCGCTTTATCGGTTTGCCACCCGGCCTGATCTCTGTCTCGACCCCCTGATCCGCCGCAACGTCGGATACCTCGCCGACTACGGCTGGAGTTTTGACCTTCAGGTGTTCACGCCGCAGATGCCGGATGCCGCGCACCTGGCCGAGGCCTGTCCGAAGGTGACGTTCATCCTCCAGCACGCCGGGATGCTGGAGGACCTTTCGCCGGCGGGCCGCGCGGCCTGGCGCGCGGGGATGGCGCGCCTCGCCGCATGTCCGAACGTGGTGTCGAAGCTGTCCGGGCTCGGCACGTTCATCCACCGCAACGATCCCGCGCATATCGCCGCGGTGCTGACCGACACGGTCGCGATCTTCGGCGCCGAGCGTTGCCTGTTCGGATCGAATTTCCCGATCGAGAAATTGTGGACCAGCTATCGCGAGCTCGTCGACGCGTTTCGCGCGGCGGCCGCTCCGCTGAGTACCGGGCAACAGGACGCGATCTTCAGGACCACCGCGGCGCGCGTCTACCGGCTTTGACAGACAAGAAACGAGACAGGGAGAGACACGGATGGCGCTGGAGATCAAGATCCTGGACTATGGCGATATCGAGCTGGAATCGAGCTTTCTGGTTCTCGGCCGCGACTGCGGCCGCACCCGCCGCGTCCTCACGCTCGGCTTTTTGATCCTCGGCGGCAAATATCCGGTCGTGGTCGACACGGGCTACCGCTCCAACCAGATCATGGAGACGCTGGGCATGCGCGGGCTGCAGTACCACGAGCACATGATCGAGAACCAGCTTGCCCGCCATGGCGTGCGCATGGGCGACGTGCGCTTCGTCTGCCACACCCATCTGCATATCGACCACGCCGGCAAGGACGATCTGTTTCCGATGAACACGACCGTCGTCCTCAATCGCAAGGAGCTGGAATATTCGGTCTCCGGCCTGATGCATCCGCAATATCCGGCGCCCGACATCAAGCACCTGATCGACCGCCTGCACACCAAGAGCGCGCTGCGTTTCCTCGATCTGGAGATCACCGGGCCGATCGAGCTGATGCCCGGCGTCTATTGCGACGCCGCCAACGCCCACACCGAGGGCTCCATGAACATCATCGTCGAGACCGCCGACGGGATCGCCACCATCTGCGGCGACGTGATCTACGATTTCAACGACCAGATCGTCACGCCGTTCAACGAGATTCACGACTGGGAGCCGCGGACGACCGGCAACCACGGCACCAGCAAGCGGGCGGAGAAGGCCTCGATCAAGAAGCTGCTGAGCAATTCGCGCTATTTGCTGCCGGTGCACGACAGGCCGGCCAAGATCGAAGGCGGCATGGTCGTCGGCCGTCTGCACGACCAGGTCCCCGGCCCGATCGTGCAGTCGCTGCCCCCGCGCAACTGGTTCCCGGCCTGACGCGCTCGAAGGATCGACCGATGACGCATGTCACCTTGCGAAGTGAGTTCGAGACCTTGATCGATCCCTATGCGCCGGTCGCGCAGGTCGGAACAGGCTTTGACTTCACGGAGGGCCCGATCTGGCATCCGATCGATCACTACCTCCTGTTCTCGGACATGCCTGGCGACGTTCGGCGGCGTTGGGACGCACGGCGCGGCATGGCCGAGGTCAAGCGCCCGTCGAACAAATGCAACGGCATGACCTACGACGCCGAGCTCAATCTGATCGTCTGCGAGCACGCGACCTCGTCGCTGATCCGCGAGCGGCCGGACGGCCGGCGCGAGGTGCTGGCCTCGCATTTCGGGGGCCAGGAGCTCAACAGCCCCAACGACGTCTGCGTGCACTCCTCGGGCGCAATCTATTTCTCGGATCCCTGGTACGGCCGCATGCCGGTCTATGGCGTCGAGCGGCCGCGGCAGCTTGGCTTCCAGGGCGTCTATCGTGTCATGCCCGGCGGCGAGCCGAAGCTCGTCGTCGACCGCAATCTGTTCGACCAGCCGAACGGACTGTGCTTCTCGCCCGACGAACGGCTGCTCTATGTCAACGACACCGTGCAGGCGCTGATCCGCGTATTCGACGTCAATGCCGACGGCACGCTCTCGAATGCGCGGGTGTTCGCAAGTAGCATCAAGTCCGAGCTCGAGCCTGGCCTGCCCGACGGCATGAAGTGCGACCAGCACGGCAATGTCTGGGTCACCGCACCCGGCGGCGTCTGGGTCTACTCGCCGCGCGGCGAACTGCTCGGCAAGGTTCGTGTGCCCGAGCTCGTCGCCAACCTCGCCTGGGGCGGGCCGGATTTCCGCACGCTCTATCTGACCTCGACGCACTCGGTCTATGCCATCCCGACCAGGGTGGGACCGCGCCACGAGCCCTATATGAGCGGCAGGCGCGGCGGCGCCGGCGCAAGCGCCGGCCCTGCGGCCGCAGCGCCCATCCTCACCGACGGCGAGATGCGGCTCGATCCGCAGCGCTGCGCCATGATCATCCAGGATCTTCAGAACGACGTCATCATGGATGGCGGCGCATTCGACGGGTCTGGCGCGCCCGCTCACGCGAAGCAGCAGCATGTGGTCGAGAATGTCCGGCGTCTTGCCGAGGCCGCGCGGGCGCGCGGCGTCGCCATCATCCATGTCTGGTTCGTGGTCGAGCCCGGCGCCCCCGGCGTGACGCTGAACGCGCCGCTGTTCGAGGGTCTGGTCGACAGCAAGGCGATGGTGCGAGGCAGCTGGGGCGCGGCGCCGGTCTCGGGCCTGGAGCCCCGGCCCGGCGATTTCGTCGTCGAGAAGATGCGGATGAGCGCCTGGGAGGGCACGCGGCTGGAGACGATCCTGAAGGCCACTGGCCGCGACATGATCATCAACACCGGCGCCTGGACCAACATGTCGGTCGAGCACACCGCGCGCACCGGCGCCGACAAGGGTTATTTCATGATCGTGCCGGAGGATTGCTGCTCGACCATGAATGCCGACTGGCATTCGGCCTCGATCAATTTTGCCATGCAGAACGTCGCCATCGTCACGCGGGCGGATGCCGTCATCAGAGCGCTGGGATGAGCGGTGGCAAAGCTCCTGCACCTCTCCTGCTCGCCGCGCCCCGACTCGGAGTCGAGCGCCGGCGCGCGCGTCTTCCTTGACGGATTTCGCCAGATGCGTCCCGACTGGGACATCGACGTCATGGATCTCTGGCGGGAGCGGATGCCGGAGTTTGCGGGGCCGATTGTCGAGGCCAAATATGCGCGGATGAAGGCCGAGGCCTTCGACGACGCCCAGCGCGACAGCTTTGCCGAGGCCGAGCGCATGGCGACGCGCTTGTCGCTCGCCGAACGCGTGCTGATCTCGACGCCGATGTGGAATTTCGGCATCCCCTACAAGCTCAAGCAGTGGTTCGACATCATCGTCCAGCCCGGGCTTACCTTCCGGTACGACCCGGCGTCGGGATACCTCCCGCTGCTCAAGGACCGGCCGACCCTCGTCATTCTCGCCAGCGGCAGCGACTTCGTCACCGGCATGAATCGCGGCCGCACCGACATGGCGACACCCTATTTGCGCGAGGCGCTGCGTTTCATTGGCATCAGCGACGTGCGCTTCGTGCCGATCGGGCCGACCACCGGCCCGGCGGACCCGATCCTCGCCGCGCGCGAGACGGCGTATCGACGCCTCCGCGAGATCGCCACATGGTTTTGATCGACGCGCCACGCTAGGCGATTGCGAGCGGCGAGAGCGCGGCAGATTTCGCGCGACGGCCGACAAGACTGTCAGCGAAATCGCGACCGCCGCTTCAACGCTGCGGCGGAATCAGCGCACGCAGGATGTCCGGCTTCCAGGCCTGACGCGCGCTGTCGAAGGCCGCGAAATCATGGTCGAATTGCCAATAGGCCCATGACCAGCCAAGCCTGTCGGCGCTTCTCGCCATGAACGACAGATATCTTGCGCGGCTGTCGGATGGCGCACGCTCGTATACCCCGAACTCGCCGAGATAGACGGGGCGCTTCTCCTTCTCCGCCCAGAGATTCATCTTCTCGAAGTCAGCAGCAGCCTTGGCTTCGTCGTCGGGACTGCCCCAATCCAGCGGCCCGATCCGCGAAAACGTCGGGGACCACGGTGCGCCCTGATGCGTGAATCGTATCGGCGCGTAATAGTGAAACGTGACAATCAGGTTCCTGTCGTCGGCCGGCAGAGCCAGGTCGTCGACGGGGATGTCGTCCGTATTGAGAACCGCGGCAATGACCGGCCGCGCCGGATTGGTGCGGCGGATGATTTCAAGACATTCGTTGAGGAGCGAATTCCAGTCGCCGGACGTCATTTGCCCGCCAGGCTCGTTCAGGACCTCGAAGACCAGCGCGGGATATTTTCCGGCATAGCGCTCGGCGATCTGCCGCCAGAATGCCCTGAGCTTCTCGCCGCATTCGGAAACGTCGCGTTGGCAGATATGGGTGTCGTGCTCGTCAACGATCGGAATGAGGTTTCTTGCAAGGACGTCCTCGATGACGGCATCGAGCCGCCTCAGAACGATCTCGTCCAGCACGTTCCCCGGGCCCATGAACTTGAAGCCGAAAAAGTTGATCCTGACGTGCGAAAATCCGGCCTTCCTGATTGCCGTCAGATTGTCCAGGCGGAATGGCGCGTTCCGGCCGCCTTCCCAGATCCCGTCATAGCCGAGAATATTGATGCCGCGCCCCAATTTCGGCAGGTCACGGGAAGCAGCCTGCCCGGCCCCATTGGCATGGAAGCCAAACGACGCGAGGAAAACTGCCGTTGCCGCAAGATTGAAGCTTCTCGTCCAGCGAGCGCGGATGGCTCTCATCTTGCTTCCATTCGTTGAGACTAGAGATCGGTCTGCGGCACAGGCCTGCACGTCGCGAAGAAGAACGCCACCAGCAGCACCGACGTGAACATCGTCGAACGAAGGAACGTCGTCTCGGTAAAATTGGTCTGAAAGCTGAGAACGGCAAATCCGATGATCAGCGCGCAGTGCGACCGGTCGATCGCGCGGGCCGAAATCAGATGGAGAACCTTGCTCGAAAACAGCAGGACGCTCGCGGCGAAGAGCGTGTAGCCGAGAAACCCCGTCTCCATCAGGATCGCGATATAGCCGCTGTGATAATTGTCGAGCACCCAGCCATGGTTCTGCTCGAAATAGTCGTAGATCGACGGGATCGTCCAGAAGCCGTTGATCCCGAAGCCGAGCAGCGGCGCGTCATCGAAATGGCTGATGGCGTAATGCCAGATGAACGTCCGCTCGGTCAAATCGACGGACGCGTCGCCGACATGGATCGCGTCATACCCCGTCGCGTAAAAATAGAAGATCAGCGCGCCGGCCAGCAAACACATGACGAACGGCAGGACCGCATAGAGTCTCATGCAGATGACCGACCACATCGAGGTCAACAGCAATGCGCATGCGGCCAGGGCAACGGCACCGGCGCCCCGCGATTCCGACGCGAGGACACATGTGGACGCCAGAACGAAGGTCAGGAGGAAAGCCGGCCACCCCTGCCCCTTCATCTTCAGATAGCAGGCGAAGAACATCAGATACGCGCCGACGAAACCGAGGGTCTGCTTCGATTCATAGACGCCTTGCCATTGACCGTTATGCATCCAGCTGTGGTCTATCCCGATATCGGGTACGGCGAGCGCAACGAAGGCCGACGCGGCGACCAATATGAAAAGGCCCAACGCCGTGGCCCTGACAACCTCGTCCATGTCGATGCGCGTGATGAGACAGAAGGCACCGAAGGTCGTCATCGCGAGCGCCAGGCTCTTCATGATCGCGGCGGCATTCAGGCTGGTCCAGAACACGGAGATGACGGCGAAGGCGTAGAATGCGACCAGCACGATCAGATCGGGATTGAACTGCAAACGCAGGGGCGGACGCACGAATGCGCTGGCGTAGATCAGGACGCCCCACATCAGGACCGCGACAGCCTGCTGCAGATAGGTCAGCTCCGCCGGCAACAGCCCGGTGTTGAAGGTGCCCATCGACGCGACGACGTTGATGGTGATCGAACAGCCAATCGCGGCCCTGGCAATCTTCTCAACGCCAACGCTGCGCGTCTTCCAGATCGCGCTCCCGGGAGCCCCGGAGTCCACCTCGGTCTGTAGGCTGGCCATGATTGACCTTCCTTAAACGCGGTTAATTATTTGCTAGCGCGGCCAGGTCTCCACATCGCAGCCTCCGCGGCCGCGAAGCCTTAAGACTTCGGTAACGATACGAACCCGGCTCAGTCCATTTGATGCAAATCGTACCACCTCGGTATCTCGACCGTCACTCCCCTGCTATAAGCCCTCAGCTCGATCGAGCACTCCCGAATTCCCTGGCCTCCCTGGTTACGCATGAACACGCCCGGCAACACGTTCGATATCGCCGTCGAGCCGGCATTCGACTTCCTGTCGGCGGACTATGCAGAGCTGTTCGACCACTCGGCCGCCACCGCGTTCCAGCATCCGCTCTGGCTGCACAGCCTCTACAGCAGGCTCGCGTCTCATGCGGGAGCAACCCCTCTGGTTGTCGTGGTTCGCTACCGCGCGACGCGCGCCCTTGCGATGGTGCTGCCCCTGCTCCGGATCCGGCGCGGTCCGATACGGACCGTCGAATTCGCAGATCTCCGCGTCTCCGACTATCTGGCGCCGGTTTGCAGTCCGACGGTGTTTTCCGAACTGCTTGGGGATGCGGAGGCATGCGCCCGGATTCGCCGCCTCGTTCGCCCTTTCGACCTGCTCCGAATGACCAAGCTGCCGGACGGGCGGCTGCCGATCGAGAGCCTTCTGGCCGCGCCCCGCCGCGTCGCGATGGACACCAATGCCTACGCGACCGTTCTCGTCGCCCCATTCGAGCAATGGCGGGCCAGTGCGATGGATCGTTCCTATCAGAAGGAGCTCGCAAAGAAGTATCGGCAGCTCCAGAAGAAGGGCGCGCTGAGCTTCTCGTGCTGCAGCGACGGCGCTGCCGTCCTCGAGGCGCTGGACGTAATGAGGAAATTTCGCGGTCCGCGGTTCCAGGCGCAGGGCGACGGAGACCTACTCCAGCGCCCCGCATATTACGACTTCTATTCCGACGTCGCGGTCCGCGGTCTCGGTTCCCTTGCGCGGCTCTATGCCATGAAGATGGATGGCGAGGTGATCGCCGCCGTGCTCGGCTTGCACCACCGCGATAGCTTCCTCGTCATCATGAGTGCCTTCGACATTGCCGGATACAAGAGCCAGTCGCTGGGCGCGCTGATGTTCGAGCAGGTGGCGAAGGACTGCATCGAGCGCGGAGATCAGATGCTCGACTTCACCATTGGCGACGAGCCATACAAGAAATTGTTCGGCGCGCAGGCCTCGCCGATGTGGGCGGTCACGCAGGCCGGCAGCACCACAGGCGCGATATCCCTGTTCGCACTGAAGCAGGCGCCCTGGCTCAAACTTGCCGCGAAGCGAATTTCGGAGGTCAGGCTCTCGCCGACCCGCACCTCGACGCCAACGCGCTGACCGGCGCGAGGCGCTGGCGGGTTTCAGCCCTCAGGCGCGCAGCGCGCTGCGGACCTGCGCGAGCCAGCCCGGCCGCATCTGATCGACCCGATGGGTAATGCTCCGCCGCAGGAAGTGCAGCCGTCGCCGCACGTCCCAGCTGATATCGTCGCGCGACGTCAGCGCCTGGCGGAAGCGCGCCATCTTCAGTGACTGCTGGTCCGCGGCGATCTTGTCGCGATCGGAATAGAACTCCGATATCTTCTCCTTGCCCATGCCTTCGGTCGCAAGCCACCGCGGTGCATATTCGGTGCAGAGACGCTCGACGTCCACCAGCAGGCGGGCGACGCCCGTTCCGGCGGCGGGACAGTTGGTCTGAAACGCATCGCCGATCAGCACGACGCCGGGCTGGAGATGTCCTTCGACGACGGACAGATCCATCACCCAGTTCTGTACCCGATCCGTCACGCGAAAATCGCCGAGATAGGGCTGCAATCCCGGCAGCAGCCGCAGGACTGTCGCTTCCGTGTCGCGACGCAGATCACGCATGACCGGATCGGTCGGGTCGCGGAACATGAAGAGATTGGCCCGCATGCCGGCGGGTACCGGAAACAGGCTGAGATAATCGACGCCGTCGGAGGTGCGCTCGCCGTAACAGGTCAGCGCCTTGAAATCGAACGGCGTGCCGTCACGGCGCACGATCGTGAAGCCGAACGAGACCGAGTGGCCTGCGGCCAGCACGCGCCGCCTGATGCCCAGCTTGTAGCCGAGGGCTCCGGCCATGCCCGTCGCCAGAACGACAAGACGCGCATTGAGGCGGCGCCCGGAGGCAAGCTCCAGATGCTGGACGTCGTCGCTACAGGTGACTGCGGTGACCTCGTCGACGATGAGGCTGGACGGATCGGGTATCTGGCCGCGCGCCATGGCAACGAGACCGGCATAGGGAAGCCCGTAAGCCTGGCCGACGCTGACATCGACCACCTTGCCTTCCCTGACATTGAGCACCTGATCGTATGGACAAGCGACGCTCGCGAGGCCGCGGATGAAGCCCAGCCTGCGGAACATCTCCAGCTGCGGGCCTCCGATCTTCTCGACCCGAAACTCGTCCGGATAGACCGCGCGCTTGTCCACCAGCGCGACGCGATGCCCTGCCCGCGCAAGGACAGCAGCCGCGAGCGAACCTGCAAGGCCACCTCCGACAATCGCGACGTCCGCAACGATCGTCGTGGTCGCAGCTGCGGCGATCGGCTCAGTCACGGTGCTATCCGCCGTCATGGTCCAGGCTCCCACGGTTAACGGTGGTTCCATGTGCAATTATCCCGCCTGATGTCGCATCGCAGGACCGAACGCGATCATTTCCGTCGATCGAGGTTAACGAACCGAAGACTCGATCTGGCCGGACGATGTTTCGGCACGCGTCTTGCTCGGGATGTTCGACAAGAACCGGTGTTCGGCGACGCCACGGCGGAACGCATGGCTGCTTCTCGTCAGAGCGACATCACGTCGCTTTTCGACGAAGCCGGCCTGCGCTCTAACTGGGACAGCCGGAACGAAGGTGTCCCACCGTGACGCAGCGGATGTTTCGCCGACATCGGCCGCAACCAACAGGACTCCAGAGGCCCCATTAACACTCGCGGTTTTTCACCATGCTAGGCTGTCACCGCCATCGCAGCGCGTATCTCCAGGGGAAAGTCGTCCCTCAACGTCCATGATCGAATCCATCGTCCAGTTCCTGCGGCGCGACGTGACGCGCGGTGTTGTCGGGACCATCCTCCTCAAGGTTGGCAGCGGCGCGCTTGCGTTTGCGTTGTTCTCGCTGGCGGCGCGAACGATGTCGCCTGATGGATTCGGCATCTTTGCGACCTGGCTTTCCGTTGCCCAGATCGCAGCGGTCGTGGGGCTGGTCGGCCAGGAGTCGCTTCTGGTGCGATTTTTGAACGAGTATCAGGTCGAAGACAGGCCCGACCTCACCAAAGGGGTCCTCCTGTCGAGCTTCAAGATGACCTCCGTCGCGATGCTGATCGCGATCGCCGCGGTCGCGTTGGCCGCGAGCTTGAGGGGCGATTGGTGGCTGCTGATCCTTGCTCTCTCGGCCTACACGGCGGTGAATGCCGGACTGATGCTCGGCAGCCAGATCGCCCGCTCGCTGGTCAGCATTCTCATGGGCGAAGGAAACCGGGAGCTCTTCTGGCGGGTCATCGTCGTCCTGTTTCTGCTTGCCATGTTGTTCGGCCATCGGCAGCTCGATCCCGCCGAGTTGTTCGCCGTGATGACGATCGCCATGTCGGTGGGCCTTGTCGCGCAGGTCGTTGCGATTGCGCGAGCCCTGCCGGACTTGCGCAGCACAGCGGCGCGTTACGAGACCTCTCGCTGGAGAGCCAGCGCGCTTCATTTCTGGGTCGCGTCCATCCTGGAAGCGGCCAACCAGTATTTCGACGTCATCCTGGTCTACTGGATGCTGGATCCGGCGACCGCTGGAATCTATTTCGCCGCCTCGCGCCTGGCCAACATCTTCGCCATGCTGTCGGCGGCGCTGTACAGTTTCGGGGCGCGCCGGCTTCCTTCGCTGTACTTCAGCAAGAACCACCAGGAGTTCGGGCGAACGTTGCGGCTCATGGCGGAAGTGACCGCACTTTGCGTGGCCAGCGGACTTCTCCTGATCTGGATCGGCGGCCCCCATCTTCTCAACCTGTTCGGGCCTCATTTCGCCGCACAGCACTGGGTCCTGATCGTGCTCGCGATCGGCACGGCTTTCCAGGCGGCGGGCGGTCCATCCGCGGCGATCCTGCAGCTGACCGGCCATGAGCGCATCTATGTCCCCGTCGTCGCGGCGAACGTCGCACTGCGGCTGGTCGGATTTCTCGTCCTGATTCCCTGGCTCGGCGTGCTTGGCGCGGCGATCTCGGCGACCGTGTCGCTGGCGTTCGCGACCATCGCGCTCAACATCCTCTGTCGCCGGCGAACCGGAGTCGACCCTTCAATTCTCGTGCTTCTGCGCTTCTCGGCATCGAAACGCGGCGCCTTTGCGGTCCGCGGTGCCGACTCCGGCGATTAGGCGTCGATCAACCGGCCAGGCCCAACACTTCGCCCCGACGACGCGCCGCCGACGGATCGGGCGGGACACGATTGATGACGAGCCCGGTCGGCACGCTGCCAAAGCGGGACAGCGCCGCCATTGCCCTGCGCATTGCAGCGGAATCGACCGCGTCTTCGCAAGCGACCAGGACGACCAGATCAGCGTGAGCGGCGAGCGCCGCCGCCTCCGGCTGCAAGGCCAGCGAGGTGGCGTGGACGACGATCAGATCGAACTCCGAACGAATGTCATCCGCGGGCGACGCCTCGGGCCGCTTGCCGGCGCCCAGAAGCGCGTCGACGCTGCGAAAGTCCGCCGTGGTCATGCCGTCCGCCTGCTCCTTGACGAGGCTAACCGCGGCACCACCGAGGTCCGGCTCGACCCGGATCAGGACGCTCAACTTCCCCTTGTTCACCGCCCACCGGTTCAGCGACCGCGCGACGGTGTTGCCGCCGGCCCGCTTGCCGACCGACATCACGAGCGCGACCTTGCCCCGGGCTCCCGGCAATTTCTCCAGCCGGTCGAGCAGCGGGCGCAAATGTGGACTGAGATCGAGCGCAGCCGTCGCTGAGACCGGACCTTGCCAGATGTTTCGGGGCACATCGCCCGGCAGCAAGTCGGGAATGCGGGCCCACACGGGCGGGCGTGGCCACGACGCGGGCTGGCGCGGAGCCGGATCGGGGGCACGAACGTCTTCGACGGGCTTGTCCGATCGGCGTCCCGTAGCGGCAACGACCGCCGTCGATGTCAGCAGCGAGCCGATCGCGAGCGCGGCAAGCAGCAAGGGCAGCGGCGGAAGGGTCGAGCGAAGCGGCGGAATGGCGGACGACGCAATCTTGGTCTGGGAGCTCTGCAGGAGACGCTGCTCGTTCGTCGTCTTCGAGCGCGACAGGAATTGTTCGTAGATGTTTCTGTTCGCCTCGGCGTCGCGCTGCAACTCCTGGAGCCTGACCAGAGCCTGACCGTCGACCAGGAGCTGCGATTCAGCCGCCTTCATCTGGCCTTCGAGGGCCTTCTGCTGTTCGCGCTGGGCCTCGTACTCCGACTTTGCGGTGTCGATGCTCTTGGCCCGCTCGACCTCGATCTGCCTGTTGAGATCGTTCAGCTGGCTGTAGGACATGACGAGGTCGGGATGGCGATCGCCGAACACCGCGCGCTTCTGCGCGATTTGATCATTGAGCGCCGACCGCTGCGCGCGCAGCGCGCTCAGGAGATCCTGCTTGGCCGGACCCTCGACATTCGCCTTCACGTCGCGCTGCGCCTGCTCGTAGCGGGCTTTGGCCTCTTCGGTCCGGGCGCGCGCGGCGGCGACCTGCTGCGACAGCTCGGTCACGCGCAATTGCTGGGTCGTGGAATCCTTGCCGGCGTTGACGATCCTGTGCTCGAGCTTGAACGTGGCCACGGCGTCCTCTGACGCCCTCAACCGGTCGTTCAATGTCTTGAGCCGGCCACTGAGCCAGTCGGCCGCCTCGTCGGTCGCATCGGTGCGGTTGCGACTCTGGCTCGCGACGAACGCCTCGGCTATCGCGTTCGCATAATAGGCCGCCCGCTCCGGCCGGTTCGACGTGAAGCGGATGGCGATGACGTAAGTGAGCCCGCGGCGGGAAATGTCGAGACGGTTGCGGAACCTCTCGAGCAGGCGCGCGGGGTCGGTATGTCCCCCGGAAATGTCCTCGTCATCCCGAATCTTGAGCTGCTCGATCAGCGGCTTGAGAAAGCCGTCGGACTTCGCCACTTCGACCAGGCTTTGCAGCGCGGCGCTATCCTGCCCTATGCCCGGCAGAACGTCCTGATCCGCGGTCACGCGTTGTTCGCGGGGATCGACGACGACCAGCGCGGTCGCCGCAAATCGAACCGGGATCACCAGCAGAAGGATGACGCCGAGGGCGAAGATCGCAAGAGCGAGCGCCAGGATACGGCGAGCATTGTCCCGAATGAAGGAGAGCGCGCCTGCGGCGGTGAGCACACCGCCAAGGCGGGCTGCGGCTCCGCCAGCCTCACCGTTCGACGCATCTTGAGTCTGCCACGACGCGGAGACACCGGTCGATCCGGAACTTGTCGGGTCTGCGCGGCGACCGAACGTCATGGACTTTACTCGGATTCAACTGGCAAGCACTGTTCAGTGGCCTGCGCCACCGTAAATATCTATGGTTAATCCGCGGTTACCCGCCTCCGCGCGAAGATGACCAATTGGTTAACGCGCTCGCTTCGCTCCGTCCGCAAACCGCTGCCATTCTCCTGTGAACGATGCCGTTCCGGCGGACAGGGCATTAACTCCGTTTGTTGCTAGCCGGTGTCCGCGCGACGCTCGCATGATAGGTACGGCGTTAAGAAGGTGAACGTTTCATTAGCGGGTCGGGATCCGTGCTGCATTACCAGCCAGGCGCAGAACTGGGCGAGGCACCGAAGCTGCCGTCGACCGCGGCAGCACTCGCAAGTCGGGGCAGCGGCCGACCGAAGCCGCACGTGCTTCTCGTCCAGACGCAAGCCGAGAATGCGGGCGCCCAGGAGATTTCCAGGCTACTCGGCGCCGGCCTGACCGCGCGCGGCTATCGGGTCACCAATCTGTTCTTCTTCCGCAAATCGGATTCATTCGACGAGCCGCCCGATACGCTCTACTGCGCATCGCGCCGGCCGGGACATCCACTGGCCCTGCTGCAAATGCTGTGGACGCTCGGCCGTCATATCAGGACCACCAGGCCCGACGCCGTTCTGACCTTTCAGCATTTCGGCAACGTCATCGGCGCGGGCGTGTCTCGCCTCGTCTGCCGCGCGCCCGTCATCGCCAATCAGGTGTCGTCCGCACTGTCGATGAGCTGGCCGATCCGCACGGCCGACATCGTCATGGGCAGCCTCGGCTTCTTCGACCGCATCACGCTGAACTCGCTGGACATGCAGCGCGAATATTCGCGCTACCCTGCGGCCTACCGGTCGCGCATGGTGCATGTCCCGCACGGCTTCGACGACAAGGCCCTCACCCTGCCGAAGGAAGCTGCGCGACAGAAGTTCAATCTTCCGCCGGACCGCATATTGCTTGGCTGCGCAGCCAGGCTGCACCCGCACAAGCGGCTCGATGCAGCGATACGCCTGCTGCCGGATCAACCGTCCTGGCATCTCGCACTGGCCGGCCAGGGTGCCGACGAGGTTCGGCTAAGGCAGCTGGCGGATGATTTGAAAGTCTCGGACAGACTGCATCTGCTCGGGGAAATCACCCCGCGCCAGATGGCCGACTTTCTCGCCTGCCTGGACGTGTTCGTATTTCCGACACAAGCCGAGACTTTCGGCCTTGCCGCGGTCGAAGCCGCAAACGCCGGCGTTCCCTCCGTCGTCACCGATCTTCCCGTCCTGCGCGAGGTGCTGTCCTTCGAAGGCAAACCGACAGCACTGTTCGTGGATGCCTCCGATCATGCGAAGCTGTCGGCCGCCGTCTCGAAGCTCCTGACCGACCAAACCCTGCGCGACGAACTGCGACAAAACGCCAAAGGCCTGAGGTTGCGGTATTCGGTGGACTCCATGGTTGAGGAATACGTTCGAATTCTCGGCCAAGTCATTTGACCTGATCCGCTGGAATAGATTGGCTCGACATGATCATCGAGTTTCGCTGTGAACGTGAGCATGCGCGGCGGTGGATGCACCGCGAGACGCTGTCGGTCGACGGGCGGGACGTTCCGGTCCAGATCGCCTGGACGGCGACGGCGGAGTCACGGCCTGCGGGTCTCGACGCGCTGTTCGCGCTCGAACGCATGGTGTTGCACAAGGGCAAACCCGGCGGTGCCGACGGGCTGAAGATCATTCCCAAGCGGACGCAGGCTCGCACCGGCACGGCCGACGTGATCGTCGATTTCACAGGCGGCGCGCGCGATCGGGACTGCTCGGCTTCGCTGTATCTGCGCCCGCTGTTCAACGGAACTGCAGGAGAAAACGCCGCGCTCGCCGCCATTCTTGCCGGCGACATGCCGGTGATCGACATCGTCAACGAGATCGACGGCGCCGTCCTCGATCGCGGCCACCCGTCGGGAGAAACTGCAGCCGGCCTGAGCGGCGCGCTCGAAACGGTCATGGCGCGAACCCTGACCATGGTGGCGGCAATCCTGTCGGGACGGCCGCGCATTCTGCCACAACTGTCGCGTCCCGCCGGCGCCATGAACCGACGTGGACCTGTCGGCTACGTCGTGCGCGGCCTCGTCGTCTCAATCGCCAAGGAAATCTATCGCCTCTGCTGCTACGCCCCGCATTGGCATATCGGATGGCGCTTCAATGACGGCGCAGGCGTCTGGCAGACCGGAGATCTATCCGGGCCTCGCTGGAACGTTCTGGGAGATCCCGGAAACCACTTCTACGCCGATCCCTTTCCCGTCACCTGGCGCGGACGAACGTTCGTCTTTTTTGAAGATCTCGATCACCGGGTCGGCAAGGGAATCATTTCGGCGATCGAGTTCGGTGACACCGGGCCAGTCCGCGACGTCATGCCTGTGCTGGAAGAGCCCTGGCACCTGTCCTATCCGTTCCTGATCGAGGACGACGGCGAGTTGTGGATGATCCCGGAGAGCTCGATCAACGGGGACGTCGCCCTCTACAAATGCGTTCGGTTTCCGGACCAATGGGAGCGGCATGCGACGCTGCTTTCGGGCCTGGAGCTCGCCGACGCGACGATCACGCGGCACAACGGCCTGAACTACCTGTTTGGCGCCTGGCGCGACGGAGCCGGCGGCTATTCGGATTCGCTTGCGATCTACTACGCCGACCACCTGCTCGGCCCCTGGCTGCCTCATGCCAGCAACCCGGTCCTGATCGATCGCGCGAGTACGCGACCGGCCGGGAATTTCGTCACCATCAACGAAAGACTGTGGCGCCCGGTCCAGAATTGTGCCGACGGATACGGCGCGGCGCTCGCCCTGGCGGAGGTCATCGAACTGTCGCCCACGACATTCAAGCAGATCGTCCGCCACTCCCTGAAGCCGGGACCCGCATGGCCCGGCCGAAAGCTGCACACCCTGAACCGCTGCGGCCGGCTGGAGGTGATCGACGGATCGCGTGTTCAGCCGAAGACCAGCGCCTTTGCGCGTCAATTTCCGTCGCCGGCTTTGCCGCCCCGGACCCGTCCCTCCACCGCCAGTTGAAACAAGTTCCGCGAACGGCGCATCCCTCGTCTGAGCACGAGCGATCTGCAATTCGAGCGGGATTCGTGGCAGACAGGAGCGAGCGACGCCGGTCATTGCCACGACCGGCCGCTCGGAGACTCCATGGTCAACAACACAAGCTCGACACATCGGCCGTTCGATCCCCGCAGCAAATGGGCCGAACTGTCCCAGGCGGAACGCAGCGCCGCCTATGACAACAATGCGGCGGTCAAGAACAGCCCTGCCCTGATCGCGGAGCGTAACGAAGCTTCCAGCCGGCTGCGCGGTACGCTGAAGTCCCATCTCGATTTGCGTTACGGCGAGCGGGCGAATAACAAGCTCGATCTCTACCCCGCCGCAAAGCCCGATGCGCCCTGCCTGGTGTTCGTGCATGGCGGCTATTGGCAGCGCAATTCGCGCGAGCTGTTCGCCATGCTGGTCGAAGGCGTTGCCGCACATGGCTGGTCAGTTGCGATTCCCGGCTATTCGCTGGCGCCCGAGGTGTCCCTCACCGACATCGTCGCCGAAATCCCGCGCGCGCTCGACTGGCTCGCCGCGCATGGCGCATCCTATGGCATCGGCGGGCCGGTCGTGCTGTCGGGCTGGTCCGCCGGCGCCCATCTCGTGGCGATGGCGCTGGACCATCCGCGTGTCCATGCGGGGCTTGCGATATCAGGCGTCTACGATCTGGCGCCGATCCGCGATACCGGCCTCAACAGCGCGCTGAAGCTGACGGACGAAGAAATCGCCAAGCTCTCGCCGCTTCGCCTGCCCGTGACACAGAAGCGGCTCGACATCGCCTATGGCAGCAACGAACTCCCCGCCCTGGTGCTGGATTCAATCAACCTTCATGAGAAGCGTGCGGCCGCGCAGGCGCCCGGCAAGCTCATTCCGGTCGCAGGCGCCGACCATTTCACCATCCTCGAGGCGCTGCGTCGGCCGGACGGCGTTCTGGTGGAGGCTGCACGCCGGTTGCTGGACTAAAAACGCGAAAACAACCCCATGCACAGTAGAACGCCGTTGTTTCCAAAGGCAAAATCTACGACGCGGATCGTTTTGACTCGTCGGGCAAAACAGGGGCATGATGCCATCATCGCCCCGATCGCCGCTCAGGCTCTTCAACCCAGATTTGCTCTCCCGTGACCTTGACCGGATAGAGCCGCAATGGCGGACTTGGCCAGCCCGCTGTAATCGCCCCGTCGCGCAAATCGAATGATGCGGCATGGCGCGGGCACTGCAGCCGGCCCGCTGTCACCTGTCCAAGACCAAGATCGGCCTGTTCGTGGGGGCAGGCACGGTCGCACGCGACGACATCGCCCTCGTTCCAGATCACAAGCATATCGCGCCCGGCAACGCGGACGATCGTCTCTGCCTTCAGCCGGCTGAGGTCACAGACCGGAATCCACGCCGGCTCGTCCGAATGGACAGCCTCGTCATCCACCGAGATAGGCCTTCCGCACATGCTCGTTCTCGATCAGCTCCGTGCCGGCGCCGGACAACACGATGCGGCCGTTCTCGAGCAGATAGGCGTGGTCGCACATCTCGAGCGCGGCGAACGCGTTCTGCTCGACCAGCAGTACCGTGGTGCCGGCATCGCGAATGCCGCGGATGATCGCAAAGGTGCGCTCGACGATGTTGGGGGCAAGGCCGAGCGAAGGCTCGTCGAACATGATCAGCCGCGGCCGCGACATCAGCGCACGCCCGATCGCGAGCATCTGCTGCTCGCCACCGGACAGCGTGCCCGCCGCCTGCCGGCGCCGCTCGGCGAGCCGCGGAAATTCCGTATAGATGCGATCGCGATCGGCTGCGATCTCGCCTGAACCGCGACGGAGGTAAGCCCCCATGTCGAGATTTTCCTCGACGCTCATGTGCGGAAACACGCGCCGCCCTTCCGGACAATGCGCGATCCCGCTCGCCAGCACGCGCGGGGGCCTCGCCCCGGTGATGTCGATGCCCTCGAACCGCATCTGGCCCGCGCGCGGCGGCACAAGTCCGGAAATCGCGCGCAGCGTCGTGCTCTTGCCGGCGCCGTTGGCCCCGATCAGCGCCACCAGTTGCCCGGCCTTCACGTCGAGCGAAATGCCGCGCAGCGCGGTGACGCCGCCATAGCCGCACACCATGTCGCGGATCTCAAGCACGCGCCGCTCCATGTCCGAGATAGGCCTCGATCACGGCGGGATCGTTGCGGATCACGTCCGGCGTCCCCTCGGCGATGATGCGGCCGTAGTTGAGCACCACGATGCGGTCCGAGACGGTCATCACCATCGGCATGTCGTGCTCGACCAGAAGGATCGTGATGCCGCGACCGCGGATGTCGCGAATGAGCTCGACGAACCGGTGGGTTTCCGAGGCATTCATGCCCGAGACGGGTTCGTCGAGCAGCAGCATCGAGGGTTCCGCCGCGAGCGCCAGCGCAACGCCGACCAGGCGCTGCTCGCCGTAGGAGAGCGAGCCGGCCGCATCGTGGGCACGGCGTTCGAGACCGACCCATTCGATCAGCTCGCTTGCCCGCTGCCGCAGCCTGCGCTCCGAGGCGCGCGCGCCCGGCAGCCCGAGGATGGCGTCGAGCAGCCGGACCCGGCCCTGACGATGCAGGCCGATCAGGAGATTGTCGTACACGGTGTCATTGGGAAACACGCTGGTGCGCTGGAAGGTCCGGATCAGACCGAGGTCCGCGATCTGATGCGGCTTCAACCCGGTAAGCGTCGTGCCCTGATAGGTGACACGGCCTGCGCTCGGCGTCAGGAAACCGGTCATGACGTTGAAGGCCGTGGTCTTGCCGGCGCCGTTCGGTCCGATCAGGCTGACGATCTCGCCCTCGCCCACGGTGAAACTCATGTCGGAGATCGCGACGAGCCCGCCGAAACGGACCGCGACCTGCTCGATCGTCATGGCAACGCTGCGTGCCGTCATCACGCCCGCTCCTTGACCGCTGTCTCGGCGAGGGCCACCGGCGCCAGCGCCGTCGTGCCGCTCCGTCTCCTGCGAAATCGCTGCGCGAGCGAGGGCACGATGCCGCGCGGCAGCACGAACAGGATGGCGATCAGCACGCCGCCATAGGCGATCCATTGCGCCTCCGGCGCCATGATCGGACGCAGCGCGACTGGCAGCAGCCCGAAGATCAGGCCGCCGACGACGGGCCCCGCCAGCGAGCCCTTGCCGCCACTGATGACCATGATCACCATGGTGACGGTGTTGATGAAGGCAAACACTTCCGGATCGATGATCCGGATATAGTGCGCATAGAGGCTGCCGGCGGCGCCAGCGATCGCGGCGGAAATCACCGCCGCCAGCGTCAGCGTCTTGGTCACGTCGATACCGACGGAGACCGCGAGCGTCTCATTCTCCATCAATCCGCGCATCGCGCGGCCGAAATGGGAATGAACGAGACGCGCGATCAGGAGATAGGCGATGAGAGCCACGACCAGCACGAGATAGTAGTTCTGCATCTTGGTGCGCAGCGTCAGCTCACTGAGGCCGGGCAACGGCAGCGCGATGGAGGGAATGTTGGTCAGCGCCAGAGGGCCTTGCGTCAACTCGACCCAGTTCAGCGCGACGAGCCGCACGACTTCGGCGAAGGAGATCGTGACAATGACGAAATAGGCGCCGCGAACGCGGAACGAGAGCAGCCCGACGAAATAACCGCACAGCCCGGCGATGAGGATCGCGAGCACGAAGCCCACAATGGGCGGCCACGGCGTGTGAACAAGGCGCAGGTCTCCGGGCAGCCCGATGTCGAAACCGAGCGATGTCAGCGCGCTGACATAGGCGCCGATGCCGAAGAAGGCGATGTGGCCGAGGCTGAGCTGCCCGGTGAAGCCGAGCAGGAGATTGAGGCTCATCGCGCCGATGACGAAGATTCCGGTCGTGATCAGCGCGTTGAGGAGATAGGGATCGCGCAGCCAGAGCGGCACCGAGGCAAGGGCCGCGACGGCGAGAATGGTGAGGGCTATTCTCATCCGACGCGCTCCGCGCGCGCGAACAGGCCGGTCGGCTTGAAGATGAGAACCGCGATGATGATCACGAAGCCCATCGCGTCGCGATAGCCTGATGAGACGTAGCCCGCGCCGAGCTCCTCGGCGAGCGCCAGGATGAAGCCGCCGATCACCGCACCCGTGATGTTGCCAAGACCGCCGAGGATGACGATGGCGAAGGCCTTGACGGCGGCAAGATCCCCCATTTGCGGGAAGATCACGTAGACCGGGCCGAGCAGAGCCCCCGCCGCGGCGGCAAGGCTGGAGCCGATCGAGAAGGTCGAGGTGTAGATCATGTCGACATTGACGCCCATCAGCGAGGCCGTGTCGTGGTCCTGGAACGTCGCCCGCATCGCGCGGCCGAGGCTCGTCCTGTTGATCAGGAGATACGTCACCAGGATCAGCAGTGCCGCGGCGGCAAGCACGAACAGCCGCAGCCAGGACACGGAGACAGGTCCGAGCACCAGGGGCGCCTCGGGAAACGGCGTCGCCACCGATTTGGCGACCCCGCCCCAGATCCACAGCGTGCCCGACTGCATCGCGATCCAGGCGCCGATCATGACCAGCATCGTGGTGTCGATGTCGGAGCCGCGCAGGGGCCGCAGCAATGTCAGCTCGATAGCCGCCCCCAACAGCCATCCGGCCAGCACGGCGACGGGCAGCGCAAGGAAGAAGTTCAGCCCGAGCTGCTGCACCACGATAAACATGATGTAGGCGCCGAACGTGTAGAGCACGCCGTGCGTGAAATTCACGACGTTCATGATGCCGAAGATCAAGGTCAGCCCGATGCCAAGCAGCGCATAGGTGCCGCCGAGCACGAGCATGTTGACCAGATGCTGGAGAAACTCGCTCAAAGCCGTTCCCGTATCACCCGCAATGCGGCGAGAGCGGCGGTGCGCCGCCCTCGCCCCCGAATAAACGACGTCAGAGCGTCTTCATCCCGACCTTGCCGTCGTTGATCTCGATGAGATAGACGTTCGGCTGGCTCTGACCGCTCTCCTTGCCCTCGGGGCCGGACTTGCGGAACACGATGTCGCCGTTGAGTCCCTTGATGTTGATGTTCCAAAGCGCCGCCTTGATCGCAGCCGGCTCGGCCTTGCCCGCCTTCTCGATCGCGGCCGCCGCGGTGCGGATGCCGTCATAGCCGCGGAAGCTTTCGGTGCAGCCGGCGAACTCGAAGCCGCGTTTCTTCCATTCCGTGATGAAGTAGTTGGTTGCCTCGGGGTTCGGCGTCTTGTCCGGGAACCACGGCAGGAAGGTCGTCAGATGCATGGTTCCGTTGGCGGCGGCTCCGGCCTGGGCGATGATCTGGTCGGGGTTCTGCGAGCCCCCGGTGGTGATGATGCGCTTCTTCAGGCCGAGCGCAGCGGCCTGCTTGAAGATCAGCGTCAACTGGTCGACGGCGGTCGTGACGATGACCGTCTCGGAATCCGAACTCTTGATCTTGGAGAGCTGGGCGCTCATGTCCTGCGCACCCTGGTCCATGGTTTCGACCAAGCCGATGCTGATGCCCTTGTCCTTCATCATCTTGCTGAAGTCCTCGGCGGTGCCGCGGCCCCAGTCATTGTTGATGACGAGGAAGTCGACCTTCTTCAGGGCGAGCTTGTCGACGATGCCCTTGAACGCCGCGGCCTCGACCGCCGAGGGCGGCGAGATGCGGAAGATGAAGGGATTGCCTGTCGTCGTGATCTTGCCCGAGGACGAGGTCTCCACCACCATCGGGGTTTCATACTCCATCAGCTTCGGCATCACCGCGAGCGTCAGGCTCGAGCCCCAGGCGCCCATCAGCACCGGCACCTTGTCGCTGGTGATCAGCTTCTCCGCGACGGCGGCAGCCTCCGTCGGGTTGCTCTTGTTGTCCTCGATCACCAGCTCGATCTTCTTGCCCAAAATGCCGCCCTTGGCGTTGATCTCGTCGGCGGCGATCTTGGCGCCGTTGACGACGTAGGTGCCGGAGGCCGCGAACGCGCCGGTGAGCGGTTCGTTGACGCCGATCTTGATGGTCTGCGCCCCTGCCGCGCCGCCGAACAAGGCCGTCGCCAGCGCGATTGTCCGAACCAGTCCGAGTGCTCGTGTCATGTTGTCTCTCCAAATCCAACGCTGTTGATCTCTAGGCAGTCCAGCCTTCGTCACTCCGCGGCGCGAGCGCGCCGATCATTCCGCGCCACCTTTTCCGGTGAAGACGCGGCCAAACATGCGCGCGAGCCGAGCGCGCAAAACGTCTGATGCAAGCGACCAGAAGCTGAGCTCCGCGGGGGCGGCCTGCCCCGACGGCGCGCCCGACATGTGGCGGTCGAGATTTCCCGCGAACTCAGCGACCAGGCGTCTGGCGAGATCGCGCACGAGGCCCGGCCGGCCGACCTGCGCCAGCATGCCCGTGAGCGTGTAGCCGATCGACAGGTCGACGGAGGTCGCCGCGCCGCCATCGAGCGGGATCAGGCGATAGCGGATTTCGCCTTGCGTCGCCGAATGGTTGCGCTGGTCGGTGCCGATGCCGACGATGCGGCCGGAGAGCGTCGCGGGATCGCGTTCGACGCGCGCGGCCCCCTCGAAGCTTGCTGCGATCGGCCCGAGCCTGACGCGGATCACGCCTTCGACACACTCGGGCCTTGGCGGCGCCGCGAGCGATACGCCGGGAAGGCAGGCTGCAATACCCGCGATATCATCGAACATCGCGAACACTTTCGCCGGTGGATACGGCAGCGAGAAGCGCTGATCGAGAACGGTCGCTGGGGTGAAGTCGGGAATGGTACCCGGCACGACACTGTCTGATGCCGCGACCAACGCTTGCCGCGCAGGCCGCGGCTCGATTTGGCCAGATGCGGCTCGCCCCGATCCGGCGGGGCCGAGACTGGTCCGGCCGCCACCGGCCTGCGGCGCAATGTTGCGCGCACGCCTCGCCTCGATCACGGACTGCACCGCCCGCACGATGCCGACATAGCCGGTGCAGCGGCAGAGATTGCCGCTGAGGCCGACGCGAATGCGCCGCTCGTCGGCGTCAGGCAGGCGCAACACCAGGTCGCGCGCCGAGACCAGCATGCCGGGCGTGCAATAGCCGCATTGCAGGGCATGCTCGCGGGTGAAGGCGGCGCGCAACTCGGTCGTGACCTCGTCCTCGTCGAGGCCTTCGATCGTGGTGATATCGGCGCCCTCGCAGGCCACCGCATAGGTGATGCAGGAGCGCGCCGGCACGCCGTCGAGCAGCACGGTGCAGGCGCCGCAAACGCCGTGCTCGCAGCCGAGATGCGTGCCGGTCAGGTCGAGCTTGTCGCGCACGAAATCGGCAAGGCTGGTGCGCGGCTCGGCCGATAGCTCCACCGCACGGCGATTGACATGAAGCGCGATCGTATTCATGCAGCGGCCCCCAGCACGGCGCGCTTCAACACGCTGACATGGATATGGCGTTGCGCGGCATCGTCGATGCCGGCCTTCATCAGAAGCGCATCGGCGACGCGGATGTCGAAACGCTGCTTGTAGTCGGCCGCAATCCGGCCGCCGAACAACCCGGCGGCATCGGTCACGACGATCGGCGCTGTATCGATCGCACCGATCACGATGCGCGCGGTGGCGGCGGCCGGGTCGACCAGGACCGCACCAATGGCATGGGCGAACTCGCCGGTCTTGCGGCAGCTCTTGGCATAGCCCCAATGCGCGGAGGCCGATCGGGCCGGCACGTGAATCGCCTCGACGATTTCGCCGGCGTGCAGCGCCGATTCCAGCGCACCGACGACAAACGCCTCGATCGCCATCGTGCGCGCACCGGCAAGACTGCGCAATGTCACCTGCGCACCCAAGGCCGCGAGCGCCGAAAACCAGTCCGCGGCGGGATCGGCATGGCTGAGCGAGCCGCCGATCGTGCCGCGGTTGCGCACGGCGCGATAGGCGATGTTGGCGGCGACGCCGCGCATCGCGCCACGCGTCACGTCGGCGGTGCGGCCGTCCTCGATATCGGCATGGGTGACCAGGGCACCCAGCACGAGCTCGCCGCCGGACACCTCCGCGCGCTTGAGCTCGGCAAGCCCGGAGATGTCGACGATCAGCTCCGGCTGCACCAGCCGCAGATTGAGCATGGGCCCAAGCGACTGGCCGCCGGCGATGATCTTCGCCGATCCGCCTGCCGCTGCCAGCATCGACAGCGCCGAATTGAGATCGCGCGGGCGTTCATAAGCGAAGGGCGCCGGTTTCATGCCGCGCTCCTTTCGCCCGCGCGAGCGGCCAGCACAGCCGCGACGACGCGATGCGGCGTGATCGGCGACTGCATCAGCTCGACACCGAGCGGGCGTAGCGCGTCGTTGACGGCATTGGCGATCGCGGCGGGCGGGGCAATCGCACCGCCCTCGCCGATGCCTTTCACGCCGAACTGCGTATAGGGCGACGGCGTCTCCATGTGATCGAGGCGCGCCGCCGGAACCTCGGTCGCGCCGGGAAGCAGATAGTCGGCCAGCGTCGTCGCCAGCGGCTGGCCGGAGGCGTCGAACGGCATCTCCTCGTAGAGCGCGGTGCCGATGCCCTGCGCGAGACCGCCATAGATCTGGCCGTCGACCACCAGCGGATTGACCAGCACGCCGCCGTCCTCGACGATCACGTAGTCGAGGATTTCCACCTCGCCCAGATCAGGATCGACCGCGACGACGGCCGCATGCGCGGCGTAGCTGAACGTCCCGCTGTCGCGCACGGGCTTGTAGCCCTGCGTCACCTCGAGCCCGCCGGGATCGACATCGGCCGGCAGATCCTGCGGGCGGCGATACCAGGTGTGGGCGATCGCCTTCAGACTAACGCTGCCGTTGACGCCACGCACCTCGCCGTTCTGCAAAACGACCGAAGCCGGCTCGTGCTGCAACAGTTTGGCACCGATGCGCCTTGCACGTTCGCCGAGCTCGCGGCAGGCCGTCGCCACCGCACCGCCCGCCATCACCATCGAGCGCGAGCCCCAGGTGCCGGTCGAATAGGGCGTCATCGCGGTGTCGCCGAGGATGATGCGGATCTTTGCGACGTCTATTCCCAGCATTTCATGCGCGACCTGGGCGAGCGTCGTCTCCATGCCCTGCCCATGCGAATGCACGCCGACACGCAGCTCGAGACCGCCATCCGGCGTCAGCCGTGCCGATGCCTGCTCGTGGCCCGGCACCATCGGGATGCCCCAGCCGGAATAGACCGAGGTGCCGTGCGCCGCCTGCTCGCAATAGATGGAGACGCCGACGCCGATGCGGCGGCCGTCCGCTGCGCCCTGCTTTTGCTTCGCGCGAATGGCGTCGACATCGATCGCGGCGAGCGCGCGGCGCATCGCTTCCGGATAATCGCCGCTGTCAAAATGCTTCCTGGTGATGTTGTCGAACGGCATCTGTTCGGGGCGCACCAGATTGCGCAGTCGCACCTCGCCGGGCTCGAGCCCGGCCTCCACCGCGACGAGGTCGAGCATCAATTCCAGCGCAAAGCAGACGCCGGTGCGCGCGACGCCCCGGTAGGGCAGGATCGGACATTTGTTGGTGGCAACCGAAAAGGTGCGGCAGCGATAGGCCGGCATCTTGTACGGACCGGGCAGGATGCTCGCGACCTGCGCGGCTTCGAGACAGGCGGAGAACGGATAGGACGAGTAGGCGCCGGAATCGACCGTCGCCTCGCAATCGATGCCGCGCAAGGTCCCGTCGCTGTTAGCATAGACCGTGATCTTGTAATGATGCTCGCGGCAATTCGAGCTGGCGACGAGATGCTCGCGGCGGTCCTCGGTCCAGCGCACGGGATGGCCGCGTTGCATGGTCAGCCAGGACAGGCAGACCTCTTCAGGCAGCAGAATGCCCTTGTGGCCAAAACCGCCGCCGACATCGGGCGAGATGACGCGGATCTGGCCCTCCTCCATGCCCAAGCATTCGGCAAGGCCGCTGCGCGTGATGTGCGGCATCTGAGCCGCCGAATGCAGCGTGAGCTGGTCGAGCCGGCGGTCGAAGGTCGCGACCACGCCGCGGCCCTCCAGCGGCGACATGCATTGCCGCGCGGTGGAGATCTCGCGCGTCACCTTGATCGGCGCGTCGAGCGCTAAGGAGATGTCGACCTCGTAATTGGTCTCGAGGAAGACGTTGTCGCCCCAATGCTCGTGCACCAGCGCCGAGCCCGGCTCGCGCGCCTTCAGCATGTCATAGACCGCGGGCAGCTCCTCCAGATCCAGCGTCACGGAGGCCGCGATGTCCTCGGCCTCGGCCCGCGTCGGCGCGAGACACATGGCGACGAGCTCGCCGACCTGGCGCACCTTGCCGGAGGCCAGCACCGGCTGCTCCGAGATCTTGAAGCCCGGCAATCCAGATACCGCGCGGATTGGCTTGATACCAACGAGGTCCGCCGCCGTGAACACACTGCCGCGATAACGTTCTGGCACATGGATGCCGCGGATGCGTGCATGCGCGAGCGGGCTGCGCACGAAGGCGGCATCCTGAAGGCCCGCAAGCCTGATGTCCGCGACGAACTGGCCGCGGCCGCGCATCAGGCGGTCATCCTCCTTCCGCGGCAGGCGCGCGCCGACGCCCTGCCCGGACCTTCCAGAGGGAAACTCTCGCTCGTTGCGCAACTCCGCGTTCTCCTTCACCGCCTGGCCTTACGCCGCGACGGCCTGCGGCAGGATCGGTGCGACCGCGTCGAAGCGCGCGCCGGCACGCAGGCAGAAGGCCGGCTGAAGCAGGCGCTCGGCGATCACCTCGTTCTGCTCGTTGTCCTTGAGGATGAAGCGCCCCTTCTTCTCCGAGAGCACGGAGACGTCGGCGTCCATGCCGACCTTGAGCGCGCCGATCTCCGCGCTGCGGCCGAGCATTTTGGCCGGATTGGAGGTGACCATCGGCACCACCTGCTCGAGCGACAGGCCGAGCGCCATCATCGAGCTCATCGCCTGGACCAGGCTGAACTTGGCCTGCCCCGCGAAGGGATGGTTCTCCTCGTCCTCGTGCTCGTCGGGCGTTCCGGCCGGCGCGGGCACATGGGTGTTGTAGCCGTGGATGTCGGCGCCGAGCGTGGTCGGAATGATGCCGGCGGCGATCGCCTTCTTCGCAAGCCGGTACGAGAAATGGCTGCCGTGGCCGACATCGACCTTCAGGCCGCGATCGAGCGCCGCCTGGATCACCGGATGCACCTCGCCCTCGCGGTTGACGAAGCCGCCGGGGTGGCGCGTGAACGGATGGGCGAGAACGTCGCCCTCGCGGAGCAGCGGGATCACGCGGGTGAGGATGGTGTCGGCATCTTCGCCGTTGGCGCCGCTTTCGGGCAGGCCCCAGAGCTGGCCGAAATGGACATAGACAGGCAGGTCGGCGCGCTTGCCGATCTCCGCCGCCATCTCGATGACGCGGATGCCCCAGCGCGCGAAGCCACCGATCTCGGCATGGGCCTTGATGCCGCGCACGATGTCGAGATTGGCCGTCGCCGCCTTGACGGTCGCATCGATGTCGACGCCGTCGGGGCTATAGAGCTGCGGATAATAATGTCCTTCCAGTCCGCCGACGAGATAGGCAGACAAGAAGGCGTAGACGCGCGAGGCCGAGGGCTCGGCGATGAAATGACGAAAGCCGGGCAGCGTCATGCAGGACGGACCGCCCTGATCGACCAACGTCGTCACGCCCGAGTGCACGCCGACCATGTCGGGGTTCATGCCGAAGCGGCCGGAGACATATTGATAGACATGCGCATGGGTATCGATCAGGCCGGGCAGCACCAGCTTGCCGCCGACGTCGACGACCTCCTTGGCGCTGGTCGGCAGGATATCCGCCGCGACCGCTGCGATCTTGCCGCCCCGGATGGCGACGTCCTTGATGCCGTCCACGCCCGAGGCCGGACAGATCACGCGACCGCCTCGCAGCAGAAGGTCGAAGCTGGCAGTAACTGACATGACGCTCTCCTCGGTCCCGCGCAGGCGGTTGCCCCGCCCCGGATTACGAAGCATGCTTCGCATTTAAATACGAAGTATGCTTCGTATTTTGACAAAAGCAAGCATCATGCCATGATCAGGCGGTGGCAGCCGCGTTCGAATCGAGCTAAGCGCGACGGAGTTTTGGTTGGGAGAGCGTGCATTGCGGCAAGTCAGGAAAAGTCGCAGCGGGGGCAAGCACCGCCCCTGGCCATTGTCGCAACGTCCCGGCTATCTGATCCGGCGGCTGCACCAGATTCACGTCGCGCTGTTTCAGGAAGCGTGCGGCGCGTTCGAGGTCACGCCGCTGCAATACAGCCTGCTCTCGGCACTGGCCGTGCGCGAAACCGCCGATCAGACCACTTTGGCGGCCGATATCGCCCTCGATCGGACCACGACGACCGGTGCGCTGAAGCGGCTCGCTGCACGGAACCTGGTCGAGCGCGCCATCAACAAGGACGATCGCCGCGCGCGCCTGTGCCGATTGACGCCGGCCGGCGCGGCGCTTCTGGTCAAGATCGAGGGCGCGGCACGGCGGGCGCATCGTGCGACGCTCGGCGATTTGAGCGAGCGGGAACAGGCGCTCTTCATCGAAATGATGCAGCGCATCGTGGCCGGCAACCCAAGTCGCGACAGCGCCGCTTCCCTATTCGATTAGAAGCGGCTGCTGCGCTTTTGGGTGGGGCTGCTTAATTTATCATCGTACCGCTGCACGACCGTGCAACGTCTTTTGCCTCCCGCCCGCAAGCGCGCGGAGGAGATCAGCGTCTCGCGGGCACGGTGGCGAACCCGCGCGTGAGTTCAGGGCACGCTTGAATTTCCAATGACAATCCGGCGCAAACCTTATTGCATCCGGCATCGGCGCACGCCCTGCTCCGGCGGTTGTGCAACCAATGGCACGATTTATGCTGCAACAATGCGAAGCGTGCTTCGTATTGGGGGATGTCATGACGGATTCCGAACTTCGCGCTGATATTCACAGCATCGAACCAATTCCCGATGCGGACCGGGACTCGACTGGACCGCAGCAGATGTGGATCTGGGCCGGCGCCAACATCGCGCCGGTCAACTGGGCGCTCGGCGCGCTCGGCATCATCCTGAAACTGGGATTGATGGAGACGATCGCGGTCATCGTGCTCGGGAACATCGTCGGCTGCGCGATCTTCGCGACCTTCACCGTGATGGGGCACAAGACCGGCGTCAACCAGATGGTGCTGAGCCGGTCCGCGTTCGGCGTCCGCGGCGCCTACCTGCCCAGCATCCTGATGTTCGTGATGACGCTCGGCTGGATCGGCGTCAACACCTACTTCCCGGTGAAGGTTTCGATCGGAATCCTTGGCCAGTTCGGCGTGCCCGACACCTGGCTGATCGAGATCGTCATCATCACGCTGGTGATGGCGGCGCAGGTCCTGATCGGCGTGTACGGTTTCTACGCGATCCGCACCTTCGAGAAATACACGGTGCCGCCGACCATCGCCATCATGGTGCTGATGAGCGTGCTGGCCTGGACGCGCCCCGGCGTCGTCAACTGGAGCCTCACGACCTCGCTGCCGCCGGGCGCGCATCTGGCGATGCTGACCCTGCTGATGACGGCGATCGGCGTCGGCTGGGGCATTTCCTGGGTCACCTGGGCCTCCGACTATTCGCGCTTCGTGCCGAAAAGCGTGCCGTCGAAATCCGTGTTCTGGTACAGCTATGTCGGTATGTTCGTGCCGACGGTCTGGCTCGGCATCCTCGGCGCGACCATCGCCTCGACCACGCTGGACACCGATCCCGCAAAAATGGTCAGCGCGGTGTTCGGCGGGCCGGTCAGCATCCTGGTCCTCTTGATGGTGCTGCATGGCCCGATCGCGACCAACATCCTCAACGTCTACTCGGCGACCCTGGCGGCGCTGAGCGCGGGGCTGAAGTTCTCGCGCTTCTGGCTCACCGTCATCGTCGGTGTCGCCGGCTATCTGGTCACGCTGTATTTCATCTTCGCGCCGTCCTTCGCCAAAGCGTTCGACAACTGGATGATCAGCCTCTTGTTGTGGATGAGCCCGTGGGCCGGCGTGGTGCTCGCGGATTTCTTCCTCAAGCGGAAGGGCAAGATCGACGTCGCCGAGCTCTACCGCTCGCCGGAGACCAGCGCCTATGGCGACATCAACTGGGCCGGCATGATCGCGTTCTTCGCCGGCCTTGTCGCCGGATGGCTGGTGGAAGACGGCCTGGTCGGCGCGCTTCAGGGGCCGGTCTCGATCAACCTCCTGGGCGGAGCCGATCTGAGCTGGCTGTTCGGGATCGGCGTCTCGGGGCTGGTCTATCTGGCGCTGGGCAAGCACGTCACGTCGCCCTCCTCGATCGTTGCGAGCAGCGCAGGCCGGTGAAGGCATGGACTACGTTCTGCGATCCACTCCTGGAAACGTCCAGTGGGGACTCTGGGACGGACGGCTGAAGCCGGTGCTCCGGATCGCATCCGGAGACCGCGTGACCATCGAGACGCTCTCGGGCGAGCCGGACGACCTGCCCGATCCATCGCTCGGTTTTGACGTCGTGCCCGGACATGCGGAGGTGCTCGCAAGCGCCTTCCGCGGTCCGGGGCCGCACCTTCTCACCGGGCCTGTCTACATCGAGGGCGCCGAGCCTGGCGACGTCCTCGAAGTGCGCGTGCTGAGCATCGAGCTGCGCTGCAATTGGGGCTGGAATCTCCAGGTCCCGACGCTCGGCACTCTCCCTGAGGATTTCCCCGAGTTCCGCCGCATCCACATTCCGCTGGACCGCGCGCGCAACGTCGCAAAACTCCCCTGGGGCCAGGAGCTGCCGCTCTCCCCCTTCTTCGGCAATTTCGGCGTCGCGCCGCCGCTCGCCTGGGGCCGATTGTCCTCAAAGGAGCCGCGGGCATTCGGCGGCAACATGGACAACAAGGAGTTAGGTGCCGGCAGCACGCTTTATTTTCCGGTCTTCGTGCCGGGCGCGCTGTTCTCCGCCGGCGACGGCCACGCGCTCCAGGGCGACGGCGAAGTCTGCCTGACCGCGATCGAGGCGGCGCTCACCGGCACCTTCGAATTCCACGTCCGCCGCGATCTCCGCCTCACCTCGCCCCGCGCCGAGACGGCGTCCGACTGGATCACCATGGGCTTTGACGAGGATCTCGACGACGCGGCCAAGGCCGCGCTGCGCGACATGATCGCGCTGATCCGCGAGCACAGCGGCCTCGGCGCACAGGATGCCTATACGCTCTGCTCGATCGCCGCGGACCTGCGGGTCACGCAGATGGTCGACGGCAACAAGGGCATTCACTGCGTGCTGGCGAAATCCCGCATGCCATGCCTCTAAACTTATGGTGCCTCTAGTGCCTCGTCGAGGTGGCACGCCACCCACTGCTCGGGTCCAGTCGTCCGAAGCACCGGCTCTTCCGTGCGACAACGGTCGAACACGTATGGACAACGGGTGTGGAAGCGGCATCCGCTCGGCGGATTGATCGGGCTCGGCACGTCGCCGCCGAGGATGATCGGGTTGCGCTGGGCGCCCGGCTCGGGCAGCGGCACCGCTGAGAGCAGCGCCTTGGTGTAGGGATGCCTCGGCGCGGCAAAGATCTCCCGGCGCGGCGCGACCTCGACGATCTTGCCGAGATACATCACCGCGACGCGATGGGTCATGTGCTCGACGATGGCGAGGTCATGGCTGATGAATAGCAGCGCGAGGCCGAATTTCTGCTGGAGATCCTGGAGCAGGTTGACGATCTGCGCCTTGACCGAGACATCGAGCGCGGAGACCGCCTCGTCGCAGACGATCAGCTCGGGCTCGGCCGCCAGCGCCCGCGCGATCCCGATGCGCTGGCGCTGACCGCCGGAGAACTCGTGCGGCCGGCGGTTCAGCGCCTCGCGCGGCAGGCGCACGGTGTCCATCAGCGCCGTGACGCGCACCTCGAGATCTTCCGCGGATTTGGCGAGGCCGAAATTGCGGATCGGCTCCGCGAGAATGTCGCGCACGCGCATGCGCGGATTGAGGCTGGAGAACGGATCCTGGAACACGACCTGCACGCGCCGGCGCATCTGGCGCATCGTGGCCGGCGCGGCATCGTCGATGCGCTGGCCGTCGAGGATCACCTGCCCGGAAGTGATGTCGAACAGCCGCAGGATGGCGCGGCCGACCGTCGATTTGCCGCAGCCGGACTCCCCGACCAGCGACAGCGTCTCGCCGCGCGCGATCTCGAAAGACACGCCGTCGACCGCATACACCCATTCGGACTTGCGGCCGAACAGGCCCTTGTTGACCGGAAAATGCTTCTTGAGGTCGTTGACCTGGAGCAGAGGAGGACTCATGCCGCGACCGCTCCCTTCGCTGCGTAATGACAGGCCGCGACGTGGCGTGGGCCCTTCTCCTCGAGCCCCGGCGCATATTGGCGGCAGAGATCGGTCGCGAGCGCACAGCGTCCGGCGAAGACGCAGCCGGTGATCGGCTTGCGGAGATCGGGGACCTGCCCGGGAATCTCGGCCAGCCGTCTCGCGGTGCCCGTCAGCGACGAACCAAGCCGCGGCACGGCGCCGAGCAAACCTTGCGTATAGGGATGCCGGGGCGAGCGAAACAGCTCGGCGACCGGCGCCTCCTCGACCTTGCGGCCAGCATACATGACCATGACGCGCTCGGCGATCTCGGCAACGACGCCAAGATCGTGCGTGATCAGGATGATCGCAGCACCGACCCGGCTCTTGAGGTCGAGCATCAGCTTGAGGATTTGCGCCTGGATGGTCACGTCGAGCGCCGTGGTCGGCTCATCCGCGATCAGAAGCTTCGGATTGCACGCCAGCGCAACGGCGATCATCACGCGCTGGCGCATGCCGCCGGAGAGTTGGTGTGGATATTCGCGCACGCGCCGCTTCGGCTCGGGAATGCCGACCAGCGTCAGCATCTCGATCGCGTGCGCCTCGGCGGCCTGCTTGTCCAGGCCCTGATGGATCATCAGCGTCTCGCGGATCTGGCGGCCGACGGTCAGGACCGGATTGAGGCTCGTCATCGGTTCCTGGAAGATCATCGAGATGTCGTTGCCGCGGATGGCGCGCATCTCGCGGTCGGACAGCTTGAGGAGGTCCCTGCCCGCAAAGCGGATGCTGCCCGCGATCTTGCCCGGCGGCTCCGGGATCAGCCGCATCAGCGACATCGAGGTCACCGACTTGCCGCAGCCGGATTCGCCGACGATGGCGAGCGTCTCGCCCTCGTTGACATGGAAGGACACGCCGTCGACCGCGCGGTTGATGCCGCTGGGCGTACGGAAGTGGGCCTGAAGGTTCTCGACTTCGAGCAGCGCCATCGTGATCAGCCTCGCAACATCAGAGGCTCTTGGCCATGCGCGGATCGAGCGCATCGCGAAGGCCGTCGCCGAGCAGATTCACGGCAAGCACGGTGACGGACAGGAAGGCCGCCGGAAAGAACACGATGTAGGGCTTGACCTGCCACAGCGCGCGGCCCTCGGCCATGATGTTGCCCCAGGACGGAATGGTGGGCGGCGTTCCCGCACCGATGAAGGACAGGATCGCCTCCGTGATCATGGCGCTGGCGCAGATATAGGTCGCCTGGACCAGCATGGGCGCGAGCGTGTTGGGCAGAATGTGGCGCAGGATGATCATCGGCGTGCGCGTGCCGCAGGCCACCGCCGCGTCCACATAGGGCTGCTCACGCAGCGACAGCACCACGCTGCGGACGAGGCGCGAGACGCGCGGGATCTCGGCGATGGTGATGGCCAGGATGACGTTGCCGACGCTGCCGCGCGTCAAGGCCATCAGCGCGATCGCCAGCAGGATCGGCGGGATCGACATCAAGCCGTCCATGAAGCGCATTAGGATGCCGTCGGCCCAGCGGATGAAGCCGGAGACGATGCCGATGGCAAGGCCCACCGCAGACGCGAACATCGCAACCGACAGGCCGACCGTGAGCGAGACCCGCGCGCCGAAGAGCACGCGCGAATAGATGTCGCGGCCGAGCACGTCGGTGCCGAACCAGTAGTCCGCCGACGGCGCGCGCGTGCGCTTGGCTGGCGCGAGCGCGGTCGGATCGACCGTTCCGAGATAAGGCGCGAAGATCGCGATCAGGACCAGCGTCAGCAGCAGCGCACCGCCGATGGCGACCGTCGGATGACCGCGCAGGAAGCCGATGAAGCCGCGCCGGATCTTGACCGGCCGAAGGATCTCCGGCAGTTGCGGCGCGAGGACTAGACCGGCCGGGAGCGATTGCGGGTTGACGGTGGTGTCGGTCAATAGCGAATCCTCGGGTCAACGAGCGTATAGATGACGTCGATCATCAAATTGACGAGGACGTAGACGAAGCTGAACAGCAGCACGATCCCCTGGATGACGGGATAGTCGCGGCGCAGGATCGCATCGATCGTGAGCCGGCCGAGGCCGGGAATCGCAAACACGCTTTCCGTGACGACGGCACCGCCGATCAGGAGCGCGATGCCGATCCCGATCACGGTGACGATCGGCACCGCCGCGTTCTTCAGCGCGTGAACAAACAGGATGCCGCCCTGCCCGAGGCCCTTGGCCCGCGCGGTGCGGATATAGTCCTGCTGCAGCACTTCGAGCATGGTGGCGCGGGTGATGCGCGCGATCAGCGCGATGTAGACACAGCCCAGCGCGACCGCCGGCAAGATCAAGTTCTCCAGCCAGGGCCAAAAGCCCTGGGCAAGCGGCGTGTAGCCCTGCACCGGCAGCCATTCCAGTTCGAGCGCGAAGATGTAGGAAAGCATGTAGCCGACCACGAAGACGGGCAGCGAGAAGCCGAACACGGCAAAGCCCATGATGACGCGGTCGATCAGGCTGCCGGCTTTCCACGCCGCCACCACGCCGAGCGGCACCGCGACCACGATGGTGAGCAGCAGCGTGACGATCATCAGCGACAGCGTCGGTCCGAGACGCTGCCCGATCATCGTCGAGACCGGCAGATTGGTGAAGATCGAGGTGCCGAGATCGCCGTGCAGGATGCGCCAGACCCAGCTTCCGAACTGGATCAGGAACGGCCGGTCGAGACCGAGGCTCTGGCGGATTCGCTCCACATCCTCCGGGCTCGCCTGATCGCCCGCGATCACCACGGCCGGATCACCCGGCGCGATGTAAAGCAGGCTGAACACGAACAGCGCGACGATTGCCATCACCGGCAAGGTCGCGACGATGCGACGGAGGATGTAGGAGAGCATCTGGCCTCAGCGCGCGATCATGCGGATTTCGACACGCCCCAGAAGAACGGCAGCGGCCCCTTGGTAATGCCGGAGACGTTCTTGCGCCACGCGGTGTAGCTCAGGAAGAAGCCGGTCGGCGCGTAGACGACGTCATCGAGCGCCGCCTTGTTGAGGCGGCCGATGGCGGCTTTCTCCTCATCGAGGTTCTTGGCCTCGAACCAGGACGCGACCTCCTTTTCGGTGCCGGGGCTGGTGGGCCAGCCGAACCAGGCCTTGTCGCCGTTGGCGCGAATGGCGGTGTACGGCGCAGGGTTGATGCAGTCCGCGCCCGCATGCCAGGTGTGGAACATGTTCCAGCCGCCCTGTCCCGGCGGCGTCTTCTGTGCACGGCGCGAGCCGACCGTGCCCCAGTCGGTCGCGACGAAATCGACATTCATGCCGAGCTTCTTCAGGAGGTCCGCGGTCACGTCGCCCTGCGCCTTGGTGATCGGCTGGTCCTGCGCCACGAGGCACGTCACGGGCTGGCCGGAATAACCGCTCTCGGCGAGCAGCTTCTTGGCTGCGTCGAGATCGCGCTTGCCCTTCAGGATCTCGCCGCCCGCCTCGGAATAGAGCGGCGTATCCGGCGTGAAATAGCCGGGCAGCGGCTTCCACAACGCGGTGTCGTCGCCGACGATCGCGCGCATGTAGTCTTCCTGACTCATTGCCATCAGCACCGCGCGCCGCGCCCGCACGTCGTTGAAGGGCGGATACAGGAAGTTCATGCGGAACGAGCCGACATTGCCGAGGGGATCGCCAATGTCGACGCTGATGTTCTTGTTCTTCTTCAGGACCGGAACGAGGTCGGCGATCGGGCTTTCCCACCAGTCGACCTCGCCGTTCTGCAAGGCGGCGGCCGCGGTCGCCGGATCCGGCATCACGATCCATTCGATGCGGTCAACCATGATCTGCTTGCCGCCGGCCAGCCACGACGCTTTCTCCTGCCGCGGCGCGTAGTCGGCGAACTTCTCGAACACCGCTTTCGCGCCGGGCACCCATTCGCCCTTGGCGAACTTCATCGGCCCGGAGCCGACATAGTCGGTGATCTGCTTGAACGGATCGGTCTGCGCGATGCGCTCCGGCATGATGAAGGCGCACGGCGAGTTGTTCTTGGCCAGCGCGTAGAGCAGCTTCGGGAAGGGCTGCTTGAGCACCCATTTGAAGGTGCGATCGTCGACGGCCGTCAGCTCCTGCTGAAGCGCCTTGATCATGAGCCCCATCGGATCTCGCGCCGACCAGCGCGTAAGGCTCGCGACGACGTCCTTGCTCAGCACCGGCTCGCCGTCATGGAACTTGAGCCCCGGCCGCAATTTGAACGTCCAGGTCGTACCGTCGTCGGTGACTTCCTCGGACTCCACCATCTGGCGTTGCGGCTGGAGCGAGGAATCGATGCCGTAAAGCGTGTCCCAGACCAGCGCCGCAGCGTTGCGCACGACATATTGCGTGCCCCAGATCGGATCGAAATTGGCGAGATTGGCCTGCGGCACGAAGCGCAGGGTACGCGCCGCGGCACCCTGGGCGATCGCCGGGGCCGAAAGGCCGCCCGTCAATGCCAGGCCGCTTGCGCCAGCCAGTCCCTTCAATACGGTCCTGCGGTCCATGAAGTCCTCCCAGTAATGCCGTGATGCCGGCCAATCATTGGCCAAGAGCAGTGAAACCGAAGCCCATTGGCGTGCAAATGGTATGCCAGTAACCAGGCCTTCGCCAGCGGGATCTCATCGTGACTTTGGGTCGATCGAGACCTCAAAGCGCCGCCGCCAGCGTCGGCCCGGTCTCGATATGCGGGATCGCCTCGACCAGCTTGCGCGTGTAGTCGGTCTTCGGATTGTCGAACAGCGCCCGGCTCTCGCCCTGTTCCACGATGCCGCCATTGCGCAGCACGATGGTGCGATCGCAGAGCATGCGCACCACGTTGAGATCGTGGCTGACGAACAGCAGCGCGATGTCGTTCTCGCGGCGCAAGCGATCGAGCAGTTGCAGCACCACCGCCTGCACGGAGACGTCGAGCGCGGCGGTCGGCTCGTCCAGCACCAGAAGCCGGGGCCGGCAGGCGATGGCGCGGGCGATGCCGACGCGGGCCTTCTGGCCGCCGGAGAGCTGGTGCGGGAAGCGCGGCAAGAGATCGAGCGGCAGCCCCACGCGCTCCGCGCATTCCTCGACCCGCGCGCGCAGCGCGTCGCCCGTCCGCATGCCGTCGAGCCGCATCAGGGGATGGGCGATGCAGTCGAAGGCGGTGAAGCGCGGGTTGAGGCTCTCGTTCGGGTCCTGGAAGACCATCTGAATGTCCTTGCGCAAGGACGAGCGGTGAAAATCACGCGACGCCACATGACCGATCGACTGCCCGTCGAACACGATGTCGCCTTCGCTCGGATCGATCAGGCGGCAGATCATCCGCGACGTCGTGCTCTTGCCCGAGCCGGACTCACCGACGAGACCGACGCTCTCGCCGCCGGCCATCGTCATCGAGAAATCCGCGACCGCCGCGGAGCCCTGATCGAAACGCTTGGCAAGCTTGCGCACTTCCAGCAGCGGCGGCGTACCGTGCGCGGGCTCCTGCCTCGGCATGTTGACAACCGCCGCGTAGCCTTCCCGCTCCTCCTCCGTCACGAGATCCTCGATCCGGGACGTCGCGGTCGGCGATGCCGCAACGAGGCGCCTGGTGTAGGCGTGCTGCGGCGTGGTGAAGAGAATCCTGGGACTGGCCTCCTCGACGATGCGACCGCGCTCCATCACCGCGATGCGACGGCAGTAGCGCGCCGCGAGCCCGAGATCGTGCGTGATCAGGATCGTCGCCATGCCGCGCGCGGCGGCGATGTCCGCCAGAAGATCCATCACCACCTTCTGCGTGGTGACGTCGAGGCCGGTGGTCGGCTCGTCGGCAATCAGCAGTGCGGGATTGCAGGAGATCGCGATCGCGATCATCACGCGCTGGCACATGCCGCCGGAGAGCTCGTGCGGATAGGCATTCATCCGCGCCTCGGGGTCGCGGATCTGGACCGCACGCAGCAGCTCCAGCGCCTCGGCGCGCGCGGCGTCCTTCGAGATGCGCTTGTGGGTGAGGATCGCGTCTGCGATCTGCAAGCCGATCGCCCGGATCGGGTTGAGCGCCGCGCGCGGGTTCTGGAAGATCATGGACATCGCGGCGCCCTGGAGCTGACGGAGATCGTCGCCCCGGAGTTTTGTCACGTCCTGCCCGCGAAACAGGATCTTGCCGCCGGTGACGCGGCCGGCTGCATCGAGCAGCCTTGTCGTTGCGAACCCCGTAACCGACTTGCCCGAGCCGCTCTCGCCGACGAGGCCGAGCATCTCGCCCGCTTCGACGGTGAGCGTGACCCCGCGCACGGCCTCGACCATGCCGCGCCGCGTCGAGAACGAGACGTGGAGGTCGTCGATCCTGAGCAGTTCCTTGCTCATGTGCGCATGCGGGGATCGAGAATGTCCCGCATCCCGTCACCGAGGAGATTGAAGCAGAGCACGGCCAGCATCAGCGCAAGGCCGGGGAAGGCCACCAGCCACCACCGTCCGGTCGAGATGAAGCGCGCGCCTTCCGCGACCATGATGCCCCATTCCGGCGTCGGCGGCTTGACACCGAGACCGATGAAGGAAAGGCCCGCGGCATTGAGAATGGCCCAGCCGAGATTGAGCGAGATCTGCACCGCCATCGCCGGCAGGATGTTCGGCAGCAGGAAACGCAGCACCACGGAGAAATGGCTCTCGCCGCAGGCGCGCGCGGCCTCGACCCAGCCGACATTGCGGCGGACGTTCACCTCGGCGCGGGCGAAGCGGATGTAGAACGGAAGATTGATGATCGCTGTCGCAATCACGATGTTCTCGATGCGGTTGCCGAGGGCTGCGACCATGGCCATGGCGAGCACGAACAGCGGAAAGGCCATCATCACGTCGACGAAGCGGCCGACGCCCCGGTCGAGCCTGCCGCCGGCATAACCGCAGAACGAGCCGACAACGGCACCGATCACGAAGGAGATGCCGACCGCGGAGACCGCGATGGCAAGGTCGAGCCGCGCCGCGATCACGAGGCGGCTGAACACGTCGCGCCCGAGCTGGTCGGTGCCGGCGAGATGGGCTGCGCTCGGCGGCTGCAGCGCTTCCGAAACATTGGAGACCACGGGATCGTAAGGCACGATCCAGGGGCCGAAGATCGCGAGCAGGACGAACAGAAAGACGCCGGCCGCGGCGACGGCCGTAAGCGGATTGCCGCGCAGGATCCAGACCGAATGGCGGAGGGTTGCGCTGGTCATTCGATCGACACCCTGGGATCGGCGATGCCGTAGCAGACATCGACCACGAGATTGACCAGCACAAAGAGGCTGGCCATCAGCAGCACAAAGCCCTGCACCGGCGCATAGTCGGAGGACAAGAGCGCATCGAGCGCGTAGGAAGCAACGCCCGGCCAGGAGAACACCTTCTCCACCAGGACATTGGCGCCCAGCATGGTCGAGAATACGATGCCGGCGATGGTGATGACGGGGAGAATCGCATTGCGCAGCGCATAGGTGACGACCACCTTGCGCCACGACAGCCCGACAGAGCGCGCGGTGCGCACGAAATCGCTGCCGAGCGAAACCAGCATCGAGGCGCGCGTGATCCGCGCCAGCGGCGCGATCACGAACAGGGCCATGCTCACCGCCGGCAGGACCAGCTGCTTGCAAGCTGCCCACCAGCCTTCAAAATCTCCTGCGAGCAGGAAATCGATCGAGAGGAAGCCGGTGCGCTGCGGCGGCAGCGAGGTGAAGACGTCAATCCGGCCCGTGGGATCGGGCGCGAGCCCGAGCAGGTAGTAGAAGACGTAGATCAGCAGCAGGCCCGACACGAAGGTCGGCACGCAGACGCCGAGCGCGCAGAACAGCCGCACGCCGTGATCGACGATCGATCCCGGCCGCAGCGCCGCGGCCACGCCGAGCGGCACCGCCGCGATCAGCGCGATCAGCAGTGCCGTGAAGGTGAGCTCGAGCGAGGCCGGCAGCCGCTCGCGCAGATCCTTCAGCACCGGCTGCCCGGTCATCATGGAGCGGCCGAGATTGCCGTGGCCGATGTCTGAGAGGTAGAACACGAGCTGCTCCGGCACCGACCTGTTGAGCCCCATCTGCTTGCGGATCTGCTCGATCTCCTCCTTGCCGGCGTTGGGCCCCGAGGCAAAGAACACCGCGGGGTCGCCGGGTAGAACGCGCATCAGAAGAAAGGTGAAGACCAGCACACCGAACAGCGCCGGCAGCGACGACAGAAGCCGCCTGCCCGCCCGGATCATCGTTGCGCCAAGACCGGTCATCACCTTTCAGAGCCCCTCTCGTTTGCCGATCTCACTTGCGGCTGACGTCGCGATAATCCACCTGGCGGTGGAACTCGTAGGTATAGCCCTCGATCGACGACGCCATCACCGCGTCCTGGTTCGGCTGCCACAGCGGAATCTGCGGCATCTCGCTGAAATGGATCGCGTTGAGCTTGCGGCCGTCGTCCTCGTACTTGGCCTTGTCCGGCTCGAAGCGGGCTTCCTGCGCGATCGCGGCGAGCTCGGGATTGTTGATGGAGCTGTAGTTCCAGCGCTGATTGCCGGTATAGAAGTTGCGGTAGAAGTAGTCGGTCGACGGCAGCCAGGCGACGATGCCTTCGGTGAAGAACGGCAGCTTCTTCTCGTTGATCTGCGTCGACATCTGCGCATCCGGCAGCTTCTGAATGTCGACCTTGATCCCGATCTTCGCAAGCGATTCCTTCACCAGCGACGCCATCGGCTCGGCCGTCGAGGCCTGGCCGACGTTGAAGCTGAAGGTGGTCGCAAATCCTTCGGGAAGGCCGGCGGCCTTGAGATATTCGCGGGCCTTGTCGAGATCGGTCTTCACCGGTGCCTGGAACGGATAGATGCCGTTCACAGGCTTGCCGTCCGGCCAGCTCGCGCCGAACAGCGGCGCGCCGCGGCCGAACAGCGCGGCCTTGAACATGTCGTCATACGGCAGCGCGAAGGCGATGGCGCGGCGGACATTGACGTTGTCGAAGGGCGGGATCTGGTTGTTCATCGAGACGAAGGTGATCGCATTGTACTGCGGCGTCGAGATCACCTTGAGCTTGCCCTTGGCCTCGAGCGACTGCACGTCGCTCGCCTGGAGATCGACGACGATGTCGGCATCGCCGCGCTCGACCAGGTTGGCGCGGGTCGCCGGTTCCGGCACCGACTGCACAATCACACGCTTGAAGAAGGCGGGCTTGTTGGCCGAGCCGCGGTTCCAGGACTCGTCACGCTTGAGGATCACCTGCTCACCCGGCTTGAAAGTCTCGACCACATAGGCGCCACTGCCGGCGGTGTGCTCCTTCAGCCAGGCGGTGGCCCAGGGATCATCCGCGGTCGCGTGCTCCTTGGCGACCTTCGAGTTGATGATCATGGGATAGACGGTCGCCAAATTCGGCAGCGCGAGCTTGTCGGGCTTTGGCAGCGTCACCTCGATGGTGAGGGGATCGATCACCTTGAACTGATCGGCCGACGTCAACGAGCCGGTCAGGAGCTGCGCCTTGCCGAGGATCGGCGCGGTGACGCAGCGATCGAGCGACCATTTCACATCGTCGGCCGTAACAGGCGAGCCGTCCTGGAACTTGGCGTCCTTGCGCAGGCGGAAGGTGAGCTTCAGCCCGTCGGGACTGACGTCGTAGGATTCGGCGAGCTCGCCGGTGATCGTGTCGAGATCGAACACCCATTTGCCGTTGAGCTGCTTGCGGCCGAACGCCACCAGCCGGTCGTAAGTGCTCATGCTCAGCGCGAAGGACTCGCGCGTCGAGCCGGGGATGTTGGGATCGAGCGTGTTGACGGATGCGCCCGTCACATAGCGCAGCGTTTCCGCCCTGGTTTGGGCCTGCGAAGGCGCGTTCGCGATGAGCAGAAGCGCAACGGTGGCGAGCATCGAGGACGCCGGCCTGAAAGACACAAAACGCATTCGTTTTTCCCTGAATTTCGACAAGAACGCCAGCAAGGCAGGTTAAGAAACAAGCAAGTTGCGCGCCAGTCTCACGGGTCGCGCGTGGGGACGCTTCGTCGCGGCGGCGCATGGATGATCATCGCTATTCCCCCGTCTTTCGCGCCGGCCGCGTGACCACGGCCTGCGGCACGTCATAGGCGCTGAGCGACGCCCAGTGCCGCGCGATATCGGCGCGAAACAGGCCGCGCGTCAGGCCGTGGACCAGCTTCGGGACGGCGGTCGTCATCGCGTTGATCGACGATCCCGACGGACCGAAGCTCATGGTGGAGGCGATGGCGAAGAGATGGATGTCGGAAATCCAGGGCGTCTCGCCCGGCACGCGCTCGGTGAAGGCGTAATCGTCGGCGAGATAGGGAAAGCGGCCGAGCCGTTCGTTGCGCTCGCTCGAAGGCGGCTGATAGCGGTCGGCCCAGGTCGCGATGTTGCCGGCGAATGCAGCGAGCTCGCCGCGCCCTGCAAAGCTCATGTCGATGCCGGTACCGCAGATGACGAAATCCGCCGGGATGGCGCCGCGCGGCGTCTGCAATTCGACGCCTTTGCCCGTCTCCCGGGCCGCCTCGACCGGCGCGCCCTCGTGCAGTGTGAAATTGGCATGACGCGCGCAGCGATCATAGGTTGCTTGCGGAAAGCCTTCCCGCATTTCGAGGATGGTGCGCATGAAGCGCCAGCGCCAGGCATCGTCGAGATCGCTGAGATGACGCAGGAAGCCGCGAAAGGTCAGCCACCGATAGGGCTGGATCACCTGGATCTGCGTACGGCGGCACAGCAGATGCACCTCGGCGGCGCCAGCCTCCAGCGCGGTCGCCGCATTGTCGAAGGCGGACGCACCGGCGCCGATTACGGCGACGCGCTTGCCGCGCAGCTTTTCGAAGTCGATGTCGTCGGCGACGGTCGCGACCGAACCTGACGGCAGATGGCGGAGCGGTTCCGGGATCATCCAGCCGCCCATCCCCTCCTGCCCCGTCGCCAGCACGATCTTGCGGGCGTAGAGCGTCTCGACCTCTCCTGCCCGTTTTACTCGCGCGGTGAGCAAGCCGTCAGACGCAGGCGCGATCTCCAGGAGTTCGCAAGCGTTGCGCACCGGCAAGCCGACCGTGCGGCGCAGCCACAGCAGATACTCAGCCCAATGCCCGCGTTCGATCAGGCCGAGTTCTTGCCAGCTCTGCTTGCCGAAGCGGGCTTCGTGCCAGGACTGGTAGGTCAGGCTCGGAATGTCGAGGTCGGGACCGGTGTAGTCCTTGGGGCTGCGCAGCGTCGGCATGCGGGCGTAAGTGAGCCACGGACCCTCCTTCCCCTCCTCGGCCTTGTCGAGCAGCAGGATGTTGCTGACGCGGGAGCGCATGAGGCCGAAGCCGATGGCGATGCCGGATTGGCCGGCGCCGACGACGAGCACGTCCAGCGCCGGTTTGCCATCAGGCCCGATCTTCGGCTCAAGCCATGCCGCGCCCGGATGCGCGATCATGGCGAGATCAGCGCGAACGTCAGCTTCGAGCTCTCCCAGCGCGTCGGTCATGCCGCGAGCCAGCCTCCGTCAACCACCATTACGGTTCCGGTCGTGAAGGACGACGCGTCGCTGGCGAGATGCAGCGCGGTCTGCGCGATCTCTTCCGCCGTGCCAAACCGCTTCATGGCGTGGCGGTTGCGCGAAGCTTCGCGCACCTCGTCCGAATTGGCGTGACGGGCAAAGCTGCGGCGAAGCATCGGCGTGTCGATCGCGCCGGGCGCGATGGCGTTGACGCGAATGCCGTCGGTGGCGAAATCCACCGCCATCGTCCGCGTGAGACTCACGATCGCGCCCTTGGCGGCGATATAGGCGCTGTTGCCCTTGCCGCCGGCGATGGCGAGCTGCGATGCCAGCGTGATGATCGAGCCGCTCTGCTGCCGCTGCATGTGAGGCACCGCGGCTCGCGCCCACAGCCAGGTGCCGCCGACATTGGCGCGGAACACCGCGTCCCAGTCGTCCGGGCTCGTCGTCAGCACCGTGCCGCCGCAGGAGAAGCCGGCAGCGGTCATGAGGATATCGAGCCGGCCGTGGCGCGCCACGACATCGCCGGCAACAGTCTCGGCCAATGCGGCATCGCCGACGTCCCCGACATGCACCGTTGCCTCTCTCACGAGGCCCAGCGTTTCCTGAAGACCCGCGGCATCGCGATCGACCAGCGCGAGACGCGCGCCCTCCGCCGCGAACAGCTTCGCGCTGGCCCGGCCGATGCCCGAGCCCGCGCCGGTGATGATGGCCGTGCGCCCCTGCAGCCGCATGTCAGATCCCTTCCTTGTGCTGCATCCACCAGGCGCTCATTGCTGCGGCCGACTCCACGCAGCCGAACCGGGCGCGCCAGCCGAACTCATCGGCCATTCGCTTGACCGACATCGGCGCACGATCCCCGCCGTGGAGCTTGATGAAGGTCTTCTCTCCGGGTGACGCGAGCCGGCACTCCAGCCCGGGATGAAGGGCTGCGAACGCCTCACCCCATTGCAGCGCGGACCAGGCCGCGCCGCTTGAGATGTTGTAGAGCCGGTGGCGTGGCCGCTCGGCTTCGATCAGCACCGCCACCGCTTCGGCGGCGTCGGGCGCGTAGGTCCAATCCTTGATGCCTGGCGCAGGGAGAAGGGCCGGTTCGCCGCGGGCGAACGCAGCAAGGATCTGGAACTGGAGGCTCGGCGTATCGCGCACCTTCCCGATCTGCTCCCACGGACCGAACACGGCGCTTAACCGCACACTCAGAAAATCGCCTCCCCACAACTCGGCAAGCCGCGCCACGGATCTCTCTGACGTGAATTTGCTGATCGCGTAAAATGAGACGGGATCGCACGGCGTCTCCTCGTCCAGTACCGGATAGCGTTGCCCCGCGGCACCATAGGCGGACGCAGAGGAGAGATTGATCACGCGCCGAACGCCACGGCGGATCGCAGCGCTCAGGATCGGCATCTGAGCCATCACATTGATCTCGAGGATGCTCGAGGTCGTGGTCCGCTCGAGCTGGTCCCCGGCGGTTATGGCAGCGCCAAGGATGATCGCATCAAAGCCTTGCTTTACCAGCGCGTCGATCCTCTCGATGTCCGTGATCTCGCCCTGAATAATCGAGAGCCGCTCCCGGTGGTCAGCAAAGAACCGCTCCGCGCCAGCCGGAAGTTGCTTACGATCATACAGCGTCACCTCATGGCCGCGCGCAAGCAACACCTCGGCAACATTGAGGCCGACAAAGCCGGTGCCGCCGAAGATGACGATCTTCATCGCACGCAATCCACCGTCACAGCAGCTTCGCCCCGAAATTCCGTTCCGGATCCATGTCCGCGACCAGCCGGCCCGTCGGCTTCGCCGCCTCGCCGCCGCTGCGCGCCAGGAATTTTCCGCTGCCGGCGCTCGCGAGGCACTTGTTGCCCTCGACGATCACGCGGCCGCGCGACAGCACCGACACCGGCCAGCCCTTCACCTTGCGGCCTGCGAACGGCGTGTAGCCGGCGAGATCATGCATCATCTCGTCGGCGATCACGGTCTCGCGATTGGGATCCCAGATCGCGATATCGGCGTCAGCGCCGACCACGATCGAGCCCTTGCGCGGATGCAGATTGTAGATTTTTGCCGGCGCGGTCGCAGTCAGCTCCACGAATTTTTCGAGGCCGAGCCGGCCCTTCGACACCATCGCGTCGAACAAGAGCGGCAGCCGCAGCTCCAGCCCCGGCAGGCCGTTGGCGACCTGCTTGAAGTTTGGATTGGGGCCGGCGCGCAGCTTGCCGGTCTCGTCAAAGCGATACGGCGCGTGATCCGACGAGATGGTCTGGAGATCGCCGAGCGACAGCGCCTGCCACAGCGCCTCCTGGTCGGCATGCGTGCGCGGCGGCGGGCTGCACATCCATTTGGCGCCGTCCGCACCGGGCTTGTCGAGATCGGCAGCGGTGAGGAACAGATATTGCGGGCAAGTCTCGGCAAAGACCTTGAGCCCCTGCCCGCGCGAGTCGCGGATGACCTTGGCGCCTTCGGCGGTGGAGACATGGAAGATCATGATCGGCTGGTCGATCAGCGCCGCCATTCCGATCAGCCGGGTGAACGCCTCGGCCTCCGACACACGGGCGTGGCTGACGGCGTGGTATTTCGGCAGCGTGTAGCCGCGCGCGAGCAGGCGCTTCACCATCCAGGCGATGATGCCGTGGTTTTCGGCGTGCGCGCACAGCATCGCGCCGGACTGGCGCGCGGCAAGGAGGATGTCGAGCAGCGGCTCGTCGTCGACCTTGAGCCGGTCGTAGGTCATGAAGATCTTGATCGACGCATGCCCCTGCTTTACCAGCGCCGGGATGTGCTCCTCGACCGTCTCCCTGGTCGCGTCCGCAATGATCATGTGGAAGGCGTAGTCGATCACCGCGCCCTTCTTCGCCAGCGCGTGATAGTCCTCGACCACCTGCGGCAGCTTCATGCCGACATGCTGGGCGGCGAACGGGATCACCGTGGTGGTGCCGCCGAACGCCGCGGACACGGTCGCGCTCTCGAACGTATCGGCATTCATGATGCCGGCCGCGGACAATTGCTCGATATGGGCGTGGCTGTCGACGCCGCCGGGCAGCACCAGCTTGCCGCGCGCGTCGATCTCGCGCTTGGCGGCCGGAAGGCCGCGGCCGACGGCTGCGATGGTTTCGCCGGAGATGGCGACGTCGGCCTCGAAGACGTCAGTCGTGGTCGCGACGCGGCCGCCGCGAATGATCAGGTCGTAGGTGGGTTCAGTCATGAGGCACTCCGTGATAGGCTCAACGCACGTGATCGCAATTTCTTGGAAAGACCATCATGCCCCGGCCGCGCATTCTCGTCATCAATCCGAACTCCAACCCCACCGTCACGCAGGGGCTGGAGGACGCCTTGAAGCCGCTCGATTTCGAGGGCGGACCGGAAGTGGTTTGTCGGACGCTGGCCGAGGGTCCGTTCGGCATTGAAAGCCAGGCCGACGTCGACAGCGTCGCGATGCCGCTGCGCCGGCTGGTCGAAAGCGACAACAGCTCCGCCGCCTTCGTCATCGCCTGCTACAGCGATCCCGGGCTTCAGGTCTGCCGCGAGGGCACCAACCGCCCGGTGTTCGGCATCGCCGAGTGCGGCGTGCTGACGGCGCTGGCGCGCGCCGAAACCTTTGGCGTCATCGCCATCGCCCAGCGCTCGATCCCGCGGCACATGCGCTATCTCAGGCAGATGGGATTGACCGACCGCCTCGCCGGCGAACGGCCGCTCAACATGAGCGTTGCGGAAACCGCCTCGGGCGAAGGCACGCTGGCCAAGATGATCGACATCGGCCGCGCGCTGCGCGACGAGGACGGCGCCCGCGCCATCGTGATGGGCTGCGCCGGCATGGCCCGCCATCGCCGCCCGCTGGAAGATGCGCTTCGTATTCCCGTGATCGACCCGACACAGGCGGCCGTCACCATGGCGCTCGGAACGGTGCAGTTCTCGGCTCACTAGGCGTCCTTCAGCTCTTTGGCGTCCTGCCGCGCGCGCCATTGCGCGTGGCTCTCGCGGACCAGTGCGAACGTGTCCCGCTGCGTCGTGTAGAGATTGCCGAACATGCGGCCGATCGGCCGGTAGGCGTCGAGATCGACATACATGTTGGCCTCATCGACGAGGCCCTCGCGGGCGTGAACCCTGAGCACCTCGCCGACCAGTAGCTCGCGATCCGGCGAGAACGTCATCACGACATGGCGCCGGCATTCCAGCGCAAAGGGTGCCGCAGCGAGACGCGGCACCTTCACGTCGACCGAGGGAAGCGTGGCGAGCCCGGTCGCAGCGACCTCGCTGTCGCCGGAAGGAAAATCGACCGCGCAGTCGTTCATCGCCACCGACAGCGCCTCGTCCACCATGTGAACCACGAACTCGCCGTCGCGATGGATGTTGCGGGTCGTGTCCTTCGGGCTGTGATCCGGCTTGTGCTGAAGCCCCAGCACGATCAGCGCGGGACTCTCGGAGAAGACGTTGAAGAAGCTGAACGGCGCGGCATTGACCGCACCGTTCTCGTCCAGCGTCGTCACCAGCGCGATCGGCCGCGGCACCACCACGCCGCAGAGCAGCTTGTAGCGGTCGCGCGGATCGAGCTCGGCTAAGGGAATGCCTGATGTGCCCTTGTCGGCCATCGGCGTCACTTTTCCGGCGGCGGCACCGCGCCGGTTTGGCTGGTAATCAGGCCGTAATGCTCGATGCGGCGGTGCCGGGCGAAATCGAAGATCGTGGTCTTGCCGAAGGTAGTGGCATCGAGGTCGCAGGCGTGAACCAGAACCTCGTCGTCGTCAGTCTTGGCCTCGGCGACGATCTCGCCGTTGGGGTCGACGATCAGGCTGCCGCCAAACAGCGGGTGGCCATCCTCATTGCCGGCTTTGGCCACTGCGACGACCCAGGTTGCATTCTGATAGGCGCCGGCCTGCACCGAAAGGCGATTGTGAAACAGGCGCTTCTCGACGCCCTCCTCGCTCTTCTCCGCATTGACGGACGGCGTGTTGTAGCCGATCAGCACCATCTCGACGCCCTGCAAGCCCATGACGCGATAGGTCTCGGGCCAGCGCCGGTCGTTGCAGATGGCCATGCCGATGATGCCGCCCAGCTCGCGCCAGACCTTGAAGCCGAGGTCACCCGGCTCGAAATAGCGCTTCTCCAGGTGCTGGTGCGAACGCTTGGTGTCGTACTCCACATGGCCCGGCAGATGGATCTTGCGATATTTGCCGACGATCCTGCCGGACTTGTCGGTGAGGATGGCGGTATTGAAGTGATGGCCGTCCGGCGTCAGCTCCGCGTAACCGAAATTCATCGCCATCTGATGCTGCGCCGCGCGCTCGAACAGCGGTTTCGTCGCCGCACTCGGCATCTCGCGCTCGAACCAGTTGTCGAACTCGGCCCGGTCCTCCACGTACCAGCGCGGAAAAAACGTCGTCAGCGCCAGCTCCGGATAGACGATCAGATCGGCGCCTTTTGCTTTCGCCTCGTCCATCAGCGCGATCATGCGCTTGACCACGGCCTCGCGGCTGTCGGCTTTCTGAATCGGGCCCATCTGGGCGGCGGCAACATTGACGATACGCATAAGCGGGTTCCTGGTGACCTCTTGGACGAAGCTGAACATCGCAGCCTCAACGATTTGCCGGCGCCGGCAGCATAGCGCAGCCGCGTCCGGAATTTCCAGCCGGGCGCCTTCTCATGCGGTCCGCCCCCATTCGGCGTCTTGCAGCAGTCGCCAGTTGATCTTGTTGCTCGCGGTCCGCGGCAAATGATCGACGAAGATAACGGCGCGCGGCGCCTTGTAGCTCGCCATGACGCCGCGCGCCCAGCCGATGATATCGTCCGCCGACGTCGTCGCGCGCATCGCCTCGTCCAGCACCACCAGGGCCTTGACCGTCTCGCCGCGATAATCGTCCGGCGCCGAGACGATACAGCACTCCCGGATGGCGCGGTTCTGGTACATGGCCGCCTCCACCTCGGCCGGCCACACCTTGAAGCCGCTGACATTGATCATCCGCTTGAGGCGGTCCACCGCAAAGAAATAGCCGTCAGCATCGCGATAACCGAGATCGCCCGTGCGCAGGAACCGTTTGCCTGAGAGTTCGATGAAGGATTCAGCATTGGCCTGGGGGCGGTTCCAGTAGCCTTGCAGCACCTGCGGCCCGTGCACGACGATCTCACCGACGACGTTGTCGTCCAGCTCGATCAGGCTCTCGGGATCGACGATCCGCGCGTCGGTCTCCTGCACGGCGATGCCGAGACACTGCCGCTTCGGCGCCGCCATCGGATTGAGGTGCGTCGGTGACATGGTCTCGGTCATGCCGTAGCCTTCGACGAAATCGAGACCGAAGCGTCCCTTCAGCCGCTCGGCCACCGCCGTCGGCATCGCCGCGCCGCCACCGGTCAGCACCTTCAGCTTCGCAAAACACCGGTCGCGGAATCGGACGCTTGCGAGCACGTCGACGATCATGGTCGGTGCCGCGTTCCAGAACGTCACGCCATAGGTTTCGAACAGGTCCGGCAGCAGATCCTTGTCCCAGCGCGCCATCAACAGCAGCGTGGCGCGGGCGACGATCGCGGCATTCATCGAACCCTGCATGCCCGCGACGTGGAACAGCGGCATGAATCCAGTCATCACGTCGCCGCCGTCGAGCCCGTACCAGCGCGCCTGCAAGGCCGCGGTGAACAGCGCGCTGCGATGACTGTGCATGCAGGCCTTGGGCTTGCCTGTCGTTCCCGACGTGTAGGGCAGGATCATGAGGTCGTCCGGCCCGGCGGCCATCGCACCCGGCCGCAAGCCTTGCGCGATCGCGGACGACCAAAAGTGCCAGCCCGGCGACGACGGCATCTCCGACGGCGCTTCGGTCACGCAGGACGGCAGCGTATAGGGCGTGGCGACCGGAACCTCGTCGCGATACTGCGCGACGATTGCATACGCAATGGCATCCCCGACCAGCGGAGCAAACACATCGCTCAGTTCGCTGCCGATGATCGCGACCTTCGCGCCGCTGTCCGCGGCGAGATACGCCATCTCGGCGGTCTTGTTCATGGGATTGACCGGCACGATCACGGCGTCCGCCCGCATCACCGCATAATAGGCGATGACATATTGCGGCGAGTTCTGCAGCGCGATCATGACGCGGTCGCCGCGCTTGATGCCGCAAGCGTCTTGCAGGAAACCCGCCAACGCATCGACGCGCTCGCGCAGCTCGGCGTAGCTCAGGCTTGCACCGTAAAACACCGTCGCCGGATGCGACGGCCGGTCGTTCGCCGCGCGTGCCAGCGCGTCGTACAGCGTCCCTTCCGGCATCGTGAGATGCCAGGGCTCATCCACCGGCCAGGCCGGCGGACGACGGGATGGTGCGTGATCTATACTCACCCGTGCTCCTCGTCCGCGACGTCGAGACCGTGGTCGAGCGCGTCGAGAAGGAGCGTAGCCTCGTGCTCGGAGATCACCAGTGGTGGCGCGAGGAACAGCGAGGTTTGCTCGCCGCTGGTCCCGATCACCGCGCCGGCCTCCAGCGCGCGCTCCGCGACGCGCGAGGCGATCGGCACCTCGGTCGTGTCGGCATGCCAGGTGCGCCAGTCCGGGCCGTGCAGCTCCACCGTCCAGTGCAGTCCCTGCCCCGCCACGCGCTGCACGCTCGGATGTTTCTGCGCGATCGCGAGCAGGCGGCGGATGAACAGCTTTTCGAGGCTTTGCACGTGGTCCAGAATCTTGTCGTCGCTGACGACCTTCAGATAGGCGCTGACGGCCGCCATGCTGATCGGATGGCCGCGCAGCGTGCCATAGTTCTGCCAGCTCGTGCCCTTGAGCCGCTCGACGATGTCCTTGGACACCACGACCGCGGCCACCGCCGCCGCACCGCCGCCGAGCGACTTTCCGAGCGTCACGATGTCGGGGCGGCTCTCCGCGCCCTGAAACGCGAACCAGCGGCCCGCGCGACCTGCGCCGGTGACGACCTCGTCCGCGATCCAGTAGGAGCCCGCCTGCCGCGCGCGGCGCGCCACCTCGTCTTGATAGGCGCCGTCGTAGTAGATGCCCCCTTGGGTGTAGTCGATGATCGTCGCCGCCGTGTCAGAGAGCAGGCGCGTGGCATCCGCCAGATATTCGCTAGGCGGCGTATTATTGGCCGGTGCGCCGTAGATCGCGCCATTCGGTGCCGGCAAAATCCGTACTGGCGCCATCGGTGCCGGCAGCTGCGAACCGCCTGAGTGCACCGCGAGCCCGCCATGCCATTGCGGCTGCACCGTCATGCTGCGCGACAGGCCGGTGATGCCATGATAGGCGCGCTCGCGCGTCGCCAATGCAGAGCGCTGCGTCAGCGCCTGGCAGAGCGAAAGTGCCATGTCGTTGGCCTCGCTGCCGCTGATGCAGAAGCGGACCGCACCGACCCAATCCTCTTCGCCCCCGAACGCGGTGGCCATCAGGTCGTCCGCGGCCTGCTCGCGACCGACCCAGGTCCACCCCTCATTCACGACCGGCGTATCGGCCGCACGGCGGATCGCCTCCACCATCGCGGGATGACGATGCCCGAGGCCGCCGCCGGTGTTGCTGCCGTCGATGAGGCGGCGGCCGTCGGACAGGTGAAAGTAGACGCCCTCGCCGCCGACCACGGCCATCGGCGCGGCCTCGCCCGCATTCAGTCCGGTTCGCAACAATCTGCTCATCGCGGGTCCCCTCACTCCGCGGCAGCGGCGCCGTAGCCACCGCCGCCGCACATCTCGATCGTGACGAGATCGTCTTGCTGCAGCACCAGGTTCGACTTGCCGTCGATGGCCACGTTTGCGCCATGCCTGACGAGCGAGATGCGGCAGGCCTTGCCGGATTCGCCGCCCTGCATGCCCCAGGGTGCAATCACCATGCGCTCGATGCAGGTGGTCAGATGCATCGACGGCGCCAGGATGCGGTAGGTACGGACGGAACCGTCACCGCCGGGATGGGCGCCTGCGCCGCCGGACTGCCGGCGAATGGCCTGCTGCTCGAGGCGGATCGCGTAGTTCGCCTCGATCACCTCGACCGGCGTGTTCGAGGTGTTGGAGAGATGCACCCGGGTTGCCGACATGCCGGCGCGATTGTGCCGCGCGCCCTCGCCGCCGCCATGGACCTCGTAGAGCATCTTCCATGAACCGTTTTGACGCGGTTCGGCGAAGAACAGCACGCCCGCGGTGGTCGCGCCCCCTGCCGACAGACGTTCCGGGATCGTGTCTTGCATCGCGCGAAAGATCGCATCGACGATGCGCATGGACGTCTCGTGGTTGCCGGCGGCAACCGAAGCCATCCAGCCCGGCTCCAGGATCGAGCCCGGGCGCGTGATGATGGTCAGGGGCCGGAGTGCACCCGCATTCTGGTTCATGTCACGTCCGCTCATGATGCGCGCGGCGTAGGCGACGGCCGAGCGGGCCATGAACGGCGTCGTGTTGCAGAAGTTCGAGACGCGGTCGCAGCTTCCGGAGAGGTCGAAGGTCGCCTCATCGCCGCGAATCGTGATCTTGACGTGGATGCGCGCGGGCGCGTTGTTCTCGCTGCCGTCGTCGAGATAATCCTCGCCTTCGTAGACGCCGTCCGGCAGCGCGCGCAGCGCCTCGCGCATCTCGATCTCGGAGAGATCGTGCAGGCGCGACTGCGTTGCCGTGAAAACCGCCTTGCCGTGCTCGCGGCAGAGCTCGACGATGCGCTTCTCGCCGGCCTTGGTCGCCGCGATCTGGGCCAAAAGATCGCCCTCGCAGGACTCGGGGTCGCGGACGTTGGCCTTGAGCAGTTGCACGATCGGCGTATTGACGCCGGCGGAGGTTGCGATCAGCACCGGCGGAATGCGCATCGCCTCCTGGAAGGTATCGATGGCCTTGGCGAAATAGCTGCCGGGCCAGGTGCCGCCGATATCCGGCCAATGCGCGAGGCTGACCGCGAAGGCGACGATCTCGCCGTCGACGAAGACAGGACGAACGACCTTGACGTCGTTGAGATGGTTGCCGCCGAGCGCGCCGACATTGTAGATCAGCACGTCGCCGTCGTTCAGGGTTTCGATCGGCACGACCTTCAGCAGTTCCGGAATGGTGTAGGCCATCGCGCCGAGATGGATCGGGATGTCACGGCCCTGCCCGACCAGGCCGCCGCGACCGTCGGTGATCGCGGACGACAGGTCGCCGGCCTCGCGCAACAGCGGCGAGCGCGCCGAGCGCGTCATCACCAGGCTCATCTCTTCGGCGGCGGCGGACAACCCGTGCCTGATGACTTCGACGACGAACGGGTCGAGCTTCATGCCGCCCTCCGCGTCAGGAACAGGTTGCCGGCGGCGTCGGGCTTTGCCTGCCAGCCAGGCGGCACCACCACCGTTGACCATGCGTCTTCGATGATGGCCGGACCGCTGACGATTTCGGTCAGTGCAGCGCGGTCGATGATCGCGGTTGCGATGTCGTGGAAGCCGTCGAACGAGCAGGTGCGCCGGCCGGTGGACACCGCGCGGGCCACGGTCGCCGGCCGGCTGACAACGGTCGTCGACGGGCGGCGCGCCTGCACCCGCACGGATTCGATGACGCAGGGCTCGCCGGTCGCATAGCCGAAAAGCTCGTGATGCCGCGTCAGGAAGTCTCTCTTCAACTGTGCGACGTCGAGCGGAAGCGTGAAGGATACCGGGATGGCATCATTCTGCGCAGTGTAGCGCATTAGGGCCACCAGCTCGACCTGGATCTCCGCCTGCGCAACGCCATTGGCGATCAGCGGCGCGGAGGCATCGTCAATCAGCGTGCCGATCCGCTCCGACACGCGGGCGAGATCGATGCCGTCGAGGGCGGCGCGCAGCGTCTGCTGCTGGAGAAAACTGAAATCGGCGGTGAGGCAGCCCAGCGCCGAGAACGCGCTCGACGCGCTCGGGACGACCACCTGCGCAATCCCGTAGAGATCGGCAAGACCCGCAGCATGCATCGGTCCGCCGCCGCCGAAGGCGAGCAGCGTGCAATCGCGCCCGTCGATGCCACGCTCGACCGTGACGCGGCGGAGCGCGCGCGCCATCGTCGCGTTCGCAACCTTGATGATGCCGAGCGCCGTTTCGGTCAGGCTCAGCCCCAATGCCTGCGCGATCGGCGCGATGACGCGCTTGGCGGATTCGATGTCGATGCCGATGCGATCGCCAAGCTTGGTCTCGGGATTGAGATAGCCGAGCACGGCGTTGGCGTCGGTGATGGTGGGCTCGGTTCCGCCGCGGCCGTAGCAGGCCGGCCCCGGCTCGGAGCCGGCGCTCTCCGGCCCGACCATCAGGCCGCCCGGACCGTTGCGCACGATCGATCCGCCGCCGGCACCGATGGAATGAACCGCGAGCATCGGTTGGCGCAGCGGCTTGTCGCCGAGCATGCGGCCGTCGGTCATCTCGGCCTGGCCGTCCACGATCAGGCACACGTCGGTCGTGGTGCCGCCCATGTCGAAGGTCAGCATGCGCGACGTGCCGAGCTGGCGCGCGATACTGACCGAGGCCGAGACGCCGGCTGCAGGACCCGACATCGCCATCACGAGCGGCCGCCGCTTCACCGCCGAGATCGGGATCATGGCGCCGGCCGAATGAAACACCTGCAGGCCGGCTCCAATCGGCAGCCGCTGCTCCAGCTCGCTGAGATATTCCACCGCGATCGGCATCGCGGCCGCGTTGAACACGGTTGCCGAGGTCCGCTCATATTCGCGGGCCTCCGGATTGATCTCGTGCGACAGCGAGACGTGGGCGACGACGTCCTTGAGCCGCTCGCCGAGAATCTTTTCATGCACCGGATTGGCGTAGGCGTGCAGCAAGGCCACCGCGACGCTCTGAACGCCGGTCTGCTTGAGCCAGGCCACCAGACGCGCGATCTCGGCGTCCTCAAGCGCCTTCAGCACCCTGCCTTCGTGATCGAGGCGCTCGGCGAGTCCAAAGCATCGTTCGGGCGGCACCAGAGGCGGCGATTTCGGGGGAATGTCGAGCCGATAGAGATCGCGGCGGCGATAGCGCGCGATCTCGAGCACATCGGCAAAGCCTTCGGTCGCGACCAGCGCAACCTTCGGCAGCCGGCCCTCGACGATGGCGTTGGTCACGCGGGTGGTGCCGTGGACGAAGCGCTTGACCTCGCTCTTGCGCAGGCCGACGGCCTCGATGGCCTCAAGCATCGCCTGAACGGGCGCCTGCGGGCGCGACGGCACCTTCGCAATCCGCGCCTCCGCGGAGTCGCGCCGGATCGCGATGATATCGGTGAAGGTGCCGCCGATATCGGTGCCGACTTCCCAGTGATGTTCGGAAGAGCTCATGTGCAGGGATCAGCTACGCGTGACGTCCGAACCGGACGCCGGGTCCTTGCCGTTCATCGCAACGTCCAATGCCGAAACCAGAGCGCTCATCATGCATCCCTTGTCATGCCACCGACCGAGAGCGTGCGACAGAGCGATGGGCACGGGATAGGGCCAGAGTTGTCGCAAACCACTAGACCAGCGCGCGACCGGCGCCGTGCGCCACGCCACCTGCTGCACGTTTTGGTGCAGTCGTGCCCGCAGAGAGAGCACGCGAACACGGGCCGGCTCACGCGAAAAACGTGCAGCGCACCACGGAATTCTCCGGGCAAATCGCAACTCCTGCTGCGCTGCAATCCGAACGTCTGAAATCGTATGTCTAATTTGCAGGCGATCGAACGGCGCTGCGGGATCGTCGGGTGCCTATGAGCTATGCACCACGATCGGCTCTGCCTCTCTTTATTGTACGAACAGTACGAGACGATATTGCCGGGTCGGATGATGCATTGCGGGAGCTGCTGCCGATGCAAGCCGCGATTCTCGCAAGCAGCGGAGATGCATCCTCGACGCGCAGCCGCCCGTATCCGAACACCAGACCTTGCAACGTCGGCTGCTCCAGAAAATTCTGCGACAGCGGCTGCACATGGATGCCAGCCTGCTTCAGGCTTGCAGCCGCTTCGCGGTCGCTCATCCGCGCCCGCATCGCCTCGGTGAACAGCGCCACCAGATGCAGTCCCGTCACCGCCGCGGACACGGTCAGATCGTCAGGCATCAGCGTGGCGATCGCATCGATCAGCGCCTTGCGCCTGGTGGCATAGGCCCGGCGCATCCCGCGCAGGTGCCGCAGCAGATGTCCCTCCCGCATGAATTCGGCGAGCGCGAGCTGACCGACGCCGGAGGTATGGACGTCGATCCGCGCGCGGCCCTTGGAGAAGCCATCGATGAAATGCCTGTTGGCGACGATGTAGCCGAGCCGCAGGTTCGGCATCATGATCTTCGAGAAGGTGCCGAAATAAATCACCCGCCCCTCGCGATCGAGCGAACGCAAGGAGGCGATCATGCTGTCCTGGTGCCTGAACTCCGAATTGTAGTCGTCCTCGATCACCCAGACATCGTTCTTGTTGGCCCAGTCGAGCAGCTCGAGACGCCGCTCCAGGCCCATGCTGACGCCGAGCGGATATTGATGCGACGGCGTGACCACGATCAGCCGGGCACCCGGCGCGCGTCGAATCCCTTCCGAGACCACCAGCCCCTTGTCGTCGACCGGAACCGGAACCAGCTTGGCGCCGGCCGCCGTGAGCGCCCACCGGGCCTCGACAAAGCCGGGCTCCTCGACCCAGACCTCGTCGCCGGGATCGAGGATCATCCGGCTACAGAAATCGAGCGCCCCCGATGTGCCTGACGTGACGACGACCTCCTCCGGCGCGCAGACCAGCCCGCGCACCGAGCCGAGGAAATTTGCGATCTCGCTGCGCAGGCGCGGATGGCCTTCGGGAGGGAGATCGAGGCACTCCTGCTCCCTCGGATTTTGCCAGGTCTGGCGCAGCAGGCGCGACCAGTCCTTGAAGGGAAACGTCGAGATATCAGGTGCGCCGGGACTGAACTCCGACGGCCAGTTGGTCTCGTAGTCGAACGCCAGCAGTGATTGCCAGCGCTTCGACATATGGGCGGGCACGGCCGCGGGCGACGCCACCGACGGCGGCTCCGCATGCGGTGTTGCGACTGACGCCACCATGACGCTGCCGCGCGGCGTCGATTCAAGATAGCCCTCGGCGTAGAGCAGATCCCACGCGGTCAACACCACCGTGCGCGAGCAGCCCAGCTCCCGCGCGATCTCCCGCGAACCCAGAAATTGCGTTCCGGCCGGAAAGACGCCGCGCAGAATGCAGCCCCGGATGTGGGCCGCGATCTGCAAGTGCAGCGGCACAGCCGACGCCCGGTCGATGTGCATCCCGGCGAGAGATACGCGCTTGTTCGGTTGACGGCTCTTGTCCATCGCGCAGAGGTGATTGTTGGAACGGCCGGCGATCGCCAGCCTCACCTCAGGATGCGTCAAGAGCGGATTCGGGTCCAGCCTCGGCTGGATCGGTCACCCCGACCGTGTGGTAGGCGCGGCCGAAATAGATCAGATTGTCGGTGCAACCGAATCTCTGCAGGGCCACGACGCGGCAGAACAGCACGTCATGCGTACCGACATTGACGGTATCGGCAATCCGGCAGTCGAACGCGGCGGAACAGTCGGCCAGCACCGGCGCACCGGTTGCGAGCGTCGACCACGCGGCCGCGGCAAACCGTTCGTCGGCGGGCACCTTGCCGCCGAACAGCCGGGACAGCGGCTCATGCCGGGCCGAGAGCACGTTGACGCACACCACCTCGTTGCGCGTCACGCTGGAGTAGGCAGAGGAGCCGCGGTTGATGCAGACCAGAAGCGTCGGCGGATCGTCGGTAACGCTGCAAATGGCGGATGCGGTAAATCCGGCGCGCCCCGCGCTGCCGTCTGTGGTCACGATGTTGACGGCCGCGCCGAGACAGGCCATCGCATCGCGGTAGTCCTGTGGGGCCACATCCTGCATCCGCATCCTCACACCGCAATGCCAGGCGCAAACGCCAGCTCGCGCAGCACCTGGGCCAGCACGGAGGCGCCGGCGGCAACATGATCGGGCTCAGCCCATTCGTGCTCGACATGGCTTGCGCCGTCGCGGCACGGGATGAAGATCATCGCGGCGGGACAGATCTTGGCAAGATGGCGGGCGTCGTGACCGGCGGCGGAGAGGATCTCCATGGCGGAATGCCCCTGCGCGCGCGCCGCTTCTGCGATGCTTGCCCGCAGGCGCGGATCGAAGGCGTTTGACGGCGCATCGACGAGCGGTGTCACCGTGACCGCGCACGGTGCGGCGTTCTGCTGGCAAAGAGCCGCGATGCGCGCGCCCGCGGCATCGAGCACCGCATTATCAGGATGACGCAGATCGATGCTGAAGCTGACGCGCGAAGGCACCACCGACGGCGCGTTCGGAACCACGGCAACGCGGCCGATGGTGAACTTGATGTCGGCATCGACCGTGCCGATCTCGGCATGGAGCGCCGACGCCATCCGCGCAAAGGCCGCGAGCGCATCCCGCCTCTCCTGCTGCGCCAGCGTGCCGGCGTGTCCTTCGGCGCCCTCGACCACCACCTGAAACGTCTTCTTGCCCTGGATGCCCGTGACGACTCCAATCGCGCAGTCGGCTGCCTCGAGCAATGGTCCCTGCTCGATGTGCAATTCGAGATACGCTCCGGCCGCGAAGCCGAGTGGCCTGTGCGGCACATCAGGCAAAGCCTGGTGGAGGCGGTCGAGCGCTTCGCCGACGCTGATGCCGTCGGCATCGCGCGCGGCGCGGATCGCATCCATGTTGCGTTCGCCGGTAAAGGCCTCCGAACCCATCATGCCCGGGGCGAAGCGCGAGCCTTCCTCGTTCATCCAGGCGACGACGATGACATCGCGTGCCGGCCTGTCACTTTGCTCGGCGAGCGAGACCGCCGCCTCTAACGCCGCCATGACACCGGCCGCGCCGTCGAATTTCCCGCCGGTCGGCTGGCTGTCGAGATGACTGCCGAGCAGAACCGGCGACGCGGCGCGATCGCGCCCGGCCAGCGTCAGGAACAGGTTTCCCGCGGCATCCGTCGACGGCGTCAAGCCCGCCTCGCGCGCCCAGCCGATAACACGGCGCCAGGCGGCAATCTCGCCGTCACTCAGCGCCTGGCGGTTGACCCCGCCGGCCGGCGTCGCGCCGATCTCGGCGAGCGCCATCAGGCGCGTCCAGAGCCGATCGGCGTTGATCAAGGTGCTCGATCCCATCGACCTACTTCGTGCGCATGATCTGGCCCGGCAGCGCGCGCGGATCGCGCGGCAGCCAGCGCCCGGCCTCGACCTGGGCGATGAACTCGGCAAGCAGCGCGTTGAACGCCGCCGGCTCCTCGAGATTGAGCGTGTGGCCGGTCTTGGGGAAGACCGAGAGACCGCAGGCCGGAATGGTCTTCTTCAGGAAGATGCCGGGCTGGAGACAATGATCGTCCTCGTCACCGACGACGACCAGCGTCGGCACCATCATCTTCTTCAGGCCGTCTTCGAGATCGTAGAAGGACGGCCGCCGTGCCTGGACCCCGCGCATGGTGTTGGCGGCGCCGCGATCGGAATGGGTAGCAAGGCAATCGGCGAATTCCTTCCAGCCGCGCGGATCCTTGTTCTGGAACTGCACCCGGCTCGCGCCGAGCGCGTAGATCTTCGAAAATTCCTTGGCGCCCTGCTTCTCGAAATTGTCGGCAACTTCGAGCGAGACGCCGCGAAAATATTCTTCGAACTCCTTCTCGCAGCCATAGCCTGCGCCGGCCACCGTGAGCGACAAGGCACGCTCCGGCGTGCGCAGGCCGAAATGCACCGTACAGAAACCGCCCATCGACAGGCCGACGATGTGCGCCTTCTCGATTCGGAGCGCGTCGAGCACGGCGACCGCATCGTCCGCGGCAATCGCCTGCGAATAGGCTTCCACGCTGTCGGGCACATCCGACGGCGGATAGCCGCGCGCGGCGTAGGTGATGCAGCGATGGCGCCGGCTGAAATAGCGCAGCTGCGGCTCCCAGCTTTCGTGATTGCCGCCGAATTCATGGATGAAGAGGATCGGCGTGCCCGCGCCCGCCTCTTCCACATGGAGCTTCACACCGTCTTTGGTGGTGATCATCGTCATCGGCATATTCCCTAGAATTGCGGCGGCAGGTCGTTGAGCGTGCGCGCCTGCGCAACCATGTCCGGCAGCAGCGTGCAGAGCTTTTCGACCCACGCCTGCGGCACGGAGGTGCTGATCTTGACGAAGCGGTCGCCGAAGCGCTGCGTATGATACGTGCCCTGGCGGATCATGATGCCCTGGCGGCGATAGCACTCGACCAGCGCCTCGGGACGGATGCCCGCTGCGATGGTCTCCAGCACCAGAAAGTTTCCGTGCGAGGGCATGATCGGCAGCGCCAGCCCTTCGATCGCGGCCGCCGCCTCCTGGATCATCGCCTTGTTGGACCGGTCGGTGCTGCGGACCTTCTTCATCCACTCAGCCTTGACGGAAAGTCCCGCCTGCGCCGCACGCTGGGCGATCACGCTCGCACCGAGCACGCTCGTGGATGTCAGCGCCAGTTCCTCGAACAGGTCCGGCGCGGCGACCAGAGCGCCGATCCGCAGGCCGGCAAGCCCGAGCCATTTCGAAAAGCTGGTCGAGACGACCGAGCCTTGCGGCGCCACGTGGAGCGACGGGGTGTGGCCGTCGGCGAAATCGCGGTAGGTGCAGTCGTGCACCAGCAGCGCGCCCCAATCGCGCGCGATCGCCGCGAAGCTCTCGATCTCCTCGCGGGTGTAGCGAATGCCGAGCGGATTGTTGGGATCGACGAGATAGATGATCGCGGTGCGCTCGTCGACATTCGCCTTCAACGCCTCGGGCGTCAGGCGGTAGTTGCAGGCCGGATCGTAGATCGGAATTTCGATCACTTCGGCGCCCTGCTGGCGCGCGAACAGGCACGGCCATTTCCAGGTCGGATCGGTCGTCACCAGCGTCGTTCCGGGCTTGCAGCGCGCACGGCAGATCATCGCCAGCGCGTTGACGCCGCCCTCGGTCACCAGCGCCTCTGCGCCGGGCACACCGAGGTCGGCGACGATCGCGGCACGCAGCGCCTCGAAGCCGAGCGGCGGGGCATAGGCATTGAACTCGCCAGCCTCGATCGAGCGCAGCATCGCCTCGCGCACGGCGGGGTGGCTCTCGATATGGTTGGTGTTCTGCCCGAGCCAGTAGAGCCCCGGCGTCGCCGAGAGCTCGTCGAAATAGCGGTTGCGGACCAGTGCCGCGGATTGAGGCTTCGACATCGAGGCCTCAGATCACCGAGCCGCGCGCGGCGATGCCGCCGTCGATCGTCACCACCGTGCCGGTGATGTAGCCGGACCTCGGCGAGGACAGGAAGGCGACGAGATCGGCGACCTCCTCCGACGTCGCGGGGCGCTTGCCGGGATATTTGTCGAACAGCTCCTCCCAGCGGCTTTCGTCGCCGAGCATGTCGATCGCCTTGCGCTTCATGATCTTGAGCATGCGGTCGGTGGCAACCGGCCCCGGATTGACCGCGACGACGCGCACGCCGTGATCGAGGCTGCGGCCGCCGAGCGCCTTGGTGAAGGACATCAGCGCCGCGTTGCCGGTCGAGCCGGCGATGTAGCTCGCGTCCCAGTTCTCGCCGGAATTGCCGATGATGTTGATGATGACGCCGTCCTTGCCCTTCATGCGCGGATAATAAAGACGCGACAGCGTGATGTAGCCGAACACCTTGAGATCGAAGCCGCGCCGCCAGGCGGCATCATCGAGGATTTCCAGCGAGCCGGCCGGGATGTCGCCGGCATTGTTGACGAGGATGTCAATGTCGCCGACCTCGGCCGCGAGCTTCTCCATCGCGGCCGTGCTCGACAGGTCGAGCGCGTGGATGGTGATCTTCACGCCAAAGCGGGCTTCCAGATCACGCTTGGCCTGGAGCATCGCCTCGCCATTGCGGGCGGCCAGATGCAGGTGACAGCCCTCCGCGGCGAAGAGCTCGGCCACCGCAAGTCCAATTCCTTTCGACGCGCCGGTGATCAGGGCGGTCTTGTTCGTCAGCTTCAGGTCCACTCCGGGTCTCCAGGATGCAAGCTAGATATACAAGGTCTAGCAATTTGCATACCAAGCGACCCGAGGGGTCATTCGAAGGCGGCGAGGAAGTCCAGAAGGTTGTCGCCGAGCAGGTTGACGTGGTCCCGCATGGCGCTGTGCGCCCGCTCGGGATCGTGGGCCAGGATCGCCTGCATGATCGCCTCATGCTCGCGAACGGTGTCGGCAATCCGGTTCGGCATGCGCGTCACCCGGCGGCGATACGCCGCCACCTGGTTGCGCAGCTTGCGGGTCTGCTCGGCCAGGAAGGCGTTGCGCGAGGCCTCATAGATCGCCTCGTGAAATTCCTGGTTGATGTCGTAGAAGACATCGATGTCGCCGGTTTCACCTGCCGCCACAAGCCGCTGGTGAATCTCGCCAATTTCAGTCCCCCAGGCCTGGGAGACGCGCCGCGCGGCGAGCCGCGCGCAGAGCCCTTCCAGCTCCGCCATGACCTGGAACATCTCGATCAGCGCCTGCGCCTTGATGCTGCGGACCGTCGCCCCTTGCCGGCCGCGCAGTTCGACCAGATTGTTGGCGGCCATCAGACGGAATGCCTCCCGCACCGGCGTGCGCGAGACGCCGAAGCGCTGGGCGATCTCCTGCTCGTCGAGCCGGCTGCCCGGCTCGAGATGCCCCGCCGCGATCGCCCCTTCGAGCTTCTGGCGCAGGCTCTCGGCGAGCGTCATGCCGGGGCCCGCCGCCAGGGTTTCGTGCCCATTTTTCACGCGCCTGCCTCCGGCATGTGCACCAATATCCGCCATCATGTTTCTCCGATATCGATATACGTATACAAAATGGCACCAACCTTCCAGTGAGCCGGCCGATTTTCTGGCGGAGACGCGTGCATCTCCGGGATATCCACCTGCCAACTCGCAAATCTTATGCCTGATTTGCCGCGAAATCGCACTGGCACACGAGTTGCTAAGAGATTTCGACGCGGTCCGCTTTCGTATGCGAATGGCCGCCGCCATTATACAAGGACATCCCGGTGCAGGCTGCCCGCCTCCCCGATCCCGGACCGGCCATCGAGGCCCCTCAGGCTCACCCGAAGCCTGGGCCGCTGCTCGAGCTGCGCGCGATCGACAAGACCTTCGGCTCCGTTGCGGCACTGTCCGGACTTCAGGCGAGCGTCGCCCCCGGCGAGTTCGTCACCGTCGTCGGCCCGAGCGGCTGCGGCAAGAGCACCCTCTTTAATATTGTCGCCGGCCTGGAAGAGCCCGACGCCGGCGGCATCCTGCGCTTCGAAGGCAAGAGCTGCCACGCCGCCGACCTGCTCGGCCGCGTCTCCTTCATGCCGCAGCGCGACCTGCTGTTTCCCTGGCGCAATGTCGTCGACAACGCCATCCTCGCGCTCGAGGTCGAGGGCATGCCGCGCGAGCAGGCGCGCGCAAAGGCGCTGAAGATGCTGCCCGAGTTCGGGCTCGCCGGCTTCGAGAAGCAATATCCCAACCAATTGTCGGGCGGCATGCGCCAGCGCGTCGCCCTGATGCGCACCTTCCTGTTCGAACGCGACCTGATGCTGCTGGACGAGCCGTTCGGCGCGCTCGATGCGCTGACGCGGGCGATGATGCAGCGCTGGCTGCTCGACGTCTGGCAGAAATACCGCCGCACCATTCTCTTCATCACCCATGACGTCGACGAGGCGATCTTCCTCGGCGACCGCGTGCTGGTGATGACCGCGCGTCCCGGCTCGGTGAAGCTCGAACAGGTCGTCGACCTGCCCCGCCCGCGCCGGCCCGAAATCGTCACCTCCCCCGAATTCGTGCGCCTCAAGCGCACGCTGCTCGATGCGATCGAGGAGGAAAGCATGAAGTCGTTCCAATCCTCCATCGCGCAGGAGAAGACGCCGTGAATGCGATGTCAGCGAGAGAGCCGCAAGCCGCGCCGCGCGGCATCGAACCGGCCGAGTGGGATGCCCGGGTCAAGCTCGCGGCCTGCTATCGCATGGTCGCCAAGCTCGGGATGGACGACCTGATCTACAACCACATCTCCTTGCGCGTGCCCGGCCACGAGGACCAGTTCCTCATCAATCCCTACGGCCTGCTGTTCGACGAGATCACGGCATCGAGCCTGGTCAAGATCGACACCAAGGGCAACAAGCTCGACGACACGCCGCAGGCGGTCAACGTCGCGGCCTTCGTCATCCATGCCGCGATCCACACCGCGAACCACGACGCGGCCTGCGTGCTGCACACCCATTCCGACGCGAGCGTCGCGGTCTCAGGGCAAGAGAAAGGCCTGTTGCCGCTCAGCCAGTTCGCGATGCGCTTCTACGACCGCCAGGCCTTTCACGACTACGAAGGCGTCGCCATCGACCTCGACGAGCAGGTTCGCCTGGTGCGCGACCTCGGCCCGCACAAGGTGATGCTGATGCGCAATCACGGCATCCTCACCGTCGGACGGACGCCGGGCGAGGCCTTCATGCTGCTGTATTATTTCGAACGCGCCGCGCGGATCCAGCTCCAGATGCAGGCGGCGGCCGCAGCCGGCGCCAAGCTGGTGATGCCGCCGCACGAGGTCTGCGAGAAAGCAGCGCGCCAGTTCTGGGAATTGCAGGGCGACATCCTCGTGCCCGGCGAACGCGAATGGCCGGCGCTGATGCGCCAGCTCGACCGCACCGATCCGTCCTACCGCCATTGATTTCACCGCCTGGAGTTTGACCATGTTGAGCCGACGCCACGCCCTCTCCGTCCTCTCCGCCATCGCACTGGCGACCGGCTCGCTTGTCACGGCCGCGCCCGCCGCCGAATTGCAGAAGGCCAGCCTGCGCTTGAAATGGCTGCCGCAGGCGCAGTTCGCCGGCTTCTACGTTGCGGCGGCCAAGGGCTACTACAAGGCCGAGGGCATCGACCTCACCATCAATCCCGGCGGACCCAACCTGCTCACCGAAAACTTGGTCGCGACCGGCGCCGACACGTTCGGCCTCTCCGGCGGCACCGACAGCGTCTTCGCGGCGCGCGACAAGGGACTGCCGATCGTCTGCATCGGCGTGTCGCACCAGATCACCCCGTTCATCTTCGTCACCCGCAAGGACGGGCCGGTGAAGACGATCCAGGATTTCAAGGGCAAGACCGTCACCACCTGGTTTACCGGCGCCAACCATGTGCTGAACGGCATGCTGGCCAAGGAAGGCATCAAGCCGGATGAGTTGAAGATCCAGCCGCAGCAGGTTTCGGTGACGCCCTTCGTCGACGGCAGCGTCGATGTGGTCACGGCGACCTATTACAACGAGTTCTACACCATCCAGTCGCGCATGCCGAAGGACAGTTTGAAGACCTTCGTCGCCGAGGACTACGGCATCACCTTCCCGCGCGACACGCTGATCGTGGCCGAGGCGACCGCCAAGGAGAAGCCGGAGCTGGTCAAGGCGTTCCTGCGCGCTTCTCTCAAAGGCTGGAAGGACGCCTTCGCAGACCCCAAGGGTGCCGTCGATACCGTGATGGCCGCGGCTCCGACGCTCGACCGCGCGCAGCAGGAGTTCATGCTCACCGAGGTAAAGCGCCTGATGACCGCAGGCACGGCGGCGAAGAACGGCATGTTCTGGATCGATGCCGACGCGGTCAAGACCGCCCACGACTTCTTCCTGAAGTACGGCGTCATTTCCAAGCCGCTGGATCTTGCCGCCGCGTATGATGCAAGCTTCATCCAGAGCGTTCCGCTGGCGGACCGGCTGCCGTGAGCAGCCCTTCGGCGGCATCGCTTGGCAAGAGCTGGGTTGCTGCGCAGCGCATCGCGATGCCGGCTTCGTTGCGCAAGCTGGTCCGGCTCCTGCTGGGCCTTGCGATTGCGGCGGTGATCTGGGAAGGCTCGGTGCAGCTGTTCGGCATCCGGCCTTATTACCTGCCGCGCCTCAGCACGATCCTGATGGCGATCGCGGCGACGCCTCGCGCCTATGTCGACGGCTTCCTGCGCACGCTCGCCGAAACGCTGATCGGCTTTGCTTCGGGCGGGGCGTTCGGCGTGCTCATGGGCGTCGTGTTCTTCCGCATCCGCGCGCTGCGCGAGATGGTGTTTCCGATCTTCGTGGTGTCGCAGACCATTCCGGTCATCGCCTTCGGGGCGCTCGTGGTGCTGTGGTTTGGCAATACACTGCTCGCCAAGGCGATCATCGCGTTCTATTTGACCTTCTTTCCGGTGACGGTGAACACGCTGCTGGGCCTCGAAACCGTCGATCCCAAGCAGGTCGCCTTGATGCACAGCTTTGGCGCTTCCAACCGCCAGCTCCTGCTCCGCTTGCAGCTTCCAACCGCACTGCCACAGATCTTCGTCGCGCTGCGCCTTGCTGCATCGCTGAGCCTCGTCGGGGCCATCGTCGGCGAATGGTTCGGCGACACCACCGGGCTCGGCGTGCTGCTGCTCCAGGCCATGTTCACCGAGAACGTCGTCGCGATCTGGGCCGCCCTGCTCGCCGCGGCGCTGCTCGGCACCGGCTTCTATGCGGTGGTCGCCGCGGTGGAGCGACGGCTGGTGTTCTGGAGCGCCGAGCAATGAGCCGCGCGATCGCCTCCCCCTCGCTCGCCGTCCAGCGCGGTATTCTCGGTGCCGTCCTGCTGATCGCGTGTTGGGAAGGCGCGGCGCGCGGACTGCATCTGCCGGCCTATGTCCTGCCCGCCGTCACCGACATCCTCGCCGGCCTCTGGTCCAAGCGCGCGACGCTCATCGACGCTGCCGGTTACACCCTGCTCGAAGCGCTGGTCGGCTACGGACTCGGCTGCCTGATCGGTATCGGCCTCGCCGTCGCAATCGCATTGGTTCCGGCGCTTCGCAGTGCGATCCTGCCGCTGGCCACCGCGATCAATTCGGTGCCCGTGGTCGGCTATTCGCCGCTGATCCTGCTCTGGTTCGGCATCGGCGTCAGCTCGAAGATCGTGATGGTGGCGATGGCGGTGAGCTTCACCATCCTGCTCTCGATGCTGGCCGGGCTCGACCGTGTCGACCGCCGCGCCGTCGATCTCATGAAGAGTTTTGGCGCAAGCCGCTTCGGTGTGCTGTGGCGCCTGCGCCTGCCGACGGCCCTGCCACTGCTGCTCGCGGGCATGCGCGTCTCGACGGTGCGCAGCGTGATCGTCGCGATCGTCACCGAGATGCTCGGCGCGCATGGCGGGCTCGGCTGGGTGATCTACCAGGCCGTGCTCCAGATCGACTTCGTCCAGGTCTGGGCGGCGATCGTCGTCGCATCGGCGGCGAGCCTCGCCTTCTTCGGCCTGATCGGTTTCCTCGAACGCAAGATCCTGTTCTGGACATGACGCCATGAAACGACAGATGCATCTCGGCCTGTTCATCCTGGGAACCGGCAGCCACGTCGCCGGCTGGCGCTATCCAGGCGCGGTCGACAGCTTCCAGGACTTTGCAGCGATCCAGGAGATCGGCCGCACCGCCGAGCGCGGCAAGTTCGACTTGATCTTCATGGGCGACAATCTCTATGCCGATGCCGCCGCCCATCCCTCCTACACGCTGCGGCTCGAGCCGTTGACGATGCTGGCCGCGCTCGCGACTTCGACCAGCCATATCGGGCTGGGCGCCACCGTCTCGACCACCTACAGCGATCCGTTCTCGGTCGCGCGCGTGTTCGCCTCGCTCGACCACATCTCCAGGGGCCGCGCGGCGTGGAATGCGGTGACGACGGCCAATCCGGCGACCGCTGCGAATTTCGGCACCACCCATCCCGACCACGCGCGGCGTTACGAGATGGCCGGCGAGTTCCTCGACGTCGTCAAGGGCCTGTGGGACGGCTGGGCGGATGACGCCATCGTCGCCGACCGCAGCAGTGGCGTCTACATCGATCCGGCAAAACTCCGCCCGATCGACCATGACGGCGCCTTCTTCAAGGTAAAGGGCCCGCTCAACATCGGCCGCAGCCCGCAAGGTCGCCCCGTGGTGCTCCAGGCCGGCGGTTCCGAGGCCGGACAGGCGCTCGCCGCGCGCACCGCCGATATCGTGTTCTCGGTGGTGCAGGATCTCGAGGAGGCCAAGGCCGGTTACACCTCGCTGAAGACGCGGCTGCCGGCCTTCGGCCGCAAGACCGACGATGTCACGGTGCTGCCGGGCGTGATGCCCGTCGTCGGCCGCACCGACAAGGAGGCGTTCGAGAAGCTCAACGTGCTCCAGAGCTTTGTCAGCGGCAGCAATGCGCTCGCGATCCTGTCCGATCGCTTCGGCCGGGACATGTCGGCCTGCGATCTCGACGGGCCGATCCCGGACATCGCACCGTCCGACAGCTATCACAGTTTCGCCAGCGTCATGCTCGCCAAGGGCCGCCGCGAGAACATGACGCTGCGCGATCTCTACAATCTCACCGCCGCCGCCCGCGGCCATTGGGTGCTGTGCGGCTCGGCCGAGCGCATCGCCGATACGCTCGAGCAATGGTTCGAGCAGCACGCCGCCGACGGCTTCAACGTCATGCCGCCTTATTTCCACGAAGGGTTCGAGGATTTCGTCGAGCTCGTCGTACCCATCCTGCAGGAGCGTGGGCTGTTCCGCGCGGACTATGAGGGGACGACGTTGCGGGATCACCTCGGCCTTGCGCGGCCGGCCAATCCGTTCTTCGCGGCTTAGAAGATGATGAAGTCAGGTCTGACTGCGAGCCGCGAGGCAGGTACGCTCCCTCTCCCGCTTGCGGGAGAGGGTTGGGGAGAGGGTGTCTCCGCGGTGGGATTCCCCAAGAGGATAGAACCCTCACCCGGCGCAAATGCGCCGACCTCTCCCGCAAGCGGGAGAGGTGGCCGATCCCGCCGCGAGATCGAGTCAACCAAAAGCCATCAGGCTTCAGAGCGCGCCGGCGCTCCGCAGCGCTTGCTCGAGTGCCCGCAACTCATTTGAAGTTGCCCGCGGCTGCGGCGGTCGCGCCGCGTCACATGAGAGACGCCCAAGCAATTTCAGGCAGGCCTTGAGTCGCACCGTCGCGCGTCCTCCCGGCGCATCGCGATAGATCGCGACCGCAAGCGGATAGAGCTTCTCGTGCGCGGCCCGCGCCCGCTCCCAATCACCGGCTTCAGCCGCATTCCAGAGGCTGACGACAAGCTCCGGCACGACGCAGGCAAGGCTGACCTGGCTGCCGGCCGAGCCGACGAGGTAGCTTGTCAGCAGATGTTCGTCGCCGGAGCCGAGCACGATGAACTCCGGACGCAGCTTGCGGATCAGCCGCAGGTTCTGTTCGTACGTCGCGACCTCCCAGCTGCCCTCCTTGATCGCAACGAAGCGAGGGTCGGCAACCAGTTGCTCCAGCAGCGACGGTGCATAAGCCATGGCACCCGCACCGACCGGCGCGGCGTAGAGCATCAGCGGCACGGAGGTGGCATCGCGGATATGGCGGTGATGTGCGATGACACAATCATCGGCGTGTGCGAGCGCCCAGCTGTTGGGAGGAAACACCAGAAGCCCGTCCGCGCCCGCCCGCTCCAGCACAGCCGCCTCGCGCGCGGCCTCCAGGCTCGATTCGTGATTGACGCCAGAGACGATCAGGCAGTCTTTCGGTGCGTACTCGCGCGCCAGCTCCACCACGCGCTGTTTTTCGGCGAGCGACAGCACAAAATTCTCACCGGCATGGCCGTTGACCAGGAGCCCATTGATGCCCGGCGTGGACGCGACCGCGGCGAGATGCGCCGCCAGACTTGTCTCATCGATCTCGAACTCAGCCGTCATCGGCACGATCGTGGCGGCATGAATGCCGCGAAGGCGATCGCTGAATGTTTGCGTCATCTCGCCGGACACCGCAGCCGCGCCCGCTAATGGATGATCTGGTCGAGGAACGTCCGCGCCCGTTCGGACTTCGGATGCTGGAAGAACTCCTCCGGTGCGGCCTGCTCCACGACCTTGCCCTCGTTCATGAACACGATGCGGTCGGCGACCTCGCGGGCGAAGCCCATCTCGTGCGTCACGCACAGCATGGTCATACCCTCCTCCGCGAGCTTCTTCATGGTCTCCAGCACCTCCTTGACCATCTCGGGGTCCAGCGCGGAGGTCGGCTCGTCGAACAGCATGATCTTCGGCCGCATGCACAGCGCGCGTGCGATGGCGACGCGCTGCTGCTGGCCGCCCGAGAGCTGCCCGGGAAATTTTTCGGCCTGGTCCGGAATGCGGACTTTTGTCAGGAAATGCATGGCGAGGTCCTTGGCTTCTGCCTCGCTCATGCTGTTCACGGTCATCGGGGCCAGGATGCAGTTCTCCAGCACGGTCATGTGCGGAAACAGATTAAAACTCTGGAACACCATGCCGGTGTCGCGCCTGACCGCGTCGATGTTCTTGCGCTGGCGATCGAGCTCGACGCCGTTGACGTAGATCAGGCCCTCGTCGTGCTTCTCGATGTGGTTGATGCAGCGGATCAGCGTCGACTTGCCCGAGCCGGAGGGACCGCAGACCACAATCTTCTCGCCTTTGGCGACCTTGAGATCGACCTCGTTCAACGCGGTGAAGTCGCCATAGTGCTTGTAGACGGCCTCCATGCGAACCGCAGGCACATCGCGGAGCTGCGTTGCACCTTCGACGCCGCTAGCCGCATTCATCGATATCTCGCTCATGCCCGGGCCTCCACGCTCGCCTGCGCAACCGGCGCCCTCGCCGCGACGCGCCTCGACTTCGCAGCGCTCGACCGACCAAAGTGCTTCTCCAGCCGGCGTTGAACCGCATCCCAGACCGAGGTGAGGATCAGGTAATAGGCCGTGGCCGCCGCATAGACTTCAAGGATCTGGAAATGCTCCTGCATCAGCATGTCGCTGCGGCGCATGAGCTCCTCGACCGAGATCACCGAGGCGAGCGACGTCGCCTTCAAGAGCGAGTTGATGGAGTTGCCGAGCGGCGGGATCATCAGCCGGAACGCCTGCGGCAGGGTCACCCGGCGGAACGTCACCCAGGGCGACAGGCTGAGCGCCCAGGCGGCTTCGCGCTGTCCCGCCGAAACGGCCATGAAGCCGCTGCGCACGATCTCGGCGAGGTAGGCCGCCTCGTTGAGGATCAGGCCGACCAGCGCGCAGGTGATAACGGAGAACTTGATCCCCAGCTGCGGCAAGCCGCTGTAGATCACCACGAGCTGGATCAGCAGCGGCGTGCCGCGGAAGAACCAGATGTAGAAGCGCGACGCGCCCGACAGCACCGGGTTGGACGACATGCGCATCAACGCGATGCCCATGCCGAGGATCAATCCGCCGATGACCGCCGCCACCGTCAGGCCGATGGTGACGAGCACCCCCTTCATCAGGAAGTAGTTGAAGAAGTAGTTGACGGCGGCCGTCGGACTGAAATGGCTCATCGGCTCGTCTCCGTAGGTATCAGGCCGGACCCGGGCCGGCGATCGCAAGCGGCTGATCGGCCGGCATGCTGGTCAGGCCGAACTTGTCGAACAGCGCCTGGTAGCTGCCGTCGGAACGCATGGCGTTCAGCGCCTTGACGACGGCATCGACCACCGTCTTGTTGCGGAAACCGAGCGTGGTACGCGCCGTGCCGAGCCCGCTCAATACTTCCTTCACGCGACCACGGCCGGTGAGATCACGCGCCACGCTGTCGACGAGCAGCGCGTTGTCCACCTGCCCGGCCAGCAGCGCGCTGACGACGTTGGTGGCGGTGGGGAAGGTCCGCATCTCGACGGCTGCGCCGCCCTTCGCCACGCTCGCATCGCTGAGCTTCTTGAGCCAATTCATCTGGTAGGTGCTGACCTCGACGGCGGATGTTTTTCCGATCAGATCATTTTCGGTAGCAATTTTTGTGCCGCTGTCGGGCGCAACCACGACCGAAATCGCCTGAATGGCGTACGGCACCATGTACATCAGCTTCGAACGTTCCTCGGTCCAGAACATGCCGGTGTCGATGCCGTCGATGCGGCCCGCGGCCATGGCCGGTATCATCGCCGGAAAATCCATCCGGACGAGTTCGACCGGAAGACACAACCGCTTGCCGAGCTCGGCGGCGAGTTCCACGTTGAGGCCCTGCAACTGGCCGTCCTTGTCGACGAATTGCTGCGGCGGGTTGGTCGGATTGATCGAGAGCTGCAACTTCCCGGGCGCAATCAGATTGTCGTCGGTAATCCCAGGCGTACAGGCCGCATGCGCAGCCGTGGATGCGAAAGCGAGCGCGGCAGCCGCACTCAGGCGAAGCAGTGTCGAGAGCATGTGATACCTCCAGTAAGACGCCAATGACCGATGCAGTCCCTCGCCCGGGATTCCCCTCAATGTTTGTTGGATGCGGCCGGCCGGATCTCACGACACGACAGGCAGCATCGTCTTCGCCCCCTCAAGTCGGTCCCGACGTCGGCTTGAGCTGGATTCGCATGAAGTTCTTCACCAGGGATTCGAACGGACCGAAGCCCTTCACCTTCAGGAACTCCGGCGTTTCGAACGCCCATCGTCCCGCGACTTCGTACATCGCGGCGTATTTCGGCCCGTCGCCGATCGAGACGAAGCGCTTTGCGGACAGCCAGCCGGGACAGGCGAGCAAATCAGGAAAATGCCTCTGCTCGTACCAGGCGTTGAACGCGGCCTCGTGCTCGGGATCGATGTCGACCCGCACGATGTGAATGAAGGCTTCGTCGGCCATGGGTTCGTCCCTCACGCCAGACGAATGTCGCCGGTCGCGCGCGCCGCACCGAGCGTCGTTGCGATGGCGTCGCACAACGCCGGAACGACCGGCAGCAGCGGCGGCCGCGGATCGGCGTTGCCGATCAAGCCGAGCGCCTTGAGCCCGACTTTCATGCGCGTGTGCATGTCCATGATCGGCGCCGGGCCATAGATCGCGCGGACGATTGGATAGAGCCGCTCGTTGACCGCGCGCAGCGCGGTGAGATCGTCGGCGAGCGCCGCCTGCCAAAGCGCGACGAACAGATCCGGCGCGAGGCTGACGAGGCCCGAGAGAATGCCGTCGCCGCCGATGGCGAGCTGCGGCAGGAACCAGTTGAAGTTCGACGGCAGGATCGCAACGGAGGGATCGGCCCGCTTCACCGCCCGGCGATTCTCGTCATAGGCGAAGATGCTGTCGCTGCCCTCCTTGATGGCGATGACGCCGTCGAGCGCTGCGATCTTCGCCAGCGTCTCCGGTGAGTAGCCAAATCCGGACGCCAGTGGATATTGGAAGATCGACACTGGAATGCCGATGGCGGAACTGACCGCCTGCACGAAGGCCACCGGTGCTCGCGAGGTCGCCGATGCACCGCCACCAAGCGGCGCCGGCGGGAACAACACGGCACAATCGGCGCCGGCCGCTTCCGCGAGCTGCGCCTGATGGATCGCTTCCGCGGTGGAATGCGCGATGATGCCTGAAAGCAGCGGCTTGCCGCCGATGTGCTTGCGCGTCCGCTCGATCACCGCCTGCCGCTCGTCGTCCGAGAGCGACCCGCCCTCGCCGGCATGTCCGTTGACGAACACGGCCGCGATTCCGTCCGGACAGGCGCAATAGTCGAGCACGCGAGCGTAGCCGTCCCAGTCGATCGAGCTGTCGTCCTTGAAGGGCAGCACGGTCGCGACCGTGACGCCGCGCAGGTCAGGTTTCCTCATCGGCTTGCTCATGACGGTTTCCGCCGTGGAAATTTCAGGCTCGCGCGCGCCTTCAGCACTTCGAGGCCGCCCTCGTTGCGGGCGCTCGCCTCCCAGATGATGGTGCGGGTCTCGTCGTGCTGCTCGGCGATCCAGACGTCGAAGGTGAGCGTGTCGCCGTAGAACACCGGGCCGGTGAACCAGAAGCGGTCCTCGACAGAGACGCCGATCGTGCCGACCAGTTCGCTGGTGAGGATGCTGGTGCAGAGGCCGGCGACCATGATCCCGGGCGCCAGCCTGCGGCCGAAGCGCGTTGCGCCCGCGTAGACCTCGTCGACATGAACAGGGCCGAAATCGCCGGTCGCAGCAATATAGAGCGCACCATCCGCCTCGGTGATGGTCTTGCTGAGGCTGACCCTGTCGTTCACCTTCAGATCGTCGAAGGATTTCGGCTCGTACATGGCTCAGCCCTTCGCGAACGGAACCAGCGTCGCGGTGCCGTCCACCACGGTCGCCCCCGAGGGCGACAGCGTGCAGGTGACGCGGCAGACCGCGTCATCACCGGCAACCGAGACGATCTCGGCCTTGGCCTCGACGGACTCGCCGACAATCACCGGCGCAGCGAAGTTCAGCGCGATGCTGCCGATCCGCCGCGTCGGTCCGCCGAGCTGGCTGAGGCAGGTCGTGGCAAGGCCGCCGACCGCGAGCTCGAAGGCGACCATGTTGGAGGCGCCGGCCTTCCTGGCGCGGACGGCGTCCACATAGAGACCGCCGAAATTGCCGCTGATGCCGGTGAACATCGCCTGCTCCGCGACCGTCATGGTCTTGCGGAAGGCGAAGACGGCGCCGGGCTTGAGAGGTGCGTGAGACATCGGTCGTTTCCCTAGAGCTGCAAGCCATTCTTGATGGTGCTGCGCGCCACCAGCATGCGGTGGATTTCGGAGGTGCCGTCATAGATGCGGGTGACGCGCGCGTCGCGATACATGCGCTCCAGCGGCAGGTCCTTGCTGAAGCCCATGCCGCCGAACACCTGGATGGCGCGGTCCACGACGCGGCCCTGCATCTCGGAGGCCGCGACCTTGATCATCGAGACCTTGTCGCGCGCATCCCGGCCCTGATCGATGTCCCAGGCGGCGTTCATCACCATCATCTTGACACCGAAGATCTCGGTGGCGGAATCGGCGATGAGTTTCTGCACCATCTGGAAGTCACCGATGAGTTGGCCGAACTGACGCCGCTCGCCGGCATGCTTGCGCATCATCTCGAGCGCACGCTGCGCCATGCCGACGGCACGCGCCCCGATATGGGCGAGACGGATCTGGAGCACGCTCTGCATGATCAGCTTGAACCCGCCGCCGACCTCGCCGAGCACGGCCGCTTTCGGAATGCGGCAGTCCTCGAAGGCCAGCTCGGCGTGGCCATAGCCGCGGTGGCCCATCATCGGCTGCGTGCGTGCGACCTTGAAGCCAGGCGTGCCACGATCGGCCAGAAACAGCGTGATGCCGCCCCGCGCGCGCTTCTCCTTGTCGGTCAGCGCCATCAGGATCACGTAATCGGCGATGTCGCCGTCGCTGATGAAATGCTTGGTGCCGTTGAGCACCCACTGGTCGCCCTCGAGATGCGCGGTCGTGCTGATCGAGGCGGCGTCGGAGCCGGCGCCCGGCTCGGTGATCGCCATGGCGCAGATCTTGTCGCCCTTCACCGTCGGCAGCAGATAACGCTCGACCTGATCGCCCTTGCAGGCCATCAGCATCGGATAGACCTGGCCGAACACGCGGCGGATCAACGCATCGGAGGTCTTGCCGAACTCTTCCTCGACGAGGCAGTGCTCGACGCAGGACAGCCCGCCGCCGCCGACATCCGCCGGCATGTTCATGGCATAAAGACCGAGCTTCTGCGCCTTGGCCTTGGTCACCGCCAGCGCATCGGGCGGCACCTTGGCCGTCTGCTCCACCACGTCTTCGAGCGGCTGCACCTCTGTTTCAACGAAACGGCGGACGGTGTCGACCAGCAGGCGCGTATCCTCAGGGATTGAAAAGTCGATCATCGCGCCACTCCCACCGCCTTGCCGGCGATCATCGCGTCAATGTCGGCAGCGCCGTAGCCGATCTCGCCGAGCACCTCGCGCGTCTGCGCACCTAGCCGCTGCGGCACCAGCCGCACCTCCGGCGTCCGGCCGTCATAGCGAGCGGGATGCGCCACCATCCGGATTTGCGCGCCGCCGGCACTCTCGGCGCTCTTGAACACGCCGAGATGCTTGAGCTGGGGATCGGCCTCGAGGTCGCGATAATCCTGCACCGGCGCGTGCCAGATCCGCGCCGCCTCGAGCGAGGGCAGCCAATCGGCCGTCGACTTCTGCTTCAGACGCGTCGCGACGATCCGCGTGATCTCCTCGCGCTTCGAGAAACTGTCGGCCTCGCCGAACCGCTTCAACTCTTCGCAGTCAAGCCCTGCCGCGAGCGCCTTGGGCGCCGCCATGGAGATCGCGAGATGGCCGTCGGCCGTCGCATGAATGCCGTAAGGCCCGGGGCTGAACCAGGCGGCAATTCCGGCCGGACCGCGTGGCGTCGGCGACGGCGCGCCATTGAGCCAGGCGGTCAGCGGCTCGACCTGGAGATCGAGGGCGGCCTGATAGAGGTTGACCTCGACGAGCTGCCCTTTCCCCGTCCTGGTCCTGGCAAACAGTGCGGCGAGAATGCTCATGGCATAGAGCGAGGCCGCATGCTGATCGACGATCACCGCGCCGACAGCGGTCGGCTCGCCGTCCGCCCGCCCCGTCCGCATCGCAAGGCCCGACATCGCCTGGAGCAGCAGATCCTGGCCGGGACGATCCTTGTAGGGACCTTCCGATCCGAACCCGGTCGCCACCGCATAGATCAGGCCGGGGTTGATCGCCTTGAGAGTGTCGTAGCCGAGGCCGAGCTTGGCCATGGTGCCCGGCCGGAAGTTTTCCATCACGACATCGGCGGTCGCGACCAGCTTCTTCACCGCGGCGATGCCGTCGGGATGCTTGAGATCGACGGCGAGACTGCGCTTGTTGCGCCCGGTCGCCAGGTGATTGACGCTATCACACGCGACGAAATGATTGGCCACCGCCCAGTTGCGCTGAAACGCGCCCTCGATCGGCTCGACCGCGATGACGTCGGCGCCGAGATCGGCGAGCGTCTGTGCGGCCAGCGGGCCCGCGAGGTAATGATTGAAGCTGAGGATCTTGACGCCATCGAGCAGGTTCATCGATCACACCTGGTTTAAGCGGCTGCAATGGACGCGCCGCGCCACGCCAGACCGAACGACTTGACCAGCGCCAGCGCGGCCGCGTCCTGTGCGGCCGGCAGCGGCAGTCGCGGCGGGCGCGGGCCGCCGACCGCAAGGCCCATATGGCCGAGCAGCGCCTTGCTGCCGGCGACATAGGCCTGGCCGCCGACGAACTCGATCACCGGCAGATATTTCAGATAGAGCTCGCGCGCCTCCTTGATGGCGCCCTCGTCTGCGACGAGGCTGAAGATGCGCGCCATCTCGGACGGCACCACATTGGAGGCCACCGCGACCCAGCCTTGCGCGCCCTCGACGAAGGATTCGAAGCCGAGGATGCCGCCGAACACGGTCATCCTGTCGCCGCAGAGCCGGATGATGTCGCGCACCCGCGTCACCTCCAGCGTCGACTCCTTGATATAGAGACAGTTGTCAATCTCGGCGATGCGCGCCACGAGCTGTGGCTTGAGATCGACATTGGCGGTCGCCGGGTTGTTGTAGACCATGATCGGCAGCGCGATCGCGTCGGCCACCGTCTTGTAGTGATGGACGAGCTCATCGTCGGTCGGCGTCGAATAGAACGGCGGAATGATCATGACGCCGTCGGCGCCCAGCTTTTCGGCACGGCGGCTGAGGCGAACCACCTCGCGCGTATCCTCCGCACCGGTGCCGATCAGCACGGGCACGCGCCCCGCGGCCTGGCCGATGACGACCTCCGCCACCAGCGCCTTCTCGTCGTCGTCGAGAGACAGGAATTCGCCGGTCGAGCCGAGCGGGATCAGCCCATGAATGCCCTCCGCGATCTGCCAGTCGACGAAGGCGCGCAAGGCTGCGACATCGACCTCCCCCGCTGCCGTGAACGGGGTGATCATGACGGTGTAGGTGCCGCGGAACGTCTTCATCAGGGAACTGCCGGGTGCTCGGGTGAATTCAGGCGATGGGTGCCGCCTGCGGAATATCCGCACGCCTTATGCAATCGTTTGCATAAATGGCTCTGCATTGGGCAACACCATCCACTTTTTGAGCTTGATCCGCGTGGAATAAGCTCATAGCGTTTCTGCAATCGATTGCAGTCTATCGGCAGGTTTGATGACCGTCACGCTCAAAGATGTGGCACAGGCGGCCCGCGTTTCGGTCAGTACCGCCTCGCGCGCACTGACGGGAACCGGTCTGACCAGCGAGCGCACGCAGCAGCGCCTGACGCGCATCGCGCGCGAGCTAGGCTATCGGCCGAACCCCATCGCGCGCGGACTGAAGACCGGACAATCGCGGCTCGTCGCGCTTCTGGTTCACAACCTCACCAACGCCTCGTTCCAGGTGATGGCCGAAGTGGTGCAGGCGCGCCTGAAGGCGCTGGGTTATCAGATGCTTCTGTGCATCGGCGGCGACGATCCGCAGCAGGAGAGCGACACCCTCACCACGCTGGTCGACCATCGTATCGACGGGCTGATCGTGGTGCCCACCGGCAAGAACGGCCCGCAGCTCAAGGCGTTGGCGAAGGACGTCCCGATCGTCTGCCTGGTGCGGCGCGACGACGCAACCGATCTCGAGACCGTGCTCGCCGACGATCCGCAAGGCGCCTATCTCGGCACACGCCATTTGATCGAGCTCGGCCACAAGCGCATCGGGTTGATCGTCGGCCGCCAGGACACGACGTCCGGCCGCGAGCGACTGTCCGGCTATGTCCGCGCGCTGCGCGAGGCCGGCATCGCCAAGGACGACACATTGATTCACGCCGGCCATTTCGTCCCCGAGACCGGTGCGACGGGCTGCCGCAAGCTGCTGGACCTCCCTCGCCCGCCGAGCGCGATCTTCGTGGCCAACCACGAGGCAACGCTCGGCGTGCTGCGCGTGACGGCGGAGCGGAACATCGCGATCCCCGACGACCTCTCGCTGCTCTGCTACGAGGACATGCCGTGGTTCGAATGGCATCGCCCCGCCATCAGCATCGTCGACAACGGCGCGCGCGATCTCGCCAATCTCGCCGTCGACCGGTTGCTGCAACGCATGGATGCGAAGGGCAACGGCAATGACGGCGTTCGCGAATATCGCGTCGGCGCCCGGCTGATCAAGCGCGACTCCTGCCGCCAGTTCGATGCCCCGCCCCCTGCGAGATCCGCGAAGTCCAAATCATCTTCATCCAAATCATCTGCGGCCAAATCCGCGAAGGTCTGATCGATGCCCTATGTCGAAGTGCTCGCCCCGCAAGCCCCAAACCAGCGCAAGGCTGCGCTGGCGAAGTCCGTGACCGACGGCCTGATGTCGGCGTTCGGCGTCACCGCTGATACGGTCACGCTCTATTTCCTGAACATTGCGCCCGATGACTACGCCCATGCCGGCACGTTCGGCGCGCAGGCCACCGGCCAGCGCATCCTGCTCAAGGTGCATGCGTTCCGCCGCAGCGAGGCCGAGCGCCGCGCCGCCGCCATCGCGCTGACCCGCGGCGTATGCAGCGCCTATGGCGTGCCCGGCGACGACGTCGCGGTCTATTTCCTCGATCGCGACCGCAGCGAGGTCTCCCACGATTCCAAGCTCGCCAGCGATTGACGGGAGCCGCACGCCATGGACCGCTTCTACTCTCAAGACCAGAAAGCCCTGCGCGAGACAGCGCGCCGCTTCGCGGAGGCTGAGATCCTCCCGCGCGCCGCCACGATCGACCGCGAGGACCGCTTCGACCGCACGCTCTACAAGGGCATGGCCGATCTCGGACTGTTCGGCATCTGCCTGCGCGAAGGCGCCGGAGGCGCCGGCCTGGATGCAGTCGCGGCCTGCATCGCGATGGAGGAGCTGGCGCGATGCTCCGGCGCAGTCGCCAATGCCTTCGCGATCCCCGTCGAGGCGGTGCTGTTCTTCGACCATCACGGCACCGACGCGCACAAGGCACTGATCCCGAAAATTCTCAGCGGCGACATTATTCCTGCGACCGCCGTCTCGGAGCCCGACCATGGCTCCGACGTCGCCGGCATCCGCACCCATGCGGTGCGCGAGAGCAACGGCTGGCGGCTCAACGGCACCAAGGCCTGGGTGACGCTCGGCGGTGTCGCCGACCGCATCATGGTGTTCGCGCGCACCGGCAGCGAGGCGGGCCACCGTTCCATCTCCTGCCTGCTGGTCGACGGCGCCCTGCCCGGCATCGCCCGCGGCAAGAACGAGGAGCTGCTCGGCATGCACGGCCTCGACGACTGCCAGATCACCTTCTCCGACGTGCGCCTGCCGGCCGACAGTGTGATGGGGCCGGAGAACCAGGCCTTCAAGATGGCCATGAGCAATTTCAACTTCAGCCGGCTGATGATGGCCTCGATGGCGCTCGGCATGGCGCAGGCCGCGTTCGAGGACGCCACCGCCTATGCCCGCGACCGCAAGCAGTTCGGCCAGGCCATCATCGGCTTCCAGGCGGTTCAGTTCATGCTCGCGGACATGTCGACCGACATCGCCGCCGCGCGGCTTCTGATCCACCACGCCGCGCGCCTGCACGATGCCGGCGAGCCGATCGCCAAGGAGGCGGCGCAGGCCAAACTGTTCACGACCGACATGGCGATGAAGCACGTTTCCAACGCGCTGCAGATCCACGGCGGCAACGGCTATTCGCGCGAATATCGCATCGAGCGGCTGTTCCGCGACGTCCGCCTCGCCCAGATCTACGAGGGCACCAACCAGATCCAGCGGCTCATCATCGCCCGCCAGGTCGAGAAGGAGGCCGCGTGATGCGGGGCGTGCAATCATGCTGAGCATCATCACGGCGGCAGAGGCCGCCCGCCTCATCCGCGATGCCGACACGCTGATCGTCGGCGGCAATGGCGGCACGGGGGCAGCCGAAGCCATTCTAGACGCGCTGGAGCAGCGCTTCATCAGTGGCCAGGGTCCGCACAATCTGACCCTGATCAACATCACCGGCGTCGGCGCCGTGACCGAGAAAGGCCTCTGCCATCTCGCCCATGAAGGCCTGGTCGCGCGCGTGATCGGCGGCAATTTCGGCTTGCAAGTGCCGTTCATGCGCCTCGTTCGTGACGAGCTGATCGACGCCTATAATTTTCCGCAAGGCGTGATGAGCCAGCTCTGCCGCGCCATGGCGGCGAAACATCCGGGCGTGCTCACCCATGTCGGTCTCAACACCTATATGGATCCGCGCCAGGACGGCGGCCGCATGAACAAGCGCACCACCGCTCCGCTGGTCGACCTGCTCGAGCTGCACGGCCAGTCGTGGCTGCTCTACCGCGTCCCCGCCCCGCCCGATGTCGCCATCATCCGCGGCACCTCCGCCGACGAAGACGGCTATGTCAGCATGGAGCACGAGGGTACGACGCGCGAGGATCTTTCGATCGCGCAGGCCGTGCACAATGCGGGCGGCACCGTGATCTGCCAGGTCAAGCGGATCGTAAAGCGCGGCTCGATCCATCCGCAGATGGTCAAGATCCCCGGCTTCCTGATCGACCATATCGTGCTCGAGCCCGATCAGATGCAGACCTACGGCACCGCCTACGATCCGGCGCGCTGCGGTGAAACGCGTGTGCCCGAGGCGATGATCACGCCCGATCCGCTGACCGAGCGCCGGGTGATCGCCCGCCGCGCCGCCTTCGAGCTACGCCCGCGCGACGTCGTCAATCTCGGCGTCGGCATCTCCGCGATGATCCCGAACGTCGCGGCCGAGGAAGGCATCTCCGACCTGATCACGCTGACGGTCGAATCCGGCGTGGTCGGCGGCGTGCCGGGCCATGCGCGCGAATTCGGCACCGCGATCAATCCGCGCGTCATTCTCGACCAGGCCTATCAGTTCGACTTCTACGACGGCGGCGGGCTGTCTTGCGCCTTCCTCTCCTTCGCCGAGGTGGACGAGGCCGGCAACGTCAACGTCACCCGCTTCGGCGATCGCCGCGACGGCTCCGGCGGCTTCATCGACATCACGCAGAACGCCAAGCGATTGATCTTCAGCGGCACCATGACCGGTGGCAAGTTCGATATCGGCGTCGAGAACGGGCGCCTTGCGATCCGGCGCGACGGCGCCTTCCGCAAGTTTGTGCCGCAGGTTGGTCAGATCAGCTTCAGTGCCTCGCTTGCCGCGCAGCGCGGCCAGCACGTCAGCTATGTCACCGAGCGCGCCGTGTTCGAACTGGAGAACGGCAGCGTGACCTTGACCGAGATCGCGCCGGGCGCCCGCCTGGAGGAGGACATCCTCGCCCATATGGGCTTTCGGCCGCGCATTAGCCCGCAACTGAAGGACATGGATCCGCGCATCTTCCGCTCCGGGCCCATGGGCATCGCGCAGAGCTTCAAGGCCTTGCCGGCGCGGCCGCGCAAGGTCGCCTGAGGATTGGGCATGGACACCAGCGTCCCGATCAATCTCCGCTATGAGGACATTGCGCTCGGCGCGGAGTTCGAGACCGCCGCGCACACCGTGACGGAGGCCGATATCGCAGTCTTCGCCGACGTCACGCGCGACCATCATCCGCTCCACCTCGATGCCGGCTATGCGAAGTCGCGCGGTTTTCCCGCGGTGATCGGCCACGGACTGTTCGGCCTGTCGCTGATGGAAGGGCTGAAGTCGGAGTTGAAGCTGTACGAAGAGACCTCGGTCGCCTCGCTTGGCTGGGACGAAGTCAAATTCAAAGGTCCTATCGTCGCCGGCGATAGCTTGCGCGTGCGTTTCCGTTTCGTCGAGAAGCGGCCGACCAAAAATCCCGCGCGCGGCATCGTCATCGAGACGCTCGACCTTCTCAACCAGCGCGATGAGGTGGTGACCACCGCCCGCCACACCTCGCTGATCCTGACCCGGCAGGCCGATCGCGACGTGACGGCGGCCATTTGACGAGACAATGAAGAAGACGTCGGACCGGAGAACGGCTCCTCTGCCACCCACGATTTGATCGGAGTATTCAGATGCGATTTCTCAAGATCTTCTCCGCCTTCGCCCTGCTGGTCGGCCTGTCCCAGGCCGCCGGCGCCCAGACCTGCACGCCGAAGGTGCCGGCCTCGAGCCTGATCGAAGCGCCGAAGTGGCAGATGTCGATCAACCCGACGCTGCCGCCGCAGCAATTCGTCGACGACAAGGGCGAGTTGCAGGGCCTCAATGTCGAGCTCGCCCGCGAGATCGCCAAGCGCATCTGCGTCGAGCCGGTGTTTCTGCGCATGGACTTCCCGCCGATGATCCCGGCGCTGCGCTCGGCCGCTTCGATGCCATCAACACCGGCCTGTTCTGGACCGAGGAGCGGTCCAAGATGCTCTACCTCGTGCCCTACGCGCAGCAGGCGATCAGCATCTACACCGATCCCTCCTCCAGCCTGAAGCTGGAGAAGTTCGAGGATCTCGCCGGCCGCGTCGTGGGCGTGGAATCGGCGACCTACACCGAGCGCAAGGCGCGCGAGTTCAGCACCGCGATGGAGGCCAAGGGCCTGAAGCCGATCGAGCTGCGCACCTTCACCACTGTCACCGCCACCTCAGCGGCGCTGCGTGCCGGTCAGCTCGAGGCCGCGCTCAACATCAACGAGACCGCCAACTCGCTCGAACAGAAGGGCATCGCAAAGATCTGGGTCCGCGACATCGCCGGCACCGACATCACCCTCGCCTTCCGCGACAAGCTGCTGGCCCAGGCCGTTGCCGATGCGCTCACCGCGATCCGCGCTGACGGCACCTATGACAAGCTGTTCGACAAGTTCGGCATGACCAAGCTGAAAACCACGACATTCGCCATCCGCGGCGACGGACCGACGAACTGACGGCGGAGATCGCCGACCCGATGTGATCCTCACATCGTGTGAGGATCACACCAGGCTGGACTTGCCGCGGCTCAGCACCTCGCCCGCGCCCTTGTCGCCGACGATCCTGCCGTGCTCGTACACCACGCGGCCGCGGGCAACCGTGGTGACGGGCCAGCCTGTGACGTCAAAGCCCTCCCACGGCGTGTAGTCCGCGCCGTGATGCAGATCGGCCTGCTGGATCGGCTTCTTCAATTTGGGGTCCCACAGCACGATATCGGCATCGAAGCCGACACCGATCGAGCCCTTGCGCGGATAGAGGCCGTAGATGCGCGCATGGTTGGTCGCGGTCAGCTCGACGAATTTTTGTAGGCTGATCCTTCCCTTCGACACGCCCTCGGAGAACAGGATCGGCAGCCGCGTCTCGACACCGGGGATGCCGTTCGGCACCCAGCGGAACGAGGTGCGCGAATTCGGTGTCAGCTTGCCCTTCGGGTCGTCGTAGCGGAACGGGCAGTGGTCGGACGAGAAGGTCTGGAACACGCCTGATGTAATGCCCTCCCAGATCGCCTGCTGGCTTTCGGCATCGCGCGGCGGCGGCGAACAGACGTATTTCGCGCCCGTAATGTCCATGTTCAGGCCCTTCATGTCGTCGGCCGTCAGCGTGATGTATTGCGGACAGGTCTCCGCATGAACAGGCAATCCGCGCTGCTGAGCCCAACGCACCTGCTCCATCGCCTCACGGCCGGAGACATGGACGATCATGATGGGGACGCCGACGATTTCGGCATGGCTGATGGCGCGATGGGTCGCCTCGCGCTCGACCGCCTGCGGCCGCGAGACCCCGTGATAATAGGGCGCGATATGGCCCTCGCGCTCCAGCTTGGTGGTCAGGAAGCGGATGGCGTCGTAGCCCTCGCAATGGACCATGACCAGCGCCTCCTCGCGGCGCGCGACGTCGAAGACCTCGAGCAACTGCTTGTCGCTGAGCACGAGGTCGTCATAGGTCATGAACACCTTGAACGAGGTGTAGCCGTCCTTGACGAGGGCCGGCAGTTCCTGCCCGAGCACGACCGCGGTCGGATCGGAGATAATGAGATGGAAGGCGGTGTCGATGTAGCACTCGCCTTCGGCGAGCTTGCGGTAGTTCTCGACGCAGGTCCGCAGCGAGGTGCCCTTCTCCTGAAGCGCAAAGGGCAGCACCATGGTGTTGCCGCCGGCGGCCGCCGCGCGCGTCGCCGAGGCGAAGTCGTCAGCCATCACCACGTCAGGGCCGGAGGCTTGCGAGATGTGGACGTGGCTGTCGATGCCGCCCGGCAGTGCCAGCAGGCCCGTCGCGTCGATCTCGCGCGCCGCGCCCTCGAGATGATCGGCGATGCTGACGATGCGGCCGTCACGGATGCCGATATCGGCGCGGAACTCGTCGCTGGCCGTCACGATGGTGCCGCCGCGAATGGCGAGATCGAGCTGCGTCACTGATGTCTCCGTCACTTGATGGCTGACATTGTCTGGAATATCCGGCCCCATTCCGCAAGAGCCGCAATGTCGCCGCCGGCAAGGCTCAGGGTCCGCCACAGCGTGACCGCGACCGAATCGAGCACGGCGATATCCAGTTCCCGCTCCAGCGAGGCGGCCAGCGCGGCCCCGTCGAGATTGGTGCAGAGGATGACGATCGCATCCGATCCTTCCGCCGCCACCGCGCGGATCATACCCGCAATCGTCGCCGGCGCGACCTCGCCGAAGGAAAAATTGTCGCGCAGTCCAAGATGCCGCTCGGCACGCGGGGCGATCCCCTCCTCGGCCCACACCTCTGCGATCCGCCGCTGCACGTCGTCCGTATAGGGCGAGACCAGGCCGACGCGTTTGGCACCGAGCGCCCGGGCGGCATCGATGCAGGCGAGCGTCGACGTCGTCGCGGGCACGCCTGTGCGCGCCGTGATCGCCTCACAAAGGTTCCTGTCGCGGCCGATGCCGAGCCAGCTTGCGGACGTGCCGTTCCAGGCGATGGCGTCGACTTTCGCATCCGCCAGCAGGTCCGCCGCCGGCAGCATCACCGAGGCGTCGAACTGGCTCAGCGCGGCGGCGTCCAGCGCAATCTCGGTGACGCGGAAGCGTGAGAAATGCGCGGTGACATCGGCCACGCCATGCAGCATGGCGCTGGTGACGGGCTCGAGCACCGAGTTGGACGATGGCGTGATCATGCCGAGACGCTTGCGCATGACCATACTCTACGACGCCTGCGCGAGGCGCGTCGACTCCTCCCGGATCAGAGCCAGGATGTGGCGCTTGGCGTCGTTGAATTCGGGGCTGGTGATGTCGCGCGGACGCGGCAGGTCGAAATTGACGGCCTCGCGGATCCGCCCCGGCCGCTTGGTCATCACCACGATCTTGTTGCCGAGCACCAGCGCCTCGTCGACGCTGTGGGTGACGAACACGATGGTGCAGCGGCGCTTCTGCCAGATCGCGACCAGTTCCTCCTGCATTTCGAGCTTGGTCTGGGCGTCGAGCGCCGCGAACGGCTCGTCCATCAGGATGACGCTCGGGTTCATCAGCAGCGCGCGGGCGATCCCGACCCGCTGGTTCATGCCGCCGGACATCTCGGAGGGATGATGGTGCTCGAAGCCGCGCAGGCCGACGAGATCGATGAACTCCATGGCGCGGTGGTGCCGTTCGGCCTTGCCGACGCCCTTGAGCTTGAGATGGAACGCAATGTTGTCGATCGCCGTCAGCCACGGCATCAGGGTCGGCTGCTGGAACACCACGCCGCGGTCCGAGCCGGGCCGCTCCACCTGCTTGCCGCCGACCAGCGTGCGGCCGCTCGTCGCCTGCTCGAAGCCGGCGATGATGTTGAGCAAGGTTGACTTGCCGCAGCCGGACGGGCCGAGCAGGCAGACGAAGTCATTGGCCTCGATGTCGAGATTGATGTTGTCCAGCGTCAGGAGATCGCGGCCGCGCCGCTTGTCGGAGAATACCTTGACGATGTTGCGAAGCTCGATTGCCGCCATCAGCCTGCCCTGCCCTGCACGGTGGTCGTCTGCTGCCAGCGCAGCGTGCGCGCCATGATCGCCTTGAGGCCGAGGTCGGAGAGATAGCCTAGCAGCCCGATCGAGATCATCGCGGCAAGCACGATGTCGTAGCGCAGGAAGTAGTAGGAATCCCACAGGACGTAGCCGAGGCCGCTCTTCACCGCCACCATCTCGGCGGTGACCGTTAGCATCCAGGCCGAGCCGACCGCGATGCGCAGGCCTGCGAAGATCGAGGGCAGCGCCGCCGGCAGCACGATATCGGTCAACATCTGCCGCTGGCTTGCGCCCATCATCGCGCCGGCACGCACGAGATTGTGGTCCACGGTCTTCACCCCGTGAATGCTGTTCATCAGCACGGGAAAGAAGGCGCCGAGGAAGACGAGAAAGATCGCGGGCTTGTCGGCGATGCCGAACCAGATGATCGCCAGCGGAATCCAGGACACCGGCGGGATCGGCCGCAGCATCTGCAGCGTCGGCTCCAGCGTCTTCTCGAACAGGCGCGACCAGCCGATCGCGACGCCAGCGAGAATGCCGAGCGCGCTTGCCAGCGCAAAGCCGCCGAAGACGCGAAGAGCGCTGGCGAGCGCATCGCGCAGCCAGTGCCCCGAATAGGTCTGCGTGGTCTCGTCGAAGCCGAACACCCAGTCGCCGAGCGCATGCAGCACCGCGCTCGGCGCCGGTAGCAGCGCCGGCGGCAGCATGCCGCTGCGGGCAAAGGCTTCCCAGCCCGCGATCAGCAGCGCGGGGACGACGACGCGTTCGAGCCCCTGGAACGCCCGTGTCAGCCGGAACGCCGGCTTGACCGGCGCGGCATCAATAACCGAGGTCATTCTTGGCTTTTCCCGTGGCCTGCTCCAGGAACGAATAGTCCATGTTCTTCTCCGCTTCCGCGGAGACGTCCTTCGCAATGTATTTGAGGTCGCGCATCATCGCGGCGATCGCGAGCGTCTGCGAACGATGGATCGCGGGATCTGGCGAAGCGTTCTTCAGCGCCTCGGTCGCGACCGTCTTGTCGAGGCCGGTGAGCTTGTTGATGACCTCGATCCACGGCCCCTTGTCGGCGATCAGCTTGTTGTCGAGCTCGACCACGGCGCTGACGACGCCCTGGACGCCGGCGCGCTGGCTCGCGATCACGTCGGAACGGGTGACGATCAGGTTGGTGAGATTCCCCGCGGCCTGGTCGTAGGGCAGCACGAAGTGCTTGCCGGCGCCGGCGAGCCGGATCTGCGAGGCAAACGGCTCGACCGAGCAGATCATGTCGACCTCGCCGCGCTGGAGCGCCGCGAGATGGTCCGACGGGTTGGGAATGTTGATGAACTGGATGTCCTTGTTGGGATCGACGCCCTGCTTCAGGAACGCGCCGCGCATGTGGATGTCCTGCGCATTGCCGCGGGACGCCGCGACCTTGAGCGGCTGACCGTCGCTCTTCGCCTTCAGAGCGGTCGTCTTGAAAGTGGTCCAATCCTCAGGCGGCAGGTTCAGCTTCGCGGAGGAGAGGCATTCCGAGCCGCCATTGATCTGGCCGGACACGGCGACGACGTCGAAGCCTTTGTCGAGCGCGGTGATGTAGTGGAGGTAAGTGACCTGCGCGACGTCGATGCTCTTCGACACCAGCGCGGTGAGCACGTCATTGCCCGAGTTGAAGCCGGTGGCCTCGACCTCGACACCCTTCGCCATGCCTGCAATCAGCGACATCGGCAGGCAGTGCGCGCATTTGGCGTAACCGAGCTTGATCTTGGCTGTCTGCGCGGAGGCGAGATCGCTGCCACCGAACATCGCCGCCATCACCACGAGGCCCCATCGCAAACTCGTCCGCATCGCTCACTCCGTTTCGAAGGCGCGAGGTCTCGCGCGTCACCAGAGATCATCGGTCGGCCTTTGCGGCAGCGCAACGGGGATTCTGCATGCTGCATACAATTTGCGCGTTGTGCCATTGTTTTCAGCGAGATGCGTCGGTATTTTGGGCAAGTCAAAGGGCTGGAAACGGCTAAGATGAGCGGAAGCAGTGAGGCACGCGTGCAGCAGAAATCGGAAGCGCCGAAGGGACGAAAGTCGCCCAAACTCAAGCGGATGGGCCTGCATGAGCGCGCCGCCGCGCGGATGCGGACGATGATCATCCGCGGCGAGCTGCCGCCGGGATCGCAGACCCAGGAGACCAGGCTGTCGAAGGAGCTGGGCGTGTCGCGCACGCCGTTGCGCGAGGCGATGAAGGTGCTGGCGGCCGAAGGGTTGATCGAGCTACGCCCCAATCGAAGCCCGCGCATCGCCGACATCGCGGTCGACGGCATCTCGGAGCTGTTCGAGGCGCTGTCCGGAATCGAACGGCTGGCCGCCGAGCTTGCCGCGGAGCGCGCCACCGAGCGCGATCTCGCCCGCCTGCGCACGCTTCAGACCCGCATGGAGGGTCATCACCGCAACGGCAAGCTCGACGATTACTTCGCCATCAACGGCGAGATCCACAACACCATCGTCCGCATGGCGCGCAACACGCCGCTGCGCGAGGCGCACGAGACGCTGATCTCCCGCGCCGAACGCGCGCGTTACCTCGCGCTCGGCGCTAACAGCCGCTGGAGCAATTCGGTCGACGAGCACGCCGATATCCTGGCAGCGCTCGAGGCGCGCGACAGCGAAGCGGCCGGCCGCCTGCTCGGCGCCCATGTCCGGCGCACCGGCACTGCCCTGCTCGAAGTGATCGCCGCCTCTCAAGCCAAGCAGACGGCGGCGTGACCATGAAGCTGCTGCTGCTCAATCCGAACACCAGCACCGAAGTCACGCACCTGATGATGGGGGTCGGGCAGCGCGCGGCCTCATCAGGCACCGAGCTGATCCCCTGCACCGCGACCCGCGGCGTGCCCTATATCGCGACGCGGACCGAGGCGCAGATCGGCGGCGCCATTGCGCTGGAGATGCTGGCCGAGCAGCACCGGAACGTCGATGCCGCGATCATCGCCGCCTTCGGCGATCCCGGCCTGTTCGCGGCGCGCGAAACCTTCGACATTCCCGTGGTCGGCATGGCGGAAGCCGCGATGCTGACGGCTTGCATGGCCGGCCGCCGCTTCGCCATCGTCACCTTCGCGCAGGCGTTGGGCCCCTGGTACGAGGAATGCGTCCGCGCCCACGGGCTATGGGAGCGCTGCGCCGGCATCCGCATGCTCGACACGCCGTTCCAGGCGATCTCCGAGGTCGGCACCGAGAAGGAGGATGTGCTGGTCGATCTCGCCCAGCGCGCCATCGTCGAGGATGACGCCGACGTGCTGATTTTTGCGGGCGCGCCGCTCTCGGGCCTCGCCGAACGCGTGGCCGACCGGATTCCCGTCCCCGTCGTCGATCAAGTCGTCGCCTCAGTGAAGCAGGCCGAAGCGCTTCATGCGCTGCGCCTGCGCAAGGCAACGGCGGGCACGTTCCGCCGGCCCGCCGCCAAGCCGACCATCGGTCTTGCCGAGGCGCTCGCCGCCCGGCTCGAGCATCGCGACAGCTGATCAGAGAGGCGGCCGGCGATGCGAAAACCCCAATTCGTTCTCGATGGCACGGCCGAAGGCAAACAAGCGGGATTCGCCGCCGGGCGGCGCGATGATCTGGATGCCGAACGGCAGCTCGTTCACATCCCTGGGTGCCGGCAAGGTCAGGACCGGAAACCCGACCAGCGACACGATGAAGGTGACAGCGAGATAGTCGATCGGCGTCTCCAGCGCGGCGCCGTCGATCGCGGTGACGTCGCTGATCTCGTTCGGCCAGGGCAAGACCGATGCCGCCGGCGCGACCAGGAAATCGGCGCGCGTGAACAGCTCGCGAAAGCTGCGGTAGATCGCCGTACGGCGGCGCTCGGCGGTGAGATAGTCCTCGGCGGAGAGTTTTGCGCCCGCCTCGATATTCCAGATCACGGTGGGCGTGAGCTCGGCGCGACGCGTCTTCAAAAGATCGCCATAGCTATTGGCGATGTGCGCGGCGCGCAACGTACGAAACGTCTCGATCGCGCCGCCGCAATCGGGCGAGGACGGCACAACATTGGCCACGCGCGCGAGCGCCTCGCAAGCCGCTGCGAAACGCGCACGAACCTCGCGTGCAACCGGCGCGACGCCGAAGTCAGGCGTGACGGCGATCCGGGGACGTCCTGCGATCGCTCGATCGTCACTGACTACGCGGGCCGAGAGCGGATCGTGCGCGTCGCTTCCCGCGCATACCGACAGCGCAAGCGCGAGATCGTCGACGCCGCGGGCGAGGAAGCCGTGGCTGGCCAGCATATCCCAGCCGAGCGGGCGGCGCGGCGACGGGATGCGGCCGGGCGTCGGCCGGATCGAGGCGACGTCGCAGAAGCTTGCGGGCGTGCGCACCGAGCCGCCGAAATCGGTGCCGTGCGCCAGCGGCACCATGCCGGCCGCGACCGCAACGGCAGAGCCGCCGGACGATCCGCCGGAGGTCAGCGCGGGATCGAAGGGATTGCGCGTCGGCCCGCGCAACCGGTTGGTGCAGACCGCACCGAAGCCGAATTCCGGCGTGTTGGTCTTTCCCAGAATGATCGCGCCGGCGCGCCGCAGCCGCGCGACCACGAGCTCGTCCTCGGCCGGGACGTGATCGCGGAACAAAGCCGAGCCGTAGGTGGTGGTCAGCCCGCCGGTATCGGTGAGGTCCTTGATCCCGATCGGCACGCCATGCAGCGGTCCGATCGGCGCGGGCGCCGCATCGCAGATTTCCGCCAAACGGCGGGCGCCCTCCGCATCGACCGTGACGAACGCCGCCAATCGGGTATCGAGGTCCGCAATCCGTGCGAGGTGCGCCTCGACGGCGTCACGCGAGGACAGCTCGCCTCTCGCGATAGCGCGCGCAAGCTCCGTGGCCGTGAGGTCGCAAACCGATGTCATCGGCCCACCATGCCAAAACGCGCATCGAAAGGCGAGCGCTTCGGGCACGAGACTTGCTTTCTCCTCTGGAGCAACGGGAGGCAACACCATGGCTGATGCGCCAAGCGGACGTTCGCTCGTCGTCGATGCGGTCACGCACCGCTATCCGAGCGGCGCACTCGCGGTCGAGAACATCAATCTCGACATCAAGGGCGGCGAGATCATCGCCCTGCTCGGTCCGTCAGGCTGCGGCAAGACCACCCTGCTGCGGATCATCGCCGGCTTCATCGCGCAGACGCAGGGGCGCATCATCATCGGCGACGACATCGTCGATTCGCTGCCGCCGAACCGCCGCGCGGTCGGCATCGTGTTCCAGAACTACGCGCTGTTTCCGCACCTGTCGATCAGCGAGAACGTTGCCTACGGGCTCGCCGCGCGCGGCATCGACAAGGCGAGCCGCCAGCGCGAGGCGCAGCGCCTGCTGGAGCTGGTGCAACTACCGACCATGGCAGAACGATTGCCGCGGCAGCTCTCCGGCGGCCAGCAGCAGCGCGTTGCGCTCGCCCGCGCGCTCGCGATCAAGCCGTCGATCCTGCTGCTCGACGAGCCCTTTGCCGCGCTCGACAAGAATTTGCGGCTCGACATGCAGATCGAGGTCAAGCGGCTGCAACGCGTCTCCGGCATCACCACGCTGATCGTGACGCACGACCAGGAAGAGGCGCTGTCGATGGCCGACCGCGTCGCCGTGCTGAGCCATGGCAAGCTCGAGCAGTTCGGCTCGCCGTCCGACGTCTACGACCGTCCGCAGACGCTGTTCGTCAATACCTTTGTCGGCTCGACCAATCGCATGCCCGGTGTCGTGATCTCGGCGGACCGCACCGCCGCAAAGGTCCGCCTCGATGCCGGCGCGGAGATCATCGCACGTCCCGCGGGCGGCGCGCTCGCCGAAGGTGGCCGCGTCACCGTCTGCATCCGGCCCGAGCATCTGCAATTCGTCGGCGACGAAACCGGCTTTGCCGGCGTGGTCGGCATGTCGCTGCCGCTGGGCGCCACCGTCGTGCACGAAGTCACGACCGCCGACGGCTCCGGCGTCAAGGTCTCGCAGGCGCGCATCGGCGAGACGCGCGCGCTGGAGAACGGCGCGGCGGTGCGCCTCGCACCGCTCGCCCCATCGCTCGCCAACGCCTTTCCCGCAACGCTTTAGATCCAGTTCTTGTCCAGAGGGAGTTCCACATGATCATGAACCGCCGAAGCCTGATGACGACCGCACTCACACTCGGCGCCATGAAGGCGTTTCCCGGCCTGAGCTTCGCCCAGGCCCGCCCGCTGGTGTTCGCGACCTTCACCGGAAGCTGGGAGGAGGCGCACAAGGCCGTGCTGGTGCCGGCGTTCCGGAAAGCCAACGCGGACGCCGCGATCGTGCTCGATCCCATGCTCTCGGTCGACCAGATCGCGAAGGTCAATGCCGCCAAGGCCAATCCGCCGATCGACGTCATGCTGCATGATCCCGGCCCCGCCCTCGTCGCGATCGGCCAGGACCTGGTCGAGCCCTATCCGGTCGAGAAGAGCGCCTACTACAAGGACCTGATCGCCGAGGCACAGGAGCCGATGGGCCCCGCCCCGTTCTTCCAGGTCGTCGGCCTCACCTACAATCCGGAAGCCGTCAAGACGCCGCCGACCTCCTGGGCCGATCTCTGGAAGCCGGAGTTCAAGGGGCGCGTCGGCATCACCAATCTCAACTCGACGCTCGGCACCGGCTGGCTGGTCGAGATCGCCAAGATGCGCGGCGGCTCGGAAGCCAATGTCGATCCCGGCTTCAAGGCGCTGGAGGAGTTGAAGCCCAATCTCGCCGCGGTCGCCGCCAATCCCGGCGCGCTCGCGACCCTGTTCCAGCAAGGCCAGATCGACATCTCACCCGGCAATTTCAACGCCATCCAGATCCTGAAGGCGCGCGGCGTGCCGGTCGAGTTCGTGGCCCCGAAGGAAGGCGCCATCGCCTTCAAGACCACGATCCATATCGTCAAGAACTCGCCCAACCGCGAGCTCGCCTTCAAGCTGATCGAGGCCGCGCTGACGCCCGAGGTGCAGACCACGCTGATGAACCCGCCCTACCTGATCGTGCCCACCAACTCCAAGGTGACGATGGGCGGCGAGATCGCGCGCGTGCTCGCCAAGGACACCGCCGAGCTGAAGCAGAAGTTCGTGTTCCAGGACTGGAAGAAGATCAACGAGCAGCGCTCGGCCTGGATCGAGCGCTTCAACCGCGAGATCAAGATCTAAGAGCTCCAAGGACCTGACGATGGGCGCAGCACCGGCATCACGGGACGTGACCTCCTACGGGATGGGATTGGCAGTGCCGCTGGCGCTGTTCTTCCTGGTCTTCTTCGTGGCGCCGCTGCTGCAACTGCTCTGGCTCTCGCTGCACAACGACACGGCCGGGCTCCATTGGGGGCTCGGCCAGTACCTGCACTTCCTCACCGATCCCTTCAGCCTCGGGGTGCTCGGCTCGACGCTGCTGCTAGGCGCGGAGGTGACGGCCGTCTGCCTCGTGCTCGGCTTTCCCATCGCCTGGCTCTATCAGCGGGTCGGGCCAAAGCTCCAGACCATCATCATCCTGATCGTGCTGCTGCCGCTGCTGACCAGCGTCGTGGTCCGCACCTTCGCCTGGATCGTCATCCTCGGCCGCCAGGGCATCATCAACGCGACGCTGCAATCGCTCGGCATCATCAATACGCCCTTGAAGCTGCTCTACACCCAGTTCGGCGTCGTGATCGCGCTGGCGCAGGTGCAGATGCCGCTGATGACATTGCCGCTGATCACCGCGCTCGGCCGCATCGATCCCAATCTCGACGATGCCTCCTGCTCGCTCGGCGCCGGGAGCTGGCGCACCTTCTTCAGGATCGTGCTGCCGCTGTCCTTGCCGGGCGTCATCGCCGGCTGCACGCTGACCTATGCCGCCGCGATCACGGCGTTCATCACCCAGTCGCTGATCGGCGGCGGACAGATGCTGTTCATGCCGATGTATCTTTATCAGCAGGCTTCCACGCTGCAGAACTGGCCCTTTGCATCCGCGATCTCGATCATCTTCCTGCTCGCCGTGCTCGCGGTCGTCTCCGTCTTCACCACGCTCGGCCGCCTGTCGCGCGGCTATGGAGGCGCGTGATGAGCGGTCGCAAGCGCACCCTGGAGGCGATCAGCTTCGAGTTGGCCATGACCGTGATCGCTGTCATCGCGCTGATCATCATCATCGCGCCGTCGCTGGTGGTGCTGATCGTCTCCTTCACCAGCGGCTTCTCGCTGCGCTTCCCGCCGCCGGGTTACTCACTGCGCTGGTACGCCGAACTGTGGGAGGCCTGGCAGCTTCACTTCGCGGCGAAGAACAGCCTCATCGTCGCGCTGTGGGCGACGGGCCTGTCCGTCGTCCTCGGCGTTGCCGCCGCGCTTGCGATCTCGCGCTCGCGGACGCTGTCGGCACGACTGCTCGATTCCCTGTTCATGTCGCCGCTGGTGCTGCCGGCGCTTGCCTTCGGGCTTGCCGCCCTGATGCTGTTCTCACTGGTCGGCCTGCCGGTCTCGCCCCTGACGCTGGTGATCGGCCACACCGTGGTGTGCGTGCCCTACGTCGTGCGCAATACGGTCGCAGCGCTCGCCCAGCTCGAGCCGACCTTGCTGGAGAGCTCGGCGGTGCTGGGGGCGAGCCGGCTCTACACGTTCCGCCGGATCGTGCTGCCGCTGATCCGGCCGGGCATCATCGCGGGTGCCTTCATCGCCTTCATGTCGTCGTTCGACAATGTGCCGGTGTCGCTGTTCCTGCGCGACGCCGCCACCGACATGCTGCCGATCCGGATGTGGCAAGACCTCGAGGGCAAGCTGGATGTGACCATCGCTGCCCTGTCGGGCGTGCTGATCATTGCGACCGTCGCGCTGGTTGCCGTCATGGAGCGCGTCACGGGCCTGTCGCGGCGGCTGACGAATTGATCAGGCGCCGCGGAACAGCGAATACCCCCAGCGCGTGAATTTCAGCGGCAGGTGAAAATGCTCGTCAACGTTCTTGATGCGGAAGCGGAACGGCGTCACCGTGAGAAAACCGTCGCTGTCCGCAAAGAACTCGCCGAGATGAAACAGGACCTCGTACTCGCCGGCCGTCACACCGGCGCCTTGCACTATGGGGTGATCGAGCACGCCATTGGCGCCGAGCCGCCCGTCGGCGATGCGCGAGGAGTCGGGATCGATCCGCCAGATCTCGACGCGCAGCCCCTGCGCGGGCCGTCCGCTCGCCACATCGACCGCGTGAATGGAAATACCGCCTGCCATCATGTCCCTCCCCTGAGCGTGCCGCCATGGTAGACGGAAACGCCGCCGCTCGGCCAGCACTGCTGCCAGCCCTGGGCGCGATGACCTGGCTCCAGGCGCTGGTCGCGCTCGCCTTGTTCGCGCCCGGCGTGGTCGCGCCGCGCGCCCATATCGAGGTCTGGCAGCTCTCGATGTTCTCATGCGCGGTGTTCGCCGTCGGTATCCCCGCCTCGTTCTGGGGCGGCGGCTTCATCGCGCGGGTTGGCTCGCTGCGGATCGCGAGCCTGTGCGCGGCGGCCATCGTCGTCAGCATGGCACTGGCTTCGCTCGGATCGAGCGCCGCCCTGCTCGCCGCGGGCCTCTGCCTCGGCCTTGCCATGGGCCCCGAGACGCCGGCAAGCGCAGCGCTGCTGGCGCGGCTGGTGACCGCCGAGCGCCGCGCCTTCGTCTTCTCGGTGCGCCAGACCGGCAACCAGATCGGCGCGGTCTGCGGCTCGCTGGCCCTGCCCGCGATCGCCATCGCGTTCGGGCCGGCCTGGTGCTATGCGGCCGTTGCTGCCCTGGCGCTGTTCGCGATCGCGCTGTTCGAGTGGCTGCGGCCGGCCTACGCCGGCAAGCTCGTCCCGCCCCCAAAGCTCGATCTGCGCGCGCGGCTGGCACTGGTGACCGCGGACCGGCGGATCGCGATGCTGGCGCTGGCATCGATGCCGTTCAGCGCGATGCAGGTGTCGCTCAACACCGTCTTCGTCACGCTCGGCACCCGCGAGCTTGGTCTTGGCCATATCGAGGCCGGCATGGCGCTCGCCTGCGCGCAAGCCGGCGGTCTCGTCGGCCGGCTCGGCTGGGGCTACGTCGCCATGCGCCTCGACGCCCCCCGCGCCGTGCTCATCGTCATCGGCCTCGGCATGGCCTTCTGCGCCGCGCTGCTCGGCCTCGACGGCGGATCGCTCAGCCGCAACTGGCAGTTCGCAGTTGCGGCGCTGTTCGGCCTGACGGCCTCGGGCTGGAACGGCGTCTTCATCGCCGAGATCGCGCGCCTCGCCCCGCAGGACCGGATCGGCGAGACCACCGGCGCGGTGCTGACCGCGTCCTATGCGGGCCTACTGGCGGCGCCGGCCGTGGTGTCGATCCTGGACGGTGTGGCCGGCCTTGGCGCGGCGTTCTTCGCCTTGGCCTGTCTTGCCCTCTGCGGCACATTGGCGCTGATGTGGGGAGGCCATGACAAAACCGACGCATAGTGCGCGCGAGATCGCAGCCGCCGTCACCGCCGGGCGGATGACCGCCGTCGACACGGCGAAGGCCGCCCTTGGCCGCATAGACGCCGCCAAGGCCTTGAACGCAGTGGTCACGACCGATCCCGCACGCACGCTGGCCGACGCGGCGGCGGTCGACGATCGCCTGCGTGCCGGCGAGACAATGCCGCTGGCCGGCGTCCCCATCCTCGTCAAGGACAACATCTGGGCCAGCGGCTGGCGCATCACGCAGGGCTCGCGCCTGTTCGCCGATTTCATCGCGCCACAGGATGCAATTGCGATCGAGCGCCTGCGCAAGGCCGGCGCGGTCATCGTCGGCATTGGCGCAACCTCCGAATTCGCCAGCAAGGGCGTCACGACATCGCCGCTGTACGGCCCGACGCGACATCCCCTCGATCCCGCGTTGACGCCGGGCGGCTCTTCGGGTGGACCCGCCACCGCCGTCGCAGCCGGCCTCGTGCCCCTCGCGATCGGCACCGATGCGGGCGGCTCCAGCCGCAGGCCGCCGGCCCATGTGGGCGTCGCCGGCTTCAAGCCGTCCTATGGCGCGATCCCCTATGGGCCCGGTTTCGCCGAGCCGTTCTTCGGCCTGTCGGTCATCGCGCCGATCGCCGCCGATGTTGCCGATATCGCGCTGGCGTTCGAAGCCATGGCCGGCGCCGATCCGCGCGATCCGGATGCAGCCGGCATTGCGCAAGAAGCCGAGGACATCGCCGGCCTTCGTATCGCCTTCTCACCGCGGCTCGGGCTCGACGTTGCGGTCGATGACGTTGTCGCCAACGGGCTCGTTTCCGCAGTCGCGCGTCTCTCCGCCGCAGGACTCAGCATCGCGCTGCGCGATCCCACCTGGCCGGCGGGTGCGACGGAAGAGGCCCTCATGCCGCTTCAGCACGCTGGCCTTGCCGCGCTCCATGGAGACGCTTTTCGCAAGGACCCGACTGTCTTCGACCCTGACATCGCCAGGCAGATCGAGCGAGGGCTGTCCTGGTCAGGCGCGGACGTCGCGGGTGCGCTGGTCGCGAGCGCCGCGATCGCCAATGCCTTCGCGGCCTTCTTCGCCGAGGTCGATCTGCTGCTGACGCCGACAGTCCCCTGCGTCGCCTGGCCGTTCACCCAGCTCGGACCCGACATGATCGGCGGCCGTGCAGCGAGCCCGCGCGCGCATGCGGTGTTCACGCCGTTCGTCAATCACGCCCGCCTGCCGGCGATTTCACTTCCCTGCGGCACCGACGCCCGCGGGCTTCCATTCGGCCTCCAGATCATCGCCCGGCGCGGCCAGGACCGCACGCTGCTGCGCGCCGCGCGGCATATCGAGGCGCAGTTGCAGGCGTAGCTTTGCGAGATCGCGACGATTTCGGAATAGTCGCAATATACCCCTGTTTTGCCCGACGGGTCAAATCGCGCCGATGCCTGCGTAAGCCGTTGATTCCACTATCACCGGCTACTGTGCATGGGGTTGTTTTCGCACTTTTTGTTTGATCGGACGTCCTAGCTGACGAAAGACAGACGCAACCGCCACCAGCCGATGACGATGCCGGTGATGGAGAACACCAGTCCGAGCGCGCAGAGGCCCACGATCAGGACATCGCGCAAACGCGGATGCGCCTGCAGGACTGGAAAATCTAGCGTGTGCAGCGCGCCGTAGAACCAGCGATAGGCTCGCCGCGACGCATCCAGCCTTTGCAGCACACGGCCGTCGGCGCTGTCGATGTCGAACCAGAGGCCGCCGCAGCGGGAACGGTAGACGGGTCCACCGGGAACGACGGACTGCGCGGGATAATCGTCGCTATCCGCGAGAATAGACGGCGCATTGCAGGCTGTCGCAAGCTTCGTCACCATGCTCCCGATCACCCGCGCACTGACGATCGGCGCCTCCTCACTGTCGGGCCCAACCACAACCTGTTTCTCGAGACCAATCCGCTCGCGTCGATAGAGGCTGCCGTCAACGGCAAACCATTCGACCTCTCGGGCCGAGGGCGATATTCGCTTCCGTTCCGCCGATGGGGCGGTCGTCCAGTCCGGCGATGCATCGATCACGCCGGCTTCGGCCGGGGTCAGCTGCCCTCGCGAGAACAGCCGGCCGTGATCCATGGAGAGCCATCCACTGAAGATCCACGTCAGCACGAAGACGGTCGCCACGAGGCCGATGATATGATGAAGGGCGTGCCAGCCGCGATAAGGCGAGGAGATCCGGTATCTTCGCATCCTGGACCGCACGATTCCGAGCACTGCACCCAGCATGGCTGCAATCAGCGCCAACAGCGACAGCGTCCAGACCACGCCGTCCCACAGCGCCCAGTTGCTCCTGAGGACCGTCGGATAGATCCAGTGCAGGACGCTGCCGACGAGGTTCCAGCCGCGCTCGCTTCGCGTCGTATCCAGCACAACCTCGCCGGTGCGCGACGAGACGTAGAGCTCCGTTCCGGCCGCATCTCCGAGGGCCACGCGAAACAAGGGCCGGTGACGATCAAAGCCGTTCGGCACGCTCCACTGGTCGTAGTCCGCCTGCGCAACGACAGCCGCATGCGCGGCATCGAGCCCGCGTTGGCGCGCATGCACCTGCGCGATGGCGAGCGCGGCCTCGGGCGACCGCACCGATGCATCCTGTCCGTCTGTCGCGCGAACCGCGCGAAGGTGCGAGGACCCCGACACGACATAGACCGGCCCATCGCTCCGCTGAATCAGGCGCAGGCGCGTAGCATCGGCGATGCCGCTCGCGGCCACGGCATCGGCAACGCCGATCCTCACCTCCGTACGATCCACCGGCGCGAGACCGGCAATCCGCTCTGCTTCCGTCAGCGATGGAAACGGAACGAAGTGCATCACGATTCCCGTCGCGAACCACATCGCGAACAGCAGGCAGAACGCGATCCCGAGCCAGCGATGCAGCAGGACGATCGCGCCCATCATGTGGTCAGCGCCCTACCATTTGAATGCGGCCGAGAGTTCATAGGTTCGCGGCGCGCCCAGCAAGATCTGGTCGGGATAGAACGGATCGCCCCATATCGCGTAGCGCTTGTCGGCGATGTTGCGCACGCGGAAGGTCAGGCGAGCCTGATCGACCGCGTTGAATACCGTCTTGGGAATGTCGACGAAGGCATAGACGTCGGCGACGGTATACGCCTTCATCGTCACCGTGTTGGCATCGGTATTGTAGCGGTCGCCGACATGACGGCCGGTGATGCCGACTTCAACCGGCCACGGCGTGAAGAAGCGGTACGAGGCGCCAGCATTGGCAACGATGCGCGGCACGTTCGGCGGCGTGTTGCCCGAGAACGATCCGCCGACGAAATTGTAGTCGGCATAGCGCGCATCGACATAAGCGATGTTGCCCCACAGCCGAAGGGGCTCGATCGGCCGCACCGAGGCGGCGAGCTCGACGCCCTTCGACTCCTGCCGTCCCGCAATATTGAGCGCCTGCCCGCCGGCCGCCGCATAGACGTTCTTGCGCAGGATGTCGTAGGCCGAGAACGACCACTCCGCCCGGTTGTCCCAGAACAGGTGCTTGACGCCGGTCTCGTAGGTCCGCGCGGTCGTGAGGTCCAGCGGCTGGGTCGGCAGCAGCAGGAAGATGTTGTTGGCGGAGATATCAGCGCCGGTCGCGTACTGGCTGAAGAAGGTGAGGCCCGGAACGGCCTCCCAGGTGTAGCCGATGCGTCCCGTCACCGGCGCCCAGTCCTTGGTGAACGGAAAGCCCGCGTTCACCAGACCGTTCTCGTCGGTCGAGTTGCGGTCGAGCCCGATATGCTCGACGCGCAGCCCGCCGATCAGCGCGAAGGTCCGCGTCAGCTTCAGCCGGTCCTCGAACGACAGCGCCTCGTTGTCGATGCGCGCGGTCTGCTGCTTGGTCGCGAGCAGTCCGTAATAGCCACGATCGAAATCGACCAGCGGAACATAGTCGTTCGGGAATTTCGCCGCGCCTGGCCTGACGAAGTCAGATAGCTCGACGACAGCGTCGTGACCAGCCGGTTGTCGAAGCCTGCGATGTTCGTGTCCCAGATCAGGTCGGTGATATTGCCGACAAGGCGCTGGCTGTGCGCGACATAGAAGCGCTCGCGATACACTTGGTTTTTCGTGGAATCGAACGCCTCGATCTCGTTGTTGAACCACGACCGCTCCGCGCCGTAGCCATAGGCCTGACTCTTCAGCGTCAGGTCCGGCGCCAGTTTCAGCTCGAAGCCGCCGCGCAACCAGACCTCTTGCGCTACGTTTCGGTTGTCGAGAACGTTGTAGTTGGTGTTGAAGGTGCGGTCATCGATCGTGACGGCCCCGAGGTCGGTCCTGTTGAAGTAGGTGCCGGAAACAATCCCCGTCGTCGCATGCGAGCCGCTGAAAGCGATCGGCACCAGCGGCGCGCCCCAATAGGCCTTCCCGCGATCCTCGCGGTACTCGATCGCACCCCAGACCTTGAGGCTGTCGGAGATGCGGTAGTTGAGCTGGCCGGACACGTCGAGCGTCTTGGTGTTGGTGTCGTCGACAAAGCCGTTGAGCGAGGAGCGGCTGATGTCGAAGCGGTAGTCGAGGCCCTGAACGTTGGTGCTGCCGCCCGAGCCGTAATGCGCGCGGAACGAGTTCAGGGAGTCGTACGAGAAGTCTGCCTCGTTGCGGATCGCTCCGGTGTGCGGCTGCTTGGTGACGAGGTTGATCGAGCCGCCGGCGGCGCCCTCGCCCGAGATCAGCGAGGCCGGGCCCTTCAGGAATTCGACGGCCTCCAGATTGGCGGTGTCCATGATCCGCGAGGTCATGTTCTGCGGGCCGATCTTGATGCCGTTGTAGAGCGTGTTGATCTGGCTGTTGGTGAAGCCGCGCATCGAGAAGCCCGCCGGCTCCCCCGGCGCGTCGCCGGAGGTGACGCCGACTGCGCCCTGCGCCACCTCGGACACGGTGCGATAGCCCTGCTCGCGCATGGTCTCGGCCGAGATCACCTCGACGGTCGCGGGCGTCTCGCGCACGGTGAGGCCGAGACGCGAGGCGCTCTCAGCCACCGCATTGCTGTTGAGCGGCGTTGGCGCCCCCGCGGCCGGCACGGCGGGCTTGGGCGCCGCCGATGCGACCACTGGCCTGCGTGCTGCTGCGCGGCGCGCACTCTGCGCGTCCCGGGCAGCCGGCTTGGCCGGCTTGCGGGACTGGGCGGGCGACACCTCGACAGGCGGCAGCGGTTCGCGGACCTGCTGCGCCAGCGCGGCGGGCAGGTCGGCGACTGTAAACGACGTGAGAGCAGCAGAGGCGAGCAGGAATCGGCGCGATCGTACAATACGGATGGAAGACACAGCGGGACCTCGGTATGACGTCAGTGGCACGTCACAGCGAACGAGGTCTCACCCTGGGCTTGTCAGCCCTCCGATGAAGCCGAATGTCTGTACTCCCCGACCGACATCTTCGCGTGTGACCACGGCTGACGGCAGGTCTCCTGGCTCGCGGGTCGTCACCACTTCGTCGCCTTCCCGGGACCGAGGACCCAGTGGCTTCTGACGAAGGATTATCCGCTTACAGTTGCGGGGGCAGCCGCGGCATTGGGGAAACATCCCCGCACCGCATTCCCTTTTCATCCCCTCTCGGGGGAAACCGTCGCGAGCATCTAGGATTACGATCGAGACAGAGTCAATGTGGCAGTTGCGGCGTTATTGCCACAGCGACCAACTTCCTTGGAGATAAGCATGGAAGGCGAGACCTTCCTCTGGCTGATACGCCATGCACCCGTCGACGGCGTCGCGGGGACGATTCACGCGCCGGACGCGCCCGCCGATCTCGGCGATCGCGCGCAACTGCAGGCGTTGCGGCAGCGCCTGCCGCGGGACTCTGCGAGCTATGCCAGCCCGTCGCGGCGCACGGTCGAGACGGCGCGCGCGCTGGGGCTCGAACCGGATCTGGTGGGCAACTTCAGCGAACAGGATTTCGGCGACTGGACCGGCCGGCGACATGACGAACTCGCCGCGAGCGGCGGCGAAGCCTATGCGCAATTCTGGGGCGATCCGGCGCACGCGCGGCCACCGGGAGGTGAAAGCTTTGAGGATCAGGTCGCGCGCGTCCGGCATGGGCTGTCACGGATCGGAGCCGGGCCAGCTACGCTCGTCGTGCATTCCGGCACAATCCGCGCCGCACTGTGCATCGCGCTGGATCTTGCGCCGCAATCCGCCTTGCGCTTCGTGATCGATCCGCTGTCGCTGACCAGGATCGACCGGCTCGCGACCGGCTGGCGCGTCGTGTCGGTCAATCAGCGCGTGGTGTGAGCCGGATCAGGCCGGGCGATCCGGCACATTGGCCTGCGCGAACGTCGCCATGCCGTTGTGAAGCGCACAGGCCGATCGCACCAGCGGCAGCGCGATGGCGGCGCCCGATCCCTCGCCGAGCCTGAGATCGAGGCTGATCAGCGGCTGCACGTTCAGTGCGCGAAGCACCAGCCGATGCCCCTGCTCCGCCGATTGATGCGAGGGCAGCAGGAAAGGCTGGCACGACGGATTGAGGCGCACGGCCGCCAGCGCCGCGACCGACACGATGAAGCCGTCGATCAATACGGGAATGCGGCGCTGCGCGGCCGCAATGATGGCCCCGCAGATGGCCGCGATCTCGAGGCCGCCGACGGCGCACAGGATTTTTTCGGGCGATGCAGCCGCAACGCCATGACGCACAATCGCGGCATCGATCACGCGCGCCTTGTGCGCACGGCCGGCGGCATCGACGCCGGTGCCGCTGCCCGCGATTTCCTCGGCGCTCACGCCGAGCAGACTCGCCGCGATCGCCGCCGAGGTCGTGGTGTTGCCGATGCCCATCTCGCCGAAGATCAGAAGATCGGGCTGGCTGGCTGCCGCGCGCGCAACCGCACGCTCGCCGGCCTCGAAGGCGAAGGCCAGCTCTGCAAGCGTGAGCGCAGCCTCGACGCTGAAATCGCGCGTGCCATGGCGCGGCCTGTCGGTGACGATGCCTATCATCTCGTCTTGCGACAGCGTGCCGGCGTCAACGACTTCCAGGTGCGAACCCAACTCGCGCGCCAGCACCGAGATCGCGGCGCCGCCCGAAGCAAAATTTGCCATCATCGCGATGGTCACGGCTTGCGGATAGGCCGACACGCCTTGCGCAACGATGCCGTGGTCGCCCGCGAAGATGATGATCGGCACGCGTGCCGCGCGTGGCTGCTCGGTCGCTTGCAGGCCCGCGAGCTCGATCGCGAGTTGCTCGAGCCGGCCGAGCGCGCCGGTCGGCTTCGTCAGTTGCGCCTGCCGCACGATCGCCGCGTCGCGATGGACCGCGGAGATTTCGGGGCACTTATGGTAGACCCATTCGGGGAGCATGCTGCCTCGCTTACGGCCTGCGCTTGAGGATGTAGCAGTCCATGATCCAGCCGTGCCGCTCGCGCGCCTCCTGCCGCAGCGCGGCGATGCGCGGGCCCACCTCGGCCAGCGCGCCGGACATGATGATCTGATCGGGCATGCCGAGATAGGCGCCCCACCAGATCTGGAGCCCGACCGGATCGAGCGACTGAAACGCCGTGCCGCCATCGAGCATCACGACCACGGTGTCTGCGCTTACCGGCCAGCCGCCTTCACGCAAGCGGCGGCCTGTCGTGACCAGAAAGGGCTCGCCGATGTCGTTGAGCGGCAGCGCATGCGCCGCGCACAACGCCTGGATCGAAGTGATGCCGGGGATGACCTCGATCTCCGGCAAGGGATCGAGCCGGCCCGCAATGCGCAGCGAGGAATCGTAGAGCGACGGATCGCCCCAGATTAGCAGCGCGACCCTGCCATCCCCTTCGAGATGGCTCGTGATGGTCTGCGACCATTTCGCGGCGACCGCATCGTGCCAATCGTCCACGCCCTTGCGGTAGTCCGCCTCGCCTGCGTCGCGCACGGGAAGATCGAACTCGGCGATGCGCGTGTTGTCGCTGGTCAGCACATCCGCGCAGATCGTCCGCCTGAGATCGGCGAGATCGGACTTTGCGCTCCCCTTGCGCGGGATCAGAACGAGATCGGCTGCGTTGATGGCGCGGGTCGCGGCGTGCGTGAGCTGCTCGGGATCGCCGCAACCGATGCCTATCAGGGAGAGCGCGAGCATCGTGTTCGCGAAGGGCGGCCATGACGGCCGCCCTTTCGCTTGTCTCTCAGGCCGCGTTGTGCAGGCGCGGGGTGACGAGGCCGGGCGCGGTGACGCCGCGCAGCGACTTCGCCAGCGCCAGCACGGCGAGATCGGCCAGCGGCTCGATCACGATGACGAGCGCATAGGAGGCCGCGAAAGTCGCGATGTTGACGAGGTTGGTCATGGCAAAACCGGAGCCATAGAGCGCCCAGAACGCCACCCAGCCGATGACGCCGGCCTGATAGGTCGTCGAAAGCGCCAGCGCCTGGCGATACCTGAGATCGACATAGGCGGTGTTGCGGGCAATGATCCGCGTGGCGATCGCCTGGATCGCGAACAGCGGCACCAGCAGCGTGGTGACGTTCATGCCGTATTGCGGCAGGTCGGCCGGCTCGAAGAGCACGCCCTGGAACAGCAGGCCGAGCGCGAGGCCGAAGGCCGCGGGCGCAGCACCGAACAGCAGGAACAAGGTCGAGCCGAGGATGAAGTGCACTTCGGACACGCCGACCGGGAAGTGCGGCAGGATCTCGAAGAAGGTGAACACGAGGCCCGTGGTGGCGAGTGTCCGCGCCGCGAACGACGTGATGCCCTGCTCGCGCACGGTCTCAGCCGCGAGCTTCAGCGCAACGCCGCCTGCGGCGATGCCGGTTGCGTAACTCAACGCGAGCTTGGCGCCCGTGACGACTCCGGGTTCGATATGCATGGCTCAGTCCTTTCCTGCCGTCACACCCGACGGCCTTGGCCTCAAAACATGCACGGCCGGTCTCCTGGCTCGCGGTTCACTGGGGTTCTCCGGCCTTCCCGGACCTTGCGGCCCAGTGGCGGTTCGGAGCCCCTCACCGCTTACAGTCGCGGGGGCGGCTGGGGTTTTGGGCGCCGCAACTGGGTCCGCCCATCCCCATTCCCGATTATGCTCCGGCGCTTTGCGCCACCTCGAGCACCATGCCCGTCCTGTGTGCCCCTTTCGCGCAGCCTGCGTCAAGGGCCGAACGGCGGCGGTGGCCGTCATGACGGGTATTCTCCCGCCAGTGCGCCGAACAGGATCACGGCGGCCGTCGAGGCAGCCCCGCCCCGCGCAAGCTGCTCGGCAAGCTCGGCAATCGTGGTGCGGACCAGCCGCTCGTCGGGGCGGCCGAGGGATTCGGCGAACAGCGCCGGGGTGGTCGGCGCGAGGCCGTGCGCGATCAATTTTGCGGCAAGCGCCGGAAAGGTGCGGCGGCCCATATAGACCACGGTAGTCGCCTCCGGATCGGCCAGTGCCGCCCAGTTCAGGTTTTGCGGCAGCTCGCCGGTGACGTCGGCTCCGGTCACGAACTGCACGCGACGCGAGGTGTGGCGCCGGGTCAGGGGGATGCCGGCTTGCGCAGCGGCCACGCAGGCCGAGGTGACGCCGGGAACGATCTCGTAGCCGATGCCGGCCTCGCGCAGCGTTTCGAGCTCCTCCTCGAGCCGTCCGAAGATGCCGGCGTCGCCCGACTTCAACCGCACCACGCGCGCGCCGGTCGCGGCATAATCGACCAGCAGGCGGTTGACGTGATGCTGCTTGGTCGAGGGCCGCCCGGCCCGTTTCCCGACCGCAACGAGATTGGCGCCGGGACGGGCGAGATCGAGAATCGCGCCGGACGCGAGGTCGTCATAAAGCACGACATCGGCCTCGCGCAGCCGCGCGGCACCCTTGAGCGTGAGAAGCTCGGGGTCGCCGGGACCGGCGGAGATGAAGGAGACAAAACCGCTCACCGGTCCTCCGCGATCAGATGGAAGAACGTGCCGGTGGCATTGCCTCGGCGCGAACCGGTCTCGGCGATGACCGCACCGGTCGCGTCGTGCACCACCGCGAGCGGCATGTCGGGCTGGGCGGCAATCGTCGAATAGTGGAATTCGTGGCCGCGCAGGCGCGCGCCGGGGCTATGTCCCGGCATCGGTGCGGCGAGTTCGGCGAGACGATAGCCCAGATGCATGCGGCGTTTGGCAAAGCTCGTCTCCAGGCCGAGCAGGCCCGCCATCTCATGGCGGACACCGTCGGCGTCGGTCAAAGCGGTTCCGAGCACCATATAGCCTCCGCATTCACCATGCACCGGTCGTGTCTCGGCGAAGGCGCGCAAGCCGCTACAAAAGCGCGCATTGGCGGCGATCTTCCCGGCATGAAGCTCGGGATAGCCGCCGGGCAGCCAGCAGACATCGGCGCTCGCGTCGGGCGCCTCATCGGCAAGCGGCGAGAAGGTCGAGATGTCGGCACCCGCCGCGCGCCAGGCTTCCAGCATATGCGGATAGACGAACGAGAATGCCGCATCGCGGGCAAGCGCAATGCGCTGCCCGGGCGGCGTCACGTTCAGACCGTTCGCAGCGGGTTGCGGCGCCCAGGCGGCAGCCGATTGCAGCACCGCATCGAGATCGACATGCTCGGCGACGAAACGCGCGGCCTCGTCGATCAGTTTTCCGATCTCCGCCTGCTCCTCGGCCTGCACCAGGCCGAGATGCCGCTTCGGCAGGCTGATCTCGGCATGGCGCGGCAGCGCGCCGAACACGGCGATACCGGCGTCGTCAAGCGCGCGCCGTACGAGGTCTTCATGGCGCGGGCTGGCGACGCGATTGAGCACGACGCCGGCAAGGCGCACGCCCGGGCGGTAGTCGCGAAGGCCCGCAGCGATCGCCGCCGCCGTCTGCGCCTGTCCCGAGGGATCTATCACCAGCAGCACCGGCCAACCCAGCATCTCCGCAATGTCGGCGGTGGCGCCTGTGCCGGAGACGCCACGCGCGGCGACGCCGTCGAACAGACCCATCGAGCCCTCGGCAAGCACGACATCGGCGTCGGCGCCGCGGCCGACGAGATGCGCGATTCCCCCGCGATCCATCGCCCAGCTATCGACGTTGACGGAGGCGCGGCCCGTCGCAGCGGCATGGAAGGCGGGGTCGATATAGTCGGGCCCGCTCTTGAAACACTGCACGCTCAGTCCGCGATTGCGCCAGGCGCGCGCGAGCGCCAGCGTCAGCGTCGTCTTGCCGACACCGGAGGCAGGCGCGGAGATGACGAGCCCTGCCGGCATCAGGAGGCCTCCGGAAAGCGCGGCTCGGCGCCGACCGGCCGATAGCGGCGGTCGTAGTCGGCGGCATAGAGGCGGCTCTCGTCGAAATCCGCGGCGCCAAGCGTCTTGCCGACGAGAATGAGCGCGGTGCGTTCCATCTCGGCGCCGACGGCGGCATCGAGCGTCGCAAGCGTGGCGCGGACGATGCACTGGTCCGGCCAGCTCGCGCGCCAGACGATGGCGACCGGGCAATCCGCGCCGTAGTGAGGCAGCAGCTCCGCAATCACCTGGTCGAGCAGATGGATCGACAGATGGATGGCGAGTGTCGCACCGGTCGCAGCGAAGGCGGCGAGCTTCTCCCCTTCGGGCATCGCACTGGCGCGGCCCGGCGTGCGCGTCAGCACCACGGTCTGAGCGAGCCCCGGCAAAGTCAGCTCCACCTCGAGTGCCGCGGCGGCGGCCGAGAAAGACGGAACGCCGGGCGTCACGGTGAAGGGAATGTCAAGCGTACGGAGACGGCGGAGCTGCTCGCCCATCGCCGACCAGATCGAGAGATCGCCGGAATGCAGCCGCGCGATGTCCTTGCCGTCCGCATGCGCGGCGGCGATCTCCGCGATGATCTCGTCAAGCGACAACGGCGCGGTGTTGACGATGTGCGCGCCCGGCGGGCAATGCGCCAGCACGCCCTCAGGCACCAGCGAGCCGGCATAGAGGCAGACCGGACAGGCGGCGATCAGGTCGCGTCCGCGCAACGTCAGCAGATCGGGAGCACCCGGCCCGGCGCCGATGAAATGCACCGTCATGCACCGTCTCCTTCCGCGATCGCGGCCGTCGCGGTACGGTCCTGCGAAATCACCCGGGTCGCAATCAATCGGGCGCGAGGGCCGGCCGCGGCGAGCGCCGCGGCTTCGGCGACCGATCCGGTCCCGAACTTTTCCGCGATGAGCCTGGACTGCGTCGGCGTGTCGATGCCGGCCAGCACCTCGGGCGACACCGCCCTGATCGGCACACCGCATTCGCGCGCGAGCTGCTGCAGCGCTTCTACATCGGCCTTGTCGCTGACGGTCGCCACCGCCGCAAGGTCTTCAGCGCCGCCCGCCGCCAGCAGCGCCTCACGCAACGAGGCCAGCGTGACATCCTGCCTGAATCCGAGCCCGGCGACCTTCATCGGACCGCACTCCACTGCACCACGGGACGCGCCGCTTCCCAGGATCGGTAGCGGCCGAGCGGGCCGGCATGGGCGATCTCGACCCGCATCAACTCGCCGCCGTGGCGCTGGTGCAGTTCGCCAAGCAGCGCTTCCGTCTCCAGCGTCACCGCATGCGCAACGAGCCGTGTGCCTGCCCCGATGCGCGACCAGATGGCATCGAACATCGCGCTATCGAGACCGCCGCCGAAGAAGACCGCATCCGGCGCGTCCAGCCCGGCGAGAGCCTCTGGCGCACGGCCCGTGACAACAGCGATCCGATGCGCCAATCCGAACGCCGCCGCATTGCTGCGGATATTCGCGGCGCGATCTTCGCGCATCTCGATTGCCGTCGCCGTCCCGCCGCAAAGCGCCCACTCGACCGAGATCGAACCCGATCCGGCGCCGATATCCCACAACCGTTCGCCCGGGCGTGGTGCCAGCGCAGAAATCGCGAGCGCACGCACCGGCCGCTTGGTGATCTGGCCGTCATGAGCGAAGAGATCGTCGGGAAGTCCCGAGCTGCGAGGAATGCCCTGAGCTCCCTTCGCCTCCACGGCCACCGCGACCAGGTTTCCGGCGAGATCGCCAGTAAAACCATCGGCACGATGTTCCGCAATGCTTTCGCGTGGCCCGCCGAGCGCGGCGAGAGTCCAGAATGCCGAGGCGCCCCATCCGCGCTCGCTCAGCCACTTTGCAAGGTCGCCTGCGGCCTTGCCGTCACGCACGAGGCAAATGATGCGCGCGCCAGGCGCAAGGTGTGGCACGAGGCGCTCGAAGGGCGCGGCGTGGAGACCGAGGCAGACGACGGATTCAAGACGCCAGCCGAGCCGCGCAGCGGCGAGCGAGAATGTCGACGGCGCAGAATGTGCGACCCACTCACCCGCCTCAAGCTTCTCGGCAAGGCTTGCGCCGGCGCCGTGCCAGAACGGATCGCCGGAGGCCAGCACCGCGGTCGGCCGGCCGCGGCGGCTGAGCACGGCCTCCGCATCGAACGGCACCGGCCACGGATGGCCGCGCCCGGTCACACCGGCAAGCGCGAGATGACGCTCACCACCGAAGATGGTTTCGGCCTCACGCAGCGCCTTTCGGCTTGCGTCCGACAGCCCGGCAAGGCCATCTTCGCCGATACCGATGATGGTCAGCCAGGGATCAGCCATGACACGCGCCCTCATTCTGGGCGGAACGAGCGATGCGAGTCAGCTTGCCGCGGAGATCGCGCACGCCAGCATGGATGCCGTCTATTCCTATGGCGGCCGCACCCGTGCGCCTGCCGACCAGCCGCTGCCGACCCGCGTCGGCGGCTTCGGCGGCGTGTGCGGGCTCGCCGATTACATTCGCCGTGAAGGCATCACGCATGTGATCGACGCGACGCATCCTTTCGCTGCCGAGATGAGCCGCAACGCCGTCGCGGCATGCGCGGAAACCGGCACGCCGTTGATCGCGCTCGAACGCACCCCCTGGGCTAAAACACCCGGTGACAACTGGATCGAGGTCGGCGACGTCGATGCAGCGGTCGCCGCTCTGCCCGAGTCGCCGGCAAACGTGTTCCTCGCCATCGGCCGCCAGCACATCGCGCCGTTCGGGAATAAACCGCAGCACGCCTACACACTGCGCTTCGTCGATCCGCCCGAAGCGCCGCTGCCCTTCCCGGCTGACGTGATCGTGTCGCGCGGACCGTTCACGCTTGATGGCGAGCTGGAGATGCTGCGTACGCGCGGCGTCATATGGATCGTCGCCCGCAATTCCGGCGGCGATGGCGCGCGCGCCAAGATCGACGCGGCCCGCACGCTCGGCCTGCCCGTGATCATGATCGCGCGGCCGGAGTTGCCCGAGCGCCAGCGGGTCGAGAGCGTGGCCGAGATCATGCAGTGGCTTGGTCATCGCACCTGCCTCGGCGCATAGATCCAGCGGCCGACACGGCGCGTCTGCGAGTTGCCGACGATCACCAGCGTTCGCATGTCGGCCATCTCGGGCCGCGCCGCGTTGAGCGTGACGGTCTCGATCGTCTCGTCGGATGCGCTGATCGCGCGCGCGAAGATCACGAGCCGCTCGCCGCAGCCGGCGTCCTTCAGCACGGCCAACGCGCGGCCAAATCCTTCCGGCCGGCTCGCCGAACGCGGATTGTACAGAGCGATCGCGAAATCCGCTTCCGCGGCCAGCCGCAGGCGCTTCTCGATCAGCGCCCATGGCTTGAGATTGTCGGAGAGATTGATCGCGCAGAAATCATGGCCGAGCGGCGCGCCGGCACGCGCGGCCGCCGCCAGCATCGCAGTGATGCCGGGCAGCACGCGGATCGGGAGCTCGCGATATTGCGGCGCCTGCTCGAGCGCCTCGAACACGGCCGATGCCATCGCGAAGACGCCAGGATCGCCGGAGGAGACGACGACGACCTGCCCGCCTTCGGCGGCCAGGCGCAGCGCCTCGCTCGCTCGCGCGAGCTCCTCGCGGTTGTCGGATGGATGCAGCGTGAGCCCCGGTCGCGGCGGCACGCGCGCGACATAGGGCGCATAGCCCAGAATATCGGTGGCGGAGCCCAGCGCGGCGGAGACCTCGGGCGTCACCAGCGCGTCACTGCCCGGGCCGAGGCCCGCGATGGTCAGCGTGCCCGTCATTCGGCGGCGTCCAGATGCCGGCCCTTGCCGTGCACGAGCACGATCGCAAAATAGGGACAGTCGGCGGCATCGATCTCGGCGAGCCGCGCGACGCGCTCGCCCGGCATGGTGCCGCGCTCGACCAGCCAGGCATCGTCCAGCCTTCCGGCGGCGGCAAGCGCGCGGCGCACTTTCGCAAGATTGCGGCCGGTCTTCATGACGACCAGCGCATCGGAGTCCCGCATGCGGCGCTCGAGCTCGTCCTCCGCGAGCGTGCCCATCAGCACCGTCGTCACGTCGTCGCCGAGCGCGATCGGCTGGCCGACGGCATTCCAGCAGCCGACCATGCCGGGAATGCCCGCGATCACCTCGATCTCGACGCGTCCCTGCAAGCGCGTGTGCAGATGCATGAAAGAGCCGTAGAAATAGGGGTCGCCCTCGCAGAGCACGACCACGTCGACCGCGCGCGCCAGCCGCGCCAGGCGCTCGGCCCATTCGTCGTAGAAGCCGGCGAGCAACTGGACGTATTCCGCGCTGTCGAAAGCGATCTCGGTCGTAACAGGGTATTCCATGGGATATTCGGTCACATCGCCGGCGAGCATGCCCTCGACGATGCGGCGCGCCTGACCCGGCCTGCCCTTCTTGCGGAAATAGGCCACGTGCTGTGCGCCGCGCACGGTACGATCGGCGCGCACGCTCATCATGTCAGGATCACCCGGGCCGAGACCGCAGCAGATGATGCGTCCCATGACTATTCGCTCCGGCTCGCCAGCGCATTCACGGCCGCAACGGTGATCGCGGAACCGCCAAGGCGGCCCTCGACCGTCAACGCCGGCACCGGCGGATCGGCCATCAGCGCGGCCTTGGATTCAGCCGCGCCGACGAAGCCGACCGGACAACCGATGATCGCCGCCGGCCGCGGGCAGTCGCGGTCCTCCAGCATGTTGAGGAGATGAAACAGCGCGGTCGGCGCGTTGCCGATCGCGACGATCGCGCCGGCGAGATGCGGCCGCCACAGCTCCAGCGCCGCGGCCGAGCGGGTGTTGCGCATGGATTGCGCCAGCGCCGGGACCGCGGCATCGCCGAGGGTGCAGATGACGGCATTGGCCGCCGGAAGTCTAGCGCGCGTAATGCCCTCGGAGACCATGCGCGCATCGCACAGGATCGGCGCCCCCTTCTGCAACGCTACGCGCGCGGCGGTCGCCATGCCTGATGTGAAGCGGATATGCGCTTCCAGGCCCACCATGCCGGCGGCATGGATCATCCGCACGACGACCGGTTCCTCATCGGGCGTGAAGCGGGCAAGATCGGCCTCGGCGCGGATGGTCGCAAAGGATTGCCGGTAGATCGCCGCGCCGTCGGTCTCGTAGACATGCGGCATCAGTGCCCTCCCATCAGCATGGAGGGATTGCCGACGATGTCATCGCGGTTCAAGCCGCGCAGGATGGGCTCGTCGCGCGTCGACCCCCCGCGCACGAGATCGAAGCCGGCGCCGGTCGCGACCAGCGTGATCGCGGCCGCACCAGAATGAGCGCAGCCCTTGGCGCAGCCGGAGACGTGAAGTCGTGCGGCCGCGCCGATGTTCGGCGCGAGCGCTGCCGCCAACGCGCGGGTATCGGCATGCGCCTCGCGGCAACGCGGCGCGCCGCTGCAGGCGATGACACGCAGCGCCGGATCGTAGGCCTCGGTGATGAGGCCGGGCGTGGACGGCATGGTCCGCTTGCCCTCGCTCAGAACCATCCGCCACGGCGTCATGCGCAGGGCATGTCCGCAGCCGGCGAACTGGCTGAGCGTCGCATGCGGCATTTGCCCGAAGGCGACGCCGACCATCGCGCCCTGCGGATAAAGACCGGGGCGCGCCGCAGCCATGATCGGCACCGGCTCGGCCTCCCCGCGCAACGCGTCAGGCAGGGCTGCGCCAGCGGCAAGATGCGCCGCCATCCGCCCTCGCCCGTCCCGGGCACCGCCTGATGTCACGAACCAGGTTGCGAGCGCGAGGGCGGCGGTCACAGCCTCGCCGCGTCCGACGGAACGGCCGAGGCTGGCGCCATTGGCCCGCACCAGCAGTCCGCCGGCGCCATCGCGCTCGATCCGCACATCCGCGGAATCGCCGGCGAGCACGCGCGAAGTGCCGTCATCGATGGCAAAGCCGAATTTCGTCGGAAGCGCGAGCACGCTATTCTCGAGCGCCTCCTCGAGCTCGGCGGCAAGCGCCTGGGTCTCGTCGCCCGCGCGCCAGAACGGCGTCACCAGGATGTTGCGCCGGGATTCGGTGTCGGCGTCGGGATCGAGCAGCGCCAGTTGCGAAAGACCGTCGCGCAGCAGCCGGTGGCTGCCTTCGCTGACGCCTCTGATCTGGAGATTGGCGCGGCTGGTGACATCGATCAGGCCGTTGCCATGGCGTTCGGCCAGACGCGCCAGTCCAGAGATCTGCGCCGCATCGAGCCGGCCGCCGAACGGGCGCACGCGGACCACGAGCCCGTCGCCCGATTGCATCGGCCGCAGCGCGCCGGGGCACCAGCCCTTGACCATGGCCGCGCTCATGACGCCTCCCGCAACGCTGCCGCGATCGAATTGCGACGCGTTCGCCAGAGTGAGGCCTCATGCAGACGGGTGAAGCACGTCTCCATCGCGGCGAGCGCGGCGGAATTCTCGCGGGCCATGAAGGCGCGGACGTCGTCGTTGCCGAGCGTCGCGTCGTAGTAGAGATCGAACAGATGCGGCGGCACGGCGCCGGCGAGATGGGCGAAGGCGGCCATGTGCTCGAGTGTCGCGGTGATCTCGGCGGCGCCGCGAAAACCATGGCGCATCATGCCGGCGATCCAGGCCGGATTGGCCGCGCGCGCGCGGACCACGCGTGAGATTTCCTCCGTCAGCGTGCGCGCATGCGGCTGATCGGGACGCGTCGCGTCGAGATGATAGAGCGACGGTCCCGCCGCGCCGAGATGTGCTGCGGCCGCGGCAACGCCGGCCTCATGCGCGGCATAGTCGGCGGCGAGCAGAAGATCGGTTTCCGGCAAGTCCTGGACGTGGACGAAAGCATCGGCCGACGCGAGCCGTTTCTCGATGCCGGCGCGATCGGGCTTGATCTCGCCGTCGGCGGAGAACGCCCAGGACGACGCCGACAGCCAGGCCTCGCCGGCCGCATCGCGCGTCTCCGCCGTGAAGGCATCAGGGATCGCCGAGAGGCCGACGCCGTATTGCCCGGGACGCGGCGCGAACACGCGGGACGCACGGTGTCGGTACGGATTCTCGTCGCCCTCCTCCTCGCGCGCGGCGAGCGCCTCGGCCGCCGCTTCGAACAACTGGGCGAGGCCGGAGAAGACATCGCGGAACAGGCCCGACAGCCGCAGCGTGACGTCGATGCGGGGACGGCCGAGCTCGGCCGGCGCGATGATGTCATAGCCGGTGACGCGGCCGGAGGCGCGATCCCAGCGCGGCGCAAGACCCGCCAGATGCAGCGCCATCGCGAATTCCTCGCCGGCGGTGCGCATTGTCGCCGAGCCCCAGAGATCGACCACGAGGCCCTTCGGCCAGTCGCCGTGATCCTGCAAGTGGCGGCGAAGCAGCTCTTCCGCGAGCTTGATGCCTTGCGCATGCGCCGAGGGCGTCGGCACGGCGCGCGGATCGACGGCAAAGAGATTGCGTCCCGTCGGCAGAACGTCCTGGCGCCCGCGATAGGGCGAGCCCGACGGCCCCGGCGCGATGCGCCGGCCCGCAAGTGCGGCACGCAGCGCGTCCCGCTCCGCTTCGCCGCAGGCGCCGCGGCCGAACACGTGCAGGCCGTCGCCGAACTGGCTTTCCTTGAGATCGCAGACGAAGCGGTCGATCCGCGGGATCGCTTCGGCTGGCGCTGCCGATGCATCGAGGCCGAGATCGTCCTCCAGTCCGGCCACGCGGGCTTCGTCCCGGATCGCGGCGATCAGCCGCTGGCGGCGGGCGGGATCGAGACCATCGGCCGTCGAATATTCGTCGAGGAGCTGTTCGAGCCTGCGCAGGCCATCCGGCACGGCGGACTTTTCGAGCGGCGGCGGCAGGTGGCCGATGGTGACGGCACCGATGCGCCGCTTGGCCTGCGCGGCCTCGCCGGGATCGTTGACGATGAAGGGATAGATGACAGGGAGGTCACCGATCAGGGCTTCCGGCCAGCAGCTCGATGACAGCGCCACGGATTTTCCCGGCAGCCATTCCAGCGTGCCATGCGCGCCCATGTGAACGACAGCATCGCAGCCCTGCTGGCGGAGCCAGAGATAGAACGCGACATAGGCATGGCGCGGCGTGCGGGCGAGATCGTGATAGTCGGCGTCGCGCGTGGTTGCATCGCCGCGTTCCGGCTGAACCGCGATGATCGACTTGCCGCATTGGATTGCGGCGAAGTGGAACGCGCCGCCGCGGCAGCTCGGATCGCTCTCCGGCGCGCCCCAGGCTTGCGCGAGATCATCCGGCAAGGATTGCGGAAGACGCGAGAGCGCCGCGCTGTATTCGGCGACGCTCCAGGTGAGTTGCCGCCTCAGCAGCGTCTCACCGAGAGCCTGGACCGGCACGGCATCGAGGCCGGTCCCCGCAAGATCGGACATCAAGGCTTCGACCGAGGCCAACGCGTCAAGACCCACTGCGTGCGCGATCTGGTGCGGGCGGCCCGGATAGTTGGACAGCACGATCGCCAGCCGCTTCTCGCCGGCCGGCTTCACCACGAGCTTCTGCCGGGCCGCGACGCGCGCGGCGATAGCCTTCACGCGCCCTGGATCCGGGCGATGGGCCAGATGCGCGAATTGCAGGTCGGGATCACGTTCCGCAGCCGACTTGAAACTCACCACCCCCGCAAACAGGCGGCCGTCGACTTCGGGCAGCACCACATGCATCGCGAGGTCGCCGGGCGACAGGCCGCGCAGCGATTCCGCCCAGTCCTCGCGCCGCGCGGTGGAGAGCGCGACCTGGAACACGGGACACGATGCCGCATCGAACGGTGTCGTGCCGTCGTCGCCGATCGCGGAGAACGCGGTCGCATTGACGATCGCGGCCGGAGGATTTTCCACGAGCTGGAGCCGCAGCCAGTCCGCGACGCCCGCGGCCTTCAGCGAGGTGACGAACACGCCATAGGCGTCAAATCCCTTCTCGCGCAGCGTGGCAATCAGCGCATCGACCGGGCCGGTGTCCGCGGCGGTCAGGTACGACCGATAAAACGTCACCAGCGCGCGAGGCTTGCCCTCGCCGGCGGTCGGCACGGCGATGACACCGCGCGCGGGCTCGTAAAAGCCCATCTCGGGCACGGTCGTCTCGCCGACGACCGGACCGGCATAGAGTCCCGAGGCCAGCGCAAGTTGCGCAATCGCGGCCTGCGCTGCGACCGGACCGCCGGTGTCGCAGAGCACCTTGAGCCGGCGCAGCGTCGAGACAGGCAGCGTTGAGTATGCATCGAGCCGCGTGTCGTCGCGGCCGTCGGCCGGCAGCACGGCGAGCACGATACCGCGCGCCTGCGCGAGTTGCTGGAGAGCCGCGAGACCGTAGGGCCAATAGGACTCGCCGCCGATCAGGCGGACCAGAATGCCGCGTGCCTGGGCCAGCGTGCGCTCGATGTAGGTGTCGATCGAAAGCGGATGACGCAGTTCGGCGAGATTGGCGAGCCGCAGCGACGGCAGGCTGTCGCGGCCACGCCGCCAGCCGGCCGCGAACGCGGCAAGATCGGAATCCGAATACGAGAGCACCACGAGATCGGCCGGGTCCTGGCCGATGTCCCTTGGCGTCGCGGTCTCCTCGAGACCGCGGCTCTCGCGGAAGACGACGTGCATCAGATGCCAGATCCTGAAAGACCAAGTCCCGCTCTTATCGCGGCCTCGTCGATATCGCCGTGCTCGCCGATCACGACGAGCTTTGACTGCCGCGCGAGCGCGCCCCAGGGCTTGTCGAACTGGTGACGCACGCGCTCGCCGACGGCCTGGAGCAGCAGGCGCATCGGCTTGCCCGCGACCGCGATGTAACCCTTGGCACGCAGCACGTTCTGCTCGCGCGCCAGGCGCTGAACCGAGGCGACCAGCGCATCGACGTCGCCGACTTCCGGAAGATCGATCACGACGGACGCAAAATCGTCGTGCTCATGCTCCTCCTCGCCGTCGTGATGCGACGGGCGCGCGGCAAGATCATTCTCGGCGGCGGCACCGAGACCGAGGATGACGCGCGCATCGATCGCGCCGTCGGTAACGGCAAGCATCGGCACGCGGCGCGGCATCTCGGCGGTGATGGCAGCCTTGGCCGCTTCGAGTCCCGCCGGGCCGGCAAGATCGGCCTTGGTCAGCAGCACGATGTCGGCGCAGGCGATCTGGTCCTCGAACACTTCCGACAGCGGCGTCTCGTGATCGAGATTTTCGTCCGCCGCCCGCTGCGCTTCCACTGCGGCCGGGTCCGGCGCGAAACGGCCGGCGGCGACGGCCTCGGCATCGGCCAGCGCGATCACACCGTCAACGGTGATGCGCGAACGGATCTCCGGCCAGTCGAACGCCCTAAGCAAGGGCTTGGGCAGCGCCAGGCCCGAGGTCTCGATCAGGATGTGATCGGGCCTCACCGGCCGCGCCAGCAACAGCTCCATGGTCGGGATGAAATCGTCGGCAACGGTGCAGCAGATGCAGCCATTGGCGAGCTCGACGATGTTTTCCTCCGGGCAATTGGCATCGGCGCAGGACTTCAGGATCTGGCCGTCGACGCCCTCGCTGCCGAACTCGTTGACGAGCACCGCGAGCTTCTTGCCGTTGGGGTTGGCGAGCAAATGCTGGATCAGCGTCGTCTTGCCGGAGCCGAGAAAGCCGGTGACCACCGTGACCGGGACTTTTGCGAGCGAGTTCATTCGGCGGCCTCCGGCACGACGGCAATGGGGGGAATGCGCGCAAGCGACTGCTTGCGGAAGATCTCGGGACGGCTGCGCCAGGGCACAAGGCCGTCGGGCGCGGCCGCATAGGCGGCGGCGCCTGCGATCACGTCGCGCGCGTTGGCGTCCGACAGGCGGCCATAGACATAGGACCAGCGGCCGGGCGCACTGAGCGCCACCGAGCAGCCCTGGCTGCATGCCGACAGGCATTCGACCGGAACCACAGTGACACCATCGGGCACGCCGGCGTCGACAATCGCACCGTGAAGGCGCTTGCCCGGCGTGACTTCGCCCTCGCCAAGCGTCTCGCCGGCACGGCAGGTAATGCAGACGTGAAGTGTGACGCTCATCGCCTCTTCCAGAATAAACAGCGGGAGGCGAAGAGGCCCACGAACCGGTCTTGCGAGGGTCCGTTTCCCCGTCGCGGAACACCCCGTCCGCCGGTCCAAAATCGTCCGCGCTGGCAGGTCTCCCGGCTTGCGGAGCAGGGTTTTGCCCTTCGATCCCCGCCTTCCCGATCCCGTCAGGGATCAGTGGCCTCGGGCATCTCTCCGGTCACGGTCGCGGGGGCGGCTGCATTTTGGACCCAAATCTTGCCGATTCGGACCCTATCGCATTCCCTCTTCGCCTGTCATAGGACAGGAACCAACGCCGGGCCACCATTTGCCCCTGGCCGCCTCTTGTCAAGCCGAAGGACCCCGTCCGATGACGCCTGAACCGGATACCCAAACGGCCGAGGAAACCGATGCCCGCCACGCCGCGAAAATGGCGAAGAAGAAGGCCGCCCGCGACAAGATCATGGCGACCAAGAGCGGCGAGAAGGGCCTCATCATCGTCCATACCGGCGCCGGCAAGGGCAAGTCCTCCTCCGCCTTCGGCATGATCGTGCGCTGCGTCGCCCATGGCTACCCCTGCGCGGTCGTGCAGTTCATCAAGGGCGCCTGGGATACAGGCGAGCGGCGCCTCCTCACCGGCCATTTCGGCGATCTCTGCCAGTTCCACGCGATGGGCGAAGGTTTCACCTGGGAGACGCAGGACCGCGCCCGCGACATCGCCGCTGCGCGCGCCGGCTGGGAGAAGGCCAAGGAGCTGATTCTCGATCCCAGCTTGCGCATGGTCGTGCTCGACGAGATCAACATCGCGCTGCGCTACGACTACCTCGATATCGCTGAGGTCGTCGAGTTCCTGACGACGCAAAAGCCTGCGATGACACATGTCGTGCTCACCGGGCGCAATGCCAAGGACGAGCTGATCGAGATCGCCGACCTCGTCACCGAGATGACGCTGGTGAAACATCCGTTCCGCTCCGGCATCAAGGCGCAAGCCGGCGTCGAGTTCTGAAGACACACGCGATGGCGCGCGCATTGATGATCCAGGGGGCCGGCTCGGACGTGGGCAAGTCGCTCATCGTCGCCGGCCTTGCGCGCGCCTTCACGCGGCGTGGGCTGCGCGTGCTTCCCTTCAAGCCGCAGAACATGTCGAACAATGCCGCCGTGACCGTCGACGGCGGCGAGATCGGCCGCGCCCAAGCACTGCAAGCCCTCGCCGCCGGCGTCGAGCCGCACACCGACATGAACCCGGTGCTCCTGAAGCCCGAGACCGATGTCGGCGCGCAGGTCGTTGTCCACGGCAAACGCATCGCGACCGCGCGGGCGCGCGAATACGCGGCGATGAAACCGTCATTGATGGGCGCGGTGCTGGAGAGCTTTGAGCGGCTGAAGGCGCGCGCCGATCTCGTGCTGGTCGAAGGCGCCGGCAGCCCCGCCGAGGTCAATTTGCGCAAGGCCGACATCGCCAACATGGGTTTTGCGCGCAAGGCCGACGTGCCCGTGGTGCTGATCGGCGATATCGACCGCGGCGGCGTCATCGCCCAGCTCGTCGGCATCAAGACTGTGATCGACCCCGACGATGCTGCGATGATCCAGGGTTTTGTCATCAACAAATTTCGCGGCGATCCCACACTGTTCGATGACGGCTACAAGCTGATCGAAGCAAAGACCGCCTGGCGCGGTTTTGGCGTGCTGCCCTGGTTTGCGCGCGCCGGCGAGTTGCCCGCCGAGGACGCGCTGGGCCTGAGTGACGCGCGAAAGCCGGGCCAATGCAAGATCGCTTGCCTCGCGCTGTCGCGGATCGCCAATTTCGACGATCTCGATCCGCTCAAGCTCGAGGCGGCCGTCGATCTCGTCATGGTGCGGCCGGGTGAAGCGATCCCCGGCGATGTGCGTCTCGTCATCATCCCCGGCTCCAAATCCACCCGCGGCGACCTCGCCTTCCTGCGGGCGCAGGGCTGGGACATTGATCTCCTGGCGCATTATCGCCGCGGCGGCCACGTGCTCGGCCTCTGCGGCGGCTATCAGATGCTCGGACGCAGCGTTGCCGACCCCGACGGGATCGAAGGCCCTGCCGGCGACACACCGGGCCTCGGGCTCTTGGATGTGCAAACGGTGATGAGCCCGCAGAAAACACTGACACGGGTCACGGCCGTGCATGCGGCAACCAACCAGCCGATCCAGGCTTACGAAATCCACATCGGCCGCACCGACGGGCCCGATCGCGCCCGTCCGTTCGCCAAACTGAATGGCGAGCCTGAAGGCGCAATCTCCAGCGATGGCCGCGTTCAGGGTAGCTATTTGCACGGCCTGTTCACGTCGGATGATTTCCGGAAAGCGTTTTTGACCAAGCTCGACATCCCGGCAGGCGACGAGCCCTATCACAGCAGGGTCGAGAGCGCGCTCGATGCGCTCGCCGATCACATCGAAAAGCATCTCGACGTCGAAGGCCTGCTTTCGCTAGCGCGCTAGGACCTCGGCGAGGCGCGTCCATTCGGGCTCGCTGCCCGGAAGTCCGAGCCGCAGCCATGTCGGCTTCTGCACGAAGACGCGCGACCAGATCTGGCCGCGCGCGAGCTTCTCCTGCGCGGCCAGCGCATCCGGCGTCTCGTAGAGACGAAACAGCGGCGTGCCGCCAACGAACCGCCAGCCCTGCGCTCGCGCCATGTCGTCGAGACGGGCACAGTCGCGCACAAGCCGCGCTGACGTGGACCCCGCCCAGGCATCATCACGCAATGCGCGGCAGCCGATCGCGATCGCCGCCCCCGAGACCGGCCATGGCCCCGACATCGCCGCAATCCTGGCGATGTCGGCCGCGCTACCGAGTGCAAACCCAAGCCGCAGGCCGGCCAGACCATAAAACTTCCCGAAGGAGCGCAGGATCAGCAGCCCCGGATGATCCGCTTCCGGCGCAAGCGACAGCTGCGGAACGGCGTCGACAAAGCTCTCGTCGATGACGAGACGGCCGACGCGCGGCAGCAGTGCCAGCAAATCCTGCGGCGTATGGCACCGGCCATCGGGGTTGTTGGGGTTGACGACGATGGCGAGATCCGCGCCCACCAGTGCGTCGAGATCGCCGACCTCCAGGACATCCCAGCCCGCAGCCGACAGGACTCCGGCATATTCGTTATAGGTCGGCGCGAGGATGCGGGCGCGGCCGCGCGGCCCAAGCTGCGGCAGCAATTGAATTGCGGCTTGCGCGCCGCCCATCGCGACGAGCGCCGCGCTCGTGCGGTAGGCGTGCTGCGCCGCCTGATGCAAGGCATCGATCTCGGCACGCGACGGCAGCGCGCTCCACGCGCGCATGCTCACCTCGCCCGCCGGATAAGGCAGCCGGTTGATCCCCGTCGAGAGATCGATCCAGTCCTCCGCGCGTCCGCCAAAACGCTGCTGGGCCAGATCGAGATTTCCGCCGTGCTCACGCATGTCCTGTTCTTTCACGCGAAGCTGAGGATCGCAAGGAGGCCGGCGAGCAGCAGCATGGCGCGGCGGTAGACCGTCAGTCCCTCGCAGATGTCAGCGGCGAGCGGATCGCGCGCACCTTCGTTCAGCCAGGGCTCGTTCGTGATGCTGCCGTGGTAGATCCGGGGACCGCTGAGCCGCACGCCGAGCGCGCCGGCCATCGCCGCTTCCGGCCAGCCGGCGTTGGGCGAGCGATGCCGGCGCGCATCGCGCGTCATGCACGACAATGCCTCCGCCCTGTGCGGCGCCAGCAGCACGAACAGAAACCCGGTCAGCCGCGCCGGAATGAAATTGGCGACGTCGTCGATCCGCGCCGCCGCCCAGCCAAAGGCTTCGTGTCGCTCGCTGCGATGGCCGATCATGGAGTCCAGCGTGTTGATAGCCTTGTAACCCAAAATGCCGGGCAGACCGAACAGCGCGCCCCAGAACACGGGCGCCACGATGCCGTCGGAGGCGTTTTCCGCAAGACTCTCGATCGCCGCGCGCGCGATGCCGGCTTCATCGAGCGCCGCAGGATCGCGGCCGACGATGCGCGAGACCGCGTCGCGCGCGCCGGCGATGTCGCCGGCCTGCAAAGGTGCGGCAACGGCGGCAACATGATCATGCAGCGAGCGCAGCGCGACCAGCGGCCAGGCCAGGACCCCCGCCAGCACGATCTGGATCCAGCCCGAGGGGAGCAACGACTGAAGCGCCCAGCCGAGTGCGGCCGAGACCGCGATCACAAGGAACGCTCCGGCAATGCCCGCGGCACGGCGCAGCGCCGGCGGATCGGACCCGCGATTCCAGGCGGTGTCGATGGCCGCGATCAGGCGGCCGAGCCAGGTCACGGGATGGCCGATCCGTGCGAACAGCGGGGCCGGCCAGCCCAACAGGGCATCCACCGCCATCGCCACCGCCATCGCACCCGCCAAGCCCACACAAATCTCCCGTCTCGCTCCGCCCCTGTTGCGCAAGACGGCGGAAGAGTGCAAGCCCCTGGCCGCCTGATTTCGGCTTTGTCTTTGGCCCCGTTTGGTGATTAGTGCTGGCCGACAGGAGACTTTTATGGCCGTCATCTTGATCACGGGCGGAGCGCGATCGGGCAAGAGCCGGCGTGCGGAGACGCGCACGCAGGCCTTTCCCGGCCGGCCTGTGTACATTGCCACAGCCGAGGCGCTCGACGCCGAAATGGAGGACCGCATCGCAAAGCACCGCGCGCGACGCGGAGCCGACTGGATCGAGCGCGAGGTGCCGCTCGACCTGGTGCAGGCCCTGGTCGAGACCGAGGGCGGCGGCGCGAGACTGGTTGATTGCCTGACGCTCTGGCTGTCCAACCTGCTGCATTCCGAGCGCGACTGGTCGCGCGAGGTGACACACCTCGCTGAGGTTCTCCCTCGCTTGCGCAGTCCCGTCATCATGGTCACCAATGAGGTCGGCCTCGGTATCGTGCCCGACAACGCGCTGGCGCGCACCTATCGCGATGCCGCCGGAATCATGAACCAGACGTTCGCCGGCGTTGCCGACGAGGTCGAATTCGTGGTCGCCGGACTGCCGATGAAGCTGAAATGATACCGGGCACCGAGACGATCCGGAATGTCATCGCCGATCTCAGGATCGCGGCGTCGTTCGTCACGCTCCTGCCGGTCGGATCGTCAAAGCCTGCGGCCGACGGCGCCATCGCGCGCGCGACCTGGGCGCTGCCCGTCGCGGGACTGCTGGTCGGACTTGCCGGCGCCTTGGTCTACAAGATCTCCAGCCGGCTCGGACTGACGCCGAACCTTGCCGCCCTGCTCGCACTGGCCACGACCGCCCTCATCACCGGCGCGCTGCACGAGGACGGGCTTGCCGATACCGCCGACGGGCTCGGCGGCGGCCGCACGCGCGAGCGCAAGCTCGAGATCATGCGCGACAGCCGCATCGGGACCTATGGCGTCTGCGCACTGATCCTGTCGTTCGGCCTGCGCTGGAGCGCGCTCGCGGCGATCGCCAATCCGTGGCTGGTGACGCTGGCGCTGTGCGCTGCGCATTGCGCAGCCCGCGCGGGCGTGCCGGCGTTCATGTCGCTGGTACCGCCGGCGCGGCCTGACGGCCTGTCGGCAAGCGCCGGAGCGCCGCCGGGCCGCAGCGTCGCCATCGCCTTTGCCGTTGGAACTCTCGTTCTCACCCTCGCACTTGGACCGGGCAAGGCACTGGTCGGCCTGATCCTGCTGTCGCTCGCGGGCCTGATCCTGGCACGGCTTGCCATCCGCCAGATCGGCGGGCAGACCGGCGACATTCTCGGCGCCTTCGAGCAGACCGGCGAAATCGTGATCCTGCTCGTTGCCGCGGCCTTCCAGATGGGACGATGACCTCATGGTCGAGTTCGACGACACCTTCCGCCAACACTTGCGCGAGCTGTTCGTATGGCGCCGTGACGTGCGCCGCTTTCGCACCGATCCCTTGCCGGACGGCGCGGTGGAACGCCTGATTGAGACGGCCTGTCTTTCCCCGTCGGTCGGCCTCAGCCAACCCTGGCGCTTCGTCATCGTCGACGATGCCGCACGGCGCACTGCCGTGATCGACGATTTCAGGACTTGCAACGGCGACGCGCTGAATGCGTATGCCGGTGAACGCGCCGCGCGCTATGCCACCCTAAAGCTGTCGGGCCTCGAACAGGCCCCCGGCCACCTCGCCGTGTTCGCGGACAAGGCCAGCGACACCGGGCACGGCCTCGGGCGCGCGACCATGCCGGAGACGACGGAGTATTCTGTCGTCGCGGCGATCACCGCAATGTGGCTCGCCGCGCGTGCGGAAGGCATCGGCCTGGGCTGGGTGTCGATCCTGCATCCCGATCGCATCCACACCATTCTCGACGTGCCTGATACCTGGAAATTCATCGCCTATCTCTGCATCGGCTATCCGGAAGTCGAATGCGACCAGCCCGAGCTGGAGCAGGCGAAATGGGAGCACCGGCGAAGCGCGAACGAATTCACGCTGCGGCGCTAGGGCGGCGCCCTCCTCCGTCATTGCGAGCGCAGCGAAGCAATCCAGAATCTTGCCGCGGAGGTAGTCTGGATTGCTTCGTCGCAAGAGCTTCTCGCAATGACGACTGAGAGAGAGGCAACCTGCCACTACGACTTGCTGCCAGCAACCGCCGCCACAGGCGCGACGCTTTCCTGTTTCTGGAACATCAACAGCGGCCGGAAGATGATGCGGCCATAGGCCTCGTAGTGGTTCTGGGTCGAGACCGCCATCTTCAGCGGCGTCGCGTAGTTTGCCTCAAAGGTCATGAACGGCGCGTAGGTCCAGGAGAAGCCGACGCCGACCGAGCCCAGTTCGGTGACGCCGGGGAATGTCGAATATACCGCACCCCAGTCGGTGAAGACGTAGGTGTCAAAGCCCTTGAGCCATGACGACCAATTGTAGTGCAGCTCGGCGTTGAAATAATAGCCGCTGTCGCCGGACGCCGAGTTGGAGGGATAACCACGCACGGTGGTCGGACCGCCGATCGAGAAGATCTGGTCGCCCGGCAGCAGCTTCTCCTGCGTGTACTGCCAGCTCGCAAGCACGTTGGCGCTGAAATTCGCCGGTCCCGCCGCGCTGGTCGCGATCAACGAGCCGGTATAGGTGTTGAACGCGCGGTTGTTGCCGAGCACGTGGTCCTGCCACGCGATGTAGTTCACCGCCGGCGAGACCGTGATCGAATAGCTGTTGCCGGAATTGGTTACCGAAAATCCGGCCGTAGCCTTGTCGTAATGATCGTCGGTGACGGCGACCGTGGCGAAGCGGCTCACCGTCTTGCCCTCGGTCTCGGCGGCGTTGAACAGCACCAGCCAGTTCTGTGTCACCCAGATCGGCTGGCTGAAATTGATCGCGGCCTGGCTGGAGCGTCCGGTGACGTCGAGCGCGACGAACGGTCCCTGGATGATCTTGATCTTGCCTTCGGTGTAGCTGACGCCGACGCGGCCGCCCCAGGGATTGACCGGAATGCTGTAGGCGGCGTTGCCGTTGAGATTGCCGTCGGAGCGGACGCCGTAGAAGGTCAGGCGGTCGTCGACGCCGAACAGGCCGTGGCGCTTGTAGAACGTGCCGCCTTCCCAACGGCCGGTGTTCTCCACGCCCTGGTTGTCGACGAAGAGCTGCAAGGTATCGATCGGCGGCTCGATCACAGCGAACTGCAGATCGGTCAGGCCGAAGCTCGTGCCGGGCTGGAGCAGCGCCTTGATCTGCACATCGTTGGTGCGGTTGAACCAGATCACGTCGCGATTGAGCTTTGAAACGTCGAGGACCTCGCCTTCCGGCTCCTTGACGCGCTGAAGGATGTAGTCGGTGCGAGTCTGCTTGTTGCCTTCGATGGTCGTCTTCTGGAGCCGGCCTTCGGTCAGCTTGATCTTGACCACCCCGCCCTTGGCATCCTGATCGGGCAGCGTCGCGATGCCGGTGACGATGCCGCGCGCGGTGTAGATGGCATTGATGTCGGCGACGAGCTGCAACAGCGAGGCGATGTCGACATCCTTGCCGACATATTTCTTCGCGATCTCGTCGAGCTCCGCGGGCGTGATGAACTTCGACGCGTCAAACTCCACCTTGCGCAGGCGGAATTTCGGCCCGCCCGGTTTCAACAGCTGGGACTTCTCCCGCTCGCCGCCAATCACCGCCGGCCCGTTGAGTTTGGGCGGCGCGCTCTGCTGTTCGAGCTGCCGGCGCTGCCGGTCGACGTCGTTCTGGATCACGCCGGGATTGATCGACTGGGAGCGCGCGGAGACAATGCAGCAAGCTGCCAGCCCGACCCCCAATGCTGCCCCCAGAATCCGCATCCCGCTACCACGCTTCCGCGAGGCGACCAATGGCCGGCTTCGCTGTTTCAATCGCGGCGTCCTTCCAGCCCTGACGTCCCGTACGCTGCCCCTGGCGGCGCAGCTTGCGCATGTCGCTCAGCCCCTCGATATTGACGGCGGGACCGGAACCGATGGTTTCGACCGGTCGCGGCGTCAGCAGCGCATCGAGACGCGCCTGGCCGGAGAGGCCGAGCAGGTAGAACGTTCCTCCGTCCTTCTTCGCGAGCCAGGTCTCGATGCTCTCGCTACCCTCGCCGTCGACGGAAATGTTGCGCACCATGCTGGCGCCGGTGAAGTTGCTGCAGCAGATGTGGTTCGGACCGTAATTGGTGACGGTTGCCGAGATGTCGCCGGTGTAGAACACCACATAGGCATTGCTGACATTGGCGTTGCCGACCTGGCTCATCGTGAACACGCCGTCCGGCTGGTACAGCTGGATCGTCGGCCCGTTGGACGGCGCCAGCGTGCGGTTGTTGAGCAACACCTGCTGCGTGGCGGTGGTGAGCAGGAGCTGGCCCGGGACATAGCCGTTCAGGATCGTCACGGCGTGCGCATCGGTGAAGAAGTTCGCGTCCACCACCTTGAACTGGTTGACGATGATGCTGTCCGGATCGATCGAGATGTTGGCGGACTTCGCAACGCCGCCGTTGTAGCCGGTGATGTTCATGATCAGCGGGACCGCTGGGTTCGAGCGGATCTGCTCGCCCCTGACGTTGATCGTGTCTGCCGCAAGATCGAGCTCCCTGACGACGCTGACCCAGCCGATCGTCAGGTCACCCGACGAGGTCATCTTGACGGTGTCGCCGCTGATCCGGTCGAACGAGACCGATCCGGCCACCTCGAAATGTGTATCGCCGTGCGCTGAGATTGATCCGCCGCGGAGCGAGCCCGTGTCGGACTTGACGTCGAGGTCACCGGCATCGCCCGGGATACCCGTCGTGGTAAGCTGGCTGAAGACAATGTCGTTCACGGCATGCAGGGTCTGCGTGCCGCCGCTGATGGCGGTGCCAACCGTGATCCCTCCGGCGGTCGCGGTGATGCCGAGCGTGCCGCCCACGTTGAGATTATCCCAATGAACGACCGTTCCGCCCAGGACCGCGTTGCCGGTCGAGGCCGTGAGGTTATGACCGGTGTTGGTGCCCGCCGCGATCAGCCGCGCCGAGCCGTTGGCCGTGACCGAGCCCAGCGTCGGCATGCCACCGGCCATCACCGTCTGCGCCAGGATGAAGCCGTTGTCGGCGGTAACGTTGATGCTGCCGGCATCGCCGTTGATGCCCGTCGCCGTCAGCGCGTTAAACGTCACGCTGTCGTGGGCGCGGATGGTTTGCGTGCCGCCGCTCTGCGCGGTCTGGAGCGCAATGCTGCCCTGGCTCGCCGTCGCGCCCAGCGTCGTGCCGACGTTGAGGACGTTCCAGTTGATCGGGCCGCCGCTGGCCGTCAGCAGCCCCGCGCCGGTCGTGGCGGCGAACGTGTTGCCGGTGATGGTCGTGGCGGCAACCAAGCTCGCCGAGTCATGGGCCGAGACCGAGCCCTGGCTCGTCACGCCGCCCGACGTCACCGTCTGCGCCAGGATGAAGCCGTTGTCAGCGGTGACATTGATGCTGCCGGCATCGCCGGTGATGCCCGTGGCGGTCAGGGCGTTGAAGGTCACGTTGTCGCGGGCGCGGATGGTCTGCGTGCCGCCGCTCTGCGCGGTCCGGAAGGTGATGCTGCCCTGGCTTGCCATCGCGCCCAGCGTCGTGCCGACGTTGAGCGTATTCCAGTTGATCGGGCCGCTGCCGGCCGTCAGCAGCGCCGAGCCCGTCGTCGTAGCGAGCGTGTTGCCGGTGATGGTCGTGGCGGCAAGCAGCGTCGCCGAGCCGTTGGCCGAGACCGCGCCCAGGGTGGTCACGCCGCCTGATGTCACGGTCTGGGCCAGGATGAAGCCGTTGTCGGCGGTGACATTGATGTTGCCGACGTCACCGCTGTTGCCGGTGGTCGCGAGCGACTTGAACGTCACATTCTGGCCGGCATGGACCGTCTGCGAGCCGCTGCTGTCGGCGGTGCCGATGACGATGCTGCCGTTGTTGGCGACCGCGCTGAAGCTGCCGCTCGCGCCGGTCGCGGTGCCCGCCAGCACTTGGTCGAGCGTTAGCCCACCGGCGCCGATGATGTCCACGTTGCCTTTCACCGCGGAGAGCAGGCTCGCCTCGGTGTCGGTCAGCGCCTTCAGGTAGATGCCCCCGGCGCTCGCGCTCGCCGACAGCCGTACCGCGTTGAGCGTGAACCGACTCGTCGCGTTGCCGATGCCGTTCGACGCGTTCAGCGACACCCCGGCGCCCGCGCCGGATGCCACAAACTTGGTCTGGCCGTCGCCGTTGTCGATGATCGCTCCGAGCGAGGCGACGCCGCCTGCGGTAACGATGATCGAGGGCGCGTTCGAGGCCGCCGCGTAAGACAGCAACGAATTCACCTGGCCGATCGTCGCATCCCCCGTGGTGGTCACCGAGATCACACCAGCCGCGTTGATGGCCGAATAGGCGCCCATCGACAGCGTCGCGCCGACCAGCGTCACGCCGCCCGAGCTGCTGGTCGCAACCACCGGCGCCGCGCTGGTGCCGGCCGCGAAGGTCATGCCGCGGTTGGCGAGCAGTTGCATCAGGCCAGCGCTGGTGATGCTGGTATTGATGGTGAGCGCGCCGCGCGGCACGTTCAGCGTCAGTGCGCCGCCGGCCGTCAGCGCCCCATAGGCGCCGCTCGTGCCGACCATCAGATCGCCGGCGACCGCGAGGATGCTGAGGTCGCCGACCGCCGAGCCGGTCACCGCGCCCGAGATGTTCACCTGCAGCGGCTGGAAGGTCGAACCGTTGAAGCCAATGTTGCCGCCGGCGCGCAGATCGAGGTCGGTGCCAAGGATGTGGATCGCCGTGCGATCCGTGAAGTCGGATTCGGCGTAGATGCTGCCCGTCGCGGCGAGCTGGATCGCATTGCCGGCGGCGATATTGCCGAGGACGAGATCGCCGGTGGTCTGCTTCACGTGGATGCCCTGCGCCGACGAAACCTGGTCGAGCTGGTCGTTGCTCGGATCGGCGAACGCGATCTGAAGCGCGTTCGTGTTGGTCGCGGGATTGCTTCCGGCGGCCCCGGCTGCACCGACATTGCCGCGCTCCGCGATCAGGGTCAGGTTGCCGATATCACCTGATATGACCGGCCCGCTCACATTGGCGAAGATGCTGGTCACGGCGTCGAGCTTGACGTCGCCGCGGCCGGTCACCTGGATGCCGCCAGCCTGCGCGGCCGCGATCGGGCCGTAATTCGCGGTGACGCCGCCGAGCGCGAGGCTGTTCTTGCTGCCGAGGTAGATGTTGGTCAGCGCCTTGGCCGAGATCGCGATCGGGTTGTCGACCACGACGAGGTTCTGCTGCGACAGGCTGACCGTATAGGTCGTGACATGGGTCGTGGGATCGGTGACCGCACCGACGGTGAGCTGGCCCGGACCGGCGGTGGCCAGCAATCCCCTCTGCTCCGGCGTCAGCGAGGAGGCATCGACGCTGGTGAAGGTGAACGTCTGGGGCGCCGCCGAATTGCCGACCGAGCCGCGCGGCGCGTAGAGCATGATCTGGTTCGCACTGACATTGGCGACCACGTTGTCGTCGATCGGCGGCGGCGCCGCGCCGACGGCCGACGACGACACCGTGTAGGCGAGCTGGCTCTGCGTCCACTGCGAGCCCGCCGTGATGATGCCGTAGACCCGCTCGGTCGAGGCCAGCGTGTAGCTGTAGGTCGCATTATAGGCGTTCAGCGCCGTCTGCAGCGCCGTATTGGTCGGCATGCGCTGATTGGCCGTCGAGACGCCGTCGAACAACTTGGTGAACAGGGTCGACGACAGCGAGCTGCCGAACAGCGTTCCGAGCGGATCCGAAGGAGCGCTGCCGAGCAGGCTGGTCAGCGAGGTCTTGAGCTCGTCGGTGGTGATCTTGCCGAGCAGGAACTGATCCCGCAGGAACCGCGTCGTGGCCTCGGTCTTCATCTGCGTCGTGGTGACGTCGGCCGGGTCGATGCCGAGTTTGGCCGCCACCTGCGCCCGCAGCACCGTCTGCCCCACTGAGGTCGGATTGTAGGTGCTGCCGTTCGGGAAGGCGATGTTCCTGAGCTGGAAGTAGTCGTTATAGGCCGACGTCACCATCGACTGGTAGCTGTTGACGGCGTTGGTGGCGGCGTTGCCGCTGAGCAGGTCGAGGCTGGCCCAGACATCCTGCAGATGCTGGCTCTGCGCCTGGGTGAGGCCGACCGCCGCCCGGCCGTTCAGGATGCTGGCCTGGTTGCCGTCGGAGCCGGCAGCCTCAAGGAACACCGGACCGCCGGTCGACTGGATCGTGCCGAGGCGAAGGTCGCCCTTGGACTGGATGATGTAGGTGCCCGTGGCCGAAGAGCTGTCGAGCACGCCGCCATCGACGGCGCCGCTCGCCTGAACCGTCCCCGTCGCCTGGATCACCAGCGGATTGATATTGGTCAGGGTGGAGGCGTTGTTGACAACGGCGCTCGTCGCGCCGATCGCACCGGACGTGGAGTTGATCTCGATATTCTTGCCGATCACGACCGGGTTGGCGACGTTGTAGGCGGAAGCCGAGTTGATGTCGCCGGTCGCCGACAGGAAGACGTTGCCCTGCGGCGTGGCGCCCGCGGCATTCACCTTCACCTGGTTGATCGACAGCGCCCCGATGGCCGAGATCGCGATGTCGCGGTCGATCGAGCTCGCGGTCAGGCTGCCGCCATAGAGCTGCACCTGGACGGGCGCCTTGGTGGTGCCGAGCGTGCCGATACCGCCGTCACCCCGAAGCGTCACGCTCGTCCCCGAGATCACCGGGTTGTTGGCATTGGCGCCGACGGTGATCGACGAGTTGGTGCCGGTGGCGGCAAGCGTCGTCGTGCCCTGCTGGTTGTTGATCGACCCGTTGATGACGATGCCGGAGGTCGAATTGACCACGACGTCGCTGCTACTGCCGCCGATGAACTTGATGTTGATCGGGTTCGACGCCTTGACCGTGTTGGTCAGCGTGAGCGTCAGGTGATCATAGATCGCCTGGTACCAGTTGTACTGGGCGTCCGCGCCGCAGCACGCGTTGGAATGGGTGTTGAGTCCAACGGGGCTCCCATCCGGATTCACGCCTCCCGCCCAGTGATAGCTGCCTGTGGCGGTGGTGACTTTCTGATAGTTGCTGCTCTGCGTGCCTGAAACCAGGTTGGTCGAGCGGGTCCAGTTCTCGCCGGTGACCTGATTGGGCGTGAAGCTCCAGCCATAGTCGAACTGCGTGCTGGTGGGTAGACGATCCAGCGTCGCGGTGTCGACCCATTGATAGAGCATGTTCTCCTGCGTCGCGTACTGGACGCCCGCCGTACCGGTCCTGGCCGTAAGCATCGACGGGTCGATCGCGGCCGCAGTGACACTGTTGGTCTCGTACCGCGACACCTGCTGGCTGCTTGCAGCCTTGGGATCGTAAACCCACCACGTCGTCTTCCCCTTGAGCTGGTCGACGATCTCGACCACGCTCTGGGCAGTGACGCTGGTATTGATGGTGTTGGTGACGAGCTGGAGCCCGCTGGTGTTGTTGACGGCGACCGTGCCGGCGCCGCCTTTGATCTCGATGTTACCCTGGGTCTGGGTGTTGTCGGTCGAGGTCGAGATGATCTTGCCGTTGAGGTAGACGTAGCCGCCGGCGCCCTGCGCCACGCCATTCAGGATGAGCTGGTCGGTGAGAGCGTTGTACCTGACCCCGATCTTGGCGTCGCCGCTGGCCGACGCCGTCACGGAGCCCGAGATGTCGTAATAGACGCCGTTCCGCGCATTGGCCTGGGCCGCGGCAAAATCCGCGCCGCCGTTGCGATTCTTGAGGCCGTTGCTGCCATAGATGGCATCGTACGCAGCGGCGCCGATGTTGACCGAGTAGTTGCTGCTCGAGCCGGCCTGGATGATGCCGTTGATGTTGATCACCGACGCCGAGATGATGACCGCCTGGCCGCTGATGGTCCGGGTGGCTGTCGCGGTGGCCGGCGAATCCGCGGTCTTCGGCGTGATCGCATCCGGCTGGATGTTGATCACCTGGAAGAAGCCCGAGCTGTCGCAGGCTGACGCACAGTTGAACGGCGTCTTGTACGGACCGCTATCGGTGTAGACGTTGCGGCCGTCATAAGTCGTTTTCTTCCACTGCGCGAGCACGACATTGGCCGAGTCCTGCGACTGCCCCTCGATGATCTTGAGGGTCGCGATGTCAGGCACGCTGCCGGCATCGGGAGTGCTGGTGTTCCCAGGCGTACCCCTGCCCACCGGCAGGAAGATCGATGAATAGAGCGAGGTGCCGTCGTAATACGTCATCAGCATGCGCGCGGTGAAGATCGTGCTGGCGTCGGCGTTGCCGACGGGTTGATACACTCCGTGGCTGCCGTCGGTGCAGCAGTAATAGAAATAGGGGTGATCGGTTCCCGAAGCGATATGCGGAGCGGTATAGTAGTCGCCGTAGGCGCCGAGATAGGTCGCCGCCGTCATCACCGCGGTCAGCGTGTCTTCCGGCCTGTTTTCAGTGGTGGCCCATTGCGAGGTGACCGCGCTGCCGCTGTCGTAGAAGCTCCCGATACCGCCGAGGAAGGTGAAGGTGCCTTTGGGCACCACGATCTGGACGGTCGCGGCGCTGAGCGACTGCGATGCGACGACGCTGCCGAGATTGTTGATGATCTTGAGCAGGCCGTTCGCGTTGTTAACGGCGCCATTGAAATAGATGTCGGGCGTGCGGGTCAGCACGTTGCCGTTCTGGTCAATGCCCTGACCGGAGTCGGGATCCAGGCGGTTGTAGGTGGCGGAGACGTCGATGACCGGCGTCGCGCTCGGCATCGCGGTGAAGGTCACATTGGAATGCGAATCCGGGTCGACATGGTCGATCTGGCGATAGGTGATGTTACCTCCGGTCACATCGGTGACCGTGAGGTTGCCCAGGCTCATGAAGTCGAGGCCCTTGTTCTCGATCTTGATCAATGGCGAGCTGCGCGCGATGACCGCGGGCGCGGCAGGATTCGTGCCGCTGTTTCCGGTGAGCTTCTGCGCCAGGATCGAGACGTTGCCGGCGGACACCAGGATGTCGCCGAACGCAAAGGCGTTGCCGGGCGCGTCGGAGGTGAACGGCGCCTGCTTGATCAGCGTGTCGATCTGCCGCTGGATGTCGCCGGTCGGATCGGTGCCGGACGGCGACATGATGGCGGGCGCCGTCGGAGTCGCCGCCGCGAGCTGCGCGCGGACCTGCGTCGCGGTCAGGCCGGTCAGCGTCGCCAGCTGGCTGACGACCAGATCGTAAGGATTGAAGTTGCCGACGATAGTGTACTGAACCGTCTGGTGGTTCCAGCTCATCACCGGACTGAAGTGGTTGACGTCGGAGACGGACTCGAGGACCGACGAGGAGCCGTTGGTCAGCGTCGAGTCCGGACTGGTCGTGCTCAATGTCGGCGTGGATGCGCCCAGATTGATCGTGATCGTCAAATCGTTGTTGACGCCAGCAACCACCCGGCCGTTGAGCGCGACGTCGCCGGTTCCACTGGTGTGGCTGTGGTTTTCGCTGTTCTTGGCGCTGAAGATGTCGAGATACGGGTTGTAATTGCTGCCGTTGCCGGTGGCCGTGACCTGCCCCTGCGTGGCGCCGAGATAGATGTCGCGCGCGCCGAGAATGCTCGAGGTCGGAGCGAGCGTCAGGCTCGTGGTGTCGTCGGCATTGGCCGTGCCGCGATAGAGCGCCGAGATCGGAATGGCGGTGTTGTTGTAGACCACCGTCGTCGCCGTCGCCTGCACGCTGCTGAAGACGGTGCCATCGCCGGACAGGCCGGCATACATGGTGATGTCACGCCAGGCCACGATCTTCGCGTTGTCGCCGACATTGACGGACTGGTTGGCATGGACCCAACTGTTGGTGCTGGCGCCGACGCCCGCGATCGCGCCGTAGAGGCTGGCATTGGCGTTGTTCGCCGCCGCCATCTTCGCGGCCGTGCCGACATAGATCTTGCCGGCGCTGAACAGCTCGCGGGCGTTGATGTTGACCGCGAGCGTGGCATTCGCCGTCATGTTGGATTCGGCGCCGCCGCCGGCGAAGAAGCTGGCGGTGGCGAGGCTCGCGGTATCGTTGGTGCTCAGCGTGTTGTAGGCCTCGATGTTGATCACCGCGGTCGAGGTCCTGGGATCGTCGTTGAGGCTCAGCACCGTGCCGGCGCCGATATTGGTATTGACGCGCTGGGTCACGAAGGACTCGCTCAGCGCCGCCGCTCCCGAGAATGAGCCGCCCGAGCCCGATCGCGCGCCGCCGCCGGCTTGGTTGACGATGTCGTTGGCGATGACGACCATGTCGCCGGCCGCCGAGTTGATGATCAGATGCGTCCCGATCTCGGCTGTCGTGGTGGAGTCGACGTCGTTCCTGGTCTTGCCGGCGGACACGCCCGCCGTGGACGCCTGATAGGCGTCGCCGCTCGCGGCGTAATTCGTGGTGTGCGTCGCCTTGATCGTGAGGCCGCCGAGATAGAGCGTGTCGTCCGTCGAGCCGCCGTCGAACCGCGCATTGGTTACGGCGGTCGAGCTGGTGGTGGCGACCGCCGCCGCACCGGCATAGGTACCGCCCGCGCCGACTATCGCGTTGGAGAAATTCGTGTCCCTGCCGTCCGCCTGGATCGTGAGCTTGCCGGTGTAGGCGGCGCGGTTCAGGGCGTCCATATCTGCGGGCGCGCCCAGATAGGCGTAGGTTTTCGCGTCCGACGACGTTTGGGCCACGGTGGCGCCGAGGGCCAGGAAGCCGCTCGAAAGCCCGGTCCCCTCGGCATATTGCGAGCTGTCGTTTTCAGCCGTGATGGACACGTCGGCATTGGGGAGCCGGATTCCCGCCCCGCCATAGGCCTTGACCGTCGCGTTTTCGGAGGCCCTTGCGAAACTGCCCTGCGCGCCGATCAGCGAGCCGCCGCCGCCGGCGAGCGCCTTGGCCCAGGTCGTCGTGCCATAGATCGGCGTGGTCGTGGTTCCGTTCGTTTGCGTGCCGATGATGGGGACGAGCGCCATGGCGGTCACGGCGAGCTTGCCACCCGAGAAGCTGGTGTTGTCACCGACATCGGCCGTGACCGTGGCTCCGACGGTCGATTGGGCGATGGCGACGCCGACCGCGCCGCCGCCGACCGACACGCCGATCGCCTCGCTCAACAGATTCGGCTTGATCGCGGCTCCTACCAGCGTGCCGTCGCCGGTCGCAGACGTGGTGATGACTGCGCCGGATCCGATCTCGGCGAGCACGCCCGAGTTTTCGTGGGCCTCTGCATCCGCGCCGGCGCCGGCGACGATACCGCCCGAGAGCGCCGTTGCCGTCGTCGTCAAGGTGCCAGCGCCCGAGGCCCCGACACCCAATGTCGAAGTGTTGACGGTAGCGTCGTCCAGGACCCGCGCTGTGACGGAGCTGTTTCGGCTTGCCGTTGCGACCGAAGCGCCGGCGGCCACGGCGCCGGCACTTGCGCCGCCGGTGAAGACGACCTGGCTCGTTGAATCCTGCGCCAGGACGGCGACGCCGTTGCCCCCCGTGCCGGTGATCTGGCCGCCAAGCAAGGCCACCACGGTGTTGCTGACATTGCCGACCGCCACCGAGGCCTGAGCGCCGAAGTAAAGCGCCGCACCGCCGGCGATCGCCTCGGTATCGATGGTCTTGCCGGCATAAGGTCCGTCGGTCGCATCCTTGACGACCGCCAGGACGTTGACGGCGGGCGCCGCGACGGCCAAAGGCGTATCCGCGGCCACCAGCACGCCGGCGCCGTTGCGTCCGTAGTCGCTGAGGTTGGCGACCACGGTGCTGTTGACGCTGGTGTAGCCGATGCCGGCGCCAATGCCGAGATTCTTGGCAAAGCCCGCGCCGAGCAGATACATCTTGGCCGCGTTGGCGCTGGTGGCCGAGACGTTGACTTGCGTGCCCGTGACGTTGCCGCCCGCGATCTGGGCGATGACCGCGTCATTGCCGCCGCTCAGGATATTGCTGACGTCGTAGGTCGAGCTGACATTGGCACTGTTCGGATTGCCGGCCGTGCCGCTCGCGACGGCACCACTGCCATGCGTGTTGCTCGTGCCGCTGTTGACGGACGCGATGGTGCCGTTGCCACCTTGGTTGAGCTGGCCGGTCTGCTGGCCCTGCGTGTCGGCGTCCGCGGTGTTGGTGCCGATGATGATGACGCCGACGGTCGCGCCGATGCCGGCGCTGCCGCCGATGCCGGCGGTGACCGCGTAGGACAGCACCTCCTTGGTGCTGAGCGCGTTGACGTTGATCGCGCCTGACGAGTTCAGATTGCTGTTCCAGCTCTCGGCAACGGTCCGGCTCTTGAACACGATGACGTTGGCCGCAGCGCCGACGCCGACCCCTCCTCCGCTGGCGCCGACCGCGAGCGCGCCCGCGATCTCCTTGATCGCGACGTCCTCGTTGGCGTTGACCGTGACCGCGCCGGCCGCACCGCCCGTCACCCCCTGCAGCGTGGTGTCGTAGACGCCGGCGATGGTGTTGTTGTTGGCGACCTCGATGTTCGCCATGCCGGCGATCGCGGCGGTGCCCGTCGAGAGCGCACCACCGATTGCATAGGCCTCGAAGCGGTTCTTGGTCTTGGCTTCGACGTCGAGCGCACCGCTCAAATTGAGCGCGGTGGTGTGCGCGGCGCCATTGCCCTGATAGCGGAACTCATCGCCGACATAGGCCAGCGTCCGGTTCGAGGAGACCTGGACCAGGAACGCCGCGCCGATCGCGGCCTGGCTGCCATAGGCACCAGAGCCGTTCGCGGAGAAGATGCCGGTGTTGTTGTTGGCGTTGACCGTCAGCGACGAAGCGGTCAGCGCGCCGCCGTCGACATAGGCTTCCGTGGTCGCCTGGAAGACGTTCAGGCCGACCGAGCCGCTGTTGAAGCCGATCGCAATCGAGGACGCATCCTGCTCCGCATTGGCCTTCACGGTCACGGCGCCCAACGTCGCGCTCGACGACTGGACGCCGCCGACCGTGGCATTGGTGATATAGGCGAAGGTCTCGCGCGAGATCGTCGTCGAGACAATCGTCGCGCCACCGCCGCCGCTGCTGCCGTAGGCGATGCCTGCGCCGAATGCGCCGGAATAGGAGAAGCTCGATGCGGCCACCTCGATCTGCGGCTTGAGCGTCGACGAGGTCAGGCGCGTGTCGATGGACGCGCTGTCGATATAGGCTCGTGTCGCCCCGCTCATCACGTTAGTGATCGGGTTGATCATGATCGAGATGCCGCCACTCGCGGCGACCGACGCGACGTTGGTCACGACAGCCTGGTGCGAGCTCGCGACCACGGCAAGGCCGCGCACGGTGTCCTGGTTCTCGGTGAGGTCGGGCGTGGTGTCGGTCGGCGCGTGCGCGGTGCCGAGATCGAAGGCATGCACCAGCGAGCCGTTGTTGACCGACAGCGTATCGGTGCTGCTGGTCCCGAGCGCGTCGACCTTGGTGTTCGCGCCGCTGATATAGGCCGCAGTGGTTCCCGTGATCTGGTTGGTGACCAGCGAGCCCGCGCCGCCCGCCGCCCCCTTGCTGATCGACACCGCGCCGCCGAACACGCCAACCTTGTCGTTGTTGCCGGCGATCACGGCGACGTTGTTGGTGGCGATGACGTCGGCGCCATTGATACCGTTGGTACCTGCCGCCGTGATACTGGCGGTGACGTTGGTCCCCATCAGATTGGTGGCGACCGAGCCGGCCAGCCCGACCTGCGAGGACATCGCGATACCGACGGCGACCGTCGAGATGCTGGCGTTCGAGTTCGCACCGACCGCGACATTACCTGAGGCGGTCAGCTTGGAGCCGGTGACGCCGGCGCTGACGTTGTTGGCGATGCTGCTGTAGACGAGCGCCAGACCCGCGGCGCTTCCTTGCGTCGACGCCCCCGCGATGGCGGCGGTTCCGGTGATGCTGGAATTGTCGGTCGCGCTGACGGAAATGTTCTTGGCCGTGACGGACGATTGCGTCGTGCTGGACTGGTTGTTGCCGATGGCCGCGGAGACGGTGTTGGAGATGCTGCTGATCGTGGTGCCACCGACGCCGGCAAATTGTCCGGTCGCAAGGCCGAAGCCGATCGTGACAGCCTGGATCTTGGAGGAATCGATCGCGCTCACGCTGACATTGCCGTTGCTGCCGGCCGTCATCAGGACGTTGGCGATATAGGCCGAGTGCGTCGTCGCAACGGTGTTGTAGACGATCGAGGCGCCGACATTGTTCTTGCCGGCCTGGATCAGGCCCGCAACGGAGACGATGCTGGCGCCCGGACCGTTGCCCGCGCCGTCATTGAGCGCAGCCGCGCCGAAGTCGATGCAGTTCTGCCCGCCCGTGCCGCCGGCGACCGTGCAGGTGTCCTCGGCGAGATGATTGTTGTTCGACTTCTTGACGAGGTTTCCGAGAGCCGTATCCAGCGCCGACACTGCGCCGCTGTCCGCCAGCACCGTTACGCGGCCAACGTCGATGCTCACCGTGGCCCCGCTGCTGATATAGGCCGTCGTGGTCGGCGAGATCTCGCTGACGACGATCGCGCCGGCAAGCCCGTTGGACCCTGCCCCGCCCGAGGCCGCACCGGCCGCGATCACGCTGGCGCTGTCGGCCATCACCAGCAGGGTGTCGTAGTTCGAGATCGAGGTGCTGCGGATATGCGCGTCGGTCGCGTTCCCACCCGTGGGATCGGCAATCGACGCGTAGGTCAGCCCGATGCCGACGCCGGCCTGGCCACCGGTTATATAGAGCGACCCGCCGCCGATCGCGATGTTCGTGGTCTGGTAGGCGTCGACCTCGAGCGCGCGATTGACGCCGGTGGCTTGCCCCGTGATCGTCGAGCTCTCGATATAGGCGTTGGCGCTGTCCGTGATGATGCCGACGGAGGCCGACAGCGACGCCGCGTTGGATTTCGATCCCGCCACGCCGATGGCGACGACGGTCTCCGAGCCGCCGTTGAGCGCCTGCACCGTCACCGAACTCTGGTTGTTCACGGTGGTGCCGTAGATATAGGCGAGTGTCGCGTTGTTCGACATCGCCGCCGCGATCGCACCGCCGATCGCAGCCCCCTGGGCGGACCCTCCGGCCAGATTGAGCGCCGCCGAGCCGGAACCATTGTTGAGCATGGTGTCGTTGAGCGCCTGAACGATCGTATTGGTCAGAACGGCGCTGGTCGTGGTGTACTTGTTGACCGTCGTGTTCTTGATATAGGCGCTGGTGCCGAGCGAGACGTCGCTCACCGACGAGCTGCCGGCGAGATCGAGGCTGAAGCCGCTGGTGCTCGATCCCGAGGTCGAACCGATCTTGCCCGCCGCCGTCGTCACGCCGGCGGTGCCTCCGGTCGAGGCGGCGCCGGCAGCGCCTGCCTTGTCGGAGAAATTCGACGACGCCGGGTCGGAGACGGCTGCCGCCACGGCGGCCGCGGTGATTCGCCCCGACGTGGTCGCGCTGAGTGTCAGATTGTCGACATTGACCGCCCCGCTTCCGCCGCTGGTGCCAGCGAACGGATCGTTGGAGCTGAACACGCCGGGCCGGATGTCGGAATGGTTGTCGCCGACATAGGCGGCGGTGTCGGTATTTGCGCCGAGATAGGCGACCGACAAGCCGACCGCCGAACCGCCGCTCCCGTTATAGCTCATCGCGCCGGACAGCGTCACGACCGACAGATCCTGCTGCGCCAGGATGCCGACGGTCGGTGCATAGACGGTGGCCTGGCTCGATATCGACGCGTGCGTCGTGTTGTTCAGGAAACCGAGCGAAGTGATGCCATTCAGCGCCAGCGTGCCGGCAGCCTTGCCGGACGACGGTGCGACAGCGACGAACCGGTCTGAAGTGATCGCGTTGACGGCGATGTCGTCCGCCGCACGCAGCGTCGCGCGGTCCGAAACGCCGGCGATGGTATTGGTGTTGAACTGGACGAGATTGAGCGCGCCGCCGACGGAGGAGCCGCCCGAGGTGTTGCCGAACAGGAAGCCGAGCGTGCCGACATTGCCGGCGGCGTCGATCGACGCCGTGGTCGTGGTGGCCGCGATTTGGATGCTGGCGTTGTAGGTATGGACGTCGCCATTGTCCATCCCGACCGACCAGCCGGTGCCACTGCCGCAGGCCGCGGTCGCGCAGGTCGCCGTCAGGCTCGCGCTTCCGGCCACCCACGCCGTCGTGTTGTTGTTCACGACGAAATGATTCAGCGAACCGGCGATGCCGATCGTGTCGCCGGCGTCCGCGGTGGCATTGGCGTAGCTGGTCAGGATGTTGCCGCCGACGCCGAGATTGCCGTTGAGGTGGCTCAGCACCGCGCCCAAACCATCCCACTTCAGCCAGGAATTGGTGATCGGCAGTTCGGTGGTGGCATCGACGGCGATGTTCGCTGCGTTGATCAGTGTGCCATTGCCGACATAGGCGTTTGAATTATGCGTGAAATTGCCCCAGGCGACGGCCGCGCTGATCGCGGTGCTCTCGCCGGACACCGGATCCTTCGTGATCGCGCTGGACGTCGCATTGCTGCGAACGCCGCGATCGATGACATTGCTGGCAACGGCAACGTTGCCGCTGGCATAGATGCTCGGCGCGCCGCCGCTCGGATTTTGCGCGATCGCAGCGGTCGCGCTCTGGCTGCTGTTGGCCAGCGACAGCGCGCCTGCGACCTTGAAATCGAAGCTCAACGGCATCAGCGAGCCCATATGGTCCCTGATGATCGACGTCGGCGAGGTGACGGCGCGCAGTCCTCGTTCGATCGCCGCGATCAGCGCCGGCAGGCCGGCGATGGACGAGGCCATCGTGGAATTGCTCGTCGTGTCCGACGTCGCTTCAACGAGAACGGAGCCGTTCATCCGGTTGGCGGTATCGGTTCCGAGCGATGCGCCGAGCGTCGCGGTCGCGGACGTCGTGATGTCGCTGATGGCGAACGCCCCGCCGACGGCGCCGCTCGCCCCCGTCCCGGGTGCCGCGACCGACGTTGCGCTGGTCGAGAAGGAATTGTTGTTGATCGCGCGCACCTTCAGCGTGCTGCCGCTCGTGTTCACCAGGCCCGCCGCAATATGCGCGCCGGTCGCGACGTTGGCGGTCGTCGACACTGATCCCTTGGAATAGGCCACCGTCGGGACGATCTGCGCGCTCGTCGATGCCGCGAGGGCAGTGACGGCGATGGTCGCGTCGTTGAGCGCCTTGACCTCGAGGTTGCCGCCGGCGTTGACCGTCGCGCCCGAGGCCACGTTGGTCGTGGCAGTGCCGTCGATCTTGCCGACGACCACGCCGGCCGCGACCGGCGTCAGGCTGCCAAGCAAGGTGGAGGCGACCGCCGGATCCGACGCGGTCTCCGTGGCATGCGCGGAAATGGTGACATCGCCGCGGCCGTTGATGTCGGCATGGCTGTTGATGTTGATGGTCGCAGTGGCGCTTGCCGCGACATAGCCGCCATTGAGCCCGAGCAGCGAGGCGGCCAGCGTCGAGCCGACAAGCGCGAAATCACCGGCCACAGAACCGTTCAGGAAACTTGACACGGCGGTCGAGGTTGCGGTGATCGAGATGATGCCGCCGGTGATCTTGCCGTCGACCGTGATCGCCGTCGCGGCGGTGGCCTGGCCGGACAGCTTGATGTCGCTCGCCGTCGCCCTCAGCGTCACGTTACCGTCGGCGTAGGTGGTCCCGCCGAAATTGACCGACTGGGCCAGGATCTGCGCGCCATTCATGATCTCGATGTTGGGCGCGTCGATGATGACGTTGTTGGCGTTGCCGGTCGAATGGCCGGAGCCATCGAGACGGCGGGCATCGATCATCGCATGCGCGGCGAGCGTGATGGAATGATCCGCCTGGATGAGGTAGTCGGCACCCGCGCTGAGCCCGGCGAGCGCATTAGCGATGGAGCTGTTCGACAGCGTCACGCCGGAGTCGCCCTGGGCGGCATCGCCCACGACCACGTCGGTGGGGTCGATCAGCAGCGTGCCGGCCTTGCCGTTGTCCGCACTGAGATCGACCTTGATGCCTTTCCCGATGTCGATGATCCCGTTCGCGCTGAAGTCGACGAGACCGGCATTGCCCGTCTTCGCGCTGGCATCGAACCTGGCGCCGCCCGCGACGGTCAGGTTCTGCGCCGCCTTCAGGCGGATCTCTCCGGCATTGCCGTTTGCGCTTGCGATGTTGAGATTGGCTTTCTTGCCGACATCGATGTTGTTGCCGGCCTGAACGGTGATGTTGCTTGGCGTTGCGGTCTTGCTCTGCGCGGTCAGACGCCCGTTGACCCTGGCATTGTTGACCGCACCGATATGGATCGAGCCGTTGCTGACGGTGATCGAGCTGGCGCTGCGCAGACCCTTGGAGTTGACGGAGGCCGCAAATTTCGCGGCATGATCGAGATTGGCGATATCGCGCTGGGTGGCGCCGCCGACATAGACGTTCTGCCCGGTCAACCGCACGCCATCCTGCGCATTGACCCGGCCGTAGATGCGGATGTTGCCGTCGGGCGAGACCGGGAACGAGCCGGCCATCAGATTGCCGACGGCCGACTGGTTGATCGCCCCGCCCGCGCCGATCAGGCTGTCGGTGAACTCGCGCGTCGGCGTCGAGACGTTGAGGCTGCCGACATTCACCGTGCCGGAACGGCCGACCACGAACCCCTTGGGATCGGCGAAATAGACGTTACCGCCGATCGCACCGTTCATGTAGGAGTTCAGCGTGCCATTGACGTAGACCGGCGCGTCGCGAACGATGTTGACGAGGTTTTGCGTGCCGGTCGGCAGTTGCAGGTTGACGGTGTTGCCCTGCCCGACGCTGAACTGCGAGAACGAGTTGAAGGCGTTGTTGCCGGAGACCGTCGACGTCGTGACGTTGGTGACGCCGCCGGAGGTCTGCAAGGACGTCCCGGTGCGTCCGTCCGGAACGATGACGTTCGCCGTCTGCGCCTGAACGCGGACGCTGAACACCGGCAGGAAGACCATCTGCATCGCGCAGAGCAGCGACATCGAGCGGAAGCGCGCAAGCCCCCGCAGCGTCGTCAGCTCATCGTTGTTTCGCGTCGCAGATGGTCCGCGCATTTCATATCCTCTTCATCGGCATTGGCGCCGATCCACAACCGGGTGGGAGAATGACGTCGAAGGCGTCCGGCATCAGAACTGGCCGGGCGGCAGCTTGAAGATGTCGGGGCTCTTGGCGTCGGCCACGTAGAACAGCAGCAGGCTGGTCGGGGTCAGCACACGCTGGTTGTTGTCCTTGTTCTCGAACGTGCCCTGGAGCAGCAGGATCACCGAGCGGTCCTTGGCGTCGCTGCCGCGGAACATCACGATGCCGCCGGCAACCGGCATGTTGACTGCGATGGAATCAGGCTTGAAGCCTTCGCCCATGAAATGGGCGCGCAGGATGTTGGCGTTGGAGAACAGCTTTTCCGGCGTTATCGCCGCGTCGGTCCCCTTCGACCAGACGGCGCCGACCTGGATCAGCGACTTGGACTTGTAGCCGAACACGTAGGAGAGCTCGGCGGTACCGCCGTTCGGCAGCAGCTCGGGAACCGACATGAGGATGCTATGCGTCAGCTCGGACGCGTTGTCCTGCGCCTTGATGGCGTCGGGCTTGGCGTTGAAGTCCTTGATCATCGCCGCGCGCACGTCGGCTTCGCCCATGCCGAACTTGGCGGAGCGGAAGCCGTCGATCGACTTTGCCTTGTCATCCGCGCCGGCGCTCGGCGCCTCGGTCGTGGCCGCCGCCGGGGCGCCGGCCGCCGGAGCAGCCCCAGCCGCAGCAGCCTTCGGGGCCTGCGCCGCCTTCTGCTTTGGAACGGCGCCCTGAGCCGCCACCGGACCTGCAGCCACAAAGGTGAGAAGGCCGACGAGGGCCGGAACGAGATAGATTTTGCGCATCGAGAACCTTCGAAACAACTTGAAAGAACGCTTCAAAAATCGGCAGTCACGAAATCGGCTTCTCCGAACCGCCGTCGCAACCGAGACGGAAAATGTTGCAATGCCATAAGGCGCTACAAAACATCACGGAGCAGACAAGGCTCGAAACAGCGACTCCTCAGCGGCGTAGGAATACGGTATCGGGTTGCCAAACGCTGCGAATGAACATTCACAAGCGCATTTTTTCATCAATTGTGGATGCCGGCGGTTCGCGCTAAGCATCCGCCTTGGGGCAATCATCATGCAAAGAATTTCATGACCGAACGGCCTTCCGCTTTCGCGGTCGATCGCCGCGGGTTCATTCGCCTTGCGGGGACAAGCGCTGCGGGATGGCTCGCGCTCGGCGCAACATCTGATCGCATGCGGATCGTCGCCTCGCTGACGGGATTACCGCTCGACGACGAATTGACCAGAAGGAGCATGACCGACAGCCCGACCTCCCGCCTCGGCGGCCTCATCGTGGGTTTGAGGCAGCGAGGCTGGGTCGAAGGCGTCAACTTCCGCCTCGAACTCCGTTCGACTTTCGGCAGCTCCGATAGACTGAAGACCGCGGTCCAGGAATTGCTGGAGCTGAAGCCGGACGTGATCCTGACCGGCTCGACGATCGAAACCGCGGCAGTCCTGGCAGCCACCAAAACCATCCCGATCGTCTTCGCGACGGCCAACGATCCCGTCGGCAATGGCTTCGTGGAGAGCCTCGCGCATCCCGGCGGCAACGTCACCGGCTTCACCAACAGCTCCGCCGAGATGGGCGGCAAATGGCTTCAGCTCATCCGGGAGGCCGTGCCTGACGTTGCGCGCGTCGGTGTGCTGTTCAACCCGGCGACCACGCCGCGCGGCGGGCGCTTCTTCCTCGACTCCATCGAGCAAGAGGCCGCAGCATCCGGCGTCTCCGTGGTCCCCGCCCCCGTCAACGCGCCAACGGAAATTGACGAAGTCATCGGGCGCCTCTCCGAACCGCCCAAAGCGGCGATGGTTGCGCTGGTCGACAGCTTCCTCGTGATCCACCGGCAGGCGGTCGTGGCGGCAGCGGCCAAATATCGCGTCCCCACGATCTATCCGTTCCATTATTTCATGGATGCGGGCGGGCTGATGAGCTACGGGCCGACGCTCGAAGTGCGCTCGGCCGACTATGTCGATCTGATCCTGCGCGGCACCAAGGCCGGCGATCTCCCGGTGCAATCGCCACGCAAATACGAGCTGCTGATCAACCGCACGGTCGCCCGTACGCTGGATTTGACCATACCGTTCACGCTGCTGGCACGCGCCGACGAGATCCGCGAGTGAACGAGCAGGTCGACCAGGGACATTTGCGGACGCCTCCCGGCCGGCTGTTCCGCAAATATCTCTACTCGATCGTCGCCCTCGCCTTTGCCGCGCTCGCCATCAACACCGGCTTCGACGTCTGGTTCTCCTATCGCGAGCAGAAGCAGCTCCTCGCGGCAACCCAGCGCGAGCAGGCAGCGTCTGCGGCGATTCAGATCGGCCAGTTCATCGGCCAGATCGAAAACCAGATCAGATGGCTTTCCCGCCTGCCCCCGGAGCTGTCGACGAACGAGGACGAGCGCTTGAACGCGATCCGCCTCCTGCGCCTCTCGCCTGCGATCGCGGAGATTGCCGAGCTCGACGCGCAGGGCCGCGAGCAGGTGCGCGTGTCGCGCCGTGTCGCGGACAGGGTCGGCAGCAAGATCGACCTGTCCGCTTCGCCCGCCTTCCGCGGCGCCAACGAAAGCCGGACCTATTACGGGCCGGTCTACTTCATCGGCGACACCGAGCCGTTCATGACCCTCGCCGCGCGCGGGGTCGGCCGCGGTCCCAATGTGATCGTCGCCGAGGTCAATCTGCGCTTCATCTGGGACCTCGTCGCGGGGATCAGGGTCGGCAACACCGGCAAGGCCTATGTGGTCGACCGCATGGGGCTGTTGATCGCACATCCCGATTTGTGGCCGGCGCTACGCCGCAGCGATCTTTCGGGACATGCCGACGTTCGAGCCGCACTCGATGGCGCCGGGCCGCCGTCAGGCGGCCTGGTCAAGGAAGATCTGTCCGGTCAACGCGTGCTGTCGACCTATGCGACGGTGCCCTCGCTCGGCTGGTTGGTATTCGTCGAGCTTCCGCTCACCGAAGCCTATGCGCCGATCTACGCGTCGATCGGCCGCTCGACGTTTCTCCTGGTCGCTCTGCTCGCCTGCGCGGTGCTGGTCTCGCTCTTTCTCAGCCGGCGCATGACCGTGCCGATCCAGATCCTGACACAGGGTGCGCGCCGGATCGGCAGCGGCGATCTCGGCCTGCGGCTCGCGATCAAGACCGGCGACGAGCTGGAGGCGCTCGGCGACCAGTTCAACCGGATGGCCGCGCACTTGCGCGAATCCTACGCGACGCTCGAGCGCAAGGTCATCGAGCGGACCTCCGAGCTCGAGAAGGCGCGCGACCACGCCCTCGCCGAGCATGACGCGGCCGAACGTGCGCGCAGCATTGCCGTGCAGGCCAACGAGACCAAGTCGCGCTTCCTCGCCGTCGTCAGCCACGAGCTGCGCACGCCGCTGAACGGCGTCATGGGCGTGCTGCAACTGCTGGACGACGGCAGCCTCGGCGAAGCGCAGCGACGCCATCTCGCCACCGCCGCCGCATCGGGCGAGACGCTGATCGCGCTGGTCGATGCCATCCTGGAATATGCCCGTCTGGAGGCCAGCGCCGAAACGCTGGAGATGCGCGACTTCCGTCTCGATCAGCTCATCGAGGCCGCCGCCGATCTGATGCGCCCACAGGCCTTCGGCAAGGGACTGACCTTCGATCTCGCCAGCGACGTGACGGTCAACACGTCCGTGCACGGCGATCCTGTCAGGCTCAATCGCATCCTGCTCAATTTGATCGGCAATGCCATCAAATTCACTCCGCGCGGCGGGATCGGCCTGAAGGCGTCAGCGGAGCAGCACGAGGATCACATCCTGCTGAGCATTACGGTTCGCGATACCGGCATCGGCATCGCGCCGGACATGCACGAGCGGATCTTCGAGGATTTCGTACAGGCGGACGATAGCATCGCACGGCGGTTCGGCGGCACCGGCCTTGGCCTTGCGATCGCGCGGCGGCTGACGCGCCTGATGCGCGGCGAGCTGACGGTGGAGAGCACGCCGGGCGCAGGCAGCACGTTCGCGCTTGAAGTACCGCTCGGCCTTGCCGCGAGCGGCATCGCGCAAGGTGCGCTTCCGCCGCCGTCGCGGCGGCTTCGCGTGCTGCTGGTCGACGACGATCCCGTCAATTGCCAGGTCGGCGAAGCCATCCTGAACCGGCTCGGCCATCATCCCACCATCGCCAGAAACGGCGCGTCGGCCGTCGCACTCGCCCGCGATCAGGCGTTCGACATCATCCTGATGGATCTGCACATGCCCGACATGGACGGCGTGGAAGCGGCCTCGCAGATCGGCAAGCTCGGTCTGCCGAGGATGCCGCGCATCATCGCCGTGACCGCCGACGTCTCGCGCAGCGCACGCGAGCGGCTCGCCAGTGCAGGGATCGCCAAGGTTGTCAGCAAGCCGATCCTGATCAATGCCCTGCGCGAGGCGATCGAGGACGATCCGCCGGACCAGCCGGCAGAAGTGCGGCTCGCCGCAGGCGCGTTGATCGACCGGCATTTCCTCGACGACCAGAAAGAACTGCTGGGCGCCACGCAAATCGCCAAGCTCCACCAGCTTCTGCGGCAAACGAGCCAACAACGGATCGAGGATATCGCCGAGGCTGCGGCGATCGACGATCACCTGCAGCTGGCGCGATCCGCACACCAGCTTGGCAGCGCGGCGAGCGCGCTCGGCCTCGTTCGCCTGTTCGAACGCTGCCGCGAGGTTGAGCTGGCGGTAGCCACGATGTCCGCATCCGAATGCCACGGTGCCGCCCGCGAACTTGCCGCCCTCCAGAAAGCTTCGATGAGCGCGCTGGACGAATTGCTTCTGCCCGTCGAACAGCGTTCGGTCAGCTAGCCGCGGCGCGGCTGCGTACGCCCGCCTCATCCTCCCGTCCAAACCGCTCGACCAGAAAATCAATGAACAGCCGTACCTTCACCGACAAATGCCGCGTCGGCGGATAGACCGCATAGAGCGCGAGCGGCGGCGCCGAATAATCATCCAGCACCGTCAGCAACTCGCCCTTCCGCAAAGCGTCGGCGGCGATGAACTCCGGGAGCAGCGCGAGCCCCCTGCCCTTGATCGCGACGTCGCGCAGCACTTCGGCGTTGTTGACGCAGAGCGACCAGGCCGGCTGGATCCAGTGATCGCCATCGCTGCCAGTAAGCTTCCACTGATTGCCGGTGAGCAGGAAGCCGTAGGTCAGCGACGCATGCTCGCGCAGATCCTGCGGATGCTTTGGCGTGCCGTGCCGCGCGAGATAATCGGGCGAGGCGCAGATCATGCGCGCCACCGGCGTGATCTTGCGCGCGATCAGGCTGGAGGATTCCAGCTCCGCGATCCGTAGCGTCACGTCAAAGCCGTCCTGGACCGGATCGAGCAGATCGTCGCTCAGCACGATCTGGAGCTGAAGCTCGCCATAGCGCGCCATGAAATCGGCGAGCACCGGCCCGAGCCGCATGGTGCCGAACGACATCGGCGCGTTGACGCGCAGCAGCCCGCGCGGCGCGGACTGGGCTTGCGCCACCGCCTGGTCCGCGGCCTCGATCTCCGAGAGGATCACGACCGCGCGCTCGAAATAACGCTGGCCGTTCTCGGTCGGGCTCGCGTGGCGGGTGGTCCGGTTCAGGAGCTGGACGCCGAGGCTCTCCTCGAGGTCGGCGATGTATTTGCTGATCGCCGACCGCGACAGCCGTAGCTGACGGCCCGCCTCGGCAAAACTGCCGCTTTCGACCACCTTCACGAAGGCCCGGAGGCTAGCGACCTTATCCAAGCTGCCGCTCCAGCGATTGTTTCCAAATCGTAGACATACACGTCATATTTGCATGGATTGTCTCCAATCCAAAGCGGAACGATATTTCCGGCCAGAGCAAGACTGCTCCCCGAATTTGGAGGACGACAATGTCTGGACTGCACCACGTCACCGCGATCGCCGGCGATCCCATCAGGAATTTCGGCTTTTACACCAGGGATCTCGGCCTGCGCTTCGTCAAGAAGACGGTCAATTTCGATGATCCCGGCACCTATCACTTCTATTATGGCGACGAGACCGGCCGCCCCGGCACTATCCTGACCTTCTTCCCCTGGGCCGGCGTGCCGGCTGGGCGCCGCGGCGTCGGCGAAACCCATCAGACCGCCTTCCGCGTGCCTCAGCGTTCGCTCGGCTACTGGACGCAGCGCTTCACCGAGAAGGGCATCGCCTATGAAGCCCTGGAGAAGCGCTTCGGCGAGTCCGTGCTGCCGTTCACCGACCCCGATGGCATGGCGCTCGCGCTCGTCGGCGTTCCCGGTGCCGAGAACGAGCCCGGCTGGAGCAATGGCGACGTGCCGGCCGAGCATGCGATCCGCGGCTTCCACGGCGTGACCTTGCTGCTCGACAGCGCGGCGAAGACGGCCGCCGTCCTCACCGACGTATTCGGCTTCAAGGAGACGGGACGCGAGGGCTCGGTGATCCGCTTCAAGGCGCCGGGCGATGCCGAGGGCAGCGTCGTCGACATCTACGAGGCCAAGGGCTTCTTGCGCGGCCATCAGGGCGGCGGCTCGGTGCACCACATCGCCTTCCGTGCGGCCGATGACGCCGAGCAGGGAGCGATGGCGCAAAAGCTCGTCAGCAATCACGGCCTGCACCCGACCGAGCAGAGGGACCGCAACTACTTCCGCTCGATCTACTTCCGCGAGCCCGGCGGCGTGCTGTTCGAGATCGCGACCGATATTCCCGGCTTCGCCGTCGACGAACCCGTTGCGACGCTGGGACGCGACCTGAAGCTGCCGGCCTTCCTCGAAGCGCATCGCAAGCAGATCGAGGGTGTGTTGCCGAGCCTGGAAGAGAGCGTGTCATGACCGAGAGTGCATTCATCCATCGTTTCGAGCCCGCGCGCGACGCGGGCTCGGCCCCGCTCCTGCTGCTGCACGGCACCGGTGGCGACGAGAACGACCTGCTCGGGCTCGGCAAGATGATCTCGCCCGGTGCCGCCCTGCTCTCGCCGCGCGGCCGCGTGCTCGAGCACGGCATGCCGCGCTTCTTCCGCCGCCTTGCCGAGGGCGTGTTCGACGAGGACGATGTGCGCCGGCGTGCGCGCGAGCTCGGCGATTTCGTTGGCGAGGCGCGGCAGCGCTACGGCATCGCCGCGCCGGTTGCTGTCGGCTTCTCCAACGGCGCCAACATCGCAGCCGCGCTGTTGCTGCTGCAGCCGGGCGTGCTGGCAGGCGCGATCCTGCTGCGCGCCATGGTGCCACTGTCAGATCCGCCCAAGGCCGAGCTCGGCGGCAAGCCCGTCCTGCTCCTGTCCGGACAGGCTGATCCGATCGTGCCGGCGAGCAACTCGGCCCGGCTCGCTACGCTGCTGTCGGAAGCGGGTGCGCGTGTCGATCACAGGGTCCTGCCAGCGGGCCATCAATTGTCGCAAGCCGACGTGACGCTCGCCCGCGACTGGATCGGCAACGTCGCCGTGGAGGCGGCCTGATCCCAAAGCGGCGTACCGCCTGACCGCGGTGCGCCGCTTCGTTATATCCGAGCGACCTTCCGCCGCATCTGCGCAATCGGGCACCACCCTGCCTGAAATTTCCGCTTGCTCGTTTCCGCGCCAGGCTTAAAATTTGGGACAAGGTTCCGAAATATGGAACTACCTTGGACCGACCTGCATGAGCGCCCTCACCAACGCGATCGAGATCCTGCGCTGCTTTTCCAGCGCGCGGCCGGATCTGTCGTTCGCGGACGTGATGGCGCTGACGGGCAAGCCGAAGAGCTCGACCTCGCGGCTGCTGCGGTCGTTGCGCGACTGCGGCCTGCTCGAGCAGGACCCGCACACCCGCCGCTACCGCCCCGGCCTCCTCACCTTCGAGCTCGGCCGGCTGCACCGCGCCCATGACGATCTCATCAGCATGGCCGAGCGCGAGCTGCGCGAGGTCTGCGCGCGCACCGGCCACACCGGCTACATCGCCGTGCTCGACGGCTACGAGCAGGTCGTGCTCCGGATCGTTCCGGGCTCGAATCCCCTGCGTGTCGTCAATCCGCCCGGCCAGCGCACGCCGGCGCTCGCCACCTCGAACGGCCGCGCCATGCTCGCCCGCCTCGCCGACGAGGACGTCCGCGCGCGGGTGCCTGCGACCTATCCAAAGCTGCCGCGCAACTCGCCGCAGAACTTCAAGCAGCTGATGGCCCGCCTCGACGAGATCCGCCGCACCGGCGTGTCCGAGGCAGCCGATGAATCGATCGAGGGCGTCGGCTCCCAAGGCTTTGCGCTGAAAAGCGGCGAGACCGGCGAGATGATCGGGATCGCGGTGTCCTATTCGGTGCAGGCGACCACTGCCGCCGAGCGCGCCAATGTCCGCCGCGAGCTGGCGGCGATGGCCGCAAAATTGCGGCGCATGACCGGCGATCCGCTCGACCAGGATACAGCGCGCGTTCAGACGGGGACGCGATGAGCAGCGCCACCACCCAGCGCCCCAACGGCCTTGCGCTCTTCATTCTGCCGAGCGCGCTGCTGTTCGCCCTCTTCTTCTTCCTGCCGATCGGGCTGATGGCGCTGATGAGCGTGCTCACCGGCAATCCGGTGGTGGCGCCGAAGGTCGCCTTCACCACGCGCCACTACGCCCGCATGATCGACGATCCCTTTTATCTCGAGGTGATCTGGACCACGATCCGGATCGGGCTCGTGACCACGCTGGTCGCGCTCGCGATCGGCTATCCGCTGGCGCACTGGATGGCGCGCATCAAGAGCCGCACCGGGCACGCGCTGCTGCTGATGGCGGTGCTGGCGCCGATGCTGACCGGCATCGTGGTGCGCACCTTCGCCTGGATGACGCTGCTCTCCGACAAGGGCGTCGTCAACCAGACCCTGATGTCGCTCGGCGTGATCAGCCAGCCGCTCAAGCTGATGTACACCGAGACCGGAATCGTGGTCGGTCTCGTCCACATCTACGTTCCGTTCATGGTGCTGACGCTGACCGGCGTGATCGGCCGCATCGACGAGCGGCTGGAGCAGGCCGCGGAAAACCTCGGCGCGAGCCCCTTGCGTGCGTTCCTCGAGGTGACGCTGCCGCTCAGCCTGCCCGGCATCCTCGCCGGCTCGCTGCTGGTGTTTGCGCTGGCGATCAGCGCCTATGTCACGCCGATCCTGCTCGGCGGCTTCCAGATCATGACGCTGCCGATCCTGATCTACCAGCAGATCTCGGCGAACTTCAACGTCGGCTTCGCCGCCGCGCTCGGTATCGTCCTGCTGATGATCTCGCTCGGGCTCGTCGTCGCCTATAACCGCGCGCTCGGCCTCGTCTCCGGCCAGCGCGAATTGCAGTGAGGCCGACGATGCAAACCACCGCCTCGCACAGCCCATCGCTCGCGGCGGCCCGGCAGGCGGCTCCCGCGCGGACGGCCGGACGCGTCAGGCATTACGGCCGCTATCTCTATCTCGCCGTCAACATCGCCATCCTGATCTTCCTGCTGGCACCGATCGCGATCGTCGTCGTGTTCGCCCTGAACCCGACGCCCTTCATCCAGTTTCCGCCGGTCGGCGTGTCCTTGCGCTGGTTCGAGAAGTTCTTCGCCTCGCGCGATTTCATGCATGCGCTGGGCTTCAGCCTCGAAGTCGCCGTCCTCACCACCATATCGGCAACGATCCTGGGCGCTTCCGCCGCGCTCGCGCTCGCGCGCGGCAATCTGCCGGGCACGCGGCTGATCGTCGCGACGATGCTCTCGCCGTTGATGCTGCCGGCGATCCTGACGGGCCTTGCACTGTTCCAGACCTATGTGCTGCTCGATGTCGGACGTCCGACCTGGGGCCTCGTTGCCGGCCATACGCTGGTGACGCTGCCTTACGTGGTGCGTACCACGCTCGCCGTGCTGCATAATTTCGACCTGCGCCTCGAGGAAGCCGCGCGCAATCTCGGCGCAAGTCCCTTGCGCACCTTCTTCGAGGTGACGCTGCCGCTGATCAAGCCGGGCGTGCTGGCGGGCGCGATCTTCGCCTTCATCGTTTCCTTCGACCAATTTCCGGTGTCGCTGTTCCTGGTCTCACCGGGCAACGAGACCCTGCCGGTCACGCTGTTCAACTATCTCAAGTTCGATCTGGACGGCACCATCGGCGCCGCCTCGGTGGTCTCCATCGTCCTCGCCTTTGTCGTCGTCATCGGGCTCGACCGCACCGTCGGCCTGCGCTCCTACGTCAAATTGTAACCGCTCATTGCACCGAAGGAATCGAGACATGATGAAAGCTCTGGGATCCTCACGGCTCAGCCGCCGCCGCTTTCTGACCGCGAGCGCCTCGCTCGGCATCGGCACGATCGCCGCACCCTATGTCGCGCGCGCCGACGATCCGACGCTGCGCATCACCGGCTGGGGCGGCAAGTGGGGCGAGATCATGAAGGCCGAGATCGGCCCCGCCTTCGAGAGCGAGTTCAAGTGCAAGCTCCAGACCGACTCCGCCTTCCCCTATCTGCCGAAGCTCCAGGCAAGCTCGCGCTCGGCGCCGATCTACGACGTGCTGCACACCAATTCCAACGAACAGTGGGCGGCGGCCGAGATGGGCCTGGTCGAGCCGAAGATCGATCCCAAGCTCGTCCCGAACCTTGCCGACGTCTACCCCTACGCGATCAGCGACAAGATCGTCGGCGTCTCGATCTTCACCAGCGCCATCGGCCTTGGACTTCGCACCGACAAGGGCTACGGCAACATCACCTCGTGGAAGGAGCTGTGGGACGCGAAATACAACGGCGTCCGCGGCGGCTACGTCATTCCCGTCAACAGCCTCGGCCAGGCCTTCCTGATGATGTGCGGTACCCTGTTCGGCAAGGGCCAGACCGATCTCGACGCGGCCTATGCCGCGCTGGAGAAGCTCAAGCCGATCAAGATCGTCGATTTCACCGGCGCGATGGAGAAGATGCTGCTGTCCGGCGAAGTCGGCCTCTGCGTCATCCACGATTCCGGCATCTACCGCTATGACGGCCAGAACCAGCCGACCGATTTCGTCGCGCCGAGCGAAGGCGTCTTATCGCTCGAGCAGGTCCTGACCATCACGCCCGGCAGCAAGATGAAGGAGCTTGCCAACGCCTACGTGAACTACATGCTGCGCCCGGAGGTGCAGAAGCGCCTTGCGGAGACCGTGTGGTATTCGCCGGCCAACAGGCAGGTGAAGCTCGACGCCAAGTATGACGCCAAGCTGCTCACCACGCCCGAGAAGGTCTCGAAGCTGATCCAGGTCGACTGGAAGTGGTACAACGAGCGCAAGGACGAGATCGACCAGCGCGTCAACCGGATCTTCCGCGCATGAGCGCGTCGATCGAGATCGCCAGCGTCAGCAAGGTCTATGAAGGCGGCGTGCGCGCGGTGGACGCGGTCGCGATGGACATCAGGCAGGGCGAGTTCTTCTCCCTGCTCGGCCCGTCCGGCTGCGGCAAGACCACGACGCTGCGCATGATCGCCGGCTTCGAAACCCCGAGCGCGGGCGCGATTCGCGTCGACGGCGCCGACATCACCCATGTGCCCGCGCACAAGCGCGACATGGGCATGGTGTTCCAGAACTACGCGCTGTTCCCGCATCGGACCGTCGCCGAGAACGTCGCCTTCGGCCTGCGCATGCGCGGGCTCGACAAGGCGAGCATCGCAGCCAAGGTGAAGGCGGCGCTGGCCATGGTCGAGCTGTCCGGCCTCGAGGACCGCCGCCCTGCCCAGCTCTCCGGCGGCCAGCAGCAGCGCGTGGCGCTTGCCCGCGCCATCGTGATCGCGCCGCGCGTCCTGCTCTGCGACGAGCCGCTCGGCGCGCTGGACAAGAAGCTGCGTCAGCAGATGCAGTTCGAGCTCAAGCAGCTCCAGAAGAAGCTCGGCCTGACCCTGGTCTTCGTCACCCACGACCAGGAGGAGGCGCTGGCGATGTCCGACCGCATCGCCGTGATGAACAGCGGCCGTGTCGAGCAGGTCGGCACCCCGACCGAGATCTACAACCAGCCGACGACGCGCTTCGTCGCCGACTTCATCGGCGACACCAACATCTTTCGTGGCGAGCGCACCACGACGAGCGCGGGCGGCCCGGCGCTCGACGTCGGCAAGGGTCTGATCCTGGCGCTGCCGTCCTCCGAGGCGCAAGGCACCGGCGTTCTCTCGGTCGCTCTGCGCCCCGAAAAGATTCGCTTCATGCCGCGCGCTGACGCCACCGCAGCCGGCAGCTCCGCCCATGGCATCGTCGAGAATACCAACTTCCTCGGCGGCGCGGTGCTCTACCGGATCACGCTCGAGGGCGGCCATCGTGTCCTCGTGCAACAGCCCAATGCAGGCACGAGCCGCCTGTTCGTCCCCGGCAACGGTGTCACGCTCGACTGGACGCCGGCCGATCTCGTCGTCTTGAAGGACTAGACATGAACATGCCATTGAAGCACCAGCGCATCGGGGTGGTCGTGATCGGCCAGAGCCCGCGCCCCACCGTCGCCTCCGAGATCGCTGCCGTGCTGTCGCCGGGCATCGAGATCGAGCTGCGCGGCGCGCTCGACGGCATGAGCCGCGCGGAGATCGACGCCATCCCGCCGATGGACGGCTACGACACGCTGTTCACGCTGCTGCCGAACGGCGACGGCGTCACGATCAGCAAGAAGGAAGTCGAGCGCCGCGCAAGCCAGCAGATCACCCGCTTCAAGCACGAGGGCGTCGGCGTGACGCTGATGGCCTGCACCGGCAAGTTTCCCAACCTCGCGGCGGATGGCCTCGTCATCCTGCCCTCGGCCATCCTGCACAATCTCGTCGAGGCCGTGCTGCCGAAAGGCCGGCTCGGCGTGTTCTCGCCGCTGCCCGAGCAGACCGTACTGATCGACAAGAAATGGCAGCGCGACGGCGTCGAGGTCGTCGGCATCACGCTGCGTCCCGGTTCGAGCGACGCCGTCGTCGACGAAGCCGCACGCACGATGGCGGACCTCGAGCCCGATCTCGTGGTGATGGATTGCATCAGCTACACCAGCGCCAACAAGGCGCGCGTGCGCACGGCCTATCCGGGTCCCGCGATCCTCGGCATTGCCGCCGCGGCCCGCATCGTCGAGGAGCTGGTGTCGTGAGCAAGGTGGAATTGAAGACGATCAGCCTCGAGGAGATCGAGGCGCTCGCGGTCGGCGCCTGGATTCTCGGCACCGGCGGCGGCGGCAGCCCTTATCTCGGCCTGCTCAATCTGCGCCGACTCTACGCCGAAGGCCATCGTGTGCAGTTGATGTCGCCGCTCGATCTCGACGACGAGGACTGGGTCGCGGTGGTCTCCAACATGGGCGCGCCGCTGGTCGGACAGGAGCGCCTCGCGGACAGCCGCAACATCGCGCGCGCCGTGCGGATGCAGGAAGAGATCAATGGCATCAAGTTCCGCGCCGTGATGTCGGTCGAGATCGGCGGCGGCAACGGCGTGCAGGCGCTGATGGCGGCCGCGCATCTCGGCATTCCCGTGGTCGACGCCGACTGCATGGGCCGCGCCTTCCCCGAGGCGCAGATGACCTCGGTCGCGATCGGGGACCTGCGTCCCTATCCCTGCACCCTCTACGATCCCCGCGGCATCGAGGCCGTCGTCACCAAGGTGCCGAGCTGGAAGTGGATGGAGCGGGCGAGCCGCAAGATCTGCGTCGAGATGGGCTCGATCGCCTCCACCAGCAAGGCGCCGCGCACCGGACGCGAGGTGAAGGACTGGGGCATCCACTTCACGACCACCAAGGCGATCCGCATCGGTCGCGCCGTGCAGGAGGCAAATCGTCGTCACGAGGATCCGATCGCCGCGCTGCTTTCGACCGAAGGCGGCAAGAAACTCTTCACCGGCAAGATCGTCGACGTCGCCCGGCGCACGACGGAAGGATTCTTGCGCGGTTCGGCCATGGTCGACGGCAGCGACGCGGATCGCGGCACAAAGCTAACACTCTCGTTCCAGAACGAATGGATCGTGGCCTGGCGCGGCGAGGAAGCGATCGCGACATCGCCCGATCTGATCTGCGTGCTCGACAGCGTCAACGGCCACGGCGTCGGCACCGAAACGGTGCGCTATGGCCAGCGCGTCACCGTCGTGGCGCTGCCGGCGCCGGCCGTGCTGACGAGTCCCCGGGGTCTCGAATTCGTCGGCCCGCGCGCCTTCGGCTACGACCTCGACTACCGTTCCCTCTTCGCGCCCGCTGAGGCAGGAGCTTAAGATCCCATGAAGCGTATTGGCATCGATGTCGGCGGCACCAACACGGACGCCGTGCTGATCGTCGACGAGAAGGTCGTCCATTTCGTCAAGCGTCCGACCACCGCCGACGTGACCTCGGGCATCCTCGACGCCCTCAAGGCGCTGCGCGCCGAGCCCGCCGCCGCGGTGAAGGTCGATGCGGTCGTGATCGGCACCACGCACTTCATCAATGCAGTGGTACAGCGCCGCCATGTGCAGAAGATCGGCGCGATCCGCATCGGCATGCCGGCAAGCGCCTCGCTGCCGCCGTTCTGCGACTGGCCGACGGATCTGGCCAGCCTCGTCAACGGCGAGATCTTCATGCTGGAGGGCGGCCACGATTACGACGGCCGCCCGTTCATGCCGCTCGACACCGCCGGGCTGAAGGAGGCCGCGCGAAAAATCAGGGACAAGGGTCTGCGCTCGGTCGCGGTGTGCTCGAGCTTCTCCCCGCTCGATCCCTCCTGCGAAACCACCGCGCGCGAAATCCTCGCGGAGATCTGTCCTGACGTCGCGGTGACGCTGTCGCACGATCTCGGCCGCATCGGCCTGCTCGAACGCGAGAATGCCGCGCTGCTCAACGCCTCCCTGCACGACCTCGCGGTCACCACGGTTGCGGCCTTCCGCAAGGCGATCGCCGACAGCGGCATCGACGCGCCGCTGTTCCTGACCCAGAACGACGGCACGGTGATGCAGGCCGAGATCGCCACCGCCTTCCCGGTGATGAGCTTTGCCTCCGGCGCCACCAATTCCATGCGCGGCGCCGCCCACCTCTCTGGCCTCGACGACGCCATGGTCGTCGATGTCGGCGGCACCACCAGCGACATCGGCCAGCTGCGTCACGGCTTCCCGCGCGAGGCGAATGCCGTGGTCGAGGTCGGCGGCGTGCGCACGCTGTTCCGGATGCCAGACCTGCTCTCGATCGGGCTCGGCGGCGGCAGTCATGTCGACGAGGATCCGGTCCGCGTCGGCCCGCTCAGCGTCGGCTATCGCCTGACGACGGATGCGCTGGTGTTCGGCGGCTCGCGCCTCACCTCCACCGACATTGCGGTGGCCGCAGGTCTGATCGACATCGGCGACCGCTCGCGCGTCGCCAGGCTGCCGAAACGCCTGATCGATGCCGCGCTGCGCGACGCCTGGCGCAAGCTCGAGGAGGACATCGACCGCATGAAGACCGAAGCCGGCGACGTGCCGCTGCTCGCGGTCGGCGGCGGCGCCTTCCTGGTGCCGGATCGCCTGCCCGGCATCTCCGAGATCGTGCGCGTGCCGCATGGCGACTGCGCCAACGCGGTCGGTGCCGCGATCGCACAGGTCAGCGGCGAGGCCGACCAGGTGTTCCGCGATCTCACCCGCGAGGACGCGATCGCCGCCGCGCGCGATATCGCGGCCGACCGTGCGGTGCAGGCGGGAGCAGCGCGCGACAGCCTCAAGACCGTTGATGTCGAGGACATGCCGATCGCCTATCTGCCCGGCAACGCGCTGCGCGTGCGTGTCCGTGTCGCCGGCGCGATCGCCGATCCGGATCTGCCGGCGGCGGCGTAGCGGATGCGGGCCGGGAGCCCGGCACGACGACCTCGCGTGTCGGCCTCCACCCCTGTCAAAATAGAACTCGAAAACAACCCCATGCACAGTAGCCGGGGATAGCGAGATCAATGGCTTACGCGGATAGAGCTGCTTAGGACTGAGAGAGGTGCATCCGCGGAGACAGACCCCTCACCCGAGTGAGTCTGCGTCCACCGGAGTCGCTGCCCTCTCCCGCGAGGGGAGACGGCACCGCAACGGTCATCGCCGCGGTTTGACCCGTCGGGCAAAACAGGGGTATATTGCCAACATCGGAAAATCCGCAAAGCCAAGCTACCCCATCAATGCGCTGAAGAATTCGCGTACTGACAGGCTGCTTCATTTGTCCCTGGGGCGCTGCGGCTTTTCCCTTCTCGCCGCCTGCGAGGTTCGGCTTGCGGGGACCTCAAAGACCGCAATACGGCGATCGAGTTGCCATAGCTCGACGTCGTTGACGTCAACCAGTTGCGCAGCACGTTCTCGTGCTTCCTGCTCGTCGGCACACTGCAATTTGGCTACGCTTATCACGTGACGGTGCTGATCCAAAAGGTAAGCCCTGTAGTGAGCCATCCCCACACCTCCCAACGCCCGCGTTTATCGGATCATCACCTCAATCCTTCAATCAGCGCTCTCCAGCCGAACGCATCGTTCGCCGTCAGCAGCAAAGCGCCAAGCGTTGCCAAGTAGGATGGCAGTTCGCAATCGGGACGCGCGTTCATATTGCCGACGAACGAGGCGACCGCGTTCTTGAGATCGCCTCGGTCCAGATGATCGAAGGCCCGTTGCTTGCAACGCTCGACATACTTGTCGCGCGCCAGCTCAATTAACAGGGAACGTTCCATTTCGTCTCCCCCAACCGATGACTGTTTTCAATCGTTGGGGAATTGGAACGGACCGGGCTTTTTCCGTCTGTTCGAAACGCGACAAACGGATCTCTTTTGCTCGCAAGTGTGGGAATTGAGATACAGGCCGCTCGTTGATGGCAACGCAGCGGTGCGGCCTGAGCGACCGGATCGGAGATGAAGCGGATCGTCACCTTCGACAGCTTGATCGCCGAGGCGTTGCGGTGGTCGGCCCATTGTTGAGCGTGATCGAGGAGCCCTTGGCCCAAGCGCCGAGCTGGTACGGGGACTATTTGCGCAACATTGACCCCGACGACATCGAGACAAACAGCGGGAAGCCGAGAACTTGAAATAAAAAGTGAAAAGAAGAGCGGGGATATTCCTCAAAGCTGACTTGATTTCTCTCTCCGCTCGCTTTCCTGGCGCAACTAATTGATGAGTAAGCAGTGATGACTGATCAGCAATTAGCCCTGGAAGCGATTAGCGACGCGCAACTCATACTGGAAGAATACCTTCAGCCCTGCCCCAAGGATAATGCGCTTATCCTTGAAAAGTTGGTGGAAGTCCTCGAACGGCCTGCCTTGATCGTTGCCGTAAGTCGATTGCAGCAACAGGGCAATTGAGCGCGTCCATGAGCAAACCCCTTCAATCGTTTGCTTTAACCGTTTGCATTGCTGCGCTCTCATTGCTCGAAATGACTAGCGTGCATGCCAAGCAACAATGCAGGACCGCAATGCCGCCAAATCCGCAAGGGCAATGGTGGTCTTATCGTCTCATTGACGGACAAAAATGCTGGTACGCGGGTAAGCCCATGCTGTCGAAAGCATTGCTGGAATGGCCTATGGAGCGGTCCCCCCAACTCGGTGCTCGCGGAGAAGCGACAGGCATTGTCATAGCTAGCAAGCCCGGCAATCCCCTGGATGCACGAGCGTTGGCACTGAAAGAGGGCTCTGACACTTTTGAAGAGCGATGGCGTGCCAGGATCATCTCCAGCTCAAACACAGGGCATGACTGACCGATACTAACGACCTAAGCGATCCTGCATACCGCTTATCGCGGGCGAGGACTTTCGACTGCCTGTTCGCGGCCGTGCGCTTGGTTACATCATGCAATCACGCGCCTGAGTTCGTCCAGAACAACGCCCCTCCGCAACTCGTGCGCAGCAGCCGTCAAATGAGAGCCTACGATCAGACCGAGCCGCCTTAAAGTCAGGAGAGCAACGGGGTCACACAGCTCGATAGAAAGTCCGGCTCCCAAGGTCGCAAGGGCGCGTTGCTCATCCGCGTCGAGATCAGTCCACAAGATGCCTTCCATCAAAGCACCTAAAAATTGTCCCCAAGGGTATCTCAAAACCCAAACGCGTGCCTGATCTGCCGCAGCATGGCCATGGCCGCGTCGGTGTACCGACCGTTGGTTAGGTATCGATCCACTTGCGCTGTGCTAATCAGCGCCACAACTGCCACCGTAAAGCCCTTAAACATTGGGCCTCTCCTGAAAGAGACCGCCAACCGGGCGTGTCGAAATATCCAACCGTTCTTAGAATACGCTGCCGCGCATGGCGACGAGCTATATGCAAATGGTGACAGTGACGGGTAACCAGTTCCTTAACGAGCGCGATGTCTGGATCGGCGCGCCGTGGGCTGAGGCCAGGGCTCTAGAGACCGCCACCGGATGGTCGGCTTAAAATCGCGCTCTCCGCGAATTCATCTCGCGAGATTCGTGTGCGGAGACAGACCCCTCACCTTGCGAGTCAGTGTCTACCGGCGTCGCCGCCCTCTCCCGCAAGGGGAGAGGGCACTGCAACGGGCGGCGCGCGCCTCGAACGACGAGGGCCCCCTACTCCCAATACCAGGTCGAGAAATCGTTCTCGTATTGCGGGACGTCCTTCCAGACGCCCTTCAGCTTCTTGGCTGTGATGGTGATGAGCTGCGGCTGGTACATGTAGGCGGAGACGGCGTCGGTGGCCAGCATGCGCTGGGCGTCGCCGAGCAGTTTTGCACGGGCGGCCTCGTCGGGCGTGGAGACGATCTGCTTGTAGAGCGCGTTGAACGCCTCGTTGTTGTAGCCGAGATAGTAGTCCGGCTCGGTGATCTTGACGAGGTCGAACGGCTCGACATGGCTGACGATGGTGAGGTCGAAATTGTGCGGACCATTGCCGGCGAATACCTGCGACAGCCACTGCGCCCATTCGACGTTCTCGATCTTGGCGATGATGCCGACCTTGGCGAGCTGGGCTGCGACGATCTCGCCGCCCTGCCGCGCATAGGATGGCGGCGGCAGCTTCAGCGACAGTTCGAGCGGTGTGGTGACGCCGGCTTCGGCGAGCAGCTTCTTGGCCTTCTCGGGATCGTAGGGGTTGATGCCTGTCGTGTCGACATAGCCGAGCGATCCCGGCACGTAGAAGCTGCCGATCGGCGTGCCGAAGCCGTCGACGGCACCGTCGATCATGGCCTTGCGGTCGATCGCGGCGAGGATGGCGCGGCGGACGCGGACGTCATCGAGCGGCTTCTTGCGCTCGTTGATCGCGACGATGGTCTTGGCCTTGGAGCCGCCGACCAGAACCGTGAAACGCGGATCGGCCTTGAACTGGGCGATGGTGCGCTGGGCCGCGACGCGCGGGAAGGCATCGACGTCGCCGGAGAGCAGCGCCGCGGTCTGCGCCGACGGATCGGAGATGAAGCGGATCGTCACCTTCGAGAGCTTGATCGCCGCGGCGTTGCGATAGTCGGCCCATTTGGTCAGGGTCATCGAGGAACCCTTGGCCCAGGCGCCGAGCTGATACGGCCCGGTGCCGACCGGCTGCGTGACGTTGGTCGGCGCGCTCTTCGGCTCGACGATCGAGCCGCTTGCCTGCCCCAGCAGGAACGGCAGGTTCGGCTCGGAATTCTTCAGGGTGATCACGACCGTGTCGGCGTCGGGCGCGGCGACAGACTCGAAGCTCTGGAACAGGCTCTTGTCCTTGTTGGTGCTGGTGGGCACCGCGTTGCGCTCGAACGAGAACTTCACCGCCGCGGAGTCGAACGGCTCGCCATTGTGGAACTTGACGCCCTTGCGCAGCTTGAAGGTGTAGGTCTTCAGGTCGGGCGAAGCGGTCCAGCTCTCCGCCAGCAGCGGCGAGGTGGTGCCGTCCTCGTTGATCTTGGTTAGGGTCTCATAGATGTTGTAGAGCGCGACTTCGGCGATCGCGGCAGCGGCCGCGTTGGTGGGATCGAGCCCCGGCGGCTCCAGCGCCATCGCCATGACGACGCTGTCCTTCTTGCTTTGTGCCAGCACCGGCAGCGGCGCCGCGACAAACGCGGCAGTGAGTGCGACGATGGATAGTTTCCTGAACATGCGTAACTCCCCTGCCTTCTCAATTCCCAGTCTACGCCAATCCTGCGCCCGAGACTAACCCTCCGCAGCAGGCGGCGGCAACGCCATCACGGCCTCCGCCTTGTGACAGGCGGCAAGGTGTCCCTCGCCCACCTTGCGTAGCTCAGGCAGGGCCTCGCGGCAATGCTGGTCGGCGAGCGCGCAACGCGCGACATAGGGACACCCCGTGGCGGCCGCCGATTGCGAGGCGATCGCCTGGGCCCCGCGCCGGCGCCGGCCGCCGCCCGCGCGCGCCCGCGGCACGGCATCCAGCAGCGCCCGCGTATAGGGATGGGCGCTGCGCTCGAACAGATCCTCCGGCCGCCCCTGCTCGACGATCCGGCCGAGATACATCACCGCGACCTCGTCGCAGAGATAGTCGACGACGGCGAGGTCATGGCTGATCAGGACATAGCTCAGGCCAAACTGGTCCTGGAGGTCCTGCATCAGGTTCAGGACCTGGGCCTGCACGGAGACGTCGAGCGCCGAGACCGGCTCGTCCGCGACGATCAGCTTCGGTTGGGTGATCAGCGCGCGCGCGATCGCGATGCGCTGGCGCTGGCCGCCGGAAAACTCGTGCGGATATTTTTCCATGTCGGCATCGCGCAAGCCGACCTGGCGCAGCACCGCGGCGACGCGTTCCCGGAACGTGGTGCGATCGGCGCCCTCCAGCACGGTCAAGGGTTCGGCGACGATGCGCGCGATGGTCTGGCGCGGATCGAGCGAGCCGTAGGGGTCCTGGAACACCATCTGGAAATCGCGGCGCGCACGGCGCAGCTCGTCGGCCGGGAGGCGGTTAAGGTCGCGGCCGAGCAGCGCGACCTGCCCCGACGTCGGCCGCTCCAGCGCCATCACGACGCGCGCGAAGGTCGACTTGCCCGAACCGGACTCGCCGACGATGCCGAGGCTCTTGCCGGGCAGGACCTGCACGCTCACGCCGTTGAGCGCGCGCACCTGCCCGGGCGGACGGAACAGGCTCTCGCGCGGCAGCATGTAGCGCTGCTCCAGATCCCTGACGTCGAGAAGAGGCGCGGTGCTCATGCGGACAGGGCTCCGACATTCTCGGCCATCGAGACATCGGTGCGCACGCAGCGCACGACATGACCGGGTCCGACCTCGACCATCGGCGGCAGCGCGGCGCGGCACCGATCGATCACGAGCGGACATCGCGCGGAGAAGGTGCAGCCGGCCGGAAGATCCGCGAGCTCCGGCACGGTGCCCGAGATCGTCTTCAGCCGCGTCCCCTTGCGCGCGCCGAGCTTCGGACGGGCGCGGAACAGGCCTTGCGTATAGGGATGGCCCATGCGGCGGAACACCTCGTCGGTCGGCCCGCTCTCGACCACGGTGCCGCCATACATCACCATCATGCGCTGCACGTTCTCGGCGATGACGCCGAGATCGTGCGAGATCAGGATCATCGACATGCCGCGCTCCTCGACGAGATCGGCGATGAGGTCGAGGATCTGGCCCTGGATGGTGACGTCGAGCGCCGTGGTCGGCTCGTCCGCGATCAACAGGTCCGGCTCGCAGGCGAGCGCCATCGCAATGGTGATGCGCTGGCGCTGGCCACCGGAGAACTGGTGCGGATAGGCATCGACGCGCCGCGCGGGATCGGGCAGCCCGACGCGGTCGAGCAAGGCAATCGTCTCTTTCCGCGCCTGCGATGCCGAGTAGTTCTTGTGACGCCGCAGCGGCTCGGCGACCTGGTGGCCGATCGTGTGCATCGGATTGAGCGCGGTCATCGGCTCCTGGAAGATCATGCTGATGCGGTTGCCGCGCAGGCGGCAGTAATCCGCGTCCGCAAGCCCGGCGAGCTCGCTGCCATCAAGTTTGATGCTGCCGGTGACGACGGCGCTGTCCGGCAACAGGCCCATCAGGGACATCGCGGTCACCGACTTGCCGCAGCCGGATTCACCGACGAGCCCGAGCGTCTCGCCGCGCTTCAGCGAGAAGCTGACGCCGCGCACGGCCTGCGCCGGCCCGCGGCTGGTGTTGAGGCGGACGCCGAGATTATCAACCTCGATCAGCGGCATGGTGGAGCGCTCAGCCATCCTCATCGCTCCCGCGCCAGTCGTGGATCGAGCAGATCGCGCAAGCCGTCGCCGAGGAGATTGAGGCCGAGCACGGCGACCGCGATGGCGGCCCCCGGATAGACCGCGAGCATCGGCGACTGGAACAGCAGGGTCTGCGCATCGTTCAGCATGCGGCCCCAGGATGGCTGCGGCGGCTGCGTGCCGAGGCCGAGATAGGACAGTGCGGCTTCCGCGAGAATCGCGAGTGCGAACTGGATCGTCGCCTGCACGATCAGGATCGACAGGATGTTGGGCAGCACGTGCTCGATGGTGATGCGGAATTTTCCCTTCCCCGACGCTCGCGCGGCCAGCACGAATTCGCGCGCCCAGATCGCGTTGGCCGAGCCGCGCGTCAGCCGAGTCAATGTCGGGATCTGGAAGATGCCGATCGCGACGATCGAGGTCACCATGCCCGGCCCTACGACCGCGGCGAGCATGATCGCGGAGAGCACGGCCGGAAAGGCGAAGGTGAAGTCGGAGAAGCGCATGATGATCTCTTCGGTCCAGCCGCGCCGCGCCGAGGCGATCAGGCCGAGGCAGACACCGAAGGTGAGACCGATGCTGACCGCGATGATGCCGACCATGATGGTGGAGCGGGCGCCGGCGAGCAGCAGCGAGACGATGTCGCGGCCGAAGGAATCGGTGCCGAGCCAGTGCGCCGCCGACGGCGGCCGGAGTTTTGAGGCGATGTCGATCTCGTAGGGCGACCACGGCGTCCACACCAGCGAAAGCAGCGCCGAGGCGAGCACCAGCAGGCTCAGCGCGCCGCCGAGGACAAAGCTGCGATGGCGCAGCGCACGGCGCCAGAACGTGCGCGCGGGCAGCGGACGCGTCGCGACTGCTGCGTCAATCGGGGTGGTCAGGGGCGCGCTCACAGGTCGTGAACCTTGATGCGGGGATCGATGAAGGCATAGAGCACGTCGACCACGAAATTGACGATAACGACCATGGTTGCCAGCAGCATCACGCAATTGCGCACCACGATCAGGTCTCGGTTGGCGATCGACTGGAAGATCAGGCGGCCGAGGCCCGGCAGGTAGAACACGTTCTCGATCACGATTGTGCCGGCGAGCAGATTGGCGAATTGCAGGCCCATCACCGTCATCACGGGGATCATTGCGTTGCGCAGCACGTGGCGCCACAGCACCTCGCGCTTGCCGAGCCCCTTTGCCCGTGCCGTGCGGACGAAATCCTCGCGCAGCACTTCGAGCACCGCCGAGCGCGTGACGCGGGCGAGGATCGCAGCCTGCACCACCGCGAGCGAGACCGCCGGCAGCAGCAGCGACTTGACGCCTGACCAGATGCCGTCCTCCCAGCCGGCGAAGCCGCCCGCCGAGAGCCATTGCAGCCGCACCGAGAACAACAGGACCAGCAGGATCGCAAACCAGAAGTTCGGCAGCGCGATGCCGACCTGAGTCAGCGACATCACGCCGACATCGCCGAGCTTGTTGTGGTTGGCGGCGGTGTAGATGCCGGCCGAGAGCGCCAGCGTCACCGTGATCGACATGGCCATGATCGCGAGCGGAATGGTCAGCACCAGCCGCTCCGCGATCAGGCTGGCGATCGGCGTGCCGTAGACATAGGAGTTGCCGAGATCGCCGACGAGCAGGCCCTTGATCCATTGCAGGTAGCGAACCGCCAGCGGCTGGTCGAGCCCGAGCTTGACGGTGAGCGCGCGGACCGCGTCGGCCGAGGCATCGGCGCCCATCAGCATCTGCGCGGCGTTGCCGGGAAGCGCATCCAGCACCAGGAAGATGATCAGCGACGCGCCGACCAGCGTCGCCAGCAAGGTCAAGACACGTCGGAGGACAAATACGCTCATGCGCGCCCGGTTTCGAAGCTCATCCGCGGCACGATCAACATGTCCGGACGGCGGACGCAAGTCCTTTGCGCGCAAGTGCTTTGCTGCATGCGCATGTCGTTATTCCGGCCAGCGGGACAGAAGGTCGACGGAGGCCTCGAACAGCGTGCTGACGCGGAGCAATTCCGCATCAGCCCGGAAGCGGCCGACGAGCTGAAGCCCGATCGGCAGGCCGTCGCGGCCAAAGCCCGAGGGCAGGCTGACGGCGGGATGCCCGGTCATGTTGAACGGCATGGTCCAGGGGAACCAGTGCGGCCGGACGCTGTCGAAATGCCGACCGTCGATCTCGATGGTGCCGAACAAATCCTGCTTGATCGGCAGCGCGGAGCGCGTGAGCGTCGGCATCGCCAGGAAGTGGCCGCGCGCAAGCAGGGATTGCACGCGGCGGAACAGCGCGGTGCGCGCGAACATCGCCTCCTGGTAGTCAACGCCGCTGACCTCGGTGGCAAGCGCGAGCTGCTTGAGGAAGGCCTCGCTCAGCTCGTCCTTGTGCTCGGCCGCGAGTTTTGCAAAGCGCGTGCGCCAGACGGTGTGGTTGATGGCGCGCCAGATCGGCTCGATGTCGAAACCCTCGCCGGAGAATTCCTCGAGCTCGGCGCCGAGCCCGGCCAGCCGGTCGAGGCTCGCCCTGAAGCTGGCCGCGACCTCGGCGGACACCGGACGGCCCGGCGGCGTCAGGCAGTACAGGATCCTCAGCCCGCGCAGATCGCCGCGCGGGGCGGCGGTGCCGACGAAGTCGGATACGGGAACGCCGATCGACCAGGGATCGCAGGGGTCCTCGCCGGCCATCGCCTGCATCATCAGCGCGGTATCGGCGACGGTGCGCGTCGTCGGCGTGACGTAGGTCTGGTTACCGAACACATCCAGCGCCTGGCTGTGCGGGATGATTCCGTTGCTCTGCTTCAGGCCGACCACGCCGTTGCAGGCCGCGGGAATCCGCGTCGAGCCGCCGCCGTCGGTCGCGACCGCGAGCGGCGCGATGCCGCTGGCCACAGCAACCGCCGCGCCGCCGCTGGAGCCGCCGGAGGAGCGGCAGGCGTCCCACGCATTGCGAGTGCGGCCGAACAGCGGCGAATCCGTCAAGCACTTGCTGCCGAATTCCGGCGTCGTGGTCTTGCCGATCAGGATCGCACCCTCGCTGCGCAGCCGCGCGACCGCCACCGCGTCCTCAACAGGCACATTGTCCTTGTAGGGAACGGCGCCGAAGGTGGTCTTTACCCCCCTGGTGTTGACGATGTCCTTGACGGTGTAGGGAATGCCATGCAGCAGGCCGAGCGGCTCGCCGGCCATGACCCTGCGCTCGGCGGCGCGCGCGGCCGCCATCGCCTCGTCGCCGCAGATCGTGATGAAGCAGTTCAACTGGGGCTGGAGCGCCTCGGCGCGCGCGAGCACGGCCCGGGTGATCTCGACGGGCGAGATCCGCTTGTCGGCGATGAGGCCGCGCAGTTCGGTTGCGGACAGCAGGCAGGGATCGCCGTTCATCGTCACATCACGCTCCGAAGCCGGCCACCGTTGGCCAAGGCATTAGACAAGCCATTGACAGCCAGAATGACAGTTTTGTTAACTCGCCGTCCAATACGATTTTGGTCGCCAACCCATACGTTTTCGGTATGCCAATGGATCTTCGTCGGCTCCGCTATTTCGTCGCCGTCGCCGAGGCACGCAGCGTCGGCAAGGCCGCCGAGCGGCTGCGCATGGCGCAGCCGCCGCTCTCGGTCCAGATCCGCAAGCTGGAGGCCGAGATCGGCGCGCCGCTGTTCCGCCGCGGCACCCGCGGCATGGACCTGACCGAGGCGGGCCAGGCGCTGCTGGTGCGCGCCAGCGAGGCGCTGGCGCTGGCGTCCGACGGCATCGAGGCCGCCCGCGCGGTCGCATCCGGCAAGCGCGGGCGGCTGTCGGTCGGCTACATGTTCGTGCTGGCCAATGCGATCCTGCCGCGGCTGATCCCCGAGCTGCGCCGCTCGGTTCCCGGTGTCGACCTCGACTTCGCCGAGCTCAGCGCATCGACGCGCGAGGCGCGGGTGCTCGATCGCAGCGTCACGGTCGCGCTGTGCATGCCGGCCATCAACCATCCCGAGATCCAGGTGGCGCGGATCGGTGCACAGCGCTTCATGCTGGCGATGCCGACCAGCTCGCCGCTCGCCCGCCTGGGCTCCGTGCCGATGGCCCGGTTGCACGGACGTCCGCTGATCGCGCTGCCGCATCCGGACCATGGTCCCGCATCGTCCGCCGTGGTCCCCCTGCTGCGCCGGCACCAGGTGGTGATGCCGATCGCGAGCCGCGTGGAGACGGTGCATTCGGCGATGAGCCTGGTGCTGGCGGGCGAAGGCCTCGCGATCCTGCCGGCCTGCGCGCAGCTCGGCGCCCCGCGCGGCATCGTGTTCAGGCCGCTCCGCGATGCCACCGACTCCCTCGACATCGCGGTGTGCTGGCGGCGGGATTCGCAGAGCCCGCTGATCGGAACCTTCATCAAATGCGCCGAGAAGGCCGTCGCGCGGATGTGACGCGGCGCTACGGGCTCCAGGTGATCTCGTGGCTCCAGGGCGGATCGGCGCCCGGGCGGGTGCAGGTCAGGCCGGCGCAATTGGCGGCAAAGGACAGCGCGCGGCGGAGCTCGTCGGCATTGATGACTTTCAGCTGCTGCCGCGCCAGACGTCCCTGCTTGTGCAGGGCGAACAGCAGCGCCGCCTGAAAACTATCGCCGGCGCCGATGGTGTCGGCGACCTCGACCCTGGGTGCTTGCACCTCGATCCGCCCTGCTCCCGCGTGCCACGCGATCGCGCCGTTGTTGCCACGGGTGACGACGACGAGGCTCGTGCCCTGCCCGAGCAGCGTGCTCGCGCGCTGTTGATAGGGCTCGTCGCCGAAGAGATAGGCGAAGTCGACGTCCGACATCTTGATGAGATCGGCGCTTTGCGCGAACTCGGCCATGCGCGCGAGATAAGCCGGCTTGTCCCTGACGAGGTTGGGGCGGCAGTTCGGATCGAACGAGATCGTGGACGACATCCGCGCGTCCGCGATCAGCGCTTTCGTTTCGGCGGCGCCCTCGTCGTTGACCAGCGTGGTCGAGCCGACATGGAGGACTTCGACCGTATCGAAGGCAACGGACCCGCGCCGGTAGGTCCAGTTCCGGGTCGCCGTCTCGGCGTCGTAGAAGGCGTAATGCGACTCGCCCGCGACGATGCGCACGAAAGCCAGCGTGGTCTGGTGATCGCTGCGGGTGGCAAGGCCGAGTTCGACATGCGAGGCGGTTGCGTGGTCTGCGATCATCTGTCCGAACAGGTCGGTGGAGATGCCGCCGACGAAGCCGGTCGGCGCGCCCAGCCGCGCCATGCCGATCGCGACGTTGAGGCAGGAGCCGCCGACCGCGGGCATCACCGCCTCGCGTCCGTCGGCGTTTCGCGTCGGCACGAAATCGATCAGCGCATCGCCGCTAGCAATCAGCATTCGTCTCAACCTCTGGCGATGTCGCGCATCGCGGCACGGCTGCCGCGATCGACCTCGCGCAGCAACTTGTACACCTCGCGCTTGCGGGCGTGAAACGCGGCCATATCAGGCGCGGTCGGCTCGCTCTTGCGTCCCAGCGCCGACATCTTTGCCATGGTCTCGCCGATCGAGGCACAGGCGCCGCCAGCCACCGCCCCGAGCATCGCGGCGCCGAGCAGCACCGGCTCCCTGGTCTGCGGCAGCGCGACGGTGAGGCCTGTGGTGTCGGCCATGATCTGGCGCACCAGCGGACTGCGGCTGGCGCCGCCGCCCATGATCATGATGCTGGAGCGGACGCCATGCGCGGCAAAGGCCTCGATCACCTCGGCAAGCCCGTAAGCGAGCCCGCAAAGGCCGGCGACGAACAGCCGCTCCATAGAAGCGACATCGGTGTCGAGATCGAGGCCCGCGATCACCGCGCGCGTATCGGGGTCGGCGTAAGGCGAGCGGTTGCCGATGAATTCGGGCAGGACGTGGACATCGCGGGCGAGCAGCGCGGCGCGGCTGGCATCACCGGCGCGCGCGATGATGCGGCGCTCGAGGAAGTCGATGAGGTCGAGGCCCTTGTTGCGCGCAGCCGCGCTCGCCTCGGCAAAGCCCGGATGCGATTTGAGGAGATGGTCGATCGCCGCGCCCGCCGCCGACTGCCCGCCCTCGTTGAGCCAGAAGTCCGGCACCATGCCGGAATAATAAGGCCCCCACACGCCCGGCACGAAGCACGGCTCCTTCGTCGTCGCCATGATGCAGGCCGACGTTCCCATGATGTAGGCGAGGCGGTCGCTGACATCGGTCGTTCCGCCCGAGCCGTCGCGACCGCCGATCGCGCCGATGCCGCCGGCATGCGCGTCGATCAGGGATGCGCCGACCGGCGTTCCTGGCGACAGGCCGAGCTCAGCGGCGGCCGTGCGGGTGAGGCCTGCGCCGAGCCGGGTGCCCGGCGCGACGATCTCGGTGCCGATGCGGGCGTATTTCTCGCTGACGAAGTCGGACAGCCCGATGCGCTTGAAGAATTGCGCGCTCCAGCCGCCACCGTCATGGGCGAGATAGTTCCACTTGCAGGTGACGGTACAGGTCGAGCGTTGCAGCGAGCCGGTCGCGCGCCAGGTCAGGTAGTCTGCCAGATCGAAGAAGTGGCCTGCGGCATCGAAGCTCGCGCGCAGATGGCGCTTCAGCCACAACAGTTTTGGCATCTCCATCTCGGGCGAGATCGAGCCGCCGACATAGCGCAGCACCGCATCCTCGGTCTCGTTGATCAGCCGCGCCTCGGCGGTGGCGCGATGGTCCATCCAGACGATGACGTTGCGCTGCGCCTCGCCTGAGGCGCTGACGGTGAGCGGCCCGCCCTGGCGGTCGAGCACCACGAGGGAACAGGTGGCGTCGAAGCCGATGCCGCCGACGCTGTCGGGCGCAATGGCAGCTTCCGCCATCGCCGCCCGCACGGATTTTGCGCAGGCCTCCCAGATGTCCCGGGATGACTGCTCGACGATATCGCCGGCCTCATGCCAGATCCTGATCGGGTGCCGCGCCGTCGCCAGCAGCGTGCCGGCCTCGTCGAACACCCCTGCCCGCGTGCTGGTGGTCCCCACGTCGACGCCGATATACGCTCGCGGCATTGTCGCTCCCGGTCGCTCTCGTCAGTTTTGACGGTAAGCCTACCAGCAAGTGTAGCCGCCATCCACCAGCACGATGCTGCCGGTCATCAGGCTCGCGGCTTCCGAGGAGAGGAACAGCACGACGGAGGCGATCTCCTCGACCTGCCCCATCCGCGCCATCGGGGTTCCGCCGATCCAGGCGTCGTACATTTTGGGATTGCTCTTCACGAAGGCGTTGAGCGGCGTCTCGATATAGGTCGGCGCCACCGCGTTGACGCGGATGCCGCGCGCGCCCCATTCCGCCGCGAGCGACTTGGTCAGATGGTGCACACCGGCCTTCGACGCATTGTAGAAGCACTGCTCCTGCGGCTTGTTGACGATGAAGCCGGACATCGAGCCCACATTGACGATGGCGCCGCTTTGCGCCTTCAGCATGTGCTTGCCGAACTCGCGGCAGCACCAGAAGGTGCCGTTGAGGTTGACGTCGATGACGTTGAGCCAATGCTCGTCGGTCACGGTCTCCGCCGGCGTCTCGCTGCGGGCGATGCCGGCATTGTTGACGAGGATGTCGACCTTGCCGTGGCGGGCGACGAGGTCATTGGCGACCTCGGCGACGCGCCTGGTATCGGTCACGTCCATGATCGCGGTCTCGGCGTCGAACCCCTTGGCTTTCAGGCTGGCCTTGGCGCTGTCCGCGACCTTGCTGTCGCGGTCGCCGATGACGACCCTGGCGCCGGCTTCGGCGAGCGCCTCGGCGCAGGCCAGCCCAATGCCCTGCCCGCCGCCGGTGATGAACGCGGTCTTGCCGTCCAGCTTGAATTTTTCCAGGTACATGTTGGTCTTTCCGTTCTTTGCCGTTTCTTGTCAGCCGCGAAGCGCGTTGCCGCTCGCATCGAAGCGGTGGATCCGCGCGGGGTCCGGCACCAGCGACACGTGATCGCCGGCATGCAGGCTCAATTCGCCGATGTAGCGCGCGGTCAGCATGCCGAGCGGACCGGCATCGACGTAGAGAAAGGTGTCGCTGCCGAGATGCTCGGCAACCGCGATCGTCCCCTGCCAGCCGCCGGCGCCATCGCGCTCGATCCTGAGGTGCTCCGGACGCACGCCGATCGTGGCCGCGCCTTGCTGCCTGGCGAGTTCGCCGGTGACGAAGTTCATCTTGGGCGAGCCGATGAAGCCGGCGACGAAGAGATTGGCAGGCTTCTCGTAAAGCTCCAGCGGCGAGCCATATTGCTCGATCTTGCCGCCGTTGAGCACGACGATCTTGTCGGCCATGGTCATGGCCTCGACCTGGTCATGGGTGACGTAGATCGCGGTGGTGCCGAGCTGCTTCTGGAGCCGCGTCACCTCGATGCGCATCTGTACGCGGAGCGCGGCATCCAGGTTCGACAGCGGCTCGTCGAACAGGAACGCCTTGGGCTCGCGCACGATGGCGCGGCCGATCGCGACGCGCTGGCGCTGGCCGCCGGAAAGCTCGCGCGGCTTGCGGTCGAGATAGGGCGTGAGGTTCAGCGTCGCGGCGGCGGCCTCGACCTTGCGGTTGATCTCGTCCTTGGGCAGCCCCGCCATCTTCAGGCCGAAGCCGATATTGCCGCGCACGCTCATGTGCGGATAGAGCGCGTAGGACTGGAACACCATGGATAACCCGCGCTTGGCGGGCGGCGTGTCGACGACGTTCTTGCCGTCGATCAGGATCTTGCCGCCGGAGACGTCCTCGAGGCCGGCGATCAGCCGCAACAGCGTGGTCTTGCCGCAGCCGGAGGGACCGACGAACACCACGAAGGAGCCGTCGGCAATGTCGAGATCTGCGCCCTTGATGATGTGCACGGGGCCGAAGGATTTCTGCACGTCCTGAAGTGTGATCTGACCCATGATCCGGCAGCCCCTCTACTTCACCGCGCCGAAGGTCAGCCCGCGCACGAGCTGCTTCTGGCTGAACCAACCGAGGACGAGAATGGGCGCGATCGCCAGCGTCGAGGCCGCCGACAGCTTTGCCCAGAACAGCCCTTCCGGGCTCGAATAGGAGGCGATGAACGTGGTGAGCGGCGCGGCGTTCGAGGTCGACAGGTTCAGCGTCCAGAACGCCTCGTTCCAGGCCAGAATCAGATTGAGCAGCAGGGTCGATGCCAGACCCGGGATCGCCATCGGCGTCAGCACGTAGACCAGCTCGCGGCCGATGGTGGCGCCATCCATGCGCGCGGCTTCGAGGATGTCGCGCGGGATCTCCTTGAAATAGGTGAACAGCATCCAGATCACGATCGGCAGATTGCCGAGGCACAGGATGAAGACGAGGCCGATGCGGGAATCGAGCAGGCCGAAGGTCTTGTAGATCAGGTAGATCGGCACCAGCACGCCGACCGGCGGCATCATCTTGGTCGAGAGCATCCAGAGCAGGATGGTCCTTGGTGCGCTTGGTCGGCGCGAACGCCATCGACCAGGCCGCCGGGATGGCGATCAAGAGCGCAATGAGCGTCGAGCCGCCCGCGATGATGACCGAGTTCATGGCGTGGTGCAGATAGTCGCTCCGCTCCTGCACGGTCGCGTAATTTTCGGTGGTCCAGTGGAAGAACAGGAAGGACGGCGGAATGGCGAAGGCCTCGAGCTCGGTCTTGAAGCTTGCCAGCACCATCCAGAGGATCGGGAAGAAGATCAGGAAGCCGAAGAACCACGCCCCGATCGTCGAGATCACCACCCGCTGCGTCGTTGCCATCCGCGCCATGATTCAGGCCTCCAAATTGCGGCCGACGATGCGGACGAGGAAGAAGGCGACGACGTTGGCGATCACCACCGCGACGAGGCCACCGGCGGAGGCGCTGCCGACGTCGAACTGGATCAGCGCCTGCGAATAGATCAGGAAGGCGATGTTGGTGGTCTGCAGGCCCGGCCCGCCGCCGGTGGTGACGAAGATCTCGGCGAACACGGTGAGCAGGAAAATGGTCTCGATCAGGATCACCACGGTGATGGGACGCGCCAGATGCGGCAGCGTGATGTAGATGAAGGCCGAGACGGCGCTCGCGCCATCCATTTCGGCGGCCTCCTTCTGCTCCTCGTCGAGCGATTGCAGCGCGGTCAGCAGGATGAGCGTCGCGAACGGCAGCCATTGCCAGGCGACGATCAGGATCACCGCGAACAGCGGCACGTCGTTGAACCAGTCGATCGGCGTCAATCCGAACAGCTTGGCGAGCCAGGCGAACAGCCCGGACACCGGGTGCATCAACAGGTTCTTCCAGACCAGCGCGCTCACCGTCGGCATCACGAAGAACGGCGCGATCACCATCAGGCGCACGATGTTGCGGCCGATCACGGGCTGGTCCATCAGCAACGCCAAGGGAATGCCGAGCAGAATGGTCATGGCCAATACCGAGCCGACCAGCACCAGCGTGTTCTGGAGCGACGCGAGGAAAGCGGGATCGGTGAGGAAGTAGCGGAAGTTTTCCAGCCCGACGAATTCTTCCGAGCCGGGATCGAGCAGGCTGTAGTGCAGCGTCGAGAAATAGATCGTCAGCGCGAGCGGGACGATCATCCAGATGAAGAGCAGCCCGACGGCCGGGGTCAGGAGCGCGCGCGCCAGAAACTGCGTCTGCCGGGTTGCCATCCCTGACTTCTCCGCTTGCCGAAAGAAGGCGGCCATCCATCCGGGGCTGGGCTGGAGGATGGCCGCCAGTTTGAGCTCAGGAGGGAGAGCTCGGGTTCACTTGATGTAGCCGGCGCGCTTCATCTCGCGCTCGGTCACGGATTGCGCGGCGGTGAGCGCGGCATCGACCGTCATGGAGCCCGAAAGCGCCGCCGAGAACTGCTGCCCCACCTGGGTGCCGATGCCCTGGAATTCGGGGATCGCTGCGTATTGCACGCCGACATAGGGCACCGGCTTCACCGTCGGCTTGTTCGGATCGGCGGCGTCGATCGAGGCCAGCGTCAATTTGGCGAAGGGCGCGACCTTCAGGTATTCAGGGTTCTGGTAGAGCGAGGTGCGCGTGCCCGGCGGCACGTTGGCCCAGCCCTCCTTCGAGGCCACGAGTTTCGTGTAGTCCTTGCTCGTTGCCCAGGCGATGAACTTTTCGGCCGCCTCCGCCTTCTTCGAGCCGGCAGGGATCGCGAGATTCCAGGCCCACAGCCAGTTGGCGTTCTTGCCGAGCCCGGTGTTGGGCGCAAGCGCAAAGCCGACCTTGTCGGCGACCTTGGAATCCTTGGGATTGGTGACGAAGGACGCCGCCACCGTCGCATCGATCCACATCGCGCATTTGCCGGCGTTGAACAGTGCCAGGTTCTCGTTGAAGCCGTTGGAGCTCGCGCCGGGAGGGCCGGCGTCCTTCATCAGGTTCACATAGGTCGTGAGCGTCGTCTTCCATTCCGGCGTATTGAACTGCGGCACCCACTTCTCGTCGAACCAGCGCGCACCGTAGGAATTGGCCATCGCGGAGAGGAACGCCATGTTCTCGCCCCAGCCGGCTTTGCCGCGCAGGCAGATGCCGTAGACGCCCGCGTTCTTGTCGGTCAGCTTCTTGGCGGCGTCGATGACGAAATCCCAGGTCGGCTTCTCCGGCATCTTCAGGCCGGCCTTGTCGAACAGGTCGGTGCGGTACATCACCATCGAGCTCTCGCCGTAGAACGGCGCGGCATAAAGCTTGCCGTCGGCAGAGACCGCGTCCTTGATCCTGGGCAGCAGGTCGGCGACGTCGTATCGTAATCGGCGCCGAGATTGGCGAGCGGCACCAGCCAGCCCTTCTTGGCCCAGATCGGCACCTCATAGGTGCCGATGGTCAGCACGTCGAACTGGCCGCCCTTGGTGGCGATGTCGGTGGTGACGCGCTGGCGCAGCACGTTCTCCTCCAGCGTCACCCATTTCACGTTGATATCGGGGTTCTTCTTGGTGAATTCACCGGTCAGCCCCTGCATGCGGATCATGTCGCCGTTGTTGACGGTGGCGATCGTCAGGGTGGTTTCGGCCATCGCGGGGATGGCCAGCAGGACGGACGCGCCACAGACGGCGCCGAGGACGTGTTTCACGGTGACCTCCCTCAAACTCGCGTTTTGAGCATATGCCCACGCGTTGGGCGTATGTTCGGATGAGGGATACCGCTTGTCAAGCAGGCGCGCGGGTGTTTCGGCAACTTATGAGTGCTGCGATGCGGGAGGGCGGGCTGTTGCGCACCCTCCCCTGTCATGCCCCGCGCAGGCGGGGCATCCAGTACGCCGTGCTGTCTGTTGGTTTGCCCCAAGTGAGGCCGCGGCGTACTGGATCATCCGCCTGCGCGGATGATGACAGTGTTGTGCGGGGAAAGACCGTCCGCCTCGCAAGGATGCTGACGTGCTGGCTCCTCAGCGCTCCAGGATCGCCCTTGCCGTCGCCTCGTCGGTGATCAGGCCGTTGATCAGCCCTCCGCTCAAGGCTGCCGCGATCGCCGGGACCTTGGCGGCGCCGACCGCGGCGCCAATGGTCGTGGTCTTCGCCGGAACTTCCGGCGGGATGCTGGTGAGGCGCTTGTTGGTGCCGGCCTTGAGCAGGCGGCCCTTGGCGTCATAGGCCCAGCCGGTAATCTCGCCGATCGCCCCCTGCCGCATCATCTCGAACAGTTCGTCGCGGGTGACGAAGCCGTCGATATGGACCTGCGCCTTCTGGTCCATCTGGCCGATGCCGACGAGGCGCAGATCCGCCTTGGCCGCGACCGCCTTCACCTTGGCGATCGGCTCGATGCGCACCATCCTGTTGCGCTCGTCCTCCGACGACATGAGGAACGGCAGCGGCATCGGGTAGTGCCGCGCCCCGGTGCGGTCGGCGAGCCGCCCGACGGTGTCGTAGAAGCTCGCCGAACCGTCGGCGGAGATGTTGCCGACCAGCGAAACGATCTGGTGATTGGGCCGGTCGATCGGCGTGACGCGCTCGACCGCGGCGCGCACCGCCCGCCCGGTGCCGAGCGCGACGATGACGGGCGTTTCGGAGCGCAGCGTGGAATCGAGCAGGTTGGCGCAGCGCTCGGCAATGCCGGCGGTCGCCTGCGGCGCGGCGGGATCTTCTGGCACCACCTCGCAATGGACGAGATCGAACCGCTCCTTCAGACGCGCCGCCAATTCCATGCAGGCGGCGATGGGATGTTCGAGCCGGAAGGTGATCAGCCGCTCGGCAAGGCAGAGCGAGACCAGCCGCTGCGCCGAGGCGCGCGAGACCTGGAGCATTTTTGCGATCTCGTCCTGGGTGTGGCCGGCAATGAAATAGAGCCAGCCGGCCCGCGCGGCGTCGTCGAGTCTCGACTTGTCGTTCTCGGCGGCCATGCGGGCTCACATCTCCCAGAAATCGCTCATGCGCGCGAAGACCCGATCGGTCCCGGCGGCGGACAATATAGCGCGGCCGTCGCGGGCGCGATAATGGCTGCCGCCGACAAATCCCCATACGGTCATGCCGGCCGCCCTGCCGGCCTGCACACCGCTGACGCTGTCCTCGATCACCAGCGTGCGCGCGGGCTCCGCGCCCATCTGCGCCGCCGCGTGAAGAAAGAGATCCGGCGCCGGCTTGCCGTGCCTGACCATCTGCGCTGTGTAGAGCCGCGCGCCGAAATGCGCCCGAAGGCCGGTGACATCGAGCGAGAGCGAGACTCGGTCGATGTCGCTGGACGAGGCCACGCAGAACGGCGCGGCGAGCCCGGAGATCACCGCCCCTACCCCGGGGATCGGCTCGAGCGAAGCAGAGAACGTCTCCAGCACACGCGACTTCAATCGCGGCAGGAAGCCATCCGGCACGACCTGCCCGAGATCACGGTAGTGCTGCTCGATCGCCCTGGTGCTGCGCCCGAGAAACAGCTCGAGCGCCTGCTCCTCGCTGAGCGCGAGGCCGAATTCGGCCAGCACCTCGGACAAGCACCGGCAGCTCAAGAGCTCGCTATCGACGAGCACGCCGTCACAATCGAAGATGATGAGATCGGGTTTTGGCCGGCCTTGGTCCATTCGGACATTCGATCATATACTCACCGCATGAGCAATAGCTCAGGCAAGAACGCGGTGCCGCGGCGTTCCCGCCTCAATGCGCCACCTGCCGGTAGATCGCCGGCAGCGCCGCAGGCAATCGCTTGATGTTGCCGACGATCGCATAGCCGCCGCGCCCGAACAGCGTTGGAAAATAGGATTGCGCGGTCGCGTCGACCGTCACGCCGAAGACGGCGATGCCGAGCCGGCGCGCTTCCTGCACGGACTTCCTGGTGTCCTCGACCGCAAAGCGCCCCTCATAGTGATCGACGTCGTTCGGCTTGCCGTCGGTGAGGACGAGCAGCAGCTTCTTGCGCTGCGGCTGGCGCGCCAGCTCGGCCGAGGCGTGGCGCACTGCGGCGCCGATCCGCGTATAATAACCGGGCTTGAGCGCGCCGATCCGGCGCTCGACCAGTCCGCTCATCGGCTCGCCGAACGCCTTGATCGTTTCGAGCCGCACCCAGGACCGCCGGCGCGAGGTGAAGGTCAGGATGCTGTGGTGGTCGCCGCAGGCCGACAGCCCGTGTGCGAGCACGAGCAACGCCTCCTTCTCGACGTCGAGCACGCGGTAGCCGTCAACCCAGGCATCCGTCGAGAGTGAGACGTCCGCGAGCAGCGTGACGGCGAGATCGTGCCCTTGCGGCCGCATCGCCATGTGGACGCGATCAAGACCCGCGCCATTGCCGCCGGCGCGAAGATCGCACCGCGCGCGCACGAGCGCATCAAGATCGAGATCGTGTCCGTCGGCCTGCGCACGCATCAATTCGTGGCGCGGCCGCAGGATCTCGAAGCGGCGGCGCACCTGGCGGATGTGCCGGCGCATGGTCTCGTCCGGCGTCCAGCTCTCACCTCGCTCGGAGGCCGCGCCGGCGAGCACGCGGCAATGATCGGACAGATAGGAGCTGCTGCGATAATCCCATTCGGGATAGGTCAAATCCGCGTTCAGGCGCGAGGCGTCGAGGGCTTCCGGCGGCAGGTCGAGATCGAATTTGAAGCGGCTCGCCGGCTTGCCGCTGCGGCGGCTGAGCGTGATCTCCTCGAGATCGTCGGCCGCCTTCTGTGCGTCTTCGTCATCGCTGTCGTCGGCCGGGCGATCGACATTGACCATCTCGGCCATCGCCAAAATCTTCTCGAAGCGGTTGAGCACGAAGGGATCGCGGCGATTGGCGCCGTCCTCGCGCTCGCGGACGGCGAAACGCTTGCGATTGTCCTGGGCTGCGGGCTCCGCGCCATCAGCGCACTCGTCCTCGCCGGCATGCGCGGGCGACAGCTCGCGCGTCCAGCAATCGCCCCAGAGCGGGCACGGCAGGATCGAATGATAGCCCGGCGGCGCCTTGTCCGGCAGCGGCTCCGTTCCCATCATCGCCGGCCATAATTTGCCCACGGGCGCAGGTCCCGCTCCGAGCAGAGCGAGAACGATCTGCTCGATCTCCTGCTCGATGCGCGGCAACGGACGCCGCGGCCGGGCCGCGGCGGTTGCCGCGGCAAGCTGCGCGTAATCGGCGACGAGCCCGGGAAACTGCGTGAGCACAAAGACCGCCGTTTCGGCGGCGCGGCGCAACACCAGCAGATCGCGCCTAAGCGGATCGGCCTCCACAATCGTCTCGATCGGCGCGACCGCGAACCATGCCGCGAGCCAGCGATAGAGGCATGCGTTGAGCTCGCGGTCGGGAAAGATCGCCATGCGATCGGGCAGGAAGATGGTTGCGGCGTCGCGGCCCGGCTGCTTGAGGCGCTCGTCGCCGAGGCCGATGCGTTGCCGCCAGCCGAGCCGGTGCCCGGACTTGCGGGCGCCGGCGCTTGCGATCTGCACGCCGGCCTCGCCGCCCAGCGCGCGGAACATCACCGCGATCCGGCCTCTCACCTCCGAAAGCGACACCGCGTGATCGGCGTGAACCGGATAGCTCGCGGTGCCACCAACCATCCGGTGCCAGGCACGGCCGACCGTTTCCTCCAGTTCGAGGAAGTCGAGCATGGGCCCGTCCTCACCCGATCACGGCGCGCGCGACGTCGAGCAGCGCGGCCTTGACGTCGGAATCGTCGGTCAAGGGCTCGATCATGCCGGCCAGCACGGCGTCGGCGATCGGCGTGCCCGCGGCGATCAGGGTCGCGCAATAGACGACGAGGCGCGTCGAGACGCCCTCCTCCAGATCGTGCCCCCTAAGTGCGCGCAGCCGCCCGGCCAGCGCAACCAGCGGCCGCACGCGATCCGGCGGCAGCCCGCTCTCGGCGGACACCACCGCGATCTCCTGCTCGGGGGCTAAGAAGCCGAACTCGATGGCGACGAAGCGCTGCCGCGTCGAGGGCTTCAGCGCCTTGAGCAGCGTCTGGTAACCTGGATTGTAGGACACGACGAGCATGAAGCTCTTCGGTGCCGCCAGCTCCTCGCCGGTGCGCTCCAGCGGCAGGATACGGCGATCGTCGGTGAGCGGATGCAGCACCACGGTGACGTCCTTGCGCGCTTCCACCACCTCGTCGAGATAGCAGATGCCGCCCTCGCGCACCGCGCGCGTCAGCGGACCGTCGGTCCATACGGTGTCGCCGCCCTTCAGCAGATAGCGGCCGGTGAGATCGGCGGCGGTGAGATCGTCGTGGCAGGCCACGGTGTGGAGCGGCAGTCCGAGCCGTGCCGCCATATGCGCGACGAAGCGCGTCTTGCCGCAACCGGTCGGCCCCTTGAGCAGGACCGGAAGCTGATGACGCCAGGCGTGCTCGAACAGCGCGCATTCATTGCCGGTTGCGACATAGGCCGGCAACGCGGGCGCCGAGGTCACCGTGTGAAGGGCAGGTTTCATGATGTCTCTCCGGACTTTCCAGGAAGCAGGCGGCCGCGGCGAACCGCGGCCGCCATTTGCGTTTACTCAGCCGGCTGCAGCGCGGCGGACACGGTCGCCTGCTTCTCGCGGCCCGGCACCAGCACCGCCCAGACGAACATCAGCGCGGAGATCGCGACGAACACGCCGGAACCGAGCCGGACCCAGTAGAACATAGCGAGCTGGTCCTGCACGTCCATGTAGCTCTGGCCGAGCACGCGCTGGAGATGGACCTGGACCACGCCGGCGAAGGTCAGCGCAAAGGTCATGGTCATCATGGCCGTGCACATGATCCAGAAGCTCGTCATGCTGAGCCACTGGTTGTAGGGCGCGCGTCCCTTCAGCTGCGGGATCGCATAGGCCATCACCGACAGGTTCAGCATCACATAGGCGCCGAAGAAGGCGAGATGGCCGTGCGCGGCGGTGACCTGGGTGCCGTGGGTGTAGTAGTTCACCGAGGACAGCGTGTGCAGGAAGCCCCAGACGCCGGCGCCGAGGAACGCCATCACCGAGCAGCCGACCGACCACAGCAGCGCGGCGCGGTTCGGATGCTTGCGGCCGGCCTTCCAGGTCATCTGCACGGTGAAGATCACCATGGTGAAGAACGGCGCGACCTCGAGCGTCGAGAACAGCGAGCCGATCCACTGCCAGTAGCCGGGCGCGCCGATCCAGTAGAAGTGATGGCCGGTGCCGAGGATGCCCGAGAACAGGGCAAGGCCGATGATGACGTAGAGCCACTTCTCGACCACCTCGCGGTCGATGCCGTTGAGCTTGATCATCAGGTAGGCGAGCACGGAGGCCATGATCAGCTCCCAGACGCCCTCGACCCAGAGGTGGACGACGTACCACCAGTACATCTTGTCGACGGCGAGGTTCGCCGGATTGTAGAACGCGAACAGGAAGAAGATCGCAACGCCCCACAGGCCGAACAGCAGGATGTTGGTCACCGTGGTCTTGCGGCCCTTGAGCGCCGTCATGGTCACGTTGAACAGGAACATCAGGCAGACCACGACGATGCCGACCTTGATGATGAAGGGTTGCTCGAGGAATTCGCGGCCCTCGTGGTAGTGGAAGAGATAGCCGACCACGGCGACGCCGGCCGCGCCGAAGAACATCCAGAACTGGATCTTGGCGAGCAGCGGGCTGTACAGCTCGGTCTCGGTCTCTTCCGGGAGCAGGAAGTAGGTCGCACCCATGAAGCCGATCAGCGACCATACGATCAGCGCGTTGGTGTGGATCATCCTGACGATGTTGAACGGCAGGAGGGTCGACAGGGTGTTGGGCAGGACGTAGATGGTTCCGGCGAGCAGGCCGAACAGGACCTGGGCCAGGAACAGCGTCAGCGCGCCGTAGAAATACAGCATCGCGACTTTCTGGGTCTGATATTTCATCTCGGTTCTCTCTGTCTTGAAAGAGGATTAGCGGCGCTCAACCGGCCTTATTCGGCGGCCAGTCCTGGCGCTTGATCGTGCTCACCCATTGCAGGAAGTCGGCAAGATCGTTGAGCTCCTGGTCGGTCAGGTTGAACTGCGGCATCTGCCGCCGGCCCTCGGCGCCCGACGGCTGCGACTGCATCCAGGCCTTCAGCGTTTCGCGCGCGCTTGCCGGATCTTCCTTGCCGCCCCAGCGATCCCAGACGTTGCCGACCTCGGGCGCGAAATAGGCGCCCTCACCGAGCAAGGTGTGGCAGTTGATGCAGGAGTTCTTCTCCCAGACATGCTTGCCGCGGGCGACCGACGACGTCAGCGTCGACGCGTCGGTCGAGGTCGTGGCCATGTAGTAATGGCTGTGCGCCGTCAGCCCTATGAAGATGGCGAAGAAAAAAGCCGAGCCGCCGTAGAAGACGTTTCGAGCGGCCGACTTGGTCAGGCGTTCAGCCATTGCCAATCCTTTCCGGTTGATTCCTGTCGAGGTCCGATGCTGCGATTTATTGCCGCTTCGCGCGGCCGGTTCTTTGTCAGGGCGCAATGAGCGCGTCAGATCAGGGCGACGACGGCCGACACGGACCAGGCAAACAGCACGACGATGACGACCCAGGCGCTCACGAGGCCGCGCCAGAGCGCCGGCGCGGCGCGGAGATCGAGGAAATCGAGCACGATCCGGCGGCCCTTGAGTGCGGCGAAGGTCAGCAGCAGGGCGTTGCCGAGCAGCGGACGCGTCACAAGGGATGGCACCAGGACGGTCGCGAGCGCGAGGCCGACCAGCACGATCCATGTGAGGTCGAGACGATCCGGCATCATCAGCGCACCAGATACAGGATCGGAAACATGACGATCCAGAGCAGGTCGACCATGTGCCAGAAGGCGGCCCCCGTCTCGACGCCGATCACCTCCGCCCTCCGGGAAACCACGGCCAGGATCACGATGCCGAGGCCGACATGCAGAAGATGAAAGCCGGTGAGAAGGAAGTACAGCGTGAAGAACGGGCTGGTCTCCAGCCCGTTTCCCTGCGCGATCTCGCCGGCATATTCGAGCAGCTTGATCGCGATGAAGACGCCGCCGAGGGCCATGGCACCGAACAGCCAGCCGCGCGCGGCCTGCTTGCGGCGAGCCCGTGCGGCGGCCGTGCCGCGGGCGGCGGCCCAGCCGCTGGTCACCAGGACGATTGTGTTGAGCCCGGCGAGATGCGCATCGAGCGTGGCCTGTCCGGCCGCGAACATCGCGGGATGAATGGCGCGGGCGACGATGAAGGCACCGAGGAACAGGCCGAACGCGGCCAGCTCGCTGAAGATCAGCACCCAGATCATGGGATCGCCGGGGAGATCCTCGAGGATGCCCCAGCCGGTTCCCTGTTGTTCGCAATCGGTTGCCGACATCTGCCTTCCGGATCAGGACACCGGACAGACTTAGCCCGCCTGCCCCGATCCGAGTTTGTCGGCGGACAAACTGGTGGAATGCGCCGGCTTGTTTGCGCCGACGCAACGTCCGCCCGCCCGGATCACGGTAGGAACCACCTCAGGATTTCAGGGAGCGGCGAGCAACGATATGAGCGACGCACAAATCGGGCTGATGACCGCGACCCCCATCATCATCGCGTTCGCCATCGCACTCAGGCGCATGGGGGTACTGTCAACCGTGGCGACCGTCTCGGCGGTCAGCCTCTCCGTCGCCATCGCGGCGGTGCTATTCACGACGCAGTAGCGGCTGCCGTAGGGTGGACGCGTGCCCACCACTTCTCGCGCGATCGTAGAAAGGTGGTAGGCACGGCGCTTACGCGCCTTTGCCGACCCTACAACAGTCCACTCACCGCCGCTGATTATACACGTCGATGCACACCGCTCCCAGCAGCACCAGGCCCTTGATGACCTGCTGATAGTCGATGCCGATGCCGAGGATGGACATGCCGTTGTTCATCACGCCCATGATCATGGCGCCGACCACGGCGCCGCCGACGCGGCCCACGCCGCCATAGGCCGAGGCGCCGCCGATGAAGCAGGCGGCGATGACGTCGAGCTCGAAGCCCAGGCCCGCCTTCGGCGTCGCGGTGTTGAGACGCGCGGCGAAGACGAGGCCGGCGAGCGCGGCCAGCACGCCCATGTTGACGAAGGTGAGGAAGGTCAGCCGCTCGGTCTTGATGCCCGACAGGCTTGCCGCCTTGGCATTGCCACCGACCGCGTAGATCTGCCGCCCGATCACGGTGCGACGGGTGACGAAGCCGTAGAGCGCGATCAGCGCGCCCATGATCACCAGCACGTTGGGCAGGCCGCGATGCGAGGCGATCAGATAGGTGAAGTAGAGCACGGCGCAGGCCAGCAAAATGCTCTTGCCGAGGAAGAAGGCATAAGGCTCGACCTCGATGCCGTGCGACTGCTCGCGCGACCGGCCCTTGGCGCTGACATAAACGAGGCCGAGCGCGAGCACGGCGCCGATCAGCATGGAGGTCGGATGCAGCGTGCCGGCCTCGGGCAGGATCTCCGGAATGAAGCCCGAGGACAGTTTCTGGAAGGTCGCCGGGAACGGCCCGAGCGACTGGCCCTGCAACACCGCAAGCGCAAGACCCTTGAACACGAGCATGCCGGCCAGCGTCACGATGAAGGACGGGATCTTGAAATAGGCCACCCAATAGCCCTGCGCCGCGCCGATCGCGGCGCCCAGCAGCAGGCAGGCGATGAAGGCCAGCGTGTAGTCGACCTTGTAGGTCACCATCAGCACGGCGGCCACCGCGCCGACGAAGCCCGCGACCGAACCGACCGAGAGGTCGATATGGCCGGTGACGATCACCAGCAGCATGCCGAGCGCCATGATGACGATGTAGCTGTTCTGGAGCACCAGGTTGGTCAAATTGAGCGGCTGGAGCAGCGTGCCGCCGGTCATGACCTGGAAGAACAGCATGATCGCGATCAGCGACATCAGCATGCCGTAATTGCGCAAATTATTCTTGATGAAGCTGCCGTGCCGGCGCTCCTCGGGCAGCGAAACCGTCTTGTCGGTCATGGCTGCAATCCTCCCATCTCCGCGGCCTCAGGCACGCCGTTTCCGTTGCTTCTCTGGTTGCGCATGATGGCGCGCATGATCTTCTCCTGCGTCGCTTCCGTGCCGGAGAACTCGCCGACGAAAGCGCCGTCGTTCATCACGCAGATGCGGTCGCAGATGCCGAGCAGCTCGGGCATCTCCGAGGAGATGACCACGACGCCGCGGCCGGCCTCCGCAAGCTCGTTGATGATACAGTAAATCTCGTATTTGGCACCGACGTCGATGCCCCTTGTCGGCTCGTCCAGGATCAGCACCTTGGGGTCGGTCATCAGCCATTTCGACAGCACCACCTTCTGCTGGTTGCCGCCGGAGAGCTGGCCGGTCTCCTGGTAGACGTCCGAGCAGCGGATGCGCATGCGGTTCCTGTAGTCGCTGGCAACCTTCAGCTCGGCGATGTCGTCGATCACCCTCCCCGGCGCGACCTGGTCGAGGCTGGCGAGCGTGATGTTCTTGCGGACGTCGTCGGCGAGGATCAGCCCGAGCTGCTTGCGGTCCTCGGTGACATAGGCAAGGCCGGCGTCGATCGCGGCGGCGACGCTCGGCAGCACGATCTCCCTGCCTTCGAGCCGGATCGAGCCGCTGATATTGGTGCCCCAGGAGCGGCCGAACAGGCTCATGGCGAATTCGGTGCGGCCGGCGCCCATCAGCCCGGCGATGCCGACGACCTCGCCGCGCTTGACGCCGAAATTGACGTTCTTGATGACCTGCCGCTCGGGATGAATGGGGTGATAGACCGACCAGTTCTCGATGGCGAGCACGGGCTCGCCGATCTTCACGCTGCGCTCGGGGAAGCGATGGGCGAGATCGCGGTTGACCATGCTGCGGATGATGCGGTCTTCCTGGATCGGCTCGGCACGGCAGTCGATGCTGTCGACGGTGCGGCCGTCGCGCAGCACGGTGATGTGGTCGGCGACCTTGGCCACCTCGTTGAGCTTGTGCGAGATCAGGATCGAGCCGATGCCCTGCTCGCGGAACGCCATCAGGCGTTCGAGCAATGCGGCACTATCGGCTTCGTTGAGGCTCGCGGTCGGCTCGTCCAGGATCAGCATCCGCACCCGCTTGGACAGCGCCTTGGCGATCTCGACCAGCTGCTGCTTGCCGACGCCGAGGTCGGTGATCAGCGTATCCGGCGATTCCCTCAGGCCGACCTGCGCCAGCAGCTCGCGCGTGCGCCGGTACACCTCGTCGCGGTCGATCACGCCGAATTTCGACGGCGGATGCGACAGGAAGATGTTTTCGGCGATCGACATCAACGGGATCAACGCCAGCTCCTGGTGGATGATGATGATGCCGAGCGCCTCGGAATCGTTGATGTCGCGGAAGCGGCGCTCCTCGCCCTCGAAGATGATGGTGCCCTCGTAGCTGCCGTGCGGATAGACGCCGCTGAGCACCTTCATCAGCGTGGACTTGCCTGCGCCGTTCTCGCCGACAAGCGCGTGGATCTGCCCGGCGTGAACCGAGAAGTTGACGTCGCGCAGCGCCTGGACGCCGGCAAAGCTCTTGCTGACGTTGCGCATCTCCAGCATGGCGGTCATCGTCGTTGTCCCTTGGTCGCTGACTTCACCTCTCCCCGCTTGCGGGGAGAGGTCGATCGCGTAGCGATCGGGTGAGGGGGAGTCTCCGCAAGGGTAACTGCCCGTGTGGAGAGAGCCCCTCACCCCGCCCTCTCCCCGCAAGAGCGGGGCGAGGGAGACGAAAGAGTCTTACTGGAACTGCGACTTCTTGTAGTAGCCGCTGTCCACCAGAACCTTCTCCCAATTGTCCTTGTAGACCACGACCGGCTTGAGCAGATAGGACGGAACCTTCTTGACGCCGTTCTCATAGGTGTTGGTGTCGTTGACCGTGACCTGCTTGCCGGCGAGCGCGGCGTCGACCATGTCGGCGGTCACCTTGGCGAGATCGCGGGTGTCCTTGAAGATGGTCGAATACTGATCGCCGCGCAGCATCGCCTTGATCGAGGGCACCTCGGCGTCCTGGCCCGAGATGACGGGCATCGGCTGGTCGGCGCTGCCATAGCCCACGCCCTTCAGCGAGGAGATGATGCCGATCGAGAGGCCGTCATAGGGCGACAGCACGGCGTTGACCTTCTTGTTGCCGTAGTAGGCGCTGAGCAGGTTGTCCATGCGGGCCTGCGCGGTGGCGCCGTCCCAGCGCAGGGTCGCGACCTTGTCCATGCCCATCTGGCCGGACACGACGACGAGCTTGCCGCTGTCGATGTAGGGCTTCAGCACGCTCATGGCGCCGTTGTAGAAGAAGTAGGCGTTGTTGTCGTCGGGCGAGCCGCCGAACAGCTCGATGTTGAACGGACCCTTGCCGTCCTTCAGGCCGAGACCCTGCACGAGCGACTCCGCCTGGAGCACGCCGACCTGGAAATTGTCGAAGGTCGCGTAATAGTCGACGTTCGGCGTGCCGCGGATCAGGCGGTCATAGGCAATCACCGTGATGCCTTTTGCTTTCGCCTGCTTGAGCACGTCGGACAGCGTGGTGCCGTCGATCGCGGCGATCACCAGCGCCTTCGCGCCCTTGGTCACCATGTTCTCGACCTGCGAGAGCTGGTTCGGGATGTCGTCCTCGGCATATTGCAGGTCGGTGTTGTAGCCGCGCTCCTTCAGCACCTTGACCATGTTGTTGCCGTCGTCGATCCAGCGCGCCGACGATTTGGTCGGCATGGCGATGCCGACGGTCGCCTTGTCCTGCGCGGAGGCGGTGACGCCCGCGGCCATCGTCGCAGCGCCGGCCAGCGCCAGCGCGAGGAATGTCGTCTTCAGTTTCAGCATGCTTCACTCCCTTGGGTGTCAGACTGTTTTTCGTGTCGTCGAGAACGTTCGTCGTGTGCGGCTCCGGGCCTCCTATGCGAGCTTGACGTCGGGCTCCGCGCGACCGCGCGCGGATGCCTCCAATAAAAACGTGCAGCCGGCTTGCGGATCGGCAGCGCGTGCCGCCGCGTCCATATCCTGCCAGGCCGAGGTGACGAGGAGACGCGACAGGTCAGGGCCGACGAAGGCCGGGCAGCTCGCCTGCTTGGCCGGCACACTCAGCGAGCGCAGGCGCTCGCCCTGCGGAGAGTAGACGTCGATCCGGCTCGCGCCCCAGCACGCATTCCAGATCTGCCCGTCGGCATCGCACACCGAGCCGTCGAGGCCGCCGATGCCGGTGTGGCGGAGCAGCACCTCCGGCTCGCCGCGCGGCAATCCGGTCGCAGGATTGAGCGGGACGGCGTAGAGCACCGCGCGCGGGGTGTCGGTGAAGTAGCCGGTCGCGCCATCCGGCGAGAAGCAGATCGAGTTGGGAATGCTGATGCCGGGAAACAGCGTCGAGATCTTGCCGCGATGGAGCGCGTAGATCGCCCCTGCCCTCGGCTCGGCCTTCTTGCCCATGGTGCCGATCCAGAACGTGCCGGACTGGTGCACGCGGCAATCATTGGAGCGCGTCGTGGGATTGTCGGCGTCGAGCGGGCAGAACAGCGTCATCGCGCCGTCGGCGAGACTGCGGATATAGAGGCCGTCTTCCGCGACGATCAACTGCCGGTCGGCATCGATGCGTCCGAGCGCGCTCGCCATTCGGCCGAGCGCGTGGACGCGGATGCTGCCGCCGCCGAGATGCGCCTCGAACAGGCGTCCTTCGCGGATGTCGAACCACCAGGCGGTATCGGTGGTAACGTCATAGGTCGGCCCCTCGCCGAGATGACATTGCTCGGCGGAGAGCACGGAGGTCGGCACTTCTTCCATCATGGCGCCCTCACTGCAAAGCGATAGACGGTGTGATGCCGGTAGACTTGGCCGGGATCGAGGCGCGGACTCGGAAAGTCCGGCCGGTTCGGCGCGTCGGGCCAGATGTGCGGCTCGAGACACATGGCGTCCGATTGTCGGATCAGCTTGCCGCCCTTGCCCGAGATCGTGCCGTCGAGATAGTTGCCGGAATAGACCTGGATGCCGGGCTGATTGGTGAACAGCTCCATGATGCGTCCTGAACGCGGGGCTTCCAGCCGTGCCGCGAGCGCGAGCTTGCCGTCGCGGCCGAGGCAGTAGGTGTGGTCGTAACCCCTGCCGCTCTGCAATTGCCGATCGTTTTCGCGGATGCGCTCGCCTACGGCATGCGGGTTGCGGAAGTCGAACGGCGTGCCGGCCACCGCGCGCGGCGGCTCCGGCAGCGGAATGGCGGTGGGATCGATCGCGAGGAAATGCTCGGCTGCGACCGTCAGTCTGTGGTCGAGAATGGACGTGCCTGATGTCGCGCCTTCGAGATTGAAGAAGCTGTGGTTGGTCAAATTGACGATGGTCGGCCGGTCCGTCCGCGCCTCCATCATCAGCGACAGCTCGGCGGGGCCGGTGACGCGATAGGTCAGGCGCACATCGAGCCGGCCCGGATAATTCTCCTCGCCGTGCGGGCTCGTATAGGTGAGCGTCACCGCGGGCTCGGCGCCCTCTTCGATCCCGGCGATCGCCCAGAGCTTGCGGTCGAACCCGTCGAGGCCGCCATGCAGCGCATTCGGGCCATTGTTGACGGGAAGCTGCACCGTCTCGCCGTCGAGCGAGAACTGTCCCCTGGCGATACGGTTGGCGTAGCGGCCGACGGTGGCGCCCAGGAATTTTCGTTCGGCGAGATAGCCGGCGAAGGCGTCGTGGCCGAGCACGACATCGTCGTAGCCGCCCTTGGCGTCCGGCGCGATCAGCGCCTGGATCACCGCGCCATGGGTGATGATACGGGCTTCAAAGCCGCCCTCGCCGCGCAGCACGATGCGCTCGACATTGCGGCCGTCCGGCAGCGTTCCGAAGACGTCTTTTGTTATTTTTGAGCCAGCCATGTTCAGTCCACAAACGGTTCGACGATCGTGCGCCTGCCGAGCAGGAAAGAGTCGGCAACGAGACGCAACGGCGCCAGATCGACATCGCTTGCGCCGGTCGCCGCGAGTTCGACAAAGCGCCGGTACAGCTCGCGATATTCCTGATCGGGCGCCTCGGCAATGGCCTTGCCGTCGACAGCCATCCGACGCCCGCCGCCGGACAAATTCATCCGGCCCTGATCGGTTTCCACGAGGATATCCCAGCTCTGCGGCCCGGTCTGGCGGAAGTCGAATTCGGCGGTGACCGGCAGGCCGCCGATATCGGTCAGCGTCAGGTTCGCGGCAATCGGGGCCTGGCAGTTGGCCGGAAAGGCAAGCTCGGCCGCGGTGACGAACACCGGCTTGGGCAGGATGCGGGTCAGGATCGACAGCGCATTTATGCCGGGATCGAACACGCCGAGCCCGCCCGGCTCCCAGATCCAGGCTTGGCCGGGATGCCAGACGCGGACGTCTTCCTTCCAGTTGATGTGCACGGACTTGATCCGGCGTGTCGCCAGCCATTCGCGGGCCGGCTCGACCGCCGGCGCATAGCGCGAATGCCAGGTCGCGAACAGCGTGCGCCTGGCATCGGCCGCCATCGCGACCAGCGGATCGAGCTCGGCAACGCCGGTGCCGGGCGGCTTCTCCAGCATGACGTGCTTGCCGGCGGCGAGCGCCGTGGCGGCCTGGGCGCGCCGCACCTGCGGCGGCGTGCAGAGCGAGACCGCGTCGATCGCCGGGCCCTTCTCCAGCAGCTCTTCGATGGTGGCAAAATGCGGCAGCTCCGGCAGCGAAGCATTGCGACTGGCAACAGCCGCGAGCGTCGCGCCCGGTACCGCCGCGATCGCACCGACATGCTGGTCGCGCGCGATCTTGCCGAATCCGACGATGGCAATGCGAAGGTCGGTCACGCTTATTCTCCAGTATCGGCTGACGGCAGCACCTCGGCCGGGGCGGTCTCGATCACCGTGTCCTCGTGGCGGCTCATGCCGTTGTGAATGACAAAGACCATGGCCTCCGATGCCGCCTCGGCATCGCCGGCCGCGATCGCGTCGACGATCTTCTGATGCCAGAGCAGCACGGCGTCGCGGTCCTCCGGCTCGACCGGGGCGCTGAGCAGGAACGAGGCGCGCAAGGCGGCTTCGATGACATGCCCGATCGAGCGCATGAACAGATTGCCGGAGGCCCGCGCCACGGCAACGTGAAGCGCGAGGTCGGCATCGGCAAAGCCCACCGAGTCGGAGGCTTCACGCCGCATGCGCTCCATGCTGCGCCGGAGCTCGGCGACGTCCTCCTCGGACCGCTGCTTCGCTGCGAGCTCGGCCGCGCGCGGCTCGACCGCCAGACGGATCTCGGCGAGGTCGTTGAGGAAGCGCTTGTCGATGCCGGCGTCGAGATGCCAGGCCAGCACGTCGGCATCGAACATGTTCCAGGCCGCACGCTCGCGCACGACGGTGCCGACCCGGGCCTTGGTGGTGAGCAGGCCCTTGGCCACCAGCGTCTTCACGCTCTCCCGCAGCACCGGCCGCGACACGCCGAACATCGCGATCATCTCGGCATCGCCAGGCAGGCGTGTCCCCTCCGCGTAACGGCCGGCGATGATGTCGACGCCGATCGAGCGGGCCACCTCCGCGTGGTTGGAGTGGGCCCGGCGCGTCGGGATGACGACGATGCGCGAGGTCATGTGGCAGCTCCTGCGCTCTTGGCCACGGGCCGGCGCGCGAGCGCGACCAGCCCCTGCTGCAAGGCGATGAAGGCGAACAGTAGCACGCCGGTCGCGATCTTGGTCCACCAGCTCGACAGCGTCCCGTCGAAATTGATGTAGGTCTGGATCAGGCCCTGGATCAGCACGCCGAGGAAGGTGCCGATCACCGAGCCCTGCCCGCCCGTGAGCAGCGTGCCGCCGATCACGACGGCGGCGATGGTGTCGAGCTCGACGCCGACGGCGGACAGCGAGTAGCCGGCGCTGGTGTAGAAGGAGAAGACGATGCCGGCGATGCCTGCGAGCAGGCTCGACAGCATGTAGATCTTCACCGTCATCTTGCCGACCGCAACGCCCATCAGGCTTGCAGTGGTCCGGCTGCCGCCGAGCGCATAGACATTGGCGCCGAACCTCGTGAGATGCAGCAGCAAGGCGCCCCCGATCACGATCACGAGCATGATGATCGCAATCGCGGTCAGCCGCCCGCCGCCGGGCATCCGCAGGGCGAAGTCCGACACGGTGGAATAGACCGGCGCGGTGATCGGGACCGACTCCGTCGAGAGCAGGAAGCTCGCGCCGCGGGCCAGGAACATCCCCGCCAGCGTCACGATGAAAGGCGGCAGATCGAAGACATGGATGACCGCGCCCATCGCCGCACCGAACGCCGCCGAGAGCGCGAGGATGGCGACGAAGGCGACCAGCGGCGGCACGCCCCAGCGCTCGATCGCGAGCGCGACGAAGACGGTGGTGAAGCCGATCACCGAGCCGACCGACAGATCGATGCCGCCGGAGATGATGACGAAGGTCATGCCGGTCGCGACGATGCCGAGAAAGGCGTTGTCGGTGAGGAGATTGCCGACCACGCGGGTGGAGGCGATGTTGGGGAATTGCATGGCGCAGAGCGCGAAGCCCGCGACGAGCACGATGGCCGTGATCAGGACGGGCGGCAGGCCTTTCATGCTTTCGCCCTCCGCAGCCGCGCCGCGATACCGGCAAGCCCCGAGAATTTCGGCGATTGCAGCAGCAGAACCGCGAGCACGACCACCGCCTTGACCAGCAGATTGAACTCCGGCGGATAGCCGGACAGCAGGATCCCGGTGTTCATGGTCTGGATGATCAGCGCGCCGAGTACGGCCAGAACGAGGCTGAAGCGGCCGCCGAACAGCGAGGTGCCGCCGATCACCACGGCCAGGATCGCGTCGAGCTCGAGCCAGAGGCCGGCATTGTTGGCATCCGCGCCCATGATGTCGGCGGCCGCAATCACGCCGGCCAGCGCGGCGCAGACGCCGCACCAGACATAGACCGAAAGAATCATCGCGCGGGTGCCGACGCCGGCAAGCTCGCTCGCCCGCGCATTACCGCCGGTCGCCTCGATCAGAAGCCCGAGCGCCGAGCCGCGCACCACCGCGCCGGTGAGGATCAGCATGACCAAGGCGATCGCGACCGGAACCGGCAGGCCGAGGATGGCACCATTGCCGAGCCAGACCAGGTCGGGCGAGGAAAACGTCACAATACGCCCTTCGGTGATGAGCTGGGCGATGCCCCGCCCCGCCACCATCAGGATCAGCGTTGCCACGATCGGCTGCATGCCGAGCACGGCGACGAGAAAGCCGTTCCACAATCCGCAGACGAGGCCGGCGCCAAGCGCGGCCGCCAGCACGATCGGAAGCCCGTGGCTGTCGGCGAGGCTCGCCGCAATCGCGCCCGAGATCGCCATGATTGCGCCGACCGAGAGGTCGATGCCGCGCGTCGCGATCACCAGCACCATGCCGAGCGAGAGCAGCGCCACCGGCGTGCCGCGGTTGAGCACGTCGATCAGGCTGCCGAACAGACGGCCGTCCTGAAGGCGCAAATCGAAGAATTGCGGCGACACCACGCGGTCGACCGCGAGGATGACGATCAGTGCGAGGATCTGGGCAAGGCCGCGGCGCGGCAACAGCGCTATCATGCCCGCCCCTCATGCGCTGTGGCGGCGCCGTCGGCCGCGATGGCCGCGAGAATGTTGCCGACGTCGATCGCCTCGCCCGCGAGCTCCTCGATATGGGCGCGGTCGCGCAGCACCACGACCCGATCCGAATAGGTCACGATCTCGTCCAGCTCCGAGGAGATCACGAGCAGAGAGAGCCCGTCGTCGCAGAGGTCGCGGATAAGGCGGATGATCTCGGCATGCGCGCCGACGTCGATGCCGCGGGTCGGCTCGTCCAGCACCAGCAGCCGCGGCGAGGTCGCGAGCCAGCGCGCCAGCAGCACTTTTTGCTGATTGCCGCCGGAGAGCAGGCCCACCGGGCGCTCCGGATCGGACGGACGGATGTCCAGCATCCTGACGTAGCGGCGCGCGATCTCGTCCTGCTCGCGGCGCGACAGCGGCCGATGCAGCCCGCGTTTGGCCTGGAGCGCCAGCACGATGTTCTCGCGCACGCTGAGCTCGGCGACGATGCCGTCGGTCTTGCGTTCCTCCGGGCAATAGCCAAAGCCGTGGCGCACGCCGTCGCGCGGCGAGTGCAGCCGCACGGGCGCGCCTTCAACCTTCGCCTGCCCGCGATCGGCGCGCTCGGCGCCGAACACCAGCCGCGCCGTCTCGGTGCGACCCGAGCCGAGCAGGCCGGCGAGGCCGACGACCTCGCCATGGCGCAGCTCGAGATTGAACGGCGCGACATAGCCGGATTTGCCGTAATTCTCGAAGCTCGCGCAGATCTCGCGCGCCTGATGCTCGCGTGTCGCCGCCCGCGCGCCGGTGGTCTCGGCCAGTTCGCGGCCGAGCATCATGCGGATCAGCTCGATCCGCGGCAGCGAGGCGGTCTCGCGTTCGCCGACCAGGCGGCCGTTGCGCAAGACGGTGATGCGGTCGGAGATCTCGTAGACCTGGTCGAGGAAATGACTGACGAAGACGATGCCGATGCCGCGTTTCGCCAGTTGGCGCATGATGCCGAAGAGGATCTCGACCTCGTGACGGTCGAGACTCGCGGTCGGCTCGTCCAGGATCAGCACGCGCGCGGACAGATCCACGGCGCGCGCAATCGCGGTGACATGCTGCACGGCGACGGAATAGCTGCCGAGCGGCGCTGATACGTCGATGTCGAGGCCGAACTCCGCGAGCAGCGCTTTGGCGCGGCGGCGCATCTCGCCGTCGCGCACGATGCCGAAGCGCATCGGCTGGCGGTCGAGAAACAGGTTCTGCGCCACCGAGAGATTCGGCAGCAGATTGACCTCCTGGTAGACCGTAGCGATGCCGGCCTGAAGCGCGGCCTTGGCCGAGCGCGGCGCGACCTCCTCGCCGCCGAGCCTGACGATGCCGGCGTCGCGCGGGAATACGCCGGTGACGACCTTGATCAGCGTGGACTTGCCGGCGCCGTTCTCGCCGAGCAGCGCATGGATCTCGCCGGCGCGAAGCGTGAAGTCGACCTCCTGCAACGCACGCACAGCGCCGAAGCTCTTGCTGATCCCGCGCACCTCCAGAAGGGGCGGAGCAGGATCGGGGCTGTTCTCCATAACGACGTCACTCCCACCGGCGTCCGCTGATGCTGCGGACACCCAGCCTATTCGTTCGCGCAGCGGTGCCGAAGGGGGTGCCGGACCACAAATGGGCGGTCCGGCACGGCGCCCGCCTCAGTAACCGAGGCCCTTCTTGCTGTCGTAGATCTTCTGCGGATCATCGGCCGCGGTATAGAGCTTGGACTCGGTCTGGATCCACTTGGGCGGAACGGTGCCCTTGTCCTTGAAGGCCGCGATGGCATCGAGTGCGGGGCCCGCCATGTTCGGCGTCAGCTCGACCGTGGCATTGGCTTCGCCGGCGGCCATGGCCTTGAAGATATCGGGAACCGCGTCGATCGAGACGGTGAGGATCTCCTTGCCGGGCTTGAGGCCGGCTTCCTTCATCGCCTGGATCGCGCCGACCATCATGTCGTCGTTGTGCGCGTAGACCGCGCAGATCGACTTGCCGCCGCCTTCGGCCTTGATGAAGCTCTCCATCACTTCCTTGCCCTTGGCGCGGGTGAAGTCGCCGGTCTGGCTGCGCACCACTTTCAGGTTCGCGTGCTTGGCGATGGCAGTGTCAAAACCCTTCTTGCGGTTGGCAGCGACGCTGGCGCCGACCGTGCCCTGCAATTCGACGATGTTGCAGGCCTTGCCGCCGACGGTCTTGGCCAGCCAGTCGCCGGCGACCTCGCCTTCGTGCACGCTGTCCGACGTGACGGCGGTGAGATAGAGTTCCTTGCCGGAGGGATCGATGTCGCGGTCGAGCAGCACGACCGGGATCTTGGCCTCCTTGGCTTCCTTCAGCACCGAGTCCCAGCCGGTCGAGACGACGGGCGCGAGGAAGATCGCATCGACGTTCTGCGCGATGAAGGAGCGGATCGCCTTGATCTGGTTCTCCTGCTTCTGCTGGGCGTCGGCGATCTTGAGATTGACCTTGCGCTTGGCGGCCTCCTGCTTGGAGACCGAGGTCTCGGCCGCGCGCCAGCCGGATTCCGATCCGATCTGCGAGAAGCCGATGGTGAGCTCGGCGGCATTCGCCGGCAGCGCGAGCAGCAACGCGGCCGTGGCGCTGGCTGCAAAGAGGGCTTTGAGGATCATCAGGCGTGTCTCCCAAGAAGTGATCTTGTGTTTATCTCAGGCGCCGATTGGTAGCATGGCACCTGCAGACCGCCCTTTGCGGGCGGCGGGAGGCACTATTTCACGGAAGATCGGTTCCGACTAGTCATATTATTTGACTATTTGGAGGAAACCGCGCGTTGGCGGACTGGGTGGCTCTATGACACACCCAGCGCGATTTTGTTCCAGCGATGCAACGAGGAGATGAAGGTGCGCTCCCTCGCCCCGCTTGCGGGGAGAGGGTTGGGGTGAGGGCGCTCGCAATGACGATGTGTGGAGCTCGGCGTAGGTCGACCAAATCGACTCGCGGAGACTCCCCCTCACCCGGAATTCGCGCTTCGCGCAAATTCCGGCCTCTCCCCGCAAGCAGGGAGAGGCGAAAAAGAAGCTAGATCAGCTTCCGCTGCGCGAGGTTCTTCATCAGCGCACTGAAGCCGAAGGTCCACGGCTCGCACTCGTCGCTGGTGCGCATGCGGTTGACCAGCTTGCCGAGCTGGGGCGCGGCGATGGTGACGATATCGTCGCGCTTGTGAGTGAAGCCCTGCCCCGGCGCATCGCGATCCTTGACCGGCGCGAACATGGTGCCGAGGAACAGCACGAAGCCGTCAGGGTATTGATGGACCTTGCCGATGGTCTGCTCGACGAGGTCGGTCGGATCGCGGCTGATCTTGCTGATCGAGGAATGGCCATCGAGGACGAAGCCATCGGTGCCCTTCACGTTCAGGCTGATGTCGAGCTTGCGCGCATCGTCGAGCGTGAAGGTGTCGTCGAACAGGCGCAGCAGCGGACCGATCGCGCAGGACGCGTTGTTGTCCTTGGCCTTCGAGAGCAAGAGCGCCGAGCGCCCCTCGAAGTCGCGCAGATTGACGTCGTTGCCAAGCGAACCGCCGACGATCTTGCCGCGGCTCGAGACGAACAGCACCAGCTCCGGCTCGGGGTTGTTCCAGGTGGACTTCGGATGCAGGCCGGCGTCCATGCCGGTGCCGACCGAGGACAGGGTCGGTGCCTTGGTGAAGACCTCGGCATCGGGACCGATGCCGACCTCGAGGTACTGGCTCCAGGCGTTCTGATCGATCAGCACCTGCTTCAGGTGCATCGCCTGGTCCGAGCCCGGCTTGAGCTTTGACAGATCGTCGCCGATCAGCCGCGTCACCTCTTTCCGGATCGCTTCGGCCGAGGCCGGATTGCCCTTGGCGCGCTCCTCGATGACGCGCTCCAGCATCGAGATCGCGAAGGTGACGCCGGCCGCCTTCAGGGTCTGGAGATCGACCGGCGCGAGCAGCCACGGCTTCTTGGGGTCACGTCCATCGGGGGCCGTATTGGCCACGATGGCGTCGAGATCGCCGATGCGCTCCCCCCCGGTCGCGGCGAGCGCCTTGGCGGGATTGTCCTCTTCGCAAAGCGCGCTGACGGTCGGAAATTTGGCGGTGACGTCGAAGACACCGTCGCCGCGCACGGCGACCACGGCCGGACCATTGACCTGCGGCAGCCAGACGCGGCCGACGAGTGTTCCCCGCGTGCCGTCCTCGGGGAGAAGGTCTTTGACTGTCAGTGTGGTCATGGCCGGCGTCCTCGCTGCTTCTAAGGATCAGCCGCGTTTACAGCCGCCGATCCCGTTGGCGAAGACCAATAAACGTCTGGCAGGGGAAGTCCAGACCGGCCGCGAAGACCCGCTATGCCCCTGCCCGCGCCTCTATGCGCCTGCGCGCGCTTTGCGGGCCGCGATCTGCTGGAGTGCCCAGCGTGCGTTCTTGCGGACATCAGGGTCGGCATCGTCGGCGATGACGGCGAGGAACGCCTCGCCGTCGGGATGGGCGATCTCGCCGAGCGCGGCGGCCGCCTCTTTCCGCAAATTGGCCTGGTCATGGTTGATGCAATTGCCGATCGGGCGCACCGCGCGCTCGATCTTCATCCTGCCGAGGCTGCGGATCGCCTTCAGCCGCACCTGCCAGAATTCGTCGCCAAGCGAAGCCACGAGCTGCTCTGCGGCGAGCGAGCCGTTGACATTGAGGCCCAGCGTTTCGGCCGCCATCTCGCGCACCATCCAATCGCTGTCCTTCAGCGCGCGTGTGATCGTCTCGGCGGCCGGCTTCATCTGCGAGAACGCCAGCGCACTCACGGCGGCGCGGCGCACATGCGCATCAGGGTCGTTGATCAGCGCGGTCAGCGCCGGGATGGATTCTTCCAGCTTGAGGAAGCCGATCACGCCGATCGCCTGCACGCGCACGGCGGCGTCCGTGTCCTGGAGCGCTTCCAGCGCCGGCTTCAACGTGTCCTTGCAGCGCAACTCCTTCAGCGCGCGCAGTGCGCCCATGCGGACGAAAGCGTGGGCATGCTTGACCAGCGGCAGGATGATTTCGGCACAGGCCGGATCCTTGAACTCGGCCATGCTGTCGGCCGCGGCCGATGCCACGATCCTTTCAGGATCGACCAGCAGCTTGACCAGCGCGCTCGCGGCCTCCGGCCCGTCGAACTCGCCGAGCGCCATCGCGACCTGCTGGCGCACGCCGGCATCGGGATCGGCGACCATGTTGGCGAGATGGCCGACCGCGGCGGGATCGCCGGAATGGCCGAGCGCGATGATGGCGACGCGGCGCTCGGCGGGATCGGCGGCCTGAAGCCGCTCGTCGGCGTCTTCGAGATCGTCGTAGGATTCGAACGGGCTCGACATGATCACCTCAACAGATAGGGAATGTTGACGGTGACGGCGCCGGTCGGGCAATCGGCCTCGCAGGGCATGCAGTACCAGCACTCGTCATAGGCCATGTAGGCCTTGTTGGTCATCTCGCTGATGCGGAGCACGTCGAGCGGGCAGACGTCGACGCAGACGGTGCAGCCCTTGTCGGCGATGCATTTGGCATCGTCGACGACCACCGGAACCGATGTTTGATAGGACGCGAGAGGCATTTTATGTCTCCTGTTGCTATGGTCTGGTGGATCAGGCGGAGGCGCGGATGCGCTGCTTGTCGTAGAGGTCCTTCTCGTCGTCGGCGATCGGCACGACGTACGGCTCCACGGCACGTTTCTCGCTGGTCATCTTGCCGTCCTGCTTGCTGAGCAGCGTGTGGCAGAACCAGTTCTCGTTGTCCTTCTCCGGGAAATCCGTGCGCCAGTGATAGAGGCCCCAGCGGCTCTCCTCGCGGTAGAGCGAGGCATGCACCGCCAAGTCGGCGCAGTCCATGATCGACTGCACTTCGAGCGCGCGCAGCAGCTCGTGCGCGTTGCGCGCGATCATGTGTTCCTGCATGTCTTGACGCGCCTCGGCAAGGCGGCGCATGCCGAGCTCGTATTTGCGCGTGACTTTCGGCGGCTGGAGATAGTCGTTGACCAGGCGCCGGGTCTTGTATTCGACCTGGTTCGGCGGAATGCCGTCCTCGCGCTTGGTCGGCGCCATCACGCGGTCGCGCTCCATCGCAACATCGGCGGCGTCGAACTCCGCAAAGTCGTGGCTGTCGGCGAACTCCATCGCGTCGATGCCGGCGACCGAGCCGTTGGTGAAGGCGCCGAGCATGTAGTTGTGCGGCACGCTCGCCATGTCGCCGGCGGCGTAGAGGCCGGGCACGGTGGTGCGGGCATTGTCGTCGACGAACACGCCGGAGGCGCTGTGGCCGGAGCAGAAGCCGATCTCGGAGATGTGCATCTCGATCGATTCGCTGCGGTAGTCGACGCCGCGTCCCTGCTGGAACAGGCCGCGCGTCGGACGCTCGACCTTGTGCAGCGTGGATTCGATCTCCGAGATGGTGTCGGGGTGAAGATGCTTGAGCTGGAGGAACACCGGCCCCTTGCCGGACAAGAGCTCGTTGTAGAACTCCAGCATCATCTGGCCGGACCAGTAGTCGCATTCGATGAAACGCGAGCCTTCGTTGTTGGCGGTGAAGGCGCCGAAGGGACCGGCGACATAGGCGCAGGCCGGGCCGTTATAGTCCTTGATCAGCGGATTGATCTGGTAGCATTCGAGGTTCGCGAGCGCCGCGCCGGCGTGATAGGCCATGGAGTAGCCGTCGCCGGAATTGGCGGCGTTCTCATAGGTGCCGAACATGTAGCCGGAGGTCGGCAGACCGAGGCGGCCGGCGGCGCCCATGCACAGGATCACCGCCTTGGCCTTGATGACCAGCATTTCGGCCGTTCGCGTGTTGACGGAGATCGCGCCGGCGATGCGGCCATCAGACGATTTCAGCAGCCGCGTCGCCATGTAGCGGTTGGAGATCAGGATGCGGGCACGGCGGAGCTGACGGTACAGCGCCTTCTTCACGGTCTCGCCGTTCGGCATCGGCAGCACATAGGTGCCGATGTGATGCACCTTCTTGACGGCGTAGTCGCCGTTCTCGTTCTTCAGGAAGCGGATGCCGAAACTGTCGAGCTCTTCTATGATCTTGTAGCAGTTCTGCGCGTATTTATAGACCGCCTTCTGGTCGACGATGCCGTCATTGGCGATGGTGATTTCCTTGGTGTACTGCTCCGGCGTCGCGTAACCGGGGATGACCGCGTTGTTCAGCCCGTCCATGCCCATGGAGATCGCGCCGGAGCGCTTGACGTTCGCCTTCTCGAGCAGGACGACATTGGCCTTCGGATTCTTCAGCTTCGCCTTGAGCGCCGCCATCGGGCCGGCCGTGCCGCCGCCGATGACCAGCACATCGCAGGAAACCTCCGAAAGTCCGTCGACGATCTGATCTAGTGCCATCGCTTGCTCCTGGTTCGCCGATAGCCGGCGCCTTTGCATCAGATTTGTTCAGGTGACGTTCCGGCGATAGCAATTAGTTGTCGCCGGGCCGCGATTTGCGCCTCAGCGCTCGACAAAGGCCTTTTCGATCACGAAATGGCCGGGCTGGCTGTGATTGCCCTCGACAAAGCCGCGCGCGGAAAACATCGCAGGGAGTTCCTCCAGCATCGCCGGGCTGCCGCACAGCATGATGCGGTCGGTCTCGATATCGAGGCCCGGCAGCCCGATGTCGTCGAACAGCTGGTTCGAGGCGATCAGATCGGTGATGCGGCCGCGGTTGCGGAACGGCTCGCGGGTCACGGTCGGGTAGTAGATCAGCCTGTCGCGGATCAGGGGACCGAAGAATTCGTGGTTGCGCAGGCCTTCGACGAGGTGCTCGCCATAGGCAAGCTCCGAGACCTGGCGGCAGCCATGGGCGAGCACGATGGTCTCGTAATTCTCGTAGACGTCAGGGTCCTTGATCAGGCTGGCGAACGGCGCGAGTCCCGTGCCGGTCGAGAGCAGCAAGAGGCGCTTGCCGGGAATGAGGTTGCCGGTGATCAGCGTGCCGGTCGCCTTGCGGCCGACCAGGATGATGTCGCCTTCCCTGATCTTCTGGAGGCGCGAGGTCAGCGGGCCGTCCTGCACCTTGATCGAGAAGAACTCGAGCGCCTCCTCGTGGTTGGCGCTCGCCATGCTGTAGGCCCGCATCAACGGCTTGCCCTCGACCTCCAGGCCGATCATGGCGAACTGGCCGTTCTGGAAGCGGAAGCCCGGATCGCGTGTCGCGGTGAAGCTGAACAGGGACTCGGTCCAGTGCCTGACCGACAAAACCGTTTCCCTCTGAAATGCGCTCATGGTCTCTCCTTGGCCATCGACGACGCCCAAGGTTTCGGAGCGAGGAGAGTCCGGCAATTCGTAAGTGAAATTTCCGGTCGATTAGTTTCACATTTCGCGGGCGGTGACTGAAGAGCAGGCAGCGAAGGTCAGGCGAGCGCACGCGCGCTGGCAATTAGTTGCTATCGCAGTTGTGTCACAACGACGTAGAGAGGAGTCGGAGGTTCGTCATGACCATGACTTTGGTGGCACCGACCGTAGCCGACTACGAAGCCAGCGCCGATCTCGCCGCGCTCCTCGTCCGCACCACGCAGGACGATGCCTTGAGCCTGCCCGCCGAACAGCTTCGCCTCTCCTGCAAGTGCGCCCATTGCACCCGCGCCCGCTTCGACGGCCGCTTCCCGGACGCGTTTCCGGGGATTGCCATCACCGAGATCGGCGATCTCGGATATGGGCTCAACATCTCGTTTTCGGATGGGCATAACCGGGGGATTTACCCCAAGCCGTATCTGCTGAGCTTGGCGGGGCGCTAACCCATCGATGTCGTCCTGGCGAAAGCCAGGACCCATTACCCCAAGAGCAAGTTGCAAAAGCGGGCTGTGGCAACATGGCCGCGCAACAACGCACACGTGTGGTAATGGGTCCTGGATCAGCGCTCCGCTTCGCTCGCTTGTCCAGGACGACGATGTTGGTGAGGCGCGCTAGCCAAGCCACAAATTCCGCTGTCATTCACCGCGAAGGCGGGGAATCCAGTACGCCGCGGCCTCTCAATAACCCATTGACGCCTCTGGAATACTGGATCGCTCGGTCAAGCCGGGCGATGACAGCGGAGTGAATCTGGCACGGACATTGCTCCTCTTTAGAACGACTTGAACGTTCCGGAGGCAGGTGATGTTGCAGGCGGCCAATGTGGTTCGCGGGGCTGTTCCCCCGGCAGTCCGGCCTGCCGGAAGCTCCTCGCTGCTGCTCACCGAGAACCAGCAATGGATCGGCGGACCGCCGGCGCTGATGGACAAGCTGACGCCGCGCGAGCGGGAGCTGGTGCTGAAGCAGGGCCGCCGCAAGGTGCTCAACCGCGGCCAGACGCTGTTCAGCCAGGGCGGCAAGCATGACGGCATCTGGCTGATCGAGAGCGGCCGCATCCGCGTGTTCTACACCTCCCCGCTCGGACGCGAGATCACGCTGGCCTATTGGCATGTCGGCAATTTCGTCGGCGGGCCGGAGGTGTTCGAAGGCACCGTGCATCAATGGTCCGGCGTCGCATCCAGCAATTGCAGCGTGGTGCACCTTCCCGGAAAGGAACTGCGGTCCCTTGCCGCAGAGATCCCGAACCTTGCGATCGGCCTGATCGAAGGCCTCACCTTCAAGGGCAAATGCTATTCCGCGCTGGCGCAGATGCTGGGAACGCGCTCGATCACCCAGCGCCTTGCGCATCTCTTGCTGCATCTCGTCGAGCTCTACGGCGTCGATGATGCGGACGGCCGGGTGATCGCGGCCGCCTTCACCCATGCCGACATCGCCCACATGGTCGGCGCCACCAGGCAATGGGTCACGATCAGCCTGAAGCGCATGCAGGAGAAGGGAATCGTCGTGACCAAGCGCTCGCAGATCGTGGTGTGCCGGACCGACGTGCTGGAGGAGATGCGCGGCCAGGCGTCCGATTAAGGGAGCCCGCGACCACGGCCGCTGCACAGGCAAGCGGCTTTATAGTGCAGGACTGCCCAAGGAGTATGCAATTAGCTTTTCCCGGCAACTAATCGACTGCGGCGCTCATTCCGGATTTGCCCTGTCCAGGCCCTCACCCAATCATGGCAACCACAGCACATCCAACCGAATGAGGATGAGAATGGTCCGCCATCTTCCCACGCTCTCGATCGCGATGTCGGTGACGTCGCTGGCGCTGATCCTCGCGCAGCCGGCTTCGGCGGAAACCGTGACGCTCGGCATCGGAACGCAGGACACCACGACCAACACGGTGACCGCCGGCGTCGTGATCCGCCAGCTTCATCTCCTCGAAAAATATCTGCCGAAGGAAGGCAAATACGCCAACATCAAGTTCGAGCTGGAGTGGCAGAACTTCACCTCCGGCCCGCCCGTCACCAACGCGATGATGGCGAACAAGCTGCAGATCGGCATGATGGGCGACTATCCGCTGATCGTGAACGGCTTCACCTTCGAGAGCAATCCGGAGAGCAAGAGCCGCCTGATCGGCATCGCCGCCTACAGCCTGTCCGGCTCCGGCAACGGCCTCGTCGTCCACAAGGACTCGCCCTACTACGATCTCGCCGATCTCAAGGGCAAGCTGGTCAGCGTGCCGTTCGGCTCCGCCGCGCACGGCATGGTGCTCAAGGCGATGCAGGACCGCGGCTACACATCCGACTTCTTCCAGCTCGTCAGCCAGAGCCCGGAGGTCGGCTCGACCAATCTCCAGGAAAAGAAGATCGACGCGCATGCCGACTTCGTCCCCTTCGCCGAGCTGCTGCCGTTCCGCGGCTTCGCGCGAAAGATCTTCGACGGCGTCGAGACCAATCTGCCGACTTTCCACGGCATCGTGGTCCGCACCGACTTCGCGGAAAAATATCCCGAGGTCGTCGTCGCCTACTTCAAGGCGCTGATCGCCGCCAACCAGTGGCTACGCGACGATCCCAAGCTTGCCGCCGAAAAGATCCAGGAGTGGACCGGGATCAACAAGGAGGTCGTCTATATCTTCCTCGGCCCCAGCGGCAACATGACCACAGACCCGACGATCAAGCCGGCGCTGATCGATGCCGCCACGACCGATGTCAAGGTGCTGCAGAACCTCGGCCGCATGAAGGAGTTCGATCCGAAGAAATGGGTCGACGACAGCTACATCCGCAAGGCCTATGCCGAGATGAAGCTCGACTATGACGCGCAGCTTGCGAGCACCAAGAACTACGAAATCACGGGCGAAGACAGCTTCTGCAAGAAGCCGATCACCGATCCGCGCAAGGCCGGCGAGGTCTGGGTGGATGAAGCCGGCATCCTACCGTTCGCGTCCGCGGCCTGCACGTTAGGCGCCTATGCCGACTTCAAGGCCAAGGGCAAGAAGATCAACGTGGCCTACGTCTTCGACACCACCCGCGGCATCAAGCTGTTCGCCGACCAGGCCTTCTTCGCGGTCGGCAATGGCGACGTCGCGCCGTTCCTGCTGAAGAAGGATGCCGAAGCCCATGCGGCCAAGATCGGCGGCAAGGTGCTCGGCTTCGACGATGCGGTGAAGGCGGCGGTCGGCGGAGGCAAGACGTGAGCAGTCCCGCCCTCCTCAGACATCCCGAGGACAGCATGCCGGCAACAGCAGTCGCGGAGGCGGGCCCGGCGCCCACCGCTCCGCCCAAGACACCGCCCTCCTTCGGCACGCTCGCGCTGCGCTGGTATCGTCTCAACCAGGGCCGGCTGCGCGCGACCGCGATTGGCATCGCCTCGCTGATCGCGTTCCTGCTGGTCTGGCACCTGCTCACGACCTACCGCGTCGTGTTCTTCGTGCGCTTCACCAACGTGCCCTCGCCGCTCGCGGTCTATGCCAGCTTCACCAAGGCGATCCACGATCCCAAGTTCCTGATGCACATCGTGTTGAGCTGCCGGCGCATCTTCATCGGCTTCTCGCTCGCGGCCATCGTCGGCGTGCCGCTCGGCCTGATCATGGGCCGTTTCAAGCTGGTGCATGAGATCATCTTCCCGGTCGCCGAGGTGCTGCGGCCGATTCCGGCGATCGCCTGGGTGCCGATGGCGATCATGCTGTGGCCGACCAACGAGCAGAGCATCGTCTTCATCACCTTCCTCGGCTCGTTCTTCCCGATCCTGGTCAACACGCTGCACGGCATGTCGCTGGTCGATCCCGTTCTGGTGCGCGCCGCGCAGTGTCTCGGCGCGCGCGAACGCTCGATCTTCCGCGAGGTGTATTTCCCGGCCTCGCTGCCGCACATCTTCACCGGCCTCACAGTCGGCATGGGCGTCGCCTGGGTGTCGCTGATCGCCGCCGAGATGATCTCGGGTCAGTACGGCATCGGCTACTTCACCTGGGAGGCCTATTCGCTGGTCCAGTATGCCGACATCGCGCTCGGCATGATCGCGATCGGCGTGCTCGGCCTCGGATCGAGCCTGCTCATCAGGGGCGCGGGACAATTGGTGATGCCGTGGAGGTCGACATGAGCGAGATGTTCGCGAACCCGTCGAAGGGCCATATCGAAGTCCGGAACTTCTCGCTCAGCTATGACAGTATCGAGGGACCGGTTCAGGCCGTCACCGATACGCAGATCCATGTGAAGCCCGGCGAGTTCGTCTCGATCGTCGGTCCCTCCGGCTGCGGAAAGTCCACGCTGCTCAACGCGGTCGCGGGATTCCTCAAGCCCACCACAGGCATCGTCACCGTCGACGGCGAGCGCGTCAACGGCCCCAGCGCCGAGCGCGGCATGGTGTTCCAGCAATATTCGCTGTTTCCCTGGAAGACGGTGCGGGAGAATGTCGAGTTCGGCCTGAAGATGCGCGGCATGGCGCGCTCGCAGCGCGAGCGCGCCGCGCGCACGCTGCTGGGACTTGCCGGGCTAGAGGCCTTCGAGAAGCATTATCCGGAAAAACTCTCCGGCGGCATGAAGCAGCGCGTCGGCATCGTCCGTGCGCTCGCGACGGGACCGAAGGTGCTGCTGCTGGACGAGCCGTTCGGCGCGCTCGACGCGCAGACCCGCGTCATCATGCAGCAGATCCTCACCAATATGTGGCAGCGGCTGAAGATCTCGGTGCTGTTCGTCACCCACGACATCGACGAGGCGATCTTCCTGTCCGACCGCGTCTACTGCATGACCGCCCGCCCCGGCTCGATCAAGGCGGAGATTCCGATCCCGCTGGAGCGGCCGCGGCAGCAAGCGATGATGATGTCGTCGGAGTTTTTGGGCCTGCGCCGCGGGCTGATGTCGCTGATCCGCGAGGAAAGCCTGAAGGCGATGGGCGGCGAGATCACCGACATGGGCATGCAGGGGCTGAACATCGAGCTGCACGGGCATTCGCTGGCAGATGTGATTTGACTTAACCTCGCCCCGTTTGCGGGCCTCGTAGGGTGGGCAAAGCGAAGCGTGCCCACCATCTTCATCATGAATGTGGATACGTGGTGGGCACGGCGCCTTCGCGCCTTTGCCCACCCTACGGCAGTTCGTTCTAATCACTTAAACCAATGCACCAGCGCGATGCTGATGCCGAGCAGCAGCATCAGCGACAGCGTCACCGCAGCCGTCACCCGTCCGCCGACATTGGCGAGCACGCGGACGTCGACGCCGAGGCCCAGCGCCGCCATCGACACCACCGTCAAAAAGCTGGTGATCTTGGTCACCGGTCCGACCACCGTGCTAGGGACGATCTCCAGCGAGCGCAGCGTCGCCAGCGCGAGGAAGCCGAGGATGAACCACGGGACCAGGCGGAAGAAGCCGACATTGGTCTTCTTGGCGTCGCTCTGCCAACGCGAGGCGACGAGGGACAGGCCGACGACGACCGGTCCGAGCATCAGCACACGCATCAATTTCACCAGCGTGCCGATCTGCGTCGAGACGAGGCCGGCCGGCACCGTCGCCGCGAGCACCTGCGGCACCGCATAGACGGTGAGGCCCGCGAGAATCCCGTATTGCGTGGCGGAGAGTTGCAGCAGCGGGATCAGCAGCGGCAGGCCGAGCACCATCATGACGCCGAGGATCGCCGTGAAGGAGATCGAGGACGCGATCTCGTCGTTGTTGGCGCCGATGATCGGCGCCACGGCCGCGATCGCCGAATTGCCGCAGATAGAGTTGCCGCAGGCGATCAGGATCGACAGCCGGGTCGACAGGCCGAGCAGCCGGCTGAGGCCGAAGGAGACGCAGAGCGCGATCACGACGACCGCGGCGATCGATGCCAGCAGCGCGATGCCCGAGGCGGCGATGGCCGCGAAGCTGATCGAGGCTCCCAGCAGCATGACTGCGACTTCAAGCAGCTGTTTTGCGCTGAAGGCGATGCCGGCCTGCCAGCGCGGCGCGGGCTTCCAGAAGCTGCGCAAGGCCATGCCGAGCAGGATCGCCATCACCAGCGCCTCGACATAGGGATGCTCGAACACGCCCAGTTCCGCCCGCTCCAGCAGGGCGGAGACGCCGGCGACGGCAATGCAGAGGAGGATGCCCGGAATCAGCGCCGCAATGCGGCTTATGGCGGTGGCCGGCTTGGCATCGGCCGGGCTGGATGCTTGATTCTGCGACACAAATCTCTCCCAGAGGAGAAAGATTTATACGCAGCACGATCCAATTGGGAAATAAGTTTTCGACATATCAGGGCCGAGGGAAGTTCTGTCCTCGACCCGGAATAAACCGGCTCAGAAGATCAGGTTTTTGGCCAGCGAGGCGACGCGGCTGAAGCCGTCATAGATGCCCGGCTCAAAGAAGGCCGCGCGCGCGAGCACGATGCCCGCGACCAGCGACCAGAACAGCGTGGTACCGGCCCGCAACAGGAGCTTCGAGGCGCGCGACTTGGGCTGGGTGTCCGTCGCGGACACCAGCTGCTCGCCGAAGGGTTCAAATCGAGTGCGTTCCATAGCTTGCGCCAATCCATCAAATTCTGAACGGAATGTCGTCGTTTCGGCCCCAAACGGCAATGGAAGCGATTGGCGTTTTTGCGCCTCGACGGGGAAACTCCTTCCGTCGGACACCCCCGGGACAATAGTTTTCTTCTTCCGGCCTATTTGGACACCGGCGCCCAGGCTACAGGGCCAGATAACGCCGCCGGATCGCCTCGTTGGCCTTCAGCTCGTCGATTCCGGCGGCATAGACGATCTGGCCCTTGTCGATCACCGTGGCATGGCTCGCCAGGCCAAGGCAGAAATGCATGTTCTGCTCGGCGATCAGCACGGTCGAGCCGAGCTGGCGGAGCTGGCGCAAAAGCTCGCCGATCCGCTGCACGATGATCGGCGCGAGCCCTTCGCTGGGCTCATCGAGCAGCAGCAGCGCCGGATTGCCCATCAGCGTGCGCGCGATCGCCAGCATCTGCTGCTCACCGCCCGACAGGCGTCCGGCGATGCGATGGCGCAGCGGCTCCAGCAGCGGGAAGACTTCATAGATGCGCTTGATCGGCCACTCGTCCTGGCCTTCCGGCCCCTTCTTGCGACCGATGACGAGATTGTCCTCGACCGTGTGCTCCGGGAAGATCTGGCGGTCCTCCGGCACGAAGCCGAGCCCGGCGCGGGCGATATGGTGCGGCTTCCGGCCTGATATCACCGCGCCGCGCAGGCTGACCCTGCCCCGCCGCGGCGGCGCCAGACCCATGATCGCCTTCATGGTCGTCGACTTGCCGGCGCCATTGCGGCCGAGCAGCGCCATGGTCTCGCCCTGCCGCACGGAAAGGCCGACGCCGAACAGGATCTGGCTGGTACCGTAATAGACGTCGAGATCGGCGACCTCGATGATGGCTGCGCTCATGCGGCCGCTCCCGCATGTTCGGTGCCGAGATAGGCCTCGATCACCGCGCTGTTGTTGCGGATCTCGTCGGGCGTGCCGGTGGCGAGGATGCGGCCATAGCAAAGCACGACGATCTTCGGCGCGATCTTGAACACGATGTCCATGTCGTGCTCGATGAAGACGACGGTGATCTTTTGCGTCTCCCAGAGCTCGCGCACCTTGTCGATCATGCGCCAGCGCTCCTCCGGGCCCATGCCGGCGGTCGGCTCGTCCAGCAGCAGCACCTTTGGTTCGAGCACGAGCGCCAGCGCGATGTCGAGCAGCTTCTGATCGCCATGCGACAGCGTCGCCGCGGTGCGGTTGCGCTTGCCGGACAGGCCTAACAGCTCCATCACATGCTCGGCGCGATCGCGCGTCTCGGGCAAGGGAAAGCGCTTGTGCAGCACTGCGGAAGTGCGCTGATCGGCGCTGACCGCGGCGAGCATGGTTTCCTGCACCGTCAGCGATTTGAAGATGCTGGCGACCTGGAAAGCGCGGCCGATGCCGTGGCGCACGATCTCCGGCGGCGAACGCCCGGCGAGATCGACGCCGTCGAGCAGGACCTCGCCGGAATCCGGCCTCAAGGCGCCGGTGATCAGGTTGAAGAAGGTGCTCTTGCCGGCGCCGTTCGGGCCGATCACGGCGGTGAGCGAGCCATCGGGGAAGTCGAGCGTCACGTCGTTGGTCGCCTTCACGCCGCCAAAGGACTTTGCGAGGTTGCGGATCTCGAGCATCGCTAGCGCCCCTCGCCTGTCTCGCGCCGTTGTCTGGCATTGTCATTCCGGGATGGTCCGTCAGGACCAGACCCGGAATCTCGAAGTTCCGGGTTCGCACTTCGTGCGCCCCGGAATGACTGCCCGATGGATACACCTGACATCGCTAGCGTCCCTCGCCGGCGTCGCGCCGGTGTGCGAACCATTCGGCGACGAAATCGAGCAGGCCTTTGCGCAGGCCCAGTGCGAAGAACAGGATGACCACGCCGAGCACGATGCCGTGGTACTCGGTGTACCGCGTCACGGTGTCATTGAGCAGCAGCAGCAGCACGGTGCCGACCATCGGCCCCAGGAAGGTCGAGACGCCGCCGAGCATGTTGATGAAGATGGCTTCGCCCGAGATGGTCCAATAGGCGAATTCCGGATAGGCGCCGGAGACGAACAGCGCCATCACCATGCCGCCCATCGCCGCGAACAGCGCCGCCAGCACGAACACGGTGAGCTTTGCGCGCCAGACGTCGATGCCGAGGAAGCTTGCGCGCGCGGCGTTGTCGCGGATCATGCGCAGCGTGTAGCCGAACGGCGATTGCGCGATCTGGCGCATCGCGAGCAGGCCAAGGACAAGGAGCGCGCAGCTCGTGACATAGAGATGGACGTGGTTCGACAGATCGATGCCAAGGAACGCGGGACGCGGGATGCCGCCGCGCAGGCCCTGGTCACCGCCGGTGAAGGACGCCCAGGACAGGATGGTCGAGTGGATCAGCATCTGGAACGCCAGCGTGACGAAGGCAAAGTAGATCTCCTTCAGCCGCACGCAGATCGCGCCGATCACGGCGGCGATGAGCGCCGTGATCACCAGCGTCGCGACGAAGGCGACCGGAATGGGCAGGCCAAGCTTCTGCATGATCAGGCCGAAACTGTAGGCGCCAAGGCCGAAGAACATGCCGTGGCCGAACGAGGTCAGCCCGGTGTAGCCGACCAGGAGGTTGAGCGAGGTCGCGAACAGGCCGTAAGCCGAGCAGCGGATGACGAAGTCGAGCAGCGCCTTGCTGCCGGTGAAAAGCGGCAGGCTCGCCAGCACGGCGAAGGCGACCAGCGCGATCAGGACGTCGCGGTAGCGATGAAGTGCCGCGCCGCTGCGCACCGGCGCCAGCGTCTGCGCGCGTCCGGCCTCCAGCTCGGTCATGCCGCCTCCTTGCCGAACAGGCCGGTGGGCTTGGAGACCAGCACGATCACCATGAACAGGTACATCAGACCTTCCGTGAACAGGGGAAAGCCGAGCGAGCCGAACGAGCGGATCAGGCCGATCAGCAGCGCGCCGATCAGTGCGCCCAGGATCGAGCCCATGCCGCCGATCACGGTGACGATGAAGGATTCGATCAGCACCGAGAATCCCATGCCGGGGGTGAGCGAGCGCACCGGCGCGGCAAGTGCACCAGCCAGCCCCGCCAGCATGCCGCCGAGCGCGAACACGCCGCCATAGATCAGGCCGGTGTTGATGCCGAGCGCCGACACCATGCCGGGATTGTGCGCGGCGGCGCGGATCACCTTGCCAATGCGGCTGCGCGACAGCCCAATGCCGAGCACGATGGCCGCGACGAGCGCGACGCCGATCAGCAGCAGGTAATAAGGCGGCACCACGCCGCCGGCGATGAACAGCGGCATCACCTGGAACGCCGCAGGCATGCCCATCGACTTGAACTCGGGGCCCCAGATGATGCGCACGACATCATCGAAGATCAGCACGAAGGCGTAGCAGACGAGGAGCTGCATCAAGACGTCGGCGCCATAGACGCGGCTCATGAAGACGCGCTCGAAGATCAGGCCGAGGATGGCGGTGCCGCCCGCACCCGCCAGCATCGCCAGCGCAAAGCTGTCGGTGAGATGATAGGCCGTCATCGCAAAATAGGCGCCGAACATATAGAAGGCGCCGTGGCTGAAATTGACGACCTTGAGCACACCGAAGATCAGCGTCAGCCCGACCGCGACCAGAAACAGCAGCATGCCGATGATGAGGCCGCTGGTGGTTTGCGTCACCAGGCAGGCGGAGCTGGAGAGGCAGCCGGCGAGCGCGTCGAGATCCACGGGAGCACTTTCATTGCAGCGCGCCGGACCTGGCGCGGAGAATCAAACGAAACAGGCGGAGACGGTTGGTCGCCTCCGCCTCGCGCGCGGTCAGGTGTAGCCTTTGCTCTTCTTCCACTCGGCCTCGAGCTCGAAGATCGTCTTCCAGTCGCCGGCCTTGACCTCGGGCACATAAGGCTCCTGCGGGATCGTGGTGCCCCAGCCGATGGCGTAGCCGACGAGGGTGTGATCATCGCCGCGCATGGTCACGGTGCCGTCGGCGCCGAACGGGCACTTGATGGTGAGGCCGGCCAGCACCTCGGCGATCTTCTTGCCGTCGGTGGCGTTCGCCTTCTTGGCGGCTTCGGCCAGGAACATCACCGCGGTCGCGTTCTGCCACGACCAGTTGGTCGGGTACTCGTTGTACTTGGACTTGTAGGCATCGCCCCAGGCGGCATTCTCCGGCGTGGTCGGGAAGGTCTTGATGTAGCGGTTGCCGGAGTGGATGCCCTTGGGCAGGTTCTTCACCACCGTGAGCGCGGTGTAGTCGGCCATGTTGACCGCGAACACCTCCATCTGGCTGAACATCGCGTAGATGTTGGCCTGGTCGATGTAGGAGGTGAGATCGCCGCCCCACAGGCAGGAGTACAGCGCCTGCGGCTTGGCCTGGAGGATCTTGGTCACCACTTCGGTGTAGTCGGGCTGGAACAGCTTTGGCCAGGACTCGCTGATGACCTCGACGTCCGGCGCGAAGCGCTTCAGGTACAGCGTGAACTCGCCGGTGGTGTCGCGGCCATAGGCATAGTCCGGCGAACAGGTCGCCCACTTCTTCAGGCCCTTGGCTTTGGAGATCGCCGCTGCATAACTGCCGCCGACGATGGAATCGTGGATGCCCTGGCGCACGCAGCGGAACGCGTTCGGGATGTGCTGCTTCGGATCGGCGGTGAGCGAGGATGCCTCCGAGCAGGTGTGGACGCAGAGCACGCCGAGATCGCGCGCCACCTCGTGCACCGCGAACGATCCGGACGAGGCCTCGCCGTCGATCAGCCATTCGCAGCCATCGGTGTTGACGAGCTCGCGCGCGACGCGCGCGGCTTCCTGCGGCTGGCCCTTGGAATCGCGGATCACCATCTCGATGGGACGCCCGGCAAGGCCGCCGGCGGCATTGACCTTGTCGACCTCGAGCATCACCGCGTTGCGCGAGGACGTGCCGAGCTGCGCCACGCGGCCCGACAGAATCGTCGGCATGCCGACCTTGATGGTCTTGGCCTGGGCGCGCGCCACCCAGGGCGCTGCAACACTCATCGCACCGGCGCCCATCAGCGCCAGCGTTGAACGGCGGCTGATGCCCGGCGTGCGGGTTCTCGTCATTTTTCCCTCCCTCTGTCGGGTCGGCGTTTCCAAATCCCTGTCGGAGATCGTCTCGTCTCCGTGTTCCCAAGGATTTCAGAGGTAGGGGGGTGACGTCAAGCCAAAGATGAATTACGAGTCAGAATTCATCAAGGGAGGACATGAGGCCGCAACCGGCCCAAAACCCGCACAATGATCAACCTGTCGAGCTTTATCGCCTTTCATGCCCGGCGCACGCCGGAGCGGCCCGCGCTGAAATACCGCGGCGAGGAGATCTCCTACGCCGTCTTCGACGCGCGCATCCGGAAAGCGGCCGGCTGGCTGGCCGCGCAGGGCATTGGCGCCGGCGATGTCGTGGCCGTGCTGATGAAGAACAGCGCGGCGTTCCTGGAGCTGGTGTTCGCCACCAGCCATCTCGGCGCGGTTTTTCTGCCGATCAACTTCCGCCTCTCCCGTGACGAGGTCGGCTACATCGCCGGCAATGCCGGCGCGCGCCTTCTGATGGTCGATGAGGAATTGGCCGCGAACGCGGCGGGCGCGAAGATCGTCGTGCTGGACGAAGCCGCCCAGCAGAGCGTTACGCGTCTCGCGGGCGGCGCTGCGGCTGCGCCAATGCACGTCCGGGCGCCGTCCGACCTGATGCGGCTCATGTACACCTCGGGCACGACCGACCGCCCCAAGGGCGTGATGCTGTCTTACGATAATTTCTACTGGAAGTCCGCCGACCAGACCATCGCGCTGGGTCTCAGCGCCGAGACGCGCCTCCTCGTCGTCGGTCCGCTCTATCACGTCGGAGCACTCGACCTGCCCGGCATTGCCGTGCTCTGGCATGGCGGCTTCATCCGCATCGAACGCAATTTCGAACCGGAGACCGCACTTGCGGCCATCGCCGAAGACAGGCTCAACGCCGCCTGGTTCGCGCCGGTCATGACCACGGCGATGCTCACCTGCCCCACCCGCGATCGCTACGACGTCTCCAGCCTGACATGGGCGATCGGCGGCGGCGAGAAGACGCCGGAGCTGCGCATCCGCGCCTTCTCGGAATATTTCCGCAATGCGCGCTACATCGACGCCTATGGCCTCACCGAGACCGTCGGCGGCGACACCTTCATGGAGGCCGGCCGCGAGATCGAGAAGATCGGCTCGACCGGGCGCGCCATCGCCCATGTCGAGATCGAGATCCGCGACGAGGAGGGCAGGACGCTGCCGCCGAACGTCAACGGCGAGATCTGCCTGTGCGGGCCGAAGATCACCCGCGGCTACTGGAAGGACTCGGAGAAGACGGCTGCGGCTTTCTTCGGCGACTGGTTCCGCAGCGGCGACGTCGGCTATCTCGACGACGAGGGCTTTCTGTATCTGACCGATCGCAAGAAGGACATGATCATCTCCGGCGGCGAGAACATCGCCTCCTCCGAGGTCGAACGCGTCATCTACGAGCTATCAGAGGTGCGCGAGGTCGCGGTGATCGGCCTGCGCGATGCGCGCTGGGGCGAGCGGCCCGTCGCCATCGTCGTGCTGGCGGAAGGTGCGAGCCTCGAGCTCCCTGCCCTTACCGAACATTGCCGCGCGCGGCTGGCGAGTTTCAAGGTGCCGAAGCAGCTCGTCGTCCGCGACAGCCTGCCGCGCAACCCGAGCGGAAAGATCCTCAAGCGCGTGCTGCGCGCCGAGCTGGAGACGTCTGAATGACGCAAGCGAATGCCAAGGTCACAAAGCTCAACCGCGTCGAGCGCAACGCCTGGACCAAGCAGAAGATCTTTGACGCCGCGACCAAGGTCGTCGGCAAGCATGGTTATGCCGAAGCCTCCGTCGCCCGCATCACCGAGCAGGCCGGCGTCGCGCAAGGCACCTTCTACAACCATTTCGAGAACCGCCAGGAGCTGCTCGACCAGCTGCTGCCCAAGATCGGCCTCGACATGGTCGGGTTCATCCGCGCCCGCACCGGCACGGCGGATGCGGCGCGGCAGGAGATCGAGCGCTTCTCCGCCTTCTTCGACTTCATCCGCGAGGTGCCGGAATTCCTGCGCATCCTCAACGAGGCCGAATTTTTTGCCCCGATCGGCTACCAAAAACATCTCGACAACATCTCGGTCGCCTATGTCCGCATCCTGCGCCGCGCCCGCCTTGCGGGTGCGATCGAGGATTACAGCGACGAGGAATTCGAGGCGATCGTCCACATGCTGATGGGCGCGCGCGGTTATCTCAGCCGCCGCTACTCCTATTCGGAAGGCGGCGTCACCGCCGTGCCCGACCACGTCATCTCCGCCTATCGCAAGCTGATGACGCGCGGCCTGTTCAGTTCACCGGGAGATCAGGAAACGCCATGAACATCGCATCTCCCCACCACCCGCTCGACGTCGCCTCGGCGATCGCCGAAGGCGACATCCGCTGCCTCCTGATGGTGCTGGTGCACATGACCGGCGAGGCGCGCTGGCTCGAGCCGCCGTACTTGCCCAAGCGCGACATCCGCCTCATTCCCGATCCCGAAGCCGGCGTGCCGAAGGAGATCCAGGACGAAATCCGCGCCGCGGTGGTCAACCTCTTCGCCAATGGCTCGCCGCAGCCGGTCATTACCGACCCCGGCGAAGAGCTGCTCTTGAAGATGATGCGCGCCTGCCTCGGCGAGAACGTCGCGCCGGAATATGCGCCCCTGATGCGCGAGGAGATGGGCTTTGTGCCGCGCGAGACACGATGGACGACGCGTCCTTCCGACGACAAGCTCGCGGAGCAGCACGTTCTGATCGTCGGCGCCGGCGTCTGCGCCATCGCGCTCGGCGTGGCGCTCGGTCATCTCGGCATCCCCTACACCATCGTCGAGAAGAACGACGAGCTCGGCGGCACCTGGTGGATCAACCGCTATCCCGGCTGCGGCGTCGATACACCGAACCATTCCTATTCGTATTCGTTCGGCTCGCGCAACGCATGGACGCGGTACTTCTGCCAGCGCGAGGAGCTGCTCGGCTATCTCCTGAAGGTCGCCGATGAATACGGCATCCGCGAGCATTTGCGCGTCAACACCGAGCTGACCTCGTCGCGCTGGGACGAAGGCAAGAGGCGCTGGATTTCCACGCTCAGGACCAAGGACGGAGAAGAGACCTTCGAATCCACCGCGCTGGTCAGCGCGATCGGCCAGCTCAACGATCCCTCCCGCGCGCGCTTCAAAGGCGAAGAAAGCTTCAAGGGCACGATCCTGCATTCGGCGTTATGGTCCGGCGATATCGATCTGGACGGCAAGCACGTCGCCGTGATCGGCACCGGCGCGACCGCGATGCAGCTGGTGCCGGCGATTGCCGGCCGTGTTGCCTCGGTCACCGTCTATCAGCGCAGCGCGCAATGGGCGCGGCCGGTGAAGGGCTATTCCGACCCGATCAGCGAGGGTGCGCGCTGGCTGCTGGCGCATCTGCCGTTCTATGTGCAGTGGTATCGCTTCAACATGTTCTGGCGCTATGGCGACGGCCTGCTGCCGTTCCTGCGCAAGGACCCGGCCTGGCCGCATCCGGAGCGCGCCGTCAACAAGGGCAACGACCGCCACCGGCAGGAGCTGACCGACTTCATCCTCACCGAGCTGAAGGACCGCCCCGACCTGATCGAAAAATGCGTGCCGACCTATCCGCCTTACGGCAAGCGCATCCTGCTCGACAACAACTGGTTCAAGACGTTGACGCGACCGAACGTGGAGCTCGTCACCGACGCGATCGACCGTTTCGACCAGGGCGGCATCGTCACCGCGGACGGCAAGCGCCGCCCCGCGGATATCATCGCGGTCGCGACCGGCTTCAAGGTCACGGAGATGGCGGCGCGCCTGAACATCAGCGGCCGCAACGGCAAGAATTTGCGCGAGGCCTGGGGCAACGACAATCCGACCGCGTTCCTCGGCCTTACCGTGCCTGATTTCCCCAACTTCTTCTGCATGCTCGGCCCGAACTCAGGTCCCGCGCATGGCGGCAGCGTCATCTTCCAGTCGGAGTGCCAGAGCCGCTACATCTCGGCGTGCCTGGCCGACATGATCGAGCGCGATGTCGCAGCGATCGACGTCCGTCCGGACGTGCTCGACGATTACGTCCGCAAGGTCGACGCCGAGCACGAGGGCATGATCTGGACCCATCCGGGCATGACGACTTACTATCGCAACTCAAGCGGCCGCGTGTTTTCCGCGATGCCCTGGCGCTTCGTGGATTACTGGCGCATGACGCATGATCCGGATCTTGGGCAGTACAGGCTGACGAAGGCGTAGAGTTGATGGCGCCCACAACGCCGGCGCACCCTCTCTCCACGTCGTCATTGCGAGCGCAGCGAAGCAATCCAGAATCTTTGCGTGGAGATACTCTGGATTGCTTCGCTACGCTCGCAATGACGGAACTGGCGGCCCGTCTACGCCGCGAGCCCGGTCTCCACCGGAGCGAACTCCAGCCCGAGGCTTTCCGCGACCGCCTTGTTGGTGATGCGGCCACGGTGGACATTCAGGCCGTTGCGCAAATGCGGGTTCTCCAGCACCGCCGCAAAACCCTTGTTCGCGAGCATCAGGCCGAACGGCAGCGTCGCATTGTTCAGCGCCTGGCTCGACGTGACAGGCACCGCACCCGGCATGTTGGCGACGCAATAATGCACGACGCCGTCGACCTCGTAGGTCGGGTCCGTGTGCGTGGTCGCATGAGAGGTCTCGAAGCAACCGCCCTGGTCGATGGCGACGTCGACCAGCACCGCGCCCGGCCGCATCGATTTCAGCATCGCGCGCGTGACGAGTTTCGGCGCGCTCGCGCCCGGCACCAGCACCGCACCGATCACGACGTCGGCGGCAAAGACCTCCTCCTCGACCGCCTCGATGGTTGAAAACCGGGTGCGCACCCGTCCGAGAAAGACATCATCCAGCTCGCGCAGCCGGGGAATCGAGCGATCGATCACCGTGACCTCCGCGCCAAGGCCCGCGGCCATGCGCGCGGCCTGTGTTCCCACCACGCCGCCGCCGAGCACGACGACCCGCGCCGGCTGCACGCCGGGCACGCCGCCCAGCAAAAGCCCGCGACCGCCGGCCGACCGCTTGAGCGCGGCGCCAGCGGCCTCGATGGCGAGGCGGCCGGCGACTTCGCTCATCGGCGCAAGCAGGGGGAGGCGACCGGCCGCGTCGGTGACGGTTTCATAGGCGATCGCCGTACAGCCGGAGGCGAGCAAGCCCTTGGCCTGTTCGGGGTCCGGTGCAAGATGGAGGTAAGTAAACAGGATCTGGCTTTCGCGAAGCTGGGTCCATTCGCTCTTCTGCGGCTCCTTCACCTTCACGATCATGTCGGAGCTGGCGAAGACGTCGCGGGCGCTTCCGGCGATCTCCGCCCCTGCCCGCCGATAGACCTCGTCGGAGGCACCGATGCCGCTGCCGGCGCCGGTCTCGACCGTCACCTGATGCCCGGCCGCGACATATTCACGGACCGCGCCCGGGGTGAGCCCGACGCGATATTCCTGCACCTTGATCTCCTTGGGCACACCGACACGCATCCTGGGCTCCTTCCAACGTCTTGATTCACCTCGCCATGGTAGCGACGGGTCCAGTTTGGTTTCGTGCAAATATCAGCTAGTTTCGCGATCTCCGCGCCGGTTTCCGGCGCCGAAGTGCCCTTTCACGCTGGAAACGAAACATTGGCCCTCGACCGGAAAGACCTCGCCATCCTCGCGGAACTCACGACCAACGCGCGGGCCAGCCACACCGAGCTTGCCAACAAGGTCGGACTATCCAGCACGGCGCTGGCGCGGCGGCAGAAGGCGCTGGAGGACGACGGCTACATCCAGGCCTATCAGGCCGCGCTCGACCTGGCGCAGTTCGGCCTCACCACGACGGTGCTGGTGCGCATTGCGCTGGAGAGCCAGAGCGACGAGGCGCTGAAAGCGTTCGAGGCGGAGGTGGTGAAATGCCCCTCCGTCGTGCGTTGCTTCCTGATGTCGGGCACCGACGACTACATCCTGATCGTGCTCGCGCGCGACATCCAGGATTTCGAGCGCATCCACCGCACCGAGCTGTCACGCCTGCCGCGCGTCGCGCGGGTGCAATCGAGCTTTGCGCTGCGTGAAGTCGTCAACCGCGCCGTGCCGACGGTGGTGTTCAGCGAGGCCAAGCGGTAGCGGACTTCTCCCTCTCCCCGTTCTTACGGGAGAGGGCTTGGGGTGAGGGGCTGCACCCACAAAGGCGGTGATAGTCGGACTCGCGGAAGCTCCTCCTCACCCGAATTGCTGCGCAATCCGCCTCTCCCCGCAAGCGGGGAGAGGCGAAACGCCAGCCGCAGCTCCTGTCATCCAACTGTCATCGAATGTGCCGAGAGCTGTGTCTCCAGTACATTCGGGACAGACAATGGACTATTTCAAGCGCTTCAACTTCCTGTTCGCCGCACCCGTGTTCGACGCCGACGACCTCGAAGGCGTCCGCTTCAACCAGATCATCGAGGAAATCCAGCGCTCCGGCTTCGAGGTCGTCCGGGCCCGCAAGCTGGAGGACGCGGAGATCGCGGTGCAGACCGACGCCGCGATCGGCTGCATGGTGGTGGACTGGGGCAAGAAGGGCCTGGAGGGCAAGACCTCGGCGCTGATCAATTTGATGCGGCGCCGCGGCCTCGACTTCCCGATCATCCTGCTGATCCGGCGCAAGCGGTTCGAGGATCTGCCGGTCGAGGTGCTCGACTTCATCGACGGCTATGTCTTCCTCTCCGAGGAGACGCCGACCTTCATCGCCAAGAACCTGATCAGCCGGCTCAAGCAATATGCCGAGACGCTGAAGACGCCGTTCTTCGGCGCGCTGGTCGACTATGCCGAGGAAGGCAACCAGCTCTGGACCTGTCCGGGCCACAATGGCGGCGTGTTCTACAATCGCAGCCCGATCGGCCGGGTGTTCGTCGAGCATCTCGGCGAATCCGTGTTCCGCGACGACCTCGACAATTCCGTGCTCGACCTCGGCGACCTCCTTACCCATGAGGGCCCGGCGCTGAAGGCGCAGAAGGAGGCAGCGGCGATCTTCGGCGCGGAGAAGACCTATTTCGTGCTCAACGGCACCTCGACCTCGAACAAGGTCGCGCTCGGCGCGCTCGTCACCGACGGCGATCTCGTGCTGTTCGACCGCAACAACCACAAGGCCGCTCATCACGGCGCGCTGATGATCAATGGCGGCATCCCGGTCTACGTCCCGACCATTCGCAACGCCTGGGGCCTGATCGGCCCGATGCGCTGGGACGTGCTCGACGAGAAGGCGCTGCGCGAGGCGATCCGCAACCATCCGCTGGTTAGGGATCGCGACGCCTGGCGCAAGGAACGGCCGTTCCGCGTCGCCGTGGTCGAACAGTGCACCTATGACGGCTCGATCCACAGCGCCGAGATGATCCTGAAGCGCATCGGCCATCTCTGCGAATACATCCTGTTCGACGAGGCCTGGGCCGGCTTCATGAAATTCCACCCGCTCTATGCCGGCCGCTTCGCCATGGGCCTCGCGAACCTTCCCCCGGAAGCGCCCGGCATCATCGCGACGCAGTCGACCCACAAGCAACTCGCGAGCTTCTCGCAGGCCTCGCAAATCCACATCAAGGACCGTCACATCCGCGGCCAGAAGCGGCGCGTCGAGCATCGCCGCTTCAACGAAAGCTTCATGCAGCACGCTTCCACGTCACCGTTCTATCCGCTGTTCGCATCCCTCGACGTCGGCGCGCAGATGATGAAGGGGCGCTCCGGCGAAGTGCTGTGGGACGACACGATCCGGCTCGGCATCGAGCTGCGCAAGAAGATCCGCGCAATGCGGCGTGAGTTCGAGGAGAAGGAGCAGAACCCCGATCGGCGCTGGTTCTTCGAGCCCTTCGTCCCGGATCGCGTCGCCATCCCCGACGTCAGTCGCCCCGGCGCCGCCCACAATGTCGCCTGGGAGACGCTGTCCACCGACGAGCTCGCCACCAATCCCGCCTTGTGGCAACTCTCTCCGGATACCAACTGGCACGGCTTTCCCGATCTCGCGGAAGGCTTTGCCATGACCGATCCGAACAAGCTGACGCTGCTCACGCCTGGCTTCGATCGCACCACCGGCGCCTATGCCGAGCACGGCATCCCCGCCCCCGTCGTCGCGCAATATCTGCGCGAGAACCGCATCGTGCCCGAGAAGAACGACCTCAACTCCCTGCTCTTCCTGCTCACTCCCGGCGTCGAGGCGAGCAAGGCCGGCACGCTGATCTCCGGCCTCGTCGCCTTCAAGAGGCTGCACGACGACAATGCGTTGCTGGCGGACGCAATCCCGGAATTCTACCAGCGGCGGCAGGCGCGCTATGCCGGCGTGCGGCTGCGCGATCTCTGCGGCGACATGCACCGTTTCTTCCGCGCCGCCGATGTCAGCGCGCTCCAGGCGCGGCAGTTCATGCCCGAGCACATGCCTGAGATCGCGATGTCGCCCCGCGATGCCGCCCGCTATTTGTTCCGCAACGACGTCGACTATCTGCCGATCGAGGCGATCGCGGGCCGCATCGCCACCACGCCCTTCGTAGTCTATCCGCCCGGCATCGCCACCATCGTGCCCGGCGAGCGGCTGACGGAACGCGCCAAGCCCATGGTCGATTATCTCAAGATGTTCGAGACCTGCTTCAACACGTTCCCGGGCTTCGACGTCGAAATCCAGGGCGTCTACAAGGAGATCGATGCCCAGGGCCGTATCGGGCTCTATACTTACGTCGTTGCCGAGTAGGTGCCGATGAACGAGACAGCCGCAATCCGCGCGGATGACGAGCCGGTCCAGGTCCGCCCCTCGCGCGAGAGCGATGTCGAGGCGATGCTAGCGATCTACCGCCATCATGTCCGCAACGGCGTGCCGCGCGATGTCGAGGGAACCGGCGCGCCGGAGCCGGACGATCTGCGCGACCGGCGCAAGAACCTGAAGCAGACCCGCCTGCCGCATCTGGTCGCGACCTATCGCGGCGAGGTGGTCGGCTACGCCTATGCGGTGCTGTTCCGCAAGCGCCCGGCCTATCGCTACACCGCCAAACACTCGATCTACGTCCACCACGCGCATCTCGGCCGCGGCGTCGGACGGCTATTGCTCCAGGAGCTGGTCGATGTTTGTGCGGCGGCCGGCTTCCGCCAGATGATCGGCTATATCGACGCCGACAACGCGCCCTCGCTGGCGCTGCACGAAAAGTTCGGTTTCGCGCGCGCCGGCCTGCTCTGCGGCGTCGCCTACCGGCACGGCCGCTGGTCCGACACCGTCATGGTGCAACGCTCGCTCGGCGCGGGCGCAACCGCGCCGCCGCCGGCAACGGCACCCGGCCGGTAAGCCTTACGAGGGGAAGTCGGCCGGTCTGACGTGGATGCGATCGGCATGCAGCGACCAGTCACACAACGCCTGGTCCTTGCAAAACCGCGCCTTCGCCCGTTCCCTGGCCTCGTCCTCGTCGGCGGCGTCGATCTCGAGCGTGCCCTGGCAGACCTCGATCTGCCGGCCGTACTCCCCGAGCACGTCCTTCATGAACCTGACGACATAAGTGGACATGGGACCTCCTGCTGCCTCGGCAGCACTCTAATCCCATTTACCCGGTTTCGGGGAGGCAGATTTTGACCGGGATCAAGGCCGGCAACGGTTCCCGCCGCCGGTCCAGGCGTCGGTTCGATCCGTCAGCCGCCCCGCCCTGCCCAAAGCCTCGCGGAAGGCGCGCGCGACACGAGGCGCACGGGCCGACATCAATCATTACGTCGTGATATCGAGCAGCGACTCTGTCGTCTCGGCATAAGCTTGAATGACCTTCGCATTGGCAATGAAGCTGTACTTCGCGGTCACCAGTTCAACGAATTCGCCGGCGAGATCGACATTCGGCGCTGCGACCAGGCCGTCCTCGTTTGCGAAGGGAGCGCTCGGATCCGACTGTGCGATATAGCTCGGCGAAACCGCCGACACGGTCGCGACCGAACCGCCCGGCGTCGAGCCGCTCGATTGGGAGACCTGATCGACGCGCAGCGGCACATAAGCCGCGGGAAAGGTCGGACCAATGCCCGAACTGCCCGCACCGGCCGATGTGCTCGATCCGCCTGACGCAGGTAACGGGCCGGTCGTGCTGATATTGGCGATGTTGCTCGCGGCCACGCTCACGCGCAAACTCGCTGCAGAAAGTCCGGATGTGGCAATCGAAAATATGCTCATGGCCTTTCATCTACAGGACAAGAAATACGCGTTCCCTCACGCAATCGATAAGATGCACGACTTTGTATTCTCATCGCGGTAACCAATGATTGGAGCGCAATCGACCTTCGTGCGCGTCCCTACCCGGGCATCACGCCGAACGCCTGCTTGAAGCGCTCGGCGTAGCGCGGCCAGACCTCGGGATTGATGATGCGCGGCGGGCGCTTGCCGTCGAGCGTGTCCAGCACCTGCTCGGCGGCGATGCGGCCCATGTTCTGGCGCGCCTCGGTCGTCACGCCCGCGGTATGCGGGCTCGCCAGCACGTTGTCGAACTGGAGCAGCGGATGCTCGGGCGGCGGCGGCTCCTTGGACCAGACGTCGAGACCGGCCCCCGCAATGCGCTTGTCGCGCAGCGCCTGGAGCAGCGCGTCCTCGTCGTGGATGAAGCCGCGCGCGGTGGTGATGAAATAGGCATGCGGCTGCATCAGCGCGAATTCACGCACGCTGATCATGTTGCGGCTGCCCTTGTTGAGCGGGCAGGAGATCGAGACGAAGTCGGCGCGGCGCAGCAGCTCGTCGAGCTCGACCTTCTCGCCGCCGCGCTCGGCCATCACTTCGGCGGTTAGATACGGGTCATAGGCCAGCACCTTCATGCCGAGCAGGCCGTTGCACAGCGCGGCGATGCGGCGGCCGACATTGCCGAGGCCGATGATGCCGACGGTCTTGTGCTCGACCTCGTTGCCGACGAGGTCATTGCGATTGACGTCGCGCTCGCGGCGCAGGCGACGGTCGGACTGGATGATGCGCTTGGATAGCGTCAGCATCATCGCCAGCGCATGCTCGGCGACCGAATGGGCGTTGCCGCCGGACTGGTTGACGACCAGCACGCCCGCATCGGTACAGGCTTCGACGTCAACGGGATCGAAGCCCGCGCCGTTGCTGGAGACGAGCAGCAAATTCGGCGTCCGTTTCAGGAAGGCGGCATCGACATGGAAGTGCGGGGCGAGCTCGTCGCGGGCCGCGCCGATCTGGTAGACATGGGCGGCCGAGACGATCGGCGCATAGAAGTCTTCGGGGCTCTCGTTCTCGATGCGGTCGAGCCGGACGTCGGGTCGCGCCTTGAGGATGTCGATATAGATCGGATTGGCCAGATATTTGACGTAGAAGACGCGCTTGTTGTTGACGGACATCAGGACCCTTCCGGCTCTCTCGAGGAGGCCCACAAGGTCAGCGCGGCGCGCGCCCGTCCATGCCTTCCTCCCAATTTCTCATTGTCGCCGCTTATGACATGGCGGTGCCGGCCACGGCAGGCCGCCTGGCGCAGATCACGGTGCCGGCCCGGACATGTTGACAATCCCGCGGCCTGCGTCAAGTTCGGCGGATCGCCGCGACGGCCAGGGCAATGGCAAAGACCAAGAAGCATGCGCGGCCCAAGGAATACGCCAAGGGAGAGCGCAATGGCGATTGCGGAACAGCAGACCTCGACGCAGGGGTCCGGCGACGGGAGCTGGCACGGCATCGTCCTGCAGACCTTGAAGCGGAACGAGATCAGCCTGATCCCTTACGTGCCCGACCGCGTGCTGACGCCGCTGATCAAGAACCTGCATGCCGATCCCTTCTTCACCACCTTCGCCACCGCCCGCGAGGAGGAAGCCGTCGGCATCGTCTCGGGCGCCTGGATGGGCGGACGGCGCGGCGCGGTGCTGATGCAGACCTCGGGCTTTGCCACGCTCGCCAACGTGCTGGCCTCGCTCGCGGTGCCCTACCAGATCCCGCTGATCATGTTCGTGTCCGAGCGCGGCACGCTCGGCGAGTTCAACTACGGCCAGTCGCTGGTCTGCCGCACCATGCGCCCGGTGCTGGATTCGCTGGCGCTGGAGCATCACACCATCACCCGGCTCGACGAGCTTGAATTCATCGCCGACCGCTCGATCAAGCAGGCGATCACCACGCAGGCGCCGGTGGCCCTGATCCTCAACCCGCTGCTCACCGGCGGCAAGGTCTTCGACAAGTGAGGCCGGCCAAATGAGTTCAAACATGAACACGCGCAACACCAAGGTGATGAACCGCTTCGATGTCACCTCGCGCCTGATCGCAAAGCTCAAGCACGAGGAGGCCGTGATCGGCGGCATCGGCAATACCAATTTCGACCTCTGGGCCGCCGGCCACCGCCCGCAGAATTTCTACATGCTCGGCAGCATGGGGCTCGCCTTCCCGATCGCGCTCGGCGTTGCGCTGGCGCAGCCGAAGCGCCGCGTCTTCGCGCTCGAAGGCGACGGCTCGCTGCTGATGCAGCTCGGCGCACTCTCGACGATTGCGGCGTTGAAGCCGAAGAACCTGATCATGATCGTGATGGACAACGGCATCTACCAGATCACCGGCGCGCAGCCGACGCCGGCCGCTGACGTCGCCGATATCGTCGCCATCGCCGCCGGCTCGGGGCTCGCCAACAGCGCCTGGGCCGCGGACGAGGAGGATTTCGAGCGCCTGGTCGAGGAGGCCATGTCGGCCCCCGAGCCGAGCCTGATCGCGGTCCGCATCGACGACAAGCCGGGCGTCGGCACCACCCGGCGCGATCCCGTGCAGATCCGGGAGCGTTTCATGCAGGGCCTCGGCGTGCGCGAGCCACTTTAACGTTTCGTCATTAACTACACGGCGATCTGATCCGCAGCCCGCGCAGGCCCTGCAAAACCATGCTAAGCGGTGCGGATGTCCATTTTGGTTCGTGCCTTTGCCTGGCTGCTCGCTGCGGCCGTTGCCTTTGCAACCCTCGGTCCGCCCGGCCTGCGCCCCCATTCCGACCTCGGCCAGGACGGCGAGCATGCGCTCGCCTTCATCCTGGTCGGGCTGGCCTTCGGCCTCGCCTATCGGAAGCGACGCCTGGCAGCGGCGGCCGTCTCGGTCATCCTGATCGGCCTGCTCGAGCTGATGCAGTTCTGGACGCCGGGACGCCATGCACGGCTGGAGGATTTTCTGGTCGATGCCGCCACCGGCTGCGCCGGCTTCGCGCTCGCAGCCGCAGCCGATTGGGTCATGACACGGCTACGCCCGAGCGTATCCGTCACAAGCGAAGGCCCCGCGGAGTGACGCTCCGCAGGGCCCGTTTTCACTCAACGCTTATGCCGGTCAGTCGATGATCTTGACGACGCGGCGGGTCCGCGGCTCGACGATGACGCGGCGGTCGTTCACGACCGCATAGCGATATTCGGTGTAGTTCGGCACGGGACGCAGCACCACGGTCGGGGGCAGCGGCTCGCCGACCACGACGCGCTCGTGGATCACGACAGAGTCATCGCGCGGGATTCCGCCCAGGATCGCATTCGGGATTTCGAGGCCGGCGCCGACGGCCGCACCGACGGTGCCGCCGACCATCGCTCCGACCGGACCACCGATATCGCCGCCCGCACGCGCGCCGTTCCTCGCGCCCTCTTCGGTCGTCGACTGAGCAAAGGCCGCACTCGACGCCAGCAGCGACGCGGCAGCCAACGAAATCGCAAGACGGGTTTTCATGCGCTTATCTCTCCAGTGATTGTCATGCACTCCCAACCCGCGGGAGCGGACCATTGTTCCGGTTCCCGCGGGACGAAAGACAGGTCAAATCTGGAGAGTGTTCCCGCGTAACGCTTACGCCGCGGCGATCTCGTGCCCCGCCATCAGTTCCAGCGCGCGCACCATCGCCGAATGATCCCAGCCCTTGCCGCCATGCGCGGTGCAGGATGAGAACAATTGCTGCGCCACCGCTGTGCTCGGCAGCGACAGTCCGAGCGAGCGAGCGCCTTCGAGCGCGAGATTGAGATCCTTCTGGTGCAGCTCGATGCGGAAGCCGGGATCGAAATTGCGCTTTACCATGCGCTCGCCATGCACTTCGAGAATCCGCGACGAGGCAAAGCCGCCCATCAGCGCCTTGCGCACCAGCGCGGGGTTCGCCCCGGCCTTCGATGCGAACAGCAGCGCTTCGCTCACCGCCTCGATCGTCAGCGCGACGATGATCTGATTGGCGACCTTCGTGGTCTGTCCGTCGCCATTGGCGCCGACATGCGTGATGTTCTTGCCCATCCTGTCGAAGATCGGCTTCATGGTGCCAAAGGCCCGCTCCGGCCCGCCGACCATGATGGTGAGGCTCGCAGCTTTCGCCCCGACCTCCCCGCCCGATACTGGCGCATCGAGATAGTCCGCACCCAGCGCCTCGATCTTCTTGGCAAACTCCTTCGTCGCCAGCGGCGAGATCGAGCTCATGTCGACGACGATCTTACCCTTGGAGATGCCGCTCGCGACGCCGTCCTTGCCGAACAGCACAGCCTCAACATGCGGCGTATCCGGCACCATGATGATGACGGCATCCGCCTCCTCCGCGACCTCCCTGCCCGACTTGCAGGCGATGCCGCCCGCCGCGATCAGCTCGGGCGACACCGGCGCAACGTCGTGCAGGAGCACGCGATGGCCCGCGGCCAGAAGATGGCCGGCCATCGGCCGTCCCATGGTGCCAAGTCCGATAAAGCCGATGTCGATCATGTCTAATTTTCCTCAGGTCTCGAATGTCTGCGCCGCGTGCCAGGACAGGCCTTCCAGCGTCGTGGTGCGCGGCTTGTATTCGCAGCCGATCCAGCCGCGATAGCCGATCGCGTCGAGGTGGCGGAACAGGAAGGGGTAGTTGATCTCGCCGGTGCCCGGCTCGTGACGGCCGGGATTGTCGGCGAGCTGGATGTGGGCGATCTGCGGGAGATATTCCTGCATGGTGCGGGCGAGATCGCCCTCCATGATCTGCATGTGGTAGACGTCGTACTGGATGAACAAATTGTTCGACCGCACCTCAGAGATGAGCTGCACCGCCTGCTCGGTGCCGTTGAGATGGAAGCCGGGAATGTCGAGCGTGTTGATCGGCTCGACCAGCAGCCTGATGTTCTCCCGCGCCAGCGTCGAGGCGGCAAAGCGTAGATTGCCGACCAGGGTCTCGTTGAGCTCGCGCGGATCGGCATCGGCGGGCGCGATGCCGACGAGGCAGTTGAGCTGGTCGCAATCGAGCGCCTTGGCATAATCGATGGCGCGGAACACGCCGTCGCGGAATTCGGCGGTGCGATCCGGCAGGATCGCGATGCCGCGCTCGCCCCCGGCCCAATTGCCGGCCGGTAGATTGTGCAGCACCTGCGTCAGCCCGTGGGCCTCGAGCTGCTCTCGGAGCTGCGCCTTGTCGAAATCATAGGGGAAGAGATATTCGACCCCGGCAAAGCCCGCCGCTTTCGCCGCGGCGAAGCGGTCGAGGAACGGCATCTCGTTGAAGAGCATGGTGAGGTTGGCGGCAAACTTCGGCATGATGCTGTCCCCTATTCCGCCGGCTGAAGCACGCCGGGCCGCTTGGTCCCGACCTCGTCGAGGGCCAGGTCCAGCACCTCCTCGAACTCGACGATGTTGTCGATCTCCGTCCCCATCGCGATGTTGGTGACGCGTTCGAGGATGAACTCGACCACCACGGGCACGCGGTGCTTCGCCATCAGCTCGCGCGCCGTCGCAAACGCGGCCTGCGAGTCCTTGGGATCGGTGACGCGGATCGCCTTGCAGCCGAGGCCTTCGGCGACGGCGACATGGTCGACACCGTAGCCGCCGAGCTCGGGCGCGTTGATGTTCTCGAACGAGAGCTGGACGTGGTAGTCCATGTCGAAGCCGCGCTGGGCCTGGCGGATCAGGCCGAGATAGGAATTGTTCACGACGACGTGGATGTAGGGCAGGTTGAACTGCGCCCCGACCGCGAGCTCCTCGATCAGGAACTGGAAATCGTAATCGCCTGACAGCGCGACGATGTCGCGATCCGGGCAGGCCGCGCGCACGCCGAGCGCCGCGGGCAGCGTCCAGCCCAGCGGCCCCGCCTGCCCCGCATTGATCCAGTTGCGCGGCTTGTAGACGCCGAGGAACTGCGCACCCGCGATCTGCGACAGGCCGATCACGGTGACATAGGTGGTGTCGCGGCCGAACGCCTTGTTCATCTCCTCGTAGACGCGCTGCGGCTTGATCGGGACGTTGTCGAAATGGCTCTTGCGCAGCATCGAGCGCTTGCGATCGCGGCAGGCCGCGGGCCACGCCTGGCGCTCGCGGAGCCTGCCTGACCGGCGCCACTCCCTGGCGACGGCGACGAAGAGCTCGAGCGCAGCCTTGGCGTCCGAGACGATGCCGAGATCGGGATTGAACACCCGCCCGATCTGCGTCGGCTCGATGTCGACATGCACGAAGGTGCGGCCCTTGGTGTAGGTCTCGACCGAGCCGGTGTGGCGGTTGGCCCAGCGGTTGCCGATGCCGAGCACGAAATCCGATTCGAGCATCGTGGCGTTGCCGTAGCGGTGACTGGTCTGAAGGCCGACCATGCCGGCCATCAGCACGTGATCGTCGGGGATCGCGCCCCACCCCATCAGCGTCGGCACGACCGGCACATTGGCGATCTCGGCGAATTCGACCAGGAGGTCCGAGGCGTCCGCGTTGATGATGCCGCCGCCCGCCACGATCAGCGGCCGCTCGGCCGCGTTGAGCATCTCCAGCGCCTTCTCGACCTGCTTGCGGGTCGCGGCCGGCTTGTAAACCGGCAGCGGCTCATAGGTCTCGTCGTCGAACTCGATCTCGGCGAGCTGCACGTCGAGCGGCATGTCGATCAGCACCGGCCCCGGCCGCCCTGAGCGCATGACGTGAAACGCCTGGCTGAACACCCGCGGCACCAGCGCCGGCTCGCGCACGGTGACCGCCCATTTGGTCACGGGCTTTGCGATCGACTCGATATCGACCGCCTGAAAATCCTCCTTGTAGAGCCGCGCCCGCGGCGCCTGCCCGGTGATGCAGAGGATCGGAATCGAATCGGCGATCGCCGAATAGAGCCCGGTGATCATGTCGGTGCCGGCCGGCCCCGACGTACCGATGCAGACCCCGATATTGCCGGCCTTCGCCCGCGTATAGCCCTCGGCCATGTGCGAGGCGCCCTCGACATGACGCGCCAGGATATGGCGGATCGAGCCGCGCTTCTTCAACGCCGAGTAAAGCGGATTGATCGCGGCTCCTGGAACGCCGAAGGCAGTCGAGATGCCTTCCTTCTCCAGAATTCGCACGGCCGCATCGATAGCTCGCATCTTCGCCATATCGGACCTCGCTCAAGTTGCGTCAGCGAGCGAGATCATCGGGCGCGCAAGGTGCGATCTCAACGAGATCGATTTTATTTTCCACGATGCGGCAGCCGTGGAAAAATCGTGGGCGTGTCAATCAGTTAGATCGAGATATCCGTGAAAGCGCTTCACTCGAACAGCGGCGCCAGCTCCATCTGCGGCACCAGCACGAGGCCCTTGTCGGTGATGCGAATTTCCGGAATGACCGATAGCGGAATCAGATTGAAGCCCATGTAGGGGATGGTGCAACCGGCTTCCGCCCATTCCTTCTTCAGCACCTTGACCTCCTCGGCCACCTCCGTGACACGCTTGTCGGACAACAGCCCCGCGATCGGCAGCGGCACCAGCGCTCTCACCTTGCCGTCGGCGACGACGCAGACAGCGCCCTGGTGCTCCTTGATCGCCGCGATCGCGACCTGCATGTCGGGTTCGTTGGTTCCGGCAACGATGATGTTGTGGCTGTCGTGCCCGACGCTGGAGGCGACCGCGCCGCGCTTCAGGCCAAAATCCTTCAGCAGGCCATAGGCGACATTGCCGGCCGATTTGCCGTGGCGCTCGACGACGGTGACGAAGCACAGGCCGTAGCGTGCGAACAGCGTCGGCCAGTCCTTGGCCGGCTCGATTGCGACTTTCTCGTGGATCAAGGTGATGCCCGGCAGCGCGGTCTTGATGGCGTTGACGGTGCAGGCTTTCGCCGGCAGCTCCGGCGTCAGCTTGACCTTCTCCGGGAGCTTCACGGTCGCATAGGCCGCCTTCGGATATTGATAGCGCTGCGACAGCGCCTGATCGAGCCGAGGCGTGATCTTGCCGTGCTCGACCACAAGCTCGCCGCCATACCAGGTGCATTGCGGCTTGAGCTGATCGTCCATCAGCACGAGATCGGCGCGGCGGCCGCCGCCGAGCCCGCCGATATCGCCCTCCATGCCGAAGCGGGTGGCGCCGTGCAGCGAGCCCATCGACCAGGCCTGTTCGGGCGACATGCCCGCCTTCACCGCCTCGCGCACCACCCAGTCGAGGCCGAACAGCAGGAGATCGTCGGCGTCGCGGTCGTCGGTGCACACGGCGGTGCGCTTGTGCGAGGCCCCGAGCTCGGTGATCGTCCGGATCGCTTGCGGCAGCGAGTGCCAGGGCGTGGTCGGCGGGCCGCCGCGCAGGAACACCCAGACGCCGGCGTCGAGCAGATCGTCGGCGATGTCGCGGTCGATCGCCTCATGGGTGTCGGTGACGCCGCTCGCCGCATAGGCCGCGACGAATTCACGGCCGTAGACGTGGCCGGACACCGGGCGTCCGCGCTTCAAGGCGGCGGCGAGGATGGCGTGGCTCCGCTCGTCGCCCATGGTCACCGGCACGAAATCCATCTTCTCGCCGAGCGCCACCGCCTCGGGCCAACGGTCGAACAGGCCAGCGATCTTGTCGGGCGTGAGGTCGCCGCCTGCGGTCTCAAGCTCCGCCGACGTGGCCGGGACGGTCGACGGCACCGTCAAAAAGATCGAGAGCGGCGCCTGCCGCGCGTCCTCCAGCATCGCCTCGACGCCGGCGACGTCCATGACGTTGCCGATCTCGTGGCTGTCGCAGAAGATGGTGGTGGTACCGTTCAGCAGTGCGGCCTCGGCGTAGGCGCAGGCCGTCACCATCGAGGATTCGATGTGGATATGCGGATCGACCAGCCCCGGCGCGATGATCGCGCCGGCCGCGTCGTAGAGGGCAACACCGCTCCACGCCTTCCTGGCCGTTCCAGCCGGCTTGACCGCGGCGACACGGCCGCCGGTGATCCAGACCTCGCGGTTCGCGTGGATGCGCTCCGAATAGGTCGAAAGCACTCGGGCCCCCGTGACCACGAGATCCGGCGCGACGCGCGCGGAGGCGACATCGGCCAGACGCCGGGTCATCGAATGCAGCGGTGCGACGGCGAAGCGGGTAAGTCTGGTCATCGGGACCCTCGCGTGGCGTTACGGCCCAGCGATGGTTACGCCCCGCGCCATAGCGGGCAAGCGCAAATATAACGGCAGGCCCTGCTTACGCCTTAGGCGCCGAGCCGCCCGTCGCCGCCCTTGCAGGCCTGCGCGGGTTCCGCCTTCTCGGCGGCGCTGCGGCAGCGGGCTTGACCCGAATCCGCATCGAGCGGCCCTTTGACTCGTCGATCTCGAACGAGTTGGTCTTGCGCACGAGGTCGCTCAGCTTGCGGAACCCGAACGTCCTCGGATCGAAATCGGACGCCAGATTGGCGAGCTGCCGTCCGACTTCCCCGAGCGCGACCCAGCCGTCCTCGCTCTCCATCTGGGTGATGACCTTCTTGATGATGGGGGTCGCTGCATCAAGCGGCTGAAGCGACGTCGATCTTGCGGCGGCGTCCTGGTTGGTCGTCGGGGCGGCAAGCAGGTTCTCGGTGTAGACGAACCTTCGGCAGGCCTGCCTGAAGCTTTCCGGCGTCTTCTGCTCGCCGAACCCGAAGACGTCGACGCCCTGTTCCCGGATGCGGGCGGCCAGACGGGTAAAGTCGCTGTCGGATGACACCAGGCAGAAGCCGTCGAACCGGCCGCTGTGGAGCAGGTCCATGGCGTCGATGACCAGGGTGATGTCGGACGCGTTCTTTCCCGTCGTATAGGCGAATTGCTGCTGCGGGATGATGGCGTGCTTCGACAGAATATCAGCCCACCCCTTGGACCGCGAGCTGGAGAAGTCGCCATAGATGCGGCGAACGCTGGCTTCGCCGATCTTGGCAATCTCCTCGAACAGGCCATCCGCGATCTTTGCGGAGGCGTTGTCGGCATCGATCAGGACGGCGAGACGGGGCGAGCGAAGTTCCGACGGCATGGCGTTTCCTCAACGAGCTGGACGCAGCATTCAAGGACGCGCGCGCCGGGACGGCTAGTCCTCATTCGCCTTGAAGCGCCCCATCCCCTTCAGCACGAACGGGGCCAGCAGCGCAACCAGCGCGATGACGAGCAGCGTCGCCGAGATCGGGCTCTGGAGCAGCGTCATGGGATCGCCGAGGCTGATCGCGAGCGCCCTGCGCAACTGGCTCTCGGCGATCGGGCCGAGGATCAGGCCGACGACGACGGGCGCGATCGGAAAGTCGAACCGGCGCATCAGGAAGCCGAGCACGCCGAAGCCCGCCAGCATCGACAATTCGACCACCGACGGCTTGGCCGCGATGGTGCCCATGGTCGCGAACACGAGGATGCCGGCATAGAGCCACGGCTGCGGGATCGCGAGCAACCGCACCCACAGCCCGACCAGCGGCAGGTTGAGCACCAACAGCATGCAATTGGCGATGAAGAGGCTCGCGATCAGGCCCCACACGAGGTCCGGCCGCTCGGCGAACAGCAGCGGCCCCGGATTGAGGCCGTATTGCTGGAAGCCCGCCAGCATCATCGCGGCCGTCGCCGAGGTCGGCAATCCCAGCGTCAAGAGCGGCACCAGCGTTCCGGCGGCCGAGGCGTTGTTGGCGGCCTCCGGTCCCGCGACGCCTTCGATCGCGCCCTTGCCGAATTCTTCCGGGTGCTTGGTCAGCCGTTTCTCGGTCGAATAGGACAGGAAGGTCGGGATCTCCGCGCCGCCCGCCGGCAGCGCACCGATCGGGAAGCCGAACATGGTGCCGCGCAGCCACGGCTTCCATGACCGCTTCCAGTCTTCCTTCGTCATCCACAGCGAGCCGCGCACCGGCTCGAGCTTCTCCTCGGTGTGGTGGCGGCGCGATGCGACGTAGAGCGCCTCGCCCAGCGCGAACAGGCCGACCGCGAGCGTCGTCACCTCGACGCCGTCGAGCAGTTCGGGGACGCCGAACGCCAGCCGCGCCTGACCGGTCAGCTTGTCGATGCCGACGAGGCCGAGCGTCAGGCCGATGAACAGGCTGGTGAGGCCGCGGACCGGGGAATCGCCGAAGGTCGCCGACACCGTGACGAAGGCGACGCACATCAGCGCGAAATAGTCCTCGGGGCCGAAGCGCACGGCGAAATCGACCAGCCAGGGCGCGAGAAAGGCAAGCCCGATGGTGGCGATGGTGCCGGCGACGAAGGAGCCGATCGCGGAGGTCGCGAGCGCCGGCCCGCCGCGGCCGGCCTTGGCCATCTTGTTGCCTTCGAGCGCGGTCGCCATCGAGGCGCTCTCGCCCGGCGTGTTGATCAGGATCGCGGTGGTCGAACCGCCATACATGCCGCCATAATAGATGCCGGCAAACATGATCAGCGAGCCGCCGGGATCGAGCTTGTAGGTCACCGGCAACAGCAGCGCGACCGTCAATGCCGGGCCGATGCCGGGCAGCACGCCGACGGCGGTGCCCAGGAATACGCCGATCAGCGCATAGAGCAGATTCATCGGCTGGACGGCGACCGCCATGCCGTGCGCCAGCGCGGCGAAGGTGTCCATCACAGCAGTCGCTCCAGGGGGCCAGCGGGAAGGCTCAGCGTCAACAGCCGGTCGAACGCGAGATAGATGAGGGTCGACATCACGAGCGCGATGACGGAATCGACAAGGACGGCACGGCGTCCGAACGCCGCCGACGTCGTGACGAACAGCGCCGACGTCGCCAGGATGAAGCCGCCGCCGAAGCCGATGATGGCGATCAGCAGCGCAAGGCCGGCGAGGATCAAGACCACAGGCACGGGATCGGCGCTCTCGCGCGCCGGCAGGTTGCCGCGCAGCGCGTCGATGAGATTGCCGATCGCGAGCAGCGCGAGGCCGGTGGCGATCACCACCGGCATCGCCTCCGGCCCCATCCCGTACATCGTGGTGGATTGCAGGCCGCGCGCGTCCCAGACCAGCACCGCGGCAAGACCTGCGAGCAGTGCAGCGATGACGACGCCGGCGCGATCGACGCGCCGCGGCGGCTGGGCGGGATCGCCTGAGGTCATGACTTGACCAGGCCGACCGACCTCAGCACGTCGGTGACGCGCACCGTTTCCTTCTTCAGGAAGTCGGCGAAAGCGTCGCCGCCGAGATAGGCGTCCTCCCAGCCCTTCTGCTTGAGGATGTCCTTCCAGGCGTCCGACTTCACCATCTTCTCGACCGCATCGCCTAGGGTTTTGCGCTGCTCCGCGGTGATGCCGGGAGGCGCGACCACCGAGCGCCAGTTGGCGATCACGAGGTCGATGCCCTGCTCCTTGAAGGTCGGGATGTCGCTGCCCGCGATGCGCTTCTCCGAGGTCACGCCGATTGCGCGCAGCTTGCCGGATTTGATCTGCCCTTCATATTCGCTCATCCCCGAAATGCCCGCGGTGACCTTGCCGCCGAGGATCGCCGCCAGAGACTCGCCGCCGCCGGAGAACGGGATGTAGTTGATCTTCTTCGCATCGGCGCCGACGGCGCCGGCGAACAGTGCCGCCATGACATGGTCGACGCCGCCGGCCGAGCCGCCGGCGAAGGTCACCTTGGCGATATCGGCCTTCACCGCAGCGGCGAGATCCTGCGCCGTCTTGATCGGCGAATTCGCGGGCACCACGATCACCTGGATTTCCTCGGTGAGGCGCGCGATCGGCGTCACCTGCTCGAGCGTCACCGGCGACTTGTTCATGGCGAGCGCGCCGACCATGACGAAGCCGTTGACCATCAGCTGGTTGCCGTCGCCCTTGGCGCCGTTGACGAACTGCGCGATGCCGACGCTGCCGCCGGCGCCAGGAACGTTGGTGACCTGCACGCTGCGCGCGACGCCCGCGGCGACAAGCGCCTGCTGCATCGAGCGCGCGGTCTGGTCCCAGCCCCCGCCCGGTGCCGCCGGCGCCATCAGCTTGAGCTCGAGCTGCTGGGCAAGGCTCGGCGTGGCTGCCGCAAGGGTCAGCGCAACGGCTGCGCCGACAAGGCGCGCGGGAAATCGAAACATGAGGGCATTCTCCAGGCTCGTGCGGACGTTGCTGATCAGCTGCCGCATTGTGTCGTTTGGTCGCATATCAGCCAAAACGGCCGATGCTGTCCAGCGACGGCGCCGGTGTTCCTTCAGCGGGAGTTCGGCATCACCCCGCCGAGCGCAACCGTCAGCTCACCGGCGACATCGCGCACAATTCGCCCGATTTCCGGCAGCCTGTCGTCGGTCAGACGGCTGGTCATGCCGGAGACGGAGATCGCCGCCAGCGGCTCGGCGCAGTCGTTGTAGACGACTGCGGCAATACAGCGCAGGCCCGTGCAGGCCTCTTCGTCATCGATCGCAAAGCCCTGCTTGCGGATCGTCGCGAGCTCCTTGAACAGGTCGCTCGGCCGCACGATCGATTTCTCGGTCAGGCGCGGCATGCCGTGATGGCGGATGACGGCGCCGACGTCCTCGTCGGAATAGGTTGCGAGCACCGCCTTGCCGACGCCCGACGTCACCATGGCGACGCGGCCGCCGACCTGGGTCAGCGAGCGCATGATCTCGCGGCTCTCCATGCGGGTCAGCACGATGATGAACTCATCGTCGACGACGGCGAGATTAGCGGTCTCGCGGGTGAGATCGCGCAGCTTGCGCAAATAGGGAATCGCCTGCGTGGAGAAATTACGCCGCCGGGCAAAGCTCGCGCCCACCGTGAAGCCGCGCACGCCGACATGCCATTTGGATTCGGCGCGGTCGAACTGCACGAAGCGGCGGCTTTCCAGCGTTGCCAGCAGGCGATGGACGGTGGAGGCCGACAGGCCGGTGCGCACGGCGAGATCGCTGAGGCGATAGCCCTCGTCGTCTTCGGCCAGCGTCTCGAGGATCGACAGCGCGCGGTCGACGGACTGCACGCCGCCGTCGCGTGCGTCATGGTCGGCCTCCGAAGGCGACCTGGGCTCGAGCGATTTGCGCCGGATCACGTTCTTGCTCATCGCGACCTGCCGCTTGTGCATCCGTCATTCCGGGATGGTGCGCCGGGACTGCGCGCAGCGCGGGCCTGGCGTACCAGACCCGGAATCTCGAGACCCGGGTTCGATGCTCCGGGCCACGCTTGCGCGGTCCCGTCGCATCGCCCCGGGATGACGTGTGAGATGAGGCTCAGAGCAGCCCTGCCCCGCGCGCCCACTTGTACTTGGCACCCAGGACCTCGACCGGCAGTTCGGTCGAATAGGCGTAGGCCGGGATGCCGTTCTGGTAGAGATATTCGGCGGCTTCCTCGACCTCGACGTCGCCGGCGAGCGAGGCCACGATCGGCTTCACGAAGCCCTTGGCCTCCATCTCCTTCTTCACCTCGACCATGTTGCGGGCGAACACCATCGGCGGGGTGACGATGGTGTGCCAGTAGCCGAGGATCAGCGAATGGATCCGCTCGTCCGACAGGCCGAGCTTCACGGTGTTGACGTAGGTGATCGGCGGCTCGCCACCGGTGATATCCACAGGATTTCCGGCGGCTCCAAACGGCGGGATGAACTTGCGGAAGGCCGCATCCAGATCCGGCGGCATCGACATCAGCGACAGGCCGTTGTCGACGCAGGAGTCCGACAGCAGCACGCCCGAGCCGCCCGCACCGGTGATGATCAGCACGTTCTCGCCCTTCGGCGTCGGCAGCACCGGCACGCCGCGGGCGAATTCGAGCAGCTGCCGCAAGCTGCGGGCGCGGATCACGCCGGACTGCGCCAGGACGTCCTCGTAGATCTTGTCATTACCGGCGAGCGCGCCGGTGTGCGAGGAGGCCGCCTTGGCGCCGGCCGAGGTGCGGCCGGCCTTGAGCACGACGACCGGCTTCTTCTTGGAGACGCGCTTGGCGGCTTCCGCGAAGGCACGGCCGTCCTTGAGGTCCTCGCAGTGCTGCGCGATCAGGTTGGTGTTGGGATCCTGCTCGAAGAAGGCGAGCAGATCGTCCTCGTCGATATCCGACTTGTTGCCGAGGCCGACGATCGCCGAGACGCCCATCTTGGCCGAGCGCGAGAAGCCGATGATGGCCATGCCGATGCCGCCCGACTGCGACGACAGCGCCGCGTGGCCCTTGACGTCGTAGGCGGTGCAGAAGGTCGCGCAGAGATTGGCCGGCGTATAGTAGAAGCCGTAGATGTTCGGCCCCATCAGGCGGATGTCGTACTTCTTGCCGACCTCGACGATCTCGGCCTGCAGCTCCGGCGCGCCGGCCTCGGCGAAGCCCGACGGGATCAGCACCGCACCCGGAATTTTCTTCTCGCCGCATTCGGTCAGCGCAGCAGCCACGAACTTCGCGGGAATCGCGAACACCGCCGTGTCGATCACACCCGGCACGTCCTTGACGCTCTTGTAGGCCTTGTAGCCGAGGATCTCGGTGGCCTTGGGATGGATCGGATAGATGTCGCCCTTGTAGCCGCCGTTGATGAGGTTCTTCATCACGGAGTTGCCGATCTTGCCGTCCTCGGCGGAGGCGCCGACCACGGCGACCGCCTTCGGCTGCATGATGCGGCTCATGGCAGCTACGATCTCTTCGGTCGGGCGCGGCTTCGGTTTGGGCACATAGGCGAAGTCGACGACGATGCGCACGTCGGCCGCAATCGCGCTCTTCGCCGTCGCGAACACCGGATTGAGGTCGAGCTCGACGATTTCAGGGAAATCGGTGACGAGCTGCGAGACCTTGACGATGACGTCGGCAAGCGCCGTGCGGTTCACGGGCTCGCCGCCGCGCACGCCCTTCAGGATCTCATGGGCCTGGATGCCGTCGAGCATCGAGAGCGCGTCTTCCTTGGTCGCGGGCGCGAGGCGGAAGGTGATGTCCTTCAGCACTTCGACCAGCACGCCGCCGAGGCCGAAGGCGACCAGCTTGCCGAACGAGCCGTCGGTGATCGAGCCGACGATGACCTCGGTGCCGCCGGCCAGCATCTGCTGCACCTGGACGCCCTCGATCTTGGCATCGGCCTTGTACTTCTTGGCGTTGCCGAGAATGGTCTCGTAGGCCTTCTCGGCATCCTCCGCCGTCTTGAGGCCGACGATGACGCCGCCGGCTTCGGTCTTATGGAGAATGTCCGGCGAGACGATCTTCATCACCACTGGGAAGCCCATCGAGGCGGCCATCTTGCCGGCCTCGCCTGCCGACCTTGCCACGCCCTCCTTCGGCACCGGAATGCCGTAGGCGTCGCAGACCAGCTTGCCTTCCGGCGCCGTCAGGCTCGTGCGGTTGTCCGCCTTGACCTGGTCGAGCACCTTGCGGACGGCATCTTTGGAATTGGACATGTGGCTTCTCCCTTGACCTGGTTCGTTCTTTGCAAAGCGCGCGTATTGCGGCTGCCCGTGATGCTTGCCATTCGCCGCGCTCTGTTCCATGCGGCGGAACGGAGTGGCATAAAGCCCGAGATTACTCCGCCCGCTTGGATCAAAAATGGCTGGCGATGGCATTTGGTATGCCAGAAGCCAATTTGTCAAGCTGCGGCGCCCCCTGGAACGCCGCAAAAAATAGGCAGCTTGACATTCTGGCATGTGGTATGCCAAAAACTTTCCCGTTAATAATCCTGTAAAAGACGACTCCCACTGGAGGAGATTCGTCGTGTCACTGCGGAAACCAACCAAGGCGTTGCCGAACATGGCCGAGGCAGATATCGCAATCGTTCGTATTGCCCCGGAGAGCAGCTTCAAGAACAAGGCGTATGACGCCTTGAAGGAAGCCATCCTCAAGATGGACATCTACTCGACGCCCGAGCCGGTGATGCTCGACGAGCGCGCGCTGTCCGAGCGCCTGGGTGTCAGCCGCACACCGATCCGCGAAGCGATCGCGATGCTCGAGCAGGACGGATTCGTGAAGACGGTTCCGCGCCGCGGCATCATGGTGGTGCGCCGGACCAAGAGCGAGATCGTCGACATGATCCGCGCCTGGGCGGCGCTGGAGAGCATGGCGGCCCGCCTCATCACCACCACCGCGCGCAAGAAGGACATCACGGCGCTGCGCGACTTCTTCAAGGACTTCGGCAAGGACCGCCTGCCCGAGGATCACGTCGAGGAATATTCGCGCGCCAACATCGCCTTCCACCAGGCGCTGATCTCGCTGTCGGAATCCCCCGTGCTGGTCGATCTCACCAACGACCTGCTGCTGCACGTGCGCGGCTACCGGCAGCTGACCATCGGACGCAAGGACCGCACCGCGACCTCGCTGCCCGAGCATCTCGGCATGATCGAAGCACTGGAAGCGCGCGACACCGAGCTCGCCGAGAAGCGCGCCCGCGACCACACCCTTGGCCTTGCCGCTTACGTCGAAGCGCACGGTCAGGAACTCTTTACCTAGCAACGTTCACCAGAAGGGCGAAACATTCGCCCCAGTATTGAGACCAGGGAGACAAGGCCCATGCTGAACACCGCGACCAAGTCCGAGGCACCGGGCACCGAGCAGGAATTGACGGATGGCTTCCATCTCGTCATCGACGCGCTCAAGCTGAACGGCATCAACACCATCTATAATGTGCCGGGCATCCCGATCACGGACTTGGGCCGCATGGCGCAGGCCGCAGGCATTCGCGTGATCTCCTTCCGCCACGAGCAGAACGCCGGCTATGCCGCGGGCATTGCCGGCTACCTCACCAAGAAGCCCGGCGTCTGCCTCACGGTCTCCGCGCCCGGCTTCCTCAACGGTCTCACCGCGCTCGCGCACGCGACCACCAACTGCTACCCGATGATCCTGGTCTCGGGCTCCTCGGAGCGCGAGATCGTCGACCTCCAGCAGGGCGACTACGAGGAAATGGACCAGCTCGCGATTGCGAAGCCGCTGTGCAAGGCGGCCTATCGTGTGCTGCACGCCCAGGACATCGGCATCGGCTTCGCCCGCGCCATCCGCGCCGCGGTCTCGGGCCGTCCGGGCGGCGTCTATCTCGACCTGCCGGCAAAGCTGTTCGGCCAGGTGATGAACGCCGAGGCCGGCCAGAAGTCGCTGGTCAAGGTGATCGACGCAGCACCCGCGCAGATCCCCTCGCCCGCGTCGGTCAAGCGCGCGCTCGACGTGCTCAAGAGCGCAAAGCGTCCGCTCATCATCCTCGGCAAGGGCGCGGCCTACGCGCAGGCCGATGAGGAGATCAAGAGCTTCGTCGAGAAGAGCGGCGTGCCGTTCCTGCCGATGAGCATGGCCAAGGGCCTCCTTCCCGACACGCATCCGCAGTGCGCCGGCGCGGCTCGCTCGACGGTACTGAAGGAATCCGACGTCGTCATGCTGATCGGCGCGCGGCTGAACTGGCTGCTCTCGCACGGCAAGGGCAAGAGCTGGGGCGAAGCGCCCAAGAGGTTCATCCAGGTCGATATCGAGCCGCGGGAAATGGACTCCAACGTCGAGATCGTCGCGCCCGTTGTCGGCGACATCGGCTCGGTCGTCTCCGCCTTCAATCAGGCGATGGCTTCGGGCTGGACCACCCCGCCCGCCGACTGGACCAAGGCGATCGTGTCCAAGCGCGAAGAGAACGTCGCCAAGATGGCGCCGAAGCTCATGAACAACAAGTCGCCGATGGACTATCACGGCGCGCTCGGCGTGCTGAAGAACGTCATCAAGGATCATCCCGAGGCGATCCTCGTCAACGAAGGCGCCAACACGCTCGACCTCGCCCGCGGCGTCATCGACATGTACAAGCCGCGCAAGCGTCTCGACGTCGGCACCTGGGGCGTGATGGGCATCGGCATGGGCCAGGCGATTGCGGCCGCGCTGGAGACCGGCCACCCCGTGCTCGCGGTGGAAGGCGACAGCGCATTCGGCTTCTCCGGCATGGAGGTCGAGACCATCTGCCGCTACAACCTCCCGATCTGCGTCGTCATCTTCAACAATGACGGCATCTATCGCGGCACCGACGTCAACAGCGTCAACGCGGATCCCGCGACGACCGTGTTCGTCAAGGGCGCGCGCTACGACAAGATGATGGAAGCCTTCGGCGGCGTCGGCGTGAATGCCACCTCGCCCGACGAGCTCAAGCGCGCCGTCAACGAGGCGATGGCTTCACGCAAGCCGACGCTCATCAACGCGGTGATCGATCCGGCCGCAGGCTCGGAGAGCGGCCGCATCGGCAATCTCAATCCGCAGAGCGTCCTGCAGAAGAAGAAGTAAGTCCTCCCCTTCAACCCATTACTCCCTGCGGGTGCAGGGGCAGACAGAGTATACGGAGCAATACGATGACCAAAGCGCTCACGGGCGTTCGCATTCTCGACTTCACCCACGTCCAGTCCGGACCGACCTGCACGCAGCTGCTCGCCTGGTTCGGCGCCGACGTGATCAAGGTTGAACGCCCGGGCGTGGGTGACATCACCCGCGGCCAGTTGCAGGACATCCCGAACGTGGACAGCCTGTATTTCACCATGCTGAACCACAATAAGCGTTCGATCACGCTCGACACCAAGAACCCCAAGGGCAAGGAAGTCCTCACCGAGCTGATCAAGAAGTGCGACGTGCTGGTCGAAAACTTCGGCCCCGGCGTGCTCGACCGCATGGGCTTCCCCTGGGAGAAGATCCAGCAGATCAACCCGAAGATGATCGTCGCCTCGATCAAGGGCTTTGGCCCCGGACCGTACGAGGACTGCAAGGTCTATGAGAACGTCGCGCAGTGCACCGGCGGCGCCGCCTCCACCACCGGCTTCCGCGACGGCCTGCCGCTCGTGACCGGCGCGCAGATCGGCGATTCCGGCACCGGCCTGCATCTGGCGCTCGGCATCGTCACCGCGCTCTATCAGCGCACGCATTCGGGCAAGGGCCAGCGCGTCACCGCTGCGATGCAGGACGGCGTGCTCAACCTCGCCCGCGTCAAACTGCGCGACCAGCAGCGCCTCGCCCACGGCCCGCTTAGGGAATACAGCCAGTTCGGCGAAGGCATTCCGTTCGGCGATGCCGTGCCGCGCGCTGGCAACGACTCGGGCGGCGGCCAGCCCGGCCGCATCCTGAAGTGCAAGGGCTGGGAGACCGATCCCAACGCCTACATCTACTTCATCACCCAGGCGCCGGTCTGGGAGAAGATCTGCGACGTGATCGGCGAGCCGACCTGGAAAACCGACCCGAACTACGCCAAGCCGGCGGCCCGCCTGCCGCGGCTGAACGAGATCTTCGCCCGCATCGAGCAGTGGACGATGACCAAGACCAAGTTCGAGGCGATGGAGATCCTCAACAAGGACGACATCCCCTGCGGCCCGATCCTGTCGATGAAGGAGATCGCCGAGGACCAGTCGCTGCGCGCGACCGGCACCGTGGTCGAGGTCGACCACCCGACCCGCGGCAAGTACATCTCGGTCGGCAACCCGATCAAGCTGTCGGATTCCCCGAGCGACGTGCAGCGCTCCCCGCTGCTCGGCGAGCACACCGACGAGATCCTGCGCTCCGTGCTCGGCTTCTCGGATCACCAGGTCGCCGACATCCACAAGTCCGGCGCGCTCGCCCCGCCGCAGAAGCAGGCCGCCGAGTAAGCGGTTCGACCAGAGACACGAAAGGCCGCCGATTTCGGCGGCCTTTTTGTTGGTGGCGAGAGGGACTGCATCCCGCAATCGGCACGCCTGCTGCGATGAACCAGCCGACACCGAATTGAGGATGGGTCCGGGGGAACAAATGCGGTGGCCGGCCGTTATTCTTTTGCCGGCGCGCTCCCGGAAATGCGAGCGAGCCGCCTCCACAGCGAGTGACCAGGCGCCTCGCAGAATACCTGCCCAACGCTGAAGAATTGTCCTCCTCGTCCCGAGGGTGACAAGTCGACCCATCTCAGCTTGCGAGCGGGAGGCGTCGCGTCCAGCACTTGCCGGGACCACGCCCGTTGATCAAACGAGGTCGATATGTTGAGACATCAATCCTCTGATCGCGCCAAGCGTGAAGCCAACAAGGCGTTCAAGCCCGCCAACACGCACAAGCCGATGAGCGACTATGCGAAGGACCAGCACGCCCTCAACGAGAACCGTGAGCGTCTGAAGGCGGAGCGATTGGCCCGCGAGACCAAGCCGAGTGACCGCTCCGAATAGGGAGCGGCTGAAGGGGCGCGTCACGTTCGGCGCGCGCTTGGCCTATAGCATCGAGAGCACGACGATCCCGTCTTCAAGTTCGCCGGACGCCAGCCGTATCCGCGCGATACGCTCGAACTCGGTCCGGTACTTCTGAAGATAGCTGAAGGCCTGTTTCTGCGTCTGAAACGTGGTGGCAAGCCGGCACATCTGACGACCCGCGCCAAGCGCGAGGAAAAAGGTGATTGTGCCGCCGCCATCCGGCTTGATCCTAGGCACGATCCGCACTCTTTGGCATGTGACCGGCCCCCTCGGAAATGATCGTCGGCGCTATCGAGCCCGACTAGAGCCTTTCCCGTTCCGATGGAATCGGAACGGGGCTCTAGATTCTTGTCTTGACGCGTTTTCCTGCCGCGAACCGGTATCCACTTCGCTCGAAAACGCTCTAGCGCGGCGATTTCCGCGCGCGCTTCTTCGGCACAGGCGCCGGCAACGACGCGCGAATATCCGCGTCGGCCGCTTCCTTGGCCTCCCGCAACTCGCGTAGCCGCGCCATGTTCTTGCGGAGTTCGGCGGACTGCCGTTCGGCATCCGCCATCGCGCGCGCGCCCTCTTCAGCCGCCAGGCGTTGGCGGTTGGAACGCGCGATGCCTGCGGGCGAAGGTTCTGCCGATTTCCTGGCGCTCATCTTCCACCCTAGTTGGCAACGGACAAAACCCGCTCAATCCAGGGATCGAGCGGGTCGCATGGCCGTTTCAGTACATCCGTGAAACGGCACTGGAGAGCTTAGGCCAGCGAGAGATTCTCAGCGCTGACCTTGCCCCGCATCTTGTCGGTCTTGGCCTCGAAGTTGACCTTCTGGCCCTCGGCGAGACCCGAAAGACCAGCCCGCTCGACCGCGCTGACGTGAACGAACACGTCGTTGCCGCCGTCGTCGGGCTGAATGAATCCAAAGCCCTTCTGGCCGTTAAACCACTTCACTGTACCTGTCGGCATTGTTCTTCTCCAAAGCGCGCATGCGCGTAACCCGCGTGACGCTCACGCAGAATCGATTCAATTCGTCGATGTCTCTGGAAAAAGGAGCCCGCGGGCGCATTCAACAAGGCACAGCGGCTGAACGAATGGCGATAGGCTATACCCCATCACGGTCAGTTACAAGGCTTGGGCCGGATTTAATTGCGCGCCCGCGCCGGCGGAACGGTTGAAGCTCGCGACACTTCCCGGCGAACAACGTGTCTTAGTAGACATACACGCCACGGATTTGTGGGTATGCTTCCTCATCACCGCCCGGCCCGTGGCTTCTACCGGTGATGAGAACGCCAGTTGCGCTCCCGCCCCCATCCGAACAAGGGGAGCATTGTCATGGAACGGCGTCGCTTCAAACAAAGTCAAACTCTGAAACAGCGGCTCGTCAATGAGGTCGGCCGTCTGCGCGACGAGGCCCGCTTACTCCCTCCCGGCCGGCGCCGCTAGATGCTGCTGCGAAGGGTGCGGCAGGACGAGACGGCCATCCAGATCGACGCGTGGCTCAGCTCTCCGGGCCTGAGGGCGCCGACGTAACGCAGCGATATCGGGGTTTCGCGGGATAGAGCTGGTCAATTCGCCGCTATGAAAAGCCGCCCGGTCGAATCCTGCCGGAACGTCAGTGCATATGCGTAGGCAGAATTGCGGCAACGCCGCAGGATATCGCCGCAGTGTGGAACATACGGCCAGCCCGGGATGTCCTGTCGGGTCAACGACGTCTTGCTCGTCCTCGTATCATGAACGGGCAACAGACGTTGATGTCGCGCCCGCCAATGCAAGAGGATGAATGAACATGCCCAGCACGGTCCGCCTGCACCGCGTTCTCACGACCAGCCCCGAGAAAGTCTATCGCGCCTTCCTCGAGGCCGATGCGCTGGCAAAATGGCTTCCGCCGAACGGCTTCACCTGCACCGTGCATCATTTCGAGCCGAAGGTCGGGGGCACGTTCAAGATGTCGTTCCGGAACTTCACAACGGGCAACAGCCACGCCTTCGGTGGCGAGTATCTCGAGCTCGTCCCCGGCGAACGTCTCCGCTACACTGACAAGTTCGACGACCCCAATCTGCCCGGCGAAATTCAGGTGACCGTGCTGCTGAAGAAAGTCTCGGTCGGCACCGAGGTGGACATCACGCAGGCCGGCATCCCGGACCTCATCCCGCCGGAAGCCTGTTATCTCGGCTGGCAGGAATCGCTACGGAATCTCGCGAAGCTCGTCGAGCCCGACATCAAGCAATAGCAATGACTGGGTGGGGAGCTTCCTTGCGGCCGATCCTTCGAGACGCCCGCTTTGGCGGGCTCCTCAGGATGAGGTCGTGCTTCGCGGCGAAGTCTTAGTCCCTCATGGTGAGGAGCGCCGCCTCACGGCGCGTCTCGAACCATGAAGGCCGAGAGGGTGCCCTACCCGCCCGCCTTCGGCGCCAGCCCACCGTCTGCGGTCCAGCGATGGGGATCTGGACTGTGTCCGATCAGCGCGAGGCCGTAGGCGATCGACTCGAACTGGTCGCCCGACATCAGCCGCTCGTTGCCGAACCGGTCGGCGAACAGCTTTCGGACGGCGGGGACGAACGATGTGCCGCCGGTCAGAAACACCTTCTCCACCTCGCGCGCGGTGATGCGGGCTTCGCCCAGCACCTTGTCGACGGTCGCCCCCAGCCTGGCGATATCGTCGGCAATCCAGGATTCAAAGTTCTTCCGGGTGATGGTCGAGCCAATGTCGACCCCGCCGCCCTTAAAGCGGAAGTCCACCTGATCCTGCGCCGACAGCGCGACCTTGGCGTTCGACACCGCGCGGTACAGCGAAAAGCCGAGGTCGAGATCGACGATGGTGATGAAATCCTCGAGCAGCTCCGGCTTCAGCGCGCTACGCGCAAGCTCGCGGAGCTCGCGCAGATCGCCGTTGCTCTTCATCATCGCGAGCTGATGCCAGCGCGCGAGGTTGGTGTAGTGACCGCTGGGGACCGGGAGCACCTTGTCGAACGAGCGGAAGCTGGAGCCTTTGCCCAGCCGCGGCGAGACGACGTGATCGACGATGCGGTAATCGAACGTGTCGCCCGCAATGCCGATGCCGGCATGACCGAGCGGCTCGGCGCGCAAGGCGCCGCCTTTGCGCGAGAAGCGCATCACGGAGAAGTCGCTGGTACCGCCGCCGAAATCCGCGACCAATACGGTGGCATCGCGCTCCAGGCGGCGGGCGAAGGAGAACGCGGCGCCCACGGGCTCGTAGACATAGCGCGCGTGGCCGGCGCCCAGGCGCTCGAACGCGGCCCGGTAGCGCTGCATCGCCAGCGCCTCGTCGGGATTGCCGCCGGCGAAGCGCACGGGACGGCCGACCGTGATCGTTGACGTCTCGAAGCCGAACCGGTCGCCGCCATGGCGCGCCAGCGTGCGCAGGAACGCCGCCAGAATATCCTCGAACTTGTAGCGCTGCCGGAACACCTGGGTGGTGTTGAAGCTGCTGCTCGCGGCGAAGGTCTTGAACGACTGGAGGAAGCGGTAGACGTGGCGTCCTTCGAGAAACTGCTCGATCGCCCACGGGCCGCCCTCGGCCTGGGCGCCGGCTCCCGGCCGGTCCTCCCAGAAGCACAGGGCCGACACATAGACGCTGTGGCGCTGTCCGCCGTGATCGAAGCGGATGGCCTCGACCCGGCGGTCGTCCGCCGCGAGGGCAATGACCGTATTGCTGGTCCCAAAATCGATGCCGATCGAGACGGCGGGCGAGGCGCTCGACATGAACCACTCTGACAGATGATTGGAAGGGGGCAGACCACTAGCGGCTTTGACTTGCCGTGCCAAGACCCGGCCCGCGGCTTGCCCCCGCCGGAATTCGTGCCCGTAGGGCGACCGTTTAAGCCAGTTGCGGCGGCAAACTGGGCATTTCGGAGCCGGCAGCTCGTTTCGACCGCCCTTCCAGCAATTTTAGGCCCGGTACGGCCCCTTTAACGGAGCATTATGCTGCAATGCGGGATGATGCATGCTGCTATGCAATGGCATGCATGGACATTGGCATCTGGTATACATAGATTGCCTTTCGAAATGAGACAGCGCTACTGACCGTCTCAAGAAAGGAATTCCGATGTCCAAGACCGCTTCCGTCGCTCTCGCCCCCTCCTCCACCCTGTTCGCGCGTTTCATGGCCGCGGTCGACCGCTTCCTGATGGCCAGCGCCGAGATCTCGAATCACAACGGCGACCTGCCGCGTTTCGGCCTGTAAGCGCGCGCTTCCTGCGCCGCGGGAGCCGCACGCCGGTTTCACAGGTGTCGACATGCTACTTTTGATGAATGGCCCCGCAGGACGGGGCCATTTCTACTTGTGCTGTCCTGAGTCACTGCCGCGGCCGGAGAAGGGTCCTGCGGCATTTGCGCACGGTGACCGGACCAGCGCTTGAACCTTGGCATAATGAATACAAGAATGCCTCTCCAGCGCTCGCAGAAAAATTAGAGGCGCCACGGGAGGCTTTATGACGGACATGGTGCAGGCAACGGCCCCTACAACCGCGCGCGTTAGCGACACGTATCGCTGGGCGCAATTGGCGATCGGTGTAGCGGCGATGGTGATGATCGCCAACTATCAATATGGCTGGACGTTCTTCGTCCCCGACATCCAGAAAAAGTTCGGCTGGGATCGCGCGTCGATCCAATGGGCCTTTACCCTCTTCGTCCTGTTCGAGACCTGGCTGGTGCCGGTCGAAGGCTGGTTCGTCGACAAATACGGTCCGCGCATCGTCGTGCTGGTCGGCGGCGTGCTCTGCGCCATGGGCTGGGCGATCAACGCACAGGCCACCACGCTCAACGGCTACTATCTCGGCATGATCATCGCGGGCATCGGCGCGGGCGGCGTCTATGGCACCTGCGTCGGCAACGCGCTGAAGTGGTTCCCGGACAAGCGCGGTCTTGCCGCGGGCATCACGGCGGCCGGCTTCGGTGCGGGCTCCGCGCTGACCGTCGCGCCGATCCAGGCCATGATCAAGGACAGTGGCTTCCAGACCACCTTCCTGTATTTCGGCCTCGGGCAAGGCCTCATCATCTGCATCCTCGCCTTCTTCCTGCTGGCGCCGAAGCCTGGCCAGGTGCCGGTCGTCGTGGCGAACGCCGCGCTGGTGCAGACGCGTCGCAACTACCAGCCGACTGAGGTGCTGCGTCAGCCGATCTTCTGGCTGATGTACTTCATGTTCGTGATCGTCGGCGCCGGCGGCCTGATGGTGACGGCCAATTTGAAGCCCATCGCGGTTGACTGGAAGGTCGACAGCGTTCCGGTGACGCTGATGGCGGTGACGATGACCGCGGTGACCTTCGCAGCCACGATCGACCGCGTGCTCAACGGCCTGACGCGTCCGTTCTTCGGCTGGATCTCCGACATGATCGGCCGCGAGAACACGATGTTCATCGCCTTCGGCATGGAAGGTGTTGGCATCTGGATGCTCTACCTCTGGGGCCACGATCCCATCTGGTTCGTGCTGCTCTCGGGCTTCGTGTTCTTCGCCTGGGGTGAGATCTACTCGCTGTTCCCCTCGACCTGCACCGACACGTTCGGCGCCAAGTTCGCGACCACCAATGCGGGCCTGCTCTACACCGCAAAGGGCACAGCCGCGCTGCTGGTTCCGATCGCCAATTACATGCAGCAGTCGTCGGGGACCTGGGACAGCGTGTTCATCATCGCAGCCGGCGCCAACATCATGGCTTCGGCGCTGGCGATCGCGGTGCTCAAGCCCTGGCGCAAGGTCGTGGTAGCGAAGTCCACGGTCTGACGCGCTTCACCACACTTCATTCCGACGGGACGCCCGGCCTCATGGCCGGGCGTTTTCGTTTTGAGGATTCGGAACCCGTGTCCGAACGGAACTGCCGATTTTGTAACGGGCAAGCCAAGATTGGGCTTGCATTCTGGGATATGGTATACCAAGCTTTGGGCCGCGCTTGCGACGATAAGCCACAATATTTGCGACATCAGGTCATCTTGGCAACCGGTGTCGACCAGACAAGCGCGTTGGGAGGTTCTTGATGATTTCCAGCACGGACGGCGCCGTCACGGCCGCGCCTCTTCGCACAGGTTTCCGTTGGTTCCAGCTTGCCATGGGCATCGTCTGCATGGCGATGATCGCCAACCTGCAATATGGCTGGACGCTGTTCGTCGATCCGATCGATGCGGCCCACCATTGGGGACGCGCCGCGATCCAGCTCGCTTTCACCATCTTCGTCGTCACCGAAACCTGGCTGGTGCCGGTCGAGGCCTGGTTCGTCGACAAGTACGGCCCCCGCATCGTCATCATGTTCGGCGGCGTGATGATCGCGCTGTCCTGGGTGCTCAACTCCTACGCCGACTCGCTCACCCTGCTCTATGCGGCCGCGATCGTCGGCGGCATGGGCGCGGGCGCCGTCTACGGCACCTGCGTCGGCAACGCGCTGAAATGGTTTCCCGACCGCCGCGGCCTCGCCGCCGGCGCGACGGCCGCCGGCTTCGGCGCGGGCGCCGCGCTCACCATCGTGCCGATCGCGACCATGATCGCCGCAAGCGGCTATCAGAGCGCGTTCTTCACCTTCGGCATCGGCCAGGGCCTCATCGTCTTCGTGCTCGCCTTCTTCATCCAGCCGCCGCGGATCTCGATCCCGCCGAAGAAGAAGCAGCTCAACCTGCCGCAGACCAAGATCGACTTCACCCCGCCGCAAGTGCTGCGCACCCCTATTTTCTGGGTGATGTACCTCGTCTTCGTCATGGTCGCTTCCGGCGGCCTGATGACCGCGGCGCAGATCGGCCCGATCGCACACGACTTCAAGATCGCCGACACGCCGGTGACGCTCGCCGGCTTCCAGATGGCGGCGCTGACCTTCGCGATCTCGCTCGACCGCATCTTCGACGGGTTCGGACGTCCGTTCTTCGGCTGGGTCTCCGACACGATCGGCCGCGAGCACACCATGTTCATCGCCTTCGGCACCGCCGCGGTGATGCTGCTGACGCTGTCAGCCTACGGCCACGTTCCGATCGTGTTCGTGCTCGCGACCGCCATTTACTTCGGCGTGTTCGGCGAGATCTACTCGCTGTTCCCCGCGACCTGCGGCGACACTTTCGGCTCGAAGTTCGCGACCACCAACAACGGCATGCTCTACACCGCGAAGGGCACCGCCTCCCTGCTCGTTCCGCTCGCAAGCGTGATCTCGGCAACGTACGGCTGGAAGGCCGTGTTCGTGGTCGCTGTCGCCTTGAACGCGACGGCGGCGCTGACGGCGCTGTTCGTGATCAAGCCGCTGCGCCGCTCCTTCATCCTGGGCAAGGAAGCCGAGAGCGCCGCCACCGCGACCGGCGGCGCCAAGACCGAGACGGCGTGACAAGCCGCACACTTTGCACGGTTGAAAAAGGGGCGCAGAATGCGCCCCTTTCTTTTTGGCCAAGTTTTTTTGGCCGAGGCCGGAGGCACCGCAAACGTCAATAATGCTGTCGCAAGATTTTTCGGATCCGCCAAATCCAGCGCTTGACGATTGGCATTATGTATACCACACTTACCTCGTCATTCACCTAGGGAGGTTGCAATGCTGGTCGGAGACATTCTGCGCAAGAAGACGCCGCGCGTTGTCACGGTGCGAATGAACGAAACGGTGGGTATCGCCGCCAAGCTGATGCGCGCCAACAACATCAGCGCCCTCGTGGTGAAGGACGTGGTCCGCTCCGAGGGCAACACCGCGGTCGGCATGTTCACCGAGCGCGACGTAGTGCGCGCCGTCGCCGAGCACGGCGCCAATGCCATCAACGTCAAGGTCTCGCAGCTCGTGTCGGTGCAGCAGCTCGTCTCCTGCACCTCGATCGATACGATCGAGCACGTGCGGCATCTGATGAACCGTCATCACATCCGCCACCTGCCCGTGATCGACGATTACAGCCTCATCTCCGTCATCAGCATGCGCGACATCGCCGCTGCCGTTGACGAGGCGATCAACGGCACGCCGCAAGCAGCAGCTTAAAGCGCCACGACCCTTCCCCTGCGACTACCGGCCCCGGCTCGGATCCCTCCGCGCCGGACCGGATCCTTCGTCCCAAAATTCCGGTCACCCGCGAGGATTTCATGAAGATCTGCATCTACGGCGCCGGCGCAATCGGCGGATATCTCGGGGTTCAGCTGGCGCGCGCCGGCGCCGACGTCAGCCTGGTCGCACGCGGTGCGCATCTCGCCGCGATGCGCGAGCGCGGCCTGACGCTTCTCGCGGGCGACGAGACGCACACCGTGCATCCGCGCTGCACCGACGATCCCGCCGAGCTCGGCGTGCAGGACTACATCATCATCACGCTCAAGGCGCATTCGATCACCGGCGTGATCGAGAAGATGCAGCCGCTCTTGGGCCCGCACACCCGCATCGTCACCGCGGTCAACGGCATCCCCTATTGGTACTTCTACAAGCACGGCGGCAAATACGAGAATTCGACGCTGGAGAGCATCGACCCCGGCGGGCGGCAATGGCGCGAGATCGGCGCCGAGCGCGCCATCGGCTGCATCGTCTATCCCGCCACCGAGATCGAGGCGCCCGGCGTGATCCGCCACGTCTACGGCAACAATTTCCCGCTCGGCGAGCCCTCCGGCGAGATCACTGGCGACGTGCAGCGCCTCGCCGATCTGTTCGTCGCGGCCGGCCTGAAGGCCCCGGTGCTCGACCGCATCCGCGACGAGATCTGGCTCAAGCTCTGGGGCAATGTCTGCTTCAACCCGATCAGCGCGCTCACGCACGCAACGCTCGACGTGATCTGCACCGATCCGGCCACGCGCGCGCTGTCGCGCGCGATCATGGTGGAGACCCAAGGCATCGCCGAGACGTTCGGCGTCAAATTCCGCGTCGATGTCGAGCGCCGCATCGAGGGCGCCCGCAAGGTCGGCGCGCACAAGACCTCGATGCTCCAGGACCTCGAGCGCGGCCGCCCGATGGAGATCGACCCGCTCGTCACCGTGGTGCAGGAGATGGGCCGCCTCACCGGCATTTCCACGCCCGCACTGGACTCGGTGCTGGCGATGGTGACCCAGCGCGCCCGCATCGCCGGTCTCTATGACGGTGTCTCCGCGCCCACCGATCCCCGCGCGCTGGCGGTGGCGTGATGACCGGCGAGATCAGGAAATGGCTGCGCTTCCGGAATAATGGAGCGACCGGTTTCGGCACGCTGACCTCATCCGGCATCAGCGTGCACGAGGGCGAGATGTTCGGCCGCCATGCAGCTACCGGCAGGACGCTGGCGCTGTCGGAGGTCGAGCTGCTCGCACCCTGCGCGCCCAGCAAGATCGTCGCGCTCTGGAACAACTTTCACGCGCTCGCGGCCAAGCTGAACCAGCCCGAGCCGCCGGAGCCGCTCTACCTGCTGAAGGCCACGACCAGCATCGCGGCCCCCGGCGCGGTGATCCGCCGTCCCTCTTATTACGACGGCAAGACCACCTATGAGGGCGAACTCGGCATCGTGATCGGCAGGACCTGCGCCCGCGTCTCGCCTGGCGAGGCCGACAGCTTCATCTTCGGCTATACCTGCGTCAACGACATCACCGCCAACGACATCCTGACCAGCGATCCCACCTTCCCGCAATGGGCGCGCGCCAAGGGCATCGACGATTACGGCCCGTTCGGCCCCGTCATCGCGACCGGCCTCGATCCGGCCAAGCTCGTGGTCCGCACCATCCTCAACGGCGCGGAGCGGCAGAACTACCCGATCTCGGACATGATCTTCAGCGCGCAGGAGCTGGTGAGCAGGATCTCCCACGACATGACCCTGCTGCCCGGCGACCTCATCGCGGTCGGCACCTCGGTCGGCGTCGGCGTGATGAAGGAGCCGGTGAATACGGTCACCGTCGCGATCGACGAGATCGGCGAGCTCACCAACGAGTTTCGGTTGTAGCTCCCGTCGTCATTCCGGGGCGGCGCAAGGCGCCGAGCCCGGAATCCATTTATCCGCAGTCTCTGCCGCCCGACGGATTCCGGGCTCGCGACTTCGTCGCGCCCCGGAATGACAGCGAAGGGCCGCAGCCCCCTCGGGGAAACTCGGCACCTCATGCTGCTCTCCACCGGTCGGCTGATGCAATCAGTCGTGGATCGCGCGGCCGGATACATACCGCTCGCCCGCGCGCCCCTTGATCTCGGTTCCGCTCTCCAATAGCAATCATGGCAAAAATGTGTGCCGGCGTGAGGAAGTCACGATGTGGCTGTTTTTCCTGGTTGCCTGGTTCGTCCTGCTCGCTGCCATCGCGATCTTCGCCCAGCAGGCGTTCGGTTACGACGTCACCCACCTGCCCGCCTTGTTTGCGGGCCTTCCCATGCCGCAGCGCATCGCGACCGGCGCGCTGCTGGCCGTGGCGCTGGCGCTGATCGGCGCAACCGCCTTTCGGCTCTCGCGCCAGGATCGGCGACTGGGCAAGCTGCGCGACCGCCTGAAGAAGACCCGCGAAGACGTCGTCGTCGCGCACGCCCTGCAAAACCACCTCGACGCCACCGTCCAGCACCTGATCGAGAGCGACCCGAGGGAGGCCGTCTCCGCCCTCCACGACAAGCTTGGCGAGACCGAGCAGCGCGCCCTGCTCCAGCAGGGCCGCAACGAATCCACCGACATGCACGACCAGCTCGCCGAGATCCGCCGCCGCCAGCAAGGCCTGCGCGAGATGGTCGGCAAGGTCGCCGAGCAGCGCCGCGCGGTCGAGCCGATTTTCACCGAGATCCGCGACCGCCAAAATCAGCTCGAACGGTCGCTCCACGACCTCGAGACCGACGACCGCAAGAACAACCTCGCCGACCGGCTCAAGGACATCGCGCACGACATCTCGGCGCTGCTCGCGCGGGTGAACACGGTCCAGGACACGTTTGCGACCCTGAACCAGTACAAGGAAGATCTGGCGAAATCCCACGCCGAGCTCATGCCGCTGCGATCGACGGACGCCGGTATCAACGCGCTGATCAGCGAGCTCGGCCTCAGCCACGACCGCCTCGCCAAGAGCATCGACGAGCTCGAGACCGGCGGCGAAGCGCCGCTCGGCACCCGCGTCGAGACGCTGTCGAAGAACAGGATCGAGATCGAGCAGCGCCTCGCCCGCATCGACGACAGCTTCAACATCCTCAAGACGATCCGCCTCGACTTCGAGGAGCTCGGCCAGCGCCAGGCCCAGCTCGAACGCTCGCTTGCGGAGATCGAGACCGATCCCGACGGCAAGACCCTCGCCGACCGCCAGAACGCGCTGAACGATTTCGTCCTCCAGTCGCGCCAACGCCTCGGCGCGTTGCAGGAGACGCTGGCGACGTTGAACGCCTTCAAGACGGACTTGTCGAAATCGCAGGCCGACCTCGTGCCGCTGAAGGCTCCGGTGTTCGGCATCGAGGCGCTGATCGCGGAAGTCGGAACCACCCGCGACCTCCTCGCCAAAACCGTCGGCGAGATCGAGGCGAACGGCGGCGTGCCCCTCGCCTCGCGCGTTGACGCGCTGGCGAAAAGCAAGCGCGACGTCGAAGACCGCCTCGCCCGCATTTTCGACAATTTCAATGCGCTCGATGCCTTGCGCAAGGACATCGGCGGCATCTTCTCGACGATCAGGAACAGCCTGAACCGGATCGGGTGAGGAAACGCTCGCGGCCGTGGACGCTGCCGAAACATCCAGACACATCACATCTCCGCGCGCCCGACATATGCCGCCAACATGTCCCGCGCGCGCCGCAACTTGGACGCATTCGGCCGCCCTTCTGTGAGGCGTGTCTGGGGGCACGGCACTGCCGTGTTTGGACCAAACCTTCAGGGGTATGACTGTGAAGAAGATTGTATTTGTTCTGGGTGCGACGCTTGCTCTGGTGACGGCTGCGAACGCTGCCGATTTGCCGCGCCGGCAGCCCGTGCCTGTCTATCCGGCGGAGCAGGCGCCGATCGGCAAGATGCCGATTGGCAAGAGCCCGGTTGGCAAGGCCCCGATCGGCAAGGCGCCCGGCCCGGTCGCGGCGCGCTACTGACGCACGGCGACATACGCGCAGCATCTGCGTAAGCGGCCGACAGTCGAGGGGGCACAGCGTGACGAACAAACCTGATCGATCGGGATCCTGCATCCTTGCGGGGTTCGCGCTCGCGGCGATGATCGCGTGCACGACGCCCTCGGCCTCGGCCCACGAAGCGAACAAGCGCATGGCCGACGCCAATGCGCTTGCGACGACCGACACCGCATCGCGACCGGCGCCGCAGTCGCGGCGGCCCGTCGCGCGTGCGGAGAAAGGCCCCTACTACGTCGACTTCCGCGCCCGGACGGCGGCGAGCTGGGGCCACGCCTTCGTCTGGTACGGCAAGACCAGCGAGCGCGCCGTCGAGGTCGCGGGCCTGACGCCCGCCGGCGACACCCTTGCTTACGTGCTCGGTCACCTCACCTGGGTGCCGTCGGAGACCGGCGCGAGCTACGGCGATCTCGATCCGGAATATCTGACCGCGAGCTATCGCGTCTATCTGAACGAAGCCGACGCCAAGCGCGTGTTCGCCTACATCAAGAAATTGCAGTCGAGCTCGCCGGTCTGGAACGCCGAGACCACCAACTGCACCGGCTTTATCGGCGACATCGCCGAGTTCATGGGCTTGAAGGTCCCCTATCGCTGGCAGCGCCCGGAGAACTTCGTCAACAGCCTCAAGGAAATGAACCGCGGCCGCCAGATGGTGCGGCTGTCGGCGGAGTAGCCGAAGCCTCAAAGCCCTTGCGGGCGACGACATCTCGCGAACATTCGGGTCCCGTTATCACCCCCTCGCTGTCATTGCCCGCGAAGGCGGGCAATCCAGTATTCCAGAGGCGGCGCGGTAACACGAAGACGCCGCGGCGTACTGGATGCCCCGGTCAAGCCGGGGCATGACAGCGTAGGGTGGAGCGGCACCTCGCCCGTCGGGCAAGACACCCCGCACAAATCTCCCGCCTCGCCTGTCAATCCGCCGCCGCAGATATATTCCACTTTACCGAAATTCGGATTTATCGTACACACGAAACACCCTGGCCCGAGACAAGGGGCGGATCGCGATCGTCACGAACCGCGGGCCGGGCAGCGATGGACGCGACGGCGTCGGGCGCGGGCAGCATTGCAGGGCGGGAAACCGTGAGCAAGGAGCGCTCGCACGAACGACACGGCGCCGGCAGCGTCTTCGCATGGCTTCGGGCGCGAGCACACGCCAGCTCTCGAAGTCCCAGCGAGGACGTGCGCGGACGGCGAAGTCGTGTGGTCCTGACGCCCGGGGTCTGTGCGTCAAGTCTTGTGGTGATATGCGCGGCCCGACCGGACCGCGTGCATCAGCCATCCGCAAGGCGACGGGGGCAATAGTGCATCGCTCCCCGGGGAGAGCACGAAGTAAGCCGTAACCCATCGCGCAGGGAAGGCCGGGCGTCCGGCGAGACCTGTGGTCCACCCCGTGTGCATCTTTTGTAGCGCACGGACTTGCGGGTGCCAGCCGCGCCCGGCCTTCCCTGCGCCCTTGTTCCGATGAGGGCAATGCGATGAAGCAGAGCTCGGGCGGACCATGCCGCGAGAAGGCGAAGGTGTGCCTTGCGGTATGGGAGCGAGTTGCGGCCGCGAGCTTAATTTTATGACGGTCATGACGGGACGAATACTGCAGCCCCCCAATTATCCGTCCCACGGAATCCCCCCGCCTCCCGCATGATCGCCCCGCCCTCACCGCACGCCGGCGCAATAGACTTTTGCCGACCTGGGCGGCATCCTGCCGCCATCAATCGATAACAGGGCCTGCCGCGCAGGCGGGGGAAACGCATCATGTTGCAGACACGGTTCACCAAGCTCGTCGGCGTCGAGCACCCGATCGTCCAGGGCGGCATGCAATGGGTCGGGCGCGCCGAGCTGGTCGCCGCCGTTGCGAATGCCGGCGCGCTTGGCTTCATCACGGCGCTGACCCAGCCGACGCCTGAGGATCTGACCAAGGAGATCGCGCGCTGCCGCGACCTCACCGACAAGCCGTTCGGCGTCAACCTCACCATCCTGCCCGCGATCAAGCCGCCACCCTACGCCGAATACCGCGCCGCCATCATCGAGAGCGGCATCACGGTGGTCGAGACCGCCGGCAACAAGCCGCAGGAGCATGTCGACGAGTTCAGGAAGCACGGCGTCAAGGTCGTGCACAAATGCACCAGCGTCCGCCACGCGCTCTCGGCCGAGCGCATGGGCGTCGACGCCATCTCGATCGACGGGTTCGAATGCGCCGGCCATCCCGGCGAGGACGACACGCCCGGCCTGATCCTGATCCCGGCCGCCGCCAACAAGGTCAAGATCCCGATGATCGCCTCCGGCGGCTTCGCCGATGCGCGCGGCCTCGTCGCGGCGCTGGCGCTCGGCGCCGAGGGCATCAACATGGGCACCCGCTTCATGGCCACCAAGGAGAGCCCGATCCACCAGTCCATCAAGGAGAAGATCGTCGCCAATGACGAGCGCGAGACCGAGCTGATCTTCCGCACCATGCGCAACACCTCCCGCGTCGCCAGGAACGCGGTCTCGACCAAGGTCGTCGCCATGGAGAAGGAAGGCGCCAAGTTCGAGGACATCCGCGAGCTCGTCGCCGGCGCCCGCGGCAAGATGGTCTATGCCACCGGCAACTCCGACGAAGGCATCTGGTCGGCCGGCCAGGTCCAGGGCTTGATCCACGACATCCCGAGCTGCGCCGAGCTCGTCTCCCGCATCGTGTCCGAAGCGCAAGCCATCATCAGAAGCCGGCTGGAGGGAATGATCGTTCAGCCGCAACGCGAAGCGGCGGAATAATTCGCTGAAGTGATTTGAACACGACGCCCGCCACGCCGAAGGTATGCTCCCTCGCCCCGCTTGCGGGGAGAGGGTTGGGGTGAGGGGGAGTCTCCGCGCTGACGGTGACAATTGGACTCGCGGGGACCCCCCCTCACCCGCCGCGCGTTCCGCGCGTCGGCCTCTCCCCGCAAGCGGGGAGAGGCGAAGAACGGCTCCGCTCTTCACCTACAAACTTAATTGAGCTCCGAGGTAATGCATGAAGGCTTACGTCTACGGCCCTGAGGGCGCTAGGATTTCCGACGTCGCTCAACCAAAACCTAAGGGCACACAGGTGCTCGTCCGCGTCCGTGCCTGCGGCTTGAACCGTGCCGACACCGGCATGCGCAAGGGCCACGCCCATGGCGCGGCCGGCGGGGTCGGCACCGTGCTCGGCATGGAATGGGCCGGCGAGGTCGCCGAGCTCGGACCGGATGCCAAGGGCGTGAAGGTCGGAGACCGCATCATGGGCTCGGGCGGCGCGGCGTTTGCCGAGTACACGCTGGCCGATCACGGCCGGCTGTTCCGCGCGCCCTCGAATATGAATTTCGAGGAGGCCGCCACCCTTCCCGTCGCGCTCGCGACCATGCACAACGCGGTCGTCACCGTCGGCGGCGTGCAGGCGGGCCAGAGCGTGCTGATCCAGGGCGCCAGCTCCGGCGTCGGCCTGATGGCGATGCAGATCGCCAAGCTCAAGGGCGCCAGGCTGGTGATCGGCTCGTCGACCGACGCCTATCGGCGCGGCCGGCTGACGGAGTACGGCGCCGACCTCGCCGTCGACTCCTCCGATCCCAAATGGGTCGAGGAGGTGCTGAAGGCGACGAACGGCGAAGGCGTCGATCTGATCGTCGACCAGGTCTCCGGCAAGGTCGCCAACCAGAACCTCGCCGCCACCAGGATCAAGGGCCGTATCGTCAATGTCGGCCGGCTCGGCGGTACCCACGCCGATTTCAACTTCGACCTGCACGCCGCACGCCGGATCGACTATGTCGGCGTCACCTTCCGCACCCGCACCATCGAGGAGGTCCGCGAGATCTTCGAGGAGGTCCGCAAGGACATCTGGGGCGCGGTGGAATCGCGGAAGCTGCAGCTGCCGATCGACAGGGTGTTTGCCTTCGCCGACATCGACAAGGCGTTCGAGCACATGGAGGCCAACAAGCATCTGGGGAAGATTGTCGTGACGGTGTGAGGGTGGCCGTCATTCCGGGGCGGCTCGAAGAGCCGAACCCGGAATCTCGAGATTCCGGGTTCGCCCTTCGGGCGCCCCGGAATGACATCGTGACCGCTCCTGCAACTCACTAGCGACTACTCCTGTGGATCATCGCTTGATGTCCCGCGCCGGGCTGCTAAATCCCCCGCCATGACCTCCCAGCACAACAAGACCTCGGTCGCGGCCATCTCGATCTTCGCCAGCGGCAGCATGGCGGCGGCGAAGTTCGTGGTCGGCGTGGCGATCGGCTCGCTCGCGCTGATCTCGGAAGCCCTGCACTCCTCGGTCGACCTGGTCGCGACCATCATCACCTGGGCGGTGGTGCGGGTGTCCGACAAGCCGGCCGACGACGAGCATCACTACGGCCACGGCAAGCTGGAGAGCATCTCCGCGCTCGGCGTCACCGCCCTGCTCTACGTGCTCGCCGGCGGCATCCTGGTCGAGGCCTACAGCCGGCTGCGCGAGGGAACCCCGCCGCCGACCATTTCGGCCATACCGTTCGTGGTGCTGGTGATCGACATCGTCGTCAACCTGTGGCGCGCCCGCGCCCTGCACCGCGCCGCGCGGGAGACGCGCAGCCAGGCGCTCGCCGCCGACGCGCTGCACTTCGCCTCCGACGTCATGGGCTCCTTCGCCGTGATCGTGGGCCTGATCCTCGCCGCTCTCGGCTTCTGGTGGGGCGACGCGGCGGCGGCCGCGGCGGTCGCGGTGATGATCGCGGCGCTCGGCCTGCGCATGGCCGGCTCGACCGTGCAGACGCTGGTCGACCGCGCGCCGGAGGGCGCGCAGGAGAAGGCCACGGCCGCGATCCGCAGCGTGCCCGGCGTGATCGGCGTCGAGCGGCTGCGCGTGCGCATGGTCGGCGCGACCACCTTCATCGACACCATCGCAAAGGTGCCGCGGACCTATCCGATCGACCGCGTCGAGGAGATCAAGCGCAAGGTGCAGGCCGCCGTCGACAAGGCATTCGGCGATGCCGACCTCACCTTCACCCCGGTCCCCGTCGCCCGCGACAACGAGACCGTACGCGACCGCATCATGGTGATCGCCCGCAATTCGAGCCTCGCCGTCCACCACGTCACGGTGCATGACCTCGGCGCCAAGCTGATCGTCAGCATCGACCTCGAGGTCGACGCCGGCATGCGGCTCGACGCCGCCCACGACGTCGCCAACACGCTGGAGCGGAACATCCAGGAGGAGTTCGGCGCCGACGTCGAGGTCGACGTCCATATCGAGCCTCTGGAACCGGAACTGCCGTTCGGCGTCGATGCCGCGCCGGAACGGGTGCAGACCATCGCCGCCGCGTTGGCCGAATTCGCCGGCGAGGGCGAGATCCACGACATCCACAATGTGCGCGTCCGCAACACCGATGCCGGCGAGATCGTCAACTTTCATTGCCGCGCCACGCCGTCGATGAGCGTGATCAAGGTGCACGAGCATGTCGACGCGATCGAGCGCGCGTTGCGCCGCGCGTTCCCGAGCGTGAAGCGCGTGATCAGCCACGCCGAGCCGCCGCGCACGTGACGCAGAATGTGCGAGGAGTCACACGTTCTCGTTTCGGACTCGTCACGCACGTGAGTTTGCGGGCACGCGACGCGCAAACTGCTCATTGGATAAGAATAAATTCGCGTTAACGATTCGTTGACTCTCGACAGCCCGGCAAAACTGGATTCAAATCGGTGTGATTCGGAAGCGATGTGGGGCTGCTTCCGAACTCAAGTTGCAAGCAAGTTTTCCAGGGGGCCGAAGGCATGTCGCGTGCAGACGCCGCGAACGCGTGCGTCCAATCCGATTCGATCAAAGGATTGGCGCAATCGATCGCGAAACCTGCCTATCACCGGCTGCTGATCGCGGAGCCGGCGCTGCGTCGCGCCGTGCCGACGCTCATCATCGCGTTCCTGATCACGATCTGCCTCGGCGCGTTCGTGCAGGTCGTCGACCAGACGCGCCAGAAGCGGCTGGTGATCCGCCATGACATCTCGGCACTCGCCGATTTGCTCGCCGAGCGCATCGACCGCCTCACCTCCTCGCGGCAGGAACGGCTGAAGAACATCGAAAGCCTGCCGGCGCTGCTGCCCGACCTGATCCCGTCCTGGGGCACGGCCACGGGCCGCCATGTCATCGTCACCTCGGCCGGCGTCGACCGCCGCATCCTCGCCCGCATTCCCGTCGACAGCGATCCCTCGGGCAACGACCGCCTGCTCGATTCAATCACGACGGCGCAGTTGCTCGCGGCGCCGCCGCGCGACGGCAACATCTCCGACATGACGCTGCCGAACGGCAACGCCGCGATGGCGATCTCGCGGCAGATCAAGTCGCTGCCCGGCTTCGTCACCGTGATCCAGGAGCGCAACGAGCCGATCTGGGGCTCGGACGCCGCGCTCTCGGTGACGCTGTCGGCCACCACCGGCTTCGTCGTCCTGATCCTCGGTTTCGCCTTCCACTGGCAGTCGACCCGCGCCCGCGAGGGCGATCTCATCAACGACGCGGTGCGCGGCCGCATCGACACCGCGCTCAACCGCGGCCGCTGCGGCCTCTGGGACTGGGACCTGTCGCGCGGCCGGATCTTCTGGTCGCAGTCGATGTTCTCGATGCTGGGCCTCGACGGCCGCAACGAGCTCCTGACCTTCGGCGAGGTCAACGCGCTGGTGAAGTCCGACGACATCGACCTGTTCGAGATCGCCGACCAGCTCATCTCCGAGAAGATCGACCACATCGACCAGACCTTCCGCATGCAGCATGTCGACGGTCACTGGATCTGGCTCCGTGTCCGCTGCGAAAAGACGAGCGGTGCGACCGACTCCAGCGTTCACCTGATCGGAATCGCCGTCGACATCACCGAGCAGAAGAGCCTCGCCGAGCGCACGGTGGAAGCCGATTTGCGTCTACGCGACGCCATCGAGACCATTCCGGAGGCCTTCGTGCTGTGGGACGCGAGCGACCGCCTCGTGCTCTGCAACTCGCACTTCCAGCGCCTGCACAAGCTGCCCGACAGCGCCGTCATTCCCGGCACCTCCTACGAAACCGTGCTCGAAGTCGGCCGCATGCCGGAGGTGCGCACCCGCCACAACGAGACGGCTGCCCAAGGCCCGGGCGCGCGCACCTTCGAGGCGCAGCTCGACGACGGCAGCTGGCTGCACATCAGCGAGCGCCGCACCAAGGACGGCGGCTACGTCTCGGTCGGCACCGACATCACCCGCATCAAGGAGCACGAGCAGAAGCTGGTCGACAACGATCTGCGCCTGCGCGCCACCGTCATCGACCTCAAGCGCTCGCAGGCCGCGCTCGAACGCCAGACCAACGAGCTTGCCGATCTCGCGGAAAAATACCAGCGCGAGAAGACCCGCGCCGAGGAAGCCAACCAGACCAAGTCGAAATTCCTCGCCAATATGAGCCACGAGCTGCGCACGCCGCTCAACGCCATCATCGGCTTCTCCGAGATCATGGGCTCGGGCCTGTTCGGCGAGCTCGGCAGCGAGAAGTACCAGGAATATTGCCAGGACATCCTGACCAGCGGCCACTACCTTCTCGAAGTCATCAACGACATCCTCGACATGTCCAAAATCGAGGCCGGCCGCATGAAGCTCGACATGGAGGAGCTCGACCTCGCGCGGACGCTCGCGGAATCCCTGCGCGTCGTCTCCGGCCGCGCGCAGGACAAGCACCTGACGCTCGATGCCGATATCGAGAAATCGATCTCCGTCGTCGCCGACCGCCGCGCCACCAAGCAGATCATCGTCAACCTGCTCTCGAACGCGGTGAAGTTCACGCCCGACGGCGGACGCATCGTCGTGCGCAGCCGGCAGCTCGACGACAGGATCGTGCTGATGATCGCCGACACCGGCATCGGGATCGCCCCGCACTCCCTGGCGCGGCTCGGACGCCCGTTCGAGCAGGTCGAGAGCCAGCTCACGAAAACCTATCACGGCTCGGGGCTGGGCCTCGCCATCGCCCGCTCGCTGGCGCAGCTCCACGGCGGCTCGATGCGGCTGCGCTCGAAGATCGATGTCGGCACCGTCGTCCGCGTGACGCTGCCGCGCGACGCCGTCAAGGCGGCGTCCGGGATATCGGCCGCGGCCTGAAGCTACAATTGCAGCGTCGGCGCGACCTCGCGCGCGACATTGACCAGCGCCGCGATCAGCGGCGTCATCGGATCGCGCTGCGGGATCACCATGCCGATGCTGTAATTGACCTCGGGGTCGACGATCGGGATCGAACGCACGGTATCGGACAGGCCAAGCGTCTCGGCGAGCTTGGCCGGCATCACGCTCGCCCAGCGCCCCGTCTTCACGTGCGTGAACAGCACGAGCAGCGAGTTCGAGGTCAGCGTCGGCGTCGCCTCCGCGCCGACCGAGCGCAGCGCGCGGTCGATGATGCGGCGGTTCTGCATGTCGGGCGTGAGCAGGCACAGCGGCACCTGCCCGACCTCGGTCCAGGTCACCGTCTCGCGATCACCGAACATCGCATCAGGCGCGGTGAGGAGGCGATAGCTCTCGTTGTAGAGCGGAATGGTGCGCACCTTGCCGATCGGCTCGTTCTCGATATAGGTCAGCCCCGCGTCCACCTCGAGATTTTCGAGCAGCCCGAGCACCTCCGATGACGTTGTGGACTGGATGCGGAAGCGCACCTCGGGATGCCTGGCGCGGAACGGCGTCGTCAGCGCGGCAACCATGCCGAGCACGGTCGGGATCGCCGCGATGCGGATCTCACCGGAGAGCTTGTCCTTCAGCGAGTTGATCTCCTGGCGCATCGCGCGGGCATCGCCAACGATCCGCCGCGCCCAGTCCAGCGCCCGCTCGCCCTCGGGCGTAAAGCCCTGGAAGCGGGACCCGCGCTGGACCAGCATCACGCCGAGGATCTCCTCGAGCTGCTTGAGCCCGGTCGACATCGTCGGCTGGGTGACCCCGCAGGCTTCCGCCGCGCGTCCGAAATGCCGTTCCTTCGCCAGCGCCAGCAGCAGTTCAAGCTTGTCGATCAACCGGACGTCCCCTCGAATTCTGTCGTGGCATGCAAGCTAGCACGGCAGGTCCTTGCCAACACGGAAAAACCGGCAGGCGAAATGCGATTAATTGCACTTCCGCATCGATCGATTGCATCCGCCAATCGATCTGAATTCGCAATCGCAGCATGAGACAGCTTTATTGATCTTCGAATGATTCCAAATAGTTTGCGAGGCAGGAACGCTCAGGTTGAGAACAAAGAATGACAGCGACTTACGAGCCTTGTTACGAGCCTTGGGACGAGACGCGCGGCGCCGAGATCATCGCCGAACATGCAAGGCAGGAGGGCGCGACGCTGGTCATCCTGCATGCGCTCCAGGCGGCGTTCGGCTACGTGCCGGAGGCGGCCATTCCCATGGTGGCGCAAGCGCTCAATCTGTCGCGCGCCGAGGTGCATGGCGTATTCACGTTCTATCATGATTTCAGGCACAAGCCGGCCGGCCGCCACGTGCTGAAGCTTTGCCGCGCCGAGGCCTGCCAGGCTGCGGGCGGCGATGCGCTGGCGGCGCGTGCGGAGGCCAGGCTCGGCGTGTCGCTTGGCAACACGACGGCCGATGATCGCGTCACGCTGGAGCCGATCTACTGCCTCGGACTCTGCGCGACCGCACCGTCCGCGATGCTCGACGGTCGCCTCGTGGGCCGGCTCGACGAGAAGCGTCTCGATGCGCTGGTTGCGGAGGCACAGCGATGAGCATGCGTCTCTTCGTCTCACGCGACGCGGGTGCGTTGGCCGTCGGCGCCGACGAGGTTGCGCTGGCGCTGGAACAGGCTGCGGCCAAGCGCGGCGTCGCCGTCGAGATCATCAGGACCGGCTCGCGGGGCATGTACTGGCTGGAGCCGCTGGTCGAGGTCGCGACGCCGCAGGGCCGGATCGCGTTCGGCCCGGTCACCGAGACCGATGTACCCTCCCTGCTCGACGCCCTCGCCAGCAATACGCCGCATCTGCTGCGGTTAGGGGCGACCGACGAGATTCCCTGGCTGAAGCGCCAGACCCGCCTCACCTTCGCCCGCTGCGGCGTGATCGATCCGCGCTCGCTCGAGGACTACCGCGCCCACGGTGGCTACAAAGGGCTGGAGCGCGCGCTGTCGCTCGGCTCGGAGGCCATCCTCACCGAGGTCACCGCATCGGGCCTGCGCGGCCGCGGCGGCGCGGGCTTTCCGACCGGCATCAAATGGAAGACGGTTGCCCAGGCCAAGGCCGACCGCAAGTTCATCGTCTGCAACGCCGACGAAGGCGACAGCGGTACCTTCGCCGACCGCATGATCATGGAAGGCGATCCCTTCCTGGTGATCGAGGGCATGACCACCGCCGGCATCACCGTCGGCGCGACCAAGGGCTACATCTACATTCGCAGCGAATATCCGCACGCGGTCGAGGCGATGAAGGCCGCGATCCAGGCTGCGAAGCGCGGCGGTTATCTCGGCGACAAGATCGGCGGCTCGACCTACAGCTTCGACCTCGAAGTCCGCGTCGGCGCCGGAGCCTATGTCTGCGGCGAGGAAACGTCGCTGCTGGAGAGCCTCGAAGGCCGCCGCGGCATCGTGCGCGCCAAGCCGCCCCTGCCGGCCCATCACGGCCTGTTCGGCAAGCCGACCGTGATCAACAACGTGCTGTCGTTCGCGGCGATCCCCTTCATCCTCGCCGAAGGCGCCAAGGCCTATGCCGATTTCGGCATGGGCCGCTCGCGCGGCACGATGCCGATCCAGCTCGCCGGCAATATCCGCCATGGCGGCCTGTACGAGACCGCCTTCGGCGTGACGCTGGGCGAGCTTGTCGACGACATCGGCGGCGGCACGTTCACGGGCCGCCCGGTCCGTGCGGTGCAGGTCGGCGGGCCCCTTGGCGCTTACTTCCCCCGCGCGCTGTTCGACACGCCGTTCGACTACGAGGCCTTTGCTGCGCGTGACGGGCTGATCGGCCACGGCGGCATCGTCGTGTTCGACGACAGCGTCGACATGCGCAGGCAGGCGCGCTTCGCGATGGAATTCTGCGCCGTCGAATCCTGCGGCAAGTGCACGCCCTGCCGGATCGGCTCGACCCGCGGCGTCGAGACCATCGAGAAGATCATCAACGGCGAACGCGTCAGCGAAAACCTCGCGCTCGTCGAAGACCTCTGCAACACCATGAAATTCGGCTCGCTCTGCGCGCTCGGCGGCTTCACGCCCTATCCTGTGCTCAGCGCATTGAAGCACTTCCGGGAGGACTTCGTCCCGGCGCCGACCACGCTTCAGGCCGCGGAATAGGAGAACGACAATGTCTCTGATCGAAGAAATCGACTTCGGCACGCCGCGCGCCAAATCGGAAACGATGGTGACGCTGACCATCGACGGCAAGGAGATCTCGGTGCCCGAGGGCACCTCGATCATGCGCGCAGCGATGGAAGCCGGCCACCAGATCCCGAAACTCTGCGCGACCGACATGGTCGATGCATTCGGCTCCTGCCGCCTCTGCCTCGTCGAGATCGAGGGCCGCGCCGGCACGCCGGCATCCTGCACTACGCCCGTGATGCCGGGCCTCGTCGTGCACACCCAGACCGACCGGCTGAAGAAGCTGCGTAAGGGCGTGATGGAGCTCTACATCTCCGATCACCCGCTCGACTGCCTCACCTGCGGCGCCAACGGCGATTGCGAGTTGCAGGACATGGCCGGCGCCGTGGGCCTGCGCGACGTGCGCTACGGCTACGAGGGCGAGAACCACGTCTTCGCGAAATCCAACGGCGAGGTCAACGCCGCCTGGATGCCGAAGGACGAGTCCAACCCCTACTTCGCCTACGATCCCTCCAAGTGCATCGTCTGCTCGCGCTGCGTCCGCGCCTGCGAGGAGGTGCAAGGCACCTTCGCGCTGACGATCTCGGGCCGCGGCTTCGACAGCCGCGTCTCGCCCGGCATGAGCGAGAGCTTCCTCGGCTCCGAATGCGTCTCCTGCGGCGCCTGCGTGCAGGCCTGCCCGACCGCGACGCTGACCGAAAAATCCGTCATCGAGATCGGCCAGCCCGAGCATTCGGTCGTCACAACCTGCGCCTATTGCGGCGTCGGCTGCGCCTTCAAGGCGGAGATGCGCGGCGAGGAAGTCGTGCGCATGGTGCCGTACAAGGACGGCAAGGCCAATCGCGGCCATTCCTGCGTCAAGGGACGCTTCGCCTGGGGCTACACCAACCACAAGGAACGCATCCTCAAGCCGATGATCCGCGAACGGATCGAGGATCCCTGGCGCGAAGTGTCCTGGGATGAGGCGTTCTCCTTCGCCGCCGCCAGGATGCGCGGCATCCAGAAGAAGTACGGTCGCGACGCCATCGGCGGCATCACCTCGTCCCGTTGCACCAACGAAGAGACCTATCTGGTGCAGAAGCTGATCCGGGCCGGCTTCGGCAACAACAATGTCGATACCTGCGCCCGCGTCTGCCACTCGCCGACCGGCTATGGCCTGTCGCAGACCTTCGGCACGTCGGCCGGCACCCAGGACTTCGACTCCGTGGAGAACACCGACGTCGCCGTCGTCATCGGCGCCAATCCGGCCTCCGCACACCCCGTCTTCGCCTCGCGCCTGAAGAAGCGCCTGCGCCAGGGTGCCAAGCTGATCGTGATCGATCCGCGCCGCACCGAGATGGTGGAATCGCCGCATGTGAAGGCGCTGCATCTGCCGCTGATGCCCGGCACCAACGTCGCGGTCGTCACCGCGCTGGCGCATGTCATCGTCACCGAGGGCCTCGTCAACGAAGCCTTCGTGCGCGAGCGCTGCGACTGGACCGAGTTCGAGGAATGGGCCGCCTTCGTCGCCCAGCCGAACAACAGCCCGGAAGCAACGGCGATCCTCACGGGCGTGGACCCCAAGGCGCTGCGCGAAGCGGCCCGCATCTACGCCACCGGCGGCAACGGCGCGATCTATTACGGTCTCGGCGTCACCGAGCACAGCCAGGGTTCGACCACGGTGATCGCGATCGCCAACCTCGCGATGGCGACCGGCAATATCGGCCGTCCCGGCGTCGGCGTGAACCCGTTGCGCGGCCAGAACAACGTGCAGGGCTCCTGCGACATGGGCTCGTTCCCGCACGAGCTGCCCGGCTACCGCCACATCTCGGGCAATGCCGTGCGCGACCAGTTCGAGGCGCTCTGGAACGTCAAGCTCAACCCGGAGCCGGGCCTGCGCATTCCCAACATGTTCGATGCCGCGATCGAGGGCACGTTCATGGGCATCTATGTGCAGGGTGAGGACATCCTCCAGTCCGACCCCAACACCTCGCATGTGGTGGCGGCGCTGGCGGCGATGGAATGCGTGATCGTCCACGACCTGTTCCTGAACGAGACCGCGAACTACGCCCACGTCTTCCTGCCCGGCTCGAGCTTCCTCGAGAAGGACGGCACCTTTACCAACGCTGAACGCCGCATCCAGCGCGTGCGCAAGGTGATGACGCCGAAGAACGGCATGGCCGACTGGGAAGTCACCATCGGCCTTGCCAAGGCCATGGGCTTCGAGATGAACTACAGCCACCCGTCCGAGATCATGGACGAGATCGCGGCGCTGACGCCGACCTTCACCGGCGTCTCCTATGCCAAGCTCGACGAGCTCGGCTCGGTGCAGTGGCCGTGCAACGAGAAGGCGCCCGAGGGCACGCCGGTGATGCATATCGACGGCTTCGTCCGCGGCAAGGGCAAGTTCATCGTCACCGAATATGTCGCGACCGACGAGCGGACCGGCCCACGTTTCCCGCTGCTGCTCACCACGGGGCGCATCCTCAGCCAGTACAATGTCGGCGCGCAGACAAGGCGGACCGAGAACGTGGTCTGGCATGCCGAGGACCGGCTGGAGATCCACCCGCACGATGCCGAGCAGCGCGGCGTGCGCGACGGCGACTGGGTGCGGCTGAAGAGCCGCGCGGGCGAGACCACGCTGCGCGCGGAGATCACCGATCGCGTCGCGCCGGGCGTCGTCTACACCACCTTCCACCACCCGGACACGCAGGCCAACGTCATCACGACGGACTATTCGGACTGGGCGACCAACTGTCCCGAATACAAGGTCACGGCGGTGCAGATCTCGCCGTCGAACGGCCCGTCCGACTGGCAGAAGTCCTATGACGCGCAGGCGCGGCACTCCCGCCGCATCGCGCCCGCCGAGGCTGCGGAGTAAGCGCATGCACGTGCCGGTCCAGGCCATCGACCGCGAAATCTGGCGCCACAGCGTTGCGTCCGAAGGCACACGGCTGATCCCCGAGGAGACGCCGCTGGCGCTGACCTACAATGGCGGCACCTACGCCGTCATGATGGGGACGCCGCAAAACCTCGAGGACTTCGCAGTCGGCTTCAGCCTCAGCGAAGGCATCGTCAGATCGGTCGACGACATCCGGTCGCTCGAAATAGTCCGCCTCGACGACGGCATCGAGCTGCGCATGTGGCTTGCGCCGGACCAAGCCGCGCGCATCAGCGAACGGCGGCGTCATATCGCCGGCCCGACCGGCTGCGGCATCTGCGGCATCGAGTCCATTGCAGAAGCCGTGCGGCCTGCGGCCGTCGTGCCGCCGGGGCAGAACTTCACGCCCGAGCAGATCATGACGGCGATGCAGGCCATCGCACCGCTGCAATCGATCAACATGCAAACCCGCGCCGTTCACGCCGCCGCGTTCTGGTCTCCTGCCGGCAACATCGTAGCGCTGCGCGAGGATGTCGGCCGCCACAACGCGCTTGACAAGCTTGCCGGTGCGCTGGCGCGCAGCCGGACGGATGCGCGCGGCGGCATGGTGCTGCTGACGAGCCGCGTCTCGGTCGAGATGGTGCAGAAGACCGCCGCGATAGGCGCCCCGCTGATGGTCGCGGTCTCCGCGCCGACCGCGCTCGCGGTCCGCACCGCGGAAGCCGCCGGCATCACGCTGATCGCCATTGCCCGGCAAGACGGGTTCGAAGTGTTTACGCATGGCGGCCGCATCGTCGCCTGCCATGCCACGGAGGTTGCCGATGTCGCCTGACCGCCTGATCTACATGGCCAACCAGATCGGCAGGTTCTTCCAGAGCCAGGGCCACGACAAGGCCGTGCCGGGAATCGCCGAGCATATCAAGAAGTTCTGGGATCCCCGGATGAAGCGCGCGATCTTCGCCCATCTCGACGCCGGCGGCGTGGGCCTGGAGCCCAATGTCCGCGAGGCCCTCACCTCGCTGAAGCCGGCGACGTCCCTTCCAGCAACGCCCTGAACACGCGCCGCACCTCGCTCTGCGTCTCCTTCACACGCGCCTCCAGCGACGAGAAATCCGGCGCGTCGCCGGCACGCGCCATCACGCGTTGGAGATCGGTGCCGGCGGTTTCCGGCTTGAAGCGGTCGCTGACGCAGAGCCGCAGGATCTGCGTCAGGTCGTGATAGAGCCGCGCCGCGGCACGCAGGATCTCGGCCTCCGACTGCGGCAGCACGCCGAGCCTCGCCGCATTGTCCAGCACCTGAAGCGTGCTGACGTCGAGAATATCCGGCTTGTGATGGGCATGCACGAGCTGGAGATATTGCGCGATGAAATCGATGTCGATCATGCCGCCGGCGGCATATTTGAGATCCCAATAGTCGGTCTCGCCCTTCTCCTGCGCGATCGCGCGCCGCATGTCGGCGACGTCGTTGGCGATGGTGGCAGGATCGCGGCGGCGGGTCAGGACATCGCGGATGACGCCCGCGATCCGCTCGCCGAATTCAGCCGATGCCGACACCACGCGGGCACGCGTCAGTGCCATGTGCTCCCAGGTCCAGGCCTCGTTGGCCTGATAATCCGCGAAGGAGGCAAGGCTCGAGGCCACCGGGCCGGCCCGCCCCGACGGGCGCAGCCGCATGTCGATCTCATAGAGCACGCCGTAATTGGTGCGCGTCGTGAAGGCGCTGATCAGGCGCTGGGTGAAGCGCGCGAAATAATGCGCGCCCTGAAGCGATTTCGGCCCGTCCGAGTCCGGATTCTCGCTGTCGAAATCGTACAGCAGGATCAGGTCGAGATCGGACGACGCGGTCATTTCGCGGCTGCCGAGCCGGCCCATCGCGATGATCGCCGTCTCCTGCCCCTTGATCCGGCCGTGCTGGGCGGCAAAGCGATCGGCAACGAGGTCATGCACTGTGTGGACGACGCCTTCGGCGACGTCGGCAAAGGCCGTGCTCGCCTGCTGCGCCGAGACCGTGCCGGAGAGGATGCGCGTGCCGATCAGGAACAGGCTCTCCTGCCCGAACAGGCGCAGGCGATCGAGGAATTCCTCATATGAGGCGGCATCCTGCACGGTGGCGGCGAGCCGCCCGGACAATTCCCGCCTGTCCGGCATCGCGCCGAAGAAGCGCGGATCGATCAACCCATCCATGAGCTGCGGCTGCCGCGCCAGCATCTCGCCGAGCCGCGGCGCCGCGCCCAGCACCAGCGCCACGAGCGCGACGAGATCGCGGTTCTGGCCAAGCAGCGTGATCAGCCGGCCGCCACGCTGGAGCGCCCCAAGGAATTGATCGAACGCCACGACGGCGCGGTCCGGCTCCTCGGCGAGGGCGAGGCCGTCGATCAGGGCCGGCACGAATTCGATGAAGGCGCTTCGCGTCGCCTCGTTGCGGAACACGCGATAGTCGCCCGTGATCCAGTCTCGCACGGTCTGCGCCACGGCGGCAGGCTTCTTGAAACCGAGCGTCGTCAGGTGCTGGAACAGGCGCGGATCGTCGGGACCTGCACTGTAGTCGAGCGCCGGCAGCTTTGCCGTGCCGGTCGGGTCATCGCCCTCGAACAGCTTCTCGTAGTGCCCCTGCACGATCTCGAGCTGCCGCAGCAGGTCGCGCGCAAAGGCCTCGCGATCCGGATAGCCGAAGAACCGGGCAAAGCGCTCGACCGCTTCCCTGTCGTCGGGCAGCGCATGGGTCTGCTCGTCGGCGACCATCTGGAGGCGATGCTCGACCCGGCGCAGGAATTCGTACGCCCTGGCGAGCTCGTCGCGCGCCGCAAGGGTGATCCAGTTGCTGCTGGCGAGCACATCGAGCGCGGCGAGCGTCGGCCGCACCCGCAATTCCGGATGGCGGCCGCCGGCGATCAGCTGCTGGGTCTGCGCGAAAAACTCGATCTCGCGGATGCCGCCGCGGCCGACCTTGACGTTGTGGCCTTCGACCGCGACCTCACTCTGGCCGCGATAGGTCTGCATCTGCCGCTTCATGTCGTGGACGTCGGCAAGCGCGGCGAAGTCGAGATGCTTGCGCCAGACGAAGGGGGCGATCTCGGCGAGCAGCGCCTCGCCTGCCCTGGCATCGCCGGCACAGGCGCGCGCCTTGATCATCGCGGCGCGTTCCCAGGTGCGCCCTTCCCGCTCGTAGTAATGCAGCGCGGCGTCCCGTGAGATCGCCACCTGCGTCGAGGACGGATCGGGGCGCAGGCGCAGATCGACGCGGAAGACATAGCCGTCATAGGTACGCTGCTGGAGAATGCGCGCCATGCCTTGCGTCACGCGGACGAAAAACGGCTGCGGCTCGATATCCGGCGCCAGCGTCGTGGCGTCAGGGTCGAAGAACACGATGAGGTCGATGTCGCTGGAATAGTTCAGCTCGCCCGCCCCCATCTTGCCCATCGCGAGCACGATCAGGCCGCAGCCCTCTTCCGGTGCCTCGGGATTAGGCGGGAAAAGCTTTCCTCGTGCGGCTTCCTGCCGCAGCAGGTACTGGAGCGCCGCCTGCACGGAGGAGACCGCGACATCGGTCAGCGCCGACGTCACCCGCATCACCGGCCATACCCCGCCGATGTCGCACAACGCGGTCAGGAGCGCCGCCTCCGCCTTCATGCGGCGAAGCAGCCGCATCACCTCGGCCTCGTCAGGTGCCGCGAGCACCGCGCCCCTCGCCTCCGCGATCAGTGCGGCGAGATGAGTATCCGGATCGCATTCGAGCAGCCGGATCAGGCGCAGCGGATCGGCGCGCACCAGATCGAACAGATAGGGCGAGAATTCCGCGATGCCGACGAGGATATTCCGGCCGAAGGGCTGAACCAGCAGCGCTTCGAGACGAGCCGATTGTGCCGGCTCGAGCTCGGCCAGCCAGCTTTCAAAACGTCGTTCGTCGGTTGTGGAAGCGGCAATATGGGGAGCCTCCGCGAAGCGTGCGGCCAGGCTCTCACCATGCTTGTCCGCGTTTCCCGGCGCGGAGTGGTTCATGCCACCTTCTGTGGCACATCCGGTATTGGAGGAGCAACCCTGTCGCCCGCGCCCGCGCGCGCCGGCAGCACCAGCGTGGCGACGAGGCCGGGATGGGCATCGCCCAGCCGCAATTCTCCGCCATGGAGCGTCGCAACTGCGGAGGCAAGGCTGAGGCCGAGGCCGGAGCCCGGCAGCGTGCGGCTAGCTTCAAGCCGGACGAATCGTTCGACAGCATGTTTGCGGTCGGCTTCCGGAATACCGGGGCCGCGATCGGTGACGCTCAGCAGCACCTGGTCGCCCTCGCGCTTCGCCTCGATCATGATCTGCCCAGAGTCCATGCTGACCACGGTTCCGCCGGCCTGCGTGACCGGCTTGCCGTATTTGATGGCATTCTCGACCAGATTGGCGAGCGCCTGGCTGATCAGCTCACGGTTGCCGTGAACCGGCGTCGGATCGGCCTTGACCTTCAGGGTCATGCCGTCGTCTTCGGCGAGCGGCTCGTAGAGCTCGTGGATGCCGCCCGCGACATCGGCGGCGTCGAAATCGTCCATGTTGCCGCGCGCCTGGCCGGACTCGGCGCGCGCGATCATCAGCAGCGCGTTGAAGGTGCGGATCAGCCCGTCGGATTCCTCGATGGTCCGCTCCAGCGCGGCGCGGTAGTCGGCCTCGCAGCCCGATTTCGCCAACGCCTCCTCGGCGCGGTTGCGCAAGCGTGTCAGCGGCGTCTTGAGATCGTGGGCGATATTGTCGGAGACCTCCTTCAGCCCCGCCATCAGCGCCTCGATGCGCTCCAGCATGGCATTGAGGTTTTCGGCGAGGCGGTCGAGCTCGTCGCCGCTGCGCCCCACCGGCAGGCGCTCGCTGAGATCGCCGGTCATGATGCGGTGCGCCGTGCCGCTCATCGCGTCGATGCGCCTGAGCACTCTGCGCGCGACGAAGACGCCGCCGCCGAGCCCGAGCACGACCACGATCAGGACTGACCATTGCGCGGCCTTGGCGACGATGCCGAACAGACGACGCCGCTCGGCGAGGTCGCGGCCGATCAGCAGCCGGAAGCCGTTTTCGAGTTCGGTGACGCGCACGAGCGCGCGGTGATCGCGCTCGTCGGCGTCCTCGATCCGCCGATAGGCCGTCTCGGTCCAGCCGCGCGTTGCCATCACGCCCGGCGCCAGCGAGCCGACATTGCCGGCCACCGCCTGCCCCGTCGGCGTCGTCACGAGGTAAAGATTGGCACCCGGCCGCAGCGCCCGATACTCGATCGCGCGCACGAGGCCGACGAGGCCGCGGCGGCCGTAGATCTCGTTGATCTCCGAGGTCTCGGCATTCACCGTCTGCGTGATTTCCTCGGTGATGAGCCGCCGCGTATTCCAGGCGAAATAGGCGAGCAGCGAGGCTGCGAAAATCGCGAACAGAAACAGGTAGACTAGCGTCAGCCGGAATGCCGTGGTGCGGATCAGTTTACCGAATGCCGTCACGGATCATATACCCGGCGCCGCGGATCGTGTGCAGCAGCGGCCGCTCAAAACCCTTGTCGATCTTGGAGCGCAGCCGCGAAATGTGCACGTCGATCACGTTGGTCTGCGGATCGAAATGATAGTCCCAGACGTTCTCCAACAGCATGGTGCGCGTCACCACCTGGCCGGCGTGCTTCATGAGGTATTCGAGCAGGCGGAATTCGCGCGGCTGAAGCGTCAATTCGTCCTTGCCGCGGGCGACGCGATGGGAGAGCCGGTCGAGCTCGAGATCGCCGACACGATAGAGCGTGTCCTCCGCCGGGCCGCCGCGGCGGCGCGACAGCACCTCGACCCGCGCCAGGAGCTCGGCGAAGGAATAGGGCTTGGGCAGATAGTCGTCGCCGCCGGCGCGCAGGCCCTTGATGCGGTCGTCGACCTGCCCGAGCGCGGAGAGAATCAGCACCGGCGCGGTGTTGCCCTTGTCGCGCAGCGCGCCGATCAACGACAAGCCGTCGCGCTTGGGCAGCATGCGGTCGACCACCAGCACGTCGTAGTCCCCGTTCTCGGCCATGGCGAGGCCTTCCTCGCCGTCGGGGGCGTGGTCGGCAATGTGTCCGACTTCGCGAAACGCCTTCACGAGGTAGTCGGCGGATTCGCGGTCGTCTTCAATGATGAGGAGGCGCATCGTGCGTTCGGCGGCGGTCAAGGAGGTCACCTTCTCTAAACATGGCGCGAGCGGCAATCGCATGCAAGCCGAGTGGGAGAGTCTCGGGTCGAGAAAAAGGCGGGCGGTGAAGCTGGGGGGACCTCACCGCCCTAGGCCTTCCGACGGAGGGGGGCGTAATTCCACCGGAAGGTAGATTGGGGAAGCGAATGTTACGCTGCTCCCCCGAAGGGCGCCGGCGGCTGGGGCGACTGATGCCGGCGACACCCTTCATTGCGTAGCCTCCTGACGCTTACCCCTTGGCGAGGGGAATCGCGACGAAGCGCGACTGGCCGCCGCTCTTCACGCGCATCAGGACGCTGTTCTTGTTGTCGGTCCGCGCCGTGTTGATGGCCTCGCGGACATCGCCGGCGGTGCTCACGCTCTTGCCGCCGACTTCGAGAATCACGTCGCCTTCCTTGAACCCGCGTTCGGCCGCGGCGCTCTTCGGATCGACTTCGGTAACCACGACGCCTTCCTTACCGGCGCCGGCCACGGAGTTCGCGGGCGCAACGGTCATGCCGAGCTTGGGCACGTCGGTGCCCTTGGTCGCGCCCTTGCCGCTGTCGTTATCGGTATCGGCCTTGGCCTCGACCGTGTTCGGCAGCTGGCCGAGGGTGAGGTTCACGACCTTGTCCTGGCCCTTGTGCAGCACGTTGAGCTTCACGATCGCACCGGGCGCCATGCCGCCGATGGTGCGGGCGAGCTCGCGGGCGTCCTTGACGGATTCGCCGTTGACCGAGGTGATCACGTCGCCGGACTCGATGCCGGCCTTCGCCGCCGGACCGTTCGCCTGCGGCTCCGCCACCAGCGCCCCTTCGGCCTTCTTCATGCCGAGGCTGTCGGCGATATCCGACGTCACCGGCTGAATCTGCACGCCGATCCAGCCGCGGCTGACCGAACCCTTGTCCTTGAGCTGGGCAACAACCGTCTTCACGGTGTTGGCCGGGATCGAGAACGCGATGCCGACACTGCCGCCGGAGGGCGAGTAGATCGCGGTGTTGACGCCCATCACCTCGCCGTCGGTGTTGAAGGCCGGACCGCCGGAATTGCCCTTGTTCACGGGCGCGTCGATCTGGATGAAATCGTCATAGGGACCGTTGCCGATGTCGCGGCCGCTGGCCGAGACGATGCCCGCGGTCACGGTGCCGCCGAGACCGAAGGGATTGCCGACTGCGAGCACCCAGTCGCCGATCCGCGGCTTGCCGTCGGCAAGCTTTGCGAACGGGAAGTTCGAGCCGCCCTCGACCTTGATCAGGGCAAGGTCGGTGCGCTGGTCGGTGCCGATCACCTTGGCGGTATAGGTCTTGCCGTCGTCGGTGGTGACCTCGACCTTGTCGGCGCCGTCGACCACGTGGTTGTTGGTCACGGCAAAGCCGTCAGCCGAGATGAAGAAGCCGGAACCCTGGCCCTGCACGACGCGGCCACGGCCGCCCTTCATGCCCGGGATGCCATCCGGACCGCCGAAGCGCCGGAAGAAGCGCTCCATCGGCGAGCCCGGCTGGAACGGCGAGGAGGAATCGTCGCCGTCATCGTTGCTCGCGGTCTTTTCCTTGATGTTGACCTTCACAGAGATCACCGACGGCTTCACGCGCTCGACGATGTCGGCGAAGCCGACCGGGCGTTCAACCTTCCGGACCTCGTTGTTGACCTGCGCATGCGCCGGGCTCGAGAACAGGTCGGCCGGCGACACGGACGGGCTGAAGCCGTAGACGGCTGCGCCGAAGCCGGCGACGACCGAGGCCATCAGCGCGATCTTGCGCGCGGAGAAGACCGACCGGCGCGGCTGCCGGTAGGACGGAAGGTTCGAAAGGTCGGGACGTTCGGTCATGCAGAGCTCTCCAAGGCCTTGAAATCCATTTGGTGCGGGATGGCAGCACCTTACGGACCTGAAGATGGGGGCTCGCGCCTTACCGTGCGCTGGCGGCGGGGTTAAACTTTCGTAATGAAGGGGCGGCGTTGATGCGGCAGTTTAGCGCAGACCGAAAGTTGTGGTCTTACAGGAACTTATTCGAGTTCCGGTGACCGCCTCCCCGGCGAGGTTTTAGGCGACCTCAGCTTGCCCTGACGCTGACGATGAACTCGTCGACTTCACGCTTCAGGGTCTCGGCCTGCTGCGACAGATCGACGGCAGAATCCCGGGCCTCGGCCGCCATGCGACCGGTCTCGGCGGAGGTCGAGGTGATCTGGGCGATGTGGTTGGACACGTCGAGCGTGCCGCGCGCGGCGTCCTGGACGCTGCGCGAGATGTCCTGGGTGGCGTTGCGCTGCTGGGCAGTGTCGACCTCGATGCCGGACATGATCGACGAGATCTCCGACAGCGTCTTCGAGATGCCGTCGATCGCCCCGCGCGTCTCCGCGGTGATGCCCTGGATGCTGGCGACATGGGAGGTGATCTCCTCCGTCGCCTTGCTGGTCTGGTGCGCGAGGCTCTTCACCTCGGAGGCGACGACGGCAAACCCCTTGCCGGCCTCCCCCGCCCGCGCCGCCTCGATGGTGGCGTTGAGCGCCAAAAGGTTGGTCTGCGATGCGATCGCCTGCACGAGCTGCACGACCTCGCCGATCTTGTCGGCGGCGTCCGACAGCGTGTGGATGGTGTCGCGGCTCTTCTCGGCTTGCGCCGCCGCGCCCTCGGCGCGCTGGGTCGCATCGGTGACGCGTCGGCTGATCGTGCCGATCGAATTCGTCATCTCCTCGGCGGAACCCGCGACCGTCTGCACGCTGGCGCTGGCCTGGCTCGCTCCGCTCGCCACCGCATTGGCCTTGGTGCTGGTGTCGTTGGCCGTCCGCGACAGCGTCTCGGCATTGCTCTTCAGATGCACGGCCGACGAGGCCACGCTATCGACGACGCTGGCAACGAGATCGTTGAAGCGCTTGATCCGGGCGTCCAGGAATTTCGACCGCTCGGCCTGGTGCTGCGCTTCACGCAATTGCTGCTCGGTGAGGCGGCGCCGTTCGAGCCCGTTGGTCTTGAAGACCTCCAGCGCGCCGGCGAGCAGGCCGATTTCGTTGGTGCCGCCGAGCCCCGGCACGGGGGTTTCGAACTTCTGGTCGGCGACCTCGCGCATGGCATGCACGATCGCCGCCAACGGACTGAGGATGCCGTTGCGCACCGCAAACCAGGTCGTGAGGCAGATCGCGCAGGCGACGACCGCGATCACGCCGCAGGCGATCAGGAAATACGAGAATGCGGCCTGTGCCTGCTGGTAGATCTGCATCGCGTGATCGCGTGCGGGCCCGCTCAGCGCAGCAAAGTCCGACGACAGGCTGGTGATCTCGTTGTTGAGATAGAGCACCGCGACGAATCCGGTGCCGCCGCCGATGCCCAGCAGGAACAATAATGCAGCGACAACGGCGCCGACCAGGAAGCGGATCGTCAGATTGCTGTTCGCGAACATCGGGGAACTCAGAGTCTGGAATCAAATCTCGGGACAAGCTTCCAGACAAAGGTCAACATAGCATGAAACACCCGGCGGCGGCCGGCAGATTACGTATCAATACGTAGCCGGGAGGATTTCACGTCGCTAGGACGATTTGGCCTCGTCCGACATCAATGCCGCGAGTCTCGCCTCTTCATCGGGCGTGAGCGGCGGCGCAGGTAGGTCTGCACCGCTCCGCGAGCGACGCCGGATTTGCAGCCACAGCGCCAGGCCACCGCCGGTCAGCAGCAGGGGGCCGAGCAGCCACAGCAGCAAGGTCTGCCGCTCGAAGCGCGGCTTGAGCAGCACGAACTCGCCATAGCGCGCGACCAGGAAGTCGAGCACCTGCGAGTTGCTGTCGCCGGCCGCGATGCGCTCGCGCACCAGGAGCCGCAGGTCGCGCGCCAGCGGCGCATCGGAATCGTCGATCGACTGGTTCTGGCAGACCATGCAACGCAGCTCGCGCGACAGGTCGCGCGCGCGCGTCTCCTTCGCCGGATCCGACATGATCTCGTCGGGCTGCACGGCATGCACCGCGGGCGAAGCCAGCAGCGCAAGCGCGACGAACGCGGCCATCATCCGGCGCATCGGATCACTCCGCCGGCTGCAGGCGCTGCTTGGCCCGCGCCGGTTTTGGCGCGCCGACCCGCAGGCGGCGATCGGACAGCGACAGCACGCCGCCGAAGGCCATCAGCACCGGACCCCACCAGATCAGCAGCACCAGCGGCTTGTGATAGATGCGCACGGCAATCGCGCCCTCGGCATTGGCATCGCCCAGCGAGATGTAGAGCTGGCTCGCCCCGCGGGTCAGCAGCGCGGCCTCCGTGGTGGAGGAGCCGCGGGTGGTGAAGCTGCGCTTGGACGGCGTCATGACGCTCAGTGTCTCACCGTCGCGGCTGACGTTGAACTCGGCGATCATCTCGCGGTAGTTCGGGCCCTGACGCTGAAACAACCCGTCGAGCTTCACGTCGTAGCCGGCGACATGGGCGACGTCGCTCCGCTTCATCGTCGCGATATATTCGCTGTTCCAGGTGGTCTCGCAGACGATCCCGATCAGCGCGACGCCGAGGCCGGCATGCGCCAATGCCGCGCCCCAGGCCGAGCGTGGCAGGCCGCGCGCCCGCTGCAGCGCTGTTGCGAGCGGCAGACGAACCAGGCCCGTCCGCTCGACCAGATCGGTGACGGCGCCGGCGATGACGAAGACGCCAAGTCCGATCGCGAGCGGTGCGAGCGCGCTGCCGCCACGCGTCCAGGCCCAGACGATCGCGACTACAACGAGCCCGGCAACGCCGGCCGCGAGCAGCCGCTGGGTGACGCCGAGCAGATCGCCGCGCTTCCACGCCAGCATCGGCCCGAACGGCACGGCGAGCAGCAACAGGGCAAACAGCGGTGCGAAGGTGAGGTTGTAGAACGGCGCGCCAACCGACATCTTGAAGTCGGCGAGCATCTCCATCGCCAGCGGATAGAGCGTGCCGAACAGCACGACCGCGCAGGCGACGGTCAGCAGCAGATTGTTCAGCACCAGCGCGCCCTCACGCGAGATCGGCGCGAACAGGCCGCCCTGCTTCAACGATGTCGCGCGGCCTGCGAACAGCGACAGGCTGCCGCCGATGAACAGGCAGAGGATCAGCAGAATGAACACGCCGCGGGTCGGATCGGTGGCAAAGGCATGCACGGAGGTGATGACGCCCGAGCGCACCAGGAAGGTGCCGAGCAGCGATAGCGAGAAGGTCAGGATCGACAGCAGGATGGTCCAGACCTTCAGCGCGTTGCGCTTCTCCATCACCAGCGCCGAATGGAGCAGCGCCGTCCCGGCAAGCCACGGCATCAGCGAGGCGTTCTCGACCGGATCCCAGAACCACCAGCCGCCCCAGCCGAGCTCGTAATAGGCCCAGTAGGAGCCCATCGCGATGCCGAGCGTCAGGAAGATCCACGCGACCAGCGTCCACGGCCGCACCCAGCGCGCCCAGGCGGCGTCGATCCGCCCCTCCATCAGCGCCGCGATGGCAAAGGAGAACGAGATCGAGAATCCGACATAGCCGAGATAGAGCATCGGCGGATGCACGGCGAGACCGATGTCCTGCAGCACGGGATTGAGATCGCGTCCCTCGATCGGCGGGTTGGCGATACGCAGGAACGGGTTCGAGGTCACCAGGATGAAGAGATAGAAGGCACTGGCGATCCAGGCCTGCACCGCGAGCACATGCGCGCGCAGCGACAGCGGAAGATTGTTGCCGAACGCCGCGACCAATCCGCCGAACAGCGCCAGGATCGACACCCACAGCAGCATCGAGCCTTCATGGTTTCCCCAGACGCCGGTGATCTTGTAGAGCAGCGGCTTCATCGAATGCGAATTCTCGTAGACGTTGGCGACGGAGAAATCCGAATTCACATGCAGCATCACCAGCGCCACGAACGAGGCGCCGACGAACAGCAGCTGCGCCAGCGCGGTGGAGCGCGCCACGCTCATCAGCGCATCGTCGCGCAGCCGCGCGCCGATCAACGGCACGATGGATTGGATCAGTGCCAGCCCGAGCGCCAGCACCAGCGCGTAATGCCCGGATTCCGCGATCACCGCACCGCTCCTTGCGGGTTGCCCTGTGCTGTCGTGGCCGCAGGCTTGACGCCATCAGAAGCCTTGCCGCCGTAATCGTCCTTCCAGTGCCCCTGCTTCTTCAGGGCATCTGCGACGTCCTTGGGCATGTAGGTCTCGTCGTGCTTGGCAAGCACCGTGTCGGCCTTGAACACGCCGTTAGCATCGAGCGCGCCTTCGGCGACAACGCCCTGCCCTTCGCGGAACAGGTCGGGCAGGATGCCCTTGTAGGCGACCGGCAGCTTGGCGTTGCCGTCGGCGACCTCGAAGCTTACCGCGAGATTGTCGCCACGCTGGAGCGAGCCCGGCTGCACCAGGCCGCCGAGGCGAAACCGCTTGCCGGCCTGAACGTGCTTCTCGGCGACCATGGTCGGGGTCGAGAAGAACACGATGGAGTCGCGCAGCGCGTTGAGCACCAGCGCGGCGGCGAGCGCGAGCACGGCGAGTGAGCCGCCGATGATGGTCATGCGTCGCTGCTTGCGGGTCATGGCGTATCCGTTCTCTCGTCTCGTCCTGACATCGTCATCCGTCGAGCCCGAGAGTTTTGAGGCCTTCATTGAGCTGGCGGAGCCGTTCGGTATCCTTGGCGACCGCTTGACGGGCATCGCTCGACGCGCCGACCGCCTTGTCGCGATCGCCCATCACGAGATAGGCACGCACGAGGCGCAGCCAACCCTCGACGTCGTCGCTGTTCTGCTTCAAGCGCGTCGCCAGTCGCTCGACCATGCCGCGGACCATGGCGCCGCGATCGCCCTCGCTCATGTCCTTCGATGCGGCGATCGTCTCATCGGACAGTGCCGGCATCGTGCCGCCGCCGACCCGCACCAGCGAGGACTGCACCAGGGGCCGCCACGGCGCATCCGCCGGAGCCTTGGCCAGCAGCGCGCGCCAGATGGTGGCGGCATCGTCCTTGCGGCCGTCCTGCTCGGCGGCGAGACCGAGGAAGTAGTTCGCCTTGGGATCGTCTGCGTTCAGGGCATGCGCCCGTTCGAACTCGGTCTTGGCCTCGGCGGTCACCACGCCGCCCGCAGCGGCCGAGATTGCTTCGCCGAGATCGGATCTGCGCTCCGGGCTCTCACCATTGTAGGTAATCGAGTTGCGATAGGCCCGCACCGCATCGTCGAAGCGGCCGAGCCGCTCCAGCACCGGCGCGAGCACGTTCCAGCCGCGTCCATCGGTCGGATTCTTTTCCAGATGTTGCTCGACCTGCACGACGAGGTTCTCCAGAGATCCCGCCATGCCGGAGCCGGACCCGCGCTCCCGCTGCGCCAGCGGAAAGTCCTGAAGCCGGGGTGAGCCGAGCGGCATGTAGACGCCGATCGCAACGAGCGGCAGACCGACAAGCGCCAGCACCGCTGCCGCGCGGCGCCATTTGAGGCTCGATTTGGGCTCCGACACAGGCTCGCTGCCGGCGGCAGCGAGCAGCCTGCGGCTGATCTCGACACGCGCAGCCTCGGCTTCAGGCGCAGCGATCAGTCCCGAGGCAAGGTCTCGCTCGATCTCGGTCAACTGGTCCTTGTAGACGACGACCTCGCTGCCCTGATTTTGCGCGCGCGCGCTGCGGCCGAGCGGCCAGAGCACGGCGAAAATCGCCGCGACCGTCATCAGCGCGAACACGAACCATAACGTCATCTGGCAAGCTTCCGGCAGCGCGCCACCCGCGCCCATAGGTGGCTTTACACCACGGCCGGACGATGCGGCAATTGACAATTGTCAATTCGGCGCGACCGGCCACAGCCCCGAAACGGCGAAAATCCAACGGCTTAGCCGATCTCGAAGTCCACACTTCGAGCCGCGTCCTCGCCGTGACCGTTGAGGGCCTTCAGGAAGTATGTTCCCGGCTCGATGGCGTCAGGCAATCTGATGCGCAACGCTCCGACCGGAACCGGAGATGCAACCCTCGTGACCGTCTCAGGCAGTTGCCGACCGCTTGCCTTCTCGACCAGCACCACCTTCGCGCCGACCATCAGCCTTTGATATTTGGCAACAATGACGCGGTTCTCGATTTCGATGGAGCTGATAACGGGTTTCATGCGCCCACAAATAGAAATTCCCCGGACTTGCATCGGGACCGTAGGGCCCGTCACCGACAGCGTCAACCACAAATTGTGATCACAAAAATATGCGCTTGAATCAGCTTGCGCGCGACGATTTGCGCTCGCCCGTGAGTGCGTTCTCCGCGGCGCGGCTCATCAGCGAGGCGTAGTCATCGCCGAACAGCACCTGGCAGAAGCGAATCGCAGCCTGCACCTGCTGTTGCCGATAGGTGCGGACCTTGAGATCGGCGGCGCGCAGCGACTGCACCAGCTGCTCGGTCGAGCGCTCGACATATTGCTGCAGGTCGGAATAGGTGCGCAGCGTCACCTCGTTGATCGCGAGCTCGCTGGCGTAGTTGCGGCAGGTCGCGACGAAATCGATCAGCGCCGCGGTTTCCTCCACCTCGGTGCTGTCGATCCGCGCGCCCGGCGGAATGTCCTTCTCGGGGCGCTGGCGCAGGATCCGGCGAACGCGGCCGGGAACGCTGTCGATCTCGGATTGCAGCGCATTGGAGATATCGGCCCGGATCGAGGTCAGTTGCTTGCCCCAGGCGGAATCGTTGCGCAGGTCGAGCTCGGTGCGCAGGCCGCGCACACCGTCGTGCAGCGCCTTGAGATTGTCGGCGACGTTGTCGAACTGGCCGCGCTTGATGTCCATGCGCAGGATCGCGGCGACGCAGGACAAATCGTGCAGGGCGATCGTGACGGCGACGCCATAGGGCGTTGCCGCCACGCGGATCTCGTCGTCCGATGCGGCAATCTTGATGGCGAGGCGGATGATCTGCCACGGCGCGGTCATGCGCTGCACGACGATCGACAGCGCGAAGGGCAGCATCTGCGGCGTCTGGAGGACGGGGATGTTGAGCGCCGACGTCACCGAGGCGATCTGGGAGTCGCCGAAGGCGCGCAGGAAGCGCGGCAGCTTCTCGTTCAGGGTGGCGATGGCCTCTCGGACCTGGAGTACCGCTCCGACCGAATAGAGGTCCTCGATCACGTTGGGCGGGCCGACGCGGGCCAGCGCGCGCGACTTGTCGCCGCCGCCCGGCCCCGTCAATTGGAAGATGGCGTCCGCAGCCACCGCCTGGAGCTTCTGGGCGAGCGCTTCGACCTGCCCCGCACTGTCAGCGGCCGGCATGCGCGCCAGCGCCGCCTCGAATTCGTTCAGCTTGTCCGGAGCACCGTCACGGCCGAGCCATTGCCAGATCGGATGCAGCGAGGAGCGGCGGATCTGTCCGACCCGGATCGGGGCGCCCGCCTCGACGAGGAACGGTTCCAGCACCTGGAACAGGAGCCGCGACAGGTCGTCCGTCCGCGGGGGTGGGGTTTCGTCGGCCTCCGTCTTGCGGACGATCCTGCGCAGCTGCTCGAGCACGAGGGTCGCCACAGCCATGTCCTGGCCGCGCTCGAGCGCGCGCTCGAACTCCCGCATCAGCAGCGCCTGCGACTGCGGCGGGAGCTGCGCGAGATATTCCCTCAGCCGCTCGATCGATGTCTGGCTCATGCGCCCAGGTAATGCACGGTAAAGTGGCGGACATGGGATGCGTCCGAGCGCGATCATAGAAGGCTGCGCCTTAAGAAGCCGTTGAGGACGTTGGCCCGAATCCTCCCGTTTGCTTGCGGATCGGCCGTCCCGGAACCAAAAAATCCTGTTGAAACAAAGGATTATATTCCGGGGAGGACCAACTCGGCCCGCAAGCCGCCGATTGGCGCGGCGCCGAGGGAGAGGCTGCCGCCATAGAGCGCGGCAAGGTCGACCACGATGGAAAGCCCGAGCCCCGAGCCGGGCTTGGACTCGTCGAGCCGCTGGCCTCGCCGGGAGACCTGGGTGCGCTCCGCCTCCGACAGGCCGCGGCCGTCGTCGTCGACAATGATCCTCAGGCGCGGACCGGCGCCGGCCTTATGCGGCACTTCCACCAGCACCTCGATGAAGACCCGGGAGGCCGCCCATTTGCAGGCATTGTCGACGAGATTGCCGACCATCTCCTCCAGATCCTGCCGCTCGCCCCGGAATTTTGCCGACGGATCGGCCTTGGCCTCGACCATGATGCCGCGGTCGCGGTGGATCTTCTCCATCGTCCGCCGCAGCGCCTCGATGGCGGGTGCCACCTCCGTCACGGTCGCGACGACCGAGACGCGCGCGGCGATGCGCGCCCGCTCCAGGTGATGGGCGACCTGGTCGCGCATCACGTCCGCCTGCTCCATCACCTTGGCCGCGAACGGATCGGCAGCGTGAACGCCGGCTTCGTTGACGATGACCGAAAGCGGCGTCTTGATCGCATGGGCGAGATTGCCGACATGGGTGCGCGCGCGCTCGACGATCTCGCGATTGGCATCGATCAGCGCGTTTGTCTCGCGCGCGAGCGGCGCGATCTCGACCGGGAATTCGCCCTCGAGCCGCTCTGCCCGCCCGGAGCGAATGTCGGCGATCGACTCCGAGATGCGCTTGAGCGGCGCGAGGCCGAAGCGGACCTGGAACACCGTGGTCAGGAGCAGCACGATGCCGAGCGCGGTGAAGGTGCCGCCGAGGTAATAGTCGAAGCTGCGCGTCTCGTCGAAAATCTCGCTGTCGTCGCCGGCGACGCTGACCAGATATTTGCCGTCGGCGCCGAGATCGACCGGCCGTTCCACCATCCGCAGGTTCTGCCCCTCGGGACCATCGACATAGCCGAGCCGGATGCCGGCGGCGGTGAGCTCGGCACCGTGCTCCTCCAGCTTCGGCAGCTTCTTGTCCCAGAGCGAGCGCGAGGAGCGCACCTCCGGCTTTTCGGTGTCGGTGCGCGTGATCTGCCAATACCAGCCGGACAGCGGCAGCTCGAACAGGGGCTCGCCGAGCGACTGGAACTGGCGGTCCGGGGGCTCGTCCGGGGTCGCGACCTCCGCGATCAGCGTGCGGAGATAGAGATTGAGCCGGCGGTCGAAGGCGCGTTCGGTCGCGTTCTTGTAGACCGACGACAGCACCACGCCGGTGATGGCCAGGATCACCACGAGCCACGCCGTCGCCGACAGGAACAGGCGGTTGGCAAGCGAGCTAGCGGGCATCGGAACGATCCCGGGAGGCGCAGGATGGCAGGGCGTCGGACGTCATAACCGGACCAAGGCCCCCTGTTCGGCCTCCCGTCAAGCCCGCAACGCCTCAGGCGCCCGGAGCGGGCGGCGGGGTCAGGAGATAGCCGAGGCCGCGGACGGTCTGGATGATGTCGACGTCGAGCTTCTTGCGAATACGGCCGACGAAGACCTCGATGGTGTTGGAGTCGCGGTCGAAGTCCTGGTCGTAGAGATGCTCGACCAGCTCGGTGCGGGAGACCACGCGTCCGGAATGGTGCATCAGGTAGGCCAGAAGCCGATATTCGTGCGAGGTCATCTTGACGGGATTGCCGGACACGCTGACCCGGCCGGTCCTGGTGTCGAGCGTGACCGGGCCGCAGCTGAGTTCGCTCTGGGCATGGCCGGTGGAACGGCGCAGCAGCGCGCGGATGCGCGCCAGCACCTCCTCGAGATGGAACGGCTTTGCGACATAGTCGTCGGCGCCGGCATCGAAGCCCTGGACCTTGTCGCTCCAGCGGTCGCGCGCGGTGAGGATCAGGACCGGCATGGTGCGGCCGTTGCGGCGCCAGGCCTCCAGCACCGAGATGCCGTCCTTCTTCGGCAGGCCGATGTCGAGTACGACGGCATCGTACGGCTCGTTGTCGCCGAGATAGTGCCCCTCCTCCCCGTCGAAGGCGCGGTCGACGACATAGCCGGCGTCCGTCAGCGCCTTGGTGAGCTGGCGATTGAGATCGGGGTCGTCCTCAACAACGAGCAGGCGCACGCTTCTCTCCAAAGATAGGCCGCATGAACAACAGCCTCAGATGAGCAATTCCGGCGTGAACTGAATATGAACGCGGGGAACCGGCCGCGTTACTTTTTGGTCATATACGCCCTGTCACGCGCCGACGCGACTGCGCCCGCCAGGCTGCCGGACGAGCCGGCGGCATGGCGGGCGCAATGTGCCGCGTTACGCGGCGAGTCGGAAGGCCCGGGACGTTCGGATCCGGCCGTCAGGTCCGGAAGAATACGAACCAGATGACGGCGAGGATCAGGATCGCGAGCCCGGTCGAGATGGCGAGCAGCGCGGCCACCGACGGCCCGGGTTCGCCCTGGCGCGCCTCGGTTGCAGTTTCGACGATCTGATGCTGGTCTCGCGTGGTTGCCATGATGCCCTCAATCTCTGCGTGTCGCCTCCGATGACCGCGACCGCCTCACGGCCCTGTGTCCTGAGGCAACGCCCGATCCGATACGATGTTCCGGCTTTTGCCGCGGGCTCGGGCAGCAACCGGACGCGGGGCGGCTGGTTAACGCAGTTGCAAGATTCCGCACCGCGCCGTGTTTGATTCGGTGTTCCCCGATGGTATCCTCATAAGTCTGTCCCCGTTGCGTTTGGAGTAGCCCATGGCCCCCCGCGCCAATTGGAAGGGTTTTTTGCGTTTGTCGCTCGTGACCTGCCCGGTCGCGCTCTATCCGGCCACTTCGGATACCGAGAAGGTCTCCTTCAACCAGATCAACCGCAAGACCGGCCACCGGATCAAGTACCTCAAGGTCGACGCCGAGACCGGTGACGAGGTGACCTCCGAGGACATCGTCAAGGGCTACAAGGTCGACACCGACACCTATATCGAGGTCACCAAGGACGAGCTCGACGAGATCGCGCTCGACTCGACGCACACGATCGAGATCGACGAATTCGTGCCGAAGGCCGACATCGACAATCGCTATCTGATCCGCCCCTATTATCTCGTGCCGGACGGCAAGGTCGGCCACGACGCCTTTGCGGTGATCCGCGAGACCATCCGCAGCATGGACAAGGTCGCGATCGGCCGCGTGGTGCTGACCAACCGCGAGCACATCATCGCACTGGAGCCGCTCGAGAGCGGCCTGATGGGCACGCTGCTGCGCTACCCCTACGAGGTCCGCAGCGAGAAGGAATATTTCGACGACATCCAGGACGTGAAGCTGACGAAGGACATGCTCGACCTTGCAAAACACATCGTCGAGAAGAAGTCCGGAGCGTTCGAGCCCGAGCTGTTCGAGGACCATTACGAGGCCGCGCTGATCGATCTCATCAACAAGAAGCGCTCGGGCGCCCCGATCGCGGCCAAAGCGGCGCCGAAGACGGGCGGCAACGTCATCAACCTGATGGACGCTCTCAAGAAGAGCCTCGCGAGCGAGAAGGACGCAGCTCCGATCGCGAAGGTCGTCAAGGAGACCGTCAAGGGCAAGAAGCCGAAGAAGCGCGTCGAAGGCCAGCGCGAGATGCTGCTGCCGATCGCCGGCAAGGGCGGCAAGGAAGCTGCGGCGAAAACGGCCCCCAAGGAAGCCTCGAAGAAGGCCGACAAGCCGGTGCGCGCGCCGGCGCGGGCGAAGAAGGCCGGTTAGCGGCACGCCGCTTACGATCGCGCCGTGATGTCTCCCCTCGCCCGTCGGCCGGCCTGACATGCCCTGGTCGGCGGCGTTCGACGATCCGATCTCGCTGCGCAACGGGCGCAAGCTGCGGACGCTGCAACAGGCGGCCGATCACATCATGCAGCTGCCCGAGGACGCGCAGCACGCGAGCCACTGGCAGACCGCGATCGAGACCCTGATCCACGCGGCCGAGACGGGCGGCGGCTGGACGATGTTCGCCCGCATCGCGATGTTGCGGGCGCTGAACGCGGACGTCAGTCGCAAGTAAGCCCCACCTGACGCGGCGGCGCCTTGCAGCATTCGCCCTCCCTCGCGCCGCCGAGACATAGCCTCAACAATCGGTTAAGCGGCGCCATCGCCTTCGGCGCTCGCCGGCGAGGCACCAAGTAATCCTACGGAAGACAAAATTAACCCTCGATTCCCATTGCGCACCACAAGGTCGCGCGGTCGATTGAACCAGGGTTTGCACGCGGTGCAGCAGCAGGACGCCAGAAAGAACTACATCGGCCTCGTGAACGACACGAGCGAGGACAAGCGCCTTGCAGACAGCGCGGCGCGGTCACAGCCGCGCGTCATGAGCTATCTGGTCGGACGCCTCGCAGCGGCGCTGAGACGCCCTGGCAAGACCACCCCTGGACGCGCGATCAAGTCCTGAAAGCGACGACGCCGTCAAATCCACCCGAGTTGGGTGACGAAACCTTAAGTCAATGAATGCCAGCATATAAGGCCTGAGGTCGGGACCGCCCCGCCAGCACTTTGACGCGCGCCCTGCGAAATTTAGTGAATCAATTTACCATTCCGAAAACGGCGCCAGCCTACGTTGGACGGATGAACGGGAGTTGACGATGGCATTGCTCAAGTCCTTTCTTGCCGATGAAAGTGCAGCCACCGCTATCGAGTATTGCCTGATTGCCGCCGGCATCGCGCTCGTGATCGTCACGGTCGTGAACAACACGGGCAGCGCGCTCCTGAACAACAAGTTCAACTCGATCGACGCGGCCACGAAGTAGGCCGCATGCCCCGGCCCGAAGTCATCTTCTGACATCGGCGAGACCGTGCCGGCACGCAAGGCCTGCCGGCGTGGCAGACCATGATCTGGGTCAACAGCACCAAGGCGGCGACGGCTAAGCATGGAGGCCGAGCTTCCTCCCTGCCGGCCCGTCCATGCACCCAGACCTCCCCCACTCCCAACTGAAGATCCGCCGCGTTCGCCTCGATACCGGCCGCGAGAACGTCGTCGTCATCTCCAGGCAATCGAAGGCGCTGCGCGCAGAGATCTTCCGCGGCTTCAGCCGCGTCGAGCTCCGTCTCAACGGCAAGGTGCTGCTGGCGACGCTGCTGATCACTGACGACGACACTTTGGCCGCCCAGGACGAGATCGGCCTCTCCGAGCCCGCATTCCGCCGTTTCGCCGAACCGGTCGGCACGCTGGTCGCGGTGACGCCCGCCACGCCACCGGAGAGCCTTGAAGCGGTGCGTGCGAAGATCCGCGGGCGAACCTTGAGCCAGGCGGAGATCGGCGCGATCATCAACGACCTCGCGCATTATCGCTACTCCGACATGGAGATCGCCGCCTTCCTGATCGGTTCGGCGAGCTTCATCACCAGCGACGAGCTCCTGGCCCTCACCGGGGCGATGGCCCAGGCCGGCACCCAACTGGTGTGGCCGGACCCTGTGGTCGTCGACAAGCACTGCATCGGCGGCATTCCCGGCAATCGCACCTCGATGGTGGTGGTGCCGATCGTCGCCGCGCACGGCCTGCCGATCCCCAAGACCTCCTCGCGCGCCATCACCTCGCCCGCCGGCACCGCCGACACGATGGAGGTTCTGGCGCGGGTGAATGTCGGTGTCGAGGAGATGAAGGCGATCGTCTCGTCCTGTAACGGCTGCCTGATCTGGGGCGGCCACGTGAACCTGTCGCCGGCCGACGACGTCCTGATCTCGGTCGAGCGACCGCTGAGCCTCGATACTCGCGAGCAGATGGTCGCCTCCATCATGTCCAAGAAGATCGCGGCGGGCTCGACGCATCTGCTGATCGACATTCCGGTCGGGCCGACCGCGAAGGTCACCGGCGCCGTCGAGGCGATGCGGCTGCGAAAGCTGTTCGAATTCGTCGGCGACCGGTTCGGCCGCACGGTCGAAGTGATCACGACCGACGGCCGCCAGCCGATCGGCAACGGCATCGGGCCGGTGCTCGAGGCCAACGACGTGATGGCGGTGCTCGGTAACGATAAGGATGCCCCGCGCGACCTGCGCGAGAAATCACTGCGGCTCGCCGCCCATCTCTTGGAATACGATCCGAAGCTGCGCGGCGGCGCGGGCTACGCACGGGCGCGCGAATTGCTCGACAGCGGCGCGGCGCTGAAGCAGATGCAGAAGATCATCGACGCCCAGGGCCCGTCGACATGCAGCACCGAACTGGGATCGCTCAGCTTCGACATCAAGGCGGCGCATGACGGCACGGTGTCCGCGATCGACTGTCTGCGGTTGAACCGGCTCGCCCGCACCGCCGGCGCGCCGCTCGACAAGGGCGCCGGCATCCGCCTGTTCAAGAAGATCGGCGACCACGTCGAGCAGGGCGAGCCGCTCTACCGCGTCTACGCCTTCGATCAGCCGGAGCATGATCTCGCAGCCTCCGCCGCAGCGGCAGGGAACGGCTACGCCGTCGATGGTCACGACGCGCTCCCGAGCAAGACGGCGTCGTGAGCATGATCGCGTTCCAGACCCTGCCGTTCGGCACCGAGGCGGCGAAGCGTCTCGCGGCGCGGCTTGGGCTTGCCTCCGACGAGATGACCCTGCACCGCTTCCCGGACGGCGAGCTGCGCGTCACGGTCGCGCCCGCAGCCGACACCACCATCCTCTATGCCGCGCTCGATCAACCCAACGACAAGCTGATCGCCCTGCTGTTCGCCGCAGAGGCGCTGCGTCGCGGCGGCGCAAAGCGGCTGGTCCTGGTCGCGCCCTATCTGTGCTACATGCGGCAGGACATTGCGTTTCATGCGGGCGAGGCCATCAGCCAGCGCGCCATGGGCACTCTGCTTGCGACGATCGTCGACCGCGTCGTCACCGTGGATGCGCACCTGCACCGCACCCCCGACATCGCCGCCGTGTTTCCCGGCATCGAGGCCGAGAACCTGTCCGCGATGCCCGCGATTGCGAACGCGCTTGTCGCGGCCGGCATCGATCCCGCGACCGTCGTGATCGGCCCCGACGCCGAATCCGAGCCCTGGGTGAGAGACCTCGCGGGACGGCTGGACTTGCAGCACACGGTCGCGCGAAAGCTCCGGCGCGGCGATCGCTCCGTTGAGATCGATTTTGCCGACGCCGCCCTGCTCGCGGGACGGCCGGCGCTGATGGTCGACGACATCGTCTCCTCCGGGACGACGCTGATGGTCGCGGCGAAAACATTGCGAGCGATGGGCGCAAGCGCTGTCGATTCGGTCGTGACGCACGCGTTGTTTCCACCCGCGATGAGCGCGGCATTCGCCGACGCAGGCATCCGCTCCATTCGCTCGAGCGACAGCGTGCCACATCCGACCAACGCGATCGCGCTCGACGAAATTCTGGCCGCGGCTCTCAAGCGCGAGCTCAACACGATACTTCCGCCGGAGACAACGACATGAGCGTGACTGTTCGATTCTGCGGCGCCGCCCGCACCGTGACCGGCTCGAGCTACCTGTTCCAGACCGCGACCGGGCGCTTCCTGGTCGACTGCGGCCTGTTCCAGGGACAGAAGACGCTCAAGGCACTCAATTACGGCGCCTTTCCCTTCCGCCCCGCCGACATCCAGGCGGTGCTGCTCACGCACGCCCATATCGACCACAGCGGGCTGCTGCCGAAACTCATGCGCGAGGGTTTTGACGGACCGATCCTGGCGACGCGCGGCACCATCGACCTCTGCTCCTGGATGCTGCCGGACGCCGGCAGCATCCAGGAGTCCGAGGTCACGCAGCTCAACCGGCGCAACGCGGCACGCGGTCGGAACGAGGTCGAACCGATCTACACGCAGGCCGATGCGGTCACCTCGCTGCAATCGTTCCGCCCGGTCGACTATGAGCGCTGGGCCGACGTGATCCCCGGCGTTCGCGCGCGCTACTGGAACGCCGGCCACCTGCTCGGCTCCGCCTCGATCGAGCTGGAATTCGGCCAGGACGGGCGGGAACGTCCGTTGCGCGTCCTGCTCTCGGGCGACGTCGGGCCGGAAGCTAAACTGCTCCAGCCCGATCCCGAGGCGCCGGTGGACCTCGACTACGTCATCTGCGAATCCACCTATGGCGACCGCGTGCGCCCCGTCACCACGCCCGAGCAGCGCCGGCAGCATCTCGCAAGCGAGATCCGCGATGCCGCCGCGGCCAAGGGTGCCCTGCTCATCCCCGCCTTCGCGGTCGAGCGGACCCAGGAGCTGATCGTCGACATCGTCCACCTGATGGAGCGCGGCGAAGTTCCGGCAGCGCCGATCTTTCTGGATTCCCCGCTCGCGATCCATGCCACCGAAGTCTTCCGCGAGCATGCCGCGAGCCTCGATCCCGGCGTCGACGTCGACCGCCTGCTCAACTCGCCGCATCTCAAATTCACCGAGACGGTTGCCGAGAGCAAGGCGATCATGCGCCTGACCGGCTTTCACATCATCATCGCCGCCAGCGGAATGTGCGACGCGGGCCGCATCCGCCATCACCTCAAGCGCTGGCTGTGGAACGAGCGCGCGACTGTGCTCCTCTCCGGCTTCCAGGCGCACGGCACGCTCGGCCGCTTCCTCCAGGACGGCGCCAAGGCCGTGCGGATCCAGGGCGACGAGATCAGGGTCGCTGCGCGCATCCGGATGATCGACGAATATTCCGGACATGCCGACGCCGCCGGCATCGCCGGCTGGATCGCGGCACGCCGCCCGATCGCCCGCGGCCTGTTCCTCACCCACGGCGAGCAGGATGCAATCGCCGGGCTTGCCGAACGGCTGGGCGAACGCATTGTCCCGGCCGCAAAGATCTATCAGCCGGTGCTCGACGACATCTACGAGCTCGAGGCGCCCGAGCCGCGCGTGCTCGACGTCGACCATCGCCGCCGGCTGGCGCCCGAGGCCGTCACGCATCTCGACTGGCACAACGAAATGTCGGAGCTGATGCTCGACATCAGCGACAAGGTCGCAGCCGCCGCCGACGACCGCGCCCGCGGCGTCATCATCCGCAGGCTGCGGCGCGCGCTGCAGGAGAATGAGTAGAGCGACGCGGAATGTCGCCCTTGTCGGAAAGGGGCTAAAACGCGCGCGAATACAACGCGCGAGCCGTTTCCATTCGTCCACTCGCGGTGAGGGCACGTTGCATCGTGACCCAGCTCAGGAGTGCGATCGCCAGACCCGCGGCCACATCGGAAAAGTAATGGCTTCCATCCACCGGCGTGGCCGCAATCATCGCAACATTGAGCAGCACGGCGATCCAACCCACATATCTGACCGGCCAAAGCGCCAACAGGAAGAGAAGTCCAAGCGCGGCGTGCAAGCTCGGAAAGCTGATGATCCCTTCGGCGCCTTCCGCGACCAGATGGCGAAAGGTCCCGTCCCGCAATCCAAAGAATACGGGAAGCGGCAGATCTCGCGTCATCGGCACGATGGCGGGAGAATCGACTGCTGACAGATGCAGATGCCCCCAAACACCCTGCGCCGGCATGAAAGCGGAAACGCCGATGGTCAGAAGCGTCGTCAGAACGAAGCTCAGCATGAAGATGCGCAATCGCAGGGCATGGCCCGCCGCGGCCAATACGAGGACGACGGCCGTCGTTTGCACGGCAAAGCTCGCATACGCACCCGCCAGGATCCTATGCAGAAGCGGCGCAGCATTCATCGCCGCAAGCCACGCCATCCAGTCAAAGCCAAGCCGCTGGTCCAATACGGCGAACTCGCTGTCCCATAGCGGAAATGCCGCGCTTGCCGCGACGTATGACAGCGGAGCTCCCACCGCCGCAAATGCGACGACCTGGGCGGCGCTGACCAGCGCGTCGGCGAGAGCCGCGTCCCTTCTGATGGTCGCATAGAACCAGCTCATCAATACGAGCAGGCCGGCAACGAGGGCGGGTTTCCAGAATGAAAGCCATTCCATCTGAAACGGCCCAAGCGTCGACGCGATCAACACAGCGCCGGCCGAGGCCCCGATCGCGATCCAGACGACACGATCGGCACGCTCCAATTGGACAAGGTGGATATCTGGCAGACTCAGCCTGTCTGGCATGGGGGCATCCGATCGCCGGCCTGGTCACCACGGCCCTGTCGCCACGCTAGCGAGGCAAAATTGAGCCTGCGTTAACGCAACAACACGAACACGGCGGAATTTCCTTTTCATTAGTGCTGTGCCGACGGCAACGGCACCCTACTGCCGCGTGACGTTTGATCTTTACGATGTTCGCGTTATGGCGTTGTGTCGTGCAATTGCACCTTTGCAGAGCGTAGGCTCGAACTCCGGCGGCCCGATCACATGGCTTCTTCCGACAGGCCGACCTTGACGATCCGGGCTCGTCTTGGCTCGGACCGATCGGTAACGATCACCGTTCTTGCAATGCTCGCCGCCGTCTCGTTTCTTCCGGTGCTGCTGACCCCTATTCCCGCGATGGTCGATTATCCCAATCACCTCGCCCGCATGTACATTTTGAGCCAGAGCGGCACTCCCAACGCCAATCCGCATTACGAGGTGGCCTGGGCGTTCTATCCCAACCTTGGAATGGACCTGCTGGTCCCGCAGATGGCGCGGCTGATGAGCGTCGAGAGCGCCACACGGCTGTTCCTGCTCCTCAGCCAATTGTTGATCGTAGGGGGCGCGCTTCTGCTCGAATGGGCCCGCAAGGGACGTGTTCATCTCGCCGGCTTTGCGGCGCTCGCTTTCCTCTACTGTCTGCCGTTCAGCTGGGGCTTCATCAATTTCGAGTTCGGACTGGGCCTCGCCCTCTGCGGCATCGCCGTCTATCTGATGCTGGCAGAAGGCCCATGGCCAGCGCGCTTCGCCGTCAACGCGATCTTCGTCGCTGCGCTGTATGCGGCGCATTTCTTCTCCCTCGGCATCTACGGCGCGACGCTGGGCCTTTTCGAGCTCTGGCGCATCCGCCACCAGGGAATATCGTACCGGGCCGCGGCCGCGCGGCTTGGTGCGCTGGCCATACCGGCGCTCGTCCTGTTCGGGATCATGCATATGACTGCAGGCTCGATCGGAAGCGAAGGCACGAGCTGGTTCCTCGGATTCAAGCCGATCTGGCCGCTACGCATCATGAGCGGCTACAGCTTGACGGTATCGGCAATGACCGGACTGGCGCTGATGATCTCGCTGCTTTTCGCCGCAAGACGCGGCGTTCTCAAGCTCGAGCCGGCCGGAATCTGGCTCGCGATCGGCTTTGCGGTCTTGTACCTGATCATTCCCTCGAAGCTGTTCGGAACCTCGTTTGTGGACCTCCGCGTGATTCCCGCCGCGGCCCTGATCCTGCCGGCCTTCTGCTCGCTGTCGCTGCCCAGCCGTGCCTGGGGAATGGCTGCGCTCGCTGTGATCAGCGGAATTACCCTGATCAATCTCGCCGTGGTCCTCGCGGTGTGGCTACCTTACCGCGCCGACTATGCTGCTATCGTCGCGTCGTTCCACAAGATCGATCGCGGCTCACGCGTCCTCGTCGGCAGCACGGGCGACGTTGGAGACCCGCCCTTCGCCGACCTCACGTCCTATCCAATGTTCTATGCGCCGACGCTGGCCGTGCACTATGCCAACGCCTTCGTGCCCAATTTATTCACGGAAGCGGGCAAGCAGCCGGTGCGGGCACGCGAGGCCGTGCGCCGTCTTGCCATTCCCTATGGAGGGCCGGTGCCGTCGGGCCTGCTAGCGGCGATTGCGACAGGCCGCCCGCCGGCGGACGCTCCGCCGTTCGTCCGGACCTGGTACCAGGATTTCGACTATCTCTATTTGCTTGGACCGCACGCCCCCAACCCGCTGCCGGATCTGCTGGACGATCTGGACGCTTCGGAACGATTTGTCCTCTACAAGATCCGCCGCAGGTCGTAGCGCGACGCCGCCGCTGCACGGTGTGGTTAACGGGACATCACCACCGGCTCCCGCCGGCCCCCCAGCCGCCCGCGGGCGTCCGCATCGCCCGGGAGCCCTAGATCCTTAACAGTTGCGGCAAGGCCACCTTAACCACCCACGGATTAGGCTTCCGCCCCTGCAACCGAGTTGGACCCTCTCGCATGGCGGCCAGTTTCAAATCGATCCGCTACAGCCTCGTCATCCCCGTGTTCAACGAGGAAGCCGTGCTGCCGATCCTGCTGCGCCGGCTCGACCTGGTCTTGTCCCGGCTCGACGGGCCCGCAGAAGCGATCTTTGTCGACGACGGCAGCAGCGATTCCAGCTCTATCGTGCTACGGGCGCTCGCCACGCGCGACCCGCGCTTCCGCTATATCGGCTTGTCGCGAAATTTCGGTCATCAGGTCGCCATCACCGCCGGCATGGACGCCGCGCAAGGTGAAGCGATCATCGTCATGGATGCCGATTTGCAGGATCCTCCCGAAGTGATCGAGCAATTGATCGCAAAATGGAAGGAAGGCAACGACATCGTCCACGCCCGCCGCCTGTCGCGCGACGGCGAAAGCCGATTCAAGCGTGCGACCGCACATCTCTTCTACCGGCTTCTCGGCAGGATGTCCTCTGTCGGCATCCCCGCCGATGTCGGCGACTTCCGCCTGATCGACCGCAAGGTGCTCGACGCACTTCGGCAGATGCCGGAGCAGGACCGCTTCGTCCGCGGCATGATCGCCTGGCTCGGCTTCCGGCAGGCCGAGGTCACCTTCCATCGTCTCGAGCGCGCGGCGGGCGAAACCAAATACCCGCTGTTCAAGATGGTGCGGCTCGCGATGAACGCCGCGCTTGGCTTTTCGGATCTGCCCTTGCGGCTTGCCATCTGGTGCGGATTGACGGTCTCCGGACTCGCACTCCTCTACGGCGGCTGGGTGATCCTGTTGTGGCTCAGCAAGGATAGTCATCTCGTGACCGGCTGGTCCTCGACGATCGTCGTCGTGTCCCTGCTGTGCGGAATCAACATGCTGATGACGGGCATCGTGGGGCTTTATGTCGGCCGCATCCATGCCGAGGTGAAACGCCGCCCGCTCTACGTGGTGCAGACGCGCGCCGGCTTCGATCGCAGCGAGGCGCCGGCCGCGGCACCCGCGATCCCCGCCGTCAACGAGTGACCCGGCGCATGACCGAGCTCTTCGACGGCTATCACGACAACTACCGTGACGTGGTCCAATCATCGATCGACTTTTCGGGCTTGCCGCATCATTTCTTCATGCGCGCCAAGGCCGATCTCCTGCGCGATCTGATCGCGGAGCGGCTCGACGCAGAGCGGCCCGAAATGCTGGACGTCGGCTGCGGCGTCGGCAGCCTTCATCCCCTGCTGCACGGCATGGTCGGCCGCTTGAGCGGTATCGACGTGTCTTCGGCCAGCCTGGCGCAGGCTCGCGCCGACAACCGCGGGGTCGACTACCGTGAGTTCGACGGCCGCAGCTTTCCTTTCGACGACGCCAGCTTCGATCTGGTCACGGCCGTCTGCGTGATGCACCATGTCGTGCCGGCCGAATGGGCGCAGTTCATCGCCGAGATGCGGCGAGTGACGCGCCCCGGCGGGCTCGTCTGCGTGATCGAGCACAATCCGTACAACCCGCTGACACGCCTTGCCGTTGCGCGCTGCGAGTTCGACCGGGATGCCGTCTTGCTCAGCGCCGGCACGACCCGAAAGTTGATGGCCGCGGACGGTCTACGCGAGATCGGCTCGCGCCATTTCCTGCTGCTCCCTTGGGACACCAAACCGGCGCGGCGCCTGGAAGGTGCCCTGAGCGGCGTGTCGCTCGGAGGCCAATACGCGGCCTTCGGGACCGCTTGACTTATCTCAGCGGCGCATCTCGCCGCTTGTGCACGACCGCCACATCGTCGCTGTAGACGCGCTGCCACTGAGGCAGCCGGTCGAGCATCGCGACCGCCGGCGTCCGCGGTGCGAGCAGCGTGGCGCCGATCTTGTATTCATCGAGCAACTTGAGAAAATCTCCGAGGTCGACCAGCGCTACGGCGCGATTGTAGCGGTCGATGAACGGTCCCCCGTACAGTTCGCCGCGACCATCGATAAAGGTGGGAATGCCGGCGAAGATCAAATAGCCGCCGAAGGAATAGTCGTTGAGCACGGGCCCCGCCTTGGCGAGGTCGGCCTGAGCGATGGCAGCCTGAGGGGTGATGATCGGAGCCGGCCGGATGTCATGCGCCAGGGCCGCCGCGCTCACCGCGATCAACCCGGCGAACGCGGCCAGAGTCAAACCGCGCGACGAGCCGGCCGCATCGTCGCCGGTCGGTCCGCCGAACTTCCGACCCAGCGGAGCCGCGAGGTAAAGCGGCGCCAGCATGGCCAGCAGATCCGCATTGCGTATCTGCGCCAAAGCGAAATGGAGCAGGCCGATCACCACCAGGGCCCGCACGAGCGGCAGCGTCACGCCGCGCGAGAGCGCAAAGATGCCGGCCAGCAGCAGCAGCTCGAAGCCGCCGATGCGGCTGAAATCCTGCGGCCGCCATTCCGAGATCCAGGCCAGCGCGGGGCCGAGGCCGAGTGTCGTCAGCGGCATCAGCAGCGGTTCCGGCCCGTAGGGCGTCAGGCAGGACGCAGCGAGCGCGAGCGCCGCGAATGGCAGCCATCGCAACAGCACGTGCGACCATCCGCTTCGCCCCTCACGCAGCAGCGCCTCGAGCACCGCCGGGCCGATCAGCCCAAGCGCCAGCACCACGCTGCCGTGCAGATTGGCCCACAGGACCAGCAGCGGCAGGGCCCAGTAGGGCGGAGCCCCCCCACGATCCATACAGCGCACCAGGGCAGCGGCCCAAGTCACCATCACCGGCAGCACGAGGACGTGTGGCCGCGCCAGCATATGCGGCGCCGACAGGATGACGGCCGCGATCACCATGAGCAGCGTCAGGCTTGGCGAGAGCTCGCGCAGCAGGAAGAACGTCAGCAGGCCAAAGGCGAGCGCGATCGCCGCGGCGGCGACGACGACGACGCCCGGCCAGCCGGACAGCGCGTAGACTCCGGCGTAGACCATCTCCGAGAGCCATTCGAAGGTGATCCAGGGCGCGCCGTGCATCGAAAAGGAGAAAGGGTCGCTCGCCGGCAGGGCGCCATGCGCCATGATCCAGCGCCCGACCTCGATGTGAGAATAGCTGTCGGGATCATTGAGCAGCCGCTGTCCGAGGATCAGCACCGTGGCATAGACGCCAAGGCTCACCAGCCAGGGGAGCGCCGCACGCGCCGAAAACGGTTGAACCTCGCTGTGCACGACCTGCTCACTCATGGCGAGCGCAACTTAAGGCCCAAGCGTTAAATTCTTCTTTGGTGCTCACCGCGCCTGGTCCAGCGCAGGGCGGGCAGGTTACGGTTTGTGAACCATGTTCTTGACGCTGGGCGGACGCATCCTACCGGCCGCGAAGATCCATCAGCCGGTAATGCGGCGGCTCTCCGGAAAATCAAGCTGTTCTCAAGACAAACAAAAGCCCTCCCGAAGGATTCCACCAAGCTGGAACTTGCATCTCGGCCTACAGCCGTCGTCCGTTCACGCCGGTGGCATCGCAAAACGCGTCATGATCCTGCCATACGGTTCGTTCCGACGATGACGCGAGCGAGAAGCGCACATGGCTGTCACAGCAAACTTTTCCGCCGGAATTCTCACCACCTTTGGCAACGGCCAGAACAACACAATCGCGTTGGGCCGCAATGCGGCCGGAACGATCGTTGTCAACGGCGGCGCGGTCGCGATCAAAGGCGGACCCGCGACGGTCGCCAACACCAAGTTGATACAGGCCTTCGGCCAAGACGGCAACGACACCATCACGATCGACGAGAGCAACGGCGCGATGCCTGCGGCGAATCTGTTCGGTGGCGCCGGCAACGATACGCTGACCGGCGGGTCCGGCGGCGACATGCTGTTCGGGCAGTCCGGCAACGACACGCTGCTCGGCAAAGGCGGCAACGATCTGTTGTTCGGTGGCGCCGGCAATGACGTGCTGATCGGCGGCGACGGCAACGACCAGATGTTCGGTGAGGCCGGCAACGACCGCATGATCTGGAATCCCGGCGACGACAGCGACCTGATGGAAGGCGGCGAAGGCATCGACACCGCCGAGGTGAACGGCGGCAACGGCAGCGAGACCTTCTCCATCACGGCAAACGGCACGCGCGTGCGCTTCGACCGCGTCGACCCGGCGCCGTTCTCGCTGGACATCGGCACCACCGAAAACCTCGTGGTCCATGCCGGTGGCGGCGACGACACCATCACCGCCAGCGGCAACCTCGCCGCGCTCATCACGCTGACGCTCGACGGCGGCGCCGGCAATGACACGATCCTCGGCGGCAACGGTGCCGACTACCTGCTGGGCGGCGACGGCAACGATTTCATCGACGGCAACCAGGGCAACGACACCGCCATGCTCGGCGCCGGCAACGATACCTTCCAGTGGGACCCGGGCGACGGCAGCGACAAGGTCGAAGGACAGGCCGGAGCCGACACCCTGTTGTTCAATGGCTCGAACATCGGCGAGAACATCGTTGTTTCCGCTGGAAATGACGGACGCACGCTGCTGACCCGCGATGTCGGCAACATCACGATGGACCTGAACGGCATCGAGACCATCACGATCAATGCGCGCGGCGGCAGCGACAACATCGTTGTCAACAATCTCGCGGGAACCGATGTCAAACAGGTCAATGTCGATCTCGGATCGACCGGGACCGGGGACGGCGCGGCCGATACGGTGACGCTCGACGGCACGAGCGCAGCCGATACGATCCAGGTGTCCGGCTCGGGCACGTCAATTTCGGTCACAGGATTGCCCGCCGCTCTCGCCATTACCAACGCGGAAGGCGCAAACGACGCGCTCGTCATCGACGGCCTCGGCGGCAACGACACGATCTCGGCGGCGACGCTTGCCGCGGGGGTCGTGCACCTGACGATCGACGGCGGCGCCGGCAACGATACGATCGTTGGCAGCGCCGGCGACGACACGCTGATCGGCGGCGACGGCAATGATTCCGTCGTCGGCGGCCGCGGCAACGACCTCGTGCAGCTCGGCGCCGGCCGCGACATGTTCCAGTGGAATCCGGGCGATGGCAGCGACACCATCGAAGGCGGCGCCGGTGTCGACACGCTGCAGTTCTCCGGTGCCAACGTCGCCGAGAACCTCATCATAACGGCGAACGGCGATCACGCCCTGCTCACGCGCGACGTCGGCAACATCACGATGGACCTGCACGGGGTCGAGCACGTCGATATCCACGCGCTGGGCGGCGCCGACCATATCGTGGTGGGCGACCTGACCGGGACGGATGTGACGCGGGTGAACATCGACCTCGGCGGATCGGCCGGAACGCCGGACGGCGCCATCGACACCGTCACGGTCGATGCGACCCAGGGTGCCGACACGTTCGGCGTCGCCGGCAATGCCGGCGGCGTGACGATCTTCGGCCTCCACGCGGCCACCAACCTGGCCTCCATGGACGCAACCGATCAACTGACACTCAATGGCCTCGGCGGCGACGACGTGATCGATGCGAGCGGGCTCGCGGCCGGCGTGCTGCAACTCACGATCAACGGCGGACTTGGCAACGACACCATCCGTGGCAGTCAGGGCGACGACTTGATCAATGGTGGCGACGGAAACGACGTCGCGCTGATGGGCGCGGGCAACGACACCTTCGTCTGGAATCCAGGCGACGACAACGACACGATCGAGGGCCAGGGCGGCACCGACACGCTGCTGTTCAACGGCGCCAACATCGCCGAAACCATCAACATCTTCGCCAACGGCTCGCGTGCCGAGCTGACGCGGGACGTCGCCTCGATCACGATGGACACGCACGGCGTCGAGACGATCGCGTTCAATGCCCGCGGCGGCGCCGACACGATCAATGTCGGCGACATGAGCGGCACCGACGTGACGGAGGTCAAGATCGATCTGGGCGGCGTTCCCGGCACCCCTGGCGGCGACGGCGCCGCCGACAAGATCGTGATCAACGGCACGGGCGGGGACGACGTCATCTCGCTTTCGCTCAACAGCAATGGCGCGCTGGTGATTGACGGTCTCGCAAGCCAGATCGTGATCGAGAACTTCGACTTCAACGACACCATCACCATCAATGGCCTCGGCGGCGACGACGTGATCGAGGCGTCGGGCGTCGGCCCCGGCGGGCCGCACCTCATTTTCGACGGCGGCGCCGGCGACGACCTGCTCCTCGGCAGCGCGGGCAACGATACGCTGCTTGGCGGGCTCGGCGACGACGTGCTGATTGGCGGCGGCGGCGTCGACGTGCTGGACGGAGGGCCCGGCGACAACGTCGTGATCCAGTCGTTGCTCGCCCATGCGAGCTTCCACGCCGGCACGCTGATCTGAGGCCGACGATCGCGGTCGCCCGGCGATCGTGTGTTTTGCCTGTCGGGCGCAGCCCGGATGGCGCGAAAGGCAATCGCGGGCCCGCGAATCGATGCGGTCGTCCCGGATTAGGCCGCGCGCCACCCGGGCTACGGCGCTTTCACGGCCATGTGAGTCCTGATACTCTGCACGCCGTCGTGGCTCGGCGGGCCATGCCATCGATCGTTGAACCAGAGCTGCCGAGAGGATGCGGATGAGAAGCGTGACGCTCTTGGCTCTTGGCCTCATGCTTGTCGGCGCATGGTCGCACGACAGCGCGAAGGGACAGACTTCGGCCGCGCCGCCGGTTTCGCTTGCTCCGCCCAAGGCATCGCTGCCACGGGCGAGCGCCAAGAATTCCCCGGCAGCGTCCGACAGGGTGTCGTCGACACCAGCGACTGGCGGACCTCCACAATCGCCGAATCCTGCCGCCGACTATGACGGCTTTAGCGCCGTCGACGACAACGACACTCCGGAGCCGGCGACGCGAGCCACGACGTCGCGCGCAGCAAAGGGTTCCAAGCCCAATCCGGATACGGCGCAGCAATCGATCGATCAAGAAGATGAGGCGTTAAAACGTAGGCTGACGATCTGCAAAAACTGCAAGTAGAGGCCACGGCACCGAAGCGCTGATGCAATGGCCTTGCGGGTCCGTGCGGCTGGACGCCGGCGCTGCATACCTGACCTACCGCCTCCTTCGCAGTCCCGCGCTTTACCCTTCCCCAAATTCCTGATCCTCTCTCCCTCAATCGGCCGGAGCAACCGGCCTCGCCAGGGAGAGAGACGCCATGAAGCTCGGCACCGCCATTGCGGAAATCATGAGGCGCGAGGGCATCGAGATCCTCTGCGGCTATCCGGTCAACCACCTGATCGAGCATGCGGCGAAGGCCGAGATCCGTCCCGTGATGGTGCGGCAGGAGCGCGTCGGGATCCACATGGCGGACGCGATCTCGCGCGTGACCTCGGGACGCACGATCGGCGCGTTCTGCATGCAGCATGGGCCGGGCGCGGAAAATGCAATGGGCGGAGTCGCGCAATGCTTTGGCGAATCCGTGCCCGTGCTGGTGCTGCCGATGGGCTATCCGCGCCGGCTGGCGCACATCGAGCCGAACTTCAATTCCAGCGAGGCGATGAAGCCGTTCGCGAAGTCCTCGGAGCCGATCATCCTCGCGGCGGAAGTCGCCAACATCTTCCGCCGCGCCTTCACGAAACTCAAGAACGGCCGCGGCGGACCCGTCATCGTCGAAATCCCCTCCGACATGTGGAACGAGGAGGTCCCGGAGCCGCTGAACTACACGCCGGTGCTGCGCACCCGCTACGGCGCCGATCCCGTGCATGTGAAGGAAGCGGCCGCCCTGCTCGTCAACGCCAAACGGCCGGTGATCTATGCCGGCCAGGGCGTGCACTATGCGCAGGCGTGGCCGCAACTGAAACGGCTCGCCGAGCGGCTCGCCATTCCCGTCACCACCAGCTTGGGAGGCAAGTCGTCGTTTCCGGAGACACATCCGCTCTCGCTCGGCTCCGGCGGTCTTGCGGTGCCGCGCGCGGTTCCGAAGTTCCTCAGCGAGGCCGACGTCATCTTCGGCATCGGCTGCTCCTTCACCGAGACCAGTTTTGGCGTCGCGATGCCGAAGGGCAAGACCATCATCCATTCCACGCTCGATCCGAACCATCTCAACAAGGATGTCGAGGCGAAGATCGGCCTCGTCGGCGATGCCGGCCTCGTGCTCGATGCGCTGCTGGAGGAGATCGGCAAGACCGTCACGAAGGATCGCGATGCCTCGGCCGTCGCGGCGGAGATCGCCGCCTCTCACAGGGAGTGGTTGGCAAAGTGGATGCCGAAACTCACCAGCAACGACGCGCCGCTGAGCCCCTATCGCGTGCTGTGGGACCTTCAGCACACCGTCGACATCAGCAACACCATCATCACGCATGATGCCGGCAGCCCGCGCGACCAGCTCTCGCCGTTCTGGAAGGCCGTGGAGCCCCTCTCCTATCTCGGCTGGGGCAAGACGACGCAGCTCGGCTACGGCCTTGGCCTCGCGATGGGCGCCAAGCTCGCAAAGCCCGACAAGCTCTGCATCAATGTCTGGGGCGATGCCGCGATCGGTTTCACCGGCATGGATTTCGAGACCGCTGTGCGCGAGCGCATCCCGATCATGTCGATCCTGCTCAACAATTTCTCCATGGCGATCGAGTTGAAGGTGATGCCGGTCTCGACCGAGAAATATCGCTCGACCGACATTTCCGGCGACTATGCCGCGATGGCACGCGCCTTCGGCGGGTATGGCGAACGCGTGACCAGACCGGAGGACATCATCCCGGCGATCAAGCGCGGCATCCAGAAGACGAAGGAAGGCGTGCCGGTGCTGCTGGAGTTCATCACCAGCAAGGAGACCGAGGTGTCGCGGCCGGGCACGTGAGGCAGCCCGGTCTGAGCGGCAGGGCCGCGGGCGCTGGCTCCGGCCGCAGGAGATGTGATAATCCGGCCCGGTGCGGCGCCCGTCGCGGCACCAGGCCGGATTGCGAATGACCACCCCTTCTAACGATGTCGCCGGGATCGACGAGCTCAAACGGCAACTGCAGTCGGCCGCAGCCGAGAATGCGCGCCTGCACGATCGGCAAAACGCCAGTGCCGAGATTCTGCGCACCATTGCGGCATCTCCCTCGGATGCCCGGCCGGTGTTCGCCGCGATCGCGTCCAGCTCGAAGCGCCTGCTCGGCGGCTTCTCCGCCACCGTGCTTCAGTTCATCGGCGACGAGCTGCACCTCGTGGCGTTCACGCCGACCAGCCCGGACGCGGACGAAGGGCTGAAGGCATCGTTCCCGCGCCGGATCGAGGATTTTCCGACCTTTGCCCTCGTTCGCGGCGGCGAGACGATCCAGTTTCCCGACAGCGAGGCCGAGCACGTCCCGGAGCTGAACCGCAATCTGGCGCGGCTGCGCGGCTTCCGCAGCGTCCTCTTCATGCCGCTGATGAACCGGGGCGCGGCGGTCGGCATGATCAGTGTCACACGCGCCGAGCCCGGCGCGTTCGCGCCCGATCTCGTACAGCTACTCCAGACCTTCGCCGACCAGGCCGTGATCGCGATCGAGAATGCGCGGCTGTTCAACGAGACGAAGGAAACGCTGGAGCGCCAGACCGCGACCGCGGACATCTTGAAGGTGATGGCCGGCTCGCCCTCGGACGTGCAGCCGGTGTTCGACGCCATCGCCGCCAACGCCAACCGGCTGATCGGCGGCTTCTCCACCGCGGTGCTGCGCTATCTCGACGGCGCCGCGCACCTTGCGGCGTTCACGCCGACCGATCCGGCCGGCGATCGCGTGCTCCAATCCTCGTTCCCGGTGCCGTTCGCACGGTTTCCGCCCTACCCGCTTGTGGCCAATGGTGCGGCGGCGCAATTGCCCGACACCGAGCTCGAGCCGGCCGCACGCGACATCGCGCGCGCCCGCGGCTACCGCAGCATGCTGTTCGCACCCCTGATGAGCGAGGGCGAGGCGATCGGCGTCATCATCGCCACGCGTCGGGAGACCGGCGCGTTCGGCGAGCACCATGTCAGGCTGCTCCAGACCTTCGCCGACCAGGCCGTGATCGCGATCGAGAACGCGCGGCTGTTCAACGAGGTGCAGCAGCGCACGAATGAGCTCACCGAAGCGCTCGAGCAACAGACAGCGACGGCCGAAGTCCTGAGCGTCATCTCCAGCTCGGGCGGTGACCTCGTTCCGGTCTTCGATGCGATGCTCGCCAAGGCGATGCAGCTTTGCGGCGCCAATTTCGGCGTGCTCAACACTTTTGACGGCAAGTCGTTCCACAGCGCTGCGACCTACGGCTTGCCGCCCGCCTACGACGAATACCGGCGCATGCAGCCGCTCGAATACGGCCCGGGCACGGCACCGGCTCGCCTGCTGCTGGGCGAGCCGTATGTCGAGATCGACAATCTCGACGATACGGTGGCCTATCGAAGCGGCGATGCCAATCGCCGGGCATTGGTCGATCTCGGCGGCGCGCGCTGCCTGCTGACCGTGCCTCTGATCAAGGACGACCGCGTCGTCGGCAATGTGATGATCTTCAGGCAGGAGCAGCGCCGATTCACCGACAAGCAGATCAGGCTGCTCCAGCAGTTCGCCGCGCAGGCCGTGATCGCCATCGAGAATACCCGGTTGCTCCGCGAATTGCGCGGGAGCACCGAGGAATTGACCGAGGCGCTGAGACACCAGACCGGCAGCGCCAACATCCTGAAGGTGATCGCGTCCTCGCCGACCGATGTCGGACCGGCGCTGAAGGCGATCGTCGAGAGCGCCTGCGAGCTCTGCGATGCCTATGACGCCGCCGTAGCGCTGAAGGACGGCGACAGCTTGCGCTTCAGCGCCCACCATGGGCCGATTCCGATCAACCTCGAGAAATGGCCGATCAATCGCAATTGGACCGCGGGCCGTGCCTTCGTCGACCGGCTCCCTGTGCATGTCGCCGATCTCAGCGAGAGCGATGAGTTCTCGGAAGGACGTGCACACGCGCTGCGCATGGGCCACCGCAGCATTCTGAGCGTGCCTCTGTTGCAGGAGAACGAGAGCATCGGCGCGATCGTACTCCGCCGCAACGAGGTGCATCCGTTCACCGACAAGCAGGTCGCTCTGCTGCAGACCTTTGCCGACCAGGCCGTGATCGCGATCGGCAATGTGCGGCTGTTCGAGCAAGTGCAGGCCCGCACCCGGGAGCTTGCAAAATCGCTCGACGACCTGCGCGCCGCGCAGGATCGCCTGGTGCAAACCGAGAAGCTTGCTTCGCTGGGCCAGCTCACGGCCGGCATCGCGCACGAGATCAAGAACCCGCTGAACTTCGTCAACAATTTCGCGGCAGTTTCCGCGGAACTGATGGACGAGCTAAACCGGTCGCTTGCGGACACAAAGCTCACCGACACGACCCGCGAGGAGGTCGACGAACTGTCCGGAATGCTCAAGGGCAACCTGCAGAAGATCGTGCAGCACGGAAGGCGCGCCGATTCCATCGTCAAGAACATGCTGCTGCATTCGCGCGAGGGCGGCGGCGAGCATCGGCTGAGCGACATCAACGCGCTGGTCGAGGAGAGCCTCAACCTCGCCTATCACGGCGCGCGTGCCGAGAAGCCGCTCTTCGACGTGACGCTGAAGAGCGAGCTCGACCCGGCGGCAGGTTCGGCAGAGGTGTTTCCGCAGGAGATTTCCCGGGTGCTTTTGAACCTGATCTCGAACGGCTTCTATGCGGTGACCAAGCGCCAGATGGGCAGCGGCGCCGCCGGTTACGAGCCGGTGGTGATCGCCACGACGCGCGATCGCGGCGATAGCATCGAGATCCGCATCCGCGACAACGGCACCGGCATCGCGGACGAGGTGAAGGAGAAGATGTTCAATCCGTTCTTCACGACCAAGCCTGCCGGCGAAGGTACCGGTCTCGGGCTGTCGATGAGCCACGACATCATCGTGAAGCAGCACGGCGGCACGATCGACGTCACGACAGAGCCCGGCAAGTTCACGGAATTCACGATCCTGCTGCCGCGCAAGAGCAGCTTTGCGGAGAACAACAAGAAATAGCATCACCCCGGAGGATGTCTTGAAGAGTCTCGCGTGGTTCATTCGGCGACAACTCCTCTCGCTATCAGGTATCGGCCTCATGCTGGGCGCGCTGTTCTTCGCGGCCGCGCTGACGCCGACGCTGATCCCGCGCAGCTATCTCACGCAAGGTGCCCTCGCCGGTGGCTGCTTTGCGATCGGCTATTTCGCCGGAATCCTGTGGCGCCGGCTGTGGCATTATCTCGAACTGCCCGAGCCTTCGGCGCGGGCGCGATCGATCGCGAATGCGCTGGCCGCAGCAATCTGCCTGCTCATCGTCATCATCTTCCTGTGGCGCGCCGCCGAATGGCAGAACTCGATCCGCACTGTGATGAAGATGGCGCCGGTGGAGACCGCCCATCCGCTCAAGGTCTGCGTCATCGCCCTGATCACGTTCGCAGTGCTGCTGGTGCTGGGGCGGCTGTTCGCGGTTGTCGTCCGCTTCCTCGCTACGCGCGCGAGGCTCGTGATTCCGCGGAAGGTCGCCAACGTCCTCGGCGTGCTGGTCGCAGGCCTGCTGTTCTGGTCGATTGCCAGCAATGTCCTGATCCGCACGGCGTTCAACGCGCTCGACTCCTCCTTCCGCGAGCTCGACGCGTTGCAAGAGCCCGAGCGGCCGCAACCGGCCGCCCCGGATCAAACAGGAAGTTCTGCGTCGCTGGTGAAGTGGACGGAGCTCGGGCGCATGGGGCGCAGATTCATTGCCTCGGGTCCAACCGCAGCGGAGATCAGCGCCGTTACGGGAGGGCCTGCGCATGACCCCGTGCGCGTCTATGTGGGCCTCGCTAGCCGCGACACGGCGCAGGCGCGCGCCAAGCTTGCGCTCGAGGAGCTCAAGCGCCAACACGGCTTCGAGCGAAAGATTCTGATCGTCATTACACCGACCGGCACCGGCTGGATCGATCCGTCCGCGATGGACACGGTCGAATATCTCCATCATGGCGACGTCGCGAGCGTCGCGATGCAATATTCCTATCTCAACAGCCCGCTGTCATTGATGTTTCAGCCCGAGTACGGCGCGGAGGCGGCGCGCGCCCTGTTCACGGAGATCTACGGCTACTGGACGGGCTTGCCGAAGGACAAGCGGCCGAAGCTGTATTTGCACGGACTGAGCCTCGGCGCCATGAACTCGGAAAAATCCGCGGAACTGTTCGAGACGATCGGCGATCCCATTGCCGGCGCGCTGTGGAGCGGGGCGCCGTTCGAGAGCCGCATCTGGCGCTCGGTCACCACGAACCGCAATCCGGGTACGCCGGCCTGGCTACCTGAGTTCCGCGACAGCCGCTTCGTCCGCTTCATGAACCAGAACGGACCTACGGTGCCAGCAGATGCGCCCTGGGGTCCGATGCGCGTCGTCTATCTGCAATATGCCAGCGACGCGATCACCTTCTTCGACTACCGCGATGCCTATCAGGCTCCAGCCTGGATGAGCGCACCGCGCGGACCCGACGTGTCGCCCGAGCTGCGATGGTATCCGATCGTGACGATGCTGCAGCTCGCGCTCGACATGGCGGTCGCGACCAATACGCCGATGGGCTTCGGCCATGTCTACGCGCCCGAGCACTACGTCGATGCCTGGGTGGCGGTCACCGATGTCCGTGATTGGTCTACCGACGCGCTGGCGCAGCTCAGGGAGCAGCTTGCTGCGAAAGCGCGGAAGACCGGCGCAGGCAATGCCGACGATGATCCCGATCGCGGCGGCTAGCCGCTACTCCGCCATCTCCACCTGCTGCGTGACGGTCGGGCCGGCCAGCGGCCGCTCCTCCATCATGATCAGGCAGAGCGAGGCGGTGGTCATCAGCGCGGTCGCGGCGCCGAAGACGTAGCGGAACGCGTGCCGCATGTCGTCGGCGGGGATCGCGGGGATGCCGCCGGCCGCGTGATGCTCGCCCGCGAGCGGAATGTCGGTGCCGAGCGCGATCAGCAGGATGGCGGCGAAGGCCGCGACCGTGAACGAGGACATCAGCGAGCGGAAGAAGTTCATCGCGCCGGTGATGGTGCCGACCTGCGGACGCGCGACCGAATTCTGCAGCGAGACCACGCAGACCGGGAAGGTCGTGCCGAGCCCGAGCGCGAACGCGGCCATCAGCGTCAGCAGGCCCCAGAGCGGCAAGGTGGTGAGCGTCAGGCCCAGCGCGCAAATCGCGGCCCAGGACGTGCCGACAATGGCGACGCGCTTGTAGTGCTTGGCGCGCGCCATGGTGCGGCCGGCGATTGCTGCGCCGCAGGTCGAGACCGCCGCGAGCGGAATCAGCGCAAGCCCCGCCTCGCTGGCGCTGAGATGGTAGACCGACTCGTAATAGAGCGGGAGCTGCACGGTGAGGCCCGTGATCGCGCCGAGCCCGCAGCCGCCGGCCGTCAGCGCGAACGGCGCCACCGATCCCGTCAGCAGCTTCAGCGGCAGGAACGGCTCGTCGGCGCGGCGCGCGTGCCAGACGAAGGTGACCGCGAGCGCGACAGCGCCGCCCACCATCGCAAGCACGGTCGGCGAGAGCCACGGATAGCGCGTGCCGCCCCAGGTCAGCACCAGCATGAAGACGACCGCGGAGGCCATCAGCAGAATGCCGCCGAGCCAGTCGACCTTGCGCTTGCGGTGGAACACCGGAATCTTCTTCATCTTCGGCAGCAGCATCGCGATCGCCGCGGCGGCGAGCGGCAGATTGATCCAGAAGATCATCGACCAGTGCAGATGCTCGGCGAACACGCCTCCGATGACCGGGCCGAGGATGCCGCCCACCATCCAGACGCTGGAGAAATAGGCCTGGTACTGGCCGCGCTCGCGCGGGCTCACGACGTCGGAGATCACCGTCTGCACGACAGGCATGATGCCGCCGCCACCCAGTCCCTGGAGACCGCGCGCCAGGATCAGCATCGGCATGTTCGGCGCGATCGCGCACAGCACCGAGCCGGCGACGAACAGGCTGAGCGAGATGATGATCATGACGCGGCGGCCGTAGATGTCGCTCAGCGTGCCGAACACCGGTGCGACCGCGGTCGAGGCGAGCAGATAGGCCGTGATGACCCAGGACAGATTGGAGACGTCGTTGAACTGGCGCCCGATGGTCGGCAGCGCGGTCGCGACGATGGTCTGGTCGAGGGCTGCCAGAAACATCGTCAGCATCAGGCTGATCACGATGGTGCGGACCTCGTCGGAGGTCAGCGGCACCGGCGGCGCGATGGACGGCGCGTCATCGACGCTGATGACCTCGCTCGGAAGGCGGGACAGCTCTTCGGCAATGTCGTCGGGCAACGCCTGGATGTCGGCAGAACTGCTCTGCCGGTCGAACTTGTTCATCTCGATCGGAAGCCGTTGAGGCGGCGCAACGCCGCGAAGGATTCGTTCTATGCAGTCCAATGTAGACAGCAAAGTTCTTCCCAGGCAGGCACCGCGGCGCATGGGTGCATCCCGCCGCCGGGTCATCCCGAACACGTGATCCGTGCGGCAGATCAGTCCTTCGGACGTCGCTTCAGGCGTGCCCGTTTCGGCAGCAGGGCCGGCCATTGCACGATGTGGTCCTCGAGGTCCGCGTCCGGGATCTCCTCCTCGCTGCCCTCGACCCGGCCGCGCACGGAGACGCCCGCCTCATGCACGGTGTTGGGATCACCCGATACCAGCGGATGCCACCAATAGAGGTCGCGGCCCTCGGCGACGAGCTTGTAGCCGCAGCTCGGCGGCAGCCAGTTCAGGGTGCGGACATTGGCCGGGGTCAGGCGGACGCAGTCCGGAACCTTGTCGGAACGATTCGGGTAGTCCTTGCAGCCGCAGGTCCCGGCATCGAGCAGCTTGCAGCCGACATGGGTGAAATAGATGTCGCCGGTGTCCTCATCCTCGAGCTTGTTCAGGCAGCAGCGGCCGCAGCCGTCGCACAGGCTCTCCCATTCGGCCCCCGACATCTCTTCCAACGTCTTGGTTTTCCAGAAGAATCCTTCCTGGCCTGAAGGTCGTTTGGGAGCTGCGGTCATGCGCCTCAACAAGAGTTCGAAAGAGCTACGGTTAACCCATCTAGGCCGTGTGCCTGCGATGCTGCAAGCAACGCCCCCGGGAGGCCCGTAATGACCCGGGGTCAATTAGGCCTGTTGTTCAAAATCGCGAGCCTGACCATTGGTTTATAGGCCCTGCTCGGCTAGAAGGAACAGCAAGTCCCCAAAGGACGCGAACCGGGCGCCTTGGGTTTGCCGCAACATTCCCTCAAGACGTCTCGATGCCGCCCCGGCCGGGTGCTTGAACGGTTTCGAACCGAGCCTCAAGGGTTCTAGGTGCGCCAGATCATACCACCGCATTGGAAGCAGAAGGTCCGGAATTTCTTCCTGGATCTCGATGCGCGCATCGACTCCTCGCTGTTCTCCTCGGCCAAGGGCATCCGCGAGCTCTACGAGCGCTACTCGACCTTCATGGACCGCTTCTATGTCGGGCGGTGGAAGCGCTGGGTGTTCATCGAGCCGCTGTCGGAAGCCGCGACCCTCGGGCTCGGCGGCCTCGTCGTGATGCTCACGCTCGCTATCCCCGCCTTCCGCGAGACCGCGGACGAGGACTGGCTGAAGAAATCCGACCTCGCGGTGACCTTCCTCGACCGCTACGGCAACCCGATCGGCAGCCGCGGCATCAAGCACAACGACTCGATCCCGCTGGAAGATTTTCCTGACGTGCTGATCAAGGCGACGCTGGCGACCGAGGACCGCCGCTTCTACGAGCATTTCGGCATCGACATCGCCGGCACCGCGCGCGCGCTCGTCACCAACGCCCAGGCCGGCGGCGTCCGCCAGGGCGGCTCCTCGATCACCCAGCAGCTCGCCAAGAACCTGTTCCTGAGCAACGAGCGCACCATCGAGCGCAAGGTCAACGAAGCCTTCCTCGCGGTCTGGCTGGAATGGCGCCTGACCAAGAACGAGATTCTCAAGCTCTATCTCGACCGCGCCTATATGGGCGGCGGCACGTTCGGCGTCGACGGCGCGGCGCATTTCTACTTCAACAAGTCCGCGCGCGACGTGACGCTGGCGGAGGCTGCGATGCTCGCCGGCCTGTTCAAGGCGCCGACCAAATACGCCCCCCACATCAACCTGCCTGCCGCGCGCGCCCGCGCCAACGTCGTGCTCGACAACCTCGTCGATGCCGGCTTCATGACCGAGGGCCAGGTGTTCGGCGCCCGCCGCAACCCCGCCTTCGCGGTCGACCGCCGCGACGAGGCTTCGCCGAACTACTATCTCGACTACGCCTTCGACGAGATGCGCAAGCTGGTCGACACCTTCCCGAAGTCCTACACCGAGCGCGTCTTCGTGGTGCGCCTCGCCATCGACGCCAACGTGCAGAAGGCCGCGGAAGACGCCATCGAGAACCAGCTGCGCCAGTTCGGCCGCGACTATCACGCGACCCAGGCCGCGACCGTCGTCTCCGATCTCGACGGCGGCATCCGCGCCATGGTCGGCGGCCGCGACTACGGCGCCAGCCAGTTCAACCGCGCCACCGACGCCTATCGCCAGCCCGGCTCCTCGTTCAAGCCCTACGTCTACACCACCGCGCTTCTGAACGGCTTCACGCCGAACTCGATCGTGGTCGACGGCCCGGTCTGCATCGGCAATTGGTGTCCGCAGAACTATGGCCATTCCTATTCCGGCGCGGTGACGCTGACGCAGGCGATCACGCGCTCGATCAACGTGGTGCCGGTCAAGCTCTCGATCGCGATCGGGCAGAAGGAGCAGCCGAAGGCGCCGAACCCGGCCAAGATCGGCCGCGCCAAGATCGTCGAGGTCGCCCGCCGCTTCGGCCTCAAGGCGCCGCTGCCCGACACGCCCTCGCTGCCGATCGGCTCGGACGAAGTCACCGTGCTCGAGCACGCGGTTGCCTACGCGACCTTCCCCAATCGCGGCAAGTCGGTGACGCCGCATTCGGTGCTGGAGGTGCGCACCGGCGCCGGTGATCTCGTCTGGCGCTGGGACCGCGACGGCCCGAAGCCGAAGCAGGCCATTCCGCCGAACATCGCCGCCGACATGGCCGGGATGATGAGCCACGTCGTCAGCGAAGGCACGGCGCGCCGCGCCGCGCTCGACGGCATTCCGACCGCGGGCAAAACCGGCACGACCAATGCGTATCGCGATGCCTGGTTCGTCGGCTACACCGGCAATTTCACCTGCGCGGTCTGGTACGGCAACGACGACTATTCGCCGACCAACCGCATGACCGGCGGCTCGCTGCCGGCGCAGACCTGGCACGACATCATGGTCGCGGCGCATCAAGGCGTCGAGGTCCGGGAAATCCCCGGCATCGGCATGGGCCAGAAGCTGCCGCCGCAGCCGATGGCCGCGCAAGCCAATGCAGCGCCAAAAGTGCTGGAGACCAAGCCCGGTCCGCCGCCCGTGCTGACCAAGCGCGGCGCCGACATCCTGGTGCGCGTCGAGAAGCTGCTGGATGAAGCGGCCAAGACCGCGAACAAGTCGGCCGCGAGCGACGGCAAGCCCGCCAGGCCGGCCTCATCGACAAGCGCGCTCGCCTTCCCGCAGAACTATGCGGAAGAGAATGCGAACGCATCCGCCCCGCGTAAGAACTGATCGAAACCCGTGCGGCTGATCCTGACCACATTGACTGCCCTCCTGCTCGCGACCGTGGTGGGCGTCGGCGCGACCTGGATGACGACGACGCGCGGCACCGAGATCGGCGCGCTGACCATCGGCCCCTGGACCGCGCGCCCGCGCACCGGCACCGCCGACGTCGACCCCTATTCGCGCGCCACCATCGTGCGCAACGGCGAGCTGCCGATCGGCACCGGCGACGGGGTCGCCTTCACCGCCACCGCCGACGACAAGAAGAAGGCGCTCGACGGCCGCTGCGATGTGATCGTCTCCGGCGTGACGCCGCCGGCGCGGTTCTGGACGCTGACGCTGTACGACCGCAAGGGGCATCTCGTCGCCAATTCGCTGCAGCGCTACGGCTTCACCAGCCAGGAGATCGTGCGGCAGTCCGACGGCACATTCGAGATCCGCATCGCCTCGCGCTCGCGCTCCGGCAACTGGCTGCCGACCGGCGGCATCGAGCGCTACGCCCTGATGCTGCGCCTCTACGACACCCCGGTCGGCGTTGCGACGCGCACCCAGCGCGATGCGCCGATGCCGACGATCTCGACGGTGGGCTGCTCATGATCCGGCTCGCCTTCACCATCGTTGCCGGCGTGGTGCTCGGCCTCGTCGTCCATCTCGTCAGCGTGCTGGCGCTGCCGCGCATCGCGACGCAGGACGCCTATTCGCGGCTGACGCCGATGACGAAGCTCAACGGCGTCACCCAGCTTCCCCTCGCCGATCCCAACACCTCGCCGATGCCGTTCATGGACCCGGCCTTTGCGCTGGCGATCTGCCGCTACGACCTGTCGGGCGGGCCGATCAAGCTCACCGTCCCCGTCAGCCAAGCCTACACCTCGGTGTCGTTCTACACCCGCAACGAGATCGCCTATTACGCCATCAACGACCGCTCCGCGGGCAAGAAGGTGATCGAGCTCGACCTGATGACGGAAGCGCAGCACAACGAGCTGCCCGAGGACGAGGAGATCACCGCGGCCGACCGCCTGATCATCGATTCCCCTGCTACAACCGGCCTGATCGTGATGAAGGCGCTCGCCGCCGAGCCCGGCCTGATGCCGCAGGCGCAAGCGACGCTTGCGGCCGCGACCTGCGCGCCGCAGACCGAGGTGCCGGCCAAGGCCGAGACGCCGCGCGGACGGCGCTGAGCACGATTGCTAAGGCACGCTCAAAACAAAACTGAAAAAACAACCCCATGCACAGTAGCGGGGGCATTGAAACTGTTAGCTAATTTAAGCGACCCATCAGCAGCCGCGCGACCTCGGCCACGCGACCATTTTTGCCGCCTTTGACTTGTCGGGCAAAACACTGGCAGAATGGCAAGATCGAAAGTTCGTAACACCCGCGCGGAGCAATCCGCCGCGGGTGTTTTCATGTCGGAGCCTAGAGTTGGATTTGGATGCCAGGCTCCCGCAAGCATACGAATTCGCAGTCGCGTGCCGCCATCTTCCTGAAACCTGACGCCGCTCCCGATCAATGAATGATCTGGCCGAGGAACGCCCTCGCCCGCTCCGTCCTCGGCGCGCGGAAGAAGGTTTCGGGATCCGCCTCCTCGACGATGGCGCCGCGATCCATGAAGACCACCCTGTCGGCGACTTCGCGGGCAAAGCCCATCTCGTGCGTGACGCACACCATGGTCATTCCGTCGCGCGCGAGCTCCACCATGGTGTCGAGCACCTCCTTGACCATCTCCGGATCGAGTGCGGAGGTCGGCTCGTCGAACAGCATGATCTTCGGCTGCATGCAGAGGGCGCGGGCAATGGCAACGCGCTGCTGCTGGCCGCCGGAGAGCTGTCCCGGATATTTGCTCGCCTGGTCGTGGATGCGTACCTTGCGCAAGACACCGATCGCACGCTCATGCGCCTCCGCGCGCGACAGACCGCGCACCTTGATCGGGGCCAGCATGCAGTTCTCGACGACTGAGAGATGCGGAAACAGGTTAAAGCTCTGGAACACCATGCCGACCTCGCGGCGGACGTCGTTGATGTCGCTCATCCGGTCCGACAGCTCGATGCCGTCGACGACGATGCGGCCGCCGTCATGCTTCTCGATGTGGTTGATGCAACGGATCAGCGTCGACTTGCCCGAGCCCGAAGGTCCGCAAAGCACGATCTTCTCGCCTGCCCTCACGCTGAGATTGACGTCACTCAGGGCCGTGAAGCCGCCGAACCGCTTCACCACGTTTTCCACGGTGACGATGGCCGCGGATCGGCCCGTCTCGTTCGCGGCAATCTCCCGAGCCATCTTCTTCTCCCTAAGGTTTCTCATCGGCGCACTCCGGCGATGGCATAGCGCTTGCGCAGCAATGCGACGCCTTGCGATGCCGCCGAACTGATGGCGAGGTAGACCACGACGACCACGAGATACATCTCGACGAGACGACCGTTGAGCTGCGCGAGCTTCGAGGCCGCGCCGAGCAGGTCGGTGAGCGAGAGCACGTAGACCAGCGAGGTATCCTGGAACAGGATGATGGTCTGGCTCAGGATGATCGGGCTCGCCACGCGGAGCACCTGCGGCAGGATCACGCTGCGATAGGTCTCGAAGGTGGACAGTGCGAGCGCCTGGCACGCCTCGAACTGTCCGCGGTTCACGGCGCGCAATCCGACGCGGATGATTTCCGAATAATAGGCCGCCTCGAACAGGCCGAAGGTGATGAAGGCGGTCCAGGTGGCGCCGATCGGAATCGGGCGACCGTTTCCGCTGAGATGGCCGAGCACGATCGGCACCAGGAAGAAGAACCAGAACAGGACGAGGATCAGGGGGATCGAGCGGATCAGGGCGATGTAGCCGCGCACGACCTTCCCGATCACCGGCACTTCGAAGTGCTGCAACAGCGCAAGGCAGGTGCCCAGGATCATGCCGACCACGAAGGCCACCGCGGTCAGCGCCAGCGAAAACAGCAATCCGGACCAGAGATAGGGCCACGCCTGCAGAACAATCGAGAAATCGAGGCTGTTCATTTCACGACCTCCATCCCTGAGGGCAACGAGCCGGCCTGCCCGACGTCGTCGGCCAGGCTCGGCTCGATCGCATCCTCCGCACGCCCTGTGCCCGGAATGCGCACGGCCCTGTCGATCAGCGCCATCCCCTGATAGGCGATCAGCGCCAGCGCGAGATAGATCAGGGTCGCGGCGCCGAAAGCCGTGAAGGTCTGGAACGTCGCCTCGCTGATCTGGCGCGCCTGAGCCGTGAGCTCCATCAGCCCGATCGTCAGTGCGACCGAGGTGTTCTTGTAGATGCCCATCACCTCGCTGGTGAGGCTTGGCACGATCAAACGCAGCGCCTGCGGCACGATGATATGGCGGTAGGTCAGATAGGCGGTGAGTCCGAGTGCGCTTGCCGCCTCGGTCTGCCCTCTCGGCAGGGCCTCGATCCCGGCCCGAACCTGCTCGGCGATCCGGGCCGCGGTGTAGAGGCCGAGGCACAGAAGTGCGGGGACGAATGATCCCCAGGGCGGCGGAATCTGCTTGATGGCATTTCCGAGCGTGACGGGAAGAATCTCCGGCAGGACGAAGTACCAGAGAAACATCTGCGCCAGGACGGGGATGTTGCGGAAAATCTCCACATACAGGCGCGCAAGCGCAGCGATGGCCCGGTTCTGCACGGTGCGGCCGATCCCGACGACGATCCCGATCGCAAAGGCAATCCACCAGCCGAAGAACGCCAGGGCCAGGGTCCAGCCGAGGCCCGACAGAAGCCAGTCGATGTAGCGCTGGCCATCCGCCGTCTGTTCAAAGAGCACCGCGAACATGGCGAACCTCGAAGCTCCGGATACAAGAGAGGATCAGCGTGCGGAAAGATTCCGCGATATGGTTCTCCGACTAATCGACGGCATCGCTGGGATGCGCGATCCGTTCCTTCAGTTCGTCGGTCAGCGGAAAGGCAAGATTCTCGCCTTTTGGCGGAATCCCCCGCGTGAACCACTTCGCGTAGGTCTTTTCGAACTGCCCCGACGCCATCTGCTTCGACAAGACGTCGTCGACGAGCGCCTTGAAGCCGGCATCGCCCTTCGTGAACATCAGACCATAATAGATCTTGGCATAGCCCTCGGGGAGGAAGATCAGCGCATCCGGTTTCGGCGCTGCGGCCTTGAGGCCGGCGAGCAGGATGTCGTCCTCCATGAAGGCGGCCGCGCGGCCGGTGTTGAGCATCAGGAAGGATTCCGCATGGTCTTTCGCCTGGACGATGTTGAATCCGAGCTGCTCCTTTGCATTCACGCCTTGCGCGAAGCCGACGGCATTGGAACCCTGGGTCACGACGATCGTCTTGCCCTTGAGATCGCCGGCCGTCTTCAGGCCGCTGTCCGCCTTGACCAGCCAGCGCGGCTGGCTGACGAAGGTGGCGACCGAGAACGAGACCTGCTCCTGCCGCTTCCTGTCGTTCGCCGTGCCGCCACACTCGATGTCGACGGTGCCGCTTTGGATGAGCGGGATCCGGTTGGACGAGTTCACCGGCGTGTAGTTGACGGCGAGATTGGGCAGGCTGAGCTCCGCCTTGATGCGCTCGACGATGCCGGCGCAGAGGTCCAGCGAAAAGCCGATCGGCTTTTGATCGGGACCGAGATACGAGAACGGAATGGAGGCCTCGCGGTGACCGATGGTGATGGCACCGCTCGACTTGATCTTGGCGAGCGTGGGACTGTCGGCCGCGATCGACGGCCCAGCGAGGGTGCCGACGGCCGCAAGGCCGATTAGGCCGCCCCATACACGCGCAAAACTCGTCATGTGCATCTCCCCTCCGAAGAACAGCCTAGGCGGCCCTGGACGACGGCTTCACGCCGCGCCGCTTGATGATGTCGATCAGGCGATCGACATCGGCGAAAGTGTTGAACATCCCGAACGACACGCGAATGCCATCGCGCTCCGGCGAGACGCGCACACCGTTCTGCTCGAAATGGCCGAGCCATTCGGCGGCGGGAAGCGCGATGACGTAAATGTGCGGCGCGCGGTGCTGCCGATCGCGGGGACCGACGAGACGAACGTCCAGCGCGTCGAGCCCCGCGATGAGATGATCGCCGAGATCGAGACAATGGTTCTGGATGTTCTGCACGCCCAGCGCTTCGATCATGTCGAGGGAGGCACCGAGCGCATGGATCGCCGGAAGATTGAAATTGCCGAGCTCGAAGCGGCGCGCGCTCGGGGCCAGTTCGAGCTGGTCGGGCCGGGCGATGAGATCGGCCGGGACCTCCGCAAGGCTGGCGGCGGCGAGATAGGCGGGCTCGAGCTCGATCCTCGATTTGTCCCAATACAGCAGCCCAAGCCCTTGCGGCACGAGCAGCCCCTTGTGACTGCCCGACCCGATGAAGGTCGCACGCATCGCCTTGGCGTCGATCGGCACGACGCCGATCGCCTGCATGACGTCGACGACGAAATAGAGCCCCTGCTCGTCACAGAGGGCGCCGACGCTTTCGACGTCAAAACGATGACCGGCGTGGAAGGTCACCTGCGACATCGAGATCGCCCGCGTGCTCGCGTCGATGTGCGGACGAAGGCTGTCGGCGTTCACGATCTCCGTCATCGGCACGAACTCGACCGTCACGCCCTTGCGCCGCAGATTGAGGAACGCATAGGCGTTGTTGGGATGATCGCCATGGATCATCAGCACCTTGTCGCCGGCGCGCAGGGGCAGCGCGTTGGCGGCAATGTTCATGCTTTCCGAGGTGTTCTTGGTGAAGGCGATCTCGTCGGCCGCTACGCCGAGAAACCGCGCCAGCTTCTCGCGGGTCAGCTCGACGCGATCGAGCCACACGCTCTTGGGGCCGGCCGTCTCAAGGCCCTCGCGGAGGAAGAGATCGATCGCCGCCTTGACCGGGCGCGCGAGCGGCGTCTGGAAGCCGGCGTCGAGATAGGTGATGCGCTCGACAGCCGGAAATTCCTTCCGCACGGCACCGACGTCGTAATGGCGAGACATCCCACTCTCCTGATGAGCGCGCCCGGCAGGGCTCTGGCTGCGCTGCACAAATCCTGATCACCTTTCGGCGGCGCCAACGATATGAGCAATCCGCCGGTGCGGCCAAGAGTAATTTTCATATTTCAATAGTATTTATTCCGAAAAATGATAATTATATGGGATGTCACGCAAGGATGAGTAGATGCCGCAAACCAATTCCGACGGACCGCTCGACCGGGCCTTCGCCATCGTTGGCCATGTCGCCGGTCAAGTCAGAGCTGTCTCGGTTGCGGAAATCGCCAACGCGCTGGCTCTCCCGCTGCCGACGGCGCATCGCCTGATCGGCAATCTGGAGCAGCGCGGGCTTCTTCAGAAAGCCCTGGGAACGAAGCGCTACGTGGTCGGCAACCAGCTGGTCACGCTGTCGGCCAAGGTCATCGGCGCAGCTTTCCGCACCGCGCGCCGGCACGCCGTGCTCCGCGCAGTCGCGGCCGAAATCGGCGAGCAATGCGAGATCGGTGTCGTGCGGGACAATGTCGTCGCCTACGTCGACAGCGTCCGCGTGTCGCAACCGCAGGGGCTCCAATTCAATCCGGGCGAAGCGGCACCGCTCCACTGCACGTCAACCGGCAAGATCTACATGAGTCGATTGCCGGAGCGAGCGCGCGAGAAGCTGTGCCGCGCACTCACGCTCACCAAATACACCGAGACGACGATCGTCGACGTCGAAAGCCTGATGAAAGTCCTCGACGAGACGCGCAAACGCGGCTGGGCCAAGACCAACGAAGAGTATGTGCGAGGGGTCGTCGGCTGCGCCGTTCCCATCCTGTCTCCGGATCGCGAACTGATCGCGTGCCTCGGCGTCTCCGTTCCCGTGGCCCGCGTGAGCTTCGCCGAGCTGGATCGGTTCATCGCTCCGCTGCAGAAAGCCGCTGCGCTGCTGTCGGAGACCATCCTCCAGGCCGACGATGACGGCGCGAGCGAGGCATCAGAGACGTTCTAGTCCTGCCCGTTTGATTGTCCGCTTCCGGCCCCCGTCGGCGCCGCTCCGCGCCCACAGCAGCGCGAGCGGCCCCAGCGCGATGCCGGCGGCGAGGACGATGAACGCCAGCAGCCAGCCGGTCGCGCTCTGCGGGCCTCCGGCCGCGTCGAGCGCAGCGCCGGTCCCCCACGCGCCAACCGCTGACAGGCCGAAACCAACCGTCGAGTGCAAGGCGAGCGTCGCGCCGCGATGTTCGGATGCGGCGGCGGCCGACATGCCCGCGGTCAACGCGCCGGAATCGGCCGGCACGGTCAGGCCATAGAGGAGCAGCAGCAGTGCGAGCAGCCATGCCGGGGCCGTCGCGTTGAGGCCAATGACCAGCGCGACGCAAGCCGACGCGATCATCACGATCGTGATCGCGCGATGGCGGCCGAATTTCAGCGCCGCCTCGTTGCCAAGGATGCTAGCGGGCATCGAGATCACCGCGAAGCAGAAGCTCAGCACAACGGGGCTCAACCACGCCGGCGCGCCCTGATGGGCAACGACGAACGTCCAGAACCCCACCAGCCAGGTGCGGATGCCATAGAGCTCGAAGCAGTGCGCACCATAGCCGAGGATGTATCCGAGCGCCTCGCGGTTGGCGAAGACGGGAGCAAAGTTCAGCAGACGCCCGGCTTTCGGCACGGGTCGCCGCGGGTCGATCAGGAGGCACGCGCCGACCATTGCGACCGGACCGAAGCCGGTCACGAGGAAAGCCGTCCGCCAACCCCACCTGTCGGCGATCAGTTGCGCCACCAGGAACGAGAGGCCGACACCCACCGAGAAGCTCGACGTGTACAGCGTGACGGCCCGCGAGGTGTCGCCCGCGGGAAGCCGGTCCGTCAGGGCTTTCAGGCCGGGCATGTAGGCGCCCGCAAATCCGAGCCCTGCAAGCGACCAGATCGCCGTGCCCGACCAGAACCCCTGCGCGAACATGCCGAACGCCGCGGTGGCGAGCCCGCTGACGATCGAGCCCCAGAGCAGGACCAGCCGCGCATCGATCCGGTCGGTCAGCGTCGTCAGCACCGGCACTGCGAGCATGTAGCCGAACGCATAGCCGCTTGCCATCAGGCCGCCTTCGGCCGCGGAAAGTCCCCACGCCGGCATCAGGTGCTGCGCCAGGTTCGCGGACAGCGTCACATGCGGCAGCAGGTTGCCGACCTGGCCGATGCACATCACCGCAATCAGAGACCGGCCGCTCAAGCTTCGAATTTTGCCCTCCATTGCGGGGAAGACAGCGCCGGGGTTGGCAGGGTGCCGAGCGCCGGTCTTTCGGCGAGCGGGTGCGGAGCGGAGTGCCTCATGAACAGCCACACCCCGAAGCGCCCGACGTCTTCGCGGTTTCGTCGGCGGCGCAGCAGGCCGACGAAACGTCCTTCGGCGGTCCGCCGCAGCATCCCGACGCGGCGGCAGCGGTCTCAAGGCCGCCGCGCGTACAGACGCCGGTCTCGGGCAACACAAGCTCGACTCTCGCCGCGGCGCGCTTGTCGCCGGCGATATCGGCCGCGATCGAGCGGACCTGCTCATAACCCGTCATCATGAGGAAGGTCGGCGCTCGGCCGTAAGACTTCATGCCGGCCAGGTAGAAACCCGGCTCGTCATGCGCGAGCTCGCGGGCGCCGTGCGGGCGCACCGTGCCGCAGCTATGTTCGTTGGGATCGATCAGCGGCGCCAGCGCGACCGGTGCCTCGATGGCAGGATCGAGCCGCAGGCGCAGCTCGGACAGGAACGAAAAGTCGGGACGGAAACCGGTCGACACGATCAATTCGTCCGCGATCACGTGTCGCGCACCGCTCAAGGCGCCGGCGGCGATCTTGAGCCGGCCCTCGGAGTCCGTAAGGTGCGTGACGCCGAATTCGGTCTCGATCCTGATCTTCCCGGCGGCAACGAGCGCGGCGAAGGCGCTGCCGAGCTCGCCGCGCGCGGCCAGCTTGTCGTTGCGGCCGCCGCCGAAAGCCTTGGCGGGATCGGCGCCGCGCAAGAGCCAGACCGGTTGCGTACCCGGCACCTCGCCCGCGAGATGCACGAGATCGATCAGCGTGCCCACGGCGGAATGGCCGGCGCCCAGGACGGCAACGGTCTTCCCGGCATATCTGGAACGGGCGGCGCCTCGCACATCCGGCATGCCGTAGGCGACGCGGCCGGCGCACTCGGGCTCGCCGATCGCCGGCAAACCGTTGCTCCCGGCCGGATTGGGGGAGAACCATGTGCCTGACGTATCGATCACAGCATCCGCGCGCAGCACTTCGGGGCCGCTGCCGTTCCGGTAGCGGATCTCGAACGGCGCCTGCTCGCGTCCCCTGGTCCTGGCCTTGTCGAAGCCGACACGGCTGATCGCCGAGACGCGGCTGGAGGTCCGGATCGCCTCACGCAGCGGCGTTCGCGTCGCAAGCGGCGTGAGATATCGATCGAGCAGCTCGCCGCCGGTCGGATAGGACTGAGGGTCCGGCGAATTCCATCCCGTCGGCGCGAGCAGACGCGCGGCGGCCTTGTCGATGTTGTACTCCCACGGCGAGAACAGCTGCACGTGCTGCCACTGGCGGATCGCATGTCCAGCCTCCGGCCCGGCCTCCAGCACGACGGGCGACATGCCCCGTGCGAGCACATGCGCGGCCGCAGCGAGGCCGACGGGCCCTGCCCCGACGATAGCTACCATCTTCCCATCACGCATCTTGTCATCCTATAATCCTAGAAATTTCGAATAACCGGCCGAAAAAATCAGGCCGCCGTCCGGGCGCCCTTGCATCCGACTTCGTCCGCACAGCACTCCGCCGCGAGGAAATCGACCAGGCCCCGCATCAAGTCATAGTTCGCGTGACAGACCAGGGTCGTCGATTCGCGGACCTGGCTGATGAGTCCGACCGCGACCAGAGACTTGATGTGATGCGACAACGTCGAGGCCGGGATCTTCAGCTTGTCCTGCAAGCGGCCGACGGGCATGCCCGACCGTCCGGCCCGGACCAGGGCCCGATAGATCTGAAGCCGTGTCCGGTTACCCAGGGCTTCCAGGCGTGCTGCTGCGTCGTCGATCTTCATGACGAGACAATGCACCGAGCCGCCGGCGCGGTCAACTATATTTCTAGAATATTGGAAATACAGTTGAGACCGCTCCGGCGGAGGCTGGCATCAACAGCACTTTCCGTTCTGCTGGATCGGCGGACAAGGGACCGATCCGTACGAACAAAAGACGCAGCAATCGCCGCTCTTGGGCTTGAGCCGGGCCCCGCACCCCTTGCAATCGTAGAAGAACTGGCAGGCGTCAGTCGGCATGGTCTCGGCTGACGCGTGATGACAGACCGGACACGTAATAACCGATTGCGTTTGCATTGCCGGCTTTCCGCGATCGCAAGACAAGACCCATTCTAGTCGTTTGGCGCCAACGCGCCAACAAAGGTCGCGTTACTTTCGGAGCTCGACCTCCATCAGACCATAAAACTAGCATTATAGTTGTAATTCCCTAGGGTTTGCGGTATCGTGGAACCCATGAACCGGAAAATCGCTGCGCGCTGTCTGGCGGAACTAGGCAATTTGACGCGCCTGGACATATATCGGCTGCTGGTTCGAGCCGGGCCGCCCGGCCTTAGCATCACCGATATCCAGACCCGCCTCGACGTACCGGCCTCGACGCTCGCCTTTCATCTCCGCGGGCTGGTCACCGCTGGCCTCGTCGCACAGGAAAAAAACGGGCGCACGGTGATCTGCCGCGCTCGATACGATCGCATGGACGGAGTCATCGCGTTCTTGCGCGAGCATTGCTGCGAGGGATTTGCGAGTGACGCGCCGGCGGCGGCGACACGCCGGGCGAGTTGATCAGATGCGGATGGTGAGCCCCCGAACGTCGGCTCTCCATTATGGCTGGATCGTACTGGGCGCGGGCACATTCGGCTCGTTCATGACGCTGCCCGGCCAAACAGCAGGCGTTTCCGTTTTCTTCGACCCCATCACCGCCGATCTCGGAATCTCTCGCACATCAGCCTCAATCGCTTATGCAGTGGGGACGCTTGCGGGAATCCTCCCGGCACCGGTCATCGGTCGTTGGATCGACCGGCGGGGACCCCGCCTGGCGGCGACCATCATCGCGTGTGGCCTCGCCCTGGCCTGCGCTCTCATGGCGATGGTTCAATCCGCAGTGATGCTGCTTATTGGCTTCGCAGTGTTGCGTGGCGCTGCAATCGGAGGCCTCAGCCTCGTCAGTCAGCAGGTCGTCAATCTATGGTTCGTACGTCGGCGCGGGATTGCCGCTGCAGCAGCCAGTCTCGGACTCGCGGCCGGTTCCATGACCTTCCCGAAGCTGATCGATAGCCTGATCTCGCTCTACGGCTGGCGAGGCGCCTATCTCGCCCTCGCCGGACTTGTTGCACTCACCATTGTGCCGGTTGCGGCTGCCCTGTTTCGCGATCGGCCGGAGAAATACGGCCTCAGCACGGACGCCGGGTTGCCGCCGACTACGCAAGATCTACGGGAGGAGTCTTCGTTTACGCGCAAGCAGGCGCTCCGTACCGGCGTATTCTGGCTGCTGTGCGCGGCAGGCTTTCTCACCAATGCCATCGGCACCGCGCTCTTGCTCAATCACTTCTCAATCATGCGGACGGCCGGGATCGCACACAGCGACGCGCTGCTACTGCTGTCGCTTCTTGCCGGCGTTCAAGCCGTTGCGACACTCGGCACCGGATTTCTGGTGGATCGCTATGAACCCCGGCACCTCGTTCCGATCGCGATGTTCATGCTTGCGCTGGCGACGGCTCTTCCGGCGTTTAGCAGCGGCGTCGCCATCAGTGTGCTGTACGCGCTGAGCCTGGGAGGGGCGTACGGTTCGCAGCAAGCCATCAACGCCGCCGGCTATGCGCAGTATTTCGGCCGCGACCATCTCGGCGCAATCAGGGGCGCGTCGTTCGTCTTCGGCATTGCCGGCGCAGCGTTCGGCCCGCTGCCTTTCGCGGCAAGCGTCGATTGGGCCGGAAGCTATGCGGCCGTCCTGATCGGTTGCTGCATGCTTTGCATTATCTGCGGCGCCGGAGCATTCGCCGTCAAACGACCGTTCTCGTCGGCCGAGTCGATGATGAACTGCAAGATGGGAGCAACGCCATGACAGGCGGAGAAACGACCATCGTGGCTGGCATCGAAATTCCTTCGACCGACGCCTTCTTTCTGGCGGTGGTCCTGGGGCTGCATATTCCCCTGGGCCTTGCGTGCGTTGCGATCGGCGCAATCGCGATGTCGAGTGAGAAGCGTCGCGGGCGTCATTCGAGACTTGGGACGACCTATTTCTGGTCACTGCTGGCGCTCGTCGCGTCCGCGACGTTACTGTCACTTATGCGCTGGGCCGAAAACCATCACTTGTTCGTACTCGGTGTGTTGTCATTCACTTGCGCCTGGATCGGGCGCACCGCGCTCCGGCGCCGCTGGTGGTATTGGGTCAGGCTGCATATAGCTGGGATGGGCCTGTCGTACATACTGGTGCTGGTTGCTTTCTACGTAGACAATGGAAGGCAGCTTCCGCTTTGGAAGGACCTGCCCCATTTCATGTACTGGCTGATACCGCTGGCCGTTGGTATTCCGCTTATCGTTCGCGCGCTTCTGTGGCCGCCGTTGGCACCCGCCCGCCATGATTTCCACTTGATGCGGTAATTTGCGATGCGCGCCAATCGATGCCCTCAAGCCAATGCGGCCGAATAGCTCCTTCCGACGCTTGACGGGCCCTCCGGATTTCGGATTGACGAGCATCTAATAATTCCATAAATCTGGATACATGGAATCCGAAGAAGCCGTTCTCGCCCTCGCGGCGCTGTCCCAATCGACCCGTCTGGAGGCCTTCCGGACGTTGGTCAAACATGAGCCCGATGGCCTTGCGGCAGGCGACCTCGCGCGCCAGCTGGAAGTGCCGCCCAACACGCTCTCGGCCCATCTGTCGATCTTGACGCGCGCGCGTCTGGTCACATCCGAGCGGCACAGCCGTTCGATTGTGTATCGCGCCAACCTCGCCGAATTCCGGGACGTTGCGGTTTTCCTGCTTCGCGATTGCTGCGGCGGGCGGCCGGAGGTGTGCGAGCCGGTCGTCGAAAGCCTCCAAGCCTGCTGCTCTCCAAAGCGAAAGGGGCGTATCCGTGCCTGATCAAATCTACAATGTCCTGTTCCTGTGTACCGGCAATTCAGCACGCTCGATCCTCGCCGAGTCGATCCTCAGGAAGGACGGAGCCAGCCGCTTTCAATCCTTCTCCGCCGGCAGCACGCCGAAAGGTGCAGTTCACCCGCTGGCACTGCGCACGCTCGAGAGCATGGACTATCCTGCCGACGGGATGCGATCGAAAAGCTGGCTGGAGTTCACTGCGCTCGACGCGCCGGTGATGGATTTCGTGTTCACCGTTTGTGACAATGCCGCCGGCGAGTCCTGCCCGATCTGGCCGGGACAGCCGATGACCGCGCACTGGGGCATCGAGGATCCGGCCGCGGCAGACGGCACGGAGTTGCAGAGGCAGGCGGCGTTCGTCACCGCGTTCCGCTATCTCAAGAACCGGATCGACACCTTCGTGAATCTTCCACTGAGGAGCATCGACAAGCTCTCGCTCGGCACCAGGCTGCGCGAGATCGGCCGCGCCGATGGTGCGAGCCATTCAACGCCGAAGGCAGGCTGATGGGACTGTTCGAACGATACCTGACCCTCTGGGTCGCGCTCTGCATCGTTGCCGGCGTGGCGCTGGGACATATCATGCCCAGCTTCTTCGGTGCGGTCGCGACCGCCGAGATTGCCAAGGTCAATTTGCCGGTCGCGGTGCTGATCTGGCTGATGATCGTGCCGATGTTGCTGAAGATCGACTTCGGCTCGCTGGGCCAGGTCCGTGAGCATTGGCGCGGCGTCGGCGTCACCCTTTTCATCAACTGGGCTGTCAAGCCATTCTCGATGGCGCTGCTCGGCTCGTTCTTCATCGGCCATGTGTTCGCACCCATGCTGCCGGCGGGCCAGATCCCGTCCTACATCGCGGGCCTGATCCTGCTGGCCGCCGCGCCCTGCACCGCGATGGTGTTCGTATGGTCCAATTTGTGCGAGGGGGAGCCGCACTATACGCTGAGCCAGGTCGCGCTCAACGACGTGATCATGGTTTTCCTGTTTGCACCGCTGGTCGGACTGCTGCTCGGGGTCGCCTCCATCAGCGTTCCCTGGGGCACGCTGCTGCTCTCGGTTTTGCTCTACATCGTGGTCCCCGTGATCGTCGCGCAAGCGTGGCGAAGGGTGCTGCTGCAAAAGGGCGGCGATGCCTTCGCCCGCAGCCTGCGGACGCTGCAGCCTCTTTCGCTCGCCGCGCTTCTGGCGACATTGGTTTTGCTGTTCGGCTTTCAGGGAGAACAGATCGTCAGGCAGCCCGGCGTCATCGCGATCCTCGCCGTCCCGATCCTCGTTCAGGTCTATTTCAATGCGGGCCTGGCCTATTGGCTCAGCCGGCGGTTCGGCGTGGCCTGGTGCGTTGCCGCTCCAGCCGCCCTCATCGGCGCGAGCAATTTCTTCGAACTGGCGGTCGCTGCCGCGATCAGCCTGTTCGGCCTCGACTCCGGCGCGGCGCTTGCGACCGTCGTCGGCGTCCTTGTCGAGGTCCCGGTGATGCTGTCCGTCGTCCGCATCGTGAAGGCGACCAGAGGCTGGTACGAAGCCGGTGCCGGCAAGGTCTCCACGCCGGCGGAGGCCCGCCAGTGACGTCGCCATAAGCCGCCAACCGCGCGCAACACAACGATCACGAGCCAGACCCCGGTCCCAATCGCGGAGACATTCCGATGAGCGTCACGATCTATCACAATCCTGAATGCGGAACCTCACGCAATACGCTCGCGATGATCCGGCAGAGCGGTGCCGAGCCCACCGTTATTGAATACCTCAAGACCCCACCGTCGCGCGAAACGCTCAAGCAACTTATCGCAGCGATGGGAATATCGGTCCGCGCATTGCTGCGCGAGAAGGGGACGCCGTACAAGGAGCTCGGCCTTGCCGACCCCAAATGGACAGACGATGAACTGCTCGACGCGATGATGGCACATCCCATTCTGATCAATCGTCCGATCGTGGTGACGGCGAAGGGCACGCGGCTGTGCCGGCCCTCCGAAGCCGTCGTCGACCTCCTGGACAATCCCCTCGGCCGGTTTGTGAAGGAGGATGGCGAGGTGATCGAAGCCAGGTAGGCACGAACGAAGAACGCATTTTGCCCCGACGGCCCGATCAGAGACCGAGACAGATCGGACATCAGTTCTTCGTACTCGCCGTCTTGTCGAGCGCGGCACGCACGCCATTGGCGAGCTTGATCGCGTCGTCGTTCGCCCAGAAGTGCATGAAGAAAAGGCGCGGCTGCTCGTCCAGCATGTGGCTATGAAGCGCCGTTACGGAGATGCCATGGGACCGGAGCGCCATGATCACGGGATTCACCTCGTCGCCGATCAGCACGAAGTCGCCGGTGATGGCCGCCCTGCCGCCGCCGGTCGGCTGGAAGTTCACACCGGTCGCAACGCCCATGGGGCCGACGGGACTTAACTGCATTCCGTGCTCGGTAATCGGATCGCGGCGGGGAACGTTGAACTGATAGACACCGCCGTTGGCCTGCCCCTTGACGCCGATGATCTGATCGAGCTTGGCCGTGTCGAGATCAATGGCAGGCGGCGGGACCGCCGGAGCCGGCGCCGACATAGGCGTCTTGCTCTCGGCAAGCGCGGTCTTGATGGCGGTCGCGATCTTGAGCGGATCACCGTGCCCGGCCACATGCATGTAGAATGTCGCCGGAACCGCGCCGAGCAGATGGTTGTGAACGGCCGTAATCTCCAACCCGCTCTCGATCATCTTCTGCATGACCGGGTTGATTTCCGATTCGAGCAGCACCAGATCGCCCATTGCCATGACGGCGCCATGCGCGGGCTTGAACGCGACCCAGCCGCCCAGCGCCAGCGAAGGCTTGATGGTGACGCCGTCGAGCGTCACCGTGAGGTCGGTGCGGGGAAAGCCATAACGATGCACGTCGCCGGCGACGGCCGGCTTTCGGCCCAGCGCATCATCGACCTTCTGCCAGTCGACATCCTGCGCGTGAGCGGTCGCGATGAAGCATGCGCCGATGCCCATCAGCGGCAGAATTGCACTTCGCATTGATCTGCTCCCTCGAGCGAAATCCGGTTTCCGGAGTTCAGTTCTGCTCTTTGATCTGGCCGGCACCGTCGATAAGGAGCCGCACCGGCTTGCCGTTCTTGACCGCCTTGGCGGTCGTCCCCTCCGCCGTCGACTTGATCTCGCTGACCTGCGTGTAACCAGCCGCCTGGATCCTGGCGATCAACTCGTCTTGAGTCAGTGCGCGTGCGGTCGGCACGCCAGCCGCGATCGCCAGAAACAGGAAGGCGAGAAGGATTGTCCATGTTCGCATGGTCGTTCTCCCGGTCATGTCCCGCCCCAGGTGAAGTCCGCTTTTGCGACGCTGCCCTTCCAAATGGCGCAGGTCGAGAGGTCACGCCCCTGACGCAGGTCCGCCGGGACGCCCTTGTCGGTATGCGCGCCGACAGGCTCCGGCGCGCCGCGCGGGAGCGATGAGCCGAAACGATCTGTCAGATGAATTCGGAGTGTGGGGTGACATGCTGCGCCCTTGGTGACGATCAGGACGCGATTCTTGGGCATGACGCCTCACGGGGAGATCGCACATCCCCGTTGCCTGAAATAGAAAACCCGGAACGCCGAGCTGTCAACCTGCGCGTCGCGCGAAAGCACCGGGTAGGCCCCGGGTGGAACCGCGCGACCGTCTTGAAAGCCGAGGCCGATCTCACGTAAGGTCGTCCGCATGGGGGCAATGCAGACCCCCCATGAGACTTCGGTCCAAGCTCTGCGCAGCACGCACTTCGTGGAGCTTGCGCATGGATACCGAACAACACTTTCCTCTCCGATCCACCGTTGCCATCCTCTCACGCGGCGATGCCGCCGCGCGGGCGGATGCCACACCGCAGAACAGCCGCTTCGTCCGCGTCTTCGAGGCACTCGCCGCCGCCGGCATCGAAGCCCGGCCCGTCATCTACGACGAAACCTTTGCCGACGCCGTCCGCGATCAATTGCTTGCGGTCGACGGCGTGCTCGTCTGGGTCGACCCGATCCATCAAGGCAAGACACGCGCTGACCTCGATCCCCTGCTCCGCGACGTCGCGGCGCGAGGGCCATGGGTGAGCGCGCACCCGGACGTCATCCTGAAGATGGGCGTCAAGGAAGTCCTTTACAGAACGCGCCACCTGGGCTGGGGCGCCGACACGCATCGCTACGACACGACCGCAAGCTTCCGCGCCGAGTTTCCGTCGCGCCTTCAGACCGACGGACCGCGCGTGCTGAAACAAAACCGCGGCAATGGAGGCCAGGGCGTCTGGAAAGTGGAGGCCATTGCAGAGGCGAGCGCCATGGTTCGCGTCCTCCATGCAACGCGCGGCAGCCTGCCTGAGGACATGCCGCTCGATGCCTTCATCGCCCGGTGCGAACCCTATTTCGGCTGGGGCGGCTGCATCATCGATCAGGCATTTCAATCGCGCCTGCCCGACGGGATGATCCGCTGCTACATGAGCGGCTCCAAGGTCGCGGGCTTTGGCCAGCAACGGATCAAGGCCTTGATCCCGCCGCCGCCGGAAGGCCCCGATGCAGCGGAGGCGCAACCCGGCCCGCGCATCATGCACGGACCCGATGCTCCACCGTTCCAGGCGCTGCGAAGATCGATGGAGAACGAATGGACGCCGCAGATGATGGACACGCTCGACATCGATGAATCCTCGCTGCCGGTGATCTGGGACGCGGACTTCCTCTACGGACCTCGCAACGCGGCAGGCGCCGACACTTACGTCCTGTGCGAGATCAACGCGAGTTCCTGTTTTGCGATTCCCGAAGAGGCACCTGCGGCGATTGCGCGGACGGTGAAGCACCGCCTGCTGACAACCCAGGAGGCCGGCTCCGGCAGATAGGAGAAGACGGCATCTGACGGGGGCCGCAGCAGCGGCGCTGCGGCCCCCGTGGATCAGATCTTCGGGATCTTCGCCCGCTCGACCACGCCCGACCATTTGGTGATCTCGGTTTCGATCAGCGCCTTCATCTCCGCCGGCGAGCTGCCACGGACCTCGCCGCCGACGGCCGTCTCCAGACGTTGCCTGAGGTCTGGGTCCTTGAGCGCATCGAGCGTCGCTGCATTGAGCGCGGCGATGATGGCGGGCGGCGTTCCCTTCGGGGCCAGCAGGCCGGCCCAGGTGCGCACGTCGTATCCCTTGATGCCGGCCTCCTGAACCGTCGGGACGTCAGGCAATAGCGCAGTCCGCGTCGGCGAGGTCACCGCAAGGCCGCGGATCGCGCCGCTCTGGATTTGCGGCGCGAGCAGGACCGGCGTGCCGACGATGACCGGAACCTCTCCGCCGAGAAGCGCGGTGACGGACTGCGAATCGCCGCGATACGGCACATGCACGATCTCGATGCCGGCCGTTGCGTTCAGCAGCTCGCCCGCAAGGTGATGCGTGCTGCCGAAACCAACCGAACCGAAGCTGAGCGAGCCGGGCTTCTCCTTCGCCATGGCGACGAGCTCGCCCAGCGACTTCGCCGAGTAGTCACTGCGCACGGCAATGACGAGCGCGTAGTAGACCAGCGTCGAGATCATCTCGAAACTGTCCGCGGGCTGGTAGGCGAGGCTCTTATAGGTCGCCGCGGAAATCGCGTGGGCGCCTGTGACGAGCCCGAGCGTGTAGCCGTCAGGCGCCGCCTTGGCGACGGCATCCGCCGCGAGGTTGCCGCCGGCGCCCGGTTTGGCCTCGACGATGATCGGCTGCCCGAGCCGCTTCGCGAGCCCGTCGGCGATGATGCGCGACAGCGTGTCGGCCGCGCCGCCTGCGGCAAATCCGTGCAGCAGGCGGATCGGGCGCGACGGATAATTGTCCGCAAGTGCCACTGTGCCGGCGGCGAGAAACCCGCCAAGCAGAAACGTTGCCGCAGCAAGCCGTCTCATCCATCGCATGGATGCGTTCTCCCTTTTTTGACCGTTCTATCGTTGGCCGCAGCGAAGGCGGCGTTCTCCGGACCGGGCTGCCCAACGGGCGAACCCGGCGCATTCAGGCGATGGCGGCATGCTCCGAACGGGCGCACGGGCGAAGTTCGGCGTGTGATGTCATCGTGCCGTCCATCCCCTCATGGCGTCATGATGATCTTGCCGAGCGCCGCGCCCTGCTCGAGCAGCGCGTGGGCCTGCCTGACCTGGTCCAGCTTCAGGACCGCCGAGACGGCCGGCTTGATGGCATTGCGGCTCAGGGCCTCGATCACGCTGCGCATCAGGGCGCGGCGGCCGTCGCGATCGTGGTCGTAGATGTGGAAGGAGAAGCAGCGCACGGCGGGACAGATGTCGAGGTGATTGCGCATCGCCACCATCAGGTTCTCTTCCGGAAGGCCCGCGAAGGCGTTGTAGGAGAGCAGCGTCCCCCATTTGCCGAGCGCGCCGAGATAGGCGGTGAACTCCGGCCCGCAGACGTGATCGAGCACGAGGCCGACGCCCTCGCCGTTGGTCAGCTCGCGGGTTCGCGCCACGACATCCTCGCGGCGGTAGAAGATGATGTGATCGGCACCGTTCGCCTTCGCGAACTCCGCCTTCGCTTCGGTCGAGACCGTGCCGATCACGGTCATCTGCGCGAGCTTGGCGAGCTGCACCAGCGCGGTGCCGACGCCGCCGGCCGCGCCGATCACCAGCACGCTTGTCGGCGCGCGCGGGTGGCGGCATTCGTGCAGGAGTGCGTAGGCGACCTGATAGTTCGACAGGCACACGGCGGCTTGCAGATCGACATGGTCGGGCAATGCGTGAACGGCGTCCGCCGGGGCAACCACGTAGTCGGCGTAGCAGCCGCCACGTTGCGACAGGTCGCGCGCGCTCAGCAGCACCTTCTGGCCGACGGCAAGGCCCTCCACGCCGGGCCCGAGCGCGGAAATGCGGCCCGCGACGTCATTGCCGGGATTGGCCGGCAGCGGCGGCATCCATTTGTAGACGCCGCGCCGGATCAGCGCGTCGGGCTGCCCGACCCCGAACGCCTCGGCCCGGATCTGCACCTGCCCGGCGCCCGGCACGGGCACCGGGAGCTCGACCAATTCGAGTGCATCCGGCCCACCCGGCTGACGCACCAGCACCGCCCTCATGATTTCGCCCCGCCTCCCCAAACTGCATTTTCGAAAATAATACTGTTTACGAAAATTATTGCAAGGCGGTCGTCGCGCGAAGATCTCTCCTGAAGTGGAATCGGCCGGCTACCATCGGAAGGACGAAGATAGGAAATCGCCGTGATCCCGACGCGCGGTGGCTGCCGTCCCGGTCATTTTCGAAAATAACACGCCAGCCGGAAAAAGCCGGGGCGCCGTTCGGGCTTGCGAGGGCGGCCGGCGGCCGCCTCACGCGCGCGCATCGGGGGACCTAAGGCGTCGGACGTCTGCGCGCATGAAGCGTTGACGGGTCCGGCGCGCACTCAGTGCGTCCCGCACCGGCAGTTCTCGTAATCGACGGGATCGTGGCTGTTGACGATCCTCACACGGTCGCCGTGGGCGAGCTTCAGCGCGCGCAGCCGCGCCTGGTTGGCGATCCGCTGCGTGCGGTCCATGTCGGCGCGGCGCTGGAAATAGCCGAGCACCAGCGGCATGCGCGGGGATGCCGCGAGCTGGCCGTGATGGAAATAGCTGTCGCCGGCATGCAGCAGCCATGTGTCGCCTGATCGGACCGCGATGCCGCAATGGCCGAGCGTATGGCCGGCGAGCGGGATCATCAGGATGTCCGCCTCCTTGTCGCCGAGCGCGCGCACGCCCTTGAAGCCGAACCAGTCTTCGCCGGCCTCGCCATAGAACGTCCAGCTTGGACCATGGCTCCACTGCCCGGTGACATAGCGCCCTTCCGGCGGCGCCGGCCTGCTCTGCACCGCCATGTCGTATTCGGCGCGATGGACGTGGATCGCGGCATGGGGAAAGTCGGGCACGCCGCCGGCGTGATCACGATCGAGATGCGTCAGCAGCACGTGGCGCACGTCGGCGGGCGAATAGCCGAGCGCCTTCACCTGCTCGAGCGCCGTCTCGGACGGATCGAGCCTTGGCGCGGTCTGGCGCAGCCATCGCCGTCCGAGCCGGTCAGGGGCTGCGATATCGCCAAGCCCGATGCCGGTATCGACCAGGGCAAGCCCGTCACCCGTTTCGACCAGCAGGCAGTGGCAGACCATGCGGGCACGCTGGAACAGGCCGCCGGTGCCGTTCACCAGGCGGCGGCCCATCGGGCACATCGTCCCGGTGTTGAGATGATGGATTTTCATGGAGGACCTCGCCCGTTGTGAACAGGGCGTTCTTGTCATCGTCCGATCCATAGGTAAAATATTGAATATTGATCATATCTCTAGGCTCATCCTATGGACATCCGCGAACTCCGCTACTTCGCCGCCGTCTATCGCGCGCGCAACCTGACCGCCGCGGCGCGGGCCTGCTTCGTGTCGCAGCCATCGATCTCGACCGCGATCACCAATCTGGAAGCCGAGCTCGGCACCACGCTTTTCATCCGGCACAAGAAGGGCGTCGCGCCCACCGCCTCGGCCGAGCAGTTTCACGCGCTGGCCCGCCGCATCATCGACGAGTCGGACGCCGCGCGCAGCCTGTTCAGGAAGCAGGCGACCAGGACCACGGTCACGCTCGGCCTGATGCGCACGCTCGATGTGCCCCGAACGATCGCGCTGCTGAAGCCGCTGACGGCGCGCAGCGACATCGCGCTGCGCCTCGTCGGCAGCGACGAGCGCGCCGATGCGCGGATCATCTCGAAGTCCATGCTGCGCGCCGACGAGCATTTCGTCGCGCTGTGGAGCGAGCGCTATGTCGCCGCGCTGCCGCCGTCGCATCCGCTGACGCTGAAGGAGAAGCTCCGTGCCGCCGATCTCGCCGGCGCTGCCATGATCGACCGCTGCCATTGCGAGCAAAGCCAATTCTTCGGCCGCGCCGCGCAGCGGCGCCAGACCGCGGCGATCGCGCAATCGGAAGACTGGGCCATGGCGCTGGTCGCCGCCGGAATCGGCATCGCCATCGTCCCCGAGGGCGTCGCGCGCGGCAATCCCGATGTCGCGGTGCGTGAGATCGAGGTCAAGGTCAAGCGCGAGGTCGGCCTCGCCTACCGCGCATCAGTGCCGCTGGCGGACGCGCTGAAGGATCTTGTCGGGAAACTTCAGAAGCAGCGGCGGAAGCCCGATCGGATCGCGCGCCAGCGCAGTGTGCGCAAGACGCTCAGCCCTTCGAGATGACCGCGCGGCCGTAAGGCGGCTGCGCCTGGACCGGCGGATTGGCGGTCTGGGCCGCGAGCTCGCCGATCAGGCGGTCGGCGTCGGCGGCCATGCCGTCGGGCGCCTGGATCACCAGGCGCTCCAACGCCCAGCGATAGGAGGAGACGCGCTGCTCCAGGCACTGCTGCACCCACTGGATGATCAGCGAGTTCTCCTGCATGCGCGCGACCGCGTCGTCTCTCTCCCTCGGAGAGAGGACGGAGACGCGCGCCATGCTGGCATCGCGCTTCCTGTCGAGGTCGATGACCTTGATCGCGGAGGCGAAGAACGGCTCGAAGCGGGTGGTGTCGTTGCGCACGTCCTCGATCAGCTGCGCATAGCGCGAGGAGTGCGAGCGGTGCGGCTCGTCGATCAGCGTGCGCCCGTACATGGTGCGGTCGAACACGACCTTCTGCCGCCACGGTGACGGCAAGGCCTTGTAGTCGCCGAACACGCTCTTCCATGCGGGGCGCGACAGCGGCGGCTCGATCAGGGGATAGGCGAGGTCGCGAAGCTGGCGCTCCTCGTCGGTGAGCTGGAATTGCGACGGTCTCAACCCGACGCTGCCGGCGGCCTCGGTGCCGAGCCAGCGATGCATGTCGTCGCTGCGCATATCGGCGCGGGTGCGGCCGAAATCGCCGCCGCTACAGGCCCCGAGCGTCGCGCCGAGCAGCGCGAGCAGGACGGCCGATACGAAGGGCCGGATCTGGTGGATGGTGTCCGGCATTGCAAAAGCCGGATCTAGCGGCGACGACGACGGCGCCCCGGCGCTGTGCCCGCTTCCGGCCCGCGATCGCCGCTGGTTTCGTCCGCCTCGCGCTCGATGCGGATCACGGGAAGGATCAGAATCGTCCCCATGTCCGCGCGCGGTGCGACGTCCCCCGACGAGCCTACCCGGCGACCGGCCGGAAATTCGATGATGGTCCCCATGTCAGTTCTCTTCAATTGCCGCGCGACCAAACGCGCCCCTGCAACATGCGGATCATTAAGATCAGCTCATGGTTAACGGGGTGTAAAGATGTGCTCTGGACCGTAGCCGCACGGAACCCGCCGCGCCGTCCCGTTGCGGCACGACAATGCCTTGAATTGCGGGGGCGGCTTCACGCCTCGTTTTCCTTAACGAGGCTTTAAAAGAACCTGCGCTAGGCTCACTCGCAAGTCTCTTTTCCGAGTTGCGTACGCCTCCATGACCAAGTCGCTGTTTCCCGGATTCGACGGGCTGATGACCCTCTCCCGTCGCGAAGGCGTCGATGTTCGCCCGACGCTGCTGCGCGTGCTGACCGACCTCTATGTCCAGACGCGCGTCCACAGCGAGGACGAACAGCGGCAATTCGTCGAACTCGCCACGCGACTGATCGACCAGGTGGACGATGCGACGCGCGCCGCCGTCAAGGCGCGGCTTGCGGTCTATCCGCAGACGCCCGTCCCGATCCTGCAGAAGCTCGGGCTGGTCGCCGCCCAGGAAGGCCGCAGGGTTCCGCTCGCGCGCGAAATCGCGGCGCCCCCGCCCGCGCCCTCCCCGGTCCGCGCGCCGACCGAGGCCGAGCAGCGTATGGCCTCGAACATGGCGATGCAGCCGACGGACGCCGCCGAAATCCACGACATGTTCTTCCACGCCGATGCGTCCCAGCGCGCGCTGATCCTGCACAATCTGGAGCAGACGCCGCTGAAGGCCGCGCCGCGGATTCCGACCGTGCGCGCCAAGCGCGCGATCCAGATCCTGGAGATGGCGGCGATCGCGGGCGACGTCGAGAATTTCACCTACGAGCTCGGCGACAGCCTGATCCTGCCCTCGCGCGTCGCGGCAGAGATCGTCGACGATCCCGGCGGCGAAGCGCTCGCGGTCGCCGCGCGCGCGCTCGACATGCCGAGCCCGAACTTCCAGCGCATCCTCTTGTTCTTCAAGCCGGAGATCGGCAACTCCGTGAACAACGTGTACCGGCTGTCGCGGCTCTACGATCGCCTCGGCGAGCGCTCCGCGCTGGTGATGCTGGCCGCCTGGCGCGGCTCCGCGCTCGCGGTGACGCGGGCAAAGTATCAGTCGTCGCTGCACGATGGGGAACGCCAGCGTGCGCGTGCGGGCGCAAGCCAGACGCGGCCCGGCGTGCAGCCCGGCTCCAGCCCAACGGTGCGGACCGGCACCGGCGGGTCGTCGGATCACTAGTCAGGTCTTCGCCAATTCCAGGAAGTGCCGCCCGGCGCGGTCTTCGGTCTCGACGATCCAGGCATCCGAATCGAAGCGGATTTCCTTGGTCAGCCGTTCCTCGACCGCGGGCTCCGGCAGCGGCTGCGATGCAACCGGCACGAAGAAGCGGTCGACGGGCCGGCCGTCGTCATAGACGGTCTGCGGCGCCGGCACGTAGAGCATCGCATTGCCGTCGAGCAGCGACACCTTCACGAACACCGCGCCCGCCTCCTCGGCGCCGCGACGGCGCACCGCCCCGAACACGCCCTCGCTCTGGCACCGGCGCAAATAAGCCGCGACCCATATGTTGGATTTCAAACGCATGAGTCGGACGATAGGCCAGTACGACGCGTCCCGCCAGTCTCGGCGCGCGCGCTACGCCTTGCCTGCACCCTGTCCGCCGCCGATCTGGCGTGCGACGAGATATGACAGCGGCATCGCAAGCGCAAACCCGATGGCCGCGGCATAGGGGATGTTCTTGATCGCCTCCGCGGCAAGGCTCGGCACCATCAGCACCACGATCAGGCTGACGCCCGCCAGCACGGTACCCAGCATGATCCAGACGAGAATCGAGACCTTGAACATGATGACCTCTCTTCCTTGATGAGGATGAGCGATCATCTTCCCTGACGCCGCCGACAGTCATTGATCCCGGACAAATCACGCCGGCGCAGGGCTGGCATCCCCTTGCGGATCACGCGCGGCCAATTGATCCGCGTCAATGACGACGACAAATGTCGCTATTCGACCGGATGACCGATCGCGGCGGCGAGCTCGCGCAGCAGGCGATCGGACACCTGGCCGGTGACCTGCATCTTGTGCTCGCGCTCGAATTTCTGGATCGCGGACTGGGTCTCGCCGCTCATCGCGCCCGTGACCTTCAAATTGCCGTAGCCGTATTCGGACAGCGCGCGCTGCACGCCGGCGATACGCCGTACGGCCGGGCTCTGCTGCGCCGGGATCGGGGCCGGCGGACGCGCGACGGCAACGGAGGACGGCGTCGACGTCGTTTGCTTGACCAGGTTGGTCAAAGGATCGGCCGAGCGCGGAGTCGATGCGGTCGCCTCGACCGGCTTCTCCGGCGCCCTCTCGGCAACTCTCTCGACAGGCTTGGGCTCTACAGACTTGGGCTCTACGGACTTGGGCTCGGCGCGGAACTCCGTCGCTCTCGGCTCGAGCGGCGAGGTATCGGCGCCGACGGGGCGCGGACGCGGCAAGGGGTTCGACAGCGGCACGGACGACGGCGCGGGAAGATTGATCACGGTGCCGAACATCGGTGCCGGATGCCTTCCGGTCTGGAGGAACAGCGCATTGGCAACGATCGCGCTGATGGCGGCAACGGCGACGAGGCCGGCCAGCGTATCCTTGGGACTGTGCAGCAGCACGCGCATCACGAGGTTGCGCTCGGTCTCAACGTCGACAGCCGCAGCCTTGGCGCCACGACGGCGCGGAGCAGCTTCGTCCTTTGCAGACTTCTTAGGCACTTTTCTTCACCAGAGCAGGTTGGTCCTGAAGTTGGTCGTGATGTTGGTCGTGATGTTCCTGGCGCGGCACCGGCGTCAAAGTCGCGATCTTGCTCTCGGCCGGCATTCTATCGGCAGGTTTGGCTTGCGGCGACGTGTAAACCAGCGGCAGCTTGACGGTGACGGCGGTGCCCTCGCCGAGCCTGCTTTGTACCGTCAAATCGCCGAGATGCAACGCCACAAGACTCTTCACGATCGAAAGTCCGAGTCCGGTGCCTTCGTGACGGCGCTGATAGGTCTTGCCGGCCTGGAAGAACGGCGCACCGATACGCTTGAGGTCGTCGGGCGCGATGCCGACGCCGGTATCGCTGATACGCAGCGTGAGGTGCGACCCCGACACCGCGGCTGATACGGAGACCTGGCCGCCGCGCTCGGTGAACTTGATGGCGTTGGCGACGAGGTTGAGCACGATCTGCTTGAAGGCTCTGGGATCGCCGGTCATGACAGGCAGGTCCTGCGGCGCGTCGGTGATGAGGTCGATGCCGTTCTCCCGCGCCTTCAGCGCCAGCAGATTGCAGCAATGCATCAGCGAGGCGCGCGGCGCGAACGGCTCCGACGCAATCTCGAAATTGCCCGATTCCATCTTGGACATGTCGAGGATGCCGTTGACCACCGACAGCAAATGCTGGCCGGAATCGTTGATCACTTGGGCATATTCCTTGCGCTGGGCCGCACCCAGCATCAGGGCCTGCTCCTGCGCGATCATGTCGGAGAAGCCGATAATGGCGTTGAGCGGCGTGCGCAGCTCGTGGCTCATGGTGGCGAGGAAGCGCGTCTTGGCGGCGTCGGCCGCTTCGGCGGCGCTGCGGGCCTGATCGAGCGCCTGCTCGGAGAGCTTGCGATCGGTGACGTCGCGCATCACGGCGACGACTTCCGTCTCGCGTGCGACATCACGGTCAATATCCTGGCGGCCGAGATCCTGGTCGAGCGGCCGGCAGCGCATCTCGACCCAGATGAAGTCAACCTGGCCGCGCTCCGAGCCGGTCGGCTCCCGCCGCAGCCGGAACTCGACGCTGCGCACATTACCGCGCGCGGCATCGGACAAAGCGGTGAGATAGGCCGGCCGGTCGGCGACATGGACGCGATCGAACAGACCGTGGCCGTGCAGCTGCGCGACGGGCATTCCGAGCATGGCCTCGGCGGCCGGCGAGATGAACTGCACCGCGCCGTTGCGCCGATGCCGCGAGATGACGTCGCTCATGTTGCGCGCAAGCAGGCGATAACGCTCCTCCTCACGCGACAGCAGCGCAACGCCGGTGCGTGCGAGCGACTCCGCGCCGAAAGCGAGGCCTGCAGCATAGAGGGTGGCCGAGGCGACGCCAAACGCCATCAGCAGGCTACGCTCCGCGGCACCCGGCGCATCCAGCGGCAGCCAGCCGAGCTGGCCGACGAAAATCAGTATCCCCGCGCAGGAGAGCGCGAGCAGCGAGGCAAAGGCGGCGACGCGTCGCGATGCCGACAGCGCAGCCTCGAGGGGAACGACGATCAGCCACACCGCGGCGAATGATTCGATGCCGCCGGTCGTGATTGCGACCGCCATGATCAGGCCGGCGAGCGCCAGCGACGACAGCACATGCGCGCCTTCGTAGCGGCCGGTGCGCGACAGGAACCAGGACAACATGATCGGCGCGATCAGCCAGGCAAAGGCCGCGACCTCGACCGCGCTCGGTGCGCCACGCATGGCGAGATAGATCGGGAATGCGGCAAACGCTGCCAGGCTGCCGAGCAGGCGCGGCGCCATGAAGGCACGATGGCGCGCTCGCGTCAGCGCGTCGTAACGCGCGGAGGGATGCAGCAGCGCATCGAGACAATCGCGGATGATACTCAAAACTGTCACGGGTCTCGCGCTTCGGCTCATTCGTCGGAGAGACGCGCCGGAACGCCTCCTTGTCGTTGAGCCACCGTGTCAGAGCGACCTTAAACGAGTGCTAAGGCGGCACGGCCCGGCGCCGGACAGCGTGTCATCGCGGAGCTTTTTAGACGATTTGACGACGTCTTCGGCGAGGATGGTGAACACAGGGTTTCACCCCGGCCGGCATGGTTTCGAATTAGTAGATGCGGAAGACCGCAAGATCACGGGGGCTCGGCATCAATGGAAAATTTACGAGGCCGCCATTTTCGAAGTTTTTTGCGTAAAAATTCCGCGAATTAAGCTCAAGGCAATCACTTGCGATTTATCGAGAGTTGCTAGGTCCGACGCGCTCTGCGGAAATCGCCGCGGCGGGATCTAACATACAGGTCGATAAGATGCGCTTTCTGCTCCGCATCACATTCTGGCTCGGGCTGGTGCTGGTGCTCCTGCCGCGGGACAAGACGCCCGAATCGGAGAAGCTGCCGCAGATCGGCGCCGCCGACGCGGTGCAGGCTGCGACCGCGGCCGTCTCCGACATGACCCAGTTCTGCAAGCGCCAGCCGGCGGCCTGCGAGGTCGGCGGACAGGCCGCGTCGATCATCGGCCAGCGCGCCCAGGACGGCGCGAAGAAGATCTATCAGATCATCAACGACAAGAAAGAGCAGATCACCAACGAGAAGAACGAGAAGAGCGACAAGAAGGCGCCCGACCACACCGGCTCGATAGCACTGGCCGGCGAAGGCGACACTGCTGGGAGCGAGGCGCCGCGCGACACCCTGACCCAGGACGACCTCGCGCTGGAATGGCGCGGACCGGGGCTCGCGAATTAGCCCCCAAACCCTATCGATTTCACGACTTCGCGTCCTTATATTGGGCTGAACGGGAACGATAGGCCAGCATGACGACGATCGACGAAATCAGGGACAATTTCGAGATTCTGGACGAGTGGGACGACCGCTACCGGTACGTCATCGAGCTTGGCCGCACCCTGGAACCGATGCCCGAGGCCGAGCATTCGGCCGCCAACAAGGTGAATGGCTGCGTCAGCCAGGTCTGGCTCCAGAAGCTGGTCGAGCGCGATGGCGGCGCGCCGATCCTGAAATATCGCGGCGACAGTGACGCTCATATCGTGCGCGGCCTGGTCGCGATCGTGCTCGCGCTCTATTCGGGCCGCACGCCGCAGCAGATCCTCGCGACCGACGCGATCGCGGTGTTCGACGAGTTCGGCTTTCGCGATCACCTGACGCCGCAGCGCTCCAACGGCCTGCGCTCGATGGTCGAGCGCATCAAGACCGACGCGAAAGAGGCGCTGGCGGAAGCCACCTGAAGATCCTCATGGTGGGAAGCGCTGCGTAGGGTGGGCAAAGGCGCACTTGCGCCGTGCCCACCATCTATCAACAATTGTGAGCCGGATGGTGGGCACGCTTCGCTTTGCCCACCCTACGAGATTCGAGGCCGGCTCTACTTCCGCTTCCGCTGCTGCTGTCCCAAACCCATCTGCTTTGCCAGTTGCGAGCGCGCCACCGCGTAGTTCGGCGCGACCATGGGATAGTCGGCCGGCAGGCCCCATTTCTCGCGGTACTGCTCGGGCGTCATGTTGTACTGGGTGCGCAGATGGCGCTTCAGCGACTTGAAGCGCTTGCCGTCTTCCAGGCAGACCAGATAGTCCGGCGCGATCGACTTCTTCAGCGACACCGCCGGCTTGGCCGGCTCGAGCGGCGCCGCCTCGACGCGGCCCGACGAGACCCGCACCAGCGCGCCGTGCACCTGGCTGATCAGGTTCGGGATCTCCGCGGCCGGCGTGGGGTTGTTGCCGAGATAGGCCGAGACGATGCTCGCTGTCAGCTCAATGAAATTCTTAGCCCCGGCATCCGACATGGGCCCGACCTTTCTCCACCTTGCGTCTCACGGGAGAGACGACTTCGAAGTATTCCGTGTCAACAATACGTTCGGCCAAAATACAGGACTGACGACTATGGGCTGATGACTGGCGAAGTGACAAGAAAGCTGGCGCTTTACTTGGCCCCGGCAGTCCTCAGGAGCGCTGGTCAAGATGCGCGCGCAACTCGTCGATCGAGGCAAAGCGCATCATGCCTTCCGGCATCTGCGCTTCGATCGAGCCGTCGGAATAGAGCGAATAGGCCATGCCGTCGACGACACCGGATTTGAGCACGGTCACGGGCGCCTGCTCGACCGCCGGCTCCGACTCCGGCTCGGGTGCAGGCGGCGGGGTAGCCTCGACAAAGGTCGAGGGCGAGCGCGGTGGCGGGCGGCGCGAGGCGGCCGGCGGTTCCGGCGGGCGCATACGATCCGGCTTCGGCCAGGCGTCGTCGAAGCTTGCAGGCGGCGTGTCCGGGCCGGCAGGCGCCGCGGGCTCGGCATGCGGCGGCGGGCCCTCGGTGGCCTTGGCCTCCGCACGCTCGCGTTCCTTTCGCGAGGTCGAGGCGAACAGCAGGTTGCGCCGGCGCGGCACTTCCGGAGCTGCGGGCGGAGCCGGAGGTTCCGGCTCCGGTGGCGGCTCGACGCGCGGCCGCTCGCGCATCGGTGCCTCGCCTTGCCATGGCGGCGGCGCGGCCGGCGATGGCGGGGCCGTCGGCTCGGCGCGCATCGCCGGAGCAGGCTCGGGCGCAGGCGCGCCGGGCAGCGCGAGACCCGGCAGCACGGGCCTGACGCGCACTTCGGACGGTGCGGCGGCACCGGCCAGCCGGCGGGCAATGCCCTTCAGTTCCAGCACCACCAAATGGAGGCCCGCCAGTAACATTCCGGAGCAGACGCCGATCGTGCCCGAGATTATGAGGGTACTGCCGAGGCTGAACTCCCTGACGGTGAAGCCAAACAGGATCGCAAGGAGGCCCGCCAGGACGGCGACAATCCCCGCGATCAATAATGCCAACGTCATCGAACTCACCCCCGGCCGCGCATCCATACGCGACACACGCCACGATACCGTCTTCCTGTGTTGCTCGCCAACGACGAATTGCGATCAGCGTTCCTAAAGGGAAGGAAATCAGGGACTTATTCACATTCCCTTCAGCTACGGATTGCTACTGCTACAGTGCTCTTGAGTTTCTGGATTTGCTGCGTCGCATCAGGAATTTAGCCATAATGCCCAATTACTTGGTAATGGAACTGCGCTATACGGAGTCCGGGGAGCAGGCCCGCGCGCACCAGCAGGGCCGAGAGGGGATTCCGGGTCACCAATAGCCATGACATCCATCACGACTTCGGCGATCGACACGCCTCTGCGGCGCTCGGTCGAACGGACTTGCGACGATCTCGCCATGCTGGTGCTGGCCGCGGTCGCCGTCATCGCAGGCCTGACCTTCCGCGATTACGGGCTCGGCTGGGACGACTACACCCACGCTGAATATGCCGATCTGTTGCTGCGCATGTTCGGTTCCGGCTTCAAGGACACCGCGGCGCTCTCCTTCGCCAACCTCTATATGTATGGCGGCGGCTTCGACATGGTCGCGGCCCTCCTGCACAAGGTCATTCCGCTCGAGCTGTTCGAGACGCGCCGCCTGGTCGGCGCGATCGTCGGCGTGATCGGGCTTGCCGTGACGTGGCGGCTCGGCCGCCGCATCGGCGGGCCGCTCGCAGGCCTCGCTGCGCTGCTTCTGCTCGCGCTCTGCCCGATCTTCTACGGCCACATGTTCATGAACCCGAAGGACGCGCCCTTCGCGGTGGCCATGATCATCCTGATGCTGGGCCTCGTCCGGCTCGCGGAGGAATATCCGCAGCCTTCGCCGCGCACGATCCTGATCGTCGGCTTAGGTGCCGGCCTGTCGATCGGCTGCCGCATCCTCGGCGGGCTTGCGCTGGTCTACGCCCTGATCGGCTTCATCCCGCTGTTCCTGGAGGAACTGCGCACCGAAGGCGTTCGCGAAGCGGCCCGCCGCTTCGCCCATGTCGTCTACCTGCTGCTGCCCGGCCTTGTGTTCGGCTATCTCGTGATGGGCCTGATCTGGCCGTGGTCGATCATGGAGCCCGGCAATCCCTTCGAGGCGCTGACCTACTTCTCGCACTTCTTCGAGAAGCCCTGGAAGGAGATGTTCGACGGCGCGATCGTGTCGGTCCCCGACATGCCCTGGTCCTATCTGCCGACGCTGTTCGCGCTTCAGTTGCCCGAGGTGATGCTGGTGCTGATGACCGGCGCCGTGGTCAGCACCTTCGCGCTGCTGCCGCGCGGCGAGGTTCCGGCCCGCCGCAAGACCATCCTGCTGATGCTGACGCTCGCCGCGACCCTGCCGCTCGCGATCGCGATGGTGAAGCGGCCCGCGCTGTACAACGGCATCCGCCATTTCGTCTTCGTGATCCCGCCGATGGCAGTGCTCGGCGGCGTCGCCTTCGCCTGGACCATGGAGCGCCTGCGCGCCAACCACCGAACCTGGCAGCCGGTCGTGCTCGCCACCTTCTGCTTTGGCCTTGCGCTCCCGCTCGCCGAGATGATCCGGCTGCATCCCTATCAATACACCCACTTCAACCACATCGCCGGCACGGTGCGCGCCGCCGACGACCGCTTCATGCTGGACTATTGGGGCCTCGCGCTGAAGCAGGCCTCCGACGAGCTGCGCGAGCAGCTGGTCGAGCGCCAGGAAGTGCCGCCGCGCAACCGCAAATGGAAGGTCGCGGTGTGCGGTCCGCAGCGTCCGGCGCAGGTCGCGCTCGGGCCCGACTTCACCATCGGCTGGGACTCCAATGCCGCCGATTTCGCCATGACGCTCGGCGAGTTCTACTGCAAGGGCCTGACCGCGCCCGTCATGGTCGAGATCAAGCGCGACGACGTGGTGTTCGCCCGCGTCTACGACATCCGCGGCAGCAGCATTTCCAGCCTGCTCTCGATCCCGGCACCGTAAGATCATTGTCCGATCGTACGGCCGCGTAGACGAAACGTCGCGTCGGACGGTTCTGAAATCCGGAACCTCAAACGCGCACTCCATGCGGGCGACGCTGAACTGCCGCGCTTTGAGCGCCTTGCCGCCGACCTCACCCGAGACTAGGCTCTTGCTCCGCAACAACGAGGTTCGGAGAGATTTGCCATGTCACCAGCGGAAGCGCGCCTGAAGGAAGTGCCGTCGAACATGACGGAGGCCGAGTGGCAGCAACGGGTCAACCTCGCCGCCTGCTATCGCCTCGTCTCGCTGTACGGCTGGGACGATCTGGTCGACACCCACATCTCCGCCCGCGTGCCCGGCCCCGAGCATCACTTCCTCATCAACCCCTACGGGCTGATGTTCGACGAGATCACGGCCTCGAGCCTCGTCAAGGTCGACCTGCACGGCAACCAGCTCTCCGAGAGCGAGTACAGCATCAACCCGGCCGGCTTCACCATCCATTCGGCGATCCACGAGGTGCGCGAGGACGCGATCTGCGTGCTGCATCTCCACACCCTCGACGGCACCGCGGTCTCGAGCAGCGCCGAAGGGCTGCTGCCGCTGAACCAGACCGCCCAGCTCGTCACCCACGACCTTGCCTATCACGACTATGAAGGCATCGCGCTCGACCACGACGAGCGGCCGCGGCTGCAGAAGGACCTCGGCGACCACAACCACATGCTGCTGCGCAACCACGGTACGCTGACGGTCGGCCGCTCGGTCGCCTCGGCCTTCGAGCGCATGTATCACCTCGAGCGCGCCTGCTCGATGCAGGTGCGCACGCGCGCGCTCGGCACGCCGGTCTATCCGGTCGAGGAGATTGCGATCGAGAAGAACACCGAGCTGCTCGCCAACCGCGACCGCGCCGAGCTGCGTGCGACCAACCTCGTCTGGCCGCCCCTGCTGCGCAAGCTCGACCGCGAGCTGCCGGGCTATCGGTCTTGAGATTTTCGGGATTTCGTGTAAGGTAGCTCTCAACTACCTCTGCACGTTCTGGAATGAAACGCCGCCCAATTCCGGGCGGCGTTTTTATTTGGGGCGGCAGTCATTGCGAGGAGCTCTTGCGACGAAGCAATCCAGACTGTTTCCGCGGCGGGATTCTGGATTGCTTCGCTCGCAATGACGAAGATAGAGATTTCGTAGGGTGGGCAAAGCGAAGCGTGCCCACCCCTTCGATCGCAATCGCGGAGAGATGGTGGGCACGGCGCGCGAAGAGCGCGCCTTTGCCCACCCTACGGCACCGTGTGCTACTTCACCTCGGCCAGCGCGGCGAGGATGCGCGCCCAGGAGCGGATGCCCTTCTGGAAGCTGCGGAGGTCGTACTTCTCGTTCGGCGAGTGGATGTTGTCGTCATCCAAGCCGAAGCCGACCAGCAGCGAGTCCAGTCCCAGCGTGCGCTTGAAGTCGGCGACGATCGGGATCGAGGCGCCCGAGCCCATCAGCACGGTCTCCTTGCCCCATTCCTCGGTCAGCGCCTTGCTGGCGGCGGCGAGCGGCTTCATGTTCCAGTCGAGCGCGACCGCGGGCGCGGCGGAATGGTCGCCGAACTCGACCTTGCAGTCGCCGGGAAGCCGTGCCGTCACGTAGTCGCGGAAGGCCTTACGGATCTTTGCGGGGTCCTGTCCCTCGACCAGACGGAACGAGACCTTGGCGGACGCATGCGACGGGATCACCGTCTTGGAGCCTTCGCCGATATAGCCGCCCCAGATGCCGTTGACGTCGCAGGTCGGACGCGAGGAGGCCTGCTCGATCAGGAGCCGGCCCTTCTCGCCGGCCGGGATCGACAGGCCGATCGGCTTCAGGAACATCTCCGGCGTCAGGTTGAGCTTCTTCCACTGCTCCAGGATATCGGGCGGCAGGTCCTTCACCCCGTCATAAAAGCCGGGGATGGTGATGCGGTTATCGTCGTCGAACAGCCCACCGAGAATTTTCGTGAGCACCCGGATCGGGTTCATCGCGCTGCCGCCGAACACGCCGGAATGCAAATCGCGATTGGCGGCGGTGATCTTCAGCTCTTCATAGAGCAGGCCGCGCAGCGACGTCGTGATCGCCGGCGTGTTGCGGTCCCACATGCCGGTGTCGCAGACCAGCACGTAATCGGCTTTGAACTCGTCCTTGTTGGCCTCGATGAAAGGCACGAAATTCTTCGAGCCGACCTCCTCCTCGCCTTCGATCAGGAAGGTGACGTCGATCGGCAGCGAGCCCGTCACCTTCTTCCAGGCGCGGCAGGCCTCGACGAAGGTCATTACCTGGCCCTTGTCGTCCTCGGCGCCGCGGGCGACGATGATCTTGCGGCCATCGGCATGATCGGTGACGGCAGGCTCGAACGGCGGACGGTGCCAGAGGTCCAGCGGATCGACCGGCTGCACGTCGTAATGGCCATAGAAGATCACATGCGGTCGCCCGCCCGCTCCGGTCTTGCCGACGATGGCGGGATGGCCGGCGGTCGGCCTCACTTCGGTGGCGACACCCAGGCTCGCGATATCCTTGGCGAGATGCTCGGCCGCGGCCTTGCAGTCGTTGGCAAAGGCCGGATCCGCCGAGATCGACTTGATCCGCAACAGCGAGAACAGGCGCTCAAGGCTGTTGTCGAAATCCTTGTCGATGTGGTCGAGCACGGATTGAAGCTGGGCATTGGCCATGGTCGGATTCCTGACTTTCGAGTCTCAAGATGGCTTCTCAAGAGGTCTTGGGTTTCAAGAGGTCTTGGGTTTTAGCGCTGCCGCGGCGCCGGAGCCAGCCGTAACCGGCGGATGCCGGATGTGCCATGCGAGGCTCCCCGCGAGGATGGCTGTGGCGAGGAGGTTGTTGCCCCAGGCCTGGAAGGCATTGGGAAACCACGGCAGTGCCAGCAGCATGAGACATCCGCCCGCGCCGAGGGCAAGCCAGGTTCCCAGCCGCACATTCGCCCGCTCGTCGAAGGCGGCGCGATGCATCAGCACCGTCATCGGGAAGAACAGCCACATAAAGTAGTATTGCCGCGCCAGGGGCGATGCCACCGTCATCAGGCAGAACAGAATGCCGAGCTCCTCGGCATCCGAGCGCGCCGTTCGAAGCCGTTGCGGCGGCATGACCGCGACGAAGCCGAGCCCGAGCAACGCCGACAGCGCGAGCACGATCCAGTTCGCCGTCCTGTAATCGACGTCGATGATATTCATCGTGCGCGGCGGCTTGCTGGGATCCTCCTGATTGTAGTTGATCGGACGAACCAGGCGGTGCGTGACGGCAATGATGGATTGGTTGACCCACGACCAGTTCTGCTCGTCGCGCTGGCCAAAGCCCTTTTCCGAGCTCGCCCCGACCATGCCCTGATACCAGATCGCAAGCTCGGCCGCGTTGCGCTCGAAGCCGCGAATGGGCGCCGGCACAACATAGAGAAGGATGCCGGTGAAGGCGGCCGTAGCGACGGCAGCCGCCCACTTCCGCCGCCAGACCAGATAGGGCAGCACCGCAATCGGAAACACCTTGATGGCGGTGGCGAGCGCGAACATCAAGCCCGCGAGCCAGACGCGCTGATGCTGCAAGCACCAAAAACCGTAGAGCATCATCGCCAGCAGGACGAGGTTCGGCTGGCCGAGGTCGAACATGTCGAACACGAAGGTCACGGTGACGAAGGCGGGCAGTGCCTCCAGCCAGGGGCCGGGCTTGCGGCCCGAGCCGGTCATGACATTGGAGAGTGTCCCGGTGTACCACCACGCCAGCGCATTCAGGACCGACAGCACGATGTAGAGCGGGATCTTGCCGAACCAGCTCGGGATCGCCAGCAGGATCGCCGGCAGGGGTGGATAGATGAAATCGAACGGATAACGGAAGTCGCTCGGATAGAGCGAGCCACCATGCAGCACCTGCTGCCCGGCCCAATACCAAAGCGCATAGTCCTTGGTCTTGCCGTGGCCGAAAATCTCCGGGCCGAGGACGTCCGCGGTCAGGATGAAGCAGCAAAAGAGGAAGAGCAGGTCCAGCGGCGCGCGCAGCGACAGGCGTCTCGGCGCATCAGGTTTGGCTAGCGGGTCGGTTGAGGTCACAATAGGGTCCAGTCCAGCGTCGACATAGCACGTAGCAGACCGACGAACGGTTGGAGAGCACCTCACCTGAAATTGTACCCGTGGCGAGGCGGCCGCGCCAGCGCGCGGATTGCCTCCAATCGGGCTTTCTGCCTACCGACGCAGCAAGCCGCCGAGCGCGCCGCGGACCAAGGTGCGGCCGATCGAGCCGCCGAGCTGGCCGCCGACCGACTTGCCGAGATTGGCGGCCATCCCTCCGATCACCTGGTTGGTCACCGATCGCGTCACGTCGCGCGCAATGACCTGGCCGGCCGACAGGCGGCCGCGCTTGACATTGGTGCCGAAGATGGTGCCGACGATCGAGCCGATCTGGCCGAGGATGCCACCGCCGCCGCCCGCCGGAGCATCCGCCGTCGCCGCGGTGCCGGCGATGCGCTTCTGGATCATCTCGTAGGCGGACTCTTCATCAACGGCGGTGTCGTATTTGCCCTTCACCGGGCTCGCATCCATGATCGCCTTGCGCTCTTCCGGCGTGATCGATCCGATCCGGGCCGACGGCGGCCGGATCATCACCCGCTCGACCATCGCCGGCGTGCCGTTGCCTTCGAGGAAGGACACCAGCGCTTCGCCCTTGCCGAGCTCCATGATCACCTTGGCGGTGTCGAGCTTCGGGTTGGGCCGGAAGGTCTGGGCCGCGGCAGCGACCGCCTTCTGGTCGCGCGGGGTGAAGGCGCGCAGCGCGTGCTGCACCCGGTTACCGAGCTGACCGAGCACGCGGTCGGGCACGTCGATCGGGTTCTGCGTCACGAAGTAGACGCCGACGCCCTTGGAGCGGATCAGGCGGACCACCTGCTCGATCTTGTCCATCAGCGCCTTGGGCGCGTCGTTGAACAGCAGATGCGCCTCGTCGAAGAAGAACACCAGCTTCGGCTTCGGCAGGTCGCCGGCCTCGGGCAGCTCCTCGAACAGCTCCGACAGCATCCACAACAGGAATGTCGCGTAAAGCCGCGGGCTCTGGAGCAGCTTGTCGGCGACGAGGATGTTGACCATGCCGCGGCCGTCGCGGTCGGTCCTCATGAAGTCCTTCAGCGTCAGCGCCGGCTCGCCGAAGAACTTGGTGGCGCCCTGGTTCTCCAGCACGAGGAGCTGGCGCTGGATGGTGCCGACGGTGGCCTTGGTGACGTTGCCAAATCCCTGGGCGGCCTTGCGGATGTCGGCAAGCGGATCGTCGGCGGCGTCCGGCCCCTTCTTGCTGCTGTCGGGCACGATGGCATCGAGCAACGCCCGCAGATCCTTCATGTCGATCAGGACAAGGCCGTTGTCGTCGGCGACACGGAAGGCGACGTTGAGCACGCCCTCCTGCACGTCGTTGAGGTCGAGCATGCGCGCGAGCAGAAGCGGCCCCATCTCGGTGACGGTCGCCCGCACCGGGTGGCCCTGCTCACCGAACACATCCCAGAACACCGTCGAGAACTGGTCGGGCTGGAACGTCAGCCCCATCTCGGTGGCGCGCTTGACGATGAAGTCCGCGGGCACGCCGACCTCGGAGATGCCGGAGAGGTCGCCCTTGATGTCGGCCGCGAAGACCGGAACACCGGCGCGCGCAAATCCCTCTGCCATGACTTGCAGCGATACCGTCTTGCCGGTTCCGGTTGCACCGGTGACGAGGCCGTGGCGATTGGCGAGCGCCAGCGTCAGCCATGCCTGCTCGTCTCCCTTGCCGACGAAGATCTTGTCGTCGGTGTCGCCGAGCTTGCTGTCCTGTGCGGTCATTATTCTCTCTGATCCGTCTGCCGTATTTCGCGTATTGAAACTCAAATGCCAGTTCCGTAGTTTAACGCATGTCGCGCGCCGATTGAAACCGTTCAGCGCGACCTGATCATGCGACATTGTCGGAAAACAAGTGCACGACATCCGCCGAAAGTAGGAACTGCGCGTTCGCACCGCGGTAATTTACTGCTGATTTCGTCTCCGCTCTTGCATCGCTGCAACACTTTTCGCGGGTTCTAAGCTGAATCGCATGTTCGCCTCCGTTCATAGCTTGTATTTCACACCACACCGGCTCAAGATCATTTTGAAAACAATACTCCGGCATGTGAACCGGCTGAGGGGCAGGCCATATGGACGAGCTGATCGGGCGGCTGGCGACGAACGCCAGCATAGATAGTGCTGTCGCTGAAAAGACGGTCGGCATTATCCTGGGCTTCCTTCGCAACGAAGGCCCTTCCGAGAACGTCGAAGCCCTGATCAATCATATTCCCGGCGCGGAAGCGGCGATCGAGGCGTCCAAAAGCGGTGGCGGACTGTCGCGGCTGATGGGCGGCGGCCTGATGGCGGTTGGCACGCGCCTGATGGGCTTGGGACTTGGCATGTCCGAGATTCAGACCATTGCTCGTGAACTTTTTCGCTTCGGCCGAGACAAAATCGGAGCGGATCAGATGGGCAAGATCATCGCAGGGACGCCGGGCCTCAGCCAATTTGCCTGAGCTACGCTTTTCATATCGAGCATCATGACATATCCGATTTCCGAGATTGAGGGCCTGCCGGCCTTTGCCGCCAACAAGTTGAAGGCGCAAGGAATCCGCACGACGGACGCGCTGCTCGAGGCGGCCTCAACCGTGAAGGGCCGCAAGGCGCTGTCCGCCAAGACCGGCATCAGCGAGCAGCAGCTTCTGGAATGGGCCAACGTCTCCGACTACATGCGCATTCCCGGGATGGGCCGTGCCAAGGTCGGCCTGGTCCGTGCCGCCGGCGTCACCACCGTGCGCGAGCTCGCCTATCGGAATCCGGCAAGACTCGCCCAGAGCATGCGCGAAGCCAACGAGAAGAAGAAGCTCCTCCGCATCCTGCCCTCGGAGAAATCGGTCGGCGACATCATCGCCAAGGCCAAGAAGCTGCCGCCGAAGATCACGTATTAGGCCTGCTGCTCACTGCATACGAGCGCTGAAGCCACACCTTCGCCGGGACGACACCGGGGGTAAGAGTGGACGGCTGTCTCAACAACGTCATTGCGAGCGCAGCGAAGCAATCCAGACTGCCGCCGCGGAAAGATTCTGGATTGCTTCGCTGCGCTCGCAATGACGGAGCGTGGGCAAGAGCATCGTTCCCTCACTGGCCCCGGAACGGATCGGCGCGACCGGATCGCCCCCAATCCCGTCTTGACTCCCCCTCCCCGACCGCGCACATCCACGCGCATGAATGCCTTGCCATCCCCTTCCGTCCCGCCGGCCGGCTCGGCCGGGCGTGACGTGCTGCGGACACTGCTGGAACGGCCACTCCCGGCGGTGATGGGCGTGCTCAACGTCACCCCGGATTCCTTCTCCGACGGCGGCGATTTCATCGCGCCCGACCTGGCGCTCGAACGGGCCCGGGCGATGATCGCCGATGGCGTCGACATCATCGACATCGGCGCGGAGTCCACCCGGCCCTACAAGGGCGCCAAGGCCGTCACGGCCGAGGACGAGCTTGCCCGGCTGAGGCCGGTGCTATCGGGCGTGGTTGCGCTCGGCGTGCCGGTCTCGATCGACAGCATGAAGGCGGAGGTGGTGGCCTTCGCGCTCGACCAGGGCGCGGCGATCGCCAACGACGTCTGGGGCCTGCAACGCGATGCCGGCATGGCGCCGCTGGTAGCCGCCAGAGGCGTCCCCGTCATCGTCATGCACAACCGCGAGAGCGTGGATTCCGCCATCGACATCATCGCGGACATGAAGGCGTTCTTCCTGCGCTCGCTGGATATCGCCGCCAAGGCCGGCATCGCACGCGACAAGATCGTGCTCGATCCCGGCATCGGCTTCGGCAAGACCGCCGAGCAGAGCATGACCGCGCTGGCGCGGCTGCGCGAATTCGACATGTTCGGCCTGCCGATCCTGGTCGGCGCCTCGCGCAAGCGCTTCATCGCCTCGGTGTCGCCGTCGGAACCGAAAGAGCGGCTCGCCGGCTCGATCGCGGCGCATCTCATCGCCGCGCAGCGCGGCGCCAGGATCATCCGGACCCATGACGTCGCCGAGACCTTGCAGGCCCTGCGGGTCGCGAACGCAATCGAGAGCAAGCAATGACCGATACGATCTTCGTGACCGGCCTGTCGATCCACGCTCGCCACGGCGTCATGGATCACGAAACCGAAGTCGGCCAGCGTTTCGTGATTGATCTCGAGCTCTATACCGACCTGTCGGAGCCTTCGCGCACCGACCGGCTCGCCGATACGGTGTCCTACGCCGAAGTCGTGGCGACCACGACGGCGGCGTTCAAGAACACCAATTACAAGCTCTTGGAACGCGCCGCCGGCGCGGTGGCCGACGCCATCCTGTCGCACTTCCCGCGCATCCGCGCCGTGAAGATCACCGTGCACAAGCCGCATGCGCCGATCGCTGCGATCTTCGACGATGTCGGCATCATGCTGACGCGCTCGCGGCACCCTTGATATGGCGAGCGTGCTGATCGCACTGGGCGGCAATGTCGGCGATGTCCGCGCGACGTTCGGCAAGGCGATCGCGCACATCTGCGGCATGGCGCAGGCCGCGCTGACCGCGCGCTCCTCGGACTATGCAACGCCGCCCTGGGGCGATGAGGAGCAGGATCCCTTCATCAATGCCTGCATCGAGATCGAAACCGGCCTCGATCCGCACGCGCTGCTGTTCGTGCTGCAGAAGGTCGAGCAGAAATTCGGCCGCACGCGGACCAAGGAGCGGCCCTGGGGGCCGCGCACGCTCGATCTCGACATGATCGCCTATGACGATGTCAGGCTGCAGAAGCCCGACCTGACCTTGCCGCATCCGCGTCTGTTCGAGCGCGCCTTCGTGCTGGTGCCGCTGGCCGAGATTGCGCCCGACCGCGTGATCTCAGGCATTCGCGTGCGCGACGGGCTTTCCAGCATCTCGACGCAAGGCATTGAGCGGCTTCCGGATACCGGTTAACCAAAAACAACCGTTTGCAGGGACGGTCCGCCGTGGCAATTTCGCCTGCGAACAACAAGATTTTCGGGAGCCCTTCGCCGCATGACCTCCGTGACTGACGACCTGCCGCTGGCGGCGGATTTTCCCAAGGCAACGGTCGAAGACTGGCGCAAGCTGGTCGATGGCGTGCTCAAGGGCGCGCCGTTCGAGAAGCTGGTCGGCAAGACCTATGACGGCCTGAAGATCGATCCGCTCTATCCGCGCGCCAGGGGCGTTGCGCCCGTGGTCGGGCGGGCTGCTGCCGCGCCGTGGCAGATCATGCAGCGGATCGACCATCCCGACGCGGCGGCCGCGAACGCGCAGGCCTTGCAGGATCTGGAGAATGGCGCGACCGGGCTCGCGCTGGTGTTCGCCGGTGGCAATGACGCCCACGGTTTCGGCCTGGAACCGACAGCCGACGCGGTCGCAAAGGTCTTGAAGGACATTCATCTCGATGCCGGCATCGGCATCGAGCTTCAAATCGGTCCGCAATCGCGGATGGCCGCGATCCATGTCGCGGAATATGTAAAGAGCAAGGGCCTCGACCCCGCGGCCTGCGACATCCGCTTCGGTCTCGATCCGCTCGCCGCCTGCGCGGTGTGGGGCCACAGCCCTTACACCTGGGAGGAGATCGCTCCTGCCCTCACCGGCGCGATCAAGGGTCTCGCCGCGCTCGGCTTCAAGGGGCCGTTTGCGTCCGCCGACGGACGCGTGATCCACGATGCCGGCGGCTCGGAAGTGCAGGAGCTCGCCTTCGTGCTCGCCTGTGGCGTCGCCTATCTTCGCGCGATCGAAGGCGCCGGCGTTCCGCTGGAAGCCGCGCAGGGCATGGTCTATGCGCGGCTCGCCGCGGACGCCGACCAGTTCCTGACCATGGCAAAATTCCGCGCGCTGCGGCTCTTGTGGGCGCGCATCGAGACGGCATGCGGACTGACGCCGAAGCCGTTGTTCATCGCCGCCGATACTGCCTGGCGCATGCTGACGCAGCGCGACCCCTATGTGAACATGCTGCGCGCGACCATGGCGACGTTCGCGGCGGGGCTTGCCGGCGCCAACGCGATCACGGTGCTGCCGCACACGCTGGCGCTCGGACTACCCGATCCGTTCGCGCGGCGCGTGGCGCGCAACACGCAACTGCTGCTGCTGGAGGAGAGCAACCTCGCCAAGGTCAGCGATCCCGCGGCGGGCGCAGGCGGCATCGAGACGCTCACGGCACAGCTTTGCGAGGCGGCCTGGGCGCTGTTCCAGGAGAGCGAGAAGGCCGGCGGCGCCTTTGCCGCGCTTCAGCAGGCCCTGTTCCAGAGCAAGGTCGCGGCCGCCCGCAAAGCGCGCGATGCCAACATCGCAAAACGCCGCGACGTCCTGACCGGCGCGAGCGAGTTTCCGAACCTGCATGAGCGCGAGACGGCGGTGCTGAAGGCGACGCCGGTCGCGCTCGCACCCTACGGCGAACAGAAATACAAGTTCGACGCGCTGCCGCCGATCCGGCTGTCGGAACCGTTCGAAGCGCTGCGCGACAAATCCGACGCGGCGTTGAAGGCGCGCGGCGCGCGGCCAAAGGTGTTCCTCGCCAATCTCGGCACGCCCGCCGATTTCACGGCGCGCGCAACTTTTGCGAAGAGCTTCTTCGAGGCCGGCGGCATCCAGGCCATCGACAGCGAGGGTTTTGCTGATCCGGCCAAATTGGTCGCCGCGTTCAGGGCCTCCGGTGCAGAGCTTGCCTGCCTTTGTTCCAGCGACAAGGTCTATGCGGAACACGCCGAAGCCGCGGCGAAGGCCCTGCAAACCGCAGGCACCAGACATATCTATTTGGCAGGCCGCCCGACCGAGGCCGAGGCAGGTTTACGGGCCGCCGGCGTCACGGGTTTTGTCTTCGCCGGGGGCGATGCGCTTGCCACGCTGCAAGACGCCTATCGACGGATGGAGCAGGCATGACCGAGCCAGGCAAACCAGTTCTCACCGGCGGCTGCCAATGCGGCGCCATCCGCTTTGCGGTCTTGGCAGCGCCGGCGAAGATCAGCATCTGTCATTGCCGGATGTGCCAGAAGGCGACCGGTGCGCCGTTCGCCTCCTACGCCGACATCGAGAAGGGTGATTTCGCCTGGACCAAGGGCACGCCCTCTGCGTTCCGCTCCTCGTCCATCGCGATGCGCGATTTCTGCGCCGCCTGCGGCACGCCGCTGAGCTTCCGCCGCATCGACGGCCCACGCATCGAGATCATGACCGGTACGTTCGATCGTCCGGATCACGTGGTGCCGACACGGCAATATGGAACCGAATCCCGCCTCGGCTGGGTGGTCGGGATCGCCAATTTGCCGAGCCAGACCACGCAACAGAATTACGGGCCGGAGAAGATGGCGACCATCGTCAGCCATCAGCATCCGGACCATGATTGAGCGTCTATGATATGGTCGAAACCATGAGCCGCATTCCCAATTTCGCCGATGTCGCCTTCGAGAGAGCAACCACCGCCGCGCCGGCCGGCAGCGCCGAGCCGTGGCTGACGCCCGAGGGCATCCTGGTGAAGCCCGCCTATGGCGAGGCCGACCTCGCCGGGCTCGATTTCCTCGAGACCTATCCGGGCATCGCGCCCTACCTGCGCGGCCCCTACCCGACCATGTATGTCAACCAGCCCTGGACCGTCCGGCAATATGCCGGCTTCTCCACGGCGGAGGATTCCAACGCGTTCTACCGCCGCAACTTAGCTGCCGGACAGAAGGGCCTCTCGGTCGCCTTCGACCTCGCCACCCATCGCGGCTATGACAGCGATCATCCGCGCGTCGGCGGCGACGTCGGCATGGCCGGCGTGGCGATCGATTCCATCTACGACATGCGCACGCTGTTTGCGGGCATCCCGCTCGACCAGATGAGCGTGTCCATGACCATGAACGGCGCGGTGCTTCCGATCCTCGCGCTGTTCGTCGCCGCCGCGGGCGAACAGGGCGTGCCGCCGGAAAAACTCTCGGGCACCATTCAGAACGACATTCTGAAAGAGTTCATGGTGCGCAACACCTATATCTATCCGCCTGCGCCGTCGATGCGGATCATCTCCGACATCTTCGCCTACACCTCCACGAAGATGCCGAAATACAATTCGATCTCGATCTCCGGCTATCACATGCAGGAAGCCGGCGCGACGCAGGATCTCGAGCTCGCCTATACGCTGGCCGACGGTGTGGAATATTTGCGCGCCGGTCTTGCCGCAGGCCTCGACGTCGACCGCTTCGCGCCGCGGCTGTCGTTCTTCTGGGCGATCGGCATGAACTTCTTCATGGAAGTCGCCAAGATGCGCGCCGCGCGCCTGCTGTGGGCGAAGCTCCTGAAGCCCTTCAATCCGAAGGATCCGCGCTCGCTCTCGCTGCGCACGCATTGCCAGACCTCGGGCTGGTCGCTGACCGCGCAAGACGTCTTCAACAACGTGATGCGGACGACGGTCGAGGCGATGGCGGCAACGCAAGGCCACACCCAGTCGCTGCACACCAACGCGCTCGACGAGGCGCTGGCACTGCCGACCGATTTCTCGGCCCGCATCGCCCGCAACACCCAGCTGTTCCTCCAGCAGGAGAGCGGCACCACCCGCATCATCGATCCCTGGGGCGGCTCGTATTATGTCGAGCGTCTGACGCGCGATCTCGCCGCCAAGGCGTGGAGCCACATCCAGGAGGTCGAGGAGCTCGGCGGCATGGCGAAGGCCATCGAGGCCGGCGTGCCCAAGCTGCGCATCGAGGAGGCTTCCGCCAAGACCCAGGCCCGCATCGACGCCGGCAAGCAGGCGGTGATCGGCGTCAACAAGTACAAGCCGACCGACGAGGCCCCGATCGATATCCTCAAGGTCGACAACACGAATGTCCGCCGGCTCCAGATCGACAAGCTGACGCGGCTGAAGTCCGAGCGCAACCAGAAGGACGTCGATGCCGCGCTCGCCGCGCTGACGCGCTCGGCCGGCGAAGGCAACGGCAACCTGCTCGCGCTCGCCATCGACGCGGCGCGGGCCAAGGCGACCGTCGGCGAAATCTCGGACGCGATGGAGAAGGTGTTCGGCCGGCACCGCGCCGAGATCAAGTCCATCACCGGCGTCTACAAGCGGGAGGCGTCCAGCATGGGTAACCGGGTCGAGAAGGTTCAGGCGCTGATCGACGCCTTCGAGGAGGCGGAAGGCCGCCGCCCGCGCATCCTGGTCGCCAAGATCGGCCAGGACGGCCACGACCGTGGCCAGAAGGTGATCGCCTCGGCGTTCGCCGATATCGGCTTCGACGTCGACATCGGGCCGCTGTTTGCCACCGCCGATGAAGCGGCGCGACAGGCCGTCGAGAACGACGTGCACATCCTCGGCGTCTCTTCGCTTGCCGCGGCCCACCTCACCGCCGTGCCTGAGCTCAAGGCCGCGCTGAAGAAGCAGGGCCGCGACGACATCATGATCATCGTCGGCGGCGTGGTGCCGCCGCAGGATTACGAGGCGCTCTACGCGGCCGGTGCCGAAGCGATCTTCCCGCCCGGCACGGTGATCGCCGACGCCGCCGAGGAGCTGATCCGCAAGCTGAACGCCCGGCTCGGGCATAGCGAGGCGGCGGAGTAGATGCTACGCTGGCCGTATCACCGGTCGGGTTGTCTTCATGACACGTGATGAGATCATCGCTGCGATCCGCAAGAACGCCGATGCCATCAAAGCCAAGGGCGTCTCGAAGCTCGCCATCGTCGGCTCGCGGGCCGACGCCGACTATCGGCCGGACAGCGACATCGATGTCCTGGTCGAGGTCGAACCGGAGGCCTCTTTCTCGCTGCTCAACCTGATCGACGTCGAGCAGATCATCGAGGACGCGACCGGCTTGCAGGCGCAGGCGACTGTCCGGCGCTCCGCCTCCCCCCACTCTGCGCAGCAGATCGCAGACGACATCCTCGAAATATTCTGACGCTCACGTAAGGAGCACTCCCCTTGAAGTTCATGATCGGTTTGAGCGTCGCCATGGCGCTTGGCGCAACGTGCGTGATCTCCGCCTTCGCCGCGGATCCAAAGCCCGACGCCATCGTCAAGACCAAGAGCATCGAGGCGCGCGTCTTCCTCGACGACAGGATCAAGGCGGATGCAGCGCTCGCGGCGGATTGCCTGGCCGAAGGCAGGAAGTGGCTCGACAAGAACGCGGCCGAGGCCGCCGCCGCGCGCAAAGAAGATCCGCAGTTCTTCAAGGACGGCGGCTGGGACTTCGAGCGCAAATATGCGATCCGCTCGGTCGTTGCCGACCGCTATGCCAGCATCCTGCGCAACGACTACATGGACACCCACGGCGCCCATCCCAATTCGGACGTGAACACGATCCTCTGGGACAAGACCGAGCGCAAGCGCATCTCGATCCGCCCGTTCTTCAACGAGACCGCCGATGGCGGCCCGACCATGAAGGCGATGCTGAAAGCCGTGATCGCCTCGCTCAAGGCCGAGAAGAAGAAGCGCGACACCAGCGAGACCGCAACCGACGAGTGGTTCAAAAGCGTGGAGCCGAGCCTGCTCAAGATCGGCGCCGTGACGCTCGCCCCGTCGACCGAGGCCGGCAAGAGTTCCGGGCTCACGTTCCACTATCCGCCTTACGCGGTCGGTCCCTACGCCGAAGGCGAATATGTCGCATTCGTGCCGTGGGAGACGCTGAAGCCTTACCTCACCGCGGAAGGCACGCGCATTTTCGGCGGCGCACGGCCGAAGGGCGATGCGGAGGAGCCGCAATGATCGTCGTGTGAGCAGCGACACATTGCTCACAGTGCTCTGGTAGCGCTACCTTGCAGCCGCGCTGCAAAGCTGACTAGAATGCCGTCATTAAGAGCGCCCGGTGTCACGGGCGCCGCTGGGAGGCATTCATGTCCAAGATTACGCGCCGCGCTTTTGCGGCTTCATCCGCCGCGGTCGCGGCGTCCGCCGCATTCGGTCTCACGCCCGCCCGCGCCCAAGCCTATCCGGCGCGGCCGGTCACCGTGATCGTGCCCTGGGGCGCCGGCGGCGGCACCGACGCGACTGCGCGCATTGTCGCAGCCCTGTTGGAAAAGGACCTTGGCCAGCCCTTCAACGTGGTGAACCGCACCGGCGGCTCCGGCGTCGTCGGCCATACCGCGATCGCGACTGCGCAGCCCGACGGCTACACGATCGGCATGCTCACGGTCGAGATCTCGATGATGCACTGGCAGGGCCTCACCGAGCTGACGCCGAAGAGCTACACCCCGCTGGCGTTGATGAACGAGGACCCGCCCGGCATCCAGGTCTCCTCCTCCTCGCCCTACAAGACGGTCAAGGACCTTGCCGAAGCGATCAAGGCCGCGCCGCCCGGCAAGTTCAAGGCCTCGGGCACCGGCCAGGGCGGCATCTGGCATCTGGCGCTGGTCGGCTGGATGCAGGCGATGGGCCTGCCCGCCAACCAGGTCGCCTGGGTGCCGTCGAACGGCGCCGCGCCCGCGATGCAGGATCTCGCCGCCGGCGGCCTCGACCTCACCACCTGCTCGGTGCCGGAAGCGCGCGCCATCATCGAGGCCGGCAAGGCAAGGAGCCTCGCCATCATGGCGCCGGCGCGCAACCCGATCTTCCCGGACGTGCCGACGCTGAAGGAGGCGATGGGCATCGAATACGCGACCGGCGCCTGGCGCGGCATCGGCGCACCCAAGAACCTGCCCCCGGAGCTCGCAACGAAGCTCACCGCGGCGCTGAAGAAGGTCTTCGACTCCGCCGAGTTCAAGGACTTCATGAGCAATCGCGGCTTCGGCACGGTGTGGGGCGATGCCGGCCAGTTCGCTGGCTTCATGGACAAGGGCGACGCCCAGATGGGCGAAGCGATGAAGGCCGCAGGTTTGAGCAAGGCGTGAACCTTCACCTCTCCCCGCGTGCGGGGAGAGGTCGAATTCGAGCTCCGCTCGAATTCGGGTGAGGGGGGTCTCCGCGAGTCCAACTCTCACCGTCCGCGCGGAAAGTCCCCCTCTCCCCGTAAGAACGGGAGAGGGAGAAGAAACCCCACAGGACTCCTCCCATGCGTCTTCCCGACTCCGTCACGGGCTCGTTTCTCGTCGTGCTCGGCGCCGCTTCTGCCTATGGCGGCTACATCTTGCCGCCGGTGCCGGGGCAGCCGGTCGGCCCCAACGTGTTTCCGCTCGTGATCGGCACCGGGCTTGCGCTGTGCGGGCTCGCGATCGTGTTCGGCATCGGCCATTCCTTCGAGGAGGAGGAAGAGCTGATCCCGCTGGAGGGCGGCCAGGCCGCAAGCCCGCCGCCGCAGGGCAAGCTCTACGGCCTGCGTGCGCTGCTGCCGCCGGCGCTTTTGCTGTTCTACGTCGTCGCCGCCGACCGGCTCGGCTTCATCATCACCGCGGCGATCATGGTCTACGTGACCTCGACCGCGCTCGGCGCCAAGTGGAAGCTGGCGCTGCCGCTCGCCGCGCTGTCGCCCTTCGCCATCCACCTCATCTTCGGCAAGCTGCTGCGCGTGCCGCTTCCTGCCGGCCTGCTGCCGACGCCCTGGTGATCCATGCTGAAGACCCTGATTGAAGCGTTCGCGCTGATCTCCACCTGGGAGGTGGTCATCGCGATGTTCGCGGCCTCCGTTTACGGCCTCGTCATCGGCTCGCTGCCGGGCCTGTCGGCGACGATGGCGACCGCCCTGCTCGTCCCCGTCACCTTCTATCTGTCGCCGATCGCCGCGATCGCGACCATCGTCGCGGCGTCCTCGATGGCGATCTTCTCCGGCGACATTCCCGGCGCTCTGCTGCGCATTCCCGGAACGCCCGCGTCCGCCGCCTATGCGGACGAAGCCTATGCCATGACGCGCAAGGGCCAGGCCGAGCTGGCGCTCGGGGCCGGCGTCTGGTTCTCAGCGGTCGGCGGCATCGCCGGCGTGCTGTCGCTGATGATCTTGGCGCCGCCGCTCGCCGAGGTCGCGCTGTCGTTCTCCACCTTCGAATATTTCTGGCTGGCGCTGCTCGGCCTGATGTGCGCCACCCTGGTCGCGCGTTCCTCGCCGGTGAAGGCGATCGCCGGCATGTTCCTCGGCCTGCTCGTCTCCTGCATCGGCATCGAGAATCCGGGCGGCGTGCCGCGCTTCACCTTCGGCATCACCGACCTGTTCGGCGGCATCGAGCCGATCCCGGCGCTGGTCGGCGTGTTCGCGGTGGCGCAGGTGATGCGCGCGATGCTGACGCCGGAACCACCTCCACTGCCGCGTCGAAAATTCGGAAGCATCATGGCCGGCCAGTGGAAGCTGACCAGGAAATACCATTGGCAGATGACGCGCGGAAACATCGTCGGCATCATCATCGGGGTTCTGCCCGGCGCCGGCGCCGACATGGCCGCCTGGGTCAGCTACGCGATGTCCAAGCGCTTCTCCAAGGAGCCGGAGAAATTCGGCACCGGCCATGTCGAAGGCCTGGTCGAGGCCGGCGCCAGCAACAATGCCAGCATCGCCTCGGGCTGGGTGCCCTCGCTGCTGTTCGGCATCCCCGGCGACACCATCGCCGCGATCGCGATCGGCGTGCTCTACATGAAGGGGCTCAATCCCGGCCCGACGCTGTTCACCGAGAAGGCGTCGAGCATGTACGCGATCTACCTGATGTTCATCATCGCGAACATCCTGATGATCCCGCTCGGCATCGCCATGATCCGGATCGCCGCCTACATCCTGCTGGCACCGCGCTCCGCCATCATGCCGATCATCATGCTGTGCTGCGCGGTCGGCTCGTTCGCGATCGGCAACAACATGTTCGGCGTCGTCACCGTCGCCGCCTTCGGGGTGATCGGCTACGTGATGGAGGCGAACGGCTATCCCGTCGCCGCGATGGTGCTCGGCATCGTCATGGGCACCATGGTCGAGCAGGCCTTCGTGACCTCGCTGATCAAGTCCGACGGCAGTATCCTGCCGTTCTTCGAACGCCCCGTCGCCGCCATCCTCGCCGCCATGGCGATCGGCGCGCTGCTGTGGCCGGTGATGGTATGGGTCTGGCGCAAGGTGAAACCGGTGCAGACGGCGGCAGCAACATCCCGGTGATAGGGGGCGGGCGGCCCTCGCCTGCCCCGCCGGGGCGTTGTAAAGCAAGGCATGGTTGAGAAGAAGGTTTCACTGGACATCAAATCCCTCGCGCGCGACCTCCGCTCCGGCAGTCGCGCGGCCCTCGCCCGGGCCATCACGCTGGTGGAGAGCCGGCGCGGCGACCACCAGGCGCTGGCGCGGGAGCTCGTGCAAATGCTGCTGCCCGACACCGGCAAGGCGTTTCGCGTCGGCATCACCGGCTCGCCCGGGGTCGGCAAGTCCACCACCATCGACGCGCTCGGCACCTATCTGATCGAGCAGGGCCACAAGGTCGCAGTGCTCGCGGTCGATCCGTCCTCGGCGCGCAGCGGCGGATCGATCCTGGGCGACAAGACGCGGATGGCGCGGCTGTCGGCGTCGGATGACGCCTTCATCCGCCCCTCGCCATCCTCGGGCACGCTCGGGGGCGTCGCCGCGAAGACGCGCGAGGCGATGCTGCTATGCGAGGCGGCCGGCTTCGGCGTCGTGCTGGTCGAGACCGTCGGCATCGGCCAGTCCGAGACGGCGGTCTGCGACATGACCGACTTCTTCCTCGCATTGATGCTGCCCGGCGGCGGGGACGAGCTCCAGGGCATCAAGAAGGGCCTGGTCGAGCTCGCCGACATGATCGCGATCAACAAGGCCGACGGCGACAATCTCAAGCGCGCCAACATCACCGCCGCCGACTATCGCAGCGCGCTGCATATTTTGGCGCCGCGGTCCGAGCATTGGCACCCGCCGGTCGAGACCTATTCGGCGCTGACCGGCGACGGCATCGCAAAGATCTGGCAAAAGGTCCTCGATCACCACAAGGCGATGAACGCGTCCGGCGATTTCGCCGCGCGCCGGCGCGAGCAGCAGGTGAAATGGATGTGGTCGATGTTGGAGCAGCGCATGCTGGCGCGGCTGCGCAGCGAGGCATCGGTGCGGACCAGGGTCCGGAAGATCGAGGCCGAAGTCGCCGATGGTCATCTCACGCCGGCGCTCGCCGCCGAGCAAATTCTGGGGCTGCTGCAATGAGCCAAAAGCTCCGCGTTCTCCTGACCGGCTTCGGTCCCTTCCCCGGCGCGCCCTATAACCCGACACAGCCGCTGGTGGCACGGCTGGCGCGGCTGCGCCGCCCGGCACTCGACGACGTCGAGCTTGCGACCCACATTTTCCCTGTGACCTATGCCGCCGTTGACCGGCAATTGCCGGAGGTGCTCGCGGCGCAAAAACCGGACGCGCTGCTGATGTTCGGCCTCGCGGCGCGGACCTCGTACCTGCGCATCGAGACCCGCGCGCGCAACGCGGTCACCCTGCTCTGGCCCGATGCCGCCAACACCCGCTCGAGCAAGCGCGGCATCGCCGGCCATGCGGATGCGATGCTGTTCGGCCCGCACACCGCAAGGCTGCTGCGCGCGGCACGCCTCACCGGCATCGATGCACGCGCCTCGCGCGATGCCGGCGCCTATCTCTGCAACTACTTAAGCTGGCGCGCGATCGAGAACGCGAGGGACGGCGGGCCACGGCTGGCGGCGTTCATCCATATTCCGCTGCTTGCGCGCAGCGGTGCAGTGCGGCTCAAGGGTGCGCCACGGATCACGCTGGAGGAACTGGTGGATGCCGGGGAAGCCATGCTGATGGAAATGGTGCGATTGGCCCGGAAGGCCCGCACTTCATAGGGTGGGCAAAGGCGCACTTGCGCCGTGCCCACCATCTCTTTCGATCCGGGTGACAATGGTGGGCACGCTGCGCTTTGCCCACCCTACGGCATCTCGCTTTGCGTAAACATTTAACCCTACCGCGAACAATCCTCATCGCCCCGGCCGCCGTGCGCCATTTCTGCGCTACCTAACCGCTGCGGACACTTCCCGCGTCCGCCGGAGGACGCATCCATGGACCTCAACCGGCGTCATCTCATCGGAGCCTCGACCGCCGGCATCGCCGGCGCGCTGGCCATGCCGGCCGACGCTGCGCGCGCGGCGCCGCTGACGTCGCTGCTCGGCCGCGATGCCACGCAATATGGCGTGCGGCCCGGCAGCAGCGAGGACCAGACCCGCGGACTCCAGCGCGCCATCGACGAGGCCGCGCGAGCGCAGATGCCGCTGGCGCTGCCGCCAGGCGTCTACCGCAGCGGATTGCTACGGCTGCCGAACGGCACACAACTGATCGGCGTGCGCGGCGCGACGAAATTCGTCTTCACCGGCGGGCCGTCGGCGATCCAGAGCGACGGCGCCGATGCGATCGGCCTTTCCGGCATCACCTTCGACGGTGGCGGCATCCCGCTGCCGACACGGCGCGGACTGATCCACGTTCTCGGCGGCCGCGACGTCCGCATCACCGATTGCGAGATCACAGGCTCCGGCGGCAGCGGCATCTGGCTCGAGCAGATCTCAGGCGATATCTCCGGCAACATCTTCACCAGCATCGCGGTGACGGCCGTGGTCTCGTTCGACGCCAAGGGCCTCAGCGTCGCCCGCAACACCATCATCGGCACCAACGACAACGGCATCGAGATCCTGCGCAGCGCGATCGGCGATGACGGCACGCTGGTCGCAGACAACCGCATCGAGGACATCAAGGCCGGCCCCGGCGGCTCCGGCCAGTACGGCAACGCCATCAACGCCTTCCGCGCCGGCAATGTGATCGTGCGCGGCAACCGCATCAAAAATTGCGACTATTCCGCGGTGCGCGGCAATTCCGCCTCCAACATCCACATCACAGGCAACAGCGTCAGCGATGTGCGCGAGGTCGCGCTCTATTCCGAGTTCGCGTTCGAGGCGGCGGTGATCGCCAACAACATTGTGGACGGCGCCGCCGTCGGTGTCTCCGTCTGCAATTTCAACGAGGGCGGCCGCATCGCGGTGGTCCAGGGCAACATCATCCGCAATCTGATCCCGAAGCGGCCGATCGGCACCGCGCCTGACGACGATGCCGGCGTCGGCATCTACATCGAGGCGGATACCTCGGTGACCGGCAACGTGATCGAGAACGTGCCGTCCTACGGCATCGTCGCCGGCTGGGGCAAATATCTGCGCGACGTCGCGATCACGGGCAACGTGATCCGCAAGGCGCTGGCCGGAATCGGCGTCTCCGTGGTGCCGGGCGCCGGCACCGCGCTCGTCAACAACAACATGATCTCCGAGACCCCGCGCGGCGCCGTGGTCGGCCTCGATCACGCCCGCGCGGTGACGGCGGATCTGTCGGCGGACGGCGCGCAGCGCTTTGCGCAGGTGGTGGTCGGCGGGAACGCGGTGCGGCGGTAGCTGCGCGGTTGGCAGACGGGGCCGTTCATCCTTCGAGGCTCGCCCCGCGGTACACCGCGGAACTCGCGCCTCAGGCTGACAGAGCTGGGAAGACGCAACCGCTCTCTCTGAACGTTACCTTCAGAACGCGTTCCGCAGCAGCGGGTATTTCGCTTCGATGCCGTCGAGGCTGAGGGTGAATTCGACGACGCGCTCGGGGGCGGCGACGATTTCGTCCGCCGGGGGCGAGAATTGCTGCAGCAGCGTTGCCACCGCGGCAGGCGCCTTCACTGCAGGTGCGGCAACCGATGCTATTGCAGCGGGTTCGGCGAACGGCGACCTCACGGGAGGCGCGGTGCGCGGCGCCAACGCAGCAGGCGCTGCGGACGGCGTCCTCACGACAGGTACCGTCGGCAGCGCCCTCGCCGCGGGAGCCTTGAGCGGGGGGACGGCGGCGGGTGCAGTGAACGATGCCACCGCAGCGGGCGCCGCGAGCGGTGCGCTGGGAGCGAGCGGCACGAGCGGGGCTTCGGTCACCTCGGCGAGCACATTCGGCGTGGGGGCGAGCCTGACCGGCACGGCGGTCTCGGGGGCGATGTGGACCGCCTTCGGCTGCATGGTCTGGGCCTGCTGCTCGCGCGGCGCCATGCGGGGCATTGTCGCCGGCGACCAGCCGAATGCGGGGGTGACGCTCGCGGCCGCCGCGGCAACGTCCCCGCCGGTGGCGATGGCGCGCCAGGTTTGGACGGCGCGCTTGGCTTCCTGGATGTTTTCGAGGAATGCGATCTCGGAGTGATAGCGGCGCCAGCGTCCGGTCTCGAACATTTCGGAGAGATGTTGCAGCCGCTGTTCGGCGAGAACGCACCAGCGTGCCGCGATCTCACGGCTACCAGCCGCGCCGCGAACAAGATCGCGAACAGACTCTTGGCGATGTGTCATGGACCAGCCCGTCAGGAGAAAAATACGGACGCGGGGGACGCAACGCACACGAATCAATTTAGACGCGACATGAATATTTTGTGGAAAAGTTTTGACTTGTCCAGCAACGACACCTCGTTCGTCGTCAAAGACCGTAGTCGTGCGGAGATTTGCTGTGTTTTCGAGTCAAGCTTCGCACAAGCATAGCGGGCGTGCGGGATGCCGGCCGACCGATGGCGATGAACGCAAGCGCGATCGCTCTACCGGAAGCTGATCTCAAACACGGCTTCAAGGAATCGGATGCCCCGAAAAGAAAAGACCCGTCCGGGGGGACAACCGGACGGGTCGAGCCATATGGGCGCTTGGGGTGGATGGGCGCTCGCGCCTGATATGACTGATGGGGAGGGATGACCGCTCCCACATAATTTGGTCGTGGCAGCCGGCTGAACGTTCAATGCGGCGTTCGATTATTTAACCTTCGGCCCGCGCGCAAAGTTGTCGCAGCGCCTATCGCGTCGCCGGCCTATCCACCTGAGAAATCGTGGATTTATCATCCGAGCTCGACAGCGAGGGCTGCTCGATCGCGCGGATGCCGGGCTCGTCGCGATGTGGCTGCCCATCTTCACGTTTTGTTGTACCGGACGCGGCCGCAACCGGCGTCGCGCTGTCGGCGGGAACAGCCATGACCGCGGCAAACGCATCGGCCTCGCCGTCGCCGAACAGATCATCACGCCCGGGTGAGCCGAGATCGCGCGCGGTCTTCGCAAGCGTCATGCGCAGCGCCTCCGGCTTGAGCGCGTAGTTGCGCTCGAGCAGCAGCGCCGCGACGCCGGAGACATAGGCCGCCGAGAACGAGGTTCCCGACGTCATCTGATATTTGCCTTCCGGCGCCGGCAGGAAGATGTCGACGCCCGGCGCCGCCAGCGCGATGTAGTTGCCGCGGTTGGAGGCGGTGAACAGCTTGTCCTGCTGGTCGGTCGCGCTGACCGCGATCACGTTGGGATTGGCGGCGGGATAGAGCGGCGGCGATTTCGCACCTGCATTGCCGGCAGCCGCGATCAGCACGAGGCCGCGCGCGGCGGTCGCCGCGATGGCCCGCTCGATCACGGCATCCTTCGGACCGGCGAAGCTCATATTGACGATCTGCGCGCCGTGCTCGGCGGCGTAGTTCAGCGAGCGCAGGATGATGTAGGACGAGCTCTCGGCGCCGCCCGTGGTGCCGCCGAAGGCGCGGATCGCGATGATGCGCGCCTCGGGCGCGCTGCCCATCAGCCGGGCATGCGCCACGATCGCCCCGGCGATGCCGGTGCCGTGAATATGCGGGCCCTCGGCGCTGCCGAGCGCGTCGAAATTGTCGGCGATGGAATTGGCGAGCTCGGGATGTTTGGCGTCGATGCCGGAGTCGATCACGGCAACCGTCACGTTGGCGCCGTGCGCCAGCGTGTGCGCCTGCGGGAGGCGAAGCTTTGTCAGCACATATTGCGCGGGATCGCCCTCGGTCGGCACGGAGGATTTCTGGTCCTGGAGCACGTAGCGGAAGTTGGGCTGGACCGAGCGCACGCTACCGTCGGCGGCGAATTCGCGCCGCACCGTCTCGGCGGGCCGGCCGTCGGTGATGCGGAACAGGCCGAAGGTCGCCCCGATCAGCGGGAAATTCTCGGACGCGACGCGCGCGAGGCCGTGGCGACGCGCGAGCTCGTCGGCTTCGGTCACCGATAGCGCGCCGTCGATCTCGGCGACGAATTCGCCTGCGAAGATGCGCTGGTTCAGGGCGACGGGCGTGTTGTTGCCGCGCCCCTTGCCCGCGCTCTTCTTGCCGGACTTGCCGGCGCCGTCACCGCCTGTATTTGGCTGCGCCAGGCATTCGCCGTCGGCGTCGCGGTACGGTGCCGTGCAGGACGGATACAGGTTCGGCGAGTAGCGCGCATAAGGCAGCACCGGCGCCGGCCCGATTCGGGGCGTAGAGATACGTGCGGTCGTCATCGTGCGCGGGCCGCGATCAATGCTCACCGCCCGCGCAGCGACGTTGGGAGAGATGGTCGGCGTGCGCGAGGGAACGCTGATCGTGGGCGTGCGCATGATCGCCTGCGCCTGCGCAACCTCGACGCCGAGACTGGCGGCGAGCAGGAGCGCGGCTCCGACCGACGAAGCGTAGGCCCCGGCTCGCGACTTACTCTCGGACTTGCGCGTCATCGGTTCAGCGGCGCCTTACGGCGCCGCGACGGCGAGGTTGACGAACTTCTCGCGCTGCATCCTGCCGAGCAGCGAGGCGAGTTCGTCCTGGCTCATCGCCTTGTCGAATTGGAGGCGGAACATGCCACCCTTGGCATCCCCGATGATCGAGGCCTGGTAGCTGTCGAGCAGCGCCGTGATGTCGGCGACCCGCGCCTCGGGCGTGAAGCGCACCAGCGCGCGCGCCGGCGCAACGGCAGCGCCAAGCTCGCGCGTGATCGGCGCGCTGGTCGAAAGCGAGGCGGTCTGGAAGGTCGTGGGCTGGGTCTTCATCAGCACCGCGCCGATGATGCCGGCCTGGAGCACGAGCGCGACTGCACCGAGGCTCGCCGACCAGGCCAGGGTCCGCGGCGACAGGCTCGCGAAGAAGGTCGCGATGCGCGCCGACAGCGGCAGCGATCCGGTCTCACGCGCCGGCTCGGCGTCGATCGCGCCGAACAGCTTCTGCATCGCGCGTGCCGACGGAGCCCCCAGGCTCTCGTTCAGATGGATGGTCTCTTCGTACTCGCCGCGGATCGCGGCATATTGTTTCGCGAGCTCGGGATCACGCGCCAGCGCGTCCTCGACGCGGCGGGCGTCGCGCGCGTTCAGCGTGCCGGCCGCGTGCCACGGCAGCAGCAGTTCAATCTCACTGGGCTCTTGCTCCAGCATCTTTTTGCTCAAAGCCATCATGGCCAGCCTCGCTCAACGCCGGCTGCCTTCAGCAGTTCGGCCAGTTTCTTGCGCGCATAGAACAAGCGCGTCTTTACAGTGTTCTCCGGTATCCCGACGATTTCGGCCACTTCTTCCACGGACTTCTCGTGGTAGTAGACGAGATCGACGATTTCCCGGTGTTCCGGCGAGAGGCCCGTCAGACACTCCCGCAACGCTTCACTGGTATCCTTCTTCTGCACCACCGTTTCCGGATTGTCGGACGTATCCTCAATCGCGTTCGCGGCGTCTTCGTCCAACTCAAAGTCCTTCCTGCGCCGGAGCGCCGAGAGGGCCTTGAATCGGGTAATGGCCAGCAGCCAAGTGGAAACTGCGGATCGACCCTCGAACTTGCCGGCTTGACGCCAGACGTCGAGAAACACCTCGCTGATGAGGTCTTCCGCCGCCTGCTCGTCCCGTACGAGCCTGAGGCCGAACCTGTAGACCCTGACATGGTGCCGCCCGTACAGCACCTGCATGGCAAGCCGGTCACCCTGAGCGATCCTGGCGATGAGGATCTCGTCCGAAGCCGCCTGTGTCACGCTCAAAGGCCGTCTCGCAAGGTTGGTCGGGTCGATGCAGCGGACGGTTCGACGGAAGGTGCAAAATTGTTCAACTTACCGCAGTCATACGGGAGCTTGTGTGATCTACCCCACATACGCGGATTTTTCCTGTCCCGCCCGTGCGGGTCGGCCGTTTGGATCCAGATCGGTAACATAATACTGCAACATTTCCCTGCGGAACGCCTGCCCGGTCACGGGCGGGCCGACCAAGTTCGGTTCCATAGCAGTCCTGCACGACGTATGTCTCACGAAGGCCTGCTTTGGCTCGACCGCATCGCAAACGATGCCTAATCGCCGGCAAATTCCCCCAGCGACCGACATCACCCTGTTCTGCGCTGCACGGTTCGGATTCGCTTTCAAAGGATACCAAACCTAAAGGCTTGCCACGTAGATTTTTGGGCTGACATCCACCATTGGCGGGACCATGAACACGGCCGCGACGTCCTTTCCGGAGAGGAATGCCGCTGAGGTCGCGGAACTCGTTCTCGCGCCCGAGGCGGCGGCCCCCGAAGTCCGCGAGCGCCGGGCCCGGCAGCGCCGCCAGATGTATGTCGGCCAGGTGGCGAGCTACTCGCTCGGCGCCTCGGTCCTGCTGATCTACGCCTATGACGGCACGATCTCGGTCGACATTGCCTCGCTGTTCTGGTTCGGCGGCCTCCTGATCATCGGCACGTTCACCGTGCTGTCGGAAGCCGGCATCGGCGACAGATTCACCGACCACTACCTCACCGTCTTCCAGATCTCGGCGCATATGGCGCTGCAATTCGTGTTCCTGCTGTCGGTCCCGACCATCGGCATCGCCTTCATCTGCGTGCTGTTCCTGATCTTCGCCTTCGGCACGCTGCGCATGACCTCGGCCCAGGCGATGATCACCTGGACGCTCGCGGCCATCGGCCTTGCCGCCGTCTTCCTCGCCTCCGACCTGCCGATCGGCATGCCCGTTGCTACCCGGCTGCAGCGGACCGCCTCGATGCTGTGCTTCGTGCTGGTGATCGGCCAGTGCGCCTTCCTCGGCCTGTTCGGCGCCACGCTGCGCAAGATCCTGTACCAGCGCAGCATCGAGCTGAAGGCTGCCTATCAGCGCATCGAGGAACTGGCCGAGCTCGACGAGCTGACCGGGTCCTACAACCGCCGCTGCATCATGCGACTGCTCGACGCCGAGATGGACAAGTCGCGGCGGGCATCGACATCTTGCGCGATCGCGCTGATCGATCTCGACTGGTTCAAGCGCATCAACGATGCCCACGGCCATCCCATCGGCGACGAGGTGCTGCGCACCTTCGCGATCACCATATTCGCCAACATCCGCCCGACCGACTGCTTCGGCCGCTACGGCGGCGAGGAATTCCTGCTGTTGCTGCCGGACACCGACGGCGAGGCGGCCTCGCGCATGCTCGAGCGCCTGCGCAGCATCGTCGCCGATCTCGACTGGAGCGCATTCTCCCCCGGCATGCGCGTGACGATTTCCGCGGGCGTCGTGACGCTGCGCGACGTTGATACTGCCGACACGTTTCTCGCGCGCGCCGACAGCGCGCTCTATTCAGCCAAGGCGCAAGGCCGCAACCGTATTGCAACGAACTGACCAACCCATTTTCTCCGGCACGTGAGAAGCCGCCGCCGGACCAAACGCTCCAGGACAGGGCAATGAAATCCAGATCCGCCAGACCATCCGAGAACCTGCTCGAGGAATTGCAGGCTGCGCTCTCGCACGGCACCGTTGTGCGCCGGGTCGAGGCGCTGCGCCGCGTCACCGATCTGTTCGTGGGCAATGCAGTGGATTACTCCGACGAGCACATCCGCGTGTTCGACGACGTATTCCAGTGCCTGATCGAACAGATCGAGACCTCGGCGAGGACGCTGCTCGCCGACCGCCTCGCACCGATCGCGGAGGCACCGCCGAAGATCATCCGCACGCTCGCGCTCGACGAGGTGATCGAGGTCGCAGGACCGGTGCTGTCGAAATCGGAACGGCTGGACGAGGCGACCCTGATCGAGATCGCGCGCACGCGGGGTCAGGCGCATCTGAAGGCGATCTCGCTGCGGCGGGTGCTGTCGGCAGCACTCACCGACGTGCTGGTGACGCGCGGCAACGAGGACGTCGTGCAATCGACCGTCGGCAATCCCGGCGCACAGCTCTCCGAGGACAGCCTCTCCGACCTCGTCATGCGGGCCGAGCGCGATGACGACCTCGCCACATGCATCGGCCTGCGGCCCGACCTGCCGCGCCATCACTACCTGAAGCTGGTCGCGAAGGCGTCCCTGAGCGTGCGCAGGAAGCTCGAGGCCGCGCATCCGGAGCTCGCGGACGAGGTGTCGAGCGTGGTCCAGGAAGCGGCCCAGCGGGTCCGCGCCGCGGCCATGACCCGGCAAACCGAGATAGCGCGCGCGCTGGTAAAGTCGCTCCACGAGGACGGCCGCCTCAACGAATTCCAGGTCACCGCCTTCGCCGAGCAAGGCAAGTTCGACGAGACCAATGCGGGCCTCGCGGCGCTCGCCGGCGTTGCGGTCGAGACCGCCGAGAACATGATGATCGAGAGCCGCACCGAGGGCGTGATGATCCTCGCCAAGGTCGCGGGCATGTCGTGGGCGAGCGTGCGCGCAATCATCGCCCTGCGCGAAAAGCTCTCGGGCGGCTCGCAGACCGACATGCTGACGCTGCGCGACACCTACGAGGCCCTGCGCTCATCGACCGCGCAGCAGGTGCTGCGTTTCCACCGCATGCAGCACGGCACGACGCCCGCGGCCTAATACCGCAACACCCTCGCCCCGAGCAGCGCTCCGATCGCGGCTACCAGCGCCGTCGCGATCGTGTACCAGGTCGCGACGAACAGCGGCGAGTCGTCGGTGCAGTGCGAGGCGTAGAGCGTCGCAGCGAGCCCGGCCGACACCAGGCCGGCGAGCGCACCGGCGAGCGCGGGGTGCGATGGCGCGCCGTGGCGCAGGCCGAACAGCGCCCCCGCCAGCAGCGGCAGCGACATCGCCGGGATCGCCAGCAGGCAAACCCTGGAGTTCTTGCCCATCAAGCGCATCGACATCGGCATGGCCGGCGCCATCATCGTCTCGCCGCCGATCGCGACCGCAAGAAGGCCGACGGGAAGCAGCAACAGCCAGCCCCAGCCGCGCAGCAAGGCCTCGGGCCGCGACAGATGCAGGCTGACGATGATCGCGGGGATCGCGAGCGACAGCGTCACGGCGAACTTCATGTCGAAGAACGGGTTGTGCATGGCACTCATCACGTCGGGCCGCACGCCGAGGAACGTCGCGAAGATCAGGATCGACAGCGGCGCGGCGACCAGGAGCGCCATGGTCAGCACGGCGCCGACGCGCGGGGTGCGATGGGCGTTGTCGGCCGCAAGCGAGCGAATGAGTTGATCGGTATCCATGACTAGTGGTCCCGCAGTTTGGCCGTGAGCGCCGCAAGTCCGCGATGCAGCGCGACCCGTACTGCGCCCTCGCTCATCGAAAACTTTGCCGCCGTGTCCTTGATCGACGCGCTGTCGACCGCGATCGACTGCAACACGTCGCGCTGGCGCTGCGGCAGCGTGTTGAGCTGCGCCGTGACCTCGCCCGCCGAAGCCGTCTCCTGCGGCGTCTCGCCCGGCAGGGTCTCGGCGAAATCATCGATGTTGACGAAGACCCGCCGGCCACGTCGTCTTAGCGCATCGATCAGCTTGTTGCGGGCGATCGCGAACAGCCAGGGTGCGAAGGGGGCTTCGCTGTCCCAGGTGTGCCGCTTCAGATGCACCGCCAACAGAATCTCCTGCACGATATCCTCGGCCTGGTCGGGAGGCTGGCCGGCCCGCGCCAGCCCGCGCCTCGCGGCAGCGCGCAGCACCGGCGTGACTGCCTTCAACAGGCGATGATACGCCGCATCATCGCCCGCCATGGCCGACCGCATCAGGCCGGTCCATTCGTCCTCACGTCCGCGCACCCGCGCCCTCATCATGCAATTCGGCCGCTCTTTCAATTTGTTACGCCGGCACCGGTACGATCACGGTTTCGTGATTGACGCTGTGCCACCGTCCAATGCGGCCGTGGAAATCCGCGACGGCTCATAACACCGATCGGTCCCGTTCGCATCCTGCGGCCGGCCCCGGAGGGGGCGGCTTGCCCCGTTTTTGCCCGGTCTAGCCCGAAGATTCCCATTTTTTGCCCCGCTATCGTCACGCCACGGCGTCTCTGTTCGGTCCGGGCATGGGTGGATTGGGGAGATCGTCAACATGATCAAAGCCAGCGGGCGCGCTGCCCTGATTCTTTTGGCCGGGCTTTTCCTGCTGTTCGGAGGCGCTGCACAGGCGGCGCCGAGTTCGGCTGCGAGCAGCCCATCGGACAGCGCAGGCAAACAGGCTGATGCAGTCCAGCCGAGCAAGCACCGGCGTCACTCTGCGCGCCGTACCAGCAGCAAGACGGCGCAGAAGTCCTCCGACGACAAGGCCGGCAAGACGGACGCTGCGGCAAAGACCGATGCGGCCAGGGCTGACAGCAAGGCCGACAACAAGGCTGGTGGCGATGTGCCGGCCTCGAGCCAGATGCCGCCGGAGGTCGCCAACGCTAAGGCTCAGCTCGCCGCCGCCGATACGCCGCCCGCGGCTGCGGCCTCCGCGATGACGGACCGCGCCAACGACAACGTCCAGGCAGCGGCCGATAATACCGCCGCCCCGAATGCCGAGAGCCAGGTGGTGGCGGCCGACCAGCTCAACGATCTCGACCGCGCCCTGCAACAGGACAGCCCGCCGGCGCAGAAGCAGAACGCGGTGATCGCCGCAACCGACGCGCAGCCGCGACCCGCGCCGGTGATGGCGAGCAGCCACCAGAGCTCGGCCTGGGACCAAAGCTCCCTGATCGGCAAGATCTTCATCGGCGTCGGCACGCTGCTGACCCTGGCCTCCGCCGCGCGGATGTTCATGGCCTGATTTCTTGGCCTGAGTTCTTGGCCTGATCTTTTGGCCTGATCTTTTGGCCCGACGGACCTCGCCCGGGACGCGCAGTTGGCTGCGCGTCCCGGGCGGCCTTGTTCCGGCAGCTTTTCAGGCCCCTTGAAGGCCACCGCGGCAGCAGGCACATTGCCCGCCCAATCAAAAGCGTGGGTGGAGCATGAGCACGTTCGAACACATCATCGTCGAAAGCCAAGGCGCGGTCGGCATCATCAAGCTGAACCGGCCGAAGATGCTCAATGCGCTCTCCTTCGGCGTCTTCCGCGAGATTGCGGCCGCCGTCGACGATCTCGAGGGCGATGATGCCATCGGCTGCATCGTCGTGACCGGCAGCGAGAAGGCCTTTGCCGCCGGCGCCGACATCAAGGAGATGCAGCCGAAGGGCTTCATCGACATGTTCTCCGAGGATTTCGCCGCGATCGGCGGCGACCGCGTTGCGCGCTGCCGCAAGCCGACCATCGCCGCTGTTGCGGGCTACGCGCTCGGCGGCGGCTGCGAGCTCGCCATGATGTGCGACTTCATCATCGCCGCCGACACCGCCAAGTTCGGCCAGCCCGAAATCACGCTCGGCACCATTCCCGGCATCGGCGGCACCCAGCGCCTGACCCGCGCGATCGGCAAGTCCAAGGCGATGGACCTCTGCCTCACCGGCCGCATGATGGATGCGGCGGAAGCCGAGCGAAGCGGCCTCGTCAGCCGCATCGTGCCCGCCGACAAGCTCATGGACGAGGTGATGGCGGCCGCCGAAAAGATCGCGTCGATGTCACGGCCCGCCGTCGCCATGGCCAAGGAAGCGGTGAACCGCGCCTTCGAGACCACGCTCGCCGAGGGCATGAGCGTCGAGCGCAACCTGTTCCACTCGACCTTCGCGCTGGAAGACCGCTCCGAGGGCATGGCCGCGTTCATCGAGAAGCGCAAGCCGGTGAACAAGAACCGCTGAGGCGGCACCTGGTCAGGCCGGTGTAAGGCTCTGACGCTTTCCCGCACAACCCCTGTGACGCGCCTGCAACAAGCACGGAATACATGGGGGTTTTCCCCGCGGCAGTTTGCCTGCGGGACCCCGGCTGGTTAAACAGTTAAGAGGCCACCGTCGGCGGGGGCGGACAGCCGGGGTTTAGCGGGATTACATGATTGGGCGTGCCGCCAGAGCTGGTCGCGTGATGACGCGGCATCGATCGGGCGTGGGTCCTGTGCTCGCGACATGGACCGCGCTGGCGCTCTGTTGCGCCCTGCCCTCGGCCGCCGGGGCCGAAGCCCTGCCGGAGGCGCTGGCCAAGGCCTACCAGACCAACCCGCAGCTCAATGCCGAGCGCGCGCGGCAGCGTGCGACCGATGAGAACGTGCCGCAGGCGCTCGCCGGCTACCGGCCGCAACTCGTTGCAAGCCTCAGCGCCGGCTTGCAATCGGTACGCAACCTGTTGCCCAACAATACGATCCAGACCGCCAATCTGACGCCATGGGTCATCGGCGTCACCGTGACGCAGACCCTGTTCAACGGCTTCCGCACCGCCAATAACGTGCGGGCCGCCGAGCTCCAGGTGCAGTCGGGCCGCGAGGCGCTGCGCAATGTCGGCCAGGGCGTGCTGCTCGACGCGGTCACCGCCTACACCAATGTGCTGGCGAATCAGTCGCTGGTGGAGGCGCAGCGCTCCAACGTCGCCTTCCTGCGCGAGACGCTTTCCGTCACCCAGCGCCGCCTCAACGCCGGCGACGTCACGCCGACCGACACCGCGCAGGCCGAGGCCCGTCTCAACCGCGGGCTCTCCGACCTCAATGCCGCCGAAGTCGCGCTCGCGGTGAGCCAGGCAATATACGCGCAGGTGATCGGCAATGCGCCATCGCAGCTTCGGGCCGCCGAAGTGGTCGACCGCTATCTGCCGAAGAGCCGCGAGGATGCGCTGACAATGGCGATCCGCCAGCATCCAGCCGTGATGGCGGCAGGCTTCGACGTCGATGTCGCCTCCACCAACATCCGCGTCGCGGAAGGCGCCCTGCTGCCGAGCGCCAGCATCCAGGGCAGCGCCAGCAAAAGCCGCAACAACGACCCCACACTCGGCACCTTCGCAGAGGACCAGGCCTCGATCGTCGCCAACGTCACCGCGCCGATCTATGACGGCGGCCAGGCCGCCGCGCAGACCCGGCAGGCCAAGGAGATCACCGCTCAGAGCCGGCTCGTGCTCGACCAGGTGCGCAATCAGGCTCGCACCGCGGCGGTCAGCGCCTGGGTTGCGAACGAAGGCGCCAAGATCGCGGTCTCGGCCTCCGAGTCCGAAGTGAAGGCGGCGACCGTCGCGCTCCAGGGCGTGCAGCGCGAGGCCGCCGGCGGACAGCGCACGACGGTGGACGTGCTGAACTCGCAGGCCGATCTGATCCAGGCCAAGGCCCGTCTGATCGGCGCGCTGCGCGACCGCGTGATCGCCTCCTACACGCTACTCAGCGCCGTCGGCCATCTCGACGTCAAGACCTTGAGCCTGAACACGCCGGACTACCTGCCGGAGGTGCACTACCAGCAGGTCCGCGACGCCTGGCACGGCCTGCGCACGCCGTCGGGGCAGTAGTTTCAATCTTTTGGCCCGGTGCCATGAAGAGCCGCCGCATCCATCTGATGGGAGCTTCGGGGTCCGGCGTGACGACGCTCGGCCGCGCGCTCGCCGGGCGGCTTGCGCTTCCGCATCACGACAGCGATGATTATTTCTGGCTGCCGACCGCGCCGCCCTACCAGACGACGCGCCCCGGCGCGGAGCGCCTGCGCCTGATGCGCGAGATGTTTCTGCCGCGTCTCGATTGGGTGCTCAGCGGATCGGTCACCGGCTGGGGCGAGGAACTCGCTCCGTTGTTCGATCTCGTCGTCTTCGTCACCGCACCGCGAAGCGGAGCGATTGCCGGGCTGATGTGATACTGTCCCGGTCCAACCTCCAAATAACGAAGCAGGGAGAGAAACCATGCTCGACCGACGCAGCGTCCTGCTTGCCTCACTTGCCGCCGGAGTAGCCATGACCAGCAAAGCCCACGCCCGCGCGTCGCAGCCCGCGACGCCGGTCAATTTCGACGTTCCGGCGCATGCCTGCGACTGCCACACCCACATCCATGGCGATCCCGAAAAGTTTCCGTTCTTCGCAGGCCGCGTCTATACGCCGGAGCTGGCGAGCCCTGAAGAAATGGCCGCGCTGCACAAGGCGCTGCATATCGAGCGCGTGGTGATCGTGACGCCGAGCGTCTACGGCACCGACAACTCCTCCACTCTGTTCGGCATGAAGGCGCGTGGCGGGACCGCGCGCGGGGTCGCCGTGATCGACGACAAGACGACCGAAGCGCAGCTCGACGCGATGCAGCAGGAAGGCTTCCGCGGCATCCGCATCAACCTTGCGACCGGCGGCATCAGCGATCCCAATGTCGGCCGGGCCCGCTTCACTGCGGCCGTCGAGCGCATGAAGGCGCGCGGCTGGCACGTGCAGCTCTACACCACGCTGCCGATGATCTCGGCGATCAAGGACCTGGTGCTGGCCGCGCCCGTGCCCGCGGTGTTCGATCATTTCGGCGGCCTCGAGGCTTCGCTCGGGCTGGAGCAGCCGGGATTTTCCGACCTGGTCGCGCTCGTCAAATCCGGCAAGGTCTATGTGAAGATCTCCGGCGCCTATCGCTCGTCAAAACTCGCGCCGGACTATCAGGACATGGTGCCCTTTGCGCGCGCGCTGATCGAGGCCAATCCGGATCGCATCGTCTGGGGCACCGACTGGCCGCATCCGGATTCGAGCCATGTCGAGGGACGGAAAGCCACCGACATCGCGCCTCTCTACCAGATCGATGACGGCCGCCTGCTCAACCAGCTTCCGGTGTGGGCACCGGATGCGGATGTGCGCAAAAAGATCCTGGTCGACAATCCGGGGCGGCTCTACGGATTCTGAGTCGCGACGGCCGCCCGCGATCAGCGCGCACGGCGGGAGAAGAAGGAGATCAGGACCGGTAAGGTCACCAGGATCACGACCGGCGCCAGCATCATGCCGGTGACGACGACGACCGCGAGCGGCTTCTGCACCTGCGATCCGATGCCCTCCGACAGGGCAGCGGGCAAGAGGCCGACGCCGGCGACGACGCAGGTCATCAGCACGGGCCGAAGCTGAAGCTCGCCGGTGCGGATCACCGCGCTCACGCGGTCCATGCCTTCCTCGATGAGCTGGTTGAACTGCGACAGGATGATGATGCCATCCATGACCGCGATGCCGAACAGCGCGATGAAGCCGATCGCCGCAGAGACGCTGAACGCCGTGCCGGTGATCAACAGCCCGAGCACGCCGCCGAAGATCGCCATCGGGATCACGCTCATCGCGAGCAGCGTGTCGGTCATCGAGCCGAAATTGAACCAGAGCAGGACGCCGATCAGCGCCAGCGAAATCGGCACCACGATCGACAGGCGCCGGATCGCGTCCTGGAGATTGCCGAACTCGCCGACCCAGTCCATGTGCGAGCCGGGCGGCAGTTGCACCTGGTCGGCGATCTTCTGCTGCGCCTCGCGGATCGCGCTGCCGAGATCGCGCTCGCGGACCGAGAACTTGATCGGCAGGTAGCGCTCCTGCTGCTCGCGGTAGATGTAGGCCGCGCCCGAGACGAGGCTGATGCTGGCGACCTCGCTCAACGGGATCTGCGTGACGGTGCCGTTCGGCCCCGGCGCACCGATCCGCAAATTCTGGATCGCCTCTGCGCTCCGGCGGTATTCCGGCGCAAGCCGAACGATGATCGGGAAATGGCGGTCGCTTCCGGGCTCGTAGAGATCGCCCGCGGTGTCGCCGCCAATCGCGACCTTGATGGTGGCGTTGATGTCGCCCGGTGCGAGGCCGTAGCGCGCGGCCTTGGCGCGGTCGATGTCGATCTGGATGGTCGGCTGCCCGAGCGAGGTGAACACCGCAAGGTCGGTGACACCCTGCACCGTCGACAGCACCTGCTTGATCTTGTTGGCGGTGTCGGTAAGCGCCTGCAGATCGCTGCCGAACAGCTTGATCGAGTTCTCGCCCTTCACGCCGGAGACGGCCTCGGAGACGTTGTCCTGGAGATATTGCGAGAAGTTGAACTCGACGCCGGGGAAGCGGTCGTCGAGCTGCTTGAGCAGTTGCGCGGTCAGCTCTTCCTTGTCGCGCGTGCCGGGCCATTGGCTCACGGGCTTGAGCGGCGCGAAGAACTCGGCGTTGAAGAAGCCGGCCGCGTCGGTGCCGTCGTCGGGACGGCCGTGCTGCGACACCACCGATTCCACCTCGGGCCGGGCGCGGATCACCTTGCGCATCTCGTTGACGTAGGTGTTGCCTTCCTGGAGCGAGATGGTCGGCGGCAGCGTGGCGCGGATCCAGAGATTGCCCTCTTCCAGCTTGGGCAGGAATTCGAGGCCGAGCAGCCGGCTGAGCGCCACCGTCATCAGCACGAGGCCGACCGCACCGCCGAGCATGATGCCGCGATTGGCGACGGCCCAATGCAGCACCGGCATGTAGATCCGGTGCAGGATCAACATGACTTTGGTCTCGGTTTCCTCGACATGCGCGGGCAGGATGATCGCGGACAGCGCCGGCGTCACCGTGAAGGTGGCCAGCAGCCCGCCGGCAAGCGCATAGGCATAGGTGCGCGCCATCGGTCCGAAGATGTTGCCTTCGACGCCGGAGAGCGTGAACAGCGGCAGGAAGGCCGCGATAATGATGGCGGCGGCGAAGAAGATCGAGCGCGACACGTCGGCCGCGGCGCTGAGGATGGCGTGGCTCTTCATGCCGAACAGCGTCTCGGACGACATGTGCTCGGATTCGGACACCGGGGTCGTCTGCGTCAGGCGGCGGAAGATCGCCTCCACCATGATGACGGTGGCATCGACGATCAGGCCGAAATCGATCGCGCCGACCGACAGCAGGTTCGCCGATTCGCCGCGCAGCACCAGGATGATCACCGCGAAGAACAGCGCGAACGGAATGGTGGCGCCGACGATCAGCGCGCTACGCAGGTCGCCGAGGAAGATCCACTGCAACAGCACGATCAGCAGAATGCCGACCACCATGTTGTGCAGCACGGTGTGGGTGGTGAGCTCAATCAGGTCGCCGCGGTCGTAGATGCGCTCGATGCGCACGCCGGGCGGCAGGATGCTGGAGTTGTTGATGGTTTGAACGAGCTGGTGAACGCGCTTGATGGTTGGCGAGCTCTGCTCGCCGCGGCGCATCAGGACGATGCCCTGCACGATGTCGTCGGCATCGTCGATGCCGGCAATACCGAGGCGAGGCCTCTGCCCGACTGTGACTGTGGCGACGTCCTTGACCAGCACCGGGTTGCCGTTGGTCTGCGAGACCATGGTGTTGGCAAGGTCGTCGATCGAACGTATCAGGCCGACGCCGCGCACCACGGCCGATTGCTGGCCGATATTGACGGTGTTGCCGCCGACATTGACGTTCGCATTGCCGACCGCCTGGAGCAGTTGCGGCAGCGTCAGGCCGTTGGCGACGAGCTTGTTGAAATCGACCTGGAGCTCGTAGGTCTTGCTCTTGCCGCCCCACCCGGTGACGTCGATGACGCCCGGCACGGCGCGGAAGCGGCGCTGCAGGATCCAGTCCTGGATGGTCTTGAGGTCGAGCACGCTGTAGTTCGGCGGGCCGACCAGGCGGTAGCGGAAGATCTCGCCGATCGGGCTGAGCGGCGAGATCTGCGGCTGCACATTGCCCGGCAGCGGCGCGAGCTGCGCCAGGCGGTTCAAGACCTGCTGCAACGCCTCGTCGTAGGTGTAGGCGAAGGAGAACTGGAGCTTGATGTCGGAGAGGCCGTAGAGCGAGATGGTGCGGATGGTCGTGAGGTTCTTCAGACCCGCGACCTGGGTCTCGATCGGGATCGTGATGTAACGCTCGATTTCCTCGGCCGACAGGCCCGGGCTCTGCGTCACGATGTCGACCATCGGCGGGGTCGGGTCGGGATAGGCCTCGATATTGAGCTGGTTGAACGCGATCAAGCCGCCGATCAGCACGGCAACGAACATGCCGACCATCAGGTAGCGCCGGTTGACGGCAAGGGCGACGAGACGATCCATTCAGGTCTTCAGTTTGTTTTCAGTTTTTGGGTCGTCGATCAGCTGCCGGACGCCGCGCGGTCGATGAACAGGCTGCCCTTGGTGACGATCTGCTCGCCGGGTTGCAGGTTGCTCGTGACTTCGACGAGGTTGCCGTTGATCAGGCCGATCTTGATCTGGCGCAGCTCGACCGACTTGTCTTCGCGCGCCACCCAGATGCGAACCTTGTCGGCCTCATAGATCAACGCCTGTTTCGGCACCGCAGGTGCCGCGCGGTCGCCGGCCGAATAGATCGTGACGTTGGCGAACATTTCCGGCTTGAGCGCGCCGTCCTTGTTGTCGATGGTGGCGCGAACCAGCAGACGGCGGGTGCTGGGATCGATCGCGGCGGCGACGTAGTTGATCTTGGCGGTCAGCGGCCGGCCCGGCAGCGCTATCACGTTGACGGTGATGTCCTGCCCGATGCACACCGCGGCCGCATCGCTCTCGCGCACGAAGGCGGTGAGCCAGACCGTGGAAAGGTCGCCGATCACGAAGACCGGATCGCTGGCGCCGGAATTGACGTACTGGCCCGGGCCGATCTTGCGCTGCACGACCGTGCCGGAGATCGGCGAGTAGATCGTGATCTCCCGATCGATGACGCCCTTGTCCTGGAACGCCTTGATGGTTTCGTCGGTGAAGCCGAGAATCCGCAGCTTGTTGCGTGCGGCTTCCAGCGCCGTCGCCGAGGAGCGCATGTCGTTCTGCGCCTGGACCTGGGTGGCTTCCGCCTGCTGATAGTCCTTCAGCGGAATCGCGTGGCCCTCATAGAGATCCTTGGCCCGCTTGAACTGGATGTCGGCAAGATCGATCGCCGACTTCGCCTTGTTCTGCGAGGTCATCGCCGCAATGAAATCGTTCTGGGCCTGCACGGTGTCGGCGGCCTCGATCGTGAACAGCGGTTGACCTTGCTTCAGCATCTCGCCGGGCTTGGCGAGCAGCTTGGTGACCCGGCCCGCATAGGGCGAGAACACCGGCGTCGAGCGGTCCTCGTCGACCGCGACCTTGCCCTCGGTGACATATTCGGCCCGGAAGGTCTTGGCCTTGACCGGCTCGATCGTCAGGGTCGCCCATTCGGACGGGGTCGGCGTGAAATTCTGCGCATTCCTGCGCGACTGGCTGGAGACCTCGGAATGACTTTTTTCCTTGGCCCCCGCATAGAGGAAGCCGTAGGCACCGGCGCCGGCGAGTGCCAGTAAAACTACGGATGAGATCACCCGCTGTTTTGTAAGCACCTGCAATCGCTTGGTATTTTCAACTACCATGGGGCCCGGTCATGTCTGCGACGATCTCGGCAAACAATTGCCTCATCGGTCGCGCTAATAGTGCCGAATTCAGATTTCAAACAACCTAAAAAACGCCCGGCACCTTTCCGTTTGCGTTAAAATTTTGCGACGCGTCAGCTCCAAGTAAGCCAAGTAAGCTCAGTGTCAGCTTCTCGCCGGCCACTGTGCCGGATGACTGCCGAGCGGCATCGCCGGACGGCTCCATTGCGCCGGCGTTCTCGACAGCAGCGCCGAATGGCGCACCGCTTTCAACGTGCCGAAGCCAGATGGCATGCTCTCGATGAACGCTGCATGTACAGCCTCGCCCGTAAGATCCGGGGTGTCCAGTCCGCCGTCGAGCCTGCCGAGATTCCACAACCAGCGGCCGGTCTGCGCCAGCGACACGCGCACGTGCCAGCTGCCGCCTTCGCGGGCCTGGCGCGCCCTGGCCATCATCGCGCCGAACGCCATGAGATAGCCGGTGGCGTGATCGAGTATCTGTGCCGGCAATTCCTTGGGACCGTCGATGCCGGCGGCCTTCCCCTCGGCATGGTTGAAGCCGGTGGTGGTTTGCACCAGAGAGTCGAAGCCGCGCCGCTCGGCCCAGGGTCCGGCATGACCGTAGGCTGACAAAGTCACGTAGACGATGCCGGGATTGATCTCCGCTGCCTCCTCGGGCGAGAAACCCAGACCTGCGAGCGCGTGCGGGCGATAGCCTTGCGAGAAGATGTCGACATCCTTCAACAGCGCACGCATCTGCGCCCTGCCCGCCTCGCTCTTCAGCTCGATGAAGGTGGTGAGCTTGCCGCGGCCGGTGTCGATGGTGAGCCAGGGAATGGCGGGCAACTCAGGCCCCGAGACCAGGAGCACATCCGCACCGTGCGCGGCGAGCGTGCGGCCGGCGACGGGGCCCGCGATGACGCGGGAGAGATCGAGCACGCGGAGGCCGGCGAGCGGGCGATCGCCTTCAGGCCACGGCTTCGGCGGGGCCTCGCCGATCTTCTCGATCGAGATCAGCGGCAGTTCGGCGAGCGCATGCGCTTGCGGCAGCGCCGACCATTCGTCGTGGGTGCGCATCAGGGCAACCACGCCGCCGGCGGCGTAGGCCGCGGTTTCGAAATCCTCGCCCTTCCACCGCATCAACGCGGCCTGCACCTTCTCGCGCTCCGCCTCGCAAGCCAGCACCTTGCAGACCGCGTCGCGGTGATGTGGAAAGTTGGTGTGGCAGCGGACGAAGCGGCCATCGCCTGTGCTGTAGACGCCGGCGATGGCGTCCCTGGCCGGTGGCGGCGGCTTGTCGTCGAGCCGCAAATAGCGCTCGGAACGGCATTCGGCCACGGCATGGCGCATGTCGACATGGACGTCCTGCACCTCGCCGCTGCGCAATCGCGTGATTTCGGCGGCAGCAAGGCCCGCGGCAGCGATTGTGGTTTGGCCGGCGACAGCGACACGAAACGAGGACGGGATCTGCGGCTCTTCGCCGGTCAGTCGCACGCGTGCAAGCGCGGCCTTATCGCCGCCGGCGGAGGTCCAGATGCCCTCGAGAATATCGGCAGGGCTTTGCATGGCCGCTTCTCTCCCTTTCGGGTTGTTGTTTTGCGTACGATCCTTCCGGAAAACCGCTGCGCACTTTTCCGGATCATGCTGTACTTTTCGCGACCATGTCATGATCGCAGAAAGGAATGCAATGGCCGCCATCGATCCCGTTACCGCCGGCGCCGTGTTCATCGCAACGGCGGCCACCGACGCGGTCTATGTCATGTTCACCTCCGCCGTGATCGCGCGCAAGCGCGTGCCAGCGGCGAACTGGAGCGCGGTCTGGTACCTGCTCTCCTCCTACGCGGTGATCAGCTACACCGAAAACGCCTTCTATGTCGCTTTCGCGGCGCTCGGCTCCTGGGCCGGCGCCTACGTCTCGCTGACTTACTTGCACCGCCCGCCCGGCGGCCCGCCGGTGGGGGCGGCACCGGAGTGAGGTCGTCGCCGCAGGCGAAGCAACTAACCACACGCTCGGTGTCGTCCTGGCGAAAGCCAGGACCCATTACCCCGGTCGAATGTTGTTACAGCACGTCTTGGCCACAACATCGCACAGCAGCGCAAGTTCGTGGTAATGGGTCCTGGCTTTCGCCAGGACGACATTGGAGGAGGCACTGCGCTTCGTTCGCGACGACGGCGCGCGACCAACAACAAGGAAGACAAAACAATGGATCTCGGTCTCAAGGGAAAGAACGCCATCGTGCTCGGCGGCACGCGCGGCATCGGGCGGGCGATTGCGGCGACGCTGGCCGGCGAAGGCGCCAATGTCGCGGTGTGCGCGCGCAATGCGGATCAGGTTGCCGCCACCGTCACTGAGCTGAAGACGAGCGGCATCCGCGCCACCGGCAGCCCGGTCGACGTCACCGACGGCGCGGCGTTGAAGTCCTGGGTCGAGGGCGCTGCAAAGGAGCTCGGCGGCATCGACATGCTGTTCTCCAATGCCGGCGCGATGGCGCAAGGTCAGGATGCAGCGTCCTGGGAGCAGAACTTCCGGCTCGACGTGCTCGGCGCCGTGCATGCGTTCGATGCCGCGCGACCGTTCCTCGAGGCGAGCGGCGAGACAAGCGGCGACGCAGCCTTCGTCATCATCGCCTCGATCTCGGCGGCACAGGCCGATCTCGCGAGCTCCTACGGCCCGATCAAGGCGGCGCTGATCCACATGGCCAAGGGGCTGGCGCGGCAATATGCGAAGAAGAAGATCCGCGTCAACGTGGTCTCGCCCGGCACCGTCTATTTCAAGGGCGGCGTCTGGAACACGATCGAGCAGAACATGCCCGAGCGCTACAAGGATGCGATGAAGCGCAACCCTACCGGCCGCATGGCGACGCCGCAGGAGATCGCAAGCGCGGCGGTGTTTCTGGCCAGCCCGGTGTCGGGGTTCACCACGGGATCGAATCTGGTCGTGGACGGGGCGATCTCGAACCGGGTGAATTTTTGAGGGGCACGCTGTCATCGCCTGCGAAGGCGGGCGGTCCAGTATTCCAGAGACAGTGCGGCTAGAACCGAGAGGCCGCGGCGTACTGGATACCCCGCCTTTGCGGGGTATGACGACTGAGAGTGAGGCGCGATCGCTTCAACAAACTCGTCATTGCGAGCGCAAGCAATCCAGAATCTTTCCGCGGCAACAGTCTGGATTGCTTCGCTACGCTCGCAATGACGGCGTGGCAGCATCCCGCGCGACAACCTCAATGAAAATCCCGCGACGGCGGCAGGATGCGGACGTTGCGAGGGTGGCGGATTTTCTGTGCCGGAGCATCCGCGTGGTCGCGGCGGTCGTCGTTGAGCGGCTCGATCAGCGCGTCGCCTGATGGCACCGGATGCTTGCGGGTCAGCGAGTCATTGGCAAGGCCGATCAGATCGTGCGAGCGGTCGACCATGCGCTGGGCGATGAGATGCGTCACCTTCTCGGGGCTGCTCTGGATATAGCCTTCGACCAGGATGAGGCGCGCGCCCATCACCTCCTTGCGGTACTGCTCCATGATCTTGGGCCACACCACGACATTGGCGATGCCGGTTTCGTCCTCCAGCGTCATGAACACGACGCCGCTGGCGCTGCCCGGCCGCTGCCGGACCAGCACCACGCCGGCGCAGCGGACACGCCGCCGCTCGTTCTGATGATTGACGTCCTTGCAGGCGACGACGCGCTCGCGCGATAACATCTCGCGCAGGAATTCCATCGGGTGGCCCTTCAGCGATAGCCGGATGGTCTGGTAGTCCGCGACCACCTGCTCGGGGCGCGGCATCAAGGGCAATGGCTTTGCATGCTCGTCGGGCTGCTCACGGGCGGTGGCGGCCTCGAACAGCGGCAACGGCACGTCATCTGGCAGCCGCCGCACCTGCCACAGCGCCTCGCGGCGATCGAGCCCGAGCGAACGGAAGGCGTCGGCATCGGCGAGCAGGATCAGCGCGCGCTTGGGCAGGCCGGTGTCGCGGGCGAAATCTTCGAGCGAGGTGAAGGGACGGCGGTTGCGGGCGGCGACGATGCGGTTGGCCCAGTCTTCCTTCTTGTCATTCCGGGGCGACGCGCCAGCGTCGAGCCCGGAATCCATTCCGCCAGGCATATGCGGCCCGATGGATTCCGGGTTCGCGCCAAGTGGCGCGCCCCGGAATGACAGCAGGGAACGTTTCAGATGTTCCTCATCCTCGTCCAGCCAATGAAAACCGTCGATCTGGCGGAAGCCGAGGCGCACCGCGCAGTATTTGCCGCTCCCCTGCTCCAGCGTGTTCTGCGCAAAGCTGTAGGACACGTCGATGTCGCGCACCTCGACGCCGTTCTTGCGGGCATCGCCGACGATCTGCGCCGGCGCGTAAAAGCCCATCGGCTGCGAGTTCAAGAGGCCGCAGCAGAACGCATCGGGATGATGATATTTCAGCCATGACGAAATGTAGACGAGCTGAGCAAAACTCGCGGCGTGGCTCTCCGGAAAACCGTAGGAACCAAAACCCTTGATCTGGTCGAAGCAGCTTCTGGCGAAGTTGGGATCGTAGCCGCGCGCGACCATGTTGCCGATCAGCTTGTCTTCGTATTTGCCGATGGTGCCGACATTGCGGAAAGTCGCCATCGAGCGGCGTAGGCCGTTGGCCTCCTCGGAGGTGAATTTGGCCGCCTCGATCGCGATGCGCATTGCCTGCTCCTGGAACAGCGGCACGCCCTTCGTCTTGTGCAGCACCTTGTAGAGCTCGTCCGCGGGACCATGCTCGGGCGATGGCGAGGGATAGTTCACCTTCTCCTGGCCGTTCCGTCGTCGCAAATACGGATGCACCATGTCGCCCTGGATCGGCCCCGGCCGCACGATCGCGACCTCGATGACGAGGTCGTAGAAGGTCCGCGGCTTCAGGCGCGGCAGCATGTTCATCTGGGCGCGGCTCTCGACCTGGAACACGCCGAGCGACTCCCCGTCACACAGCATGTCGTAGACCTTGGGATCGTCCTGCGGAACGCTCGCCAGAACCCAGCGCTCGCCCTTGTGCTGGTCGATCAAGTCAAAACATTTGCGGATGCAGGTCAGCATGCCCAGCGCAAGCACGTCGACCTTCATCATGTTGAGCGCGTCGACGTCGTCCTTGTCCCATTCGATGAAGGTGCGGTCGTCCATCGCGGCGTTGCCGATCGGCACATAGGTGTCGAGCCGGTCCTGGGTGAGCACATAGCCGCCGACATGCTGGGAGAGATGGCGCGGGAATTCGATCAGCTCGGTCGCAAGCTCGACCGCGAGGTTGATCATGGGGTTTTGCGGATCAAGCCCGGCCTGCTTCACCTGCATGTCGTTGAGGCCACTGCCCCAGCTTCCCCAGACGGTGTCGGCGAGCGCGGCGGTGACGTCCTCGGTCAGGCCCAGCGCCTTGCCGACGTCGCGGATGGCGCTACGCGGACGATAATGGATGATCGTGGCGATGATCGCGGCGCGGTGACGGCCATAGCGGCGATAGACATATTGCATCACCTCCTCGCGCCGCGAATGCTCGAAATCGACGTCGATGTCGGGCGGCTCCAGCCGCTCCTTGGAGATGAAGCGCTCGAACAAGAGATCGACCTTGGTCGGGTCGACCGAGGTGATGCCGAGCACGTAGCACACCGCTGAATTCGCCGCCGATCCCCGCCCCTGGCACAGGATGTTCTGGCTGCGCGCATAATGGACGATGTCGTGCACGGTGAGGAAATAGTGCGCGTATTTCAGCTCGGCGATCAGCGCGAGCTCTTTCTTGAGCGTAGCACGCAGCTTGTCATCGATCTTGCCGGCGAAATATTTATCGACGCCCGCCCAGGTCAGGTCCTCCAGATGCCCTTGCGCGGTCTTGCCCGGCGGCACCGGCTCGTCCGGATATTGATATCTAAGCTGGTCGAGCGAGAAGTCGATCTTGTTCGCAAAGCGCATGGTCTCCGCGATCGCGTCGGGGAAGTCACGGAACAGCCGCGACATTTCGCGCGGAGTTTTGAGAAAGCGCTCGGCATTGGCCTCGAGCTTTCGTCCGACCGCCTCGATCGTGGTCTTTTCCCGGATGCAGGTGAGCACGTCCTGGAGGGGACGGCGCGCAGGATCGTGATAGAGCACCTCGTTGGTCGCGAGCAACTGCACCTTTGCCGTCGTCGCGAGATCGTCGAGCCGCGCCAGGCGGCGTCGGTCATCGCCGCGATGGACCAGGCTCGCCGCCAGCCACACGCCCTCGGCGCGGGTCGCTTTGAGCTTTGCAAGGACATCCAGCGCCTGCGCCGGCTCGAAGCGATGCGGCAGGGTCAAGACCAGGAGCTGGCCTTCCGAAAACGCGAGGAGATCGGAGAAGGTGAGACGGCATTCGCCCTTCTCGATCCGCGTGACGTCGTCGCCACGCTTGCCCCGGGTCAGGAGCTGGCAGAGCCGGCCATAGGCCGCACGGTCGCGCGGATAGACAAGAATGTCGGGCGTGCCGTCGATGAAGACGATGCGCGCGCCGATCAGCAGCTTCGGCTTGTGCAGCACCTTGTCATTGTCGAGCTCCTTGTAGGCCCGCACCACGCCGGCCAGCGTGTTGTGATCGGCGATGCCGATCGCGGAGATGCCGAGGATGCTCGCCTGGTGCACATAGGCCCGCGGATCCGAACCGCCCCGCAGGAAGGAGAAATTGGTGGTGATGCCGATCTCGGCATAAGCAGGCGTGTTCATGCGAAGAGACCGTGCACATACCAGTTGGGAGGAGCGGGCTTGCCGTCGGCGTCGAACACCTCTCCCTCGTAAAGACCGTCGCGAAAAATCCAGAAGCGCAGGCCTTCGGCATCCTCGATGCGGAAATAATCCCGCGTCAACTGCTTGCCGTCCTGACGCCACCATTCCATCGCGATGCGCTCGGGCCCTTCCACCCGCACCACCGCGTGTTTCGCGCGCCGCCAGGTGAATTGATGCGGCGGACCATCCGGCACGGTCGCGAACGGCACTGTGACCGGCTCCGGCTTGTCGAACAGCCGCAGGGGGCGCAGCGGCGGCTCGCCCTCGGCGCGCGCCGGCCATTCGGCCTGCATGGCGGCGGCAAGGTGATGCTGCGCCGGCGCGGCCAGCACCGCACATTCAGGGACATGCGTGTCCTGCGGCAGGTGCACGACGACGCGCTTTCCGCCGATCCGCGCCGCGATGCGGTCGATCAGCGCGGCGAGCTCGTCATTGTCGTGGACATGGGCGTCGAGATCGCGCTGCTCCTGCACCACGATCTCGGTGCGGCTCGCCGACAGCCGCACCATGTCGAAGCCGAAGCCGGGATCGAGGGGATCGGCGAGCGCATCGAGCCGCTCGCGGAACAGGCGGTCGATGACGGCGCTTCGCGTCACCGGCCGTCCGGTCTCGACCATGATCGCCCGCACCACGCCGTCGGTGCGGAAGAAGGCGGCTTCCAGCCGCCGCGCGCCCTTGCCCTGCTTCTCCATGGACGCGATCAACGTGTCGGCGAGCCGCGACAGCGTCATCGCGATCATCGTGTCGGTCGCGATCGGCTCGGCAAAGCGCTTCTCTACGATGTAGTCAGGCAGCGGCTTTCGCGGATTGATCGGCGCATCGCCCTGCCCCAGCGCATGCGCGAGCAGCGTAGAGAACCGCGCGCCGAACCGCGCCGTGATCTCGTGGGCGCCGCGCGATGCGACATCGCCGATGGTCTTCAGGCCGGCACGGCGCAGGCCGGTGGTGATGGCCTCGCCCGCGCCGAGCGCGGACACCGGCAGCCGGCTGATCGCCTCCGCCTCCCCGCCATCGGCGACGATGGTGCCTGTGACCTGGCGCGTCAGCGTCCGCGCGCAGACCGAGGTGCCGGCAATCGCCGCGCTGACGGCAAAGCCTTGTCGGCCGAGCGCGCGAATGAGCGTCTGCAACAGCGCGGCTTCGCCGCCGAACAGATGCGCGCAGCCGGTGATATCAAGGAACAGCCCGTGCGGCGGATCGAGCGCCACCAGCGGCGTGAAACGGTCGCACCAGTCGGCGATGTCGCTCAGCGTCTTCGCATCGGCGACGACATCGGCATCGAACACCCGCAAGTCCGGGCACATCGCCCGCGCATTGGCCAGGGGCTGGCCGATATGCAGGCCCAGCCGCGACGCCGCATCGTCAAGCGCATGGATCACCAGCGCATTGGTCTCTTTGATGACGACGATGCTAGGCTCGTCTTTTTGTTTTGACGCGTTTTCTTCACGCGAACCGGTACCCACTTCGCTCGAAAACGCTTTGGTCTTACCCAGCCCGCCGTTGAAGAACCGCTGGATCCGGTCGATGGGCAGGCGCGGCAGCCACAAGCTGAGAATACGTCGACGGTTCACTGAACTGGCACTCATCACATTTCCATTCCATGATCCACCGGCCGCACGGGCCATGACGATTGCGCAACAGCTCGGCATCGAAGCGCGGCGCGCCCCAGGCATTCCACATCGTGCCCGGCGGCGAATGCGCCGCGCGCAGCATCCATCTGGTCTCGGCAGTCGAGGGCAGCGGCTGCGCGGCCATCCGCAACAGCAGGCCGGTGACGCCGGAGCCTTGCGCGGCCAGCGTCAGCTTGCGGCTCGCCACGAGATCGAATTGCCGCGTCTCGCCCCAGAGCTCGAGCACGACCGCGCCGAGCGCATCGCAGGCCAGTGCATCGGCCGAAGTGCGCAGCGCACTCTCGACATCGGCCGCGCGCACCATCACCACGCGGCGCGGGTCGAGGCCGAGCTCGGCGAGCCCGCTCATCGACAGCGCGCCGGCTTCCAGTTCCGAAAAATCCTGCCGCACCCACAACAGCGGCCGGCGCGCGGTCACGCGTCCCGCAACGCCCATGACAAACCCGGTCGCGGCGGCGCCCTGGCGCCCCTCGCAAAACACCTCGTGGATCGCCGCGCGCGCGAGCCCGCCCTTCAGCGCGCTGTCGACCTCGCCGTGGCCAAGCGCGACGCGATCATGCTGATGCACGACCTCCGCCGTCTCGATGCGCTCGATCTGGCTGCGCAAGGTCGCAAGCGCGCTTGTGCGTGCGCCGCTCATATACGCCGCTCCTTCAGAGGTGATTGCCGGTGGCTCTCAAAAAGAGAACCAGCGGCTGGCTCATTTGTTCATGATATGTTCTAATATAAAGCTAACGGCGCCCCTGGAGTCAATCGAATTGGCGCGCCCATGGATTCATGAGCGGAATCAAGAGGATTCGAGTGCCATGTACCTCGTCACCCTGGACAGCGAGACCGATTTCGACGGCTGGCGTAAAGCCGCACGCGCATTCGCGCTGCATCACGTCGCCCCGGCGGACGTGGTGTGGCACGTGCAAGGCCAGACGAAAGACCAGATGCCGCCCGGCCTGTCCGAAACGCCGAGCCTTCCGCCGATCGAGACCGAGAGCACGTTCACCGTGCCGGCCAATTTCATCGAGCTTGCCCGCATCGCGATCCTGCATCGCGAGGGCGAGCGTTTTGCGCTGCTCTATCGCCTGCTCTGGCGGTTGAAGGCCGATCACGACCTGCTCGTAACGATGAGCGATCCCGACGTGGCGCAGGCAACCGCGATGGCTGGCAGCGTGCAGCGCGATGCACAGCGGATGCGCGATCTCGTCCGCTTCCGCGAGATCGGGCGCGAGCAGAAGGCGCATTACGCCGCCTGGTTCGAGCCGGAGCATCACATCGTCGCATTCGCCGCGCCGTTCTTTGCGCGTCGTTTTGCCGACATGCCCTGGTCGATCCTCACGCCTGACGTTTGTGCCCATTGGAACGGTCACGCGATCTCCTTCACGCCCGGAATCAGCCGGACGGAGTGGCCGGCACCAGGCCGCCTGGAGGAAACCTGGCGGCGCCATTTCCAGCCCGGCCGGCTGACGACGACCGACGCGCCGGTGAAGCGCCGGAGGAACCTCCAGGACGCATCGGTACTTGGATCGATACTTGGACCCCTGCTCGCCGATGCCGAACGCTGGACCGGCGGACGGATCTCCCCACGTCCGGAAGCCATCATGGGACACAAAGCCGCCGCCAACGATCTCGAAGCGCTCCGCGAGGAGGCCGCGCATTGCCGTGCCTGCCCGCTCTACAAGGACGCGACGCAAACCGTGTTCGGCGAAGGCCCGAAAGACGCCACCATCATGCTGGTCGGCGAGCAGCCCGGCGACAAGGAAGACCTCGCCGGCCATCCCTTCGTCGGACCGGCCGGGCAGATGCTCGACCGCGCGCTGGAGGAAGCCGGCGTCGACCGCAAGAAGGTCTATGTCACCAATGCGGTGAAGCACTTCAAATTCGTGCCGCGCGGAAAGATCCGCCTGCACCAGAAGCCGGCAACACCGGAAATCAAAGCGTGCCGGCCATGGTATGAGCGGGAAGTTGCGGCAATCCAGCCCGAGCTCATCGTCGCGATGGGCGCCACCGCCGCGCAAAGCGTATTCGGCAAGATCACCCCAATCGGCAAGACCCGCGGCCGGCTCATCGACCTTCCCGACGGCCGCAAGGCGCTGGTGACGGTGCACCCGTCCTATCTGCTGCGACTGCCCGACCCGGAAGCCAAAGTGCTGGAATATCAGCGCTTTGTCGAAGACCTGAAGATCGCCGCCAGCCTGCAGAGGAAATCCGCGCGCGCCGCCTAAATACGGGCGGGAAAACGCCTTTCAACCACCGCTTGTCATCCAGCCTTCAAATCCATCGCGGACAATACCCTTACCTGAAAGTTAAGGGGCGTCCAGACATGACCGATGTAGCATTCGACCGCGCGGTAGCCGATCCCGCGCCGATCCAGCCGGCCTCACGGCCCAATCTCGACAAGGGCTTCAATCCGCTGACGATGATCCTGTTCTTCGGCATCCTCGCCGCGGGTCTGCTGTTCGTCGCCTACAGCATCTATGCCGACGTCAACGCGACCGGCACGCGGGTCACGACCTTCCTGCCCTACATCCTCTTGTTCGTTGCGCTGCTGATCGCGCTCGGCTTCGAGTTCGTCAACGGCTTCCACGACACCGCCAATGCGGTGGCGACCGTGATCTACACCCATTCGCTCCCGGCTGAAGTCGCCGTGATGTGGTCGGGCTTCTTCAACTTCCTCGGCGTGCTGCTGTCCTCCGGCGCGGTCGCCTTCGGCATCGTCTCGCTGCTGCCGGTCGAGCTGATCCTCCAGGTCGGCTCCAGCGCCGGCTTCGCAATGGTGTTCGCTCTGCTGATCGCCGCGATCCTGTGGAATCTCGGCACCTGGTATTTCGGCCTGCCCGCCTCCTCCTCGCACACGCTGATCGGCTCCATCATCGGCGTCGGCATCGCCAACGCCGTGATGCGCGGCCGCGACGGCACCTCGGGCGTGGACTGGAGCAAGGCTACCGAGATCGGCTACGCGCTGCTGCTGTCGCCGCTGGTCGGCTTCGCCTGCGCCGCCGTGCTGCTGCTGGTGCTCAAGTTCATCGTGCGCAACCCGGCTCTGTACGCCGCGCCCGAAGGCAACAAGGCGCCGCCGCTCTGGATCCGCGGCCTCCTGATCCTGACCTGCACCGGCGTCAGCTTCGCGCACGGCTCGAACGACGGCCAGAAGGGCATGGGCCTGATCATGCTGATCCTGATCGGCACCGTTCCAACCGCTTACGCGCTCAACCGCGCTCTGCCGGAATCCCAGGTCGCCCAGTTCCAGAAGACCTCGGAGGCCGCCGCCAGGGTGATCTCGGCCAAGGGCGCCGGGCACAGCATCATCGGCGATCCCCGTCCGGCGGTGACGCAGTACATCGCACTGCATCAGATCAACGAGGGCACCTATCCCTCGCTCGCCGTGCTGGTGAAGGATGTCGGCGACCAGGTCGCCAAATACGGCACGCTGAACAAGGTGCCGGCGGAAGCCGTCGGCAACACCCGCAACGACATGTACCTGACCTCGGAAGCGATCCGCTTCCTGATGAAGGACAAGGAGAACGATCTCAACAAGGACGAGGTCGCGACCCTGAACGCCTACAAGGGCTCGCTCGACGCCGCCACGAAGTTCATCCCGAACTGGGTGAAGATCGCGGTCGCCATCGCGCTCGGCCTCGGCACCATGATCGGCTGGAAGCGCATCGTCGTCACGGTCGGTGAGAAGATCGGCAAGACCCATCTCACCTACGCACAGGGCGCCTCCGCCGAGCTCGTCGCCGCCGCCACGATCGGTGCCGCCGACGTGTTCGGCCTGCCGGTCTCGACCACCCACGTGCTGTCGTCCGGCGTCGCCGGCACCATGGCCGCGAACGGCTCGGGCCTGCAGATGGCGACCATCCGCAACCTGCTGATGGCCTGGGTGCTGACGCTGCCCTGCGCGATCATGCTGTCGGCCACGCTCTACGTGATCTTCTCGCGAATCTTCTGAAGACCTCTCCTCTCCCTCTCCCCGTTCTTACGGGGAGAGGGTTGGGGTGAGGGGCTGCCTCCGCGATCACGGTGAGAGACGGACTCGCGGAGAGTCCCCCTCACCCGGATTTTACGCTTCGCGAAAAATCCGACCTCGCCCCGCAAGCGGGGCGAGGTGAAGGACGCCGCGCCTACGACGCTGCGAGCGACTCCTCGACCAGCTTGACCCAGTAGGACGTGCCGAACACGATCGCCTCGTCGTTGAAATTATAGGCGGGGTGATGCAGGCCGGCGCTGTCGCCGTTGCCGCAGAAGATGAAGGCGCCGGGGCGCGCTTCCAGCATATAGGCAAAATCCTCACCGCCCATCAGCGGCGGCATCTCGTGCACATTGGCTTCGCCCGCGACCTGCCTTGCGATACGCCGCGCCACCTCGGTCTCCGCGGCGTGGTTGTTCACGACGGGATAGTTGCGCTTGTAGTGCAGGTCGATCTTCGCGCCGGTGATCTGCGCCACGCCCGCCACCACTTCGTGCACGCGCTTCTCGACCAGCTTGCGCACGTCCGGCGACAGCGTGCGGATGGTGCCCCTCAGCGTCGCGGTCTGCGGAATGACGTTGCGGGCGTTGCCGGCGTGGAATTCGCAGATCGAGATCACCGCCGATTCCAGCGGATCGACGCTGCGCGCCACGATCGACTGCAACGCGGTGATCACCTGCGCGCCGACCAGCACGGAATCGATGCATTTGTGCGGACGCGCGGCATGGCCGCCGAGGCCCTCGATCATGATATCGACCTCGTCGGTCGCCGCCATGATCGGGCCCGGCCGGATCGCGAACGAGCCGATCGGGATGCCCGGGCCGTTATGCATGCCGTAGACCTGCTCGATGCCGAAGCGCTCCATCAGCCCGTCCTTGACCATGGCCGCGCCGCCGGCACCGCCCTCCTCGGCCGGCTGGAAGATCACGACAGCATCGCCGGCAAAATTGCGGGTCTCGGCGAGGTAGCGGGCCGCCCCAAGCAGCATCGCGGTGTGGCCGTCATGGCCGCAGGCGTGCATCTTGCCCGGATTCTTCGAGGCGTAAGGCAGGTTGGTCTGCTCCTCGACCGGCAGCGCGTCCATGTCGGCGCGCAGGCCGATGGTCTTGAGCCCTTCGCCGGCTGGCTTGTTGCCCTTGATCACGCCGACCACGCCGGTCTGGCCGAGGCCGGTCACGACCTCATCGCAGCCGAATTCACGCAAACGGTCCGCGACGAATGCTGCGGTGCGGTGAACGTCATACAGCAATTCGGGATGCTGGTGGATGTCCCGGCGCCAGGCCTGAATATCGGGTTGAAGGTCGGCGACGCGGTTCACGATGGGCATGGATGGTCTCAAGCTTTGTTGGGAATACAGGACTGTCTACCATGCAAGCCGCAGTCCACCTAACCGCCGCGGATCGGGGGGAGCCCTGCCCTCTCGTCATGGCCGGACTTGTCCCGAACCGCTGCGTCTGCCTATTAGGACGGAACATCAAGTGACCATCCGGGTGGAAGCAGAATGCCAAGGCGGCTCGAAGGTGAGTTTGACTACATTGTCGTCGGGGCAGGCACGGCAGGATGCATTCTCGCCAACCGCCTATCGGCCGATCCGAAAAATCGCGTCCTCATTCTCGAAGCCGGCGGCGACGACAACTGGATCTGGTTCCACATTCCGGTCGGCTACCTCTTCGCGATCGGCAATCCGCGCTCGGACTGGATGTTCAAGACCGAGGCCGAGCCGGGCCTGAACGGCCGCGCGCTGGCCTATCCCCGCGGCAAGGTGATCGGCGGCTGCTCGGCGATCAACGCCATGATCTCGATGCGCGGACAGGCCGCCGATTACGACCATTGGCGCCAGCTCGGCATGACCGGCTGGGGCTATGACGACGTGCTGCCGCTGTTCAAGCGGATCGAGGATCACTTCCTGGGCGCGAGCGAGCATCACGGCGTCGGCGGGGGCTGGCGCATCGAGGCGCCGCGGCTGTCGTGGGAGGTTCTCGATGCCGTCGGCGATGCCGCAGAAGAAATGGGCATCAAGCGCATCCCGGATTTCAACACCGGCGACAACGAAGGCACCAGTTATTTCCACGTCAACCAGAAGCGCGGCCGGCGCTGGTCCTCGGCGCGCGGCTTCCTCAAGCCCGCGCTGAACCGCCCCAACCTGCGGCTCGAGAAGCACGTGCTGGTCGACCGTCTCATCATCGAGCAGGGCCGCGCCGTCGGCGTGCGTTTCGTCCAGAACGGCGAGATCATCGAAGCGCGCGCGAAGCGCGAGGTGATCCTGTCGGCCGGCGCGATCGGCTCGGTGCAGGTGCTGCATCGCTCCGGCATCGGGCCTGCCGACTGGCTGTCGCCGCTCGGCATCGACGTGATGATGGACAAGCCCGGTATCGGCCGCAATCTGCAGGACCATCTCCAGCAGCGCGCGATCTACAAGGTCGAGGGTGTGCGCACGCTGAACGAGACCTATTACAACCTGTTCCGCCGCGGCCTGATGGGGCTCGACTACGCCTTCCGCCGCCGCGGACCGCTGACGATGGCGCCGTCGCAACTCGGCATCTTCACGCGTTCCGATGCGACGCGCGCACGCGCCAACATCCAGTTCCACGTACAGCCGCTGTCGCTCGACAAGTTCGGCGATCCCCTGCACCGCTTCCCCGCCATCACCGTGAGCGCCTGCAACTTGCAGCCAACCTCGCGCGGCACCGTGCGGCTGCGCTCGGCGAGCCCGGACGAGAAGCCGATCATCGCGCCGAACTACCTGTCGACCGACGACGACCGCCAGGTCGGCGCCGACGCCATCCGCACCACCCGCCGCCTGATGCAGCAGAAGGCGCTGGCAAAATATCACCCGAGCGAATATCTGCCCGGCCCTTCCGTCGGCGACGACGATGCCTCGCTCGCCAAAGCCGCGGGCGATATCGGCACCACCATCTTCCATCCCGTCGGCACGGCGAAGATGGGCGCGGCGAACGATCCGATGGCGGTGGTCGACGAACGCCTCCGCTTCTACGGCCTCAGCGGCCTTCGCATCGTCGATGCCTCGATCATGCCGACGATCACGTCGGGCAATACCAACACGCCGACCGCAATGATCGCCGAGAAAGGTGCGACGATGATTTTGGAGGATGCGAAGTAAGTCGAACTTCCAGTCCTTAGGTCGGATGATTTCGTTTTTGACTTCCCACGTCATCGACCGCCCGTCGGCCTGCAGGTATGAGGGCCAGGCGCAGCGCGGACAGGCGTCTGCGCTCTCAGCGGGTGACGCAAGACGAGGAAGCAGAAAATGAATTTGAACGAGCTTGCCGATCGATATGTGGCTGTGTGGAACGAGCGGGACTCTGAAAAGCGGAAGCGACAAGTCGCGGAATTATGGATTCCGCAAGGTGAGCACTATGTCGAGTCGCGCAAGGTCGTTGGGCATGATGCGCTCGAGCTGCGCATCATTGAATCGCACAACGAATTCGTGCGCGATGCGGGAAATCGCTTTCGCGCAGTGCCCGGCGCTCGCCGGGAAGGCAACGTGGTGGCATTCTATTGGGAGATGTTGCCGGCCAACGCGGATACCGTGCTGGGCAAAGGCCTGGAATTCGTTGTCGTCTCGGATGCTGGAAAGATAGTCCAGGACTACCAGTTCTATCCGGCCTGACAGGCCCGCATCGCAATGTCCGACGACACGAAGGCGGAGTGATTCATGCCCGTTTCATATGCCATCGAGTTTCAAGTTGTCCCCGGCAAGCGGGAGGAATTTCTGGAGCGCCTCTGTGAAGTCCTGGACGCGATGAAGGTCGAGACGACATATTGTGAGGCGGTCCTGCACCAGGATCCGACGTCCGAAAACCACTTCATGCTCTACGAGACGTGGGACAACCACGATGATGTCGTCAACGTGCAACTGAACCGTCCCTACCGGCACGCGTGGCATGATGCTCTCCCGAGAATACTGGCGAGTGAGCGCAAAATCGGCGTGTGGGAACCAATTAGGGCGGATCCGAAGCGCTCCCCGAAGACCAGATGACCTCGTGGAGAATCGGGCGGCGCTATCTGCGCATGAGCACGTGCTCTCTGGCGCCTGCCCGTCCCCTCTCGACAGCGACCGGCGATGCCTGATCGACAAGCTCCGACTGCATCAGGTTTGCAAGCTCGATCGTACGGTTGTCTGCCGGAAACAGCATTTCGAGGGCGAGTTCGGCCAAGGTGATGTCAGTGGCGGTGCCGAAGACGGTCACGGTATTCAGAAAGGACATGGTGCCGAGGCGCGTCGTGATACGCAGCGGGGTGGCTAGCCGCTCGGACTGCTCGAAGCCCATGCTGGTGGTCGAGTCTGACGGGGCGGGATACGCTGCGACCTCTGCGAGCAGATTTTGCAGCCAGGGATCGGCCCCGGCCTCGATCTGCTGACGCAACACACTCAAGCAATAGGCGCGCCATGCCGCGAGGTTCAGGATTCGCGGTCCCATGCCTTCCGGATGCAGCATGAGACGCATCGCGTTGATGGGTGGCTCTAGGAGTGCTTCCGAACATCCTTCATAGAGCTGGGGAAGCGCGCCATTTGAAAGCACCACGTTCCAACGCCGATCCACTGCGAAGGCGGGAAAGGGCTTGTGTGCCTGGAGAATGCGATCCATCGCCGCCCTCGCTGCTTCGAGGCCGTCGATCGACGTCTCCTCGTACGCTGGCGCAAACCCCGCCGCGAGCAGCAATCTGTTGCGATCCCGAAGCGGAACATCGAGAAGGTCTGTCAGACGGTTGATGATGGCCCGGCTTGGTTGCGCTTTCCCGGTTTCGAGGCATGACAAATGCCGGGTTGAGCTATTGGCCGCGAGAGCCAGATCAGTCTGCGTGAGGCGTCGCCGCTCGCGCCAACGTCTCAAGAGGATCCCGAAAGGAAGCTGGTGCGCTGTCATGGGGCCAGCCTAGCTTTGGGCCCAGCCATAGAAAATGACCTCCGAGGTCAAGATTGCCATGCATTCCAAGTCGCGCCACCTTCCGACTTCACGAAATCGTCATCCCATCCAGGAATAAACCCCGCCCTCCCCCAATCACCTCCCCGAAGCCCAATTCCGGGCGAAGTGGAGACGTTGCGATGAGCGGACACGATCACGGGGATGACGGCGTCAACCGCCGCAAGGTGCTGGAATGCATGACCTGGGCCGGCACCGGGGTGCTCTGGACCATCACGGGCGGCGTGCCGCGCTCGCTCGGCATCATCGATTCCGCGCAAGCCGCGACCGCGGCCGCGCCCGGCATGACCTTCCTCCAGATCAGCGACAGCCATGTCGGCTTCGACAAGCCGGCCAATCCCAACGCGCTCGGCACGCTGGAGGAAGCCATCAACAAGATCAACGCGATGCCGGCCAAGCCGTCGTTCATGATCCACACCGGCGACATCACCCATCTGTCTAAGGCCGCCGAGTTCGACAATGCCGAACGCATCATCTCGCAGACCAAGCTCGACGTGCACTACGTCCCCGGCGAGCATGACTTCATCGACGAGGAGGTGAAGCTCTATCGCGAGCGCTACGGCCGCGGCACCAAGGGGCACGGCTGGTACTCCTTCGATGCCGGCGGCGTGCACTTCGTCGGCCTCGTCAACGTCGTCGACCTCAAGGCCGGCGGCCTCGGCAATCTCGGCGCCGAGCAGCTTGCCTGGCTGGAGGACGACCTGCGCGGCAAGTCGAAATCGACGCCGGTCGTGCTGTTCGCCCACATCCCGCTCTGGACCGTCTATCCGGAATGGGGCTGGGGCACCGAGGATGGCGGCCGCGCGCTCGAATACGTCAAGGGCTTCGGCTCGGTCACCGTGCTGAACGGCCACATCCACCAGGTGATGCAGAAGGTCGAAGGCAACGTCACCTTCCACACCGCGCGCTCGACCGCCTTCCCGCAGCCGGCGCCGGGGGCAGCTCCTTCGCCCGGACCGATGAAGGTCGAGGACGCAAGGCTGCGCTCGATGCTCGGCGTCGCCAGCATCAACTTCAAGCAGAACGAGCAGCGGCTCGCGATCATCGACACACCGCTCCAGGGCTGAATCCAAGGTTGAATGGAAGCTGACAATGAAGACACTCAATCGCCGCGACTTCGGCGTCGACCTCGGTCTCGCTCTGGCCGCGGCCGTCCTGCTGCCCGCAACAACCGCCCGGGCCGACGACATGGACGTGCACATCGACAATTTCGTTTTCCAGCCGGCCGAGCTCAAGATCAAGGTCGGCGCCACCGTGACCTGGACCAACCGGGACGACATCCCGCACACGATCGTCTCGGCCGGCAAGTTCAGGTCCAAGACCCTGGACACCGACGACAAGTTCTCCTTCACCTTCACCAATGCGGGCGACTACAAATATTTTTGTTCGTTGCACCCGCACATGACGGGGATGATCAAGGTTGAGTAACGTCTCCAACCAAGGCATCAACGTCTTGCCCGGCCGGTGGTCCCACGCCGGCCGGGCTCCTGTGCGTTCCGTCACACACAGGGACGGAACGAAGCCACAGGCAGAACAAGAGGCAAAGCGAGGAGCGATGCCCGCCACCGACGATCTGCAGAAGGCGCAGCGCTTCCGCGAAGCGGCGCTGCCCTATCTCGACGACGTCTACACGCTCGCGCGCTATCTGCTGCGCGACGCCTCCGATGCCGAGGACGCGGTGCAGGAGTGCTATCTGCGCGCGCTGAAGCACTTCGACAGCTATCGCGGGCCGGCGATGAAGCCCTGGCTGTTCGCGATCCTGCGCAACGTCTGCAACGCAGAATATGCGCGTCGCGCGCACAGGCCCAGCGCGATCGAGGATACGCCCGGCGCCGCCGAGCAGACGCCGATCTGGCAGGAGACCGGGGCAAGCCCGGAAACCGAAGTGCTGCGCAGCCGCGATGCCGGCGCCATCCGCAAGCTGATCGACACGCTCGCCGAGCCGTTCAAGGAAACCTTCGTGCTGCGCGAGATCAACAACCTGTCCTATCGTGAAATCGCCGAGGCCGTCGGCGCCCCCGTCGGCACCGTGATGTCCCGCCTCGCCCGCGCCCGCGCCATGCTGCGCGCGGCCTGGACGGCGGAAGAGGAGCATCCAAGATGACCTGCGACGAGGCAAGAATCCTGCTTCACGCGCTGATCGACAACGAGCTCGATGCCGGCCACGCGCGCGAAGTCGAAGCCCATATCGCCGGCTGCCCGGCCTGCGCCGCGGAGCTTGCGGCACAACGCGAGATGCAGCGCGTGCTCGCCGACACCGATTTGCGCTACACCGCACCGGCGAGCCTGCGCGCCCGCATCGAGGCCTCGATGCCTCAGCCGCAGCGCCTGCAACCGACCCGCCGCTCCGTGTTGCGCGGCTTTGCGATGGGCTCGGCGGTCTCCGCGCTCGCCGCCTCCGGCGTCGTCGCCGTGGTGCTGCGCCAGGACGACCAGCAGCGCATCCTGTCGGAGGTCGTCTCCGCCCATCTGCGCTCGCTACAGGCCGGCCATCTCACCGACGTGATCTCGACCGACCAGCACACCGTCAAACCCTGGTTCAACGGCAAGCTCGACGTCGCCCCGCCCGTGATCGACCTCACCGCGCAGGGTTTTACGCTGGTCGGCGGCCGGCTCGACTATATCGACGCCCGCGCCATCGGCGCCGTCGTCTACCGGCGCCGGCAGCACGTGATCAACCTGTTCGTGTCGCAGACCTCGAGCACCGAACACCGGCCGCCGAAGACCCAGACCATGCAGGGCTTCAACTGCCGCCGCTGGGGCGATCGCGGCCTGAATTTCTGGGCGGTCAGCGATCTCGGCGCCGACGAGCTCGCCGAGTTCGTCGACAAGTTCGGGGCGGCGATGAAGGTGAATGTGGAGGGGTAGCGGCTCGATGATGTATCATTCCGCGATACGCGGGTATTGCCAAATGTATCAGATAATGATACATTGATTGGGTGATCAGAACGTTTCGGGACAAAACGACTGAGGCAGTCTTCGACGGAGAAAGTCCCAAAGGCTTTCCAGCCGATCTCGTGAAGGTTGCACGCCGGAAACTGCGTTATCTGCACGCTGCCGGCGAGCTCGGCGATCTAAGGGCGCCGCCCGGCAACCGTCTGGAGGCCCTGAGCGGCAATCGCAAGGGACAGCACTCGATCAGGATCAATGATCAGTTCCGAGTGTGCTTCATCTGGACACCGCAAGGGCCCGTCGAGGTCGAGATTGTGGACTATCACTAGGGAACGCGACAATGGCCAAAAAACTCAAGCCCATGCACCCCGGTGAGGTTCTACGGGAGGAGTTTCTAGTCCCACTGAACATGTCCGCTGGCGCGCTCGCCAAGACGTGCGGCTTGCCGCGCACGCGCATCGAGCGGATCGCGAATGAGCAGACCGGAATCACCGCCGACACCGCGCTTCGACTGGCCAAGGCGCTCGGCACAACGGCCGAACTCTGGCTCAATCTTCAGAATGATTATGACATCCAGATCGCGAAGCGCGATCTCGGCAAGGCACTTGACCGCATCGAGACCGTGAACAGGCCGCAAGCGGCTGAATGACGGCCCAACTAAGCCGACCTTCTCACCGCGTTGTCCACCAGCGTCTTGCCGAGCGACCAGATCGCACCGGGGACCTTGTGGCTGCCGGCGATGACGTCGTCGAAGGCACGCTCGATCCAGCCGCAGTCTTCCTCGGTGATGGTGAGCGGCGGCAGCAGCTTGATGGTGTGGCTGCCGTGGCCGGCGACCTGGGTGAGGATCTTGTGATCCTTGAACAGCGGCACGGTGATGAGCTGGCAGAACAGGCCCTTGTTGGCGGCCTCCAGCACGTTCCAGGACGCCCGCAGGCGCAGCGACTTCGGCGGGCCGAACTCAACGCCGATCATCAGGCCCTTGCCGCGCACTTCCTTCATCAGCTCGTAGCCGGGCACCATGCGCGTCAGCGCAAGGCGCAGCTCGGCGCCGCGCTTGGCGGCGGACTCGATCAGCTTCTCGGACTCCATGACATCGAGCGTAGCGATGCCCGCGGCCATCGCCAGATCGTTCTTGGAGAAGGTGGAGCCGTGCACCACCGCACGATCCATCTGGTTGAAGATCTTGTCGAAGATGCCCTTGCGCGTCAGCACCGCGCCGACCGGCACGTGGCCGCCCGACAGCGACTTCGACAGCAGCACCATGTCGGGCTCGACGTTCCAGTGCTCGACCGCGAGGAAGCGGCCGGTGCGGCCCATGCCGGTCTGGATCTCGTCGGCTACGAACAGCGTGCCGTATTTCTTGCAGAGTGCGGCCGCACCGGGCAGGAACTCGTCGGTGGGCATGTTGACGCCCTTGCCCTGGATCGGCTCGACGACGAAGGCCGCGACCTCGCGCGAGGCCAGCGCCTTTTCGAGCGCGGCGAGATCGTTGAAGGGGACCGGGGTGCAGCCAGGCAGCAGCGGCTCGAAACCGGTGCGGAAGTTCGAGTCACCCGTCAGCGACAGCGCGCCATAGGTCAGGCCGTGATAGCCGTGGGCGCAATAGACGATGCCGGGACGGCCGGTGGCGCCACGTGCGAACTTGATCGCGGCCTCGACGCATTCCGCTCCGGAATTGGCGAAGAACGCCTTGTCGAGATAGGGAACGTATTTCAGGAGGCGCTCGGCGAGCACGCCGGCGAGCGTCGAGACGTCGAACTGGACGAGGTTGGGCAGGTCGGCATCGAGCACGCTCTTGAGCGCGTCGCGCATGACCGGATGATTGCGCCCGATCGCAAACACGCCAAAGCCGGACAACAGGTCGAGATAGCGCGCCCCGTCGCGGTCGTAGAGGTACTGCCCCTGCCCCTTCTGGAAGCCGACGTCGTAGCCGATGGTCTTGAGAACCCGAACGAACTGCTCGTTCAGATACCGATTATGCAGGGCACTGCGCTGGGCCTGACGGTCCGCGAACAGTTGAGACATGTCTGGATTTGGGCTGTGCATCCGCTACATACTTCGGTTGAGGGCCGTCTCGTCAACTGGAAACGGACCGTTACAGAAAACGGTCTGTGCGGCCTTTTGCCCTTTTTCGGACCATCTTCGCAAGCACAGCTTTAAACCATGTTGCACTGCCAAGGAACACTCATGCGTTTGGCCCTTTACACCGGAATTATACTGGCTGGCGGTTACGCCTGCCTGACTCCTGCTCTCGCCGCCGACCCCACCGGCGACTGGCGGGTCGCCGACGGCGTCGCCAACATCCGTGTCGCCCAATGCAATGGCAGCATGTGGGGCGCGGTTTCCTGGGAAAAGCAGCCTGGCGGCCGTGACGAGAACAACCCGGATGTCTCGAAACAGAACAGGCCGACGCTGGGCATGGCGACCCTGATCGACATGAAGAAGAAGCCCGGCGTCGATCAGTGGGAAGGACAGGTCTACAACGCGAAAGACGGCCAGCTCTACAGCGCGACCATCACTCCGGCCGGTACCGACCAGCTTGAGATCAAGGGCTGCGTGATGGGCTTCCTCTGCGGCGGCGAAACCTGGACCCGGGTCGGACCGCCGATCCCCTTGAGCCCCGCCAACGCCATGGCCAAGGGCGCGCCGAAGCCCACCGGCGCGGCGCCGAAAGCCCAAGGCACTGCACCACCCCAAGGCACAGTGCCCCAAGGCACGACGGGCGCCACAGCGCCTGCGCCGGCCCCGAAAACCGCCACGGCGGCCAAGCCCGGTCAGAAGGGCGCCGCCGACCCCGTCGGCGACATCTGCCTACTCCCTGAGATTGCGGGGCTTGCCCATTAGGGCCGGCTGGAACAGCAGCACGGCGGCGAGCGTCGTCACCAGTGAGAGCGCCAGCAGCTTGCCCATGCTGGACGTGCCGGGATGGCTCGACAGCCACAGGCTGCCGAATGCCGTCGCCGTCGTCAGCGCGCTGAAGAAGATCGCGCGTGTCAGGCTGGTCTGAAGCAGGTTTGTTCTGCCCGAGCGCCAGGCCACGACATAGTAGATCTTGAAGGCGACGCCGACGCCGAGCAGCAGCGGGAACGCGACGATGTTGGCGAAGTTGAGCGGCAGGCCGATCAGCACGCAGATCTCGAGCGTGACCGCGCCGGCAACCAGGAGCGGCACCAGCGTCATCAGCACGTCCACGAACCGGCGGAGCGTGATCCACAGCAGAAGGCCGATCACCAGCAGTGCGTAGACGCCGGCGTGGATGAACGCCTTCACCACGGTGTCGCCGGATTTCAGGATCGAGACCGGCCCGCCGATCGCGGTCGGCTCGGCAACGAGCACCGCCGCCGCAAATCTGCGCAGCGTGTCGTTGTCGTTGGGATCGCCCTTGGGCAGCGCCTCGACGCGGATGATGCCGTCCTTGCTCTTCCAGGCGCTGACCAGATCGGGCGGCAATGACTTCAGGGTGACCGGCTCGGCCTGCATCGCGTTCCTGAGCTGGTCGAACACGATCTTCATCGGCGTGACGAACACGTCCTGCGCCTTGTTGCGCATGGCCTCGTCGGCATTGGCGAGCTTCTCGAGCGCGTCCGCAAGGCGGCGCGAGGCGACCGCGCCCGGCCCCTTCGCATCGCCGGCGGTCCGGCGCAGATTGTCGACCGAGGATTTCAGCGCATCGACGTTCTCCTTGTCCGACGGCGCGGCATCGATCTGGTCGGGATTGAGCGCGGGGTTCAGCACCTTGGCGCCCTGTGCGATCAGCTTCAGCTTCGGCTGCTGGTCTTGCGGCACGAAGCTGTCGAGCGACATCACGCGCAGCACCTCCGGCACCTTCTCCAGCTTCGCCTCGACCTGCCGTGCCTGCTCCTCGGACGTCGTCATCACGTTGATGGCATTGGCACCGGTGTTGGGATCCTTGCGCAGGTCGAGGAAGGTCGCGATCGATTCGGCCTTCGGGTTGCGCAGGTTCATCGGGTTGAAGTCGAACTTCATGAAATAGAGCAGCGGCAAGCCGGCGAGCGCGAGCAGCAGCGTGCCCCCCACCACCAGCACACGATGCTTCTCCAGGAAGTGATCGAGCGGCGCCAGGAAGGCGTAGCCCACGGGCTCCTTCTCGCCGGGTGGGTTGAGCAGCTTCAGCATTGCCGGCAGAACGGTGATCGAAGAGAGGAAAGCCACCAGCATGCCGACGCCGGCGATCTGGCCGAGCTCCGCGATGCCTTGATAGTCCGTAGGCATGAAGCAAAGGAAGCCTGCCGCGGTCGCCATCGCCGCAAGCGACAGCGGCACCGCAGAGCGCTTCGCTGCCAGCACCAGCGCACCCGAAAGGTCGTTGTGCTTGTAGCGCTCCGAGCGGTAGCGGACGCTGTACTGGATGCCGAAATCGACGCCGAGGCCGACGAACAGCACCGCGAACGCGATCGACAGCAAATTGAACGATCCGACCATCATCAGGCCGGCGGCGGTCGTGATGGCAAGGCCGACGAAGAGATTGACGAACACCGCGAAGATGATCTTCGCCGAGTGCAGCGCCAGCCACAGGATCAGCAGCACGACGAGGACGGTGCCGACGCCGTTGACGACGGCGCCTTCCTGGACGGTGGCATATTCCTCATTGGCGATCGGCACCGGGCCGGTCAGTCGCACCCGCGCCTGGTATTTGGTCGCGAAATCCAGATCCGCCGCAGCCTTGCGGATCGCGTCGGTAGCGCCCTTGCCGGGCTCCAGCGCGTTGTAGTCGAGGATCGGCTTGAACTCGATGAAGGCGCGCTTGTCGGAATCCGACAGCGGCTCGTCGCTGACGAGTTCGCGCCACGAGAAGCTCGCATTGCCCTTGTTGAGCACGGTCTCGACCGTCTGCGCGATCAGGTTGAAAGGCCGCGCGGTATTGTCGAGCTTGACCTGGCCGCGCTTGACGCCGGCAAGTCCCGTCTCCAGCGCGCCGGTCAGGCCGCGGATCGAGGGGTCGCCCGCCATGATCTCGATCAGGGGCGCCGCCGATTCGAACTCGCCGGTGACCTTGGCGACCTCCTCGGTCGGCAGGAACAAGAGGCCGTTCTTCTCGAAGAACTCGCCGGTGCCGAGCTGCTGCATCGACTGGAAGTTGGTCTTGTCGTCCTTCAGCTTGGCAAACAGCGCGTCCGATGCCGCGGTCGCCATTTCCGGCGTCTTTGCCTCGACCACTGCCGTAATCGTCGCGTCGCGGTCGAAGGCGCGGTCGAATTGCTGGTCGCGCTGGCGCCAGTCCAGATTCTGGGCAATCAGCGAGTTGATGTCGGTGTTGATGGCGAAGTGCTTGGACGTGTAATAGCCGGCCCCCACCGCAAGCAGGAGCCCGAGAACGACGACGAGGGAGGCAAACCGGGTACAGGCCCTGACGATGGCAACGACTACGCTTTGCAGCACATCTTTTCTTTCTGGTGTTAACAGCTTGCCGAAAACGCCCGCTGTTTATCGGAGTTCCCGGGCGAAACCTATTGCTGTTTTAAGTGGCTCTCGCCGCAAGAAGGTTCGAGGTAAACGGCGCGGACCGTGGCAAAATCATGCGGGGCGGTCGGTATAGCCGGGGAGTTGAGGCGGGAAAGTGACGAAGGGGTGAGCACAAATGTCGCCATTTTGCTCATCGCAATTTCCATACTATAATACCCGGCGGGGAACCAAAGGTCTATCCGACCTTTCCTTTCTGCCGATTTTTTGACACAAAGTATTGCGCCTCCATGCGCCGGAGCCCCGACGGGGGTGGGTGGCTACCGCGTGCGCGAAACCAATGGTGCGGATATTGCAACTCATTGGTCAGTATCGAGGTGCCGCCGGGAACTTTGAAGCGGATTGGTGCAACTTGCGTGATGGGCGTCCTATGGAAGTTTATCTAGCGCAACCGCGCGGTTTCTGCGCGGGCGTGGTGCGGGCGATCGAGATCGTGGAACGGGCGCTGGAGAAGTTCGGCCCGCCCGTCTACGTGCGCCACGAGATCGTGCACAACAAATACGTGGTCGAGAGCCTGAAGAACAAGGGCGCCATCTTCGTCGAGGAGCTGTCCGAGGTTCCGCCGAAGGCGGTGACCGTTTTCAGCGCCCATGGCGTCGCCCGCAGCGTCGAGGAAGAGGCCGCCGCGCGCGACCTTCCGGTGCTCAATGCCACCTGCCCCCTGGTCACGAAAGTTCACAATCAGGGGAAGCGCTATATCACCAAGGGCCGCACCCTGATCCTGATCGGCCATGCCGGCCACCCCGAGGTCGAGGGCACGATGGGCCAGGTTCCCGCCCCCGTGCTGCTTGTTCAAAGCGTCGAAGAGGTTAACGCCCTCACGCTGCCGGCGGATACGCCAGTGGCCTACATCACCCAGACCACCCTGTCGGTGGACGACACCAGGGACATCATTTCGGCCCTTCAGGCCCGCTTTACAGATATTCAAGGCCCGGATATCCGGGATATCTGCTATGCGACACAGAACCGCCAATCTGCGGTAAGGGACTTGAGCAAGCTGGTCGACGTGATCTTGGTGGTGGGCGCTGCCAATAGCTCGAACTCGAACCGGCTCCGCGAAATCGGCACTGAAGCCGGTGTCGCGAGTTATTTGATTGCCGACGGCAGCGAACTCAATCCGGAGTGGTTGAAAGATGCCAGGACCGTCGGCGTCACGGCCGGCGCCTCGGCGCCCGAGGTACTCGTGGATGACGTGATCGAAGCGATGCGGCGGATCGGACCAGTCAAGGTCCAGGTGCTGCCGGGCCGCGAGGAAAACATCGAATTCCGGCTTCCGGCCGAACTGGCTGCGAGCTGACCCACCCGAATTTCAAGCCCAGAAAGAAACGTGTAATGGCTATCCCCTTCTTCAAGGAAATGCGTATCGGCGGCTATTTGCTCAAGCAGAAACTGCTTGGCCGCAAACGCTATCCGCTCGTGCTGATGCTGGAGCCGCTGTTCCGCTGCAACCTCGCCTGCGTCGGCTGCGGCAAGATCGATTATCCGGATGCGATCCTGAACCGCCGCATGACGGCGCAGGAGTGCTGGGACGCGGCCGACGAATGCGGTGCGCCGATGGTCGCCATTCCCGGCGGCGAGCCGCTGATCCACAAGGAGATCGGCGAGATTGTGCGCGGCCTCGTCGCGCGCAAGAAGTTCGTCTCGCTCTGCACCAACGCGCTGCTGCTCGAGAAGAAGCTCGATTTGTTCGAGCCCTCCCCGTATTTGTTCTTCTCCGTGCATCTCGACGGCCTGAAGGACCATCACGACAAGGCGGTGTCGCAGAAGGGCGTGTTCGACCGCGCCGTCTCCGCGATCAAGGCGGCCAAGGCGCGCGGCTTCACGGTCAACGTCAACGCCACCATCTTCGACGGCCATCCGGCCGAGGAGATCGCGAAGTTCCTCGACCTCACTGTCGAGCTCGGTGTCGGCGTCTCGATGTCGCCGGGCTACGCCTATGAGCGTGCGCCGGACCAGGAGCACTTCCTCAACCGCACCAAGACCAAGAAGCTGTTCCGCGACGTCTTCGCGATGGGCAAGGGCAAGAAGTGGAACTTCATGCATTCCGGCCTGTTCCTCGACTTCCTCGCCGGCAACCAGGAATACGAGTGCACGCCCTGGGGCATGCCCGCGCGCAACATCTTCGGCTGGCAGAAGCCCTGCTATCTGCTCGGTGAAGGCTATGCCAAGACCTTCAAGGAGCTGATGGACACCACCGACTGGGAGACCTACGGCACCGGCAAGTACGAGAAGTGCGCCGACTGTATGGCCCATTGCGGCTACGAGCCGACCGCGGCGACCGCAGCGCTGAACAACCCGCTGAAGGCGATGTGGGTGTCGCTGCGCGGCGTCAAGACCTCTGGCCCGATGGCGCCGGAGATCGACATGAGCAAGCAGCGCCCGGCGCAGTACATCTTCTCGGAGCAGGTCCAGAAGAAGCTCTCCGAGATCCGCAAGGACGAGGCCGCCGCCGCGCAGGAGAAGGCCGCACGGAAGGCCTCGACGGCCGCGTAAGGCGAGAAACAGCACCACGAACAAAAAGGCCCGGTCGCCATCGCGACCGGGCCTTTTCTTTTGTCAGATCGAGACGCTCAGACTGTCTCGGCGACCAACGCCTCGCTGTCGACCAGCTCGGTGCCGATCAGGAAGTCGCGGCAACCGCGCAGGGAGCGCAGCGCGCGGTTGAAGTCGATGCCGGTCGAGACCAGCGCATGCAGCGTCGTCGGGTTGCGCACGATTCCGCGCAGCACGGCCGCGAGGTCGATCTGGCCGTTCGGCTTGATGGCGGCGCGGGCGAGCGCCGGCAGCGCGCGATGGGCGGGGTCGCTGATGACGCGGACCGCGGCAAAGGGCAGCCCCGCCTCGGCGGCGTAGGCGGCCGCGATGTGGCTTTCCATGTCGACGGCGGAGGCGCCGGTCTCCGAATGCAGCGCCGCCTTGCAGGACCGCCCGGTGACCACTTCCTCGGCGCCGGCGAGGCTGCCGCGCACCACGCGGCGGCGCCCTGACGTGAGGCGGTCGATCAGGTCGTCGCCGAGCGATAGGCCAGCGGCCCAACGGGTGTCGCCTGACAGCACCTCGGTCGCCAGCACGACGTCGCCGGAGCGCAGCGTCGGGTCGAGCCCGCCGGCCACGCCGAACGAGATCACGCCGCGAATCGTCTCAGGATCCACCACGGTCAGGAGCGCCCGCAACTGGGTCGGGCTGCTGGACGAGCAGATGACGGCCATTCCGGGGCCCGCCGCGATGCGGGCCTCCTGAACCAGACCGGTCACAATGAGTATTGGCCGCGGATCAATGGCATTGCCCGCGGTAAGATAGTCCCCCGTCCCCAAAGTCACATTCCGACCCCTACCACCCTGCTGTTGGTGTTCCGCAAGTTCCGGTACCGCGCCAGCGCCCACAGCGGGAAGAACTTCGAGTAACCATGATACCGTAGATAGAATACACGGGGAAAGCCTGTGGCGGTGTACCGCTGCTCGTCCCACAGTCCTTTTTCGTTCTGTGTTGCAATCAGGTACTCCACCCCGCGGGCGACGGCCGGGTGATCAACCTCGCCTGCCGCCATCAGGGCAAGCAAGGCCCATGCCGTTTGCGAGGCGGTCGAGGGGGCGGCTTCCCAGCCCTTGTAGTCCAGCCGGTAGCTGACGGCGTCCTCGCCCCAGCCCCCGTCCTTGTTCTGGATCGAGGCCAGCCAGTCGGCGGCTTTCCGAATCATCGGGTCGTCGTGGCGGACGCCGGCCATGTTCAGGGCGCAGAGCACCGACCAGGTTCCATAGATGAAGTTCATGCCCCAGCGGCCGTACCAGGACCCTTCCGGGTGCTGGGTCTTGCGGAGGTAGGCGACCCCGTCGGCCACATGCTTGCTGGTCTTGGCGGTCTCGCCGAGCTGGGCCAGCATCGAGACGCAGCGCGCGGTGACGTCCTCGGTCGGCGGATCTAGCAGCGCGCCATGGTCCGAGAACGGGATGTTGTTCAGGTAATATTCGAGATTGTTGACGTCGAAGGCGGCCCAGCCGCCGTCGTCGCTCTGCATGCCCTCGATCCACTCCCGGCCACGGTCGATCGCGGAATCATAGCCGGTGACGCCGTGCTCCCGGCGCATCCGGTCCATCGACATCACCACGACCGCGGTGTCGTCGAGATCGGGATAGTAGGCATTGTTGTACTGGAACGCCCAGCCGCCCGGGCGCACGTCGGGCCGCTTCACGGCCCAGTCGCCCTTCACCTCGAGCTCCTGCTTCGGGATCAGCCAGTCGAGGCCATGCTTCGCCGCAGGCACCGCCTTGTCGCCGCCGGCCTCCAGCAGCGCGTGGGCGGTCAGCGTCGTATCCCACACCGGCGAGACGCAGGGCTGGCAATAGGCCTCGTCGTCGCCGATCACGAGCAGCTTGTCGATGCCCCGGCGCGTGACCGCGCGCGGCGGATAGTTCTCGTCCTTGCCGAGCGCGTCGTACATCATGACGAGGTTGGCCATCGGCGGATAGATCGCGCCCATGCCGTCCTCGCCGTTGAGCCGCTCCTCGCTGAAGGCGAGCGCGGTGTCGATGGCGCGCTTGCGCAGGCTCTTCGGAAACAGCGGCTCGATGACGCGCAAGATCGCATCGAGCGAACGGAACAGCAGGAACCAGGCCATGCTCTGGTGCGGCGCCTTCGCGGTCATGCCGATCGAGCGCGGATCCTGGAGAAACAGCTCGTCGATGCCGACGCCCTTCGGATTCTTCGCGCGCGGCTTCAGCGCGGCGATCACCATCAGCGGCACCATGGTGGTGCGCGCCCAGTAGGAGATCTTGTTGATGTGGAACGGCGACCAGAACGGCAGCAGCATGATCTCGATCGGCAGCACCGGCACCGCGCGCCAGGTCACGATGCCGAACATCGCGAGCATGAAGCGCGTGAAGACGTTGCTGTGAATAGCGCCGCCGCGGGCGTGGATCGCCTCGCGCGCACGCACCATGTGCGGGGCGTCGATGGAATCCCCGATCATCTTCAGCGCGAAGTACGCCTTCACGCTGGCGCTCATGTCGAACTCGCCGTCATGCACGAGCGGCCAGCCGCCATGGGCGCCCTGCACGCGACGGAGATAATTGCCGATCTTGGCCTCGAGCACGGTGTCGACCGGCTCGGCGAGATAGTGGCGCAACAGAACGTATTCGGCCGGAATCGTGCAGTCGGCCTCGAGCTCGAACACCCAATGGCCGTCGGATTGCTGGAAGCCGAGGACGCCTTGCGTGGCTGACGCAATGCTCGATTCCAAGATCTCCGATTCCGAGATCTTGGATTCCTTGGCTTCGCGGGCGGTCGCGTTCACGGAATCCATCTGGCTCGATTACTCCGATAGTTAATTTGAATTGACCGGGACAAATTCCCGTCAGGGCCGCTGTGCGGCCAGCACCAGATCGGCGGCGCGATCACCGGACCGGACCGATCCCTCGATGGTTGCAGGCAATCCCGTAGCAGTCCAGTCGCCGGCGAGGAACAGGTTTTTCAGCGCGGTAACCGGCCCCGGACGCAGGGCATTCTGCGCCGGCGTGGCGGCAAAGGTGGCGCGCCGCTCGCGCACGATCTGCCAGGGAGGCAGCTCGCCGGAAACGCCGCCTGCCTCGCAGACGTCGTTCCAGATCGCTTGCGCGAGCTCCTCGCGCGGCATGTCGACGAGACGGTCGCCGTTGCTGATGGTCACGGAAAGCCGGTTCGGGAACGCGAACAGCCATTCCACGATGCCGCCGATCACGCCCAGGATCGGCGGCGAACCCGGCGGCGGCTCAAAACGGAAATGTGCATTCACGATGGCGCGGAATTCGGTCGGCGTCTTCAGGCCCGGCAGCAGGCTGGCGGCGGCACGCGGCGGCACCGCCATCACGACGACATCGCCGTCGGCGAGCTGGATCACGTCCTCGCCGCCGAAATTCAGCGCGCCGGCCTTGCCGTCACTGGTCACGAACGCACGCAGCTCATGGCCGAGCTGAACCGAGTGGCCGCGCTCCTGCAAGAACTTCACGGCGGGCTCGATCAGCACGGCGCTAAGGCCGTCGCGCGCGATCAAGGGACGGCAAGCCTGTCCGCCGGCAAGCAGCGTCTCGCGCACGATCGCGCCGGCGAGCCCGGCCGAGCCCTCGGGCGGATCGACGTTGAGCGCGGCGAGCAGCAGCGGCTGCACCAGGCGCTGATAGAGCACGCCTTCGGTAGGAATGGACTTGCCGACCAGCGTCTCCTCCGAGGCCCAGATCAGCGGCGCCAGCTTGAGATAGTCGGTGAGGCCTGTGTCGGGAACGCGGCGGCTCTCGTCGAGCACCCAGGTCGGCAGCCGGCCGGTGCCGAGATCGATCTGCCAGCGCTGCCCGGTCTTGATATCGACGAAGGGAAACTGCGCGCTTTCAGGACCGACCAGGCCCGCCTCGGTCCCGATCGAGCGCGCATAGGCGCGCGCATGGCTGTTGCCCGACAGCAGCAGATGATTGCCGTTGTCGATGGTGAGGTTGGTTGCGCCGTCGAAATAGGAACGGCAGCGGCCGCCGGCCTGGTGCGTCGCCTCGTGCACGGCGACCTTGAAGCCGGCATTGGCGAGCCGCACGGCGGCGGAGAGGCCGGAAATTCCAGCGCCGATGATGTGAGCTGTGTTTTGCATCAGATGAAAGCGTAACGGAGCAGGATCAGGATGCGTGTGACCTTCGACACACGCACCGGCTCGCGCGGCGCGTTGAAGCCGCGCGCGATCAGGAGGTCCAGAATGGAATGATAGTATTTCGACATGATCCGCGGCGCACGCACGGTGCGGCGCTTGTTGCGGTTCATGATCTCGTCCGACTTCTCGAAATGCACCTTCGCACGCTGCGCCAGCGGCAGGCAGACCTTCGGCAGCGCGCGTTCGGCGATGACGCGGTTCGGGTCGTTGGAGGTGATGCCGGCATGCAGCAGCGCTTCGCGCGGCAGATAGAGCCGGCCGAGGCCGGCGTCCTCGTCGATGTCGCGCAGGATGTTGGTGAGCTGAAGCGCGCGGCCGAGATGATAGGCGAGCTGGATGCCGTCCTCTTCGGGCAGGCCGAACACCCGCACCGACAGCCGCCCCACGGCGCTGGCGACCCGATCGCAATAGAGATCGAGCGTCGCCATGTCGGGCGCGCGGATGTCCTGCGGCACGTCCATCTCCATGCCGTCGACGATGGCCAGGAAATCCTCGCGCTTGAGCCCGAAGGTCTTCACCGAGGCGACGTAGTCCTTCAGCCGCGGCGGCGGATTGCCTTGATAGAGCGCGTCGATGTCGGTGCGCCACGCCTGAAGCGCGGCGAGCCGCTCCTCGCGCGGGCCGTCGGAATCGGCGATGTCGTCGACCTGCCGGCAGAAGCTGTAGATCTGGAACATCGCTTCGCGCTGGTCATGCGGCAGGATGCGCATCGCGGCGTAGAACGAGCTGCCGGATGCGGTCGAGCCATAACTGGCGCCGGGCGAGGTCGCCTCAAGCGTCATGTGCAGTCCCCGGTCTGGAAATGGCCTTGCGTCCGATCGCGCGGCGGCCGACTTCGCCGATCATGCCGGCGAGGCTGAAGGTGAGGAGCTCGAACTTGTTGAGATGCACGCGCTCGCGCAGGGGATCGCGCACCTTGAGCAGGCGCACGATGCGGTCGGCATAGGCCTGGATCACCGCGACGTCGATGCCGAGGCGGAAATCCCGGATCTCCGCAGTTAACGACCTGCCCTCGTCCAGCAGCGCTTCGTTGCGCACGGCGAGCGACTGCAGGCAGGCCAGCATCGCCGGCGGCGACTGGGCAAGGCCGAGCTGCTCGACCGAGGCGCCGCTCGCGGCCAGCGCATCGCGCGGCAGATAGACGCGGTTGAGCTCGCGAAAATCCTTGCCGCAATCCTGGAGGTGGTTGTTGATCTGGAGCGCCGCGCAAAGCGCGTCCGACGCGGCCCAGGTCGAGGTGCTCTCGCCGTGGACGTCGAGCATGAAACGGCCGACCGGCATCGCCGAGTAACGGCAATAGTGGATCACCTCGTCCCAGTTCTCGTAGCGCAGCTTGGTGACGTCCATGCGGAAGGCGATGAGCACGTCGAGCGCGTGGCGCGGCGCCATGCCGCGCTCGGCCAGCGCGCGCCGCAAGACGACGGCTTCGGCCTGGGTGTCGCCCTTGCCGAGCAGTTCCGCCTCGAGCAGGTCGAGATAGGCGAGCTTCTGGTCGCCTGGCAGCGTCGCGTGGTCGGCGATGTCGTCGGCAGTACGGACGAAATTGTAATACGCCAGGATCAGCGCGCGATGACGCGGATGAATGATCCAGGACGCGACGGGAAAATTCTCGTCGCGGTCACCCTTGCCGGATCGCAATTCGCTCGCAGAGGTCATCGAGGGCTGGTTTACAATCGTTTGGACAGGAAGAGCTTTTTCGCTCGCGCGGGCTCGTGCCGGCGATGCCGCCGCGGCCCCCATATAGGGGAATACGGCCGCAAAACCAATCCTGTCTCTCGAAGGCTGCCCTGCGGATCCGGCCTGAAAAAGGCGGCCCCGGGGCCGCCCTTGTGGGCCAGTGGCCGAGCTTACTGGTTGTGGTTCTTCAGAACTTGGTCGCAGGCCTGCGAGATCTTGGTCCGGTTCTCCTTCAGGCAGGCCAGGATGGTGAAATCGCCCTGATCGATGACCGGACGGCAGAACTTCTGCACATCGCGCGTGCAGGCCTTCTGCTCGGAGTCCGTGCCACGCCCTTGCTGGGCAAATGCCGCCGTGGAAAGGGACGCCGACAGCAGGGTGAGAGCGACGAGAAGCTTACGCATTGTATTCCTTCATTCTGACGGCAGAATCGCACCAATCCCGGACAGCACAGGGCGGACGACCGGAACGGAATGTTCTGATGGCAAGTCGCCGCGAAGCGTGCGGCCTCGGAGAAGGCACAAGCACTGGCAAATGCGGCCAAATTGGCGCCACATCCACCAAATCAGGTCTTCCCTGCGCCTTCATTGGCAGATGTAAGGGGTTGATACTACGTCATAATTCAGGCGGTCCGCATTTTACTGCACGCCTGTTGCAGAGCTGCATCGCTCAGCCCCTCCGTTTCGGCCGGAAACATGCCAAAACCCGGGAAATCGCAGCCGCCGGGCATGGCGCAAGGCCTCATGAACCGCCATCTCTGGCGGCCAGGCTTTGAACCTGACACGGGCTCGAAGCACTAAACCTTCGATGTGGCGAGACGTCCCGATCTTGAGCGGACGTCGTTCCAAAACGGGATATTTGTGATGAAATTCTTTGGGCGATCTGGACTGGCAATCAAGGCGGCCGGCATCGGGGCTGCGCTGCTCTTCTCGGTTTCGGCAAGCCACGCACAGTCGTCCGGACCGTTTGCCGGTTTTGACGGCGCGTGGACCGGCACCGGCACGGTGTCGCTGTCCGACGGTTCCACCGAGCGCATCCGCTGCAAGGCCGACTACAAGGTCGCCGGCAGCGGTCTCAACCTGAAGCAGGCGCTGCACTGCGCGTCCGACAGCTACAAGTTCGACCTCACCAGCGACGTGACGAGCCAGGGCGACCGCATCTCCGGCAACTGGAGCGAGGCCAGCCGCAACATCTTCGGCAATCTCCAGGGCACCGCCGGCGGCGGCCAGATCGAGGTGTTCGTCGAGGCCAACGGCTTCGCCGCCAACCTGTCGCTGCGCACCAACGGCACCAAGCAGACGGTGCAGATCAGCTCCAAGGGCGAGATCCGCGGCGTCAACATCACGATGACGAAGGGCTGACGCCCTTCCCGCGTCGAGAGGAACACGCCCCCGGTTCTCGCGAGCCGGGGGCTTTTTGCTGACATTGTTGCGGATATGGACCCAATTCGCAGACATCTGCTCAAGGCCGCCGGCCTTATCGTCGCCAGTCGCGCCTTCGCAAATGACCAGCAGGGAACGAGCATGCAGCCTTCGTCCGTGAAACCACGTCACGTGCTCTGCTTCCTCGGCAAGGACGACAGCCTGCTGCAGCCACCGAAGGCGGTGGCCAGGACGATCGCGGATTTCAACTTCGAGATCGACCGCACGTATTCGCAAGCCAAGCCCGATCCGCACATGGAGCGGTCGTTCGGCGTGTGCTGGGACCGTGTCTTTCCCAATGCATGGTCTGCCGCCGACGAAGCAGCCGTGGCCAACCACAAATCGGTGCTCTACGTGCTGAGCCCGCCGATGGACAAGCAGAAGACGGTCGCCTATTCGGCAGCGGCCTTGCGTATCGTCGAGGAGATGATCGAGGCCGGTGCCACCGCCGTGAAGGGCGAAAGCGCAGGCGTTGCCCACGGGCTTGCGCGATGGCGCAGTCTCGCCGATCAGGCACGCACAGGCGCAAAGACCAGCGAGGGCCTTGGCATGACGCTCGCCCTCGCGAAGGCCTGTCGTCTTGCCTTCGCCAAGCGCCCGCTCGGCGGCGATCGCTATTACGAGACCGTCGGCTATCACCTCCTCGGTTTGCCGGAGGTCTATGTCGCGAAATCGCGCGGCAACGAATGGTCCGCAGTGATGCTCATGGAGGAGATCGCAAACGCGATGGCCGAGCGCGGCATCGACGCGACGCTGCGCGATCGCAAGCTTACGCTCTCGCGGGAACAGGACTACGCCGAGGACGACTTCAAGTTCAACCCGTACGGCATCATTAGCATCGAAGCCTGAGCGCAGGGCAGCGTTCGCCGCCCCGCGCTTAGATTGCGCGCTTGTCCGCGCCCTGAAGCTTGGCGTGCAGGTTGATCAGCCACATCGCCGTCGGCCGCAGGATGAAGAGGTCGGCGACCAGGGCCATGACCATCGAGAAGGCGCTGAGCCAGCCGAACAGCCGCAGCGACGGCAGGTCGGAGAACACGGTGACGACGAGGCCGCAGGCCAGCACCACCGTGGTCAGGATCAGTGCCGGTCCGACCAGCACGGTCGCCCGCTCCACCGCGAGCGCCGAGCCGACGCCCGGCTTGCTCTCCAGCCTCAAGCGATTGAGGAAGTGGATGGTGGCGCTCAAGCCCAGGCCGAACGAGACGGTGAGCGCGACGACGCTGGCGAATTGCAGGCCCTCGCCCATCGCCCACAGCACCGTTCCCGACATCACGACAGGGAAGATGCCCGGCAGGATGCAGGCGAACATCACCACCCAGGAGCGGAAGGCGAGGCCGATGAAGATCGCGACCAGCGCGAATTCGACGGTGAGTCCGCGGTTCAGCTTCTCGATCATGCTGGCGGAATTGCGCGCCGCGATGGCGGCAAGGCCCGTCACCGCGACCTCGTAGCCGGGATGCTTCTTGCGGACGGCGTCGAGCTCGGAATCGAGCTTGTCCACGATCGGCAGGAGTTGGCTGGAATCCTTGTCCGGCACGCGGCCTGCGACCACGACCGCATCCTGCTCGGCGTCGATGAACCGCCGCACCAGATGCTCGGGAATGACGCCGATATATTCCTTCAGCGTCGCAACGTCGGCGCTGCCGGCCTTTTCCGCGAGCCAGCGGCGCAGGGTCTCGACCGACCAGACGTTGCCGACACCGGCCGCCTTCTCCACGGTCGCATGCACGTCGGCGATCGTCTGCAGCGTCTCCGGCGAATAGAGCGATTCACCCTTGGGGAACTGGACCAGCACGTTGACCGGGTTGGCGCCGGTGAGCTTGGCGTCGAGCCGGTCGCTGGCGGCGACCGCCTGGCGCTTGTCCGGCACCTGGTCGGCAAGCCGGTAGCGGGGCTCCAGATTGGCGTAGATGACGCCGAGGCCGCCGACGAACAGCACCGCGATCAGGCTGAACAGGCCTGGCCGGCCGACCATGCGCACCGCGATCCAGTAGCAGAAATTGCGTAGCGCCTGGACGCCGGCGTCCGCCCCCTGGAACTTGACCGCGAAGACCTTCTCGTTGCGCACGAACAGCACGCCGAACACCGGCACCAGCGACAGCACCGCGACCAGCGCGATGATGGTGGCGGCGAGCCCCGCCTCGCCGAACTTGCGGATCAGGTCGGAGCTGGAGAACTGGAGCGCGATGAAGGAAATACCGGCGGTGCCGTGCGTCAGCACGCAGGCGGGTCCCACCACCAGCACGGCGTTCTTGAACGCGGTGAACTTGTCCTGGCCCGCGATCAGCCTGTCGCGCGCGGCGAAAGTCAGCTGCATCGAGTCCGAGAAGCTGATGACCATGATGAGCGGCGTCATCACGTTCAGGAACATGTTGAGATTGAAGTTCGCCCAGCCCAGCGCGCCGAGCGCCAACAGGATCGCGATCATCGGCGGGAACGCGGCCGCGATCATGAACGAGATCTTGCGGAAGAAGATGATGGCGATGACGCAGCCGGCGAGAATGCCGAGGATGTTGTAGGTCAGCCCGTCGCGCTCGACCGCGTTGCGGATCTCGAGCTGCATCACCGGCACGCCGGAGAGCTGCACGTTGAGCCCGGTGTCGCCGAGATCCTCCTTCATCAGCGCGCGGATGTCGGCGACGGTCTTGGTCAGCTTGCTGGAGGCGACCACCTCCGGATCGAGCGACAGCACGATCAGGGCCAGCGTGCCGTCCTCCGACAACAACTTGCCGCGGATGATCTCGTTGTTCTTGACGGTCTCGATGAACTTGTCATAGGCCGCGCCCTCGGGCAGCTCGGGCGGGAACAGCGCCGCCGGCAGCTTGCCCGGCGCCGGTGCCTGACGCGCCGAGAACAGCGAGACGAGGCCACGCGTGCCCTCGACCAGCTGCATGTCGGTGATGAAGTCGCGCAGCTTCTCGAGGTTGTTCCGAGCCAGGAGGTTCTTGCCTTCGACCACGACGAGGACGTCGAACTCCTCGGCCGGAAACTTCTTCGTCACCTCTTCGTACTGGTGGAATTCGCGGGTGTCGGAGCGGAACAGCTGCGACAGCGAATCGTCGATCTTGATCCGGTGGATGCCGAAAACGGCGCCCACGATCAGGACGAGCAGGACGATGCAGGAGACGATCGGCGCCCGGACGGCGATCAGCCCGATGCGCTCCAACCCGAAGGCGATGGAGGACGCGGGTCCCTGCTCGACCTTGTCGACATGAACCTCACTCTCGCTGTGCTTTTCGAGCATGCCTTATCCAGTTCCTAAATCGGCTCGGTCTGTGAGCTTATTGCGCTCCGCGAACGGCTTGAAAACGCCATACCAATGGGAGGCTTGCCCCTTGAAAATGCGCGGAAAATCGCCGCGAGGGGTTTAGCAGGTCCATAGCCTCCCTCGCAAGCAGGCGAAGTGTGGCCAAATCGATCAAGCTGTAGCGATTTTGCCGGAATGCCCGTTATTCGGGCAAGGACGTGCCAATTCGACGCGGCGCCCGGTCCGCGCTCTCGTCTTTCAGCGCGACGCCGGTGACCTCCCTTGCCAGCCCCTCCCGGAGGAGCCAGGCGATCTTGAAGGCGGCCTCGTCATTGCTCAACCCAGCGTGGTGGATGTTCGACACGCAATTGCGCTCGGCATCGGTGCGGCCCGGCGTCGGCGCGAAGGTCAGATAGGCGCCGAGGCTGTCGGGCGCGGACAGGCCGGGTCGCTCGCCGATCAGCGTCACGACCATGCGCGCGCCGAGAATGGCGCCGATCTGGTCGCCGAGCGCGACGCGCGCGCCGGAGGCGACGACAACATGGCCGAGCGCGACAGCATCGTCGGCTGCGAGCAGCGGCAGCAGGCGCGTCACCAGCGCCACCGCATGGGCGTGGACCGCCGCCGCCGACAGGCCGTCGCCGATCACGATCGCAAGCTGGCATGGCCTTGAGGCAATTCGCGCCAGAGCCTCGATTGAGCCGGCATCAAGCTGCCGCCCCAGATCCGGCCGGCGCAGATAGTCCCTGCGGTCGGCCGCCCGGCTCCTCGCCTCGGTGACGGCGAGGCCGAGCGCACCGAGATCCGCGAGCAGCCGCGGTACGTCGAAGACTGCATGCACGGCATCGCGGGCCCGGGCGTGGTCCAGCGTGAAGTCGAGCAGCGCGCGTGTCGGCACGCTTGCGCCGCTGCGGCCGAGCGCAACGCGCGCAGGCGTGAACGACCGCAGATCGAGGGTCGGGCGGCGCGGGACGGCCGGATCAGACATGTTGCGTCATTCGGCGGGAACGGAAGCCTCGCGCAGCCGGATCGAATAGTTCGAGGCGTTCTGCTTGCCGCTGGAGGCCGCGCGGGCAAAGGTGATGAGATGGTGCGCGATCAGGGTGCAGCCGATCAGGCCTTCGAGGTCGCCGCGCTTGATGCGACCCAACGCGAACTTCCAGAACACGCGCCTGTAGTCGCCGAGCACGCCGACCTTCCAGAAGATGTTGCGCAGCATGACGAGACCGCGCCTGATGTTGGGCCAGGTCTTCATCTCGTCCGCCACCGGCATCTTGAGACGATGAGGATAAACGTGGTCGCATTGATACTGGAAGCGCGCGAACACCTTCTCGGGCTCGTAGGCGACGCCCATGGCGTGCTTCCAGGATGCGACGACGTCGTCATAGGGCAACAGGAAGTCGACGTTGGAATCGCGGCCGTCGTCCTCGATCAGGCGCCCTTCCCGCTCCAGACGGTCCCACAGCGGCGTCTTCGGCAGCGCCTGGAGCAGGTTGATCGTGAGCAGCGGAATCCGGGACTCCTCGACAAAGGCGAGCAGCGCCTCCGAAGTGTTCGGCTTGTCGGTGTCGAGCCCCATGATGATGCCGGACACCACCTCCATGCCGTAGGAGTTGATGGTGCGCACGCCCTCCAGGATCGGGACCATCATGTTGTGGTCCTTGTGCATCGCCTTCAGCGCATCGGGATCGGGCGTCTCGATTCCGCAGAAGATGGTGATGAAATAGGCCTCGCGCATCTTCTCCAGGATCTCGGGGCGCTTGGCGATGTTGAGCGTCGCCTCGCAGGCGAGCCGCACCACGTAGCCGGTCTTCTTCTGCCATTCGATCAGATGCGGCAGCAGATCCATCGCCGCCTTGCGATTGCCGATGAAATTGTCGTCGACGAAATAGACCGTGTCGGTCATGCCGCATTCGCGCAGGCGATCGAGCTCGGCGATGATCTGCTCCGGCGACTTGATGCGCGGGTTGCGGCCGTAGAGGCCGGGGATGTCGCAGAACTCGCACTGATAGGGACACCCGCTTGAATACTGGATGCTACCGAGGAAGTATTTCTTCACGTCGGCAAGCTCGTAGGCCGGGATCGGAAACTCCGTCATCGGCACCCGGTCCTTGGTGGTCAGCACCACCTGGGTCTCGGGGCGCGAGATGTCGCGCGACAGAATCTCGATCAGCTGGTTGGTGGCGTCGCCGAGCTCGCCGACATGCAGATAGTCGAAGGACGGATAATAATCCGGGCAGGCGCTGACGGAGGGCCCGCCGAGCGCAACCGGGAGATCGAATTCATGGGCGCGGCGGCAGATGTCGTTCATCTGCTGGCGCTGGATGTGCATGCCGCTGACGAAGACGACTTCCGCCCAGCCGAACTCCTCTTTCGTGGTGCGGCGCAGGTTCTCGTCGACGAATTTGACCTGCCAGTCCTCGGGCAGATAGGCCGCCAGCAGCAAAAGCCCCTGCGGCGGCATGAAGGCGCGGACGCCATCGGTCAGCGGATAGGAATGCTCGAACGTACCGAACGACGACGTGTAACGCGGAAACACGCAAAGAATCCGCCGCGACGTACCGTTGCTTTCAGCTCGCATCAAAGCTCCCCCGCCACGCTCGACCTGGTTGCGGAAATTGCCAGCCAGACACATAGCGTAATGCTGTCGCCGGAATTTCTCAATATTGTGGCGTGAGCTTAATTCCGAGAGCGGCCAATGGTTTCCGGGGGCGAGCTGGCGCCTCCCTCACCTCAGGCGATCAGCCGGGAGGCAAAATCGGGCAGCAGGCCTGCATCGCCGGCAAGGCGGAAATCGGCGCCCACGATGCCCGACTGCGCCAGCCAGTCGTCGAATTCCGGCGCGCGGCGCAAACCGAAGACGTCGCGGACATAGAGCGCGTCGTGAAAAGACGTAGACTGGTAATTCAGCATGACGTCGTCGGCGCCGGGGACGCCCATGATGAAGGTGACGCCGGCGGCGGCGAGCAGCGTCAGCAGGTTATCCATGTCGTCCTGGTCTGCCTCGGCGTGGTTGGTGTAGCAGATGTCGACCCCGAGCGGCAGGCCGAGCAGCTTGCCGCAAAAATGATCCTCCAGCCCCGCCCGGATGATTTCCTTGCCGTCGTAGAGATATTCCGGGCCGATGAAGCCGACCACGCTGTTGACCAGCAGCGGGGCATAGGCGCGTGCGACCGCATAGGCGCGCGCCTCGCAGGTCTGCTGGTCGACGCCGTGATGGGCATTGGCGGACAGCGCCGAACCCTGGCCGGTCTCGAAATACATCACGTTCTGCCCGACCGTGCCGCGCCGCTGCGACCGCCCGGCCTCCTGCGCCTCCCGGAGCAAGTCGAGATCGACGCCAAAGCTACGGTTGGCGGCCTCGGTGCCGGCGACCGACTGGAAGACGAGGTCGACCGGCACGCCCTGCCCGATCAGCGACAGCGTCGTCGTGACATGGGTGAGCACGCAGCCTTGCGTCGGAAGCTTCAGCCGCGCGATGATCTCGTCGAGCAGGCGCAGCAATTGGGCGATGACGGTCGGGTCGTCGCTGGCGGGATTGATGCCGATGCAGGCATCGCCGGCCCCCAGCAGGATGCCGTCGAGGATCGAGGCGGTGATGCCCCTGGCATCGTCGAACGGATGGTTGGGCTGGAGCCGCGTGCTCATCCGGCCCTTCAGCCCGATGGTGTTGCGGAAGGCGGTGGTCACCTCGCATTTCCGCGCCGCCAGGATCAAATCCTGGTTGCGCATCAGTTTCGAGACCGCGGCCGCCATTTCCGGCGTGATGCCGGGGGCGAGCTTGCGCAGGATCTCGGGCGTCGCTGCGTCCGACAGCAGCCAGTCGCGGAAGGCGCCGACCGTGAGCGAGGCCACCGGCGCAAAGGCCCTTGCGTCATGGCTGTCGATGACGAGGCGGGTGACCTCGTCGGTCTCGTAGGGGATGAGCGCTTCCTGCAAGAACTGTCCGAGCGGAACATCCGCGAGCGCCATCCGCGCCGCGATCATCTGCTCGGCGCTGGCAGCGGCAATTCCGGCCAGCCGGTCGCCGGAGCGCGGCGGCGTCGCCTTGGCGAGCAGGTCGCGCAGATCCGGGAAGGCATAGGTCGTGGCGTCGATGGTATGGCGATAGACCAAGGTCCCCTCCGGGGTTCGTCGGCCAAAGGCCGACTCCAGGACTATCCTGAAACTATACCTTCGGATCAAGACGCTGAAATAACTTACCTTTCTTTCGACCAAGGACAAAGGCGCGTTAACGCCGCGTCCATCTTCGTTCTGCATAGTTTTGCATAGATTTTTACACGACCGCGCTCACCGGCCGCCTCAGGCCATTCGGGCCCCTGAAAACCATGACCATCGACCAATCTGGGAATGCCGCCGGCCTGGCCGGCCGCTTCACGCTTGCCACCAAGCTCTATGCGATCTTCGCGCTGTTCGCACTGCTCACGGCGGCGATTGCGATGCTGTCCGACTACAACAGCCGCCGCAGCGCCGACCTGACCAGCGCGATCGAGACGGCGAACGCGGCCGCGCTGAACGTCGAGCGCGTCAACTCGCTGGTCTATGCGGTGGTGATGGAATCGCGCGGCGTCTACATGTCGACGGAGCCTGCCGTCGTGAAGAAATACGGCGAGGGCCTGCTCAAGTTCAACGCGCAGATCCTCGACGTCGTGAAGCGCTGGGAAACCATCGTCAGGGACGACGATGCCGAGCAGTTCGCCACCTTCAGGAAGCGCATCGAGCAGTTCGTCGAGTTTCGCAAGGAGCTGGTCCGCCGCGGCGTCGAAATCAATGCGGCCGCGGGCCGCGAATGGGGCGACAACGACGCCAACCGCGCCGTGCGCTCGGCGCTGAACAAGGATCTCGAGGCGCTGTCCAAGGTCTATGCCGAGCGCGGCAAACAGATCGCCCGGCAGACCGAGACCAATCGCACCCTGTCCTTCGTCCTGACCAGCCTTGCCGGCGTGGCGCTGGCGCTCGTCGTGATCGGCATCGTCATCATCGCCCGCTCGATCGCCCGGCCGCTCGCCTCGATCACCGCCACCATCAAGCAGGTCGCCGATGGCGCCGAGAACGTCGTGGTGCCGTACGGCAACCGCGCCGACGAGATCGGCGGGCTGGCCCGCGCGATCCAGATCTTCCAGGACGCGATGGGGCGCAACCGCAACCTCGCCTCGCAGGTCTCGCAGGATTCCGCCGCGCGCGAGCAGCGCGCCCGCCATATCGAACAATCCGTCGAGGAGTTTCGCGACGCGATCGGCGCGATCATGCGCGGCCTCGGCGACAACGCCTCGGTCATGCGCGAGACCGCGCAGACCATCACGCGCGTCACCGCGGATGCAAGCAACCGGGCCGGCATGGCCGCAAACGCCAGCCAGCAGGCCTCGCACAATGTCACGGCGGTCGCAGGCGCGGCCGAGGAGCTGTCGGCCTCCGTCGAAGAGATCGGCCGGCAGGTCCGGCAGAGCGCCGGCGCGGTCGAGCAGACCGGCCAGCGCACCGAGAAATCGATCTCGGAGATCGAGAGCCTCGCCGCCGCCACCCAGCGCATCGACGGCGTGCTCAACCTGATCCAGGCGATCGCAGAGCAGACCAATCTGCTAGCGCTCAACGCCACCATCGAGGCCGCCCGCGCCGGCGACGCCGGCCGCGGCTTTGCCGTTGTCGCGCACGAAGTGAAAGCGCTCGCAGGCCAGACCGCCAAGGCGACCGCCGAGATCGGTGAGAACGTCTCCATGATCCAGGCCTCCACCCGCAACGCGGTCGATGCCGTGCGCGAGATCGGCGGCGCGGTGCGCGAGATCAACGAGGTCACCTCGGCGATCGCCGGCGCCGTCGGCCAGCAGGACCAGGCGACGCGCGAGATCTCCTCCAACGCGCAAAGCGCCGCCCAGGGCAACGAGACGCTGGTCGCCAACATCACCTCGCTGCGCGACGCCATCGGCGAGACCGATACGGCGGCATCCTCCGTGCTGACCGCGGCGAGCAGCCTGACCGCGACCGCGGAGACGCTGTCGCGCGAGGTGGAGAAGTTCTTCCAGAACCTGCGGTCGGATGCCCGCGCCGCCAGGGCGGGATAGCGGCGCGTTCGCCGCCGTGAAGCCGGCGGGGGCATGCCCCAGACAAAAAACGCGAAAACAACCCCATGCACAGTAGCCGGGGACAGTTTTTTCAATAGCTTGGCCGGCGGCGCGACACTGTGCGGATTTTACGAAGTCGATTTGACTGGTCGGGCAAAACACCGGCATGATGTCACCATGGCGGCGGTGCAGTTCGCCGAACCGTACCCTTCCGTCCCGAACTGCTGTGCTCTGCCTCTTTGTTCAGCCAACCGGTCCGGGAATCCAATCGTCGCCGGAAAGCGGCCTCACTGTTACGTCGGGAATGACCCCGAGCTCCAGGCTCGGATCGAAATGGCGCATAGTCCGCTCATTGAGATCAATGATGCGGCCAGGCCTGAGCGGCCCCACGTCGTTTATCTTGACGATGACCTTCTTGCCTGCGGCCTCGACGAGAGCATATTTCGGCCGAGCGCCAAATTGGACCCCACCAAATTTCTGACGCAAACTCGTCTTGATGGCAGCCGTCCACAGCGAGGGATCATAACGCTCGCCCGAGGCTGTGCTTGGGCCGCCCTCCTCCTTGCCGGGCTTGAACGGATTGTACATGGATGCTGCGCCAACGATCGCATCCCCAGAGGCGGCATTGACGATAGCGCTTGAGTGAGCTCCACCCGTTTCACTTCGAGCAACGGTAACAGAAACGGCAAGCGCAACCACGGCGCCGCAAATTGCGGCGCTCGAGCGGAACACCATTATATCTCCTTTGATTTTCTCGATCGTCCGGTTCCGGATGCCGCAAGACATGGACAAGCGAACGCTGAAGCGTTCAGGAACTTGCGCCAATCTTTTGCGGATTCGAAGCCAACCCCTGGCTACGGAACCGTTGTGGGAACCAGAGCGGTCCCACGGAGTGTTTTAATTCTCGCCGTCTAAGACAGGGATTGCGTCAGCAGAATGACCGACGAGAGCGACGCGCGACCGCACGAGTACGGCGGTAAAAGTGCGCAGTATCGAGCTTGCAATCCCGAAGAGTCCCGCGAAGGGATCGTCCAGCTCCAAGATCAAAGAGATCGCGCAGGCAAACAACCGCACACATACAAACAACGACATCGCGACGACCTGGAGGTATTGACGCGCTCCCAGCTTTGGAGTCGCCGAAAGGGTTAAGTCTTTAGCGTGCAAATATCGTGTTGCTGGTTGGTCGATAGCATCCGAAGATAACGCATTAGGCCGAAACCGTCGTCAGGCGGAGGCCCCGCGCACGCAATGCGCCGCAGCCAAGCTACAGGAGTACTGTTTCGGCCCATCCCAACCGAAGAGGAGGCACGACCATGAAATTCGCAAGATGGATTTTCATCGCCGCCCTTTCGATGTGCGCCACAACGGCGATCTCTCCGGCCACCATCGCAGCTGAGCCGACTGGCAGGATTACGATCTTGTATGACGCGTTCGGCGCTGATCCAGCAATGACAAAGGACTGGGGTTTCTCTGCGCTGGTGGAAGTCGCAGGAAAGCGCATTCTCTTTGACACTGGAGATAACGCCGAGATCTTCGAGAAGAATGTCAAGGCGAAGGGGGTTGATCTTACCACGCTCGATTTCGTCGTTCTCTCCCATCGTCACGCCGATCACATGGCTGGATTGAGCCATGTCCTGAGTGTGAACCCGAAGATCACGATTTACGCACCCAAGGAAGGATTTGGCATCTACGGTTCATCGCTCCCCTCGACGTTCTATCGCAAGGACGACTCCCTGCCCGAGGAGATGCGATACTACAGCGGCAAACCGCCGAAAATCATGGAGTTCGGCACCGCCTGGCCCACTGCCAACTTCCAATTGATCGATCAGACGACGGAGATCATGCCGGGCATCACCCTGATCGCTCTGATCTCCGATCTTCCCGGGACGAAGGAACTCAAGGAACTTTCTCTTGCCGTGAACACGCCGGATGGTGTGGTTCTCGTGGTCGGCTGTTCGCATCCCGGAATCGAACGCATCGTAGAGGCCGCAACAGTCATCAATCCGAAGATTCATCTCGTTGCCGGCGGCTTCCACCTTGTGGTTGCCACCGACGACGCCATCGAGAAGATCGTGATCGCCCTCAAGGACAAGTTCCGGGTCGAGAACATTGCCCCCGGTCACTGCACGGGTGAACCGACGTTTGCGGCGCTGAAGAAGGCATTCGGCGCGCGATACATCTATGCCGGTCTCGGCACATCGCTGGTTATCGGGCCCGACATCAATTCCAACGTCCGGCGTGGCGAGGCGCCGGCGCTTGACGATTTCGCGGTCTATCGCAAGCTTGCCAGTCGCGAAGACTGATTTCCCGCGAGAGAGCGGCGCTGCCATCGGCCGATCAAGTCGAAATCCGGGAGCGACTGGGTTAGTTCACGGCGCCCGCGTCGTTACGCCACGCCCACCCCGCCCCGCCTGATCAGCTCCTTGCCGACCGCGGCCAGATGCACCTGGTCAGGCCCGTCGCCGATGCGGATGAAGCGGGCGTAGACATAGGCGCGGGCGAGGAAGGTGTCCTGCGAGACGCCGGCGGCGCCGTGGATCTGGATGGCGCGGTCGATGACGCGGGCGGCCATGCTGGGCACCACGATCTTGGCCGCGGCGATCAGGTCGCGCGCCGCCTTGTTGCCCTCGCGATCCATCTTGTCGGCGGCCTGCAGCGTCAAGAGCCGCGCCTGCGCGATCTCGCAGAAGGAGTTGGCGATGTCCTCGCGCACCGAGCCCTGCTCGGCCAGCGGCTTGCCGAAGGCTGTGCGCGAGACCGCACGCTGGCACATCAATTCGAGGGCACGCTGGGCGCAACCGATCAGCCGCATGCAGTGATGGATGCGGCCGGGGCCGAGCCTCCCTTGCGCGATCTCGAAGCCGCGGCCCTCGCCGAGCAGGATGTTCTCCGCGGGCACGCGGACGTTGTCGTAGACGATCTCGGGATGGCCGACCGGGGCGTCGTCGTAGCCGTAGGTCAGCATGTCGCGGACGATGCGCACGCCCGGCGTCGCCTTCGGCACCAGGATCATGGATTGCTGACGATGGCGGTCGGGATGATCGGGCGCGGTCTTGCCCATCGCGATCAGGATCTCGCAATCCTCGTTCATCGCGCCCGACGTGAACCATTTGCGGCCGTTGATGACGTAGCTGTCGCCGTCGCACTTGATCTCGCACTGGATGTTGGTGGCGTCGCTGGAGGCGACCTGCGGCTCCGTCATCGAGAAGCCGGAGCGGATGCGCCCCTCCAGCAGCGGCGTCAGCCAGCGCTCCTGCTGCGCCGGCGTGCCGTAGTTCGCCAGCACCTCCATGTTGCCGACATCGGGCGCCGAGCAGTTGAAGACCTCGGGCGCCCAGAGGATGCGGCCCATGATCTCCTTTACGGGCGCGTATTCGAGGTTGGTCAATCCGGGTCCGTGCTCGCCTGACAGAAACAGGTTCCAGAGCCCCTGCTCGCGCGCCAGCCGCTTCAGGTCCTGGAGAACCTGCGGCGTCTTGTAACGCGTGGCTTCCGGTTTCACCTGCTCGTAATAGAGCTCCTCGACCGGCTCGACATGCGTCCGCATGAACCGGCGGACGCGCTCCTGCAATTCAAGCGAACGTGCGGAGTGTTGAAAGTCCATTGGGGTCTCCTGTTCGTGCCGCCAAAGCAGATGCCTCTTCCCTTCTCCCCTTGTGGGAGAAGGTGGCGCGAAGCGCCGGATGAGGGGTTGTATCCGCGCATTCAAATGTAGAGACGAGTCGCGGAGAGATACCCCTCACCCGGCTGCGCTTCGCGCATCCACCCTCTCCCACAGGGGGGAGAGGGTGCACCTTCTCCGTGGTTGCTTGCCGGCCTATTCGCCTCACGTCCCGCGCAACAGCTCGCTCGCCACGACCCAGTCGTTGCCGTCGAACTGGAGCATATAGCCGTCCTTGATGGGGCGGAAATCCTGCGGCGTGGTGTTGAGCGTGATGCCGGGCATCAGCAGCGACAGCGGCACGTTCTTTAAGTTGGCCGCCTGCGCCATGATGTTCTCGCGCGTCAGATTGTCCTTGCACTGCCTCAGCAGGACCACCAGGGCCTCGGCGACGGTGTAGCCGTAGAGACCCGCGACATTGTTGATGTCGGCATTGGGCAGGCGCTTCTTCATGAAGTCGATATAGGCCGTCATCGCCGGATCGTCCTTCGGCGCCTCGACGAACGGCTTGAGCGAGCCGAGCGACAGCACGCCCTTGCCGGCATCGAGGCCGGCCGGCACCATCACGGTGGCCTTGTTGGCGCAGCCGCTGGCGATGAAGCGCTGCGGCTGCCAGCCGACCTCGTGCGCCTTCCGGACCGCCTGCGCGCAGGCGCGCGGCGTCACCGAATAGATCAGGAAGACATCGGCCTTGGTGTTGGCGAGCGTCAGCACCTGGGAATCGACGGTCGGATCGGCAACCTCGAAGCTCGAGGCCATCGCAATCGCCTTGTCGGCATCGGCGCCGAGCGCTTCCTTGACGCCGCGCAGATATTCCTTGCCGGCGTCGTCGTTCTGATAGAGCACGGCGAACCGCGCATTCGGGTTCTTGGCGCGGGCATAGGCGACGTCGATCGCGGCCTCGCTGGTGTAGTTCGGCGCCCAGGGCAGCGCCATCGACCACGGCATGTTGACGGGATCGTTCCACTTCGAGGCGGAGCTGATCAAGAAGAGCTGCGGCACCTTGTTGCTGTTGAGATATTTCGCGATCGCCGAGCTCGGCGCCGTGCCCATGGTGGCGAAGATGAAGGCGACGCCGTCGCTCTCGACCAGCCGGCGCGCCGCCTCCATGGTCTTGGGCGGCGAGAACGCGTCGTCGAGCGAGATCAGATTGAGCTTGCGGCCGTTGACGCCGCCCTTCTCGTTGACCTCATCGAAATAGGCCGCGATGACCTTTCCGGTGATGCTGAGTGGCGAAGCCGGCCCGCTATAGGGCATGGTGTTACCGATCTTGATCTCGGTGTCGCTGACGCCGGGACCGTAGGATTTTTGCGCGGAAGCGGGCGTGGACAGGCAGGCGGCAGCCAATGCTGCGGCCAGGGCCAAAGCGGCTTTCATGGTTTCTCCCCGATGATTATCGCCGCGCGACGCCATCAGGCGAACGCGCGACGCGCTGCTTTTTGTCAGCGCGTCAGATCACCGGAGTTCCGCAACACGGTCTTGCGTCGAGTTGCTGGTTAGCTAGTGTGGCGCCGCCGCAAGCTGAAGCCCAGGCTGACCCAGCCCGCGCCCGCCATGATCAGGTCGATGCCGAGGAACAGGCCGAGGATGTAGACGCTGTTGACCGGCCAGCGCGCCAGGATCAACAATCCGAGCAGCAGCGTAATCACGGCCGATAGCGCCACCCACACCCACGGGCTTTCGCGCTTCATGCTGAAGGCGAGAAACAACCTGACCGCGCCGGAAGCGAGCAGCGAGGCGCCGAGGAACAGCGTCAACAGGACGGCGGCGAACAGCGGATTCTCGAAGGTCAGGAAGCCCGCGACGACGTAGAGCACGCCGAGCAGGGCCCAGATCAAGAACTTGCCCCAGCTCTTCATCTGGAACGCCCCGATGATTTCGGTGACCCCGGCCACGATCATCATCGCACCGACCACGATCACGCTCGCCACCGTCGCCATGACCATGCTGCCGAGCGCTACGAAGCCGGCGACGAGATAAACGACACCGAGCGCGACGATCCATCCCCATTTGGCATGCAGCGCGGTGATGCCCGAGCCGAGACTGGGATGGTGAGACGTATCCGAAGCACTTGTCATGGCGGCCACTCCTGCATGCGAAGCCCGCGGGCACACGCCAGACTAGCATGCACCGCACCCGGGCAACAGCCAGCAGAGCAGCCTTCACCGGCAGCAACATTGACGCAAATCAAGATCGAATGCGGCGCTTCAGTCCGGAATGCTGAAATAGAACGCCGCCCCCTTGCCCACCTCGGCGCTGGCCCAGATGCGTCCGCCATGGCGTTGCACGATGCGCGATGCGATCGAGAGGCCGATCCCCGTGCCCTCGTACTCATCGGAATCGTGAAATCGCTGGAACGCCGCGAACAGCTTGTCGGCCTGCTGCATGTCGAAGCCGGCGCCGTTGTCGCGCACGCAATAGACCGTCTCGCGCCCTTCGGTCCAGCCGATCACCGTGACCAGCGGCTTCTCCCGGGCGCGGGTGAACTTGAACGCGTTGGAGAGCAGATTGACGAGCACCTGCCGCAGCAGAGCCTGATCGCCGACGCATCCGGGAATTTCGCCCAAATGGACGAAGACCTCACGGCCGGCATGCTGCCGGCGCAGTTCGTCGACGACCTCGCCGACGAGTGCTCCGACATCGACCGGCCCCTTCGACAGCGGCTGGCGGCCGAACCGCGACAGGCGCAACAGTCCGTCGATCAGGCGCTGCATGTGCTCGCCGCTTGCCAGGATGGCGCCGGCCAGCTGCTGCGGCTGGTCCGGCCATTGCGCGGAATGATCCTCGATCAGCGTCTCCGCATAGCCGACGATGACCGAGAGCGGACCGCGCAGATCGTGCGCGACGGAATAGGCGAATGCCTCGAGCTCCCGGTTGGCGGCTTCGAGCTCGAGGGTCCGCTCGCGGACCCGCAGCGCCAGCTCCGCATTCTCCAGGTGCAGGCGCCGCACCGCGAGCGCGCGCTCCAGCACGGGAATGACGACGCTGAGCTTGAACGGCTTGAGAATGTAGTCGAGCGCCCCCGCCTTCATGGCCTCGACCGCCGTCGCGATGGTGCCGTCGCCGGTCATGATGATGCCGACCAGATGCGGATCGATCTCCCGCGCGGCCCGCAGCAGCTCGATGCCGTCCATGCCCGGCATCATCAGGTCGGCGAGCAGGAGGTCGCATTTCGTGCGCTGCAGCTCCGCCAGCGCGGATCTGGCGTCGGTGAAGCCGACCGCATCGTAATCCTCGACTGGCAACGTGTCGCACAGCGCCCGCATCTGCGCAGCCTCGTCGTCAACCACCAGGATGCGGGCCTTTGACTTTGCGGTCGGCATTTCCTATTCGCTCACCTCTATCGCACCCTGTGCGCGGCCGGGCTCGCAGCATTGCGCCAGCGTTTCCCTCAATTCGCGAAGCTTCGGCGGCTTGCTCAGGAGGCAGTCGACATGGGCCGGCATGTCATCCTCGGACATCAGGCGCTTGCCCCATCCGGTCAGCATGATCACGGGCGTGGCGGGCGACGCGGCCTTGATCGCGCTCGCCACCTTGCGGCCGTCGACATCAGGCATGCCGAGATCGGTGATCACGGCGGCGAAGGTCTCGCCGCGCGCGGAGGCGGCGCGGAACGCGGCGATGCCCGCGACGCCGTCATTGGCCGTCGTCACGACGTGCCCCTCCGCCTCCAGCGTATTGCACAATGATTTCAGCAGGAGCGGATCGTCGTCGACCAGCAGCAGGCGCAGCCGGGAGAGCCTCGCGGATTCGAGCCTGTCCTGCGACGGCGTGGCCGGCGCCGCTTGCGGGACCGGAAAATTCAACGACACGGTGGTGCCGCGACCGACGGCGCTGTCGATCTCGATCTCGCCGTTGTGCCGCCGGAGGACGCCGTAGACCATCGCCAGGCCCAATCCGGTTCCGCGCTCCCCCTTGGTCGTGAAGAACGGTTCGAGGCAGCGCCGGCGGGTCTCCTCGTCCATGCCCAGCCCGTCGTCACCGACCTCGACCCGCACCTGGCCGTGCCCGTCCGCGCCGCCGGCAAGCTTGGTGCGCAGCATTAGCGTGCCGCCGCCGGGCACCGCATCGACGGCATTGAAGATGAGATTGATCAACGCTTCGCGGATTTCGCTCTCGATGCCAGAGATCGCGGGCAATTGCTCCGCGAGCTCGGTGCGCAGCGCGATCACGGTTCCGCGAAGCTGCGGCATGTCGCTCCACCGCGCCCGCGTGAGGTCGACGACCTGCTGCACCAGCTGGTTGAGATGAACCGGCATCAGCGTCAATTGCGGCTCTCGCTGCCGGTAGAACTCGCGCATGCGCGCCACGGTATGGGCCACGTCCTCGACCGCCCGCTGGATCGTCTCCAGATAATCGCGCGTGCGCGCACTCAGGCCCGGCTCCCGTTCCAGCAGCGATTGGGTGTAGAGCGACACCGGCGAGAGCGCATTGTTGATGTCATGGGCAATGCCGCTCGCCATCTGCCCAAGGGCGCGCAGCCGCTCCTGCTGCATCACGGCCTGCTGGGTCTGCCGCAGATCCTCGTAGGCCTGTTGCAGGGCGCCATGGAGCTGCGCCTGATGGGCGGCGAGCGCGACGTGCTCGCTCAATTGCCGCAGGAACTCGCATTCGCCGCTGCTGAAGCTGTCCCGCTCCTTCCGCGCCGCGACGAGGACGCCGAACACCCGGCTCTCCACCTGGAGCGGGCCAGCACCATCGCCCGCAGCCCGCCCCGCGCGAGTCGGACCGGGAACGGAAAGGACGACCGCGTGATGTCAGGCTCATAGACGAGCTGACCCATCACGCAACGCGAAAGGCCGTTCTCGTCGATGTCGATCCGCGACCGTTCGGGCATCGCTAGCTCCATGGCCAGCGCACCGCTCTTGATCCCGACGCATTCCACCGTCAGCACGTGATCGACCGCGTCGTGAAAGCACAGGCAGCCGAAATCCACCGGCAACTGGTCTTCGAGACTGCGAACCACCACCTGGAAAATGCTGTTGAGATCCTGCCGCTCGCCGATCGCGCGGGTGATCTGGTGCAGTAGGCTCAATCGGGCGAGTTGCGCCTGGGCCTTCTGCTCCGCGTGCCTGCGCACGAGAATTTCGGATTCCAGCGCAAGATTGGACGCTGCAAGCTGTGCGGTCCGCTCCTCGACACGCACTTCCAGCTCCTCGTTCAAGCGCGCGAGCTGGGCTTCCGCCCGCATCCGCTCCAGCATGTCCGACGAGGCCATCCGCATCATCGAGAGCAGCAGGACGAGGCGCCCGGCGACCTTGCCGAGGTGAGCGACCATCGCCTCGGTGTCGTGCGGTGCCTGCGAGTAGAGCATCGCGACGTGGCCGAGCAGAACGACCGCCCCCATCAGGGCCAGCGGCCCGAAGATGCGGTCCGTCGCTCGCAGCCGCCAGCACAGAACGCAGGTGATCGCCCACAACAGCGGCGCCACGATCAACACCGGACGGGTGATATCGAGCAGGCCCGGCGGGCGATATGGCGGAAGGCGCTGGAAGATCGCAATCAGCAGCACCGCGACGACGGCCATGAACAGTGCAAAGGCCGGCATCCCGACCCGATCCCGCCGCGCCGACCAGATCGCGGCGAGAATTCCGATCGCGAGGATGTGGGCGGCCGGCGGCCATGTCGCCGGCCGGAGAAATTCCCGCAGCTGCATGACGAACGCCAGCGACCCCGACCATTCCACGATCACCAGCACGTGGAGGAACTCCAGGACGAAGGTCGCGCCGAAGGCGATCGCGAGCCGCTTGGACAGCGGCTGTTCGATGCGCGCGCCCATATCCCAGAGCAGCAATGCCAGCAGCCCCGTGATGAGGGTGATGCTGGTGTCGAGAATGGTGTGGAGTTCCGGATAGTTCTGTCGTCCGGCGCCGAGCAGAAACACGCTGCCAATGCCAAAGGCGATCAGGACGCCCGCGACACTGAGCGATCGATTTGCAGTGCTGGCCCCGCTGTCCATATCGCTATCTTTGAGAAAGGGACGGCTCGAATCGAACGTCAGCGATGTTTCCGCCCTTTTTGCAGCGTATGCAATCTATACGTGCAGCAACCGCGAGGGAAGCGGCAGAGCCGCGGCTGCTCGCCTGCGACGATCCGGCAGGTGAATTGGCGCGCCGGGGGCACCGCCGGAGCGACGGCGGCGGCTCACAGGCCCCGCCGCTCCATGTCGAGCTCGGCCTTGAGGCTGTCGAGATCGCGGTAAATCGAGGCGACCGCAAGCACGCGGCCGGCCTTGCGGTACTTCAGCAGACAGTCCCTGCCGGCAATGCTGCCGTCGATCACGATGTCGTCAAAACTCTCGGCGTGGCCGACATAGTTGATCGGCACATCGTAGTGCTGGCTCCAGAAGAACGGCACGGCATCGAAGCGTTCGCGCCGGCCCAGCATGTTGCGCGCCGCGGTCTGGCCCTGCCGCTCCGCGACCACCCAGTGCTCGACGCGGATGGTTTGCCGCGAATGCGGATCGGGCCAGCGCGCGATGTCGCCAGCCGCAAAGATGCCGGCGATGCTGGTTTCGAGATATTCGCTCACGCTGACACCGCGATCCGCCGCAAGCCCCGCCTTCTCGGCCAGCGCAAGGCGCGGCTTGACGCCGATGCCGACCACGACGAGGTCGGCCTCGATGACGCCGCCGCTCTTCAGCGTCGCGCGCGTACCGTCGAGCCTCTCCACAGTGTCCCCGAGGTGGAAGTTGACGCCATTCTCTTCATGGAGCGCGCGAACGAAATCGCCCATCTCCGGTCCGAGCACGCGCTGCATCGGCCGCTCCTCCGGAGCGACCACATGGACCTCCAGCTTGCGTGCCCGTAACGAGGCCGCGACTTCGAGGCCAATGAAGCTGGCGCCGATCACCAGCACGCGCGTGGCGCTGCCGGCGGCCTTGATGATGGCCCGGCTGTCGGCGACGGAGCGCAAGGTGTGGACATGGGGCTGGTCGGCGCCCGGAATCTGCAATTTGACCGGCTCGGCGCCGGTCGCGAGCAGCAGCCGGTCGAACGGCAGTCTGTCGCCATTGCCCAGCGTGACGCTGCGTGTCTTCGCATCGATCGCGGAGACATTCGTGTTCAGCCGGAGATCGATGCCCGCATCCCGATAATAGTCCTCGCCCCGCAGCGGCAGCCAATCCTCCGGTGCGTTGCCGGCAAGATAGTCCTTGGAGAGGTTCGGCCGGTCGACCGGCATGGCGCCGTCATCGCTGAGCATGGTGATGGCGCCGGCAAAGCCCTCGCGCCGGAGCATCTCGGCCGCCGCGAAGCCGGCCGCGCCGCCGCCGACGATGACGAATTTCTCGGGCGCCGGCGCGCTGCGGGCGGTCGGCTTCGGTGCCTCACGCTTGCGCTGAACGATGATCCTGTCCTGGTCCCGCGTCACCTCCCATACGGCCAGCGCGCTCAAGGCCGGCGGGCGCGTCGCCTCGCCCGATCGCAAGGAGAAACAGGCGTGATGCCAGGGACAGCGGATGGTGTCGTCCACCACCAGGCCTTCGGCGAGCGGGCCGTGATAATGGCTGCAGGCGGGTTCGATCGCGAAGACCTCGCCGCCCGCCTGGACCAGCAGCACATCTTCCGCGCCGACATGGCCGAGCAGCTTGCCGTCCCTGAACGCGGTGAGCGCCACGCCTTCGGTCAGATCCGGTCCGCTGGGCTTGCTTTCCTCGCTCATGGTCATCTCCCTCGCAACTCAACGCGCAGCTCAGGATTGGACGGCGGGACCGGCGAAAAGTTCCCGCGATCGCTAAAATCAGGACCCGGCAACCGCCTTGCGCACGTCGGCCACGGCCTGCGCCCATTCGGCCGGCCGCTCCTGCGGCAGGTTATGACCGGCGCCTGCGAACACGCGCCGCTCGAAAAAGCCCTCGAACTTGCGCGCGTGATGGGCGGTGCCGGTATTGACGCCGTCGCTGTCGCCGTCGATTGCGATCGTCGGGACGCGGATCGGCGGCTGTGCCGCAAGCTTTTCCTCGATCCCGGCATAGGCGGGATCGCCCGCGACCAGCGCGTAACGGTGGCGGTAGGAGTGGATCACGACCTCGACGAAATCGGGATTGTCGAACGAGGTTGCGCTCCGCTCGAACGTCGCATCGTCGAAGGCCCATGTCGGCGACCACATCGACCAGAGCTGGCGGGCGAAGCCGCGCCGGTTGCGCTCCAGCGCGCGGCGGCCGCGCTCGTTGTGGAAGAGATATTGATACCAGAGCGCCGCCTCATGCGCCGGTGCCGCGGGCTCCATGGCGCGGGCGATGTCCTGGATGTTGTAGGAATTGCCGGAGACGAGCCCGACAACGCGCGCGGGGTGCAACGCCGCAACCACGCAGGCCGCGCGGCCGCCCCAGTCATAGCCGCCGACGACCGCGCGTTCGATGCGAAGCGCGTCCATGAAGGCCAGCAGATCGGCGCCCAGCGCCGCCTGCTCGCCGGAGCGCAGCGTTTCCGGGAAACGAAACCGCGTCGGCCCGTAGCCGCGCAGCCAGGGCACCAGCACCCGAGCGCCGGCCTGCGCGATGATCGGCGCAGTCTCGGCATAGGCATTCACGTCGTAGGGGAAGCCGTGGCCCATGATGCAAGGCCAGCCGTCAGGCGTGCCGTATTCGAGATAGGCGATGTCGAGGACATCCGTGGTGATGGTTTTTTGTCGCATGATTTGCTTACGGATTTGCGCGAGGTCGTAGCCCGGATGAGCGCAGCGACATCCGGGGATTGGCGACACCGGACCCGGATATCGCTTCGCTCATCCGGGCTACAAGGCTACAAGCGTCCCCTACTTCTGCGGGCCCGACAGCGAGATGTCGCGTTCGGCGCGGAACACGTTGCTGTAGAGGTTGGCGATCCACTGCCGGCCGATCTCGGTCTTGTTGAGGTAGCCGATCTCGGTCTGGATATGCGGTGCGACGCTGTTCCAATAGAACTGTGGATAGCGGTTCACGATGTCGGCGGGCGAGTCGTAGCCGAGTTGTCGGTTCATGCCGACCTCCTCGAACTCGTAGTAGAGCGCGTTGGCCTTGCGCAAATAGTTGGGATCTCCGAGCTGGCCGATGAAGTCGGCGGCACGCAGGATCGAGGCCTCGTCGTCATAGTCCTGGCCTTCCCGGGCCGGAAACCGCGTGCCCTCGATGGCGCGGGCAATGCGTTCCGGATCGAGTCCGGGAATATGTCGCAGCCGCCGCGTCACGTAAAGCTTCGACCGATCGACGTGATACATCATCAAGCTGGCATCCGATGCGCCGCGCGGCAAACAAATCTTGGTGTCGGCGGCATCGATCACGAAGCCGTCGACGTCATCCTCCTCGAACAGGCCGCGCACATAGCCGATGTCGTGGGCAAGGCAGGCGATCAGGATATGGACGTAATCCGCGGCCGACAGATGCGTATGAAGACTTCGGCCACTGAGGATGGAATGGCCGGCCAGCGTCACCAGCATCGTATGCTCGATATTGTGATAGAGCGCATCGCTATTGCCGATGCATTCCATCGCGGTGCGGGTCGCGCTCTCGACGATACTTGCAGAAGTCTCGTCGTACCGGCGACGCATGAACGTACCGAGCAACTTCTCCAGGGATTCGGCCGCCAGCCTCGGTAACGTGATCATGGATGCAGCCCCGCTTGTCGGTGGTGTTCCACGCCAACTCCCCACGTCTCATTCATGTCCTCGACGCAAAGGCCAGCATAGCCCATCTTTTGCCGGGTGACCAAATCCCGGAACAAAAATACGGAAATATGTTGCGTTGCGCGCTGCGACATCGCGTTTGCGGTCACGGCGCGATACACCCGGGGCGGGCTCGGCAGGACTGCGGCCGCCCAACACAAATCAAATTCGCTTTATCGGATGTTGACAAGAGACCACGGGAACGGGCCGCCGCCTGGCGCATGCGCCTGCATCGTCCTGGACGGCGGAGACCCGCGGTCATTCCACCAGCAGCACGTCGACGGCGACGCCGAGCTTCTGCTTCGGCGAACCGACGATGATGCCATCGACCGGGGAGACGTCGGAGAAGTCGCGCGCGACCGCGAGCACGATATGGTCGCCAGCGACCAGAAGATCGTTGGTCGGATCGAAATCGACCCAGCCCAGCTCCGTCCCGCACCACAGCGACAGCCAGGCGTGGGTGGCGTCGGCGCCTTGCAGCCGCGGCTGGCCCGGCGGCGGGATGGTGCGCAAATAGCCGCTGACATAGGCCGCCGGCAGGCCGAGCCCGCGCAGCCCTGCGATCATCACATGGGCAAAGTCCTGGCAGACGCCGTGCCGCTTGTCGAAGACCTCGTTGAGCGGCGTCGAGATCACCGTCGCCTTGGGATCGTAGCGAAACTGGTTGCGGATGCGGTGCATGAGATCGACCGCCCCTTTGACGATGCCCTCGCCGGGTGGAAAGCTCTCCGCCGCATAGGCGCTGACCGGACGCAGCACCGGCACCAGCGGACTCGCAAAGACGTAGCCGACCGGGGATGACGGCCCGAGGCTGGTTGCCTCGAATGCGATGTCGCGGATGCTCTCCCAGGCCGGGCTGACAGCATCGCGCGCCGGCGGCTGGCGCGAGACGGCGACGCGCGAGCGCGAGTCGATGCGCAAATTGCGATGCGCGGCTTCGATTACCACGCTCTCGGTCAGCGTGCCGAAGAAGTCGCGGCGGATATTGCGCTCGGACGGGCGCGGACGGATCTCGACCTGGTGCGAGATCAGTTCCTGACCGCTGCCGCTCTTCGGCTCCAGCCGCAGCGTGCAGCGGGCGAAGCTGACCGGACTCTCGTATTCGTAGGTGGTGACGTGACGGATGTCGTAGATCACGCCAGCCCCGTCAGCTTTTCCGGCCGGCTGGCATTGGGGCCATGCGGGAAGTAGTGCAGCCCGATCGCCTCGGCGAGGCTGAGCAGATCCTGCTCCAGCGAGAACAGCGTCTTGACCTCGAGCTTCTCGGCCTCGGCCGTCGCCAGCATCGCCTGCACCGCCACCGCGAGCCGTTGCGGCTGCTCGATCAGGCCGTGCTCCTTCAGGCTCGGCAGCGCCGCGATGTGCTCGTTCAGCGTCGCCACCTGGAACGCGACCGAACGCGGGTTGAAGCCGTCGAGCACCGCGAGGTCGCGCACCGGCGCCAGGATCGGCGCCAGCAGATAGCGCGAGCGGTAGGTGATCTGGGAATCCACCAGTGTCAGCAGGATGTCGAGATCCTCGTCGCCGGCCTCGTCATAGGCGAACTGGCGCGCGAATCGCGCCGTGTTGATGGCGCGCTCGGTGCGGCGGCCGATGTCGAGGAAGCGCCAGCCGGCGGCGCGGTTCATGTTCTCCTGCGCAAGGCCGGCAAAGCTCGCCAGTTCCTGCAAGGTCAGCTCGGCCGCGCTCAGCACGCTGTCGTCGTCCTCGACCTCGTAGGCGAGGCGCTCGGCCATCTCGGTGATGACCTGCCAGGCATCGGGCGACAGCCGCTCGCGCAAGGAGGTCGCGGTGCGCAGCGCCGCGCGCACCAGCGACAGGGCCGAGCCGAAACGCTCCGCGCTCTGCAACGCCTCGGCAGCGATCCGCCCGGGGGCCGCGCGCGATGTCTGCGAGATCGCGCCCCAGGCCACCAGCAGGCGCTGGATGCGTTCGGCCGATTGCAGCGAGGCCGCGGTGCCCTTGTTGGGCCCGCTCGGCGAGCCGAGCGCGCGCACCAGCCGCAAGGTCGCCTCGGCGCGCTCGAGATAGCGGCCGAGCCAGAACAGATTGTCGGCGGCGCGGCTCGGCAGCACGCCCGCGATGCGGCGGATCCGCACCTTGTCGGTCGCGGGCAGCAGCGTCGCGGTCGAGACCTGCTTGCCCGAGACGACCCAGACGTCGGCGGCGCGGGCGCCGTCGCCCATCGACACCGCGCGCGCATCGGCCTGCTCGGCGATGCGGCAGAAGCCGCCGGGCATGATGGCCCAGCCGTCAGGTGTGGCGGCTGCGAACACGCGCAGCACGAAGGGGCGCGGCGTGATCTGGCCCTGCTCCCACACCGGCATGGTCGAGAGCCGCACCACCTCCTGGCCGACATAGTCCATGCCGCGTGCGCCGATGGCGTCGATCAGGCGCTGGCGTCCGGCGGCGTCGAGCTCGCTCGCCAGCACCGGACCGTTGCTGTCGAAGCCGGGAACGCCGCGGCGGTAGGCGCCCTCGATCGCGACCTCGTCGAGCCGCGACAACACCTCGTCGCGCGCGATGCGCTGGCCGCACCACCAGGTCGCGATGTGCGGCATCTTCAGCTCTTCGCCGAGCAGGCGGCGGCTGAGCGCCGGCAGGAAGCCGAGCAGCGCCCGCGCCTCCAGCACGCCGGAGCCCGGCATGTTGGCGACGACGACGCCGTCCTTGCGCAGCACGTCGATCAGGCCGGGCACCCCAAGCCGCGAAGACGCATCGAGCTCGAGCGGATCGAGCGAATTGGAATCGACGCGGCGGAGCAGCACGTCGAGCCGCTTCAGGCCGGCGACGGTGCGGATGTGGATGCGGTTGTCGCTGACGGCGAGATCGTCGCCCTCGACCAGGAGGAAGCCGAGATAGCGCGCCAGCGTCGCGTGCTCGAAATAGGTTTCGCTGAAACTGCCGGGCGTGAGCACGCCGATCCGCGGCTCGTCGCGATCGGCGCGTGCGCGCAGGCTGTCGCGGAACGCCTCGAAGAACGGCGCGACGCGCGGCACGTTCATCGACTTGTAGAGATCGGAGAAAGCGCGCGAGAGCACGAGGCGGTTCTCCAGCGCATAGCCCGCGCCTGAGGGCGCCTGCGTGCGATCGCCGAGCACCCACCAGCGACCGTCGGGCCCGCGGCCGACATCGGCGGCGTAGAGCGAGAGATAGCGCCCGCCCGGCGGCGGCACGCCGCAGACGGGACGGAGATATTCGGGACTGCCGGCGATCGCGGCCGCCGGCAGCGCGCCTTCCGCGACCAGCCGGCCCTCGCCATAGATGTCGCGCAGCACGAGCTCGAGCAGCTCGGCGCGCTGGGTGATGCCGTCGCAAAGCTGCTTCCAGTCGGCCTCGTCGATAAGCAGCGGCAGATGGCTGAGCGACCACGGCCGGTCGGCACTGTCGCCGGGGGCGCGGTAGGTGACGCCGGCCTCGCGGAGGTGGCGGTCGGCCATGCCGAACCGCCGCTCGATCTCGTCGGGCGCAAGCGCGCCGAAGGCATCGAAGAAGCGGCTCCAGACCGCGCGCGGGGCGCCGTCGGGCCCCAGGAACTCGTCGGGAATGCCGGGCAGGCGGCTATAGTCGCGGACCCATTGCGCGAGCCGGCGCTGGCTTTGCGCCTTACCCGCCTTGTCGTCCTCTTCGGCTGCGCCCTCGCCCATGCGCCTCTCCCTGCCCCACCCTCATACTCATTGCAGGAGCGGGGTTCGCAAGTCGAGGGTCAGCGGAAACTCATTTGTGCGTTCCTCGGGCGGCGGCTGCATCGGCCCCGGCGTATGGCCATGGTCCTGGAAGCGCGCCAGCCGCCGCGCCTCGGCCTCATAGGTGTTGACCGGCTTCGTGTCGTAGCTGCGCCCGCCCGGATGGGCGACGTGATAGACGCAGCCGCCGAGCGAGCGGCCGTTCCAGGTGTCGATCAGGTCGAAGGTCAGGGGCGCGTGAACCGGAATGGTCGGGTGCAGGCCGGAGGCCGGCTGCCAGGCCTTGAAGCGGACGCCGGCCACGGCCTCCGAGGAGCGACCGGTCGAGGTCATCGGCAGGCGGCGGCCGTTGCAGGTCACGATGTGGCGGCCCTCGACGAAACCCTCCGCCTTGACCTGGAGGCGCTCGACCGACGAGTCGACATAGCGCACGGTGCCGCCGGCCGACCCCTCCTCGCCGAGCACATGCCAAGGCTCCAGCGCCTGGCGCAATTCCAGCGTCACGCCGCCATGATGGACGCGGCCGAAGGCGGGGAAGCGGAATTCGAGCTGGGCCAGATACCATTCCGGCTCGAACGGATAGCCGAACTGCTTCAGCTCGGAGAGCACGTCCAGGAAGTCTTCCCAGATGAAATGCGGCAGCATGAAACGGTCATGCAGCGCCGTGCCCCAGCGCACGAACTTGCCCTGCTGCGGCTCGCGCCAGAACTTTGCGATCAGCGCGCGGATCAGGAGCTGCTGCGCCAGCGACATGCGCGGATCGGGCGGCATTTCGAGCGCGCGGAATTCGACGAGGCCGAGCCGCCCCGTCGGACCATCGGGCGAATAGAGCTTGTCGATGCAGATCTCGGCGCGGTGGGTGTTGCCGGTGATGTCGACGAGCAGATGCCGGAACAGCCGGTCCACCAGCCACAGCGGCGTCTGGTAGCCCGGCGGCGGCACGTGCGAGAGCGCGATCTCGAGCTCGTAGATGCTGTCGTGCCGGGCCTCGTCGATGCGCGGCGCCTGGCTGGTCGGGCCGATGAAGAGGCCGGAGAAGAAGTAGGACAGCGACGGATGCCGCTGCCAGTACAAGACCAGACTCTTGAGCAGATCGGGCCGGCGCAGGAACGGCGAGTCCTGAGGTGAGGAGCCGCCGACCACGACGTGATTGCCGCCGCCGGTGCCGGTGTGGCGGCCGTCCACCAGGAAGCGGTTGGCGCCGAGGCGAACCTTCGCCGCGTCCTCATAGAGGCCGGAGGTGATGTCGACCGCGTCGCGCCAGCTCTTGGCCGGCTGGATGTTGATCTCGATGACGCCGGGATCGGGCGTCACCTTGATGACCTCGATGCGCGGGTCGAACGGCGGCGGATAGCCCTCGACATGGACCTGGAGCTGCATCTCCTCGGCGGTCGCTTCGAGCGCCGCGACGAGTTCGAGATAATCCTCGATCCGCTCGACCGGCGGCATGAAGGCGCAGAGCACGCCGTCGCGGACCTCGACCGACATCGCGGTGCGCACCGGGATCGACGTGTTGAGATGCTCGGGCGCGACCCGCGGCGGCGCTTCCGGGCGCGCCGCGAGGGTGAACACCGGCAGCTTGCCCCGCGCCTCCATCGGGTCGCGCTCGATGATGTAGGGATATTGGTTCGGCGGGACGTAGCCGAGCGAACCGATCGGCAGGCGCAGGCCGAGCGGGGAATCGCCCGGCGTCAGGAACAGATGATTGCGCCGCAACGTCCAGCGCTCGCTGCGCCAGCGCGGCGGCGCGTTCCAGCGCTGCACCGGCAGCACGAAGCCGCGCGGGGTGTTGAGTCCCTGCTCGAACACCCGCGCGATCCGCGCACGTGCCTCCGGATCGGACAATTTGGAGTCGGTCGGATCGACGTTGACGGGAAGCTCGGCCTCCTTCTGAAGCCAGAGTGCGGTGTCTTCATAGGCCGGCATGATGTAGCCGGGATCGAGCCCAAGCCGCAGCGCCGCGCCCTCCATGAAGGCCTCAGCGTCCTTCGCCCGGGCCGGCCGCGGATTCTCGATCTTGGCGATCAGGTCAACATTCTTCCAGATCGGCACACCGTCCTTGCGCCAATAGAGGCCGAAGGCCCAGCGCGGCAGGCTCTCGCCCGGGTACCATTTGCCCTGGCCGTAATGCAGAAGCCCGCCCGGCGCGAAGCGCGTGCGCAGGCGGCGGATCAGATCGTCGCCGAGCGCGCGCTTGGTCGGGCCGACGGCCTCCGTGTTCCACTCCCCCGCCTCGAGATCGTCGACCGAGACGAAGGTCGGCTCGCCGCCCATCGTGAGCCGCACGTCCGCGCTCGCGAGATCGCCGTCGACCTGCTCGCCGAGATCGTTGAGCCGCGCCCAGGATTCGTCGGAGAACGGCTTGGTGATGCGCGGCGCCTCGCGGATGCGCTTCACGCTCATGTCGAAGGCGAACTCGACCTCGGCAAAGCCGGCACCGCCGGAGATCGGCGCGGCCGAGCGATAATGCGGCGTGGCGGCCACCGGGATATGCCCCTCGCCCGCCAGCATGCCGGAGGTGGCGTCGAACCCGATCCAGCCCGCGCCCGGCAGGTAGACCTCGGCCCAGGCGTGCAGGTCGGTAAAGTCGTTCTCGACCTCGGGCGGTCCCTCGATCGGATCGATGTCGGGACGGATCTGGATCAGGTAGCCGGAGACGAAGCGGGCGGCGAGCCCGAGATGACGCAGCGTCTGGATCAGGAGCCAGGCGGAGTCGCGGCACGAGCCGGCGCCAGAGGAGAGCGTCTCCTCCGGCGTCTGCACGCCGGGCTCCATGCGGATGATGTAGCGGACGTGCTTCTGAAGCTCGCGATTGAGATCGACCAGGAAGTTGACGGTGTTCGGGGCTTCATGCGGGATCGTGTCGAGAAATTTCGCGAACAGGCGATCCGGCTTGACGGTCTCGAGATAGGGCGCCAGCTCCGTCTTCAGGTCCTTGGGATATTCGAACGGGAAGCTGTCGGCATAGGGCTCGACGAAGAAGTCGAACGGGTTGACCACGGTCATCTGCGCCGTGAAATCGACCTCGAATTTCAGCTCGGTCGTCTTCTCCGGAAAAACGTAGCGCGCCAGCCAGTTGCCCTGCGGATCCTGCTGCCAGTTCACGAAATGGTTGGCCGGCGTGACCTTGAGCGAATAGCTCAGGATCGGCGTGCGCGTGTGCGGCGCCGGCCGCAGACGGATGGTCTGCGGACCAAGATCGATCGGGCGGTCGTATTTGTAGTGCGTGACGTGGTGTAACGCGACGTAGATCGACACGGGGTACGGTGCTCCAGCAGCTTTTTTGAGCAGAACACCTGACGCCAGTGCGATCAAGCACTAACAACGGGCAGACCGTGCCTAGGAAGTATCCGTCGTTGCCCCGTAGGCCTGGACGGAGCGAAGCGTAATCCGAGCTACACGGGCAGTATCGTAGGGTGGGCGAAGCGAAGCGTGCCCACCGCTTTCGTCGTGTGGATCGATGGTGGGCACGGCGCAAGATCGCCTTTGCCCACCCTACGAACGTGGATGCCCGGGACAAGCCCGGGCATGACGACCTCTTGTAGGGTGACGCTACGCCGCCGAGGTCAGCCGCTGCAGGAACTGCGTGACCTCGCGCTTGAGCGTCTCGACCTCGCCATGGACGCGTTCGGAGGCGCTGTTGACGCGGCTTGCAACCCGCCCCGTGTCGGCGGCGGCCTCGCTGATGCCTGTCACGTTGGAGGAGACCTGGGAGGTGCCGGCCGACGCCTCCTGGACGTTGTGGGCGATCTCGCGGGTGGCAAGACCTTGCTGCTCGATCGCGGTCGCGATCGAAGCGGTGATCCCGTCGATCTCGGCGATGGTCTGCGCGATCGCCTCGACCGCTGCGACCGAATTGGTCGTCGATTGCTGCATCTCGCCGACCTTGGCGCTGATCTCCTCGGTCGCCTTCGCGGTCTGGTTGGCGAGGCTCTTGACCTCGGAGGCCACCACTGCGAAGCCGCGACCGGCCTCGCCCGCACGCGCCGCCTCGATCGTGGCGTTGAGCGCCAGGAGGTTGGTCTGCTCGGCGATCTCGCTGATCAGCTTGACGACGTCGCCGATCCGCATCGCCGCATCCGCAAGCGTGCGGATCTCGCTGCCGGCGCGATTGGCTTCGTTCACGGCGCGTCCGGTGCTCGCGGTCGAGCCGGTCACCTGACGGCCGATCTCGGCAATCGAGGACGCAAGCTGTTCGGCTGCGCTGGCGACGGTGGCGACGTTGCGCGAGGCATGATCGGACGCACTGAGCACGCCGGAGGTCTGCCGGCTGGTCTTCTCGGCCGCCGCCGCCATCTGGCCGGCGTCGGATTCGAGATCGGTCGCGGCACCCATGAGGGTGCCGGCCACCTGGTCGAGATGCGTGCCGAACTGCTGTGCGAGGTCCGCGATCTCGACGACCCTGCGGCCGAGACTGTCGGTGCCGGAATTGATCACGGCGGCCGAACGGCGGAACGAGCCGGGCAATCCGCGCGCCAGGATCTTGCGGAAATACTTGCCGCGGCTGGCATACTCCATCGACGCCGAGGCTTCGCGCAGATAGGCGTCGGTGATGTCGAGCATGTCGTTGACCGACTTCTGGATAGCGCCGATCCGCCCGGCCTGACGGTCGCTCAGGATGCGCGCCTCGAGATCGCCGCGCGCCGCCTTGCGGCACACATCCGCGACCTCATCGACGGCCACCGCCGTGCGACGCTGGCACCAGACGGCATAGCCGAGCAGCGCGACCGTCGCGCCTGACAGCGCCGCACTGATGATTCCAGTCACACCGAGAAGCGAGAGTCCGAAGGCAACGACGGCAAGGATACACGCGAGCGCGGTCGCTCCCTGCGCCTTAGAGAGAGAGCACAAATTCATCGTAACCGACACCCTGTTGCTTGAGCAGGCCGACCATCGCATCGAAGCTCGCATGCATGCCGTCCTTGGCATTGGCATGCCGCGCTTCTTCCGCGCACAGCGTCTTGTAGATCGGCTTGATGCGCTCGACCTGCGCCGGATCCGGTTTGCGACGGTTGGAGTGATAGCCGACGATATTGCCGCGTTCGTCGAACGTCGGCGTGACGTGGGCGAACACCCAGTAATGACTGCCGTCCTTCGCCAGGTTGACGACGTAGGCGAAGATCTCCTGCTTGGACTGAAGCGTGTCCCAGAGTAGCTTGAAGACGCAGCGCGGCATGTCGGGGTGGCGGATCAGGCTATGGGGGGCGCCCATCAGCTCGGCATAGCTGTATTTCGCCATGCGGATGAAAATGTCGTTGGCGTAGGTGATGCGGCCCTTGAGGTCGGTCTTCGATACGATCAGCTCCTCCTCACCGAGGAGATTTTCCACGCCAGTCGGCCGTATCGCACGCGTCATCGTTGACGAATCCTCACGAAGGGCGGCGCCCTCGAAGGAGTCGCCCGCATCACCTCACGATTACGGTGCGAAATGTTAATCCCGAGTGACCGCAGGAGCTCCTGCGGTCATATGACACCTACGTATGACTACTTAGGTGTCCGCGTCCTGCAGCGAGGTGCATCAGCACCGCTACATCGTCGCGCCCAGCACCCAGGGCGCGAACTCGGCGCCGCCGAAATCGAAGCTCTCGCTCTTGGTCGGCTGTCCCGAGGCCGTCTTGAGGATGAGCTCGAAGATGCGCTGGCCGCATTGCTCGACGCTCTCCTCGCCCTCGAGGATGGTGCCGCAATTGACGTCCATGTCCTCTTCCATGCGCTTGTACATGGGCGTGTTGGTGGCGAGCTTGATCGACGGCGCCGGCTTGCAGCCGAACACGCTGCCGCGGCCGGTGGTGAAGCAGACCAGATTGGCGCCGCCGGCGACCTGCCCGGTCGCCGCGACGGGATCGTAGCCGGGCGTGTCCATGAACACGAAACCCTTCTTGGTGATGGGCTCGGCGTAGCGCAGCACCTCGACGAGGTTGGTGGTGCCGGCCTTGGCCATCGCGCCGAGCGACTTTTCCAGGATGGTGGTGAGGCCGCCGGCCTTGTTGCCGGGGCTCGGATTGGCGTTCATCTCGGCGCCTTCGCGCTCGGTGTAGGCGTCCCACCAGCGCATGAGATCGACCAGCTTCTCGCCGACCTCGCGGCTGACGGCGCGGCGGGTGAGCAGGTGCTCGGCGCCGTAGGTCTCCGGCGTCTCCGACAGGATCACGGTGCCGCCGTGACGCACGATGAGATCGCTGGCGGCGCCCAGTGCCGGATTGGCTGATACTCCGGAATAGCCGTCGGAGCCGCCGCATTGCAGGGCCACGGTGAGCTCGCTTGCCGGCACCGTTTCGCGCTTCACCTTGTTGGCGTCGGCGAGCGCCTCGCGCACGAAGGCAATTCCCGCCTCCACCGTCTTGCGGGTGCCGCCGACCTCCTGGATGTCCATCGCGCGCAGGCGGCCGGCGAGCTTCTGCTCCTCCATCAGGCCGCCGATCTGGTTCACCTCGCAGCCGAGGCCGAGCACGATGACGTGGGAGAAATTGACGTGGCGCGCGTAGCCGCCGAGCGTGCGGCGGAGCAGCGCCAGCGGCTCGTTCTGCGTCATGCCGCAGCCGGTCTTGTGCGTCAGCGCGACCACGCCGTCGACGTTGGGGAAATCGGCCAGCGGGTTGTCGCCGCTGAAGGGGTTCTTCTTGAAGACGTCGGCGACGAGGCTCGCGACATGCGCGCTGCAATTCACCGAAGTGAGGATGCCGATATAGTTGCGCGTGGCGACGCGGCCGTCCGGGCGGCGGATGCCTTCGAAGGTCGCCGGCAGGTCGAAGTTCGGCGTCGGCTTGACGTCGGCGCAATAGGCATAGTCCTTGGCGAAATCGCCCATGCCGCAATTCTGGGTGTGCACGTGCTGGCCGGGCGCGATCGGCACCGTGGCAAAGCCGATGATCTGGCCGTAGCGCTTGATCGGCTCGCCCACCGCGATCGGCTTGATCGCGACCTTGTGGCCGGAGGGAATGCGTTCGACCGTCGTCACGCCGTCGGCCACCGCTGTTCCAGGCGGCAGGCTGGCGCGCGCGATCAGCACGCCATCATCGGGATGCAGGCGGATGGCGGGGCTGATGGTCATCAGAGGTCTCCTTAGGTCTTCAACGTATCGTGCCCCGGACGCTGCGCAGCGCGAAGCCGTGCGCTGCAGATCCGGGGCCCAGTTGTTACGTCATGTACTTCACTGGCTTCTGGGTCCCGGCTCTGCGAAGCGGCGCTAGGCGCCGCATCGCGTCCGGGACACGAGAGATTAGGCCTTGCCGCCCGAATCCTTGCGGGTCGCATTCACCTGCATCTTGGCATAGGTGGTCATCAGGCCGACCTCGTTCGAGAGCGTCACGAGCTTGAAGCCCATGTTGATGGCGCGCGCCGCGCCTTCGGCGCCGCTGCAATGGATGCCCGGGTTGAGGCCCCGCTTGCCGCACTCCTTGATGATCTTCTCGTAGATCGCGAGGATCTCCGGCTCGCTGCGGTCGAGCTTCGGCTCGAGACCGTAGGAGAAGCCGAGATCGGACGGGCCGATATAGACGCCGTCGATGCCCTCGACGTCGAGGATCGCTTCCATGTTCTCGACCGCGGTTTTGGTCTCCATCATCGGCAGCAGAATGGTGTCGGCGTTCGCCGTCTTCTGGTAGGAGCCCGCGGTGCCGTACATGCCGGCGCGGATCGGGCCGTTGGAGCGGACGCCCTGCGGTGGATATTTCGAATAGGAAACGAGGTTCCTGGCCTCCTGCGGCGTGTTGACCATCGGGCAGATCACGCCATAGGCGCCGCCGTCGAGCACCTTGCCGATGATGCCGGGCTCGTTCCAGGGCACGCGGACCATCGGGGTCACCGGATGCTTGTCCATGGCCTGGAAGCACTGCACCATCGACAGATAGTCTTGCACGCCGTGCTGCATGTCGACCGTGACGCTGTCGAAGCCGCATTGCGCGATCATCTCGGCCGAGAAGCCGGAGGGAATCGCGAGCCACGCGTTGACCACGGCCTTGCCCGACTTCCAGATTTCCTTGACCTTGTTCGCCACGTTGCCTTCCTTCTTTGTTGTTTGGGCCGTCGTCACCATGACGAGCGCCGCGACAGCACGGCCCCGCTGTTAGCGCGAACCGGAGCGCCGCGCTACGCTCGCAATGACGCAAGACCTATGCAGTCGCCCTCTGGATGCTGCCTTCGCTGACGCCGACCTCGCGGGCGGTATTCACTATCGCCGCCCGGGTGTCATCCGGCAAGGGGATGCCGTTTTGGGTGCGCTGGATGCGGGTTTTCCGCCCGGGATCGCCGGGAATCAGCACCTGATCGAGCCCTGCTACCGGCTTGAAGTCGACATGGCGCAAGACCTCTGCATCGAACACATGGTAGGTATCGACCACCTTGGGGATCGACAGGGAAGGCCAGCATGCGGTCGGCAAAGCGCCGGCCGCAGGAGGTGGCCCCGGTTCCGGTCAGCGCGCCCCCGGCCCTCACTCCTCGGCACTTGCCTCGTTGCCGGCGCCGAGCCCCGCAAGACTCTGTTCGAGTTCGCCGAGCATCTCCTGCAATTCGGCGAGCTTGCGGGCGCCGAAGCGGCTGGTGATCTCGGCGTAGATCGCCTCCGACGTCGGCGCGACGGAGGCCATCAGCTTCACGCCCTCCTTCGAGATCGAGACCATGCTGCGGCGCTGGTCCGCCTTCGCGGTCTTGCGCTCGATCAGGTTGCGCGCCTCGAGATCGCGCAGGATGCGTGACAGGCTCGGCCCGAGCAGAAACGCCGTGCGCGCGAGTTCCGTGACCTCTGCGGCGTCGATGGCCGCCAGCGCACGCAGGATGCGCCATTGCTGCTCGGTCAAACCGTGCTCACGCAGCGAGGGACGAAACTGCCGCATCACCGCCTCTCGCGCGCGCAAGAGCGACATCGGCAGCGAGCGCGAGAAATCGCGCATCGGAACCTGCCGTGCGGCAGGCGCGCTAGCGTTGGCGGGATCAGCCGGTCTCTTCGTCATGACGCCCTTTCAAGCCGCAAAATGTTTGCAGTGCAGCAAGGTCAGATTCTGTTTGACGCATTCACTTAACATGTTAAGTATCTCCCCGCACCACGATTTGTCAGATCACAGATGGCGCTTTCCAACGACGATATCCAAGCTTGCGCGAGACGTCTGCACCAGGCGGAGAAGACCCGCACGCAGATCCGGCAGCTCTCGCAGGATTTCCCTGGCATCACCATCGCTGACGCCTACGCGATTCAGAAGGCCTGGGTCGACGTCAAGATCGCCGAGGGGCGCCTCGTCAAGGGCCACAAGATCGGCCTGACCTCGAAGGCGATGCAGAGTGCGCTCAACATCGACGAGCCGGATTCCGGCGTGCTGCTCGACGACATGTTCTTCGCCGACGGCGGGATCATTCCGACCGAGCGCTTCATCGCGACGCGCGTCGAGGCCGAGCTCGCCTTCGTCATGAGCAAGCGCCTCGCCGGCCCCGACTGCACGATGTTCGACGTGCTCAACGCTACCGACTTCGTGGTGCCGGCACTGGAGATCCTGGACACGCGGATCGAGCGCGTTGATCCCAAGACCAAAGCGACGCGAAAAATCTTCGACACCATCGCCGACAATGCGGCGAATGCCGGCATCGTGCTCGGCGGCCGGCCGATCCGCCCGCTGGAGGCCGATCTGCGCTGGATCGGCGCGCTGTGTTTCAAGAACGGCCAGTTGGAAGAGACCGGCCTTGCCGCGGGCGTGCTCAATCATCCCGCCACCGCCGTCGCCTGGCTTGCCAACAAGATCGCGCCGCTCGGCCTTGCGCTGGAGCCCGGCCAGGTCGTGCTCGCCGGCTCCTTCATCCGTCCGATCGAGACCCGCAAGGGCGACACAATTCAGGCCGATTATGGCGCCTACGGCTCGGTGAGCTGCTACTTCGCCTAGGCGAACAAAAAAGACAGGGAGTGAAACCGCCATGCCGCATTTCACGATCGAGTATTCGGCCAATCTCGACGGCCGCCTCGACATCGGCGCGGTCTGCGAAGTGGTGCGCAAGGCGGCGGTGGAGACCGGCATCTTCCCGCTCGGGGGCATCCGCGTCCGCGCTGTCAGGTGTGAGCATTATGCGATCGCGGATAGCAGGCAGGACTACGGCTTTCTCGACATGGTGCTGCGCATCGGTGAGGGCCGCGACCTCCCCACCCGCAAGACAGCCGGCGAGCACGTCTTCCAGGCCCTCTCGCGGCATCTCGATCCCGTCTTCGCCGCCAGCAAGTTCGCCCTCTCGTTCGATATGCAGATCAACGACAAGGACACCAGCTGGAAGCGCAACAACATCCACGACGCCCTGAAAGTGGAGGCCACCCATGGATAAGCCCACGCCGAAAGCCGATGTGTTCCAGGCCAACCGCGACCGCGTCGCGCCGCTCTTGAAGACGCTGCGCGCCGACGGCATCGGCCACATGATCGACGGCAAGATCGTCCCCTCGATTTCAGGCGAGACCTTCGAGACCAAGTCGCCGGTCGATGGCGCTGTGCTCGCGAGCGTTGCGCGCGGCAATGCCGAGGATATCGATCGCGCGGCAACCGCCGCAGCGCTCGCCTTCAAGTCGTGGCGCGAGATGGGGCCCGCGATGCGGAAGAAGCTGCTGCATCGCGTGGCTGATGCCATCGAGGACAATGCCGACGACATCGCCGTGCTGGAATGCATCGACACCGGGCAGGCCTATCGCTTCATGGCCAAGGCCGCGATCCGCGCCGCCGAGAATTTTCGTTTCTTCGCCGACAAATGCGCGGAAGCCCGCGACGGCCAGAACACGCCGAGCGATGAGCACTGGAACGTCTCGACCCGCGTGCCGATCGGCCCGGTCGGCGTGATCACGCCGTGGAACACGCCGTTCATGCTCTCGACCTGGAAGATCGCCCCTGCGCTGGCCGCCGGCTGCACCGTCGTGCACAAGCCGGCGGAGTGGTCGCCAGCGACGGCCGCCATTCTCGCAAGACTTGTCAAGGAAGCCGGCGTCCCCGACGGCGTGCTCAACACCGTGCACGGCTTCGGTGAAGAGGCCGGCAAGGCGCTGACCGAGCATCCCGCCATCAAGGCGATCGGCTTCGTCGGCGAGAGCGCGACCGGCTCGGCAATCATGGTTCAGGGTGCACCGACCTTGAAGCGCGTGCATTTCGAGCTCGGCGGCAAGAACCCGGTGATCGTGTTCGACGATGCCGATCTCGACCGCGCGCTCGATGCCGTCGTGTTCATGATCTACTCGCTCAATGGCGAGCGCTGCACCTCGTCCAGCCGGCTGCTGATTCAGCAAAGCATCGCGGAAAAGTTCGTGGAGAAGCTGACCGCGCGCGTGAAGGCGCTGAAGGTCGGCCATCCCCTCGATCCCTCAACCGAGATCGGACCGCTGATCCACGAGCGGCACCTCGCAAAGGTCTGCTCCTATTTCGACGTCGCGCGGAAGGACGGCGCAACGATTGCGGTCGGCGGCAAGGCCTATGACGGCCCCGGCGGCGGACATTATGTCGAGCCGACGCTGGTCACCGGCGCGCATGGCAAGATGCGCGTCGCGCAGGAAGAGGTGTTCGGCCCGTTCCTCACCGTGCTGCCCTTCAAGGACGAAGCCGACGCGATCGAGGTCGCCAACGACATCCGCTATGGCCTGACCGGCTATGTCTGGACCAACGACGTCGGCCGCGCATTGCGCGTCGCCGACGCGCTGGAGGCCGGCATGATCTGGCTGAACTCGGAGAACGTCCGCCATCTGCCGACGCCGTTCGGCGGCATGAAGGCCTCAGGCATTGGCCGCGACGGCGGCGACTATTCGTTCGACTTCTACATGGAAACCAAGCACGTTTCGCTGGCGCGGGGCACGCACAAGATTCAGAAACTGGGAATTTAGGGAAACGGTCATTCCGGGGCGCGCAAGGCGCGAGCCCGGAATCCATTCATCCACCAACTCTGCTGCGCGATGGATTCCGGGTTCGGCTCTGCGAGCCGCCCCGCAATGACAGGACCGAGGGGAAACGCCAATGCCGGTACCGCAACATATCTTCGAGCCGCCCTTCAACATCATCCGTTCGAGCCACGTCGTGCTCGACGTGACCGATCTGAAGCTCAGCCGCGCGTTCTACGAGACCACCGTCGGCCTGCATGTCGAGGATGCCGACGACAAGGTGGTGTATTTGCGCGCCGCCGAGGAGCATCAGCATCACTCGCTGGTGCTGCGCAAGGCGGCGGCTCCCGCCTGCGCCCGGCTCGGCTTCAAGGTCGGCAACGACAAAGACCTCGACAAGGCCGCCGCGTTCCTCTCCGAGAACAGCCTCGCCTACGCCTTCGCCGACCAGCCCTTCCAGGGCCGCACCCTGCAATTCACCGATCCCTTCGGCTTCCAGATCGAGCTCTATGCGGCGATGGACAAGCGGCCGCATCTGCTTCGCCGCTACGACCTCTACCGGGGCTGCCACCCGCAGCGGCTCGACCATTTCAACGTCTTCGCCGCCGAGGTGCAGGACACCGTGGACTTCTATGCGCGGCTTGGCTTCCGCCTCACCGAGTACGCGGAAGAAGACGGGCCGAACGGGCGCATCGCCGCCGCCTGGATGCATCGCAAGGGCAATGTCCACGACTTCGCCATCACCAACGGCAAGGGGCCGCGGCTGCATCACTTCGCCTATTGGACGCCGACGGCGATGAACATCATCCATCTCTGCGATGTCATGGCCTCCTCGGGCTTCGTCAAGAACATCGAGCGCGGCCCCGGACGCCACGGCATCTCGAACGCGTTCTTCCTCTACGTCCGCGACCCCGATGGACACCGCCTCGAGCTCTACACCAGCGACTATTTCACCGGGGATCACGACCACGAGCCGCTGCGCTGGTCGCTGCGCGATCCGCGCCGCCAGACGTTGTGGGGCGCACCTGCCCCGCGCTCCTGGTTCGAGCAAGGCTCACCCTTCACGGGCCAGACCGTGCGCGAGCCGAAATTCGTCGCCGATGTGCTGGTGGCGGATTAAGCGATGAAGCTCCCTCGCCTCGCCACCTATTCCGTCAAGGGTGAACCCAGGTACGGCGCCGTCCTCGAGGGCGGCATCGTCGATCTCTCCGCGCGCTACGCCAAGGATTATCCGACGCTGCGCGAGGTGATCGCCGCCGGAAAGCTCGTCAGCCTTGCCGAGGAAGCCGCGGGCCGCACGCCGGTTCACGCGCTCGGCGAGATCACCTGGCTGCCGCCGGTGCCTGCGCCGGAAAAGATCATCTGCATCGGCGTCAACTATCCCGACCGCAATGCCGAGTACAAGGACGGCCAGGACGCGCCGAAATATCCGAGCATGTTCATGCGCTCGCCCCGCTCGTTCGTGGGCCATGATACGCCGCTGGTGCGCCCGCGTGCCTCCGCGCAGCTCGACTATGAAGGCGAGATCGTGCTGGTGATCGGCAAAGCCGGCCGGCACATTCCGGAAAGCACGGCGCTCGACCACATCGCCGCCCTCACGCTCTGCAATGAAGGCTCGGTGCGCGACTGGCTTCGCCACGCCAAGTTCAACGTCACGCAGGGCAAGAATTTTGATTCCAGCGGCAGCCTCGGCCCGTGGCTGGTGCCTTACATGCGGGAATCGCAGATCACCGACATCAGGCTCACCACACATGTCAACGGCGAGCTGCGGCAGGACGACCGTACCAGCCGGCTGATGTTTCCGTTCCGCTATCTCATCAGCTATATCTCGACCTTCGCAACGCTCGTTCCCGGCGATGTCATCGTCACGGGCACTCCGACCGGCGCCGGTGCGCGGTTCGATCCGCCGCGATACCTGAAGCCCGGCGATGTGATCGAGATCGAAGCCGAGGGCATCGGGCGCCTGCGGAACGGCGTCGTCGACGAAGCCTGACCAACGATTGAAATGGAATAGCAGAATGACCACCCTCACCGGCGGCGAAGCGATCGTAAGTGGCCTTGTTGCCCATGGCGTCGATACCGTGTTCGGCCTGCCCGGCGCGCAAATCTATGGCCTGTTCGACGCCTTCCACCAGGCGCAGCTCAAGGTGATCGGCGCGCGGCACGAGCAGGCCTGCGGCTACATGGCGTTCGGTTATGCGCGCTCCAGCGGCAGGCCCGGCGTGTTCAGCGTGGTGCCCGGCCCCGGCGTGCTCAACGCCAGCGCGGCGCTGCTCACCGCATACGGCTGCAACGAGCCGGTGCTATGCGTCACCGGCCAGGTGCCAACGCAGTTTTTGGGCAAAGGCCGCGGCCATCTGCACGAAATGCCGGACCAACTCGCGACCCTGCGCACCTATGTGAAATGGGCCGACCGGATCGAAGCGCCCGGCAACGCGCCAACCACCGTGGCGCGCGCCTTCCAGGAGATGGCATCGGGACGGCGCGGGCCCGCCTCGGTTGAAATGCCCTGGGATATCTTCACCCAGCGCGCGGACACGGCTGCGGCGCAGGTGCTGGAGCCCCTGCCCGCACCGCTTCCCGACCCCGATATGATCAAGCAGGCGGCCGCGCTGATCAAGGCGAGCAAAGCGCCGATGATCTTCGTCGGCAGCGGCGCGATCGACGCAGGCGAGGAGATCCTCGAGCTCGCCGAGATGATCGACGCGCCCGTGGTCGCGTTCCGCAGCGGCCGCGGCATCGTCTCCAATGCGCACGAGCTCGGCCTCACCATGGCCGCCGCCTACAAGCTGTGGCCGAACACCGACCTCATGATCGGCATCGGCTCGCGGCTGGAGCTGCCGACCATGTCGCGCTGGCCCTACCGCCCCGACGGGTTGAAGAGCATCCGCATCGACATCGATCCGGTCGAGATGCGGCGCTTCATCTCGGACACCGCCATCGTCGCCGATGCCAAGGCGGCGACCGCCGATCTCGCCGCCGCCGTCAGCAAGGCGGGCTACAGCAAGACCACCGGCCGCCGCGGCGCGATCCGCGAGGTCACCGCAGCGGCGCAGCAGGAAATTCAGCGCATCCAGCCGCAGATGGCGTATCTCAACATCCTGCGCGAGGTGCTGCCGGCGAACGCGATCGTCACCGATGAATTGTCGCAAGTCGGCTTCGCCTCCTGGTACGGCTTCCCGATCTACGAGCCGCGCACCTTCATCACGTCAGGCTATCAGGGCACGCTCGGCTCCGGCTTTCCGACCGCGCTCGGCGCCAAGGTGGCGAACCCGGACAAGCCGGTGGTGGCGATCACCGGCGACGGCGGCTTCATGTTCGGCGTGCAGGAACTTGCCACCGCCGTGCAGTTCAACATCGGCGTGGTGACGCTGGTGTTCAACAACAACGCCTACGGCAATGTCCGCCGCGACCAGCGCGAGCGCTTCGACGGCCGCGTGGTGGCGTCCGACCTCGTCAACCCGGATTTCGTCAAGCTCGCCGAATCCTTTGGCGTGGCGGCGGCGCGCGTCACCGCGCCGGACCAGTTCAAGGCGGCGATGGAGAAGGCGCTTAGCCACGGCGGGCCGTATCTGATCTCGGTCGAGGTGACGCGGGACTCCGAAGTCAGCCCGTGGGCGTTCATCCACCCGCCGAAGCCTTGAGGCCGGGCGCGCCCTGAAGTCGCGCCGCCGCGATCACCAACAGGCCCGCGCCTGCGACCGACCAGCAGGCGACCGGGGCCCAGTGCAGCAGCGGCGCGTACTCGGGCATTTTCTGCAAGCCGCCGGCGACCGCCGCCATCCGCGCGAAGGTGCCGAGCGCCAGCGCCGAGAACACGAGGCCGGTGACCTTCCCCTCCGCACCGGTCGAGCCGATCGCCAGCGCGGCCGAGATCGCGCTCATCAGCATGCAGCCCCAGGCCGCGCCGGCGAGAAACTGCGCGGCGATCAGCGTGTTGAGGCTGCCGGCAAGCTCCGCTGCCGCGATCGCGACCGCTCCAAGCAATCCGGCGGCGCCCATCACGATCAGGCCGCCGCGGTGCTTGACGATGAGGCTCGCCGGAAACATCGCGATGTTGAAGCCGATCCAGAACACCGGCATCAGCCACTGCAGCTCGTCCGGCTTGGCGAACCGCAGATAGAACGGCGCGCTGTTCATGGCGAAGTGCAACTGATAGCCGAGCGCGAGCGCCACCATCGCGACGATGAAGGCGATCGGCACCAGGCCCAGCGGCTTGGCCGCCTCGGCCGGCGTCGGCGGCGAGGTGTCGCGCGCCACATCGTACTCGATCCGCGACAGCCCGAGCGCCGTCAGCAGCAGCACCGCGCCGGAGATCACGAAGGGCAGCCGCGCGTCGTGCGCGCGCAGCATCACGCCGAGATAGGGCGAGACGGCGCCGGCGAGGCCATAGCCCAGCATGGCCAGCGCCGCGAGAAACGGCACCTGCGGCCTGGCGCGGTACTTGCCGAGCAAGGTCAGCGGCGGCGCGCGCAGGGCCGACGACGTGACCGACCAGACCACGATCAGCGCGATCAACCCTACCTGCGCACCCGCGCCGATCCCGGCCACGAAAGGCAGCGCGACGAAGGCCGCGCAGGAGATCGCCGCCAGCACGCCGACGAACAGGCCGAGCCGCCCGACGACGGGCGCGATCCTGTCGGCCGCAATCCCCATCGCGGTATCGGCGATGGTGAAGATGGCCTGGTCCAGCATCAGGATGAAAATCACGACCGCCGGCGCGAGGCCGACATCCGCCGCGAGCCTTGGCAGGTAGACGACGTAGGTCGTCCAGCCCAGTGTGAACACCAATTGCAGCACGGCAAGATAAAGTCCCGTGCGAGCCGCGTTTGCGCTCGCGCCAGTCGAGACCTGTGCAGTGGTCATGTCGCCGCCTCCCCCTCGCCGAAGCTTAGACGACAGACTGGCCCTAAGGAAATGCTTCAGAGCACCTTGCGGAAGGTCAGATTGATGCGCTGCCGTCCGAGCAGCGCGTGCTCGCCGTCGGCGAGCGGCGCCACGCCGTGATAGGCGAGCCGGCTAGCCCCGCCCCAGACCACGACGTCGCCATGGACGAGCCGGAAACGGCGCGGCTTGTCGCTGCGCGCCATGCCGCCGAACAGGAAGGTCGCGGGCAGCCCGAGCGAGACCGAGACGATCGGGGCGGCGTAGTCCAGCTCGTCCTTGTCCTGATGCAGCGACAGCCGCGTGCCGGGCTCGTAGCGATTGACGAGGCAGGCATCGGGCGCAAAGCCCGTGAAGCCGCCCTGCTCCGCAGCGCGGCGCGCCAGATCGCGAAACGCCGGCGGCATCGCGGGCCACGGCACGCCGGTTCGCGGATCGACCGGATCGTAGCGATAGCCGGTGTGATCGGTGATCCAACCGCGCTCACCGCAATTGGTCATCGCCACGGACATCTGATAGCCACCGGGCGTGGTCATCCGCCGGAATGGCGATTGCGCCACGATCGCGCGCGCGGCGGCAATCAGCTCGCTCTCGATCGGCCTGACGAAGCCGCGCAGCAAGACGGCGCCGTCGGCGATCTCCTCGCGCGAGGGCTGCGCCTCGGCGACGCTATCAAACAAATCCGCCGTCAACGCCTGCGCTCATTTGGCATCATGAAAAATCACACCCAGCGTGTGGCGTTGGCCGGACCTGATGCGGCTGACGCCATGGCGGAGGTTAACCCGGTAGGTGCCGCGTGTCCCTTGCACCGGACGGTGATGCACAGCGAAAGCGACGGCGTCGCCCTGCGCCAGCGGCACCACCTCGGCGCGGGACTGCATGCGCGGGCGCTGCTCGGTCAGCACGAACTCGCCGCCGGTGAAATCGCGTCCGGGCTCGGAGAGCAGGATCGCGACCTGGAGCGGGAACACGTGCTCGCCATAGAGGTCCTGGTGCAGGCAGTTGTAGTCGCCCGCCTCGTATTGCAGCAGCAGCGGCGTCGGCCGCGCCTGCCCCGCCTCGTGGCAACGCTTCAGGAACGCCGCGTGCGCGGCGGGGTAGCGAATGTCAATCCCCATCGCTTCGTTCCAGCGATTGGCGACGCCTTGCAGGTGCGCATAGAGCGCCGGGCGCAGCTGCGCGATGAGATCAGGCAGCGGATAGGAGAAGTACTTGTACTCGCCGCGGCCAAAGCCGTGGCGGCCCATGACGATGCGGCTGCGGAAGTGCGCGTCATCGAGATAGAGCGCGGCGATGGCGCGGCATTGGTCCGGGCTGAGCAGGCCCTTGAGGACGGCGCAGCCCTGGGTATCGAGGTCTCCGGTGATCTGGGGCCAGTCGAGGGCATCGACCTGGGAGGCAACGTCAGTTCCGGATTCAGTTGCGGCAATACGTTTGGCGACGCCCATGGCTCATCCTATCCACATCCGTCATTCCGGGGCGCGCCCTCTTGGGCGCGAGCCCGGAATCCATCAAGCCGCAGAGACTGCGGATGAATGGATTCCGGGCTCGCGACGTCGTCGCGCCCCGGAATGACGGAGGTTGTGTCGCAAGTCCTGACGACCGTAACCACCCGATTTCCGACTGCCTCCCCGTCATTGCGAGCACAGCCAAGCAATCCAGAATCCCACCGGGGAACCAGTCTGGATTGCTTCGTCGCAAGGGCTCCTCGCAATGACGCTCGAGAGCCTTCAGCCCCTTACCGGCAACGTCACCACGTCGTACCCATGCCTGATCGTCCGCTTCAGCACGGGGTCTTCCAGCTCGAAGTCGAACCGGTCGGCGGGGCGGATGCCACCTTTGGCCGCAAACGTGCCGCCGAACATGGCGCAGCCGTCGGGGAACCTGGTGCCGTCGAAGCCGCGCGCGATCAGGTCGGCGACGGGGAGCATCGCGTCGAGCGTGCCCTCCTGGTAGAGCACGCGCTCGCCCTTGATGGTGGCATAGGAGCGCAGGATCATCTTGTCCCAATGGCCGATGACGTCCTCGAGCTCCCACAGCGTCGAGGCGATCGGCTTGTCGCACATCTGCTTGGAGACTGTGACGTTGTAGGCCTCGACCTTGCGGTCGGTGTGATCGGAGCCGCAGCCGACGAAGATGCGGCCCTGCCAGCCGATCAGCACGAACTCGACCTCGCCGGACGAGTCGCCGCCGCAGCACTCGATGCGGTCTTCCATGGTCAGCCTCCGCGCCGAGGCGCGGTAGTAGATCGGGGTCGAGGCCGGCGGGGCGATGCCCATCTCTTGCAGCTCGGCGATGTGCTTGTCGCGCGCGACGGGATCGCGGCCGGTCCAGCCGGCGATGACCATCTGGTCGATCGCCAGCGTCAGCGGCGTGGTGGCGTCCTGGGCATCGACGGTGAAAGTCAGGTCAAACACGAATTACGGCCTCCATGCCGGCAGCAAGTTCAAAGATACGGCGGTCCGATCCGCCCGCACCCGCCAGCATCAGGCCGACGGGAACGTCGCCCTCGCGATGTGCGGGCAGCGAGATGGCGCAGCCGTCGATCATGTTGATCAGGGTGCAGTTGCGCAGCGCGCGCAGGTTCTGGGTGGTGAACGCCTTGTCGTCGGCAAGGTCGGCGATCTTCGGCGGGGTGTTGGCGGTGGTCGGCAGCACCAAGGCGTCATAGGGGGCGATGTGCGCATTGACGCGGGCGATCAGCGAGCGGCGCTCGTTGAGAAGATCGATGTAATCCGCCGCGCTCTGCGCCTCGCCGCGCATGATGCGCACGGATACGCGGGGATCATAGACGTCCCCCTTGGTCGTGATGAGATAGCGGTGCCAGGCGTAGCTCTCGGACGCGGCAAAGCCGCCCTTGGCGTTCATCGGGCCGATATCGTGGAATTCAGCCATCTCGATGCGCTCGATGATGGCGCCGTGATCGGCCAGCGTTTTCAGCGCGCGCTCGAACGTCTCGGCCACAGCCTTGTCGAGGTCGTCGAGCGCGATCGTGGTCGGCACCGCCAGCCGCATGCCCTTCACCGGGCGCGGCCTCAGCGCGACGACCGGCTCGTTCGCGAGCACCGCGTCGAGTATGGCACAGCAGCTGACCGATCGCGCCAGCGGTCCGATGCTGTCGAGCGAGAACGACAGCGGCACCGCGCCGTCGAGCGGCACGCGACGCTGCGTCGGCTTGTAGCCGACGATGCCGTTGAAGGCCGCCGGAATGCGGCAGGAGCCGCCGGTGTCGGTGCCGAGCGCGCCATGCGCCATGCCGTCGAGCACGGAGACCGCCGCGCCCGAGGACGAGCCGCCCGGCACGTGGCCCTCGGCCCGGTTCCAGGCGCCCTTCGGCGTGCCGTAATGCGGATTGATGCCGATGCCGGAATAGGCGAACTCGGTCATGTTGGTGCGGCCGATCAGGACGAAGCCGGCCTTGCGCAGCCGCTCGACCGTCGCGGCGTCGTGCTCGGCCGCCGGGGAATCGTCGAGCGCGCGGGAGCCGGCGCGCGTCACCTGGCCCTTGATGTCGAAGAGGTCCTTGATCGAGATCGGGATGCCGGCATAGCGCGACGGTGCGGCCTTGACCTTGCGCAAGGCGTCCATCGCATCCGCCGCCGCGAGCGCGGCGTCTTTGTCGACGTGGATGAAGGTGCGCTGGCCCTCGCCGGCGGGGTCGGCGATCCTGGCGAGACAGGCCTCGACCAGCTTGCGGGAGGTGGTGCGGCCGCTTTCGAGGTCGTCGGAGAGCTTCGCCAGTGTCGGAAAATCGGGCATGTCTGTCTCACGGAATATTTGCGCGCGCAATCTATAGCGCTGCTTCAGTTCGACACAAGCATTGTGCGCATGATGGCATGCATGCGCATTGCTGGACCGTTGACGCGCGATGGTCGATTGTCGCATCAAGGTCGAAGCAGGCAGGCACAAAGGCCTGCCGCCCGGGAGGACCCGCCGACATGGCCGAACCGCAGCGCGCACGACCGAAACCGACGCCGGAGACCCAGCATTTCTGGGACGGCACGAAAGCGGGCGAACTGCGCCTGCAGCGCTGCGACGCCTGCGCGCATGTCTACTTCCCGCCGCGCCCGTTCTGCCCGTCCTGCGCCACGCGCAAGGTCAGCATCTTCAAGGCGAGCGGCAAGGGTTTCCTCTACAGCTACGTGATCAACCACCGTCCTGCCGCGCCCGGCTTCACGCCGCCTTATGCGATCGCCGTAGTGGAGCTTGCCGAGGGGCCGCGGATGATGAGCAACATCATTGACTGCCCGCAGACCCCGGAAGCGCTCGAACTCGACATGAAGCTCGAGGTCGCCTTCCAGGAGCTCGACGACAAGATCACCCTTCCCGTCTTCCGTCCGGCGAAGGGGTAAGCCATGCGTAGCAACCAGGTTGCCGTCGTCGGCGCGGCCGAGACCACCGAGCTCGGAATCGTCCCCAACGCCTCGCAGCTCCAGCTTCACGCGGACGCCGCGCTCAACGCCATCGCCGATGCCGGGCTAAAACTCTCCGACATCGACGGCTTTGCCACAGCGGTCGAAACGCCGCAGCAGGTCTGCCACTATCTCGGCATTAGGCCTACCTGGGTGGACGGCACCTCGGTCGGCGGCTGCTCCTTCATGCTGCATGTTCGTCATGCCGCCGCGGCGATCGAGGCCGGCCTGTGCAAGACCGTGCTGATTACCCATGCCGAGAGCGGCAAATCGATGATCGGCAAGCTGCCGCGCTCGACGCCGGCGGACAGCCTCAACGGGCAGTTCGAGGCCCCCTATGGCGTCTACGGCCCGCCCAGCATGTTCCCGATCCCCGTGCTGCGCTTCATGAAGACCTATGGCATCACCCACGAGCAGCTTGCCGCGGTCGCGGTGGTGCAGCGGGAATGGGCGGCGAAAAATCCGCGGGCGATGATGAAGGACCCGATCACGGTCGCCGATGTCCTCAATTCGCGCATGATCGCCTATCCGTTCCGCCTGCTGCAATGCTGCCTCGTCACCGACGGCGGCGGCGCCCTGATCCTGACCTCGGCCGACCGCGCCAGGGATTTCCCGCGCAAGCCCGTCTACATCATGGGCACCGGCGAGAGCGTGGAAACGCCGATGGTCAGCCAGATGGAGACGTTTAATTCCTCGCGCGCGTTCAAGACCGCGGGTCCCCTCGCGTTCAAGGAAGCCGGCATCGCGCACAAGGACGTCGATCATCTCATGATCTATGATGCGTTCGCGCATCTGCCGCTGTTCGGCCTCGGCGATCTCGGCTTCATGCCGCATGAGGAAACGGGGAAGTTCATCGCCGACGGCAACACGCGGCCCGGGGCCAAGCTACCGCTCAACACCAATGGCGGCGGTCTCTCCTACATGCACTCGGGCATGTACGGCATGTACGCGCTCCAGGAGAGCGTGCGCCAGATGCGCGGCATCGCGCCGGCGCAGGTGCCGAACGCGAAGATTTCGGTGTGCCATGGCGTCGGCGGCATGTTCGCGGCATCGGGCACGATCGTGTTTACGAACGAGAGGTAACGCACCGTCATTCCGGGGCGCGCGCAGCGCGAACCCGGAATCTCGAGATTCCGGGTCTGGTGCTTCGCACCATCCCGGAATGACGGGCATAACAGGAGGCACCCACATGACAAAATCACTGCAAGACAAGGTCATCATCGTCACCGGCGCAGGCCGCGGCATCGGGCGGGAGATCGCGCTGCTCTGCGCGGCGGAAGGCGCCAAGGTCGTCGTCAACGATCCCGGTGTCGCTGCCGACGGTGCCGGCTCGAGCGCTTCTCCCGCCGAGGAAGTCGTCGAGGAGATCAAGAAGCGCGGCGGCGCGGCGGTTGCCAATTTCGAGTCGGTGGCGGAAGCGATTCCCGCCAGCAAGATCGTGAAGACCGCGACCGATCATTTCGGCCGGCTCGACGGCGTCGTCAACAATGCCGGCATTTTGCGCGACATGATCTTCCACAAGATGAGCGTGGAGGCGTTCGAGGCCGTCATCAAGGTGCATTTGATGGGCTCGTTCTACGTCAGCCACGCCGCGGCGCGGATTTTCCGTGAGCAGGAGAGCGGCTCCTTCGTGCACTTCACCTCCACCTCGGGCCTGATCGGCAACTTTGGCCAGGCCAACTACGCCGCCGCCAAGCTCGGCATCGTCGGCCTGTCGAAGTCGATCGCGCTCGACATGGGCCGCTTCAACGTCCGCTCCAACTGCGTCTCGCCGTTCGCCTGGACCCGCATGATCGGCACCATCCCGACCGAGACCGAAGCCGAGAAGGCACGCGTCGAGAAGATCAAGCAGATGGGTCCGGAGAAGATCGCGCCGGTCTGCGCCTATCTGCTGTCCGATGCCGCCAAGGACGTCAGCGGGCAGATCTTCGGCGCGCGCATGAACGAGCTGTTCCTGTTCAGCCAGAACCGCCCGCTGCGCTCGGTGCATCGCAGCGAAGGCTGGACGCCGCAATCGATCGCGGAACACGGCATGCCGGCGCTGAAGGGCTCGTTCTACAAGCTCGACCGCTCCGCCGACATCTTCCCCTGGGATCCCGTGTAAGGATCCGTCCAGCCGCATTTCCGGCATCCCTGCCCTGCGATCTCTGGTTGTCTCGATCAGAGATCGCCCCGGTTTACGCCCGATTGCAGGCGGATGCTGTCCTCCCAACAAAACTTTGGGAGGAAACCATGACAAGAATACTGACCAACTCCGACGATACGACTGCAAGCGAGCGTGGCGGTCTCGGCCGCCGCACTCTTCTCAAGGGCGCGGCCACGGTGGCCGCAACCGCCCTGCTCGCCTCGCGCGCTGACGCCCGCGAGTTCGGCGCCAATGCCGAGCCGCAGCGCTATCCCGACCCTGACATCATTGCCATCGACCCCAAGCGCTTCAAGGCCAAGGTCGGCAACACCGCGATCAAGCGGCTCTATACCGGCTGCCTGTGGGCGGAGGGACCGGCGTGGAATGCGCAGGGCCAATATCTCGTCTGGAGCGATATCCCGGCCAACCGGCAGCTGCGCTATCTCGACGACGACGGGCACATCTCCGAGCAGTTCCACAAGCCGTCGAACGAGGCCAACGGCAACTCGTTCGACACTGAGGGCCGCCAGATCAGCGCCGAGCGCACCCGCCTCGTCCGCTACGAGCATGACGGTTCGGTGACGACGCTGGCCGAGCAGGCTGGCGGCAAGCCGCTCAACGGCCCCAACGACATGGTCGTGCACCCCAACGACAAGGCGATCTGGTTCACCGATCCCGGTTATGGCGCGATCAGCATCTACGAGGGCAAGCTTGCCAATACCGGCTCGTTGCAGCCGTATCAGAAGGAAGCGGTCTATCGTCTCGACACGCAGACCGGACAGGTTGCGAAGGTCGCCGACGAGCCGTTCAAGCCGAACGGCATCGCATTCTCTCACGACTACAAGAAGCTCTATGTCTGCGACACCGGCATCACGCATTATCCGCAGGCGGAGAACGTGGTGTGGTCCTACGACATCGACGGGTCGAAGCTGTCGAACCCGAAGCGGCTGATCGACATGAAGCTCGACGGCAAGTCAGGCTTCCCCGACGGCCTGCGGGTCGACACCGAGGGCAACATCTGGGTCGGCGCCGGCTGGGTCGGTCCGGGCTATGACGGCGTGCAGGTGTTCGCACCGAACGACGGCGCGCGCATCGGACAGATCCTGCTGCCCGAGACCTGTGCCAATGTCTGCTTCGGCGGCAGGAAGAGGAACCGCCTGTTCATGACCGCGAGCCAGTCGCTCTATGCGGTCTATGTGGAGACACAGGGGGCGCATTTCTGTTGATGTGTGCGCCGTCATTCCGGGGCGGCTCGCAGAGCCGAAATCTCGAGGTTCCGGGTTCGCCCTTCGGGCGCCCCGGAACGACGGCTGAGGTTAGCCCGTATTCCTCAGCCCCGCAGAGATACCGTTGATGGTGAGCTGAATCCCGCGCAGCACCTGTTCGTCCGGGTTCTGCGCGCGGTGCTCCCTCAGCAGCTCGACCTGCACGTGGTTGAGCGGGTCGAGATAGGGGAAGCGGTGGCGCACGGAGCGTTCGAGCAGCGGGTTGCCTTGCAGCAGCCGGTCCTGGCCCATGATGTCCAGCAGCGTCTCGATGCAGGAATGCCATTCGCGGCGGATGCGGCCGAAGATTTTTTCGCGCAACGCCTCATCCGGTACGAGCTCGGCATAACGCGAGGCGATCGCGATCGAGCTTTTGGCGAGCACCATGTCCATGTTCGACAAGAGCATGCGGAAGAACGGCCATTCCTTGTAGAGCTCTTTGAGGAACGGCATGCCCTTGTCGGGATGCTCGGCGATCCATTGCTCGACCGCGGTGCCAAAGCCGTACCAGCCCGGCAGCATCAGGCGGCATTGCGCCCAGGAGAACACCCAGGGAATGGCGCGAAGGTCTTCGATCGCGCGGGTCTTCTTGCGCGAGGCCGGGCGGCTGCCGATGTTGAGCGTCGCGATCTCGTTGATGACGGTCGAGGCCCAGAAGTAATCGACGAAACCGTCGGTCTCGTAGACGAGGCCGCGATAAGCCCTAAAGGCGAGACTTGAGAGTTCGTCCATTGCAGTGAGGTATTCGCGGCGCGGCGCGCTCTGGCGCGGATGCAGCAGGCTCGCCTCCAGCGTCGCGGCGGCCAGGATCTCCAGATTGTTGCGGCCGACTTCGGCGTTGGAATATTTCGACGAGATGATCTCGCCCTGCTCGGTGATGCGGATCTGGCCGTTCACCGCGCCGCCGGGCTGCGCGATGATCGCGTCGTAGCTCGGCCCGCCGCCGCGGCCGACCGAGCCGCCGCGGCCGTGGAACAGGCGCAGGCGCACGTGATGGCGCTCGAACACGTCGACGAGGTTGATCTCGGCCTTGTAGAGCTCCCAGCCCGAGGTGACGAAGCCGCCATCCTTGTTGCTGTCGGAATAGCCGAGCATGACCTCCTGCACGCTGCCGCGGCTGTCGACCAGGCGGCGGTAATCGTGCAGCGACAGCATGCGGTCCATGATGGCGCTGGAGGCCTGCAGATCCTCGATGGTCTCGAACAGCGGCACGATGTTGATCGCGCTGCGCCCGGAGGGATGGACGAGGCCCACCTCCTTGAGCAGCACGGCGACCTCGAGCATGTCCGACATGCCCTTGCACATCGAGATGATGCATTGGGGGATCGCGTCCGAGCCGAACTTCGCATGCGCCTCCGCGGCGGCGTGGAAGACGTTGAGCTCGCCCATGGTCTCGTCGCTGTACTTGACGAACGGGGACACCAGCGCGCGCGTGCTGCGGAGTTCGTTGGTGAGCAGCGAGATGCGCGCGTCCTCGCCGAGCGCGAGATAGGACATGCCGGGGTTGGCGGCGTCCATCAGCTCGGCGATGGTCCGCTCGTGCACCGCCGAGTTCTGGCGGATGTCGAGCCGCGCCAGATGGAAGCCGAAGCAGTCCACCGCGCGGCGCAACAGCCGCAGCCGGCCGCGGGCGATGACGCGGGCGTTGTTGGAGATCAGCGAGCGGTGCAGCACGTCGAGATCGGCTTGCAACTCCTTGACGCTCTCGTACGGCCTGCCCTTGCCGACCGGCCGGCGCGTGATCTCGACCTCGAGCGCTTCAGCCGTCGCCGTCAGGCGCGCATAGATGCCGGAGACCGCGAGGCGATACGGCTCGCCGCTCCGGTGCGGCGAGGTATCCGGCGAGCGCTCCGCCAGCGTGCGCAGCTCCTCGGAGACGTCGGCGAGATGGGCCGCGATCGACAGCTCGGAGCCGAGCACGTGCAGCTCGTTCAGATAGAACTGCATCACCCGGCTCGACTGCAGCCGCAGCGTGCCGCGCATGACGTCGGCGGTGACGAAGGGATTGCCGTCGCGATCGCCGCCGATCCAGCTGCCCATGCGCAGGAACGAGGCGAGCTCGCTGGCCGCCTGGTCGCCGTCCTCCTCCAGCCGGTCTTCCAGCACGTTGACCAGCCGCGGCACCTCGCGCAGGAACGTGTAGTCGTAGAAGGACAGGCCGTTGGCGACCTCGTCGAGCACGGTGAGCTTGGTCCGGCGAAGCAGATTGGTCTGCCACAGCGTCAGCACCTCGCGGCGGAGCTGCTCGTCGCTGGCGGCGGCTTCGTCCTCGGTCAACGCGACGCGCTCGCGGCGGTCGAGCAGGCTAGCGACCTCCATCTCGCGGTCCATGGTGCTCTTGCGGCGGACCTCGGTCGGGTGCGCGGTCAGCACCGGGCTGACGAGCGCGGTCTTGAAGAAGTTGCGCAGGGCGTCAGGGCCGATGCCCGCGGCCTTGGCATGGGCCAGCGTGTCCGCCAGCACGCCGGAGCCGCCGATCTTGGCCGCGGTGCGGGCGCGCATCTGGCGGATGTTGTTCTGGTCCTCGGCGATGTTGGCGAGGTGGGAGAAATAGCTGAAGGCGCGGACGATCCGCACCGTCTCGGAGGTCGACATGCTGTCGAGGATCTGCTCGAGCTCGCGTCGGGCGAGCCGGTCCTCGTCGCGGTGGAACCGGATCGAGGTCTGGCGGATGCGCTCGACCAGGTCGAACAAGTCGGCGCCCTCCTGGTCGCGCACCGTGTCGCCCAGGATGCGTCCGAGCAGGCGAATGTCGTCCCGCAGCCGGGCGTCCGCCTCCAGCGCCTGGACGTCCTCCGGGCGATTGGGGCGAGAATCTGCGGCGTCGGATGGTAATGTCTGGAGGGACATGGCTCGCTCCCCTGGTTCGAGCTCGCTTGACTGCCCGGTTCAGCCGAGTGTGCAAGTTTTTTGCCGCAGCGCAAGGTGAAGTTGGGGGCGGCGCACACTTGGGGTGTTACTTGGGACCGGGACTGCCGCTAGGCCGGCACGATCACCTTGCCGATCGGCCAGAGCGCGATGCCGGCGAGCTTCAGATGGGCCCAGGCGAAGGGGATGCCGATGATGGTGATCGCCAGGACCAGAGCGGTCACGAGGTGGCCGAGCGCCAGCCACCAGCCGGCCAGCACGAACCAGATGATATTGCCGATCACGCCCAGCGGGCCGGTGCCGATATCCTCGACACCCGTGACCTCGTAGCGGCTGACCGCTTTCGAGCCGAACGGCAGCAGCGTGTAGACGGCGATGTTGAACGCCGCCCGCGCCCAGGGCAGGCCAATGATGGTGACGGCCATGATGATGGCGGCGACCAGCCAGCCGAACGCCATCCAGGCGCCGCCGATGAGGATCCAGAGCAGGTTGAGCAGGATGGAAACAGGGGCCATGGGATTATCCGGAGGTCGGTGATCCCTCTTTATAGCACGCCTTCCGCGGTCATAGTCCACGACGCCGGCCGCGTTCGGCACGCAACGACGTGCCGACGAATCCAACATCCTCGATCCCGCGCGAAATCTCCTTCGAACAGAGCCAAAGCGTCACCGCAGCGGCGCCAATCGCGGCCAGCCCCGAAATGAGAACAGGATTGGGGCAGAATATGACGAGAAGATTATCGAGCGGAACGGAGCCAGTTGGCCAGCGCGGGCTGCAAGTCGATGCCAGAGCCCCACCGGAAAGCATCACGGCCGCAGCGTTCGCTCCGGCCAGAACCGTCACGACGATCGCGAGGCCCTTCTTCATGGAGAGGATGAGATCAACCATCTTCACCACGGCACAACACGCGGCCACGACGACGAGGGCGGGGCCCCATCCGGCGCCCCCGGCGGCGATCACCTGAGCCTGGCCGCTCCAGGCCCACAGTGCGGCAACGCAGGCAAGCAGGGTAAGATTGACCTTTACCGCTTCCGGAAACTTGCACCGAAGCACATGGATATTCGCCTTCTCGATGAGGTCCAGCAATGCGCAGGCGATCAAGCCAGCTGCAAAACCACCAAGATGGACACCCCAGTCAATCCGTGAATTGCCGAACGCAAACGCGATGTTCAATCCGATGTTGATCGCGAAGAAATCGAACCCGACATCGAGCTTGCCGAGAATCCACAGGCAAAGCAGCGCGCCCAGAATGCCCGATGTGGCGCCGGACGCGCCGACCGTCAAATAGGGCGTGGAATGAATGCCATTGCCGATGACGGCGCCGAACACCATCGCGCAGAGGTAGATGATGAGGAAATAGGCCGGTCCCACCCGCCGCTCGAGATGCCCGCCCCACAGCACCAGACACAACATGTTCATCGTGAGGTGGACGAAATTGACGTGCAGGAAGCCATAAGCGAGCAGTCGCCAATACTCATGCCGCGCGATTGCGGTCGTGTACATGCCCCCGTAGCGATACAGCAACTCCGCCGGCGCCGACGGACCGCCCGCCTGGATGAAGCAAAACCCCGACGTGAGGACCGTCACCGTCATCAGCGCGTAGACGGCCGCATGAGGGACTTCGAAGAAGCTGGCGCGGAATGAGGGCATAGGTGATCGCAAGCGGCTGGAGCGGGACCGCCAATCTAGCCGAGCCGATCCATAATTGCCACTCTTGCGTGTGCCAGCCGACCTGGCCTACCGCCCCTCGAACTTCGGCTCGCGCTTCTCCATGAAGGCCTTCATGCCCTCGGCCATGTCCTGGGTTTTGAACAATGGCAGGAGTTGGAGATAGACGTGGTGGACGTGGTCGGAGAAGTTCTCGTTGAGGCCCATCCGCATCATGCGCTTGGAGGCTTGCACCGCGAGCGGCGCGTTGGCGGCGATTTCGCAGGCAATCGCAGTGGCGCGGCTCATCAAGTCGGCGTCCGGCACGACCTCGTTGGCAAGGCCCCAGTCCAGGCACTCGCGTGCGCTCAGCGTGCGGCCGGTGAAAATCAGCTCGGAGGCCTTGGCCCAACCGAGCATGCGTGGCAGCAGCCAGGTGCCGCCGGATTCCGGCACCACGCCGCGCTTGACGAAGGCTGCGGCGAGTTTTGCGGATTCCGCCATGATGCGGATGTCGCAGCCGAGCGCGGTGTCCATGCCGTAGCCGGCGGCGCCGCCGTTGACGGCACAGATGGTCGGCTTGTCCATCGCTTGCAAGACCGTCGGCGGTGTGTTGCGCAGGTTGATCGTGGTCGGCGAGGACGCCGCGCTGAGGCCATTGCCGTCGCGCTCCTTGCGCAGGTCGAGGCCCGCGCAGAACGCCCGCCCCTTGCCGGTGAGGATCACGACGCGGACGTTCTTGTCCTCATTGGCCTCGGTCAAGAGCCGCGCCAGATCGTTCAGCATCGGCCCGGAGATCGTGTTCATGCGCTCCGGCGCATTCAGCGTGATGGTCGCGATGTGATCGGCGACTGTATAGAGGACTTCCTTGGTGGCGTCACTCATGACGAATGTTTCCCTGTCGTTTCCCTCGTAGGGTGGGCAAAGGCGCGCTTGCGCCGTGCCCACCATCAGCACCTCGATCGTCATGGTGGGCACGCTTCGCTTTGCCCACCCTACGGGTTCTCGTCGAGTTGTCAGATCTTTCGCCCCGCCTGCTCCCAATAGGGATCGCGCAGGCGGCGCTTGAATATCTTGCCGGAGTCTTCGCGCGGCAGCCCGCTGCGGATCTCGATGTGCTTGGGCACCTTGTAGTCGGCGAGCGAGGTCTTCAGCCGCGCGCGGACATCGGCGGCATCGAGCGTGATGCCGGCTTGCGGCTCGACCACCGCCATCAATGCCTCGCCGAATTCGGCGTCGGGGATACCGAACACCGCGCAATCATGCACGCCGGGCACGGCGTGCAGCACGGACTCGATCTCGGCCGGATAGATGTTGACGCCGCCCGAGATCACCATGTCGCGCTTGCGATCGCAGATGAAGACGTAGCCGTCTTCGTCGATGTAGCCGACGTCGCCGGAGGTGATGAAGCCGTCGCGGTCGATCTCGGCGCGCTTCTCCGGCTTGTTGTGATAGGTGAAGTCGGCCATCTCCGCCATGCGGGAATAGATCTCGCCGATCTCGCCCACGCCGAGCACGCGGCCGTCCTCACCGAGGAAGCGCAGCTCGGCGCCGGGAGAAATCTTGCCGACGGTGCCGGGCTTTTTGAGCGCATCTTCGGAGGTCGCAAACGTGACGGCGCTGGATTCGGTCGAGCCGTAGAATTCGTAGATCACCGGCCCCCACCAGTCGATCATGGCGCGCTTGACGTCGGCCGGGCAAGGCGCTGCCGCGTGGATGATATGGCGCAGCGAGGAAACGTCGTACTTCCTGCGCACCGCCTCGGGCAGCTTCATCAGTCGGATGAACATGGTCGGCACCATGAAGACGGTGTCGATCCTGTAGCGTTCGATCAGCTCCAAAAACTCTTCCGCCTCGAAGCGCGGCATCAGCACCAGCGCGCCGCCGAGTTTTCCCGCGCGGATGCCGAACGAGTTCGGCGCGGAATGATAGAGCGGGCCCGGCAGGATCGCGCGGGCGCCGGGCTTCAGACCATAGATCATCGCGCGCATGCGCTCGCCGGCGGCCTGCTGCTCCGGCGTCGGCGCATTGCGCCGCACGCCCTTGGGATGGCCGGTCGTGCCTGACGTATAGATCATGCTCATCGGCTGCGGCACGATTGGACCGTCATAAGGCTGATGCTGCGCGAGCCAGGATTCGAAATCGATCGCGAAGGCCGGCGTTGCCAGATGATCCGGATCGATCTTGTAGTTGGACAGGATCTCGGGCGGCGTCGGCACGCTGAGCACGGCGACGCCCGATGGAATCGCATCGCGCAGCGCGTGCAGCATGTCGGCATGCCCGATCAGCACGGACGTGCCGGTGTCGTTGAGGATGTAGTTGATCTCTTCCGGCTTGAAGTGCCAGTTGATCGGCACGCCATAGGCACCCAGCCGCATCGCGGCGTAGGCGGCCTCCAGGAAGGCGATGTCGTTGCGCATCAGCATGCAGACGCAATCGCCCGGGCGGACGCCGATCTTGCTGAGGCCGTTCGCGATGCGGTCGGCGCGATTGGCGACCTCGGCGTGGGAACGGCGGCGGTCGCCGGAGACGATGCCGAGGAATTGGGACGTTTCGCTCATTGTTGTTTTTCTTTGTTGTGGTTAGTGGCCGTCATTCCGGGGCGATGCGCAGCATCGAACCCGGAATCTCGAGGTTCCCCGGTGCGCAATTGCGCACCTGAGGTCTGGTCCTTCGGACCATCCCGGAACGACAGAGAACTAATCCGCAAACTTCGGCGCGCGCTTTTCCAGATTGGCACGGACCGCCTCGGTCTGGTTCGCACTACCGATCAGCTTCTGCTGCTCGACGGACTCGGCCAGCAGCGCCGGGCCCGGATCGACCGAGAGATTGTTGAGCAGGCGCTTGGCGGCGCGGATCGCATCGGGGCTCTTGCCGGCGATCTCGCGCGCCACTTCCAGCGCGACCGCCCGCGGATCGTCGCAGATCCGCGTGGCAAGGCCGTAAGCCATCGCCTCCTGCGCGGAGAAGATGCGCCCCGTATAGGTGAGATCGCGCAGGATGTCGTCGCGCACGAGACTGGCCAGGATCGGCGTGCCCGCCATATCAGGCACGAGGCCCCATTTGATCTCCATCACCGACATCCGCGCATCGGGGGAGAGGAAGCGCATGTCGGCACCGAGCGAGAGCTGGAAGCCGCCACCGAAGGCAACGCCATGCACGGCCGCGATTACGGGAACAGCAAGCTGGCGCCATCCCCATACCGCCTGTTGCGGAAAGTTCGCCTGGCCATGCGTGCGCTTGGTGAGATCGCGATTTTCGCCACCCGGAATTCCGTTGCCGCCCTTTTCCTTCATGGCGGCAAAACGCCCCATGTCGAGACCGGCGCAGAAAGCGCGGCCCTCGCCGGAGAGCACGACGACGCGCACGCCTTTTTCCTTCGAAAGCCGTTCGGTGGCGGCAACCAGCGCCTCGAACATGGCCTGATCGAGCGCGTTCATCTTGTCCGCGCGCACCAGGCGCACGTCGGCGACGCCTTCCGAGATCGAGATCGAGACGCGCTCTTCCATGGATGAATTCTCCCCTGTTCTTGTTCAGTGCCGCTTTACAGGAAGCCGGCGGCCGGATTTAGTCAATCGATCAATTAACCGACAATCCCTACGGGGGAAACACCCATGTTCAAGGAAAATCTTCTGGCCGGCCGGCGCATCCTCGTGACCGGCGGCGGCACCGGGCTCGGCAAGTCGATGGCGGCGCGCTTCCTCCAGCTTGGAGCCGAAGTGCACATCTGCGGCCGACGCAAGATCGTGTGCGACGAGACCGCGACCGAATTGATGGATCTTCATGGCGGACGCGTCACCAGCCACGGCGTCGACATCCGCAACGCGCTCGCGGTCGAGGAGATGATCGAAAACATCTTTCGCGAAGCGCCCCTCACCGATCTCATCAACAACGCCGCCGGCAATTTCATCTCGCGCACCGAAGAGCTGTCGCCGCGCGGCTTCGACGCCGTCGCCAACATCGTCATGCACGGCACGTTCTACGTGACGCATGCGGTCGGCAAGCGCTGGATCGCCTTGAAGCAGCCGGGCAACGTCGTCTCGATCACCACGACCTGGGTGCGCAACGGCTCGCCCTATGTGGTTCCGTCGGCGATGAGCAAGTCGGCGATCCACGCCATGACGATGTCGCTTGCGACCGAATGGGGCCGATACGGCATCCGCCTCAACACGATCGCGCCCGGCGAGATCCCGACCGAAGGCATGAGCAAGCGCATCAAGCCGGGCGACGAGGCCGGCGCGCGCACCAAGGCGATGAACCCGATGGGCCGCGTCGGTACCATGGAGGAGTTGCAGAACGTCGCCGTGTTCCTGATCTCCGGCGGCTGCGACTGGATCTCCGGCGAGACCATCGCCATGGACGGCGCCCAGGCGCTCGCGATGGGCGGCAATTTCTACCAGCTCCGCGACTGGAGCGACGACGACTGGAAGACCGCGCGCGAGAGCATCATGGCCCAGAACGAGAAGGACCGGGCGAAGCGGGGGTAGTCGCTCTCTCCGTAGTCGTCCTGGCGAAAGCCAGGACCCACTACCACCGAATGTCGTTTGGCGAAGATTGGTCATGACCGGTCTTCGCCAAATTGCGTTTTACGGCTATGGGTCCTGGCTTTCGCCAGGACGACATCGTTGAGAGAGCCCCTCCTCCATCTTGTCATCACCCGCGGATGACGCCACACTCCGCGGCATAAGAACAAGACGTCACGAGAGGAACATGTCCACACAGCCATTGGCGAATCTCGCCGACATGGTGCGCGAGCGCGCGACGAGTCGCGGCAATGCCACCGCCTACGAGTTCGAGGGCCGCGTCACCAGCTTCGCCGCGTTCGACATCAAGACCAATAGGGTCGCCAACGCGCTGATCTCGATGGGCGTGAAGAAGGGCGAGCGCATCGCCTATCTCGGCAAGAACAGCGACCTCTATTTCGAGCTGCTGATGGGCGCGATGAAGGCTGACGTGGTGATGGCGCCGGTGAACTGGCGGCTCGCGGGGCCCGAGGTCGCCTTCATCGTCGCGGATTGCAGGGCGCCGGTGCTGTTCGTCGGGCCCGAGTTCATCACACTGGTCCGTCAGATCAGGGATCAGATTCCGGGCGTGCGCACGATCATCACGACCGAGGGCGGCGCCCCTGAATGGCAGGATTTTACGGCCTGGCGCGATGCGCAGAGCGGCGACGATCCGAAGGTACCGATCGATACGAAAGACATCGCGATCCAGCTCTACACCTCCGGCACCACGGGCAAGCCGAAGGGCGCGATGCTGAGCCACGCGAACTTCCTCAACCTGGTGCAAACAGGCAATGCCGCGGACAAGCCGGAGTGGAACCGGTGGTCCACTGACGACGTCTCGCTGGTCGCGATGCCGATCTTCCACATTGGCGGCTCGGGCTGGGGCGTGATGGGTCTCTATCACGGCGCCCGCGGCGTGATCGCACGCGAGTTCGATCCGACCAAGGTGCTGGATTTCTTCGAGCAGTCGGGCATCACGAAGCTCTTCATGGTGCCGGCAGCGATGCAGTTCGTGGTGCGGCAGCCGCGCGCGAAGACAGTCGATTTCTCCAGGCTGAAATACATGCTGTACGGCGCCTCGCCGATTCCGGCAGCGCTGCTGAAGGAGTGCATCGAGGTCTTCAAATGCGGCTTCGTGCAGATGTACGGCATGACCGAGACGACAGGCACCATCGTCGCGCTGCCGCCGGAGGATCACGTCGAGGGGCTGGAGCGGATGCGCTCGGCCGGCAAGGCGCTCCCCGGTGTCGAGATCGCCATTCTGGATGCGGACGGCAAGCCGCTGCCGCCGCGCCAGGTTGGCGAGATCGCGACGCGCTCGGGCTCCAACATGGCGGGCTACTGGAATTTGCCGGAGGCGACCGCGTCGACGCTGCGCGGCGACGGCTGGCTGCGTACCGGCGATGCCGGCTACATGGACGAGGACGGCTACCTCTATATCCACGACCGCATCAAGGACATGATCATCTCCGGCGGCGAGAACGTCTATCCGGCCGAGGTCGAGAGCGCGCTGTGCGATCATCCAGATGTCGCCGAGGCCGCCGTGATCGGCGTGCCCGACGATAAATGGGGCGAAGCGGTGAAGGCCGTGGTGGTGATGAAGCCCGGCAAGCAGGCGACCGCCACCGACATCATCAACTTCACCCGCGAGCGCATCGCCGGGTTCAAGACGCCGAAGAGCGTGGAGTTTCTGCCGACGCTGCCGAGGAATCCGTCAGGCAAGATTTTGCGACGGCAATTGAGGGAGCCGTATTGGGCCGGGAAGGATCGGCGGGTGAATTGATCGCGCGATGCCGTAGGGTGGGCAAAGGCGCAACGCGCCGTGCCCACGGTCTCGTTTCGTATTCGAGGGATCGTGCGTACGCTTCGCTTCGCCCACCCTACGACAGCCGTGCAAGCCTCAATGCTTCCCCGGTCCCATATATCCGAACAGGAACCCCGCCACCTTGCGCATCTGGATCTCCTCGCTGCCTTCCGTGATCCGGTAACGGCGATGGTGCCGATAGATATGCTCGAACGGCTTGTGGCGTGAATAGCCCATCCCGCCGTGGACCTGCATGGCGCGGTCGGCGGATTCGCAGCAGAGGCGGTTTGCCCAGTAGTTGCACATCGAGACGCGGTCGGAGAGCGTGCGCTCGATCTGCTCCTCGGTGAGCTTATCCATCTCCCAGGCGGTCTTGCGGATCAGAAGGCGCAGCATCTCGGCTTGCGTCGCGAGCTCGACCAGCGGGAACTGGATCGCCTGGTTCTCGGCGAGCGCCTTGCCGAATGGTTTTCGCTCGCGCGCATATTTGACGCTTTCATTGATGCAATAGCCGGCGGCGCCCAGCGAGCTCGCCGCCTGACGGATGCGGTTCTGGTGCACGAAGCACTGCGCCAGCGACAGGCCGCGGCCGACCTCGCCGAACAGCGCATCCTCGGGCACGAACACGTCGGTGAAGCTGACGCGGGGATGATCGGTCGGCATGTTGAAGGTCCACATGTACTCCTCGACCTTGACGCCGTGGCTCTTGGCCGGCACCAGGAAGCAGGTGATGCCGCGCGCATCGCCGTCATTGCCCGAGGTGCGTGCGAACAGCGCGCAATGCGTGGCGACGTGCATGCCCGTCGTCCACATCTTCTCGCCGTTGATGATCCAGCCCTTGACGTTGTCGCGGGTCGCCGGCACCGCACGTGTCTCCATGTGCGTGGCATCCGAGCCGTGATGCGGCTCGGTGAGGCCAAAGGTGATGCGGTACTTGCCCTTGATCGAGCCGTCGATCATCGCCTTCTGGTCGTCGCGACCGTAGCGGTCGAGCATGGTGACGACAGGGAAATTGCCGACGATGGAATGCTCGTTCTGAAGGTCGTTGTGCAGGCCAAGGCCCTTGGCGGCAAAATGCTCGCGGATCACCGCCATCCAGAGGTTGGAGCCGTCCTTGCCGCCATACTGCTTCGGCACCGGGAAGCGCAGGTGCCCGGCGGCGTCCGCGAGATCCTTGGCCTTGCGCAGCAGCGCCTCCCATTCGTGCCGCGGCAGGCCGCCGTTCTCGAAATCGGTGCGCGCCCATTCGCGGCGATGATCAAAGAAGCGGATGTTGTCGTCGGCCGCTTCCAGCGGCTTGATCTCGCGTTCGATGAAACGGTCGAGCTCTCCGAGATAGGCGACGAGATCTGTTGGCAATGAGAAATCCACGGCTCTCTCCCGGATGATTTTTTCGTTTTGCGTTAAGGCGCTAAGCACGCTTTTGCTTCGCACGATTAAGGTGAGAAGAGCGCGCGCAAGTCAAGCAAGCCGAGGCGTGCCGGCTGCGCAAGGCGCATTGCGCAATTCGATGGTGCCCCGGCGCTTGTGCACGCTAGTATGACGGCAATATTCCTTCAGGAGAAAAAGCGGGAGCGAGCGATGGAGCTAAAATTTTCCAAGGTGGAACGCAAGGGACCGATCACGATCGTCACGCTGTCGCGGCCCGAGGTCTACAATGCGCTGCATACCGACGCGCATTTCGAGCTCCAGAAGGTGTTCGACGATTTCTCGGCCGATGCCGAGCAATGGGTCGCGATCGTCACGGGCGCCGGCGACAAGGCGTTCTGCGCCGGCAACGACCTGAAGTGGCAGGCGGCCGGCGGCAAACGCGGCTGGGACAAGGGCGGTTTTGCCGGCCTCACCTCGCGCTTCGACTGCGACAAGCCGATCATTGCCGCCGTCAACGGCGTTGCGATGGGCGGCGGCTTCGAGATCGCGCTGGCCTGCGACCTGATCATCGCCGCGGAGAACGCGACCTTCGCCTTGCCCGAGCCGCGCGTGGGCCTTGCCGCCCTCGCCGGCGGCCTGCACCGGCTGCCGCGCCAGATCGGCCTGAAGCGCGCCATGGGCATGATCCTCACCGCGCGCCATGTCAGCGCCAAGGAGGGTCACGAGCTCGGCTTCGTCAACGAGGTGGTGCCGCAGGGCGAGGCGCTGACGGCGGCGCTACGCTGGGCGGAGATGATCACCAAGAACTCACCGATGTCGATCCGGGCTTCAAAGCAGGCGATCCAGAAGGGGCTTGGCGTCTCGCTGGAGCAGGCGATCGAGGAGCAGCGCGAATATCCGGCGGTGAAGGCGATGGTGGCCTCGCAGGACTACATCGAGGGCCCGAAGGCGTTTTCGGAGAAGCGGCCGCCGAAATGGGTGGGGAAGTAATCCCTCCTGTCATTCCGGGGCGCGCCGTCAGGCGCGAGCCCGGAATCCATCGGGCCACGGCGACCGCGGATAAATGGATTCCGGGCTCGTCGCTTCGCGACGCCCCGGAATGACGAGGAGAGTGTGGCGCACCACTGCATCAACGCCGTCATTGCGAGCGCAGCGAAGCAATCCAGACTGCCTCCGCGGGGACACTCTGGATTGCTTCCTCGCAGGGGCTCCTCGCAATGACGGAGAATGTAGCGCCGCCTACCCGCCACGCCCCAGCTCGCGCTTGTACGACGCATAATTCGGCTGATCCACCGCAAGCTTGTCCATCGTGGTCGCCCACAGATGCTCGGCGAGGCCCGGCGTTGCGATATCCACCTCGCCCCTGGCGATACGCTCGGCCAGCACGCGGTTGAGGTCCGTCACCGAGCCGTCAATGCCGAGCAGTGCACGCAGCCGCTCCACCTCTTTCGCATCGCTCCCCTCCTCCTGCGTCAGCTGCCGCGTGACGAGGTCGAGGATGTTGATGGCGACGCGCAGCTTGAACGCCTGGTGGCCGGAGATCAGCGGTGCGATGTCGCTGCGGAGGAAATCGGCGACTGACTTGGTCAGCTCGACCGGTGTCGGTTCGTCCTGCATGTGTCAACTCCCGCGCGGCGCCAAGAGCCGCAACAGATCGATCTCGGTCTCGGAGGCGCGACGCCCGATCATGGCGCGCTCCATGGAATGGTCCGGTCCTTCGCGAAACCGCTGCATCATGCCGCCGCACATGATGCCCCAGCGCAGCGTGCCCATCACTTCCCAGAATTTTACGCGCGCGGGATCGACTTTTCGGCCTGCCGCTTCGTAACCCGCGAACAATTCCTCGCGAGTGCCAAAACCGCCGACGGGCTTGTCGATCTCGCCGAACCGCCAAGAGTTAACGCAGACCCAGCCAAGATCCTCCATGGGATCGCCGAGATGGGCAAGCTCCCAGTCGAGCACGGCGCGGACGCCGTCGGGGCCGATGATGAGATTGCCGTTGCGGAAATCGCCATGCACCAGCGTCTCCTCGGCCGAGGGGCCGGGATCGTGGTCGCGCAGCCAGCGCAGCACCAGCTCGAACACGGGCTTGGGCCAGTTCAGGCTGCGATAGTCGCGCTCGAATTCGCCGATCTCCTGGGTCGCGCCGCGACTGCGCAGCTCCGGCAGCTTGTCCAAAGGCAGCCTGTGCAGGCCCGCGAGAACGCCGCCGATTTGCCGCGCGAGAAGCGGCCGCGCGGCCGCATACTCTTCATCGCGAAGAATCTTGCGCGCGATGGTCTCGCCCTCGACCCGCTGCATGATGAAGCCGGTGCCGAGATCGTCCTCGGCCGTCAAGACATGCATCACGCGCGGCGACGGCACGCCGGCTTCATAGGCGAGCTGCATCAATTGCGCTTCAGCGCCGAGCCCCGCCGCGCGCGTCGGAGCCGCGCCATAACCCTTCGGCGAGCGGCGCAGGATCGCACCGATCGGCCCGTCGGGATGCACGATGTCGAAGCGCCAGGTTTCCTGGCTGGCACCGCCGGACAGCTTGGCCGCGCCGGTGACGCCGGTCGCCCCCTCGCACCAGCGCGTGACGCTGCGGGAGAGTTGCGCTTCGATCATTTGCCCTTGAACTGCGCGGGGCGCTTCTCCAGGAACGCGCCGACGCCCTCGCGAAAATCCTGGGTGTCGCCGGCGCGGAGCTGGCACTGGAATTCGAGGTTGAGCTGATCCTCGAAGGAATTTTCCGGGCTGTCCCAATAGAGCTTGCGGATCAGCGACAACGCCACCGTCGGGCCGCTGGCAAGCTCGCGCGCCAGCTTCATCGCCTCCTCCATCAGCACGCCGTCATCGTAGACGCGATTGACGAGGCCCCATTCCAGCGCCTTCTCGGCCGGGAGCCGCTCGCCCATCAGCGACAGCTCGATCGAGCGGGCCCGACCAATGAGCCGCGGCAGCAGCCAGGTCGACCCGCAATCCGGCACGAGGCCGATGCGGCGGAACGCCTGCAGGAAGTAGGACGAGCGCGCACACAGGATCATGTCGCCAAGCAGCGCGAAGCTCATGCCGGCACCCGCCGCCGGCCCATTGACCGCGGTGACGATCGGGCAGTGCAGATTGCGGATGCGGCGCAGGAACGGGTGAAAGCCGGTCTCCAGCGTCAGGCCGGCCTTGGTCTTCTTCGACTGGTTGTTGCGGCCCTGAAGATTAGCGCCGGTACAGAACGCCCGCCCCGCGCCGGTCAACACGACGCAGCGCACCTCGTCTTTCTTCTCTTCGATCGCATCGAGCGCCTCGGCAAGGCCACCCAGCATGTCCACGGAGACCGCGTTCATCACCTCCTGATGGTCGAGCTTGAGGATCGCGACCGAACCATCGAAGTCGAGCGTGACGTGTTTGAACTGCATGGTTTCCTCGTCAGTTGCGGCCTGCGTCAGTTTCGCAGACCGGAATTACTTTTGCCGGGGCGCATATTTGATTTTTGGCGCGGTCTTGTCCATGGTGATCGGAGCATAGCAAGCAATCTTGCGCGCAGCGGCTGATGCGCGTCATGCCAGAAAGTCTTGCCAAAAACGGGAAACGCGCCATGAACCTTTTCGACCTCTCCGGCCGTGTCGCCGTGATCACCGGCGGCAATGGCGGCATCGGGCTCGGCATCGCGCAGGCACTGGCCGGCCAGGGCTGCAACGTTTCGATCTGGGGCCGCAATCCTGACAAGAACAGAAGCGCTGCCGCGAGCCTGGCGGGACTCGCCGGCAAGGTGGATACCCGCGTCTGCGACGTCACCGATCCGGCATCGGTCAATGCCGCGATGAAGGCCACGCTCGACACCTTCGGCCGGGTCGACGGCTGCTTCGCCAATGCCGGCATCGGCGGCGGCGGCCGGCGCTCCTTCATCGAGCGCACCGAAGAGGAATGGCGCACGATGTTTACGACCAATCTCGACGGCGTGTTCCACGCGTTCCAGGCGGCCGCCAGACACATGACCGACCGCGCCAATGCCGGCGATCCCTTCGGCCGGCTGGTCGCGACCTCGAGCCTCGCCTCGATCTTCGGCACCGCGCGCAACGAGCACTATGCCGCGACCAAGGCTGCCATCAACGCGCTGGTGCGCGCGCTCGGCGTCGAGCTGGCACGCCACGGCGTCACTGCGAATGCGATCCTGCCCGGCTGGATCAAGAGCGACATGACCGCCGGCCTCATGGCCAACGACAAGTTCGTCGCCAATGTGATGCCGCGCATTCCGCAGCGTCGCTTCGGCGAGGCCAGCGATTTCGGCGGCATCGCGGTGTATCTGATGAGCAGGGCGTCGTCGTATCATACGGCCGATACGTTCGTGATCGACGGCGGCTATACCGCGTTTTGACATCTCGTAGGGTGGGCAAAGGCGCTCTTGCGCCGTGCCCACCAGAAATACTTTCGAAGGCCGTGGTGGGCACGCTGCGCTTTGCCCACCCTACGGCTTCTCGTTTTGTGAGCGCAGAGGGGACAGGGCGAATGTTTTCACACATCATGATCGGCACCAACGACCTCGACAAGGCGAAGGCTTTCTACGACCAGCTGCTCAGCACGCTCGAGGTGCGGCCTGCACGGGTCGACGGCCATCGCATCTTCTACATCACCAAGACCGGCGTGTTCTCGGTGACGAAGCCGATCAACGGCGAGCCCGCGACCTGCGCGAACGGCGGCACCATCGGCTTTGCCGCCAACTCGCCTGAGCAGGTCGACAGGTGGCACGCGGCTGGCGTCGCCGCCGGCGGAACGCCGATCGAGAATCCGCCCGGCATCCGCGAGGGCGCGGGGAACAAGCTTTATCTCGCCTACTTGCGCGATCTCGACGGCAACAAGATCTGCGCGATGCACCGGATGCCGAACTGATTGCCCAGGACGCTGTCATTCCCCGCGAAGGCGGGGAATCCAGTACGCCGCGGCTTCTCCGTGAGTCGCTGACGTCACGGAGTACTGGATCGCCCGGTCAAGCCGGGCGATGACAACCGTGAGTGCGGCCCGCGCCTGCCACCCACTCCGTTCAAACAACATTTCAAACGCCCTCGCGATATTCCATCGCGTGGCATGGCTCGCGCGAAAAATGCGCGCTCGCACTTTGGCCACGCTGCGACTATTCTCGCGTTCAGCACGAACTCAGCGCCCCCGGGAGGAACAATGACAAAACACACCTACATTCCCCGCACCACCAACTACACGCTCAATCCGGGCGACGAGCTCAACGACCTCCGCATGTCGGACCAGGTTCGCCCGCTCTACGATCACGTCAGGAAGTTCATCCGCGACACCGTCGAGCCGATGTCGATCGAGTTCGCCAAGGCTGGCGAGAGCAAGGAAGACCGCTGGAGTTTTACGCCGAAGCAGCTCGAAGTACTCGAGGTCGCCAAGAACAAGGCCAAGAAGGAAGGCCTCTGGAACTTCTTCCTGCCCGATGACGAGACCGGCCAGGGCCTGAAGAATCTCGACTATGCCTATATCGCCTCCGAGCTCGGCAAGAGCCCGCTGGCCTCCGAGACGATGAACTGCTCGGCGCCCGACACCGGCAACATGGAGGTGCTGGAGCGCGTCGGCACCAAGGAGCAGAAGGAGAAGTGGCTGAAGCCGCTGCTCAACGGCGAGATCCGCTCGGCCTATGTCATGACCGAGCCGAACGTCGCCTCCTCCGACGCCAAGAACATCTCGACGACGGCCAAGCTCGTCGGCGACGAATGGGTCATCAACGGCGAGAAGTATTACATCTCCGGCCTAGGGGATCCCCGCTGCAAGATCCTCATCGTGATGGTGAAGACCAATCCGGATGCGGCGCCGAGCAAGCAGCAGTCGCAGATCCTGGTGCCGCGCGACACGCCCGGCGTCGAGGTGCTCGGACCCATGTACGTGTTCGGCCAGGACCACGCCCCGCGCGGCCACATGCACATGCGCTTCAACAATGTGCGCGTGCCGAAGGAGAACATGCTGCTCGGCGAAGGCCGCGGCTTCGAGATCTCGCAGCTCCGCCTCGGCCCGGGGCGCATCCATCACTGCATGCGCACCATCGGCAAGGCCGAGAAGGCGCTCGATCTGATGGTGCAGCGCGGCCTGACCCGCGAAGCCTTCGGCAAGAAGATCGCCCATCTCGGCGGCAACATGCAGATCATCGCGCAGGCGCGCTGCGAGATCGAGGCGATGCGGCTGATGGTGTTGAAGGCGGCGAAGGCCATGGACGTGCTCGGTAACAAGGAAGCCCGCGTCTGGGTCTCCATGGTGAAGGCCATGGTGCCAGAGCGCGCCTGCAAGATCATCGACCAGGCCATCCAGATGCACGGCGCCACCGGCATCTCGCACTGGACCCCGCTCGCCGAGATGTACCAGGACGTGCGCCACCTGCGCTTTGCCGACGGTCCGGACGAGGTGCACTGGATGGTCGTCGGCCGGCACGAGCTGAGCATGGCCTGAACTCTATCCGTCCCTCTCTCCGTACTTGCGGGGAGAGTCCCGTAGGGTGGGCAAAGGCGCGCTCTTCGCGCGCCGTGCCCACCATCTCGGCTCTTCGCATGACGTGGTGGGCACGCTCCGCTTTGCCCACCCTACGAAGCTCCCCGCACGCGGGGAGAGGCGAAGACAGCGACACCTACGTCGCCGGCGCGAGCTTGTCCTGCGTCTTGGTTTCGAAATCGGATGCGTCGTGGCGCTCGTGGAGCTGGCTGGCGGGGTCGCCGGAGACGCGGTTGACCATGCGGCCGCGCTTCACGGCCGGACGCTTGGCGATCTCGTCGGTCCAGCGCTGCACGTTCTTATAGTCCTGCACCGAGAGGAATTCGCCGGCGCCGTACACCAGCCCCTTGGCGAGCGCGCCATACCAGGGCCACACCGCGATGTCGGCGATGGTGTACTCGCTGCCCGCGAGATATTCGTTGTCGGCGAGGCGCCGGTCGAGCACGTCGAGCTGGCGCTTGGTTTCCATCGCAAAACGGTCGATGGCGTATTCGATCTTGGTCGGCGCGTAGGCGTAGAAATGGCCGAAGCCGCCGCCGAGGTACGGCGCGCTGCCCATCTGCCAGAACAGCCAGGACATCGCTTCGGTGCGGGTCTTGATGTCCTTCGGCAGGAAGGCGCCGAACTTCTCGGCGAGATAGAACAGGATCGAGCCGGACTCGAACACCCTGACCGGCTCGGGGCCGGAGCGGTCCATCAGCGCCGGGATTTTCGAGTTCGGATTGATGTCGACGAAGCCGCTGCCGAACTGGTCGCCGTTGCCGATCCTGATCAGCCAGGCGTCGTATTCGGCCCCCTTGTGGCCGAGCGCCAGAAGCTCCTCCAGCATCACCGTGACCTTCACCCCGTTCGGGGTCGCCAGCGAATAGAGCTGGAGCGGATGGCGGCCGACCGGCAGCTCCTTGTCGTGGGTGGGGCCGGCGATCGGGCGGTTGATGCTGGCGAACTGCCCGCCATTCTCCTTGTTCCAGGTCCAGACTTTGGGCGGCACGTAGGCGGGGACGTCAGTCATGCGGGGCTCCGGCGGAAAGATGCGCCTGCATTAATTAGCCCGCGAGCGGCCGATGACAAGCCCTGCCGGCTCTGCGTCCGGCGCGGGCCTCACGCCGGTGTCATGCATCCGGCCTAACCCGTCACCACCCTGCGCGGCTGCTCCGCCCGTGTCATCACGAACCCCTCATACCCCTTCCCCGCGACCTCGTCGCAGATCCGCCGGTAGACCCCGACGCCGCCGATATAGGGCATGAAGATGCGCGGCTTGCCTGGGATGTTGGCGCCCATGTACCAGGAATTGGCCTGCGGATAGAGCGTGCCATGGGCAACTTCGTTGACGTGCGCGACCCACTTGTCCTCCGCCCCTCCGTCCGCCTCCATCGTGGCGAGGCCTTGCTTGCGCATGTGGAGGAGGCAGTCGGCGATCCAGTCGACATGCTGCTCGATCGACACGATCATGTTCGATAGCACCGACGGGCTGCCGGGCCCGGTGATGATGAAGAGATTGGGAAAGCCTGCGCTCATCAGGCCGAGATAGGTCTTGGGGCCCTCGGCCCATTTCTGGTTCGGCGTCCGCCCGCCGCGACCGCGAATGCCGATCCGGGCGACCGATCCGGTCATGGCGTCGAAGCCGGTCGCCATCACCAGCGCATCGACCTCGTGATCTGCCCCCGCGACACGGACAGCGTTCGCGGTGATCTCCTCGATCGGATTGGTCTTGATGTCGACCAATGAGACATTCGGCCGGTTGAAGGTCGCGAAGTAATCCGTATCGATGCAGATGCGCTTGGTGCCGATCGGATGGCTGTTCGGCTGGAGCAATTTCGCAGTGCTGGCGTCCTTGACGATCTCGGTGATCTTGCCGCGCACGTAGTCGGCGGCGGTGTCATTCGCGGCCAGATCCAGGCCGAGATTGTTGTAGGCGTACATGAAGGTGAGCCCGCCGCGATCCCAACGCGCCCCGTATCTGGCGTGCCTGTCATCCTCGCTGTCGTCGAGAGCGCCGCGATCGGGCTGCTCGGCATAGATGCCGTTGCGCGCGACCTCGCGGGCGAAGCGACGGATCTCCGAATAGTTGTTGCGGAACGCATCGCGTTCCTCATCGGTCAGCGTGGCGTTGCGGGCGGGAATCGAGAAATTCGCGGTGCGCTGGAAGACGGTGAGATGCTTTGCCTGCTCGGCAATGATGGGCGCCGACTGGATGCCGGATGAACCGGTGCCGATGAGGCCAACGCGCAGGCCCGTGAAGTCCACGGGCTCGTGCGGCCAGTTGCCGGTGTGGTAGACGGGACCTTTGAAGTTTTCGAGACCCTTGATGTCGGGCTTGCGCGCGTTCGACAGGCAGCCGGTGGCGAGCACGACGAACTTCGCTTCGACCGTCTTTCCGCCGGAAATCGTCACCGACCAGCCATTAGTCTGTTCATCGAAGACAGCGCGCTCGACGCGCGTGTCGAACTGGATGTCGCGGCGCAGATCGAAACGATCCGCGACATGGTTGGCGTATTTCAGGATCTCTGCCTGCGGCGCGTAGCGTTCGGTCCAGTCCCATTCCTGCTGGAGCTCCTCCGAGAACGAGTAGGAATATTGCATGCTCTCGACATCGCAGCGCGCGCCCGGATAACGATTCCAGTACCAGGTGCCGCCGACCCCGCCGCCCTGCTCGTAGACTCGCGCCGAGAAGCCAAGCCTGCGCAGCCGATGCAACATGTACATGCCGGCAAAGCCGGCGCCGACGATGACCACGTCATAGGCTTCACTGGCCTCGGCCGGACTCGATTGCGCTGGCGACATCGGTTGGCGCTCCCTCGTTGTTGTCTGTTGTTGTTCGCCAGCATTCTCTCACGTCGGCCAAAGCGCAAGAGGCTCATTCACGGCCGCCGCTCCGCTTATTTTGCGCGACGGAATGGCTCCTCGTGTGGCGTGGCGCCTATACGCAAGATGCGCGGCGAAATCCGGCTTGGCATCGCCGGCGACGATGGGTTAGCGTCGCACGGCCTTCGCCAAGGACAACAAGAACGCAAAGCAATAACAGCAACGCGACGGCCGCCGGGAGAGAGCCATGAAATCGCCGATCTGCGACATGCTGGGCATCGAGTTCCCGCTGCTCGCCTTCAGCCATTGCCGCGACGTCGTCGCCGCCGTCAGCCGCGCCGGCGGCTTCGGCGTGTTAGGTGCCACCGTGCACACGCCTGATACGCTCGAACGCGAGCTGAAATGGATCGACGACCACGTCGACGGCAAGCCCTACGGCATCGACGTGCTGATCCCCGAGAACATCTCGACGGCGGGCGAGAAGGACGTCACCTGGAAGAGCCTGGAAGCGCGCGTGCCGCAAGAGCATCGCAACTACACGCGCGACCTCCTGAAGAAGTACGACATCGAGCTGACGACCACTGAAATGGCCGACAACCAGCCGCAGCCGTTCGACGGAAAGACGGCGCTTCAACTGCTCGAGGTCTCGTTCAATCATCCGATCAGGCTGATCGCGAACGCACTCGGCGTGCCGCCGAAAGCGATGATCGAGATGGGCAAGAAGCACGGCGTGCCGGTCGCAGCTCTCGTCGGCGCCAAGGAGCACGCGCTGCGCCAGGTCGCGGCCGGCGTCGATATCCTCGTGGTCCAGGGCACCGAGGCCGGCGGCCATTGCGGCGAGGTGTCGACCATGGTGCTGGTGCCGGAGGTGATCAAGGCAATCAAGAAGATCCGCGACGTGCCGGTGCTGGCGGCCGGCGGCATCATGACGGGACGGCAGATGGCGGCCTGCATGGCGATGGGCGCGGCCGGCGCCTGGACCGGCTCGGTGTGGCTCGCGACCGTGGAAGCCGAGACGACGGAAATCTTCCGCGAAAAGATGATCGCCGCGTCCTCGCGTGACGCGGTGCGCTCGAAGGGACGTACCGGAAAGCCCGCCCGGCAGCTCCGCTCGGTGTGGACCGATGCCTGGGACCGCGCGCCGGAGAGCCCCGGTGCGCTGCCGATGCCGCTGCAAAGCATCATCAGCCGCGACGCCTTCAATTCGATCGACCGCGCGGCGGCGGCTGGCAACGCCAGGGCGCGCGATCTCGTCAGCTACTTCGTCGGCCAGGGCGTCGGCCTGATCGACAGCGTGAAGTCGGCGGGCGCGGTGGTGCAGGAGTTCAAGGAAGAGTTTGCCGAGGCCGTCGAGCACATGAATGAGCTGGTGGCGGAGTAGCACCCACATCGTCATTGCGAGCGTAGCGAAACAATCCAGACTGCCGCCGCGGAAAGATTCTGGATTGCTTCGCTTCGCTCGCAATGACGAAGCAACTGATATCGTGAATTGAGGCCATGACCGACAATACCAACATCCCCGAAGACCGCATCCCCGTCATCGTCGGCATCGGCGAGATCGTCGACCGCCCCAAGGAGATCACCGAGGGCCTCGAGCCGTTCGATCTGCTCGAACAGGCGCTGCGGCGCGCCGAAGCGGATGCCGGGGCAAAGCTGCTCGGCGAGGTGCAGTCGCTCGACGTCGTCAACTTCCTGAGCTGGCGCTACCGCGACCCGGAGAAGCTGCTGGCGCAGCGACTCGGGATCACGCCTTCGCATTGCCATTACGGCCCGGTCGGCGGCGAGAGCCCGATCCGCTACATCCACGAGGCCGCAAAGCGCATCGCGCGCGGCGAATGCAGCGTTGCCGCGGTCTGCGGTGCGGAGGCGCAGTCGACCGCGACCAAGGCCGAGCGCGCAGGCGCAAAGCTGCCTTGGACGCCGTTCGCGCATGATGTCGAGGAGCCGAAGCGCGGCGCAGCGTTTCAGAAACCGCTGGCCGTGAAGCTTGGCGTGTTCCGGCCCGTCACGGTCTATCCGTTCTACGAGGCGGCCTCCTCCGCTCATTGGGGCCAGACGCCGCGCGAAGCGATGGCAGAATCGGGCACACTGTGGTCGCGCTATTCCGAGGCCGCCGCACAAAATCCAAACGCCTGGCTGAAGCGACGCTATGCGCCGGACGAGATCACGACGCCGACCGCGGACAACCGTCTCATCGCCTGGCCTTACCACAAGCTCATGGTCGCCAACCCCAGCGTCAACATGGGTGGCGCGCTGCTGCTCACCAGCCTTGCCAGGGCGCGCGCGGCGGGTATCGCCGAGGACAGACTGGTCTATCCGCTCGGCGGCGCCTCGGCGGAGGAGCCGCGCGACTATCTCCTGCGCGACCAGTTCTACGAGAGCCATCCGCAGAATGCGGTGCTGAAAGCCGCGGTGGACCTCGCCGGCGGCGACGGCACGGCATTCGAAGCGATCGAGCTCTATAGCTGCTTCCCCTGCGTGCCCAAGATGGCGCGGCGGACGCTGGGCCTTTCCGCCGACGTGCAGCCGACCGTGACCGGCGGCCTCACCTTCTTCGGCGCGCCGCTCAACACCTACATGACGCATGCGGCCTGCGCGATGGTGCGGCGCCTGCGCGATGGCGCCAGGCTCGGCCTGCTCTACGGCCAGGGCGGCTTCGTCACCAAGCATCATGCGCTGGTGGTTTCGAAGGCGCCGCCGCGCGCGGCGCTGGCGCAGGAGACGAGCGTGCAAGAAGAGGCCGACCGCAACAAGCGCGCGGTGCCGAATTTCGTCGCGGAAGCCTCGGGCAAGGGCAAGGTCGAGAGCTTTACGGTGCTCTACGGCCGCGGCGGGGATGTCGAGCACGGTGTGGTGATGCTGCGCACGGAAGATGACCGCCGCACGCTGGCACGGATTCCGGCGGGTGATACCGCGACGCTGGCGCATCTCCTCAACATGGATCGCACGCCGGTCGGCTCGCTTGGCGAGATCGCGATGGCCGGCGATGGCGTACCGGAGTGGCGGGTATCCTGATCTCCCTCTCCCCGTTCTTACGGGGAGAGGGTCGGGGTGAGGGGCTGCGTCCGCAAACACCGTGAGAGTTAGACTCGCGGAGAGTCCCTCTCACCCGAATTGCTTCGCAATTCGACCTCTCCCCGCAAGCGGGGCGAGGTGAAGAAAAGCTAGCCCTTCGGCGCCTGCTTTTCCGACGCGGTGGCCGGCTTGCCCTTGGCGCCGGCGCCGACGACGCGGACCTGATCGCCATCGGACAGGCCGTCCGGCGGGGCGGTGATGACGCGATCGTCCGGAGAGATGCCTGATGCGAGCTCGATTTCCTTGCCAAGATCGCGCGCGATCGTCACGGCCTTGAACAGCACCTTGTCGTCCGCACCGACGGTCGCGACACGCAGGCCGCTGCCGTTGAAGATCAGCGCGCTGGCGGGAATGCTGAGCGGCGCGGAGTCGCGCTGGAGGCTCAACTTCACGCTGGCATAGCCGCCGGGCATTAGTTCGCCCGAGGAATTGTCCAGGCCAAGCTGCATGCGCGTGGTGCCGGAGGCAACGTCGACGGCCTGCGAAGACGCTTCCACCGTCGCCTGGAAGGTCCGGTTCGGATACTCCGGTAGCGCGATGATGGCCTTGGCGCCGATCTTGATGGCCGGCACGTAATTCTGGGGCACGTTGACATAGACGCGCAGCTTGGTGATGTCCGAGACCACGAACATCGCCGGGCCCGAGCCGCCGCCGGCATTGATCAGCGCACCGACGTCGGTATCGCGCGCCGTGACCACGCCGTCGAACGGAACGGTGATCTTCTTGTAGCCGGCCAGCGCCTCCAGCCGCTCGACATTGGCCTGCCCCGAATGCACCGCGGCGTTCTTGTTGGAGAGGTCGGCGGTGCGCTCGTCGATCTCCTGCGCAGAGACGAAGTTGGAGGCGACCAGCGTCTTGCGCCTGTTCAGCGTTGCCTCCGACAGCCTTGCGCTGGCCTGCTGGCTGGCGAGGTCGGCGCGGGCTTGCAAGAGCTGCTGGTCTAGGTCGGGCGCCTCGATCTCGGCAATCACCTGCCCGGCCTTGACGCGGGCCCCCATGTCGGCGCTCCAGCTCTTCAGGTAACCCGACACGCGCGCGAAGATCGGGGCACGGTAGTAGGCTTCCAACCGGCCCGGCAGATCGAGGGTGGCGTTGAGCGCCTTGGCGTTAGGCTGGGTCACCGCGACGCTGGGAACGGCCTGATCATCGGTCCATTCCTTCAACTTGGAGCCCTGCTCCTCGCGCGCGCGGATGCCGGTGCCGACGACAAGGCCTGCCGCAATCAGCGCCACCACGCCGAAGATGCCCAGTTTCCGGTGCGACACCGGGGAACGGGATTCAGTGGGCGACATGCGGAGTCTCCAAGGGGGCGGCGGCTTCGGCGCCTTGTTTCTTGTGTACCATGCTGAACACCACGGGAACAAACATCAGCGTGGCGAAGGTTGCAAAGATCAGGCCGCCGATCACGGCGCGGCCGAGCGGCGCATTCTGCTCGCCGCCCTCGCCGAGCCCCAAGGCCATCGGCGCCATGCCGATGATCATGGCGAGCGCGGTCATCAGCACCGGGCGGAACCGGACGAAGCCGGCTTCGAGCGCAGCCGCAACGGGATCGCCGAGCTCCGCGTAGCGCTCGCGCGCAAAGGAGATCACGAGCACGCTGTTGGCGGTGGCAACGCCCATGCACATGATGGCGCCGGTGAGCGCCGGGACCGACAGCGTGGTCTCGGTCATGAACAGCATCCACACGATGCCGGCGAGCGCGGCCGGCAGCGCCGTGATGATCACGAACGGGTCGGACCAGGACTGGAAATTCACGACGATCAGGAAGTAGATCAGCACGACGGCGCCAAGCAGGCCGAACAGCAGGCCGGTGAAGGCGCTGTTCATGGTCTGCACCTGGCCGAGCAGCACGACGGAAGATCCCTTCGGCACCTCCTTCGCGGTGTCGGCGATCACCTGGCGGATGTCGGCGGCAACCGCGCCGAGATCGCGGCCCGAGGTCGTAGCGAAGATCTGCACCATCGACTGGATGTCGTATTGCGACACCACCGCGCTCGACGTCGAGCGCTTGATGTCGGCGATGCCGCCGAGGATCGGCGACTGCGCGTTGCCGGTGGCGGTGATCGGCAGCGTCTGCAGCGCGCCGAGCGAGTCGATCTGGTATTGCGGCGTCTGCATCACGATCGAATAGGACACACCGTTATCCGGATTGAGGTAGTAGGTCGGCGCCACCTGCGAGGAACCGGCAAGATTGACCACGAGACTGTTGGTGACGTCGCGCTCGGTCAGGCCGACATATTGCGCACGGGTACGGTCGACATCGATATTGAAAGTCGGGTTGTTCGGCGATTGCTGGATGCGCGCATCGGCAACGCCGGGAATCTTGCGGACCTTGGCCAGCAGATTGTTGGCGTAAGCGAAGTTGGCACTGATATTGGCGCCGCGGATCTGAAGGTCGATCGGCGCCGGCGCACCGAAGTTCAGGATCTGGCTGACGATATCGGCCGGCAGGAACGCGAAGCTGACGCCGGGGAAGAGCCGCGGCAGCTGCTCGCGCAGCACCTTGACGTGCTCTTCGGTCGGCTTGTGGCCTTCCCTCAGCTTGATCTGGATGTCGCCGTCCTGCGGGCCGATCACGCCGGTGTTGTTGTAGGTCATGTTGATGCCGGAGATCGGCATGCCGATGTTGTCGGTCATGGTCTCGATCTCACCCGGGATCAGCTTGCGCACGGCCTTCTGCACGTCAGCGAGTTGGTTCGCGGTCTCCTCGACGCGGGTGCCGACCTGGGTGCGGACATGCATCAGGATGTTGCCAGCATCGACCGCGGGGAAGAAGTTGCGCCCGAGGAACGGCACCAGCGCAAAGGACGCGCCGACCACGCAGAGGAAGCCGATCACGAACACCGCGCGATGCGCCAGCGCCAGCCCAAGGAAATCATGGTAGCCGCCGCGAATGCGTTCGAAACGCTTCTCGAACCCGCGCTGGAACCAGACCAGCGGATTGCGCGACTTCGGCGGCTCGCCTTCGTGATGGACGTGCGCCTTAAGCAGATAGTTCGCCATGGTCGGCACCAGCGTGCGCGACAGGATGAACGACCAGATCATCGCGAACATCACCGCTTCGGCCATCGGCACGAACAGGAAGCGCGCGACACCGGTGAGGAAGAACATCGGCACGAACACGATGCAGATACAGAGCAGCGAGACGAAGGCCGGCGTGACGATCTGGTTGGCGCCGTCGAGGATCGACTGCTCGACCGGCTTGCCCTGCTCCAGATGGTAGTTGATGTTCTCGATGGTCACGGTGGCGTCGTCGACGAGGATGCCGACGGCGAGCGCGAGACCGCCGAGCGTCATGATGTTCAGCGTCTCGCCGATCGCCGAGAGCATGATGATGGCGCCCAGCACCGACAGCGGGATCGAGACCGCGATGATGATGGTCGAGCGCCAGCTGCCGAGGAACAGCAGGATCATGACGCTGGTCAGCAGCGCCGCGATCACGCCCTCGAAGGCGACGCCCTCGATCGCGCCGCGAACGAACACCGACTGGTCGCCGATGAAGCCGATCTTCAGCGCGTCCGGGAGCTGGTCCTTGACCTCGATCACCTTCTGCTTGATGCCGGCGATGATATCGAGCGTCGAGGTCGCGCCCGCCTTCAGCACCATCATCAGCACCGAGCGATTGCCGTCAACATGAACGATGTTGGTCTGCGGCGGATTGCCGTCGCGGACGGTCGCGACATCGCGCACATAGACCATCGCGCCGTTGACGGTCTTGATCGGGAGGTTGCCGAGCTCGTCGATTTTCAGCGGCGAGTTGTTGAGCTGGATGTTGTATTCGAAGGTGCCGATCTTCTGGGTGCCGACCGGCGTGATCAGGTTCTGGGCGGCCAGCGCGTTGGCGACGTCCTGGCCGGACAGGCCGCGGGCCTGGAGCGCGGTCGGATCGAGGTCGATCTGGACCTGGCGCTGCTTGCCGCCGAACGGATACGGAATCGCCGCACCAGGCACGGTGACCAGCGGGGTGCGCAGATTGTTAATGCCGATATCGGCGAGGTTCTGCTCGGTCAGGCCGTCGCCCGACAAGGCCACCTGGATGATTGGCACGGTCGAGGCGGAGTAGTTCAGGATCAAGGGCGGCGTCGCGCCCGGCGGCATCTGCTTGAGCAACGTCTGCGAGATCGCTGTGACCTGTGCGTTGGCAGTGCGGATGTCGACGTTCGGCTGGAAGAAGATCTTGATGATGCCAAAGCCGTTATAGGAGTTGGCGACGATATGCTCGATGTCGTTGACCGTCGTCGTCAGCGCACGCTGGAACGGCGTCGTGATGCGGCCGGACATCTGGTCGGGCGGCAGGCCGGTGTACTGCCAGACCACGCCGATCACGGGAATGCGGATGTCGGGGAAGATGTCGGTCGGCGTCCGCAGGGCCGCCAGCGGTCCGATGATCAGGAGCAGGAGCGCGAGCACGACAAACGTATAGGGTCGGCTCAGGGCAATACGGACCAGAGCAATCATGCGCCAGGCAATTCCAGGTCAGGCAGGGATACGGGATCCGCCCCCACGGGGATCCTATTTCCCCTTTACCTGAGCACCGCCGGAAACGCTAATCACCGGCAGCTTTCCTGCATTCACTTCCCTGCTACCGCACTGCGAAATCGGCATCGCAGCTATGCGGCCGCACGCGTCACGCTGCGCGGACGGAGTTCAGGAACTTGCCGACCTCGAGCTTGAGGCGGTTGGAGTCGCGGGACAGCATCTGCGCCGCCGACAGCACCTGCGAAGACGCCGATCCGGTTTCGGATGCGCCGCGCTGGACGTCGCCGACATTGGAAGACACCTGCTGGGTGCCGTTGGCCGCCTGCTGCACATTGCGGGCGATCTCCTGGGTCGCCGCGCGCTGCTGCTCCACGGCTGCGGCGATCGCCGAGGATATTTCGGAAAGACGCGCAATGGTGCCGGAGATTTCGCTGATGGCGCCGACCGATTCCTGCGTCGCCGCCTGGATGCCGCCGACCTGCTGGCCGATCTCGCCGGTCGCCTTCGCCGTCTGTTCGGCGAGCGCCTTGACCTCGGAAGCCACAACCGCAAAGCCGCGGCCGGCCTCGCCGGCACGTGCCGCTTCGATCGTGGCGTTCAACGCCAGGAGATTGGTCTGGCCCGCGATGGCATTGATGAGCTCGACGACGTCGCCGATCCGAGAGGCCGCCCGCGACAACTCGCTCACGCGTTCGGTGGTGGCGTGCGCCTGGCTGACGGCCTCGCTCGCAATCCGGGTGGAATCCTGCACCTGGCGACCGATCTCGTGGACCGACGACGACATCTCCTCGGCGGCCGATGCCACCGAATGGACGTTGGTGGAAGCTTCTTCCGAGCCGGCTGCGACCACCGTCGCCAGTTCCTGCGCCCGGCCCGCCGTCGAGGACAGCGTCGAGGCCGACGCCTCGAGCTCGGTCGCAGCTGACGACACGGTCTCGACGATCTCGCCGATCGCGGCCTCGAAGCCGTCGGCAAGTTTGGTCATTCCGGCCTTGCGCTGCTCCTCGGCGCGGCGCTGCACCGCCTGGACCTCGTCGCGGCTGAAGCGGATGATGGTCTGCACGGTCTGGAGGTTGCGCAGCGCCTCACCGATCTCGTCGTCACGTTCGATGACGATGCGGTTGTCGAGCTTGTCCTGCACGAGGTTGAGCATGGTGTCGTTGAGGTGCCGCATCGGGCCCTGGATCGCGCGCATGGTCGCAAGGCCGGCGAAGCCGACGATGGCGATGCCGACCAAGGCCAGCAGCGTCAGAACCAGGCTGGTCGAACCGCCGGTGGAGAGCGCGCCGCCGATGCCGAGCGCCAGCATAAACAGCGCCTGGAGCGTCATCGTCGTGACCAGGCGCGCCTTCAGCGTCCCGGTGAAGACGCTGAAGCGATCGAGCAGCGAGCGGCGGCGGATGATGCCGGCATCGACGCGATAGCCGTGCGGCTTCTTCTCGCGGATCGCGGCATAGACCTCTTCGGCGAGCTTGCGCTGGTCGGCCGGCAGCCTGGTGCGGATCGAGGTATAGCCGGTGACATGGCCGTTCTCGCGGATCGGCGAGGCCGTCGCCAACACCCAGTAGAAGTCGCCGTTCTTGCGGCGGTTCTTCACCGCGCCGAGCCACGGCTTGCCGGCCTTCAGCGTGTCCCAGAGATTGTCGAACGCCTCCGGCGGCATGTCGGGATGACGGACGATGTTGTGCGGCTGGCCCATCAGCTCGGCCGACGTGAAGCCCGCGGCGGCAAGGAAATCCTCGTTGAAATAGGTGAGCTTGCCCTTGAGGTCGGTCCGGGAGACGATCAGTGTCTCGTCACTGACCGGATATTCGACATCAGTGACAGGAAAGTTCTTGCGCATCGAAGCCCCCAACGACCGAATTCAGTCTGAAATCATTCCAATCAGGACTGCCGCAGCGCGAGACCGCCCTCGCCCAATTCTTGAAAATCCGCTTTAACCATCGATGAAACGATCTGCCCGCAAGACTACGGGTACCCCTCGTAACGCCACCTAAAAGCGACATCATGCTACCGGAAGAATGAAAGGAGCGGCGTTTTTGGCGCCGCTCCTCGCTCGATCGACGGGTTGTGCGAGGGTCTACGCGGCGCGGACGTTGGTCAGGAACTTGCTGACCTCGTTCTTGAGCCGGCCCGAGTCGTTCGACAGCATTTGCGCCGCCGACAGCACCTGCGAAGAGGCCGTGCCGGTCTCGGTCGCGCCATGCTGCACGTCGGTGATGTTGGAAGAGACCTGCTGGGTTCCTTGCGCCGCCTGCTGCACGTTGCGGGCGATCTCCTGCGTGGCCGCGCCCTGCTCTTCCACCGCGGCGGCGATCGCCGACGAGATCTCCGACAGACGCTCGATGGTCGAGGAGATCTCCTTGATCGCGCGGACCGAGTCGTTGGTCGCAAGCTGGATGCCGGAGATCTGCTGGCCGATCTCGCCGGTCGCCTTCGCGGTCTGCTCGGCGAGCGCCTTCACCTCGGAGGCCACCACCGCGAAGCCGCGGCCGGCTTCGCCGGCGCGTGCCGCCTCGATAGTGGCGTTCAGCGCCAGCAGGTTGGTCTGGCCGGCGATGGTGTTGATCAGCTCGACGACGTCGCCGATGCGGGCGGCCGCCCTGGAGAGTTCGCTGACGCGCTCGGTGGTGGCTCGGGCTTGGCCGACGGCGTCGCTCGCCATCCGCGCCGATTCCTGCACTTGACGGCTGATCTCGCCGACCGAAGAGGCCATCTCCTCCGTTGCCGAGGCCACCGACTGCACGTTGCCCGATGCCTGGTCTGACGCCGCAGCGACGACCTTGGTAAGCTGTTGCGCCCGTTCGGCGGTCGAGCTGAGCGTTCCGGCCGAGGATTCCAGCGCACCGGACGCGGCCGACACCGTCTCCACGATGCCGCCGACCGACGCTTCGAAGCTGTCGGCCAGCTCGTTCATCGCGCGCCGGCGCTCGCGGTCGGCAGCCGCCTGGTCCTGGGCACGCTGCTCGATGCTGCGCTTGATGTCGCCCTGCATCGACCTGAGCGACGTCGCCAGCCTACCGACCTCGTCGGCCTGCTCGATCCCGAGCTGCTGATTGAAATCGCCCTTGGCGATGCCATCGGCGAAATTGGCACAATCCTGGATCGGCCGCGCGATCTTGCGTGCGGCGAACGAGATCAGGAAGATCGCCGCCAGCACGATGACCAGGCCAACGCCGAGCTGCCAGAACGTGTTCGAGGTCGCACGGGCACTGAGCGAGGCGTCGAGTTGCCTTGCAGACGCAAGCACCACGTCGCGGGGGATCGAGATCACGATCGACCAGGCGTTCTCGGTGAGCCCGAAGCGGATCGGCGCATAGATGTCGATGTTGGCGAACTTCGGATCGTCCTGCACCGTGCCCTTGCCGGCCTTGACGATGGCGAGGCTTTCACTCCAGCGAGCGTCGGCCTCGGAGGCGTTCTTGCCGATCACGTCCTGATTGGCGCTGTTGGCGACGATCAGCCCGGTGTCGTTGAGGATCGCGACCTTGCCCTTGCCCTCGAACAGCGAGCCGTTGATCTTGACGGCCAGCTTCTGCACGAAGTCGAGATTGTAGTCGGCGCCGGCGACACCGCGGAATTTGCCGTCGATCATGACCGGCACCGACATGGTCGCGAGGAAGACGGCCTTGCCCTGAACGATGTAGGGCAACGGACCCAGGATGTTTTCCTTACCCGTGGTGTTCGGGTTGATGTACCAGGCGCCCTTCACGAGGCCGTTGGGATGCCGCTCGCTGCTGTCGTACTCGACGAGCGGCTGAACGGCGATGGCGCCGCTGGCGTTGCGCGTCCAATAGGGCAGAAAGCGGCCGGTATTATCCGATCCCGCCTCCTTGCGTCCCTTGAACGACGCATCGTCACCATCCAGCGCGCCGGGTTCCCAGGCCGAGTAGGTGCCGTTGAAGGCAGGGTTGAGCTCGAGCACGTGACGCAGAAGCGCGTTGAACTGGGTCCGCCGCGCCGCGATCGGAGTGCCGGTCTTCTCGTCGGCGAGGGTCGCGAAGGCATGTGCGGTGGTGCGCGCCGCATCAAACCCGACCTCCAGCTCAGCCTTGATGGCGTTGGCTTCGGTGGAGGCCCGGTTCATCAGGCTCTCCTTGGTCTGACGGTCGACCAGCTGCATGACCTCGTGGGTCACGTACTGGTTCATGCTCTGCGTGGAGAAGAGGCCGTAGCCGATCAGCACGATGCACGTCACGGCCAGGCAGAGGCCGGCGATCAGGGCGATCTTCAACTGGATGGAGCGAATGGCGGAAAATGAAAACAACTTCACGATTGAGTCTCCAAAACACTGCAACGAGTTAAGGTTCGCAGGGTTGGGGACCCGTAAAGAATTGGAACCGTATGACCCACGTGAAAAATAAGTCAGCAGGCGCCAAGCCATGCGCCAAAATCAAAGAGCGGCGCCGACGGCGCCGCTCTTGCGTAGTCCGATACCTGCTCTGACGGCCTTACGCAGCGCGAACGCTGGTCAGGAACTTGCTGACCTCGGTCTTGAGCCGGCTCGAGTCGTTCGACAGCATCTGCGCCGCCGACAGCACCTGCGAGGAGGCGGTGCCGGTCTCGGTCGCACCGCGCTGCACGTCGGCGATGTTGGAGGAGACCTGCTGGGTGCCCTGGGCCGCCTGCTGCACATTGCGGGCGATCTCCTGGGTCGCTGCGCCCTGCTCTTCCACGGCCGCAGCGATCGCCGACGAGATCTCCGAGAGACGCTCGATCGTCGAGGAGATCTCCTTGATCGCTCCGACCGAATCGTTGGTCGCCGCCTGGATGCCGGAAATCTGCTGGCCGATTTCGCCGGTCGCCTTCGCGGTCTGCTCGGCGAGCGCCTTCACCTCGGAGGCGACCACCGCGAAGCCGCGGCCGGCTTCGCCCGCGCGCGCCGCCTCGATGGTGGCGTTCAGCGCCAGGAGGTTGGTCTGGCCGGCGATGGTGTTGATCAGCTCGACGACGTCGCCGATGCGGGACGCCGCCTTGGAGAGCTCGCTGACGCGCTCGGTAGTGGCTCGGGCCTGGCCGACGGCGTCGCCCGCCATCCGCGCCGATTCCTGAACCTGACGGCTGATCTCGCCGACCGAGGAGGCCATCTCCTCCGTCGCCGAAGCCACCGACTGCACGTTGGTCGAGGCTTCTTCAGAGGCTCCGGCAACGGTGGTCGCGAGTCGCTGGGAGCGGTCGGCGGTCGAGGTCAGCGTCGAGGCGGAAGCTTCGAGCTGGGTCGAGGCCGATGACACGGTCTGGACGATCTCGCCGATCATCGTCTCGAATTCGCGGGTGATGTTGTCGACGCGGCGGCCGCGCTCGATCTTGGCTTCGGCGTCGGCCGCGGCGGCTTCGTCGGCGGCCTTCTTGGCGATCAACGCCTCCTTGAAGACCTGAAGCACGTCGGCCATGGCGCCGATCTCGGTCTTCTCGCCGCGATGCGGGACTTCGGCGGAGAGGTCGCCCTTGCCCAGCGCCTGCATCGGCTCGACGATCGAGTTGATGCCGCTGGAGACGTCGTGGACGAGATAGACGCTGACGCCGATGCCTGTCAGGACGGCCGCGCCCAGGATGATCGCGACCAGCAGGAAGGCGAAGGAATAGCTGTCGGCGGCATCCCGCGCGGCCTGGTCGCCACCCCGGGTGTTGAGGTCGATATCCTTGCGCAGGACCTCGTCGGACTGGATGCCGATCTTGTTGGCGGTCTTGACGTTCAGCTCATGCGCCTCGTGCGGGACCTTGCCGACCTCCTTGCGCGACACTGCAAAGACCTCGTCGGCGCTCTTCTTGTAGTCGTCCCACAGCTTGGACCATTCGGTGTAGAGCGCCCGCTCCTCCGGCGAGGTGATCATGGGCTCGTAGCTCTGGCGGGCCTTGGCCAGTGTCTCGCTGGTGGTGACCGCGATCTTTTCCATCGCGAGCTTTTCTTCCAGGGTCTCGGCCAGCATGTGCTCGCGGACCACACTGCGATAGGTGATGACGCTGGCCCGGAGCTCGCCCAGCACCCTCACGCTGGGCATCCAGCTCGTGGTGATGTCGGTGGTGTTCGCGTTCATCGCGCGCATCTTCACGACGGCGAGCAGGCCCATGCCGGTCATCGCGACCAGCAGGAACGCCACGACACTGATGATCTTGGCGCGGATGGAGATCTTGGCGAACATAGTCAGGTCTCTTTATGCTGGCGCGGGCGCGCGTCCGGGAGGTCTAAAGAATCAACCAAAGGGAGCGACGCCGACATCAGACAACAGAGCGACTGAGCAGATGTTAACTACGACTCCGTGCGAGTACGGAGCCTGAAAGAAATGAACAGGCAGCTAAGAACGCTCTGCGCTCAGCGCATGAGCCTAAGCGCATCGGAGAAGAACTCCGGGCCACCGAAATTTCCGGACTTCAGAGCGAGCAGCATGTCGCCCCCGGCGCCGACCGCGCGCAGCACCGGAACACCCGCAGCGATCTCCACCCCCACGAGAAATCCGGGAATCCTCAACCGGTCGACCACGGCGCCGGACGTCTCGCCGCCGGCAACGACCAATCGCCGCACGCCTGATTTCACAAGGTTTTCGGCGATGTCGGCCATGGCCTGCTCGATCGCATGTCCGGCTGCGTCACGGCCGTGACGTGCCTGAAGCGCGGCGACCTGATCCGGTGTCGAGCTCGATGCGATCAGCACCGGCCCCTCCGCCAGCCGCGGCCTTGCCCAGTCCAGCGCACGCTGCGCTTCGTCCGCCCCCGTAAGAATACGGTCCGGATCGAGATGAAACACCGGCATGACCTGTTCGGCGCTGGCGATCTGCTTGAGCGTGGCCTGCGAGCAGCTGCCGGCAAGACACGCCGCCGGCCCGCCAACGGCAGCTCCGGATTCGCCGCCTGCCGCATTCGACTTGACCTTGCCGGTCGACACCAGCGCGCGCGCCAGTCCAAGGCCGATGCCGGAGGCGCCGACCGACAGCCGATATTCGGCTGCGACGAGGCCGATGGTTTCGAGATCGCGATCGAAGACGGCGTCGATGATCGCAGCGCCAATGCCCTTGCCCGCGAGTTCGGCCAGCCGTGCCCGGACGGCATCTGCGCCGCGCGTGACGGCGGCGAGATCGACGAGGCCGATTTGTGTCCGGCTCTGGCGCGCCAGCACCCGCACCAGGCTGGAATCGTGCATCGGGTTGAGCGGATGGTCCTTCAGCGGGCTCTCGTTCAGCGGCACGGCGCCGACAAACAGGTTGCCCTGGTAGACGGTGCGGCCGGTCTCGGGGAAGGCCGGCGTCACCAGAACGATGCCCTCGCCGCAATCGTCGCGCAACGCGTCCATGACAGGGCCGATATTGCCGGCGTCGGTGGAATCGAAGGTCGAGCAGATCTTGAACAGCACATGGCTCGCGCCGCGGCCCCGCAGCCATGTCTCCGCCGCGCGCGAGCGCGATACAGCAAGACCTGCTTCGATCGAGCGGCTCTTCAAGGACACCACGACAGCGTCGACCTCGGGCAGCGCCAGATCGTCGGCAGGAATGCCGATGGTCTGCACGGTGCGCAGGCCTGCACGGGTCAGCGTGTTGGCAAGATCGGAGGCGCCGGTGTAGTCGTCGGCGATGCAACCCAGTGCAAGAGTCACGGCTTCACTCCCGCATAGGGCTTGAACCAGGCGAGCCCGTCGGTGGTCTTGCCGCGCGGATTGTATTCGCAGCCGACGAAGCCGGCATAGCCGAGCCGGTCGAGCTCTTCGAACAGGAAGGGATAGTTCAGCTCCTCGCCGTCGGGCTCGTTGCGCGATGGAATGCTGGCGATCTGGATGTGGCCGATGATCGGCATCATCTCGCGCAAGCGCATGGTGACGTCGCCATGGATGATCTGGCAGTGATAGATGTCGAACTGGAGCTTGAGGTTCGGGAGCCGCAACTCCTGGATCAGGTCGCGCGCGAAGCCGAAATCGTTGAGGAAGTAGCCGGGCACGTTGCGGGCATTGATCGGCTCGAGCACGATGTCGATGCCATGCGGCGCGAAGAACTCCGCCGCCCACGCCACCGACTTGTAGAACGCCTCGATCGCGACGCGCTCGCCGCGGTTGGCAAGGCCGGCCATCAGGTGCAGGCGCTTGACGCCGGTGGCCTTGGCGTAAGGCAGCGCGGTCTCGAGGCTCGCCTTGAGATCGGCGAAGCGCGCCGGGAGCGCAGCAAAACCCTTCTCGCCCGCATTCCAGTCGCCGGGCGGCAGGTTGAACAGCGCCTGGGTCAGACCGTTGCGCTTGAGCCGCTCGCCGACCGCCTCGGCCGGATGCTCATAAGGAAAGAGAAACTCGACGGCCGTGAAGCCGACCTGGGCGGCGGCCTCGAAGCGATCGAGGAACGGCACGTCGGTGAACATCATCGAGAGATTGGCGGCGAAACGGGGCATTGGAATCCTCTTATCCTTACTTGTCGCCGGGCAGCTTCACGCCGGTGACCTGCGCATACATGCGCGCAACCGAGGCGTCGTCATCGCGGCCCATGCCGGCGGCAGCCGTCATCAGGAACATCTGGAGGGCGGCGGCGGAGACCGGCACCGGGAATCTGGCGCTGCGCGCCATGTCCTGGATGATGCCGAGGTCCTTGACGAAGATCTCGACCGCGCTGCGCGGCGTATAGTCGCCGTCGAGCACATGCGGCATGCGGTTCTCGAACATCCAGGAATTGCCGGCGGAGGCCGTGATCACCTCATAGACCTTGCGGATGTCGAGGCCCTGCTTGGCTGCGAACGCCATCGCTTCGCTGGCGGCGGCGATGTGCACGCCGGCCAGCAACTGGTTGATCATCTTGAAGGCGGCGCCTTGCCCTGCGGCATCACCAAGCTCGTAGAGCTTTGCGGCCATGGCGTCGAGCGCCGGCCGCGCCTTTGCAAAGGCGGCGGGGCTGCCCGAGGCGAGGATCGTCAGTTCGCCTTGCGCGGCGCGCTGCGCCCCACCGGAGATCGGCGCATCCAGATAATGCCGACCGGTCGCCTCGAGCTGTTTGGCCAGGCGCCGCGCCACGTCGGGATCCATGGTGGCCGATGACAGGAAGACGCTGTCCTTGGGCATGGTTTCGGCGACGCCATCCTTGCCGAACAGGATCGTCTCGGTCTGCGCGGCGTTGACGACGACGCTGACGACGACGTCGGCGCCCCTGGCGGCTTCGGCCGGCGTCTTGGCGCCCGCGCCGCCGTCCTTCACGAAGCGCGCCACCGCATCAGCCGAGACGTCGCAGCCGGTGACGGCGTGACCGGCGCGCTTCAGCGAGGTCGCCATGCCAAACCCCATCGAGCCAAGCCCGACGACGGCGATACGCTGATTCTGTGACGTGGAGGCGGACATGCAACTGACCCTTGCGAACGTTTCCCGAATAGCCGCCCTTTGCGGCAGCTTGGCAACCGAATAACACGGCTTGGCCGCGCTGCCAAAGCGTGAGACAAGCAGGCATGACGGCCATGAGCAACGAGACAAGGCTGCGTGAGGATATCTGCCGCTTCGGACGGTCCCTGTTCGAGCGCGGGCTGACGCCGGGCTCCTCTGGCAATATCAGCGTCAAGCTTGACGATGGCGGCTGGCTGGTGACGCCGACCAACGCCTCGCTCGGCTTCCTCGACCCGGCGCGGCTGTCGCGGCTGGATAGTCAAGGCCGGCCGATCTCGGGCGATGCACCGACCAAGGAAGTTCCACTGCACACCGCGCTCTACGACACCCGCGGTAGCGCACGCGCGATCGTACACCTGCATTCGACGCATTCTGTCGCACTGTCGATGCTGCCCGAGATCGACCCGCGCGCCGCGCTGCCGCCGATGACGGCCTATTATCTGATGAAATGCGGCGCGACCGCGCTCGTGCCCTATTACCGCCCCGGCGATCCCGCAGTGGCGGATGCGATCAAGGGGCTGGCGGGGAAATATTCGTCCGTCCTGCTCGCCAATCACGGCCCGGTGGTCGCCGGCGACACGCTGGAGGCCGCGGTGTTCGCGACGGAGGAGCTGGAGGAGACGGCGAAGCTCTATCTGCTGCTGCGCGGGATGAACCCGAAATATCTGTCGCCGGAGCAGGTGACGGATCTGGTGAAGGTGTTCGGGGTGACGTTGCCGGAGCATGGGCACGGGCACGGACATTAACCGCATACTCTGCCATCATCCTGAGGTGCGAGCCTTGCGATGCAATGCATCGCAAGGTGAAGCCTCGAAGGATGGGCTACAGGTGCTTGCGGCCCATCCTTCGAGGCGCGCAAAGAGCGCGCCCCCCCAGGATGACGGCTGCGATTGCGGCGGCAGTCTAGCTAAAGCCCCAGATACGCCTTCCTCACATCGGGATTGCCCTTGATCTCGCTCGCCGCGCCCTGCATCAGCACGCGGCCGGTTTGCAGGATGTAGGCGCGGTCGGCGATCTCCAGGCACTCGGCCATGCGTTGCTCGACGATCAGGACGGTCATGCCGGCGTCGCGGATGCGCAATACTGCCTGGAAAATCTCGTCCACCAGCTTCGGCATGATGCCTTGCGAGGGCTCATCCAGCATCAGCAGCCGCGGGCGCGTCATCAGCGCGCGGCCGATGGCGAGCATCTGCTGTTCGCCGCCGGAGAGCGTTTCGGCGCGCTGCTCCAAACGTTCCTGAAGACGCGGAAACAGGTTGAAGACGAGGTCGAGCGGTCCCTCGCGGTTCGCCTCGCCGCGGTAGAGATAGCTGCCGAGGCGAAGGTTGTCGCGCACCGACAGGCGCGGGAACAGGCGGCGGTTCTCCGGCACATAGGCGATGCCGGTGGCCGTGATGTGGTGCTGCGCCATGCCGTCGAGGCGCTTGCCGTCGAACGTCACGGTGCCCGAACGCGGGCGTTCGGCGCCGGCGATGGACTTCAGCAGCGTCGACTTGCCCGCGCCGTTGGCGCCGGCGACGCAGACGATCTCGCCCTTCTCGACCTCGATCGAGACTGCGGAGATCGCGACCAGACCCTGATAGGCGGTCGTGACTTCATGCACTGACAGCATGACGATCTCCCAGATATGCGCTGATCACCTTGGGATCGCGAACGACGTCGGCAGGCTTGCCCTCGACCAGCACCTTGCCGAGGTCGAGCACGATGGCGCGGTCGACCAGCGGCATCACGATCTCCATGACGTGCTCGACCATCAGCACGGTGATGCCGGCATCGCGCACCTTGCGCACCAGCGCGACACCGGTCTGCGCCTCGGTCGGCGTGAGGCCGGTGAGGACTTCGTCGAGCAGCAGCAGCTTTGGTTCGGTCGCAAGCGCACGGGCGACTTCGAGGCGGCGCTTCTCGGCCGGCACGAGATCGCTCGCAAGCACGTCGGCGCGCGCGGCGAGGCCGGTGAATTCGAGCACCTCATGCGCCTTGCGCCGCGCCTCGCGCATGACCGTGTTGCGCACGAGCGCACCGACGATGACGTTGTCGATGACGGTCATGGTCTCGAAGCTCTTGACCACCTGAAAGGTGCGCCCGACGCCGCGCTGGCAGCGTTCGGCCGCCGGCATGTGGGTGACGTCCTCGCCGTCGAACCAGATCGAGCCCTGGGTCGGCGGCAGGACGCCGGCGATGAGATTGAACAATGTCGACTTGCCGGCACCGTTCGGGCCGATCAGGCCGACGATCTCGCCGCGGCCGACCGAGATCGACACGTCGCTGTTGGCGACGAGGCCGCCGAACCGCTGCCAGACGCCGCGGGTTTCAAGGAGCGCGGTCATCGCGTGGCTCCCTTTGCTTTTGAACGGGAGAACAGGCTCACCAGACCGCGCGGCAGGGCCAGCGAGATCGCAACGATCAGTGCGCCATAGACGATAAGGTCAACACCACGGCCGGAGCCGCCGATATAGGAGCGTGTCAGCTCCGTCATCGGGATCAGGATGGCAGCGCCGAGCACCGGCCCCCACAGGGTGCCGATGCCGCCGAGCACGGCCGGCAGCGCCATCAGCAGCGAGAACTGGAAGCCCATCACGCTCTCGGGATCGATATAGGCGAGGAACTGCGCATAGAAGGCACCGCCGATGGCGACGAGGAAGGCGGAGACGGCCGCCGCGCCCATCTTGGAATTGAACACGACGACGCCGAGGCTCTCGGCCGCTTCCGGATTGTCCTTCACGGCGCGCCACCAGAAGCCCCATTTGGAATCTTCGAGCCACCAGGTGACGAACCAGGCGAGGCTGCACAGCACCAGCGCGAAATAGAAGTAAGGCAGCTTGCTGCGCATGAACTGGAATTTCAGCCAGCTGTCGCCGCGCACCGGAATGGTGATGCCCATCGCAGCACCCGCCCATTCCCAGTTCTGGAACAGGAGCAGCCCGATCTCGGCGATGACGATGGTCGCGATCACGAAGTAATGGCCGCGCAGACGGAAGAAGGGATAGCCAAGCCCCATTGCGATGACGGCCGCAATCACGCCGCCGGCGAGCATGCCGAACCAGGGCAATACGCCGAACTTGGTGAACAGCAGCTCGGTGGTATAGGCGCCGATGCCGAAATAGAGCGCGTGCCCCAGCGAGATCTGTCCGCAATAGCCGGACAGGATGTTCCAGCTCTGCGACAGCGCCGCGTACATCAGGGTCAGGATCAGGATGTTCTGGACGTAGACATCCTTGATGAACAGCGGTGCAAGGGCCGCGAGCGCGGCCAGCACCGCGGCGATGATCAGGTCGCGGCGGCGCCGCGTAGCAAAATTCTGGTCCATCACATCGATCCGAACAGGCCGCGCGGCCGGATGAAGACGACGAGCAGATAGACCGCGTAGATGCCGACCGATTTCAGCGAAGGCGGCAGCACCAGGGCGGTGGTCGCCTCGACGAGGCCGACGATGATGCCGCCGGCGAACGCGCCGAACACACTGCCGAAACCACCGAGCGCAACCGTGACATAGGCGATCAGCGCGAAGGAGGCGCCGACGTCCGGATAGATGTAGAAGAACACCGCCATGATCGCGCCGGCGAGACCGACCAGTGCGGCGCCCAGGCCCCAGCCCAGCGCGAACACGCGGTTCTTGTCGATGCCGACGAGTGCGACTGCACCGGGATCTTCGCGGGTGGCTTCGAGCGCGCGGCCGAAGTCAGTGCGGTTGATGAAGAAATAGAGGCCGGCGAAAGCCGCGATCGAGACCAGCGCGCCGATCAACTGCGGCTCCGGCAGGAAGATGCCGCCGATCGAGATCGTCTTGCCGCCGAGCCAGGACTGCGGAATGCTGCGATAGTCCGGCGTGAAGAAGAACTGCGCGAGCCCGCGCATCACGATGGCAAGGCCGAAGGTCGAGAAGATCTGCACCATGCCGGCGTTTGCCTTGGCGCGCATCGCGAAGCGTACAATCAAGAGGTAGACGACCGCCCCGAACACGAACAGGGCCGCGGCGACCAGCGGCGCCGACAGCAGGGGGTCGATGGCGAAGAACGCGAACAGGAAGAAGCTCACATACATCGCGATCATCAGGAACTCGCCATGGGCGAAGTTCACGACGTCCATCAGGCCGAAGATCAGCGCGAGGCCGACGGCGATCAGTCCGTAGAGCAGGCCCATGAGCAGGCCGCTCGCGAGACTCTGGATAATGGCTTGAGCTGTCAAAAGTCGTCCCCCACAATACGCCCTCATCCTGAAGAACGCGCCGCGGCGCGCGTCTCGAAGGATGGGCCCACCCTCGTCCTTCGAGACGCGAGCTACGCCCGCTCCTCAGGATGAGGGCGGGAGCCAAGTCTGAGCTCCCGCTCTCCGAAACGCTTACTTCATCGGCCAGATCGCTTCGGCGATCGCGGCCTGCGGCGGGAAGATGGTGACGAACTTGCCGCCGACATATTGCAGCAGCACCGGGTCGGCGTCGTTGTTCTGGCCCATCTCGTCGAACTTGACGCGCTTCCAGGGCATGATGGTCTGCTCGCCCGGGATGTCGGTGGCGGCCAGCGCATCGCGGACTTTCTCGCCGTCGGTCGACTTGGCGCGGCTGATGGCGTCAGCAAGGATGATCAGGCCCATGAACTGGCGCGAAGTGAGGTCGTTGAAATCCTTGCCCGACCGCGCCTTGAACATCTCGTTGATCTTGCCGACCATCGGGCGCTTCTGCGCGAGGTCGAGCGAGAAGGTGCCGCGCGAGATCACGCCTTCGAGCTTGTCGCCGACGGCGTCGTAGAGCGCCTTCTCGGAAAAGCCTGCGTCCTGCGCCACGATCGCGTTGGGCTTGTAGCCGAGCTCGGCCATGGTCTTGACCAGCAGGATGCCGTCGGTGGTGTAGCTCGAGGGCATCAGCACGTCGGCATTGGCGGTCTTGAGCTGCTGCACCTCGGCGGAGAGCGACGGCGAGTTGGCGCGGTACTTGATGTCGGTGACGATCTTGTAGGCGCGCTCGCCGGCGATCTTGGCCTGGGCGTTGCCGGAGTCGGTGCCGAAGATGGTGTCCTCGTGGAACAGCGACAGCGTCTCGATCTTGGTGCCCTTCTTCTTCATGGCGTCGAAGAAGTCGAACATCGCGGCCGAGTACATCTCGTCATGCGGCGCGGCACGGAAGTAATATTTGAGGCCGCGGCGATGCAGGCTCGGCGAGGAGTTGTCGGCGGAGACGAACGGGATCTGGTAACGCTCGCAGATCTGGCTGACGGTGACGGCGACCGCGCTCTGGTAGGTGCCGATGATGGCGGAGACCTTCTCCTGCGTAATCAGGCGCTCGGCCTCGGCGCGGCCCTTCTGCGGATCGGCCTGGTGGTCGGCGAACACGAGACGGACTTTTGCGCCGCCGAGGCCCGGCAGGCCTTCGCCCTTCGCCAGCGGCAGGTCGAAATCGGTGTCCTTGTTGATGACCTCGAGCGCGGTCTCATAGGCCTTCTGCGCATCGACGCCCTGCTGCGCGCTGCCGCCGGAGAACGGATAGATGACGCCGATCACGACTTCCGAGGTCTGGGCGCGTGCAGCGAGCGGCACCAGCGCTGCAGTGGCGGTGGCACCCAGCAACACGTCGCGGCGAGAGATCGTCATGGCAAAGTCCTCTGTTACGGAATTTCGGCTGATCGAATGAAGCGATTGATGGATGCGGTAAAGCCCGAAGAAGCAGCAAACGCTGCCCACTATATCACGGCCATGGTCCTGTTCTTGAGATCCGTCACCAGCATCAGGCCGGGAGAATGCGTGATCGCGAACGGCAGCCTGGCGGCGTTGATCACCGATTGCGGCGTCACGCCGCAGGCCCAGAACACCGGAATCTCGTCGTCGGCAACCGGCACGGGATCGCCATAGTCGGGCTTGGCGATGTCCTTGATGCCGATCAGATGCGGATGGCCGAGATGCACGGGCGCGCCGTGCACGGCTGGATAGCGCGAGGTGATCTGCACGGCGCGGATCGCATCGGCCGGCTTGAACGGACGCATCGACACCACCATGGGGCCGGCGAACGGACCGGCCTCGCCGCAGGCGATGTTGGTGCGGTACATCGGCACGCGCACGTTCTGCTCGATGTGGCGGATCGGCATGCCCTCGTCGAGCAGCGCCTCCTCGAACGAGAACGAGCAGCCGAGCACGAAGGTCACCAGATCGTCGCGCCAGTAGCCCGTCACGTCGGTCGGCTCGTCGACGACTTCGCCATCGCGCCAGACACGGTAGCGGGGAACGTCGGTGCGGATGTCGAGATCGGCGCCGAGTGCGGGGATATGCGGACTGCCGACGTCGGACATGCCGATGATCGGGCAGGGTTTCGGGTTGAGCTGGCAGAAGCGGTGAAAGGCGCTGGCGTATTCCGCCGGCAGAATCGCCAGATTGCCCTGGACGAAGCCGGGGGCGACCCCGGCGGTGGATCCCACCTCGCCGCCGCGATAGGCGAGCCGCGCCTGGCGGCTCGGGAGTGGGTCGGGCGTTTCAGTTTGCTGCGCTGCCACCAAAACAGTCATCTGATCGACCTGCCTATAAACTCGACAAGGACAGCCAACACCAAGCGTGCTATAAAGTCTAATCGTCCTTTCTAATCAATATCGATAAATCCAATTTATCGATCGGGGAAATCCTTCCAATGCTGGACTTCAGATCGATCGAGACGTTCCTCTGGGTTGTGAAGCTCGGCAGCTTCCGCGGCGCTGCGGCCCGCCTCAACACGACCCAGCCGGCGATCTCCCAGCGCATCGCCCAGCTCGAGCGCGAGATGGGCGTGAAGCTGCTCAACCGCGACCATCGCGTGGCCTCGCCGACGCCGAGCGGCCGGCAGATGATGGTCTATGCGGAGAAGCTGATCGGTCTCCGCGCTCAGATGATGGCGGAGATCGGCGACCGCTCAGCGATGCGCGGCGTGATGCGGCTCGGCGTCGCCGAGACCATCGTGCACACCTGGCTGCCGCGCCTCGTGAAAAGCGTGAACCAGATCTATCCGAACCTGTCGCTCGAGATCGAGGTCGACATCACCCCGAACCTCACGGCACGCCTCCTCGCGCAGGAGATCGAGCTTGCTTTCGTGGTTGGGCCGCTGTCCGCCTCCGGCGTGCACAATCGCGTGCTCGCCGACTACCCGATCGGCTTTCTCGCAAGCCCCTCGCTCGGGCTCGGCAAGGGTCCGGTGACGCCGGCGGAGCTCGCACGGTTTCCGATCATCACCTTCCCACGCAAGACCAAGCCTTACGAGGTCGTGCGCGAGGTGTTCGACCGGCCGGAATTGCCGCCGATACGGCTGCATGCCTCTGCGTCGCTCGCGACCGTTATCCACATGGCGGTCGAGGGCCTCGGGATCGCCGTGATCCCCGACGCCATCGTCGAGAACGAGCTCGCCGACGGGCGGCTGCAACTGCTCGACACCGATCTCGAAATCACACCGCTGACGTTCACGGCGAGCTGGCTCGCCTCGCCCGACGTCGTGGCGGTGGAGCGTGTCGCCGAGCTTGCATGTCAGATTGCGCAGAGCAGCCTCGCGGTTGACGCGCCCGCGCTGGCGCGTCATTGAAACGGATGCCGGACAACCTTCAACGTCATTCCGGGATGGTGCGCAAGCACCAGACCCGGAATCTCGAGATTCCGGGTTCGCTCGTCGGGCCCCGGAATGACAACTGAGAGACTGACCGCATGAGCCGAGCCGCCACCAATCTGCAAATCGATTCCGCCCGCCTCTGGGGCTCCATCCACGAGACCGCGCAATTCGGCGGGACGGCCAAGGGCGGCGTGCGGCGGCTGACGCTGAGCGCCGAGGACAAGCAGGTGCGCGACTGGTTCCGCAAGGCCTGCGAGGATGCCGGTCTCGAGGTTCATGTCGATGCGCTCGGCTCACAGTTCGGCCTGCGCAAGGGACGTGACATGTCGAAGCCGCCCGTCGGCATCGGCTCGCATCTCGACACCCAGCCGACCGGCGGCAAATATGACGGCATCCTGGGAACGCTCGGCGCGCTGGAAGTGATCCGCACCCTGAACGACGCCGGCATCGAGACCGAGGCGCCCATCTGTGTGGTCAACTGGACCAACGAGGAAGGCTCGCGCTTCGCGCCCGCGATGATGGCGTCCGCGGCTTACGTCGGCGATTTCACCACCGACGACATCCTGTCACGCAAGGACGCCGAGGGCATCACCGTCGGCCAGGCGCTCGACGGCATCGGCTATCGCGGCGACAAGCCGGTCGGCTTCCAGAAGCTCGGCTGCTTCGTCGAGCTGCACATCGAGCAGGGCCCGATTTTGGAGGCCGAGGGCAAGACCATCGGCGTCGTCGATTCCGGCCAGGGCGTGCTCTGGTATGACGGCAAGATTTCCGGCTTCGAGAGCCATGCGGGATCGACCCCGATGCCGCTGCGGCGCGATGCGCTGGCCACGCTCTCCGAAATCGTGCTGGCGATGGAGGCGATTGCAAAGAAGCATGGGCCGAACGCGGTCGGCACCATCGGCGAGGCCGTGATCGCAAACCCCTCGCGCAACGTCATTCCCGGCGAGATCGCCTTCACCATGGATTGCCGCAGTGCCGATGGCGCGATCATGGACGCGCTCGATCGCGATCTACGCGCCGCGATTGCCGAGATCGCTGCGCGCCGCAAGGTCGAGGTCAAGATCGACCTGGTCTGGCGCAAGCCGCCGACGCATTTCGATCCCAAGCTGATCGCGGCGGTCGAGAACGCGGCGAAGACGCTCGGCTATTCCTCTCGGCGCATCACCTCCGGCGCCGGCCACGATGCCTGCAACCTCAACACCGTCATGCCGGCGGCGATGGTGTTCGTGCCCTGCAAGGACGGCATCAGCCACAACGAGCTTGAGGATGCCACGCAGCCCGACTGCGCCGCAGGCACCAACGTGCTGATGCACACCGTGCTGGCGATCGCCGGCGTCGCGGCCTGACCGGAGAGAGCCATGCGCGGAGTTTTCGTCGACGCCAACGAAGCCCTCGCCGTGATCATGGAGCGGCTGGAGAAACCAGGCGATCCCAAGGTGCGGATCAACAGGGATCCGGACATCAAGCCCGAGCAATACCCGGAAATCCTCGACGGCGCCGAGATCGCGATCGTCGACCACACCGCGCTGCCGACGGACGTCGCGAAGAAATGCATGGGGCTGAAGCACGTCGTGTTCCTCGGCACCGGCGCGCGCAGCTACATGAATCCGGAAGAGCTCGCCGAGCTCGGCATCTCCGTGCACCTGATCAAGGGCTATGGCGACACCGCCGTGGCTGAATCTGCGATCGCGCTGATGTGGGCCTCGGCCCGCGTCATCGCGATGATGGACCGCGAGATGCGCGTCGGCAACTGGCTGCGCGAAGACGGCATGCAGCTCACCGGCAAGACGCTCGGCCTTATCGGCTTCGGCGGCATCGCAGCAGAGGTCGCGCGCATTGCGTCCGGCAGCGGCATGAAGGTGATCGCCTGGAATCGCTCGCCGAAGAGCTCCCCGGGCGTCACGTTCACCGATCTCGACACGGTGCTGGCGACCAGCGACGTGGTGTCGCTGCACCTGCTGCTCAACGAAGAAACGCGCGGCATGATCACGCGCGAGAAGATCTTTGCGATGAAGCCCGGCGTCATCCTCATCAACACCGCGCGCGCCGCAGTCGTCGACGAGGTCGCCATGATCGACGCGCTGAAGTCGGGCCACATCCGTCACGCCGGCCTCGACGTCTTCAACGTCGAGCCCCTGCCCGGCGATCATCCGCTGACAAAACTGCCGAACGTGACACTGTCGGCGCATTCGGCGTTCCGCACGCCGGAGGCCAGCGAGAACCTGATTGAAGCGGCCTGGATTCACTGCCGCCGGATCGTGAAGGGATAAGAGCAACAACAAATGGCTGACTATCGCACCATCAAGGCCGAAGTGCTCACCAGCGTCGTCCGCGCCATCGTCAAGGCCGGCGGCTCCTCGGACCGCGAGGCCGAGCTCGTATCCGCCAACCTCGTCGAGGCCAATCTTAGGGGACATGACTCGCACGGCGTCGGCATGATCCCGCGCTATGTCCAGAGCGTCACCAACGGCGGCCTCGCCGTGAACCAGCACGTCAAGATCGTGCTCGACACTGGCCCGCTCCTCACCCTCGACGGCCTCACCGGCTACGGCCAGGTGATCGGCCACGAAGCGATGGAGCTGGCAGCCGAGCGTGCCAAGAGCAACGGCGTATGTCTCGTCGGTCTTTCCAATGCGCACCACATTGGCCGCATCGGCCACTGGGCCGAGCAGTGCATCGACCACGGGCTTGTATCGATTCACTTCGTCAACGTGATCTCGCGCCCGATCGTGGCGCCCTGGGGCGGCAGCGATGCCCGCCACGGCACCAACCCGTTCTGCGTCGGCATCCCGCGCAGGGGCAAAGAGCCGATCGTGCTCGACTTCGCCACCAGCAGGATCGCGCAGGGAAAGACCCGCGTCGCCCACAACAAGGGCGTCGAACTGGAGCCCGGCACCATCATCGACAATGAAGGCAAGCCCACGGTCAATCCGCGCTACACCGTGATCCCGCCGTACGGCGCTATTCTGCCGTTCGGCGAGCACAAGGGTTCGGGGCTCGCGCTCGTGTGCGAAATCCTCGGCGGCGCGCTCTCCGGCGGACAGGTGGTCAAGGGCCCGTCCGACGGCAAGTACAACGTCCTCAACGGCATGCTCTCGATCATCATCGATCCGGGCAAGCTCGGCACCGGCGAAAACCTCGCACGCGAAGTCGAAAGCTTCGTCGCCTGGCACACCGGCTCACCGCCTGGCCCCGGCGTCGACAAGGTCAAGATCGCCGGCGAGCCCGAGCGCGAGACCAAGAAAAAGCGCCTCGCCGAAGGCATTCCGGTCGATCCGACCACCTGGCAGGAGATTCTGGAGGCCGGGCAGAAGTTCGGGCTGGATCAGGCCGCGATCGAGAAGATCGTGGGGTAGGAAACCGCAACTGCTGTCGTCCCGGATCAGCGCAGCGAAGCGCAGATTCGGGGCCTATAACCACAGAAGGTGGTTTGGCGAAGACTCGTAGTCACCAACGTCGCGCCGCAACTACTCCCTGGGGTAATGGGTCCCGGCTTTCGCCGGGACGACGCCTCGGTTAGCAGCTCTGCTTAATCCACCATATCCGCGACCGCCTTGCCGCAGGCGGTCGTGTCGGCGTTGCCGCCGAGATCCCTGGTGCGCAGCGTGCGCTCGGCGAGCGTGCGCTCGATCGCTTCCACGATCGATCGGCCGGCTTCCTTCTCGCCGAGATGCTCGAACATCATCGCACCGGACCAGATTGCGCCGATCGGGTTGGCGATGCCCTGGCCCGCGATGTCGGGCGCCGAGCCGTGCACCGGCTCGAACACCGAGGGGAAATCGCCCTCGGGATTGATGTTGCCTGATGGCGCGATGCCGATGGTACCGGTGCAGGCCGGGCCGAGATCGGACAAGATGTCACCGAACAGATTCGAGCCGACCACGACGTCGAACCAGTCAGGATGCAGCACGAAGTTCGCGGTGAGGATGTCGATGTGGTACTTGTCCCACTTCACGCCCGGGAATTTCTTGGCCATCGCCTCCACGCGCTCGTCCCAATAGGGCATGGTGATGGAGATGCCGTTCGACTTGGTCGCCGAGGTCAGGTGCTTCTTCGGCCGCGATTGCGCGAGCTCGAAGGCGAACTTCAGGATGCGGTCGACGCCGGTGCGTGTCATCACCGTCTGCTGGGTGACGAATTCACGGTCGGTGTCCGGGAACATGCGGCCGCCGACGGAGGAATATTCACCCTCGGTGTTCTCGCGGACCACCCAGAAATCGATGTCGCCGGGCTTGCGGTTGGCGAGCGGCGACGGCACGCCGGGCATCAGCCGTACCGGCCGCAGGTTCACGTATTGGTCGAACTCGCGGCGGAATTTGATCAGCGAGCCCCACAGCGAAACGTGATCCGGAATCTTGGCCGGCCAGCCGACCGCGCCGAAATAGATCGCGTCGTGCTTGCCGATCTTCTCCTTCCAGTCGTCCGGCATCATCTGGCCGTGCTTCTCGTAATAGTCCCATGACGAGAAGTCGAAATGGTCGAAATGCAGGGACACGCCGTGTTTCTTGGCGGCCGCCTCCAAAACACGCAGGCCCTCCGGCATCACTTCCTTGCCGATGCCGTCGCCGGGGATGACCGCGATCCGGTATTGTTTTTTGCTCATCGAGAACGTCCTTGGTTGGTCCGGCAGCCGCCGTCTTTTGATCGCCCTGCAATGAACCAAAGTCGCGGGCAGTGCAACGCTGCACTGCAATGTTGACCGTGGCACGGCCGACCGCCTACTGATTTCATCGTATTCCTATCTTGCGAGTAACCCCCATGGATCTGCATCTGCGTGGCAAGCGTGTCCTGATCACGGGCGCGTCCAAGGGCATCGGCGCCGCCGCCGCCGAGGCGTTCGCCGAGGAAGGCGCGCATCTCCTGCTCGCCGCGCGCAGCGGCGATCAGCTCAAGGCGCTGGCGGACCGCTTGCGGTCTGCTCACCAGATCGACGCCGCGACGAGCATCGTCGACCTGCGCAAGACCGAAGGCATCGCACGGCTGGCCACAGAAGCCGCCGACATCGACATCCTCGTGAACAATGCCGGCGACATCCCCGGCGGCTCGATCGACAAGATCGACGAGGCGACCTGGCGCCACGCCTGGGAATTGAAGGTGTTCGGCTACATTAACCTCACGCGGCAGATCTACGCGCAGATGAAGGCGAAGGGCGGCGGGGTCATCGTCAACGACATCGGTGCGGCCGGCGAAAAGTTCGACGCGAACTACATCTGCGGCAGCGCCGGGAATGCCGCGCTGATGGCGTTCACCCGCGCGCTCGGCGGCAAGAGCCTCGCCGACAACATCCGCGTGGTCGGCATCAATCCCGGCCCTGTCGGCACCGACCGCCACGTCACGCTGCTCAAGACGCGGGCCATGCACCAGTTCGGCGACGAGAGCCGCTACAAGGAATTCCAGAAGAGCCTGCCGCTCGGCCGCCCCGCGCATGCGCGCGAGATCGGCGACCTCATGGCGTTCCTGGCGTCGGATCGCGCCGGCTATACGTCCGGGGTCATCTATACGGTGGATGGCGGCATCAGTGCCGGGTGGGGTTAGTTTCTCCAAGGTTATTTAGCCACCGTCGTTCCGGGGCGATGCAAAGCATCGAACCCGGAACCTCGAGATTCCGGGTTCGCCCTTCGGGCGCCCCGGAATGACAATCAAGAGATAGGAGTAAAATAGTTGTCTCAAGACCTGATCCGCGAAACCGCCCGCACCGTCGTCGACAAGTTGCGTTCCGGCGACGTCTCGCCGCTCGAACTGCTGGATGCGCTGGAGAAGCGCGTCGCTGAGGTCGACGGCAAGGTCAACGCGCTGCCGACGCTGTGCTTCGACCGCGCGCGGGCCAATGCGAAGGCGCTGATGCAGAAGCCGGCCGGTGCGCGCGGGCTGCTCGCTGGCCTGCCGGTGCCGATCAAGGACCTGACCGACGTCGCCGGCGTGCTGAACACGCAGGGTTCGCCGATCTTCAAGGACAACATCCCCGCGAAGTCCGACCTCATGGTCGAGAACCTCGAAACCAACGGCGCAGTCGTCTACGCGAAGTCCAACACGCCGGAATTCGGCGCCGGCGCCAACACCTTCAACGAGGTGTTCGGCGCAACTCTCAATCCCTGGGATACGTCCAAGTCCGCCGCCGGCTCCTCAGGCGGCGCGGCGGTGGCGCTTGCGACCGGCATGGCCTGGCTCGCCCAGGGCTCCGACATGGGTGGCAGCCTGCGCAGCCCGGCGGCGTTCTGCGGCGTCGTCGGAATGCGGCCGAGCATTGGCCGCGTCGCCCATACCCCCAAATCGGCGATCGATCGCAATCTCGGCGTGGTGGGCCCGATGGCACGCAACGTCGAGGATCTCGCCCTGCTGCTGGATGCCATGAGCGGCGACTATGCGGACGATCCGCTGTCGCTGCCTGCGCCTGCGACGTCGTTCCTGTCGGCGACACAGGCGGGCAAGAAGCCGAAGCGCATTGCCTATTCACCCGATCTCGGCATCACGCCCGTCGATCCTGAGGTGAAGGCCATCACACGCAAGGCCGCTGAGCGCTTTGCCGAGGCCGGCGCCATCGTCGAGGAGGCCCATCCCGACTGGCGCGAGGCGCATGAATGCTTCCACGTGCTGCGCGCGTTCGATTTCGCCATCACCAAGGCCAATCTGCTGCGCACCAAGCGGGACCTGCTCAAGCCCGAGGTGATCTGGAACATCGAGGAAGGCCTCAAGCTCACCGTCGAGCAGCTCGCGCGCGCCGAGGCGCAGCGCGTCGGCATGACTGCACGCGCGGTGGAGTTCTTCAAGACCTACGATCTCCTGCTGGTGCCGACGACGATCGTGCCGCCCTTTCCGATCGAAGACCGCTATGTCGCCGAATGCGCGGGCAAGAGGTTCGACAACTACGTCGAGTGGCTCGGCATCGTCTACGCCATCACGCTAGCGTGCTGCCCGTCGCTGTCGCTGCCCTGCGGCTTCACGGCGTCAGGCCTGCCGGTCGGCGTCCAGGTGGTGGGAGCCCCCCGCGCTGATGCACAAGTGCTCGCGGGAGCGAAGGTTCTGGAGGATATTCTGGGCCTGCGCGGCACGACGCCGATTGATCCGAAGGTGAAGAAGTAGCACGATCTACAACACGTACTCGGTAGTTCCCCTCTCCCCTCGTGGGAGAGGGTGGCTCGCCGCGAAGCGGCGAGACGGGAGGGTATCTCTCCGCGAGCGACTCCCTCACCGTCCGAACTCGAGGATAGAACCCCTCATCCGGCGCTTCGCGCCACCTTCTCCCACAAGGGGAGAAGGAAGATCACCTCACCGTCCGCTTGCCGCCTCCAGGCCGCGGCTATAGCGCGACATCGCAAAGCAGAACACAAAATAGATCGCGGCGACGAAGATGTAGACTTCGACCGAGAATTGCTGCCAGGCCGGATCGATGATCGCCGTCTTGGCCGTCGTCAGCAGGTCGAAGATGCCGATGATGAGGACGAGGCTGGTGTCCTTGAAGAAGGCAATGAAGGTGTTGACCAGCGGCGGGATGACGTGGCGGATCGCCTGCGGCAGGACGATCAGCCGGTGCTTGCGCCAATAGGACAGCCCCAGCGCCTCGGCGGCCTCGTATTGTCCGCGCGGCACGGCCTGAAGGCCGCCGCGAATGACTTCGGCAAGGTAAGCGCCCGCAAACAGGATGATCGCGATCTGCGCACGCAGCAGCTTGTCGATGTTGAAGCCGCTGGGCATGAACAGCGGAAACATCACGCTCGCCATGAACAGCAGGCTGACCAACGGCACGCCGCGGATCAGCTCGACATAGAGCACGCTGAGCGAGCGGATCGCCGGCAGCTTTGAGCGCCGGCCGAGCGCGACGAGGATACCGAGCGGGAAGCCGAAGGCGAGACCGAAGGTCGCCAGGATCAGCGTCACCGGCAGTCCGCCCCAGCGGTCCTGCGACACGAAGGACAGGCCGAACACGCCTCCCCACATCAGCACGCTGATCAGCGCCAGCACACCGATCCAGAGATAGACCAGCTCGCGCCGCCAGAAAGCACGGCGGCTGGAGAGATAGAACAGCGCGATGAACAGCACCACCGACAGCGCCGGCCGCCATTGCTCGTCGAACGGATAGGTGCCGAACAGGATGAACCGATATTTCTCGGGGATGATCGCCCAGCAGGCGCCGAAGCCGCGGACGGCACGGCACGCGCTGGAATCGTTCGCGGGCGTCAGCCACACTGCATTCGCGATGCCCCACTGCACGAAGCTGAAGATGCCCTTGGCGAGGATCGCCAGCAGCACGACCGACAGAATGCCGTTGGGGATCGACGAGAACAAATTGGTGCGCAGCCAGCGCAGCACCGGATTTCCCATCTGCGGGCGGCGCGCGGCGCGCGGTGCATCCGGACTATCGGTGATCGCCGTCATGCTCAGCGCTCCACCAGCGCGATACGCGCGTTGTACCAGTTCATGAAGAAGCTGATGCCGAGGCTGATGGTCAAGAACACCGCCATGATCAGCGCGATCGCCTCGATCGCCTGCCCGGTCTGGTTCAGCGTGGTGTTGGCGACCGAGACCACGTCCTGGTAGCCGATCGCGACCGCGAGCGAGGAGTTCTTGGTCAGGTTGAGGTATTGGCTCGTCATCGGCGGCACGATGACGCGGAGCGCCTGCGGCAGGATGATCTGCCGCAGCATGAAGCTGCGGCGCAGGCCGAGCGCGTTGGCGGCATCCCACTGCCCGCGCGGCACCGACTGGATGCCGCTGCGCACGATCTCGGCGATGAAGGCCGAGGTGTAGGCGACGAGCGCGATCAGGAGCGCAAAATATTCCGGCGCCAGCGTCAACCCGCCGACGAAGTTGAAGCCGCGCAGCTCGGGCCATTCGATCGCCCAGGGCACACCTAGCAGCACCGACACTGCCGCCGGCAGCATGACGATCAGGCCGAGCGCAAACGGCCATGCCGACCGCGGCTTGCCGTCCCGCATCTGCTGCGCGATCTGCCATCGTCTGAAAACATAGAACACGGCACAGCCCAGCGCGGCCGTGCCGAGCACCCAGAGTTGCGGCGCCCCGATCGGGATCGCCGGCAGGATCAGGCCGCGATTGGAGAGGAACACTCCCTCGAGCGGCCGGAACGCCGCGCGCGCGGCCGGCAGCCCCTGCATCAGCACGTACCAGAACAGGAGCTGAAGCAGCAGCGGGATGTCGCGGAGCGTCTCGACATAGACGGCGGCGAGCCGCGACAGCAGCCAGTTGGCCGACAGCCGCGAGATCCCGATCAGCGTGCCCAGGATGGTCGCGAGCACGATGCCGATCACCGCAACGCGCAGAGTGTTGACGATCCCGACGACGAAGGCCCAGAGGTAGGTGTCGCGCGGATTGTAGGCGAGCAGGCTGTCGGCGATCGGCATGCCCGCTTCGCGGCCGAGAAAGGCAAAGCCCGTGGTGATCCGGCGAGCGGAGAGATTGGTGACGGTGTTGGACCAGAGGAAGGCGATCACCCCGACCGCGATCCCGACCACCAGGACCTGCCAGAACAGGCCTTTCAGCTCCCGTTGTCCGAAGGCGCCGAACAAGCGGCGGCGCGGCGGCGGTCTCGGACCATCTGATGTCACAGCGCAAAAATCCTTCTCAAAAGCAATGATTTCCGGCGGCGCACGTCAACTGTTGCACCAAAAGCCAATTCATGCAACAAATGTTTCATGGCCGAGCCTGCGAAATCCTCGCCGCTGAGCGAACTGCGCATTGCATTGCCATCGCTCCCGATGCGCTTGCAGGAGGTCGGGCGCTTCGTCGCCGCCAATGATTACGACGCCACCACCCGCTCGATGCGCGATCTCGCGGCCGTTGCCGGCGCCGATCCCGCCGCGTTCACGCGGCTTGCAAAAGCCATCGGCTATTCCGGCTGGGACGCGTTGCGCGCGGCGCTGACCGAGGCACGGCGGCCATCGCAGACCTCGCCCTTCTCCGGCCGCGCCAAGAGCCGGCGTCATGGTCCGCACGCCGACGTCGCGCTCGTTACCGACAAGCTGGTGGCCGAGGCCGCCGGCCTTCCGCGCATTCCGGCGCAGCCGATTGCAGAGGCGGCCGGCGCGCTGCACGACGCCAAGCGGATCTGGATCGCGGGCTATCGCAGCTGCCGCAGCGTCGCGGAACTATTGAACTACGAACTGCGGCTATTTCGTCCCGAACAGGTGCAACTCGTCGGCGCGTCCGGTCCTGACGATCTGGATCTTGGCGCCTTCCGCCCCGGCGAAGCCGTCATCGTCATCGGCTTCCTGCCCTATACGCACGCGAGCGTCCGGGTCGCGCAGGCCGCCTATCGTGCCGGCGCGACGCTGATTGCGATCGCCGATAGCGTATCAGCACCGATGGCCGAGGGCGCCGACCATGTGCTGCTGTTCGAGGCAGCCTCTTCCCCGGGCTTTTTCCCAAGCCTCACCGGCGCGATCGCGATTGCACAGTCGCTTGCCGCGGTGACGTTCTCGCTCGGCGGCATCGCCGCGAAGAAGCGTCTGGAGAATACCGAGGCGCGGCTTGCCGCAGCTACCACCTACGTCTCGGAGAAAGGTTGATCCATGAGCACTCGCACCAGCCGCGTGCTGCACCGCTCGCTACGCGAAACGCCGCCCAAGGCGATCGGCGGCGAAGGCATCTATCTCTTCGCCGAGGACGGACGGCGCGTCATCGACGCCTCCGGCGGCGCCGCGGTCTCCTGTCTCGGCCACCAGCATCCGCGTGTGATCGCGGCGATGGCGAAGCAGGCGTCGACGCTCGCCTATGCGCACACCGCCTTCTTTTCGTCCGAGCCGGCAGAAGCACTGGCCGAGACGCTGGTCGGACACGAGCCCGGCGGTCTCGCCTACGCCTATTTCGTCAGCGGCGGTTCGGAGGCGATCGAGGCCAGCATCAAGCTCGCGCGGCAATATTTCATCGAGCGCGGTGAGCCGCAGCGACAGCATTTCATCGCGCGGCGGCAGAGCTATCACGGCAATACGCTCGGCGCGCTCGCCGCCGGCGGCAATGCCTGGCGCCGGGCGCCCTATGCGCCGCTGCTGTCAGCCGCCTTCAGCCATGTGACTCCCGCCTTTGCTTATCATGAGAAACACGACGGCGAGTCGGATGCGCAGTTCGTAGCGCGGCTCGCAGCCGAGCTAGAAGCTGAATTTCAACGGCTCGGTCCCAACTCCGTTGCGGCGTTCCTCGCCGAACCCGTCGTCGGCGCCACCGCCGGCGCGGTGACGGCGCCGGACGGTTACTTCAGGGCCGTGCGCGAAATCTGCGACCGGCATGGTGCGCTGCTCATCCTGGATGAAGTCATGTGCGGCATGGGCCGGACCGGCACCACGCATGCCTGGGAGCAGGAAGGCGTCGCCCCAGACATCCAGGCGATCGCGAAGGGGCTCGGCGGCGGCTACCAGCCGATCGGCGCGATGCTGGCGAGCGGCAGGATCATCGACACCATCCGGTCAGGCTCGGGCGCCTTCCAGCATGGCCATACCTATCTGGCGCACCCCCTCGCCTGCGCGGCCGCGCTCGCGGTGCAGGACGTGATCCGCGAGGACGGCCTACTCGATCGCGTCAAGGAGCGTGGCAAGCAGCTCGAGCAGCGACTGACCGAGCGCTTCGGCAATCACCGCCATGTCGGCGATATCAGGGGGCGCGGCCTGTTCTGGGCGATCGAGCTCGTCGCCGATCGCGCCAGCCGCACCTCGTTCGATCCGGCGCTCAAGCTCAACCAGAAGATCAAGGCGGAGGCCTTCGCCAACGGCCTCGGCTGCTATCCCGGCGGCGGCACCGTGGACGGCGTCCGCGGCGACCACGTGCTGCTGGCACCGCCCTATATCGCATCAGTCGCCGAGATCGACCTGATCGTCGACAAGCTCGGCACCGCCGTCGACAACGTGTTGCGTAGTGTCAATCATTGAGGGGAGAGTAGCATGATGAGGAAAGTGGTTATCGCAGCCGGCGTGCTCGCAGCATCGGCGGTGGCCGCGCAGGCGGCGACGCTCGACACGGTAAAGAGCCGCGGCACGCTGGTGTGCGGCGTCAGCGCAGGTTTTGCCGGCTTCTCGGCGCCGGACTCGCAAGGCAATTACAAGGGCCTCGACGTCGACTATTGCCGCGCGCTTGCGGCCGGCGTGCTGGGCGATGCCAGCAAGGTGCGTTACGTCTCCCTGACAGCGCAGAATCGCTTCACCGCGCTGCAATCGGGCGAGATCGACGTGCTCTACCGCAACTCGACGCAGACCTATTTGCGCGGCGTGACACTGGGCCTGCGCCAGGGCCCGATCAACTTCTACGACGGCCAGGGCTTTGTCGTGAAGAAGGACCTTGGCGTAAAGGACATCAAGGACCTCAAGGGCGCCACGGTCTGCGTCGCGCAGGGTACCACGCACGAGGTTACGCTCGGCGATTACGGCCGCGCCAACGGCATCGACTGGAAGCCGCTGGTGTTCGACCGCGTCGACACCATGTACCAGACCTTCTTCGGCGGCCGCTGCGATGCCATGACCCAGGATGCGTCCGCGCTTGCCGGCGCGGTGACGACCGCAGCGCCCAACCCGGCCGACTACGTCGTGCTGCCGCAGACCATCAGCAAGGAGCCGCTCGGGCCCTTCACCCGCAACGGTGACGAGGTCTGGAGCGACATCATCACCTGGCTGCATTACGGGCTGATCGAGGCCGAAGAGCTCGGCGTCACCCAGGCCAATGTCGATGAGATGGCGAAATCGCAGACGCCGGCGATCCAGCGGCTGCTGGGGGCCTCCGGCGATCTCGGCTCGCGGCTCGGGCTCGACAACAAATGGCTGGTCACGGCGATCAAGGCCACCGGCAATTACGGCGAGATCTATGAGCGCAATGTCGGCAAGGCGAGCCCGCTCAAGCTCGATCGCGGCCTCAACGGCCTCTGGAGCAAGGGCGGCCTGATGTACGCCGTGCCGTTCAAGTAAGGAATTCTCCCTCTCCCCCGTTTAGGGGGAGAGGGAGAAGAGAAATCCCATGCGCATCGCCCTGATCCACGCCCTGAAGCATTCCATTGCCCCGATCGAGGCGGCATTCGCGACAGCGTGGCCCGAGGCGCGACTGATGAACCTGCTCGACGACAGCCTGTCTGCGGATCTCGCGCGCGACGGCCAGCTCACCGACGCCATGACCGAGCGTTTCCTCGCGCTCGGCGACTACGCGGGGGCAACGGGGGCAAACGCGATCCTCTTCACCTGTTCGGCCTTCGGCCCCTGTATCGAGGCGGTGGCGCGCGCCCATGCGCCGATGCCAGTGCTGAAGCCGAACGAAGCGATGATCGAGCGCGCGGTGACGATGGGCAAGCGGATCGGCCTGCTCTCGACCTTCCCGCCGACGCTGGTCTCGATGCCGCCGGAATTCCCCGCTTCGGTCCAGATCGTGCCGAAACTCGCCGAGGGCGCACTGGCGGCGCTCGATCGGGGCGACCGCACCACGCACGATCGGCTGATCGTGGAAGCTTCGCGCGACTTACGCGATTGCGACGTCATTGCGCTCGCGCAGTTCAGCATCGCGGCGACGGCGCCTCTGGTGGCGGAGGCCACCGGCCGCCCGGTCGTGACGACGCCTGACAGCGCTGTTGAGAAACTGATGAAGTTGCTGGCGACGAAGGCTTAAGCGCCGGTCTTTCCCCGACGCCGTGCGCCCTTGATCGCCGCCGCGAGCGCAGCCTTCGTTTCGCTGACGAAATCCTCGACCAGTTCCTCGCGCGTGGCATGCGCCGGTTCGCCGGTGAGCAGGCCCTGCTCAGCCAGCATCACCACGCCATGCACCGCCGCCCAGATCTTCAGCGCTTGCCGTTCGCGCAAATAACCGACCGCCGGCGATTCCAGGGCTTCGATCACGAGCCCAAGCGTCTCGCGCGTCGCCTCGTGCAGCTCGCTGCCCTTGGCCGCGCATGAGACGGTGCGCGAAGCGAACATCAGGCGGTAGATGCCGTTGCGGCGCAGGCCGAAATCGAGCGTCGCCTGCGCCAGCTTCGACAATTTCGATTGCTTCGAGGGCTTTGCCATCGCCTCGCGCAGCATCGCGCTGAGCTGCCGGAACGCCTCCGCCGTCACTGCCGCCAGCAGCGCCTCGCGGTCGGCGAAGTGCCGATAGGGCGCCGGCTGCGAGACGCCGAGTTGCTTTGCCAGCGCCTTGATGCTGATCGCCTCGGCGCCGCCCTGCTCTGCCTCGCGCAACGCGGCCTTGATCAGGGCGTCACGGAGATCGCCATGGTGGTAGGTATTCTCGGGCTTGCGAGCGAGTTGTGAACGCATGTTACGGCAAAGCCTATAAGTTTGCGCTTGACAGGGGAAGCCCGCCGCGAATGTAATAGCATATAACTTAGACCGAGCGGCAAATGCCGCCGATAAAATTGACATGAGGAACGCGGGCCGCCTTTCGCGCGCACGCAAGCGACCAGGGAAGCCGCAATGGCAGAGCGACTGAAGGTTCACGTCGATCCCGACAAATGCCAGGGCCACGCGCGCTGCAAGGCGCTGGCGCCGGAGCTGTTCGAGCTCGACGAATACGGCAACGCGCATGAAGCCGGCGATGGCACGGTCCCGCCGGGACTCGAAGAGAAGGCGTGGCTTGCCAAATCCAACTGCCCGGAAATCGCAATCGATGTGATCGAGGAGTAGCGCGAGCTTCCTGTCTGCCCGCGTGCGCGTGATTCCAGCGACCACCAGCCGAGGATTCCCCCCGACATGTCCGACGTCAGCGAGCCCGTCGCCCATCCGCCCGTCACCGACTGGGTCAACGATTTCGACCACACCGATCCGCAATGGACGGACGATCCGTTTCCGATCTGGGATGAGCTGCGCGCGGCAAGCCCGGTCGTGCACACCGAGCGATTCCTCGGCTGCTACATGCCGACGACCTACGAGGCGGTGCGCGAGATCGCCAACGACACCGAGCATTTCTCCTCGCGCCGCATCATCGTCCGCGACGTGCGGCCGGAGATTGCCAGGAATGCCGCCCCGCCGATCACCTCCGATCCTCCCGTGCACAAGCCGGCCAAGCAGTTGCTGCTGCCGCCCTTCACCCCGGACGCGATGAAGAAGCTCGAGCCGCGGGTCCGCACCATCTGCAACGAGCTGATCGACGGCTTCATCTCCGACGGCAAGGTCGATGCCGCAGCGCGCTACAGCAAATACATCCCGGTTCGGGCCATCGCCCATATGCTCGGCATTCCCGAGAGCGACAGCGACCTCTTCGTGAACTGGATCCACATGATCCTGGAGCTCGGCATCAAGGACGAGACCATGCTGCTCCAGGCCGTGCAGGAGATGAGCGCCTATTTCAGGACGCATATCGAGGAGCGCAGATCGAGGCCGACCGACGATCTCATCTCCTATCTGATGAACGCCAAGGACAAGGAAGGTCAGCCGCTGGAAGAGTCCCACGTGCTGGGCTCACTCCGCCTGCTCCTGATCGCCGGCATCGACACCACCTGGAGCGCGATCGGCTCCTCGCTCTGGCATCTCGCCAGAACGCCGGCCGACCGCGAGCGGCTGATCGCCGAGCCTGGTCTGATCCCGATCGCCGTGGAGGAGCTGCTGCGGGCCTATTCGCCGGTGACCATGGCGCGCGAGGTGGTCAAGGAGACCACGATCTCGGGCTGCCCGGTCAAGGCGGGCAACATGGTGCTGCTGTCCTTCCCGGCCGCCAATCGCGATCCAAAAATGTTTCCGGACGCTGACAAAGTCGTGATCGATCGTCGGGAGAACCGCCACGCCGCGTTCGGTCTCGGTATCCATCGCTGCGTCGGTTCCAACCTTGCGCGGATGGAGATGCAGGTTGCGCTGGAGGAATGGCTGAAGCGGATCCCGGATTTTCGCCTCGATCCGGCAGGCACCGTGACCTGGTCGCAGGGCACGGTGAGAGGCCCCCGGCAGTTGCCATTTCTGCTCGGAAAGGCGATGTAGGCCTCTCCAAACAGGGATAGAGAGAGGCCGGACGTGACAGACCAAGTAATCAAACCGGCCTCCGAGCATTTTGACGTCGCCGACGCCGAGCGGCGGATCAAGGCGATCTTCATCGGCTCGATCGGCAATCTCGTCGAATGGTACGATTTCTACGCCTATACGGCGTTCGCGCTCTATTTCGCCCCGGCCTTCTTCCCCGGCAACGACCCGGTCGTGCAGCAATTGAACGTCGCCGTCGTATTCGCGGCGACCTTCCTGATGCGTCCCCTCGGCGGCTGGTTCTTCGGCTACCTTGCCGACCATTTCGGCCGCCGTATCTCGCTGACGCTGTCCGTCGTCTTCATGTGCTTCGGCTCGCTGATCATCGCGGTGACGCCGACCTATGCCACGATCGGGTTCGCCGCGCCGGCGATCCTGGCGCTCGCCCGCGTGATCGAGGGCCTCAGCCTCGGCGGCGAATATGGCGCCAGCGCCACCTATCTCAGCGAGGTCGCCGATCCCAAGCACCGCGGCTTCTATTCCAGCTTCCAATACGTCACCCTGATCGGCGGTCAGCTCACCGCAATCATCGTGCTGCTGCTCCTGCAAAAGGTCTTCCTGACGCCCGACGAGCTGAAGGCCTGGGGCTGGCGCATCCCGTTTGCGATCGGCGCGGCGCTCGCGATTTTTGCCGCGGTGATGCGGCGCAATCTGCACGAGACTGAGGCCTTCGAGGAAGCCAAAAAGGTGGTGAAGCCGACCGGTTCGATCACCAATTTACTGCGCTACCCACGCGAGCTGCTCCTGGTGGTGGGTCTCACCGCCGGCGGTACCGCCGCGTTCTACACCTTCACCACCTACATGCAGACCTTCGTCAAGCTCTCGGTCGGGCTCACCGAAGACCAGACCACCTTCGTGATCTTCGGCACGCTGATCTTCGCGACCATCCTGCAGCCGATCTACGGTGCGATCTCCGACAAGATCGGCCGCAAGCCGCTGCTGATCTTCTTCGGTGTCGCCGGTACGCTGGCGACCGTGCCGCTGCTGATGACACTGAAGGAGACGAAGTCGCCCTTCATGGCCTTCATCCTGATCTGCTGTGCCTGGCTGTTCGTCGCCGGCTACACCTCGATCAACGCCGTGGTGAAGGCCGAGCTGTTCCCGACCAATGTCCGCGCGCTCGGCGTCGGCCTGCCCTATGCGATCACGGTCTCGATTTTCGGCGGCACGGCACCCGCGATCGCGCTCTACTTCAAGAGCATCGGGCACGAGGAATGGTTCTACTTCTACCTCAGCGGCGTCATCTGCCTGTCGCTGATCATCTATTCCACCATGCGCGACACCAAGCACGCCTCCGCAATGCATCGCCACGAGTAAGCTGATGGCCGACGACAACGAGCCGCCCGACAGCAAGCTGACGCGCACCAAGGAGAAATGGGCGCGCGAGGGCCGCTTCCTCACGGGCAAGATCACGCGTCCGGAAGATCAAAGGCTACCGCCGGGCCAGCACCTCACGAAAGACTGGCCGGTGCTCGACCTCGGAGTCGTGCCACCGGTCTCACGTGATCGCTGGCGGCTCGACGTCTACGGCGCGATCGAACATCCCGTGTTCTGGACCTTCGCCGAGTTCACTGCGCAGAAGCAGGTCCAGTTCACCTCCGACATCCACTGCGTGACGACCTGGTCGCGCTACGACAACCTTTGGGAAGGCCTCGCCACGCACGAGCTGCTCGCGGCCTGCCAGCCGCGCGAGGATGCACGCTTCGTCGTCCTGCATTCCTATGACGGCTACACCACCAACCTCGCGCTGGAAGACTTCGCCGCCGAGGACGCCCTGCTCGCCCATAGCTGGTCCGGCCAGCCGCTGACGGAGGAGCACGGCGGCCCGGTGCGGCTGGTCGTGCCGCATCTCTATTTCTGGAAGAGCGCCAAATGGCTCCAGGCGATCGAATTCCAGACCGAGGACGCACCGGGTTTCTGGGAAGTCCGCGGCTATCATAACCGCGGCGATCCCTGGGCCGAGCAGCGCTATTCAGGCGATTAAGTCCAACCAAGAGACGGGGGAAGGCCATGCCGACGGAACGCTTTCAATTCACCGGCGAAGGCGGCCATCAGCTCGCGGCCGCGCTGGAGCTGCCGGACGGCGAGCCCGCGGCTTTCGCGTTGTTCGCACACTGCTTCACCTGCGGCAAGGACACGCTGGCGGCCAAGCGCATCTCGGTCGCGCTCGCCGCCAAGGGCATCGCGGTGCTGCGTTTCGACTTCACCGGGCTCGGCTCCAGCGAGGGTGATTTCGCCAATTCGACGTTCTCCTCGAACGTCGCCGACCTCGTGCGCGCGGCCGATCATCTGCGTTCGACGCGCAAGGCACCCTCGATCCTGATCGGCCATAGCCTCGGCGGCGCTGCGATTCTGGCCGCGGCCAGCAAAGTTCCCGAGGCGAAAGCGGTGGTGACCATTGCAGCGCCATCTGACCCCACCCACGTCACCGGCCTGTTCAGGGAACATGTTGACGCGATCCGCGCACAGGGCGAGGTCGAAGTGTCGCTTGCCGGGCGTCCATTCCGTATCAAGCGCGAATTCCTCGAAGACATCGCCGAGCATGAGCTGATGAAGGACGTCACCGGCCTGCACAAGGCGCTGCTGGTGATGCACTCGCCGCTCGACGATACCGTGGGCATCGACAATGCGACCAAGCTCTTCGTCGCGGCCAAGCATCCCAAGAGCTTCGTCTCGCTCGACCACGCAGACCATCTCCTCACCAGGCCGGCCGACGCGCTCTATGCGGCCGACGTGATCGCGGCTTGGGCAAGCCGGTATATCGACGCCGCAAAGCCTGCCAAAGCGATGGATCTCACGGAGGCGCCGCGCAAGGTCGTGGTTCAGGAGACCCGCAAGAGCAAGTTCAACCAGATCATTTCCATCGGCCCGCATCGCCTCGTGGCGGACGAGCCGGTCGCCGCCGGCGGCGAGGATGCCGGACCTGGACCTTACGATTTCCTAATCGCAGGCTTAGGTGCCTGCACCTCCATGACCATGCGCCTGTATGCCGACCGTAAATCGCTGCCCCTCGACCGCGTCACTGTCACGCTGAAACATTCCAAGATCTACGCCAGGGATTGTGCGGAATGCGAGACGCGCGAGGGCATGCTCGACCAGATCGAGCGCGACATCGCGATGGACGGTGCGCTCGACGCCGAGCAGCGCAAGAAGCTGATGGAGATCGCCGACAAGTGCCCGGTGCACCGCACTCTGACCTCCGAGATCCGCATCGTGACCAAGGCCATGGACTAACGCGGCGCGCTAGAAGCACGATGCCATCGTCCGCACGGCGGCGCTGATCTCGTTCTCGCGCCATGCTGCAAAGCCGAGCAGCAGGCCGTGATCGCGCGGCCGGCCGAGCGCAAGGCTGGACAAGGCGCGCGTTTCAACCCCCGCTGCGACCAGGCGCTTGACCGCGGCCTGATCAGCGCGACCGCGCTTGAGGCGCGCGACCAGCTGGATGCCGCCCGAGGGCACCTCGGCCGTAAGCACCTCGCCAAGATGGCGCTCCAGTCCCTCGACGAGATGATCGCGGCGCGCGTGATAGAGCCGGCGCATCCGGCGCAGATGCGCGAGAAAATGCCCGTCGGCAATGAACTCGGCCAGCGCTTCCTGGACATGGCTGGCGGCGATCAGCCCGATATGCCGCTGCGCGATCTCCAGGGCGCTGACCAGCGCCGGCGGCACCACGAGATAGCCGAGCCGGATATCCGACGTCATCGCCTTCGAGAACGTGCCGACATAGAACACGCGGCCATGGGTATCGAGCCCCTGCAAGGCCGGCACCGGCCGGCTGTCATAGTGAAATTCGCCGTCGTAATCGTCCTCCACGATCCAGGTCTTGCCGGGCTTGCACATGCCCAGGAATTCGGTGCGGCGGGCCAGCGACATCAACCGCCCGGTCGGATGCTGGTGCGATGGCGTCATGAAGATCAGCGTTGGAGCCGCGACACCAGGCATCCGCTGCATGCCCTGCTCGTCCAGCCTGATGCCGGTCACGCGCGCGCCGGAGGCACGAAAGGCAGCCGCGGCGCCGGGATAGCCGGGATCCTCGACCCAGACCTCGTCACCTTGCGTGATGACGACAGCCGCGATCAAAGTGAGCGCAGCCTGTGCGCTCGGCAGGATCATGATCTGGTCCGCCGTGGCGCGAACGCCCCTGCTGGTCGCGAGATAATGCGCCAGCGCCTCGCGTAAGCGCGGCCGGTTGACGGAGCCGAGCTCGCGCCTGGCCGCACGCACGGCGCTGCGGCGCAGACAGCGAGCCCAGACCTCGTTCGGAAACTCCCTGAAATCACCTTGCCCAGGGCGCAACGGTTTTAGCTGCGCCAGATAGGACATCGGCCAGTCCGCCTGCTTGAGCTTTGAGGCCCAGGGAGAGAGGCGCGGCGTGCCCGAGCGGACACCTGATGTCGCGGCGCCAGCTGCTTCGATACGCTCACCGCCGTCGACCGTCACGACCGGGCGCCGCCCGTGCGACGCAGCCAAATACCCTTCGGCGGCAAGCTGCTCGAACGCATAGGTCACGGTGTTGCGCGAGACCCCGAGATCGCTCGCAAGCTGTCGGCTCGACGGCAGCCCGCGGCCCTTGCCGATGCGGCCGCTTCCGATCAGCTCCCTGAGCTGGCTCGTCAGTTGAGCCATCAGCCCTTCCTCACCGGTCCGCTTCAACTCGATCAAGCCGGCGATCATCTCTTCTGAAACTGGCACCTTATTCCTGCTCGATCTGGCACTTTTCCAGGTGCCAGCCCGGATGCTATCCGCGAGGCCAGACTGCTTCAAGGACCTCCGAGATGAACTCCCTTTCACCCCGCGCCGCCGTCGGCCTGTTTCTCATCGTCGTGCTGGCCTGGGGTGTGAACTGGTCGGTGACGAAGCAGCTCGTCCAGTTCCTTTCGCCACTGTGGACTTCGGCGATCCGCAGCTGGATCGCCCTGGCTGCCTTGTTCGTGATCCTTGGACTGAGCAACAATCTCGTGATCCCGGAGCGGCGCGACATTCCGGTGGTTCTCAGCGTGGCCCTCTTGCACATGACGGTGTTCTCGGTCCTGGTTGCGGCCGGTGTGCGCTTCCTGCCCGCGGGCAAGGCCGTCGTGCTCGGCTACACCACACCGCTCTGGGTCGCGATCGCCGCGCCCCTGATCGGGAACGACACGCTGACCGCGCCAAAGGTCGCCGGCGCCCTGCTCGGACTGATCGGCCTTGCCGTGATCCTGAACCCGACATCGATCGATTGGACCAATGGCAACGTCATGCTCGGCGCCGGCATGGTCATCCTCGCAGCGATCGCGTGGGCCGCAAACATCATCTATATTCGCGCGCATCGCTGGCTCGCCTCCCCGCTTCAGCTCCTGATCTGGCAGGTGTTGGTGGCAACGGTGGTGCTGTCGATCACCGCGGCAATCGTGGACGGCATACCGCACGTAAATTGGTCGTGGAGGCTCGTGCTGCTGTTCCTCTATTCCGGCCTGATCGGGACGGCGCTTGCCTATTGGGCGATGTCGATGGTCAACAAGAGCATCTCGGCGCTGACGACGTCGCTCGGCACCACGGCGACGCCACTCGTCGGCATCGCCAGTGCGGCGGTCCTGCTGGGCGAGCCGATCGACTTGAGCCTTGCTGTCGCGGCCGGACTGATCGTCGCCGGCATCGGCCTGGCAACGCTCGGGGATCGCCTGCTGCGCAGTCAGGCCATCGCGAGAGGTTGAACGCGAAGCGCGCCGCGCAGGCCCGCTGTCGTGCCGAGCAGGATGCCGGCGAGCGCAACCAACGAGCCCAGCGCCAGCGTCGACACGCCGGTAAGCCCCTGTCCGATCGAGCAGCCGAACGCCATCACACCGCCGATCCCCATCATCGCGGCGCCGCCCGCCGAGCGCAGCATATGGCGCGGCGATGAATAGCCTTCGAGCTTGAAGCGGCCAGTAGCGAGTGCCGTCACCAGACTGCCGGCGAAGACGCCGGCAACCGTCGCGACGCCGAAATTGAGCGTCAGGCCGGTCGATAGCATGGCATATTGCAGGGCATCTGCGATCGGCGCGACGAAGGTGAGCGAGGTCACGGGGACGGGATTGAAGTCGTCGGCGCCGAGATAGCCGGTGACGAACCAACCACCGGCAACGAGGACGCCGACGATGACGCCCGCCGCGATCTGGCCAGGCGAACGGCGGAATGTCGGGTGGGCGAACGCAAACAGGATCAATGCCACGACGATCACGGCAGCGGCAATCGCGCGCGAGAGAGCTTCAGCAAGGCCGAGCGTCGCCAGCACGGACGGCAGCGAATTGGCGCCGACGGAGGTTTGCGAGGCCTGAACCAGTGCAATGCGCGCCGGCGCAACCAGGCCCTTGAGCGTCATCTGCGCGGCGATGGCGAGCACGATCACGACCACGAAGGAACGGAGATTGCCGCGGCCGAGCAGCACCAGAGCGCGCGAGCCACAGCCGTTCGACAGCACCATGCCGTAGCCGAACAGCAGGCCGCCGAGGAACAGCACCGGCGCCGAGAAGGATTGTTGCAGGTAGATCGACTTGCCGAGATCGACGGTACCGCTGCCGACCAGGAGCTGGCTTGCGGCGATCGCGACAGCGATCGCCAGCGCATAGGACCGCACCAGCCGGCCGTCTCCTTCCGCCAGAAGGCCGCGCATGCTGCTCATCAGGCAGAAGCCGCTCAGCAGACCCACGGCGCCGTAGATCAGGCCGATGACGAGGCCGGCGAGGATGACGAGTTGCGTGGATTCCATCGTCACGGCTTCAGGATCACGCGGTCACGCGAGGAGCCAGCGACCGCGACATAGGCTTCCTTGGCGCGCTCCAGCGGATAGATGGCATTCGCCTTGATCGGGAACGGCTTGAGGTGCCCGCTCGCAAAGCCGGGGCCGAGGTCACGCAGCACCGCACCAGTCGCCGTCGAGGACAAGCCGAGCGTGTCGATTCCGACGTAAGTGTGCTGGCCTCTGTAGAATTCGAGAATGTTGAACTGCACGATGCGGTCGATCGCGGCGATCAGGATCTGGCGGCCGCGCAAGGCAAGCGACTTGTGCGCGGCCTGGAAATAGGGATCGCCGACCGTGTTGAAGACGATGTCGGCGCCCTTCCCGGCGGTCACCTCGCGCACCCACGTGGCGACATCGGTCGCGGAGGCATCGATCACCTCGATGGACGCGTTGCTATGGCCTTCATAGGTCTCGGCCTTGCGCACCACGCCGATGACGCGCGCGCCCTGCCATGTCGCGATCTGCACCGCGGCCTGGCCGACCTTGCCATTGACGCCGAACACCAGAACGGTCTCACCGGCCTTCGGCACGCCGGCGCGGCGAAAGCCCTCCATCGCGGTGACAAAGGGAACGCCGATGCCGGCAGCCTCCTCCCAGGACACCGTCCTGGGTTTCTCCACGACAGCATCGGCCTCGACGACGAGATGGGTTGCGTGGGTGCCGTCGCGGCGGATACCGAGATCGCCGGAGGAACCGAACACCTCGCGGCCGACCGTGCCGGCCGGTCCATCGATCACCACGCCGGCGTAGTCGCGGCCCGGCGTGCGCGGAAACACGGCATAGGGCATCAGCCCGGTCGCGGCCTTGACGTCGGACGGATTGACGGCAGCCGCCTTCACCTCGATCAGGAGATCGTTTGGACCGCGCGTGAGCGTCTGACGCTCGACAACCGGCGCAAGCGCGGCCGCGTTCTCGGCCTTGGCATTGAGGCGTACACAGCGCGCTTCGACGGCTTTGGTATCGGCTGGTGACATGGAAAGACCCGCGATTTCTCGCGGGCCTTGTCGCCCTTACGGGTGGTCAAGTCAATCCTTCGGGCGCTTGTCGTAGAGCCGCCTGGCCTTGCCGAGCGAGCGCTCCAGCGTGGCGGGCGCGACCACCCGCACGTTGGAGCTGATGCCGATCGTGTTCTTGATGTGGGTCGAGATCCGGTCGGCATGGTCGACGAGGCCGCGGCCGTCCCAGCTCTCGGGCCGCGCCTCGGCAATGATGGTCAGTTCGTCCATGCGGCCTTCGCGGGTCAATTCGAGGATGAAGTGGCCGCCGCACCAGTCGGTGGCCAGCAGCACCTCCTCGATCTGGGTCGGGAACAGATTGACGCCGCGCAGGATGATCATGTCGTCCGAGCGGCCCGTTACCTTCTCCATCCGCCGCATGCCCGGCCGCGCCGTGCCCGGCAACAGCCGCGTCAGGTCGCGGGTGCGATAGCGGATCACCGGAAAACCTTCCTTGGTGAGCGAGGTGAACACCAGCTCGCCCTTCTCGCCATCTGGCAGCACCGCGCCCGTCTCGGGGTCGATCACTTCGGGATAGAAATGGTCCTCCCAGATGTGCAGGCCGTCCTTGGTCTCGATGCATTCCTGCGCGACGCCGGGGCCGATCACCTCGGAGAGGCCATAGATGTCGGTCGCATCCATGTCGAAGGCGTCCTCGATCTCGCCGCGCATCGCATTGGTCCAGGGCTCGGCGCCGAAGATGCCGACCTTGAGCGAACACTGGCGTGGATCCAGCTTCTGGCGCTTGAACTCGTCGAGAATCGCCAGCATGTAGCTCGGCGTCACCGTGATGATGTCGGGGCGAAAATCGTTGATGAGCTGCACCTGCCGCTCGGTCATGCCGCCCGAGATCGGCACCACCGTGCAGCCGAGCTTTTCGGCGCCGTAGTGCACGCCAAGCCCGCCGGTGAAGAGGCCGTATCCGTAGGCGTTGTGGATGATCATGCCGGTGCGGCCGCCGGCAGCGCGGATCGAGCGCGCCATGACTTCCGACCAGGTGTCGATATCGCGTTGGGTATAGCCCACGACGATCGGCTTACCTGTCGTGCCGGAGGAGGCATGCACGCGCACCAGTTTTTCGCGCGGCACAGCGAACATGTTGAAAGGATAATTGTCGCGCAAATCCGTTTTCACCGTGAACGGAAACTTCGCGAGATCGGAGAGCTCGCGAAAGTCGGACGGATGCACGCCGGCCTTGTCGAAGGCCTTGCGATAATGCGCGACGTTGTCGTAGGCGTGCTTCAGCGACCAGCCCAGCCGCTGCTTCTGCAGCGCCATGATCTCGTCACGTGAGGCGCGCTCATGCGCATCCATTTCGGCACGATAGCTGGTGCCACCTTCCTTGAGCCTGGTCAGAGCCATCCTCGTTTCCCCACATTGATCTGTTCTTTTCTTTATTGGTCGTGTGCCGGCAACCACGTGCCGGGAATGACGCGCGAATGCCCGCGGAATTCCGCAATGACGATGTCGCCGGCGGTGACGCGCACGTCGTAGATGCCGGAGCGGCCGCTGCGGGTGACCTCTCTTGCCTTCGCGACGAGACGATCGCCGAGCCTGCCGGGCGTGATGAAGGTGATCTGGCCCTGTGCCGCGACCACGCGCTCATTGTGCGAGTTGCAGGCAAACGCAAAGGCGGAATCGGCGAGCGTGAAGATGAAGCCGCCATGGGCGATGCGCTGGCCATTGACCATGTCCGGCCGCACCGTCATGGCCAGCGTCGCGAAGCCCGGGCCGATTTCGACGATCTCCATGCCGAGACCTTTGGAGGCATCGTCCTCCGCCCACATCGCATCGGCGCAGGCGCGGGCAATATCCTCAGGCGACAGGGCGGCTTTGACGTTCACGCGCTTCTCCCGGCCAATTTCCTGCACATGATGTTCTGCTGGTTGGTTCGAGCTGTCAAATAATGCGACGCATTTGCATTGTTGGGGACTGATCCGCCCGATCAGACATGGTCATAGTCGACCACGACCCGCTCGGACGACGGCTTGGCCTGGCAGGTCAGGACGAAGCCGGCCTTCAGCTCCCACGGCTCCAGCGAATAGTTGATGTCCATCGGCGCCTCGCCCTCGACCAGCTTGGCGCGGCAAGTGGAGCACATGCCGCCCTTGCAGGCGAAGGGCAGGTCGACGCCGGCGCGCAGCGCGGCATCGAGGATCGCTTCGTCCTCGGCGACCGGCACGTCGCGGCGCTTGCCGTCGATGATCAGCGAGGCGATCGCCTTCGGTGGCGCGTCGGGTGCAACGGCCTTCTTCGGCCGCGGCTTGCCGCCGAATTCCGAGACGAAGCGCTCGACGTGGATGCGCTCCTCCGCGATACCGAGATCGCGGCAGGTCGCCTCGATGTCCTCGCTCATGCCAGACGGACCACAGATGAAGACGTGATCGACGCTTCCCGCCGGCACCAGCGAGCGCAGCAGCACCCTCACCTTGTCGCCGTCGAGCCGGCCATGCAGGATCGGAATGTCCTGCTCCTCGCCGGAGATGACGTGGAAGATCGAGAGGCGGTCGATGAAGCGGTCCTTGAGCTCCTCGAGCGCCTCGAGGAACATGATGTTGTCGGTCGTGCGGTTGCCGTAGAACAGGAAGAAGCGGCTATCCGGTTCGCGTGCGAGCACGCCCTTGACGATCGACAGGATCGGCGTGATGCCGGAGCCGGCGGCAAAGCCGACATGGATCCGCCCCGTATCGGCCGGCGCGACAGCGCCGAAGCGGCCCGTCGGCGTCATCACGTCGAGTTCGTCGCCGCATTTGAGTTCATCGGCGGCCCAGCTCGAAAACGCACCACCATCGACCTTCTTCACCGCGATGCGGATCTCGCCGTCGTCGGGGCCGGAGCAGATGGAGTAGGAGCGGCGCACCTCTTCACCGTCCAGCATCGTGCGGAGCGTCAGGTACTGCCCGGGCGTGAAAGCGTAATCGCTGGCGAGTTCGCTGGGGATGGCGAAGGTCACCGAAATGGCGTCCGAGGCCTCGCGGCGAAGATCGTTGACGGCCAGGCGATGGAAGCGCGGTGCGGCTGCTGACATGATCAATGACACTTGAAGTAATCGAAGGGTTCGCGGCAGGCCTTGCAGCGCCACAGCGCCTTGCAGGAGGTCGAGCCGAATTCGGACAGCAGCTCGGTCCTGTCAGAACCGCATTGCGGGCACGCGACAGACTGCTCGCCGAACAGCGCGCGGCGCGAGTTTGAAGCCTGTGGCGGCGCGATGCCGTAGGCGCGCAGCTTCCGCCGCCCCTCCTCGCTCATCCAGTCGGTGGTCCAGGCCGGCGACAACACCGTGCGGACCTTCGGACGATGGAAGCCGGCGCGCTCCAGCGCGACCTCGATTTCGAGCGCGATCATGTTCATGGCCGGGCAGCCCGAATAGGTCGGGGTGATCGCGACCTCGACATGGTCGCCGTCGAGAACGACATCGCGGAGCACGCCGAGATCGGCGATCGTCAGCACCGGGATTTCCGGATCGACCACGCTCGCCGCAGCATCCCAGGCGCGCCGGCGCAGATCGGCACCGCTCTCGGACACGGTCACCATGTCTGCCCCGGGAAGGTGCGCTGCATCGATTGCAGCTCCGACAGGAGATGGCCGAGATGCTCGCTGTGCCGGCCCACGCGGCCGCCCTGCTGCATCCAGTCATTCTGCGGCAGCTCGAGCGTGGCCTCGCTGACGACATCGGAAAGCATCTTCAGCCAACGACCGCGCAAGATACCCGGATCGACGGCGATACCCGCATGGATCAGGGCGCGTTCGCCGTCATCGACGGCAAACATCTCACCGGTGAAGGCCCAGAGGTGATCAATCGCGGCTTGCGCTCGTCGATGGCTCTCGTCTGTGCCGTCGCCGAGCCGGATGATCCATTCCGAGGCATGACGCAGATGATAGGCGCTCTCCTTCTCGGACTTGGCGGCAATGGCGGCGAGCGTCGTGTCGCGCGAGGTCATCATGGCGCGCCAGTAGAGGTCGGCGAAGGCGGAATAGAAGAACTGCCGCACCAAGGTCTGGGCAAAATCGCCGTTGGGCTGCTCGACCAGCAGCAGGTTGCGGTACTGCCGGACGTCGCGCAGGTAGGCGAGCTTGTCCTCATCATTCTCCTTGCCTTCGGCCTTGGCGGCATAGGTGTAGAGCTCGCGTGCCTGGCCGATGAGGTCGAGCGCGATGTTGGAGAGCGCCATGTCCTCTTCCAGCATCGGCGCATGCCCGCACCATTCCGACAACCGGTGACCGAGGATCAGCGCATCGTCGGCGCGGCGCAGGGCGTAGAGCACCAGCGGCGTTTCGGAGACCTGGGTGTTGGCGACCGGCATCACATATGCCCCACTTCTTCGGGCACCTCATAAAACGTCGGATGCCGGTAGATCTTTGACTCCGCCGGCTCGAACATCATGCCCTTCTCGGCCGGATCGCTCGCGGTGATCGCGGTGGACGGCACGACCCAGATCGACAGGCCCTCGCCGCGGCGGGTGTAGATGTCGCGGGCTGCCTGGAGGGCCATGGTGGCATCGCTGGCATGCAGCGATCCCACATGCTTGTGCGCGAGCCCGTTGCGGCTGCGGATGAAGACTTCCCACAGCGGCGTGTTCGACGTGGCCATCGTGATCTCCTTACTCGGCTGCTTGCGCGGTCTGGCGACGCGCGCGCTTGGCGGCATAGGCGGCGGCGGCTTCGCGCACCCAGGCCCCCTCCTCGTGCGCCTTGCGGCGTGCCGCCATGCGATCCCGATTGCAGGGGCCGTTGCCGGCGAGCACCTGCTTGAATTCGGTCCAGTCGATCTCGCTGTAGCGCCAGTGCCCCTCGGCATCCTGCGTCATGCCGGGATCGGGAATGGTGAGGCCGAGATATTGCGCCTGCGGCACGGTGGCATCGACGAATTTCTGGCGCAGCTCGTCATTGGAGAAGCGCTTGATCTTCCACTTCGTCGAGGTGTCGCTGTGCTGGCTCGTGGCGTCGGGCGGACCGAACATCATCAGCACCGGCCACCACCAGCGGTTCAGCGCATCCTGCGCCATCGCCTTCTGCTCGTCCGAGCCGCGGCACAGCGTCAGCATGATCTCGTAGCCCTGGCGCTGGTGGAACGATTCCTCCTTGCAGACGCGGATCATCGCGCGCGCATAGGGACCGTAGGAGCAGCGGCACAGCGGGATCTGGTTCATGATCGCGGCGCCGTCCACCAGCCAGCCGATGGTGCCGATGTCGGCCCAGGTCAGCGTCGGATAGTTGAAGATGGACGAGTACTTGGCCTTGCCGGCGAGCATGGCATCGACCAGCTCCTCGCGCGAGGCGCCAAGCGTTTCTGCGGCGGCATAGAGATAGAGCCCGTGGCCACATTCGTCCTGCACCTTGGCGAGCAGCGCGGCCTTGCGGCGCAAGGTCGGCGCGCGCGTGATCCAGTTGCCTTCGGGCAGCATGCCGACGATTTCGGAATGGGCGTGCTGGGAGATCTGGCGGGTGAGCGTCTTGCGATAGGCCGCCGGCATCCAGTCGTTCGGCTCGATGCGCTCCTCCGCATCGATGCGGGCCTGGAACTGCGCAGCCCTGCCTGCGTCCTCAAGACCGCGATCGTCGGTCTCGGCCGTGTTCAGCGCCTGGGTGTACATGCGCATCCTCCCGTTTTATTGGGAGATAATATATAACAGAAATTACGTCATGCAAGATATTTCTGTAACATAAAGGTCAGGCGCCGAACCTCCGTTCCAGGAGTTTTCGCGCCGCCGGCAATGGCCCTTTTTCATTGGTTCCATGGCCATCAAGCCATTGTTCGGACGGAGCAAGCAGCGCGCGATAGATCTCGCCGCAGAGTTCGCGGGCGGCCCTGCCCGGCCAATCCGCAGGCAGCAGGCTCTCGGGCAGCAGCGGATCGCGCAGCACGACGCGGCGATAGTGGTGGATCAGCAGGATCCGCGCGGTGAAGGCGTCGGCGTCGGAGAGAGTCGTTCCGCGGCCGATCGCGGTGCGCAGCGGCTCGAACGTCTTCATGAACTTCAGATAGGCATCCGCGGTGCGATCGAGCGGCCAGCTTGCGCTGAGCAGGCGGCGCCCGCTGTCGTCCTCCGCGGAGACCTCGAGACGGATAGCGCCCGCAGCCTCATCCGGCACCGGCACGCCCGACGGCGCAACCCACACGCCGGGCAGCGGACTGCCGAAGCCGGCATTGCGCAGCGCCTCGCGCGAGGCGTCGCGGTCCTCGCCATTGATCAGCAGCAGCTCGAAACGCCCGGTCCAGTCCGACGGCGGCGGATCGTAGATGTGGCGCGTCGCGGCCTCGAAGGTCTGGTGGCCCTTGTCGGCGAGACGATAGAAACTGTTGCGGCCGACCTTTTCACGCGTCAGCCAGCCGTCAGCCGCCAGGCGCGACATCGCGGTGCGCACCACCCCGCTGTCGATGTCCAGGCTCTCGAAGAATTCCAGCAGCGTGCCGAGCCACACCGAGCCCCCGCGCGGCACGATGGCGTCGCCGAACACGGTGATGACGATGGAGCCGGTGCGCGACGGTTCGCGCTTGAGCTGGTCGATGATGCGGGAGAGCGGATGCGCCATGTGCGAGGCATAGCGCGTTTGGTGCAGGCGCGACAATGGACGGGAGCGACGCCGTTACTCTCCCTCTCCCCGTTCTTACGGGGAGAGGGCTGCTTCTGCAAAAACGGTAAGAGACGGACTCGCGGAGACTCCCCCTCACCCGGATTGCATCTTCGATGCAATCCGGCCTCTCCCCGCACGCGGGGAGAGGCAAAGAAGCTACCTATGCGGATCGGGATACGCCAGGCTGCGCCAGCCGCTGCGGTCGAAGGGCTTCCACTGGCCTTCCTTCTGCGCAAGCCGGTCGGCGACAGCGTAAACCGCAGCCGGGTGATGCCCCATGCCGCAATGGCTGCTCTCGATCTCGATGCTCTCGGTCTGCGCGCCGGACTTCTCCATGCAGCCCTGCCAGGCGCAGACGCCGTCGGTGCGGCTGAAGATGGCGGTGGTCGGCACCGGCGGCGGAACGGCGAGTTCGCCGCCGAAGCGCGGATCGACCTGATCGGCCTTCTGCCCGCTCGCCCATTCATAGACACGCCAGGCATTGGTGGAACGCGGATCGCCGGCAAAGGGGCTGCCGAGGGTGATCACCTGGCGCACGCGCTCGGGCATCATCTTGGCGAGCTGGCGCGCATAGAGGCCGCCGAGGCTCCAGCCGACCAGGCTGATCTTGCGGCCATGCGTGTCGCTGAGCTCCTGGACCAGGTCGACCATCGCATGCTGCACGCCCGGACGCAGGCCGTAGTTGCGGCCCTGGCGCCAGCCACTCACCGCGTAGCCCTTGCCTGACAGAAAGGTGCGTAGCGCGCGCGTGGACGCGTCGGAGGCCACAAGGCCCGGCAGCACCAGCACCGGATGCCCATCGCCGCGCGGCGCGAGGCTCAGCAGTGGCAGCGCGCCGAGGAATGCGCCGAACTCGTGGATCGCGCGCCCTTCCAGAAACATCAGGGTACGGGACGGCGGACGCAGCGTCTGGGCAGTAGCGGTCATCAATGTTTCCCTTGGGACGGCGCCGGCCGCGATGCCGGCAAATGGGCATGAATTCCAATACGCCGGCTTCTTGAACGTTCCGCAGCGCAACATGAATCAGCTAGGCGGCCGGTGCCCGACATTCAAGCGGGAGAGACGCGGGGCCACAATAGGCCCGCGCGTTAATGCTAACGTCAGTGACGCAAAAGTCACAGCAATCGAAGCAGGAATTCTACGGAGTAGAGCGCAAGTCCGGCCAGCCCGCCGATCAGCGAGCCGTTGAAGCGGATGTATTGCAGGTCACGGCCGATGTTGATTTCGATCAGCGAAATCAGCTGCGCCATATCCCAGGCCTTGACCTGGTCGGAGATGAAGGTGGAGACGCCGCTCTTCTGGTCGGCGACGAAGCTGCGCAGCACCGTCACCAGACCCTTGTTGATCTCGCCGCGCAGTTCGGCATCGCCGGCGAGCGCCTCGCCCGCGGCGACGAACATGCCGACGAGATGATGCTGAAGCACCTGTGTCTCGCCGGAGGCGCTGCGCTCGATGAAGGAGCGCGTGTTGGCCCAGACGGTGCGGGCGAGATCTGCAAGCTCGGGCCGCGCCAGCAGATCGCGTTTCAGGCCGTCGATGCGATCGATGTAGGCCTGGTCGGTGCCGAGCCGGTCGACGAAGGTCAGCACCATGCGATCGAACTCGCCGCGGAACGGATGCTTGGGATCGCTGCGCACCTCGTTGAAGAAGGCCGTGGCCGACGCCACGATCTTGTTCACCAGAAACTTGTCGGCGCGGTAGAGCCTGAGCAGGGTCGGCAACTCCGCGCGCACCTTCTCGCGGATCATCGCCATCGTCTCTTTCTGGTTCAGCGTGTCATGCATCACGCGCAGGAGATCGTCGAACAGGATCTGGTGCCGCCCTTCCGCAACGAAGCCGCGCAGCGTGCCGGCGGCGAGCGGCGCGAGGTCGATCGCCTGGAGCTGCGAGGACATGCGGCGGATGATGAAGGTCATCAGGCCGGAGGTCTCGGTCGCGGAGAAGGCCTCCGGCAACAAACGCAGCGCGAAGCGCGCGAGATCCTCGCTGCGCTTGCGATCGCGCAGCCAGTCGGCAACGAAGGAGCCGAAATCGATCTCGTTCAGCTTGGCCTCGACGGGTCCGGCCTCGAGAAAATGCACCTGGATGAACTCGCCGAGCTTGTCGGCGATGCGGGCCTGGTTGCTCTGGATGATCGCGGTATGCGGGATCGGCAGGCCGAGCGGCCGCTTGAACAGCGCGACCACGGCATACCAGTCAGCGAGGCCGCCGATGGTCGCGGCTTCTGCGAAGGCCGCGATGAAGCCGAACACAGGATGCACGGGCAAAAGCCATTTCGCGACGACGAACAAGGCCAGCATCGAGGCCAGCACCAGCGTCGCCAATGCTTTCACGCGGCGCAACTCGGCCGCCCGCTCGGCGTCACCGGGAGTGTCGAAGGAGAAGGTGGCGGGAGAAGTCATGATTCACCGAGCTTACGTCATTCCGGGACGATCCGCAGGACCGGACCCGGAATGACGACCGACGATGACGGCGGCGCAAAAAACAAGGCCCGCCGAAGCGGGCCTCAAAATTCAGTTTATCAACGCGACGCGCAATCAGGCGGTCTTGTTGTAGACCTTGGCAAAGTTGTCCTGAGCGGACTTCGCACCATTGGCGGCGAGCTTGCCGAGATAGTCGGTGGTCGCCTTGGCGCGCGAGACGAACGCTTCGCCGCGGGAGCGGAGCAGGCTCGACTGGATCTCGACGGCTTCGCTGAACGACTTGGCGGACGCGAGCTTGTCGATGCCCGAGAAGAACGCTTCAGCGTCCTCGTAGATCGCCTGCTGGATGTTGCGGCTGATCTTGCCGGCCTCGGTGACGGACTCGGTCACCGCGTTCTCGACGGCGGCGGTCACGCGCTCGGAGCCAGCGAACACCTCGGCAGCACGGTCCTTGGCGGTGTTGGCGGTCTTCTTGACGAATTCGCGGGCGGCCTCGGGAACTTCCAGGTTCTGGATGTTCTTGAAAGCGTCCTTGAAGCCCTCGAAAGCGGTGTTGGTTTCAGTGGTCATGGGGTTCTCTCCATCCTCAATGGTCTGAGCTATGGGCTCACCCCGTCCGCATTGGCCCGGGGCACGGCTTATATGGCATAGTTAATTGTGCGATGCAACATTCATATTGCACTGCAGTATCACGAAATCGTGAACAGCCTTAACAGGAGGCAATATGATGCCTCCCTCACCAATCCCGGCGAAGGCGTGCCTGATCGCGGTCTTTAGAGCTGGACGGCACCTGGCAGCCCATAGGCCTCCATCTGGGCCTGGACCTGCGCGATGTTGTGGCCGAGCACGACAATGTCGTGGGTCTTGCCGTCGACATCGCGGACGTGGTCGCGCAGCAGCGCCTCGGCCTTGAAGCCGAGGCTTTCGAACACCGCGATCGCCGCCTGCTGGTCGACCGTCATCTGGACCGAGAGCTTTTCCAGGCCGGCGCCGAGCGCGAGCGCAAAGGTCTCCTGCGACAGCGCCCGCCCCACCCCCTTCCCGCGCACGTCGAGCGAGACCACCATGCGAATCTCGCCGACATGGGGCGACCAGGAATGCGGATCGCGCACCAGCGTGCCGCAGCCGACGACCTTGCCGTCCTTCACGGCGAGCAGGCTCGTGATCGCACCGCGCTCGATCTCCTTGACCCAGGCCGAGAGCACTTTTGGCTCGCTGATGTTGCGGGGCAGGAAGAGCAGATCGTGCGTCGGCAGGCCCTTGCCAAAGGCGAGCACCGCGGCTTCGTCCGCAGGCGACATCAAGCGGATCTCGATCTCGCCGGCGTCGGTCTTGACCTGACGCGGATAGGAACGCTGCTCACTCATGTCGATCTCTTCCCCAGCCAGGAGTCCAGTTTCGGCCACAGCCGTTTCACCGCGTTGGCGCCGGCGACCAGCGAGACGTGCCCGCCCTTCAGCATCACCTCTTCCTTGTCCGCCGATCCAATCTTCGCGATCAAATGTTTTGCGGCATCATAGGGCACGATGTGGTCGTGCTCGGCGACCGCATGCAGGATCGGCACCTTGATATCCTCGAGCTTCGCCGCACGGCCGCCGACCGACATGGTGTCGTTGAACAGCTTGTTGTCCCACATCAGGTCCTTGGTGATGGTGCGGAAATACTCGCCCGCCAGCGGCAGCGTATCGGTCGCCCAGCGATCGAACATCCGGTAGGACTTGACGAACTCGTCGTTCCAGATGTTTTCCCAGAGCTGGATCTGGCTCACCGTGCGCGAGGCCGGGCGCAGCATCTCGAACGAGGACAGGATCATCTCCGGCGGCACGTTGCCGATGCTGTCGACAAGGCGATCGACGTCGAAATAGCGGCGGTCGGAGAAATTGGAGAACAGCTTCATCTCGCGGAAGTCGATCGGCGTAGTGAAGCAGATCAAGTTCTTCATTGGCCCGTCCTTGTGGATCGAGCCGTAGAGCAGCGACAGCACGCCACCGAAGCAGTAGCCGATGACGGAGACGTCCTGCTCGCCGGAATCCTGCTGCACGCGGCGGACGCAATCCGGGATAAAGTCGAGGACGTAGTCCTCCATGCGCAGGCTCTTCTCTTCCGGACGCGGCGCGCTCCAGTCGAGCATGTAGACGTCGTAGCCGCGCCTCAGGAGGAACTCGATGAAGCTCTGGCCGGGCACGAGGTCGAGGATGTAGCCTCGATTGGTGGTCGCCATCACGATCAGCACCGGCACCCGGTAGATCTCGTCCGACATCGGCCGATAGTGGTAGAGGCTCATCGTGCCGCGTGAATGCAGCACGTCTTTCGGCGTCGAGCCGAGCGTCGGGCCGGAGGTCGAGAAATATTCGACGCCCTTGATGCTGCGCTGGATTGCGCGCTGCACCTCGGACTGGATGCGCTCCGGGATGGAAGCGAAATCAAGTCCCGTCGGCGCGTTCATTTGGGCTCTCCGCCTTCGGAGGGCGGGCGTTTCGTCCGCGGCGGCCGCGGCGCACCGTCGAAGCCTTGCGACAGTCCGGAACCTGCCGCCATCTGGCTCAGCATCGACTTCATCTCGCCGATCTGGACCTCGATCGACTGCAGCCGTTCCGCAAGACCCGTGACCTGCTCCCGGCTCGGCAGATTCATGCTGACGAGGTATTTCTCCATGAGCTCGCCGAGCTGCTTCTGAGCACCTGCAGCAACGCCGCCGGCCCGATTCATCGCTTGCGAGAACTCAGGCGACGACATGGCTTGATTGGCGAAAGAGTTGAACCCCTTCTCCATCTCGCCAACCATCTTCTGCCACACGGCAACGGGATCGTTGGTCTTGTCGGTCATCGGCGTCCTCCTGGTATCGAGAGCTGCGATGCCCTTCTTTTTTGCCATACCACACCGTTGCGCGGTGCCGGTCAACCGGCAAGCAGCGGGTGCGCTGATGCGCGCGCCGCTTCATTGCGGCGGAAAACCGTGCGATACAGCATCGATCAGCAGGAGGGACCGCGCCCGTGAACGCCCATCAGCCGCCCCAGACCGTCCGCGCCAACGGCATCGACATTTGCTACGAGATTTTTGGCAACGACAACGCCGAGCCGCTGCTGCTGATCATGGGGCTCGGGGCGCAGATGATCCATTGGGACGATGCGTTCTGCGAGCAGCTCGCCGTGCACGGCTTTCGCGTGATCCGGTTCGACAACCGCGACATCGGCAAATCGAGCCATCTCACGGGCGGCAAGCGGCTGACGCCGCTCGAGCTGTTGAAGCTCCGCTTCCTCAGGATTCCCGTTGCCGCAACCTACAAGCTGATCGACATGGCCAGGGACACCGTCGGCCTGATGGACGCGCTCGGCATCAAGTCGGCGCATCTGGTCGGCGCCTCCATGGGCGGTATGATCGCGCAGGAGGTGACGCTGTCGTTTCCCGAGCGCGTTCGCTCGCTGACCTCGATCATGTCGACGACGGGCAATCCGCGCGTGCCGCCGCCGACACGCGAGGCCGCCGCCATGCTGATGGCGCCGCCGCCGCGCAGCAAGGAGGAGTTCGTCGTCCGCTACGGCCAGACCTGGAAGGTGTTGCGCGCCGGGGCCTTTCCGGAAGAGGAAGCACTCGACCCTGATCGTGCCGAGCGCGTGTTCGCGCGCGGGCTCAATCCGGCCGGTGTCGGCCGGCAGCTCCGCGCCGTGCTTGCCTCGGGCAGCCGCAAGGAGCGGCTGCATGCCATGAAGACGCCGACGCTGGTGATCCACGGCACGGTTGATCCCCTGGTCCATCCCGAAGGTGGCAAGGACACGGCCGCATCAATTCCGGGCGCAAAGCTGTTGATGGTCGAAGGCATGGGCCACGCGCTGCCGATGCGTTTCTGGCCCGAGATCATCGGCGCCATCGACAAGCACGCGCGTCGAGCGGCAGCACAGGCTGCCTAGCGCTTTCTCGCCATCCAGATCACATGGCGCGCGCCGCCGCCCCTGCCGGTGGCGCGGATGTTGACTTCGTTGACGTCGAAACCCGCGCTCTTTAGGCGCCTGGTGAATGCCGGGTTGGGCCCCGACGACCAGACGGCGAGCACGCCGCCCGGCCGCAGCGCCGTCTTGGCCGCCTTCAACCCGCCCGCGTTGTAGAGCGCATCATTGCCCTTCCGGGTCAGCCCCTCCGGCCCGTTGTCGACGTCGAGGAGGATGGCATCGAAGGCCGATCGCTGCGCGCGGATGATTTCTCCAACGTCGGTCTCCCGGATCTTGACACGGGGATCGTCGAGGCTGTCGCCAAAAACCTCCGCCATCGGACCTCGCGCCCAGGCAACCACCGCCGGCACGAGCTCGGACACCACGATCTTCGCCTTAGCTCCGAGCACGGCCAGCGCCGCGCGCAGCGTAAAGCCCATGCCGAGGCCGCCGATCAGGACGACGGGCTTTCCGACCGTCTCGATCTGCTTCGCCGCCAGCGTCGCAAGTGCCGCCTCGGAGCCCGACAGGCGATTGTTCATCAGCTCGTTGGTGCCGAGCTTGATGGAGAACTCCTTGCCCCGCCGCATCAGACGGAGCTCTTCGTCGGAGCCGGGGATTTTGGCGGTGTCGATCTTTTCCCAGGGAATCATGGGAGAGCTTTAGCACGATTTGCTTCGTAGCTTGGATGGAGCGAACCGCAATCCGGGCTACAGGAGGTGGCTCGGCCTAACCGCCCGCCCAGACGTCGAGCACATAGCGGTTCGTCGCGCCCATCTCCTCGATCCAGCGCGCGGCTGTCGCGGTATCGCTACCGCTCTTCTCGTGACGGATCGCGACAAGGGCCGCCTTCACGTCGGGCTCCATTTGGCCCCCGTCGCCGCAGACGTAGATGATGGCGCCCTGCTCGATCAGTGGCCAGACCTTGTCCTTCTGCGCCGCGAGCACGTGCTGCACATAGGTCTTCGGTCCGTCCGCGCGCGAGAACGCGGTGAAGAGCTCGGTGACGCCGCTTGCCGCCAGCGCCTTCAGCTCGTCGGCGTAGAGAAAATCCTGATCGGGGTGACGGCAGCCGAAGAACAGCATGGCCGGGCCAAGCGAAGCGCCTTTCGCCTTGCGCGCGGCGCGCTCCTGGAGGAAGCCGCGGAACGGCGCCAGCCCCGTGCCCGGGCCGATCATGATGATCGGCACGGATGAATCGTCCGGGAGCCGGAAGCCGGCCTTGGTCTCGCGCACCGTGGCGTAGATCGCATCGCTCGCGCGCCGGTTGGCGAGATAGTTCGAGCAGATGCCTTTGTAGACGCCGCGCCCGGAAGCGGCCGGCCCCTCGACGACGCCGACCGTGATACTGCACCGCGCTGGATCGACCGACGGGGAAGAGGAGATCGAGTAGTAGCGCGGCGCCAGCAGCGAGAGCATTTCCAGATAAACGTGGAACGGCAATTCGCAGGCCGGATATTCGAGCAGCAGATCGTACACCGATTTGCGCATCGCCAGAATCTCGGTGCGATAGCGCTCGGCCGGCTCGGCCTCCTCGCCGACGAAGGCCAGCAGCTTCGGCTTGGTGACCGGGCAGCGCGTGTGCTCGGCCATGATCTGGATCTGCTTCCGCGTCGCCACCTGCTGCAGCTCGACGAACTCGCTGAGCAGGCGGCCGACCGACACGGCCTCGCCGACCGGCAATTGCGCACGGCGGCCTTCGGCCACCTGAAGCCTGATCTGGTCGGCCGGCAGGAAGCCGAAGCGGCGGGCGACCGAATCCACCAGCGTCGGATCGTTGCGCGGAACGACGCTCAGATGATCGCCGACGCGGTAGGTGATGTTGGATGGCAGCTGCACCTCGATATGGCGCGTCGAGCGCTCCGACGGATTGGACCCGCTCTTGTTCTGAAGCTCGTCATTGACCAGCACCTTCATCGCCACCGCGCCGCCCTGTGCGACGATGGTATTGACGGCAGTCACCGCGACAGGTTCGATCGCGTAGAGCGGATCGTCCTCCGCGGTGCGGGTAAAATTCCAGTCGATGCCGAACTCCTTGGTCGCGACCTGCGCGGCTGCCGGAAACCACTTCTGGAACTGGCCGTCGAGATCGCTGCGCGCGTCGCCTTCGCCGCGCGGATAGACCGCGCGCGCGCCATGCCCCGACAATTGCTCGTCGATGAAGCGCGGCACCGATTGATAGGTCGCAGCCCAGTCGCTGTTGCCGCAGCCGAACACGGCGTAGCGCACATTGGCAAAGGCATCCTTGGGCAGGTCGCTGCCGAGCCATTTGACGAATTGCGTCGCATTGTCCGGCGGCGCTCCGTTATAGGAGGCGCAGATGATCAGCACGCCGCCCTCCTGCGGCAGCTTGCCGACGTATTCGTCGAGCGCCCCGAGATGCACGGCAAAGCCGTTGATCTCGGCGAGGTCGGCCATGCGTGTCGCGAGTTCTTCGGCGGTGCCGAGATTGGAGCCGTACAGCACCAGCATCGGCGTGTTGTGGCCGGGCCGCGCCGTCGGCTGACGCGGTGCTCGCGGCGCCGAGGACACAGCCGCGACAGGCCCGCCATAGGCACCGCGCTCGCGATCGGCGCGCGGACGAACCTTGATCTTGAAGCCCTCCGGCTTCATCGTCAGCGTTTCCTTCAGGTGCATCTGGTAGCGCTGGTGGTCGATCAGCTTGAAACGCTGGAGGATCATGCCGAGCGCGAGCGCCGCCTCGTGCATGGCAAAGCCGCGGCCGATGCAGGCGCGCTGACCGTTGCCGAACGGCTTCCAGGCATTGATGGGCCGCTTGGCCTCCGCCTCGCGGCTGAAATTTTCGGGATCGAAGGCATCGGGATTCGGCCCCCAGACGGAGGGATCGCGATGCAGCGCCGTCACCAGAATGGTGATGAACGTGCCTTTCCTGAGCTTGTACTTGCCGCCACCGATGGTTTCGTCCGCGAGCGGTGAGATGCCGTAGGCCGGCGCCGGCGGCCACAGCCGCAACGCCTCCTTCAGGATCTGCGTGATGTAGGTGAGCTGCGTCACCTGCTGATAGGTCGGCTTCGCGTTGACATCTGGACCGAAGACGCGATCGACCTCGTCATAGGCCTTCTTGAGGATGTCGGGATGCTTCAGGAGCGCATAGAGCGTGTAGGACAACAGGCCGCTTGTCGTCTCGTGGCCGGCGATCAAAAACGTGTTGATCTGGTAGCGGATGTTGACGTCGTCGAGCTGCTCGCCGGTCGAGCGGTCGACGCCGGTCATCATCGCCGCGAGCATGTCCTTCTTGTCGTCGATCCCCTCCGCGCTCTTGCGGCGCTCCGCGATGATCTCGTCAACCATCTTGTTCATGAAGGCGACGTCTTCAGCGAGGGTCTTGCGCCGCTTCTGCATCCATATCTGCTCGAACGGAAGACCCCGCGTCATCATGATGGTTTCGAGCGAGCGCACCAGCGACTCGACGAAGGGATGGTAGTCGCGCCGGTAGAACGAATTGAATCGGTAGTCGAAGCCGCACAGGCCGATCGTGTCCAGCGTCAGGGCGGTCATGTCGTGGACGACGTCGATCTCGTCGTCGGCGTTGAGCCGCTCCCATTTTTGGACGAGCTGCTCGGCGATGTCGACCATGCTCGGGTGGTAGGACTGCATCGCGCGGTTGCCGAACGGCTGGAGCAGGATGTTGTGCGCCTTGCTCCAGTTCGGCTCCCTGGTGTCGGCCGTGAACAGGCCGTCGCCGCCGACCGCACGCACGCGCCGCAGCGCGCCGCGCACCGTCTTGTCGAAGCGCTTCTCGTCGGACAGCTCGTCGACGAGATCGTGGCCCGAGACGACGACGATCGGCGAGCCCATCATGTCGAGCCAGAAGATCGGGCCGAGCTCCTTGGCGAGCCGCGTCAGGTGCTGCACGGGAGCCGCCGAGTCCAGCGACAGCATATTGCCGACCACCGGCTTGGTCGGCGGCTGCGGGATCGGGTCCAGACGGTTCTTGGATGACATTGACGTGCGCTTCCCCCTGATCGCGTCATTCCGGGGCGATGCGCAGCATCGAACCCGGAATCTCGAGATTCCGGGTTCGCCCTTCGGGCGCCCCGGAATGACGTTCCATTTACACTGACGACGGCATCGTCACCCAAACCGCCTTCTACGCCATTCGATCAGCTTGGCGCTGACCTCGTCCGGCTTCTCCTGCTGCGTCCAATGGCCGCTGTCGCGGACCAGATATTTTTCGAGATCGGGAATCAGCTTGTCCATGCCATCGGCGGAAGACGGCGGCAGCACCGCGTCGTTCTCGGCCATGATCATCAGCGACGGCACGCGTACCGTATGATCGAGTCCTTCGGAGCGTATCCAGTTGCGCGACATGTTGCGGTACCAGTTGATGCCGCCGGTGAAGCCGGTCCTGGTGAAATTGTCGACAAACACCTTCTTCTCTTCCGGCGACAGGATCGGCGTACGCGGATCGTGCTTGGCGTCATAGGCCGCAATCATCTGCGGAAACGCCAGATTGACCCGCGGCGAAGCGCCCACGCCGGCAATCACTTCCTCCGCCGGCGCATCGGGCGGGCGCGGCGCCGGCTTGCGCATGAATGCATCGAAGGTTTGCTCGACGCGGCTGCCGAAAATCCTGTCGGCTTCACGCGACGGGTCCTGGAACTGCACGATGTACATCTTGTCGCCAAACCGCGCGCGCAGGAGTTCGATCGGATCGGCCCAAGCCCGGTTGGTATGGGGGGTATTGATGCCGACCACGCCGGCGACGCGGCCGATATGCCGCAGCGGCATCTGCCAGACGATGAAGCCGCCCCAGTCGTGGCCGACGAAGATCGCCTTGTCGATCCCGAGATGATCGAGCAGACCGACGAGGTCGCCGGTCAGGTGCTCGATATCGTAGTCCTCGACCGGCTCGGGCCGGTCGGTCGCGCCATAACCGCGCTGGTCCGGCGCGATCACCCGGATTCCGGCCTCGCTCAGCGCCTTGATCTGATGGCGCCAGGAAAAGGCGAGCTCCGGCCAGCCATGGCACAGCACCATCGGCGGGGTGTCGGAGACCGGACCCGCCTCGTAATAACCCATGCGGATTCCGTTCGTCTGCACGAACTTGAGCGGCGGCATTTCGATCATCGGGACATTCCTACTCAGCAGCGCCCTTGATGTCGGCCGCTGGCGGCGCATAGGCCGCCTCCAGCGCAGCAAACTCCTCGGGCAGCATGTCACACATCACCTGCACATGCGGAATGATGTTGGCACCGACAATGAAACCGAAATCGAGCTGGTCGCGATAGCTCTGCACCGTGATGTTGAGCGCCTGCCCGTGCGTCGAGATCGACACCGGGAAGATATGCAGCAGCTCCGCGCCGGCGGCGTAGAGCGTCTGCCGCGGCCCGGGTACGTTGGACACCGTGATGTTGGCGGCCGGCGGCAGCACGTCCGACAGGTTCGAGCGGCTGTAGAGCAAGGCCAGGATCTGCACCATGATCGGCGCGCCCAGCATCGAGATGTTGGACACTTGCGGCATCAGGGCGCGCAGCGGATGCGACATCTCCTTGGACTTGGTCGATTGCGCGATGATCGCCTCCAGTCGGGCCTTGGGATCGTCGATGTCGGTCGCGATCGCGCAGATCATGCCGAACACCTGGTTGTTGGCCTCGGTGTTGCCTTCCTCGCGCAGCGAGATCGGCACGGCGGCGGTCAAGGATTTCGCCGGCAGCGTGCCATATTGCTGGAGATAGCGGCGGACCACGCCGGAGGCGAGCGCCAGCACGACGTCGTTGAGCTTGCCGCCGGCCTGCTTGGCCAGCGCCTTCGCCCGCGACAGCGGGATCGACACGCCGGCGAAGCTGCGCTCCGAGGAGATGGTCTTGTTGAGCATGGTCGGCGGCGACACCATGCTGGCCAGGCTCTCGCGCGACTTCGGATCGGCGACCTTGCCGAGCACGTCGGACACGCTCTTGAGCACGGTCGGGATGTTGCCGGCGAAGCGCACCGCGCTCTCGATCTGGTACATCGCGTTGTCGAACAGGATCGAGCCGATGTCGCTCTTGCCGGTGCGGGGCAGCTGCAGGTTCTTCGCAGCGGCCGAAGCATCGAGCGGCTGGCTGAAAAGCTGCTGATAGGAATCGAGCAGGTTGGCGGCGATGTCACGCGGCTCCTGCCCCGGCTTGGCTCCCGCCGCCGGCGGATCGACCTTCCGCGGGATCGGCGAGATGTCGTAGATCATGTTGGTCAGCGCCGCGCCGGCACCGCCGTCGATGGCGGCATGGTGCATCTTGGAATAGAGCCCGACCTCGTTGTCCTTCATGCCCTCGAACACGTAGAATTCCCAGAGCGGGCGGGCGCGGTTCAAGAGCTTGGCGTGCATCCAGCCGACGATGCGTTCCAGCGTGGCGCGGTCGCGCGGCTGCGGCAGGCTGGCGCGGAAGATGTGACGGTCGATGTCGAACTGATCGTCCTCGACCCAGGAGGGATGGTCGATGTCGAGCGGCGCCTTCTCCAGCCGCGCCTTCAGGATCGGCGCGATGTGCAGGCGCGAGACGATCATCGCCTTGAAGTCTTCGAAGAAGTCGCCCCTGTAATCGTCGGGCAGGCGAAAGATCGCCATGCTGCCGACATGCATCGGCATTTCCGGCGTTTCCAGATAGAGAAACGACGCATCCAGCGACGACAGCTTCTTACCGTCAGCCATAGTTCCCTCCCGCGAGATTTGACGGGCGCCTTGGGCGGCGCTTCTCGTCAGGCCGATATTGCCCGCTCCGGCGGGGCATATGCAATGGCAAACGGCCCTGCCCGGTCAAATGGCCAGAACTCCCCCTCCGGTTGCGCCAGCCGGTCTGCCACGGCCCACAGCGCGGCGGGGTTAACGCCGAGCCCGATATGGCTCGCCAGGTGCACCTCGATGTTCTCGGCATGGTCCGAGGGGCGCAACAGACAGGTCCGCCAGTTCACGACGCCGTCGGCGCGGGAATAGATCGACGTCGCCGGCACCGGCAGATCGCCGGCGATCGCCTCGCGCAGTTCGGCAAAATCCTCGACCCGCTCGCCGGACAGCGCCTCATAGAGCCGCGTGGCGTTGGTCGCCCGCACGTCGTTGGCAAAAGGACTGCCGAGCGTAATGACGTAACGGACCATGTCGGGCGCCTGGAGCGCGAGATCGCGGGCATAGACGCCGCCGAGGCTCCATCCGACCAGGCTGACCTTGCGCCCCCTCGCGGCGTGGATCTCGGCGAGACGGGTGCGCAAGGCCTCCCGCATCCGCCCCAGCCCGCCGAGATTGCGGCCCATCCGCCAGGCATGTGCCTCATAGCCGAGCTCACTCAGATAGCGCCGCATCGGCGCCATCGAAAGATCGCTGGCGAGAAAGCCCGGCAGCGTCAGCACCGGATGGCCGTCGCCCCTGGGCGCGCGCATCAGCAACGGCGACAACAGCAGGCTGGCGTTCAACTCGAACAGGCCGCGGGCTTCGGCGAGCAGCAAACCAAGGCCCGGCGGACGAAGCCGGTCAGACGCTTGCGGCCCGTCCCGCCCGGCCGACATTATTTCTTCTTATCGCTGCTGCGCGTTCCGCCGAGGCCGGCCATGGTGACGAACATGTCCTGAAACCGCTCGGCAAGCTTCGGATCGAAAGTGAACCAGCTCTGGATCAGCGATTCCGGCGAGACCTTGTCGATATTGCTCAGGACCTGCTGCTGCAGCTTGTCCATGACGGCAATCTGCATCGGCGAGACGTCCGGCAATCCGAAGAACTGACGGGCCTCGAGGGGGGTGCAGTCGATTTCGATGTTAACTTTCATGTCCCCTCCGGATGAGATTCGAGCACTCTGTTGGAGTATCGCCGCGACACGGTGTGCAACGCAAGCGACCTCAGACGCGCCGCGGGGCGCCGGCTCCCGCAATCGGCGGGTATGGTCAATCAAATTGCTCGGCCGCGACCGCAGCTCGGACGGCTGAGACGCCAACGGCCGACAGGGCCAATTTCCCTTTACCCCGGGACTTCACAGGTCGAAAGTCGAATGTCGTTCGCGCGCCAGCCTCCCCTAGATTGCCGGTCAGCATTGCTGCACAGCGGTGCAACTTGGCGCGTTCCTTGCTGGAATGGCGCTTGCACGGGTCGTGAACTCTGGGCAACATGGATCGATCAGCCCCGCCGAACAATCAAAAATCACGGCGCGGCAGAGTGGAGAGGGTCAAGAATGTCAGTCGGACGAACTCTGTTTGCGGCGACGCTCGCCGGTACGCTTGCGTTGGCGGTCTCGCCGGCGTCGAGCCAGACGCTACGTTATGCCAACCAGGGTGACCTGAAGTCGCTCGATCCCTATACGCTCAACGAGAGCACCACCCACGCTCATCTCGGTCACGTCTATCAAGGCCTCACCGCGCGCGACAAGGACCTCAAGATCATTCCGGCGCTGGCGGAAAGCTGGGAAACTCCGGAGCCGACCCGCTGGCGTTTCCATTTGCGCAAGGGCGTGAAGTTCCACAATGGCGACCCGTTCACCGCCGACGACGTGGTGTTCTCGGCCGATCGCGTCCGCAAGAAGGGGTCCAACATGCAGACCCGCCTTGCGCCCGACGTCAAGGTGGTCAAGGTCGACGACTACACCGTCGATTTCGTCCTGCCCTCGCCCAACCCCATCCTGCATAACGCGTGGGATGTCTGGTACATCATGGACAAGAAATGGGCCGAGGAGAACAACGTCGTCGATCCGACGCCGGTGGCGGCGACCACGCCGAGCTACGCCTCGCTCCACGAGAACGGCACCGGCCCCTTCATCATCGAGAGCCATCAGCCCGGCGTGAAGACGGTGTTCAAGGCCAATCCCAATTACTGGGGCAAGGTCGAAGGCAATTTGAAGGAGATCATCTTCACCCCGATCTCCTCCGACGCCACCCGCGTCGCCGCCCTGCTCTCGGGCGAAGTCGACGTCATCGAGCCGGTGCCGATCCAGGACATCTCCCGCGTCGATTCCAGCCCGAATGCCCAGGTGCTGAAGGGGCCGGAGCTGCGCACCATCTTCATCGGCTTCGACCAGATGCGCGATGAGCTGCTCTACTCCAACATCAAGGGCAAGAACCCGTTCAAGGACATCAAGGTCCGCGAGGCGTTCTACAAGGCGATCGACATCGAGCTGATCAAGACGCGCGTGATGCGCGGGCTGGCGACGCCGTCGGCGCTGATGATCGCGCCGGAGCTGTTCATACTGTCCAAGGAGTTCACGCGGCCGAAATTCGATCCCGACGGCGCCAAGAAGCTCCTGACCGAGGCCGGCTATCCCGACGGCTTCGAGGTCACCATGGACTGCCCGAACGATCGTTATGTCAACGACGCCGCGATCTGCCAGGCCGTGGTCGGCATGCTCGCCCGCATCGGCGTCAAGATCAATCTGCTGGCGCAGCCGAAGGCACAGTACTTCGCCAAGGTGCTGAAGCAAGGCGGCTACCAGACCTCGTTCTACATGCTGGGCTGGACGCCGAGCACGATGGACTCCCACAACGTGCTCTTTGACATCATGGGCTGCCGCGACGATGCGAAATCCTCACGGGGCGAGGCCAATCTCGGCGGCTACTGCAACAAGGAGTTCGACGCCATCACCGACAAGGTGCTGGTCGAAACCGACACCGCCAAGCGCAACCAGCTGATCAAGCAGGCCTACGAAATCGGCAACAAGGACTGGTCCTACATCCCGCTGCACCAGCAGGCGCTGGCCTGGGGCGTATCGAAGAAGGTCAACCTGCCGCAGCGCGCCGACAATCTGGTCATGTTCCATTGGGCGACCAAGAAGGAATAGCGTCAGTTGAACACGAGGTCCCGGGAGCGTCAGGCTTCCGGGACCTTTCCTTTTCCGGCCGACAAAGTCGTCGGCTGTAAGCGCACCCAAGGACAGTGGAAGAAATGCTCGCTTTCACTCTACGCCGCGCCGTTCAGGCTATCGGCGTCATGTTTGCCGTCGGCATCATCGCGTTCTCGATGTTCCGATTCGCCGGCGATCCCGTCAACCAGATCGTCTCGATCGACACGTCGGCGGCCGAACGCGAAGCCGTGCGCAAGTCGCTCGGCCTCGATGATCCCGTGCCGGTGCAGTTCGTGCGCTATTTCGGCGATGCCGCGCAGTTCAAGTTCGGCGTGTCCTACCAGTTCCGCCAGCCGGTCTCGGCGCTATTGATGGAGCGCATGCCCGCGACGCTGGAACTTGCGATCTGCGCGACCGTGTTCGCAATGGTGTTCGGGATCCTGATGGGAGTCTATTCGGCGCTCAAGCGCGACACCGCGCTCGCCAAATTATTCCAGGCGGTCTCATTGATCGGCATCTCGCTGCCGACGTTCCTGATCGGCATCCTCCTGATCTATCTGTTCGCGGTGACGCTGGGCTGGCTGCCCTCGTTCGGCCGCGGCGAGGTGGTCAAGCTCGGCTGGTGGACGACGGGCCTGCTCACGCTGTCGGGCCTGAAGGCGCTGATCATGCCCTCGATCACGCTCGGCCTATTCCAGATGACCCTGATCATGCGGCTGGTGCGGGCGGAGATGCTGGAAGTGCTGCGAACCGACTATATCCGCTTCGCCCGCGCCCGGGGGCTCACCACCCGTGCCATCCATTTCGGCCACGCGCTGAAGAACACGCTCATTCCCGTGATCACGGTAGCCGGGCTCCAGTTTGGCTCGGTTATTGCATTTTCGATCATCACCGAAACCGTGTTCCAGTGGCCGGGCATGGGACTTCTGTTCGTTCAGGCCGTGCAAAACGTCGATATCCCGATTATGGCCGCCTACCTGCTGATGGTCTCGCTGATTTTCGTCACCATCAATCTGGTGGTCGATATCCTCTACACCGTGGTCGATCCGCGCCTGCGCTCGACCGTCGGCCGCGCGACATAGGGCAATCTGCATGTCAGACGCAGTCGTCTCCAATTCCGACAAGCAGAGCACGCAGCCGACCCACGCTGCCCGCGGCTGGTTCAGCCGCGCGCTCGATAGCGACGTCTTCTATTCCTTCCGCCGCTCCAAGCTCACCATGGTTGCGGCCGCCATCACGGTCTTGTTCTTCCTGCTCGCGATCTTTGCCTCCTGGCTTGCGGTCCAGAACCCGTTCGATCCGGCGCAACTTCAGCTGATGAACTCGCGGATCTCACCGCTATGGACCGCCGACGGCCAGAGCCCGTTCCTGCTCGGCACCGACGAGCAGGGTCGCGACGTGTTCTCCGCCATCCTCTACGGCATGCGTATCTCGCTCGCCGTCGGCGTGGCCGGCGTGATCTTCGCCGGTGCGCTCGGCATCGCGCTCGGCCTGATGGCCGGCTATTTCGGCGGCGCGGTCGACGGCGTGATCATGCGGATCGCCGACGTCCAGCTCACCTTCCCCGCCATCCTGATCGCGCTGCTGGTCAATGGCATCGCGAAATCGATCCTCGGCAACCGGCTGGATGCCACCAGCATGCTGGTGGTGCTGGTGATCTCGATCGGTCTGAGTTTCTGGGTCGGGTATGCCCGGACCGTGCGCGGTTCCGTGATGGTCGAGAAGAACAAGGACTACGTGGCCGCCGCGCAGCTGATCGGCCTGCCCGCGCCCGTGATCATGCTGCGGCATGTGCTGCCGAACACGATGGGCCCGATCCTGGTCATCGCCACCATCAACCTCGCGCTCGCCATCATCACCGAGGCGACGCTGTCCTTCCTCGGCGTCGGCCTGCCCGACACCATGCCCTCGCTCGGCACGCTGATCCGCATCGGCAACAACTATCTGTTCGCGGGCGAATGGTGGATCGTCGCCTTCCCCGGGCTCGCGCTCGCCGCACTGATCCTCTCCATCAACCTGCTCGGCGATTGGCTGCGCGACGCGCTCAACCCGAAACTTCGATGAGTGTGCGTCGCCCATGACCGAACCTGTTCTCTCCGTGCGCAATCTCCAGGTGGAGTTCGCCTCCCGCCGCGGCACGCTGCGCGCCATCGACGACGTCTCCTTCGACATCGCCAAGGGCGAGGTGCTGGGGGTAGTCGGCGAATCCGGCGCCGGAAAATCCGTCACCGGCCTCGCGGTAATCGGCCTGATTGATCCTCCCGGCCGCATCGCCGGCGGCGAGATTCATCTCGCCGGCCTGCGCATCGACAATCTGCCGCCGGAAGAGATGCGCCGCATCCGCGGCAAACGCATCGGCATGATCTTCCAGGATCCCCTCACCTCGCTCAATCCGCTGTACCGGGTCGGCGACCAGATCGTGGAAACCATCCGGACCCACCTCAATTTGTCCGAACAGGCGGCCCGCCGCCGCGCCATCGACCTGCTCGCCGAAGTCGGCATCCCCGCGCCGGAAAAGCGCATCGACGGCTATCCGCACGAGTTCTCCGGCGGCATGCGCCAGCGCGTCGTGATTGCGCTCGCGATCTGCGCCGAGCCTGAGCTGATCATCGCGGACGAGCCGACCACCGCGCTCGACGTCTCCGTGCAGGCGCAGATCATCTCACTGATCAAGCGGCTCGGGCGCGACCACGGCACCGCGGTGATGCTGGTGACCCACGACATGGGCGTGATCGCGGAGACCTCGGACCGCGTCGCGGTGATGTACGCCGGCCGCGTCGCCGAGATCGGTCCAGTGCAGGACGTCGTGAGGAACCCGCTGCATCCTTACGCAAAAGGATTGATGGGCGCGATCCCGACGCTCGCGGGCGAGGACAAGCGCCTGGTGCAGATCCCCGGCTCCATGCCGCGCCTGTCGGCGATTCCGCGCGGATGCTCGTTCAATCCGCGCTGCGCGTTCGCATTCGACCGCTGTCGTGTCGATCGGCCCGAGCCACTGCCGCAAGGCGCCCAATCGGTCGCCTGCCATCTCTATGACAATGTGCCGGCGGAGAGCGCGGCATGAGCGCCCCTTTCGTCCAGGCCACAAATCTGCGCCGCGTCTTCGATGTCTCGAAGCCCTGGCTCAACCGCGTGCTGGAAGGCGGGCATCTCGAATATCTCAAGGCTGTCGATAACGTCACCTTCGACATCAGGAAGGGCGAGACCTTTGCGCTGGTCGGCGAGTCCGGCTCCGGCAAGACCACGGTGGCGCGGATGGTGGTCGGCCTGTTGCCGCCGAGCTCGGGCGACGTCCAGATCGACGGCGTCTCGATGGGGGATCCGCGGCAGGCGCCGGCGCGGCGAAAGCTGCGCCGCCGCATCCAGATGATCTTCCAGGATCCCTATGCGAGCCTGAATCCGCGCTTCCGGGTCGATGCCATCATCTCCGAGCCGATCCGCGCCTTCGACCTGATCCAGGGCGAGCGCGACATCCAGGCGCGCGTCGGCGAGCTGCTCAGCCTCGTCGGCCTGCATCCCGACGACCGGCTGAAGTTTCCGCACGAGTTCTCCGGCGGCCAGCGCCAGCGTATCGCGATCGCGCGGGCGCTCGCGTCCGATGCCGAGTTCATCGTCTGCGACGAGCCGACCTCGGCGCTCGACGTCTCGGTGCAGGCGCAGATCCTGAACCTGATGCGCGACCTCCAGGACAAGTTCGGCCTGACCTACATGTTCATCAGCCACAACCTCGCCGTGGTCCGTCACATGGCGAGCCGCGTCGGCGTGATGTATCTCGGCCGCATCGTCGAGATCGCGGAAGGCCGCGAGCTGTTTGCCCGGCCGCGCATGCCCTACACCAAGATGCTGCTGGGCGCCGTGCCCGATCTTGCCATGAGCGGCCGCCAGCGCATTCCGGTCAAGGGCGAGATTCCGAACCCGATCCATCCGCCGCCCGGCTGCGCCTTCAATCCGCGCTGTCCGCTGGCATTCGATCTCTGCCGCAAGGAAGCCCCGGAACTGATCGGCGGCGTCGCCTGCCATGCGGTTAACACCGCGCCGGTCCCGGCGTGACGCGCGCGTGCCATGCGGCCTGCGCATTGGCGGCACGGCATCGCCTGTGATCAATTGCGCGCGCCACAACTAAGGTAACGAAATCCCATGGCCAGCAACGTCAATCCGGATCCCTTCACGACGCGCCCCGAGATCGAGGGCACGTTCGGGGTCGTCGCCACCACGCACTGGATCGCGACCGCCGTCGGCATGGCCATTCTGGAAAAGGGCGGCAACGCCTTCGATGCCGGCGTCGCCACCGCTTTCACGCTCCAGGTGGTCGAGCCGCATCTGAACGGCCCCGGCGGCGACGTGCCTGTTATCGTGCACGACGTGAAGCGCGGCCGCACCGAGGTGATCTGTGGCCAGGGCCCGGCGCCGGCGCGCGCCACCATCGCGCATTACAGGAGCGAAGGCCTCGACATGGTGCCGGGCACCGGCCTGCTCGCCGCCTGCGTGCCCGGGACCTTCGAATCCTGGATGATGCTCTTGCGAGACTACGGCACCATGCGCGTACGCGACGTGCTGGAGCCCGCGATCTCCTACGCGCGCGACGGCTATCCGCTGGTCGAGCGCGCCTGCGCCACGATCCAGACCGTCGAGCAGCTATTCCGCAAGCACTGGCCGACCTCGGCCGCGGTGTATCTTCCCAATGGCGAGGTGCCGAAACCCGGCACGCTCTTCACCAACAAGACGCTGGCCGCGACCTACGCCCGCATTCTCAGCGAGGCCGAGAGCGGCGACGGTGGCCGCGACGCCGAGATCGAGCGTGCGCGAAGGGCCTGGTCGCACGGCTTCGTCGCGGAAGCCATCGACAAATTCTGCCGCACGCAAGAGGTGATGGACGTCAGCGGTTCGCCGCATCGCGGCGTTCTCTCGGCCGACGACATGGCGCGCTGGCAGCCGACCATCGAGGCGCCGCTTACCTACGACTATGGCCGCTACACTGTCTGCAAGGCCGGCGTCTGGAGCCAGGGCCCGGTCACGCTGCAACAGCTCGCACTGCTCAAGGGCTTTGCGCTCGACGGACTCGACCCGACCGGGCCGGAATTCATCCATCTCCAGATCGAATGCGCCAAGCTCGCCTTCGCCGACCGCGAAAAGTTCTACGGCGATCCGAAGTTCAGCGAGATCCCGATCGCGACGCTGCTGTCGGATGCCTATAACGACGAACGCCGCAAGCTCGTCACCGACAAGGCCTCGCTCGACTTCCGCCCCGGCTCGGTCGAGGGCTTTGGCGGTGTCGTCAAGCTGCGGCGCGCCGAAGGCCAGCGCGAAGCGGTCGGCGCGCTCGGCGCCGGCGAGCCGACGGTCGGACGCTTCGGCGAGGTACGCGGCGACACCGTGCATTTCGACATCATCGACAAGGCCGGCAATATGGTCTCCTCGACGCCATCGGGCGGCTGGCTGCAATCTTCGCCGATCATTCCGGAGCTCGGCTTCTGCCTCGGCAGCCGCGCGCAGATGTTCTGGCTGGAGGAAGACCATCCCGCCGCGCTTGCGCCGGGCAAGCGGCCGCGCACCACGCTGTCGCCGACCATGGCGCTGCGCGACGGCGAGCCGTATCTCGCCTGGGGCTCGCCGGGCGGCGACCAGCAGGACCAATGGATCACGCAATTCTTCCTGCGCCACGTCCATTGCAATCTCAACCTTCAGGAATCGATCGACGCACCGGCCTGGCATTCCGAGCATTTCCCGATCTCGTTCTGGCCGCGCACCGCGCGCCCCGGCGTGCTCGTGGTCGAGAACCGCGTACCGAAGGCAGCGATCGAGAATCTGCGCGAGCGCGGACATATCGTCGAGATCGGGCCCGACTGGTCGGAAGGCCGCCTCACTGCGGCCTCGCGCGTCGGGGTGCGCCGCCGCGCCGCCGCTAATCCGCGCGGCATGCAAGGCTACGCAGCAGGACGCTGATGGACAGAATATGACCTGGTCGATCATCGCACGCGATCCTGCCACCGGCCAGTTCGGCATCGCGGTTGCGACCCGCTTCTTCGCCGTCGGCGCGCGCGTGCCCTATATCGCCGCCGGCCTCGGCGCGATCGCAACCCAGGCCTTCGTGAATCCCTATTACGGCATCGACGGCGTCAAGCTCTTGCGTGAAGGCTTGAACGCGCATGACGTACTCGCCAGCCTGCTCGCGACCGACGACGGGCGCGAAAGCCGCCAGATCCACATCATGGACGCGAGCGGCGAGATTGCTGCGCACACCGGGCGCGACTGCGTCGACTGGTGCGGCCACATCGCGGGCAGCGGCTTCTCCATCGCCGGCAACATGCTCGCGGGTGCCGACGTGCTCGACGAGACCGCCAAGACCTACATCGCCAATGACAGCCTGCCCTTCCCGCGCCGCCTGCTCGCGGCGATGCGCGCGGGCGAAGCCGCCGGCGGCGACAAACGCGGCAAGCAGTCTGCTGCGCTCCTGATCCACGGCGAGGAGGAATGGCCGGCGCTGGACATTCGCGCCGACGACCATTCCGATCCGCTCGGCGAGCTCGAGCGGCTCGAACGGGTCAGCCACGAGCTCTGGGTGCATTTCCGCAACTCCATGCCGACGCGGCAGAACCCGGCCGGCAACACCGATCGCAGCGTCATCGACGCGAGCATCGCCGCGGCCCGTGCAAGACAATCATGAGCACAAGCCCTCTCATCGAGATCAAGGATCTGCGCATCCGCTTCCACGGCGACGATGGCCGCGTCACCCATGCGGTGGACAGTGTAGATCTCAGCGTCGCCAATGGCGCGACGCTCGGCCTCGTCGGCGAATCCGGCTGCGGCAAGAGCGTGACGTCGCTCGCGATCATGGGATTGCTGCCGAAGCAAAGCACGGAGATATCGGGCGCGATCCGCTTCGACGGCTTCGATTTGCTGAAGACCCCGGACCAGACCTTGCGCGACCTCCGCGGCAACCGGCTCGCGATGATCTTCCAGGAGCCGATGACCTCGCTCAACCCGAGCTTCACCATCGGCGACCAGATCATCGAGACCATCCTGCGCCATCGCGGCGGCTCGCGGCGCAGCGCTCGGGAGCGCGCGATCGAGCTGTTGCGCCGCGTCCACATCCCCTCGCCCGAACGGCGCGTCGACGAATATCCGCACAAGCTTTCCGGCGGCATGCGCCAGCGCGTGATGATCGCGATGGCCCTGGCCTGCGACCCCCGCCTCCTGATCGCGGACGAGCCGACCACCGCGCTCGACGTCACCCTGCAGGCGCAGATACTTGAACTGATGCGCGAGTTGAAGGCGGCGAGCGGTGCGGCGATCATCCTGATCACGCACGACCTCGGCGTGGTCGCCGAGGTCTGCGACGAGGTCGCGGTGATGTATGCCGGCGAGATCGTCGAGCGCGCGCCGGTGGATGAATTGTTCGCCGCCCCGCAGCATCCCTACACCGTCGGCCTGCTCGGCTCGATCCCGCGGCTCGACCACCGTGCCGAGCAGCTCGCGACGATCGAAGGCATGGTCCCGAACATGGCGCAACCGCCCGCCGGATGCCGCTTCGCCGCACGGTGCCCCTTCGTTCTCGACGCCTGCACCAGGGCGCCGCCGCCGCTCGTGGAAATCGGCCCGGGTCACCTCTCGCGCTGCATCCGCGCGCCGCTCGAACTTCTGGTGTCGTGATGGCGCTCCTCGAGGTCGAAGGTCTGGTCAAGCATTTCGTCGCCGAGCGCTCGCTGTTCGGCCGGGCGCTCGCGCATGTCAAGGCGGTCGATGGCGTCAGCTTCTCGCTCGAGGCCGGCAAGACGCTGGCCCTGGTCGGCGAATCCGGTTGCGGCAAATCCACCGTCAGCCGTCTGGTGCTGCGGCTGATCGAGCCGGATGCGGGCACGATCCGTTTCGGTGGCCGCGACCTGCTCTCGCTCGACGCCGGAGCGCTCCGCGCGTTCCGCCGCGAAGCGCAGATCATCTTCCAGGATCCCTACGCCTCGCTCAATCCGCGCATGACGGTCGGCCAGATCCTGACCGAGCCGCTGGCGCTGCACGATCTCGTCCCACCCGCACGGCGACGCGAACGGGTCGCGGAAATCCTGCGGCTGGTCGGGCTGGAGCCGCGGCTCGAGCGACGCTATCCGCACGAATTCTCCGGCGGCCAGCGCCAGCGCATCGCCATTGCCCGTGCGCTCGCGGTCGAACCAAAATTGATCATCTGCGACGAGCCGGTCTCAGCGCTCGACGTCTCGATCCGCTCGCAGATCCTCAACCTCCTGCGCGAGCTCCAGGACCGGCTCGGCCTTGCCTACATTTTCGTCTCGCATGACCTCGCCGTGGTCAAGCACATCGCCGACCACGTCGCGGTGATGAATCTCGGCCAGATCGTCGAGACCGCGGAGGCGGATGCGCTGTTTGCCGCGCCCCGGCACCCCTATAGTCGCGCGCTGCTGTCCGCGATTCCCGTGCCTAAACCGCGGGCAAAGAGCAGCCGGATTGTGCTCCAGGGGGAGATCCCCAGCGCGCTGAATCCGCCGCCGGGATGCCGCTTCCACACCCGCTGTCCCTATGTCGTGGACCGCTGCCGCAGCGAAATGCCTCAGCTTGTCTCGGATGGCATCGGACATGCAACAGCTTGCCACCGAACGTCGGAACTGCCGTCCTCCGCGGCCATCGTCCCCATGGATGGCGGCTTCTCGCCGGTTCTTGAAAAATTGGTTGCCGCCTTCAGCGGCGGTCCGGAAGCAGCACGCGGCGGCGGGGTTAGTTCATTGGGGACGGACCCCGCATAGCCGTGAAACAGAGGTCGAGAGCGATGAGCTTTATGCGTTTGACAATCCTGGCGTCGGCCTTGCTGACGTCGCTCGTGGGCACGGCCCAGGCTCAGACCACGCTTCGCATCGGGATCGCCGAAGACCCCGACATCCTCGATCCCAGCATCGGCCGCACCTATGTCGGCCGCATCGTATTCTCCGCGTTCTGCGACAAGCTGTTCGACATCGACGAGAAGCTCAACATCGTGCCGCAGCTCGCGCTGTCTCACGAGACGTCGGCCGACGGCAAGGAGATGACGATCAAGCTCCGGCCAGGCGTCAAATTCCACGATGGCGAGCCGCTGGACGCGGAAGCGGCAAAATTCTCGATCGAACGTCACATGACGCTGCCGGCCTCGTTCCGGAAGTCCGAGCTCGCCAGCGTCGACCATGTCGAGGTCGTCGATCCCCTGACCATCAAGCTGGTGCTCAAGACGCCGTACTCGCCCCTGATCGCCCAGCTCACCGACCGCTCCGGCATGATGGTCTCGCCCAAGGCGGCGAAGGAGGCCGGTGACAAGTTCGGCCTGCATCCGGTCTGCGCAGGTCCCTACAAGTTCGTCGAGCGCGTGCAGCAGGATCGCATGGTGTTCGAGAAGTTCGCCGACTACTGGAACAAGGACAACATCCATATCGATCGCGTCGTATTCCTGCCGATCGTCGATGCCACAGTGCGCCTTGCCAACCTCAAGTCCGGCGGGCTCGATCTGATCGAGCGCGTGCTCGCCACCGACATCAAGGACGTCCGCGCCGATCCCAAGCTGGTGCTGTCGACGGCTCCCGAGCTCGGCTATCAGGGCCTGACCATCAACATCGGAAACGACAAGACCAAGGGGCCACTCAGCCAATCGGCGAAGGTGCGCCAGGCACTCAGCCTGTCGATCGATCGCGAGGCCATCAACCAGGTCGTATTCAACGGCGAGTTCACGCCGGGCAATCAATGGGTCAGCCCGACGCATCCATACTATCAGAAGGCTTTCCCCATTCCGGGTCGCGACATCGCCAAGGCCAAGGCGCTGTTGAAGGAAGCCGGTGTCAGCCTGCCCGTCACCGTCGACTACATGGTACCAAAGGGCACCGAGTACGAGGCCGTCGCCCAGGTCGTGCAGTCCATGGCCGCCGAGGCAGGCTTCGACATCAAGGTCCGCGTCGTCGAATTCGCGACCACCTTCAAGCAGGCGCAGGCCGGCGAGTTCCAGGTGTTCCAGATCAACTGGAGCGGACGCATCGACCCGGACGGCAATTCCTACATCTTCATGCGCAGCAAGGCGCCGCAGAACGACGGCGTGTACTCGAACCCCGAGGCCGACAAGCTGATGGAAGAGGGACGGGCCACATCGAATGTCGAGGAGCGCAAGGCGATCTACGCCAAATTGACCAAGATCCTGCTCGACGACCTGCCGATCATCTACATCTATCATCGCACGCTCCTGATCGCGCATACGAAGAAGCTCGAGGGCTACCGGCAGATGCCTGATGGCCTCGTGCGCGTGGTCGGGTTGAAGTTCAAGTGATCGCGACATCACCCGGGAAACGCGTGGGGCCATGCTGAACTTCCTCGCCCACCGCATCGCGCAGATCGTGCCGACACTGTTCTTCGTGTCGGTGCTGATCTTTTCGCTCCAGCAATTGCTGCCCGGCGATCCGGCGCTGGTGATGGCCGGCGAGGAACGCGATCCCGCCGCGATCGAGCAGATCCGGCAGCAGTACAAGCTCGATCGGCCGATCCCCGTGCAATATGTCTACTGGCTCAAGGGAGTCCTCACCGGCAATTTCGGCGAGTCCTTGCGCAACAAGATGCCGGTGCGCGAGCTGATCGCGCAGAAGCTGCCGGTGACGCTCCAGCTCGGCTCGATGGCGATCCTGATCGCGTTCTTGATCGGCATTCCCGCCGGCATCGTCTCCGCAGTGAAGAAGGGCACGGCCTGGGACTATGGCGCGAATTTGTTTGCGCTGTGGGGCATCTCGACGCCGAATTTCTGGCTCGGGATCCTGCTGATCTTCCTGTTCTCGATCAAGCTCGGCTGGCTGCCGGCCTCGGGCTACGTGCCGCTGACCGAGGACTGGCGCGCGAGCCTAGCCGCCACCATCATGCCCGCCTTCGTGCTCGGCAACGCGATTTCCGCGATCCTGATGCGGCACACCCGCAGTGCCATGCTCCAGGTGCTGGAAAGCGACTATGTCCGCACGGCGCGTGCGAAGGGATTGTCGGAGCGCTCCGTCATCCTCAAGCATGCGATGCGCAATGCGCTGACGCCGATCATCACGCTCGGCGCGCTCGAGCTCGGCACACTGTTGTCGGGTGCCGTGCTGACGGAGCAGATCTTCTCCATTCCCGGCTTCGGCAAGCTGATCGTGGACGCCGTCTTCAACCGCGACTACGCGGTCGTGCAGGGCGTCGTGCTGGTGACGGCCACGGTCTACATCACCCTCAACCTCGTTGCCGACGTCGCCTATATTCTCGTCAATCCGCGGCTGCGGGGCTAGCGCCATGACCGATGCCGCATTGCCCGCCGCCCCCTCCGCCGCGCACGCGTCCGAACTAGACGGCCCGGCGCGCCGCGCACGGCGGCGGTTGTTCAAGCGCAAGGCCGCCGTATTCGGACTCGTCGTGATCACGGCGTTCATCCTGCTTGCGGCGCTTGCTCCTCTCATCGTCCCCTACGATCCCATCGCGACGAGCTGGAGCCTGGTACGCAAGCCGCCGACCGCGGTGCACTGGTTCGGCACCGACGAGCTCGGCCGCGACATCCTCAGCCGCGTCGTCTACGGCGCGCGCGCCTCCCTGCTCGCGGGCCTGATCTCGGTCGCGATCGCGCTCGGCGTCGGCGTGCCGCTCGGCCTGCTTGCCGGCTATCGCGGCGGATTTGTCGATGCGCTGATCAGCCGGATCACGGACGCGATGCTGGCCTGCCCGTTCCTGATCCTGGCGATCGCGCTGGCCGCGTTTCTCGGTCCGAGCCTTGGCAATGCGATGATCGCGATCGGCATCTCGGCGACCCCGATCTTCATCCGCCTGACCCGCGGCCAGGTGCTGAGCGTCAAGGCCGAGGATTATGTCGAGGCCGCGCGCGCGCTCGGCAACCCCGGCTGGCGGATCGCGTTCTCGCACATCCTGCCCAACATCCTGCCGGCGCTGCTGGTGCAGGCGACGCTGTCGATCGCCGCCGCCATCATCGCCGAGGCGGCGCTCTCGTTCCTTGGCCTTGGTCAGCAGCCGCCGGCACCGTCCTGGGGCAGCATGCTCAACGCGGCGCAGCGCTTCCTGACCCAGGCGCCCTGGATGGCGATCTGGCCGGGGCTTGCGATCTTCCTCGTGGTGCTGTCGCTGAACCTGCTGGGCGACGGCCTGCGCGACGCGCTCGATCCAAGGCAGCGATAAAGCTAGCTCCTCTCCCCGACGGGGAGAGGTAAAGATCAACCGCCAGCGCTAGATCACTGCCTCGCGCATCACGCGGCGGCAATCCATCTCGTATTCGAGATCGACCACCGGCGGGCGGGCATAATGCCAGGTCAGGCCGGAGCGCAGCGCGCCGCGGCGGACCAGTTCGTCGACCAGCGCGTGGTGGAAGTCATGCACGGAATAGGCCTGCACGCCGGTGGTGTCCTTCCAGCCGAAGCCGAAGGCCGCCATCCGGTTTTCCATCTGCGAGGTGGTGGTGAACCGTACCTTCTCGCGCAGCCCCTCCGGGCTAAGGTCGCGGTAGCGCACCGTGCGCTCGACATAAGTTCCGCTGCCCTCGCGTGCTTCGGCACCGCCAGCGATCACGAAGCTCGGCGCCTTCGACCGCGTCGGGCGCGTGAAGGAGAACGCGTAAAACGATGGCTCGGTCGGCGGATCGATCTCGGGACAGACATTGCTGCGCGCCACCGGATTGGTGGTGCCGTCGAAGATGCCCCATTCGGATAGCGTCTTCACATAGTGCAGGTTGAACGCACGAAAGCCCTCCTCGCTGAAGGCGGCCGGTGAGCGCAACTCGCAGGCGCAGAACGCCGTCAGCGGACGTCCGGCTTCCTGGATGAATTTCGCCGCGAGCGCAAAGCCCTCGGCAAGCGGCACCAGGCGATCGAGCCGGACGCGCTCGATCTCATAGCCGTCATCCGCGGCCGCGCCGGCCGAATACTGGAACACGGATGGAATGAAACGATAATTGCCCGCAGAGAACTCACGCGTCATGACGAACTCCTATTCCAGTTGCATGCGAATGCCCTTGGCGCCGTTGAGCAGGCGCCTCAGGTGAAAACCGGCCAGCGCATCGTCGGCGTGCATCCCGACCAGCGCGGCAAAAGCCGGCATGGCGGCTGCGTCGCCGGCCTCCATCTTGGCGAAGGCTTCGGAGTACCGCGTTGTCGCCGCCGACTCGAATTTCGCCGTTGCCAGCGGTTCGAACGCACGCAGGGGTTCGCTGCGTCCGCGCAGCATCAGGTCACCGACGGGACGGCCATGGAAATTTGCGGCCCCCTCGGCGATGCTGGCACTGACGCAGATGCGTGTTCCCAGATGCTTGTTCGCAGCCTCCAGACGCGCCGCGATATTGATGGAGTCGCCATAGGCGGTGTAATCGAAGAAACGATTGCCGCCGAAATTGCCGACCAGCGCCGGGCCCGCATGGGCGCCGATGCGGGTCGCCCCGAAATTGACGCCTCTCGCCTTCCAGCGCGCGGAGAAATCCTCCGCCCAGGCATCGAGATCATGCGCACAGGCGACCGCGCGCGTCGCATAGTCCAGCTGGTCGCCAGGCGCGTTGAACAGCACCTGAATCGCATCGCCGATGATTTTGGCGACCGTCCCCTCATGCGCGAAGACGATCTCGGTCATGCCGCCGACATACTCGTTGAGGAGCTCGCCGAGCGTCTGCGGGGCCGCGCTCTCGACCAGCGACGTGAAGCCGGTGATGTCGGTGAAGAGGGTGGCGACATCGCGCCACTGCACCTCCATGCTGCCTTCGACATCCGCTGCCAGGCGCCTTGCGATCTCCGGCGAGAAGAAGCGCGACAGTGAGGCATGGGCGCGCTCGGCTTCCATCTGGCGCCGCCGCACCTCGCGCAGCATCTCCACGTGACCGATGGTCTTCTGGATCGTGGCCTCCAGATCGGCGAAGTCGATCGGCTTGGTCAGGAAGTCGAACGCGCCGCGGTTCATGGCGATGCGGATGTTGCTCATGTCGCCATAGGCGGAGACGATGATGGTCGACTTCTTGTCCTCGGCCTCCTGGAGCTTCGCCAGCAGCGACAGCCCGTCCATCCGCGGCATGTTGATATCGGAGACCACCATGTCGACATGCGGATTCTGCTCAAGTGCCTGCAGCGCCTCGAGGCCGTCGCGGGCGAACATGAGGGTGAGCAGCCCATCGCGAATCTGCCTGCGAAACTTTTGCAGGATCAGCGCCTCGAGATCCGGCTCGTCGTCGACGAAGAGGATGGTGGCAGTCATGCGGCTTGCTCGAGCCTCGTGTCGATCTCCTGGCGCAGCAGCGCAAAGTCGATCGGCTTGGTCAGGAGCGCGTGGGCGCCTCGCTCGATCGCCTTTCTGCGCGTCTCGGCGTCGCCATAGGCGGTGATCATGATGACGGGAACGTGCGGATAGTCGGCGCGCACCTTCGGCAGCATGTCGAGCCCGCTCATGCCGGGCATGTTGACGTCCGACAGAATCAGGATCAGCGAAGGATCGCGAACTTCGGCGGCACGCCTCAGCGCATCGGCCGCAGAGGGAGCAAATTCCATCTGGAAGCGGCCGGCGCGCAGGTCGCGCCGGAAGTGCTGCCTGAACAGCGGCTCGACGTCGGGCTCGTCATCGACGACCAGGATATAAACGTTCAAGTCTTGCCTCCGGCAGTGTCGCCCGCTGCCATCGTGCGCGGCAGCGTGATGATGAATTCGGTGAATATACCGGGCTCGGTCTTCACGTCGATCGTGCCGCCGTGCTGCTTCACGACGATGTCATGGCTCATGGACAGGCCGAGCCCGGTGCCCTCACCGGCCGGCTTGGTCGTGAAGAACGGATTGAATAATTTCTCTTTCACCTCGGGCGGAATCCCGGTGCCATTGTCGCGGATCCGGATCTCGACCGTGTCGCCGAGGCTCCTGGTTGCGGCGCTCAGGATCGGCTCAAAACTGTCCGCTACGCTCTCCTTGCGCTTGGCCGCGGCATAGAAGCCGTTCGAGATCAGGTTGAGGAAGACGCGCGTGATCTCCTGCGGATAGATGTCGACCAGGCCGGCGGCGGGGTCGAACGCGCGCTGGAGCGTGACGTTGAAGGCGGGCCTTTCGGCGCGCGCGCCGTGATAGGCGAGATTGAGGCTCTCCTCCATGACCGCATTGATATCGACGGGGCGATGTTCGCCGGAACCCTGGCGCGAGTGCACCAGCATGTTCCTGACGATGGAATCGGCGCGCTTGCCGTGCTGCACCACCTTCTCGAGATTGCCCCTGAGCATGGCGGTCAGCTCGTCAACTTCCGCCTTGGTCTTGCCGTCGAGCTTTGCCGCTTCGAGCACCTCGTTGAGCTCGTCGATCAGCTCGGTCGAAACCGACGAGAAATTGTTGACGAAGTTGAGCGGGTTCTTGATCTCGTGGGCGATGCCGGCGGTGAGCTGGCCGAGGGAGGCGAGCTTCTCGGTCTGGATCAGTCGGTCCTGCGCGGCGCGCAGATCATCGAGCGATCGCGACAGCTCTCTGGTGCGTTCCTGGACCTCCTCGAACAATCGGACATTCTCGATCGCGATGAGGGCCTGATCTGCAAATGTGGTGGCGAGTTCGATTTGCTTGTCGCTGAACGGCCGCACCATATGCCGCGTCAAGACAAACACGCCGATTGGCGTCCCCTCTCGCAGCAGAGGCACACCGAGCATCGTACGCACGTTTGAACGCCTTCGAGCGGACGAAGGCGCATATTCCGGGTCGGCCTGCACATCCGGGACATGAACCGTTTTGGCGTCGAGCAGCGTACGCCCGACCACACTTCCCCGCTCGGGTACGGAAGCGAATGTCCGAAGCTTGTTTTCCTGCTCCGCGTCAAGCCCGCAGCTTGCCGCCAAATAGAAGACGCCGTCGCTAGGCCGAAAGATCGTGCCTTCGTCCGCGTCACACAAGCGCGCCGCCGAGCCCACAAGGGTGTTCAACACGGTTTGCAGGTCGAACGCCGAACGGCTGATGACTTTCAGCACATCGGCGGTCGCCGTCTGCTGCTGCAACGACTCGCTCAATTCCGCGGTCCGCTGCTCGACCTTGTTTTCAAGGTCGGCATAGGATTCCTGCAAGCGCGCGCCCATCTCGTTGAACTGGTCGGCGAGCCCTTCGAGTTCGTCGCCGGTCCGGATCGCGATGCGCTGGGAGAAGTCGCCACCCCCGATCCGCTCGGCGCCGCTGCGCAGCGCCTGGATCGGTCCCACCATGCGGCGCGCGAGGAATATCCCCGCAAGCACCGCGAAGATCGACGCCGCGAGCAGCACGATCGCAAGCCGCTGCAACGAGGCATAGAGCGCGGCATAGGCCTCCTCGACCGGCAGCTCCACGAACATGGTCCAGTGCAGCGGCTCGATCGGGGCCGATGCGGTCAGCACCTTCCGCCCCTGGATGTTGCGCGCTTCAGGAAGCGGATCGGACATGGTGCCGCCTCCGGATTGCGCGGCGCGCACCTGCGCGAGCCCGGACATGTCGGTGTTGCGCAGGACCAGGCTGATATCGGGATGCGCGATCAGGCGCCCCTCCGGCCCGACCACGTAGGCGTTCCCGTGCTCGCCGACCTTGATCTGGGAGACGACGTCCCAGATCAGCTTCAGATTGACCTCGGCGATGCTGACGCCGGCTTCCTTGCGCGCGCCGGCCAGCGCCAGCGTCATGTAGGGCTCGGAGTCCCTGCGGAAATAGACCGGCCCGTAATAGACCTTGTGCGCGACCGCCTCGGTGAACTTTGGATCCCCCGACAGGTCGATCCCACTGTCGATCGCGTCCATCGCCAACCGCGAGACCCGCAACCGCTCCTTGCCGCTCGAATCCACCTGGGCGAGCTCGGTGATCCCTGGCACCTGACGCAGCAGCCGCAGCGCGTCGAACCGGCGCTGCTCGATCGAGCCCGCCGACCACGGCAGCTGCGTGGTCCAGCCGAGCTGGCTCTCGATCTCCTTGACGAACTGGCCGATCTTGGCGGCCGCCGCCTCGGCCTGCTCATGCTGGACCCGGATCAGCGAGGCCTTGTGCTCACGATAATAGAAGAAGACTTCGAACAGCCCGTTGGCGAGCAGCGCAACGGCGACGACGGCCACGAACAGCGCGACGTATTTGGTGAACAGCCGGGTCCTGATCCCCCGCCCCACCGCCTCGCCGGCCACGGCCCCATCCGGGGCCGCGCTCGGCAACGTCCTGGCTTGCGGGGCGTCGGGATGCAGGGAGAGGCTCATCTGGCGGAATCTAGCAAGAAGACGAGACGTTGTCTCTCGCGAGCGCGGCAAAGGGCCCGCCCGACGGCCGCGGTGGCCGCCGCATCAGCGTCGCCGGGCACAACAAAAAAGGGCGGCAGCGGATTGGCCGCTGCCGCCCTTTGCTTCGTTGCTTCCGGCCTCAGGTCGGCCGCAGCGCCTTGGCACCGAGGTCGAGCTCGTTGACCTGCTTGTTCCGCTCGGAATCGGCCGCCGCGCGATGGTCGGTCGCCAGCACCACGTAGACGGCGGGCAACACGAACAGCGTGAACAGCGTGCCGATCGACATGCCGGCAACGACGACCAGACCGATCGAGAAGCGGCTGGCGGCGCCCGCGCCGGTCGCGGTCAGGAGCGGGATCAGGCCCGTCACCATCGCGGCCGTGGTCATCAGGATCGGCCGCAGGCGGATGCGGGCCGACATCTCGATGGCAGAGCGGCGATCGAGCCGCTCGTTGACCTGGAGCTCGTTGGCGAACTCCACCATCAGGATGCCGTGCTTGGTGATCAGGCCGACCAGGGTGAGCAGACCGACCTGGGTGTAGATGTTCATGGTCGCCATGCCGAAGAACAGCGGGATCAACGCGCCGACGATCGCCATCGGCACCGAGATCATGATCACCAGCGGGTCACGCAAGCTCTCGAACTGGGCCGCCAGCACCAGGAAGATGATGATCAGCGCGAAGCCGAAGGTGATCGCGAGCTGGTTGCCTTCCTGCACATACTGCCTGGAGTCCGCGAGATAGTCGTGGCTGAAACCCTGGGGCAGCTTCTTGGCCTCGCCTTCGAGGAAGTCGACCGCAGCACCAACAGTCACGCCAGGCATCGGCACGGCCGAGAACGTCGCCGAATTGAGCTGGTTGTAGTGGGTCAGCGAGTTCGGGTCGGTCTTGGTCCTGATCGAGACCACGGTCGACAGCGGAAGCTGCTGGCCGGTATTGGTCGTCACATAGTAGCCGCCGAGCGATTCCGGCGACAGCCGATTGCCCCGGGGCACCTGCGGAATCACCTGGTAGGAGCGCCCCTCGAGATTGAAGCGGTTGACGTAATTGCCGCCAAGCAGCACCGCGAGCGTGCTGCCGAGGTTCTGCATGTTGATGCCAAGGTCCTGGGCCTTGGTACGGTCGATCGTGACCTGCACGTTCGGCTGGTTATAGGCGAGGTCGCTGTCGGAGACGATGAACATGCCGCTCTTGCGCGCGGCGTCCTTCAGCTTCTCCATCTGCTCATAGACCGTCTGGAATCCGGCGGTGGAGTTGATCACCATCTGCACCGGCAGGCCGCCGGGTCCGCCGGGCAGCGGCGGCAGGTTGAAGGCGAAAGCCTGCACGCCCTCGATCTTGGAGAGCTCGGCCTGCACCAAGGACTTCAACTGGATCGACGAACGCTTGCGCTCCTCCCACGGCTTCAGCAGCATGCCGGCGATGCCGCCCTGCGGACCGTTGATGCCGTTCAGCACGAAGCGCAGATCGGTCTCCGGGAACTTCTGGAATTTCTCGTCGAGCTTTTCGCCGTAGAAATCGACATAGTCGATATTGGCGTATTTCGGCGCCTTGGTCACCGCGAACACGATGCCCTGGTCTTCCTCCGGTGCCAGTTCCTTCGACGTGTGCATGTAGAGGAAGCCGACCAGCCCGAGGATCGTCACCGCGAACAGGCCGGTGATGGCCTTGTAGTCGAGCGAGCGATCGAGCCTGCGGCCATACCAGCGCGTCAGGGCGCCGAACACCTTGTTGACGGCCTTGGCGAAGCGGCCCTCTTCGGTGTTCTTGAGCAACACCGAGCACATCATCGGCGACAGCGTCAGCGCGATCACGCCTGACACGATCACCGAGCCTGCGAGCGTGAAGGCGAATTCGCGGAACAGCGAACCGGTGAGACCGCCGAGGAAGCCGATCGGCGCGTACACGGCCGCGAGCGTGATCGTCATCGAGACAACGGGACCGACGATTTCACGCGCGCCTTGCAGCGATGCCTGGACCGGCGTCTTCCCTTCCTCCAGATGGCGATGGATGTTCTCCACCACCACGATGGCGTCGTCGACCACGAGGCCGATCGCAAGCACCATCGCGAGCAGCGTCAAGAGGTTGAAGCTGAAGCCGAAAGCCAGCATCAGCGTGCAGACGCCGATCATCGACAGCGGAATGGTGACGACGGGAATGATGACCGAGCGGAGCGAGGCCAGGAACAGGAAGATCACCACGATCACGATGATCACGGCTTCGCCCAGCGTCTTCTCCACCTCGTCGATCGAGGACTGGATGAACTTGGTCGAGTCGTAGGCGACCTTCATCTTCATCGACGGCGGCAGATTGCGTTCCAGTTCGGGGAACAGCGCGCGCACGCCCTTGACCAGCGTCAGCGGATTGCCTTGCGGCGTCGCCTGCACACCGATGAAGATCGCATGCTCGCCGTTGAAGGCGACGCTCGCGTCCGTGCTCTGGGCTGCAAGCTCGACGGTGGCGATGTCCTCCATCCGCACGAAGCCGCCGTCCTTGGCCTTGACGATCATCTTCCTGAACTGATTGACGTCGGTCAGGCCGGTGTTCGTGGAAATGTTCGAGACGATCAGATAGCCCTTGGTCTGACCCGCCGCGGACTGGAAGTTGTTGGCGGCGATCGCGGCGGCAACATCCGCGGGCGACACGTTGCGGCCGGCCATCTTCACGGGATCGAGCCACAGCCGCATCGCAAAGGTCTGGCCGCCGAGAATGTCGGCCGAGGCCACGCCGTCGACGGTCGACAACACCGGCTGCACCACGCGCGTCAGATAGTCGGAGATCGCCGAGCCCGACAGCTCCTCGGAGGAGAAGCCGAGATACATCACGGCCGTGGTCTGGCCCGTGGTCTTGGTGACGATCGGGTCGTTCGACTCCTTCGGGATCAGGTATTTGACAGAGTTCGTCTTGGCCAGCACCTCGGTGAGCGCCTGGTTCGGATCGAAGTTCAGCTTGATGTAGACCTGGATCGTCGAGGTGCCGAGCACGGAGGACGAGGTGATGTAGTCAACGCCTTCGGCCGAGGCGACCGCCTGCTCGATCGGCGTGGTGATGAAGCCCTGGATCAGGTCCGCGGACGCGCCGGGATAGACGGTCGTGATGTTGATGACCGTGTTCGACAGCTTCGGATATTGCCGGATCGGCAGCACCATCGCCGCGCGCAGGCCGATCAGCAGGATCAGCAGACTGACGACGACCGACAGAACCGGACGCTTGATGAAAATATCGGTAAAGGCCATCGCGGCGATCTCGATTTCTTTTTCTTTAGAAAAGTGATCCGGCCGAGCCGGATCACTTAAGGGTGGCAAGGGGTCAGTAGCGCGGCGGCTGCGCCGGGATCTGCGGGGCCGGATCGGTCGAAATCGACACCGGCGCGCCCGATTGCAGCTTGAGCTGGCCAACGGCGACGACCTTGTCGCCCGGCTTCACACCCTTGATGATTTCGACGCGGCCTTCGACCCGGCTACCGGTCTGCACGAAAGTGCGCACCGCGGAGAGGCTGGTCTTGCCATCCTCTTCCTTCTTCTCGGTGATCACGAACACCGAGTCGCCGTACAGCGTGTAATCGACCGCCGTTTCCGGCACGGTGATCACCGCCGGCTTGTCCGGCAGCACCACCGTGGTGGTCACGAACATGCCGGGCTTCAGGATCTTGTCCGGATTGGCGACGGTCGCCTGCACGCGGATGTTGCGGGTGTCGGTCGCGATCTGCGGCTCGATCGTGGTGATCTTGGCGTCGAAGGTGCGGCCCGGATAGGCGTCAACCTTCAGCCGGACCGGCTGGCCGACCTTGAGGTTGCCCGAGTCCTTTTCCGTCACCGTGAAGTTGGCCCACAGCTCCGACAGATCGGTCAGCGACACGATCGCCGTGCCGGCCGTCAGATACTGGCCGACCTCGACCTTGCGCATGCCGAGATCGCCCGAGAATGGCGCGCGCACCAGCTTCTGCGAGATCAATGCCTCGGTCTTGGCGATGCCGGCCATCGCCTGGTCGTAGGCGGCCTGCGCGGTATCGACGGTCGCCTGCGGGCCGAACTGGCGCGAGGCGAGCTGCTTGGCACGATCGAGCGAGAGCTGCGCGACGGTCGCCTGCGCCTTGTAGTTGGCGAGGTCGCCCTGATCAGGCGCGTCGAACAGCTGCACCAGCGGCATGCCGGCTTCGACATGCGAACCCGGCTCGAACTTGATCTCGGTGACGCGGCCGTTGACGTCGGCGCTGACGTCGACCTGATGCACGGCGGCAAGCCCGCCGACCGCAGTCAGCAGGTTAGGCACCACCTCGGACTTCGCCTCGGCCGCACTGACCATGGTCGGCGGCGGCTTGTTGTTGGCGAAGAACTGCTTGATCATCTGGCCGCGGAAGTAATTGAACCAGACGAGGCCGCCAACGAGCGCGCCGAGCAGCGTGCCGATAATGACGAACCAGAGCACCGGCCGGACCGGACGCTTGGGAGCCTTGTCGATCGGTTCGCCCGAAATCTTGTGTTCGGTTACGATGTTCATGTCATGCGCTTTCTGCAATCGCCGTCTTGCCCGCATCCGCGGCCTGATCGCGGCCCAAATGCGAAGCAATTGCGGCGTCGTTAAGTCCGATACCTCTCAGGAGAAACTCACAGAGCTGGCGCTCCAGATCGTTCGCCTTGCCGTAAGCGAGACAGGGCGTGGCCGGCAGCCTGGTCAGTGCCGCCGTCATCAACGAATGATGCGCGAACCAGAACAGGTTGAGCGGATCGCCAGTGCAGGGCCGCGCGTCCCCGGCGGCAACCGCACGCTCGAGCGAGGCGACGAAGACCGCCCCGATCAGCTTCTCGATCTTGGCATATAGCAAACGCGCGAATTCGCCATCATCCAAATGACTCGTGGCCATCAGTCGCAGGCGCTGGGCCTCTTCCAGGTCCGGACCATCGGCGATGCGGAGGAAGTGCTGGACCATGCCGCGGATCAGCTCGACCATGGTGGCGGTGGATGGCTCCCGCTCCAGAAGATCCGTCAGCGCGGGATCGGCTTCGCATTCATCGCTGAGGATTTCAGCGTAGAGCGCCGCCTTGGAGGGGAAATGCTTGAACAGCAGGGCTTCGGAAATGGCAGCGGCGGCCGCCACGCTCTTGGTCGTGGTGCCGGTATAGCCGTGTCGGGCAAAGCAGCGCTTTGCGGCGCCGAGGATCAATTGACGCCTCAGGTCGCTCGTCATTCGCAGTGAGCTCATAGGATAGTGAGTAAGCACTCACCCACGCAAAAGTCAAGCATTATGCTGCATCGCAACCTTGAAGCGTTGTAATTTCAGTGGAAATTGCCCCGCCTGCACGGCGCACGTGCAGACGAGGTTCGCCGCGGGGAATGGACCTAGATCGGCTGGAAGCCGAGATCGCCGCGGATCCGGTTGACGATGTAGGTCCCGTCCCGGCTCGGCAAGATCCGCTCAAGGCTGGCGCTGTCGATCTTCACATTGGCAAATCGCGGGCCCGCCGAGACGTCGTGGACGGCTTTGGCAAAGGCCTCGACCTCGGCCATGGTCGAGATCGCGCGCGCGTCCCCGATGCCGCAGGCCCGGGCGACGCCGACGAGGTCGGCGGCCGCCGAGGTGTGGCTGGTCTGGCCGCCGGTCTCGCCATAAGCCTCGTTGTCGAGCACGACGATCGAGAGGTTGGACGGCTTCTGGAGCCCGATGGTGGCAAGGCTGCCCATGCCCATCAGCATCTCGCCGTCGCCGGTGATGACCAGCACCGGCAGTTTTGGCTGCGCCAAAGCCAGCCCAAGCCCGATCATCGCGGCGCCGCCCATGCCGCCCCAGAGATAGAAGTTGCGGGCGTGGTCGCCGGCCGCGCAGATGTCGTTGGTGGAGGCCCCGAGGCCGCCGATCGCAACCACGTCCTTGCGGTCCGCAAGCAGCGTCGAGACCACCTGGCGGCGGTCGAGGAGATTGGCCTTGCTCATTTGGTGAAGACCTTGGCGCCGATCAGGCGCTGCGACAACAGGACGGCGGTGGGCGTGAGCGCGTTATAGGCCTGCGCTGCGGCTGCCTCCATCACCGCCGGCACCTCGGCCGCACTGGAGGCGCGCAGCACCTTGACGCCGGAGAGCTCGAACACGCCCTGCGTGGTCGATCCCATCGGCACCTGCCACGGATTGAACTCGCCCCACTCGCCACGCATGGTCACCAGCGTGAGGAACGGAAAGCGCAGGATCGGGATCAGCGACAGCATGTTGATGCAATTGCCGACCCCGCTCGACTGCATCAGCAGGACGCCGCGCTGGCCGCCCGTCCAGGCGCCCGCGAGAAGCGCCACGCCCTCCTCCTCCGTCGTCAAGGGAATGCCGCGCATCGTGGAGGACCCCAGCACGCGCTGGATCAGCTTCGAATGGCCGGCATCGGGCACGTAAGGCACCTGCCGGACGTCGAAGCGTTGCAAGGTCGCGAAAATATCGTCCGGCCATGAAGGAGCCGTGTCGGCAGCATCCGTGCGTGCGTGCATTTTCCTGTCCGGTCGGCTAGCAAGGTGCGAAGACTGTAGACGCATGCTCGCGTCGACCAGAACAACAAAAACGGCATATCGGCCCTAACCGGCGAGTATAACGGGATGAACGCAGATGCGAAGGAGCTGGCGGCAAGCTTCGACCTCGAGAAGCTGACGCCGGAGTTCTACGACAACCCCTACCCGACCTATCGTGCACTGCGGGAGAACGAGCCGGTCAAGCGCCTGCCGAACGGCACCGTGTTCCTGACCCGCTATGACGACCTCGTCACCACCTACAAGAACACCAAGTCGTTCAGCTCCGACAAGAAGCGCGAGTTCGCGCCGAAATACGGCAACACCCCGCTCTACGAGCACCACACCACGAGCCTGGTCTTCAACGATCCGCCGGCACACACCCGCGTACGCCGCCTGATCATGGGGGCACTGTCGCCGCGGGCGATTGCAGGGATGGAGGCCGATCTCATCAAGCTGGTCGACGGCCTGCTCGACGCCATCGCTGCCAAAGGCAGCTGCGAGCTGATCGAGGACTTCGCCGCCTCGATCCCGATCGAGGTGATCGGCAATCTGCTCGACGTTCCCCATGACGAGCGCACGCCGCTGCGCGACTGGTCGCTGGCGATCCTCGGTGCCCTCGAACCGGTGGTGTCGCCTGAAGCGGCCGCGCGCGGCAACAAGGCGGTGAAGGACTTTCTCTCCTATCTCGAAACGCTGGTCGCGCGCCGGCGCGGCAAGCCCGGCAATCCCGAGCGCGACGTGCTGACGCGCCTGATCCAGGGAGAAGGTAACGGCGAGGAGAACGGCGAGCGGCTGACCGAGAAGGAACTGCTGCACAACTGCATCTTCCTGCTCAATGCCGGGCACGAGACCACCACCAACCTGATCGGCAACGGCCTCGTCGCGCTCGACCGTCATCCCGATCAGAAGCAGCGGCTGATCGACCACCCCGACATGATCAAGACGGCGGTGGAGGAGATGCTGCGCTACGAGAGTTCCAACCAGCTCGGCAACCGCATGACCACCGAACGGGTCGAGCTCGGCGGCGTCATGCTCGATGCCGGCACGTCGGTGACGCTGTGCATCGGGGCGGCCAACCGCGACCCCGCGCAGTTTCCCGACCCTGAAAGCTTCGACATCGCGCGGACGCCGAACCGGCACCTCGCCTTCGCCACCGGCGCGCATCAATGCGCCGGCATGGCGCTGGCGCGGCTCGAAGTCGCCATCGCGATCTCGCGCTTCCTGGCGCGCTTCCCGAACTACGCCGTGAACGGCCGGCCGGTGCGCGGCGGACGGGTGCGGTTCCGCGGCTTTTTGAGCGTGCCCTGCGCGATCGGCTGAGGCCTCGAAACAAAAATGTTGAAAACAACCCCATGCACAGTAGCGGAGGCTAACGGAAGATTGCCTCGGTGGATCCGCATAACCATTTGACAAAGGGAGGCAAACCAGCGGCTTCGCGCATCGCGCCGGGCTCGGACCGATTTGAGCGCGGTGCAGTCGGTTGACGCCGGCACGCAGCAATGGAGTGACGAAAGATGAGCTCGTCCGTCATTGATTACCTCGCAACGGAAACGCGCCTTGGCGCCCATAATTACGAGCCGATCGGGGTCGTCCTGTCGCGCGGCGAAGGTGTCTGGGTCTGGGATACCGACGGCAACCGTTATCTCGATTGCCTCTCGGCCTATTCCGCGGTCAGCCAGGGCCACTGCCACCCCAAGATTCTGGCGGCGATGGTGGAACAGGCACACCGGCTGACGCTGACCTCGCGCGCCTTCCACAACGACCAGCTCGCCCCGTTCTACGAGGAGATCGCTGCGCTGACCGGCTCCCACAAGGTGCTGCCGATGAACAGCGGCGCCGAGGCGGTCGAAAGCGCGATCAAGTCGGTGCGCAAATGGGGCTACGAGGTGAAAGGCGTGCCGGACGACCAGGCCGAGATCATCGTCTGCGCCGACAACTTCCACGGACGCACGCTGGGCATCGTCGGCTTCTCAACGGACCCTGAAACCCGCGGACACTTTGGACCGTTCGCGCCGGGCTTCAGGATCATCCCGTTCGGCGACGCCGCGGCACTCGAACAAGCGATCACGCCCAACACGGTCGCCTTTCTGGTCGAGCCGATCCAGGGCGAAGCCGGTGTCATCATTCCACCGGCCGGCTATTTCACCAAGGTGCGGGAGCTCTGCACGGCCAACAACGTCATGCTGGTGCTCGACGAGATCCAGACCGGACTCGGCCGCACCGGCAAGCTGCTCGCCGAACAGCACGAGGGAATCGAGGCGGACGTGACCCTGCTCGGCAAGGCCTTGGCCGGCGGCTTCTATCCCGTGTCGGCCGTGCTCTCGAACAACGAAGTGCTCGGGACATTGCGACCCGGGCAGCATGGCTCGACCTTCGGCGGCAACCCGCTGGCCTGCGCGGTGGCCCGCGCGGCGATGCGCGTGCTGGTCGAGGAAGGCATGATCGAGAACGCCGCCAGGCAGGGCGCGCGCCTTCTGGAAGGCTTGAAGGACATCCGCGCCAACACGGTCCGCGAGGTACGCGGGCGCGGCCTGATGCTGGCGGTCGAGCTGCATCCCGAGGCCGGCCGCGCGCGCCGCTACTGCGAGGCGCTCCAGGGCAAGGGCATCCTCGCCAAGGACACCCACGGGCACACGATCCGCATCGCCCCGCCGCTGGTGATCACCAGCGACGAGGTCGACTGGGCGCTGGAGCAGTTCGCCACGACGCTGACGCAGGATTTCTCCTGAAGCTGCCTACGTCGGAAGATCGCAATGCCGGCCGCGGCCAACAACGAGCCATTACGCCACCTGTGCGCTGAAAGTTGTGGGCGATTGCCAGGGCGCGTCCTCAGAAATCAAGCTTGATTGGTGCAGGCTTGCCCAATGTCCGTTGTACCCTGGTAGCGATCAAATTCCGCACCGCGGCCAGACGACGCGATGGGCCACTTCCGGTCTCATGCATCGCAGCAAATTGCGCCTCGTTGCGCAGCCAGGCAGCGACGGCGGCACGGTGAGGCCGTTGGCGGTTTTAAGACTGATGATCACCTCAGCGTTCGCGGCTTGCTGCTGTTTGATGATGGGACACCCGCTTGCCGTTCCTTCGCTTCGTAGTATTCAGCTGAAAACTTAATTGACCATCGCGCGAAGAACGAACGCAATTCCTGAGTGGGCTTTTCGACGCCGAAATGTTCGGCGACATGCGTCTCGCGCAGCCACCTCACCGCCGATGTGAGGCCGGCGGTGCGCTCGAGCCTCTCAACCGCCGCGATTCCGGCGATCTCTGCCTGCCGATAGCGAAAGCCGACCTTTCTGATCACATACACGCACTTGATGGTTTCGTAGCCCTTGAATACGAGCTGAACGAATGGATGTTTCTTGGCCTGCGGCCAGGCTGCCGGGTAGACCGGTAGCACCAAAAGCTTGCTCTTAGCTATGACGGTTGCGAGCGGATGCAAAAGTTGCATCCAAGCTGGCCAGGAGGTGACCTTGGAAAACAATACCGCGTGCATCGCCGTTGCAGCCCCGAAAGAGATCGGCAGCCAAAGTACCGCGCACAGGATCACGAGCAATGCGGTGTTCGGCGTGAGATGCCGGCATTCTCTGAACACCCATGCCATGCCGCCTTCAAACGCATCATGTACAGCTTGTTCGAACGCCCGATAGCTAATCTTCCGCCGGAACCACAACCAGTTCCGGCGAATCGATCTACTCCACTGTCGACGTTTCGCCTCGGATAGGAGAAGGAAGCGCAACGCGCCGTTTATGACGGTAACGATGACATCGCCAAGAACCTTGGCCGCGAAGAGCGGAAGCCAGACAATCTGCATTGCTAAAGGGAAGGCGTAGTCGAGCATCCGCATCAAGATCGAAAGAACGAAACGCAGGATCTTGTTTGTGGCGAGCGTGATAACAACAAGTGGGATGATAACCACATCGTCGGGGGCACCGCGGAAGCGGCTTTCCTCGGTCCATGCCGGGTGACGACCATCGGTCACGGTGCAACGTCCGGGCTGAAAAACCGGGGATCATGCCGGCTCAAATTAGCATATTGCAAGCTCAAGGGGGGCCTTGAGTAGTCAGAGGGCGTTGCTTTAGGATTAGATGAGTTGCGGACTGCATGTCCGCCCGGTCTTCGCTTTTTGCTCACCCGTGGCGGCGATGGCTAACCATGACGATTCGTAAGAAAATCTTTCTGCTTGCAGGCATTCTGCTGGCAATTTTCGGCGCAGTCGTCGGCGTTCTCGGCTTCGCGCAAAAGCTCGACAGCGATCAGCTCGGGAACATCACCGAATATGAGCTGCCGTTATCGCGCATGGTTTCTGAATTCGATGTCCTTACCGATAGATACGAGCTCGAAGTCTTGCGTGTCCTGATATCCGATCGAGCCGATGCTGGAACGGAGCGGACGGCGATGGCCGCAGTGCGGGCAACGGCCGACGAGCTGCGCGATACCGTCAAGACAGGTGAAGCCTTGCTCCACAAAGCAACCGGCGACCCCGGCTACGACACTGAGGATCGCGTCGACCTGGCTCGCATGGCCGGCGTCCTCAAGTACATGGGCCGTAGTCTGGAAGACTTCCTCGCCGTGAGGGACGCCACGCTTGCGGCTATCTCGGAGGGACGTCGCGACGAGGCCCGGACCATTTCGCGCGGATTTGCCAAATTCGCCCTGGCGTTCGGCCCCGATCTCTCGCAGATTCGACGTGAGCTTGCCGATCTGACCGACCGGTCGACCCGCAGGGTTCTCGCGAGGCAGCGGTTGAACACCTATTTGAGCCTTGCCCTTTTCGTTGCGGCATGCGGCATCGGTCTGGGCGTTAGCGCCATCGGATCGACACGCGTGGTCTCCGGTCTGCGTCAGCTTGTCGCAACCACGAAGGCGCTTGAACTGGGCACGAACGCCGAGCCGGTTTTGATAGCCACCCGCGACGAGGTCGGCGAGCTGGCACTCTCGTTCAACCGGATGGTCGACGAGTTGCGCGCGCGAGACCGCGTCAAGGACACCTTCGGAAAATTCGTCGATCCCAGGCTCGTCAGCCGGCTGATCGCCAGTGGCGCGGATCAGGCCGAACGGCGCAGCCTCACCATCTTCTTTTCCGACATCAAGCAGTTTACGGGCATCAGCGAGCAGCTAACCGCCAGCGCCGTCGTTCACCTCTTGAACAACTATTTCGGCGCGGTGGCCAATGTCATTCACGGCCATCGTGGGATCATCGACAAATACATCGGGGACGCCGTCATGGCGTTCTGGGTGCCGCCGTTTTCAAACGGAGACGAACATGCAAGCGATGCTTGCCGAGCGGCGCTGGAGCAGCAGGACGCGATTGCCGCTCTGCGAGAGCAAGTACCGGAGATCACTGGAATGCGGCGCAACGCACCGGAGCTGGTGATCCGGATGGGTATTGCCACCGGCGAAGCCGTGATTGGCACCATCGGCTCGGATTCCGCTCGTTCTTACACCGTTATCGGCGACAGCGTAAACCTTGCCTCGCGCCTCGAGGGCATGAACAAGATCTACGGAACCCTCATCATCATCAGCGAGGAGACTTTCCGGCTCGCACAAGGCGCGATTGAAGCGCGCGAAATCGACACCATCACGGTCGCCGGAAAAACCGAGCCGGTGCGAATTTATGAGTTGATGGGTCGCGCCGGCGAGCTCGAATCCACGCGGGACGAATTGCGGGTGTTGTTCGCGCAAGGACTTGCCGCATATCGCAGCCGGAACTGGTCTACTGCGCAGACGGCGTTCGAAAGCTGCCTGTGCAAGATCCCCGACGACGGTCCGACGCGCGTCTTTCTGGAACGAATCGCGCATTTGGGTCACGCGCCTCCGGCCGCGGACTGGGACGGTGTCTGGCGTCACGTTGAGAAATAAGTGAGCGGACCGTAACCAGCCATTTGTCCGCTCCGAGTCCTTCCCTGACGAGTCCGGGATCTGCTCAAAAATCTGGCGCGCGGGCCGGTCACTTCGCATCGTCGGCGGCTAAGCGCAGGCCCGTCAAGTAGAACTCTCGATGCTCAGGACTGCGCCAATGCGTGGCGCGCGGCACGACGGGATGGGTGCGACGCACTTCCTGATGCGAAGACGGCACAAGGTTGCGACCGAGATGGCGCTCAATGTGCTCGCCTACAATATGAAACGCGTAATAGCGATCTTGGGTTGCCGAACGCTGCTGGAAGCGATGCAGGCGTAGGGGAGTTTGTATCGGAGCCAACTCTAGCCGCGAAACCGATCCCGGGCCCCTCGACCTGCCAGTCGACAAAAGGGTTATCACACAGCCTGGGCCAGAAGCGGTCATCAGCTGGCAGACAAGCGCCTGCCTGCCTCCATGCTGGCCCACTCAGAACGAGAGCTACTCTCCGGCATGAAACAGGCGGCCCGTTGGGGCCGCCTGATCAGAGCGGATGACCTATTGGCAGAGATGCCGGAGACCGTCAGCACCCTTGAAATAGGTGCCGGGCTTGCAGACGATGCCGTTGCGGGCAGCATACGTATTCCAGTTGCCGTGCCAGCCCATCTCGCCGGACATGGCGTAGGAATTGCCCCAGCTGCCGACGGTAGCGGCCGCCGCCGCCGGCTGGCGATACGCCGAGCGCCGAGTTGATTGCCGATGGACGCCGGTGGGGGTACCCCCAGTTCCAAGACCCGTGCAACTCGCGAATTCAGCTTGGCATTCGTCAGGATTGGAAAGGGCCGCCTGCGCCAGTGCAGCAGAGCTGGACAGGGCGGATGCCGCAATCACGACTGCGGCAAGAACCTTTAGATTCATCATGGCTTGCTCCTTGCAGTTGGACCGTGGCGCAAGATGCCACGTCTGGCAGTCGCCTATCGACGCTTGCGAGCCTGACTGTGCCACTTCGGCGGAAATTGCACCGCCAGGATTGGGACGGCTTTGGGTCAATCGCGTCACTTTGACCGCGCGCCGCTCACTTCCGATCTTCCCCGACTGGCGGACTTCTGCGGGAGACATCGAAAACCACGCTGGATGCTGCCTATTGGGCAGAATGCCGCAAACGCTGTTTGATCTAGATCAAGGGTCAAGAGCGCGCTTTTGGGGGTGTTAGCTCGCTGCAAGGCGATAGTCGAAAAAGCTGGGCTTCACCCTCAGGTTCTCGGGTCTTCCACTTTTTGATGATGGGTCTGCGCGTGGTTACATTGACGCGCTGGGCGAGGTGGCAAACGCCCGAAACGTTGGCTTCGGGTCCAGAACCGGACTCGTGCAGCGCAGCAAGTAGTGACGCATGGTCCTAAGGCAAAACTCGGCATGATCCCGGCAACCGGATGAACGGGTGCGTGGAACCTATCGGAGCGACGGACGTTTTTGTCCGCGAATGAGCAGCGCCGTGCCCGGCGCAGCCGGAGGCGCTGAGCTGCGCTGATCGGAGAAACGCTCATGAGACTCACTCTTTCAGTCATCAAAGCTGACGTTGGCTCCGTTGGCGGGCATACGAAACCGTCTTCACGCATGATGGCGACTGTCGAGGGCGAGGTTGCCAAGGCGATCTGCAATGGTCTGCTGATCGACGGTTTCATCTGCCACACCGGCGACGACATTGCGATCATCATGACGCACACACGGGGCGAAGGAAGCTCCGAGGTCCATCAACTCGCCTGGAAGACGTTCCTCGCGGCCACCTCGGTCGCGAAAACCTCCGGGCTCTATGGCGCTGGCCAGGATCTTCTCGCCGACGCGCCTTCCGGGAACATTCGCGGCGCCGGCCCAGGCGTCGCCGAGCTCAGCTTCGACCACAGCCTCTCCGGCGCGCGACCCGCGGAGTCCTTTATGGTGTTCGCGGCCGACAAATGCGGCCCCGGCGCCTACAACCTGCCGCTCTATCTCGCCTTTGCCGACCCCATGTACTGCGCGGGGCTGATGCTGCCTCCGATGATCAAGGGATTCCGTTTCCATGTCATCGACATGGACAACACAGCCGGCGACAGCCTCCTCGAGCTCGACGCACCCGACGACAGCTACCACATTGCCGCCCTGCTTCGCGACAACGAGCGCTTCGGCATCGATCGCATCATTTCTCGAACCCATGGCGAGGTCGTCGTGGCCGTTTCGGCACAGCGCCTCCACGCAATCGCAGGCAAGTACACCGGCAAGGATGATCCAGTCGCGATCGTCAGGAACCAGGGGATCTTCCCAGCTCCGGAGGAAATAATCTCGCCGTTCGCCAAAGCGCACTTCGTGGGCGGCGATGCACGCGGCTCGCATGTGATGCCGCTCATGCCGGTGCCACTCAACACGCCCGTTACCGGCATGTACTGCCTGCCGATCGTTTCTTGCGTCGGCTTTTCGATCGACAGGGAAGGCCGCTTTGCCGAATCCTACACCGATTTCTTCGACAACCCGGCATGGGATGAGGTCCGCCGGCGTGCCCAGCGCAAGGCCATCGAGATGCGCAGCCAAGGCTGGTCCGGCGCCGCCATGCTACCCTATTCCGAACTGGAATATGGCGGCTTCCGCGACACCGTGTCCGGACTGCTGAAGCGTTTTCGACTGCGCGACGACCGCAAGCCGGAAGCGGCCGAGTAGCGGCCGCCTCCAATCACAGCTGGAGCGATGTTCACCGTTCAATCGACAGATGCAGGCGCTATGACGACATGCCGATCCGGGAGGTGGATATGGCAAGAAAACGCATCGGCATTCTCACGGGCGGTGGCGACGTCGCCGGCCTCAATGCAGTCATCAAGAGCGTGACTTATCGCGGCAGTGAGGACGACATCGAGGTTGTCGGTCTGCGCCGTGGTTGGGAGGCCCTCACGCACCTGAACCTCGACGACCCAAACAGCAGGTCCCACTACGTCATCCCGCTGAACCGTGAAAACACGCGAACCATCGACCGGCGCGGCGGCACCGTGCTGCACTCGAGCCGCGTCAATCCCTCCAAAATACAAAAGCTGCCCGGTCATCTCGTCGGCAATGAGGTTCCGGTCTCGCTGAGCACCAACGGCGGCATCGCGACAAAGACATGGGACCTCACCAGCCGGGTGCTCGCTAACCTTTCGGGACTTGGCATCGAACACCTGATCGCCATCGGTGGCGACGACACGCTCAGTTATGCGGCCAAGCTCAACGAACTCGGCGTCAAGATCATCGCCATCCCGAAGACGATGGATAATGACGTCCGCAACACCGAGTACTGCATCGGCTTCTCGACCGCGATCACCCGCGCCAGCGATGCCATCCAGCGGCAGCGCACCACCGTCGGCTCGCATGAGCGAATTGGCATTTTCCGCGTCTTTGGTCGCGATGCCGGATTTACGGCACTCTACACCGCGTATGCGACCTCGATACGATGCCTCATACCGGAGCATAAGGTCGACCTCGACAAGCTGATCCAGTTGCTCATCGAGGACAAGCGCGCCAATCCAAGCAACTACGCGCTGATCGTGCTCAGCGAGGGAGCTCAGTGGGAAGGCTACAAGCTGCGGGAATACGGCGAGCCTGACGCCTACGGTCACCGCAAGAAGGCCAACGTGGCGGAATCGCTTGCCGACGAGATCAAGCAGCGCACCGGCGAGGAGACGATCACCTCCGATCTCACCTACGATCTGCGATCGGGCGATCCGGACTTCATCGACAAGCTTGTGGCCCTGACTTTCGGTAACATGGCCTACGATGCCATGCTGGAAAGCAAGACCGGCCTCATGTCGGCGCTGGTCGAGGGCCGCTACGACCTCGTGCCCATCCCTGACGCCAAGCTCGGTCCGCGCAAATTGGACGTTGCGAGCAGCTACAACACGGAGCGCTACCGCCCCATCTACGCCAACAAGCAGGGGCTGCCGATCTTTCTCAACCGCGCGTCTTAGCGTGCCGGAAGCTGCCTGCGTCGGAAGATCGCAATGCCGGCCGCGGCCGACAACGAACGATTCCGCTACCCGTGCGTTGAAAGTCGTGGGCGATTACGAGCTGGGAGCGACGATCATGCGTCCGCGTGGCGTTTGCCTGAGGGCCTTTCTGGTTGGTGTCTCGGTGCTGGCGACGAGCGTCGGCGCGTCCGCCCAGGGACTCGGCCAGGGACACGGAAGAGGTGGACCACCGGGTCCGGCCGCAGCGCCGGCGGCCCGGCCGGCACCACCACCTGCCATGGCACGTCCGGCGGCGCCCCCAGCCATGGCGCGTCCCGCCGCGCCGGCATTCCATCCCCCGGCCATGCCGCAGCGCCCGGCCATGGCGCCACATCCCGCGCCGCACATCGCCTCACCACCGCCGCGCCCGACGCCCCACTTCGCTGCACCGCCGCAGCGGGTCGCCCCGCACGTGGCAGCGCCGCGGCCTGAATTCCATCGCGCGCCGGCAGCGCCGCAACGTCCGGCCATGGCACCGCGGCCGACGCCGCATATTGCCGCCCCGTCCGGCCCAGGCGCAGCGCCGGCCGTGAGCGAGCGGCTGTCGCGACGGGAGCAGATCGACCAGCGCGCGCAACAGCATCAGCAACAGATCCAGCAGCGCCAGCAGATGGTGCAGCAGCGGCAGCGCGAGGTGCTGTCGCGCCAGACCGCCGAGCGCCAGACCCGCATCGATCGCCTGCAGCAGCGCGTGCAGCAATTGCAGTCGCAAAAGCCAGAGGGCGCGCGGGCGCAACGCGAGCAGCAACGGATGCTCCAGACGCAGAACCGCCTGCTGCAGCGCGAGCAGCGCACGCAGCAGACGGATCTGGCGCGCCAGCAGCGGCTGGGACTGCAGGCTCCCACTGCAGCCGCTACGGCAACCGCAGCGGCGGCCGCCGCGCGAGCCGCCGAGCGCGGGCGGTTTGCCGAGCGCTTCCGCGAGCAGGCCTCTGCGCAAACCCAGGCGGCCCTCGTCGCCCGCCAGAGCGGCTGGGCGCCCCGGCAGGCCTGGCGACACCGCCATCCCGCGGTGTTCGTGGCGTGGCTTGGGCCCGTGTTCTGGCCTTACGCCTATTCCGACATTTTTGACTACACGTTCTGGTCCTATGCCTACGAGCCGGGCTATTGGGCGTACGCCTATGACGACTTCGTCGACACCGTGTTCTGGGGTGGTGACAGCCCCTACGCCGCCTATGCCAGCATCAACCCGTACGACTATCCGCAAGCCGGCGGCGGCTCCCGCGCGCGCCAGCGCGCCAGCGTGAGCCCGCAAACGCTGCAGCAATTGTGCGGCACACCGGACAAGGGCGTCACCGCCTGGCCGCTTGCCGATATCGCGCGGGCGGTGCGGCCGACGCCGGAGCAACGCGCGCTGCTCGACCAATTGAAGACCGCGGCTGCCAACGCTGCCGGTGTGTTCAAGGACTCCTGCGCGGACACTTACGCACTAACTCCGCCCGGCCGCTTGCGCGCAATGATGAACCGCGTCAGCGCGACGCTGGAAGCGGTCAAGATCGTGCGCCCGGCACTGGAGAATTTTTACAACTCGCTCAGTGACGAGCAGCAGGCCCGCTTCAACGCGCTCGGCCCCAATGTCGGCGACCGCTCGCCGCCGCAGCAGCAAGCCAGTGGAGAGGGATGCGGCGATCCGAAGTCCGGCCTGACCCAGCTGCCGATCCAGAGGATCGAGGCTGTGCTCCACCCCGCGGGCAAGCAGAAGGAGGCGCTCGACCGCCTCAGCGAGGCGACGGCGAAGGGCGTTGAGGGCCTGCAGGCGGCCTGCCCGAACGATGTGCCGCTGACGCCGGTCGGACGGCTGGAGGCGATGCAGCGCCGGCTTGAGGCCATGCTGGCGGCCGCCAAGCTGGTCGAACCTGCCCTCGACGAGTTCTACGCCACGCTGAGCAGCGAGCAGAAGGCGCGCTTCAACACGCTGCAACAGATCGCAGGCCCGTGAGGGCAGCGTCGCGGGAGCTACACGTCCTGTGCCGCTCGATGCAGGTGCGCACCTTTACTGATTGCGCGCTTTGCAAAAAGCATATTCGCATTAGGGCCGGAATCGGGGGTCAATCGGCGTGTGTATTCAAGCCCGGCATGCCACTTCCTAACGTTTGGCTTGGTCCTCCCAGTCCTCCCACTCTACACCATTGATTTCCAGGTAACTGGAAACGGCTGCGCCAATGGTTGGGAAGAAATATTGCTCGCCAAGCTGCGAGAACAGTCCAAATCTCTTCAGCTTGTCTTTGACTGGATCTTTCAGCTCGGCAAAGCAGAACTCGATACCCTGCGCGTGCAACGCCTCGTCCAATTCGGCGATTGTATCGCCGGCGGAGACGTCCACGCTGGTGACAGGCTCCGCCGCAACGACCAGCCAGCGTACGGGCGTCGGCGATTTCGCCACGGCGTCCAGTACGCGCTCTTTGAAGAATTCGGCGTTGGCGAAGAACAGCGGCGCATCCCACCGAAACAGGACCAGCCCGGGGATTTGGCGTGCATCCGGATATCTTGTGATGTCGTGATAGCCTTTGACGCCATGGGCGCGACCCAACACGGCGGAGTGTGGGCGCCAACCGTCCCACAAGAACTCGGCGATGGCGATTGCTATTGCCAGACCAATTCCTGGGATCACTCCGAGCACCGCCACGCCGACAAAGCAGACCATCGATAGCCAAAACTCCCACTGCTGAATCCGATAGATTCGCTTGAGGTCGGTGACCTCAAACAAGCCGATCGCCGCGGCGATTACGACGGCCGCCAATGCAGCGGTGGGCAAATGCTGAAGGAGGTTTGGCGCCACCAGCAGAAGGATGGCGATGGCAAGCGCGCCGACGACTGAGGTTAGCTGGGTACGGGCGCCGGCCGCCTCTGCAACGGGAGTGCGCGAAGCGCTGCTGCTGATCGGGAAGCCCTGAAAAAAGCCGGTTGCCAGATTGGCCGCGCCAAGCCCCACCATCTCCTGGTTGGGATCGACATGAGTGCCCAATCGTGCGGCGTAGGCGCGCGAAAGCACGCTGGTGTCAGCGAATGATACCAGCGCGATTGCGCAGCCGCCGACCAGTACCGGCACGATATCGCCGTAGGTGATCCAGGGGATCGCGAAACCCGGCAGGCCCTGCGGAAGAGGACCCAAAACCGCCACGCCGTAACGGGTCCCAAGATCAAGCACGCCGACGATAGCGGTCGCCCCGACTACCGCAATCAGAATGCCTGGCAGCCGCTTGCTGTTCCGGAGCAGCAGGATGACCGTCAGCGTGCCGAGCCCGATCCCGAATGCGATCCAGTTTGTCTTGCCTTCAAGGATTGCATCGGCGATCGCCCATAGGCTTCGTAAAGGTCCTTCGCTCTCGATCGAGAAGCCGAAGAGCTTTGGCAGTTGGCTGATCAAAACGGTCAATGCAATTCCGTTCATATAGCCGTATCGTATCGGCTTGGAGAGCAGCTCGGTGACAAAACCCAAGCGCGCGATGCCGGCCAGAATGCATACCGTCCCCGAAACGATCGCCATCATCGCAGCGAGCGTCGCGGCGCGAAGAGGATCGCCGCCAGACAGTGGGACGACAACGCCGAGGATGACGGCTGCCAGCGCCGAGTCAGGTCCCAGCACGAGGATGCGGCTGGGGCCAAACAACGCGTAGACCAACAGCGGCACGATCGTTGCGTACAGACCGGCGATGCCAGGCAAGCCCGATGCTGTCGCGTAGGCAATTCCAACCGGGACCAGCATCGTCGCCAGGACGAGTCCGGCGAAGATATCGCGCGGAAGCCACGCCGCCTCATATCGGCGGAGGGTTTCGATTGCCGGCAGCCAATCGATCCAATGCTTCATTGGGGGTCACTTCCAGATCCGGCCAGGCTCGTTGGCAACGCACACATTGGCCGCGATTGGCCCAGCTGGAAGCCAGTCTAGGCTGTTGCGTCTCTCGGCAAGTGGAAAAATGTCACATCCCCGCTCATTCGCTCCAATGTTGCCAGCGGCATGTCCGTTTTGGGGGCACCCGCGACCGGGTCGATCCAGCGGCAAGTCCGACCAATGTCCGTTCTGCCGCTGAAAGCGGAAGTCAATTCAGAGGGGCCATGCTGAGGGCCGCAAAGTGGTCGAGCCCACCCTGGGCGAGTTCTATGCCACGCTGAGCAGCGAGCAGAAGGCGCACTTCAACACGCTGCAACAGGTCGCAGGCCCATGAGGGCGGCGTCGTATTCTCTCGCTGCAATCGCGCAGCGGCCGAACGATGTGGGGTAACGTAATCACCCAGCTTCGAAGCTCGACGAGAACACGCGAGTCCGGGCCGCGGCTCCCTGCGAGACGGCACGGGATGCAGCCGACAGCCGCGTTCCGACCTCACGCGGCGGGAATCGTCTTCTGCCCAGCCTCATCCGTTTTTGTGATCGCTTGAGACCGCTCCATCTCGTCCGAGCCAGCGGCGTTGCATTGCTGGAAGTAGGAAGACAACTCGAGATCGGCCAGGTGATCCCAGTATTCTGCTTCTGCGAGCAGCTTCCATTTGTTCATGCTGTTGTATGCGGCCTGTTGACGGCACAGCGAACCCATCGCACGCAAGCGTTGCACCTTCTCCACTGCGAACCTCCTTCGCGCGCTTGTTTGTTTACAGGCGCATTTGTGTTGTCACAGCTTTGCAGATTGAATTGACGAGTGATAGTCCGGTGTTTGACGGTCAATCGATGACAGCGCAATCGTCTGACTTTTCGCGAAATAGTCGAGCCGAACGACGCGGGCATTGGCGGCAGCAAGGGGCGCTGGGCAGAATGACAGCGCGTCCGGCGGCCCCCCAGAGGCCTACGTCGCCGGTGCATTCCATTTCAGGACTGAAATCTTAATTGTGAGCGGCCTTCCCTGGATGATGGTTAACTTGCAATTAGACCGGGCCGGACAAAGTTTGATCCCGAAACTATTTTGGCCCGGCACATTGGACTGCAAGACCGCCTTCCGGCGGTCTTTCCTTTCGCCGCAACGAAACGGGTCCCAGGCTGGACCACGCCGGCTCGGCAAAGGTCGCCAGTCTTGCACGCCGATCACAACAATGGCCCCGACAACAATGGCCCCGACGGATGACACGTCGGGGCCATTCAAGATCATCAGGCGTGGGTACATCCGCCGAGCCTGCTGATCGTTGATGCCACCGATTACCACATCCGATCTGGCACATACTGTGGCGAGGCTGCGGCATCGGGGTGATGACATTCTGCCTGAAAGCTGATGGCTGTCCACCTCATCATTGGTGGTACTCCCAGCTCGCTGACCAACACGAGCTGCAGCTCGATCTCCGCTGCCGTCGCGGTACGCACCTTCCGCTCCGTTATCGCTACCCTGGTGCGCTCAAGCCCCTCCGCAAGAAGTGCACCCACGCTGACCTATATTGAGTTCGTCATCCCGCGTCATCGTCGCTGAACCTTTGCGGGATTTCCGGGACCAAACTCTATAGGCTGCAAGAACGACGGCTTTTCTGCTGTGAACCGGCCCGACCATTGTGAAGTGACAGTTTGATTTTTTGGCGCTGCATTAGCGCAAGAGGGGTCCGTTATGGACCGAACAGCTGGCAAGAACGTCAGTTGCCGTGCCATACAGTGTCATTCGCCAGGATGGCGCCGCTGCGGCATTCTCATTGTTGCGATGCTCTGTACCGCATGCACTCTCCTGTTTGCGAGCGAAGCCAGAGCTCAATGCACGGCGCGAGATGTCCTGCAGAACCAACTAAGGCTCAAGAAAGCTCCGTCAGCTGACAGGCCGCAAATCCCGATTGAATCCGCCGTCGATGTTCCCGTGTGGAAGACGATCACAATCGGGACGTTTGCAAATTTCTTTGCCCTCAGTAACGCAATGGATGCGGTAGGTTGCGGTATCGGAAACTCGGCCGGCGAAATTCTCGCACGACCGACCTTTACTCTTCGCGACACGAAAACAAGCGTAAAGCTTTTTGCGGTCTCGGCAGCCGAACTCGGCTTTAAGACCGATACCGCGTCGCTGGCGGACATTTATGCCCGCGCCAAGCAGCTGGGTTTCGGACTCGCGGCCGCAGAAGTCGGGCCACAGCTGAGGCTGCAATATTTTGACCAGCCGATCGGCGAATTTCTCATCATCGGAATGGAGCCGATCAGGACGTGGAAGGGCGCCCCCGTCATCTTGAATGTAGCCAATGGCGGAGCGGGACTCATTCTCATCGGCCAGGATGGCAGCGCCGACGCACAGATCTCCGTGGTATCCCGCTTTGTATTTGTGCGGACCAATGAAGGCGCACCTGCCGAGGAGCAGGAGGCCGTAGCACTAGTCGGTCGCTGAATTTCCTGGTGTGCGCAGCGGCCTCGACTTGCGGGCACAGAGCTCAGGGGAGTGTCTGCCATGACACAAGCGTCGATCAAAGTCGGCATGATCGCGGAGGAGACCGGAGCACTTTCGTTCATGGGCCGCGCAAACGCCAACGTGGCAAGGATGGTGGTTGACGAGATCAACGCCAATGGCGGCCTGCTGGGGCGGAAGATCGAACTCTACCTCGAGGACGGTGCAACGACCGACGCGGTCGCGGAGGCCAAGGCGGCCAAGCTTGTGTTGCAGGACAAGGTGGATGTGATCTTCGGCGGCATCTACAGCTCCACGCGGCAGGCCATCAAGGGCCCCGCCGTCGTGAAGGGCAGGACGCTCTACATCTACCCCGAGCAATACGAAGGGCAGGAATGCGACCCGCTGATCTTCTGCACCGGCCCGGTGCCGGCGCAGCAGCTCGACCCGCTCATTCCCTGGCTGATGCACAAGACCGGTGCCAGGACATTCTACCTGCCGTCCGCAGACTACATCTGGCCGCACGTGATGAACGAGAGGGTCCGCCGGCTCGTCACCGCCAATGGCGGCAGCATCGTCGGCGAGAAATACCATCCCCTCGATCACATGGAGTACGACGAAACAGTTGCGAGGATCATGTCCAGCGGCGCGGAAGTGGTGTTCAACACCATCGTTCCACCCGGGGTGGTGCCCTTCTTCGCTCAACTCCACAACGCCGGTTTTCAGGACCGCGGCGGGCAGTTGATCTGCACCTATTTCGACGAGAACCTGCTCGGCCTGCTGCCCGCGCCGCATGTGGAAGGCCTCTACGGCTGCCTCGACTTCTACCAGAACGTCAGCGATCCCTTCAGCAAGACGCTGCTCGGCGCGTACGACAAGCGCTATCCCGGCAAGGAGCAGTTCACGGGCGGCAGCGCCTGCTCCGGCCTCTATCGCGGGATCAAGCTCTGGGCGGCGGCCGTGAACGAGGCCGGCTCGCTGCGCCAGAAGGACGTCATCGCTGCGCTTGATCACGCGGGGATCGCCGAGGGGCCGGGTGGTCCAGCGGAAATGGTTCCCGGCCAGCACCACGTCCGCATGAACATGTATATCGCGCGGGCAAAGAGCGGCCGTTTCGAGATCGTCGAGAGCCTGGGGCCTATCGCGCCGGACGAGGCGATGGTGCCGTCCGTCGCGGAGTTCGGCCGGAGACCAATAGCGTAGTCAGCCCATCAGGCAGGGAGCGTGAGATGAGTGTCCCGTCTCCAGTCAACGAGAGTCTCCTGAGCCAGCGTCTCGCCGCGCTCGGAGCGGCAAGAAGCTGGGCACCGAATGTTCTGCCGGAGCTCGAGCACTTCATCCGGACCGCCGACGACTATGATCTTCTTCGCGTCAACCCCATCCAATACGGCGGCGCCGTCCGCATGTCCGAGGCCGACGCGATCGAGCTGTTCGTGCACGCTGCCAAGGTGGGCCTGTTCGATATGGACTGGCTGCTGATCTGCGCCTATTGCCCGCAGGTCGCTGGCAGCTTCCGCGAGCTCGACCAGGTCCATCCACGCTTTCAGTGCGCGTTCTGCAACGCGATCAATGATGTGGCGCTGGACGACTACATTCAGGTCGCATTTACGGTCTCGAGCGGCGTCCGCGACATCATATTCCGCCATCCCGAAAGGCTGTCTGTCGAGGATTTTTACCTGCGCTACAACTTCTCCAAGGGCTTCATCGCTCCGCACGGAATGACGCATCAGCAGCTCGTTGCCGCGCTCTCACGGGGATTCGCCGATATCGAGGCGCATGAGCACCGCAGCTTCGACTTCGAGGTCACGGCTGGCCGCTTCGAGGTGCTGGATTTGAGCCACAAACTCCTTCTGGTCTTCTTCGCGGACGGGGAGCCGGCAGAGCCGCAAGAGACGCTGGTCCAACTTGAGTCGGGCCGCTTCCATGTACCGGACCGGCCGACGGCACCGAAAGACATGGTCCTCGGCGACGGGCAGTTTTCGTTCCGGCAGACGGCCGATCTCAGCCCAGGCAAGCACACCATCCGGATCGAGAACCGCACCGACGATCGCGGTCGCTTCTGGTTCGTCCAGTATCCCCCAGGTTTCGCGCCCCATCTGGTCGAGTATGAACCGTTTCTTTCCGGCAAGCGGTTGCTGCTCACCCCGAGCTTCCGCGAACTCTACAAGGCGCAGCTGGTGGATGAGGGCGAGAGCATCAAGGTCTCAGACATGACCTTCCTGTTCACCGATCTGAAGAAGTCGACCCCGCTGTACGAAAGCGTCGGTGACGTGAACGCGTATTTTCTGGTTCGCCAACACTTCGAGATCTTGAACAGGATCATCCGGGAACGATCCGGCACCATTATCAAGACGATCGGCGACGCGGTCATGGCCGGGTTCGAGCGTCCGCAGGATGCCGTTTGCGCCGCCATCGAGATGATCGAAGAGCTGTCGCGATTCAACCAAACCGCTTCGCGGCCGCTGGGCCTCAAGGTCGGTGTCCACAGGGGGCGGGCGATTGCGGTGAATCTCAACGACCGGATCGACTATTTCGGACAGGACGTGAATATCGCCGCACGCGTGCAAGGTCTCGCCGATGTCGACGAAGTTTGCATCAGTGCGACCGCGATGGAGGCGCCGGGCGTCGGTGACATCGTCAATTCACGCTCGGTGTCGCGCAACTACGAGAACCTGAAGGGCATCGGTCAAAAGATGGAGGTCCATCGCATGACAATCCCGCCGACGCAGACTTGAACGAGCGCAAGGGCGGCGCGCGGGGCGCCTACACCACCGTCCTGTGCCGCGTAATGCAGGTGCGCAGCACCTCGTCCATCGGCTTGGCCCACCAGTCGTTGGAGAAGATCTCGATCTCGGAATAGCCGGCAAAACCCTGCGCCTCGACCGCTTTGCGCACCGATTTGATGTCGATGACGCCGTCGCCCATCATGCCGCGGTCGTTGAGGATGTCCCTGGTCGGCACCAGCCAGTCACACACATGGAAGGCAAGCAGCCGATCCCTGCCCGCGCGCGCGATCTGGCTCATCAGCTCCGGGTCCCACCAGATGTGATAGACATCAAGTGCGACGCCGAGCATGCCGGTGCGGCCGGGGTCGAGCCGGTCGCAGATATCGAGCGCCTGTTTTGTGGTGTTCACGCAGGCGCGGTCGGCGGCGTAGGCGGGGTGCAGCGGCTCGATGGCCAGCGGCAGGCCTGCCTGCCTGGCATAGTCGAGCATGTCGGCAAGCGCCTCCTCGACCTGCCCGCGCGCGGCCGCGATGTCCTTCGACGGCTCGCTCCCCGGCCGTGAATATTGCGGCAGGCCGCCGACGACGAGGACGATGCACGGCGCGCCCAGCGCCTTGGCTTCATCCACGCAGCGCCGGTTGTCGTCGCGCACTTCGCCCCGGCGCGAGGCATCGGAGGTGAACATGCCGCCACGGCAATAGCCTGACAGCTCGAGGCCGGCATCGCGCACCGCGCGCGCGGCACGGTCGAGACCGACGGATGCGACCTGGTCGCGCCAGGGGTCGATGGCGCGGATGCCGTGCTTCGCACAGGCATCGATGATCGCGACGAGGTCACCCTGCTTGCGGACCGTCGCCGTATTCAGCGACAGCCAGCGGTGGTCGGAAGAGAAATCGCGCATCAGGATTCGATCCCGTGCGAGGCCAGCACCGTCGTCATCCGCCGCGTCGCCAGCTCAGGATTGGCGAGCAGGCCGGCCTGATCGGCCAGCCGGAACAGCTCGGCCAGATGCAGCATCGAGCGCGCGCTCTCCTGCCCGCCCACCATGGTGAAATGATCCTGATGGCCGTTCAGATACGCCATGAACACCACGCCGGTCTTGTAGAAGCGCGTCGGCGCCTTGAAGATGTGGCGCGACAGCGGCACGGTCGGTCCCAGCACGTCGTGGAAGCCGGCCTCGTCGCCGGCAGCCAGCCGCGACAGCGCATAGGACGCCGCCGGTGCGATAGCGTCGAAGATGCCGAGCAGCGCGTGCGAAAAACCTTGGCTATCGCCGGCGATCAGCTCCGCATAGTTGAAGTCGTCGCCGGTGTACATCCTGATGCGCTTGTCGAGGCGACGACGCATGTCGATCTCGCGCTGCTTGTCGAGCAGCGAGACCTTGACGCCGTCGACCTTGGCGGCGTTGGCGTTGATGACGGCCACCGCAACATCCATGGCCTTGTCGAGGTCCTTGGTACCCCAATATCCCGTCAGTGCAGGATCGAACATGTCGCCGAGCCAGTGGATGATCACGGGCTCGCGGACCTGCGACAGCACGCGGTCATAGACCTTCGCATAATCGTCGGCATTGCGGCCGAGCTTTGCCAGCGCGCGCGACGCCATCAGGATGATGCGGCCGCCGACCTTCTCGACCGCCGAGATCTGCTCCTCATAGGCCCGGATCACATCGTCGACGGTCCTGGCATCCTCCACCGCGAGATGGTCCGTGCCGGCGCCGGAGAACACCAGCGCGTTGCGGCGCTTGGCGGCGGCGACCGAGCGCGTGATCAGCTCCAGCGAGGTCGGCCAGTCCAGCCCCATGCCGCGCTGCGCGGTGTCCATGGCTTCGGCGACGCCGAGACCGAGGTCCCAGACATGCTCGCGGAAGGCGATGGTCTTGTCCCAGTCGACGGCAACCGAAAGCCAGGGATCGTTGTCGGCGAAGGGATCGGCGACCGTGTGCACGGCGGAGAACGCGATGCGGTTCAGCGGGCCTTCGAGCCTCGCCGGGAACGTTCGCGAGGCCGCGAGCCGGTAGGTCTCGATCGAGCGGTCGGCTTTCGGCAGCTTGAGCGACAAGGACGAAATTGAAGGAGCAGGCTTGGGCAGGACGGGCTTGTTCATGCTTCCCTCCTCAGGCCTTGATCGGGGCGACGTCGATCCAGCGCCGCTCCTTCCAGCTCTTCAGCGCGCATTCGGCGAGCTGCACGCCCTTGGCGCCTTCGAGCAGCGTGAACTTGTAGGGCGCGTCCTCGTAGACGTGACGGATGAACATCTCCCACTGTTCCTTGAAACCGTTGTCGTAGGAGACGTTGTCCGGCAGCTTCTGCCAGTCGCCGTAGAAATCATGCAGCCGCTTCTCGTCCGGATTCCACACCGGCCGGGGCGTCGCCTGCCGCGCCTGGATCATGCAATCGGAAAGGCCGGCGACCGCCGAGCCGTGCGTGCCGTCGACCTGGAAGGTGACGAGGTCGTCGCGATAGACGCGCGTCACCCAGGACATGTTGATATGGGCGATGACGCCGCCCTCGAGCTGGAAGGTCGCGTAGGCGGAATCGTCCGCGGTCGCCTTGTACTTCTTGCCCTGCTCGTCAAAACGCTCGGGGATGTCGGTGTTGCCGATGCAGACCACGCTCTGGACGTTGCCAAAGAGGTTGTCGAGCACGTAGCGCCAGTGGCAGACCATGTCGAGGATGATGCCGCCGCCGTCCTCGTCGCGGTAGTTCCAGGACGGCCGCTGCGCCTCCTGCCAGCCGCCCTCGAACACCCAATAGCCGAACTCGCCGCGCACCGAGAGGATGCGGCCGAAGAAGCCGGAGTCGCGCAGGAAGGCGATCTTCTTCAGGCCGGGCAGGAACAGCTTGTCCTGCACGGTGCCGTGCTTGACGCCCTTGGAATTGGCGAGCTTGACGACCTCGAGGGCCTCTTCAAAGTTCGTCGCGATCGGCTTCTCGCAATAGACGTGCTTGCCGGCATTGATGGCCTGGGTCAGCAGGCCCGGCCGCGCCTGCGTGGTCGCGGCGTCGAAGAACATGGTGTCGTTCTTGTCGGCCAGCGCCGCATCGAGGTCGGTGGTCCAGCGCGCGATGTTGAAGCGCTTTGCAAGCGCCTCGACCTTCTCGGCGCTGCGGCCGACCAGGATCGGATCGGGCATGATGCGGTCGCCGTTCTTCAAGCGGACGCCGCCCTGGTCGCGGATCGCGACGATCGAGCGGATCAGATGCTGGTTGAGCCCCATGCGGCCGGTGACACCGTTCATGATGAGGCCGAGGCGTTGGGTGGTCATGCCAATTGCTCCTGAAGTGATGTTGGCTGTTCGAGCGGGCGGAGCGCGGACCAGTCCGGATGGACCGACGTCGCAAAGCCCGCCGCATGAAGCGATCCCGTCAGGAGATCGCCGTCGTGAATGGAGAGACGGATGCCCTGCCCGGCATCGGCGTAGAGATCGGGATGCGCAGCCGCGAAGGCCGCAGCTTCGGCGGCCGGCGTGTCGCCGAAGCCGTCGACGTAGTGGTGGCCGTTCCGTTCGGCGTGGGTGACGCCGAGGAAGGCACCGAGTGCGAGGTCCTGCTGCACGGCAAGGCCAGCCTGGCAGGTGAGGTCCTCGCCGGTGACGAAGAACTTTTCGCCGCCCCCGCTCCATTTTGCCGCGCGCGTGGCGCTGACGATGGACTTGTAGAGCCCCTTGCAGGATTTCGAGGAGATGCCGTGATAGCCGAGAGCCCGAGCGGCAGGGAAGGCATCGTAGGAATCATCGGCTTCATCGATGATGAAGCCGCGCGCGGCGAGCGAACCGAGCGGCGACTGCCGTGTAATGTCACGCGGCATCGGCTGTTCGACATAGAGCAAGCGAGAAGCGATCGGCCGCAAGTCGGAATCATGATCGAGCCGATCCATCAGGGCCTGCAACGCCGCGAGATCGGCGTATTGCTCGTTCGCATCGAGCGTCACCTTGTAGCTGCGCCCAAGTGTATCGAGCTCCTTGCCGATCCGCGCCAATCGCGCTGCATCGGCTGCGGGATCGCCCGACAGCTTCAGCTTGAAGTAACTCGCGCCGGCGTTCTCATGAGCGTCGGCGACGCCGCCCTTGCCCTCCACGGTATCGTCGAGGCCGACGGTATGCCTGATAGCAACGCGCGGCAACGGCTTCCGACTGGACAGAAACGCCGCGATCTCCGCGTCCTTCAGGTCGGGCGATAGTCGCGCATCGATGCCGGCAACGTTGCCGGCCATTCCGTCGAAAAAGCCGGTCTCAACGCCGCGCAGCAGCGCATCGAGGATCGCCTTGTCGATCTCCGCCAGGCCATAAGCCGCCGCAAGCGCCGGAATGTTCTTCTTCGCGCAGGTCGCGATCTGGGCACCAATGCACGCGGCATGCAGATCGAACGCCGTCAGGAACCCGGTCCGCGCCAGATAAAGCCCGCGCGCAATTTCCAGGGATCGTCGCAGACCGTCGACCGTCTGCGCCGGAGAAAACTCCGGCCGCTTGTCGAACCATTTCGGCACCAGCAGCTCGGCGCTGGCGCCGACGGCGCTTCCCCTGCCCTCGACCTCGATCTCGACCCGCACGAACAGCTGCGTCGTCGCGTTGATGGTGATGGCGCCAAAGCGGAACGGCCGCGCGAACTGCACGGGACGTTCGAAGAAGGTGATATCTCGAAGCTTCAGGCGCGGCGCCATGGCTTTAATCCAATGCCCCTTGCGAGAAGAAATGCTTGCGGATGCGCTGCACGAGCTCGGTGAAGACCGGGTCGGCCATCACGTCGAGCGAGCGCGGGCGCGGCAGCGGCACGTCGTAGATCGCGGCGACCGCGCCGGGACGCTCGGTCATGACCAGCACGCGGTCCGCGAGGAACACCGCCTCGGGAATCGAATGCGTGATCAGCAGCACCGTCTTCTTCGTCTCGCGCTGGATTCGCATCAGCTCAACATTCATGCGCTCGCGCGTCAGCGCATCGAGCGCGCCGAACGGCTCGTCCATCAGCATGATCTTGGGATCGTGCACCAGCGCGCGGCAGATCGAGGCCCGCTGCTGCATGCCGCCGGAGAGCTGCCACGGCAGCTTCTTCTCGAAACCTTCGAGCCCGACCAGCTTCAACAGCGCCTTGGCGCGGTCGAGATATTTTTGCCGCGGCAACCGTTTCATGTCGATCGGCAGCATCACGTTGGACAGGATGTTGCGCCAGGGCAGCAGCAGCGCGTTCTGGAACACGATGCCGACATTGCCGTGCGGCTTCGTCACCTTCTCGCCCTCGACCAGGATCTCGCCTGACGTCGGCGGCAACAGCCCCGAGATCAGCTTGAGCAGCGTGGACTTGCCGCAGCCGGACGGGCCGACCACGACGAAGAACTCGCCCTCGTTGATGTGGAAGTCGAGCGGCCGCAGCGACGGCACGTCGCCGTCGCGCGTCCGGTAGGTCTTCGACACGCCTGATAGCTTGATGCCCGACGCCTCGCCGGCGGCCCGGTCGCTCACCAGTCTCAGATGCGCGGCCGGCTGGCTAGCGTCGTTCGGTCTTGTTGCTGGGTTCATCTAACCAGGTCCACTCGACGATATGCCCGTCATTCCGGGGCGCCCAAAGGGCGAACCCGGAATCTCGAGATTCCGGGTCTGGTCCTTCGGACCATCCCGGAATGACGGTGTGTGTCGCTCACGAGCCGCTCTTCGGCAGATAGTCGTTGGTGTAGAAGGCCTTCGGGTTGTCCTTGGCCTTGGCGTCGAGCCCGCCATATTCGACCAGCAGGTTGACGGTCTCGGTCATGTTCTGCTCGGTGACCTGGAACGGCCGCTTGCTCTTGGTCGCCGCGGTCCGGTAGAGCGGAATGGTCAGCTCGAAGCCCTGCGTCAGCGTGTCGATCTTGCCGCCCTTCGGGTTGGCATCGAGGATCGACTGCGCCGCGGCCTTCGGCTCCTTCTCGGCGGCCTCGACCGCCTTGGTCGTCGCCGACATGAAGCGGCGGACGAGATCGGCGTTGGCCTTCACATAGTCGGAGTTGGCGATGATGCCGGAGGAAACCATGTTGATGCCGTAGTCGGCGAACTTGATCGGATAGACGTCCTTGCCGGTGGCATCCTTGATCTTCATCGACTGGTCCATGACGTAGCCGAGCAGCAGATCGGCCTGGCCGTTGATGACTGCGTTGAGCTTGGTCTGGCCGTCGCCCGCAACCGTCTGGAAGTCGCTCTCCTTCAGGCCGGTCTTCTTCAGGAACAGCGGCCAGATCTGGGTCATGGAGTCCGCCGGCGTGATCGCCACCGTCTTGCCCTTGATGTCCTCGGGCTTCCTGATGTTCTTGTCGACGAAGCCCATGGCGGACATCGGTGAGGTCTGGAGCAGGACGCCGGTCGCGACCACGGGCGCGCCCTTGATGGCGGCGCGCATCATGGTGGGCACGTCGACATAGCCGAAATCGGCGGTCTTGGCGGCGACGGCCTGCGTGGTCGCAGCCGAGCCGCGGCCTTCCTGGATCTCGAGATCGATGCCCTCGGCTGCATAAATGCCCTTGGCCTTGCCGTAATAGAACGGCGCGTGCTCGCCATAGACGTACCAGTTCAGCATCACCACGACCTTGTCGGCCGCCTGCGCCGGCATCGCCGCGAACGCCATCAGCGCCACCGATGCAGCCCCAATCCACCGCTTCATCGTCACTCTCCCTTGTCGTTATGTTTCGGCCGTTGGTGGCCGTTGCTTAAGTTAAGAGGCGAAAATCACGTCCTCGCGCTGGCTGACATGCCAGGGAATGACCAGCTTCTCGATCCGGTCCACGATCCAGAACAGCACGACTCCGAGCAGCGCGAGGATCACCAGCGCTGCGAACATCGTCGGCAGGTCGAACGTGCCGATCGAGCGCTGCATGACGTAGCCGATGCCGGAATTGGAGCCGACGAACTCGCCGACGACGGCGCCGACGACAGCAAGCGTCACCGAGACCTTGAGGCCTGAGAAGATCGCCGGCAGCGCATGCGGCAGGTTCACCGCACGGAACACCTGGAAGCGGCTGCCCTGCATCGCGCGCGCAAGATCAACCATGTCAGGATCGACCGATTTGAAGCCCTGCACCGCCGAGACCACCACCGGGAAGAAGCCGAGGAGAAAGGCCGAAATCACCTTCGGAATGATGCCGAAGCCGAACCAGACCACGAACAGCGGCGCGATCGCGATCTTCGGCACGGACTGCGAGAACACCAGCAGCGGATAGACGTAGCTCTCTACCGTCTTCGAGCCCGCGATCAGCATGGCGACGGGAATGCCGAACAGCGCCGACAGCAGGAAGCCGCAGACCGTCGCATAGGTGGTCGGCCAGGACTGGCGCAGCAGTTCCGGCCATTCGGTGCGCAGCACCGCGATGACATCGCCCGGCGACGGGATCTGGTAGGCGGGAATCCTGAACAGCCGGATCGCCAGATCCCAGGCGATCACGATGAAGACCAGGAACAAGAACGGCCGAACCCAGGCCGCATTCAGCATCTTGGACACCGCACTCTGCGGCTTCAATTCAGCCACGTCTCACTCCCGGCATTCTTCTTCGTTCTCGTTCGTTCTTGGGAGAAATTAACTCGTTGGATAAATACTGTCCAGACCTTTCCCTGTGGCGTTTTGCGCCGGGGGTTCCGCAAATTCAGTGTCGTCCCGGCGAAGGCCGGGACCCATAACCACAGGACAAAGTTTGGCGAAGGCCGGCCGTTCGGGATTGGCACCACGCGCAACCGATGGATCACGCGGTATGGGTCCTGGCTTTGGCCAGGACGACGATGGGGAAAGAGTTTGCCTTAAACCGTCTGCACCACCGCGGCACGCTTCTTCGGCGCCTTGACGATCTCCAGCAACTCCGTGGACCGCCCCGTCAGCGCGGCCAGCACGAGGCCGGCCATGTGCGCGAGGCGCTCATCCTTGGCGTCCTTGGCCAGCAGATCGCGGCCGAAGATCACGCTCAGCGTCGCCGAGTTCGAGAGATAGAAGAAGCTCAGCGCCGCGATCGAGATGTAGAGCTGCACCGGATCGACCGCGACCTGGAAGTCGCCGCTCTCGACGCCACGCCGCACCACGGTGCCGATCATCTCAACGAAGGGCGAGTGCATCGACTTGACCTTGGTCGAGCGCTTCAGGTGCTTGGCGCGTGCGAGGTTCTCGGTCTGGAGCAGCGAGAGGAACTCGGGGTTGCGCAGGAAATAGCCCCAGGTGAATTCGATCAGGCGGCGGATGGCCTCGGGCGGATCGAGATGTTCGAGATCGAGCCCGCGCTCCTCGCTGCGGATCTTGTCATAGGCGCCTTCGAGCACCGCGAGATAGAGCTCGTCCTTGTTGCCGACGTGATAGTACAGCATGCGCTTGTTGGCGCCGGCCTTGGCCGCGATGCGGTCGACGCGCGCCCCGGCAAGCCCATGGGCGGAAAACTCCTGCTTGGCGGCCTCGAGAATGCGCAGCCGCATCCCCTCGGGATCGCGCTGCCATTTCAGAGTTCTCTTTGCCTTTGCCAAACCGGGTGCTCGCTGGGGGTTCTCAAAGTACGCGTGTAACACGCGGGCGCGCGTTTGAGAATATTTCGTCATTCCGGGGCGCGCCCGCTTGGGCGCGAGCCCGGAATCCATCGTGCAGCAGGGTCAATGGATGAATGGATTCCGGGCTCGTCGCTGCGCGACGCCCCGGAATGACTCCATCTCAATCCGCCGGCTTCGGCGACCGCTCCAGGAGCACCGTCTGGATGCCGCAGGTGCCGTTCCGCACCGTCATGATCCGCGTGCCCGGCTTGCGGCCGTTGCGCACCTCGGTGACGTCGAGGCCGCTCGCGATCAGGCGGGCGCGCGTGGCGTCGATGTCGGCGACCCGCCAGCTCAGGCCCCAGAGACGGTCATGCGCGAGGTCACCGCCCGCCACAGGACGGCGCACCACCTCGACGATGAGGTCGCCGCAACGGAAGAACATCAGCTGGCCCCAATCCTGGTGCGAACGGTCGAGCGCGAGATCAAGCCCGAGCCGCGCGCCATAGAGCGCGGCGGCGCGCTCGGAATCCTCGGTGGTGATCACGACGTGGTCGAGCGCGTCGATCGGCGCGATGTCGGTCGCGACCGATCTGGGGCGCTCCTCGGCAAGCTCGAGGAAGAACATCCGCACGCCGCGCGTGAGTTCGGTGGCGGCGCGCGTGCGTTTCCAATGCAGGACGGCATCGGATTCAGAATCGCTGCTTTCGACCTCGGCAACCGGATCCGGCTTCAGGGCCACCCGCTCCAGCCGCCGGTGCATCCTGCTCATGTCTGCGACACGAAAGCACAGGCTGGCGAGCACGCCCTCTTGGTCGTCGAGCAACGCGCGCATCCGGTCGGCGGTCACGCTGAAACCGCTCGGCGCCATCAATTCGATCGTCATGTTCTCGAGAGTGAACAGCACCCGGTCGGCCCCCTCACCCGAGTTCTGCCAGGCCGGCGCGCGGCCGAGCAGCGTCTGATAGGCCGCCTTGGCTGCACCGATATCCCTGACCAAAGCGACGACGTGATCGAGGCCGGTGATCATGTTCCCTCCCTCCCGACGGAGCCGGAACCGAACGTCCTGGGGGCGTCGGCTCTGCCCGGGCAACGCTGGCCCTGCCACGGTCGTATTCCGGCCCCATACCGACCTCAAGCGCCTATCGCCATGACTCTGCAAATATTTTGGCTCTGCGAATATTTTTGGCTCCCGCCGAAGCGGTGCTAAGGTAAGCAGCCGGCCGGGACCACCCAGCGCATCACGGACAACCAATGCAGGCTCTCTTTATCGGACAGACCTATATCGACGTCGTCTTCCTCACCGACCACATGCCGACCGGCGACGAGAAGCACGTGGCGACCGACTACGCGGTCTCTTTCGGCGGCAATGCGGTGACGGCGGCGTTCTGCTGCGCCAAGCTCGGCATCGTGCCCGACCTGATCGCCACGGCGGCCAATGACTGGCTGGGGCGCATGTTCCAGGACATGTGCGCGAAATACGCGATCTCGCTGCATGCGCGAAAGGTGAACCAGTCCTCGCTGTCCTTCATCATGCCCAAGGACGGCAAGCGCGCCATCGTCCGCTGCCGCGACGACGAGCACATCCATCCGTTCCCGATCCTCAATCTCGGCGGCTGCCGCGCGCTGCACATCGACGGCCACCAGCCCGATGCGGCGATCCACTATGCAAAAGTCTGCCGCGAGGCCGGCATCCTGACCTCGCTCGACGGCGGCGGCCTGCGCACCAACACGCACGAGCTCCTGGAATTCATCGACGTCGCGATCGTCGCCGAGCGCCTTTGCGAGCAGATGGACCTGACGCCGGAGAAGATGCTCGATTACCTGAAGAGCCGCGGCTGCAAGATCGGCGGCGTCACCATGGGTGAGAAGGGCCTGCTCTGGTACAACGAGACAGGCGCGGTCGAGATCATGCCGGCGATGCCGATCCCGCGTGAGCGCGTGATCGACACCAACGGCGCCGGCGACGTCTTCCACGGCGCCTATGTCTATTCCTACCTCGCCCATCCCGGCAAAAGCTGGCGCGAGCACTTTGATTTTGCCCGCGCCGCTTCGACGTTCAAGATCCAGCGGCTCGGCAATGAGGCCGGCTTGCCGACCCTTGTCGACATCGCCAAGGTCAGGCACGAGTTCGAGGTCAAGGCCTAGTCTTCGCAGAGGTTCAAATGGGGCGCGTCTACGTCGCCGGCAGCATCAACATGGATGTGGTGGCGACGGCCGACCGCCATCCAAAAGTCGGCGAGACCGTCGCCGGCAAGCAGGTGCTGTATTTCCCCGGCGGCAAGGGCGCCAACCAGGCCGTCGCGGCCTCGCGGCTCGGCGCCCGGACCACGCTGATCGGCCGCCTGGGCAAGGACTCATTCGGCACCGAGCTGAGGGCGTTCCTCGCCGGTCAGGGCATCGATCTCGGCTACGTTCAGGAGACGGCGGAGGCGCACACCGGCACCGCCATCATCACGGTTGCGGCGGCCGACAACACCATCGTGGTCATTCCCGGCAGCAATGCGCTGGTCGGCGCCGACGACGTCAGTGTCGTCCCGCTCGTCAAAGGCGATGTCGCCATCAGCCAGTTCGAGATTCCGCTCCCCACGATTGCCGCCTTCTTCCTGCGGGCGCGGGCGGCGGAGGCCACCACGCTGCTGAACCCGGCGCCGGCACAAAAATTTGGCCACGAGCTGCTTGAGCTGGTCGACATCCTCGTGCTGAACGAGACCGAGCTCGGCTTCCTCGCCGGCACCGAGCTGTCCGACAACGACGAGGCCGCGCGGATCATCCAGGTCGCGCGGCAGCTTCAGGCGCGCGAGGACCAGACCATCTGCGTCACGCTCGGCAAGCGCGGCGTGCTCGCCCTCGCCGGCGACCAGGAGTTTGCGGTGCCCGGCCGCGTGGTGAAGGCGGTCGACACCACCGGCGCCGGCGATTGCTTCGTCGGCGCGCTCGCGGCGCAACTCGCCGACGAAGTCCCCCTGCGCACGGCGCTCGCCTTCGCCAACGCCGCCGCCTCGATCAGCGTGCAGCGCATGGGCGCGGGGCCGTCGATGCCGACGGCCGCGGAAGTGGCGGCCGTTCTGTAGAGCGTGGCGCTTCCTCCGCCTCTCCCCGCCTGCGGGGAGAGGGAGTAGAGTTCACGCCAGCGCGCTCTTCAGGTCAAAGCTCTCGTCCGCGGCCTGCTCCGGCGTGATCGAGCGGTCCATGCCCTGCAATCTGCGGCCGAACATGTGATCGCCGGCGCGGTTGATGGACTCGATGCCGACCAACTTGTCGCCCCTGTAGCAGAACGCCGAGAACGCCTTTTTGGCGGGATCGCCGCGCAGAACGACGCGATCGTAGCCGGTGGTGAGGCCCGCGATCTGGAGCTTGTCGTCACCCTGGTCGCTCCAGAACCAGGGATGGCTGTCGTAAGGCTTGCGGTCGCCGGTCAGCCGGGCCGCGAGGCAGCGGGCGTGATCGGTGGCGTTCTGCACCGATTCCAGCCGCAGCGAGCCGCCGAAGCGCGGGCTGGCGAACAGCGCGCAGTCGCCGATCGCCGAGATATCAGGATCGGCCGTCGAGAGATATTCGTCGACGATGATGCCGGCAGCGACCGGCAGCCCCGCCTCGGCCGCGAGCTCGATGTTCGGCAGCACGCCGACGCCGACCACGACGAGGTCGGCGGGCAGATGCCTTCCGTCGCTCAAGGAGACGCCGGTGACCCTGCCGTCCTCGGCCTCGATACTGGTAGCCTGCACGCCGAGATGAATGCGGATGCCGGCCTCACGATGCCGCGCCTGAAAATACGCCGAGACCTCTGATGTCACCGCGCGCGCCATCACGCGCGGGGCGAGCTCGAGCACGTCGACCTCCAGCCCCTTGATCCGGGCCGTCGCTGCGAATTCGAGGCCGATGAAGCCGGCGCCGATCACCACCACCCGCGTCCTCGACGGCATGATCTTTCGCAGCGCCTCGCTGTCGTCGAGAATGCGCAGATATTTGACGTCGGGCAGGTTGGCATTGGGCAGATCGAGCAGCCGGTTGCGCGCGCCTGTCGCCAGCACGAGGTGGCCGTAATCAAGCATCTCGCCCGATGCGAGATGCAGCCTGCGCCCGGCGCGGTCGATCGAGACCGCGCGGCCCGCGATCAGCTCGATCTTCTGATCCGCATAGAATTTCTCCGGCCGGAACATCAGGCTCTCCGGCCCGGCCGAACCCTTGATGTACGCCTTGGACAGAGGCGGCCGCTGATAGGGCAGATGCGCCTCGTCGTTGATCAGGCAGACGCGGTCGGAAAAACCCGCCTGCCGCAGGGATGCCGCGACCTGGTAGCCGCCATGGCCGGCACCGACAATGATCACCGGACCGCCAGTCATTGGAACAGCCCACTTCCGGAGACACGAGCGTGACCCATGTCGTCTCCTCTCATGCTGATATTGGCTTGGCTAGCCTAGGAGGAGCCGGCGCTCGTGTCCGTCCCTCAACGAAGGCGGCCCCATTTGAGCCTATCGTTCCGCCTTGCGCAAGAGCGGCGCGCGGGGATTGTCTCCCCTCGCCTTCTGCGATTTAGTTGCACGAACGACCTCATGCCGGGGATTTCCAAGATGCCAGCTCCCATCTCCCAACCCGACGATCCCGCCTTGCTGCGGATCGACGGCCCGATCGCGACCATCACGCTCAACCGCCCCGCCGCGTTCAATTCGATCAACCTGGCCATTGCGCAAAAGCTCGAGCAGCTCGCCTCCTATATCGAGGGCGACGACGCCATCCGGGTTCTGGTGATCGAGGGCGAAGGCCGCGCCTTCTCGGCCGGCGGCGATCTGCAGACGATTGGAGCTGCGGCCGAAGCGGGCACGGTGACGCCTGTCGTCGGCGAGCTGCTCAAGCACTATCACGCCTTCATCGAGACGATCCGGCGCATGCCGAAGCTGTCGCTGTCCAGCGTCCACGGCTCGGCCGCCGGCGCCGGCATGGGCCTCGCCTTCGTCACCGATCTCTGCATCGCCGCGGAGGACGCCAAATTCACGCCGGCCTATGCCAAGATCGGGGTGTCGCCGGACGGCGGCTCTACAGTGGGCATCGTCGGCACGGTCGGCTCCCGCCGCGCGCTCCAGATCTTCCTGTCGGAGGACAATTTTACCGCGCAGCAGGCCCATGAATGGGGCCTGGTCGCGAAGATCGTTCCCGCGACCGAGCTGAAGGCGGCGACGCGGCAGCTCGCCGAGCGTCTGGCGCAGAACCCGCCTGCCGCGATCGCCGGCACCAAGTCGCTGGTCTACCAGGCGGCCACCACGCCGGTGAAACAGCAGCTCGACGCCGAGGAGCACAAGATCATCATGGCGATGAACACGGAGGAGTTTCGGCTCGCCGTGAAGAAATTCACGAGCAAGGGCAAGTAGCGCTACTGCGGACAGATATAGCCCGTCCCCGCCGGCGACTTGAAGCAGCCGACCGACTCCGGCAGCACGTGGCGCGGCAGCCACAGCACGACGCTCGGGAAATAGATCGCGAACGCGATCGTCGCCAGGAATACCACATAGATCGGCAATGCGGCGCGCAGGGCCTTGGCAAAGCTGATGCCGACGAATTTCGACGCCATCAGCAGCACCAAACCATAAGGCGGCGTGATCAGGCCGAAGGCGAGCGTGGCGATCAGCACCACCCCCATATGCACGGCATTGATGTCGCCCGCCTCCGTCAGCGTGTTGACCAGCGGCATGAAGATGATGATGGTCGGCACCGGCTCGATGAAGTCGCCGACCACGGTGAACAGCAGCACCATCAGCAGCATGATCAGGTGCGGATCGTGACCCGCGATCGAGGTGATCAATTCGGCGATGTAACTGGCGCCGCGCAAGTAAGCGAGCATCCAGCCGAAGGCGTTGGCGGCGCCGATGGTGATCAGCGGCAGTGAGAAGATCAGCCCGGCGAGGCAGAAATCATAGGGGATCTTCGTGAAGTGGCCGCGGTTGAGCGCGGGGATGACCACGAGGACGATCCAGGCCACCGCGACGACGCCGGCTTCGGTGGGCGTGAACCAGCCGGTCAAGATGCCCCCTAGCAGGATCACCGGGATCATCAGCGGCAGGGCCGCATCGCCGGCCGCGAACACCACCTGCCGCAGCGGCGCGCGCGGCTTGCGCAGGCCGGAGGGGCCGAAGAAGTAGCAGTAGATCATCAGGCCGATGCCGATCATCAGGCCCGGCACCACGCCCGCCATGAACAGGCCGGCGATCGAGACGTTGCCGACCGCGCCATAGACCACCGCCGTGATGCTCGGCGGCACCAGCGCTGCGATCGTCGAGGCGGATGCGATGATCGCGGCGATGAAGGCGGGCTCATAACCCTCGCGCTTCATCGGGCCACCCAGCGCGCGGCTCATCACCGCAACGTCGGCGGTGGTCGAGCCCGACATTTCCGAGAAGAACATGCTGAAGACGACGACCACCTGGGACAGTCCGCCCCTGATATGCCCGACCAGCGACACCGACAGGTTGGCGATCCGCACGACCACATTGGCCGAGCTCATGAGCTCGCCGACCAGCAGGAAGAACGGGATCGCCAGCAGCGCCTCGGAATCGACGCCGTCGAAGATCTTCTGGATGATGGCGGCGAGCGACACATCGGACAGGATCGCGCCGATGAAGACGCCGGCCATCAGCGAGAACGGCACGGGCACGCCGAGATAACCGAAGGACAGGAAGCAGATCGACATCAACGCCAGGACGACAGGTGCGCTCATGGCTGCGCCCTCATCTGCGCCTCTGTGAGGCCGGGCGCGGCATCCTCGTCCGGCGGCTCGGGATGGTCAAAGCCGTTGCGCAGGCCGTTGACGAGCTGCTCGATGGTGAACAGGCCGATCAGCACGCCCGAGAGCGGGATGATCGCGTAGAGCGAAGCGATCGGCGTGCCCGACGGCAGGCGAAAACTACCGAAGCCGCGGAGATAGTTCTGGTAGCCGTACCAGATCAGGCAGAAGGCGACGCCGAGTACGACCAGGCGGATGATGACTTCGACGATCAGCCGTGGCGTCCCGTGCATCGCCTCGGATATCGCAGTGAGATAGAGGTGATCGTTGCGCCGCGTCGCGGCCGCCGTGCCGACGAAGATCGCGTAGATGAACAGCGTCGAGGTGACCTCCTGAAGCCACAGCCAGGGATGGCCGATGGTGCGGGTGACGATGTCGGCGGTCACCGACAGCGAGAAGCCGAAGCAGAGCACGCCGCACAGGATCATCAGCGCAAGCTCGAGCCAGTCGAGCCCGCGCCATTTCAGGTGGCGTTGCCGCTGAACGAGCAGTTTGTCGGCGATGGCCATTTACGTCCCCGTCGTCCCGGGCCTAGTGCAGAATGCTTCAGTTGAATCGGCGACTGCAGGTTGGGTGAACCTCTCCCGCCTGCGGGAGAGGTCGGCGCGGAGCGCCGGGTGAGGGCTGCCTCCTCATTGGGAGTCTCTCCGCGGAGACACCCTCTCCCCTACCCTCTCCCGCGAGCGGGAGAGGGAGCGCACCGTCTTCCGGCATCACGTTAGTTAACCGACCGGATCAAATTCTTGATCTTCTCGGCATGCGGGCCGAGCTCCTTGGCGAGCTTGTCGAGATAGGGATCGGCGATTGCCGTAAAACTCTTCTTGTCGACATTGTCGACGATCTTGACGCCCATCTTCTTCAGCTTGTCGGCCGCCGTGCGCTCGAGATCGAACGCCTTCTGCGGCTCCTTGGTGCTGATCTCGTTGGCCGCCGCCTGCACCCACCCCTTCTGCTCCGCCGACAGACTCTGCCAGAGCTTGTCGGAGATGAACACCAGCGCGTTGTTGGCTTCGTGCTCGGTGATGTTGAGGACCGGCGCGACCTCGTAGTGCTTATTGACGAGGTAGACGTTGATGCTGTTCTCGGCGACGTCGACCACGCCGGTTTGCAAGCTCGTGTAGACGCTGCCGAACGGCATGTGCACGGTCTGGGCGCCATAGGCCGGGAACATCAGGTCTTCGGTCGCGGTCGCCTGGACGCGGACCTTCAGGCCCTTGACGTCGCCGACATTGTGGATTTCCCGCCTGCTGTACATATGGCGCACGCCCTGCGAGCCGGTCGCGATCACGTGCAGGCCCTGCGTGGTCTCGTCGATCATGGTCTTGAGCGCTTCGAACACGCGGGGATCGGCCAGGCCCTTGACGACGTGGTTCTCGTCGCGAAACAGGAAGTGCAGCGACATCACGCCGGCCTGCGGCGAGATCGTCGCGGTGTTGGCCGAGGAGATGATGGCGAACTCGACGTCGCCGGCTTTGACGAGCTGGAGCACCTGCGGCTCCTGCCCGAGCTGCGCGCCGGGATACTGGTCGATGATCATGGTGCCCTTGCTCAATTCCTTGAGCTTGTCGGCAAAGAGGTCGCCCGCGATCGAATAGCCGGTGTTGCGCGGCTGGTCGTAGGCGAAGCGATAATGCTTCACCTCCTGCGCCCCGGCCGCCGTGACGAACAGCATGGCGGACAGAACCGCCAACCCACGCATGGATCGTGCAATCATCGTTTCCCCCTGTTTTATCGCCCGCCGCTTCAGCGGTCTGGGCGTTCGTTCGGGTGGTTGGTCACCCCTTCTCGGTCTGCTTCCCAGTCCTCTGCATGAAATCGAAGTCGCAGCCCTCGTCGGCCTGCATGATGGTCTCGTTGAACAGCCAGGCGTAGCCGCGCCGCGCCTCCTCGGGCGCCGCCGCCGGCTTGAGCGTGGCGCGCCGGCGCTCCAGCTCGGCGGCGTCGACCAGCAGCTCGATGCTGCGCCTGGCAACGTCGAGCCGGATCATGTCGCCGTTCTTCACCAGCGCCAGCGGCCCGCCGACGGCGGACTCGGGCGTGATGTGCAGCACGATGGTGCCGAACGCCGTGCCGCTCATCCGCGCGTCGGAAATGCGCACCATGTCCTTGGTGCCGCCGCGCGCGAGCTTCTTCGGGATCGGCAGATAGCCCGCCTCGGGCATGCCCGGCGCGCCCTTCGGGCCGGCGTTGCGCAGCACCAGCACGTCGTCGGCAGTCACGTCGAGATCGGGATCGTCGACCCGCAAGGTCATGTCCTCGACGGATTCAAAGACCACCGCGCGCCCCGTGTGCTGCAAAAGCTTGGGGCTCGCAGCCGATTGCTTGATCACGGCACCGCGCGGGGCGAGATTGCCGTGCAGGACGGCAAGGCCGCCTTCCTTCTTGATCGGATTATTGCGCGGGCGGATCGCGTCCTGGCCGGGCACGTCTTCCGCATTCGCCGCGATATCACCCAGCGTCTGGCCGGTGATGGTCTTCGCATCGAGATCGACGAGATCGCCGAGCTGCGCCAGCAGCTTCGGCACGCCGCCGGCGTGATGAAAATGCTCCATGTAGTGCTCGCCCGACGGCTTGAGATCGACCAGCACCGGCACCTCGCGGCCGATCCGGTCGAACACTTCGAGATCGAGCCGGTGCGGCGAGCGATGCGCCATCGCCGTCAGATGGATCAGGCCGTTGGTCGAGCCGCCGATCGCCTGGAGCACGACCTGCGCGTTCTTGAAGGATGCCGGCGTCAAGATCTCGCTCGGCTTCGGGCCCTTGGTCTTGGCCATCTCGGCCGCAACCCGGCCGCTCGCCTCAGCGAGGCGGAAGCGTTCGGCATGCGGCGCGGGGATCGTCGCGCTCATCGGCAACGACAGGCCCATCGCTTCGATCATGCAGGCCATGGTCGAGGCCGTGCCCATCACCATGCAGGTGCCGACCGACGGCGCGAGGCGGCCGTTGACCGCCTCGATCTCGGCATCGTCCATTTCGCCGGCGCGATATTTGCCCCAGAGACGGCGGCAATCGGTGCAGGCACCGAGCACCTCGCCCTTGTGATGACCGACCACCATCGGCCCGACGGGGATGACAACGGTCGGCAGATCGGCGCTGATCGCGGCCATCACCTGAGCCGGCAGAGTCTTGTCGCAGCCGCCGATCACGATCACCGAATCCATCGGCTGTGCCCGGATCATCTCCTCAGTGTCCATCGCCATCAGGTTGCGCAGATACATCGAGGTCGGATGCGCAAAGCTTTCGGCGATCGAGATGGTCGGGAACACGAACGGCATCGCGCCCGACAGCATCACGCCGCGCTTGGCGGCTTCGATGATCTGGGGGACGTTGCCGTGGCAGGGATTGTAGTCGCTGTAGGTGTTGGTGATGCCGACGATCGGGCGCTCCAGCGCGTCGTCGGAATAGCCCATGGCCTTGATGAACGCCTTGCGCAGGAACAGCGAGAAGCCGGCATCGCCATAGCTCGTCAGACCCTTGCGCAAGCCACTCGTCATCATGCCACTCCGTTCACCTTGCCATTGTCGTACAGGCTACCCCCTGATTGTCAATAACGCAGGCGCCCACGGTGGCAATTTCCGGCTCCTGGCACCGCCCGCGACACAAATTATTGACAATCTGCCCCTTCCCTGCTCCACAGGGCGGACCGGCCCGGTGCTGAAGGCTGAGAGGATGTCCGACATTCACACCGCAGACGCCATGACGGTCCGGCGCGACGATCCGGACGACGTGGTCGCGCGGCTGGAGGAGGACATCATCTTCGGCCGCCTTGCGCCCGGCGCGCGCCTGACCGAGGACGCGCTGATGTCGGCTTACGGCACCTCGCGCCACTTCGTGCGTCAGGCACTGGTGGATGCCGAGCGGCGCGGCATCGTCCGCCGCGAGAAGAATGTCGGCGCCACCGTGCGGTTCTATTCGGCAGAAGAGGTTCGGCAGATCTATGAGGTCCGGGAGATGCTGACCCGGCAGGCCGCGCTGATGATCCCCCTGCCCGCGCCGCAAGGCCTGATCGACGAATTGACCACGCTGCAACGGCAATATTGCGCCAAGGCCGACGTGCAGGATCTGCGCGGCATCCACGAGGCCAACGACGCCTTCCACCTCGCGCTGTTCTCCGCCTGCGGCAATCCCTATCTGGTGCGCTCGCTCCAGGACTACATGAACCTGACGCTGCCGATGCGCGCCAAGAACCTCGCCGACCGCGACGGGCTCGCGCAATCGCGGCGCCAGCACGAGCTGATGATCGAGCTCTTGAAGGGCCGCGACAGCTGGGCATTGGCGCAGCTCTGCGTCGATCACATGCAGTTCAGCAAGTCGGATTATCTGGCGCGGATTTCTGGCGAAACCGAGCGCTAGCGCGTGCGCCTGTCGGCCCGCCGGCGCAGCAACAGCCGATGCGGAGAAGGATGAACAACTCGCCGGGGCAATGGAACCCGGCGGAACTCATCCAACCAGACGATAATCTTCTGGTAGATGCCGCTCAATCACTCAACCGATTAACGGGTTGTTAGAGGACTCTATCCCAAATGGTTTCTGGAATAAATAACAACCATACCGGGTTCCATTGCCCGGAGCAATCGCATGAATGTACCTGGTCTCCTGATCGCAACGGCCTTTGGCGCAGCATTTTTTGCCGGGGAGTATGTGTGGTACTATCAACCCGCTTTCATCAACCCGGACGTCTTGATTAGCACGTTCTCCTCGGAACATATGAAAGCGCGCGCAGCAGTCCGAAAAGCGCTGATCGATCCAGACTCGGCCAAATTCAGCGCTTTGCGTTCAATTGAGGCCGGCGCGGCGAGGTATGTTTGCGGCGGTGTCGAGGCAAGGGACAAGTCCGGCCAGTCCATCGGAACCGCTTTCGTCTATACCGTGGCCATTGATTTTGCCCGCATCGATGACGACGGTCGGATCACGCATCAGCATTCGGGATACAGACCTTGCCCGACTGAGGAGGACAAGGTCGTGCAGCAGCGACCGGCTCTGTCACCCGGCGTGTCGTCGGTCGTCAGAACCGTTCAGAAAGTCGCCCCCGACGTGCACATGTCGGTTGCACCCGGCCTGACGACGCCTGCACCGTCGGCGGGCGGATCGTCATCTGGCGGCACAATGGAGCAGCAGGTCCGCGAGCTGGCCGCCCGGACCGTTCCGCCTGATGCTGCAAATGGACAGCCACCAGGCCCGACCGCGAACCGTGGGGTCGCCAAGGAGAGTGAGTGGCAAGCCGATCGACCTCCTGCCGCGTGGCCCACATTTCCTCCGGATCACGCATTGGCGAGATCAACCCGGAAACGAACCCCGTCCGAAGCACTGGCCCTGGCGAAAGACGTCGAGGACCGCTGGAAGCAGGCGGAGTCATCGGCCGACATTTCGATGCGTCCATCACCGGAGGACATCAACGAGGCATGCCGCGCGCTGCTCTCGATCGATTCAAGACACGCCGAATATCCAAAAGCGTGGGCAGCTTTCGCGCGGTTGCAAAAGATGAGCCGCGACATCGCCAGCGGCTGATTTCGGTGACGCGCTTCGCTCGTCGCCGGGCGCGCAATGACCATTCAGTACCGTCTCAACAGGCCGCGCGCCACGCTGGTCTCGCCATGACCGGCGCAGGCCCGTTTCGGATTCCTGATCAAGTCCGTCCGGACCCGCCTGAATGTCCTTCCGGCGGACTCGGCCACCTCTGGGCGGAATTTTCCGGGATCGTAGCTCTCGCCGTCATGGGCCTTGATGGCCGCAGCATAGGCGTCGATCATCGCCATCGCGGCATCAGGGCTGCCGAGAAGTCGGGCGCCGAGTTGAACGCTGCCGGCACCATCGACCTCATAGCCGGTGCATCGCTGCTCCAGCACCGCGGATGCGGTGACGAGCTGGTCGAGGAACGTTGCTTCGGCCTCGCTGAGCGTCGCGGCCTGCGCCGGCCCTGACACGATTAGTACGAGCAACGCGACGGCTGGCAGTTTGATTTTCATGCTCGGCCGATCATGTGGATCGATCAGGCGCGCCCCTGACGACTCATGAAAAGGCCGTACAGAAACAGGAGGATGATGGCACCGACCACGCTTCCGATGAAGCCGGCGCCCTCCCCGAACCGGTACCATCCCACGGCCTGGCCGAGCCAGGTCGCAACGAACGCGCCGACAATTCCCAGGACCGTGGTCAAAATGAACCCTTTGGGCTCGGACTTATCGCCGGGCATGATGAACTTCGCGACCAGTCCGACGAGAAATCCGATGATGATCGTCCAAAGGATGCTCATGTCCATCGCTCCATTCGGTCAATTCGAGACATCAAACGTCTGAAGGAATGCGTGATCGCTTGATGGGCCAGACGACGCCGGGAACGACGTTGATCTAGATCAATGGGCCAAAGCAGCCGAGCAGAAAGCTGCAGGCCGCTCTTCCTGGTGAGACGGCGCTCAACGAGCTCCGCAACGCGAAGCGGGATGATGCATGGCGATCATCGGCGAGATCACGCACACGACGACCTATCGCTATGCAAAGCCGGTGACGTTCGGCACGCACCGGGCCATGTTCCTGCCGCGGCGCGGCGCCTCCACCCGGCTGCTTCGCTGGTCCGCTTCGACCAGTCTGCCATCAAAGGTGCATTGGATCACCGACGCCCGCTCGAATGCCGTCACCGTGATGGACTTCAGCGAGCCCGGCAGCGAGCTGACCTTCACCTTCAAGGTTCGCGGCATCTATTTCGGCGTCAAGGGGCTGGAGACGTTTCCGCTGGAGCCGCGGGCCGAGGAAGTCCCCGTGCAGTACACGCCGGATGAGTGGACCGATCTTGCAGGATACCTGCGTCCGCATGCCGACGATCCAGACGGCAGCCATGCGGCGTGGACCAAGAGCTTCGTTGCCGGCGATCAGGACCGGACCGCCGACGTGCTGCGCCGGATGCTGGGCCTGTTTCGCAGCGAGTTCAGCTATCGCGGAAGAGATGCGGAAGGCACCCAGTCCCCCGGCGAGACGCTGCGTACGAAATCCGGGACCTGCCGGGACTTCGCCTGGCTCATGATCGAGACGTTGCGCCGCCTCGGCTTTGCCGCGCGCTTCGTCAGCGGCTATCTCTATGACGCCGCGCTCGACGGCGGCGCCGTGGGGATGACCGGCTCCGGCGCCACCCATGCATGGGTGCAGGTATTCCTGCCCGGCGCCGGCTGGCTCGATTACGATCCAACGAACAGCCTGAGCGCCGGCTTCGACCTCATCCCCGTGGCCATAGCGCGGCATCCGGGGCAGGCCGTGCCGCTGGCCGGCTCGTGGTTCGGCGATTCCGGCGACTACCTCGGCATGTCGATCAATGTCGCCGTTCGCAAGCTCAGCGAAATGCTCGATCCTTCGGAGGGATAGGCCACAGGCGCGGCGGTCAAACGTCCCGAGGCCGGGCGAGGGCCGGATGATGTCAGTGAGAGAAGACGCGCGTGCCTGACGTCCATGCCCGTTGGTTTCCGACCGGACTGGCCCCGATTTCCCAGCCAGCGCCACCCCATAGGGCATCAACCACGCCAAGATCGCCCGCGCCGTCACGGACAAAGAAGAGGTTCGGAGCGGAGCTGGTCTGCAGCGCCCCGCTTTCGCCGTTGGCCTGCAGCCTCAAGAGACACCAGATGTCGGCAAGTTTGCTCTCGGCGCGAGCGCCCAGCTCGCCGAGGATCTGCCCGGAATTCGAGGGATTGTTCAAAACATGCGTCTGCAGAGGCGTATCGTCCGCGGCTTCGACCTTGACGGCGAACCGGCGCGCAAAGGTCGCGCCGAGCCACGCAATCTTGACAGGCGCGGTCGGCGTGATGTCCTCCTTGAAATGCTCGCTCGCAACGAAGGATTCCGCGTGGGGAATGGCCGCCGTTGACGGGGGATCGAGAGGTTCGCCGGGCTTGCGCTTGAGCGAACATTCGATCCTGGCGCGGGGAACAAGCGACGCGGAGCTGCCGCCAGATTTGTTCTCGTCGGCATGCGCGCTGAAACTGGATGCCGCCAGAACAATAACAAGACATAGGTTGGGCGCTAAGCGGCGCATTGTTTGGCGTCCTTGAATTGCCGATTCAAGAACAAGGTAAACTGTGAATTGCTTCTGTAAATCGAAGATCAGGTTTCTGGTTAAGCTTAAAGCAAGGAACTCATTTGAAGAGAAATGCAAGATATCTGGAACCACGCGCCTGCCTGGCAGCAGCGTGCGACGCACCCGGACGCCTCAAGATCGTATCAGACGCTCGGCGCCCTTGCGATTCACACGCAAGGTGGAAAGCGCGAATTTCTGCGCGCGGTCCCATGAAGCTCTTGATCAGCGAGCCGCTCTACTTGCCCGCCAAGCGCGCGATCGTCTGACCGGCCGGAGGAACCCGCAAGTCCGGTCCAGACACTGGCTGCGGCGTGATCCGGCAGCATCTTGCCTGCGCGCGGAGCGGATCGCTCCACATCCAACGCACGCGCCAGGCCGGATTGTAGGCGTAGGCCGGGATGCGCCAGAACCAGATGGTTTCGTAGACACTGTCCCCGAATCGATCCACATCCGGACGTGGCGTTGGCCAGGATGCTGCCGCGACGAGAACGACAGTCAACACCGCGGCCCCTGACAGAACCATCTTGCGCATCTTGCTTCCACAATCGCTAGAATGAAAAGGGCGGTCACTTCCGCGCAACGCAATGCATAGAAGAAACGTTGACGTGTTCCGACAATAGAACGCCTATTTCCAAAAACGGAAATCCGGAACTCTACGGTGTGCACACAGACGTTAGTCGCAAGGAGCCGTTCGGATATCTGCCGCCATCACGATCGTATGCGCGTCAACTCGGGATGGGGCCCCTCCACCAGTCTGGCCCGCCCCACCGGGAATCCCAACGCTCACCGCACGAGTGAATTTCTCCCGGCTCGGCAAGCGGGGCCGGGAGAGCGCACCTGCATTCCTCCAGGCAACGACGCTAGCGCTTGGTCCAGTCGATGATGCGGCTCGCATCGCCGTCGAACTCGTTGCTGCAGAATGCGCCACCCTGGTAGTGGTCGCCGACCGGATCCGGCTTCAGCTTGGCCTGCTCGGCCATCGCGTGCTCGCGGAAATCCTCGGCGCGTCCCGTGGGGCGATAGCCGAATTCGTAGGCGCGGTGGTTGTCCCACCAGGCGCGCTCGTTGAGGGAGGCGCCGTAGAAGACCTCGAAATGGATGTCGGGATGTTCGAGCCCGATGCGGCAAAGCTGCACGAGGTCGTCGGGCTTCAGCCAGATCGAGAGCCGGCGCTGGTCGAGCGGCAGGTCGCCGAAATTGCCGATGCGCAGGCACGTCACCTTCAGGCCGTGCTTGTCGGCGTAGAGCGCACCGACGGCCTCGCCGAACACCTTGCTGACGCCGTAACGGCCATCGGGGCGCGGGGTGACATCGGTCCCGATCTTGTGGTGGCGGGGATAGAAGCCGACGGCGTGGTTGGACGAGGCGAACACCACGCGCTTGACGCCCTTGCGGTACGCCGCCTCGAACAGATTGTAGCCGCCGATGATGTTGGCCTGGAGGATGTCGTCCCACGGGCCCTCGACCGAATAGCCGCCGAAATGGATGATGCCGTCGACGCCCTCGCAGATCGCCTCGCACTGCGCGAGATCGGCGAGATCCGCCGCCTTGAATTTTTCGTTCGCGCCGAGATCGGCGGGCGGCTTGATGTCGGAGAGCAGGAGATCCGGATAGATCGGCGGCAGCAGCTTTCGCAGGCTCGTGCCGATTCCACCCGAAGCTCCCGTCATCAGAATACGCGGCATGTCTTCCCTCGCCTGTGGTGACCGATTTGCGGCCGTAGATAACTGATGCTAGCAGACTTGGACAGAGGGAACGCAACAACGAGACCTGCACATGAACGATGCATCGTCCCACACTCAAGGCTGGCGGCCGGCGACCTATTACCCCGATCCGGCGATAAAGGCACTCGATCCCCGCTTCGAAAAATACTGGCTGAAACTGTCGGCGGTGGAACGGCTGACGACCGGCCTGCGCTGGGCCGAGGGTCCGGTGTGGTTCGGCGACGGCCGCTATCTCCTGTGCAGCGACATCCCGAACCAGCGCATCATCAAATGGGAGGAGGAGACCGGCGCCGTCTCGGTGTTCCGCAAGCCCTCCAATTTCGCCAACGGCAACACGCGCGACCGCCAGGGCCGGCTCGTCACCTGCGAGCATGGCGGGCGCCGCGTAACCCGCACCGAGTATGACGGCAGCATCACGGTGCTGATGGATTCCTTCGGCGGCAAGCGGCTGAACTCGCCGAACGACGTCGTGGTGAAATCCGACGGCTCCGTCTGGTTCACCGATCCGACCTTCGGCCTACTCGGCAATTACGAAGGCTACAAGGCCGAGCCCGAGATCGAGCCGAACGTCTACCGGCTCGATCCCGCAACCGGCAAGGCGAACATCGTCGCCGAGGGCGTGCTCGGGCCGAACGGGCTGTGCTTCTCGCCGGACGAGAAGATTCTGTATGTCGTGGAATCGCGCGGCGTGCCGAACCGCAAGATCCTCGCCTATGACGTCTCAGCCGACGGCACCACGATCTCCAACAAGCGCGTGCACATCGACGCAGGTCCCGGCACGCCTGATGGCATGCGCTGCGACATCGACGGCAATCTCTGGTGCGGCTGGGGCATGGGCGATCCCGAGCTCGACGGCGTCGTGGTGTTCGCGCCCGACGGCGTCATGATCGGCCGCATCGCCCTGCCCGAACGCTGCGCCAATCTCTGCTTCGGCGGCGTCAAGCGCAACCGCCTGTTCATGGCGGCGAGCCAGTCGATCTACGCGCTGTATGTGAACACGCAAGGCGCGCTGGGGGGATAGGCGCAGCTCTCTCCTCCGTCATTCCGGGGCGCGCCGTCTTCGGCGCGAGCTATGATGCGCAATTGCGCATCTGAGAATCCATCGTGCGGCAGCGTCCGAGGCAAAATGGATTCCGGGCTCGTCGCTTCGCGACGCCCCGGAATGACGGGAGAGAGACCAAACGAAAAACGCCGGAGCGATTTCCCGCTCCGGCGTCATGTTGGTTCAGGCGCTAAGCCTTACGCCGCGTTGAAGCCGGCGACGGCCTTCACTTCGAGGAAGTCCTCGAGGCCGTACTTGCCCCACTCGCGGCCGTTGCCGGACTGCTTGTAGCCGCCGAACGGTGCGGTGCGGTCGTTGGGCACGCCCTGGAGGTTGACGTTGCCGGCGCGGATCTGGCGGGCGACACGCTTGGCGCTCTCGACCGTGTCGGCCGAGACATAGCCGGCAAGGCCATAGGGCGTGTCGTTGGCGATCTGCACGGCGTCGGCTTCGTTCTTGGCGCCGATGATGGTCAGCACCGGTCCGAAGATCTCTTCGCGGGCGATCGTCATGTCGGGAGTGACGTCGGCGAAGATGGTCGGACGGACGTAGAAGCCCTTGTTGACGCCTTCGGGCAGGCCCGGGCCGCCGGCGACGAGCGTTGCGCCCTCGTCGATGCCCTTCTTGATCAGGCCCTGGATCTTGTCCCACTGGCCGCGGTTGACCACGGGGCCGATGGTGGTGCCTTCGGCGCGCGGATCGCCCGCCTTGGTCTTGTCGGCGACGGCCTTCGCGATCGCGGCGACTTCCTTCATCTTCGACAGCGGCACGATCATGCGCGAGGGCGCGTTGCAGGACTGGCCGGAGTTGTTGAACATGTGCATCACGCCGCCGGTCACCGCCTTCGTGAGGTCGGCGCCTTCGAGGATGACGTTCGGCGACTTGCCACCGAGCTCCTGGCTGACGCGCTTCACGGTCGGCGCGGCGCGCTTGGCCACGTCGATGCCGGCGCGGGTCGAGCCGGTGAACGAGATCATGTCGATATCGGGATGCTCGCTCATGGCGGCGCCGACCTCGGGGCCGAGGCCGTTGACGAGGTTGAACACGCCCTTCGGCACGCCGGCTTCATGGAGGATTTCCGCGAAGATCAGCGCCGAGGTCGGCGTAAACTCCGACGGCTTCAGGATCATGGTGCAGCCGGCGGCGAGTGCGGGCGCGACCTTGCAGGCGATCTGGTTGAGCGGCCAGTTCCAGGGCGTGATCATGCCGACCACGCCGATCGGCTCGCGCAGCACCATGGCGGTGCCGACCGGCTCCTCGAAATGATAGTTCTTGAGCACGTCGAGCGTGGTCATGAGATGGCCGAGGCCGGCGCCGGCCTGCAGCTTCTCCGCCATCGGCAGCGGTGCGCCCATCTCGTCGGAGACGGCAGCGCCGATCTCCTTGAGGCGGCCCTTGTAGATCTCGATGATTTTCGTGAGCAGCGCGACGCGCTCCTCGCGGCTGGTCTGGGAGAACGTTGCAAAGGCGCGCTTGGCGGCGGCAACGGCCTTGTCGACATCGGCCTTGGAGCCGAGCGCAACCTCGTACATCGCCTCTTCCGTCGCCGGATTGACCACGGCGGTGGACTTCTTGACGGCGGGATCGACCCAGGCGCCGTCGATGTAGAATTGCATGCGATTGACCATCGTTAACCTCTTCTTGGGGGCATGGTGGGGGCGTTTCGGCAGGCATCCTTGCACGAAAGCGCCGGCAATTGAACCCGCCATATGCGGGGCCAGCGTTGCGGCGGACGGAGGATATATGAGCCGATGGCGGGAACGAGGCAAGGCTCCCTCAGGCGTCATTCCGGGACGCGCCACTTGGCGCGGGCCCGGAATCCATGACCACGATCGGGAGTATGGATTCCGGGCTCGACGCTACGCGTCGCCCCGGAATGACAGGGCAGTTACCTCAACTACACCGCCATCTTCCGATGCAGCACCGGCGCGCCGGTGGTGAGGCTTTCGGCCGCATCGATGATGGCGTTGGCATCGATGCCGTAGTGGCGGTAGAGGTCGGCGATGCTGCCGGTCTGGCCGAACTGCTCGACGCCGAGCGCCTCGACGCGGTGGCCGCGGACGCTGCCGAGCCAGCCGAGCGCGGACGGGTGGCCGTCGATCACGGTCACGATGCCGCAGTCGCGCGGCAGCGGCGCCAGCAGCTTCTCGATGTGGCTGAGGTGCTGCACGCCGCGCCTGTCACGCCGCAATTTCCGTGCTGCGGTCCACCCCGCATGCAGGCGGTCGGCCGATGTGATCGCGAGCAGCCCGATGTCACGCCGGCTCTCGCCGATGAAGCCGGTCGCCTCGATCGCTTCGGGCGCCATCGCGCCGGTATAGGCGATCACGAGCTCGGCATTGGGGCCCGGCTTACGCAGCCAATAGGCGCCGTCGGTGATGCCCTGCTGAAGCTCCGGCGTCATGATCCGCTGCGCCTGCTCGATGCTGCGCGTCGAGAGCCGCAGATAGACGGAACCGCCCTCGCCCGGATCGCGCTGCATGTGATTGAAGCCCCAGCCCATGATCACGGCGAGCTCGTCGACGAAGGCTGGCTCGAACGAGGCGAGGCCATCCTGCGCCATGCCGATCAGCGGCGTCGCGATCGACTGATGCGCGCCGCCCTCGGGCGCAAGCGTGATCCCTGACGGCGTCGCCGCCACCATGAAGCGCGCATCCTGGTAGCAGGCATAGTTCAGCGCATCGAGGCCGCGCTCGATGAAGGGATCGTAGAGCGTGCCGACCGGCAAGAGCCGCGCGCCGTTGATCTGGTGCGACAGGCCGAGCGCCGAGAGCATGATGAAGAGGTTCATCTCGGCGATGCCGAGCTCGAGATGCTGGCCCTTTGGCGAGGCGTCCCAGTTGTAGGTGGACGGAATTTTCTCGCTGCGGAATAAGTCCGCCTTCTCGGCGTTTGCGAACAGGCCGCGCCGGTTCACCCACGGGCCGAGATTGGTCGAAACGGTCACGTCGGGCGAGGTCGTGACGATGCGCCTGGCGAGCTCGCTGTCGCCGCGCGCGATCTCGTTCAGCACGAGGCCAAAGCCCTGCTGGGTGGACATCTGCGGCGCCGGCTTGAAGGCGAGTTGCGCGGGCACCTCGACCACCGGCGCGGTCAGGCGGCGGCCGTCCTGGTTGAACGGCACGCGCGCAAGGAAGGCATCGAGCTCGGCGGGAGCCAGCGCGAGGCCCTCGTACTTGTCCCACTCGTAGCCGGGGCGGATGTTCTGGCTCTCGCGATATTTCTCCATCTGCGCGACCGTCATCAGGCCGGCGTGGTTGTCCTTGTGGCCCTGGAACGGCAGGCCCACGCCCTTGATGGTGTAGGCAATGAAGCAGACCGGACGGTCGTGGTCGATGGACTCGAACGCTTCCAGCATGCTCGCCATGTCGTGGCCGCCGAGGTTCGACATCAGCGCCAGCAGCTCCTCATCGCTGCGCTTGTCGATCAGTTTGGTGATCGGCCCCTGGTCGCCGATCTCGTCGTGCAGATGCTTGCGGAAGGCCGCGCCGCCCTGGAAGCACAGCGCCGCATAAAGCGCGTTCGGGCAATTGTCGATCCACCTCTTCAGCGCCTCGCCGCCGGGCTCGGCGAAGGCCTCGCGCATCAGGCGGCCGTATTTCACGATGACCACGTCCCAGCCGAAATTGCGGAACATGGTCTCGAACTTTTCCCAGAGCCCTTCGCGCACGACGGCGTCGAGCGACTGGCGGTTATAGTCGACCACCCACCAGGTGTTGCGCAGGCCGTGCTTCCAGCCTTCTGCCAAGGCTTCGAAAATATTGCCCTCGTCCATCTCGGCATCGCCGACCAGCGCGATCATCCGCCCTTCGCGGCGGTCCTTCATCCAGCCATGCGCCTTGACGTAGTCCTGCACCAGCGAGGCGAACAGCGTCTGCGCGACGCCGAGGCCGACCGAACCGGTCGAGAAGTCGACGTCGTCGACGTCCTTGGTGCGCGAGGGATAGGACTGCGCGCCCTTGAAGCCGCGAAAATTCTCCAGCTTCTCGCGGCTCTGCCGGCCGAACAGATACTGGATGGCGTGGAACACCGGACTCGCATGCGGCTTCACTGCGACGCGGTCCTCAGGGCGCAGCACATGGAAATACAGCGCCGACATGATGGTGGCGAGCGAGGCCGACGAGGCCTGGTGGCCGCCGACCTTCAACCCGTCCGCGTTCGCACGGATATGGTTGGCGTGGTGGATGGTCCATGACGACAGCCACAGCGCCTTGCGGCTGAGGGCGGTCAGGGTTTCGAGGCGCGCGGAATCGACGGGCATGGCGATGCTCCGGAAAATGACGCCCCGATGATACGCCTGCCGGCCCCGCCAAACTTCTCAATTTTTCGCGCCATACCTGCCGATATTGGGATATTTTACCAATCGAATGCCCCCTGACCCAGGTTTCATCCCAATGCCCGAGCTCGACGCCATCGACCGCAAGATCCTCAGCTACCTCCAGAACGACAGCCGGCTGACCATGCAGGAGCTCGCCGACAAGGTCGGGCTCTCGGTGTCGCCCTGCCATCGCCGTGTCAAGCTCCTGGAGGAGCGCGGCGTCATCTCGCGCTATATCGCGACCGTCGACCAGAAGGCGCTCGGCCTGCATGTCAGCGTCTTCATCTCGATCAAGCTGGCGCGGCAGAAGGAGGAGGACCTCAACCGCTTCGCGCGCGCGATCTCGAAATGGGACGAGGTGCTGGAGTGCTATCTGATGACCGGCAACCGCGACTATCTGTTGCGCGTGGTCGCAGCCGACCTCGCCTCCTACGAAACCTTCCTGAAGACCAAGCTGACCCGGCTCGACGGCATCGCCTCGATCGAGTCGAGCTTTGCGCTCAGTCAGGTGAAATATTCGATCGCGTTGCCGGTCTGATGGCCCCACCGGGTTATTTCGGAACCGGTGTCACAAGGGCGCAATAAACCCCGCCGATGGTCACGGGCGACAGGCACCCTGCCGAAAGAAGGACCCATGACCGCATCGGACCGCACCCCTGAAATGGCCAAACGCGAGCGCATCATCCGGGAAATGACCGACGATCTCGACGAAGAGCTGGAGATGGAGCTCGATGACAGCAGGCTCGACGAGCTGCTGGACGAGACCGGCACGCTCCGCCCGACGGTGGATCGCAGGCTCTATTTCCGTGAGCTGCTGCGGCTGCAGGGCGAGCTGGTCAAGCTCCAGGACTGGGTGCAGAGCGAAAAGAAGAAGGTCGTGGTGCTGTTCGAGGGCCGCGACTCCGCCGGCAAGGGCGGCGTCATCAAGCGCATCACCCAGCGGCTCAATCCCCGCATCTGTCGCGTCGCCGCGCTTCCCGCGCCGAGCGAGCGCGAGCGCTCGCAATGGTACTTCCAGCGCTACGTGGCGCATCTTCCCGCCGGCGGCGAGATGGTGCTGTTCGACCGCAGCTGGTACAACCGCGCCGGCGTCGAGCGCGTGATGGGCTTCTGCTCCGAAGATCAGTACCAGGAGTTCTTCAAGACGGTGCCGGAGTTCGAGCGGATGCTGATCCGCTCCGGCATCATCCTGGTCAAGTACTGGTTCTCGATCACCGACGACGAGCAGCAGTTCCGCTTCAGCATGCGCATCAGGGATCCGCTCAAGCAGTGGAAGCTGAGCCCGATGGACGTCGAGGCGCGCAGCCGCTGGGAGCAGTACACCAAGGCCAAGGAGACGATGCTGGAGCACACCCACCTGCCCGACTCGCCATGGTGGATCGTCGATGCCGTGGACAAGAAGCGGGCGCGGCTCAACTGCATCGCGCACCTTCTGAGCCAGATCCCCTACCGGGAGGTCGGCCGCGCACCGGTGGTGCTGCCGCCGCGCGTCCGTAACCCCGACTACCACCGCGGGCCGATCCCGCCGGAGATGTACGTGCCTGCGAAATACTGAGGGCCGCAGTTTCGTAGGGTGGGCAAAGGCGCGTAGCGCCGTGCCCACCATGTGCCCGCGTTGGCGGTGAGAATGGTGGGCACGCTTCGCTTTGCCCACCCTACGGCACTGTCACCGCCACGGCTGCACGATGATCTTGGTGTGCGCCTCGGGATTGGCGAGGTCGGCGAAGGCTTTTGCGACGCCGTCGAGGCCGACCTCGGCCGTCACCATGGCTGCGGCGTCCACCTGCCCTTCCGCGATCAGGCGCAGCGAGCTTGCGAACTCCTCCGGCGTGTAGCCGAGCACGTACTGGACGTTGAGCTCCTTCATGATGCCGAGCATGGGCTCGTTTCTGTCGCTCTCCATGCAGACGCCGACCACGACGATCCTGGCATCGCGCGGGGCGCCCTCGAACACCTGCTGCAACAGACCGGGCACGCCGACGCATTCGAAGATGATCGCGGGCTTGAGCGCCGGCAGCATCGCCTGGAACGGCGGTCGCGCCGCCTTCTCGGCGTCTGCCATCTGCGCGTGCTCGGCCCAGGCCGTGTAGGGCTGCGACACCTTGGGATCGACCACGATGTCGGCGCCGAGCTGAGCTGCAAGCGCGCGCCGCGCCGGCGAATAGTCGGCGGCGACGATCGGATGCAGCCCCCTGATCTTCAGCGCGGCAATCACCGCGAGCCCGACCGGTCCGCAGCCGACCACCAGCGGCACCTCGCCGCCGCTGATGTTGGCTTTGGCGACGGCGTGGACGCCGACGGCGAGCGGCTCGGTCAGCGCGGCATGTTCGGGAGCCAGACCGTTGGGCACCTCGAGCAGCAGCGCTTCACTGAGCAGCATCGCTTCCGCATAACCGCCGATATTATCGTTGGAATAGCCGATGCCCTCGATGCCTTGCGGCGTCACCAGCGCCGGCAGCGAGCAGACATGGGTGCCGGGCTTGAGCTTGCGCGCGGTGCTAGGGCCGTAGTCGACGATCTCGCAGCAGAATTCATGACCGAACACGACGTCGCGGGTAAGGTCCATCGGCTTGCGGCCAACCTTCCGCGCCATCTCCACCATGCGGTGGGCGTGCTGGCGCGCATGCAGGTCGGAGCCACAGATGCCGCAGGCGAGCGTCTTGACCAGCACCTGGCCAGGGCCCGGCTTCGGCTCGACCATCTGACCAACGACAATCTCACCGTTCCTGAAGATCGCAGCGCGCATCCGGCTCCTCCCGTGTTGTTGGAGGCATTGATAGCACGACGCGCGATGCGCGCACTTGCGTCAGGCGTTCGGCGAACGCTCTTCCAGCACCAGGAGCTGGGCCCGGCGGACGCGCTCGCGATGGGCGATGTAGAGACCGCTGGCGACGATGAAGGCCGCGCCGACGACGGTCCAGACATCAGGCACCTCGCCGAAGATGAAGAAGCCGAGAATGCTGACCCAGAGCAGCTGCGTATAGGAGAACGGCGCGAGCACCGAGGCGTCGCCGTAGCGATAGGCGAGCACGACGATCCACTGGCCCGCGGTGGAGGCGACGCCGATGAAGATGCCGAGCGCGATCGCGGTCCAGGACGGCGTGACCCAGACGAACGGCACCATCGCGGTCAGGATCGCAAGACCGGTCAACGAGGAATAGGCCATGGTGGTGATGACCGCTTCGCGGCCGCTCATCATGCGCGTCAGGATCAGCGTGCCGGCCCAGCAGGCCGCCGAGACCACGGGGAAGAACGCCGCCAGATGAAACGCGCTGGTGCCCGGGCGCAGGATGATGAGCACGCCGATGAGACCGAGCGCGGTCGCAAACCAGCGGCGCATGCCGACCTTCTCGCCGAGGAAGACGATCGAGAGCGCGGTGACGAACAGCGGCGCGACGAAGCCGGTAGCGGAAGCTTCCGCGATCGGCAGGAAGCGCAGGCCGGTGATGAAGAACAGCGAGGAGCCGAGCAGCGCCGCACCGCGCATCACGTGCAGGCCGAGGCGCTGGGTGCGCATCGCGTAGAGCGGCGAAGCCGGCAGCATCACCGGCGTGAACATCAGCGCGAAGGTGAGGAAGCGGATCCAGGTGATCTGGATCGACGGCAGGCTGGTCGAAAGATATTTCGCGGTGATGTCGGAGCACCCGAGAAACACCGTCGACAACAGGATCAGCGCGATGCCCTTGAAGGGATGATCGACGCGCGCAGGTGCGCGGCGGCCGACATGCTTCTTCTCGGGCATGGACACGGAAATACTGTCGAGCCTTGCGGCTGCGGCTGGCGGCGGGGTCACGGCTGGAACTCGGGAAAAATGCGAATCGAGCGCTCGTAAAAAACGACAAATGCGCCGCGTTCACAACTTCCGAAAACAGGATGCCGATATGCGCTGAGGGCTGCGCGCGTCAATACTCCATTAAGAATGCGCGCTTGCTGCACTACAGCATGGGCAGACCTCGGGGCTTCGGACCGCGCGGAAACGCCGCATCCAGTGCAGCAATCTCCTCTTTCGTCAGCACGAGATCGCCGGCAGCGGCATTTTCGCCGGCATGTTCCGCCGACGACGCCTTCGGGATCGCGAACACCGTAATCGCACGGGTGAGGAAGCTCAGCGCGATCTGACGCGGTGTCACGCGCCGCGCCTCCGCGATGCGCGCCAGCACGGCGCCGCCCTTGCTGTTGCTTGCCGGAAAATCGTCATGGCCGAACGGCGAATAGGCGACGACCGCGACGCCGTGCCGCTCGCACCACGGAATCACGGCATGCTCGATCGCGCGTTCCTTGAGATGATAGAGCACCTGATTGCAGGCGATGCGGCCCTCGCCCGCGACGTCGAGCATCTCTTCGAGATCGTCGGCATCGAAATTGGAGACGCCCCAGGATTTGATCTTGCCAGCCTTCACAAGTTCCTCGAACGCAGCGCCGGTGTCTTCGAGCGGATAGGAGCCGCGCCAATGCAGAAGATAGCAGTCGAGGCGATCGGTCTTGAGCCGCTTTAGCGAACGCTCGCAGGCCGTGATGGTGCCGCGGCGCGAGGCGTTGCTCGGCAGCACTTTGGACACGAGGAACACTTCGTCGCGACGACCCGCGATCGCGTCCGCAATGACCAGCTCGGCATCGCCATACATCTCGGCGGTATCGATATGGGTCATACCGAGATCGAGCCCGCGCTGAAGCGCCGCGATCGCGCGCTTGCGATCGCCATGATCGAGATACCAGGTGCCCTGCCCGATGACGGAGACGTTGGCACCGGTCTTGCCGAAGGGGTTTGTGTTCATGTGCGGTCCGATCTTCGTCATTCATGTCGTCCTGGCGAAAGCCAGGACCCATTACCACAGGGAGGTGTTGTTGCAGTAGATGGTGGCCACAGCGTGCCTTCGCCACGCTGACCGGGATAATGGGTCCTGGCTTTCGCCAGGACGACGATGGGGAGCTAGTTTGCGCAATGCATCAACATCGTCATTGCGAGCGCAGCGAAGCAATCCAGACTGTCTCCACGGAGAGACGCTGGATTGTTTCGCTGCGCTCGCTATGACGATGGAAAGAGCCGACCGCTAACCCGCCGCACCGGCGATCTTCACCTGCTTCACTGGCGCGACCTCCGTCGTCGCGATCAGGCGCTTCAGCTCGGGGATGCAGGAGCCGCAATTGGTGCCGGCCTTGAGCGTGGCGCCGATCTCGGCCGTCGTGCGCGCGCCGCTCGCGATGGTATCGCAGATGGTACCGCGGCCGACGCCGAAGCAGGCGCAGACGATCGGGCCGGTCGCGGCGGCGCCTTCGCCGGACTTGCCGGACAACAGCATGCCGCGCTGGTCGTCGGTGACCTGATCGGCCACGAACAGGCTCTTCACCACCTCCCAGTCGCCGGCATCATGGGCGGGTCCGACGAACAGGCAGGTCTCGATGCGATCGCCCGCGAACGAGGCCGCACGATAGACGCCGCCGCCGAAATCGCGGTACTCGGCGACATCCTCGCCCGCGACACCCTCGAGCCAAGCGGGCCAGCGCGACAGGTCGGCGTTGTCGGCGAAGAGATAGCCGAAGCCGCCGTTGACCGTGACCCGCGTCCACAACAGATTGGGCGGCAGGTCGAGCTGTTTGCGCGACAGCGCGAAGCCGCGGAAGACGTATTCATAGGGCGCGATCGCGGCCGGCGTCGCCTTGGATTCCGGCTGGCCCGAGAACGGGTCGGTGAAGGACTGCACCAGCGCACCGACGCGGCCGTGCGAGGCATTCATCGCGCTCCAGTGGATCGGCACGAACAGCGTGCCGCGCTGCTGCCGATCGCTGACGACCACCTTCAGGATGCACTGCCCGTAATCGGTCGTGATGCGGGCATAGCCGTCATGGGCGATGCCGAATTTGCCGGCGTCGTCGGGATGGACCTCGACGAACGGCTCGGGCAGATGCGCGCCCAGCCGCTGGCTGAGGCCCGTGCGCGTCATGGTGTGCCACTGGTCGCGGATGCGCCCGGTGTTGAGCCGTAAGGGGCGCGACGCGCCGGTCTCGCTACGCAACGCCGGCACCTCCGGCGCGACGAAGCGGCCTTTGCCGTCATTGGTGAAGAAACCACCGCTCGCAAAGAAGCGCTCGCCGGGCGCCCCGCCTTCGCGCACCGGCCACTGCACGGGCTTCAAGGCGTCGAAGGCCTCGTTCGAGAGCGAGGTCAACGCGCCGATGTCGAAATCGCGGCTGCCATCGTTCTCGAACGCCGAAAGCGCCGCGTGCTCGCGGAAAATATCGGCGGCGGATTTGTAGTCAAAACTGTCGCCGAAGCCGAGACGTTTGGCGGTCTCGCTGAGAATCCACCAGTCCGGCCGCGCCTCGCCCGGCGCCGGCAGGAACGAGCGCTGGCGCGAGATGCGTCGTTCGGAGTTGGTCACCGTACCCGACTTCTCGCCCCAGGCGAGCGCGGGCAGCAGCACGTGCGGGCCGGCTTCGACCGTGTCGTTGGAGAGCACGTTCTCGGAGACCACGAACAGCTCGAGCTTCTTCAGCGCCTCGCGCACGAAGTCCGCGTCGGGCAGCGACACCGCCGGGTTGGTCCCCATCACCCATAGCGCCTTGACCTCGCCGCGGTTGATCGCCTCGAACAGCTGCACCGCCTTCAGCCCCTCATGGGTAGCGATGCGCGGAGCCTTCCAGAACCGCCTGACACGGTCGATGTCCGGCGGCGTGAAATTCATGTGCGCGGCGAGCTGATTGGCGAGGCCGCCGACCTCGCGGCCGCCCATCGCGTTGGGCTGGCCGGTGAGCGAGAACGGCGAGGCGCCCGGCTTGCCGATGCGGCCCGTGGCGAGATGGCAGTTGAGGATCGCGTTGACCTTGTCGGTGCCCTGCGCCGACTGGTTGACCCCTTGCGAATAGAGCGTGACGACGCGCGGCGTGTCACGGAACATCTTGAAGAAGGTCGCGACGTCCTGCTCGGAGAGGCCTGTGGCCAGCGCGGTCGCAGTGACGCTGCCGGCGATGTTGCGCGCGCGCACCAACGCGTCGTCGAAGCCCGACGTGTTGCTCGCGATGTAGGCCTGGTCCAGCGCGCCGCTGTCGGCGAAATGGACGAACAGGCCCGAGAACAAGGCGGTGTCGGTGCCGGGCTTCAGCCCCAGGAACAGATCGACGTCGCTCGCGGTGTCGGTGCGGCGCGGGTCGATCACGATCATGCGGGCGCCGCGCTCCTGCCTGTTCTTCAGCATGCGCTGGAACAGCACGGGGTGACACCACGCCGCGTTCGAGCCGACGAAGACCAGTAGGTCGGCCTGGTCGAGATCCTCGTAGCAGCCGGGCACGGTGTCGGCGCCGAAGGCACGGCGGTGGCCGGCGACCGAGGACGACATGCAGAGCCGCGAATTGGTGTCGACATTGGCGGTGCCGACAAAGCCCTTCATCAGCTTGTTGGCGACATAGTAATCCTCGGTCAGGAGCTGGCCGGAGAGATAGAAGGCGACCGCGTCGGCACCGTCGCGCGCCGCGATGTGCTGCATGCGGTGGGCGACGTGGTCGAGCGCATCGCTCCAGGCAACGCGCTCCAGCACGCCCTTGCAGCGGATCATCGGGTAAAGAAGCCGGCCCTCCAGTCCGACGGTCTCACCGAGCGCCGAGCCCTTGGAGCACAGCCGGCCGAAATTGGCGGGATGATCGGGGTCGCCGGCGATCGCCGCGCCGCCCTTGCCGTCCGGCGTTGCGAGCACGCCGCAGCCGACGCCGCAATAGGGGCAGGTGGTCTTGGTGGTCCGGAGCTTCGGGTCGATCGCCGTCATATCGAGCTGCCTTGTCAAGCCGCCTTGGAAGGACGCGCGAGCGCGCGGCCGAACATCATGTCGGTACGGATCGCCGCCACCTTGTCGCGGTTGCGGATCAGCTCGAGGTACCAGAGCGCATCGACGGTATCGCCGATCAGCACCGCTCCGGTGAGCCGGCCGTCGGCGATGACGAGCTTCTTGTAGGTGCCGCGCCTGCGGTCTGACAGCACGAGGCTCTCGCTGCCCTCCCCGCCGATGAAGTCGCCGGCGGAGAACACGCTGACGCCCGAGACCTTCAGATTGGTCGAGACCACGCTGCCCTGATAGGCGGCGGGCCGGCCGGCGAGATGCCGCGCCAGCACGCGCGCCTGCTCATAGGCCGGCTCGACCAGGCCATAGCAGGTGCCGCGATGCTCGGCGCATTCGCCGAGCGCGAAGATGTCGGGTGACGCCGTCTGCATGACGTCGTTGACCACGATGCCGCGGTTGACCGCGATGCCGGCGTCCTTGGCCAGCGCGATGTTGGGCCTGATGCCGGCGGCAAAGATCACGGCATCGGCCTCGATGCGGCTGCCGTCGGCAAGCTCGACCGCCTCGACGTGGCCGTCGCCATGGATGCACTTCGTGCTGGCATTGAGCAGGATGCGGATGCCCTTGCGCTCGACCAGCGTCTTGAGGAGATCGGCGGCCGGCCCATCAAGCTGGCGCTCCATCAGCCGGTCCATCAGATGCAGCAGCGTCACCGGGGCGCCAGCCTTGGCAAGTCCATAGGCCGCCTCCAACCCGAGCAGACCGCCGCCGACCACGACGACGCGCTTCTTCGCCGCCGCAAGCGTCAGCAGCAGGTCGACGTCGCGCGTGTCGCGGAACGTGTGCACGCCGGCGAGATCGGCGCCCGGCACGTTGAGCCGCAGCGGCGTCGATCCCGTGGCGAGCACGAGCTTGGAATATTCCATGCTCTCCTCGCCCTCGATCTTGAGCTCGCGGCGGCCGGTGTCGATCTCGGTGACGCGGTAGCCGTAGCGCACGGTGACGCCGCGATGGCGCCACCAGTCGGCCGGCCGCAGCTCGATCTCGTGCGAGCCGGTCTCGCCGGCCAGCACGGAGGAGAGCAGCACGCGGTTGTAAGCGAGCCTCGGTTCATCGCCGATAACGGCAACCGCGTAGCGGCCAAGCGAAGTCTTGGCGAGCTCGTCGACCAGACGCGCGGCCGCCATACCGTTACCGACGATGACCAGCGGTTCACTCACAAGGCATCTCCTATTCGGCGGCCTGCGCCTGAGCGCCATAGGCCTCGGAAATCATGTAGCCGGACAGCACGCCGTAGGCGTCGGTCCAGGCCGTGGCGAGTTCGGGCGTCCAGGCCTCGCCGAGACCCTTCTCCAGGGTCCACAGCAAGGTCGCGCCGACTACGGGATAGTGCTCGGCCTTGGCGCCGTAGGCGACGTGACGCTTGGCGAGCGCCGACGCCGCGGGAAGAATCGAGTCCAGGTTCGACAGGCCGCCGACGACGGCGGCGAGCATGCCCATCAGCTTCTTGCGCTGCTCGGTCATGTCCTCGGGAAACATCGCGCGCACGGACGGCGCCACCTCGAACAGGCGATCGTAGAACAGCACCGCGGCGGTCTCCGAAATCGGCGCGACCTTGGCGAAGCTCTGCTGGATGAGGGTAATCTGTTCGGGCGTCATGATGTTCTCCTGTCTGTTTCGGTCTGCCTTTGTCCGCGTCGTTGCGAACAAGGTTCATGGGTCAAACGTCATCAGAGAGTCTTCTCCCCGCGTACGGGGAGAAGCGAGATTCGTACCAAGTCTCTAAACGCGAGCTTCGGCGAGGCTTGGCGCGCCTTCACGCTGCGGGCTGCGACGCAGGTAGAACCACCAGGTCAGGCCGAGGCAGGAGGCGTAGAAGGCGAGATAGATCGCGAGCGCAAGCTGCGGCCCGCCGGTCATGGCGATCGACTTGCCGAAACCGCTCGGGATCAGATAGCCGCCGACCGCGCCGACCGCGCCGATGAAGCCAACCGCCGCACCGCTCTCGATACTCGCCGTCTTCAGGGCGGCTGCGCGCGCCGCATCGCCCTTGCCGCGCACCTTGAACAGGTTCTGCTCGCGGAAGATCGAGGGGATCATGCGGTAGGTCGAGCCGTTGCCGATGCCCGTCGTCACGAACAGGATCAGGAACATCGACAGGAAGCCGATGAAATCCTTCTGCCCGACGAAATAGAGCACGCCGACGGTGGCGCCCGCCATCACGATGAAGTTCCAGAACGTGATGACCGAGCCGCCGATCCTGTCGGCCAGCCAGCCGCCGAACGGGCGCGACAGCGAACCAACGAGAGGCCCGAGGAACGCGATCGCGATCGTCACCGACGGAAACTGCGTCTTGATCAGCAGCGGAAACGCCGCGGAGTAGCCGATGAAGGATCCGAACGTGCCGATATAGAGGTACGCCATGATCCAGGTATGCTTGCGCTTGACCACCGCCAGCTGATTGCTGATCGACGACTTGGCCGTGGTCAGGTTGTTCATGAAGAACACCGCGCCGAACACCGCGATCGCGATCGGCAGCACCCACATCAGGCCGGCGTTCTGAAGGAACACGCCGTCGACGGGGGTTGCCTGGAACAGGTTAATGACGGCGAGCGTCATCAGGATCGGGGTTAGGAGCTGCACGCTGGAGACGCCGATATTACCGCCGGCCGCGTTGAGGCCCAGCGCCCATCCCTTCATCCTGTCCGGGAAGAAGAAGGAGATGTTTGTCATGCTGGAGGCGAAATTGCCGCCGCCGAGACCGGCAGTCGAGGCGATCAGCAGCATCAGCCAGAACGGCGTGTCGGGCTGACTGACGAACCAGGCGAGCGACAACGTCGGAATGAACAGGATGGCCGCGCTGAAAATGGTCCAGTTGCGACCGCCGAACGTCGTCACCGCGAATGTGTAGGGAAAGCGCATCAAGGCGCCGATCAGGCCCGGCACCGCGACGAGCTGGAACAGCTGGTCGGTGGTGTAATGGAAGCCTGCCTGCGGCAGCTTGGTGGTGACGATGCTCCAGATCAGCCAGACCGAGAAGCCGATATGCTCGGCCACGATCGACCAGATCAGGTTGCGTCGCGCGATAGTCTTGCCAGTCGCATTCCAGAACGCCTCATCCTCGGGGCGCCAGTCTGAAATCCAGGTCGGATTCTTCGTCATTGAGTATCCCTTCTAGGCTCACCGCTGCGTCGTTGCAGGCTCTGCCTCCGGCCACGGAGGCGCGCTCCGAGGCTTCACCCCGGTGGCGAGTTCACGATGCTGATTGATGATGTTGAGGGACGTCGTCGTTGGCGTCGCGCAAACACGTTTCAATTTCCGTGCCAATTGCGCGCGTTCGGGAAATACAGGGAATTCAGTGGCTTGTTCGAATTGCCCGAAATATTTGCAGGGCTATTTCGCACGCAAATTTTGCGATTCGCTCAATCCCTGTGCGCCGCACAAGGATTGAGCTTGATGTCTCAAAATTAGGCGAGACACATCACGCGTTAACGCCGCGTTTACGCGGCCTCGACGAAGCGATGACGCTCATAAAGGAATTCGAGCACGCGCTGCCGGCACTTCAGATAGGTGGTGCTGGTGGCGAGTTCGAGCCGCTTGCGGGGACGTGCCAGCGGTACCTCCAGCACCTCACCGATGCGCGCGCTCGGCCCGTTCGTCATCATCACGATACGGTCGGACAGCAGCACGGCCTCGTCGACGTCGTGGGTGATCATCAGAATGGTGTTGCCGAGCTTCTGGTGCAGCGCCATCACCGAGTCCTGCAGATGCGCGCGGGTGAGCGCGTCGAGTGCGCCGAACGGCTCATCGAGCAGCAGCACTTTCGGCTCCATCGCCAGCGCCCGCGCGATGCCGACGCGCTGCTTCATGCCGCCGGAGATTTCGGAAGGACGCTTGTCCTTGGCGTGCGCCATCTGCACGAGATTGAGATTGTGCATCACCCAGGCGTCGCGTTCAGCCCGCGTCTTGGTCTTGGCGAAGACCTTGTCGACGCCGAGCCTGACGTTCTCGTAGACCGTGAGCCAGGGCAGCAGGCTGTGGTTCTGGAACACCACGGCGCGGTCGGGTCCCGGCGAGTTGACCTCGCGGTTCTCCAGCAGCACGCCGCCGGTCGAGGCGTTGGTCAGCCCTGCGATGATGTTGAGCAGGGTCGACTTGCCGCAGCCGGAATGGCCGATGATCGAGACGTACTGCCCCTTTTCGATGGTCAGGTTGATGTCCTTCAGGACCTCCGTGGTGGCGGCGCCGCGGGTAAAGATCTTGTCGATGTGGTCGAGCTTCAGATAGGCAGTCATGTGTCCCTCCCCTCAGTTCGTCGCGGTGCCGCGGGTGACGATCTTGCCGAGGCCCGCGATCAGGCGATCGAGCACGAAGCCGACGATGCCGACATAGATCAGCGCCAGGATGATCTCGCTGATGTGCGAGGAGTTCCAGGCGTCCCAGATGAAGAAGCCGATGCCGACGCCGCCGATCAGCATTTCGGCGGCGACGATGGCGAGCCACGACAGACCGATGCCGATGCGCAGGCCGGTGAAGATGTAGGGCGCGGCCGCCGGGATCATGATCTTGCCGAAGAACTCCAGCGGATTGAGCTGCACGACGGCCGCGACGTTGCGGTAGTCCTGCGGGATGTTGCGGATGCCGACCGCGGTGTTGATGATGATCGGCCAGATCGAGGTGATGAAGATGACGAAGATCGCCGAGGGCTGGCCGTCACGGAACGCCGCGAGCGAGAGCGGCAGCCAGGCGAGCGGCGGGATGGTGCGCAAGACCTGGAACAGCGGATCGAGCCCGCGCATCGCCCAGACCGACTGGCCGACCAGCACGCCGAGCGCGATGCCGGCGATCGCGGAGAGCGAATAGCCGAAGGCGACGCGCTGAAGGCTGGCGGAGAGATGCCAGAACAGACCCTTGTCGATGCCGCCATGGTCGAAGAACGGATCGAGGATCAGCTCCTTGGTGTCCTTGAATACCCGCGACGGCGGCGGCAGTGCCGAGCCGGTGCGGCGGCAGACCAGCTCCCAGACCAGCGTCAGCAGCGCGATCACGACGAGCGGCGGGATGACGCGCACAGCGGTCTCGCGCACCATGCGCGCGTAAGCCTCGCTCCGCGGCGGCCGCTTCGGCGTCATCGCGACGACGGGCGCGGCGCTTCCCGCGGGTGTCGCGGTCTCAACCTCAATCTTCGTGGCAGGCATGTTCATCGCTATCTCTCTCCGGCTCCGGGACGATGCGGCCGCCTCGCGGCGGCCGCAGGGCTCCGTCAGACTTCGACGCGCTTGATCGCGAGCGACTTCAGATAGGCCGCCGGATTTTCGGGATCGAATACCTTGCCGTCGAAGAAGGTCTCCTTGCCGCGCGAGGTGGAGGCCGGGATGTCGGAGCTTGCGACACCAAGCGTCTTGGCCGCGTCCTTCCAGAGGTCCTCGCGGTTGACCTTGGCGATCAGCGCCTTGCTGTCGAAGCCGGCTTCGTATTTGCCCCAGCGGATGTCCTCGGTCATGAACCAGAGATCATGGCTCTGGAACGGATAGGAGGCATGATCGCGCCAGTACTTCATGATGTGCGGCGAGTTCTCGACCACCTTGCCGGCGTTGCCGTAGTCGAACTTGCCCTTGGCGCGATCGGCGATGTCCTCGACCGGGCAGTTGATCCACTGCCGCTTGCCCATGATGGTGGCGAGCTCTTCCTTGTTCTCCATCTTGTCGGCCCATTGCTGGGCTTCCATTATCGCCATCAGGATCGCCTTGGCCGCCTTCGGATTCTTGTCGACCCAGGCCGCGCGCATGCCGAGTGACTTTTCCGGATGCTTGCTCCAGATCTCGCCGGTGTTGACGGCCGTGTAGCCGATGCCCTGGTGGACCAGCTGCCCGGGCCAGGGCTCACCGACGCAGAAGGCGTCCATGGTGCCGACCTTCATGTTGGCCACCATCTGCGGCGGCGGCACGGTGATGGTCTCGACGTCCTTGTCAGGATCGATACCGCCGGCGGCGAGCCAATAGCGGACCCAGAGATCGTGCGTGCCGCCGGGGAAGGTCATCGCGACCTTGGCGGACTTGCCTTCGGCCTTTTTCTTCTCGAACGCCGCCTTCAACACTGACGCATCGGCGCCGACCTTGAGGTCGGCATATTCCTTGGCGACGGAGATGCACTGCGCATCGAGATTGAGCCGCGCCAGGATGTACATCGGCGTCGGCTGGTTGTTCTGCGTCACCTTGCCGGCCGAGATCAGGTACGGCATCGGGGTGAGGATATGCGCGCCGTCGATGCCGTTGCCTTCCGAGCCGAGCACGAGGTTGTCGCGCGTGGTGCCCCAGGAGGCCTGCTTCTGCACGTCGACATCGGGCATGCCGTATTTGGCGAACAGGCCCTTGTCCTTGGCGACGAAGAGCGGACCGGCATCGCTCAGCGCGATGAAGCCGAGCTTGGCGCCCTTGACCTCGGGGCCGGCGTCCTGCGCGAACGCGCCGGCGGGGAAATTGAGCTTGGCGGCGGCAAGAAGGGCAGCGGTGCTGCCGGTGGCCTTCAACAATTGACGGCGGCTGAGGCCAGTATCCGAAGGCCGGCGAATGCGCTTGGTCATAGGCGGTGTCGTCCTTTTGCGTCGTTGCGAATGATTGCGTCAGTGCGCACGAGCAGCCCGTCCGTCCGTGACGCCAGAAAAAGGCGCATGCGAACGCACGACGGGGAGACCCCCGTTCGGGTGGCGTCAGCAAATCGGATGAGAAGTCTCGCGGGACGGCTTCAATGGCGTCGGCTTGGAACTATTCAAGCTTCATGCCAAGCGCCACACCTCATAAACATCCAAAAATTCAATACGTTAGATGCACCGCGCCAGTCTGTCGCAGCTTTGCTGCGCACGCGAAATTTGCGGACTGCTCATTTCTTGTGCGCCGCACAAATCTTATGCAGCCGCCTAAGCAAAAGGCCGCAGAGCCGGCAAAAGCCGGGTCGAGGCGCGTACCATCCAATTGAAATCGCTTACCTTTTCTATCGCACCCAAGCGGCACGCGACTTGCATTTCCATTGTCGTCAACGAAGACTGCGGCTTGCCGCATTGTTGCAGCCTCTGGCGGCTGCAAACCGGAAGCTCAACTGCTTCGCGGCCCTTCTCGGCTCAGTCCTCGTGACGCGATTCCCAAGGCTTCCAGACCTCCATAGCCCTCGTGCGCGGCAGAGCCGTCCGCACGGCCCAAGATGTTCAGCCGCGCTCTCTTTGGGGGCGTGTCGATCTCACTTACGAAGCAAAAGGAACCATTGATGTCGTATCTCGCGCCTTCGGAATTCGTCACCAAGATGGTGGATGCGGGCGAGTCCAAGATCTTCATGTCCACCCGGGATACCATCATCCGGGCCTATATGGCCGGCGCCATCCTCGCGCTGGCGGCCTGGTTTGCCGTCACCATCAACGTGAACACCGGCCAGCCGCTGGTCGGGGCGCTGCTGTTTCCGGTCGGCTTCGTCATGCTGTACCTGCTCGGCTTCGACCTGCTGACCGGCGTCTTCGTGCTCTCGCCGCTCGCCCTCATCGACAAGCGCCCGGCCGTCACCTTTGGCGGCGTGCTGCGCAACTGGGGCCTCGTTTTCGTCGGCAATTTTGCAGGCGCTTTCACGGTGGCCTTCATGATGGCCTTCGTCACGACCTTCGGCTTCACGCAAGACCCCGACAAGATCGGCACGGCCATCGGCAATATCGGCGAGGGCCGAACGCTCGGCTATGCCGCGCATGGCGCGGCCGGCATGGCGACATTGTTCCTGCGCGGCATGCTCTGCAACTGGATGGTCTCGACCGGCGTCGTCGGCGCCATGATCTCGACCTCGGTGCCCGGCAAGGTCATCGCGATGTGGATGCCGATCCTGGTGTTCTTCTACATGGTGTTCGAGCACTCCGTCGTGAACATGTTCCTGTTCCCGTCGGGCCTGATGCTGCACGCGAAGTTCTCGATCATGGACTATCTGATCTGGAACGAGATCCCGACCGTGCTCGGCAACCTCGTGGGCGGCCTCGCCTTCACCGGCATGACGCTCTACGCCACGCACGTCATGACCCAGCCGAAGCGCCAGGCCGGCAAGACCACGCCGTCCCGCGTCGCGGCCTGATCAAACAACGTCTCGACAGGGGAGCCTCGCCCGAGCAGGGTGAGGCTCTCCTTTGCCGGTGATGACGATGACCCGCGGACTCCTGATTTCGATCGGCCAGCACTCCGACAGGGGTCGCAAGCCCGTCAACCAGGATTTTCACGGCATCCTGATTCCGGAGGAGCCGCTGCTCAGCCTGAAGGGCATCGCGGCGGTTCTCGCCGACGGCATCTCCAGCAGCACGGTGAGCCAGATCGCCAGCGAGTCGGCGGTCAAGAGCTTCCTGATGGACTATTACTGCACGTCGGAATCCTGGACGGTGAAGACCTCCGCCCGCCGCGTGCTGGACGCAACCAATTCCTGGCTGCACGCGCAGACGCGCAAGAGCCAATATGCCTATGACCGCGACAAGGGCTATGTCTGCACCCTCAGCGCCATGGTCATCAAGGCGACCACCGCGCACATCTTCCATGTCGGCGACTGCCGCATCTACCGCGTCGCCGGCAAGGCGCTCGAGCAGCTGACCGACGATCACCGCATCATCGTGTCGTCGGAGCAGACCTATCTCGGCCGCGCGCTCGGCATCAACCCGCAGCTCGAGATCGACTACCAGACGGTCGAGATCGAGGCGGGCGACACCTTCATCCTCGCAACCGACGGCGCCTACGAATTCGTCGACCAGCGTTTCATCACGAGCGCTATCGCCGAGCATGCAGCCGAGCTCGACGGGGCCGCGAAGGCGATCGTCGACGAAGCGTACCGGCGCGGCAGCGACGACAACATCACCGTCCAGATCCTCCGCGTTGACGCAGTGCCGCAGCGCGACTCGGCCGGCATCTTCAATCAGACCTTCGAACTGCCGCTTCCTGCGCTGCCCGAGCCACGGGCGATGTTCGACGGTTACAGGATCGTCCGGGAGATACACGGCAGCAGCCGCAGTCACATCTACCTTGCCGTCGATGCGGAGACCGAGGGGCCGGTCGCGCTCAAGCTGCCGTCGATCGACCTGCGCGACAATGCGGCCTATCTCAAGCGCTTCCTGATGGAGGAGTGGATCGCACGCCGCATCGACAGCCCGCACGTGCTCAAACCGATGTCACAGTCGCGGCGGCGCAGCTACCTCTACGTCGCGACCGAGTTCATCGAGGGCCAGACCCTGAGGCAGTGGATGCTGGACAACCCACGCCCCGATCTGGAGACGGTCCGAGGGATCGTCGAGCAGATCGCCACGGGGCTTCGCGCCTTCCATCGCATGGAGATGCTGCACCAGGACCTCAGGCCCGACAATGTCCTGATCGACAAGACCGGCACTGCGAAGATCATCGACTTCGGATCGGTCAGGGTCGCCGGCGTCGCCGAGGCGGCGCCGAAATCGGCAGACGAGGAAATTCTCGGCACGGTCCAGTACACGGCCCCGGAATATTTCCTCGGCGAGGGGGGATCGCCGCGGTCCGACATGTTTTCGCTGGCCGCCATTTGCTACCATATGCTCACCGGACATCTCCCCTACGGCGCCCAGCTCGCCAAAATCCGGGGACGATCGGACGCGTGGAAGTTGAGATATCGCCCGGCCATCGATGCCGAGCGGGGCATCCCGGGCTGGATCGACGGCGCGCTCAGGAAGGCGCTGCATCCCGATCCCTACAAGCGCCACGAGGACCTCTCCGAATTCGTCTTCGAACTCAGGAATCCCAACCCGGCCTATCTCGCCACGCGGACCACGCCGCTTCTGGAGCGCAACCCGCTGCTGTTCTGGAAGCTGACCACGGCGATCCTGGCCTGCGCGGTCATCACGCTGCTCGCGGTGCTTCGGCTGCGATAGCCGGACAAGGTCGGTTCAGGCCGGCTCCGCCGCCTTCACCCCCAGCGGCTTCGGCGCCATGCCGCCGCCGGGCTTGAGGTGGAATTCGTAGGTCATCAGATGCCACTGCCCGCTCGCCTTGGTGCCGTCGGGCATCTCGAGGTCGTTGCGCGGCTCGACCTTGGCGACGAGGTCATCCTTGACGCCGAACACCACGTCGGAATCGAGATATTTGTCGCCGTCCATGAAGACATGCGTGATCAGCGGCTCGTAGCCCTTTGCGTTGACGAGGAAGTGCACATGCGCCGGGCGCATCGGATGGCGGTTGGTCTGCACGATCATCTCGCCGACGGGGCCATCGGTCGGGATCGGATAGCTGCACGGCAAAATGGTGCGGAAGAAGAAGCGGCCATCGCTGTCCGTGATGAAACGCGCCCGCGCCGAGGCGCCGACCTCGTCATAGTTCGGCTTCTGTGAATCGTAGAAGCCGTCGTCGTCGGCATGCCAGACGTCGACGGGAACGCCCGCCAGCGGCTTGCCCTTGAGGTCGGTGACGCGGCTCTGCACGAACATCCGCTCGCCGGTCTGATTGTTCGGCGAGATGTCGGTGCCGTGCGCGGTCACCTTGTGCTCGCCGACATAGAACGGGCCGAGCACCGTGGTCTGGGTGGCGCCCTCGCGATCCCTGTGGTTGACCGCGTCCACCAGCATGGAGACGCCGAGCACGTCGGACAGCAGGATGAATTCCTGGCGGGTGTCGGTGCATTTATGACCGGTGCGGGTCAGGAAATCGATGGCGTATTCCCATTCCTCGAAGGTGAGACCGGTCTTGCTCACGTAATCGTGCAGCGACTTCACCAGTTCCTGGAGCAGGAATTTCGCCCGCGGGTTCGGCGTCTTGTCGAAGCTTTCGACCACGGCTGCGGTGAGTTCGGTCTCGTTGAACTGGGTCATGGTGCGTTGCCTTGCATTTTTCTCGTTGGCCCGGGCGGGCTCCCTGGAAGCGTTCCAGGCCGGACACTACACCACCCGGCCGGCCCGCGTTAAGCGCAACCGGCTTGGAATGGGGCTGCCATTTGGCTATCACCTTGTCGAGAAACTGCCCCGGAGGAACTGATGCTCGCCCCCACCCCCGCCTCGCCCGAATCCGTCGGCATGTCCAAGGCCGCGCTCGACCGCGTCGATGCGCACCTGAAGAACCGGTACATCGACGCCGGCCGCTTCCCGGGCACCCAGCTTCTGGTTTACCGCCGCGGCAAGATCGCGCACAGCTCGGTCCAGGGCCTGGCCGATGTCGCGCGCAAGGTGCCGGTCAAAGACGACACCATCTACCGCATCTATTCCATGACCAAGCCGCTCACCAGCGTCGCTTTCATGATGCTGGTCGAGGAAGGCCTCGTCGCGATCGACGAGCCCGTCGCCAAGTACATTCCGGAATGGAAGGATCTCGGCGTGTTCGTCGCCGGCACCGCGCCGGCCTTCCTGACCCGGCCGCCGTCCCGGCCGATGCTGATCGTCGACCTGCTGCGCCACACCTCCGGGCTGACTTACGGCTTCCAGCAGCGCTCCAATGTCGATGCCGCCTATCGCGCCGAGAAGATCGGCGAGGTCGAGAAGTCGGGCACGCTCCAAACCATGATCGAGGCGCTCGCGAAGATCCCGCTGGAGTTCTCGCCGGGCGAGGCCTGGAACTACTCGGTCGCGACCGACGTGCTCGGCTACCTCGTCGGCAAGATTTCCGGCATGCCGTTCGAGCAGTTCCTCAAAGCACGCATTCTCGATCCGCTCGGCATGACCGACACCGATTTCCACGTGCCGGCCTCGAAGGCCCATCGCTTCGCTGCCTGCTATTCGGCGGACCCGGGCGGCGGCATGACCTTCCATGCCGGCCAGCGCCGCGAGGGCCTGACGCTCCAGGACGATCCGGCGACGAGCTCGTTCCTGTCCCCGCCCTCCTTCATATCCGGCGGCGGCGGCCTGTGCTCGACGGCCGCGGACTATCTCACCTTCTGCCGCGCGCTGCTCAACGGCGGCGAGCTCGGCGGCGTCAGGCTGATCGGGCCGAAGACGCTGGCACTGATGACGACCAACCACATTCCGGGCGGCCGCTTCCTCCCCGAGGTATCGCGCTCGCTGTTCTCGGAAGCCACCTATAACGGCATCGGCTTCGGCCTCGGCTTTGCCGTGACGATGCGCCCGGCCGAGACGCTGATCGCCGGCAGCCCCGGCGAATACAATTGGGGCGGCGCGGCGACGACCTCGTTCTGGATCGACCCGGCCGAGGAATTGATCACCATCTTCATGACGCAGGTGCTGCCGTCGAGCGCCTACCCGCTCCGGCGCGAGCTGCGCAGCATGGTGTATGCCGCGATCACCGAGAGCAATCTGTAACCGCTTGAATCGATTCCGCGGCCGTCGGCCGCGGAATCTCAATATCAGACGCTCATTTGAGCATCTCCGGCACGATCAGGCGCGGCAGGAACAGCGACACGCACCGCCGTTTGCCATCCTCCTCAGTTTGACGTGCAGACCTTGACGGTCTTCATGCCGCTCTCGGCTTCGGTGCGCGACTTGTAGATCGTGCCCGACGGACTGACGACGGTCATCGACGTGTCCGTGGGCTTCTTGTCGACAACGGTGCACTTCTTCGTCTTGACGTCCTGGACGACGTAGAACTCGTCGGCCGCGAACGCCGGCAGGGACAATGCAGCAACCATCAATGCTGCAGTTGCGATCTTCAGCTTCATTTTATCCTCCTCCAATCGCCAGACGTTTCCGCCCGGCCGATTCTTGAACGGGAACAAATGGCAATTTGTTCCTAAGCAAGAGGAACGCCGTCCGCAGTGGGATGTTGACGCCGCACTTATTCCAACGAGGAGAACAAGATGAAGAAGCTGTTTCTGCTTTCCGCCGCGGCGGTGATGATCTCGACTGGCGCGTTCGCGCAGTCCACCGTGGTGACGACCACCGGAACCGGGCACGCGGCCGCCGTTCAGATCGAGCCGGAATACCGAACTAGGATCAAATCCTACATCACCGAACATCGCGTTCGCCCCGTGACGACGAAGGAGAAGATCATCGTCGGCGCTACGGTGCCGAGCGATGTCGAGCTCGAGGCGGTTCCTGCCGACTGGGGGCCCGCGCTCACCAAGTACCGCTACGTCTATTCCGGCGAGCGCGTGATGTTGGTGGATCCGGGCTCCCGGACGGTCGTCCAGGAAATCGACTGACAAGACGTGATGGAGGGGGCCGCATCAAGGACGGCCTCCTCCCGGAGTTGACAATGACATCGCATCGAGAGGCCCGGATCGCCGGTGTCAGCCTGGCGGCCATCTACGCCATCTGCCTGTTGCTGGCCGCAATCGGCATGAGCTGACCGGCAGACACCTGCGACCGCGCTGCAAAGATTCCGTCTGGTCTGCTCGCTGAATGCAAAAATCATGGCGCGGCGCACGTCCTGACCGTATGGTCTGACAAAATCATAATCCGGCGCCGTCGCGCTGGAATCGGGACGCCCGCGTTTGTCTAGGTTCACCCTTCCGGTCCGGCTCGCTCTCCTGGTCACGGGGACGATGTTGCCGCTGATCGTCTTCGCGGTTGGCATTGCCGTCTACAATTACAAGCAGGACCGCAGCGACGCGACGCGCCGCGTGTTGGAGAACGTGCGCAGCATGCGCCTGGTGATGGATTCCGAGGTGCAGCGGATGACCGGCGGCTTGCAAGTGCTCGCACTGACGAACTCGCTGCGCAACGACGACTTCCCGAACTTTCGCCGCATCGCGCTCGGCTTCCTCGACCAGTATGGCAAGGGCGGCCTGGTGCTGATCTCCGACCGCAAGGGCCGGCTGCTGTTCTCCTCGGCGACGGAGGACACCGCGAGCCTGCCGCCGCGCGGCAATCTGGAGATCGTCGAGAAGGTGTTTGCGACCAGGGCGCCGCAATATTCCGACCTGTTCACCGGCGCGCTCAACGGGCGGCAGGTTCTGACCGTCGAAGTGCCGGTGTTTCGCAACGGCGAGGTGATCTACGACCTCTGCTTCAGCCCGCCGATCAACATCTTTCAGGATCTGGTGGAGAAGCAGCGCCCGGACCGGCAATGGACGGTAAGCCTGCTCGATGCCAAGGGCACCGTGTTCGCGCGCGCGCCGAACCCCAGCGAGACATTCGGCAAACGCGCGTCGCCGTCGCTCTACGCCGAGATGTTCCGCAGCGACGAGGCGGCACTTCCGACCGTGTCGCTCGACGGCGTCGCGCTCGCCGCCGCCTACACCCGTTCGGGGCTGACCGGCTGGACCGTGGCTGCCGGCGTCGCCGAGAGTTCACTGATCGCCCCGCTCTGGCGCAACATCGCCATCACCAGCCTGATCGGCGGCATCCTGCTGCTCACCGGCCTCACCTTTGCTGTCCGCATGGCGACGACGATCGCACGCGGCGAGATGCTGCACGATCTGCTGATCGAGGAGCTCAACCACCGCGTCAAGAACACGCTGGCCCTGATGCAGGCGATCGCGGTGCAGACCTTCCGCAGCGCGAGCCGCGAGGAGCGGGCCAAGTTCGAGGGCCGCCTCGGCGCGCTCGCCGAGGCGCACAATCTGCTCAGCCAGGAGAAATGGGCCGGCTCGGAACTGAAGGAGGTGATCACGCGCGCGCTCCAGCCGTTCCTGCTCAATGCGCCCGAGCGCATCCGGATGGACGGCCCCGCGGTGCCGCTGTCGCCGCGACTTGCCGTGGTGCTGTCGATGATCGTGCACGAGATCGCCACCAACGCCGCGAAATATGGCGCGCTGTCCAACGAGACCGGCCGGGTGACGCTGGACTGGGAAGTCATCGCCGACACACCGAAGCCGCGGCTGCGGCTGATCTGGAGCGAGATCGGCGGACCGCCGGTGACGGCACCGGTGCGGCGCGGCTTCGGCTCGCGCCTGATCGAGCGCAGCGCCCGCGACCAGCTCGGCGGCGAGGCAACCGTCGATTTCCTGCCGCGCGGCGTCGTCTGCACGGTGACCTGCGCGCTGGACGAGGCGCGGTGAATCAACGGGATGGTCATCCCCAATGCCGGATTTGCAGGTTAGAGCGATAGCCATGTGAAGGCCTCGCACCTTTTGTCATAAAACGTCTTTCACAAAATCTCCGTTCAAGACCCAGGCAACTCAGCGCCGCCCGTCGTGCATTTTCGAAAACGCGCGCCTGCCCGGAGCAGGATCGGACAAAGCATGGCCGCTTCAGGAAAGACGCTGGGAGTTTGCGCCGCCTAGAACGTGCGCCGACCCGTACAAATACGGGCACCTGATCCGAAGCTCGATGCGATCAGGAGGAGCCACGCAATGATCGAGAGCAGCACACTCATGCGCAATCCCTCGCACAACGGCGTGCCGTCCGCACCCGGCGCACAGCCGGACGATGGCTCGACCTCCGAACGGCGGGCCGCCGACGCAGAGATGGCGCGGGTGCTCAGGACCGAACCGGCTCGCATGGCATTGGATTCCTCCGGCGCCGGCATCGCCCACTGGAAACATGATCCATTGCACGACGTCGTCGAGCCCATGAGCCACCATGTGATCATGGCGTACAACGGCATGATGCAGCGCATGGAGCGGCGGTCGGGAAAATCGGTTGCGATCGGCACGTTTCGTCCTGGAGTGGTGATCATCATTCCAGAAGGATCGAGCTCCCGATGGGATATTCCGAAGCCTGTCGATGTGGTCCAGCTCTATCTTCCGAATGCAACACTGAAGCGCGTTGCCGACGAAGCCGGGACCGCAAAACCGGCCGACCTGCTGGAGCGGACTGCGCATCCCGATCCCATCACGTCCAGACTGCTCTTGAGTGCAGCGGATGCGCTGGGGGGCAACGGAGCCCTGGATACGTTGTTCCGTCATCAACTGACGGATCTTCTGGCCACCCGCCTGCTGGTTGCCCACACCGGTTCGCCGACCAATTTTCAACAGACCATGGGCGGGCTGTCGCCGAAGGTCCTTCTCCGTGCGATCGAACGGTTGCGCTCGGACAGCGATGCGGACATCTCGCTCGATGCGCTGGCGTCCGATGCCGGCCTCTCGCGCTTTCACTTCTGCCGTGCCTTCAAGGAGAGCACCGGGCTCTCGCCGCATGCCTGGCTGCGCCAGCACAGGCTCGAGCAGGCCATGAACATGCTGCGGGAGAGCGACGAATCGGTCGTCTCGGTTGCCGCAGCGCTTGGCTATTCCTCGCAGACCGCCTTCGCCGCGGCCTTCAAGAAGCTGACGGGTGAAACGCCGAGCGATTGGCGCAGGCGCATGCGTTAGCAGCAATCTCTCGACAGGGACGGCAATCGCTCTGGGGCAGTCGGATATCTGGTTCGCTAAACATCTTGGCATCGCACGACGCGGACGGAGACCAACGATGGACTGGAAACACCTTGCAATCGCACCGCGACGGAAAGCCATCACGTCGGCGCTGCTGTATGGGCTCTCGCTGACCGTACGCTTCACCCAGCCGACAGCCGAAGAAGCGACCTTACAAGCGACGCAAAACGCCAATCCCGCGACGTCAATCCTGATCAATCAGGGTTGGCCCAGAAAACCGATGGTGCCGGCAGCTCTGCGCGGCTGGACATCGGGCCCGAGAAGCTGCCCGGCGGCATGTGATGGCCCTGCGCTGCTGTCCTCACTGCCGAACTGCGCCGCGCCGTAAGGGTCCGGCGGTCTCCGTTTCACCTCGTCGCGTCATCGTCGATCGCACAGGCTCTGCCCACACAAGGCGGCGGCGATGACGCGCGCACGTCCCGAACGAACCAAACCCAGGAGTCAACCACATGCGACTGCTCATCATTGGCGCCGGCTTCGCCGGCATGTACGCCGCCCTCTCCTCGGCCCGCCTGCGCGACATCCAGGGCGTTTCGCCTGACGATCTCGAAATCGCCCTGATCGCACCGGAGCCGACGCTGGTGGTCCGCCCGCGGCTCTACGAGCCGAAGCCGGAAACCCTGACGGCACCGCTGCTCGATGTCCTCAGGGCGATCGACGTCGACTACATCCAGGGCAGCGCCGAGACGATCGACACCAAGGCGCGGATGGTGCAGATCGCCACTCCCAGGGGCACGCGCACGACACTGTCCTACGACCGCCTCGTGATCGCCACCGGCAGCCGGTTGTTCCGCCCCAACATTCCCGGCCTTGCCGAGCACGGCTTCAGCGTCGACTCGCTCGATGACGCGATCGCACTCGACAAGCATCTGCACGGTCTGGCCGACCGGCCGGCCGTGAACGGACGCGACACGGTCGTCGTTGCCGGCGGCGGCTTCACCGGCATCGAGGCGGCAACCGAGCTGCCCGCGCGCCTGCGCAACATCTTCGGCAAGGACTCCAGGACGCGCGTCATCATCGTCGAGCGCAACAGCGCGATCGCGCCCGACATGGGCGAAAACCCCCGCCCGCTCATCGAGGATGCGTTGCGAAAGCTCGGCGTCGAGATGCGGCTCGGGGCCGGCGTCGTCTCGCTGGACAAATCCGGCGTGACGCTATCGACCGGCGAACATATCGAAACCGAGACGGTGGTCTGGGCGGCCGGCATCCGCGCCGCGCCATTGACCGCGCAGATTCCCGCCGAGCACGACAATTTCGGCCGCCTGCTGGTGGACCGAGATCTGCGCGTGCCTGTCGTCGCCGGCGTCTTCGCCACCGGCGATGCTGCGCGCGCAGCATGCGACGACGAGGGCAATTACGCACTGATGTCGTGCCAGCACGCCACGCGCATGGGAGCCTTTGCCGGTAACAACGCCGCCGCCGAGCTGCTGGGCGTTCCGACCAGGCCGTATCACCAGAAGGCCTACGTCACCTGCCTCGATCTCGGCGAAGCCGGCGCGGTGTTCACGCGCGGCTGGGAACGCAAGGTCGAGCTGGTCGGCGACGTCGCCAAGAAGACCAAGCAGGAGATCAACACCGTCTGGATCTATCCGCCGAAGGCCGAGCGCGCCGCGGCGCTCGCGTCGGCCGATCCGGAGCGCGTGACCAGTCTCTGACCACACGAGGCGATGACGGCCGCGCTCTCCTGGCTACGCGGTCCGCTCAACCAAGACCAGCCAGAACCAGGACCAACCACTTTCCCATGAAACAGGAGACAGACATGAATCTGCACAACACCTCGTACCCCGTGTCATCCGGACCTGAAGAGCTCGTTCCGTCGCGCTACGCGCTGAAGGTCGGCGAGATCGACGTGCTGGTGGTCAGCGACGGCGTGCTGCCGCTGCCAACCACGATGTTGGCGCACAACGCCGCCCCGGCCGAACGTGCGGCCTGGCTGCACGACATGTTCCTGCCGCAGGATGCCTTCGACTGGGCGCTGAATGCGGTCATGGTGCGCAGCGGCGGCAAGACCATCCTGATCGACGCTGGACTGGGGTCCGACCCAAACTTGCACCTGCCGCGGGCCGGACAGTTGATCAAGCGACTGGAGGCTGCCGGCATCGATCTGTCGTCCGTGACCGATCTGGTGCTGACCCATCTGCACATGGACCACATCGGCGGGCTGCTCGTCGACGGGGTGAAAAAGCGATTGCGCAAGGACCTTCGGATCCACGTGGCCGCCGCCGAGGTCAAATTCTGGGAGTCGCCCGATTTCTCGCAGACCGCCATGCCGCAGGGATTCCCGGACGCGCTTCGCGCGACCGCCAAGCGGTTCGTGAGCGAGTACGGCAGTCAGTTGCGGCAGTTCGATGAGACCCACGAGATTGCGCCCGGCGTCATCGCCCGTCGCACCGGCGGTCACACCCCCGGACACAGCGTGGTGCGCGTAGCGTCCGGCGGCGATGCGCTGACATTCGCCGGCGACGCCGTGTTTGCGGTCGGGTTCGAACAGCCCGACTGGCACAACGGCTTCGAGCACGATCCCGAGGAGGCCGCGCGCGTTCGTGTCCGTCTCTTGCGAGAGCTTGCCGAGACCGGCGAGATGCTGGTGGCCACTCACCTGCCGTTCCCGTCCATCGGCCGGGTGGCGATCGACGGCGACGCCTTCCGTTTTGTGCCGGCCTTCTGGGACTACTGACCGCCTGTTGAGTTAGGCCGAACGGGGCGCGTGCTCATGACGTTCGTGAGTACGCGCCCTGAATTCAATCAGCCCGGTATGGCCCCCGTCCACCGACCCGGATATAGCGAGAAGTACCGATGAACTATGTGCTTGGAGCATCGCAAGGATGACCTGTGCAAGTCCCGAACTCATTATCTTCGATTCGGACGGTGTCCTGGTCGATAGTGAGATCATTGCCCTGACCGTGCTGGTCCGGACAGCATCTGAGGAAGGCGTGTCGATCAGCATGGAAGACGCGATACGTTCGTTCCGAGGGGTGAAGATGACGGATTGCGTGCGCGAAATCGAGCGCCGGTTAGGCCGCAGTGTCCGAGACACTTTCGTCGCCGACGTTCGGCAAGCAACCGCGCTGGCTTTTGATGCCGAACTGAGGCCTGTCGAGGGAATCCATGCAGCGTTGGCTGCAATCACTGCTCCGGTTTGCGTGGCGTCTAACGGACCCATGTCGAAACTCACGCATGCACTCGGATTGACGAGCCTGCTGGGGCACTTCGAAGGACGCATATTCAGTGCGTACGAGGTTGGTTCGTGGAAGCCGGACCCCGGCCTGTTTCTGCATGCTGCGCAGACGTTGGGCGCTCACCCCTCACGTTGCGTCGTTGTTGAGGACTCGTTATCCGGGATTTGCGCAGCAAAGGCCGCAGGAATGAGGGTCCTCGGCTTTACCGGAGGTGATCCGGAAATTGAGCAAGAGTTAGCAGCTGTCTGCGACGACCTCTTTCATCGCATGAGCGACCTTCCGGCTTTGCTGAGCATGGAATGATTGCAGCACTCCCATTCGACACGCCCTACCCGAACGTCTGCAACGCCGGAAACGTCTCCAGCAGCCAGATGCTCACATTCGAGACCGCGCCGGTGAGAAAGCCGATGCCGGTGATCACCATCAACACGCCCATGGCGCGCTCGACATTGACGAGATGGCCCTTCATGCGCGCGAACAGCGCGGAGAACTGCTCGATCATCAGCGCGGCGATCAGGAAGGGAATGCCGAGGCCCGCGGAATAGACCGCGAGGAGCCCTGCGCCCTTGGTCACCGTGGCTTCGGCCGCGGCGATCGAGAGGATCGCGGCGAGGATCGGGCCGATGCAGGGCGTCCAGCCGAAGGCGAAGGCGAGGCCCATGATGTAGGCGCCCCACAGGCCGACGGGTTTCGGGATCGGCAGCCGGCCCTCGCGCATCAACAGGCCGATGCGCGTCAGGCCGAGGAAGTGCAGACCCATCACGATGATGACGACGCCGGCGAGGATCGACAGCTCCGCCGACCAGGCCCGGATCAGCCCGCCGACCAGCGAGGCGCTGGCGCCGAGCGCCACAAACACGGTGGAGAAGCCGAGCACGAACAGAAGCGCCGACATCATGATCGCGCGCTTGGAGGCCGATGACGGCTCGTCGCTCTCGACATGCTCGATCGTCGCGCCCGTGAGATAGATCAGGTAGGGCGGGACCAGCGGCAGGACGCATGGGGAGAGGAAGCTGACGAGGCCGGCAATCAGCGCCGCCGGGATCGAAACATTTTGCATGATGCAGTCGGAGCCATCTCAGGCGCCGGCGCGGCGCGCGGGGAATGCGCGCGGCCCGGAGCACCGGCTCTGGTGTAGCCGATGCCGGAAAATGCGCAACAGAGGCGCACAAAACCAGGGCTCCTCCCGATGCCGTCCGCAATCACAGATGCGGCATCGGGACGCGCACAAACCTCGCCAAAAAGCGAGATCCGGCGGCGCGGCTACTTCACCACGCGGAGCAGCGGACGCCGGGGCTGGTCCTGCGTCTGCTTGGAGGGGGGTGGCGGTTCGCTTGCAGCGCTCCGCAGCATTTCGTCGCACAATGCCTTGAGATCGGCACTGTCAATTCCTTTGAGTTTCATCCGCACGTCCAGGATGACAATGGACAGCAGCTCGGCCGACTCACGGCTATTGATCTCGTTGAGAACCCTGCGGCACTCCTCGAGCGTTTCCAGCACCGACTGCAACTGTTCGTCTGAATGCGACACCGGCGTTCTTTCCGTTAATTCGGCCTGCGAGACGTGTTGGTGACGACCCCTCTGGCCCCCATGGAGAGCCAACGATAGCACGAGGCCGCTGCGCCTCTGAACATGATTTCAGTGTGTTTCTGCGTTGAAACTGCGGTTCCGGCGAACATCGCCCCGCTGCTTAATTGGCCATCAGCGAAACGACGAAGGGTAGAACGCACGATGCGCTGTGATCGATCCGTCCTGGAAGGCGGGAACGCCTCTCTCGCAAGCAGATCCATTGCGGACAGCGCCGACAATCCCGCAGCCATTTCACGGCTCGCAACGGAACTCACGCGACACCCCTCATTCGGGCGAAAGTTTGCCCGATTCCCAGCCCTTGGCCGCACTCAGATACCACCTTCGAGGTAGTAAGGATGGCGTTCAAAACTCGCCATTCCCCAACCCGTCGTGGTTGTGGTTTGCGCCAGATTCTGCCAGTTTAACAACCCGAAGGGACTTGTATGCACTCCTTGGCGGAAAGGGGCGTTCCACTAGAGGAACGCCAAAAAGCAAATCTCAGCGGCCTCTCGGATTGGGATGCCGCCCGGATTTTCCTGGAAGTCGTCCGATCCGGAAGTTTCCGCTCGGCGGCCGAACGTCTGTCGCTGTCGATCAACGCCGTCCGCCGACGCATCGACGATTTCGAGCGTCAGACCGGCACTACCCTTTTCACCCGCGACGTGCACGGCACCCACCTGACTGACGAGGGCACGATGGTGGTCTCCGCCGTCGAACGAATGGAGGCGGCTGCGTTCGACGTGCTGCGCACCAGCGATTCGACGGCCAATGTCCTGTCCGGCGAGGTCCGCGTCGCGGTGACCGAGGGCCTTGGGACGTTCTGGCTCGCCCCGCGCCTGGTCGAATTCCAGCAGGCCTATCCGAAGATTCTGGTCGACCTGCATTGCGCGATGCGATCCGCAGACGTCTCCCGCCACGAGGCTGACGTCGCCATCCACCTGTCGCGTCCTTCCGCGCTCGACGTCAAGCTGGTGCGGCTCGGCCGCATGCATCTGATGTTCTGGGCCTCCGAGAAATACATCGAGAAACATGGCGCTCCGCGCTCGGCAATGGAATTGATCAAGCACCGCTTGGTGCTGCAATTCGCCGACCAGCTCGCCGCCAAGGAAACTTTCGAGAGCTTCTTCCCGGGCGTTCCTGAACGTGACCTTCTGGTCATGAAGACCAACGTCTCAAGCGCCAACTACTGGGCTGTCGCGAATGGCGCCGGAATCGGCGTATTCCCGAGCTACGCCGTCGCGCTTGGCGGGAAGTTGATTCCACTGGAGGTCGAGCTGAACCGACCGCTGGATATCTGGTTGTCCTACCATCCCGGTAGCGGCCGAATTCCGCGGGTACGGCACATGATTGACTGGCTGATCGAGGCTTTCAATCCGGCTCGCTTCCCGTGGTTTAAGGAAGAGTTCGTGCACCCGCATGAATTCAAGGACTCGTATATGGGCGAACCCCTGACCCAGCTCTTCGGGGGATTTTCAACCGAAGAACGGTGAGAACGAACATGAAAACAGCGGCGAAGAGAATGAAGCAACGCAGTGCCGGCAAGCCCGACATCGAGCTTGGCAAACGGATCCGTCTGCGGCGCGTCGAGATGAAGATCTCGCAGGCCGAGCTCGGCGAGAAGCTCGGCGTCAGCTTCCAGCAGGTTCAGAAATACGAGAAGGGCGTCAATCGCGTCGGCGCGGCTCGGCTTCAGCAGATCGCCACCGCCCTCGACGTGCCCGTGACCTTCTTCTACGACGGCGACAACAAGGCGCGCGAAGTCGAGAGCCTGCTGTTCCTCGATTCGGCCTTCAGCCTCCGCCTGCTGCGCGCTTACAGCAAGATCAAGGACCAGACGGTGCAGCGTCAGCTCGTCTCGCTGATGGAATCGATCGCGGCGAACGAAGCCTGATCCATCTCGGCGGTCTGGCCTTCAAGGCCGACGTTCAATCCACCGCGTCACGGGGGCGCGGCCGGATTGAACGAGACCTGCTGGATCGGATTTGGCCTGCGCGCCGTCCGCGCGCGGCATTCGGGGCGGCCTGACCGCCCTTTTTTTTGGTCTTTTTCTTGATCTTTTTCTTCATCTTTTCCCTGCCCCCGCCCGCGGTTTTCGCGAACCCATCTCCACCCTGCCGCGACCCAATCGAGAGACTCCGCACTGGACGCGCGGAGTTTTCGACTGCCGTGCTTAATGGGACCTCAATATTGATGCCCTAGCTTCCCGCCGATCTTACCAATCGGCGCCCGCGGCGCGGCGACCGGGAAATTGCCAATGCGAGCGCTCGTCCGGGCCTCGTCCTCAGGGGAAGAACAAGACAGATGTCGAAGCGCCATGCCGTGATGATTGCCATGGGCCTCTTCGCCAGCGCTTCCGCGCTCGCGCAGACCGAGACCACGGGCCAGGCCGGCTCCAGCCCGGCGGCGTCGGGCGGCACCGTGCCGGCCGCCGCCAATCCGGCCCACGCGGCCGCGCCGAAAACCGCCGCGTCGACCTCGGCCTCGACGCCGGAAAGCCGCTCGGCCGCAGCGCTCGCGATGACGCACGAGCCGACCTATGACGAGGGCTCAGCCCAGCGCATCAAGGACGCGGCGCTCAGCTATTCCGATCTCGCGGTGCGCGGCGGCTGGCCGACGATCCCGGCAGACGCCAAATTCGCGCTCGGCGTCCAGGGCGCCAATGACGACCTGCTGCGCAAGCGGCTGATCGTCTCCGGCGACCTTTCCGCCGACAAGGCAAGCGGCGCCTTCGACCAGGATCTCGCGGACGCGGTGAAGCGTTTCCAGGCTCGCCACGGGCTGGCGCCGACCGGCATGGTGACGCCGCGCACGCTCGCGGCGATGAACGTTTCCGTGCAGAAGCGCATCCGGCAGCTGGAGGCTTCGCTCCAGCGGCTCGAGAACATGAATTTCGGCTTCGGCCAGCGCTATGTCGTGGTCAACATCCCCGCGGCCTTTGCCGAAGCGGTCGAGAACGACGTCGTGGTGCGGCGCTATCGCGTCATCGTCGGCAAGACCGAAAAGCCCTCGCCGACACTGACGGCCCAGATCACCAGCGTCGTTCTCAATCCGACCTGGACGGTGCCGTCATCGATCGCCAAGACCGAAATCTCCGCGCATATGCGCAAGGACCCGACCTACCTGTCGCGTATGCACATGGAGGTGCTCGACGCCCACGACAATCCGATCGATCCGCATTCGGTCGACTGGTCCGGCACGCATACGCCGAACTTCACTGTGCGCCAGCAGAACGGCACCTTCAACGCGCTTGGCGCGGTGAAGATCGACATGCCGAACGCCTACTCGGTTTACATGCACGACACCAACCAGCGCAATCTGTTCAGCGACGACTACCGTTTCGATTCCCACGGCTGCTCGCGCGTCGACAACGTGCGCGATCTCGCCGCCTGGCTGCTCAAGGACCAGCCGAAGTGGAGCCGCGCCGCGATCGACGCTGAAATCGCGACCGGCCAGCACCTCGACGTCGCCATGGCGAAGAAGGTCCCGGTGGCCTGGACCTATCTCACGGCGTGGATGACCAAGGACCAGACCGTCCAGTTCCGCAACGACGTCTATAACCAGGACGAGCAGTTGCTGGAGGCGACCGCGGAAGAGGCGGCCTTCTTCAGCAATGCCGGCAGCCATCCGCTGACCGCGCACATGACGCGCTAGGATCGGCGCAGTAGCCGCGCCATGCAATCGCGGCACAGGCGGATGCAGAGCCCCTCGCCTCGCCGCGGTTGACCCGGACCTCGGCCCGGCAGCACATTGCGCCCGGCCTACGACAAGCGAGCGCGCGATGCCCGACATTTCCAATGAAACTTCCTACGCCGACGGCAAGATCCTCAAGCACGCCACTGATGGCGTCGGCGTGATCACCTTCAACAATCCCGACAAGCGCAATGCGATGTCGCTGGAGATGTGGGAGGGATTTGGCGAGGCACTGACGGCCTTGCGCGACGACGACGCGGTGCGCGTCGTGATCCTGCGCGGCGCCGGCGGCAAGGCGTTCGTATCCGGCGCCGACATCAGCCAGTTCGAGAAGACGCGCCACAACGCGGCGGCGTCCGAGGATTACGCCAGACGCAGCGCCGCCCAGCGCGCGCTGCTCGCCGACTATCCCAAGCCGACGATCGCCTGCATCCAGGGCTTTTGTCTCGGCGGCGGCATGCAGGTCGCGATGCTTGCCGACATCCGCATCGCTGCGCTTGGCAGCCAGTTCGGCATTCCCGCGGCAAGGCTCGGCATCGCCTATGGCTACGACGGATTGCGGCACCTGGTGTCGCTGGTCGGCCCGTCCTGGGCGCGGCTGCTGATGTACACGGGCATGCGGATCGATTCCGCGGAAGCGCTGCGCATTGGCCTCGTCGAGCGCGTGGTCCCGGACGATCAGCTCTGGGGCGAGACCATGGCGATCGCCGCGACGATCTCGCAGAACGCCCCGCTCGCGATCAAGGCCGCCAAGATCACCATCGCACAGGTGCTGAAGGACGAAAGCGGTCGCGACATGGAGGCGATCAAGGCGATCGGCCATGCCTGCATGGACTCCGCCGATTTTCGCGAGGGCCGGCAGGCCTTCATGGAGAAGCGCAAGCCGCAATTTTCGGGGCGGTGAAGCTGAACCGGCATTCAGGAAGATTAAATTCCTCTGCCTCCTGCACCGCGATAGCAACCAACTGATCCGTCGCAAGTTCTTCCGCCACCAACGAGGGAGATTGCGATGAAACTCAAGTTTGCTGTGCTTGGTCTGGCCGCGCTCGGCAGCGCTGCGCTGACGTCAGGGCAAGCGCTCGCGGCGATGCCGAACGGGATTCCGCAGGCCGATCGCGTCGCAAGCGGTCCGGCCGCCAACGTCGATCAGGTCCGAATGGTCTGTAATCAGTGGGGCCGCTGCTGGTGGCGTCCGAACTATTATGGCGCCTATGGCTATTACGGTGGCCCGCGCCGGTACTATGGCGGCCCGCGCCCATGGGGCTGGGGTCACCGCCACTGGCACCGCTGGTGAACGACGAAGGGGCCGCGAGGCCCCTTTCTCTTGGCATCTGACTACAGCGCCCCCAGCACCGCCTTCGTGATGTCGGCCGTGCCGTTGCTGCCGCCGAACTCCATCGGCTTGATGCCGCCGGCATAGACCTGGTCCACCGCACGTTCGATCGTCTCGCCGGCTTCTGCCGCGCTCTCGACGCCGTGCTTGTCCGCGATCCAGTCCAGCATCATCGCGGCCGACAGGATCATGCCGGTCGGATTGGCCTTGCCCTGCCCCATGATATCGGGCGCGGTGCCGTGGCAAGGCTGGAACACGGCGTATTTGTCGCCGATGTCGGCCGACGGCGCCATGCCGAGACCGCCGATCAGGCTCGCGGTGATGTCGGAGACGATGTCGCCGAACATGTTCTCCATCACCATCACGTCGAAATCCCAGGGACGCTTCACCAGCATCGCCGAGCAGGCATCGACATAGAGCCGGTCGGTCCTCACCTCCGGATGCTTCTTGGCAATCTCGTCGAAGATGCCGCGGAAGAAGGCAAAGGCCTTGAACACGTTCGCCTTGTCGACGCAGGTCAGCATCCCCGGCTTGCCGCGCGCCTTGCGGCGTGCGGCGAGGCGAAACGAGAACTCGAACAGGCGCTCGGAGGTCCGGCGCGTGATCACCATGGTCTCGCGCGCATCCTCATGGGTGACGACGCCCTTGCCCATCGAGGCGAACAGGCCCTCGGTGGATTCGCGGATCACGACGAGGTCGATACCGCGCGTGTCGGCGCCGACGATCGGGCTCGGCACGCCCGGAATGAGCCGCGCCGGCCGCACGCCGGCATAGAGATCGAAGATGAAGCGCAGCTCGATCTGCGGCGCGATCTCGGTGTTGTCGGGGTAGCGCACCGACGGCAGGCCGCAGGCCCCGAGCAGGATCGCATCCGCCTCCTCGCACAGCTTGATCGTTCTCTCGGGCATCGACTTGCCGGTGGCGAGATAATTGTTGGCACCGGCCGGCGCCTCGGTGAAGCGGAAGCGCAAATCCGATTTCTGTTCGATCTTGCGCAGCACCTCGATCGCCGGGGCCATGACTTCAGGGCCGATGCCGTCACCGGCGAGCACGGCAATGTGGAAGGCGTTGTTTGCGGACATGGGGGTTCCTGCATTTTCGGGCGTCATTCCGGGGCGGTCCGCAGGACCGAACCCGGAATCTCGAGATTCCGGGTTCGATGCTTTGCATCGCCCCGGAATGACGTAAAGAGAAACTACGGCGTCAGCACCGTGCGTCCGACCACGGCGCCCTGCTGCAACTGCACCAGCGCGTCGTTGGCCTTGGCGAGCGGCTGACGCGTCACCGGGATCGGCGGCACGTTCTTCGTTCGCACGAGGTCGAGCAGTTCCTGCGTCTCGCGCAGATTGCCGACATAGCTGCCCTGGATGGTCACCGCCTTGATCGGAATCAGCGGCAGCGCCCAGGTCGCGCCACCGCCGAACAGGCCGACGATGACGAGCTTGCCGCCCTTGGTCAGGCAGTCGAAGCCGAGCTGCGTCGTCGCGGCATTGCCGACGAGGTCGATGACGGCGCGGATCGGCCCGCCCGCTTTCTTGGCAAGCTGCTCCAGCGCGTCCGGCGCCTTGGGATCGACGGTCGCAAGCGCGCCGGCCTTCTCCGCCGCCTCGCGCTTCCTGGCGTCGATGTCGACCATGATCGCGCCCTTGCCGCCCATCGCTTTCAACAGCGACAGCGCCATCAGGCCGAGGCCGCCGGCGCCGAACATCACGATCGGCGTGTCGAAATGCTGCTCGACCTTCTTCAGCGCACTGTAGGTGGTGACGCCCGAGCAGGCATAGGGCGCGGTGGTCGCGGGATCGAGCCCTTTGAGGTTCAGCAGATAGCGCGGATGCGGCACCAACATGTGATCGGAATAGCCGCCGTCGCAATAGACGCCGAGCGAGCGCGGCGTCAGGCACATGTTCTCGTCGCCGCCAAGGCAGGTCGCGCACTTGCCGCAGCCGATCCAGGGATAGACCAGGCCGACATCGCCGAGCCTGAGATCACCCTGGTCGGTCGGCTTCACGTCAGGACCGAAAGCCACGATTTCACCGACCGTCTCGTGGCCCATGGTCAGCGGCAGATTGATGCCGCGGTCCTTCAGCGACAGCGGCTTGCGGCCATGGCCGAGATCGTAACCGCCTTCCCAGATATGGAGGTCGCTGTGGCAGACGCCGGCGGCCTTCACCTTGATCAGCACCTGCGTGCCCGACGGCTGCGGCGTGGGCTCGTCGAACTCCTGCAGCGGCGCCTTGAAATCGGCGACCTTGAAACTCTTCATCGGCGTCCTCCCGCATGCTTCTTGTTGTCGCGCCACCATGCCACGGCCGGCGAGGCGAGACAAACGCGCACCTGTCTAGTTTACGCCGGCCGACGGTGGCAAGCCGGCCGCGCGCAAGGCCGCATTGCTCGCCGCACCGAGCCTTCCGTCACCCTTGCGCGGCCGTTTTGCCTCACGGAATTGACGCGTCATCGGCGAGGCCAATCTCGTCGCGCAACGCACCCGTGTGCTCGCCGAGCGCGGCCATCGCCCTGGCCGGCGTCGTATCGGCGCCGGACATCCGGAACGGCAGGTTGAGAACCTGGAACGAGCCGCCCCCATCCTCCACCGACGAGAGCGCCTGCCGGTGCGCGAGCTGCGGATCGGCCAGCGCCTCGGAGACGGTGCGATAGGCCGAGGCCGGCACGCCGGCCGCACCGAGTGCGACGAGGCATGCCTCGGTCGAGAGCTGCCGCGACCAGGCCTCGACGCCGTCCATCAAGTCGGCCCAGTTCTCGCGGCGCGCAGCGTAGGCGGAGAAGCGCGGATCGGAAATCCAGTCGGGGCGTCCGATCACGCCCATCAAACACTGAAACGTCTTTTCGCTCGCGACCGTGATCATGACATAGCCATTGGCCGTCTCGGTCGGCCCGAACATCGGGCGCGGTGGCGGCTTCACCGCGAACTGCGAGCTCTGCAACTCGATCAGAGTCAGCGTCAGCATCGACTCCAGCATGGAGACGTCGATGTGCTGGCCAAGCCCGGTCACCGTGCGCTGATAGAGCGCCGACGCAATCGCCCCAAAACCGTAGGTGCCGGTGACGACGTCGGCATGGTAGATGCCGCAATAGTCGGGGCGGTTACGGCCGGGCTGGTAGGCGAGATGCGCCATGTCATAGCCGGAGGCCGCGTGGATCACCGGCGCATAGGCCGGCAGCTCGGCCGAGGGGCCGCTCTGGCCGTAGCCCGAGATCGAGCAATAAATCAGCCTTGGATTGACCGGGCGCATTCTGTCGTAGTCGAGCCGCAGCCGGTGCATCACGCCGGGCCGGAAGTTCTCGACCAGGATGTCGGCGGTCGCGGCCAGCCGGAGGATCGCCTCCCTGCCGTCCTCGGACTTGAGGTCGAGCACGACGCTCTTCTTGCCGACATTGAGCTGGCCGAATACGGTGCTGCACCCCTTGCGCAGCGGCGGCCGGGTCCGCATTGTCTCGCCGCCGTCGGTCTCGATCTTGATGACCTCGGCGCCCATATCGGCGAGCATCCGCGTGCAATGGGGACCGGCGATGGTGGTCGAAAAATCCAGCACCCTGAGTCCGGCGAAGGCCTTTGTCGTCGTGCTCTCATGCTTATCTGCTAGCTGCATGCGTGCCGCGTCTCCCGGCGTATCCTAGGAACAATGAATGTTCTCTGTTGTTGGTGCGCCGACCCTAGAGGGCGGCGGCTGAGTAGGAAAGTCTTTACCGAGCGGAGGCGTTTCGCAGGCGTGCTTGGGAATTGCGGGGCAACTGGACCCGTTCTTGCATAGCAGCAAACCGGATCGGCAAGGGGCAACTGTACTTGAGGGTCTTGTTCGTTACGACAGAAATGGACGACTTCGTCCGCGTCGGCGGACTTGGAGCCGTTTCCGCTGCCCTGCCCAGAGCCCTTCGCCCCTTCGCCGATATCCGGATCATGTTGCCCGGCTATCGCGACATCATCGAGCAACTCACGCATATTCAGATCGTTGGCCGCTGCCCGTCGTTTGCGGATCTGCCGGCCTGCTCGCTCGGCCGGGCCGCGACCAAGGACGGCCTGCCGGTCTATGTGCTGTTATGCTCGCAACTCTACGACCGGCCCGGCAATCCCTATGGCGACGAGTCCGGACGCGACTGGCCGGACAACGACATCCGCTTCGCACGCTTTGCCTCGGCAGCCGCTGAGCTGGCCATGGGCAAGCTGGACAAGAATTGGGCAGCAGACCTGATCCATGCCAACGACTGGCAGGCCTCGCTCGTGCCCGCCTATCTCGCCTGGCGCGGCGCCAAGCTGCCGTCGATCCTGACCATTCACAACCTCGCCTATCAGGGCCTCTTCCCGAAGGACTCGCTGCGGCGGATCGGCGCACCGGAAAGCGCCTTCCACATCGACGGCCTCGAATTCTACGACCAGGTCTCCTTCCTCAAGGCTGGCCTCGTCTACGCCTCGCATCTCACCACCGTCAGCGGCACCTATGCGCGCGAGATCACCACGGCCGAGTTCGGCTGCGGCCTGGAGGGTCTGCTCCGGCTGCGCTCGGACGCCGCCGAGCTCACCGGCATCCTCAACGGCATCGACGAGAGCTGGGACCCGCGCTCCTGCGCCCAGCTCGCCCAGCAATTCGGCGCCGGCGACTGGGTCGGCAAGAAGGCCAATGCGGACTACGTGCGCAAGCAGTTCGGGCTGGCGGTGTCGCGCGGCCCGATGTTCGGCATCGTCGCGCGGCTCGTGCACCAGAAGGGCATCGATCTCGTGCTGTCCGCGGCCGACGAGATCATCGATGCCGGCGGCCAGATCGTGGTCACCGGCTCCGGCGAGCCGGCGCTCGAGCAGGCGCTGATCGACGCACATCGCCGCCGCCCCGATGCGATCGGCGTTGCGATCGGCTTCAACGACGCCCAGGCGCGGCGCATCTTCGCCGGCAGCGACTTCACCCTGATGCCGTCGCGCTTCGAGCCGTGCGGCCTCAGCCAGATGTACGCCCAGCGCTTCGGCTCGCTGCCGATCGGGCACCAGACCGGCGGCTTGGCCGAGACCATCACCGACGGCGAGACCGGCTTCCTGTTCTCGAGACCCTCGCACGAATCCTTCCTCGGCGGCGTCCGCCGGGCCTTCGAAGCCTTCATGGCGCAGGACCAGCTCGACTCCATGCGCCGCAGCGCCATGGGACGGTCGTTCTCCTGGAGCATCTCGGCCGACAGCTATAGCGCGCTGTACCGGAAGCTGGCAGCGGTGTGAGGCGCGACGGCGCTTCCACATACTCCGTCATTGCGAGCGCCTATCTCCCCCCCCGTCCCCCCCGCGCAACGGCGGAGCCGTTGTCGCTGGAGGTCCTCGCCTCTTCGGCGAGCCTCGAAGGGCGACGGCCCGGCTGCAGTGGGGCCGTGCATCCTTCGAGGCTCCCGGCGCGATGCTCTCGCATCGCGCCACTCGCACCTCAGGATGACGGTGCAAAAGCTGAGGCCTTCACCCCTTGCCGCGCACGTCCATCTGCGGCCGTCCGATCCAGGCGCGGTTGAGGCAACGGGTTATCCAGTCCGGCTGCAACTCTCCTCGCAGCCGCGCCTGCGCTTCCTGGTAGGGACCGACATAGCGCAGCCTGTCCGGCAATTTCGGATAGACGCGCCTGATCCATTTCATCGCGTTGTCGGCGGATCTGATATCGCGCTCGTCCAGTTCGAACCCGAAGCCTGCACGCAATCGCTCCGGGAGCAGGCTTGCCGTCAGCGCGCGATACCAGCGCGGTGGCCGCAACCAAGGACGGGCGCCGGTGAAGATTTGTGTCGCGATCTTGCGCGCGGCCGGGCTGACGGTCAAAGTCTCCGACTGCGCCATCGCTGCGGTGTAAGCGGCAAAGCCGGACCAGTCCGCCGGCAAATCATCCCCGGTCAATCCGAACAAGGCGCCGAACAGCCGGCCCTCGGTCCAGTAGCGCTCGCGCTCCTCCACGGAGAGCTGCGGCAGAACCAGATCATGCGCCATCAGCCCCGTCTCGACCAGCGTCGCATGAACCCAGCGCAAAGACGGGATGTCGTTGGCGCAGTAGCGCGAGCCGGCAGCGAATGGGCCCACCGTCCCGGGCATCTCTCCGACGATCATGCTGTGACGCCGGTGCAGTTGCCGCGACGACAGCAAGGCACGGTCGAGCGAGCCGAACACCATGGCGAAGACGATGTCGAAGGTGCGGTGAAAGCGGCCGATCGGATCGGCCAACGTCCGGGAGTGCTCGGCGATGGCGGCAGCGACCCAGGGGTGAGCCAATTGCAGCAGCAGCGCGCGGCCGGCGCCGAGAAAGATGACGGCTTCCCGGTCGATCCGCCAGGTGACCGAGGACGGGCCGAACACGCCGGGGACCGGCCCCGCCGCGTCAGCGCGGACCTGATCGAGCGCCGCCTCCAGATCTTTCTCAACGACCAATTGCGAGCCTCGCGACGAAGACGCCGCGATAATAGCCCAGACAGCGCGCTCGTGAAATCGTCACGGCCCAATACAAATGACGGACAAGGCGCCTACTCCGCCGCAATCGGCATCTCGTCCATATGCTCGTGCAGCACCACGCCGGCGAGCGGATCGAATTCACCGATCCACGGCCTTCGTGCGAGCACGGACCTCGTATGGGCGTAGCCCGCATGCCAGCGCCGCGTAATGCCTGACGGGCTGAAGTCGATGTCCTTGGTATGGGTCTCGCGGTCGAGCTGCGGCGCCAGCAGCCGCACGACGTGCATGCGGGTCGAACAGCCGTAGCTCATCAGCTCCCTCACCGCGGGATCGCTGCGCTCGTTCTCGGGCAGACGCGCGGCGAGCTGGTTGATGACGTGCCGCAGGCGATGGGCCTGCTGCTGGCGGGCGATCTGGCTCGCGATCCGGCTGGAATACATCACATCCTTGTGCCGGTTCAGCACCTCCGCCATCGTGGTTGGCTCGGCGCCGACCGGATTCCACAGATGCACGGAGAAGATCAGCGAATCCCTGCGCGGATTGTCGTCGAACACCGCTTCCGTCGGCGTGTTCGAGAGGATGCCCCCGTCCCAATAGAGTTCGCCGTCGATGCGCACCGCCGGGAAGGCCGGCGGCAATGCGCCCGAGGCCATGACATGCTTCACCGTCAGTTCGCCGTCGCGGCTGTCGAAATAGCGCATTTCGCTGGTGCCGACATGGGCCGCACCGACCGTCAGGCGCGGCGCGCAGCGATTGGCGAGGTCGAAATCGACCAGCTCGCTCAGCGTCTTCTCCAGCGGCGCGGTCGAATAGAAACCGGCGTGATCGGCGCCGAGCGGATAGGACTCCCCGGCATGCGCCAGCGGGTTGGGCCGGAAGAAGCCGGGAATGCCGTGGGTCACGGTCGACCAATAGGCGAGCTTCTCGTTGAAGTCGGGAAACGCGGTGCGCCAGTTCCAGACCGGATTCTGCTCCATCCGCTTCCAGAATTCCTTCAGGCGCGCCAGCCGATGCTCCGGCGCATTGCCCGCGATGAGGCTCGCATTGATGGCGCCGATCGAGGTGCCGATGATCCAGTCCGGCTCGATGCCGGCCTCGTGCAGCGCCTGGTAGACGCCGGCCTGGTAGGAGCCAAGCGCGCCGCCGCCCTGCAGCACGAGAACGACCTGACCCGGCAGGTCCATGCTCTTTCGTTGCCCGTTGTCCTGCATGCCGTTCATGTCTTGCTCCTGTCGAGCCTATGGTTATCATTCGTCAGGCGTAAGGCTATTGTTACGTCTTGCCATTTTCCGCGATTGCCGGGTCTTTTGGAAATGCCGCTTGGCTTCCGAAACCATACCCACGCGCTATGGCGGCCAGGATATCATTCCCTGTCCCGATCGGTTAGATTTCCGGCCGATCCTGCCGGGAGCCGATCCATGGAAATGCACCAGGTCCGCTATTTCCTCGCGGTGGCGCAGCTTTTGAATTTCACGCGCGCCGCCGAGGAGTGCAACGTCACGCAGCCCTCGCTGACGCGCGCGATCAAGCAGCTCGAGGCCGAGCTGGGCGGCGACCTGTTTCGCCGCGAACGGCCGGCGGCGCAACTGACCGAGCTGGGCCAGCGCATGCATCCGCTGCTGAAGCAGTGCTATGACGCCGCCGCCGGTGCGCGCTCGCTCGCCTCCTCGTTCAAAAGTGGTGAGGTCGGCGCGCTCCGCGTTGCGCTGACGCATTCGGTCGACCTGGCGCTGCTCATCCCGCACCTCAACGAGATCAGGCGGCAGTTCAACCGGCTCGAATTCCGCTTCCTGCGCGGGACGAGCCGCGAGGTCGCAGAATTCCTGAAGAAGGGCGAGGCCGAGCTCGGCATCGCCGCCGAGATCGACGAGGCCTGGGAACGGCTCGACGTCTGGCCGCTGTTCACCGAGGCGTTCGATCTCATCGTCAGCAGGGAGCACCGGCTTGCCGAGCACGACACGATCGAGCCGGACGACCTGCGCGCGGAACAATTCCTCGGCCGCAGCTATTGCGAGCATTCCAAGCGCATCGCAGCGAGCCTGCGCGAGCACGGCATCGATGTCGATCACGGCCACGAGATTTCGAGCGAACGCGACCTGGTCGAACTGGTGGAGGCCGATATCGGCATCGCCATGATGCCCCACACCTCGCCCGTGCCGGAGAGCCTGAAACGCGCTGCGGTTGCCGGCCTCGATGCCCGCCGCACCGTCAGCCTCTATGGCGTCGCCGGCCGCCAGCGCACGGCGGTGGCCAACGCCGTGATGCGCATGCTGCGCGGTGCGGACTGGCGGTCGATTGCGGGGTAGCCGCGAGAACGATCGCTGCTCTTCTTCCTTCTCCCCTTGTGGGAGAAGGTGGCGCGAAGCGCCGGATGAGGGGTATGTCTCCTTAAACTCAGCTCAGCGTTGGAGGAGAGAGACCCCTCGCCCGTCTCGCCGCTATGCGGCGAGCCACCCTCTCCCACAAGGGGAGCTGGGAAGAAAACGCGAGCCTCAGTTCTCCCGGCTCGCGCTCTCCAACGCCTCGATCAGATCGTCGATCTCCATGCGCTTGCGGAAATCCGGATCGACGAAGCGCGCTTTGACGATACCGTCGCGGCCGACCACGAACACCGCCGGGATCGGCAGCATCCAGCCGTCATTGCCGTGGAATTTCGCCATATCCTGATAGGACAACAGGCGCTGGATCTCGACGCCGAGCCAGATCGCGAGATTGAGCGACAGCGCGTAACCGTTGTCGAGATCGGTCAGGATCGGAAATGGCGCACTGGAATCGGCCTTGATCTGCCGCGTGTATTCCTGCGTCTCCGGCATGATCGCAACGATCTGCGCGCCCATTGCCTTGATGCGGTCCTGCGCCTGCACCACGGCGCGCACATTGAGCCGGCAATAGGGGCACCAGTGGCCGCGGAAGAACATCACCGCGACGGGGCCTTGCGCCAGCAGCGCGGGCAACGTCACGAGACGCCCCGTCTCGTCCGGCAGCATGAATAGCGGCATCGGATCGCCCGGACGCGGCGCGTTCTCCCCGCCGCCGTTCCCGTTCAATCGCGCCACCAGGCGATCGACCGCCTCGCCATAGGCCGGAAACACCTGGCGGCTTGCGTCGGCATACGCGAGGAGCTGCTCGTTCAGGGTTCCCTCCATCTCGCGGCAGCGCTGGAAGGCAAGCTTGAGCTGCTCGGCGTCAGCTGGTGAGAGAGAGGTCATCTTCCGCTCCGGCGTTCGAAGGGCGAATATTAGGTTCCTGGTTCGGCCGCCCGCAAGGGGCGGCCGTTACGCGAGGGCCGGTTCAGTTCACGTAGAAATTGCCGGTGGGGTCGAGCCGGCCGGACGCGGAGTACAGCGTGCCGTTGTCCATGAAGAAGACGGTGTTGTCGGGCACCTTCTTGGCGTGCTTCATCATCACGTCGTGGTTCTTCTCGGCCGGGGCCATGGCCATCGCCAACATCTTGCCGGGCCCGCCATAGACATAGGCCATGCCCGCCTTCAAATCCCAGGCGGCTTCCGAGAAGGCCGAGGTGGCGATCACCGCGAAGGCGGCGGTAAAAATCAGAGTCTTGGACACTTTCGTCATGAGATGCTCCTCCGGATTGACGTGAACGCCCGCCAATCGGGCGCCCCGCCATCGGACGCCGGATACTCCGGAAGCGGAAATGCCGATGCCCAATCGGTTCGATAGCCGCCGCGCATCAACATAGCGCAGGGCTATCACATCGAAAGCAAGTCGGTATTTCAACATCGACGCGATCTCGACGAAGCTCCTGCCATAGCCGGCGACCAGCGAGGATGCGGCCAACAGAGGAGAGTTCCCATGTTCAAGCAGCACATGTTGTCGCGCCTGGTCTGGTCGGGCGCAGTCGTTCTCGGTGCACTGACATTTGCGGCGCAGCCGGCGCTCGCGGGCGAATGTCCTGTCGACAAGATCAAGCCGAACGCGCACCAGATGGTCGACTATAAGCCGGTCGGCGTCACCGACGTCACGCTCGGCGCCATCGACCTCGGCAAGCAGCCGGCGCATATCGAGGGCCGCGAGCTGCGCTTCCGCAAGCTCACCATCGAGCCCGGCGGCATCGTGCCCTGGCACAGCCACGACGACCGTCCTGCCCTGATCTTCGTGCAGCAGGGCGAGATCGTCGAGTACGCGTCCAACTGCGTCGATCCGATCGTGCACAAGGCCGGCGACATCCGCCCCGAGGTATCAGGCACCTCGCACTGGTGGAAGAACCTCGGCAAGGAAACCGTCATTCTCTATGTCGGCGACGTCCGCAGGGACCCTAATGACCACCACATGTGACGCGCGCTTGAACAGGCCGCCGTTCCGGGGCGATGCGTAGCATCAAACTACGGTGCGCAATTTGCGCACCTGGGAACCTCGAGATTCCGAGTCTGGTGCAACGAGCCGCACTTTGCGGTCCCGTCCGCACCAGCCCGGAATGACAGATCAACGGAGAGCCGTGCCATGACCGATCTTTCCGCGTCGATCAAACCGGCCGCGATGACGATGAACGCGCATTCCCCGGGCCTTGCGCTTCGTTCGCTCGTCATCGGCCTCACCGCCTTCCTGACCGTCGTCGATCTCTTCGCGACGCAGGCGATCCTGCCCTCGCTGGCGCGCCATTACGGCGTCACGCCGGCGGCGATGGGCTTTGCCGTCAACGCCAGCACCTTCGGCATGGCGATTGCTAGCCTCGTCGTCGGCTTCTTCAGCCCGCATATCAACCGGCGGACCGGCATCCTGCTCAGCCTCACGCTGCTGGCGGTGCCTACGAGCCTGCTGGCGATCGCGCCAAATCTTGGCGTCTTCACCGCTTTGCGGATCGCGCAGGGCCCGTGCATGGCATCTGCCTTCGCGCTCACCCTCGCCTATCTCGGCGAGCAATGCAGCGCGATGGACGCCGGCGGCGCGTTTGCCGCCTACATCACCGGCAATGTCGCCAGCAACCTCGTCGGCCGGCTGATCTCGGCGGCGGTCGCCGACGGCCTCGGTCTCGCCTGGAATTTCTATTTCTTCGCGGCGCTCAACCTCGCCGGCGCGGCGCTGGTCTATTTCACCATCAGGCGCGTGCAGCCGATGCATGCCATGACGCCGGCGGGCCCGCCGCTTGTCGCCATGATCGCGCATTGGCGCAATCCGCGGCTGCGCGCCGCCTACGGCATCGGCTTCTGCATCCTGTTCGCCTTCATCGGCACCTTCACATTCGTCAATTTCGTGCTGGTCCGGCCGCCGCTGTCGCTCGGCATGATGGATCTGGGCCTCGTCTATTTCGTCTTCCTGCCGTCGGTCGTCACGACGTTGCTCGCCGGCAGGGTGGCCTCGCGGCTCGGGACGCGGCCGACAATATGGGGCTCGCTCGCCGTCGCCGGACTGGGCCTGCCGCTGATGCTGGCACCGCATCTGGGCGAAGTGCTCATCGGCATGGTTCTGGTCGGTGTCGGAACATTCTTCGCGCAAGCCGCCGCGACCGGCTTCGTCGGACAGGCCGCCACCGACAACCGCGGCGTCGCCAGCGGAACCTATCTTGCCTGCTACTTCTGCGGCGGGCTGATCGGCACGGCCGTGCTCGGGCGACTGTTCGACAGTTTCGGCTGGCACGCCTGCGTCGCCGGTGTCGGCGTGGCCCTCGCGGCCGCGGCCATGCTCACATTCGCCCTTAAGCGCTAGCGCTTGACCGGCGCTTCCTGCGGCGGCTCGTCGTCGGCGATCGCGCGCCACGCCGCTCCGTCGAGATCGTCGTACTGGCCGCTCCTGAGCGACCAGAGGAAGGCGACGAGACCGGCGCCTCCGAGCATCAACGCCAGCGGAACCAGGATGACCAGGATTTCCATCACACGATCTCCCGCGAGTCGCTGCGGGCGCGCAGCGAATTCAGCATGACCAGGATCGACGATCCGCTCATGGCGGCAGCGGCAATCAGGGGCGTCACGACGCCGCTGATCGCAACCGGCACCGCGAGGACGTTATAGCCGATGGCAAGCCAGAGGTTCTGCCGCATCAGGTGCAGCGCCTTGCGCGCGGAATCGATCGCGGCGGCGACAGGAGCCAGCGGCCGGCCGAGGAAGACGAGATCGGCGGTGGCCTGGCTGAGATGCGCCGCCGAGATCGGCGACATCGAGACGTGGGCGGCCGCCAGCGAGGGCGCGTCGTTCATGCCGTCGCCGACCATCAGCACTCTTGCACCGCGCCGCTTCAACTCCTCGATCCGCGCGATCTTGTCGGCCGGCGTGACGCCGGCACGCCATTCCGGAATGGCGAGCGCATGGGCCGCGGCCTTCACCGCCGGCTCGCGGTCGCCGGAGAGGATCTCGATGCCGATGTTGCGCGCCTTCAGCGCCGCGATCACGGCCTGAGCGTCCGGACGCAGGCCCTGACGCACCCAAAGGATGAATTTTTCCGCTCCCTTGCTGAAGGCCACGATGGAGGCTTCGGGATCGAGCCTCGTACCGTCGCCGACCAGCGCCTCGGCGCCGCAGAAGGACGGACGGCCAAGGCGGATCTCGGCGCCGTCGACGTCTGCGCGCACACCCTGCCCGGCCTCCTCGACCGCGCCGACGATCGGCGACCTGGCGCCGGCGGCCTGCGCCACCGCGGCGGCAACCGGATGATGGCTCGACAGCGCGAGGCGGCCGGCGAGTTCGAAGATATCGGCGGGAATGTCAGCCGCGTTCATCACTTCGAGGTCGGGCAGCGTCAGCGTGCCGGTCTTGTCGAAGATGACGTGGTCGGCTTCCGCCAGCCGCTCGATCGCATCGCCCGAGTTGAGCAGCACGCCGGACTTGAACATCGCGCCCGAGGCCACCGTCTGCACCGTCGGAATCGCGAGCCCAAGCGCGCAGGGACAGGTGATGATCAGCACGGCAACGCCGGTCACGATCGCATCATGCCAGGACGCACCCGCGATGACCCAGCCCAAAATGGTGATGAGCGCGGTCGCATGCACCACCGGCGCGTAGAGCCGCGAGGCGCGGTCGGCGAGCCGCATGTAGCGCGAGCGCGCCTGGAGCGCGTTGTCGAGCAGCCGCGCGATCTCGGCGAGCAGCGTCGCTTCGGAGGCCGCCGAAACGCGCACCCGCAGCGTACCGGAGATGTTCATGGAGCCGGCATAGACCGGCGTGCCCTGCTCGGCCGTGACATAGAGCGTCTCGCCGGTGATCAGGCTCTGGTCGATCTCGGAACGCCCCTCGATCACCGTGCCGTCGACCGCACAGCGCTCGCCGGGCCGCAGCAGCACGATGTCGCCAGGACTGATCGCAGCGACGGGCACCTGTGAAATCTCGTCGGGCCCGACGAACTTGGCCGCCGTCTCCGCCTTCAGCGCGGCGAGATTGCCGGCGACCGCGCGCGTCCGCCGCCGCATGTTCTGGTCAAGGAAGCGGCCGACCAGCAGGAACGTCAGCAGCATGATCGCCGCGTCGAAATAGGCGTGCTCGGCATGGTGGATGGTTTCGACCACGGACATGCCGAGCGCGAGGATCACGCCGATCGAGATCGGGACGTCCATGTTGGTCGTCTTGGCCGACAGCGCGCGCCAAGCGGAGCGGAAGAACGGCTGGCCGGCATAGGCCGCCGCCGGCAGCGCGATCAGCGCCGACAGCCAGTGGAAGAAGTCGCGCTGCTCGGGCAGCATGTCCGAGACGTTGCCCGACCATACCGGGATCGACAGCATCATGACGTTCATGGTGGCGAACGCCGCAACGCCGAGGCAGCGCAGCAGGAAGCGCGATTCGGCGACCTCGGCCACTTCCGCGCTCTCGGTCTCGAACGGATAGGCCTTGTAGCCGAGCTCTTCGAGCCGGTCGATGAAACGGCCCGGGTCGAGCGTGCCCGCTTTCCATTCCAGCGCGACGCGGCGGTCGGTGAGATTCACGCGCGCCAGCGTGACGTCGGGAATGGCGGACAATCCGCGCTCGATCTTGGCCATGCAGCCGGCGCAGTGAACCCCCTCGACCGCGAGATCGATGTGCTTGATACCCTCGCCCGCGGTCCGGACGTAGTGCGAGAAATCCCGCGTGACGTGCATGCCGACGTCCTCAGTTCAGGATCACGCGGTTGCGCGACAGGAATACGCGCGTCCCCCGCGCCTCGCCCTCGATCACCAGATCCCACTGGCCCGGCGCGACGGAGGCGGCATTGCCGCGATAGATGCCGATGCCTGCCTCCGAGAGCTCGACCGAAAGATCGGCGCGCTTGTCGGTCGGCCGCTCGAGCCGGCCGCCGAACTTCAATCCGGACACCGGCTGGCCGCTGGCATCGCGTGCCTCGACCTGAAGCACGGCGCCGCCATCGGTAGCGCGCTCGATATGGGCGTTGACCTTCCATTTGCGCGCGGCCTGGTCCTGCGCCGCCGAGATCTCGCGATCATAGGTGAGACCCGCGGCATAGGGGCTGTCGACGTCGGTGCCGGGCAGCGTCGCGATCGCGAGCTTCATCATGGTCACGTTGACACCGATCACGACGCCGAAGAAGGCGACCAACATCAGGAAGACTTTTGTTCCGGTCAGCGGCTTGGAGGCCATGGCTGTCTCCTGATCCTAGGGCGCGACGAAATTGTCGGTGGCGGACGCGACCTCGCCCAGCCCGATATCGGTGACGTGGAAGCGAACCGGGATCGACTTCTCGGGATTGGTCTCCGCCGGCGCGGTGACCAGCAGGCGCAGCTCGCTGGTGGAGTCGCGGGGGATCACGATCATCGGACGGTCCGGCGTCACCGAATCGACGCCGATGACGTGAACCGTCAAATTGGCCGGCCCGTTCGCGTCGATCGCGATGACGCGGTCGTAGCCGCTCTTGTTCAGCAGCCGAACCGTGTAGGCGTTGCGGATCGAGCCGTCGCTGAGCTTGACCGCGACCGGATTGCGGTCGTGCAGCACGTTGACGTCGAGCAGGCTGCGCGTCGCCAGCGTGTAGATCATGAAGCCGCCGATGGCCGCGATGATCGCGCTGTAGACCACGGTGCGCGCCCGGACGATCCGATAGATCGGCGCCTTGCCTTCCTGGCGGCGATGGATGTTGATGTCGTTGTCATAGCCGATCAGCCGCTTCGGCCGGCCGATCTTGGTCATCACGTTGTCGCAGGCGTCGATGCAGAGGCCGCACTGGATGCATTCCATCTGCGGTCCGTTGCGGATGTCGATGCCGGTCGGGCACACCGCGACGCACTGGTAGCAATCGACGCAATCGCCGACCTGCTGGCCGAGCGCGCGCAGCTCGGCCGCCTTCTTCACCGAGGTGCGCTTCTCGCCGCGGTCGTAGCGGTAGGTGACGTTGAGCGCCCATTCGTCGGTGAGCGCTGCCTGGATCCGCGGCCACGGGCACATATAGGTGCAGACCTGCTCGCGCATGTAGCCGGCCAGCAGATAGGTCGTTGCGGTGAGGATGCCGATCCAGATATAGGCGATCATCGGCCCCTGGAAGGTCACGAGCTCCTTCACCAGGGTCGGCGCGTCGTTGAAATAGAGCACCCAGGCGCCGCCGGTCCACCAGGCGATCAGCAGCCAGATCGAATGCTTGAGCACGATCTCGGAGATGCGCTCGAGCTTCATCGGGTCGGACGATTTGTCCTTCTTCATCCGCTCGCGGCGGTCGCCTTCGATCAGGCGTTCGACGGCGTAGAACAGGTCGGTCCAGACGGTCTGCGGACAGAGATAGCCGCACCAGATCCGGCCGCCGATGGAGTTCATCAAAAACAGCGCCACCGCAGCGACGATCAGCAGGCCGGTGAAGTAGTAGACCTCCTGCGGCCACAGCTCGATGAAGAAGAAATAGAAGCGGCTGTTGGGAAGATCGATCAGCACCGCCTGGCTGGGCGCGCCAAGGCCGCGATTCCAGCGCACGAACGGCAGGAAGTAGTAAACGCCGAGGCAGAACGCCATCAGGCCCCATTTGATCCGGCGGAACGTGCCGGAGACGCTCTGGGGATAGACCTTCTTGCGGGCTGCGTAGAGCGGCCCGACGTCATCTTCCGATGTGAGGTCTTTCGGGTTCACGGTCTTGTTCATCGCCTGAAACTTTTCGAGGAGGTGCGATTAAACCTAGACCCGACGTCGCCGCGTCCGTTGATCCAGCTCAAACGGGGGCACTTTTGTTCGCCCCCGTTTGCCGCGGATCTGCTATTTTCCACCGCCCAGCGAGTGGACGTAGACCGCCATCGCCTTGATGGTGGAGGGATCCAGCCGCCCTTCCCAGGCCGGCATGACGCCGGCGCGGCCCTGGCTGATGGTTTCGATCAGGGCAGCCTCGTCCGAGCCATAGAGCCAGATCTTGTCGGTCAGGTTCGGTGCGCCCATTTCCTGGTTGCCCTTGCCGCCATCGCCGTGGCAGGCGACGCAATTCTCGACGAAGATCTTCTCGCCCTTGGCGGCGTCGTAACCCTTGCGGGTCGGCAGCCCCGACAGCGACCGCACGTAATTGGCGACCGTGACGATCTCGTCACCCTTCAGCACGCCGTCCTTGCCGAAGGCGAGCATCTGGCCCTCATGCGTCTTGGCGTGGCCGGAACGCGCGCCGAACTGGATGGTCTGCATGATCTGGTCGAGCGTGCCGCCCCACAGCCAGTCGTCGTCGTTCAGGTTCGGGAAGCCCTTGGCGCCGGCGCCGCCGGAGCCGTGGCACGGCGCGCAATTGTCGCCGAACACGGTCTTGCCCTTGGCGCGCGCAAGCGCCAGCAGGGCCGGGTCCTTCTCGACGTCGGCGAGCGAGGCCGCGCCGAGCGCCGCCATCTTGTCGCCCCTGATCTTCTCGAGATTGGCGAGCTCGACCGCGACGTCGGCGCGCGAGGAGTAGCCGAACAAGCCCGTGGTGTTGCTGGAGATCAGCGGCCAGGCCGGATACACGATCCAGTAGCCGATCGCCCAGACGATGGTGAGGTAGAAGCAGATCACCCACCAGCGCGGCAGCGGCGTGTTGAGCTCCTTGATGCCGTCCCACTCATGTCCGGTCGTCGTCTTGCCGGAGACAGAATCGAATTCGCTATGATCGGTCATGGTCTCTCACTCCTCCCGCAACGGCAGGTGTGCTGCTTCGTCGAACGCAGCCTTGTTACGGGGCCAAAATGCGTAGGCGATGATCGCGAGAAAGATCGCGACGAACACCGGCGTCCAGATCGTGGTCACGAGACCGGACGCGAGATTGTCGAGGGTCAGGATGGCTTTCATCGTTGATGCCTTCTCAGCGAAGATTGGCTTTCTCGTTGTAGATCTTGAAGTCGACCAGCGTGCCGAGCATCTGCAGATACGCGATCAGCGCGTCCATCTCGGTCGGCGTGCCGGTCTTGCCGTCGAAGTTGCGCACCACGGCCTTGGCGTAGCGCTTGTTGAAGGCGTCGGCGCCGGCATTGTCCGGATCGGCCTGGGCCTTCAGATCGGCGCTCGCGTTGGCGATCTGGTCGTCCGTGTAGGGCACGCCGACGGTCCTCAGCGTACGCATATGGTCGGCGATGGTGTCCGGATCGACCTCGGTTGCGCTGAGGAACGGATATCCCGGCATCACCGACTGCGGCACGATCGCGCGCGGGTTGGTCAGATGGGTGACGTGCCAGTCGTCGGAGTACTTGGCGCCGACGCGGGCGAGGTCCGGACCGGTGCGCTTGGAGCCCCACTGGAACGGATGGTCGAACATGCTCTCGGCGGCCAGCGAGAAGTGGCCGTAGCGCTCGACTTCGTCGCGCAGCGGCCGGATCATCTGCGAATGGCAGAGATAGCAGCCTTCGCGGACGTAGACGTTGCGGCCGGCGAGCTCCAGCGGCGTATAGGGCCTCACTCCATCGACCTTCTCGATCGTGCTCTTGAGGTAGAACAACGGAGTGATCTCGACGAGGCCGCCGATCGCGATCACCAAGAGGATGCCGACGATCAGGATGATCGAGTTCTTTTCGAAGACTTGGTGGCGTGTCCAGAACGACATTGCTTTAGCTCCTCATTCCGCCGGCTGAAGAGCGACGGGCATCTGGACTTCCGCCTCGCCGACGCGAACGGTCATCCAGAGATTGTAGGCCATGATCAGCGCGCCGATCAGGAACAGCCCGCCGCCGGCAGCACGGATGATGTAGAAGGGATGCATCGCCTCGACGGTCTCGATGAAGGAATATTCGAGGAAGCCGAGCGAGGTGTAGGCGCGCCACATCAGGCCCTGGAGGATGCCGGACACCCACATCGCCGAGATGTAGAGAACGATGCCGAGGGTCGCGACCCAGAAGTGCCAGTTGACGAGCTTCAGGCTGTAGAGGCCCTTGCGATTCCAGGCCCACGGCACCAGGCAATACAGCGCGCCGAAGGAGACGAAGCCGACCCAGCCCAGCGCGCCGGAGTGGACGTGGCCGATGGTCCAGTCGGTGTAGTGGCTGAGCGAGTTGACCACCTTGATCGACATCATCGGGCCTTCGAAGGTCGACATGCCGTAGAAGGCGACGGAGACCACGAGCATGCGCAGCACGGGGTCGGTGCGCAGCTTGTCCCAGGCGCCCGACAGCGTCATCAGGCCGTTGATCATGCCGCCCCAGGAGGGCATCCACAGCATGATCGAGAAGGTCATGCCGAGCGTCTGCGTCCAGTCGGGCAGCGCCGTGTAGTGCAGATGGTGCGGACCTGCCCAGATGTAGAGGAAGATCAGCGCCCAGAAGTGGATGATCGACAGGCGGTAGGAATAGATCGGCCGCTCGGCCCGCTTCGGGATGAAGTAGTACATGATGGCGAGGAAGCCGGCGGTCAGGAAGAAGCCGACCGCGTTATGGCCGTACCACCACTGGAACATCGCATCCTGGATGCCGCCCCAGGCGACGTAGGACTTCGAGCCGAACGCCGAGACGGGAAGCGCGGGGTTGTTGCCGAGATGCAGCACCGCGATCGTCACGATGAAGGCCAGATAGAACCAGTTCGCGACGAAGATGTGCGGTTCCTTGCGCTTGATGATGGTGGCGAGGAAGACGAGCAGATAGACCACCCAGACGATGGTCAGCCAGAGATCGGCGTACCATTCCGGCTCGGCATATTCCTTCGACTGGGTGACGCCGAGCAGATAGCCGGTGCCCGCGACCAGGATGAAGAAGTTGTAGCCGACCACGACGAACCAGGGCGCGAGATCGCCGGCAAGGCGCACGCGGCAGGACTTCTGCACGACGTAGAAGGATGTCGCGATCAGCACGTTGCCGCCGAAGGCGAAGATCACGGCAGAGGTGTGCAGCGGACGCAGGCGGCCGAAACTGATCCAGGGCAGATCGAAGTTCAGCGCAGGCCAGGCCAGCTGCGAGGCGATGATGAGGCCGACGAGGAAGCCGGCAATGCCCCAGAACATCGCCATGAAGGAGGAGAACTTGATCGGCCCCATGTTGTAGTTGGGACGGCCGTTGATCTCCGCCGGCGGCAGCGCCGCCGGGCGCTCGAAGTAGCGGTTGACGATGCAGAACACCGCCGCCACGCTCGCCGCCGCGCTGAGCGCGGCGTGGAAGGCGAAGGGCGCGTCGAGCGCCTTGGCCGCGGCGATCACGCAGAGGAAGGCGGTGGCTGCGAACACGACAGCCAGGCCGCTTTCACCGATGGTCATGGATTTGGAGATGGAGGGCTGGCTCATGCGGATTCTCTCTGAAAGAACACAGCGCCAGAAACCACATTCACCCTCGCGGGGAATTGATTGAAATCAAGATAGGTGGATTTCTGTTAATGTGAGGCTTTCGCGGATCAGAGAGCCATATCAATCGCCTGCGGCCGGCGCCGCGCGCGCGGCGACCGATCGCTTCCGTGAAATCACGGAGTTTGAAATCGCGGGAACTGGAGACCCCGTCAGTCGCGCGCGGTCGCCTTGAGCGCCGCGATGACGTCCTCGCGGGCGATGATGCCGACGAGCTTCTGCGCGCCGTCGAGCACGATGATGCTCCTGATGCGGTGCTCGACCATGATCTGGAGCACGCGCGTCAGCCGCGTGTCGGGGCTGACATAGATGAACTCCGGCGTCATGACGTCGCCGATCTTGCGGCTCATCAGGTCATGATAGCGCGGCAGCATCTGGCTCGGCGTGAAGGCGAAGCATTTCAGGATGTCGAACTTGGTGACGATGCCGACCACCTGTCCGTCGTCCTCGACCGGATAGGAGTTGAAATCGTCGCGCTCGAACATCTCGCTGAGCTCGAGCATGTCGATGTCACGTTGCACCGTCTTGACGTTGCGCGTCATGTAGCCGTCGACGGTCTGCTCAAGAAATCTGTACACGGCGCGTCCTCCTCGAATAGCTTTTGGCCGAACGGCCGTCAGTGCGACAGCAACACGCTACGGGCGGATTGAGTGACCAGATACTGGGTGACGCCTCCCAGGATCAGCTCGCGAAACCGCGAATGTCCATAGGCGCCCGCAACGATCAGGCCGGCTCCGACGTCGCCGGCGACCTGCTCCAATTGCGCGGCGGCGGGTTCGTCTCCCGCAGCCTCCGAGACGCGCGCGGTCGCGGTGACGCCGTGACGGGCGAGCCAGGCGGCAACGTCGGTGACGCCGGCCATCACAACCGAGCGGTCGTCGTCGCGCTCCGGAATTGCAGCGATGGTGACGTCCCTCGCCTTGCGCAGCATCGGCAGCGCGTCCGCCACCGCCCGCCGTGCCTCCGGCGTATCCTTCCAGGCCACCAGCACGCTGCGCAGGTCGAGCCAGTTGGCCCCATCGGGGACGACGAGAAGCGGGCGGCCGGCCTGCATCACCAGATCCTTGGGGCTTGCGAGCGCGAAAGCGTCGGAGAAGGCCGGGCTCTGCCCGCCGCTGACGACGATGTCGGCGCAGCGCGCCTGCGCCAGGGCGAATCGCGCCGGAAAATCCATGGCGCTGCGCCACTCGGCATGCCCGCCGCGATTCCTGGTGGCCGCGCGGAATTGCGCCTCCAGAGCCGCCAGCCGTCGCCTGACGGACGCTTCGCCCTCGTCGATCAGTCCCTGGGCGGCGGCGCCGTCGGTGAAATAGAGCGGCGGGGCGAACTGCGCCGCGGCAACCCCGACGATGGCGGCCTCGAATCGCTCGGCGAGCTCGCCCGCGACCTGAAGACGCGCCTCGTTGGACTGGTCGAGCGCCAAGCTGACCATCACGGTCGCGTATGTCATTAGAATTCTCCGGGCAATGAACTGCTATGAAATCTAGCTGTGCCAGCGCGAGGCAGGATGAGATAGATCAAACCGTCGCCCACCCGGGACCACCGGCATTACGCCAATGGAATCAAACATCCGAACTTGCCTCCGGCCCGGGCTTGAGCGAAATTACCGCCGTGGTTGCGGCACCTGGGCCCGTGGCACGAGAATGGGAGTGACACCTTGGCGCCGACCCGCGTAACGCATCCGCCGGATGACGGCCGGGGCGAGCATTTCCGGGTCAGGATCGAGGGATTCGGCGTCGGCACCTGGGATCTCGACCTCAAGACCTGGGCGCTGGACTGGTCGGATACCGCGCGGACCCTGCTCGGAATCGGGCAGGACCAGCCGGCGAGCTACGACCTCTTCCTGTCACGCCTCGAGCCCGACGACCGCGAGCGCGTGGAGAGCGCGATCAAGCGCGTCTCCGAACGCGGTGGCGGCTTCGACGTGTCCTTCAGGGTCGCCGGCACCTCCAACGCAGGACAGTGGATTCGCGCCCGGGCCGGACTCATTCGGGACGAAGCCGGCACCGCCCGCCATCTCAGCGGCATCTTTCTCGATATCGACGAGGAGAAGCAGGTCGAGGGTGCGCTCCGTACCCGCGAGACCCACCTCCGCTCGATCCTCCACACAATTCCCGACGCCATGATCGTCATCGACGGCCACGGCATCATCCAGCTGTTCAGCACCGCCGCCGAGCGCCTGTTCGGCTGGTCCGAGCTCGAGGCGATCGGCCAGAACGTCAACATCCTGATGCCGGAGCCCGACCGCTCCCGGCATGACAGCTACATTTCGCGTTACCGCACCACGAGCGATCCCCACATCATCGGCATCGGGCGCATCGTGACCGGCAAGCGCCGCGACGGCACCACCTTCCCGATGCACCTGTCGATCGGCGAGATGCAGTCCGGCGGCGAGCCCTATTTTACCGGTTTCGTCCGCGATCTCACCGAGCACCAGCAGACCCAGGCGCGTCTCCAGGAACTGCAATCCGAGCTCGTCCACGTCTCCAGGCTGAGCGCCATGGGCGAAATGGCGTCCGCGCTCGCGCACGAGCTCAACCAGCCGCTGGCGGCGATCAGCAACTACATGAAGGGCTCGCGGCGGCTGCTTGCCGGCAGCAGTGATCCGAACACACCGAAGGTCGAAAGCGCCCTGGACCGCGCCGCCGAGCAGGCGCTGCGCGCCGGCCAGATCATCCGGCGCCTGCGCGACTTCGTTGCCCGCGGCGAATCGGAGAAGCGGGTCGAGAGTCTCTCCAAGCTGATCGAGGAGGCCGGCGCGCTCGGGCTTGCCGGCGCGCGCGAGCAGAACGTGCAGCTCCGCTTCAGTCTCGATCCGGGCGCCGATCTCGTTCTCGCCGACCGGGTGCAGATCCAGCAGGTCCTGGTCAACCTGTTCCGCAACGCGCTGGAAGCGATGGCTCAGTCGCAGCGACGCGAGCTCGTCGTCACCAACACCCCCGCCGCCGACGACATGATCGAGGTCGAAGTGTCCGACACCGGCAGCGGTTTCCAGGACGACGTCATTCCGAACCTGTTTCAGACTTTCTTCACCACCAAGGACACCGGCATGGGCGTGGGACTGTCCATCAGCCGCTCGATCATCGAAGCTCACGGCGGGCGCATGTGGGCCGAGAGCAACGCATCGGGCGGGGCGACCTTCCGCTTCACCCTCCCGGCAGCCGACGAGAATTGATGCATGACGACCAAGGGACATATCTACGTCATCGACGACGACGCGGCGATGCGGGATTCGCTGAATTTCCTGCTGGATTCTGCCGGCTTCGGCGTCACGCTGTTTGACGACGCGCAAGCCTTTCTCGACGCCCTGCCGGGTCTCTCCTTCGGCTGCGTCGTCTCCGACGTGCGCATGCCGGGCCTTGACGGCATCGAGCTGTTGAAGCGGATGAAGGCGCAGCAAAGCCCCTTTCCGATCCTCATCATGACCGGTCACGGCGACGTGCCGCTCGCGGTCGAGGCGATGAAGTTAGGGGCGGTCGACTTTCTGGAAAAGCCTTTCGAGGACGACCGCCTCACCGCCATGATCGAATCGGCGATCCGCCAGGCCGAGCCGGCCGCCAAGAGCGAGGCCGTCGCGCAGGATATCGCCGCCCGCGTCGCCTCGTTGAGCCCCAGGGAGCGCCAGGTCATGGAAGGGCTGATCGCCGGCCTTTCCAACAAGCTGATCGCCCGCGAGTACGACATCAGCCCGCGCACCATCGAGGTGTATCGGGCCAACGTCATGACCAAGATGCAGGCCAACAGCCTTTCGGAGCTGGTTCGCCTCGCGATGCGCGCCGGCATGCTCAACGATTGAGCCAAGTCAAGGCCCTTGCCGGATGCTGTGCTAGCCATGCAGCATGATCGAGGTCAGTTCACATCACGAGCGGCTGCCGTCCTCCACAAAACCCACCGTCTTTGTGGTCGATGATGACGCCGCAGTCCTGGGATCCCTGCGGTTCCTGCTGGAAACCGACGGCTTTGCCGTGCGGACCTTCAGGAGCGGCACGGCGCTGCTCAATGCCGGCGGCGCGCCCGGGGCCGACTGCTACGTGATCGACTACAAGATGCCCGACATCAATGGAATCGAGCTCGCCAGCCGCCTGCGTAAATCGGACGGCGAAACGCCCGTGATCCTGATCACCGGCTATCCGGACGAAAACATCTCGACCCGGGCCGCCGCGGCCGGCGTAAAAGACGTGGTTTTGAAGCCGCTTCTCGACGAAAACCTGCTCAAGCGTATCCGCCGCGCCATCCAGGACCGGCCTCGGGCATGACCTACGGGGTTCTACGTAAGGCACCCCCCTTAAGATATCGCTCGAAATTTTCGAACCTCCCGATACCGCGTACCAATGCGTCATCACAACGGAGATGGCGCAGATGCTGACCCAGACACTCAAGACCCAGGTGATCAACACCCAAATCGGTGGCAAGATTGCCCCGCCCCATCAGGTGTCCGACCAGTTCGGTGCGATCACGGGCCATGTTGGCCTCGTCGCCACCGAATTCTCCTACCGCAAGGACGAGGAGATCTATGGCGAGGACGAGCCGGCCGAATATGTCTACCAGGTCGTCACCGGGGCCGTGCGCAGCTACAAGCTTCTCTCCGACGGCCGCCGCCAGATCGGCGCCTTCCATCTTCCCGGCGACGTGTTCGGCCTCGAATCCGGCCCCAGCCACCGTCTTGCCGCCGAAGCCATCATCGACACCAGCGTGCGCCTCGTGAAACGCTCGAGCCTCGAGAAGGCCGCCGGCATCGACGTGCAGGTTGCCCGCAAGCTCTGGGCGATGACCGCCGGCGAACTTCGCCACGCCGAGGATCACATGCTGCTGCTCGGCCGCAAGACCGCGATGGAGCGCGTCGCGACCTTCCTGCTCGAAATGGACCGCCGTCTCGCCGTTGCCGGCATGATGGCGCTGCCGATGTGCCGCCGCGATATCGGCGACTATCTCGGCCTCACCCTCGAAACCGTGTCGCGCGCGCTGTCGCAGCTTCACACCCAGGGCATTCTCGGCTTCTCCGGCGCCCGCCAGATCGTGCTGCGCAACCGCCAGCGCCTGCACAATCTCGACGCCTGATCGTCTTCCTCCCCACCCACTTGGCCGGCCGAACCCGTTTCGGCCGGCCATTTCTTTTGCGGTTCAGAGCGTGGTGCGCCGGGTCTCCGGCATCACGAGGAGGATCAAAAGGAGCCCTGTCGCGGCAACGCCGGACAGGCCGATGAAGGCGGTGGCGTTGCCGAACTTGTCGCTGACATAGCCGCCGAGCGCCGTGCTCAGCGACGCACCGATCCCGGTCGCGGTGCCGACGATGCCCTGCGCCAGATTGAAGTGACCGCTGCCGAAGGCGACGTCGGCGACGATCAGCGGAATCATCACCGCGAACACCGCCGCGGTGATGCCGTCGAACACCTGCACCGCGACCAGCAGATATGGATCGCGCACGGTCGCGAACAGCAGGCCGCGGATCACCAGCGCGCCGAATCCGATCAGCAGCAGCGGCCTGCGGCCCCACGCTTGCGCCTTGCGCCCGACGGTTGGCGACAATAGCGCCACGATCGCCTGCGGGACGACGATGCAAAAGGCGACCAGCACCGTCGCCCACTGGCTCGACCGCGCCGTCACCGCGCTCGCCATCAGCGGCATCATCGCGGCGTTTGCGAGCTGCAACAACAGCACACTGAGCGCGAAGACGATCAGCGGCCGCTGCCGGATCAGATGCCAGACATTGGTGTCGCCGCGATCCTGCGCCTCGCGCGGCATCTCGCCGTGGCAGCGCGCGATGTCGACCTCCTCCTCGCGGATGCGCGACAGCGCGATCAGGGTGGGGATCGCGAGCAGGAACGTGACCAGGAAGACCGAGCGGCTCGACAGCAGATAGCCGGCCGTGCCCATCACGGCGGCGGCAACGCCATTGCCGAGGGAGGCAAACCGCGCGTTGCGGCCGAGCCGCTCGCCGATCGCGAGCGGACCGACGAGGCCGAGGCTGATCGCGGCGATCGCCGGGCCCAGCACGCAGCTCGCCGCCGCATGCAGCGTCGCGGCGGTCACGACCACGGGGAAGATCGGCATGGCGGCATAGGCGAGCGCGCAGCCGCCGATGGTCGCGATGGCAAGGGCGGCGACCAGCCGCTCGGATTTTGCCGCGTCGATGATCGCCCCGCCCGGCATCTGCCCGATCAGGGCGACGATGCCGCCAATCGACAGCACGAGGCCGATCTGGCCCTGCGTCCATTTCTCCGTCGTCAGATAGACCGCGATGAAGGGACCGAAGCCGGTCTGCACGTCGGCGAGGAAGAAGATGAACCAGTCGAGGCCGCGCAGGCTCCGGCGCGACGGTGCCGGAAGACCTGCGGCCGACGGCGCTGCAACGTTGTCCTGTTCAACGCCGCGAGCGCGATCCTCGGCTGCTTGGTTCGGCTTTCTCGACAACAGCACCGGCGGCCATCCCTCCCCGCGCCTCACTGAATCGCTTGCAGCGGTTGCAGGCTCCCGGATGCGCCGAGCACCACCATCGGCGTGTCTTCCTTGTATTCCGGCGCGGCCGCAACCTGCGCCTTGGTCAATTCCAGCGTGATGCTGTCCTTCTTGTTGGCGATCTTGCCGAACCGCATCGCGTTCCAGTCCACCACGATCTTGCGGCTGCCGACGCCGAGGAAGCCGCCGAAATCGATCACGGCGGCACGCACGTGCCCGCTCCGATCGACGATGACGTCGACGATGCGGCCCATGTCCTCGTTCGCGGCGCTGAGCACGTCGCGGCCGAGCACGCCGTGCGCATCGCTCGCGCCGATGATGGTCACCGACGGCGGCGGCGCGGCATCCTTCGGCGTGACTTGCACCGCCGAGGCCGGCGGCTGGGCCGTCGCCGGCGCGTTCGCTTCGCTTCGCGGTGTACTTGGCGCCACGGGCTGTTCCTCCGCGGCACGCGATACCGCGACCGTCCATCCCGCGACGATCGCGACGCTCAAGGCCAACCATCCGGCGGTACGCATGAACCCTCCTCGCGGCGCGCCGTCAGCGCGCCAGCACGATCGACACCTGGATCTGTCCGCGCGTGCGCAATACCTCCAGCGCCACGTCTTCGCCGTGGCGGCTGACGCGCAGGTCCACGCTGGACTCGCCCAGACGCAGATCGCGCACGATGACCTCGTTCAGAAACGCCGGCAGATGCGGATTGCGCAGGCGGATCTCGCCGCGCGCCACGTCGAACTCGATGCCCAGCGCCGCCTCCAGCAGCGTGAACGGCGTCGCGCTGGCCCAGGCTTGCGGCGCGCAGGCGACCGGATAGAGCGTCGGGCCGCGCCGCTTCTCGCGCCGGAAGCCGCAGAACAATTCGGGCAGCCGGCGCAGATCCATGTAGGTCGCGGCGTCGAACAGCCCCTTGAAGACATGCGCCACCGAATGCTTGAGCCCGTAGCGCGCGAGCCCGAGCGCAATCAGCGCGTTGTCGTGCGGCCAGATCGAGCCGTCATGATAGGACATCGGATTGTAGCGCACCTCGCCCTGCGCGACCGTGCGGATGCCCCACCCCGAGAAGAAATGCGGCTGCATCAGGTCGGCGGCGACGAGACGGGCGCGGTCCTCGCGGATCATGCCGCTGAACAGGATCTGCCCGGCATTCGAGGTCCGCACCTTGCAGGGCCGTTTGTCGCCGTCGAGGGCAAGCGCGTAGGTGCCGAGCTCCTCGCACCAGAACGCCTGCTCGAAACGCGCGGCCAGCGCCTTGGCCTCGGCCTCGAGCTTGCGCACGCGGTCCGGCTTGCCGAGCCGCAGCGCGCAACGCGCGGCAAGCTGCTTGGCCGCGTAGACGTAGCCCTGGACTTCGGCGAGGGCGATATTGCCCTCCGCGAGCCGGCCGTCGGCATGGAAGATCGCATCGTAGGAATCCTTCCAGCCCTGGTTGGCCAGCCCCTTCTCGGTCGCGCGCTGGTATTCGACGAACCCGTCCTGATCGGGATCGCCGGGACCGTCGATCCACGCCAGCCCCGCCTCGATCGCGGGCCACAGCTCGATCAACGTGGCCGCGTCGCCGGTGCGCTCGAAATAGCTTCCGGCGAGCAGCACGAACAAGGCGGTCGAATCCACGCTGCCGTAGTATTGCGAGAACGGCACCTCGCGCAGCGCCGCCATTTCGCCGCCGCGCATCTCGTGCAGGATCTTTCCGGGCGCGGCATCGGCGAGCGGATCGATCGCCTTCGCCTGGAAATGCGCCAGCCGCCGCAGCACGCCCTTGGCGACCCGCGGGTCCACCCAGAGCATCTGGAGCGCCGTGATCAGGCCGTCGCGGCCGAAGGTCGTCGAGTACCAGGGAATGCCGGCATAGGGATAACGGCCCTGCGGCGTCTCCGTCATCAGCATGTTGAGGTCGGCCATGGCCTGGCACAGCACCTCGTTGAAGATGTTGTTGGAGGTCTCGATGCTGGCCGCGCCCATGGTCGAGTGGCGCATCTCGCGGCGGTGGGCCAGCAGACCCCTGAAGAAGCGCGTCGGCTTCTCCGCCACCGGCCGGTTACAGGACGCAGCCACGAACAGCGATTTCGACTGATGCGGTTCGAGCTCGAGCTGCCAAGTGGCGGCGTTGACGGACAGTCGCGTCGGACGCGGGTCGAAATGCAGGCCGGTGGTGCGCTCGGCATCGTCGAGGCCACGATATTCGAACAGGACGTCGGTCGGCCCGAGCAGGCGGCTGGCGCCGGTCCCGCGGCGCGGGCGCCGCTCGCCGCGGACCTCGAACAGATCGGCAAAATCATTGTCGAACAGCAGCGTCAGCTCGAAGCCGGCCGGCCGGTCGCCGTGGTTCTGCACGCCGATGCGCTGATAGGCGGTGCCGCGCCACAGGAAGATCGTGCGCACGATGTGCAGCAGGTCCTTTTGCAGCGCGAGGCCGCCCTGACGGTAGATGTCGGGGTTGGTGAGATCGACGGTCAGCGCCGAATTGTCGTCACGCAGGTTGGAGCCGAGCAGCAGGGGCTGGAGATCGTCGAGCACGAGCTCCAGCCGCGCGAGGTAGCGCGTGTCATGGTGAAACAGGCCGTCCGGCCCGCCGGCCGATGCACCGATGTCGCCATGGCTGTCGAGCACGATGAAGGTGTCGTCGTGCTTGAGCGAGCGCCGCGGCCGCGCCGACGGCCCCGTCATCGGGATATAGAACGGCTGCTCCGCGACCTGCTCCACGGTCCGCGCCACAGAGACGAACTTGGTGACGACTTCGGCTGCCATGAGCTGCTCCCCTGCGCCTGTTTGGAAACGCAACCAACGCGAACGCGACTGTCGGGTTTACGCGGCGGCTTGCGCGAGCCGGCTCATTTCCTGCGTCACCAGCTCCCGATAGGGCCCATGGCCCTGCATCAGACGCTCGGGCGAGCCGTCCTCGATGATCTTACCACCCTTCAATACGATCACGCGGTCGAAATTGCGCAGGGTCGCGAGGCGGTGCGCGATCGCGATCACGGTGCGGCCACGCATCAGGCGCGTCAGCGCCTCGCGGATCGCCTCCTCGGATTCGCTGTCGAGCGCCGCGGTGGCCTCATCCAGCAGCAGGATCGGCGCGTCCTTCAGGAAGGCCCGTGCGATCGCGATGCGCTGGCGCTGACCGCCGGACATCTTGACGCCGCGGTCGCCAACCATGGTGTCGAGACCTTCCGGCAGGCTATCGATGAAATCGCAGCGCGCCGCGATCGCCGCGCGCAGCACCTCGTCGTCGGTCGCGTTCGGCCGGCCGTAGCGGATGTTCTCGCGAATGGAGCGGTGGAACAGGGAAATGTCCTGCGGCACGACGGAGATCGCTTCACGCAGGCTGAGCTGGGTCACCATCGCGATGTCCTGGCCGTCGACGGTGACGCTGCCTTCGTCCACGTCGTAGAAGCGCTGCAGCAGCGTGAACAGCGTCGACTTGCCGCCGCCGGACTGGCCGACCAGGCCAACGCGCTGGCCGGGCTGGAGCCGCAGGCTGAACCGCTCGAAAATCTTCTCGCCGCCGGGATAGCCGAAGGTGACGTTGTTGAACGCGATCGCGGCGCCGCTCTTGACCAGCGGCTCGGCCTCGGGGTGATCGCGCAAGTCGTGCGGCACCAGCAGCGTCGCGATCGCCTCGGTCAGGCGCGCGACATGCTGGGTCACGTCGACCAGCGCCACGGCGAGGTCGCGCGTCGCGTTGAGAATGGACAGGCCGAGGGTGCAGACCAGCACGACGTCGCCGGTCGTCGCCTCACCGTCCTGCCAGAGCGTGATCGCCCAGGCCATCAGCGCAATGGTGAGCACGACGGTCACGCCGGCATGCGTGAGCCGCAGCTTCTCCAGATAGCGCAGGCTGCGGCCGCGCGCGGTGAGTTCCCGATTCACGGTCGCATCGAACCGCTCGTGCTCGTGGCTGATGCCGCAGAAGGCCCGGACCAGCGGCATGTTGCTGATGACGTCGATCATCTCGCCGTCGACGACGGCGGCCTTGTCGGCAAAGTCGTCATGCAGCGGCTTGCCGGCCGCGGCCAGATGGAACATCGCAATCACCATGCCGCCCGCGACCACGATCAGGCCGAGCGCCATGTAGGGACTGACGGTTCCAATCAGCATGATTGCCGCAATTGTGGCAATGCACGGCGGCAGCACGTTCCAGACGAACATGTTCTCGACCGTGAACACCGCGTTCGATGTTGCCGTGATACGGCTGGTCAGCATGCCAGGCATACGATCGGAGAAGTAGCTCGGCGCGTGTCCGGTCAGATGGCGAAAGATGTCCCGGCGCAGATCGCCGGTGACGCGAACGAACGTAAAGCTCGCCGTCCAGCTCGCGATCCGCCACAGGAAGTTGTCGGCGGCGATCAGCGACATGAGCAGAATGAATGCCAGCCATACGCTGCCGCCATGCGCGGTTCCCGCCGACAGGCTGTCGACCAGGGATTTGACGCCATACTGCGTGCCTACCGAGCAGGCAACGGCTGCAACAACAGCGGTCAGGATCACCAGGTGCGAGGCAAGCCGTCGCCGAAGATAGCGCAAGACAAAGGCAAATGGCCTGCGCGCGTATCCAGAAAGATGATCCATATGGCTATCGCCCCGTCGTGTTGATTAGCGTTTTTTTGTACCAGCCGACTGAACATCGACCGCTTCGCCCGGGTTCCGGGCCAGGCGATCACGACATGCGGATGCGGACGATCTGCGAAGAGGAGATGGCAGCATCGAGACAGGCGCGCGATGTGTCGAATATGTAACGTTTGTTGAGAGGAACTTCGCAAGTGCGGGAACGTTCCCTTCGCTGGCATGGCCGGTGCCGTACAGGTTGGGGGTTTCCAACGTTCATGATCGCAGAGGAGAAGGCGAGATGCGCATCGCGCAGGTAGCTCCGTTGACGGAGGCTGTTCCACCCAAGCTGTATGGCGGCACCGAGCGGGTGGTGCATTGGTTGACGGAAGAGCTGGTGGCCCTGGGACATGACGTGACGCTGTTCGCCAGCGGCGACTCGCAGACGTCGGCGAAGCTGGACGCCCTCTGGCCGCGGGCGCTTCGCCTCGACGGTTCCGTGCGCGATCCCAACGCGCTGCACATGGTGCTGCTCGAGCGCGTGCGGCAGAAATGTGACGACGAGGAGTTCGACTTCCTCCACTTCCATCTCGATTATTATCCGTGGTCGCTGTTCCACCGGCAGCCCACACCGTTCCTGACCACGCTGCACGGCCGGCTCGACCTGCCGGAGCATCAGCCGGTGTTCAACATCTTCTCCAAGATGCCGGTGATCTCGATCTCGAACGCCCAGCGGCGGCCGGTGCCGCAGGCGAACTGGGTGACGACGATCCATCACGGCCTGCCGGAGAACTTGCTGACGCCGAAGCCGGCCAGGCAGGAATATCTCGCCGTGCTCGGCCGCATCGCGCCGGAGAAGGGCGTCGACCGCGCCATCAAGATCGCGACCCATTGCGGCATCCCGCTGAAGATCGCGGCCAAGGTCGATCGCGCCGACCAGGATTATTACGACGAGCTGATCCGGCCGATGATCGCGAACAATCCGCTGGTGGAGTTCATCGGCGAGATCAGCGATCACGAGAAGTCGGAATTCTTGAGCGGTGCGCTCGGACTTCTGCTGCCGATCGACTGGCCCGAGCCGTTCGGCCTCGTGATGATCGAAGCCATGGCCTGCGGAACGCCGGTCGTCGCCTTCAACCGCGGCTCGGTGCCGGAGATCATCGACGAGGGCCTGACCGGCTTCGTCGTCGAGGACATCATCAGCGCCGCCGGCGTCGTCAAGCGCCTTCCGCAACTGGACCGCGCGGCGATCCGCAAGCAGTTCGAAAAGCGCTTCACGGCTCGGCGAATGGCGCTGGACTATCTCGCGGCCTATCGCAGCCTGACGGAAGCGCAGGCACCGAAGATCAAGCTGGTGAGCAGCGCGGAGTAGCACTTCTACGCCGCTGCCAGTCGAAGTGCCCTCTCCCCTTGTGGGAGAGGGCTGCGACAGCCAAGCCTCAAACTCGTTTGGGTGAGGGGTTGCCTCCACACCCGAAGGCATTCCCGCGGAAAGAGACCCCTCATCCGGCGCTTCGCGCCACCTTCTCCCACAAGGGGAGAAGGGAAGAACGGAATCAACGGCGCACTCGCCTACCCCACCACCGCCCGCTTCGGCTCCACGATCTCGAACATGCGTGGAAACTCGTCCATCAGGCCCATCAGCTCGGCCAGCCGCATCGGGTTGCCGGCGAGCTGGACCTTGCCGGCGGCGACCGCCTCCGGAAAGCTCGTCAGCTTCGCGATCACCTCGTCGAGCGTCGCGCGCGCCAGCGTGAAGCTCGCGTCGGCGTTTTCCGCCTGCACGCCCTCGCTATAGGTGAGCGCGCAGTTTTCCAGGTTGAGCACGAAGATCTCGCCGGTGTCGGAGAAGCGCCAGTTCAGCACGATGTGCTTGCCTTCCGCCTTCGGGCCGTTGAGGCGGATACCGAGCACGTCCCAGAGCTGCTCGGTGCGCAGCGCCGCCAGCGTCTCGCGCGGCATCGGCGGGCGCGGTGGGGCCTTCGGCATGCCCTGGCGCAACTCCTGGGCGCCGAACAGATAGGCGTTGCGCCAGGTCGCGCTCTCGGCGGCGTAGCCGAGCTGCTCCAGCGTATCGGCCAGCAGGTGACGTGCCGCCGCGTTGTCAGGCTCGGCGAAGACGAGATGGCCGAGCGCCTGCGCGACGAAGCGGAATTCGCCCTTGTCGAAGTCCGTCCGAGCGCGCGCGAGAATCGCGTCGGCGCCGCCCATGTACTCGACATATTTCTTGCCCGAGGCGACCGGCGGCAGCGGATCGAGATTGACCGGATTGGCGTCGTACCAGCCGAGATATTTCTGGTAGATCGCCTTCACATTGTGGCGAATGTGGCCGTAATAGCCACGGCCGTGCCAGGCGCCCTCCAGGCTCTTCGGCAGCTGGATCGTTTCGGCGATCTCGGCGGCGGTCAGGCCATGGTTCATCAAGCGGATGGTCTGGTCATGCGCGAACTTGTAGAGATCGCGCTGCTGCCGGATCATGATGCCGATGCGCTCGCGGCCCCACACCGGCCAGTGATGCTGGCCGCACATCGCCTCCGCCTTGCCGTCCCACAGCCGCAGGGCCTCGCCCAGGTATTTCGACCAGGCCAGCGCATCGCGCACGTCGGCGCCGCGGAACGGCAGCAGATTGTGGAAATTGTGGGTGCAGTTTTCCGCGAGGTTCAACAGCTTGTAGCGCGGAATGAAGAAGTGCATCTCCGCCGGCGCCTCGCTATTCGGCGCCATCTGGAATTCGAATTCGACGCCGTCGATCACGCGCCTTTCGCCGGTCGCCATGATCAGATCGGTCGGGCGCAGCAGCGCGACCGAACCCGCCGCCATCGACTTGCCGAGCCCGCAATCGACCTGCCCACGCACGCCCTTGGCGAGGAACGGGCCGAACTGATATTGCGCCCGGCGCAGCATTGCTGGCCCCGCGATGATGTTCTCGGAGACGGCGTGCTCCATGAACAGGTTCGGCGCGATGATCGGCACGGCACCGGTAGCCAGCGCATCCTCCTCCAGCACGCCGCGTGCGCCGCCCCAATGGTCGGTGTGGGTATGGGTGAAGATGACGGCGGCCACCGGCTTCATGCCGCGATGCCTGAAATAGAGATCGAGCGCGGCGCGCGCGCCTTCGATCGAGGTCAGCGTGTCCACGACGATGACGCCGCTGTCGCCCTCGATCAGCGTCATGTTGGCGATGTCGAGCCCGCGCACCTGGTAGACGCCGGGCACCACCTCGAACAGCCCATGCTGCATGTTGAGGCGCGACTGCCGCCACAGGCTGGGATTGACCGTGGGTGGCGCTTCGTCGGCCGAGAGAAAGCCGTAGGGCTCGAGGCTCCAGACCGTCCGCCCCTGCGGGTTGGTGATCGCCGCATTCTCGATCGTGCCGAGAAAGCCGCGCGCGGCATCGTCGAAATCCCGCGCGTCGGAAAACGGCAGCGCATTCAGCATCGCCGTTTGCTGCGCGATGACGGACGGCGTCGCGTCCTTGGGCGAGCGGCTGAGTTCAGTCATTTTGGTTTCCTCCGGCCTGTTGCGCGCATCTAACCGCATCTCGCGGGTGATTGCCATCATTGGCGGAGGCCGCACAGGCGTCCTTCTCTTCTCCCTTGTGGGAGAAGGTGGCGCGAAGCGCCGGATGAGGGGTTGTCTCCGCAAACTCACTTGTGATGGGGACTCGCGGTGAGAACCCCTCACCCGGCTTCGCTTCGCGAAGCCGCCCTCTCCCACAGGGGGAGAGGGACCGAATTCGCCGCCCTCGCTAATGCATCCCCAGCACCCGCGGCAGCCACAGCGTCAAATCGGGCCAGTAGGTCACGATGACGAGGAAGCCGAGCATGGTGATCAGCCACGGCAGCACCGCGACCGCGAGCTCGGTTATTCGCATTCGCGCGATCATCGAGGCGACATAGAGGTTGAGGCCGACAGGCGGATGGCAAAGGCCGACCTCCATGTTGACGTCCATCACGATGCCGAAATGCACGAGGTCGATGCCGAGCTTCTTGGCCGCCGGCGCCAGGATCGGCGCCATGATCAGGATGATGGAGTTCGGCTCCATGAAGTTGCCGGCGAGCAGCAGCAGCACGTTGACCACCAGCAGGAAGCCGACCCAGCCGAGGTTCTGCGCGGCGATCCAGTCGGCAAGCGTCGCCGGCAGGTTCTCGTTGGAGAGCACGAAGGAGAACAGCACCGCGTTGGTGACGATGTAGAGCAGCATCGCGCTGGTGTTGGCGGCACGGAGCAGCACCCGCGGCACGTCCTTCAGCCCGATGGCCTTGTACACGAACACCGCGATGACGAAGGAGTAGACCGCGGCCATCGCCGCCGCCTCGGTGGCGGTGAACAGGCCGCTGTAGATGCCGCCGATGATGATGACGACCAGCATCAATCCCCAGATGCTCTCGCGGAAGGTGCGGACGGTCTCGCCCCAGCTCGCCTTCGGCATCCGCGGATAGTCGCGCTTGCGCGCGAGCCACCAGGTGACGATACAGAGCATCGTCGTCAGCATGATGCCGGGCAAGAGGCCCGCGACGAACAGCGCGCCGATCGAGGTATTGGTCGAGACGGCGTAGACGATCTTCGGGATCGACGGCAGCATCAGGATGCCGAGGGAGCCCGCGACCGTGATGATGCCGGCGCCGAAATGCATGGGATAGCCGTGGCGGACCATCTCGGGCAGCACGATCGCGCCGATCGCGGCGACGGTCGCGACGCTCGAGCCGCAGACCAGCGCGAACATCGCGCAGGCGACGATGCCGGCAAGGCCGAGACCGCCGTGCCAGTGGCCGATCAGCGAGGTCGCGAAATTGATCATGCGGCGCGCGACGCCGCCATGGGTGAGGAAATTGCCGGCGAGGATGAAGAACGGGATCGCCATGATCTCGAAGCCCTCGATGCCCGTGAAGAGCTTCATCGAGACCGCCTCGATCGGCACCGTGGTCAGCGTGAACAGGAACGTCATCACGGTGAGGCCGAGCGCGATCGAGACCGGGATGCCGGTCAGCATCAGCGCGATCAGCAGCGCGAAGACGGTCGCGGCCCGCATCCAGTGCGGCAGCAGCACCACGCCGAACTTCTCGGCGAGGCACATGGCGAAGATCAGGATCGGCGCCAGGATCAGGATGACGCCGAGCGGCGACACTTTTCGCGCGGCGGCTTTGGTCTCGGCGCCGGCGGGCTGCGGATGCAGCGCGGGCGAGACGTCGGCCTCCACGCCTTCGACATGAGTCTCGTCGTGGTGCGGCAGCTCGCCGGTCCAGTAGTAGAACCATGAGACCTGGAGGAAGCGGAAGCACATCAGGCCGGAGCCGAGCGGGATCGCCAGATAGACGAACCACATCGGCGCTTCCAGATCGTTGGACTGCTGCCCAGTGTGGAACATCTCCTTCACGAAGGAGGCGCCGAAGGCGGCGATCATGCCGGTGAACAGCGCGCCGCACAGCAGCGCGAACAGGATCACGTGCTTGCGCGAATGTTCGGGCAGGCGGTTGACGAGCAGGTCGACGCCGACATGGATGCCGGTGCGCACGCCATAGGCCGCGCCGAACTTCGCCATCCAGATGAACATGTAGATGCAGAGTTCCTGCGCCCATGACAGGTCGAGCTCGGACAGGAAGGTGAACACCGTCATCGACAGCGTCGCGAGCCAGGTCATCCCGTGCGCGGTCGCCCAGCGCGACAGGACAATCGACTCGCCCGCGCCATAGCGATGCATGACCGCGATGAAGATCAGGCCGGTTGCGGCCGCAATGAGCGTCGCGATCAACCATTCTTCGAGATGATTAAGCGCCTGATTGAGCACGCGAAGCAAATCAAGGTCCCCCTACCGATGCGAAACGGCCGGGAGTGCACACACTCCCGACCGTTTGTATTATTTCTCCGGAAATCGCGTCAGTTCATCTTGACGTCGAGTTCCTTGGCGACGAGATCGAGCACTTCCTGCCCGACCCGCCCCTTGGCCCATTTGTAAGTCGGCTGCATCGCTTCCTGCCACGCCTTGCGATCGGCGTCAGTGAGATAATGCAGCGTGGTCTTGCCCGCCTTCTTGATCTCGGCGAGCGCGTCCTCGTTCTCCTGGCGCGCGATCGAGTTGGTGTAGTCGGTCGCCTCGTTCATCGCCTTCTCGAGCTGGGCGCGAATGTCGGGCGGCAGGCCGGACCAGAACTTGGAGTTGACGATGACCGCATATTGCAGATGGGCATGATAGGACACGGTGATGTCCTTCTGCACCTCGTAGAACTTCTGCGTCCAGTAGTTGGACGCGGTATTCTCGCAGCCGTCGACCACGCCGGTCTGCAGCGCCTGGTAGACCTCGGAGAACGCCATGATCTGCGGGATCGAACCCATCAGGCGGAAGTACTGGTCCGCGATCTTCGATCCGGAGATGCGGAATTTCAGGCCCTTGAAATCCTCCGGCTTCATCAGCGACCGATTCGACGACACCATGTGGAAGCCGTTGTCCCAATAGGCGAGGCCGGTGATGCCCTTGGCCTCCAGCTTCTGGAACAGCCACTTGCCGACCGTGCCCTTCATCGCATTGGCATAGGTCTCGTCGTCCTTGAACAGCCAGGGCAGGTCGAGTGCCTCGAATTCCTTGATCCCGAGCGGCGCGAATTTCGCGGTCGAGGGCGCGAGCATCTGCACCGAACCGAGCTGGAGCGCCTCGATCTCCTCCTTGTCCTTGTAGAGCGAGGAGTTCGGATAGACCTCGATCTTGACCTTGCCGTCGGTGTACTTCTCGGCGAGCTCCTTGAACTTCAGCGCACCCTTGCCCTTCGGGGTGTCGTTGGCGACGACATGGCTGAACTTGATGACAATGGGACCCTGGGCCTGGGCAATCGCCGGCGCCAAAGCAAACGTGGCCGCTGCGACCGCAAGAAGCAGTTTGCGCATGAAGGACCTCCCCAATACCCCTAGGAAACCGGGTTCTTTTTGTTTTTTGCAGGCCAGTAGTGGCAGCAATCCGCCAGCCGAACAACTAGACCTAAGCCCAATTTTCCCGCAGCCAAGCTAGCTTGTCCGCTACTGAACGCGCAACCCGGGGCTGGCCCCTCTCCCGGGCTACCGCTTATGAGATCCGAGGCTTACCGAAGGTGCTCGGCCTGCATGGTGCGAGACGCCCGCTTTGGCGGGCTCCTCACCATGAAGGTCTGATGTCACGCCGCAAGACACGACGAACGCTTATGTCGCATTGCGGCAATGCCCTCAGCCCTTGCGCTGGGCGACCATGAACAGACGCCGGAACGGGAACAGCGTCTGCCCCGCCGCATTCTTCGGATACGCCTTCGCAACCCGCATCCCATAGGCCGCCTCAAAGGCGGCCTTCTCGTCGCCCGCGAGCACGTCGAGATAGCGCGTCAGCCAGGTCCCCTTGGTCCATTCCTTCACGGGGTTCTCGCCTTCGAGCACTTGAAGATATTCGGTCTCCCAGATGTCGATATTGACGGACATCGGCGCAAGAAGATCATGATAGAAGGCCGGCCTCTCGACCGGCGGCGGGGTGACGAGATGCTCGACCTTGGAGCGCCACGGTCCGTTCAGCGCGGTCTCGCCGATCAGCACGTGTGAAGGCGCCAGAAAGTTGCGCGGCATCTGCACCGCCAGCATGCCGCCGGGCACGACCTTCTCCATCAGCGAGGGAAACAGTGCCGCATGATTGGGCAGCCAGTGCAGTGCGGCATTGGAATAGATCAGGTCATATGGCTTGGCGGGACGCCATTGGCCGAGGTCTTCATGGGACCATTGCACGTCCGGCGCCGCCTTGCGGCCGGCGGCAACCATCTCCGCCGAGCCCTCGACGCCGGTCACGGTCGCATCCGGCCAGCGCTCCCGGATCAGCTTGGTGACGTTGCCCGCGCCGGCGCCGAGATCAGCGATCTCGCGCGGCGCGAAATCCGGAATCCGCATCAGGAGGTCGACAGCGGGCCGGAGCCGGTGGCCGGAGAACTTCAGATATTGCTGCGGATCCCAGACCATCGTTCGACGCCTTTTGTTTTTCGTGTTTCCTTCAACGTGGCTCTTGGTTACCACTGCTCGTCCCGGTCAGGCAATTCGTCCTGGCAGGGATGGGCAGGAAACGGCAACAAGCAAAAGCAAACAAGAGAGCGTGCGACCATGGACCTCGGGCTCAAATCGAAAACCGCTGTCGTCACCGGCGCGAGCATCGGCATCGGCCGCGCCATCGCCAAGGGCCTGGCGGCCGAAGGCGTGCGCGTCGTCGGCGTGGCGCGGCGGACCGATCTCCTTGCCGAGCTGGTGAGCGAAGTCGGCGGCGGACTGATCACGCCGTTCGAGCAGGACGTGATGGCCAAGGACGCCGCGGAGAAGATCGCAGCCTTCGCCGTGAGCGAGCTCGGCCATGTCGACATCCTCGTCAACAATGCCGGCGGCAGCCGGCCCCTGCCCGTCGATGCGCCCGACAGCAAATGGGATGAGGCGATCGCGCTGAACTTCACCAGCTACCGCCGCATCGCGCATGCGCTGTTGCCGCAGATGATCGAACGCAAATGGGGCCGCATCGTCAACATCACCGGCAAGTCCGAGCCGGAAGGTCTGAACGCGGCCTTTGCCGCGAAGGCCGCCGTGCACGCCTGGGCCAAGGGCCTGTCGCGCGAGATCGGCGAGCACGGCATCACCATCAACTGCATCCCGCCCGGCCGCATTATGAGCGAGCAGATCCGTCGCAACTATCCGCCGGACTATCGCGAGCGTTTTGCGGAAGAAGAGATCCCGGTCGGCTATTGGGGCGAACCGGAGGATCTCGCGGCACTCGCGGTGTTCCTGGCCTCGCCGGTGGCGCGGTACATCACGGGGACGGTGATCCCGGTGGATGGGGGGCTGCGGCGGTATCAGTTCTAGGATGGGGCTCTGAAACCGATCGGGCACGAGAGCATGACATGTTCGCTGTGCTCTCGGGAGCGGCTGGCGTCAGCTTGCCTTGACGAGTTGGCCGCAGGCCAACAGCGGGCACGTTGCGGGCAATGACCACGTTGTCAAACGCGTTCAAAAGGTAAGGAGTATCTCGGCTAGAGATTGCGCATGTGACCGATCAAAGCCGCCAACTCGTTCTGTCGATGCGTGGCCGTTTTGCTGAAGACCGCCTTGATCTGGTTGCGGACCGTTTCGCGGGACAGCGCCAGGTCGTCGGCGATCATTTCCGGCGACCATCCTGCAGCTATCAGTCGCGCCACCTTTGCCTCGGCCGCCGTCAGCGCAAAGATTGCCGAGAGCAATTCAATTTCAGATTTACGTACGACCTCCATGTCGGTGAGCATCAGGATGAACCTCGCCCCCAGAAATGGCGATCGAGCCGCCCCCGGTACGGGCAACAGCTTGATGACGATCGGACGCTTGGTCTCTCGCCGCGCGACGATGATGTTGCCGATGCGGCTGCCGGCGCGAAGACGGAGCTCCCGATCGGAGTTGGTCAACCTCGCGTCAAGAGCACGAGTGGCCTTGCCATCCCGCATGTACAATCTGTTGTTATGGACGCGGAAGTCGGCATCGAAGATTTCGGCCGCCGCCGCATTGATCTCCAGCACGCGCCCCATTCCGGTCATTGACAGCGCCGGCTCGTTGATCGAATCGAAAGCGCTCAAAGCCCCGAGCAACACCTGCCTTCCCACTGCATGGGAGAGCGTGGCGGCCTCGGTCAGCGCGTCCGAGAGCAGCGCAAATGCCTTCAGATCGTCATCTTCGAAGGCTCCTTCCCCACGCTTGCGCTGTAGCGCGAGGGCCCACATTGCCGGCCCTGCCCAAAAGGAAATCGCCGACCACCATTGAAATCCAAGCTGTCCGAGATGTCTGTAGAGGGGAGTCTTGAGCATGTCTCGCTCGGAGGAGAAGATATCCTGGTCGCGCAGAACCTTCCTGCCGGAAAGCAGTAGCGGAACTCCCCTGACGGCACGAACATCCTCTACGTGAAGATTGGCGGCAAAGTAGCCCTGGAAAGCCTCTTTCGTCGAAGGCGTCACCGGGACATCGGAAGTCCGGACATCACTCTGGAGCAGCCCCGCACCGGACGTCGCTGCCGCGGAGCAAATGTCCTCCATGAGCGGTATCCACTGGCCGGGGTCCAGCACCACTTCGCCCAACCGGGCTTTCGACCGCTCCAATCGCTGGAAATCAAAACGCCGCAATCGCATCACCCAAAAAGAAATCGTCCATATTCGGACAATCCTTGGATACTTGCCCGCCGCTGTCAATCGACACCGGCTCTGGATAACGTGCTGCGCGCATTGGGTTCTCGAGCAATTCCGCAGGCATGACCCAACTGGGTCATGCGCGAATGGCCGGCCTTCGCCACTCTATCCCGATCCTGGAGGTTGGGACGAATGGACGAAACGCACAGCGGGATTGATTTGGACGAGCTTGACCGGGAGGTGGGCGACTTCTGCCGCTTCTTTGAGCTGATGCCGAGGGATCCAGCAGCGGCAATGCACGGGACAGCCTCTCAAATGCACGCTCTTTGCTGCGCCTTGGCCAAGCTTCCGGCTCCGGCATGGAACTCACCGAATATTCAAAGGCTCCTCGCACCCGCCCGTCATCTCCACGCCCGCTCCTCATTTGTCCGCAGACTTCAGGAGTGGCCGCGCGGCTATCCCGGTGATTTCGAAACTGTCGAACTGCTCGCAGCCGGCGCGAGCCTGCCGACCACGGCCGATCCGGGCGACTGGATCGAATGGCACGCACTCAATACCGCCATCGCGCAACAGCATCGAAACAGGATCTGGTGGCAGTACCTCAAGATGTGCGCCACGACGCCGGGGCGCATCCTCTCGATTGGGTGTGGCGGAGGTGCCGACTTCCAGATCGCACCGCATCGATTTACAGGATCCACGGTCGTTCTCGTGGATCTCGACAGGCAAGCCCTGGTTCTCGCCGAAGAGCGACTGAGCCGTTATTGCGATGTTCACATCGTGTGCGGCGACGTGAGACGGGCGATCCGACAGGTCCAGGACGAAGGCCCGTTCGATGTCGTCGTCTGCGGCTGCCTGTCCGACTACCTCGACGACCGAACGATCATTTCCGTTCTGGGGGAATTGCGCTGCCGCCTTCTGAGGGTCGGTGGCTCGATCGTCTTCACCAATATCGCCGCAGGGAATCCGTTTCGCGTGTGGATGGAGGCCATCGCAGACTGGAAGCTGGTTCATCGCTCCGAGCCGGAACTTCGGAAAATCGCGACGGCGGCCGGTTTCGATCGCCTCGATTTTTCCGTCCGACGGGACCCGACCGGCTTAACTCACCTTGTCGAACTCAGCGTCCCGTAGCGCCATGGAAGGCGCCAGGATCATGCCGCGCGATGCCGTGTCCCGACCTCTGCTGTCCACGCTCGAGATTAAGGTAACGGCTTCATTGTCCGGCATCAGACAGCTTTTTCATTGCATGCGAGTTGCCGGTCGCGTGATCGGATTCGTGGAAGCATCGATATTTGAAACCATACTGCCGTCAGCTCAGGTAACGCTGTCCTTGGATTATTCATGCGTACGCTGCTCGTCATTTTAGGCATTTGGCTGTTGCTCAACATCCTTTTTGTCGTCGTCGTGATCCCGCCGCGAAAACCGCGGCCGTCCCGTGCCGACGGCGGGTCAGCCGGTCTTTCGCCCGTGCCAGTCCGCCATGATGCCGCTACGCCCGGCGAGGATCCCCCCGTTTCGCTTCGCCATGTGATCATCGCGATTGCGCTCGGCGCCTTCTTTTCGCTGAGCCCGCCCCTTCTCGAAGCGTACGATATGCTCCGCAGCAGGCTGCGGCGCCTGCGGGGGCAGAGCAATGACGAGAGCTCGACTGAGCAGGAGACATTGCAATCCATCCTTGCGAAGCTCAGGGCCGAATACGACGAACGTTCATCGAACGGCCTCTCGGACAAGGATGACGGCGACCGGCGCTAATCGGGAAAACGTCCATCGCTTCGACTCCTCGAAGGCCGCCCGGCGCATCATGAGCGAACAGACGCGCGACAATTTTCCGCCGGACTATTGCGAGCCCCGTCGGCTGCCGGGCGAGCCGGAGTCATGGGACGCAACGCCGGGCCGCGTTCACACAAAGTTGCTGCTGTGATGCGACGACGTGACGATAGACATCGCTCAGCGACGAAAAATCGGCACATTCCGATCCCCAACAATCAACGCCCGTGCTGCAGCCGCTCCGCGGACTGCGAATGGGCGAAACCTCCTGCCTATGGAAGCACCACAGGCCCCCCGTCCATGCCAATTCGTAACAGGAGACCCGCAACATGCTCATTTGGGATCGGAAATCGGGAGGGCATCAGCGCTGCTCTACCTGTTGCGGCCCGTCCTGGTCGCGGCGCGGCTTTCTCGCGGGAGTGGGTGCGCTCGGCCTTGCCTCGGCCATCCCGGCCGTTGCGGTGCGCGGACAGACCAGGCCGGCGCTGATCGATACCCACCTTCATTTCTATCCGCCCGAATACCAGAAGCTTTGGCTTGGCTACGAAGACGCCCGCAAGCAGCCGCACTTTCCCGGTCAGGTTGCCTGGACCCGCGAGAAGCTCGTCGAGGACATGGACCGCAATGGCATACGCACAGGCATCCTGTCGGTCGCCTCCACGCCAGGGGTGTGGTTCGACCTCGGGCCGGCGGAAGCTGGCCGGCTCGCGCGCACCTGCAACGAGTACGCGGCGGACATGATGCGCGACCATCCGGGCCGTTTCGGCCTGTTCGCAACCTTGTCGATGCTGGATGTCGATGCCACGCTCAAGGAGATCGAATATGCGCTCGACACGCTGAAGGCGGACGGGATCGGGCTGCAAAGCAGCTACGGCGACAAATGGCTCGGCAATGCCGCCTACAGGCCGGTGTTCGAAGAGCTGAACCGTCGCAAGGCGGTCGTTTATGTGCATCCGCTGGTCGCGAGTTGCTGCAGCGCGCTCAGCGTCGGCACGTTTCCCGCGGTGATCGAAGTCCCGCACGACACCACACGTACGGTGACGAGCCTTCTGCTCAGCGGTGCATTTGCCCGCCACCGCGACATCAAATGGCTGTTCTCGCACGCCGGCGGCACGATTCCGATGATGGCCGGGCGCATCAATTCGTTCTATGGGGCGCGGCCCGATCTCAAGGAGTTTGCGCCGGAGGGGATCGAAGGCGAGCTACGCCGGCTTCACTACGACACCGCGAATGCAACGTTCGCGCCGTCCATGGCCGCGCTGCTCAAGCTCGTACCCGCCTCCCAGATCACCTACGGCACCGACTATCCGTATTTCGGCCTTGGCCAGTTCGCGCAGTTGCAGAAGCTTGGCCTTTCGACTGAGGATCTCGATGCGATTGGCCATGAGAACGCGATTCGTCTCGTTCCGCGGTTGCAGGCCTAGAGCATCGGGCAGCGTCTCCTGACGGCGCGGCGGTGCCGCGACCCCGACGCTTGATCTAGATCAAGCCCGCCACGGCAACGCCACGCCGGAATCAATTGTCGATGGTGGCGCAGAAAGCGCCGCCCGTAGCCAAGGAGATGATCGATCATGACCTCCTCGAAGTCTTTGCGCACCCTCATTCTCGCCGGAGCCGGCGCCCTGCTGCCCGCTATGGGTGTCCAGGCCGGGCCGATCCCGACGCATCTGGCGACGATGAAATCGATGGTCGATCAGAACACCACTGAAGTGCGATGGGTCGGCGGCTGGCGTGGCGGCTATGGCTATCGCGGCGTCGGGTGGGGCTACCGCGGCGGCTGGGGCTATCGCGGCTACGGTTATCGCGGACTCGGCTATGGCGTTGCCGGCGCCGTCGTCGGCGGCGCGATTGCGCGGAGCGCCTATTATGGCAGCTATGGCGGTTATCCCGCCTACGGCTACAACTACCCGCCCGCGTCCTATTACGGTTATGGCGGCGGCTATGGCTATGGCTACGGCTATGGCGACGACAATTGCCTGCCCTCCGGCAGCTACTGGGCCTATTAGCGAAAACGCATTCGCCGTTCCGGAGGATGGCTTGCCGCGGGCCGCCATTTCCCGGACGAGCTAGTTCACCCTCGTGCCGACGGGCAACAGCACCTCATCCCTCGCCCGCCGGCGGGACGACATACAAGGTCAGCGCAAACACTGCGTAGATGAAGATCATCAGCGCGCCGACGAACCATGCCGAGCGTCCGCTCGCCGTGATGAACGCTGACGTGACTGTGGCGATCATCACCATGGTGACGGCGCCCGGCCAGAACTGCAGGTTCATCGGCGTCGGCCCCACGACGTAGCTGAGCAGCACCAGCGCGGGGGCGACGAACAGCGCGATCTGCGAGGCGCTGCCGAGCGCGATGCTGACGACCATGTCGAGCCGGTCCTTGCGCGCCGCGCCGAACGCCACCGCAAATTCGGCGGCAGCGCCGACCAGCGAAACGATGATGAAGCCGACAAAGGCCGGGCTCATCCCGAAGGTTTCCGCCGCCTTCTGCACCGATTCCACGAAGATTTCGCTGACCAGCGCGACCAGCACCGTGACGACCAGCAGCGTGCCGACGGCGATGCCGATCGGCCAGTGCGCCTCCTTGTCGTCGCCATGATCGGCGCTTGCGAACAATTCCTTGTGCGTCCCGAGCGAGAACAACAGGCCGAGCGCGTAAGCGATGATCAGCAGGACTGAAATGCCGACGCTGAGCTTGTTCAAGATGCCTCCGCCCTGCGGAAGGTGCTCGAGATCGGCGACCGCCGAAGGCGCAAGCAGGGCGACGGTTGCCATCAGCAACAGGCCCGACGAGAGCCGCGCGCCGGCGCGGTTGTACTCCTGCACGTGGTAGCGCAGGCCGCCGAGCAGCAGGCAGGCCCCTAGCATGAACACCGCGTTGGTGACGATCGCCCCCGCAATCGAGGCCTTTACCAGCATGTACTGGCCGGCACGCAGCGCCGTGATGGCGATGATCAGCTCCGTCAGATTGCCGAGCGTTGCATTGAGCAGTCCGCCCACGGCATCGCCGGTCTTCGCGGCGACCGCTTCGGTGGCGTGGCTGAGCAGCGCCGCCAGCGGCACGATCGCAAGCACCGCCAGCACGAAGAGGAGCGTGTGGGAATGCGGGGCAGCCGCCTCGGCCAGCAGCACGATGGGCACGAAGACCAGCATCCAGAGCAACGGCGTATTCCGGATTTCCCTGAGCAGGGTTTGCATGTCGGCCGCCCTTTCCATGGATGCGCTGATGGAAGGGTCTGGCGGGCCTGCGAGGCGAGTATTGATCTGCCTCAACGTGGGCCGGAGGAGACGCGCCGCCGTGCGGTCTGAGGCCCACATTGCGCGTGACGAGAACGCGCCATGGCCCAGTCCCCGATCGCCGCCAGCATCGCATCCTGCCAGTGTTTTGCCCGACGGGTCAACGCGATCGCAGCTGCCGATGTCGCCGCGACGCATCGCGAAAATCCCTTATCGATCAAGGGGTGTTCTACTGTGCATGGGGTTGTTTTTCGACTTTTTTGTTTCGCCCAAGAAAGAGCCGGAAAGCACGCGCCGAAGCACCTCAAGCCCCCTGCAAGATCTCCGCAATCGCAGCCCCCGCCGCGATCGTGCCGAGCCTGCCGCCGACATCGCGCGTTGCCCTGCCCTCGCCGATCGCCTTCGCCACCGCCGCCTCGATCGCACGCGCGGCCTCCTCGTAGCGCACCGCGCCGCTCCTCTCGCCATGCCAGGCCAGCAGCAAGGCCGTCGACAGGATCAGCGAGACCGGATTGGCGACGTCCTGCCCGGCGATGTCAGGCGCCGAGCCGTGTGCCGCCTGCGCCATGGCATAGCGGTCGCCGACATTGAGCGAGCCGCCGAGGCCGAGACTGCCGGACAGCTCGGCCGTGAGATCGGACAGGATGTCGCCGAACATGTTGGTGGCGACGATGACGTCGAAGCGATCGGGGTTGCGCACGACATGCGCCATCATGGCGTCGACCAGGATGTCGTCGACTTCGAGGCCGGCATAGCCCTTCGCCGCCGCGCGACAGATGTCCAGGAACATCCCGTCGCCGATCTTGAGCACATTGGCCTTGTGCACGATGGTGAGGTGTCTGCGCCGCTTCATGGCGAGACGGCAGGCGGCGTGCGCGATGCGCTCGCAGCACGCCCGCGTGATCCGGCGCAGCGAGATCGCGACGTCAGGCGTGACCAGCATCTCGCCATTGCCCTGCTCCATGTTGCGATCGGCGTAAAAGCCCTCGGTGTTCTCGCGCACCACCACGAGGTCGAAATCGCCGAGGCGGCCTGGCCGCCCGGCATAGGTGCGCGCGGGCCTGACATTGGCGTAGAGGTCGAGGTTCTTGCGGAAGTGCCTGGACGGATTGATCTCGCCATGCGCCTCGTCCTTGAAGTCGAAGGTCGCGGTCGGCCCCAGGATCAGGCCGTCGGCGCCGCGGACGATGTCGAGCAGCTCGGGCCGCACCGTCGTGCCGAACTGCTTCAGGCTCGCGTGCCCGACCGCGTGCTCCTCCAGCCGCAGATTGAGCTGGAAGCGCTCCGAGGCCGCGCGCAGCACACCCGATGTCGCGGTCGTGATCTCCGGTCCGATGCCGTCACCGGGCAGAACGATGAGTTGCATGACGTTTCCCCAAAATTGCAGCGCCGGCGCGATCATACGCCAGAGCCCGGCGGCATCGCCTCACCTTCGCGCATACACAGCATGCAAGCATATGCCTGTGGAAGCGGCCTTCGGCGTAGTACATGCCAAAAGTCCGCATAGCCACGCCGCCGGAGCAACGCGCTAACGCAATGACGATCACGTTACCTGCCGCCGCGCGCGAGCCCGACCACACCATGTCCGACGGCCTGCCGGCCGCGCAGCGGCGCTGGGCGATCGCTGCCATCTTCACCGCTCTGGCGATGGCCTCGCTCGACACCGCGATCGCCAACATCGCGCTGCCCGCCATTGCCGCCGACCTGCATGTCAGTCCGGAGCAGTCGGTCTGGGTCGTCAACGTCTACCAGATCGCGCTGGTGGCAACGCTCTTGCCGCTCGGCGCGCTCGGCGAGATCGTCGGGCACCAGCGCATCTATCTCGGTGGCCTGATCCTGTTCACCATCGCCTCGCTGTTCTGCGCGGTCGCGTGGTCGCTGGACAGCCTGCTGGTCGCGCGCACGCTGCAAGGCCTGGGGGCCAGCGGCATCATGAGCGTCAACACGGCGCTGGTGCGCTTCGTCTATCCCGGAAGGATGCTGGGCCGCGGCTTCGGCCACAACGCGCTGGTGGTCGCGACCGCCTTCACCTTCGGGCCGTCGATCGCCTCCGCGATCCTGGCGCTCGGCCCCTGGCCGTGGCTGTTTGCCGTCAACATTCCCTTCGGCCTCGTTGCGATTGGCATCGGCTTTGCGATGCTGCCGAAGACGCCGCGGGCCGATCACGGTTTTGATTTTCTCGGCGCGATCCTGGCGTCGGCCTGCCTTGGCCTGTTCATCACGGGCATCGGCAGCGCCGCGCACAATCTGTCGCCGGTCGTCGTGGGCATCGAGCTCGTCACGGCCCTCGCGCTCGGCTTCATCCTGACGCGCCGCCACGCCGATCACCCCGCGCCGATGCTGCCGATCGATTTGTTCAGCCGGCCGATGTTCGCGCTGTCGGCGGCAACGGCGGTGTGCTCCTTCGCGGTGCAGGGCCTCGCCTTCGTCTCGCTGCCGTTCTATTTCGAGGACGTGCTGGGACGCTCGCAGGTCGAGACCGGCTTCTTCATGACGCCGTGGCCGCTGGTGGTCGGCATCATGGCGCCGATCGCGGGGCGCCTGTCGGACCGGCATGCGGTCGGGCTGCTCGGCGGCATCGGCCTCGTGCTGCTCGGCCTCGGCATGGCGCTGCTCGCCATGCTGCCGGCCAATCCCGCCATCGCCGACATCATCTGGCGGATGGTGATCTGCGGCATGGGGTTCGGCTTCTTCCAGGCGCCGAACATGAAGGCGGTGATGTCGAGCGCGCCGCCGCACCGCAGCGGCAGCGCCTCCGGCATCGTCGCCACCGCGCGCCTGACCGGACAGACGACGGGGGCTGCGCTCGCGGCGCTCTGCTTTGCCCTCGCCGGTCACGACGGCGCGACCGTCGCACTCGCACTCGGTGCAGGCTTTGCCGCGCTCGGCAGCGTGATGAGCTTCCTGCGGCTGGCGGTGAAGTAGGGCCTTCAGGCCAGGTGCCGCGCTGCGGTCGCGTCGATGGTCGCCGCCGGGATGACGGTCTCGTCGTCCAGCGCGGCAAGGCGCGCGTCGATGGCGTCGATGACCTTGCGCGAGAACGGACCGAGATGGGCATAGGCCGCGATCATCTGCACCGCGATCCGCGCCGATGACGTGTCGCGCTTGGCGCAGTTCATGAAGGTCTGCCAGAGCGGCCCGCGCGCCTCGGGAATGGCGGTGACCACGCGGTGCACCGTCTCCATCGCCCCGAGCTTGGCACGGATATCGCCCTCCGCAAGCGCGTGGCGCTGCCGCGAACGGTCGAGCAGCGTCATCAAGCGGTCGATGCGTCCGGCATAGGCAGCCGGGCTGTAGATGCGCTCCAGCACCCGCTTGTAATCCATCAGGATGTCGCGCAGCGGGCGCACCGGATCGAAGTTGATCCCATCCGTGCACTGATCGGCGCCGATGGTCGGCGCCAGATCGTGGCCCGGGTGCAGCCGGCCTTCGCGCTCCAGGCGGCGCGTCAGCTGCGTGTTCGGCAAGGCATAGAGCAGGCCGACCATGCTGACGGGGATCGCCGCCTCCTCGATGAATTCGATCATGGCCTCCGCCATCGAGACCTTCTCATTGTCGAAGCCGACGATGAAGCCCGCGGTGACGAGAATGCCGGCGGCGTAGATCTTGTGGATGCTCTCGGCGATGTTGCGCCGCGTGTTCTGCTTCTTCCGCATCGCGACCAGCGTCGCCGGATCCGGACTTTCGATGCCGACGAAGATGCCGAAGAAATTGGCCGCCCCCATTTGCTCCAGCAGTTCCGGATCGTCGGCGAGGTTGATCGAGGCTTCGGTGGAGAATTCGAACGGATAGCCGTGGGCGCGCTGCCATTCGGCGAGCTGCGGGAGGAACAGCCGCAGCGACTTCTTGTTGCCGATGAAATTGTCGTCGACGAAGTCGAGGTGGCCGCGGTAGCCCATCCGGTAGAGCGTCTCGAGCTCGACGAACATCTGCTCGGCCGTCTTGGTTCGCGGCACGCGTCCGTAGAGCTCGATGATGTCGCAGAACTCGCAGGTGAACGGGCAGCCGCGCGAATACTGCACACCGATATAGAGATAATCTTCGAATTTGAGCAGGTCGAACCGCGGCACCGGCGTCCTGGTGACATCGGCCTGGAATTTCGGCGCAGTGAAGACGCCGGAGCGCGCACCGCCCTCCCAGGCCGCGATGAATTCGTCGATGACACTCTCGGCCTCGCCGAGCACCCGGAAGTCGGCCCTCTCATAGATGTGGGGGCTCGAGGTCGGATCGGGGCCGCCGACGACCACCGGCTTGCCCGCCGCGCGGCATAGCTCGATCAGGCGCAGCGTGTCGGCCTGCTGCGGCAGCATTCCGCCGGTGAAGACGACGTCGGCCCAGGCGAGATCCTCGTCACCCAGGGGCGACGTGTTGCAGTCGATGAGGCGCACCGTCCAGTCGGCAGGCAGCATCGCGGCAACGGTGATCAGGCCGAGGGGAGCGGCGGGGCGCTTCACGCCCATCAGCTTGCAGGATTCGCCAAAACTCCAGAACGACTCCGCGGTGAACAGCGGGTAGAGCATCAACACGTTGCAGGGGCTCGGCACGTCCATGGAACTCCTCTGGCTTCGACTCAGTGTACCAGAGCGACCTCGTCTTGCATCCCGGCAAAAGGGGACAATCTGTCGCCGCAATGCAGCGGTGATCGGGCCTGGAACCGGCGTTCACGGCCGGGCGTCGCCCCAAGCCGCGGATTGGCGCCTGGAACCCGGCCCGCGGCGAAGCGCGCAATCAGCAGCGTTCGCTCGCAAGCAGCTTCCGGCCGCTCGCCAGGACGTCGCTGCACCAGGCGAAGAACGCGCCGAGAAACTAGCGGCCGGGCGCGTCAGTGCGGGCATGCTGCCGCAACGTCTCGAAGCCCTTCTCCATCCGCGAGGCATTGCGCGCCAGCAGGGCGCGGATGTCGCTGCGGACCGGACTGGGATAGAGCTCGTCTTTTGCTGATGATCCGGATCGCATTCTCGTTTGCGACACCAAACGCCCTCAGCTTGTGACGGGCCATTTCATGAACGATCGCCTCCGCGGTCGCGAGCGGGCAATTGACTGCAACACCGAACACCCAACAATCTTCCCGGCGCCCCCCGATCTCTTTGACGGCCACCCCGCGGACTGTTGATTTGAACAGTTCCAATTTGCCGGACACATTGCGCCCCTGAGTCCAATCGGTGGATTGGACCAATCAGGGGACTGCGATGGCAAACCTTACAATCAACGGAAAATCCCTCACACTCGACGTCGAGCCGGATACGCCGCTGCTTTGGGCGATCCGCGAGAATGCCGGGCTGACCGGCACCAAATATGGCTGCGGCATTGCACAATGCGGCGCCTGCACGGTTCACATCGACGGCATCGCGACCCGCGCCTGCGGCGTTTCGGTCGCCGAGGCCGAAGGCAAGAAGATCACCACGATCGAGGGGCTGGCGTCCGGCAGCACGCTGCACAAGGTGCAGGAAGCCTGGATCGCCAAGGACGTTCCGCAATGCGGCTATTGCCAGAGTGGCATGATCATGGCGGTGGCAGCGCTGCTGAACGAGAAGCCGAAGCCGACCGACGCCGACATCGATGAGGCCATCACCAATATCTGCCGCTGCGGCACCTTCCAGCAGGTGCGCGAAGCGATCCACACGATCGCCAGCGCGTAAGGAACCGCCCCATGAACAAGCACGTCTCTCCCAAGATGAACCGCCGTGCCTTCGTCATCGGCACCGCCGCGGTCGGCGCAGGCCTCGCAATTGGCCTCGATATCCCCTTCGGCGGACCCGCCGTGGTGCGCGCAGCCGACGGCTCGCCCGAAATCGGCGCCTGGGTCGTGGTCAGGCCCGACGACACCGTCGTGATCCGCATCGCCCGCTCCGAGATGGGCCAGGGCTCGCTCACCGGCCTCGCCCAACTCGTCGCCGAGGAACTCGAATGCGACTGGTCGAAGGTCTCGACCGAATATCCGACACCCGGCCAGAGCGTCGCCCGCAAGCGCGTCTGGGGCGATTTCTCGACCGGTGGCAGCCGCGGCATCCGCTCTTCGCAGGACTATGTCCGCAAGGGCGGCGCCACCGCGCGCGTGATGCTGATCCAGGCCGCCGCCGATTCGTGGAAAGTGCCGGCATCCGAATGCACCGCCGCGAAGAGCGTCATCACCCATACGCCGTCGGGCAGGACCACAACCTACGGCAAGGTCGCCGAGGCTGCGGCCAAGCTGACGCCGCCGGCCGACGTCAAGCTGAAGGATCCGAAGGACTGGAAGCTGATCGGCAAGGGCGTGCTGCGCCTCGACACCGCCGACAAGACCACCGGCACGATGGTCTACGGCATCGACGTCAAGCTGCCGGGCATGCTGAACGCCGCGATCAAGGACTGCCCGGTGTTCGGCGGCAAGCTGAAGAGCTATGACGAAGCCAAGATCGCCGGCATGAAAGGCGTCAAGAAGGTCGTCACGGTCGGCGATACCGCGGTCGCGGTCGTTGCCGATACCTGGTGGCACGCCAAGACCGCGCTGGAAGCCCTGCCGATCGTCTGGGACGAGGGCGACAACGCCAAGGTCTCCAGCGCGTCGATTGCGAAGTGGCTGGCGGAAGGCCTCGACAACGCGCAGCCGGCCTATGTCGGCAACAAGAACGGCGACGCCAAGGCGGCGATTGCCGGCGCCGTCAAGAAGGTCGAGGCCGTCTACAACTACCCTTACCAGAACCACGCCACGATGGAGCCGATGAACGCCACCGCGCTCTACACGGCGGAGAAATGCGAGGTCTGGTGCGGCACGCAGAATGGCGAGGCAGCCTTCGCGGCGACACTGGAGGCCTCCGGCCTGCCGGCGGAGAAGTGCGACGTGCACAAGGTGATGCCCGGCGGCGGCTTCGGCCGGCGCGGCCAGACCGACTACGTCCGCCAGGCGGTCATGATCGCCAAGCAGATGCCAGGCACGCCGATCAAGCTGTTGTGGTCGCGCGAAGAGGACATGGCGCACGGCAGGTATCATCCGATCACCCAGTGCAAGATGACCGGCGCGTTCGACGCCGACAACAACCTGGTCGCGCTGCACTACCGCCTGTCGGGACAGTCGATCCTGTTCTCGCTTCGTCCCGAAGCGCTCCAGAACGGAATGGATCCGGCCGCGTTCCAGGGTGTCGCCCAATCCGGCGAGGCCGCATTCGGCTATTCGGTGCCGAACCTGCTGATCGAGCATGCGATGCGCAATCCGCACGTTCCGCCCGGCTTCTGGCGCGGCGTCAACGTCAATCACAACGCGATCTACATGGAATGCTTCATGGACGAGCTAGCCCATGCCGCAGGCCAGGACCCGCTCGAATTCCGCCGCAAGCTGATGAGCAATCACCCCAAGCATCTGGCGGTGCTCAATGCCGTGGCCGAGAAGATCGGCTGGACCACGCCGGCGCCGCAAGGCGTCTATCGCGGCATCGCGCAGGTGATGGGCTATGGCAGCTACGTCGCCGGCGCCGCCGAGATCTCGGTGACCGACGGCAACAAGATCAAGGTGCACCGCATCGTCGCCTCTACCGACCCCGGCTACGTCGTCAATCCGGCGCAGGTGGAACGGCAGATCGCGGGCTCCTTCGTCTATGGCCTGTCCGCGCTGTTCTACGGCGGCTGCACCGTCAAGGACGGCAAGATCGAGCAAACCAACTTCGACACCTACAACTCGATGCGCATCAACGAGATGCCGAAGGTGGAATCGGTGATGGTGCCGAGCGGCGGATTCTGGGGCGGTGTCGGCGAGCCGACCATCGGCGTTGCCGCACCGGCCGTGCTCAACGCGTACTTCGCCGCGACCGGCAAGCGCATCCGTTCCGTTCCGCTGCGCGACCAGAACATCACCTTCGCCTAGAGCATGATCCGGACCCGAAGGGCCGCGTTAGCGCAAAGAGCGAAGCGGTTTTCCGAGAAGATCACGCTCAAGCAACAACTCGCGGCGGCCACGACGGCCGCCGCGGCATTTTCCGGATGAGACCCATGAATGCGCCGGTGACACGGCGGAATGTCGTCCTCGGCATCACCGCCGCGGCCACATCGTACGCAGTACCTTCAATCCTGCGCGCGCAATCGGCGGGCCGCGTCGTCGTGGTCGGCGGCGGCTTTGGCGGCGCGGCCTGTGCCCGCGCGCTCAAACGCGCCAACGCCAAATTGCAGGTGACGCTGATCGAGCCGAACAAGGTCTTCATATCCTGCCCGTTCAGCAACGAGGTGATCGCAGGCCTGCGCGAGATCGAGGCGCAGCAGTTCGGCTATGACAAGCTTGTCGCCGAAGGCATCACCGTCGTTGCCCAGGCGGCAACAACCGTCGATCCCGAAAGGCGCAGCGTCACGACGACCGACGGCGCCACGCTCACTTACGACCGCCTCGTGCTCTCGCCCGGCATCGACTTCCATGTCGAAGCCCTGCCCGGCTACGACGAGGCGGCGTCGGAAAAGATGCCGCACGCCTGGAAGGCCGGCGCGCAGACGCTGCTGCTGCGCCGGCAGTTGGAGGCGATGGAAGACGGTGGCACGGTCGCCATTGCGATCCCCGCCAATCCCTCGCGCTGTCCGCCGGCGCCTTACGAACGCGCGAGCCTGATCGCGCATTACCTGAAGACGAAGAAGCCGCGCGCGAAGGTGCTGATCCTCGATGCCAAGGATAGCTTCTCCCAGCAGCGGCTGTTCGAGCGGGCCTGGAAGGAGCTCTATGGCAACATGATCGAGCGCATCGGGCTGTCGCAAGGCGGCCGCGTGACGTCCGTTGACGCTTCGACGAAGACCATCGTCACCGAGTTCGGCAACTACACCCCTGACGTCGCCAACGTCATCCCGCCGCAACGCGCCGGCCACCTCGCCCAGATTGCGGGCGCAGCGGATGCGACCGGCTGGTGCCCGATCGATCCTGTAACTTTCGAGTCGAAGCTCGTCCCGAACATCCACGTCATCGGCGATGCCTGCCTCGGCGGCGGCATTCCCAAATCGGCGTCGGCCGCAAGCGCGCAAGGCAAGGCCTGCGCCGCCGCGATCGTCAACCTGCTCGCAGGCCGCGCCCCGGAGACGCCGCGGCTCACCGGTGTCTGCTACACCACCGTCGCGCCCGGTTACGGCTTCTCGCTCGCCGGCAACTACCAACCCAGAGGCGATATCTACGCCGAGGTCGAGGGCGGCGCGACCAGCCCGGTCGATGCCCCGCGCGAGCTGCGCGCCCGCGAGGCTGACGAGGCCGCGCGCTGGTTTCAAACCATCACGGCAGACACCTTTGGCTAGGGCAATGATGGGACGAGCCTGCCGCCACGAACACGACGCGCTCCCTCCCCCGCCTGCGGGGGAGGGCTGGGGAGAGGGTGTCTCCGCCCGCGAGACCCCCCAAGAGGAAAGAGCCCTCACCCGCCGCTACGCGGCGACCTCTCCCGCAAGCGGGAGAGGTAAGAGGAGTTCGCGGCGGCCTCAGTCATTCAATCCAAGATCTGCGATTGCGGTATTCATCGTAGCGAGCCTTGCCTTGGCCTTGCCCACCCAAGCGGACGAGCTCGCGCCTTGCACAATCGTCGGCGACGGCATTCCGGCTTCGCTCACCGCTACGCCCGGCGATGCCGCGCGCGGACGCGCGCTGGTGCTCGCGCGCACGACGACCTGCATCCTCTGCCATTCCGGCCCGTTTCCGGAAACGCGGTTCCAGGGCGACCTCGCGCCCGATCTCTCCGGCGCCGGGAACCGGTGGTCGGTGAGCCAGTTGCGGCTTCGTCTGGTCGATGCGTCGCGCTTCAACGCGGAGACCATCATGCCGTCCTATTATCGCAATGACGGCCTCGTGCGCGTCGGGCGCAATTTTGCCGGCAAGCCTATATTGTCCGCCGCGGAGATCGAGGACATCGTGGCCTATCTTGCAACGCTTCGGGACTAGGACTGCTCATGCCAACCACGCGACGACAATTCCTGAGCCTTGCCGGAGGCATCACCGCTGCCGGAACGATCCCGATCGTCACGCTGCGGCCGCTGGAGGCGACGCCCGCGATGCTCAACACGGCGATCCGCAACGTCGTCGGTGAAGCCCCGATTCGCACCGGCAGGGTGAAGCTCGACATTCCGCCGCTGGTCGAGAACGGCAACACCGTGCCAATGACCATCAGCGTCGCAAGCCCGATGACGCCTGATGACTACGTCAAGAGCATCCACGTCTTCAACGAGAAGAACCCGCAGCCGAACATCGGCAATTTCCATCTCGGCCCGTGGGCCGGCCGAGCCCAGGTCTCGACGAGGATCCGGCTCGCCGACACCCAGAAGGTGGTCGCGATCGCGCGTCTCTCCGACGACAGCTTCTGGCAGGTCGCCGCCGACGTCGTCGTGACGCTGGCCGCCTGCACCGAGGAGATGAACTGATGGCCGCGCTGATCAACGTTCCGGCAAAGGCCAGGCGCGGCGACGTCATCGAGATCCGCACGCTGACCTCGCATATCATGGAAACCGGCTTCCGCCACACCGCCGATGGCCGGCTCGTGCCGCGCGACATCATCACGAGCTTCACCTGCCGCTACAACGGCACCGAGGTCTTTCGCGCCGATCTGTTTCCGGCGATCGCCGCGAACCCATATCTTTCGTTCTTCACGGTTGCGAAGGAGAGCGGCAAGTTCGAGTTCGAATGGACCGGCGACAACGGCTATTCGTCCACCGCCTCGGCATCGATCACGGTCGAATGAAATTTTGGCGCGCGATAGCGGTGGCGACATTGCTGGCCGCGGCTCCTGCCCTGCTTGCCGGCGAGATTGCGCCCGAGGCGCGCCGCTCCGGCTACGCTTTCATGGGGCCGGACACGCGCGCCATGCAGGATGACGACACCGCCAATCCGGGCATGCTGTTCGTGCTCGATGGCGAGGCGCTCTGGACGAAGAAGACCGGCAGCGCGGAGAAGGCCTGTGCGGATTGCCACGGCGATGCGCGGGGCAGCATGAAGGGCGTCGCGGCGCGCTATCCCGCTTTCGAGAAGGCGGTGGGCCGTCCCATCACACTCGATCAACGCATCAATCTCTGCCGCGCCAATCATCAGCAGGCAACGCCGCTCCCCTACGAGAGCCGCGACCTGCTGGCGCTGTCCGCCTTCGTCGCCCACCAGTCGCGCGGCGTCGCGATCACGGCCGGCGACGACCCGCAACTCAAGCAATTCGTCGAACAGGGCCGCGACCTCTTCATGCAGCGCGAGGGCCAGCTCAACCTCGCCTGCACCAATTGCCACGACGACAACTTTGACAGGCATCTGGCGGGCGCTCCGATCACGCAAGCGCAGCCGACCGGCTATCCGCTGTATCGGCTGGAATGGCAGACGCTGGGGTCGCTGGAGCGGCGTCTGCGCAGCTGCATGTCCGGCGTGCGCGCCCAGGCCTACGACTACGGCGCCCCAGAGCTCGTCGCGCTCGAGCTCTATTTGATGTCGCGGGCGCGCGGCCTGCCGATGGAAACACCGGCCGTGCGGCCCTGATTCCTTCGAATTAGGACTAGGCAGGCGTGGCACGGTCGCTAGTATCCCTCCCAAAGACGATGAGTCACAGGGAGGACTTTGAAGTGGTCGACTACAGAATCTCGCGCCGTACGCTCTTGACCGGCACGGCAGCGGCTGGCGCGCTCAGCCTGACCGGATTGCCGGCGCGCGCCGAGGTCAACTGGAAGAAATATGCCGGGACCAAGCTGGAGGTGATCCTCGCCAAGGGTCCGCGCGGCGACAACCTGCAAAAGAACATCAAGGAGTTCACCGAACTCACCGGCATCCAGGTCGAAGCCGAGCAGATCCCCGAGCAGCAGCAGCGCCAGAAGGTCGTGATCGAGTTCACCTCGGGCCGGCCCAGCTTCGACGTCGTCCATCTCAGCTATCACGTGCAGAAGCGGCAGTTCGAGAAGGCCGGCTGGCTCGCCGACATGACGCCTTTCATGAAGGACCCGTCACTGACCGCGCCCGATCTCGTCGAGAGCGATTTTTCCGCCGCGGGCCTGCAATATGCCAAGAACGACAAGGGGCAGATGCTGTCGCTGCCGTGGTCGGTGGACTATTTCATCCTCTACTACAACAAGGAGCTATTCCAGAAGAAGGGCGTGGCCGTCCCGAAGACCCTCGACGAGATGGTCGCTGCCGCCGAGAAGCTCACCGATCCCAAGGAAGGCACCTACGGCTTCGTCGGGCGGGGCTTGCGCAACGCCAACATGGCATTGTGGACCAACTTCTTCCTCAACTATGGCGGCGAATTCCTCGACGACAAGCGCAACATCCTGACCGACGGTCCGGAGGCGATCGCGGCAACGAAGCTCTACCAGACGCTGCTGACGAAGTCCGCCCCGCCCGGCGTCGCCGGCTTCAACTGGATGGAGTCGATGGCCTCGTTCACGCAAGGACGCTCGGCGATGTGGATCGACGGCGTCGGCTGGGCGCCGCCGCTGGAGGATCCGGCCGCCTCGCGCGTCGTCGGCAAGGTTGGCTACACTGTCGTGCCCGCCGGACCCAAGGGGCATTATTCGTCCACTTACGGCGACGGCATCGGCATTGCGGCGGCGAGCAAGAACAAGGAAGCCGCCTACCTGCTCTGCCAGTGGGTGGTCTCGAAGCAGCAGGGCGCGCGCCTGCTCCAGGCCGGCGGCGGCGTGCCGTTCCGCAGCTCGATCCTGAACGATCCCGAGATCCAGAAGGGCGTGAAGATGCCGCCGGAGTGGCTGCAATCGGTGATCGAGTCCGGCAAGATCAGCAAGCTCGGCCTGCCCGTGGTCGTCCCCGTCGCCGAATTCCGCGATATCGTCGGCGCGGCTCTCACCGCGACGCTGTCCGGGGCAGATCCCGCCGCCGAGCTGAAGAAGGCCAACGACCAGTTTCGGCCGATCCTGGAGCGTAGCGAAAAGGCGTGAGTGCGTTGACACAAGCTGATCCGGCCGCGGCACGGTCCGATGCCGCGCCGGAGAAAGAGTTGCGCCCGCCGTCCTACTGGCCGTTCGTGGTGCCGGCGCTGGTCGTCGTGCTCGCCATCATCATCTTCCCGTGGGTCTTCACCATCTGGATGAGCCTGAACGAGTGGAAGGTCGGCTCGCCGACCACCTTCGTCGGGCTCTCCAACTATCTGCGGCTGACCAGCGATCCGCGCTTCATCGAGGCGGTGGGCCACACCATGGTCTACACCGCGCTGTCGGTGCTGCTGCCGCTGGTGCTCGGCACCTTCGCGGCCGTGGTGTTCCACCAGAAATTCGCCGGCCGCGGCTTCCTGCGCGGCGTCTTCATCATGCCGATGATGGCGACGCCCGTCGCGATCGCGCTGGTCTGGACCATGATGTTCCACCCGCAGCTCGGCGTGCTGAACTACATCTTGTCGCTGGTCGGGATACCGGCGCAGCTCTGGGTGTTTCATCCCGCGACCGTCATTCCCTCGCTGGTGCTGGTCGAGACCTGGCAATGGACGCCGCTCGTGATGCTGATCGTGCTCGGCGGCCTCGCCGCAATCCCGACCGAGCCATATGAGAGCGCGCAGATCGACGGCGCCAATCTCTGGCAGATGTTCCGCTTCATCACGCTGCCGCTGATCATGCCGTTCCTGTTCATCGCCGGCATGATCCGCATGATCGACGCGGTGAAGAGCTTCGACATCATCTTCGCGATCACGCAAGGCGGACCCGGCTCGGCGTCGGAGACGATCAACATCTACCTCTACAGCGTCGCCTTCACCTACTACGACCTCGGCTACGGCTCGGCGATCGCGGTGGTGTTCTTCCTGTTGATCGTCCTGCTTGCCGCGGTGATGCTGTATGCCCGCCAGCGCATGGTGTGGACCGAAATCGCGAGCGACGCATGACACCTCGTCAGATCATCGGCAAGATCGGCCTGTGGCTTTCGGTGTTCGTCATCGTGTCGCCGGCAATCCTGTTCTTCCTGTGGATGCTGTCGCTGTCGCTCAAATTCGAGATCGACAACGCCGCCTACCCGCCGGTGTTCTTCCCCGAGCATATCGCCTGGAAGAACTATGCCGACGTGCTGGCCTCCAACCGCTTCCTGACCTATTTCATCAACAGCCTGGTCGTCACCGGCAGTGCGACCGCGCTGGCGCTGATCGTCGGCGTCCCCGCCGGCTACGGCATCGCGCGCATGGCCGCGCACAAATCCGCGATCGTGATCCTGATCGCGCGCATCACGCCCGGCCTGTCCTACCTGATTCCGCTGTTCCTGCTATTCCAGTGGCTGGGATTGCTCGGCACGCTGGTGCCGCAGATCATCATCCACCTCGTCGTGACGGTGCCGATCGTGATCTGGATCATGATCGGCTATTTCGAGACCACGCCGCTCGAGCTGGAAGAAGCCGCCCTGATCGACGGCGCCACGCGCTGGCAGGTCTTTCGCCACGTCGCCCTGCCGATCGCCAAGCCGGGGATCGCGGTCGCCTTCATCCTCGCCGTCATCTTCTCCTGGAACAACTTCGTCTTCGGCATCGTGCTGGCCGGACGCGAGACGCGCACCCTGCCCGTCGCAGTCTACAACATGATCTCGTTCGACCAGTTGAGCTGGGGGCCGCTCGCCGCCGCCGCGCTGATCGTCACCCTCCCAGTGCTGCTGCTGACGGTGTTTGCGCAGCGGCAGATCGTGGCCGGGCTCACTGCGGGTGCCGTCAAGGGCGGGTGATCACCCGATGCCGCCAATCGTAAGGAGACGATCGCGGTGGGCTCACCAGCCCACGCGCAGGCCCACGCGTCCGCCGGCGACCTTCTCGTCCGGCCCGTAGCCGATGCCACCGTTGAACTGCATGTTCCGATTGAGGCGCAGCGCCGCATTGAACGCAAGACCGTTGGCCCGCTCGAAGGTCCCGTAGTTCATCGTCATGGCAAAGGTCTCGTCCGGCAGCAGCGTCGGCACGCCGGCCATGGCAAAGGCCATGGCGACGCCGCTGGTCGCCTTGCTGGTCCGCATGCTGAGGTCGTCGAGGCGACCGTTGATGCTGGCGAGCTGCGCATTGACGGCGCTGAGATCGCTCGACGAGGCCAGGCCGAGACTGGCGAGCGTAGTGGTCGCAAGATTGCCGGCGCCGTCGGACGTGACAAGCTGCGTCGCGCCGCTTTGCGCGGACTTGCTGGCCGACGAGGCGATGCCGGCCATGGTGTAGGTGTTGCCTGCCGTGCCGAACGCCTGCTGATTGGCACGCGTCGCTGCGGCACCGTTGCCGATCGCGGCGGAGTTGGCGAAGCCGGCGCTGGTGTTGTTGCCGACGGCGACGGCGTTGACGCCCGCGACCGATACGGTGTTGCCGATCGCGATGCCGCCTGACCCGGCCACGGTCGCCGTGTTCGCCATCACCAGCGCATTGGGTGCGTTGACGGCGTTGCCGGTGCCGAACACCGAGGAGCCGGCCGCGCTCGCGGTGCCGGCCACGGTGTTGTTGGAGCCGACCACGTTGACGACGTTGCCCCAGCCGGCCTGGCTGGTGCCGTTGATCGTGTTGTTGCCGCCCAGTGTGAAGCTGCGGTCGCCTCGGACGATCTGCACGGTGCCGAACGCACCGCTGTTGTCGCCGGAGATCGCGTTGCTAGCGCCGACCGCGGTGCTATTGGCGCCGTTCACGCCGATATTGTAACCGACGGCCGTGCCGTTGGTGCCGGCAGCATAGACGTTCGCGTTTGTACCCACTGCAAGCGCATTTTCGGCGTCCGCGCGACTGGAATTGCCCGCGGCCGTGCTGGCGTTGCCGCCTGCGACTGTCGCGTAGCCAAGAGCCGTGCTGCCGTCACCACCTGCGCCTGCCCGATAGCCCACGGCCGTGGCGGTGTAACCGCTCGCGGAGCTTTGGTAGCCAAATGCCGAGGTCAGGGCGCCGGTGGCCGCGCTGGCGCTACCAGCCGCCGTGCTGAAGAAGCCGCTGGCAGTGCTTCGATAGCCCAGCGCTGTGCTGAGGCCGCCAGAGGCCAGACTGCCGGCGCCAAAGGCCGCGGCCTCGGGACCGGCAGAGCTCGATTCGCCGAATGCGGAGCCACCCGTGGTCGCGGAAGAATTGGTACCGCAAGCCACGCTTTGTATCGAGCTCGCGCTCGCACCGTCCGCACTGTTGCTGGCATTGACGCAAACGAACTGCGCCTGCGCCGACGACGCATCCAGCAGGACGGCCAAGGGGGCAAGCACCGCGGCGGTGCAAATTCCGAGCAAGGACTGCCTGCACGCACGGCGCGGCGTCCCCCTCGCGACAACCCGATCCTCGTCCGGCCCCACCGCGACCGTCATCCCCCGCATATCCATCGCCTTACCTTCACGTCATTGCAAATTGTCCGGGCCGCGAAGCACGCACGTCTGGCCCGCGCGCAATAATATGAATATTCATGTCCGGAGACTGCGGTTCGACGGTGCGGAAACTTGCCTGATCGTCCCAATTTGCAGACCAACTGCCGAGGGAGCGGCCTGGCATGACGAAAATTCCGTATCTGCGCTTCGACACCGCGGAGCTGCCTGTCGCCGAGCGGCTCGACCGCTACCGCGCGATTCTCACGCACTACGACGTGTCGGTCCCCGCGGGCACGGACCGGGACGACTTCGAGGTCCTGGCCGAGGCCTGGCTGCTCGGTGGCCTGGTCGCCGCGTCCACCCGGATGGCGCCGGTGCGCTTCACCCGTTCCGCCGCACTGGCCAAGGCCGATGGCCGCAATTCATTCGCGCTGCTGCTGCTCAGGCGCGGCGCCTGGAGCGGCGAAGTCGACGGCGAACCGATCTCGGCCGGTCCCGGCCAGGTGCTGGTGCTCGATCTGACCCGGCCCTTCGACGGCATCGCCACCGCGACCGACACCATCAGCCTCGACGTCGAGCGCGATCCGATCGTCAGTGCCGCGCCCGATGGCCTCGACCTGCATGGCCTCGTCCTTGACGGCGCCGCCGGCCGCGTTCTCGCCGATCATATGGCGCTGTTGCGGCGCAGGCTTCCGGCGATGGAGGAGAACGATGCGCTCGATGCGGTCCGGACGACGCTCGATCTGCTGCGCGGATGCTTCGGCGTGGCCGCCCGGCCGCGCGAGCAGGGGCTTGCCCGGCGTGACATCGCCATCCTTCACCGCGCCAGCCGCTTCATCGACCAGAATCTGGGCCGCAACGACCTGTCGGTGGCAACCATCTGCCGCGAGATCGGCGTGTCGCGCTCGGTGCTCTATCGCGTCTTCGCGCCGCTCGCGGGCGTCGCCGACTACATTCGCGGGCGGCGGCTCGAAGCGATCCATGTGCTGCTTGATGACGCCGATGAAGATCGCTGGAATGCCGAGATCGCCGCCGCGTTCGGCTTCGTGAGCCAGGCTCATTTCAGCCGCAGCTTCCGGCAGCACTTCGGCTACTCGCCGCGCATAGCGCGCGACACCCGCCTGCAGGACCTTGCAGCGGCGGTGGAAGCCGGCCCGGAGCTATTCCGCGAATGGATTGGCCGGCTCGGCTGAGTCGGCCCGGCGTAGAGGGCCAGAAAGAAAGCGGCCGGGCGACTCATCGTCGTCCGGCCGCGAGATAGCTTCGCTTCCCTACTCCGCCGGCGCGGCGTGCATCTCCGGATGCGCGGCATAGTGCTCGGTGGTGCCCAGCTTGCTTGCCGCGAACAGGCCGGCCGCCATCACCGCATAGGCGAACGCAACGGCGGGCGTGACGCCGAAGCCGCCGCCGATGCCGACGGCTTCGCCGTGCATGAAGCCGAAATAGGTGAGCACCGCACCGACCAGCGCAAAGGCCGAGGCCTTCTCGAAGTCGCGCTCGATGATGAAGACACCGATCGCGCCCAGGATGAGGCCGCCGAGGATGGAGCCGCCGCCCATCACCTCCAGCCCGTGATAGAACACGCCCTGCTGCGGTAGCGCGGCGATCGCCGCGGCCTTGACCGCATCGGCCTTGTCGGCGGCGAGCCCGCCGACCGAGGTCGCCGCCATCATGGTCGAGCCCAGCATGGTGTCGATCTGGAGCTTGGCCCAGGCGGCGAGATGCGGCGTCAGTGCCAGCACGATCGCGGGCGCATGCTTGACCGGCGTGGTCTGGAACGCCTGCGCACCGATGAGCATGCCGATGTAAAGCAGGATCGGCGAGATCGCGACGACAGGCACGAGCGCCAGCAGCACCGAGATGATGCCGAACCAGGCCAGCACGACCACCATGATGCCGGTCGCAGCCGAGTAGCCGATGCGGCCGCCCATCGCCTTCCAGCCGGGATGACCGATATAGACGGCGTTGATGAAGGGATTGCCCATCAGGCAGCCGATCAGGCTGACGACGCCGTCGGCGGTGAGAACGCGCGTGGTCGGATATTCGTCGCCGGCGGCCTCCGCGCTCTCGACATTGTCCATGGCCTCGACGAGGTCATAGATACCGAACGGAATGGCGGTGACGAGGATGATGCCGAGGAATTCGAAGCCGGAGAAGACGTAGCCCACCGGCGGGATCGGCACCGAGAAGCCGAAGTTGGCGAACGCGGCGCCGACGCCCGCGATGCTCAATCCGCCGAGGCCAAGACCGAAGAGGTTCGAGCCCCAGGCGATGATCATGCCGGCCGCGATGGCGACGAGACCCGCCGGGATGCCGCGCCAATATTTCACCCCGCCGAACCAGCTCACCAGGATGATGGCGAAGCAGACGAGACCGATCTGCGGCGTCATGTACATCTCGAGCGCAGGACGCATCGAGATGAAGGTGACGGAGACGCCGGCGAGCGTGCCGAGCAGCGCCGCGCGCGGCGTGATTCTTCGAATGAACGGCGCGATGAAGCCGCCGATCATGAGAATAAAACTCTGGAAGAACACCCAGACGAGGCCGGCCGACCAACCCTTGAGCGGATCGCCGGTCTTGATCGTGATCGGCAGCATGATCACGAAGGTGACGATGAACATGTGCGGCACGCTGACGCCCGAGGGCAGCGCGCAGACGTCGGTGCGGCCGGTCCTCTGCGCGAGGCGGTAGGCGAGGTAGGCGTAATAGAAGGTGGACAGGCACATCATCAGCCCGAGCGCAGGCAGGATGCGGCCGAACACCAGACTGTCCGGCATCTTCAAAACGAAGCGCAAGAGGCCCGTGAGAACCAGCATGTTGACGAGGATGTTGGTGCCGAAGCCGAAAAACGCGTTCCAGTCGCCCGATGTCCATAGTGCCGGCTTGAACCCGGACCTGTTCAGATCAGATTTGCCGGCCGTCCCCGTCATTGTGCTCATGGTGATGCCCCTAAGCTGATGTGGAAATCTTCATCGCCTCCAGTACTGCGGCTGAGTCAGCGACCCAGCCGAAGATGCCGCCCTGGGCCTTGATCATCTTCAGGCCCATCTCGTGAAACTCGGGAAAGTAGGATGCGCAGCCGTCCGAGATCACGACGCAGCGATAGCCGCGGTCATTGGCCTCGCGCACCGTGGTGTTGACGCACACTTCGGTGGTGACGCCGCACACCAGCAGATTTTCGATGCCGTATTTCTCCAGCACGTCGGTGAGCTCGGTGGCGTAGAACGCGCCCTTGCCCGGCTTGTCGATCACGACTTCGCTGTCGAGCGGATAGAGCTCGGGGATGATGTCATGGCCGGCCTCGCCGCGAATGAGAATGCGCCCCATCGGGCCGGGATCGCCGATGCGAAGGCTCGGCGCGCCGCGCTCGACTTTCGCCGGCGGCGCGTCGGAGAGGTCGGGCAGATGGCCCTCGCGCGTGTGGATCACCAGCATGCCGGTGTCGCGCGCCGCCCTCAGCACCGCGCCGATCGGCTTCACCGCACGCGCAAGCTGGCTGACGTCATTGCCGAGCGTTTCGCCGAAGCCGCCCGGCTCCATGAAATCGCGCTGCATGTCGATGATGAGAAGCGCGGTGGCGGGCCAGTCGAGCCTGATCGGCTCGGGCTCGGCGCTGATGACGCCCAGTGTCGGCTTGGTCGAGTTCAACATGACTCAAGGCCCCCGCGAGAACTCTCTTTGCCGGCAGTTCTGCAAACGCCGTGCCATTGTGTACAATTGCGGTGGGACACAGGCCGCGAGAGAATTTGCTGCGCACTCAGAAGGTTACGTCAGCAGCCGACGGCTGCTTATTCCCTGTGCGACGGCTTTGCGACGTGCATTTGCTTAAAGGATGGGCGGGGAAGCGGCGTCATTCCGGGGCGCGACGAAGTCGCGAGCCCGGAATCCATCGGGCCGCAATACCCGAGGCGAAATGGATTCCGGGCTCGACGCTCCGCGTCGCCCCGGAATGACAAGGAGCGTGTGTGGTGACGCCCTGCCTCTACCGCCCCGCCCCATACAGTCGCCGATACTCTTCCTCATACGGCCCATACGAGTCCTTCAGCGTCGCCATGTTGAGCAGCATGGTGGCCACCATCGTGCCCGTCTTGTCGAACACGCGCGTCCTAGCCCAGGCGCTTTCGGTGCGTCGGCTGCCGGACAGCGCGACCACCTCGCGCTCGACTTCGTACCCTTCGTCGACGAAGAGCGGGCCCTTCACCAGCCTGATCTCCTGGTCGGCGAACAGGCCGACCGCCGGGCCCTTGGCCGGCAACGGATCGTCCTTGGAGCGGTACTGGAACAGCACGCTCAGCATCTCCATCGGGATGATCGGCTTGCGCCACGGATTGTCCGTTCCCGAATAGTAAGGAGAGTTCTCGGTGATGACGGCGAGCTTCTGCCTGAGAGAGAACGGATAGAGGTCGCCCATGGTCTGGTCGAACGCCATCCGCACCGGCTGGCGCTTGCTGGTCTGCGCGACCGTCACCTCGCGCAGGATCACGGGATCGGCGAGCGGCTTGAGCTCGGTGAGGCGGGTCTCCAGCGCGGTCGCCGCGTGCGGTTCGCCGACCGAGGCCGTGCCGCGCAGCACTTCGGTGCCGTCGCGCTTGACCATCTGGATCTGGCACTGGCTCGCGCCCGGCAATGGATTCGACAGAATCGCCTGCACCTCCTCGCCCTCGTAGCAGACGCTGCGGTAATGCGCGGACAGGCAGCCGCTCTCGAACCACGCTTGTCCCCACAACCGCGCGCCAAGCGGGGCGAACTGGCTGAAATGCGTCGGTCCTTCGATGGTGCCGCCCTTGAAGCCGAGCTTCTGCGCGGTGGCATCGTCATGGATCGAGGCGTGCGCATCGTAGACCTGCGCGTGAAGCATCTGGCGCGGCCGGCGCCACGGCCCGATCAAGGCCTTGGCCGTTTCGGTGATCTCGGTGTCGAATGCGTCTGCGGTCATGATGTTCTCCACAACAAGCCATGACTAGCAGGAGCGCCACGGATGCGGCCAGCGATATTGACTTCGCCGGCCCATGCTCTTGACTGCGATCTCCCGCTTCGCTCAGCCGCAAGCCTCCCGCGGCGCAAAATCCCCCGCCCGACCAGGATAACAAGGACTTCCGAAATGACGCTGATGCAGGTCGAGCTGGACGACAAATACCGGCTCGAATCGAAGCGGATCTTCCTGTCCGGCACGCAGGCCCTGGTTCGATTGCCCATGCTGCAGCGCGAACGCGACCGGCTTCAGGGCCTCAACACCGGCGGCTTCATCTCCGGCTACCGCGGTTCCCCGCTCGGCATGTACGACCACGCGCTGTGGCGGGCGAAGTCTTTCCTCCAGCAGCACGACATCGCCTTCGTGCCCGGCCTGAACGAGGACCTGGCTGCGACCGCGGTCTGGGGCAGCCAGCAGGTCGGGCTGTTTCCCGGCGCCAAGGTCGATGGCGTGTTCGGCATCTGGTACGGCAAGGGCCCCGGCGTCGACCGCTCGGTTGACGCGCTCAAGCACGCCAATGCGGCCGGCACCTCGCTCAATGGCGGCGTGCTGGCGCTGGCCGGCGACGACCATGGCTGCCAGTCCTCGACGCTCGCGCATCAGAGCGAGCAGGTGTTCGCGGCGGCGCTGATCCCCGTGATCAATCCGGCGACGCTGCAGGACTATCTCGATCTCGGTCTCTACGGTTTTGCGCTGTCGCGTTTCTCCGGCTGCTGGGTCGGCTTCAAGGCGATCAGCGAGACCGTCGAAAGCTCGGCGTCGATTGACAGCGACCCTGAACGTATCCAGATCAAGCTGCCCCATGATTTCGAGATGCCGCCCGGCGGCCTCAACATCCGCTGGCCCGATCCGCCGCTGGACGCCGAGAGGCGCCTGTTCGGCCCGAAGATGGCCGCCGTGCAGGCTTTTGCCCGCGCCAACCAGCTCGACCGCATCGTGCTCGATTCAAAGCCGGCCCGGCTCGGCATTGTCGCAACCGGCAAGGCCTATCTCGATCTGCGCCAAGCGCTCGCCGACTTAGGGATTACCGACAAGGACGCGCAGGATCTCGGCCTTCGCATCTACAAGGTCGCGCTGACCTGGCCGCTCGAGGAGAGCGGCGCCAGGCGTTTCGCCGAAGGACTTCAGGACGTCCTGGTGGTCGAGGAGAAGCGTGGCTTCATCGAAGACCAGCTGATGCGCATCCTCTACAACATCGACGCGTCGAGGCGCCCGACCGTCACGGGCAAGCGCGACGAGCGCGGCGCGCCGCTGCTGCCGAGCGAGGGCGAGCTGACGCCGACCATCGTGGCTGGCGCGCTGGTGGCGCGGCTGCGCAAGCTCGGCCATCACAGCCCGGTGCTCGAGCAGCGCCTAGCGCGGCTCGAGGCCTTCGACAATCCCGTCACCACCAGCGCGCCGATCAAGCTCGCGCGCACGCCGTTCTTCTGCTCGGGCTGCCCGCACAATTCCTCGACGCGCGTGCCGGAGGGCAGCCGCGCCATGGCCGGCATCGGCTGCCACGGCATGGCCCTGAGCATGCCGACCCGCCGTACCGATTTGATCTCGCACATGGGCGCCGAGGGCGTGAACTGGATCGGCCAGTCGCCCTTCACCACCGAGCAGCACATCTTCCAGAACCTCGGCGACGGCACCTACACCCATTCCGGGCTTCTCGCCCTTCGCGCCGCCTCCGCCGCCGGCATCAACATCACCTACAAGATCCTCTACAACGACGCCGTCGCGATGACCGGCGGTCAGCCCGCCGAGGGCGCCTTCAACGTCGCGCAGATCGCGCATCAGGTCTGGGCCGAAGGCGTCAAGCGGCTGGCGATCGTCTCGGATGATCCGGGCAAATACCCCGAAGGCAACTACTTCCCGCAAGGCGCGACCATCCATCACCGCCGCGAGCTTGATGCCGTGCAGCGCGAATTGCGCGACATCAAGGGCCTCACGGTCGTCATCTACGACCAGACCTGCGCGGCCGAAAAGCGCCGCCGCCGCAAGCGCGGGCTCTATCCCGATCCCGCCAAGCGCGCCTTCATCAACGAGCTCGTCTGCGAAGGCTGCGGCGACTGCTCGCAAGCTTCCAATTGCGTCTCGGTACAGCCGCTGGAGACCGAGTTCGGCCGCAAGCGCCAGATCGACCAGTCGAACTGCAACAAGGACTTTTCCTGCGTCGAAGGCTTTTGCCCGAGCTTCGTCACGGTGCATGGCGGCACGCTCAAGCGCATCAAGACGTCGTCGGTGGACTCCGGCCAGCTGTTCGCCGATCTGCCGCTGCCGCCGGCGCGTGAGCTGGACGGCCCCTACAACATCCTCGTCACCGGCATCGGCGGCACCGGCGTCATCACCATCGGCGCGCTGCTCGGCATGGCCGCCCATGTCGACGGCCGCGGCTGCTCGGCGCTGGACTTCACCGGCCTGTCGCAGAAGAACGGCGCGGTGATGAGCCATGTCCGCATCGCGCCGAAGCCTGAGGATATCTCCGCCGTCCGCATCACCACCGGCGGCGCCGACGTCATCCTCGGCTGCGACATGATCGTCTCGGCAGGTCCCTCCGCGCTCAGCCGCGCCGAACGCGGGGTGACGAAGGCCTATATCAATGCCGATCTGCAGCCGACCGCGAGCTTCGTGCAAAACCCCGATCTCGATTTCGAGATGGGCACGATGCAGACCGTGTTGCGCGACGCCGTCGGCGACAAGAATCTCGACATCATCGACGCGACAGGCATTGCCGCAGCCTTGATGGGCGATTCCATCGCGACCAATCCCTTCATGCTCGGCTTCGCCTTCCAGAAGGGCGCGATTCCGCTGTCGCTGGAGGCCCTGCTCCGCGCCATCGAGATCAACGGCGCTGCAATCGAGATGAACAAGCTCGCCTTCACCTGGGGGCGCCTGGCCGCCCACGACATGTCGCGGGTGCGCAGCGTGCTCCAGTTCAAGAGCCGGGCGTCCGCGCCGACCAAATCGCTCGACGACATCATCGCAACGCGCGCGGAATTTTTGACCGGCTATCAGGACAAGGCGTATGCCGACCGCTACCTCGCAGCCGTCGCCAAGGTGCGCAAGGCGGAGAGCGCGGCCTCGCCCGCGTCCACGGAGCTGACCGAGGCCGTGGCCAAGAATCTGTTCAAGCTGATGTCCTACAAGGACGAGTACGAGGTCGCGCGGCTCTACACCGACGGCAGCTTTGCCAAGAAGGTCTCGGAGAAGTTCGACGGCGACTTTTCGCTGAAGTTCTACCTCGCCCCGCCGATCTTCGCGCAGCGCGACAAGACGACCGGGCATCTCCGGAAGAAGGAGTTCGGCGGCTGGATGATCCACACCTTCCGCGTGCTGGCCAAGCTGAAATTCCTGCGCGGTGGCGCGTTCGATCCGTTCGGCCGCACTGAGGAGCGCCGGACCGAGCGGAAGCTGATCGAGAATTATCTGACGATGATCGATCAGCGGATCGTTGGGCTGAAAGCGGCGCAGATCCCGCTGCTGGCAAGGCTTGCTCGCGTGCCCGAGACGATCCGCGGCTTCGGCCACGTCAAGGAAGGCAATATCAAGCAGGCGATGGCCGAGACGGCGCGGCTGGAAGCAGAGCTCGAGAACAGCCGGTTTGCAGCGGCGGCGGAGTAATGTTTCTCTCCCTCTCCCCGCAAGCGGGGAGAGGCGAAGAGGCCGCCGCCCAGATCACATCTGCTCTTTTGCCAACTCGCGCGTCACACCACCCTCCGCCAGATGCCGTCCCGCGATATACCCGAACGTCAGCGCCGGCCCGAGTGTGATCCCCGGGCCAGGGCAGTTGCCGTTCATGATCGAGCCCATGTCATTGCCGCAGGCGTAAAGGCCCGCAATCGGCGTGCCGTCGCCCCGCAGCACACGGGCCTGCGCATCGACCTTCATGCCGATCGCCGTGCCGAGATCGGCCGGATAGATCCGCAGCGCGAAGTACGGCGCGCGGAGGATCGGCGCGACGCAAGGGTTCGGCTTGTGGCTGATATCGCCGAGATGGCGCTGGTAAATCGTGGTGCCGCGGCCGAATTCGGGATCGCGTCCCTCCTTCGCGTCAATATTGTAGGCCGCGATCGTCGCTGTGAGCACAGACGGCTTGATGCCGATCTTCGCAGCGAGCTGCGTGATGTCGGGAGCTTCGACCAACTCGCCGCTCGCGACATAGCGCCGAAAGTTACGCGTGAACGGCTTGATGCGGCCGAGGCCATAGCTCCACAAAAACTGACGATCGCAGATCAGGTAGAACGGCCGATCGGGCTCGCCATGGCCGTCGCGCAGCATGGCGAGCACGAACTCATGGTAGGACAGCGCCTCGTTGACGAAGCGCCGGCCCGCGGCGTTGACGGCGATCACGCCGGGCTTGGCGCGATCGGTCACCGTGTGCGGGAAAACACCACGGCTGCCGTCAGCGCGGCGGAACAGCGAGGCCGGCACCCAATAGGCCGGGCTCGTCGCCTCGGTATTGAGCGCAGCACCGGCCGTCGCCGCGAGCCGAAGCCCGTCGCCTGTGCCTGATGGACTGGTCGCCGAGACAAATCCTGCCGCAGGCGGGAAGAACCGCTTACGCAAAGCGGCATCGTGCGAAAAGCCGCCGGTCGCAAGCACCACGCCGCGGCGCGCCGCGATCGCGCGGTCGCGGGAGCCGTGACGGATCACCACCCCGCTGACGCGATCGCCCTGCATCGACAAATCCTCGACATCCGCGCTGAAGAGGATCTCGCCCTGCCGCGCCAGCAGCGAGGCGTAGAGCCGCGCGGCGAGCGCGTTGCCGAGATGCAGCGTGGTGCCGCGCGGGCTGCGCAGCCGCTGCATCATGTATTCCGAGACCAGCCGCGCCGCGCGCAGGGTCGAACGCAGCGATTTTCCGATCCGGCGCAGGTGCGGAATGTCGAGCCGATTGACCATCATTCCGCCAAACAGCGTGAACTCCGGCAGCGGCGGCCGCAATCGCGCGAAAGCCCGGCCCAGCCGCGTGCCGTCGAAAGCCACGGGCTCGAGCGCGCGCCCGCCTGATGTCGCGCCCAGCCGTTCGGGATAATAGTCCGGACAGGTCTTCACCGGCAGGAACCGCACTTCCGTCTTGGCTTCGAGATAGGTGACGGCCTCAGGCCCGCGCGCGAGGAAGGCCGCGCGCAGGCCGGCATTGGCGGGCTCGGGGACCGTGCTCGACAGATACTGCACGGCATCGGCGACGCTGTCGGAAAGCCCCGCCGCCTTCATCTTGGGATTGGCAGGAATCCAGACCATGCCATCGGACCACGCGGTGGTGCCGCCGACGAACGCGGTCTTCTCGATCACCAGCACACTCAGGCCTTCGGCGGCGGCGACCGCCGCCGCCGTCATGCCGCCGGCACCGGCGCCGACGACGATGACGTCGTAAGTCTCATGCGCCGGCATCATGCGGCAATTTTCCGGAGGCGAGGCATGACATCGTCATACCTCGCCCGCGGGCTCGCAGCTAGCGGGCGGGCTTGCGCTCGATCGGGTCGATGTCTATCGCCCGCAGGCGGCCGAGCCGCAGCACGTCCATGGCGAGCCGCCGGCCGATCCGGTCGCGGTCGAGCACGCGGATCAGGTCGTCGACGCCGTTGATCTCGACGCCGTCGAGCCTGATCACGACATCGCCGGGCAACAGGCCCGCCTTCGCGGCCGGCCCGTCCGGCTCGATCTGCATCAGAAGCGCGCCCATCTTATTCTCGACGCCGGCCAGCACCGCATGCCGCCGCGGGACCGGCGCGGTCTGCCCGGCGACGCCGATATAGGCGCGGCGGACATAGCCGTGTCGGATGATCTCCGCCAGCACGAATTGGGCGGTGTTGCTGGCGACCGCAAAGCAGATGCCTTGCGCGCCATTGATGATAGCGGTGTTGATGCCGATCACCTCGGCATTCGACGACACCAGCGGCCCGCCGGAATTGCCGGGATTGAGCGCGGCATCGGTCTGGATGACGTCCTCGATCGTGCGGCCGCTGACCGAACGGATCGAGCGTCCCAGCGCCGAGACCACGCCCGCGGTCACGGTCGATTCGAATCCGAGCGGATTGCCGATCGCGATCACGAGCTGGCCGCGCCGCAGGGTCTTGGAGTTGCCGAGCGCGGCATAGGGCAAGTGGCGCACGCCGTTGGCGCGCAGCAGCGCAAGATCGGTGTCGGGATCGGCGCCGAGCACCTGGGCGTCGCCGACATGGCCTTCCACATCCCGCAGCCGGATCTCCTTGGAGGCGCCGACCACATGGCTGTTGGTGAGCACGAGCCCATCCGGCGAGATCACGATGCCCGAGCCGAGCCCGGCGCGCTCGCGGCCGTTCGGCACCTTGGGCCCGGTCTCGACGCGCACGACGGCAGGGCCGACGCGCTCGGTGACGTCGATCACGGCATTGGAATAGGCGTCCAGCAGGGCCCGGTCATCGACCGGCGCAGCCGCTGTCGTTCGCGATGACGCGGCGTCACCGGCGATATCTGAGGTAAAATCCAGCATGGCAAGAGTCCTTGAGGCTCACACAAATGGTGGCCTGTTCCCCCTCGCGCAAGTAGCCCGCCTGGGGCGCAAGGCTGGACTGCCGGGTATTGACTGCCCAGGTGGCTAGGGCGCCCGTCGCAGCGTGCCCGCCCTCGCCTTGACCGGGTCGAGCAGCGACCAGTCGCCATCCGGGAGCACATAGCCCTTCGGGAACGGCGCGCGCAGCTCCAGCCCGAGCGAGCGCAGCACGCGGTCGTCGCGGTAGTAGCATTGCAGCACCACGCGGACGAGAGTAGCCGCGCCGCCGGAGCTGCGGAACTGCTGCGCGACGCCATCGCGCGCGGCGGGTTCGAGGTCCGCCAGCGGCATGCCGGCGAGCCGCGCCAGATGATCGAGCGCAGCCGCGACCGGCCTCGTGTCGCGGCCGAGGCTCGCAAGAATGTCGGCCTGGATGATCTCGTCATCGGCACCGGGAACCCGGTATTCCTCGCTCGGTGGAATGATCATCGCGGCGATGGCGCGCAAATCCTGGCGCTGCCGCGGCGTGAGGGTGATCTGTTCGGTCATGAAAATCCTCAATCGAACAAATTGGCGAGGCGCTGCTTCATCTGGTCGGCGATGTAGAGCGCGAGGGCCTGGATGGTCGAGGTCGGGTTGACCCCGCCCGAGGTGACGAAGATGCTGCCGTCGACGATGAAGAGGTTCTTCACGTCGTGCGAGCGGCCCCACTCGTTGACGACGGAGCGTTCGGGATCGGTGCCCATCCGCGCCGTGCCGAGCAGATGCCAGCCGCCCCAGGGGATCGGCGAGTTGACGCAGATGTCGGTCGCACCGGCGGTCTCGAGCACCTCGCGGCCGCGCGACAGCGCGTGCTCCATCATCTTCCGGCTGTTCTCGCTGATCGTATAGTCGATCTTCGGCGCGGGAATGCCGTGGCTGTCCTTCAGGACAGGATCGAGCGTGACGCAATTGTGCTCTTCCGGCAGGTCCTCGCAGATCGCGGAGAAACCCAGCCGATGGCCGTTGAGCTTGCGGAACACACGGTGATGATCGGCGCCCCAGGGCAGGATGCCCTTCTGCTCGCTGACGACGGCCTCGAACACCGGCCCTGCCCCGCGCACGAACTGGACGCCGTAGCCGCGCACGAAGCCGCGCGACAGATCGGTGTCATACCACTCCTTGCTCCACAGGCAGGTCGGGGGCGCGCGGTTGCTATCGGTCGGCTCCTTCACATAGCCGTAGATCTGCGCATAGGGATGGAACATCAGGTTCTTGCCGACGAGGCCCGACGAATTGGCAAGCCCATTCGGAAAGCGCCCCGACGCGGAGTTCAAGAGCAGCCGCGGCGTGCCGACGCCGTTGCAGGCGATGATGACGACATGCGCCGGCTGGAACTGCTCGACGCCGTCCTTGTCGTAATAGACCACGCCCGAGGCCATGCCGTTCTCGTCGGTGGTGATCTCGCGCACCCGGCAATGGGTGCGCAGCTCGACGCCGGCGCGGACCGCATGCGGCCAATAGGTGATGTCGGTCGAGGATTTGGCGCCTTGCGCGCAGGCCGGCGTGCAATGGCCGAGATTGATGCAGCGAGCCCGGCCCTCATAATCCATGGTCGCGACCGTGGTGTCCGACGGCCACCAGTGCCAACCGAGCTTGTTCATGGCCTTGCCGATGATCGCACCGGACAATCCCATCGGCTGTTGCGGCATCGGCGGATGCGTCAGCGGCGAGAGCGGATCGCCCGACAGGCCGGATGTGCCCATCATCCGGTCGTTCTCCTCGAAGAACGGGGTCAGCGCGTCGTAGTCGATCGGCCAGTCGTCGGCGACGCCGTCGAGCGTTTTCACCTTGAAATCGGAAGGATGCAGCCGCGGCCAGTGCGCGGTGTACATCACCGTCGAGCCGCCGACCGCATTGTAGTTGACGACCTTGATCGGCGAATTGTCGTCGTTGATCGGATAGTCCTCGGGCCGGCCGCGGACGTTCGGGCTCGACGACCACTCGCCGTAGAACTTGGCTTCCCAGTCCCGGCCCGTGCTGGGATATTCCGCCGGGTTCATCCAGCCGCCCTGCTCCAGGCAGAGAATGTGCATCTTGGTCTCGGCCAGCGACCACGCCACCGCCGCGCCTGAAGCGCCGGCGCCGATGATCAGGACGTCCACGGGGTCTTTCATCGCGATCTTTTTCCTCCCCCTCGCCGCTTCCCGGGCGATTCGGCCTCCGCAGTCCGTGAGGCCGGCACGAACGATAGGGTCAGAGCGACGGCTGAGTAAAGCCGCGGGGCCGGAATGTCGCACTTCGCAGGGCGCAGACCATTGGTATCGCCACATCCGGATGCTAGGAACGAGGCGAAAGAGCAATCGATAGCGAGACCGTATGTCCTTCGAGAATTCATTTGCCGCCGCCCGCGCTTTCGCGCTTGTTTTGTTTCTTGCTCTGCCCGGATTTCTGGCCTCCTCAGCGCCTGCGTTCGCACTGACCGCGACGGCGACCGTCCGGGACGCCAATTCCATCCAGCTTGGCGACGTCACCTACCGGCTCGACGGCGTCGACGCGCCCGAGCTCGACCAGGTCTGCATCGACGATCACGCGGATCCCTGGACCTGTGGCATCGAGGCCCGCGACCAGCTGGCCAAGCTGATCGGCAAACGGGCGGTGCGCTGTGACGATGTCGGGCCGGAAAAGAGCTTTGGCAAACGCCACCGCGCCATCTGTACGGCCGAGGGCGACAAGGCCAGCCTGAACGAGCAACTGGTCAAGCTCGGCTTCGCCATCGCGCGCGAGCCGATCAAGGCCAACGTCAAGCCGGCGGCAGCCGAAGCCAAGACGGCTTCGGCCGGGATCTGGAAAGGCTGCTTTGTTGCACCGCAAGAATTCCGCAGCGGCAAGAAGGATGGCGCGCTGCTGGGCGCCGCCTGCCGCTCCGACCGCGACAAGGAGATCCGCGCCGTGCTGTTTCCGGACGAGCTGACGATGCCGCCGAGTTGCAGCGTCAAGGGCAAGCTCGCGGTGCGCGCCCGCGTCACCGGCAATATCGGCATCTACCATTTGCGGGGCTGCCCAAGCTATCCGGCGACGACCAAGCCGGACCGCTGGTTCTGCTCGGAGGACGACGCCCAGGCCGCCGGCTTCCGCAGGGCCTATAATTGCCGCCGGCCCAAGTGAACAAGCCGTTCACGCCGCCGTGAGCGGTAGCCGGAGACAGTATTGATCCGGAATTGAACTCCGTCGGGAGTTGCTTAGCTTATAAGCCTACGCAAGCGCTTGCGCGTGCGTTTCCTTGGCAGCAATCCGGTTCGGATTGCTTTGCTCGGGCGTTTCCTCCCTAGACTTGGGCCGCTTGTCACAAACAAGCGGCTCTTCTTTTTTGTGCCCCCTAATTCCGCATCCGCATGATCTGGTCCATAGGCGGCATGTTCCCGTTCAGGTGCGACATGATCCAGACCGTGCCGCCGACCACCAGGAAGACGACCAGCAGTCCGAAGGCCAGCGCCAGCACGTTGTTGGTGTTGTCAGGGCCCGTGGTGATGTGCAGGAAGAACACCAGGTGCACGCCCATCTGCGCGATCGCCAGCACGATCAGCGCGACCGGGATCGAAGGCTGCCAGACCAGATCGGTGCCGGCGATAAAGAACGACGTCGCCGTGAGCAACAGCGCCAGCACAAGACCGACGACGTAACCCAGGATCCGCTCACCGACACTATGCTGCTCTTCCTCGCCCGGCGCGAGATCGTGCCCGGTCGGAATATGGGTCTGATCGCTCATGCGGCCCCCCCAAGCAGGTAGACGACGGAGAACACCCCGACCCAGATGATATCAAGCGCGTGCCAGAACAGCGCAAAGCACATCATCCGCCGCAACACGTCGGCGCGAAAGCCTTTTGCAAAGACCTGGGCCATCATGGTCAGCAGCCAGAGCACGCCGGCCGAGACGTGCAGGCCATGGCAGCCGACCAGCGAGAAGAACGAGGTCAGGAAGGCGCTGCGCGAGGGGCCGTAGCCGCGCGCGACGAGATCGGCAAACTCGCGGAACTCGATGGTCAGGAAGATCAGGCCAAGCACGCAGGTCACGGCCATGCCGAGATAGAACCAGAACCGGTTGCGCACGTCGGCGGCGATGCTGGCCATGCCGCAGGTGAAGCTCGACAGCAGCAGGCAGACCGTCTCGATCGCGACGTTCCGCTGCTCGAAGATTTCCGAGCCCTTGGGGCCGTCGGCGGTCTGGCCAGACAACACCGCATAGGCCGCAAAGAAGCAGGAGAACATCACGATGTCGGAGAGCAGGAACACCCAGAAGCCGTAGGCGGTCACGATCCGCTTCGACGCCGGCCCGGGATGCTCGACCACGAGCCCGATATGATGGGGATCGGCATGCGCACGGCCGACGGTCGCGGTCATCGACATCAGACCACCCCCGCCATGCTGACGAGGCTGCGACGTTCCTCGAGATTGATGCGATCGATGCGGGCGACCTCGTCGGCCGGAATGACGTATTCGTCATGGTCGCGCCAGGCGAACACGACGAAGGTCGCGAACGCGCCGATGCCGCCCAGGATCACCATCCACCAGATGTGCCAGATCAGCGCAAAGCCCATGATGGTGGCGAAGAACGCGCAGATGAAGCCGGTCGGGGAATTCCGCGGCATTTCGATGTCGTGATATTCGGGCGCATCGTGCTCGAACGATTGCTGCCGGGCATGGGTCTTCATGTCCCAATAGGCATCCTCGCCGCGCACATCGGGACTGAAAGCGAAGTTGAAGACCGGCGGCGGCGAGGAGGTCGCCCATTCCAGCGAACGCCCGTCCCAGGGATCGCCGGTGCGGTCGCGCAGGGCCTCGCGATTCCTGATGCTGACGACGAGCTGCATGATCTGGCAGATCACACCGATCGTCAGCACGGCCATGCCGGCCGCCGCAACCAGCATCCAGGGCCGCCACGCCGCGACGTCGTAATGCTGCAACCGCCTGGTCATGCCGAGCATGCCGGCGATATAGAGCGGCATGAAGGTGACATAGAAACCGAGGAAGGTGAACCAGAACGCGAGCTTGCCCCAGCGCTCGTCGAGGCGGAAGCCGAACGCCTTCGGAAACCAGTATTCGAAGCCGGCGAACGCGCCGAACAGCACGCCTCCGATGATGACGTTGTGGAAGTGCGCCACCAGGAACATGCTGTTGTGGAGCATGAAGTCGGCCGGCGGCACCGCGACCAGCACGCCGGTCAGGCCGCCGATGATGAAGGTGACCATGAAGCCGACTGCCCACAGCATCGGGGTCGCGAAGCGAATACGGCCGCCATACATCGTGAACAGCCAGTTGTAGATCTTCACCCCCGTCGGCACCGCGATGATCATGCTGGCGATGCCGAAGATGGCGTTGACGTCGGGTCCCGCCCCCATCGTGAAGAAGTGGTGCAGCCAGACCATGAAGGAGATCACGCAGATCGCCATAGTGGCGAGCACCATCGAGCGATAGCCGAACAGCGCCTTGCCGGAGAAGGTCGACACCACCTCGGAGAAGATACCGAAGGCCGGCAGCACCAGGATGTAGACCTCCGGATGCCCCCAGGCCCAGATCAAATTCATGAACATCATGACATTGCCGCCGGCTTCGTTGGTGAAGAAGTGGAAGCCCAGGTAACGGTCGAGCAGCAGCATCGCGAGCGTGGCGGTGAGAATCGGAAACGCCGCGACGATCAGGAGATTGGAGGCCAGCGTGGTCCAGCAGAACATCGGCATGCGCAGATAGTTCATGCCCTTGGTACGCAGCTTCAGCACGGTGGTGACGAGATTGATGCCGGCGACCAGCGTGCCGACGCCGGAGATCTGGAGCGACCAGGCGTAGTAATCCACGCCGACGCCCGGCGAATAGGACAGCCCCGACAGCGGCGGGAAGGCGAGCCAGCCGGTACGGGCGAACTCGCCGATCACGAGCGAGAGATTGACCAGCAGCGCGCCGGTCGCGGTCAGCCAGAACCCGACCGAATTGAGCGTCGGAAATGCGACGTCGCGGACGCCGAGTTGGAGCGGCACGACGAGGTTCATCAGCCCGATCACGAACGGCATCGCCACGAAGAAGATCATGATGGTGCCGTGCGCCGAGAAGATCTGGTTGTAATGCTCCGGCGGCAGATAGCCCTGCGACTGGTAGGCCACGGCCTGCTGGATCCGCATCATGATCGCGTCGCTGCCGCCGCGCAGCAGCATGATCGAAGCCAGCAGGATGTACATGACGCCGATCCGCTTGTGGTCGACGCTGGTGATCCACTCGTGCCAGAGATACGGCAGATGCCCCTTCACCACGACCCAGACCAGCACCGCGAGGATCGCGACCAGCACCACCGCGCCCGCGATCAGCGGAATGGGTTGATCAAATGGAATGGCCGACCAATCGAGCTTACCGAGCATCGTGGCCTCCACTGTGCGGCCGGCCCGCATCGGATAGCAGTTCCGGACCAGGCCCCGGCGGAATGTGCTGGGTCGCGATCAGGTCGAACAGGCGGGGATCTTCCAGGCGATAGGTCGGCCTGCCCCTCTCGATGCCCTGCTGCATCAGCTTCTTGTAGCTCTCCTCGTTCAGCACGGCATCGGACTTCGCCGTGCTCGCGACCCAATCCGGAAAGGCGAGCGGCGAGATCACGTTGACGTCGAACATCATGTCGGGAAAGCCGTCGCCGGAGAAATGCGCCGACAGTCCCTGAAGCTTGCCCTCGTTGTCGGCGCGCAGGTTCAGCTTCGTCACCATGCCGTTCATGGTGTAGATCATGCTGCCGAGCTGCGGGATGAAGAACACGTTCATCACACTCGACGAGGTGAGCTGAAAATTCAGCTCGGCGCCGGCCGGCACCGTCAGCGTGTTGACGGTGGCGATGCGCTGGTCGGGATAGATGAACAGCCATTTCCAGTCGAGCGAGACGGCCTGAATGCGCACCGGACTGCCGGTGCCCGGCACGGGCGCCGCGGGATCGAGTCGATGCGAGCCGATCCAGGCCACGCCGCCGAGCAGGATCACGGTGAGCGCCGGGATCGCCCACACCACCATCTCGACGCGCCCGGAATAGACGAAGTCCGGCTGGAAGCGCGCTTTGGTATTGGACGCGCGAAACCAGAACGCAAACGCCAGGATCACGATGATGGTCGGCACCACGATCGTAAGCATGATGAAGACGGAATCGACCAGGATGGTGCTGTTGGCGGCAGCCACCGGCCCTTGTGGATCGAGCAGATTCATCGGCAAGCCACTGGCGATTGGGAAGCCCCGGGGGCAAGCCTAACGTGAAAAACGCCCCCGCCGCAAACGCAGTTGTGTGAAGATGGTTCCGCGCCGCGCCTGCTCAACCGCGGAGCGTCTCGCGCGGCGGCATGCAATTCCATGCGATGTCAATGACATCTACGCGGGACGGCCGGCCTTCTCACCTCCGCACTCCATTGCTAGTTTGCACGAAAATATCGGGATGAAACGGGATGCAGGGCCCTGAGGACGATGCCGGCCTCGCCGGCAAGGTGGCGCTCATCAGCGGCAGCGGCGCCGCGGGCGACGGCAACGGCCGCGCTGCAGCAATTGTGCTGGCCCACGCCGGCGCCAAGGTGCAGGTGATCGATGGCGGCGTGACGCTGCAGGCCCCCGAACGCGAGTCGCAAGAACACTGACGGAAGGAATTCTGAGGATGGCCCGCTTGCCCTATCTCGAGGCCGACCAGGTCGCGCCTGAATATCGCGACATGCTCAAGCGCAACACCAATCTGCACAAGCTGCTGGTCAACTCGCCGGAGATGGCGCGCGCCTTCAACGGCATCGGCGGCTACATCCGCTTCAAGAGCAAGCTCGACCCGCGCCTGCGGGAGCTTGCGATCCTCCAGGTCGGCTGGATGGAGAGATCGGAATACGAGTTCACCCATCACGTGAAGATCGGCAAGGAGTTCGGCGTTACCGACGAGGACATCGCAGGCCTGATGGCGGAGACCGAGGGCAAGCCCTCGAAGCTCGAGCCGCTGGCCAGGGCGGTCCTGAAAGGCGCCCGCGAGATGGTGCGCGAGCTCGCGATGTCGGACGCGACCTTTGCCGAGATCAAGCAGCACGTTTCCGACGAGCACATGGTCGATCTCGTCCTCACCATTGCCTTCTATTGCGGCGTCGTGCGCGTGCTCGCGACGATGAAGATCGACAACGAGCCCGCTTACAAAGAGGTACTCCAGCAGTACCCGATCCCCGGAGTGAACTGAGATGCGCTTGAAGGACAAGGTTGCGATCGTCGTCGGCGCCGGCCAGAGCCCCGGCGAAGGCATGGGCAATGGCCGCGCTACCGCGCTCACCTTCGCGCGCGAGGGTGCCAAGGTGCTGTGCGTCGACCACCACCTGGAGTCGGCGCAGGAGACCGTCGTCATGATCGCCGCCAACGGCGGCACCGCTGCAGCCTTCAAGGCCGACGTGACCAAGTCCGCCGATATCAAGGCGATGATCGAGGACGCGCAAACGCGCTGGGGCCGGATCGACGTGCTGCACAACAATGTCGGCGTCAGCCTGTCCGGCGGCGATGCCGAGCTGCTTCAACTCACCGAGGAAGCTTTCGACCGCGTCGTCGCCATCAATCTGAAGAGCTGCATCCTGGCGGCGAAAGAAGTCATCCCGATCATGCGCGCGCAACGAAGCGGCACCATCATCAACATCTCCTCGATGGCGGCGATCACGACGTATCCATATGTCGCCTACAAGGCGACAAAGTCAGCGATGATCGCCTTCACCGAACAGCTTGCCTACCAGAACGCCGAATACGGCATCCGCGCCAACGTCATCCTGCCCGGCCTGATGAACACGCCGATGGCGGTCGATACCCGAGCCCGCGAATGGCACAAGACCCGCGCCGAGGTCGAAGCCGAGCGCGACAGCAAGGTGCCGCTGCGCAGGAAGATGGGCACGGGATGGGACGTCGCGAACGCCGCGCTGTTTTTGGCGTCGGACGAGGCGAATTTCATTACGGGTGTGACGCTGCCGGTGGATGGAGGGGCGAGCGTGAGAAGAGGATAGCACTCAACTCCGGACGTTCATGACGATAAGTAGGTGAGGAAGCGCGGCGCCAATAGTTTGCTTCCGATCAGGACGAGAGCATCGACAACTACGACCGTCACCTTAATATCCAACCCCTTAGTCGACGCGGCGACCAAAAATGAAAAAGCCACAAGATAGAAAATGGTAGTCAGCATCAAAATAAGTCCGAGAAATCCTTGATCGATCCCGTACTCGGTATCTCCCTTGAAAACAAAAAGGACAATGATGCCGATGGTGACCAGGAAAGCGACGCCTAGTCCGATACTAAACCACTGCCAAGCCGCCGTAACCAACGGCTCAGTTGTCCCCAGTCCTTCCATTTTGCTCTCCCCCCAAAGAACGCTCTACCTTGGCTAGTATCAACGGTTGTTGCAAGTAGTTTCGGCGGCTTTCACCCGTTGTTAAGGGGTGTCGACAAGATAGCGACGCCATCTCCAAAATTATGGGTGGCTTACCCGCCAGATCGTGCCATTGCCATCTTCCGAGATCAGCAGCGCCCCATCCTTCGCCACCGCCACGCCCACCGGCCGTCCCCACACCTCCGTGTCGCTCAGCACAAACCCCGTGACGAAGTCCTCGTACTCGCCCGTCGGCTTGCCGTCCTTCATCCGGATGCGGATCACCTTGTAGCCGGTGCGCTTGGAGCGGTTCCAGGAGCCGTGCTCGGCGGCGAAGGCATCGCCCTGGTAGTCGGACGGAAACTGCGTGCCTTCATAGAAGGTCATACCGAGCGAGGCCGAATGCGGCTGTATCAGCACGTCGGGGATCGTCACCCTGTCCTTGAGGTCCGGTCGCGCACCGGCATGACGCGGGTCTTCGTTGCCGCCGATATAGAACCACGGCCAGCCGTAGAAGGCGCCCTCCTTCACACTGGTCACGTAGTCGGGCACGAGGTCATCACCGAGGCCATCGCGTTCGTTGGTCGAGCACCACGGCAGGCCGGTCTGCGACTGGATCGCGAGGCCGACGCAATTGCGGATGCCGGTGGCGTAGATCTTCCGCTCCTTGCCGTCGGGAGTGAACGCCAGCACGGTGGCGCGTTCGGTCTCGCTGGCCCAGGCCGCGCCGAGCGGCTGCGTTTTCGACCACGCATCCATCCCGCCCGGCGGCGTGCCCATGCCCTCGGCGACATTGCTGAGCGAGCCGACCGAGACCAGCATGCGCTTGTTGTCGGGCGTGAAGACGATGTCGCGGGTCGAATGGCCGCCGTCATGCGGCAGGCTCGCAACGATCTTCTCCGCCTTGCTGCGCGCCTTGAGGTCACCGGCCTGATAGGGAAAGCGGACGACGCTGTCAGTGTTGGCGACATAGACCCATTGCGGATTGTCGCCGTTCGGAAAGAAGGCAACGCCGAATGGCTGCCGCAGACCGCTGGCAAAGACTTCGTTGGCCGCGACCTTGCCGCCCTCTCCTGCACGAAGCACGCGGATGGTGCCCGCCCGCGTCTCCGCGACGAAGACATCGCCGTTCGGCGCGACGCGTACGATGCGCGGCGCGCGCAAGCCTTCGGCGAACAGCTCGATCTTGAAACCCGGAGGCACCTGCGGCGAGGCATCCGACGGCCGCGGCACCACGCGCGCGAAGCTCGCAACCGACCGCGTGGCACCAGGCTTGACCAGATCCTGCGGCCGGATCAACCTGACGGTGCCGGGCCTGTCGGACTGCCAGTCGCCATAGGCGTCCCTGCCCTGCATTACCGGCTCGGCCTGCGCAGATGTCGCGGCCGCGACCAGCAATCCCGCGGCCATCGCTGCGGACCATATCCTGTTTTTCACGTCGTCTTCCTCCCGGCGCGCATGTCTCAAGCGTCAACGCCGATCGATCCGGCGGGAAAAACGCCTGCCGCATCCCACATCAGCTCATGCCCGCACGATGTGCATCAGCCACGACCCATCGTACTGGAAAACATCACGGATAGGTGCAACACATTGCAAGGGAGCGGCCGCCGGTTGCGGCCATGAAAGCTGCGGCGTCCATGTCGCACCTGATGGGGTGATCATGTGGGGATCCATCATATCGGAATGGGCGAGCCTGCTGCTCCGCTGGCTGCACGTGGTGGCGGCGATCGCCTGGATCGGCAGTTCCTTCTATTTCATCGCCCTCGACCTCAGCCTCAAGCCCAAGAGCGATCTGCCCGGCGATCTGCCTGATGGCGTGCAGGGCGAAGCCTGGCAGGTCCATGGCGGCGGCTTCTACCGGATCATGAAATACCTGGTCGCGCCCACCCAGATGCCGGACGATCTGACCTGGTTCAAATGGGAGGCCTACACCACGTGGCTGTCCGGCTTCGCGCTGATGGTGGTGGTGTATTATCTCGAGGCCGACCTGTTCCTGGTCGACAAGTCGATCCTCGACCTCACGCCATTCCAGGCCGGGCTGTTCAGCTTCTTCAGCCTGGCTCTGGCATGGGCGCTCTACGAGGCTGCCTGCCGCAGCGGACTGGCGCAGCGCGAGCTGCCGTTCGCCATCGGCGGCTATCTGTTCCTGGTCGCGCTGACCTACGCCTTCACCCATGTGCTGAGCGGTCGCGGCGCGTTCAACCAGATCGCGGCGATCATCGGCACCATCATGGTCGCCAACGTCTTCACGCTGATCATCCCGAACCAGAAGAAGATCGTCGCAGCGCTGATCGCGGGACAGGCGCCGGATCCGAAGCTCGGCAAGACCAGCAAGGAGCGCTCGGTCCACAACAACTATCTGACCCTGCCGGTGGTCGTGCTGATGATCAGCAACCACTATCCCCTGCTCTACGCCACGCGCTTCAACTGGATCATCGTCGCGATCATCCTGGCGCTCGGGCCGGTGATCCGCCACTTCTTCAACGAGCGCCATGCCGGGCGCCAATCGCCGTGGTGGGTGTGGGGCGTGGCCGCCGTGGGCGTGATCGCGATCCTCTTCCTGTCCGCCGCCGGCCCGCGCGAGGTGAAGACCGGCGCGCTGTCGACGCCGGTCACGGTCGCCAATGTCGAGGAGATCGTGATGTCCCGCTGCAGCATGTGCCATGCGGCCGAGCCGGTCTGGGCCGGCATCGTCACTGCGCCGAAGGGCATCCTGCTCGACGCGCCCGAGCACATCCATCGCAACATCCGCCTGATCGGACGCGTCGCGGCCTGGTCCACCGCGATGCCGCCCGGCAACATCACCGAAATGACCAGCGAGGAGCGTGCCATCCTCGCCGCCTATATCGAGCAGGCGCGCTGACGCCATCACGCGTCGATATCGCGTTTGGCGGAATGAAATTTCCGCATGTCCCACTGAATTGAAAATGACTTGATCGTCCATCCGGCGTAGATAGGGACAGCGGCCGCTCGTGCCGTCCAAATTCAATCTGCATCTGCCGCGGGGAAATCACAGTGGCCCTCAAGAACGTCATCGGTATCGACCACGCCGTGGTCATGGTGAAGGACCTCGACAAGGCCGCCGAGAACTACCGGCAGCTCGGCTTCACGGTGTCGCCGCGCGGCACCCACAGCGCGCATATGGGCACCGGCAACTACACCATCATGTTCGACCCGGACTATATGGAGCTGCTCGGCGTGCTGGCCGCGACCGAGCAAAATGCGCCGGCCCGCGCCTTCCTCGACACACGCGGCGAAGGCATCGAGCGTATCGCCTTCACGGCGGTCGATAGCGCCGCCGGCGCAGAGGAAATCCGCGCGCGTGGCCTGACGCCGATCGGCCCGACCGATTTCGAGCGGCCGGTGACGCTGCCTGACGGCACGGTCTCGGCGGCGAAATTCCGCACCTTCATGTGGCCGACCGCGGAAGCGCCGGGCGGCGTGCGCATCTTCGCCTGCCAGCACAAGACCCGCGAGACTGTGTGGATCCCCGAACTGATGAAGCACGCCAACGCGGCGAAGCGGATCAAGCAGACGCTGATCGCAACGCCCGAGCCCGCGAAGGAGGCCGCGCACCTCGCGCGCCTGATCGACCGCGAACCGAAGACCGAGGCCGACGGCGCGGTCACCGTGCCCTCCGGCGGCGATCGTGCCGACTTCGTCTATTTGACGCTGGACCAGCTCGGCAAACGTTATCCCGGCGTGCCGCTCGCGGGCCTCTCCGAGCGCGGCGGCGCGGCGCTGGTGCTGGTCAGCGGCGATCTCGCCGCGACCGAGAAGGCGCTGGGCACGGCAGCGCTGCGCAGCGGGTCCGCGATCGTGGTGCCGCCGGCCAAGGCCAACGGCACCCTGCTCGCCTTCGTTGCCAGCTGATTTGAACTAATTCTTTAACGTGCGTTTACGCGGCGGCTCTAGGCTTCTGGCCTATCCACGCCGCCCGGAACCAGACGCATGTTTAAAGAGGGATCGCCGATCGTCTATGACGCGCCGGCAGAACTGAAGAAGTGGCCATCGCTAAAGGGCGAGAGGCAGAAGGACCGGGGTCCGCCCTATCTCGTCTACAACGGCACGCTCGCCGACTGCGTCCGCGTGCTCATGGACAAGCCGATCAAGGGCATCTCGCTCTACGACATCATGACGAGGCCGCAGCCGGCCTTCGACCAGACCGTGCTGTCGCCCGGCGATGCCGCCGAGATCGCGATGCGCAAGGACTTTCCGAAGGACTAGCCTCCGTGCCACCACTCGCACGTCGCATTTGCTCGCGGTCCCCGTAGATCCGCGGGGCCGGCGGCGCATGTTCTGCGGCAGGCCCCCGTACTAACACCTGCCCTCGTGCGGAATCGCAGCTTCGCCGCAATTACGGTTAATGAAGTCCTCCTCACCGGCGCACGCGCTGGTCGTTCCCCCACAGTTCGAGGACTCTTACCGAGATGCGATTTGTCGTCGCGGCTTGCGCTGCGTTCCTGATTCTGATGTGCGACGTCGGCTCGTCGTCCTCCTGGCAGCCGTCAAGCATCGACCACGCTGCTCTCAAGACTGATCGCGGTCCTTCTCTGGTTCCCCTCGCCGAACTCTTCCTCGCAAGCGTGCAGGCCATTGAGCTGGCAAATGCGCGCGCGGCCTACGTCGAGACGATCGAGCCGGTCCCCACAGTCGAACCCGTCGCGCAGGCCCCGCTTTCGCCGACCGAACAATTCTGCCACGCGCTTCGCGAAGCCGCCGAGGCCAGCGGCATTCCCGTGCCGTTCTTCGCGCGCCTGCTCTGGCAGGAGAGCCGCTTTCGTTCCAACGAGGTCAGCCCGGCCGGTGCGCAGGGCGTCGCGCAGTTCATGCCGGAGACGGCGGCCGAGGTCGGGTTGGATGATCCCTTCGATCCCATCAAAGCGCTGCCCGCATCGGCAAAATTCCTGCGCAAGCTCCGTGACGATTTCGGCAATCTCGGCCTCGCCGCAGCCGCCTACAACGCAGGTCCCGGTCGCATCCAGAAGTGGCTCGCCAGAGAGAGCGAGCTGCCGCGCGAGACGCGCGACTATGTCCGCATCATCACGGGCACCAGGGCCGAGGACTGGACCGAGCGCGCGGAGGCTCTCGCAATCCGGATCGACCTGCCGCGCGAAGCGCCTTGCGAAGGCGTTGGCAGCCTGTCCAAGACCAAGCACGTCGCCTGGGTTCCGGTCAACCTGACACCGTCGGTCGTCACCATCATGCGCAAGGCCGAGCAGCTGGCGGCGCGGCTCTCGGCGAGCCGTGCACGCAAGCGGTTCGCAACCTTGCTGCGCAGGAATGCCGGGGCCCACGGCAAGGCACGGAGCATGATCGCGGCCCGCGCGGCCGGAAAGAGTGCAAAAGCTCGTGCGATCCGCTTTGCGGCGCGCGAACGCTCTTCGAGCTAGCTCACACCGGCTTGTCACCCGCGCCCTCGGCGCGACAGCCGCGCCCTACTCCGCCTTGATGTTTGCCGCCGCCACGACCTCGGCGAGCTCCTTGGTCTCCTTCGCGATCTTCGCGGCGTACTCGGCCGGGCTCAGCACGCTAACCACGCCCTGCGAGCCGAGCTTCTCCGCAACCGCCGGATCCCTGGCGGCGGCGACGATCTCCCGGTGCAGCGCCTCCAGGATCGGCGCGGGGGTCGCCTTCGGCATGAAGAAGCCGACCCAGAACGACAGGTCGAAGCCGGGATAGCCTGCCTCCGCAACCGTCGGCACATCGGGCAGCGACGGCAGCCGCTCGGCGGAGGACACCGCGAGCGCGCGCAGCTTGCCGGCCTTCACCAGCGGCACGGCCGACAGGGGATCGAACACCGCCAATACCTCCTGTGCGAGGATGCCGACCTCGGACGCGGCACCGCCGCGATAGGGCACGTGGATCATCTTGATGCCCGCCTTCTGGCCGAGCAGCTCCATGGCGAGATGGGCGAGGTTGCCGTTGCCGCCGGAACCGTAGGCAAGCTCACCGGGCCTCGCCCTCGCCGCGGCAACGAGATCGGCCACGGTCTTGATGTCGGCCGTCCTGGGATTCTCCGGATTGACCACCAGCACCAGCGGCGCCGACACCACTGTGGTCAACGGCGCGAAGTCCTTTTCCGGGTCGTAGCGGATGTCCTTGAACAGCGTCTTGTTGAGCGTGATGGTGGACGAGTTGCAGGCGAGCATGGTGTAGCCGTCCGCATCCGCACGAGCCACGCCTTCGGCGGCGATCATGCCGTTGGCGCCGGCGCGGTTCTCGACCACGAAGGGCTGCCCGAGCTTGTTGCCCAGCCGGTCGCCGATGATGCGAGCGACGACATCGACCGGCCCGCCCGCGCTGAAGCCGACCATGATCTTGATCGGCCGCGTTGGATATTTCTGCGCGAGGGCCTCTGTCGCCGGCGCACAGGCGCACAATCCGGCGATGACTGCCAGCAGGCGAGCCGTTCGTTGCATTCGTTCTCTCCCCAGACTTCGGCGCCGCGTGTGCGTGCTTGTTGGTGCGGCGCGCTCGGGGATCATGATGAGCGGCCGCACGGGATTGCGCAATCGCGTTTCCACACACGACGCGCCTCGCAATTCCGTCGCACGGCACGTAAGCGCCGGCTCAAAACAAAAAGCGCGAAAACAACCCCATGCACAGTAGCCGGTGCTTGGAAGAACAAGGACTTGCGCGCTTCGCAACGCCGTTTGACTCGTCGGGCAAAACACCGGCAGAATGCCATCATCGCAACCATCGTCAGCGTGACGGCCACCCTCATCCGGGCCGCCTCGACGTGGTTGCGCATAAGCCCTTCATCGACATCCCGAAATTCGCATCCGCGCGCAGCAGCGAACGGTCGCTCGCGCACGCCTGCGCCAGCAAAGGACACAGCACATGACAACAGCACCGAACCGCCGCATCACCTCGCCGCTTGCAGCAAGCGATCGCGGCGGCCCCGCCGCGAGCCCGCGGATAAGACTGTACAAGCGGCGCATTGCGATCACCCATCCGGACCCGCAAGCCGGCGAGCGCCTGCTGGCCGAGGCACTCGGTGCCGTTGACCGCGACGCGCTGCACGGCATTCTCAGGCAATTGGTGAAAGCGAGCGCGGTCGGACAGAAACCCGATGAGGCCAATCTCGCCTTCATGGTCTCGATGATCAGGAGCATCGCACCGAAGGATTCCATCGAAGCCATGCTGGTGTCGCAGATGGTCTCCGTGCACCTGGCGACGATGCGCTGCGCCTGTCGCCTCGCCTGCACCGACAACCTCCCGCAGCAGGAAAGCGTCACGCGCGCATTGACCCGGCTGACCCGCACCTTCGCCGCTCAGGTCGAGGCCCTGAGCCGCCACCGCAACAGCGACGAGCGCGCGATCACGGTGCAAAACCTGTCCGTGCAGGACGGAGGACGAGCGATCGTGGGCAACGTCACGCAGCATACGAACGTGCTTGTTGCGGAGGCGAGCCGGAGCGAGGCAACGCAAGGCGCCACCCCATGACCGGCGGCCACACCCGCAACACGGTCCCGATGCGCACCAGCCCCCGCTGCGGCGCCCGAACCCGCGACGGCAGCCCGTGCCGCGCGCCAGCGGCGCACGGCAAGACACGCTGCCGCATGCACGGCGGCGCGCTAGGGTCCGGCGCGCCGAAGGGAAATCAGAATGCGCGCACGCACGGGCTGTTCGCCGGGGAGACGATCAGCGAGCAAAGACAGGTCCGGATGATGCTAGATGAGGCGCGGAAGCTTCTGCGGGAGTTGCGGTGATACCCAATAGTTGAAAATCAGGCGGCCGCCGGCCACAGCGAACGGCGCAAAATCGATCCGAGCCGGGAACACCAATTGATCCGGGGGCGACGGGGTCTCGACATTTCTAGGGTTGTAAGAGAGTATTCGCACACTAGGCCCGAACCAACAGGCCGCGGTGCGCCGGGGATCAAGCGTGCAAGATTTTGCAAGCACGGAAGACGTCAACCGTTGGCTAGCGGGTCAATCGCCTGAGCAGACAGTTGTCTTTGTTGCTCGGGCGGCTCTGCGAGTCATACCCGCGTTTAACCTATCCTATGGAGATAACTTCAGTCGGGCGCTGCAGATGTTTCGTTGCGCCGACTCGACTTGGGCAGTCGCCGCCTATCCCGGTTATCGGGATAGGCTGATCTCGGCGGCGCTGAACACTCTCGATTCCGTAGAACCTCGTCCCCAATGGTTGCAAAGATCTGAGTCTGCTGCCATCTCCGCGGTCGCAACAACGGCCTCTCACGGAAGGAAGAGGATGTCCTCCGCTGTCGAGGCTGCGAATTCGGCCATTGACGCGGCGGAGCAGAAAGGTGGCAAGAAGGGTCTTCACGAGATGTTGGCCGCCCTCGCCAGCGAGGCGGCGCAACTCGATCAGGGGTTTGAGCCGGTAACGATAGCAAACCAGCAACTCTGGCCAATGCCTAAACCCCTCCTCCCTGCTTGGGTCGGTAACGGATGGGAGGCGCTAAAGACAAGACTCCTAGCCACACACGAGAATTGGGAGGTCTGGATCAGCTGGTATGAAGACCGGCTATTCGGCAACGCACCCGATACCATTCTCGAGCTAACTCGCGCCACAGAGGTCCCTGATGCAGCGTGGAGAAAAGGACCGAAATCGGCCAACACCTTCATTCGGCAACAAATTAATGGCGTCCACCTGGAGACCGACAACGACAGCCCACCCGATCCCAGGGACGCAGTCGCCTTTCAACAATGGCTGTCGGCAAAGCCGCGAGAGTGGGCGAGCGTGATGGGAAATCGGGAGGCGCTTCGCCTATTTGCGACCTTAGGCGCGTCTCCCGGCGATACTACTCTGCTCGCCATCTTTCGCGCGATTTCGGCGTCCCGCTACGCCGTGCTTCATCCCAAAGAGATCAAGCTCGCGGCTGATGCAGCCGAGTTTCTCTCCAACCGTCAAACCCAAATGACCATAACTGCCTATTATGCAGCTTCGGCAGTTGGTGCCGACGATGCAGCGAGCCGTGCTACAAGTATCATTTCCGATCTCGGTCGCGGGCCCAACGAATCTGCTCGAATTGCAGCTGTTCTCCGAGATGCCTTAGCGCTCGTTCGCGGAACGTCTCCACAGGAGTTGGCCCGCGCGCCACTGTGGCGGCCAGCAAACGAAGGAGGGGCACCTCCTGCAGCAAGGCAAGCATGGAACAACCTCTCTCAAGTGCTTCTCGAAAACGGTAAGCATTGGCAGGTCTGGGTGGATTGGTACGACTATGTACTTGAGGGATCACCGCCATCTAGCCGGCGCAACGATGCGTGGGAGACGGCGTTTGTCGGCAGCCCAGAGCCGTTGCCTTGGGACGCTGGCTCTCAGGCGGTCAACACCGAGATCAGCGCCCGAATCAGAACGCACTCTGGCTCACGTGATGGAAGCCATCAGTCGACAGAAGTCCAATTGCCGCAGATCCCACCGCAAGGATACGGACCTCATTTTGAAATAGGTGAAAACGGCGTCATCACCTTCGCTCCGCCCCAAGCGATCGATCGCCAAGGCAACAATGTAGCCCGTCTAGAAAAACTACATCCGATTCTGCGTACTCTAGCGCGCGAAGTTGTTGAAGCGCTTGACCACGGGAACGTTCCTCACCGTTACCTGAGAGATCGCGTTGACGCATATCGGGAATTAGTCAATCAAAATATCGATTCCGTTGACTTTGCGAGACTATATGTGGAGGGCGTTCGACTCGCGAATGCGATGAGAACAACTCTCGCCGACGAAGAGCTACCGAGACTCGCGCATCCAATTCACGAACGCCTAGACTCGTTGCTCCAACTGCACGGCGCTTTCGTATTGGCAACGGCGGAAGGCATCGAAGTTATCGCCGCTGAAGAGCGTTACAGACGGACACCAGGAGAGGAAGTTGAATACAGGGACGCCGCCGTTGGCTTTGCAGAAAGCTTGCAAAATGAGCCCAATATCATTGATCCAACAGCGGCCTCATTTGCTCTTGGTACAGCCGAGGAATTTGCGAGAGGAGCCAATCTCGAACGGAGTGCCGTAGTTGCCAGCGGTACTATTAAGAATTTAGCTATTGTAGTTTCAACTGCCGGAGTGTTGGGAGCGGCGTCCACCGCGGCAGTTTCATCGGGATCACCAGCCATGATCGTTGGCAGCGCAGTCTCCGCGCTCGTTTTCGGCGAGGGCTTGAAAAAGTCAAAGGCGTTCACCGCTTTGGCGAGCCAAATTACAAAGCGCCTCGATGAAGCGGTTGACGCCAGCGCTTTGGACGCACTCAAAGGACTCGGCGAAAGATTTAGACCACAGCTTACGTTCGTACTCGGAATTGAACCGCAACTACGACGGCTCGCGAGCCAACATGAAGAGCTCGAATGGCTCAACAAAACACTGGATTGGATAAGCCATCGCGGAACCCCGAGATTTGACGAATGAAGAGCATCAAGACGATCTAACATCACGTTCTGTCGCCCACGCCCCGTCGTGACCGCCGACGTCCCCATTTGGCAACCGCATCCATCATGCACCCAGGAAACTTCTCGAACTCGATGGTCGGCTACTAGCCGACTTGGGCCTATCAAGGACCACAGTTGAAGAGGTGCGCAGGTCTCCGTTGTATCTCGAAGCGTGGCGCCGCAGCCTATGAGGGGCCAATGTCCCGAGATGGAGTCACAAGCGCCTGACAGCGATGACTAAGCTCGTTGGATGGGCTGAGTTCTTCGCGAAACTCATCCTCGTTGGAATCGGGTTGAGGGGTTTCGTGTTGCTCTACCGACGAGCTGAAGGTTCGAACGCCGCAGTCTCGAATAGCCGGGCTGCTTCCCCCATTGGCACCCTCCCCTCAATCATGTCCTCCCACCCAAAACCGTCACGGGACGTGACACTCATGGGGACCACTGCCGCTGACGACGCCGGAGGCGCCAGCTGCGCGCTGATCATCGCGCACGGCCACGGCGGCCGCCGGCGCGGCGGAATCCGCAACGGCCGGTTCAAATGGCCGCCCTTATCCTCGCAGCGTGGAGCCTGCTGTCGCGCCTCGAACGGTTTCGAAGCTGGTTCGTTGCAACGCGGCTCGCCTCTCGGCAATGGCGTTGCTCAAGAGATCGAGCACCAGCCCGAATGCGGCGAGTTCCTCTTCCTCGACAGCGCCGTCATCGTAGCACTCGAGGGTTTCAGCGATGATGGCGTCCGCCTCACGCTGCAGGGTCAGCAGTTCCTGGTTGGATTCCGCGGTCCGCGCGCTCGCGACCATGGCCAGGATTCTCTTGCGATGGCTGGTGTTGTCCTCCCTTTCCTCGCGGTTCAAATAGCGGCGCAACCAGGCGCCGGCCGAGCCGATCCCGGAGAGAAGCAGGAGCCCGAACCAGAAGTAATCGCCGTACCGGTCGAGAAAGGTGCGTTCGTTGCCGTCGATGACGGCCGCCGCTCCCCGATGGACGGGCAGCTCGGTGTCCTTCTCGAGGTCCGGCTTGCTGATGTGAGCAGCGCCAGGTACCTGCCGCGCAATCGCCTGACGGACGGCAAAGAGCTGCCGGAAAAACGCGGCTACCGTGGTTTCGGACACGCTCTTTCTGGCCACGATGAGGTGGCTGACGCTGACCGTCTCGACCTTGTCACCCGGCCAAGCCGGATCCGCATTGAAGACGCTGGGCGGAATTTCCTCCGATTCATACCGGGGATGCCTCAAGGCGATCGCTTCCGATGTCTCGATGGCGAGAAATTTCGGCTCGCCGCGGGCCCGCGCCGTAGCAGCAACGGCGTCGGATGTGATCTTGCTGTCGAGTGGCCCGACTGCCATGAATGCATCGAGGGCGGGATCGCGCGCCAGCTCCCCGATCTGTTCAGTGCCAAAGTGCGTCACAGCGACCTTCTCAGCGTCCACGCCGGAGGCGCTCAGGATGACCCGCAGCAACGCGGCATTCACGGGGGTCCGCCCAATCACGCCGACACGGTGCCCCGCGAGATCGGCGACCTCCTTGATTTTCGGCGACCGCTTTCTTTTCGCGCCCTTGCCCGCAGGCTCGGAGGGCGCCCACAGCACGACGAAGTTTTTACGCACGACGGCGACGGTCTGCGCCTCGGCGGGCATTTCCAGATCACCGCGGCCGACGGCAAGGTCCGCCTTGCCAGCCCCAAGCAGGGCGAGAGACTCCACCGCGCCGTCAGTTTTGATCGGAGACAGCCTGACGGTTCGACTTTCCCTTCTGAAGGCATCGGCCATTGCCTCGACGACTTTGTAATCGTCGCTGCCCGGCGGTCCAACGGCGATCCGCAGAACCTCCGGCCGCAAAGCGCAGTAAAGCGCACCCGCGGCCGCACCGAAGACAAGAAATCCAACGGCGAGAGCGAACAGTAAGGAATTGCTCCTCCTCCGCTCTCGGCGGGCCGCCTCACTGGTCGTCTTGGTTGCACTCTCGGTGGAAGACATTGCCGCCGCCAGCTGCAGATCCAGGTCCCCATGATACCACATCTTGCCGGGAATAACGTTCTGACGGCCGGCCTGGTTCATCGTCTCAGGCAGCGGCGTCAGACTCGTTTTGATGGACAACGTGCCTTGCGTCACGACCGCTTCCATGCGGCAGCCATGACAATTTCTACGTGTTTGTGAATTGCTTCACACGCTTGCTGTCGCCGGTGCCGCTAGCTTGCTCCGGTCAAGCTTACGCTCGGCCCGCCGACCAGAACTGACCCAGCGGAGACACTGAACAGGCCGCTTGGGCCGATCTCAGTGAAACAGGGGGAGAGGCGTCATGGGGGCATTGAACCTTTCACAGGTCCTTTGGGAGGAGCGGCGGGCGCTCGCGGGCGTTCGCCTGGAATTCGCACCAAAAGATCCCGACATCTCGCCGACACCAGCGCAGCCGGCATCCGGCGCTTCGCAGACACCAACCCAACCGCCGTCCGCGACATCGCCGCAACCTGCGCAGCAGCCCTCCCAAACACTGCCCAGACCATCGCCGACGGACCCGGTCCCGGGAAAACTCCTCGACGTCTACCAGGCGTTGAACGCGGACGACCGATGGGCCCTGTGCCTTTCCGGCGGAGGAATCCGCAGCGCGGCGTTTGCGCTCGGCATCCTGCAACGATTTGCGGCGCTGGAGGTCACGTCGAAGCACCAGGGCGGGAAGACCGGCTCGGCTCTGACGGAGTTCGAGTATCTGTCGACCGTGTCGGGCGGCGGTTATATCGGCAGTTGGCTATCAGCCTGGCTCCATCAGGAGCGCGAGCGTCGCTCCAGTCCGGGCACGGTGGTGTCGGCGCTCAATCGGCGAGACAGCGTCGGTCAACTCGGTGATCACGAAGAAGCCGAGCCGGTTTCCAACCTCCGGCGCAACTCGCACTTTCTCGCCCCCAGCTTTTCGCCGATTTCTCCCGACCTGTGGAGCGACGTTGCCGGCGTCCTGCGCAACCTGTTCCTGAACTGGGTCCTGCTCGTTCCTCCGATGATCCTTGCGGTGCTCATCACCAACGCACTCTACTTTGCGGTCATCGATGCCGACAGCATCAGACGCGAGAATACGTCGGCTTGGTTCCTGGTTGTCATGTTCATACCAACCCTCTGCTTTCTGGCGTCCTTGTCGTTCTCCGTCGCGAACCGTCCCGGCCGCGGATGCATCAATGTCTCGCAACCCCGGTTTCTCGTTTGCGATCTCATGCCCTTCCTTGTCGGTGCCGCGTTGCTGGTCTTCGTGTTGCGGAGCCAATACGGTCTGTCGATGCTCACGGACGTGACCACGGCCGTCGGGTTCAAAGTCGACAAGCAGGTCGAAAAAGCTCAATTTTACGCCGTCGTGGTGCTTCGCGGCGCCATCCTTGGCGTTCTATTCTTTCTTGCCTCCTGGGTGCTGGCGCGCTTGTGGACCCTGGTCTTTGGAAAGTCGGCCCGCCCACCGCTCGCGGCTCGTCCCAAGCATCCATGGATCGATCTTTTCGCCTGGTGCGTCGCCGGCGCCGCTTTTGGCGTGCTGGGTGCCGCGGGACTGGTCTTGCTTTGGCATTACGGCCCATCGGGTTCCGTTGCCGCGACGGCGGGTTTTGCCTGCGTCCTCGGCCTGCCCTGGATCGTGATGGCGCGGATCGTCGCCGACGTGATCTACATCTCGTTTGCCGAATTCCTGTCCGAGGTGGACGTCGGGCTCGAATTCCAGGCGCGGTCGAGCGGACTCTTCACGCTGGCCTATCTCGGCTGGCTGCTGTGGTTCGGGCTCGTGCTTGGGGCGCCACCGGCCGCAAGATGGATCGAGAGTCAGCTTGGCAGCGCGTTCGTCCCCTCGCTTGCGACCGGGGGAGGTCTTTCAGGCCTGCTTTCCGTCATCCTGGGAGCGAGCTCGAAGACCAGGGCCGCCGCCGAGCAGGCGTCGGGCGTTCGCCAATATCTCGGGCTCAACACGATTGCGGCGATCGCGGCGGGAATTTTCGCGTCGGTCCTGGTCGCTCTACTGTCCATCGGCTGGGACAGGGCGTTCACACTCGCGGCTGGCGCCGATCATCTACCCTGGAAAGTCGTCCTCATAGCCGGCGTCGCGCTCGGCGTGCTGATCTATGCAGCCTCGCATGTCCTCAGCATCAACCGCTATTCGCTCCACAGCCTCTACCGGAACCGACTGGTTCGCGCCTTTCTCGGTGCGTCGCGCAAAGAGAAGGACCGTGACAAGACCAAGAATGCCTTTACGGATTTCGACGGCCGCGACAGCCCGTATCTGTATGAACTCTGGGAGCATGGCGTCGCACCGACGGGGGCCAATTGGAAGCCGTTCCACGTCATCGGCGCGGCACTCAACCTCGTGTCGTCCAGGAATCTGGCTTGGCAAGAACGGATGGCGGCGCCCTTCACGTTCTCGCCGCTCCATTGCGGCAGCGGCAGCGCCGTATTTTCGGACGGTGCTTACCGGACGACCTACGCGACGACCAAGCAGCCCCGGCCCTACGGCGGAATGCTCACCCTTGGGACCGCCATGGCGATTTCAGGCGCGGCCGTCAGTCCGAGCATGGGCTACAACTCGTCGCCGGGCGTCGCTTTCCTGATGGCGCTGTTCAACGTGCGCCTCGGCTGGTGGCTGGCCAACCCGCGCGGCGACAATGCCTACTACGCGGAGGTCAAGCCGACAGATGCGCTCCGGCCGTTCTTCATGGAGATGTTCGGCCTGACCAGCGAGACCGAGCGCTGGGTCTACCTGACCGACGGCGGGCACTTCGAGAACCTCGGCCTCTACGAGATGGTCCGCCGGCGCTGCCGCGTGATCGTTGTCAGCGACGCCGGCTGCGACCCCGATTATTCCTTCGAGGATCTCGGCAACGCGCTGCGCAAGATCTGGATCGATCTCGGCGTGCGCATCGACCTGCGGGGCCTGGACCTGCTCAAGAAGCGCTTCACGGAACGGCCAAGCCCTGCAACGAAAGCGCCTTACTGGGCGGTCGGCGATATTCTCTATGGCGAGGCCGACGGCGGCACGTCGCAAAACGGACTGCTGTTGTACTTCAAGTCGGGCCTGCACGGCACGGAGCCCATGGGCGTCCTGAGCTACGCGATATCCCACCCGACCTTTCCGCACGAGACGACGCTGAATCAATTCTTCACGGAGTCGCAATTCGAGAGCTACCGCATGCTCGGCTACGAGATCGCGGAAAGCGCATTCGAAGCCGGAGGCGGTCTTTCGACCGGCGCGTCCACCAAGGCGCCGCCGACTTTCGTCTCGATCATCAAGAACCTCTAGGACCGGATCGCAAGGTCACAATCCGGAATAAGGGGCCTGCCCTTCCCCAACCGCTGCTGCGGATGACTGAGTTCATATTCACTGACTATCGCTTGAGCACCCACGGAGCGTGTGATACATAGATCGCTCGGGACATTGACAACCGCCCGATGAGCTCCCGCAGCCAAGTGTTGTTTCGCTCCAATATGGAGGTGAAACATGTCTTGCGGCAGCACTACTTCCAATTCCGCTTACATCATCAACCCGCCCTCACTGCCTCTTCCCGACCTGCGATGGTGGAAGCTTCCACTTGTGTGGCTGGCTGGAATGGCGTGCGCGTGGGAACGACGGCGCCAGTACGGGGAACTTCTCGAACTCGATGATCGGCTGCTCGCCGACTTGGGCCTATCGAGGAGCACTGTTGAAGAGGTGCGCAGGTCTCCGTTGTATCTCGAAGCGTGGCACCACAGCCTATAAGGGGCCAAGGTCCCGAGGTGGCGTCACAAGCGCCTGACAGCGACGACTAAGCTCGTTGGATGGGCCGAGCTCTTCGCGAGACTCATCTTCGTTGCAAACGGGTTGAGGGGTTTCGTGTTGCTCGACCCACCCGACGAGCTGAAAGTTCGGACGCCACAATCGCGAATAGCCGGGCCTGCCCTTCCCCCATTGGCACCGTCCCCTCGATCATGTACCCCAGCCAAAACCTTCTCGGGACGGGACACTCATGGGGACCGCAGCCACTGACGAGGCGGGAAGCGCCACCCGCGCGCTGATCTTCGCGCTGGTCGCGCTCGCCTGCGGTCATATGCTTTCGACCTTGCTGCGCACCATTCCGGCCATCAGCCTCGACCTGATGGCGGCGGACTTCCATATCGAGCCGCAGGCGCTGGCGAGCCTGACCTCGGTCTATCATTTTGCCTTTGCCGCCGCGCAGATTCCGGTCGGCGCGGCGATGGATCGCTTCGGCGTGCGGCCGGTGTCGCTCGCCCTGCTGGCGGGAACCGTGTTCGGCGCGGTCGCGTCGGGCTTTGCGACAGGCCCCGAGAGCTTTGCGGTCGGCCAGCTCATGCTCGGCGTCGCCACCTCGGGCATGCTGATGTGCCCGATGACGCTCGCGGCCAAGCAATTGTCGGCGGCGCGATTTGGACTGTGGTCGGGCGCGATCCTCTCGATCGGCAATATCGGCATGCTGCTGTCGTCGAGCCCGCTCGCCTTCGTGGTCGACACCTGGGGCTGGCGGGCCGGGTTCTGGGTCTCCGCAGCTGGCGGCGTCGTGGTGGCGCTCGCAGTGTTCGCGCTGGTGCCGAACCAGCCGGCCGAGCACAAGGACCATTCATCGCCGATGGCGCAGATGATCGAGGTGCTCAGGCTCGGCCTGTCGCGGCCGCTGCGCGGCCTGATCGCGCTGGCGCTGGTGTCGCTGGCGAGTTCGCTGGTGCTGCGCGGCCTGTGGGGCGGACCATGGCTGATGGAGATCAAGGGATTGTCGCGGGTCGAGGCCGGCAACCAGCTCGGCGCGTTCACGCTGGCGATGATCGTGGGGCCGCTTCTCATCGGCATGATCGACCGCAGGATCGGCCGCCGCCGCGAGCTGGTGGCCGGCACTCACGCGTTCGCGGCGCTGCTGCTTGCGCTGATGGCGTTGGGAGCCCCGCACTTTGCCGTTGCATGGCTGTTCGGCGTGACCGTCATGCCGCCGCACTACGATCTGGCACTGTTCGTGCTCATCGGGCTTTTCACCTCCGCCCAGCCGCTGCTGTTCGGCATGTCCAGGCAACTCGTCGACGCGCAGGTCGCGGGAAAGGCACTCGCTGCCGTCAATCTCGCCTTCTTTCTCGGCACCGCGCTGATGCAGTCCGTCACCGGCGCGGTGGCGGCGCTCGCGGGGCTGCCGGCGGTGCTGCTGTTCATGGCGGCAGCTCTCTTCATCGGCGTGCTGATCTTTTTGACTTATACGTCGCCGCGTTCGTAGGATGGGTAGAGCGCTTCGCGAAACCCATCATCTTCGCACACGGGTCGATGGGTTTCGCTTCGCTCTACCCATCCTACGAGCCTGCGCCGCTACCTGCATCAAGGGAATTCCAGTCCATGCCTGTCGACACCAAAGCCGCCACCGATCGCCTCATGCGCTTCCTCTCCGTCGAGGGCGTCACCGGACAGGAGGCGGCAATCGGGCGGGAGCTCACCGCCGCGCTGAAGCAGAGCGGCGTGCCGGCGAAGGCGATCCGGCTCGACGACGCCAACACCCGCATTCCGGTGCCGACCGAGACCGGCAACCTCATCGTCGACCTGCCCGGCCGCGGCGCGCTGCACAACCAGCCGCGCATCATGTTCATGACCCACATGGACACCGTGCCGCTGTGCGCCGGCGCCAAGCCGAAGAAATCGGGGCGCAAGATCGTCAACGAGGCGAAGACCGCGCTCGGCGGCGACAATCGCTGCGGCTGCGGTGTGCTGGTGACGCTGGCCGCCGAACTCGAAAAGCAGAAGCTCGATCATCCGCCGATCACGCTGCTGTTCTGCGTGCGCGAGGAGAGCGGGCTCTACGGCGCGCGCCACGTCAAGCTCGACGAGCTCGGCTCGCCGGTGATGGCGTTCAACTACGACGGCGGCTCGGCCTCCAACGTGATCATCGGCGCGGTCGGGGCCGACCGCTGGACCGTCGAGATCTTCGGCCGCGCCTCGCATGCCGGCGTCGCGCCGGAGCGCGGCATCTCCTCGACCATGATCATGGCGCTCGCCCTTGCGGACGCGAAGGCCGGCGGCTGGTTCGGCAAGGTGGTAAAGGGCAAGCAGCAAGGGACGAGCAATATCGGCCCCGTCACCGGCGGCGAAGGGCGCCCCGCGGGCGATGCCACCAACGTCGTCACCGACTACGTGCATGTGCGCGGCGAAAGCCGCAGCCACGACGGAAAGTTCTTCAAGGAGATCACGAAAGCCTACAAGGCCGCGTTCGAGAAGGCCGCCAAGAAGGTGACGAATGCGCAGGGCAAGTCCGGCAAGGTCAAGTTCAAGGCCGAGACCGACTATTACCCGTTCCGCATGAAGGACAACCTCCCCGTCGTCAAACGCGCGGTCGAGGCAGTATCCGCGGTCGGCGGCACCCCGAATGTCCGCGCCGCCAATGGCGGCCTCGATGCCAACTGGATGGTCCGCCACGGCATTCCGACCGTGACCTTCGGCGCCGGCCAGAACGAAGCGCACACGGTCGACGAATGGATCAATCTCGACGAATACGACCGCGCCTGCGCGCTGGCCGTGCAGCTTGCGACGATGCGGTGAGCATGTGAGCCTGCAGGATGGGTCGAGCGCAGCGAAATCCATCCTACGAACCTCCGCCAACCGACACGAGAGATCCGTATCTTGACACCCGAACTGCACCAGAAACTGACCGCGTGGCGCCGCCATTTGCATGCCCATCCCGAACTGTCGCTCCAGGAGAAGGCGACCGCGGCCTTCGTGCAGGACAGGCTCGCCGAGCTCGGCATTCCCTTCGAGGCTGGAATCGGCGGCCACGGCGTCGTCGCGACCTTGACGCGCGGGCACGCGCAGGGCCGCGTCGGCCTGCGCGCCGACATGGACGCGCTGCCGATCACCGAGGATACCGGCCTGCCCTACGCCTCGACGACATCAGGCGTGATGCATGCCTGCGGCCATGACGGGCACACCGCCTCGCTGCTCGGCGCCGCGGCGCTGCTCGCCGCCGACACCAGCTGGAGCGGCACGGTCGATTTCATCTTCCAGCCGGCCGAGGAGGGCTATGGCGGCTCGCGCGCGATGGTCGGCGCCGGGCTGTTCGAGCGCTTCCCGATGGACCGGGTGTTCGGCTTCCACAACTGGCCGGGCCTTGCCGCCGGCACCATCGCGGTCCATGACGGCGTTGTCATGGCTTCCGGGGGACGCGTCACCATCACCATCGAGGGCCATGCCGGGCATGCCGGCATGCCGCATCTGACGCGCGATCCGGTCATGGCAGCCGGCCATCTCATCGTGGCGCTGCAGTCGATCGTGGCGCGCAGCGTCGATCCGCTCGACACCGCCGTGCTCTCGCTGTGCACGATCGAAGGCGGCACCGCGCCGAACCAGATCGCGGGCAAGGTCGCGATCCGCGGCACGCTGCGGTTTCATCGCGAGGCGGTGAAGGACGTCCTCCTCGCGCGGATCGGCGAGATCTGCGCCGGCGTCGCCACGAGCTTTGGCGTCAAGGTCACGCCCGAGATCGTCATGGGCGTCGGCGTCGTGGTCAACACGCCTGATGAGGCGGGCCTTGCGCGCCTCGCCGCGGAGAAGGTGCGGGCCGAGGTCAGGCGCGACCTTGCGCCCAGCATGGCCGGCGAGGATTTCGCCTTCTACCTCAAGCAGCGGCCCGGCGCGTTCGTCTGGATCGGCAACGGCGACTTGCGCGACGGCGCCGAACTGCACGGCCCGCGCTACGATTTCAACGACGCGATCCTCCCGGTCGCATCGGGCTGGATGGCCGAGGTGGCCAAGACGGCGCTGGCGTCGAACTAGCACGGGGAGGCGGCGGGCCCTGTGCACGCCGCCATCCGGCATGATCAGCAGCCGCGGCAGATGATCAGCTTGCGGTCGATTTCGGCGTCGAGCCGTCGCAGCTCGACGTCGACGAGCGTCGCCTGCACCGGCTCGGACAAATCACCGGGCCGCGGCTGCCGGTGCCCGATGGGGGCTTGCCGGAAAAGGTCTGCGAATTTTGTCGGTGGAGGATTGCCGGGCGAGGCGATCCGCGTGGGGGCGCTCCCTCCTGCCCTGAGACTCGAAACCGGCCAGAACAACAACGCAGCTGCGACGGTGGTCACGCCAAGTCTGATTGACATCATCTGTCTCCTATCGCGGTGACGCCTGCGCATTCGCACCTTGCGAACACGCGCCTGCGAAAGATAGGAGATCCCGGCTACCCGGCCATTTCGCCGGCGGTGATATCGCGTTACCACTGCAACCGCAGGCCCTGTCGTCGCGGGCCGGCGGGGCTAGGAAGCCCCGGCGGCTCGCCGCAATCTTCCGCTCGTGGCCGACGAGACGAGGCTCCGCGCCAGCGCGCTGGCGAGCTCCGCCGACGCCAGCGGGTGATGGACGAGCTCGGTGATGCCGGATGTCTTGAGCGACGGCATCGCCAGGTCGCGCGTCGAGGGCGCAGCGAGGATGATCGGCAGGGCCGGCGCCGCATCATGCAACGCCGCCGCGAGATCGAGCGAGGAGCCGCCCGGCAGATGACAGACCAGCGCCGCGTCGAACCGGGCGTGCGCGGCCCGGCAGGCGGCGATCGCTTCCGCGAGCCCAGTGAAGCCGACGGGCTCATAACCCAGCGCTGCGAGGATTTCCTCATAGCGCAACAGGCGGCGGCGGTCGGTGTCGATGACGAGCACGGTTTCGCCGGCCCCAAGGAACGCCGGATCCGAGCCGTGTTGAGCGGGCTGCGGCTCGACTGGCTCGCCCGATGGCAGCCAGATGTCGAAGCGCGTGCCGGCATCCGGCCTGCTCTGCACGGCGACGGCGCCGCCATGCTGCTCGACAATCTCGCGAACCGTCGCGAGCCCGAGGCCGTTACCGTCCGGGCGGGTGGTGAAGAACGGCTCGAAGATCCGCTCCAGCGTCGCCTCGTCCATGCCCGGCCCGGGATCGGCGACCGAAATGACGGTGAAGCGGCCGGGACCGACCTCGCTCCGCCCGATCGACAACGGCTTGACGAGATCGTGCACCTTGATGCGAAGCTCGATACGGCCGGGCTCCTTCATCGCCTGCGCCGCGTTGTTGCACAGGTTCAGGATGACCTGCTGCAATTGGGCCGGCTCGCCCGTCACGATGGCAATGTCGGCCGTCTCGTCCACTTCGAATGTGACGTGCGAAGGCAGCGATGCGGCCAGCAGCGATCTGGTTTCGTCGACCAGGGTCCTGAGGCAAACGCGCTCCCGCCTGCCCTCGCCGCGGCGCCCGAAGCCGAGAATCTGTTCGACCAGCTCACGCGCCCGCTCGCCGGCCCGGCGGATTTCGGCGAGACTCGCGGCCGGCCGGCTTCCCGGCGCGACCCGCGCATCGGCCATTTCGGCATGGCCGAGAATGGCGCCGACGATGTTGTTGAAGTTATGGGCGATGCCGCTGGCAAAGGTCCCGATGGTCTCCATGCGACGCGCCTGTTGCAGGCTTGCCTGGAGGCGCTCCTTCTCCCCTTCGAGGCGGGCCCGCCGGATCGCGTTGCCGATGGCGTCAAAGGCCATGCGAAACAGCGAGACTTCGGACCAATATGTGAGCGCACCTCCGCGCACCGCATCGAAGCCGAGAATTCCATCGCGGCTTCCGTAGGCCGCCATGATGCACAGCCAGCCGCTCACCCCCGCCTCGGTGAGCATCGCGTCATGGGGATGCGAGGCGTTCATCCTGGGGATATAGACGATGCCGTCTTCGCCGCCGTCCAATCGCGGTGCGAGGCTCAGCACCCGCTCCGGCCAGCCGGGCTCGAATGCGATGCCGTCGCGCGACCACCGATAGGTGTGCATCGTGGTGCCGACCACGCAGGCAAAATAGGCCCTGTCAGCGCCGATGCATCCGGCTAGCTGGCGAAGCGCCATCTCGACATCCGCATCGATTCCGTCGTTGCTCGAATTGATGAACAGCATCGAGATATTGGCGATCACGTGTTCGAATGCGGCGCGACGGCGCAGCGCCATGGCCCGTTTGCGCAACAGCATTCCGAAATAGATGATGCCGGAGAGCAGCAGCAGCGAGGTGATATATTGCAGCAACCGCGTCTTGCGCGCCGAGGCGCGCGCGGCAAGCTGGCGCTTCAGGATCACAGCCAGCATCGCATCCTGCTCGCGGTTGTTGGATTCGGCGACGAGCGTCTTCAGGATCGTGTCGATGTCAGGCAGAAGGTCGTGCAGCATCTGTCCGTGGAGCAGCAGCGCGTGGACCGAATCCGTCTCCGCCGGCGGCGCTTGAAGTTGCGCCAGCTCTTCCAGTCGGTCCTCGACCTGGCGCGCTGCGGCATCCGACGTATCGAGCGTCAGGCGGAGCATGGCTGCCGCCAGCGCGGAGGCGGCCGTCACCACCGGCCGGGACTCCGATGCGGCCAATCTGTCGCTGAACAGGCCGAAATAGGCAAAGGAGTTCTGCAGCAACGCGTTCCTGCTCTTGAACCGTTCGATCAGGCTCTCCTGCCGGTCGGCACGCGCCGACAGAACATCGATCACCCTGGTCTGCTCGGCGTCGAGGCCTGCCGTGTCGCGCAGCCGCGTCAGGGCATCGTCATAGGCATTTACCATATGCACCAGCGCATCATAGTTGCGCGACAGGCCGGCACGCGCGGTGAGGACCTCTCTGGTCATCCCGCGTTCGAACCGGGTGAAATCCCCGAGCGCCCGAAGCTGGCTGTCATAACGCGCCGAGTTGATGTTCAGCCCGTGCAACAGCAACCAGGTGAGAAGCCCGAGCACGAACGCGACGCTGATCACGGCGGGAGCGGATTTCACGGCGAGCCTCCGACGGGCGCGCCGCGATAGGTCCCGGTCAAGCTGTTGAGAAAGGCGACGAGCGCCTTGACCTGCTGGTCTGTCAGCGTCGCGTTCAACTGGGCCAGCGCCATCTTGCGAACCGCGTCATCGAGCGTCGGCGCGCTGCCGTCATGAAAATACGGCGCGGTCGTCGCGACGTTGCGCAGGCTCGGCACGCGCAGGATCCTGGGCTCGGGCGACGCGAGGGGATGGAATATGCCGTGCCGCTCGAACAGATTGCCGCCGACGTTGACGCCCTGATGGCAGGCGGAGCAACCCAGCGATTTGAACAGGCGGTATCCGTCCAGCTCGCCGGCCAAAAGGGCTGCGTCGTCGCCCTTCAGCCAGCGATCGAACCTGCTGCCCGGCGTGACCAGCGTGCGTTGAAAGCTCGCCAGCGCGTCGACGACATCGGCGCCTTCCGGACGGCGGCCATAGGCCGCGACGAAACGATCGCGCATGTCGGGATCGGCATCGAGCTTTGCGGCAACCTCCGCCGCGCTGCTGCCCATGGTGTGCTGGCTTTGCAGCGATGCCTCGATATCGGCCTCGAGGGTACGGAATTTTCCTTCCCAGCCGAAACGAAAGCTGAGCGTCGAATTGAAGACGGTGAGCGTGTTGAGCGCAAGCTCCGCCCCGTTGAGGCCGACATCGTGCCGCTTCTGGCTCGCGCCGTTCGTCGCGATATCGTGACAAGATTGGCAGGCGCGGGAATTGTCATGCGAGACCCGGCGATCGCCAAACAGCTTCTCGCCAAGGGCGACCTTGAGCGGGTCGGCGGCAGGGGCCGCGGGAATTGGCGTGATCGGCTCCCCGCGGTCAAATGCGTGCGCCGACGGCGGCTGCGACGGCGCGGGCGTGACTTCCACGCAGCACAGCAGCACCGCGCAAATGGCGATCAAGCCACCCCGATAGCCGGCGCCTGGTCCGGCTCCGCGAAATCCAGTCAATCGTCGCACCGTCAGTGATATGGGGGCGGGAGCGAAAGCAACCGCGCCTCTTCAAGGGCTTTTGATCGAGGCTCGATGATTTCGTGAATGCGGCGATCGCCGGATCCGGAAACGGAGGCCGCACCAGATCATCGAACGAGGCACGGCGCGAAACAGGCCCAGTCCGGCGAAGGCAAGGTAGAGCGCCTCAGCAATCATGACAGTACCTCACCATCCCCTCGATCTCCGACCGGCCGTGGATTCCGAGATCGCGCAATGTCCGGTCGTCGAGCTCCTTGAGAGCGGCAACAGCTCGTCTGATCTCGCGTTCCCGGCGCGCGTGCGACAGCAAGACCGTCAACGTCTCACCGGCCGAACGCAGCGGACTCCAGCGACGCTCCGGTTGCACCTCGAATCGCCGGGAGCGACCGAGCTCGACGACGTTGCCGCTGCTCCCGGCCCCGTCGCTGCCGCGGCTCTGCACAGGTTCCGCCGGCTCGCTGGCCTTGGGCTGCGACTCCCAATCCCTCCGTGCCGCCAGTATTGCGTGAACCGGCATGGCGGCGGTCGGATGCAACGCGGCACCATAAAGGGCAAACCCTTCCATGAAGAAGGTAAGGACCGCCCACCAGAGTGTGCTGAGCTCCTGGCCCGGCTGCGCAGCCGGCGGCGCTGAATCCGAACCGATGTCGGCGAGGCCCTGCCGCGCGGTGCCGCCAGAACCGAGACGGGCCATCCCAAGGCCATCGGAGCAACCTTGCCCATCGGGCTCCGCGTCATCCGGCCGGACAATACGGATGACACCGTGAGAATGCGTCTTCATCGTAAATCTCCCACACGCTGTTCGTGGGAGACTATGTGCCGGCCGGCTGTTACGCCGAGATCACCGCCACAGGCAAAGGGGTTACAATTGCAATCCGGCGGCCGCCACATTGTTCGAACATGATCTCCGCGCAGACGCGTTCCGCGTTTGTCGCGAGGGAAGACCGCCGCACACTTCGCGCTAACGTGACCCTTCGGGTCCGGATCTTGCCCTAGAACGGATCTACGGGAACCGCGAAGACATAGCCGACGCCGCGCTCGGTCTGAATGACGCGCGGCGCACTCGGATCGACCTCCAGCTTGCGCCGCAGCCGCAACACTTGAACATCGATGCTGCGATCGAAAATGTCTTCGTGGATGCGGGTGGCCTGAAGCAGATGCTCGCGGGTCAGGGGTCGCTGCGGCGCCTCGAGGAAGGCCAGCAACAAGGCATACTCTCCCTTGCTGAGCGGTACCGGCGCTTCGCTGGGATCGATGAGCTTTCGGCCGCGGCGTTCCAGCTTCCAGCCGTTGAAGCGATAGCCGCCGCGCTCGGGATCGCGGGCGCGCGCGGCGCGGCCCATCTCCTGCCGCCGCAACACCGCCCGGACGCGCGCCAGCAGCTCTCTCAAGGAGAACGGCTTGATGATGTAGTCGTCGGCGCCGAGCTCGAGCCCGACGATGCGATCGATCTCGTCGGGGCGGTGGCCAGTCGTGATGATGACAGGCACGTCGGAATGCGACCGGATCTCCCGCAGCAGGTCCAGGCCGTCTTCCTGACCGAGGCGAAGGTCGAGGATGATCAGACTGGGCTGACCGGCCTCGAGATAGTGGTACAGTTCAGACCGGTTGGACGCCGCCCTGGTCGGGACATTGTGCTCCTCCAGATATCTGATCACCATCTGCCGCAAGGTGGGATCGTCATCGACAACAACGATGTGGCCAACATCTGCAAGCATACTTCACTCTCAAAATCCGTCGTCACCAACCGGGTCACGTTCAAGATTCGCAATCACTCGGAATAATATGGGGGACAGCAAAAGCGTCGCCATGCGACGACAACGTTCATGACCACTTGATGATGCCGTAACCCGGTATTTCTGCGGCCAACTCCGCCGGATGTCGCAGACGTGAATAATTGTGATCCTAGCAAATGCTACTTTTGAGCGATTCCAATGCGCCGGCGTGCGAGATCGTTCGTCGGCGACGAGGTGACTGTTCGGCAGTGACGACGACTGCAGTGACGACGACTGCGCGAGCGATGGCGAGAAGACTGCCAACATTTTCCTGCGCGCGCGACGTCGACTTCACCTGCGCGTGAGCTTTTGCCGTTGCGCGCATCCGGCGTGCTAACGACAGTGGTGCAGCCGGGAAAGGCCAGCCGCAACAGATCGTTTGTCAGGATATGTCAGGAGCGCGGGAGACCCGCCAGGTACAGGTAGATCGCAGCGAGGTCGTCGTCGTCCATCCGCCCGATCGGCCGCCACGGCATCTGGTCGTCGAGCCGAAGTCCGTTCGGATCGACACCCGTGCGCATGGTCGTGATGAACTGCGCCTGGCTCCAGTCTTTGACGATACCGAGGTCGGGTCCGAGCGGAGGCAATTGGCCGGGCACGCCACCGGAGAGATCCTTGCCATGACACTCACGGCAATCCTGATAGGACAGCAAGTACCTGCCGTAGCGCGCCGTCGGCCCCTTCGGCGGCGCGATGATCACACCGGTGAAGACCGGCTTTGCATCCGGCAACAGTCCGGCGCCCAGCATCGCAAGGCCCAGCACACTGAAGCGATCCGGTGGATCCGGGGTCTCCTCACCACTCGCCGGCAAGGCGCGGATGTAGGCGATCACGGCCTTGGTGTCGTCGTCGCTCAGCCGGCCGGCATTGGTAAAGGACATGATCGCGAGCCATCGCCCCCGCGCATCGACGCCATTGCGAATGGCGCGAAAGATCTCGCCGTCGGACCAATGCTTCAGGACCCCGGCGGGGGTCAAATTGGCGGGCACGAACGAGCCGATCGGAAGCGGAAGATCCTCGCCGACGTCGCCGCCACCCGACAGCACCCCGCTCTTCGAGTGACACCCGGCGCAAAAGCCGTCGGCGACCGCCCTGCCGCGGGCGATGCGTTCCGGTGTCGCCTCGACCTGGAGATCGGGGACCGGCGCGGAGCGCGCGTGCTGCTTGACGATGCCCGCTGCGGTCAACGCGCTCACGCCGGACAGCGGGACGGCAAGCGTTGCCGCCAGCACCACGCCACCCCACTTCACCAGTGGATTCTGCGCCCGCAGGGCGCAAGCACCCGACCAGACCAGGAGCACGATGAAAGCAACCATCGCAATCAGGGCGACAATATTCTGCATGACGTTTTCCTCAACGAATTCTGCGTGGTCAAGACCGCGCGCTATCTCGGTCGTCAATAATCGGCTTCGGCCAAAATCGCCGCCGAATGTCGCGGCGCGCCAAACGGCGCTCTGCCGGGTTACGAGCGCGGCATTACCGCTCCGTTTCACGGCCGGCCGCTCGCGTTACAACCGTAGTCCTTGCGCGACGGCACCATCTTCGCCGGCACGTCGGCCTTGGCCGCGCCACGATGCGTTGCCGACGTAACCATTTGGCGGCCATCGGAAGCCTTGGTGTAACCGCGATCCCTTCAATTCCCTCTTGCTCACGAGAGCGGCCGCCCGGTGGCGACCGCGCATCGATCATCAAGAGGTCATCTCCCATGAAGATTCTTATCGCTTCGACGCCTGCGACGGGTCATCTCAATCCGATGCTGGCAATCACGCGGATCCTGGTCGCCGAGGGTCATGAGATTGCTTTCATGACCGGCACCGCCTTTCGCGCCCGCGTCGAGGCCAGCGGCGTCAAGTTCTTTCCCCTTCCCGAGGGCGCGGACTTCGATCCGAACGACGTCTTCTCGCGGGTCCCCGAACTCAAGACCATCCCGCCGGGGCTGGAGTGGTTCCGCGTCGCCTGCGAGCGCATCTTCGTCGACGCCATTCCGGCCCAGCACCAGGGGCTGCTGCAGGCGTTGCAGCAATTCCCGGCCGATATCATCGTCGGCGACGACATGCTGTTCGGCGTGCTCCCGATGCTGCTCGGACCGCGCTCGCAGCGGCCCCCCATCGCGCTCTGCGGCACCTCGTTCCTGCATTGGGCGCGTGAGGACGGTGCGCCGAACTTCCTCGGCTTGCCGCCAGCACGGACCGACGACGAACGCGATCATTATGCGGCCATGGCGCGGGACTTCGATGCGGCGGTCGATCAGCCGGTGTCACTGCGCCTGAACCGGACCCTGAAGGGCCTCGGCGTCGGACCGATAGCAATGCCGCTTTTCCATTCCGTGGTCGCTCTCGGCGACGCCTATCTGCAATTGTCGGTGCCGAGTTTCGAATTTCCGCGCGAGATCCCGTCCTCCGTGCATTTCGTCGGCACGCCTCCGATCATTGCCAACCAGGTCCCACCGCCGTCATGGGCCGAGGAGCTCGATGGTACACGCAAGATCGTTCTGGTGACGCAGGGAACGGTGGCCAACCACAATTTCAATCTGCTGGTCGCCCCGACACTGGCGGCGCTGGCCGACGAGCCCGACATCATGGTGATCGCGACCGCAGGCGGCCGCCCGGTGGACGCCATTCCCGGCAAGGTCCCGTCGAACGCACGCATCGCGAGCTACCTGCCGTTCGAATGGCTGCTGCCGAACGTCGACGTGCTCGTCACCAATGGCGGCTATGGCAGCGTCAATCAGGCCCTGAGCTTCGGCATCCCGCTGGTCACCGCGGGACTGACCGAGGACAAGGCCGACGTCAACGCGCGCGTCGCCTGGTCCGGCGTCGGCATCAACCTTGCGACCAACGAGCCGACTCCGCAGGCCTTGCGCGAGGCGGTGCGGACGGTGCTCGACCAGCCGCGCTATCAATTCCGCGCAACGCAGATCGCGGACGAGTTCGCCGAGATCGACACGCGGACGGAAATTCTCCGGGTCATCGGCGAGCTCGTGACCGACGAGACGGAAGTGTCACGCCTGCGCGCAATCGCAGCGAGCCAGGGTCGGCGCTCCGGCCGGCGTGCCTGATCGCACGTCTGAACGGAGCGATGGAGGGCGGAGCGACCGCGCTCCGTCGCTCCGTAGAAGTTCGTCACATGTCACCGGATGCTTGCCCATGCGAATCGAACCAGACACCTTTGCATTCACGCTGCTGCTCGGCCTTCTTGCGGCCGTGCCGTATTCCGGCATCGACATCAACCTGCCGGCCCTGGCCGCCACCGGCGCCACCCTGGGCTTGAGCGCGTCGGATGTCGGGTTGACGATGAGCGCCTTCATGCTCAGCCTCGCCACCGCGCCGCTGATCTACGGACCCGTCTCGGACCGCCTTGGCCGCAAGCCTGTTCTGGGCTTCGGCCTCGCGCTGTTCGTCGCCGCCAGCGTCAGTTGTGCGTTTGCCTCCTCGCTGCCGGTTCTGCTGCTCGGCCGTTTCGTTCAAGGCATCGGCGCCGCCGCAACCGCCACGACCTTTGCCATCATCCGCGATCTCTTCGACGGCGACGCCGCGCGAAGCAAGATCGGCAACATCATGGTCGCAGTCAACGTCGCGACCGTGATCGCGCCGACGGCCGGCGCGGCGCTGCTGGCGGCTGCCGGCTGGCGGTCGATCTATGCAACCCAGGCCGCGATAGGTTTCATGCTGCTGGTGGTGGTGATGTTTCGCTTCGCCGAAACGGCGGCGATCGCGCCGTCCGGGCGCCTGGTGCCGTCCGCCGTGATCGACAGCTATCGCCGGGTACTGACGCATCCGGTCTCGGTTGCCTACATCCTGGTCGGCGCCGCGGGCGGCGCGACGGTGTTTGCCTACGTCACCGGCGCCTCGCTGTTCTTCGTCGGCGCCGTCGGGCTCTCGCCCGAGCAATACGGCCTGATCTTCAGCGCCTGCTCGGCATCCGTGATGGGCGGTGCCTTGCTCGACGGGCAGCTCGGCCGGCGCGGGATATCCTCAAGCCACATGCTCGCAATCGGGCTGGCGCTGTCGGCGGCGGCGAGCGTCGTGCTGCTCGGGATGACACTGACCGGCTGGATGCCCACGGAGCTTGTCGTCGCGCTGCTGATGGCGGTGGCACTCGGCTTCGGGCTCAGCGTGCCGAACGTGATGAGCGCGACGATGCAGCACCTCCCGGAGATCGCCGGCGCCGTCAGCGCGGCTGCCGGGAGCATTCAACTGATCGCCGGCGCCATATCGAGCGGGCTGGTGGCGGTTCGCTTCGACGGACGGACTGCGCTCTCGATGACGGCGGTCATGGCAGCGTCGTCGCTCCTCGCGCTGGTCCTGTATTGTCTGGTCGCGCGTTCCGCCGACCGTCGCCTGCGATCGCAGGTGATCGGTGCCGGCGAAGCGATCCGCAGCTCCACAAGCTCTTAAGGTTCGCAGGACGCCGATGCTGAAGGACCCGGCGCGCGCCGACGCCAAAGGGGGTTTCATCGCCGAACAAATCTAGCGCGGATGGTTGAACAGGTCCGTCGTGGCGTCGTCGACGGCGATGTCGACCAGCGCGGGGCCGCCCGAGGCCAATGCTTCGGCGAGACAGCGGTCGAGATCGGCGACGTCGGTTATGCGGCGGCCCGGGCAACCGTGCCCCCTGGCGAGCGCAACGAAGTCGAGCCCGGGCAGGTCGATTCCAGGCGGACGATGCGCCTGCATCAGCTGGCTGAAGGCCCGCATCGCGCCATAGCCGGAATTGTTCATGATCACGAAAGTGATCGGCAGGCGACGCTGCGCCGCAGTCCAGATCGCCTGGATGCAGTACATCGCCGATCCATCGCCGATCAGTGCGACGATGCGACGGCCCGGCCGCGCCAGCGCCACGCCAATGGAGGCCGGCAGGCTGTAGCCGAGCCCGCCGCTTGCCATGGTGAGAAGCTGTCCGCGCCCGGCCGCGGCAGGAACTGCTGGATGGCGGGACGATGCGACGGCGCCTCCTCGACCACGATCGCATCGCGCGGCATCAGCGCCGACAGCCGGCTCAGCGCATAGGCCGGAGGAATCGGATTTTGCGCGGCGGGAGCCGCAGGCCGGGTCCGCGCGGCCGGCCCCTCGCGCTTGGCGATGTCGGGCAGCGCCGAACGAAGCGCGACGAGCGCCTTCGGGAGCGTGCTGATGATGGTGTCACCGACCGCCGCGGCCGCGGCCTCGGCCGGATCGTCGGTGATCTGCCAGACCGGCGTTCCGTCGTCGAGCAATTCGCATTGTCCTTCGACGTGGAAGGTGAACACCGGCGCCCCGACCACGACGATCAGATCGACGCCGCGCAAGGCGCGCGCGAGCCCTCCGGGCGCTGCCGGAAGGAAGCCTGCGAATTGCGGATGCAATTCCGGAAAGCTCGAACGGCTCGACATCGGGCTTGCCCAAACCGCCGCCCTCGCCTGTTCGGCGACCGCGACCATGGCATCGACGCAGCCGTTGCGATCGATCTCGGGTCCGACGACAAAGGCAGGCTTGCTGGCCGCTGCGATGGCTGCGCCGAGCCGGACGATCGCCGCCGGATCGGGCGCAAACTCCGTTGCGATGTGGCGCACCGGCGGCGCGACGGCCGCCCGCGCCCAATCATCCGACGGCACCGACACGAATGTCGGGCCGCGCGGATGCTGCATGGCGGTGAGGAAGGCCTGCGCAATGGCCGCGGGCACATCTTCCGCCCGCGCAGGTTCCGAACTCCACTTCACATAGGGCCTCGGAAACTGCTCGGCATCCTCCGCGAAGAGATAAGGCCGCATCCGCAGCAGGCTGCGCGCCTGCTGGCCCGCCGTGACGACCATCGGCGTCTTGTTGCGGAACGCGGTGAAGAGATTGCCGAGGGCGTGGCCGAGCCCGGCCGCCGAGTGCAGGTTGACGAAGGCCGGACGCCCGGTCGCCTGCGCATAGCCGTCGGCCATGCCGACGACGCAGCCTTCCTGCAGGCCGAGCACGTAATCGATGTCGTCGGGCCAGTCGCCGAGAAAGGCGAGCTCGGTCGAGCCCGGATTGCCGAACACACGATCGACACCGAAGGAACGAAGCACGCCGAGGGTTGCTTCCCGGACCGTCAGGACTTTTGAGTTCATGGGTTGATTTCCCGGCATGCTTCGCCGTGTGGTGACGCGATCAGAAGGGATAGTGCTGAGGCTGGGTCTCGATCGTGATCCAGCGCAGATCGGTGAATTCGGCGATCCCGGCCTGACCGCCGAAACGGCCGTAGCCCGATCCCTTCACACCGCCAAACGGCATCTGCGCCTCGTCGTGCACGGTCGGTCCGTTGACGTGGCAAATGCCGCTTTCGATGCGCTGGGCCACCGTCAGCGCCCGCGCGACGTCGCGGCCGAACACGGCGGCCGAAAGACCGTACTCGGTATCGTTGGCGAGGCGGACCGCATCATCCACGCCGCGCGCGCGGATCACCGACACGACGGGACCAAAACTCTCCTCGCTGTAGATGCGCATGCCCGGGACGACGCGGTCGAGCACGGTCGCGGGCACGACCGTTCCGGCCCGCTCTCCACCCGCAAGCTTGACGGCGCCCCTGCCGATCGCGTCATCGATCAGCGCAACGACATGCCTGGCCGGCGCCTCGTCGATCATCGAACCGATCACCACCGGCCCGGAGCGCGGGTCGCCGGCCGGAAGCGCACCGGCCTTCTTGGCAAGCTTAGCGACGAACTGATCGGCCACGCTCTCATCCACGATCACGCGCTCGGTCGACATGCAGACCTGGCCCTGGTTGATGAAGGCCCCGAACGCCACGGCGGCGACCGCGGCATCGAGGTCGGCATCGTCGAGCACGACCAGTGGCGCCTTGCCGCCGAGCTCGAGCAGCACCGGCTTGAGGTGGCGGCCGGCGAGCTCGGCGATGACGCGGCCGACGCGAGTCGAGCCGGTGAAATTGATCCGCCGCACCGCCGGATTGGCAATGAGACGTTCCACCACCGCCGGCGCATCGGCCGGCGCATTGGTCAATACGTTCACGACGCCGGGCGGAAATCCCGCGTCCCTGAACACCTCCCCGATCAGCCGGTGCGTTCCCGGACAGATCTCGGAGGCCTTGAGCACCACCGTGTTGCCGCAGGCGAGCGGCGTCGCCACGGCGCGAACGCCGAGAATGATCGGAGCGTTCCAGGGCGCGATGCCGAGGCACACGCCGGCCGGCTGGCGGACGGCCATCGCCAGACATCCCGGCTTGTCGGACGGGATCACCTCGCCCGCGACCTGCGTGGTCAGCGACGCCGCCTCGCGCAGCATGCCGGTTGCGAGCTTGACGTTGAAGGCCGACCAGACTTCGGTGGTGCCGATCTCGGCCATCATGATCCGGATGAAGGCATCGCGCTTGGCCTCGAGCGCATCGGCGGCCTTCAAGAGCAGGGCGCGCCGCGCGTTCGGGCCGAGTGCCGACCACGCGGCGAGCGCGGCGGACGCCGCCGCCACCGCCGCGTCGGCGTCGGAAACCGTCGCGGCGGCCGCGCGGCTCGCGACCTCCTGCGAGAGCGGATTGCGCCGCTCGAATACCTTGCCGGTCGAAGCGGCCTGATCCCGCCCGCTGATGAGAAGATTGACGTCCATGAGAACCTCCCTGATGTTTGTGGCTGGGCTCAGCCGAGCAGCCGCGATTTGCTGGTTTCGTGCGCGAAGCCGAGCGCGATCATCGCTGCCAGCGCGAGCGCGACGTAGTATCCTGTGATCGCGTAGGTGGAGCTCGTCTGCGCGAACAGGCTGGTGGCGACGAGCGGCGCGATGCCGCCGCCGAGCACCGTGCCGAGCTGCTTTCCGATCGACACGCCGGTGAAGCGGATGCGGGTCGGAAACAGCTCCGGGAAATAGCTCCCTTCGGTGCCGAACATCAGGGGATGGATTACGCCTGCAGCCAATATCACCGCACAGGTCACCAGCAGCGTGTCACGGCTCGCGATCGCACCGTAGAATGCAAACATCGAGATGGTTGCGAGCGCGACGCCGGCAAGGAACAGGCGTTTGCGTCCGATCCGGTCGGACCAGGCCCCGATCAGGGGCATGGCCACGAGCCCGACGAGATTGGCGAACAGCACGGCCCGCGTGATCACGTCCTTCGGAACGCCGAGCTGGCGCGTCGCAAACGAGATGGTGAAGATGGCCGTCAGGTAGAAGTAGGACGTCTGCGCCATCTCGGCGAAGAACACGATGAGGATCGGCCGCCAATGTCCCTTCACCGCCTCGACGACAGGCACGGTTTCAGCCGGCCTCGCCTCGCGGAAGGTCGCGCTCTCCTCGATGCGCAAGCGCATGTAGACGCCGAGCGCGACCAGCACCGCGCTGATCAGGAACGGAACGCGCCAGCCCCAGGACAGCAGATCCGCCTCCGGCAGCCGCGAGATCGCCAGCGCCGCGAACGAGGCCAGCACGACGCCGACGGGTCCCGCGGCCTGGATCACCGCGGCAGAGAAGCCGCGCCGGTTGCCGGGCGCCGTCTCGATTGCCATGAGGATCGCCGCGGTCGATTCCCCGCCGAGCGCAAAGCCCTGGAGGAAGCGCAGCACGACGAGCGCGATCGTCGCGGCCACGCCCGCGCTGGCGTAGGTCGGCAACAGTCCGATCGACATGGTCGCAAGTCCCATCATCAGCAGCGTGCACAGCAGGACGGATTTGCGGCCCAGGCGATCGCCGAAATGTCCGAACACGATGCCGCCGAGCGGACGCGCCAGAAATCCGACGGCGAACGTCGCGAAGACAGCGATGGTCGCCGTGAGCTGATCGAATTTCGGGAAGAACAACTGATCGAACACCAGCGGCGCGATCAGTCCGTAGATGAAGAAGTCGTACCATTCGATCGCCGTGCCGATGGTGCCGGCGATCAGAATGCGCCTGCGGCCGCTCGCCGTCTGCGCGGTAGCGGCAGCGGTGGCGGCATGTTCGTCGTAGTCCTCGAATGCTCCTGTGGTCACGGTTTCCTCCTCCGTTGTCGTTGCTTGTTGTTATTGCGTTTGTTGTTATTGCCGTGCGGCCACGGGTTGGATGTGGCCGCGGGAACAGATCAGCTTGCCAGCCGCGCGCCATCGCCCGCGCCGTGCCCGAGCGCGCGGGCAAGAACGCGTCCGATCGTCCCGGCCTGCGATGCGCTGCCGCGCCAGGCCACGATCTGGTCCGGACGGATCAGAGCGAGGTCCGCCTCGTAGAGATCGCGCAGGGACTTCGGCAGCGTGACGAGCTTTACGTCGACGCCGAGCGCGCGGGCCGTCTCACCGAGCGGAGCATGGCCGGACGTGACGTCGCCGAACTGGAGCAGCGTCCACTCGAAACCGAACAGGTCGTACAAGGACACGCCGTCGTCCAGCCACGCATGCGGTGCGCGGCCGCCGGGACAGGCGCTCGGAACGTAGACATTCGCGGCGTCCGGCGGCGGCTGGCTGCCGTCGGAGACGATGATCGGCGAACCGTCGTAACGTCCGCCGAAGGTGATGCCGGGGATGTTGAACTCGGCGCGGGCGTGCTGCTCGAGATAGACGCCCGCGATCCGCCGCGCCTCGCCGCCGGCGTCAGTGGCGTCCTCGATCTCCGGCGCGGGCGCGAACAGGCCGAGGGAGTCGGCGAAGCGGCGCGCATAGTCGGTGTTGCGAAGCGCCACCGGACGCCGCTCGACCTCGTAGCTGTCGAGCAGCGCGGCCGGGCTCACGCCCTTGACGACGCTTGCGAGCTTCCAGCCGAGATTGACCGCATCCTCGATCGCGGTGTTGTAGCCGAGGCCTCCAGTCGGCGTGAACAGATGCGCCGCATCGCCGCCAAGGAACACCCTGCCCCGCTGCATCGCATTCGCGACCAGCGCGTGGCCGGCGGTCCAGGTCAGGAACGACAACACCTCGCATGCGATCGGCGCGCCGCAGGCGCGCTGGAACGCCGCCTTGGCCTCGTTGACCGTGATCGAGCTCTCGTCTTCGCCCGGCCGGAGCTGGGTGTGAAACGCGAATTCGTCGCGCCCGTTCACGGAGGCCATGAAGGCGCGGCGGTCGCCGTTGAAGCAATTATACATCCACGCTTTGGCATGCGGGATGCTGGCGTAGAACTCCGGCGAACGGACATAGACCGCCAGCATGCGGCCCCCCATGAAGTCGCGCTGCGTCCCGGTCTCGCCGCCATAGACGATGCCGAGCGATTGCCGGACCTGCGAGCGCGGCCCGTCCGCGCCGACCAGGAAATCTGCCTGAACCTGAAAGCGGCTGTTATCGTCGAGACATTCGATGTCGGCGACGATGCCGTCATCGCTCTCGGTGTAGCCGATGAGACGATGACCGTAGTTGAGCTTTATTCCGGGAAGCCGTTCGGCGTGCCGGCGCAGCACCGCCTCGACGTATTTCTGCGAGACGCGATGCGGCAGCTCCGCGGCACTCCAGGAGCCGGACAGGCCCTTGACGAGTTCGCTCGCGCGCGAGGACGACGGCAATGCAAACCGCGCCAGTTCATAGCCGGTGTAGCGGGTGAAATACGCGACGTCGGTCGGATAATCGGCCGGCAGGCCTTCGCGCCTGATCTCGTCGGCAAAACCCAGCCGCCGATAATGCTCCATCGAGCGCGCCTGCGTCGCATTGGCTTGCGGATTGAACGCCGTGCCCGGCTTTTCATCGACCAGGATCGCGGACACGCCGCGGCGGCCGAGTTCGTTGGCCAGCATCAGCCCGCATGGGCCCCCGCCTACGATGAGCACGGCGGCCGTCAGACGTGTTTCCAAGGCGCTTCTCCCTACCAGCATTATCTTGCATGGTAAGGTTGCCTGACGATATCGTCAAGTAGCCTGACTATTCGGCGTCGTCGAGCGTGTCGAACTGCGCGCCATAGACCGCCAGTCCCTTCAAGATCGCCTCCATCGTCGCCTTGCCGAGCTCGGCGCGCATCTCCTGCTCGGCGATGTCGACGGCATCGCGGAACGCATCGAGCCATTTGCGTCCGGCCGGCGTGAACATGACGATGCGCGCGCGCCGGTCGGTCGGATCGGCGATGCGGTCCACCAATCCGAGCTCGGCGCATTGATCGACCAGCTCGCCCATCGCCTGCTTGCTCATCGACGCGCGGCGGGCGAGCTCCGTGAGCCGCGTCCCCTCCACGTCGAGATTGCGGGTGAGACTGACATGGGCGATGCGCGTCTCGTCATGCCCCCGCTCGCTCATCAATTCGAGCACGCGGCCTTCGAAACGTCGCACCGCGTTGTTGAGCAGGCGGCCGATATTGGCATGCCGCCACGCCGTCCCGGATGTCCTGGATTTCAATGGATATGCCTTCTCGGAAACAGTCGGGATTTCAATGTCTGTCACTTACTTCGCCGCGTCCATCCATATCCCCGGCTGCGAATGCTCGCGGATGTGGGTGACGAGGAAGTCGGAAAAGGCCCTGATCTTGGCCGGCAGCCCGGCACGGTTCTGGTAGGCGATGTTCATGGTGAGCAGAGGCAGCTCCCAATCCAGCAGGACCGGGACGAGACGGCCCGCCGCGATATCGCTCTGGACGATGTAGAGCGGCTGGATGAGGATGCCGAGACCCGCCAGCGCCGCGCCGCGGATGACCTGGCCGTCATTGCTGTCGAGCGTCGGCGTGATGCGCACCGTCTGCGCGCCATTGCCTTTGCGCAGGCGCAGCGAATAGGGATCGTTCGCAAGGTTGTAGACGAGCATGTTGTGGCGCGCGAGATCGGCGGGCTGTTCCAGCTCGCCTGCGCTTGCGAGATAGGAGGGCGCGGCTGCCAGCACGCGACGCATCTGGCCGATGCGGCGGACGATGATGTTCGAATCCGGCTCCTGCTCGCGCGTGCGGATCGCCACGTCGATGCCCGCCTCGATGAAGTCAGGATAGCGGTTGGCGGTGGTGATCTGCATGTTGAGCTTCGGATAGCGCGCGCGGAAGGCCGGCAGCATCGGCGCCAGATAGATCACCGCAAAGGACAGCGAGCTCGTGACCCGCAGCATGCCCTGCGGCGACAGCGCGCGATCGCTGACGATGTCCTCGGCTTCCGCCAGTTCGCTCAGCACCCGGCTGGACCGCTCCAGCAACTCCTGCCCCGCCTCCGTCAGCCACAGGCGGCGCGTGTTGCGCTCGATCAGGCGAACGGCGAGGCGCTCCTCGAGCGCGCTGAGATGGCGGCTCGCGGCCGCGTTCGACATGCGCAAGGCCTCGGCGGCTTTGGACAGGCTGCCGAGCTCGGCCGTCTTGGCGAACACCTCAAGTTGGAGCAGGCGATCCATTTTTCCACTTTTAGGAAAAGAGACTTACAAATATTGGCCTTTATTTCCGTATCCCGCAAGCCAAAATGGGTCCAACACAAGCAAGATGACAGGCGAGGAAACTGGGAAATGTCGGGCCGGATCAGGCACATCGTGATGTGGCGGCTGCGCGGGGAGACCCCCGAGGAGCGGTCCGCCGCCCGGGCCAAGGTCAAGACCCTGTTCGAGGGCCTGCGCGGCCGGATCGACGGCCTCACCCATATCGAAGTCGGCCTCGACGTCAGCGCTGTCGATTACGCCTGCGACGTCGTGCTGTTCTCCGAATTCACCGACCAGGCCGCGCTTGCGGCCTACGCCACCCACCCGGAGCACATGCGCGTGCGCGAGGCGCTTGGCGACTTGCGGATCGGCCGCTTTCAGGTCGATTATCCCATCAAAGAGACCGGCGCATGATCGGTTCGTTCACCTTCGAAAACCTGCCCTGCCGCGTCGTGTTCGGCAGCGGAACGTTGGCTAATGCCAAGGCCGAGGTGGAGCGGCTCGGCGGCAAGCGCGCACTGGTGCTGACGACGCCGCAGCAGGAGGCGCAGGGCAAGAGCTTAGGGACAGCGCTCGGCCCGCTCTATGCCGGCATCTTTCCGGGCGCCACCATGCATACGCCGGTCGACGTTACCGAGCGGGCGCTCGCGGCGATGAAGGCGTGCGATGCCGATTGCGTGGTCTCGCTCGGCGGCGGATCCACAACGGGCCTCGGCAAGGCGCTCGCCTTGCGCACCGGCGTCAACCAGCTCTGCATCCCCACCACCTATGCCGGCTCGGAGATGACGCCGATCGTCGGCCAGACCGAGAACGGCCTGAAGACCACGGTGCGCGATGCGGCCGTGCTGCCGGAGACCGTGATCTACGACGTCGATCTCACCTTGACGCTGCCGGCGAGCCTGGCTGCGACGTCAGGCATCAACGCGATCGCGCATGCGGTCGAAGCGCTTTACGCGCGCGACACCAATCCCGTCACCTCGTTGATGGCGGAAGAAGGCATTCGCGCGCTCGCGCGTGCCCTGCCCGCCGTTGCCGCCAGAAGCGACGATCGCGAGGCCCGCACCGAGGCGCTCTATGGCGCTTGGCTGTGCGGCGTCTGCCTCGGCACGGTCGGCATGGCGCTGCATCACAAGCTCTGCCACACGCTCGGCGGCACCTTCGATCTGCCGCACGCCGAGACGCACACCATCGTGCTGCCGCATGCGCTGGCCTACAACGCCCCCGCCGTGCCCGAGGCGATGGCGCGCGTCGCGCGCGCGATCGGCGCGGCCGATGCGTCGCAGGGACTCTACGAGCTCGCAAAGCGGCTGGGTGCAAAACTGGCGCTACGCGATGTCGGCATGCCCGAGAGCGGCATCGATAAGGCGGCCGATCTCGCCGTCACCAACGCCTACTGGAATCCGCGGCCGCTCGAGCGGGGCGCCATCCGCGACTTGATCGCGCGCGCCTGGGCCGGCGAGCCGCCTGTTACCACCAAAGCTGTGGCTTGAAGCGATGCGGCGCACGCTGATCAGATCCGCCACCATCATCAGCATGGATGATGCGATCGGCGACCTCCGCACCGGCGACGTGCTGGTCGAAGGCAGCCGCATCGTTGACGTGCGGCCGTCGATCGACCTCGGCAGCGGCGCGGCCGAGACCGAAATCGTCGACGGCAAGGGGCGCATCGTCATCCCCGGCCTTGTCAACGCGCATATGCACACCTGGCAGACGGGCTTACGCGGCTATGCCGCGAACTGGACGCTGCTCGAATATTTCCGGCGCATGCACGCCGGGCTCGCGACCGTGTTCCGGCCCGACGACATCTACATCGCCACGCTGGTCGGCGCGCTGAACCAGATCAATTGCGGCACCACCACGCTGGTCGACTGGTGCCACAACAATCCGACGCCCGATCACACCGATGCCGCCGTGCGCGGCCTGATCGAGAGTGGCATCCGCGCCGCGTTCTTCCACGGCTCGCCCAAGCCGGAGCCGAAGCCCGGCGAGCCGCATTTCTCGGAAGTGCCGCATCCGCGCCGCGAGGTCGAGCGGCTGCTCGCCGGCCCCCTCGCCGACCGCGACGGTCTCGTCACGCTCGGGCTCGCCATTCTGGGTCCGCATTATTCGACGCTCGACGTCGCCATGCACGACTTCCGCCTGGCGCGGGAGCTGAAGCTGATCGCTTCGATGCACCAGGGCGGCGGTCCGGCCAAGACGCCTGATGGCTGGGAGAAGCTGATCGCGGCCGGCCTCGTCGGCGCCGGCGTCAATATCGTCCACGGCAACGATCTGCCCGACGATCTCCTCGACCGGATGGTCGATCTCGGCGTGTCGTTCTCGGTCACGCCAGAGAACGAGATGATCCAGGGCCACGGCTTCCCGATCACGGGACGGCTGCTGAAGCGCGGCGTCCGGCCGACGATCGGCATTGATCTGGAATCCGTGCTGGCCGGCGATCTCTTCTCCGCCGCGCGCGTCGCGCTCTCGATGCAGCGGGCACTCGACAATGCGGAGTCGCGCCGGGGCAGCGGCACCATTCCTGCGACCACCACCATCCCCGTGCGCGAGGCGCTGCGCTGGATCACGATGGAAGGCGCGCGCATGCTCGGCCGGGAGAGCCAGATCGGCTCGCTGACGCCGGGCAAGCTCGCCGACCTCGTCATCATCAACGCATCCGATCTCAATCTCGTCCCGGTGCACGATCCCGTCGCGACCGTCGTGATGCAGACGAGCCTCGCCAACATCGAGTCCGTCATGATCGGCGGCGCGTGGAAGAAGCGGAGCGGCCGGCTGCTGGTCGAGGGGCTGGAGGCGAAGAAGGAGCTGCTGGCGCAATCGGGCCGGCGGCTGGTGCAGGATATCGAACGACAGGGACGCGCCGCCTGAAGGCGCCAATGGACAACAACAATGACTGACGCTTCAAGGAATGTAGCCTTTATCGGAATCGGCAAGATGGGCCTGCCGATGTCGGTGCTTGTCGCCAAGGCCGGCTATGCCGTCACCGCGTTCGATCGGAGCGCGGCACGGACCAACGAGGCGCGAGCACAGGGCATTTCGATTGCAGCCTCACCGGACGACGCCGTGAGCGGCAAGGAAGCGGTCATCACGTCGCTGCCGGATGACACGGCCTTGCGCGGCGCGTTGCTCGGCCCCGCCGGCGTCATCGCCGCGATGGCCCCCGGAGCCGTTCTGATCGAGACCAGCACCGTGAGTGTCGAGGCCTCCACCGAAGTTGCGGCCAGCGCGCAGGCGCGCGGCGTTCTCTATCTGCGCGCGCCGGTCTCCGGCAACGCCAGCATCGTCCACACCGGCGCGCTGACCTGCTTCGTCTCGGGTCCGAAGGACGCCTTCGACAACGCAAAACCGTTGTTCGCCGCCTTCACCCGCGCCCGGACCTATCTCGGGCCCGCCGAGGAGGCCCGTTACGCCAAGCTCGCGGTCAACCTGATGATCGCGGTGTCGGCCGCGATGATGGCGGAGAGCCTGGCGCTGGCGCGCAAGGGCGGCATCGCCTGGCAGGACATCCTGAAGGTGCTCGACGACAGCGCGGTGGCCTCGCCGATGGTGAAGTACAAGACCGCGCCGCTTCGAACGCGGGATTTCGAATCGACCTTCTCCTGCAAGCAGATGGCCAAGGACCTCGATCTCATTCTCGGCGCCGGCCACGCCGTCGGCGTGCCGCTGCAGCTCGCTGCCCAAGTGCGCGAGACCTATGGCTCGCTGGTGGCGCAAGGCGACGGCGAGGCCGACTTCATCGCGACCGTCAAGCATCTCGAGCGGCTGTCCGGCCTCGGCGAACCGAAGCTCTGATCAACGGAGACATCCATGCGTAACTTCAACGAGACCACGATCACGGAGGCGGTGCTGGAGCGGATCGCAGGCGCAACCGATCCGCGCATCAAGCAGGTCAGCGAGGCGCTGGTGCGCCACCTTCACGCCTTCGTCCGCGAGGTCCGCCCGACCCAGAAGGAATGGGAATACGGCATCGACTTCCTGACCCGCACCGGCCACATGTGCGACGACAAGCGCCAGGAGTTCATCCTGCTGTCGGACACGCTCGGCGTCTCCATGCTGGTCGACGCGATCAACCACCCGGTGCCGGAAGGTGCGACCGAGACCACGGTGCTCGGCCCGTTCTTCGTCCAGGCCGCGCCGGAGAAGGACATCGGCGCCGACATCTCCGGTCCCATGGAAGGCGATCCCATGCTGGTCACCGGCTCGGTCTCGACCGTCGACGGACGTCCGCTGGCGGGCGCCGTCGTCGACGTCTGGCATTCCGACGATGACGGCTATTACGACGTGCAGCAGCTCGACCAGATCGGCGATCTCGCGATGCGCGCGCGCTTCCACACCGACGCCAATGGCCGCTTCCATTTCTGGTCGATCAAGCCGGCCGCCTATCCGATCCCGCATGACGGCCCGGTCGGCGAGATGCTGGAGGTGCAGGGCCGCCATCCCTGGCGTCCGGCGCATGTGCATTTCATGATCTCGGCGCCCGGCTTCGAGCAGCTCGTGACCCATGTGTTCGTCGCCGGCGACAAATATCTCGACAGCGATGTGGTGTTCGGCGTCAAGGACAGCCTGATCCGCGAGTTCGTCCGCCACCCGGCCGGGCGTGCGCCGGATGGTCGCATGGTGGACAGCGACTATTTCCATCTCAACTACGATTTCGGCCTGAAGCAGGTTGCGAGCAGCGCAAGAGCCGCCTAAGCCGAACCACAACGCAGCGGACCGGCAAGAGTCCGTCATCGGGGCAGACAGGGAGCAAGGATGGGACCGCGGGTCAGCACAGTAGCATTGGCCGATCGCCTCACCGGCATGATCGGCCCGCGCGCGAGCGTCGCGCGCGGCGTGCTCGATCAGCACGGCCAGAGCGAGTCGCATTATCGCAATTTGCCGCCCGACATCGTCGTCTTTCCTGAAACCACGCAGGAAGTGGTCGACATCGTGAAGCTGTGCGCAAGCGCGGGCATGCCGATCGTCCCGTTCGGCGCCGGCACCTCGCTCGAGGGCAATGCGGCTTCGGTCGCCGGCGGCGTCTGCTTCGACTTCGCGCGCATGAACAAGGTGCTGGCCGTGCACGACAGCGACATGGACGTCGTGGCGCAGCCCGGCATCACGCGAAAGCAGCTCAATGCGGAGCTGCGCGGCACAGGCCTGTTCTTCCCGATCGATCCCGGCGCCGATGCCTCGATCGGCGGCATGACATCGACGAGGGCCTCCGGCACCATGGCGGTGCGCTATGGCACCATGAAGGACAACGTCATGGCGCTGGAGGTGGTGCTGGCCGACGGGCGCGTGATCCGGACCGCCAGGCGCGCCCGCAAGTCGGCCGCCGGTTACGACCTGACGCGCATGTTCGTCGGCGCCGAAGGCACCCTCGGGCTCATCACCGAGATCACGCTGAAGGTGCATCCCGTGCCGCAGGCAATCTCGGCCGCGGTTTGCAGCTTCGACACCCTGCACAATGCCGTGGACACCGCGATCTCCGTGATCCAGTCCGCGATCCCCGTGGCGCGCATCGAGCTGCTCGACGACGTCATGATGCGCGGCATCAATGCCTACGCAAAGCTCGGCTATCGCGAGGCCCCGACCCTGTTCTTCGAATTCCACGGCTCCGAGGCCTCCGTCGCCGAGCAGGCCGAGGCCGCAGAGGCGATCGCCGCCGACCATGGCGGTCATGGATTTGCCTGGGCCAAGGCGCAGGAAGACCGCAGCCGGCTCTGGCACGCCCGCGACAACACGCTCTATGCGGGCCTGGGCCTCCGGCCCGGCGCGCGCGCCGTGATCACCGATGTCTGCGTGCCGATCTCGCGGCTGGCGGAATGCCTGACCGAGACGCGACGCGACGCGGACGAGCACGGCTTCACCGCGCCGATCGTCGGCCATGTCGGCGACGGCAACTTCCACATGCTGATCCTGATCGATCCGGCAAAACCGGACGAAGCTGAGGGCGCCAAGGCGCTCCAGGCCCGCATGGTCGCCCGCGCCATTGCCATGGACGGCACCTGCACCGGCGAACACGGCATCGGGCTCGGCAAGATCGACTATCTCGCTGACGAGCTCGGCGAGGCCGTGGACGTGATGCGAGCGATCAAGACCGCGCTCGATCCTGATGGACTGATGAATCCCGGAAAGATCTTTGCGGGCGGAGCCAAGGCATGAGCGACGCGCTTCCGATCGAGGTCACCTCACCCACGCCGCTGCTCGAGCTGCGCGGCATCAGCAAGGAGTTTCCCGGCGTCAAGGCGCTGGATGACGTGTCCTTTGCCGTCTTCCCCGGCGAAGTCCATATGCTGCTGGGGGAGAACGGCGCCGGCAAGTCGAGCCTGATGAAGGTGCTGTGCGGCGCCTACCGCGCCGATGCCGGCGAGTTCTACTACAAGGGCGAGAAGGTCGCGATCGGCTCGGCCGCGGATGCACAGAAGCTCGGCATTGCCGTGATCTTCCAGGAGTTCTCGCTGGTCCCCCATCTCGACATCGCCCAGAACATCTTCCTCGGCCGCGAGCCGAAGGGCCGCATCCCCGGCACGATCGACCGGAGCAAGATCCTCGCCGACGCCAAACGCGTGCTCGGCACCATCGGCTTCGACATCGATCCCTCCACGATCGTGGACAAGCTCGGGGTGGCGCAGCAGCAGATGGTCGAGATCGCCAAGGCGATCAGCCAGAACGCACGCATCCTCGTCATGGACGAGCCGACCGCGGCGCTGTCCGACCGCGAGACCGAGCTCCTGTTCGCGCTGATCGCGCGGCTGAAAGCCGACGGCGTGTCGATCGTCTATATCTCGCACCGCATGGCGGAGGTGTTCGCGCTCGGCGATCGCATCACGGTGCTGCGCGACGGCCGCCGCATCGACGGCGTCCGCCCGGCCGACGTCACGCCGGACCAGCTCGTCCGCATGATGGTCGGACGCACCGTCGACATGACCTATCCGCGCAATTTCGCCGACAAGCCCGGCGAGGTACTGCTGCAGGTCAAGGGCCTGAGCTCCTCGACCGGGATCTCCGACATCAACATCGAGGTGCGCCGGGGCGAGATCGTCGGCCTGTGCGGCCTGGTCGGCTCCGGCCGCAGCGAAGTCGCGCGCGCCATCTTCGGCGCCGATCCCGTCAGCTCCGGCGAGATCATCTTCGACGGCAAGACCATCTCCGGCGAGCCTGATCTCGCCGCCCGCCGCGGCATCGCGCTGATCCCGGAGAGCCGCAAGAGCGAGGGCCTCGCTCTGCTGCGGTCGGTGAGCGACAATCTGGTGGTGTCGGCGCTGCGAAAACTGTTCCCGAGCGGACTGTTCGACCAGCGTTCGGCGCAGCGCACCTCCGACGGCCTGATCCGGCAGCTGAGGATCGCGACGCCCAGCGCGCGCCAGACCGTCGGCCTGCTCTCGGGCGGCAACCAGCAGAAGGTCGTGATCGGCAAGTGGCTGGCCGCCGGCTCGAAGCTCTTCATCTTCGACGAGCCGACGCGAGGCATCGACATCGGCGCCAAGTCCGAGATTTTTGCGCTGATCGACCGCCTGGTCGCGGAAGGCGCCGCCGCACTGATGATCTCGTCCGAGCAGGTCGAGATCTGCCATGTCTGCGACCGCGCCTATGTGATGCGCGAGGGCCGCATCGCGGGACACCTGACGCGCAACGAACTGACCGAGGAGAACATCGTGCGACTGGGGATGCATCATGCGTGAAGCTGCGGTCGTTTCCGAGCCCAATCCGCTGCAACGCATTCCCGGCGTTGCCATCGTGCTGGTGCTGCTGATCGCGCTGTTCAGCGCGATCGCACCCGGCTTCCTGTCGGTCGCCAACCTCTCCAACGTGCTGGTGCAGTCGACCATCCTCACCATGCTCGCGCTGCCGATGACCCTGATCATCATGACCGAGGGGCTCGACCTGTCGATGGGTGCAGTGCTGACGCTGACCTCGCTCTGCGTCGCGATCGTGTCGCTCGCGACCAAGTCGATGCTCCTGGGCTTAGGTGCCGGCCTGCTGGTCGGCGCGGCCTTCGGCACCGTCAACGGCTGGCTGGTTGCCATTCTCGGCATTCCGCCCTTCGTCGCGACGCTCGGCACGCTCGGCATGGCCCAGGGCCTATCGCTGATCGTCAGCGACGGCCAGAGCGTGGTCGGCATTCCTCACAGCGTGCGCGACATCTACTCGGCGACGCTGCTCGGCGTTCCCGTGCCGATCGTGATGGCGCTGGTGACTTACGCCGCGTTTCACGGCCTGCTCTATCACACCCGCTTCGGCACCTACATCTTCGCGCTCGGCGGCAACCGCGAGGCGCTGCGCTATGCCGGCCTCTCGCCGAACAAGCTGCTGATCGCGGTCTATGCGCTCGGCGGCGCCATGGCCGGCATCGCGGGCCTGTTGATGACCGCGCGGATGAATTCAGGTCATCCGACCGCGGGCCTCGGCCTTGAATTCGATGCGATCGCAGCGGTCGCGGTCGGCGGCACCTCGTTTGAGCGCGGCAATGGCTGGCTGCTTGGCACGTTGCTGGGCGTGATCGCGGTCGGCGTGCTTCGCAATGGGCTCAACCTGATCTCGATGCCTTCGTCGGTGCAGGTCGCAAGCGTCGGCGTCCTCGTCATCGTCGCACTATTCCTCGACGGCCTGCGGAGCCGCGCATGACCGACATCACCAAGGAGGCGATCGTGCCGCCCCGCTCCTTCCTGTCGCAGGACGCGATCCAGGTGTTCTATCGCCTGCTCGCAGCTTTGCTGATCTGCGCCGTGCTGGCCGTGCTCAGCGATTCCTTCCTGAGCCTCGGCAACATCCTCAATGTGCTGAGGCAGGCGAGCCTGACCTTCTTCATCGCCTCCGGCCTGACGCTGGTGGTGCTGACCGCGGGCCTCGATCTCTCCGTCGGCGCCAATGTCGCGCTGTCGGCCTGTATCGCCGGAACCGTGATCCACAAGACCGGCTCGCCGGCACTCGGCATCCTCACCGGCCTTGCCTGCGGCGGCATCGTCGGCCTTCTCAACGGTGTCATGGTCACCGCGCTGCGCATCCCCTCCTTCATCGCGACCTATGGCATGCTCTGGGTGCTGAACGGCCTGACCTACTGGTACATGGCGGGCGAGACCCTTCACGGTTTTCCGGCAGGCTTCCGCCAGATCGGCAGCGGCTATCTGTTCGGCCTGCCGATCCCGGTCTACCTGCTGCTGGTCTTCCTCGGCATCGGAACGCTGTTTGCCCAGCGCACGATCTGGGGCCAGGAGATCTACGCGATCGGCGCCAATCCGGTCGCGGCGCGGCTCTCCGGCATTCCGGTCGCGCGGCGCCTGCTGCTGGTCTATGCCGTCTCCGGCACCATGGCGGGGCTCGCCTCGATCATCTTCCTGTCGCGGCTCAATTCGGCCGAGGCCGACATCGGCGAGAGCCTGACGCTACCGGCAATCGCGGCCGTGCTGATCGGCGGCACCTCGCTGTTCGGCGGTGTCGGCACCGTGTTCGGCACCTTCATCGGCGCGTTGATCCTGACGCTGGTGCTGAACGGCATGAACCTGCTCTCGGTCAGCGCCAACTGGCAGCCGCTCGTCACCGGCGTCATCGTCATCCTCGCGGTCTGGCTCGACATGAAGACCCGCCGCCGCGCGCAATGAGTTCCTAGAGTTCCAACAAGCAAAATGAGGGATGGAGGCAACATGAGACTGAAACTGGGCTATCTGGCGCTGCCGCTGCTGATGGCGGCCGCGATCACCACCGAGGTGCGTGCCGACGGCGAGACCATCGCCGTCTTCACCAAAAACCAGACCAACCCGTTCTTCCAGACGGTGCGGGTCGGCGCCGACAACATGGCGAAAGCGCTGAACGCGAAGACGCTGCAGTACATCCCGACCAAGCCGGACTCGATCCCCGAGCAGCTCAGCCAGATCGAGGACGTCGTGGTGAAGAAGCCGAGCGCCATCGTCTTCACGCCGGTGGACTACAAGGCGATGGTGCCGGGGGTCGAGAAGATCAACGAAGCCAAGATCCCCGTCGTCAACATCACCGACCGCTCGGCCGGCGGAAAATTCCTGTCCTTCGTCGGCGCCGACGATTACAGCCTTGGGCTGGAAACCGCACGCTTCCTGCTCAAGACGCTGGGTGGCAAGGGCAACATCGTCATCATCGAGGGCGTCAAGGGCTCCCTGACCAATGTCGACCGCGTCCGCGGCTTCAACGACGCGCTGAAGGAAAACGCGGGCGCCAAGCTGCTGGCCTCGCAGCCCGGCAACTACCAGCGGCTCCAGGCGCTCCAGGTGATGGAAAACCTGATGCAGTCGAATTCGCAGATCGACGGCGTGCTGGCCGCCAACGACGCCATGGCGGTCGGTGCGATCGAGGCGCTCGACGGCGCCAACCGCAAGGCGCAGGTGATCGGCATCAACGGCACCAAGGAGGCGATCGACGCGATCAAGTCCGGCAAGCTGCTCGCGAGCGGCGACTACAACGGATTTGCGCAAGGCTGCCTCGGCACCATGATGGCGATCCGCTCCTTGCGCAGTCAGCCCGTCATCGGCGAGATCGTGCTGAAGCCGACCGTCATCACCAAGGACAATTTCCAGCCGTTCGACGTGCCGCTGGAGCAGCGGACCTGCCCGACCTTCGAGGACGCCGGCAAGCTCGGCGCCAAGTAACCCAACCGATCATCACAAGCACGGACGGCCGCACCCGCGGCCGTCCCAAGAAGACCAAGACATAAACGGAGACACCATGCTGTTCGCCATTCATGCCATCGACCGCACCGGCGCGCTGCCGACCCGGCTCGCCAATTACGACGCCCACAAGACCTTCCTCAGCGACACCTCGCGCTTCGGCGTCAAGATCGTGATGTCGGGGCCGCTCGTCTCCGACGACGGCGCAACCATGATCGGCAGCCTGTTTCTGATCGAGGCGCCGGGCCGAGCGGAGGTCGAAGCCTTCAACCGCGCCGATCCCTTCGCCGCGGCCGGCATCTGGGACAAGGTCACGATCACGGGCTTTCTACGCCGCCAGGGTTGAGCGGCCTCGGCAACACTGCACCGGGCAACCCGCCGCGCAGTCGTCATATTGACATCTCTGATGTGCCTTGCTGCTCGTGCCGTTATTCGGTGAATAGATCAGATTTCGATCGTTTGCGCTGCCTAGCGACAGACCCATACTCCGTTCACCAGCACACGGGCGCATGCCGGCGCCACGACGGTGGCCGCAGCCCCTGCCGCTACCGCCCCGCCCACGACAGCCCGGCGCGTGGTCCGTCGCGCGACTCCGGCAACACTTGCGGGCGTCGCCGGCCGTCCCACCCTCGCCTGCGCGCTGTCGACCGAAAATGACAGACCACGCTCGTGCGACCATTGCACGGAACCGATCGCGGCGACGGCAATAATGGCAGCTCCAAAGCACCAGTTTCTGCAGGTATGTTTCATGGTCGACCTCCTTCTTCCGTTGTTGAATCGCTATTCGTTTCGAGTCTTGCGCCCAACAGCGACGGGCGCACCGATGGCGAAATTTGCCACCTGCCGTCTCTTACCGGCGAGAGCGCGGCGGTGGCGGGACGGGCCCCAAATCGCGCTGCCAGATGGTGCCATTGTCGAACTGAATGAGCATGCCATCCGGCGAATAGACCGCACTCTGGTTGAATGCGTCGATCCAGATCCGGGTTGCCGGCCAGTACCAGTCGGGCCACGCGCGGGACGGCTGCCCCGCTTCCGTCAGGAGATTAAGTTCAGTCCCGTTTTGGGTAATGTAAGCCGGCAAATTTCCCTGGCACATTCGGACACATTTGTAGATGCCGGTCAGATTGATCGACTGGGCTGACACAGGAGTCGGCGCAAGCGCAGCTGTCATCACGGCGACAACGATCGGAAAATGTTTCATACAAATCACTCCTTCGTTCAAATGATCAGGAGAGCCCCTGTCGAATGGGCTTCCAATAAAAGCGAGTTGCGCTCCGCGAGCGAGCGCCGGATCACTGCGAATTTCGGTTCTTGCTCGCTCCTCTCAAACGCGGTGCCGTCGAGGGCGACTTCACCCACTCCGCCATTTGGATACAGGTGAGAAGATCGACATAGCTCGGACTTCCGCCGGCCGAGGCTTCCCCTTCGCAGCTATCGCGAAGGGGATTTGGCGCAGCGCTCCACACCGTGCTGAGCTGTTGCTGCGCAGCCAACTCATCGCGCATGCAGTCTGCGAAGCTCTGGGAAAGGGCAAGCCCCATTGCCTTGTCATCAGCTGTGGTCGCCTGGCACGTCGCCTCTACCTTCAATTCGGGGACGCGATCGGAGACGGGCATCACGAGCAGTTGGGTCCCGAGGAGCGCTGCGGATAATGCTGCCATCGTCATCTTGACCTCCTTCAAACTCTATCAAATGCCCCCCTGAACTGCCACCACGAGGCACCGCGCTAGAATTGCCCCGGTTGAGCCGGGGGACCGGGCCAATCGGATCGCAGGTTGCTCCGGTTGTTGCGATCGAAGAGGTCTTGCCTGCAGATGAAGCCGTTCCCGCAGCTAACCGCCGGAGGAGCAGGCCGGCGAACATCGGCGGCCGCCGCGATCTTTGCGTGCGGCGCCTTGGCGAGGGCGGCCGTGACCAGGACAACCTCAAGCCCGCAAAGGACGGTAAGCAAGCACGTCTTCTTCATGGGATCAGCGCTCCTTTGCTGGCCGGGCGCAGGCGGTAAACCGACCGCGCCGGTCAAACGGCCCGTCGTTCGGTAACAAGGCGGATGGGGATAGTCGCCGGAGCGAGTGCTGTGCCCGCGATTGCGACGGACGAAACACGGTGCGGGCACGTGATGCAGCAAGAGACATGTGAACTCTCCGGCACTCGGCGAACGTCGGGCATAACGGGGCACGACGTTACGGGACCGGCCTTGATCCAGATCAAGCTCACGTCGGCGTTCCCGCATTGCGCAGGGCGCGAGAGCTACGCCACTCCGTCGCGCGCTACGTGCGGCTCGTTCGAGGGGGAGTGGCGATTTCGTCGACCAGGGGGAGGCTCGTGGCTGACGTCGCTCAGCGCCGGAAACTCTCCGACCAGCCTTGCGAAATAAGCTCTCAACAAGCGATCGAAAGTCGACTTTGCTTCGCCGACGTCGCGGCCCTCAAGGCCGAGGTTTTCGGCAGTCCCACCCAGTACTTGTTGCGCCATGGCCTGCCTCCTCGAAGCAGTACACGCCCGGATGCCCTTTTTTCCTCGTTGTCAATAATCGATGAGCCGCGATCAATCGGTTTGATCCATCTCAAACGACTCGCGCTCTTGAATGGGAAGCAAAGGCCGACCGCCCATGGGCGTCAGCCTTGATGATGCGCGCAACAGGTGTTGCCGCTGGTCTCCAGAGAGATCGTCAGCGCGATGTGGGTACTACTTTGTAGTCATCCGCTTCGGTGGCGCGGTCGGCGCAGGCGCTGCCGGCGAGATGACAAACGTCACCCAGGCATTCCAGCCGTCGGGCCGGTTTTCCGCGGCAAATTCCTTGTAGGCCTTCAGGTTCAGATAACCCTGCATGTCGCCAACCGGAAAGATGAACCCGACTTGCCGGCCGACGCTCGCGACCTGCGAGCGGAAGCAGCCGAGGCGATCGCCGGAGCCGCTATCGCAACCGAGCTGCTTATAGACGTAGCCCACCAGACCGACCTGGATTGGCTTGGTCAGGATTTGAGAGGCGCCCCAGTCGAAGTACATGCCGACGCCGCATTGATACTGCGTGTCAGTGTTCTTGAAATTGTAGGTGAAGCCGAGCACGCCAGAGAGTTCATGGCCGGTCTGCGGATTGAAATCGGTGTAGCCACCGCCTGCATCGATCGTCCCATGTCCGAGCCCGATATTGGCGAGGCGCGCGGACTGGTAAGCGCCGACAGGGATGTCACCCACGACTAGGTCATGTAGTTGTTGACGCCCGCATTCCGGCGCATTGCGAACTGGGGATCAGGTCGCCAAAGCCCGTCACTGAACCGCTGAGAGAATCGAAGCGCGATGACGAACGTAGGCCGCGTTTACTTCGTCACGATCCTTCGCGTCGGCGCGACCGTGCTGGTCGGCGCCATTGGCGACAGCGAGAAAGTCAGCCACGTATTCCAGCCAGCTGGCCGATTTTCTGCGGCAAACTCGCCGTACCCTTTCAGGTTCAAATACCCCTGCAGGTCACCGACCGGAAACAGGTATCCGATCTGAGGACCGACTCCCACCACGCGCGACCGAAAACCCCCAAGGATCGGGGGCTGACCAAAATCGTCCGTGACCTGTTGATAGTAGTAGCCGACCAGCCCGACGAAGAGCTGCTTCGAGAGGAACTGCGAAGCACCCCAATCGATGTGGAAATCGACGCCATTCCGATATTGCGTGTCAGGATTCTTGAAATTGTAGGTGAACCCGGCGACTGCGGAAAATTCGTGCCCCGCCTTCTCATTGAAATAGGTGTAGCCGCCGCCGCCGTCGATCGCGCCGTGTCCGATGCCGAGGTTAGCAAGACGGGTTGGAGAGTAGGCGCCAACAGGAATGTCGCCGGTCAAATAGGTCATGAAATTGTGGACGCCGGCGTTCCACTTCAGCGTTGCTTGCGGATACAGATCGCCCACCGAGGTGATTGAATCAGAGAGGGTCCCCGTGCGGGTCGTCACAAAGGGCCCGACCGCTGTTGTCAGCGTTCCGTCGAGGGTTGCGGCGGATCGGCCAAACAAGCCGGTGATGCCGATTGCCAATTGTCCGCCAAGTACCGGCGTCGCGAACGTGTAGGTCGGGTTGAGCAGGACAAGGTCCGCCTGCGCGTTTAAACGCAGATTCAAATCGACATTGACGTTAGCGGGGATCCGGCCGACGCGGATTTCTCTTGCCGCGGCTGCGTTACCGAAGGCCGACACGCTGGTGTGATAATAGACCTCGGCCATCGACCAGCCGGGGACCGCAGGGACTGCCGCGAGGCTGCTGAAGCGCCCCGGAAGCCAGTATGAAACGCCATCCTCGTCGGCATATGCTGGGTCGGACGAGACTCCGGCCAATGCCACAGCCAGACCGATCGTTGCGCGAATAAGCCGACAATGAGACTTTGGTTCGGATAGGTACCGCTTCATCCGCTCGTCCTCCCGCCGACGAATGACAGTGTATCGATCGGCGATTCAATGTCTCGTTCCAAGGTAACGACTTCGTCAGATTCGGCTCAACATGTTGCGCTAAAGGCACTCAGCATCGCCGCTGGCCCGTAGGATTACCGACAGCATCGTTGACCGGAGGTATCCATATCTAGGCAAGCAGCGCCCGTGTGTAGCAAGAAGACTGCAAGATAGTGCCCCTGCCAGAGGCGGCGGCCACATCGAACGCTCTTGGTTAAGTCGCTGTGACATTCGTCACGCACTCGTGCGGGATGATAAGCGAGCAAACCTCAGCCGTTTGTGTCGCTCATGTCTCCGGCATCGTTCGGGTGTCATCGAGTTGGATCAGCGCTCGACAGCCGGATGCGATCCGAAGTAGAGTATTCGCGCGTGTTCGGAGTATATTGCAATGGATACTCGCAAGATACTTATTGCGCTGATCGCTGCCTTCACCGTCACGCCTCCAGCATTTGCACCGCAAACATAACGCCACGAGCTGCTCAAAGCACCGCTCGCGCGCGATCCGTCTTGATCAGATTAAGACGGAAACTGCCCCGAGGTTCACGTAGGGGCTACGTACCGCCGACCAGGAGAGAAGATTTCGGCTTCCAGCCAAGTCAGATCAGTTCGGTTTTCGGGAGTTAGCCAATGATGAGCGCCTCGAACCTGCATCGCCGAATTAGTTCGCGCTTTCTGCTCGCTGCTCTCTTGCTGATGCCGTTGACAGCCCTCAACGCCAACGCCCAGCAAACCACTGGCACTCCCGGTTCGCCCGGGGCGACGACCACGATCGACGGCAGGTACCTGCCAAATCCGCCGCAGCCGTTCAGGGGCGAGATCAATCCCAACGCCGTGCAATCGAAGCCGTACTGGCCGGCGCGCATTGTCCCGCCAAAGGGCGCGCCCAATGTGCTTCTGATCATGACGGACGATGTCGGCTTTAGCGCGCCAAGCACGTTCGGCGGCGTGATCCCGACGCCGGCGCTGGACCGTATCGCCCAAACGGGTCTGCGCTACACGGCGTTCCACACCGTGGCGCTGTGCTCGCCAACGCGCGCTGCACTCCTCACCGGCCGCAACCATCACTCCGTGGGCACTGGCGTCGTCGTCGATCAGGCGACCGGCTACCCCGGCTACAACAGCATCATCCCGCGCGATGCCGTCGCCATCGGCGAGATCCTTCGGCAGCACGGCTACGACACCTCGTGGTACGGCAAGGACCACAACCTGCCGCAGTGGGAGGCGAGCCAGGCTGGCCCCTTCCACAACTGGCCGACCGGACCCATCAAGGGCTTCGACTACTTTTACGGCTTCCCAGGCGATGACACGAGCCAATGGCAGCCGAACAATCTCTTCCGCAACACCACTCCGATCCAACCCTTCCAGGGAAATCCCGGCTGGAATCTGATCACCGCGATGGCCGATGAGGCGATCGGGCGCATCAAGATGCTGAACGACGTCCAGCCCGACCGTCCCTTCATGATCTACTACGCGCCCGGCGGCACGCACTCGCCGCACCATCCGACGCCCGAGTGGATCAAGAAGATCAGCGATTTGCATCTGTTCGACAAGGGTTGGAACGACCTGCGTGAACAGATCTTCGCTAACCAGAAACGACTGGGTGTGATTCCGCAGAACGCGCAGCTAACGGCCTGGCCGGACAGCATCCCGAAGTGGGATACGCTTTCGCCCGAGGCGAAGAAGCTCTACACCCGGCAAGCCGACGTCTATGCTGCGTATCTAGCTTACACCGACTACGAGATTGGTCGTGTCATCCAGGCCATCGCGGACACCGGCAAGCTCGACAACACGCTCGTCATCTACGTCAGCGGTGACAACGGCGCGAGCCCGGAGGGCACGCTCCATGGTCTTTACAACGAGTTCGCGGTTGCCAACGCCGTGCACCCGACGGTCGAAATGAACATGAAGTTCTATGACGCCTGGGGCTCCGACCAGACCTACCCCCACTACGCGGTGGGCTGGGCGTGGGCCTGGGATACGCCCTTCAAATGGACCAAGCAGATCGCGTCGTATTTCGGCGGCACCCGCAACGGCATGGCCATGGCCTGGCCGGCGCGGATCAAGGACGCTGGCGGCATCCGTCACCAATTCCACCATGTAATCGACGTCGTGCCGACAATCCTCGAGGCGGTTGGCGTCCCCGAGCCGGTGACGGTCAACGGCATCGCTCAGAAGCCGATCGAAGGCGTGAGCATGGCCTACACCTGGGAAGGTGGCAGCGCGCCCAGCCGGAGGACGACGCAGTACTTCGAAATGTTCGGCAAGCGGGCCGTTTATCAGGATGGCTGGATGGCCTCGACGCCTCCGCTGAGCCCGCCTTGGGACCTCAGTTTGGCGGAGCCGCCCTCGGACGTCATGAACGCCTACCGTTGGGAGCTCTACAATATCAACGAAGACTGGACGCAGTCGAACGACCTCGCCGCCAAGATGCCGGACAAGCTGCGCGACATGCAGCAATTGTTCACCATGGAAGCTGCGAAGTACCAGGTGTTCCCGCTCGACGACACGCGTTTGACCAGGTTCATTTCGCACAAGCCGAGCTACGCTCCGGGCCGGACCCAATTCACCTATTCGGGTGAGCTGAGCAACGTGCCGTTCCCGGAAACAGGCTCCGCGCCGAGCCTGCTGAACCGGTCGTACACGGTCACCGCCGAGGTCGACGTTCCCCAAGGCGGCGGCGACGGCATGCTGATGACCGACGGCGGCCGGTTCGCCGGCTACGGCTTCTACCTGCTGAAGGGCCGGCCGGTGTTTACCTGGAATCTGGTCGCCCTGGAGCGCGTCAAGTGGCAGGCCAAGGAGACGCTCGCTCCGGGCAAGCACACGCTGGAGTTCGACTGGAAATATGACGGACCGGGCCTGGGCAAGGGCGGCACCGGCACCTTGAAGGTGGACGGCAAGGTGGTGGACAGCCATCCGATGCCGCGCAGTCTTCCCATAACCCTGATGTGGGATGAGACCTTCAACGTCGGCCTCGACACCGGCACGTCGGTGGATGACCAGGACTACCAGGTGCCATTCCGCTTCACCGGCAAGCTCAACAAGCTGACCGTGAAGCTCGGGCCGAACGAGATGTCGCCCGCAGAAAAGGAGACGGTCGCGAAGACAATGCGAGACAAGCAGTAGGCTCGTTGGCGAACGGAAGGTTCCGGCCACATGATTCATGCCAAAGCTCGCGAAGGCAGGTCCCCGGTCACAGCAGGAGGGTAACGTTTACAGGACGCTTGGTGTACTGGTGCTGGCAAGCACGATGGGACTGACGACAGGGCCCGCCCAAACCGCTCAGGAAACGCCGCAGAGCATGCTCGCGGCGCAGATACGCATGCAAGGCTTTGCCTGTGACAAGCCACTCGGTGCAGTCAGGGATCGACAACGATCAAAGCCCGACCACGCCGTGTGGGTGCTGAAGTGTGGCAACGCGACCTACAGGGTCAGCCGTGCGCCCGACATGGCTGCAAAGGTCGAGCCGCTGCGGTGAAAACCTCGCGCCTGATCATGAGAAAAACCAAAGCAATCCCTGCCGCCGTTTTGGGACGTGCCTTTTCGTCTCTCGTCTTTCCGGAGGCAGTTGCCAAGCACATCCATAGGGCCACACGGCTTGCGCACAACCGAGCCCCAGGTCACGAGGATCGATTTGCTCGAGACGATCGCTCTTGACTGCAAGCCGGTGCTTCGCAGGAAGCTTCTGCCAGGACGCCAACGAAATTGCTGCAACCAAGGTGATCGCGAGCACGGCACCGGCGACGGGATGATTGAGCTTGTGGACGCGCATAGCGGGTCGCTGTCGATCCGGGGGTGAAGGTCAAGAAAGCTTGCCCTTGGAAGTGTGCGACCCTGAAATTTCGTCCCGTTGATTTCGCTCAAGCTCCGTCGTTCGGCCGTCCGGTACACGATGGCGAGTGTGAGCGCGTTCTGCTCTCCAATGTGCTGGCGTGTTGCAGATGCTTGACCCGCGTGGCACCGGTAAACCCATACAAAAGATGAGCGTGCCCTGCTGGTTAGGATAGCCGGGCGACCGACGCTGCCCCTCGGCGTCGCCCCCGGTGGGTTGATCTGCATCAACGTCACTCTCTGCATGATCCTGAAGGATGACAACATCCGCGCGTTTTGCGCACCTCTCAGGAGGGCATGCAATGAATTTTCGTGCGATTGTTTCCATACTATTTTTGACATCGGCGATATCCGCCCCTGCATTTGCGCAGCAAGCGCAACCGACCACGCCGCCTCCGGGCTCCCCGGCCGCGACCATCACCATTCCCGGCAACCAGCTCCCGCCTCCCGATCCGAAGTTCGGTGGGGTCATCAAGGACAAGGCATCCGAGTCGACGCCATGGTGGCCGCCGCGCGTCGTGCCGCCCAAGGGCGCGCCGAACGTGCTAGTGATCATGACGGATGACCAGGGTTTTGGCGCACCGAGCACCTTCGGCGGCATCATCCCGACGCCCAGCATGGACCGGATCGCAAAGGCCGGCTTGCGCTACACGAACTTCCATTCGACGTCGCTATGCTCGCCGACCCGCGCAGCGTTGATCACCGGACGCAACCATCACTCGGTCGGCTATGGGGTGGTCGGCGAAATCGCAACGGGTTTCCCGGGTTACGACTCGATCATCCCGATCGAGAAAGGCACGATCGGCACCATTCTGAAGGCGAACGGCTACGCGACTTCGTGGTTCGGCAAGGATCACAACACGCCGTCCTATCAGTCGAGCCAGGCCGGGCCGTTCGACCAATGGCCGAACGGAATGGGCTTCGATTATTTCTACGGCTTCGTCGGCGGCGATGCGAGCCAGTGGCAGCCGAATCTCTTCCGCAACACGACGGCGATCTATCCCTTCCAGGGCAATCCCGGCTGGAATCTGGAAACTGCGATGGCCGACGAGGCCATTCAGCACATGAAGCAGCTCAAGGAGGTCGCGCCGGACAAGCCGTTCTTCGTCTATTACGTGCCGGGCGCCACACATGCGCCGCATCACCCCACGCCCGAGTGGGTCAAGAAGATCAGCGACATGCACCTGTTCGACGAGGGCTGGAACAAGGTGCGCGAGACAATCTTCGCCAACCAGAAGCGGCTCGGCATCATGCCCGAGAACGCCAAGCTCACCCCGTGGCCGAAGGACCTGCCGGAGTGGGACTCGCTGAGCTGGGACGAAAAGAAGCTCTTCATCAAGCAGGCAGATATCTACGGCGCCTATCTCGCCTACGCCGACCATGAGATCGGACGGGTCATCCAGGCGGTCGAGGACTTGGGAGAGCTAAACAACACCCTGATCATCTACATCGGCGGCGACAACGGTGCGAGCGCCGAAGGCATGCTCAACGGCACACCGAACGAGTTCACCACCTTCAATGGCGTTCCCGTGCCGGTGAAGGATCAGTTGCTCTGGTATCCGTTCTGGGGATCGGAGCGGACCTTCCCGCATTTCGCGGCCGGCTGGGCGTGGACGATGGATACACCCTTCAAGTGGGTGAAGCAGGTGCCATCACACTTCGGCGGGACGGCCCAGGGCGTGGTCATGTCCTGGCCGGGCCACATCACGGACGTCGGCGGCATCCGCCGCCAGTTCCACCACGTGATTGACATCGTGCCGACCATTCTCGAAGCGACCGGCATTTCGCAACCCGACACGATCAACGGGATCAAGCAGATTCCCATCGAAGGCGTCGGCATGACGTACACGTGGGACAAGGCGAACGCCAACACAGCGTCGCGCCACACCACGCAATATTTCGAGATGCTCGGCAATCGCGCCATCTATCAGGACGGGTGGGTGGCGGCCACGACGCCTGCGACGCTCCCCTGGGAGCTGAGCACCAAGACGCCGCCGGACGTGATCACCGGCTACAATTGGGAGCTCTACAACGTTCAGGAAGATCCCACGCAGTTCAACGATCTCGCGGCGAAGATGCCCGACAAGCTCAAGCAGATGAAGGATCTCTTCTACGCCGAGGCGAAGAAGTACAACGTGCTGCCGCTCGACAACTCGACGCTGGCGCGCTGGAACACGCCGCGCCCGAGTCTCACGGCCGGACGAACGGTCTTCACGTATTCGGGCGAACTGATCGGCACACCCGCCAGTGCGGCGCCCGACATCCTGAACAAGAGCTACAGCATCACCGCTGAAGTGGACATTCCCGAAGGCGGAGCTGAGGGGATGATCGTCACCCATGGCGGCCGCTTCGGAGGCTACGGCCTGTTCCTGAGCAAAGGCGAGTTTGGCGTCGGCCGAGGCAAGGTGGTGTTCCTCTATAACCTGCTCGACCTCAAGCGCACGACGTGGGAGGGACCCGAGCTGAGCGCCGGCAAGCACACCATCGCCTTCGACTTCAAGCCCGATGAACCGGGCCTGGGCAAAGGTGGCACGGGCGTGCTCTCGGTGGATGGCAAGGAAGTAGCCAGGAATTCCCTGGAGCACACCATACCTGTCACTTTCCCCGAGGATGAGACCTTCGATGTCGGCCAAGACACCCGCACGGGAGTGGCCCTCGTGGAGTATCGCTACGACACTCCGTTCAAGTTCACCGGCAAGATCAACAAACTGACCTTCAAGCTCGAACCTGAGCCGAAGTCACAAACGACAGGCAAGAACTAGCACTGCATTGAACCCGCGATTGAACTCAAGGCACAGGAGATCGCCATGAACATCGCCAATCAGTGGATGAATTCGTTCAGGATCCACCGCCGTGATCTGGGTCTGGGCGCTCTGGCGCTGGGCGCGGCCGCCACGCTGCCAGGATCGAGCACCGCGCAGACTCGAGCGGAAGAACTAGGCCAATTTCTGAAGGGAGAGCTGGGAGACCTTAAGGACCTGAAAGATGATGTGAAAGAGGAGATCGCGTACCTGCTTGGTATGGAGTGCTACGTCTATGGCTTCCCGCTGGTCATGATGGACGTGACAAATGGCGTGATCACGGCGACATCAAAGTCGGGAGAATACAAGGCACCCATCAACCAATTCGGTCGGATGAAGGGCTACGTCAGCCCGGATTTCAAGGATGTCGTGCGGATCAGCGTCAACTCGGTGTGGTCGTTCGCCGTTCTTGATCTCGACAAGGAGCCGCTTGTTGCCTCGCACCCCGACACGAAGGGGCGTTACATCGTCCTGCAGTTGATGAATATGTGGACCGACGATTTTGGCTCGATCGGCAGCCGCACCACCGGCACGGGCGCAGGCAAGTTCCTCGTCGCCGGGCCCAAGTGGAACGGCACCGCGCCGTCGGACATCAAGGACGTCTACCGATGCCCGACGCGCTTTGCATGGTTGCTCGTGCAGATGTCGGCCGCGGGCCCGCAGGACTTTCCGGAAATCCATGCCCTGCAGGATCAGCTTCTAATCACGCCGCTCAGCGCATGGGGCAAGCCGTATATGCCGCCCAGCGACGTTCCGATCGATCCTGCCGTGGACCTCACCACAACTCCGTACGATCAGGTGCGATTGATGACGGGGGAGATGTTTTTCAAGCGTCTGGCGACGCTGTTGAAGGACAACCCGCCCTATCCGGCCGACACCAAGATGCTCGAGAAACTCAAGAAGATCGGCATCGAACCTGGCAAGGAGTTCGACACCAGCAAGCTGGATCGCGCCATCATCAAGGGCCTGAATGGCGCACCGGGCGAGGTATGGCTGAAGTTTCAGGAGGGACCTTACGAAGCGCCGTCTGTGAACGGCTGGATCAACATGCTGAATATCGGGAGATATGGCACCGACTACAACACCCGCGCCCTGATCGCCTGGCTCGGACTTGGTGCGTTGACCTCCGATGATGCCGTGTATCCCAGTGCATTCGTGGACGGCGATGGCAATGTTCTGGATGGTGCCGCCAGGTACGTTCTGCATTTCGGCAAGGATGACTTTCCGCCCTCGGCCAGCGGCGTCTGGTCCGTCTCGCCCTATCGCGAGAATTTTTACGTACGGAACTCAATTGACCGCTACGGGATTCTTTCCGGAATGCCACTCAAGTACAACGCGGACGGCTCGCTGGATATCTACATCCAGGCCATGACACCTGGCGCCGACAAGGAAGCAAACTGGCTGCCCTGTCCGCCGAGTCTTCCGTTCAACTTGACCATCCGCGCGTACCAGCCGAGCAAGCCGTTGCTCGATGGCACCTACAAGATTCCACCAGTCAGACGCGTGGGATGAGTTCGGGCGTCAGCAGAGATCGGTATGTTGAAAGGCATGGAGATCGCAAGATGGACCGTTCTCGCCGCGGCCATCGAGGCCGCGGCGACCGGTCTCGTCCTGTTCGCTCGACCGTCATGGTTCGCCCGGCTGGTATTCGGCAGTGAATTTTCGGATGCCGGCAGCGCGCTCGGCCGGCTGACGGCTATCGCTCTGCTCGGACTGACACTCGCCACCTGCCCTTCTGGCGCGGTGGGCCCACTGCCATCATCCGTTCGCGCGCTGATGACCTACAACGTCCTGGCAGCAATCTACCTCCTTTACCTCGCGATCGGCCACCAGTTAACTGGCATCCTCTTATGGCCGGCGATCGCGCTCCACGCGATCCTTGTGATCTTCCTCGGTCACGCCTGGTTAGCCAAGAGAGATCGCGAGAGCGCAGAAGACTTCTCGATATAGCGGCTGAAACCGATCTTGAGGATGCCGTGGATTGATCTGCATCAACGTCACTCTCTGCATGATCCTGAAGAATGACAGCATCCGCGCGTTTGAGCGCCTCTCAGGAGGGCTTGCAATGAATTTTCGTGCGATTGTTTCCGTACTATTTTTGGCATCGGCGATATCCCCGGCGTTTGCACAGCAAGCGCAGCCAACCACGCCACCTCCGGGCTCCCCGGCTGCGACCATCACCATTCCCGGCGACCAGCTTCCACCGCCGCCGCAGAAGTTTGGGGGCAAGATCGAACAGGGGGCAACGAATTCGAAGCCGTACTGGCCGGCGCGTATCGTGCCACCCAAGAACGCACCGAACGTCCTTTTGATCATTACAGATGATGCCGGGTATGGCGTACCGAGCACGTTCGGCGGGGTCATCCCGACTCCGGCGCTCGACCGCATCGCCGCGAACGGTCTGCGCTATACCAATTTCCATTCGACCGCACTGTGCTCGCCAACCCGCGCCGCGCTGATCACCGGGCGCAATCATCATTCGGCCGGCTTCGGGGTGGTCGCAGAGCAAGCCACAGGCTTTCCCGGATACGACAGCATCATCACCAAAGATAAGGCCACGATCGGCCGCATCCTCACCGACAACGGCTACCACACCGCGTGGTTCGGCAAGAACCATAACACACCGGAATATCAGGCGAGCCAGGCCGGACCGTTCGATCAATGGCCGACCGGCATGGGCTTTGAGTATTTCTACGGATTCATGGGCGGCGACACGAGCCAGTGGCAGTCGGGCACGCTGGTCCGCAACACCACGCCGATCTATCCCTTTGTCGACAAGCCGGGCTGGAATCTGATGACAGCGATGGCGGACGAAGCCATCGACTACATGAACCGGATGAACGCGCTATCGCCCGATCAGCCGTTCCTCATCAAATTTGCGCCGGGCGCGACCCACGCGCCGCATCACCCGACCAAGGAATGGGTCGACAAGATCAGCGCCATGCATCTGTTCGACGATGGCTGGAACAAGCTGCGAGAGACCATCTTCGCCAACCAGAAGAAGCTCGGCGTGATCCCGCAGAACGCCAAGCTGACTCCGTGGCCGAAGGATCTGATCAAGGAATGGGATCAGCTTAGCGCCGACGAAAAGAAGCTGTTCGTCCGCCAGGCCGATGTGTTCGCCGCCTATGCCGCCTACGCCGACAACGAGATCGGTCGCGTGATCCAGGCAGTCGAGGACATGGGCAAGCTCGACAACACGTTGATCATATACATCGAGGGCGACAATGGCACCAGCGCCGAGGGTCAGCCCAACGGCACTCCGAACGAAATGGCGATGTTCAATGGCGCCAATCCATCGGTCGAGGACCAGCTAAAGTATTTCTACGACGTCTGGGGCACTGACCGTACCTACAACCACATGTCGATTGGCTGGGCCTGGGCGTTCGATACGCCATTCTCCTGGACCAAGCAGATCGTGTCGCACTTCGGTGGGACCCGCCAGGGCATGGCGATCTCATGGCCGAAGGTGATCACGGATAAGGGCGGGATTCGTAACCAGTTCCACCACGTCATCGACATTGTTCCGACCATTCTCGAAGCGGCGAAGATCAAGCAGCCCGACATGGTGGATGGCATCAAGCAGAGCCCGATCGAGGGTGTCAGCATGATGTACACCTTCGACAAGACCAACGCGAATGCGCCCACGACGCACAAGACGCAATATTTCGAGATGATGGCAGATCGAGCCATTTACGACGACGGCTGGATCGCCAGCACCACGGTGATACGGCCGCCCTGGGTGACAGTCGCGAAGACCGTCGATCCGGCCAACTTCCAATGGGAGCTTTACGACCTGCGCAATGACTGGACCCAGTCCGACGATCTCGCCGCCAAGAATCCGGCGAAGCTCAAGGAACTGCAGGAATTGTTCATCAAGGAGGCAACGAAGTATCAGGTGTTCCCGCTCGATTCGACGCTGGTCGCCAGAGCCCTCGCGCCGCGGCCGAGTCTGAGCGCAGGCCGCTCGCAGTTCGTCTGGACAAGGCCGATCACCGGCACCCCGAACGGCGACGCGCCGAGCATCCTCAATACATCCTACAACTTCAAGGCCGAGATCGAGATACCTCAGGGCGGCAGCGACGGCATGCTGATCACCCAAGGCGGCCGGTTCGCTGGTTACGGCTTCTACGTGTTGAAGAACAAGCCGGTGTTCACCTGGAATTTGGTCGATCTCAAGCGCGTGCGCTGGGAAGGACCGGACCTCACGCCCGGCAAGCACATACTTGAATTCGATTTCAGGTATGATGGACTCGGTCCGGCGACGATGGCGTTCGGCGATTACAGCGGCGTCGGCAAGGGCGGCACCGGGGTGCTGAAGGTTGACGGCACCGAGGTCGCAACCCAAAAGATGGAGCATACGCTTCCCTTCATCCTGCAGTTCGACGAATCGCTCGACATCGGTTCCGATACCGGCACGCCGGTCGACGATAACGACTACAGCACGCCGTTCACCTTCACCGGCAAGCTGAACAAGATCACGCTGAACATCGACCGGCCAAAGCTGTCGCCCGAAGACATCAAGCGCCTGCAGGCTGCGGCGCGGGCCGCCGGAGACGGTCCGTCCGCCGATGCCGAGACGGCCCCGACCGGTGGCACCGCGCCACAGGTTTCGGGCGACATCGGACTCAATTTGGCTCAGAAGGTCGAGCTGCGCATCGACAAACTGGAAGGCTGCCGCAAGCAGGCGAAAGGCCTTGGGCTTGTGGAACGCGTGCAGTTCGTCCGGAAGTGCATGGAGTGATGGCTGCTGTCCAGCGTATGGCAGGGCGGCACCGACGTGTCGAAGCTCGACGGCGCTCCCGAACCGGGAGCGATTGCCCTTCGTCGCCGCGATTTCATCGCAACCGCAGTAGGTGCCGCGCTGCCTGCCCGCCAAACCTGTCCTTCAATCTCAGCGTTCGGATCTGCCAGACCAAGACTGCGCTGAAGGACGACACGCTCAAGATCTCGTCCATCCGGCGCATTCGCGACACCTGAGGAAGCTGGAGGATCGAGCGAAGATGGAGAACGTGGTTCAGTTAATACCGGTAACGCCTTCGATCGACCAGCTGGCACGGATCATCGGCAACGTGGCGGCTCCGGCTTTCCTGCTGGGAGCCGTCGCGTCCTTCATCTCGGTCCTCGTTTCCCGTATCAACCGGGTGGTCGACCGGGCCCAATTTCTTCACGGCATCACCGATGGTGATGCCTCAAAGGCTTACCTCAAGACGGATATTCCCCGGCTGCGGCACCGGGCGTCGCTCTTGAACAGGTCGCTGTTCTGCTCCATCCTCTCTGCGATCCTCACCGCCCTCATCATCATCGTTGCCTTCATCAGTGCGCTGTTCAACGTGGCCCACGAATATGGCGTTGCGATGCTGTTCATGGCCGCGCTCCTGATGTTCTGCGCCTCGCTCATCGACCTCGCTCGCGAAACCCGAATTGCCCTTCACGACAACGACCTTCGCATGTAAATCTTCCTGCGCAGCACGCGATGGGTGATCGGACGTGACGAAGGGTTCTCGAAAGAGCCGCAGGCGTCAGCAGGCCCCCACGAAGGCCCGGCCTGAACAAGGTCGTTCGGCTCCTGCTCAACGCCCCGCGCCGACATTCCGCCTGCGAACTGCCGCGCTGCTGGCAATCGGGTCGGGTGCGCTGTTTTTTCTGCTCGCAAGCGGGCTTTCCTGGTTCAAGACGTCCGAAATCTCGTCTCCGCCGACCCGCGAGGCAGAACTGAGCTTTGTCGGCAGTCAGGCGTGCAGCGGCTGCCACCAGGCGGAGACGCGGCTGTGGCAAAGCTCGCAACATCGCCACGCCATGGATCACGCGACCGACACGTCGGTCCGCGGCGACTTCAACGACGCCGCGTTCGAATATGCCGGCACACGCTCGCGCTTCTTCCGCAAGGACCGGAAATTTCTGATCGAGACAGACGGGCCGGACGGCAAGCTTGCGACGTTCGAGGTGAAATACGCCTTCGGGGTCGATCCCCTGCAGCAATATCTGATCGAATTCCCCGATGGGCGCATCCAGGCTCTGTCGATTGCATGGGACACGCGCCCCAAAGATCAGGGCGGGCAGCGCTGGTTCCATCTCTATCCGGATGCTGCCGTCACCAGCAGCGATCCCCTGCACTGGACCAGGCTCAATCAGAACTGGAATTTCATGTGCGCCGAGTGCCACTCGACGAACGTGCACAAGAATTACGACGCCGCGAGGGACCGGTTCGCGACCAGCTTCTCCGAGATCAGCGTCGGCTGCGAGGCCTGTCACGGCGCAGGCTCGCGACATGTGTCATGGGCGCAGCAGAAGCCTGCAGCGCGCGGCCCGGACAATGGCCTGCTTGTCCGATTCGACGAACGCTCGGGCATCACCTGGTCAGCCGATGCCGAAACCATGACTCCGAAGCGCAGCGCGCCTCCGGCAACGCTGCGCAAGGAAGTCGAGGTCTGCGGGCGCTGCCACGCGCGACGCGGACAGTTCTCCGAAGACTGGAGGCCGGGCAAGTCCCTGTCGGAAACCCATCGGGTGTCGCTGCTCGACCGGCAAAGCTTCCATGCCGACGGCCAGATGCGCGACGACGAGGAGACCTACAACTACGCCTCGTTCAAGCAGAGCAAGATGTTCGCCAAGGGCGTCACCTGCAGCGATTGCCATGATCCGCACAGTGCGGCACTCAAAGCACCCGGCGATGGCGTCTGTGCGCAATGCCATGCGCCGGCCAAGTATGAAGCTGCCGCCCACCGGCAGCATGCCAATGTATCGCCGCCGCCAGGTTGCGCCTCCTGCCACATGCCGGAACGTCGCTACATGGTTGTCGATCGCCGCCACGACCACGGCTTCCGCATCCCCCGCCCCGATCTCTCCGTGCAGCTTGGCACACCGAATGCCTGCAACGACTGCCACCGCGACAAGCCGGCCGCATGGGCGGCGCGACAGGTCGAAACCTGGTTCGGTCCGCAGCGCCTGGGTTTTCAGGCCTATGCGCGGGCATTTCATGCGGCATGGAGCGAAGCGGCCGACGCGCAGGCTCTCCTTTCGGCCGTTGTCGCGAATGACGCTCCCGGGATAGTCCGCGCCGGCGCGCTGGCCGAGTTGCCCGCTCCCGACGCCGATCTGATCCGTCGCGCTCTCTCCGATCCCGATCCACTCGTGAGATTGGGCGCGCTCGATGCGCTGGAGGGCATTCCGGCCGACCAGCTCTGGACGCTCGCATCTGCGCAATTGACCGATCCGGTGCGCGGCGTGCGCATCCGCGCCGCCGAGCTTCTTGCCTCCGTTCCGCCATCGCGCCAGCCGGCCGCCGATCGCAACAAGTTCACGCAAGCCGCCGCCGAATTCGTGGCGGCGCAGAAATTGAATGCGGATCGCCCGGACGCCCGGGCTGCGCTCGGCAACTTCCTTGCAAGACAGGCCGGTGCCGCCGAAGCCGAGGCCGAATATCGGGCGGCCCTCAGGCTTGATCCATCGTTCCCGCCTGCCGCCATCAATCTTTCCGATCTCTACCGGCAGCTTGGGCGCGACAGCGATGGCGAACGCATTCTTCGCGAGACCCTGACCAAGTCCGGGCAAAATGCCTCACTTCACCACGCGCTCGGCCTCGTGCTCGTGCGGGAAAAGCGCGCCGATGAGGCGCTCGGTGAATTGCGTCAAGCAGCGGAGCTGGACCCCGGTCAACCGCGCTATGCTTACGTCTATGCCGTGGGGCTACACTCCTCTGGCCGCCGCGATGACGCCCTTGCCGTTCTACGGACCAGCTTGCAAGTGCATCCCAACGATCGTGAATCAGTTTCTGCGGCCCTCGCGCTGAGCCGCGAAAAAGGGGATTCCGCATCTGCCTTGGGCTACGCTGAGCAACTCTCACGCTTGATGCCCGGCAATCGCGAGATTGAAGATCTGATCAAGCAGCTCAAGCAATAGAGGCTGGCGATGAGGATCAGCGGCTCGGCTAAGCCGTGTACTCATAACCAGGGCGTTTTCGACGTCGCCGGAAGTCGCGGAAGGGCCCAATAACAGACGTTGCAATGCCTCGGCGGCAGGAACGAAAACTAAACTGCTCGCTGCATCGGCGGCTGTTTCCACTTCCCTTCGAGCGCCTCAGCTTTCGGCCAGTAGAGACGCATAACGACAAAGAAGCCACCCTTGGGTGCGGGCAGCCAGTTGGGTTGCCTGTCTGCTGCCGGAGCCTCGTTTTGGATGTAGAAGGTAATTCCGCCGTCCGCATCGCGCTTGAACTGTGACAGCATCGGCGAGTTGAGCAAGTAGCGGTTAATTGGATTGGCCGAGAGCAGGCTCGACGGCAGTTCGTACATCGTAAGTGACCAGAAGGCATTTACCGGCGGCAACTGGCCCGGTGCAAAGCGCACCGTGTAACGGTTTGCCCCATCGAATTTCTGACCGTCCGCATCTACGAGATACAGCGGATACATCGCTTCTTGCTTGGAGTTACCGTAAATGCCCACCACGGCAGCCGCCATGCGGTAAAGGTAGTTGTTCTTCAAATATGCTCGGCTGCCGAAGGTGTCGGCGCTGGTTACTTCCCCAGCATCCATTCGCTTTTGCAGTTGGGCCAATGCCTGCCAAGCATCAGCCATACCCTGCTCAATGGCAGTTTTCAGTTCAGGCGTGAGATTGCTTGCGTTGAAGTTCTTGCCAGCCCCAACGCCAATCTTGGCGAACCGCGCCATCAGTTCCTTCTCGGAGGGGTTCGTGGGGCAGAACTGTAGGAGGAAGTTGACGATGTTGAAAAACTCAAGCGAGGTCTTTTCGGTGTCGGACGTAAGCGGTTTGATGAAATCGCTCGCGGAGGCGGCCTTCGGCGCCGGCGCGCCAAGGAAAGCCGAAAGCGTCTGCACCTTGTAGCCGGCCTGCACCTTCTTCACGTTGTCGATGTCGCCAGGGTTGAAAAGTTGCGTGCGGTACGCAGCCAGCGCAAATTCGGTCTCGGCGCGTAAAACCTTCGTCACCCCCTTCGGGGTTGAGCCTTGCCAATTAGGTCCGGCGATGAGGAAGCTACCGCCATTGTTGCCGGTGCTACGACTCCCGATGTAGTCGAAGTTGAAAGTATAGGCGTCAATGAGCTGAATGCTGAAATACCGTTCCTCTTCGATCACCGGAACGGTGAGCACGATGGGTTCGGCCCGCAAGTCCATGCCGAGGAAAGAGTAGGGTGTGTCCGAGTTGGGCGTTTGCACCGCCTTGTCTTCCGGGGTGAAGACACGAGAGAAGTTACGGAGCTCGTTCCATGGCGCTTTATATTCGGGGTTCTTGGCATCCACGAAATAGGCATGCTGGATGCGATAGCTATCCACCATTGGGTAGCCGTAGACATAGGCTTCCTTGGCAATTGCGCGGGCTTCGGTGGGACTGACCGCGGCTTGTGCGCGCGCAAGCGCGGAACGGAAAGACGGGAGCAGAGCAATTCCGCAGGCAAAAGTTCTGCGTGTTATGGATTTCATAATCGCAACCTTCCTGACAGACCGACCGCTAGGTTGGCAGGATATGTTGTGGAAGAGCACGACATTTTGATGCAGGTCAACGATCGCACCAGAACAATGTCCGCGCCCTTGCCGTTCTAAGTACCAACTTGCAAGCGCATCCGGATGATCGAGACACCCTATCTGCGGCACTCGCGCTGAGCCGCGAAAAAGGTGATTCCGCCTCTGCCTTGGGCTATGCCGAGCAACTCTCGCGCTTGATGCCAGGCAATCGCGAGATTGAAGATCTCATCAAGCAGCTCAAGCAATAGCCGACTAGCGAGACTCTGCCGCTCGGCTAGTTGCGCACCGCGTATAGTGGCGTCCTGAGCGTGAGCTGGTACGCCGGTTTCGGCAGCCACATGATCTCGGCGGTCAAGCCAAACAGTCGGTTGTCATTGTCGTCCATGCGGTCCAGATCGAGTCGCACGATGGGCTGGGTGAACGACTGGATCGGCGCGAGGTTCAGAAGCTGGGCGCCTTCGAACGACTGTACCCCAACGCGCCCCGTAAACTTCCAGTTATTCGGCCATTGATAATAGCCACCGACATAACCGATCGTATTTGGATTAACTCTCACCGCTGCGCTGCCCACATCAACGCGTGTGTGCTGGATGCCTACGAGAAAGCCGCGAGTCTCGTCCTTGTCCAGAGCATAATCGAACTCGAGAATGTTGTTGAAAGACGTTGCGGTCAGTGGGCCGTTTGGAACGGATTGGGTGATCGTGGATTGCAGCGTCACGGTCGGGAAATTCCCGCCATTCTGCTGGTAGATGTCGGCCTGGAAACCGATATTCCAACTGGTGATGTCAAACGAAGACCATCCGCTGCCCGCAAACTGCGTGGAACTGCCGGACACGCCGGCGTAGAGCGAGACGCGATCGGTGACATCGATCGTAAACGGAAGATCGACGTTGAGTGATTTTGCTGCCGGCAATCCGGTCGACAATGCAGCGCCGTTCGATCCGGCGAGCGTTGGCACCGCATTGAAGAAGGAGGGATGACCAAAGCCAAACGCCAAGGATCCCTGTGGGATTTGCGCGTAATAGGTTCTGAGATCGAGGTACATCGTCGGCACGGCCGGCTTCTTGTCGCCGTCGCTGTCGTCATCGGCCTCAGCGGCCAACGCGCTTGCCGCCGGACAGATCAGGGCGAGCCCGAGAGCGGCCTTCAGAACGGACCGAAACCTCATCAACCGCTCCGAGTTCGACGCAAACCTTGCTTACCCGCAAGGCCCGCCAGATGCTGCAACATATCGTGCCACGAATTGCGTCGCTCTGTCTGCAACCTTCGGATCGCGATTTTCCCCTTAGACATAACCGCGTCCCGGCGAAAGGTGTGGAAAGCCATCTCGAACGACACCCCGTGCAGCAGCAATGTGTCGCAGAGCCGTGCAGCAGTTCCCCGGCCAGGCCGGCCTCGTGCGCGATTTCAGGCTGGTCGGAAGCGCTGGCTGGGGCGGGAGGGATCGAACCTCCGAATGGCGGAATCAAAATCCGCTGCCTTACCGCTTGGCTACGCCCCAACAGGCGACCCGGGGTCGGCGGAAGAACTGGCTACCGCAGATTCCCTTCGGTCGCAGCCGGTCTATAGGGTGCGGCGCGGCATTTCAACCGCCTGAAGGCGCAAAATACCACAGCTTCCGGGACCGGCCGCGCCACACTCTATTATACGCCCGGGACGAAGGCCCGTTCCGGGCCGGAGCCGTCCGGCGGCCGGCGTCCGGGCAGTTGAGACCTCCGGCGTTTCATGGGAAGACGGCGCCAACATCTGTCCACGGGAGTGAGCCATGACCTACCGCGCGCCAATCTCTGACATGCTGCTGTCGCTCAATCATGGCGCCGGCCTGAAGGCCGCCGTGGAAGCCGGCCATTACGGCGATTTCGACGCCGACATCGTGGCCGCCGTGCTGGAGGAAGCCGGCAAGTTCGCCACCGACGTGCTGGCGCCGCTCAACCGTGTCGGCGACGAGCACGGCATCAAGCTCGACGCCGGGAAAGTCACGACTGCGCCGGGCTGGCCCGATGCCTATAAGCGCTGGACCGAGGGCGGCTGGAACGCGGTGTCCGGGCCTGAAGCGTTCGGAGGCCAGGGCCTGCCCGTTGCGATCAACGCCGCCTGCACCGAGATCTGGAGCGCCTCCAACGTCGCCTTCGGCCTGTGCCCGCTGCTGACGGCCTCGGCGATCGAGGCGCTGGATGCGCATGGCAGCGACGAGCTGAAGGCGATCTACCTCGAGAAGCTCGTCTCGGGCGAATGGACCGGCACCATGCAGCTCACCGAGCCGCAGGCCGGCTCCGACGTCGGCGCGCTGCGCACCCGCGCCGAAAAGCAGGCCGACGGCACCTATCGCATCAAGGGGACGAAGATCTTCATCACCTATGGCGAGCACGACATGACCGACAACATCGTGCATTTCGTGCTGGCGCGTCTGCCGGACGCGCCCGCCGGCACCAAGGGGATTTCTCTCTTTCTTGTTCCCAAGTTCATGGTCAATGCCGACGGCTCGCTCGGCGCACGCAACGACATTTTTGCGAGCGGCGTCGAGCACAAGCTCGGCATGCATGCTTCGCCGACCTGCACCATGACCATGGGCGACCATGGCGGCGCCATTGGTTTCCTGATCGGCGAAGAGAACCAGGGCATGCGCTGCATGTTCACGATGATGAACCAGGCCCGCCTCGGCGTCGGCCTCGAAGGCGTCGGCGTTGCCGATCGCGCCTATCAGCAGGCGTTGTCCTACGCGCAGGAGCGCAAGCAGGGCCGCGCCGTCGGCAAGAAGGGCGACGGTTCGGACGCGATCTTCGTCCACCCCGACGTCAAGCGCATGCTGATGCGGATGCGGGCGCAGACCGCGGCGGCGCGCACCATCTGCTACGCGACCGCGGTCGCAATCGACGTTTCGACCCGCGCCAGGGATCCAAAGGTCCGCGCTGACGCGGCGGCGCGCGCGGCGCTGCTGACGCCGATGGCCAAGGGCTATTCCACCGATATCGGCAACGAGGTCGCCTATCTCGGCGTGCAGGTGCATGGCGGCATGGGCTTCATCGAGGAGACCGGCGCCGCGCAGTACTATCGCGACGCCCGCATCACGGCGATCTACGAGGGCACCAACGGCATCCAGGCGATCGACCTCGTCACGCGCAAGCTCGCGGCCAATGGCGGCGCCGCGGTGTGGGCGCTGCTCGACGAGCTCTCGGCCGTCGTCAAGCAGGTCGAAGCCTCCAACGACCCCGCTTTCGGCACCACGGGCGCAAAGCTGCGCGAAGCGCTGGACGCGCTGACGCGCACCAGCAAGTGGCTGCTGGAGCGCGTCACGTCCGCGCCGAACGAGGCGCTTGCCGGCGCAACGCCGTATCTGCAGCAGTTCGGCGCCACGCTCGGCGGCTGCATGCTGGCGTCCGAGGCGCTCGCCGCGAAGAGCGACGGCCTTGCCGATGCACAGCGCTACGTCTCGCTCGCCCGCTTCTTCGCCGAGAACATCACGGTGCAGGCGGCCGGGCTGGAGCGCACCGTGACGGAAAGCGCGGAGTCGGTCGCGGCGGCGGATGCGGTGTTGCTGGGGTAGTCTACCCTCCTCCCCGCTGTCATTCCCCGCGAAGGCGGGGAATCCAGTACGCCGCGGCCTCTCGGTGAACTACGGACGTCTCGGAGTACTGGATCGCCCGATCAAGTCGGGCGATGACACCGAATGTTGGGGACGCAGTTGGCCCACAGTCGGTCATCCTGGAGCTTCGCTCCATCCAGGCTATGAAGCTGCGAGCTTCGCCCGCCTCCCCGGTCGCCACAGCACGATGCTCGCGGCGATGAGATCCAGCGCCACACACATCGCAAACGCCGTCGTGTAGTTGCCGGTCAGGCTGCGGACCAGGCCGACGATGCCCGGGCCGAAGGCGCTGACGACGCCGCTGATCGACGTGCCCAGGCCCATCGCGGCGGCAAAGGCGGCAGAGCCGATCTCGCGCTGGATGATCAAAGGTGGGAACGTGATCATGTTGCCGATCGAGAAGCCGTAGACGGCGCAGCACACCAGCAGCGCCGTCGGGCTCGTGCTCTGCAGGAGCACGAACAGCGCCGCCGCCTGGCTCGTCATCGACGCCGCGCAGGCGAGCCGCGGATCGAGCCGGTCGACGAACAGGCCGAGCGACAGGCGCCCGACCACCGCCATCGCGGCCATGATGGTCACGGCAAGGCCGGCGCTGGCGCGCCCGATCAGCGGTTCGAGGAATGTCACCTGGTGGACGATGAAGCCCATCTGCGCCAGCAGCGCGATCGCGATCGGCAGCACCATGGTCCAGAACGCCGCGTTGGCGAGCAGCGCCTTGCGGGAATGGGCCGGCGCGGGCGTGCCGCCACCGGCGGGGCGTTCGCCCGATGCCAGCGGCAGCCCGGCCGGCCAGCCGATGAAGCCGACGACCACCGGCAGCACCAGCAGCACCATCACCGTCGTGGCCGCCAGCATCGCCGAGCGGAAGCCGATGCTGGCGGTCAGCGACAGCAACAGCGGAACGAGGACGATGCCGCCGCAGGTCGCGCCGTTGAAGGCGAGGCTGAGCGCGAGGCCGCGGCGCCGATCGAACCAGGAGTTCAGCACCGTCGCGATCACCACGGTGCCCATGCCGGTCCAGCCGACCGCCATCAGCGCATAGGCAAGATAGAGCTGCCAGGGCGTCTGCATCAGCGCCAGCAGAACGGTCGATGCGCCGAGCGCCGAGAGGCCGCACAGGATCAGCGAACGCAGCCCGATACGGGCGAGCAGATCGTCGGTGAAGATGACGAGGACGGAGGTCAGCAGAAACGAGAAGGTGCTGGCCGCGGAGACCAGCGTGCCCGGCCAGCCATGGGCGCGCTGAAGCTCGGCGAGATAGACGCCCTGGCCGTAGAGGCCGAAGCCGAACATAAAGAAGGCCATCAGGAAACAGGCCAGCACAACGCGCCAGCCGCGATAATGCAGCGAGGATTCGTCGACACTCGTCGCGGCAATCATCAATCGAGCAATCGGCCAAATGGAACGGCACGATCGTGCACCACAACCACCGGTTTTTCAAATGAAACATTGTAGCCATTTGTTGCAATGCGCAATGATCCCATGAGCGGTGCGCCGGTGCGATCCAGCCGATCATGGTTCCCTGGACGGAATACCGCCGCGACGGGCGGCGCCATGCGCCGGGATCAAGGGAATCGTCGTCGAAAAGGCCGAGCGGGCGGATTGGCACGTCTGCAAGATGATGTAGGCTGATGCTTGCGAGACTCGCCGGCGGCAAGCCGTCGCGGCGACCGCAGGGGGTCATCATGCCGAATGGCAATATCATCGTCGCCGAAGAGCGTGGAACGCGCGTGATCACCCTGCGCCGCCCGGGCAAGAAGAACGCGATCACGCAGGACATGTATCGGGAGATGAGCCGCGCGATCGACACCGCGCAGAACAACCCCGATATCCGCTGCATGATCATCACCGGCGGCTCCGGCGTGTTCACGGCCGGCGACGACATCGACGATTTTCTGAAGGCCGACACGGCACGCCCGGAGACGCTTTCGGACGGCGCCAAGTTTCTCTATTCGCTCGCCCTCAACGTCAAGCCGATCATCGCGGCCGTGGACGGCGCCTCGATCGGCATGGGCACCGTGATGCTGTTCCATTGCGACTACGTGCTCGCTTCGAACGCGGCGACCTTCTCCGCGCCCTATATCCATCTCGGGCTGGTGCCGGTCGGCGCCGCCAGCCTCTTGATGCCGAACACGATGGGTTACCAGCGCGCCTTCGCGATGCTGGTGATGGGACGGACCTTCACCGCCGCGGAGGCGCACGCCGCCGGCTTCGTCAACACCGTGGTCTCGCCGGGGCACACCGAGGTCGAGGCGCGCAAGGTGGCGCGCGATATCTGCCGGCTGCCCGCCGAGGCGGTCGCGACCTCGCGCAAGCTGCTGCGTGCCCCGCCGGAGCAACTCACCCGCCGCATCGACCAGGAGGCCCATCTGTTCGGCGAGCGCTTGAAGTCGGACGATGCTATCGCTGCGTTCAACGCGTTTGCGAGCAGGAAAAAGCGGTGACGGCGAGCGCTGGTCGATTATCCTCGGTCGTCATTCCGGGGCGCGACGAGAACCTTCGTGAAATCTTCGCGCGCAACGACTAATCTTATTCCATGCGACATCTTCTCCGCCTGACCATTTTCGCCCTTGCGCTCGCCGCCCTGCCCGCCTCTGCCCAGACCGCCGCGCCGGTCGAGCTGCGCATCCTTGCGATCAACGATTTCCACGGCAATCTGCGGCCGCCGCCCGGCGGCATCCGCATCAACGATCCCGAGGACGGAGCCAAGAAGGTCATGGTGGCGGCCGGCGGCGCCGAGTACATGGCGACGCTGGTGAAGCAATTGCGCGACGGGCACAAGAACACGATCTTCGTGGCCGCCGGCGACCTGATCGGCGCGAGCCCGTTCCTATCGGCGATGTTCCACGACGAGCCTTCGGTCGAAGCGCTCTCGATGATGGGGCTCGCGATCACCTCGGTCGGCAATCACGAGTTCGACGAGGGCAAGGCCGAGCTGCTCAGGATGCAGAACGGCGGCTGCCATCCGGTCGACGGCTGCCAGGGACCGCATCCCTTCACGGGCGCCAAATTTCACTATCTCGCCGCCTCCACCGTGGAGACGGCGACCGGTCAAAGCGTGCTGCCGCCGTATGAGATCCGTGAGTTCGACGGCATTCCCGTCGCCTTCATCGGGCTGACCTTGAAAGGCACCGCCGGCATCGTGTCGCCCTCGGGCATTGCCGGCCTCGAATTCCGCGACGAGGCCGAAACGGTGAATGCGCTGGTGCCGCAACTGAAGGCGCGCGGGGTGGAAGCGATCGTCGTGCTGATCCACGAAGGTGGCGAGCCTGCCGGCGACCACAATGAATGCCCGGGCATTTCGGGGCCGATCGTCGAGATCGTGAAGAAATTCGATCGCGCCGTCGATGTCGTCGTCAGCGGCCACACCCATCGCGCCTATGTCTGCAATATCGACGGACGGCTGGTGACGAGCGGCGACAAGTACGGCACGCTGGTCACGGCGATCGATCTCAAGCTCGATCCGGCAACGCGCGACATCGTCGCCGCCAAGGCCGAGAACGTCATCGTCGCCAATGCCTCGCTGGCGAAGGACGCGGAGCAGACCGCGCTGATCGAGGCCTATGACAAGCTCGCCGCGCCGATCGCCAATCGCCCGGCCGGATCGGTGACGCAGACGCTGTCGCGCATTCCGAACGAAGCCGGTGAAAGCCCGCTCGGCGACGTCATCGCGGACGCGCAGCTCGCCGCGACCAAGGAGGCCATGAATGGCAGCGCTGTCATCGCGCTCACCAATCCCGGCGGCATCCGCACCGATATCGTTCCGAAGGAGAACGGAGCGGTGTCCTTCGGCGAGCTGTTCGCGAGCCAGCCGTTCCGCAACCGCCTCGTCACCATGACGCTGACAGGCAACCAGCTCAAGGTGATGCTGGAGCAGCAATGGCTCGATCCGAAGCGGCCGCGAATCCTCCAGGTGTCGAACGGGTTCAGCTACGCCTGGGATGCGTCGAAGCCGTTCGGCGAACGCGTGATGGCCGAGAGGATGACGCTCAACGGCAGGCCGATCGAGCCCGGAAGCGGCTACCGCGTCACCCTCAACGATTACCTCGCCGTCGGCGGCGACGGCTTCACGGTCGCCAGACAGGGCACGGCGCCGCAATATGGCGGGTACGACGCCGACGCGTTGTTCGCGTTTTTCCAGGCGCACGGGCCGATCGGCCCGTTGCCGCTGAGCCGCATCCTGCGCGTGAATTGATCCGGATCAAACGGGCCGGAACGGGACAACCGTTTGCCATTCCCGGTGGAGCGCATAGATTGCGTTTTGCATTGCGTTTTGGCGCCGGATGCGCCAAGCGACGTCAAGAGCCCGTTCCCAGTGAGCCCGACCTGATGAGCACGCTTCTCCTCTCCCACAAGGCCTGCCTCGACCACGTCACGCCGCCGGGACATCCCGAAAGGCCGGACCGCTTGCGCGCAGTGGAGGAAGCGCTGTCGCACGAGCGCTTCCAGTTCCTGGTCCGCGACCAGGCGCCGGAGGGCGATCTCGATCTCGTCACGCTCTGCCACAACGAGCACTACGTCACCGAGCTGCGCCACATCGCGCCGTCCAGCGGGCTCGTCTATATCGACGGCGACACCTCGATGTCGCCGGGCACCTGGGAAGCGGTGATGCGCGGCGTCGGCGGCGCGGTCGCGGCGACCGAAGCGGTGATGGCGGGCGAGCACCGCAACGCCTTCGTCGCGGTGCGCCCGCCCGGCCATCACGCCGAGATCGGCAAGCCGATGGGCTTCTGCTTCTTCGACAATGTTGCGATCGCCGCGCGTCACGCGCAGCGCAAATACGGCATCACGCGCGCGGCCATCGTCGATTTCGACGTGCATCACGGCAACGGCACGCAGGACATCTTCTGGTCGGACCCCACGGTGATGTACTGCTCGACGCACCAGATGCCGCTGTTTCCGGGCACCGGCGCGAAGGGCGAACGCGGCGACCACGACACCATCGTCAACGCGCCGCTGGCGTCCGAGGACGGTGGCCCGGAATTCCGCAGCGCTTTCGAGAACCTGATTCTGCCGCAGCTCGAAAAATTCAGCCCCGAGCTCCTCATCATCTCTGCGGGCTTCGATGCACATTATCGCGATCCGCTGGCCTCGCTGAATCTGCGCGCGGAGGATTATGCCTGGGTGACGCGCAAGCTGATGGACCTTGCCGACAGGACCGCCGGAGGCCGCGTTGTTTCGGTGCTCGAGGGCGGCTATGACCTGCAAGGACTGAAAGAATCTGTTACGGCGCATGTCGGCGCCCTGATGGGCGCCTGACGACGCCCGCCACATTAAGCCCGCAAAACCCGCCTTCACTGCGAGGCAAGCGAATCGGGCAATCGGAAACGGATATGGCCGAAAATACCCAAGTCGACGTCTCCAGGCTCACCTTCGAGCGCGCGATCGAGGAACTCGAGACGATCGTGAAGCGGCTCGAGGACGGCAAGGTGCCGCTCGAGGAATCCGTGACGATCTACGAGCGCGGCGAAGCGCTGAAGCGCCGTTGCGAGGAACTGCTGCGCCAGGCCGAAGCCCGCGTCGACAAGATCACCACGGATGCGAGCGGCCAGGCCACCGGCACCGCACCGCTCGACGTCCAGTAAGGGACCCCGACCAAGCCTCTTTCGGCATCGGACGCCTGCAATTTTTTCATGATCGCACGCAGCTGTGTGTGCTCATGGGGCGGGCGGTCGGGCACCGAGATCGAAGAATTCCCCCGCCGGGGCCATTCGGCCCCGCGAATCGAGCGGAAAATAGCCCTCCTCTCGCCGAAAATCCTGCCGGGGAACCGGGCAAGGCAGGAACCCCGCCGCGGGCGCCGCAGTTAACCACTCTGGCCCGGGGGTTGCAGGCGCATGCCCGTAATCGCCCCAGCGGGTTGGCTTTGGCCCAAGCTTTGGTGTAAAGCTGCGCGGAGTGTGGCTTTTTGTTAGCCTTGCGTAGGCATCGATTACCGACGACAAGTGCTTCAAATTGCTAATGAAATTGGCTGGGACGGACGAAGCCGATCTAAGTGACAGGGATCACAGAGACTGAACCGGAGCGCACTTAAGCTCACCTAAGCTTGAAGACGGGGCCTTGCCCCATGCAGGTGGCTCCGACGGTTTAAGGACTCGCGCTGCGCCGATATTGTGCAAACCCATCGCGCACCGGAACGACCTTCCGGCGCTGACAAATTGGAAATCGCCGTGAACGCATACAGTAAGACGCCGCTTCTCGACACCATCCGGACGCCGGACGACCTGCGCAAGCTCAAGATCGAGCAGGTTCGCCAGGTCGCCGACGAGCTGCGGCAGGAGACCATCGATGCCGTCTCGGTAACCGGCGGTCACTTCGGCGCGGGTCTCGGCGTGGTCGAGCTCACCACCGCGATCCATTACGTCTTCGACACGCCGCGCGACCGGCTGATCTGGGACGTCGGCCACCAGGCCTATCCGCACAAGATCCTCACCGGGCGGCGCGACCGCATCCGCACCCTGCGCACCGGCGGCGGCCTGTCCGGCTTCACCAAGCGCAGCGAGAGCGACTACGATCCGTTCGGCGCGGCACATTCCTCGACCTCGATCTCCGCCGGCCTCGGCATGGCCGTGGCACGCGACCTCTCCGGCGGCAAGAACAACGTTATCGCCGTCATCGGTGACGGGGCGATGTCGGCGGGCATGGCCTATGAGGCCATGAACAATGCCGGGGCGATGAACTCGCGCCTGATCGTCATCCTCAACGACAACGACATGTCGATCGCGCCGCCGGTCGGCGCCATGAGCGCCTATCTGTCGCGCCTGTATTCCGGCAAGACCTATCGCACGCTGCGCGAGGCGGCCAAGCAGATCAACAAGCGCCTGCCCAAGATCATCGCCAACCGCGCCAACCGCGTCGAGGAATATTCGCGCGGCTTCATGATGGACGGCGGCACGCTGTTCGAGGAGCTCGGCTTCTATTACGTCGGCCCGATCGACGGCCATAACCTCGACCACCTCCTGCCCGTGCTGAAGAACGTCCGCGACATGGAGGAAGGCCCGATCCTGGTCCACGTGGTGACGCAGAAGGGCAAGGGTTACGGCCCGGCGGAAGCTTCCGCCGACAAGTACCATGCCGTCGTCAAGTTCGACGTCGCGACCGGCACGCAAGCCAAGGCCAAGCCGAACGCGCCCGCCTACCAGAACGTGTTCGGCCAGAGCCTCGTCAAGGAAGCGCAGAAGGACGAGAAGATCGTCGCCATCACCGCGGCGATGCCGTCCGGCACCGGCGTCGACATCTTCAACAAGGCGTTCCCGGACCGCACCTTCGACGTCGGCATCGCCGAGCAGCACGCGGTGACCTTTGCCGCCGGTCTTGCGAGCGAAGGCTACAAGCCGTTCTGCGCGATCTACTCGACCTTCCTGCAACGCGGCTACGACCAGATCGTCCATGACGTCGCGATCCAGAACCTGCCCGTCCGCTTCGCCATCGACCGCGCCGGCCTCGTCGGCGCCGACGGCGCGACGCATGCCGGCTCGTTCGACAACGCCTATCTCGGCTGCCTGCCGAACATGGTGATCATGGCGGCGGCCGACGAGGCCGAGCTCGTGCACATGGTGGCAACCCAGGTCGCGATCGACGACCGTCCGAGCTCGCTGCGCTATCCGCGCGGCGAAGGCCGCGGCATCGAGATGCCCGAGGTCGGCATTCCGCTCGAGATCGGCAAGGGCCGCATGATCCGCCAGGGCAGCAAGATCGCCCTGCTCTCGTTCGGCACCCGCCTCGCCGAATGCGAGAAGGCAGCCGACGAGCTCGCCGCGCACGGCCTTTCGACCACCATTGCGGACGCGCGCTTCATGAAGCCGCTGGACACCGAGCTGGTGCTCAAGCTCGCCCGCGACCACGAGATCCTGATCACGATCGAGGAAGGCTCGGTCGGCGGCTTCGGCTCGCACGTCGCGCAGTTCCTGACAGACCAGGGTGCGCTCGACAGCGGCATGGTCAAGTTCCGCACGATGGTGCTGCCCGACGTGTTCCAGGACCACGACACGCCGGCCGCGATGTACGCCCGTGCCGGTCTCGACGCCAAGGGCATCGTCGCCAAGGTGTTCGAGGCGCTCGGCAAGGACGTGAAGACCGAGACGGTCAAGCTGGCTTGATTGGTTTCACCTCTCCCGCTTACGGGAGAGGTCGGATCGCGAAAGCGATCCGGGTGAGGGCTTATTCCTCCAGGGGGCTCTCGATTGTCGAGACACCCTCTCCCCAACCCTCCCCCGCAGGCGGGGGAGGGAGCGCAGTTTTCGCCGCGGTTTGCAGCTCGCCTGATTTCTTCTGAGCAGTCCCCCATGAAAATCTATCTGGCAGGCCCCGACGTGTTCCTGCCGGATGCGGTCGAGATCGGCCGGCGCAAGGCCGAGATCTGCGAGCGCTTCGGGCTCACCGGCCTTTATCCTCTCGACAACGAGATCGACCTCACCGCCCCCGACGCCTCGCGGCAGATCTTTTGCGGCAACGAGGCGATGATGGATGCGGCCGACGCCATCATCGCCAACCTGACGCCGTTCCGCGGTGCCGGCGCCGATCCCGGGACCGTCTACGAGCTTGGCTACATGGCCGGGCGCCGTAAATTGTGTCTCGCCTATTCCAACGATGGCGCCACCTATGCCGACCGCGTCGGCCGTTTCGTGGACGTCACGTCAGAGGACGGGCGGCTGGTCGATGCGCAGGGCCTGACGGTCGAGGATTTTGGCCTCGTCGACAACCTCATGATGATCTATGCGCTGGAACTGCACGGCTGCCCGCTGGTGACGCCGGCCACGATGCCGATCGACGTCTGGCACGATCTCGCCGCGTTCGAGGCTTGCGTCCGGATGGCGGCCGCGCGATTGATTGCACCATAAGCGCATCAATCGTCCCAAGAATCGGTCCAAGAATCGTTCCAAGAATCGTCTCATGAGAGCGTGATGTCCCCTTCCCGCAAACGCGCGGATATTCTGCTGGTCGAGCGCGGCCTGTTCGAGAGCCGGGCACGGGCGCGCGCGGCCATCGAGGCCGGCCTCGTCACTGCCGACGACAAGCAGGTGACGAAGCCGTCGGAGACCATCGCCGAGGATGCGGTGATCCAGGCCGAGCCCGCGCACCCCTACGTGTCGCGCGGCGGCGTCAAGCTCGCCGGCGCGCTGGAACGCTACCCGATCGAGATCGAGGACCATGTCTGCCTCGACGTCGGTGCCTCCACCGGCGGTTTCACCGAGGTGCTGCTGGCCAATGGCGCAAGCCTGGTGTTCGCCATCGATGTCGGCACCAGCCAGTTGCATCCCTCGCTGCGCGATCATCCGAAAATCGTGTCGATGGAGGAGACCGACATCCGCGCCTATGAAGGCAGACGCCTGCCGGCGCGGCCCGATGTCGTCGTGATCGACGTCAGCTTCATCTCGCTGAAGGCCGTGCTGCCCGTGGCGCTGTCGCTGGCGGCCGCGCCGATGAGCCTGCTGGCGCTGATCAAGCCGCAATTCGAGGCCGAGCGGAAGCACAACAAGAAGGGCATCATCCGCGACGCCGCCGTGCATCAGCAGATCTGCGACGACATCGCGGCCTTTGCCGCCTCGCTCGGCTGCACCGACATCGCGGTGTTCCCCTCGCCGATCACCGGCGGCGACGGCAACATCGAATTCTTCCTGGGCGCGCGCCGTGGTTGAGCGCCTGAGGATCGATCACGTCGGCCATCGCGGCGACGGCGTCGCGCTCGGCGCCGGCGAAGCGATCTATGTGCCGTATGCGCTCGGCGGCGAGACCGTCGAGGTCGACCACGTCGCGGGCAACCATCCCGACCGCCGCAAGCTGCTGGCGGTCGACGTCGCAAGCCCCGAGCGCGTCGCGCCGTTCTGCCCGCATTTCGGCATCTGCGGCGGCTGCGCGATCCAGCACTGGGCGGCCGAGCCGTATCATGCCTGGAAGCGCAGCATCGTGGTCGAGACGCTGGCGCAGGCCGGCATCGATTGCGAGGTCGCGCCGCTGGTCGATGCCCATGGCGTGGGGCGCAGGCGCGTCACGCTGCACGGCCGGTTCGGCACGCATGACATCCTCAAGGTCGGCTTCTCGGCAGCGAGCTCGCACGACGTCATCCCGATTCATCGCTGCCCGATCCTCGATCCCGCACTCGACGGCGCGCTCGATGCCGCCTGGGCGCTGGCCGAGCCGCTCACGTCCAAAATGCCGGTGACGAAGCCGCTCGACATCCAGGTCACCGCCACCACCAACGGCCTCGATGTCGATGTGCGCGGCTCCGGCCCGCTGCCGACGCCGCTGGTCACGGCGCTGTCGCGCGTCGCCGAGCAGCATCGCCTCGCGCGGCTGACGCGGCATGGCGAGCTGGTGCTGCAGCGCCTGCCGCCGACGGTGAAGATGGGCCGCACTGAAGTGACGCTGCCGCCGGGCTCGTTCTTGCAGGCAACCGTCGCGGGCGAAGAGACGCTGGCGTCTCTCGTGGCCGAACGCGTCGGCAAGGCCAAGGAGGTTCTCGACCTATTCTGCGGTGTCGGGCCCTTCGCACTGCGGCTCGCCGAGAAGGCGCGCGTCACCGCTTACGATAGCGATGCCGGCGCAGTTGCCGCGCTGGCAAAGGCCGCGCGCACACCCGGCCTGAAGCCGATCAGGTGCGAGCCGCGCGACCTGTTCCGCCGCCCCCTGGTGCCGCAGGAGCTGCGCGACTTCGACGCCGTCGTGTTCGATCCCCCGCGCCAGGGCGCACAGGCGCAGGCACTGAAGCTCGCCGCGAGCACGGTGCCCGTCATCGTCGCGGTGTCCTGCAACGTCGCAACCTTCGCCCGCGACGCACGGCTGCTGATCGACGGCGGCTACAGGATCGACGGCGTCGTGCCGGTCGACCAATTCCGCCACACGCCGCATGTCGAGCTGGTGGCGCGGTTTGCGCGGTAGCTGCAAGCCTCGTGGGACGGCCCGCCGCGGGCGCCTCACCAGATTGATCCGCGGCCGATCCGAACCTTGATACCGGTCAACCGCCCGAGCTTCCGGGGACGCTAGAAGCGTCGTGGCGAAAGGGCCGTGGAGCGGATGATGGCGATCGACCGGCGACAACTCATGACCACCGCGCTCGGACTTTCCGCGGCGGCAATCACCGCCCGCCCCTCGGCTGCGGCGACGACGACCTATGAGGAAACGGTGCGAGCGTCGCGAGCGCCGCTGCAACCGGTGCCGCGGGACCGCGAGCTCGTGCGCTTTGCCACGCTCGCCGCCAACAGCCACAACACCCAGCCCTGGATCTTCTCCGCCCGCGGCAATGAAATCCTGATTGCGCCCGATTTCTCGCGCCGCTGTCCGGTGGTCGATCCGGACGATCACCACCTTTTCGTCAGCCTCGGCTGCGCCGCCGAGAACCTCGTTCTCGCGGCATCAGCACTCGGCTGGCGCGCGAACCCGATGGTCGACGGTGACAAGGTCCGGATCGCGCTGGAGCCAGCGCGCCCCGAAGCGTCGGCGCTCGTCAACGCGATTCCCCTCAGGCAATGCACCCGTGCAGCCTTCGACGGCAAGCCGGTGGCGCCCGACATTCTGCGCCAGCTCGAGAACGCCTGCCGGGAGCCGAACGTCTCGGCAATCCTGATGACCGAACGCGCCGCCATCGCAAAGATCACCAACTACGTGCTCGAAGGCAATGCCGCGCAAATGCGCGACAAGGCCTTCATGCGCGAGCTCGTGAGCTGGATGCGCTTCAACGAGGCCGATGCGGTCGCGACCATGGACGGGTTGTTCTCGCGGGCCTCGGGAAGCCCGTCCCTGCCGGCATGGATCGCGCGACCGCTGCTCAGGTTCTTCTTCACCGAAAGCGGCGAGAGCGGGAAATACCGCGCCGAGCTCGACAGCTCCGCGGGTGTCGTCGTGCTTGCCGCCGATCGTAGCGACACGTCGCACTGGATTGCGGTCGGCCGTGCCTGCCAGCGGTTCGCCCTGCAGGCGACCGCGCTCGGGCTCAAATATTCCTTCGTCAACCAGCCGATCGAGGTGGCGACACTAAGGCCGCAGTTCGCAACCTCGCTCGGACTCGGCGAGCGGCGTCCCGATATCGTGATGCGCTTCGGAGCCGGGCCGGATCTGCCGAAATCGCTCCGCCGCGCCCCGGAACTGGTGATGCGGCCGACGCAATAGTCTCCTAGCGCCGAAGGCCGCCGAGCGCCGGTGACTCGCCGGGCAGCATGTTCGATCTGATATCGCTGTCCATGCGGCCCGAGTCCTGCTGGGTGAACCCGGCTCCGAACGACAGGCTGAGGTTGGGGGTCGGCTTGAATTCGACCCCCGCGAACGCGCCGTAGCCGGGCGCGGCGCCGGAGGTGAGCGGCGCAAGCGAACTGCCAATGCCGTTGCCGTATTTCAGCGTGTCGAAGCCGGCAAAGAACGTGACGGGCATGCCGCCCGCCGTCTTGGTGTTGTAGCCGAACTGCGTGCTGTCATAGGAGAGCGCGTTGAAATTGCCGGCCTGTCCAGCCTGGCCGAGACCGCTCCAATTGAGGTTGCCACGCTGGCTACCGACGAAGAAGCCGTTCGCAAAGTTGGCGCGCCCGCCTGCGTCGCTGGCATTGAAGCCTGGAAAATTGCCGTAACTTTCGGAGCTCTGGCCATCGCTGCCGCCAAAGCCGAAAGGTCCGCCCGGTATCCAATACCTCAAGGGTGCAACTTGCGCATGAGCAGGCGCTCCGCCGAGGCAAAGCACAGCGAAGAGAGCTGCGAGACCGCAAGAACCTGCAAGGCTGGACATTCCGGCTACCGTCAAAATGCTCACAAATTATACCCTCGGTATATCGCGATGGCCAGCGAAGCAATGGCGATCCCCGCGGCCCCGGTTCCAGGGTCACGTATTCCTGACAAATTGAACCTCCCATCCGCCGGATTGACCCAAATAGAGGACGCGCAAGCTCGAGCCGTCATCGCGATCGCCAGAGCCTCGTGCGATCCAGCAATGCGCAGTTTGCGCTGACCTTTGAAAATGCCCGACACAGCATGGAGGACGTCATGGAGGTCAATTCCGACAGGTTGAATGCCTTTATGGGCAAGATGATCACCGAGGTCGGGGCCGCGATGAACGCATCGCTGGTCCTGCTGGGCGACAAGCTCGGCCTCTATCGCGCCCTCGCCGCCAAGGGGCCCATGAACTCTGCCGAACTCGCAAGCGCCACCGGAACGAACGAACGCTACGTCCGCGAGTGGCTGTCGAGCCAGGCGGCTTCTGGTTACGTCGAATATGATACCGCTTCAGGAAAATTCTCGATGTTGCCGGAGCAGGCGATGGCGCTTGCCGACGAGGACAGCCCGGTGTTCCTCGGCGCAGTCGGCAATGTCATTGCCGCGGCGTTCCTCGACGAGCCGAAAATTACGGATGCATTCAAGTCCGGCAAGGGAGTCGGCTGGAACCGACGGAGCGAGTGCCTGTTCTGCGGCACCGCCCGCTTCTTCCGCACCGGCTACATGCATCATCTGGTGCAGGAGTGGCTGCCCGCGCTCGACGGCGTCGTGGACAAGCTCAAGCGCGGCGCCAAGGTCGCCGATGTCGGTTGCGGGCATGGCGTTTCGACGCGGCTGATGGCGAACGCCTTCCCGAACTCCCGGTTCTACGGCTTCGACTATCACGAGGGCTCGATCGAGGCCGCGCGAAAGGCGGCCAATGAGGCCAAGCTGGGCGACCGGGTCAGCTTCGCTGTTCACTCGGCCAAGACCTATCCGGCCGAAGGCTATGATCTCGTCTGCTTCTTCGATTGCCTGCACGACATGGGCGATCCCGTCGGCGCCATCAGCCACGTACGCGAAGCCATGGACAAGGACGGCACCTGCATGCTGGTCGAGCCGTTCGCGGGCGACCGCCTCGAAGACAATCTCAATCCGGTCGGTCGCGTCTACTATGCGGCGTCGACCATGATCTGCACACCGGCCTCGCTCGACCAGGAGGTCGGCCTGGCGCTGGGTGCACAAGCGGGCGAAGCAAGGCTGCGCAAGGTCGCGCGCGAAGGCGGCCTGACGCGCTTCCGCCGCGCCGCCGAAACGCCCTTCAACTTGATCCTGGAGGCGCGGATCTGATCTCGATCGCGCCGGGCGCAGGGAGGCGGCATGCGGCCATGCCCGTACCGCAGCCTCGCCCGGTGCCGACATCCTTGCCTCACTCGCGCCGCAACGTAAGTTGGCGTCGAGCAGGCGGCGCGAGTCCGCCGCAATGGGAGGATGACGATGCGATATCTGGGTCTGGCGCTGGCTGTGCTGTTCACCATCGCGACCTCGGAAGCCGGCCGCGCGGCCGAGCCGACCCGCTTCGTGCCGCTGAAACCCGACGAACTTTCGTCGTCGCAGAAGGAATGGGCGGACGCGATCGCGGTGCCCCCGCGCAACGCGAAATTCACCAACCCGCCCTACCGCGCCTATATCCGCAACCCGGAGCTGGCGCCAAAACTCTCTGCGATGTCGGACTATCTGCGCTGGAATTCGTCGCTGCCGGCGCGCCTCAGCGAATTCGCGATCCTGATCACCGCGCGGCAATGGACGGCGCAGTATGAATGGTTCGCGCATTATCCGCTCGCGATGAAGGCCGGGCTCGACCCTGATGTCGCCAAGGACGTCGCCAACGGCGTGCGGCCGAAGGCGATGAAGGACGACGAGGCCGCGCTCTACGACCTCGCGATGGCGCTCTATCGCGACAAGAAGGTGTCCGACGATGTCTACCGCGCGGCCCAGCAAGAATTCGGCGAGCGCGGCATCATGGATGTTATCGGCCTGATCGGCTATTACGACCTGGTCTCGATGACGCTGATCACGATGCAGGCGGAAGCGCCGAACGACAGCGTGCCCCCGCTGCCGCCGCTGGCTGCGAAATAGCCACGCAGCAACCGCGGTTGATACCGCACGATCCCAAGAAGCCTGGAGACCCCGGTGACATCTGACAGCCCCGTCGCCTACGAATGCGTGGGCAACATCGCCCGCATCACGCTCAACCGCCCGCCGGTCAATGCGCTGAGCCTCGAGGTCATCCGGGCGGTGGTCGCGGCACTGCGCCGCGCCGCCGACGATCCGGATGCGCGCGTGGTCGTGCTGGCGAGCGCGATCGCCAGGCGCTTTTCGGCAGGCCTCGACCTCGACATCCTGCTTGGCAAATCCGGCGCCCAGATCCGCGAATTCCTCCAGGCGCTCTATATCGACCTTTACGACGCCCAGTACGGGCTCGGAAAGCCGTCGATCGCCGCGGTCGGCGGCGCGGCCCGCGGCGGCGGCATGACCATGGCGGTGTCCTGCGACGTGGTGCTGGCATCCGAGAGCGCGACGTTCGGCTATCCCGAGATCGACGTCGGCGTCATTCCCGCGATCCACTACGCGCATCTGCCGCGCATCATCGGGCGCCACCGCGCTTTCGAGCTGCTGTTCACCGGCCGCGTCTTCAGCGCCGCCGAGGCACGCGAGCTCGGCGTGGTGAACCGCGTCGTGGGAGATACGGAGCTCGAGGCCGAGGTCGTGAGGCTCGCGGCGCAGCTCGCCGCGAAATCAGCCGCGGTGCTGCGGATGGGCCGGGCCGCCTTCATGCGCCAGATCGACCTCGACTATCGGCGCAGCATTGCCAGCGCCGTGGACGACTTCTGCAACGTCGCGACGTCGGACGAGGCGCAGGAGGGTCTGAGGGCATTCGTGGAGAAACGGGCACCGAAATGGTGAGGACGGCCGGCCGCCGCGCGCGTCGGGAACGCGAAGCGTTCAGGCGGTCTTGTCGACCGAAGACGATGAATCGGCCGGTGGATATTTCGTCACCGGCACCATGAAGGACTTGGTGCCGACCTGGTAGATGACCTTGCCGTTCTTCCCGTCATCGGTCGCAATCTGCGCCTGCCCGAACATGATGACGTTCTTGTAGACGATGCCGGTGCCCTGCCGGGTGATGCCGTCGGTGGTGACGCTGACCTGCGCTTCGTTGCCGTTGACGGCGAGCACCTTGAAGCTCGCGCTCTTGCCGTTGTCGCTGGAATAGCCGCCCCAGCTTCCCATGAGACGGCTGTCGGAGGCCGGCGGCGCCTGCTTCTCGAGATTGGCGGTCTGCTTGCCGGCGCCGCCCGCAGAGAACAGCAGCACCATGTTCTTGCCGTCCTTGGTGCCGACCGTGACCCCGCCGAAGGTGATAAGCGAGCCCTGGACCTCGCCAAAGCCGCGCTCGGTGTGCCCGTTATGGGTGTATTCGACCTGCGCCCGCGCACCGCGGATGTTCACGACCTTGAAGCCGACCGGCTGGTTGTTGCCCACCCAATTGCCCTTCCAGTCACCGACCAGAGCGCTCTGGTGAAAGATCCGCTCGTTCGCGGGCGAAATCTGGCTGGTGCTCGATGTGACGATGGCCATTGGATTGCTCGGCGGACAGGTCTGGCGAATCCGCTTTCGTTCGCTCCAGCCATGCCAGGACGCTGACCGGAAACGAACGGAAACCATCCGATTAGGGCCACGCGCAGGTTAATGAGCCGTTAAGTTCAACCGCCGGCCGAGACGGCAAAAGGTCTCAGCCGGGGGCCGCTTAGCGTCCCCAGCGGTCCGACCAGATCTTCTCGCCGATCAGGCAACTGACGCGCGGCTCCTTGTCGGCGACCCGCATCACGGGACGCTCGGGCACGCGGCCTGCGACCTCCATCAGGAGCTTGGTGCGGATCGCTTCCTTGAACTTCTCGCGGTCCTTGATCGTGATGACGAAGGAGCCGGGACCGCCGATGACGCAATCCTCGTAGTAGTAGTCGAGATTGTCGATATCCATGGTCGAATAGGACGGCTCCTTGACCATGATCGGCAGGCCGTTGATGACGATGCCTTTCTCGAGCGCGGCGTCGCGCGCCACCGTGACCGGGCCGCCATTGTTGTTGGGGCCGTCGCCGGAGATGTCGATGACGCGACGCAAGCCCCGATAGGGATCCTCGTCGAACAGCGGCATCGCGAACGTGATCGCGCCGGAGATCGAGGTGCGCGAGGCGCGCCGGATCGGCGTCTTCATGATTTCGGTGGCGACCGCGTCCGCGGTCTCAGGTCCGTCGATCAGCCGCCAGGGAATGATGATCTTCTGGTCGGTCGAGGCGGCCCACTCGAAATAGGTCACCGCAATCCGGCCGTTCGGGCCCATCTTCAGCGCCTGGAGAAACTCTTTCGACTGGATCGCCTGCGCGTAGCCCTCGCGCTGGATCGCCAGCTCGTCCATGTCCATGGAGTAGGACACGTCGACCGCGAGGATCAGCTCGACATCGACCGTCTGCGCATCCTTGTCGGCCGCCAGCCGCTGAGTCCTGGGCGGCTCAAACTTCGGCCCTGGTGCCGCGATGCCCGCGACGTCCCCCCCGGCAAGCACGCCGGCCACCAGCACAGCCCCGATCGAGAACAGCAAGCGCATCGCAGTCTCCCGTCGTATGACGCGATGGTGACATGCAATCGCCTTGCCGCAAAGTGCGAAGATCGCCTGCGCTTCACATTCGAGTTAGGAATTACGCAAAGCTGCCGCCGTGTTGCCGCGCTAGCGTCATCGGAACACGTGCGACCACAGGCTCCGTCATTCCGGGGCGGCTCGAAGAGCCGACCCCGGAATGACAGTACCGGACACGCACCCCGCCCACTTGTCCGGCGTGATTTCCATGCTAGGCTGGCCGCACAGATGGGGATGGAGTCCCCCGACAACCGCCCGGCGGTAGGTGACCGTGATGGGCTGATGACTCCTGCTTGAGGTGGGGCAATTTTTGAGCCTCTGCCTTTGGCGGGAGCGTGGACAAACCCGCCAATGGCGGGTTTTTTGTTGCCTGAAGGCGAAGGCCGGGACGTGAAGGCCAAGGGGACGTTCGAGGGGAAGTCCAAGGCGTGACGACGACGACACCGAATGCTGCGCGCGCGGGGCTGCCCAGGGGGATCTGGGTGCTCGGCTTCGTCTCGATGCTGATGGACGTCTCCTCCGAGATGATCCACGCGCTGCTGCCGGTCTATCTCGTCACCGTGCTCGGCGCCTCGACGCTCACGGTCGGCTTCATCGAGGGCATTGCGGAGGCGACGGCCTCGATCACCAAGATCTTCTCCGGCGCGCTGTCGGACTGGCTCGGCCGCCGCAAGCTGCTTGCCGCGCTCGGCTATGGGCTGGCAGCCGTCACCAAGCCGCTATTCCCGCTCGCGCCCAGCGTCGAATGGCTGGTGGCGGCGCGCTTCATCGACCGGGTCGGCAAGGGCATTCGCGGCGCGCCGCGCGATGCGCTGATCGCCGATATCGCACCCGTCGGCCTGCGCGGCGCGAGCTTTGGCCTGCGCCAATCGCTCGACACCATCGGCGCCTTCGTCGGACCGCTCGCGGCGATCGGCCTGATGTGGTGGACGGCTGACAATTTTACCGCCGTGTTCTGGGTTGCCGTGCTACCGGCCTTTCTGTCCTTCGGACTGATCGCCTTTGCCGTGAGCGAGCCGGAGCCGGACCCGAGCCGGGAATCTGCGAAAAATCCGCTCAATCTCGCCGCGATGCGGCAGCTCGGAGCGGTCTACTGGCGCGTCGTGGCGGTCGGAATCGTCTTCACGCTGGCGCGCTTCAGCGAAGCCTTCCTGATCCTGCGCGCGCAGAACATCGGCCTCAATGCGATGTGGGTACCGGCCGTGCTGGTGCTGATGAACATCGTCTACGCGCTGTCGGCCTATCCGGCCGGCGTGCTGTCGGACCGCATCAACCGGACCAGCCTGCTCGCGCTCGGTCTCGTCTTCCTCGCCGGCGCCGATCTGGCGCTCGCGCTGCTGCCGAACCTCGGCGGCCTCGCGCTCGGGGTCGTGCTGTGGGGGCTGCATATGGGATTGACGCAAGGCCTGCTCTCGGCCCTCGTCGCCGACGCCGCGCCGCCAAGCTTGCGCGGCACCGCATTCGGCTATTTCAACCTGTTCACCGGCCTGGCACTGCTGGCCGCGAGCGTGATCGCCGGTGCGCTGTGGGACGCCTATGGTCCGGCCGGCACGTTCCTGGCAGGGCTCGGCTTCGCGCTGGTGTCGCTCGTGGGGCTGCTCGCCGTCGGCAACGGGCTGGCAGCGGAGGGCAAATGAGGATGGGGGGGTCGTTCGTCGTGCTGAGCGGAGTGATCGCAATCGTGGTCGGCAGCGTGCTCGGCGGCTGTGCGCGCTACTTCATCTCCGGCGCTGTCGCGCGGCGGCTGGGCGAGACCTTTCCGTGGGGCACCATGACCATCAACGTCACCGGCGCCTTCCTGATCGGCATTTTTGGCGCGCTGGCAACCCATCCGGGCTCGATGTTCGCCTCGCCCAATCCATGGCTGTTCGCGGTGACCGGTTTCCTCGGCTGCTACACCACGGTGTCCTCGTTCAGCCTGCAAACGCTGACGCTCGCCCGCAACGGCGAGCCGATGCACGCGCTCGGCAATGTCGCCTTCTCGGTTGGACTGTGCCTCGCCGCAGTGAGCTGCGGCTTCCTGCTCGCTGACGGTCTTGGAGGGTAGAGGCCGATGAACGTTCCCTCCTCCGCCGAGCGCTGGCGCAGCGCGATGCTCTATGCCTGGGTTTCCGCCGGCAGCGTCGTCGGCGGCCTGACGCGCTACCTGGTCGGGCTCGCGCTCGATACCGGTCCAGGCTTTCCCTTCGCGACACTGTTCATCAACGCGACCGGCTCGCTGATCATCGGATTCTATGCGACGCTGACCGGCCCGGACGGCCGGATGCTGGCACGGCCCGAGCACCGGCAGTTCGTCATGACCGGGTTCTGTGGCGGCTACACCACCTTCTCGGCCTTCAGCCTGGAAACATTCCGCCTGTTCCACGGCGGCATGAAATACATCGCGCTGGCCTATGTCGCATCCTCCGTCGTCTGCTGGCTGGTGTCGGTCTGGCTCGGCCATATCATGGCGAGCCGCTACAACCGCTTGAAAAGGAGCTGACCATGCAAATTCCCAATCAGGCTGTTTCGCTCCGCATCTTCATCGGCGAGAGCGACCATTTCGACGGCAAGCCGCTCTATGAAGCGATCGTGATGAAGGCGCGCGAGCTGCACCTCGCCGGCGCCACCGTGCTGCGCGGTCCGATGGGGTTCGGCAAGTCGAGCCGGCTGCATACTTCGAAAATCCTGCGGCTCTCGGAAGACCTGCCGCTGCTGATCGAAATCGTCGACAGCGAGGACAACATCAACGCATTCCTGCCCATCCTGGATGGCATGATGTCGAGCGGGCTGATCACCTTGGAGAAGGTGCAGGTCCTGCAATATGGTGAGAAAGCCGCGAGCTGATCGCTCCGGCAGGGAACCAGTGCCCGCCGTGTCCAGGAGGCGGAATGAACGACGCCGTCACCAAGCCGAAAACCAGAACCAAGACCAAGGTCGAGCGGCCCAAGCTGCACAAGGTCATCCTGATCAACGACGACTACACGCCGCGCGAATTCGTCACGATGATCCTCAAGGCCGAGTTCCGCATGACGGAAGATCAGGCCTACAAGGTGATGATCACGGCGCACAAGCTGGGCGCCTGCGTGGTCGCCGTGTTCACCAGGGACGTCGCCGAGACCAAGGCAACCCGCGCCACCGACGCCGGCCGCGCCAAGGGCTATCCGCTGCTGTTCACGACCGAGCCGGAGGAATAGGCCGCTAGCCCCGGCCGCGACGGGAACGCACTGGCTTGCGCACAGTGCTCGGGCGCGGGTGCTCCTGAACGTGTTTCCAGAACGCCTCCGCCGCAGGCGTCAGTCGCGATCTCGGACGATACACATGGATCTCGATTGGAATCTCCCATTCCGGCCCGCCCGCCTTCACCAGTTCGCCCGATGCGAGCTGATCGGCGATGAGGTTCTCCTGCAGCCAGGCCATGCCGCGGCCGGCCTGCACCATGGTGGCGAGAAGTTTTGCAAGATGCGATGAAGGTCGCTTATTGAGGGGGACGTCTGGTGATCACAGAAACATCGCGCCACTGCTTTTGACGACTGAGCCGGAGGAATAAGCCATCCGCGCTTTCCGACTTTGCATTCCCGCCGGGGATCGCCGACAATGCCGCAAAACCGGCGCAGGCCGAACAATAAGCAAAGCGGGAAACGACGGACGTGGGCATATCAATAAGAAGCTTCGTGACAAGAGGCCGACTGGTCCTGACGCTGGTGGCGATCGCCTTCTGCACCACCGGCATGGCGCAAGCGGGCGAAAGGCTCCGCATCGGGCTGTTGAAGCTCTCCTCGGCAGCCCCGTTGTTCCTCGCCAAGGAGCGCGGCTATTTCGAGCAGGAAGGGATCGAGGCTGATCTGAAATTCTTCGATGCCGCCGTGCCGATCGCGGTAGCCAGCGTGTCCGGCGATATCGACATCGGTTTCACCGGCTTCACGGCCGCTTTCTACAACCTCGCGGGCAAGGGCGGACTGAAGGTGGTTGCCGGCACGGCGCGCGAGGCACCCGGCTTCCAGAACACGGCCTACGTCGCCTCCAAGCGCGCTTATGATTCGGGCCTGAAGACGCTGAAGGACTTGCCCGGCCATTCCGTCGGCATCACGCAAGTCGGCTCCACTTTCCATTATTCGCTCGGCCTGATCGCCGACAAGCTGAAATTCGACGTGACCTCCGTCCGGGTCGTTCCGCTGCAGTCGCTGCCGAATGTCGCCGCGGCCATCAAGGGCGGCCAGCTCGACGCGGCGCTCACCGCCACGACCACGATCAGCCCGGTGGTCGCCTCTGGCGACGCGATCGTGCTCGGCTTCGTCGGCGACGAGACGCCCTGGATGCTCGGCTGCGTCGTGGCTTCGACCGCGACGATCGAGAAGAACCGCAAGCTGGTCGAGAAGGTGCTGGCCGTCTACCGCCGCGGCGCCGACGACTATGCGCGCGTGCTGTTGAAACGCGATGCGGACGGCAAATTCGTCCGCAGCGAGGAGGGGGACGCGATGCTTGCGATCATCTCCAAATACACCGAGCAGAAGGTCGAGCAGCTCCGCATCGGGCTGTCGGTCGTCGACCCCGCGCTCGACAGCGCCGACATCGCCCGTCAGATCGCCTGGTTCAAGCGCCAGAAGATGATCGAACCCGATATCGATGCCGAGAAGATCATCGACAAATCCTTCGTCCCGGACCGGCCGACGGCGCCGAAATGACTGACGACAACGACAACAAGAACACGGAGCTACCCATGAGCGCGAGCGAAGTCACCGCGGGCACCAAAATCGTCCGGCGTGCCGCGAACCAAAAGCCCTCGCGCGTCGTCGCCGACATCTGCGTGGTCGGCTCGGGTGCTGCCGGCATGTCGGCGGCGATCGAGGGCGCGCGTGCCGGACGCAAGGTGGTGCTGGTCGACAGCCTGCCCGCGCTCGGCGGCCAGGCGGTCAACTCCATCATCGGCACCTTCTGCGGCCTGTTCTCGAACGGCAGCGACGGCTACCAGTTCACCCACGGCATCGCCGACGATCTCCTTGGCGACCTCGGTGCGCAGGAGAACGCGCTGTTCTACCGCCGCGGGCCGCACACCACCGTCGTCTACTACGACGAGGTCGCGCTCGGACGCTGGGTCGAGAAGGCGATGCTTGCGGCCGGCGTCACCGTGATCGTCGGCGCCGTCATGCGCAACGTCCGCGTCGCCGGTCGGCGCGTGACCGGGATCGATCTCTCCACCCGCTACGGTGACGTCGAGGTCGAGGCGAACGGCTTCGTCGACGCCTCCGGCGACGCCGCGCTGGTGTGGCAGGCGGGCTTTGCCTGCCGCGAGCCGGACGACGGCCCGATCTACGGCACGCAAATGCTGATCGTCGAGAATATCGACGAGAGCAAGGTGCCGAGCCGGGAGGAATTGCCGGCGCGCATGCGAGAGAAGGCCGGCGACTACGGCCTGTTGCGGCGCGAGGGCCTGTCCTTCGTCATTCCCGGGCGCGGCGTTGCCGCCATGAACATGACCCATGTCGAGACGCCACTGGAGCCGCTAGAGGCGAGCCGCAAGGGCATCGAGGGCAAGGACCAGGCCGATCGCGCCTTCGCCTTCCTCAGGAACGAATTCCCCGCCTGCTTCGGCAAGGCGCGCATCCGCGCCTATGGCCTTCCCGGGATCCGCCAGACGCGCTGGATCGTCGGCCGCCAGCAATTGTCGGTCGACGACGTCCGCGCCGGCACCAAATTCGAAGACGCGATCGGCCGCACGGCGTGGCCGATCGAACTGCACGACCACGGCTCCGGCCATCACTGGCACATCTTCGACAAGGACCACGTCCACTATGTGCCGTTCGGCAGCCTGACGCCGCAGGAAGCCGAAAACATCGTCGCCGCCGGCCGCTGCATCGATGCCGACAAGGCCGCACTCTCCAGCGTTCGGGTGATGGGCCCCTGCATGGCGATGGGCGCCGCCGCTGCGCACGCGCTCGACCTCGCCGGCAGCGGCAGCGTGCATCAGATCGACATCGATGCGCTGAAGTGGCGCGTGCGCGACAACCTGGAGCGGACGGACTGAGGCGCGCAGCAGCCAGGAGCGGTGGCCGCAGCTCTCTGCTCAGCCGACCGGCGCGATCGTCGGTCTGAACGCCCTTAGGCCATCACCACCGGCGTCTCTTCGGTCAGCCCATACACACGCTGCGCCTTCGAAAACCCCGCGATCGGAAATTCGCCGAGCGCGCGCCAGTCGTGGCGGCAGGCGTTCGCGAAAACCTCCGAGACCACGACGGTGCGGCCGAGCCGGCCGGCGATCTTCTCCAGCCGCGCCGCGAGATTGACGGCAGGGCCGATGCAGGTGAAGTCGAGCCGGTTGCCGCCGCCGATATTGCCGTAGAGGATGTGGCCGACATGCAGCGCGACGCCGAAGCGGAAGCGCTCGACGACGTCGCCGACCGGAAAGGCGAGCGCCTCGACGCTGGCGCGGGATTCGCGCGCGGCTTCCAGCACGCGCGCGCAGACATGGGCGGCATCGCCGACATATTCGTCGATCGGAAACACCGCGAGCAAGCCGTCGCCCATGAACTTCAGCACCTCGCCGCCATGGCCCCGGATTGCGGTGACCTGGCAGTCGAAATACTGATTGAGGATCTCGACCACGGTCTCGGCCGGCAGCCGGTCCGACAACGCCGTGAAGCCGCGCAGGTCAGAGAGCCAGATGGCCGCCTGCATGGTGTCGTTGTGGCCACGGCGGATCTGGCCGCCGAGGATGCGCGCGCCGGCGCGGTTGCCGACATAGGTGTCGAGCAGCATCTCGGCGGTACGGCGCAGACTGACGATCTCGCTGACGCGCGCGAGCGGCGCCATCATGGCCCGGATCGCCGCGACGTCGTCGTCGCTGAATCCGCTGGGGTGACGCGTGGTCCAGCTCGTTGCGTGGATCGAGCCGTCGAGATACGGCATCGGCATCGCGAGGTAGTCGGTCACGCCTTCGGCGCGCATGTCGTCGAGGAACGGAAACCGCCTGCTGTCGGGGTCGTCCATCCGTCCCCGGACCTCCAGCCCCTCCTCGAACACGATCCGCAGCGGGCTGCGTGCGAATTCAGGCGTGTCCAGGATCTCGAAATCGACAGTGCCGATCTCGACCTCCTGACCTTCCCGCCAGATGAAGTTGCGGCCGAAGATTTCGGGATGCAGCGTGCGGATGAAGATGCCGAACCGCCACAGCGGCAGGCCAGCTGCGACCAGATGCTCGCAGACGTCGGCGATCATCTCGGCCGGGGTCCCGGACGACCTCGCGCCGTCGATCAGCCAGTTGGTGATGCGCTGGAGCTCGGAGTTTTGCATGTCCGCATTTGCGGACGAAGTTCTGGGGACGTCAAGCTGCGCGGTGGGCTGGTACCGCGGCACTAACGCCTCACCCCGCTCTAGCGTCCCACCTGCCCGCGGTCTCGGATGAAGTGATCCGCCAGCACGCAGGCCATCATGGCTTCGCCGACGGGGACGGCACGGATGCCGACGCAGGGGTCGTGGCGGCCCTTGGTCATGATCTCGGTGTCGGCGCCCTGGCGATCGACGGTGAGGCGAGGCTGGAGGATCGACGAGGTCGGCTTCACCGCGAAGCGCACCACCACCGGCTGCCCCGTGGAGATGCCGCCCAGCACGCCGCCGGCGTGGTTGGACAGGAAGCGCGTGCCGTCATTGCCGGTGCGCATCTCGTCGGCGTTCTCTTCGCCGGTCAGCTCAGCCGCGCCAAAGCCGGCGCCGATCTCGACGCCCTTCACGGCATTGATGGTCATCATCGCACCCGCCAGATCGGAATCGAGCTTGGCATAGATCGGCGCACCGAGGCCCGCCGGCACGCCTTCAGCGACGATCTCGAGCACCGCACCGATCGAGGAGCCGCTCTTGCGGATGCCGTCGAGATAGGTTTCGAAGAACGCAGCCTTGTCCTTGTCCGGACAGAAAAACGGATTCCTGGCGACCTCGTCCCAGTCCCACTTCTCGCGGTCGATCTTGTGCGGGCCCATCTGCACCAGGGCGCCGCGCACCTTGACGTCGGGCAGCACTTTTCGCGCGATGGCACCGGCGGCAACGCGCGTCGCGGTCTCGCGCGCCGAGGAGCGGCCGCCGCCGCGATAGTCGCGCAGGCCGTACTTCGCCTCGTAGGTAAAGTCCGCGTGGCCCGGCCGAAACTTGTCCTTGATCTCGGAATAGTCCTTCGACCGCTGGTCGGTGTTCTCGATCAGGAGCCCGATCGGCGTGCCCGTCGTCACCTGCACGCCGGTCTCCGGATGCGCCATCACGCCGGACAGGATCTTCACCTGATCCGGCTCCTGGCGCTGGGTGGTGAAGCGCGACTGGCCGGGCCGGCGGCGGTCGAGATCGCCCTGGATGTCCGCCTCGGTGAGCGGGATCATGGGCGGGCAGCCATCGACCACGCAGCCGATCGCCACCCCGTGGCTCTCGCCGAAGGTCGTGACGCGGAACATGTGGCCGAAGGTGTTGAAGGACATTGGTGCTCGCTCGGTTCCGGCGTGTGGTAACGCGCGGGGGGCCGGGGGTCAAACCCGCACACTCCCTGTCATTCCGGGATGGTCCGAAGGACCAGACCCGGAATCTCGAGATTCTCAGGTGCGCAAGGGCGCACCGGGTTCGGTGCTGCGCATCGCCCCGGAATGACGAAAACTTGGCTTAACTAAACTTCTCCAGCCGCCCGTCCCGGAACACGTAGACGGCGCCCTGCTCGATATAGAGCTCGGCGGCGCTGGCCGGCGTCTCCAGGCCAAGCGAAACCATCAGGGCCCGGCAGGTCCCGCCATGGGCGACCGCGACGGTGTCGGTCCGGAGCTGATCGTACCAGGCCCGCACGCGGACCTGTACATCGGCGTAGGTCTCCCCGCCTACGGGGCCCACCGTCCATTTGTCGGCAAGGCGCCTGGCATAGATTTCGGGATCGGTCGCCTCGCTCTCGGCCAGCGTCAGCCCTTCCCAGACGCCGTAGCCGATCTCGCGCAGGCGATCGTCGAGCGAATAGTCGGCCACGGGCAATTCGAGCATGCCGCGCGCAAGTTCCATGGTCATGCGCGCGCGGCCGAGCGGACTCGACACATAGGGCAGCGCCGCCTTGTCGCGGCCGTCGCGCTTGAACAGATCGGCGAGAATGCCGCCGGCCTGCACGGCCTGGCTGCGGCCGCGCGCGTTCAGCGGAACGTCCCTGGTGCCCTGGAGCCGCCCGAGCGCATTCCACTCGGTCTCGCCATGGCGAAGATAGTAGATCGTGGGCACGGGCATTCCAGCTAAAGGCTAGTCCTTGCCACCGAGCGAGATATCCGGCGCGTCCGGGCGCTTCATACCGAGCACGTGGTAACCGGAATCGACGTGATGCACCTCGCCGGTGACGCCGCGCGAGAGGTCGGAGAGGAAATACAGCGCGCTGCCGCCGACGTCCTCGGTGGAGACGTTGCGCCGCAACGGCGCGTTGTGCTCGTTCCACTTCAGGATATAGCGGAAGTCGCCGATGCCGGAGGCCGCGAGCGTCTTGATCGGCCCGGCCGAGATCGCGTTGACGCGGATGTTCTTCTCGCCGAGGTCGGCCGCGAGATAGCGCACGCTCGCCTCCAGCGCCGCCTTCGCGACGCCCATCACGTTGTAATGCGGCATCCACTTCTCCGCGCCGTAATAGGAGAGCGTGATGAGCGAACCGCCGTCGGTCATCAGCTTCTCGGCGCGCTGTGCCACGGCGGTGAACGAGTAGCAGGAAATCAGCATCGACTTGGAGAAGTTCTCCTGCGTGGTGTCGACGTAGCGGCCGTCGAGCTGCTCGCCATAGGCGATCGCGTGCACCAGGAAGTCGATCTTGCCCCACTTCTCCTTCAGCACCGCGAAGGCGGCGTCGATTGTCGCAGCGTCGGTGACGTCGCAATGGCCGAGCACGAGTCCGCCGATCTCGGCGGCGAGCGGCTCGACGCGCTTCTTCAGCGCATCGCCCTGATAGGTGAAGGCGAGCTCGGCGCCCGCTGCGTGGCATGCCTTGGCGATACCCCAGGCGATCGAGCGGTTGTTGGCAACGCCGAGGACCACCCCGCGCTTGCCTTGCATCAGACCTGAATTCTGCGCCATTTTTGAACGTCCCGTCGAGCTCTCGTTGAGGTTTGGAGGTACACCAGCCCTCCTTCGCGGTACAGTCCTAATACGCGGCGTTAACGCTGTTTCGAGCGCCGGAATAGCCGTTCCGTTCGGGTGTTATGATGGGTAAGGCGCTTGCGCCGAACACCAGGACGTCAAGGCGGCAATGAGCGCGTTTCGCCAAAGTGTGGAAGCCATGATCCCGGCGTTGCGACGCTACGCCCGCGCGCTCACGCGCGATGCGGATGCGGCCGACGATCTGGTGCAGGATACGTTGGTGCGCGCGCTGCGTTCGGAGCGCCTGTTTCTCGGAGGCGACGTCAGGAGCTGGCTCTATACGATCCTGACCAACCTCAACAAGAACCGGCGACGCTCGCTGGCAAGGCGGCCGCAATTCATGCAGCTGACAGAGAACAACCCGGACGCCAGCGGGACCGAAGCCGAGGGACGCGACATCGAGAAGGCGCTGGCAACGCTGGTCGAGGAGCAGCGCTCGGTGCTGCTTTTGGTGATGCTGGAGGGCATGAGCTACCGCGAGGTCGCTGACATCCAGGGCGTGCCGATCGGCACCGTGATGTCGCGCCTGGCACGCGCCCGCGCCCACGTTAAAGCCTCGCTGGAGGGTGAGCGCCCGGCGCTCAGGCGGGTGAAATGATGGCAGGATTGATGCAACGCGTTGGGTCCGTCCGCAGCCTGCCGACAAAGCGAGCGAAGTTGAGTCACGAAGGATATTTTGGGCCGCAGAGCCAGAGACGATCGATATGAACGACCGCAATATTCCGATCACCGAAGACGAGTTGCACGCCTATGTCGATGGCGAGCTGCCGGCCGAGCGCCGCGCCGACGTCGAGGCCTGGCTTGCCGCCCATCCTGACGATGCCGAGCGGGTGCAGTCCTGGCGCGACATGGCCGAGATGCTGCACGCCCGCTACGATTCCGTCGCCCAGGAGCCGGTGCCGGTACGGCTGGAGCTCGAACGGCTGGAGCGCCGCCCCCGGCAATGGCTCTATGGCGCCGCCGCGGCTGTGCTGGTTGCCTTCGTCGCCGGCGGCACCGCCGGCTGGATCGCGCATGGCGCCGCCAACTCCCCCTCGACCTTCCAGAGTTTTACGGCCGACGCACTCGACGCCCACCGCCTCTATGTCGTCGAGGTCCGCCACCCCGTCGAGGTCGGCGGCAACGAGCGTGACCATCTCCAGGCCTGGCTGACCCGGCGCTGCGGCTGGACCGTGTTCGCGCCGAACCTGGAGGCGAGCGGGTTGAAGCTGGTCGGCGGCCGGCTCCTGCCAGGGCCGAACGGTCCGGCGTCGTTCCTGATGTATGAGGGCGCCTCGGGCGAGCGGTACACGATCTACACCGCCAAGACCGAGAATGGTGCAACGCAGATGCGGTACGCCAAGACGGACAAGGACGGCGCGCTGTTCTGGGCGGAGCGCGGGGTCGGCTACGTCGTCAGCGGCGGTGGCGATCGCGACCGGCTGACCAAGGTGGCGCAGGCCGTGTACGACCAGGCAGAGAAAAACGGCACCTAGACAACCGCGCAAGCGCGGTGCCTCGATTCCGTCATTGAAAATTTGGAATCAAGACATCGGCGCGTCTCATTATCGCACCGGATGATCACGCGAAAATGAGCAGCGTTCGATCCGCCGATCGACGCGGGCGGCCTCGATTGGGGTTTTTGGTACCGCGCTGGTCCCCCTCTCGAGGCCGCACCTTTTTATCGGCTGCCCCGCCGGACAGCCGACACGTCGAGCATATGAGCCGAGAAGCGCTATCGCGCCTCAGGCATATGACGAGCATCATCCGCAAGAGAGGATGCTGTAGACCTTAGGAAAACCCCTTCAGTTCCGACCGCGCCCTAACCAAGCCCGCTACGTGGATTGTAGGGGTGTTGGTCCCGCCACTTCTCCATCAATGCTTCAAGCTCGGCGTCGTTCCCGTCCGGTAGCATAATCCTGACAGTGACGAAGAGATCCCCGGTTCCGCCTGCTTTCGGCAGGCCCTTGCCCTTCAGCCGGAAGGTGCGGCCGCTGGAAGTGTTCTTCGGGACCGAGAGTTCGACCGCATTCCCAAGGGTCGGCACGCGGACCTTGCCGCCGAGCACCGCCTCGTAGAGCGTGACCGGCAGGTCGATCCTGAGATCCGCGCCCTCGACCTTGAAATACGGGTGCGGCGCGATGCCGATGGTGATCAGAAGATCGCCCGGCGGATGGCCCTGGGCGCTCTCGCCCTGCCCGCGCAGCCGGATCTGCTGGCCCTCGGTGACGCCGGCCGGAATCTTGACGTTGAGCTCCTTGCCCGTCGGCAGACGGACGCGCTTCTCGCCGCCCTTGACCGACTCCTCTAGCGAGACGGACATGGCGACGTTCACGTCGAGATCGAGCCCGATCCCGCCGGTGTCGAATTCGAACTGCCCGGCGCCGCCGGCCCCCGGCCGCGCGCCGCGCACCCCGCCGCCGAACATGCTGTTGAGGATGTCCTCGAACGCGCCGCCGCCCTGACCCGGGCCGCCGCCGGAGCGGAACGTATAGCTCTCGAACCCGCCGGGACCCGCGCGGCCGCGCGGCCCGCCGCCGCCCGGAAAGCCCTGGAAGCGCGGCTTGCCGTCGGCGTCGATCTCGCCGCGGTCGAACTGCTTGCGCTTGTCCTCGTCGCCGAGGATCTCGTTGGCCGAATTGAGTTCGGCGAAACGCTCGGCGGCCTTCGGGTCGTCCTTGTTGCTGTCGGGATGGTGCTTCTTGGCAAGCTTGCGATAGGCGCTCTTGATCGCGGCAGCATTGGCGCTCCGCGGCACCCCCAAGACCTCATAGGGGTCGCGCATCCGTCACGTCTCCTTCAAAGAAATCGAATTGTTCAAAGGGCTCCCCGCCCCACCTGCGAACCATGTGGGGAGAGAGTGGCATTTTTGCAACTAGGATTGCCGGCCGAATCCTAGCTCCGCCACGGCTTTAGCGTATGAATCTCCCAACGGCCACGGCTGCTTTGGCAGCCGGCGCCCTGGAGCCAGCTTTCGGTATTGCCGTTGACGTAGCTGGCGAGGAAGTCGCGGCACCTGCGGCCATCCTCGGCGGCATAGGATTGCGCGATCGGCGTCACCGAGCCGCGCGCCCCGGTCACCGGATTCTCCCAGTGCTGGCTGGAATCCTTGTCGCCCTTGCTCAGCACGTCGGAGGCGGCGTTGCGGGCGAAGGCAAGATCGGTCTCGGTCGGTGCTGCGTCCTTCGCCGGCCGCGCGATCGAGCCGGTGAGGTCGCTGTCGTCGGCCTTGGCATAGGCGCTGGTGTCGTTGCGCGAAAAGCTGCAGCCGCCGGCGCCGAAGCCGATCAGGACCATCGTCATGACAAGGCCGGACGGCCGGATCGCCGATAGGCCAACGCGTCCCCATGCCCTATATAGGGCGGTAGCGGACAACAACGCGTTTTGGGCCGCGGAACGCAACTCGGACTCCAGACATGACCGACACGACCTCGATGAAACACCAGACACCCTTAACATCCGGTGATTTCACCGCCGCTGACGAGCCTTTTGCGCTGTTCGAGACCTGGCTGAACGAGGCGATCAAGAGCGAGCCGAACGATCCGAATGCCATGGCGCTCGCAACCGTCGACCCGGACGGCTTGCCTGACGTGCGCATGGTGCTGATGAAGGGCTTCGATACCGAGGGTTTTGTCTTCTACAGCCACATCGCGAGCCAGAAGGGCCGTGAACTCGCCGCAAATCCTAAGGCAGCGTTACTTTTTCACTGGAAGTCGCTGCGCCGTCAGGTCCGCATCCGCGGCAACGTGACGCCGGTGACTGACGCCGAGGCCGACGCCTATTTCGCCACCCGCCCCAAGCAGGCGCAGATCGGCGCCTGGGCGAGCAAGCAGTCCGAGGCGCTGGAGAGCCGCTTCGCCTTCGAACAGGCAATCGCAAAAGTCGCGGCCAAATACATCATCGGCGAGGTGCCACGGCCGCCGGGCTGGAGCGGCTGGCGCATCACACCGGTCCGCATCGAGTTCTGGCACGATCGCCCATTCCGTCTGCACGACCGCATCGAATTTCGTCGTGACGCCGCCGGCCAGAAGTGGTCCAAGACGCGGATGTACCCTTAGGCCCCGACCTGAAAGACCTTCATGCCGCATTCGTCAAACGCACCGCGACGCACGCTGCTCCTGACCGGAGCGAGCCGCGGTATCGGCCATGCCACCGTGATCCGCTTCTCCTCGGCGGGCTGGCGCGTCATCACCTGCTCGCGGCATCCCTTCCCGGAGGACTGCCCCTGGGATGCGGGCCCTGAGGACCACATCCAGGTCGACCTCGCCGACCCCAAGGACACGACCCGCGCGATTTCCGAAATCCGCAACCGCCTCGAGGGCGGCATGCTTCATGCGCTGGTCAACAACGCCGCGATCTCGCCGAAGGGCCCGGGCGGCTCCCGGCTCGGTTCGGTCGACACCGACCTCGATACCTGGACGCATGTCTTCCACGTCAACTTCTTCGCGCCTATCATGATGGCGCGCGGACTGATCGAGGAGCTGAAGGCGGCCAGAGGCTCGGTCGTGAACGTCACCTCGATCGCGGGCTCGCGCGTGCATCCCTTCGCAGGCGCAGCCTACGCCACCTCCAAGGCAGCGCTTGCATCCCTGACGCGCGAGATGGCCTCGGACTTCGGCCGCGTCGGCGTCCGCGTCAACGCGATCGCACCGGGCGAGATCGACACCTCGATCCTGTCGCCCGGCACCGAGAAGATCGTGGAGCAGCAGATCCCGATGCACCGGCTCGGCACGCCCGACGAGGTCGCCAAGATCGTCTACGTGCTGTGCACGGACACCTCGTCTTACGTCAATGGCGCCGAGATCCACATCAACGGCGGCCAGCACGTCTAGACCATCCTTTAGCAGTCGTCATTGCGAGCGCAGCGAAGCAATCCAGGCCGCCTCCACGGAGACGGTCTGGATTGGTTCGTCGCTTCGCTTCTCGCAATGACGGAATTGGAAACAGTGCCTAGGGAAGCAGGCGATCCAGACAAAGCCGCCGCAAGACCTGGATCGCCCTTACCTTCCGTTGCTCAATCGAGTCGAATCCGACGTGACCTCTCGCGCGGCCTTGGCGTGGCCGTGTTGAATGCAGTCGAGCAGTCGTCGTCGTTCTCACCATCGAGCAGCGGAGCACCACAGTGCCGGCACATGCGTGCCGACATCGACGACGCCTTGCCGTTCGCCAGGGCCTGACGATAGTTCGCCAGATCGATGACGTTCCGGGGCGACGTTATGTGTTTTTCAACCATGGCTGTTCCTCGCGGCTACGCACTACTTATCGCAGACAAGTTTCGCGCAAACGTTCAGCTCACCGCTCAAATTTTACCGGAGGAATTGGGGCGGCAGCCACGCATCACCGCGACGCCGCAATCCCGCTCTATTCTGCGACACCAACCACCATGTCTCGACGAACGGCGTAAGGTCTCGGTAGGTATCAGAGCCACTTCTTGAGCTTGAAGATCCAGTACGGGACGATGGCCGCGATCAGCATCAGCACCAGTGCCATCGGATAGCCGTGCGCCCATTCGAGTTCCGGCATCGACTTGAAGTTCATGCCGTAGATCGAGGCGATCAGCGTCGGCGGCATCAGGACAACAGCCATGACCGAAAACAGCTTGATGATGTTGTTCTGCTCGAGATTGACGACGCCGAGCATGGCGTCGAGCACGAAGGTAATCTTGCTGGAGAGATAGGAGGCGTGGTCGGTCAGCGAGGAGACGTCGCGCTGCATGGTCTTGAGCTGCTCGCGCATGTCCTTGGACCATTTCACGCCCTCAACCACCGCCGAGAGGAAGGCGACGACGCGGCCGATCGAGACCAGGCTCTCGCGAACCTTGGAGGTCAGATCGCCCTTGCGGCCGATCGAGATCAGGATCTGGGAATATTGCTTGGCGTGGCCGTGGCGCTCGCTCTCGGGCTCGAAGATGTCGTGCGAAACCTGGTCGATCTCGGCGCCGCAGCGCTCCAGAATGTCGGCGCAGCGGTCGATCACGGCGTCCAGCAGTTCCATCAGCACCATCTCGCCGGTGATCGCCGGCGTGCACGAGCGGCCCAGCTTGGCCTCGACCAGGGCGAACGGCTTCGGCAGGTCGTAGCGCACCGTCACCAGGCGGTGGTCGCCGAGGATGAAGGTCACCGCCGTGGTCCGGGGCATGTCGGTATCGGAGTGGCACATCAGCGTCGCGGTCATGTAGCGCGCGCCGTTCTCGATATAGAGGCGGCTGGAGATCTCGATCTCCTGCATGTCTTCCCGGGTCGGGATGGCGATGCCCGCAAGCCGCTCCACCGCCTTGTCCTCGGCCGCACTCGGACTGAAGAGGTCGATCCAGACCGCATTCTCCGGCAACGCCGTGAGATCCTCGATGACGGCCTTCTTGAGGGAGGACTCGGAGGGAACAAACACCGAAAACATGAACAACTCCAGAGAACCTGCGACAGAATGACAGCCTTTAGCGCGATTCTGACAAGTTCATCATGACAAGCACATTAACGGAGCGTTTGCATTTGTGGCGACGCTGTGGCCCAACCGTGACACAGAATCGACAATCCGGCACGCTTTGCCCCAAAACCCGCGTAAACCTGAAAAACTTGCGGCAAAAAAGCCACAGCTGAGGTCTCGCAGCGCGGGAAAAGGCCTTGAGTGCTGGAATTGTGGCAGATTTCAACGATAATGGGATTAACGGAGTCGAGGAAGTTGGGCGCTAAGCTCAGGCTTTCCCGCGCGGTATTGTTTTGATTGGAACCAAATCATGTCGTCGCTGAAAGTTAAGTTGGGGATTTTGGCCGCTGGCCTGATGCTGTCGGGCTGCATGCAGGCCACGCATTTCGAAGCGACCGACACCAAGGCCTTCAAGCCGAAGGACAAGGAACTGCTCGCCAAGGTCCGGTACGAAAACACCCCGGTCGCAGAGCCGTTCCGCCGCGCCATCGTCGAATATCACCGCAAAGAATCGCCCGGCTCGATCGTGGTCGATTCCGACAACCACTACCTCTATTACGTGCTGGATGGCGGCAAGGCGATCCGTTACGGCATCACCGTCGGCGAAGAAGCCATGGCCTGGTCAGGCATCGCCAAGGTCGGCAGCATGACCGAGTGGCCGGCCTGGCATCCGACCCCGGGCGAGATTTCGCGCCTGGGCGTGCCGACCTATGTTGCGCCCGGTCCGGACAATCCGATGGGCTCCCGCGCGATGTATCTCTACTCGGGCGGCAAGGACACGCTGTTCCGCATCCACGGCACCAACCAGCCGGAATATATCGGCGCCTCGATCTCGTCGGGCTGCATCCGTCTGACCAACGAGGACGCGATCGACCTCTATGGCCGCGTCAAGGTCGGCACCATCGTGGTGGTGCTCGAGCCGAAGCACGGCGACTCGCCCTACAATTCGCGCCTGGCGCTCGGTGCCGGCGGAACTGGCCAGGCGGGCAGCTACTGATCGCCTCTCCCGATCTCCGACATTCAAAAGCGCCGGTTTTACCGGCGCTTTTTTGTTGCCGGCTTGGACGGCTGGACCTTGTCGGCCGCCGGCTTGTCCGCAGGCGCGGGGGATTTCTCCGCCGCCTCGTCACCAGCCCCATCCTTTGCCTCAGGCTTGGACGCGACCTCGCGCGGCGGCGCCTCCTCGGGCCGTTCCGCCGGCAGCAGCGGCGCGATCTGCGGCAGGGGATCCCAGACGTTCCACTGGCAGATCCGGTAGTCGTTGCGCCGCTGCGCCAGGTCGAGATGGATATGGTCCTCGTGGTACCAGTCCGAGCCAGGGCCGAGCACGGTGGAAAAGCGCGCGCACACCGAATGCAGCACACGCTCGCGCACGTCACGCGACATGGTGCGATCGGTGAGGCCAATCGACTGCCCGTTGGCGAGCTTGACGGCGCGGACGTCGAGGGCGTTGGCCTTGCCGTGCTCGGACAGCAACGCTCCAACGATGCGATTGCGGCCGCGGCACTCGAAGCTATCGAAATTGTCGAGATCGCTGATGGTCGAGCCGAGACTGGTAGCCAGCGGCACCATGTCCTTGCGCACCCAGTCGGCTATCGCAGACGCCATGGTGCAGCGAAGGATCGCCGCCGGCTTGACCGCCACCTTGCGCTTGTCCGGCAGCACGATGGCCTCCAGCCGCACCAGATCCTCGCCACCGCAGCCGCCGGGGCCGCGGATATCGGGGATGGAGGGTGCAATTGCGATCTCCTCGGTCAGCGCGAGCCGGCAGGCCGAGACCTGCTTCTCGGGCAGCGGCGGCGCCTCGGCCGGCTTGTCGGGGGAAGGCTTGTCCGGGGAAGGCTTGCCGTCGGCCTCCGGTGCGGCCCCGTCCGGTGCTTTGGGGGCCTCCGCGGGGCGAGGTTTCGGTAGCGGGATCTTGGCGGAATGAACCTTCGCGCGCGGCCGTGGTGTACCAAAGCCAAAGATATCGAGCGGCGCAGCATATTTTCGCGCCTCCGCCCGATCCGCGAGCCCAAGCGTCAGCCCCAGCGCGACGGTAACCATTGCCGCGCCGGCGGACATATAGCCGCGACAAGACCATTTGCGGCGAAAGTCCGGCAGGCTAAAACTCATGACAATTCTTTGGCCCAACGCTGAGAGCGATAACGCGTCCAGCGACTTCTCGGAGGAACGTCGGAATGCTTGGTTTGATGCAAGACTGGCCCCTGCTCTGCCACCGGATCATCGAACACGCCGCCAGGATTCATGGCAAGCAGGAGGTCGTCACGCGATCGATCGAGGGACCGATCCATCGCACCACCTACGCCGAGATCCACAAGCGGGCGCTCAAGGTCTCGCAGATGCTGGAGCGCGACGGCATCAAGCTCGGCGACCGCGTCGCAACGATCGCCTGGAACACCTGGCGCCATCTCGAAGCGTGGTACGGCATCATGGGGATCGGCGCCATCTGCCATACCGTCAATCCCCGCCTTTTCCCCGAGCAGATCGCCTGGATCATCAACCATGCGCAGGACCGCATCGTGATGACCGACATCACCTTCGTTCCGATCCTGGAGAAGATCGCCGACAAGCTGCCCAGCGTGGAGCGCTACGTCGTGCTGACCGACAAGGCGCATATGCCCGAGACCACGCTGAAGAATGCGGTGGCCTACGAGGACTGGATTGCGCAGGCCGACGGCAAATTCAAATGGAAGGACTTTGACGAGAACACGGCGGCGGCGATGTGCTACACGTCGGGCACCACCGGCGATCCGAAGGGTGTGCTGTATTCGCATCGCTCCAACGTGCTGCACGCGCTGATGGCGAACAACGTCGATGCGCTCGGCACCAGCGCCTCCGAGACGATGCTGCCGGTGGTGCCCCTGTTCCACGCCAACAGCTGGGGTATCGCCTTCTCCGCGCCCTCGCAGGGCACCAAGCTGGTGATGCCCGGCGCCAAGCTCGACGGCGCTTCGGTCTATGAATTGCTCTCGACCGAGAAGGTGACGCACACCGCCGGCGTGCCCACGGTGTGGCTGATGCTGCTCCAGCACATGACCGCCAACAATCTGAAGCTGCCGCACCTGAAGATGGTGATCTGCGGCGGCTCGGCGATGCCGCGCTCGATGATCAAGGCCTTCCTCGACATGGGCTCGAACGTCCGCCACGCCTGGGGCATGACCGAGATGAGCCCGATCGGCAGCGTCGCGGCGCTGAAGCCGCCGTTCCAGAACGCGACCGGCGATGCGCGGCTCGATGTGCTCCAGATGCAGGGCTACGCGCCCTTCGCAGTCGAGATGAAGATCACCGACGATGCCGGCAAGGAGCTGCCCTGGGACGGCAAGACTTTCGGCCGCCTCAAGGTCTCCGGCCCCGCCGTCGCCAAGGCCTATTATCGGCTCGATGCCAACATCCTCGACGAGGACGGCTTCTTCGACACCGGCGACGTCTCGACCATCGACGAGGACGGCTACATGCGGATCACCGACCGCTCCAAGGACGTAATCAAGTCCGGCGGCGAGTGGATCTCCTCGATCGACCTCGAAAACCTCGCGGTCGGCCATCCGGCCGTGGCGGAGGCCGCCGTGATCGGCGTCTTCCACCCCAAATGGGACGAGCGGCCGCTACTGATCGTGCAGCTCAAGCAGGGCCAGCAGGCCAGCCGTGAGGACATCCTGAAGTACATGGACGGCAAGATCGCCAAATGGTGGATGCCCGACGACGTCGCCTTCGTCGAGGGCATCCCGCACACCGCCACGGGCAAGATCCTGAAGACCGCGCTGCGCGACCAGTTCAAGGATTACCGCTTCCCGAACGCGGCGGCGTAGGACTTACGCGTCATTCCGGGGCGATGCCAACGGCATCGACCCCGGAATCTCGAGATTCCGGGGTCGCCCTTCGGGCGCCCCGGAATGACGGGCAGTAGCAACCCGGTCTCCCTTGAATTTGCCGCCGGGGCGTGGTCTCAACGCCTCCTGTCGTCGCGCCAGATCGGCGCGGCACCGCCTCCAAAACCCCGGCAGAGCTCACCCGATGGCCCGCAGGTTTTCCGCTCCCTACCAGTCGGAGCCCGTGTCCAGCCTCGCCAGCTGGGCGCGCAATCTGGCCGTGTTCGCGGTGGTGGCGGTGGCGGTGTCGATCCTCGTCGTCCGGTTCGGCTTCCTGGAGCCGAAGCCGGCGCTCGCCACCTTCTTCGGCGGCCTCGCCATCGCCGCGCTCTCGATCCTGTTCGGCCTCGCCGGCTTCGCCGCGATCTGGCAGAACGGCTCGCGCGGCATGGCGCGCATCCTGCTCGCCTTCCTGATCGACGGCATGATCCTCGCCTACCCGGCCTATCTCGGCCTGCAATACCGCAAGCTGCCGGCGATCCACGACGTCACGACCGACCCGATCGACCCGCCCCGCTTCGACGCGCTGGCGCGCCTGCGCACCGGTGAAGGCGCCAATACCGCGGTTTATGCCGGCCTCTATTCGGCCGAGCAGCAGCGCCATTTCTATCCCGATATCGAGCCGATCGAGCTCGAGATCCCGGTCGACCGCGCCTATGCGATCGCACTCCAGATCGTCAACAAGCGCAAATGGCTCGTCATCGACGAGCGCGCGCCGCAGCCGCCGCGCCGCATCGGACGCATCGAGGCGGTGGCGCGCACGCCGATCATGGGTTTGCGCGAGGACATTTCCATCAGGGTCGTGCCCGACGGCGACGATTCCCGCGTCGATATCCGCTCCGCCTCGCGGTATTTCGAGAGCGACCTCGGCAGCAACGCCGCCCGCGTCACAAAATTCATCGACGATCTCAACACCGCCGCCGATGCGGACGCGCTGAAGCCGGTGAAGAAGACCCCGGTGACGCCGCCGAAGGCACCGGCGAAGACGGTGAAGAAGTGACGGTGAGCTAGGCTCCCGCCATCCGGTATGTCCCGCCAATCACGGGATCGCCATCCGTCGCCACCACGCCGCGGGCGACCAGATCTTCCAGATGCGCCAGCACGGAATAGCCCGCGGCCGTCGTCAGCCGTGGATCGATGCCGATATAGATCGCACGCACCATGGTCGGGATGTCGGCCTCGCCCTTGGCGAGACGATGCAGGATAGAGGCTTCGCGCGCCTTGCGGTGGCGGATCAGGAAACGCACGAAGCGCGGACCATCCGGTATCTCGGGGCCATGGCCTGAGAAATAGAGATCCTCCTCGCGGGCGGCCAAGCAATCGAGCGATTCCATGTAGTCGATCATCGACCCGTCGGGCGGCGCAACGATCGAGGTCGACCAGCCCATCACGTGGTCACCGACGAAGTTGAATTTTCGCTCGGGCCAGGCGAAGGCGAGATGGTTGGCGGTATGACCCGGCGTCGCCACCGCCTCGAGGCGCCAGCCCGCGCCCTCGACGACGTCGCCATGGGCGATCCTGATATCGGGCGCGAAATCGCGATCGACGCCGGATTCCGGATTGTGCTTCTCGCTCTCGAAGCGCGGGCGCGAGGCGCGGTGCGGGCCCTCGGCATAAACAGGCGCGCCGGTCGCCTGCTTGATCCGCGCCGTGTTCGGCGAATGGTCGCGGTGGGTGTGGGTGACGAAGATGTGGCTCACCGTCTCGCCGCGCACGGCATCGAGCAGCGCAGTCGCATGCGCCGCATCATCAGGACCGGGATCGATGATCGCGACGTTGCCCGTGCCGACGATGTAGCTGACCGTACCGCTGAAGGTGAACGGGCTCGGATTGTTACAGAGCACGCGCCGCACGCCGGGGCGGACTTCCTCGACGACGCCGGCTTTGAGTGGAAAGTTGCGGTTGAACGGGACGTCGTCGTTGTCGGACATGGGACTTCCTGTGCACTGCTGCCCCACCCCTCGCCGTCATACCCCGCGAAAGCGGGGTATCCAGTACGCCGTAGCGTTCGTGGCGAAGGCGAGGTCTCCGGGATACTGGATCGTCCGCTCTAGTGCGCAATTGCGCACAGGGCGGACGATGACAGCCGAGCAAAACAACGGCCACGGAATACGTGGCGACTAGAAAAACGCCTGAATGCCCGTGATGGCGCGGCCCAGGATCAGGGCGTGGACGTCGTGGGTGCCCTCGTAGGTGTTGACCGTCTCGAGGTTATGGACGTGGCGCATCACGTGGTACTCGATCGAGATCCCGTTGCCGCCGTGCATGTCGCGCGCGACGCGGGCGATGTCGAGCGCCTTGCCGCAATTGTTGCGCTTCATGATCGAGATCATCTCGGGGGCGAACTTGCCCTCGTCCATCAGGCGGCCGACGCGAAGCGAGCCCTGGAGGCCGAGCGCGATCTCGGTCTCCATGTCAGCGAGCTTCTTCTGGACGAGCTGGGTCGCGGCCAGCGGCTTGCCGAACTGCTTGCGGTCGAGCGTGTACTGGCGGGCGCGGTGCATGCAGTCCTCGGCCGCGCCCAGCGCGCCCCAGGAAATGCCGTAGCGGGCGCGGTTGAGGCAGCCAAACGGGCCCTTGAGGCCGGAGACGTTGGGCAGCAGCGCGTCTTCCGGAACCACGACACCGTCCATCACGACTTCGCCGGTGATGGAGGCGCGCAAGCTGAGCTTGCCGCCGATCTTCGGCGCGGAGAGGCCCTTCATGCCCTTCTCCAGCACGAAGCCCCGGATCTGGTTGTCATGCGCGGCCGACTTGGCCCAGACCACGAACACGTCGGCGATCGGCGCGTTCGAGATCCACATCTTGCTGCCGGTCAGGCGGTAGCCGTCCGAGACCTTCTCGGCGCGGGTCTTCATCCCGGCCGGATCGGAGCCGGCATCGGGCTCGGTCAGGCCGAAGCAGCCGACCCACTCGCCGCTGGCGAGCTTCGGCAGGTATTTCTTGCGCTGGTTCTCGTCGCCATAGGCGTAGATCGGGTACATCACCAGCGAGGACTGCACCGAGTTCATCGAACGATAGCCGGAATCGACCCGCTCGATCTCCCGCGCGACCAGGCCGTAGGCGACGTAGCTCGCATTGGCGCAGCCATATTCCTCGGGCAGCGTGATGCCGATCAGGCCGAGTTCGCCCATCTCGTTGAAGATCTCGCGATCCGTCGTCTCTTCGAGATAGGCCTTGGTGATACGCGGCAGCAGCTTGTCCTGGGCGTAGGCGCGCGCGGTGTCGCGCACCATGCGCTCGTCTTCGGTAAGCTGCTCGTCGAGCAGGAACGGATCGTCCCACTGGAAAGAAGCCGCAGCCGGCTTGTCCTTGGTCTGAGGGCGCACGCTCATGAAACGTCCTTTCGCGTCTGGTTCCGTCAACAATTGCCCGACAAAGTAAAGCGCCGCGGCAACAAGTTCAATTGCATCCTGGTTTCGATCATTCCGGGCTCGCGCAACGGCGCGCGCCCGGAAACGACGTCGTCAGATTTCGAGCAGCTCGTTGGCGACGATCTCGATGCCGAAGCCCGACAGGCCCTTGTAGTCGTGCACCGAGGAGGTGAGATGCCGGATCGAGGTGACGCCGAGATCGCGCAGGATCTGCGCGCCGACGCCGATCTCTCGCCACTGGCGGTTGCGGTCGGCCTCCGTCGACGTCTCGTCGGGCAGCGGAGCCACCGGCACGCCGGCAGCGCCGTCGCGCAAGTAAACCAGCACGCCACGGCCGGACCTCTCGAAATGCTCGAGCACGGCCGCCATGCGCTTGTGCCCGGTGAAGATGTCCTTGACGATGTTCGGCTTGTGGAAGCGCGTCAGCACGTTCTTGCCGTCGCCGACGCCGTTGTAGACGAAGGCGACGTGGGCGATGGAATCGAACGGCGAACGATAGGCATAGCCCTGCAAGGGGCCGATCGGGCTGTCGGTGACGAAGGTCGAGACCCGCTCGATCAGCTTCTCGCGCACCTGGCGGTAGGCGATCATGTCCGCGATGGTGACGTGCTTGAGCTTGTGCTGGGCGGCGAAGCGGGCGACCTGCTCGCCCTTCATCACGCTGCCGTCGTCGTTCATCAGCTCACTGATGACGCCGACCGGCGGCAGGCCGGAGAGCTTGCAGAGGTCGACGGCGGCCTCGGTATGGCCGGAGCGCAGCAGCACGCCGCCGTCCTTGGCGATCAGCGGGAAGATGTGGCCGGGCCGGGCGAAATCGTTGGCGCCGACATTGGGATTGGACAGCGCGCGGCAGCACGAGGCGCGCTCCTCGGCGGAGATGCCGGTGCCGCCGTCGGGCTTGTAGTCGATCGAGACCGTGAACGCGGTGGTATGCGCGGAATCGTTGTGGGCGACCATGGGATCGAGCCGCAGGCGGCGCGCGTCCTCCGTGGTCACGGGCGCGCAGACGATGCCGGAGGTGTGGCGGATGATGAACGCCATCTTCTCGGCGGTGCAGAGCGAGGCCGCGACGATCAGATCGCCCTCGCCCTCGCGGTCCTCATCGTCGGTGACGACGACGAGCTCGCCCCTGGCAAAGGCCTGCAAGACTTCCTGGACGGTATCGGGCATTTCCCAATCTCTATCGGTTATGGGCCGGAGGCTTAGCCGGACTTGGCCCCAAGCGCTAGTGTCCTGGACGCAACCGCATATGCCAGATGGCCGTCAGGGCGGCGGGTCTCAGGCTTGCACCGAAGATACCAGGGATATAGGCGCACAAACCCCGGAAGGAAGACGGCCGGACGCCGTCAGGGCAGCACCTCTCTCCGCTCGCCGAGCCGCAGGTCGAGCTCGGCGCGCTTATCCGCGAGCAGGCCGGCCTGGGCGGCCTCGATCACGGTAAACAGCTCGTGGGCGTCGCTGAGTCGGGTCACGGTGACGTAACTGGCACCGGCCTCGTAGAGCTCGCCGACATCCGACAAAAGATCGGCCGTAGCCACGATCATGGCGGTCGGGTTGAGGGTGCGGACGTGGCGGACCAGCTTCTCGTTGCTGGCGCCCTTGAGAAGCGCATCCGGCACGCTGAGGATGATCATCTCGGACTTGCCGACGCCGGCATGGAGCAGCGTGTCCGCGCTGCTGATGTCGCCATAGATCACGTGCAGACCGCGTGAAAGCAGGGTCTGGTACACATTGGGGTTGAAATCGACCACCGTGATCTGCTCGAGCAACACCGGCGCCTGCCGTTCGATCTCGGCCAGCAGCGCGCTAGCCGCGCGGAAAAAGCCCAGGATGACGATGCGGCGGGCCTCGCCATGGCCGCCCTCGTGGCCCTCCTCGGCATGGCCGTTGCCGTGATCGAGATCGCGCAGGCCGATCCGCTTCAACGGGCCGATCGCCCAGCGGGCGATCTCGTCGCTGCGCGTCATCACGAAAGTCGAGAGCACGGCCAGCACCACGAAGGCGAAGGAGGCCGCGTTCGCCGTTTCGGCTGCGATGTGGTTGTCGGTGACGCCGGTCTGGATCACGACCAGCGAGAACTCGGAGATCTGCGCGAGGTTCAGGGCCGGCAACAGGCTGGCACGCAGCCCCTGCTTCATCAGGTAGAGCGGCGTGAAGGTCGTGACGAGCCGGCTCACCACCGTGAACGCCGCGATCATCAAGGCAAGCCCGATCACGGAGAGGCCGGGCACGGGAATGGTCATGCCGAGCGCGACGAAGAATAGCGTGATGAAGAAGTCGCGCAGCGTGGTGACCTTGGCGGTGACGTCGAGCGCATAGGGAAAGGTCGAAAGCGAGACGCCGGCGATCAGGGCGCCCATCTCGCGCGACAGCGACAGCCGCTCCGCGGTCTCGGCCACGAGGAAGCACCAGGCGAGCGCGCCGAGCAGGATCAGTTCGGGCCGGCGGGCGATCTGGTGGAACAGGCGCGGCAGCACATAGCGGCTGACCAGCAGCGCGGCGGCGACCAGCACCGCGACGCGGCCGATCGAGAGCAGGATGACGCTCACTTGCAGATTGGCAAGACTCGGCTGCACCGCCAGGAACAGGATGGCGAAGATGTCCTGGAGCACCAGCACGCCGAGCGTGATGCGGCCGGGCAGCGTGTCGAGCTCGCGCTTCTCGTAGAGCACCTTGACGATGATGACGGTGCTCGACAGCGCGCAGGCGATACAGAGATAGACCGCATCGAAATGCCCGCCGCCGAGCGACAGGCCGATGCCGGCGAAAAACAGGACCCCGAGCAGGCAGCCGCCGGGCAGCTGGCCGCCCGCCGCAAACAGGATCACCTTTCCCGCCCGCACGATCTTCTTCAGGTCGATCTCCAGCCCGATCATGAACAGCATGAAGATCAGGCCAAGCTCGGAGATGACGCTGATCGATTCCTGCGATTTGACCCAGCCGGCGCCGAATGGACCTATGCAGAAGCCGGCGATAAGGTAGGCCAGGATCAGCGGTTGCCGGGAGAAATGGGCGAGCAGGCCCAGCATCCAGGCAAACAGGATACAGAGAGTGATGTCGCGAATAAGCTCATGCATGCCAAATTGGTCCGTTTTGCCGCACCCTAGAGACAGGTTGCGCCGCGGCAAGCGAGCAATTCGTCACATGCGGATCGTGCTCTGGCTGATAGCCGTGCTAGCTCCGTTCGCGTTCGCCTTGCCGGCCGCGGCGCAATCCAAGGTCAATATCGAACAAAACTTTGCCGATTCGCTCACTGTGCTGCCGAAAGAGGAGCTCGCCGTCGCCGGCGGGTTCTATGTGCCGGCCTATTCCAGCGTCGCGATGAGCCAGGGCAAGCTGCGCGTCGACTTCTCGGTGACCTTGAGCGTTCACAACGCCTCCGAGAGCCAGCCGCTGGTGGTCAAGCGCATCGCCTATTTCGACACCGCAGGCAAGCAGGTCGAGAGCTATCTGAAAGCGCCGGTGGCCTTGAGGCCCCTCGCCACCGTCTCGATTTTCATTCCGACCGACGACGTGCGCGGCGGGACCGGGGCCAATTTCATTGTCGACTGGGCCGCAACGGGCGATATCGCCGAGCCGGTGGTCGAGGCCTTGATGGTTGGCGGCGTCGCCAATGCGCATTACGCTTTCATCAGCCAGGGCCGTCCGACCCGGACTGCCACAAAGAAGTAGAAGCCGTCCGACCCGGACGGCCAACAAGACGTAAGGCAGGCCGGCGCAAAGCCGGCCGCTCAACAAGAACAACACGAGGAACGCTCCCATGACGTCCAGCTTCGATTTCGCGCCCCTGTTTCCCGCAGGGCTGCCGGCCCCTTCCGCGCGCTGGACGGGCCTTGCCAAATACAGCTTTGTCGGCGGCAACAATGATTCCGAGCAGGTGCCGCTGGATGAGCTGATCGAGGCGGCCAACCTCGCCCTGCAACGCGAGGGCCGATCGCTCGCCACTTACGGTCTGGCGCACGGGCCGCAAGGCTACCTGCCGCTGCGCGAATTCCTCGTAACAAAACTGAAGCGCGATGCCGGCATCAACTGCACGGTCGACGATCTCCTGATCGTCTCGGGCTCGCTCCAGGCGCTCGACCTCGTCAACAATACGCTGCTCGCCCGCGGCGATACCGTGATCTTCGAGCAGGACAGCTATCAGGGCTCGCTGAACCGTCTGGCACGGCTCGGCGTCAACGTAGCAGGCATTCCGCTCGATGCGGACGGCATGCGCATGGACGTGCTGGCCACGACGCTGGCCGACTTGAAGAGCCGCGGCATCCGCCCAAAATACATCTACACTATCCCGACTGTGCAGAACCCGACCGGCAGCATCATGCCGGAGAGCCGCCGCGCCGAGCTGGTGCGGCTCGCGGCCGAGTATGGGGTACCGATCTTCGAGGATGACTGCTATGCCGATCTCGTCTGGTCGGGACAGCGGCCGCCGGCGATTTATGCGATGAGCCCGAACGGCGGCGTGATCCACATCGGTTCGTTCTCGAAATCGATCGCGCCGGCGCTGCGCGTCGGCTTCATCGTCGCGCCCTGGGATGTGATGTCGCGGATGCTGTCGCTGAAGACGGATGCCGGCTCCGGTGCGCTGGAGCAGATGGTGCTGGCGGCCTATTGCAAGCCGCATTTCGCAAGCCACGTGCCGGCCCTGACGAAGACGCTGCGCACCAAGCTCGATACGCTGATGGAAGCCCTCAATGAGCAGTTCGGAACGGCGGCGGAGTTCGAGGAGCCCAAGGGCGGCATCTTCCTGTGGGTGAAGCTGCCCGACCAGGTCGATACGCTGAAGCTCTATCAGGCCGCGCTTGCCGCCGGTGTCTCGATCAATCCGGGGCCGGAATGGTCCACCAGCAAGAGCCATTCCAGCTCACGCCTCAGGCTGTGCTTTGCCAGCCCGACGCATCAGCAGATCCGCGAGGGCGTCGCTGTGCTGGCCGAGGTCTGCCGCAAGGAGTTCGGCGTGCCGGCCCGCAGCGCCAATGTGGAGAAGCGGGCTTAACGCCTCGTCAAGCCGCCTGGGGCTGGCTGCCGTGGATCGCGGAGGCCAGCCGCAGCAACAGGACGATCGAGACGTTGCCCTTGCCGGCCTCGATCTGGGCGATATAGCGCTCGGAAATCCCGGAGCGGCGGGCCAGCTCCCGGCGCGAGAGGTCGCAGCGCGTGCGCGAGGACTTCAAGCGGTCGCCCAGCTCGGCCAGAAACGCGGTCTCCGAATAAGGCGGCACGGCACAGCTCCCCGGCAGCACTTCGCCCGCAAAATCCATGACTTGATTCAGCATTGGTCTATCCACGTTCGCCTTCGGGAGCAGCCATCCTACCCCCGATACGGCCGGCCTCATTGACGCGGATCAAATTCGCGAGCGATCGGCGGCTGGCGTGGACGACCGCGGGCGGGATGCTACACTTTGGAATTCTTCGAGGTGGGGCCTTTCAGGACATGACGCGTTGGTTGAGCCGCTGGACCACGGCGGCGGTGGTGTGGGTCGCGTTCACGTCCACGGCCGGTGCCGAGACGCTTGCGGCGACGGTCGAACAATGGGGCCTGCTCGGCTCATGGGCGGTCGATTGCGCGGCCCGGCCCGACCGCGACAGGGGGGCGCTCCTGACTTACGAGATCCAGAAGGACGGCCGGGTGATGTACCGGCGCAATTTCGGCGAGGCCAAGGACGAGAACGAAGTCGTGTCCGCCACGGTCAACGCCGAGGGCCTGCTCAATGTGATGGTGTACTTTCCATCGCTGCATCAGACCCGCGAGTTCGGGCTGCTGCTGGCCAAGGACGGCAGCCTGCGCGCGATCTACAATCGCAGCGAGCGCGGCGCATATACGATCAGGGACGGCAAATACGTCGCCACGGGCGCGCCGACCCCTGCGCAGCAACGCTGCGATTGAGCATCTGAACATCCGTTCAGAATTCTCTGCCAGTTCCTCCGGAACGTTCGCGCGAATGCGCGGTTCTCATGTGCATTGAGTTGGAGGAGGACATCATGAAGAAGCTTGGTTATGTGGTTGCTGCTCTCGGCGCGCTCGCGATCATTGCACCGACGATGGCGAGTGCCGAAACGGTGGTGATCAGGAACGGCCACCATGGCTACGGTTACGGTGCCCGCGCCGAAATGCGCGAGCATCGTGATCATGGCTGGCATCGCGGCTGGCACCATCGCGATCGTGTCGTCGTGGTCAAGCGCAGCCATCACCACTGGGACTAACGCGCAACGCAACATCGAAATGGCCCCTCGCGGGGCCATTTCTTTGTGTTCGCGACATGCGCTCGGTCAGTCCCACGCCGGCGCAAAGCCGGGATTGACGCAACGCCTGTCCTTCGGCAGCGCGGCGATCTTGTTGCGGTCGGCATCGTCGAGCATGATCTTCAGCGCATCGAGATTGGCCTGCTGGCTCTCGCGGCGCGAGGCCTTCGGGATCGCCGCAACGCCGCCCTGGTCGAGCAGCCATTTCAGCGCAACCTGTGCAGCGGTCGCGTTGTGCCTGGCGCCGATCTCCGCCAGCACCGGATCGGAGGCAACGCGTCCCTGCGCCAGCGGGCAATAGGCGACCAGCGGGATCGACCTGGCATTGAGATAGGCCAGCACCTTCGATTGATCGAGCATCGCGTGATACTCGATCTGGTTGCAGGCGATCGGCGCCTTGATGTCCTCGACCGCGATCTTGAGCAGCGCCGTGGTGAAATTGGCAACGCCAATCGCCCGCGTGCGTCCCTCCTCCTTCAGCTTCATCAAGGTCTCGAACACCGCGCCCCAGTTCGCGGACCTGGACGGCCAGTGCACGAGATAGAGATCGACATGGTCGAGCCGGAGCTTCTTCAGGCTGGCGTCGAAGGCCCGCCGGATCGCATCCGGCGCCAAATTCTCGTGCCAGACCTTCGTGGTGACGTGCAACTCACCGCGCGGCAGCCGGGCCGCGGCGAGCGCGGCACCGATGGGTTCCTCGTTGGCGTACATTTCAGCCGTGTCGATGTGGCGGTAGCCGATCGACAGCGCGCTCTCGACCGCGGCGCGGCAGGCATCGCCCTGCATGCGAAAGGTGCCGAGGCCGAGCTTGGGCATGCTGATGCCCTGTGTCTTCAGATTGTCCATAAAACAGGCTCCTGACGTATTTCAGCCCGCGAGATGCCCGCGGTGAGGCCGCGGGGACAGACGCTTCGTTGATGGAAACAAGGTGGCGGGAGCGGTCAGTGTAGCGCGGGAGACGCGGAGCGGCCAATCAAGATCGGGTTAGCGTCGGCGCACTGAGTGCCTCCCCAACGTCATGACCGGGCTTGACCCGGTCATCCACGACTTGCCCCTTGGCACGCAGAACGTGGATGCCCTGGACAAGCCCGGGCATGACGAACCGGCCTCACGAATGCTGCGCGACCACGGCCGGGCGCGCCTGCGACTGCGGCACGATGTCGACCGACCAGAGGTCGCGGTTGTCGACGTCTTTCAGCGTCACGGTCATCACGCCGCTCGCGCCATCGATGTCGACGCGGCCGAAGAACTGCAATCCGAAGCAGGGCGCGAGGTTCTCGCCCTGCGCTTCGCTGCATCCGTTCTGGTACATCGCGACCGGACCAAAAGTGTCGTCGAGTTCGCCCGGGCCCCAGGTGCCGGCATGCAGCGGGCCGGAGACGAACTCCCAGAACGGTTCGAAGTCCTGGAATTGCGCCCTGTTGGGATCGTAGTAGTGCGCGGCGGTGTAGTGCATGTCGGCGGTGAGCCAGACGACGTTGCGCACGCCGGCGCGCCTGATGGAGCCGAGCAGATCGGCGATCTCGTGCTCGCGTCTATCAGGCGGCCCATTGCCGAGCGCGACCGCATCGAGACTGATCAGGCCGATCGGCAGGTCGGCGGCGATCACCTTCCAGGTCGCGCGCGAGGCGGCCAGCTCCCGCTTCAGCCAGGCCAGCTGCTCGGCGCCGAGAATCCAGCCGCGATGGTCGGCGCCCTTGTTCCAGGTCTCATCCCGAAAACTGCGCATGTCGATCATGAAGACGTCGAGCAGCGGACCGTAAGCGATCTTGCGATAGACCCGCCCCTGCCGTGCGCCGATGTCGCGGATCGGCATGAAGTCGAAGAAGGCGCGGCGGGCGCGCGCGACCAGGCGCGGCGTGCCGTCGTCCTCATAACCGGCCTCGTCATAGCTGCCGGACGGTGACCAGTCGTTGGTGACCTCGTGATCGTCCCACTGCGCGAACATCGGCACATTCGCGTGGAAATCGCGAAAATGCGCATCGAGATGATTGTATTTGTAGTTGCCGCGAAACTGCGCCAGCGTGCGCGCGACCTCCGATTTTTCCTCCGTGACGATGTTGCGCCAGGTCTCGCCGCTCGGCAGCTTCTGCTCGGATGGAATCGTGCAGTCGGCGTAGATATGGTCACCGGAGTGAATGAAGAAGTCAGGGCGATTGTCGAGCATGGTGCGATAGCTGCGATAGCCGCCGCGCGAGATGTCGATGCCCCAGCCCTGCCCCGCGGTGTCGCCGGACCACAGGAACGAGATCGATTGCCCTGCGGCCGGCGCAGTGCGGAAATGGCCGACGCGGCTTTCGCCGGCGATGCCGGTCGCGATGTCATCGAAGCGGACGCGATAGAAGATGTCCTGCCCCGGCGGCAGATCGCTCAGCAGCAGCTTCGAGGTGAAGTCGGCGTCCGGCCGCGTGTCGCCGGAGGCCGCGGCAACAATGGTCTTGAAACTCTCGACGGTCGAGCATTCCACCTGCATGCGCGCGGCCCGATCGGCGCGCGCCCAGATCACGGCGGAGCCGTCCGAGACGTCGCCGGACTGGATGCCGCCGGCGATCTGCGGGCGGTCGGCGGCACGGCTGATGGATGGCTTTGCGAGCGCGGCCAAGGCGAGGCCGGAGGTGGAGCGGACCAGGAATTGCCGCCGGGTCCATGCGCGCGGGGCGCGGAGCGTTGCCATTCAGGAGACCTTCGTCGAATCGCGACGGAAGGTGCCTGCGCTCCTTGACTCCTACCCTTACGGTTTCTTGACTCCGCGCCTACGGTTTTGCGACGCGGGGATGACGTGTGAGATGCAGCCCCGAGCGCGGTGCGCTCCCTCGCCCCGTTCTTACGGGGTCGGGACGAGCTTTGCTCGCCCTGAGAGGGTTGGGGTGAGTGGCCTCTCTTCACAGGTGAGATCATCGATAGACCTGTACCCCCTCACCCGGATTGCTTCGCAATCCGACCTCTCCCCGCAAGCGGGGCGAGGTGAAGAAGGCGCGTCGTCGCGGCTATCGCTGCCAGTTGCAGATGCCGCCGGAGCGGCAAGGCCAGGTCTGGATGCGGGTATCCCTCGCCTGCGCATCCAACGGATTGCCGCGGCGATGCGCGAGCTTGGTCCGGGCCGCACCACGCGGCTGCGCGGCCTTGACGTGCGCGACCTTCGGTTCGGCCACATGCACGCGTTCGGCGGCGACCTTTTTCGGCACGTCCACCGGCTCGGCGCGGGCCTGCGCCTCGTTGCCGCCGCGGGCCTCTAACGCGACCGGTGCGAACCGCGTCTCCGGCCCGAGCCGCTTCGGCGACAACACCGCTTTGGACAGATCGAGACCGAAATATTCATCGGGCTTGTAGTCATCAGCGCGCGACGCGCCGCCCCATGCGAGCACGAGGGCAACGGCAACAGCAAAATGAACGCTCTTCAGGACCACGGACGCCTCCTGAAATTGATTTATTAAAGGGGTAATTTACCCCTATTTAGGAAGCCTCGCGCGCAATTCCAGCGGTCAAGTCCCACCGTGGTTAAGAAGTTCGGCGGTGTTCAGGCGACCTTTCGTGTCGCGCCCGTCCCGTCCAGGAACCCCATCAGGCGGCCGCGGATGATGGTTTCCGCCTCACTCATGATGCGATCGACGAGTTCCTTGCAGGAGGGGATGTCGTGGATGAGGCCTGCGACCATGCCGCAGCTCCAGGCGCCCGCATCCATCTGCCCGTCCAGCATGATCCTGGGATAGACGCCCGCGACCTGGTCGTGGATGTCGTCGATGGTGAGCTTGTCGCCCTTCTCGCGCTCGATCTCGAGCAGACGATCGACATTGGCGTTCTTCAGGACGCGTTCTGTGTTGCGCAAGCTCCGCATGATCAGACGGGTGTCGAGCTCGGTGGCGGCGACCAGCGCGTTCTTCACGTTCTGATGCACCGGCGCTTCCTTGGTCGCAATGAAGCGCGTGCCCATGTTCATGCCGGCCGCGCCCAGCGACAGCGCCGCGACGAGGCTGCGCCCGTCAGCCATGCCGCCGGAGGCAACGAACGGGATCTTCAATTCCTCTGCCGCGCGCGGCAGCAGGATCATGTTCGGAATGTCGTCCTCGCCGGGATGGCCGCCGCACTCAAAGCCGTCGACGCTGACGGCATCGCAGCCGATCCGCTCGGCCTTCAGGGAATGGCGAACTGACGTGCATTTATGGATCACCTTGATGCCAGCCGCCTTAAGCGCCGGCATATACTGTTCCGGGCTGCGACCCGCAGTCTCCACCGCCTTGACGCCGCCTTCGACAATGGCCGCGATGTATTCCGGATAAGGCGGTGCCGAGAAAGCCGGCAGAAACGTGAGATTCACGCCGAACGGCTTGTCGGTCATGTCGCGGCAGCGCGCGATCTCTTTCGCCAGCAGCTCCGGCGTCTTCTGCGTGAGGCCGGTGATGATGCCGAGCCCGCCGGCATTCGAGACGGCGGCAGCCAGCTCGGCAAAGCCGACGAAATGCATGCCGCCCTGGATGATGGGGTGCTCGATGCCGAACAGTTCGGTGATCGCGGTCTTCACGTAGGCTTCCTCCCGGATTTCGGTTTGCTTGGGATCAGTCTAGCCGCAGTCTCGTGCCGCGGTCACCATTTCTCTCCGAAGGGCCGGATCTCCATCTCGAATGTCCAAGCGCTCTTCGGCTGCTGGTAGAGCTGCCAATAAGAATCGGCCACGGCCGACGGCGGCATCAGCAGGTCGGGATTGTCGAGCGCGTTCGGGCCGAGCGCTTCGAGCCGGCGCTGCCGCACCCACTCGGTGTCAACGCCGGAATCGATGATGAGATGGGCGACGTGGATGTTCTTCGGCCCAAGCTCGCGCGCCATCGCCTGCGCCACCGCACGCAGACCAAACTTTGCGCTGGCGAACGCGGCAAAGCCGCTGCCGCCACGCAAGGAGGCCGTTGCGCCAGTGAAGAAGATTTTGCCGCCGCCGCGCGGAAGCATCAGCCGCGCAGCTTCCCGGCCTGCCAGGAAGCCGGAATAGCAGGCCATCTCCCAGACTTTACGGAACACGCGCTCGGTGGTGTCGAGTATCGGGAAATTGACGTTGGCGCCGACGTTGAAGATGCAAACTTCCAGCGGTGCGTGCTTGTCGGCGTCATCGAGGAAGGAGATGACCTCTTCCTCCTTGCGCGCATCGAGCGAGCGCGCGTGGATTTCGCCACCGGCCGCCTCGATGTCCTTCACCAGCGGCGCGAGCTTGTCGCCGTTGCGGCGGCCGGCGAAGATCGAAAAACCTTCGGCGGCGAATTTCTTCGCGATTTCGGAGCCGATGAAATCGCCGGCCCCGATGACGGCAGCTGTCGCGTTTCGCTTGGACAAGGTCGCCTCCTCCGGTGCGGATATGTCTGGAGCAAAGGCTATAGTTCTAAAATAGAACTGTCAAATTGCGAGGCAGAATGCTAGCCTCACGTGCAAATTGCACTGATCATTCAAGTCAGTTCCTTTTTCTGACTTACTACGCCTGCGTCGGAGACCGTATCATGAAGTGGGACACGCTGGACGAAGAGTCCTGCTCGCTCTCCCGCACCGTCGCCGTGGTCGGCGACCGCTGGACGCTTCTGATCCTGCGCGAATGCTTTTTGCGCGTGCGCCGGTTCGAGGGATTTCAGTCCTCGCTCCAGATCACACGGCACCTGCTCTCGGAGCGGCTGAAGAAGCTGGTCCGCTTCGGCATCCTGCGCCGCGTCCCCTATTCCGAGGCGCCCAAGCGCTACGAATACATCCTGACGCAGAAGGGCCTCGACCTCTACCCGATCATCATGGCGATGGTGCATTGGGGCGACACCCACATGGGCGACGAGCGCGGTCGCCCGATGCTGCATGAGCACAGAACTTGCGGCAAGCTGTTCGACCCGGTGATGGTGTGCTCGGAGTGCGGCGAGGTGCTGCATGCAAAGCAGGTGCATGTGCATGCGGGGCCCGGGCGGAGGGAAACGGTGGGCTGAGCGGCGCTGGCGCGCGCAGCACTGCCGCCGTGAGATCATCGGCACGGTTGACGATCGCGGGCGAAAGCGCGGTGCCGATGCCGCGCTCTTCATTCGTGATACTTTCAGCCTCGGCGCACCTTGGTCAGTGCGTCTTGGTGGTTTGCCATTTTTCCAGATCGGGCTTCGCCTCGCCCGATCGCTGCTCCTTCTCCGGATTTCCCTTCCAGGGCTTGTCCGTCTGGGCGTGCGATCCCCAATCGTTCTGATGACGGGGATCGTCGGTGGGCTTTTCCTTGCTCATCGGATCTCCTCTGGTGCGGGGCCTACGCGAAGGGAACGCCATAGTAGGAGTTGATGCCGCGCACCGCAGCATCGTCACCCCAGTTCCAATCGCTCTGCTCACCATATTTCGGCGCGCCTTGCAGCTCCTTGGCTGTAATCCCGGTCACGTAGCCACCGAGATCGGTGTCGTACTTCAGGGACTGCCACGGCAAGGGATAGTGGTCATTGCCGACGCCCAAAAATCCACCGAAGCCGAGCACCGCGTAGGACACCTTGCCACTGATCTTGTCGATCATCACCCGCTCGATCGAACCGATCTTGTTGCGATCCGCGCCATAGACCGACGTTCCCTCGACCCTGTCGCTGCCGATCAACCGGCCCATTTCGCTGCGGTCCAGTTCGCGTTGATTCAACATCTCATTTCTCCACTCAGCCAGTGCGTGGACCAACCGGTTCCGATTGTGATCGTTCCAAATTGGGTTCGGTTCGGCGACTCATCAGGAACATCGCCGGAAACGAGCGGTTCTCTGAGTCTTTAAAGGAAATGAACCATGAGCGACTTTCGCGACATCCAGCACGGCGTCAACGATCCCGTCGATGGGCTCGATGTGAAGCGGCACATCAACTCCACCCAGACACCGCATGAGCGTGCGCAGCACCATGCCGACGTACGGTCAGCGCCGTCGGCCTCGCCGGAAGAACCGTTCCTGCCGGAGCGATTGCGGCGCAAGCCGACCGACCCCATCAATCCGCGCACCGGCCGCAATCCGGCCGACTAGCCGGAGCGGCTGCTGCGGCAATGGACGCTAGCGAAACCGATCCACAAGCGCAGGATGCGGGCACGGCAATGACCGAATACGTCCTGCGCTTCATCGCTGGGTGAACACCATCGGCGCATTCGTCGCTGCCGTCGCAACCTGGGCCGCGGTCTCCGTGTCGATCTGGTGGCTGAAGCGAAAGCTTGGCACCGTCTCCCGACGCCCATCGTCCTGACGCTGGCCGCAGTCAGCGAGGCGCCAGAGCTTCCCGGGGCATCAGGAATTCAAACATCTCGGCCGCGGTCTGAAGCTGCTCGATGCGCGCGGCAATGGAATCGCGCTGAACGCCGACCGGCAAGCTCGCAAGCTCATGCTCGAGCCGTAGCCTGTGCGCGTCGAGACGTTGCGCGAATGTGTGGGGCTCAGACCGTCTTCGCATCGTCCGTCCTCGGGGGTTGCAGGCCCGGGCTGTTGGCCCAGCGCTCGACTTGCTCAATGACCTTCTGATGGCTTGGACGCACCGGCCTTTGTGCTTCGCGTTCCTCAGAAAGCTTGCGGGGTAACCTGACCTCGTCCGTCATGACGCATCTCCCTTTCCCTATGAGAATGCGCGTCCGCGCGAATCGTTTCAACTAACCTATTGATTTATTTAGATTATATTGCTCAACTGGCGCTTTTTTGGACTCCTGTGGAACTCGCGGCAAGTTGGCCGGTTTAGCAAATTACTCATCTTGCTCAATTTGCGTGATTGACCATGAACGACCTTCGCGCCGAGCGGCTCCAAGTCATGCTTTCCCCGGAAGAGCTGGCCGCAGTGGATGATTTCCGGTTCAAGCACCGCATGCCAACGCGTGCCGCAGCGGTACGCGAACTGCTCAAATTCGGACTCGCAGCCGCGGGCATCGAGACGAGCATCGACCCGTCAACGGGCGTCAAATCAAGCGAGTTTGGTGTATTTGGCCGGGGGCCAGACGGACACGCCCCGGGAAAATCCGAGAACGACGCCGAGGATTGATTCGATCGACCTCGCAAGACAAAACGACCCCGGCACAGTGGGGTGCCAGGGCCGTCCTTGGAGATTGCTTCCGGCGCACCGGGGGCATGACAACCGGAAGCAATCCGTCGACTCTTCGCGCAGGGATTCGTTCCTTGCGAGAACTAGCCTGTCGGGGCGTCGCCGGAATCGTCCGGCATCACGCCGGATCCAGGCGTCTTGTTGTTGTCGTTGAGCTTGGGATCGCGGGTCGCCTCACGCGACGGCGAGCCCTTCGAGCCCGTCTTGTGCGAGCCCGTCTTGTGCGCGGTCTGCGCGCGCTGCTTGTCGCGCGGTTGATCCTCCGCGCGCTGATCCCTGACGATACCGTGGTCGGAATGCGCCATGATGTCCTCTCGCTTCTCCAGATGTCCTGAAGCGCTTACGCACCGGCGCGTCGAATGTTCCGGTTCAGGCGAGAGGCCGCGGCGCTAGCTATGCGCCGCATGCACCGCAGCCGATGCATTCTCCATATGCACCTGCCGCACCGTCGTCACCGTCGCGAACGCCACCGAGACGCCAAAAGCGAGAATGAGTGAAAGAAGAGCAAGACGTGGAGCCATTGCAAAATCTCCTTCTGGAATCGAAAATCAACGCGATTGACTGTTCCCGAATGATCCTGGATTGGTCACTTGCATTCCGTGCGCGGCGTCACACCCAAACGAGAGCGCCTATGCATCCTGCTTTTGGGAGGCACGGGTCGTTACGGGCGGAATTTCGCCATCAAGCCAGTCCTGTTCTGTCGCGAGCGCGGTCCAGGCGTCTGCCATGCGCAAATAGCGCTTATAGGCAGGTTGCCCTTCCGCCCGCTCGGCGAGTTGCAAGCAGTTGTCGGCGTTGTCCCTGTAAATGTCAGACTGTTTCATGAATCATGACGTGGGGACGGAACTGTCGCGTCGCAACCGCCCTTACCGGATCGTAACGTTCAGGGAACCTTGCACGCCATCGGTCATTGATATCGATGCGAGTTCTTGTCGCGATCATCCTGATGTTCATCAGCACCGCAGCGCTTGCCGATAGCACCGGCGAGCGAAGGCCGGGCGAACGCGTGCCGACGGCGACCGATGTCATCAACGGCCTCTACGCGTTCAGCCGCTTCCAGCAGGGCCTGCTGGAAAGCACCGACCTGAAGGGCAACGCGGAGGTGAAGAACCTCGCCGCCCTGCGCGCCGAGGAAGCGGCGAAACGCGACAAAGCGTTGAAGGACATACAAGAGGCGATCGGCGCTGAGCCGCGCGTCGGCAAGACAACGGCGAGCACAGGCCTCGCCGAGCCCGACAATTCGGACGGACCGGCCTACGTCCGAACCTTCTATGCCGCGCAGATCCCCGAATATGAATCCACCATTGGCCTGCTCGAGCACTATCTCAAAGCTCCCGACAACGCCGCACTGGCCGCCTTTGCCCACGGCCAGCTGCCGGTGCTGCGTTCGCAGATGAAGGATGCTGAGCGGACGATGGCAGACAAATAGCCCCTTTCGTCCTCCGGCCGCCGCCCGTGGTGCCCGCCCCGCCGATTGGCAAGCAAGTGCCCACAAAGGCGGCGAACCGGCCAAAATTCTTTTGGAACCGTTTGGAACCAATCGGCTTTTTCTTCGTTGCTGTGGTCGGGCTGAGCAAAGCAGGTTCCATTTCCTCGCGCCGCAACCTTGGCGCTTGATTTCGAATTAGGCTGACGCTCTAGTTTGACTAATTGCGTCACGCCTAAGATTCGGCCGACGCTTGCGGGGGAATCAGTATGAGCGACCTCGATCCCGGATCTGCATCACGCTCCGGTCGTCGCGTCCCAAAGCCAAAAATCAACGGTACGTCGGAGCCCGATTCCCGACCGGAATTGCTCCTCGCCTTACAGGCCATGCGCAGCGGCGATTTCTCCGTGCGTATGAGCGGCGACTATCTCGGTATCGATGGCAAGATCGCCGACACTTTTAATGAAATCATCGCCGCCAACCAGCGCATGGCGCAGCAGCTCGAGCTGGTCGGCCAGGTGGTGGGACGCGAGGGCAAGACCCGGCAGCGTGTGAAGTTCGGCCTCGCCTCCGGCTCCTGGGCCGACATGGAAGGCTCCGTCAACACGCTGATCGACGATTTGCTGTGGCCGACGCGCGAGGTGACCCGCGCGGTCGCGGCGGTGGCGCAAGGCGACCTGCTCCAGACCGTCAAGCTCGACGTCGACGGCCGTCCGCTCCGCGGAGAATTCCTGCAGTCGGCGAACATCGTCAACACCATGATCAAGCAGCTCGGCGTATTCACCTCCGAGGTGACGCGCGTGGCGCGCGAGGTCGGCACCGAGGGCAAGCTCGGCGGCCAGGCCCAGGTGCCCGAGGTGACCGGCGTCTGGAAGGATCTGACCGAGAGCGTCAACTCGATGGCGAACAACCTGACCAACCAGGTTCGCAACATCGCCGAGGTGACGATCGCGGTTGCCAATGGCGACTTGTCCAAGAAGATCACCGTCGACGTCCGCGGCGAGATCCTTCAGCTCAAGGAAGCCATCAACACGATGGTGGACCAGCTCCGCTCCTTCGCCTCCGAAGTGACGCGCGTGGCACGCGAGGTCGGCACCGACGGCAAGCTCGGCGGCCAGGCGATCGTGCCCGGCGTCGCCGGCACCTGGAAGGATCTCACCGACTCCGTGAACGCGATGTGCGGCAACCTCACGGCCCAGGTCCGCAACATCGCCAACGTCACCACCGCCGTGGCGCGCGGCGACTTGTCCCGCAAGATCACGGTGGACGTGCGCGGCGAAATCCTGGAGCTGAAGGACACCATCAACACCATGGTGGACCAGCTCAACTCCTTCGCCTCCGAAGTGACGCGCGTCGCACGCGAGGTCGGCACGGAAGGCAAACTCGGCGGCCAGGCCCAGGTGCCCGGTGTGGCCGGCACCTGGAAGGACCTCACCGACAACGTCAATTTCATGGCGTCGAACCTGACCGCGCAGGTCCGCAACATCGCCGACGTCGCCACCGCCATCGCCGGCGGCGACCTCTCCAAGAAGATCACCGTGAACGTGTCCGGCGAGATCCTTCAGCTGAAGGAAACGCTCAACACAATGGTCGACCAGCTCAACGCCTTCGCCGGCGAAGTCACGCGCGTCGCCCGCGAGGTCGGTACCGAGGGCCGGCTCGGCGGTCAGGCCAACGTGCTCGGCGTCGCCGGCACCTGGAAGGACCTCACGGAAAGCGTCAACTCGATGGCGTCGAACCTGACCGCACAGGTCCGCAACATCGCCGAGGTGACGACGGCGGTCGCCGGCGGCGACTTGTCGAAGAAGATCACCGTGGACGTGCGCGGCGAGATCCTCGAGCTGAAAGACACCATCAACACCATGGTGGACCAGCTCAACGCCTTCGCCGGCGAAGTCACGCGCGTCGCCCGCGAGGTCGGCACCGAAGGCAAGCTCGGCGGCCAGGCCCAGGTGCGCGGCGTCGCCGGCACCTGGAAAGATTTGACGGACAGCGTCAACTCGATGGCCTCGAACCTGACGGGGCAGGTCCGCAACATCGCCGAAGTCGCCACCGCCGTGGCCAAGGGCGACCTGTCGAAGAAGATCACCGTGAACGTGTCGGGCGAAATCCTTCAGCTGAAGGAAACGCTCAACACAATGGTCGACCAGCTCAACGCCTTCGCCGGCGAAGTCACGCGCGTCGCGCGCGAGGTCGGCACCGAAGGCAAGCTCGGCGGCCAAGCCGAGGTGCCCGGCGTCGCCGGCACCTGGAAGGACCTCACCGACAGCGTCAACTCGATGGCCGGTAACCTCACCGCCCAGGTCCGCAACATCGCCGAGGTCGCAACCGCGATCGCCGGCGGCGACCTGTCGCGCAAGATCACGGTGGACGTGCGCGGCGAGATCCTTCAGCTCAAGGACACGCTGAATACGATGGTCGACCAGCTCAACCGCTTCGCGGGCGAGGTGACGCGCGTGGCGCGCGAGGTCGGCACCGAGGGCCGGCTCGGCGGCCAGGCCAACGTGCCCGGCGTCGCCGGCACCTGGAAGGATCTCACCGACAGCGTGAACTCGATGGCGGGCAACCTCACCGCCCAGGTCCGCAACATCGCCGAGGTCACCACCGCCGTGGCGCGCGGCGACCTCTCGCGCAAGATCACCGTGGACGTGCGCGGCGAAATCCTCGAGCTGAAGAACACCATCAACACCATGGTGGACCAGCTCAACGGCTTTGCCGGCGAAGTGACGCGCGTCGCGCGCGAGGTCGGCACCGAAGGCAAGCTCGGCGGCCAGGCCGAGGTGCCCGGCGTCGCCGGCACCTGGAAGGACCTCACCGACAACGTCAACTTCATGGCCTCGAACCTGACGGCCCAGGTCCGCAACATCGCCGAGGTCGCGACCGCGATCGCCGGCGGCGACCTGTCGAAGAAGATCACGGTGGACGTGCGCGGCGAGATCCTGCTGCTCAAGGACACCCTGAACACCATGGTCGAGCAGCTCCGCTCCTTCGCCGCCGAAGTGACGCGCGTGGCGCGCGAGGTCGGCACCGAGGGCCGGCTCGGCGGTCAGGCCGTCGTGCCCGGCGTCGGCGGCACCTGGAAGGACCTCACCGACAACGTCAACCTCCTGGCTGCGAACCTCACCACGCAGGTCCGCAACATCGCCGAAGTGACCACGGCCGTGGCCCGCGGCGACCTGTCGCGCAAGATCACCGTCGACGTGAAGGGGGAAATCCTCGAGCTGAAGAACACCATCAACACCATGGTGGACCAGCTCAACGCCTTCGCCGGTGAAGTCACCCGCGTCGCGCGCGAGGTCGGCACCGAAGGCAAGCTCGGCGGTCAGGCCGCGGTGCCCGGCGTTGCCGGCACCTGGAAAGACCTCACCGACACCGTCAATCTGATGGCCGCGAACCTGACCGAGCAGGTGCGCGGCATCGTCAAGGTGGTGACCGCGGTCGCCAACGGCGACCTCAAGCAGAACCTGACGATGAAATCGCGGGGCGAGGTGGCGGCGCTCGCCGACACCATCAACAACATGACCGAGACGCTCGCGACCTTCGCCGACCAGGTGACGTCGGTGGCGCGCGAGGTCGGCGTCGAGGGCCGCCTCGGCGGCCAGGCCAACGTGCCCGGTGCGGCCGGCACCTGGAAGGACCTCACCGGCAACGTCAACCTCCTGGCGGCCAACCTCACCTCGCAGGTGCGCGCAATCGCGGAAGTGGCGACCGCCGTGACCAAGGGCGACCTGACGCGGTCGATCCAGGTCGACGCCCGCGGCGAAGTCGCGGAATTGAAAGACAACATCAACACGATGATCACGAACCTCCGTCTCACGACGGACGTGAACACCGAGCAGGACTGGCTGAAGACCAACCTCGCGAAATTCACCAACATGCTTCAGGGCCAGCGCGACCTCGCCACCGTCGGCCGGCTGCTGCTGACCGAGCTGTCGCCGCTGGTGAACGCGCATACCGGCGTGATCTACCAGGTCGAGAACGAGGAGAATCCACAGCTCCTGCTGCTCGCCTCGTACGCCGGCGACGGCATCTACCCCTACCAGCGCGTACTGCCGTTCGGCGACGGCCTGATCGGCCAATGCGCGCTCGACAGGCGGCCGCGCGTGGTCGCGGATATTCCCTCCGACGTGGTGCCGATCAACTCGGCGCTGTTCCGCGTCGCCCCGAAGAACCTCGTGGTGCTGCCGGTGCTGTTCGAGGGCCAGGTCAAGGCCGTGATCGAGCTCGCCTCGCTGACCTCGTTCACGACCTCGCAGATGACCTTCCTGGAGCAGCTCACCGACTCCATCGGCATCGTGCTCAACTCGATCGAGGCGACGATGCAGACCGAAGGCCTGCTCAAGCAGTCGCAGCAGCTGGCCGGCGAGCTTCAGACCCAGCAGCGCGAATTGCAGCAGACCAACGACCAGCTCGAGCAGAAGGCGCAGCAGCTCGCCGAGCGCAACGTCGAGGTCGAGCGCAAGAACCAGGAGATCGAGCAGGCCCGCCGCGCGCTCGAGGAGAAGGCGACCGAGCTCGCGCTGACCTCGAAGTACAAGTCCGAATTCCTCGCCAATATGAGCCACGAGCTGCGCACGCCGCTGAACTCGATCCTGATCCTCGGACAGCAGCTCACCGACAACCCGGACGGCAACCTCTCGGCCAAGCAGGTCGAATTCGCCCGCACCATCCACGGCGCCGGCACCGACCTGCTCAACCTCATCAGCGACATTCTCGATCTCTCCAAGATCGAGTCCGGCACGGTGACGGTGGACGCCGAGGAAATCCTGACCGCGAACCTGCTCGAAACCGTCGGGCGGCCGTTCCGGCACGAGGCGGAAAACCGCAACCTGTCATTCAAAATCGACGTCGACCCGAACCTCGCGCGCAGCATCGTCACCGACTCCAAGCGCCTGCAACAGGTCCTGAAGAACCTGCTTTCCAACGCCTTCAAGTTCACCGCCGAAGGCGAAGTGCGCCTGAAGGTCGGCGGTGCGCTCGGGGGGTGGGGCACGGATCACCCGGTGCTGAACTCCGCGCCGGCCGTGATCTCGTTCGAGGTGTCGGATACCGGCATCGGCATTCCCCTGGAGAAGCAGAAGCTGATCTTCGAGGCCTTCCAGCAGGCCGACGCCGGCACCAGCCGCAAATACGGCGGCACCGGCCTTGGCCTCGCCATCAGCCGCGAGCTCGCCAGCCTGCTCGGCGGCGAAATCCATCTGCGCAGCGCACCGGGCAAGGGTTCGTCCTTCACCCTTTATCTGCCGTTGAAATATTCCGGCCCGACACTTGCGCCGCGCGCCACGCCACAGCAATACAGCCAGCCGCCGGCGCTGCAACCGACGGCGCCCGAGCAGCGCGTCATCGAGCAGCTTCCCGACGACCGCCTCAACCTCGAACCCGGCGACAGCATCCTCCTGATCGTCGAGGATGACCCGCATTACGCACGCGTGCTGGTCGATCTCGCACGCGACAAGGGCTTCAAGGTGCTGGTGGCGGCCCGCGGTGCCGAGGCGCTGGAACTTGCCAAGCAATACCAGCCGAGAGCGGTCTCGCTCGACGTGTTCCTGCCGGACATGCTCGGCTGGACCGTGCTGAGCCAGCTCAAGCACAATCCGCTGACGCGCCACATCCCCGTGCAGATCATCACGCTCGACGAGGACCGCCAGCATGCGCTGGCGCGCGGCGCCCTCTCCTTCGTCAACAAGCCGACGACGACCGAAGGGGTTTCGGCCGCGCTAACGCAGATCAAGGAATATGCGCGGCCGCGCCGCAAGCGGCTCTTGATCGTCGAGGACAACGAGGCCGAACAGCTCTCGATCCGCGAGCTCCTGCATCACGACGATATCGAGATCGTGACGACCGACACCGGCGCCGGCGCACTCTCGACGCTGCGCGAGGCGCCCTGCGATTGCGTGGTGCTGGACTTGAGATTGCCGGACATGAGCGGCTTCGAGGTGCTGGACCAGATCCGTCACGACGAAGCACTTTCGAACATTCCGGTCGTGGTGTTCACCGGCCGCGAGCTCTCGGCGGAGGAAGATGCCGAGCTCCACACCATGGCGCGCAGCATCGTGGTCAAGGGCGTGGAATCGCCGGAGCGCCTGCTCGACGAGACCGCGTTGTTCCTGCATCGCGTGATCACGGAACTGCCGGTCGAGAAGCAGCGCATGCTGGAGAAGCTGAACAGTTCCGACGAGGACCTGATCGGCAAGACCGCGCTGCTCGTCGACGACGACGCCCGCAACATCTTCGCGTTGTCGAGCGTGCTGGAACGGCGCGGCATGAAGGTGCTGACGGCGACCACCGGCCGCGAGGCGGTGACGCTGGTCGAGTCCAACCCGGAAATCGCCATCGTCCTGATGGACATCATGATGCCTCAGATGGATGGATATCAGACCATCGGCGTGATCCGCGAGAACCCGGCCTTCTTGCGCCTGCCGATCATCGCGCTGACCGCCAAGGCGATGAAGGGCGACCGCGAGAAATGCCTGGAGGCCGGCGCGTCCGACTACCTCGCCAAGCCCGTCAACACCGATCAATTGCTGCTTGCGATCCGCATGTGGCTGCACCGCTGAGCTGGATGCGCGAATGGACCACGAAAAGGTCAACATCCTCCTCGTCGACGACCAGCCGGCCAAGCTGCTCGCCTATGAGGTGATCTTGAAGGAACTCGGCGAGAACCTCGTGATCGCCTCGTCCGGCCGCGAAGCGCTGGAGGTTCTGCTCAAGACCGAGATCGCGGTGATCCTGGTCGACGTCTGCATGCCCGAGCTCGACGGCTTCGAGCTCGCGGCGATGATCCGGGAGCATCCGCGCTTCCAGAAGACGGCGATGATCTTCATCTCGGCCATTCAGGTGAGCGACATCGACCGGTTGCGCGGCTATGAGATGGGTGCGGTCGACTATGTTCCGGTGCCGGTCGTGCCGGAGGTGCTGCGCGCCAAAGTCAAGGTGTTTGCCGAGCTGTACCGGAAGACCCGCGAGCTCGAACGGCTGAACCACGATCTCGAAGACCGTGTCCGTGCACGCACCGCGGAATTGGAGAACTCCACGGCGAAGCTGCGCGAGAGCGAAGAGCGTCGCAGCATGGCGATCGCCGCCGGCAAGATGGGATCATGGGACTGGGACTGGGTCAGCGGCGACTGGATGTGGGACGAGGGGCAGTATCGCATCTTTGGCGTGAGCCCGGAGAGCTTCGAGGTCAATCCGGCCAACGTTCAGGCACTGTTGCATCCCGATGACGTCGACCAATTGCGCAAGGCGATCGCCGAATTCAGCAAGGGCACACGCGCCTATGAGACGGAATTCCGCATTGTGCGGCCCGACGGCGATGTGCGCTGGTGTGTCGGCACGGCTGCCGCCACCGCCGACAATAGCGGCCGCGTGGTGCGCGTGAGCGGTGTCACCGTGGACATCACCGAGCGCAAGCGGGCCGAGGAGCGGCAGAATCTGCTGGCGCGGGAAGTCGATCATCGCGCCAAGAATGCGCTGGCGCTGGCGCAATCGATCGTGCGTCTCACCCGTGCCGACGAGGTCAAGGCCTACGTCAACGCCGTCGAGGGACGCATCAACGCGCTGGCGCGCGTGCATACGATCCTGTCGCTGTCGAGCTGGCAGGGCGCCGAACTCTCGAAGCTGATCGACGAGGAGCTCGCGCCCTACTCGCTCGGTGGCCAGATCAAGCTGGCGGGGCCCGAGGTTCAGTTGCTGCCGGCAACCGCCCAGACGCTGGCGCTCGCGCTGCACGAGCTTTTCACCAACTCGGCCAAGTATGGCGCGCTCTCGACGCGGTCGGGCCGGCTCATGATCGGCTGGCAGGTCGAGGAGGATCACCTCACACTGATCTGGGAGGAATCCGGCGGTCCGCTGGTGAGGACGCCGAAATCTCGCGGCTTCGGCACGCGGAGCCTGCTTGCGAGCGTCGAGTCCCAGCTCGGCGGAAAGGCGCAATTCGATTGGCGCGCCGAGGGCCTGTTGTGCCGCCTGGAAGTGCCGTTGACCCGGAAGACCCCAACCGGCGCCGCGCACGGCAAGTTCGAGGGCACCACCTCCCTCGCGCTCCAGCGCGCGTCGGGTTAACCCGACGCGGCGACCTTCATGCGCCGCACCGGCCGAGGTTCATGGGCGATGCGCCCTTCGAGCCAAGCTTCCGTTTGCGCGAGATCGCGTAACGCCATCGCATAGCGGCGGGCCGCGCTTCGCTCGGCACCGCGCGGCAGCTTGCGCGCCTTGCGCAGCATGTCGGCGGCCGCGTTTCGATAGGCCAGCGAGCGATAGAGAAAGACAACCTTACCCATATCGAATGTTCCCGTGTTGACGGGCTCCATGGTCGCAAGGTGGGCATGAACGTCGGATGAAGCCCGACGTGACAAATCGTTCATGCCGATGGAACCCGCAATCGCCGGCTGCGTTGCATGCAAGATCGAGGGCGGTTCCATGGGCGCGAAAAAGTCGCCGAAAAAGTCGCCAAGGCTGATCTCTCCTTCCGGCATCATCACGCTCTTGACGCACGCGATGATGGGCGCGGCGATCGGCCTCGCCTTCGGTCTCGTGCTCATTCTGTCCAACCCGGCGGTGGCAAATTTGCTGAACCATGGCGGAGATTCAGCCGCGGCCGTTTTCGTCGTCACGCTGGTGACGACGTTCGCGATCGGCGCGATGCTCACGGGCATCGTGTTCATCATCGCCGAGGACAAGGAATTTTGAAGCGCGCGTGAAACCCGCGAGGCTGCTTTGCCGGGAACTCCTGCGGCGAATGGCAGTTGGCTGCCTGCGTCATTTTAACTCAGGGAGTTCCTGCGCATGAAGACGACCAAGCTCGCCCTCGCCGTGATGTTGGCAACCGGCCTCGCCGCCGCCCCGTTCGCCGCACAGGCGAAGTCGCACAAGGCGAAACATGAGTCCTCGACGTCGTCCTCGCAGACGACGGGCGCCAACACGAAATCCAAGGGCGCCGATCCTTCCGGTCAGGGCGGCTCCGGTCCCGGCTCCGATCAGGGCGGCACCATGACGAACAAGGGTACTGGCAACACCAAGTAGACTCGCCGCCGTTCATCGAAGGCCCCGTGATCGCGGGGCCTTCTTGCTTTGCTGTTCGATACAATCCTTCTCACGCCACATCGTCGGCGCACGCCTTTAGCTGCGCCGGATGTCGGCGATGTTCGGGCCGCCTGCGGAGTTTGTCTTCACGAGATGGTCGAGCCGCGCCCGCTTGCGCGCGATCAGAAGCTGGGCCGCAGCGTCGTCGAGACCCTCACGCTGCAATTGCCGGATCGCGGACCCCAGCTCCAGGATCTCGGCGCGCAGTCTCAAGATCCGGTACGTGTCCGGGTCTTCCTCCACGGCATGCTCCCAAATGTCTCAGCGACGCACGATTGCGCGCGCGGGATCAGCGGCTTTCTTGAGGGAACGAAGACGTACACGATCGCGAACATCCGGCAGGACATCACCACCGCCAGCCGCCTTCCATTCGCCGATCAGCAGATTGATTTTCCGGCGCAGATCCATCTGCGCCAGGGCCTTTTCTGTGCAGTCGCGATCGCGGTCGACGAGCTCGCGCACGGACGCCTCGACATCGGCCATTTCCAGCCTCAAGGCACTGATCTTACGTCGAATTTCATTAATTCTGTTGTCCATGGCTTGTTAGAACAAAATAAGAACATATAGTCAAGTCACGATTTCAGAACGGAGAGGCCAGATGCAGGTTCAAGGTAAATACGACGCCAGGGTTTTCCTCGCGGAGCAGATGACGCGGGCACAAGGCCTGAGGTTGAAGCGGCTCAGCGAGGAGGCCTATCAGCCCACGCAATATGATCGGGGTCTGTCCTTCACTGAAGCTGCGCGCCGCATCCAGGTGCTCGAGGCGGAGATCGAACTGGCGAATTCCTTCTAGCCAGGCTGCGTCGCGCATCCGGACGTTGCGGGCGCGCCTTCGGAACCATGCCTGTGTCGAATGGTTTTCTCCCGGCCAAGGGAGAATCTGAATGGCACGCAAGGCAAAGAAGCGCCGTTACTCGCGCAGCGCCGGGAGCGATGTCGAAAGCGAAATGCGGCGCTACAAGAAGGGCACGGCCAAGAGCGGCCGCGGTGGTCGCGGCGGACGCGTGAAGAGCCGCAAGCAGGCGATCGCAATCGGCCTGTCGAAGGCGCGCAAGAAAGGCAAGAAGGTCCCGAAAAAGGCCTCGAAGAAAACTGCCAAGAAGAAGACGGCCAAGAGAGCAGCCAAGAAAAAGTCCAAGCGCAAATCCGCCAAGCGGTAGTGGCAATCGGCGCTAGATCATGCTGCCCGGCATGAAGCAGCGGATCGAGATGCCAAACGCGGTCTTCACCGGCCACACCATGGTGCGACCGGCGCGGTTCGGCTCGGTGATGACGGCTTCATCGGGCACATCGACCCACTGCCCATCGAGGCGGACGCGATAGTGCCCGTCATGCGATTCCCAATCGGGATCGGAGACGGCAAATCCGTCGGCATCCGAGCAGCACGGGCCGAGATGGCTGCGCAGACTGTCGAACCAGGGCTTGAGCGGCGAATCGGCGTAGCGGCCGTCATCACGCCCCAGGGCGCTTCCAGCCGACAGTACGAGCGGCGCCACGAGCAGCGCACATCTCAGCGAGAGCTTCAATCGATCCATGTCGGCACCGATCAAATACGAACCGCCGGCCGGTTCCACAAAACGGCCGGACGTCCGAAGTTCCACTCTAGCAGCTCGCCTTGGCGTCTTCATTGCCGCCAAGGCGACACGCGATTTCGAACTCTGACGAGCGAACGCGGCTTTTTCGGACGAACCCGTCACCAATGCTGCCGTTAACGAGAATGTTATCGGCGGGCTGTTGGTATCCCGGATGCAAACGAGAAAAGGCGGCCCGAAGGCCGCCCTTTTGGATTTGCGCTGGTGGAGCTCGACTTACGCGAGCGGCACCGCGACGAACCGGGTCGCGTCCGCGCTTCTGATCTGCAACAGCACGCTGTTCTTGCCGGACGATTTCGCCTGCGCCAGCTCGGCGCGGACGTCGCCGACATTGGCGACGGGCTTGCCGCCGACATTGAGGATGACGTCGCCGGTCTGGATGCCGCGCTGCGCCGCCGGCCCTTGCGGATCGACCTCGGTGACGACGACGCCCTTCTGGCCGGCGCCCTGCACGTCGCCGGCCGGCGCCAAGCTGAGCCCGAGGCGCGGCGTGCCGTTGCCCGGCTGCGCCTTGCCCTCGTCGGCCTTGCCTTGAGCCTGCCGCTCGTTCGGCAGCTCGCCGAGCGCGAGGGTCACCGTCTTGCTCGCGCCCTTGTGGAAGACGTCGAGCTTCACGGACGTGCCCGGCGCCAGCGTGGCGACGGTGCGGGCGAGATCGCGGGAGTCCTTGATCGCGGTGCCGTTGACGGCGGTGATGACGTCGCCCGCCTCGATGCCGGCCTTTGCCGCCGGGCTATTGTCCTGCGGATTGTCGACGATCGCGCCGCGCGCCTCCTTCAGGCCGAGGCTGTCGGCGATCTCTGATGTCACCGGCTGCACCTGCACGCCGAGCCAGCCGCGGGTGACCGCACCCTTGTCCTTCAACTGCGCGACGACGAGCTTTGCGGTCGTGGCCGGAATGTCGAAGCCGATGCCGACCGAACCGCCCGACGGCGAGAAGATCGCAGTGTTCACGCCTATCACGTTGCCGCTCATGTCGAAGGCCGGGCCGCCGGAATTGCCCTTGTTGATGGGCGCGTCGATCTGGATGAAGTCGTCATAGGGGCCGTTGCCGATGTCGCGGCCGCTCGCCGAGACGATGCCGGCGGTCACGGTGCCGCCGAGGCCGAAGGGATTGCCGACCGCGACCACCCAGTCGCCGATCCGCGGCTTCTGGTCGGAGAACTTGACGAAGGGAAAGTCCTTCTTGCCATCGACCTTGATCAGCGCGAGATCGGTCTTCGGATCGGTGCCGACCACCTTCGCGGTGTAGCTCGTCCCGTCGTCCATGGTGACCTGCACGGACTCGGCGTGGTCGACGACGTGGTTGTTGGTCACGGCATAGCCGTCGGCTGAGATGAAGAAGCCGGAGCCTTCGCCCGTGACCATCTGGTGACGCTGGCGCGGCATGCCGTTCATGCCACCCGGAAGGCGGAAGCCGAACTGCCGCGAGAACTGGTCGAACGGCGCGTCCTCGTCGGAATCCATCCGGTTCTGTTGCAGCATCGCGCTCTTGTCGTTGTCCTGGTCGATCCTGACCCGCACCGAGATGACGGCAGGTTTGACCCTGGCGACGAGGTCGCCGAAGCCCGGCGGAGTCGCAGCGCTTTCCGCGGCCTGGGCCGGCGCGATGAAGGAGGTCACGCCGAGCGGCGAAGAGCCGGGAGATGCCGCCAGCACAGCCACGCCAAGCGCGGCCACGGTGCCGAGCAGCGCGAGCCGGCGCGGCTTCAAGATCCTGCGGGACGTGGTGATGTCGGAATTGACGCGGTCATTCATGTCGAAATGTCCATGTTGGGTCAGGTGTCGCCTTGCACGCAACATGGCCGCCGCGACCTTACGGTGTCCCGTCCGCGCGATTAAATCTTGGCAAAGTTGGTGCGGTCAGCGGCCGGGCCAAAAATCGGGGCTGCACATTTGATGCAGCTCAACGCCGCCCCTTCGCGCGGTGAAAGACTGCGGGCACCGAATGATGTCCATCGGAGGCGCGCCATGTACAAAGATATTCTCGTCCACGTCCCGACCGAGCGCCCGATGCGTCCCGTGATCGACGGCTCGATCTCGCTCGCGGCGCATTTCAACGCCCATCTCGACGCGGTCGCGGTCGGCTATGTCGCAACCAGCGCGGCTTATGTCATGGAGGGCGGGGCCGCCGTGGCGGCCGTGTTCGAACTGGAACGCGAGCGGGCAGTTGAGCGGGCCGAGGCCGCGCTCGCGGTGTTCGGAAGCGAAGCGGCGAACGCCGGCATTTCCTACACGTGCCGCCCGATCGGCGCGATTCCGGCGGACGCGGCCGGCTCGCTCGGCGAGATGGCGCGACTGCACGATCTCAGCATCGTACTTCAGCCGAATCCGGAGCAAGGCTCGTTCGACAACGACCTGCCGCGCGAGATTCTGTTCCACGCGGGCGGCCCCGTGCTGTTCCTGCCTTACACCTTCCGTGGCGCCTTCAAGGCGAACCGGATCGGCATCTGCTGGGACGGCAGCCGGCTCGCCGCCCGCGCGATGCGCGACGCCGCACCGTTCCTGGCCCGCGCCGAAGAGATCGTGATCATCACGATCAACGAAGCCGACACGGTGCCCGGCGAAGTGTCGGCAGGCAATCTGGCAAGACATCTCGGCCGGCGCGGGCTCTCGACCCGCACGGTCGGCCTGTCAGCGACCCGCTCCGAGATTCAGCCGACCATCCTGTCGCTGGCGGCCGACGAGAGCCTCGATCTCCTGGTGATGGGCGGCTACGGCCATTCGCGATTGCAGGAGCGCGTTCTCGGCGGCGTCACCCGCGCCATGCTGGAAGCCATGACGGTGCCGACGCTGATGTCGCACTGACCGAAGCCGGCCCGACGCTCTCAAGCCGCAGCGGGGGTCTCCCATCCAGCGGTTGCGGTGGCGTCCTCGTCGCGTTGCACATTGCACGCATCGAAATGCGCCTTCAGCGCGAGTTCGGCGAGGTATTCGAAATGTTCGGCCTGGCCGAGGAGTTCCCAGTTCTGGAGCGGCCGATAGGCCGCCTGCTGGCGACAGAGGGACGCAAGCGCCCGGTAGCGACGTACGTTCTCCATGAGAATCTCCCTCTCGGTCACACCCGGCTTATTTCTCCGGTTTGCGTCAGGGGCATTGCACTTGTGCGAAACATTTTCTGCGCAATGCCGGTCAGTCTCGGGAATGTTAACCTGTGCTGCAACGCGGCCGCTTTGCTTTGGCGCAAACTTTACAATTGTTTGGCGATTGTTCTTGGCACGGCTCAATGCGGACCCAGCCACAAAGTTACGGCATGTGTGAGGCAAAGCACAGCCGGACTTCCTTATCGCGCGTATAAATTTTTGCGTATGGCCGCAAACAAGGTAACGGCGGTACACCAAGGCTACGCGCTCAACGCAGCCTGCGACTTTGGAGCCGCGCGGGCATGGAACCGGCGGCTCATTTCGTTTCTGGCGGCGATGGCTAGGCGTAGAGGCGGCGTTCCACGGTCACGCCGACCAGGTCGAGATAGCGTTCGATCAGGTCGGGACGGCCGACGAGATAGCCCTGCATCTCCTCGCAGGCCTCGCGCGCCAGGAAGGCGCGCTGCGCCTCCGTCTCCACCCCTTCAGCGATGACCGGAATATTCAGCGCGTGCGCGAGGCTCAGGACCGCGCGGACGATCTCGGCCGATTGCGGCGTCGCCTCGAGGTTGGAGATGAAGCTGCGATCGATCTTGATCTTGTCGAACGGAAACGACTGGAGATAGGACAGCGAGGAGTAGCCGGTGCCGAAATCGTCCATCGCAATGCGGATGCCGAGAGCCTTCAACCGCCGCAGCAGGTTGAGCGCGCGGGTAAAATCGCCGATCAGCACGCCCTCGGTGATCTCGACCTCGAGCCGCGTCGGCGCAAGCCCCGTCTCCAGCAGGATCTGGTGGATCGAGCGCTCGAGGTCGCCGGCCTGGACCTGGACCGGTGACAAATTGACCGCGACCTGCAGGGGCCGCGGCCAGGATGCCGCCTCGCGGCAAGCCTCGCGCAGAACCCATTCGCCGATCTGGACGATCAGCCCGTTCTCCTCGGCGAGCGGAATGAACCGGTCCGGCGGCACGAAGCCCCGCGTCGGGTGATTCCAGCGCAGCAGCGCCTCGAAGCCGATGACCTCGCCATCCATTCGCGCCTGCGGCTGGAAGTGGACGAGGAACTGGTTCTGCTCCAGCGCCTGACGCAGATCGTGCTGCAACAGCCTGCGATCGCGCAGTTCCTGGTCCGTCTCGGATTCGAAGAAGCGGACCCTGGCCCTGCCCTCGCGCTTGGCGCGATAGAGCGCGGAATCGGCGTTGGCGAGCAGCGTCGCGGCATCCACGCCGTCATCGGGATAAACGGCGATGCCGACGCTGACGCCGACCTGGGAGAGATAGTCGTCGATCTCGAGCTCCTTGCCTATGACCTCGACCAGGCGCTCGGCGAGCGTCAGCATATCCTCGCGGCGGGCGTTGTCCGGCATCAGGATCATGAACTCGTCGCCGCCGATGCGGGCGACGAAAGCGCCGTCGGCTTCCGCGGCAAGGCGATCCGCCGCCGCCCGCATCAGCATGTCGCCGACGGGATGGCCGAACACGTCGTTGACCTCCTTGAAGCGATCGAGATCGAGGCTGAGCACCGCAAAACTGGTCAACGCCTCCTGCGCCAGCTCCAGCCGTTCGTCCAGCTCCGCGTTGAAGGCGCTGCGGTTCGGCAAGTCGGTCAAGGCATCATGATGGGCAAGATGACTGATGCGTGCCTGGCTCGCGAGCTGCTCGGTGACGTCCTCGATCACACCGACCACGTATTGAGGCGTACCGTTCCCATCCCTGATCAACAGCTTGCGTGAATTGACGACGCGATCGTGACCGTTGACACCAACTTCGAGCAGATGCCCCTCCAGGAACATCGGCTCGCCGGTGTCCACGACCCGGCGATCCTGCTCGTTGACGACGCGGGCGACGTCGGCCGGGAAAATCTCTTCGGGCGTCCTCCCCAGCATCTGCTCACGCGGCAGGCCGTAATAGTCCTCGCCGGCACGGTTGAGCAGGATGTAGCGGGAATCCTTCGCGCATTTCGCAAACACGGCAATCGGGATGTTTTCGACGATGGTGTCGAGGAACTCCCGGGTCCGCAGCAGATCTTGCTCGACCTCATCGTGCGTGTGCGCACTTGCGTCGATGACCCGGTGGCGGTCGCGTTCGTTCGCCTCATAGGCCGCACTGACGAGCTCGCCCAGCTTGACGACATCGACCTGTCCGGTCGCTCCGGTGGCACAGCGAAGCTGCTCGGCGAACAAGCGATGCATGCTCATGCCATCGCCCCACGCCGCGTGCGGGCCTCATGCCCGCAAATATCTTCGATCCGCATCCCCGCGCTCTCTCGCGTTCCTGAACCGCAGATTGAGACACCTAGCATTGCGCGGGCGTTAATCGCACCTTCGCCTCGGACGCGGTGGTTACCCCGACCTGAAGGAATCCGATCACCTTGTGCGGCAGGTTCCGTGGAACCCCGGAGGAAAGTGGCACGCGTTGGCACAACCGACACCCGGGGTGCACGGCTCCCGTAGTCTACCGGAGGCGCGCGCTTTCGCCGGCGCGCATCGGCTGCACCGAAATATCCTGCAGCTTCGAAACCCGGCCGGCCTCGGCGGCGACGCGAATGGCCGCGATGTTGCCGGCGTAGTCGGCGCTGCTCTTGCCGCGGAACACCGCGGAACCAGCTACGAGCGTATCGGCACCCGCGGCGGCTACAGCAGCTGCGTTCTCGCGCGTGATGCCGCCATCGACCTCGAGCCGGATCGGCCGGTCGCCGATCACGGTTCGAATGCGCTTGATCTTTTCAAGCTGGGACTCGAGGAAGGACTGGCCGCCAAAGCCCGGATTGACCGTCATCACCAACACCAGATCGATACGGTCGAGCACGTATTCGATCGCGCCTTCCGATGTCGCCGGGCACAGGCTGACGCCGGCCTTTTTCCCGAGCGCACGGACCGCCTGCAGTGTGCGGTCGAGATGCGGGCCCGCTTCGGCATGAACGGTGATGACATCGGCCCCGGCCTTCGCGAACGCATCGAGATAAGGATCGACCGGCGCGATCATGAGATGCACGTCGAAGACCTTCTTCGTCACCGGCCGGATCGCCTTGATGACGTCGGCGCCGAAGCTGATGTTCGGGACGAAATGTCCGTCCATGACATCGCAATGGATCCAGTCGGCGCCGGCCGCGTCGATGGCCGCGATCTCCTCGCCGAGACGGGCGAAGTCTGCAGCCAGGATTGAGGGGGCGATAAGAATCTCGCTGGTCATGGCTTTGCACTCCGCACGTCGGCCCCGCCGCTGAAGACGCGGCTCGCCAGCACGTCCACGGGGTCGATGGTTTCGAGGTCGGAAATGTCGAGCACCCGGTCGAGATCGCACACCAGGCGATCGGCCTGCCGCAACCGCATGCGATCGACGGCATTGCGGATCGAGCGGGCGTTGGAGAAGAACGGCTGGGTCCGCCGCAGCGCGATGTATCTCTCAAAGGCCTCGCGCGCGGTCGCCGAGAAGCGATAGCCGCGCTCCTTCAGCATCAGCTCGGCAATGACGAGCAGCTCGGCTTCCGCATAGTCCGGAAACTCGACGTGGTGGGCGATGCGCGAACGGAAGCCGGGATTGGAGGCGAAGAAGCTGGTCATTCGCTCGCCATAGCCGGCGAGGATCACGACGAGATCCTCGCGCTGGTTCTCCATCACCTGAAGCAGGATCTCGATCGCCTCCTGACCGTAGTCGCGCTCATTGTCCGGCCGGTGCAGATAATAGGCCTCGTCGATGAACAGCACGCCGCCCATCGCCTTCTTCAAGATCTCCTTCGTCTTCGGCGCAGTGTGGCCGATATACTGGCCGACGAGATCGTCACGCGTCACGGAGATCACCTGACCGCGCCGCACGAAACCGAGCCCGTGCAGGATCTTCGCCATGCGCAGCGCCACGGTGGTCTTGCCGGTGCCGGGATTGCCGGTGAACGACATGTGCAGCGTCGGCGGTGCGGAGGCGAGGCCCGCACGCTGCCGGATGCGCTCGATCAGCAGAAGCGAAGCGATCTGGCGCACACGGTTCTTGACCGGCCGGAGGCCGACCAGCTCCTGCTCGAGCTGCTGCAGCGTATCCGTAATCCCGGCCGCTTCGGCTTCCTTGCGGAGATCGAAATTGGTCTCGCCGCCTTCGGCGGTCGTAGCATGGGGCACGTCAAGCATCGGCACCTCGAAGAAAAGAGCTTCGCCGCGGGGAGGCGGCGAAGCAGTGGTCCGCCAAGGAAACGGAGCAGGGAGAGCTCCGCGCGGAAACGGATGATCAGGACACGTGTGCGGGAGCCTTTCGCACGGTGGTGTAGCGGATTGCGCGTCCCCCCACTTCCTGGCGCACCAGCTCGAATTCGGCTTCCTGCGGCGGCCGGTTGACGAGGAAGGAGATTCGCACCGACTCCCAGCCAGGGCTGGAATCGAAGCCACTGATGCGGATGTAGCGGTCGCCATACACCCTGCGGCACTCCGCGAGCTCCATCATCACGCCGGCGGCGTCCTGGAGGTCGAACATCGGCAGGCCCCACATCTCCCAATAGGTGTTGCGGGGATGCGGATCGTCAGTGAACTCGATGTTCACCGCCCAGCCCTTGGCGAGGCAATACTGCACCTGCTTATAGATCTGGTCGTCGGTCAGATCGGGTAGGAACGAGAAGCAGCCCTGGGTCAGTTTCATGTCTCATCTCCTCAAACGGTTTCCAGCGCCGTTGGCACGAAGTCCGGCGTGTCGGTGGACTGGTAGTTGAAGGTCACGTCCTTCCAGACCTCGAGCGCGGACTTGAGCGGCGTGCAGGTCTGGGCCGCCTTGGCCAGGATCTCCGGGCCTTCGTGGACGTAGTCGCGCCCCTCGTTGCGGGCGAGGATCATCGCTTCCAGCGCCACGCGGTTGGCGATCGCGCCGGCCGCGATCCCCATGGGATGGCCGATCGTGCCACCGCCGAATTGCAGCACGACGTCCTCGCCCAACAGATCGAGCAGCTGGTGCATCTGGCCGGCATGGATGCCGCCGGAGGCCACCGGCATCATCTTGTTCAGGCTCGCCCAGGACTGGTCGAAGAACAGGCCGTGCTCGAGCTTGGTCGGATTGAAATCCTCGCGGCAGACATCGTAGTAGCCACGCGTGGTGTTGGGATCGCCTTCGAGCTTGCCGACCACCGTGCCGGCATGGATGTGATCTACCCCGGCGAGCCGCATCCATTTGGCGATGACACGGAACGACACGCCATGGCTCTTCTGCCGCGTATAGGTCGAGTGGCCGGCGCGATGCAGATGCAGGATCATGTCATTGCGCCGGGCCCACTTGGCCATCGACTGGATCGCGGTGTAGCCGATCACGAGGTCGATCATGACGATGCAGGATCCGAGCTCCTTCGCGAACTCCGCACGCTCGTACATGTCCTCCATCGTTCCCGCGGTGATGTTGAGGTACGTGCCCTTCACCTCGCCCGACGCCGCCTGTGCGCGGTTCACGGCCTCAATGCAATAGAGGAAGCGGTCGCGCCAATGCATGAAGGGCTGCGAGTTGATGTTCTCGTCGTCCTTGGTGAAGTCGAGCCCGCCCTTCAGCGCCTCGTAGACCACGCGGCCATAGTTACGCCCCGAAAGCCCGAGCTTCGGCTTCACGGTTGCGCCGAGCAGCGGCCGGCCGAACTTGTCGAGTCGCTCGCGCTCGACCACGATGCCGGTCGCCGGCCCCTGGAACGTCTTCACATAGGCGACGGGGAATCGCATGTCCTCGAGCCGCAGCGCCTTCAACGGCTTGAAGCCGAACACGTTGCCGATGATCGAGGCCGAGAGGTTGGCGATCGAGCCCGGCTCGAACAGGTCGAGGTCGTAGGCGATGTAGGCGAAATACGAGCCCGGCGTGCCCGGCACCGGATCGACGCGATAGCATTTCGCGCGATATTTCTCCGCGGCCGTCAGGCGATCTGTCCACACCACCGTCCAGGTCGCGGTCGAGGACTCGCCGGCAACCGCAGCGGACGCCTCGATCGGATCGACGCCCTCCTGAGGCGTGACGCGGAACAGCGCGATGACGTCGGTGTCCTTTGGCGTGTAGTCGGGCTCCCAATAGCCCATGCGCTTGTATTCCATGACGCCCGAGCGATAACGCTCCTTGCCGCGAACCGTGCCGGTATGTGCATTCATGACTCTCTCCTGTTCTTCTCTCTCTGAATGACTAGGCGGCGACTGACTCTCGGGCATCGACGCGCGGATCGAGCTCGCCGGCGCGATAACGCCGCGCCATCTCGCTCAGGGGAACGACCTTGATCCTGCCGGCGTGGCCCGCGGTGCCGAACTGTTCGAAGCGCTCGCGGCAGAGGTCGCGCATCGCGTCCATCGCGGGTTTGAGGAATTTTCGCGGATCGAACTCATTGCGACTTTGCGCCGCGACCTTGCGGAACACGGCAGTCATCGCCAGGCGACAGTCGGTGTCGATATTGACCTTGCGCACACCGCTCTTGATGCCGCGCACGATCTCCTCGACCGGCACGCCCCAGGTCTGCGGCATCTCGCCGCCGAACTGGTTGAACATGTCCTGGAGCGGCTGCGGCACCGAGGACGAGCCGTGCATGACGAGATGCGTGTTCGGCAGCCGGCGGTGAATCTCCTCGACCACCCGCATCGCCAGGATATCGCCATCGGGCTTGCGGCTGAACTTGTAGGCGCCGTGCGAGGTACCCATCGCGATGGCCAGCGCGTCCACTTTGGTGGCGCGGACGAAATCGACGGCCTGGTCGGGATCGGTCAGCAGCTGGTCGTGGCTGACCTTGCCCTCGACGCCGTGACCATCCTCCTGCTCGCCGCCGCCATGCTCGAGCGAGCCGAGCACGCCGAGCTCGCCTTCGACCGAGGCGCCGACCCAATGGGCGAGATCGACGACGCGGCGGGTGATCGCGACGTTGTAGTCGTAGTCGGCCGCGGTCTTGGCGTCGGCTTTCAGCGAGCCGTCCATCATCACCGAGGTGAAGCCGTGCGCGATGGCGGACGCGCAGGTCGCCTCGTCATTGCCGTGGTCCTGGTGCATGCAGAGCGGGATGTCCGGGTAGGTCCGCTCCAGCGCGTCGATCATGTGCGAAAGCATGAGATCGCCGGCATAGCTGCGCGCGCCGCGCGAGGCCTGGATGATCACGGGCGCATCGACCTCGGCGGCCGCCTGCATGATCGCGATGCCCTGCTCCATGTTGTTGATGTTGAACGCCGGCACCGCGTAGCCGCAGGTAGCGGCGTGATCGAGCAGTTGGCGAAGGGTGATACGGGCCAAGGGTCGTCCTCCTTATTGGCTCTTGCGGGCGATCGCCCGGCGGGCGGCTTCCGCAATGCTTTGCGGGGTGATGCCGAATTCGCGATACAGCACCGGCGCCGGCGCCGAGGCGCCGAAGCCGCGCATGCCGACGAATTCACCGTCGGCGCCGATCCAGCGCGGCCAGTCGCCGAGCACGGCCGCCTCGATCCCGACACGCGGCGCGGTGCCGAGCACGGTGGCGCGATAATCCTCCGGCTGCTCCTCGAACAGCGCGAGGCAGGGCGCCGAGACGACGGCCGCGCGAATGTGCTCGGTCGCGAGCAGGCGGGCGGCTTCCAGCGCGATCGAGACTTCCGAGCCGGTCGCCATCAGCGTCACATCGCGGCCGCCGTCCGGCGAGACCACGAGATAGGCACCGCGCGCAACTCGGTTTCTGCCGCGCGCATCGCTGCGGAACGTCGGCAAGGCTTGCCGCGACAGGCAGAGCACGGAGGGACGATGCTCCGCCGCTAGGGCGCAGTCCCAGGCCTCGAGCGTCTCCACCGCGTCGGCCGGGCGGAACACCAGGAGGTTCGGGATCACGCGCAGCGCGGCGAGATGCTCGACCGGCTGGTGCGTCGGGCCGTCCTCTCCGAGACCGATGGAGTCGTGCGTCATCACGTGGATGACGCGCAGCCGCATCAAGGCGGCAAGGCGGATCGCCGGCCGGCTATAGTCGGAGAACGCCAGGAACGTGCCGCCATAGGGAATGAAGCCACCGTGCAGCGCGAGGCCGTTCATCGCAGCGGCCATGCCGTGCTCGCGGATGCCGTAGTGGATATAGTCGCCGGCGAACGCGCCGCGCGTGACCGGAGTCTGCGGCTTGGCATGGGTCAGGTTCGAATGGGTCAGGTCCGCCGAGCCGCCGACGAGGCCCGGAATTGTCCCGGCGATGCCGTCGAGCACCTGTTGCGAGGCCTGCCGCGTCGCGAGCTTCGGCCGCTCGCTCGCAAAGCGTTCGCGTAACTTCGCCGCGGCCAGCGCATAGGCGGCCGGCAGAGCGACGACCTTGCCTTCGACGAACAAATCGCGCTGCTCGGGCGTCGCACTCTCGTAACGATCGAGCCAGGCGAGACGTTCGACCTGCCCGCGCTGTCCGATCATGCGCCACGCCTTGAGGATCGGGATCGGCACCACGAACGGCTGATAATCCCAGCCGAGCGTTCGGCGCGCCGCCGCCGTCTGCTCGGTGCCGAGCGGCGCGCCATGGGCCTTCTCGGTGCCCTGCCGGTCCGGGGCGCCATAACCGATGACGGTGCGGCAGGCGATCAGCGACGGTTTTGCGGTCTCGCGCTCTTCGGCGATCGCCTGCGCAACGGCTTCGGGATCGTGCCCATCGACGCGGCGCACCGACCAGCCGGAGGCGGCGAAGCGCGCGAGCTGGTCGTCCGATGTCGCAAGCGACGTCGGCCCGTCGATGGAGATGCCGTTGTCGTCGAACAGCACGATCAGGCGGCCAAGCCGGAGATGGCCGGCAAGCGAGATCGCCTCCTGGCTGATGCCTTCCATCAGGCAGCCGTCACCCGCGATGACATAGGTGAAGTGGTCAACGAGCCCATCGCCATACCGCGCATTGGCCATGCGCTCGGCGAGCGCCATGCCGACGGCAGTGGCAATCCCCTGCCCCAGTGGCCCCGTCGTGGTCTCGACGCCCGGCGTGTGACCATATTCGGGGTGGCCCGGCGTCTTCGAGCCCCACTGCCGGAACGCCTTGATGTCGTCGAGGCTGACAGCGCCGCCGGTGAGATGGAGCAGCGCATAAAGCAGCATTGAGCCATGGCCCGCGGAAAGCACGAAGCGATCGCGGTCCGGCCAGCTCGGGTGCGCCGAGTCGAACTTCAGGAAACGCGAGAACAATACGGTCGCGACATCGGCCATGCCCATTGGCAGGCCGGGATGGCCGGACTGCGATGTCTCGATGGCATCGACCGCGAGGAAGCGGACGGCGTTGGCGAGATCGTTATGCGCGACAGCCGTAACGTCGGCTTCGGCATGGACGGAGATGTTCATCGAATTCTCCCCTTGTTCACTTCAGGTTTCGCTTGCGCTCGATCAGCTGCATGATCAGCGGCGTCAGGATCAGCTGCATCGCGAGATCAAGCTTGGCGCCGGGACACACGATCGAATTCGCGCGCGACATCCAGCTGTGCGGCAGCATCGAGAGCAGATAGGGAAAGTCGATGCCGCGCGGGTTCTTGAAGCGGATCACGACCATCGATTCGTCCGGCGTCGGAATCCAGCGCGCGACGAACGGATTGGAGGTGTCCACGGTCGGCACGCGCTGGAAATTGATGTCGGTCTCGGTGAATTGCGGACAGATGTAGTGAATGTAATCCGGCATCCGCCGCAGAATGGTGTCGGTGACGGCCTCGGTCGAATAGCCCCGCGCGCTGCGATCGCGGTGCAGCTTCTGGATCCATTCGAGATTGATGACCGGCACGACGCCGATCTTGAGGTCGGCATAACGCGCGACGTTGACCTTGTCGGTGACGACGGCGCCGTGCAGGCCTTCGTAGAACAGCAGGTCCGAATTCTCCGGCAGCCGCTCCCATTCCGTGAAGGTGCCGGGAGGCGTGCCGTGCAGCGCAGATTCCTCGGCATCGTGCACATAGTGTCGCGTCACCGCCGTGCCGGTCTCGCCGTAGTCGCGGAAGGCACGCTCCAGCTCCTCGAACAGATTGGTCTCGGGGCTGAAATGGCTGAAATGCCTGTTGCCGCGCTCGGCCTCCTTCGCCATCTGCGTGCGCATCTCGGCGCGGTCGTAGCGATGGAAGGCGTCGCCCTCGATGTAGACGGCATTGACCTTCTCGCGGAAGAATATCTGCTCGAAGGTCTTCTTGACCGAGGTGGTGCCCGCGCCGGAGGAGCCGGTGATGGAGATGATCGGATGCTTCCTGGACATGGGACGCCTCGCTTACAGCCGGAAGAAGCCGCGCCGCGCGAACAGCGGCGCTGAGATGCTGGCAACCAGCAGCGGATCGCAATGCAGCTCCTCGACGCGCCGCACCTCGTTGCTCGAGCCCATGATCAGCGGCACGCGCTGGTGCAGGCTTTGCGCTGACAGGTCGAGGATGCGCTCGCGTCCGGTCGAGGCCGAGCCGCCGGCCTGCTCGATGATGTAGGCCATCGGATGCGCCTCGTAGGTGAGGCGCAGGCGGCCGTCGCCATAGCCGGGCCGCGCGTCCGAGGGATAGAGGAACACGCCGCCGCGGGTGAGGATGCGATAGGCCTCCGCGACCAGCGAACCGACCCAGCGCATGTTGAAATCGTGATTGGCGGGGCCTTCGACGCCGGCGAGGCATTCGTCGATGAAGGCACGCACCGGAGGATCCCAATGCCGGCGATTCGACGCGTTGATCGCGAACTCCTCGCCCGCCTCGGAGATCTGGATGGCGCTGCGCGCGAGGCGAAAGCAGCCGGCCTTGCGGTCGAGCGTGAAGATGTCGACGCCGTCGCCGAGCGTCAGCACCAGCGAGGTCTGCGGACCGTAGGTGACGAAGCCCGCCGCGAACTGTGCCGAGCCGCGCTGATGGAAGGCGAGCGCGAGATCGTCGGGCGCGGGCAGAATCGAGAAGATCGTGCCGACGGTCATGTTGATGTCGATGTTGGAGGAGCCGTCGAGCGGATCGATCGCAACGCAGATCCTGGCCGCGCGGTCGCCGATCTGCGGCTCGCGCATCTCCTCCGACGCCAGCGCTGCGATCGACAGCTTGCCGAGACAGCGGCGCAGGATCGCGTCCGCCTGCACGTCGAGATCGCGCTGGACGTCGCCGTCGCTGTTGCGGCCCGTGGTCAGGCCCGAGGCGTCCGCGAGATCGCCGGCGCCGATGAGGTCGGCGATCTCGATCGCCGCCGCCGCGATGGCATCGACCGCGGTCGCCACCGCCAGCGCGTGGGGTGCGGTCTCCGAGTACCGTTGAAGGTGGTCGTCCAGCCTGAGTTGCCCGGTCATCTGCGTCCATCCCCTGGCCGGCGCCGCATCCATTTCCCTCCCCGGTGGAGGTCGATGCGGTCGGTCCCGGCATGAGGAGATTGACAGGGGAAGCTTAATAAGGAAAATTTCTATTCATAATGAGCGCCAAAGAATTTTCTTATAATGGCCCCAGCCATGCGGCGGCCCAGCTCCGGCATCTGACGATCCGGCAGCTTCGCTCGCTCGCGGCGCTTTCGGCCAAGGGCAGCGTGACGGCGGCCTCCGGCCATCTCGGCCTGACGCAGCCGGCTGTGACCCAGCAGTTGCGCCAGCTTCAGGACCTCGCCGGCCTGCCTTTGGTGCAGCGGACCGGCGACGGCATGCTGCTGACGGAAGCCGGCAAGGAGGTTCTGGCGCTCGCCGAGCGCGTCGAGGCCGCGATCATGGACTGCCAGGGCGCGCTCGACCTGCTCGCGGGGCGAACCGGCGGCACCGTGCATCTCGGCGCGGTCTCGACCGCGAAGTATTTCGTCCCGCATGCGATCGCGGCTTTCACCAAGCGGTACCCGAAGATCGAGATCAGGCTCACCATCGGCAATCGCGAGGAGATCCGCGAGGCCATGCACGGCTACGACCTCGATTTCGCGGTGATGGGTCGGCCACCGGCCGACGTCAGCGTCGACGTCCGTCAGCTCGGACGCAATCCGCACATCATCGTCGCGCGCAAGGGGCACTGGCTGGAGAAGGATTCCGGCCTCAGCCTGACCGACCTCGTGCACGAGACCTTCCTCACCCGCGAGCCGGGTTCGGGCACGCGCACGCTGATGGAGGGCATGTTCCAGAAGTCGGACCTCGAGCCGGTCATCGGCATGGAGATGAGCAGCAACGAGACCATCAAGCAGGCGGTGATCGCCGGGCTCGGCATCGCCTTCATCTCGGCCCACACCGTGGCGCACGAGCTTGCCGAGGGCCGCCTGATCGTGCTTGACGTCGCCGGCCTGCCGATCGTGCGGCAATGGTACGTGATCCGCCGCAGCGACAAGGTGCTGCTGCCGCCGGCGCAGGCGATGTTCGATTTTCTGGGCTCGGAAGGGTCGAACTATCTGCCCGACGTGCCCGAGTTCGGCGAGCGCTAGCTCGCCGATGCTCAGCCCATCAGCTTCATTGCGATCGTCGCCGCGAGGATGACGATGATCTGAAGCAGGCGCTCTGTCGTGAAGATACGGTTGAAGGTGGTCATCGCTCGCCCCCGGCCGACGTGAAGGAGATCCGGGCGACTGGCTATCATGTGCGGGCGCCGGGGTAACCCCGTAGTCGCCACGGGTTCCGCTGCCGAATGAAGCCAGCGATCGCCGATGTTCGTCGCCGGTCTGCTTGCGGCGATGGTTAACGATCAGGCCGCGCGCGGAGCGGCGCGATCCATGTGCGTGGCGAAATAGGCTTCCAGCTCCGACAGCGCCCGCGCTTCCCAATCCCTCGCCTGCTCCAGCAGCGACCAGCTCTGGCCCGGGCGGAATGCAGCGGTCTGGCGATAGAGCGATGCGATGCCGCGATAGCGGCGCACGTTCTCCAAGATGGCGTGTCCGTTGATCTGGCCGTTCATGTCCGAAAACTCCCTCGTCATTCCCGGGGGAGAAATTGCGGCCAAATCTTTTTCGAAAAGTTAGCGGCGCGCGGCAAGCTTGCGAATGGTTGCCGGACTGTTGCGCGCGCGCAACGTGGGCGCGAGCGCATCGCCGATTTATTGCGAATTCGTTGCCGCGCTCTCGCCCGAACGCTTCAGCCCGCCGCGGTTGACGATCGTCATCGTCTCCCGGCAGAGATCGGCAAGGCCGATCAGGAGCACGGCGAGGAGGCAGAACAGGTTGATGGAATCGGTGTTTGCGCTGGTCAGCGCATTGAACTCGAAGAAGGGCGGCATGAACGCCCACCACACCAGCGGAATGGTGAGCAACGCGGCGAACGCCGCCGCCGGCGCGCCCGCGACAAGTCCGAGCACGAACAGGCCAGGCAGGAACGCCGCGAAATAGAGTTTTGCGCCGAGCGCGACGCAGATGCCCTGAAACACCGCCGATAGTCCGACGACGACCAATCCCAGCAGAAACGCCTGCCACGACCATGGCCGTACCCACGGTACGCCAAACAGCCCCGCACGCCTCATCAGCCTCCCCCTGCCGCCCGTTAACCGGGCCCGCTTGCGACCAAAGTACTACAGCGGCAGGGAAATCGCGAGGCGGAAAACGCATGCCCGGGCGTTTGGTAAACGCCGCATCGCACCATCCCGCCGCTACTCCGTGGCCGCATAGAGCAGGCCCGCGACGGGCAGAGCGAGGCCGATTCCCGATGCGAGCGCCCAGCCGCCTTGCGCGAAGGCCCAGGCGCCGACCGCGGAGCCGGCCGCGCCGGCCGCGAAGAACGTCGCCATGTAGAGGCCGTTGAGGCGGCTGCGATGCTCGTGCCCGAGCGCGAAGATGGCGCGGAAGCCGAGCACCACGTTGCCCTGGACGCCGATATCGATGGCGATCGCGGCCACGACCAGGCAGGCGAGGTTCAGCATCGAGCCGGCCGCGCCGATATAGGTCACCAGGAAGCCCGCGGCCGCCAGCAACATCGCAATCAGCGTCGCGATGCGGCTATGGCCGCGATCGGCGAGCCTCCCCGCGATTGGCGCGGCGAACACGCCGGCGACACCGGCCAGCGCGAACAGCGCGATGCCGCGCTGGGAGAAGCCGAACTCGGAGGCGAGCTGGAGTGGTGCGACCGTCCAGAACAGGGTGAAGCAACCGAACAGGCTCGCCTGGTAGAGTGCGCGCCGCCGGAGCAGCGGCATGGTGCGCACCAGATGCGGCATCGACAGCAGCAGCGTGCCGTAATGCATGCGCGCCACCGGCTTGCGCGTCGGCAGCACCATCCAGAGCACGGCTGCGAGCACAATCATCAGCGCCGCGGAGGCGAAGAACACCGCATGCCATGACGAGGCCGCCGTGACGAAGCTCGACACCGGGCGCGCCAGCATGATGCCGAGCATCAGGCCGGTCGAGACGTTGCCGACGACGCGGCCGCGGATGGCCTCCGGCGCCAGATGCGCCGCATAAGGAATGATGATCTGCACCGCGACCGAGCCGAGCCCGATGAACAGCGCGGCGATCAGGAACGGCAGGGCGTGCGTCGCGAACGCGGCTGCGAGCAGCGCCACGGCGCCGAGCGTGATGACGGAGCAAATCAACGTACGGTTCTCGACGAGATCGCCGAGCGGCACGATGAAGAGCAGCCCGGTGCCGTAGCCGATCTGCGTCATGGTGACGATCAGCCCGGCGGCGGCGTGCGACAGGCCCAGCGCGGCGCTGATCGGGGCGATCAGCGGCTGGGCATAGTAGATGTTGGCGGCGACCATGCCACAGGCCGCGGCAAGCACGAAGGTCAGGCGCTGCGACACCGCATCCGGTTCGGGCGCGGTCTCGATGGTGGCATTCATCGTCATTTACACGGTCTCCAGAGATTGGGAACGATCATTCCCTAATATGACAAGAATTCAGGCGAGCAGCTTCATCGCGACGCCGACGAGGCGCGTCCCGTCGAGCGGCAGGCGCGCCTTGCCGACGACGCGCATTCCTTGCGTGATGCAGATCATCAGCCGCGCGGTGTCGTCGGCCGCTACATGGCGGGGAATCGAGCCGTCGGCCTGCCCCTCGCGAATGAGGCCGGCGATGAAGTTCTCGTTGGTCGCGAGCTGCGCATTGACGCGGGCGCGGACCGCAGGATCGACCGCGGAGAGCTCGACCGCGCTGCCGACCACGATGCAGCCGCGGCGCCCCTCGCTGCCCTGGGAGTGCTCGACATAGGACAGCAGCACATGGCGCAGCCGCTCGCGGCCGTTCACACCGCGCGCGGCCGCGCTGCGGGTCTGCTCCCGGCGCACCGTGGCGTAGCGCTCGAAGGCGGCAAGGAACACGGCGTGCTTGTCGCGAAACGCCTTGTAGACGCTGCCGGTGGCAAGCCGCATCGCGGCAGTGAGGTCACCGATCGAGGTGGCATGATAGCCGCGCTCGCAAAACACCCGCACCGCCCCGTCCAGGGCGGTGTCCATGTCAAACTCCCGGGGACGACCGGGTGGTTGAGCAATGGCTTGCGATCGGCGGGCGGATTTTTGCATTGCGGGATAATAGGGAATGGTTGTTCCCTAATCAAGACACCTGGTTGTGATTGGGGGGACCTGCCGCGTGCCGTTACCAGTCGCTTGCTCAACGGCGCGGTTGCGCCACTGAGCGCGCATCTCCGGCGACAACGGCTTCGCTGTTGCGCGGGGGTGACAGTGATGAAATGGCGCACGTCCGCCTCCACATCGTCATTGCGAGCGCAGCGAAGCAATCCAGAGTCTTTCCGCGGAGGGATTCTGGATTGCTTCGCTGCGCTCGCAATGACGGAGCAAGGGGCATCGTCGTCATCCTCTAACTCGCATCTCAACTCGCAGACGCGCCTTCGCATCCTCGCGGCGCATTTCGCCCGAGCTTTGCCTCGTCGCTCCACACTCTTGAGCCAAGAGGGCGCAGGGAAGGCAGGGTGCCGGCTGGCACCCGCGGTCCGCTGCGCGAAGATGTAGCGCAAAAGAACCGCACAGCAGCATACAGGTGTAGCCAATCACTCGGCCTTCCCTGCGCAGTGGTTGGACGGCTTATGCCGTGCTCTCCCGGGAGCCGAGTTCGTTCTGGCCTCCCTCACCCCAGCGAAATTCACCGGCGCCGCGCCGGTTGACGCGACTGCCGCATCCGCCAAGGCTTGACCGTAGCAACGACGGCCAGGACCACACGGTTTTGCCGTACGCACGGCCCGCCATTTCGCCGCAGTTTTCCCAGCCCTGTCGACGGAGCCGGAGACTTACAGACGAGACGAACCTGACAGCGCCGCTCATCCAGCACGAAGTTCTGGGCTCACGGAGAGCAATCCGCCCTGCCCTTGGCCTCGCACCCGACGCTGCCGCGTCCACCGCAAGCCCGGCTCGCGAAACGTGACGACACAAGATCGCCCCTCAAGGATGAGCCGGGATGGGCGAGACGTACGCCATTTCCGAATTTCGGTAAAGTGGAATATTTTAGCGAAGGCGGGTTGACAGCTTCGCAGGTGTTTTGCCCGTCGGGCAACCGTGACGCTCCGCGGATCTGGGAAGCGCTCAACTCAACCGTCGTCCTGGCGAAAGCCAGGACCCATACCGCGAGGTTTATCGATTTAAGGCAGTATTAGTCCCGCCCAACCAGTCTTCGCCAAACTTCTCCCTGTGGTAATGGGTCCTGGCTTTCGCAAGGACGACGCGGGAGAGACGGAAACGCAAGACAACGGGCGGGAGCATCACCCCTTCGTCGGCACTTGTGTCCCATCCGCCATCGTCGTCACGCCCTTGCGTTCGACGATCATCCCGTAGGCGCGGGGCTGGCGGTGGACGTCGAAATTGAAGGTGGTGCGCTTGTAGGAGTTGCAGAGATCGAGGTCGCAGCGCGCCAGCGCGATCTCGTCGCCCTTGGTCGTGCACGCCGCGACGATCTCACCCGAAGGTGCGATGATGCAGCTGCCGCCGATGTGGTCGACGCCCTCCTCGATGCCGGCCTTGGCGACGCCGACCACGAAGGTGCCGTTCTGGTAGGCGCCGGCCTGCATCACCAGGTGATTGTGGAACAGCGAGAGATCGTCGTGCTCGGGCGCAGGCGGATTGTGCACCGGCGTGTTGTAGCCGATCATCACCATCTCGACGCCCTGCAGGCCCATCACCCGGTAGGTCTCGCTCCAGCGGCGGTCGTTGCAGATCGCCATTCCCATCACGCCGCCGAAGGCATTGGTCACGCCAAAGCCGCTGCCGGGCTCGAAGTAGCGCTTTTCCAGATGCTGAAATTCGCGCCATGGCTCATGCTCGGCATGGCCGGGCAAATGAACCTTGCGGTATTTCGCGACGATCGCGCCGCTCTTGTCCACCAGAATGGAGGTGTTGTAGCGCCTGGCGACGCCGGCCTCGACCGTCAGCTCGGCATAGCCGAGGTAAAACCCGATACCGATCTCGCGCGCGAGGTCGAATAGCGCTTGCGTCTGCGCCCCCGGCATCTCGCGCTCGAAGAAGGCGTCGATCTCCGCCTGGTCCTCGAAATACCAGCGCGGAAAGAACGTGGTCAGGGCGAGCTCGGGATAGACGATCAGGTCGCAGCCGTTGGCCCGCGCCTGGCGCATCAACGCCATCAGCCGCGCCACGACCTCCGTCCTCGTCTCAGCTCGGGCAATCGGGCCAAGCTGGCCGGCCGCGATAGTCACAAATCTCGCCACGCGTCGTTCCTTCGTTCTCTTTCGGAATCACGTCGAGGCAGACCCTAACGCGCGACGCGTCACGCGCACAGCCTCGCTGTCCGGCACGATGCCCAACGACAAGGCAGGCCTTCGCCCTCGGCCGGCGCGCTGGCACTCTCCTTGCTGCTCTTCCGCCAATCCCTCAGACCCGCAGTGGGCCTGTTTCATAGTGAGGCGATCATATGCAGCCGACGTCCCGTTTCGAAGCGACTATCCCGACACAGCTCCACGCCCTGATCTCCGATCTGCGTTGGCGCGCGCAATTGCTCGACGCCGACATTCTGGAGGAAGAGCGGAAGGCCGGAATCTCCGATCCAAAGAATCTCGCCTACCCGATACTCGCGCAGAACCTGAGAGCCCGGCGCGACAACCTCCAGGTGAGCATCGCGATCCTGGAAAGCCGCATTGAAAAGCGATCAACCGACTGGCCGCACGCCGCCTGACGCGAACAGTGCCGGGCCCGACCAGGCAACGCCACGGCATATGCAGGAGGGCGCGGGCTATGGGCGGTAGCACTGTCCGCGCCGGTCGACGCGCAGGAACGCGCGTTGCCCTTTTGCAACGGTTCCCCACGGTCTGAAGCCGGACAAAAGAAACTCCCATTCCAGCCACGAACCCCGCTCACAACGCCGTGAGACTACAGGGGAACTACGATGCGTGCACAACGCGTTTGGAAAGTGAACGGGGCCGCCAGCATCGGGCAGCTCCAATCCAGACTGGACGATCTGAACAAGCGCCTCAGTCAGCTCGAAAGCCAGCATCCTGAGAGCTGGAAGGTCGAAGAGCTGAGATCAAGCGCACTCAGCCTGTCGCGCGAGATCGACGACATCCGCTGCGCCGAGGCGACCGCGGCATTGAGCGAATTGCTGCGGAAGTAGGCGGGACAGCGGCGATTCGGTGGGGCGTTGGGAACCAACATCCGCCGCCGCCATTGCCATGCAGAGCATGGAGCAAAATCATGACCAGGCACCTGACGCGAGCCCATCTCGCGCGCGGCGTGGCCGGCGCGGTTTCCACGCTGGTCCTGTGCGCGACGGCAGCATTCACCATCGCGCACCACTTCGCGCTGTGAGGGATCTCGCATGACGTCGGAGCCCGAGGAATCGGTGAGGCTGCAAGGTTTTGGCGAGATGACGTTGCGCACGGCGATCGCGACGCTGATGGCGCTCGCGCCGCGCGAGCGATCGGAGGCCGCCATCTTCCGCGTCCGCGACGGCTCGCGTCTGGCCGCGAGCGAGATCGCCGACCTCGCGTCGGATTGGGGCATGACGCCGATCGCCGAAGTCAGGTCTCCAAGGCTGGTCCCGGAGCAGCACTGGCCGGACATCGTCCGCAGCATGGTGCGCGAGGCGCCGCTGCCGTCGCTGATGGTGGCGTTCCTGGTGGGCGTGCTGGTGGCGCGGCGGTAGCGAGCATCATCGAGAAGTGCTGTGCGTCGACAGCCTGCTCCAGATCCCGATTGCCTCGAGCGTGTAGCTGTCCTTGATCTCACGCGACAGGATTTTCGACCAGATCATATCGGCCGGCATCAACAGAGTTCGGGTAATGACCTCGCGGATCTCGGGAGATCGCTCCCGGCGGCCGACGACCGAGGCGTGCACGATGTGGACCTCGTTGTCCATCAGGCCGGTATCCGTCAAGACGGTTCCGATCAGCCGAGGCTCGGCACCGAGATAGCCGGTCTCCTCCTCCAACTCCTTCAAGGCATTGGCCTCCAACCCGATCCCCGGCTCGGCAAATCCGCGCGGCAGCTCCAGCATGAGCCGTCCGAGCGCATGACGCTCCTGCTCGACCATCACGATGTCGCCGACATTCCCAAGCTTCGGGTCGGCAACCGTGGCCACCACCACGACATTGTGCCCACCCAGCAGTTGACCGCGCGAGACGATCCGAAAATAAGGATGGACGATCGTGGCCGGGCCTTCGCCCACCTCGACCAGATCGACAAGCACGAGCACGTAGTCGTTGGAGAAGGTAAGCCCGAGCGCGACACCATGCTCGCGCGCGTAGCTCTCCAGGCGGGCACGGTCGAGCACGAGCCGCCGATATCGGCGCGGCTCGAAGAGCCGGGGGTATTCGGCGAGCGCCTCGAAATAGGCCTCGATGCCGGCTGCTGGATCGAGCATCATTTCCCCTGGTCAACGATAAAGATTGATACGGGCCTGCCGCTGCCACCAGCCGGCCAGTGAACCACGATCACGGTCGAGCCGCTTCTTGTCGTTTTGGCGGCAATGCCTTGCCCGCCGCCCGCCTTCCCGCGCGTCGCGCCGCAATTCAATCGTCCCGATCCTTGACCTCAAGTCCGCCGCCCTGCTGGTCGGGACGCAATTGATCGCCCGTCGGCGCAATCTCGGTCCCCTCGAACGACAGCCGGCTACGAACCTCCCGAGCGATCTTTGCGGCGGTTTCCGCCCAGATTTTACCCTGAAAGACCGGCTGCTTGATTTCATACTTCAACCCGCCTCCCTCGAGATAGACGACCGCGTGAGCGACGAGAGGCACCATCCCTCGCGACAGCGAGTGTTCGCTGACCGGATCCTCGGGCAGATGTGGCAAGCCAAACGCGTGGCCGGCTTCCGAGGCGACCATTTCGAAAATGCCCAGCGCACTCAGTCGAACCTCCCAACGCTCAGTGGCTTCGCGGAGGCGACTGTCGCGCTGGATCTGGCCTAAACGCTCGACGACGTTGCCCAGCGAACCGGAGACGCGCCGAATGGACTCCAGGGGATCCTGAACAAACTTCTGCTCCGACATCGGCCGCTTGTTGTCCGGCAGATTCTCGACAGCGATCTGATGATGCAACGCCCATATCGGATCGTTCCGGACTGCCACGATGTCGTCCAGGCTCACCGAACCAATGTCGGTCAATTGAACGGCGCACTGGCGATGTCCAGACCGACCCCGGCGACAGCCATCATGAGATCCTGCAACTCCTTCTCGTCCACCTCCTTGATACCCTCCGTGAGCTCCTTGATCTCCTGCAAACACTCACGGCTGGTCGACCCCTGGGACGTAACAACATAGCGGTTGAGAACATCCGGCAAATTGACGTTGTACTTGAGGTCCGCGAGCGCCTTGATCTGCATGGCCAGCGGCTTCTTGAGATCAAAAACCAGGTGGTCCTTGTGCAGGCCGCCGACGCAGACGAACTCGTGATAGATTTCCTTGCGTTTGACCGGGCGGCCGGTCTCGTCCTGCACCCGATTGGCAAAGTCGCGCATATTCTTGAGCATCTGCCTGATGCTCTCGTCATCGAATGTCGAAAGCGAGAAGTCGTTGCGAAGCAGATCAGGCCTGAGATCGTCGATCGTCTTGAAGAAACCTCCAAAGCGCTTGGAAATGTGATCGGTGATCAGGGTCCCGTTTCGCTTGTCGTCCCAACTCAATCGCAGCTTGTTGGTACCCTTCGCCTCGGCCTTGACCCAGTAGTCCTCGACATCGCGGGACAGGTCCGTGCCCTTGAAGTCCGAGAGCTGCCGCTCGTCGTAGAGGAATGGGATGATTGCGCGTTCCTGCACGAGTCTTTCGAACGATTCCGCCTCCGAATCTCCGCCGAGATAGAGCTCCTTGACCGCCTCATTGTGGAGAAGGTACGCGCGATTGACCACCACCGAACGCAGCGTGAGCAGCGCCTTGAAGAACTCCATCTTCATCGCCGGCTGTATCCGCTTGGCGTAGTCGGAAAGCGGCTTTTCACTTTCTGCAGCTTCCTGGGCGATATCCGGCGGGGCCCACTGATCGTCAAGGCATTGGGCAATGCCGGAAAGCTGGTCCAAATTGTTGGGGGTCAATTCCATGGCGCAATGCCTTAAGAAGAAAAAAAACAATGCGTAATGTGTATTACAAAATGAATGCCAGCTTAAGTTGAACTTTTCGGCAGCCGAAGAAGCCGGAGCGAATCCTGCTCCAACGACACCATTCGCGTTCGTGAACCTTGCGACGCGCTTCACGCCATCAAGGCGCTGGCCGGCGGGACGAGCTTTGCGAGCCATGCCGCGCGCACAGACGGCCCTGCTTGGGCCAAATCGGCCGTGGACCCGCCCCGAAAATCGTTGCAAAAAGGCGCTCCCGAGGCGCCGGCGGCCGGTCCGCCAAGCCTCTGGAAAACGGTAACTTTTGAAAGAATGGTCGGAGTGGCAGGATTCGAACCTGCGACCCCTGCGTCCCGAACGCAGTGCTCTACCGGGCTGAGCCACACTCCGACAAGAGGTCGGCTTATAGCGTCGGGTTTGGCGCACCGCAAGCGGCCGAGTTGAGGAATTTTATCCCTGTGAAAACGGGTCTTGAAACGCTGATTTTACCGGCTGGCGATGCCGCCGCCAGGGCCGCCGCCCGGACGCTGGCCGCCGGGGGGCTGGTCGCGTTTGCGACCGAGACGGTCTACGGGCTCGGCGCGGACGCCGCCAATGCCACCGCGATCGCCCATCTCTATGCCGCCAAGGGGCGGCCGGCCTTCAATCCGCTGATCGCCCATGTCGCCGACATTACCGCCGCGCAGGCCATTGGCCGGTTCGACGCGCGCGCCTTGAAGCTGGCGGAGGCGTTCTGGCCGGGGCCGCTGACGCTGGTGGTGCCGAAGACGGACGGCTGCCCGGTGGCGGATCTCGCCACCGCGGGCCTCGACACCGTCGCGATCCGGATTCCCGCCCACCCGGTGGCGCAGGCGATCCTGCGCGCCTTTGGCGGGGCCGTGGTGGCGCCGTCCGCCAATATCTCCGGCCACGTCTCGCCGACGCTGGCCGCCCATGTCGAGAGCGACCTTTCCGGGCGAATCGACCTGATCGTCGACGGCGGGCCGGTCGCGGTTGGCGTCGAATCCACCATTGTCGGCTGCCTCAACGCGCCGATGCTGCTCCGGCCCGGCGGACTGTCGCGCGAGCGGATCGAGGCCGTGCTCGGCGCAGCCCTGGCGCGGCCGCCGGCCGAGGCCGGGAGCGACGACAGCCAGCCGCTGGCGCCGGGCATGCTGGCCTCGCATTACGCGCCGCGCGCCAATGTGCGGCTCAATGCGCGCGAGGTGGCGCCGGGCGAGGCGCTGCTGGCGTTCGGGCCTTCACGCCTGCCCGGCCTTGACGCCGCAGCGGCCGTCATGAATTTGTCGCCCACCGCTGATCTCGATGAAGCCGCCGCCAACCTGTTCGGCTATCTTCGCGCCCTCGATGCGAAGGGGCCACGGGCGATCGCGGTGATGACGATTCCCGAAGACGATCTGGGCGAAGCGATCAATGACCGGCTGCGCCGGGCTGCGGTGGCGAGATAGCGCATGATCCGGACCCGAAGGGCCGCGTTAGCGCAAAGCGTGTAGCGGTTTTCCGATAAGATCATGTGCAAGAGATAAGAGCGAAGTAGAGACGAGACAATGAACATCAACAAGCCTGCCACTCCTCCGCTTGCGCCCGAGCTGATCGAGCAATTCCGCAAGATCGTCGGCGAGCGCCACGCGATCACGGATGCGGCCGACATCGAGGCCTATGTCACCGAGGAGCGCAATCTGTTCCACGGCCGCTCGCCGCTGGTGCTGCGTCCGGGCTCGACCGCTGAAGTCTCCGAAATCTGCAAGCTCGCCTCCGCGCACAGAATCGCGCTGGTGCCGCAGGGCGGCAACACCGGGCTCGTCGGCGGCCAGACCCCGCACAATGGCGAGGTCGTGGTGTCGCTGCGTCGGCTGGACAAGATCCGCGAGGTCGATACCGCCTCCAACACCATGACTTGCGAGGCCGGCGTGGTGCTGCAGATCGCGCAGCAGAAGGCATCCGACGTGGACCGACTGTTTCCGCTCTCGCTCGGCGCGGAAGGAAGCTGCACCATCGGCGGCAATCTCTCGACCAATGCCGGCGGGACCGCCGCGCTCGCCTATGGCGTCGCGCGCGAGATGGCGCTGGGGCTGGAGGTCGTGCTCGCGGACGGGCGCGTGCTCAACGTGCTGTCGAAGCTGAAGAAGGACAACACCGGCTACAATCTGCACAACCTCTTCATCGGTGCGGAAGGCACGCTCGGCATCATCACGGCGGCGACGCTGAAGCTGTTTCCGAAGCCGCGGGCGGTCGAGACCGCCTTCGTCGGGCTGAAGTCGCCGGCCGCGGCGCTCAAGCTGCTGACGATCGCGCAGGGCGAAGCCGCCAATGCGCTGACGAGCTTCGAGCTGCTGTCGGAGATGGCGGTCGACTTCTCGGTCCGCCACGGCATCGACGTGCGCGATCCGCTTGCAGAGAAGCATCCCTGGTACGTGCTGATGGAATTGTCTTCGCCGGGCGACGATGCCCGCACGCCGCTGGAAACGATCCTGACCCGCGCGATGGAGGAGGGGATCGTCGACGACGCCGTGATCGCGGCCAACCTCAGCCAGCGCAACGGCTTCTGGAAGCTGCGGGAGGAGATGTCGTCGGCGCAGAAGCCGGAGGGCGGCTCGATCAAGCACGACATCTCGGTGCCCGTCGCCGCCGTGCCCGCCTTCATCGACGAAGCCAATGCCGCCGTGGTGAAGCTGATCCCCGGCGCGCGGCCGGTGCCGTTCGGCCATCTCGGCGACGGCAACCTGCACTACAATATCAGCCAGCCGATCGGCGCCGACACCGCGGACTACCTGGCGCGCTGGCACGAGATGAACGCGGTGGTGTTCGAGATCGTGCTGCGCATGGGCGGCTCGATCTCGGCCGAGCACGGCATCGGCGTGCTCAAGCGCGACGAGCTGCCCGAGGTGAAGGACAAGACCGCGATCGAGCTGATGCGCGCCATCAAGGCAATGCTCGACCCGCTCGGCATCATGAATCCGGGGAAGGTGCTGTGAGCGTCTCACTTACGATCGATGCGGTCAGCGACGCCGACGTCGAGCCGGTCGTCGCGCTGTGGCAGCGCTGCGGCCTGACGCGGCCCTGGAACGACCCGCATGCCGACATCGCGCTGGCGCGGCGGCGCGACAACTCGACCGTGCTGATCGGCCGTGAGTCCGGCGCGATCGTCGCCACCGTGATGGTCGGCCATGACGGCCACCGCGGCTGGGTCTATTACGTCGCCGTCGACCCCGATGGCCGCAAGCGCGGTTTTGGCCGGGCGATTATGGCGGCGGCCGAGGACTGGCTGCGCCAGGCCGGCATCGCCAAGCTCCAGCTCCTGGTCCGCCGCGAGAACGCGCAGGCCAACGCGTTCTACCAGTCGCTGGGCTTCGAGGAATCCACCTCGTTGATGTTCCAGAAGTGGCTCGACGGCCGCGCTTCGACTCCCTAGCTCCCGGAAAACAGCCATGACCATTTCCGACCGCGTCCGCATCAAGGACGTTCGCGTGCTCTCGGATAACTGGACTCCCCTGAAGAGCACGACGTTCGAGTACCGGCGCGCCAACGGCGAGTGGCAGACGCAGCACCGGGAAACCTATGAGCGCGACAACGCCGCCGCCGTGCTGCCCTACAATCGCGCGCGGCGCACCGTGATCCTGGTGCGCCAGTTCCGCCTGCCGGTGTTCATCCGCGGCTACGACGATCTCCTGATCGAGGCCGCGGCCGGCGTACTGGACGATGCCTCTCCCGAGGTGCGCATCCGCGCCGAGGCCGAGGAGGAAACCGGCTATCGCCTGCACCACGTCCACAAGGTGTTCGAGGCTTTCATGAGCCCGGGCGCGGTGACCGAGAAGCTGCACTTCTTCGTCGCCGAATACGAACCGGAGATGCGCGTCAGCGACGGCGGGGGCCTCGAGCACGAGGGCGAGGACATCGAGGTGCTGGAGCTTGGCATCGACGAAGCGCTGGCGATGATCGCCGACGGACGGATCATCGACGCCAAGGCGATCATGCTGCTGCAATATACGGCGCTGCATCTGTTCAGGTAGGTGCTGTCTTCACCTCGCCCCGCTTGCGGGGAGAGGTCGATCGCGAAGCGATCGGGTGAGGGGGAGCCTCCGCGAATCCAACTCTCACCATCCTCGCGGAGGCTCCCCCTCACCCCAACCCTCCGAGCGCGAGCGGAGCTCGTCGCGGCCCCGCAAGCGGGGCGAGGGAGCGCACCTGCCGCGCTGCGAGCCATCGCGGCAAGCAATTCTGGCCTGCGCCGCCCCTCCCCCTGTTGAGCTCACAGCCGACTATCTCTAGTCTGGCTCTCAACAAGAACCAGGAGACGCGCCCATGTCCGCTTCGCGCGACGACGAATTCGGCTTTGCGCCCGACTACGACTCCCCCGTCCCCTACATGCAGCGCACCCGCGACTATTACGCGGCGATCGGCTACACCACGCCGTACCGCTGGGCACATCATGTCGAGGCGCCGTTCCAGCCGCTGAAGAAACCGCTTTCACAATCGCGCGTCACCATCATCACCACGGCTGCGCCGTACGATCCCGCCAAGGGCGACCAGGGGCCGGGCGCAGCGTACAATGGCAGCGCGAAATTCTACCAGGTCTATGACGGCGACACGTCGAAAGCGCACGATTTGCGCATCTCGCACATCGGCTACGACCGCAAGCACACCTCGGCGACCGACAGCGGCACCTGGTTTCCGCTGCCGCAGCTGTTGAAGGCATCCGCCGCGGGCCGGATCGGCGAAGTGGCTCCGCGCTTCTTCGGCGCGCCGACCAACCGCAGCCATCGCGTCACCCTCGACACCGACGCGCCGGAGATTCTGGCGCGCTGCCTTGCCGACAAGGTCGATGTCGCGGTGCTGGTGCCGAACTGCCCGGTCTGCCACCAGACCACCGCGCTGGTGGCGCGGCATCTGGAGCGGAACGGCATTCCGACCGTGATCATGGGCTGCGCCAAGGACATCATCGAGCACGCCGCCGTGCCGCGCTTCCTGTTCTCCGACTTCCCGCTCGGCAATTCCGCCGGCAAGCCGCACGACGTCACCTCGCAGGCGCAAACGCTCGAGCTCGCACTCAGGCTGCTCGAGACCGCGAGCGGTCCGCAGACGACGATGCAGTCGCCGCTGCGCTGGAGCGAGGACGCCTCCTGGAAGCTCGACTACAACAATGTCGCGCAGCTCTCGCCTGAAGAGCTGGCGCGCCGCCGCGCCGAATTCGACAAGCAGAAGGAGATCGCGCGCGGCAACCGCGCCGCCTGACGTCCTCCGGCAACCAAAACAAAAAGGGAGAGCGACGTGACGCGACCGTTCGAGGGCGTGAAGATCCTGGATTTCACGCAAGTGCTGGCCGGCCCCTATGCGAGCTACCAGCTCGCGCTGCTGGGGGCTGACGTCATCAAGGTCGAGCGGCGCGAGGGCGAGGACATGCGCCGCACGCCGCTCAGCCGCGAATGGGCCGAGCGCGGGCTCGCGCCGGCGTTCCAGGCCATCAACGGCAACAAGCGCAGCCTGACGCTCGATTTGCAGAAGCCCGATGCAATCGCCATCGTGAAGAAGCTTGCCGCCCAGGTCGACGTCGTCATGGAGAATTTCCGGCCGGGCGTGATGGACAAGCTCGGCATCGGCTATGAGGCGCTGTCCGCGATCAATCCAAAGCTGATCTATTGCGCCGTCTCAGGCTTCGGCCAGACCGGCCCGGACCGCCTGCGGCCCGGCTATGACGGCAAGATGCAGGCGCTGTCAGGCATCATGGCGATCACCGGCCACCCTGAAACGGGGCCGACGCGCGCGGGCTTTGCGGTCTGCGACGTGCTCTCGGGCGCCACGGCCGCGTTCGGCGTGTCGAGCGCGCTATACCAGCGCGACCGCACCGGCAAGGGGCAGCTCATCGACGTCTCGATGCTGGAAGCGACGCTGGCGTTTCTCTCCGGGCAGATCGCGGACTGGTCGGTCGCCGGCCATCGCCAGCAGCTCTCGGGCAACCAGGCGGTGAGCCGCCGGACCACCGCGAATTTGTTCAAATGCGGCGACGGCCACATCCTGCTCGCCGTCAACAACGAGAAACAGTACCGCGCGCTGATGAGCACGCTCGGCCGCGAGGATACGCTGTCCGATCCGCGCTTCGCCGACTGGTTCGCGCGCAACGAGAACGAGCCGGCCCTGCGCGCCATCATCGAAGAGGCGCTCGCGAAAAAGCCGGCGCGCGAGTGGGAGACGATTCTGGAAGATGCCGGCGCGCCCTGCGCCAGCATCTGGAAGGTCGAGGAAGTGATCGATCATCCGCAAGTGAAGGCACGCGGTGCGATCCAGGAGCTGGATACGCCCTATGGTCGCCTGCGTTTTGCCGGCAGCGGATTCAGGCTCGCGCATGGCGGCGGCAAGCTGGACCGGATGGCGCCGGAGCTGGGCGCGGATACCGACGCGGTGCTCGAGGAGCTGGGCTTCGATGCGGCGGAGATCGCGGCGTTGCGGGCGCGGGAGATTGTGTGACTCTCCAGCAAAAAACTCCGCTGTCGTCCCGGACAAGCGTCAGCGCAAATCCGGGACGACAACGGAGTGAATGGCGCCAGCTTGGCTAAAACAACGACCCCTGCCCGTCATCGGATGACGCGGCCGCCGCCTTCCGCGCGACCCTCTTCGGCTTCGACGCCTCCAGCTCCGCCTCCATCTCCTCCGCGCTGATCGGCAAGAGCAGTTGCTCGTCGTCATTGGCGACGCGATTGACGCGGGTGGAGACCGGGTGCCAGGCGAATTCGCCGATGCGCGGGGCGATCATCAGCGGCAGGATCGCGTCAACCTCGTCGCCGCGAACGTCGAGCCAGCGCTCGAAATCACGCGGGCTGATGGTCACGGGCACGCGGTCATGCAGCGCGGCGAGGTCCTCGCCCGCCGCCGCCGTGACGATCGCGACCGTGTCGAGCTCCTCGCCGTTCGGCCCGGCCCAGGTCTCGAACACCGCGGCAAAGCCGAGCGGCGCGCCGTCGGCCCGATGGATGAAGAACGGCTGCTTGCGGCCATCCACCGCCTTCCATTCGTAGTACCCGTCGGCCGGGATCAGGCCGCGCCGCCGGCGAATCGCGCGTTTGAAGGCGGGCTTCTCCAGCACCGTCTCCGAGCGGGCGTTGATCAGGAGCGTAAAGCCTTTGGGATCCTTGACCCAGCCCGGCAGCAGACCCCAGCGCATCAGGCGGAAATGGCGCGCGCCGTTCTCGACCAGCACGACCGGAATCGGTTGCGTCGGGGCGACATTGTACCGGGGCGGGAAATTCGGCTGCTCGACATAGCCGAACAGTTGCCGCAAAGCCGCGGGGGCCGAAGTTATGACGAAGCGTCCACACATCCTTGGGCGTCTATATAGGGTCCGTTCAGGTCCTTTTAACCCCGAACGTTAACACTGCGGCGAATGAGCTCAATGGCCTCCCAACCCGCGCGGACGCATGTACAGACGGGCCCCGAGGCAGCGGCCTGGGCCGAACGGCTGCGCGTGGCCAACATCAACCCGCGGACCGGGCTTGCCACCGACTATCTCAACCATTTCAATGAAGCGGTGATGCTGCTCGAAATGGTCCCGGACATGCCGGAATGCGCCGAAGACTTTCTGACCTGGTCGCCGCTGTCCTATGCCGAGCATTTCACGGCGTCGAACTTCAAGGCACGCGACCTCGCCATCGAAGCCTATGAGAAGGCCGATCCCAACGTGCGCGCCCAGTTCGACCACCTCACCGACACGATGACCTCGATTCTGACCGCGGTCGGCTCGGCCATGCGCGAGGTCGAGAAGGACACCACCCGCGTCCGCCTGGCCGAGCAGGCCACCCTCTGGGTCAAGCCGCTGATCGCTGCCTGCGGCGGCATCATCAATGGCGGGGCGGAAGCCGACGTCGACACCATCATGGCAAACTGAGCCGTGTCTGCGGTCGTCCAGCCCACCCATCCCCAGATTGCGGTCAGCGCCGCGATTTTTCGTGATGGCAAGGTGCTTCTGACCCGCCGCGCCCGATCGCCCGCCAAGGGGTTCTATTCGCTGCCCGGCGGCCGGGTCGAGTTCGGCGAATCGCTGCACCAGGCCCTGGTGCGCGAGGTGGACGAGGAGACCGGGCTCGCCATCGAGATCATTGGCCTTGCCGGCTGGCGCGAGGTGCTGCCGGCCACGGCCGGCGCCGGCCACTACCTGATCATGTCCTTTGCCGCCCGCTGGGCGGCCCGGGAGCCGGTTTTGAACGACGAGCTCGACGACTACCGCTGGATCGCCCCCGATGCCCTGGCGAGCCTCGGCGACATCAAGCTGACCGGGGGGCTGGAGGAGGTCATTCAATCCGCCGCGCGCTTGATTGAGGCATAGGCCGAGCCGCGGGCGCCGCTATACCTCTCCCGCTTGCGGGAGAGGTCGCGCCGAAGGCGCGGGTGAGGGCTTTCTCCTCTGGGGGGTTCTCGCTAGCGGAGGCACCCTCTCCCCAACCCTCCCCCGCAAGCGGGGGAGGGAGCACACCGCTCGCGCAGCCCGCCTTGCGCCCGCCGCCCTGAGGGGGCATACACCCCGCCGATGTCGACGCGATTTCTGGCCATTTTTGCCCTGATCCTCGCCTGCGCCTCGGTGCCCACGAGGGCCCAGGACGTGGCGGCGCCGTTTGACGCCGATTTGCAGCGGCTGGCGGAGATCCTCGGCGGCCTGCACTATCTGCGCGGCATTTGCGGGTCCAACGAGGGCAACAAATGGCGCAGCGAGATGCAGGCGCTGATCGATGCCGAAACCCCCTCCGGAGAGCGCCGCACCCGCATGATCGCCGGCTTCAACCGCGGCTATAACGGCTTCCAGCAGACCTACCGGAGCTGCACGCCGGCCGCCACCGTCGCGATCCGCCGCTACATCGAGGAAGGCTCGAAGATCTCGCGCGATCTCACGGCGCGCTACGCGAACTGATCTCGCCGTCATTCCGGGGCGCGCGTAGTACGAGCCCGGAATGACGGCGACGGGAACCCTGTCATCGTCTTTGTTCACAGCCATTAACCGTTCTTAAAGATGTGGCCTAGCGGGCGTTAATACGCGTGCTACACCACTCGCACAGCGCATCGCCGTGGATCGCGCCCCAGCCCTGATCGAGTTTCATGAGCCAGCCGATTTCCTACGCCCCCGCCCGCGCGCCGCTGCCCGACCACGAGCAGAAACAGGCCGCACTGAGCTATCTCAACGAGGCCTGGGCCGAAGCGCGCCATGACGGCGTCGACGGCGACTGCCTGGCGCAGGCGAGCCTGTTTGCGGCCTTTGCCGAGCTCGTCGGCACCTATGGCGAGGACGCGGTAGCGAAGTTCGTCGAGGGCTTTCCCGGCCGGATCCGCAACGGCGAATTCTCCGTCGACATCTCCCGGCAGTAAGCGCCTTTTCGAAAATGACCCCGCCACGCGGGCGGGGCCAGTTGACGGATGAATGACTTGGCGAACGGGATCTGGTGAACAGGTTCGCGAAGTCTGCTGCGTTTATCGCACGGAAGCCGGCTCCCCCGGACAAGCATTAGTCTCGCGATGACCGGGAGATATTCCCGCCACGATTGGGAATGCACTCCCTCCTCCCTCACGGCTCGACCTTGAGCGTCGCTTTCATGTTGGGATGATAGCGGCAGTAATAGTCGACCGCTCCCGCCTTCTTCAGAACGAACGTCGCCGATTTCTCGGGCTGTAACGTCACGTCGAAATCGCCGTTCTTCGCGGTGGCGGTGTGGGCGAAGACGTCCTTGTTGACCCACCTGATGGTGTCCCCGACCTTCGCCGACACCTCAGTCGGTGAGATCACGAGATTCTCCATCGTGATCTCGATGGTCGCCGCGTGCGCCGGGACGGCCATCGGCAGGAAGATGATCGCAAGCGCGATCGAAGCGAGGCGTCCCGGCTTCATCCCACGCTCCCTATTTCAGCTCGGCCGCGACGTGCTCGGCGTGCTGCTGATGGCCCTGGAAAATCTTCAGGCCGGTCTGCAACAGGCTCTTCAGCTCGGCATTGTTCGCCGACGGAATCAGCTGGGTCTCCAGCGCACCGTTGACCGCCTTGTGGTAGGCGACCTCGTTGACGACATAGGCCTTGTCGAAGGCCGCGCCGCTCAGCTTGTCGAGCTCAGCCAGCTTGTCACTCGCCTGCTTCGACAGCGCCTTGCTGGTGTCGTTGTCCTCGGGCGTGACGTTCAGCTTCTTGACCAGCGCGAGCGCCTGCTTGTTGACGGCCTCGTGGTCGCGCAGCATGTCCTCGGCAAACGCCTTGACGTCCTTGTTCTGCGCCTGTTTCTGCGCCTGCTTGGCGGCGTTGATGTCGATCACGCCCGCGGTGTAGGCGATATGGGCGATCTGCGGATCGGTCGGCTTGTCGGCTGCGCCGGCGCCTTGCAGCAGCGCGGGGCTCGACAACAAGATTGCTGCGGCAACAGCCGCGCTCCGTCGAATGAACATGGTTTGACACTCCTGTGCTGCCGGACGGGGTCCGCCGGCGCGTTGCTTCACAGGTGTTGGATGGGAATTTCGCGCAAACGTTCCCGAAAAACTTCAGCCGCCGACGCCGAGCCGCTTCAGCACCGACACGGTCAGGCGCTCGCAGCGCCAGCCCGCGAACGGGAACGCATCCATCATCACCGGACCGATCTCCTTCTCGACGTTCTCGCGCAGCATGGTGCGGGCGCGGTGCAACCGCGTCTTCACGGTTTCGGGCTTCACGCCGAGCAGATCGGCGGTCTCCTCGATGTTCATGCCCTCCATGACGCGTGCGATGAAGACCATGCGGAAGACATCCGGCAACTCGTCGATTGCGCGTTCGACGACGCGCTGGATTTCACGTTGGGCCATGGTCCTTTCCGGATCGCCTGCGGGTGAGACGGGAAATTTGATGATCTGCGCCTCGAGCGCGGCTTCGGGCACCGAGCTGAGCTCGACATGGGGCCTGGCACTTCGCGCCCGGCCGAGCGCTTCGTTGATGGCGATGCGCGACAGCCAGGTCGACAACCCGGATTCCCCGCGGAAGCCATCGAGATGGGTAAAGGCGCGGACATAGGTTTCCTGCACCACATCTTCGGCTTCGCTGTCGCTGCGCAGAATGCCGCGCGCGAGGCGGTAGAGCCTGCGGTTGTTGGCCTGCATGATCTCGCGCAGCGCGGACTCGTCGCGGCCTCGCGCACGATCGACCAGTTCCGCCTCCGAGGCCCTGAATTCTGAAGTCTTGGCGCCGGCGGACAGGCCGGCTGCGGTCCGTTGCATTGCGGTCACCTGCTTGTCTCCATTGGTTCCAGACATTGGATGCCGGCCCAAGGGAAAGGTTCCCAACTTTCTTACCTTCCCCTAGTCGGTCTCGATCGGCAGCGACGGATCCCTCGCCCATTCGCCCATCGATGCGTCGTAAAGCGTCAGCTTGTCGAAGCCGAGCTGCGTCAGCAGCAACAGGTCGATCGTCGCCGAGATGCCACCGCCGCAATAACAGATCACGGTCTTGTCGCGCGTAACGCCCTGGGCGGCGAATTTCGCTTCGGCATCGGCAAGGCTCGTCAGCGTCTTGTCCGCATTTGTGAGCGTTGCGGCTGATACGTTGACGCTGCCTGGAACTCGGCCGGGCCGGCCGTAGCGGCTCGGCTCGAGGCCGCGATGAAACTGCGGCCCGAGCGCATTGACGATCACGGTCGCGGGATCGCCTATCCGCGCCTTCACGACATTCTTGTCGACAAAGAAGCCCGCGCGCGGTGTGGCCTTGAAGGTCGTGGCGGGGTAGCCCTTCGGTGTGCCGGTCTCGACCGGTCGCCCCTCTTCCTTCCATTTGTCGAAACCGCCGTCGAGCACAAGCGCGTCGACGCCGAGCGAGCGCAGCATCCACCAGAACCGCGTCGCCCACATCATCGTGCCGATGCTGTAGAGCACGATGGTCTTGGACGCATCGAGGCCATGGCGGCCGAAGGCAGCTTCGAGCTGGGCCACACCGGGCATCATGAAGAACTGCTGCGCGGAGGCGTCGGAGAACTCGCCCTGAAGATCGAGGAAATCGGCGCCGGGGATGTGGCGCGCCGCGAAGGTCTTGTCGCCGGGAACGGCACGATACGGCAAGTCGCTGCCTGGCGGCACCGGTTCGTTATAGGTCGTGCAGTCGTAGAGGCGTAAGGCGGGATCGCCGAGGATGGCGGCGAGTTGTTCGGTGGAGATGAGGGGTGCCGGTTGGGGCATGCGATGACCTCTCCAACGTCGTCCTGGCGAAAGCCAGGACCCATTACCACAGCACTATATGGCTGCGGGCAGATCTGGCCACCAGTCTTCGCAACAATATCCGGTCGGGGTTATGGGTCCTGGCTTTCGCCAGGATGACACCGAGTCTGAGGCACGCACCGTGCCGCGGCGCGCCAAGCCCTACGCCTTCAGCGTCTCCAGAAACCGCACCGGCTCGCCTTGCGATGGCGTCACCAGCTCGCCCTGCCACATCACGCGGCGGCCGCGGATGAAGGTGCCGACGGGCCAGCCCGTGACGCGGACGCCGTCGTAAGGGGTCCAACCGGCCTTGGACGCCACCCATTTGTTGGTGATGGTTTCGCTGCGCTTCAAGTCGACGACGGTGAAATCGGCGTCGTAACCGGCCGCGATGCGGCCCTTGCAGGCCATGTTGTAGAGGCGCGCGGGGCCGGCGCTGGTGAGATCGACAAACCGCGCCAGCGACAGGCGGCCGGCGTTGACGTGATCGAGCATGAGCGGCACCAGCGTCTGCACGCCGGTCATGCCCGAGGGCGAAGCGGGATAGGTCTTCTGCTTTTCTTCCAGCGTATGCGGGGCGTGATCGGAGCCGAGCACGTCGATGATGCCCTGCTCGATGCCGCGCCAGATGCCGGCGCGGTGATCGGCCCCGCGCACAGGCGGGTTCATCTGCGCCAGCGTGCCGAGCCGCTCGTAGCATTCGGGCGCGACCAGCGTGAGATGATGCGGCGTCGCCTCGCAGGATGCGACGTCCTTGTGGTCGCGCAAAAACTCGATCTCTTCCTTGGTCGAGATGTGCAGCACGTGGATGCGCTTGCCCGTCTCATGCGCGAGCTTGACCAGGCGCTGCGTCGCCATCAGCGCCGCGGTCTCGTCGCGCCAGACCGGATGCGAGCGCGGATCGCCCTCGATGCGCAGCGGCTTGCGCTCGTTGAGGCGGTATTCGTCCTCGGCGTGGAACGCGGCGCGGCGGCGGATCACCTGGAAGATGCGGCGCAGGCTCTCGTCGTCCTCGACCAGCAGCGCGCCGGTCGAGGAGCCGATGAACACTTTGACGCCCGCGCAGCCGGGCGCGCGTTCCAGCACCGGCAGGTCCTGCACGTTCTCGCGGGTGCCGCCGATGAAGAAGGCGAAGTCGCAATGCATGCGATGACGGGCGCGCTTCACCTTGTCGGTGAAGCTGGCCTCGGTCACGGTGAGCGGCGATGTGTTCGGCATCTCGAACACGGCGGTGACGCCGCCCATCACGGCGCTGCGCGAGCCGGTCTCGAGGTCTTCCTTCTGATCCAGCCCGGGCTCGCGAAAATGCACCTGCGTGTCCATCACGCCGGGCAGGATGTGCAGGCCCTTGCAGTCGATCACCTCGGCGGCGGAGGCTTGCGACAGCGCGCCGATCTCGGCGATGCGGCCGCTCGCAATGCCGATGTCGCGCAGGCCCTCGCCGTCCTGGTTGACGACAGTGCCGCCCCTGAGGATCACATCGAAACGCTGGGTCATGGCTGAAGGCCCCTCTCATCCCCAAGCGCAGGGCTCGAGGTCTTGTCGTTTATGCGCTGCGGGCTTACGTTCCGGAGCAACATGTCGCAAGAGATTTTCTCATGAAATCAGCGTTTCTTCCCGACCGGGGCGTGGTCAAGGTCGCGGGCGAGGATGCGCGCAACTTCCTCAACGGCCTCGTCACGACCGACCTCGACAGGCTGAAGCCGGGCTTGGGGCGATTCGGCGCGCTGCTGACGCCGCAGGGCAAGATCATCGTCGATTTCCTGATCACGGAGGTGCCGGCCGGCCATGGCGGCGGGTTCCTGATCGACTGCCCCAAAGCGCTGGCCGAGGGCCTCGCGACCAAGCTGAAATTCTACAAGCTGCGCGCCAAGGCCACCGTGGAAAACCTCTCCGACGATCTCGGCGTGCTCGCCGCCTGGGACGGCGCGCTCGCGGCCCAGCCGGACCTTGCCTTCGCCGATCCGCGCCATGACGGGCTCGGCACCCGCATCCTGATCCCCGAGGATCTCAAGCAGAAGCTGTCCGACCTCATCGGCGCCGAGCTGGTCGACGCGGCCGCCTATGAGGCACATCGCATCGCGCTTGGCGTGCCGCGCGGCGGGCTCGACTTCATGTACAGCGATGCATTCCCGCACGAGACCAATATGGACCGCCTCGCCGGCGTCGATTTCGACAAGGGCTGCTATGTCGGCCAGGAGGTCGTCTCGCGCATGCAGCATCGCGGCACCGCGCGCACCCGCAGCGTCAAGGTGCTGCTCGACGGACCCTCGCCCGAGATTGGTGCTGCCATTCTCGCCGGCGACAAGCCGGTCGGCACCATTGGCTCTTCTGCCGATGGCAAGGGCATCGCGCTGGTGCGCATCGACCGCGTCGCCGACGCGCTCGATGCCGGCCAGCCGCTCACGGCTGGCGGACTTGCCTTGACGCTCGCCGAACCTGAAGTCGTACGCATTCCAGCCAAGCAGCCCACCGCATGAGCCGCGCCCCTCGCCTGCATCCCGACGGCCTGACCCGCTGCCCCTGGCCGGGCGAAGATCCGCTCTATGTCGCCTATCACGACACCGAGTGGGGCGTGCCTGAATATGACGACCGCGCGTTGTACGAGAAGCTGATCCTCGATGGCTTCCAGGCCGGCCTGTCCTGGATCACGATTTTGCGCAAGCGCGACAATTTCCGCAAAGCCTTCGACGATTTCCAGCCGGAGAAGATCGCGCGCTACAATGCCAAGAAGGTGCACGCGCTGATGAACGATGCCGGCATCGTGCGCAACCGCGCCAAGATCGACGGCGCGATCCTGAGTGCGAAGTCCTATCTGGACATCATGGAGAAGGGGCCGGGCTTCTCGAAGCTGCTGTGGGACTTCATGGACGGAAGGCCCAAGGTCAACAACTTCAAGACCACGGCGAGCGTGCCGGCCTCCACGCCGCTGTCGGTGCAGATCTCCAAGGAGCTGTCCTCGCGCGGCTTCAAGTTCGTCGGCCCGACCATCGTCTACGCCTTCATGCAGGCGACCGGCATGGTCAACGACCATCTCGTCGACTGCCATTGTCACGCCAGCTGCGGCAAGACGCAGCGCAAGCCGCGCCTCAAGGTCAAATGAGCGCGAAGAAGTCGGCACGCGGCGCGGAGTCCCGCGCCTGGCAGCGCATGCTGTCGGGCCGGCGGCTCGATCTGCTCGATCCCTCTCCGCTCGACATCGAGATCGCCGACATCGCGCATGGGCTGGCGCGCGTGGCGCGCTGGAACGGGCAGACGACAGGCGCGCACATCTTCTCGGTCGCGCAGCACACGCTGCTGGTGGAGACCGTGATGCGGCACGAAACGCCGCGCGTGGACCAGCGCGTGCGGCTCGCAGCCCTGCTGCACGACGCGCCCGAATACGTGATCGGCGACATGATCTCGCCGTTCAAGGCCGTGCTTGACGGCCATTACAAGGCGGTCGAGAAGCGCCTGCTCGGCGCCATCCACATCCGCTTCGGCCTGCCGCCGGTGCTGCCCGACGAGATCACGCTGGCCATCAAGGCCGCCGATCGCGGCGCGGCTTACCTCGAGGCGACCGAGCTCGCCGGCTTCAGCGATGCCGAGGCGAGGCGCCTGTTCGGCAAGGATCCCGGCCTGCCCGACAGCGTCCGGCGCGACTATCTCACGCCCTGGACGGCGGCGCGGGCTGAGAAGCAGTTCCTGGAGCGGTTTGGCGCGGTGTTTGCGTAGCATCATCCCTTCGTAGGGTGGGCAAAGCGAAGCGTGCCCACCAAACAAGGCGAGATGAGCGCAGTTGCGAAATGGTGGGCACGGCGCGATGCGCCTTTGCCCACCCTACGGCCGCGGCTATAATCAACGAAAAGGTCCGCCATGATCCACGTCTGTTCCCTCGCCGCGCTTCCCGAAACCGTCCGCCTCACCGGGGCCAGCCACGTGCTGACCGTGATGGCCAATGTCGAGCAGGTGGCGCGGCCGGTGTCGGTGCTGCCGGCCAACCATCTCAAGGTGTCGATGGACGACATCACCGAGGAGATGGACGGCTTTGTCGCGCCGTCGGAGGCCCATATCGACCAGGTGCTGAACTTCGTGCGCCGCTGGGAACGCAGCGCGCCGCTGGTGGTGCATTGCTACGCCGGCATCAGCCGCTCCACCGCGAGCGCCTTCGCCGCGGCCTGCGCCCTCAATCCGCATCGCGACGAGATCGAGATCGCGAAGAAGATCCGCGCGGCCTCGCCGATCGCATCGCCGAACCGGCGCATCGTCGGCCTCGCCGACCGCGCGCTGGGACGCGAGGGCCGCATGCTGCGCGCGCTCGACGAGATGGGCCCGGGCGCGATGATGGTCGAGGGTCGCCCCTTCGTGATCGAGCTCGAATGACAGCAGCGAAGTGAGCCGCATGAGCGAGACGCTGCTGACGCCGATCGAGATCGGCCTGACCGCCGCGATCGTCGCGATCGAAGACCATGAACCGCTGATCCTCACCGCGCGCGGCAGCGACGGCCTGGCGGGCCTGCCGTTCGGCCCGTTCGATGCGCTGAGCCATCGGACCTTCGAGATCGGCCTGCGCGCCTGGGTCGAGGAGCAGGCGGGCTTGCGGCTCGGCTATGTCGAGCAGCTCTATACGTTCGGCGATCGCGGCCGTCATGCGGAGGCCGGCGACACCGGCGCGCATATGGTGTCGATCGGATATCTCGCACTCACCCGCGCCGTCGACGGCGAACTCGCAGCAACCGGGGCGAGCTTCGAGCCGTGGTATCGCTTCCTCCCCTGGGAGGACTGGCGCGAGGAGCCGCCGGCGATCATCGCCCGCGACATCATCCCGGCGCTGACGACATGGGCGGAACAGGAGACGCCGGAGACGACGCGCGCATTGCCGCGCAGGGACCGCGTGCGGTTCTATTTCGGCCTCGATGGCGCGCCCTGGGACGAGGAGCGCGTGCTCGACCGCTACGAGCTGCTCTATGAGGCCGGGCTGATCGAGGAGGCGCGGCGCGACGGCCGACCTGCGGCATTAGCACGCAAGGCGCTTCCCGCACTCGGCACCTCCATGCGGTTCGATCATCGCCGGATCCTCGCCACCGCGATCGCGCGGCTGCGCGCAAAACTGAAGTATCGTCCTGTGGTCTTTGAACTTTTGCCCGCCGAGTTCACACTCACCGAATTGCAGCATACGGTGGAGGCGATCTCCGGCCGGCACCTGCACAAGCAGAATTTCCGCCGCCTGGTCGAAACGGAAGCCCTGGTCGAACCGACCGGCGTGATGTCGACACAGACTGGCGGACGGCCGGCGGCGCTCTACCGCTTCCGCCGCGACGTGCTCCAGGAGCGGCCCGCGCCGGGCTTGCGCATGCGCTCCCGGCGCTAGATACGACATTTGCGCGATCGGCCCCTGCCCGCCGGTTGCCTGGAGGCTTCATGTTCGACGGCCCGTTTGACGTCTTTGCGCTGATCATTGCGATCATCGCCTTCCTGATCGCGATCAAGGCCTCCAACCAGGCGGCCGAGCTGCGCCGCCGGCTGAGCTCGCTCGAAGAGATGGTTTACACGCAACGGCGAGTGCAGCCGCCGCCGCTGATGCCCGCACCGGTGCAGGCTGAAGCGCCCGCGACAACTCCGGCCGAGCCACCGCCGCTCGCGCCCGAGGCCGAGGCGCCGCCGCCGCTCGTCACCGAAGTGGCTGCGCCGCCACCGCTCGAAGCGGGCACCGGAGCCGATGCACCGCCTCCGCTGCCGGCGCTTGATATTAGAGAGCCTGGCTTCGAGGAGCGTCTCGGCACGCGCTGGGTGGTGTGGATCGGCGGCCTTGCGCTCGCGCTCGGCGGCTTCTTCATGGTGCGCTATTCGATCGAGGCCGGCCTCGTCGGCCCCGGCGTGCGCGTGTTCCTCGGCGGCCTGTTCGCAGCCGCGCTGCTCGGCGCCGGCGAATGGTCGCGGCGCAAGGAGAGCATCTCCAACATCGCGGCGCTGCCGATCGCCAATATTCCCGCGATCCTCACCGCGGCCGGCACGGCCGTCGCGTTCGCGACCATCTATGCCGCCTACGCGCTCTATGGCTTCCTCGTGCCTGCGACCGCCTTCGTGCTGCTCGGCCTCGTCGCACTCGGCACGCTTGCCGCCGCCCTGCTGCACGGGCCCGCGCTCGCCGGCCTCGGCGTGGTCGGCGCGTTCGTGACCCCGCTCCTCGTCTCCAGCGGCAAGCCGGACTATTGGGCGCTCTACATCTATCTTGCGATCGTCACCGCCGCGAGCTTCGGCCTTGCCCGCATCCGGCTGTGGCGCTGGCTTGCGGTGACCACGATCGCCTTCGCTGTGCTCTGGATCTTCCCGGGTCTGGACACCAGTGACGTGCAGGTCGCGCCGCACGCCTTCCATGCGATCGCGGGATTCGTGCTGGCTGCGCTGCTCGTCGTCTGCGGCTTCATGTTCGGGCCCAGCATCGAGGACGGCGAGATCGAGCCGGTGTCGTCGAGCTCGCTCGGCGCCTATCTGTTCGGCGCGATGCTGATCGTGCTGTCGAGCGCGCATGCGGATCTGGCGCTGATCGCCTTCACGCTTCTCGTCGGTGCGACGCTGTTCGTCGCCTGGCGCGCGCCGGCAGCGACCGGCGCGCTGGGCGCGGCCGCGGCGACCGTCTTCATCGTGTTCGCCGAGTGGGCGGTGCGCGCCAATCCCGACATGCTGGTGCTGCCCGGCGGCCCCTTGCCCGGCATCGGACCGGTCGCGACCGACAGCTCCGTGACGCTGCATCTGGTGACGGCCGCGATCTTCGCCGCCGGCTTCGGCATGGCCGGCTTTTTCGCGCAGGGCCGCTCGAACTCGGCGATCATTCCGGTGGTGTGGTCGGCGGCGGGTGTCGCCACGCCCATTGCGATCCTCGTTGCGCTCTATGCACGCATTGCCCATCTGGATCGCTCGATCCCGTTCGCGATCCTCGCGGTGCTGCTTGCCGCGGCCTTTGCCGCCGCCACCGAAGCGCTTGCGCGCCGCGAAGATCGGCCGGGCGCTGCGACCTCCGTCGCGCTGTTCGCGACCGGCACGCTCGGCGCGCTGGCGCTGGCGCTGACCTTCGCGCTCGAGAAGGGCTGGCTCACGATTGCACTGGCGCTGATGTCGCTCGGCACCGCCTGGATCTCGCTGCAGCGCCCGATCCCGGTCCTGCGCCGGCTCGCGGCCATTTTCGCCGCGATCGTCACCGCGCGCATCGTCTATGATCCGCGCATCGTCGGCGATGCCGTCGGCACGACGCCGATCTTCAATTGGCTGCTGTGGGGCTACGGCCTGCCGGCAGTCTCGTTCTGGGGCGCGAGCATCTTCCTGCGCCGCCGCGGCGACGATGCGCCGCTGCGCATGGTGGAAGCCGCCGCGATCCTGTTCACCGCGCTGCTCGCCTTCATGGAGATCCGGCACTTTGCGACTGGAGGCCAGATGACGTCTGCGCCGTCGCTGCTCGAATGCGCGCTGCAAGTCTGCGTCGCGTTCGCCATGGCGATCGGGCTGGAACGGCTGAGGCTGCGCAGCCGCAGTATCGTGCACAATGTCGGCGCGGTGGTGCTCACGGCCATCGGCGGGCTCATCAGCGTGTTCGGCCTACTGATCCTGGAGAACCCGCTGCTGTGGCATATCGACGTCGGCGGCGCCGTGTTCAACCTGCTGCTGCTCGGCTACGCGCTGCCGGCGGTGCTGATGCTGCTGCTGTCCTATGCGGTGGTCGGCGAGCGTGGCAAGGCCTATGCCAACACCATCGCTGGCGGCGCGCTCGTGTTCGCGCTCGCCTATGTCACGCTGGAGATCCGCCGCTTCTATCACGGCCCGATCCTGTCCAGCGGCGAGACGACGGGGGCCGAGCAATACACCTACTCGATCGGCTGGCTCGCCTTCGGCGTGGTGCTGCTCGGCGTCGGCATCCTCGTCAACTCGGAGCGCGCGCGGCTTGCGTCCGCCGCCGTCATCGCGCTGACGATCCTGAAGGCCTTCGTGATCGACATGTCGACGCTGACAGGCGTTTACCGCGCGCTGTCGTTCATGTGCCTCGGCGTCGTGCTGGTCGCGATCGGATGGCTCTACCAGCGCATCCTGTTCCGGCGGCAGGCTCCGCCGCCGGCTCCACAGACGGGAAGTTGAAGATCAGGCCGCGCGGACCGAATCCAGGAACTGCGCGACCTCGACCTTGAGGCGCGTGCTGTCGGTCGCCAGCGATTTCGCCGCCGACAGCACTTCGGTCGAGGCCTCGCCGGTCTCGATCGCACCGCGCTGCACGTCCGTGATGTTCGCCGAGACCTCCTGCGTGCCGACCGAGGCCTGCTGGACGTTGCGCGAGATCTCCTGCGTGGCGGCGCCCTGCTCCTCGACGGCCGCGGCGATCGCCGCGGACACTTCGGACAGCCGCTCGATGGTGCCGCCGATCTCCTGGATAGCGCTGACGGATTCCTGCGTTGCAGCCTGGATGCCCGAAACCTGGGCCCCGATCTCGCCGGTCGCCTTCGCGGTCTGCTCGGCCAATGCCTTGACCTCGGAGGCGACGACCGCAAAGCCGCGGCCGGCCTCGCCGGCGCGCGCCGCCTCGATGGTCGCGTTCAGCGCCAGCAAATTGGTCTGGCCTGCGATCGTGTTGATGAGCTCGACGACGTCGCCGATGCGGGAGGCGGCCTGCGACAGCGCGTTGACGCGCTCGTTGGTCCGCGCCGCCTGCTCGACGGCTTCCGCCGCCATCCGCGCCGAATCCTGCACGCGGCGGCTGATCTCGGTGATCGAGGACGACAGCTCCTCCGAGGCGGAGGCCACGGCCTGGACGTTGGTGGAGGCTTCCTCGGAGGCTGCCGCCACGACGGTCGCGAGCTCCTGCCCACGCCGCGCGGTGCTGGTCAACGTCGACGCCGACGCCTCGAGCTCGGTCGAGGCCGAGGAGACAGTGCCGACGACTTCGCCGATCATGGCTTCGAACTTGCGGGTAATGGCATCGACACGGCGGCCGCGCTCGATCTTGGCTTCGGCGTCGGCGGCGGCGGCCTCGTCGGCAGCCTTCTTGGCGATCAGCGCTTCCTTGAAGATCTGGAGCGCATCCGCCATCGAGCCGATCTCGGTCTTCTCGCCGCGATGCGGCACCTCGGCCGAAAGGTCGCCCTCGCCGAGCGACTGCATCGGACGGATGATCGAGGCAATACCACGCGAAACGTCGCGCACGAGATAATAGGCGGCGGCGATCGCAATCACGACCGAGAACACGATGATGCCGACCAGCACGCGGAAGATCATGGCGTAGCTGTCGGCCGCCTGCTTGGTCTCCAGCTCTGCACCCCGGTTGTTGAGCTCGATGCCCTTCTGGAGCAACGGATCGGCCGCCTGGGCCATCTTGGCGACCTTGGTCTGCAACAGCTCGTTGGCCTCGATCGGGAAACGACCGACGCTCTTGCGCGACAGCGCCATCACGTCCTGCACGCCGTTCAGATACTCGGCCCACGCCTTGGTCCATTGCCCGTAGAGCGAGCGCTCCTCGGCGGTCGTGATCAGCGGCTCGTAGACCTTGCGCGTCTGGTCGATGCGCCCCTGCAGCGAGGCGAGGCGCTTCTCGGCCGCATCCTTGCCTTCCGCGCTGTCCTGCATCAGATGCAGACGGAGCGCGACGCGCAGCTCATTGATGTCGGCGCGAAGCGAACCGAGCGCGCGCACGCTCGGCAGCCAGCTCTCCGCGATCTCGACCGTATGCGCATTGATGTTCTGCATGGTGCCGATCGCGGTCACGCCGACGCCGGCGAGTGACAGCACGAGGACCGACAACACGGCCAGAAGCTTGAAGACGATCGACAACTTCGACATCACGACAAATCCCGATGATACCCGGCAACGCGTGAATCGCCTGCGCCGCAATCGTCGCGACGGGCGACAGGGCGGAAGTCAATTCATCGATGCTGGCTGGTTCTTATCCCATGAGATTGCGCCTAATAGTCGCAAACAGGCGTTAACAGGAACCTACGTAAAATTACGGGACCGCCCGCGTCGTCGTTATTTTCCCTGCAACTATCTGTTGCGGCAGCACTGATATCTCGTGTTGCGATGCGGTCGACGCAGCACAACATCGAACGGAACGCCGTCACGCCGCCCGCACCGACTCCAGGAAGCGCGCGACCTCGCTCTTCAGCCGGTTGCTCTCCTGAGACAGCGAATGCGCGGCCGAATGCACCTGCGCCGAGGCGGCTCCGGTCTCGCCGGCACCGCGCTGGACGTCGGCGATATTCGCCGAGACTTCGGAGGTGCCGTGCGCGGCATGCTGGATGTTGCGGGAGATCTCCTGCGTCGCGGCGCCCTGCTCCTCCACCGCGGCCGCGATGGTCGACGAGATCTCCGACATCCGCGCGATGGTGTCGCCGATCTCCTTGATCGCGCCGACGGAGTCGTCCGTCGCGGCCTGGATCGCACCGATGTGCTGGCCGATCTCGCCCGTGGCCTTCGCGGTCTGCTCGGCGAGCGCCTTCACTTCGGTTGCGACCACCGCAAAGCCCTTGCCGGCCTCGCCCGCCCGCGCCGCCTCGATCGTCGCGTTGAGCGCCAGCAGGTTGGTCTGGGCGGCGATGGTGTTGATCAGCTCCACCACGTCGCCGATCCGGGAGGCCGCCTTGGTCAATTCGGCGACGCGCGCATTGGTGCGCTGGGCCTGCCCGACCGCGACGTCGGCGACGCGCGCCGATTCCTGCACCTGGCGGCTGATCTCGGAGATCGAGGAGGTCATCTCCTCGCTCGCGGATGACACCGACTGCACGTTGGCGGACGCCTCTTCCGAGGCCGCCGCCACGGCGGTGGCAAGCCCGTTGCCGCGCTCGGCGGCCTGCGTCAGCGTGTTGGAGGAGGCCTCGAGCTCGGTTGCCGCCGACGACACGGTCTCGATGATCTCGCCGACCGCGCCTTCGAACCTGTCGGCGAGCCGCTGCATGTCGGCCTTGCGCTGTTCGCGCCCGCGCGCGTCCGCTTCCGCCTGTTCGGCGCGCAGCCGCTCGGCTTCCGCCATGTTGGTCCTGAACACCTCGACCGCACCGGCCATCTCGCCGATCTCGTCCCTGCGGCCGACGCCGGGAACGGAAATCGAGAGCTCGCCGCGCGCAAGCCGGGTCATCGCACCGATCATCGCACCGAGTGCCTTCGAGATCGAGCGTCCCAGCAGGAAGCCGACGGCGGCAAGCACGATGACGGTGACGCCGAAGGCGACGACCATCCAAAGACGCACGGCCTCGCGCGTGGCAGCTTCGGCGGCGTCCGCCCGCCTGGACATCGCATCGACCGCGGTCCGCACCTCCGCCATGACAGGCTCGACCTCGCGGAAGGTCTTCATCATGCTGGCGTCAAGGGCCGCGCTCTGCTGCGCGGTCTCGGCCCAGGCCGTGAACTCGGACTGGTATTTCTGGAGCTTGGCCATGATGTCGTTCATCGCCGCCGTCGGGATTGCGACGACCTCTATCGCCTTGGAGAATTCAACCGCGGCCTTCTTCACCTCGGCGATGTACTTGGGGTCGCGCCGTAGCATGAAGTCCTTCTCGTGCCGGCGCATCATCAGCATCCAGGTCGTCGTCCTGGGATCGTCGATCTCCTTCAGCTTGGCCTCGATGTCGTGCACCGCGGCGCGGAGCGAACCGGACAGGCCGACCGTCTCGTTCAGACCGAGCCTGGTCTCGGCGGCCACCAATGCGCCGAAGTCCGACGCGTATCGCTTGAAGCCGTCCTGGGCCTGCTTCATCTTGTCGGACAGCACGCTCATGCCGCCCGCCGCCATCAGCCGCTGCACCTCATCGAAATCGCGGTTGATCGGCCCGATCAGCTCGGCATGCGCCTTGGCGTAGCTCTCGGCCCGGCGCTGCAAGAAGTTCTTCTCGTTGCGGCGTGCCTCCAGCATCTCGATCGAGAGCTGCTTGTCGAGATCAGCGATCGCGCGGGCACGATTGGCAATGTCGCGCGATGCGTCCTGGGAAAGGCTGCCGATCTCGTAGATCGCGCCGAAGGCGACGAGACCCAACAGTCCGAACAGTCCGATCGCCATGACCTTGTGAGTGAGGCGAATGGAAAGGCCACTCATGGAATGTGCTCCAAGACGATTGATACGCAATGCAGGGAGGGCGGCTGGGCGCGCGGAATATTGCGGAGATGATGCCTGCATCGCTTTTCCGGAAGGTTAACCGTGCAGCTCTTCTGATCGCGCATCCAGCCGCGAACGCATGCGAACCACCGCACGTCCTCGCGCGACGGTTGCAGCCGTCGGGTGACCAGTGAGGACGGCCGCCCTCAGGCGGCGCGCACCGTCTCCAGGAATCTGCCGACCTCGAGCTTGAGGCGATTGCTGTCGCCGGACAGCATCTGCGCGGCGGACAGCACCTGCGAGGAGGCCGATCCGGTCTCGCTCGCGCCACGCTGCACGTCCGTAATATTGGACGAGACCTGATGTGTGCCTTGCGCGGCCTGCTGCACATTGCGGGAGATCTCCTGCGTCGCCGCGCCCTGCTCCTCCACGGCCGCTGCGATGGTCGAGGAAATCTCCGACAGCTTCTCGATGGTGTCGCTGATGTCCCTGATCGCGCCGACCGAATGCTCGGTCGCGGTCTGGATACTGGCGATCTGCTGGCCAATCTCGCCCGTCGCCTTCGCAGTCTGCTCGGCGAGTGCCTTGACCTCGGAGGCAACGACAGCGAAGCCGCGGCCGGCTTCGCCGGCGCGCGCCGCCTCGATCGTGGCATTGAGTGCCAGGAGGTTGGTCTGGCCCGCGATGGTGTTGATCAGCTCGACGACGTCACCGATCCGCGTCGCCGCCTTGGACAGCTCGCTGACGCGCTCGGTCGTGGTGCGGGCCTGGCCGACGGCCTCGCTCGCCACGCGCGCGGATTCCTGCACCTGCCGGCTGATCTCGGTGATCGAGGACGACAGTTCCTCCGTCGCGGACGCTACCGACTGCACGTTGGTGGAAGCTTCCTCCGAGGCTGCTGCAACCACGGTGGTGAGCTGCTGCGTGCGTTCGGCGGTCGAGGTCAGCGTCGTCGCGGATGCCTCGAGCTCGGTCGAGGCCGACGACACCGTGCCAACGATCTCACCGACGGCGCCTTCAAAGCTGTCGGCGAGCCTGCGCATCTCGGCCTTGCGCTGCTCGGCCGCGATCTGATCCTGCCGCATCTTGGCCTCCGCTTCCTCGCGCGCCTTCTGCTCGGACACGATCTTGAATTTCTCGACGGCACCGGCGACCTCGCCAACCTCGTCCTTGCGGCCGAGGCCTGGCAGCACCACGGAAAAGTCGCCGCCAGCGAGCTTCTCCATCGCGGCCGTGAGTGCGCGCATCGGCCGCGCAATGCTGAAGACGGAGAAGATGCAGGCACCGATCAGAACCAGCGCGACCAGCACGCCGGTGACGAGCGACGTCCGCGCAACCGACGCGGCTTCGGCCTCTGCCTCGGTGCGCGTCTCGACGCTCCTCTGCTTGGCGAAGTCGGTGATCTGATTGGCCAGCTCGGAGATCTCTTCGTTGATCGGCGCCAGCGTCCCCTTGCGGATGCGATCGACCTCGGCAACGAGCTTTGCGAGTTGCGCCGCCGCTTCGCCGTCCTTCTTCCCATCGAGCGCGAGCTCCTGCTTGCGGATGGCTTCGATCTGCAGCTCACCCTTGCCGAATTCGCCGATCAGCACGGTCAGGCGATCGATCCGCTTGCGATTTTCCGCCGAGCGCGAGAGCTTGGCCATTTCGCCGGAGTATTTCAGGGCCGCCGTCTGCCGGTCGTTGAAATAGGTGACCGCCTTCTGCATCTCCGCGGGCGAGGACGAGGTCAGGATGTCGCGAATGCCGATTTGCATCCCTCGCACCGAGGCCTTCGCTTCCGCGGCGTTTTGCGCGATCGTCTGCTGTCCCGATACTCCGTTGCCGAGCCTCTGAACCTCGGTGCTGCCGCTCATCTGGAGGAAGATCATCAGCGCGACGAGCCCGATTGTCAGCGCGGAGGTGATGGCGAGCTTGGTGCCGATTCGCAGATTCTGAATGACCATCATCGAACTTTTCCCCGGGATACGCATTGCCGCGACGAAGCGCGTGAACATCCCGGGAAGGCTAACCGGCAGGTTACTCATTAACGTTAAGCGGGACCCTCGCGTCTTAGGTAGAAGTACGGAAAACGCGGCTTAAATCTGTGGACTTCCACACGTTTCACGCGCAGCGAAATGAAGCTTCTCGGATTTGCATGCTTCGCGTTCGTTAACGCCCGCGCCGTCATTCGCGGCGGTGTCAGTTCACCGTCTCCCCGACGAGGCTGATGCGAAACACCGGCTTCTTGTTCTCGTCGAGCAGCTCCATGCACCACTCGGCATTCGGCTTCAGGGTGCGCGAGATGCCGCCGAGCAGATTGGCGCAGACCTCGGTCATCTCGGTCCACGCGGCCGCGCGATCCTCGAACTCATACGGCTGATCGGCGGCGCCGGAATAGCGACCGGTACTGATGCGGAAGAAGTACAGCGACATCGTTGAACCCTTTTATCGGGCCGCGCCCCCCGGCCGTACGCAAACTGGGACGCGAACAGCTACCAACGCATGAAAGCCGCCGTCCGTATGACTACGGCGCGGCGGCTTCGTGTTCGATGGACGTCTTCAACGAGAAAGTGCGCGGACGGTCCCGCGCAGCCGCTCACTGGGTCGAGCGGCGCAGCTCCAGCGGGCCTTCGTTCTTCGCGGGCTCCGGTTTGCTTTCCGATTTCACCGGCTCAAGCCGGCTGCTCTCAACACGCGGGGTCTCGACGCGCGCGGCGACCTCGGTGTTCGGCGTAGCGACCGACCCCGTGTGCTCAGAAGAGCGCAGCGAGCGCGGCCGCGCGACGGCGCGCGCCATCAGCATCTGGTTGCCGCCCTGGTGGTGGAAGTCGCAATAGGCGAAGCCCATGCCCGACACCGAGCCGCGGAAGCTGCGATCGTCGGTCTTTTCCAGGTTGAAACAGGGCTCGAACGGAATGCCCTTGATCGAGGCGCAGACGTTCTGGCCACGGATCTGGAGCGTGTTGCCGGGCAGGCGGAGATGGCGGACCGGGCCCGCGCCCGAGAACTGCACGGCGCCGGCGGCGCCGAGGTCATCCAGGATTCGGCCCGCGCCGCGGGTGCCGTCGAAACAGGTGAAGGCGAACACCTTGCCGGCGACGAAGCGACGTGCCTCGTCGGCGTTCATGCCTCCAGCAATGGCCGGCGCAATCGTCGCCGCAGCCGTGACAGCCCCCAACACAATACGCGCAAGCATGCTCAACTCCGAACCGACCCCCGCAGCGGGCGATGCCTTATCTCTTTACCCGCTGCTTACCATACTAACCATGGCGACATTGAAGCAGCTTGGTTGGTAAAGTCTGAACGCCGTTAGACAATTTTTACCACGATCCGGCCGCGGACCTGGCCGGACAGGATTTTCGCGCCCCATTCGGAAACCTCGGCGAGCGGAATTTCGTGAGTAATTTCAGATAGTTTAGACCGGTCCAGATCGGACGCCAGACGCTGCCATGCGGCCTTCCTGGGCTCGATCGGGCACATCACGGAATCGATGCCGAGAAGGCACACTCCGCGCAAAATGAAAGGTGCGACAGAAGACGGCAGGTCCATGCCGGCGGCAAGGCCGCACGCCGCGATCGCGCCGCCGTACTTCGTCATCGACAGGAGGTTGGCCAGCGTGGTCGAGCCGACGCTGTCGACACCACCCGCCCAGCGTTCCTTGGCGAGGGGCTTGGCCGGCGCCGACAATTCGTTGCGGTCGATGATCTCGGCGGCGCCGAGGTGCTTCAGGTAATCCGCTTCCGAGGTGCGGCCGGTCGAGGCGATGACGTGATAGCCGAGCTTGGACAGCACGGCGGTCGCGACCGAGCCGACGCCGCCGGCCGCGCCCGTCACCACCACGGGGCCGCTCTTCGGCGACAGGCCGTGCTTCTCCAGTGCCAGCACCGAGAGCATTGCGGTGAAGCCGGCAGTGCCGATCGCCATGGCGTCGCGCGCCGACAGGCCCTGCGGCAGGGCGACCAGCCAGTCGCCCTTCACCCGCGCTTTCTCGGCATAAGCGCCGAGATGGGTCTCGCCCATGCCCCAGCCGGTGCAGACGACCTTGTCGCCCGCCTTCCACTGCGGATGCGAGGATTGCTCGACCGTGCCGGCGAAGTCGATGCCGGCGATCATCGGGAAGCGGCGCACCACCGGCGCCTTGCCGGTGAGCGCGAGGCCATCCTTGTAGTTCAGCGTCGACCATTCCACGCGGACGGTGACGTCGCCCTCCATCAGCTCGGCTTCGTCGAACTGCGTAAGCTGCGCGGTGGTGCCCTTGTCCGCCTTGTCGATCCGGATCGCCTTGAACGTGGCCACAGCTGAACTCCCTGACTTGTTTGACGGGGATGTTTAGCCGATCAGGCAGGCTGCGCAACCGCTCTCGCGACGGGTTTCTCCACGATCGGAAGATTGATCAGCGCCGAGAGCACGCCGAACAGGATCGAGAGCCACCAGATCGGCGTGTAGGAACCGAACCGCTCGAACACGATGCCGCCGAGCCAGACGCCGAGGAAGCCCCCGACCTGATGGCTGACGAAGGCGAAGCCATAGAGCGTCGCGAGCCAGCGCGTGCCGAACATCAGCGCGACCAGCGCCGAGGTCGGCGGCACCGTCGACAGCCAGGTCAGGCCGGAGATCGCACCGAACGCGATCGCCGAGAACGGCGTGATCGGGAACGAGATGAAGGCCAGCGTCGCAAGCGCGCGGGTGAAATAGATGGTCGAGAGGATGTAGCGCTTGGGCAGCGAGTTCTGGAGATAACCGACGCTGAGCGATCCCATGATGTTGAACAGGCCGATCGCCGCGATCACCCAGCCGCCGGTTTGTGTCGAGATGCCGCGATCGACCAGGAACGCCGGCAGATGCACCGTGATGAAAGCAAGCTGGAAGCCGCAGGTGAAGAAGCCGAGCACCAACAGCACATAGGAGCGGTGGCCAAAGGCTTCCGCGAGCGCCTTCATGAAGGTCTGCTCATCCGCAGGCGCCGCGCTTGCCGTGCTTGCGACCGGCGGCGTCGAGAGCGCCAGCGACAGCGGAATGATCAGCAGCATCAGGAAGCCGAACACAGTGAGCGCCTGCTGCCAGCCGAAATTGTCGATCAGCGCGACGCCGATCGGCGCGAACAGGAACTGACCGAACGAGCCCGCCGCAGTACCGGCGCCGAGCGCCAGGCCGCGCTTCTCGGGCGGCAACAGCTTGCTGAACGCCGACAGCACCAGGTTGAACGAGCAGCCGGCAAGACCAAAGCCGACCATCACGCCCGCCCCTAAGTTCAGCGACAGCGGCGTCGAGGAGTAGCGCATCAGGAGCAGGCCGCCGGCATAGAGCAGCGCGCCGACGCACATCACCCGGAACAGGCCGAATCGATCGGCGACCGCGCCGGCGACCGGCTGGCCCAATCCCCACAACAGGTTCTGCACGGCGATGGCGAGGCCGAACACGTCACGCCCCCAGGCGAACTCATGGCTCATCGGCTGCACGAAGAAGCCGAGCGCCGAGCGCGGGCCGAAGCCGAGCATGCCGATGGCGCAGCCGCAGAGGATGATGATTGCCGGCGTGCGCCAGGTGGAGGAACGCGAGACCGGACCGAGTTCGCCCACTTGTGTCGACATGGTGTTCCTCATCTTGTCGTTGGCGGATCCGAAATAGGCAGCCACAGGTCAGCTCGTTTAATGCAAATGCATGAACATCCCAAGTCAAAAATGATTGCGTTCTCCGAAGGGCTGCTGCGCGAGCATTGCGTTTCAACCAGACCTGGTCCGGCGCCGCGGAGCGCGACTTGACGGGAATGTGTGCGAGCAGACCTAGCAACTCCCGGCCATGCGTGATATCTTTGATTTACTCAGATTGAGCATATTAGGGCGATGACGACGTGCGACCCGGCCTCTCGGCCGGATTTCTCGGGCCCCGAATATACTCACATTGAGCATAATAACACGAGCGGGAGGCTTTGATGCCGATCACTGGACTTTACGGCCCCGACGACTTTGCCAACCGGCCGCAGGGCCAAGCCACGAACCAGATCACGCCCTTCCCACGCGCCGCGCCGGCACGAACGGGATCGATACTGCCGATGCCCTCGCTGGAATGGACTGACGAGGTCGAGCGCGCCACCGCGCCGCTCTATGAGCGCGTGAAGCACGTGATCCCGCCGATCGAGTGGCCGCTGATGGCGCCGACCATCAAGGCGATCAACGAGCTGAAGCAGGCGCGAGGCGCAGTGATCCTCGCGCACAATTACCAGGCCCCGGAGATCTTCCACTGCGTTGCCGACATCGGCGGCGACTCGCTCCAGCTCGCCGTCGAAGCCACCAAGGTGAAGGCCGGCATCATCGTCCAGTGCGGCGTGCACTTCATGGCGGAGACCTCGAAACTGCTCAACCCGGACAAGACGGTGCTGATTCCGGATTCGCGCGCCGGCTGCTCGCTTGCCGCCAGCATCACTGGCGCCGACGTTCGCCTGCTCCGGGAAAAATTTCCCGGCGTTCCCGTCGTCGCCTATGTCAACACCTCGGCGGAGGTTAAGGCCGAGGTGGACATCTGCTGCACTTCGTCGAACGCGGTGCAGGTAGTCGAGAGCCTCAATGCGCCGAGTGTGATCTTCCTGCCCGACCGCTATCTCGCGACCTACGTGGCCTCGAAGACCGACGTGAAGATCATCGCCTGGAAGGGCGCCTGCGAGGTGCACGAGCGCTTCACCGGCGGAGAGCTGCGTGAGCTTCGCGAGGCCGATCCCTCGGTGCAGATCATCGCCCATCCCGAATGCCCGCCCGACGTGCTGGCCGAGGCCGACTTTACCGGCTCGACCGCACACATGATCAACTGGGTGCGCGCGAAGCGGCCGCGGCGGCTCGTGATGATCACCGAATGCTCGATGGCCGACAATGTACGCGCCGAGCTGCCTGACGTGGAGATGCTCCGCCCCTGCAATCTCTGCCCGCACATGAAGCGCATCACGCTCGCCAACATTCTGGAGAGCCTGCTGACGCTACGCGAGGAGGTGACGATCGATCCCGCGCTTGCGGTGCGCGCGCGACGCTCGGTCGAGCGGATGATCAATCTGAAGAATTGAGCATCAAACAGCAGCAACACCCACAGTGTCGTCCCGGCGAAGGCCGGGACCCATAACCACAGGAAGGTGTGGTTGCAGAGAACGACGTCAAGCAGCTTAGCCAAACAACTACTGCTGCGGAGTATGGGTCCCGGCCTTCGCCGGGACGACGGTTGAGAGCTTGGAGAAAGCCATGACAACAAACAACATCCACAACCTCACTCGCAGCACCGACGATGTCGTCATCGTCGGCGGCGGCCTTGCCGGACTGTTCTGTGCGCTGAAGCTCGCGCCGCGGCCGGTGACGCTGATCTCGGCGGCACCGCTCGGACAGGGCGCTTCGTCCGCATGGGCGCAAGGCGGCATCGCCGCGGCGGTGGCCGAGGGCGATACTCCGGAAGCACATGCCGCAGATACGGTTGCCGTCGGCGGCGGCCTTGTCGACGAAGCGGTCGCGCTCGGGATCGCCCGCGAGGCCGCGCCGCGCATCCACGACCTGCTCGCCTATGGCGTGCCGTTCGACCGCGATCTCGAAGGCAGGCTCGCGGTGGGGCGGGAAGCTGCGCATTCGGCGCGCCGCATCGTGCATGTGCGCGGCGACGGTGCGGGCGCAGCGATCATCGCGGCGCTGGGCGAGGCCGCGCGCCGGACGCCGTCGATCCGGCTGATCGAGGGTTTCGTCGCCGAAGCGCTGTTGACGGAAGACGGCGCCGTCTCCGGCCTTCAGCTGCGCGAGGCCGGCAATCCTGCCGCCCCGCCGGTCCTGCTCGCCTCACGCGCGGTGGTGCTCGCGACCGGCGGCCTCGGCCATCTCTATGCCGTCACCACCAATCCGCTTGAAGCAAGCGGATCGGGCCTTGCGATCGCCGCGCGCGCCGGCGCCGTGATCGCCGATCCTGAATTCGTGCAGTTTCACCCCACCGCCATCATGGTCGGCCGCGATCCGGCACCGCTGGCGACGGAGGCGCTGCGCGGCGAAGGGGCGACGCTGATCAACGCCGATGGCGAGCGTTTCATGCTGGCGCGTCATCCGCTCGCCGAGCTCGCGCCGCGCGACATCGTGGCCCGCGGCGTGTTCGCCGAGATCGCGGCCGGGCGCGGCGCATTCCTCGACGCACGGCAGGCGCTGGGCGCACGCTTCGCCGACAAATTCCCGACCGTGCATGCGAGCTGCATCGCCGCCGGCATCGATCCCGCCACGCAGGCCATCCCGATCGCGCCCGCCGCGCACTACCACATGGGCGGCATCGCGGTGGACGGGCGCGGCCGCAGCTCGATCGACGGGCTATGGGCCGGCGGCGAAGTGTCCTCCACCGGTGCGCATGGCGCCAACCGCCTCGCCTCGAATTCGCTGCTGGAGGCCGTGATCTACGCCGCACGCATCGCCGACGACATCGCCGGCCGCGCCATCCCCTCGGCTGCCCGCCTTCCCGACGCATTGGTGGCGCCGCGCGGCGGCGCACCGGATGCCGCGGTCGTGAAGCGGCTGCGCGCGACGATGAGCGCGCATGTCGGCGTGATCCGTCACGGTGACGGTCTTGCGGAGGCCGTGCACAGCTTCGCTGCGCTCGAACGTGACGCAACGAGCATCGCTGTCCGCAACATGGCGACAACAGCCCTGCTCGTCGCCGCTGCGGCCTGGACGCGGTGCGAGAGCCGCGGCGCGCATTTCCGCTCCGATCATCCGGCTGATCTCCCCGCGCAGGCGAAGAGAACGATGACCACCCTCGCAGCAGCGCGCGAGGTCGCAGAAAACCTCACCGAACGCCCAATGCCGCGCATCGCGCAACCCATGATCGCCTGACGGAGTCCTCTATGATCACCCCGACATCCCTGCTCTATCCCGACGCCTTCCTCTCGCCGCTCGCGATCGACGAGTCCGTGCACCGCGCGCTCGACGAAGATCTCGGCCGCGCCGGCGACATCACCTCGCTCGCGACGATCCCGGAGGCGACAAAAGCAAAGGCGATCCTGGTCGCACGCCAGTCCGGCGTGATCGCCGGCCTGCCGCTGGCGCTGGCGACGCTGCAAGAGCTGTCGTCCGACATCGAGGTGCGCGCGCATGTTCGCGACGCCGCGCGCATGGCCCGCGGGCAGCACGTGCTGACGATCTCCGGTCCCGCGCGCGCCATTCTCACCGCGGAGCGGACCGCGCTGAACTTCGTCGGGCGGCTGTCGGGCGTCGCGACGCTGACGGCGGACTATGTCGCGCGCACCGAAGGCAGCAGGATGCGGATCTGCTGCACGCGAAAAACCACGCCGGGCTTGCGCGCACTGGAGAAATACGCGGTGCGCTGCGGCGGCGGCTTCAACCACCGCTTCGGCCTCGACGACGCGATCCTGATCAAGGACAACCACATCGCGGTCGCCGGCGGCATCCGCCCCGTGCTGGAGCGCGCACGCGCCCACGCCGGCCATCTCATCAAGATCGAGATCGAGGTGGATACGCTGGCGCAACTGCGCGAGGTGCTGGACACGGGGATGGCTGACGCCGTACTGCTCGATAACATGGACCTTGCGACGCTGCGTGAGGCGGTGCGGATGAGCGAGGGACGGCTCAAGCTGGAAGCATCCGGCGGCGTCACGCTGGACTCGATCGCCGCAATCGCAGCGACCGGCGTCGACTACGCCTCGTCCGGCGCGCTGACGCATTCGGCGCCGAATTTCGATTGTGCACTGGATATCGAGGCGTGATTTCTTTGCCTCTCCCCGCTTGCGGGGAGAGGCCGGAATTCGCGCTGAAAGCGCGGATTCCGGGTTAGGGGGAGTCTCCGCGAGTCTAACTCTCACCGTCCCCGTGGAGAGTCCCCCTCACCCCAACCCTCTCCCCGCAAGCGGGGCGAGGGAGCACGGCTGCGCTTACGGCGACAGCCGTAAGCTATCTCAGCGCCGCTCGCTCACACCCATCTCGGCGGAGCTCTTGGCTTCCTGCGTGAGCTCGGCGGAGAGTGCGGCAGTCTGGGCCGGAGAGCCCCAGCTCGGTTCCTCGCTGCCGTCGCCCCAGGCGCGCGGGCGATAGAAGGTGTGCACGCCGGTCTTGTACATCTTCTTCATCTCGGCGACCCAGGACGGGCGCACCCAATAGGCGTGGTAATGCGTGGACTTGCCGACCTCGGGCAGCCAGATCTGGCCGTCGAGCATCGCTTTCGCGATCTTCTTGGCGCGCTCCCACATCTCGGGCTCGCGGATCACGTCGGGATTGTTGTCGCAGGCAAAGGTGAACTGGCAGGCGAAATGGCGGTGCTTGTTCTGATAGACTGCTCCGCACACCGTGTCGGGATATTTGCCGGAGAACACGCGGTTCATCACAACCTGCGCGACCGCCATCTGGCCGCGCACGGCCTCGCCGCGGGACTCGAAGTAGACCGCTTCCGCGAGGCACTTCTCGGATTTCGCGCGCGACTTGTCGTCGAGTGCGAGCCGCTCCGCCGGCGACCTGGCGCGCTGGTTGTCGGCATTGACCTCGCCCTTCGGCGCGACGCTCTCGCCGCTCTCGATGTCCTTGGCGATCTCCTCCGACGGCGGCGTCAGCGAGGCCGTCACCTTCATGTCGGGGTCGGGCATCACGATCAGCGGCTCGGCGCCGGGCTGCCAGCTCTCGATGCTCTCGAGATTGCCGCCGAGCGAGGAGCTGCCGAAGAACAGGTTCGCGGTCTTGACGCTGAAGGGATCGCGCGCCGGCGCGGCGGGCGCCGTGGCCCGCTTCAGCGCCTCCAGCGGCTGAACCGCGAACGAGCGCGCAAGGTCGCTGGCCTTCGGCGGATTGGCATATTGCGGCAACGGCGGCGCGCGAAGCGCTTCCTGGAGCTCGGGGTCGAGCGCGGCTGCGGACTCCGGCGACATCGCTTGCGGCAACGCGGCAGTCTTGGCGCCGAACACCGAGCTGTTCGACGTCGCGGGATCTTCCTGCGCGGGGGTTGCGGTCGGTGCGGCAGCGTCGGGAGACGTCGTCGGTGGTACGATAGCGAGGCGATCACCCTTCATGGAGCGATCGACCTTGGGAAAGTCGGCGGCCTGGTAGCGCGGCGGCGCCTGAAGCGCCGGATTGCGGCTGATCGCGCCGGTGACGTCACGGCCATCGAGGCTTGCGAGGCGAACCATCGCGCTCTGCGGAACCGAGGTGCCGATGGGGCGGGAAAAACTGTAGGTGGCGAGCTGGATCGAGGACGCCGCGGAATACACCTGCTTCTGCCAACGCTCGGCGACGCCGGGCTGACGCGCCAGCAGCGAGGCAATATCCTGATAGCCGGTCTCTCTCGGCATCAATGCGAAGATGCAGAGACCGATGCCGAAGGACGCGAACCGCGCGCCCTTCGGATGGTTACGCAACACTGACATCGATACGCTCACGCTACGCTAACGCCAGACAAATCGAACCGCAGTACATCCGTGCAATTCGATCTTTTTCGTAAGTATCCAATTTAGGTTGCCGGGGCGTTAATCGGCGTTGCGCGCGCGGCACACTCAAGCGATTGCAGGTGTTTTCACGGGGCAATGATGCGCCTTGGTAAATGCCGCCTCACGCGAAGCGGTAAACATCTGGTCAACGCGAATGGTGAAGGAACTCTTGCGCGCACGTATCATTACGGGACGCGCGACGAGTTCCCGGCGTTGGCGTTTGCACACAGCGCTTCCACACCACAGCAGTCATGCCCCGCGGGCGATGACACCGAGAGTGTGGCGGCATGCGCGTTCAACAGTCTCGTCATTGCGAGCGGAGCGAAGCAATCCAGACTGCCGCCGCGGAGGGATTCTGGATTGCTTCGCTGCGCTCGCAATGACGGCGTGGCAAGAGTGCCGCTCAAAATGAAAGAGGCGGGGTTGGGCCCCGCCTCTTCGCATTCAACATTTCAAATCGCCTTACGCCTGGCTCGCGACTGCCTTGCCGAGTGCGGCTTGCGCCGCGGCGAGGCGGGCGATCGGCACGCGGTAGGGCGAGCAGGAGACGTAGTCGAGGCCGATATTGTGGCAGAAGGCGACGGAAGCGGGATCGCCGCCATGCTCGCCGCAGATGCCGACCTTGAGCTTCGGGCGGGTCTTGCGGCCGCGCGCGACGCCGATCTTGACCAGTTCGCCGACGCCCTCCTGATCGAGCGCGACGAAGGGATCGATCGGAAGGATGCCCTTGGACACGTAGGTGCCGAGGAAGCTCGCGGCATCGTCGCGGCTGATGCCGTAGGTGGTCTGCGTCAGATCGTTGGTGCCGAACGAGAAGAACTCGGCGCTCTCCGCGATCTCGGCCGCGAGCAGACAGGCGCGCGGCAGCTCGATCATGGTGCCGACCTGATAGGCGAGCTTGGTGTTGGTGTCGCGCATCACGGCCTGTGCGGTGGCGTCGATGCGCGCCTTGACGAGGTCGAGCTCCATCTTGGTGGCGATCAGCGGCACCATCACCTCGAGGCCCACGGCCTTGCCGGTGCGCTTCTCGGCCTCGACCGCGGCCTCGAAGATCGCGCGCGCCTGCATCTCGGCGATCTCGGGGTAAGCGATCGCGATACGGCAGCCGCGGAAGCCGAGCATCGGGTTGAACTCCGACAGCTCGCGCGCGCGGTCGGCCAAGCGCCGCGGGTCGGTGTTCATGGCGCGCGCCACTTCCTCGACCTCGGCATGGGTATGCGGCAGGAATTCATGGAGGGGAGGATCCAAAAGCCGGATCGTGACGGGCAGGCCCTTCATGATCTCGAACAGCTCGACGAAGTCGGCACGCTGCATCGGCAGCAGCTTGGCGAGCGCTGCGCGGCGTGACTGCTCGTCCTCCGAGAGGATCATCTCGCGCACCGTGCGGATGCGGGTCTCCTCGAAGAACATGTGCTCGGTGCGGCACAGGCCGATGCCTTCCGCGCCGAACTTGATCGCTGTGCGGGCATCGTCCGGCGTATCTCCGTTGACGCGAACGCCGATCTTCCGGACCTGGTCGGCCCACTTCATCAGCGTGCCGAACTCGCCGGACAGCTCCGGCTCGATCATCGGCATGCGGCCGGCGAGTACCTGGCCGAGCGAGCCGTCGATGGTGATGACGTCGCCGGTCTTGAAGGTGCGCGAGCCGATGCTCATGGTGCCGCGGCCGTAGTCGACGCGGATGGTGCCGCAGCCGGAGACGCAGGGCTTGCCCATGCCGCGCGCGACCACCGCCGCATGCGAGGTCATGCCGCCGCGGGTGGTGAGGATGCCTTCGGCGGCGTGCATGCCGTGGATGTCCTCGGGGCTGGTCTCGATGCGGACCAGAATCACTTTGCGCCCGTCGGCCTGAAGCTTGGCCGCTTCGTCCGAGGAGAACACGATCTCGCCGGAGGCCGCACCGGGCGAAGCCGGCAGGCCGGTCGCGATCACGTCGCGCTTGGCGTTGGGATCGATGGTCGGATGCAGCAGCTGGTCGAGCGAAGCCGGATCGATCCGCGTCACCGCTTCCTTCTTGGTGATCAGGCCCTCATTGGCGAGCTCGACCGCGATGCGCAGCGCCGCCTTGGCGGTACGCTTGCCGCCGCGGGTCTGAAGCATCCAGAGCTTGCCCTGCTCGACCGTGAACTCCATGTCCTGCATGTCGCGGTAGTGCTTCTCGAGCAGCGTGTAGATCCGCGTCAGCTCCTTGAAGGCCTCGGGCATCGCCGCTTCCATCGACGCCTTGTCGGAGCCGGATTCCTTCCGCGCTTCCTCGGTGATGTCCTGCGGCGTGCGGATGCCCGCCACCACGTCCTCGCCCTGCGCGTTGATCAGGAACTCGCCGTAGAGCTTGCTCTCGCCGGTCGAGGGGTTGCGGGTGAAGGCGACGCCGGTCGCCGACGTCTCGCCCATGTTGCCGAACACCATGGCCTGCACGTTGACCGCGGTGCCCCAGGATTCCGGAATGTCGTGCAGCTTGCGATAGGTCACCGCGCGTGCGTTCATCCAGGATGAAAACACCGCTCCAATCGCGCCCCAGAGCTGGTCGTGCGGATCCTGCGGGAAATTCTTCCCGGTCTCGCGCGCGACCGCGTCCTTGTACTTGCCGACCAGCTCGACCCAGTCCTCAGCCGACAGGTCGGTGTCGAGCGTGTAGCCTTGGCTGTCCTTGAAGGTGTCGAGGATTTCCTCGAAGTGATGGTGTTCGAAACCGAGCACCACGTCGGAATACATGGTGATGAAGCGGCGGTAGCTGTCATAGGCGAAGCGGCGGTCGCCCGACAGTTCCGAGAGCGCTTCCACGGTCTCGTCGTTGAGGCCGAGATTGAGCACGGTATCCATCATGCCCGGCATCGAGGCGCGCGCGCCGGAGCGCACGGAAACGAGCAGCGGGTTCTTGGTGTCGCCGAACACCTTGCCGGTCAACTTGCCGACATGGTCGAGCGCCTTCTCAACCTGCGACTGCAACTCCTTCGGATAGGTCTTGCCGTGTGCGTAGAAGTAGGTGCAGACCGAGGTCGGGATGGTGAAGCCGGGAGGCACCGGCAGGCCGAGATTGGCCATCTCGGCGAGGTTGGCGCCCTTGCCGCCGAGCAGGTCGCGCATCTCCGTCCGGCCCTCGGCCTTGCCGTCGCCGAACGTGAACACCCATTTGCCGGCCTTGGCCGCAGCTGGCGCAGGCTTGCTCGGTGTCGGCTTCAGAGCGACCTTGGCAGCGGCCTTCGGCGCAACCGGCTTGGTCGCAGCCTTTGAAACCGCCTTGACGGCGGACTTCGCAGCCGACTTGGCCGCGGGCTTGGCAATCGGCTTCGGGGCGCTCTTGGAAAGCGCCTTGCGAGCCGCCGGCGCGGCTTTCGCCTTGACGGAGGACTTTGATTTCGCTGGTATTTTCTTAGGCTTCGAGGCGGCTTTGGCCATAGCTTGCACACAACCTGCGAGAGGAAAGGGAAATCGCGCGCCTTACACCACTTTGGGCAGGCCCGCGCAAGTCGAAGAGTTCCGGAAAATGAAGGCCTAGAGATGGAGCCACTTCAACAATCCGAGCCCTATCGCACCATTTATGATGAGAAAGATCGCGACGATGAGGTTGAGAAGCCGCGGCATGATCAGGATGAGCACGCCCGCAATCAACGACAGGATCGGCGAAATGTGGGCGACAGTGATGTGCATGAATTATCTTTCCGTGGTGGTGGGGCGAATCGCGGGCGGATCATAGCGGACCCGGTTCCGCGGGTAGAGACGCACTAGGGGTCGCACGAGTTCCCCCCTTCGCGAAAACTGCCCAAAAATGCCGCGAATGCGGCAAGGCATTTTCCGGAACATCGCGCGCGTCGCAGCATTGGCAACCGGTCGCGCCACTGGCGCCGGCTGAAATCATGTCGAAGGAGTTGCCCATGCGGAACAGGATTCTCGCTCTCGCAGCGCTTGGCGTCGCGCTCGGTGCGCCGATTGCGGCACAGGCGCAAACAGGCATTACGGTTGGACGCGCGCCCGTCGTGGTCGACGGCGGCCCGACGATTGCGGTCGAGCAGCGGCCAGCATTCCGCGACTATGTGGTCGAACAACGTGTACCGGCCTTTCGCATTCCGGATCGCGTGGTGGTTGGCGCCACCTTACCCGAGAGCGGCGTGACCTATTATGACGTGCCGCAACGTTTCGGCGCCACCACCTATCGCTACACCGTCGTGAACGGCGAGACCGTGCTGGTCGAGCCGCGCTCGCGGCGCATCGTCGAGGTGCTGGACTAGATCCTCGACGGACACGTTCCTTTCGAGCGAACCGGTATCCACTTCGCTCGAAAACGCATCGTTCAACTCGATGTCCGGCGCGTCAAATCAGGCTGACGCGTGCAGTGTTAGAATCGGACATCAGGCCCCGCCCGGTTTCCCCCGCCGGGTGGGGCTTTTTTGCGCTTCGTCATTCCGGGGCGCGCCATTTGGTGCGAGCCCGGAATCCATTTCTCTGCATCACGCGCGGCACGATGGATTCCGGGTTCGCGCTTCGCGCGCCCCGGAATGACAGTAGTGTTTGCCGCTCGGCCGCGCCTCAATCCTGGATCTTCGAGAAGTCCGCGACCGCACGCGTGGCGCTGCGGATCTCGTTCAGCAGCTTCAGGCGGTTCTCGCGCACCTTTGGATCATCGTCATTGACGCGGACCTTGTCGAAGAACGCATCGACCGGCGGACGCAGCTTCGCCATCGCGCTCATCGCGGCGGCAAAGTCTTCCTTGGCGACGGAGGCGCTTGCTTCCGCCTGCACCTCACTGATCGCCTTCGCCAGCGCCTTCTCCTCGCCGAGGCTGTAGAGCGCAGCATCCGGCGCACCATCGAACGTGCGCTTGTCCTTCTTCTCCTCGATCGAGAGGATGTTGCTGGCGCGCTTGGTGCCGGCCAGCAGGTTCTTGCCGTCGTCGGATTCGAGGAATTTGCCGAGTGCATCGACGCGGCGAACGATCATCAGCAGGTCGTCCTGGCCACCGAGGGCGAACACGGCGTCAACGAGATCGTGCCGCGCGCCCTGCTCGCGGAGCTGGACCTTCAGGCGGTCGGCGAAGAAGGTAAGCAGGTCACCCGGAAGCTTCTGCACATCGGCTGGCTTCACCGACAAGCCGGCGAGTGCGGACGCAGCCACCTTCATGAGCGACAGCCGCAACGTGTTCTCGGCAATCAACCGGATCACGCCGAGCGCCGCGCGACGCAGCGCATACGGGTCCTTGCTGCCCGTCGGCTTCTCGTCGATCGCCCAGAATCCGACGAGGGTGTCGAGCTTGTCGGCGAGTGCCACCGCGACGCTGACCGGGTCGGTCGGCACGCGATCGGCGGGGCCCTGCGGCTTGTAGTGCTCCTCGCACGCCGCCGCGACGGAGGCATCCTCGCCCTGGGCCAGCGCGTAGTACTTGCCCATCAGGCCCTGCACCTCCGGGAATTCGCCGACGACTTCGGTCAGCAAATCCGCCTTCGCCAGATGCGCGGCACGCGCCGTCTTGGCAACATCGGCGCCGACAAGCGGCGCGATCTCGGCGGCGAGCCGCTCGATGCGCGTGATGCGCGCGGCCTGCGTCCCGAGCTCCTCGTGGAACACGATCTGCTCGAACTTCGGCAAGCGGTCCTCGAGCTTGGTTTTGAGGTCCGTCTCGTAGAAGAACTTCGCATCGGAGAGCCGCGCGCGGATGACGCGCTCGTTGCCGGCGATGATCGTCTTGCCGCCGTCGGTGGCTTCGATGTTGGCGACCAGGATGAACTTGTTGGCGAGCTTGCCCGTCTTGGCATCGCTCACGACAAAGCACTTCTGGTTGTTGCGAATCGTGGCGCGGATTACTTCCGCGGGCGTCGCCAGAAATTCCTCCTCGAACGAGCCCATCAGCACGACCGGCCATTCGACGAGGCCGGCGACCTCGTCGAGCAGGTTCTGGTCCTCGACGAGATCGAAACCCTGCGCGAACGCAAGCTGCTTGGCGTCGGTGAGGATCGCGTCCTTGCGGCGCTCGGGATCGAGCACGACCTTCGCGTCCAGCAGCTTCGCTTCATAGTCCTCGAAGCGGCGCACGTTGATCGCGGCGGGCGCCAGGAAGCGATGGCCGTAGGTGGTCTGGCCGGCTTCGATGCCGTCCACCGCAAACTTCACGACATCGGGCTCTTCGGTCTCGAGCCCAAACGTCGCGGTAATCGCGTGCAGCGGACGCACCCAGTTCAGCGAGCCCGGCTTGCCCGAACGCGCGCCCCAGCGCATCGATTTCGGCCAGGGGAAGGTGCGGATGATGACGGGCAGGATCTCCGCAAGCACGTCGATCGCGTCGCGGCCGGGTTTTTCGATCAGCGCGATGTAGAAGTCGCCCTTCGGATCGCGCTGGATCTTGGCCTCGTCCAGCGACTTCAAACCTGTCGCTTTCAGAAAGCCCTGCACGGCCGCATCGGGCGCGCCCATTTTCGGTCCGCGGCGTTCGGTCTTCAGGTCGGGCTGGCGCGCAGGGATTCCGTGCACGGTGAGCGCAAGGCGGCGCGGCGTCGCGAAGGCTTTCGCACCCTCGTAGACGAGGCCTTCGGCGACCAGCTTGTCGGTGACCATGCGGCGCAGATCGTCGGCCGCCTTCGCCTGCATGCGCGCGGGGATTTCTTCCGAGAACAGTTCAAGCAAAAGATCGGGCATCAGGCCGCTCCGCCCGCTTCAGTATGGATCCAGGCCTCGCCGCAGGCCTTTGCCAGCTCGCGCACGCGAAGAATGTAGCTCTGCCGCTCCGTCACGGAGATCACGCCGCGCGCGTCGAGCAGGTTGAAGACATGGCTCGCCTTGATGCACTGGTCATAGGCCGGCAGCGCCATCAGGTGCTCTTTCCGGTTTCCCTCGCGCCAGCCCGCGTCGAGATATTTCCGGCAGGCCGCTTCCGCCATCTTGAACTGCTCGAACAGCATCGCGGTGTCGGCGACTTCGAAGTTGTGCTTCGAATATTCCCGCTCGGCCTGGAGGAAGACGTCGCCATAGGTGACCTTGGCGTCGCCATCGCGGCCGTTGAAATTGAGGTCGTAGACGCGGTCGACGCCCTGCACATACATCGCGAGGCGCTCGAGCCCGTAGGTGAGCTCACCCGCGACCGGCGCGCATTCGAAGCCCGCGACCTGCTGGAAATAGGTGAACTGGGAGACTTCCATGCCGTCGCACCAGCATTCCCAGCCAAGGCCCCAGGCGCCCAGCGTCGGGCTCTCCCAATCGTCCTCGACGAAGCGGATGTCGTGCACGGCGGAATCGATGCCGATCGCGGCGAGCGACTTCAGGTACAGCTCCTGAAGGTTCGGCGGCGACGGCTTCATGATCACCTGGAACTGGTAGTAGTGCTGCATCCGGTTCGGATTCTCGCCGTAGCGGCCGTCCTTGGGCCGGCGCGAGGGCTGCACATAGGCCGCGTTCCAGGGTTTCGGCCCGAGCGCGCGCAGGGTGGTCGCCGGATGGAAGGTACCCGCGCCCATCTCCATGTCGTAGGGCTGCAGGATCACGCAGCCCTGCTCGGCCCAGAACCGCTGGAGCGCGAGGATGAAGCCCTGGAACGAGCGTTCCGGGCGCATATGGGCGGGCAAGGAGGCGTCCATCGTCAGATCAGGCTCTCGCGGGGGGTTTTGAATCGCGCGGGACCGTATCGACGGCAGGGATGGGAATCAAGGCAAAGGGGGTGGAAATGGCCGTCATTCCGGGGCGCCCGAAGGGCGAACCCGGAAGCTCGAGATTCCGGGTTCGGTCCTGCGGACCGCCCCGGAATGACGCCGTGTGGAAGGTGCAGCTAACCCGGGCGATACGCCCCGGTCACGGGGTCACGCTTCAGCGTCTGGATGTCCCCCATATGGGCGGCCTCGGCGACGCGCGCGAGGCGCATCTCCTCCAGCTCCTGGTTGATCCGGACAGCGGTCTTGTAGGCCCAGCGGACCACGGCAAGCCCGCCCAGGACGCCCGCGAAAGCGACGAACGGCGGCATCGGTCGATCCTTGTCTAGTGCTCAGCCCCCACGCACATTCTTGCGCAGACCGGGCCGCGCCGCAATTGGCCCGGCTTCAAGTCTCCTTGGGACCAAATGGCGCGGAAGACCGCGCCCTAGAACCCGAATTTCGCCCAAATCGCCCGCGTTTCGACCGCCGAGATCAGCTCGTCCGGCAGCCCGGCCATTGATTCCAGGGCCGAAAGCTGGCCTGCGCCGGGCGATTTGCGCCCCAGAAGGCCGGACAGCAGCCCGGTCGGCTGCGCGATCACGGGGGTGAGAACCTTCTCGCCATAGCGGGCACGAAGAGTTGAGCGGAGATCGCCGATGCCGTCGGCCAGCCCCAGCGCGATCGAACTCGCGCCGGCCCAGTATTCGCCGGTGAACAAGGTGTCGTCCTCGCCCTTGAGCCGCGCGCCGCGGCTCTCCCTCACCAGCGCAATGAAGATCTGGTGGATCTCGCGCTGGAGCGCCTTGAGCTTGGCGACGTCGTCGGGGTTTTCGGGCAGGAACGGATCGAGCATCGCCTTGTGCGCGCCGGCGGTATAGAGCCTCCGCTCGATGCCGAGCCGCTTGATCGCGTCCTGGAAACCGAAGCTGCCGCCGACCACGCCGATCGAGCCGAGGATCGAGGACGGATCGCAGAAGATCTCGTCGCCCGCACAGGCGATCATGTAGCCGCCCGACGCCGCGACGTCCTCGACGAACACCAGCACCGGCAGCTTCTTCTCCGCCGCGAGCTGCTTGATGCGCAGATAGATCTGGCGCGACTGCACCGGCGAGCCGCCGGGCGAATTGATCACCAGCGCCACCGCCTTGGCGTTCCGCATCGAGAAGGCCCGCTCCAGCACCCGCGCGACGCCTGCGAGCGTCATGCCCGGACGCAGCGGCGTCACTGCACCGATCACGCCTGACAGCCGCACCACCGGCACCACCGCCGTGCCGGGGCGGAAGCGCGCCGGCAGATATTGCATGAGCTTGTCGGCCAGGCCGGAACTCTCACGATCGTTCAATTGTTCGGCCATGCCGTTACCTCTGTTTAACCATTTTTTATCACGCGACTGTCATTGAAAGTGCCTGGAACGTGTTTTGCAGAATTCCCGTCGGGAAGCTGCAATGAAGCAGCGGAGGAAACGCCATGAAGATCTATCTGCTGTTGATGCTGATCGGTGCGCTTTTCACGGCGATTCGCTTTACGTCCCCGCAAGAACAGCAGTCGGAATCGCTGCCGCAGTAGGCCGTCACAGCTCCGCCAGCGGCAAGACTGCCCTTCCCTCCAGAATATCCGTCACCTCTTTTTTAGGCACGTGTGACTCTTCGTTAAGCATGAGGCCCGGCAGCAGGCGCGTCGGCGCCCTGCCGCCTTTGATCGCGCGCACCAGCACGCGGATCGCGGGCCGTCCCGCTTCGCCATGAACCGGCAGGATCGCAAGGCTGCCGAAGCCGCGTGACAGCGCTGCCAAAATCTCGGCGATTCCATCCGCGCGCCAGATCAACGTCAGCACACCGTTCGACCGGAGGATACGCCGCGCTGCATGCACCCACGCATGCAGCGTCTCCTCCGTCGCCACATGCGCGATATGGCGCGCCTGGTCCGGCGAGCCGCGATGGCGCACCGGATCGTTGAAGGGCGGGTTCATCAGCACACTATCGACGCTGTCGGGCACGAGCCCATGTGCCACGAAAGCCTGCGCATCGGCCGTGACGTCGAGCACGATCGTCTCGGCGGCAATCGCGTTCGCCGCCGCATTGGCGCGCGCGAGCTCCGCCAGTTCCGGATCGATCTCGACCAGGCTGAGCCTGATCCCCGCCACGCGCCGGCCAAGCGCCAGCCCGGCCGTGCCGATGCCGGCGCCGAGATCGACCACGCGGTCGCCCGCTCTCGCCTCCGTCGCCGCCGCGAGCAGGATGGCGTCATGCCCGGCGCGATGCCCGGACCGCTTCTGCTTCAGCCGCAACTGGCCGCCGAGAAAGGCGTCCTCGGTGATGTCGGCCTCAATCATCGCCGCGCAGTTCGTGGCTGAGCCCCGCCTCGGTCAGGAGCTGCCGGGCCTCCTGGGCGTCGTCCTCATGGACCAGGATCCGCCGCGGCAAAATGCCGAGCGAGCCCTCGATGATGCTCATGTTCTGGTCCAGCACCAGATGATGGATATTGGCGCCGTCGAGCAGCGCGCCGATCGCCGACACCAGCACCATATCGTTGGTCCGAACCAGTTCACGCAAAACGCAGGTCTCCTGCCTGAAAGGGGTTAAGCGGCAAATGTCAATGGTTCCGCGGCACTTGCCGCGTCCGCCTCCAGTTTCTATTGTATTTCCATCAGAATAGCCCTTCCGGGGCAAATATTGGAGACCGGCGTGGCCGTCATCGTACCTTTCGAAACTCCCGGCGCGTCGATCGAAGAGCTGGTTGCCCTTGTCGCCGGTGACATGGAGCGCGTCAACGCCACGATCCTGTCGCGGACCGGTTCCGACGTAACCATGATCCCGGAGGTCGCCAACCATCTGATCTCCTCCGGGGGCAAACGCCTGCGGCCGATGCTGACGCTCGCCATGGCGAACCTTGCCGGCTACACCGGCGACGGCCACATCAAGCTGGCGGCCTCCGTCGAGTTCATGCACACCGCCACCCTGCTCCATGACGACGTCGTGGACGAGAGCGAGATGCGCCGCGGCAAGCTGTCGGCGCGCATGCTCTGGGGCAATGAGGCGAGCGTGCTGGTCGGCGACTTCCTGCTCGGCCAGGCGTTTCGCATGATGGTCGAGGTCGGCTCGCTCCGCGCGCTCGACATTCTTTCCGCGGCGGCCGCCACCATCGCCGAGGGCGAGGTGATGCAGCTTGCGGCCGCCAAGAACACCGCGACCACCGAGGACGAATATCTCGCCGTGATCCGCGGCAAGACCGCCGAGCTGTTCGCGGCCGCCTGCGAGGTCGGCCCCGTGATCGCGAACCGCCCGAAGGCGGAGCAGACCGCCTGCCGCTCGGTCGGCATGAATCTCGGCATCGCCTTCCAGCTCGTCGATGACGTGCTCGACTATGGCGGCAAGAGCGCCAAGCTCGGCAAGAACACCGGCGACGATTTCCGCGAGGGCAAGATCACGCTGCCGGTCGTGCTCGCCTTCCGCCGCGGCAACGACACCGAGCGCGCCTTCTGGATCAAGGCGCTGGAGCGCGGCGAGATCGGCGATACCGACCTCGACCACGCCATCGGCCTGATGAACAAGCACCGCGCGCTCGAGGACACGCTGAGCCGCGCCCAGCACTACGGCGCCATGGCGGTGGACGCGCTGGCGCTGTTCCCGTCGTCGCCGATGAAGAGCGCGCTGGAGCAGGTCGTGGCGTTCTGCCTGGCGCGGTCGCATTAGCGGCCTGAGGGTCTTTCTGCTTCTGCTATCAACCCCGTCATCCTGAGGCGCGAGTGGCGCGATGCGAAGCATCGCGCCGGGAGCCTGCACGGCCCGGGCCGTCGCCCTTCGAGGCTCGCCGAAGAGGCGAGCACCTCAGGGTGACGGTGTTCGATCAGTGCGCATTGCCCCCAGATCGTCATTGCGAGCGCAGCGAAGCAATCCAGAGTCCCTCCGCGGAAACGGTCTGGATTGCTTCGCTGCGCTCGCAACGACGGAGCAAGGCGCGCAAGCCCTGCTCGCCAATTCGCATTTTCAAATCACAGAGACAGGTTCGCAATCGCACAACTCGCCCGCGCGCGATGAAGCTGCTCACCTAGTAACTTGCATTTTGCAAGTTACTCTCCTATCCTCCCGCCATGCAGCCCAAATCCCCCTCCATCCTGGAATGCCCGGTCGGCCGCGCCGTGGAGACGGTCGGCGAATGGTGGAGCATATTGATCCTGCGGGATGCGTTCCAGGGCGCGACGAAGTTCGACGAGTTCTCGCAAAATCTCGGGATCGCGCCGAACATCCTGTCGCGGCGTCTCGCCCATCTCACCGCGTCAGGCATGTTCGTCCGCCGCCGTTACAGCGAGCGGCCACCGCGTTACGAATATGTGCTGACGGACAAGGCGCGGGATTTCTTCCCCGTGGTCGCCGCGCTGCTCGCCTGGGGCAACAGGCATCTCGCACCGAAGGGTGAATCCATTCTGCTGGCGAGCCGGGCCGATCGCCGTCCGTTCGACCCGGTCGTGGTCGATGCCGCCGACATGCAGCCGATCACGCTCGACAATGCGGTCATCATCGCTGGGCCGCGCGCCAGCCGCGGGATGCGCAAACGGCTCGCTTCGCTCAAGGCCATGAACCCGGCCATTGCGCCGGCTGGAGACTGATATGCGTCGTATCGTCGTGACGGGAATGGGCGCGGTGTCGCCGCTCGCCTGCGGTGTCGAACTGTCCTGGCGCCGGCTGCTGGCAGGCCAAAGCGGGCTGCGTCCCCTGCCCGAATGGGCGCAGGCGCTCCCCGCGCGCATCGCGGGCCTCGTGCCCGACAAGGCCGGCGATGCGGACGGCGGCTTCGATCCCGCGCAGGCCGCCGCGCCGAAAGACCAGCGCAAGATGGACCGCTTCATCCTGTTCGCGCTGCTCGCCACCGCCGAAGCGGTCGCACAGGCCGGATGGACACCGCAGGACGCGAGCGCGCTGGAACGGACCGCGACGGTCATCGGCTCCGGCGTCGGCGGCTTTCCGGCGATGGCGGAGGCAGTGCGCATCACCGAGCAGCGCGGCGTGCGCCGGCTCTCGCCATTCACGATCCCCTCGTTCCTCGCCAATCTCGCCGCCGGCCACGTCTCGATCAAATACGGCTACAAGGGACCGCTGGGAACGCCGGTCACGGCCTGCGCCGCCAGCGTCCAGGCGATCGGCGATGCCGCGCGCATGATCCGCGCCGGCGAGGCCGATGTGGCGATCTGCGGCGGCGCGGAGGCCTGCATCGACATCGTCAGCCTCGGCGGCTTCGCCGCGGCGCGCGCGCTGTCGAGCTCCTTCAACGAGGAGCCGAGGCGCGCCTCGCGCCCGTTCGATCGCGACCGCGACGGCTTCGTCATGGGCGAAGGCGCCGGCATCCTGGTGATCGAGACGCTCGAGCATGCGCTGGCGCGCGGCGCGACACCGATCGCGGAGATCGTCGGATACGGCACGACGGCGGACGCCTACCACATGACGTCGGGGCCGCCCGATGGCGACGGCGCGCGCCGCGCCATGGAGATCACACTGCGGCAGGCGCGGCTTGAGCCCGGCGAATTGCAGCACCTGAACGCGCATGCGACGTCGACGCCCGCCGGTGACGAAAGCGAGCTTGGCGCGATCGGCGCGCTGTTCGGCCGTAGCCGCAGCATCGCGGTGAGCGCGACCAAATCGGCCACCGGCCATCTGCTCGGCGCCGCCGGCGGGCTGGAGGCGATCTTCACCGTGCTCGCCTTGCGCGATCAGGTCGCGCCGCCGACGCTCAATTTCGAGAACCCCGACGCGAGCGCTGATGGCATCGACATCGTCTCAGGTAGCGCGCGGCCGATGCCGATGCGGCACGCCATCTCCAACGGATTTGGCTTCGGCGGGGTGAATGCCTGCGTGATCTTCCGCCGGATGGACTAAACGACGGGCCTTGCAATCGCCCCAAGCATCGCTACGACAGCAGGATGACCGACACGAATTTCTGGCTGTTCCTTGCCGCGGCATCTCTCATTGCCGCCATTCCCGGCCCCGGCATTTTCTACGTGGCGGCGCGGACCTTGTCCGAGGGGCGCGGCAGCGGCTTTGCCTCGACCGCAGGCACGGCGCTGGGCGGGCTGGTTCATGTCGTCGCCGGCAGTCTCGGCATCTCCGCCATCATTCTCGCCAGCGCCGAGCTGTTTGGCGCCGTCAAATTCGTCGGCGCGCTCTATCTGGTCTGGCTCGGCATCAAGACGTTTCGTAGCGCCGGCCGCGCACTGTCGCTCGAAAGCGAGCCCGTCGGCGACAGGCGCGCATTCCGCGACGGCGTGCTGGTCGAGGCGCTGAACCCGAAGACCGCGGCGTTCTTCCTCGCCTTCATTCCGCAATTCCTCGATCCCATGGGATCGAACCCCACGCTGCAATTCATCGTGCTCGGCGCGATCTCGGTGACGCTAAACACGCTCGCCGATGTCGTCGTGGTGCTGATGGCGTCCGCGACGCGCACGCAACTGATCGGACGGCCGCACCTGATGCGGCGCCTCACCCAGGGCTCCGGCGTCTTCATCGCGGGCCTCGGACTCTCGCTCGCGCTGGCGCGGCGGCCGGCAAATGGCTAGCGCCCCGCAAAGCCGCTTCTATGAATCGCACGGCCTGCGGCTGCATTATGCCGATTGGGGCAACGAGGGCGCGCCGCCGCTCATCCTGGTCCACGGCGGCCGCGATCATTGCCGCAGCTGGGACGTCATCGCCAGATCGCTGCAACCGCATTTTCACGTGCTGGCGCCCGACCTGCGCGGCCACGGCGATTCCGACTGGACCAAGGGCGGCAGCTACGCGCTGACGGAATATGTGTACGATCTCGCCCAGCTCGTCCGCGGCGTCGCAGCGCCTCAAGTGACTCTCGTCGGCCATTCGATGGGCGGCATGGTGAGCCTGATCTTTACAGGATCGTTCCCCGAGCAGGTCGCGAAGCTGGTCGTGCTCGACGGCGTGACCATGTTGCCGGACGCGCCGAAGCCGCCGGCGCACGAGCGCATCAGCAAATGGGTCGGCCAGCTCGACAAGCTGCACGACCGCACGCCGCGCCGCTATTCCACCCTCGCGGATGCCGCAGCGCAGATGGTGCTTCACAACAGGCGGCTCTCCCGCGACCTCGCGCTGCATCTTGCAACGCACGGCGCGCGACGGAACGAGGACGGCACCTATAGCTGGAAGTTCGATCCCTACCAGCGCGCCTCTGCGCCGCACCGGCTCTGGCCGGACGATCACGTCGAACTCTGGTCGCGCATCGCCTGCCCGACGCTGTTGCTGAATGCCGGCGAAAGCTTTCTGGCGGGTGCCAGGGCCGCAGGCCTGGAGCGCTATTTCCCGCAGGCGCGTGTCGAGACCATCGCCGGCGCGGGGCACTGGCTGCAGCATGACAAGCCGCAGGAGGTGTTGGGTGAGATCCGGCGGTTTCTCGGGCTGGCCGAGGACGGCGCGGGTTAGCTCCACTGCCGTAGGGTGGGCAAAGCGAAGCGTGCCCACCACTTCGATCGCGTCACTTGGATGCATGTTGGGCACGGCGCTATCGCGCCTTTGCCCACCCTACGGCAGTGTCGTCGGAGAAATACCTAAATTAGCTCAACGTCCCCGCATGCACCCACCAGCCGGGGTGATCGCGCCGGATCTTTTCCGCGGCAGCATGTGCCTCGGCCGGCGCGCCATAGATCGCAAAGCAGGTCGCGCCCGAGCCGGACATGCGGGCGAGCTTGACGCCGGCGGAGTCGCGTAGCGCCTCCAGCACCTCGCCGATGACAGGTTCGATGCGCATCGCGGGGGCTTCGAGGTCGTTGGCGACGGTTTCGAGAACCTCGACCCAGTCGGCAATCGAGGCGCCCTCCTCCGGCCAGGCCGGGGCTCCGATGACGGAGGTGGCGCCGACCAGCAGCTCGCCGTTGCGCAGGCCCAGCGCCTGGAACACGTCCTTGGTCGCGACCGGCACGCGCGGATTGACCATCACGCAGGGCATGCTCGGCAGCGCGAGCGGCAGCAGCTGCTCGCCGACGCCGGTCATGTCGCAGGCGCGCGAATACAGGCACACCGGCACGTCGGCGCCGGTCGCGAGCGCGACCTTCTGGAGGCGGGGATCATCGAGCGACAGGTTGTTGAGACGCGCCAGCAGCCGCAGCGCTGCCGCTGCATCCGCCGAGCCACCGCCGATGCCGGCCGCGACGGGCAGCACCTTGTCGAGCGCAAAGGCGCCCAGCTTCAGGTTCGGCACGGCCTCGGCCAGAAGCTTTGCGGCCTTGAACACGAGATTGTCGGCAGTATCGCCGCATGCTGCGGCCAGCGGCCCGGTGGTGGCGAGCTTCAGCTCGCCGCCCGGCTCCAACGTGAGCCGGTCGGCGCAATCGGCAAACGCCACCACGCTTTCGAGATCATGATAGCCGTCGGCACGACGGCCGACCACGCGAAGGCTCAGATTGACCTTCGCGCGCCCCTCTTCAATCAACGCCGGCATCGGCGACACGCCCCCAACTTCACTCAGCTTAGCCGCCCTTGCCGTCGTCCTTCTTCTTCTCCGCCTGCGCGGCCGAAGAGTTCGAATTGTCCTCGGTGAGGCCGTTGGCGATCTTGGCCTCGATCTTCGGAAGCTCATCCGGCTCGGGCTTGAGATCGCGGGCGTGCGACCACTGGAATTTGGCTTCCAGCGTGCGGCCGACGCGCCAATAGGCATCGCCAAGGTGATCGTTGATGGTGGGATCCTCGGGCTTGAGATCGATCGCGCGCTCGAGGTTCTTCACCGCCTCTTCGTAGTTGCCGATGCGGTAGTAAGCCCAGCCGAGCGAGTCGACGATGTAGCCGTCGTCGGGACGCTGCTCGACGGCGCGCTTGATCATCTTCATGCCTTCGTCGAGGTTCACGCCCTGGTCGATCCAGGAATAGCCGAGATAGTTGAGGACATGCGGCTGGTCGGGCTGCAGCTCGAGCGCCTTCTTCATGTCGGCTTCGGCCTTGGCCCACTGCTTGGAGCGCTCCTCGCAGATGCCGCGATAATAGTACCAGACGCTGTTGGCCTTGTCGTTGCCGGCCGGCAGCACGTCGACGCCCTGCGAATAGGTCGCGCCGCAGTCGCCGAACTTCTTGCGGCCGCGCTCGATGTTGCCGAGCGCCATGATGGCTTCGAGATCCTTGGAATCCTCTGACGTGACGCCCTTGAGGATCTTGATCGCCTCATCGGTGCGGTCGGCGGAATCCAGATCGATGGCGAGCTGGATCTGCGCGTTGCGCTTCAGCGGCGAGGTCGACGGCACGCGCTCATAGACCTTGATCGCCATCTGCGGCCGCTTCACCGATTCATAGAGATCGGCGAGCGAGAGCAGCGCCAGCGGATGGGTCGGCTGGAGGTAGAGCGAGAGCTGGAGATAGACCAGTGCCAGATCCTCGCCGCCGCGGCGGGTCAGCGTGGCGCCGATGCCGTAGAGGGCCTCGGCAGCGCCGGCCTGCGCGGAATCGACCAGCGGCGGCAGCTTCTTGCCGGCCTTGGTGTCGCGCAGCCCTTCCACGATCAGCGGATGGCGGGCGAGCTTCTTGTCGAAGGCCTGGTAGACGGTGGTCGCGGCGGCCGCATCCTTGTTGCGCGACAGCCAGCGCGCATAGGCCTCGGTGACGCGCAGCATGGAATCGTCGAGCTTGTAGGCGCGCTCGAAGCGCGTGCCGGCGTCCTTCTCCTTGCCGGCGAGTTCGAGGATCATGCCGGCGTGGAGATCCTTGAACAGCGGATACCATTCCGGACCGGCGAGCTTGTCGATGGTGGCGACAGCACCCTTGGAATCGCCGGCGCCATAGGCCGCCCAGCCCGACAGCAGCGTGGCGACGAGATCGGTGATGGGGCCGCGGATCGACTGGTTGATGTTGGTCTGCGCAGTCGCGTATTTCTTCATCTTGAGATCGTGCACACCGACGACGAGGCGCGCGACGCGGTTGGTCTTGTCGATGGTGAGGACACGCTCGGCGAGCTTGACCGCTTCGTCGATGTCGCCGTCGGCGACCGAGGAGATGAAGGCACGGTCGAGCAGCTCGTTGTTCTTCGGATCGGTGCGGAGCGCCGAGCGGTAGAATGCGGCGGCCGAGGTTGCGTCGCGCTCGACGCTGGCGTGGCGGGCGGCGAGATAGCTGCCGGAGGTCGTGAGCGACTTCAGATCGTTCCGGGTCGGAAACTGCGCCGCCGTATCGGACGGATGATCCGGCGTCTGCGCCAGGACCCTGCCGGGGACCGTCGCGATCGCTGTGCCCATGAGGGCGATGGCGGCGACAGTCCAGCGGTTGAAACGATTTGAAAGCATCAGGGCTCGCCTTGAGTTGGTAGTGCCTGGGTTTGCAGCAGAAAGCCGTCTCGCATGCGAACGCGGCCGGTGGCATCGGGACCCGGAACCGTCAGGTCGGACAATGCCGCTTTTGGCGGTTTACCGCAAGGATTCGGACCGGGCGATCGCCTCCGAACGCCCCAAATCGGACAAGAGCGCCCCAAGACGCCGCCACTATGGCCTTATCGTGGCCGCGACAGGTGGCCGCGGCCCGGTTCTCACGCGAACGTGCGGCAGATCACCCTTTGTGACCAGGTCCGCGCTGATTGGACCGCCCTTACATCGCCTCGTAGTTCGGACCGCCGCCGCCCTCCGGGGGAACCCAGGTGATGTTGCCGTTGGGGTCCTTCACGTCGCAGGTTTTGCAGTGGACGCAGTTCTGGGCGTTGATCTGGTAGCGCGGGCTCGCACCCTCCTCGACCCACTCGTAGACGCCGGCCGGGCAATAGCGATTCGAGGGACCGGCGAACACGTCGTGCTCGGAGGTCTTCTGGAGGTTCATGTCGGCAACCCGGAGATGGACCGGCTGGTCCTCCTCGTGATTGGTGTTGGACAGGAATACCGACGACAGCTTGTCGAACGAGATCTTGCCGTCCGGCTTCGGGTAGTTCCTCGGCGCGTGGCTCTTGGCCGGATCGAGCGTCGCGCGATCGGGCTTGGAATGCGACTGGGTACCGAACAGCGAGGCGCCGAACAGCGTGTTGCACCACATGTCGAGTCCGCCGAGCGCGACGCCGAGCACGGTGCCGAACTTCGACCACAGCGGTTTGACGTTGCGGACCAGAAAGAGGTCCTTGCCCACGGAGGAGGAACGCCACGCGTTCTCGTACTCGACGATCTCGTCATTGGCGCGATCGGCCGCAAGCGCTGCTGCGACATGCTCGGCGGCCAGCATGCCGGTGCCCATCGCATTGTGCACGCCCTTGATGCGCGGGACGTTGACGAAGCCGGCCGCGCAGCCGATCAGCGCGCCGCCGGGGAAGCTCAGTTTCGGCACTGACTGATAGCCGCCCTCGGTGATGGCGCGCGCGCCATAGGCGAGCCGCTTGCCGCCCTCGAAGGTGCCGCGGATCGACGGATGGGTCTTGAAGCGCTGGAACTCGTCGAACGGCGACAAATAGGGATCGTCGTAGTTCAGATGCACGACGAAGCCGACGGCGACGAGATTGTCGTCGTAGTGATAGAGGAACGAACCACCGCCGGTCTTCAGGTCGAGCGGCCAGCCGAATGAATGCTGGATCATACCCTTCTGGTGCTTGGCGGGATCGATCTGCCAGACTTCCTTCAACCCGATACCGAACTTCGCCGGCTCGCTCTTGGCGTCGAGCGCGAACTTCGCAATCAGCTGCTTGGTCAGGCTGCCTCGGGCGCCTTCGGCGAACAGCGTGTATTTTCCTAGCAATTCCATGCCGCGGGTAAAGGAGTCCTTCGGCTTGCCGTCGCGGCCGATGCCCATGTCGCCGGTGGCGATACCCCTGACCCTGCCCTCCTCGTCATAGAGCACCTCGGCCGCGGCGAAGCCCGGATAGATCTCGACGCCGAGCGCCTCGGCCTTGCGCGCCAGCCAGCGGCAGACATTGCCGAGCGAACCGATGTAGCAGTGATGGTTGTCCATCAGGGGCGGCATCATGAAGTTCGGCAGCTTGATCGCGCCGCCGCCCGTCATCCAGTAGAAGCGGTCGTCCTTCACCTGCGTCTTCAGCGGACAGTCGGAATCCTCGCGCCAGTCGGGAACAAGCTTGTCGAGCCCGGCCGGATCGATCACGGCGCCGGAGAGAATATGCGCGCCGACCTCGGAGCCCTTCTCCACCACGACGACGTTGAGATCGGCGTTGAGCTGCTTCAGCCGGATCGCGGCCGACAGGCCCGAGGGGCCGGCGCCGACAATGACGACGTCGAATTCCATGGATTCGCGCGGGGGAAGTTCTTCGGTGCTCATCTGATCTCAGCCCTTGAGACGGTCCTCGGTCGTTTGCGCCCTCTTGTTTCCGATTTTTCCGGATAGGACAACCACGGAAATGCGTTCCAGTGGGATGCATGGCGCCCCAAACTGATATAAAAGTCTGACTTTCGCATGATCCCCGAACCCGCCCCCACCGTCCGAGAGCTTCTCGCCTTCTATCTGGAGGCCGGTGTCGACTGCGCGCTTACGGAGGAGCCGATAGACCGCCTGGCGGAAATCGCCGCCCCGCCGCCGGTCCCGCGCGCAGCAGCGCCGGTCGAGGCGCCGCGGCCGGTCGCCGCGCCTGCGGTGATCCGAGGCGAGGCCGCACCCGCGCCCGACGTCGCGATCGCCTCGGCACGCGAGGCTGCGCGCACCGCGCCGACGCTCGAGGCGCTACGCGAGCTGATGCAGGGCTTCGAGGGCTGCGCGCTGAAGCACACCGCAACAAGGCTGGTGTTCGCCGACGGCAATCCGCAGGCGCGCATCATGTTCGTCGGCGAGGCGCCGGGCCGCGACGAGGACATCGAGGGACTGCCCTTCGTCGGGCGCAGCGGCAAGCTGCTCGATCTGATGATAGGGGCCATAGGCCTCAACCGCACCACGGCCTACATCGCCAACGTGATTCCGTGGCGGCCGCCCGGCAACCGCACGCCGACGCCGCAGGAAACGCAAGTGTGCCTGCCCTTCATCCAGCGCCAGATCGAGCTGGTGAACCCCGACGTGCTGGTGACGCTCGGCAATCCCTCGACGCAGACGCTGCTCGGAACGCGCGAAGGCATCATGCGCACCCGCGGCCGCTGGTTCGACTACGAGACCGCTGGGCGCACCATCCGCGCGCTGCCGACCTTCCACCCGGCCTATCTGCTCCGCTCGCCGTCCTACAAGCGGCTGGCCTGGCAGGATCTGCGGGCGATCGCGAAGGTGCTGGGGCAAGGCACGGTGTAACCACACACACCGTCATTCCGGGGCTCGCGAAGCGAGAGCCCGGAATCCATCGAGCGGCAGAGTTGGTGGATGAATGGATTCCGGGTTCGCGGCTTTGCCGCGCCCCGGAATGACGGGTTAGGCCCCCTTCGGCCGCACGATGGCCCAGCCGATGCGCAGCAGCTGCTGGCGGCCGGTCACCAGCCATTCGAAGGCGCGCGGCACTTCCGGCACTATGCCGGGAAAGCGCTTGAGGATGTCCGGCGGCGGCGTGCCCGCGGTGTCGGCGGCGCGCCAGACCACGACGCCGCCGGTCTCGCTGAACTTGGCCTGATTGATCCACGGCGTGCGCGCGGGCTCGGCATCGATGAACAGATGTGGGCGGCCGGAATGCAGCGCGATCAGGCTCGCAAGCTGGGTCTCGCCGGCCACCGCACGCAGGCGATGGTTGGTGCGGCGGGCAAAGCTGTCATCGAAAAAATCCGAGATCGCACGCGCCGGCATCGAGGTCGCGATCTCATTGGCGCCGGTCCAGGGCAGGAACAGGACGGCGAGCACGACGCCGGCGGCGGGCGCCACGACGGCGGCGGCCCACACCGTCCGCAGCATCCGCGCGCGGCGCATCGCGATGAGATCGCCGGCACCCACCACCACGGCGAGCCCCGACATCACCAGTACCACGCCGGCACCGCCGACGACGGACTCGAGCCCGAACAGGCCGGAGATCAGCACCGCACCGAGCGCCGGCGCCAGCGCGAAGAAATAGACGAAGTTGCGCGCCAGCGGCTCGACCGGCGGGCGGTAGATGATCGGCGCCTCCTCGCCCTTGGCGAGGAACAGGCCGGTGTTGAGGAAAGTCAGCGCCGGGATCGCCGCCGCGCCAAGCACGAGCCCGCCGAGCAGCCAGGCCGCGTGGATCGCGCGGGTGCTCAGCTCGGCGACCGCAGGCAGGGCCGGCAGGACCAGCGTCTCGGCGCGCATCAGCCAGACGGCATAGGGCAGCGCGAGCACGGCGACGACGATCAGCGCGAACAGCGGGTCGAGCGCGAGCAGCGTGCGGCGGCCGCCGGCGGTCGCAAACGCGAAGACGACGAGCAGCAGGAGCAGGAAGACCGCCGCGGGCGTCGTCAGCAGCAAGAGCCCGGCCTCGATCGACCAGGCGAACCAGGCGTTGCCGCGGCGCTGGCCGATGATCTGCCAGGAATGCAGCAGCAGCAGCGCCCACAGCGGTCGCGCCAGCACCAGCGGGCCGAAATCGAGCGCGGGCGAGGAGAAGGCCAGCACCGTCATCGTCAGCAGCACGGCCAGCACCGCCTGCTGCGAGCCGACCACGGCGCGGGAGAGATGATAGAGCGCGATGAAGGTCGCGATCTCGCAGACCTCGGCCAGCACATAGACGCCGAACATGTGGCCGCCCGCGGCGCGATAGGCGATGTCGGCGAGCCAGACCGGCAGCGGCGGGCCGAGATCGGTGCCGACCTGGTATTCCCTGCCGAAGGCCAGGAGGGTCGCAAGGGTGCCGGGCGGGCTGCGATAGAACGCCAGCGCCACGAACAGCCACATCGCGGCCTGGAGCAGCACGACGATCCACACGATCAGCCGCGGCCGGGCGCGAATGAGCTCGATGACCAGGGAGGTAAACCGCATGCAACGCCCGAAAGATGCAGCCAACCCGTCCAGCCGGCCCTATTCGCTCACGAGTGTTTTGATAAAGGGCGCTACGCGTTGTGGCAACGACCGTCTGCTCGTCATGCCCGGGCTTGTCCCGGGCATCCACGTTCTTCGTACCTCGGCAAAGACGTGGATGGCCGAGACATAGGCGAGCGGAAGCGACGCCATTCTTCGGACGGCTAGGCCCGGCCATGACGATGTGGAGGTTGCGGGACTAAACCCTAGAGATTCGCCGACGCGTCGATCTCAACGCTTGCTTCCAGCTGCACCTCGACCTCGGTCGCCGCGAACAAGTCGCGCACCGGCTCGACTGTCCAGGGCATGTGCTTGGCGCGGGCGGCGGCGACGGGGGCGAAGAAGCTGCGGTGGTGGACGGTCGGGCCGAGGCGGTTCAGCGCGTCGAGATGCTCGGGGACGCCGTAGCCCTTGTGCTGCTCGAAGCCATAGCCCGGGCAGTCCTGCGCCAGCGCGCACATCAGCCGGTCGCGCGTCACCTTGGCGACAATGGACGCCGCCGCGATCGACAGGACGATGCCGTCGCCGCCGATCACGGCCTCGCAGTCGCATGCCGTATCGAGCCGGTCGCGGCCGTCGACGAAGACGTGGCGGGGCGCCTCGGGCAGCGCCACCACGGCGCGCTTCAGCGCCCACAGCGAGGCGCGCAGGATGTTGTCGCGGTCGATCCGCGCGGGCGAGGCGACCGCGACCGAGACCTGCGCGGTGGCGCAGATCTTGTCGAACAGCTTTTCGCGCTGCTCCGCCGTCAGGCGCTTGGAATCGTCGATGCCACGGGGAATGCGGTCGGGGTCGAGAATCACTGCGGCCGCCACCACGGGACCTGCGAGCGGCCCGCGGCCGGCCTCGTCGCAGCCCGCAACCGGCCAGATGCCGCGCTTGATCAGCGCGCGCTCGCGGCGGAAGCTCGCCTTGACGGGCGCGGCCTCCTTTACAGCAGCCTTCTTTGGCGCGTCCTTGGCCGGTCTTTTGGCGGATTTATCCCGAATCATGGCGGGGATCGTGCGCAAGCGGCCCTGCTTGCGCAACCGGGAACCCCTCGCAATTCCCGTTATTCAGGCGAGCCGCCTACTCGGCCAGATGCACCCGCCGGTCCTCACCGACCTCGATGCCCGGCGCGACCACGACCTCCCAGGGATGGCCGTCGGGGTCGGCGAAATAGCCGGAATAACCGCCATAGTCGGTCTCGTGCGCCGCTTTCAGCAGCGCGGCGCCCTTGTCGACAGCGAAGGCCAGCACCGCATCGACCTCCTCGCGCGTGGCGCAGTTCCAGGCGAGCGTGATGCCGCGGAAATTCGTCGGCCTGGGCTTATCCGGCAAGACCGCGTCGGCCGCGAGCTGGCCCCAGTGAAACAGGGCGAGCACCGGACCGCCGGTATCGTAGAAGGCGACGGCCTCGCCGGTCGCCTTCAGCCGGCGCGAAAAGCCGAGGGTATCATAGAACGCGATGCTGGCGCGGATGTCGCTCACACCCAGCGTGATGACCGTGAGCCGCGGCACCGGGGGCGGCAGTTCCTTACTCATGACACACCTCGTTCGCCTCGGCTCCTAGAACAGGCTGAGCTGATCGCCGTTCCGCTTCGGCCGCGCGAAGTGATCCATCGTCAGTTTTGCGCGACGCTTGTTGAGCCCCAGCCTGTCGCAGGCGATCTCGAAGCGGCGGCCGATGGTCCAGGCCATCGGGCCGGTGCCCTTCATGCGCTCGCCCCATTTCGCGTCGTAGTCGCGGCCGCCGCGCATGTCGCGGATCAACGTGAAGACGTGGCGATAGCGGTCCGGATAGTTCGCCATCAGCCATTCGCGGAAGAGGTCGCGCACCTCCAGCGGCAGCCGCAGCAGCACGTAGGAGGCTTCCTTGACGCCGGCATGGGCGGCCGCATCGAGAATTCGCTCGATCTCGGAATCGTTCAGCGCGGGAATCACTGGCGCGACCATCACGGTGGTGGGAATGCCGGCATCGGAGAGCTGCTTCAGCGCCTCCAACCGCTTCGGCGGCGTCGAGGCCCGCGGCTCCATGGTGCGCGCCAGCTTTGGATCGAGCGAAGTCACCGAGATCGCGACCTTGGCGAGGTTGCGCTTGGCCATGCGCGAGAGAATGTCGATGTCACGCGCCACCAGCGCCGATTTGGTGACGATGCCGACGGGATGACCAGCGCGCTCCAGCACCTCCAGGATGCCGCGCATGATTTTGCGCTCGCGCTCGATCGGCTGATAGGGATCGGTGTTGGTGCCGATCGCGATCATCCGCGGCTCATAGCCTGCTGCTGCGAGCTCCTTCTCGAGCAGCGCCGGGGCCTCCGGCTTGACGAACAGTTTTGACTCGAAGTCGAGCCCGGGCGACAGGCCGAGATAGGCATGGGTCGGCCGCGCGAAGCAGTAGACGCAGCCGTGCTCGCAGCCGCGATAGGGGTTGATCGAGCGGTCGAAGCCGATATCGGGCGAATCGTTGCGGGTGATCACCTTGCGCGAGGTGTCGACCGCGACCGTGGTCTTGAACGGCGGCAGCTCTTCCAGGCTCTGCCAGCCGTCGTCGAAGGCGACGCGCGCCTCGGCCTCATAGCGGCCGCTGGCGTTGGACTGCGCGCCCCGCCCCCGCCTGCGCTGCTTGTCGATGGCGACAGCGAGCTCGGGGAAATCAGAAGGCGCACCCGCCGGCTCGGAGGGCGCCGTGACCGGCGGGTGCTTGAGAGCATGAGAGGATGCTGGACTCATGAAGCCAAGATAGCACGCCAAAGGAACAAATCAAGAACAAGAACAAAAAACGTGAAAACAACCCCATGCACAGTAGAGGCGCCCAAACTTCGGGCGCCTGCCTTTGACCTCACGCAACATCGCCGTCACCACGATCTCGTTTGATGCCGCGAAGGATCGATCGCGCCGGAACTCGGTTGGTGACGATCCCGGGTGAAGGTCGGCAGGAACATGACAAATCAACAACAATCGGCCGCCGCGAGCAGCGACCTCGATCTCCTTGATCGCTACTGGCGCGCCGCCAACTACCTCTCCGTCGGGCAGATCTACCTGCTCGACAACCCCCTGCTGCGCGAACCGCTGCGGGCCGAGCACATCAAGCCGCGTTTGCTCGGCCATTGGGGCACGACGCCCGGCTTGAACTTCATCTACGCCCATCTCAACCGCGTCATCCGAGCGCTGGACCTCAACGTGCTCTATGTCTGTGGTCCCGGCCATGGCGGCCCGGGCATGGTCGCCAACACTTATCTCGAAGGCAGCTACAGCGAGATCTATCCTAACATCGCGCGCGATGCGGACGGATTGCGCAAGCTATTCCGGCAGTTCTCCTTCCCCGGCGGCATCCCGAGCCACGCCGCGCCGGAGACGCCCGGCTCGATCCACGAAGGCGGCGAGCTCGGCTACGCGCTGGTGCACGCCTATGGCGCGGCGCTCGACAATCCCGACCTGGTCGTCGCCTGCGTCGTCGGCGACGGCGAGGCCGAAACCGGCCCGCTCGCGGCGTCCTGGCACTCCAACAAGTTCCTGAACCCGGCGCATGACGGCGCGGTGCTGCCGATCCTGCACCTGAACGGCTACAAGATTGCCAACCCGACCGTGCTCGGACGAATGTCTGACAGCGAGATCCGCGATCTCTTCCGCGGGTTCGGCCACGAGCCCCTGTTCGTCGAGGGCGACGATCCCAAATTGATGCACCGGATCATGGCGGATGCGCTCGACGTCGCATTCGCCAGCATCCGCTCGATCCAGCAGCACGCCCGCGACGGGCGCAAAAATATCGAGCGGCCACGCTGGCCGATGATCGTGCTGCGCAGCCCGAAGGGCTGGACCGGTCCGAAGGAAGTCGACGGCAAGAAGGTCGAAGGTTTTTGGCGCGCGCATCAGGTGCCGGTCGCAAGCTGCCGCGAGAACCCTGCGCATCTGAAGGTGCTCGAAGACTGGATGCGCAGCTACGAGCCGGAGAAACTGTTCGACGCGAGCGGCGCGCTCGTCCCCGAGCTCCAGGCGCTGGCACCCGAGGGCAATCGCCGCATGGGCGCCAATCCGCATGCCAATGGCGGGTTGCTGAAGAAGGAGCTGAAGCTGCCGGACTTCCGCAGCTTTGCCGTCGAAGTGCCGCAGCCCGGCGCCGTCACGGGAGAAGCGACGCGCGAGCTCGGCAGATTTTTGCGCGACGTCATTCGCCTCAACGCGCAAGAGCGCAATTTCCGCATCATGGGCCCGGACGAGACGGCATCAAATCGGCTAGATGCGGTGTTCGAGACGACCGAACGTGTCTGGATGGAGCCGATCGAGCCTTACGACGTGCATCTTGCGCAGGACGGCCGCGTGATGGAGGTGTTGAGCGAGCATCTCTGCCAGGGCTGGTTGGAGGGCTATCTGCTCACCGGACGCCACGGCTTCTTCTCCTGCTACGAGGCCTTCATCCACATCGTGGATTCCATGTTCAACCAGCACGCCAAATGGCTGAAGGTGACGCGGCATCTGCCGTGGCGGCGGCCGATCGCCTCGCTCAATTATCTGTTGACCTCGCATGTCTGGCGCCAGGACCATAACGGCTTCAGTCATCAGGACCCCGGCTTCGTCGACCTCGTCGCCAACAAGAAGGCCGACATCGTTCGCATCTACTTCCCGCCCGATGCCAACACGCTGCTGTGGATCGCCGACCATTGCCTGCGGACGTACAACCGCATCAACGTGATCGTCGCCGGCAAGCAGCCGGCGCCGCAATGGCTGTCGATGCAGGACGCCGCCACGCATTGCGATGTCGGCATCGGCATCTGGACCTGGGCGGGCACGGAAGACGCGGGTGGCGAGCCCGATGTGGTGATGGCCTGTGCCGGCGACGTGCCGACATTGGAGACGCTTGCCGCCGTCGACCTGCTGCGCAAGGCGCTGCCGGATCTGAATATCCGCGTCGTCAACGTCGTCGACCTGATGACGCTGCAGCCGCAGGACCAGCATCCGCACGGCCTGTCCGACCGCGACTTCGACAGCCTGTTCACGCGCGACAAGCCGGTGATCTTCGCCTATCACGGCTATCCCCATCTGATCCACCGGCTGACCTATAACCGCACCAACCATGCCGGCCTGCATGTGCGCGGCTTCGCCGAGGAAGGCACCACGACGACGCCGTTCGACATGGTCGTGCTCAACGAGCTCGACCGCTACCACCTCGCGATCGAGGCGATCGAACGCGTGCCGGGTCTTGCGACCAGGGCCGCGCAGGTGAAGCAGCAGCTCCGCGACAAGCTGCTCGAGCACTCACGTTACGTACGCGAACACGGCGAGGACATGCCCGAGATCCGCGACTGGGTCTGGCCGGGCAAGCCGGGCTGACGCCATGCCGGCGCCAGAGGCGGTTCTCGTCCTCAACTCGGGCTCGTCGAGCATCAAGTTCGGCCTGTTCGAGATCTCGGCGGCCGAGCCTGCGCTGCTCTGCAAGGGCCTGCTCGACGAGCACGAGGCCAGGCCCCGGCTCGTCGTGAAAGGCCCCGCGGGCGAAGACCTGTTCGAGAAGCGGCGGGACGAGGCCGATGCCGACGGCGGCCACCTGTTCGCCGACGCGCTCGCCTTCATCGACGACCGGTTCGGCCAAGACAGCTTGCGCGCAGTTGGCCACCGTATCGTCCACGGCGGGCCGGATCATTCAGGCCCGGTCGAATTGACGGACGATATCACCGCGAAGCTGGAGGCCCTGACGCCGCTGGCGCCGCTGCACCAGCCGCGCTGCCTCGCGCCGGTCCGCACCCTCTCCGCGATCCGTCGCGCGCTGACCCAGATCGCCTGCTTCGACACCGCCTTCCATCACGGACTTGCACCGCCTGCGAGCCGCTTTGCGATTCCGAGGCGCTATGAAGAGCGCGGCGTCAGGCGCTACGGCTTTCACGGGCTGTCGTTCGAATATGTCGCGGGCCGCCTCGCCGGAATCGCGCCGCAGCTCGTTGCGAAGCGCACCGTCATCGCGCATCTCGGCAATGGCGCAAGTCTCTGCGCACTCCGCAACGGCCGCAGCGTCGACACCACGATGGGACTGACGCCGCTCGACGGCCTCGTGATGGGGACGCGAAGCGGCACGATCGACCCCGGCGTGCTGCTCTATCTGCAGCAGCACGAGGGGATGTCGGTCGAAGACGTCCAGCACCTGCTCTATCACGAGTCGGGCCTGCTCGGCGTCTCCGGCATGTCCGCGGACATGCGCACGCTGCTTGCGAGCCGCGAGGCTGCGGCACGGGACGCGATCGATCTCTTCACCTTCCGTGCGGCGCAGGAGATCGCGATGATGGCGACCACGCTTCAGGGGCTGGACTGTCTGGTCTTCACTGGCGGCATCGGCGAGCATGCCAGCGAGATCCGCAGCGCGATCGGCGAGCGTCTCGCCTGGCTCGGCGTGCGCATCGATGCAGCGGCGAATAGCGAGGGACGCGAGCGGATCGGCACCGGCGACAGTGCGGTCGATATTTTCATCATTCCCACCAACGAAGAGATCGCGATCGCGCGCCATTGCGCCGCGCTTCTGCGCGAACGACACGCTGCGTGACGGTTTTATGAATGATCTGTCGCAATGAGGCCGTCGCAACTTCGCGGCATAAGGACGGCATCAACCGTTGCGCGGACAGACCATGAAAACCCAGATCATCGAAGAACTCGGACAGGGCGACATCCTGTTGCCCGCGCTGGTGGCGGAAGGGCTTGCCGCCAATGACCGCATCAAGGTGCGGATGAGTGCGCTCCAGGCGGCGGCTCGGCATGCGCAAGATCCCGATCGTCCCGCCAGCGAGCTTGCGGTCGAGAGTCACGCCGCCGGCATTGCACCAGCCGCGATCGCAACGCTGATCGGCGGCGCCCATCTGGTCGGACCGTCCCGGCTCGCGGCGCCGAACCTCGCCAAGCTGATGAAGGAGATCCAGGACGACGCTGCGGCCATGATCCGCGCCGTCAGCGCCGGCGCGCCGTCGGACGGCGACAAGGCGAACGCGCGGCTGACGGCCGTCCGAAGCGCGGGTCTGCTCGATGCCACCAACGAAATCGATCTTTCCCGCATTGCGCGCCTGACCGGCGTTGCCGAGACGGCCGGCGACAGCCTCCATCGGCTGGTGATGGATCTGCACAAGGCGCTGAACAAGCTTGCGGTGAACTGTTCGGAGGAAACGCTCGACGGTGCCCATGTGTTCGGCCTGCACGGCGAAGATCGCGGCGCGGTGGAGGCCTTCATGAAAGGCCTGAACCAGACGCGAAGGCTGAAGTTCAACCACCCCGGTCTCGACACCATGGCGACCCGCTCGGGCGGCCGGCTGCTGATCCAGAACGACATCGGCACCACGGACGCCCATGTGGTGGTGATCGCGGTCAAGAAGAACGCGGTCACTGTCACCTACACCGACGTACACCTGGCGCGGGCAAAATTCTTCATCTCGCTGTTCGACAAGTTCGAGGCGAGTTGGAGCGGGCTCGACCGTCACACCGCCGCGGGCCTCGGCGAAGACAATTCATTCTATCTCGTCACCGGCCAGTATCAGCCGGCTCACGCCGCGGATCGCAACGAATTCCTCGCGGCCGTGGGCGCCGCGCTGGTGTTCCTGATCGACTGGAACAAGGCGCGCAAGCTGCTGCGGACCTGGGTTGCCAAGGACGACGCCACACGAATCCTGGAATGGGCGGCGCGACAGCGGATCGGCCATCGCGGCTTTCTCGAGCTCGGCGGCAACGAGCTGTTGGGGTCGGCGGTGCGCAACGCCGCCCCCGCGCGCATCGGCTTCGGCGAGCGGCTCGACCAGGCGCTCGGCCGCGCCGCCGCGATCGATTTTCTGAAGGCGGCACTGCGCGCCTCCACCGAGGCGCTGCTCGCAGGTCGCTCCGTCAGGACGGTCCGCGACCAGATCGAAGCCGACCTGGTGCGGCATCTGGAGCGCGTTGACGGCACCCTGCTCGCCGCGGTGCTGCGCCAGATCGGGCTTGCCCATGATCTCGTTGCGGCGATCTCCCGCCATATTGCAACGCTTCGGGCCGGCCAGCCGGCCGATCGCAAGCTGCTGGCGGTACGCTGCGGCGCGATCGAACAGAAGGCCGATCGCATTGCGCTCGAAACGCGCAAGGAAGTCGACCGGCTCAACGCCCGGCCAACGATCGCCCAGTTGATCGATCGCGCCGAAGAGGCCGTCGACGAACTGGAGCAGGCGGCCTTCATCGCCTCGCTGATGCCGGAGCGAACCGATCCGTCGCTGCTGACCGCACTCGCCGAACTCTGTGTGGTGGCGATGACCGCGACCGAGGTCGCGGCCAGCGGCGTCGCCGCGGCCACCGACGTGCCGGAAGGGCGGCGCGCCGATTCCGAGGATGCGCTGTCCGCCGTGAGCCGCCTGATCGATGCCGAACATGCCGCGGACGGCCACGAGCGTGCGACGACCGCGCTGGTCTTCGGCGGCGGCTTCGACGTCGCGACCTCGCTCTCGGTGCTCGAGCTTGCCCGCGCCATCGAGCGCGCCACCGACCGTTTCGCCGGCTTCGGGCATCTGTTGCGCCGGCACATCATGATCGATCTCGCAGCCTAGGGGGAAGCACCATGCATATCGTGCGTATCGGCGCCGAGGCGACCGAATTGCGTCCCGCCGAGGAGATCGGCGCCAAGGCCGCCAACCTCGCCCGGATGGCGGCGCTGGGCCTGCCGGTGCCGCCGGCTTTCGTGCTGCCGGTCAAGCTCTGCGCCGACATCATCGCGGGGCACGCGCATGCGGAGCGTCATCTGAGCGACGGGCTCAAGGAAGGAATTGCCTTCCTGGAGAGCGCGACCGGAAGGCGGTTCGGCGACCGGCGGCTGCCGCTGCTGGTCTCGGTGCGCTCGGGCGCCGCCCGATCGATGCCGGGCATGCTCGACACCGTGCTCAATGTCGGCTGCACGTCGGATGCCGTGCACGGCCTGATCCGTGCGACCGGCCGGCCGCGGCTCGCCTGGGACTGCCGGCGGCGCTTCCTGGAGAGTTTTGGCGAGACGGTGCTCGGGCTGGACGCCGCCGCATTCGCGGCCCGCATCTCGGAACTGGTCGAGGCCGAAGGTGCCGAGAACGATCGTGCGCTCGACAGCGAAGCGCTGGAGCGGCTTGCCGGCGACGAACAGGCGCTGGTCGAGGATCACGCCGATGGGTGGCTCGAGGATGCGGTCGCGCAGCTCGAGGCCGCGGCGCAAGCCGTCTACCGGTCCTGGACGAGCGAGCGGGCGAAGACCTATCGGAAACTCCAGCAACTCGAAGGGCTCCAGGGCACCGCCGTCACGGTGCAGGCGATGGTGTTCGGCAATGGCGGGCTGGCATCGGGTGCCGGGGTGGCCTTCTCGCGCGATCCTTCGACCGGCGCACCGCGCCCGATGATCGATCTCGTGCTCGATGCGCAGGGCGAGGACGTCGTGTCCGGGCGCCGCTCCCCCGACGCCGAGGATGCGATCGTGCGCGCACTGCCGCGGACCGAAGCCGAGCTTGGCGATATCCTGAAGCGGCTCGAGCGTGAATTTTGCGACGTGCAGGACGTCGAGTTCACCGTCGAAGATGGCAGGCTGTGGATCCTCCAGACGCGCGCGGCCAAGCGAACGCCGCGTGCGGCGGTCAGGATCGCGATCGACCTCGTGCATGAGGGGCTGATCACGCAGGACGAGGCGCTGGAGCGGATCGCCGGGATCGACCTCGCCTCGCTCGCCGCGACCGCACTGGTCTGCGCGGGCGAGCCGGCGGCGATCGGCATCGGCGCGTCCGGGGGCATCGGCGTCGGCCGCGCGGTCTTCGACGCCGAAAGCGCCCAGCGCCTGTCGGCCACAGGCGATCCGGTCATCCTGCTGCGTCCCGACACCAGCACCGCGGACGTCGCAGGCTTCGCGGTGGCGGCCGGCATCGTCACGGCGGTCGGCGCGCGGACCTCGCATGCGGCGCTGGTGGCGCGGCAGATGGGCAAGCCCTGCGTGGTCGGCTGTCACGCGCTGAAGATCGATCCTGTCTCGCGGCAGGCCCAGCTTGCCGACGCGACATTGTCGGAGGGCGACTGGATCACGATCGAGGGCGATGCGGGACAACTCTATCTCGGACGCTGCCGCACGGTGGAGACGCGCCCCGACGCCGAACTCGCCGAGATCGCGAAATGGCAATCGCAGGCCGGCGACCTCGATCCGCCGGCACGCGCCGCCGCGGCTCAGTGAATGCCGGCGAAGATCTGGATACACCCGATCGCGACCTCGATCAGGATCAGCACCACCACGGCGATCTCGAGACGCAACGAGCGCTCGGTGTCGATGATGTCTGTCAGCGCATTGGCCGTCTCGGACACGGCGGTGAGCTTGCGCTCGAGCGTGTCGAGGCGCTCCTTCAATTCGTACTCGTCTTCGAGGCGGGCATAGAGCCGGTCGAGCTCGGGCTTCTCCCAGAGCACGTCGGGCTTCTCGGCGACGGCGACGCGGCCGGCGACGCGCTGCTGCACCAGCAGCGCGTTGCCGATCAGTTGCAGAATGGCCCTGCGCCGGCGCGGCGTGCGGCCGCGCTCGGCGAGCTCGCGCGCGAACGGCTCGATGACGTCGAACACGGCCGCGACACGCCGTTCGTCGCGCGCCAGCGACGTGCTCTTGGCGAGCGCGTCGGCAACCAGAAGCAACCGGTCGTCGGAGAATTTGGCGAGGCAGATCGGCCCGCCCGGCTGGATCACCTCGGCGTTCTCGTCGTTGCAGAGCTGCGCCTGCGCGGTCTCTTCCTCATAGGGGCTGAGCTCGCCGATCACGCGCGGCTTCAGGCTGTCGATCAGCACCTTCTCCTCCGAAGGCAACAGGCCGATCAGCACCACGACGCCGTAGCGGAAGATCACGGCAAGGCCGGCATGGACGCGGAAGGCGGCCGGCGTCGACGACACCAGCGCGCCGAGCTCGAGGCCCGAAGCATTGATGCGGTCGCCCAGCATCAGCGCCCGGATCCGCAAGGTCGGCGCGGCGGCCGGCCTGGGAGATGTCGACGGCGCGCTAACAGCAAGTTGATCGGCAGTCATACGAAGCCCTCTTCAGCACAATGGATTGCCTGCTTTTCCCGTTCCCGGGCGTCGTTCCGCTCGCATCCTCCTCTCGTAGGATTGCGATCCGCCTGCGTGGCGCGCAAGATCGGAACGAAACTCCGGGTTAATACGGTCAAGACAAAGCTGCGCCGAAATATTCAGCAACATTGCCATCCCGCGCGGGACATCTTTGGATGCGATGGCTCTGGCAGTTTACCATCGAACGGCGGAGCCCCCGCCGAAAAGTTGCACTCGGCATTGCCGCGTGTTTATGACAACATCATAACAAGTTACGCTTCTCCCGAAGTGCGGACATCGAAGCCTCAACCATGCTGAGCGTCATCATTCCGACCGAGGGCGTCGAGCAGACGGCGGTCGCAACTCTGGCCGCGCTGGTCCCCGGCGCCGCCGCGGGCATCGTCCGGGAAGTGCTCCTGGTCGACGGCACCCGCAACGGCGTCATCGAGCGCGTGGCCGACGTCGCCGGCTGCCGTTTCATCGGCTTCGAGGGATCCTCGCAGGGCGCGGCGCTGGCCGCCGGTGCGCTCCAGGCCCGGTCGGCCTGGCTGATGTTCCTGCCCGCAGGCGCGGTGCTGGAAACCGGCTGGATCGAGGAGACCACCCAATTCATCCAGGCCGTCGCGAGCAGCGGCCGGGACCGCGCGGCGGTGTTCCGCTACGCCCGCTCGCCCTACGCCGACACCGGATTCCGCGACATGCTCCGCGCCGTGGCCCGCAAGCTGGTCGGCCCGCTCGGCGATCAGGGACTTTTGATCGCGCGTGACCATTACGACCGGATCGGCGGCTACCCGCCCCAGGCCCGCCGCTCCGAGGCGCGGCTGCTGCGCCGGCTCGGCCGCTCGTCCCGAACCATGCTGCGCAGCCGGATCGTCATGGTCGGCTGAAGTCACTTTTTAGACTCGCCCTTGATACTTGCCAACGTCAAATAATTGTTTGACAATGGCAAATATTGAGGTGACCCATGCCGTCAAGCCCTCTGCCATCAAGCTCGTCGTCATCAAGCGCTGCGGCCGGACAGGTCGCCGACGACCAGGTTCAGGCGGTCCGCGCCTTCAACCGCTTCTACACCCACAAGCTCGGCGTTCTCGACCAGCAGCTCCTGAAGAGCCCGTTCTCGCTGAGCGAGGCCCGCGTGCTCTACGAGCTCGCCCATGGAGGCGAGCAATCGGCCAAGGAGATCGGCATCGCGCTCGGGCTCGACGCCGGCTATCTCAGCCGCATCGTGCAGAATTTCGACGAGAGCGGCCTGATCGCGCGCAAGCCGCTTGCCAGCGACCGCCGGCAGGTTCAGCTCAGCCTGACCGCAAAGGGCCGCCAGGCCTTCGCCAAGCTGGAGCGCTCGTCCCAGGAGGACGTCGCCGCGATGCTGCGGCCGCTGCCGGACGAGGAGCGCAGGCGGCTCACCGGAGCGATGGAGACGATCGAGCGGCTGCTCGCTTTGCCGCGCGCGCCGGCGCCGCGCGCGATCCTGCGCGATCCCCGCCCCGGCGACATGGGCTGGGTGGTGCAGAGCCACGGCGCGCTCTATGCCGGCGAATACGGCTTCGATTCCGGCTTCGAGGCGCTGGTGGCCGAGATCGTCGCCAAATACATGACCTCCTACGATGCCTCGCGCGAGCGCTGCTGGATCGCCGACATCGAGGGCCGCCCGGTCGGCTCGGTGTTCCTGGTGAAGGCCAGCGACGACGTCGCCAAGCTGCGGCTGCTGCTGCTCGACCCCGCCGCACGCGGACAGGGTCTCGGCCAGCGGCTGGTCGCCGAATGCGTCTCGTTCGCACGGGCCTGCGGCTATCGGCGGATGACACTGTGGACGCAGAGCAATCTCACAGCCGCGCGAAAAATCTATCAGGATGCCGGCTTCAAGCTGGTCGCCACCGAGCCGCACCGCAGCTTCGGCCAGAACCTCGTCGGCGAAACCTGGGAGCGCGATCTCTGATGCACCAGCGGCACCAATCCGCGCACCGCATCACCGGAGAGCTCGTCGATCTCTACAAGCGCCGGGCGCGACGCCTGCACGCGGAGGCGTGCCGGCAGATGTGGCTGATGGTGTGGAGTTCGCTGACCAACAAATTCTAGTCGAGAACGAGTGTCGCAAAGAGCGAGATGCGCATCGCGATGCCCTCGCCCCTTGTGGGAGAGGGCAGCGACGCCGGTAGACGCGGGCTCAGTTGGGTGAGGGGTATGTCTCCGCGAGCACAGGTCTCCGCGGAGGGAACCCCTCATCCGGCGCTTCGCGCCACCTTCTCCCACAAGGGGGAGAAGGGAAGAAAGCGTCAACGCCGGCAACTACGCAGTCGCGCCTTGCGCCTTCGGCCGGCGCAGATGCTCGTCGAGGCGCGGCATGATCTCGACGAAATTGCAGGGGCGCGTGCGGTAGTCGAGCTGAGCGGCGAGAATGCCGTCCCAGCCGTCGCGGCAGGCGCCGGGAGAGCCGGGCAGGCAGAAGATGTAGGTTGCCCCGGCAACGCCCGCGGTGGCGCGGCTCTGGATCGTCGAGGTGCCGATCTTGGCGTGGCTCAGCATGTGGAATGCGATCGAGAAACCGTCCATGCGTTTCTCGAACAAGGGCTCGATCGCCTCCGGCGTGACGTCGCGCCCGGTGAAGCCGGTGCCGCCGGTGGTGATGACGACGTCGACGCCGCTATCCGCAATCCAGCGGCGGATGACGGCGCGGATCGCCTCGACGTCGTCGGTGACGATCTCGCGCGCGGCAAGATGATGGCCCGCGCCGGTGAGGCGGTCGGCCAGCGTCTGGCCGGACTTGTCGTCGGCGAGCGCGCGCGTGTCGGAGACGGTCAGCACCGCGATGTTGAGCGGGATGAACTGTTTTGCTTCGTCGATCGAGGCCACGACTTCACTCCTGTTTCCCCGGCCACCGCCGTCATCCCCGGACGAACGCATTTGCGTTCGCTCGGGAGGTGCGCGCTCTTGCGGCGCAAGCGCACCGCAAGGGCGCACCTCGAAGGATGGGCCGGGAGCTCGCCATCCTTCGAGGCTCGCCGAAGAGGCGAGCACCTCAGGATGACGCCACTACTCCTGCATTCCCGGATGCGCAATTGGGCATCATAGTTCGTGCTGCGCTACGTCCGGGGCACGAAGTCCAGTGTACTACGACCCGCCGCCGAACGTGTTGCAGGCCTGGACCGTGCCCTGCTGGTAGCCGGTCATGAACCATTGCTTGCGCTGCGCGGCCGAGCCATGGGTGAAGGAATCGGGCACGACGCGTCCGGTGGCCTGACGCTGGAGCGTGTCGTCGCCGATCGCACTGGCCGTGGTCAGCGCGGCGTCGATGTCGCCGGCTTCCAGGAAGTTCGGACGCTTCTTCGCCTCGCGGTTGACCCAGACGCCGGACAGACAGTCCGCCTGCAACTCCACCTTGACCTGGAGCGCGTTGGCCTCGGCCTTGCTGCCGGCCTGCTGCTGAAGCCGCGTCACGCGCGGAATGATGCCGAGCAGGTTCTGGATGTGGTGGCCGGCTTCATGCGCGATGATGTAGGCGGTGGTGAAATTGCAGGCCGACTTGCCGGAGCAGCCGCGGAAGCGCGTCTCGACCTCGCGGAAGAAGCCGGTGTCGAGGAAGATGGTGCGATCCGGCGGACAGTAGAAGGGGCCCATCGCCGACTGCGCCATGCCGCAGCGGCCGCCATTGGTGGCGTTGCGGAACAGCACGATCTTCGGACCGGTGTAGGACTGGCCGCTGGCCTGGAAGATCTCGCTCCAGCGGTCGTCGATCTCGCCGAGGATGCCGGAGATCATGCTGCCCATCTCGTCGGTCGGCGCGCCGCGCTTGGCCGACGTCGACTGGCGATCGGTCTGGTAGCTCGGCGCCTGGCCGCCGCCGGTGAGGATCTCGGCGCCGCCGATCAGGATGCGCGGATCGATGCCGAAGGCGTAGCCGATCAGGCCGAGCACGATGATGGTGCCGATGCCGAGCCCGCCGCCGCCCATGGGCAGGCCAAACCCGCCGCCTCCGCCGCCGCCAAACCCGCCGCCGCCTTCGTCGCGACGATCCTCGATGTCGTCGCTGCGGCGGAAATCATCGTAGCGCATGGCGGGCTTCCCTTAAGTCCTTGATGGCGTCAATTGGGCGCAAATGCGACAAAGCTCAACGCGCCACATACGTAAAATTTCCGTTGCCTTTATCAATATCCCGCTCGGCAATTATTGCCTAGTGCGACAGCATGCCGATGCCAGCAATTTTTTCCGAGGGTTGAGCAATTTTTTCCGAGAGAAATTTGGAGTCGTTTCGCAGCTCCAGCGGCTCCCGCAGCGCGAAGAAACGAGAAATACACTGTAAAACTCGGCGAATGCGAACAGCGAACCACGCACGACGCGCGATGCGAGGCCTGCACACGAAAGCGGCGGATTAAGTCGATTTTTACTTTGCCCCTTCAATGTAACGGTCAGTCGGTTGTTTGGTCCCGCGTCGCCGACAGCGTCGCCTGAGTCAGAGTTCTTGAGTCATGGTAGAGTCGCGTCGCGGGGCGTCTGCAAGGGCGCCCCGCACAAATTTTGAGTCTTCGTCGCATCGCATCATCCTCGGTGATTGCGTCGCCGAGATGTCGAAGCTTCAGGCTGGTTCGGTCGATCTGGTGTTCGCAGATCCGCCGTACAATCTCCAGCTCAAGGGCGATCTGAAGCGCCCCGACGAATCCCATGTCGATGCCGTCAACGACGACTGGGACAAGTTCGATTCATTCTCCGCCTATGACGATTTCACCCGCGCCTGGCTGCTTGCCGCCCGCCGCGCGATGAAGCCGTCGGCGACGATCTGGGTGATCGGCTCCTATCACAACATCTTCCGCGTCGGCGCGATCATGCAGGACCTCGGTTTCTGGCTCCTGAACGACATCGTCTGGCGCAAGACCAACCCGATGCCGAACTTCCGCGGCCGCCGCTTCACCAACGCGCACGAGACCATGATCTGGGCCGCGCGCGACGAGAAGGCCAAGGGCTACACCTTCAACTACGAAGCGCTGAAGGCCGCCAACGAGGACGTGCAGGCACGTTCCGACTGGCTGATCCCGCTCTGCACCGGCGAGGAGCGCCTCAAGGGCGCCGACGGCAAGAAAGTGCATCCGACGCAGAAGCCGGAAGGCCTGCTCGCGCGCGTGCTGCTGTCGTCATCGAAGCCCGGCGATCTCGTGATCGACCCCTTCAACGGCACCGGCACCACCGGCGCCGTCGCCAAACGTCTCGGCCGCTCCTATATCGGCTTCGAGCGCGACAAGACCTACGCCAAGGCCGCCGAGGCCCGCATCGCCGCGGTCGAGCCGCTGCCGGAGGCAAGCCTTGCCCCGTTCATGACCGCGCGCGAGGCGCCGCGGGTCGCGTTCTCCGAGCTGATCGAGCGCGGCATGATCATGCCCGGCACGAAGCTGTTCGACGCCAAGAAGAAGCTCGGCGCACTGGTCCGCGCCGACGGCGCCATCATGTTCGGCGACAAGGTCGGCTCGATCCACCGCATCGGCGCGGTGGCGCAGGGCGCGCAGGCCTGCAACGGCTGGACCTTCTGGCACGTCGAGACCAAGAAGGGTCTCAAGCTGATCGACGAGCTCCGCGCCGAGATCCGCTCCGGCATGGCGGCGGAGTAGTCCTCCCTCTCCTCCGTCATTCCGGGGCTCGCGAAGCGAGAACCGGAATCCATCGAACCCAAGCACACGCCGCCCAATGGACTCTCAGATGCGCAATTGCGCATCATAGCTCGCGCCAAGAGGCGCGCCCGGAGTGACAGCGGTGGTTGAAAGCCAGCGGAACCAGGACTAGATTCGACCGATCAGCCCCGTCCTGACCGGTTGGCTCTCATGCGACGACAGTCCGAGACCTTGCTGCTGGTGCCGCTGCTGCCGATCTTCCTGCTCGGCATGTTTCCGATGTTCCTGATCGCGCTGCTGGGATTTTTCGGCCTCGCTCTGTTCGGCGTGCTCGTGGTCTGCGTCGGGCTCGCCAGCAGCAACGAGGCGCACGACGATTTCAATCACGACGTCATCGTGCACGGCTACTCGCGCGGATCGGAGCGATCGGCACGGGCCTCCGACATGCATCTTGCCGCGCGGCTCGGGCTGCGGCTGGAAGCCGTCGGCGCCGGGATGATTATTACGGCGGCGATCGGCCTTTGTTACGCCGGCTGATCTGCGCGGCGCGCAGGTACCGCCCGGCAAACTCGCCGGTTGCCCTCCCCGACGAGCTTCAGGCAAGACAGGCCGACCCCGCGGCGATGACGCTGCGTTCACTCTCGGCAAGAAACACTGGGGAGATGTGTGATGCTCAAATTCTATTTCAACGGTTCGCCGAACCCGACCAAGGTCGCGCTTTATCTCGAAGAGTCCGGCCTTCCTTTCGAGCCGGTGAAGATCGACACCCGCAAGGGCGAGCAGTTCACGCCGGATTTCCTCAAGATCAATCCGAACGGCAAGGTGCCGGCGATCGACGACGGCGGCACGATCGTGTTCGACTCGAACGCCATCCTGCTCTATCTCGCCGAGAAGACCGGAAAATTCCTGCCCGCCGCGTCGTTGCGCGGCGAGACGCTGTCATGGCTGATGTTCATCGCCACCGGCGTCGGCCCGTATTCGGGCCAGGCCGTGCACTTCAAGCATTTCGCGCCGAAGGATCAGAACCACGACTACGCCCATAACCGCTATCAGTACGAGACCGATCGCCACTACAAGATTCTCCACGGCCACCTCAAAGACCACCGCTACATGGTCGGCGACAGCTATTCGATCGTCGACATGGCGCTGTGGGGCTGGGCGCGGATGGTGCCATTCAAGCTCGGCGACGACGCCTTTGCACGATATCCGAACGTAAAGCGCCTGGTCGACGAGATCTCGGCGCGCCCTGCGGCTGTGCGCGCGATCGGGCTGAAGGACAAGTTCACCTTCAAGGCCGAGATGGACGACGAAGCGCGCGCCAACATGTTCAAGCACATGATGACCAAGGTCGCCTGATCGCGCCACGCCTTCAACCCGGGTCCACGCGCATGCGCGTGGACCTTTGCTTTTGAAACGCCAGCGCCGATCAGGCGGCGTGGACCGAGTTCAGGAACCTGGCGACCTCCTGCTTCAGCCGGTTGCTGTCGGCCGACAGCGAGCGCGCCGCCGAGAGCACCTGCGAGGAGGCCGAACCGGTCTCGGAGGCACCGCGCTGCACGTCGCCGATATTGGTGGAAACGCGCTGGGTGCCGTGGGCCGCCTGCTGGACGTTGCGGGAGATCTCCTGCGTCGCCGCGCCCTGCTGCTCCACGGCCGCCGCGACCGTCGAGGAAATCTCCGACAGCCGCTCGATGGTGCCGCTGATCTCCCTGATGGCGCCGACGGATTGCTCGGTAGCGGCCTGGATGTTGGAAATCTGCTGGCCGATCTCACCGGTCGCTTTCGCGGTCTGCTCGGCCAGCGCCTTGACCTCGGAGGCGACCACGGCAAAGCCGCGGCCGGCCTCGCCCGCGCGCGCCGCCTCGATGGTGGCGTTCAGCGCCAGCAGATTGGTCTGGCCCGCGATGGTGCTGATCAGCTCGACCACGTCGCCGATGCGGGCGGCCGCCTTGGAGAGCTCGCCGACCCGGTCGTTGGTCCTGCTCGCCTGCCCCACCGCCTCGCTGGCGATGCGGGCGGATTCCTGCACCTGGCGGGCGATCTCCGAAACCGAGGAGGACAGCTCCTCGGTCGCGGAGGCAACCGCCTGTACGTTGGCCGAGGCCTCTTGTGAGGCGCTGGCGACTTCCGTGGACAGGTCCTGGGCCCGCGAGGCGGTCGTGGTCAACGTGCCGGCCGAGGCCTCCAACTCGTTCGATGCCGACGACACGGTGTCGACGATCTCGCCGACCGCCTGCTCGAACTGGTCGGCGAGCCGGACCATGTCTTTCTTGCGGCCCTCGGCCTGCCGCGCCTCGACCTCGACCTGCTCGTGACGCAGGCGCTCGGTCTCGACCATGCTCTCCTTGAACACCTGGATCGCCTTGGCCATGTCGCCGATCTCGTCGCGATTGCCACGGCCCGGAATCTCGACCTTGAGATCGCCACCGGCGAGGGCTCCCATCGCCCGGGTCATCGTGGTCAGCGGTCCGACGATGCTGCGCGCGATCAGGAAGGCGACGAGGCTGCCGAACAGGATCGCAAGGCCGCCGGCGACTTCCTGGATCCAGGTCGTATTGGCAATGACGCCATCGGCGGCCGCGCGCGACTTCTGGTAGTCGGCCTTCAATCCGGTCTCCGCCATCTTGAGCTTGTCGACGCTTTCGCCGATCAGGGGAGCGATACTGTTGCGGTAGATTTCATCGGCCTGGAGGATTGCGGCGGAGGTCGTCTCGAACGCCGCCTTGTAGGCCGAAAGCGAGCTCTTGATCGGTCCGAACGCGACCTTGACCTCGTCCGGCAGACCGGCCTCCTGCAGTGACTTGAGCGCTTGCTGCGCCCGATCGACATTGGTCCTGAAGGTCGCCGGCCCCTTTGCGTCCCGGACGGCGAGGAAGCGCCAGTTTGCGACACGAACCAGCAGGATCTTGGATTCGAGATCGGCGACAGGGGCGGTCACGCTGGTATCGCCAGTTTCACGCGCGGCGTCGACGAGCTTGCCGCTATTGGCGGTCAGCTCATCCCCGCCGGCGAGCAGAACAGCCTTGCCTTTCGCCGTCTCGTTGACGGCGGTGCCCATGCTCTCGCGCAGGGACTTCATCTTTTCGACGTCACCGATCAGGCCATTGTAGATCTTGAGCCGCTCCTCGGAGACCGTCGACTTGGCCGCGTCCTTCAGCAGCTCCACCGTCGCCCCCTCCCGCTCCGCAGCCTCCTTGAAGGCCGGCTCGTTGGCGTCATAGATGTAGCGGAGATTGGCGCGCCGCAGCGCCTGGAGGTTGATCGAGATTTCCTGGACGCGGGCCGTGTTGTCCGAGAGTGCGGATAGCCGCGCCATCTGGCCCTGGACCGCCCACAAATTCCAGATCGCGACCGCGGCCATGATCAAGCCAACGACAACGAGAACCGAAAATCCGGCGTAGAGACGCCCCCGGATTCTGAAACGCAAGCTCGGCATCTGCACCGTCCATCCATAGCAAGAGAGATGGAGTAACCGAACGACTCCCCGACGTCGCAGCGGCCCCCCGCCCAGCCGCAATCACCTTTCGGAGATTCGCGCTGCACCGCGACACCATGAAGAATACTTCTTAATTCAATGCTGCATTTGCCACGCGTCGACTACGGAGGATCGCACGAAAGAATGCCCGCGGAGATGGCGGGCACCGCCAGGTCTGCAATCATCTGAACAGGAATGTGGCAATCGAAACTGTCCGACGCGGTTTGCGCCAGGGCGCAGTGCGAGTCGCACGCCCAGCAAAATTGTATCGACGAATTTATCCGGGCATCGAGCAGCTGCCCGCGCGATCGAGCTGAAGGATCCACCCGCGCCGCGCAGGTCCACGCGCATGCGCGTGGACCTTTGCTCTTGAGACGCCCGCGCCGATCAGGCGGCGTGGACCGAGTTCAGGAACCTCGCGACTTCCTGCTTCAGCCGGTTGCTGTCGGCCGACAGCGAGCGCGCCGCCGAGAGCACCTGCGAGGAGGCCGAACCGGTCTCGGAGGCGCCGCGCTGCACGTCGCCGATATTGGTCGAGACGCGCTGGGTGCCGTGGGCCGCCTGCTGGACGTTGCGGGAGATTTCCTGCGTCGCCGCGCCCTGCTGCTCCACGGCCGCCGCGACCGTCGACGAGATCTCCGACAGCCGCTCGATCGTGCCGCTGATCTCCCTGATGGCGCCGACGGATTGCTCGGTAGCGGCCTGGATGTTGGAAATCTGCTGGCCGATCTCACCGGTCGCTTTCGCGGTCTGCTCGGCCAGCGCCTTGACCTCGGAGGCAACCACGGCAAAGCCGCGGCCGGCCTCGCCCGCGCGCGCCGCCTCGATGGTGGCGTTCAGCGCCAGCAGATTGGTCTGGCCGGCGATGGTGCTGATCAGCTCGACCACGTCGCCGATGCGGGCGGCGGCCTTGGAGAGCTCGCCGACCCGGTCGTTGGTCCTGCTCGCCTGCCCCACCGCCTCGCTGGCGATGCGGGCGGATTCCTGCACCTGGCGGGCGATCTCCGAAACCGAGGAGGACAGCTCCTCGGTCGCGGAGGCAACCGCCTGTACGTTGGCCGAGGCCTCTTGTGAGGCGCTGGCGACTTCCGTGGACAGGTCCTGGGCCCGCGAGGCGGTCGTGGTCAACGTGCCGGCCGAGGCCTCCAACTCGTTCGATGCCGACGACACGGTGTCGACGATCTCGCCGACCGCCTGCTCGAACTGGTCGGCGAGCCGGACCATGTCTTTCTTGCGGCCCTCGGCCTGCCGCGCCTCGACCTCCACCTGCTCCGCGCGCATGCGCTCGGTGTCGACCATGTTGTTCTTGAACACCTCGATCGCCTTGGCCATGTCGCCGATCTCGTCGGCCTTGCCGCGGCCGGGAATCTCGACCTCGAGATTGCCACCGGCGAGCAGCCCCATCGCGCGCGTCATCGAGGTCAGGGGACCGACGATGCTGCGGGCGATCAGGAAGGCGACGATCAACCCGAACAGAACGGCGAGGCCGCCCGCGATCGCCTGCACGGACGTCGTGCCCTCGATCACGGCTTCGGCGGTGGTACGCGAATCCTTGTAGTCCTTCTTCAGGGTGGTTTCGGCGACCTTGAGCTTGCCGATGCTCTCGACGATGAGCGGGGCGAGGTTCTTGTGATAGATCTCGTCGGCCTGGAGCATCGCGGCCGACGTCGTCTCGAACGCGGATTTGTAGATTCCGAGCGAGGTCTTCACCGGCGCGAGCGTGGCGCGCAATTCCGTCGCCTGCGGGCTCTTTTCGAGCGCCGTGAGCCGCTGCATGGCCCTGTCGACATTCGTCCTGAAGTTGGCCGGCCCCTTGGTGTCGCGCAGGGCCAAGAAACGCCAGTTCGCGATCTGGACGAGAAGGAGCCTGGATTCGAGGTCCGCAACGAGGGCCGCGGTGTCTTCGTCAACGGCTGCGCGCGCCGTATCGACCAGCTTGCCCATCTTGACGGTCAGTTCGTCGCCGCTCGGCAACAGCGTCGCCTTGCCGGTTCGCGCCTCGTTGACGGCGTCGCCGAGATTGTCACGCAGGCTCCGCATCCTGGCGATGTCGGTGATGAGATCTTCGTAGAGCTTACGCCGCTCCTCGGAGGCCGTCCCCTGCGCTCCGACCTTCAACAGCTCGGTCGCCGCGGCTTCCCGTTCAGAAGCTTCCTTCATCGCAGGTTCGCTGGCGTCGTAGATGTAGCGCAGATTGGCCCGCTGGATCGCCTGGAGATGGGTCGAGATCTCCAGAACCCGCGCCGTGCTGTCCGAGAACGCCGAGAGTTTTGCGACCTGATCCTGCACGGCCCGCAAGTTCCAGATGGCGACCACCGCCATCACGAGACCGACCGCCACCAAGGCCATGAAGCCTGCGTACAGGCGTCCCCTGATCCGCAAACGAAATTTCGGCATTCCCACTGTCCACCCAGATGCATGTGAATTCGAGCGGCCGAACGTCCGGCGATCGTCACCGGCCACCCTGGCAGCCGTGGGTCGTTGCTCGGCGACCCACGCTGCACCGCGACACAATGGGGGACACTCGTTAATTGAACCTTCTAATCCTTCGCGCGTGCGCGCGAAGGATCGCAGCAGAACTGCTGATTTTATCGGCAGTTGCGCAAGGTTTTGGCGCAAGGCCCGCAGGCGCATGCAGATCGCTGCATGGAGCGTCCCGATGGACGTTCGTCAGGCCGCCCCTGCGTCATTTTGCCAAGCGCGTTCTCGACCGCTTCCAGCGGGGGCGAGGCAACGCCTTCCGATCTTAACTTCGCCGGCGGGGCTTATGCAGCTCGTACGCAATCTCCGACCGGGTCATCCCGCAGTCCTGCAGCTCCCGCTCGGTCATGGCAGCGAGCTGGCACCGGGCCCGGGACCGCTCCCGCCCGATCCGCATGATCTCCACCAGCGTCCGCCAGGCCCGCACGACCATTGACGGCCGTAACGGACCGGGTCGGTCGGTCGGCGCGACGTCGATCAATCCGGTCAGCTCGCGGCCCTCGCGGGTGTTTGCGGAAACGGGCCGAGCGCCTTCTCGGTCAGGACCGAGTCGCAATATTCCCGGATCTCCTTGATCCTGCCGCCCTCCAGGCGAAACACCAGGCAGTAATCGTTGTCGTAGCGCACGCCTTCCGGCGTGACGTTGTCGCCCTTGGCTTCGACCACGACGATGTCGCTATCGGCGATAAAGCGGTGGGCAACGGTGCGCGTCCGGTCGCGCAGGCGGGTGCGCACATAGCCGTGCAGATCGTTGAGGATCGCTTCCTTGCCGGTGAAGGTGCGCGACCAGGAATACTGGCCGGTCACGACCCATCTGGCATCGTCGGCGAGGCTTGCGGTGAACAGGGCGCGGTCGCGCGCGCCCGGATCGGGGTTGGCGGCGGCGGCGAAAATATCCTGCATCAGTTTCTTGTTGGCGGCAGCGCTCATGGCGGCATCTCCGTGTGGTGGCGTCGGGGAGATCATCGTCCGCCGATCAGCATTCTTCAAATCGATAGCCAATATGATATCTATTCGCCTCATGAATTTGAATTCGCTTGACCTGAACCTCTTGACCGCACTCGACGCGCTGCTGCGCGAAGCCAATGTCAGCCGCGCGGCCATGAGGATCGGCCTGTCACAGCCGGCGACGAGCCACGCGTTGCAACGCCTGCGCGACATCTTCGGCGACCCGCTGCTGGTGCGCACCGGCGCGCGCATGGAGCTGACGCCGCGGGCACAGGCCCTGCGCGCGCCGCTGGCACAGGCGCTCGATCAGGTGCGCGGGCTGTTCGTGCCGGATGAATTCGACGCCGCGCGCAGCGAACGGCAATTCCGCCTGATGATGCCGGACCTCGCGGTCGAGCTGTTGATGCCGCCCTTGATGGAGAAAGTGACGCGGGCCGCGCCCAACGTTCGCGTCGATGTCGTGCCGTGGCGGGGGCCTGCGATCTTCCACGCCGAGTTCGCCCGCACCATCGACCTCGTGATCTCGATCGGCAACGCCTTCAAGGGCTTTCACCGCCAGCTGCTCTACACCGACAGCGACGCGCTGGCGGTGCGGCGCGGCCATCCCATGGGAGCCAAGCTGAAGCGGCGCGAGACGTTCCTCGCCGCGCGCCATGTCGGCGTGATCATCCGGGGCAATAGTGAGGATCTGATCGACACCTGGCTGCGAGCCAAGGGCATCGAGCGGCACATTGCACTCGTCGTGTCAGGCTATCTCGAAGCGCTGCACGTCGCCGCCCGCACCGACCTTGTCGCCTTCGTGCCGCGCCGGCTGATCGCGGCGCTGTCGAGGCAGCTCGGCCTCGACACCGTGACCCCACCGCTCGACCCCGGCATCGACGAGCAGTTCATGTTCTATCCGACCCGCGCGCAGATGGATTCCGGCTCGATCTGGCTGCGGCGGCTGATGCTGGAGACGGGACGGGAGTTGGAGAAGCGGAGGGCCGGATAGGATGCAGCTTCAACAAGCACGGTGTCGTCCCGGACAAGCGCGCCCCAAGCGCGCGCCGATCCGGGACCCATAACCCCAGGGCGCTGTTTGGCGAAGACTCGTGGCTGTCAGCTCGCGCCGAAACCTCTCCCTGGGGTTATGGGTCCCGGGTCTGCGCTTCGCTTGCCCGGGACGACAGGGGAATATGTGGCCGTTCTTACGCCTTCTGCGCGTCCATCACCTTGCGCACGGCAGGCCGTTCCGACATCCGCTTGAAATGATCGGCGATCTTCGGCGTGGCGTTGATGTCGACGCTGTCGCCTTCGAGCCAGGTCGACAGGGTGTAAAGATAGGGATCGCAGATCGTGAACTGATCGCCCATCACCCACGGCCCCCTAAACATCTTCTGCTCGATCAGGGCGAAGCAGGCGCCCATGGTCTTCGGCACCATCGCCTTCATGTCGGCGAACGAGCTCTCCTGTGTCGCCCAGCGCGCGCCGCGCATCTTGTGCGCATGGTTGATGTGCACGGTCGAGCAGAGATAGGAATTGAACGACTGCACCTGGGCGAAGTCGAAGGGATCGTCGAGCGGCGCGAGCTTCGCCTTGGGAAAGGTCTGCGCGATATAGGCCAGCATCGCCGGCGTCTCGGTCAGGACGCCGCGGTCGGTCACCAGCGCGGGCACGCGGCCCTTCGGGTTGATGGCGAGATAGTCCGGGCTGTTCTGCTGATTGTCCTTGAAGCTCAGCCGTTCAGCCGTGTAGTCGGCGCCGGCCTCCTCCAGGGTGATGTAGGTAGCGAGCGCGCAGGTGCCGGTGGCGTAGTAGAGCTTGAGCATGTCGGACCTCATGGGAAAATTGGAAATTAACGACTGTCGGCCCCGAGGTCCATAGCACGACATCCTCTTCGCAGTTGCCCACATCCGCCCGCCTGTGCCAAGACGCCCGCAATCGGAGGGGCTTTGTCATGACGGTACTCATCGCCGGCGGCGGCATCGGCGGGCTAACGCTTGCGCTCAGCCTGCACGGAATCGGCGTTCCCGTAAAAGTGTTCGAGAGCGTCGCGGAGCTGAAACCACTCGGCGTCGGCATCAACGTGCTGCCGCATGCCGTGCGCGAGCTGATCGAGCTCGGGCTGATCGACAAGCTCGATGCCAGCGGCGTGCGCACAAGCGAGCTCGCCTACTTCTCGAAGCACGGCAAGCCGATCTGGAGTGAGCCGCGCGGGCTGGAGGCCGGCTACAAATGGCCGCAATTCTCGATCCATCGCGGCACGCTGCAGCAGCTCCTGCTCGACACCGCAATCGAGCGGCTCGGCCGCGACAGCATCCTCACCAGCCATCATCTGACCGGCTGGACCGAGACAGCGGACGGCGTCCGCGCCGATTTCATCGACAAGGCGACCGGCAAGGCCGCAGGCACCTACGAAGGCGCGATCATGATCGCCGCCGACGGCATCCATTCCGCCGCACGAGAAAAGCTCTATCCCGATGAAGGCCCGCCGATCTGGAACGGCCGCATCCTCTGGCGCGGCGTGACGCCGGCAAAGGCATTCCTCACCGGCCGCACCATGATCATGGCCGGGCACGAGATCCTGAAATTCGTCTGCTATCCGATCAGCAAGGTGCCGGATGCGGCGGGCAACCATCTGATCAACTGGGTCGCCGAGCGCCACATGCCGCCGACCTACCAGTGGCGACGCGAGGACTATAACCGCACCGCGCGGCTGGAGGAGTTCTTGCCGTGGTTCGAGAGCTGGCAGTTCGACTGGCTCGACGTGCCCGGCCTGATCCGGAACTGCCCGCACGCCTACGAATATCCGCTGGTCGACCGCGATCCGGTGTCACAGTGGACGTTCGGCCGCGTCACGCTGATGGGGGATGCCGCGCATCCGATGTACCCGATCGGATCGAACGGCGCCTCGCAGGCGATCCTCGATGCCCGCGTCATCGCCCGCGAGATCCTGGCGCATGGCCCGACGCAGGCAGCGCTGCTCGCCTACGAGGCCGAGCGGAGGCCGGCGACCACCGACCTCGTCCTGCTCAACCGCAAGAACGGACCCGAGCAGGTGATGCAACTGGTCGAAGAGCGCGCGCCCGACGGCTTTGAGGTCGTCACCGACGTGCTGTCGCAGCACGAGCTGGAAGACATCGCCGCGAACTACAAGCGCGTCGCGGGGTTCCAGGTCGAGGCGCTGAATGCCAAGCCGCCGATCGTGCCGCGGCGCGCCGATGCGAGAGGCGCGAGCACCTAGGTCGTTGCTTCACACTCCGCAATGCCGTTGACGGGTGCGAGTTAGGTGGAGCGACGACCGCCCAAGGTTGACGACATGCGCTTAAGCTTGTTGATGGCACGGATAGCGTAACCGAGCCCGACGGGATTGGTCTGGCGCAGGAAGGCGACCTTTTTCACATAGTCTTCGATGTGCCATTTGGCGTGCGCGCCCTCGCGGAAAAAGACAACGTCGCCGACACCGTAGCGCTTCGGTGGCATGCCATCGCTCTCGATCACCGTTGATCCTTCAAGGATCATGATCGTCTCGTCGAGATCGTAGTACCAGTTGAACTTGCCCATGGTGCAGGACCAGATCAGGGTCGTGGCGGTGCCGCACGCGCTGGTTGACAGCAGGTGCGAGCGCGCTTCCGGATTTCCTTCAATGATCCAGGATGGCTCAATCGGGGACGGTTTAAGATCGACGTTGGTGTGACCGGTCTCAATAAGCGCAAGCGCCATGACTCACCTCAAGGCCTCAAATAACGCGCAGCTTGACAATCATCCCGTTCAGGTTTGTGAAATTTTTATCGGGGCAGCAACATTCAAAGTTTCCGCCAAAAATATGAATTGGTCAATTTGCCGCAAGTCACGTCGATGGCGCCTCGACCGTCGCGATTCGCCTGCGGATTGCGCGGATCCACCTGTTTTCTCTGCGGGCTGCGACAATATGCGCGAGTCAAATGCTCGCGTTGCTAGAGCCGACAACGAGCCGCACGCTCATTGCGTGCGCAAGGAATTCGCGAGCAAATTCTGCGATTGCACGCGCGGGTAGATCTCTGTCCGCTTCCGCGCTGCGCGAGGCATCCCCTCCTATTCGAGCAGAATGGGCCCGCCGCACCTGGATCAGCGAACCACTCTCGCCGCTTCCAGCAGCCGCTCGCTCGCGGTCGCGGTGGCAAGCACGGTGCCGTCCTCGGTCATCAGCCTGGCCTCGACGAAGGCAATGGTCTTGCCGAGTTGCGTCACCGTCGCCTCGCCGATGATCGGGCCGGGCTTTGCGGGGCTCAGGAAGTTCACGGTCATGCTGATGGTGGTGGTGTAGAGCCGGCCCTCGCTCATCACCAGCACGGCCGGGCCCATGGTGTCGTCGAGCATGGCCGAGAGCATTCCGCCCTGGATGAAGCCGGCCGGATTGCAGAATTCGGGCTTGCCCTCGAAGCCGAGCTTGATCCAGCCGTCCTCCGGACGGGCATCGAGCAGGCGCCATCCCAGCAGCTCGGCACAGGGCGGCCTGGGAAAGTTGTCGAGCGCGGTCTTGACCATTGGGGAGCCTCCGTGTCGCCCCTGTTAACGCGGCCCTGCTGCCAGCGTGGTGTCAGGAGGATGGGGCCGGCGGGAGGCGCAATCCGTGCGCGATCACCTTGCGCATGACGTTGGGCAGCGCTTCGCCGGGCAGCGTCGCGATCGGCACCCAGCGCATGCCCGCGGGTGCCCGCGTGCGAGCTTCTGCCTTGGCGGTATAGACCACCAGTTCCAGCGGAAAATGCGTGAAGACGTGGGTGACGACGCCCACCCTGCGTTGCCAGCGCGACAGGCCCTTCAGCGCAGGCGCCTGCTGCTTCGCCGTCGCGTCCTCCTGACCGGCGAGCCAGTCCGAGCCCGGCACCTCCGTCATGCCCCCGAGCAGGCCCTTTTCGGGCCGGCTGCGGACCAGCAGTTCGTCGCCGCGCGTCACGACGAAGGCAGCGCCGCGCCGCAGCGTCCCGCTCTTCTTCGGCGTCTTGCGCGGAAAACTCTCCTGCGTGCCTTGCGCGCGTGCGATGCAATCATCGTTCAGCGGACACAGCGAGCAGGCCGGCTTCTTCGGCGTGCAAATCGAAGAGCCGAGATCCATCAATGCCTGTGCGCTATCACCGGCGCGGGCGTCGGCAAGGAGCGTCGCCGCCAGTTGCTGGATCAGCGGTTTTGATTGCGGCAGTTCCTCCTCGACCGCGAACAAGCGCGACACCACCCGCTCGATATTGCCGTCGACCGGCATGGTGCGGCGATCGAAGGCGATCGCGGCGATCGCGGCCGCAGTGTAAGGCCCGATGCCCGGCAGCGCGCGCAGCCTCTCCTCCGTGTCGGGAAAGACGCCGCCATGCTCGCGCGTCACCGCGACCGCGCAGGCATGGAGATTGCGCGCACGGGAATAATAGCCGAGCCCCGCCCACATCCGCAGCACGTCGTCCTGCGAAGCCTGTCCCAACGCGGTGACATCCGGCCAGCGCGCGACGAATTTTTCGAAGTAAGGGCCGACCGCCTTTACCGTGGTCTGCTGGAGCATGATCTCGGACAACCACACGCGGTAAGGGTCCGATGCCTCACCAGACGCCGCCCGCCACGGCAGGTGGCGGCGGTGGCGGTCATACCAGGCGAGCAGCGCCAAGGGGCGCGATGCGGTCTCCGGCTGACTGGGTTCCGATTTCGCCTTCAGGGCGGATTTGGGGCTCATGCTCCCACTGTAACGACAACGCACCGACCTCTCCACGCCATGCCCGCGCTTGTCGCGGGCATCCACGTCTTTCTTCGCAAGAGAACGTGGATGGCCGGGGCGAGCCCCGGCCATGACGGCGAAGAGCCTGTGGCTCTCACGCCGCAGTGCTATAAGGGTCCATGTCCAAATTCCCACCCAAGCCGGGCCCCATCAGCGCCAAGCCGCTCTCGCTGCTGCTCAACGACGTCTTTGCCGAGGCGTACGCCAAACAGGGCTTTGCCGCGCGCGAGTTGGTGACGCGGTGGGCGCAGATTGCCGGGGCGGAGATCGCGGCGCATGCCGAGCCCCTCAAGATGCAATGGCCGCGACCGGTCGAGGGCCAGCCGCAGGAGCCGGCCACGCTCGTGCTGCGGGTCGAGGGGCCGATGGCGCTGGAGATCCAGCATTCCGCGGATGTGATCCTGGAACGGGTCAACCGCTTCTTCGGCTGGAGCGCGGTCGGCAAGCTCGCCTTCCGCCAGGCCCCCCTGTCGCGCGCCAAGCGGCCGGTCCGGCCGGGCCCGCCGGACCCCAAGAGTGTCGCCAAGGTGGAGGAGACCCTCGGGGACATCGAAGATGAACAGCTCAAGTCGGCGCTGGCGCGGCTCGGGGCGGCCATCAAGCGAAATTGAGCCTCATTTCGCGGTCAATCTGGACCCGTTCCCGCGGCCCGCCATTGCCTCAAACGACGTTTCAAGCTAGCGACAGGCCGCCCAAATGGGAACTTCGGGCAAGACCACGCCAATCCGGGAGCCGACCTTGATCATCACCCGCCGCGCCTTCACCACGATGCTGTCGCTGACCGGGCTTGCCGCGGTCGCCGGGTTCTCCCCATTGCGGTTCATCTCCGACGCCATGGCGCAGGCCGCCGGTGACGTGGCCAAGCCCGTGTCGCTGCCCGACATGGCGCTCGGCCCGAAGGACGCCGCCGTCACCATCACCGAATTCGCCTCGATGACCTGCCCGCATTGCGCGGCCTTCAACGAGCAGGTGTTCCCCAAGATCAAGGCGGAATACATCGACACCGGCAAGATCCGTTACGTCTTCCGCGAGTTCCCGCTCGACATCAAAGCCGCCGCCGGCTCGATGCTGTCGCGCTGCATCGCCAATGGCGATGCGCCGAAATACTTCGCTGTCACCGACATGCTGTTCCGGCAGCAGAACGACTGGGTGATGAAGAACACCACCGAGACCCTGACGCGGATCGGCAAGCAGGCCGGCCTCACCCAGCAGCAGGTCGAAGCCTGCCTGAAGGACCAGGCGCTGCTCGACAAGATCGCCGCCGACCAGAAATACGCCAGCGACGTTTTGAAGGTGGATTCGACGCCGACCTTCTTTATCAACGGCGAGAAGATCAAGGGCGAGGCCTCGTTCGAGGAATTCGCCAAGAAGATCAATCCGCTGCTGAAGAGCTGATTCTTCGCCCTCAACGCCTGATTCGCATCTCGAAAGCCGTATCATTCCCGGGATAAATCCCTTGGGAAAAGCGGCTTTCGCCGGTTGCCCTCGCGGCGCACCGCGGCCATTGTCCAGCCGCATGAGGCGCCTCGCGCGACTCGCCCGGATAGCGACATTGCCTTCCATGGTATTGTCCCGGCAGGGGGATTCGCGCCTGCCAACAGAGATGCGTGCTTATGAAAATCACCCGCCTGCGCCTTCACGGCTTCAAGTCCTTCGTTGAGCCCACGGACTTCGTCATCGAGCCCGGCCTGACCGGCGTGGTCGGACCCAACGGTTGCGGCAAGTCGAATCTCGTCGAAGCGCTGCGCTGGGCGATGGGTGAGACCTCGTACAAATCGCTGCGCGCCGCCGACATGGACGCGGTGATCTTCGCCGGATCCGGCAACCGTCCGGCGCGCAACCACGCCGAAGTGACGATGACGATCGACAACGCCGATCGCACCGCGCCGGCGGCGATGAACGACAGCCAGCTTCTGGAGATCTCCCGCCGCATCGAGCGCGAGGCCGGCTCGGTCTATCGCATCAACGGCCGCGACGTGCGCGCCCGCGACGTGCAGATCCTGTTCGCCGACGCCGCCACCGGCGCGCGCTCGCCCGCCCTCGTCCACCAGGGCAAGATCGGCGAGATCATCCAGGCCAAGCCGGAGCAGCGCCGCCGCGTGCTGGAAGACGCCGCCGGTGTCGCGGGTCTCCATGCCCGCCGCCACGAAGCCGAGCTGCGGCTGAAGGCCGCCGAAACCAACCTCACCCGCGTCGAGGACGTGATCGGCCAGCTCTCCGGCCAGATGGAAGGCCTGAAGAAGCAGGCCCGCCAGGCCGTGCGCTATCGCGAGGTCGCCGCCAAGGTCCGCAAGGCCGAAGCCACCCTGTTCCATCTGCGCTGGATCGGCGCCCATGCCGACGTCAACGAATCCGGCCAGACCCACGATCTTGCCGTGCGCGAGATGGCCGAGCGCACCCAGCACCAGGCCGAAGCCGCCCGCATCCAGGCGATCCGCGCCGCCGAGATGCCGGCGCTGCGCGATGCCGAGGCGCGCGCCGCGGCCGGGCTCCAGCGCCTGACCAATGCCCGCGAACTGCTCGACCGCGAGGAAGAGCGCGCCAAGGAGCGCGTCGCCGAGCTCGAACGCCGCCTCGCCCAGTTCGAAGGCGACATTTCCCGTGCTCAGCAACAAACCATGGACGCCGACGTCGCGCTCCAGCGCCTCGACAGCGAAGACGCCGAGCTGAAGGAAGAGATCAAGTCGCGCGTCGAGAAGCGCTCCGGCGTCGACGAGCGCGTCGGCGAAGCCGAGGCGGTGCTGACCGAAACCGAGCAGCAGTTCGCCGAGCTCACCACGGCGCTCGCCGACCTCACCGCCAAGCGCAACCAGCTCGAAGCCAATGTCCGCACCCACCGCGACAAGCTCGCCCGGCTCGACCAGGAGATCGCGAACGTCACCGCCGAGGAGCAGAAGCTTGCCGATGAAACGGGCGGCTTCGGCGACCTCGACGAGCTGACCGCGACGGTCGAGACCGCCGAGCAGACGCTGGCGGCCTCGGAGGCCGCGGCGCAGGCGAGCGAAGCCGCGCACGTCGCCGCGCGCCAGACGCTGGAATCCTCGCGCTCGCCGCTGAACGAAGCCGACAAGCGCGTGCAGCGGCTCGAGACCGAGGCGCGCACGATCTCCAAGATCGTCAACGGCGAAACCAAGAACCTGTGGCCGCCGATCATCGACGGCATCACCGTCGACAAGGGGTTTGAAAAGGCCATCGGCGCCGCGCTCGGCGACGATCTCGATGCGCCGATCGACCCGTCGGCGCCGATGCGCTGGACCAATGTCGGCGAGACCGACGGCGATCCGGAGCTGCCCGAAGGCGTGGTGCCGCTCGCGAACCATGTGCAGGCCCCGGCCGAGCTGGCCCGCCGCCTGGCGCAGATCGGCGTGGTGCCGCGCGAGCGCGGCGCCGAGCTGGTCTCGCAGCTCAAGACCGGCCAGCGGCTGGTCTCGCCCGAGGGCGACGTCTGGCGCTGGGACGGCTTCGTCGCGGCGGCCCACGCCCCGACCGGCGCCGCACGCCGCCTTGCCGAGCGCGCGCGCCTCGTCGACATCGAGAACGAGCTGGAGCAGGCCCGCATCGACGCGCAGATCAAGCGCCAGGCGCTGGAGAATGCCGAGTCCGAACTGCAGATTGCGGCCAGCACCGAAGGCGCGAGCCGCGAAGCCTGGCGCGCCGCGCAGCGCGAGCTGAACGTCGCGCGCGAGCGCCATGCCACGGCCGAGCGCGAGATCAGCCGCCACGCCGCGCGCAAGGCGACGCTGTCGGAAGCGCACAGCCGTCTCGCCGCCGACCGCGCCGAGGCCGAAGCCGCCTACGAATACGCCGAGGCCGGCATCAGCGAGCTGCCGTCGAGCGAAGACACCGAGACCCGTCTCGCCGCCGTCCGCAGCGACATCGAAGCCCATCGCCGCATGGCCGCCCAGGTCCGCGCCGAGGCGCAGGCGCTGGCGCGCGAGGCCGAGCTGGCCGACCGCCGCGTGCAGGCAATCCTCGCCGAGCGCACCGAGTGGCAGAACCGCAAGGAGAGCGCGGCCTCCCACATCGACACCATCCAGGCCCGCATCGCCGAACTCACGATCGAGCGCAGCGAGCTCGAAAACGCCCCCGCCGTGTTCGCAGAGAAGCGCAGCGCACTGATCACCGAGATCGAATACGCGGAAAACGACCGCCGCATGGCCGCCGACGCGCTCGCCACCGCGGAAAGCGCGATGGCGGAGACCGACCGCGTCGCGAAGCTGACGCTCGAGGCGCTCTCCAGCTCCCGCGAGGCCACCGCCCGCGCCGAGGAGCGCATGGAAGGCGCGCGGCGCCGGCTCGAGGACATCGAGCGCGAGATCCGCGACATGCTGGAGGTCGAGCCGCAGGCCGTCGCCGGCCTTGCCGAGATCGAGCCCGGCGCGGAGCTGCCGCCGCTGCACGACATCGAGGAAGACCTCGAAAAGATGCGCCGCGACCGCGAGCGCCTCGGCGCAGTCAACCTGCGCGCCGAGGAAGAGCTGCGCGAGGTCGAGACCCAGCACACCGGCCTCGTCACCGAGCGCGACGACCTCGTCGAAGCCATCAAGCGGCTGCGCCAGGGCATCCAGAGCCTCAACAAGGAAGCGCGCGAGCGCCTCCTGACCTCGTTCGAGGTCGTCAACAACCACTTCAAGCGCCTGTTCGTCGAGCTGTTCGGCGGCGGCGAGGCCGCACTGCACCTGATCGAGAGCGACGACCCGCTGGAGGCCGGCCTCGAAATCATCGCCAAGCCCCCGGGCAAGAAGCCGCAGACACTGTCGCTGCTCTCGGGCGGCGAGCAGGCACTGACCGCGATGGCGCTGATCTTCGCCGTGTTCCTCACCAATCCTTCGCCGATCTGCGTGCTGGACGAAGTCGACGCACCGCTCGACGACCACAACGTCGAACGGTACTGCAACCTGCTGCACGAGATGACCGGCTCGACCGACACGCGCTTCATCATCATCACGCACAACCCGATCACGATGGCGCGGATGAACCGCCTGTTCGGCGTCACCATGGCCGAGCGCGGCGTCTCGCAACTCGTGTCGGTGAGCCTCTCAGAGGCGGTGGACATTCTCGACCAGAACGTGGCGTGACGTTTTTGGCCGTCATTCCGGGGCGCTGCGCAGCAACCCGGAATCTGGCGCCACCATCTCTAGATTCCGGGTTCGCGCTCCGCGCGCCCCGGAATGACGGCGAATGAAAATGATCTCGCCCACGCTTCCCGCTGAGCTAAAGGCCGCCCTCGACGGCAAGCTCCAGGGCTTTTCGCGCAGCGACGCGGCACAGCGCTCCCAGAAGATCTCGAACACCTATCGCGCCGGCGGCGGCTCCGGCACGATCAAGTCCGAAGCCGATGCGCTCGCCTATGCGCTGGCGCGGATGCCGGCCACCTACGCGGCGGTGGCGGCGAGCCTGAATGCGCTGACCGAGATCGCGCCGGACTTCGCCCCGGTGACGCTGCTCGACGTCGGCGCAGGTCCAGGCACCGCAAGCTGGGCCGCCGCGGAGGCGTTTCCCTCGCTGCAGGACTTCACCCTGCTCGACGCCAACGCCACCCTGAGCCGGCTTGCCCTCGAACTCGCGCATGACAGCACGCGTCTGGCGGGCTGCCGCTATTTGCCCGGCGATGCCGGCGGCAACCTTGCCGAGGTCTCGCCAGCCGATCTCGTCGTCGCAAGCTACATCATCGGCGAGCTCGGTGAGGCCGATCAACGCAAACTCGCGGAAACGATGTGGGCGAAAGCGCGCCATGCGCTGGTCGTGATCGAGCCCGGCACGCCGGCCGGCTACGCGCGCATCCTCGCGCTGCGCCAGCAGATGATCGCAGCCGGCGCTTACGTCGCCGCGCCCTGCCCGCACGAAAGGCCATGCCCGCTGATTGCGCCCGACTGGTGCCATTTCTCCCAGCGCCTGCCGCGCTCCCAGGCCCACCGCCAGATCAAGGGCGCCGACGTGCCGTTCGAGGACGAGCGCTTCATCTACGTCGCCCTGACCCGCACGCCGCCCGCGACGCGCGCCGCCCGCGTGCTGGCGCCGCCGGATGTCGGCAAGGCCGAAATCACGGCGAAGCTTTGCACCGGGGACGATGTCGGACTCGCCAAGATCCCACGGCGCGACAAGGCCGCCTATGCAAGTGCCCGGCGCTGGCGCTGGGGCGACGCCGTCATTGCCGAAAGTTAACCTCGATCGGCGCTTTTGCCTTGAACTCGGATGGTTCCTGATCCGACCAAGCCTTACCTCCCCTCTGCGCCGGGGCTCTCGCCCTGCGCCATTTTGGTCTAGGCTGCGCCCGCCTTAAATCCCCTTCAGGAGTTCTCCATGTCGACCGGCTGGATCGTTCTCGGCGTCATCGTCGTCCTCGTGTTCTTGGCCTTCAGCGCCTACAACCGCCTGGTGGCGCTGGGCCAGCGCGTGGGCCAGGCCTTTGCCGATATCGACGTGCAGCTCAAGCAACGCCACGACCTGGTCCCGAACCTAGTCGAGACGGTGAAGGGCTACGCCTCGCATGAGCGCGGCACCCTCGACGACGTCATCAAGGCACGCAATTCGGCGATGTCGGCGCAAGGCCCGGCGCAGGTGTCCGCCGCCGAGAACCAGCTCTCCGGCGCGCTCGGCCGGCTGATCGCGCTGTCGGAGGCCTATCCCGACCTCAAGGCCAACGCCAACTTCCAGCAGCTCGCCAGCGAGCTCTCCGACCTCGAGAACAAGATCGCGGCGAGCCGCCGCTTCTTCAACAGCGCGGTCCAGGAATACAACACCGGCATCCAGCAGATGCCGGCCGCATTGTTCGCCGGCATGTTCGGCTTCACCAAGAAGGACTTCTTCGATCTCGGCGCCAGCCGCACCGAGGTCGAGGCCGCGCCTCAGGTGAAGTTCTGATTGTCGCGTGACCGGTTTCTCATCTTTGTCGTTCCGGGGCGCGTCGAAGACGCGAACCCGGAACCTCGCCTGAGACACTAAGCTCTGGATTCCGGGTTCAGGCCTGCGGCCTGCCCCGGAATGACGGGAGCTAACGGAAGCAGCCATGGCCGCGTATGGTCTCTACACGCACATCGCCTCGAACAAGTTACGTTCGATGCTGCTGCTCGCCGGCCTGTTCGCGCTGGTCTATGTGCTGGTCTATGCCGGCGCGCTGGTCGCCGAAGTCGTCATCAACGGCAATGAGACCGTCGCCTTCTACCTGAGCCACGCCTTCCTAGACCTGAAAGTCGCCGCGCCGGTTGCGACGGTCGTGACGGCGGTCTGGGTCGTGATCGCCTATTTCTTCCACCAGTCGATGATCGATGCCGTGACCGGCGGACACGACGTCACCCGGAAGGAGGAGCCGCGGCTCTACAATCTGCTCGAAAACCTCTGCATCTCGCGCGGCATCACCATGCCGAAGCTGAAGATCATGGAAAGCCCGGCGCTGAACGCGTTCGCGACCGGCCTCAACCCGCGGCAATATTCGATCACCGTCACCACCGGCCTCCTCAACGCCCTGAACGACAAGGAGATCGAGGCGGTACTGGGCCACGAGCTGACCCACATCAAGAACGGCGACGTGCAGCTCATGGTGGTCGCCGTCATCATCGCCGGCGTGGTCGGCTTCTTCGGCGAGTTGTTCTTCCGCTTGTTCACGAATTTGAGCTGGAACTCCGGCGGCTCATGGTCCTCGGGTTCGTCGTCGTCGCGGTCGTCCTCGTCGTCGAGCGACAGCAAGAACTCGGGGGGCGGCGCCGTGATCGTCATCATCATCGCGGTCGTGCTGATCGTGGTGGCCTGGCTGATGTCGCAGGTGGTGAAGCTGGCGCTGTCGCGCTCGCGCGAATATCTCGCCGACGCTGGCTCCGTCGAGCTGACGAAAGACCCTGATGCCATGATCTCGGCGCTGCGCAAGATCGAGAACCGCGGCGAGCTGCCAGGCGCGACCTCCGCGGTGATGGAGCTCTGCGTCGACAATCCGCGCGAGGGTTTTGCCGATCTGTTTGCGACCCACCCGTCGGTGCAGTCCCGGGTCGACGCGCTGGTCAAGTTCGCTGGCGGCCATGATCCAGGTCCGCTGCCGGACCCGACCGACGAGACGGAACAGCCCGAGGCGCAGGGAGCCCCGCAGGACGCCCCGCCGCCGCTGTCGCAGCGACCATGGGGCGACGCAGCCGGCCCGGCCAATCCGCCGCCCGTACCAGCGCCCAGCCCCTCCGGAACCACGGCCGGCAACCCGATCGGGAATCCCATGGGGCCCTGGGGCCGCCATTAAGCGCGCGCCCATGGCCAGTTTCACGACAATCTGGAAAAACCTCGGGAATTGCCGCAACCGGGGCCTGCGGAATTGAATTCTCCCTTGTTTCTGCCATGTTCGCGCCCAACAGCAGACTCGGGACATCGATTTGGGGCCCGGCCGATTGCGACCTCGCGATCGGAGGCGCGCGTTAGGGGACAGCAATGGCAAAGCCGGCAGTGGTTGTGGTGGGCGCGGACAAGGGCGGGGTCGGCAAGACCACGGTATCGCGCACCCTGCTCGATTATTTTTCCGCCAACAACGTGCCGACCCGCGCCTTCGACACGGAATCCCCGCGCGGAACGCTGAAGCGCTTCCATCCTGGCATCACCGAGATCGTCGACATGACGACGACGGCCGATCAGATGAAGATCTTCGATACGCTCAACGCGACCAGCCCGTCGGTCACAGTGATCGACGTCCGCGCCGGCCTGCTCTCCCCGGCGCTCGCCTCGCTGCGCGACATCGGTTTCCTCGACGCCGCCAAGGCCGGGCAGATCACCTTCGCGGTGTTCCACATCCTCGGCCCCTCGATCGCCTCGCTGGACGAAATCGCCGAGACCGCGAATTTCATGACCGGCGCAAAATATTTCCTGGTCAAGAACTTCATCAACGACACCCAGTTCTTCCAGTGGGACCAGGCGACCTATAATTCCTACTTCCACCGCATCAAGGACGCCACCGAGCTGACCATCCCCAAGCTCAACGAAATGGCCTATGAGCAGGTCGAGGTCTCCTCCGTCCCGTTCCTGAAATTCGTCGCCAACAAGGGCATCAACGACGAGGCCGCCAACTACTCCTTCGTGCTGCGCGGCTATGTCCGGCACTGGCTGGCCAATGTCTGGAGCGAGTTCGACCGCATCCGCCTGACCGACATCGTCGGTTCAAAGCCCGGCGCCCGCAGCAGCGAAAAATAGTTGCGGAGTCCGGGCTGATACGGCTGGATTGGGCGGTGAGTTCGCTCAGATAATAGTTCGTGATGCCCGCGACACCCGTCTACATCATCTGCTCGCCCCGCCCGCAGGTCGGCAAGACGCTGCTGGCGCGGCTGTTGAGCGAGTTCCTGCTGCTCAAGAACGGCAACGTCGCGGCCTTCGACGTCAACCTGAAGGAGCCGTCGCTGCTCGACTATCTGCCGAAGATCACCGAGACGGCCGACGTGATCGACACCTACGGCAAGATGCAGCTGATGGACCGCGTCATCGTCGATGACGGGGTTGCCAAGGTGATCGACCTCGGCTTCCACGCCTTCGACGAGTTCTTCAAGATGGCCGACGAGATCGGCCTCTTGAAGGAGGCGGCCCGCCGCCACGTCGCACCACAGATCCTGTTCGTGGCCGACACCGACCGCGTCTCGGCCCGCGCCCATGAGATGCTGCGCGAGCAGATCCCGCGGATGAACCTGATCACGGTGGACAACGAATACGTCGTCCGCGGCGAGCTGCCCGCCGCGATGGCAGGCGGCCGGCTGTTCCGCCTCCCCGCCCTGCCCGGCTTCCTCAAGACCTATATCGACCGGCTCAACTTCTCCTTCACCGGCTACCTGCGCCAGGAGAAGGACGCCTCCACCGAGCTGCACCAGTGGACCCGGCGCAACTACCTCGCGTTCCGGGAGCTCGAGCTCAGCCTGATCCTGCAGCGGTCGTAGAGCACTCGGCCGGCGAACTCGGTGTTCACCTCTCCCCAGCGGGGAGAGGTGAAGCCCGTCCTCGGCCTGCACCGACCAGAATTTACCCGGGCGATATCCTGCGCCCGCCGTCGCTCAATGCCCCTCGAACGTCATCAGCGTGCGCACCGGCACGTCCATGGCGCGCAGCTTGGCGGCGCCGCCGAGCTCGGGCAGGTCGATGATGAAGCAGGCGGCGACGACATTGGCGCCGATCTGGCGCAGCAGCTTCACCGCACCTTCCGCGGTGCCGCCGGTGGCGATGAGGTCGTCGACCAGGATGACACGCTCGCCGGGCTGGATGGCGTCGACATGCATCTCCATCTCGTCGATGCCGTATTCCAGCGAATAGGCGATGCGCACAGTGGTGTGCGGCAGCTTGCCCTTCTTGCGGATCGGCACGAAGCCGGCGGAGAGCTGGTGCGCCACCGCGCCGCCGATGATGAAGCCCCGCGCCTCCATGCCGGCGACCTTGTCGATCTTGTTGCCGGCCCAGGGGTTCACGAGCTCGTCCACGGCGCGGCGGAATGCGCGCGCATCCGCGAGCAGGGTCGTGATGTCGCGGAACATGATCCCCGGCTTGGGATAGTCGGGAATGGTGCGAACGCTCGCCTTCAGGTCGTGGTCAAAGGTCATTGGTGCCTCTCAATCAACACGCGCATCCAGCCGGAACGCGTTCTCGACAATCCTCAAGCCCACCTCGCCGCCGAGCGACATCAGCGACTCCGGGTGGAATTGCACGCCCGCGACCGGCAGGGTCTTGTGCTCCAGCGCCATAGCGACGCCGTCCTCGGTGCTGGCGGTGACGGACAAAACCTCCGGCATGCTGTCGCGCTCGACATAGAGCGAGTGATAGCGGCCGATCACGATCTCGCTCGGCAAATTGCGCATCAGGCGGCCGCCGCGCACCTGCACCCGCGAGGGCCGGCCGTGGGCGGGATGCGTGAGCTGGCCGAGCTCGCCGCCAAAATATTCGCCGATCGCCTGCACGCCGAGGCAGACGCCGAACACCGGCAGCTTGTTCTCCAGCGCCGCATCGATCGTCTTCCTGATCCCGAAATCTTCGGGCCTGCCCGGGCCGGGCGACAGCACCAGCAAATCCCACCTCTTCTGCTTGAGCATGTCGAGCGCATGCACATAGCGGACCACGGTGACGCTGGCGCCGACCTGGCGGAAATAGTCGGCGAGCATGTGCACGAAGCTGTCGTCGTGGTCGATCAGCAGCACCCGCTTGCCGCTTCCGGTCGCATCGGGCGCAAAGGTCGAGAGCGGTTTTGGCGGATCGCCGCGCAGCGCCTGGAACAGCGCCGCCGCCTTGACCTGGCATTCGCGGTCCTCGGCAGCGGGATCGGAATCGAACAGGCAGGTGGCGCCGACGCGCACCTCGGCGAGACCATCCTTCATGCGGATGGTGCGGATGGTGAGGCCGGTATTGATGCTGCCGTCGAAATTCACCGCGCCGATCGCACCCGCATACCAGCGCCGCGGCGACCGCTCGTGATCCTCGACGAACTGCATCGCCCAGAGCTTCGGCGCACCTGTCACGGTGACGGCCCAGGCATGGGTGAGGAAGGCATCGAGCGCGTCGAAGCCGGGACGCAGCATGCCCTCGACGTGGTCGACGGTGTGGAACAGTTTTGAGTAGGTCTCGATCTGCCGGCGCGCCAGCACCTTGATGGTGCCGGGGACGCAGACGCGCGCCTTGTCGTTGCGATCAACGTCGGTGCACATGTTGAGCTCGAACTCGTCCTTCTCCGAATTCAGGAGCTGGCGGATCTGCTCGGCATCGCCGATCGCATCGGTGCCGCGCGCGATGGTGCCCGAGATCGGGCAGGTCTCGACGCGGCGGCCGTCCGAACGCACGAACATCTCGGGCGAGGCGGAGACGAGAAACTCGCCGTCGCCGAGATTCATCAGCGCGCCGTAGGGCGACGGGTTGATGACACAGAGGCGCTGGAACACTTCCGCCGGAGAACGATCGCAGGGCTCGGCGAACAGCTGGCCCGGCACGGCCTCGAACAGATCGCCGCGGGCAAAGGCCGCGCGCGCGGTCTCGACGGTGGCCTGGTATTCGCCGGGCGCATGATCGGCAAAGCCCTGGCGCGGTGTCTTCATGTACGGGCTGTCGGCGGTCTCGCGCGGCAGGCCCTCGGTGGATCTGCCCTTCCACGTGAAGTCGTAGCTGAGCACGACGCCGCGGCCGGTGGCGCGGTCATAGGCCAGCAGGCGATCGGGAACGTAGAGCACGATGTCGCGCTGGTCGCTCTCGCGCGCGCGCTTCTGCACGAGATCCTCGATCTGGAACACGAGATCGTAGGCGAAGGCGCCGAACAGGCCGAGCAGCCCGTCGTCATTGGCGGAGAAGGCGGCGACGAGGTCGCGCACCAGCGACACCACGCTGGCGCGCCGGGTGCGCTGGTCTTCCTCGACCGGGGCATCGCCGCGGATGATGTGGCCGGCGAGGCGCGAAGCGGTCTTTTCGGATATCACCACGCAGGGCTCGCGCAGGACATCGGCAAGGAAGGCGATCAGCACCTGGCCGCGCTCGTTCAGGGCTTCCAGCTTGAAATTGACGCCTGTGGTCTCGAGCTTGAGCGGCGGATCGGAGAAGCCGAGGTCGAAGCTCTCGTAGCGGCCCGGCACGGTCGTGCCCGAGGACAGCACCACGCCGCGGCGGCGGTCGAGCAGGTTGACGAGATCGTCGAGCCGGCTCGCGCCGCCGGTAAACTGCTCCGCCACGCGCGTGATCGCGAGACCGCCGCGGGTCACGTAATCGCTTCTGGCCGGGAGGGCAAAGACTGTCCTGTTCATGTCGTCCTCTTACGAAACTTGCCGAGGGAACGCCACACAGGACAAACGATCAGGCCGCCGCACTGCGTGGGCGACCTTCGACGATTTTGGGAAAAGAAATCGCACCGGCCACCTCTTAGGAGGTGCGCCACCAAAGACGGGCTGGGCGGACGGCGGTGCTCATGGGCGGATACTCACCATGGCGCGGGGACGGCGTCAAGGGCGGCCGGGCGGCCTCGATCACCAAAATGGCGCGGATCGCGTTGCGGCTTATGCCTGGATCTCCAGGCTGTCGCGCCCCACAGCCGCCTCCGCGGCATGTCGTTCGATTTCGGCCCGCGTGACCGTGAGCGCGGGCCTGCCGTCAGGTCCGATCATGTTGGCGCGGTCGCCCAAGGTTTCAATCAAAACGCAGGTCTTCCCTGTGACCGCATGCCATGCCGCCCGGTCGTCGCTCACGTCCAACGCCGTGATCATCGCGGTCGGATCCAGACCCGACTTCCGCAACAGCAGGTCGATGGCTTCGGCTGCAAGGTTTTGCTCGGCGATCCTCGAGAAATTCCGGATCGCGTCAGCCCCCACAACAGATAGCCGCCCGCCCACCAGTGATGGCGGAAAGCTCTTCAAAATTTCATGCATTTCCGCAGGCTTCGGGCTCTGGCTGCCCGGGCCGTACTCATAAAGTTGTCCACCCGCATCCTCATAAACGCAGAGTCGCGCGCCCTTGTCTGTCTTAACGCCGAAGGCCATGCATTGCTGCCCTTCCACCTCCATACTGCTTCCTGCAAGAACCATGAGCTTGAGCTCTGGCTCGGGCGCCACCGCCCCGCATGCTGCGGCGACCGTGATTTGCAAGCGGTCAGTCATCTGGAAGCGGATCTGGCGAACGCCTCGCCAGATCCGTCGCTGCGACAGATGCGGATTAAGTTGCGCAAGCCGCTGGATTTCGGATGCGTATTGCTGCTTGGCTACGGCGCGCAATTCGGGCCAGTTCGCGATCCACCGGGCTGCCAGCTGCGTCATTGGTTGCTGTCGTTCGGCCTCATAGAAGCGACGGTCAAGCGCATCGAGCGGCGCGGCGCGCTCTCCGAAGCCGTTTTGCAGTGCAGCCTCGCCGGTATTGGCTTTCACCCAGTCCATCATTTCCTGCAGGATCTGGTGTTGCGCGGCCGCTCCCATAGCCTTCAGTCCAGCGAGCGCATCGCCAGATGTCGTCGGCAGCATCGCAACGCCCGTGTTACCGATGAACTGACTGTGACCGCCGTTGTTGACCTGAGCGAGATAGTAGTCGGCGTGATAGGCCTGCATGGCCACAGCCGGCAGTTCACGTCCCTTGTAGACGCCGACGCGTTGAATTTCATTGACGTAGTAGACCACCGCCTCGGTCAGGTAGTCAGCCTTCTCAGGTGCTTGAGCCGCCTCCAGCGCATCGAGAGACACGACAACTGTTGTTAACCGGCTTCCTTCGATCATTACGCCTCCCACGTTCACCATGGCGAAACGCCATGCAACTACGGCTTATAGTTGCAAAAGGCAATTGCAGTCGTGGTCCAGCAAGAGACGTTAGTTGGCTCGCGCCGCAGGCCGCCCCCGTTACCCCAGATGCTTCCGGAAGAACTCCGTCGCCCTGCCCCAGGCGAGCTCGGCGGCTTCGCGGTCGTGCACGGCCTGGCGCTGCTCGTTGACGAAGGCGTGCTCGGCGTCATAGCGGAACAGCTCCAGCGACTTGCCGGCGGCCTTCATCGCCTTCTCGAAGCCGTTGACCAGCTCCGGCGTGCACCAATCGTCCTTGTTGGCGAAATGGGCCTGGAGCGGAATCTTGACGTCGGCGGGCTTGGCCGCCTGCTCCGGCGGAATGCCGTAGAACACGACGCCGGCCGCAAGCTCCGGGATCTTGGTCGCGCCGATGATGGTGACGGCGCCGCCGAGGCAGAAGCCTGTCAGCCCGACCTTGGCGCCGTTGCGCGACAAATATTGCGTGGCGCCGCGCACGGTCTGCGTGGTGGCGTCCATGAAGTCGAGCGAGTTCATTTCCTTGTTGGCGCTCTCCATGTCGTGATACGGCACCACCTTGCCCTTGTAGAGGTCGGGCGCGAGCGCGTCGAAGCCGGCCAGCGCAAAGCGGTCGCACAGGCCCTTGATCTGGTCCGACAGCCCCCACCATTCCTGGATCACGACCACGCCCGGCGCGTTGCCGCGCGCGGCATTGGCGAGATAGCCCGATGCGTCCTTGCCGTCCGGGCGCTTGAAGGTGATGGCGGTTCCCATGATGTCCTCCGGTGAGTTTCTGAGGGAGCGATTGGCGGCATTTTGGCCGCTGGGGGCGCGCGGCGCAATCCACAGTCCCGTCATTCCGGCGCGCACGAAGTGCGAACCCGGAATCTCGAGATTCCGGGCTCGATGCTTACGCATCGTCCCGGAATGACGGCAACAAAAAAGCCCCCTAGCGGGGGCCTTTTCATTCTCGTCTCGCGCCGCTCAGTGCGAGTCGGCCCAGACCTTCTTCTTGGTGAAGTACATCAGGCCGGCGAAGATGATCAGGAACACGAACACCTGGAAGCCCAGGCGCTTGCGCGCTTCCATGTGCGGCTCGGCGGTCCACATCAGGAACGTGGTGACGTCCTTGGAATATTGCGCGACCGTGGCCGGCGAGCCGTCGTCATAGGTGACCTGGCCGTCGCTGAGCGGCTTCGGCATCTTGATGGCGTGGCCCGGGAAGTACTTGTTGTAGTAGGAGCCCTCCGGAATGGTCACACCCTCCGGCACCTTCTCCTCAAAACCCTGGAGCACCGCCGAGACGTAGTCCGGGCCCTGCTCCTGGTACTGGGTGAAGAAGTCGAAGATGAACCAGGGGAAGCCGCGGCCGTAGGAGCGCGCCTTGGTGATCAGCGACAGGTCGGGCGGCGCCGCACCGCCGTTCGCCGCACGGGCTGCCTGCTCGTTCGGAAATGGCGAGGGGAAGTAGTCGGCCGGCCGGCCCGGGCGCTCGAACATGTCACCGGCATCGTTCGGACCGTCCTTGATCTTGTAATCCGACGCGAACGCCGCCACCTGCGCCACCGAATAGCTGGGGCCGCCGGCTTCCGCGAGGTTGCGGAAGGCGATGTAGGACAGGCCGTGGCAGCTGGCGCAGACTTCCTTGTAGACCTTCAGGCCGCGCTGGAGCGCGCCGCGGTCGAACTTGCCGAAGGGACCGGCGAACGACCATTTGTTGCCCGGCGGCTTGTCGCTGCCTTCGTTGGCGCGCGCGTCCTGCAAGCTGCCGAGGAACAGCGCGCCGGCGGCGACGAGCGCGATGGCGACGGAGGCCACCGCCTTGCCGCCCTTGGCGAGGATCGCCTCCGAGATCGAGTTCGGCACCGGCCGCGGCGTCTCGATGCGCGAGAGCAGCGGCAGCACGATCAGGAAATAGGCGAAGTAGCAGACCGTCAGGACCCGGCCGGCGATCACGTAGATGCCTTCCGGCGGCTGCGCACCGAGATAGCCGAGCAGGATGCAGACCGCGACGAAGATCCAGAAGAACTGCTTGGCCAGGGGGCGGTACTTCGACGACCTGGTCTTGGCGGCATCGAGCCAGGGCAGGAAGCACAGGATGATGATCGCCGAGAACATCCCGATCACGCCCGCGAGCTTGTTCGGGATCGAGCGCAGGATCGCGTAGAACGGCAGGTAATACCATTCCGGCACGATGTGCGGCGGCGTCACGCCCGGATTCGCCGGAATGTAGTTGTCGGCGTCGCCGAGATAGTTCGGCATGTAGAAGATGAACCAGGCGTAGAGCAGCAGGAAGCAGGCGACGCCGAACATGTCCTTGATGGTGGCATGCGGCGTGAACGGCACCGTGTCCTTTTCCGATTTCGGCTCGACGCCCTCAGGATTGTTCTGGCCGGCGACATGCAGCGCCCAGACGTGGAGCACGACGACGCCCGCGATCAGGAACGGTAGCAGATAATGCAGCGAGAAGAAGCGGTTCAGCGTCGGATTGCCGACCGAATAGCCGCCCCACAGCAGCGTCACGATGCTCTCGCCGAAATAGGGAATGGCGGAGAACAGGTTGGTGATGACGGTGGCCCCCCAGAAGCTCATCTGGCCCCAGGGGAGCACGTAGCCCATGAAGCCGGTCGCCATCATCAGGAGGTAGATGATGACGCCGAGGATCCACAGCACCTCACGCGGCTCCTTGTAGGAACCGTAATAGAGGCCGCGCAGCATGTGGACGTAGACCGCGAAGAAGAACATCGACGCGCCACAGGCATGCATGTTGCGCAGCAGCCAGCCGTAGTTGACGTCGCGGACGATCAGCTCGACCGACTTGAAGGCGAGATCGGCATGCGGCGTGTAGTGCATCGCCAGGATCACGCCGGTCAGGATCTGCATCCCCAGCATGAAGGAGAGGATGGCGCCGAACGTCCACCAGTAGTTCAGATTGCGCGGAGTGGGGTAGGCGACGAAGGAGGAGTGCATGAGGCCGAGGATCGGCAGGCGCCGCTCGATCCATTGCAGGGCCGGATTGCTCGGCTGGTAGTCGGATGGTCCGCTCATGATGCGATCCTGAGGAAATAATACGACGAGACGGCGCGAAGCTTCGGACAAGGGTCCGAAGCTCAGCCGATCTGGATTTTGGTGTCGGAAACGAACTGGTACGGCGGCACCGGCAGGTTCGCGGGCGCGGGCCCCTGACGGATGCGGCCGGACGAATCGTACTGCGAACCATGGCAGGGGCAGAAGAACCCGTCGTAGTTGCCCTCATGAGCGATCGGGATGCAGCCGAGATGGGTGCAGATACCGATCACGACCAGCCACTGCTCATGGCCGGACTTGACCCGGGCCTCGTCGCTCTGCGGATCGGGCAGGCTCGCCACGTTGACGGCGCGCGCCTCGTCGATCTGCTTCTTGGTGCGGTGGCTGATGTAGATCGGCTTGCCGCGCCAGAATACCTTGATGTCCTGGCCCTCGGCGATCGGGCTGAGATCGACCTCGATCGGCGCACCGGCCGCGATGGTCGAGGCATCAGGATTCATTTGGGAGATGAAGGGCCAGAGCGCAGCTGCGCCCCCTACTGCTGCAGCTGCCCCCGTTGCAACGAATAAGAAATCACGGCGTGTCGGATGGTCCGCCGAAGACGCTGTCGTCACGATTCCAACCCTTTCTTCTTATGCTACCGGTGGAACCGCTCCGGGGGCCCCCAAGGTCCCCAGAACTGGCTGCCGGCGCCCGCGACCCCCCGCGGCGGCAGAACTTCGCTTGTCCCCGCCAAAACAAGCGAAAACAGCAGTCCAGAATCGTTCTATTGGCACCCTTGCCGGGCGAGCGCAAGCCCGCTAACGGCGGGGAAGCGTGCAATGCACGAATTCCGCGGCCAGCGATGTTTTATTGAGACATTTCCGGCCCACAACCAACCCGCCGCCGCCCATGCAGATAGCGCTCTTCCAGCCCGACATCCCCCAGAACACCGGCACGATTCTCAGGCTCTGCGCCTGCCTTGGGCTGGCCGCCCACATCATCGAACCGGCAGGGTTCCCCGTCTCCGACCGGCATTTCCGCCGGGCGGGAATGGATTACCTCGACCAAGTCAGCATCACCCGCCATGTCTCCTGGCCGCAATTCGAGGAGTGGCGCGCGGCACAGGGCTGCCGGCTGCTGCTGTTCACCACGAAGGCTGCCACCGACTACCGCGATTTCCGTTACCAGACGTCGGACATCCTGCTATTCGGGCGCGAGAGCGCCGGCGTCACCGACGCGGTGGTCGAGGCCGCGGATGCGCGGCTGGTGATCCCGATCGCCCCGGGACTGCGGTCGCTCAATGTCGCCATGACCGCGGCGATGGCCGCAGGCGAGGCGCTGCGGCAGATCCGGAACCCGCAAGGTTGATATGTTGAGGAGAGACCATTGAGTTACGCGGTCAAGGAAATCTTCCTGACCCTGCAAGGCGAAGGCGCCCATGCCGGGCGCGCGTCCGTGTTCTGCCGCTTTGCCGGCTGCAATTTGTGGAGCGGGCGCGAGGCCGACCGTCAGGACGCGACCTGCAAGTTCTGCGACACCGATTTCGTCGGCACCGACGGCACGCTCGGCGGCCGCTACGCGTCGGCCGTGGAGCTCGCCGACACCATCGCGGCGCAATGGACCGCCTCCAACGACAACCGCTACGTGGTGCTCACCGGCGGCGAGCCGCTGCTCCAGGTCGACGACGCGCTGATCGATGCGCTGCATGCGCGAGGCTTCGAGATCGGCGTCGAGACCAACGGCACGATTGCCGCACCGGATGGCCTCGACTGGATCTGCGTCAGCCCCAAGGGCGGCAGCGAGCTGGTGCTGCGCCGCGGCCACGAGCTGAAGCTGGTCTATCCGCAGGCGCTCGCCGCGCCGGAAACCTTCGAGGGCCTCGCCTTCGAGCGTTTCTCGCTGCAGCCGATGGACGGGCCCGAGGTTGCCGAGAACACCGCGCGCGCGATCGACTACTGCCTGCGCCATCCGCAATGGCGGCTGAGCGTGCAGACGCATAAATCGCTCGGCATCAGATAGGATTGGTTTTCGAACAGATGTGGGAATTGACGAAATCGTTCCGCTTCGAGGCGGCGCATTCGCTGTCGGGAACGACCTTTGGCGCAGCCAGCGAAGAGATCCACGGCCACTCCTTCCGCGCCGAGGTGACTGTGCGCGGCACGCCCGACCCTGAGACCGGCATGGTGGTCGATCTCGGCCTGCTCCAGCGCGCCATCGAGGATGTGCGCCTGACGCTCGACCACAAGTTCCTCAACAAGATCGAGGCGCTGGGCAAGCCGACGCTGGAAAACCTGTCGCGCTTCGTCTGGGAGCGGCTACAGCATATCGGCAAGCTCACCCGCGTCAGCATCCATCGCGACAGTTGCAACGAGAGCTGCACCTATTACGGTCCGCAAGGTTAGATTTCGTAGGGTGGGCAAAGCGTAGCGTGCCCACCAATCAAGACAAATGGTGATAGATGGTGGGCACGGCGCAAGGGCGCCTTTGCCCACCCTACGGCAGGTCCGTTCGGGAATTGAATATGGACGTTTCGACAATCGAAGACCGCAAGACGCGCGCCCGCGCCTGGTTCGAAGCTTTGCGCGACGACATCTGCGCGAGCTTCGAGCGGCTGGAGGACGACGCCCCGCAAGGCCTCTATCCGGGCGAGGCTGGCCGCTTCACGCGGACGCCCTGGCAGCGCACCGATCATAGCGGTGCGGCCGGCGGCGGCGGTGTGATGTCGATGATGTCGGGCCGGCTGTTCGAGAAGGTCGGCGTGCATTGCTCGACCGTGCACGGCGAGTTCGCGCCCGAGTTTCGCGCTCAGATTCCGGGCGCGGCGGACGATCCGCGGTTCTGGGCCTCCGGCATCTCGCTGATCGCGCACTTACGCAATCCGCACGTGCCCGCCGTGCACATGAACACGCGCTTCGTCGTCACCACCAAGGCCTGGTTCGGCGGCGGCGCCGATCTCACGCCGGTGCTGGATCGCCGGCGCACGCAGGACGACGCCGACAGCATCGCCTTCCACGCCGCGATGAAAGAGGCCTGCGTGCAGCCGAACGGCGTTGCCGATTACGACAAGTACAAGAAATGGTGCGACGAGTATTTCTACCTGCCGCACCGCAAAGAGGCGCGCGGCATCGGCGGCATCTTCTACGACTGGCACGACAGCGGCGACTGGGACGCCGACCTCGCCTTCACCCAGGACGTCGGCCGCGCCTTCCTGAAGATCTACCCTGATATCGTCAGGCGCAATTTCGCGAGCGCCTGGACCGCTGCGGACCGCGAGGAGCAACTGATCCGGCGCGGCCGCTATGTCGAGTTCAACCTGCTCTACGATCGCGGCACCATCTTCGGGCTCAAGACCGGCGGCAATGTGGATTCGATCCTGTCGTCGCTGCCGCCGGAGGTGAAATGGCCATGACCATCATGAGGCCGCTCCCCCGCGCCATGCTGATCGACATGGACGACATCATCCTGTCGGCCTATGGCCGGCCCGAGATCGCCTGGAACACGATCGCGAACGAGTTTGCCGAGGAGCTTGCGCCGCTGCCGCCGCGAGAGGTCGCGACCGCGGTCCTGGCTTTCGCGCGAAAATTCTGGGCCAATGCGGAAGCCGCCTGGCGGATGAAGCTCGCCGAGGCCCGGCACCTCACGGTCAAGGGCGGCTTCGCCGCGCTCGCGGCCGCCGGCCACCGCGCCCTGCCAGATGATCTCGCCGTCCGCCTCGCGGACCGCTTCACCGCCTATCGCGAGGAGGAGATGTTCGTCTTCCCCGGCGCGCATGAGGCGATCGACAAGTTGAAGGCGCTCGGCATCAAGCTCGCATTGGTGACCAACGGCGCCGCCGACACCCAGCGCGCCAAGGTCGAGCGCTTCGAGCTCGCGCACCGCTTCCACCACATCCAGATCGAGGGCGAGCACGGCTTCGGCAAGCCGGAGGAGCGCGCCTATCTGCACGCGATGGAGACCCTCGGCGTCGCCGCTGATGACACCTGGATGATCGGCGACAACCTCGAATGGGAAGTCGTGACGCCGCAGCGCCTCGGCATCTATTCGATCTGGATCGACGTGCATGGCGACGGCCTGCCCGAAGGCTCGACCGTGAGGCCCGATCGCATCATCCGCTCGCTGACCGAGCTGGTGCCGGACCGGTCGTAACCAGGGCGCGAAACAAAAACGCGAAAAACAACCCCATGCACAGTAGCCGGCTGCAGCAAAATCAACGGCTTACGGATTTTACGAAACCGTTTGACCCGTCGGGCGAAACAGGCGCATGATGCCATCATCGCGGCGCATGGGACAGACAAGCCCCTGCGCAACCCATCGCGCAGGCGCCCTTGCCTCCGTCATGGTCCCGCTCCCGGCCTGAAGCTCCGTCGTCGGCGTTTCAGCAGCCTTGGCAGCGGATGCGCGCTGCCGCAGCACATCCACTGATCCCGCAGTCCGTGATCGGCGTGTCATGCCGGCTTGCTAGCCTCTCAAGTCAATCAACCCGAAAGGACCATCCATGGAACTGAAAGCCGGCGATATCGTCATGCTCAAATCCGGCGGCCAGCCGCTGACCGTCGCGGAAGTCAAAGGCGACGACGTGATCTGCCTCTGGATGGGCGTGGAAGGCGACCTGTTTCGCGAGACGCTGCCGCTCGCCGTGCTCGAACACCTGGAAGAGGTGGACGAGGATGAAGAAGAGGACGAGGACGACGAAGACGAGGAATAGGCGCGGCTAAGGCCGCGTCCTAGTTAGATCGGAGCGCTCGGCTCCGGAGCGTCTGATGTCCGCTTTTGCGCCAATCGCGGCGCAGGAGCGGACATCGCCACATGGTGCAGAAGGGCCACGACCAGACTTACGGACAGGTGCCATCTGATGCGTCGGGACTTATTGTTCTCATTGTTCTCACTAGCTAGTCACATGAATCTAAAGTTCGCCACATAAAGTCTGCTGGGCTTTGTGGCAAAAGCGTTTGACGGAAGCCAAGATCTGGTCTGCGGACTTGGTCCATTTGAAGGGCTTCGGGTTGTTGTTGTGCAATTCGATGAAGGTACGGATGTCGGCTTCGAGCTGCCTGACGGAGGTGTGAACACCTCGCCGGATCTGCTTTCTGGTGAGTTCAGCGAACCAGCGCTCGATCTGATTGATCCACGACGCGGAAGTCGGCGTGAAGTGGACATGATAGTGCGGCCGGCGAGCGAGCCACGCTTTAATCTTGGGGGTCTTGTGGGTAGCGTAGTTGTCCATGACGATATGGACAGCGAGCCCCTCAGGGATTTGAGCGTCGATCTCTTTGAGAAACTTCAAGAACTCGAGCGCCCGATGGCGCTTGTAGCATTTGCCAATGACGAAGCCGGAAGCGACATCGAGCGCGGCAAACAGCGTGGTCGTACCATGCCGCACATAGCTATGCGTGCGACGTTCCGGCACCCCAGGCATCATCGGCAAGACCGGCTGCTCGCGATCGAGTGCCTGGATCTGGCTTTTCTCATCGACACTGAGGACAACGGCTCGGTTAGGCGGCGACAGATAAAGCCCGACAATATCGCGCACCTTATCGACGAATAGCGGATCGCTCGATAGTTTAAATGTCTGGCTGCGGTGCGGCTGCAAGCCGAACGCCGTCCACATTCGGCGGATCGTGGTGTGAGAAAAGCCAGTATCCGCAGCCATCGAGCGGATCGACCAGTGCGTTGCGTCGGGCGGCGTCGTACGCAATGTCCGCTCGATTACCTCGGCAACCTGATCATCGTCGATGGTTCGAGGGCGGCCCGGGCGGGCTTCGTCAAGCAGGCCATCACAACGATCCTTCAAGAATCGGCGGCGCCACTTGCCGACGGTGTGTTCATGGATGCCAAGTTCGGCAGCCACAGACTTGCTTGGCAGACCATCTGCACACCGCAGGATCGCGCGGCATCGCTCAGATAGCGATCGGGCTACACGATGACGACGAACTTGCCTCTCCAAGTACGCCCGCTCCTGCGAACTCAGCACCAACGGCGCGATCGGCCGGCCTTTCACACCTGCATTCGCCACGAGCGCTCTCCTCTCTAGAGATCCGAGCGATCAACTAATGTCACGAACTTCCGTTCCAGATGACTAGGGCGTGGACTCATAAGTGCGTAACCAAATTCGGATAGATGCAAGTTTGATGAAGGCGAGGTAGTTTGCCGCGAGTTTGTCGTACCTAGTCGCAACACGCCGACACTGCTTGATCCTGTTAAAGAAACGCTCGACCAAATTGCGCGCCCGATACAGGTACGGACTAAAACAAATAGGATCTTTGCGATTTCGCTTCGGAGGAATGTTGGCCCAAGCGCCGCGTTCACTGACGAGCGCTCTAATCCAATCTGCATCGTATCCACGGTCAGCGAGCAGCATCGCCCTTGATTTCAGATCAGATAGCAGCCCGGTGACGAGCCGGTTATCATGGGCCGCACCGGTCGTCAGTTCGAGACGAACGGGCAATCCGTTGGTATCCACGCAGGCATGTATTTTGGTTGTTAACCCACCTCTCGACCGGCCCATCAGTCTTTTTTCGCTCCCTCCCGCGCAACCTCCATGCTGGTGGACGCGAACAATGGAAGTGTCGATCATCTGGACGGAGCCATCATGAGCTTCGGCGAGGGCTTTCATGATCAGGTCCCAGATGCCAGCCATTCGCCAACGGACGAACCGATTGTAGCAGGTCGTGTAAGGCCCAAAGCTCTCCGGCAGATCGCGCCATGGTGCGCCTGACCGCAATATCCAGAAGATGCCGTTTAGGACACGTCGGTCATTGACCCTCGGTACGCCGCGCGGCTTGTTAGGAAGGAACGGCCTGATGGCGGCCCACTCAAAGTCCGTGAGTTCGTATCTCATGATTCGAGGCCCCGGTTTGAGAGCTTGAATCACGTCTATCTCGGTGTTCGCAACGAGGAATTGTAAGTCCGAGATGAGCCGGATAGCGGACATGCTGCTGATGCACAAAAGCGACGCGAATGACCCTTAACTGACGTCGAGCAACAACTCGCGGCAATCACCGCGTCATAGGATGAGGTGTCGCGCTGTGCGGGGCGGTAATGACGACGCGACGTCTAAATTCTCCGGCTGTCGTAGGCCCAATGTAACAACGCCTGGCGCTGGCGCGGCCGGCAAGTCGGGTCGCACAGTTCGCAATGCTTCCTGATCTGTGACACGTGTCGCCTCATGGCCTTCCAGCGCCCGATCTGTCGCGTGTCCTCCTCAGGCAAGCGCCGGCCTAGGTAGTATCGACAATACCACTGGAACCAGCCGCGCGGATCGTTCGGATGCATCCAGCCCTTTCTCCGCCATTCCGACAAGCTTTGGCTGGCGTCCACGCCGAAATAGTTGCAAAGGCAGTCGCGGCCAAAAGGCGAGAGCTTCGCCCGCGCGAACCAACTCGCGGGAAACTCGTCACGACAATCGGTGAGGTATTTGCCGCAGAACACGCCGAGTTCCAGCATCTGCTTCGGCGTCAAATCGGGCCGGAATTGCGGGTCGAAATCGCGCCCGGCCGGCGCAGACAATACATAGCGGTAGCCTCTTTGCATCTTGTCACTGACGATGACAATGCGGCGGCGCATCCGGCCTCCTGTTAGTTCAATAGCCAGATTGCGCCGTTCAGAACCGAAGCGAATGCCACCCACACCGCGTAAGGCGCGAACAGCAGAGATGCGATCTTATCCCATCGCCAGGTTATCATGATGAAGCCAACGATCGTCATCAGAAGCAGCACGATTACGCCAAGGGCGATATCGATGCGATGGCCTGAGAAGAATATGGGTGACCAAACGAAATTCAGAGCCAGTTGTCCCCACCATAGCTTCATCGGTAAGTTGTTGCGGCCCTCTCTCCAAACACGCCATCCAGCGATCGCGATGATAATATAAAGCATGCTCCAAACCGGGGCAAAGATCCAGTTAGGCGGACTGAAAGGCGGCTTGCTTAGCGCCGCATACCATGCACCGGGCACGGTCGCGAAACCGATGATAAGGCCGCCACCCAGAACGAGCGCAACAAACAAAAGTAAACTACCGAGTTCGGCCGCGCGCATTTTCATTCGAATGGATCTTCGTCGCTGTTGTTCGGCAAAAGAATGTCAGTGGTTCTCTTGTCTCGGATGAGCAGTAGCGATCGCATCTCGTGGGGGGGGCCTTGTCGAGAAGGCGCCAGTCCGCTTTGGGGCAAGGCGGACCGGCGGTCGATCCGTTGAGGGATATGGCCGATCAGTTCTGGGGCGGCAGGATGACCTTGTCGATGACGTGAATCATTCCGTTCGAGGCCGGGATATCAGCCTTTACGACGGTAGCATCGTTGATCGTCACCTTGCCTCCTTTGGTCGTGACCTTCACCATTGCTCCGTTGACGGTCTTGGCCTGGTCCAGCTTAGTTACCTGCTCAGCTTTCACTGCGCCCGGCACCACGTGGTAGGTGAGGATGGCCGTCAGCTTCGCTTTGTTCTCGGGCTTCAGCAGGTTCTCCACCGTGCCGGCCGGCAACTTGGCAAATGCCTCGTCCGTCGGTGCGAACACCGTGAACGGTCCGGGACCTTTCAGGGTAGCAACCAGGTCGGCCGCCTTGAGCGCCGCCGCCAGCGTCTTGAACTGGCCGGCACCGACCGCCGTGTCGACAATGTCCTGATTGCTGGCGCGCGCGAAAGTGCTGCCGATCGCCAAACCTACCACGGCCATGACGACCGCGGCCTTCGACGCAATACCTACTCTGCTCATCTTTTAGCTCCTGTAACTTGCGGGGGCCGGCTTGGCGGCCCGCGTTCCGGTTTCGAGGGACGGGAGAAACGTGTTTTGCCTTGCCCTTCTTGAATGGTAGTAAAACAAATTTTCATCAAGGGCACATTAGCGTGATATGCAAACTAGTTTTCGTGAGGATAAAACGCACGTTCCATCTTTGAACTGGGATGAAATGAGACCGGAACCATGCTATCGGAGACTCTGATCACGGCCCTTAAGGGCTACGCCATCGGCCCAAAGATCCGCCGGCTGCGGCTGCGCAAAAAGCTGGGGCTGGTCCAGCTAAGCGAGCACACCGGTCTCTCGCCGGCGATGCTGTCGAAAATCGAACGCGGGCATCTGTTTCCGACGCTACCGACCTTGTTGCGGATCGCTTTAGTGTTCGGCGTCGGGCTCGATCACTTTTTCAGAGAGGACAGCGACCGGCCGGTACATGCGGTCGTGCGCAAGGCGGACCGCATTCGTCTTCCGGAGAAGGCCGGACGGACTTCGCCCGCTTACTGCTTCGAGTCGCTCGACTATCCGGTCAGCGACCGCAAGCTCAACGGCTATTACGTCGAGTTTGTAAAGGAAGACGAGCAGTCGGAGCCTCACGAGCATCCGGGCGCGGAGATCATCTACGTTTTGGATGGCGAGCTTGTGGTGAACCTGGAGGGAGAGGACTTCACGCTGGGCCAAGGCGATTCGATGTATTTCGATTGCGCTCATCCGCACACTTACCGCCTTAAAGGGTCGTTGCCGTGCGCGGCCATTATCGTCGTGACGCCGAAATCAGCTTCAACGTGACCGGGATCGCAAGACAATCCCCGACGAACAGGAACTATCCCCTGCTCGCCTGCGCTATCAGAAACGACTATCCGTTAGTTTGCTCCGCACGTCCGGGGTGGCACTTTTCTGACCTGAGGCGATGTCCGGATTGAGTCCGCAAAACGTCGGATAGCGGACATCGTTCACAGCCGCGGTAGTGAATCTTGATTTATGAGTACACGGCCTAGTTGCGGGCGTAACTTCATCATCGGCACGCTTACACGAGGGCAACTGCTGCGCTAAGCGCGCAGCCGGCATCGCTGCGGCGAGCCCGCCGTCCGCGGATGCCTATAGAAAAAATGTCAGGAGCAAACGGGCTCCAGCGAATGATCGATGATGAGAAATCATGTCCGTCGCGTAGAGGAAAATACTCTAAGGTGTGCGGCGGATCTTGTAGAGAACGAAGCGCTCGGACCTGTCCAATTCCTTCAGCATGTCTGGCAGCGGGTTCGCCACGCCGGTGCCGAGCAGATAAAGATAGTTGTAATCTCGATACCAGGTGCGGATGAAGGCGGCGTCGTCGGACGCCGTCATCTGGCCTGCGGCGATTGCACTCAGCAGGCGTATCGGCACAGGCCCACCGTAGGGAATGGCGAGACGGCGGACCTCGGTCCGCGCCTGAACCGGCTGCTTGCCGGCCTCGGCGAATACGTTCGGCACGAAAGCATTGGCGTAATGCACCGCCAGGGTCGGCGCATAATACATTGGATACTGAGTGAGGTCCTTGAACGGTGGATCATCGCCCTCTCCGCTGGTCCCGATCAGTATCTTCGAACCACGATCAATCTTCTGAAAAGACCGAATGAAAGCTGAATAGTCTCCACGGTACGACAGCCAGACCACGAGCACGACGGCCAGATTGGCCAGCGTGATGCCGCCGACAATGGCGAGCGCGGCCATCGTCCATCGTCGGCTCGGCAGTGACAGCGAACAGAAGGCGGGAAGGATCAAAGCGGCCGCAGGAAGAACCCGAATATCCGCGAACGCCGTGCCGAATAGCCTTGGCGGGATCGCAAGGTAGAGGAGCGCGAAGCCAGTTGCGACCCAGATCCCGGCAGGCTGCAGCTTTAGCATGCCGCACCTTGCGGCGACGTATAACGCAGCCATTAGCACGAGCGCGCTCGCCCCCGAGACAGCCATGCTGTAGCCGTTCATGATAAAAAATGGCCAGAGCAGCTTGTAGTCAAAATACCAAAACGTGCCCTCGCTTCCGACAGAGCCCGCGGTCAGTCGCATGACGACCAACAGCGCCACGGCCGGTATTGCGAGCGTGACGAGCCGGAGCGCGGCGTCGCGGTAAGGCAGTTTCCGGTCGAAGGCGCGCCACAGCTCATAGAACCCGAGCGTCGCGCCATAGATCCCCAAGGAAAAGAAATGCGCCGCAAACAGCACCACCACGAAAGCTGTGTTGACGGCGAAACGTACCGGAGTTGGTTGCTCGGCGGCGAACAGATAAGCGGCGATGCCCCAGAGCGCGATGCCGAGAGCGCATTCGAAGTTGACGAATCCCCACGTGAACGGCAGGCAGTAGAGGAACAAGAGCGCCGCGAAGCCGGCGAGGTGAACGCGCCGCTTCACAACCCATTCGAGCGCAAGCGCGCCGCCGATGATCAACAACTGGCCGAAAAGAAGAAACAGCCGAGTCGCGTTCTCGGCGCCGATCAGCCGCGCCATTGGCGGGACCACCAAGTCCATCGCCAGATTGGGATAGAAGGCCCAGGCCGCCTGGTAATATGGATTGGCATTGGCGGTGCCCATTTGGCTCAGAAGATACATGCGGGCGAGGTGGTTGAGGTAATCGACCATCGCCGGAATGGGCGTGAGCAGCGTGGGGAGAAGCGACGCGATGGCGAGCAGGGCGAACACAGTGGTCGCGACCGATCGATCTGAGCGAGCACCGCGATCGATGAGATCTTCTGGGATCAGGAGAGCGGGTACATTCACGCGATTACTCCGGGTATTGAAACCCGGTAGGGTTGTTGTTTTCTTCTAGAACTAGTTGCGGTAGAGCCTCCTAATAATTCGTTAAAAGGTTGAGCTATCGAGAAACAGCTACCAGCGGAAGAGTTTCCACTTTTGTTGGGTGAGTTCCGCTTCGGTCCAAGCCCGGACCTCCCATTCGTGACGCGCTATTGGCAAAATAAGCGACATAGAACAGGCGGATGGCGCACCATGCCTCCGGAGCTTGATCTAGCGCAAAGCGCTGAGGCGACTTGGGGCTAAGCTTTCAAGAGCTTCTCAATCGGTCACCTTGTGGATCGCACCAATGATCATTGAGCGCTTAAGCCAAGAGCACCGCAACATTGAGAAACTGCTCGCCATCCTCGAGCGGGAACTTGAGGTTTTCGACCGCGGCGACCGCCCCGACTATGAGGTTATTGGCGCGGTTATCAGCTACTTCGAGCTTTACCCGGAGGTTTACCACCACCCTCAGGAAGACCTGGTCTTCGCCAAGTTGCAAATTCGCGATCCGGCTGCGGCTGCGAAGGTCGGTGATCTCGCCCGCGAACACCAGAAAGGGGCCGAACTCTTGCGCCGCGTCGCTCATGCGGTCGACAACGTTCTTGCCGACCGCGAACTGCTTCGGCAGGACGTGGATGCCATCGTTCGCGATTTCATCGAGCACGAGCGGCGCCACATCATGAAGGAAGATCGCGATTTCTTTCCCGCCGCCCTGAAGGCTCTCGAGCCTGAGGATTGGACGGAGATCGCCTCGGCCATGACCAATCCTGAGGATCCGCTGTTCAGCGAGGCCGCCGAAGAGACGTTCGACGCGTTACGGGCGCGCATCCTGCAGTTGGAACAGGAAGCCGAAGCCGAACGGCACTAGTCAAGCTCATCCGCATGCGCTGATTGGACTCAATGTCCCATCGCTGCCAGTCACTTCCGGCGTACCAGACGGGCCGGCCCGTCCACGAGTGTGGGGTTGGGCTTGGGGCCGTCCAATCGCGTACCGCCCTATTTTGTGCTACCTAGTCGAACAAAAGGTAGCAGGAGGAAGCCAACGATGACTGACGATCAAGTCAATCGCGTCGTTCAGCACCTTTGCGAGCAATTGCACCTGGCGCTCCGATTGAAGGACAGCGAGGCACATCCACCAAACGCCAAGGATATTGGATTTGATCCCGCCTCGGTAAGAACTGTCTTGCTGACCGGGTTGCGTTCGGCGGGCGTCACGATCAACCATGAGGCAGCCGCGGCGGGCGAAGAGCCGCCGTGGTCCTGAACGCAAAACGCGAGACGGAAGCTCGCGCCGATATCTGAGTTGGGTCAAAAGCCGCCGATGGCGGTTATGCCTGGCGATTTCCGGTTTGGGCGCGAAACCTGACGTTCCTGGGCACACGCCCTGGCCCGTCTCGTCATTCCGGGGCGCGCGCCGCGCGAGCCCGGAATCCATCGGGCTGCAGCGTCGGTGGATGAATGGATTCCGGGCTCGCGCCAAGAGGCGCGCCCCGGAATGACGACGGGGCCAATATCCGCGATCCAGACGCAAATGCCGCGAGGATCACCTACGCGACGAGCTGCCGCGCCGCCGCCGAGATCATCACCAGCCCGCCGGTGATCACCGCCGCATCTAGGATCGCGGTGTGGATGTGCACCGGCATCCGCTCGACGAACGCCTTGGCGAGGAATGCGCCGGGGATCGCGATCGCCCCGATCAGCAGTGCGAAGGCGAGCACCTGCGCATTCACGGCGCCGGCGAGGCCGAACACCGAGATCTTGATCAGGCCGGTGCCGAGCGAGATCATCGCATCGGTCGCGATCACGGCGGCGCCTTCGAGGCCTGCGGCCATCAAGAGCGAGAGCAGGATCACGCCGGAGCCGGAGGTGCCGCCGACCAGCACGCCGTAGCCGACGGAGCCTGCGGCAAGGCCGGTGTCGCCGATCCTGACCTGGCGGCGGCGGAGCACGCGGCGCAGCGGCACGCTCAGGATCAGCATGGTGCCGATCACGAGCGCGGCGCCCGCATTGGTGAGGCGCGTATAGCCGTAGGCGCCGAGCGCGGTCGTCAGCGCCGCGCAGGCCAGCACGATCAGCGCGCGGCGGCGGTCGGCATAGCGGACATAGGCGAGCGCACGGCTCGAATTGGTGAAGATCGCGGAGATCGCGATGATCGGCACCACGGGCTCGGCGCCGACGAGGGGCACCAGCACCAGCGGCATCAGCGCGCCGGTGCCGTAGCCGGCGAGACCACCGATGATCGAAGCAAACAACGCCATCAACGCGACCAGCAGAAGCTGAAAGATCGAGATGTCGGCGAAGCCCGAGACGATGGTCACGTTTTCCGTTCGCGGCTGACGCGTGCCGCAGCTTGATCTGCGATGGAAGCGAGCGCGGCTTCCTCTAGTGGAAAATCCGCCGCAAGCCAAGCGTCCTCGGCGAGTGTCAACACATGTCCGAGCGCGGGCCCTTCCGCCATCCCGCGCGCGATGAAGTCGGCGGCGCGGAGCGGAAATTTCGGCGCAGTCCAGCGCTGCGGCAGCTCGGCGAGTTCGCGCCAGCGCGACGAATGCACGTCGCCCGCCGCCCGCGCCCAGCCGAGCAACACGCGATCGTGATAGCGCTCGGCACCGAGCCGGTAGAGCAGCCGCCGCGCATTGGCCTCGTCCTTGGTGGCAAACCGCCACCAGCGGTGCCCCATCGAATCCAGCGCCTTGGCCTCGGCGTTGGAGAGCCGCAGGCGCGTGGCGACGCGCTTGGCGTCTTCCGTCACGGCCACCGTCAGCGCGGCCAGGCGCCGGGTGACGCTCGCCGGCAGGCCAAGCTCGCGCTCGATCGCGACCATGCTCGCCAGCGGCCCGGTATAGGCGACGCCGCCGATCAGCGCCTGCAGCAATCCGCCCTCGGCCATGGCCAGCACGGCGGCGGACGCACCGCCGGCCACCAGCAGCTTCAGCATCTCCATGCGCACCCGCTCGGCCGACAGGCTGGCAAGGCCCGCGCGTCCCCGGATGCAGGCGAGATAGCCGTCGCGGTCGGGCTCGCCGGCGCCGAAGGCGGCGTGGATGCGGAAGAAGCGCAGGATGCGCAAATAATCCTCGGCGATGCGCTGGTCGGGGTCGCCGATGAAGCGCACGCGGCGCGCTCTTGCATCCGCGATCCCGCCGACATGGTCGTACACGACACCGGTCGCATCGACCGACAGGCCGTTCATGGTGAAGTCGCGCCGCTCGGCGTCCTTCACCCAGTCGCGGCCGAACGCGACCTTGGCCTTGCGGCCGAAGGTTTCGGTATCCTCGCGCAGGGTCGTGACTTCGTAGGGATGCCCGTCGATGACCAGCGTGACGGTGCCGTGGTCGATGCCGGTCGGCACGCTCTTGATGCCGGCAGCCTTGGCGCGCCGCACCACCTCCTCCGGCCGCGCCGTGGTCGCGATGTCGATGTCGCCGGGCACAAGACCGAGCAGCGCGTTGCGCACCGCGCCGCCGACCACCCGCGCCTCCTCGCCATCAGCGCCCAGCAATTGCAGGACGCGCGCGGTGCCGCCGGAGATCAGCCATGGCGCATCGGCGAGGATCGGCTCCGCGCTCATCGGCAGGCCCCTATTTTTCCGTGCCCGGCACGAACTTGCCGTTCTCGATATGGGCGGGAACGTAGGTCGACTCCGGGCCGGCGCCGGAGAATTGCGCCAGGCCGATCAGACCCGCGATCACAAGCACGATCGCCATGAGGGCAAGGCGGGCGACGATGGTGACCGGCCAGGACGATTGCACGAACAGGCCGGACCGGCTGGCGGCCAGGAACAACGCATAGACGGCAAAGGGAACGAGGAAAATTCCGATCTCGGTCAGAACCGTCCGGATCATGATGAGTAGATCCGCTCATACAGCACACGCAGCATTCCGGCCGTTGCACCCCAGATGTAACGCTCCGCGAACGGCATCGCATAGTAGAAGCGCTCCATGCCGCGGAATTCCTTGCTGTGCACCTGGTGGTTCGCCGGATTCATCAGGAAGGATAGCGGCACCTCGAACGCATCATCAACCTCGGAGTGGTTGATCGTGAGCGCAAAGCCGGGCCGGACCCTCGCGACCGTCGGCAGGATGCGGAAACCGAAGGCGGTGCCGTAGAGATCGAGATAGCCGATCGGCTCGACGAAGTCTCTGGACAGCCCGACCTCCTCCTCGGCCTCGCGCAGTGCCGCATCGAGCGGCGAGGTGTCGGTCGCGTCGATCTTGCCGCCGGGAAAGGCGATCTGGCCGGCGTGGTCGTTGAGATGCGCCGAACGCTGCGTCAGCAGGACGGTCGGCTCGGGATGGTCCACCACCGCGATCAGGACCGCCGCCGGCCGCACCGGCTGCTCGCGCGCGACGATCTCCAGCATCTTGTCGGTCCCGGGATCGCCCGAGGCCGGAATGATGTTCGGATCGTAGAGGCCGGACGGAACGTCGAAGCCGAGCTTCGCCCTGGAACGGGCAAAGAAATCCGCCGCGCCAAGCGCGACAGGCTCGCTTTTCAGGATAGGCTTGTTCAAAGCGCGGCCCTCACCTCGTCCGCATCGGCCATGGCGAAGAATTCGCCGGCCGATTCGACGCCGAACATCGGCTGGCCATCGACCATCCGCTCCTCGCCCATGTCAACCAGATCGTAATAGAGCGCGCGGGTCACCTTGGCCCAGAGATCGGCGCGGACGTGCAGATAGGGCGTCAGCCCGCCGTCCACTGCCTGCTCGAAGCGCAGCCGGTGCGCGGCATCGCAGGTGACCCAGTCGTCGACATTGGTGCGGAAGCGCAGCACGCGATGGTTGTCCTCGCCGTCCTCTTGCATTTCGACCGCCATGAACGGCGCGTCGTCGACGCGGATGCCGACCTTCTCCACCGGCGTCACGAGGAAATGCTTGTCGCCCTCGCGCTTCAGGATGGTCGAGAACAGGCGGACCAGCGCGTGACGCCCGATTGGCGTCCCCATGTAGAACCAAGTACCATCGGACGCGATTCGGATATCGAGATCGCCGCAGAACGGCGGATTCCATAGATGCACCGGAGGCAGGCCCTTTTTGGCGCCTTCGGCACTGGCAGCACTCTTGGCGGCGGCAGTCAGCCCCTCAAGACCACGATCGGCGCTCTGCCCTTGGTTCGCCATGGTTTGCCCTGACTTTGTCCTTTGGCACGATTGGTGCAGGTTTACGCTGTCCATCGGCGAACGGTTCCACCCCGGATTAGTCCGGTGTGGAGGTCGCCACTTCGTGATGCCCTACATACCCTTAAGCCGATAAGGTGGGGATAGGTTAATTCAACGAATACATGGCCTTCCTGCAAGTCTAGCATAGGGGCCATGACTTGGTTTGACGTCTTCGCTTGAAGTGAAGATTTGATGCATCTGACCTGATGCGATGACATGACGACGCGAGCGAGCCGCGCGGCAGGCTGAAGGAGCTAACGGATGGCGGAGAGTGTCGAGAAACTCGAGGATGGAATCGTCCGCTCGGCCGAGCAGGTCTCGAGCCAGATTCGGGCGGCAAAGGACGCGATCGCGTCCGTCATCTTCGGCCAGGACCGCGTGATCGAGAACACGCTGGTCACCATCCTCTCCGGCGGCCATGCGCTGCTGATCGGCGTGCCGGGCCTTGCCAAGACCAAGCTGGTCGAGACGCTCGGCGTCACGCTCGGTCTCGACGCCAAGCGCATCCAGTTCACGCCCGATTTGATGCCGTCGGACATCCTCGGCGCCGAGGTGCTTGACGAGAGCACCGCGGGCAAGCGTTCCTTCCGCTTCATCGCAGGTCCGGTGTTCGCGCAGCTCCTGATGGCCGACGAGATCAACCGCGCCAGCCCGCGCACGCAGTCGGCGCTGCTCCAGGCGATGCAGGAGCAGCACATCACCGTTGCCGGCGCGCGGCACGATTTGCCGAAGCCGTTCCACGTGCTCGCGACCCAGAACCCGCTGGAGCAGGAAGGCACCTATCCGCTGCCCGAAGCGCAGCTCGACCGCTTCCTGATGGAGATCGACGTCGACTATCCCGATCGCGACGCCGAGCGCCGCATCCTGTTCGAGACCACCGGCGCCGAGGAGACGCTGGCGAAGGGATCGATGACCGCGGATGCGCTGATCACCGCGCAGCGGCTGATCCGGCGCCTGCCGGTCGGCGATTCCGTGGTCGAGGCGATCCTGTCGCTGGTGCGCTCGGCCCGTCCGGGTCCGGACAGCGGCGAGACCGGCAAGTTCATCGCCTGGGGCCCCGGCCCGCGCGCCAGCCAATCCCTGATGCTGGCGGTGCGCGCCCGTGCGCTGATCGACGGACGGCTCGCACCCTCGGTCGACGACGTGCTCGACCTCGCCGAACCTATTCTGAAGCACCGCATGGCGCTGACCTTCCAGGCGCGCGCCGAGGGGCGCACGATTCCGGACGTGATCCGGCAGTTGAAAACACGGATCGGTTGATGGCCGCCGAGAACGGGCACACAACGAAGGAGATCATCGCGATCCGACGTGCCGATGGCGAAAGCCGCACGCTCGCCGCTTCCTTGCCGCGCCTGGTGCTCGAAGCCCGCCGCGTCGCCGCCAACGTCATCCACGGCCTGCACGGAAGGCGCCGCGCCGGCTCCGGCGAAAATTTCTGGCAATACCGCCGCTTCGTCTCCGGCGAGCCGTCGCAGAACGTGGACTGGCGGCGCTCGGCGCGCGACGACCATCTCTATGTCCGCGAGCTCGAATGGGAAGCCTCGCACACGGTCTGGATCTGGCCCGACCGCTCGCCGTCGATGGCGTTTGCCTCGAAGACCGCGCGCGAGTCCAAGCTCGAACGCACGCTGATCGTCGCCTTTGCGCTGGCCGAACTGCTGGTCTCCGGCGGCGAGCGCGTCGGCATTCCCGGGCTGATGGCGCCGACCGCGAGCCGCAGCGTCATCGACAAGATGGCGCAGGCGATGCTGCATGACGATGCCGACCGGCTGAGCCTGCCGCCCTCCTTCGTTCCTTCCGCGCTCGCCGAGATCATCGTGCTGTCGGATTTCTGGTCGCCGATCGCCGAGATCAGGACGACGCTCGCAGGGCTCTCCGGCTCCGGCGCGCATGGCACAATGGTGCAGGTCGTCGATCCCGCCGAGGAGTCCTTCCCCTATTCCGGCCGCGTCGAGTTCGTCGAGCCGGAAGGTTTTGGCGTGATCACCGCCGGCCGCGCCGAAAGCTGGGCGCAGGACTACACCGCGCGGCTCGCGCTGCACCGCGACCAGATCCGCGCCGAGACCTCGAAGCTCGACTGGCTGTTCACGACCCATGCGACCGACCGCTCCGCCGCCGAGCTGCTGCTGTTCCTGCATGCCGGCATGCAGGTGAGCAAGTCGGGCGCGCGCACCACCTCCATCAAAGCGGGGCCGGCCGCATGATGGGATTGCCGCTCGCCTTCACCGAACCGCTGCTCCTGATCGGCCTCGTCAGCCTGCCGGTGCTGTGGTGGCTGCTGCGCGTGATGCCGCCGCGGCCGCGCCGGATCGAGTTTCCGCCGACGCGCCTGCTGTTCGACATCGCGCCAAGGGAAGAGACGCCTTCGCGGACGCCGTGGTGGCTGACTGCGCTGCGGCTTTTGGCTGCGGCCCTCGTAATATTCGCCGCCGCCGGCCCGATCTGGAATCCGCAAACCGGGCTCGCGGGCAGCAAGGCGCCGCTGATGATCATGCTCGACGACGGCTGGAGCGCGGCCTCGAACTGGGACGTCAGGATCAGGGCCGCCGACGAGCTGATCGCCAACGCCGACAACGACCGCCGCGCCATCGCGCTGGTGCCGCTGTCCGAGCCGAACCGCGATATCACCCTGATGCCGGCGGGGGCGGCGCGCGTCGCGCTGCGCCAGCTGGTACCAAAGCCCTATTCGATCGAGCGCGTCGAAACCCTCGCAGCGGTCGATCGCTTCCTCAAGGCCACCGGCGACTGCGAGATCGCCTGGCTGTCGGATGGCGTCGATACCGGGCGCGGCGAGGAATTCGTGCAAGCCCTCGGCAAGACCATCGGCGATCGCAGCCTGACCATCTTCGAAGGCGGCACCTCCTCGCCGCTGGCGCTGGTCGCGGCCGAGAACGCCGCCGCCAGGATGACGGTGAAGGTGCTGCGCACCGACGGCGGCATCGCCGTCGGCACCGTGCGCGCTCTGGACCAGAAGGCATCGCCGATCGGCGAAGCCCGTTATTCGTTCGGCCCGCAGGACAAGGAAACCGAGGCCTCGTTCGACCTGCCGGTCGAGCTGCGCAACGACATCACGCGGCTCGAGATATCGGGCGAGCGCTCCGCCGGCGCGGTGCAGCTGCTCGACAAGCGCTGGCGCCGCCGCGCCATCGGCATCGTCTCGGGCTCGACCAGCGAGACCGCGCAGCCGCTGCTGGCGCCGACCTTCTACCTCACCCGCGCGCTGGCGCCGTTCGCCGACGTGCGGCTCGCCGACAAGGGCTCGCCGCAGCAGGGCATCACCCAGTTCCTCGACCAGAAGCTGCCGATGATCATCCTCGCCGATGTCGGCACCATCGCGCCTGAAATCCGCGAGCGTCTCAATGCCTGGATCGACCAGGGCGGCGTGCTGGTGCGGTTCGCCGGGCCCCGCCTGGCGCAGGCCGAAGACGATCTCGTGCCGGTCAAGCTGCGCAAGGGCGGCCGCACGCTCGGCGGCAGCCTGACCTGGGAGAAGCCGCAACACCTCGCCGCCTTCGCGGCCGACGGTCCGTTTGCCGGCGTCGTGGTCCCCAAGGACGTCACCGTGAGCCGCCAGGTCCTGGCCGAGCCCGATGCCGTGCTCGCCACCAAGAGCTGGGCGTCGCTGGAAGACGGCACCCCGCTGGTGACCGGCGAGCATCGCGGCAAGGGCGTCGTCAGCCTGTTCCACGTCAGCGCCGACATGCGCTGGTCGGATCTGCCGATGTCGGGCATCTTCGTCGAAATGCTGCGGCGGGTCGTCGACATGTCGGGATACACCACCAAGCCCGGCGCCGGCGTTGCCAGCGAGGCGACCACCGAGACGGTGGCGCCGCTGCACATGCTCGACGGCTTCGGCGCCTTCGGTCCGCCGCCGGCCACGGCAAAGCCGCTTCCGGCCGATTATCGCGACCGCGCCACACCCGATCATCCGCCGGGCTTCTATGGTCCTGCAGAAGGACCGCTCGCCGTGAACACGCTTGCTAGCGCCGACCGCATCGCAGCCCTGAACACCGCGAGCCTGCGCGCCCGGCACGCCACCTACACCAATGCCGAGCCGCGCGACTTGCGCGGCTGGCTGCTGTCGACGGCGCTCGCTCTGTTCCTGGTCGACGCCATCATCGTCGCGGTGCTCGGCGGCGGCCTCGCCGCGCTGCTGCGCCGCCGCGCCGCGCCCGCAATGATCCTGCTCGGCCTCGTGCTTGCGGGCCTCTCTGCACTGCCGCCGGCGCCCGCGCGCGCCGACAGCGCCGCGGACGAGTTCGCGATGAAGGCGGTGTCGCAGACCCGCCTCGCCTATGTCGTGACCGGCAATGCCGACGTCGATTCCATCGTCAAGGCCGGCCTGACCGGGCTGACGCTGTTCCTGGCGCAACGCACCGCGCTCGAGGCCGGCGATCCCGTCGGCATCGATCCGGCGCGCGACGAGCTCGCCTTCTTCCCGCTGATCTACTGGCCGATCGTGCCCGGCGCGCCCAAGCCGCCGCAGGACGCCATCAACAAGATCGACGCCTACATGAAGCAGGGCGGCACCGTGCTGTTCGACACCCGCGACGCGATCGAGGCGCCGCCCGGCGACAACGGCGCCTCGCAGACGCCGGGCATGCGGGCGCTGCGCGAGATCCTGTCCTCGCTCGACGTGCCCGAGCTCGAGCCGGTGCCGCGCGAGCACGTGCTGACCAAGACCTTCTATTTGCTGCGCGACTTCCCCGGCCGCTTCAACTCCGGCCAGACCTGGGTCGAGACCCTGCCGCGCGAGGACGACGACGAGAGCGCGCAGCGTCCGGCGCGCGGCGGCGACGGCGTCTCGCCGATCATCATCACCTCGAACGACCTTGCCGGCGCCTGGGCCGTGCGCCCCGACGGCCAGTACATGCTGCCGGTGACCGGCGGCGACACCCGCCAGCGCGAATTCGCCTATCGTGCCGGCGCCAACATCGTGATGTACACGCTGACCGGCAACTACAAGGCCGACCAGGTGCACGCACCGGCCCTGATCGAACGGTTGGGGCAATAGAGATGCGCGTGACGAGCTTGAGCTACACGCCCCGTCATTCCGGGATGGTCCGAAGGACCAGACCGCAGGTGCGCACTGCGCACCGGGGAATCTCGAGATTCCGGATTCGATGCTTCGCATCGCTCCGGAATGACGTTGATAGGTCTGTCTGATGAATTACGGCATCGCGTTCACGCCGCTTGTTCCCGCGATCGTCCTCTGGCTCGCGCTGGCCGCGATCGTCGTCATCGCGCTCGTGCTGGTGCTGGCGCGCGCGCGCGGCGCCGCGGTGCGCGTGGCCGCCCTGGTGCTGTTCCTGCTGGCGCTCGCCAATCCCTCCTTCACCCGCGAGGACCGCGATCCCCTCACCTCGGTCGCCGCGGTCGTCGTAGACAAGAGCCCGAGCCAGAATTTCGGCAACCGCAATCGCGAGGCGGCCCAGGCGCAGGAAGCGCTGGTCGACGGACTGAAGAAGATCAAGGGCCTCGAGGTCCGCGTCGTCGACGCCGGACAGGCCGACGGCGAGACCGACGGCACGAGATTGTTCGGCGCCCTCGCCTCGGCCTTGTCGGACGTGCCGGTCGACCGCGTCGCCGGCGCGTTCCTGATCACCGACGGCCGCGTCCACGACATTCCCGCGAACGCCGCCGCGCTCGGCTTCCAGGCGCCGGTGCACGCACTGATCACCGGGCAGAAGGACGAGCGCGACCGCCGCATCGCGATCACGGCGGCGCCGCGCTTCGGCATCGTCGGGCAAAACCAGACCATCACCTACCGGCTCGACGACCAGGGCGTTTCCGGCGAGCGCGCCAAGGTCACGGTTCGCCGCGACGGCGAGGTCATCAACGAGCGCACGCTCTCGAGCGGCCAGACCGCGAGCGTGGACGTCGACATCAAGCATGCCGGCCCGAACATCGTCGAGATCGAGGCCTCGCCGCTCGAGCGGGAGCTGACGCCGGTGAACAATCGCGCCGTCGTCGCCATCGACGGCGTGCGCGACAAGCTGCGCGTGCTGCTGGTCTCCGGCGAGCCGCATTCCGGCGAGCGCACCTGGCGCAATCTGCTCAAGTCCGACGCCAGCGTCGATCTCGTGCACTTCACCATTCTCCGCCCGCCGGAGAAGCAGGACGGCACGCCGATCAACGAATTGTCGCTGATCGCGTTTCCGACCCGCGAGCTGTTCCAGCAGAAGATCAACGAATTCCAGCTGATCATCTTCGACCGCTACGCCCGCCAGGGCGTGCTGCCGATCGCCTATTTCGACAACATCGCGCGCTATGTGCGCGCGGGCGGCGCGGTGCTGGTCTCGGCCGGTCCCGACTATGCCTCCAACACCAGCATCTGGCGCACGCCGCTGGATTCGGTGCTGCCGGCCGAGCCGGTCGGCGTGACCGAGAAGCCGTTCTATGCGCACCTGTCCGACATCGGCAAACGCCATCCGGTCACGCGCGGGCTGGAGGGCTCGGCCAGCGAGCCGCCACGCTGGAGCCGGTTCTTCCGCACCGTCGACACCCGCAATTCCGTCAACCCGCCGGTCATGACGGGCGTCGACGGCAAGCCGCTCTTGTTCCTGTCGCGCTTCGGCGAGGGACGCGTCGCGCTGCTGCTCTCCGACCACATCTGGCTGTGGGCGCGCGGCTATGAGGGCGGCGGCCCGCATCTCGATCTCTTGCGGCGGATGTCGCACTGGCTGATGAAGCAGCCGGATCTTGATGAAGAAGCGCTGCGCCTCCAGGTCCAGGGCAAGGATCTCGTGGTGGTGCGCCAGACCATGTCGGACAGCGTCCAGCCGGTGAGCGTGACCTCGCCATCGGGCGTGTCGCGCGACCTGACGCTCAACGCCGGCGATCCCGGCGAGTGGCGCGCCAGCCTGCCGGCCAACGAGCTCGGCCTGTGGCAGGCGACCGACGGCACGCTGAAGGCGCTGATCAATGTCGGCCCGACCAATCCGAAGGAGTTTTCGGAAGTCACCTCCACCACCGAGACCCTGAAGCCGCTGACGCAGGCGACCGGCGGCAATGCCGTGCGCGTGGTTGATGGCGCCAGCGTCGAGCTGCCGCGCATCGTGCCGGTGCGCTCGGTGAGCGTCTTCCATGGCGACGGCTGGATGGGCGTGCGGATGCGCGACGCCAGCGTCGTTAAGGGCGTCGGCGTGCTGCCGATCTTCGCCGGCCTGATCGGCCTGCTGCTGCTGCTCGGCGCCTTCGCCGCGACCTGGGTCCGCGAAGGGCGGTGAAGCCCGATAGCTTGAAGTCGAATCGAATTCGGCCAACAGCGACGCTCTCTCCGTTCCCTCCCCCCTTGTGGGGGAGGGGCAGGGAGGGGGGTGCCACACGGGGACTCTTTCCGTCGCGCACTCACACGCGATGCGTTAATAATCGGCACCTTTTCCAGGGCTACCCCCCTCCCTAGCCCTCCCCCACAAGGGGGGAGGGAACGCACCTCCATCGGGGCGCTAGGCCAGGCTTTTCCACCAGGCGTTAGTTGCCCGAACGACACATCGGGTCGGCTGCCTGCAGGCGCGGGGCCGACCTGCCGTTGACATCCGTTCCTCGTTCCTGCGATGTTACATTATAACATCGCGGTATCAGAGGGTGATCCTCGCGATGTGGGGTGGCGTTTCCAGATGAAGTGGTTCCGGTCGAATATCAGGCACGGCGCCCGGCTCGCGTTGTTCGCGATGCTGGTGCAATTCGCGCTGGCATTCGGCCACAGCCACTGGTTCGTCCAGGCCGCCTCCCTCTCCCAAGCCTCGCTCCAGCAGACCGACACCGCCAAGGCGATCGCTTCGACCGACCGCGCCGCGGTCCAGAAGCAATCGCCTTCAGGATCCGACCGGGAGCAGCCGGGCGACGACAATTGCGCCATCTGCGCCGTGGTCGCGATGGCGGGCACTGTGGTGTCCGCGACGCCGCCTCTCCTGGAGCTGCCGCAGGCGATCGAGCTGCTCCACCGCACCATCGACGCCGAGTTCATCCATCTGAAATCGGCCGGCACGGCGTTCCAGCCCCGCGCCCCACCCGCGTCCTGACTCTCGACATCGCTTGATCACGCCCGGGCTCGCCGCGCCACACGCGCGGACGATCGCCCGGGAGCCGTTGAAGTCGAATTCCGTCGCGCCGCGACGGCAGGCCGCCTCCGATCATCAGACAAGCATGCGGACGGCGCCTGACTGGAATCAGGACCATGTCATTTGAATTGCGACGCGTGCAGCGTCTCGCAGGAGCAAGCCTGCTCCTGCTCGGCGCCGCCGCCACATCCGCGCTCGCCCAAGAACCGGTACAACAGCCGGTACAACAGCCTGCGCAGGACAAGTCGTCGGCCGAGCTCCCCGCCATCACCGTGACGGCGCCGAGCCCGATCGTGCGCAGGGTGGTACCGACCCGCAGCCCGGTCCATGTCGCGCGCACCGGACGGTCGCGGAGCCAGCAACACGCGGCCGAAGCTACGCCGCCAGCCGCGGCGTCTGCCGCCGCGCCTCAGCAAGGCGTGCTGCCCATCGTGACCAACCAGTTCGCCACCGTCACGGTGGTGCCGAACGAGGAGATCCGCCGCGAGGGCGGCGGTCAGCTCGGCGATCTCTTGTTCTCCAAGCCGGGCATCACCGGCTCGAGCTTCGCGCCCGGCGCCTCCAGCCGGCCGATCATCCGCGGGCTCGACGTCAACCGCGTCGGCATCGTCGAGAACGGCACCAATTCGGGTGGCGCCTCCGACCTCGGCGAGGATCACTTCGTCCCGATCGATCCGCTCGCGACCAACCAGGTCGAGGTGGTGCGCGGGCCGGCTGCGCTCCGCTACGGCTCGACCTCGATCGGCGGCGTCGTCAGCGCGACCAACAACCGGATTCCGGATGCGCTGCCGAGTTGCGCTCCGTCGTTCCAGACCTACGGCCTCCCGACCAAGGCGCCGCTGGCAACCGCCGAGACCTCGCCTTGCGTCACGGCCGAGACGCGCTCCGCATTCAGCTCGGTCGATCGCGGCGTCGAAAGCGGCGTGCTGCTCGACACCGGCGGCGGCAATTTTGCCTTCCATGCCGACGTCTATGGCCGCACCACCACGGACTACGGCATCCCGAGCTATCCCTATCTGAACGACCAGACGCGATCCGTCGCCAACGGCCGCCAGCCGAACTCGGCGACGCGCTCGGACGGCGCCTCGATCGGCGGCTCCTACTTCTTCCAGGGCGGCTATATCGGGGCTGCGATCACGCAGAACGACTCGCTCTACCACATCCCCGGCATCGACGGCGCCGACCACAACACGCGCATCGACGGTCACCAGACCAAGATCAACGTCAAGGGCGAGTACCGTCCCGATGCGGCCGCGATCGACACGATCCGGTTCTGGGCCGGCGCGACCGACTACCGGCACAACGAGATCGGGCTTGCCGATCCCGCCGACCCCAACAGCGACGGCGTGCGGCAGACCTTTACCAACAAGGAGCAGGAGATCCGCACCGAGGTGCAGCTGATGCCGTTCAACGCGCGCTTCGCCGAGGTGACGACGGCGCTGGGCTTCCAGGTCGGCCACCAGGAACTGACCGCGCCGAGCCCGGACAATCCCGGCACGCTGTTCAACGGCCTGTGGGACCCCAACAACAACACGCGCGTTGCTGGTTACGCCTTCAACGAGTTCAAGTTCACCGACGCGACGCGGGCGCAGATCGCCGGCCGCATCGAGCATGTCGAGCTGCACGGCACGACGCCGAATTTCCCGGCCGACTTCCTGCCCGACGGCACGCCGCAGGTGGCGATCGCGCGCAATCCGTCCTACACGCCGAAGAGCGGCAGCATCGGCCTGTTGCAGGACCTGCCGGGCGGCATGGTCGGCAGCATCACCGCGCAATATGTCGAGCGCGCGCCGAAGGCGGCGGAACTGTTCTCGCGCGGCGCGCATGATGCGACCGCGACGTTCGACATCGGCAATCCGAACCTGACGATCGAGACCGCAAAGTCCGTCGAGCTCGGCGTGCGCAAGGCGACGGGGCCGTTCCGGTTCGAGGCGACCGTCTACTACACGCATTTCGACAATTTCATCTTCCGCCGCCTCACCGGCGTGATGTGCGGCGACGACTTCGCCTCGTGCGGCACGCCCGGGGCCGAGCTGAACCAGGCGGTCTACTCGCAGCGGAACGCGAACTTCCGTGGCGGCGAATTCCAGTCGCAGCTCGACGTCGGCGCGTTCCAGGGCGGCATCTGGGGCATCGAGAACCAGCTCGACGTGGTTCGCGCCACCTTCACCGACGGCACCAACGTGCCGCGGATTCCGCCGCTCAGAATGGGCGGCGGCGTGTTCTGGCGCGACGACAACTGGCTGATGCGCGTCAACCTGTTGCACGCCTTCGCGCAGAACAACGTCGCCGTGATCGCGGAGACGCCGACGGCAGGCTACAACCTCCTGAAGGCCGAGGTGAGCTACAAGACCAAGCTCGACCGCAACTGGTTCGGTGCGCGCGAGATGATTGCCGGCGTCGTCGGCAACAATCTCCTCAACGAGAGCATCCGCAACTCGGTGTCCTACACCAAGGACGAGGTGCTGATGCCCGGCATCGGCGTGCGGGCGTTCGCGAACTTCAAGTTCTGATCGCCTCCAGCCGGGGCCTGCGGGCCCCGGTACACCCACGTCGAGCGAGCAGGCTGTCGCGGCATCACACGCCGCTACCCCCGCGCCTTGCTCCAGTCGGGCACGACCGCTCCCGACACGCCCTCGAAGGCGCCGTCGACGAGCTCGAACACCAGGATGCGGGCGGCGTCGACCGGGCCCGGCATGGTGACGCGCCCCTTGGGGACCGGCTTGAAGCCGACGCGGCTGTAATAGGGCTCGTCGCCGACCAGCAGCACCAGGCGGTGACCTCGCTCCTTGGCGTCCTTCAGCGCGCGCTCCATCAACAGACGGCCGATGCCGCGGTCGCGGAACGGCGGCTCGACGGTGAGCGGCCCGAGCAGCAGCGCCGGCGTCTCGCCGACCAGCACAGGCAATTGCCTGACCGAGCCGACCAGCAGCGTGCCGATTCGAGCGGTGAAGGACAGTTCGAGCAGATGGTCGACGTGCTCGCGGATGCGGTAGGCGCTGAGCACGAAGCGGCCGGGGCCGAAGGTGCGCTCGTGCAGCCGTTCGATCGCCTGGGCGTCGCCGGCAGCTTCGGGAAGGATGGTGAGCGAGAGATCGTTCATGTCGGCATGCGTCTTCGAGCGAAGTGGACCCGGGTTCGCGTCATGAAAACGCGTCAATGAGGGGAGCGGGATAACATCTCGGAGGGCTGCGGTCCATCGGGCTCATACCGGGCCGAACTGCCGGCCGGGCTGCGGCTGAGGATGGTCGCGAAGCTCCAGTCCGGATAACCGATACTGTGCAGCTTGTCCGCGAGATAGCCATCGGTTGCACGGGCGAGACCGGTGTCGAGCCCCGCCAACGGCCAAAGCGGCGGTTGATCTCACCGCCATGTCGCAATCAACGGCGTGCCATCCAGCACTTCCACGATTCTTTGCCGCGTGCCCGGCGTGGTGCCCTCGGGCAGCGCATTGATCGCGAAGAACCCGCATTCGACGATCTCGTGGTTGGGCTCGGGCAGGCGATCCTGCCTGAACTGCCTGACGACGTAGACCGCGACGTGGTCGCGGCGGGAGACGTGACTGTTGAGGAAGATGCCGTGCAGCGCGGCGTCTGCGGTGAGGTCGATGTCGCCCTCCTCCTTGAGCTCGCGCCGCATCGCCTGCTCCATGGTCTCGCCGAGATCGACGCCGCCGCCGGGCAGATACCAGCCGGAGATGTAGCTGTGCCTGACCAGGAACACCCTGTTGTCGGAATCCAGCACCACGGCGCGAACGCCGAGGGTCATGCCGCGAACGAGCAGGAAATAGGCGTGGAAGATTCGCCGCAGCAGCGGCTCGAACTTCCGTCGGATGCGGTTCAGACGATCTCCCATCAGGTTCTCTTTGGTCCCCTCTTCAGGCTGCGCTTGCGCAGTCCTCGCGACCTTGCCATTACAGCGGAGCAATAGCGAGGCACTCGCGCGCCATGGCTTCCTTCACGCTCGCCCATCTGTCCGACCCGCATCTGCCGCCTTTGCCGAAGCCGCGGCTGATCGAGCTCGCCGGCAAGCGCGTATTCGGCTACGTCAACTGGACGCGCAACCGCCACAAGTACCAGCGCCGCGAGGTGCTCGACGCACTCGTTGCCGACGTCAAGGCGCAGGCGCCCGACCACATCGCGGTGACGGGCGATCTCGTCAATCTGGCGCTGGACGCGGAGTTCGCGCCGGCGCGCACCTGGCTCGACGGCGTCGGCCCGCCCGACCGCGTCACCACGATTCCCGGCAACCACGACGCCTATGTCCGCGCCACCTATCATCGCTTCGGCGAGACCTTTGCGCCCTATCTTGCAAGCGACAACGGAAGCGCCGGCTTTCCGGCCCTGCGCCGGCGCGGGCCGCTCGCGCTCATCAGCCTGTCCACGGCGGTGCCGACCCTGCCGCTGATGGCGACGGGCACGCTCGGGCGCGCTCAGCTCGCAGCGCTCGAACGAGTTCTCGAGCGGCTCGCGACCGAAGACGTCTTCCGCGTGCTGCTGGTGCATCATCCGCTAAAGTCCGATGCGCGCCACAAGCGAATGACGGACGCGGCCGATCTGCTGGCGCTCTTGAAGCGCCACGGTGTCGAGCTGGTCCTGCACGGCCACGACCACATTCATTCGACGATGTGGTTCGAGGGCCCCAACGGCAACATTCCCGCGATCGGCGTGCCGTCGGCGTCCGCGCTCGCACACGGGCGCTACCCGGCGGCGGCGTATAATCTGTTCACGATCGAGAAGGACAATGCCGGCTGGCGCTGCGAGCAGACGGTGCGCGGGCTCGGGTCCGGATTTCAGATTGGGCAGATCAAGCATGCGAGGTTGGTTTGAGGCCACTGTCATTCCGGGGCGCGCCGAAAGGCGCGAGCCCGGAATCCATTCAGCCGCATACGCTGTGGCCCGATGGATTCCGGGTTCGCGCTGATGCGCGCCCCGGAATGACGGCGGTGGGAAATTCACCAGCTCCGCAAGGCCGCCAGAACGGCGAAGCCGAACAAGGCGGCGGCGCCGAGGATGAAGCCGAACACGAACGGCCAGACGCGCGAGCGCGCCGGCCGCTCCGCGGCCTCCGGCTTCGGCTCGGGCAGGACCACCATCGCATGCTCGCGCTCGATCATGCGGCGGGCGACATAGTCGGTGACGGCCTCGACGATCACGGACGTGTCGTGCGATTCGGCGAGCACGATGCGGCCGAAGTGGGTGTCCTGGACGAAGCGATACATCCGCTTGTCGCGCCCCATCATGATGTGCGCGACGACGTCGATCCAGAGTCTGGGCGTATCGCCCTGGCTGATGCCGCGGTCGAACAGGTCGATCTGCTCGGGCACTTGTGCAAACAGGGGATCGAGCGCGTCGTTGAGGATCTCGAGCCGCGCCACCTCGGCATCGCGCAAATCGACGACGACGCCGGTCCGGTCGGCGGCCTCGATCCGCGCGCGCAGCAGCGCGTCGCGCAGCCGCACCGGGCGCGGCTGGCTGGGATGGGTCCCGCTGGTCTCGGGCTCTGACATTGTCGGCCTCGTCCTCACTTGCCTCCATTAACCTATCAGCAACCACACCTTCCGCAAAGGGTCCACAATTCCAGATACTTACGGCACCCACAGCTGTCTTACCTGTGCCAAAAACAGACGATCCCACCCGGCTTGCGCCGGATGGGCCCCTCCGTCCTTGGACGTCTTCTTGATTGGTCAGGCAGCCGTCAGGCCGAGACGCGCGACGGCTCTTCAACGATGGAGAAGCGGACGCCGGCCTTGTGGCGGTTCTCTTCCGAGACCGTACGCCAGGCATCTTCGGCTTCCTTGCGGGTCTTGAACGGCCCCTGCACCTGGGCCGAGCCTTCCACGAGCTTGTGGAAGTTCATCGAGCCGAACTCGCCGCCGATCACCCAGAAATTGCTGCCCTTGGTCATTGTCAGTCTCCTGTTGAGGTGCGTGACCAGTCCGGGCTCCGAGGGGACCCCGGACTGATCAATTCCGCCGTTAGCCGAACTGGTTCATCGTGTTGTGCGCGCCGCCCGCCTTCAGGGCGGCCTCGCCGGCGAAGTACTCCTTGTGGTCGTCGCCGATGTCGGAGCCGGCCATGTTCTGATGCTTCACGCAGGCGATGCCCTGACGGATCTCGGCGCGCTGGACGTTCTTGACGTAGCCGAGCATGCCCTGCTCGCCGAAGTACTCCCGGGCCAGATTGTCGGTCGAAAGCGCCGCGGTGTGGTAGGTCGGCAGCGTGATCAGGTGGTGGAAGATGCCGGCACGCTTGGCCGAATCCGCCTGGAAGGTGCGGATGCGCTCGTCGGCTTCCTTCGCCAGCGGCGTGTCGTCATATTCCGCCTTCATCAGCTCGGCGCGGTTGTACTTGCTGACGTCCTTGCCGGCTTCCTTCATCGCGTCGTAGACCTGCCAACGGAAGTTGAGGGTCCAGTTGAACGACGGCGAGTTGTTGTAGGCCAGCTTGGCGTTCGGAACCACCTCGCGGATGCGATCGACCATCTTGGCGATCTGCTCGATATGCGGCTTCTCGGTCTCGATCCAGAGCAGGTCGGCGCCGTTCTGCAGCGAGGTGATGCAATCCAGCACGCAGCGGTCCTCACCGGTGCCCGGGCGGAACTGGTAGAGGTTGGAGGGCAGCCGCTTCGGACGCATCATCTTGCCGTTGCGGTTGATGATGACGTCGCCGTTGCGGGCGTTCTCCGCGGTGATTTCCTCGCAATCGAGGAAGCTGTTGTACTGGTCGCCGATGTCGCCGGGCTTGTGGCTGACGGCGATCTGCTGCGTGAGGCCAGCGCCGAGCGAGTCGGTGCGGGTCACGACGACGCCGTCTTCGACGCCGAGCTCGAGGAAGGCGTGGCGGCAGGCGCGGATCTTCGCCAGGAAGACATCGTGCGGCACGGTGACCTTGCCGTCCTGGTGGCCGCACTGCTTCTCGTCCGAGACCTGGTTCTCGATCTGGAGCGCGCAGGCGCCCGCTTCGATCATCTTCTTGGCGAGCAGGTAGGTCGCCTCCGCGTTGCCGAAGCCGGCATCGATGTCGGCGATGACGGGCACGACATGGGTCTGGAAGCCGTCGATCTTCTCGATCAGCTCCTTCTCGCGCGTCTTGTCACCTTCCTTGCGGGCCTTGTCGAGGCTGCGGAAGATGTCGTTGAGCTCGCGCGAGTCGGCCTGGCGCAGGAAGGTGTAGAGCTCTTCGATCAGCGCCGGCACCGAGGTCTTCTCGTGCATCGACTGGTCGGGCAGCGGTCCGAACTCGGAGCGCAGCGCCGCGATCATCCAGCCGGAGAGATACAGGTAGGTGCGATCGGTCCTGCCACCGAAGTGCTTCTTGACCGAGATCAGCTTCTGCTGGGCGATGAAGCCGTGCCAGCAGCCGAGCGACTGGGTGTACTTGGTGGGGTCGTTGTCATAGGCCGCCATGTCGGCCCGCATCAGCGCCGCGGTGTAGCGGGCGACGTCGAGGCCGGTCCTGAAGCGGTTCTGCAGGCGCATGCGCGCGACGGCCTCGGCCGACACCCCGTTCCAGGTCGGCTGGGTCTCGAGGAGCGCCTTCGCTGCATCGATCTCGCTCTGATACGAGGCCGGCGCCTGGAAAGTGCTGATGCCACGGGGCTGGTAGTTCATGTGCCTGATCCTTTCGCTGACGATGGCGATGGCTGGCCATCGACATTCTTGACAGTGCATTGCGAAATGCGTGTCACGACGTAAACGCGAAAACGGAAACTTCGTATAGATGGCTTGTTTTTTATTGGTGATGTCATGTAACATCAGAACATGTAATAGATGTTATTTTGTAAAGTTTGTAAATTATAGGTCAGCGAGACTGTCCTTAATGGCCCTGGAGATCTGAAGAATGCCCGCCGAATCCGGGAAGAAACTGTTCGTCGGCCCGCGCTTCCGGCGGATCCGGCAGCAATTGGGCCTGTCGCAGACCCAGATCGCCGAGGGGCTCGGGATCTCGCCGAGCTACGTCAACCTGATCGAGCGCAACCAGCGCCCGGTGACCGCCCAGATCCTGCTGCGGCTGGCCGAAACCTACGACCTCGACCTGCGCGACCTCGCCACCGCCGACGAGGACCGATTCTTTGCCGAGCTCAACGAGATCTTCTCCGATCCCCTGTTCCGCCAGATTGACGTACCCAAGCAGGAGCTGCGCGACCTCGCCGAACTCTGTCCCGGCGTCACCCACGCGCTGCAGCGCCTCTACGCGGCCTATACCGAGGCCCGTCAGGGCGAGACGCTGGCAGCCGCGCAAATGGCCGACCGCGACGTCGGCACGCGCTATGAGGCCAATCCGGTCGAACGCGTGCGCGAGCTGATCGAGGCGAACCGCAACTATTTTCCGGAACTCGAACAGGCCGCGGAGACGCTTCGCGACGAGCTGAACGTGCCGGCCGAAGGGCTCTACGCGGCCCTTGCCGCGCGCTTGCGCGAAAAGCATTCGATCCAGACCCGCATCATGCCTGTCGATGTGATGCGCGAGACGCTGAGGCGCTTCGACCGCCACCGCCGCCAGCTCCTGATTTCGGAACTGGTCGACCCGCCCGGCCGCGCGTTCCAGCTCGCCTTCCAGCTCGGCCTTGGCGAATGCGCGCAGCAGCTGGAGACCATCATCAACCGCGCCGGCCCGCTCGACGACGCGCCGCGGCGGCTGTTCCGCATCACGCTCGGCAATTACTTCGCAGCGGCCGTGATGATGCCCTACCCGGCCTTCCTCGCCGCGGCGGAAGCGCTCAACTACGACATCCACGTGCTGGCGCAGCGCTTCAATTCCGGCTTCGAGCAGGTCTGCCACCGCCTCACCACCTTGCAGCGGCCGAACGCGCGCGGCATTCCGTTCTTCCTGCTGCGCGTCGACAATGCCGGCAACGTCTCCAAGCGTTTCTCGTCCGGCACCTTCCCCTTCTCGAAATTCGGCGGCACCTGCCCGCTGTGGAATGTGCACTCGACCTTCGACACGCCGGATCGCCTGCTGAAACAGGTGATCGAGCTCTCCGACGGCACGCGCTATTTCTCGATCGCGCAGATGGTGCGCCGCCCGGTCGCGCCGCACCCGCTGCCGCAGCCGCGCTTCGCCATCGGCCTCGGCTGCGAGATCCGCCACGCCGCGCGCCTCGTCTACGCCGCCGGCATGGACCTGGAGAAGACGGAAGGCACGCCCATCGGCGTCAACTGCCGCCTCTGCGAACGCGAAAACTGCGCCCAGCGCGCCGAGCCGCCGATCACGCGTACGCTGATCCTGGACGAGACGACGCGGCGGGTGTCGAGTTTCGCGTTCTCGAACGCACGGGAGTTGTGAGGGCGAAGGCTCGCGCTTGGCTTTAGATGCAGCCACAAACTCGCTGTCGTCCTGGCGAAGGCCAGCACCCACAACCACCGAATTATCATGCAAGCGCAGGTGGCGGCCACGCGTCGCAAAACTCCTCCCTGGGGTAATGGGTCCTGGCTTTCGCCAGGACGACATTGGGAGGCAGCGATCCGTCCAACTACGCCAGCGTATGCACGATCACCGGTCCCGCGGCGGCGCGCGCGTCGCCGGCGAGCAGCGGGCCGAGATCCTTCTCGATCCAGGCGATCGCGCGCCGGTTCGCCTCCTCCGCCTGCTCGAACTTGTCGAAGATCGAGATCGCTGTGACCGTGTCGTCGCCGGCATAGACGACGTAATAGGCGCGGAAACCGTCGACGTCGCTGATGATCGGAACGGCGCCGTCCTTGATGCGGCGCGCCAGCTCCTCCGCGCTCCCGCTTTTCGCCTTGGCCTGACGGATGGCGGCATACATGGCTTCCTCCTCCCGGCTATTAATGTGGGCTTTGTGCCCGGACTGGATGTTACGCCGAAGCGCGGGGCCCGGATACCCTCCTTGGTTAACCCGGCACTAATCCGTCTGCGCGATCTGCAACCAATGGTTAAGCACGCCTCAACATCGCTGCCCTAGTCTCGCCCCACTCACGTTTCGCAAACAACGGTGGCCTATTCTGCCGGGCGAAGTGACATCAGGGGGTTCATCATGCGCATTGCGTTGCTGCTGACCGCAACCATTGTCGGCGCGCTTTTCGCCAGTCCATCCAATGCCGGATCGCTCGATGCATCCGCCGAGGCAGCGCAGGCGCTGCCGCCGGGCTTCCAGAGCTACCGCGGCTACATGTTCGACCTGTCGGAGAACTCCGATCGTAAGGACGTCGACAAGCTCACCGACAATCTGAAGCGCCAGATCGACGTCGTCGAAGGCGCCGGCCTCTCCCCGCGCGTGCTGCGTTTCTTCCATACCGTTCCGATCGTCGCGAGCGAGCTGGCCTGCCTCGACGAAGGCGCCGCGACCGCGTGCTACGGCAGGGTCACGCCGGACATGCAGCGCACCGCTCCCCGGACGCTGACGGTCTGGGACCCCAACAAGCAGCGCTGGACCAATCCGAATGCCATCGACCTCGCCGTCGATTCGGGGCTCGGCGTGATCATGCTGCGGCCGGACATGATGCGGTACGAGAAGGAGGCGGTGCTGCTGCACGAACTGCTGCACGCCTATCACGCGCGCCTGTTGCCGGACGGCTACGCCAACAAGGGCGTGATCGGCTATTATGCCCTGGCCAAGTCCAAGGACCTCCTGCCCAAGGAATCCTATGCGCTGAAGAATCCCATGGAGTTCTTTGCCGTGACCGCCAGCATCTTCCTGGCCGGAAAGAGCGAATTCCACGACCCCAAGTCGCGCGAGACGCTCAAGGAGAAGATGCCGGACTATTACAAATACCTGGTCGGCGTGTTCGGCTTCGACCCCGACCCGACTGCGTCAAGCGGCCCGGTGGCCTCGCTGAAGTGAGGCGGACCTAGCCCATCTGCACCAACCAGGCAAAAAGCCGCGCAAAATGCGCGGCTTTTTTTGTTTTGGGTCCCGGAAGCTGCGGATGACGCCCGGCCGGGAATTGCCAAGGCGGGGCCCGATCTGCATAGTCCCGCCCGCATCGATACTGTTTTCAAGGGGATAGAAGAACATGGCGGACGCCGACCTGGATGTCGTGATCCGGCAACTGGCCAGACAGCTGCATACGGGCCTGATGACCCGCGCCAAGGAGCGGCGGGATCGCTTCAACGGCCTTGCGGCCAAGGCCAAGGGCAAGGAGACCGGCGACCGCTTCAAGATGATGGCCAAGACCACCATGGAGCAGGCCACCGCCGCCGCCAAGCGCCTCCAGATGTCCGCCGACAACGTCGCCGACAGCTACGCACGATCGATGCGAATCGCGGCCAGCACGCCGATCGCGGCGAAGGTGGAGAAGAAGGCGAAGGAAGAGAAGCCGGCGAAGAAGGCGGCCAAGGCGAAGAAGGCGAAAGCCAAGAAGGCGAAGTAGGCGCGCCCGCGCCCTTCACCTCTCCCCGCTTGCGGGGAGAGGTCGGATCGCCTCGGCGATGCGAAGCATCGTCCGGTGCGATCCGGGTGAGGGGGTACCGGTCTCTCGACAGCCTCATGCGTGGAGAGAGCCCCTCTCCCCGTAAGAACGGAGAGGGAGACAACTCCCCTCACCGCCGCGGTGCTGAAACCCGGGTCGGCTCGGCGCTGGCGAGTTCGGCGAGCTTGGCGCGCGCCGCCTCGCGCGTGCGGGCATCCTTGCCGGCGGGCAGCGCGAGAGCGGCTTCGAAATCGGCGCGCGCATCGTCGGCCTGGCCGCGGGCGAGGAACGCCAGGCCACGGTCGAGCCGGGCCTGCGCATCGGAGGGGGCGAGACGGACCGCCGTGTTGTAGCTCAGGATGGCGCGATCGAGATCGCCGGTGGCGGCGAGCGCAAGACCGCGCTGGTGATAGGGCGCGGCGAGCTTGGGATCATGCGCGATCGCCTCGTCGTAATCCGCAATGGCGAGCTCGAGGTCGCCGTTCTGCCGGCGCGCCTCCGCGCGGTCGCGATAGAGCGAGGCGCGATTGGGATTGAGGTGAATGGCCTCGTCGAAATCCGCGATCGCCCGCCGCCAGTCGCCGTGGCGCAGCGCGATCCGCCCGCGCCCTTCATAGGCAAAGGCGATCAGAGAACCGCGGAGCGGCGAGAAACCGATCACGGCCGCGCAGATGTCGGGCTCGTCCTCGTCCCCGCAATTGACGACCATATGCGTGGACAGGCCGATCAGCACGCCCAGGACGATCAGCAATGGTACGGCAGCTCTGGTCATCTTCGACGGTGACCGGCGACGGGCCGGCCACGCATCCCCTTTCGAAGGAAGTGTCACGGCGAGGTGTTAACACCGGCCGGGACGATCCTGTGTGCGCCAGGTCACAAAGCCACGCGCAAATCCTTGCCGGTTCCGGATTAGCCCCAAGGCCCACGAGAAGGACCTTGCGAAGGACCACGCCAAGGACCGCGCGAAGATGAGCGGCCCCACGGGCTCGCCGGCGGATAGTTCTCGTTGGCGCCGACCGACGGCGCCGCCTGCGCGCCGAGCTCGGCCGCGAGCTGCTGGAGCGCCGCGATACGGTTCTGCGTCGAGGGATGGGTGGCGAAGAGATTGTCCACGCCGTGGCCCGACAGCGGATTGATGATGAACATGTGCGCGGTCGCGGGATTTCGTTCGGCCTCGAAGTTCGGGACCTGATGTGCGGCGCCCTCGATCTTCACCAGCGCCGAGGCCAGCCACATCGGCTGGCCGACGATGCGCGCACCGAGATTGTCCGCGGCATATTCGCGGGTGCGGCTGATCGCCATCTGCACCAGCATGGCGCCGAGCGGAGCGAGGATCATCATCAGGATCGAGCCGACGATGCCCGGGCCGTTGTTGTTGTCGCGGTGGCCGCCGAAGAACATGCCGAACTGCGCCAGCATCGAGATCGCGCCCGCGATGGTCGCGGTGATCGTCATCAGCAGCGTGTCGTGATGCTTGATATGCGCAAGCTCATGCGCGATCACGCCGGCGAGCTCCTCGCGGCTGAGCTGGTGCATCAGGCCGGTGGTGACGGCAACGGCGGCGTTCTCGGGATTGCGGCCGGTCGCGAACGCGTTGGGCTGCGCCTCGTCCATCAGGAATACACGCGGCATCGGCAAGCCCGCGCGGCCCGCAAGCTCGGCGACGAGACCCACCAGTTCCGGCGCGGTCGAACGGTCGACCTCATGGGCGCCGTACATCGAGAGCACCATGCGGTCGGAGTTCCAGTAGGTGAAGAGATTGGTCGCCGCGGCAATGACGAGCGCGATCATGGCGCCGGAGGCACCGCCGATCAGATAGCCCACGCCCATGAACAGGGCGGTGAGGCCTGCGAGAAGCATTGCGGTACGAAGATAGTTCATGGCCGTCTCCCGAACCGGCCGCGGGCGAGCCTCCAGCCGGCATCTTCGAAGTATGAATGCCGCCGGGCATCGCAAGGGTTCATGCGGCGCGGAGCCGCAGATCCAAAGCCGCGCGGCCAGCCTTTCCCCAGTCGCTAAAGCTTGCACAAAAACACGCGCGAACGCTTAGCAACCTGGAAAGCCCAGCCTCGGCTAAATCTGCGGTAGCGGGGCACACCGCACGGTTGTTGCGCATTGACCGGTTCCGTGGGCTCCCCGTCAACCAGGTGACCGTCATGGTAGACCGCTTACGCGCCGCTTCCATCGACCCCGCATCCACTCCTTCCCCTCACGAGACCAAGAGCGAGACCAAGACCGACGCGAAGGGATTACAGGAGGCGCTGCACGAGCAGCTGTTCGCCGATGACGAAACCGGCCACGCATGCGAGGCGCAGACGGCGCCAGAACCAGGGCCGCGCTGGCCGCATCTGCGACGCGGCGCCAAGATCGCCATTGGACTTGCCATCATCGCCGTGTTCGGCTGGCTGCCGCTGCGTGCGATCTGGGAGTATTCGAGCGTCGAGGCGGTGCTGAATTCTCGTCTCGTCACCCTGCGCACGCCGATCGGCGGCCGCGTGGTCGCCGCCCAGCCCATTACCGATCAGGCCAAACTTGACGCCGGAACCGTGCTCCTGCGCGTCGTGAACTCGCGCGGGGATCGCACCCGGCTCGACGATCTGCGACGGCAGAAATCGCGCCTGGAGATCGAGCGGCCGAGCGTTGCCGCCAAGCTTGCCGCGGCCCAGGCAGCCCAAAAGGATTTGGCGCGGCAGGCCACGCAATTCCGCGAGGGACGCGTGCTTCAGCTCGAGGCCCGCATCGCCGAGATCCAGACCTCGATCGAGGCGGCGGCAGCGCGGCGGGACGAAGCCAGCGCCGCCGTCGAGCGCGCATCCTCGCTCGCGAAGTCCGGCAATGTCTCGACGGTCGAGCTGGCGCGGCTGACGCGCGAGCTTTCCGTGGCACAGCAAACCGAGCTCGGTGCGCGCAAGCGGCTGGATGCCGCGAAGGTCGAGCTCACGGCGGCACAGAACGGCTCGTTCCTCGGCGACAGTTATAACGACCGCCCGAGCTCGGTGCAGCGCGAGGAGGAGATGCGTCAGCGCGCCGGCGATCTCGAGGCTGATCTCGCGCGCACCGACACCGAGATCGCCTGGCTCGCCAACGAGATCATCATCGAGGAGGCCCGCTTCGCCGATCTGTCCGAAGCCAACATCACGACACCCGTTGCGGGCCGCGTCTGGGAGATGATGACCTCGCCGGGCGAGGACGTGCAGGCCGGCCAACCCCTGCTCAAGATCCTCGATTGCAGCGGCGCCGTCATCACGGCCAATGTCACCGAGAACGTCTACAATCGCCTGCAGCTCGGCGACCGCGCCAGCTTCGAGCCGAATGACGGCGGCGAGCCGATCTCCGGCACCGTGGTCAATCTGACCGGCGCCGCCGGCGCGCCCGCCAATCTCGCCATCAATCCGGATGCGCTCAGCAAGGAGCCCTATCGCGTGACCGTGGCGCCTGGCGATGCCGCTGCCCACGCCTGCACCGTGGGGCGCACCGGCCGCGTTGTGTTTGCCCGGCGCGAGACCGCACCGTGATGACGGCGTTGACGCCAGGCCTGATCACGCTCGGCGCCTTCATGGCGGTCGTGCCGCTGCTCCGGCGCGACAGCACGATGGCGCGCTCGTTCCTGGCCGTCGTGTCGCTGGTCTTCCTGCTCCGCTATCTCTATTGGCGTGTCACCGCGACACTCCCACCACCGCATCTGACGGCGGACGCCGTGATCGGTTATCCCTTCATGCTGCTGGAGGCGGCCTCGCTCGTCGCGGTCGCATTGTCCCTGCTGTTTCTGAGCCGGACCATCGACCGCACAGGTGCGGCCAGGATCGACGGCCGAGCCATCGATCCACACGCGCCGCTGATCGACGTCTTGATCTGCACTTACAACGAGGAACGATCCATCCTCGAGCGCACGATCATCGGCGCGACCGGTATGGAGTACGGCAATTATCGCGTCTGGGTGCTCGACGACGGAAGGCGCCCCTGGCTGCGGCGCCTCGCGAGCGAACTCGGCTGCCATTATCTCGCGCGGCCCGACAACCACCACGCCAAGGCAGGCAACATCAACCATGCACTCAAGCACGTCGGCGCCCTGCCGGAACGACCGGATTTCGTGGCCATTCTCGACGCGGACTTCGTGCCGCGGCCCGACTTCCTCGCGCGCACTATCTCCCTCATGGACGACGCTTCGGTCGGCGTGGTGCAGACGCCGCAGCACTTCATCAATCCCGACCCGATCCAGACCAACCTCGCTGCAACCGATGTATGGCCCGACGAGCAGCGCTTCTTCTTCGACATCCTGATGCCGGCGAAGGACGCCTGGGGCGTCGCCTTCTGCTGCGGCACCTCATCGCTCATTCGCTACGCCGGGCTGGTGCAGATCGGCGGCTTTCCAACCGACTCCGTCACGGAAGACTACCTCGTCACCCTTCGCCTGAAGGAGCGCGGCTTCAACACCATCTATCTCAACGAACGGTTGACGATCGGGCTCGCGCCGGAGGGGCTGAAGGAATACATCACCCAGCGTGCGCGCTGGTGCCTCGGCCTGATGCAAATCGTGCGCGGCCGCAGCGGACCGTTCTCGCAGGACTCGAAGCTGTCCTTTATCGACCGGCTCTCGCTGGTCGATGCCTTCATGAGCTGGTCGGCGGTCTACACGTCGAAGGTCGCGGGACTGATGGTGCCCTGGCTGTTCCTGCTGTTTGGCATCAAGGCGGTGCAGGCGGACCTCACCGAGCTATTGCGCTTCTTCCTGCCGTTCTACGTCTGGCACGGGCTCAGCATGGCCTGGCTGTCACACGGCCGTTCGCTCGCCATGATGACGGACGTCTCGCAACTCATCGCCGCGCCCGCGGTGCTCAAGGCGGTGGCAGCCGGCCTGTTGAAGCCGAAGGGACACAAGTTCAAGGTCACGGCGAAGGGCGGCGACCGTGACAGGAGATTTGTCGAATGGCCGCTGCTGCGGATCTATGGCTGCGCGCTCCTCATCACGCTGGCGGCCATTGCCTATGCCTTCATCCTGCACCTGCGCGGCGAGAACATCGCCTATGGCGGACTGGCCCTGGCCTGGAGCCTCTACAACGCGCTCATCCTCACCGTGGTCTGCTTCGTCTGCATCGAGCAGCCACGCAAGCGCAAGGCGGAGCGCTTCGATCGCAATGAGCCGATCCTGTTGCGTCAGGACGGCAAGTGGCATCTGGCGCGGCTCGCCGATATCTCCATTACCGGCGCCCGGCTGATCGATCCCGATCCGCCGGCACCCGGCAGCACGATCGACTGCCGCATCTATGGCCGCTCGATCGCGGCCATCGTTGTGCGACGAACCACGGACGGATTCGCGGTGCGGTTCGAGGAAGGCATGGATACGCGCGTGCATGCGATCCGGGCGTTCTATGCCGGCGAGTATGTCCGCGCCTATCGTGGCGTCAGGGCGCTTCCGGTCGGAAAAGCGCTGCTGATGCGTCTGTTCGGCTAGGCTGGCGCGGCATCCGCTCCCTCGCATTCCGCTTATTGGCATGGCATGGAAAGGATGGCCTGAGGCCGTCACTTCACCTAGACTTCAAGCGAATCCACGCCTTCCCTCCCCGCCGGAACCCCTATGCTCCAGACCCGATTTCTGATCGCGGCCGTCGCGCTCCTCGCATGCTCCGCCACTGCCTCGGCCCAGTTCGCGCCGCCGCCCGCAAGGCCTGCGGCGCCCAAGGCCACCGCGCCCTCGCCGCGCGCAGCCTCGTGCCACAATGGGGCGAGCTTCGATCGCTTCCTGGCCGACGTGAAACAGCAGGCGGTGGCCGCCGGCGTATCGCAGCGGACGATCTCGGAGGCTTCGCCCTACCTCGTCTACGACCAGGGCATCGTCAACCGCGACCGCGGCCAGCGCGTGTTCGGCCAGCTCTTCACCGAGTTCGCCGGCCGCATGGCCGCGCCCTATCGCATGCAGAACGGCCAGCAGCACATCAAGGCCCACGCGGCTGCCTTCGCGCGCGCCGAAAAGGAATATGGCGTGCCGCCGGCGGTGATCGCTGCGTTCTGGGGCCTGGAGAGCGACTTCGGCGCCAACATGGGCAACCTGCCGACGCTGAAATCGCTGGTGTCGCTCGCCTATGACTGCCGCCGCTCGGAGATGTTCGTGAACGAGACCATCGCCGCACTGAAGATCATCGACCGCGGCGATCTCACAGCCGACGAGATGATCGGCTCCTGGGCCGGCGAGCTCGGACAGACGCAGTTCCTGCCCGTGCATTACGTCAACTACGCCGTCGACTATGACGGCGACGGACGGCGCGATCTCCTGCGCAGCGAGCCCGACGTGATCGGCTCGACCGCGAACTACATCGCCAACGGCTTGAAGTGGCGGCGCGGCGAGCCATGGCTGGAGGAGATCAAGGTGCCGCAGAACCTGCCGTGGGAGCAGACCGATCTCACCGTGCAGCAGCCGCGCTCGAAATGGGCGCAGTTAGGCGTGACCTATCCCGACGGCCGGCCGCTGCCGAACGACAATCTCGCGGCGTCCGTGCTGCTGCCGATGGGACGCTTCGGGCCGGCTTTCATGGCGTATGCGAATTTCGCCGCCTACACCGAGTGGAATAACTCGCTGATCTACTCGACCACCGCGGGCTATCTCGCCACCCGCATCGCGGGCGCCGCGCCGATGCGCAAGCCGGCGGCGCCGGTCGCGCAGCTGCCATTCAATGAGCTCAAGCAATTGCAGCAGCTACTGGTCCAGGCCGGCTTCAATGTCGGCAAGGTCGACGGCGTGCTCGGCCAGCAGAGCCGCGCCGCCGTGAAGGCGATGCAGACCAAATACGGCCTGCCGGCCGATTCCTGGCCGACCGCGGAGCTGCTCGCGCGCATGCGCGGCGGCACGGCGCAGGCGCAGCCAGCGGGGGTGGTGCGGTAGGCCCTGCGCGCCCTCATGCCCTTGAGAGCAAAGTCATCGCATATGGCAGCGAGAGTTTGCCGGAAGAGCTCGGCCTGCATGGTTCGAGACGCCCGCTTTGGCGGGCTCCTCACCATGAGGGTCTAATCTTTCGCCGCAGAACGTGACCTCATCCTGAGGGCCCGCCATAGGCGGGCGTCTCGAAGGATGGGCCGCGGGCACTAGAATTTTCGCATCGCAAAAGCGGCTCCTGCGATTGTATTTTTCCATGACGTTCCCATGTGAGTGGATCAGGTTTTCTCCTGAGATTCCTCACCATTGAAGCGAGCATCACATGTCCTTCTACGACGCCGTCGTCCCCGCCTATTTGCAGATGCTGAACAGCCTCACCGGCCTGCTCACGAAAGCCGAGGCGCATTGCGCGGCCAAGAAGGTCGACCCGAGCGTCCTGCTCGGCTCCCGCCTGTTTCCGGACATGCTGCCGCTGTCGAAGCAGATCCAGCTCGTCAGCGACTTCGCCGCCAAGGGCTGCGCGCGGCTGACCCATAGTGAGGTGCCCTCGACGCCCGACACGGAAAAGACGTTTGAGGAGCTGAAGCAGCGGCTGGCCAAGACGATCGACTACGTCAAGTCGTTCAAGCCCGCGCAGTTCGAGGGCGCCGACACCAAGGACGTCACCTTCCCGGCCGGCCCCGACAAATCCATCACCATGAAGGGCCAGCAATTCCTCAGCGCGTTCTCGCTGCCGAACTTCTATTTCCACGCCACGACCGCGCACGGCATCCTGCGCCACAACGGCGTCGAGATCGGCAAGCGCGATTTCCTCGGCGCGAGCTGATTTGCGAAATCGCACGGCCGCGATAGCCGAAATCCGCTGTCGCGGCCAAGATTGCACATGAATTATGCTACGCGGGCGTTGCCGCGTAGCTCGCCTGCACTTTCCGTATGGCTCCTCCCTTGCGCTGATTGCCGCGATGCACAAGTGTTCCGGACCTCTCACCGCCTGGAAGCACTCCCATGAGCCGTTCGACCAAATTGTTTGAGACCTACAAGCTCGGCCCGATCACGCTGGCCAACCGCCTCGTCATGGCGCCGCTGACGCGCAACCGCGCCGTTCCCGGCACGTTCGTCCCCGGCGCGCTCGCCGCCGACTATTACGGCCAGCGTGCGTCCGCGGGCCTCCTGATCACCGAAGCGAGCCAGGTTTCGCAGCAGGGCCAGGGCTACCAGGACACCCCCGGCATCTACTCCAAGGACCAGGTCGCCGGCTGGCGCAAGGTCACCGACAAGGTCCATGAGCGCGGCGGCAAGATCTTCATCCAGCTCTGGCATGTCGGCCGCATCTCGCATGTCGCGCTGCAGGCGAATGGCGCAGCGCCGGTTGCGCCGAGCGCGATCCGCGCCAAGGGCAAGACCTTCGTCAACGGCACCTTTGCCGACGTCTCCGAGCCGCGCGCGCTCGAGCTCTCCGAAATTCGGGGGATCATCGACGACTTCAAGCGCGCCACGAAGAATGCGCTGGAGGCCGGCTTCGACGGCGTCGAGATTCACGGCGCCAACGGCTACCTGCTCGACCAGTTCGCCAAGGACGGCGCCAACAAGCGCACCGACGCTTACGGCGGCTCCATCGAGAACCGCGCGCGGCTGATGCTCGAGGTCTCCAGGGCGGTTGCCGCCGAGGCCGGCACTGAGCGCACCGGCATCCGCATCTCGCCGGTGACGCCCGCCAACGACGTCTCCGACAGCAATCCGCAAGCCTTGTTCGATCACATCGTCGACGGCCTCAGCGCGCTGAAGCTGGTCTATCTCCACGTCGTCGAGGGCGCCACCGGCGGGCCGCGCGACTTCGCACCGTTCGACTATGCGTCCTTGCGCAAGCGCTTCTCCGGCGCCTACGTCGCCAACAACGGCTACGACTTCGATCTGGCGACCAAGGTGCTGGACGCGAACGCGGCCGATCTCATCGCCTTCGGCAAGCCGTTCATCTCCAACCCCGACCTTGTGGAGCGGCTGAAGCAGGGCGCGGCGCTGAACGACTGGGACAAGAACACGTTCTACGGCGGCAGCGCGAAGGGCTACACGGATTACCCGACGCTCGAAGCGGCGGAAGCGGCGCAGTAGAGGCTGCGCGCCTTCCACGCCATCATTGTGAGCGAAGCGACGACACGATCCAGACCGGCTCGGTGGAGATCGAGCTGGATCGGCGTCGCGTCCGCCGCGGGCCGCGGAAACGGCGTCACCGACCCTCGCGGTGGATACGCGCGATGAGAGTCGCCCGATTGGGCGTCTCCAGCTTCTCGAAAACATGGTCGAGGTGTGAGCGGACGGTCCAGTAGCTGATCCCCAGCTTCCGGGCGATGATGCCGTCCGTCAGACCGTCGGCGACCAGACCGACGATCTGGTTCTCCCGATCCGTCAGTTGCGGCAGGCGGTGGCCTGCTGCCGTGCTGGTGCTGTGCACGTCCTTGGTCGCGCGCAGGAGGATCGGCTGCAGCAAGGTCAGCAGCGCCACTTCGCGAGATCCGACGGGGGCCCGGCCGGGAGCACGCCAGAAGCGAAAGTCGCCGACACTTGTGTCACCGTCGTAGAGGTGGAGATCGATACCATCCGTCGTCTGGTGGACGCGCAGGAATTCATTGAAATATCGCGTGCGCTCGAGCTCGGTTCGGTTGATGACCGAATAGATCGGGGTCGGCCCGCGACGGGAACGCAGCCGTGGCGAAATCGGATCGCAACGCTGAAACTCCTCGACATAGGCGCGCGCCATCTCCACTCCGCGTCCGGAGCATGCCGGATTCTCGTAGCGGCCGGTTCGCTGATTCCACCGCGTCGTTCCAATGAAATCCATCGCCAGCAGGCGCTTTAAATCCGCAGCGAGATCCGGCTTGGCCAAAAGCCAATCGGGTCGCAGGGGCTGCAGAAGCCCTTCGCCGACGCGTTTCAGCAGCGTCACTTCGCGCGCAGAAAGTGAAATCGCCATCACCACCCCATGCCATCATCGTGAAGCCGGGCATCCCAGAAAACAGGGATAGGCGACCGATACCTTGGAACATAGGGTTCAACCCGTCAAGCACAGGCAATTTCGCGAACATCCGCGTGCCTGACGGGTGCGCCTTGCACGTGGGGTCGCATGCAGAGCGTACGCCTCTGCTGCGCAGGCCCCCGATGAGATGCGCGCTCTTCAAGAGCGAAGCGCCGGAGATGTGAACGGCGAAGTCTGTTGCGGCCAGGTCGAAGGGGAAATCTCATGACGAGTTCTAGGCAGTTTGCTTTCGGCCGGTCCGGCCATTTGAACGACGATGACGTACGATGGGACGACGATGGCGCCGGATGGGGAGGCGAAAGTCACCGGTTCGATTTCCGTGGCCACGAAGACCACCATGCCATTCACAAGGACCTGGTTCTGTCTGTCGCTCCGACGGCGACGTCCGGCGATTTCAACATGCACGCGGTGCTGGATTCGCCCGGGTCGACCGAGGGCCGACCGCTGATGATCCTGCTGCCCGGCTTCTCGTATGACCATACATATTGGGATCCCCCGGTCGGTAACGGAAAATATTCGTTCGTCGATGCGGCCAATGACGCCGGGTACGCGACCTTGAATCTCGATCGGCTGGGGACGGGAACGAGCGACAAACCGCCGGCCGATTTGACAACGATCCAGGATCAGGCCGACGAGCTGCATCAGATCATTCGGTCCATCAAGAGTGGCGCCCTGAGCAGCTACGGGTTCTCCAAGATCGTCCTGGTCGGTCACTCCCTGGGTTCAGGCATCGCGCAAACCGAGGCCGGCACATACCACGATGCCGACGCGCTCGTGCTCACGGGCTTTCGGCACGAGGTCAACCCGGCAGGCGCCGGCGAGTTCGCCAACGCCATTCGCCCGGCCGCCGGCCAGCCCGACGGGTACCTGACCTTCGACGATCGAAGCTTCCTGTTTGACAGCAACAACACCTCGCCCAAGATCCTTGCCTGGGACGCCTCGCATATCGGCATGGGCACGGCCGCCGAACTGAACTTCGCATTCGCGCTCGATCCGGCGCGCTCGGTGGGAATCACAGCGCCCGTGCTCGAAGTCGTCGGCGATCACGACCTGCTGTTTCAGACCGATCCCTCAACCTTTGCTGCAGAACGCGCCTTCTATCCCAACTCGTCCGACTTCGAGCAACTCGTGGTCAAGAATGCCGGTCACGACGTTACGCTGTCGCAGAATGCGCACCAGACCTTCGCGCAGATCATCGACTTCGTGGAGAAGGTGGCGCCGGTCAATCACCATCACGATTTCCTGGTGTGATCGCCGGTCCGACGGCGCCAATCCCGACACGTAGGTACGATCCAGCGCGTCGGTGCGCGCGCAAAGAAAAAAGGCCGGGATTGCTCCCGGCCTTTGCTCGTCGTGATGAGGCGTACCTTACTGCAGCGAGGCGCGCTTGGGCGGGGTGGCCGGCCACGACTTGATCAGCGTGTCGTAGTCGACCGTCTCGCCCTTCGGCTTCTCGTTGGCGAGCTTGCGCTGCGGAGCGATGGTGCCGTCCTTCTGGGCCTTGGCGAACCAGTATTCGGCCGACTCCTTCTTGTGCAGCTTCGGACCGCAGGCGCCCTGCACGCCGGACTTCTCCAGGCGCTCCATGACGGAGTCCTGGGCAGCGGCCAGCGCGTCCATTGCGGCTTGCGGCGTCTTCGCACCGGACGACGCATCGCCGATGTTCTGCCACCACAGCTGCGCCAGCTTCGGATAGTCGGGCACGTTGTTGCCGGTCGGGGTCCACTGCACGCGCGCCGGCGAGCGGTAGAACTCGATCAGGCCGCCGAGCTTCGGCGCACGCTCGGTGAACGACTTGTCCCAGATGTCGGATTCACGGATGAAGGTGAGACCGACATGGCTCTTCTTCAGCGACACCGTCTTGGAGACGATGAACTGGAGATACAGCCAGGCCGCCTTGCGGCGATCCGCCGGGGTCGACTTCAGAAGCGTGAGCGAGCCCGCGTCCTGATAGCCGAGCTTCATGCCTTCCTTCCAGTACGAACCGTGCGGCGACGGAGCCATACGCCACTTCGGCGTACCGTCCGCGTTCATCACGGCGATGCCCGGCTTCACCATGTCGGCGGTGAAGGCGGTGTACCAGAACATCTGCTGGGCGATGTTGCCCTGCGCCGGCACCGGACCCGACTCGGAGAAGGTCATGCCCTGGGCCTGCGGCGGCGCGTACTTCTTCATCCACTCGAGGTACTTCGTGATCGAGTAGACCGCGGCCGGACCGTTGGTGTCGCCACCACGCTCGACCGAGGAGCCGACCGGACGGCAACCTTCCATGCGGATGCCCCACTCGTCCACCGGCAGACCGTTCGGAATGCCCTTGTCGCCGTTACCGGCCATCGACAGCCAGGCGTCGGTGAAACGCCAGCCGAGCGACGGGTCCTTCTTGCCATAGTCCATATGGCCGTAGACCTTGACGCCGTTGATCTCCTTGATGTCGTTGGTGAAGAACTCGGCGATGTCCTCATAGGCCGACCAGTTCACGGGCACGCCGAGCTCGTAGCCGTACTTGGCCTTGAACTTGGCCTTGTAGTCGGGGTTGGTGAACCAGTCGTAGCGGAACCAGTAGAGGTTGGCGAACTGCTGGTCGGGCAGCTGGTAGAGCTTGCCGTCCGGCGCCGTGCCGAACGACTTGCCGATGAAGTCGTTGACGTCGAGCATGGGGTCGGTGACGTCCTTGCCCTCACCGGTCATGTAGTCCGACAGCGCGATGGTCTGGCCGTAGCGGAAGTGCGTGCCGATCAGGTCGGAATCGTTGATCCAGCCGTCATAGACGTTCTTGCCGGACTGCATCTGGGTCTGCAGCTTCTCGACGACGTCACCTTCCTGGATGATGTCGTGCTTGAGCTTGATACCGGTCAGCTCGGAGAACGCCTTGGCGAGCGTCTGCGACTCGTATTCATGAGTCGCGATGGTTTCCGAGACGACGTTGATCTCCATGCCCTTGAAGGGCTCGGCGGCCTTGGCGAACCACTCCAGCTCCTTCTTCTGGTCGTCCTTCGACAGCGTCGAGGGCTGGAATTCCGCAATCCACTTCTGGATCGCGGCGTCGTCGGCAGCACGAACCGGCGTCGAGACGGTGAACGACACCGCCAGAAGCGCGGCAGTGCTGGACATGGTCAGAAAACTGCTCTTGGTCAATGGACCTTTCCTTCTCCTAAACTGTCGCATGTTGTTCCTCCGTTGCAGCGACAACATTTTATACAGGCCCGGGTTGCCCCCGGATCTGGCCGTCCCTTCGCAAGCTTCAGACCGTGCGGAAAATGAGCACGGCCGTGGCCAGCGAAATTCCACTTGCGAGCCACAGGCTCGAAATCTCAAAACCATCCTCGCCGATCGGCAGCGTCGCGAGCGCGTCGGTGCCGACGAGGCCGATCCACACGAGATGGATGACGGCGGCCGCAATCAGCGAGATGAACAGGCGGTCGCCGCGCGTGGTCGGAATACTGAGCACGCCGACGCGCTCGGCCTCGGGATAGACCGCGGCGAGCCAGGTCATCACGGCCAGCGTGCAGGCGAGCGCGACGAAGAAGATCGCGGTCGGCAGCGTCCAGGCCATCCATGCAATAGATTCCATCGATGCCTCCCTACACCCGGCCGAGCGCGAAGCCGCGCGCGATGTAATTGCGGACGAACCAGATCACCAGCGCGCCCGGAATGATGGTGAGCACACCGGCCGCGGCCAGCAGGCCCCAGTCCATGCCCGCGGCCGACACCGTGCGCGTCATGATCGCCGCGATCGGCTTGGTCTGCACCGAGGTCAGCGTGCGCGCGAGCAAGAGCTCGACCCAGGAGAACATGAAGCAGAAGAAGGCCGCGACACCGATGCCGCTGGCGATCAGCGGCACCAGGATCTTGATGAAGAAGCGCGGGAAGGAATAGCCGTCGAGGAACGCGGTCTCGTCGATCTCGCGCGGCACGCCGGAGACGAAACCTTCGAGGATCCAGACCGCCAGCGGAACGTTGAAGATGCAGTGCGCCAGCGCAACGGCCCAGGGCGTATCGAACAGCCCGATCGCCGAATAGAGGTTGAAGAACGGCAGCGCATAGACCGCCGCCGGCGCCATGCGGTTCGACAGCAGCCAGAAGAACAGGTGCTTGTCGCCGAGGAAACGGTAGCGCGAGAAGGCGTAGGCCGCCGGCAGCGCCACCGAGATCGAGATGATGGTGTTGAGGACGACGTATTCCAGCGAATTGATGTAGCCGGAGTACCAGCTCTCGTCGGTGAAGATGCGCCTGTAGTGCTGGAGCGTCGGGGCGTGCGGCCACAGCGTCATCGTCGAGACGATCTCGCTGTTGGTCTTGAAGCTCATGTTGACGAGCCAGTAGATCGGCAGCAGCAGGAAGACCAGGAACAGCCCCATGATGAGGCGGCGGCCGGGAATCGAATGCATCAGGCCACTCCTTCCTTCGGCTTGAGCGCGGGCGCAGGCTGGAGCACACCTGCGGGTTTCGGCTCCGCCGCCGGCTCCTTCTCCGCCTGTGCCTTACGCTCGACGCCTGCATTGGTCATGACGGTGTAGAAGATCCAGCAGACGATCAGGATGATCAGATTGTAGACCAGCGACAGCGCGGCGGCCTTGCCGAGGTCGAACTGGCCGAGCGCGATCTTGACAAGCTCGATCGAGACGAAGGTGGTCGAGTTGCCGGGTCCGCCGCCGGTGACGACGAACGGCTCGGTGTAGATCATGAAGCTGTCCATGAAGCGCAGCAGCACCGCGATCAAGAGCACGCGGTTCATCTTCGGCAGCTGGATCGCCTTGAACACGGCCCAGCGCGAGGCGCCGTCGATTTGCGCCGCCTGGTAATAGGCGTCCGGGATCGACTTCAGGCCGGCGTAGCAGAGCAGCGCGACCAGGCTGGTCCAGTGCCAGACGTCCATCACGATGACCGTGACCCAGGCGTCGACTGCGTTGGACACGTAGTTGTAGTCGAGGCCCATCGCATTGAGCGTATAGCCGAGCAGGCCGATGTCGGGTCGACCGAAGATCTGCCAGATGGTGCCGACGACGTTCCACGGAATCAGCAGCGGCAGCGCGAGGATGACGAGGCAGGCCGCGACGGTCCAGCCGTCGCGCGGCATCGACAGCGCAACGACGATGCCGAGCGGCACCTCGATGGCGAGGATCACCAGCGAGAAGAACAGATTGCGGCCGAGCGACGCGAGGAAGCGGCCGCCGAGATCGGTCGAGGGATCGAGCAGCTCCTTGAACCAGCCGACGCCGTTCCAGAAGAACTGGTTGTTGCCGAACGTGTCCTGCATCGAATAGTTCACCACCGTCATCAGCGGCAGCACCGCCGAGAAGGCGACGACCAGGAACACCGGCAGCACCAGGAACCAGGCTTTTTGGTTGATGGTCTTGTCCATCAGGCGGCTCCCTCCACCAGAAGGCTGTCGGCATAGACGTGGACGTGCGACGGATCGAACTTCAGCCCGGCGGTGCCGTCCGCGCTGGTGAAGCCCGCCGGCGCGCGCGCCGCGATCTTGGCCTCGCCGATGCGGACGCGCGCGAAGCGGATGCGGCCGAGGTCGTCGATGCGTTCGACCTTTGCGGTGAGCAGGCCAGGTGCCGGCGCGACGGCGTCGACGAACTCCGGACGCACGCCGATCTCGATCTTCGCGCCCGCGGGCAGATTGTCGTAGCTGCGGCCCAGCGCGATGACATTCCCGCCGATGCGCGCCTCGCGGCCCCTCACCTCGGCCGGCAGGATGTTCATGCCGGGCGAACCGATGAAATAGCCGACGAAGGTGTGCGCTGGCTTGTCGAACAGCTCGGCGGGCGTGCCGCTCTGCACCACGCGGCCGTCATGCATGACGACGACGGTGTCGGCGAAGGTCAGCGCCTCGGTCTGGTCGTGGGTGACGTAGATCATCGTCAGGTCGAGCTCGCGATGCAGCGCCTTCAATTTCGAGCGCAGCTGCCATTTCAACTCGGGATCGATCACGGTCAGCGGCTCGTCGAACAGCACCGCGGCGACGTCGTTGCGCACGAGGCCGCGGCCGAGCGAGATCTTCTGCTTGGCGTCCGCCGTGAGCCGCGTCGCCTTGCGGTTCAAATAGGGATCGAGGTCGAGCAGACGGCCGATCTCGGCGACGCGCCTGTCGATCTCGGCTTTCGGCACGCCGCGGTTCTTCAGCGGAAACGCCAGGTTCTCCCCCACCGTCATGGTGTCGTAGATCACCGGAAACTGGAACACCTGGGCGATGTTGCGCTTCTGGGTTGACAGCGGTGTGATGTCCACCCCGTCGAACAGGATTTTCCCCCGCGACGGCGTGATGATGCCGGAGATGACGTTGAGCAGCGTGGTCTTGCCGCAGCCGGACGGCCCAAGCAGCGCATAGGCGCCGCCCTGCCGCCAGGTCATGGTCACCGGCTTCAGCGCAAAGCTTTCCTGCGGCGCAGCGTTGCCGCCGTAGGAGTGGGCGAGATCGACGAGGTCAATGCGGGCCATGGCGCATCCCCCTCACGAGTTTGGAGCTGCGACGAGGCGATCAGCCGCGTCGAATACGAAGACATCATTGGGATCGAGCACGGCATCGATGGTCTGGCCGGGCTCGAACTCGTGCACGCCGTGCAGCACCGCCACCCAGTTCGATCCGTCGCGGGTCAGATGCACGAAACTCTCCGAACCGGTGATCTCGGTCACCGTGACAGTGGCATGGAAGGCATGGCGGTCGGTCTCACCATTGGCGAGCGCAAGCTGATGCGCGCGAAAACCGACGCGATAGGCGCCGTCGGCGAGAGCGGAATAGAGGCCGGACGCCGGCGCGGCGATACCTCCCGCATATTGCACCGAACCGTTCTTCTTCTCGATGCCGACGAGGTTGAGCGGCGGGTCGGAGAATACCTGGGCAACCCGCAGCGTCTGCGGACGGCGATAGACGCTGGGCGTCTCGCCGATCTGAAGCGCCTGGCCCTCCCACATGCACACCGTATTGCCGCCGAGCAGCAGCGCCTCGGTCGGCTCGGTGGTGGCATAGACGAAGATCGCGCCCGAGGCCTCGAAGATGCGCGGCAGCTCGGCGCGCAGTTCCTCGCGCAGCTTGTAATCGAGATTGGCGAGCGGCTCGTCGAGCAGCACGAGATCGGCGCCCTTGACCAGCGCACGCGCCATCGCAGTGCGCTGCTGCTGGCCGCCGGAGAGCTGGAGCGGCGTGCGCTTCAGGAACGGCTCGAGCCTGAGCAGCTTTGCGGCTTCCGCCACGCGCGCCTCGATCTCCTCGCGCGGCTTGCCCTGCACGCGCAAGGGCGAAGCGATGTTCTCATAGACCGTGAACGAGGGGTAATTGATGAATTGCTGATAGACCATGGCAACCGATCGCTGGCGCACATCGACGCCGGTGACGTCCTTGCCGTTGACCAGCACCTTGCCCGTGGTCGGCTTGTCGAGGCCGGCGAGCAACCGCATGATCGAGGTCTTGCCCGACAGCGTCGGCCCGAGCAGCACGTTGAGCGTGCCGCTCTCGAGCGTCAGCGAGACGTCGCGGATGTGCGCGACACCATCGACGGTCCGGGTCACGTGATCGAGCGTGACGGTCATGAGCGTCCTCCCGCTTCCAGCAGGGGACTTTGCAGCACGGCGTTGGTCCTGATCCAGTCGTCAAGCGCAGCGACCTCGTCGGCAGATAGTCGCAGGCCGAGCTTGGAACGGCGCCAGACGATATCCTCGGCGGTAACCGCCCATTCGTTGGCCATGAGATAGCGGACCTCGCGCTCGGTGAGCGTCGCGCCGAAGGCCTGGCCGAGGTCGGCGGCCGATTTCGCATCGCCAAGCAGCTTGATCGCACGGGTGCCATAGGCGCGCGCGAGGCGGCGCGCATGCGCATGGCCGAGGAAGGGATAGCCGCGCTGGAGCTCGGCGATCAGCCCGTCGATGTCGGACACATCCATGTCGCCACCGGGAAGCGGCCATTTCCCGGTCCAGCCCTCGCGCGCTTTCGCGCTGCGAAGATAGGGCGAAAGCCGCTCCAGCGCCTCCTCGGCGAGGCGGCGGTAGGTCGTGATCTTGCCGCCATAGATCGAGAGCAGCGGCGAGCCGCCGGGCGTGTCGAGCTCGAACACGTAGTCGCGCGTTGCGGCCTTGGCTTCGCTGGCGCCATCGTCATAGAGCGGCCGCACGCCGGAATAGGTCCAGACCACGTCCTCTGAAGTCACCGGCTTCGCCAGATATTCGCTCGCGGCGGCGCAGAGATACTGGATCTCCTCCGGCGTCGCCTTCACCTTGGCGGGATCGCCGTCATAGTCGCGGTCGGTGGTGCCGATCAGCGTGAAATCGTCCTGGTACGGGATCACGAAGATGATGCGGCCGTCCGCATTCTGGAACATGTAGGCACGGTCGTGGTCGTAGAGCTTCTTGACCACGATATGCGAGCCCTGCACCAGGCGCACCTTGGCTTTTGCGTTGACGCCGGCTCCGCGGCCGAGCACGTCCTCGACCCAGGGGCCGCCGGCATTGACCAGCGCGCGGGCCTGGACCTGCGAGCGCGCACCGGTCAGCGTGTTGACCATGCTGACCGTCCATACGCCGTCGGCCTGGCGGATCTCGGTGGCACGGGTGCGAGTGCGGATCTCGGCGCCCTTGTCGGCGGCATCGCGCGCGTTGAGCACGACGAGGCGGGCGTCGTCGACGAAGCAGTCGGAATATTCGAAGGCGCGGCTGTAGCGATTCGGGATCAGCGGGCGGCCGACCTCGTCACGCCCAAGATCGACCGAACGGGTCGCCGGCAGCAGATGGCGGCCGCCGATGTGGTCATAGAGGAACAGGCCGAGGCGCAGCAGCCAGGCCGGGCGCAGCCCTGCGTGATGCGGCAAAACGAAACGCAAGGGGCGGATGATGTGGGGCGCGATGCCCCAGAGGATCTCGCGTTCGATCAACGCCTCGCGGACCAGGCGAAACTCGTAATATTCGAGATAGCGCAGGCCGCCATGCACCAGCTTGGTCGACCAGGACGACGTCCCGCTCGCCAGATCGTTCATTTCGCACAGGAAAACCGTGTTGCCGCGGCCCACCGCGTCGCGCGCGATGCCACAGCCGTTAACACCGCCTCCGATAATGGCGAGGTCGAAAATACGCTCCAACAGACGCATCCCCCGGCGACTCGCTCGTTCCTTCGAGCGACTACTTTCGTTTTTGATTAGATCACACCGAAAAGCGAAAGCAAGATGAAAGAGAGGCGAAGGGAAGTGAAAGCGGAACTTTTTAGTGGGCAATCGGACGAGGAAATGAGCAGCTTAGACGGCAATTCGAGAAGCAATAGCGCGCTTGAATGGTCAGCCACGATAGATTATAGTCATAATAGTCATATTGGTTCTTGCTGGCATGGCCGATCACAACACTGCACCCGACACGCTTCCGGCTGATGACACGTGGACGCTTGCCAACGCCAAGGCACGACTGTCCCAGGTGATCGACCGCGCCCAAACCGGCCCGCAGATCATCACCCGTCACGGCAAGCCGAACGCCGTGATCGTTTCCGCAGAGGAATGGGCCCGCAAGACCGCACGCAAAGGCACGTTGGCCGAATTCCTACTGGCCTCGCCGCTGCGCGGCGCCGACCTCGCACTTGAACGCATGCACGATGCGCCGCGCGACGAGATGCCGTGAACCTGCTGCTCGACACCAACGTACTGTCGGAAGTTCAGCGGCCAGCCCCCTCGCCGAAAGTCTTGGCTTGGCTTGACACGATCGATGAAGATCGTGCGTTCATCAGCGTCGCATCGATCGCCGAGCTTCGCCGCGGCATCGCATTGCTGGAGGACGGCCGCCGGCGCTCGGCACTGGCCGCCTGGCTCGCCCACGATCTACCGGCGCGGTTTGCCGACCGCGTCCTGCCGATCGACCACGCGGTGGCCGAGCACTGGGGCGACCTGATGGCTCAGAGCCGCAGGAGCGGCGTCACATTGTCTGTCATGGACGGCTTCTTTGCCGCAACCGCGCTCGCGCACAGCCTCTCGCTCGTCACGCGCAACGTGAAGGATTTCGCTGCATTCGGCGTCCCCCTGCTCAATCCGTGGGACGACCCATAGCCCTATCTCAACCGCACCACCGGCGCCACTTCGGGTGCAGCTTCCTGAGCATCGGCCTGCACATCATCGATGTCCGCCCCCTTCGGCATCGCCTCCACCACTTCGATGCCCTTGCTGTGGCAGATGGTGGCGAGGCGTTCGGGAAGCTCCTGGTCGGTGACGAAGGTCTGGATCTGGGTCATGTGGGCGATGCGCACCGGCGCGCTGCGGCGGAGTTTTGTGGAATCGGCGACCAGCATGACACTGCGGGCATTGGCGATGATGGCCTGCGCGACCTGCACCTCGCGATAGTCGAAGTCCAGCAGCGCGCCCTCCTCGTCGATCGCGGATGCGCCGATGATGGCGTAGTCGACCTTGAACTGGCCGATCAGCTGCGTCGCGGTCGAGCCGACCACCGCGCCGTCGGCGCGCCGCACCGTGCCGCCGGCGACCACCACCTCGATGCGGGGATGGCGGTAGAGCAGCATCGCGACGTTGAGGTTGTTGGTGATGACGAGGAGATCCTCATGCGAGGTCAGCGCGCTCGCGACCTCCTCCGTCGTGGTGCCGATGTTGATGAAGAGCGAGCATCCGTTCGGGATGAGCGATGCGGCCGCAGCCCCGATCGCCTTCTTCTCCTCGGCGGCAACGAAGCGGCGCGCCTCATAGGCGAGGTTTTCCACGCCCGAGGCGATGATGGCGCCGCCATGGATGCGGGTCAGCGAACGCCGTTCGCAGAGGTCGTTGAGATCCTTGCGGATGGTCTGCGCCGAGACCTCGAACCGGCGCGCGAGCTCCTCGACCATGACGCGGCCGGAGGCGCGCGCGATGTTGAGGATTTCGGCTTGGCGATGGGTCAATCCGGTCACGGCAATGCCCTCAAATCAGGAAGGTGCATGGTGCGGCGGTTCGCGCCATCGGTCAATGCGCCCGCCGATCACGGTTAACGGATGAGGCCTCTCACCACGCCATCGCGGCAGCCAGAGGCGCGAGCAGGGCCGGATCGTCGAAGGCGCCGGCGGAGGCGACCGCGCCGGCGGCAACCAGGTCGGCATGGCTGAGGCTGGTCCGGATGCCGATGGTCGGAATGCCGGCCGCGGTGGCCGATTGCACGCCGGTGCGGGAGTCCTCGAATGCGACCGAGGTTTCCGGCCTCGCGCCGACGAAGCGCAAGCCTTCCTGATAGGGCAGCGGATGCGGCTTGCCGTGCGGCAGCTCGTCGCCGATCACGAGCGCCTTGAAACGGTCCGTGATGCCGAGGCCGGAGAGCAGCAGTTCGGCGTTGAGACGCGGCGCGTTGGTCACGGCAACCATGGGAACGCCGGCCGCGTCCGCCCGGTCGAGCAGCGCCATCAGACCCGGCAGCGGCTCGATCTGCCCGGCGACGAGCGCGCGGAAGACTTCCTCCTTTTCATCGAGGATCGAGGCGCGCCGTTCCGGCGCCTCGTCGGGCAGAAAGCGCTCACCGATCGATACATTGGCGAACCCTTGCAGCTCCCTCGAGAACCGCGCGTGATCGAAGACATGGCCGCGAGGGCCGAGCACCTCGTTGAAAGCCTTCAAGTGCAGCGGGTCGGTATTGGCAAGCGTACCGTCGATGTCGAACAGCAATGCCCTGCCCGTCGCATTGTCCTTGGCCTCGATCATTTCCGTACTTTCCCAAATGCACGACGCATCGATGCGCGACACGTATCAATATGGCTGCGATCACGCAATGACGCATGCGCATGACGACGACGTGACCACTCGACAAAGCCGCGCGCGGCTGTAACACTCTCATCAAGAGCAAAAAGGAGGAAACGATGACGATCAACCGACGCGATCTGGCTCTCTCGACCCTTGCCGTTCCAGCTCTTGCCATCTCTGCGCTCGCCCTTACGACACCGGCGCTGGCCGCGGCGGCGGACGAAGAAGCCGTGGCGAAGAAGGTCGAGGCCTTCCGCCTCGCCCAGATCGCGGCCGATCCGAAGGCGCTCGGCGCGCTGTGCTGGGACGATCTGAGCTACAGCCATTCCAGCGGCAAGGTGGAGGACAAGGCGACCTTCATCACCAACGCCACCGACGGCAAATCGAAATTCCTGTCGATCGAATACAAGGACCCGACCATCAAGGTCGTCGGCCCGGCCGCGATCGTGCGCTTCCACTGGGTCGCGGAACAGGAGATGGCGGCCGATGGGAAAAAAGTGCCGACCAACCTTCACATCCTGATGAACTGGCAGAAGCAGGGCGACGACTGGAAGCTGCTGTCACGCGCGGCGACGAAATTGTGATGGCGCTTCTTACCCTCTCCCCTTCTTGCGGGAGAGGGCAAGACGAAGTGCGCGGCAAAATATTCTGGGTTCGCGCTACGCGCGCCCCGGAATGACAGAGACTACGCCGCTTCCTTCACATCGCCGTTAACCAGCTTGCGCGCAGCGCGCTCGGCTTCGCGGGCGTTGCGGAAGAGCTGGCCTTCGAGGCGGTAGAAGCGGTCGGATGAGGCGAAGAAGCAATAGCCTCCTTGAGAGCGAACGACGATACCTGCGGTCTGTGAATTAACTTCGATGATGTAGCTGTCCGGCATGGCCCGTGGATTCCTCAAGTGCGGGCAAATAACGACACTTCTGCCCAAAGGTTCCTGGGCATTTGAGGCCGTTTCCACCCCGAATCGACACTCAATTGAGTACGCCGGGACCTCATCCGTTTTATGACTTGTTCTTGGCGAAGACGCGACGACCGCGGACGCAACGTCGCGCGGTGATGCGCCGCGTACGGCTACGTCGCGATCGGCGTATCGGTGGGGGTTATCGACTGCGGACGGCCGTGATCGTCGATCGAGACATAGGTGAAGTTGCCGTCGGTGACGAGGAACGGGTCCGCCTCCCTGCGGCGAAGCGCCCAGGCTTCGAGATGCACGGTGAGCGAGGTGCGTCCGACCCGCACGAGATTGGCGTAGACCGAGACGAGATCGCCGACATACACCGCTTTGCGAAAATTCATCGCCTCGATCGCAACGGTTACGGTGCGCGACTTCGCGACCTTCGAGGCGAACACGCCGCCGCCGACGTCCATCTGGCTGAGCAGCCAGCCGCCGAAAATGTCGCCATTGGCGTTGGTGTCGGCGGGCATCGCCAGCGTGCGAATGCAGAGATCGCCGCTCGGCTCGGTATCGGAGCTGAAAGGGGTTTTGACGTGCGTGTCGGTCATATGGTTGATCTCCGCGGCTCTCGGCTCTGGATACAAAGCCGCGGCGCCTTGCGCAACATCGGCACGCGACAAGCTTGCGCTATCCAGCCGGCCGCGGCGTCTCGACGAAGATTCCGGTATCGTTGAGCTTGCGTTGCCACTCCGCATCGTCGGCCCGCGGCGTGCGCCCTGTCGTTGCCGTCACGAGCCGTTCCAGCCTGCTCCAAAGCCGGAGACTGTCGCACGGATAGTTGGCCCATCCATTGATGACACAATAGCGGACAGTGTGGTCGCGGTGGTGACGCAAATGATGCTCGGGTGAGCAGACCAGATGCAGCCTTTGCGCCATGCGCAGGAGCGGCGGGCGGACCCGCCAATGCGCAAGATTATGAAAGCTCATGCCAAACAGCATGCAAGTCGCGATCACGAACCAGACGATCATCAGCGCGTAAGTGAGTGCGGAAACCGGGAACAACGCCGTGATCGCGGCCGAAATGCCGACCACCACGGCGCTCGGTGCCGCACCGAGGGAAGCCTGGTCGAGGAATTCGTAGAGCAGGACGTGGCTCGGATGGGTGTGATGCTCTCGCGTCATCGCGATGCCGCGGCCGAGCCCCCCCTCGTCGAGCCACGTGTCGACCGCCCAATGCACCAGCCCCGAAAAAAAATCAGCGAGGAAATAACCGATCAGGAGTGCCACGATCAGCCACGGCCAGCGCAATCCTGCCGCGTGGTAACATCCGACGAGATAAATTGCGCAGCACAGGACCACGACGGCATCAGCCGCACAACACAGCCGCGTGATGATGATCTCGCGCAAGGTCGCATGCTTGAAGAACGGGATCGTCGGCATCGGCGATGCTCCTCCACGGGCTCCACTACCCATAATAGCATCTTTTGCCGACATCATCCCTATTTCAAATTGTCCCAGCCCGGATCGGGCGCGAAACGACCGCCGAACCGATCGGCGAGCTCGCGCAAGGTGGACACGACATTATCCACGCCGCGCGTGCGCGCATAGTTCAGCGGGCCGCCGCGGAACGGCGCATACCCTGTGCCGAAGATCATGGCGCCGTCGACCGCATCGGGATCCTCGACAATGCCCTCGCGCAGCGCCGCGACGCAGACGTTGGACATCGGCAGCACCAGGCGGTCGATCATCTGGTCGGTCACGCGCGGGCCGGTCTCGGGAAGCGGCACCTTCTCGGCCTTGCCGTCCTTCCAGGTGTAGAAGCCCCTGCCGGTCTTGCGGCCGAGCTCGCCTTTGGCGACCTTCTCGCGCAGCCATGCCGGCGTCGGCGGCAGCAGATCGCCGAACTTGGTGCGCAGCATGTCGCCGACATCGAGGCAGATGTCGAGCCCGACCTGGTCGGCAAGCTCGATCGGCCCCATCGGCATGCCGAACTGCTCGGCCGCGGCGTCGATCAGGCGCTGGTCGATCTTCTCGTCCAGCATCACCATTGCCTCCAGCATGTAGAGCGTCAGCGCGCGGTTGACGAGGAAGCCGGGCGAGCTCTTCACGGCGAGCGGCAGGCGGTCGATCGCACCGACAAAGGCGAGTGCCTCCCTCAAGACCTGTGCATCGTTGCCGTCATGGCTGACGACCTCGACCAATTGCAGCCGCGACACCGGATTGAAAAAGTGCAGCCCGACCAGCCGATCGGGCCGCGCCAGCGTGGTGCGCAGGTCCTGAAGCGGAATGCTCGAGGTGTTGGTCGCAAGAATCGCACCCGGCTTCATCTTCGGCTCGAGACCGGCATAGACTTTCTGCTTGAGCTCCAGCTTTTCCGGCACCGCCTCGATGACGAGATCGGCGTTGCGGACGCCCTCGCCGTCCATGTCCGGAATCAGGCGATCGAGCGCGTCGCGCACCTCGGTGGGTTTTCGGATGATCTTGCCGTAAAGCTCGGCCGCACGCTTCACCGCCCCTGCGATCGGCTCCGCCTTCATGTCGGCGAGCGAGACCCGCAGCCCCTGCCCCGCACACCATGCTGCGATGTCGCCGCCCATGGCGCCGGCGCCGATGACATGGACATGCTTCACCGCGTTGCCGGCGCCTGCCGCCTTCTTCATCTGCTCGCGCAGGAAGAAGACGCGGATCAGATTCTGCGCGGTGGGCGTCACCATCAGCTTGGCGAACGAGGCCTGCTCGGCCGCCAGCATCGCGGCTTTGCTGTCGCCATGCGTTTCCCAGAGATCGATCAGCGCGTAAGGCGCCGGATAGTGCTCGCGCGGTGCGGCCTTCGCCGCCTCCGAGCGCATGCGCTTGGCCAGCAGTCCACGCACCGGCCCGAGATTGGCCGCCCGCGTCAGCAGGCCAGGCTTGGCCCGCTTCAGCCGGCCGAACAGCACGTCTTTCACGGCGCCACGGACGTGGCGTTCCTGCGTCACGGTGTCGACGAGGCCTAGCGATTTGGCGCGGCGCGCATCGATGGTACGGCCGGTCAGCATCAAGGCCATCGACTGGGTCGGATTGACCAGCGCCGTGAAACGGGCAGTGCCGCCGAGACCGGGATGCAGGCCGAGCATCACCTCCGGGAAGCCGAAGCGCGCACCCTCGATGGCGATGCGCGACTGGCAGGCGAGCGCGATCTCGAGCCCGCCGCCGAGGCAGAAGCCGTGGATGACCGCGACCGTCGGCAGCCTCAAGGCCTCCAGATGGTCGACGACGGCATGCGCGGCGCGGATGCGCGTCTCCACCATCTCGGGATCGCTGGCACCGCGGAATTCGTTGACGTCGGCGCCGGCGATGAAGCCGGACGGTTTGGCCGAGCGGATCACGAGACCTGCGGGGCGTTCGGTCTCGATCGCGGCGAGCACCGCGTCGAACTCTTCCATCACGTCGGAGGAGAGCGTATTGGCGCTCGCATCGGCGCGATCGAACAGCAGCCAGGCGACACCGTCGGCATCGCGTGTGAGCTTGAAGTGCTTGTATGGACTGTCTGCCGCGGGCTGAGGCCCGAGCGTCAGCACGCGGTCGCCGAGCGCGGTCATGATCCTGGAATCCATGGTCACACCGCCTCGATCAGCATGGCGCCGCCGAGCCCGCCGCCGATGCATTCGGTGGCAACGCCGCGCCGGGTGCCGAGCCGCTTCATCGCGTTGACCAGATGCAGCACGATGCGGTTGCCGGAGGTGCCGACGGGATGGCCGAGTGAGATCGCGCCGCCGTCGACATTGAGCTTGTCACGGTCGATCTCACCGGCCGCGCCGTCGAGCCCCAAAATCTCGCGGCAGAACTTGTCGTCGTTCCAGGCGGCGAGGCAGCCGAGCACCTGAGTTGCGAAAGCTTCGTTCAGCTCCCAGGTCTCGACGTCCTTGATGGTGAGGTTGTTGCGCGCAAGCAGCGGCGTCGCCGACATCACGGGACCAAGCCCCATGATGCTGGGATCGAGCGCGGCCCAGTTGCTGTCGACGATGACGGCCTTCGGCGTCAGCTTGTGCTTTGCGACTGCCGCGTCGGATGCGAGGATCACCCAGGAGGCGCCATCGGTGATTTGCGAGGAATTGCCGGCGGTGACCTGGCCCCAGGGGCGCTCGAACACCGGCCTCAGCTTTGCGAGCGTCTCGGCCGTGGAGTCCGGCCGCACGCCGTCGTCATGGTCGAAGAACTTGCCGTCGCGGGAAAAGGCGGTCTCGACCTCGCCCTTCAGAAAACCCGCGCCCTGCGCATGTGCGAGCCGGCGATGGCTCTCGGCTGCGTAGGCGTCGGACTGTGCGCGCGTAATGCCGAAGAGATGGCCGACGACCTCGGCGGTCTGGCCCATGTTCAAGTCTGTGATGGGGTCGGTCAGGCCGCGCTCGAGGCCGATGATCGGCTTGAGATAGCGCGGCCGCAATTTGAAGGCGGCGGCCAGCTTCGCGGCTACGCCCTTCGCCGTGGCAAGACCGGCAAACCAGCGCACGCCGGAATTCGGCCACACCAGCGGCGCGTGGCTCAGCGCCTCGGTGCCGCCGGCCAGGATCATGTCGGCGTGGCCCTCGCGGATGTAGCGGTAGGCGGTGTCGATCGACTGCATGCCGGAGCCGCAATTGATCTGCACCGTGAAGGCGACCATGTCCTCGCCCATGCCGAGCCGAAGCGCCGCGACGCGAGCCGGGTTCATCTCGTCCGCGATCACGTTGACGCAGCCGAGGATGACCTGGTCGAAGCTTGTGGGCGAAAACGGCTGGCGCGCCAGGAGCGGCCGGCCGCATTGCACGGCGAGATCGACCGGCGTGAACGGCCCCGGCCCCGAGCGCGCCTTCAGGAACGGCGTCCGGCTGCCGTCGACGATGAATACCGGTCGTGCCATCAGCTCGCCGCCCTCTGTTCACCGAGTTCCTGGAAGAACTGATGCACATCTCCGGTTTTCTTGTAAATCGGCGACAGCGCCTCCGGCGCAAAATCGTCGACCTCGATCACCTTCGCGACGGCTTCGCGGGTTGCGGCGAGCTGCTCGCCCTCGGCCTGCGTGATCACACCCTTGGCGACCGCCTCCTTCCAGTCGCTGATGTGCGCGGCGCGCATGCGCTTGGCGATCGCATCGGTGCCCGCGACCAGCTTGAAGGCGCGCTCCAGCCGGGCAAAGCCGCCGTCATCGTCGACATAAGCGAGGTCGGCCGTCAGGCGGTCACGTACCGCCGACGGCTCCAGCACGAGGCTCGCGCATTGATGCACGACCCGGTCGGACGGGCCGAGCACACGGGCGCCAAAAGGCTGAACCACGAGCTTGAGGAATCCCGCGACGAAGCGGTTCGGCAGATTGGCGAGGATTTCGGCGAGCCGATTTTCAATGGTCTTGAAGCCGGTCGCCATGCACCATTCCAGCGCGGCAAAGTCCTCCGTCTGCCGGCCCTCGTCCTGCCAGCGTTTCAGCGCGGCCGAGAGCAGATACAGCTCGGACAGAATGTCGCCGAAGCGCGCCGACAGCATCTCCTTGCGCTTGAGCGCGCCGCCGAGCGTGAGCAGCGCCATGTCGGCACAGAGCGCAAACGCCGCCGAATAGCGCGAGAGCTGGCGATAGAATGGCGTGGCGTCGCCCGCATCCGGCGCCGACGCGAACGCGCCGAAGGTCCAGCTCCGGCCGAAGGCACGAAAGAGTGTCTGAAAGCTGTGGCCGACATGCTTCCAGAACGCGGTGTCGAATGCCGTCAAACCGCGTTCTCGGTCGGTGTCGGCGAGCGCGTTCATCTCGTCGAGCAGATAGGGATGGGCGCGGATCGCGCCCTGCCCGAACACGATGAGATTGCGGGTGAGGATATTGGCGCCCTCGACCGTGATGCCGACCGGAACGGCGCGGTGGAGATTGCCGAGATAGTTTTGCGGACCTTCGATCACGGCCTTGCCGCCGTGGATATCCATGGCGTCGTCGACGGCGGTACGCATCCGCTCGGTCGCGTGCAGCTTCATGATGCCGGAGATGACGGCGGGATGGACGCCGGCATTGAGCGCCGCGCAGGTCAGCCGCCGTGCCGCGTCGAGCTGATAGGCGGTGGCGACGATACGCGCGAGCGGCTCCTCGACACCTTCGAACTTGGAGATGGAGATGCCGAACTGCTCGCGGATGCGGGCGTAGGCGCCGGTGGTGCGCGCGGCATACGCAGCGCCCGCGGCCGACAGCGACGGCAGCGAGATGCCGCGGCCGGCGGCAAGCGCCGTCATCAGCATCTTCCAGCCCTGCCCGAGGCGCTCCTTGCCGCCGATGACGTAATCGAGCGGAATGAAGACGTCGCGGCCCCGGTTCGGGCCGTTCTGGAAGACCTGCATCGACGGCAGGTGGCGGTGGCCGATCTCGACGCCGGGCAGATTGCTCGGGATCAGCGCCACGGTAATGCCGAGCTCTTCCTGCTGGCCCACGAGGTGGTCGGGGTCATAGGCCTTGAAGGCGAGTCCGAGCAGCGTCGCGACGGGGCCGAGCGTGATGTAGCGCTTGTGCCAGTTGAGCCTGAGGCCCACGACCTCGCGGCCTTCGAAGGTGCCCTTGCAGATGACGCCGCTGTCCACCATCGAGGCGGCGTCGGAGCCGGCTTCCGGGCTGGTGAGGCCGAAGCAGGGAATGTCGCGGCCGTTGGCCAGCCGCGGCAGCCAGCGCGCCTGCTGCTCCTTGGTGCCGAAGCGCATCAGGAGCTCGCCGGGGCCGAGCGAGTTCGGCACCATCACCGTGACGGCGGCAGCGATCGAGCGGGTCGAGATCTTGCGCACGACTTCCGAATGGGCATAGGGCGAGAAGCCGAGGCCGCCGAACTCCTTCGGAATGATCATGCCGAAGAACTTTTCGCGCTTGACGAAATGCCAGACATCCGGCGGCAAATCGCGCCATTCCCAAAAGATCTTCCACTCGTCGAGCATGGCGCAGAGCTCATCGACCGGGCCGTTGAGGAAGGCCTGCTCCTCGTCGGTCAGGGTCGCCTGCGGGACCTTCAGCAGCTTCGCCCAATCGGGGTTGCCGGTGAACAGATCGGCGTCCCACCAGACGTCGCCGGCCTCCAGCGCCTCGCGCTCGGTTTCGGACATCGCCGGCAGCACGCCGCGCGCCCAGGAGAAGATCGGTTTTGTGATGGTGTCGCGGCGGAAGCTCATGGCGGACCTCATGGATCAGCGCGGGTGACCGACATTTTAGCGGAAAGTGGCTGGCGGAGGTGAACACTTCCCCTGCGAAATTGACGCGGCCGGGCGGCCGCCCCAGGGGCCATAACGGCCAGGCGTGGGGGCAGTTCCGGGAGGGATGGAGAGCCGCTTTTGCCACCGTCATTCCGGGGCACGCGTAGCGTGAACCCGGAATCCATAACCACGATCGGGAGTATGGATTCCGGGCTCGACGCTACGCGTCGCCCCGGAATGACGTGTGGAGAGAGCGGTGGCCGGACCTAATCCGGCCGGACCATCTCGAACATGTTTTCCGGCTTGATCTCGAAATAGTCGCCCCGGCGGCCGGCGCGGACGATTGGGCGGGCGGCGGCGGTCTGGTAGACGCCGTCCTTGATCATGGCCTTGTCGATATGGACCGCGACGACCTCGCCCAGCGTCAGCCAGGCATCGGCCTCCCTGCCGTCGGCGCCCTTGAGGCGGACGATGTCGGACACCTTGCACTCGAAGGCGACCGGGCTCTCAGCCACGCGCGGCACGTTGACGAGCTTGCCGGGCACGGCGGTGAGGCCGGCGACCTCGAACTCGTCGACCTCGGGGGCGACATGCGCGGCAGTCGCGTTCATGTGCCTGGCAAGATCCATGGTGGCGAGATTCCAGACGAACTCGCCGGTCTGCTTGATGTTCTCGACCGTGTCCTTCCAGTTGGTGGAGGAGAAGCCGATGATCGGCGGCACGTAAGCGAACGCGTTGAAGAAGCTGTAGGGCGCGAGGTTGACGTGGCCCCTGGTGTCGCGGGAGGAGATCCAGCCGATCGGCCGCGGCGCAATGATGGCGTTGAACGGATCGTGCTTGAGGCCGTGGCCCTTGGAGGGTTCGTAGAAGTAGAGGTCTTTGTCGGTCACGCGCTTGCTTCTCCGTTTTCCGTCATTCCGGGGCGGTCCGCAGGACCGAGCCCGGAATCTCGAGATTCCGGGTTCGATGCTTCGCATCGCCCCGGAATGACGGTCAACTCAAAACATTGATCAGTAACGCGGCGACAGACCCGCGATGACGAAATCGATCATCTGGTCGATGGTCGGGCCCGGCTTGGTGGCGCACTGGGCGATCATCTGGGGGTGGAAGAAGCGCATCATCGCCGTGGAGGCGCAGAGCGCGGCCAATTGCAGGTCCGGGGCCTCGAACTCGCCGGAGGCCGCGCCTTGCGCGATCATCTGGCCGATCACCCCGGCAATGCACTCCATATGGGCGACGCAGACGTCCCAGTCCTCCTGCATCGCGATCTCGACCATCTCATGCAGCTTGTTGTCGCCGACATAGCGCTCGGTGTTCATGCGATGGATGGTGGTGAGCAGCTCGCGGAAGCGCGGGAGCACCGGACCGGGCCTCGCCACGATCCGCTGCGCTTCGATCTCAACCTCGCCCATCAGCGAACGGGCCACCGCCTGGTGAATCGCCTTCTTCGATTCGAAGAAGCGATAGACATTGGCGGGGCTCATCCTGAGCTCCTTGGCGATGTCACCGACCGTGGTCTTCTGGTAGCCGATCTGGCGGAACAGCCGCTCGGCCACCTCGAGGATACGATCCCGGGTGTCGCCTTCGATATGTTCCGCAATCAGTGTCATCTGTCAGGACTCGTCAATCAGCACTTCTTCTCACTTATTCAGCCGCTTCAGCAAGCGGAATTGCGTGCGGGTCATCGCTCCCATGCTGCGGCGCGGCAGGCTGCTCGGGGGTGCCGGCCTCGTCCAGGCTCTTCCTGAACCACAGGGCATAGAGGCCCGGCAGGTACAGGAGTGTGAGGAAGGTCGCCACGAACAGGCCACCCATGATGGTGATCGCCATCGGGCCCCAGAACGCCGAGCGCGACAGCGGGATCATGGCGAGGATGGCGGCCAGCGCCGTCAGCACCACCGGACGGGCCCGGCGGACGGTCGCCTCCACGATCGCCTCCCGGCGCGTCAAGCCATGAGAAACGTCGGTCTCGATCTGGTCGACCAGGATGACCGCGTTGCGCATGATCATGCCGGCGAGCGCGATCAGGCCGAGCAGCGCCACGAAGCCGAACGGGGCGTTGGCGACGTTGAGGCCGAGGGATGCGCCGACGATGCCGAGCGGCGCGGTCAGGAACACCAGGATCAGGCGCGAGAAGCTCTGAAGCTGGATCATCAAGAGCGTCAGCATCACCATGACCATCACCGGGAAGAGGATGAAGATCGAGGCGTTGCCCTTGGCGGATTCCTCGAACGCACCGCCCGGCTCGATGCGGTAGGCCGGCTCGAGATGATCCTTGATCGCCTTCAGCTTCGGCGTGATCTGGTTGGTGACGTCGGGCGCCTGCACGCCGTCGACGACATCGGAGCGCACGGTGATCGCCATGTCGCGGTTGCGCCGCCACATGATCGGCTCCTCGTGGGAGTACTCGATCTTGGCAATCTGCTGCAGCGGCACGGCAACGCCATTGCGCGAGGTGATGGTGAGGTCGCCGACGCCGCCGAGGTCGAGGCGCTCGGACGGGACCGCACGGGCGACCACGCCGACCTTCTCGATGCCGTCGCGCACGGTCGTGACCTGCGAGCCCGAGATCAGCATTGCGAGCGCCTGCGACACGTCCTGCGGGGTCAGGCCCATGGCGCGGGCGCGGTCCTGGTCGACGACGAGCTTGAGGTAGGGCGACTGCTCGTTCCAGTCGAGCTGGACATCCTTGACGCTCTTGTTCTCGCGCATGACGTCGCGGACCTGGTAGGCGATCTCGCGCACCTTGTTGGCATCGGGACCGATCACGCGGAACTGCACGGGGAAGCCGACCGGCGGACCGAAGTTGAAGCGGTCGACGCGGACGCGCGCCTCGGACAGAAAACCTTCGGCAGCCGCATTTTCGATCTTGGCCTTGATGCGCTCGCGCGCCTCGACGCCCTTGGCGACGATGACGATCTCGGCGAAGGCCTCGTTCGGCAGCTGCGGGTTGAGGCCGAGCCAGAATCGGGGCGAGCCCTGGCCGACATAGGCGGTATAGGTCTCGATGTCCTGGTCGTCCTTGAGCAGCGTCTCGGCCTTCTTCACCGCCTTCTCGGTGACGTTGAAGGCCGTGCCTTCCGGCAGGCGCAGCTGGAGGAACAGCTCGGGCCGCTCCGACAGCGGGAAGAACTGCTGCTGGACATGACCGAAGCCGACGATCGAGGCGACGAAGACGCCGACGGTCGCGACCACCACCGTGATGCGGTGATTGACGCACCACTGCACGACGGCGCGCAGACCGCGATACATGCGGGTCTCATAGACCGCGTGCGGATCGTGGTTGTGGTGCACCTTGATGTTGGGCAGCAGCTTGACGCCGATATAGGGCGTGAAGATCACCGCCACGAACCAGGAGGCGACCAGCGAGATCGCCACGATCCAGAAGATGCTGCCGGCATATTCGCCGACCGCGGAATTGGCAAAGCCGATGGGGAGGAAGCCAGCGGCCGTGACCAGCGTTCCCGTGAGCATCGGAAACGCAGTGGATTCCCAGGCAAAGGATGCCGCCCGCATACGGTCCCAGCCCTGCTCCATCTTCACCACCATCATCTCGACCGCGATGATGGCGTCGTCGACGAGCAGGCCGAGCGCGATGATCAGAGCGCCGAGCGTGATGCGGTGCAGGTCGAGCGACATCGTGTTCATGACGATGAAGACGATGCCGAGCACCAGCGGCACGGAGAGCGCGACCACGATGCCGGTACGCCAGCCGAGCGCCAGGAACGAGACGAACAGCACGATGACGAGCGCCTCCATGAAGGAGTGCACGAACTCGCCGACGGCGTGCTCGACCACCTTGGGCTGGTCTGCGATGAGCTTGACATCGATGCCCTGCGGCACCGCCTTCATGAACTCGGCCGTGGCCTTCTCGACCTCCTTGCCGAGATCGAGGATGTTGGCGCCCTTGGCGGTGACGACGCCGATGCCGATCGCGGCCTTGCCTTCCTGGCGCACGACGAAGCTCGGCGGATCGACATAGCCGTGCGTGACGGTGGCGATATCCCCCAGGCGGAAGACGCGACCGTTGCTCTCGACCGGGGTCTCGGCCACGGCCTTGGCGCCGTCGAGCGCGCCGGTGACGCGCAGCGGCACGCGCTGCGAGGAGGTCTCGACCGTGCCGGCCGGGGTCACGTTGTTCTGCTTGGCAAGCGAGTCGAACAGCGCCTGCGGCGTGATGCCGAGGGTGGCGAGCTTGGCGTGGCTGAACTCGACGAAGATGCGCTCGTCCTGATTGCCGTAGACGTCGACCTTGGTCACGCCCGGCACCTTCAGGAGGCGCTGACGGAAGCCTTCGGACACCTTCTTGAGCTGGGCATAGTCGGCGCCGTCGCCGGTCATCATGTAGAGGATCGAATCGACGTCGGAGAACTCGTCGTTGACGACGGGTCCGAGGATGCCGGCGGGCAGCTGGCCCTGCACGTCAACAAGCTTCTTGCGCAGCAGATAGAAGAGGTACGGCACGTCCTTCGGCGGCGTCGAGTCGCGGAAGGTGACCTGGAGCGCGGTGAAGGCCGGCTTGGAATAGGTCTGCACCTTCTCGAAATAGGGCAGCTCCTGGATCTTCTTCTCGATGGGATCGGCGACCTGGGTCTGCATCTCCTGCGCGGTCGCGCCCGGCCAGATCACGGAGACGTTGACCACCTTCACCGTGAAGAACGGATCCTCGGCGCGGCCGAGCTTCTGATAGGAGAAGAAGCCGGCGACACCGAGCACGAGCATCAGGAACAGGACCAGCGTCGGATGGCTGACGGCCCAGGCCGAAAGGTTGAAGCGCTTCATCGCTCTCTCCGAAAAGACGATCCAGTTGCAAAAAAGACAGCCACTCAGTTCAACCCGTCGTCGCGAGGCAGCGAAGCAATCCAGGGGGCTGGGCAGGTTCTGGATCGCTTCGCCGCTTCAGCCCCAGCATTTGCGCTTGGGCCGAAACTCACCTCACACGACGAAACTCGACTTCTCTTGTCATTCCGGGATGGTCCGAAGGACCAGACCCGGAATCTCGAGATTCTCAGGTGCGCAATTGCGCACCATAGAGTTCGCCCTTCGGGGCGCCCCTAGAAAGACAGTGACGAGACGACCCGCACCCTCTGGCCCGGATCGAGCTTCTGCACGCCGAGAGCGACGATCCTGGCGCCCTCTTCGACACCGCTGGTGATGATGACGTCGTTGCTCTCGTAGGACTTCACCACCACCGGCTTCAGCGTCACCGCGCCGTTGTCGTCGACGACGTAGAAGGAGGGCTTGCCGCCTTCGTTGAACAGCGCCGACAGCGGCAGCCGCGCGACGCGCTCGGTGGCGGCGTCCGACAGCGTCAGCGTCGCGGTCATGCCGAGCGAAACCTTGTCGTCGGCCTCGGGCAGCGAGAACTTTGCGAGATAGGTGCGCGTGGCGGTATCCGCGGTGGGCGCGATCTCGCGCAGCTTGGCCGTATATTTCTTGCCCGGCTCCGACCAAAGAGTGACGCTGGCGGCGCCCGACTTGGCACGTCCGACCAGCGTCTCAGGGATCGCGACGACCGCTTCCTTCTCGGCAAAGCGGGCAACACGGATCGAAGCCTGGCCTGCGGCAACCACCTGGCCGGGCTCGATCAGCGTTGCGGTGACGACGCCACGGGCGTCGGCGTTGAGCGTCGCGTAGGAAAGGGAATTCTTGGTCAGCTCGACCGAGCGCTCGGCCCGGTTCAACCGTGCGCGGGCCTCATCGGCGGCGGCGCGGCTCGAATCCATCTGCGCGTCCGTGGTCCAGCCCTTGGCCTTCAGATCCTTGGCGCGCTGCTCGGCGGCGGCGGCCTGGGCCAGCACGCCGGTCGCCGCGGTCTGCTCGGCCACGGACTGCTCGGCCTGGAGCTTCAGGTCGACCTCGTCCAGGGTGGCGAGCGGCTGGCCGATCTCGACGGTCTGGCCGACCTCCACGAGGCGCTTGGCGACCTTGCCGGCGACACGGAAGCCGAGATCACTCTCGATCCGGGGCCTGACGGTGCCGACGAAGCTGCGCTCCGGCGTCTCTGCATCATAATGCGCGGTCGCGACCAGGACCGGCCGCGGAGGCTCGGCCTTCTCGGCGACGGTGTCATTGCACCCGGCCAGCGCAGCGGCCATCAGGGCCAGCGACACACCCGCCAAGAGCTTGGAATAGCTGGATAAAACAGACCGGACGAACATCGGAGGACACTCCTGCGACTGCAATGAGAGGAATGTCGACTAATCACTGATAAAAGTCAATAATCGTCAGTCATCAGGAAAGCGTGATCGTTAAGGGGCGGTGATCCCTGTCGCCCTGACGAAAGCCAGGGCCCATTACCCTGAACTCGGTTGCTGGAAGAGGCCGTCTCCCCGCGTGCCCCAAGAGGAGCCGCGGAGTATGGGCCCTGGCTTTCGCCAGGGCGACGTTGGAGGAGACAGCTCGCAGCCCGGATGGGGCGCAGCGCAATCCAGGCTACACAGTCGTGAGTGGCGCTCTACCGCCCCTGCCCGGCGAACTCGTGCTTGCTGTCGTGGCCGCCGACAAACACCAAAATGCCGGCGAGCAGGGGCAGCACCGCGAGCACCAGCAGTCCGGTCGAGGTCTGGCCGGTGGCTTCCTTGACCCAGCCGATCAAATACGGCCCGCCGAAGCCGGCGAGGTTGCCGATCGAGTTGATCAGGGCGATGCCGCCGGCCGCGGCCGTGCCGGAGAGCCAGGCGGTCGGCAGCGTCCAGAACACGCCGAAGCAGCAGAACACGCCGATCGCGGCCACCGTCAGCACCACCATCGTCAGGGTGGGGTCGGTGAGATAGGAGGAGACGCCGAGCGCGACCGCGGTGAGCAGCAGCGGCGCGCCGACATGCATCACGCGCTCGCGCGTCGCATCGGAATGCCGCGCCCACAGGATCATCGCGACGGTGCCGAACAAATACGGGATCGCGGTGACGAAGCCGGTTTGGGCATTGGTGAGACCGAACGCTTTCACGATCTGCGGCAGCCAGAACTGCATGCCGTAGAGCGCGCCGACGAAGCCGAAATAGATCAGGCTGAGCGCGATCACCTTCGGCGAGGACAGCGCTTCGCCGAGCGACAGATGCTTCACCGCCTGCTTGGCGGCGATTTCGGAATCGAGCTTCGCCTTGAGCCAGGCCTTCTGCTCGGCCGAGAGCCAATCCGCCTTCTCCGGCCTGTCGGTGAGGTAGAACCAGGTGACGATGCCGAGCAGCACCGAGGGGATGCCTTCGATGATGAAGAGCCACTGCCAGCCCTTCAGCCCCATCACGCCGTCGAGCCCGAGCAAGAGGCCCGAGACCGGCGCACCGATCACGGTCGACACCGGGACGGCGATGGCGAAGGCCGCGAGGAAGCGGGCACGATATTCGGCCGGATACCAATAGGTGAGATAGAGGATGATGCCGGGGAAGAACCCGGCTTCGGCGACGCCGAGCAGGAAGCGCAGGACGTAGAAGCTCGTCACGCCGCTGACCATCGCCATCAGCGCCGAGATGATGCCCCAGGTCACCATGATGCGGGCGATCCAGCGGCTGGCGCCGAACTTCTCCAGCGCCAGATTGCTCGGCACCTCGAAGATGAAATAGCCGATGAAGAAGATGCCGGCGCCCCAGGAGAAGATCAGCGGCGTGAATTTCAGCTCCGCGTTCATGGTCAGCGCGGCGAAGCCGAGATTGACGCGGTCGAGATAGGAGAAGAAGTAGGCCAGCACCAGGAACGGGATCAGGCGCCAGGAGATGGCGCGGATGGTCGAGGTCTCGATTTCCGTCTTGGCTGTGCCGGCGGAACCGGCATAGGTCGTGGTCTGGCTCATGGCTTCCCCCCGGGGTTGTTGCTTTTATGGGCTGATCCGGGGTTTTGAGCATCGCCGCGAAAGAGTCAATGGAGCAAGCAATGCATGGGGCGCAGCCGGTCAAACCCATAGCGCCGCTTCGGACATCCCTGGTCCGGGCCGGGCTGGCGCTGGTCGTGATCGCCTGCGGACTGTCCCTGCGCTGGTACGGCTTCCCGCTCGGCCTTCCCGCCTTCGTCGTGAAGTATGGCGGCTCGCTGTTGTGGGCCACGATGGTGTTCGTGCTGGTCGGGGTTTTGCTGCCAAGGCTGTCGCGGATGCAGCTTGCAGCCATCGCGGCGGCGATCGCGGTGGTCGTCGAATTTTCCCGGCTGGTGCACACGCCGTGGCTCGATGCGTTCCGGCTGACCACCGCCGGCGCGCTGCTGCTCGGACGCATGTTCTCGCTGTGGAATCTGGTCGCCTACGCAGCTGGGATTGCGTTCGGCGTCTGGATCGATCGGCTCGTTGAGAGGCGCAGCCTCGCTCAATCCGCCAGCTGAAACCGCTCGAAGCGATCGAGCTCTTCCTCGATCACACGCTTGAGCTCCTTGCGCCCCGCGGTCTTCCTCCCCTCCCCGACCCAGGTCCATTTCTGCATCAGGAGCTTCTTCGCCTGCCGGTCGGTCTTGAGATCGAGCGCGGCGACGATCTCGTCGCCGACCAGCACCGGAAGCGCGAAATAGCCGAGCTTGCGCTTGGCCTTCGGCACATAGGCCTCGAACAGATGGTTGTAGCCGAAAATGAGACTGGTGCGTTTGCGCTGGATGATCAGGGGATCGAACGGCGAGAGGATGTGGACGAGATCGGGCGATGGCCCCTCACCGCCGGCCTCCAGCACCGCGGGCGCCCCCCAATGCTCCTGCTTGCCGGCGCCGTCGATCGCGACAGGGACGAGCTCGCCGCGACGGACGCGCGCGGCGATCAGGCGCGCGACCGCCTTCTTGCTCGGCGCGTCGAGATGGCAGACCGAATCGAGACTCACCACGCCCTGCGACCGCAGCGCACGATCGAGCAGATAGGCCGTGATGTCCTTTGCCGATGCCGGCTTCGGCAGCTTGTCCCAGCCGAAATGGCGCGTCATCAGCTCGTAGGTCTTGAGCATGCCCTGGCGCTCGCTGATGGTCACGGCGCCGGTGTAGAAGGCAAGCTGCAACGCGCGCTTCGAGGGCTTGCGGCTCTGCCACAGATGCTCCTTCTCGGTGAGCACGTCGTCCTCGATGTCGCGGATCGTCAGCGGCGCGGCGCGCACCAGCCGCATCACCTTGCGCGTGTCGGCCGGCTTCACCGAGGCGAACCATTTGTGCCCTTCGCGCCGGTGCTCGCGCATCGCCGGCAGGAAGAAGCGGAAATCGTTCGAAGGGATGTAGGATAGCGCATGGGTCCAGTATTCGAACACGCTCCTGTCGACGCTCTGGGCCTGGCGCAGATCGGCGCGGCGGTAGGACGGAATGCGGCTGAACAGGATGTGGTGGTGGCAGCGCTCGATGACGTTGATGGTGTCGATCTGCACGTAGCCGAGATGAGCGGTCGCATCCGCAACGGCCTGCGCACCCTCGCCGAACGGGGTGCGCTCATCAAGCCGCTGGGCGTGCAGCCAGATCTGCCGGGCCTGTGTCGTGGTGAGTGGGATCGGTTTGGGCGCGCGTGACATTGCAGGAAGCAATGTAGCGGGATTCGCACCGGGAGAAAGCAGCGGACCAGGAGCAACAAAAGAAAATGCCGCGCTGCCATCTGCTGACAGCGCGGCCGTTCGGCATGAACGAGGCCTACTTCGCCATCATGGCCTTCTGCGACTTCATGTAATGCATGCAGCCGCTCTTCATTTTGCCGTTGCTCATGTCGGTGTTGGCCATGGCCATTTCCTTGTTGGCCGCCATCTTGGCCGGCGTGTCGGCGGTGCCCATCATCATGGCCGTCGATTTCATCATGTTCTCGCCGGTGCACGCCATCATGGCGGCGGAGGCGGGAGACAACGAAAGAGTGAACGCGACAAAAGCTGCGGTCGTGAGCAACATCTTCATGGAAAAGTCTCCTCCGTAAAACGAAACCGGCGTCATGCCGGCCTTCGCAATTACGTATTCTCTCGCGCGGACGTTTCGCGGCGAAGACAATTTTCTTGCTGCGCTGCGAAGACGAAGGGCCTCAACGGCCGTCTTTCGGCGCTCTGGGCCGATCGCTGAGGCTACCGGTGGCGATATCGGGCTCGCACGAGGCCTTGCCGCGCCCCTCCGCCTGGCAGCGGTAGACGTTGCCGGTGAGACGGTCGACCAGCCACATGTTCTCGTCGTTCGGCCCGTCGAGGCCGACATAGCGGGAGGTCAGGCCCGTGATCAGGGTCGACAGCAGGATCGCCACCGCGATCATCGCCGCGCCGATATAGATGGGCATGGAGCTCAGGGACACAGACCGATCCGGCGGGCCGCTGCGATAGGACTGATAATCACTCGGCCTCGGCACTGGATGGAACTCGGCTCCCCTTCGTCTGCGGTTGATGGCGAAGAACTCTGCTAGGCTTGCATCTGGCCGATTTCTTGTTCGCGAGCGGGCCCTGCGGAGACGGCTTTGCGGCCATCGGTGTGCAAGGGTTTCCAAAGCGGAAGCGGCCCGGGATCGAGCTGCCTTCACGCATCGCCGTTCGCCGAACTACCGCCGGAACAGGCCGCCCATCATGTGGCCGAACAAGCCGCCCGGCCCGCCCATGCCACCGCCACCGCCGTGAGCACGGCGGCCGCCACCACCGGACGCGCGGCGACGGGCGAGTTCGTCCTCGGACTCGTCGGAGGCGGTAACGCGGGCAGAGACGATCTCGGACTGCATCGCCTTGTGCTGAAGCTTGTTGAGATAGCCGGTCGTGGGATAGCCGCGCGCCGCCTGCCAGCGCTTGATCACGGTGCGAGTCTCCTCGTCGAACTTGCCGGTCGCCCTGACGTCGAAACCGAGGCCGGTGAGGCGGCGCTGCACGTCGCGGCGCTGGTTCTTGTCGAGACCGATCTGGTCTTCGGAGACCTGGTCGGCCGTATCCGTGAAGGTCGCGGGATCGACGCCGGCAGTGAGGTTGCGCGTCGTCGTCGAGGGGCCGTCCTGGAGCGCGGCAATGCGGGCGAGCGCCAGCGGCTTGAAGGTGCCGTTCGGATAGTTGGTGAGGTAGGCGTTGAGCTCCTCGACCTTGTTGGTGTCCTTGATCGAGCGCCAGAACTCGAGCTCGACCTCGCCGGCCTGCGCGACGACGGATGCCGACGCTGCGGCATCGGGCGCTGCCATGGCCGCCGGATTGAGATAGACCGTGCCGGTGAGATTGGTGTGGCCCCAAGGCAGCTGCGCCTTGTTGGTCTCGTCGTTGACCTGGGCCCGGACCCTGGTCATCGCTTGCTGGATCTCGATGCCGGGCTGGGCGATATTGGCGAGAAGCGCGCGGGTGAACGGGCTGTTGGTGCCGGCTTCGCCGTCGAGCGCGGTCTGGCCGGGGCCGGTTGCGAACGCGATCAGCGTGCCCTCGCCCGACTTCATCTCGGCAAGGCCGCTCGCGACATTGACCGACCGCGTCGCCCTGGCCGAGCGGATCTTTGCGGCGAAGGGATTGTCGCGGCAGGCATCGAGGAACACCAGCTTCACCTTGGCATCCGCCATGGTCTGCTCCAGCGTCAGATCGACGTTGATGGCAGCGCCCAGCTTGACGTCCATCTCGGATTTGAGGTCGGCGTCGACAGGCAGCAGGTAATTGGTGCCGTTCACAGCGATGCCGTGGCCGGCATAAAAGAAAAGCGCCACATCGGCGCCTTCGCTCTTCTTGCCGAACTCGAGCAGCTTCGCCGTCATGGCGTCGCGGCTGAGGTTGCTGCCCTCGACCACGTCGAAGCCGACATTGCGCAGCACCCGTGCCATCGACCTGGCGTCGATCGCGGGGTTTGGAAGCTGTGGGACATTCTTGTAGGCGGCGTTGCCGACCACGAAGGCAACGCGCTTGTCGGCGAACGCCGCGTTACCGCTGAAGACGAAGGCTGCGAAGGACACTGCCGCGATCAGGAAACGCATGGTCTTTCTCCAGAGATCAAGAACCACCGACGCCCCCAGTGTGATCTCTTCCACGGAAGAGAAATGTGATTTAGATCACGTTTGGGTCGTGAAGGATCGAACCGGCCTCAAAGAAGACGCGACGATAATTGCTGGCCTGCCGAGCCTGACCTTCCCTCCGGAAGGAAAGCAGCCCGGTCGCGCACTCCGAAACGGCGCAAAGTGCGCTAGGATGAGCCCGCAGGCTCCTGCAGCCACCGTGACCAGGATCACATCGGGGGCTTTGAACCTGCCCTATGCTCGCAGCATCAAATCGTCATCAGGCGTAACAGCGAGGATACCACAATGACCCGTTTTGATAAGTTTTTTGCACTGAAGGCGATTACGCTCACGGCCGCGCTGTCAATGACGGCGGGCCTGGCACTGGCCGGCGACAACAACATCTCTTCCGACAAGATCCTGGATGCGTTGAAGCCGAAGCCGGTGACCCGCGGTCTGTCCGCCGGTCCGCAGGCCGATCCGGCGGTGCAGGCCAAGGAAGCGACGTTCCTGAACACCGTGCGCAACCGCTCGACCCGGTCGCTCTCGACCGGCGAACGCGAGCAGATCGCCGAGTTGGCTGCGACCAAGCCGAAGATCGATCTGGAGATCCAGTTCGACTACAACTCGGCCGACATCGCCAAGACGTCGGTGCCGTCGGTGCAGGCGCTCGGCAAGGCGCTCTCCGACCCGGCGCTGAAGGGCTCGACCTTCGTGGTCGCCGGACACACCGACGCGATCGGCGGCGAAGAGTACAACCAAGGGCTCTCCGAACGTCGGGCCGACACCATCAAGAAGTACCTGGTGCAGAACTACGGCCTCAACGGCACCGATCTCGTCACCGTCGGCTACGGCAAGACCAAGCTGAAGGATACCGCCAACGGCGCCGACCCGATCAACCGCCGCGTTCAGGTCGTCAACATGGACACCAAGACCGCGTCGAAATGATCTAGAGCATGATCCGGACCCGGAGGGCCGCGCTAGCGCAAAGTGCGCAGCGGCTTTCCGAAAAGACCATGCTCAGACAATGAACTACAGCGCGATGACGATTCATTTCAATCTCATCGCGCTGTAGTGCCGACCCACCGCCCGCCGCCCGCGCGGCAGGCGGACCCCGGCTCAGACCGGCACCGCTGCGGCGAGTGCCTCCCGCACCAAGCGCGCAAGCTCCGCCTTGCGGTAAGGCTTTTCAAGGATCGGGGCGCCCTGCCGGACGTGACCGTTCGCCGCCAGTGTTTCGAGGGCGTAACCCGACGTCAGCAGCACGCGCATCTCGGGCCTTGCCTTGCGCGCGAGCCCTGCAAGCTCCCAGCCGTTCACGCCTCCGGGCATCACGACATCGGTGAACAGCAGGTCGATGTGCGGCGCTGCGGCGAGCGTCTGGAGCGCCTCCTTCCGTCGACCGCGGAGATCACCCTGTAGCCCAGGCTCTCCAGGCTCATCACCGCATAGGAGCGGACGAACGGATCGTCCTCGACCACCAGCACGGTTTCGGAGCCGCTCTGCACCACGTCCTTCTCGACCGCCAGCGGCGCGCTCTGCGTCTTCGCCAGCACGGCCGGAAGATAGATCCGCACGGTCGTCCCCAGGCCCGGTTCGCTGTAGATCGTGACATGGCCGTTGGATTGCTTGACGAAGCCGTAGACCATGCTGAGCCCGAGCCCACTGCCCTTGCCGACCTCCTTGGTGGTGAAGAAGGGCTCGAACGCCCGCTCCAGCACCCGCCTCGGCATGCCGGAACCGGTGTCGGTCACGGCGATCACGATATACTCGCCCGGCCCGACGTCGGGATGCGTGTTGTGATCGCCCACATCGAGCGATGCGTTCGCCGTCGAGATGGTCAGGCGCCCGCCTGATACCATCGCGTCCTGAGCGTTGAGCGCGAGGTTGAGGATCGCCGATTCGAGCTGCACCGGATCGGCGAAGGCCTGCCGCAGCGCGGGATCGAAATTCGTGGAGATCTCGATATCCTCGCGAAGGGTCCGTCGCAGCAGCTTGTGCATGGACTCGACGAGCTTGCTGCATTCGGTCTCCACCGGCCGCAGCAGCTGCTTGCGGCTGAAGGCGAGCAGGCGCTGCGTCAGCTCCGCGCCGCGCTCGCCGGCGCTACAGATGTCGTCGGCAAGCCGCTTCAAATCCCCTCGCGCCACCAACTGCTCGGCCAGATGTTCGGCGTTGCCGACGATCACGGTGAGGAGATTGTTGAAATCGTGAGCGATGCCGCCGGAGAGCTGCCCGACCCCGCCTCCATCTTCTGCGCCTGCATCAGCTGGGCCTCGGTACGCTTGCGATCAGTCAGGTCATGGATCATGCCGACGAAGATGGACGAGCCGTCCTGCTTGGCCTCGCCGACCGAAAGATCCATCGGGAAGGTCGAGCCGTCCTTGCGCCGGCCCACCACCTCGCGGCCGATGCCGATGATCTTCTTCTCGCCGGTGGCGACGAAATTGCGAATATAACCATCATGAGCGGTAGGGCTCCGGCATCAACATCCGAACGTTCTCTCCGAGGACCTCGTCGGCGTGATATTTGAAGAGGCTCTCGCAGGCCGGATTGAACTTCAGGATGATGCCGTCGGAATCGATCAGGATTACGCCATCGACGGCGGTATCGACGACCGCGCGCAGCCGTGCCGCGCTCTCGCGCAGCTCCCGCTCCACCCGCTCGCGCCCGGTGAGGTCGTGAATGATGCCGACGAAGATCGACTCTTCCCCGGCCCGCTTGGTCTCACCGACCGAGAGATGCATCAGGAAGGTCGAGCCGTCCTTGCGCTGACCCACCACCTCGCGGCCGATACCGATGATCTTGCGGTCGCCGGTCGTGTGATAATTGTGCAGGTATCCGTCATGAGCGTCGCGGTAGGACGGCGGCATCAAGACCTTGACGTTCCGGCCTATCACCTCGTCCGCGGAATAGCCGAACAGGCCTTCGCAGGCCGGATTGAACATCAGGATGGTTCCGCGGGCGTCGATCAGGATCACGCCGTCGACCGCGGTATCGACGACGGCGCGCAGCCAGTCGGCGTTGGATTGATCCGGTCTGGCGATGCGCTCCGCCGTTCCCACCTGCCGCCTCTCCGATTCCGAAGATCGCGGCCAGTCCACACGCGCTGATTGATTCAGGCAAGAGAATTCTACCGGGCCTATGCACGCGAGCGGGCACTAGATCCAGCTCTGGAACAGCATCAGCCGGTTGAAGCCCTGCATCGACGTTCCGATGAAGGCTGCGGAGATCGGCAGCATGATCGCAAATCCGATCGCGGCGAGGCCGACATAGGCCCACAGCAGCCAGCGCGGCAGGCCGTTCCGGCGCAGCACATAGACCAGCGCAAGCGACGCCGCGGTCGCGGCCGGCAGATAATAGTAGATGAAACCCAGCGTGCGCGGCAGCAGCGCCCAGGCGAGCCACGGGCCGAAATAGAACGCCGCGATCAGGAACGCGTCCCAGCGGCGCGCGACGACGACGTCGCGCAGCACGATCGCGAGCGCGGCCAGCGCCGGCCACAGCACCAGCGGGTTGCCGAGGAAGACGATAGCCGACACGCTGTCCTCCGCCGTCTTGTCGAACAGGAACCACACCGGGCGGGCGAGCAGCGGCCAGGATGGCCACGAGCTCATGTAGGTGTGGCCGGCGATCGCAGTGGTGGTGTTGTCGGCAAAGATCCGGCGCTGCCCCTCGATCAGATCGGGCAGCGACAATCCATAGAGCGGAATGAAAGCGGCAAGATATGTCATCGCCGGCAGCACCGCGAAGCAGAGCGCGACATGCGGCGCCCTGAAGTCGGGCCAGAGGTCGGGCCGATACCAATCGTCCGGCCTTGCGTCGGCGAACAGCGTGCGCCAGCCCTGCATCAGGCGGATCACCGCGACGATGACGATGCAGATGCCGAGCGGAAACAGGCCGCTCCATTTGCAGGCCGCAGCACAGCCGAACAGGCCGCCCGCGAGCGCGAACAGCGCATGCGGCCGTTCCCTGCGAAAGCCATGCATGAAGGCGGCGGTCGCGAGCAGTCCGAAGCCGAGCGCGAAGATGTCGAGCATCGCGATGCGCGCCTGCACGTAGAGCATCTGGTTGAAGGCCGCGATCAGCGCCGCGGCGATCGCGGGCCCTTGCGCGGCAAACAGCGCGAGGCCGCACAGATAGATCGCGACGATCGCAAGCGCGCCAAACAAGGTCGCCGGATAGCGCCAGCCGAGCGCGTTATCGCCGAACGTCGCAATCGACGCGGCGATCAGCTCCTTGGCCAGCGGCGGATGCATCGGATTGAGCATCGGCTGCGACATCACCGGCGCAAGCATCTGCCGCGCCGCCGGGACGTAATGCACCTCGTCGAAAACGAACTTCTCCGGCGCGGTAAGACCGATCAGCAGCGCCAGATGCGCCATCAGGAAAATTGCGACAGCAATCACTGCGCTCCGCGACATCTTCGGAACCGCAGGCAATTCAAGCGGCTTTTGTGGGGATGTTTTGCGTGGCAAATCTGCTTCACCGCGGAGAAAACTATGGATGACGCTTTTCATTGAACGCATTCTGCCGCAACTGTCACTAAGCATAGCGCATGTCCCGCGCCGCTTGTGATAATTTCGCCACATCGCAAGCGCGCGCGATCCGGTACGATCAGGGACACATCGATCGGTTGCGAAATGAATTTGCGTTTCTGGCTTTTCCTCTCTCTGTTGTCGGCCGTAGTGTGCGCGGCGCCTTGCGCGCAGGCGCAGACGCGCGTCGGCGAAGCCGTCGTGATCCAGAACGAGGTGGTGCGCGTCGCCGCGACCACGACGCCGATCAGCGTCGGAGACAGCATGCTGCGCGACGAGACCGTGCGCACCGGCGCCGACAGCGCGGCGCGCTTCGTCATGGCCGACAGCACCAATCTGTCGCTCGGTCCCAGCGCCACGCTGAAGCTCGACCGCACCGTCTTCAACGACGAGCACAGCTATCGCGACGTCGCGATCCGCATGACGACAGGCGCATTCCGCTTCGTCACCGGACATTCCGAGAAGACCGCCTACAAGATCACGACGCCGCTCGCGACCATCGGCGTGCGCGGCACCACGCTCGACATCCTGTCCCAGCGCGGCCGGTCCGTCGTCGTGCTTCAGGACGGCGCGGCCAGCGTCTGCACGACGAGCTTCCAGTGCGTGCAGCTCACCCAGCCCGGCGATACCGCGGTCATCACTTCGACGGGCGGCAAGGTCAGCATCACCAAGACCAACACGCCGCCCTGGACCTTTGCCGCGACCTGCGCCGCGAATGCCGGGCTATGCTCGGTCAACCAATATGCCAACGCCTCGCCGACCATCACGCCCGCCGTCCATGACGACGGCATGCTGTGCGGACGGTGACGATGGCGAAACTCCACCTGAGGCGCTTCATTCTCGCCGGCGTGCTGACCGCAATGGCTGCGTTTGCGCTCGTCGCGTTCGATGCCCGTCCAGCGGCTGCGCAGGCGGCCTGCGAGTCCGAGTGCGGCGAACCGACGCCCACCCCGTCACCGACATATTCGCCCTCGCCGGCGCCGTCCCCGAGCCCGTATCCGTCACCGAGCCCGTATCCGTCGCCGAGTCCGTATCCCGCGCCGAGCCCGACGCCGACCGGCGCTGACTCCAGCGGCAACTCGATCGGCGGTCTCGCCAACCAGCGCTTCAACCAGATGATCACCAACCGGGTGCTCGGCACGGTGCTGCTCGGCGTCAACGAGCAGGTCAATTGCAGCGACTGCATCAGCGCGTTCGGCTCGGCCGGCTCGTTCTCGGCCGGCATCCACGGCCGCAAGGAGCTGACCAACAATCTGTCGCTGCTCGCCGGCATCGCCTACACGCAATACAGCGAGGGTGGCTACAACATCACCAGCGCACCGATCGGCGCCTTCGCGCTGCGCTATGATTTCACCGATTGGGGCTCGTCGCGCCCGTTCTTCGACATCGGCACGATCCTGACGCCGTGGGAGAAGGCGCGCTACACCCGCAGCTACAACACCAGCCTCGGCCCGGTGAGCGTCACGAGCTCCACCAACGCCTCCAACTACGCCGTCTACGGCCGCGCCGGCTGGATGAGCCGCATCTCGCCGCGCGACGAGGTCGCCGCCTCAATCGAGGTCTGGCAGCTCTGGCAGCGCGTGTCCGGTTATTCGGACAGCGCCGTGGCGTTCAATCCGTTCGACGCCACGATCGCGACCGGCACCGACCGCACCAGCCTGGTCAAGATCGGCGGCCAGTGGACGCATCTCTTCGGCAGCAACATCGAGGCCAACATCAACGGCGGCTGGGTGCAGTCGTTCGCCAGCCATAGCGGCATCGTCGCCACCGTGACCGGCGACGGCATGGTGGTGCCGACCATGGGCAACCAGGGCTGGTTCGAATATGGCGGCCGCCTCGGCTTCCGCGTGCAGAAGGGCTGGATCGTGGACTTGTTTGCGAACGGCACGCTGGGTCCGCAGCCGGTGGGGAACACCATCCACGGCGGCGTGGGGCTAAGGATTAATTATTAGCGGCGGCTTGGTACGCGCAGCCCCGGTCTCGTAGGGTGGGCAAAGCGCAAGCGTGCCCACCACTCCTCTCTCAACTGGGGACAGATGGTGGGCACGGCGCAATAGCGCCTTTGCCCACCCTACGGCACCTGTGCCGCCGTCACGCCGCCGACTTGCCCTCGAACGCCTGACGCAACACGGCGACGTCGAGCTTCACCATCTTCATCATAGCCTGCATCGCGCGCGCGGCCGCGGCCTTGTCGGGGCTCGTAAGGAATTCGAACATCACCTTCGGCACGACCTGCCAGGCCACGCCCCAGCGATCCCTGAGCCAGCCGCACTGCTCTTCCTTGCCGCCATGGGCGATGAAGGCGTTCCAGACGCTGTCGACCTGGGCCTGGTCGTCGCAATGGATCATCAGCGAGATCGCGTGGGTGTACTCCATCTTCATGCCGCCGTTGAGCGCGACCAGGGGCTGCCCGGCCACCGTGAACTCGACGACGAGCACGGAGCCTGTCTTGCCGGATGGGCCGTCCGAAACGTTGCGCTGGACGTGCGTGATCTCCGAATTCGGAACGAGCGAGACGTAGAACTTCGCGGCTTCCTCGGCATCGCCGTTGAACCACATGCAGGGCACGAGCTTGGACATGGAGAACGCTCCTCTTCAGGTTTTCAATGCTCTCAGATTTTCGATCAGGCGTTCGCCATCTCGGACTGCGCGGCGAATGCCGCGAGGTCCATCCAATTCACACCCCACATATGGCCATCCGGATCCTCGAAGCTGCGGCCGTACATGAAGCTGTACTCATCCTTCGGGCTGGGATCGGCCACCCCGCCCGCGACCTCGGCCTTGCCGACGATGGCGTCGACTTCGTCGCGGCTGTCGGCCGACAGGCAGAGCAGCACCTGGTTCGAGGTCTTCGCATCCGCGATCGGCTTGGGTGTGAACTGGCGGAATTTGTCGTGGGTCAGGAGCATCGCGAAAATGGTCTCGGAGAAGACCATGCAGCTCGCCGTATCGTCGCAGAACTGCGGGTTCCTAACCGCGCCGACCGCCTCGTAAAAGGCCGTGGCGCGCTTGAGGTCGGTCACCGGCAGGTTGACGAAGATCATCTTGGGCATCGGAAGCTCCTTGGGCGGGGTTCTGCCCAAGGACGGACAGGCAGACGGCCATCCGACACGGCTTCCGGATATTTTTTTCAGGCCCGTCTGCCGTAGTTCTGTCGCACAGAACCGGCAGGCCCGGGCCGGCCTTACTTCTTCTCGTTCGGGTCCCGGTGCACCGGATCGATCCACAGCACGGTCTCCGGCTTCTCGACCGGCTCGATATCGAGATTGATCGCCACCGCCTCGCCGTCGCTGCGCACCAGCACGCATTCCAGCACCTCGTCGGGGCTGGCGTTGATCTCCTGGTGCGGCACGTAGGGCGGAACGAAGATGAAATCGCCGGGGCCGGCCTCCGCGGTGAATTGCAGGCTCTCGCCCCAGCGCATCCGCGCCTTGCCCTTCACCACATAGATGACGCTTTCGAGATGGCCGTGGTGATGTGCACCGGTCTTGGCGTCGGGCTTGATGCTGACCGTGCCCGCCCACAATTTCTGCGCGCCGACGCGTGCAAAGTTGATGGCGGCCGCGCGGTCCATGCCGGCCGTCGACGGCACGTTGGTATCGAGCTGGTTGCCGGGAATGACGCGCACGCCGTCATGTTTCCAGCGATCGTCATGATCGTGTGCATGGTGGGAATGCGTGTGGTCATGGCCCGTCATGATCTTGCTTTCTGTTGGTTCCGTGCGCGGCAAACTAACCAAAGCCGCGGCATCAAGCCATACCAAAAAAGGAACGCTCGTAGTCGTCCCGTGTTGTCCCCGCGATAGAACTGGAAGGAGAGTTTCATGGGTAGCACGACCGACAAGATCAAAGGCAACGCCAACGAGGCGATCGGCAAGGCCAAGCAGGGCATCGGCGAGGCAACCGGTTCCGACCGCCTGAAGGGCGAAGGCGTGGTCCAGGAGGTAAAGGGCAAGGGCCAGCAGGCCATGGGCGATGCCAAGGACGCCGCGAAGGAAGCGATCGATCGCGCCGCGGCTGCGGCGAGGCGCGCGGCAGAGTGACGCGCGCAGAGCTGCAAACGAAAAGACCGGCCGCAAGGCCGGTCTTTTTGTTTTGTCCATTCGCACCGTCATTCCGGGGCGCGAAGCGAACCCGGAATCTCGAGATTCCGGGCCTGGTCCTGCGGACCATCCCGGAATGACGCTGCGCCGTCACTTCACCGCGAGCAATTCCACGTCGAACATCAGCGTCGCGTTCGGCGGGATCACGCCGCCGGCGCCGCGCGCGCCATAGCCGAGCTGCGGCGGGATGATCAGCGTGCGCTTGCCACCGACCTTCATCGAGGCGACGCCCTCGTCCCAGCCGGCGATCACGCGGCCCTTGCCGATCGGAAACTCGAACGGCTCCTTGCGATCGACCGAGGAGTCGAATTTCTTGCCCTTCTGGCCGTTTTCATAAAGCCAACCGGTATAGTGCATCACGCAGATCTGGCCGGGCTGCGGCGAGGCGCCGGTGCCGACGGCGGTGTCGATGATTTGCAAGCCTGAAGCTGTGGTCATGGTCTTTCCTGCGGTCTGGGCCGAGGCCGTGGTGGAAACGAAATCGGACACGCCGGCGATCACGGTGATCGCGAGTGCCGACATGATGGCGAGGAGCACGCGCTGGAAACGCTGCATAAGACACCTTCCGTTTGAGGCGGGAGGTGTCTAGCGCAACGAGGGTGCAGTTTCCAGCCGTAACGTTGCAGCTCTGGCCCTCGATCAATACCCGAGCGCGCAGCCGTCCTTGCGCGGATCGGAACCGCCGGTGAGCGTGCCCTTGTCCCAGTCGATCCAGATCGCCTGGGCGCCGCCAAGCGGGCCGACCACGCTGGTGGTCTTGTGGCCGAGCTTCTTCAGGCCCTCGACGATGTCGGCCGGCACGCTGTCCTCGAGCTGGTACTGGCCCTCGTAGTGCAGGCCGCGCGGCATGTCGATCGCCTCCTGCACGTCGCAGCCATAGTCGAGGATGTTGGTCAACAGATGGGTCTGGCCGGTCGGCTGGTACTGGCCGCCCATCACCGCAAACGGCATCGTGGAACGGCCGCCCTTGGTGAGCAGGCCCGGCATGATCGTGTGGAGCGGGCGCTTGCCGCCCTCGATGCAGTTCGGATGGCCCGGCTGGATGCGGAAGCCACCGGCGCGGTTCTGGAGCAGCACGCCGGTCTTGTTCGAGACGATCGCCGAGCCGAAGGAATGCGCGACCGAATTGATGAACGAGCAGACGTTGCGGTCCTTGTCCACCACCGTGATGTAGATGGTCGAGGGGTTCATCGGCGGCGCGACGTTCGGCAGGTCGAGCATGCCGTCCATGCGGATCTTGCTGATGTACTCGTCGGCAAAGCCCTTTTCGAGCATCTCTGCGACGTTGATCTTCATGTGGTCGGGCGAGGCGACATGCATCTCGCGGTTCATGTAGGCGATGCGCGCGGCTTCAGCCTCGAGATGGAAGCGCTCGACGCTGACGGGCGCATACTTGGTCAGGTCGAAGCGCGACAGGATGTTGAGCATCAAAAGCGCTGTGACGCCCGGGCCGTTCGGCGGGCACTGCCAGACGTCGTAGCCCTTGTACATGGTGCCGATCGGCGTCGTCACTTCGGTGGTATGCGCGGCGAAATCGTCGAGCGTGTGCAGGCCGCCGATGCCGCGCAGGGTCTCGACCATGTCTTCCGCGATCGCGCCCTTGTAGAAGGCGTCGCGGCCGTCCTTGGCGATCGCGCGCAGCGTCTTGCCGAGCTCGGCCTGGCGGATGATGTCGCCGGCCACCGGCGGCTTGCCGCCCGGCAACAGGTAACGCACGGTGTTGGTGCCGCCCTTCAGCTTCTCGAACTGGTTCTTCCAGTCGAACGCGATGCGGGGGGCGACGACGTAGCCTTCCTCGGCCGCCTTGATCGCGGGCTGGAGCAGGCGGTCGAAGCCGAACTTGCCGTGATCGCGCAGCACGGTCGCGAAGGCGTCGATCACGCCGGGGATCGAGACCGCGTGCGCCGAGGTCAGCGGCACGGACGTGATCTTGCGCTCGAGATACCAGTGGGCATTCGCCGCCTTCGGTGCCCGGCCGGAGCCGTTATAGGCGATGATCTTGCCTTCACCGCGCGGCTGGATCAGCGCGAAGCAGTCGCCGCCGATGCCGGTCGATTGCGGCTCGATCACGCCGAGCACGGCCGAGCCGGCCACAGCCGCGTCCACTGCCGTGCCGCCCTCGCGCAGCACCTCGATCGCGGCCAGCGAGGCCTGCGGATGCGAGGTCGCCACCATCGCGTTGGTGGCGTGAACCGTGGACCTGCCGGGGAAATGGAAGTTTCTCATGCGAATTCTTGCTCTCTTGGGCCGTGCACGCGCACGGCGCGCCCTCTCGGAAAAACCGGGCTTACATGACACATTCCGGCCCGCCGGGGCAATGCTGGCATGCCAGGGAAATGGCTGCCATCCGCTGGGCGTATAGACCTTTTGCAAGCTCCGGCCATGCGGGTTTTCTGGGCGCCGGCCGCCTGCTAAACGAGCCCCATGTCTGACGATAATTCGGTCACCAAGGTCGCCGCCTTCTACCAGTTCGCCGCCCTGCCCGATTACCGCGAGCTGCGCGAGCCGCTGCGCGCGTTCTGCGCTGGTCTGGCGCTGAAGGGCAGCGTGCTGCTGGCGCAGGAGGGCATCAACGGCACGATCGCCGGCGCGCCTGACGCCATCGACGCCTTCGCCCATGAGCTCGCACACGGGACCATGTTCGGCGGCCGGCTCGACAACCTCGAGCTGAAATTCTCGACCGCCGAGGCGATGCCGTTCGGCCGGCTCAAGGTGCGGCTGAAGAAGGAGATCGTCACGCTCGGGGACGCGGCTGCCGATCCGACCCGGCAGGTCGGCACCTATGTCGATGCCGCCGCCTGGAACGCGCTGATCGCGGCGCCGGACACGCTGGTGCTGGACACCCGCAACGCCTTCGAAGTGGCGATGGGCACGTTCGAGGGCGCGGTCGATCCCGGTATCAAGAGCTTTGGCCAGTTTAAGGACTTTGCCGCGGAACGGCTCGATCCGGCAAAACACCGCAGGATCGCGATGTTCTGCACCGGAGGCATCCGCTGCGAGAAGGCGAGCGCGCACCTGCTCGCGCGCGGCTTTGCCGAGGTCTATCACCTCAAGGGCGGCATCCTGAAATATCTGGAAGAAGTGCCGGAAGCGCAGAGCCGCTGGCGCGGCGAATGCTTCGTGTTCGACGAGCGCGTCGCGCTCGGCCACGGACTGCGGGAACGGGACAAGGACGCAACACGTGACCAATGAGATCAAGACGCTGAGCGAGCGCATCGACACGCTGGAGACACGCCTCGCCTACCAGGACGACACGATCGAGACGCTGAACCAGACCATCACCGCGCAGTGGAAGCAGATCGACGCGCTGACGCGGCAGATCGCGCAGCTCAGTGAGCGGCTGCAGGAGGCCGAGACGAATGCGCCGGGCCCCGCCAACGAGCGCCCGCCGCATTATTGAGCGATATTGCTGCCGGACGGCCTTTACTGACCGGACGCTTTGGGCAGCAGGTTCATGACCTCGCCCGACATCATCAGCCGGTCACGGCCCATATCCTTGGCGGCGTAGAGCGCGCGGTCGGCGGCCTCCACCAGCGAAGCGGACCCTGCGGTGCGCTCGAACGACGGCCGGCAGGTCGCGCCGCCAAGCGAGACGGTCACAGATGCCGAAATCGGGCTCGAGGCGTGGACGAGGCCTGCCTGGTGAATGGCCTCGCGGATCCGCTCGCCGATCCGGGCGCAGCCGGCCGCATCGGTATTGGGGAGCAGCATGGCGAATTCCTCGCCGCCGTAGCGCGCAGCCAGATCGCCGGCGCGGTGCATCTCGGCCGCGAGGATCTTTGCGACCACGCGCAGGCAGGCGTCGCCCGCGGGATGGCCATATTCGTCGTTGTAGGCCTTGAAATGATCGACGTCGATCATGAGCAGGGCGAGGCTGGAGCGGTCGCGATAGGCACGCGCCCATTCGTCGTTCAGACGGTCGTCGAAGCAGCGGCGGTTGGCAAGCCCGGTGAGGCTGTCCTCAGTCGCGAGCGTCTCGAGCCTGGTTTCCAGCGTCTTCTGCTCGGTGATGTCGCGCGAGATCGCGACCACGCCGTCGACGCTGCCGTTGTCCTTGCGTGTCACCCGCATGGTCGATTCGAGCCAGACTTCGCCCTTCTTCCGGTGCGAGTTGCGATAGGTGACGCGCACCTCGTCCTTCTCGCCGCGCTTCATGGCATCGACGAGGGCCTGGACCTGCGGCAGGTCGTCCGCTTGAACGCCCGCGAGCGCGGGCGTTCCGATCAGCTGGCTGGCCCGCCAGCCGACGACGCGGACCGACGAGGGAGAGACATAGCGCAGCCGCTCGTCGAGCCCGATACGGGTCACCATGTCGCTGGAGCCTTCTGCGAGCAGGCGGAAATGTGCTTCCTTCTCGACCAGGGCCGCCGCCATGCGCTGGCCCCGCTGCAACTGCCGCACCAGCACCGCGCCGATGATCGCGATCAACATGACCAGCGCGAGCACATACAGCATGCGGGAAATCGCGGCGGCGCGCCAGGGCGCCAGCAGTTGGTCCTTGTCGACGGTCGCGAGCAGGAAGAACGGATAGCGGCCAGAGCGCTTGAAGAAGCTGACGCGTTCGGCGCCGTCCAGCGGCGACTTGAAGTGATAGGCGCCGCTCGGCCGTTGCAGGCTCGGGTTGCGGAACAGCGGCTTGTCGGCGACGCTGCGTCCGACGAATTTCTCGTTGCTCGGGTAGCGCGCGACGATCAGGCCGTCGCCATGCGTCAGCGCCACGGAGCTGTTGCGGCCGATCTCGAACTGCTCGTAGAAATGCGACAGATATCCGGAGCTGATGGTCGCGAGCACCACGCCGCCAAAGCTGCCGTCCGGCTTGTTGAAGCGGCGCGACAGGGTGAGGACCCATTCGCCATCGAGCAGGCTCTTCACGGGACGGCCGAGATGGGCCTCTCGTTTCGGGGAGAGCTGGTGATGGCGGAAGAACGCGTCGTCGCTGAGCGTCGAGCCGATCGTGCCGGGCGAGGTCAGCCAGTTGCCATGGTCGTCGATGATGGCGAAGCCGTGCACGCGCTCCGTCGCCTTCTTGCGCACCTCCATGAGGTTTCTGAGCTTGGCGATCGTGGCAGGGTCGGTGCCGTCCATCTCCAGCCGGCTGACGACGCCGACGACGCCGGAATCGAGCAGATCGAGGCTGTCCTCGGCATGCTGCGTCAGCGAGCGCGCAACGTTCGCCATCTCGGTCTCGGCGCCCTTGAGCACCGCGTCGCGAGCGGCCCATTCACGCCAGGCGCTGACGCCGAGGATGGTCGCGCAGGTCAGCACGACAAACGCCGCCGCGCGTAGCGGCAGGCGGCTCCATCCGGCTCGTTGGGTAGCAGCGCTCATGCGGCAGAATTCTCCGATCGTTCGGAAACTCTGCCGCTTCTGTTATTGAACTCTGAAATGACTGCCGAAATACACCGTGATACCTGCGCTTTCCCGTAGTCCTACGGACGCAAGGATCAGCGCATCGCTAACAGGGTATTAGCGAACCTATCGGAATCCGGCGCCCCTCCCGCTAGCTGAAGATGGCCTTAACCTTGTCCCAGAGCGAGGGATTGCCCGCATCTGCATCGGCCTTCGAGGGTGTCGGCTGGGCGACACTCACGGGATCGGACGCCGGGAAGCTGTCCTTGAGCCCGGTATCGAGCTTGGCATGGCGATCGGCGACGAGTGCCTCATGCAGATCGTCGGCGTGCTTGTCGTGCGGCGCGGGATTGAATGACTCAACCATGATCTCCTCCATTGGTTGGTCAACGCGGCCCAATTGCGCTTGTTCCCCTGTTCCGCTGAAGGCCGCGGCGGTGTATCAGGAGCCGTAACCTTGCTCAGGATCCTTCGTGCCCCAGTCAGCGACAAAGCCCTTCATCGACGTGCTCTCCGGCCAGCGCCAAGCCATCCCGCCGATGTGGATGATGCGCCAGGCCGGCCGCTATTTGCCGGAATATCGCGAGGTGCGGGCGAAGGCCGGCGGCTTCCTCGATCTCTGCTTCAACCCGGAACTTGCGGCCGAGGTCACGCTGCAACCGATCCGGAGATTCGGCTTCGATGCGGCGATCATCTTCTCGGACATCCTGGTGATCCCCTACGCGCTCGGCCGCTCCGTGCGCTTCGAGGTCGGCGAAGGCCCGCGGCTCGAGCCGCTGGATGATCCTGCGAAGGTCGCCACGCTCGCCCCGCGCGCCGACTTCGGCAAGCTCGCGCCGGTGTTCGATGCGCTGAAGATCGTGCGCGGCGCACTCGATCCCAAGACCGCGCTGATCGGCTTCTGTGGCGCGCCGTGGACGGTGGCGACCTACATGGTCGCGGGCCACGGCACGCCCGACCAAGCCCCGGCGCGGATGATGGCGTACCGGCATCCGGACGCGTTTGCAAAAATCATCGACGTGCTGGTCGACAACTCGATCGAGTATCTGCTGGCGCAGCTCGCAGCCGGTGCCAATGCCTTGCAGATCTTCGACACCTGGGCCGGCGTGCTGCCGCCCGCCGAGTTCGCGCGCTGGTCGGTCGAGCCGACGCGGCGCATCGTCGAGGGCGTGCGCGCAAAAGTGCCGGACGCGAAGATCATCGGCTTTCCCCGCGGCGCCGGCGCGCAATTGCCTGGTTATGTCGAGGCGACCGGCGTCAACGGCGTCAGCATCGACTGGACCGCGGAGCCGGCCTTCATCCGCGAGCGCGTGCAATCACGCGTCGCCGTGCAGGGCAATCTCGATCCGCTGGTGCTGATCACGGGTGGGGCCGCGCTCGACCGCGCGGTCGACAACGTGCTGGCGAACTTTGCGCAAGGGCGCTTCATCTTCAATCTCGGTCACGGCATCCAGCCGGAAACGCCGATCGCCCATGTCGAGCAGATGCTGAAGCGCGTGCGGGGGTGACAAGTCCCGCCCCCGAAGGGGCGGAAACAAAAAACGCGAAAACAACCCCATGCACAGTAGATGCACAGTACAAATCATTGGAGAATTTCGGTCGGCATGGTTCTGAGCCCTGCCGCGGTCACGTTTGACTCGTCGGGCAAGACAGGCGCAGAATTACATGATCGCACCGATGAGCGTTTAGCAGCAGGCTAGCGCGGCCGACTGCGCTCGATGATCTCGGCAGCGCCCTTCCCCAGCAGTTCAAGTCCCACCGCACGGCCAAGCTCACGCGGCCGGTTGGCGGAGCCTGTGCGCGAGGCTTCGATGATGGTGTTGCCGGAGAGGTCGAGCACGGATGCGGTGAGCGACATCTGATCGCCTGCGATGGTCGAGAAGCCCGCCACCGGCGAATTGCAGTGACCGTTGAGCACCCACAGCACCTCGCGCTCAGCATCGGCACAGGCATGGGCGGCGGGATCGTCGATCGATGACAGGATTTTTCGCGTTTGCCAGTCCTGCGCGGCGCATTCGACGGCGACGATGCCCTGCCCCGCCGCCGGCAACATCTCCGCCGGCGTAAACTCGTAGGCAATGCGGCTCGCCAGACCAACGCGATCAAGGCCCGAGCGCGCCATGATCAGCGCATCGGCCGGCCCCACCGCGCCGCCATCCGGCAGGCGCTGCTTCTCGCCATTGTCGAGCTTTCGCACGCGCGTGTCAGCAGCCCCACGGAAGTGGATCACTTCTACATCGGGGAACAACCGCCGCGCATAGGCGGCCCGGCGGACGGCATTGGTGCCAATTTTAAAACCCTTGCCGCGCGACTGGCGCAGCGCCTCCAGCGTCACGCCGTCGCGCAGCACCAGCGCATCGCTTGGCGGATCGCGCGACAGCGTGGCGCCGATGACGAGGCCGGGCGTGTCCTCGTTGCCCGGCATGTCCTTCAGCGAATGCATCGCCGCCTGGAGCTCACCCGACAGGACGGCGGCGCGGATCTGCGCCACGAAGGCGCCGCCCTTGCCGCCATGCGGCAACAGTTTGCTGGTCTGGTCGAGATCGCCCGTGGTGTCGAACTTGACGATCTCGACGTCGAGACCGGGCACGGCGGCGGTCAGGCGGCGCGCGATCTCTTCCGTCTGTGCCAGCGCCATCGCGCTCTTGCGTGTGCCGATCTTCAGTCGCGTAGCCAAACTGTCTGCTCCTTCTCGCGCGGGTTTTACCGCGCATCCTCCAATATCATGTCGGAGGCCTTTTCGGCGATCATGATGATCGGCGCGTTGGTGTTCCCCGATACGAGGTCCGGCATGACCGAGCCGTCGACGACGCGAAGGCCTTCGAGCCCCCTCACCTTCAGCCGCTGGTCCACCACCGCGAGCGCGTCGTTGCCCATACGACAGGTCGAGGTCGGATGGTAGATGGTGCTGCCACGCTCGCGGCAATAATCGAGCAGCTCTCCATCCGTGGATACCTTCGCCCCGGGATCGTACTCGTTGATCACGAACGGCTTCAGCGCCGGCGCATTCAATATCTTGCGCAGGATCTTCAGGGCCTCGACGTTGGTGGTGCGATCGGTCTCGGTAGACATGTAGTTGATGCGGATTTCCGGCGGCACGGTCGGGTCGGCGCTCCGGATCCGCAAGGTCCCGCGGCTTTCGGGGCGGAGCTGGCAGACCGAGGCGGTGAAGCCGGAGAAATCGTGCAGCTTCTCGCCCATCTTGTCGGTCGAGAACGGCAGGAAGTGGACCTGGATGTCGGGCGAGGCGAGCCGCGGGCTGGTCTTGAAGAACGCGCCGGCCGTGCCGGCCGCGATCGTCAGCCAGCCCTTCCGGAACAGCGCATAGCGCGCGCCGGCGAGCGTGCGGCGGAGCGGATGATTGACGGTGTCGTTGAGCGTGATCTTCTGCGAGCAGCGCATCACGATGCGGACCTGCATGTGGTCCTGGAGATCGTGGCCGACGCCTTGCGCATCCAGCACCACGTCAATGCCGTGCTTGCGCAGCAGATCGCCGGGGCCGACGCCGGAGAGTTGCAGCAGCTGCGGCGAATTGTAGGCGCCGCTCGATAGCACGATCTCCTTGCGCGCGCGGGCACGGCGCACAGTTGCGCCCTGCCGATACTCGACGCCGACGGCGCGGCGGCCCTCGAACAGCACGCGCTGGCCGAGCGCCTCGGTCTCGATCCTGAGGTTGCCGCGCGTCTTCGCCGGGCCGAGATAGGCGACCGACGTCGAGGCGCGGCGGCCGTTGCGCGTCGTGGTCTGGAACAGGCCGACGCCTTCCTGCGTGGCGCCGTTGAAATCGGGATTGTAGGGCAGACCGGTCTCGACCGCGGCGTCGATGAAGGCCTTCGACAGCGGATCGGTCACGGTCATGTTGGAGACCGGCAGCGGGCCGTCGCTGCCGTGATACTGGTCGGCGCCGCGCGACTGGCTCTCGGCCTTCTTGAAATAGGGCAGCACGTCGTCATAGCCCCAGCCGGTGTTGCCGCGCTGGCGCCAGCGGTCATAGTCCTCGTGCTGGCCGCGAACATAGAGCAGGCCGTTGATCGAGCTCGAGCCGCCCAGCGTCTTACCGCGCGGCTGGAACACCTGGCGCCCCTTCAGCTCGGGCTCCGGCTCGGTCTGGTACATCCAGTTGACGCTCTTCTCCTTGAACAGTTTGCCGTAGCCGAGCGGCACGTGGATCCAGATGTTGGAATCTTTCGGGCCGGCCTCGAGCAGCAGCACGCTGTGCTTGCCGTCCGCAGACAGGCGGTTGGCGAGCACGCAGCCGGCGGAGCCGGCGCCGACGATGATGTAGTCGAATTCGGGATCGATTGGTGCGAGAGAGGAGTTTGCGGTCATGTCTTGCCAGTGTTCTTGTTGGTGTGGGCGTTTCCAGTTTCGTCACTTACCACGATCATGCGCGCAGACGCAGCGCCTCGACCAGCGACTTGAACGCACGGGCATATTCCGCGCCCGCCCTTGCGATATCCGCGCGCCCGGCGCAGGCGACCGCAGCCTCCGTGACCGCACCGAGCAGCAGCCGCGCCAGTGGCTCGACCGGCTGCCGCGCGATCAGGCCGGCCTCCATGGCGGCCGCGATCGCGCGCGGCAGCTTGCCGCCGAAATGCTTGGCGTCGATCTCGCGCCAACGCTCCCAGCCGAGCACGGCCGGGCCGTCGCGCAGGATGATCTGACCGGTCGGTCCCTTGGCGGTCGCTGCGAAGTAATGCTGGGTGCCGGCGACCATCGCAGCGAGCACGTCCTTCTCGACCCGCGCGGTGCTGTCGATCTCCGCAACGAGATCGCGCGAGACCAGGTCGAACACGGCTTCGAAAACCGCCTCCTTGGTCCTGAAGTGATGGTAGACCGCCCCCTTGGCGACGGAGGCCCCCTCCGCGATCTCGTCCATGGTGGTGGCGGCAAAACCTTGCGTCCCGAACAGGCGGCGCGCCGCCGTCAGGATCGCCTCCGATGTCGCCGCCCGCCGCTCCGCCTGTTTCGCCATGTCGTCTCGTCTATAGCGCGGTGAGTTGAGATCGAAGCGAGTTCGGCCACGAGCGACGCTCCCTCCGTTCCCTCCCCCCATGTGAGGGAGGGTCAGTTAGGGGGGTGCCACACGGGGATTCCATCGATCGCGCATCCGTTCGGTGCATCATCAACAACTGGCACTCTTTGCTGAGCTACCCCTCTCCCTAGCCCTCCCCCACAAGGGGGGAGGGAACGCATCTTCGTTGAGGCACTGGCTGGGCTTCATCTCATCAATCTCGTGTAATCGAATTCGCTTCACGCAGCCAGTTGACTTTTCGACTACCGGTCGGTATTTACCGACCAACAGTCGGTTTTAATCGAAAGGTGCGCCATGCCGAGCCGTGAGATCGTCGAAGCTTTTGCAAAGCGGCTGGAGGACGGGGACTTCGTCGGCGCGATCGAACAATTCTATGCGCCCGACGCCGCCACCTATGAAAACAACGCCGCGCCGACTGTCGGCCGGGAAGCACTGGCAGCGAAAGAGCGCGGTGTGCTGGCAGCGACCAAGGAGGTCAAGGCCGCGCGCATCGGGCCGAGCCTGATCGAGGGCGACACTGTCGCGACACGCTGGCGGTTCAGCTTCACCAGCGCTGAAGGGGTCGTCCGAACGTTGGATGAGATCGCGTGGCAGACCTGGCGGGGTGACGAGTTGATCGAAGAACGGTTCTATTACGACCCGAAGCAGCTGGGGCGGTGACGTTTCCGCTGATGGGCAGGCGTTAGGCAGGCGTCACTTTGCCCACCCGACTGCTGTCATCGCCCGCGAAAGCGGGCGATCCAGTATTCCAGAGAAAGTCGCGATGAATCGATAGGCCGCGGCGTACTGGATGCCCCGCCTGCGGCCTACGCTAAAGCTTCGGCGTCCCTGGACCTCAACCTCGGCGAAGCCTTGGCGTAGCCGGATCGCGGGGCATGACCGCGGAGTTGGCAGGGAACATGCTCCTGCGGTTACAACCGTAACGCGGGGTGCCGCATTTGTATCGATTTGTTATCGATACTGTCGATTGGAACACGCAGAAGTGGTCGCGGCGACCGTGCCAAGCGGGGATAATTCATAGTTCGTCAAAGGTTTGCAGCGAATTCTCCCGATCGAGCCGGACGAACGGCCCATCCTGCTAGGCTCTGGAATGCGGACTCAACTGACCACCTATTTCGCGCGGCTGTTCGCCGGCGATCTGTCAGCGTTCGGCGGTCCCGCAACCGACGAGGCGCTGGCCGGTCACATCCGCGCAGAACAGATGTCGCTGGTGCTCGGCTATTCGGTCGGCATCATGCTCGCCAATGCCTGCAACGCCGCCGTGCTGGCGATCGCGCTGTGGCAGTCGCCGGACAGGGCGTTCGCCCTGATCTGGGCGGTCACCGTGGCCGGCGCCGCAATCGCGTTCGGTGTGCAATCCCATGCCTCGCGCCGCATCACCAAGCCGCAATTCGTCTCGCGGCGCGCCGTGCACCGGCTGGTGCGCAACGCCTTCGTGCTCGGGGCTGTCTGGGGCATCGTACCGGTCGCCTTCTTCGCCGACGCCGACACCGGCGGAAAACTCGTCATCACCTGCCTGTGCTCCGGGATGCTTGCCGGCGGCGCATTTGCCTTCGCCACGATTCCGATCGCGGCGATCGCATTCACGGCGCCTCTCTTCCTCGGGATCGCCATCTGCCTTGGACGCAGCAACGATGTGGCCTATTTGCTGATCGCCATCCTGGTGGCGGTCTACGGGACCGTGCTGCTCCGCGCCGTGTTCGTCAATTCGTTCTCGTTTGCGCGGCGCGTGATACGGCAGGTCGAGGCCGAGCGCACGGTGCGGCAGGATCCGTTGACGCATCTGCCCAACCGCTTCGCCTTCAACGAGACGCTCGATGCCGCCTTGAAGCGGCTGGCCCTGTCGGGCGAAGAGTTCGCGGTGCTGCTGCTCGACCTCGATCGCTTCAAGGAGGTCAACGACAAGTTCGGCCATCCCGCCGGCGACGAATTCCTGGTCCAGGTCGCAAGCCGCCTGCAACGCTGCACCCGCGCAGCCGAGCACGTCGCGCGCATCGGCGGCGACGAGTTCGCGCTGGTGATGGCCAATCTGGCACGGCCCGAAGATGCGCTCGAGATCGCCGAGCGCTTCGTCGCGTCGTTCGCCGAGCCGTTCCCGATCGAAGGCCGCCAGATCGTGGGCGCAACCAGCGTCGGCATCGTGCTGGCGCCACGGGACGGCAACACGGCGCTCGACGTCATGAAGAATGCCGACGCCGCGCTCTACCGCGCCAAGAAGGCGGGACCCGGCACGGTCTGTTTCTTCGAGGACAGCGACGACAGGGTGTCGCGCGACCGCAAGGCGCTGCAATCGGACCTCGAGGGCGCGATCGCCAGGGACGAGCTGTTCCTGGCGTTCCAGCCGTTCCTCGACCTCGCCGAGAACCGGATCACGGGCTTCGAGGCGCTGTTGCGCTGGCAGCATCCCTCGCGCGGACTGGTGCCGCCGAGTGAGTTCATCCCCATCGCCGAGGAGACAGGGCTGATCCACGAGATCGGCGAATGGGTGATCCGGCGTGCCTGCGCCACGCTGGCGGACTGGCCCGAAGAGATCAGGGTCGCGGTGAATTTCTCCGCGGCGCAGTTTCACAACACCGGCATCCTCCAGACCATCGTGCAGGCGCTGGCCCACGCGAAGGTCTCGCCCAGCCGGCTCGAGGTCGAGATCACGGAATCGATGCTGCTGTCGAAATACGGCTCGGCCGCGTCGATCCTGAACGCGCTGCTGCAACTCGGCGTCACCGTGGCGCTGGATGATTTCGGCACCGGGTTCTCGTCACTGACTTACTTGCGCAAGCTGCCGTTCAGCCGCATCAAGATCGACCAGTCCTTCATCAGCGACATGCTGGTGCAGCCCGACTGTGCCGCGATCGTGAAGTCGGTGATTTCGCTCGCACGCGACCTGCGCATCGCCGTGGTCGCCGAGGGCGTCGAGACAGCCGACCAGCTCGAATATCTGCGCCAGATCAGTTGCGACGAAGTCCAAGGCTATCTGATCAGCCGGCCGGTGTCGGCCGATGGCGTGCTCGCGCTGCTCGACACGAAAAAGTTGGTGGCGACCTACGCGGCGTAGAGCATACAGCCGGAAAGTCGCCGGTATCATGGGATTGGTCTGCTTCCATGACCTAAGGCTACCCGCTGTTCTGAGAGTGGTTTCCGAGTGTTTCGGCGCGCTACCTCTAAAGATGACTTGCTGTGTCGGCTCCACTAAGCAACACTTGCCCCCATTTCAGAGTAGTCATTTTTGAGGGGCATCGTCATGCCTGAGATATTTGACGTCGTGCTGTGGTGTGCCGCGCTTGCGACATGGCTGATGCTTCTGTTCGCCTTCCTGAGCAAGGCCCTGAAACCGTTCTCAAAGAGCGTCCGCCGCGTGATCGCGGAAGCTTTCAAGCCCAACTTGAAGTGATGTCGGCTACGATGCCCGATCGAAACTGAACCGGCCTGCCCCGGTGACGAAGATCAACATCGCGCCTCCCATGATCGAGATGTTCTTCAGGAAATGGTTGTATTGACCAATCTGCTGCGCGCCCGCGGGATACTCCCAGTAGCGGTGCGCGATAGCCGTTGCCGCCACGACGAACACAAACGTCAGAATTGCACAGTAGCGCGTGCCGACGCCCAATATCAAACCAACGGATATCAATACTTCCAGTGCGATGTTCGTCATGGTGAACAGCTCAGGTGCTGGAAGGTGCAGGGACCTGAAATAACCCACGGAGCCGCTGAAGTCGGATATTGCTCCGTAGGCGCTTCCGACGAATACCCATGCGAGCAGAACGCGGCCGATCAAGATCAGCGAGTCGGCACTCCCTGTGGCGAACTCATCGACTGCCCGCGAGACCGAATTGGATTTCATGGCAGAACCTCCACCCTTGTTGTCCAAGACCGGCTGAACACTTTGACTGCCGAGAGCAATCCTATCATGATTGGTGGACCGTACGAAGCGCTCTTGCCGGCTCGTTGGCGCGGCAAACGAAGCCCGCTTCGTCACGCAGAGCGGATGCGCAAGCCTTCAGGCCGATCGCGTTTTCCGGGTACGCCTTCCAGCCCGGTCAGATCGCGTCCGCGCGCAGCAACGTGTCCACGGTGATGGTGCCGCGGGCACGGGAGACGCAGGCGCAGATCTTCTGGTTGCTCTGTTTCTGATGGTCGCTGAAGAAGACGTCACGATGGTCGATCTCGCCGTCGACGTCGACCACGTCGATGGCACACAGCCCGCATTCGCCGCGCTTGCAGTCGTACATCACGTCATGCCCGCTGGCATTGAGCACGTCCAGCATCGAGCGCTCGCGGGGAATTTCCAGCTCGATGTCCGTGTCCTTCAAGCGCACGCGAAACGTCTCGGTCGGCAGCGTGCCGCTGGAGCCGAAGGTTTCGTAGCGGAGATCGGGAAGCGGATGGCCGGCGCCGATCCAGGCGTGGCGCGCGGCATCCAGCATCCGCATCGGGCCGCAGAACAGCGCCAGCGCACCTTGCGGCAATGACGCGAACAGCGCGTCGAGATCGAGCCGGCGGCCTTCGTCGCTCGCATGGACCACCAGGCGGTCGCCGAGCATCCCGGCGAGATCGTCGAGATAGGCGGCCTCGCTACGCGAGCGCACGGCATAGTGCAGCGTGACGTTTGCCCCTCGCCGCGCCAGCGCCTGCGCCGCGCCGAGGATAGGGGTGATGCCGATGCCGCCGGCGATCAGGCAATAATTGTCGCGCGCCCAGTCGACCGCGAGCAGCGAGGCGGGCTGCGTGATGTCGAGCCGCGCGCCCGGTGCCAATTGCCACATATAGCGCGAGCCGCCGCGGGAATCCTCGGCGCGGCGCACCGCGATCCGCAAGCCACGCGCGGAGGCCTCGCCGACCAGCGAATAGGACCGCGTCTCGGGCAGGCCGTCGATGGTCACGCTGACATTGATGTGGCTGCCGACCGGATAGGCGGCGCCGTCGAACTGGTCGGGCAGGATCAGGAATTCGCGGATGCCGGGCGCAAGGTCACGCGTCGAGACGAGCGTCGCCGGGGTCCAGGTTTCGATGAAGCGCATGGTGACTAGCCCTGGTCGGTTGCGGTCTTGATCAGCGCGAGCGCCGGCAAGAGGTCGAGATGAGTCCGGTTGCGCAGCGCGAGCCGCAGGTTTCGTACGGCGAGCCGCGCGTGCTCGCGCATGATCGCTTCGGCGCGCGCGCCCTCGCGGTTTTCGATGGCGTCGATGACGACGCGGTGGTGCTCCTGCCCGATGATCAGGATCTGCTGCGCCTCGGGCAGCGCCGATTGCGCCATCACGAAGCCGCTTGGCGAGGCGAACGGCAGCGCGGAGGCACGGTCGATCTGCCGGATCAAAGGCGGGCTGCGCGACAATTCCGTGAGAAGCGCGTGGAAGCGCGCGTTCAGCGTGACATAGGACGAGAAGGCGTCGACCGAGATCGGCACCTGGCGCAGCAATTCGTCGATCGCAGCTGAGCATTCCTTCAACGGCTCGAGCTCGCGCGCGGAGACGCCGCGCTCGGCGGCAAAGCGCGCGGCGAGCCCTTCCAGCGTGCCGCGCAGCTCGATGGAATCGGAGATGTCGCGCTCGGAGAACGCCTTCACCATGAAACCGCCGGAGGGAATCGCCTCCAACAGGCCCTCCTCCTCCAGCCGCACCAGCGCCATGCGCACCGGCGTGCGCGAGGCACCCGTCGTCTCCACCGCCTGAAGCTCGGAGATGCGCTCGCCGGGACGCAAGGACCCCGACAGGATCTGGTCGCGCAGCGCGAGCTGCGCCTTCACGGTCTGCGAGACGGAGCGGTCGACCTCGCGCTCGGCCATATCGCTACTCCGCGGCCTGAAGGTGCTGCGGCGCGTTTTCCTTCGCCACCATCTTGTCGATCAGCTTGCGCGTCCACATCGCGCCGGCGTCGATGTTGAGGTTGTAGAAGACGCGATCCGGGTTCTCGTCCATCGCGCGCTGCTGCGCTTCGAGGATCAGCTCGTCCTCGTGGAAGATGCCGGAGACGCCCTCGCGGATTTCGGTGGTGATGCGCTGCTCGCCGATCTGATAGTTGCGGACGAAGGCCCAGAAATAGTGACAGGTCTTCTCCGTCTCCGGCGTGATGGTGTTGAGCACGAAGCCGTTGACGCCCTGCGAGCGGTCGCCTTCCGGCGCGCCGGTGCCTGTCGGCGCCACGCCGACGTCGATAGCGATGGTGCAGGGCGCCTCGAAGCGGATGATCTGCCAGCGGTCGACAAGGCCGGGCTTGCCGAGCTGCTTGGCCCAGAACGGCGGCGGCTCGATGTTCCGCATCCAGCGCGTCACCGTCACCGTCTTCTCGCCATGGGTGACGTCGAACGGGGCTTCGGCGACCGCGTCGTTTCCGATCGAGGAGCCGTGCACGAAGGTCTCGTGGGTGAGGTCCATGAGATTGTCGAGCACGAGGCGGTAGTCGCAATTGACGCGGATGGTCTTGCCGTCGCCGGCCCAGGCCGGATCGTGATTCCAGTGCATGTCGGGCACGAGCGCGGGATCGGCCAGCGCGGGGTCGCCCATCCAGAGCCAGATGTAGCGATGCCGCTCGACCACGGGATAGGCGCGCACGCAGGCCGAGGGATTGATGGTCTCCTGCGAGGGCATGAAGGTGCAGCGCCCCTGCGCATTGTACTTCAGGCCGTGATAGCCGCAGACGACGGTGTCGCCCTCGAGCCGGCCCTTGGACAGCGGCACCAGGCGATGCCAGCAGGCATCCTCGAGAGCTGCCACCGCGCCGTCGGCCTTGCGGTACATCACGACGTGCTTGCCGCAGATCGTCCGCGGCAACAGCGCCGGCTTCACCTCAGCGTCCCAGGCGGCGGCGTACCAGGCGTTCATCGGGAAGGGTTTTGTCATCGGTCTCACTCCCACCGCTTATGAATACGTTATGTATACAATAGAGGAGGGAAAAGAGCCATTCAAGGCCAAAATAGCCCTACTAAATTACCATTATAGGCTATCCAGTATACATCCTCACCGCATATGGCCTGAGAGCTTAGTCACGAGCGCCTCAATAGCGTCATGGCCGGGCTTGTCCCGGCCATCCACGCGTTGCCACGCGGTGTGAAGAACGTGGATGCCCGGGACAAGCCCGGGCATGACGATCTATCGTGAGCGCGTGTGATTTTGCTCTGCTCTTAAGGGCAACTACACCCCGAACACCTTCGCCAGCCCGGCCTGGGCCTCTTCCTGAATCCGCTTCAGGTGCTCGGTGCTGCGAAAGCTCTCCGCGTAGATCTTGTAGACGTCCTCGGTCCCCGACGGCCTCGCTGCGAACCAGCCGAAATCGGTCTCGACCTTGATGCCGCCGAACGGCTGGCCGTTGCCGGGCGCCTTGCTCAGCGTGGCGCGGACGGGATCGCCGGCGAGATCCTTCAGGCCGAACTGCTCGGGCGTGACGGACTTCAAGATGTTCTTCTGCGGTGTGGTCGCCGCGACGTCGATGCGCGCGTAATGCGGCACGCCGAACTCGGCCGTGAGGTCGCCAAACAGCTGACTCGGATCGCGGCCGGTCTTCGCCATGATCTCGGCGGCAAGCAGGCCGAGGATGATGCCGTCCTTGTCGGTGGTCCACACCGTGCCGTCGCGGCGCAGGAACGAGGCCCCTGCACTCTCCTCGCCGCCGAAGCCGAAGCCGCCCGTGAGGAGGCCGTCGACAAACCATTTGAAGCCGACCGGCGTCTCGACCAGCTTGCGGCCGAGTTTCTTGGCCACGCGGTCGATGATCGAGCTCGACACCACGGTCTTGCCGATCGCGGCATCCTTGCTCCAGTTCGGGCGGTGCGCGAACAGATGCGAGATCGCGGTCGCCAGATAATGGTTCGGATTCATCAGGCCGCCGGTGCGCGTCACGATGCCGTGGCGGTCGGCATCGGTGTCGTTGGCGAAGGCAACGTCGAAGCGGTCGCGCATCGCGATCAGGCTCGCCATCGCGTAAGGCGAGGAGCAGTCCATGCGGATCTTGCCGTCCCAGTCGACGGTCATGAAGCGGAAGGTCGGATCGATCGCCTCGTTCACCACCGTGGCCTTGAGGCCGTAGCGCTCGATGATCGGATGCCAGTAATGCACGGCGGCGCCGCCGAGCGGATCGATGCCGATATTGATGCCGGCGGATTTGACGAGATCGAGATCGACGACGTTGCCGAGATCGGCGACGTAGGGCGTGATGAAGTCGTAGGCGTGGACGGTCGCGGACTTTTTCGCCCTGGCATAGTCCATGCGCGCGACGCCCTTGAGCCCGTCGGCGAGATAGGCGTTGGCGCGCTTCTCGACGACGGAGGTCGCATCGGTGTCGGCCGGGCCGCCATGCGGCGGATTGTATTTGTAGCCGCCGTCTTCCGGCGGATTGTGCGAGGGCGTGACGACGACGCCGTCCGCGAGGCCCGACGTGCGGCCCTTGTTGTAGGTGAGGATCGCGTGCGAGATGACAGGCGTCGGCGTGTAGCCGCCGTCCTTGTCGACCATGACGTCGACGCCGTTCGCCGCGAACACCTCGACGGCGCTGACCAGCGCCGGCTCGGCCAGCGCGTGGGTGTCGATGCCGATGAAGAGCGGGCCGGTCAGTCCCTTCTCCTTTCTGTAGTCACAAATTGCCTGCGTGGTCGCGAGGATATGGCCCTCGTTGAAGGTGTTCCTGAACGAGGTGCCACGATGGCCGGAGGTGCCGAACGCCACCCGTTGCGCCGGATCAGCCACGTCCGGCTTGCCGGCGAAATAGGCCGTCACCAGCCGCGGAATATTGGCGAGCGCGCTCGGCGCAACCGGCTTACCCGCCGCGGGATCAACTTCTGCCACTGCAACTCCCCTGTACCCTTCGAACGACGCACTAGAACACCATACCATCGGCCAGCCCGTCGCCAAACCGGCCCAATGCCGCGCTCCGGTCAACGATCAACCGACAACGCCAATCCGCACAGGATGATCCATGGCGATTACGCATGGCGCGCCCTCGTACTTTGGTCCCGGATATCGGTTGATGCAGGACAAAGACGCCGCCGCGCCGCGTAGGGCACGCTGCTTTCCGATTGATGAACGAAGGCGGGGGATTTGCGGGATTAGCCGCCTGATCCCTTGGCTGATTCCTTGGCTGATTCCGTGGGGGAGTAGACTAAGATGACCGGTCGTCTGATCTTCGTGCTCATGCTGGCCTTGGCCACATCGTCTTTGGCCACGTCGTCCGCCTCCGCCGCGGAGGGCGATCCGGCGAGGGGCAAGGCCGTCTTCCAGCGGACCTGTGAGAACTGCCACGCGGCGGTGATCGGGGTGAACAAGGTCGGCCCAAGTCTCTGGAATGTCATCGACCGCAAGCCCGCAATCGTCCCGGACTTCGCCTATTCTGATGCAATGAAGGCCAACAAGCAGGCCTGGACGCCAACAACGCTGGACGCCTATCTCGCCGACCCCCGCGGCGACGTCCACGGCGTCAAGATGTTCTTCAAGGGGCTGCCGAACCCCGCAGACCGGGCCAATGTCATCGCCTATCTTCAGACGTTGAGATGAACGATCGGGGCGGACGCTAGATCCGGGCAACGCCCGTTCGCCGGGTCATGCGGTTCTGTTATGATCCGCGCGGCCACGGAGAATCATCCACGCATGGACCTCGCGCGCTGGCATCTGCCCGTGCTTATCTTGCTCGCCATCGCGGGGGCTGCGGCTCGCGCGAACGCCGCCGAGTTCTACACCGAGGACCTCCGCATCCCGATGACGGAGGCCGGGCCGCAGGGGCTGGAAGCTTTCCTGGTGCGCCCGGCGGGGACGAAGCGCTATCCGCTCGCGCTGCTCAGCCACGGCTCGCCGCGCAATTTCGACGACCGCCCGACCATGTCCGCGCACAAATATTACGGCATCGCGCTGGAATACGCCCGGCGCGGCTTTGCTGCGCTGATCGTGATGCGGCGCGGCTACGGCACCTCGCCCGGTGGACGCGTCGACAGCGTCGGCGGCTGCGCCAACGCGGCCTACCTGCCGGCGGCGGCGGTTGCGGTCGCGGATTTGCGCGCGGCGATCGATGCGATGGCACGTCGGGCCGACGTCACGACATCGGGCATGATCGCGGCCGGCCATTCCGCCGGCGGGCTCGCCACCGTCGCGCTGACAGCGCAGGCACCGGCCGGTCTCGTCGCCGCGATCAGCTTTGCCGGCGGCCGCGGCTCGCGCGACGACGACGACGTCTGCAACGAGGGTGGGCTGGTGCAGGCCTTCGCCACCTTCGGAAAGACGTCCCGCGTGCCGATGCTGTGGGTTTACGCGACCAACGACCTGTTCTTCGGGCCCGATCTCGCCCGCCGGCTCTATGACGGGTTTCGCGGCGGCGGCGGCAACGTGAAATTCGTCGCGGCGGCGCCTTACGGCGACGATGGCCATTATCTCTATTCCGTGGTCGGCCGTCCGCAATGGACGCCGTATGTGGACGCCTTCCTGCGCGAGCGCGGGCTCGGCCACGACGTCCTCAGTCCGCCCGATCCGCTGCCGCCGCCGAGCCAGCTCAACGAGGCCGCGCGCGCCGAGTTCGCGCGCTATCTCGCCAGCACCGTGCCGCACAAAGCTTTTGCGGTGTCGCCCAACGGCGGTTACGGCTGGCGTTCGGGGCGCGCGACGGCCGACGATGCCCAGCGCGATTCGCTCAGCGCCTGCATGAAATGGTCGCCCACCTGCGCGCTCTACGCGGTCGATGACCGGCTGGTCGGGGCCGCGCAAAGGACAATAACGGACCAGAGCGCCCGCGCGCGGTAGGCGCGAGGGCGATCAGGTCTTTCGACGGATGAGGCTAGAGCCGTTCGCTGAGCGCGAGCTTGTAGCCGACGCCGGTGACGGTCGCGATCACGGGCGTGCCGCTGCCGACGAGCTTGCGGCGCAGCCGCGCCACCAGCGCATCGACCGTGCGGATGTCGACCTCGGCCTGGCGGTTGCTGACGACCTCGATCAGATAGTCGCGGCTGAGCGGCCTGCCGTCGGCGCCGACAAGCGCCGCCAGCAGGTCGAACTCGGCCCGCGTCAGCGACACCGGCTTGCCGTCGTTGCCGAGCAGCTCGCGCCGCGTCAGATCGATGATCCAGTCGCCGAAGGCGATCGAATTGTGGTTGCGCGCCGCCTTGCGGTCGATCGAGCGCCGCCGCAGCACGCTGCGGGCGCGCGCAAGCAGGTCGCGCAGATTGATCGGCTTGGTGACGTAGTGGTCGCCCGCGATCTCGAGGCCGAGGATGCGATCGACGTCGGTGTCGCGGCGGGTCACGAAGATGATGCCCGCGTTGCTGGTCGCCTGGATTTCCTTGGCGAGCTCGAAGCCGTCGCCGTCGGGCAACTGCACGTCGAGGAAGATGAGGTCGGCGCGCCCACGCAGCGCCTGGCGGCATTCCGCGCAGGAGCCGGCGCCGACCACGTCGAAATTGTTCTCGCCGAAGTAACCGACCAGCATCGTCCGCGTCACCGGATCGTCTTCGACGACGATCAGCCGCTCGCGGCCTGCGGGACGCACGTCCTGACGTGCGGGATCAGCCACGATGGTGGATGTCCTGTGTGCTTGCGGGCCGGCCTGAAAATTCAAGTCGTCGCGCAACGCGCTGTCCTGTGAACGAACATTCACAACTGGTTCGAGCCCCCGAAATTGCCTGCTGGAATACTAGGCGTGTTGTGTTGCCTAAACAATATTGGTCACAGTCTCGACGTATAAAGTATGAATTGGCCCACAATTCTCATCCCGCGCATCATCGCGCAGGCACGGCTCGCGCGAGCGCCGGGAGCCGGCCCAAGACGGCCGACCGCGCACATCGGGACCCGGATTCAACCACCGGCTTATGCAAAGAAGCCCGTCACTTCGGAGAAACGGCAGCGCCTCCGACGCCCGATGCGGCTTGCCCCGCCGCGGACTTCAAATCTAATGTGAGTCCCCGGGGGATCTGGACGCTGGAGTAGGCGCCATGGAAGTCATACTGCTCGGCACCGGCGGCCCGCGCCCGGACCCGCGCCGCATGGCGACGACCACGCTGATCAGGCTCGGCGAAGAGAACATCCTGTTCGACGCGGGCCGCGGCGTCATGGTGCAGCTCAGCAAGGCCGGCGTGCCGCTTGGCGCCATCAACACGGTCTTTCTCACCCATCACCATTTCGACCACATCGGCGACCTCTACGATGTGATGCTGAATTCATGGATGCACGGGCGCAAGGACGCGCTGCGCATCTATGGGCCGCCGGATACCGAACGGCTGGTCAACACGCTGGTCACACAGGTCTACGACAAGGACATCACCTGGCGGGATCGGGGCGAGCCGACCTTCGGCGGCTGGAAGCCGGTCATCGCAACCGACATCATTCCGGGCCCGGTTCTCGACACCGGGCGCTGGAAGATCAGCGCCGAGCTCGTCTCGCATGGCGATGGCCTCGACATGCCGCCGGCCTTCCTCGCGCGCTGGATGTGTCTCGGCTACCGCTTCGAGGCGGAGGGCAAGGTCATCGCGATATCCGGCGACACGGTCCCCTGCCCCGGCCTGGAGCGACTGGCTGAGGGAGCCGACCTGCTGGTGCAGTGCTGCTTTCTCGCGACGCCGGAGATCAACAACGAGCACCTCCGCCGGCTTGCGAAATTCACGATCGCCTGCGGCGACACGGTCGGCAAGGTCGCGGCCAAGGCCGGCGTGAAGAAGCTCGCGCTGACCCATCACCGGCCGCGCACCGACGATTCCATGCTGAACGCGCTGCTCGCGGATGTCCGGCAGGACTATTCGGGTCCCGTCGTGCTCGGCGAGGACCTCACGCGGATCGAGGTCTGAAGGCCACCGATCTCAGGACGATGCGACCTCGATCCGGAACGACAAGCGCTCTTCGGCGCCGGCTGCGATATGCATCAGGCCGGGCTTGTCACTGAACGCGCCGTCGAAGCCGGCCGGGCTGGCATAGCCGCGCCATGGCTCGATGCAGAGGAACGGCGCGCCCGATGGTTTCGACCAGACGCCAAGCTCGCGAAAGCCGCGCCAGGACATCTTTAGCCAGGGCCCGCTGGATGCACTCGGCCCGGCCGCATAAAGCACCGAATTGCTGTCGATGCGATCGAAGATGATGGCGTCATCGACGAACAGGGATTCGGACAAGGGGAGCACGGTGCCGCTGACGGGACTTGGCTCCGTTGCCGCGCGCAGCAAGCCGCCGTCGAGACGGCGGACGGGCGACGACTCGGCGTTCGCGAAGGTCAGCGCATAGTCTTCCTTGGACACGCCGGGCTCAAGCGGCCAGTTGAATGCGGGATGGCCACCGAGCGAAGCCGGCAATGTTTCCTTGCCGGTGTTGGCGATCGTGAGCGAGAGATCGAGACCGGCGTCGTCGATCGCATAGGTGGCCGTCAGGCGGAACGCGAACGGGTAAAGCGCGCGCGTCGTCTCACTGTCTTCGAGCACGAGCACACAGCGGCTCTCGCCGCGCTCCGCCCACGTGAAGCGGCTGTCGCGCGCAAAGCCGTGCTGGGTCATCCGGTATGTCTTGCCCCGGTGCCGCAGCTCGTCGTTGGCGAGACGCCCGACGATGGGAAACAACAGCGGCGCGTGGCGCGGCCAGGCCGGTGCGGCCTGCCAGACGAATTCGAGGCCGGCATCGCTCTTCAGCGAGCACATTTCGGCGCCGTGCGCCTTGATGGTCGCGGTCAGCCCGCCGCTGCGGATCGAGTGCGTGTCGTCGGTCATGACAATCTCCATAGCGGCAGCGAGGCCGACGGGCCGGGCGCGACCGCTTCGTGTGACCGATCATATCGCATCGAAGACGATTTCGCCCGCCTCGGGACGAGGCGGGCGAAAGGTCGCGAAGCTCAGTGCCCCGCGGCTCGTGTACTAGGCCTGAGACGACGGACGGCCGACGCTCTCGTAGGTGAAGCCGGCGGCGTGCATGTCTTCGGGGCTGTAGATGTTGCGGAGGTCGACGACGACGGGCTGCGCCATGACACTCTTCAGCCGGTCGAGATCGAGGCCGCGGAACTGCACCCATTCGGTGACGACAACCAGCGCATCGGCGCCTTGCGCACAGGAATAGGCGTCCTCGCAATAGGTGATGCTGGGCAGCTCACTCTTCGCCTGCTCCATGCCGACGGGATCGAAGGCCTTCACCTTGGCGCCCATGTCGATCAGGCCGGTCACCAGCGGGATCGACGGCGCATCGCGCATATCGTCGGTGTCGGGCTTGAAGGTGAGGCCGAGCACGGCGATGGTCTTGCCGCGCAGCGAGCCGCCAAGCGCCTGGCTGACCTTGCGCGCCATCGCGCGCTTGCGGTTCTCGTTGACGGCCAGCACGGATTCGACGATGCGCAAGGACACGTCGTAGTCCTGCGCGATCTTGATCAGCGCCTTGGTGTCCTTCGGGAAGCACGAGCCGCCGAAGCCGGGACCTGCATGCAGGAACTTGGTGCCGATGCGGTTGTCCAGGCCAATGCCGCGCGCGACCTCCTGCACGTTGGCCCCGACCTTTTCGGAAAGGTCCGCGATCTCGTTGATGAAGGTGATCTTGGTCGCGAGGAACGCGTTGGCAGCGTATTTGATCATCTCGGCGGTGCGGCGCGCCGTGAACATCAGCGGCGCCTGGTTCAGCGACAGCGGGCGATAGATGTCGCCCATCACCTTGCGGGCGCGCTCGTCGGAGGTGCCGACCACGACGCGGTCCGGGAACTTGAAGTCGCGGATCGCCGCGCCCTCGCGCAGGAATTCGGGGTTGGAGGCGACGACGACGTCGGCGTTGGGATTGGTTTCGCGGATGATGCGCTCGACCTCGTCGCCGGTGCCGACCGGCACGGTCGACTTGGTCACCACGACGGTGAAGCCCGACAGCGACTGCGCGATCTCTTTCGCGGCGGCGTAGACGTAGGACAGATCGGCGTGGCCGTCACCGCGGCGCGACGGCGTGCCGACCGCGATGAAGACGGCATCGGCGTCCGCGACCGGCTTCGACAGGTCGGTGGTGAAGTCGAGCCGCTTGGCCTTGACGTTGGTCGCGACCAGCTCGTCGAGCCCGGGCTCGTAGATCGGGATCTCGCCGCGATGGAGCGCCGCGATCTTCTTCTCGTCCTTGTCGACGCAGGTGACGTCGTGACCGAAATCCGCAAAGCAGGCCCCGGACACCAGTCCCACATAGCCCGTTCCGATCATCGCGATTCGCATGAAAGACTCTTTCCGTTGAAGACGGATGCTCCACTGAACACCCTAGACCAATTCTCTATCCGACCGCACGCCCAACATTAGGGCAGCCTGCATCACCTGTCGAACAAACCTTCACCGCCTTGCGCGGGGCAACGGCGGACATTTCCCAAAACGCGCCGCATGTGCAGTCGACATATGCGACCGGTGCGCTGCACTTAACCATCGGTCCGGATGCGGAACACGGTGTTGGCGCGATCGCGGGGTTACACGCCGTGGTACTTTCGATACCACTCGACGAAGCGGCCGAGACCCTCCGCAAGCGGCGTCGAAGGCGCGAAACCGACGTCGCGCTGGAGCGCGGAAATGTCGGCGCGCGTCTCCAGGACGTCGCCGGCCTGCATCGGCAGCAGCTTGCGGATCGCCGGCTTGCCGATGATCTTCTCCAGCGTCTCGACGAACTCGATCAGATTGACCGACCGGTTGTTGCCGATGTTGTAGACGCGATACGGCGCATAGCTCGTCGAGTTTTCCGGCGCTTCCGCGTTCCACGCGGGATTCGGCGTCGCGGGCCGGTCGAGGGTGCGGATGACGCCCTCGACGATGTCGTCGACATAGGTGAAGTCGCGCCACATGTCGCCATTATTGAAGATCTTGATTGGCTCATTGGCGAAGATCGCGCGCGTGAACAGCCAGGCGGCCATGTCGGGCCGGCCCCACGGACCGTAGACGGTGAAGAAGCGCAGACCGGTCACCGGCAGCTTGTGAACATGCGCGTAGGTGTGCGCCATCAATTCGTTGGCCTTCTTGCTCGCGGCGTAAAGGCTGACCGGATGGTTCACCGAATGCTCGGTCGAATACGGCAGGGTGCGGTTGGCGCCGTAGACGGAGCTCGACGAAGCGTAGACGAGATGCGCCACACCATGGCGCCGCCCGGCCTCGAGCACGGTGACGAAGCCGTCGCAATTGGCGCGGATGCTGGTGATGGGATCGTCGATCGACGCACGCACGCCGGGTTGCGCCGCCAGATGCACGACGCGATCGGGCGAGACCTCGTCGAAAACGCGCGTCACCGCGGCGAAGTCCGCAAGATCGATCTCGTGGAAGCTGAACCCCGGACGGTGCTCGAGCGTTGCAAGGCGTGCACGTTTCAGCGCGGGATCATAATACGGAGTGAGCGCATCGATGCCAACGACCTGCTCGCCACGCGCCAACAGCCGTTCACAAACGTGCATTCCGATAAAGCCGGCAGCACCGGTAACGATCACTGGCCGCAAATTTGTCACCTCGTTGATTCCGCGAATGCAATGCCAGACCAGGACATGAGAGGCAAGGTTCGGACGATCACGACAATCGTCAAATCAGGCGCTCATGTAAGCGCATCGAAATGTGTAGGAAACATGATGGCGCCATGCATCCTCGCATGCTATCCGCCTGCGAGGATGCTCGGACGATAGCTCCACATGTGTTACACCGCATAGATCGTATATTCGGCGCGAATGCTCAGTCTTGAGGCAACGTTCGCGCAGGATACCCACCGTAAGACACCCACGAAAAACAAGACACTCACGAAGAAAAAGATCGGCTTTGAAACTCTCCATCAATGGCAGGTTCCTGTCACAGTCGCTAACCGGCGTGCAGCGCTATGCCGCCGAAATCGTCAAGGCGATGGACCGTTTGCTGGCGAGCGGAGAGGCTCCGCGACAACTCCTGGACGCAGAGTGGCAAGTGCTGTCGCCGCTGAACGCGCAGCCGCTCCCCGGTCTTCGCCGTATCAACGTCAGGCAGGTCGGATCGTTGCAGGGGCACGCGTGGGACCAGATCGATCTGGCACGCGCGGCCGCCGGCACGCGCCTCATCAGCCTCGCCAATTCCGGCCCCGTGCTTCATCGCGACCACCTGGTCGTGATTCACGATGCGCAGGTTTTCAAACGTCCGGACTTCTTCAGCTGGCGCTACCTCGCCCTGCATCGGACGCTCGGCCATTTGCTGGCACGCACAGCAACGATCGCAACAGTTTCCACATTTTCGCGCAACGAACTTGCCGAGGCGCTGTCGCTTGATCCTGCGTCGATCCCCGTCATCCCCAACAGCGCAGAGCACTTCGCCACCGTCGTGCCCGATTTCTCGATCATCGAAAAGCTGCATCTTGCGCCCTACGGGTTCTTCCTCTTCGTCGGCTCGATGACGAAGAACAAGAATGTCGACACCGCCATTCGCGCCGCCGAGCGGCTTGGCCGCGCGGATTTTCCGCTGGTCGTGGTCGGAGGCGACAACAGCAAGGTCTTTGGCGGCAACGCCATGGAATCGAGAACCGGCGTCGTCGTCGCCGGGCGCCTCAAGGACGAGGAGATCGCGGCGCTGTTCGCTCGAGCTGCCGCGTTCGTTTTTCCCAGCCTCTACGAGGGCTTCGGCATACCTCCCCTGGAGGCGATGTACTTCGCCTGCCCGGTGATCGCGAGTTCGGCCGCAGCCGTGCGCGAAACTTGCGACGACGCGGCCGTTTATTTCGACCCCCTCAACGCGGGCGAGCTTTCGGCACGAATGCACGAAAGAATTGCACTCGGCCGGATCTCGCCGGCGGAACAGGAGAAGCAGCAGAGGCGACTGGCGACATATTCCTGGGCCAAGTCCGCCGCAGCGATGCTCGAATTCCTCGCCAAACCCGCTCCCCACGCCGCATCCAGCCGTCAGACACAATGACGCGGCCCAAATATTGCTGCTTCGAGACGTTAGACGCGCGCCTGCAATATCCGGCGCCTGCAAGCCAAGAAAGGAATGACCGTTGTCCAGCGGCCTGAAAGTCCTGCATGTCGCCGAAACGGTCAGAGGCGGCATCGCGACCTACCTCAACGAGCTGCATCCGCATCAATGCGCGAGCTTCGGGCGCGGCAACGTCAACTATGTCGTCCCGTCCGATCATCGCAGCGATCTGGTGAACATCGAGGATGATGCCATCACCACGTTTCCGCGCGACGGCCGCAACGCGGTCGGCCTGTTTCGCATGCTGTCTGCGACCATGCGTGCGGTCCGGGAGTTTCGGCCCGACGTCATCCATCTTCACTCGTCCTTCGCCGGGCTCGTAGTGCGCCCGGTGCTCTGGCTGACCTATCGGCGTTCACGCATCGTCTATTGCCCGCACGGATGGGCCTTCGGCCGCGAGACCGGCCGCCTCAGCCGCGAAGTCACGAAGTTCACCGAGCTCGTGCTGTCGAAATTCACCCACCGCATCGTGTGCATCTCGGAAAGCGAGCGGACCGATGCGATGCAGGTCGGGATCGCGGCGAACCGCCTCGTTCTTGTGCACAACGGGATTTCCAAGCAGCGGCCCGTGCTCGACACGCGCGCAGCGCCGTGGCGATCGGAGAAGATCAAGGTCCTCTTCATCGGACGCCTCGACCGCCAGAAGGGGTATGATCTCCTCATCGAGGCGGCCCGCGCGCTCGGAAACACGCTGGATGTGCGCCTGATCGGCGCGTCGGTCGTCAGCAAATTCCGCCAAAGCGATCTGCCGGCCAACGTTTCCTTCCTGGGCTGGATGAACCGCAACCAGATCGAGGCCGAGCTCGACCAGGCCGACATGGTCGCAATTCCGTCACGCTGGGAGGCGTTTGGCCTGGTGGCGATCGAGGCCATGCGGGCGGCCAAGCCGATCATCGCCTTCCGCATCGGCGCCCTGCCGGAAATCGTCGAAGACAATGCGACGGGTGTGCTGTGCGACGAGGTCTCGGCGGAAAAGCTGGTTGAAGGTTTTCAGCGCGCAAGCCGGCTGGACCTGCCTGCGGTCGGCCGGGCCGGATATGAGCGCTTCAGCCGCCTCTACGACATCGAGCAGACACACCGCACCCTGAGCCAGGTCTATGCCGACGTCCTGCACGTGCGGACAAGCGAATCCGGGCAGCAGGCGAAGCTGCAATCCGACTTCCCGAACAATCTTCGGTCGTAGCGGCCGTGCGATCAAGCCATCCGGCGGGCATCGCCCTGCGCGAACTCGCCGTCACTCACACGGTTGTCGGAGAACGACCAAGCAATTGCGGAGGCGACCATCATCGCGCAGGTGAGAAAGCCGGCTGCGAACAGCAGTGATCCGGTGTGCAACATTGTCTTCGCCTTCCCTTTTGGTTTGACCGACAACTAGGCGGATCAGGATTAGGAAGACCTTACGGACGCCAGCGCGCGGCCAGCTTCCGAATCTAAGCGTTAACGGAGGTGGAATCCCGCCGCAGAAATATCGGTGCGATCACCCGGCGAGGGCGTCCGCTCAGGCTCCGTGCCCGCCGCAGGACGACGAAAACACAACGCAGAGTCACTCAAAATCGGATCCAAGACTTGAAGTTTAGGCGATCTCATCTCGCGACGATGCAATTCCATCTCCGCGCCGCAGCTCACTAGTTCAGCCGCGGCCTCAATCGTGACATCGATCGGACACGTGTATGTCTAGTTTGCGAACTGCTTATAAAAGAGTACGTCGCGCACAAATTTTGCACAGCGATTCCGACGTGTATCTCGGTTCACAAGTTGCAATAAGGTCACAGCCATAAGTGCTTTACCATAAAGTCGAAGAGGCAGCAGTGACTCACCCGCACGATGGTTGGTACGGTGATTCCGATTTTAAATGAGTACGAGGGAATGGTGGTGGCTAAGACCGAACGTTTTTCTTTTGATTTCGGGATTAGTCGAATCCTGGCGCTGGCTGCTGTCGGCATCTCGCTGGCGGGTTGCGCGGGCTTCATCCCTCTGGACTCTCCGGATGCCGTTGCCACGCAGACCAACGCTGCGCTGGTCACCGAGCCGACCGCACCGCTCGCCTATGCCCTGATGCCGGTCAATCCGGCGATCGTTCAGGCGACCAACGCCTTCACCGATTCCTCCGGGATGGTGTTCTCGCGTCTTCCCGGCGGCAATTATCGCGACGTCACGATCGGCATCGGCGACATCGTCACCGTAACCGTGTACGAAGCGCAGGCGGGCGGCCTGTTCATTCCGCGCGAAGCGGGCGTCCGGCCGGGTAACTTCGTCGACATTCCGCGTCAGCAGGTCGACCAGTCCGGCAACATCAACATTCCCTACGCCGGATCGATCAAGGTCGCCGGGCTGACGCCGCGCGCCGTGTCGAACATCATCCGCGAGCGCCTCAAGGACCGCGCCATCGATCCGCAGGCGGTCGTGAGCGTGGCCGAGCAGCGCGGCAACCAGATCAGCGTGCTCGGCGAGGTCAACTCGCCGCTCCGCTTTCCGGTCGACCCCGGCGGCATTCGCCTGATGGGCGCGATCGCGCGCGCCGGCGGCCCGAAATACCCTTCCTACGAGAGTACGATCACGATCAAGCGCGAGGGCCGCACCTACAATGAGTCGATGTCGACCGTGGTGCACCACCCCGGCGAGGACGTCCTGCTCGCGCCGGGCGACGTCGTCTTCCTGACCCGCATTCCGCGCGTCTACATGGTGTTCGGTTCGACGCCGTCGCCGGGATCGATCGGCGGCACCAACAATCGCCGCTTCTCGTTCGAGAACGACAACATGTCGCTGGCTGAAGCCATCGCGAAGGCGGGCGGCCTCGACGGCAACCGTGCGGATTCCAAGTCCATCTACGTCTACCGTTTCGAGCCGAAGCCGCTCCTGGAGCGTATCGGGGTCGAAGTATCCCAGTTCCCGACCAAGACGATCCCCGCCGTCTACAAGTTCGACATGAGCAAGCCCGACGGCTGGTTCCAGGCGGATACGTTCAGGATGCGCGATCATGACGTGATTTCGGTGGCGGAATCGCCGTCGACCGAATTCGTCAAGCTGATGAACCCGCTGAACGCGGCGACCACGAATGCGGACAACATCAGCACGGTGATCGTGAACTCCAAATAGCCCAACTCGGCGCGCTCCGTGGGGGCGCGCGGACAAGGTCGCCTCACCCAATTCGGGCCACAGAAGAGGATTAGCCTTGTCGAGTTGACGCGAGCAGGAGTGGATACGAGCGTGACGGAGCCAAAGAGGAAACGAGCCTTGCGTCGTTTCCGGATGCTGATGTGCGGTCTCTGCGCCGCGACCGGCCTCTCATATCCTGCGAACGCGCAGACCGCGCAACCGCTCGACCAACGTTTCCTGCTGGGCGTCGGTACGCACCAGGGCCTGGGCGGCGTCACCAGCGCTCGCGGTTACGTACCTGCGACGGCCATCAAGCAGATGAAGGAGCTCGGGGTCACCGCGTTCCGGGACGACTTCCCCTGGTCGGATTTCGAGTTGCCCGGCAAGCGGCTCGGCTTCAACGCCCTGAACGGCCGCCTCGAGACCCAGATCAGGTCCGGCGTCGGAATTCCTCTGCTCATCCTCGGAGCCGGCCATCACCTCGTCCCGAACTCCGATCCGCCGACGACCGACGAAGCGCGCCAGAGATTCGTCACCTATGCTGCGGCGGCCGCGCAAGCGGTCGCAGCGCGGCAGCCCGTCTTCGAATTGTGGAACGAGTACAATCTCCGAGCGCGCGCAGAGCCGCAATTCACGGTCGAAAATTACGTGACGCTTGCCCGTTTGGTGCAGCCGGCGGTCAAGCAGGCGGCGCCTTCTGCGCCCTTCGTGGTGGGCGCACTCGGCGACGATCCGGGCTGGAAATGGACCGACGCCCTGCTGAAGACCGACCTGCCTCGCATCGCCGACGGCATGTCCATTCACATCTACAACCATTGCCTGCCGCCGGCCGGGCGCACCGCGGCTGAGGCGATCGAGCGGTTGGAAAATTTTCATCAACGCGTCGCACAGGCGACCGGCAATCCGAACTATCCGATCTACCTGACCGAAACGGGCTGGCCGACCCCGACCGCGAAATGCGGCGTGAACGAGCAGCTCTCGGCCGACAACATGGCGCAGATCATCCTCTGGTCATCGACCGCGGGTCCCTGGCTCAAGGGGATATGGCTCTACGAGCTCAAGGACAGCGGGACGAAGCCCGGCGAACTCGAGGACAATTTCGGCATCTATCATTTCGACAATTCGCCGAAGCCCGCGGTGTGTTCCATTCGCGAAAGCTGGGCCTTCATCCGCACGAGCCTGAAGGCGGCGCGAACCACGCCGATGCCGGGCGTCGTGCAGATCCGCAGCGACAGCGGATCCGAGACGAAAGTGGCGCTCTGGTCGGAGAATCCGTCGAAGCGCTTCGAAGTTCGATTAAAAAATGCGGAACCGAATGCCGAGATCAGCTATGTATGTCAGCAAGCACCGGGCCCTGCCGCCGGCGCCTGGACGGCGTTATCGACGACGCCCCTGCTTGTCAGTGTCAAGGGCACGGCCGTGCCGGATTTCGAGATTCGGCCATCGAACTGACGCTGCGGCGGACTGCGCAATCCGGGGCTATCCTTGAAGATACTGATCGTTAACACGCTCTATCCGCCCGAAATCATCGGCGGCGCCGAAGTGTCTGTGTCGCTGCTCGCGGAGGCGCTGGTTCAGCGCGGCCACCAGGTTGCCGTGGTCTGCCTTCAGAACAAGCGGGATCGCACCGTCAACGAGCTCAGGGGCGTGCGCATCTACCGGGTGCCGCTGGACAACGACTACTGGCCGTTCGGCAACGACAGGAAGCCCTCCTCGGTCCAGCGCCTGAAGTGGCATCTCCAGGACACGTGGAATCGCAAGTCCGCGGCGCGCTTCGCCGAGATTCTCGATCTCGAAAAACCCGAGGTCGTCCACACCAACAACCTCACCGGATTTTCGGTCTCGTTGTGGGCGGAAGCCAGGCGGCGCAACATCCGGATCGTGCACACCTTGCGCGACTATTCCCTGCTCTGCAAACGCTCGACGTTGTTTCGCGGAGACGCGACATGTGCGCAGCGCTGCACCCTCTGCGCGGCCATGACGTCTCCCTATCTGCTGGCCTCGCGCATGGTCGATGCGGTGGTCTCGAACAGCCAGTTCGTGCTCGACCAGCATACCAGGCTGAAATACTTCCCGGGCACCGATGGCAGGGTCATCTTCAACATCGCCGATCCAAGCTCCGTAGTACCCTCACCTCCCTCGAGCTCGGATGACCTGATATTCGGGTTCATCGGCCGGCTCGAGGCGGAAAAAGGTATCGAAGTGGTACTAAAAGCCGCCGAGCAGCTCCCCGACCAGGGATGGCAACTGAAAATTGCCGGAAAGGGGCTTGAGGATTACGTCCGGGGGCTCAAAAGCCGCAGCGGGAGGAACGTCGAATGGCTTGGCTTTGCAAAGGCGGCCGAATTCTATGCCAGCATCGACGTATGCCTGGTGAGTTCGGTCTGGCCGGAGCCGCTGCCCCGGACGTTGATCGAAAGCATCAACGCCGGCCGGGCAACTATTTGCTCCACAGCAGGAGGGATTCCCGAGATCGCGGGGTTTTCCAACATGGTTGGGTCCTACGAGCCCAACGATCATAAGCGACTGGGAGAACTGATGCTGAAGGCCGTCAACGAGAGATCACGCTGGAAGCTCGCCCGGCCTCCGCAGCCCGGGTTTGCCGAGAGGTTCTCTGCCGATTCAGTGACAGGTCAATATTTGGACGTCTATTTGAATAACAGTCGAACGAGCCGGCAATAGGCCGAAACGGAGATTTCACGAAGCCATTTGGCAGGATAGCTGGACAGACCTTTTCGATGAAGATCCTTATCACGTCATCCCTCTATCCGACGCCGTTGGCTCCGAAGGTGGTCGGTGGCGCGGAAACTTTCGTCCGTCGCCTCGCCGAGACGTTGGTCGGCCAGAACGACAGCGTGGAAGTGATACGTGCTGCCTCCACACCGAACCAGCAGATGGAGACCTGCAACGGCATCGACGTGCACTCGGCGGCCGTGCACAACATCTACTTTCCCTTCGCCAAGCAGCACAGCGCGCCCGTGCGCGGCATCTGGCACGCGATCGAGGACTGGCAGCAGATGTCGGAGCTCGTCGCCGCCAGGATCAAGGCATTCAAACCGGACATCCTGCATTCCAACAATCTCTCCGGCCTGACGACGGCGGTGTGGCGAACCGCGGCGGAACTGGGCATTCCGGTCCTGCACACGCTTCACGACTACTATCTCACCTGCCCCCGCTGCTCGCGCTTCTCGGACGGACACGCCTGCAAGGCAAGCTGCATGAGCTGCCAGATCCTGACCTTTCGCCGCCGCGGGGCGACGCGACATCTGGACGCCGTCGTCGGCGTCAGCCAGCGCATTCTCGACATCCATACCGGGCTCGGTCTCTTCACGCAGACACCGCTGAAGATCGTCATTCGAAACGCCTCGACGGCCGACGTCGGCAGCGAAGAGACGGCGATGCTCGACGGCACCGTCACATTCGGATTCATCGGGCGACTGACCGAAGAAAAAGGCATCTACAATCTGGTTCGCGCCATCGCGACGATCCCGCCGGAGCGGATCCGGCTCGTCATCGCGGGTCATGCCTCCGAGAGCCAGCGCAAGCAGATCAAGGGGCTCGCCCCCAATGCGCGGATCGAGTTTCTCGGCTTCGTGCAGCCGAAGGAGTTTTACGAACAGGTGAACGTCGTGGTCGTCCCCTCGGTCTGGGAAGATCCAAGTCCGCTCGTCGTCGCCGATGCCCAGGCCGCCTGCAAGCCCCTGCTCGGCACGCCGTTCGGCGGCATCCAGGAGGCGATCAAGCCGGGCCTGACCGGCTGGCTGACGTCTCCCGATCCGGACTCGATCGCCAAGAGCATTTCGGCGATCGTCGAGGCTCCCCAGCAGATCGTGGAGATGAGCGGACGATTGAAATCCGGCATCAACAAATGGGCCTTTGACGACGTGGTCACCGGCTATCGCAACGTCTACGACCAGCTCATGCGCGGCCGCGGCATGCCTCGCACGTAATGGGGGCGGACGCAGATGCCACCGACGGCCTTCAATCATCCCGCCATGTTTTCCTTCACGCGTAGCCAGAAATGATCAGCCTGCTCGCATTCGGCAGCTACATCTACCAGAGTGCGTCCGCGATCATTCTGATCTTCGCCGTCAGCCATATCCTCTCGCCAGCCCAATACACCTCGTTTTCGCTGGCACTGGCGGCGAGCCAGTTGTTCTGCGTCTTCGTGTTCGAATGGCTGCAACTGGCCGGCGTTCGCTTCCTGGCCGCCGCTTCCGGAGAAGAGGCGGCGCGTCTGCGATTCTCGCTGTTCAGCGCGGGACTGCTCAGCGCGCTGGTTCTGCTGCTCGTCGGCAGCGTGGCGGGGCTGGTGGGCACGCTCGAGACAAGCGTCGTCGCCCTCGCGCTGGCGATGGCCGTGCTACAGGGCGCCACCGACCTGTACTTCATGATCGTGCGCGTGTCCGATCGGCTGGCGACCGCATCCGTCCTCCTGATCCTGCGCGCCAGCGTGCTCCTGGCCGGCGCCGTCACGGCGGCGCTGCTCTACGGCACCGCGGCGGCGACGCTGTGCGGCATCGCCGCGGGCTACGGCGCGGCGCTTCTGGTGAGCCTGATCGTGCATCGCACCTCGCTACAGCGGGCGTCGCGACACGCCCTGCTGACGGATTGGCGCAATTTCTGCCGATACGGCATCATGGCCGCGGCCGCCTCCGTCATCCATCTCTCCGTCCCCGTCACCTTGCGCCTGATCGTGATCGCCACACTCGGACGGACGTCGACGGGAGCCGCCGGTTTTTCGATGGCGATCGACCTCCTGCAGCGGCCGTTCTCCGTTCTGGTGACCGCCATTCACACCGTCAGCTACCCCAATGTCGTCGTGCAGTTCGAGCGCGACGTCGACGGAGAGGCGCGCAGAGCAACCGCCCGCATGCTCGACTTCATCCTCTGCGCGACGATCGTGATGCTGGGGGGGCTGATCGGCCTTCTGCCCGATGCGGCGCATCTGTTCGTCCCGGCCGATCTGCTGGTCGATTTTCTCAACGCAGCGCCGATCGCGGCGGTCTTCTACTTCCTCCACATTCACCTTCAGGCCACGCTCGCAGTGGTGCCGCATCTGACCAAATCGGCCACCAGGCTGGTGGTCGTCGCGGCGTGCCAGCTGGTGCTGGTATCGGCGGCCGCTTCGATCGGCGCCTTGCTGCACATATCGGTCGCCGGACAAATCGCGAGTGCGGCATTGGCCACCGCACTCATCATCCTCTTCGCCAGCGGCCCGTTGATCCGGTTCCGCGCTGCGCCGCGGGCGCTGCTGATCGTGGAGGCAACCGTCGCGGCCGCCGCGATCGCCATGCTCGCGGCAGCTCCGTCGGCCTCTCTGCTCTGGCTCGCGGGAAAGATCGCCTTCGCCGGGCTCGCCGTCGTCCTGGTGACGTGGCGAGGCGATCTGCTGGCCTCGGCACGCAGTTCGAACTAGGCCTGCATCGGATGGGCCAGCGGATTCCCGCTGGCATCGCCCGCCAAACCGTAGATCCTGAGGGTCTGGTCAACCATCGGCCCGACACCGAAATATTGCTGGGCGCGCGCAAGAGCATTGCGCGACAGCGCGGCGCGCAACGCGGGATCGGCCAACTTCTCGAGCGCCCCCACGAGCGCGTCGACGTCTTCGAACGGCACGATGAAGCCGGTCTGGCCGTCGATGATCTGATCCGAAGCGCCCCCTGCCGGGGTCCGCACCGGGACCAGCCCCGTCGCCATGGCCTCGGCGACGCCGAGCGGGAATCCTTCGAACCGGCTCGGCAGCGCGAACACATCGGCGGCCCAGAGGATTTCGCGGACGTCGCCCATGAACCCGAGGAACTTGAACGTGTCCTTGTCCTTCTCGTCGGCGAAGGCAAACGACTTGATTTCCTTCTCGCGCTCGGCGCCGCCGCTGCCGACGAAGTAGCATTTGATGTCGATGGGCGAAGGACTGGCGCTGTCGCGGATCCTGCGCGCCGCCTTGATGAGCAAATCATGGCCCTTCACCCAGGCGAGACGGGCCGCCAGCAGGCACATGAACTCACCCTCGGCAACCCCGAATTTCGCGCGCGCATCGCGGCGCTCGGCATCCGACGGCGGCCGAAAATGCACCGTATCGACGCCGCCATACACCTTGGCGATCCGGTTCTTGCCGAACAAGACGTAGCGCCTGAGATGCCGGAGCGATTCCTCCGACATCAGGATGAGGGTGTGCGGAAAGAAAAGATTGAAGAACAGGATCTGGACCGGGCTGAAAGTCGATTGCGGCGCATTCTGCACCTTCTCGATGTTCCCGAGCGCCGAGGGGTGATAGGTCGCGACGCAGCGCGCGCCGGTGAGCAGGGAGAGCAGCCTGCCCCACATCAGCATGCCGAGCCCATGGACGTTGATCACGGTGATGTCGTTCTCCCGAATCAGCTTCCAGAGCTGCATGAAGATCGACAGCGAGGGCAGCTTGCGAAGTCCGGGAACGACGTGCCACTGCTTGACCGCCGCCGCCAGCTTCTGGCGCTTGTATTCGGACTTCTCGTCCGACCGCACGATGCCGGAGACCAGGTGGATCTGCACGCCGCGGGCGTGCAGCCCCGTGGCCAAGGTCTCGCAATAGGATGCAATCCCGTCATTGCAATTCACGACCTCAACCAGAAACATGACATTCGGGGCGCCCGACATGGGATCCTGCATAGGAATGGCCTTCTACTCCGTTCGATCAACGAGACTTTAACCAGTGCTTAGCGGCAAAATTCGTGCCGTGCCAGCGGTTTGCCCGCCATAGCTTTGCGCGCCTAACATATTGACGTTGCGGATCTGCGACACTCCGCCCGGCATGGCCGCATCGCTCGACGTTGCCTTCACGCGCCCCCGCCGCCTCGGTCGGGGTGAGCCTGCCACGCGGATCGCGAAAGCAACGCCAGGTTGCACATCCTCGATATTCGCCCCGCCTCCGCGACGCGCGCCCGTCCGATCGTGTCGTTCGTTCGACCTCCCGCTTCAATGCCAGTGAAGATCACCCCCTGCCCGTTCGGAAGGCAGACGAAAATTTCATCGACATCGACGCGACCACCACAACACCAGGAGAGAAGAAAAAAAATTGCGTGCGAAAGTGCCGTGGCACTGCTTGCCAGCTTCTCGGGAAAATTTGGAAGGCTCCAGTCGACTTCGGCGCAAGACCAAGTGTCACATTCGACGCTTGATCCGTGTTTCTACGACTCCTAACAGCGCTTGACGCAAGACATTGGAAACAAATCTGCCCGCACGAGAAGCAAATGCGTTGCGATTAGGCATCGGCACAACATCGCTCGAACATCGTCGTTGCATCGCCATCGCGACGTCATGCTGCAAGCACATTAGCGTGGTCTTCACAGATGAAGCTCAGTCTAAGCAGATTCGTGCGCTGTGAGCGTCGCGCAGGAAAGTCTCGGCGAGAGAATCTCCGGGGTGCTTCCATTTTTACCGATCTCACCAACTCGAAAAACAGAGATTGGCCGATACGACGGACACAGGCGGCAACGAACTCTCGCGTTCCAGAAAAGGCTCTGAAATACCGATGACCACCGCATCACCAGATCAAACGATCCTGTCGGCGAGCACCTTCATCAGTTCCATCGGCGTCAATGTCCATGTCGGTTATTCGTGGGGCGCCTACGACAACCTCGCCCTCGTAGAGGACGACCTCAAATATCTCGGGGTGACCAAACTGCGCGGCGGACTCGCCACGAGCCCCGAGGCGCAACCGATCGTCGAAGGACTCGCGAAGGACGGATACAAATTCGATCTCGTGGTTCCGTCGGGTGTTCCAGAAGGCGGAACCGCAGCGCTCCAAGCCTATCTCGAGTCCGTCAAGGAGTTTGCGGCCAGTCATCCCGGCAGCGTCATCGCGCTGGAAGGCCTCAACGAGGCGAACATCCAGGGCTTCAGCTACAACGGCAGCTCCAGCGTTTCCGCCGCGGCACAGTTCCAGGCGGCCTACTATAACGCAATCAAGGCCGACGCCGCGCTCAAGGACATCCCCGTCTACAATCTGTCACTGGGCTACAACGACACGACCGACTACGCCAAACTTGGAGATATGTCGGGAGCGACCGACTACGCCAACTCCCACGCCTATGTCAGCACCAGCCTGACCCCCGCGGCAGCCCTCCAGGCTCTGCTCGGCAACGCGACGTCGATCACACCCGGCGATCCCGTCGTCATCACGGAAACCGGCTATACGACCAAGAGCGATACACCTTATGTTGGCGCCAGCGAAAACGTGCAGGCCAAGTCGATCCTGAACACGCTGGTCGACGCCTACAAGGACGGCGTCAGCACCACCTATCTCTATCAGCTGCTCGACGCTTCGGCGAGCAACGACCCCACCGATCCGGAATCGCACTGGGGCCTGTTCAACGGCGACGGAACCCCGAAGCTGGCGGCGACCGCGATCCACAATCTGACGACAATCCTGGCTGACGACGGCACCGGCGGCCACACGCCGACGGCTTCGCTGAACTACACGCTCGACGGTCTGCCGGCGTCCGGGAACAGCATGGTTCTCGGCAAGAGCAACGGCGCCTACGAGTTGGTGGTCTGGGCGGAACCCAAGATCTGGAACGACGCCACCGACACCGAGATCTCGAACCCAACCAGTTCGGTCACGGTGAACCTCGGCAGCGTCCACCATCTGATCAACGTTTACGACCCGCTGAAGGGCAGTTCGCCGATCGCCACCTACACCGACGTCAGCCAGATCGTGGTTCCGATCACGGATCATCCCCTGATCATCGAGATCGACGCTCCGACAGGAGGCGGCACGACACCGCCCGCCGTGACCGACGTCAGCGGAACCGCCGAGGACATCGTGTCGCAGATGTCCGAGCTGAACGCCTCGACCTCGCTTCAGACCATCACGCTCACCGACACGCACGTGCTTCCGGTCGCCTCGATCGCGACCATGGAGTACATGATCTCGCACTATACCAACGCGCTGGCGGCGATCCAGGGCGGCTACCAGTTCTCCGTCACCAACTCGACCGATACCTGGAGCGTGACCAGGGTCTACGACTCCTCGGCAAGGCTTGTATCGACCAGCACGTCCAACTTCACGAACGGCGTCATCACCAGCAAGGTCACGCTCAATACCGACGGCTCGTCGGAGAACATCGCCTATACCGACGGGAAGATGGTGCGTGACGTCACGGTCTCGCCGATCGGCGACAAGGACACCAAGACCTACGATGCAAGCGGCAATCTGATCGCGGACCTCGTCCAGAACAAGGACGGATCGTCCTCGAACACGCTCTACACGGCCGGCGTCAAGACCAAGGTCTATGTCACCAATGCCGACCGCACTCACGACAACTACTATTACAACATCACCGGCCAGTCCTACACGACCGAGCACGACCAGCTCGACGCGAGCGGAAGACTGCTGTCCGTCGTCCGCACGCATGCCGACGGCTCCATGGCCTACAGCCAAGTCTACAACAGCGACGGCAGCAAGGTCACGACCCAGTACGACTCCACGGGCCACAAGACCTCGGTGATCACCGTCACGGCGTCGGCGACCACGACCGATTTCTACACCACGGCCGGCGTCCTCAAGCAGACGGTCGTGCAGACGACCTCCGGCAACGTCACCACGACGAACTACAACGGCTCGTTGCTGGTGTCGGTCTACGTCGTCAACGCCGACGGGTCAAAAGAGTCGAAATTGTACGACGCCCAAGGCATCATCGCGAGCGACCTGATCCAGAATGCTGATGGCTCGTCCTCGAACACACTGTACACGGCCGGTGTCAAGACCAAGACCTACGTCACCAACGCCGACGGCAGCCTCGACAACTATTATTACAACATCACCGGCCAGTCCTACACCAGCGAGCACGATCATCTCGACGCAAGCGGCAAGCTGCTGTCGGTCAGCCGGACCCATGCCGACGGCACCATGGCCTACAGCCAGGTGTTCAACAGCGACGGCAGCAAGGTTACGACCCAGTACGACTCCACGGGTCACAAGACCTCGGTCGTCACCACGACGTCGACGGCCACCACGACCGATTTCTACACCACCGCCGGCGTCCTCAAGCAGACGGTCGTGCAGACGACCTCCGGCAACGTGACAACGACCAACTATAACGGCTCGCTGCTGGTATCGGTCTACGTGGTGAACGCCGACGGCTCGAAGGAATCGAAGCTCTACGACTCCAACGGCATCATCTCGGGGGACCTGGTTCAGAACACGGACGGCTCGTCCTCGAACACGGTCTACACGGCCGGTGTCAAGACCAAGGCCTACGTCACCAACGCCGACGGCAGCCGCGACAACTACTATTACAACATCACCGGCCAGTCCTACACGACCGAGCACGACCACATCGACCCGAGCGGAAAGCTGCTGCTGGTCAGCCGCACCCACGCCGACGGCACGATGGCCTATAGCCAGGTGCTGAACAGCGACGGCAGCAAGGTCACGACCCAGTACGACTCCACGGGTCACAAGATCTCCGTCGTCACCGTCACGTCGTCGGCCACGACGACCGACATCTATGACGCGGCGTCCGGAGCACTGAAACAGGAGATCGTCACGACGAGTTCCGGCAACACCACCACGACCAACTACAATGGCTCGCTGCTGGCGTCGGTCTACGTCGTCAACGCCGACGGGTCAAAGGACACCAAGCTGTACGATTCCAGCGGAAAGATCGCCAGCGACCTGGTCCAGAACAAGGATGGCTCGTCCTCGAACACGGTCTATTCGGCCGGCGTCAAGACCAAGCTCTATGTCACCAATGTTGACGGCAGCCATGACAACTCCTTCTACAACATCACGGGCCAGAGCTACACGACCGAGATCCAGCACCTCACCGCGGCCGGCACGCTCACGACCCTGACCCGCCTCCATGCCGATGACACGCTCGCCTACAAGCAGGTGATCAACAGCGACGGCAGCAAGGTCACCGACCTCTATGACAGCACCGGCCACAAGACCAGCGAGATCCTCAACTCAACCGATGGCTCGACCACGACGGACAATTATGATTCGTCGGGAGCCCTGAGCCAGGAGATCCACAAGACAGCGGGCGGCGACGTCACGACCACGAACTACGCGAACGGGTTGAACGCTTCGATCTACGTCGTCAACGCCGACGGCTCCAAGGAGACGAAGCTGTTCGACAGCAGCGGCAGCCTGACCAGCGACTACGTGCTGAACAAAGACGGCTCGAACTCGACGACGGTGTACACGTCGGGCGTCAAGACCGCGGTTTATGCCAACAACACCGACGGCTCGCACGACAACACGATCTACAACATCACCGGCAAGAGCTACGTCACGGAGCAGCAGCACATCGACGCTGCGGGCAAGATGACGTCGCTGATCCGTTCGCACGCAGACGGCACGCTCGACTACACGCAAGTCATCAAGTCGGACGGCAGCAAGGTCACCGATGTCTACGACTCTACCGGGGTCAAGACGACCGAGACCCTCAACAACGCCGACGGAACGACGGATGTCTTCAAGTTCAAGGTCTCCGGCCTGCCGGGCGCCGTCGAACACGACAGCTACAATACCAGCGGCTCGCTGCTCTCGATCGACGTCCTCAACACCGACGGCACCCACACCGTCACGGCCGTGACTGCGGGACTGACGCTGGCCGGCGGCACCGGCAACGACGTCTTCTCCTCCGCACCGGGCACGACTACCGTCATGTTCGACGGCGGCAACGACCAGATCAAGAGCTTCCACGCCGGAACCGCGTCCAACCACGACACGATCGAAATCCTGAAATCACTGGTGGCCGACTACAGCCACCTCCAGATTTCGCAATCGGGCTCCGACACGCTGATCCAGCTCACCTCGGCCGATTCCATCCTGCTGAAGAATGTGAATTCGGCGACGCTCGATCACGGCAACTTCCTGTTCGTCTGACGACGCATCGGGCCGGCAGGTACGCCTGCCGGCCCGATGGCGGAACACGGATGAACGGATGAAACGACGTCAGTGCGGCCGCGTGGCCGCACCGATGAAGATGATGTCCTCTGCGAGCAGCGGAAGCTGCCGCAGCAGCAGCGACTTCAGCATTCCGGCGCGCATGAAGGTCGCCATCTTCACCTCGACCGGCGCATACCCGGCATCGATTGCGACCTTGGCGATCGTATAGGGCGTGAAGAAGAACCGGTGATCGCTGTTGATCGTCTCGACGTTCTTCAGGATACCCTTGATGTTGCCGCCCCTGAAGGCGTTCGGAACGGTGATCACGATCTGGTCGACGACGTCGCCGTAGTTCTCCCTGAAGCGCGACAGGAACGAGACCGGGTTGGGAATGTGCTCGACGACTTCGCCGAACACGGCGATGTCGAACTTCCGGCCGGATATTGCTTCGATCTTTTGACCCGACGTCACGTCTCCCGCGACCATGTTGTCGAGGCCGGAAACTCGTGACGCTTCCCGCACCGCGTCCGCATCGATATCGACGCCGACGGTGTATTCGGAACATTCCGTAATCAGGCCGTGCAGCCAATCCCGGTTGTCGATCTTGCGCTTGATGAGCGGCAGATGGTCACAGCACCCGACATGCAAGACCCGCTTGCCCCGACAGATGTCCACCAGGACGTCGCATCTGTATCTGACGTCGCCGTCGCCCCGATACTGCACGACGATGGTGTCTTTGAACTTCGAGCCGTCGAGATAGGGATAGACTTGCGAAAAATCGGTAATGATCGACGACATCGGCTGGCCCTCGGTTACATGATTAGACGTTTCCCGACACAACTATACATAGCCAGCAATCAGAATTGTGACCGCTTTGCCGCCAAGGCCGATTAGAAGGACGTCACGATGATGGCCGGAATCTATGCAATTTGCCGCTTGTCGCATCATGGGCGACCGCGACATCGCTCGAACCAACGGAACCTGCTCAGGCCCATGCGTAGGACGGTTCGCCGGTCCGCGAACAAACGAGCAGCGCGGAACGGGTGACGGTTCCGAACAACACTGAACCGCCCGAAAAGCAGGTGTTGAACAAGAGGCCTCTTTCGAGCGCAATGCCCCGATAACCAGCAGGGCCCTGGGCCCCGCCTTGCTGCTTTAAGCGCGCATCCGATCGGGTGCTTCCGAGCGCACGACCCGCGCAGGTGCTCCCGCAGCGACGGAACGCGGCGGAACGTCACGCGTCACAACCGCGTTGGCGGCGACGTTTGCTCCTGCGCCAATCGAAATGGGGCCGACGATTACGGCACCGGTATAGATGACGGCATCGTCCCCGATGGTCGGACAACCCGGCTCATCCCAGGCGCGCCGGCCAAGCGTGACGTTGTGATACAGCATCACGGAACGGCCGATCCGCGCCCCCTCGCCGACCACGACTCCGGTCGGATGCGGCAGGATCAGTCCCGGTCCGATTTCTGCGAGAACCGAGATGTAGCAGCCTCGCCGCATCAGCGCCCTCACGAGCAGCCAGGTGATCTGATGACCCCAGCGCGTCCGGAAGCGCAGCATCTTGGCGATCCGCCACGTCGTGATCACGGCAAAGCCCGGGCTCGTCAGCAAGGCGACGATAGCGGCTCCAACGCCGGACCTGCCGGTGTTTGCCATCAGGTCCTCGCGCCACGGAATTCCCGGCTGGGACTTGTCGTCCATTCCCTCTCCTGAAGACATCAACCGATCTCTACTAACCTGCCGAGGGAAGATTTGCCTGCATCGGCGGAACCGATCCGCCGAGCAGCGACTGCATGCTGTTCCAGATACGACGCCTGAATATCACGTAGCTGCAAAGCACGACGACCGCATAAACGGCCGTCGCGATCAGCCAATGCGACAGACTTGCGACCTCGCCCTTCGTCGCCACGAGCGCGCACAACGTCCCCAGGGACGTCCCCACGGTGGCGGGCATCAGGGAACCGAACAACGACGCATAGGGAACCCCGCAGTTGCGGGCTCCGATCATCAGCATGAAAGCGCAAACCAGGATCGACACGACGAGGTACACCACGGCGACGGCCGTGAGTCCGAACGGCAGTGCGACGACAAAAGCAAGAATCATGCTGGCGCTATTGGCGCTGCTCACCCAAAACTGGAGCCGCGCCTGGTTGTGGGCCAGCAGGATCGGGCCGGCATAGGCCGCAATCGACTGCGCGGCACCCGCGGGCGCGAGAATGGCGATCAGCGGCAGCACCTCCTGCCAATGCGGCGAAAGGAATGTCGCAACGGGATATTTCAGCCCGAAGGTCAGATAGATCATCGCCGGGAACGTGATCATCGCCGTCATGCCGAGCACCGCGCAAATTGCCGCCTTGCGCCGGTCCTGTTCCCGCTCGCCGCTCATCCGGCTCAAGGTGGCCATGAGAACCCCTCCGCCCGGCCAGGAGAGAATCATCAGCGGAAGCGTCATGAACTGGAAGGCGAGACCGAACAGGCCGACCGCCGCCGCGCCCAACTTGGCGCCGATCAGGAGATTGCCGACGTTTCTGGCAGTGAAGTTGAGGACGTTCGAGGCCAGCACCCAGCCGCCGAACGACAGCATCAGGGCGACGCCGCGCCATTTGAAGTTCAGATGAATGTGGCGTCTGGTGTTCACATAGAACGCGACGGCGCGCACCGCCTGCATCAGGACATAGTACGCGATCAACGCCCAGATCCCCCACCCGAGCAGGGCGCCGACCACGCCCACCGTCGCGGACGCCATCGCGGCCCCGGCTTCGATCAGGGCGATCGTTTGATATTGCAGCGAGCGCTCCAGAACCGCACGCGGTCCCATCGCGGAAATGGACAAGACGACCGAACCGGAGAGCGCGGCCAGCACGGCCGGCAGTCCCTGCATGTCGACGGCGGCTCCGAGCGGCTTCGATGCGGCGGCCAGCACCAATGCACAGCCGATCCCGATCGCGACCATCAGCGTCGTCGCCGCACCGGCCTCCTCCTTCGTGAGCGACGTCCTCTGGATCATCGCGCTCGACAGCCCGAGGTCGGTCAGCATGGAGATGAAGGCGATGAACGGCAGCGAAAACGCCACGAGCCCGAATTCCGTCGGCGTCACGAAATAGGTGATCAGCAGCGTGATGAGGAACTGAACCGCCGACTTCACGACGTTCACGCTCGACATCGAGAGCAGATTCTTGATGATCATGACGTTACCCGCATGTGATCCGGCTGAAACGATGGCGAGCGCATGCGCTCAGGCGACATAACGGGCTTCACGACGCACTCCGAAAAACAGTCCTCGCAGCGCCGGATCCAGCAAACGGCGCAGTCGCACTTCGATCAGCTCGTAACTGACCGTACCCGCTATCAGCGCGGCAATTAAGCCAAGACCTGCAAATCCAGCCCAGAGGAGCCAGAGATTGACTCCGTGCGCGGCCAGCTTCACTCCGATCACCTGCAACGGGAATAGCGCAAAAGGATGGACCAAATAGAGGCTATAGCTGATCTTTCCAAGGAACTGGAGGAATTTGCCGCTCAGAGCAACGGCAACACCGGAGTCTGGAGCAAGGACCATTCCAAACAGCAGCGCCCCCGGGAGCAAGCCGACCAGCGGATGCACATATTCGATCGACACGTACATCGCGGCCCCGCAAAGGATGCCGGCCAGCAACCCGGGCCAGCCGACGACGCGGATCCGCAGGCTGACGAGACTGAACAGCAATCCGACAAGGAAGAACGCGGCGATCGGCCGAAAGGCGATGCCCGCGAGACCGAGCAGGATAAAGGGCGCCGCCAGAAGCCAGTTCTTCCGCCGCACCACCGTCACGAAGACCAGCGCGAACAGGATGTAGAACGCCCATTCGTAGCTCAGGGTCCAGGCGTTCTGCTGGCCGATAGGCAATCCCAGTGCGTCCGGCAGGAACGCCAGATTGACAAGGAACAGCTTGAGATATGTCGGCAGATCGATCCCCTTGAAGAACTTGTAGCCAACCAGGGGCCCTGCCGTGAACAGGATCAGGTGCAGGATCACGAACACGGGAAGGATACGCAGGGCGCGATCGAGAAAGAATTTCCCGACGCTGCGATGGCGCATGAGGCTCGCCGGAATCAGGAAGCCGCTGATCATGAAGAACAGCTCGACGCCGTGCCCGCCCATGTTGACCGTCGCTTCAAGCCACGGCCAGATGGGGGGCAGGAAGCCCGCCAGAAGCGGCATGTCCTGGAGGTGCACGATCAGCACGCTGAGCGCCGCGACACCACGCAGCCCCTGTATCGCCTCTACGAAATTCCTGCTGTCTCCGCTCACCACCACGATCCGATCTCAAGATGAAAGAAGGTAACGGACCGGAGCCCGCGCTGCGCGCCGCAGTTCATTGCATGAAGCACCATGGCGATCATGCCGGCCGCGAAACCAGATCCTCGACGTCAGGCGCGAGCGGTGCCGCACTCGAGGCGGTCCTGTCATCCTTCTCCCGCGCAAAGACCTCGCTGAAGGCCACGCCCAGCATGATCAGACCGCTTGCCGGGCCATAGGCCAAGACAGTGATGGTGAAGAGGTTCATGGCGACCGCGAAAGACAGCTTGTAGATGTCCCTGGTCCTTGCGACCGCGAGGATGACCAGGATCATGAACACCACGAAGATCGGCCCGAACATCAGGTAGGTGCCGAGGTAGAAATTATCCACCGGGACGTAATAGCTGAGCTTGTTCGAGAACAGCAGCTGCGGATAGTTGAAGCAACCGAGGCCGCAGCCGACGAAGAAGCCGACCGGCATGAGATCGGCCATGTAGACGAACGGCAGCTGCCAGCTGTTGTTGACGCGGTCCTGCAGGCTGAACAGGCCGCGCGACATGCTGACGAGGCCGTTGCCGGAGAACAAGGCGATCAGCACCGCCGGCACCAGGATCGACAGGAACGAAAGAAGCGCCATCCGCCGCAGCATGGGAAACTTCTCGCGCTCGGGAACGAGACGAACGATGATCAGGCAAAGAACGTAGATCACCATCACGCCGAGCGACGTCTTGTTTGTGGTCAATTTGATGGCGTACAGACCGATGGGCGTCCAGAACAGGCACCACGGCAGGCTTCGGCGCACCGAGATGATCACAAAGGAAATGAACACGAAGAACGCGGCCATCGTGCTGTCGGCAGCCAGTCCCGCCAGGCGTGTCTCGGAAGCCGACCACCACAGCCGCGTCGCCTGCCGCGTCGTGCCGAAAGTCTCGTAGGCATAGCCCACCCACGGCATCTGGAAGCGAGACGACAATATGATCCCGACGATCGTCAGGTAGAAGATCGGGTGAAGCCAGCGCTGTAGTCGATCGTAATCGCCGAAATTACGCCCGCAGAAGCAGAAGCCGACGAACACCGGCGCGATCATCTTGAACGACGACATCATGCCGCTGAAATAACCCAGGAACACATATCCGAGGTAGAGCGCAAAGCAGATGTAGAACAGCGTGAGGATGGCGACGAGGTTCCGTCCCATCAGGATGTAGCGCTGCACGAAGGCGAAAATGCAGACCAGGGCAAAAATGTCGGGCAGGAACCACAGCGGACTGATCTTGAGGACCGCCAGATAATAGCGCAGCGCGCCTGCGAGCGCGTCGCGGTAGAAATAAAGCAGGAGTGCGATCGCCTCGAGATTGAAGAATGCACTGCCTTCCTGCTGATGATGCAGAGGCATCCGCACCGGATCGACGATGCGCCAGTCCGAACTCGGGAGAGCCGAAGAGCTGCTGGACATCGCGCCTCACTCCGCCGCGGCAACAGAGGGAACGGCACGGCGGCTGAACAGCCGAAGCACGAACCGCGAACCGGGCATCTCGACCCGGAGATAGGTGAAGTTGGAAAGCGCAAGCACGGCCACGACGAAGACGGCCAGCAGCAGCGACGCCGCCAGTCCGGGAAGAAGATTGTCCACCATCTGCAGACGCGCCGGCCCCACGCCCCGCGCGAAGTACTGGATGAGAACGAGGACGAGGGCGTGCACCATGTAGATCGAATAGGAGCGCTTGCCCAACCACACCAGGGGTCGAACAGACAACAGCTTCGGCAGGAGCCGCTCGGGAAACGCCATCAGCGAGCCCAGCAGAGCGGCGAAAACGACCGGCGCGACGAAGCTGAGCCGTTCATCGAAGCCGACGACACAGACCAGCACGACGGCAACGGCGGCCAGTCCAATCTGGCAAACCGACTGAACGAGAGGGCTCACCGCGCGGCCTCTCCCGGTGACGAAGCGAAGCGTGAGCACGCCGATGAAGAAACCCAGAAAGCATCGGGTGAAGCCGTTGGTCTGGAAATCAAGCGTTTCATTCTTGAGCACGAAGATGATGAGCGCCGCGCCCAGGACGGCCAGCACGGCACTGAGGACATAGACGAGCCTGATGTAGCCGAGGCGCTGCGCCAGGACGACGACGCCGGCGAATACAATGTAGGTGTAGAATTCGGCGCTGATGCTCCAGCTCGGGCCGTTCCAGCTCAGATAGTCGAGCACGCCCATGGCATGGAGCAAAAACACGTTCGCGACGAACGAGTACACGTTGTTAACCTGGAGATCCGCCGATTCGTTGGTGGAGAAGTGCAGCAGGCCCATTTCGGTCAGCGATAGCCGCATCAGGCGGAACGCCAGAAACGCGAACAGCATGACGATGTGCAGCGGATAGATGCGTGCGATCCGACGCAGGGTAAACGTTCGGAAGTCGAACTCGCTGAATTCCGACTGAACGTAGCTCATCGAGATCACGATGCCGCTCAGCACGAAGAACAAATCGACGAAGAGCCAGGAATTGTGAAAGAACGCGACGTCGATCCAGGCGCGGTGAGGCAGCGCAGCGGCGAGCGGATCCGATCCGACGAAGTGATGGACGACCACGCAGAGGGCTGCGAGGCCGCGGACGCTGTCCAGTGGAACGTAGTGCGCCTTCGTTTGATGAGCTAGCACTTGAAAGACGCTCTACGATTCGACCAAAGCGAAATGCTGCGGTGCAATATAATGCCTCCACCGGGTGGTTTATTCAACTGAAAAGAGCCGAACCGCCGATCTCCGGCGCCGGACACTGCACACAAGATGCGGCAGCAAGAAGCCGGACACATCTGTGCTCCGGCTTCGGCAACGTGCTCATAAACTTCAATTCAGCTTTCGTGAGGCAACGGGCATTGCGTTTGGAACAGATCAGGGCTGCGCGCGCGAACCTCCGCCGCATTCCGTGCAATCGTGCGAATGACGGTCAACACGCCAGCTCGCATTAACTTGATCTCATGCGAGGTTCTGATAGCTCCGTCGGCGCTGAGCAGAACGACAGAGGGGCCTTTGGGCGCGATATCGCGATTTTTCGCCGCAGCCGTGTTTGTGCTGGCGCCACTTCCGCTCGGATCCCTCGACCTCGCGTGGATTTGCTTCTGGAATTTTCTGCTCGTTTGCAGCCTGCTGACCGCCGATCTCTCAGCGGTGAGCCGTCGCAACGCCATGCTGCTGATTCCGGCGGCAGTGACCGTCGCGACAGTGGGCGTCATCGTCACGTTGCAAATGTGGAGCGGCCCTCCTGCACAATCCGCAACCATCTGGGAACTGCCGCGACGGTCGTTCGGTCTTGCCCTGCCTGACCGCCTTTCTATGACCGCACGCGGACCGTGGCTGGCGTTCGGGTCGGTCCTGCTGCTGTCACTCGCCTTCACGCGCGCGGTGATTCTTGCAAGCGATGCGAGAGCTGCCCGTTCACTGCTACGAATACTGGCATGGGCCGGGTGCCTGTATGCACTCTACGGAATCCTGGCGGAGCTGATCGCGCCTGACGTGGTCCTATTCCGGCAGAAGGAAGCCTATCTCGGCTTCGTCACGGGAACGTTTGTCAACCGAAACACGGCGGCGACGTTCTGGGGCACCTGCGCCCTGCTGTTTCTGGTGCCGCTCCTGCGCACCATGCACCGCCAGGAGAGCGGGCCGCCGGAGCAACCGGATTGGCGAGCGCAGCTGGAGCAGATGCTCTCCACGCCGGTGGCGCTTGGCGCGGGCTTCGCGATCTGCACGATTGCGCTTGCCATGACCGGATCGCGCGCGGGCCTTCTGCTGTCGGTCGGCACATTCGTGCTGGCCATCATCCTCTATCTCGTGCCGCTCGAACTCGGCAGATCGCGGAAATGGCTGGTCCTTGGCGGCTCGGCGGCTGCAGGGCTCGTGCTCCTGCAACTCGTCGGCGGCCTCGTCGCAGGGCGAATCGTCGAACATGGGCTGATCGATCCCCAGAGGATTGCAGCCTATCAGGCCTCATTGGGGATCATCGCCGATCATCAGCTGCTCGGAATCGGGCTCGGCAATTTCGAGGCTGTTTTTCCCGCCTACAGGCCCGCAGTGCTCGGCAGTCTCGGCATCTGGGATCGTGCCCACAGCACGCCGGTGGAAATTGCCGTCGAATTGGGCATTCCCGCCTTTGCCGTGATCGCGCTCGTCAGCCTCTGGTACTTTTACCATTTGCTTACCGGAAGCTTGCGCAGGAAGCGCGATCGCTACATACCCGTCATCGGCGCGAGCGTCGCCGTATTGGGCGTATCACATAGCTGCATCGATTTTTCACTGCAAATCCCAGGATATGGCGTGTTTTTCGCGGCTATCGTCGGATGTGGCCTCGCGCAATCGCTGCCGTCACAATTGCGAAAAGAACGTGGCAAATCTGCGCAAATCGAGTTAAAGTAAAAAGAATGGAAATGGGCAGGGCAATGAGTTGGAATTCTGGTAAGCGCTTCGCTGTGGTTGTCGGAGCACTAACATTATTTGGTTGGTCGCCGACTGCATTTGCTGCGACCGGCGTCAGTGCAGGCTGTGTCGCCAACACCGGAATCGTTTCGGCGGAGCGCGCCACCGACTTTCTGGCCAATCCCGGAGGCCTGCTCGATCAGTTCAAGGACGGCCAGGGCGGTCTCGCATCGGCTGTCCGCGACCTTTTGACCGCACGTCCCGAGACCGTCGAGGGCATCGCCTCATTAGCGAAGGCCAGCAGCGCGGATCAGAGCCGCGCCATCGGCGCCGGACTCGGCACTGCGGCTTCCACCTGCGTGCTGACGCAGCCTCAGGTTGCCCAGCTGATCCAGCAGGCGGTTCTCAAGACAGACAATCCCGATCTGATCCAGTCGTTCACCAGCATCACCGGCGATATCGCCACCGAAGTGACGGCGGGCGCCGATCCGACGGGCGAAACCACTGCCGGAGGCGGACCGGGCTCGACCGCCGCGGAGGCGCGCGGTGGCGCGGCAACCTCGACCGTGCCCGTCGTGCTGAATCAGAGCGGCGGCAGCGCCCAGTCGCAGACGCAAACGCTGTTTGCAGCGACGTCGACCGCGGTTCTGACCTCCGTAAGCCCGTCGCGTTGACGACTGGAACCGCCGCGTTGACAGCGGATTAACCACCCCTGCCCGGCCGGTCTCAAAACCGGCCAATTTCGCTACAATTGTAAATTTCCGCGGAACCAAAGCTCAAATCGTTTGTGAGATACCCGTAGCGTCAAAAAGAAAACGCGAAATGGGGATGTCATGAGCTGGATTATCAAATCGCTGGTTGCGATCGGGGTCGCGACGGCCGGTGCGGCAGCCAAGGCCGACACGCTGAACGACGGTTCACAGAACCAGGCAAAGCGCGCATTCATCAGCGAGTACGACAATGCGCTCGCGCCGCTGCAATTCGTCAAGTTCTGCATGAACTACGACGCCGAATGCGCCGCCGACACCGCCGAACGGACCCTGCCTTCGGGCGAGCGGGCAATGAGCATGCTGCGCGAGGTCAACAGTTCGGTCAACGCGTCCATCACTCCGATGCAGAAATCCACCAATCCGATGGTGGCGCGCTGGACGCTTGCGCCGTCCGCCGGCGATTGCAACGACTACGCGGTCACCAAGCGCCATCAGCTGATCGAGATGGGCTGGCCCAGATCGGCGCTGCGACTTGCAGTTGTCCTGACGGGCGGCAGGGGCCACCTTGTACTGGTCGCGCGTCTCGCCGACGGAGACTTCGTTCTCGACAATCTTTCCGCTTCGGTGCGCCCCTGGAACGCGGCGGACTATGAGTGGATCTCGATGCAGTCCGGCGGCAACCCGCAATTCTGGGTCGCGATCGGCGAGCATGGCGAGCGCCTGCGCGCCATGCGTCTCGCGATGCTGCGAACCGTCCAATAGATCGCGCGACGTTCCACTCTACCCGCCCCCAATCGACAGGCGCGAGGAGATGGTCCCTGGACCATTCCCTCGCGCCTTTGTCTTGACCATGGCGTTTGCCTAAGAATCGTGCTTAAGGCATGCGACCTTGATGCAATCATTTGCTGAATCTGCGTCTGATCGCAGCAGCAGCTTCGTTGATGTTGAATCGCGGTGCGGAGGATGGCAATTCGGTCCGCGCTGGGTTATATTTTGCGCCGCACAAGAATTTGACATAGTTTTGGGCCATCAAGGACCTACGGTCTAAATCGATACGCCATCCATAGTTCGCAACGAGATATGAGCGCGATCCTCCTCAAACTCGATAGCTTGTTGCGTGGTCCTCTCCGGGCTTCGCCGATTGCCGTCGCCGTTGCGCTGTTCGCAGCGTTTGCAACGCCGGCGCATGCGCAATGCGTCGATCGCGGCGAACGCGCCCCATCGGCCGCGATCAGTGCCTTCGTCTCAGATCCCTCGGTTCTGTTGCGGCAGTCGAAGAACGACAGGGACAAGCTTTCGGGACGGCTAACCGGGCTGCTGGTGACCGACATCGCGGCGCTCGAGCCGGTCCGGGACATGTTGCGCGAGGCGAGCCAGGCCGATCGCATCGCAATCGGCGCCGGGCTTCACCGTGCCGAGGAGCGCTGCGTCGCGACCAAACCCGACGTCGCGCGCAGGATCAGCGAATTCGTCGCCAAGCTGCACGACGGCTCCGTGCTCAAGGGATATTTCGCGGATCAGGATACGGCGGTCGCGCCCGCTTCGGGGAGCCCTGCCCCATCTACAGCCAATAACCAGCCGGCAGGCTCGAGCCAGGGCGCCGGCCTGATGTCGGGTGAATGGAAGACCGAACTCGCCGACCCGTTCAAGCCCGTTCCCCTCCCTGAGTGACAACCTCAAGATTCCCAGAGATGTTTCAGCCACGAGACCAGTTTCCGCAACGTCCGAGATATGCCATCGAGGTCGGTGGCACGACGCTTAGCGCCGAGCGCGCTCTGGACATCGTACGTCGCCAATGGCCGCTGATCGTCGCCATCGTGGCCGGTACGCTCGCGCTCGTTCTCGTCTACCTGATCGTTGCGACGCCGATGTACACGGCAAATGCGCGCATTCTGATGGATACGCGTCAGACCCAGGTGCTGGACAAGGACAGCGGAACCGCCAACGCGCTGATCGACCCGGGCTTCGTCGACAGCCAGGTCGAGATTCTCCAGTCCGACGACCTGCTCCTGTCGATCGTCCGGCGCCTGAAGCTCACCGAGGATTCGGAGTTCAACGGTTCAGACCCAGGATTGATTCCGCTGGTCATCGGCAAGGTCATCGCGATGTTCGGATCGGATGGCCCTCCGAGCAAGGAGCGCGTCGAGCGTGGCGCGGTCGAGCTGCTTCAGAAGAATCTCAAGGTCGAGCGCGTGCTGACGACCTATGTCCTTTCGATGAACTTCCGCTCGATCGATCCGAACAAGGCGGCGCAGATCGCGAACGCCATCGCGGACGCGTACATCGTGGGCGCGCTGGAAGCGAAATATCAGTCGACCAAGCGCGCCGGCGAATGGCTCCAGCAACGCAGCGCCGAGCTGCGTGAGCAAGCGACAGCGAGCGACCGCGCCGTGCAAACGTTCAAGGCGCAGAACAACATCGTCGGCACCAGCCGGGGCCTGATGAGCGAGCAGCAGCTCGCCGACGTCAACTCTCAGCTCATCGCCGCGCATGCGGCAACCGCGGAGGCCAAGGCCCGTCTCGACCGGATCGAGGCATTGCTGGACAAGGACCTGGTCCAGCCGACGGTGACGGACGCCCTCAACAACACCGTGATCACCCGCCTGCGCGCCCAGTATCTCGACCTTGCGGCCCAATATGCCGATTGGTCGACCCGCTACGGCAAGACCCACCAGGCGGCCGTCAACCTGTCCAACCGCATGGACGAGCTGCGCAAGGCCATCGCGGACGAAGTGCGCCGTATCGCGGACGCGTATCGCAGCGAGTACGAGATCGCCAAGAGCCGCGAGACGGCGCTCGAGGACAACCTCAAGAATCTCGTGTCCCAGGCCGGCAGCACCAGCCAGGCGCAGGTTAAGCTGCGCGATCTCGAGAGCGCGGCGGACACCTATCGCAACCTCTACAACAACTTCCTCGAGAAGCTTCAGAACGCGACGCAGAACCAGAGCTTCCCGATCAGCGAAGCGCGCATCATCAGCACGGCGGTCAAGCCCGACAAGAAGAGCTCGCCCAAGACGCTGCTGGCGCTGGCCGGCGGCCTGCTCGGCGGCCTCTGTTTCGGCTTCGGCGCCGCCTTCACGAAGGAGCTGATGAGCGACGTACTGCGGTCTCCGAACGACGTCGAGGACCAGCTCGGGGTGAAATGCCTCGGCGTCCTTCCCGACATTCGCCCGGCGAGAGCCTCGGCGGATCATCCGGAAGCAAACATATCGAGCTACGTCGTCGAGCATCCGTTCTCGCGGTTTGCGGAGACGCTGCGGAACATCAAGGTGTCGATCGACGTCGCGCGCCTCTCGCGCGAGGTCAAGGTGATCGGCATCCTGTCGTCCCTGCCGAAGGAAGGAAAAACCACGGTCGCCGCCAATTTCGGTCATCTGACCGCGTTGACCGGCCACCGCACACTGCTGATCGACGGCGACCTTCACACTCGCTCGCTGACGCGGGCGCTGGCTCCACATTCCAAGACCGGTCTGGTCGAAGCCCTCAAGGATCCGCACTCGTTCGGCTATCACATCCAGCGCAGCAAGGAGAGCGGGCTTGACTTCCTGCCCTCCGTCGTCGCCTCGCGCATGGTGAACTCGGCGGACGTCATTGCCTCGAAGTCGATGGCCGACCTGCTCGCGGTGGTTCGCGAGGAGTATGAGTACATCGTCATCGATCTGGCGCCGGTGATGCCGGTGGCCGACGCCAAGGCCGTCAGCCACCTCGTCGATGCGATGGTTTACGTGATCGAGTGGGGTCGCACGAGCCGCAATGCGCTCCAGGAATCGATGGCCAGCTCCGAGGGCATCCAGAAGAAGCTCCTGGGCGCCGTGCTCAATCGCGCCAATCCGAAGATGCTGAAGCGGATCGAGGCGTACAAGGGCTCGCACTACAACAGCTATTATGTCGAGGGCGCCTAGCACCGAGCCGCCGGCACAGCAGCCGGCGGGATCCGCGTTTCGCTGGCTTCTGCGCGGCTCGACCATCGCTCTCGCCGCTGTCGCGCTGCTCTGGGTCGCATCGGTTGTCCCGGATGTGACCAATCCCGCGGTCCCGCAGATCGCCGGCCGCGTGGCGCGCGGCGAACGCTATGAAACCGATCGCTTGAGGCGGATCGTGGGGGACAATCTGCCGTCCGCCCGCCGGCTATGCAGCGCCAAGACGCTGCGCGAACTCCTGCTGCTCCAGCTCGCAATCGCCGACGACTCGACCCGCGCAGGCGATCTGAAGCAGATCGACATCGACGCAGACGCCGTCGCGTCCACGAGCCTCGCGTTGCTGACGTGCGCACCGACGGAAGGACTGGGCTGGTTCGGCCGCTACTGGGCCGAAATCCGCCAGGTCGGCTTCGGGCCGCGAACAGCGGAGTTGCTGGATCTTTCCTATCGCTTCGCGCCGCACGAGGCCTGGCTCCAGCTCATCCGCGCACCGTTGGCTCTTCGCGTCTTCAACGCGGTCTCGCCGGAGCTCAAGGACTACGCCACACAGGACTTCGCCGACATCTTCCAGGCCCGCCTGTTCCCCAGCGCCGCCACGCTCTATCAGGCGGCGGGCATGGAGGCGCGCGTCGCGCTGCTCGAACGCACTTGCGCGGCGCCGGAAGCCGATCGGGACCTGTTCTCGCATTTCGTCGCGGAGAAAGGCCTGCGGGTCCGCCATCGCTGCTATCCAACCGACGGCGACGGCGTTCGTACGAGCCGTTGAGGTTGGCAGGGGCCCTCGGCGTGTGCGCCGATGTCCGCGACATTCGGCGCCACGCAAACACCTCGCCTATTTGAGTTCGGTTCGCGGCACGCCCTGGGAAGGGCTGTCGGGCAGGTATTGCAGGAAGAACTTGGTCAGCCCGCGGCGGCTGCGCAGGATCGGCGACTCGAAGTACTTCCAGGACACATGCGCGACCGCGTAGGAGATCACGAAGCCGATGGCTGCGCCCGCGCTGATCTTCACGCTGTTGGGCACCGACATCCCGCCATAGAGCGTGAGCGCCTTGCCGAGCGGGTTCGGGATGAAGTTATGCACGAGATAGAAGCCGTAGCTGATCTTCCCGAGATGCTCGAGCGGCTTCCACTCCAGTGCGTGAACAACGACACTTTCCTGGTTGGCGCGAACCCACCACACCAGGGCGACTAGGCAAAGCCCGATCGCAGTGTCGATCACCGGGAAAAGATACGAAGGCGCGTCGTAAATCACGCCGTTCGAGCACAACGCGAACGCCAAAATGAGGAGAAACGCGAACGTGCCGTTTCCGTTCGGAGCCCATCCTTGCCTGTGCAGATGCAGGATCGTGATCGCGCCACCGAACGCGATCAGGCTGAAATTCCAGGGCGACAAGGTGTGGATGGCGGTGTGATTGAAGCCCGACGAATACATCAGGAAATGGCCGACCAGCCCGAGCGCGACGACGCACATGCAGGTGACGAAATGGCGCTCCAGGGGAAGCAGGATGAACAGGAAGGGCGCGACCACGTAAAACTGCTGCTCGACCGAGAGCGTCCAGAGCACGCCGAAGGGACCTGCGGTCCCGCCGATGACGCTGCCGATCCAGTAGTTGGACAGGTACACGACGTGATAGCGGAAGCCGAGGTCGGGCCCCGCGTGCTGAAAATACGCCCGGGTCAGGAACAGGATGGCGAGAAGCGCATAATATGCAGGAAAGATGCGCGTCGCGCGCTTCACCCAGAAGGTGACGATTTCCGCGGCGGGCCGGGACGCGGCCGTCTCGGCCTTGCTGCGCTGCCTGTTGAGCTCGCCGATGATGAGGAACCCGCTCAGGATGAAGAAGATCCAGACGCCGACGCTGCCTGAGTAGAACTGCAGTCCGCACTTGTGATTGAGATAGACCAGAACGACCGAAAGACCGCGCAGTCCGTTGAAGCCTAGAATACTGCCCGACTTTTCGGCGTTGGGGCGGTCGGATCCAAGTAGGGACATTGCTGGTTCTTCTCTTTGCACGGAGACCGAGAGCTACAGTCCCCTGGTTCTCAACTCTGTCAATTCTTCAGCCGACAGACGGCCGCCCGCAAACTCCGAGAGCAGAAAGAGCGCGACCTTGGGCCTGTCGATCTCGTACATCAGCCCAAACCTGTTCTCCGGAGGCTTCTTCTGCGGCTCGTCGAACAGCTCGTAGACCATGACGCTTTCGATCTCGACGTCTTTCTGGTTCTTCAGATATTGGAAGGTGTCCCGCAACGTCCGCAGGCATTGCTCCGTCAGAGCATCGCCAGGCTGGTTTCCATAGGCCGGCTTGTAGATCTCGCCGCAATTGACCTCGTTGAATGTCACCGGGCGGCGATAGGACGCGAGCTTCTTGAACAGGTCGAAGGGCAAATTTCGTCCATTCCAATGCCGATGCGGATTCTGCCCCGCCACCTCGTAATAGTGGTAGGAGATCACGTCGTATTTCACGCCCCTGGACTCCATGAAGTCCAGGAAGCCCAGCATCGTCGAGGTCGTGTTCAACACCTTGCGCAGATGGCTTCCGGTCTCGCGATTGATCTGGTCGATGGCATCGGAGGCGCCGTGCAACACCTGGGCCCAGTCCTCCATCACCGGCATTTCGAAGTCAGCCGCCGTCATCCCGCGCCCGAACAACTTCTTCCCGTCGGAATCGAGAGCGAGCAGGTTGATCTCGTTCTCCAGCTCCCAGTCGAGGACATCTGCGCTGAACTGCCGGACAAACGCGTAGGTCCGATCGTAGCCCTGCCTGTAGAGGGCTTCCCCATCTCCCTTCGGATAGCGCCCTCTGTCTGTGCGGTCGCCATAGCGGAAGGGGAAGTTGATGAGAGGATGAAGCGTGATCGAATATCTTTTGGCCAGCGCGACGGTTTTCCGGAACATCGGCGCTTCGACCGGCTCGGCATCCTGCGTGAGATTGAGGCCAGTCCTGTATTGCGTCAGCCCTCGCGCCTTCATCAGCTGAAAGATCGGCTCGAGATCCCTGCGCTTCTGCGGCGGTCCGCCGACGCCCCATTCCAATGCGAGCGCATCGGCGCAGGACGCGACAACCGCGACGGCGAGCAGCAACAGCATGAGGGCTGACCTGACAAGGCGATGGCTCAATCTGCAAGGCTCCGCGTTTCGGTGGCTCCAATGGCCGATGGGGGGCGATAGATCGCGTGCTGCAAGATGCAGGCCGTCTCCGCCTCGCACGGACGTGATCGGCATCCAGCGCGACGAATGCGCGCCAGATTCAGTCCGGCTCAGTAGGCTTCCTGATGAATCAGCGCCAGCGCGGTCTTCAGGATGATCCTGATGTCGAGCCAGATGCTCCAGTTGCTGACGTACCAGACGTCATACTCAACCCGCTTTTCCATCAGATCGATGGTCGGCGTCTCGCCACGGAAGCCGTTGACTTGGGCCCATCCGGTCAGGCCCGGCTTCATGTGATGCCGGTACACGTAATTGCTGATGAGCTGGTCGTAGTAATTGTCATGCGCAAGCGCGTGCGGGCGCGGCCCGACCAGCGACATCTCGCCGCGAAGAACGTTCCAGAGCTGCGGCAGCTCGTCGATGCTGGTCCGACGCAGCACGCGGCCGACACGGGTGACACGCGCGTCGCTCTTCGTCGCCTGCGTGACGACATGACCGTTCTCCGCCACCGTCATGGAACGGAACTTCCAGATCTCGAACTGCTTGCCGTTGAAGCCGCGCCGGGACTGCTTGAAGATCACGTTGCCCCTGGAATCGAGCTTGATCATGATCGCGGCCGTCACCAGCAGCGGCGCCAGCAGCAGCAGGGCGAACGAGGCAAGGCCGATATCGAGGCAGCGCTTCTGCGCCTGCTCGAACACGCTGAGCGGCGCACGCTGGATCTCAATCGCGACTGTGCCGCTGACCGGCTGGAACGGACGCGACACCAGATCCGCGATCGGAAAATCCGGCAGGAGACGAATCGGCTGGGGAACGACGCGCAGATGCTGGCTCAGCTTCTGGAGAAGCGGCATCTCGTCCCAGTCGATGACCAGGAGATATTCTTCCACGTCCGCCGTCCGGCCCTGACGAATGATGTCGCGAATCTCGCTATCCCAGCCTGCGCCCTCTTCGGACGGCTCGAGCACGAAATGCCGCACGACGTTGAAGCCATGCTTGCGCAGATCCTTGAAGCGGGTCGAGGTGAAATCGAGCGGCTTGAGGCTGAGCAGCACGACCTTGCGATCGACCAGACGGCCCTTGGCATAGCTCGAGGTCAGGGCCAGGCGCCACAACACGCGGAGCCCGCCCAAGGCAACGCCGCCGGTCGCAGCGAACAGCAGCGTAGTTCCGCGCGACAGATCCGCGGACGATTTGAGCAGGAACGCCTCGACCGCGAGGATGGTCAACGAGATCAGCCAGACCGCCAGGGCCTTGCGCAGCTGCCAGACCGTGCTCAACAGGCGGTGATGATCGTAGACGCCCTGGAAATAGGCGATGGTCACGAACACCGCGCCGACGACGAGACCGGCTCCGACGGACGAATCCTGCTCGACGACAAGCACGCGATACAAACCGCTCGCGACGAAATAGCTGAGCAGCACGGCGAGGAAGTCGCCGGCGATCAAAGCCACCTGGAGGGGTCTCTGGAGGGCACCGCGTCGGTTCGATATAGCCGAATAATAGTTTTCCGAACCGTAAGTTGCTACAGCCATCCGAACCTCGCTGCCTCGTCACGCACCCGCAATCACGATTGCGAGCAAATCGATCGAAATTTTTCGACGTGCGCCGAAGTATATCTTAACTAAACAAAGCGACATTGCGGCAGTGCACCGAAAAAATCAAATCGATTTTTCTGCAACGCAGTATCGCATCGAGAGAATGCTCAAACTGCTGTCACACACGTGACAATTATGCGGGCAATGCGCCGCGATTTCTGTCAAATCGCGTCATTTTCGCGCAGCGCGTCGCGCGCATTTGAACGACTGTTCAACCATGCCGCTTAAGTCGTTATTAGCCCGCGGCCATTAACACTCGTGACCAATTCGAGGAGTTGTGTCGTGAGTACCGTCGTCGTCTTCAGCCTGCTGATCGGATCGTTGCTGGGAGGCCGATTCCGAGTCTTCATCCTGCCGCCTGCCATCATTCTCGGTGCAGCGATCCTCGGCGCGGGCGCGGTCTGGCAGGGACATGATTCGGGTCACACCGTTGTTACGATTCTCGTCTTTGCGGCGGTGCTCCAGTTTGGCTATTTCTGCGGCGCGGCTCTGGTCCGCGTGCGAGCGTCAGTCTATCGCGGCAAGGCCGCGCCATCGTTCGACAGCCGGAGCTTCGGCTAGTCGGCCTGGAAGCAGCAAGGATCGGCGGTTCGCAGAGCTCTGATGAGCCTTCAGCATCAGAAGGCGGGAAAAAAGCGGCTCTTGGCACCCCGATTCCGTCGATAGCATATTGACATCCCGGGCGAAGCTCTCTGAAAGAGTTGGGCCCCATGCCCACGACAGCGCCCCGAAATTCGCCCCGGCCGAAGCTACCGAACGGCGTGCGCATCTATGCGCTCAGCGACATCCACGGCTGCGCGCACCTGCTCGAACAGATGTTTGCCGTCATCGATGCGGACATGGCGAACAGCCGGCCCTATCGCGCGATCGAGGTCTTCCTCGGCGACTACATCGATCGCGGACCGGACTCGCGCCACACCCTCGACCTCCTGATCAGGCGCAGCCGCCGCCGCAACACGGTCTTCCTCAAGGGCAATCACGAGGCCTATTTCACCTCGGTGCTGGAGGACCCCTCGCGCGCCACCGAATGGTTTCAGTTCGGCGGGCTCCAGACCCTGATGTCGTATGGCGTGTCGGCCGCGCCGGGCCTCAGCAAGGACGAACAGTCCGATCTCGTGCGCGAACTCACATCCGCGATGCCGCCGGAGCACATCGCGTTCCTGCGCCAGCTGCGGCCGACATTCACATGCGGCGACTTCTTCTTCGTCCATGCCGGAGTGCGCCCGGGCATTCCGCTCTCCGAACAGCGCGAATCCGACCTGTTGTGGATCAGGGACGAATTCCTCCAGAGCAAGAGGCGTTTCGGCAAGTATGTCGTGCACGGCCACACGCCGGTGCGGCAGGCCGAGCTGCTGGAGAACCGCGCCAACATCGATACCGGGGCGTACGCCACCGGAAATCTGACGCTGCTGTCCATCCAGGGCAACAGCATGCTCGCGATCTAGCCGCCCGCGCTCGCGCGCCACACTCTAATTGGTGGAGCTTGCCGGAGGCCGATATTCCGGAAAGCGGCTCAGCATCGCCGCCTTCAGGAACTTGAAATGCGCGATCGAGGCACCGAGCTCCTTGAGCCGGCGCTGGCCGTTCAGGATCTCCTTGTCGAACAGATCCTGGTGGTGATTGTCGAGCGCCTCGCGCTCGAGATATTCGTCATCGCCGTTGCCGAAGGTCACGGCCGCACGCGCCAGCACGTCTTCCACCCGGCGATTGAGGCCCGATTGCTCCCGCTCCGCCGCATGGAGCGCGTCCTCGATCGCGATCATGATGGCTTCGATCCGCGTGCGATCGGTTTCGGCGTCGCGCTCGGGCGAGCGCGCACGGAACGTCTGCTCTCCCCCGAAACGGTCCTTCAGGAAGTTATGGGTGCGGGCCCGCAAGAAGAGCTGAAACATGCGTGCACTTTCCGGTTCGAGGCGCCAGACCAGAAAATGGGTCCGGGATGGTTAATAAAGATTGAAGCCTTCGCGCCGTTCGGTGCGGCTTTGCGCCATCCAGGCCCTCCAGGCGCCCTCGTGCTTCTCGTAGAGCTCGAGCCGGCGCCGCTCACCGGCATCCGGCCACACGTCACGGCCGCCGGACGCGACCTGCACCCGGCCCGGCGCCTGGCCACTGTCGAGCCGCTCGAACTCGAACGTCTCCTCGGGCGTCAGCCCAATCAGGACACGCCGGCCCCCCGCATCGACGAAATAGCGCCGCGGCGCCGTGTTCGTCGAACTGGTGATGGCGTCTACCCGCGTTCCCGTCATGATCCACTCCCCTGCATCCACGCCCCTGCCTACAACCGTGCCACGCCGGTTGCAAATCATCGGAATACACGTCCGCGCCATCGCCAACACGATGCGCCAGTGTCATCTTCGAGTTGTGTCGAGATCATGATGAGCGCCGCTGATTTTCTTGCCACGCCCGAGATTTTTTGGGCAGCACCGTGCTTGCGAAGTGGTCCGCCGCGCGCTCAGCCGAAGAACCAGAGGAACAACCGCACCAGCAACAGCGTGATGAAGTACACCCAGCCCGCCATCGCAATCAGCGCAACGCTGAAAAATGCGCCTTCGAATGCCCACTCTCTGATCTTCGTGAGGGGAAGTGCCGCTCGCGCTCTCTGAAGCATCTCGGTCTTCTGATTGTTTGATTTGTTCTTCGCCGTTCGCGCGAACATAGCCGAACGAATTCGACGATCTCGTGACGAGTCGTCTGAGCGAAGCGCAATGCTGCTTGTCGGGATTTGCTTGCACCTTGCGCGTCGTCGCGATTGGATCGCTTCTCGTTCGGAGCGGTTGCGATCGACACCGCGCGGTGATTCAATTCAAATTGATTCCGCGCGACGCAGCCGCCGCGACGACGATTCTGCAATCGCGCGCAGGTGATCGCGGCAAGATCAAGTGATCGCTGCAAGATGATGTCTCCGGGTATGGCGCCCGTCAGTCGAGGATGCGGCGACCCAGCTCCGCACAACGGGTACGCGACGAGGCCGGCTTCGTGGCGGATCGGTTCGGCCACGATCTCCGCGACGCCGTGGATTCCGGCAAGGCCGGACGCGAGCCCGGCCGGCGTCCCCGCGAGGCTTCGAAAGCGGGCTTGGCGAAGGCCGTCCGCGGGCTCCGCGACAGCCGGACATGATGACAGAACATCCTCGATCGCGGCTGTCGGAGCGCGCGGATCGACCGCGGTTCACAAAAACACCGTGGTACTACGGAGCGCCGCGCGCCGATTTCATCGCGGTAAGGTTGAGCGGTTAGCTTAATCCGCGTTGTTTGTTGCGAATGCCGAGGGATCGCATATCCATCTTCACACCGGGCTGCCCCAAGCCCGGCCCCACCCAAGCAAAGCCGTCGAGCGAACATGGGTCCGCTTGGCGGCTTTGTCGTTGTGTCGACGAGAGGATGAATTCGGTTATGGCGCGCAGGCCCTGGTCGTTCAAGGAAGACCGCCGGCTGATGGAGTTGGCCAAGTCTTCGACTTCGCTGGAAGAGGCGGCAAAGCTTCTCGGTCGCTCGCCCGATGCGATCAAGCGCATGGCCTTGCGTCTCGGCCTGTCGCTCAAATCCAAGGGCAGCAAGAAGACCTAGCGTCCGTCGCGCCGGCCGTGCGCGACAGTTCACGGACGTGCGCGCCTGCCCGATCGACCGGTGAGCGGAAAGCCGCCAATCGACGCAGCCCGAACGCCTTCAGCGCACTCGATCTCTCCGCGCCTGGATGTTAAGCTGGCCGGCGATGAAGATTGATCATCGACGGGCTTCGATGTCCGCCCGATCGTTTGTTGGAGGAATGGATCATGTTGTCCCGCGCACTGGCTGTAGCTTTGCTCCTGGCTCTGCCCTCGATGGCGTCGGCGCAAGTCCCCGTGCGGTTCGGATTTCCGAATGGCGCGCCATGGTGTGCCTTTGGCTTCGATTGCAGATTTCTGAATTACCGCGAGTGCGCGGACTGGATCTATGATCCTGCGCGAAACTGCCTCAAGAATCCGTACTTCGCAGCCCACTACCCGACCGATGTCGACAAGGGCTGGTCCTACAATCGGCGCTGAACGTCGCCCTCCTGCCGACGACTTCGTCATGCGGTCAGGCGCGCGGCTTCGTGCCTGACCCGGCTGGCCCGGCTCGTCAATGACGAGAATTTGGGCAGGGACGATCGGCTGCCCCTCCGCAAAGCCGGAACTCTCGACCGCGCCCCGCATTGTTCCCGAAAGGAATGCGGGAGGCGGCGCCATGGCAAGCTCTTTCCTGATCGTGATGTCGATCTGGCTTGGCATCAACATCCTGTTCGTGGCCGTGAGATTGTGGGTCACAAGACCGGGGAGCCGGCGAGTTGATGACGCCCCCAGCCAATTCAGCATGAAATCGCGACTGCATCGCCACGCTTGACGTCGTCAGATGCGCAACCGCCGAAATGGGCCGTCTCTGCCGTTCGCTCGTGAACCTCGGTTCATGCCCGCGAAGGTCTATGAACCTTAACGATGTTCCTGGCTTTCGAAAGCGACCAGCGGGCCGACCGGTTATGTTGGCGCCATGCGCCGCAACCATCTCATCGCAGCCGCCGGAATCTGCCTCGCGCTCATCATCTATGCCACGCTGGCCAAGCTCGCGGGCAGGCCGGCGCTCATGGGCCATGCGGAGGCCTACTCGGTCGTCGTCATCGAGCGCTTCAGCGCCTACGGCCTGTTGGGCTTCCTGCTGTCGTTCCTGCTGCCGGGGCGCGTCAAACTGGCTTGCGCGTTCGTAGTGGCCGTTGCAGTCGGTCTCGAGGTTTTGCAGGCGGTGACGCCGGATCGTGATCCGCGGCTCATCGATGTGCTGCAAAAGGCCGCCGGCGGCACCGTCGGCGTCCTTCTGGCCCAAACCATCCTGGCTTTCCTGCCAAGGCCGCCGTCTTAGCGCGGCCGAGGGCGCGGCGGACCTACGCCACTCCGCGCCTGAGGCTTTCCTGCTGGGTCGCGAGAACTCCCGACATCTGCCGATGGGTTTCACGCAACGCCGCGATCGCATCATCGAGACCGAATTCGGCTTCGCGAATGGTCTCGAAGAACCGGGCCATCAAGGCGAGGTTCAGCTTGACGCGGGTGTTACCGTCGCGACTCTTGCGGCGATCGAGCGACAGATGCTGCGCCTGAAGCCGGGCTTCGGCAGCACTACAGCCGTTGAGCGTCGCGAGTTCGTCATATGTCATCCAGATTTGAGGCATGTCCCTGTCCGTCTTTTGTTATGGACCTCAACCTAGATTTCACCTCTAAAGGCACGGTTGCCGCAATGCGGTGACGAAGGGTTTTCGCGACAACAGCGTCAATGCAAAGCTAAGACGCGGGATCCTTTGCTGTATCCTTGGGCGACGCAAATGGATGGCGCGGCCGGGAGCGGCTGTCGAGATTCTTGGGCAATTTGTCGGCATTGAGCTTCACGACCGCGCATCGAGCGTCGGCGGCAGGCGCATCTTCCTGGCTGTAGATCAGCGTCGCCTCGAATTTGACGTCGGGTGCTTCCTTGGCCGTGCCCGAGCAGGTCGCGACCAGGCCATTGCACACACCCGCAAGATCGACCTCGACCTCGTCCGGCCCGAACACGCTCGGCGGACCATCGGTGTGCCGGTTCACGGTCAAGACGGCCGAGAAGTGCTTCTCATTGACACGATAAGAGCCACCATAGGTGAAGAAGCTGTCGCTACCCGAGATCCGGCCCTCGATCAGATCCACGACGCCGGTGCCCTGGCCGCGCGGCGTCCTGAACCAGGCAGCGTATTTGCCGTCTCTCAACATACGAATTTCTCGGCGTGAAAATTGACGGGTATTTGCAACCAACTCTGGGGCGCGACAATGACCAAACCGCCAGCGCTTTCGGCAGGGTTAACGCCCCGAAAACCCGATCCATCGAATTGCCGCCGGCGCGCGACGCGACGGCACCGACGTCAAAACAATTCTATGCCGTCGTCGGCGGTCTCGACCGCCTCGACGCGCCGCGTGGCGGCGACCGACGCAAGCCCGAGCGTTTGCAGGAACTCCCGGTGGACGTCCCGCTCGCGCTCCATCGTGTAGCGCGCGAAGAGATCGTCGAGCATGGCCTCGTCCTGCGCACCCGGTTGCGGCCGCCGGGCGACCGCACTCGCAGTCTCGAGGCGCGCGGCCACCGCAGGCAAAGTCGCGGAGCTTTCGCCGAGCTTGCTCATCAGGCCTTGCGCCGAATTCATCAGGCTCTCGAATTCCGCTCCCTCGTCGACGAGCCGGCTCATCAGCTTGTCGAGCCGTTCGTTGCCGGCCTCGACCTCGCGCAGCGCCTGGAGGATCTGCGGCTCGAGGTTGGCAAGCTGCGTGGGATCGCCCTGCACGCGAAGCTCCTTCAGTGCCTTGGCCGAGCGCTCGATACCGTCGAGCACGGGCCGGAGGCGCCCCGCCCCCGCCGAAACCTGGTCCGCAGTCGCCTTGAGCTCGTTGGCGATCACGACGAAGGCGCTGCCGCGGCTGCCGAGATGGCTTGCCTTGAGACCGGCATTCATCCCGATCAGGGTGATGTCGACGGTCGCATCGGCGAGCCCGGCGATCGCCTGGCGAAATTTCGCCAGCGTATCCTCGACAATGGCCAGCGCGTCATCGACCGCACGGCCGGCGCCCTCGCAGGTGGCGATCAGGGTCGAGGCATGCGCCAATATCTGCTTGATGCGCGTCAGGAACGACGACGAGCCGCCATCCTCACCGCCGAACAGGGTGCGGCCGTGGCCTACGACGCTGGCCGCATCATTCAAGATAGCCGCCAGCGCGCGAACGATCTGGCCGATGTCGCCACCGAACTCGCGCTGGGCGTCCCTCAGCTGGGCGGCCTGCAACAGGCAGATGGCGCGCGCGCCGTCATCGCTCGTGACGGGTTCGGGAACGAGGCTTGGTGAAGGTCCTGACGCAAGACCGAGACCGTGACAGACATGCTCGAGACGCTGGCGCGTACTGTCGCCGGCCTGCAAGGAAATGATCGCGCTGCCGACCGCCTCGGCGATCTTCCTGGTGCTGGCGCTGGCGAGATCGGCGACATGGCTGCTCTTGCTGCGCTGGTCGCGCAATCCGCCATAGGCCTCGCCGAGCTCGGCGCTCTCCGAGACCAGCTGGTTCCCGTAACGGCTCTCGAACTCCTTCTGCCGGCCGGAGGCGGTGGCAACGGCTTCCGACAGACGTTGCTGGTCCCGTGCGCAGCCCTCGATCGAGCGCTGCACGGCCTTGCCGAGATCGTAGGCTTCCTGCGTAAAGGCGAGAAAGCCTTCACGGTCGCCATCGAGCGAAGCCGCCTCGATCCGCGCGCTGCGCGCGATGATGGTGATCATTCCGATGTGCTTGAACAGCGGTTTGAGCAGCGAGGACGCCTCCTCCGTACTCTTGCCGATCGTCGCAAGCAGTGCGCTCTCGGCCGGCAGCGTCTGCGCCAGCTCGCTGAGCCGCGCGGCGATCTCCTGCAGCGCGGTCGCGGCGCCCTCGATCTCGGCGCCGGAGAGCTCCTCGGAGAGCGTGGCGAGGCCCTGGTTCAGCTCCTTGAAGATGATGTGGCCGCGACCGAGCTCCCGACCGACGCGCGCAAAGACATCCTCGATGCGCGACGAGACATCCTCGATCGCCGCGGTCGCTTCAGTGAGCGTGGTGGCCGGAATGGCGGACATTGCAATCAACCTGCCACCGCGACGTGCCCGGCCTGATACCAGAGCATGATCTCGCGCGGAATATGGTGCAGCGGCACGACCTTCTCGACCCCGCCATGGGCGATGGCTTCCTTGGGCATGCCGAACACCACGCAGCTGTCTTCATCCTGTGCTCGCGTCGAGGCGCCGAGCTTGCGCATCTCCAGCATTCCGCGCGCGCCATCGTCGCCCATGCCGGTCATGATGACGCCGAGCGCGTTGGCGCCGGCGTGCTGGGCCGCCGAGCGGAACAGCACGTCGACTGAGGGGCGATGCCGCGACACCGGCGGACCGTCCTTGATCGCAATCTGGTAGCGCAGCCCGATACGCTGAAGCAGCATGTGACGGGCGCCCGGGGCAATATAGGCGCTGCCCGGCAGCACCGGCTCGCCGTCCTCGGCCTCCTTGACCCGGATCTGGCAGACGCTGTCGAGACGTCTTGCAAACGCCGCGGTGAACCCCGCCGGCATGTGCTGAACGATGAGAAGCGGAGGGCAGTGCGGCGGCAGCATCTCGAGGACGTCGTTGAGCGCTTCGGTGCCGCCCGTCGATGCGCCGATGCACACGATGCGCTCCGTCGTCGGCCGGACCTTGCCCTGCACCGGCGGCGGGATGATGGCGTCGGCCGTCAGCTTCTTCTCGACCACCCGGCGCTCCGCACGCGGGCGCACGCGGGCGCGCGCCGCCGACTTGACGGCCTCGCGCAGCCGCGTGGAGCATTCGAGCAGCGCCTGCCGCGTGTCGATCTTCGGCTTCGGCACGATGTCGACCGCGCCCGCCTCGAACGCTTCGAACATCACGTTCGAGCCTTCTTCGGTCAGCGAGGAGCAGATGATCACCGGGATCGGACGTTGCGCCATGATCTTGCGCAGGAACGTCATGCCGTCCATGCGCGGCATCTCGATGTCGAGGATCATGACGTCGGGGATCTCGTTCTGGAGGCGGCGCGCGGCTGCGAACGGGTCGGACGCGGTCCCCATCACCTCGATGTCCGGATCGTCATTGAGGATCGTCTGAAGGATTTGGCGCACCGACGCCGAATCGTCCACGATCAGCACGCGAACTTTCTCCCTCGGCATTCTGGTTGCGCTCCGGCTAGACCTTGAAAATGGTTGGCTGAACTTGCTTCAAACCCGGCACCGCACTGTGAATCATCGATTCCGAATGTCCGACCAGCAGATAGCCGCCGGGCCGCAAATGGCTGCACAATTGCTCGATCACCTTGCGCTGCGTCTCGCGCTCGAAATAAATCAGGACGTTGCGGCAAAAGATGATGTCGACGTCGCGGTCGACGGGATAGGACGCATCCATGAGGTTCATCCGCATGAAATGCGTCATGCGCCGCAATTCCGGCACCACCCGCACCTCGCCGCGCGACTTGTCCCGCGACGACAGGAAGTATCGCTTCACGAAGGGCTCCGGCACCGGCGCGAGAACGTCGCGGGTGTAGATCGCGGTCTTGGCAAGGCGCAGCACCGCGGTCGAGATGTCGGTCCCGAGGATGCGGTACTGAAACCGCGAGCCGTTCCGCGTCATGTCGTCCAGCACCATCGCGGTCGTGTAGGCTTCCATGCCGGTGGAGCTCGCCGAGCTCCAGATCTTCAGGTTCGCGTTCTTCCGTCCATGCAATTTGAGCAGGGCCGGGATTGCGACGTCCCGCATGAAAGTGAAGTGCTGGGGCTCGCGGAAGAAGTCGGTCTTGTTGGTCGTCACCACATCGATCAAATGGGTGAGCTCGGTGTCGAAATGCTCCGCCCCGAACAGGTTGTCGACATATTCGTTGAGGTCGGAGAAGTTCAGCGCGCGCACGCGCTTGTGCAGCCGCCCCTCCAGCATCAGCCGCTTGCCTTGCGGCAGCTTGATGCCGACCTGGCCCTCGATCAATTCGGCAATGGTCCGGAAGTGGCGGTCCGACAGATGCACGGCCATGTCCTGCACGGCGGGCATCATGGTCGCCGGCCCCGGTCCGAGATGGCCGCCTGCACTGAATGTCGGGCCACCCGGGCCATCTTGAATCCTACACGTTTACGCAATCACAGATCGGCCCCCGGTGGGGGCCGATCCCTCAGAGAGCCTTAGCGCTGGAAATCGGCGTCCCGATCGTCCTCGCCGTCGTTCATGTCGAAGGCGAAGCCACCGCCGCCCGCAACCTTCATGGCACGCGCGGGCTTGGCCGGCGGCTTCCTGGCCGGGCGCTCGACGGCCGCCATGGTGGCCGCCTTGGCGCGCAACTGATTGACCGCCCGGTCGATCGGTGCGGCCGCGCGGCCCTTTCCACCCTGCTCGATGCGGAAATAAGCGATAGTGGACTGGAGCTGCTCGGCCTGCGAGGCGAGCTCCTCCGAGGTCGAGGACACCTGCTCGGAAGCGCTGGCGTTCTGCTGGCCGACCTTGTCGAGCTGCTGGATCGCCTGGTTGATCTGGGCCGAACCGACGTCCTGCTCGCGGCAGGCAGCGGTGATCTCCTCGACCAGCTCGGCGGTCTTCTTGATATCAGGAACGAGCTTGGCAAGCATATTGCCGGCTTCCTGGGCGACCTTGACTGTTTCAGTCGAGAGCGTGCCGATCTCTGCCGCCGCAGCCTGGCTGCGCTCGGCAAGCTTGCGCACTTCGGAAGCGACGACTGCAAAGCCCTTGCCGTGCTCGCCGGCGCGCGCGGCTTCGACCGCCGCGTTCAGCGCGAGCAGGTCGGTCTGGCGCGCGATCTCCTGCACGATGGTAATCTTCTCGGCGATGGTCTGCATCGCGTTGACGGCGCGTCCGACGGCTGCGCCGCTGGCCTCCGCGTCCTTGGCCGACTGCGCGGCGATCTTCTCGGTCTGGTTGGCGTTGTCGGCGTTCTGCTTCACGTTCGAGGCCATCTCCTCCATCGAGGACGAGGCTTCCTCGGCTGACGAGGCCTGCTCGGTCGCGCCCTGCGAAAGCTGCTCGGCGCTCGCGGAAAGCTCCTGGCTGCCGGCAGAGACGTTCTGCGCCGCCGTCAGAGCTTCCGACACGATCTGGCGGAGCTTTTCCACCATGCGCTCGAGGGCAAGGCCCAGCGTGTCCTTGTCCGACTGCGGCTTGGCCTCAACCATGAGATTGCCCTGCGCAATCTCGTTGGCGACGGCCGCAGTGGCGTTCAGGTTCACGGTCATCGCATTCAGCGATTTGATGAGATCGCCGATCTCGTCATTGCTGGACGACTCGATCTTACGGCTGAGATCGCCGATCGCCACCGCGTCGGCGAGGCCGACGGCCTGTGCCAGCGCGCGGCTGATGTTGAGGGCGATCCAGGTGGCGGCAACAGCGGCGATCAGGAGCGAGGCAATGACCAGACTCATCAGCAGCATTTCGGCGCGGGCGCCGTCCTGCTTGGACTGCTCGGCCTGCTCCGCCATGTTCTTCTTGACGTTCTTGATGTAGCCGTCGGCTGCTTCCAGCGCGTCCGCGACCACCTTGCGGCCGTCATGCATGGAACGGTCCAGGGCCTTCGGCTTGTCGGACTTCGCGAGCCTGACCGTCTCATCCTGATAGGCGCTCAGCTTGGCAAACGCCGTGGAGAAGCTCTCCATCAGTTTCTTGCCGCCTTCGCTGGCGGCGGCGTGGATCTCGTCCTTGGACTTGACGAGCGCTTCGCGATTCTTGGCGAGGTCGGCTACGAACTGATCGTATTCAGCATCGGTCGCCGCGAGGATCGAGTTCTTTTCGGCGCGCACCAGAAACAGGATGCCTTCCTTGAGTTCCGCGGCCTTTTCCATGCGGCCCGCGCGGCTAACCAGAGTCTCGGTGGTGCCGACCATGTCCGACAGCTTCACATAGCCGACCGCGCCGGCGATCATGGAGAGCAGGATGACGACGCCGAAGGCGCTGGCAAGCTTGGCTTTGACGGTAAATCTCATGTCAATCTCGTTGGTTCGAATTGGGGGGCATACGCTTGACCATGCTTAACTCTTGCAAACTCAGGCGGCGCGGGGCGCATCGCGCCCTTCCGGGATCTCGTCATGCGCCATCAGCTTGGCGAGATCGAAGATCACGACGAATTTCTCGCCCTTGCGGCCGATGCCGGCGGCGTAGTCGGATTGCCATTTGCCACCGACCTCGGGGATGGGCTCGATCGCCTGCTCGTCGATGTCGGTGACCTCGAACACGCAATCAGCGACGAAGCCGACACCGACCAGACGGTCCTTCATCGGCACGTCGAGGATGATGATGCGGGTCGCCTCGGTCGTCGCCACGCTCGGCAGGCCGAGCTTGGTCCGGAGGTCCACGATTGGATAGCCGCTGCCGCGCACGTCGATCATGCCGAGCAGGAAGTTCGGCGCATGCGGCAGCCGCGAGATCGGCCGCATGTCGAGGATTTCGCGGACGTTGCGGATGCTGATGCCGAACGTCTCGCCGGCGAGTCCGAGCGTCAGATATTGCGAGGTTGCGGCCATGCTGCAGTCCCGGGGTTTGCGAATGAGCACGATCCGGCACGAGGCCGGACCGCCTGATCAGCGTTGGAATTCGGCGTCGCGGTCGTCTTCGCCGTCGTGCATGTCGAACGCGAAGCCGCCACTGCCGGCGACCTTCATCGCACGTGCGGGTTTGCGGACAGGCGCGGGCTTCTTCACGCCGCGATCCGCCGCAGCCATGTGCGCCGCCTTGGCGCGGAGCTGGGTAACGGCACGATCGATCGGTGCCGGCGCCGCGCTCTCGCCGCGGCCGGCATGGTCGATGCGGAAGAACGAGATTGTGGACTGGAGCTGCTCGGCCTGCGAAGCGAGCTCCTCCGAGGTCGAGGAGACCTGCTCGGAGGCGCTGGCGTTCTGCTGGCCGACCTTGTCGAGCTGCTGGATCGCCTGGTTGATCTGGGCCGAACCGACGTCCTGTTCGCGGCAAGCGGCGGTGATCTCCTGGACCAGCTCAGCCGTCTTCTTGATGTCGGGCACGAGCTTGGACAGCATGTCGCCGGCCTCCCGGGCGACCTTCACCGTCTCCGTGGACAGCGTGCCGATTTCGGCCGCGGCCGCCTGACTGCGCTCGGCGAGCTTGCGGACCTCGGAAGCGACCACCGCAAAGCCCTTGCCGTGTTCGCCGGCCCGCGCGGCCTCGACCGCGGCGTTGAGCGCCAGCAGATCGGTCTGCCGTGCGATCTCCTGCACGATGGTGATCTTCTCGGCGATCGTCTGCATCGCGTTAACCGCACGACCGACGGCCGCGCCGCTGGATTCCGCATCCTTGGCGGACTGCGCGGCAATCTTCTCGGTCTGGTTGGCGTTGTCGGCGTTCTGCTTCACGTTCGAGGCCATCTCCTCCATCGAGGAAGAAGCTTCCTCGGCGGACGAGGCCTGCTCGGTCGCGCCCTGCGAGAGCTGCTCGGCGCTGGCGGAGAGCTCTTGGCTGCCGGCCGAGACGTTCTGCGCGGCGGTCAACGCCTCCGCGACGATCTGCCGGAGCTTCTCGACCATCACGTTCAGGGACCTGACGAGGTCGCCAATCTCATCGTTGCTGGCGGACGGGATGGTCTGGCTGAGATCGCCCTCCGCAACCGCGCCGGCAAGGCCAACGGCGCGGCCCAGCGAACGGCTGATCGAGATGGAAATCCAGAGCGCAGCCCCGATCGCAATCGCCAGCGAGATGCCGAGCAGCGTCATCAGCACGAACTGCGCCTGGTGGCCTTCCTCCTTGGATTGGACCGCCTGCTCCGCCATCTGCTTTTTCGTGTTGCCGACATAGGCGCTCATGGCTTCCATCGCGTCCGCGACGACCTTGCGACCGTCGCCCATGGAGCGTTCGGTCGCCTTTGCCTTGTCGGTCTTGGCCAGTCTGAACGTCTCTTCCTGATACACATTCATCTTGGCGTATGTCACAGCGAAGCTGTCGAGCAGCTTCCTGCCGGCTTCGCTCGCCAACGCGTAGACCTCGTCCTTGGTCTTCAGCGCCTGGTCACGAATCTTGGCGGCATCGGCGGCAAACTGTTCGGCCTGGGCTTCCGCTCCGAGAATTGAATTCTTCTCCGCCCGCAGCTGAAGCAGGATATCCTTTTCGATTTGCGTCGCCTTCTCCATCCGGGTCGCGCGCAGGACCATGCTGTCAGCAGTGGCCATCATGTCGCCGAGCTTCATGTACGCGACACCGCCGGCGACCATGGACAGGACAATGACCAGGCCGAATGCGCTGGCCAGCTTCGCTTTGACCGTAAATCTCATTTCCAGCCCCTAAACCTCAAGTCCCACCCCTGGGACTCATTTCAATTCAGAATGCGTTCCATGTTGGGAACGATGACGAACTCTTCACGCCATTTGGCGATGAAGCGAATGAACTCCGGCTTCCAGTGCATGCCGACGCGCGGCGTCTGCTGCACGTCGGTCTGCGAGATCTCCGTGACCTCATAGACCTTGTCGGCGGTGACGCCGACCAGGACGGGCTCGCCGTCGAGCTCCAGCTCGATGACGACGATGCGCGTGTCGGCCGAGTTGTCGAGCTGCGGCATACCGAAGCGGATGCGCAGGTCCGCGAGCGGAATGACGTTGCCGCGTACGTTGATCACGCTGGGAACGAAAGCCCGTGCGCCGGCGACCTTGGTCACCGGCACGGGATCGATGATCTCGCGCACGAGGCCCGCGTCGAGCGCGAACTTCTCCTCGCCGAGGCCGATCATCACGACCTGCATCGCGTCGGCCTGATGCTCGCCGGCCAAAGTCTCGTTCATCACGCCGCCTCGCTGATGTGCTGCTTCTCGACCTTCGACTGCGCCAGCGCGACGAGCTGCGCGACGTCGAGGATCAGCGCCGCCGTGCCGTCACCCAGGATGGTCGCGCCCGAGAAGATCGTGACATCCGAATGCAGCTTGGAGAGCGACTTGATCACGGTCTGGTGGTTGCCGATGATCTGGTCGGCGACGAGACCGACGCGGCTTTCACCGGTCGAGATGATGATCGTCTTCTGGTGCCGGTCGGGCACCCCCGACGACGACATGATCTCGCGCAGGCGCAGGAACGGAACGAGGTTGCCGCGGACGTTGAGGAAATTGCGGCCGCGCGAACGCTCGTCCTCGGCCGTCAGCTCGACGCATTCCTCCACCGCCGACAGCGGAATGATGTAGCGGCCTTCGCCGACGCGGATCAGGAGGCCTTCGATGATCGCGAGCGTCAAGGGCAGGCGCAGCGTCACGGTGGTGCCCTGGCCCGGCTTGGTCGACAGGTCGATGGTGCCGCGCATGTTCTCGATGGTGCGCTTGACCACGTCCATGCCGACGCCGCGTCCGGACAGCGCCGAGATGGTCTGCGCGGTCGAGAAGCCCGGGTGGAACAGGAACTGGTGGATCTCGTGATCGGTCACCACGGCGCCGGCTGCAATCAGGCCCTGCTCTTCCGCCTTGGCACGGATGCGCGCGGTGTTGAGGCCGCCGCCATTGTCCTTCACGGTGACGAGCACCTGCGCGCCGGAATGAACGGCGGCGAGCTCGATCCGGCCCTGCTCGGTCTTGCCGTTGGCGGCGCGCGTTGCGGTGTCTTCGATGCCGTGGTCGATGGCGTTGCGGATCAGGTGCACCAGCGGATCGGCCAGGCACTCGATCATGGTCTTGTCGAGTTCGGTGTCCTCGCCCGTGGTGACGAATTCGACCGGCTTCGACAGATCGCGCGACAGATCGTGGATCAGGCGGCGGAAGCGGCCGAACAGCGAGCCGATCGGCACCATGCGCGCGCCCATCGTGGTGTCGCGCAAGGAAGACGCGAGGCGCTCGATCTCCTCGGCGATCATCTTGATCGAGAGGTCGGAGCCGGACGATGCGAGCTGGGTCAGCCGCGCCTGGGCGATGACGAGCTCGCCGACCCGGTCCATCAGTTCGTCGAGGCGCTCGGCCTGGACGCGGACGGTGGCGATGCCGCGATCGTCGCGCTTGGCCTCGGCCTTCGGCTCCGGCTTCGGTTCAGATTTGGGCTCCGCCTTTGCGGCGGGCTGCGCGGCGATCGGCGCGGCAGCAGCCTCGACCACCGGCGCAGGCATCTCGGCCTCAGGCGCCGGCTCCTCGTCGATGAGCTGGAATAGCGGCATCGGCGCGGGCGCTTCGACATGCTCCAAGGGCGAGAGGGTCAGCTTCATCTCGTCCTGGACGAACATGAAGACGTCGTCGATCGCGTCCTTGTCGCAGGCCGCGTGCAGCTTGACGTCCCACTTCAGATAGCAATCCTCCGGCTCCATTTCGTCGAGGAACGGGATGCCGTCGGTAACAGGCACGACGAAGCAGGGGCCGAGCTTGCAGAGGTCTTCCAGGAGGTCGAGCGGGTTCGAGCCGTTGCGCAGGATGTGGGATTCGAATTCCAGATACAGGTGCCAGCCGGCCTGCTTGCTCTCGACCGGCGCCGCCGCCTCCGCGATCCCGGCGACCGGCACAACAGGCTGGTCGGACGAGACAAAGCGCTTGAGGTCGTCGAGGATGCCTTCGCCGATGACGTCATCGGTCGACTGGGGATCCTCGATCAGGGCGCGGATATAGTCCTTGGCGGCGAGCGCGACCGAGATCAGTTCCTGCGTCGGCTTGATCTCGCCCTTGCGGACGCGATCGAACGCGGTCTCGAATTCGTGGGTGAAGGAGGCGACCTTGTCGAAGCCGAACATGGCGCCCGAGCCCTTGATCGTATGCAGGGCGCGGAAGGCGGAATCGACGAGTTCGCGGTCATCGGGACGCAGGCCGAGATCGAGCAGGGCTCCTTCAAGAACTTCGAAGAGCTCACTGGCTTCCTGACGAAAGACCTCGGTCGGGTCCATTGCACTCATGCGCGCACCAGCTTGCCGACGACGGCGAGCAACTGCTCCGGCTTGAAGGGCTTGGTGATCCAGCCCGTGGCGCCGGCGCTCTTGGCCTCCTGCTTCACCGTGTCGTTGGATTCGGTGGTCAGGAACACGATCGGCATGCCGACCGCGCTCGGCAGCTTGCGCAGCGCCCGGATCAGCTCCAGCCCGTTCATGACCGGCATATTGAGGTCGGTGATCACGAGGTCGAGCTTGCCGGCCTGGGCCTTGGCGAGCCCTTGCGCACCGTCACCGGCCTCGATCACGTTATGACCGGCCGGCTCGAGCACGACCTTGATCATTTGCCGAATGCTGGGGGAATCGTCGACGGTCAGAATCGTGGCCATCAGGTGCCATCTTTCTTTTGCGGGAAGTGCTGTTCGATCATCGCCTCGCTGGCGAAGCCGGCGCGGCGAAGGGTGTTGCGCAGAGATTGGGAGAATGCGGTGAGCACCACCGGGCGGCCCTGGGCCTCGCCCGTCTTGGCGGTCGACAGCAGAAGCTGGATCGAGGTCACGTCGGCCTTGTCGACGCGCGAACAATCGATCTCGAGCCGCTGCTCGCGGCCGAACGCCTCGCGAATGAGGTCATAGACGCTGCGAATGGCCGCGATGCTGCAATCGGCGGGTAACCGCAACGACCACTTCGGCTCCGTCGGATTGAGCGCCATCGCTGCCCCCGCCCTTGCAAAATTCCGATACACGTTTGACGCGAATCAAGTGAGCAAACCCCTAACGGAGAGGTCCGTACAACTACGGGTCACATTCCCGAGGACTTCGCGCAATTGCATGCAACGGTGCATAGCCTGCTGAAATCGCATGCGAGGCGCGCATATCGCAGCGCGTGCGCACGCACGGCGCATTTGCTTCGCGTTAAATTCGCTCGGGTTATGCAGTCGGTTCGTGCCCTTGCCAGCGAAGAGAGCCCCGGCCGCCGATGCTGACCCAAGCGCTTCTGGTTGACGACAGCCGTTCCGTCCTCAACTTCCTGAAACGTCACATCGAGGCCGAAGGTCTGGTCGAAGCCACCACCTTCCTCGATCCCGTGCAGGCACTGGCCTGCGCACGGGAGCGCGTCTTCGACCTCGTGCTGGTCGACTACGAGATGCCGCACATGGACGGCATCAGCTTCATCCGCACGCTCCGCACCCTTCCCGGCTGCGTCGACATCCCTATCGCGATGATCACGTCGCGGCAGACCGATGACGTGAAGATGGAAGCGCTGCAGGCCGGTGCAACCGATTTCCTGCCCAAGCAGCCGCAGAGCGTCGAGATGACGGTGCGTCTACGGAATTTGATTCAGCTTGGTGCAGCCGTACGCAAGCTCAACGATCGCGCCGCGCATCTGGCCAGTGAAGTCGCGGCCGCGATACGCAAGCTCGGCGAGCGCGAGGAAGAGATCATCCTGCGGCTCGCGCTCGCGGTCGAATACCGCGACAACGACACCGGCGAGCACACCCTGCGGGTCGCCCGCTACAGCCGCATCATCGCCGAGCAGCTTGGCCTGCCGGCCCGGCTCTGCCGCGACATCTATCTCGCCGCGCCGCTGCACGACGTCGGCAAGGTCGCCATTCCCGACAATATCCTGCTCAAGCCCGGCCGGCTGACCGACGAGGAGATGGCGGTGATCCGCACCCACGCCACGATCGGCGAACGGATCCTGGCGGACTCCAGTTGCGAGCTGATCCAGCTCGGTGCGCAAATTGCCGCAGGCCACCACGAGCGCTGGGACGGCGCAGGCTATCCGAACGGCCTCAAGACGGACGAGATCCCGGTGGCCGCTCGCGTGGTCGCTGTCGCCGACGTGTTCGACGCGCTGACGACGCGGCGGCCATATAAAGAGCCGATGCCGCTCGGGGCGGCACGCAACTACCTGGTCGAGAACCAGGGACGGCAGTTCGACCCGGCCTGCGTCGAGGCTTTTCTGTCGCGCTGGAACGAAGTCATGGAGATCGCTGCCGGGCAGCAGGCGACGCCATTTCAGAAGACGGAGGCGACGCTCGCCCCAGTCATGGAGAGAGCCGTCGAGGGCCGGCCGGCCGAAGACCGTTCGCCGCAGGCCGTTCCGGCCGCCTGAGATCGCATATCCCGGCAACAGCTTGCCGCGGCTCTGTTTTCTCCGGTCGCCGGTTTGAACCTGTTCCTGATACAGTGCACCAATGTCTAAGAGTGATTCCGGTCACACTTGCCTGGGCGCTCCTCTGCTAAGCATCGAACCAGGACGGGACCGGTAGAGCATCGGTAGAATTGAATGAGAATCCCCATGAGAAGCCTGATCGGCGCCGTTGTCGGCGCGCTCTGTGTGGCGACCCCCGCCCTGGCGGAGACCCCGGCCGCGATCGTCGAGGACGTCCAGGGCAAGGTCGACGGCATCGCGTTCATGGACTATGTGGCGCCGGGCAAGATCATCAAGCTCGGCCCGAAGGCCAGCGTCACGCTCAGCTATCTCAAATCCTGCCTGCGCGAGACGATCAGCGAAGGCGTCGTGCTGGTCGGCGCCGAGCAGAGCACCGTACAGCTCGGCGAGGTCAAGCGGGACAAGGTGCCCTGCGACACCAACGCGGCGAAGCTGTCCGAGCGAGAGGCCAACCAGAGCGCCGCGACCACCTTCCGCACCATGCGCTCGGACGCCAAGGGCGCGCCGGCCAAGCTGCCGACGATCTACGGCGTCGCACCGCTGGTGCAGGCCAAGAGCGGCAGCACGCTGGTGATCGAGCGCACCGACGGCAAGGAACCCACGATCACCGTGCCGCTCAAAAGCGAAGCCATGATCGGCGGCAAGTTCTATGATTTTGCCAAGGCCGGGAAGTCGCTGACCCCCGGCGGCAGCTATCTCGCCATTCTCGGCGCCAAGCGCTATGCCTTCCAGGTCGACGCCGGCGCCACCTCATCACCGACGCCGATCGTCGGCCGCCTGCTGCGGCTCGAATAGGCGGCTTGCGACGGGGCGATGCGGCGGATCGGAAGGCGGGACATCGTTGCAGCGATCCTGATTGCGCTCCTCGCGGGCGCGGTCTTCACGTCTCCGCCGCTTCAAATACTGCAGGGCCTGTCGCTCGACATCCTCACCGCGATGCGCGGCAAGCTGGTCGGCGACCGCCGCGATCCCGCGACATCGCCGGTCGTCGTCGTGGCCATCGACGGGGAGACCTACGACACGCCCCCTTTCAAGGGATCGCCGACGCTGACCTGGACGCGCGAAATTGGCCGCGTGCTCGGAAGCATCACTGAGGGCGGCGCCAAGGTGATCGGCTTCGACGTCATCTTTCCCAGCTCGATCGAGCAGTCAGAGATTCCCTTCGGCGACGCGCCACTCGGCAGCCGCATGAAGGGTTTTGACCGGGACTACCTCATCGCACTCCGGCAACTCTCCGACAGCGGCAAGCTGGTGCTCGGCGAGATCCTGAGCAACGACCATCCGGACAGGCCCTACCGCGCGCAGCAACTGGCGGTGAAAAACAATATCCGCGCCCTCAACGTCCATACCGACCCCGACGACGTGATCCGGCGGATGCCGCTGAGCTTTGCCATCGACGGCAAGCCGGTCCCTGCGATGGCGATCGAACTCGCCGCGCGCGCGCTCGGCACGACGCCCGGAACCGAGCCATCCGGCGCGATGCAGCCGTCCGACTACACGATCCCGAGCGCGGTCCCCAACACGTTGACGCTCAACTACCGTGGCATGGGCCGCGACATCCCGGCCTATTCCTTCGCCGACCTGCGTGCCTGCGTCGAGAAGGGCGACCGCGACTTCTTCCGCCGCGCCTTCGAGGGCAAGGTCGTCCTGCTCGGCACCGTCCTCAATTTCGAGGACCGCAAGCTCACCTCGATGCGGCTTTCCGGCGGATATGACGGCTCGCCCGCGCCGCGCTGCGCCCTGCCCGCCTCGGCGGGTACCGCGCAGAAGGCCCGCAGCGATATCGCCGGCGTGTTCGTGCATGCCACCGTCGTGCGAAACCTGATCGAGCGCGATGCCGTGACCGAGCTCGGCTTTCCGGCGCGGACCATCCTCACGATTGCGTTCGCGGCGATCATCGCCTGCGCGGCCTGCATGCTCGCGCCTGGCGGCGCTGTGATCGCCTGGCTCGCCCTCACCGCCGTTTACGCCGGCGTGGCCGTCGGAGCGTTCGTGCATGCCCTGGCGCTGCCCTTGACGGAACCCGCGCTCGCGAGCCTCGCCGCGCTCGCGATGATGATCGGCTACCGCTTCATGCTGGCCGATCGCGACGAGCGTTTTCTGCGCAAGAGCTTCGCCTTTTATCTCGCGCCCGAGGTGATCGAGACGATGGTAGCCTCCGGCAAGATGCCGGCGCTCGGCGGCGAGATGCGCAACGTCACTATGTTCTTCTCCGACCTCAGCGGGTTCTCCTCGATCGCAGAGACGATGACGCCGGGCGAGCTGGTCACGCTGATGAACGAATATCTCTCCGCCATGACCGACATCATCGAAGGCCATGGCGGCTATGTCGACAAATATATCGGCGATTCCATCGTCGCCATGTTCGGCGCGCCGGCCGACGATCCCGCCCACGCGCGCAATGCCGTCCGCGCGGCGCTGAAGTGCCACGAAAAGCTGGCGGACCTCAACGCCAACAACGCCGCCTTCGCGGGCCACGGCCTGTCGCACCGCATCGGGCTCAACAGCGGCGAAGCCGTGGTCGGCAATATCGGCTCCCGCCGCCGCTTCAACTACACCGTGATGAGCGACACCGTGAACGTCGCCTCGCGGCTCGAGGGTGCGAACAAATATTACGGCACCGCGATCATGGCCTCGGAGGCGACAGTGGCGCAGACAGGTGACGCCTTCGCCTGGCGCGAGCTCGACGCAATCAGGGTGCAGGGCCGCGGCGAGGCGATCAAGGTGTTCGAGCCGCTGGCGGAGAGAGACGGGGAGAGTGCCGAGCAGAAGAAGGTGACGGCGTTGTATGCGGAAGGACTGGCCTGCTGGCGCGCACGGGAGTTCGCGAAGGCGGTTGATGCGTTCGACCGGCTAGCCAAGGTCGATCCGCCATCGTCAATGTTTGCAAAGCGCGCGAGAGCGCTTGTCGCAAATCCACCGCCGCTGGAATGGACACCGGTCAACACGCTCGAAGGGAAGTAGCCGCGTCAGCCGAGAGCGCTAGCTTCCCCTCTCCCCTTGCGGGAGAGGGTGGCTCGCCGCAAGGCGGCGAGACGGGTGAGGGGTTTCTCTCGGCGCATCCAACTCTCACTTGAATTCGCGGAGACATACCCCTCATCCGGCGCTTCGCGCCACCTTCTCCCACAAGGGGAGAAGGGAGGGCAGCATCGCGTGTTGCGCGATCATCTCGCTCAAAACGGCAGGCCCACATAGTTCTCCGCGAGCAGGCGCTGCGCCGTTTCGGACGAGAACAGATATTCCAGCTCCGTCTGCTGAAGACGATCCTCATAGTCGAGACGATCGGGGAAGCGATGCAGCAGCATCGTCATCCACCAGGAGAAACGCTGCGCCTTCCAGATCCGCGCCAGCGCCTTGGCGGAATAGCCTTCGAGGCCGGAATCATCGCCGCTCTGATAATGTGCGAGCATGGCATGATAGAGATAGTAGATGTCGGAGGCGGCGCTGTTCAGCCCGCGCGCGCCGGTGGGCGGCACGATGTGGGCGGCATCGCCGGCGAGGAACAGGCGGCCATAGCTCATCGGTTCGGCGACGAAGCTGCGCAATGGCGCGATGCTCTTTTCGATCGCGGGCCCCGTGATCAAGCGGCCGGCGACCTCTTCCGGCAGGCGGCGCTTCAGCTCGGCCCAGAACGCGTCGTCCGACCAGTCCTTGACCTTGTCGGTGAGCGGCACCTGGATGTAGTAGCGGCTCAGCACCTGTGAACGCAGGGAACACAGCGCAAAGCCGCGCTCGTGCTTCACATAGATCAGCTCGGACGAGACCGGCTTGGTGCGCGACAGCACCCCGAGCCAGCCAAACGGATAGACCTTCTCGTATTCGCGCAGCACGTCCTTCGGGATCGACTTGCGGCTGACGCCGTGGAAGCCGTCGGCGCCGACGATGTAGTCGCAATCGACGCGAACGATCTCGTCGTTCGAGCGGTACGTCACGTAGGGGCGGTCCGACGCGAGATCATGCGGCGTCACGTCCTCGGCATTGTGCACGACCTTGCCGCCAAGGCGGTCGCGCGCCTCGTAGAGGTCGCGCGTCAGCTCGGTCTGGCCGTAGACCAGCACCGAATTGCCGCCGGAGTGCTTGTGCAGATCGATGTGGGAGAGCACCCCGTCATGGGCGATCTCGAACCCCCGGTGGATCTCGCCTTCGCGGTCCATCCGCTCGCCGCATTGCGCCTCACGCATCAGTTTCGCAAAACCGTGCTCGAGCACGCCGGCGCGGATCCGGGCCAGCACGTGGTCGCGGCTGTATTTCTCCAGCACGACCGTGTCGATGCCCTTCAGATGCAGGAGCTGGGACAAGAGCAGCCCGGACGGCCCGCCACCGATGATACAGACCTGAACTTTCATTTTCGCGTCCTCCCGTCGGCACTTTTTTGCAGATTCAGCCGCGCAAACCGATGGAGGGTTTCGTCTTTGTCTTGTACTATTCGAACATGAAAAGCGCCGCCCCTGCCCCCGCGATCCGGGTCTACAATCTGTTCGGCGAGTCCGGCGACCTGCCCGACGTCGTGCATTGTGAGACGATCGCGTCCCGCTCCGTACTTCACGACTGGACCCTGGCCGTGCACCGCCATGCCCGGCTGCACCAGGTCCTGCTGATCGAGCGCGGCGGCGGCGAGGCGACGCTCGACGGACGCGTGGTGCCGTTGAAGCCGATGCAGATCGTCAACGTACCCGTCGGACACGTCCACGGCTTCCGCTTCGTGCCTGAGACCCAAGGCTGGGTGCTGACCATCGCGGCGGAGATTCTGGACGAGGCGCTGCTCGCCGCCGAAGGCCTGCGCGGAGCCCTGTCACAATCAGGCGTGGTGCGCGGCACCCCGCAGATCCGCGCCACCATGAAGCAGATCTTCGCCGAACACGCCGCCCGAGATTTCGGCCGCGCACATGTGCTGCGCGCCTTGTCGGCAGCCATGATCGGGCTGGTGGCCCGCGCGCTCACGAGCGAGACCGGTGGCAATGGCACTGCCGAATCCGGCCTGTTCCGCCGCTTCGAGGCGCTGCTCGAGCAGCATCATCTGGAACGCTGGAGCGTCGCGGACTACGCAGGCGCGCTGTCGATCACGCCGACCCATCTCAACCGGGTGACGCGGGCGGCGACCGGCGACACCGCCTCGCACCTGATCCTCAACCGCCTGATCCGCGAGGCGCGGCGCAACCTCGTCTACACCAACCTGCCGGTCTCGACGATCGCTTACGCGCTCGGCTTCGAGGACCCCGCCTATTTCAGCCGCGTTTATGCCGCCGCCACGGGGCTATCGCCGCGCGCCTTTCGCACCCGGCTGCATGGTGATGAAGGCTGACACATCAGCCGATCGAACAGCCGCGCCCATGGTCGAAGGCCACGCTGGGAACCGCAATGGCCTTTGTTGCCCGCGCTGCCACTTACCTTCGTATATCGGGCCCTATCCTTTGGATAGAGGCCCTTTACCTCAGTACAATTGAGTAGGGAACGCGCGCGCCTTAGCCTGGCTGCATTCGGCGCCCTGGCGCTAGTGGCATTGGATCCTCCCTAACCTGGGCGCAAGACGGCCGCCCCTGTCCGGTCGTCTGCGCTGCTTTTTCGGCAAGCCATCGGTGCCTTCATTGTTCTTCCGGCCGACACACCGCGCCCTGGCGGTGGGATCGGCCGCCTTTCGCGTGCAACTGGAGATTTACGCAGAATGTCTTCGATTGAGAAGATCGCACTCTTTATCGATGGCTCCAATCTCCATGCCACCTCCAAGGCGCTCGGCTTCGACATCGACTACAGGCGTCTGCTCGGCGAATTCCAAAGCCGAGGTGCGCTGTTGCGGGCCTTCTACTACACGACCCTCATCGAGGATCAGGAGTATTCGTCGATCCGCCCCTTGATCGATTGGCTCGACTATAACGGATACACCGTCGTCACCAAGTTCACGAAGGAATTCGTCGACGCCATCACCGGCCGCCGCAAGGTGAAGGGCAGCATGGATGTCGACCTCGCCGTAAATGCGATGGAGCTCGCCGAGCACGTCGATCAGATCGTGTTGTTCTCGGGCGATGGCAATTTTCGTTCGCTGGTGGAAGCGCTGCAGCGCCGCGGTGTCCGCGTAACGGTCGTCTCCACACTCTGCACTCAGCCAGCCATGGTCGCCGACGACCTGCGCCGACAGGCGGACGTATTCATTGATTTGGCAGAACTGAAACCAAAAGTGGGGCGCGATCCGGCCAATCGGCCGGGATCGCGCGAGATGCGCCAGTTACCGCAATTCCTCGCGCGCGTAGCGATCGATCGCGGCGACCAGGTGGAGTGATCCCTGCGGGAGGCCGCACGACTCTCAGACGTCGAAGAACACGGTCTCCTCGGGCCCCTGCAAATTGACCGTGAAGGAATACACGACCTTCCCGGCGCGCTCGCTTCGCGTTGCGATCAACGTCTTGCGCCGCGCCGGCTGTTCGATCAGGTTGAGCACGGGGTCTCCGGCGTTGGCAGCCTCTTCATCCGAGAAATAGAGCCGCGTGTTGAGACCGATATTGATGCCGCGCGCGACGATCCAGACATTGACGTGTGGCGCGCATTTGCGCCCCGCCTTGTCGGTGATGGCGCCGGGCTTGATGGTCTCGAAGGTCACGAGCCCGCTGTCGAAGTCGGAGCCGGCGCGGCCCCAGCCGCGAAACTCCTGCTCCAGCGCGCCGGCCGAGCGGTCGGCCGGATGGTTGTAGCGGCCGGCCGCATTGGCCTGCCAGATTTCCAGCAGCACGTCGCGCAGCGGCGTACCGGTGCCGTCAAGCACCTTGCCTTCCAGCGTGATGCGTTCGCCCCGGGTGTTCGGCGTCACCAGCACGTTGGAAAAGTTCTTCTCGAAGATATCGAAGCCGGCCATGGCCGGGATCAGGCCGATGTGGACGTAGGGGCCGGCGGTCTGCGAGGCGGTTTCCTTGAGATAGTGGAGCGGCTGCGGCATCGGCTCAGTTCCCCTCGGTGCGGTTTTCGAAATAGGTGGAGCGCTGGCCGCGCAGGACGATGTCGAAACGGTAGGCGAGCGAATCGAACGGTGTCGAGGCGTTGAGGTCGAGCGGCGCGACCAGGCGATCGAGCGCATCCTTGTCCGGAATCGTCGTCAGGATCGGGCAGACCGGGATCAGGGGATCGCCCTCGAAATACATCTGCGTGATCAGCCGCTGCGCAAAGCCCGAGCCGAACACCGAGAAGTGGATGTGGGCGGGACGCCAGCTGTTGACGAAGTTGCGCCAGGGATAAGGACCCGGCTTCACGGTGCGGAAATAATAATAGCCGGTGTCGTCAGTCAGCGCGCGGCCGCAGCCGCCGAAATTCGGATCGATCGGCGCCAGATACGTGTCCTTCTTGTGCCGGTAGCGGCCGCCGGCATTGGCCTGCCAGAATTCGACCAGCGTGTTCGGAACGCCGCGGCCGGTCTCGTCCAGCACGCGACCGTGGACGATGATGCGCTCGCCGACGGGATCGCCGTCCTTGGCGTAGTTGCGGATCAGGTCGTTGTCGAGCGGGCCGAGATCGTTGTGGCCGAACACCGGTCCCGTGATTTCCGAGACCGAATTCTCCAGTGACAGCAGCGCCTGGCGCGGCGAGCGCAGCACCGAGGATTTGTAGCCGGGAGCATACGCGGGCGGATGGATGGAACGGTCGCGCTGGAAGAAGCCGCCGTCGCCGAGCGGCGGCGTGAACGGCTCGGCGCGGTTGAGGCGGGGATCCTGCAAGGCTGTCGCCTGGGCATTCATCGGCGTTGTCTCTCCCTAGGGCATCCCGGGGTCCCGGGTGCGCGGCTTATTGAACGATAATGCCGCCACCTATTCTCAAGATAAATAGATCGATTATAATGAATTCCATGAAAAAAATAGATCATTTGTCCCTCGACGGCCATGCCCTCGAATTGTTCCTCGCCGTGCTGGAAGAAGGCTCGGTGACGGCGGCGGCAACGCGGCTCGGCCTGACGCAATCCGCCGTCAGCCACAGCCTGAACAAGCTGCGGCGGATCGCTGGAGATCCGCTGTTCGCCAAGTCCGGCCGCGGCATCGTCGCCACCGCGCACGCCCAGGCCCTCGCGGCGAAGGCGCGTGCGCTGATCGACGAGATGCGCAGCTTTGCCGGCGGCGTCAGCTTCGAGCCGGCGCAGGCCCAGCTCTCGCTGACGATCGCCGCCAACGATTTCCAGCGCGACCTGTTGCTGCCGCGCTTCTTCGGCCATGTCAGCGAACAGGTGAAGAGCCTGCACCTGCGGGTAATCCCCTCGCAGTCCCCCTCCCCCGCGATGCTGCGCGAGAACCGGTGCGATCTCATGATCACGCCGCTGCCGCCGTCCGGCGTCGACATCGTGCAGAAGCGCGTGCTGAGCGACCACTATGTCTGTTACTTTGACCCGAAGGCACGTACCGCGCCCGCCGGTCGCAGCGCCTATCTCGCAGCGCGCCACATCACCGTGGTCTACACCGACAATGAGCGGCTCGACTTCGACCGCCGGCTGGCGGCCAACGGCTTCCACCGCGACATCGCCATCTCCGTGCCGAGCTTTTCAGGCGTGCCGTCGTTCCTGCGCGGCACGCAGATGCTCGCGAGCATGCCGAGCCTGCTCGCGTCCGGTGTCATGCAGGGCTTCGCACATGCCCGAATTCCGCTGGCCTCGGGCACTCGGACCCTGGCCGAGCTGCCGATGTTCATGGTCTGGCACCAGCGCTACCAGAAAGACCCGGCCCATCGCTGGATCAGGAACCAGCTCGAGACGGTAGCAGAGACCGCCGCAGGAGCATGAACGGCAGAATCGGGAACGTCCGAACTTCAGGTCAATTCCGCCGACAGCTTGCGCATCGCGCGGTCGAGAACCTCGACCTCCTCCGAAGTCAGCACGGCAAGCAGCCTCGTCTCCCGTTCCAGCGCGAACGGCACGATCTTGCGGAAAAGCGCGCGGCCTGCTGACGTCAGCGAAACGATCAGCTCGCGACGGTCATCAGAAGCATGTTTTCGGCTGACGATGCCGCGCGTCTCCAGTCCCTGGACGGCGCGGCTGACCTGCATCTTGTCGAGCGTGGTGAGCGGCCCGATTTCCTTGGTCGCAATCTGGGTCCGCGCGCCAAGAATGGCAAGCACACGCCATTCCTGACGCGTCAGCGCAAAGCGTTCCGAATAGACTTCGGCCACGGCCAGCGACACCTGTTCGGCCAGACGCGCCAGCCGATACGGAAAATACTGCTGCAGATCGAGCTCGGTGCCGGCATCCTGCGCCGGACCCGCTGCCCTATTTCGTGCTTCGCGCAAACGTCCCGCCATGCCGCTCAGTCCCTGGCTTGCATTCCTGCAAAAGTTTTCCGGGCAGATTGATCCAGATCAACCCCGGAGATTGTAACATTTGATACTAATTCCGCAACCATCAAAGGGAGTGACGCCGCCATGAAAATCGAGAAGATCCATCACGTCGCCTATCGCTGCGTCGACGCCAAGGCAACCGTCGAGTTCTACAAGAAGGTCTTGAACATGGATCTTCTCGGCGCGATCGCCGAGGATCGCGTGCCTTCCACCAAGGCACCCGATCCGTACATGCACATTTTCCTCGATGCAGGGAACGGCAACATCCTCGCCTTCTTCGAGCTGCCGAACTCGCCGCCCATGGGCCGCGATCCCAACACGCCGGAATGGACCCAGCACATCGCCTTTCAGGTCAAGGACCTCGCCGAGCTCGAGGAAGCCCGGGCGCGCGCGGAAGCTGCCGGCCTCGACGTCGTCGGCGTCACCGACCACACCATCTTCAAGTCCATCTACTTTCGCGATCCGAGCGGCCACCGCCTCGAGATCGCGGCCTGGACCGCCACGCCGGACCAGATCGACCGCATGAAATCGGTCGCGCACGAGATGGTCGAGGAATGGTCGCGCACCAAGCGTCCGCCACGGCATAACGCCTGGATGCACGAGAAAGAGTTTCAGGACGCACATTGAATTCGGCACGACTCGCGAGGAACCGGACATGACGAACTACATCTATCCGAAGTTCGGCTATTTGCGCTCGAAAGAACAGGCCGAGGGCATCGTCAAACGGCACCCGATCGTCGTCATCGGCGCAGGTCCCGTTGGGCTCACCGCAGCCCTCGATTGCGCGGCGCGCGGCCAGCCGGTTGTTTTGCTCGACGACAACGATACCGTCAGCATCGGCTCACGCGCCGTCTGCTATGCCAAGCGCCCGCTGGAGATCTGGAACCGGCTCGACTGCGCCGATCCCATGGTCGAACGCGGCGTGAGCTGGAACGTCGGCAAGGTATTCTTTCGCGACGAGCTTTCCTACCAGTTCGACCTCCTGCCCGAGAGCGACCACGAGTGGCCCGCCATGATCAACCTCCAGCAATATCATTTGGAGGAGATCCTGGTCGCCAGGTGCCGCGCCAGCCCACTCATCGATCTACGCTGGAAGCACCGGCTGATCAGCCTCAAGCAGGCGGCCGATCATGCCGAGCTCGCGGTGGAGACGCCCGATGGCATCTTCACTATGGAGGCGCAGTGGGTGATCGCCTGCGACGGCGCCAATTCCGATACGCGCAAGATGGTAGGCGCCGAATTCAAGGGGCAGTACTTTGAGGACCGCTTCCTGATCGCCGACGTCGCCATGAAGGCGGATTTCCCGACCGAGCGTTGGTTCTGGTTCGATCCGCCGTTCCATCCCGCGCAGTCCGTGCTCCTGCACCGGCAGGCCGACGACATATGGCGCATCGACTTCCAGCTCGGCTGGGACGCAGATCCCGACGAGGAGAAGCGGCCGGAGCGGGTCATCCCGCGCATCAAGGCGATGCTGGGCGAGGATACGGAGTTCGAGCTCGAATGGGTCTCGATCTATCAGTTCGCCTGTCGGCGGATCGACAAGTTCCGCCACGGCAGGGTGCTGTTTGCCGGCGATGCTGCACACCAGGTCTCACCGTTCGGTGCCCGCGGCGCCAACACCGGCGTGCAGGACATCGACAATCTCGCCTGGAAGCTCGCTATGGTATTGCGTGGAGAGGCGCCGGAGGCGCTCCTCGACAGCTATCACGACGAACGCGCATACGCCGCCGATGACAACATCCTGAACTCGACGCGAGCGACCGACTTCATCACACCAAAAACCAAGGTAAGCCGCCATTTCCGCGACGCCGTGCTCGAACTCGCGCAGCATCACGGCTTTGCGCGCCCACTGGTCAACAGCGGCCGGCTGTCGACACCAACGCCTTACGTTACCTCGCCCCTCAATACCTTCGACGACAGCCTGCTCGACGGCGAGATGCGGCCCGGCACCAACGCTGCGGACGCTCCGGTGACGATTGGCGGCAAGCCCGACTGGTTTCTCAACTGCCTTGGCGCGGGCTTCGTCGTCGTGACATTCGACCAAGCGGTGGACAACGAGCGGATCGAGGTCGGGCCAATCGCGGCACGGGTCATCCGTGTCGGGCGTGACATTGATGATCCCAGGGGTGTTCTGGCGAGTCGCTACGGCACGTCGACTGGCACCACATACCTCTTCCGGCCCGACCAATATGTCGCCGCGCGCTGGGCCGGCTTCGACGAAGGAAAGATCTCCGCGGCGCTGTTGCGCGCTACTGCTCAAGACGCCGTACGGCAGAAGGAGATTGCGGCATGATGCTCAACCGCTCACCGAATATCGCCGATCCAGACGGATTCTATGCCGAACTGATCGGCAGCCAGCGGGATTTGAACGAAGAGCAAGCGCTGCGCATGAACGCTCGGCTGATCCTGCTGCTCGCCAATCACATCGGCGACCGCGACGTGCTCGCGGAGGCAATCAGCTGCGCGCGCAGCGGCCGCGGATAGGCGCGTCTTCGCACCGCCCTCGATATCAGGATGTTCGGCGTCGTTGCCGGATCAGGCCGAAGCCATCTTCCGGTACGGGCCGGCGGTGACGGGAGGCAGCCTTCCAACAGGCCTTTCCCAAATTCAGGCCGCCCCTCGCCAAACCCACTGGTTGCGCGCGGACCGCCACGCTAGAATTCGGCCATGACAGTGACCGATATTGCGAGCCGGACCTACAATCACAGCTGGCGGCTGGATCCCATCATCCGCAGCCTGCTCGATACCGACTTTTATAAGCTATTGATGTTACAGATGATTCGGGAAGATTACTCGAATCAGCAGGTGACCTTCTCGGTCATCAACCGCTCGCGCCATGTGCGGCTCGCCGAGATCATCGACGAGGGCGAGCTGCGCGCCCAGCTCGACCACGCCCGCACCATCCGCTTCACCAAGAAGGAGCTGATCTGGCTCGCCGGTAACACCTTCTACGGCAAGACCCACATGTTCTCGGCGGATTTCATCCGCTGGCTGGCCGAATTCCGCCTGCCCGAATACGAGCTGCGCAAGGTCGAGGGGCAGTACGAATTGCACTTCCACGGGCCGTGGACCCACACCACGATGTGGGAGATTCCGGCGCTCGCGATTCTCAACGAGCTGCGCTCGCGCGCGGCGATCAAGGGCCGCGGCCGCTTCGAGCTCGACGTGCTCTACGCCCGCGCCAAGGCCAAGCTGTGGACCAAGGTCGAGCGGCTGCGCAAGCTCGAGAACCTGAGGCTCTCCGACTTCGGCACCCGCCGGCGTCACGGCTTTCTCTGGCAGCGCTGGTGCGTCGAGGCGGTGAAGGAAGGCCTCGGCCCCTCCTTCATCGGCACCTCCAACGTGCTGCTCGCGATGGACAACGACCTCGAGGCCATCGGCACCAACGCGCACGAGCTGCCGATGGTCGCGGCCGGGCTCGCCAAGGACGACGAGGAGTTGCGCTGGGCGCCCTATCGCATTCTCGACCAGTGGCGTCAGACCTACGGCGGCAACCTCCTGATCGCACTGCCCGACGCCTTCGGTACGAAAGCGTTCCTACGCGATGCGCCGGAATGGGTCGCCGACTGGACCGGCTTCCGCCCCGACAGCGCGCCGCCAATCCAGGCCGGCGAGGAGATCATCGCCTGGTGGGAGAAGAAGGGCCGCAACCCGAGGGACAAGCTGCTCGTCTTTTCCGACGCGATGGACGTCGGCTCGATCGAGGAGACCTATCACCACTTCACCGGCCGCGTGCGGCTCTCTTTCGGCTGGGGCACCAACCTCACCAACGACTTCGTCGGCTGCGCCCCGGACGGCTCGTTCAATCTCGATCCGATCTCGCTGGTCTGCAAGGTGTCGTCGGTCGACGGCCATCCGGCGGTCAAGCTCTCCGACAATCCGGAGAAGGCAACCGGCCTCCCCTCGGAGATCGAGCGTTACCTGCGCGTGTTCGGCGACGTCGGCCGCGTGCGCAAGCCGGTGCTGGTCTAGCAATTCTCTCGATCGGGTAAACCGCACGCCACGAATGCGCGGCATTGGTTCGCCAATTCCGCGCCAGTTCCGCTTCCTCAGTATTTGAAGCGATCTGCGCGCATCCACGTCACGACGCCTTCACCCTACGGCGCAGTCCCCCGCGTCTTTCAGGTCGAGTTAAGCAACCATCCCTTCTACTTGACGTTGCAGGCGCAACGCTCCGCTGGGGTCGTTGATCGATTTGGGGAACTAAGGGTGTTTCGCAGGACATCGGCGTCGACGAAGGGACACAGCTTCCTTCATGTCATCAAGCTCGTCTCGCCTTTCGTGATGGTCGTCGTGCTTCAGGCGGCGATTGCGGGATTCAGCCTCGAGGTGATGTCATCGGTCCGCGCCTATGTCGCGGGCGAAGCGCTGTGGTCGCGCTCGCAGAAGAACGCCGTCTATTTCCTCAATAGCTATTTGCATTCGGGCGAACCGAGCCAGTTCGCGCAATACCAGGCCTCGCTCGCCGTTCCGATCGGCGACGAGTTCGCACGCTGGGCGCTCGAGCGAGATCCCGTCGACGTCGAAGCCGCCCGCATCGGCTTCCTGCAAGGCGGCAACCATCCCGATGACGTTCCGGGATTGATCTGGCTGTTTCGCTATTTCAACCGCGTCAGCTTCCTCCAGGAAGCGATCCGCGAGTGGGCGGCCACCGATCCGATGCTGCTGGAGCTGAGCGTGTTCGGCGAGGTCATCCGGTCCGAGCTGGAGAAGGGCCCTGTTCAGGACAGCGGCCGCCTGCGATTCCTGTCGTCGCGGCTCTCTGAGCTCAACACCCAGTTCACGGTGCATGCCAACCGCTTCTCCACCGTCCTGGGCGAAGGCTCCCGCGCGATCAAATTGACGCTGACCAGCATCAACATCCTCACCGCCGTGACGCTGATCCTGCTGCTGATCTGGCACACGCGGCGATTGGTGCTGCAACGACAGGCGTTCGAGGATGCCCTGCATGCCGAGAAGGAGCGCCTGGCCTGGCAGGCGTCGCACGACTGGCTGACGGGCCTTGCCAACCGCCGCGCCTTCGAGGCGCGCCTGCAAGGCGAGCTCGACAATATCGCGGCAGGCTCGCTGGGCCTGATCCTGCTCGACCTCGACCAGTTCAAGAACGTCAACGACAGCTGCGGCCATCTTGCGGGCGACCGCCTGCTCTGCCAGGTCTCGCGCCTCCTGCAACAGGACCGGCGCCCGCATGATCTGGTGGCCCGGCTCGGCGGCGACGAATTCGGCCTGATCCTGCCGCGGTGCTCGCCGTTCGACGCAACGGACATCGCCGAACGGCTGCGACGAGCGCTCGAGCTGTTCAGCTTCGCCTGGGACGATCGCTGCTTTGCAGTGACTGCCAGCATCGGCATCACCTGCATCACCGACCGCGACACCACGCTCGAGGACGCGATGCGGCGCGCGGATGCCGCCTGCTATCGCGCCAAGGAAAAGGGACGCAACCGGGTTCAGGTCGACGGTGTGCGGGCCGACGTCGTCCTCGTTGCAGCACGGCCACGCGAAGCGGCCCGCGCTTGAGGCCGCCCGCCCTATCGGCGCAAAGGCAGAATCCCGAGGCCCGCAAGGTGCGCGTCGAGGAACTGCTCCACCTGCTGGCGCAGCAACTGGGGCGGCACGGCCACCATGCGCTCCTCGAGACCGAGCGAGATGATGCCGTGCACCGCGGAGAACAGGGTGCGCGACAACAGCGCGATCTTCACGTCATCCGCATCCGGCAGCAGCCGCACCAGCGGCGGGTGCATCAGCGCGAAGGCGTCCATTACCATCTGAAGGATGTCGTCCGGATAGGGGCGATCGTCCTCCATCCGATGCTCGAACAGCGAACGCAGCAAATTCGCGTGCTCCGCAAAGAATTCGAGATAGGCCTCGGCAAGCCCGTAGAGCTGGCCGACCGGATCCTCGGCCGGAACCCCCGAAAGCCGCGATGTGAGCGCCTGAACGGTCTCCCGATTGACGGTCAGGATCACCCCGTCGAAGTCGCCGAACTCGTTATAGACGCTGCCGACCGAGCAGCCGGCGGCTTCGGCGACGTCACGAACCTTCAATGATCTCAAACCCTTAGAAGAAATTATAGTGCGGGCGATCTCCAGGATCAGGAGCCGTCGCCGAACTTTTTTTTGGTCGCGCAGAGATTCTTCTTGAACATTGTTCATTTTCAAGCTACTCATGTGAACATTGTTCAAATTAACCCGGAGACCTGCAAAATGCAAACCCTCGCTGTTGATATTGCCACCACCTTCGTCGACGACGCCGCAGCCCTCGTGACCGGTCTTGGCCGGGCCGCCCTCAAGCTCGTGATGGCGCCGATCGATCGCATCGCCAATGCCTGCGACATTGCCGGCGTGCTCGCTGAGCGTCGCGCGACCTTCCGGATGTGGCGCGCCAACCGTGGCCGCGCCCGTCGCGAAGGCCGCAGGTTCAGCCTGCTTGGTCGCTTCTCCCCCTTTCGCCACCTCGCTCACCTCACCTGAGGCACCCGCCGCGAAGCGGTTCGAATGCAAGAAAAGGCCGCAATGAAGGACTTACCATTTTCCGACATTCGCGGCCGATGTCGCGGGCCTTACCGGTGCGGTTCAGTTTTTGCTCACGGCCCGTCGCATATCCGGGTCAGCGCGGCCCTTCCGCCCAAAGCCGACGCGGCCGCAACCGGAAATTTGCGAACCTAACGAGACCATTTGGAGACCAACAGGATCGGAGGGATCGAGGGGACAGAGCAGGCCGACGACCATCGTCACTCTGCAATCGTTCGTCCCATTCCCTTCCGGTCGTGACGCTTTCACCGCCCACGAAGCAACCTCAGGCTGCCTTTCCAAAACAGGACTAGTCATGATCAGGGAATTGATGTCGTCACGCCGCTTCGCGCCGCTGTTCTGGGCGCAGTTCTTCTCGGCGCTCAATGACAACGTGCTCAAGAACGCACTCGTCATCATCCTGCTTTACAGTGCCGCGACCGGCCACGGCGACGCGCTGGTGACGGTGGCAGGCGCCGTCTTCATCTTCCCCTATTTCATCCTGTCCGGGCTCGGCGGACAGCTCGCCGACAAATACGTCAAATCCGTCGTCGCAAGGCGACTCAAATTCACCGAGATCTTCGCCGCGGGCTTTGCCGCCGCCGGCTTCTTCCTGCACTCGGTGCCGCTGCTGTTCGCAGCGCTCGCGCTGTTCGGCATCATCGCCGCCCTGTTCGGCCCCGTGAAATATTCCATGCTGCCGGACCAGCTCGAGCTCGGCGAGCTCGCGACCGGCAATGCGCTGGTCGAAGGCGCGACCTTCATGGCCATCCTGCTCGGCACCGTCGCCGGCGGCCAGTTCGTGGCCGGCTCCGCCCATATGGGCTGGGTCGCATCCGCCGTGGTGGTGCTGGCTCTGCTGTCCTGGGCTTTCGCTTCCCGCATTCCGCAGACCACGCCCTCCGCGCCCGATCTGCCCGTCGATGCCAATCCCTGGACCTCGACGCTCGGCTTACTGAAGACGCTGCACGCCGACCACCGTCTGTGGGACGGCACCGTGATCGTCTCCTGGTTCTGGCTGGTCGGCGCCATCGTGCTGTCGCTGCTGCCGGCGCTGGTCAAGGAGGTCGTCGGCGGCACCGAAGGCGTGGTGACGCTGTGTCTTGCGATCTTCGCGATCGGCATCGCCATCGGCTCGCTGTTCGCGGCGCAACTGAGCCACGTTCGCCCGAACCTCGCCCTGGTGCCGATCGGCGCCATCATCATGGGGTTTGCCGGCCTCGATCTCGCCTGGGCCATCGGCGTGACCACCAAGGGTCACGACATCACCGCGCTCGACTTCGCAACCTCGTTCGCGGGCCTGCGCATGCTGATCGACTTCGTCGCCTTCGCATTCGGCGGCGGCCTGTTCGTCGTCCCCTCCTTCGCCGCAGTCCAGGCCTGGTCGGTCCCCTCCGAGCGCGCCCGCATCATCGCGGCCGGCAATGTGCTACAGGCTGCCTTCATGGTGGTCGGCTCGCTGTTCGTCGCGCTGCTGCAGGCCGCAGGCCTCCATGTCGGCTGGATCTTCTTCGGCCTTGGCGTCGCCAGCTTCGGCGCGGTGTGGTTCGTGCTGACGAAATGGGGCAAGGAAGGCGTGCGCGATTTCGGCGGGTTGCTGTTCCGCGCACTGTTCCGCACCGAGATCCGCGGCCTCGAGAACCTGCCGCCATCCGGCACGCGCATGCTGATCGCGCCGAACCATGTCAGCCTGATCGACGGCCCGCTGCTGCACGCCGTGCTGCCGATCGACGCGAGTTTCGCGGTCGATACCGGCATCGCCAAGGCCTGGTGGGCCAAGCCGTTCCTGCGGGTGGTGAAGCATTACACCATGGACCCGACCAAGCCGCTGGCCGCGCGCGACCTGATCAAGCTGGTTGCCGCCGGCGAGCCGGTGGTCATCTTTCCGGAAGGACGCATCACCGTCTCCGGCTCGCTGATGAAGGTTTATGACGGCACCGCGATGATCGCGGACAAGGCCGACGCCGTGGTCGTGCCCGTCCGCATCGAAGGCGCGCAGCGCTCGCATCTCAGCTACCTCAACAGCAGCCAGATCAAGCGCTCGTGGTTTCCGCGGGTGACGGTCACGATCCTGCCGCCGGTCAAGCTTCCGGTCGATCCGGCGCTGAAGGGCAAGGCACGCCGCAACGCCGCGGGTGCAGCGCTCCAGGACGTGATGATCGACGCTCTGGTCAAGAACGCCATGCTCGATCACTCGCTGTTCGAAGCGCTCGGACACGCCTATCGCGACCGCGACACCGGCAAGGTCATCGTCGAGGACGCGCTCGGCACCAAGCTGACCTATCGCAAGCTGATCCTGGGCGCGCAGGTCCTGAGCCGGAAGCTGGAAGACGGCACTGCCGTCGGCGAGAATGTCGGCGTGCTGCTGCCGAACTCCGCGGGCGTCGCCGTCGTCTTCATGGCGCTGCAAAACATCGGCCGGGTCCCGGCGATGCTCAACTTCTCCGCCGGCCCGGTCAACGTCCTCGCCGCCATGAAGGCCGCGCAGGTCAAGACCGTGTTGACCTCGAAGGCCTTCATCGAGAAGGGCAAGCTCGACAAGCTGATGGCCGCGATCTCCGCGGAGGCCCGAATTGTCTATCTCGAAGATGTCCGCGCCTCGATCGGTGTGGCCGACAAGATCAAGGGCCTGCTCGCAGGTACAGCGCCGCGGGTCACCCGCCAGGCGAACGATCCTGCCGTCGTTCTGTTCACGTCGGGCTCGGAAGGCACGCCCAAAGGCGTGGTGCTGTCCCACCGCAACATCCTCGCCAACGCGGCGCAGGCGCTGGCGCGGGTCGATGCCAACGCCAATGACAAGGTGTTCAACGTGCTGCCGGTGTTCCACTCCTTCGGGCTGACAGGCGGGATGATGATGCCGCTGCTCGCGGGCATTCCGATCTACATGTACCCGTCCCCGCTGCACTATAGGATCGTGCCCGAGCTGATCTACCAGACCGGCGCCACCATCCTGTTCGGCACCGACACGTTCCTCACCGGCTACGCGCGCTCGGCGCATGCTTACGACTTCCGCACCCTGCGTCTGGTGATCGCCGGCGCCGAGGCGGTCAAGGACCGCACCCGGCAGGTGTTCATGGAGCGCTACGGCATCCGCATCCTCGAGGGCTATGGCGTCACCGAGACGGCGCCGGTACTGGCGATGAACACGCCGATGGCCAACCGCCCCGGCACCGTCGGCCGCCTGTCGCCGCTGATGGAAAGCCGCCTCGATCCGGTCCCCGGCATCGAGGACGGCGGCCGCCTCTCCGTGCGCGGACCGAACGTGATGCTCGGTTACCTCAGGGCCGAAAATCCCGGCGTGCTCGAAGTGCTCGCGGAAGGCTGGCACGACACCGGCGACATCGTCGCAATCGACCCGGCCGGCTTCATCACCATCAAGGGCCGCGCCAAGCGCTTTGCCAAGATCGCAGGCGAGATGGTCTCGCTGTCCGCGGTCGAAAGCATCGCGGCGACGCTGTGGCCGCAGGCCGGCTCGGTCGCCGTGTCGATCCCCGACCAGCGCAAGGGCGAGCGCATCGTGCTGCTGACGACGGAGAAGACCGCCGAGCGCAGCGCGATGCAGGGCCAGGCCAAGGCGATCGGCGCGTCCGAGCTGACCGTGCCCGCCGCGATCATGGTGGTCGACAAGGTGCCGCTGCTCGGCACCGGCAAGACCGACTATGTCACGGCAACGACGATGGCCCGCGAGCAGGCGTCTTCGCCGGAGCGCGAGGTGGCGTAAACGAGATGCAGGAGGCGCCTGAGCCAGGCGACGCGCGATGCCCCGGAGTGGTTCTGCTTCACGGCATCGCGCGGACCTCGGCGTCCCTGACGAAGCTGGAGCGGGCGCTCCGGGCCAGCGGGTTCACGACGCTCAACGTCGACTATTCCAGCCGCAGCAAGCCGATCGCGGCGATCGCAGACGACATTCATCCGGCGATCGCCCGTTTCGCCGAACGTGACGCGCCGCTGCATTTCGTCGCGCATTCGATGGGCGGCCTCGTCGCGCGCGCCTACATCGCAAGACACCGCCCCGCCCGGCTTGCCCGCGTCGTGATGCTGGGCACGCCGAACAGCGGCAGCGAGGTCGCTGATCTCCTGCAGGGATTGCTGCCCTACCGCGCATTCTACGGGCCAGCCGGCCTCGAGCTGACCACCACGCCCGCAACCGCACCGAATGCCCTCCCCGCCATCGACTATCCGGTCGGTGTGATCGCTGGAAACCGCTTCATCGATCCTGTCGCCGGTCTCTTCGTTCTGCCGAAGCCCAATGACGGACGGGTGTCGGTGCAGAGCACGATGCTTGCCGGCATGACCGACCATGTCGTCGTGAAGGCGTCCCACACCGGGCTGCCGCGTCACGCCGCCGCGATCGCACAGACGATCGCTTTTCTGCGCAACGGCCATTTTCGGCCGAGGTAACGGGTCACGGCGCCGTCCGCCGTTCCTGTGCATAGCGAACCAGCGCCGCGAAGCGATAGATGCCGTGCACGAACTTGCCGTAGGGCATGGTGATGAACAGCGCAAACACGGCGCCGAGATGCAGCGCCAACAACGGCCCCATGGCCGCGGCCTCGCGCAGGAGCAGAAGCAGCATGCCGGTGAGACCGGTCAGGAACAGCATGGCGATGAAGCCGACATCCATGCCGTAGCTGTTCTCGTCCAGCAGTTCCGGCGCCCTGCGCAATTTCGCGACGTACAGGCCGATCGGCCCGACGATGAGGCCGATGCCGCCGAGCGCGCCGAGCACGACGGGCAGATCCCACCACGGATACGGCGCCTCGCGTCCGAGGAGATAGTGATACAGCGTGGCGACGGACGTCGCGGCAAAGCACAGCAGGAAGCCGTAGAACGTCAGGTGATGATAGAGCTTGCGCCGGTCGGTCGGCTTGTCGTCCTCGTTGTAGCAGCCAACGCCGCCACCATGGAGATAGCGCAGCTCGCCGGCATCGCGGATCGCCTGGAAAATCGAGCCGCCGTCCGCTCTGCCGCCGATCGGCGTGCCGATATCGCGCCAGAAGGCACGCACGCTCATGACAAGTGCAAGGATGGCATAGAGGAGTGCCGCGCTGAACAACGCAGCCATCGCGTTGTGCGGCATCAGTTTGTAGAACGCCCCAGGCCCGGTATGGACACCGAACAGCACGCTGCGATCGTTCAGCGCAGCAAAGCCGAAGATAAAGGCGGCCATGCTGAGCGCAGCGACGATGCTGATCACGAGACCATTGCGCGCGAAGGCGCCGGACAACGCCCGCGGCCAGGCGTAGGCCGCATAAGACTCCGCGCGCGCGACCGCGAGCGTCTTCGGGACGTTGACGTCGAATTCGTGCGGCGGCGAGAACTGGCAATCGACGTAGCAGGCGCCACAGGAATGGCAGAGGTTGGCGAGATAATTGAGATCGCCGTCGGAGAAGGCGCGGCGCATCTCCATGGCGGGAAATACCGCGCAAAGACCCTCGCAGTAGCGGCAGGAATTGCAGACCGTCATCAGGCGGTCGGCTTCGTCCAGAATTTGGGTTCCGTGCATGGCTCTACTTCGTCAGGCCTTTGCCCTCGAGCCATTTCTGGATCAGGGCCGCGACCTCGAGGTTGTTCTTGTCCATCATCACCATATGCGAATTGCCCTTGATGCCAGCCTGTGGGAGGTCGACGATGTCGACGTTGCCCCCGGCCGCCTTGATGGCGTCCGCAAAGGCGATGCCGTTGGCGCGGATCTTGGGCCAGCGCGAATCGCGCTCGATATAGTCGCCGTAGATGATGAGGGTCGGAATGTTCTTCAGCACATCCGCCCTCGCGGGATCACCGATGCCGGCCGGCTCGATCGCAATCAGCGCCTTGACCTTGTCAGGCCGGGCTTGCGCGACCTTGAAGCCGAAGCTGCCGGCCTGGCTGTGGAACAGGATCACCGAGGGGCCGACGCGATCGAGCTCGGCGATATAGGCGGCGATGGTCGCATCATCAGTTGTGGTCCAGCGCGGTACGTTCTGCTTGACGAAATTCTGGTAGCCCTCGACCGGAAACTGGTTGCCCGGCAGCACCTTTCGCTTGGCGGGATCGGGATCGTAGGAGTTTGGCCCATCACCGATGCGGAAACGCTCGAACGGATTGGCCGTGGTGAGGAAGACAGGCTCGCTCTTGAAGATATCAGGATATTGCGCCCAGCCTGCGCGCCCGCGCTCCACCGCGTCGGAATTGTAGACCGCCCATCCCTTGCGCAGAAAATAATTCAGCCAGCCTTCGCGTCCGTCAGGCGTGGTTTCGTAGGTGACGCCGGTCAGTCCGCCGCCGTGCCACATCAGCAGCGGATAAGCCCCCTTCTCGTTGGCCGGCAGGAAATACTGCACGTACATCTGCTCGACCTGATACGTGCCATTGGGATCGACGTTGGCCGGCACGCCGCCAGGCGCGAACACGACCTCCTTCACCGGCTTGCCGGAGATTTCGACAAGACGCCCGCCGACATGGAACGACCCCATGTCGCGCAGGGTGATCGGCTCGGCGGCGCGGGCGTGGCCGACCATCAGCAGCGCCGTGATCGAGGCAATGACAATACGCGACATGGTTTCTCCCATCACCTTTCTTCTTGGTCCCTAGTTCTTCGCATGACGTGCCGCTTCCCGCCCTGCGATCCGCCCGAACACGCTGCCGATGGTCATGCCCATGCCGGCGGCATAACCCTTGCCGAGCACGTTGCCGGCCATGATCTCGCCGGCCGCGAACATGTTGCCTGATGGCTTGCCGTCAGCCATCAGCATCCGCGCTTCCTTGGTCACGCGCGTGCCGAGATAGGTGAAGGTGATGCCGGGCCGCACCGGATAGGCGAGATAGGGCGGCGTCTCGATCCGCCGCGCCCAATGCGTCTTCTGCGGCGTGATGCCCTCCGTGCGGCAGTCGTCCAGGATGGTGTGGTCGAACGTGCCGGGCCTCACCGCGGCGTTGAACTCCGTGATGGTCGTTTCCAGCGCGGCCGGATCGAGCTCGAGCTTGCTGGCAAGCTCCGCGACCGTCTGCCCGGCGATCGGCGGGAACAGCGTCGGCATGAACGAGGTAACGACGGTGGAATCGAAGATGATATAGGCAATCTGATCGGGCTGCGCCGCGACCAGCCGGCCCCAGATCGCATAGCGCTTCGGCCAGATGTCCTCGCCCTCGTCATAGAAGCGCTGGGCGTGCTTGTTGACGACGATGCCGAAGACGACCGAGTCATGACGCGTGATGATGCCGCCGTCGAATTTCGGCGCGCGGGCGTCGATCGCCACCGCGTGGCACTGGGTGGGATCGCCGACCTCCTGCACGCCCTTGTCGAGCAGCATTTTCAGGATCGAGCCGCGGTTATAGGGCGTGCCGCGAATCAGGAAGTTGTCAGCCGCCTCGCCCCAATACTGCTTCAGCCATTCGATGTTGGCCTCGAACCCGCCGGCCGCGGCGACCAGCGACGTCGCGCGGATCTCGGTCTCGCCCTTGATCGGCCGCTTGAGGCGGGCGGCCAGGAACATGCCGTCCTCGATCACGAGGTCCGTGACCTCGGCATCGTATTCGACATCGACGCCGAGCCGCTCGGCGGTGAGGTAGAGCGCATTCAGCATCGCGCGGCCGCCGCCGAGAAAGAAGGAGTTGGTGCGGCCGAGGCTCAGCGTGCCGCCGAGCGAGGGCTGCCAGCGCACGCCCTGCTCCACGATCCAGTTCAGGATGTCCTTGGACTCCCGGATCATGTGGCGCGCAAGTTCCTCGTCGGTCTGCCCGCCGGTGACCAGCAGCAGATCCTTCCAGAATTCCTCCTCGGTGTAGGGGCCGGTGAGGATTTCGGTGGCAGCGTCATGGGCGCAGCGCATGTTGCGGGTGTGGCGGGTGTTGCCGCCGCGATAGAATTTTGGCGCGCCTTCAAGCACGAGCACCGAGGCGCCGCCACGACGCGCCGCGATCGCCGCACACAGCGCCGCGTTGCCGCCTCCGATCACCAGCACGTCGTATTTGCTGCTCATGCCGTCTGCCCGATGCGACGAAGTTGGAGACATTCTGCCCGCCGGCGGCCTCGGTCAACCGGTCCGCCATTGCGTACTTTTGTATACAAAGATATACAGAAGCTGCGCAAGCCGCATCTCTGCATGGGCAGGATGCGCTTTTTGCTTCGAGGATGCATGTCGAGACGCCCGGCAAAGGCAGGATCGATCGCGCGCGGCGCGGGCGTCGCGCTGGGCGAAGCGGTGTTCCGCTCACTCTGCGAGGCGCTCCAGGCCGGCAGCTACCGCGCGGGCGATCGCCTGCGCGAGGAGGAAGTGGCGCAGCGGCTGAAGGTCAGTCGCACGCCGGTTCGCGAAGCGCTGGGCCGCCTCGCGGCGCGCGGCTTCGTCGAGCCCGCCGGCGGCCGCGGCCTGATCGTCCGCAACCTCGATATCTCCGAGGTGCTCGAGCTCTACGCCATGCGCGAGATCATGGAAGGCGCCGCCGCGCGCCTCGCCGCCGAGCACGCCTCGGCGACCGAAATCGACGCGCTCCGGGACATCGAGCAGACCTTCGTCGAGGCGTCCGCGACCGACGCGATCGAGATGGCGCGGCTCAACCGCGCCTTCCACGAGGCGATCTGCCGCGCCGCGCGCAACCGCTATCTCGACAACGCCTCCCGCGAACTGCAGGACTGGATCGCCCTGCTCGGCCCGACCACCTTCACGGTGACGGGACGCCCCACGACCAGCCACGGCGAGCACCAGGCCATCATCGACGCCATCGCCGCACGCGACGGCGACAGGGCCGAACAGCTGGCGCGAGCACACATCCGCGAGGCGCTGCGCTGCCGGCTCAAATTGTTGCAGAAGCAGTAGAGCGCTGCGCTCACGCCAGCACATCCGCGGCGACCGCCTTCGAGACATCCCGGACGTCGGCGGGCTTGAGCCGCACCTGCAAGCCGCGCTGGCCGCCATTGAGATAGACGTAGTCATGCGCGAGCGCGCTCTGCTCGATCACCGTGCGCACGGGCTTGCGCTGCCCGAACGGGCTGATGCCGCCGACCTTGAAGCCAGTGACGCGCTCCGCCTCCAGCGGCTTCATCATCTGCGCCGACTTTCCGCTCACGGCGGCGGCGAGCTTCTTCATCGAGACCTCCTGGTCGGACGGAACGATCACGCAGACCGGCTTGCCGTCGACGAGCGCCATCAGCGTCTTCAACACGCGCGCCGGATTCTCACCGAGGGCCGACGCCGCCTGGAGCCCGATGCTCTCCGCATCGGGATCATAGTCGTAAGCGTGGACGGTGAAGGCTACATCGGCGGCCGCGAGCGCGCGTGTGGCGGGAGTGACTTTGGACATGGGTCACATTTACCACCGTCATTGCTGGGAGCGAAGCGACGAGTACGGCGCAAACTCTCCCCGGGTCGTCCTGGCGAAAGCCAGGACCCATTACCCCAGGGAGCGGTTTGGCGAAGACTTGTCGTTGGGTATTGCCACCGTCCGCGCTCGATAGATTCCGCGGTATGGGTCCTGGCTTTCGCCAGGACGACATCGGAGTGTTTGGCGGATATCGCGCCGCCCAACGAGCGCCGCCCTTACTCCGCAGCGTCGCGCATCTCCACGCGTTCGGCTCTGGCCGCGCAGAACTTGAATTCCGGGATCTTGCCGAACGGATCGAGCGCCGGGTTGGTCAGGAGGTTCGCCGCCGCCTCCGCGTAGCAGAATGGCATGAACACCATGTTCTCCGGAACGTCGCGGTCGGAGCGGACCTTGACCTCGACGGCGCCGCGGCGGGTCTCCAGGCGAATGAAATCGCCAGGCGCGAGCTGCTTCTTGTGCATGTCCTTCGGGCTCATGAAGGCGACCGCCTCCGGCTCGATCTGGTCGAGCACCTGGGCGCGGCGGGTCATCGAGCCGGTGTGCCAATGCTCCAGCACACGGCCGGTCGAGAGCACCATCGGATATTCGGCGTCGGGCAATTCATCCGGCGGGATGACCTTCGCCGGCACGATCTTGCCGCGGCCGCTCGCGGTCGGGAAGCCCGTGGTGAAGATGATTTCGTTGCCCGGCTTGTTCGGATCGTCCGCCGGATAGGTGACGGCACCTTCGCGCACCAGCCGTTCCCAGCTGATGTTCTTGAGCGACGGCATGAGCTCTGCCATCTCGGTGTAGACATCGCCGGCGCCGGCATAATTCCACGGCAGGCCCATGCGCTTGCCGATCTCCTGGATGATCCAGAGATCCTGCCGCGCATCGCCCGGCGGCTTGATCACCTGTCGCGCGAGCTGCACGCGGCGGTCGGTGTTGGTGAAGGAGCCCTCCTTCTCGGCGAAGGCCGAGGCCGGCAGGATGACGTCGGCGTGGAACGCGGTCTCGGTGACGAAGAGATCCTGCACCACGAGATGGTCGAGCATGGCGAGCGCGTGGCGTGCGTGCTGGAGATCGGGGTCCGACATCGCGGGGTTTTCGCCCTCGATATACATGCCCGTGATCTCGCCGGCATGGATCGCGTTCATGATCTCGACCACCGTGAGGCCGCGCACGGGATCGAGATCCTGCTGCCACAGCTTCTCGAAGGCCCCGCGCAAGTCGTCGCGGCCGACCGGCTGGTAATCCGGCAGGAACATCGGGATCAGGCCGGCATCGGAGGCGCCCTGCACGTTGTTCTGGCCGCGCAGCGGATGCAGGCCGGTGCCGGGGCGGCCGACCTGGCCGGTGATCAGCGCGAGCGCGATCAGGCAGCGCGCATTGTCGGTGCCGTGGACGTGCTGGCTGATGCCCATGCCCCAGAAGATGATCGACGATTTTGCCCGCGCATAGGTGCGTGCAACCTCGCGCAGCGTTTGCGCCGGGACGCCGCAGATCGCCTCCATCTTCTCCGGCGTGAATTCCTTGATCTTCTCCTTGAGGTCCTCAAAACCCTCGGTGTAGCCGGCGATGTACTGGTCGTCGGTCAGGCCTTCAGTGATGATCGTGTTGATCATCGCGTTCAGCATGGCGACGTCGGAGCCGGGCTTGAACTGCAGATGCTTGGTCGCATGGCGCGACAGCGTCTGCCGGCGCGGGTCCATCACGAACAGCTTGGCGCCGTTCTGCTTGACCGCGTTCTTGATGAAGGTCGCGGCGACCGGATGGTTCACGGTCGGGTTGGCGCCGATCACGATGATGACCTCGGCGTCCATCGCCGCGGAGAACGGCGCCGACACGGCGCCCGAGCTGAGACCTTCGAACAGCGCCGCCACCGACGAGGCGTGGCACAGCCGGGTGCAGTGGTCGACATTGTTGGAGCCGAAACCGGTGCGCACCAGCTTCTGGAACAGATAGGCCTCTTCGTTCGAGCCCTTGGCCGAGCCGAAGCCGGCGAGCGCCTTCGCGCCGTTCGTGTCGTGGATCTTGACGAGCCCCTTGGCGGCGATGTCGAGCGCCTCTTCCCAGCTCGCTTCGCGGAAATGGGTGAAGGGATTGGCCGGATCGACCTGGTCGTTGGCATCCTTCTTCGCATTAGGCAGCCGCACCAGCGGCTTGGTCAGGCGGTGCGGATGGTGGATGTAGTCGAAGCCGAAGCGGCCCTTCACACAGAGACGGTTGTGATTGGCGGGGCCATCACGGCCCTCGGCATAGATCACCTTCTCGTCCTTGACCTCGTACGTGACCTGACAGCCGACGCCGCAGAACGGGCAGAGCGAATCCACCTTCTTGTCCGCGTAAGTCACGCGGGTCTGGTTCTCGTCGAGCATCACGGCCGGCATCAACGCGCCGGTCGGGCAGGCCTGCACGCATTCGCCGCAGGCAACGCAGGTGGACTCGCCCATGGGATCGTCGAAGTCGAACACGATCTTCGAGCCATGGCTGCGGTAGGCCATGCCGATGACGTCGTTGACCTGGACCTCGCGGCAGGCGCGCACGCACAGGCCGCACTGGATGCAGGCATCGAGATTGACGCGCATCGCCGGATGGCTCGCGTCGGTCGCCCAGCGCTCGGCAGCGGGAAAGCGGCTCTCGGTGACGCCGGTGGTCTCGGCCCAGTGCCAGAACTTCGAGTCCGGATCGTGCGAGGTTTCGCGCGCCGGCTGGTCGGCGACGAGCAGCTCCATCACCATCTTCTGCGCGGAAACCGCACGCGCGGACTCGGTCTTCACCTTCATGCCGACCGACGGCGTGCGCTTGCACGATGCGGCGAGCACGCGCTCGCCCTCGATCTCGACCATGCAGGCGCGGCAATTGCCGTCGGGACGATAGTCGGGCGCCGGCGAGTAGCAGAGATGCGGGATCTCGCGGCCCTGGCGTTTTGCGACTTGCCAGATGGTCTCGCCGGGACTGGCCTCGACCTGCTTGCCGTCGAGCTCGAACGTAATCTTCGTCATTCGGCCGCTTCCTTGAACTCGTCAGGGAAATATTTGATCACGGTGGTAAGCGGATTCGATGCCGCCTGCCCGAGCCCGCAGATCGAGGCATCGCGCATCGCCTGGCTCAATTCTTCCAGCAACGCGCGGTTCCAGACTGGCTTCTGCATCAGCAGCGCCGCCTTCTGGGTTCCAACGCGGCACGGCGTGCACTGGCCGCAGCTCTCGTCCTCGAAGAATTTCATCAGGTTCAGGGCCGCTGCTCGCACGCTGTCCTTCTGCGACAGGATCACGATCGCGGCCGAGCCGATGAAGCAGCCGTATTTCTCCAGCGTACCGAAATCGAGCGGGATGTCGTCCATCGACGCCGGCAGGATGCCGCCCGAGGCGCCACCCGGAAGATAAGCGTAGAAGGTGTGGCCGTCGGCCATGCCGCCGCAATATTCGTCGATCAACTCGCGCACGGTGATGCCTGACGGCGCGAGCTTCATGCCGGGATTCTTCACGCGGCCGGAGACCGAGAAGCTGCGCAGGCCATGACGCTCGTGGCGGCCGTGGCCCTTCCACCAGTCGGCGCCCTTCTCGACGATGTCGCGCACCCACCACAGCGTCTCGACGTTGTTGATCAGCGTCGGCAGTCCGAACAGGCCGACCTGGAACGGATAAGGCGGCTTGTGCCGGGGCAGGCCGCGCTTGCCCTCGATGCTCTCGAGCAGCGAAGATTCCTCGCCGCAGATGTAGGCGCCGGCGCCGCGGCGCATGTGCAACGTCGGGCCGCCCGGCGGCAGCTTTGCGATCTCGCGCTCCAGGATCTCGCGTGCGGCCGGATATTCGTCGCGGATGTAGATGTAGACGTCGGACGCCTCAACGATATGCGCACCGATCAGGGTGCCCTCGATGAAGCGATGCGGGTCGTTGTTGAGGTAGACGCGGTCCTTGAAGGTGCCCGGCTCGCCCTCGTCGCCGTTGACCGCCATCAGCCGCGGGCCGGGCTCGCCAAGCACCGCGCGCCATTTGCGTCCCGTCGGGAAGCCCGCGCCGCCGAGACCACGCAGGCTGGAATCCTCGAGAAGCCTGAGGATATCGTCCTTGCTGACCGCCCCGGAGCGCAGCCGCTCCAGCAGCTTGTATCCGCCGTCCTGCACATAGGCGTCGTAGTCGACATAAGCAGGAATGTGCGCGTGAACGTCGCCGCGCGCTGCCGTGGCCAGCACCTCGGCGGCCGTAGCCTGATGCACGAAATGATGGCCGACTTCCGCGACCGGGGCCGCGTCGCACAATCCGACACAGGGCGCGCGTACGACGCGAATACCGGGACCGGCGCTGCGCTGGAGATCCTGCAACAGCTGCCCACCGCCGAGCATCTCACAGGTCAACGAATCGCAGACGCGGATCGTCAGCGGCGCGATATCAGGCTCACCTTCCTTCACGATGTCGAAATGCGCGTAGAAGGTCGCGGTCTCGAACACCTCGGCGAAGGCGAGCTTCATCTCGTCGGCGAGGGCCGCAAGATGCGCCGCCGAGATCTGGTGATATTTGTCCTGGATCAGGTGGAGATATTCGATCAGGAGGTCGCGCCGCCGCGGGCGATCGCCGAGCAGCTGCTCGATCTCGTGTGCGGCGGTGGGATCGACCTGCCGCCCCTTGGGCGTGGCCTTGGCTCGCTTCCGCCCCTCGCCCGGATGTTCGAACGAGCGGACCTCGTGCACGTCATGGCTCATCGATGAGTCTCGTAAACCTTCTTTAAAACACGTCCAAGTCTAGCCGTTGGCATACCAGATGCCAAGAGAATTCATCCATTCCGATAAGCATTTAAGGGGCATGGGGCCAACACGCTCCACGCCCCTTGCCTCGAACTGTTGGTGGAACCCGACCTCAGGTCTTGTTCATGCACTCCTCGATGTAGAACCAGCGATCGTCGCCGGCGAGGCCCTTGGACTTCACGTCGGCGCGGCAGGCCTTGAGCTTCGGCTTGTTGGCGGACCACTTCGCCTTCATGTCCTTCAGCTTCTGCATGGTGAGTTTGATCTTGCCCGGCTTGGCCTCCGTCGTCGCGGCCGGTGCCGTGGTGGCAGGCGCCGCCGCGGTTTGCGCGGACGCGGCATGAAGGCCAGCGACCAGCAACACGGCCGCAAGGCAAATTCGGGTGCGAAGCATTTAAATCCCCTAAGTACCAGTCTTGATGATGTCTGAAAGGCGAACGCCGCGGGACACCGATGATGAGCATCCCGCGGCTGTCTTGATGGCGATCAGAATATCTTGACCGCGCTCTCCAGCGTCTTCCACACACCCCAGAGCAGGGGAATGCCGACGAAGGCCCAGAACAGCGCCGCCTTGGCGTCAAGCCCGCCAAACCCGATGCCGTAAGAGCCGTGCGGTCCGGCTGCGGCGGCGCTGGCGCTCGCCGCCTGCAACTTGGCGACATCGGCCTCCTTCATGTGCCACTTCGGATCGACCGGCTTGATCAGGTAGTTGCAGATCAGGCCCGCGATCAGCATCGCGCACAGGATGTACATGGTAGTGTTGTAGAGCTGATCGCGCGGCACGCCGGCCGCGAGCTGGAACTCGCGGATGTAGTTGACCACGACGGGGCCGATGATGCCCGCGGTGGACCATGCCGTCAGCAGCCGGCCGTGGATGGCGCCCACGAACTGCGTGCCGAACATGTCGGCGAGATAGGCCGGCACGGTCGCGAAGCCGCCGCCATACATCGACAGGATGATGCCGAAGCCGAGCACGAAGAGCAGCTTCGAGCCCATCGCCGCAAAGGTCGGCGCCAGCGCATAGAGCACGATGCCGAGGATGAAGAAGGTGTAGTAGGTGTTCTTGCGTCCGATCCTGTCCGACAACGACGCCCAGAAGAAGCGGCCGCCGATGTTGAACAGCGACAGCAATCCGGCGAAGCCCGCGGCGATCGCGGCGATCTGCGCCTTCTGCCCGGCATCGAGCGCGTTGAAGCCGACGTCCGGCAGGCCGATCAGCTTGCCGGCGAAGATCTCCTGGAGCATGGGCGAGGCCATGCCGATCACGCCGATACCCGCCGACACGTTCAGGCAGAGCACCCACCAGATCAGCCAGAACTGCGGCGTCTTGTGTGCGTCATTGAGATGAACGTTGTTCTTCGAGATCATCGCGTTGGCCTTGGACGGCGGGGTCCAGCCTTCGGGCTGCCAGCCGGGCGGCGGCAAGCGATAACGGAACGCGCCGATCATCATGAACACGAAGTAGATGACGCCCATCGCGACGAAGGTCTCCCAGACGCCGACCGAAGTCGGGGTCTTGAAGTAGTTCATCAAGAGGTTCGCCAGCGGCGCGCCGATCATGGCGCCGCCGCCGAAGCCCATGATGGCCATGCCGGTCGCCATGCCGCGGCGGTCGGGGAACCACTTCACTAGCGTCGACACCGGCGAGATATAGCCAAGGCCGAGACCGATGCCGCCGATCACGCCCGAGCCCAGCCACATCAACCAGAGTTGGTGGGTGTAGATGCCGATCGCGCCGAGAAACAGGCCGCCGCACCAGCACAACGCGGCAACGAAGCCGGCCTTGCGCGGACCGACCCGCTCGAGCCAGCCGCCCCAGATCGCGGCCGAAACGCCGAGCAGCACGAAGAACAGCGTGTACATCCAGCCCAGGCTCGCGACTTTCCAGTCGCAGGTGGTGGAGAACAACTCCTGGAACAGCGAGATGTCGGGGCACGCCTTCGGCGCGTTCAACCCGATCGCGCGCGACAGTGGCAGCCAGAACACCGAGAAGCCGTAGGCCATGCCGATGCACAAATGGATGCACAGCGCCGCAGGCGGCACCAGCCAGCGATTGAAGCCGGCGGTCGCAATCGTCCGCTCGCGATCAAGAAAGCCAGAGCCAGCGCCCGATATCGTTCCAGCGCTCTCAATAGTAGACATACAGTCCTCCCCTAAGCCGCCCTTCTGAGCAGCCTGCCGCTAAGATCCTGATCCTCAGCCATTCACGGTGCAGCCAGCTGTCCCCGCTGCCCCGCATAATCATCCGGCGCGCGCCAGGATCGGTCACGCGCCTCCGAAAAGTTAACCCCTCGAGCGGGGCTCTATGCCCGATACCACGTGCAGGCTTCGTGTTTGGCCCGTTGATCCGCGTATCGCAGACAACACTCAACCTCCGCGCCCGCACGGAGAAAGTCAATTTGGGCAGAAGCCATGATCGATGTCGATAGACAAAAGGTCGGTATCAACGCGGTAACGCGTCAGGAACGCAGCGCACCATTGGTGTTGCCTATCGGACCATTTGCCTTTTCTATCAAGAACACGATGCGCGCGTCGTTGCGCTCGGTGATCTCCACCGTGTCGCCGGTCTCGCGAATCAGATTCGGAATGTCGATCACCGACAGCGGATCGGTGCAGTACACCTCGAGCTGATCGCCCGGCTGTAACGGTTTGAGCGCCTTGCGTGTCTTCAGGGCGGGCAGCGGGCATTTCAGCCCGGTGAGATCGAGCGTGGTTCTGGTCATGGGCGCAACCATGGCGGGACCGATCAATGGCGTCAACGCAACCGGTCAGAGCAGATCGGCATAGGACAGGAACCCCACGCTCTGCCCTGGCTCGACACGCGTGATGTCCTCGCCGAGCTCGACGAGGCCGTCGGTCTCGACCAGCGACGACAACAGCCCGGCGCCTTCGCGCGGGAACTTGATGGCCTCCAGCGCGCCATCCTGTCCCCTCCGCAACGAGACACGAATATATTCGCGGCGGCCGATCTTCTTCTTGTAGGTGAACGCCGCACGCACCGGGATCGGCAACAGCGGCTCCGGCAAACCACCCATCAGCGCCAGCACCGTCGGCCGCACCACATGGACGAAGGTGACGAAACTCGCGACGGGATTGCCGGGCAGGCCGATCAGCGGGGTGCCGCCGATGATGCCCATTGCCACGGGCCGGCCGGGCTTGATCGCCATCCGCCACAGCACCAGCGAGCCGATGCTCTCGACCGCTGCCTTGACGTGGTCCTCCTCGCCGGTCGAGACGCCGCCGGTGGTGAGGATCAGGTCGTGGCTGCCTGCAACCTGCTTCAAGCCATTCGCGAGGGAAGTCCGCTCGTCACGCAGGATGCCGAGATCGCTGACCTCGCAGCCGAGCCGGCGCAGCATCGCCATCAGCATGAAGCGGTTGGAGTCGAACAGCTGCGAGGCGGCGCGCGGCTCGCCCGGCGACGCCAGCTCGTCGCCGGTCGAGAACACCGCAACGCGGATGCGCCTGACGACGTCGATCCGCGTCAGGCCGAACGCCGCGGCGAGCGCGACATGCTGTGGCCGCAGCCGCTGGCCGGCGCGCAGCGCGACGTGCCCTTGAGGGATGTCCTCGCCCGCGGGCCGGACGTTTGCGCCCGGCTTCAGCCCCGGCGGCAGCACGATCCTGGCGGCGTCATCGATGCGGACATCCTCCTGCATGAAGACGGTCCCGGCATCCGGCGGCATCGGCGCACCCGTGAAGATGCGCGCGGTGTGGCCGGGCCTGATCGGCGCTTGAACAAGGCCGCCGGCCTGGATGCGGCCATCGAGCGGAAACGCCCGTTCCGCGCTGTCCGGAAGATCGGCGTCGCGCACGGCATAGCCGTCGACGGCGGAGTTGGTGAAGGGTGGCAGCGGCAGGGGCGCGGCGATGTCTCGGGCCAGCACGCGCCCGTCCGCATCGACCAGCGCCACGGTTTCGAGATCGGCAATCGCGTTGACGCGCGTCGTGATCAGGCCAACGGCCTCGTCGACCGACATCATCGGTCCGCCAAAGGCAAAGCAATCGTCAGACAGTTGCGCCATGGTGCCTCGTCAGCGCATAGCAGCGCTTTTCGCGACCGCTTCCTCGACCGGCATCGCCACACGCAACAGCAGCGACGCCGCGGCCGGGATATCGTCGAGATGGACGGTCGGCAGCCGGGTGTCAATCGGGGCGTCGGTCGCGATCCCGGCAATTCCGGGATCGTCGGGAAACAGCAACGGTTTGCCGTTGCCGGCACGATGGACTTCGATCTTGCGGTGCGGCTCGCGCTTGAAACCCTCGACCACGACGAGATCGACCGCGGAAAGCTTGCTCAGGAGTTCCGGCAGCCGCGGCTCCGCCGCGCCGCGCAACTCGTGCATCAGAGCCCAGCGATTTGACGAGGCAACCAGCACCTCGGCCGCGCCCGCCTCGCGATGGCGCCAGGAATCCTTGCCGGGCACGTCGACGTCGAACTGGTGATGCGCATGCTTGATGACGGAGACGCGCAGGCCTTGCGCGCTGAAATACGGGATCAGCCGCGTCAACAGCGTGGTCTTGCCCGCACCGCTCCAGCCCGCAAGGCCGATGACTTTCATAACCGATCCGTCTCCGCCAACGACACGCCTGCCGATGGAACCGCCGGCCTCTCCCCGTCATTGCGAGCGTAGCGAAGCAATCCAGACTGCCACCGCGGTATAGTTCTGGATTGCTTCGCCGCGCGCAATGACGGCGAGGCAGCATTTTCGCTTTCCGCCAGCATGCTTATATCGGCTTGACCCGAATGTCATGCTAACGTCGTGGCCATGATGAAGATCGACAAAGCCCCGGTGCCCCTGATCGTCCCCAACCCGGATGACCCGCGCCTGACCCAGAGCGTGACCGGGACCGACCAGACCGGCGCCAGAGTCGAGATCAAGGTGCCGATGGAGCGGCCGCTGACGCTCTACCTGAATTCCCAGGAGATCGTCACCATGATGACGATCGGCGACTATCCGGAATATCTGGCGCTGGGCTATCTGCTCAACCAGAACATGCTGAAATATAATGACGCGGTGACCGAGGTCGAATACGACGACGACCTCCAGGTCGTGGTCGTGCGCACCTCGCATCACACCAATTTCGAGGCCAAGCTGAAGAAGCGCACACAGACCTCGGGTTGCGCGCAGGGCACCGCCTTCGGCGATCTGCTGGAAGCGGTCGAGAGCGTCGCACTGCCGAAGGCGGAGCTGCGCACCTCCTGGCTCTACCAGATGACGCAGACCATCAACACCATGCCCTCGCTGTATCTGGAGGCCGGTGCGATCCATGGCTGCGTGCTGTGCAAGGAGGGCGAGCCGCTCTGCTACACTGAGGACGTCGGCCGCCACAACGCCGTGGACAAGATCGCGGGCTGGATGTACCGCCACGGCGTCGATGCCGGCGACAAGATCCTCTACACCACGGGACGTCTCACCTCGGAGATGGTGATCAAGACGGTACGCATGGGCATTCCGATCCTGGTGTCGCGCTCCGGCTTCACCGCGTGGGGCGTCGATCTCGCAAGACAGGTGGGCCTGACGCTGGTCGGCCGCACCCGCGGCAAGCGCTTCATCGCGCTCGCGGGCGAGGAACGGATCGTCTACGACCAGAACCTTGCTTACGTCGAAGAGGAGTCAGCCAAGCACAAGCGCAAGGGTGAAGGTGGTGACGACTGAAACTCCGCTGACGCAAGGCGTGCTGCTCGCCGGCGGCCTCGCGCGACGCATGGGCGGCGGCGACAAGCCGATGCGCACCATCGGCGGACGCACCATCCTGGAGCGCGTGATCGCACGTCTTTCGCCCCAGTGCAGCGGACTGATCCTCAATGCGAACGGCGATCCCGCGCGCTTCGCCGCATTCGGCCTGCAGGTGGTCGCCGACGACGTACCCGGCTTTCCCGGCCCGCTCGCCGGCATTCTCGCCGCGCTCGACTGGACCGCGGCGAACCGGCCGGGGATCGAATGGGTGCTCAGTGCCGCCGGCGACTGCCCGTTCCTGCCGCGCGATCTCGTCGCGCGCCTGCATGAAGCCCGTGAGCGGGAGAGCGCGCAGCTCGCGGTCGCCGCATCGGGCGACCAGACGCATCCGGTGATCGGGCTGTGGCGCGTTGCCTTGCGCGACGAATTGCGCCACGCCCTCGTCGTCGAGGACCTGCGCAAGATCGACCGCTGGACCGCACGCTATCCGCTCGCGACGGTGACGTGGCCGGTCGAGCCGCTCGATCCGTTCTTCAACGCCAATACGGTCGAGGACATCGCCGAGGCCGAGCGGCTCGCGGCGCTGGATGACGCGGCCTAGCCTCGCGCATCCGCGCCTCCAGCCCCAGCGCGCGCAACACCTTCATGGCATTGCAGCCGATCTGGATGCCGGCGCCGATGCGGGCGAATTGGGAGGCCTGCTCGTAGACCATCACATTGATGCCGACGCGCCGGAGCGCCGCGGCGGTCGCAAGCCCGCCCATGCCGGCACCGACGATCGCGACCGAAAGCGGCCTTGCCATCGCGTCCCCCAACCTGTCGCACGGCTTGAAGGCCGCGTCGTCGTCTATCATCTACGCCGGCCGGAAGCCCGCTCGCTCCAGTGCCGTACGTGCCTCGCCCGAGCCAAGTGCGTCGAGAAAGGCCTGTACCGCCGGACGCTGCTTGCGCGCCGTCACCAACGCAAAGTCATAATGCTCTTCCGCGAGCGGAATGAAACCGAGACCGACCGCATGGGCGACCGGCGCAATGGTCATGCCCCAGTCGGCGCGTTGCTGCGCGACGGCGGCGGCAACGGCGTTGTGCGAGCGCGGCTGGTTCCAATAGCCTTCGGGGCGCGCACCGCCGAGCAGCCGGTCGATCAGGATACGCGTGCCGGCGCCCTGGTTGCGGTTGACCATGATGCAGGCGGGATCCGTGAGCGCGGCGGCAACGGCGTCCTTTGCGCTGAGGCCCTCGAAGCGCTTGTCGCCCTTGCGGAACACGATGCCCTGCATCCGCCGCCAGCCCGGCACGAGCTCGAGCCCTTCGACCAAATAAGGCGTGTTGTAGGTCTCGCTTCTGTCGTCGAACAGATGGATCGGCGCGAGATCGCACTCGCCCCTTTTGGCTGCCGCAAGCCCGCCGAGGCTGCCGACCGCGATCGAGCGCACTGTGAGGCCCGCATGCGCGAGCTGTGCGGTGACGAGGTCGAGGCCGGTGCAATGGCTGCCGACGATGACGAGATCCGGCACGCGCACATGCGGCGTGAACAGCGTCACCTCGGCCTCGGTCCCCGCGGGCATCTGATCGGCGAGCGCATCGATGCGCAGGAAGCCGTCGGCCTGCGCGAAGGAGGTGATCGCACCGGAGCCCTTGCCGGAGGGATAGGCGATCAAGCCGCCCCTGCCCTCGACCAGCGAGACCATGACGAATTCGGTGCGGCCGAGCTCGGAGGCAATGCGCACCGGCACGGTCGCGCTGACCTTGGCATCGGAGCGCGGCGGCAGGCCGGCCATCCTGCGCAGCACCGGCACGATCATGTCGTGGAAGGTGAACATCGCCGAGGTCGGAAAGCCCGGCAGGATCACGACCGGCTTGCCGTCGCAGACCGCGAGGCACAGCGGCTTGCCGGGCTTGAGCGCCACGCCATGCGCGACGACGCCGGGCTGGCCGAGCCGGCTGATGATGCGGTGGGACAGGTCGCCCGCGCCTTTCGACGTGCCGCCGGAGAGCACCAGCATGTCGGCGTCCGCCAGCGCGCGGCGCATGGCGGATTCGAGCTTCGCTTCGTCGTCGGGAATGGCACCGAGGAAGATTGCCTCGCCGCCATTCTCGTCGATCGCGGCCGCGACGATCGCGCCGTTGGTGTCGTGGATCTCCGCGGGCGCAAGCACCTCGCCGGGCTGAACCAGTTCGTCGCCGGTCGAGATCACGGCGACCCGCGGCTTGCGCGCGACGGCCACCTCGGCAATGCCGCAGGCCGCCAGCATCCCGATCTCGCGTGAGCCGACGAGCGTGCCGGCGCGCAGCAGCGCTTCGCCGCGTGCGATGTCGGAGCCCGCATAGGAGACGAACTGCCCGGGAGACGCGGCACGGCGGACATCGACCGCATCCGGGCCGGCAGGCTGGGTGTGCTCGACCATGACGACAGCGTCGGCGCCGCGCGGCAGCGGGCCGCCGGTGGCGATCGGCGTTGCGGTGCCTGTGGCAACTTGCATCCTCGGCGCGGTGCCGCAGTGGATGGTCTCGCCGTTCAACGCAAGGCGGACAGGCGCACCTTCGCCGGCCGCGGCGAGGTCCGCCGAGCGGACGGCAAAGCCGTCGACATTGGAACGGTCGAACGGCGGGACGTCGATCGGGGCGGTGACGTCTTCGGCGAGCGCCGTGCCGAGCGTATCGGCAAGCTTGCGCGTTTCGCTCGGAATCGCGCGGGGAAACAGCGCCGCCTCGAAACGAGCCATCGCCTCCTCACGCGAGAGGATCTTGAGGAACTGCTCCTGTTCGAGCGCGCTGCGGTCTTGCGATTGCGGGATCATCGTCATGCCGGAACCCATATCACTCCCGCATCAGATAGGCATCGACGCATGCGCCCGCTGCAAATCCCTCGTGGCTGGCGGGTATGATCAGCCATGCATCCGCACGGGCAATGGCCTGGAACGGCCACTCCCCCACCGCAAGCGGCATCCAGGCATGATGGTCCTCGGCCAGCAGTGCGATTTCGGCAATGCCGACACTGGACGCGATCTTGCGCGCGAGCGGCCGTGTCACGTGCCGGCGCAGCTGCCGTGCCGACAAACGATCGACGAGCGGAAGCACGAGCGCGAGCCAGGCTGCGAGCGCATGATCCGGCGAGCCGGGCAAGGCAACGACGGGAACTTTTTCGAGCCGCCCGACCGCGGCGGTGCGGCCGGGCTGAAGTGCAATGCCATGGGCGATCACGTCACCGCGCCGGGCCAGCGCCGCGACAGCGGCATCGCGGCGGCCGACGCCGCTGCCGCCGACAATCAGCAGCAGGTCGCAGGAGGAAGCATCGAGCGCATCTGCAATCGATGCGCCATCGCGCGCGGCGGCCTCGAACGCCCTCACATCCAGTCCCGCGACGCGCGCGATCCCGGCAATCATATGCGCCGTCGTCGTCGTATCAGGCACATTGACGATGCGCAGCCGCGGCCGCCGCACGCTCAGCCTGTCCACCGCCGCGACGCCGGCGAGCATCAGCGCGGCCGGACCGACCGGATATCCTTCTGTGCCGGCAAGCGTGCGAACGGCGATGTCGCTTCCGGCGCGGCGGACACCCTGCCCCGGCACGCCCTCCGCCAGCACCTGCGCGAGCGGTCCAGACATCTCGACGGCGTCGGCATCGAGCACACAGTCGCATCCCGCCGGCATCGCGTCGCCGGCATCGACCCAGGCCGGCGCCGTCGCCAGCGGCGACGGCGAATAGGCGGACGCACCGACGAGATCATTGGCGCGCAACGCCCACCCGTCCATGCCGGCAATGTCGTGCGGCGGATAGGCCGCAAGCAGCGGAGCGTCCGCCGCGATACAGCCGATCGCTTCAGTCAGCGGCAACGCAACAGGTGTGATCGGTTCAACGTCTCGCAGCAACGCGGCAAGCGCGGTGTCGAGCGGCGTCAGCGATGGCGGCAGGCGCTGGGTCATGCGCCATGATGGACCATGCAACGCTGCGTTTGGCAACCGCCGGAGATGCAGATGTCAGCCGGCCGACTTGTCCGCATTCGGAAAGAACAGCTGCTGCCCGTCGACCCTGTAGCCGGCGATCGCCGCCTGCCCGTCCGGCGAGATCAGCCAGTCGATGAAGGTCTGCCCCAGCTCCTTCTTCACGCTCGGAAACTTCTCGGGGTTGACCAACATCACGCCGTACTGGTTGAGCAGCCGCTTGTCGCCCTCGACGATGATGTCGAGATCGCCGCGCTCCTTGAAGGCGATCCAGCTGCCGCGGTCCGACAGCACATAGGCATTTGCGACACGCGCAGCTTCGAGCGCCGCGCCCATGCCCTCCTTGGCCTCGCGGTACCAGGCGCCTTTGGCAGCGGCGATGTCGATGCCGGCGACGATCCAGAGCGCGAGCTCCGCGGCGTGGGTGCCGGATCGATCGCCGCGCGTCACGAACGGCGCGCCCTTGGCCTCGATCGCCTTGAGCGCGGTCGCGATGTCCTTGCCCTTCACGCCGGCAGGATCGCTCTTCGGCCCGATCAGCACGTAGTCGTTGTACATCACGTCGAAGCGCTTCACGGCAAAACCTTCGGCGACGAACTTTTCCTCCTGTGGCCGCGCATGCATCAGCACGACGTCCGCATCGCCCTTGCGCGCCTCGTTGAGCACCTCGTCGGCGCGCTGCGCGATCACCCTCACGTCGATGCCGGTCTTGTCACGGAAAATCGGCAGCAGATGATCGAGCAGGCCCGAATCCTGCGTCGCTGTGGTGGAGGCCAGGACGATGGCGCGGTCCTCCGCGAACGACGCTCCGATGTCCGCGGTCAGGCCGCAGAGAAGCGCGAGTGCAACGGACAGGCGGCGAAAGGCCATGAGCTGGTTCCCATTGGATACGGCCACGATCATGAGGATCGATTGCGCCGCACTCGTGACGCATTTGCCCCTCGCGCGCTGCCGTTCGGGAAATTCCGGCAATGCATTGAGCGGCAGCCGATTGCAATCGCGAGCGCGACAGCAAGGCCCGCACCATGTGAGCGCTTCAGGATCGTTCACCAAAGCGGAAGAGGCGCCTGCGGATGTGTTGCAAAGCAACGAGATGATCGGGCATGGTTCCCGCGGACCGAAAATGAACTGCAGAATTCCACCTGCGACGAAAGTCCAAAAAGAAGCAAGAATTTGCATAGGAATGCAGGATGGAATTCCTGACGACCAGTGAAGCCGCTGACTATCTCCGACTTGGCGAACGCAAGCTCTACGAACTCGTCACCACCGGCGCGATCCCCTGTAGCAAGGTGACCGGGAAGTGGCTCTTCCCGCGGCACGAACTCGATCTCTGGGTGCTGTCCGGACTGGCGCGCCCTGCGGGCATGCTGGCCACGGAGCCGCCACCCGTCGTGGGCGGGAGCCAGGACGAGCCTCCTGGACTGGAGCCTGCGCGAATCCGGCTCCGGCCTGGGATCGATGAGCGAGGGAAGCGCGCGCGGGCTCGAGCGCCTGCAGCGCGACGAGGTGACGGCTGTCGCAGTGCACTTCCACGGCCTGGATGCCTCCGGCAATCTTGCCTCCGACGCCAATGTGACGGCGCTGCGAGACGCTCCGGACCTGCATGACGCGCTGCTGGTCGCATTCGCGCGCCGCGAGCAGGGTCTCGTGCTGCCGCCGGGCAATCCGAAGCGATTGCGCGGTCTCGCCGACGTGCTCGCGCTCGGCGCCAGGATGGCGATGCGACAACAGGGCACAGGCGCGCAGATGCTGCTCGACGTGCTCCTGAAGCGCGCCGACGCCACCACCCGCGATTTGCGCCGGGTGGAGACGCCGGCCCTGACCGGGCCCGATCTTGCCGAAATGGTCCGCGCCGGCCAGGCCGATTGCGGGGTGGCGACACGCGCGGCGGCGCGCTCGGCCGGCCTCGATTTCGTGCCGCTGGTCTGGGAAAATCTCGATCTGGCGATGCGACAGCGCAGCTATTTCCGCCCCACCATGCAGGCCCTGATCCGGTTCCTGAGCGAAAGAAGGCTGCGCCAGCGCGCCGAGGAGCTGACCGGCTACGACCCCTCGCCGGCGGGGCAGATCCGCTTCGCCGCCTGACATTGACGCCCGCCCCCAAATAGTTGCAAAAGAAACCAATTCAGCCGGGCATACCCGGGCAACACCGGCCAACGAGCCGGATCAGGGGAGGACAAGCGTGAATCCAGCAAGATTTGGACTGCCGGTCGCGGCCGGCTTTGCAGCGACGTTCTTGGCGGCAGCCCTGCTGCCGGGCGCCGCAATGGCGCAGGTTTCCGACAACGTCGTCAAGATCGGCGTGCTCACCGACATGAACGGTCCCGCTTCCGCGCCGACCGGCCAGGGCTCGGTGACGGCGGCGCAGATGGCGATCGACGATTTCGGCGGCACCGTGCTCGGCAAGCCGATCAGCATCGTGATCGGCGACCACCAGCTCAAGGCCGATATCGGCGGCGCCATCGCGCGGCGCTGGTACGACGTCGACCAGGTCGATCTGATCGTCGACGTGCCGGTCTCGGCGGTCGGGCTCGCGGTGCAGAACATCGCCAACGAGAAGAAGCGGCTGTTCATCACCCACTCCACCGGCACCGCCGATTTCCACGGCAAGTTCTGCTCTCCTTACGCGATCCAGTGGGTGTTCGACACCCGCGCGCTCGCGGTCGGCACCGCGGATGCCGTGGTCAAGCGCGGCGGCGACAGCTGGTTCTTCATCACCGACGACTACGCCTTCGGCCATTCGCTGGAGCGCGATGCCTCCAGCGTCGTCACCGCCAATGGCGGCAAGGTGCTGGGCTCGGTGAAGCCGCCGCTGGCAACGCCCGACCTCTCATCGTTCGTGCTGCAGGCGCAGGCCTCCAAGGCCAAGATCATCGGCATTGCGGCAGGCCCCCCGAACAACATGAACGAGATCAAGACTGGCTCGGAGTTCGGCGTGTTCAAGGGCGGCCAGCAGATGGCGGCGCTGCTGGCGCTGATCACCGACATCCACGGCCTCGGCCTGCAGGCGGCGCAAGGCCTGTTGCTGACCACCTCGTTCTACTGGGACATGGACGACAAGACGCGCGAATGGTCGAAGCGCTATTTCGCCAAGATGAACAAGATGCCGTCGATGTGGCAGGCCGGCGTCTATTCGAGCGTGATGCACTATCTCAACGCCGTCAAGGAGACCGGCACCGATGATCCGCTCAAGGTCGCCGCGAAGATGCGGGAAAAGCCGATCGAGGATTTCTTCGCCCGCAACGGCAAGCTGCGCGAGGACAATCTGATGGTGCACGACCTCTGGCTGGTGCAGGTGAAGACGCCGGAGGAAAGCAAATACCCGTGGGACTATTACAAGATCCTCACGACCATCTCGGGCGACAAGGCGTTCGGGCCGCCGGACCCGGCGTGTGCGATGGTGAAGAAGTGACGATCGCTTAAAGCGATCGTCATTCCGGGGCGGTGCAAAGCACCGAACTACGGTGCGCAATTGCGCACCTGAGAATCTCGAGATTCCGGGTTCGCGCTTTGCGCGCCCCGGAATGACGGCCGCTTAGGGAGCGACCGTCATTTCACCACCCCGATCTCGCGAAAGTACTTCATCACGCCCGGATGAATCAGCTCCGGCTTCGGCGCGGCCGCGACGGTGTTCGCCGCGGTCGTCTCGCAGGCCTGCGCGAGCTTCTTGCAGAACGTCGCCTCCACGCCATGCAGCGTCTTCGCCAGCCGGTAGGCGACATCGTCCGGCAGATCCTCGCGCGTGAGGACAAAACTCCACGAACCGAGCGAGGCGATCGGCTCGGCCTGCTTCGGGTAGCTGCCGGCGGGCACGATCATCGGCTTCAGGAACGAATGCTTGGCGCGGATGCGCGTGACCTCTTCCTCGCTGGGCGCGATGAAGCGCGCGCCTGATGCGCTCGATGCCACCGCGGCAAAGCCGGGCCAGCCGATGCCGGCGCCCCACAGCGCGGCGACGCGTCCGTCCTCGACCATCGCGGGGCCGTCGCCGGCGCGGTCGAGATAGACGGCCTTGAAATCCTCGTCCTGCCTCAGCCCGAGGCCATCGAGCACGTAGCGCGCGAGGATCGGCAGGCCCGAGCCCTTGGCGCCGAACGCAACAGGCTGGCCAACGAGATCGCGAATGGTCTTGTAGGGGCTGTCGGCCCGCACCACGAACATGCCGGGGTTGGAATAGATCGCGGTGAGAATCTTCAGCCGCACCTTCGCACGGCCGATGCCGGCGAAGGCCTCGTAGGCCGGCTCGCCCGCGACCAAGGCGAGATCGAGCTCGCCCTTCTCCAACAGCGGAATGTTCTCGTTGCTGCCCTTGGTGTTGCGGGGTGCGATGGTGATTTGCGGATCGGCCGCGTTCATCACCTCCGCAAAGGCGTTGCCGTAGAGCGGGAAGCCGCCGCCGGGCGTTGCGGTGCCGAGGCTGAGTGTCGTGGTCGGAATGGCCGTGCCTCCGGTTTGAGCAGCAGCGGGGCTTAAGAGCAGCGCCGCGGCGAGAAGGATGATCGCGAATCTCATGGTCGTTCCCGGCGGACCTGCGTCAACACCGACTTGCGACGATGTAGGCAGCGGCCCGATTTTGTGAAAGCATGCAGCCCAACGACAATAATGCAATGGGAGGCGTCATGTTGCGAATTTTGCGTAACTATGTTTTCGGGCTGGTTTTTCTCTTAAGTCTTTTCAGCGCCGCACCTCCTGCCTCCGCCGCATATCCCGACCGCCCCGTGCACTGGATGATCGGCTTCGCCGCCGGCGGCCCGGTCGACATCGTGGCGCGGATCATGGCGCAGTGGCTGTCGGACCATCTCGGCCAGCAATTCGTCGTCGAGAACCGCGCCGGCTCCGGCGGCAACATCGCCGCCGCCGCCGCGATCAACGCAGCCCCCGACGGCTACACGCTGCTGTTCGTCGCGCCCAACAACGCGATCTCGACCTCGCTCTACAAGAAGCTGCCTTACGACTTCCTGCGCGACACCGTGCCGGTCGCGAGCATCATGCAGCTCACCAACATGCTGGTCGTCTCCAACGCGATGCCCGTGAAGACGGTTCAGGAGTTCATCGACTACTGCAAGGCCAATCCCGGGAAGATCTCCTTTGCCTCGTCCGGCAACGGCACCTCGGTGCACATGTCGGCGGAGCTGTTCAAGGTGATGACCAAATGCGACATGGTGCACGTGCCCTATCGCGGCTCGGCGATCGCCTTCCCCGACATCATCTCCAACAAGGTGCAGCTGATCTTCGACAATCTGCCGTCCGCGCTGGAGCAGGCCAAGGGCGGCAATGTCCGCGCGCTCGGCGTGACCTCGCCGAAGCGCTGGCCAAGCGTGCCCGACGTGCCTGCGATCGCCGAGACCGTGCCCGGCTTCGAATCGGTCGGCTTCTACGGCATCTCCGCGCCGAAGGGCACGCCGCCAGAGGTGATCGAGATCCTCAACAAGGCCGTCGGCGAGGCGCTGAAGGACCCCAAGCTGGTGGCCCGCCTCGCGGAGACCGGCGGCATCCCCAAACCGATGACGCCGGCCGAGTTCGGCAAGCTGGTCGTGGACGAGACGGAGAAGTGGCGCAAGGTGGTGGAGTTCGCCGGGGTCTCGGTGGACTAGCGGCGGCTCCGCGGCCGGGCTTGCCGCGCGTCGACAGGACGTTTAAGGGGGCCGACAGGCCCCTTCAAATCAAAAACTGCGAAAACAACCCCATGCACAGTAGACGAGGCTAGCAATTACAAGGGGTTATGGAAGCGACCCCACGAACCGTGCCGGAGCCGATTTGCGCCGTCGGGCAAAACAGGACTATAAGGGCATCATCGCAAGTTTCGGGTATTCGAAAATCACCTGCGGTGCCGCATCGGCGTTCCCGATCCGCCAGGGCCGGCATTGCACCCTCGCCTCCAGCCTTGTAAACGAACCGCGCACCGTTGCCGGCCGCACGCATTCCCGCGGCCGTCTCGCGGCGGGGCCTGTAGCTCAATGGTTAGAGCCGGCCGCTCATAACGGTCTGGTTGCAGGTTCGAGTCCTGCCGGGCCCACCACGCTTCGCCCTTCGTGTCGCGCCAAATTTGGTCCGAGTCGATTCCAAACGATCGTGAGTCGATTTACCAAGAATCGTGAGTCGATTTCGCCGATTTCCAAGAAATCACGAGTCGATTTTGCTGATTTAGGGTAATTGGCCCGACCCACCCGGCGTGTAGGCCAGATGCGCAAACGGCAATTGCCCGGTTAACCAATGGTTACCGGGCTATTGCCGACAAAAGATTTGAAAGCGAACCACGTTCGTCCTGGGCAGCCCAGCCTACTTCGCCACTGATCAGGCCCTACTGCTCAAAGTTGAGTCGCCCAACCCGTTCGGCACTTCCGTCCTAGATCAGGTCCGACGCTTGAAAACCGGAGCCTCCCGCCGATTTTCCTGCCTCTGCCCGGGTAGACCAGGTCAAGTACGATTCCGCCTCAATCGTCTCCACCGGTCTCGCCGAAAACCGTCTCTAGATCCTTCGCACTTCAGTCCACCGCCGCCAAAAACACCCTAGTCTGTCGCCTCGGAAAACGCGACTCCGATATTCTGACAAGTTATCAGTTTTGGCGCGGCGAGCGCGATTGGACGGTTTCGATTCAAACGTTAGCGAACCACTCACCTTCTTCCCTTAGCCTCCTCGGGGATGGGGAATGGGGGACGATCAGTGAAAGGAGTTCCGGCGAAACGAGCCGCAAAATCCTCGGCAACGAAGAAGGATTCGAAATCGAAGCGGAAGCGGACCGAGCGCGAGCACGACATCTCGCTGGCGGATCTATTCCTCTGGGTCACGGTGGTCGACCAATGCCAAATCCAGCCCAGGAATGGCCTCGAAGCAACCTCCGAAGCCGCAAAACTGAACTCGGGGCAAGTCCAGAAGCGGCTGAAAGTGATCGAGAAGCGCTTCGGTCCCCTTTTTAGAAAACGTATTGCGGAAAAAACGACTGCTCAAGAGGAGAACGGTCATGCCGCCCGGAAGCAGAACCGCTCTGGCGTGACCAACACCCTCGGAGGTGCTCTCGCGGAGATATTCGCGACGATAGAGCATCTCTATCTGTACGCCCTGACGCTGAAACGTCGCGACGGCGCTGTGGATCCATTTCCGGAAGTGATCGAAGCAAAAAAGGCGGTGTTGAAGGCGATTCCCGTCACGCCGCTCCGCGAGTTGGATCGCGTCAAGCTGAAGGTGCGCCGCGACCGGATTACAAGATCGCAGGTTTGGGCGCATCGTATCAGGCAGCGTCAGCGCACCGGCACGCCCAAGAGATTCTCCGACTTACCCAAGATGCATCCGAGATACGCCAGCGACTGGCGTCTTGAGGAGTAGCGATCGCCTAGCCCTCACCCAAGCCTTCGCCGTCGTATATTCGACATCGCAAGTCTTTGAGGCCTGATGGACGCTGCTTCCACCATCCACCAGCGCAAGCAGTCTGCGTTTTGTCTCCTTGGGGTATGCGTTTCCGATTGAGACCGGGCGTCCCAGAATATTCTCGACGGCGGTCCGATCGAACATCGGCACCTTATTCTCTTTCAGCCGAAGCACCGGCCGAACTTCGTTGGCGTTCAGCCATTTGATGACGTTCCGATCCTGCTTGTAGCCCGAGCGCGCCATGATCTCCGGCAGGAAGATTGCCGCCTTCGCCAACGCCTCGACATGCCGACGTTCGAACGGGGTGACCGTGGCGTCTGCAATCAGTTTCCCGATGGCCACCAATCTCTGAACGGCAAAAATCGAGCAACCGAGCACGGAGGCCGCGGTTGCATAGCCGATGCGCGTATGGTCTTGCGCCTCCTGCCTCGCGGCCGCGCGCCCCTCTGGAGATTCCGGTCCGTGAAGAATGCCTTTCGGGCGAGGAGGTGGCAATTTCCGCTCGGGCTTCGGCAATTGCTCGATCCTGGCGCTAAGGGCCATCTCGACCTTCGCGCGAAAGTACACCTTCCATCCGGCCTTCTTGAGCTCAAGAACCGGATTCAGCCCCTGGTTCGCGAGCCACGTCGATGCTTCGCGGTAGGTCCGGAACCGGCCGATCCGAACGATCTCCGGCGTGAAGATTGTCTCCTTCGCCAACCTTTCGATTTCAGCGCGTTTGAACGGAGAATTTACGGGCGCGTCGGCGTGCTGCTTCAGCTTTCCGACCTTCGCGAGGCGCCACACCGCTACATCGTTTGTGCCCAGCAGCTCCGCAGCTTCGAACTTGCCGACCCATTGCAGCGATGGGGTAGCTTCGGCCATTCGCTCTTCGATCAACTGCCGCAAAGAGCTCAGGTCACGGATCGCCAACCTCTCACCCAACGAGATGGCAGACGGCTTCACGGTCGTCACGGCCAGGCGACCGTCGGCGATCGCCGCCACTATGACCGCCCATGGCACGCTCCGAGCGCCGACCGATCGCAAGGCGACTCTCAGCCGAACCGTGTCGTCGCCCTCATCGACTACCGCCTTCTGCGAAATTTTCGCGGCCAAGTCATCAACGGAACTCTTCGTGTAGTAGACGGACGATCGCAGAAGCTTGAGCACTGGACCATCGACGCGGACAAGCAGTCCGATTTTTTCGAGCTCTTCGAGATCCTTTAGATGGACGCCGACCCTGGGTGCCGTCATCGTTCCCGAAATAACTTCCTGCTTCCGCTCGGCGATCGGCTTGAACGCCTTCTCCGAAACCAGAACGGGAGATTTCTCAAGGTTGTCGAATTTGATCGCCGGAATCAGGCCGCTCTTGACGAGCTCGCTAAGTCCCGACCGGAGAACGCCGTATTTCTCGGCGAGGTGGGCGATGGGCTTCATGTCGGGATCGCTGCGAGTTTCGAAATACGTCGTCACCGCGTTACCGAGGATCATTCTCGCCGAAGCGCACAGGTTCCGGTCCATGATGCCGAGCGGCCCGAGCTCGCTAAACCATCCATACGTCCTCTCGCGGGACTTTTCCTTACTTTGATCACGCAGGAAGTCGCCGAACCGCTCGAGGCCTGCTGCCCCGTCGATGAGGGCGCGCCCTGCAACGGACAGCACCTCGGGCGTGAACTTATCCCAGCCCTCGCCGGATTTCGCCCTTCTGCGGATGGCGTTGCGCTTCGTGTCCCAGCTCTCGGCAAGCTGCATGCTCGCAAAGTGGAGCACAACTTCGAATATATCTCCATTCGACAAGTCGGACCACATTTCCGGGACAAGGCGCCGGGCGACCTCTTTCCTTCCCGGCGCCGGGTCGATCAAGTTCGTGACGAAATCAAGCGCCTGGAGATCGTTCACCTCGACCATCGGTTGCGGGAAATCACGCAGATCAACTCCCGGATACTTCCAGATCGCGCCCAAGAATTTTTCCGGTCGATAGCAGTGATCGCAAAAGGCGACGCCGTAGGTCACCGTCCATCCGAGCGGCTTGGCGCAGACCGGGCAAGAATCGATTAGCGTCTCCTTAGTGGCTGGGTCGAACCCGAATAACTTCACCGACCACATTGCGCGCATCCATCCGCCGAGCTTGAGCGCGCGGGGGGAGACGCGACGTTTCTGGGCATCCCGGTAAAACGCCCGAAGGGGTTCTCCGAAAAAATCAATCCTCCCGGCATGCTCATCCAATTGAGGATGGAATTTGGTCGCCACGCTCACGACATCCGCCGTGCCGACGAAGTCAGCGATCGTCTTCGCGAGATCCGGCGATCTGCTGCAAAGCGACTGGGGCTTGTGCGTGACGATACCGGCACTTCGCAGGGCGGTCAGCGGACTTCTGCGGAAGTTGGACGCCGTCGCACGCAGGACAAGTCCACCGAGGCACTCGTCCGGCATCGGCTGAATGGGGAAAGCGAACCTCATTTCAGCTCGGCCTTCCGCACGCCGGTCGGGAAGGGATTGTAGTCGATTAGCCGCGGAATCGCCCACTTGTCGACGGCCGCCTCAAGGTGCGAGCGCAATACACAAGGACTACCGGCCTTCGCAGCGATGACTGCCGCCTGCTCCACAATGCGCGAGACATAGCCAACGCGTCCTCCGGACACGACGTGGAGACACTCGGGGATGTCGCCATCGAGAAGATTAGATTCTTCTTCGAACAAGCCATGCTCCTTCAACTTCAGGCCGAGCATGCCGAGATACTCGATGAACATCTCCCGCTGAGCGGCCACGCCATAGTCCAGTCGATCGAACGATATTTCCTCCAAAACCCGGCCGTCGAGTTGGTCGTCGCCGAACAACAGGGTACGGGCTTCCGTCACCCCGATGAAGACCATCGGGCACACGCCGCGGATCAGCATGACCTTGAGAGTGTTCGCGATACCCGCGTCGTTTTCGTTCTTCTCGGCATACTTGCTGCGCTGCTTCGTCGGTCTGAGATGTTGGACTTCGTCGACGATAATCAATTCCACTCCCAGCGCTACGATATGATCGTAGCAAAGCTTGAGGAGTTGCTGGGTATTGCCTTCCGCTTCGACGTTCAGGGCGCGAAGAATTTCCTCGGCGAGATTCTTGATCGTCGTCACTCCCTCCAAGGTGATGTAGATGACGATGCGCTGCTTGCTCGCGATCTCGTTGCGTTTCATGTCCTTTGGAAACAGTCCGCGCTTGATCGCCTCGTCTACGACGCGCGTCTCAAGATACGTCTTGACGCACATGCTCTTGCCGCTATGCGTCGGGGCGAATATCGTGGCGCAGCGTTTCGGCTCTTGAGGCGACTCGCGCGTGACCTGCCTGAGGTCATCGAATATATCATGGGCATCGAGAAGCCGATCGTTGAAAATGCGAATGTCGTTGAAAGCCGACCAGATCTTGCCTCTGATGGACATGATGGCTAACTGTCTCCGCCGACGGATGAGCGATCGAGCAGAGCTCGCTGTAATAGTCATGGACGTCGGAAACGCCTCCACGCTTCAGACTATCCAGATACTCGCGCATCTGCTTCGCGGCGTGCACCGGTTCCGCGGCTTCGTTACGTCGCAGTTTGCGTCCATGCGAAAAATGGATCAGCGCGTCCTCCAATTCCTTCGAAAGGAAGATCGTATCGGTTGGCTTTTCCTTAATTCGTGCCCGGATTAGAGCCAGGTTCGGCGCAAGCGTCTTTGGTACCGCGCCCAGCGAATAGAACGTATCGGCCGCGGATTCGAGGAGGCCACGGCAGGCCGCCAAAGTGCCGAAAAAATTTTCGTGTTCTATTGCGAGCAGCAGCGTGTCCAGCCAGTCGGCGTGTCGCAATAAGGATGCGCAACAGGCAAGATGAATCCGCAAGGTCATCTCGCGCCAATAGATCGCCTGCGCTCGCTCCGGATTCTGCCGGATCAAATCATTGAACACGTCCATGTCCATGAACGTGTAGTTCTGCCTGCTGGCCTCGACATCGATCGATGGCAGTAGCTTCCAGATAGAAGCTGCCATCGATCCGAAGTATGCCGACAGAATAGCATCACGAGTACGGGGCGTCGCCATAGGTACATCTTTACATCAGGTCGGATGGCTACCCACAACAGGAGGCTTGGAGTTCGCGATCCGCAGGCTTCTTGAATGATGGACCTCTGTCCATCGCGCGCGCAAGGGAACACGTGGACAAATCCACGCTCTGCCAATTCGGAATCCCTGACCCGCGCTAACCGCCCCGGAACGAGCAGAAGGGCGGAAGGATTCGTCCGGCAGGAGCAATTTCGATGCTGATGACGAAGGAACGTCGGCCGGAGAGCCGAGCGGCCCTATCTCGGCTGAGGTGACGGCACTCACGGGCATCACCGACGAGATGGTAACCGGTCACAGATTCCATGACGCGGCCATCACGGCCTTCGTCGAAGGCGCGGTCATCGTCATAGCTCACAACAGCGGCTTCGATAGAAAGTTTGCCGAACGCTACTGGCCCTTGTTCGAGCACAAGGCATGGGGCTGCAGCATGAGTGAGATCGACTGGCGCAAACACGGCTTCGCCGGTGCGCAACTCGGCTATCTGCTCAACGGCGCGGGCTTCTTCCACCAGGCGCACAGAGCCGTCGACGATTGTCATGCCCTGCTGGAGGTGTTGGATTTCGAATTGCCGACGACCGGCTCGCCGGCGCTGGCGCTCCTGCTGGAGACCGCGCGCAAGGCGACGCTGCGGGTCTGGGCAGAGCAGAGCGCATTCGACCTCAAGGATTCGCTGAAGCGCCGCGGCTATCGCTGGAACGACGGCAGCGACGGGAGACCGAAAAGCTGGTTCATAGACGTCGACGAGACCGCCCTGGAAGACGAGATCGCGTTCCTGAAGACCGAGATCTACGGGCGCGACGTCGAGCCGGGCGTGCGGCGACTGACGGCCTTCACCCGGTTCTCCAATCGCGTTTGAAGCCGGCCGAAGCCCTGAGACGGGCATCGCGGGTGATCCGGTCGTCGAATCCTTGGCGTGCAGGCTCTGGTCGGCCACCATCCCAAGTTGCTAGGATGTCGAGCGCACGAACCGGAGGGGCCGCGCATGAACTCCGACCGCCAGTATGCCGTGGCCTCGCTTCTCTTCGACTACGTGAGGAGCCCGTCGCTACGGCATTTGCGCGATCCTCATAGCGTGCACAAACTTGCGCGGGATATCGTGAACGCTGTCGATCGGGCCGGCTCGGTGTGGGGTAAGTGGGAAGCTGGACGGGAAGAGGTGGCTCAGGCTGCTGCTCCGTGCTGGATCCCCACGGAAGACCTGCTCGCCTGTCTCAATCGCTTGCCCGGTCCGCAGTTGACCAAGACAGACGTGGAGCAGCGGTTACGCGCGATCTGGGAGGAGCCCCACACGAGCTATCCCAACGAAGACCTCAGGGAGGGTTGCCTGGCGCTGTATCTCGCCGAGAAGGCGCAGGGCACCGAGATGCGCGCAATCATCGGGGCGCTTCAAGAGCATCTGGAGCGGGAGGACGAGAGGCTCCGGCGAGAGCAGGAGGAGCGATATCGCAAGCTGAAAGAGGATGAGCGGGTAAAGCTCGAACAGCGCTTCCTTTCCGGAGCCGATTGTGGCTGGACTCCGATCGGCGGCTCCGCCGCCTTTTATTGCCGTCGCAATGGTCGTACTTTCCGTATCGTGCAGGGCAAGGATAAACGCTGGACGCTTTTTCGCATCGAAACCGTCGAGGACGAAGGAGACTTGCTTGGCCTCTACCAGGGGAGAGGCGACGCGAACAAAGCATTGCAAACGATTGCCTACGCAAATGAGCGACGATGATGCCATGCCGCCGGCCTCGCCGCCGCGGGCCATGGTGTGTGGCTTCTGCGGCCATCCGTACATCCGGCCTTGCACCGCGGAGACGGAAGCGGCGTGCCCCAATATGATCTGGTTGCGCGGTGCGGCCCAGCAGTCCACCCGACACCATTATATTCCGCAGTTCTATTTGAGGCGGTGGGCCGGAGACGACGACAAAATCTGCGAATTCAGCCGCCCCCACAAGAACATCCATCGGCAGCGCGTCTATCCGATCCAGACCGCCTTCAAGGACCGGCTCTACGAAAAGCCCGGCGTTCCCAAATCGATCGCGCAGCAGGTCGAGGACAAGTTCATGAGTCCGGTCGACAACTTCGCGGCGAAAGCTTTGGACGTCATCGAGGCCGGCGTCGAGAAGGTCCGGAACGATGCCGAGAGGCGGTCGGCCTGGTCGCTTTTTCTGATGTCGCTCATGATGCGGATGCCGGAGGACGTGGCCGCCCTCGCGCAGATCGAGGAAGATCAATGGAAACTTGATCTTCCGAGCTTGAGGGAGAAATATGCCGCCAACCGCAAGCCGGACGATCCCGAGACGATCGAGGAGTTCATCGAAAAGAGGGATCCCGAATACATCGGGCGATGGGTCATGAACGGTCTGCCGGAATTGACGCATCACGAAGGGATCGGGCAATTACTCAACGCGATGCGGTGGTGCGTCGTGGTGACGCCGGACGATGCGCCGCCGTTTCTCACGTCCGACAGGCCACTCTTCATGTCGAAGACGTTTAGCGAAGCCGAATGCTACCTGACCCTCCCCATCGGTCCCCACCGCCTGTTCGTCGCGACCAACACCGAAGAAACCGAGAGGAAGTTCAAGGACTGGCCGCCCAAGGAACTGGCGCTCGAGGTCAACTCTCAGGTCGCCAAACAGGCCGTGAAGTACGTCTACGGGCTCGACCATTCGGAGGTGGAATTCGTCGACAAGCTGATATCGACCGACCGGCCGCCGAGGCTCATGGAGATGTTGCGCGACCGGCGAAGGCAAAGACACGCGCCCGCTTCGAGGCGCCCCTGAGCCGCCTCCAAATCGGTCGAGACTCATGGCTAGACGGGCAGAAATCAGGAGTCCACGGCGATGGCCATAAATTCCGGCTGGGCCGTTCGGGGATCCTTGTTTTTCGGCGATTTTCGTGCACCCGCGGCGTCGGGAAAGAGGGCACACTCTTTCTACTGCCGATGTTACGTGAGATCAGCAGTTTCGCGAACTGGAGGGGCGTCGACCATCGAGGATGTTGCATCCAGATGCACGATGGGACTTGCATTCTGATACAACCAAAGGTTAAATCTATCTTTGGTGTCTTAGAACATTTATTGCTTCTTTTACGTGAGGGCTGATTGATGAAAGCCGTCGCATTACTTTTTGTTGGGTTTTTATTGCCGACAAGCGCCGTTTGCCAGGAGAAGATCGAAAGTGGGGTCCGTGCCGAGCTCAACTCGGCTCCGTTGGTTCGCGTGCTCATCGTGACACGTCCGGATCCCGAGCAAATCAACGGTGGGGCGTCTTTCGCGAGCGCGAGCGACTACGTTGCCGGCGCGTTGTCCGACACGGCCAAGAACGTGAAACCGATCGGGGCGCTTCCCGTTGCTGCGGCTGAGATTTCGGCGGCCGCTTTGATGCGGCTGCGCGAGGATCCGAACATAGTTCTCGTGACGCGCGACATCCCCATGCCACCCACATTGATGGACTCCGTTCCATTCATCGGTGGAGACAAGATGCATAGCTTGGGATTCAGCGGGACAAACGAGTCTGTGGCCGTCCTGGACACGGGCGCTCAAACCGATCATCCGGCGCTATCCGGTGCCATCGTGGCCGAAGCTTGCTTCTCCACGGACCATTCGAACGTCTTTCAGGTGAAATCCCTTTGCATAGGGGGATTTGACGTTGGCACGGTGGCCGGCTCGGCCGGACAGTGTCCGAGAGACGTCGCTGGATGTGAACATGGAACTCACGTTGCCGGGATCATCGCCGGCCACAACATGAATTTCTCGGCTAAGCAGTTTGGCGGCGTCGCCCCTGCCGCTAAGTTGCTTTTGATCCAGGTTTACTCTCTCTTTGAAGATCAGAGTGTCTGTGGCGCTGTGGGCAAGTGCATAAGGAGCTTCACGTCCGATCAACTGAGGGCGTTGGAGTACGTTTTCAAACATCGCACGGAGTTCAAGGTCGCCGCCGTCAACATGAGCTTGGGGAGCGGATACTTTGATGCCCCGTGCGATAAACGCTCCGCGTTGACCGAGATCATAGAGCGCTTGAGGGCTAAAGGCATTCCGACCGTAGTTTCAGCGGGTAACCAACATTTTCCAGATGGAGTCGCGGAGCCAGCCTGCATATCGTCCACCGTATCGGTTGCCGCGACAAAAAAGGACGGGTCTCTCGACGTCACCTACTCGAACGTCGCCTCGATGGTGCACATGGCGGCGCCCGGTACGGACATCATCTCCAGCCTTCCTGGCTCGACCTACGGCATGAAGACCGGTACCTCGATGGCGGCTCCGCATGTTGCGGCCGCCATGGCTTTACTGCGGCAAGAATTTCCCAACGAGTCGGTCACGCAGCTCGAAAGTCGTTTGACGACTGGAGCGCCGACCACAGTCGACGTTCGCACCGGCACGAAGTTGCCGCGGTTGGAGCTCGTCCGTCAGACCGCGTCCAGCACCGCTGCAACGGGTGCAACCTCCTCCGTCGGCACGAATGGTGGGGCATCAGGGATCGACACGATCCCGTCTGCGCCTGCAGGCGGAACATTCATACTAAAAACGGAGCGGCCTGCAGCGGATATCGAATCCGCACTCGGAAACAACTGCAACAACTTCAAATGCGATCTCAAGCCCATCGGAGAGGGTACTTTCAAACTGGATGTCGTGCCAAAGGCCAGCGTGGCACCGCAGGACAAGGTGAAGATGATGACGATCGATGCCTCCGCCGTCAAAGGCCTCCTCAAAGATATTCCGTCGGTATCGGTATTCGACAATCGACTATCGTCTCCTTTCAAATGAACGAACCGTCCTTTTCGGACCATGTCCGAGGCCATCAGGCCGAGCCACGTGGTCCGTCGATACAGTAGTCGTAAGCGCGCGGGATCGGTCGGTCGAAACAAGGCTCGGACAGCGACGATATTTGAAAGAGGATCGAACTGCGCTCGTACAGAAAGTCGTTCGGGAGATTAGGAGCCGTGCCGAGGAAGGGGCCAATGTGTATTTTCAGATCGCTCTGCTATGCTTCTTTGTTGTTTGGCGTTCTCAATTTGTCTGCAGCCTCGGTCCGAGGGCAGAATCTTTCTCCGGCTCTCGAAAGATGCAGCGTTTTTCCTCCGCAGAATCGAAGTGAATTTTGCAGAGTCGACCGCGAAGGGCAGGTGCCCGACGGACCGGCCACGTTGACGCTCGAACTGACCGCCACGACTGGGCCGATATTGGTGGCTGGGTACAAGATCGCCGAAACGCAGAACTATAACGGCTCGTACCTCGGTCCGCTCGTCGAGCTTCGTCCGGGAGATCTTTTCAAGGTTCGCTTCTTGAACGCGCTTGCGCCAGCGGGCATTCGCTTAGGCGCCCATCATCACGGTCAGAATGCGTCGAGCGCGTCGGACCAGACGAATCTCCACACCCACGGCCTTATCGTTACGCCGAATAACGCGGCTGTGACGGCGAAGGGGGACGGTGACAATGTTTTCGCGCAGCTTGGTCGGGGCCAATCGCTCGACTACAACATCAAGATCCCGACGGCCCTTCCGGCCAGTATACTCGACCTGCCGAGTGGGATCATTCCGCACCCGGCAGGCCTCTATTGGTATCACGCTCACCTGCATGGCGTGTCCGCATCCCAACTCGCCGGCGGAATGTCTGGACTGATCTCAATCGGCAGACCGGATTCGAATGTCGTTGGTCCCGATGATGCGACCACGGACGCCCTGCGAGCGAAGACCGACGTCATCCATGCGCTGCTGAGAGACATCCAGATCGTCTCAGGTACCACGCCGGACAAAGCGGCAGGATCGCCCGCGGCTTGGATGCCTATCGAAGACCCCGCATTATGCCTGGGCACGTCGGCCGCGGTGGCGGACCGCCCGGGATTTTGCAGCGGAAGCGATGCGTCAAAGATCTGGTTGTTCACGGTAAATGGCGATCGGTTTCCTACATGGGATGTACATAGCGGTCGAAATCTTCTGTTGCGGATCGCCAATACTAGTGCTTCCGCCAGCTACGTACTTTCGCTGTTTGACGCTGCAGCGCCAGGCGTGAGGGTCTCCTACGAGTTGCTGAGCGTCGACGGGGTAGTTCCGACGACGAAGTCAGCCGCGTCGCCCAGTCCAATCGCGCCGGTAACGGATGCACTGCGGCTTATGCCGGCCGGGCGGGCCGAGATCTATATTCGTAACGATGCCGATAACCCCAACAAGCGCCTGCTTGTCCTGCAGACCGAAGGTCTTCAAACGGGCAGCGACCCATCGACCGGCGATAATTGGCCACAAGTCCAACTGGCGCAGATCGTACTCGAACCGTCCGGGCCGCCGCCAGGGACGCTTTCATTGAGGTTAGCCCCGCAAACCGTCACGACGCTGCAGCAGCCCTCGGAAACTCATCCGCTTGCAGCGACCGCCCTGCCTGTGGGCTGTGTCCGAGATCTCGACGCCACGAAGCTCGAACATCGACGGATCACTTTCACTCAACGTGTGGACGGCTGGGGCATCCGCACCGAGCTTGTTGCTCCTCCCAATTTGACCGGGGTGCACCCGATCGGGATGTTCAGGGCTGTGGCCGGCACGACAGTAGGACCGATTCCGTTCGAACGCTATCTCAAGGGCGACGGCAGCGTAAATTGGGACGGGGGCGACGTTGGATCGAACCCGAAATCGCCCAAGCATGTCTGTGTCTCGTTGAGCACCGGACATGGTCAGCTTTGGGAGATTTCGAATCCCACCGGTGAACTGCATAATTTCCACATTCATCAATCGAAGTTCCGTATCGCGACGGACAAAGACCTAAGCCGGTACGGCATCGACCCGCAGACCACCGTTACGAATCCCACCGCGAAACTGCAGAACGCAAAAGGCGCGGACGATCTTTACATCTGGCACGACACGATGCCGATCGAGGCGGCTGGGCGTGTTTTCATCGTGATCAATTTCGATGCCGAAGAGCAGATCGGCAAGTTCGTATTCCATTGTCACATTCTGGAGCATGAGGACTCCGGCCTCATGGCTCCCGTGGAAGTCATCCCCTAGCGACAGGAGGCTCTCGTGAAACTTAGTTTGTTTTTCTTGGCGAGCGCGACGACACTGGGTCTCTGCTGCGATCCAGTGTCGGCAAAGACAGTATCAATAAGCATCATGAGCGGGCCGTTCAGGTTCGAGCCTCAGAGCGTCGATGCGAATCCCGGCGATACGATCACTTGGACGAACACGACGAACACCCAGCACACGATTAGTCCGGACCAGGACGGCGCCTTTCCGGAGAAGGACCCGATCGAGTCAAAGGAAACTTACAGCATCACTGTCCCCGCGAACGTGGGACCTCTTCCGTATCACTGCAATTTTCACCCAATGAACGCGACTATCAATGTCGTCAAGCCCTGAGGAGCAGCCGATCAAGCCATGGCTGTTGTTAGCCATTCGTAATTCATGTGTTCTGAAATCCATTTGGGGAAACCGATGATCAAGCGTCCTACGTTCCTTATTGCGGCGATCGCCATCAGCCTCTCTTCCTCGCAGCTTGCGCGCGCTCAAGCTCCAGGATTTTGTGCCGCACCGAGCGCAGTCAAGGCCATAACGGACCCAGGTGAACTTCGCACCGTGATCGTCACGGATGCGACAGTCTTGAAAAACCCTAAGGTCGATTTTTCCTTCGGCAGAACCTTGGGAGCCATAATCAGCTCCTTTGGCGGCGTCGCCGACAGCCCCGCCGCTCGGCTTGGCTTGCTCAGCTCTATGATCAACTCGTTCAACGACAAAAGCGACGTGAACCCGGAATCGCGAATAGCGCTACCCCTAACTCCTCGGCCTGGCGAGGTGGGTCTCGATCCCTCGAAGATGATGACGAAAGGAGACCCGGATGAGATGCGCATTGTGGGGCTCTTCAACCGCCTCGATTTGGCCCCCGCCGATTGGAAGTATTGCGGCGAGCATCGGATCGTCTATGAAAAAGGAAATCCGGTCAGCCCGACGAATCGGTTGACGATTATCTTTGAGGCTGCCTTGGACAATCCAGAGCCTCAGAAGGGCGGCGAGGGTTGTAAGGCGGTTGCGGAATTCTGGGACGGATTGAAGGGAAAGTCTGGAGACGAACTCGCCACTCAACTTGAGATGTTCTACTTCAAGGGCCTCGCCGGGAAAACCAGGCCTGTCGTGCATTACTTGCAGTACGGCCTCCCGTTCGGCCAGGTGAGGGCGAACTTGTTCGTGAATCAACCGAAATTTCTCTGGCAACTTCGCGAATGGCATTTGAGGCCAAACGCCGACGGTACGCTGAACTTCGTTCCCGATACCGTCAAGGCGAACGCACTTCCCTCTCTGTACGGGCAGGCGATCGCCGGGGAGGATCCCCGCTTAGCGGCGCTGCGTCAGCAATTTTCTAACGAACTGATCGCGACCTACGTCGACGCGATAGCCGACACGGATGAGCAGGCCCTCTCAAAGGGAAGCAAGGCGACGCTTGACACGTTGTTATTCAAAATGGGCGTACCCATCAGCGACAAATACAATACATTCGAAAGCACGGCGTCCGGGTCCGACGACGACCCCTTGGTCAACGCGCAAAAAGGCGGGGGTCTTCTCCCTCGGATCAAACCGAAGCTGGATAGCGCCAAGCTGAGCCAGGGCTGCAGCATGACGTCCGAGCAGATATTGAACCGCATCGGAGCGCAGAGCTGCGGTGGATGTCATCATTTTTCCGGGGGGAAATCGATAGCAAGCCTTGGGCCCGGAACCGAGCTCAAATGGCCGGATATGCCGGGATTCGTGCACATCGACGAAAACGGTGACATTTCCATCCTTCTGAAGGACTTCTTTCTTCCGAGCAGGCGCCAAAATCTGATCGATTTTCTAAAAGCGCCGGCCGCGCCGCAGGTATCCGCATCGGCCCGTTCCTTCGATGATTTTCGAACGAGGTTGGCCGAGCCCGGCTCGCTCAGCACGACGGATACCGATATCAGACGTTCGGATTTGCGAACGGCCGACAAACTGACGGAGGGGGCTTTCACCCGATTCAGATCCGCCGACTGAAGGGTTCGCTGGAAACAAGATCAACCGCTCGTCCGTGGACGAGCGGTTGGACCTCCCGAGTCCGTGCACGTGGCCCCCGGAGATCAACCGTGTCACGCGGAGTACCCCGTCGTGATCGAGGTAACGTCCAGCTATCGAGGACCTGCGTACTTTCCGGCTTGCTCGGTGTCTTGCGTCTCTAAAAGCCGTTCAGCTTATTGCCGATGACGCGCTCCAACGTGAGCTGCAACTGCGTCGCCGCGATGTTGCTGTTCTCAGAAGGAGGTAGCTGGGCCGCAGGAGCGCGCGTAACACGAACCCCCTTCGGGTCCGCTTCGATCGCTTGGATCTTACTTTGGTTCTCGGATATCCTTCTCTCGGCCTCGTTCCGATCCTTCTGCTGCTGCTCGAAGTTGGCGCCCCCACTTATTGCGAATTCTTCTTTTAGACCCTGTAGTTCCGAAAAGTCTCGCCGCGCCTTTTCTTGCAGCGGTGTAGCAAGATCGTTTGGCAAATCCAGACTGTTGGGACCGGCAAGTCCGGGTCTTACGCTCCCTCCGACGCCCGAAATTGCGGCTTCCCTACCCCGGATCTGGGTTTGAAGCTGGGCCAACCGTTGCCCCTCCGGAGATCCCAAAAGCGCGTCCGCCTCGGCAATTCTCTGTCGGGCTTGTTCATTCTCTCTTCGATATCCGTCTACTTTTGTTGTCTGCTCGGGCGTTTTAACCTTGGAAACCGTCGTCGAGCCACCTCCTCCGGACGACCTTTTGGCTAGGACCACGTCGACGCTATTATCCTCTTCTCGTGAAACTCCGACCGACGGATTGATCGTTACGGGGCGCGGAGCGATGGTGAAGGTTGGGTTGATGCCGGCAGTCGCGAGCACGACGAATTGGAACGTATGACCGATGCTCGTGAGACGATCCGGATGCTTCGCAATGAAGCCGTCCGACAGACTCGTATCGAGGGCCTCGTTCAGCCATTGACCGAAACCGAGGTTGCCTCGCAAAAATGGATGGGTCCCGGTCGCTTGCGCCTCGGCGCAGGGGGCCGCACGTAGATCGATGTCGACGACATTCAGACTGAACTTGAGCACGGCGGTGCGGTTCGCGGTGCCCTTGACGTCGGCTCCCGCGGATATAAGAACCGAAGATGCCGCGCGGTCAAACGGCACAGGAAACTTGTTGGCGTCCGCGGCGAGGGTGCCGGTCTCGTTTCCCTTGAGGGTAATTGTGTAGGCCGCCTGCCAGTCGATCAGGAAATGACGAGCGGGCCCTTCGAGGAGCTGTTCTCGGATCGCATCGGCAAGCTCACAATGTATTGCCGCGATCAGCCGGTCGCGCGGTAGCACTTGTGGACTGGTTAGTTCTGGTAGATGTGTCCCACATCCCGCGAAAAGCAACAATATCGGTAACGAAAGAATCGCTTTGTAATTCATCTGTCGCCCCCCAAGAAAGGGATAGGCTAAACGCAATGCAACTTAAGGTAAAGAGTCGTGTATGATGCTTTGCCGGCAACCGTTTGGTAGCATCAGCGGCCGCGATCTCCGGCGGAAATCCTACAAGCAAGCCGCACGGTCCGACCGAGTGGTGTTTCTCTTCGGAGACCGTCACTTGCTCTCGCATGGGTCGTCATTCGGGGTCGTAGCCGGTGATCCTCACAATGTGGCGCCTAACATGAAGCGGCTCGATTGAGGCTTCGCGGATCCATGGCTCCACGAACAGGGTCGATCAGAGCGTCCGATTGCCGGCGCAACGTACCCTGAGACGCCTCGAAATCGGTTGAGTTTGATAGTACGAAATTACCAAATCGGTGGTACACGGCGGTGGTCACAAACTTCGGCCGGGCTTTTCAGGAATCCTTGTTTTTCGGCGTTTTTCGCGCGTAAGGCGCTGTCGGGAAGAGAGTCCCACTCTCTCCGCCACCATCGACAGCTTGACAACACGCACTGGCGTATCGCGTCGGCACGCAAGTGCGGCGTGCGAGCGCCTGGGCATTACCTCGTGAACGCGATTAATTTCAGCGATCATGCGCTCGCCAGAAGCTGCGGTTGCTCGCCCGTGTGGCTCCCGCCCTACCGCCGTCATGTCCTTTGACCGGCACCTTTCCCTTCGATCGCCCTCTATCCACGCTAACTTATATTGCAGTCTAGCTCGGCGCCCTCCCTGGCGAAGATGCGTCGGAGACGCCGTGACGAACCCAACGTTTCGACCGTTCGGCCGCGAAACGTACGTCTTTCTTGAGCGTTTCCAGCGACGCTGCCACATCCACCAGCCCGCCTTCAGAGGAACCGACTATCACGCAGCGCCCGATGAAGTGCGCGTCGTCCTTGCGCCATTTCGGCCCTTGTGCGCTGGCCGCGGCGTAGACACGATCTCCGCCGGGTGCAAGGAAAGCCAGCACGATCTTTTCGCCGATGATGTCCTCGACAGCCTTCAATGATTGCTCAATTTTGACGGCCTCGATTGTCCGTTGAGCCGGGTCTATCAAGATCGCTTGGACGCCCTCCCTTGGCTCTACCTCGCTCGGGTTCGCCTCTACCCATCGAAGGAGCGCTTCAATTCTCTCCGTTCCAAAGCGGGGAGCCGTATACTGCCGCCATCTGTCCCGCTTGCCGAGAAGGACCGCGTTTGATCTGAAAGTCGGCGATCCGCCGATCGTGAATCCCGGCGCCGTTGAGCTGCCTTCCGCGCAGAGCAGCACATCCCCACTGGGCAACGTGATGGCAGTTTTCGGCCGGCCCGAGGAGCCACAGAGCCTGATGAGCTCCCGGCTATGAGGTTCGATTTCTATCTGCGACACGATCCGAAGTGTCGCGTCGATATGCACCACTTTCACGATCCGGCTCTCCGCCTGTGGCCAGAATGATTCTTGCCATTGATGACCGGCGCCCGAAAGGCTCGACATTCCTCTTAGCGTGCGAGGCCGTGGAAAACCCAAAGGTCGCGCCCTTGCAGACCTCGTTCGCAAACCGCGCCCACCCAATCTCAGACTAAAAGTACAAGGCCGATCCGCTACATATAGCGCCTACCTTCCAGCGCGCTGCGCCACATCGTGTGGGTTGAGTGTATCGACTCACAAATTTTGGTTTTTCTGCCAGATCGACTCATGAATGCTTGGTTCATCGACTCATGAATTTTTGGCGGCTCGTTACAAATCAATGAGTTAATCGACTCGCTTCTGATTGGTCCCGACACTTCGTTCGTCGGACTACGCGTGGCGCAGCCGCGCCGAGCCTAAATCCGGCTCAAGAAAAAAGTCTCCAATTTGCCCTTGCCCTTCACGTCAATGCTGCCGCGTGGCTCCAGCGCGAAGCGACCGACGAGGTGGCGGGCGATATCCCGGGACACATGGATTCGATTGGGCAGAGAGTAGGCCTCGAGCCGACTGGCGACATTTACGGTATCGCCCCACACGTCGTAGATGAAGCGGTGTGCGCCGATGATGCCGGCAACCACGGGGCCCGAATGTATGCCGATCCGGATTTGCAACGGCCAGCCGAAATGGCTGTTGACGCGTCCCAGCCGATCGATCATGCCAAGTGCCATTTTCGCGATCGCTGCGATCGCATCGGGGTTCGGATCGGGCAAACCGGCGACGGCCATGTAGGCGTCGCCGATGGTCTTGATCTTCTCGACACCGAGCTCACGGGCAAGCGCGTCGAATTCCGAGAACAACCGGTTCAAGTACTCGACCATCGCTGCAGGCGTGACCCGTGACGAATGCTCGGTGAAGCCCACCAGATCGGCGAACAGAACGCTCACACCCTCGAAGCGGTCGGCAATCATGGCTTCGCCGTGGTTCAGACGGCCAATCACCTGTCTTGGCAGGATTGTCAGCAGCAGCCGCTCAAACTTAGCGGTCTCCTCCTCGATGCGGCGAAGATACTTCTGCTCGCGGTCGCGCCAGCGCTTCTTGTGCAAGCAAGCATTGATCCGCGCGCGCAGCAGGATCGGATCAAACGGCTTCGGCAGATAGTCCTCGGCCCCGGCCTCGATGCAGCGGACGGCGCTCTCGGTCTCCGCCAAGGCCGTGATCATGATCACCGGAATGCGGCGCAGCCGCTCATCCGCCTTCATGCGCACCAGCACATCAAGCCCGTTGATATCGGGCATCATCAAATCGAGCAGGACGAGGTCGAACTCATCGTTGGCGAGCGCCTGCAGCGCCTGCTGGCCGCCGGCCACCGAAGAGACGCGATGGCCGTCGCGGGTCAGTCGGCGCGACAGGAGGTCGCGATTGGCCTCGATATCGTCCACGACGAGAATAGAACCGGTTTCGGTGGCAGCATACTGCCGGACCGGCCCGAGGCTGCGCATCAGGTCGCTAACCATGACCGCGCCGGTCTGATCGGGAGCCAAGCTCGTCTCCTCGACATCAACCGAGAATCGCACGATGCGATCGAGGCGCAGCAACAGGTCGGTGGCCGCAGCCAGCAGGCGATCGAAATCCGCCCTCAGGGAGTCGCTTGAGAAACTGGCTGCATCCTCGCGCAGCATCTCACCATAGCCCTTGATCGCGTTGAGCGGCGTGCGCAGCTCGTGACGAAGATCCTGTTCTTGCGTGGTGGCCGCTGAGCCGGGCGGGCTCTTGGCGCGATCGCCGTCCATCAGCCGGTCGACCTTGCCGGCGAGATCCCGGGCTGCGCCGAGGATACGGTTCATATCGGGGAGGATGTCCAAGCGCCCGTTCCGGGACGCCTCTTCGTGCAGGATCTCTGCGTAGCCGAGCAAGGCGTTGACCGGGGACTGCAGTTCCTGGCGAAGATGGGCAAGCTGAATGCGCCAAGCGCGCGCGCTGTCGGTGTCAATGATACTCATGGCCGATCCGCGCGCGCGCGCCGGGCGTGCAGGGGTACCAGCTCGTCAAGCGCCGCGAGCACGGCCTTGCCGCTGTATTCGCCCTTGTGCACCAAATGCTGTACCTGGCCGTTGAGGCGCGAGCGATCCTCAACGGTCAGCGTCTTTGCGGTGACGACGATGACCGGGATGCTCCGCCAGCGGGACTCGGCTCGCACCCGTGCGATGAACTCGAACCCGTCCATCTCCGGCATCATCAGATCGAGCAGAATTGCATCGGGTGAAGCCTCATTCAAACGCTCAAGACCAATCCGACCATTCTCTGCTTGCGTCACCATGCAATCGATCTGCCGCAAGGCGCGCCCCATCAGCTCGCTGGCCGACGCGTCATCCTCGACTATCAGCACGTGTCGCGGCGCGCCCCTTGGGCAGCACTTTTCCACCGCGCTGACCAGTCTGTCGCGATCAATCGGCTTGACCAGGTAATCGGCGGCACCGAGCGAGAAGCCAATGCCCTGGTTGTCGACGATCGTGACCATGATCACAGGAATTTCCGCGAGTACCGCATCTTCTTTCATGGCGCTGAGCACGGCCCAGCCATCCATCTGCGGCATCAGAGCGTCGAGCGTGACGACATCGGGGTGCAGCGTGCGGGCGAGTTGCATCGCCTCCTCGCCATTGGCAGCCAGGCGAACGGCGTAACCGCCGCGCTGCAGGTGTCGGCGCAGCAGCTCACGCGCATTGGGATCATCGTCGACCACGAGAACGATCGGCGCATGCTCGGGCTCGGCAGCCTGCGGACCCTCGGAACGCTTGTCTGCCGCCGAGACTGTAGTGTCCGATGCAGCGCGTGTTACCGCCGGCAGACGAACTACAAACGCCGTCCCCTTGCCGGCTTCGCTCGTCAGCGTCACGTCGCCACCCATCAGCCGGCAGAAGCTCTTGGTGATGGCGAGGCCCAGCCCCGTACCACCATAGACGCGGGTCGTCGAGTCGTCCGCCTGAGTAAAGGCCTCGAACACCTTGGCCTGCTGATCTGGCGTCATGCCGATGCCGGTATCGCGCACCTGGAACTCGATCCATTCGCCAGCCGCATTCGTGTCACGCAGCGCGGTCAGCGTTATCGTCCCGTTCCGCGTGAACTTGCAGGCATTGCTGAGAAGGTTGAACAGGGTCTGCCGAACCTTGGTCAGATCGCTGTGGATCGTGCCGATCTCGTCAGCACAGTTCGCCACCAGAGCGTTGCCGGTCTTCTTGGCCAGCGGGGTGACGGTCGCCGCGACGCTATCGATCATGGGGCGGAGCTCGAAGGTCTCGAGATAGAGCGTCATCTTGCCAGCCTCGATCTTGGAAAGATCGAGGATGTTGTCGATCAGGCCGAGCAGATGCTTGCCGGCATCCTGAATCTTGCGCAGGTCCGCCATCTCCGATTCGCGGCCGGCGCTCTGGGCGTCCTCGAACAGGATCTCGCTGTAACCGATGATCGCGTTCAAGGGTGTGCGCAGTTCATGACTCATGTTGGCTACGAAGTCCGACTTCGCGCGTGTCGCCTGCTCGCTCGCCCAGATCGCCTTGTGCAGCTCGCCTTCCATGCGCTTGCGGTCGCTGATGTCGGCGAGGCCGTTGATCATCGCCGGGCGCCCTTCGAACTCGACGCGCTGAGAAGCTATGAGCGCCCAGAACTCCTCGCCTCCAACCCGCTTGAGCAGCATCTCCATGCCCTCCACATGGCCGTGCTCGGTGAGCGCGCCGATGAAGCGCTCGCGATGTTGCGGGTCTGCGTAGAGGGTTTTCGCTTGCAGGCCCAGGGCAGACGAACCTTCGAGCTCGAACATCTCGCTGAAGCGCCGATTGGCATACCGGATGATTCCGTCATCAAAGGTTACGATCGCCACCGCCATAGGCGCGGCCTCGGCGATGACGCGCAGCCGCTGTTCGCTCTCTTGGATCGCCTGCTCCGCCTTCTTCACGTCGGTGATGTCGGTGTAGGTCGCCACGGTGCCGCCGTCGTCGGTTTTGCGCTCGTTGATCTGGATCCAGCGCCCGTCGGAGCGGCGTTGCACATGCGTGCCCTTGGGATCGCGATGCTGAGCGAGGCGTTGCTCGATCCAGGCTTCGACGCGCCCCTCCGCGTCGCGGATCTCGCCGCTCGCGGTCGCGTTGCGGAGGATTGTCTCGAACGATACGCCCTGATTCACGACATTGATGCTGGCGGTGCCGTGCATGTCCCGGTACCGCCGGTTGTATATAACCAGCTTGTCGTCGGCATCGTAGAGCGAGAAACCCTCGGAGATGCTCTCGATCGCGTCGACCAACCGGCGCTGCGCCTCTGTTGCCTTGTCGCGTGCCTCCGACAGCTCCTTCGAGCTCAGCTCTTGCGAGCGCTCGACCATCGCCCGATCGCTATCGAAATCGGTGTATGCGGAATCGACGGCCGCCACGAAAGACTGCAACGCAGCCGGTACTTCGCCCTCCACACCGAGGTGCTTTCTGAGCTGGCGTCGTAGCAGCCTGTGCATCTGTGCCCTGTGACCGTTCAGTCCTCGGCGAAAGTTGTAATTGTCATGGTTTGATTGTGAAGGCGGCAGTCGCCGCCATGCATGAAGGGGCAAAGCTCGCCGTACGAGTAGAACCCGGAAATCTTCGCATCCGCCCCGAAGACATTTCGAATTGCTTCGACTTCTTCCTCGGTGCGCTGCTTCATCACGAGCTTACGACCGACGCAGCTCACCAGAATTGCAAGGTCCGGTCGCCTGCCGCCGAGCCCGCTGAGACTGGCGTTGGCGGCAGCGGTCGCGCCGTCGACCAGATCGTCGACATTGGTCTTCATCAACTGCGCCGTTCCGCCCTGTGGGATGTCGCCCGCGAACGTCATTGACTTTTTCTGCTCGTCCACAGACAGGACGGTTCGGACGACACCCTGGCCGCCCTTTGCCTCGGTAACCAGGATGGGAAAAAGCAAGGCAGAGCTTGGCAACTGGTCGGCGTGGGGGCCCAGGTACGATTTATAGAGATCGAGCGCCGAACGCTCATCCAGCTCATAGAGGATGTTGCCTTCGGCCCGTGTGATGGTGCGCAGGGGCCCAAATGCCTGCCAGCCGCCCATCGATCCGTAGCCAATGCGCAAATCGTCGCCATACAGACCGACCGCCGCCACGCGCTGAGGGCCAGCGCCACCGTCGGCAATGACCCAAGTCTCGGCGAAGTTGGTTCCATCTCCGGAAAGGCCGCCAGTGATCGACACGCCTTCCGAGACGCCGCTCGCGAGACCGCGCGCCAGGTCGGAGCCGTTGACGTGCAAGCCGTCCGAAAGCACGAACACGTGGCGCAACGAGGCGTCGTTCAACTGCTGCGCGAGCTCCTTGCCGACGTTGTAGCTCGCCTTTGCGTCACCAATCGTAGCGGAGGCGAACCGCAGTCGCGTATGTTCGAAGTCGACAAGGGTGGCACTCACAGAGTCGTCGACGACCACGTCGCCGAGAATCTCGCCGGAAGTCGAGCAACCAAGCATGGCGGCCCCTTTGAAGTGGTCGCGCAACTCGCCCACGAGGCTGCCTGCCTGCACCAACGACCTAGCACCGAAAACGAACACGACACTCTGACGTCCGACTTCGCCAGTTGGCAAATTCGGCCGCCACCCGTCACTTTTGGACCACTCGTACTGCGCTGTTTTCATGAGTCGTCTCCATCACAAAGACAAACTCTCCGCCCCGATCGGGCCTCTGCCCCGGTCAGGACGTCCGCCTGAGCAGGGTAGCTGATCGCCGGTGCCGGCGATGAAATTCGCAGGACTGCACCCACCGCCTGGCCAGAGTCCATCTCCATCTGGAGCGCGGCGAGCGGCCATTTTGTGTGTTCTTACGCCGGCCGCAATATGGCGACGACAACCTCCTGAAGCCGTGTAGCTAGCTCGTCATCTGTCCGGAATTTCTAGCTCCTCCATTGTCCCGTAGCTGCGAGCAGCGTCTCGATCTTGCCCAACAGCCTCTGCAGCTCGATCGGTTTTGTGTCGTAGTCGTCACAGCCGGCCTTGAGGGCCTTGTCCCGGTCGGTCGCCATGGCGTGCGCCGTGAGCGCGATGATAGGGATCTTGCGCAGTTCGGGCGTCGCCTTGATCTGGCGCGTCGCCTCCCAACCGTCGATCACCGGTAGGCTCATGTCCATCAAAATGAGATCTGGCCTGTCGCTCGTCGCGATCGCGACGCCGCGCGCTCCGTCCTCGGCAATGATGACCTCGTACCCACCGCGCACGAGGCGTCGCGAGAGCATATCGCGGTTCATCTCGTTGTCTTCGACCAGCAGGATCTTGGGCATCGCACCGCCTCGAGCCGGACTGTGAGTACCGCTTGCCGAGACTTCCAAATAGACGCCTGAAGAACAATTTAGCACCCAAGTCTACCTGTCGCATCACAAAAAATGGCGAGCAGTGGCGCCGACATTGAATTGAGGCGGGACGCGTGATCTGGGGCTGCGCCGACAGGTAGCTAACCACCTCTGCCACAAGGACGGCCGTGAGCCGGCGTTGCAGATGGTTGATGCGGGGTCGCTTTCCCTTGTCCGCAAGGCGAGGTCGACAGCGCTCCGTACCGCGACGCAGGTCTTGCTGCTCGCTTACGGAGATCGACGCAATCGCCGTTCCCACCAACCACCACGCGCACCGCACCAGTTTCGCACCAGAAACGACCGCGCCAAAATGCAACGAACGCGATCCAACCCGAACAACGGCACAGCAAGATCAACGAAGCTGAACCATATCCCGCCGCTCATAACGGTCTGGTTGCAGGTTCGAGTCCTGCCGGGCCCACCAGCCTTCGCTCGCTTCGCGAGCTTCGGCTCGGCGAGCCAGCGCCACACATCCAAGGCGAAGCGAGTGAGGCTGCCGCGCCGAAGCCCAAAGGGCGAAGGCGGGTATCTGAACCCTGCGGGCTACGCGTGGCGCAGCCGCGCGGAGAACGAGAGGCGAAGCGTGGGCTCCCGCCGCTTCGCGGGTTCGAAGGCTCATGAATCTAACGAACGACCCGTATTGGTTGTCACCGCGGCAATAGACCCGCCCCGCGTATCGGACCATACTACCCGGGCATCACTTTGTTCGACGAGCAAGGGGCCACCGAATGTACGCCAACATTCTCTTGAGCACGGATGGATCGGACGTCGCGAGAAGAGGCGTTGAGCATGGCATTGCCTTGGCGAAGGCCTTGAACGCCAGGTTGACAATCATCACCGTGACGGAAGCGATGCCGGTTGACTATGGGGGCGGACACGACTCGGGATGGATTCCGACGCGGGACGAGATTGACAGCTTTAACGCGGCCTGCAAGGCCCGTGCGGGCAAAGTGCTTGATGACGCCCGCGCGATGTCGGAGCAGATCGGTGCGCCTGCAGAATTTTTGCACGTTCCGAATGCGCACCCGGCGACTGCTATCATTGAAACGGCGAAGTCCAGGGGCTGCGATCTGATCGTCATGGCCTCTCATGGACGACGCGGCCTCAGAAAGCTGTTTTTGGGCAGCCAGACATCCGAGGTCCTGGTGGACGGAAGCATTCCGGTGCTGGTGGTGCCGAAGCCGGCATAGATGACCGTTCGGGGTTGACCCGGCGACGCTCGGCTGTTCCGCTGAGCTACCGGACAAGACCGCTCTCTCGCGGCAGGAGAATTTCATGACCAGTGAAAAAGGCCCGAACATCAAGAAGAAGCAGAAATGCAAAAACTGTGAAGGCAAAGGTTTGCTCAAGAAGGGCGACAAGGTGGTGAAGTGCCAGCGTTGCAAGGGCACGGGCGTGCGGTGATGTTGAGCTGATGACCTCTCCAATACCAAGGTAAGAGCCGCTAGCAGCCCACCAATACGTCAACGGATTATCGGACTTTCGTTTCGCTGCCGCTCTGTCGGCAACCTGCCGCGGCGCCGCAGAGGCGTCCCGCGCCATGTTCGACCGCGAGCATAGGGGGAACTCTGACGCGAGGTGGATCGCCTTGCGTCAACGCCCGTCTTTCTGATAATGAAACGTCGTTCTAAAATATAGTCGCCTTCGAGTGGAGGAACACCGATGTCTGCCGGATTTCGAGTTTTGCCGCGGAAACGAAAGGTCGGCGAAGACGTCGTCGCAGGCTTTGCCCGCCTGCCCGTCGCGAATGTGAGCGACAGCATGTCCCGCCTGACGGCAGCCGGCGCCCGGCTTCGTCCCATGCATCAGGGTGGCGGGCTCGCAGGCCCCGCGTTGACAGTGAAGGCACCTCCCGGTGACAATCTGATGGTGCACAAGGCGATCGCGCTCGCCGAGCCCGGCGACATCATCGTGGTCGATGCCGGCGGCGATCTGACCAACGCAATCATCGGCGAGATGATGCTGATGCAAATGGCCAAGCGAGGGGTCGCCGGCGTGGTCATCAACGGCGCGATCCGCGACGCCGGTCATATTCGCGGCCAGGAGCTCCCGGTTTTCGCGGCCGGGGTCACGCACCGCGGCCCCTACAAGAACGGGCCTGGAGAGATCAATGTGCCGATTGCGATCGACGGGATGGTGATCGAACCGGGTGACCTCATCATTGGCGACGACGACGGCCTGCTCTGCGTGCCGTTCGACCAGACGGGCGCGGTGTTCAAGGCCGCAACGGCGAAGTTCGAGGCCGAGCAGAAGCAGATCGTCAACATCGAAGCCGGCACGCACGATGCCTCCTGGGTGGACCGGCAATTGCGCGAGTTGAAGTGCGAAAACATCGACTGAGACGCCTGTCGCCTGGCGGCTAGAAGCCGAACAGCTCGGCGGGATTTTCGACCAGGATGCGCCGGCGCGTAGGTTCGTCCGGCACCCAGTCCGCGAGGAGATCGAGCAGCTGGGCGTCATCCGGCTTGGTCCCGCGCTGGGTGGGATGCGGCCAGTCCGTGCCCCACAGGATGCGCTCCGGCGCTGCGTGCACGTAGGCACGCGCAACGTCGCCGGAGTCGGCATAGGGCGGCCCGAGCTTGCTGTCCTCATAGGGCTCGGTCACTTTCACCCAGGTGCGGCCGCCATCCAGCATGCGGCGTATCGCGGCGAATGCCGGATGCTTGACGCCCTCCGGCTGAGGGATGCGGCCGAGATGGTCGATGACCACCCTTGTAGGAAGCGACCGGATCACGCTCTCATGGGCGGCGACCTGATCGCCCGTCATCAGGATCTGCACGTGCCAGCCGAGCGGACTCACCCGCGCTGCGAGCGTGGTCAGCATCTGCGGTGTCGTCGTGCCCCAGGTCTGCGGAGAAACGAAATTGACGCGGATGGCGCGAACGCCGGCATCGGCAAGCGCCCGCAGCTCCGCATCCTTGACATCCGTGTCAACGACGGCAACCCCTCGCGACGAGGCGCCCAGCTGGCCCAGCGCGTCTACAAGACACCGGTTGTCGATCCCATATGTCGACGGCTGAACCACCACGCTCCTCGTGGTGCCGAGCCGCTGCTGCAGCAGCCGATAATCGGCGACCGTCGCGCCGGGCGGAAAGCCCTGGCGCCAATGCGGCGAGACGGGAAACCGCTCGTCATAGATGTGATGATGACAGTCACACGCGCCCGCCCTCGCGTCCAGGCGTGGCGCCGCCGACCCGGTGCTGTTGGGCACCGCCTGCTCCACCCCGGCAGCCATCGCGCCGGCAGCCAAGGCGCCTGTGCTGCAAGCCAGCATGCCCATGACAACGCCGCGTCGCGTGATGGCGCGCTGCGGTCCTTTGCTGCGTGCGCTCATGGCTTCACCGCCGCCATTTCCGCCGCGCGCGCGACGTTGCGTCCAAGCACGAGGACACAGGCCGCGGCCACGGCACACAGCAGCGCAAGCGGCAACATCCCGAGCACGAAGCTGCCTGTCCGCTCCTTGACGACTCCGACGACGTTCACCATCAGGCCGCCGCCGATCAGGTTGGAAATCGCGTTGATCCCGGCGAGCCCCGCCGCGAGCGTGCTCGCCGAAAGCCAGCTTGCCGAAAGTGCCCAGAACGGTCCCTTGAAGGCATATGCACCGACCAGGCAGAACGTCACCATGACGATGGTCGGCGCGACCGCGGTCCCGGTCATGCCCAGTGCCGCAAAACCACCTGCTGCGAACAAGAGCGGGATCGCCGTGTGCCAGCGGCGCTCACCCGTCCTGTCCGAATGGCGGCCCCACAGCACCATGAGCACGGTCGCGATGCCGTACGGGATCGCATTGACAAAGCCGGTCTGCAGGTTGGAGAGGCCGAACGACTTCAGCAACTGCGGTTGCCAGACCGACAGCACGCTGCCCGTGGCGGAGGCGCCGGAGCAGACCAGGGCCATGACAAGAAAATGCTTGTTGGTGGCGAGCTGCCACAGCGTGAGATGCCCGACCGGCTTGCGCGCGGCGGCCTCCGCCTCCATGCGCCGGGTCAGCCATTCCCGCTGTTCCAGGGTCAGCCAGGACGCCTGCGCGGGCTTGTCGGTCAGGACGAACAGGCACGCAAGACCCAGCAGAACCGTCGGCAGCCCTTCCAGGATGAACAGCCACTGCCAGCCGCGCAGACCGAGCGCGCCGTCGAGTTCAAGCAGGCCGACCGAAAGCGGCGAGCCCAGGAACGTGGCGAGCGGAATCGAAACCGTGAACGTCGCCAGGATGCGTGCCCGATACTGCGACGGCAGCCAATAGGTCAGATAGAGGATGGCGCCGGGAAAGAAGCCGGCCTCGGCCGCACCGAGAATGAAGCGCATCGCATAGAGCGAGTACGGCCCGACGACGAACGCCATGCACGCGGTCACCAATCCCCAGGTGATCATGATGCGCGCGATCCAGCGCCGGGCGCCGACCTTTTGCAGAGCCAGGTTGCTGGGCACCTCGACGAGGAAATAGGAGACGAAGAACAGGCTGGCGGCGAAGCCGAACATCGCCGGCGTCAGCCCCAGATCCTTGTTCATCTGTAGCGCTGCGAAGCCGACGTTGACGCGGTCGAGCAACGCGAAGAAGTAGCAGATCATCAGGAACGGCACGAGGCGCAGGATAACCCTGCGCATCGTCACCTTTTCGATCTGGTCGATTTCCGTTCGGGCGGCCGTCACGTTTCTCTCCCTGTTGTCTTCCCGGCGGGCTTGGCCTTATTCGGCCGCCTTCGCCCCGGCCTGCGTCCTGGCCACGATCGCATCGATGGCGATCTTGTAGTTTTCGGGAACGACGCCCTTGAAATGCTCCTTCAGACCCAGGCTGTCCTTCCAGCGGAGCCGCGCCGCCGTGGCGCGCGCCATCAGCGGCTCGATTCCGGCATCCGCGACCGCCTCGGCGGCCATCTCGACCTCTTCGGTGCGCCGCTTGGCATGGATGACGCCGGAGGGCGTCAGGCTCTCGACGGTGTCCATGAACGGACGCGTGAGCGTCTTCGACGCCGAGGCCAATACGGTTTCGTCCAGACCGTAGGACCGGGCCGCCAACAGCGTCTCGTCGATCAGCGCCTCGATGCCCTTGATCAGGACGGAGCGAAGGATCTTGATGCCCGAAGCCGTTCCGAGTTTCTCGCCCGCGAATGCGATGCTCATGCCCCAGGGCACGAGCAGATCGACGACGCGCTGCCCGGCGGGACCACTCGACATCATGTGCATCGAATAGCCGTGCTTGGGCGTCCCCATGATGGAGCCGTCACCGAGCGTGGCGCCCGTCCTGGCAAGCCGCTCGGCCACGCCGTACTTCACCTTCGGAGTGGCGGAGGCGAAGTCGAGGAAGGTGTGGCGGCCATCGAGCACGGGTGCAAACGCATCCGCGCTCTCGAGCGACGCCGAGCCCGGCGTGACGCTGAAGATCAGCTCCGCGGTATCAGCCAATTCCTTGTTGGACTTGACCAGCGTGACGCCTGCCGCCTTGGCGCGGCTCTGGATCAAGTCGGCGTATGGACCGTCGAAGGCGTATTTGTCGTAGCAGAAGATCTGCTGCAGTCCGGCCTCGCGCAGCCCTTTTCCCAACGTGCTGCCGATCTCGCCATAGCCGACCAGACCGAGGCGGAACTGCTGTTTTTCGCTCATCTTCAGATTCCTTTCGAGAGGCTTGCGATCGGGCTGGTGTGGCGGTCAGTCGCCCCGCCCGGTCGCTGGAGACTGGCACCAACCACGCGGATCAGGATGGCGGCCAAGGTGAGAAATGCGGCCACCGAGATCAGGGCCCATGAGAAGCTGTCGGTCGACTGCCGGATCATGCCGATGAGATAGGGACCGACGAAGCCGCCGAGATTGCCGATCGAGACGATCATCGCGAGGCCGCCGGCGGCAGCGCTGCCGGTGAGGAAGCTCGACGGGATCGGCCAGAAAGTGGACTGGTAACACATGATCCCGATCACGGCGCCGCAGAGCGCGACGATCGAGATCAGCGCGGACGATGTTGCATAGCCGCAGACAATCAGTGACGCTGCGCCCACGAGCAGCGCGGATGCCACGAACCAGCTTCGTTCCCCGCCCCTGTCCGACAGGCGAGCCCACAGCATCATCGTGACGGCGCCGCAGATGTAGGGAATTGCCGCGATAAAGCCGACGGCAACGACACTGAAGCCGAGGCCCTTGATGATTTGCGGCATCCACAGGCCAAGCCCGACGGAGCCGATGATGGCGCAGAAGTTGACGGCGGCGCAGACAAGGACCCGCCAATTGACGAAGGCGTCCTTGAGCCGCGATGAGTGCTTGGCGGCGATGGCCTGACGCTCCGCCGCCAGCACCTCCGCGAGCCAGCTCCGCTCCTCGGGGCTCAGCCACTTGGCCTGCTCGGGCTTGTCGGTGAGCGTGAAGAAGCACACGAAGCCAAGGAGCGTCGCCGGCAGGCCTTCCAGGATCAGAAGCCACTGCCAACCATGCAAGCCGGCCAAGCCGTCGAGCGTCAGCAGTGAACTCGAGATCGGGGCGCCCACGATGTTCGCGATCGGAATGCCGAGCAGGAACGCCGCAGTCGCCGTGCCCCGGACGCGCGCCGGAAACCAGTATGTGAAATAGAGGAATACGCCCGGCGTGAAGCCGGCTTCGCCGAGGCCGAGCAGGAAGCGCATGACGCCGAAGCTGACGGGACCGACCACGAATGCCGTTGCGGCCGAGATCAGGCCCCAGGTGATCAGGATGCGGGCGATCCACTTGCGAGCACCGATCGCCTGCAAGGCAAGGTTGCTCGGCACTTCTGCGAGGAAATAGCCGAAGAAGAACAGCCCCGCGCTCCAGCCGAATTCATAAGGCGAGATGCCGAGATCGCGGTTCATCGTCAGGCTGGCGATGCCGACGTTCACCCGATCGAGATAAGCGACGATGTAGCAGAGCAGCAGGAACGGCACGATCCGCCACAGCAACTTCGAGAGGATTTTCTCCTGCTCGGGTGTGAAGCCGGCGCCGACCGACGCGGCAGAGACACTTGCCATTGTTCCCTCCGAGACCGGCCGATGTTTCCCGGCCATGACGCGCCATAGCAAAAATAGAACGATGTTGCAATTTATAATGAAACGCAGTTTCATTTTATAGAAGTTACAGCGAAGCGCTTGCGTCGCCCGATCGGAGGCGCTCCCCTGGAAAAGTGGAGTGCTGGCCGCCGGTTACGATGTCCGGGAGGCCTGGAGAGAGACTGGCTGCCGCGCGTTTGCGATATGCGGCCACCTGCTCCGATGCATACCGAACTGATCGCGAGCCGGGCGCTGACCTAGTCGGTGTGCGAGAACAGCGGCATGCCCGGCGTTTCGAGTTCGGCGCGGAGCAGTGTTCCCGTGCGGCTCTCGGTAATGAAAAGGCTCTTTCGTTCCGGTCCACCGAACGCAAGATTGGTCGTGCCCACGCCCGCGCAGGAAACGATGCGGTCGAGCGGCTCGGCCAGGGGTGACAGCCGCCACACGGAGCCGAAGCCGGTGTGACAGACCAGCAGGTTGCCGCCGCTGTCCAGCGCCAAGCCGTCGGGGCCGCCGGGACCGCCGTGCAGGTGCGAGAATATGCCGACCTTCGTCGTCAGGCCGCTGGCCGGCAGTGGCACGCGCCAGACCTGGTTGGCCCGTGTCACGGCCACCAGCAGAAAGCTCTCCTCGTGGTCGACGACGATGCCGTTCGGACTCGGGATCGTGTTGATCAGGCAAGTGAGCCGGCCATCGGGCGTGAGCTTCCAGACCCGGCCCGTGGGATCGTGCATCCCGGTCTGGCCCTGATCGGTGAAGTAAAGATCACCCGACGGCGCGAAGATGAGATCGTTCACGCCCTTGAAGCTCTCGCTTGCCGCCGTCTCCAGAAACGGCGTTACGCTGCCGCTGGCCGGGTCCAGCAGCATGATCCCGCGCTTGTAGTCGGTGATGAACATGCGGCCGTCGCGGTGAATCTTCAGCCCGTTCGGCCACCCGTCATACTCGGTCACGAGCTCCCACGCGCCTTCCGCACTGACACGGAAGATGCGTCCATACGGAATATCGGTGACATACAGGCGGCCCTGCCGATCGAAGGATGGCCCTTCAAGGAAGGAGTCGATCTCACGTCCGCCCTGATTGGCGTCCGCCCAGGCGGTGCGGCGTGGCTTGCGGAACTGGTCCGGAAGCCGTGTGAAGATGCTGGTTTCGATCCGACGCGGTGGGCCGAAGAACGTCATGGCACGACCTTGGGAAAACCGTAGAGTTCGGCAGGGTTGTCGACGAGGACGCGCTTGAACACGGCCTCGCCTCCCGCCCATACGGCGAAAAGATCGAGCAGGTGCGCATCATCAGGCTTGCGTTCCTTCTCGGAAGGGTGCGGCCAGTCGCTGCCCCAGACCATTCGCTCGGGCGCCGCCTTGACATAGGCCGCCGCGACGGCTCCTGCGTCAGCGTAGTCCGGCGCACCCTGCTTGCTCGACACATAGGGACCCGACAGCTTCACCCAGGTCTTGCCGCGATCGAGCAAGCCGCGGATGATCTTGTAAGGCGTGCTCTCCAGGCCAGCCGGCTGCGGTATCTGGGCCAAATGGTCAAGGACGAGGCCCCCGGGCAAAGACGCCAGAAGGTCCGCATTGTCCTCAATCTGCTTGGGACGCATGTTGATCTGGCAGTGCCAACCGAGATTGGCCAGTCTCGGCGCGAGCGACTTGAGAGAGTCCACCGTCAACGCTCCCGGAAAACCGAGATTGAAGCGGACACCGCGGACACCCTGCTCGTCGAGCCGTCGCAGATCGGTATCCGATATGTCCTCGGGCACAACGGCGACCACGCGAAAGTTCTCCGGCCCAAGCGCCTGTCGTGACGCAATCTGCAGCCGGTTGTCCGTACCGTAAGTCGAGGGCTGGATGATGACGCCCCGCGTTGTGCCGATCCGGCGCTGCAGGGCGCGATAATCTTCGGGCAAGGCGTCCTCGGGCAGCAGCGTCGCGCCCTTCATGACCGGATAGCTCTTGTCATAGGTGTGGAAATGGCAATCGGTCGCGCCCGGCGGCGGAACGAAGCGCGGCTTCTCCGAGCCGCTCGACCAGCGCACCTCCTGCGCTGTCGCAAACCGGGGAAGCGCGGATGCAGTGAGTCCGGCCAAGACCGTCCTCCGCGTGAGCGAAGCTGAAGCCACGACGTTCGTCCTCCCCATACTTTGTTATGGCGAGCCTTATAAGTCGCGTCGATCGACCGGGCAAGAAAAAATGAAACGTCGTTGCGTTTTACGCAGACACGCTGGCCGCCCGTTTGCGGGTGCTCTTTCCGGCTCCAGATGGCGGGGTTCCCCCGCATGCCAAAGTGAGCCTGTTTGCAGCCTCGACCAGCGCCCCCTTGATTTGCTCTGCGCGCGCCGCCGTCAGCCGACTGACCGGCCCGGAGATAGCCAGCGCCCCGACCAGGGAGTCGCCGATGCCGAATACGGGCATGGCGAGAGCGGCCGCATGAGGATCCGTGATGCCGGAGGTGAACAGCGGCAATTCGTCATCCGCCCCAGGTGGCCCGGACTCGTAGCGGCGGAGCGTTTGGGCAATGGCGGACTTGTCCATGGGACGGGTGTCGCCCGGCTGCACGGTCATCCGGATCCGATTGGTGGTCTCCACCCTGAAAAGACACAGCCTCTCCTCGCCGTTTCGAACATAGAAGGACGTCGTCTCGCCGGTTTTCGCCGCGAGCTGCTCAAGCACGGGCATGACATGATCGGACAGACGAAACGCCTGCTGATAGGCTGTCCCCAGACGCAAGGTCTCCGCATCGAGCCGATAAGAACCGTCCGGCAGGCGCGCGAGCAGCCGGTAACGTTGCAGCGATAGAGCTAGCCGCAGGATCGTACTCTTCACCAGACCGGTCCGCTCGGCCAACTCAGCCAGGCTCAAGGCGCCGTCGCCCCGGCGAAATGCCGTCAATACCGCTAACGCCCGTTCGGCTGCCGATACGCCTTTGAGTGCAGGCGGCTTCTTCTCGGTCTGCTTTGCCATGTCCAATCCTCGTCGCTGCCATTTCCTACGGCATTCTCGCCGCGGGTAGAAGGGCTACGATGGCCTGCAGGACTATTGCGGGATATCGAGAGATCGCGTTCCGAGCTGGGCTGCTCTGCGTGAGGTCCGCGGGTCGTTTTGCCGTGAAGGCGAAGCTGATCGTTATCCCGAGACCGGATTGCAATGCTCGATCAGCAATTCCGTGAGGACCCGGATCTTCCGCGCGGGATGCTGGCCTGGCGGGCGGATGACATAGGCACCCGCCGGAGGTGGTGGATGACGGGTCATGACGGAAACAAGCGCACCCGATGCCAGCAATTCATTGGTGAGGAAATCGGGGAGGTAGGCAATCCCGAGCCCTGCTGCTGCGGCGGCCGCCAGAGCAGTGCCGTTGTCAGCCTTGAAGCGACCCTGTGGACGAACCGTGATGATCTTGTCGCCGTCCATGAGCTGCCAAGTTTCGGTGCCCTGCATGAGCGCTTGATGGGCGACGAGTTCCTCGGGTGTCTCAGGCGACCCGTGCTCTTTGACGTAGCCAGGACTCGCAACGAACTTGCCGTAGATCGGTCCGACGCGCTTGGCGATCAAATTGGAGTCTTGAAGATAGCCAATCCGAATCGCGCAGTCATAACCTCCTGCGATGAGATCGACGAATTGGTCACTGTAGCAGGTGTGGATTTGGAGCTGAGGGTGTCGTCGCGCCATTTCCGCCATCATGGGGGCGAAGTAGTTCGAGCCGAAGGACAGCGGCACAGCAACTCGCAAGCGTCCACGAAGCTCGCCGGCAGGCAGGATCGTCTCTTTGGCTACGTCGATCTCGGTGCAGACTCTGGCAGCATAGTCTCGGAACGTCACCCCAGCTTCCGTTAGAGCGGCGCCGCGGGTGGTTCGTGCAAGAAGCTGGACACCAAGTTCCGATTCAAGCCGCAAGAGCCGTCGGCTGACGATTGACTTGGAGACGCCGAGCCGGAGCGCAGCAGGCGAAACTCCGCCAGCATCAGCAACTTCTACGAATGTCCGCAGCTCCTCGATGTCCACTTTGGCGTTCCTCATTTCGCGACACAGCTTGCCTCAAAACGGTACTACCGCATCGAACGCGGGAACGGCAATAAGCCCTGCAGGTGGCCCGCCTTTGGCGAGCATCTCCCTAAAACCGATGCCGCATTGAACGGCAACAAAGGATGTCATGATGAAACTTCGTAACGGCCTTGCTTCGCTTCTTCGTCCCGAAGACTCAGTGCTCGTCCTGATCGACCACCAGCCCTACCAGCTTGCGAACGTGAACAGCCACGAACCGCAGATGGTGATCAACAACACGGCAGCTCTCGCGAAGGCGGCAAAGGCCTTCGGTGTCCCCACGATCCTGACGAGCGTGATTGCCGAGCGGGGTGGCCTGCTCTTCCCCCAGATCACCGAAGTGTTCCCCGGACAGGAGGTGATCGACCGGACGTTCATCAACACCTGGCAGGATAAGAAGGTGGTGGACGCGGTCAAGGCCACGAGCCGCAAGCAGCTGATCATCGCCGGTCTGTGGACCGAGATATGCGTCGCGATGCCGACGATCCAGGCCCTCGGCGAAGGCTGGGACGTCACTGTGGTCACAGATGCGTCCGGCGCCGTTTCGGTCGAGGCCCACGAGGTCGCCATCCAGCGCATGATTACGGCTGGCGCCAACATGATGACTTGGCTGGCTGTGGCGGCCGAATGGCAGCGCGACTGGGCCAGGGCCGATCAAGCCGTCAAGCTGACGGAGGTGATCCTGCAGCATGCCGGCGGGAGCGGCATCGCGTTCCTGTGGGAGCAGCAGCTGCTCAACACTCCGGTACCGAAACGCGCGGGCTGAGCTGAACCGGGTGATGAGGATCCTCGATCTGGAACGGTGACTTCCGGGCATGCCCCGATGGGGGCATGCACCTCTCACTGCCGGCTCGCTCGATGTCCTGATCCGGGCAGGTTGCCGTGAATCAGAAGTGGACCTCGGTGCGCATACCAAGAACCACGGCATTGTCCGTCTTCACGCCCACGGCGTTATACCCACGCCCGCCGGGATTGATCACATACTGCGCGTCGAACTTGAGGTTCAGCCAGCCGGTCGCCTGCCATCCGTACCAGACTTCGATCGGAACTTCGTTGCCGCCGGCGTTGGGGCTGAGGGCAGCCGAGTTCACGTGGGTCGTGCCCACCGCGAAGCCGACTTCGTCCTGGGGACGCCAGCTAAACGTTCCGGTATGCCGGAAGCCCAGGGCGATCTGGTAGTCCTGATACGACGTCCGGTGATCGGCAACGGTCGTGTTGAGGAAAGTGTACCAGCCCTGCGCGCCCGGACCGTCGACGGTCAAGCGTTGAAGGATGGACTCGTAGACGCCGTAGCGCCCGCGTTGATCCCCGAGATTTTGATCCGGGACGCCTCCAATGCCGGGGATGGTTGAGATGACCCCGGGAAGGCCACCATCAATGGTCGATGCGCTGTCATACCAGCCGCCCAATCTCCAGGTCCCGTTCAGCGGCCCCGACGGCGCCCAGACCAACTCCACCGGCACCATCACGCCGCTGGCGCGGCTTGAGGCGGGGATGCCCGGCAGGAAGTAGATGGCAGGGTCTGACGTCGTCAGATAATTCGGATTGGCATCGTAGACGCCGACCGAAATCGTGAATTCCGGCGCCAGCTTGTAATGGACAACACCGGCCCATTGGCTCACCGGCCAGTTGTAGATGTAGCCACCCTGGATGTTGCCGGGCTGGCCGCCGCAGAAGGTCAGGTTGATGAACTCGCACAGGCCGAAGAAGAAGTCGGAGCCGACCGGAAGACGGCCGCCCTTGAGTTCGAGGCGGTCATCGAAAAGCTTCTGCGAGTAGTAGAGTTGTGTCAGGCGCAGAATATTGCCGCGGCCAAACACCTCGTTGGTCAGCTGCAAGGCGGGAATGTCCGCTTCGGTGTTCAGATTCTTGCCGAAGCGGTCGACCAGCGTCAGACCGACCGTGCCGCCGGGGATGCCCGCGAGCTTCCCCATATCGAGCTTCGCGCCGAACCACAGCTGACCGGCGTTGGCTGCGGTGTTCCTGCTTCCACCCGTGACGTTGCCGACAGATTCGTTACCCAGCGTCAGGCCCAGCTCGATGCCCTGCTCCTTCAGCTTCGTCCTGCCGAGATCGCCGAATAGATACGGTCTCGTCCAGAAATCGTCGGCAGCATAAGGAACAGGTGCAGCTTTCGTCGAAAAATCGGCCGCATGCACCGCGCCGCCCAGCAGCGACGAGAAAGCAATCCCCACACTGCACACTCGTGCGGTGTTTACAAACCTGCGCAACATCTTACTCGTCCTCCCGCCGTCTCAGGCTTTGCTTGTTTTGCCTCACGTTCCGGCCCAAAGCCCTCGAGCCAGGAACGCACTCCCTCCCCCAGCGGCCGCCGACGAAGCGGCCTTGTGTCAACTGGAGCGTGGATTCGTCATGCTTGATCACTCGTTCTCACCGGCAAGGCATCCGCGGCGCGCGGTGACGCGCCTTGTCCTTGCAACGGTGTCGATTTCGGCGCCGTGCGAGCGAGGCCCGCGAGGGCCTGCCTGCGCCGCCGGCGCGCCTGCAATTGCTGATCCGCCAGCACGCCGATCAGAATCACGGTCCCCATCACCGCGAAGTTCAAGGAATTGGGGATGCCCAGGATATTCACGAGGTTCTGCAGCACCTGTAGCAGCGCAGTCCCCAGCACGATACCGAGAATGGAGCCCTCGCCGCCGCGCAGGCTGCACCCGCCCAGGACGGCAGCTGCGATCGCGTAGAGCTCATAGAAATTGCCGAAGGAGCTCGGAGACACCGAGTTCGTGTAGAACACGAACAGGACTGTTGAAACGCCGGCCAGCCCACCGCTGATGATATAGGCGGTTGCGATCACGAGATTCGTGTTGATGCCCGAGAAGCGCGCCGCTTCCTCGTTCTTGCCGACGGCATAAAGCCAGCGCCCGTAGACCGAGCGATGCAGCAGCACGCCGAGGACGAGCGCAAGGACGATCAAAAGGATGAAGGTGTTCGGGATGCCCGCCAAGTTGCCGGAGGCAATGTTGCTCAGTGTCCCGGCCTCGTCGCCGTAGCCGAAGCCGCGCGTCGAGTCGCTCGTATAGTAGCGCGCGGCGCCGCGATAGATCAGCAACCCGCACAGCGTCACGATGAAGGGCTGCATCTTCAGCCGGGTGACGAGAAGACCCTGAATGGCGCCCAGCACGAGCCCGCCCAGCAACACGGCCAGCAGCGCCAGCGGCCAATGAACCTGATGAGTCGTCAGAAGATCGATGAAGATGACGCCGAGCAGCGCGAACATCGAGCCGAGCGAAAGGTCGATGCCGCCGGTGATGATCACGAGCCCCTCGCCCAGCGCAAACACACCGAACAGGCCAATCAGATTGGCCATGTTCAGCAGGTTCACCAGCGACAGGAAGGCCGGATTGATCAGGCCCGTGATGGCGGAAATCACCACGAGCAGCAGGCCCAGGCCGAGTTCCTTCTTGATCATGGCGCCGCCGCTTCCACGGTTTCCGGCGCCTGGCCCATTGCGAGCTGCAACACGTTGTATTCGCTGAACTGCGGGCGCTCCAGCACGCCGCTGACACTCCCCTCATGCATCACCGCGATCCGGTCGGAAACGCCGATCACCTCCTCCATGTCCGAGGAGATCATCACGATCGCGACGCCGTGGTCGGCGAGCTCGCGCATCAGCGCGTAGATCTCGCTCTTGGCACCGACATCGACGCCGCGGGTCGGCTCGTCGAAGAACATCACGCGCGGCTGCATGGAGAGCCACTTGCCCAGCACGACTTTCTGCTGGTTGCCGCCGGAGAGCGTGACGGCCTCGATATCGACGCTCGGCGCCTTGATGGAGAGGCGTCTGACCTGCTCCTTCGCCACCTTGCGCTCGGCCGCGCCGCTGACCAGCCACATCCGGGCATAATTCAGCAGGCTTGCCAGCGTCACGTTCTCCCGGATCGGCAGCTCCAGCACGAGCCCGGATTTCTTGCGGTCCTCCGGCATCAGATAGATGCCTTGCCTGATCGCGTCCCGCGGCGATGCGACATCGACCGGCGCGTTGTCGATCCTGATCTCGCCACCCAGCAGCGGATCGATGCCGAAGGCCGCGCGGGCAAGCGAGGTGCGACCGGCACCCACCAGCCCCGCCAGTCCGAGGATCTCGCCATGCCGCACGGAGAGATCGATCTGCCGATCGGGAAAGGCCGATGTCACGAGGCCGAGGATGTCGCAGCCACCCGGCTGCGGCGGCCGTTTCGGCGGCGTATGCAGCGCTTTCAGGTCGCGGCCGATCATCAGCCGGATCATTGCGGCATGGCTCAACTCGTCTCGCGCCAGCTCCCCCACCGTGCGCCCGTCGCGCAGCACCACGACGCGGTCGGCGCAGGTCATGATCTCGCCGAGCCGATGCGAGATATAGATGACCGCGATGCCGTGCGCCTTCAGATCGGCAATCACCTCGAGCAGCCGCTCGGTCTCCGAAATCGTCAGGCTGGAGGTCGGCTCGTCCATGATGATCACGCGGGCGTCGATCGAAAGCGCCTTGGCGATCTCCACCATCTGGCGCTCGGCGATCGACAGATTGTCGACCAGTGTGTCAGGAGCGAAATCGGCACCCAGCCGCTCCAGCAGCGGCGTCACGCGGGCGCGCATCTCAGCATTGTCCACCAGCTTCAGCGGGCCGCCGACAAGCTTCTCGCGTCCGATGAAGACGTTCGCGGCGACGTCGAGATTCTCGAACAGGTTCAATTCCTGATGCACGAAGGCGATGCCGGCCTGCGTCGCCTCGCTCACCGTCATGCGGGCGCGGTCGACGCCGCCGATGCGGATCACGCCCTGGGTTGGCGCGATCACGCCACCCAGCACGCGCATCAGCGTCGATTTGCCGGCGCCGTTCTCGCCGATCAGGCCCAGCACCTCGCCGCGGTACACGCGCAGGCTGACATCGTCGAGGGCCATGACCCCGGGATAGGACTTGCTGATCCCGGCGAGTTCGAACAGGATTTCCGCCATTCATCTCCTCCCGCACGACGCCCGGCGGCAGTGCCAGCCGGGCGTCGAAAGGCGGTGCTACTTACTTCTTCAGCAGGGCCTTCAGATCTGCGGTGAACTCCGCGACGTTGGACTTGCTGATCACCTTGGTCGGTACGATCAGCTTGCCGCCCGCCGGGATCCAGGACTTGTCCCCGTTCAGCGTCTTGATGATGTTGGTGGCGGAGAGATAGCCGAACTCGTACGGCTGCTGCACCACCGTCGACTCGATCGTGCCGTCGGAAACGCCCCGCAGCGTGCGCTGGTCCTCGTCGAAGCCGACGATCTTCACCTTGCCGGCCTTGCCCGCCGCCTTGACCGCGTCATAGATCAGCGGTGTCTCGTAGCTCCAAAGGCCGGACAGCAGTGCGATGTCGGGATATTTGACGAGCACGTTCTCCATGTTCGCCTTGGCCTTGGCGAAGTCCACCTGGTCGGTGAACACGTCGACCAGCTCGACCTTGGTGCCGGCGATCGCTTCCTTGATGCCTTGCACCCGCTCGCGGGCGTTGTCCGCGTCCATCGTGCCGACAAACAGCGCGATCTTGCCGCCGTTCGGCAACGCCTTCTTGATCTCCTCGCCGGCCTGCCGCCCGGCCGCGACGTTGTCGGTGCCGATATAGGCGAGGCGATTGCTCTGCGGCGCGTCGCTGTCCGTCGTGATCAAGACGGTCTTGGCCGCAACCTTGTTGAGCTGTTCGGTTGCGTGCGGCGCGTCGTCCACCGAGATGGAGATGCCGGCGACACCGCGCACCAGGAGGTCGTCCAGCTCGCGCCGCTGGCCCGCCGCCGTGCCTTCGTTGGTGACGATCAATTCGATATTGTAGTCCGGGTGCTCCTTCTGCGCCTTTTCGAGCCCGCGCCCGGCGATGGTCCAGAAATCGGCCGCGACATTGGTAACCAGCGCGATGGTCTTTTTCTGCTGCGCCTGCGCCATTCCCGCGGTCATCGCGAGCGCGGCGGCCGCGAGCAGCGGCACTATCAATTTCGTCCTTGATCCGTTCATGTGCACCTCCCTTTGGTCGCCCCGCATCAGGCGACTTCACGGCGCTTTTTGCGCCTTATTTTATTCACACAGCGAAGAAATGTCGCAGAGCAAAACAGAAAAATCAGGATGCACTTGCTCACTCTTCGAGTTTAGATAGTACATGGGGTATTATAATAGTAAATATGACGCATAACGACTCCCTTTGGCTGTGCTTTTTCAACAACACTACCGAGACACGCACCTATTAAATTCACTAACAGAATTAAATGGACAGCATGGTTGACCAGATTGAGCCACCGCGACGCGTTTCCAGCCTGGCCCGCGGGTCGAACCGCGGCCGCCTCGTCGAACTCTTGCGACGCCAGGGGCCATTGCCCCGGGTGGCGCTCGCCCGGAGCACGGGACTGAGCTTCCCCGCCGTTTCCGGTCTGACGTCGAGACTGATGGCGGAAGAGTTGTTGTGCGAGACCGAGACAGCGGCAACGTCATGGTCCGACGATACCGACGACGAGGATGCGGACGGGCTGAATGGCCGCCGCCGTGGCCGGCCGGTCGTGCTGCTGACCTTGAACCCGGAGTTCGGGCGCATCATCGCGGTCTCCGTACGCATGAACCTGATTGAGACGCTGATCGCCGATTTCGGAGGCTCTGGCCTGGCGCAGTCGCGACTAGCTCTCCCGACGCGCGCTCTCGATGCAGGCGCACTGCGCGATCTGGTCATCGCGCAGATCAATGCGATGCTTGATGCGACGGCGACGCCGCGCCATCAGCTGTTGGGAATCGGGCTTGCGCTGCAGGGTATCGTGAACGCCGATACCGGCCGGACGCTGTGGAGCCCGGCGCTGTCGATCACCGACGTCGATCTGGCGACGCCGATACGTCAGGCGTTCGGGGTCGAGGTCGTGATGGCGAACGACGCCGTCGCAGTTGCGCTCGCCCTCACGGCCGCCGAACCGGCGCTGGCGGAGGGCCTCTCGGCCACGATCATGGTCGGTCACGGCATCGGGATGGGCGTTGTCGCCGATGGCGAAGCGCACTGGGGCGCCGGCAGCGAGATCGGCCATGTCAAGCTGGCGCCGGACGGTCCGCAATGCCGCTGCGGCCAGCGCGGCTGTATCGAGGCCTATCTTGCCGACTATGCGCTCTACCGCGACGCCCGCACCTTTCTCGACCTGCCGCCTGCGGACTCGCAGCAGCCGTCCGAGGCGCAGATGGCTCTGCTGCGCGAGCGGGCGCTGGGCGGCGATCCGCGCCTCGAGAACCTCTTCCAGCAGGCAGGTCGCGCGCTTGCCGAGGCGGTCGCGGCAACGATATCCGTGCTGCGCCCACACCATGTCATTCTGGCAGGGCCCGGCCTGCAGGCATTCGACATGATGCGCCTCGCCTATGAGGAGCGGCTTGAGCAGGCGGTGTTGCCATGGCTGCTCAAGTCCACGGCGATCTATCTGCGTCCAAGCGAGTCGACGGCAATTGTCGACGGCATGGTGCGGAGGACGCTGCGGGTGGTGGACCGAAACCACATGGAGGCGACCGAGTGAGCAACGGAGGTCGCTTGATCTTCAAGGCGAGGTCAGGGTTTGCGAGCCGGAGGTACCTACCCCTCCACCCGATAGAGCCGCCACCGCTCCGGCACGCCCTTGAGCTGATGCACACCGTGATCCCTGAAGCTGAACGTTGACTGCGTCTTCATCAGGTCCTTGACCGCGCTCGACACCAGAACCTCGCCGGCGCGCGCTTTGGCGGCGACGCGGGTGCCGATGTGGAAGGCGAGCCCGACCATTTCGCCGCCGCTCACCGTGTACTCGCCGGCATGCAGCCCCACCCTGACATCGAGGCCCAGCGTACGCACGGCTTCGCGGATCGCGGTCGCGCAACTGACGCCGGCCGCCGGCGCCTTGAACGTCGCGAGCACGCCGTCCCCCGTCGTCACGACTTCCTTGCCGCGCGAGGTCTTCAGCTCCTTGCGGACGGCCGCGTAATAGTGGCCCATGATCTTGGTCCAGCGCGCATCGCCCAGCTTCGCGGCCTTTGCGGTGGAGCCGACGATATCGACGATCAGGATGGTGGCGAGCGCCTGTTTGGGCTCGGCGCTTCCGCCGGCCGACCGGCGCCGGTTCGCAATGGGCCCGGTCAACGGCTCGTAGCGATGGTTCCGCCGCCGCGCGATCGCGGCCTTGGCATAGTCCTGGGCGCGCTGCACCGTGCCGCAACGAATTGTCTTCTCCTGCGGCAGACGCGTCCAGTAGACCTTTCGCCCGGCACCGGTGCCATGGACCTCCACGGCACCCCATTTCAGGAAAATCACCGGGCCAACGCGCCTGACGCACCACGCCTTCGACGTGTACCCCGATACGTTCGACCAATGGACTCCGATGCGAAGAAATTTTGGCATGAACGCGCGGCCAATCGTAGGAACGTTTGGGCTACCGAGTTCAAAGCGTAGTGGTACACCCTCGCGTTTGCAATACGATCCGGCGTGAAGCCGTCCGGCGCGCGGCGGCCGGCGCCTGGTGGCGGCTCCGCTTCTCCTGATGTGACGGACGCAATCAGCGAGCCTCGACAACTCGCACCCTACGCTCCTCTGCGAGCCTCCTGCCTGCCGATCGTGCAGCGCCACGCCGCGAGACGTTCGGCTGGATGCTGCGCCATCCATTCGGCAAGCTGCGGCGCGCCCATCAGACAGGACTGCATCGTCACGTCCGCGAAGTCCGAGGTCGTGACGATCTGCTCACGGCAGTCTGTCGGAGACGAGAGGCTGCAGAGCACGGCAATGATCTTGATCATGTCACGAGAACTCCTTCAACCTGCTCGGGTTTTGCATCGCCGCCCGGGTGGTCGACCCGCGGCCTGACAGGCTGCTTGCCGTCGGGATCGGTCGGTGGAAAGACGGCGTCACAGATGCCGCGCGCTTCCCGGATCAAACGCGCTCGTTCGCGCTCGGCCCTTGTGACCAGTCGAACAACTTCGCCCATATCGGCTCCACAGGTGGCAAAAGAGGAAACTGGCAAGCCGGCCTGGTTAAGCGACCAAACCGGCGGCGCAACCCGCCCTCACGGGTACCCTTCGTATCCAGTGCCGGTCGAACGCGCCGATGATTTCGCCGCATCGACCGTTGATGCCTTTTCGGCGCGCCGCTGATAGTCAGCGGCGAGCATCTCGAGCCGAGCCGCGACCACGGCGTCCGTCATGGTCCGGGCTGCGCGCAACAGGCTCTGCGCCGTCTCGAGATATTCCTTTCCTCGTCGCGACATCAGCATGGTCATAGGAGCCTCGCGCGGTTCTCTGAAAGCGTGTCGAAAACCAACGGAAATCGGCCCACCCAGTCGCAGTCACCCTGCCGGCGCACCGTGAAACGTGCGAGGCACCTTTTCGAGCAAAGGGGCTTTCGCCAAGAGTAGTAGCGGACCAGACCAAACCTGCCGTCGCACACGGCACAGCGCCCGGTTCGACTGCGAATATCTTCGGAACAGCTTGGCATTGGCGTCTCCTCTTGGGATCGCATCCGATGCGTCGATCACCTTTTCTGTTGCATCGAGCCAGCAGCATTGACTGTCGTCGATGCGTTCGTGCGGCACCATTGGCAGGGCCGCCAGTAAAGCCAACCTAGGCGTTCTGCGCGGAGATTTCTTTTGACAATGCGTCCGATATTGCCCATCCGCACGACTTGCGACGCGCGCAGGGAGGGCGCACCGCAGCAACCGTGCGTTCGCGCAATCGCTTGATCCTGGAATGAGGCTGACAGGAACCGGCGCATCGCTCGGACGTTGGCGCAGACCGGGTCCCACAAGACACCGGCACTTTGGCGGCTCCGGCTCTCAGCCCCCCTTGCGGAGTCGGGGTCGTCTCAAGGAGACAATGATCGATGGACGAAAGCCTGAGGGTCGTCTTTGCAATCGGCGCCACCGCGGCTGTCGTCGCAGGGGCATATCTCGCAATCCGGTTCTTCGCCGGATTCTACTAGGCCTTTCGCCCGGCGCTTTCAGCCGTGAAACGCGAACAGCTCGATCGGATCGCTGAAGCCGCGCACCTCGTACTCGCCCACCCGCTCCAGCTCGGACTTCCGCTCCACCAGCTCGGCGAAGTCGCGCGACAGCAGCACCGGTCGTCCCACCTGCTTGGTGAGCGCTTCGAGACGCGAGGCCATGTTGACGGCGGGGCCGATCACGGTGAAGTCGAGCCGGGTGGTCGAGCCGATATTGCCGTACATGACGTCGCCGACATGGACGCCGATGCCGTAGTTCAGCGGCGCGCGGCCGCTGCCGTTATTCCGCTCGTTCAGCGCGACCATGGCCGCTCGAGCCTCGGTCACGGCATGCAGCAGGTTTGCGCAGGCGTTGGGCTGGCTGAGCGGGAAGATGGCGAGGAGGCCGTCGCCGATGAATTTCAGGATCTCGCCGCCGTGCCGTGCGATCGGCTCGGACATCGCGTCGAAATAGTCGTTGAGGAGGTCGATGACGTCGTCGCGCGGCCAGTTGTCGGAGATTTTCGTGAAATCCCTGAGGTCGCAGATCATGATCGCGGCGCGAACCGTGGTGCCGGTGCCGCGCCGGGTAGCGCCGGCGAGAATCAGCTCGCCGGCGTGGGCGCCGACATAGGTCTCCAGCAGGGTCCGCGCCAGGCGGTTCTTGATGCGGATCTCGCTGACCAGCGCCAGCACCGGCAACAGCTTCTTCAGCGCAGCGATATGCGCCTCCTCGAAGCCGCCGGGCCGGTCGGTCGCGAAGGTGATGAGATGACGCTTGCCGAGGGTGTGGTAGAGCGGCCAGGCCACATAGTCGGTCAGGCCCTTCGTCCGCATCTCGTCATAGAGGGCGTGCTTGCGGCCGAGCGCCGGATCGCGTTCGAGGTTCTCGCGCACCTCGGTCGCCCCGTCGAACATTTCGTTGGCGGGACTGCCGATGAATTCGGACCGCTCGCGCACGTCATAATCGACCCGCGCGATCTCGGCCTCGCGCATGCCGTCGGACCACATGAAGCGGGCCCCCAGCCATTGCGGGTGATGGATCAGGACATGAAGCGTCGAGCGCTTCAGCGGAATGCCGGCCTGCTGGAGGCGGATGCACATCTGCGCAAAGATATTGTCGATGAAGCGCTCGTCGCGCGTGCCGTTGGTCAGCCAGTCGACGACGCCGTCGGACAGCGTCGCGGGGGGATTCTTGTCTGGTGCGCTCATATCCTGCCCCTTCGCGGCGGCTTGCATCAAGGCAGATATCGTGCGCTGGCGGGGCCGCGTCAACCTAGCCAGTTGCACGGATCGTGCGCATCAGCAACGCAGTTGCGATCTAGCCGACGAGCTGGATTGAACCCAGCACCCCCAGCCCCGAGACGAGCGCCAGCCTAGACGGCTCGGTCAGCTCGACCTTCAGCGTGCTGCCGTGGGGAACCGCAAACTCCTCGCTATTGAGACGAATGCTGCAATTGCCGAAAACCGCGTAAACCAGATGCGTGCCGGCGGACAATGGCCGATCGCCGGGCTCCCGGAGCGCCAGAAGCTCGATCTCCGCCGCACCGCGCCGGGCCATCAGGTTCACGACCTCGACCGGACCCGCCTCGAGCTCGGTCACGATCTCGAGCTCGCCGGTGAAGCGCACGGTCGTGAACGGCTCGCGCTCGTCGAATTCCCGCCCCGGTGCTTTCAGCACCAGCCCGCGCCCACCCACGACCATCTGCAAGCGGTCGATGCCGGGCATGTAGGAGAACGGACCGGGCGCGACGATCGGCGTGGACGCAAAGCGCCAGAGCAGGCTGTCCCAATCCTTCGTCGGGCTGCCCGCACGATGCGCATCCGCAATATCGGTGAAGATGCCGCCGCCGTTCTTCCAGGGCGAGCGGGTGTAGTCTTCGGATTTCAGCAGCGTGGTTTTCATGTTCTTGGGTCGTCCGGGATCGCAAAAGGGCGAGATATCACGCACGCATCATGCGCGTGGCGAACCCGCTTTGCCAACCCGTTCGACGGCCGTTTCCGATCTAGCGGCTGGAGGCCTTTACCAGCGGACATTTGCTCTCCGCGAGCGGCCAGACGGTCTTTTCAGGCGGGATCTTGCGCACGATGTCGAAGTAGTCCCAGGGATATTTCGAATCGGACGGCTTCTTGACGCGAACGAGGTACATGGTGCGCGTGACGCGGCCGTCCTCACGGATGCTTGCGTCCTCCGAGAAGACGTCCTCGACCGGTATCGTCCTCATGGTGGTCGCAACCCGGCCGGCATCGTCGGTGCCGGCGCTGGCGACGGCCTTGAGATAGTGACGCACCGCGCCGTAGACGCCGGCATGCAGCATCGACGGCATCATTCCGGTCTTCGCAAAAAACGCCTTCGACCATGCCCGTGTCGCCTCGTTCATGTCCCAGTAGGAGGCCGTCGTCAGGTAGGTGCCCTGCGCATCCCTAAGGCCGAGCGCGTGCACGTCCTGGAGGAAGAGGATCAGCGCGGCGAGGCTTTGGCCACCCTGCACCAGCCCGAACTCGCCGGCCTGCCGCATCGCGTTGACGGTGTCATTGCCGGCATTGGCGAGGCCGATGACCTTGGCGCCGGAGGATTGCGCGCTCAGCAGGAACGAGGAGAAGTCCGACGTATTGAGCGGATGGCGCGCGCTGCCCAGCACCTTGCCGCCCAAGGCCGCAATCACGCTGGTCGCGTCCTGCTGGAGCTGATGGCCGAAGGCATAGTCCGACGCCAGGATGAACCAGGTGCCGCCTCCGGCCTTGACGACCGCGGACGCGGTCCCGTGCGAGACCGCATAGGTATCGTAGGTCCAGTGGAAGCCGTAGGGCGAGCACTGCTCGTTGGTCAACGCCGTCGTCCCCGGCCCCGAATAGAGAACGATCCGCTTCTTCTCGCGTGCGAGGCTCTGGACCGCGAGCGCAACGCCGGAATTGGGCACATCGACGATCGCATCGACATCCTCGACATCGAACCAGCGCCGGGCGATCGCCGTGCCGACATCGGCCTTGTGCTGGTGATCGGCCGAGACGATCTGGATCGGCTTGCCGAGAACCGCGCCACCGATCTCGGTCACCGCCATCTCGGCGGCGACGACCGAACCTTTGCCGGTGATGTCGGCGGTCACGCCGGCCATGTCGGTGAGGACGCCGATCTTGACGACGTCACCACTGACTTGCGCCCGTGCCGCGACGGGCTGCGCCAGCAGCAGAAGGACACACGCAATCCGTCTCATCCTTGGTATCCTCCAATGTGCCTGCAGGGCGCGGGATCTCAGCATCCGACCGTATCGAGCCAGGCCAGGATCATGGCGGCGAGATCATCGCTGTTGTCCTCGATCATCATCATGTGGCCGTTCCCCTCGATGCCGCGATCGGGAAGCCAGACGAACTCGGCGCCGAGATAGCTCGCCGTCGCCGCATCCACCTCGCGCGGATGGCGCGGGTCGCGGTCCCCGGTCACGATCATGATCGGCCTTTCCCGCAGACGCTCGGGATCAGCGATCCTGAGCCCCCGTCCGCCGATGTTGAAGCGCTCGTTCAGGATTCGTGCGCTCTCCGGCGCAAACGAGCGGCAGTAGTTTTCGAACGCGTGGTGCGGAAAGCGCGGCCCGTTGGCCCAATAGGCGGCGGCAAAGTCCGCCGTCAGCCATACCGGCGCATCCTCGCTCGAGTAAACGGGATGACCGGCGCTGGCGTCATCGCGCAGCGCGCGGATCGCTGCCGGATCGTCGGGCAGATCGCGCAGCAGATTGGCCGGTGGACCGGGGGCGATGCCGACCACGGCGCGGACCAGATCGGGACGCCGCTCGGCCATCCACCAGGCCATCGGACCGCTCGCCGAATGCACCAGCAGCACGGCCGGCCCGATCTCCTCGATCAGCGCCAGCAGCGACGTCGCCACATCCCGCGTTCCAAGCCGCGAAAAGTCCGGACCTGACGGCGAACGGCCGTGACCGGGCCAGTCCGGCACGAACACGTCCCGGCCAGCCGCAGCAAAGCGCGGCGCCCAACCCGGTCTCCGATCCGGCGTGGCGAGATAGCAGGTCCCGGTGTGACCGGCGCCATGGACCATGACAACAGGCATTTTGCGCAGGGCCGCGTGGGACGATCGCACCTGGTCGACATAGACTGGATGCTCCGGCGTTCCCGCATGGAAGCACCGGACCTCGCCGTCGCACGACAGGTCCATCACCCTCTGCCCGGCCAGCGGCATGCTCCTGCGATCCTCCACAACTATCGTCGACGGCCGTTCTTGCGGGCCTCGCAGCGATGTTAAGATCAAGCCGGATCGAAAAGCAACCAGAAAGTCTCATATGAGACCATCCCGAAAATCGACGAACGACACCACCGGGAGCCATTCACCCGAGCGAAAACCGCTCGCGGCGGTGATAGGCGGCACCGAACTCCAGATCGCCTACAGGATGGGCTACGTGCTGAACTTCTACCGCGAGCCGTCATTCCGGCGGATCGAGATGGAATTCGGCCTGACGCGGCCGGAGATCGTCACCCTGATCTTCCTGGATTTCCGAGAGGGCGTGACCGCGAGCGAGATCTGCGAATTCTCCGGCCATCTTAAGGCCAACATTAGCCGCGGAATCATCGCGCTGGAGAAGAAGAAGCTGATACGGCGTGCCGCCGACAAGACGGACAGCCGCCGCCAGCAGTTGTTCATGACGGCGGCCGGGCGGGCGCTCTACGCACAATACATCCCGGCCCTGCGCGAGCGGGAGCGCGCCATGCTCGCGTGCCTCACGCGGGCCGAGCGCAATGAATTCGAGCGCCTGCTCGACAAGCTCGCCGCGCACGTCCCGCATTGGGCTGCGCTCGACGAACTCTGAGGGCGGAGCGATCGCGCGGGCGAGGCGTCCCTCACTCGCCCTTGCCCGCCTTCAGCTTCGGCAATGTCTCGACGATCTTCTGCTTGCCGTCGACGATCTCGGCGAGGAAGCTGGCGCGGTCGATGTCGCCGTTCTGGTCCCAGCTCGCTTCCATCAGCATGCCCGGCGCCTTGTCGGGCCTCAGGGTCAGGCCTTTCATCGCGGCGCCAAAAGCCTTGCTGTCGAACTTGCCGATCTTTTCGGTGACGTATTTGACCAGATAGACCGCGGTGTAGCCCTTGATGCCGTTGTGGTCGGGCCGGTACTTGTAGCGCTCGCTGAAGTTCTTCGTGAAGTCCTCGATGGCGGGAATCGGAGCGTCGGCGGAAAGGCCGACATGGCCGCGCACGCCGTTGGCGGCGGGGCCGGCGAGCTCGACCACCTTCTGGCTCAGCAGCGTGGTCTCGCCGAACAATGGCGTCGACAAGCCCTGCCGCTTCGCCTCGATCAGGAAGCGGGCGCTCTCCTCTTCATTGGTATAGACGAAAATCGCGTGGGCCTTGGCGCTCTTCAGCTTGATGACGTCGGAGCCGAAATCGACCTGGCCCTGCTCGGTGGAGATATCGGCCGCGATCTCGATATTGCGCGCCTTCATCTCCTTCAGAAAGTTGTCGTGGCCGCCCTTGCCGAAATCATTGTTGACCCAGACCAGCGCGACCGTCTTCACCTTGAGCTTGTCGTGCAGATAGTTGGCGATCTTCGGCATCGAGAATTGCTGACCGAAGGCCGTGCGGAATATCCAGGGGTTACCTTGCGTGGTGATGTCGGCGGCCTCGGCGCCGACGATCTGCGGAATCTCGGCTGCCTGCGTCAGCGCCATGTTGACCTTGACCGAGCCTGAATAGATCGGCCCGAGCACGACATAAGGGTCCTTGTCCAAAACCTTCTGCACCTGCGCGCGCGAGATGCCGGGATTGCTCTGGGTGTCGAGATGCTCGGTCTGGATTTTCCGGCCCAGAATGCCGCCGGCATTGTTGATCTCGTCGACCGCGAGCGCGACGCCGTCGCGCCAGTTGGTGCCGGAGACGGCGCCGGGGCCGGACAGCTCGATGACGTCGGGGATGTAGACCGTGCTCTGCGCGCAGGCCGCGCTCGCCCACAGCGATGCCGCAACCGCGATGCCAACCGGCCCTGCAAAGTGCCTCATGACGTCCTCCCTCCCATTTTGCTCTGTTGTTATCTCGCTTGATCCGTCCCGCCGTCGAAGCCGAGCAGCCTTGCCGGCGTTCGCCACAACAGGCGATGCTGATCGCCGGGGTCGGGAAACAGTTGTGTCAGCACCGCGAGCAGCGGGCCGTAATCGAGCCGCTCTGGGGCGCGCAGGAACGGATAGTCCGAGCCCCAGACGCAGCGGTCGAGCGTGAAGGCCTCGACCAGCGCCGTGATGAACGGCCACGCGTCTTGATACGGATGCGGCTGCTGCGAGAATTTGTAATAGCCTGACAGCTTGACATGCGCGTCGCGCTCGCGGCCGATTGCGAGCAGCGCCTGGAAGGCCTTGCCCTGCAATCCCTGCCCAACGGAGGGCCGGCCGCAATGATCGAACACCAGACGCACATTTGATTTGTCGATCAGTGGTAACAGGTCGAGCAACTGGTCCTGCTCGACCTGGATCTGGAGGAACAGGCCGAGGCTGGTCAGCTTCTCCAGCAGTGCCGCCGCCCTGAGATAATAATCGGCACCGTGGAACGGCACGTTGAAGGCGACGCCGATCACGCCGGCCGCCTTCAGCCGTTCGAGCTCGCTGATGTCGACGTCGTTCTCGACGACGGCGACACCGCGAAAGCGGCCGCCGCCCTGCTGCAACGTATCGAGCAGGATGCGGCTGTCGCTGCCGTAGCCGGTGTTGGTGGCCACCACGAGCGCGTGCCTGATATCGAACGCGTCGAACACGCGGATGAGCTGCGCCGCGGGCGCGATCTCCTGCCCGCTCGGCCGGTACGGCGTATCGGCGGAATAGGGAAAGCGGGCGGGATCGATGGCGTGGATGTGGCAGTCGATCCTGGGGGACACCGGCAGCGTCATGGCGCAAAGCTCCCCGGCGGTTCAGAACGTCGCTTCGATGGCCTTGATCAGCTCTGGCGTCACGTCGGGCATGACACCGAACCAAGCCTTGAAGGCGAGCCTAGCCTGGTTCAGCAGCAGGCCCAGCCCGTTGACCGTGACGCAGCCGCGCGCGCGGGCTTCGGCGAGGAACGGCGTTTCCAGCGGCGTGTAGATGAGATCGGCGGTGAGCGTTTCCGGCCGCAGGCGCGACAGGTCGATCTCCAGCGCGGCCTTGCCGACCATGCCGCGATCGGTGCAGTTGACGAGCAGGGCGACATCGCCGAGCGCAGCGCCGCGGTCGTCCCACGCAATGGTGCTGACGGCGGAGCCGAAATCCCTGGCGAGCGCCTGCGCCTTCTCGGCCGTGCGGTTGGCGATGCGGATCTCGCGCGCGCCATTTTCGAGCAGCGCCACCACCACGGCGCGCGAGGCGCCGCCTGCCCCGAGCAGCAGGATCGGCCCGGCATCGCCGCGCCAGTCAGCCTTGGCGTCGCGCAGGCTCTGCACAAAACCGTTGCCGTCATTGTTGAAGCCGGAGAGCGTGCCGTCCGCCTCGACGACGATGGTGTTGACGGCGCCGATGCGCTTCGCGGTCTCGTTGACGCGGGTCAGCAGCGGCATCGCCGTCTGCTTGTGCGGCATGGTGACATTGCAGCCGCGGAACCCGAGCGCAATCAGCCCGTCAAGCGCATCCTCCAGCCGCTCCGGCTTCACCGCCAGCGGGACATAGCTGCCGCGGATGCCGTGCGCCTTCAGCCAATAATTATGAATGATGGGCGAGCGCGAATGCGCGACCGGCATGCCCATGACACCCGCCAGTCCAAATCCGTCCTGCGACATGCTGCGCTTCCATCCTCGATCGCGCCATTCGGCGCGCGACCATCTTATTTGGTCAGTTGTACAAAGTAATTAGAGGGAATGGCTAGCGCGTGCAATCTGAATCTGGGGAAGCGCCGCCGTCCTGGCGAAGGCCAAGACCTATTAGCCCAGGGAGAGGTTGTGGTGCGAAGGGGCAACTGCGAGTTCCCGTAGCCACACCCGACGGTGGTTATGGGTCCTGGCTTTCGCCGGGGCGACGCTGAAGGGGCATCGTGCTTCCAAGCACTCGTCGCGGTCGTAGCCTCGCCACGCAGTGACCGCTCCGATCACATCCCGCTCAACCCGCTATCCACCGCGAGCGTCTGCGCGGTGACATAGACGCTTTCGTCCGACAGGAAGAACAGCACCGCATAGGCGATCTCCCACGCGGTCGCCTGGCGGCCGAAGGGGACATGGCCCTTGCCGCGCGAGGGGCGGCCGGCGCCGGCTTCGCGGCCGTTGGGAGTGTCGACGAGGCCGGGATAGACGAGGTTGGCGCGGATGCCGCGGCGCGCGCCGAGATGGGCGATGTTGCGCATGAGGCCGCCGAGCGCGGCCTTGGAGGAATCGTACACCGCCATCTGCGAGCCGGCTTTCAGCGCGGCGATCGAGGAAATGAAGACGATGGCGCCGCCATCGTCGAATCTCGGCATGGCGGCGCGGCAGCACAGCATCGGACCGCGGACGTTGACGTCGTAGATCCTGTTCCACTCCTCGGGGCTGACGGCATCGAGACCGACCTTGCCGAAGGTGCCGATGTTGAGCACCATGCCGTCGAGCCCACCCATCGCGCGGTGCGCTTCGTCGATCATGCGGACGACGTCGGGCTCGGACGTGACGTCCGCCGCGATGGCGAATGCCTCGCCGCCTGCGGCGGTGATGCGCTTCACCGTCTGTTCGGCCGAGGTGCGGTTGAGATCGGCGACCGCGACCTTCGCACCCTCGCGCGCGCAAAGGATGCTCATGGCGCGGCCGTTTCCGATCGGATCGGTTAAGGCATCGAACACGCGCTGGCCGCCGCCGACGATCAGGATGCGGCGGCCGCTCAGGCGCCCCCTGCCCGGCGCTTCGCCCAGCGATTCCGCGCTCGGCGGACGGACGTAACGCTCCGGCTTGGTCTCGGTTTCCGTCATCTCAGCCGCCCTGCTTCTTACCGCCGTCATAGACCTTCATGCCCGCCGCGGGATCGAGATCGGTTTCCGTTGCCTCGGTGACGCGCGCCATCATCATGTAGAAACCGAGCGCAACGATGGATTCCACGACCTCCTGGTCGCTGAAGTGGCGGCGCATGGCGGCAAAGGTCGCCTCGGGAACGCGGACGTTCTCGACGACCTCGCGGCCGAATTTGAGCAGCGCGCGCTCAGCCTCGCTTAAGCCGGCTGCATCGTAGTCACTGCGCTCGACCGCATCGATCTGCGCTTGCGTACAGCCGACACCGAGCGCGATCGGAACATGCTGGCGCCACTCATAGGCGCCGCCTTCGAGCTGGGCGGCCTGGAGGATCAAGAGCTCGCGGTTGACGGCGCTGAGCTTCTGCTTGTGCAGGATCGAATTGCCGAGCCGCATCGCCGGGATCATGTTGGCCTCGGCATGAGCCATCATGCGAAAGATGTTGAGCTTGACCGGCATGCGGTCGAACGAGGCGCGGATGTCGCCGCTCGTCGTCTCCGGATCAATCAGGGGCAGCCTTGCCACGCGTTTCTCCCTTGGGTTTTCGTTTCTTGTTGTCGTCATTGCCTGCCGCGATCAGCGACAGGAAGAAGGCGAGGTAGCGGTCGATCGCCTCGATCACGTTCGGCCGCGACGACGGCGTCGCGCCCATCACGTAATGTTCGAGGCGGATATAGATGAGGCCCGCCGCGAACAGCCGCGCGGTCTCGCGCGGATCCGGCGTCGAGACGAGGCCCGCGAGCGCAAAGCCGCGGAAGTAATCCGTCATCAGGCTCTGCTCGCGCGTGTAAAAATGGTCGGCGAACTTGGCACGGATGCCGGGGACGCGATTTCGCTCGGCGGTGATCACCTTCTGGAACTGATGCTCGCGCGGATCGGACCATTGCTCGACGAGGTCCAAGGCAAACTGCCGGCAGAACGCGGCGGGCTGGCGCGCAAGCTGCTTGTAGCGCGGCTCCTCCAGCCGGCTCGCCGAGCTGGCAGGGCCGTGTTCGGCAACGATCGCTTCCAGGATCGCGGCCTTGCCGGCGAAATGATTGTAGAGGCTGCTCTCGCGAATGCCGACACGGCGCGCGAGCTCGCGCATCGAGGCGCCGCCATAGCCGCTCTGCGCGAACAGGTTGAGCGCTTCAGAGAGGATGCGCTCGCGGGTGGTGGGCGCAGCCGCTGCCGCCGCGCTGGAGGTGTGGACAGCCATGCGACTTGACTAACGAACGATCGTTCGCTAGTCAACCGTACGAACGATCGTTCGTTTGCCAGTCTGGCGGCTACGGTCGCGGCCCGCAAATCCGGTTGCGGGCCCTGTTCTCGCGTTTCAACTCCGCTCCCTTGAGAGGCGGAGAGCAAATCTGGGGAGACGACCTCATGGCGCGCTTTGCCCGCCTTCGCCTGGCCGCGGCCTGCATCCTGTTGCCCATGCTCGCGGCAAGCATCGCCCAGGCGCAAAGCGCAAAATACGATCCCGGCGCCGACGACAAGACCATCAAGATCGGCACCACCGCGCCGCTGAGCGGCCCGGTCTCGGCTTTCGCGCAGATCGCGAAATCCGCCGAGGCCTATTTCCGCAAGGTGAACGATGACGGCGGCGTCAACGGGCGGCGCATCCAGATGATCATCGCCGATGACGCCTACAGCCCGCCGAAGACGGTGGAGCAGACGCGGCGGCTGGTCGAGAGCGAGGAAGTGCTCTTGATCTTCGGCGGCGTCGGCACACCGACCAACAGCGCCGTGCACAAATACCTCAACGACCGCAAGGTACCGCAGCTCTTCCTGGGCTCGGGCGCCGCGAAGTGGGATGACCCGAAGAACTTTCCGTGGACCGTGGGCTGGCAGCCGACCTATCGCGACGAGGCGATCGCCTATGCCAAGTACATCAAGGCAAGCCATGCCAATGCGAAGATCGGCGTGCTCTACCAGAACGACGATCTCGGCAAGGACTATCTGAAGGCGCTGGAGGAAGGGCTCGGCGGTGGTGAGGCGATCGTGGCGCGCGCCGCTTACGAGACCACGGCGCCGACCGTGGACACGCAGATCCTGCAACTGAAGACTGCTGGCGCCGATGTGGTGCTGGTTGCGGCGACACCGAAGTTTGCGGCGCAGGCGATCCGCAAGATCGGCGAGATCGGGTGGAAGCCCGTGACCATCATCTCCAACGTCTCGGCCTCGATCAGCGGCGTGCTGGAGCCGGCCGGCAGGGACAATTCCACCGGAATCATCTCCAGCCAGTACCTGAAGGATGCGACCGACCCCGCGCTGAAGGACGATGCCGGCTACAAGGAGTGGCTCGCCTTTATGGACAAGTACCTGCCTGAAGCCAACAAGAGCGATTGGCTCAACGTCTATGGCTATACCATCGCGCAGACGCTGGTCACCGTGCTGAAGGCATCCGGCAACGACCTCACCCGCGCCAATGTGATGAAGCAGGCGACGACGCTCAAGGACGTCAAGCTGCCGATGCTGATTAACGGCACCACGGTGAACAACTCGCCGGAGCGCTATACGCCGATGACGAGCCTCCAGCTGATCCGCTTCGACGGCACGCGCTGGGTGCCGTTCGGCGAACTCCTGAAGAACTGAGCGATGCGGCAGGTCACGGTCGGCGGCATGCGGGTCGATCTCGTCAGCGAGATCGCTTCGCTTGCCTTCGACAAGAGCTGGCTGTTCGCCAACGTCACCGACGCCGTCATCGCGGAGAACCGGAGCTGGCTCGATCACCGCTATATCGAGCCGGCGACCGGCCGTTTCATCCTCAGCCATCACTCCTATCTCGTGCGCGCGCCGCGCTGGACCGCCATCGTCGATACCTGCTGCGGCAATCACAAGAAACGGCCGCGGGTCCCGGTCTGGAACGACCTCAACCAGCCTTATCTCGAAAACATGCGGGCGCTTGGCGTTGCGCCTGAAGAGGTCGACTTCGTGATGTGCACGCATCTGCATGTCGATCACGTCGGCTGGAACACGCGGCTCCTCGACGGCCGCTGGGTGCCGACCTTCCCCAACGCGCGCTATTTGATGGGACGCGAGGAGTACCGGCATTTCGAGGCCGCGCACAATGCGGCGCCGAAGAGCCCGGTGAACCACGGCTCATTCGAAGACTCCGTGCTGCCGGTGGTCGCGGCCGGCCTCGCCGAATTCGTCGAGACAGACCATCGCCTGTTCGAGGATCGCGACGCGGCCTTGCGCTTCGCGCCGGCGCCGGGCCACACCGCCGGCAACATGCAGATCCACCTCAACGGCGGCCACGATCACGCCGTCATGTCGGGCGACGTCATCCATCACCCGATCCAGTGCGCCGCACCGTGGCTGTCCAATGCCGCCGATGTCGATCCGGCCGCGGCGGTCGCGACGCGGATGGCGCTGCTGGAAGAGCTCGCGGATACGCCGAGCTATCTGCTCACCGGCCATTTTCCCGCGCCGACCGCCGGACGCGTGATCCGGCATGGCGACACTTACAGATTTCGTTTCGAGGATTAGGGGAAGCCATCATGCTGCGCACCGTCACGCTTTCGTTTCTCGCATTGCTGTCGGCGGCGTTGCCCGTCCGGGCCGAGGATCCCGCCGCCTACCCCACCCACAAGATCAGGATGCTGCTTCCTTACGCGGCTGGCGGCGGCGGCGATGTGGTCGGCCGGTTGCTCGCGGACAGGATGGGCAAGACGCTCGGGCAGAGCATCTATATCGAGAACCACACGGGTGCGGCCGGTACGCTCGGCACGCAAATGGTCGCGGCGTCGCCGAACGACGGCTACACCATCACCGTCGGCGGCATGACCACGCATGTGCTGGCGCCCGCGATCTATCCAAAGCTGGCTTACGATCCGATCAAGGATTTCACGACGATCGGCCGCGTCGGCACCTCCTCGATCATGCTGGTGGCGACCAAGGACTTTTCCGCCAATGACATCAAGGGCCTGATTGCGCTCGCCAAGAAGGGCGAGCCGATCCAGTATGGCAGCTGGGGCGTCGGCTCGACCGGGCAATTCTGCGCGGAGATCTTGATGCAGCAGCGCGGCATCAAGATGGATCACGTGCCCTTCAACGGCATCGCGAAACTCGCCGGCGACCTGCTCGGCGGCCACATCTCGCTTGCGACACTCGACATGGCGACCGCGACGCCGCTGGTGAAGGACGGCTCGATCAAGGCGCTGGCCGCCTGCGGCGAGCGCTCGCCGAGCCTGCCCGACGTCGCGAGCTACAAGGAACAGGGCGTGGCGTTCGACCGCAGCCTGTCCTGGGCGATGTATGCGCCGGCGGGCCTTGCCGAGCCGGTCGCCAAGAAGCTCTCGGCGGCCCTGAAGGACGCGCTCGGCGATGCCGAGGTGAAGGAGAAGCTGCTTGCGCTCGGCATCACGCCGCAATTCGTCCCCGGCGAGGAGCAGCGCGACATCAACGCCCGCGACATCGCGGCCTGGAAGCAGGTTGCCAAGGACGCGGGCATCGAGGTCAAGTGAATCGGCCAAGAAGAGGAGCGCGGGCATGAGCCGCATCTTCGGCGCGGTGCGCCAGAACGGATATGTGGTGCGGGACATCCACGCCGCGATGAAGCACTGGATCGAGGTGATGGGCGTCGGTCCCTGGTACTACATGGATCGCGTCAGGACCGACTGGTTCCGCCATCGCGGCCAGGACTCCGCCGTCGAGATGAGCATTGCGCTGGCCAATTCCGGCGACCTCCAGATCGAGCTGATCCAGCAGCGCAACGATGCGCCCTCGCTGTACAAGGAATTCCTCGACGCCGGCCACGAAGGACTCCAGCACATGTCGTATTGGAGCCACGACTATCAGGCGCTCTACGACAAGGCGCTCGCGCTCGGCTACAGGATCGGCCACGAGGGCCAGATCGGCGGCGACAAGGGACGCTTTGCCTATTTCGACACCCAGGCGCATCCGGGAACAGTGATCGAGATCTCCGACACCAGCGGCACCAAGGGGCCGTTCTTCGAGAAGGTCCGGCAGGCGGCGATGAACTGGGACGGCACGCGGCCGATCCGGGAGGTTGTCGGCGGGAGATCGTAGGATCGGTCGTCGGCCTTGCGATGTTGCTCGAAGCGCACGGCCAGGAATGGAGCGGCGGGATTTGTCTCGTTGCTGGCGCGACAGTGGGGAAACCATGCTAACGTGAGCCCCGTGTCCGAACCTTCAGCGAGGCAAACATGTCCTCCACCGACAAGGTCTTCGCCGGCTCGATTCCGAAAATCTACGACGAGTATCTCGTCCCGCTGATCTTCGCCCACTACGCCGCCGACATCGCCAGGCGTGTCGCCGCGCTCTCCCCGTCAACGCTGCTGGAAACCGCCGCGGGCACCGGCGCCGTGACGCGGGCCGTGACGGCGGCGCTGCCTCCCGGCATCCGTTACGTCGCGACCGATCTCAACGAGCCGATGCTCGCGATCGCGGCGCAGCGCCAGGCCGACGACAATCGCATTACCTGGCGCCCGGCGGATGCCACCGCGCTGCCGTTCGACGACGCCGCGTTTGACGTGGTCTGCTGCCAGTTCGGCGCCATGTTCTTTCCGGATCGCATCAAGGGTTACGCCGAGGCGAAGCGGGTCTTACGGCCGGAAGGCACGTTCGTGTTCAACGTCTGGGACCGCATCGAGGAGAACGTGTTCGCCGACGAGGCGACGGCCGTGCTCGGAAAGATCTTTCCCGACGATCCGCCGCGTTTCATGGCGCGGACGCCGCACGGCTATCACGACAAGGCCGTCATCAACGCCGATCTGGAGCAAGCGGGCTTCCGCCACATCTCAATCGAAACGCTTCCTGCCGTGAGCCGCGCGCCGACACCCGAATATGTGGCGTTCGCATACTGCCAGGGGACGCCGCTGCGAAACGAGATCGAGGCAAGGGACGCGAGCAAGCTTGAGGCCGCGACGGACGCCGTTGCCGAGGCAATCCGAATGCGCCATGGGCCCGGCCCCGTCGAAGCCAGGATTCAGGCCCTGGTGATCACGGCGCGACCTTAGTCGAAGGAGAGCTCGCTCTCCGACGGCTGCGCGTCCTACCAGAAGCTCCGCGGCATCGGCTGCGCCGGCTGATAGTACGGGTACTGGCCGCCGCGCTGCCGGCGCGGATTGACCGGTTGCGGGTTCGGATCGCGCTGGAAGAAGAAGCCGAAGCCGTTGCCGCCATTGTCCCAGCTGTCGTCGCTCGCAATGTCCATCGGAGGCGCGGTCGGCTTGCGCGTGATGAAGCCGCCCTGGGGATGGTTGCTCAGCACCGCGACGAATTCGGTGCGGTAGTTGGTCTCGCTGCTCAGTGGCTCGTCCGAGATGATGATCGACGAACGCGGCAATGCGGTCGGCGCGATGCGATCCCAAACGTCCTGCGGAATGGTGATGCGGTCGAGCGCGTCCTTGGCGTCGTCGCCGCTTTCGATCGTCACAACGCTCCAGCGCAGGCCGGTGTCGTTCTTCGCCATCGCCGTGAAGATATGCGTGCCGAGCGGCTGGTCGGGATTGCGGATCGTGACCGGGACCTCGATGCTGGTGTCAAACACCTCGCCGCCGCCATCCGGCGCCGGCTTGTGCGTGTTCCGGCGCACATAGAGCTTCTGCGTCGCGCGGCTGATGTAGACCGAGACCGGCTCGAGCGCGAGCTTTGCGTCGGTCGCAGCCTTCACGATCTCGGCCTTCTTGGTCGCAGCCGCCTTCGCGGCCTCCTTCGTGGCGGCGACGGCGTCGCGCTTCGGTTGCGCGGCCGCCTTGGCGGTGTCGAGCTGGCTCGCCGCATCGGCAGCCTTGGTGGCGGCCTTCTGCTTCAGCTCCTCGGCCTTGGCGCGGGCCTGATCGGTCTTTGCCGCCGCGAGCGACTTGTCGGCAAAAGCAAGCTCGGCATCGGCGCGGGCCTTCTGCTGTTCCAGCTTGCGCAGCGAGGCGGGGAGCGAGGCGGCCTCCTTCGCGGCGATTGCCGCGGCCTTCTTGGCCTCGTCGGCGGCCCGGGTCGCCTCCTCGGCTTCGGCGGAGAGCTTGTCGGCCCGGCTCGGCACCGCCGCAATGGCTTCGCGCTTCGGCACGAACAGCGAGGGATGGTTGAAATCGACCGGGGCCGCGTCGTTCGGCGAGATGATCACGCGCATGCCGATGTTGGTCTTGTCGAACAGCCCCTCCGCAAAGCCGAAGGGCATCCGCACGCAGCCATGCGAAGCGGCATAGCCCGGCAGCGGCCCGCCATGCAGCGCGATACCGTTCCAGGTGATGCGCTGCATGTTGGGCATCCAGGCATCGTCATACATGGTCGAGTGGTGGTCCTTGTCCTTCTCGACGATGGCGAAGACGCCGGCCGGCGTCTCGCGCCCGGTGGTGCCGGTGGACACCGGCGCACGCAGGATCCAGCCGTCGGCGTCGTAGAAGGTGACCTGCTGGCTCTTGATCGACACGATCGCCATGATCGGCTCGCCGGCCTCGCGCGGCGCCACCGCCTCGGTCGGCTGGCGCGCCTGCTTGGCCGCGGTCGCCGGGTTCACCACGGCAAGCACGGCCAACGCCGTAAGCGCGATCCTGCCGGGAGGGGCCCAACGCCGCATCGCCAGGGTGGATTGCGCCGTCGTCAGTCGGTTTTTCATGCCATGCCCCGGTCGAAATGCCAGTCCGCGCTCATGTCGATTAGGTCTCAGATTGCGATCTTTGGATTAAGAAATCGCAGCCGCCATACGTTCCGTCTGTGGCGATATTCGGCACGTTCCAACGACAAATCTCTCATATACGACGGCTCGCGCGGGCGGAAGGGTGGCTCCCGGCCAAGGCTGGTCCGAGGCTGGCGGCGATCGCTGCGGCAGAATGTCCGCCTCGGAGGGGGCGGATCCGCCGGTTTTCCCCCCGTTGCGGTGGAGCGCCGCGGCGATCACGACCCGGATCACAACGGTGCGGCGCAAACCGGCCTATATTCTTTGAACCGGCAGGCTTTGGTTGAGAATGGTGGCTAAACGCCCGGCACCTTCCGGCCGAACCTCGGCAGTAAACACCACTGCGGGGCGCGCACCTTCACGACCCTCAGCGGCCTCGCCGCGAGGCGGCCGCCGGCGTCGGCGAGGCGGTTGAGGTCAAGGCTGCCTCTCCAAAGGAGACGAGCCGCAAGCGCTCCTCATCCCACAAGGTCAGCCGCACGGTCCGCAAGCTCTGGAGCAGTGTGATCCGTCCGACGCCGGCGAGCTGCGGATGGTCCCGCAACACGTCCGGCAGGCGATAGCAGGGAATTCGACTGCACAAATGATGGATGTGGTGGACGCCGATATTCGCCGTGAACCATCGCAAGACACCCGGCAATTGGTAGTGCGAGCTGCCGTACAGCGCAGCGTCGTGAAAATTCCAGTTGTCGTCGTGGGACCAGTGGGTGTGCTCGAATTGGTGCTGGACATAGAACAGCCAGACACCGATCGACGCCGCCAGAACGATGATCGGCAGGTGAACCAGCAGGAACGGCCCATAGCCGACCAGCCGGATCATCGCGCCGACGAGAACCGCGATCGCGACGTTCGTGCCCATTGTGCTCAGCCAGGGCTTCCAGCCACCGCGCATCAGCCCGACCGGCAAGCGATGCTTCAAGATGAACAAATACGAGGGACCGACGCCAAACATCACGAGAGGATGGCGATACAAACGGTACAGCATCCGACCCCATAGGGGCTGGTCGCGAAACTCGCGCACGGTCAACGTATCGATGTCGCCCGAGCCCCTGTGATCGAGATTGCCGGAGTTCGCATGGTGGCGTGCATGGTTATGTCGCCAGTAATCGTATGGCGTCAGTGTCATCACGCCGATGGCGCGGCCGACCCAATCGTTCGCAACGCGGCCGCGGAAGAACGAGCCATGTCCGCAATCGTGCTGGATCATGAAGAGACGGACCAGCAAACCCGCCGCGGGCACCTCGAGCAGCAGCGCAAACCAATAGCCGTGGTCAAGAGCGGCCCAGATCAGAACCCAGATGATGACGAGCGGCACCGCCGTGATCGCCAGCTCGAGGACACCGCGCGCACTGTCGGGCTCGCGGTAGCGGGCGAGCATCCGCGCCGTCGCGCGGATCTCCGGCGTTCTCTCAGTCATTTCTGGTCTGTTCCCGATGTCCGCCGAAGAAGTATCGTTATCGCCCACGGACGCCTCCGGCAGCAGTTCTGAGGTCCTGCCCCGCACGCACTCATATTGATCCGAGCCTGGATGTCCTGCTGAGCAATATTGCTCACGCCGGGAGCCGGCGTCCCGCCGAATTGGCCTGCCCCCCATGACACACCGCGACTGAGATGGGAAGGGACGCAGGTCGGAGATGTTCACCGACCGGCGGCGATTTTCCGGCAATGTGAGCAATATTGAACTGAAGCTGACACGCGAGCGCGGCATGCTGGCTATGACGCAGCCGGCGAATCGGCTGTCATCGGCGGCGGCTTCGGGTACAGCGTACCCCGCCATATGGGCAGGAGCTTCATATGTCCGAGGTCTATGCTCGTCCAGAACCGACGCTGATTCCGATACCCCGGCCACTCTGCCCGGCCTGCCAGAGCCGCATGATGCTGATCCACGTCGGGGCAAGCTGCGACGGTCCCAATCTTCGAATCTTCGAATGTGCCAAATGCGGGAACGTCCACAAGATATCCATGGACGACCCGATGAGATCAGCCAAATAGCAGCTGAAGGGGAACGCTCAAGGAAGCGGCCCCAGCACGGGGGTGCGAACCGGGGCCGCCATTCATCGGGTATGATGAGTGGGCATCATATCCGGTCGCCATCACCAAGTAGTCCCGGCGACGTTCGTTCCAGGCAGACTCTCACGATGCCCGCCTACCAGCGTTTGCGCCAAACGCCGCCCCAGCTTCCGCCCCATCGGCTTCGTCCGCGGACGAGCCCGATGATCATGAGCAGCAAGACCGCGCCGACCGCGGCGTCGATGATCTGCGAGACGATCCCCGAACCGAGATGGATTCCCAGCTGCGGAAATAACCAGCTCGCGATGAAGGCGCCCGCTATTCCCACGACGAGATCGCCGACCAGGCCCAAGCCCGTACCCATGACGATCTGGCCCGCAAGCCAACCGGCCGCGATGCCCACAGCCAATATGACGAGAAGGCTTTCACCAGATATGTTCATTTTCACCTCACCAACGGACGACCAAGCAGTGTTCCGTCACCCGTCAGACTAGACCCGGGCAAGGGCGGATGATGTGCAAAACTGCTCAGATGCCGATCGTATGATCGGCGCGCGGCTCAGGATCAGTTGCGGACCATTCCTTCAAAGCTGAGCAATTTTGCTCTGCAGCAGAGCGAGCCAACCGATAGGCTCTCTGATGGCCGTCCCTCGACCGGCACGAAGAGGGGTCGACAAGTGGCGCGGCTGACGCCTCTGCAGTTCGTCCAGGAGATCTCACCTTGACTATCAGAACAACACGGACCACCGTTTCGTTCGCCAATCCCTTCGTCCTTCAGGGCCTGGAGGGCACTCAGCCCGCCGGTGAATATGTCGTCGTCACTGACGACGAGCAGATCGAAGGGTTGTCGAGGATCGCCTATCGGCGCGTGGCGACGCTGCTTCAGACGCCCGCGAGGTCTGCCCCCCAATTACTGATCCAGTTCTACTCGGTCAGCCAAACGGAGCTGGATGCCGCACTCATGAAGGACCGGCATCAGACGGTCGTACGGCATTGAGAGCGCAGGCGAGCCGTATGGCGAGCCGGCCGAGGCCGCCGCCACAATTGCCTGGCCGGGATCACCGGGGGGCCCGAAGGCGGACGCAAGATTTGCCTAACGCGCCCGGCCCCGGCCCTGCTAAACTGAAGCCCCCTCCATCAGGTTCTTGACGACGTTATGCTAAAAGCGGCGAAAAGCTCGTTCGATCCAAAACTCTTTCTCGCCAAGGTCGGCGAGGGCAAAGCCATACTGAAATTCGACAAGAACCAGGTCGTGTTCTCGCAGGGCGACGCCGCGGACACGGTTTTCTACATCCAGAAGGGCAGGATCAAGGTTCTCGTCGTCTCCGAGCAGGGCAAGGAAGCCGTGGTCGGAATCATGGAGCCCGGACAATTCTTCGGCGAAGGTTGCCTGAACGGCCATCCCTTGCGGATTTCGACAACGGTGGCGATGGAGCAATGCCTGGTCACGTCGATCGCGAAATCGGCTATGCTTGCGATACTCAAGGGCGAGCCAAAGTTCTCCGAGTTGTTCATGGAGTATCTGCTCAGTCGAAACAGCCGCATCGAAGAAGACCTGATCGACCAGTTGTTCAATTCGAGCGAGAAGCGGCTTGCGCGTCTTCTCCTGCTCCTGGCGAATTTTGGCAAGGATGGCGCCACGCAGCCCATCACGGCGCAGGTCAGTCAGGAGACGCTCGCAGAGATGATCGGGACGACCCGCTCACGCGTCAGCTTTTTCATGAACAAATTTCGCAAGCTCGGCTTTATCACCTACAACGGCAAGATCGAGGTTCACAGTTCCCTCCTGAACGCGGTCTTGTATGACAAGCCTGAGATCGTGAGGGACGACTGAGACAGTTGGGGGCAAGAACGCCTCGAGCCGCCTCCTGCAACGATATGAAGGTACCCCATGAAAAAGCCGACCGCGCACGTCGACGAGATCGCGCCGAGAATCATTCAAAGGGCTGACGTCGCACCGGCCGATGGCTTCACGCTTGTGGTCGATGGCCACTTCAAGACCCGTTACGACAGCGAAACTGCTGCCCGAGAAGCCGGCGCCGAGTTGCTCGGCAGATTCCCAATGCTGCAAATCCTGGTCTACGATGCTGCGACCGGGATGCGGTCGCCGCTGCAATAGATTTTCGGCGTGACCGGGCCCGCATCGGGTGTCGTTGCGGGCCTGTGCGAAGTGTTCGTGAAGCTCTCGGAATGCAGGATCATCCTTTCTTGGGACGATCGGACGGGGTGTCCGAGACCTGCCGGCGCAGACGTATTGCTTCCGCAAAGCTGTCAGATGGCTGCCTTTGCGGAGCGGGACGGTTCTCGGGCTCGTCAGGCTCCGGTGCTCGCAGGACGGAGAGCAGCGCTTCGCTGTCGCGGTCCAGACGCTTGTCAGCACCCGACGCGTCGAGCGTATGGCCGACCAACTCGCCCGAGAGACGATAGATATTGTTCCCCCGGAGATCGTAGACTTTCTTGCCGGTGAGGTCGAAGATCGATGTGCCGTTCAGAACCCCGGCGCGGATTCCCCTGTTGTTGAATATGTATCCGCTCACCACACATCTCCCATCGACGGCCCTTTGGCGGTACGCCGGCGACCGCCTATCGGGTCGCAACCCGGCCTTTCGCCTCCTCCTCGGCCAGACGTATCATGAGCCATTGCCGCCGGACGTCGTCTTTGGCCAGATCGATCTGCCGTCTGAGGATTTTGAGGTTTTCGAGGTGGATGAAGTCTTCCAGGTCCTCCATTCGGGGGCACCCGCTCAGGTCGGTGGCCTCAAATCGTGACTGGCGAGCCAGAGGGCCGCGGCCGATCTCATCGGATCGGTTTCGACTGCGGCAGCACGAATGTGATGGCAGGCGCACGCGAACGTTCCGATGTCAAAGGCGGATGAGCCGGGGATCCTCACCAAGCTCATGGGTTCGCCGCACCTGGGACAGCGCGGCCGCCGGTCTGATGCAAGTGACGAACCGAATGAGTGGGAATGTTGCAAATGCATGCGATGCACCCTCGAGATCAGGCGGGAGCGTTACAGCACTCTCAGTCACCGATAGATGCCGATAAGGGGCGGTGATACAGCCAGCATGAGCCGCCGGGACCGAAGTTACTGGTCAATATTGCTCGCTCGAGCAAAGTTCCCGCCGCCTGGAGCCCGGCCCGGTTGCCTCGGCAGACACCGCGGCTAGACGCCCAGCGCCTTCCGATTGAAGGTTCGCAGAACACGCAGCGACAGCGTTCGCACGTTCGCGACATTGAGAAGCCACGCCGCGGCGGCGTAAGCGAAACCGCCCGCAAGGCTCACGATGACCAGCGCGACGAGCCCGGTGCCGTTGACCTGCGACCGCGCGACGAGGATCGCAGCCGCCATGGCTGCGGCGGAGGCGGCAACGCCGGCGAGACGATTGACGTCGAACGGCACGGGATGGGCACGGTGCATCAGGACGAGTGCGACGACGAAGCCGATCGCCTCGGTCGCAAGCGTCGCCAGCGCCGCGCCGTTGAGACCGTAGCCTGCGACCAGCGCGAACATCAGCGCGACGCTCACCACGAGCGTGAGGAAGGACTGCGCCGCCAGCATGAACGGCCGCTCGGCGAGCTGAAAGCTGATCTGGACGTAGAACTGATTGGCGATGCCGAAGAAGCGGGCGAGCACCAGGGTCGGCAGCAGCGCCGACACGCCGGCGCGGAAGTCGACGCCGACCAGCGTGCCTGCGACCTGGTCCGCCGCCAGCGCCAGCCAGATCGCGACGGGCGCGACGACGACGAGCAGCAGCTCGAGACTTTCGTTCAACCGCTCGCGCGTGGTCTCATTGTTCTTCTCCGACAGCGATCGGAACACGAGCGGCACGGTCGCCGCGGCGACGCTGGAGGCGATCATCACCATGAACTGGCGCGGCAGATCGGCGGCGACGCCAAAGATGCCGGCGGCGTCCTTGCCGAGGAGATAAGCGACGATCAGGCGGTCGCAGGTCGAGTACAGCGCGACCGAGAGACCGGCCAGCGTCAGCGGCAGGCCGTAGCGCGCCAGCTGCATGAACTGGCTGCGCTGGAAAGGCGCGATCCTGGTGCGGTCGCCGACGAGATTGAGGATGATGCCGGTCAGCGAGCCCAGCCCGAACGCCGCGAGCAGGCCCATGCCGCCCCAGCCGAGCCAGATCCCGAGCAGGCCGAAGCCCACGCTCGATACGCTGCGCACGATCGAGATCGCCGCGAACCGGTAAGGGCGCAATTTGGCGCGCTCGAACTCCTGGCCGACATCGACCGCATTGGCCATGATCGCGACGAACATGCTGACGAGCAGCAGCTCGACGCTGACGTCGCTGCGGAACAGGAAGACCAGCGGGGTCGTGGCACAGAGCACCGCGGCCGTGAGCCCAAAGGCGACCATCGCCGTGCCGCGAAAATCCACCTCCGCCGACATCGCCTGATAGCGGGACACCGACAGCTTGATCCAGGCGAAGAAGATCGCACCCAGAATGCCGGCAAGGCTGATGCCGACGACATAGACGCCGTACTCTGCGGGCGTCAGCAGCCGCGTGTAGGCGGTGACCGCGAAGAAGCCCACCGCCGCAGGCAGGATATAGGCGACCAGGTAGATGGAGAAATGGCGGTTCAGCATGCGGGCACGGGACCGGAAGCGGTCATGCGAGTTTTGCGGCCGTTGATCAGTTGGACCTTGGGGTGGCGATCGGACTGCGCCGCAGCATCCCCGAAGAGTGTCACATAAGTCTGCAAATCGGGCCGCGAATGGAGCAGCACGGCGGATTTCGCGCGTTAGCGTTAAATTTGCCCTTTCCTCGAACCGGAGCCGCAGATCACTGATAAGAGACCATCATTCAGGCGCCTTAAGACGCTTTCCAGCGCGTGAACGCGCTGGAACAGCGATGCAGCGGCCCATGGGTTGACGCACCTGACATCCGGCAAAGGTTAACCCAACACGACGAAACCCCGGCATTGCACGGCGCCGCTTGGTACGATGGCGCATTGGTTCCCGAGGGAATGCCGTGGCAAGGCTCGACAGACGCGAATTCCTTCTCGGCAGCGCCGCGACGCTTGCGGCGGGTGCATCCGCGTCAGCCTTGCCGGCGTCGAAACTTGCCCAGCGCCGTCCGGGATTTGGTGCAGCGGCAACGCTCTGGGACCTGCAGGCCGATCCGCGGCTTGGCGAAGCCATCAGCACCTATTGCACGCAGGTCGTGCCGGTGCTCGAGCTGAAATGGCCGATGCTGCGCCCGGACGCGCACACGTTTGCCTTCGAGCGCGCTGACGCGATCCTGGATTTCGCGCGGGCGAACGATCTGACGATGCGCGGGCATGCGCTGGCCTGGTATCACGACATTCCAGACTGGACCAAGCAGATCAAGGACGCCAAAGGCGTCGAGCGTGCGTATCTCGACCACATCGGCACCGTCGTCTCCTACTACAAGGAGAAGCTGACGTCGTGGGACGTCGTCAACGAGCCGATCCCGGACAATCCCCGCAGTCCGAAAGACCGGCGCGACACGTTCTGGACGCAGCATCTCGGCAACAACTGGATCCCGCTCGCCTTCCGCACGGCGGCCGCGGCCGATCCCTTCGTCAAGCTCGCGATCAACGAATACGACATCGAGTCGGCCAAGGACTCCTTCATCGCCAAGCGCGCTGCCTACCGCAACCTGATCATGGAGCTGCTCGACCAAGGTGTCCCGCTGCACGCCGTGGGATTGCAGTCGCATCTGCATGCCGAACTCGAGATCGACACCCATGGGCTCGCCGAATTCGTCACCGAGCTGCGCTCGTGGGGGCTGGAAGTTCTCGTCACCGAGCTCGACGTGGACGATCAGAAGCTGACGGGCAACCCGGCCGAGCGCGACGCCATCGTCGCCAAGCGTGTCGATGATCTCCTGACCGCGATCTCGACCAGCGGCCCGGTGCGCTCGATCCTGACCTGGGGCCTCTCGGATCGCTACAGCTGGATCAACGGCACCTTCGCCCGCGCGGACAAGCAGCCGAACCGTCCCCTGCCGCTCGACGGCGAATTCAGGCCGAAGCCGTTCATGGACGTCATCAGCAGGTTCACGAGGGACGTTTGAGGGCAGCTTGTTCTAGCGCGTCTTCGGCGTCTCGAACTCGGCTTCGTCTCCCATATGATCGGGAGACAGGCTCGGTCCGCGACGGTCGCGCGAGCTGAGACGAAACACATCGCGGATATCGTCGATCGAGGTCGACGAATAGGACTGGATGCAGAGCGCGACCTGCTCGGGCGAGGCGGCGCGCATCATCGCCTCGATGGCCGGGCGGTCGAGACGCGTGTCATCCCAATGCGAGACCGCGATGCTGTCTTCCGTCACCCGATGTGCTGCCAGATGCTCCGGCGAATTGGCGACGAAGTGGCCGTAGAGCAGGTACTCGGAAAACTTCTTCTTCCGGCACAGTGCGAGAGCCCAGCCGAGGCCAGTCGCCGACTTGATGGCGTCGGTCATCGCGCGCGCGGTATCCTTGTCCCAGACCAGCGCGTTGCCGACATAGTCGTCCGCTGGAAACGAGCGCTCCTTGATACCGAGAAGCTGATCGACGGTGCGGAGCCACAGCACGTGTAACGGGTGGTCGGCGTCGATCCCTTTGCGCGTGACAAACAGCGGCGTCTTCTCACCGCCGGCATATTGGCCGACATCGAATTCGCGGAAGAACAGATTGTCTGAATCCAGGATGCAGACGCGCTGCTCGGGCGCATTGAGGACGCCGGCGATCTTCAGCATCTGCTGGATGTGCCAGCCGTGCACGGGTGACGACAGCAGCGACAGCCAGACGCGTCGTTTGCTGATGAACTGGAGCGCCGGCGGCAGCGCCCAGAGCCATTTCGGCAAGTACCGCGAGGCCGGAACGATGACGCGCTTGTCGGAAGCGAACCGCTCGAACAGCGGCACGTCCTCATCGTTAACGAGAACATAATGCCGCGTATATCCCGTCAGCCAGGTGTCGATGCTCTCGCTGAGCAGCGAAAAGCGTTCGATATCCTTGGCATAGCTGGCAGTCAGCAGTGCAACGGAATGCATGGAGCGTGCTCGAATGGCCATCAAGCCATAGTCATAACCGCACCGGGGGGCGCTGGATACTCACATTCGCAATCAAGGTAAAATGAAACGAAGCATCAGCCATCCGACGGCAGTCCCTGCTCGATGCCGCGAAACCGCAGCGGCGCCAGCGCGGAGGCGCGCTGCCACCAGTCGGCGACGCGGTCGTCGAGCGCGGTCGTGCCGCGACCCCGGCCGGGAAAGATCCTGATCTGCTGGACCGGCTCGGCCTCGAACCCCTTGCCCCTGCGCGTGATCCTGATGACGGCACCTTCGCGGTCCCGCTGGGTCAGCGGCACCAGAAGGCGGCCGCGCGGGCGGAGCGACTGGAGCCAGAGCGGATGCGGATGCGAGAAGCCGGCATGCACGATGATGACGTCGGCGGGCGCGCCGATGTCCTCACACCCGTCGCCCTGGACGACCTCGACATTGCGATAGGCGCGAAGAAAGTTCGCGGCACGGGCTGCAAGCCGCTCGTCGCATTCGATCGCACGCACGCTGCCCTTCGGACCGACGATCTTCGACAGCACCGCCGAGAAATAGCCAAGCCCGCAGCCGATCTGGACCACGTGGTCCTTGTCCCCGACGTCGAGCAAATCGATGAAATGCGCCCACAGGCTCGGCAGGCCGGTGTCGAGCTTGCGGCGCGCGTCGATCGCGACCAGCACATTGTCGTAGAGATGAACGGGATCGGCGTCGGGCGTCAGCCGATAACTGCGCGCCGCCTCGCTCTTGATGCGCCAGGGCCCTCTCGCCAGAAAATCCTCGCGCGGCACGGCGGCGAGCGCTTCGAGCAGGCGCTTTGAGGAAATCCGCTCGCGCTTTGCGATTCTTTCCACGTAGCGCGCACGCGCGGCGGCGAGATCGCTCATGTCAGGGATCGATCCGTTCCCGAACGGGCGCGTCCGCGCGAAGGTCGTTGACGAGCTGCATCGCCTGCTTCAGGTCCGGCGTGAGGAAGCCCTCGCTGAACTTGCCGACGATCGGCGTCAGCAGGAGCGTCGCTTGCTCGCCCTTGCCGGCATCATGCGACAGGCGCGCGAGACTGACGGCGGTGCGGAGCTCCCAGGACAGCGCGCCCTGTTTGCGCGCGGTCTCCAGCGACAGCACGAACAGATCTTCCGCTTCCTGCACCGACGCCGGATTGCCGTCCGACAGGGTGATCTCGCCTTGCAGCCGATAGACCTCGGCAAGGTAGGAGTGATCGCCGGTCCGCCTTGCGGTCGCCAGCGCTCCGTCCAGCGCGCGAAGGGCGGCGTCGCGCAGGCCGACCTTGGCGTAGGCTTCCGCGAGCAGGCATCGGAACCAGCAGCCGGCGAGCCAGGAATCCATCGCCTCATATTCGTCGAGGCCGAAGCGCATCTGGCTGAGGCCCTCGTCGGCCTCGCCGAGCTGGGTCAGCGCCCAGCCGCGCAGGATCGCGGCCTGCTGCTTCCAGTGCAGGAAATTGTGCTCGGTGGCGATGATCATGGCACGGTTGGCGTGATCGCGCGTGCCTTCGACGTCGCGCAAATGCTGGCAGAGATAGGCGCCGAACACCAGCGCGAAAGCGAGCGTGAAGGGATGGCGGATCTTTTCGGCGTTCGCGATCGCCTGTTCGCTGTGCTGGCGCGCCGCGTCGGGCCGGCCGAGGAACCACAGGAGATAGCCGAGATAGGACAGCGAGACCACGCCGGGATCGGTGCCGTGGCGCACCATCAGGTCGGAATGCAGATCGGGGCTGTAGAGATTGATGCAGCGGTGCAAATGATGCTGCGAGGCGGCAAAGCGCCCGCGATAGAGCATGGTCATCGCGATCGCGCGATGCGCCTCGATCAGATAGCCGGTCTGCTGCGCCGGCTGCGTCCGCTCGCTCAGCCGCTCGCGCTTGGCGAATTTCAAAAGTTCGACGCTGAGATCGTGCGCGCGCGTCAGATCCGCTCGGATGAAGTGGCACACCCAGAGCCCGCGCGTGGCAGCAAAGGTATTCTCCTCATCGTCGAGCTGCCGGCCGAGCTCGAGCGCACGGACGTAGTTCTCCTCGACTTCCTGCACCGCATAGCCTTTGGCGGCGATCAGCGCGTTGCCGAGCGCGATGCGCAGCTCGAGCTCCATCTCGTCGGCGCCCTGCATGCGCGCATTGGCCTGCACGACGCTGAGGCCTCGGTGCAGATGGCCGATCGCCTCGAGATTGGCGCCGCTCTTGGCCGCCTGCTTGCCGGCCTTGAGCCAGAAGCTCGCCGCACCCTCGCTCTGGCCGGATTCGGTCAGATGATGGGCGAGCAGCTCCGGCTCGCGCTCGGTCTTCTCCGGATACATCTCGGCGAGCACCTGGACGATGCGGGCATGCAGCTTGCGCCGCTCGCTGTGCAGCAGGCTCGCATGCGCGGCGTTCTGGATCATCACATGCTTGAAGGAGTAGAGCGCGTCCGGCGGATGGCCGCGGCGCATGATCAGCCCCGCCTCCTCCAGGTGATTGAGCGCCGCCTCGATCTGCTCCGAAGGCGTATTGGCGACTGCGTGCAGCGTCTCATAGGAGAACTCGCGGCCGATGGTGGCACCGATCTGCGCGATCCGCTTGAACGGCCCCATCCGGTCGAGACGCGCCATCAGCGAGTCCGTCAGGGTTGCCGGGATCGCGAGTTGCCGCCACGGGCCCGACAGCACGTAGCGCCCATGCCGCTCGGTCAGCAGGTTGGATTCGAGAACGGTCTTGGTCAGCTCCTCCAGGAACAACGGCACGCCGTCGGTCTTGACGATGATCTCCTCGACGACCTCCTTGGGAAGCTCTCTCCCGGCGACGCGCTCGACCATCGTCGTGCGCAACTGCCGGCTGAGGCGGTTCAGCACCAGGGTGGTGATGTGCGAATGCGCATTCCAGCTGGGCTGGAACTCGGAGCGCGCCGTGATGATGACGAGGATCGGCTCGTTCTGCACCTTGTCGACGAAGAGATCGATGACCTCGCGGGAGGTCGGATCGATCCAGTGCAGGTCCTCGAAGACCATCACGAGCGGCATCTCGCGTGCGAGGCCGAGGAAATGATTGACCAGCGCCACGACCGTCGCGTCCTTCTGCTGCTGCGGCGACAGCTCGAGCGGCGGATAGCGGTCCCCGGTCGGAATGGACAACAGTGCGGCAAACAGCGGCGTGACCTGCTCGATGTCGCCATGGGCGGCGGCGATAGCGGTCTCCAGGCTCGCCAGCGAGTGCGCGGACGCATCCTCCCGGTCGAGGCCGAGGGAGAATTTGAGCTGCTCGGCGAACGGATAGAACGCGGTGGACGTGTAGTAGGGCGAGCACTGGAACGAGACCTGTCCGTGGCGGTCGCCTGCGATCCGCTCGAAGATCTCCTGAATGATGCGCGACTTGCCGATGCCGGGCTCGCCGAACTTGACCACGACCTGGCCGTCGCCATCCTTGACCTGCTGCCAGCGCCCCATCAGCAGCGCGATCTCCTCCTCGCGGTTGACGAGCGGCGTCAGCCGCGTGCCCATCGCGGCGGCAAACCGGGTCTCCAGGCGCGAGGCACGCACCACATGCCAGGCCTGCGTCTTCTCCGAGATGCCCTTCAGCGCGTGGACGCCGAGATTGCGGTAGTCGAACTTCCCCTTCAGCAGCGACTGCGTCGAGGCCGAAATCACCACGCCATTGGGCGGCGCCAGCGCTTGCAGGCGCGCGGCGAGATTCACGGTTTCTCCGACCGCGGAGTCGCGCTCTTCGGTGCCCTGCCCCACGAGGTCGCCGACCACGACGAGACCGGTCGCGATCCCGATGCGGACGGCGGGCGAGTGGCTCAGCGCGCCACGCGGCTCGATCGCGCGTGCGGTCGACAGCACCCGCACGATCTCGAGCCCCGCACGCACCGCGCGCTCGGCGTCGTCCTCATGTGCAGTCGGATAGCCGAAATAGACCAAAATGCCGTCGCCGACGAACCGGGCGGCAAAGCCCTCGTAGTGCTTGACCACGCGGACGCAGGTCTCGCGGAAGCTCGCGATCAAGTCACGCACGTCTTCCGGATCGAACTGCACCGAGAGCGAGGTGGAATCCACCATGTCGCAGAACATGGTGGTGAGTTGACGTCGTTCGGCCCCGACCTCCGCCCGGGCCTGCGGGGGCGCCGCGGCGGCCGGCGCCTCCGCGGTTTCAGCCTGGAACAGCGCCGCCATCGCTCGCTGGAGCCGCTTGCGATCACCAAGCGGCAATCCGAGCTCGACCAGGTCGGATTCGGTGAGATCCGCCATGACATCGAGATCGAGGCGGTGCTGCGCGAAGAGATCGGAGTAGTGCGCAAGGCCGATGCCTTCGAGCCAGCGCTTCAGCCCGCCTTCCGCTCCCGTGCCCGGCTCATTCTCCAGCATGGTGATTCTGCCCGACCATCACTCCGTCGAAGGGCTTTAGGCCCCTCAACCACAGATTTTGGGGCCCGAACTTCACCTCAGACTGGACGCGTTCCCTAACTCATAGGAAGAATAGCTCAATCAGATCAAAAAGGAATGGCATTGTCGGACATTGCATCCGGAGCGGGATCGGTCGGCGCGAGCGGCGAAACGAAGATCTTTTCCCATATCGGCGGCCTTCTCGACTTCTACGCCCGCAGGACGCCGGCGGCGCCCGCCCTCCTCGCCCCTGGCCGGCCGGCCCTCACCTACGGCGCGCTCGGCGAGCGGACGCAGGATCTGGTCCGCACGCTGCGCGGGCTCGGCATCGCGCCGGCTGACCGGATTGCCGTTGCGCTGCCGCGCGGCGCGGACAGCGCGCTGGCACTGATCGCGGTCGCATCAAGCTGCGCCTGCATCCCCGTCAATCCCGATCTGACCGCGGACGAGCTGCAACGCTATTTCAGCGAATTGAAGCTGACGGCGCTCGTCACCCGGGCCGACATGAACTCGGCCAGTCGCGACGTCGCCAGGGCGCTCGATATCGCGGTGATCGATTTCGTGCCGGGGCCGAACGACGATCTCGGAGGCTGCGCGTTCGTGGGCCCGGCGGTCGGTCCGGCGAGCACGAGCGGCGCCTCGCGCGGCGACGACGATGCGTTCATCCTCCTGACGTCAGGCACGGCGGCGCGGCCGAAAATGGTGCCACTCACGCATCGCAATGTCTGCCTGTCCGCCACCAATGCCGGCCGCGTGCTGTCGCTCACGTCCCACGATCGCCTGCTCAACGTCCTGCCGCTGTTTCACGCCCATGGTTTGATCTCGGGTCTGCTGACGGCGCTGGCCGCGGGCTCCAGCGTGATCTGCACCGAGGGTTTCGACGCCTCGTCCTTCTTCGGCTGGATGCGGGAGCTGCAACCGACCTGGTACACGGCGGTGCCGACCATTCATCGCGCGCTGCTGACGGCGGCGGAAGCGAATCCGGACCGCGCCCGGGCCTCGTCGCTGCGCGTGATCCGCTCGGCCTCGGCCTCGCTCGCGCCCGCGATCCTTGGCGGACTGGAGGCGACGTTCGGCGTTCCCGTGCTCGAAACCTACGGCATGACGGAGGCGGCCTCGCAGATCGCGGCCAACCCGTTCGAGCTGCGCAAGCTCGGATCGGTCGGCCGAGCCGCGGGGCCCGAGATCGCGGTCATGGACGAGACGGGCCGCGCGCTTGCGAGCGGCGCACACGGCGAGATCGTGCTGCGCGGCGCGAACATGAGCCGCGGCTATTATAATGACGAGGCGGCGACGCAGGCCGCCTTCCGCGACGGCTGGTTCCGGACCGGCGATCTTGGCTATCTCGATGCCGACGGCTATCTCTTCATCGTCGGCCGCATCAAGGACGTCATCAATCGCGGCGGGCAGAAGATCTCGCCGCTCGAGGTGGAAGAGGTCCTGCTCAGCCATCCGGCAGTGCTGGAGGCCGGCGTCTTTGCCGTTCCGCACCCAAAGCTCGGCGAGAACGTCGCCGCCGTCGTGGTGTTGCGAGCGAATTCCGAGGCGACCTCGGACCAGTTGCGCAAGTTCGCGCGAAAGCGTCTCGCGGCCTACAAGGTGCCGAGCCTGATCCGCAGCGTGGCGGCGCTGCCGAAGGGCGCCAGCGGCAAGGTCAAGCGCAACGCACTGGCTGATCTGATCGCGACGGCGGAGGACGCCGATGCGGCGCGCCTGCCGCGCACCACGCTGGAGACGCAGCTCGCGGAGATCTGGGCCGGTCTGCTGGAGCTGCCGCAGGTCGGCATCGATCAGGACGTCTTCGCGCTCGGCGCGGACTCGCTCGCGGTGACGCAGATGCGCTCGCGCCTGCGCGAACGCTTCAACGTCGACTTCTCGTTCGAGGACATCTTCGACTGCGCTACGGTCGCCGCGCTTGCGACCCGGCTGGAGACCGCCGCAACCCATCGCGAAGCGGCGCTGCCGGCCTGGCGCCGGGCCGGAGCTGCGACAGCGGACGCGCCGCTGTCGTACCAGCAGCAGCGGATGTACCTGCTCTCGCGGCTCGATCCGACCCGCTACAACTATAATGTCGTCGAAGTCGCGCTCCTCAAAGGCCTGGTCGACGTCGCCGCGCTTTCTGCGAGCCTCACCGCGATCTGCGCCCGCCATGAGGCGCTGCGTTCGGTCTTCGTCGAACGGCAGGGCGAGCCGGCGCAGCTTGTGCTGCAATCGCCGCCAAAATTCGAGCGGATCAAGCTCAAGCTCAAGCCCTGCCCTGCGGACAAGCAGGTCGCGGTCGTCCGGCGCGAGACGCTCAAGCTCGCGCAATATCCGTTCGACCTGGCGCACGAGCCACCACTGAAGGTCACGCTGCTGTCGTTCGACAAATCCAGCCACGCGCTGGTGGTCAATTTGCATCACCTCGTCACCGATGGCTGGTCGCAGCGGCTGTTCTGGGAGGAGCTCGCCGCCCATTATGCCGCGGCACGCAAGAAGGGCGTGGCAGCGCTGCCCTCGTCCACTTTCCAGTATCGCGACTTCGCACTGTGGCAGCAGAGCTGGGCGCGAACGCCGGTGGCAAAAGAACAGCTCGATTACTGGCGGACGCAGCTCGACGGCGTCACCACGCTGCCGCTGCGGACCGACCGGCCACGGCCGGAGATCTGGAGCGGTCACGGCGCCCGTCACTATTTCGAATTCTCCAGGGCCCTCTCGGGCGACGTCCGCGCGCTGAGCCAGGACCAGGGCGTCACGCCCTTCATGATCCTGCTCGCGGTGTTTCAGTGCCTGCTATTCCGTCACACCTCGCATGAGGATGTCGCGACCGGATCGCTGATCGCCAACCGCAACCAGATCGAGAGCGAGCGTCTGATCGGGCTGTTCGCCAACACCCTGATCCTGCGCAACGATTTCGGCGGCGATCCCAGCTTCGGAGAGATGTTGCGGCGGGTGCGCCAGGTCACGCTGGATGCCTACCGCAACCAGGACCTCCCTATCGAGGAGGTGCTACGTGCGCTCCAGATCGCACGCCGGAGCGACGGCAATCCGCTGTTCCGGATCATGTTCATCCTCCAGAACGCCTCGATCGAGGCGGCACGCTTTCCGGGTCTGTCGACGCGGCGGCTGGAGGTCGATCCAAACGTGGCGCGATTCGACATCACGCTCGAGCTGGTCGAGGCCGACGGCCGATTCACCGGGTTCTTCGAGTACGCCACCGATCTGTTCGATGCGGCCACGATCGAAGACATGGCTGCTCAATTCAAGACCCTGCTCAAGGCCGTCATCGCCAATCCGGAACAGCGCATCTCGCGCCTGCCGCTGCTGACCGAAGCCGAACGCCGGCAACTGCTGGCGAAGGGCCACGGCGTGCCGGCCAATTTCACCACGCGCGGCAATTTGAGCGAACGCTTCGACCGTCAGGCCAGGACAACGCCGAACGCTGTTGCGGTGTCGGACGGACACACATCGCTGAGCTATCGCGAGCTGGCCCGGCGCAGTCAGGCGGCCGCGCGCTGGCTGGCCCGCGAAGGCGTCGGTGCCGAGAGCGTGGTCGCCTTGCTCGCGGAGCGCGGACCCGATCTGCTCGCCGCAATGATCGCGGTGCAGCGCGTGGGCGCGGCCTTCCTGAACCTCGATCCCGACCAGCCGCCGGCGCGGCTTGCGACCATTCTCGGATCGAGCTGCGCCCGCGTGCTGCTGATCGGGCGCGCCCAATCGGCCATGGTCGAGGCACTGCTCGAGCCGTTGGTCGAGCGCATCCAGGTGGCCGAGCTCGACGACGCGATCGCGCCGCGGGCGACCAAGCCGGCCCGCGCCGCGCGGCGCGCGGCATCCAGCCTCGCCTATCTCATCTATACATCGGGCTCCTCCGGCGCGCCGAAAGGCGTCATGATCGAACAGCGCGGGCTGTCGAACCATCTGGCGTCGCTGATTTCCGAGCTGAAGCTGTCGGCCAGGGACGTGATCGCGCAAACCGCGCCGCAGAGCTTCGTCATCTCGGTCTGGCAGTTCCTCGCTGGGCCGATGGTCGGTGCGCGCGTGCATGTCTGCGGCAACGCGATCGTGCAGGACCCGATCCTGCTCGCGCGGGAGATCGAGCGCGAAGGCATCACCGTGCTCGAGATCGTCCCGTCGCTGCTGCGCGTGATCGTCGATCGCATGGACGAAGCGCCGATCCTGCGCGCCTTCGCGAGGCTCCGCCTCCTGATCTCGACCGGCGAGCCGCTGCCGGTCGACCTCTGCCGCGCCTGGTTCGCCCGCTGCCCGAAAGTGCCGCTGATCAATGCCTATGGCGCATCGGAATGTTCCGACGACGTCTCCCTGCATCGCCTGACCAAGCCGCCCGCGACCGCGACGAGCAACGTTCCGGTCGGCGCGCCGCTGCCGAACACCCAGCTCTACGTGCTCGACGCAAACCTTGAGCCGCAGCCGGTCGGCGTGACCGGCGAGCTCTGCATCGGCGGCGCGGGCGTCGGCCGCGGCTATATCAACGATCCCGCGCAGAACAAGCAACGCTTCCTGCCCGATCCGTTCTTGCGCCAGGCTGCTAGCCGGCTGTACCGGACCGGCGACCTCGCCCGCCGCCGCGCCGACGGGACGATCGAGTGCCTCGGCCGCGCCGACCATCAGGTCAAGGTCCGCGGCTACCGCATCGAGCTCAAGGAGATCGAGAATGCGCTGGCTGACCATCCGAGTGTGCGCGCCGGCATCGTCGAGCCGCGCCGCGAGGCCAGCGGCGATGTCAGGCTGATCGCCCATATCGTCGCAAGGCCCGGCAGCCGGGTCAGCGCCAGCGAGTTGCGCGACTTCCTGAAGAGCCGACTGCCCGGCCATGCCATCCCGTCCGCATTCCTATTCATGGATCAGGTGCCGCTCAACGCCCATGGCAAGATCGACCGGTCCATGCTGCTGGCACCCGCACAGCAAGAAGCATCCGAGCCGGATGCGGCCGTGCCGGCGCGGCGTTTCACCGAAAAGGTGCTCTCCGATATCTGGATCGATCTGCTGAAGGTCGAGAACCTCAGTGTCACCGACAATTTCTTCGATCTCGGCGGCCATTCGTTGCTGGCGGGTCAGGCGATGGCGCGCGTCGCCCGTGCGCTCGGCGTCTCGCTGCCGATCAAGACCATCTTCGAGGCGCCGACGATCGAGGAACTTGCCCGGCGGGTCGACGAGGCCGTGGCGGCGAAGCCGCACAAGCCTGCTGCAAGCCTGCCAAGACTCACTGAAACAAGGCTGGCTGAAAACGGCCCTCCAACGCTCTCGATCGCGCAGGACCAGATGATTCGCATCGAGCAGAGCCTGCCGGGGCTGCCGCTGTTCAACCTGCCCTTCGCCTTCCGCCTCCAGGGCCCGCTCGATCCGGCCACCCTCGCCCAGGCGTTCGGCGACATCGTGCGCCGCCACGAATCGCTGCGGACCGCGTTCGGCTGGAGCGGCGGGGAGCCGGTCAGCCGCATCGCCACACCCAGCGAACTCGGGCCGGTCCTCACCGTCGAGGTCATTGGCGACGGGCGGCCGCACAACAACAAGCGGCGCCAGGCGCTCGAACTCAGGAAGATCGATCTCCTGATCGAGCAGGAGACCTACACCCCGTTCGACACCGCGCGGCCGCCGCTGTTGCGGGCACGGCTGTTGCGGCTCCATGCCGACGATCACGTGCTGCTGCTGACGCTGCATCATGCCGTTGCCGACGGCTGGTCGATCGGCGTGCTGTTTGAGGAATTGTCGAGCCGCTATGCGGCGCTGGCCGGACGTCCCTCAGCGCCGCTGCCGAAGCTGCCGCCGGCCTTTTCGGACGTCGCACGCTGGCAGCGCTGGTGGTGCGGCACCGACGCCGCCCGCCGCCAGGCCGCCGACTGGACGGAGAATCTGCGCGGTGCGGCTCCAATCTTCGACGGCGACGCGAACCCGGGCGCATCCACCGGTCACCATCCGCTCAGGCTCGAACCCGACCTGATCGCGCGGCTCACGGCGTTCGCCGGTCAGCATAACGCCACGCTGTTCATGTGCCTGCTCACCGGCCTGAAGGCCCTGCTGCTGGCACGGACCGGCCGTACCGACATCTCGGTCGCCACCGCGATGGCCAATCGCGCCCAGCCGGACACCGACCGAATCGTCGGCCCGTTCGAGAATACGGTGATCGTCCGCACGAAAATCACGCCGGATCTGTCGTTCGCCCAAGCCTTGGTCCGCGTGCGCCAGAGCGTGCTCGATGCGCATGCGCGGCAGGAGCTGCCGTTCAACATGCTGGCCGACCATCTGGAGCAGCAGGGGATCGACCCGGCCGCGCTGCTCCAAGTCTATTTCACGCTGCAAAATCCGCTGCGCCAGCCGCTCGACCTGCCGGAGATTGCGGTGCAATCGATCGGAAACATCGCGCGCGAGGGGCAGCCGGTGCTGCCGATCGACCAGACCTGGCTGTCGCTGATGCTCAAGGAGCGCCCGACCGGAATCACCGGTTCATGCAATTACAAGGGCGAACTGCTCGAGGCCCGTATGGTCGGCGAGTGGATTGAGGATTTCGTCGCGCTGCTGGGGGCCGCCGCCGCCCAACCCAACACACCGCTCGACCGATTGCTCGATCGCAGGGCTGCTTGACCGCCTGTACAGCACGGGCGAATACAGGTTCACTCGTCAAAGCTGTGAATGACCAAGTTGCATCTTGATTATTTGGCGCCAGCGCGCAAGATTATTCTCGCGTTTCGATTTGGACGATTATTTTGATCCGGGGGAGTGTTATGGGTTTCATCAAATTTACCAAGGGCACCTCGTTGAGCGACAAGGACCGCAAGGCCCTGCAAAAGCTGCTGACCGACGAGAAGAAGAAGCTCCAGTCCGCGCTGAAGGACGTCAACGCCAGCCTTTCCATGCTGGGCGGCTCGAAGAAGGCCAAGAAGAAAAAGTAAGACTCGTCGGCCGGGACGCCGCACGAATCTTTCGGAAAACGGGCCGCTCGCCTGCGAGTTGGGGTCTCGCACAAGCTTGAGCTCGTAAACCGGCCTGCAAATCGACAAGAATTCGCCCGGGTGGACCGATAACAACGCTCCGCTCAGTTGGTTCTTGCTCAATTGATTCTTCCGTCAGGACCGGGGGATTTGGCCTCCGCCTGACGCCATGGGCCTGATTGATGGCAGACGACAGAATTGAACTGTTTGTCGGACTGATCGAGACTATTGACGCGCCGGGCGCGGCCGATGCGTGCCGGCGCCTGCTCTCGGTCGACGAACGAGTCCGCGCCGACCGCTTCGTGTTCGAGCGGCATCGGCGGCAATATATTTTCGCGCATGCCATGCTGCGCCTGGCACTGTCGCGGGTCGCGCCCAACGTCGCTCCCTCCGACTGGTCTTTTGGGGCCGGCCGCTACGGGCGACCGTTTGTCGCTGCGCCCGCGACCTCGATCGCGCTGCATTTCAGCCTGTCGCATGCCGATGGCTGCGTCGCCTGCGTCGTGTCCGGGCATGAGGCCGTCGGCGTCGACGTCGAAACCGTGTCGCGGCGTGTCGCCCCGCTCTCAACCGCGAATCGTTTCTTTGCGCCGGAGGAGGTCGAAACGCTGCGCAGCCTGCCGGAGCCGGCGGCGATCGAGCGCTTCTTCGACTATTGGACGCTCAAGGAGGCCTATCTGAAGGCCAGGGGCTTTGGCCTCAATTTGCCGCTCGACGCCTTCGCGATGCAGGTGTCGCGCGAGGCCATCGAGATCAGCTTCAAACCCGACATCGCCGACGATCCGTCGGGATGGCGCTTCTCGCTGTGCTCGCCCTCCCCCTCGCATCGCCTCGCGATTGCCGACGGCTCCCGTGCGGACGGCGGCCTTCCCATCAGCCGCAACGCCTGGCCGCTCCAGGAAGCGGCTGAATGACGACCTCGCGGCTGCGCGTCTTCCCCGCGATCTCGCGCAACCGCGACCCCAGGACATATGTCGGCGAGCTGATGCGGGTGGCGCAGTTCGCCGACAGCAACGGCTTCGAAGGCATTCTGCTGTTCGAAGGCAACGACGTGTTCGTCGAGCCCTGGGCAATGGCCCAGCACATCATGGCAGGGACGACGCGATCTTCGCCGCTGATCGCCGTCAACCCCATCTACATGCACCCGTTCACGGCAGCCAAATTCGTCTCCTCCTTCGCGCAGTTCTACGGCCGCAAGGTCTATCTCAACATGATCACGGGCACCGCGGTCAGCGACTTGCAGGGCCTCGGCGACGACCATTCCCATGCGAACCGCTACGTCCGTCTTGGCGAATTCGTCGCGCTGATGCGCCAGTTGCTCTCAAGCCCGCGGCCGGTGAATGTCGCGGGCCGGTTCTACCGTGCGAGCAACCTGCAACTGCGCCCCCGCCTGCCCGCGGAGCTGATGCCGGAATTTCTGATCGCGGGCCAGTCCGAGGCGGCACAGCGCGTGGCGAAGGAGACCGGCTGCATCAAGATGCAGATGTTGCCGCCGGACCTCGATCGCGGGCTCGATGTATCAGGCATGAATTTCGGCATTTTCGCGCGCGAGAGCCGCGACGAGGCGCGGCAGGCGGCCAGGGCGCGCTTTCGCGACAATCCCGATGATCGCGAGCTGCTCGCGCTCACCGTGGAGAACAGCGACTCCGTGTGGAAGCGGCGGCTGTACGAGGGGCAAAGCGGCGAGCTCGCGGACAATGGCTATTGGCTGTTGCCGTTCCTGACCTTCCAGGCCGACTGCCCCTATCTCGTCGGCAGCTATGCCGAGATCGGCGCGAAGCTGAAGGATTTCGCGGCGAAGGGCCTGACCACGATCATGCTCGACATGGTCGCGGACGAGGCCGAGATGCAGCACGTCTGCAAGGCACTTGCGGCGAGCGGGATGTTCTGAGTTTTCCCCCTCTCCCCGCTTGCGGGGAGAGTCCCCCTCACCCGGAATTTGCTGTCGCAAATTCCGGCCTCTCCCCGCACGCGGGGAGAGGCGAAGATATCACCGCGCTTCTTCAAACCCTGCCAGCACCGAGGTCAGGTTCGCACCCAGGATCTCCGAGAGATAGCCGCCCTCCTGCACGAACACGGTCGGCAGGCCCATCCTGGCGATGGCCTGGCCGATACGGCGGAAACCCGGCGTGGTAACGGCAAGGCCCTTCAGTGGATCGTGCTCGGAGGCATCGAGGCCGAGCGCGATGACGAGGGCGCCGGGAGCAAAGGACTCGATCGCCTTGCGCGCGACATCCATCGCCTGGATGTAGCCGTCGTCGCCGGTGCCGATCGCCAGCGGGATGTTGAGATTGGTGCCGAGGCCCGGGCCTTCGCCGCGCTCGTGCGCATAGCCCCAGACATAAGGATAATATGCGACAGGATCGGCATGGATCGACACCGTGTACACGTCCGGCCGCGCATAAAAGATGCCTTGCGTGCCGTTGCCGTGGTGGACGTCGACGTCGAGGATCACGACGCGCTCGTGCTTGAGCCGCAGATGCGCGGCTGCAATCGCGCTGTTGTTGAGAAAGCAGAAGCCGCCGGCCATGTCGCGATAGGCGTGATGGCCGGGCGGACGGCAGAGCGCGTAGGTCGCGTCCTCGCCATCCATCACCATCTGCGCGGCGGTGACCGCAACATCCGTCGCAGCACAGGCCGCGGCCCAGGTGCCCGGGCCGATCGGCGCTGCGGTGTCGGCCGTGTGCCAGCCGAGCTTGCCGACGATGTGGGTCGGATAGGTCGCGGCATGCCGCACGGGATGGATGTTGCCGATCATCTCGGGGCCGGAATCGCCGAGCGCGGTCCAGGCGTCCCAGGCCTCGCTCAGAAACGACAGATATTCCGGACTGTGGATGCGCGCGCGGGGTCCCTGCCCGAATGTCGTCGGCTCGACCAGTTGATGCTTGCCGTCCTTCAACCCCTTGAGCAGGCGGTCGGCGCGCTCGGGCTGCTCGGTGGTGCGCTTGACGACACCGCGAACCAGGAAGAATTGCGGATCATGGCTGCGGTGCAGTTCGGTATGGACGGCTTTCACTCAAACACTCCGTGGTCGCTTTGACGGTGCCACAGATTCTTGATCGCTGCGGCGGCCAGATGCAAGCAAGAAGAATGCCGCCTCTGTCGCACCGCTCTGCGTCGCAAGCAGATCGCGCCTGATGCTCAGCAGCGCCCGCGCTGGAGGCAGTGCTCGCGGCCCGGCTGATCGGTACGGAAGGCTTCGACAAAGCCGCCCTGACGCTGCGTGACGAAGACGGTCTTGCCGTCGCTGCCGCCGAAGGCGAGGTTGGTCGGTTCCTTGCCCTTCAGCGCGATCTCGCGCTCGACCGCGCCAGTGGGTTTCATCAGCGCGATCGTGCCCTTGAGGATGCGCGCGACGTAGAGGCGACCGGCAACGTCGGTGCGCAGCCCGTCGACGGTGTCGGGCTGAAACGACTTCACCAGCTTTGCGCCGGTGAGTTCGTTGCCGCTGATCGTGTAGGACCATATCTGCCCGCTGCTGGATTCCCCGACATAGAGCGTCTTGCCATCCGGACTGAGATCGATGCCGTTGGTGGTGCCCATCGCGCGGGGCGCCGGCATCACCTGCCCCTGCACCGTTCCGTCAGCGGCTTTCGCGATGCGCCAGATGTGGCCCTCGCGACCCTTCCAGTTCGGATCGCTCGCATAGACCGTGCCGTCGCGCGCGACCGTGATGTCGTTGGGCTGGTTCATCTCGTCGGAGTGAAACCAGACTGCAGGTTCGGTGCTTCCCTTCGCAATGGTGAAGATGTTGTGCTTCTTGTAATCGGCAATGAACATCGCGCCGCTCCGATCGAAACGGATCGCGTTGCCGACGCTGCCTTCGGGGAGCGTCGTGAACAGCTCCGAAGCCGCAGCGCCCGCAGGCAGCTTGCCGATGGTGCCGGCCTTGCCGAGATTGACGACGAACAAATTGCCGTCGAGATCGGCGGCGGGTCCTTCGATGCCGAAAGTGTATTCGCTGGCGGGCGTGACCTGCACGCTGTCGAAAAGCTTGGTTTCGGCAGCAGCGGACGGCGCCGCGATGAGCAAGATGCTACTGCACAGGCACCAGAAATTCCTGCCGGATGTAATAGCCATCGTCGTCGGTGCACTCGCCATTCAGATAGGGATCGGCCGGCCGGAAGAATCGGCTGAAGCCGGGTTTGTCTACAGCGCTCCTTTGTGTCACGACAACGACCTTGGCAGCCGGTATTTCGCCGCATTCCTTGTTGGTTTTGCCAAAGAACCTGCGTTGCGGCGGACCGGCCTTGATCCGTATCCGCGTTCCCGGAACCATTCTGGCAACGAGCAGGTCAGCGGTATCGAGCAGGCGTGCGTAACCGGGCTCGGTCTTCGGCAGGCTTTCGCCGCCCGGCGGCATCAGCTTCTCGGCGCCGAGACCGCGAAGGCGCGTCCGCAGCCTGCCGGAATCGGGGTCGCCCGGATAGATCCAGCCGTCCTGCGACAGCATGAAGCGGAGCACCGTCGCATCCTTCTCCGCTTCCGACTGTCCTGCCTTCAGGCCGAAATCCGAATGGCAGCCGAGGCAATGCTTCTCGACGAGGCCCTTGCGCAGCGTGGTGAGGCGAACGCTGTTCTGCGCGTCCCTGGCGATGAAGGCCGCGAGCTGGTCGATCATCGCCTGGCTGCGCGTGTCGCAGGGCAGCGGCTGAGGCGCGTCGCCCGCGGCACGGTCGATGCGGATCACCGTCTGGTTCTTGTCCTCGACCAGCCAGATCGCGCCGTCCTCGGCGACCGTCATGCCGACCGGCGCGCCTTGCGGCCGCGCGCCGTTGACGCGGTGCCAGCCTGCAATCAGTTCCTCGAACGGCGCGGCAGCGACCTCGCCGGCGTCGGTCTGGAAGCTGTGGGTCGGATCAGCCGCGCAGCTGACATGGTAGCGCACCGGCGCCGGGCTCGGCCTGGGAAAACCGTGGTCGTCGACATCGTAGGCGAGCACACGGCTGCCGGTCGGGCGATAGCCATGCAGGCCGACCAGCAGCTTGCCCTCGAGCTCCGGGAATTTCGCGCCGTGATAATAGAGCATCGCGAGCGGGGCGCCGTGCGGCGGCAGCAGCGAGAACGGCGGCTTGTAGAGCGCATTGGCCGTGCAGAGCGACTTGTAGGTCCCGGATTGCAGCACGCTCCTGAACTCGGGGCTCGGCGTCGACAGGTCGTAGCAATAGGGCCAGCCATAGTGCCTGCCCTGCTCGATCGCGTTGATCTCCTCGTTGGGCTTGAAGATGTCGGGCAGGTCGCGGCCGTTCTCGCCTTGCAGGAAGGCATAGCCGGCATCGGGGAAATTCGGATGCAGCGCCAGCGCCATCGAGTTCCGCAGGCCACGCGCGTAGACGGTGTGCGGCGGGTCAGGGTCGTTCGGCCTCAATGCCGGGAAGACGCCGCCTGACGGCGGCGTAAACAGCCAGATCGCGGCCATCGCGGAGGCGCCCTCGGCCGCCGCACAGGGCTTTGTGATCGGCGCAGGCGTGATGCAGTCGTCGCTGTGCGAGCCGACATTGACGAACAGCCGGCCGTTCCTGTCAAAGACGAACTGCTTGAGCGGATGCGCACTCTCGTCGAGCCTGGTGCCGTCGGGCAGCGTGATCCGGCGGCCCGGCATGTGACGGATGATGGTCTCGACCGTACCGCGCGGATTGTCCGCGAGCGGATCGAACCGGAAGATCGCCTCCGCGGTCGAGGCGTAGAGCTTCCTGTCCGGGCCGATCACGAGGCCGAACGGATATTCGAGGCCGGTCAGCAGTTCCTTGAATCGCTGCCCCGGGGGCGCATGCGGATCGAGCAGCAGCAGCCGCCCATCGGTGTGGCCCCAGCCCCCCATGTCGGCGACCACGAACAGGTCGCGGCCGGGCACCTGGACGATCGAACGCGGAAACTTGAGGCGATCCTCCTCGCTGGCGACGAGGCCGGCGCAAAATCCCGCCTTCATATCGATCTGGAGTCTTGGAAAAGCGAGATCGCCGCTGCCGCAGCTTTCCGTGCCGATCGCATAGCCGCTTTTCCTGACCGACTCGGACGAGGCCGGGGCCAGGCCGAGCAGCACTGCGACGACGGCCGCCGCAAACAAGCGCAGGCTCGGGCGTTCACAGCGGAATGTGAAGTCGTTCACAGCGGCCTCCCGGACGTATCGTCCAGGGTTGTTCCATGCCGCCTGCGCTCCGTCCAGTTGCCGATCACCCGCCTGTGATTAAACCTGTAACGACCTTGGTGCCGACCAACCTCCGTAGATTCCCTTACCGGGCTCGACCCGAATATTTTTCGACCGTTTCCGATGGTATCGGTTTGCCGTCCCAATCGCTTTCTACAGGAGGCGTGTATGGTTCAGATGTATTTCCACTGCTCGAATACCGAAGGCACGCTGATCGATCGGTACGGCACGGCGGTAGCCAATCTGACCGAGGCACGTGACCGCGCCGCCCAGATCATGCGTTCGATGATCCTGACGCCCGGTGCGGAAGACTGGCGCGACTGGGTGATCCATGTCAGCGGCGACGACGGCGAGGAGATTTTCGACCTCCCCTTCACCGCCATGCTCGGCAAGCCGCATTGAGGTGATGCCATGCTGATCGCGTCCTTGAGCCTGCTCCGCCAGCCCTTGAACTTCGTCGCCACCAAATGGCTGACGCTGGTCAGGGTCGCCGGCGACCCCTACCGCCCCGAGCTGCACTACATGCGCGGCCCCGGCCCGAAATGGCGCGCCAAGTATCAGGCCAGCCGGCTGAACCGCGCGCTCTGAAGCTGTCGTCTCGCCGCTTGCGGCAAACCGGTTCTCCAAACTCGCTATGCCCGGGCAGGTCCCGGGCATTGACGTCTTGGGCTCCTCACCGCCCGGTGAACTTCGCCTTGCGCTTCTCGACGAAGGCATCGCGGCCCTCGATGGCGTCGGCGCTTTTCCGGATCATGGCCTGAAGCTCGATCTCGCGGCGGAACTGGGCCTCATAGGTCGCGTGCTCGCTCTCCTCGACCAGCGCGCGGGTTGCGACCAAAGCGCGCGTCGGGCCCTCCGCGAGACGGCGCGCCAGCACCAGCGCCTCTCCCATCAGCTTCTCGTCGTCGACGACCTGCCGCACCAGGCCGATCTCCTGGGCGCGTTCCGCCGTCAGCGGCTCGTTGAGCAGCATCAGCTCGAGCGCCCGCTGCCGGCCGACCAGGCGCGGCAGCAGCCAGGTCGAGCCGAGATCGGGCACCAGCGCAATGCGGCTGAACACCTGGATGAAGCTCGCCGACCGCGCCGCGACGATGATGTCGCCGGCCATCGCGAGGCTGAAGCCGCCGCCGGCCGCCACCCCGTTGACGGCGACGACGACGGGCACGCGGCATTCGCGGAGCGCCTTGAAGGCCGGCCAGTAGAAGCGCATCACGCCGGCGGCGATGTCCTCGCCGAGCGCCTCGGAGGCCTTCAAATTCTGTCCCGAGCAGAAGCCGCGCCCGGCGCCGGTGAGGATCAGCGCGCGAACACCCTCGTCCTGTGTCATGCCGCCGACGGCGGCAGCCAGCGCGCCGAGCAGGTCCGGCGTCATCGCGTTCAGGCTCGCCGGCTCGTCCAGCGTCAGGATTCCGACCGCGCCATCCCGCGCCTGTTTCACACCAGCCATGCCGCTTCTCCCTTTGGATGTTCTCGTTGGCTGCAATGTGCCATTGTCCGCGCGCTTCGCCAAATGCGGAGCTTTTCAAGTCGGCACCACCAAGCCAAGTCCACCGAAGCCAAGACCAGCGAAGACAGACACAAGACCGCATCATGCCTCATCAGTTCAGCCTCGCCCAAACCGTCCGCAAGCCTGCCGTCAAGACCAAGGGCGGTATCGTCGCCGCGCAATCGCGCCGGGCTGCCGAAGTGGGCGCGCAAGTGCTGGCCGCGGGCGGCGATTGCGTCGACGCGATCGTCGCGACCACCATGGCGCTGAACGTGCTGGAGCCCTGGAACAGCGGCATCGGCGGTGGCGGCGCGATGGTGCTCTACCGCGCCAGGGAAAATCGCACCGAGGTGATCGACTACGGCATGTGCGCCCCGCAGAGCCTGCGCGTCGCGGACTATCCGCTCAGCGGCGAAGGCGCAGCGTCCGATCTCTTTCCCTGGCCGCGGGTGAAGGACGATCGCAACATTCACGGCCCCGGCGCGATCGCCGTGCCCGGCGTCGTCGCCGGCATGGAGGAAGCGCATCGCCGCCACGCCAAACTGCCGTGGAAGGACCTGGTCGCGCCGGCCGCCGCGCTCGCCGGCGAAGGCCTGCTGGCCGATTGGTGGACCACACTGACGATCGCAAGCTCGGCGGCTGACCTCCGGCGCTATCCCGCGAGCGCGGCGGCGTTCCTGAAGGACGGCCTGCCGCCGACCGCGCCATGGGGCATCAAGTCCGAGACGCGGCTGTCGCAGGACAAGCTGAAGGCAACGCTATCGCACCTCGCCGAAGCCGGACCGCGTGATTTCTACCAGGGCGATCTCGCCAAAAGCATCGCATCCGACATCAAGGCCGACGGCGGCTCGCTGTCGGTCGAGGACCTCGCCGCATTCCGCGCCCATCTGCGCGAGCCGCTGGCGATCCCCTATCGCGGCGGCAAGGTGTTTGCGACGCCGGAGCTCACCGCCGGACCGACGCTGGCGCACGCGCTGCGCCTGTTGCAGCAAAATCTGAAACCGGCAGGTGCACCCGATGCCGCCACCTACGCCGAATATGCGCTCGCCCTGCAAGCTGCCTATCGCGAACGGCTCAAGGACATGGGCGATGCCGACGGCAAGCGCTCGCTCGGCGCCGAATATCTGGCACCAGCCTGCACCACGCATTTCTCCGTCGTCGACCGCCACGGCAATGTCGCCGCGGTGACGCAGACACTGCTTTCGTCCTTCGGCTCGAAATACGTGACGCCGCACACCGGCATCGCCATGAACAACGGCATCATGTGGTTCGATCCGACGCCCGGCACCACCAACTCGCTCGCTCCGGGCAAGCGCTGCCTCACCAACTACACGCCCGTCATCGCCGAGACCAGGGACGGCAAGCGTCTCGCCATCGGCGCCTCCGGCGGCCGCCGCATCCTGCCCGCGGTGATGCAACTCGCATCCTTCGCAATGGATTTCGGCATGGACCTCGACGCGGCGATCCACCAGCCGCGCATCGACGCCAGCGAGGGCGCGGTCGTGATCGGCGATGTCAGACTGCCGGCAGACACACGCAAGGCGCTGGCCGCACGCTTCGACTATGAAGAGAGCCGGGTGCAGGCGCTGCCGCAGAAATTCGCCTGCCCGAGCGTGGTGATGCGCGAGGGCGAGGTCAATTTCGGCGCGGTCGAGATCTTCCAGCCATGGGCCGATGCGGTGGCGGAGGCCTGAGTCCGTTTACGAGAGAGCGTGCCAGCGGTGAACCGCGGGCACGTCGCAAGCGCGGATGTGCCAGCACGCGTTGAGCCGATGCGCGATCGCGCATCTCCGCGAGCGTCACGACTCCTCCACATTTGCAGGGAACTTAGCTGCGCACAGTCCGTTCATTGATCGGACAAGTGCGCTCGCCCCACTGGAGAACATGATGAAGAAACTTGCGCTCGCCGCGTCGCTGATCATTGCGGCGGGTTTCACACTGACCAACCCTGCGTTTGCAAAGGGTGGTCATGGTCACGGCCACGGTTACGGCCACGGTTACGGCCACGCGATGGGCCATCATTACGATGGCACGCCGCCCGGATGGTCGCATGGACGCAAGGTCGGCTGGCGCGGTCACGGGTGCCCGCCCGGACTGTGGAAGCAGGGCCGCTGCTGACGCGATCTGCAATTCCTGCAAGGCGCCGCCCCTGACAAGGCGGCGCCTTCTTCATATGCCGAGCCGGTCCCGCACGCGCCCTGTGATGACCGCGGTCGTCACCCCCACCGGCCAGAACGCGTGCATCGGGATCGGCTTGATGCCGGTGACGGGCATGTCGATCTCGGCCTTGGCGCCGCCGATCAGGCGGCGGGCGAGCTGCGCGCCCATCGCGGTCGAGAGCGCGACGCCGCGGCCGTTACAGCCGAGCGAGATCAGGATACTTTCGGCGGGCTCGTGCACATGCGGATAGTGGTCCTTGGTGATCGCGAGCCGGCTATTCCAGCCATGGGTCCAGGCGACGCCCTTCAGCTGCGGCCATAGCCGCTCGGCATAGCGGATGAGATAGGCGACATCCGACGGCGAGCTGATCCAGCGCATCGGGCCGCGGCCGCCCATCAGGAGGCGGTTGTGCTGGTCGATGCGGTAGTAGACCGTGATGTGGCCGCTCTCGTAGAGCACGGGACGCGTCGGCATGATCGAGCGGGCGACCTCCTCGGAGAGCGGCGCGGAGGCGACGATCGAGGAAAACACCGGCACGATGGTGCGGCGAAGCGCCGGCCAGAGATCATCGGTGAAGCCATTGGTGGCGAGCAGCACCTTTTCTGCACGAACCACCGCGCGCGGCGTCTCGATGCGCCAATGCGCGCCGTCGCGGCGCAGCGACAGCGCCGGCGTCTCGCCATGCACCTTCGCGCCCGCCGAGATCGCGGCGCGCGCGAGACCGCGGGCATAGCTGAGGGGATGCAGGTCGCCGCCACGCGCGTCCAGCATGGCGCCGATATAACGGTCGGTGCCGGTCATCTCGCGCAGCTGCTCGCGGTTCAGATATGTCACCGGCATGCCGCGGCGGATGCATTGCTGCGCCGTCTTCTCGATCGCAGCGGCACTGGCCTCGTTATAGGCCGCACGCAGCGTTCCGTTTTGCCGCGCCTCGCACGGGATCTGGTAGCGACGGATCAGCTCGTGCGTAAAATTCGGCGTGCCGTACGAGAACTCGATCATGCGGCGGCCAAGTTCAGTGCCGAAATCGGCCTCGATCTGGTCGGGATCGTGCTTCAGGCCGGGATTGGTGTGGCCGCCATTGTTGCCGGACGCGCCCCAGCCCGGCTCCTGCGCCTCCAGCACCAAGGCCTCGACGCCCTGCTCCGCCAGATGCAGCGCGGTGGACAGGCCGGTGTAGCCGCCGCCGATAATCGCGACGGAGACGGTCTTGTCGGCGTCGAGCGGCGGCGTGGCGACCGGCGCAACGGCGGTGTCAGCATAAATCGAGGGCGGCAGAGGCAGGCGCGCAGTCATGGCGAAGACCGATCAGAGCGGATGCAGCACCCGGCGCAGGAAATCCTGCGTGCGCGGGTGCTGGGGTTGGTTGAGCACCGATTTGGCCGGCCCCTGCTCGACGATGACGCCGCCGTCGATGAACAGCACGCGATCGGCGACGTCGCGGGCGAAGCCCATCTCGTGGGTGACGACGACCATGGTCATGCCGTCGTCGGCGAGCTTGCGCATCACGCCGAGAACGTCGCCGACGAGTTCGGGATCGAGCGCCGAGGTCGGCTCGTCGAACAGGATCGCCTTGGGCTGCATCGCGAGCGCGCGCGCGATCGCGACGCGCTGCTGCTGGCCGCCGGAAAGCTGCGGCGGGTGCGCGTCGGCCTTTTCGGCGAGGCCCACCTGGGCGAGCAGCGCGCGGCCGCGCTCGAGCACTTGCGCACGCGCCTCCTTCTTCACGTAGAGCGGGCCCTCGACCACGTTCTCCAGCACCGTGCGATGCGGAAACAGGTTGAAGCGCTGGAACACCATCGAGACCTGGGTGCGGACGTTCACGATCGACGGCGCATCGCGGTCGACCTTCAATCCTTCGACATTGATCTCGCCGCGATCGTAGCTTTCCAGCCCATTGATACAGCGCAGGATGGTCGACTTGCCGGAGCCGGACGGGCCGACGATGCAGACCACCTCGCCCTTCTCGACCTTCGCCGTGATGCCCTTGAGCACCTCGACCTTGCCGAAACTCTTGTGAACGTCGGTGAGCTCGATCATTTCTTGCCCGCCCGCTTTTCGAAGTGACGGACCAGCAGGATCAGCGGAATGCTCATGGTCAGGTACATCAGCGCCACCAGCGTGAACACGCTGGTGTTCTTGAAGGTCGAGGACGCGATCAGCTTGCCCTGCAGCGCAAGCTCGGCGACCGTGATGGTCGAGGCCTGCGACGAATCCTTCAGCATCATGATCATGACGTTGCCGTAGGGAGGTAGCACGATGCGCACCGCCTGCGGCAGCACCACGCGGCGCATGGTGAGCCACCAGCCCATGCCGATCGACTGCGCCGCCTCGATCTGGCCCTTGTCGATCGCCTCGATGCCGGCGCGGAAGTTTTCCGCCTGGTAGGCCGAATAGGCGATGCCGAGCCCGAGGATGGCGGCCTGCAAGGCCGACAGCGTGACACCGAGATCGGGCATCACGAAGTAGAGGTAGAACAGGAGCACGATGATCGGGATGCCGCGGATCACGTTGATCAGGCTGGCGCTGAGCATCGACAGGACCTTGATGCCGGAGACCCGCATCATCGCCCAGATCAGGCCGAGCACCGTCGAGAGCAGCAGCGAGCCGATGGTGACGACGATCGTCAGCGCGACGCCGCTCATCAGGATCGGGAAGAACTCGGCAGCGTCGTGCCAAAAGCCTTTCATCGGGCAGCCTTCGATCAGCCTCTAACCATCAGCCCTGGGCTTTCTGGCCCCATTTTTCGAGGATCTTGTCGATGGTGCCGTTGGCCTTGAGCTTGGCCAGCGAGGCGTTGATCTTGCCGAGCAGCGCGCTGTCGCCCTTGCGCACGCCGATGCCGACCGAGCCGACCGTGACCGGCTTGTAGCTGTCGACGAGCCGCACCTCGGGGAAGCCGCCCTGCTTCAGGTTGTAGGCGAGGATCGGATAGTCGGCGTAGCCGGCCTTGAGACGGCCGGTGTTCACGTCGCGCAGGATGTCGGGAATGGTGTCGTAGGCCTTGACGTCGGCGAACAGGCCGGACTTCTTCAACGCGTCGACGAAGGCGGTGCCGACCTGGGCGCCGACCGTCTCGCCCTTCAGGTCGTCCTGCGTGGCATAGGCCTTGGTGTCGTTCTTCGGCACCACCAGACCTTCGCCATAAGTGTAGATCGGGTCGGAGAAGTCGACGACCTCCTTGCGCGGCGCCGTGATGAACATCGCGGCCGCAATGATGTCGATCTTGCTCGAGGTCAGCGACGGGATCAGCGCGGAGAACGACATCGGCTCGATCTGCACGTTGAGGCCGGCGTCCTTGCCGATCTCGGTGATGAGATCGACCATGATGCCCTGGATGGTATTGGTCTTGGTGTCGAGGAAGGTGAAGGGAATGCCCGTCGGCGTCGAGCCGACCTTCAGCACCTGCTGCGCGGAGGCCGGCACGACTCCGGCAATCGCGAGCGCCGCGACTGCGGCCTGGACAAAACGCTTCAACGCCATCGCATCCCCCTTTGGGTCCGGCCGCTAGCGGCGCTCGCAGATGTCTTGATCGCAGACGTTGCGGGCCAAGCCGTTTCGGCCTATTTTCACCAATATGAAAATTTGGTCACACTTTCGCAGGTGATGCAAGTGGTTTTCATGCACATGAAGGAAGCGGCTTGACGTGAGCGGTGGCAAAAGAATGCGCAAACCGGCCGCCGCAAAGCCGGCCAGGAAGCTGAAGGCCAAGACGGTGCCGGCCAAGGCGATGACCAAGCCGGCCGAGCCCGCGATGGACGTCGCGGTCGGCCGCCGCATCCGCGATATCAGGCGCGTCAGGCAATTCTCGCTGGAAACGGTCGCCGCGCGCACCGGCCTGTCGATCGGCTTCCTCAGCCAGATCGAGCGCGGCCTGTCGTCGCCGTCGCTGCGCGCGCTGGCAACGCTCTCCGACGTGCTCGGCGTCGGCATGGCGGCTTTGTTCGGTTCGAACCCAAGTGCCGACGGTGCCTCCGACCAGGTGGTGACGCGCGGGCTTCAGCGGCCGGAACTGAAACTCTGGCGCAGCGGAATTTCGAAGCAATTGCTGAGCGCCGCGGGCAGCGACAACCGGCTCAACCTGTTCCTGGTGCACATCGATCCCGGCGGCTCCGCGGGCGACGAGCTCTACACCCACGACGGCGAGGAAGCCGGCCTCGTGCTTGATGGCGAGATGATGCTGACGGTGGACAGCGAGACGTGGTCGCTGAAGACGGGCGACAGCTTTCGCTTCGCCAGCCGCCGGCCGCACCGGTTTTCCAATCCGGCGCAGGATGCCAAGGCCGTGGTGCTGTGGGTGAATTGCGTGACGGGGGCGGGGTAGTCAATTGCCGTCATTCCGGGGCGCCTCGAAGAGGCGAACCCGGAATCTCGAGATTCCGGATTCGATGCTTCGCATCGACCCGGAATGACAGCGTCAATCACCCGAACCGGTGCGCGTACCGATCCACCGTCAGCGCGCTGACGTCGACCTCCGGCTTCTTGCCTGACAGCATGTCCGCGAGCACCCGTCCCGAACCGCAGGACATGGTCCAGCCGAGCGTGCCGTGTCCGGTGTTGAGGTGGAGATTGGCGTATTGCGTCGGGCCGATCACGGGCGGGCCGTCCGGCGTCATCGGACGCAGGCCGCTCCAGAACGTCGCCTTGGACAGATCGCCGCCGCGCGGGAACAGATCAGTCAAGGAGTGATCCAGCGTGGCGCGGCGGGCGTCATAGAGCTTGCTCGAGAAGCCCGAGATTTCGGCAGTGCCGCCGACGCGGATGCGATTGCCGAGGCGCGTGATCGCGACCTTGTAGCTCTCGTCCATCACGGTCGATTCCGGCGCGCCCGAGGCATCCTTGATCGGCACCGTGATCGAATATCCCTTCACCGGATAGACCGGCAGCGAAATGCCGAGCGGCGCAACCAGCCGCGACGACCAGCTTCCGAGCGCCAGGACGTAGGCGTCGGCCTGCAACACGCCGGCGCTGGTCACGACGCCACTGACGCGTGCGCCGTCGGTGACGATGCGGTCGATGCCGGTATTGAACATGAAGCGCACGCCGAGCGCCTGGGCATGCTTGGCCAGCGCCTGCGTGAACATGTGGCAGTCGCCGGTCTCGTCCTGCGGCAGGCGAAGTCCGCCGGCGAACTTCTCCTTCACGCCGGCGAGCGCCGGCTCGACCGCGATGCAGCCTTCGCGGCCCAGCACCTCGAAGGGCACGCCATATTGCTTGAGCACGGCGATGTCTTCGCCGGTGCCGTCGAGCTGCGCCTGGTGGCGGAACAGCTGGAGCGTGCCCTGCGAGCGCTCGTCATATTGAATGCCGATGTCGCGGCGCAGGTCGCGCAGGCAGTCGCGGCTGTATTCCGCGATCGGGATCATCCGGCTCTTGTTGACCGCGTAGCGCGCGCTGGTGCAGTTGCGCAGCATCTTGAGCAGCCAGACCCACATCACCGGATCGAGCTTCGGCCGGATCACCAGCGGGCCGTGCTTCATCAAGAGCCACTTGACCGCCTTCACCGGCACGCCGGGCCCAGCCCAAGGCGAGGAATAGCCGGGCGACACCTCGCCGGCATTGGCGAAAGAGGTCTCCAGTGCCGGCTCCGGTTGACGGTCGACGACCGTCACGTCATGGCCAGCACCCGCAAGGTAGTAGGCAGAGGTGACACCGATGACACCGCTGCCGAGGATCAGAACTTTCACGCTTCGTCAAACTCCCGCGGCATCACGCTCGCCGCTGCAAGAAGAACTTTCGCAACGGCGAGAGCAATTATCAGGCCACCTTCTTGATGGCGTCGCCGAGGATCGAGACCATCTGGTCGATATGGCTCTTCTCGACGATGAGCGGAGGCGACATCGCGAAGCTATCGCCGCTCATGCGCAAATAGAGGCCGGTGTTGAAGCAGTCGACCATCACGTCGTAACCGCGCGCACCGACCACGCCGGCGCGCGGCGCCAGCTCGACCGCGCCCATCAGGCCGCAATTGCGGATGTCGACGACGTTCGGCAGGCCCTTCAGCGAATGCAGCGCATCGCGCCAGTATTCGGCGATCGACGCACCGCGCGTGAGCAGGCCTTCGTCCTTGTAGATGTCGAGCGTCGCGATGCCGGCGGCGCAGGCCGTCGGATGCGCCGAATAGGTGTAGCCGTGGAACAGCTCCATCTGGTTCTCGGGGCCGACCATCATCCCGTCGTGCACCTTGCGGCTCGCGAACACCGCGCCGCAGGGAATGGTGCCGTTGGTGATGCCCTTGGCCGTCGTCATCAGGTCCGGCGTGACGCCGAAGAAGTTGGCGGCGAACGGCGTGCCGAGGCGGCCGAAGCCGGTGATGACCTCGTCGAAGATCAGCAGGATGCCGTGCTTGTCGCAGATCTCGCGCAGGCGCTGCAGATAGCCCTTCGGCGGCGGCAGCACCGCGGTCGAACCCGGCACCGGCTCGACGATGACGGCGGCGATCGTCTCGGCGCCGTGCAGGCCAACCAGGCGCTCGAGATCGTCGGCGAGCTCGGCACCATGCTCCGGCTGATCCTTGGCGAAGGCGTTGCGGCTGAGATCGTGGGTGTGGCGGATATGGTCGACGCCCGGCAGCAGGGTCGCGAAGGCGCGGCGGTTGGCGACCATGCCGCCGACCGACGTGCCGCCGAAGCCGACGCCGTGATAACCACGCTCACGGCCGATCAGGCGGGTGCGGCTCGACTGGCCGGTGGCGCGATGATAGGCGAGCGCGATCTTGAGCGCGGTGTCCACCGACTCGGAGCCGGAATTGGTGAAGAAGATCCGGTCGAGGCCCTTCGGCGCGATCTCGGCGAGCCGCTCGGCGAAATCGAACGCCAGCGGATGGCCCATCTGGAACGTGGGCGCGAAGTCCAGCGTCATCAGCTGCCGCTCGACGGCGGCGGCGATCTGCTTGCGGCCGTGGCCGGCATTGACGCACCAGAGGCCAGCGGAGCCGTCGATCACCTTGCGGCCGTCGACGGTGGTGTAGTGCATGCCCTCGGCCGAGGAGAACAGGCGCGGCGCCTTCTTGAACTGCCGGTTGGCCGTGAACGGCATCCAGAACGAGTCGGTCTTGATAGTGTTCGGAATCTGATGAAGGGTCACGGCCGCGCTCCTTTGCTGACGGGATAGCAGAGGCACGGCTTCCAAGGCGCAACAAGTCCTTTTCTGGTAACCTGCAAGCCATTGATTTCACTGGGGCCGCTGGTCCATATTTGCGCGATCCGCAACACCTGCAACAGGGACCAGGGGCATGAGCGTCGACATCGGTGGACGGCTGCGATTCATCCGGGCGCGCCAGAAGCTGTCGCAGCGCGAGCTTGCCAAGCGCGCCGGCGTCACCAATTCGACGATTTCGCTGATCGAATCCAACCAGATGAACCCGTCGGTCGGCGCGCTCAAGCGCATCCTCGACGGCATCCCGATGGGGCTCGCCGAGTTCTTCGCACTGGAGCCGGAGAGCCGGCGCAAGATCTTCTATCGCGCCGAAGAGCTGACCGAGGTCGGCAAGAAGCCGATCTCGTATCGGCAAGTCGGCGACAATCTGTTCGGCCGCAGCCTGCAGATTCTGAAGGAGCGCTACGAGCCCGGCAGCGACACCGGACGCGTGCATCTCGTCCATGACGGCGAGGAAGGCGGCATCGTGATTTCAGGCAAGCTCGAAGTCACCGTCGAGGACGAGCGCCGCATCCTCAATCCCGGCGATGCCTATTATTTCGAGAGCCGCCGCCCGCATCGCTTCCGCTGCGTCGGCGGCAAGCCGTGCGAAGTGATCTCGGCGTGTACGCCGCCGACGTTTTGACGCCGATCAAATTCCTCCGGGATCTTACGGAGCCACCGGTTTCCTACGGAGCTTGAGCCATCTCAATTTCCGCGAGCCGAACCTCTATATATTACGAACCGTAGCCGAGCAGCCTGGCGCAGAGGTGCTGAGGTTATGGCCCCGGACTCCTAGGCACTCCGGGGCCGCTTCGTAACAGGGCTCGCCGATGAAGATCACGCTCGCCAATGCAGAAGCCGCGCTCGACGAAGTTCGGCGCGATGCCGACAAGCTCCACTCGCGCGAGCTGCGCGAGGCCATCGCCGCATACATCGAGACGCAGAGAGAGGCGATCAAGGCCCTCCGGCGGAAGATGAACTGACGCTTCGACGCGGGGCGAGAGCCGCGCGGCGATTCTCCGCCCGGCTCTCGTTGACATCGCCGCAGCGCTCAAGACTGCGTCAGCAATTCCTCGATCCGGATCGGGAAGCGGCGCACGCGCACCCCGGTCGCGTGCCAGACGGCGTTGGCGACCGCGCCCGCACTGCCGGTGATGCCGATCTCGCCGACGCCCTTGATCCCGAGCGCATTCACATGCGGGTCGTGCTCCTCGACAGTAATGACGTCGAGCGGCGGCACGTCGGCATTCACGGGGATGTGGTACTCGCCGAGATTGGCATTCATGATCCGGCCGCTGCGGCGGTCGGTGATGGCCTCCTCGTGCAGCGCGAAGGACATCCCCCAGATCATGCCGCCGAACAGCTGGCTCTTCACGAGATGCGGATTGACGATGCGCCCCGCCGCGAAGGCGCCGACCATGCGCGTGACGCGGACCTGGCCGAGCTCGGGATCGACCTTCACCTCCGCGAACACCGCGCCATGGGCGTGCATGGCATACTCCTCCATCGCCGCAGGATTTGGCGCGCCGGTGCCACGCGCCTCGACCTCCGCGACACCGGCACGCGCGAGGATCTCGGCATAGCTCTCGCCGCGACTCTCGTCGTCACGCCGGAACAGCTTTCCGTCGCGCGCGACCACGCCGGCATTGCCGGCGCCGAACAGCGGCGAGCGCTCGTCGCCGGTGGCGAGAGCGGCGAGCTTAGCAATTACGGCCGCGCCGGCGCTGTGGATCGCAGCGCCCGCGGTCGCCGTGTGCGCCGAGCCGCCGGCGATGCCGGCGTCGGGTAGGTCGGACGTTCCGGCCTTGAACGTGACGCGATCGATATCGAGGCCGAGACCGTCGGCTGCGATCTGGGCGAGTGCCGTCCAGGCGCCCTGCCCCATGTCATGCGCGCCGATCTCCATTGCACCGGTGCCGTCGCGGCGGAGCGCGGCACGCGCTTCCGCCTGGAACATCAGCGCCGGGAAGGTCGCGGTGCCCATGCCCCAGCCGACCAGAAGACCGGCATCGTCGCGCATCTGCCGCGGCTGGAGCGAGCGCTTGGCCCAGCCGAAGCGCGCGGCGCCCTGCGCGTAGCAGGCACGCAGCGCCTTGGATGAGAACGGCTTTCCCGTGATCGGCTCGACCTCGGCGTAGTTCTTCAGACGGAAGGCGAGCGGATCGATGCCGCAGGCCCAGGCCATCTCGTCGATCGCACTCTCGAGCGCAATCGAACCGGTCGCCTCGCCCGGCGCGCGCATGAACAGCGGCGTACCGGTGTTGACGCGCACGGCATCGTGCGAGGTGCGGATCGCAGGCGCCGCATAGAGCGTGTGCGAGGCATCGGCGGCGGGCTCGTAGAAATCGTCGAACGTGCTCGACACGGTCCGCGCATGGTGATCGAGCGCGGTCAGGCGCCCCTCGCCGTCGGCGCCGATGCGCAGCCGCTGGCGGGTCGGTGCGCGATGGCCGACCGGGCCATACATCTGCTCACGGCGCAGCACGAGCTTCACCGGCCGGCCGACGAGCTTGGCAGCCATGATGCCGAGGGTCGGCGGGCCGGACATCAGCCCCTTGGAGCCGAAACCGCCACCGAGGAACGGACTGCGGATGTGGATCTTGTCAGGCGCAATGCCGAACAGCTCGGCGATGCGCCCGAGCGAGAGCATCAGGCCCTGGGTCGGCATGTCGACCGACAGATTGTCCCCGTCCCAGCTGGCCACGATCGCATGCGGCTCCATGGCATTGTGATATTGCGGCGGCGTCTCGTAGACCGCATCGATCTGCTTCTCGGCCGAGGCAAGGCCCGCCTCGACATCGCCGCGGTGGCTTTCCGTGGGATTGCCGACGCCGACGACGGGCGGCACGTAGCTCTCGCCGGCATCGAGGCCGACGAGCGCAGGCAGCGCCTCATAGCGCGGCGCCAGCAGCACCGCGCCTTCCGTTGCCGCTTCCAGCGTCTCGGCGATCACGACGGCGATCGGCTGGTTGGCGTAGCGGACCTCGTCGCTCTGCAGCACCTCCATCCGGAACACGAACGGGTTGGTCTTGATCTCGGGGTCGATCGCGAGTGGCGGCTTGTGGTCTGGTGTCATGACGTCGACGACGCCGGGATGGCGCTTGGCAGCAGAGACATCGAGCGAGACCACGCGGCCGCGCGCAATGCTCGAGACCGCCATCACCGCAAACAGCATCCCGGGCGGATGATTGTCGGCCGCATAAGTCGCCTGACCCTTGACCTTGAGGAGGCCGTCGCGCCGGGTCAGAGGCTGGCCGATGCTCGAGCCGTGGCGCAGATGGGCGGGAGCGCTGGTGAGATTGAGCTCAGGCATGGATGGCTCCGGAGGTCGAGGCAAAGGGAGAGGCCGGCAGCGCCGGCAGGCGCGCCGGCGTACCGGCGGCGGCGAGAGTCAACGCGCGCACGACGATGCGGCGGGCGAGCTCGATCTTGAAGGCGTTGTCGCCGGACGGCTTTGCGTCGGTGAGCGCACGCCAGGCGGCTTCCTGGAAGGCGTCGGCCGTGGGCGCGACACCCTTGAGCACGTCTTCCGCTGCGCGGGCACGCCAGGGCTTTGCGGCAACGCCGCCGAGCGCGAGCCGCGCCTCCCTGATCTTGCCGTTCTCGATCTGCAACGCAGCGGCGGCCGAGACGACGGCAAAGGCGTAAGATGTGCGCTCACGAACCTTGAGGTAGCGCGCATGCGCCGCAAAGCTGCGCGCCGCAGCCGGCAGGCGCACCGCGACAATCAGGTCGCCGGGTTCGAGCGCGGCCTCGCGCTGAGGCGTATCGCCGGGCAGGCGATGCAGTTCGTCCAGTGCGATCTCGCGACGGCCGCTCCTGCCCTCGATCTCGACGATGGCGTCAAGTGCGACCAGGGGCACGCAGAAGTCCGAGGGATGCGTGGCGATGCAGCTCTCGCTCCAGCCGAGCACGGCATGGGTGCGGTTCTCGCCGTCGCGGGCGTCGCAGCCACTGCCCGCCTCGCGCTTGTTGCAGCGGCTGGCGGTGTCGTAGAAATATGCGCAGCGCGTCCGTTGCAGCAGATTGCCGCCGACGGTCGCAGCGTTGCGCAGTTGCGCCGAAGCCCCGGAGAGTAGCGCTTCGGCGACGGCCGGATAGGCCTTTGCAAAATCCGGGTCATGCGCAAGATCGGCGTTGCTCACCAGCGCGCCGATACGCAGCGACCCGTCGGCGAGATGCTCGATTGCGTCGAGCCCTTCGAGATGCGTGACATCGACCAGGCGATCCGGACGACTCACGCCCCCCTTCATCAGATCGAGCAGATTGGTGCCGGCGGCGAGATAGGCAGCGCCCGGCTGGCCGGCGGCGGCAACGGCTTCAGTAACCGTGGCCGGCCTGACATAATCGAACGGCTTCATGCGGAGCGCCTCTGATTGGATTCGTCCATGCGTTCTTGCGCCTCGCGCACGGCATCGACGATGCCGGCATAGGCGCCGCAGCGGCAGAGATTGCCGCTCATGCATTCGCGGATGCGTTCGGGATCGTCGCCGGCCTGGGCCTCGCGCATCATGCCGATCGCGCTCATGATCTGGCCGGGCGTGCAAAAGCCGCACTGAAATCCGTCATGGGCAATGAAGGCGGCCTGCACGGGGTGAAGCTGGTCGCCGCGCGCGACGCCCTCGATAGTGAGGATGTCGGCGCCGTCATGGCTGACGGCGAGCGCGAGGCAGGAATTGATGCGTTTGCCGTCGACGAGAATGGTGCAGGCGCCGCACTGGCCGCGGTCGCATCCCTTCTTGGTTCCGGTCAGATGGAGGCGCTCACGCAGGAGATCGAGCAGCGTGACGCGCGGATCGTCGAGGACGAAGTCGCGCCGCGCACCGTTCACGGTGAGGCTGATGGAGTGGTTCATACAAGGCTCCGATCAGATATGGACATGAGTGATCGCGCGGCGCGCCACCGCCGTGGCCGCCGTCGATTCCAGCGTTGACCGGACGAAGCCGGGCAACATCCCAGCGAAGATACGGAGGCACCCTCCGCTTAACAAGGGCCGCCGAAAAATATTTGGAATTCGTCAAAAGCCCATGCGCAGACAACGCGATGCAGCTAGCCAAGGGTTCAATCTAACCAATTCGTGATCTACATTGCCGGCATGGACGACCACACCGACCAGACCCGAAAGCCCCGCGCCGATGCCGTGCGCAATCGCGAGCGCGTGCTCGAGGCGGCCAAGGCCGTGTTCAACGCGGGCGGTCCGGAGGCGAGCCTGGAGGCCGTGGCGAAACGCGCCGGCGTCGGCATCGGCACGCTCTACCGGCATTTCCCGACGCGCGAGGATCTGTTCGAGGCGGTATACCGGCGCGAAGTCGAGCAGCTCAGCGAGCTTGCCGAGCAGTTGAAGAATGCGAAGGACTCGGTCGACGCGCTGCGCCGCTGGCTACGTTCCGGGGTCGAATTCGTGGCCACGAAAAAAGGCATGTCGGCGGCGCTGGCGCTGACGTTCCAGAGCTCGTCGGAACTTGCGGCCTTCTCGATGGACCGGCTGACCAAGGCGATCGGCTCGCTGCTCGACCGCGCCGTCGCGGCCGGCGAGATGCGTGCCGATGTCAGCCCGGAAGACCTGCTCAGGGCTCTGATCGGCATGTGCTACATGCACGACCAGCCCGGCTGGCAATCCTCGGTGCTGCGCATGCTCGACGTGTTCGTCGACGGGCTGCGCGTGCAGCCCGGCGCGAAGGCCAAGGCGCGCTCCGCCGCCAAGCCCGCGACGCCGGCGCCCAAGCGGAAGCGATAGCGCGTCCCGCGTTCTGCAAAATCGTGCTAGGATCAAGGCCGCCGGGATATCAACGCGGAGCCTGTCGTGCGCGTCGCAGCCTTGCTTCTCCTTCTCGCTGTTGCTCTCAGCCCGTTCTGCGCACTGGCCGACGACATCGCCGCGGCACAAGGCATCATCCGCGCCCAGGAGCAGGCGTTCGTCCGCGACGATGCCACGGCCGCCTATTCCTATGCCGCACCGGCAATCAAGGAGATCTTTCCGGCGCCCGACATCTTCATGTCCATGGTGCAAAACGGCTACGCGCCGGTCTACCGCCACAAGAGTTTCGAGTTCGGCGACAGCAAGACCGAAGGCAACTGGATCGCCCAGCGCGTCCACATCGTCGACGCCAATGGCGAGGCCTGGGAGGCGCTCTACACGCTCGAGCAGCAGGCCGATGGCAGTTACAAGATCACCGGCTGCTCGCTGCTGAAGGCGGGACAGGCGGTTTAGGTCGCGAAACCCGGTCTTGCCTTGACCGAATTCATCCGCGAGCGGATCAGCAAGGTCAGGACGATGCCTATATTCAGCGCGTTCCAGGCCACGCCGTTTGCGAACGCCGCGGCATACGAGCCGGTGGCATCGAAGATGACGCCCGACACCCAGCCGCCAAACGACATGCCGAACACCGAGGCGAAGATCACGATGCCGACACGGGTCGCCGCCTCGCCAGCCGGCATCGCCTCGCGCACGATGATGGCGTAGCTCGGCACGATGCCGCCCTGAAACAGTCCGAACATCGCGGAGATCAGGTAGAGCGAGGCGAGGCTGTCGAAGAACAGGTAGAACACCAGCGCAAAGCCCTGCGCCAGCGACCCGACCAGCAGCGTGCGGACGCCGCCGATCTTGTCGGCAAGGAAGCCCGAGCCGATGCGGCTGACGATGCCGCAGGCCATCATCAAAGACAGCATCTCGGCGCCGCGCGCCACGCCATAACCGAGATCGCCGCAATAGGCGACGATATGCACCTGCGGCATCGCCATGGCGACGCAGCAGGAGATGCTGGCGATCGAGAGCAGCACCGTCAGCGTATTGGTCGAGAGCTTGAGATCGACCCGCGGCGGCGGTGCATTGGCATGATCGCGAACCTTGTTGCCGCCCATCTGCGCGCGTAGGACCAGCACCAGGATCGTCATCAAGCCCACGCAGACGAGACCGATGCCGATATGGGTCATGCGCCAGCCGATCGTCTGCAGGCCCCAATTCACCAGCGGCGGCCACATTGTGCCGGCGACGTAATTGCCGCTCGCGACGATGGTCACGGCCAGCCCGCGATAGCGCTCGAACCAGTGCGAAGCCTCCGCCATCAGCGGCGCGAAGGTCGCCGAGGTGCCGAGCCCGATCAGGAAATACGCCGCCACGAACTGCCAGAGTTGACCAGACAGGCCCGCGAGCACATTGGCGACGCCGAGGAAGGCGATGCTGATCGCCATCGCCGGCACGATGCCGAATCGGTCGGTGATCTTGCCGGCGATCACGCCGCCAAGCCCGAAGCCGAACATCATGAGGGTGAAGGCCAGCGACACCGCGCCGCGCGTCGCTGCGAATTCGGCCTGGACCGCGGGAATCATGACCACGATCGCCCACATGCCGACGCCTCCGATCGATCCGATCAGAAGCGCAATGACAAGCCGCACCCAGGCCTGACGGGAATCAGGGCTGAAGGAGTCTGATGTATGTCCTGGATGATTTGGGGCGTGCACGGGCCGGACCATGGCCCGCGGATCGGAACACGGTCAAGCTTCGTGGCGTGATATTGGGCATGCGCGGTGCACTGCGGTAAGAAGAAGCTTGGCGGATGCGCGTTTTGCCATTAGTTTGCAATCTGCGTGTGCAAGACTGCCGCGCGAGGAGCCTATCGGCGGAATGCTGTTGCGATTGACACGATCGATGCGGATCAGGGTGGGGCGGATCATCGCCCTCGCCTATCTGTTCTGCGTGCTCGCGCCGGCCGCAAGCCTTGCCTGGGGCAATGGTCCGGCGCCGTGCCTCGACGACGCGCTCCTCGCCGACGTCGTGCCGGTGCATCATCAGACGCCAGCCGGCCACATGCATGACGGCGCTTCGCATGACCACGCCGGACCGCATGCGCATCCCCAGACCGCGGCGCAGGACGCGCCTGCTCCGCATCATCATGACGGCAAGGGAACAGTCGGCCCGTGCTGCGCGATGATGTGCGTGAGTGCGCTGCCGGCCGATCTGCCCGTCGTCGCCAAGCCGCTTCAGCCCATCTCCGCCTGCGCGCCCGAGATCGTGGCCAGCCTGCGTAGCGAGGCGCCGCCCCTGCTCTACCGTCCCCCCATCGCCTGATCTGACACGATGACGTCAGGGCCAGCGCGCGTCTGCGCGCGCGGGCCTGCGGTCTCACGACAGTTCAGGGATGAATCATGCTTACCCTTTCCGGGGCGAAGTCCGGCGCCGCATCCGCGGTGCGTGGACGACTCTTTCTATTTGGCTGGCCGCTGCTGGCCGTGATTGCGTTCGCGCTGGCCGGCTGCATGCCGGCCACCACGCAAGTGGCCGACGCCGATCCTGCCGATCCCTCGGCAAAGGTCGCACGCGCCAGTTATCGGTCGACCGTCGCGCCCTATACCAGCCTGCGGCCTGCGACGCCGGCGCCGTGGCGCGACCGCAACGACGCCGTCGCGCCGCAGCCGAAGCAAGACCGCTAGGAACCCGCCATGACACAGCATTTTGCGCGGGGCCTGCTCATGCTCACCGCGTTCGGACTCTCCGGCTGCATGGCGTTCTCGCCGGACGGCGGCATGACGACGGTCTCGGACCTCGCCAGCCAGACCATCAACAAGGACGTCGCCTTCGTCCGATCGGCAGAAGGCGCCGAGGCTGTCAACGCGACCGTCCACCGGTTGCTGGCGCGCACGCTGACCGCCGAGACCGCCGTGCAGATCGCGCTGCTCAACAACAAGGGGCTGCAAGCCGCTTACAACGAGCTGGCGCTGGCCGAAACCGAGCTGGTGGAGCAAAGCCTGCCGCCCAATCCCGTGTTCTCGATCTCGCGGATATCGGGCAATGGCGCGAACGAGATCGAGCGCCAGGTGGTCGGTGACATCCTCGCGCTGGCGACCCTGCCGTTCCGCTCCGACATCGCGCGCGACCGCTTCCGCCAGGCCCAATTGCGCGCGGCACTGGCGACGTTGCGGCTCGCGGCCGACGTGCGCCGCGCCTATGTCCGCGCGGTCACCTGCAACGAGCTGGCGGTGCTGCTGACGGACGCGAAAGCGACGGCGGAATCGACGGCCCAACTCGCCGTCAAGCTCGGCGAAACCGGCTCGATCAACAAGCTCGACCAAGCCCGCGAACAGGTGTTCTACGCCGAGACCACCGCCGACCTCGCGACCGCACGGCAGGCCGCGACGAGCACGCGCGAAAGGCTCGCGCGCCTGATGGGACTATGGGACGACGGCCTCGATTTCCGTCTGCCCAACCAGTTGCCGCCATTGCCGCGCCGGCCACAAGCGCTGCCTTCGATCGAGGCCGACGCGGTCGCTCATCGCATCGACTTGCAGATCGCGCGGCTCGAGCTGACGGCGCTGGCCAAATCGCTCAATCTCACCGAGGCGACGCGCTTCGTGACGCTGCTCGATCTCGCCGGCATCTCGCGCCGCACCCAGGATCCGGAAGGGGCGCCGTTCCGCGAACGCGGTTTTGACGTGCAGTTCCAGATCCCGATCTTCGACGGCGGCGAGGTGCGCGTGCGGCAGGCGGCGGAGACCTACAATCTCGCCTTCAATCGCCTGACCGAGCGTGCCGTGAACGTTCGCTCCGAGGCGCGCGATGCCTACCGGACCTACCGGTCCACCTACGATATCGCCAGTCATTACCAGCGCGAGATCATCCCCCTGCGCAAAATCATCACCGAGGAGATGCAGCTCCGCTTCTCCAGCATGCAGGTCGACATTTTTGCGTTGCTCACCGAGGCGCGGCAGCGCCTGGCGTCGCTGCGCGGCGCCATCGATGCCAGGCAAAGATTCTTCCTCGCCCAGTCCGACTTGCAGACCGCCGTCAACGGCGGCGGTTCGCCTGCTTCCGGCGGCGACACGTCAACCACCATCGCCGCGGCAGCGTCTGCCGACGGCGACCACTGAGATGGAGGCCAGCATGTATTCCCGCCGAGGATTCTTGGGCACTGCCGCGCTTGCCAGCGCGTCGGCCATCAGCGGCCGCGTCCAGGCTGCGTCGATTCCGGAAGCGCCCACTATGGACAAGGTGGTGATGCAGCCGCCGCTGCATCCGATCAGCGGCCCGGACTATCGCCCCGTGGTCACGCTGAACGGCTGGTCGCTGCCGTTCCGCATGAACGGTGACTGGAAGGAATTCCACCTCGTCGCCGAACCCGTGGTGCGCGAGTTCGCCGAAGGCATGAAGGTGAACCTGTGGGGCTATAACGGCCAGTCGCCGGGCCCGACCATCGAGGCCGTCGAGGGCGACAAGGTCCGCATCTTCGTCACCAACAAATTGCCCGAATACACCACCGTTCACTGGCACGGCATGATCGTGCCGAGCGGCATGGACGGCGTCGGCGGGCTGAATCAGCCGCACATCGATCCGGGCAAGACCTTCGTCTACGAGTTCGAGATGAAGAAGAGCGGGACCTTCATGTACCACCCGCATTCCGACGAGATGGTGCAGATGGCTATGGGCATGATGGGCATGGTCGTCGTGCATCCGCGCGACCCGAATTTCCGGCCCGTCGACCGCGACTATGTCTTCGTGATGAGCACCTATCGCGTCGATCCCGGCAGCTACCTGCCGCGGGTCAACGAGATGACCGACTTCAACATGTGGACCTGGAATTCGCGGGTGTTTCCGGGGATCGATCCGCTGCCGGTGCGGCTCGGCGACAAGGTGCGCGTGCGCATCGGCAATCTCAGCATGACCAACCATCCGATCCATCTGCACGGCCACAGCTTCGCGGTGACCTGCACCGACGGCGGCTGGATTCCGGAGAGCGCGCAGATTCCCGAGACGACCACCGACGTCCCCGTCGGCGCTGTGCGGGTGTTCGACGTGCTCGCCGACAATCCCGGCGACTGGGCGTTCCACTGCCACAAGTCGCATCACACCATGAACGCAATGGGACACGAGGTGCGCACCCTCATTGGCGTGTCGCGCAAGGATCTTGCCAAGGCCGTCGGCAAGCTCGCACCAGACAGCATGGCGATGGGCTCGACCGGCATGGCGATGGGCAACATGGAGATGCCCGCGCCCGACAACACGCTGCCGATGATGACCGGCACCGGCCAGTTCGGCCCGATCGAGATGGGCGGCATGTTCACGGTGATGAAGATCCGCGAGGACCTCGCGCGCGACGATTACCGCGATCCCGGCCCGTACAAATTCCCGCAAGGCACCGTCGCCTACGAAGTGACGCCGCCGGCCGCGGAACCGGCGCGGCAGCAAGGCGGCACGCCGCCGATGAAGAACATGAAGATGTGAGCGTTTCGATGAACCACCAACTGGAGAACAAGATGAAGACGATCAAACTCGCCCTCGCGCTGGCTGCGCTTTCGATCGCGCCGGCCATTGCTCATGACCAGCACGGTCATGAGACCTTTTCGGCCGGCGAGCCCGGCGATCCCAAGAAGCCGGCACGTACCGTCGAGATCGCGATGAGCGAGATGTCCTACGAGCCGTCGAACATCACGGTCGAACGCGGCGAACAGATCCGCTTCGTGCTGCGCAATAGCGGCAAGGAAGACCACGAATTCCTGCTCGCCACCACCAAGGAGAACCTCGAGCACGCCGAGGTGATGAAGAAACATCCGCACATGGAGCACGACGACCCGAACGGGGTCCGGCTCGCCCCGAGCAAGACCGCCGAGATCCTCTGGAAGTTCAGCAAGGCCGGCACGTTCGAATTTTCCTGCCTGATCCCGGACCATCGCGACTACGGCATGGTCGGCCACGTCACCGTCAAGTGAAGCAATGGAGAGAGCCATGAAATCGATCACCCGCATCGCCGCCGCGCTCGCGCTGACGCTCGGCCTGACCTTCGGTGCCGCCGCGGCGCCAGGCGCCTCGATCAGCGGCGAGGTCAAGAAGATCGACGAGAGCGCCGGCAAGATCACGCTCAAGCACGGGCCGGCCAAGAGCCTCGGCATGGATGAACCCATGACCATGGTCTACCGCGTCAAGGACCCGGCTTTGCTCAAGCAGGTGAAGGTCGGCGACAAGGTCACCTTCGAAGCCGAGGAGGCGGCTTCGGGCTACACGGTGACGAAGATGGAGAAGGCGAAGTAGCTTTGCCACCTACCCCGTCATTCCGGGACGGTCCGCAGGACCAGACCCGGAATCTCGAGATTCCGGGTTCGGTGCTTCGCACCGCCCCGGAATGACGACCCGGAAGGCCGAAACACCCCGGTCTGACCTCCTGCCGCCCCCTCGTTAACCCTTTGCTAACCATACACCCGGCAAGAATTGCCGGGTGAAGTCGAGTGTCGTCAGCCGCGTAAAACGGGAGGTCCCCCGTGGACGCCAGTGCGGTGCCTCACTTTCGGAACGGCGGCCCTTCGGCCGCCGCGCAGACGTTTGGGGCGCGCGGCCGGCAGTCGCGCGGGGAGGCAGCTACCATGGTCGACGTCACCGCGGGACAGGGCGTAGGGAGCACAAACGCCGGCGTCCCCACCCTCACCGAGATCGTCAACATCCTCAAGCGCGGCGACATCGCGCTGGCGCTCGGCATCCTCACCATCCTGGTGGTCTTGATCCTGCCGCTGCCCGCGATCGTGCTGGACCTGTTCCTGGCGATCTCGATCACGCTCTCGATCCTGATCCTGATGACGTCGCTGTTCATCCAGGCGCCGCTGGAATTCTCCGCCTTCCCGACCATCCTGCTGATCTCGACCATGCTGCGGCTGTCGCTCAACATGGCCTCGACCCGCCTGATCCTGTCGCACGGGCACGAGGGCACGGATGCCGCCGGTCACGTCATCGAAGCCTTCGGCAGCTTCGTGATGGGCGGCAATTTCGTCATCGGCATCATCGTCTTCGCCATCCTGATCATCGTCAACTTCGTCGTCATCACCAAGGGTTCGGGCCGCATCGCCGAAGTCGCCGCGCGCTTCCACCTCGACGCCATGCCCGGCAAGCAGATGGCGATCGACGCCGATCTCTCCGCCGGCCTGATCGACGAGAAGGTCGCCAAGGAGCGCCGCAAGGCGCTGGAGGACGAGAGCGGCTTCTTCGGCGCCATGGACGGTGCCTCGAAATTCGTCCGCGGCGACGCCATCGCCGGCCTTCTGATCGTCTTCATCAACGTCGTCGGCGGCATGATCATCGGCGTGGCGCAGCAGGGCCTGTCCTTCGCCGACGCCGGGCGCAGCTACACGCTGCTGACCGTCGGTGACGGCCTCGTCACCCAGGTGCCGGCGCTGATCGTCTCGACCGCGGCCGGCCTGCTGGTCTCCAAGGCCGGCGTCTCCGGCGCCGCCGACAAGGCCCTGATGAAGCAGTTCTCCGGCTATCCGCAGGCGCTCGCGATGTCCTCGGCCGTCATGCTGGTGCTGGCGGCGCTGCCGGGCATTCCGACCATTCCCTTCCTCGCGCTCGGCGCCGGCGCCGGTGCGCTGGCCTGGACCGCGCGCAACCGCAACCGCGCAACCGCCAAGGCTGACGAAATTGCCAAGGCCGCGCCCGCGGCCGGCATGCCCGGTGCGCCGGGCACCGCTGCGACCGAAGAGCCGATCTCCGCAGCGCTGAAGATCGACGACCTCAAGATCGAGCTCGGCTATGCGCTGCTGCCGCTGGTCAACGGCCCCGACGGCACCGACCGCCTCACCGAGCAGATCAAGGCGCTGCGCCGCTCGCTCGCGATCGAGATGGGCTTTGTGATGCCGGCGGTGCGTATCCTCGACAACGTCCAGCTCGAAGCCAACACCTACATCATCAAGATCAAGGAGGTCGACGCCGGCACCGGCAAGATCTGGCCGAACCAGTTCATGGTCATGGACCCCGGCGGCAGCCAGGTTCAGGTGCCCGGCATCCACACCACCGAGCCGACCTTCGGCCTGCCCGCGACCTGGGTCGATGCCAGCCTCAAGGAAGAGGCTTCGCTCAAGGGCTACACCGTGGTCGACGCCGCGACCGTGCTCTCGACCCACCTCACCGAGCTGCTCAAGGCCAACATGTCGGACCTGCTCTCCTATGGCGAGGTGCAGAAGCTGCTCAAGGAGCTGCCGAAGGAGCAGAGCGAGCTGGTCAAGGACATCGTCCCCGGACAGGTCACGGTCTCCGGAATCCAGCGCGTGCTGCAACTGCTGCTCGCCGAGCGCATCTCGATCCGCGATCTCTCCACCATCCTCGAGGGCATCGCCGACTCGCTCGCCTTCTCGCGCAATCCCGCCACCATGGTCGAGCACGTCCGTGCCCGCCTGGCGCGGCAGATCTGCGCGCAGAACACCTCCTACAACGGCTATCTGCCGCTGATCGCGCTGTCGGCGCGCTGGGAGCAGGCCTTCGCCGAATCCATCATCGGCCAGGGCGAAGAGCGCAGCCTCGCGATGCAGCCCTCGAAACTGTCGGAGTTCATGACCGCCGTACGCGAGGCCTTCGAGCGCGCCGCGCGCGAAGGCGAGGCGCCGGTGCTGGTCACCTCTGCGGCAATTCGTCCCTTCGTCCGCTCTCTCGTCGAGCGGTTCCGCGCTCAGACGACCGTGCTGTCGCAGGCTGAAATCCACCCCAGGGCGAGGTTGAAAACGGTCGGAAGCATCTGATTTGCCTTAAGAAGCCGTGTGTTTTTCGGCCACAGGCAAATGGTTTTTGAGTTCCTGGCGCCTTGTCGACCAGATGCGGAAAAGGCGCCTGACAAGCACATTACGACATTGAAATAATTACGAAATTACACGATTAAGGATCGTTTTTGATCGCGATCTTTCACGTCCTGTCACGCTCTTGTGATCGCCCCTTGGGAACGAATCCCCCCAATACTAGGTTGTTGGGCACCGGAAGCATGAACCTGCCCGAACAGGGTAGCGACTACTTCGGGTAGATGGCGGCAGGAGCCTTCCATGAACCACTCGATTTACAGCGCAGATCGCTCGACCCACCTGAAGATCGTGGTCGTAGCCCTCGTCGCAGGGATCGCGGTGGCAGGCTTCGGCATCACGGCACGCACGGGTTCGGACGAAGGTCTGACCCAGACGGCCCGCGTCATCAAGGCCGGCAAGCCGGTTGTTATCACCAGTTCGAACGCATCCCTCGTTCGCTAAGGAGATCTGACGAGTTTTTTTGAATTCACGCGGCTCTTTACCAGCCCCCCAAAGTCGCCACGTGGATATGTAGACGACCCCAACCCCAAGTCGACTACAGAAAGCGCCCGCCCCCCACGGGCGCTTTCTCACGTCTGGGGTGATGTTTTTCACTGCGGATGTCACGCGGGATGCCGCCAAGACCACCGCTGTCATTCCCCGCGAAGGCGGGGAATCCAGTACGCCGCGGCTTCTCCGTATCCCCCTGCAGTCTCTGGAATACTGGATCGTCCGCCTTCGCGGACGATGACACCGGATATGTGGGACACTACCGCGCCCCATATGTCGGCGGCGGCGTCTGCACGGTTGGAGCTGCGGCAGCGAACAGCTCGTCCTTGCTCCCGTTGAGCGGCGGATAGATGCGCTTGCGGTTGATGGTCTGCTTCGTCGCCTTCGCGGCCGCGCCGGTGGTGCGGACCTCGCGATCCCACCCCTCCGTATAGAGCGCGCCCCAACTGCCAAGATCGAGCACGGTGACGTACCAGTCGATCCGCAGCGGCAGCATCGGCAGGCCCAGGAGATCGGCCACGACATTGTGGCCGGCGAAGCGGCCCATGGGGCGGGCGAACTGGCAGGACATCACGGTGGGATGCAGTCCGTCGACCACGCTGGAGGCGACGTCGCCGGCCGCGAACACGCAAGGCAGATCGGCAACCCGCATGAACGGATCGACCAGAAGGCGCCCGAGGCGATCGCGCGCGCCTGGAAGGCTCGCGGCCAGCCGGCTCGCACGTAGCCCGGCGCACCAGATCACCGTCTGGGCCGGGATGAACTCGCCCGAGCTCAACTGAACGCCGGCCGCCTCGACCGATGCGACACGCGCGCCAAGGCGTGTCTCGATGTCGAGCGCCGACAACGCCGTCTCGATGACGGGACGCGCGTGCGCGCCGATGGTAGCGCCGACCGTCGGATTCGGATCGACCAGGATGATGCAGCGGCTGCCGGTGATCCCGGCACGCGCCAGCCGGTCCGGCATCTCGGCCGCGACCTCGATGCCGGTAAAGCCGGCGCCGACCACCACGACCGTCGAACGCCCCGGCGACGGCACGCTGCGCCCGAGCGAGACGAGATGATCCTCGAGGCGCAGGGCCGCAATGTAGGTGTCGACGTCGAAGGCGTGGTCGGCAAGGCCCGGAATGTCGGGACGCGTCACCTCGCTGCCGACCGCGAGCACAAGCCGGTCGTAGCCCAAGGTCTCCTCGCCGTCGCTCGTGACCAGCGAGATCTCGCGCCGTGCCGGATCGATGGCTTCGACCTCGCCGAGGCCGTGAGTGACGCCGATCGGATCGAGCAATTGCCCAAGCGGAAGCGCGACCTCGCTGAGGTCCACCTCGTAATTGCGCACCCGGATGTTGTGATAGGGATTGCGGTCGACGACACGGATCTCGATGTCGCGGCCGGCAGCGCCGATCTCGTCGCGCTTGCGCGCAGCTCCGATGGCCGCCCACAGGCCTGCAAACCCGGCGCCGAGCACGACAATACGCGTCATGTCCGCCTACTGCGTTATCCCGAAGAATCGAGCGGTCTGCCCCGCGCAGGCAGATATAGCTCAATAGCCCCTGCCGACCAACTGCTGCGGCGCGCGCCGCTGCACAAGATCTCGGCTCACGCCTCGCGCAGTTCCGACGGCGTCGCGCCAAAGCGCTTGCGGAAGGCGCGGTTGAAATAGGACAGGTCGGAGAAGCCCGAGGAGTGCGCGATGTCGCTGATCTTGCGCGTTCTCGCGCGGGGATCGCCGAGCAGCTTGCGCGCCAGCAACAGGCGCTGCTCCAGCACGAATTCGGTGAAGGTCGTGCCGGCCTGCTCGAACAGGCGCTGCGCCTGGCGCGGGCTCAGGCCCGAGCGCGTCGCAACTTCCGCCAGGCAGAGATCGTTGCGGCCAAGCGCGGCCATCACGTCGGCGCGCATGAGATCGAGACGGGCCGCCGCCTGCCCACGGCCGCGCATAAGGCTTGCGTGCTCGGCATCGGTCCCGAGCAGGAGGCCGACGAGATCGACCATGTGCTGCGCGGTCAGGCGCTGGCCGACGGCGTCTAGATGCGGGCCGTGATTGGCGGCGAGCGCGTGGTAGCGGAAGATGGTTTCGGCGACCGCACCGTCGGCAAGCACTTGCGACAGCTTCTCCTCGGCGCGCGGATTGATGTCGAGCAGCGCGCGGCGCGGCATGCGGATGGTGGTGAAGCGATCCTCGTCGGTATGGCCGACGGTGCCGGTGATGCCCATGTCGACGAGCACCATCTGCGCGGGCGCAAGCTCCACGGTGTGGCCGTTCTGCCCGACGCGGACGAGGCCCGCATGGGCCGCGATCAGGACGAGATCGTCGCTGCCGTCGGCAAGGTGGCTCTGAGTGCGCGTATATTGCGCGGAGGCGCCTTCGGGAATGGCCAGCGCGATATTGTCGACCACGCTGATCTGGAGCCGGCAATCGATGCTGTCGCCATGGCTCGGCCCGATGTCGAGGCCGCAGGCCCCGAAGGCCCGATCGCGCCATTGTTCGAAGGCCAGACCAATCGGCAGGCCCGCATATTGGTGAACAAAGATGCCCGGCGTTTTCGCTGCATCCATTTGATTTCTCGCCCCTCTCCGGCACCATGATCGGCATGCGCCGCCTGAATTCCGGGGATTTGACGCCGCGAATTGCGGAGAGGTTCAAAGCGGGGCTGGATTTGGCCGGGCTTGTCGGAATGCGACAGCGGGGTGGACCGGGGCGACATGCGTCGATCAGGCGCTGCCGCGACGATGGCGACGCGCCCAATGCCTCTAAGCGTCGTCCTGAACCAGCGAGCGGAGCGAGCACCGATCCAGGACCCATTACCACAGGATTGTGCGGTTGCTCGCCCGTGTGGCCACAGCTCACTCTTGCAACAAGCTCTTGGGGTAATGGGTCCTGGCTTCCGCCAGGACGACGATAAAAATCTACTTCTTCGCGGGCGCCTGCGGCTGAGACGGCGGCACGGTCTCGATCAGCCTGCCGGTAAATACCGGCGCCGAGGTCGGCTGGCCGTTGGGCGAGCCGCCGGCCTGCTCGACGGTGACGGCGTAGGTCGCGCCGTTGACGACGTCGGCATCGTAGGAGGCGAGCAGCGGACGCGCGGTGAATTCGCCGCCGCCGATCACGCCGAGCGAGCGCGGGCGCGGCAGCTTGTCGGAGATCAGCCAGAGCTCGAAGCTCTTGCCGGGCTCCGGCGTCGCGCCGACCTTGCGCACGGTGAAATTCCGTGTCGCGCCGTCGATGGTGAGGATGAAGGCCGGGCCGCCGGCCTGGCCCTGCAACAGCGCGACATATTGCGCGGACGCCGCGAGCGGCGCCGGTGTCTTCACCTCGACCGTCTGGATGCGCGGTGCGGGACGCAAGCCGCCCGGCAGCGCATCGGGCAGGAAGATCTGAAGCGACAGCGTCACCAGCAACGCTGCCGCGAGCGCGCCGACGGCGGATGCGATCGTGCGCCAGCGCTTCACGCGGCGCTCGAGCCGGATCACATTGGTGTTGTCCACGACCGGCGCCGGCGGCGCGCGCGCGACGTCCGGATCGGGCGCATGGACCTGCGGCATGAAGATCGGCGCGACGTCGGGAAGCGCATCGGACGGCGGTCGCGCGGTTTCGGATTGCGCGGCTTCGGGCTGAGCTGCTTCGGTCTGCGCTGCTTCGAGAGGCTGCGGCTCCGGTTGCTCCGTGCGGTCCGATGACGTTTCCGGCGTGACGGCTTCGAACGAGGACGACGCCGGTACAGGTGGCGGCGGCGGCGAGGCTTCGGACAGCGCCGGGGGCTCCTGCGCGAAAGCCGTCCGCGCGAGCTCGGACCTGATGTTCTCCCACACGATCGGACGCGGCTCGATCGTGCCGACCATCTGGTTGAGGACGCCGAGCCGGTAGGCCCAGGCCTGCACGATATCGGCGAACGCCTTGTCCACCGCCATCATGGTCTCGACCTGCGCGCGCTCATCGGCGTCGAGCGTACCGAGCGCATACTCCGCGGCGAGCGCGATATGGTCCTCCGTGTAGGCCATCACTTGCAGTCCAGAACCACCCTCACAGCATAAACCCTCATAAACCGAGGCACTCGCGGATATCCAACATGCTGCGCCGCAGCCACGTCTTCACCGTATTGACGGGCGCGGCGAATTTCTCCGCCAATTGCTCGCGGCTCCAGCCGTTGTAATAGGCGAGAAGCACGAGCCTCTGACGGTCCGGCTCGAGCCGGCCGATACATTCCAGGAGCCGCTTCAGCTCCTCGGTCATCTCCCGGCGCGCCAGAGGATCGGGACTGTCGGCCGCAACCTCCATCGCCTGAGGCTCTTCCTCGATGGAGACTTCCGACTTCTTGCGCACGATATCGATCGCACGGTTGCGCGCGATCGACGCCATCCACGTGATCGGCGAGGACAGAGCCGGATTGAACTGGCCGGCGCTGTTCCAGATCTTGACGTAGGTCTCCTGAATGACCTCCTCTGCGAGATCCTGCCGACGCAAGATACGGAGCACGACGCCATAGAGTTTCGCGCGCGTGGCGACGTAAAGGCGCTCGAACGCGGCCTGATCGCCCTTCGCCACCGCCTCAATCAGCCCGACCAGCTCTGCTGGCGTCAGCATTCAGCCCCCCAACGCGTAGGCTCAGGCGCGTTCCGCGCAGGCCCCCGGCACTGCACCACCATAGCGCGCGGCCAAGCCGACCACCAAGGGGCGTGGCGCCACGCTGTGGACAGCGCATACGAAAACCCGGACCTTGCGGGTCCGGGTTTCGCGAATTTTCGGCGGTTCTTGCTGCTAGCGCCTCAGGCGACAGCGCCGATGCGAGCCCGCATCAGGCCGATGCTGTCGAGGTCGGCCTGCTCGCGGGCGTTTTCCTCGGCGCGTTCGCGGGCCTGGTCGCGCTCGTCGAGGAGCTCGACCTTCTTCAGCTCCTCGAAGGCCTCGGCCAGTGCGGCCTTGGCTTCGTCGAGCTGGCCCTTGAGCTCGTCGGCCGAGCGGGTCAGGTTCTCGCGGCGCTGGATCGCGGCCTTGGCATAGGTCGGATAGGCGAAGTGCGAGGGATCGTTGATCCCGGCACGCTCCTGCTCGGTCTGGATCTCGCGTTCGAGATCGACCGACATCCGCTGGAAGTCGGCGATCATGGTCTCGATCTGGGTGACCCGGCGGCGCTTCTCGTCGACCTGAAACTTCTTCAGGCGAATGAGGGTATCACGTGACTTCATCGACTCGTACTCCCCAGAAGTCCCCTGGCTGCACGTGGGACAACACCGGTCTCCCCACAGGCCCAATTGGGGCCAAGACCGGCTCTGCTACTCTGTAGGATCGGATGATGACCTGACAAAGTTAGCGTTCCGTTTCCAAATTACCGAGGATTTGCGCCAACTGGCGGTAACCGTCCGCCAATGAGGCATTTTCGTCCTTGCGCTGGCGCAGGAAGCCTTCCAGGGGTTCGTGCAGCCGGATCGCCTCGTCGACCTCGGGGCTGGAGCCAGCCCGGTAGGCGCCAAGCCGGATCAATTCCTCCATGTCGGCATAGGTCGCCATCACTTGGCGCGCCTTCTGGATGGTCGGCCAGAACTCCGGATCGGCCGATTTCGGCATGGTGCGGGAGACGGATTTGAGGATGTTGATGGCGGGGTAGCGGCCGCGCTCGGCGATCGAGCGCTGCATCACGATGTGGCCGTCGAGGATGCCGCGGACGGCGTCGGCGATCGGCTCGTTGTGGTCGTCGCCGTCGACCAGCACCGTGAAGATCGCGGTGATCGCGCCCTCCCCCAGGCCCGGTCCGGCACGCTCCAACAGCTTCGGCAACTCGGTGAACACGGTCGGCGTATAGCCCTTGGCGGTCGGCGGCTCGCCAGCGGACAGGCCGATCTCGCGCTGGGCCATGGCAAAGCGCGTCACCGAGTCCATCAGGCAGAGGACGTCCTTATCCTCGTCGCGAAAATATTCGGCGACCGCGAGCGTCAGATAGGCGGCCTGGCGGCGCATCAGCGCCGGTTCGTCGGAGGTCGCCACCACGACGACGGAGCGCGCCAGGCCCTCCTCGCCGAGATCATCCTGCAAGAACTCCTGAACCTCGCGGCCGCGCTCGCCGATCAGCCCGATGACGCTGACGGCGGCGTCCACGTTGCGTGCCAGCATCGAGAGCAGCACCGATTTGCCGACGCCGGAGCCCGCGAAGATGCCCATGCGCTGGCCGCGGCAGCAGGTGAGGAACGTGTTCATCGCGCGCACGCCGAGATCGAGCGGGCTACCTACGCGCTTGCGCGAATGCGCCGGCGGCGGCGTATTGCGGAACGGCATCGGCGAGGACCCCTGCGGCAACGGCCCCTTGCCGTCGATGGGCTCGCCCAGCGCATTGACGACGCGGCCGAGCCAGGCCGTCGAGGGCCGCACCTGATTGGCGGCATTGGCGATGACCGCCTTGCAGCCGCGGCGCACGCCGTCGAGACCGGCGAACGGCATCACGACAGCATTGTTGCCGGAGAAGCCGATCACCTCGCAGGGGATGGAACGGTTGGCGCCGGTTTCGATCACCAGCCGCGCGCCGACCGACATCGCATGGATCGGGCCGGCCACCTCGACCATCAGGCCGCGCACACCGACCACACGGCCATAGATATTGACGCCGTCGATATCGCCGATCTGTTCGGCCAGAGCCTTCATCGGTGGGCCTTCATAGGGGGCGCGCCTTCATAAGAGGCCTTCATAAGGTGGTCGTCGTCGTGATCCCCGGGCCTTCACGGGGAAACTCTTAAGTTTCGCCATATTTCTGAACGGCGCTTAACTTCGTGTTTACCCGCATCGTTAATCATTGCGTCACTGTCTTTGTGACTGAGCGTGACTCCCCTTCAGAAGAAGGCTGAGTCGCGGGAGTCGGTTAGGCCCGTCTCTTAAAGTGGAACTTGAACGGAGCCGGATAACGAAAGCTGCTTCCTGCGCAAGACCTTAGGGCGATTCGACAAAAATTGCACCGGGGGGACTTGCGTTCCAGAATCAGGATTTGTTAACCATCTGTTGTCAGGATCCGAATCAGTTGTTCAAAGGCGTTTTGTTGAGTGCCGCGAATGCGGCCGACCTGACGCCCAGGAGCGGCGACTATGGGGAACTGGCATGCGCGTTTTGCTGATTGAAGATGACAGCGCCGTCGCGCAGTCGATCGAGCTGATGCTGAAGTCTGAGAGCTTCAACGTCTATACGACCGATTTGGGGGAAGAAGGCGTCGATCTCGGTAAATTATACGATTACGACATTATCCTTCTCGACCTCAACCTGCCTGACATGTCCGGCTACGACGTGCTCAAGCAACTCCGGGTCTCCAAGATCAAGACCCCGATTCTGATCCTCTCCGGCCTCGCCGGCATCGAGGACAAGGTCAAGGGTCTCGGCGTCGGCGCCGACGACTACATGACCAAGCCCTTCCACAAGGACGAGCTGGTGGCCCGCATCCACGCGATCGTGCGCCGCTCCAAGGGCCATGCCCAGTCGGTCATCCAGACCGGCGACCTCGTCGTCAACCTCGACACCAAGACGGTCGAAGTCGGCGGCCAGCGCGTGCATCTGACCGGCAAGGAATACCAGATGCTGGAGCTCCTCTCGCTCCGCAAGGGCACGACCCTCACCAAGGAAATGTTCCTCAACCACCTCTATGGCGGCATGGACGAGCCCGAGCTGAAGATCATCGACGTCTTCATCTGCAAGCTCCGCAAGAAGCTCGCCAACGCCTCCGAAGGCCGCAACTTCATCGAGACCGTGTGGGGCCGCGGCTACGTGCTGCGCGAGCCGCACGAGCACGAAGAGCGCATTCCCGCCTGATCCTGGGTTTACGTCGCGAGCCGCAGGGCTCGCTCCTCCCAGCCTGGACCCCGCCGCAAATGGCGGGGTTTTGTTTTTTGGGGACGCTAACGCGGCTTCGTCGCCGTCCCGCCGTTGAACCGCTATCCTCCCCCCGCCGACGAATGGTCGCTGCACGATGGGGGAACGATGATCCTGCAATCACTCGCCGGCCTGCCCGCCTTCCTGGTCTATTTCTGCACCGGGCTGATCGCGATCGTGGCGTATCTGTTCGTCTACACCCGCATCACCCCGTACAACGAGTTCCAGCTCATCCGCGACAACGAGCCGGCCGCGGCGATCTCGCTCGGCCTCAGCCTGCTCGGCTTCGTGGCCCCGCTGGTCAGCGCGATCGCGCATTCGGCCAATGTGCTGGACTGCCTGATCTGGGCGGCCATCGCGCTGATCGTCCAGATCATCGTGTTCTTTCTCGTGAAGGTCCCGGTGCCGAACCTGTCGACGCGGATCGCCGCCGGCGAGCTTGCCCCCGCGATCTGGCTCGGGCTGTCCTCGCTCGCCGCGGGCCTGTTGAACGCCGCCTGCATGATCTACTGACATGGCCGACAAACGCTCCAGCAGGGAGTTCGGGAAACGCCGGCCGGTGTCGCCGACACCGCGGGCGCCGGTGAAGCGCTCCGGCCATGTCGCGCTCCTGGTGATGGGCACGATCGCGGTCGGCACCACCGCCTACACGCTGATGCCGCGGCGGACTTGCGAGCCCTCTCCTCCCGGGACGGATCCGGCGGTGCAGACGAGCACCGCGTGCAGCAGCAGAAGCAGCTCTTCAGGCGGCAGCAGCGGCTCGGGCTCATCGTCGCGCTCGAGCTTCTTCAGCAGCGATTCCTCCAGCCATTCTTCGTCGAGCACGTCATCCAACTCGGGCCACAGCAGCGTGAGCCGCGGCGGCTTCGGCTCGTTTGGCCATGGCTTCTCGGGCGGTGGCTGATCCATGCGACGCATCATCTGTCTCGAGCGCGACGACTGGCGACAAACCGCAGCGCAATGCGGCTTCGTCTTCCACACCATCGACGGCGAACGCTATTGGGACGAACGCGCCTATTACGCCTTCACGCTCGACGAGATCGAGCGCGGCATCGAGACGCCAACCGGCGAGATCGACGCGATGTGCCTCGAGCTTGCCGGTCGCACCATCGGCGACGAGCGCCATCTGCAGCGCTTGAAGATTCCGGAGGCATTCTGGAGCCTGATCGCCGAGAGCTGGGAGCGGGACGACCGCAGCCTCTACGGCCGGCTCGACCTGAAGTTCGACGGCAAGGGGCCGGCAAAGCTGCTCGAATACAACGCGGATACGCCGACCTCGATCTTCGAGGCCGCCGTCTTCCAATGGACCTGGCTCGAACAAGCGATCGAACGCCGTATCATCCCGGTGCGCGCCGACCAGTTCAACTCCATCCACGAGCGGCTGATCGAAGCCTGGAAAGAGATTGGTGCAGGCCGCCATGTCCATCTCACCGGCACCACCGGCAATGAGGAGGACGCCGGCACGCTGGCCTATCTCGAAGACACCGCGCGCCAGGCGGGGCTTTCGACCACGCTGCTCGACATTGAAGCGATCGGCTGGCGTGACGAGGCTGGCGGCTTCGTCGATCTCGACGATCGCGACATCGCACTCGCCTTCAAGCTCTATCCCTGGGAATGGATGTTTCACGACGCCTTCGGCGCAAAGCTCGAGGGCGCGCCGACGCGCTGGATCGAGCCGCCGTGGAAGGCGGTGCTCTCCAACAAGGGCATCCTGCCGCTGCTCTGGGAGATGTTTCCGAACCATCCCAACCTGCTGCCGGCCTTCTTCGAGGACGATGTGCGGGCAGCAGAGCTCGGCAGCTCCTATGTGCGCAAGCCGCTGCTGTCGCGCGAAGGCGCCAATGTCACGCTGGTGTCTGGCGGAACGCCGCTCGACGAGCACGCAGGTCCTTATGGTGCAGAAGGCTTCGTGCGGCAGGCGCTCTCGCCACTGCCGAACTTCTCGGGCTTCTATCCGGTGATCGGAAGCTGGCTGGTGAACCACGAACCCTGCGGCCTGTCGATCCGCGAAGACGAGAGTCCGATCACCGGCAACGGCTCGCGTTTTCTTCCGCATGCGATCTTGTGAAATGCGCTCGCGACGCCGTCGGCAAGGGCACGCGAGCGCGAAGGTCCTCGTGTCGGCTCAGGGCGTCTTGACGATGAATCGTCCGTCGTACAGGAAGGCGCCCTTGAACCCACTTTGCACACTTTCGAAGCCGCCAGTGCCTGTCGCGTTTGCGTACGTTCCGGTGCCCGACAGGATCGTATATTCGCCCTTTGCCTTACCGTCCTTGATCGCACCGGCGTAGCGCGCCGTGATCGAGGAGCCATCGTCGAAGGTGTAGGTGCTGTAGCCGAACATGGGCCCCGAGCCCTTGAGCAAATCACTGGAGTTGACGAAGTCCTTCACGGCGATGCGGCCATCCTTGAAAAAGGCAACGCCAAACATCTTGCCGGACATGACCGTCTGACCTTCAACATTCGCGACCTCGGTGACCTTGACGTCCACCGGCCTGGTGACGAGCTTGAATTCGAGCACTTGCTCACCAGCGCGAGCAGTCGTGGGCAACGAAAGCGCAACCAACAGAAAGTACGAGGCACAAGCTATTCGCATGGTGTGTCCTCCTCAAATCCGTTCATGATGGAATGGGGTCCCGCGTCCGCGGGACCCTCGGCAGCATAGCAGGTCTTTCAGATGCTGGTCAGGGTCACGACCGTGCTGCATCGCGGCGCGAGGTCTATTGCGCGGTAGCGGAGTAACTCGCAGGGCTCAAACGCTCGTGAAGCGTCGCGCACAATGACGGAAGATATCTCGTCAGATGTTGTCGATCGTTCGCAACGACGGCGCTCTCTCAGAGCGCCTGTCATTCGGCAATCACCGCGCCGCGGCGATCTTCAGCGGCTGCGGCATCAGTCCGCCCATGGGGCGGCCGGAGCGCGCCGGGTTGAGCTGATAGAGACCGCGGCGCTCAGTGATGGGACGGAACGCATCGGTGATGCCGACGACGGATTCGGCGGCGCCAAGCAGCAGCGTGCCGTCGGCTTCCAGCCCCTTCGCCATGCGCTCGAAGATCACCGCCTTGGTATCCTGGTCGAAATAGATCAACACGTTGCGGCAGAAGATCACGTCGAACGTGCCGAGATGGGAAAAGTCCTGCAACAGATTGAGCTGGCGGAACTGCACCATCGCGCGAATGTCGGCATTGAGCTGCCAGAGTTCGCCGACTTGCGTGAAATACTTCATCAGGTGCTGGATCGGCAGGCCGCGCTGCACCTCGAACTGGCTGTAGACGCCGGCCTTGGATTTCTCCAGCACCTCCTGCGACAGGTCGGTCGCGACGATCTCGACGCGCCAGCCGGCCAGGGCCGCGCCCATCTCCTTCACGCACATCGCGATCGAATAGGGCTCCTGCCCCGTCGACGACGCCGCCGACCAGATGCGCAGCGACTTGCGCGCAGCGCGCGCCTGGATCAGGCCCGGCAGGATGGTCTCGCGCAGATGATCGAACGGAATCTTGTCGCGGTAGAAGAAGGTCTCGTTGGTGGTCATCGCTTCGACCACGTCGGTCGCAAGCCGGCCATCGCCGTTCCTGATCTTCAGCACGAGATCGGGGATGCCTGGCAGGCTCGCCTTGCGGGCGAGCGGCAGCAGCCGGCTCTCGACCAGATACTGCTTGTCGGCGGAGAGATCGAGGCCGGATCGCTCTTTCAGGAACTTGCGCAGATACTCGTAGTCAACCGGCGTCACGAGCGGTCTCCCGCGAACAGGCGGTTGACCTTGGCGCCGATCTGGTTGAGCGGCAGGATCGCCGCGCAGATGCCGGCATTGGCCGCCGCGCCCGGCATGCCCCAGACGACGCTGGAGGCTTCATCCTGGGCGATGACGCTGCCGCCGGCAGCCACGATGTCCTTGCCGCCGCGCATGCCGTCCGAGCCCATGCCCGTCAGGATCACGGAGAGGATGGCGCCGTGCCAGATGTCGATGGCGGAGGTGAAGAGCGGATCGACCGCGGGCTTGCAGAAATTGACGGCGGGGCCGTCGTCGAGCGCGATCGCCACGTCCGCACCGCTGCGCACCACGCGCATGTGCTTGCCGCCGGGCGCGAGATAAATCCGACCCGGCTTCACCGGCTCGCCGTCGACCGCCTCGGCTGCCGGCCGCCGGCTCGAACGCGCCAGATGCTCGGCAAGAATGGTGGTGAAGGTCGGCGGCATGTGCTGGGTGATCAGCACCGGGAAGCGGTCGATCACCGGGCCGAGCTCGGTGACGAGGGCCATCAGCGCCTGCGGTCCGCCGGTCGAGGAGCCGATCAGCAGCACCTTGGGTGCCAGGGTCGAGAACGGGCGCGTGGACAGCGCCCCCGGCAACAGGGCATTGGCGGCCGGAGCCGGTGCGGCGGGCCGCGCGACAAACGGTGCACGCGCAGCCGGCGGGGGGCTCGCGGGCGCCAGCGGCGGGCTCGCAACCGCGGCCTTCCGGCGCAGCCGTGCACCGAGGTGACGGATCTTCTGGATCAGGTCGTGATGGAAGGTGTCCGCGGCCGACGCTTCGCGCGTCGATTCCGGCTTCGGGATGTAGTCGGCCGCGCCGAGCGACAGCGCCTTGAAGCTGATCTCCGCGTTGCGGCGCGTCAGCGTCGAGGCCATGATAATGACGAGATCGCGCTTCTTCGCCAGCAATTGCGGCAGCGCCGAGATGCCGTCGAGCTCGGGCATTTCGATGTCGAGCACGGCAACATCAGGGTTGATGCGTTCGAGCTGGTTGACCGCCTCGAGCCCGGTACGCAGCGAGGCTGCGACCTCCATGTCGTGCTCGGCACCGACCCAGCGCGAGATCAGACCGCGGATGACGACGGAGTCATCGACGATCATCACCCGCAGCGGTCCCGCTTCACGCGACGAACCCGAGGTCGAATTACCTGCGAACGCAACACTCATTACTCACCAACTCAGACTGAAACGGTTCAGTTGAAGACAAACGCCGAAGGAGCCGTTCAGCCTCCGGACGGTCGCTCAGATCAGGCCGACTTCCTGGAACTTCGCCGTCACGATGTCCTTGTCGAAGGGCTTCATGATGTACTCGTTGGCGCCGGCATGAAGCGCACGCGCGATGTGCGCAACGTCGTTCTCGGTGGTGCAGAACACCACCTTGGGCTGGTCGCCGCCGGGCATGCGCCGGAGATGGCCGAGGAACTCGTAGCCGTCCATGACAGGCATGTTCCAGTCCAGCAGCACCGCGTCGGGCAAGCCGCGCTTGCAGGCCTCCAGCGCCTTCTCACCGTCCTCGGCTTCGAGGATCTGGAAGTCGAGGCCCTCCAGGATGCGGCGCGCGACCTTGCGGATGACGCTGGAATCATCAACGACGAGACAAGTGCGCATGTGAACCTCTGCTTCCTGTCCCCTTCGCGGGGACACTTCCAATTGCAAGTCCGTCGGCGGCAGTGCCGCCGTATCAGGCCGCCATCATCTCGGGCGCGAGCTCGAGGACGCGATCGACGTCGAGGACGACCATGAGCTGGCCGTCGAGGCGGTGGACACCGCCGGCGAGCTTGGCCATGCGGGGGTCGAGGTTGACGGGGTTTTCTTCCTTGCCGTCCTCGGGCAGGCGCAGCACCTCGCCGATCTGGTCGATCAGCAGGCCATAGGATTCGCCGCGCAGATCGACACCGACCGCCATCGGCACCTTGCCGTCTTCGGGCCTCGGCAGGCCGAGGCGGGCGCGCATGTCGACCACGGTGACGATGCGGCCGCGCAGGTTGAGGACGCCGGCGATCTCGCGGGAGGACAGCGGAACGCGGGTGACGCGCTCGGGCATGAACACGTCCTGGACGCGGGAGATCGGCAGGCCGAACAGCTGGCCGCCGATCATCGCGGTGACGTATTCGACCATGGCGCCTTCGGTGGACTGGGTCTTGTTGGCCATCAGCGTATCTCCTGATCCCGCTTTTTCGTTTTGAGCATGATCTCGTCGGAAAACCGCTTCACACTTTTCCGGATCATGCTCTTACGCCGCTGCCCGGCTCAGCTCGGAGGCGCCGGCGGCGCCCGCGGTCTGCTCCTTCAGCGCCGCGATCAGACCGGGACGGTCGAACTTGGCGACATAGTCGTGGAAGCCGGCCTGACGGCCGCGCTCGATCGCCGCCGGCGACACCAGCGCGGACAGGCCGATGATCGGCATCGCGCCGAGATTGTTGTCGGAGCGGATCACCTCGGCGAACTCGAACCCGTTCATGTCGGGCATCTCGATGTCGGTCAGGACCACGTCGAAGCTCTGGGCGCGCAGCGCGGCCAGGCCCTCCTGCGCGGTCGGCGCGGTGCGGACGCGGTAGCCGGCCGCTTTCAGGACCGGCGCCAGCATGTTGCGGAAGAACGCGGAGTCGTCGACCAGCAGCACCGACTGCGAGTGCATCGACGGCTTCATCTCCTTGCGGGTGAACCAGTCGGCGAACGCCATCGGCAGGAAGTGGCCGACGTCAATCACCTCGGTGGCCTGCCCCTTGATCACGGCCGAGCCCAGGATGCCCTGGCTGGAGCCGCCGACCTCGATGTTGAGGCGTTCCTCGACGATGTCGATGATCTCGTCGACGACGAGGCCCATGGAGCGGCCGTCGTCGGCGAACACCAGGATCGGCTGGGCGCCTTGGCTCGCAACAGTGACGCTCTCCATGGCGACGAGCGGCATCAGCTGCTCGCGGTACTGCACCATGTAGCGGCCGTTGCTGAACTCGATCTTGTCGGCGGGGAGCTCTTCCAGGCGCGTAACGAGCCCGAGCGGGACCGCCTTGGGCTGGGACGAGCCGGCGCGGAACACCAGCAGCGAAGTGGTCTGCTCGCCCGATCCGATGTGATGCGCCCCGTTCTCGTCGCCCATGTCATGGGCCGAGGAGCCGGCGGCACCCAGCGCCTTGGCAATGCCGTTGGGGTCGATGATCATGATGACGGCGCCATCGCCCAGGATGGTGTTGCCGGAGAACATGTCGATGTGACGCAGTTTTGTCGACATCGGCTTGACCACGATTTCTTCGGTATGGAAGACGCCGTCGACGACGATGCCGAAGGTCTGGCTGCCGACCTGCGTCACCACGATAAAACCGTTCTCGGGATCGCTGGCCGCGCCGTCGTCGATCTTGAGCAGCTTCTTCAAATGGATCAGCGGCAAGAGCTTGTTGCGCAGGCGCAGGACGGCGGTGTCCTTGATGCGCTCGATGCGGTGCTCGCTGTTGGCGCGGGCCCGGACCAGCTCGACGACGGAGAGCTGCGGGATCGCGAAGCGGTCGCCGGCGGCTTCCACGATCAGCGCGGAGACGATGGCCAAGGTCAGCGGGATCTTGATGGTGACGCTCGAGCCCTCGCCGGCCACCGACTTGATGTCGATGGTGCCGCCGATCTGGTCGATATTGGTGCGCACCACGTCCATGCCGACGCCGCGGCCCGACACCGAGGTGATGGCGGCCGCGGTCGAGAAGCCCGGTGCGAAGATGAACTTGTGGATCTGGGCTTCGCTCATCTTCTCGAGCTCAGCCTCGGTGACGAGACCCGAGGAGATCGCCTTGGCCTTGATCCTCTCGGTGTTGAGGCCGCGGCCGTTGTCGGCGATGCAGATGATGATGTGGCCGCCCTCGTGATAGGCGGAGAGGCGGATGGTGCCCTGCTCGCCCTTGCCGGCCGCGAGCCGCTCGGCGGGGGTCTCCAGGCCATGGTCGGCGGAGTTGCGCACCATGTGGGTGAGCGGGTCCTTGATCAGGTCGAGCACCTGGCGGTCGAGCTCGGTGTCGGCGCCGTGCATCTCCAGCTCGATCTGCTTGCCGAGTTCGCTCGACAGGTCGCGGACGATGCGGGGCAGCTTCTGCCAGGCATTGCCGATCGGCTGCATGCGCGTCTTCATGACGCCTTCCTGCAGCTCGGCGGTGACGTTGGAGAGGCGCTGCAACGGCACCTTGAACTCGGTGTCCTCGTTGCGGCGGGAGATCTCCAGCAGCTGGTTGCGGGTCAAGACCAGCTCGGAGACCATGGTCATCAGATGCTCCAGCGTATCCACGTTGACGCGGATCGACTGGTTGGCGATGCGGTCGCCCTCGGAGGCGCCCTCGTCGGCCATCGACTTCTTCGGCGCGGCCTTCTCCTTGGCGGCAGGCTTCGCAGCTTCCTTGGCAGCCTCTTTGGCAACAGGGGCCGGAGCCGGCGCGGGCTCAGCCTTGACCTCGGCCTTGGCAACGGGTGCGGGGATTGGGGCTTCGATCGCGGTCTCGCGGAAGGCGCGCTCGAGCTCGTCCAGCGACACCTCGCCCGGGCGCAGCGGGCGCTCCAGGGTCTGATCGATCAGTGAACCCGTGGTCATGTCCTTGGCCGGCGCAGCGGCGGCCGGAGCTTCCGGCACCAGCGGCGGGGCGTCAGCAACAGCAGTAGCGCTGCCAGCCGCCGGCATCGGCTGCGCCGAGCCTGACGCGATCGGCGAAGCCGACGCTGACATCGCCGCCATGCCCTGCTCGACCATCGCTTCCAGCTTGTCGATGAGATCGCGGTCGGTGCCCTCCGGCTCGGCTTCGGTCGCCTCGAGGCCGGCGAGGATCTCCTTGATGCGGTCGATCGAGGACAGGATCACCGTCACCGCCTGCCCCGTCACCGGCATGCCGTCGCGGAACTTGCCCATCAGCGTCTCGCCGGCATGCGCCAGCGCTTCCAGTCGCGGCAGGCCGAGGAAGCCGCACGTCCCCTTGATGGTGTGGACCAGGCGGAAGATGTTATCCAGGATCTTGGCGTTGTTCGGCTCCTGCTCGAACTTCACCAGCTGATTGTCGACGGTGTCCAGGCTCTCGCTGGTCTCCGTCAAGAACTCCCGCAACAGATCATCCATGAAAACAGGCCTTCATACAGGGAGGGCGCGCACGAGGCGTGATGCGCCATTTCGGAATGAGGCCAGCTTCACCGCAAAGCGTTTAATAATGGTTGAGTATGTGGAAAAGAACGGAACCAACAAAGAGATAAGGCGCTCCGGACAAGCCGAAGCGCCTCGTAAAGATTCGATTAACGTCTTGAGAGCGATGCGCGCGTTTACGAAGCGGTAACGATGATGGCTGCGCCTTCCGGTGCCAGCGTCACGGTGAGCCCGCAGGCCTGCGCGAGCAGCCGCGTATAATAAGGCTGGATCGCGTGCGCATCCGCAGCGGGCCCGCGCTCGCCGCTCAGGAGCTCGGCGATGTTCTGCGGCAGGCGCGCGTTGTGCCCGGTCGCGGTGATGCGAAAGCTCATCGTCTCGCCCTCGCCGACCGGATCGATCGTCAGCGTACCGCCGCGCGGGATCGTGTGCTGGGCCACGACCAGCATGTTGAGCAGCAGCTTGACGCGATTCTTCGGCAGCAGCAGCCGCGGCAGATTCCACGTGATCGTGCACTTGCCGTCCTCGATGTGGCCGCGCGCCATGGTCTGGGCATCGCCGAGGTCGATCTGGGCGCCGGAGGAGCCGGCGGCGCCGAAGGCGAGACGGCAGAACTGGAGGCGGGCGGAGGCCGTCTTGGCGCTCTTGCGAATCAGGTCGAGCGCGAACTCGCGGTCCTCGGGCTTGGGATCGTCATCGAGCACTTCGAGCCCGTTGACGATGGCGCCGACGGGGCTGATGAGATCGTGGCAGACCCGCGAGCACAGCAGCGCGGCGAGTTCGAGCATATCGGGAGCAGTAGCGGTCGCGGGCGACGAGGCGTCAGACATATAATGGGGTCCTGGAGGGTTCCTGGAATTGCACGGCGCTGGACGCCGCGAATCACGCATGCTTGACGGATGCTGCGGGTTCTAACATTCGCAAGCCTGCGGCAGCTAGCTTGCGATCGGTTCGGGGCGGCCATAAAGCCAGGGGCGAATCAAGTCGAGCAGGAACGGAATTGCCGATGAATGAGGCATGCAGGTGAAGCGGATCATCGACGGCGCGGCCGCATCCGGCCTGATGGAGCCGCTCACCGCGCTGGTGGTGAAGGCGGGCGAAGCGATCCTCGCGGTCAACCGCGCGGCGATGCGGGTCGACGGCAAGCAGGACGGCTCGCCGGTGACCGAGGCCGACCTTGCCGCCGACCGCGTCATTGCGGACGGCCTGGCGCAGCTCGCGGGCGACATCCCGACGCTGTCGGAGGAACGGACCCAGCTCGCCGCTCCGCCGTTCCGCGACAGCTTCTTCCTGATCGATCCGCTCGACGGCACCAAGGAGTTCGTGGCCGGCCGTGACGAGTTCACCGTCAACCTCGCCCTCGTCACTCACGGGGTGCCGCTGCTCGGCATCGTCAGCGCACCCGCACTCGGGCTGCTCTGGCGCGGCATCGTCGGCCGCGGCGCCGAGTGTGTCAGATTTGACGGCGCTACCATCGGTGCCGCCGAGCCGGTCCATACCCGCAAGCTGCCGGCGCCGGGCGAGCCCTGGGTCGCGGCGGTGAGCCGCTCGCACGGCGATCCCAAAAGCGAAGCGTTCATCGACAACAGGCCCAATGCCGTCAGAAGGACGGTCGGCTCGGCCGTGAAATTCGGCCGGATCGCGGAAGGCAGCGCCGACATCTATCCCCGCTTCGGGCCCACTTCGGAGTGGGATGTCGGGGCCGGCTGCGCGGTCGTGACCGCGGCCGGCGGCAAGGTCACCGACGGCAAGGGCGGCGAGATCCTGTTCGGCCAGCGGCAGGACACCGGCTTCATCATCCCGGAGTTCATCGCCTGGGGCGACCCGCAGGCGGTAGACCGCTACTGACTGAGCTGCTCCTGAAGCGCCGGCCAGCGCTTGCCGACTTCGTAGAGGAAGCGCTCCGGATTGGCGGCGAAGGCGTCGCGATTGGCTTCCCGGCTGAACAGGTAAAGCCGCTGCGCCACGATCGCGAAGAAGCGGGGGTTGCCGGCGATGGTGACGCCGCGGGCGATGTCGGCAGGGTCATAGCCGCCGAACTGCGGCCCATAGATCTCGGGATGGGCCAGGAAGGAGGCCCGGTTGCCCTCGTTCCGGAAGCGCCAGACCGCACCCCAGAGGTTCGCTTCGAACTCAGCCGTCCCCTGCACGGCGCTGCCATCGACGAAATAGGCGACGGGATCGAAGCCCTCGATGGCGACGCCGCTGAAGCGGTTGACGACGATCCGTTCGGTGGTGGCAGCCTGGGCGGGCAACCATGCGCAGGCCATCCAAATGCCCGCCAGCAGGCAGACGAGGCGGCCGATCAAGGCAATTCCGGGGCGCAAAGGGCTATCTTCCTGCCGTTGTGCCGTCATAGTTGCTGCGGATAACATCCGAGTCGAGGGGACATCCGGCGCAACCTAGAGCCGTGCCTGTTGGCGTCAGGTTAAGGAAGCGATCGGATTCGATACCAGGGGTTCTTTTATGACTTTCGCATCACGCCTTGCTGCGCTCGCGCTCGCCGCGATGGTCGGCTTGATCGTGCCGGCCTCCGCCCAGCAGGCGCCGCCGCCCAACCTGCCGCCGCCGCAGCGGTCCCCGACACCCAACACCTATGGGCCGGACGAGCTCGTGACGGCCGGTCACCGCTTCTTCGGCAACGTCTCGCGCGGGCTCGCCTCGATCATCGAGAAGGCGGTCAGCCAATGGGGCCTGCCGAACGGCTATATCCTGGGTGAGGAAGGCTCCGGCGCGTTCGTCGCCGGCCTGCGCTATGGCGAAGGCACGCTCTACACCAAAAACGCCGGCGACCTGCGCGTCTACTGGCAGGGCCCCTCGCTCGGCTTCGACTGGGGCGGCGACGGCGCGCGCACCATGACGCTGGTCTACAACCTGCCGGCCACCAACGCGATCTACCAGCGCTTCGCCGGCCTCGACGGCTCGGCCTATATCATCGGCGGCTTCGGCATGACGGCGCTCACCGCCAACAACATCGTGCTGGTGCCGATCCGGTCCGGACTCGGCCTGCGGCTGGGAGCCAATATCGGCTACCTGAAATACACGCCGCGCGCGACCTGGAACCCGTTCTAGGACTCCCTCCACCGGTCCAATTCCGGATTCACGTTAACAACAGGGCGGGGCTGGCTTTTTGCCGGCCCGCCATGCATTGTCGTTGGTAAATTTTTCCTTAGCTTTGGGAGTTCTGGCCCATGGTCGAACCGATCATGTACCTGGCGATCGGTTTCCTGCTCGCGATGCTGTGCGGGCTTGCCATCGTGCCGCTGGTGCATAACCGCGCGGTGCGCCTGACCACGCGCCGGCTCGAGGCCGCCACCCCGCTGTCGATGGCCGAGATCCAGGCCGACAAGGACCAGCTCCGCGCCGAATTCGCCATGTCGGCGCGACGGCTCGAGATGAGCGTCGACCAGCTCAAGAACAAGACCACGAGCCAGCTCGCCGAGCTCGGCAAGAAGAGCGATGCCATCAACCGCATGAAGATCGAGCTCGGCGAGAAGAACGCCACGATCTTCGCGCTGGAGGCGCGCGAGAAGGCGGTGAAGGAGCAGCTCCGCGCCACTGAAGAGGAATTCAGCGCCAAGACCGAAGCATTGCGCGGCGCCGAGAATGCGCTGACCGACAAGCAGAACGAGCTGGCAAAGATCAACTCCGAACTGTCCAACCGCTCGATGATGGCGGAGAGCCGCCAGGTCGAGCTGGTCGCGGTGCGCGCGCAGATCGAGGAATTGAAGAACCGCGTCGGCGATGCCGAGAAGGAGTTTGCCGCAACGCAGGCGCGGCTGACGCAGGAGCGAACCGAATCCGAGACCGCCTCGCGCGAGCTCGGCGATGCACGCGGCCGCGTCGAGAATCTGAGCCAGCGCGTCAACGAGCTCGATCGCCAGCTCATCGTGCAGGTGAAGGAGGCCGAGATGCTCTCGGGCCGCGTCGCCGACCTCGAGGGACGCCTCGCCACGCAAGGCAAGCTGCTCGCCGAGCGCGACTACGAGAACAACCAGCTCCGCCAGGCCAGCGAGGGCTCCGAGCGCACCATCAAGGAGCTCCGCGTCGAGATCGCCGCCTTGAGCGGCGGCAAATCGTCGGCCGCCATGGAGCAGCTGCGCGCGGAAAAGGCCGCGCTGGAGGAGCAGCTCCGCACCGCGCGCGACGAGCGCGCCAAGCTCCAGCGCGACATCAACGCGATCCAGCAGCAGGCGGAGAGCTCCTGGGCGACCGAGCGCATGGAGAACGCGCTGCTGCGCGAGCGCATCAACGACATCGCCGCCGAGGTCGCAAAGCTGGCGATGCAGCTCGAAGGCCCGAACTCGCCGATCGAGGCGCTGCTTGCGGCCGAGGCCGGCCAGCCGCCGAAGCCGGCGCCGCGCCCGGCCAACGACGCCGCCAGCAACGGCGCGGCCGCAGGCACCCTGCCCGAGGGCGGCGGAACGCTGGCCGAGCGTATCCGCGCGCTCCAGGCCCACGCCTCCCGCGCCCGCCAGCAGGGTGCGTAAGCGGGCCGAAACCCGGCTTCACCGCTGGATTGCGTGATCTACGGAAGGTTTTCGGGCCGGAGGACGCCTCGAAACTTGACACCTTCGGCCCGCACTTCTAAATCGCGGGCTCTGATGCGCCGGCCGGCCGAAAGTCCGGCCGTCGGCATGATGGTCCCGGGCGCATAGCTCAGCGGGAGAGCGTTCCCTTCACACGGGAGAGGTCCAAGGTTCGATCCCTTGTGCGCCCACCATTTCAAACCTGAATTCAATGATTTAGTCGCTGGCTTCCCCTGTAATGTGCCCCAAAAAAGCGGGGGCACAATAGGGGCACATCGGCTCCTACCTTGGTCAGTCGTTTCCGAGAAGCCAACCATCCAAGAGCAGACGGCAGGCGCGTTATTGCCGAGCATGTTTTCGTAAAGAGCATGCGATGCTGCTCTAGACTTGCGAGCAACAGCGACGACGCGCGTGAAGGCTTTGGTCTAGTCCGCAGCGCATGAAAGCGCCGCTCGCGATCATCGCGGATTCGATGGCAATTCCCGCCGAACATGGACTGCGGAGGTCTAGGTGGTTACAATTATGGGTTGACTCGTCTGGGGGCAGACGGGCGTACGAACAAGGGGGTAGGCCGTCTGTCGACCATCACCGCGACTGATCTCACGTCCGCGCTGACAGGGAATCCGGAAGCACTCGACGTTCACCTCATGTTGGTGGAGCGCGACGTCCTCATCGAGGGTCATTCGGTCAAGATCCACTGTCATTGCCTCACAGTGGATGGAAACGGCCGCGTCCAGCCGCACCGGCTGGCGGAGTTCATGCGGAACGCCGTAGTCGACTATGCGATACCGCGCTCGAAGCTCGCTGCAGCGAAAGCGCGCGACGCCAAGTACAATAGCACCGAGGCGGTCGCCGAACTCGTCGAGCGCGCCAAGCGGTCGTTCACCGATTTGGCGAAGACCGGAGAGGGCGGCGAGATGCTGCTGTTCTTATTGGCCGAGCGCTTCCTCAAGCTGCCTCAGATTCTGTGCAAGATGGATCTCAAGACAGACACGCGCCTACACTACCATGGAGCCGATGGGGTGTACGCTGGCGTGATGCCGGAAGGCATCCCGAAGCTCTACTGGGGTGAATCCAAAATCTACAAGGACGCGGGAGCCGCGATCCGCGACTGCCTCGCCTCACTCGCTCCCTTCCTCATTGAACCAGAACACGAGGAAACCGACAGGGAACGCGATCTGGTGCTCCTGAGCGACAAGGCCGACCTCAGTGATGCGACGCTCACCGACGCGCTGAAGAAGTATTTTGACAAGTCGTCGGTGATGTCCAAGCGGGTCCAATACTGCGGCGTGGCCCTGGTGGGCTTCGACGCGCCGTTCTATCCGAAAGATGACGTAAAGGCGATCGCGGAGGAGATCGTTGAGGCCTCACGCGCGGAACTGGCCGTTTGGAGCAAAAGGATCGGCGAGCGGCTCAAGTCGGAGAAGCTCGACCAGATGGAAATCGAGCTGTTTTGCATCCCGCTGCCGTCGGCCGACGGCTTCCGCGCCGCATTTCTCAGAGCGATGGGGATTAAGACGGAATGAGCCTAGTCGGTCTCCAGTCGTGGCTTCTTCAGGAAGGAATTCGCGACGATCTCGATGCGATCATTCGACTCACCGTGCGCACCGAACTTGACAACCTAGTGCCCGAACCCGCCGCCCCCTCTGCCGTGGCGATCGATTGGCCAAGGCTGCTGCTCGCCGGCAGCATATTGGCGCGGTCCGATCAACGGATCGACCAGGAGGCCGCGCTCCGGATCGCAACTGCGGCGATCTCTCTGACGGACGATCAAGCACTCAAGGACGCGGGCGCTGTCCTGTTGGGCAAGCTCTCCAATTACCGGGCCATCACGCTAGCCAACGATCGCCACCTACTGACGGCCGGTCTCGACCGGACGGCTAGGTGTGGCGCTGCGCCTTGAATCCCAGCGGCGCGAGATGGACCGTTCCATCCTGGTGGAATCGAGCGGCGCTTGGCTGCAGGTGAACGATTTTCAGCAACGCTTCTGGCCAATGCGGGCGGAGGAAGTTGGCTCTCGGCGTCCGCCCCCACTGCCTCCGGGAAGACGTTTCTCGTCCTTCAGTGGTTGATCGACCAACTAAGCGCGGGTGACACCCGGGTCGCAGTCTACCTCGCCCCTACCCGCGTGTTAGTTTCGGAGATCGAGACCACTCTCCAAGGTCTTCTCGGCAAGACCAAGCGCATCGAGGTGTCGTCCCTTCCCCTCCGTGACAAGTACGAAGCGGCGCGCGCTGGAGGCGCGCAAGTAATTCTAGTCTCCACGCAGGAGCGGCTGCACCTTCTCGCCAACGTGCTCGGCGACGCGTTCTCAATTGACCTGCTTATCGTGGACGAGGCGCACAAAATCGAGGACAGCCAACGCGGCGTGATCTTGCAGGACGCCGTAGAGCGGGCTAGCCGTGCGAACTCGAAGCTGAAGGTCGTATTCATCAGCCCCGCGACACAGAACCCGGAGGCATTGCTAACGGACGCGCCCGACGGTGTGCAGACTGTCGCCGTCGACAGCGACGCTCCCACCGTTCTCCAGAACCTGATCGTCGCGAACCAAACCCCACGCAAGCCGAAGCTCTGGAACCTGACCGTCCGACAGCAGGGTTCGACACTTCCAGTCGGAACGCTCCAGCTCGCAAGCACGCCAGCGGGACTTAGGAAGCGCCTCGCCTTCATCGCCGCAGCGGCGGGCCAGAGAGGCGGAACGCTCGTCTACACGAACGGCGCCGGAGAGTCGGAGGATGTCGCCGATCTGGTTAGCCAGCTCCTGCCTCAGCCTGGCTCAATCGATCCGGAGCTTGCACAGCTCGCCGACCTCGCCCGGAAGGGCGTACGCCCCAACTTCCGCCTTGCACCGCTCGTTGAACGCGGGGTCGCGTTCCACTTCGGCAATATGCCATCGACGCGGCATCGTGGCGCTTCGAGAGACTGGCCGCCGAAATGGACCCGAGCCGCATGAATGTGGTGAGCAGATAGGCGCCCGAGTCCTTGAGGTTGGCCGAGATGATCCGCGGGAACATCGAGTGGCACCGTACCACCGGTAGGACCTACAGCCTTCCGGTGCAGATCCGCAACACGATGGAGCTGGTCGAGCAAGTCGCGCGATTCAAGGCGCCGAAGTATCTGTCCGCCTACATGGATGTCCTGCACATGCATCTCCGCCAGATCAACCGTGAGGACCTGATTGATCACGGCTTGGACATCGGCACACAACTTGAGTCTGGTATTTCGTCGAGGACCCTCCTCTCACTCATGGAACTCGGTCTCTCCCGCATGAGCGCGGTTGCCTTGTACGAGAAGACCGATCTCAGTAAGGAGGAATGCGTGGCGTGGGTCACCGAACGCGAAGGTCAGCTCGAAGCCATGGATTTCCCGGTCATCATCGTCCGCGAGCTACGCGATCGGCTTCTGCCGCTCGACGACGTGGACAGCAATTCTACCGCTTGATTGGAATGGAGGTTTCACATGCCCGCGAAGCCGATCGACCTCGGCCCACTGCACTTCGCCAAAAGAGGTGACGCCGTTGCTTATTTGAATGACATGCTTCACCGGTACGACGTGGGCGATCGGGTTGGCGCCAATGACACAGTGATTCTACGAGCGGCACTGGAGCACCATCCCGATGCCGAGGCCAAGAAGGGATGCGGAATTACCCACTTTAACGTCCGAACTGCTGACTTCGGTACGAAATGCTTCTGGTTGAACCGTACTGACGGAACGACCGAAAAGTTTTCTCATAGGGCCTGTATCTACGGTACCTAGCTAAGCAATTCGCCGAGCTCGGTTGCATAGCGGTGCGCAGTTCTCGGCCTGGTCGGGCAAGATTTTCGCAGGTTCAAATTGCGGAGGCGCAACCACCGATACCGACATTCGGTTCAAGTTGCGATCTGATGGCTTAAGACCACGGCGTCCCGAACGCAGTGAGCATCTTCTAAGTTATTGATCTTTCTTGGTGTGGTGATCGTCCTCGTCCCGTTTTGTTCACGGTCGTTTCACCCAATTCGTTGCGATTTCATTGCTGCCTTTCGCAACGAGAACGGCGCTCGCTGAAACATCGAGCGTGCGTGTGGCAACGCAACGAGTAGGTTGCCGGCCGCTATTTCGCAGAGGGTCGACTTCCCGCGAGATCTCCAGGAGCGCCAGCAAGTACACTGATAGGGCGTTGCCGCTGCTCGACGGCATGAAGGCGCCCGAGAAAATTGTCGAAACGCGCCGCGGGAGATACTCAAGCCAATTTCGCCTAAACCGGAGACACCGGCGCCAGATCCAGACGAAGACGATATTGAGGATGATCTCGACGAAATCGATGAGGCGTCGCGGCAGGATCCGAAGTTGCCGCACTTTATTCACAATTCACACGGGGATGCAGATCCGCGGCCGCTCAAGGCATGGCTAATCAAACGGCTGATGCCAGCGGTGGGGCATGGCTTGCTGTCGGGTCAGTGGGGCGCCGGCAAAACATGGTGCACCATCTTGGTGCACGGTGAGCGAAGCAGATCGGGTTGGCGGGACGTTGGCCCATGCGCCGTTCTTCGTGGCGAGCTCCTTAATCCAGTCGGCGTCGTAGCCACGTCAGAAAGCTGCATCGATCCGCGCTTCAGACAAGATAGTCGCTTTCTGGCAAGCCGATTCTCGTGAGCCTCGTCGGGCGTCAGCGCCAGCCGGACCGGCAGGCCGTTGGCATCCACGAGTGCATGAATCTCACTGCGAGGAGGTGGAGGCGGCCGGCTTCGTACTGGACGCGGAAAGCACAATGCTCGCGAACAAGGACGATCCGCACTCGATGAAGGTGTTCGATCCCTCGATCAAGGGCGAGACCGATCGCTTCGCCTATCAGTTCGTGAAGCCATGACAGGTCCGGGATGTAGGATGGACGGAACTTCCTCTAATCGAGCGGCACATCAAGTTGGATTGTTGTGCCCTTTGGCTCGTTTGATGAGACCGCGATGCGTCCATTGAGTTGGGCAAGCAGGCTCTTGATCACCTTGAAGCCCAGGCTCGCTCGCGGCTGGTCCATATCGAAATCCGCCGGCAGTCCCACGCCCTGATCCGCTACCACGACATGCAAATCGGCTCCGCGCCCCGCGCCCGCCACCTGGATTTCGCCGGACTTGTCGGAGTAGGCGTGCTTCGCCGCGTTCGTGACAAGCTCATTGATCAGGAGGCCAAGCGGAATTGCCTTGTCCGCCGGAATCATCAGGTGGTCGAACTTACAGTCAATCTTGTAGGCGAGCGTTTCTTGCAGCTTCCTGCAAAGCTCGCCCGCGAAGTCCGCAATATCGACAAACCCGATCCTGGTGCTGCGCCACAGGTGGTCGTGAACCTGGGCGATCGTCGTGATGCGGGAAGCGGCGTCCTTGAGCGCGTTTTGAACTTCCTCGGACTGTGCGCTGCGGGACTGGACGCGGAGCAGGCCTACCACCGACGCCAGGCTGTTCTTGACACGGTGGCTCATCTCTCGAGTCAACATGGCTTGGTGCTCGAGGGCTTTTTGGAGCTCGGCGTCGGCATGCTGCCGCTCAATGGCGATGCCGAGCAGGCCCGCAAAGCCGGCAAGGAAATCAGCATCCGCGAGATCGAACTGACCCGAGTCAGCGCTGTCGACTTCCAGAACACCAAACGGTAGATGACCTTCGCCGCCCCGCGCGATGAGAACGTTGATGGCGCGCTTGATGCCGTGCTCCGACAGTAGTTTCGGCGTTCGAAAGCGGGTTTCTTCCTGCAGGTGGTTGGAAATGACGATTTGGCCGGTATGGAACGCGTAGCCGGCGGGAGACTCCAGATCGACGCCCAGGGATATCTGGCCGATCGTCTCCGGCGCCCATCCGACGCCTGCGCTCACCAGCAACCGTTTTTCCTCCGGCATGTACTCCAGGACCTTGGCAAAAGGTGTTTCGAGACCCTGGGCACAGAGCTGCGTCGCTCGTTGGAGTATCTGGCCGATGTCGCGGGTCTGCAGCGCGGTTCGGCCGAACTCGCCCAGCAAGGACTGTTGCCTCAACCGGTACGGAAGTTCCTGTCTGGTTGCCCCGGTCGATGCGACGGGAGACGTCACGGATTCTGTCCCCGTGAGGGTTGGCATGAACTCGTCCCTTCGAACCCTGGCTGGCCCGCCTTCGGCTTGTAGCATGATAAGTTACGCGCCTAACCTCTTTCCTAGCGTCTAGTGCTTGGCGCGGCCTTGCTGGAAAATACCCTAGTAGGATCTCAATTATGGAACTTACTGTTCCACCACGTCTTACCCTGCCGCGCGACTGCGACGAGGCAGCCAGGGGGAGATTGGCTTTGACCGATGCGGTTAAGATTCTGGTCGTCGAGGACGACCAGCTTATTCGGGCTATGGTCGAAGAAGCTCTTTCAGACGGCGGCTTTGCGTCCACCCTGACGGCGTCTGGCGAGGAAGCCATTACTCTTTTGCAGGCAGGACGACGAATCCAAATTCCGGGCGGTCGTGACCGACATCAACCTGCTGGGAAAGCTCGATGGATGGAAGGTCGGTCGCTCTGCCCGGGAGATCGATCCGACGATGCCCATCATCTACATGACCGGCACTCACGGGGAGGAATGGGCGTCCGAGGGCGTCCCAAACAGCCTACTGCTTGCAAAGCCCTTTGCCCCTGCTCAGATCGTAACCGCGATATCGCAGCTTCTTAACGCGGCCCCGCCGATCCCACCCGCAGACTAGCGAGCCGGTCTCATGGGCGAGAAAGCTGAAGAACCAATCAAGCCTCGCTGGGCTAGTTCGACTAGGCTATCGAGGCCGAGCGGGCCGCATTGGAGGGCGCTCGTAAGCAACGCCCGTTGGGAGAAGCAGAAGCACAAGCTGAACTTCGCCGCGCGCCGGGCCCCAAAAAACATAGTTCACGCCGCCGCCGTTGCGCATCGCCATCAATGGCGCGGCGCAGGCCAACGTGCACCAGATCGAGTCCAAGGCGGCCTGAGCGAACGCGTATAACGGCCCGGCGTTTCAGGCACTACCCCCACTCGTCATCGAATGGGGGAAACGATGAACCCGCCCGGCGGAAGGCCGCAGCGCCGCTTTTCTACGGCGCGCGCACAAACCACCTGAAGGGACGGCTCGAAATCCGTCTACCCGGCAGGTGCACGCTGCCGCTGAGCGGCATTAGAAGCCATCCCTTCCATTCGGCAGGAGGTGCGCGATCTCCGTCGCAAGTTGAGCTTGCGTGTAAGGTTTCGCGAGACGTGCGACGTCTACCACTTCGCTTCCTTCCAGTTCAGCGAACCCCGTCGCAAGCAAGATCGGAAGTCGAGGATATTGGCGGCGCACTTCTCGGGCCAATTCGATTCCTGTCATTCCTGGCATCGCGTGGTCGGTTATTAAAAGATCAGCAGCTAAGCCACTTTCAAGAAGCCGCAACGCCTCAATGGCGGAATGCGCTTCAATCACCTGATGTCCCAGGTCTTCCAGCAGATCGACAGTACTGCCGGCGATCAGAAGATCGTCGTCTACAAAAAGACTCTTCGCTGGCGCCGAGGCTTGGGTAACGATGTTCGGCGCGCGTCCGGAAGGCGGCGACGTTTCACTGGCAACGGGAAGCCAAAGTCTGGCGGTTGTCCCGCTTGAGGGGGTGCTTTCGAGCCGCAGGGCACCTCCGGATTGTTGCGCCAGGCCGAACACCATGGACAAACCCAAACCCGTGCCCTTGCCGACTCCCTTCGTTGAGAAGAAAGGTTCTACGGCCCGGGCCAGCGTTTGTGCGTCCATTCCTTCTCCAGTATCTCGCACCGAGAGCACCACGTATCGGCCTGGTTGGACACCAAGCTGATCGTCGATGTCGACAATTTGCTCGGACAGCCCGATCGTGAGGACGCCGCCAGTAATCATAGCGTCCCGGGCATTCACGGCGAGATTGAGCAGAGCCATTTCGAGCTGGTTCGGGTCGACGTCGACGACCGGCATATTGTCTTCGGCGTGAAGCTCGATCCGAACCATCGGACCCACCGAACGATCTATGAGGCCTATCATGTCTTCCACAAGACTTCGGACGTCTGTAGCTTGCGCCTTCAGTTCCTGCTTGCGCGCAAAAGCGAGTAGCCTTTGTGTTAGAGTGGCGCCACGGCGGGCGCCCTCCATGGCGCCATCCAGGAGCCTGTGAAGTCGAGCATCTTCACCTAGTTTTTTCGAAAGCAGGTCGAGGTTGCCGATGACAGCCATAAGCAGGTTATTGAAATCGTGCGCGACCCCGCCGACAAGTTGGCCCAACGCCTCGATTTTCTGTGCCTGCAGCAACGCTGCCTGGGCCCGCTCGCGACCCGCAATTTCTTCCCGGAGTTGACTGTTCGCCCGCTCAAGGTCAGCCGTTCTCTCCGCAACCAAACGCTCCAGTTCGGCAGAGGCGCCGCGCTGCGCCTCAAGGTACGCACGAGTTTGATACTGTCGTCTTCGAGCGCGCTCTGCGGAAAGTACCGTGGCCTGAAGCGTGATGGCCTGCAAGGGGCGCTCGAGAAAGCCCACGTTACGCAGGCGAATGACCAACTCCCGCCTGAACGCGGCAAACTTGCCACCTTCATTGCGGTTGGTCAGTACGACAAAGGGTTGATCGGACCACGGTGGCTGACGGCCCACCCAGTCCTCCAGAACGCGGGCATTATTGCCGTAGAGCGCCTCCTCCGCCACAACCACGACTTCGATGACCCACTCGAGATTCTCTATCACTTCCTGAAGCGTGTTGCAGACCACGGGACGTAAGCCTGCCCTTTCGATCAACTTGGCAACAGTTGCCGCGTCCCGTCCAATGGGCATCAGGACCAAAACCACGCCTTTTGGCGTTTCAGGCCGGACCATCGGTGTCCCGAGGCATCAAAGGTGCCTCCTCCCCCTTGTACACCGGCGTACCGCCGAAAATGCCACTGAAACCCTTTAGCGGGGGTCCGACGGTGATGCCTTGGTGGCTCAGTTTGAATTCTCGGATCGTATGTTCGTGATTGCCGCTTCGCTTTTTCACGACGGACAGTGCGCGCCGCACGCTGCCATCAAACTCGAAATAACGCAGCATCAGCACGCCATCGGCGAGATAACTAATGTCCAGCGGCGTATCCATCGGTCCGACGAGGCCATGCTGAGCCAGCACGAGGATGGTCAGGGCGCCGCGATGACTGAGATAGCTCAGCAGCTCGTGCATCTGAAGAATCAAAAAGCGCTCATCCGGCATCGCATTGAGATAGCCATTGAGGCTGTCGATTATCACTACCCGCGCGTCAGCACGTTCTACGCTGCTCCGCACCGCGTCGGCAAACTCGCCTGGCGCCATTTCAGCAGGGTCGATTTGCTGAAAATCGATCAAGCCTTTATCGAGCCCGTCTTGAAGTGGAAGTCCCAACGTCTTCGCTCGCGCACTCACAGTGCCGCGTCCTTCGTCGAAGGCAAAAATCACGGAGCGTTCGTTTCGGGCTGCGGCTGCGATCGCATAGGTAAGCGCCAGCGATGATTTTCCAACGCCCGCTGCACCGATGAGGAGCACATTCGTTCCGCGCTCAAGGCCACCGCCCAGAAGAGTGTCCAGTTCCGGATTGCCGCTCAAGACGACGTCGCTGTCGAATTCCTTATGATGTTCTGCTGCGACAAGTCGGGGGTAAACCATGAGACCACCATGCCGGATGGTGAAGTCGTGAAATCCCCCCTTGAATTCGATACCACGCATCTTCACGACACGAAGGCGTCGCCGCTGCGCGCCGTAATCGATTGCCAACTGTTCAAGAAGCACAACGCCATGGGCGATCGAATGCAATTGCAGATCGTTCTGCTGTGATGAAAGGTCATCAAGCAAAACCACAGTGGACTTGCGACCTGAAAAGAAGTGTTTCAACGCGAGGATCTGACGGCGGTATCTAAGGGGGCTTTGTGCCAGCAGGCGAAGCTCCGACAGGCTATCGAGTACAATTCGCGCCGGCGCCAGTGCCTCGACCCGGTCAAAGATCATCTGCGTGGTTTCGCTAAGCTCCATCTCGGCCGGATGCAGCACCGTGAGTTCCTGGCTCGGATCCAGCGTGGTCTCAGGCGGGATCAATTCAAAGATTGTAATGCCGTTGAGCGACCACCCATGACGCTTTGCGACCAGACGCAATTCTTGCTCAGTCTCCGATAGCGTGATGTAGAGGGTCGGTTCGCCGACGCGAACTCCTTCCAGCAAAAATTCCAGAGCGAGGGTTGTCTTGCCTGAACCGGGTTGGCCTTCAAACAGATGCATTCTCTCGGGATCAAAGCCGCCTCCGAGAATGTCATCTAGACCAAAATTTCCGGTGGAAATCCTCGGGAGCTCACAGCCGTCGAGCAACCGCTTTTCCTCATCCATATCAACCCCCGTTTCGCCGCAGGCGGAGCCGCCTTTGATTTATGGAAACTTCTGCTCCCGTGCAGGGTTCCCCGGCCAAGCCGGAGCCTCGACGGCGATACTCACCACTTGCGATCCTGTGGTCTTAAGCATTGCTCGGCCGGCCACGGCGACAGGGGCACAATGCCACGGTGTACGGAACAATCCCGCATCCAAATACGTTGAACCTGTTTGGGAGCGCTCCACCCGTTGAAAACACTGCAAACAAAGCTCGACGGGGTCGCCGACGCGCGGCCGCTTCAACTGCTCATCGACTCCATCGTGGACTACGCCATCTACATGATCGATGTAGATGGCACCGTGCGCAGTTGGAACTCCGGTGCCGAGCGATTGAAGGGCTACTCAGCGGACGAGATCATCGGCAAGTCCTTCTCATTGTTTTATCCGCCCGAGGATCGCGCGAAAGAGCTTCCCCAAACAGCGTTGAAAATTGCGGCAGAGACCGGCCGGTTCAGTTCCGAAGGGTGGCGCGTCCGCAAAGACGGGACCCGCTTTTGGGCGTTAGTCGTCGTGGATGCGATCCGCGACGAGCAAGGTCAGGTGATCGGCTTTGCAAAGGTCACGCGCGACATCACAGAACGTCAGCAGGCCCACAACGATCTGCTGGAGAGCGAGCGACGATACCGTCGATTGATCGAGGCTGTTGTCGATTATGCGATTTTTCAGCTGGATCCTGCCGGCAATATAACCACCTGGAATCCGGGTGCACAGCGCATCAAAGGCTACGATCCGGATGAAATTATCGGTCAGCACTTCAGTCGCTTCTACACGCCTGAAGATATTCAAACTGGCGTACCGAAACGGGCGCTCGCCGAAGCGGCCAAATTGGGACGCTTCGAGGCTGAAGGTTGGCGAGTGCGAAAGGACAGCAGTCGCTTTTGGGCGTCAGTTGTCATCGATCGCATCACCGACGAGGCCGGCGAATTGGTTGGGTTTGCAAAAGTAACGCGTGACGTAACCGAGCGAAAGCAGGCCCAGGACGAACTCCAGCGCACTCAGCAGCAGTTAGCCGCCTCTCAGAAGCTCGAAGCGGTAGGCCAGCTCAGCGGCGGGATCGCGCACGACTTCAATAATCTCCTGATGATCGTGCTTGGCAACCTTGAGACCGCGGAGCGGAACAGCCGCGGCCTGACTAACAGCACGAATCTTCAGCGGGCACTCGCCAATGCCAAGCGGGGCGCGCAGCGTGCCGCAGCACTGACTAGCCGCCTGCTCGCATTCTCCCGTCGGCAAGCGCTGGATCCGCAGCCTATCAATCTGAATATTTTTCTGAATGGATTGCAGGAGTTTCTGCAACGTACCCTCGGTGAACGCATCGAAGTTCAAACCGTCGGAAGTGCGGGTCTCTGGTCGATCGAGGCTGATACCAACCACCTCGAGTCTGCCATTATCAATCTCGGTATCAACGCACGCGACGCGATGCCGGATGGCGGCAAACTCACGGTCGAGGCTATGAACGTATTAGCTGACGAGGACTATTGCCGAGTGAATCCTGAGCTCTCCCCGGGCCATTATGTCATCGTTTGCGTAACAGACACTGGGACCGGGATGACCGCGGACGTCCTCAATCATGCTTTCGAGCCTTTTTTTACCACGAAAGAGCTCGGGCAAGGGACAGGCCTCGGACTTAGCCAAGTCTATGGTTTCGTAAAGCAGTCGGGTGGGCACGTGAAGATCTACAGCGAAGTCGGCCAAGGTACCAGCATCAGAATGTATTTCCCCCGCTACCATGGAGATGCTCGACCCGCCGAGGGTAATGCAGACGAGTTTCGCCCGGAAGGTGAGAAACTGGAGACGATACTCGTCGTCGAAGATGATACGGACCTGCGTGCATATGTTTCTGAGCTTCTGCGAGATTTAAATTATCGCGTGGTTGTGGCATCCAGCGCCCAGGCTGCCTTGACCATCCTTCTGCAGGAAGAGCCGAAGGTTGATCTTGTGCTGACGGATGTCGTCATGCCGGGAATCAATGGACGGGAGATGGGCCGGCGCGCACAGCAGATCCGCCCAGGCATCAAGATCCTGTACATGACAGGTTACTCGCGAAATGCCGTGGTCCACCAAGGGCGCCTTGATGAGGGCGTCGAGCTATTAGAGAAGCCGATCTCTCAGGCAAAACTCGCTTTTCGTGTGCGCGAAATGTTAGACCGGCTTGACCAATACTGAATTGAATTCGCGCCAGCGCAGGCCGTGATCCGGTACACAGGTCAATTCTATTCGCTCTTCTTGTTGGCCAAAGTGCTCCGCGTCGAGAATCTGACGGCGAACTACATGCTTATCGGCGCCACTATCATCACCGTGCCTCTGTATGTCGTGTTCGTCAGTCTTTCGGACAAGATCGGCCGCCGCAAGGCGTATGTCGCTGTGGCCCGAGTATGCGTGGCCGCACCCCAACTTTTTCGGCGCCCGCGGTCGACCTCAGTCGAAATGCGGAGGCGTACAAAATCGCGCCAATGACGGAGAGAGTGTCAGTCAATCCCAAATGAAAGATAAAGCATTTTTAAGTTTCTTGGGCGCCAAAACCCGCCATTCGAGCTACGGCCGAACACAACTGTCTGCGGCATGCTCGAGCATTTCTCTAAGACAGAGGCCGTTAGAATGACCTATGAAAAGAACGAGGGCCGATGGCCCTCGCAGTCTGGGAGAACAGACAAAAGCAGTATCCGGCAGCCGTCATGACATGGTCGGCATGACGAATTCGGCACCGGCCCGTATTCCGGTTGGCCAGCGGCTTGTCACTGTCTTCATTCGCGTGTTGAAGCGGACGCCTTCCGGTCCATGCATGTGATGATCGCCGAAGATCGACGCTTTCCATCCACCGAAGGAGTGGAAGGCCATCGGCACCGGAATCGGAACGTTGATGCCGACCATGCCGACCTTGATCTGGTGAGCAAATTCACGAGCAGCATCGCCGTCACGTGTGAAGATCGATGTCCCGTTGCCGAACTCGTGCTCATTGATCAGCCGCGCGGCCGTCGCATAATCCGGTGCTCGCACGACCGAGAGCACTGGCCCGAAGATCTCCTCCTTGTAGATCTTCATGCTCGGCTTGACGTGATCGAACAAAGTCCCGCCCAGGAAGAAGCCGTCTTCGTAGCCCTGCATTTTGAATTTGCGTCCGTCGACGAGCAACTTCGCGCCGTCCGCAACGCCCGCATCGATGTAGCTTCGGACCTTGTCCAGATGCTGCTTCGTGACAATAGGACCCATCTCGGCCTCGGGATCGGTACCCGGCCCGACCTTCAGGCCTCGAACCTTCGGCTCCAAGGCTGAGATCAGCTTGTCCGCGGTCCCCTCGCCGACCGGTACGGCAACAGAAATCGCCATGCAGCGTTCGCCGGCGGAGCCGTAAGCGGCACCCATCAGTGCATCAACCGCCTGATCCATGTCGGCATCGGGCATCACGATCATGTGGTTCTTGGCGCCGCCGAGAGCCTGACAGCGTTTTCCGGTATTCGCGGCGGTCGAATAGATGTACTGCGCAATGGGCGTGAACCCTACGAAGCTGACCGCCGAGACGTTCGGATGATGCAGTAGCGCGTCGACGGCTTCCTTATCACCCTGCACCACGTTGAAGACGCCATCCGGCAGGCCGGCTTCCTTCAGCCATTCCGCCATGATTAGCGAAGCGGATGGATCACGTTCCGACGGCTTCAGGATGAAGGTGTTTCCGCAGGGGGCTCCGCTTGAACTGTTCGAGCAGCCTCGTACGGGCTTTGTGGCCGGCTTCCTCGGGTCTCCGTCGATCAACCTCGTCCCGGCGACCCTCAAGACAAGCGGCGGCTGCGCCGCAGTTGTGTTTCAGTCCGGCGGTGCGCTGACGCTTCCGAATGCAAGAGCCAAATTGCGGACAGGTGCGGATGGCCAAGAAGTTCTGGTGGGCATTCGACCCCAGCACTTCAGCCGGGCTGGCGGCGGACCTCCGCGCGACGGGGTGGTCTCCTATTCGGCCGTCGTCGACCTCATTCAGCCGACGGGGACCCGTACATTCACCACCATCAAGATCGGCGGCGTCGATGCGGTCGCGGAGTTGCAGGCTCATGACGTCAGCAGCCATGGCGAGCGGATCAACCTCGCCATCGACCTCAATCGCGTGGTGCTGATCGATCCGGCCAGCGGCCTGGTCATCTCGTAACGAGCGCCGGCAATCTGGAGAACGGGAGGAAAAAATGGCGTCGAGACTGTTTGCCACCGGAATTGGAGCTCCGGAGGGGCCGGTGTGCCTGCCCGATGGATCGATGTATGTGACCGAAATGTCCGCGTCGACCCTTTGCATCACACGGCTTGACTCTCGCGGCAATCGCAGGGTGATCCGGACGACTGGCGGGCGTCCGAACGGGTTGACGACTGATGGCCACGGCCGGATCTGGATCGCGGAAGCAGGCCTCCGGGCGCTGATCTGCATCGACGACGGCGGAAACGAGATCCGGCGCATGCAGGGCGAAGGTACGGACCGCTTTCTATTTCCGAACGATCTTTGCTTCGGCCCGAACGGACTGCTCTACCTGACCGACTCCGGCATGGCGGCCGAAGATTTCATCAACGGCCAGGCCTTCGTCGACGGCTATATGGACCTTGATTGGGACGGCCGTGTGTATGAGATCGATCCGGCGGCCATGAAGGTGCTACGCGTGCTCGATCGGAAGATCCGCTTCACCAACGGCATTGCTTTCGGCTCCGACAATCACCTCTATGCCAACGCGTCCTTCACCGGCGAGATCTACCGATATGACGTGCTCGGCGAAGCCTCGCCTAGACGCGAGGTCTTCGGCAACGTCCTGCAACCGAATGCCAATCCCGATTTCAAAGGTCCGGACGGGATGGCCTTCGGCACGGATGGCCGCCTCTATTGCACGGTCTACAACCAGAAGAACGTCAGGGTGCTGGACCGACGGGGTGAAGTCGTCGACCGGCTGATCCTGGATGGGCCGCAGCCGACGAATTGTGCCTTCACGCTCGAGGGCAAGAAGCTACGCGTGACTGAAGTCGGCAAGGGGCAAGTCGAAGAGATCGATATGCCCTGCGAGGGCCTGCCGCTGCATCTGCCGAAGTTCGCCTGACGAGGTGCCTCGCGGTTTTGTCCCGCAAGGCGTCCCGCAGATGCGTCAAAGGAAGCCGATCGATAGCCAGGGCACGGCCGCGACGATCAGCGTGCCGATCAAAAGCGCGATCATGTAGCCCACGATCGGCTTCATGCCCTCGTCCGGGTTGATGCGGCTGATGGCGCAAGCCGCGTAGTAGCCGACGCCGAACGGTGGCGCGAACAGGCCGATGCCCATCGCGAGAACGACCACCATCGCGTAGTGGACATCGTGCACCCCGACCTGCCGCGCGATCGGGAACAGGAGCGGGCCGAACAAGACGATGGCCGGGATCCCTTCCAGAACGCTGCCCAGGATCACGAAGGTCACGATCGTCACGGCAAGGAAGACAGGTACTCCGCCGGGAAGGCTGGTCATGAACTTTGCAAGAGAGGCAGAAAATCCCGACTGGGTCAGCGCCCAGGCCATGCCCGTCGCCGCGCCGATGATGAGCAGGATCGCCCCCGACAGCGAAGCCGTCTCGACCAGCATCGGATAGATGCGGCGCCAGTCGAACTGGCGATAGATGAAGAGTCCCGCACAGGCCGAGTACAGGATCCCGATGGTCGAGACCTCCGTTGCCGTCGCAACGCCTTCGACGACGGCGGTCCGGATCACGAATGGCAGCGCGATGGCCGGTATCGCGATCACAAAGGCGCGGCCAATCTGCCGCCCCGTCGCCCGTTTGACGTGAGACAGGTCCTCGCGGCGGTATCGCCACCACACCACGGCCGCGAGCATGATCGCGAGCACCACGCCCGGAAGCAACCCGCCGGTGAACAGCGCCGAGATCGACACACCGGTCACCGAGCCGATCGTGATCAGAACGAGTGACGGGGGAATCGTCTCGGTCTGCGCCCCCGTCGCGGCCAGGAGCGCAACGAGATCGCCGGGCTTGGCCCCACGCTGCCGCATCTCGGGAAACAGCACTGGAGCCACCGCAGCCATGTCCGCCGCCTTGGAGCCGGAGATGCCTGAGACCAGATACATCGCCCCGACCAGCACGTAGTGCAGTCCGCCACGCACGTGGCCCAAAAGGCTTGCCAGGAAGCTGACCATGGCGCGCGCCATGCCCGTCATCTCGATCAGAAGGCCGAGAAAGACGAAGAGAGGCACGGCAAGCAGGATCAAGTGGCTCATGCCCTCGTCCATTCGTCCGATCATCACGACGTCGGGCGTGCTGGTTGTCAGGGCGAGATAGCCGACCGTGGCGAGGCCAAATGCAAACGCGATCGGCACGGCCGCAAAGACCATCGCGCCGACCACGAAAACGAAGAAGATCAGAAGATTCAGATTGCCAAGTGCCTTCAAGACCGGCGCCAGCAGAATGAACGTTCCGATGATGCCTGCGACGATCGCCAGGGAGGCCAGCAAGCTGCGCAGGCTCGCGATGCGGATGAGCCGGAGGACGGCTGCGATCAGCATCAGCCCGATGCCGATCGGCAGCGCTGCCGCACGCCAGGTGTTGACGATCTCGAGCGCCGGAGTGGTGACGAAGGCCTCGTCGGCGGCGAATTCATAGGCCGGCCAAACGACGAGCACGAGAAATGCCAGCGACGCCGCGGCCGCTATGACATCCAGGAACGCGCGGAGCTCCGCACTGAGCACGCCGACGATGGCGGTCATCCGCATGTGCTCGCCGCGCTGGAACGCAATCACAGACCCGAGCATGGCGAGCCAGAGGAAGAGAATGCCGGCAAGCTCGTCGGACCAGACGATCGGCGAGCGGAATACGTATCTGCCCACGATGCCCGCGGACAGCACCACGATCTCCGCCAGCACGAGCAAGGCCGCCGGGACTGCGACAGCGTGGCCAAGCACCATGTTCGCTGTCACCACCCATCGGCGCGAATTCGCTTGAGATCTGCCGGCCGCGAGCCCGGTATCCACATGCGGCGTATGGCTCACGCTGGTCATGATAGCTGGCCCGCGGCTTTTTCAAGGTGAGACCATGCCTCCTCGCCAAACTTGCCCTTCCAGTCGGCGTAAAAGCTGGTCTTAGACAGCGCCTGGCGGAAAGCGGCACGATCGACGTCGATGAACTTGAGACCTTTGGTCGACAGATCGGCGCGCAGGGACTGGCTGAGCTTTGCGATGTCTGCCCGCTGATCGACCGCGGAGCGATCGAGCTCGCGCGTCACGATCTCCTGCACATCCTTGGGCAGGCGCTCGAAGGCGCGCTTGTTGCCCAGAATCCAGTAGCCATCCCAGACGTGCCCGGTGAGGCTACACGTGCTCTGCACTTCGTAAAGACGCGCGGTCGCGATGATCGGCAACGGATTCTCCTGGCCGTCGACGACCTTGGTCTGCAACGCGGAATAGACCTCGTTGAAGTTGATCGGCGTCGGCCCGGCGCCGAGCGCCTTGAAGAGCGAGGTGAGCAGCGGCGCGGGCGGAACGCGGATCTGGAAATTCTTCAGATCATCCGGCGTCCGGACCTCGCGGCCCGACGAGGTCACCTGACGAAAGCCGTTGTCCCAGGCCTTCGAAACCGCCATGATTGGCGTCTTGGCGATTTGCGCCCGGATGTAAGTGCCGAGGTCGCCGTCCATCGCCTTCCATACGCTGTCGTAGTCGGCGAATGCGAAGCCGGTGTTCACAATGCCTGCGCTAGGTACGAGGGTGGCAAGAATCGAGGACGATTGGTTGAAGAACTCGACGCCGCCGCTGCGAACTTGGGTCAAAAGCTCGGTGTCGGAGCCGAGCTGGTTGGCCGGAAATAGCCTGATCTCCAGCCGACCGCTCGTCGCTTCGCGGATACGGTCGATCGCCTCTTGCGCCCGGATATTCACCGGATGCGTTGGGTCCTGTCCGGTCGCGAACTTGTAGACGAACTCGGCGGCAGACGCCGGGCGGGTGAGAATCCCGCAGAGAGGAACGGTGGTGGCGGCCATCAACAGCGAACGGCGACTGATGCTTCCGGGCTTCGATGCAGTCATGTTTTCCTCCTGGTCCTTCATTGACGTTGCTGCCCGTTGCATCAGCGCAGGCTGACGTGCAGCTTTCCGGGTTCTTCGCTTGCCGGCTCTCGACCACCGGCATTTGGGCAGGAGCAATCACTCGCCGCCGCAACATGCGACGGGCGTAGCTCCTCACCTGGGCTTGGCTAAGTTGGCGCTTAGCGCCGGTACACTAAAGCCACCGCTTGATCTGCCGTGCGACCTCTGCGGTGGAAATCCCGTAGCGGTCGTGCAGGGTCGGAAGTGCGCCGGCGTCAAGAAACTCGTCCGGCAATGCGATCTGGCGGAAGGGCGGATGGACGCCGGAACGCATCAGAAGCGCGGCAGCCGCCTCGCCGAGACCGCCAATCGTTGTGTGGTTTTCGGCAACGACGACCAGGCGGCCCGACTTGCCGGCTTCACGCAAGATCGTCTCGGTATCGAGCGGCTTGATGGTTGGAACATGCAGCACCGCAATATCGATGCTGTCGTCTTTCAAGGTCTGTACGGCTTCGAGCGCGCGCATGGTCATGATGCCGGATGAGATGACCAGGGCGTCCTTCCCGTCGCGGATCAGCTTGGCCTTGCCGAGCTCGAATTTGTAGTCGTACTCGTCCAGAACGACCGGCACCTGGCCGCGCAGCAGGCGGGTGTAGACTGGCCCCTGATGCGCCGCGATGGCAGGCACCAACTGCTCGATCTCGTGGGCATCGCAGGGATCGATGACCGTCATATTTGGCATGGCACGAAATAGCGCGAGATCCTCTGCGGCCTGGTGACTCGGGCCGTAGCCCGAGGTCAGGCCGGGCAAAGCACAAACGATCTTCACGTTGCGGTCTTCCTCCGCAATCGTCTGGTGAATGAAATCGTAAGCCCGCCGAGACGCGAACACCGCGTAAGTGGTCGCGAAAGGCATGAAGCCTTCGGCAGCGAGGCCGGAGGCGGCGCCGAACAGAAGCTGCTCGGCCATGCCCATCTGGTAATAGCGGTCCGGGAACTCCTTTGCGAAGATGTACATGTCGGTGTATTTGCCGAGATCGGCCGTCATGCCGACCACCTCAGGGCGGTGGCGCGCGAGTTCGACGAGCGCGTGTCCGAACGGCCCCGGTCTGGTCTTCTGCCCCTCGGCTGCGATCGATGCGATCATCGCTGAGGTGGTCAGGCGCGGCTTGCCCGGCTGCGGTGCTGATCTGACGGTCTTCATGCCTGCCTCCCGGCTTCCAGCGCGGCAAGCGCGAGCTGCCATTCGTGCGGCTCGACGCGGATGAAATGGCTCTTCTCGCGCTGCTCGAGGAAGGGAACACCCTTCCCCATCAGCGTGTCGGCGACGATGATCCGCGGCTTGAGTTCGGGATGGGACTTGGCCGCGTCGAAGGCGGCGACCACGGCATTGAGATCGTTGCCGTTGACGCGCTGCACGAACCAGCCGAAGGCCTGAAGCTTCTCGACCAGCGGCTCGAACGCCATGACCTGCGTGGAAGGACCGTCCGCCTGCTGATTGTTGACGTCGACGATGCCGATCAGATTGTCGAGCTTGTAGTGGCCTGCCGACTGGATCGCCTCCCAGACCGAGCCTTCGTCAAGCTCGCCATCGGAAAATAAGGTGTATACCCGCGCTCCGGATTTCTTGCGTTTGAGTCCCAGGCCCATGCCGACGGCGATGCTGAGTCCGAGCCCGAGCGAGCCGCCCGACATTTCCATTCCCGGTGTGTAGGAGGCCATGCCCGACATCGGCAGGCGGCTCTCGTCGCTGCCATAGGTTTCGAGTTCTTCCTCGGGGACGATCCCCGCCTCGATCAAGGCCGCGTAGAGCGCGATGGCATAATGCCCGTTGGAGAGCAGAAAGCGGTCTCGCTCCTCCCAGGACGGATCTTCGGGTCTGTAGCGCATCGCATGGAAATAGGCGACGGCGAGAACGTCAGAGATGTCGAGCGCCTGTGCGATATAGCCTTGGCCCTGAACTTCGCCCATGCGCAGGGCATTGCGGCGAATATTGTGGGCGCGGTCCGTCAGCTTGGGCGTGTTCGTAAGCGCGTTGGTCGAGGTTTCCATCGATCTGACCCTTGTCTCGCTGGCTCAGTGGATGAGCATGCCGCCGTTCACGTCGATCACGGCGCCGGTTACGTAGGCGGAGAGATCCGAGGCCAGGAAGGTGTAGATACCGGCGACGTCTTCGGCCGTACCGAGACGATTGAGCGGAATGCCTTCCAGGATCTTCGCCCTCATCTCGTCGGTCAGCTTGCCCGCGGTGATATCGGTGCCGATCAGGCCGGGCGTGACGCAATTGACGCGAATGCCGTCCGGGCCGAACTCTCGGGCCATCGCCTTGGCGAGACCAAGTACGCCGGCCTTCGCGGCCGAATAGTGCGGGCCGCCAAAAATTCCACCACCGCGCTGGGCCGAGACCGACGACATGCATGCAATCGATCCGGCTTTCCGTCCGCGCATATGCGGGATCACCGCCTGGGAGAGAAACAGGATGCCCTTGAGATTGACGTCCTGAATGCGATCCCAATCGGCTGCCGAGATCTCCAGGAACTTCACCGGCTGGGTGATGCCGGCATTGTTGATCAAAACATCGGTGCCGCCAAAGGATTCGATCACGCGGGCGACCGCCTGTTCGCAGGACGATTTGTCGGCGACGTCGCACCCTAGTCCGATATGGGAATTTCCGAGCGATGCCGCAGCATCCGTCGCAGCGCCGGCGTCAATATCCAGAATGGCGACCCGAGCGCCCTCGGCGGCGAACCGCCGGGCGGTGGCAAGCCCGATCCCGCGCGGCGAGGCCGCGCCCGAAATGATGGCCGTCTTACCGCTGAGCAGCATCAGTTCCTCCCGCAAATTGTTCTTCCTTGGCGCTTAGGAATGACCCGCCGACCGCCAACGGACAAACGCGCAGTTGTCACGGATCGATGAATCTGGTTCACTTATGGGATGCTGTCGAATATCCCCATATCGGCAATTCGTGCCTTTGAAGCGGCTGCCCGCACCGGATCGTTTCGCGATGCGGCGAATGAGCTTCACCTGACACCGAGTGCCGTTAGTCATGCCATCCGCAAGCTGGAGGGCACCCTTCGGACCGCTTTGTTCGAGCGCAGCGCACGATCCGTGCGACTTACGCCGGCCGGCGAGAACCTGATGCGTCACACGGGAGCGGCATTCGATCAGCTCCGCCGTGGCCTAGAGGAAGTTGCCGCGCGCGGACCACAATTGGTGCGCGTCCATTCCGCGCCCAGCTTTGCTGCGCAATGGCTGGCACCACGGCTTGCACAGTTTCTCGCTGCTTACCCGAAGCTCGAGGTTCGGCTGGCTGCAAGCACGGACTATGCGCGCTTCAGCAACGATGATTTCGATATCGACATCGTCTACGGTCCGCCACGCGCGGAGGGCGTCGAAATTGTCCCTCTGCCGGAGGAGACGGTCACGCCGCTCTGCTCGCCCTCGCTCGCAAAATCGATCAGGAAGCCTGCCGATCTCCTCGATCAGACGCTCATCCGCTCCGACGTGAAGCGGGTGCAGTGGCATCAATGGTTCACCGCGAATGGGTTAGAAGCACCTGCGCTTCACGGCATGAGATTCGACCGAAGCTTTCTTGCGATCGCGACGGCTGCAGAGGGATTGGGCGTGGCCTTGGAATCAACGCTTCTGGCCGAACGCGAACTGGCGTGCGGGCGCTTGGTCGCTCCATTGGCCGGACGCGCCAACGATATCCGCTACGTCGGTCACCGCTTGATCTACCCGCGCGCAAGCCGACAAAGATCGTCGGTACGAGCTTTTGCGGATTGGGTGGTGGCCCAACTCGGCGGCGGAGATGTTCGCTCCTCGCAGTGAGACCTCATCGAGATATTCCTGAAGCTGATGCGGAAATCCACCGCGTTTTGAGGATCTGCCCTTCATAGGAACCCCTCCGACCGCGTGCACGTTGCCGTATCGCTTCAGGACCCCCTGCCTTGGAGCGCCCCAACAGCGGCCTCCGCGTTGCCCCCGCGGGGGTCGTTTTATCGCGAGGCACAATGGACGAGGGTTGGAGAGTAGTGTTCGCGATTAGCGCCACTGCCGTGGTCGCCGGGGGCGCCTTCTTTGCCATCCGGTTTATCATCGGTCTGCACCTTTAAGGTCGCCCCTTACCCGTATTTTTCCCTAGGTCCAAAGTCTCACATCCACACACCAGTGGAGAAAGTGTCATCGGTGCACTACGGCTTGCGCTCCCGCATCGGTTGCAGTTGGATAGAGGAGCGAATTTACAAGAGACGTTTTTGAGGGGGAACAATATGAGGGCAGCAACGCTCGTTGCCGGGCTTTTTTTGGCAATCGGAATAATTGGACCGGCCGATGCTCGCGGAGGAGGTCACGGGGGCCGTGTCAGCTATGGCGGCGGACACCACACCTCAAGCCACGGCGGCAGCTTTTCAGGCGGCTCGGGATCGTTGCACCGCGGCGGGACCTATGTGAATTCAAACACCGGGAACCGTTACGGCACCCACCAATAAGAGGAAGCGCGCAATGGCGAAGTCGACCCGGAATAGCGGCAAGCAGTCGACGTCAGGCGAAGTGAGCCAACTCAAACAACTTGTGAAGGGCAACACACCGACGCGAGTGATCGGCCTGAAGTTGGGCCGAACCGAAAACGCGATCTACAACAAAGCATCTGAGGAAGGAATCTCACTGGCTCCGACGAACCAAAGCCCCTACGGCACGAAGAAGTAGGTACGGAGATCATGCTGAGACATTGGCCTGCGGCGCTTTGCATGGCCCTCGTGGGTTCGGCTTATGGTCAGGCGCCTGCTCCGGCCGCGCCCAAAGCCGCTCCTGAGCCGTCGGCCTATTGTCGATCTTCTGCGCAAATACTCTTTCAGGGTGGAGCTTCGGACGGCGACATCGCCGCCGTCGCGAAGATCTGCCGCCGTGGCGATGTCATCGCCATCAGCACCAGCGCACAAGGTTCAGTATTCTAGTACCCGGAATCAGAGCTGAGTGATACGGCGGCCTTTGAAACGGCGTTGCCGGACCTTTTTCTTGGTCCAGACGAAGGGCTCGGCTCTGTCGTTGTATGCGTTGACGTAGGCATCGATGTGTTCCTGAAGCTGCTTGAGGCTCGTGAAGGAGGTGCCGCTGAGCGACTGCCCCTGCAAGATGGAAAACCATACTTCGACCTGATTGAGCCATGACGCACTTGTCGGCGTGAAATGAAATTGCACGTTGGGGTGGGCCTTGAGCCAGTCCTCGTTCTTTTTATGGGTGTTGAGGTTGTCGAGGATGACGTGAAGCTTGCGGTTCGGAAAAGTCGCGGTGACGCTGTTCATGAAATCGAGAAACTCGACGCGGCGCCGGCGTTTTGAATGGGTCGCGATGATCTTTCCGGTGGCGACTTCGAGCGCCGCAAACAATGTTGTGGTGCCATGCCGCTTGTAATCGTGGCTTTGGCCGGTTAAGGCGCGGCCATTGGGCAACTTCAGATAACCCTGCGCTCGCTCCAAAGCCTGGATCGAGGGCTTCTCGTCCACGCACAGCACAATGGCCTTCGCCGGCGGCGCGACATAGAGGCCGACAACATCGGCGGCTTTGGCCGTAAAGTTCGGGTCGTTGCTCTCGCACCAGGACTTGCGAGCCACCAGGTCAATCTTGTGGCTGCGCAGGAACCGCCAGACATATTGGACATCGACATCGCCCAGCGCCTCGGCCAGCAGGGGGCCGGTCCAGCGCGCAAACCCTTGCGGTGGCGGCTTATCCAGCAGCTTCAGAATCCGCTTGTCGGTCGTCTTCGTATAAATCGGCTGCTTGCCAGGCCGCGGCTTGTCTTGCAGCCCTTCAAGGCCATGGTCGGCATAGCGATGCCGCCAAAGGCTGACAATCCGCGGCTGGACCCCAACTTCCTTGGCGATCGACCGGGTGCTGCGCCCATCCGCCGCCAACAGAACTATCCGCGCCCGCTTCAAATCGCGCTGCAACGTCACCGGTGAGCGACAGCACGCCTCAAGCACCTTGCGATCTTTCCTCGAAAGGTGGACTTCTCTTGCTTCGGGTATCATCCCGACCTTGAATCACGACTCACGTTCCAAGAAAAGTGGGTACTAGGTCGGTCGCCTATGTGACTTTACGAAGTCAGTAGTCGTGATGGGTCCACAGACGCTTTGCGTCCTAGGAGCCGAACGAAGCGTGAGGTGACCAATCCGTGATCGTGATCATGCCCTGCGCGGCGAAATCCAGCTACTGGTTGCTCGCTCGACTGTCACGTCACCGCGACATGTGACATCTACCGCAAAAGCTTCTTTAGCGCAGCGTCGCTCGCTAATCTTGAACTTAAGCGTCGAGCCGCTCCCTGTTGGTTCTCGCCAAGCGTATCTTTGATGATTTCCGTCGCTCGGGTCATCACCTCTTTTCGGACGGATGGGACGGCGCGGATCATCGCCGCAATTTCAGCCTCTGACATACTCTTATTGGGATCCAACTGACGGAGTTCGGCGAACCTTGATTCAACCGCTTTGATTTTTGAGTCATCGAACCACAGAGCAACGCTCTTCTGAGAGTCCGCAATTTTTTGTCGCTTTGTCAGCATCCATATCCTGCGTTCCGACGGGCGAATACATTTGGCCAACTAGCCAACCAAGTTTTGCCTGAAACGTGTCTGTCAATTGCAAGATCTTCGCCGCAACGCAGGTTGCTAGGTGGAGATCGGCCTTCACAGCGATGGAAAGTTTGAGAAACGCTATGCAGTCTACCTGAGATCTGTGCCCTCGGAATCCAGAAAGAAATAGCCAGGCTCGTTGTAATTCAAAAGCCGGCCCATAAACTCCGAGATCTTATTTCTCGCCCGAAGTCCAACGATAGGGAGATCGGATTTCACAGCAGGAGCCTGGAATTGACCGACCTGTCGTTCTACGACCAATTCGAGACTGCGCACCGGTGCAATGGCAATGTACGGTGCCTTGCATCCGCCCGCTGGCCCGCGAGGTACTAGGTTGCAACTTTGCGTTAGCACGATGAAGAATAAGTTCTTCGGATGGTGGAAAAAATGAGGATGAACTGCCTCCAGTAGAGCATCCAGCTCTAGCGTCCTTCGCAGAACGTCCCCTTGCATCAACTCCGTGCTCGAGAACGCCGTTGTCTCATATGCAAAGTGCATGGGCCAAGCATGAGCGCGGATCAGGATGCAGTTTTGGATGCGAACGTATCCGAAGGTGAGACTCGCCCCTCCAGTTCATCATTCAGCCGGCGGATCGCTTGTCGCGTCGACACATTGGCCGGCTCGATTGAGACGGTAATTTTTGTGAAGGCCCCAGACTTGCTAATCTGCGTTCGGTAACTACTGCGGCACTCGGTTCGGCATGAAACGATGTTGCATCTCTGCCCTTGGTGTTAACGACTGCGTCGACAGCACGCCATTCCTGTCTGGTCACCGATGTCGATGAAATTCTGATGTTTTTCGAACTCATTGCATTGCCCCGTAAATGTTTGTCAAAAGATTGCACGCCATCTCAAAACTGCTTTGCATTCGGTAACGTACAGAGTCTTTCGCACTTTCAGGATTGACGGCTTCTTCTAGAATGAAGGAGCTTTGAATGAACGATGGGAATGCCATGGGTCAGGTGATCCAAATTGATGAGGCCCGGATTCGAGATCACCTGGGCGAGATGGTCCGCGGGACAGTGGAGGAGACACTGAACGCGATGCTGGAGGCCGAAGCGGACCAGCTGTGCGGTGCTGGGCGGTATGAGCGCAGCCCGGCCCGGCAGGACACGCGGGCAGGCAGCTACGAGCGAACGCTGCAGACCAAGGCGGGCGACGTCAATCTGAAGGTTCCGAAGCTACGTCGGCAAACCTTCGAGACGGCGATTATCGAGCGCTACCGGAGGCGGGAGAGCTCGGTCGAGGAGGCGCTGATCGAGATGTATCTGGCCGGGATTTCGGTTCGGCGGGTCGAAGACATCACCGAGGCGCTGTGGGGCACCCGGGTCAGCCCGAGCACAGTGTCGAACCTGAACAAGAAGATCTATGCCAAGATCGAGGCGTGGCGGAATCGCAGGATCGAAGGCGAGCATCCGTATCTCTACCTCGACGGCATCGTGATGAAGCGCAGCTGGGCTGGTGAGGTTCGCAACGTGTCGCTGCTGGTGGCCTCGGCGGTCAATGCCGAGGGGTTCCGGGAGATCCTCGGCATCTGTGAAGGCGCCAAGGAGGACAAATCCGGCTGGTCATCGTTTCTGCGGCACCTCGTCGATCGCGGTCTCAAGGGCGTGCAGTTGGTGGTTTCGGATGCGTGCCGAGGTCTTGTCGAAAGCGTTGCGGATTATCTGCCGGAGGCCCGCTATCAACGCTGCATGGTGCATTTTTATCGCAATGTCTTCAGCCACGTGCCGTCGACCCGGGTCCACGAGGTGAGCCACATGCTCAAGGCCATTCATGCCCAGGAGAGCCGCGCCGCGGCCGACGAGAAAGCCAGGACCGTCATCGCGGATCTGCGGGCAAGCCGTATGGCCAAAGCTGCTGATCTCGTCGAGCAGGCGGTTCACGAGACGCTCGCCTACTATGCCTTTCCTGACATCCATTGGCGGAAGATTCGAACGAACAATCCGCTCGAGCGCATCATGAAGGAGATCCGGCGACGAACCCGTGTCGTCGGCGCCTTCCCCGACGGTCAATCCTGTCTCAATTTGGCGGCGGCCCGGCTGCGGCACATTGCCGGAACGGCGTGGTCGACCAAATGCTACATGAACATGCGACCGCTCTATCAGCCACAACTCTCTGAAACCGGAGCCGTCGCCTGATCAAAAGTGCGAAAGATTCTGGACAGTACCGCCAAATCCCGAGACGAAGAAGAAAGATGTGGTTTGGTTCGCGCTCGAGGAGAGCCGGCCGCTGTTCTGCTTCGGCGGCATCTGGACCGAGTTCAGAGGCGACCGCGGCACCAAGTCGAAGCCGATCCCCGGCCCCACCTTGTCTACGGCTTCCTGACGACGTCACCCAATGCGGTCGTCGAGCCGATCCATCCGAAAGCAATGCCCGTGATCCTGACCACCGAGGAGGAGCGCGACATCTGGATGCACACTCCCTGGGATGAGGCAAAGGCGCTGCAGCGCCCGCTGCCCAACGACGCCCTGAGGATCGTCATGCGCGGCGCAGACAAGGAAGACAAGATCGCTGCGTAGGCTGCATTTGCACGGGCACCAGTTGAATGTACTTTTTGCCGGAGCGCTCGCGGGAATGCGACTGAGACGCTGACGTCCCGTCTAGGTCGCATGTGTGTCTGCTCGGGTACGCGGCCCAGAGCGTCCGCGATCTGAATGCGGCTCTTCTCTCCCCGAATCCTGAAACGCCTTCAAGATGGAGTTCATGTCGTATTGGCGGACGACCTGGATGCAATTCATCAGGTCGAGTTCAAGCTCGCCGTAATTCAGCAGGGTGCGGCCGATTATCGTAAGCGGTGTGTCTCCCACACCTTGTTTGGCGTGAGCTGATCGGCAACATGCGAGCCGTCATATACAGTAAGGTTCGCATATATGGTTGACCATATAGTTGACGCTTCAGAGCCACGGGGCCGGGTGGATATCCAGGTCGGAGCGGGGCGTCGGCGGCGGTGGAGCGCCGTGGTCAAGGGGCGGATCGTGGCGGAGTCATATGCGCCGGGCACAGTTGTGTCCGAGGTGGCGCGCCGGCACGACCTCTCACCGCAACACCTGTTTGCTTGGCGCAAGGCCGCGCGTGCCGGTCTGCTGAGCTTGCCGGCGGAGGATGCACCGCTCTTCGTTCCGGTGGTGTCGGAGCTTCGCCCCGCTGGGATGTGCGTGGAAGCGGCAACGCGGAACGGGATAACGATCAGCATCGAGATTGGCGATGCGGTAGTTCGCGCAGCGGCGGGGGTCGATCCGACCTGGCTGCGCGATGTGCTGCGGGCCGTGAGGGCGACGACATGATCGCGGCTTCGGCGGGCGTGAAGATCATGGTCGCGACGCGGCCGGTCGACTTTCGTAAAGGTGCCGATGGTCTCGCCGCGCTGGTGCGCGAGCAACTCCACCATGATCCGTTCGCGGGAACGATTTTCGTCTTCCGTTCAAAGCGAGCGGACCGTTTGAAGATTTTTGCCTGGGACGGGTCCGGGCTCGTGCTGCTGTGGAAGCGGCTGGAGCATAGCGCGTTCCGCTGGCCGCCGATCAGCGATGGCGTGATGCGTTTGTCTGCCTCACAGCTCGCCGCGCTGATGGACGGCCTGGATTGGTCGCGCCTGCATGCCCGCGACATTGGTCAGCCGAGCGCAACGTCGTGAACCCTGTGACCAATTGAATCATGTCGGCTGCAGTCTTCCACAAGGGCCCGCGAATCAGCTTGAGTACCGGGCGTGAGCGAGACCACGGATCAACTTCCGACCGATATCGAGGCGCTGCAGGCGCTGGTTGCGGCGGCACGCGCGGAGCGCGACGCGGCGATCGCAAAGTGCGACGCGGCGATCATCGAACGCGATCAGGCGCTGTCGCAAATGGATCGCCTTCAGCATCTCTTGCGCCAGCTGCAACGCGCGCAGTTCGGTCGCCGCTCGGAGAAGCTCGACCCTGAGCAGTTGCAACTGGCGATCGAGGACATCGAGCAGGCCATTGCCGGCGATGAAGCGGTCCAGGACAGGAAGGACACGGCAGGCGCACGCCAGCGTGCTGAACGGCGCCGCGCCAGCCGTGGTGCGCTTCCGGCCCATCTGCCGCATATCGACGTCACGATTGCCCCGGAGGATACCAACTGTCCGTGCTGCCGCACGCCTCTGCATGTGATCGGTGAGGAGACCTCACGGCGGCTCGACGTCGTCCCGGCGCAGTTCCGCGTGATCGTCACCCATCGTCCCAAATATGCCTGTCGGGCCTGCACGGATGGCGTGGTTCAGGCGCCGGCACCAGAGCGGCTGATCAAGGGCGGCTTGCCGACCGAGGCGATGGTCGCCCATGTTCTGGTCGCCAAATTTGCCTGGCACCTGCCGCTGTATCGGCAGGCTCAGATGCTGCTGGCGCAGGGTATCGACATCAAGCGCTCGGTTTTGGCGTTCTGGGTGGGCTATGCAGGCGCAGAGCTTCGTCCGCTCTGGCTCAGGCTGCGCGAGATCATTTTGACCGCGAACAAGATCGCGGTGGACGAGACCACAGCGCCTGTGCTCGATCCCGGCCGCGGCCGCACCAAGAAAGGCTTCTTCTGGGCGATCGCGCGCGACGATCGGCCGTGGGGCGGGGCCGATCCGCCGGCAGTGGCCTACACTTATGCGCCTGGTCGCGGCGCCGTCCACGCGCTCAAGCTGCTCGACGGTTATCGCGGCATCGTGCAATGCGACGGCTACACCGTCTACAAGACCATTGCCGACACCGCGCCTGACGCGGCGATCACGCTCGCCTTCTGCTGGGCTCATCTGCGGCGGCGCTTCTTCGACGTTGTCCAGGACGGTCCTGCCCCGATCGCGAGCGAAGCGCTCGAGCGTATTGCCGCTCTCTATGCGATCGAGAAGACGATCAGGGGCCGCAGCGCCGATGAGCGTCGTGCCATCCGCCAGGAGCGCAGCAAGCCGCTGGTGCTGGCGCTCAAGGCCTGGTTCGAGCAGCAACTCACCCGCGTCTCGGGCAAAGCGACAATCGCCGAGCACATCCGTTACGCCTTGAACCACTGGGTTGGCCTGATGCGCTTCCTTGACGACGGCCGCATCGAGCTCGACACAAATATTGTCGAGCGAAGCATCCGTCCTCTTATCCTCAACCGCAAGAACGCACTGTTCGCGGGGCATGATGAGGGCGCGGAGAACTGGGCCTGCATCGCTTCGCTGATTGAGACCTGCAAGCTCTGCGGCGTGGAGCCGCAGGCCTATCTGACCGACGTCCTCACCAGACTCGTCAACCTCTGGCCGGCCTCGCGTCTGGACGAACTCATGCCCTGGGCGTGGAGCGCCGAGCAAGCTAAAAGCCTCGCCGCTTGATGAACTCGCTTCCTGGATCGCGACCGCTCCAGCCGGCCTCGTCGCCACCGGCTCCGTGTGTTCCGACAACGTCAACAACCCGTCGCGCACCGCCTTGCGCCAGGTCGACAAATGCTGCGGCGATAGACCGTGGCGCCGCGCGACGTCCGAGACGACCGCGCCGGGAACAAAGGATTCCGCGACGATCCGTCCCTTGACCTCGCCACCCCAGCGCCGCCGAACCCGTAGCTCCGATGCGTCGACAACACGCTCGATCATATATGCAAACCGTCCTCTTCAAGACGGAACGCATATTGCCGGTCTGCTCAACAGCAACAAGGTGCGGGAGACACGCCGCTTACCGATTATCGCCATCTCTTTCGGGAAGATATTGTGAATGGGAAACATGTGGTCTGCCTGAGTTAGCTCTTTCAATTACCCACATCTCATACCTAGCTAATTACCCTGAAGCTGGAAGGCCAGAGGGGGCGAAAGCGCTTCTGAGAGCAGAACAGGATAAGCACATCCGTGCATACCTGCGGCAGTGCCTGCATTAGCCTTTGAGGTGCTCAAATGATCTGTGACGCAAAGTGGCACGGATCGGTTCGTCGATATATCGCTTAACAAGAAAGCTAAAAGCGATTGCAACTAGAGTCATGCTTGGTACCGCTAGCGCTGCATGGATCTGCGCAACCCAACCTGCCGAAGTTCCGCCGAACAATAGCATGAGTGGAACGTAGTGGGTCATATAAAGCGGATATGAAAGATCTCCGATAAACTCGCTAAAACGGTTGATCGACGGACTCCCGATTGCATTAGCGCCCAGCCAAACAAGGAGCGGATATACGATTGTGACGATCAGGAAATCGTAGGGCTTCCAAAGGAAGGGCCAAAAAAAGGTCGCAAGCATGATAAGCGGAAGGTAATATGCTGCCCCTGGCAACAGCGGTTGCCTGCCAATACGGCAAGCAACAACGCCCGCGATAAATGAAAAACCTACCCGTACAAAGCCAATCCAGAAGGTTCTGCGGTCGAAACCGCCGTTTAGGCTTCCGAAATCGTAGCACGTGTATGCCGTTGCAACCGCGGCGAAGGCGAGCATCGCTAGCAACCATCGAAGCGATAGTTGGCGCAGACAAAGAGCAAACGTTAGGCTCGCCACATACTCGCAAAGCAATGACCAGGCGGGAGCGACAAAAGGAAAAATAGGAAAGCTGGGATCGTGGACAAATAAGTGCGGCAACAGAAGTACGCTGCAGGTGAGGAGAATAAAAAACTCCGTGACACTAAAATTGAATAACGCAGCAGCCATAGGCGCATAGAATCGTCCGATTACAACCACAACGAAGCCCAACAAGGAGCCAATTACGACGAGCGGATGCAGTCGTATCAGACGCCTTTTAATAAGTTCTGTGGGTGACAATTCTACGCGAGAAGGGTCGTAGGCAAATGCCATTACATACCCTGACAAGCAAAAGAAAAAATCTACAGCGAGATAACCGTGAGGAATCCGGTTCTGAGGACCGAACTGAAAGGGTTCATAAAAATGTAAAACGGCGACACAGATGGCAGCAATTCCCCGCATGCCGTCAAGAATGCTCAGTCGCGCGACCTCTTTGGCAGCCAGCGACCCGGGGTCTTCGGGAAAGGCGTTGGGGGGCGGTAAATTCGGGGTGGCGCAGCTGGATTTGAGCATCGCGTTCGACATGTAGGATTCTGCAATTCTATTAACGCATCTGTCGCATTTCTTTACATATACATGCATATACATGCATATACATGCATATACCGTGTGCCGCTACACGGTCTGAGCACCGTCAACTGCTAGCCCGGCCTATTCGTCAGAGGGCGGCTTTTGGGCCCGATTGATGCGGCCGCACATCTTGTCTGGCGAGGCGCACAGGATTGCCTTCGGCTTTTCACCGCCTGACGACCCGTACTTTGCAACGCGCTTGAGGGATGGGGTGGGTGAACGGGGGGCGGACGCCCCGCCGGTCAAGGACCGAGCGGCAGCAGCGCGCCTGGCAAACGGCGGATCAGGTCGGCTCGGGACATGCCGCGGCAAACGCAAGGCGAATGCGGCTCGTGGTCTCGACCACACGGGCAGCGATTTTCAAGAGACGAAGACGCAGCGTCGCGAACTCGGCAGCGGCCAATTCCCGGACTTTGGGAATCGCCTCGCGCACGGTCAGCATCAGCCAATAAGCGGCCGTATGGAGCGCGAGACGGACCTGGTTGGCGAGCGCCGAACGGCAGCTGGTGCGGTCGGAGGCGAGCTGCGTCATATGCAGCTTGATCAGATTCTCGGCTTGGCCGCGCGCGCATTGTAAGCGGCAAAGAGATCTTTCAATTACCCACATTTGACGTCGGATTTGAGCGGGGGGCCGCGGCCGAAATCTTGAATCAGTAGAATCTGTTGTGATTCGTTGTTGAGCACCTGATTCGGAAGTGCGGGGTGCTCGATGGGCTTGGTGAAGGAACGCGCGGTGGCGCGTGCTCAGCGATTGACGACCGGTATCGAGACGTGGGTTGATCGGGAAGTTGCGGGATGCGAGTTTAAGGATGAGCGGCTTGGTCGCCGGTTCTGCAAATTGCTCGCACAAATCGGGAGCGACATGGGTCAAAGCATCCCGTTGGTTTGTCAGGATTGGGCCAACACGAAGGCCGCCTATCGATTCTTCTCCAACGAGCGGGTCGACGAGGCGGATACCATCTCGATAGGCACCGCTTTCTGCAATACGGTCAGGACGTCATTGTATTTCCTTGGTCAGGTGCACGCCTCGCTCAGACAATGGTGCTGGCTTTACGTCGAGAGGGCGCAAAGGCTTCGATCGAAAACTTTGCCGTCTTTGTCGAAAAAACATCTGCGGCCGACCTTAAGGACCTCCTGGTCGCAATCAAGGAACAAGGCCTACCTGAAACGGACGAGCTGGCGCGCGAGGCACGCCAACTTCAATCTGACCGCTTCGATCGATATCTAATTCCCTACCATCAGCGCCTGGCATTTAGCCGGCGCTTTCTTGTACGAGAGGGCTTTGCCGAGCTGATCGATGACCTGCTTGCTGCGGATGCCGTAACGGTGGGCTAGCCTCAGAGTTTGTGAACGAGTGCTGCACCGGAGCTTGACCCAACTATCCGATCCACCCCCGCGAAAACTGAGGCGCACGTCTGCTGGGCGGATGATCTTCGCCCGAGTCGGGGCGACGCAACGGCGATCAGTTGTTAATCCACGGCATCACGAGGCAGATTTGATTAGAATCATATTGGTAGCGGCTCCGCTTGTGATCACCGCGCCTGCGAATGCCGTTTACTTCACTTACTTCCGATGGGAGTCGTTACCTGCGCAGATCCGCGCTGCCTACATGGCCGGTTTCTACGACGCGCTGATTAGCGTTGCCTCTGACGAGCAAGATGCCAAGGCAGGCACGCATTATCAATTGCATTTCGAAGAGCAAAATGACAAACGTCCAGCTCGCAGACAATGTTCGCGCATTTGCTTCGACCCGTCCTAACCTTCAGACCGCAGGAGTTGGGGGAGCTCTAATCAATTATCTGATTGAGTTCTGTGGAAAGCCCCAATAGATATGAAGGTGGACCGATTGATCGCGGCGTCGATTAGAAAGATTGACCTGGATCGCCTTATCGAGGGCTATCTTGAGCACGACGATGAAGCATAAAGGCGTCTCTGAAGTCGCGCTCGGGGCACTAGTGGCTACTGCCTTCTGGTTGATAGTAGGCCTACTGGTGGGCGAGCTTCGTTCGATCCGGCACTACTCCCGCCAGCAGGCAGAGCATCTGAAGGCGATGCGGGCGTACTACGAGCCGCATGGGGGTTAGTTAGTGCAATGCATCGCCCCCGCCGCATAGAATTCGTAGTCATTGCGCGCGGCTGCAGCTACTTCAGGGACAGATAAGGGATCATGTACGAATGACGGTTCGCCTTTTTCGTCACGCTCGTTCGCCTTTTTGGGGACTGCACCGGCAGAAAGCGCACCGACGTTCGCCTTCTGGTCATCCAAAGGCTCACCATTGTTCGCCTTCTGGTCAGAAGAAGGCGAACCCACATTCGCCTCTTCGAGAAGAAGGCGATAGGCATTGACGTAGGTCCCGCCTTCCTTGACCTCGAACTTGAGGTAGCCGAACTCGGCTAACCGTCCGAGGCTCAACTGCACGCCGCGGACGCCCTTCTTCCCAAGATCTTTAGCGATGGTGGCCTGCTTGCGGCGGGCTAGATCGGTCTCGTGATCGATCGCATCGGCGATATACCAAAGCACCCGGAAGTCTTGATCGGTAAGGCGTAGATCGCCATTTGCGCGCGTTAACAGATGGAGCTTTCGCCGGGTCCGGTCCTTGTCGAGAATTGCACTCACGGCCGCACCATCTTCCGCGCCAGGGCAGCGGCGAAGGCAGCTTGCATGGCGGTTCCGGATTGCGGCTCGGGAGACTGGGTGCTAAATTCCAGGCTACTGGACTTTTGATTGCGATCTGGGGCTGCCTTAGCCGAGGCGGCCCTTCGCATTTTTGGCCCACCATCCGGCGGCTTTTGATTGCCAGTGCGCGAAAAAGCGCTTGCGGATCAATCTTGCCCGAACGGGCGGTTTGCCAATCTAAGCCATTGATACCGGCTGATGTGCTTGTTCTGCTGGGATCACCAATTATTTCAATAACTTAGTCCGCATTTGTTCGTCGACATCGTGTTGCGCCTGTTGCGCAAAATTACCCGATAATTCCAGCGATTGCCAACAACTCCCGGCTGCTCGGCGCGACATGGCCCGCGACAGAAAGGGCTGTGAACAGGTCGTAGCACGCTCCCCCATTTCTCGCCGATTGTGTGCACAATTGGCGCGCGCCGAATCGGGCCGACGGGGAGGTCGAGCGCTACCGTCTTGCCGAATGGCTTCAAAAAAAGAGAGTTGACAATAATCCGCAATTAAAGGGCCGATTGACAGAAGAGTTTTAAGCGCAACAAGCGCGACCCGTTGATGAGGCCTCGATCCGCGATCTCCATCAGGGCGAGCGGCCATGCTATCGGTCGCAATGATAGGCCGTATACATGAACGCACCCGACCGATATCCAAATTGCTGCTGAAATCCCTTGCATCCGCGCGGCCGTCTATACATGAATCTCTCGATGAAGCCGTTCTGCATCGGCTTTCCCGGCGCGATGAAGTGCCAGTCGATGACCGTGTCCTTGCTCCAGGCCAGCATGGCGTTGCAGGTGAACTCGGTGCCATGGTCGGACGCGATCATTCCTGGCTTGCCGCGTCGCTCAACGATTTCCTTCAGTTCGCGGGCCACCCGCCGCCCCGGATTGACGTCTCCGGAATGGCGCCCAGGTATTCCTTAGTGACGTCGTCGACGATGTTGAGAATGCGGAAGCGCCGGCCGTTGGCGAACTGGTCGTGGACGTGCAGTCTCAGGGCGGTGTCGCTCATGCTCGCTCCATCGGGCGGCGGCGTTGCGTCGGATCGGGCCGACGGCAGCGCGCGCACGCCGCCGCCTCCTGCGCGTTCAGGCCGGCGCGCGCTGGCCTCCCCTCACAGCGTCGCTGCGGTAGCGGCTGGTCGAGGTCCGGTAGTACTGCACGCGGATGGCCGCCATGGCCTCGATCAATGGTCCCCACGGCGCGGGAAAGCGTTCTTCCGCCATCACCCGGTGCAGCATGCGCGTATGGCCGGCCAGCTCGTCGTTGAGGAACTCCACCACAGGCATAGCTGGATAGCGCTGCAGCAGCAAGATCACCGCGTTGTCGGCCTCGCCGGCCGACCTGTCCTTGTCGCATCCATGCAGATCGTTCTGCAGACGCCCTATCGCGGAGATGAGCCGCAGGACCTGGCGAAACGCCGGACGCGCGCGCAAGGTCGCCATATCCAGCCCCCACAGCAAGGACAGGCAACAGAACACGTTCGCGTAGGCGATCGAATCGATGCCGTTGTGCAGGTACTCAGCGTAGGACCAGCGTTCCGCCGCTACCGCCTGCGCGTGTCCGGCGCGCAGCGCCGCGGAGTAGCACCGGGTATCGTCGAGAAGCTGAGCATAATCGCGACGATCGTAGGCGAGCGTGGCCAGCGAAGCGCGCAGCACAGCGCAACCCTCGAATCCGGGGAGCGCGCACGGCACGCCCTGCCCCAGCGCTTGCTCCACCGCGGCGAGCTGTTCCGGCGAGATCAGGCCAAGGTCGTTGCAATCGTCGAGCCAGAACAGCAGCGCCAGTTCGCGATAGAACGTCACTATCAGCGTTTCGTCCTGCGGATCGCGACCGGTGCGGGCGCTGGTGCCGCGCAGGCTCGGGTGGATGCGCTGCAGGATGTACTGGCCGCCCCTGACCGCTTCCACGGCATGCTCGTCGGCGAATCCGGTCAGGGAACGTCCCCACTCCAGCACCTGCTGCACCGCGCGTTCAGTCTGGATCATGGCGCCGCTCCTGCCCCCTCGGCCAGGACGCGCCGCCCCCAACGAAGCGCCAGCCACAACCCGGCGAGTTCGGCCACGCGCACGACCCGAGTGGGGCAATACAGTTCCTTGCCGATCCACAGCGGCGTCTGCGGCAATCCATGCGCCGCATGGCGGGCGAGCATCCACTCCAGCGCACGCGCCACCACCTGCGCGATGCGCCGGCGCCCTGTCGCCTCTTCGCTCCCATCCATCACGTGCAACGCAAACAGCGCATAGGCGGTTTCCTCGAACGTGGACCCGCGACCCGCGCCCCAGCCACCGTCGTCGCGCTGCGCCTGCAGCAGCGCCGCCAGCGCGCGCTCATCTCGCCACTGGGGCTTGCCTTGCGCCAGCGCAGCGACCGCATGCGCGGTGGGATACAGCCACGAAACGTGCCATTTTTCGTTGTCCCATAGACCGTGCGGGTTGCGATTGGCCTCGACGTACGCGCTGGCGCCCGCGGCGGGCTTTCCCAACAGTCGCAACGCATGCAGGGCATGAATGTTGGTCGACACCGAGGCATTGCGTTCGCCGGGGAAGGTGACGAACAGCTCGCCGATTTCGAAATGGCGCAACGCATCGACCGCCGGGTCACGGCCTGCAAGGTGCAGGACGCACAACGCAACGGCGGTGTCGTCCGCATCAGCCGCGAAGTGCAAGGCCGGGCCCAGACCGTGCACGCCCAGACGGGCGTCGAGCTGCGCGACGATCACGCGAACCGCCTCCGCGAGCGCGGGATGCGCGAAAAGCCCGGCCAGATGCAGGGTGTACAGCGACCAGCATGGCTCGAACACATTGATCGGCCAGACGTTGGGAAAGACACCTTCGATGCCGCTGCGCGTCGCCCGCGATGCCATCTGCAGATACGCATCGGCGCGCCCGACCTGCGGCGTGCTCCCCCGTGTCACGGCCTGGGCACGCCACGCGGCGGTGGCCGCCGGACTGATGCCGATGCTGCCGTCGTCATCCGGGCATGCGGTGGTCGGCGACGTCCCCCAGGCTTCCCAGGAGTGTAGCAACGGATGGCCGCTCGGCAACATCGCCACCGCCCCCAGCTTGACCAGGCACGCTTGCCGCAATGGCAACAGCGCAGGATGGCGCGGAAACGCTACGCCACCCAGCAAGGATGCGGCCTCACCGCAAAACTGCGGCAGGATCAGCTCCGCGCCGATCGGCGCGTCTTCTGGCACCGCATGTGCGTAGGGATCGGGCTGGCGCTGGAGGAACCTCGTTGCAGTCTGGACTGCGTCCGCAGCTCCGGGAAGAGGATCGGCACGCTGCAATGCCAGTAACGCCGCCCACGTGGGCGCATGGCGGAACAGCGGGAAGTCCGCGCTTCCCCATCCGCCGTCGGCCTGTTGCTGCGCGATGAGCCACGCGTATGCGTCCTGCCGACCGGTGACGTTGCCGTGGAAGCGCAGCGCCTGCGCCGTGTCGTAGACGGACGGACCGACGCTGCCGCCATCGCTCATTTCGCTCAGCAGGCGGCGCAATTCGGAAAGGATATGTTCGGACAGCGCGTTCACGCGGGATGTTCCGTTTGCAGAAACGTGCGCCGCGGCGGGCAACCGCTGCGATCGGCGCCGCGGACTCGGACACAGTGCAGGATGCACTCTGCCGCCGGCCGATCGCAGCGGCACAGGGGCGACTCGATGCGGACGGGCGCGCTCATGCGCGTGGCGCGTGTTTGAACAGATACGCGTTGGCCCGCTGTATGAGTTGCGCCAACCGTTCCGCACGCGGCCCCAGCGGCGCGATGGCCTCGCCGGCATCGCGCAACAGATCCAGCGCGAACTGGCGTGCTTCCTGCAGTCCCATGATCGACGCGCAGGTCGGCTTCTGCGCCGCCGCGTCCTTGCCGGGGGTCTTGCCCAGCGCCGCGGTATCCGCTGTCACGTCGAGAATGTCGTCGATCACCTGTAACGCCAGGCCGAAACAGGCGCTGTAGTGATCCAGCGCACAGTAAAGTGCAGCGTGCGCGGCATTCACGCCGACAGCGCATAGCGCGCCCATGCGAACGGACGCGCGCACTAGCGCTCCGCTCTTCATCCGGTGCATCGCCACGATCCTGTCCAGCTCGACGTGCTTTCCAACCAGCGACAGATCTATGGCCTGCCCGCCTGCGGCCCCCTCGGCGGACACCGCCTGCGCCAGTTCGCGCACGAGCGCGATAGGGCTGTCGCCCGGCGCATTCAGGCTCGCCAGGGTCAGGAAGGCGTGCGCCTGCAGCGCATCGCCGACCAGGATCGCGGTGGCTTCGCCGAACTTGACGTGCACGGTCGGAAGGCCGCGGCGAAGCACGTCGTCGTCCATCGCGGGCAGATCGTCGTGGACCAACGTACAGGCGTGCATCATCTCGATGGCGGCACCGACGTCATCGAGCATGTGCGCCGGCGTGTCGGCCAGTGCGCCGGCAGCCAAACAGAGCAAGGCGCGGGTGCGCTTGCCGCCATGCAAGGTGGCGTAGCGCATCGCCGCCATCAGCTCGGTCTCACCGTCGTCTTCGGCGCAGAGAAGACGCGCCAGCGCCTCTTCGACCCGCTTTGCGCCGTCCTGCATCCAGATCTCGGGCAGCAGCCTGCCGGATGCGCCGCGCGCCTGCGCGCCCAATATGCCGTTCGCGGAAACGCCAGCTCGGTCGTCGTGTGGCGTGGAACCAGTCTGCATGTTGTTCATGTCCTTGTACCTGCCAGGAGACGGCCACGGCGAGCGGCGAGCCGCCGCGGTGTTGCCGGCCTCGCACCGAGCGCGCGCGCCGAGTGCAGCAATGCCGCGCGTCGCCGGCGCCGCTGCCTCACCACACGGGGCATGCGATGCCAGCTCATGAGAATCCGATGCGGATAGTCATGGACGGATGTGCGGTCGGGTAATAGCGCCGGCCTTTTTCGACGCCGCTCAGCAACCGCGGCCGCACCCCGGCCTCGTGCATGGTCAGCGCCAAGGCGATACAGAACTGCACCAGTTCCAGCCATACCAGGTGGTAGCCCATGCAGAAGTGTGGGCCGGTACCGAACTGCAGCATGTCCACCGGCCGGATCGGCTCGGTGCGTTGAAGCCACCGCGCCAGCCGAAACTGATCAGGCGCCTCGTGCAGCAGCGCCGAGGTCGAGAAATGCAGCAGCGGGATGCACAGATCGGTGCCCGTAGGAATGCGCTGTTGGCCGATTCGCAATTCACGCAGTGCGCGACGCACTAGGAGCGGCGTCGCCGGATGCACGCGCAGCGTCTCGCGGAACAGCGCCTCAGCGACCGGACACTGCGCCAGGTCCGCGTGCCGAGTCGGCACCGCGCCTACGCGTTGCGCCTCCTCGACCAGGGCGTCCCACAGCCCAGGCTGCCGCGCTAGCTCGATCACCATCCAGGCCATCGTCGAGGCGGTGGTGTCGTGACCACCAAGCAGCAGCAAGCGAATATTGGCGACCAGGACGTCATCGGAAAGCGCATCGTCGCTGCGATCGAAGGCGCTCACCATGTCGTTGATCAACCCGGTGCGCGAGGCATGTTCGCGCGCGGCGCGGACGAACTCGCGCAACCGCGCATCGATCCAGTCGCGGGCCGCGCGGCCCCGCCGCAAGGGCAGTCCAGGCAGGTCGACCGGGGGCGCGACGATCAACTGCAGCAGTTGCCGGTACTTGCGATGCCATCCCGGCAGGTCCTGCGCGGGGATTCCCATGAGACTGAAGATGAGCTTGAGCATTAGATCGCCGGTTTCGCGCAGGATGGTGACGTCGCCCCGTTCCCGCCACCTCTGCACGCGCGCCCGGATGACGGGCGCGAACAGCTCGCCGATGCCGGCCAGGGTCAGCCCCTTGGGCAGAAGCGCCGCCTGGATCGCATCGCGCGCCTGCCGGTGCGCGATGCCGTCCTGGGCGACCAACGTTCCGCCAAACAATTCGGGCGCGATGTCTTCGATCAGCCCCGAGGACACGTCCTTGTGCCGGAGCAGTGCGAGAGCATCCGGATCCAGACTGGTCATCAGGTGTCCGGCAGGGCCGAAATCTAGCCAGAAGTGGCTGCCCAGCGTCCGTTCCGCACGCCGCAGCAGGCGCGGCAGGTCGCAGACGACGGCGGGAAGATGCCCGACCAAGGGAAAAGCGCCGGGCACGACCGGGATGTCGTGCCGCAGCCGATGCCGACGGTTCAGCGGGTTGAGCAGCATGTCCATCAGCAGCGCGGCGCCGCGTCCGCTTCTGCGGTCTCGCCGGCAGGCCGCGCGGCGCGGCTGTTGCCACCGTCGGCGTATGTCGGCACATGCGCCAGCATGCCGCCGTCGATGCACACGACCTGGCCAGTGATGAACGCAGCATCGTCGGAGAGCAGGAACGCCACCAGCGCGGCCACGTCCTCGGGGCGGCCGACGCGCGGCAGGAGCTGGTGACGGCGCAGATGGGTTTGCATGCACGCGTCCAGCTTGGCGAGGAGTCGCTCGGTCATGATGAGACCCGGCGCAACCGCATTGCAGCGGATCTGCGCATGACCGTACTGGGTGGCAAGTGAGGACGACAGCATGTTCATCGCCGCCTTCGACGCGGCGTAGGATGTCAGTGCGGTGTCACCACTGAGCCCCTGGCACGACGACATGTTGACGATCGCGCCACCGCCGCGGGCGATCATCCGGGGGATGGCCTGCCGGCAGCAGAGCAGCGTGCCACGCAGATTGGTCGCCATGGTCTGATCCCAGACCGCTAGCTCCAGCTCGAGGATCGCGCGGTCGCGCGGGGTCAGATGCATCGCGCTCGCGTTGTTCACCAGCAGGTCGACCCCGCCGAAGTGCCGCTCCGCCGTCTCGAACAGCGCTGCCACCGCCTGCGCATCGGCGATGTCGATCGCCAGGGCGAGCGCGTGGCCCGCTTCGGCCGCGATCTGCGCGGTGCAGGCGATAGCCGCCGAGCCATCAATGTCGGCCACCACCACTCTGCCGCCCTCGCGCGCGATGGCGAGGGCGCATGCCTTGCCGATGCCGGCGCCGGCGCCGGTCACCACGGCCACTTTGCCTTCAAACCGTCCCATCGTGTCATCCTAGATTGTGCTGGTCTTTCGCGGCATGCCGCTCGGCCTCCGCTGGAGAAGGCGCAGGGTCGGCGCTGGCGCGCTCGCCATCGCCAGCGTCGCTTTCGATGACCCGAATGGCGGCGACCGGGCACTGGCTGGCCGCGAGCCGCACGGCGGCGTGCAGCGCATGCGGGACCGTCGCCACGCACACTTCGGCCACGCCGTCCGGTTCGCGCTGGCGAAAGGTGCCCGGCAGCGTCAGCACGCACTGCCCGCTGGTTCCGCACAGATCCTGGTCGACCATGACGCGCATCTCAGCTCCCCTGCGCATGCAGCCGCACCGGCAGCGTGCGGAACGTCCGAAGGAATGCCGAGGGCTCCCGGGTCGGCTGCCCGGCAAATGCCAGCGTGGGGAAGCGGGCCTGGATCCGCGGCAGGCTCTCGGCCAACTGCACCCGGGCCAGTTGCGCACCGAGGCAGAAGTGAATGCCGTGGCCGAAGCTCAGCATGATCTTCCCGTCGGTCGACATGCCTGGACTGGTGCCGTAGAACCGCGCGGGATCGAAGCGATCGGGATCGGCGAAGGCGTCCGGGTCGCGATTGCCGGACGCGATCAGCACGCGCACGTCCGCGTTCTTCGGAATCACCACGCCGCCCAGTTCGATGTCGCGCTGGGCGATACGCGGGATGGAGCTGAACATGGCGGGCGCGTCGCAGCGCAGGACTTCTTCGACGAATGCCCTCACCCGCGCGGCGTCTGCCTGCAGCCAGTGCCGCTGTTCGGGATACGCCAGCATCGCCAGGACGGCATGGTCGATGCTCGCAGCAGTGGTGACGAAGCCGCCCAGCAGCATGCCCCACAGCATGCTGATCAACTCCGCATCCGACAGTGTGTCGGCATCGTCGTCATGTGCGCCGACCAGCATCGACACGATGTCGCGGCGGGGATCGGTGCGCTTGCGCTGTATGAGGTCGCCGAAGTAGGCCTGCACCCTGGCGCTGGCCGCGTCCGCCGCGGCGAGCTGGGGATCGCTGGCGTGCGGGCCCAGGCCTTCCAGAATGGTGCCGATGCCGGCAGCGAGCTCGAACATGTCGTCTTGGGGCATGCCGAACAGTTCGGCGAAAACCAGCATGGGCAAGGCCAGCGCGAATTCCCGATGCAGGTCCACCGCCTCCCCGCGCTCCAGCGCGGGCGTTATGCCGTCCAGGCGCGCTGCGACGATGCGCGCGATGCTCGGCCGCAGGTTGTCGATCTGGCCCATGGTGAAATCGCGCGAGATCAGCCGGCGCAGACGCGTATGCGTCGGTGGGTCCTTCATCGCTAGCGTGGACGCCAACAGATTGAGCGACGGGCTGGTCGCCGCACGCGAGAAATAGCGCGCCAGTTCGCCGGGCGCCGGACCCCGAAACGCATCGCCCGTGGCCTTGAACGCCCAGAAGATGTCGGCGTGGCGGCTCAACAAAAAGAGGCCCGACGCCGCGCGATGCACCGGATCGTGCTCGCGCAACCATCGCATGAACGGATACGGGTCGTGGATGCACGCTGGCGACGCCAGTTCGGCGAAGGCGTCCCGGCATGCTGCCGTGGTTTCTTGCACGTCCATCCTGGTTACCTGTTGGCGGGCTGATCTGACCGGCGCGCGACAGGCGCGCGGCAGATTCCGGAGAAGATCGAGATCGCCCGTGGCGTCCGCGACATCACCAGAGCACCGGGAACTGCTCGAACCCGCCCGTGATGATCTCCTTGCGCAACTTCAGTTGTTCCGGCGCCACGGCCAGGCGCAGCGCGGGAAGGCGCTGGAAGATCGAACCGAACACCACCTTGAGCTCCAGCCTGGCCAGCGCCACGCCGATGCACGCGTGCGGCCCGTAGGAAAAAGCCAGGTGCGGCTTTTCCTGGCGTTCGATATCGAAGATTTCCGGATCGTCGAAATGGTGCGGATCGAACGACGTTGCCGGGAGGCCGACCAGCACCTTGCTCTCCGCGGGAATATGCTCGCCCGCGATGGTCACGTCGGTCCTCGGATAGCGCATGATGCCATCCCAGCCCGCGCCCGGCGGGTACATGCGCAGGATTTCCTCTACCGCCTTGTCGACCAGGGACGGATCGCCGACCAGGCGTTCGCGCTGTTGCGGATGGCGGAACATGGCTAGCAGGCCGAATTCGATCTGCGCGACGGTGCTCTCGTGCCCCGCCACCAGCATGCCCGCCGCCAGGCCAACCGCCTCTTCCTCGCTCGCCTTGCCCTGGTCGACCGCAGCGAGCAGATCCGTCAGCAGGTTGTCGTCCGGATCCTGGCGCTTGTCGCGCATCTTGCCGCGAATGTAGGCGCGCAGTTCTTCCCAGGCCAGGCGGGACGCGCTGCGCGGGCCGCTTTCATGCTGGTGCGTCATCACCTCATCGGACAGCCCGGCGAAAAAGGCGTGATCCTCGTAGAGCACGCCCATCAGCGCGCTGATGACCATGGCCGGAAGCGGAAAGGAGAGGTGGCGCCGCAGGTCGGCGGGCTGGGGCTGGGCCGCCAGCGTCTCGAACAAGTGCGCGGCGATCGCTTCGACCTGCTGCACGAGCAGCTTCACCCTGCGGTCACTGAAGGCCGGCGCCACGATCGCGCGTAGCCGGGCATGCTCGCGCCCCTCGTGCGAGACCAGCCACCCCGGCGAACCGAGAATCACCGAATCCGGGGTGAATGCCGCCGGCGGCATTCCCGCGGGCCGGAACGCCGCGTCGGACAGCACCGCCTTGGCCTCGTCATAGCCTGTCACCCACCAGCCTTCGTGCCCGGAGGGGAAGCGCACGCGGTGGATCGGACCGTTGGCGCGTAGCGCCAACATCTCGGGCGAGGGCTCGATGTGATCGACGCGCCACATCGGCAGCGTCGGCAAGGGTTGTTGTTCGGACATGGTGGCACTTCACTCTCTAAGCGATGGAAGGGCGGAAGGTGACCGGCAGGCGCTGCGGGCAGCGAATGACGTAAGACGGCATGTAGACGACGTCCTCCGCGGCGATGGTCAGCGCCAGATGCTCCAGCCGCACGAACAGCGCGGGGAAGGCGCAGCCCAATTCCAGACGCGCCAGCGCTGCGCCCAGGCAGAAATGCGGCCCCTGGCCGAACGACAGGTGCGGGTTGTGCCGCCGGGTGACATCGAACCTGTCGGCATCGCCATAGATCGACCGTACGGATTGGTGAAGGAGGTTCGACCGTGCCCCCGATGTGTCCGCCATTATAGCCTCCGGACCGGTCCCACACCGTGAACAGAGCAAATCGCGTGCCGAAGTGAATTCGCAGGCTCAGCAGGCACTACATAGCTGCGCGTAGTGTCAGGTTTCTGGCATTCAGTCTCAATGCCGACAACGGGCGCAGTAAGTGCCCGACAAAGGCCTGCTCTCGCGCTGAATGTGCGGGGCAGCCCTTGCGCGAAATTTCAAGCGGATTGGCTGCAGCAGGTGTGGTTCGCCGGAAACCACTCCGATGACGCCGGCGTCATCGAACGCGATCGCGTCAGCCTGTCCGGAGGGCAAGACCTCGCCGCCTTCGTGGCTCTGGCTACCGAAGATGCGGAAGCTCGGGGACGGGGCGCGGTCGCAGCGTCACGATGCCGGGAGTGGACTGAGCGCGAGCTAGATAAGGCGATTCAAGCTATGCTTGAGGGGGTGCCGGCAGCGAAGTTGAAGGACAAGATAGGCACTCTGGAAGCACGCAAGCATGAGCATCTGCTCGAGGCCGTGCAGCAGCGCCTTGATGCAAACCCAGAGGCGATGCGCCAGCTCGCGAGACAGTCGAGCATCCGTTCGGCACGTGAAGGCTCGCATGGGAGCGACGCACTTCCTGAACAAACGCTTCCAAAAGTAGCTACGGAGATGCCTCTCGGTTCTGGCCTTTAGCGTAGGGCGCATTAGATTAGCGACCAGCGCCGGGGTGCATTCTGTGGCGCCGCCCGCAGCGGCGCAATCGCTGGAGTCGCGCCCCTCAGGTCCTGCAGGGGCACCCTGGCAATGTGGAAAACTCCGACGCTTTCACCGTTCGAAGATAAGGTGCTTTGTCAATCAAGACTTTGGCTTTTCAGGATGAAGCTGCTTGTAAGAGTCACAGCTGGACCAATATCAATGCGTCGGCTTAGCGTGCTTCAAACGAAAGCTGATGTCGTGGAAATTCATATTCTGCGCACAGTCGGTCTGGATCAAGCGCGTGATTCGATAGCGGACGGCATGGATTGTCGCCGCAGCAATTGTTTCTTGGCGACGTCAGTTGAGCAAACCGCAGGCGGCCATTGTGAAACAGAATTGCAATTTGTGCCGGCCGTCATGGATAGCGGGGTGCCGACACCCCCGCTTTCGATGTCGGCACACTCGCAAGCCGGCACGCAGCCGGCTATCCGCTGCAGATTTGCCCCCGCCGCGACCGAACGCAAGCGCCGGCCGACGCATCCGCGCCTTCACAGAAGGCGTCAATCACCGCGGCCTGAAGGCCCAACTCACTGCATCCTTTGCGTCGTGATTGTCGACAAATGCTGCCCGTTGGGATTCCTGTAACGATTGGCGAGGCTTTGTAACAATGAAGCCATCTGGTCAGGATCTGATCGAACAGTAAATTCTCCATAGTTAGGGTCGAAAAGCGTGGTCGTTCCATTCGAGGCCGACGTCGCCACTGTGTGGGCGCCGCCTTCAGCGAAATACAAGCTGAGTAAATGGTTCGATCCGTCTTCGTTGATTTCGTTCACCATGGACTTGACGTTCGAAGACTTGCCGAATGCGAATCTCTTCTCTTCTCCAGCCGGTTCCAAGCCTGCTTCCTCCAAAATGGTATTTTGTGCCTGAAGGTCGGCCTGAGAAGATCCTGCTCCCCTGCTTCGCAACTGATCCTTAAGACGTTGATATTGCTGCTGCCGTTCAGCCGCTGAGGCGTGCGTTTGCGATCCGGGTGTGAGCGCACTCATTCGGGTTGATGGGCTGTTGCTAAGATTGCGGAACCACTCCGCAGTCAGCCCGACGCAGATGCCGTCCACATTCGCATCACGCAGGTCGGCCGTTCTGTATTCGAACAAGGAGGTGGCCGGACTCTCTGGAGAGGATGTACTGGGTTCGGAGGCGCTAGAGGTTTGAACGTTTGCATCCAAGGTATCTGGCTTGCTGCAGCAGGCCCCCATCTTGTCAGGCAACTCCCCCGATCGTGAGCTCCACTGGGGCGCGAGATCTGCAAGTGTTTCTGTAAAGCTGCCGCTATCCACCGACTGGCTCGGTTCGTCAGTTTGGCTAGTGCGTGTAGATGAGCCACCGATTCGATCATACATGACGATTCACCTCTCTGTGCTACGCTAGTCTCTTCGCATCAATTCGGGCTGCTCAGGCCCTGCGGCGAGGATACCCGGACAAGCTGATGGCGAGCTGACGGACAGCAGTTGTACAGCTAAGAAAGCGTTCCTTTGTCGGACTTCTGACAACGTCGGATACGCCTCGGCGTAGTGCTGTGTCAGATCCTCAGATTCCGGAACGCCACCGACAGGCTATCGCTGCGATGCTCGCGCGGCATCGAGCGCCCACGAACCCGAAATCGAGAGCAATGACAGGATGCTCGCGGATTGTCTCGAGCGGTTCGGTGTTGCTGCGTAAGCGGTGTGTCTCCCACACCTTGTTTGGCGTGAGCTGACCGGCAACATGCGAGCCGTCATATACAGTAAGGTTCGCATATATGGTTGACCATATAGTTGACGCTTCAGAGCCACGGGGCCGGGTGGATATCCAGGTCGGAGCGGGGCGTCGGCGGCGGTGGAGCGCCGTGGTCAAGGGGCGGATCGTGGCGGAGTCATATGCGCCGGGCACAGTTGTGTCCGAGGTGGCGCGCCGGCACGACCTCTCACCGCAACACCTGTTTGCTTGGCGCAAGGCCGCGCGTGCCGGTCTGCTGAGCTTGCCGGCGGAGGATGCACCGCTCTTCGTTCCGGTGGTGTCGGAGCTTCGCCCCGCTGGGATGTGCGTGGAAGCGGCAACGCGGAACGGGATAACGATCAGCATCGAGATTGGCGATGCGGTAGTTCGCGCAGCGGCGGGGGTCGATCCGGCCTGGCTGCGCGATGTGCTGCGGGCCGTGAGGGCGACGACATGATCGCGGCTTCGGCGGGCGTGAAGATCATTGTCGCGACGCGGCCGGTCGACTTTCGTAATTATGCGGAGCCCACGATTATGCGGAGTGTGCGGCCGTTCAATCCGAGACCCGCTTCGTTATCAACAGTTTAGTTCCTGCTGCCCTCTTTCTCACTCAGCATAATCTGAGGCCTTTCTTCCTGCCTTGATGGCAACGAAAGGGAGACAAGGAATGGCCAAGTCGAGTGAGGATCACTGCCACGGGCTGCGCTGCATGGACGCAGGCGATCTCGACCCGCTGGTGACGGAGTTCACACGACACCTGACGGTGTTGGGGCATAAGAGCTTGACGGTGAGCGGCTATGACGCTGCAGCCCGTCACCTCGCGCAATGGCTGACGCTGGCCAAGATCGCAGTCGCTGATATCGATGATGGCGTCGCCGATCGGTTCGCTCGGCATCGCTGTCGATGCCCCGGCATCCGTCGCGAGAGGAGCGTGTCCGCGAAGTACGTGAGGCGGGTACGCCGGTTCATCGAGTTTCTCGGCGAGCGCGGAATCGTCCAGCGCAAGCCGAAGCCCGCATTACCGACGCCCCACCGCCGGGTGGTCGAGTTCCAGGACTGCGTCACAGAGCTGACAATAGATCGGCACGGTCGCATGGTCATGCGGCTGCTCCCGGCGCTTGGCATCAGGCCGCGAAGTTGGAATGCTCAGCTCATTCGCGACGTGATCATTGCAGAGACGAAGCGGGTCTCGCTGGCCTATGTGAAGACGATGACGATGGCGCTGAGAGGATATTTGCGGTTCCTCAGCGCACGGGGGTTGTGCCGAGCTGGACTCGATCAGGCTGTGCCAATCATTCCGCAGTGGCGACTGTCGTCGCTGCCGCGATACATCCGCTCGTCGGATGTCGAGACGTTGATTGCAACGTGCGATCAGACCACGGCGACTGGCGTGCGTGATCGGGCGATCCTGCTGCTGTTGGCACGACTGGGCTTGCGGGCCGGCGACATTCTCTCTCTTCGTCTCACCGATGTTGATTGGCAACAGGCGACACTGTCGGTTCGTGGCAAGGGGCGGCGGGAGACGAGATTACCATTGCCGCAAGACGCCGGGGATGCCTTGCTCGCTTATCTGGATCAGGCCCGGCCGCACGTCGCCGATGTTCGAATCTTCTTCATGTCGAATGCACCAATCCGGCCGCTGACAGGTTCGAGCGCAGTCTCTGATGTTGTGCGTAGTGCAATACGAAAGGCCGGTATCCCCGTTCCGTCGAATGGGGCCAACCTGCTTCGGCATTCGGCCGCGACGGCCATGCTCCGGGGCGGCGCGACGCTCGACACGGTTGGCGCCGTACTGCGCCACCGCTCACCGGACATGACCGCACACTACGCCAAAGTCGACGTGACGATGCTGCTGCAGATCGCGCAGCCCTGGCCGGGAGATGCGTGATGCTGAGTCGATATCTTGCCAAATATGTGGACCAGCAGCAGTCGCTGGGGTTCAAGTTCCGTGTCCAGCAAATCCTGCTGAGGGGCTACGTCAGCTTCGCCGAGGAGTGCGGCGACCGGCACATCAGAAGTGCCCGGGTCCTGGCATGGGCCGCACGTGCGCCGTCACCGGAGCAGCGCCGCAACCGGTTGCTTACCGTGCGGCGGTTCGCGCTGGCGATGCACGCCGAGAATCCGCGCCATCAGGTTCCGGCGGCGGATGCACTCGGCCACGCTGTCGTCAAGAGGCGACCGCCGTATATCTATAGTGCGGACGAGATCGCACGATTGCTTCGTGCTGCGGCGGCACTCCGGCCAGCGGGCTCGATCAGACCGACCATGTATGCAACGCTCTTCGGCCTGCTCACCGCTACTGGCATGCGGATCGCAGAAGCATTGGCGCTGCAGATCGACGATGTAACTGCCGATGGGCTCGTCGTCCGACAGACCAAGTTCCAGAAGAGCCGGCTGTTGCCACTTCACGCAACAGCTCGGCTGGCGCTCGACAGATATCTGGTCACCCGGCGGTCGCTAGACTACTTCTTCCTGCCCCCCGCTTTGGTCCCAGCGATTTCTCGATAGAGCCAAAGCAAGCCATGGGGCACGACACGGCGGCAATAGGCTTCCGCCGGCTTCCCTCCGCTTCGACGCCTATCAAGGCGGAGAGGGCGTCGCGCATCTTGACGATTGAGATGTCGGGCCGGCCTTGCGCAATAGGCGGCATGCGCGGTATCGGCGAGCAACCCGATCGGCATGGCTCGCGCCGATGGTAACTTGTCAAGCTTTGCCGCCTCGACCTGAGCACGTTCGAACCACTGCTTCGCCGACGCCCAGTCGCCGAGCGTCGCAGCGTTTATGCCTGCCTCGCGGGCGATATGGCTTCGGTTGCGTCTTGTCCGCCGGCTTCCGCAGCGGCAGTCAGCAGCGGGAGCGCCGCTACATGATCGCGTCTGCGCCAGTGGATCTTGGCACGCGCGCGCGAAAGCGAATGTCGAAGCCGAATTTGTCTTCAGCTTGCATCAGACAGGCAAGTGCTTGCTCGGCGTCGTCGCCATTCTCGTTGATGCAAATCGCCTGCGCAATTGCACAGCGTGTCGCGAGCATAGGCGGCGCTGGATCGGTATATAGATACGTTCGTCTGGGGCGGGCTGAAACGTACCACATAGGAGGCTACGCCTATGGCCTCTACGGCACACCCGATTGGAAGCAGAACAGGGAAAGCAGCGATCCCAGCCCAAAGGGCCGCCTGCATATCTGGCGGGCTTATGACTATCCGAACATCTTCGCGATGTATTTGGCCATGCCCGCATACATTTCTTCGCAGCTTCGGGCGAGTGACGGGCAGGTCGGTTAGGGGCGCACCAAGGCGACCTTGCCGGCCGGCAACAAAGCAGGACAGCGACTTGTTGTGTCCTCGCGAGCTCGCCCCCTTCAGAAGTGTCGTCGCTAGGAGCTGGACGTGCGACGCCGTCCCAGATCGGAAAACTCTGCTGAAACACACCACGCGCGTCTAGAGGTTAGCATGCAAGTGACTTAAGCGCTCCAGCCCCTGCTCAATGAGAGATATTGGAAGATAGCTGAAACACAGGCGCATGTGACGGCCACTTCCTGGGCCATAGTTGCGACCATTTACAAGGTGCACGCCGTGCAAGCGGCTTGCAGCTTCAATAAACCTCTCCGGATCCGTACCCGGGGTAAGCCGCACCCAGAACGAGAAGCCCCCGCTTGGCACGCTATATCCCAGGTCGCAAATCCGGCTACGCTGCAATAAGCTATGTACGCTGTCTCGCTTCGCTCGGTAGTGCTCGCGCAAGCGTGTTATGTGCGAGTCAAGAGCGCTCGATTGCAACAACCCCAAAACGATGTTACTTAGGACCGGACTTACGCCGCCGTCGCGTTTGAGGTGCGCAAGCCTGTTGATGATGTCCGACTCCGCAAGCACCCAACCTAACCGTAGCCCCGGTCCGGCAACTTTTGAGATGCTATGGACATTGATCACGTTATTGCCTGGCGCCACCCAATGCGCTGGACCGTTGTAGGGTAACTCAGCATAGACAAGGTCCTGCACCAAGAGAGCGCCACTGCGGGCTAGCAGTGCCGCCAATTTGGCCACATAGTCGCGCGACATCTGGCGACCGGTTGGATTATGAAATGCTGGCATCGTGTAGAAAAGCTTCACCCGGGCATTGGTCTGCAGTATTGCCTCGACTTCGTTTAGATCGACTCCCTCTGCGGCTAGACCTAGCTGGACCACGGTTGCACCCGCGATCGAAAACGTACGCAGTGCACCCAAGTAGGAGGGGTCCTCCATCAGGACCACGTCACCGGGGTCAATCCAGCCATCGGCAAGCAGTTGTAAGGCCTGTGAAGCTCCACCCGTAAGCATAACTTGGTCATGCCGCACACCGTACCTCAGTGCGAGCTTTGTACGGAGTTCGGGCAAACCCGCCGCATCCGTATACTGCGGCAGATCGGCGAGAGCCACACCTGTACCTCCGTCAAACGCGACTGGCCACGGCAGTTCTGCAAACATGACCGGGTCAGCCAGGGCGTAGCCGAAATTGATACCATGCTTCGCACTTGAGGAGTTGAACGGCGCGAAACCTTGAGCGATAGCGCTGCGTTTTGAGATGCGGGAATTCATGGCTTCGTCATTCGGATCGTCATGATTGCGAAATCTGTTCTTTGCCAAAGCGCTTATTGTACTCCGCGGCAAAGTTCGCAGGTATCGGCGTGCTGAAACAGGGAAAGTCGACCGACGTCTTTGGCTGGGCTGCTACGGCCGAAGTCTCGAGGGACGGCCGCCACGCACCGCCAAAGTAATGCTGGCCGTAGCCCATCGCTAGCTCAGGTACTACGGGATAGAGGAGGCTCAGGAACAGCGAGATCTGCGCAGCATTCCATGTCCAATCGTCTGCATGTGCAAAGCCAGCTAGCTCGAAGCACCTGTCGATGATATCAAGCGCATCCCAGAAACGCAGTGCGGTGACCGCATCGGCGTAATCTTCAGCGAAGCGGCGGAAATTCGGGGAGAGTTCGGTGCTCTCTACTGTACGTGCGCTTTCTGCACACCGCCGTAACGCATCTTCCCAGACCCGAATGCGTGACGCTGCCGAGACGAGTCCGTCGAGACTAAAATCGTTTGCGTCGGTTCCAAAGGGCTTGGCCACTCGCGCCAGCGCATAACGGAGTACGTTTGGTCCCACGTCACCCGCCACTTCATCGCCCCAAAGAGCATGATCACGACTGGTGGAAAACTTTTCGCCTTTCAGCTTGTAGAAATCCTGGACTGAGTGATTTTTGGGAATTGGGTAGCCGCGCGCGAGCAGAGCGCCGGCCACACCTAGCGTGTAATAGAAACGATTATCCTGCCCCATGAAGAAAAGAATCTCGGTGTTCTGGTCGTGCAACGCCGCGTTTGCGTCCAGACCGGCGCGGGCGCATTGCTCGCGAATTCCGGTGTCGAAGCACCAGAGGCCCTCAAACCATGTAAGCAGCGTTTGGCCGATCAGAGAGTCAGGCTGTTTTACTTCCACGCCGTGCCTGAAATGGCGGGTCATCGGCAAGCCGCGCACCTCCCGGTGTAGCCAAGCGCGCGCCTTGGCCCGTATCGGCTCGGGCCATACGCTTTCTCCAATGGCTTCGTGCAGTGAGTGAGCGAGACGTGGCATGTCGAACACGGCCTGCGTGATGGGTCTTAGCACAAGATTGCAGCCGCAGGTGACGTGCCGGGCGTCACGGATTGTGTCGTGCTGAAGAGCCAGCCCGCAGTTCTCACACAGGTTGCTGTCGCAAGGCGATGAGCAAGCCGGGCAACGGCCAGTTGCGAGCGAGTCCGCAGCGAACTCATCGCAATGTTCGCAATACAGTTGGACGCCCTGCCGTACGTCGACGTAGCCGGCCGCCTGCAGCTCGCGGAATATCGCTAGAGCATTTCCCTTGTGAATCGCGCTGGACGTGCGCACGAACACATCGGGCGTAATTTGCACCGCGCGCAAACACTCTAAGATCTTGTGAACGTATCCTTCTGCGACCTCGCTAAAGGATCGGCCGAGCTTTCGTGCCGTTTCGAGCGTATATGTGCCGTGCTCGTCTGAGCCCGTGATGTAGTAGGCCCGATGGCCGGCCATGCGTTGAAAGCGGACGAAAATATCAGCGGGCAAATACACGCCGCCGATGTGACCCAGATGTAGCTTGCCGTTAGGGCAAGGCGGCGCGGGACAGATAAAATAAGTGCGCACGTCAATCCCACCAGATCGAGATAAACTTGAGAGCGCTATCTTGGCTGATATTGCGGATAGTATGCCTCTGATGTGGCGCCATGTAACACAAGCTCGTTTCGCTAACATTACGGACCTGACCGTCGACTTCGAATTCTCCACGACCAGAGATCAGCAGCCACAGTTCGTGCTCCTGATGATCGTGCGGGTCGACCGCATCGCCTGGAGCGAGCTCCGCGACTGATGCGCCAAATGCTGGGCTGAGACCCTCCGGGAGATGCTCCAAGAGGCGCCAGACCAGAGCGCCGTATTCGGTTCGCATCAGAGAATGATCGGGCCGCGTCGTGTACATGTTGGTCTTCCTCAGACGTGGCTATCAGTTGCGATAGAATATGCCATTGGGACGCTTTAGGTTCTCAAGATCTGCCACAGCTTCTTCTGGTGGGTTGTACGCACGCTTCATGCGGTTGTATTCGGTGCGTGTTGGCCCCTCAGTGGATGCGCGCTGGAACACCAAGTGAATCGCACGACGCGACCGATCGCTCTTGTTTGGCAAGGAGTAATGGGGCGCATAATCGTCAAAAATGAAAACATCCCCAGCTTTCAATCGCACCGGCTCCCATGCGAAGGCCTCGGCGATCTCCGGGTGAATCACGCCACCCGCATCCATCGGAAACATTCCTTCCTTATGGCGAGCTGGCGTGAAGAAGAGCCCACCGTTGCCCGGGCCGGAGTCGTCCACGGCGATGGATGCAATTGCGTGCACCATGCGTTCGGGTATCTTGTGCGGGACATGATAGATGTCCTGATGAGGGCGGTACCCGCCGCTGTCCGGATACTTGAAGATCAGAAGTTCCTTCAACATCCGTGTCTTCTCATTCAAGAGTGTCTCGACCGCTATACGAATGCGGCCATCGGCCAGGAGCGCGTCCCGTAGAGGGGCATGGTAGTCTAAGAAGTTCTCGGCCTTGGAAATAATTTTTCTGCTGTCACTCGTCTTCTCGAACCACAACATCCACTTGTCGGAGCTTACATCCCAACGTGCAACTTCCTCAACGTAACGAGAAATCTTGTCGCGCTTGGCTGGATCGAAGAACTTCTCCAATCGAAGGTATCCATCCTTATTCCATTTCGATTGTTGCGCCTCGGTCAGCATGTGTGAGCTCCTTCCTAAAATGAGACGGATCAGATGTGCTTTGGCCGAGGCGGGTTGCTAGCACCGCATTAAGAGCGGTCGCGCTCAATAGGCTAAGCAACATCACGTCAGGGCCGAATCCACGGACCAACTGCCCTCCGACCATAGGAAAGCCGAAGAGCCCGAGAAAGTATGCGAGGGTAAATATCTGCGATGTAGTGGGCACGGAGACGCCGTGCTCACCGGCGAGATTGACGGCTATCGTATTCAAGGTTGAATAACTTAACCCATAGCCGGCGGCAAAGAGGACAGAGGCCGCAATATAGAGTGATGTGCTGCCATCGTTGAAAAGGAACAGCACCAGAGACGCAGCGGTCAGTAGGATGAGCGTGAGTGCCAGTCGGCGTAACGGCAGGCTGCCCATGAGGTGAGCGACAGAGAAGCGTAGTATCACGCTCGTAGCAGTGAAAAAGAGAAAGAACAGATCGGAATTCAGGTGACGTGAGGCGGAATACGCGCTCTGATATGTGGACAGCCCCGCGAACACGCAGCCTGAAATCGCAATCATGGCGATGGGGAGTGCTGTGCACTTCTGAAGGAGTGTCGTAGTCGCGGCCAGAGTAATTGCGATATCTGGCATAGCCAGTGCCGATAGCCTCGACGTCGCGTGTCTTGTAAGGTCTACGCAGGCGGCGGCGATCACGCACGCAATCGCAAGCACCGCATAAATCGTGGCCAGCGAACCAGTGTATTTTGCGAGCAAGTGACCAAGTGGAGCTGCCAGGCCGAGCCCAGCCATTTGTGATCCGGATAAGACCGTCAAATACTGAATACGTGCTGAGGGCCGTAGATGGCGGATGATCTGCAGCGGTGCCAAAATGAAGAACACTGACCAGGCAGCGCCCACCAGCAAGCCTCCACCGTACGCAGCTCGCGTATCGAGGGCAGCGCCGGCAAAGGCAAGCATGGCTAACGCCATAAACAAGGATGCGACAGTCAACGTGGGCAATAGGCCTATCCGCTTTGCCAGCCACCCTGCCAAGCAACAGGAAACGAGAGTGGTAGCCATGCCGCTGGAAATGATAAGACCAGCGGCTTGACCATCCGTTTCGAGCGCATGCATGTAGTCCGGCAATAGAAAGCTAGTGCCGTAAGCTGCTGCAATGACAATGGAGGCAATCAAAAATGGTACAAAGGCGCGGTAGTCGAGCGTGCCTGAAAGCTGATCGGCGGGGTTGGCCGTTCCATCCGCAATCCGGCCCCGCAGCGGTGAGGTCGAGCCGCCGTTCATGTGCCACCCGATACCTGTCGGGTCGATCGCATCGCCACCACACCGGCGTCTCGTTCAGACGCGTCCGAAGTTGCGTAAACCTGAATCATCTGCCTACCGGATGTATTCAAATAGAACGGTCGGCCGAGGAGGCTATTGATAATTTGGCTGTTACGGTACGCGACCAAAGATAGATTGGCGCTCTGCAATCCGTGCTGCACGCGGCTTTGATTTTGTAGATATATTGGTCCTGGCACGGGCCGACCGAAGCGGACTGCATAGTCCGGGCCAAGTACTGGCAGGCCATCTTCCATACATGCTCCCTCGAGCAGGGCCTCCAAGAAGGGCGGCGTACGCGGCTGGAAACCAGTAGCAAGCACTATACGATCGACTAGAATGCAGCTATTTCGCTGCGTTGCGATCTCATCTAGATCTACTCGCCAACCCATTTTGTGGGAGGTGATGCCTTTCACGACTACGCTGGGCAACACACGAAAACGGTCGGACAGCGTGCCATCCACGCTGCGTTCGTACAGCATTTCATATAAGCGGTTGCACAAGTCGACGGAAATGCCATCGCTCGTAAGCATCTCGCCCTCGACTATATCGCGGCGTTGCTGAAGCGGTAGAGCGTGAAAGCGACGGCTATACGCGGGCGTATAAGCTTCATTCACGAAGCTGTTGTCGTCGATGGCAAAAAAGTTCGAACGCGACGTTGACCACGTGATCTGGGTGGATACAGAACGAGTAAGAATGTCCTCGGTAATCTCAGCGCCACTCTGACCGCCTCCCACAACGAGCACATGCTCGGCTGCTTGCGGTAGCGGCCGCTCGAGATAGTCAGCTGCATGGTAGAGAGTGCCACATAGCAAAGATCTGGCACAGGCGGGGATTTTGGGCTCTACGCCAACACCAACAACAACAGCGCGCGCTAAGTATGTGGTTGTATTCGTGCTGATGCGGTAGCCGTCCCTAAAGGGAATAACATCATTGACGACCTCGGAAAAGCGCAGCGTCTTGAGTCGCCCTGCGACCCACCGGTAGTACTCAATAAACTCCTGCCGCGATGTTGAAGCATTGCGCTTGTTGACAAAGCTGTAGAGCCGACCATGCAGCGCCAAATAGTTGAGGAATGAATATGGACTAGTAGGATCGACCAGGGTCACGCAATCCTTAAGCGGCGACACCTGTAGGCGGCTGTTCGGCAGCGCAAGGCCCGGATGCCAGACAAGTGCGTCTCGCTTCTCCAGGAAAAGTGCGCGGAGCGGAGTAGGTTCAATAAGCGCTGCAAGACTGAGGTTAAATGGGCCGATCCCAATTCCGATGACATCCAGCATTTCCACAGAAGCCTCCTTGAACTCGTGTAAGTTCTTGTCGTTGGCGCTCGCGTAAATTCTGTCCGGGTCTGGGTACGTCGATTGATTACTGAAGCACGTTTGTGTGACTTGGGATGGGGCAGCGGCTTGGCCTGTAGCCGCGGCAGTGGTCCGTCTGCTCAATAGCAACCGCCGTGCCACCCACAAAATCTCGACTGCGCCTTGTTGGACGAGAAGAACATGCCCACCTACGGCATTTCGTGCGGAATCGCCCCGGCAGCTCTTGTCGGATTTACGACATTGCGGCGGCAATCGGACATACACATGCGGAATTCGGAGCGCGCGGATCCATGGCTGAAAACCAACACCGTGAGTGCTCGTCTACGCCGACGTCGTCTTGATGAACCTTCAGTATGCACCTGCGTTGCTCCAAAAAGGCGAGACGCCGGCGGCCGCCCCGCAAGAGATGCTTCGCATTTTTGAGACCATTACCTCCGAGCATGATGTCGGGTTGTTCCGCCGTTTCGAAATTATGCGCTACCGGCATGTCAAGCGCGGTATCCCGATTCGGACGTGACAGTTGTCGAGGATCGAGTGTTGGGCCCATATGCCTTCTCGATCTGGTCCAGCGACTGAGCGATCAGGAAACTCTTGATGCCGTAGCCGGCCATGAACGCCAGCGCGGACTGGAAGAAATCGAGCCGCCGAGCGCCGGGAATTCGTCAAGCATCAGGAGAAAGCGGCGTCGGCCGGCCTTGGCCTGCAGATCTTCCGTCAAGCGGCGGCCGAGCTGATTGAGAATCAGACGGATGAGTGGCTTGGTGCGGTTGATGTCCGAGGGCGGCACGACAAGGTAAAGCGTGGTTGGCCGATCCCCGCCGACGATGTCGATAATCCGCCAGTCGCGGCGCCGTGTCACCTCCGTCACGACGGGGTCTCGGTGGAGGCCCAGGAACGACATCGCGATACTCAGGACGCCCAGCGTTCGTTACCGCATTTGTTCAGCAGCTGGCGGGCAGCGGAAGCGACGACGGGATGGACGCCGCCTTCGCTGAGATGCGCCGTTCGCATCATCGCGGCGAACGTCGTCTCGATCGGCCGCTTCGGATCGGACAGGAAGGCTGCGACGCCGGCGTGGGTTTTGTTTCCTCGGGATAGAGGACGTGGAGGATGGCACCAACCAGGAGGGCGTGGCTGGTCTTCTCCCAGTAGTTCGGCTCCTCCAGGCTACCCTCCTGGTCGACCAGGATGTCGGCGATGTTCTGGACGTCGCGCACCTCCCACTCGCCGCGGCGGACCTCGAGCAACGGGTTATAGGCCGACGATTTTGCATTGGTCGGATCGAAGAGAAGGACGCGACCGCGCTGGCTACGGAAGCCAGCGGTGAGCTGTCAGTTCTCGTCCTTGACGAACGATCGCCGAGCCCGGCCAGGTCGGGAGCGAAGGGATAACGAGGCCGACACCCTTGCCCGATCTCGTGGGAACGAAGAACAGGACATACTCCCGCCCATCATGGCGAAGATATCTAACGATGCACGCGATTGCGGATCCCCAGCGCGAGCTTTTCTACGTCAAATTTCTGCGATGAAGTAGGGCAGCATGATGGGCAGCGCTTCCGCGCGCCGGTAACGCCCTATGTTCGATCGGGATATCTCCTCCAGGTCGTGACGAGCTCTTCGTCGGGCGGCATCGGCGACGCCGGTGATGATATCGGCGAGCAGATCCGGATCTTGCGGAGCGAAGTGCGTGCCCCCTTCCGCGACAAGCAACGCGAGCCAGCCCCATTGCATCTTTAAGCAAGCCACGCAGGACAAGGTGCGCCCGGAAGGCGACGGCCTCGCGGACCCCGACGGCTTTACCTGCCTCTGCGCCAGTTTCTTCATCTGGGCGAGCGGCTTCACGCGGGATGGCGATGTCATCGGCGTGCACATGTCAACCTTTGCGAATGACGGCGCCTCGCGCATGTCGGCGCGCGAACTTCAAAGGCAGACAGACATGGACCTTCGCAAGTTCGACGGCTTCCTTGCCCGGATGGGCATGCCCTCGCCGATCCGTGCGCAGACCTGGGCGACGCCGCCCGAGGAGATGTTCGGCCTGACCCCCGCGGAGATCGCCACCATGACGCGGGAGACCGCCTTCGCTCGCATGCGGGAAGCGAATTGTCGATCCGGCGCGGCCCGTTGGCGCGCTGGGAGCCGCTCTCCCCTTCCAACGATGCCTCACGATCGCCATGCGATCAGCCAACGCTGATGACGATGATGCGCCTCGGCGCGGCGCGCTATCTTGGGAAACTCGACAGTTAGATCGGTTCCCTCGGCACATGACTGGTCGCCGTCGATGCGGCAGCAGCGGACTGAAGGACGGCTTACGCCCTACTGTCCGAGGGGTTTGGACGCTCACAATCAATATCGCGAGTAAGCTAGGTCACATTGTCCGCGTACGGAAAGAACACTACCGATCCGGCGACACTCTGTGAGTTGGGTCTTCATCGATATTTCTGCTCGGTCTCTCTTGGATAGCGCCGGATAACATTTTGGCGTTCCTGACTACGTCTGCGAAAAATCTTCGTAGATATCGAGTTCTTCATTGATTTTGCCCCGAGCTTGCGGCCGGCCTCGTCGAGGTAGAGCTGATTGATCAGGCCGCCGTTGTGGATCAGAAACTCACGCGAAGCCTTCATTTCAACGTCGGTCGCGACAAGATCGGGCTTGAGCTGGATCGAAAGCACTTCCGCCGTCTTCGCCAGATACTCGGATGGATTACCGAACATCAGATCCTGGCACCGCAGGGCGATATAGGCTTCTTCTCCAAATAGCGGTACAGCGCCAAGGCGTCTTCTTCGACGACGCCAATGTGGCCGCGGAGAAGCACTTGCTCGAAAACCATTTCCACAACCAGCTCAGGGCCAGGCTACTTGGCTGCGAGGCGATCACCCAGCTCGTGCGCAGACCGCCATTGCCCCGCGCGAATACCTCAACAGCAAGGGCGAGCTTTCCCGCAAGATGCAGGATGACGCACCGTCGCGTGGAATCTCACGACTGGTGTCTATTACAAAGCGGGCGAGAAGCCGTGGTCTCTTGCCGACATCCGGGATGGCGTCTGCTACACAGGCCTCGTCTTCAAGCGTACAAACAACCCGGTCGAAGCGAAGGAGGCGTGCTGTGGCGCGCAGATGTTCCCTCATACCGGCGAAGGCATCGAACGCCGCGGCTGCGAAGACCGCCCCCGTCAATGGCCCGAACCTCGGCCGGCGTTCTCCGGACGCTGCCGTTCTATCGACGTTTTGCGGCGAGGAACGGGCAGCTCTTAGGGGACCTCTTATCGCTTCGGTGTCAGTGGCCGTGCATTCGAACAGATTCCTATTCATCGGGCAGCGGACGCAAGAGCAAACGCTCAGCGAAATACAACGCTTTCGCCGCGGTCAACTACCACTGCTAGCAATTGATCGAACTAGGGATTTGTTCAATATTCGATGAAGCGGATGCTGCGGTAACCTTTTCGAAGTCGCGTGAGTTCAACGGGAGCCACTCGCTACCCATAGATGATGACGGATCCAGCTAGCGGTCGCCGCTCGCGCTGGTCTGCCTGGTCGAGCGGATAGTGTGGCCTAGGGGCTACGCAAGATGGGACCATGACTGCAATGATCTTGTCGGACAATGTCATTCCTCGCGCCGATGTCATTAAACGCGCAGTGCGCATCGGCGCAGAAATCCGAAATGTCAAACTGTCAGGCGATTTACCGGAGCAGACGATTGCCTCGATCAATGGGCTGCTTTTGGAGCACAAGGTCATCTTCTTTCGCGGCCAGCTCCACCTCGATGATGCGGAGCAGGAGAGCTTTGCCATTCGTTTCGGAGAGTTGACACCTCATCCAACGCTCGGTGCGATCAAGGGAACAGCGTCGATCATCGAGCTTGATTCCACCCGTGCAGGTAGCCGGGCGGATCTCTGGCACACTGATGGAACCTTCGTCGATGCCTACCCTAAGATCGCCGTGCTGCGAGGCATTGTGATGCCACCTTTCGGTGGCGATACGGTCTGGTCAAACACCGCCTCGGCCTACCTCGACCTAGCGCCGCCGCTCCAAGGGCTTGCAGACAGGCTATGGGCCGTTCACAGTAATGCCTTTGACTACGCAATACTTGCCCGCGTCAGCGAGCTCGACAAGAAGCACTTGGACGAAGTCTTCACTAAAACAATCTATCGGACTGAGCATCCCGTTGTGCGCGTGCACCCGGAGACTGGCGAACGCACGCTCGTGCTCGGCGCTCTGGTGCAAAACTTCGTTGGCCTGCCGAAATACGATGGCCAGAAGCTGTTCGATTTGTTTCAGTCTCATATCACTGCGCTCGAAAACACTGTGCGTTGGAGTTGGAGGGATGGTGATGTAGCGATCTGGGACAATCGCGCTACACAACATTATGCAGTGAATGACTACGGCGACCAACATCGCCTCGTTCATCGCGCAACCGTCGCCGGTGAGGTGCCAGTCAGCATCGATGGTCGGAGTAGCGTAACGCGCATAACGGGCGACCACCAAGCTGTCTAGATAAGCGACAACATTGACTACGACACGCACAATGGAAACTCTGCGGTTGTGCGCTCAATCGCTCTCTGCAATATTCGGCAGCTAGGTTCCCGTCGCAGTCAAAATATGAACCCGATGCGGCGCCTCTCAACTTGAAAAGCAACAACTGTTCTTCACAGGCCGCAAGAGGTTCAGCAGCTGCTCGTAGCGGTACAATAATCATTAGAGCGGCCGGGGAGTGTTCTCGTCGGCAGATGCTGAGTCTCGATCGGCCACATGGCCGGGGGCCTTTCCAGGAATGCTCCGCTCGTACGTTTTTGAGCAATCCCATACGATCTGTCCTTTCTTGGGGTAATGGCCGCGACATTATAGCTGGTTAGCACCGCGCTTTATCGTGCCTTACAACGCTAAGGAAGTTGGGATGCAATATGGATCTGCCTGCACCAGCATGCGTGAGGGATCTACCGTCTCGCCATCCGCAACAGTTTACTCTTACACCGATCGGTTCCTCCTCATGAACGCGGCTGGCGCACTTTCCCGCGCATCCTCAAAGCCGCAGCCCAAGGTCTCAGCGCCCAGTGACCACCCATCGTCTCGGAAGAGTTCTGGCGCAGACGCGCCTGCTTCCCTCGGCTCGGTCGGAGGAACGTCTAGCTGGTTATTGCCCGTTACGACCGTATCTGAGAGAGGCGGCTCAATTTATCGAAGATGAGGTCATCCACCTCTACAAGCACCACAGTGGCCGCCTCGCGTCTTATGGCGGTCCGCAAATGGCGTGCAGTGTTAAGCGTGAATTGCGGTTCCTCGATCAATAAGACTGACTTGTTGACCACAACGTCGGACCCGGTAGTGCTCTTGTCGGGAGGTGCCTCCTCGCTCGCCTCGCCGGCGGTGGGCCGCCACGTCCGATAACCATGATAGCGCCGAAAATCATGGTAATAGCCGGGGTCGTAGCGATAGCCATATCCCCTGAACGCGCTCACATGTTTCTGTGGTGCTTTGTGGATATGCGGCTTCGCCGGCTGCGAAGCAGGACCCTGGTGGGCGCAACCGGCCGCAAGCGCGCAGAAGAGGACAACGAGTATCGCCTGAACCTGCCGGAAAGCGGGGCCGAGCCGATGCAGCCCGTTGGAAGCGCAGGCCGGTAAGGAAAGCATGACCATCGATCGGCACCTGCGTCGCAAGGATCTGGGAAACGTTGACAGTGGCGCCGAGCCATCCGCGGTATCTGTCGACGGCAGGTCCGCTCGTGAGCTTGTAGGTGAAGCGAGCCTGCGCGCCGGTATCGTTGACCGCACAAGCGATATTGCTGGCGCCGTTTCCGGTCTCGACGTGCCACGTGCACCCTGCAATGCGATAGCCGGGCTCTGCAGGGAACGTCTCGGCATAGTCTGCAGTATGCTCTGCAAAGACGACGGGGTGGTCGTCCTTGGTTTTATCCACCGTATAGGAGCGCTCGATCTGCTTCGGTTCGTCAAGCTGTGATACCGGCACGTTCACGATAAGGCGGCGGTCTTCGGGCAGTATCGTGTGGATCGCTCCGGCAAGAATTTCGGGGATCTTCACCCCAGCGTTGGCTTGGGTCTGCACATGCGTGGAGTTCAGCTTGCTCCAGTTCTCAAAGAAGATCGTCGTGTCAACCCATTTCGTCCAGCAGACAGAGGGTTGTGGTAGGGCTGCGATCATGCTGTAGAGCGGGCTTGCGGTGATCACGGTCGCTGGAATGATGAAGTTGACACCGGAAACCTGCGCCTCGTTCCACTTGACGATGCCGCCACGCCGAACTCGTTGAATGCAGGTCCGCCGCTGTTGCCGACATTCATGATTGTGTCGGTCTGCCGTCGGCCGTTCGGGCTCGTCTGGCTGCTGATCAGACCGCTCGAAATGCTCAGATCCAGATCGAGAGGATAACCTAGCAAATAGATCGGGGCCTGCTGGTTGTCGTTGATCACAGGCATCGGGCAACGAGAGGCGCCACGGCTATTGCCGGCGGACTGCGACAGCTCCAGAAGAGCCAGGTCCCTGGCATCGTCGCGATGAACCGCAGTGACCTTGATGGGATTCGCATTGCGCGACCCGAGGCGGGCATTGACGTCGAAGCTCTTGTAGTTCTCCTCGCGTCCGATCACATGGCTGTTGGTCAGCACGAGGCTGTCGCCGATGAGCAGCCCGGAGCCGCCGCCGACTTCCTGCTTGTCGTTGTACATCACGCCAACGTACTGGACGTGAACCGTCCTGACATTGTAGCGCGCAGCAATCTGCACCGCCGCGCGATCGGCCAGCGCGGGCGCGCCCATGGATAGTAAGAGACCGAGTGTCGGGAGGGATAGAATTTCCTGACGGCGGCGATATCGAGTGGGCTGAGTTGTCCTTTCCGTTCCATGCTGGATTACAATAGTTCATTATTGAATCGAGATCGTATTGGGTGACCTTATAATCGCCGACCGAGCCGGAAGCTTTTTCGTTACGGCACGCCTCCGGCGCATCGTCGCGGTTCTGTTCATGCGTAAAACCGAGGGCATGTCCGAATTCGTGGACAGCGACAACGCGAATGCAGAACTCGCGCCGATCTCGGAGCCTTTGCTCCAATGATTGAAGCTGAAATTGAGAGTCATGCCTGACGGCTTGCGGTCGAGATACTCCACCCTCCTGTATACTGGCACCAAAACCAACCTTTGGACCCCCAGTATGGGTTGCTGGCAGTGCGTGGACGCGGGCAGACCGGGATCAGACGCACAGCCGACAAGCTTCAGGCGGAATTGGTTGAGGCGGAGATCCCCCAAGCGCTTCCGTCAATGCTGGCCAGATCCTGGCTCAGGGATCAGCGGCGCGCCGCCAACGGAAATTGGCCCTTCTGGCTTAGAGGGCTGGACCGCTCTTTTCGCCAGCTTCGAAGCTGATTGGGCTGCAGGCGGAGAAGAGACTGGCGGCGCAGACGCAGCAGCGAGTGAACTCTGCAAGGATTCGATCTTCGCGGTCAACGCTTCGATTTGGTCCGTCATCCGCTTCAAATCGGCTTGCTGCGCACCGATATTGCGATTGAGTTCTGCGATTACATCGCTCGCCCGTTGTTGCTCGGATCGAACCTCCAGCAGAGCTTCCCTAACCTCAGGTGACAAGCCATGCATCGGCGCGGGCCCAAGCACTTGCGACCTCGCCAAAATTGTCTCCATGTTAGTCCAAACACAGGCTGCCGCGGCACACAAACCAAAGAAGACCAAGAGGACGAGAATCCAAGACGAGCGCCGGGAGGATTTGTGCAAAATGCGCGGTAACTCCGAGGCGTTCGCCTCAGCAACCACATCCATCATTCTCAGCTGCCATTCCCAAATTTTGACGCCTCTCGTTCACGCAATAATGGGCATCAGTCAAGAGCTGCGGGCGAGGTACGATACTGAGCGCAAGCTCGCCGGAAGTCCCGCTATCGCTGTCGGCAATCGCCTTTCGCGTTTTTAGATCGGACTTTCGACCGAGCAGCTTACCGACCGATCATGGCTCGGGTCCGGCTGCTTAGGCCGACAGGCTAGCGGATGCAGGGCCGTGAAGCTGAAGCGGCGTCGAGATCCAGCATGAACTCGCCCATATGCGCCGCAATCCTTTGCTAAACGGGGGATAAGAGCAGGCAACGTCACCTCAGATTGTACCAGGCTCGACATCCGAATTACGATTTTGGCGAACACCTTTGGGGCATCCATTCGCGTTCGTATGGACGCGGCGACACTAGATCGAACACTCGTCCTCGAAACCTGTCTCTTTGAGAGGCGCAAACTCCGTTTTGCCAAGCTTTGGGCTGTCCATGATCAGGCCGGTTCGACGCTTGACAGCCCGACAGCCTTGCAGGAACGAGCGAGGAATAGAATCAAAGGGCCTCCCCAGCTCGACAAGGACGGTCTACATTTGCGTCCCAATCTGCCGGATCCGCATCAGCATTTGTTTTGAGGTTCTTGTTTTAAAGTGGAGCGCGGGGTCCGGCAGGTGCCGCTAAGATTTGCGGCTTTGGTGCTACCGCGTTTGGTTGGAGAAAGTGAGTTTTCAGGTCTCGATACTTAGGATTCTCGCCGGCCAACCGGAGGGCCGGGCGAGCCTTGCCGTCCTCAAGGATTACCTGGCGGTGTTCTACACCAGCGGTCCGGAGTGGACGGATCGTACGAAGCGATTGGCGGCGCAGACGCCGGATCTCAATATTTTCGGACAAGGGCTGGTTACGCGGGAACCCGGACAATGGATCATAACGGACAAAGGGCGGGCCTTTCTTGCTCTTCTGGAACAGAAGAGCGTACCTGACTCTCAGGAGCGAACGCTCGAAGGCATGGTTGAGAAACCCCTTGCAAGTAGGCTTCCCGCGCTTGCGCCGGGCCGACAAGACCACAGTGCCAGTCGCCGGCACCTCCGCCGGAAGCCGCTGAGGGCGCGCGATGGGCGTTCCAGCTAGCCCCTCCCTAAGCTCACGCCCGGCGACGATGTTGCTCCATATCGTGCCGGAGCAACATTGCATACCCCGCGCACCGGCTTGATGCCCTTCGCAAACCATACTTAGATCGCTGTTGTTTGAGATGGAGACATTGTAGTGGCAACCGGTATTGTGAAGTGGTTCAGCGCGACAAAGGGTTATGGATTTATCAAGCCCGATGATGGCGAAGCCGACGTATTCGTGCACATCAGGTCAGTCGAGAAGGCCGGATACACCTCCCTTGCTGAGGGGGCCCGGATCAGCTTCGAGCGCAAGACCGGCAGCTCCGGCAAAGTGTCCGCAGACAATCTGCGTATAGGATAGCCTTCTTTCGCGACGAGGGGAGACATGGTTCTCTAAGGACCAAGCCACCACGATTCGAGACGGATGGTAATCGACGCAAGCAATTGAGATATCGTCACTAAATCAACGTAGAAATATTTCTGTGCTAGCATTTGTGCTAAATCAGCGACTTAGACCTGCCTGAATGTGATAGATGTCACACTTTGAGGCAGCATTCTTGACGAGGCCCCAGCCGGGACGGATGGTCTGCTATCGCCTCGCTACCGAGCTCATCTGCCGGAGCTATACCCTCTCCCATACCCTCAAAGGCAAATCCTAGCCCCGGAGAGCCTGCACTGCTTGCCATAGCTCGGTAACGGCCGGATCTTCTAAACCCACATCGTGCAGGCCTTCAAAATTCCTCCTCACATAATCCAGTGCACTGCCACTAGTGCCTCGGGCCTTGAGGATCATCTCTGCCTTCTTGGCAGTGCTTATCGTCGAACCGAGCGGGTTTACTCCCTCATAGATGTATACCTTGGCGTCTACCGAGCGCCCGTCGGCCAACAGCACCTGCAGATCTGTCGGATCACACGCTTCTCTTTTTCGCAGAGCACGTAAGAGGACCGGTATTTTGTCATTGTCCGGAAACTCAAAAGCGGCTCCCTCACAGCTGGCCCCATCAAACGGCTCCAGATTCAGCGTGATGCCAGGGTTCTCTTTGGTCCCCCAGTTAACCACTGACTTCTTATTGAAGGTTCGACGATAGCCACGAAGCGTTGCGCGCTGAGACCCCACGCAGCCGAACTCGGACTGCCATCCATCAAAGGTGAGAGACCCGAAGCCAAAGACCCAGACCACGATCACGCCTCCATCTGGGCCAAGGTTTGCTCGAACAGCATACTCACCAGTCTAGTCCCGATAGGGCGTGCAAAGGTCGGAGGCTAGCTGATCAGACACGCCTGTAACCCGCTTCTGGATAAACTCCGGAGTGAAATCCTGAAACCTATCGCTATTCGCTCGCAGCTTAATGATCGCCTCAGGGTCAATCTTCAGAAGTTCCTCCACATAGCCCAACACCTTCACATAAGAAGGGGCGTTCACGTGCCTTGGCCCAACCAGGTTTGCAAACAGGGTGGCAATTCCCTCCTCAATGTTAAGGGCGGCGCCACCCCCGTTCGGGGTAAGGAGGTGCACTATTTCCTGAGACAGTTCGAAACGCGCTTGCTCTTCATTCGACTGACAAGTGTCGCTCAGATGAATCACCACGCATCTGCTTTCCTGCGAGTACTGCGGAAACCAAACACCAGGGCGAGGGCCTCCCACCTCAATTCCAAGGATCGTCCAGCTCCGATCACGCGTGCCGAATTGCCTCTCTGCCTGATTCAACCAATCCCCCAGTAAAGTTGTGAGGGTGTATGTCCAGCGCTTAGACTCCTCCTGCCAAGTCCTAACGAATCCAACCGTCGGCGACGTAAGCATCTATTCAGCCTCCCTTTTAGGGAACCCTACGCTAAAGCTCCGCAGCGGCCAACAGAGATACCCCTCAATCTGCGCACGCACTTGGGACGAAAGGCCGGACTTTACCCACTCGCTCAAACCGAAGCCCCACTCGTAACTCCCGATGCCTTCCTCTTCGCTTTCGCCCTTAGGATGGGAACAGGCGACACGATGGTTATCGTTTTCGATGCCCTAGTCATTGCGACATAGAGATCATTTATTTCCAATCTTTCAGGCGCAACGATGACAGAGCTGGCCCCGCAAATTCGGACAGTAGCTTGAGTGGGTTTTCTGCCTGACAGCGGCGAGGATTCTTGCTGCGAATCAGGAGCGAAGATGACGAAGAAGAGCCGCCGGACGCATTCTCCGGCATTCAAGGCGAAGGTTGCTTTGGCTGCGGTCAAAGGAGACAAGACACTGGCGGAGCTGGCGCAACTGTTTGATGTTCATCCGAACCAGATCACGATCTGGAAAAACCAGCTCCTGGAAGGCGCCGCCGGCGTGTTTGGGCATGACAAGACATCGGCCGAGACGCCGGTCGATTTGAAGGCGTTACATGCCAAGATCGGCGAGCTGGCGTTGGAAAACGATTTTTTGTCCGGCGCGCTCACCAAGGCGGGCCTGCTGAGCGCAAAGCGATGATCGACCGCGGTCATGATCTTTCTATCGTGCGCCAGGCGAAGGTCCTGAAGCTGGCTCGCAGCACGGTCTACTATGAACCTCGGCCAGTTTCGGCCGAGGACCTTGCCTTGATGCGTCGGCTCGATGAGCTGCATCTCGATTATCCCTTCGCGGGAGCGCGTATGCTGCGATCGTTGCTGCGGCGGGAGGGGGTATACGCCGGTCGCCGCCACATCGCGACGCTGATGAAGCGCATGGGGATCGAGGCGGTCTATCGTCGCCCGAACACGAGCAAGCCGGCTCCGGGTCACAAGATCTACCCGTACCTGTTGCGCGGATTGAAGATCGAGCGGCCCGACCATGCGTGGGCAATGGACATCACCTACATTCCGATGCGGCGTGGCTTCGTCTATCTCGCGGCGGTCGTCGATGTGTTCAGCCGACGGGTCCTGGCCCATCGCGTCTCGATCACAATGGAGGCGGCCTTCTGCGTCCAAGCGGTCCAGGAGGCGTTGGCGAAGCACGGCAGGCCCGAGATTTTCAACACGGATCAGGGCAGCCAGTTCACCAGCCTCGAGTTCACCGATGTGCTGCTGGACGCGAAGATCGCCATCAGCATGGACGGCAAGGGCGCCTGGCGCGACAACGTGTTTGTCGAGCGGCTCTGGCGCACGGTCAAATACGAAGAAGTTTATCTCCGCGCCTACGACAGCGTGTCCGAGGCGCGAGCGTCAATTGCCAAGTATCTGGCCTTCTACAATCAGGGACGCCCTCACTCGAGCCTTGACGGGCGCACGCCCGACGAGGCTTACTTCGGCACGCAAGCTATGGTGATGGCCGCATGACCGTCGCCGACGATTTTGTCGTCGCTCTGGTCGGGCTACGCCCTCCCGACGCAACGACAAAATCGTAAAGCCCCGCGTTCAGCATAACCCGGCAGGAATCCACTTAAATCCAGCGGGGCGCTGTCCAAACAACCGGGGCCAGCTCTGACGCTATAGATCTTGCAATTGCTTCAAAGGCAAGATCACCATCTAAATACTCCCGACGTTCAGCTGAGAAGTTCGAAGTATCCCACCCTCGCGAATGCCGATTATTGATCGCCTCGTTCATGCAACGTGAGCCCCATCTGGAAAGCGAAGAAACAGATCAAGCTTATCTATGTCGTGCACACTGGCGACATGATGAAGGAACGTGACATTGGCTGCATGCGAAGCTGAGATGAGGTCCGACAAGAGTTTTGCGTTCTCCAGGCTCGTCCCGGCCAGAGCCTCTCGATCCGCAGCGACGTCCTCATGACCCGTGTTCGTAAAGTAGGTGTGCATCTTTCCTAAGACGCCCACAATAACGTCTGAGATCTGAAGCCCTAGCTCGGCTTTGGAATCCGCAAATCGGAAGTTCGCAACCGGTTTCCCCTGGCTGGTCAGAGGTGTTTCCAGCAGGCGGTCGTGGATGACCTTCTCCATGTCGAAGATGTGGGTCGAATTCTTGAAGATCGCGATACGTCCCTGGTAAAAGGTACTGAACTCATCGATGAGCAGGTTCGGGTAATAACCTTCAATGAACTCCAGACTCTCCAGCGCCCGTCCGGCCTGCAGTACACCTTTCAACATCATTGCATTGAAATGCCGGAGGACATCACTGTTACGTTCGAGAATCTCAATGAGCCTGTCGAGGAAGGGTCTCCGCCCCTCGGGTGATAACCCCGGATAGCCGAAATCGTGAAATAGCTGGATGGTTGCGGCCAGTTCGCAGCGCAGCACTGCGACGAGGTCGCTTTTCAGCAAGACGTGGTATTGCAAGAGCATCGGATTGCCAAGTTCAGGCACGATCGAATCGATGATATCTGCAACTGACCAGTAGAATGGATCCAGCTCGTGATAGTGGATCATCAACCCGTTATCGATAAGCCATCGAAGGAACGTGGTCAGCTTTCGGGAGCGAAGAACGTCAAGAAAGTTACCCTTGGCGACATGCTCCAGTTTGATTTCCGGAGCCGTCTTCTGGATACGCATCGCTTCTCGAAGCGATTGAATCTCAATCGGTCGCGGTGCTCCTTCATGCACAATGCCGCCGAGGACGAATACCTTCAGCTCAGCAACGTTCAAACGTCCATCGTCAATATACAACTTGCGGATATTGTTGGTCTCATCGTGATAAAACGTATAGACGCCGTCGGCCTTGGTCAAACCATGTAGCTGGATTTCAGCATCCCGAAGTTCGTCAATATCCATCCATTCCCACTCTTAGGCCGCAGCTCGCGAGGATGCGCGACGAACGGGCTTATGACGGATAACGACGTCCACACGATAATTAAGCCGATCTAGGCATCGAACAATCCTGTCGATCGAGAACTTCCCTACGCGGCCGGTCACTAGGGCAGATACATCAGGCTGTTTAAGGCCTAGCAGTTCGGCAGCCTTTGTCTGAGTCAACTTGCGACGTTTGATGATCGCACGAAGCTCACGAATAAGTTTGGCTTTGAGGAGTTCTTCCTCAGGATTGGCAAAGCCAAGGTCAGCGAAAATATTATCGCTGCCTGCGGTTGCTTTAATTGCCTTACTCATTTCTTGCCTCCTTTTCCGTAGTTCTCTTGGTAATGAGCCTCGGCTGCCTTCAACCGGGCCTGAATTACCAAGATGTCGTGCTTCGGAGTCTCAATCCCCTTCTTCGACTTCTTTTGGAAGGCATGAAGGACATAGATAACGCCAGCGAAGCGTACGGTGTAGACGGCACGGAACGTATCGCCATCTTCATCGTCGATGACCTCCAGTACACTCCGGCCACCAAAGCCCTTTAAGGCCTTGGCACGAGGATGCTCGTCGCCGTTTTGTGCATCATTGATCGCAAACCCCATGACGCGGCGAACCTCGTCCGGGAAAGCTCGTAGATCGTCCTTTGACGATCCGATCCAAACTACGGGCTTCTGTGTGGTCATTCGCCCTTCTCTTATAGCACTACTGCTATAATTTTGCAAGGGTTTCCTGACGGGCCTATAAATGGCGAATTTCCGCCACTGCCCGTCGACGACCTCTCCGATCCTGTCCATCAACGTCGCTAGGCGTACTTTTGATGGCCTCGATCTTGGGTTGAAGCTATGGTGATCGCCACTGGGGAGGGGGCAATATCCTCATAAATCGAACCGGAACGAATGGTCTAGCTGTGGCGACTGATTGATCGGGGCGCTTTGGGCGCGTCAAAGTGATCAGCGAGGACCGGTCCTCTTTGCTGAAGCCAGCCAGCCAGCAAGCAATATTTTGAGGCTGGAGCTCCTGAGATCAGATGCCACCCAAGCTGCCTGCATTGGCAACACGCTCCCGGAAGGCGCCGCGCGTCAGTCAGGATCTACTCAGGCGCTTTACATGGTAGATCAGATCAATCGACGTATGTCTTGCGATCTTCGGTCCTACCACGCGAATGCGCTTGGCATTACTGGTCCGCAAATGATGATCTTGATGGCTCTGACGGAGCTGGAAGAAGATGGTGTTCCCGTCAATGCTGTCGCGAAGCTGATGAGAGTCGAGTCGGGTTTCATCACCAAGCAATCGAGGGAGCTTGAGGTAAGCAGTTCGTGCGCCGGAAATCCGACATGAATGATGCCAGGTACGTCCTTTTGTCGCTCACGGGCATCGCTCGCAAGATCCTTACGAGCAGCAGAAAGAGGTTGAGCAGTTCGTCTTTGATTATGTCAGCATTCAGGAGTTCGCCAAACTGGCCGCCTGTTTGAATGGACTCAGGTCTCGGTTGGAGAAGGCTCGGCTGCACGCCGCGCTGAACTCTGAGACAGATTGAGACAGTACTGGGAAGAGCGCGGGCCTTCTGCTATCTTCCGAGAGATCTGAGCCAGAAGATCCGTTTCGAATAGTGTCGCCCCGCCCCAGGAGCGGATATCGCCGTCCAGATGCAAGGATGGCACCGGGCGCAGTCGAACGAACGGACCAATCAGCCGATTCAGCGGCTGGGGTCGAGCGAACCGCGACACGAGTCTGAACGGTCCGTCCATCATCCAACGCTGCTTGGCTGACCTGACGACGTTCGCCTCAGCGCAATTGCCTTCCCTGTCGCTCGAAGGCGTACATCGGATTGATACCGCAATAAGCGTAGGTGCCGGATGCGGTAGCCATGCACTGACTGTAGGTCGAGAACTGGCAGTTGCCCGGATATCCCCAGGCTCGGCCCTGCAGGCAATAAACGTCTTGGCGAGCCGGTGGGGTGTACGAATGAACCCGTGAAGCAGCGGTCAAATCTGATCCAAAGCTGACGAGGATAGGAAGTGCTAGGATTCCGGTAGCGAGAAGGTAAGGCATGAGATCTCTTGCCTCCTTAATTCGCTGAAGGATAGAGCATCCGTATTAGAGGTTTGATCTTAGTCAATTGCCGGTGTCGGGTCCAGTTGGACCATCGTCAGCGAGACAATCACCCGTGGCAGAGCCTCGACGGGGGCTCTTGAGCAGACGTTGGATATCAGGGTGGGCTTAAGAGGGCCGGAGCCGATTATCCGCACCCGTCCTTGGTCTTGGACACACTCGCTCGCGATCCGAAGCCGCCTTTCAAAGATACTCCGCAGTGAAACGCATCTTTTAAGCGCGACTTGTCGCCTTCGCGCAGCAGAACACTCGTATGGCACTCAATCCATGATCGCTTCGTTCGCTCCGACGCGCGTTGCGGGGCCCCCCTCGACCGGATGACAACACATTGCGTCACCTCAACTGCTGCGCGCGCACTGCGTCACAATGACACGACTTCTCCTCTTCATGGCCGCTTGTTACAATGACATCCATAGATTGCGCCGGATCAATTCGCGAGGCTCCCCTTCGTATATTCTGGTTCAGGAGTGTCGAACCATGTTCGTGAGCATCACCACAGACCATAGATCCCTAATCAATTCGCTCAGTGAGCTCGGCATATCGAGCGGCTCGAATCCGATCGTCAGCTTGAGTGAATTCACTTACAAGAAAGGTAAAACCATCTACATCGAGAGTGAGCCAGCCGAGTACGTCTACCAGGTCAGGAAAGGCGCGGTACGGACCTGCAAATTACTCTCCGATGGGCGGCGCCAGATTGGCGCATTTCATTTGCCGGGTGATATTTTTGGACTCGAGAACGGCGGAGTCCACCGATTTAGGGCGGAAGCGATCATCCAAACCGCTGTTCGCCTGATCAGGCGGCAACACCTTGAGACGGTCGCCGAGAATGACGCGGTTGTCTGGCGCACCTTGCTCAGCTTGACGACGAATAACTTGCAACACGCCGAAGACCATATGCTGCTGCTCGGACGTAAAACTGCTCTGGAGCGCGTTGCCGCGTTCTTGCACGAGATGGATGAACGACTCACGGCTGCTGACGTGATCTCGCTCCCAATGTCTCGGCGCGACATCGCCGATTACCTTGGTTTGACCGTCGAAACCGTTTCGCGTGCAGTGTCGCAATTGCACACTGATGGTGTCCTCGATTTCATCGGCAATACCCAACGCGAGATCGTGATTCTGGACCGGCAGCGGCTCGCGAGCCTTGACCTGCAAAGCTAACATGCGGACGGCGTGAAAAGCTTCGGTCGCGGTTAGGATCGCCCGCAGCAACTACCGCACTTTCAGGAAAATTGATCTCACCTCCGAGGCGCAACCAATCAGCTATCGAGTGCTATTCCCCGAACGCTGCGATGTACCTTCGGGCGGTGCCGGTAAACACCGCCGGATCATACAGGCCCTTGAGCCAACGCCGGTGACGACGGCAAACCATTGCAATAGACTCGACCGCCGTTTCGATCTCGAATGGAATGCATTCGGGTTTCACGCGCGCCGCAACGTCTCAAAGGCGAAATCACCCAGAAGGTCGGCACGCCTGTTCATTTGTACAGCATAAACGCCGGTACGTTTTCGTGCCCGAAGCTCATTCGAAACAACACGACGAACGTCTAAGCATGCGCTTTTGGCCGGACGGGCCGTGCCCAATTAATCCTCCATCAAGGCCACTTCCGGGAAAATACGGGGGCTTGCCTTCGATTTACAATTTGCAACTTGCCCGATCGCTCCGGCTTCGCTTGAATGTCCTCATGCGGGGCTGGACTGTGATCGTGCTTCTGGGCCTTACAGCCATAGGAGCTTATTCCGTCGGCCGTCAGGACGGGCGACCCTCTACTTCTGCGCCTGCAATGGTAGCGCAGCTAACCAGCCCCCCAGCAAGTCCGCTCGCGCTAACGGCGGTGCCGGGCAGCCCTTCGCAGCCGCAAGCTTCCAAGACTGCTCCGCCCGGCCCGCGTGGCGCCACCGCAATACCCAAGACACCGCAAGATCCCGCCCCACAGCAAACCGACACAAAACGCAAGATCGAAGTTGCGCTGACCGCCGCGGCCATCGCCGCGATCCTGATTAAGGCCAGCCGGGATCACAATATCACGCAACTGGCAGACCCTGCGCCTGCCCGGATGACACGATGCGCAATGGCCGGGCATGCGGCAGCAGAAGCGCCTATTCGCGGCCGGGCGGCGCGGCACCGCTGTGCTACTGGGTGATGTTACGACAGCAATGATAGACGAGTATCGAAAAAAGATAACTCGATAGTTGTTGTGGGGCGGGGCTGGTTCAGTTCAGCGATTTCTTCACTGGGGGGTTGCGCTCCTCGCCTTAGCCGTTGCGGCGACGACACTAGCAGGATGCATCACAACATCCATACAAAAGGTATGCAGGCCGGGACCTTCCCTCCGAACCGGTCAATCGGATAGCCGCTTACGTCGCGGGCCCCCGCTCTAGTTTCTAGCATTCAGTCGACTATCTCAGAGGAAGGAAGAAAGCCGGCGTCGTTGCTGAAGATGGGTTGGTGTTGTTTCCACCAATGCGGACGTACACCATGCAGAAATTCGTCTGGCTTGCGACCAACAACATTGATGGCGTGCTAGTCCTGAACGTCGGTGACACTGCGGTCCAGCAGCAGTATGCTGGACCGATCTTGAGTGGCCCGTATTCAGGTCCCTCCACCACGAACGGGACTATCAACACATTCGGGCACGTGTCGTCGTCAGCGTCGCTGAATGGAACATCGTCGGGTACGATTACCCGCAACATCTACTCCCGGTCTGTCTTGTGGGATGGATATTTGGGGCTAGTCTAGAAACGAAACTTCGAACCTGAGCCTTCGGAGAAATTCTTTGAGCCTATTCAAGAGTGCCGATTAGGGCCGTTGAAATAGCATGAGCGAGAACTTGGCGGTTTTCTGGGTTGCTCACCATTGTCGCGTGGTTGCCTGGAACAGGTACCGCATGAATGGCCCCCGCATCGACGACCAGGTCCCAGCCAAGCTTTGGCAGGTTTGCATCGCGACCAGATTGCTTGTCAGGCGGTACCCAACGACTAAGAGGCTCACTGGCATAAAACTGGTATATTTCAATTGGGAGCGACGGAATGCGATACGATTGTAGCGCCCGTTGAAATGCCGCGGCCCTTTGATACATCGAGACGTCACTGTGAAGATCGTGATCTGGAGCTAACGCTCCTGTTTGCTGCGCCTTTTCGAGCAACTCAGAGATGGAACATTGTTCCGTGTCGCGTTCTAAAACCTCGCGATATTCATCGCGCAAGGTTCCACAACGATCCAAAACAAACTCTCGCGCCAAATTCTTCAGTGATGCGTTCGAAGAAGCCCCAGGTAGACTGACATCGATGAAGGCCATGAACGACACAACTTCATCACTACTCAGTAATCGCTCGGCAATTGCATAAGCCAGGATTGCACCTGATGAGTATCCAGCAAAGCGGTATGGGCCACGTGGCTGGATCTGTTTAATCGCAACAATCACCTCCGCGGCCATCGCCTCAAAAGTCGGTGGACGAACGTCATCGAAAGGTGGCCATGGCAGAGCGTAGACTGAGCAGTCTGCATCCATTTCCACCGCCAAACCGAGGACATACGAACAATCTCCAAAGCCTGACGGGACAAAGAAGAGCGGTGGTTGCGATCCGTTCGGTCGAACGGAAATCACCGCCGAGTTACTGGGCTGCACTTGCAAACAAATCTGCGATGCGAGTTCCTTCAGAACAGGTGCGCGGAAGAGGTCGGTGGCGCTAAAACTCAACCCAAGATTTGATGCTCGACCGAGCATCTGCACGGCCAAGAGCGAGTAGCCGCCCAGTTCGAAGAAGTGGTCGTTGCGCCCGATGCGCTCGACACCAAGGAGCTCGGCCCAGATCTGCGCCAGCGCCGTCTCGACCTCACCTTGCGGTAACTGGTAGGCCGCCAGCGCATAGGCCTGATCGGACGGCGCCGGCAGTGCGTTCCGATCGAGCTTGCCGTTCACCGTCAGCGGAAGCGCGGCCAGCCGCACGAACGCACTCGGCACCATGTAGTCCGGCAGTCGCGCACTTAAGTGCGCGCGCAAGGCGCCCGCAAGCGCGCCTCCACCGCCCTCATCCGAGCCGGCCTCGGGCGCGCAGACCACATAGGCGATCAGATGCTTGTGGCCGCCGCCGTTCTGGCGCGCCAGCACCACCGCCTCGCGCACCCAGGCGTGCTCGCAAAGCCGCGCGACGATCTCACCCGGCTCGATGCGGTAGCCGCGAATCTTCACCTGATCGTCGTTGCGGCCCAGGAACTCAAGATTGCCGTCCGGCAGATAACGGGCAAGGTCGCCGGTCCGGTACAGCCGATCGCCCTCGACAAAGGGACTGGCGATGAACCGCTCGGCGGTCAGCTCAGGGCGGTTGAGGTAGCCCCGCGCCACCCCCGCCCCGCCAATGTAAAGCTCGCCCACCGCACCGAACGGCACGGGCGCGCCATGGCCATCCAGCAGGTACACCCGCGTGTTGGCAATTGGGCGCCCGATCGGGACCACCGACCCATTGAAATCAGCCGGGCAAGTCCAGATCGTCGCGCAGACTGTTGCCTCGGTCGGGCCATAAGCATTGACCATTGATGCTGGGGCCAGACTTCGGATGAGTTCAGGCTTAGGCAGCTCTCCGGCAAGAATGAGAACTTGCGCAGCCAAACGTTCCGGATCCTTGCTCGTCTGAAGCAACGCTGGGGGTAGTGTCGCGTGGGTGATGGCTTCGCTTCGGAGATAATCCGATAGCTTGTTCCTCGCTTGACGGATCTCTTCCGCAGGCAAGTGCAAAGCCGCTCCGGAGCCAAACGCCATAAGAAGCTCCCAAGCGCTTGCATCAAAAGCGATGGAGGCGAACTGCACGACTCGGCTGTTGGAAGAAGCGCCAAAGAGGCCGACCTGAGCCGACAGCAGATTGACCAACCCCCGATGCTGGACCATGACCCCCTTTGGGGTTCCGGTTGAGCCTGAGGTGTAGATCACATAAGCGAGATGGCCGGATGTGAGGCCAAGCGTGTGCCGGTCTGGGTTCGAAGCCGGCCGTTCGGCCCAGGCGGGCGTGGCCGTCTCCAGATCAATGACCGTCACCTCGGTCAGCACTTCGGGGCCGAGTGCTGCGCGACCGACGACGTCGCATAGCAGCAGCCGCGGCGCGGCATCGTTGACAACCTGACGCAGCCGCTCGCTGGGATAGGCTGGGTCCAGCGGCAGATAGGCACCGCCCGCCTTCAGGATCGCCAAGATGCCAACCATCATCATCAGGCTGCGTTCGAGGCAGATTGCCACCGGCTGGTCCGGCTTGACCCCAAGCTCGATCAGAAGATGCGCCAGCCGGTTGGCCCGCGCGTTGAGCTCGCCATAGCTCAGCCGCTCGTTTTCGCAGACCAGCGCCACCGCCTCCGGCGCCTTTTGCACCTGCGCCTCGAACAGCTCATGGACGCACTGCTCTGTTGGATAGGCCTCTTCCGTCCGGTTCAGATCCTCCAGCAGATAGGTGCGCTCCTCAGCCGGCAAGATGTCGAGCTCGCGTACCGGCGTATCCGGGGCATGCTCCAGCGCCTCTGCCAGCTGCTCGAGCGACCGCTGCATGTAGCCGCAGATCCGATCCGCCGAGATTGGCTCCGCCACCTGCACAGTGAGGCCCAGCGCCTCGCCAAAATCCTCAACCGACAGGGTCAGCGGATAGTTAGTGCGTTCCTCCCCGCCCAGCCATTCCATACCCGACAAGACATCATCCGTCCCGGAGCCGGGCACAGCCGGCGCCTTGTTGTGACGATAGTTCAACAGCGTGCTGAACAGCGGCGCCGACGCCGCAATAGCGCTGCAGCGCTGCGCCAGCGCCAGCGAGGCATGCTCATGTGTCAGCAGCTCGGCCAGCCGGGCGTGCGTGGTCCGCACGCTCGCCTCGACGGCGGTCCCATCAAGATCAAGCCGCAGCGGCAGGGTGTTGATGAACAGTCCCATGGCGCGGTCGGCGCCGGCGCTGCCCTGCAGGCGGCCCAGCAGCACCGTGCCGAACACCACCTGCTCGCGGCCGCTGCTGCGCGCCACCACCTGCCCCCACGCCAGATGGCACAGGCTCGCCAGACTCACGCCCAGCCGCCGCGCCTGTTCCGCCAGCCGCGCATGGAGCGCTGGCGGCAGCATCCGATACGCCTCACGAACCCCGCCGCCGTCGCCGCGCACCTCGCTCAAGTTGAAGGGCGTGGTCGGCTCGTCGATGCCGGCCAGCAGCTCCCGGAAGAACGCTTCATCCGCCTTGGCATCACCGCGTAGATGCGCCTGCGCCACCAGATTGCGGAATGGCTGCGGCGCCGTCAGCTCATGCTCGCGCCCCTCCAGCTTGGCCCGGACTTCAGCATGCATCACGTCCCGGGTTGCGTGATCCCCGATCAGATGATGCTGCAGCTCCAGCAACAGCCAGCGCGCGCTGCCGGGCTCGCGCGCAATCACAAACCGCAGCAGTGGCGCCCGGCCGAGCTCGATGCGGTGCCGGCGCGGATCAAACCGGTTCCTGAGCTGCTCAGCGCCAGCGCCATCAGCGCCATCCAGCTGGACCTCGATCACCTCCAGTCGCGCCTTCCGCCACACCACCTGGACCGGCCGCGACAACCCCTCCCAGACAAACGAGGTACGCAGGATGTCATGCCGATCTACCACCCGCTGGATCGCGGCAAGATAGCGCGCGAGCAGCCCACGCTCGGCAAACGCCATCTGCGACATCAGGAGGTATGGATCGCCCTTTGCCGCTAGCAAATGATGGAACAGGATGCCGTCCTGCAGCGGCGACAGACCGTAAATGTCCTGGATGTTGCAAACCCCGCCGGGTACCGTGGCGATGATCCGGTCGATCTCGTCCTGCGCGAGCTCGATCAGCGGCAACATCTCCGGCGTTATCGCCACGCTCCGCTCGGTGATCAGGTTGGCCGGGACTGCCACCTCGTGATGGCGGCCCAGGCGTGCGGCCAGATCCGCGAGCACTGGCTTGACGAACAAGGTGCGCACCTCGATGCGCAGTGACCGCCGCCGCAGATGCTCCATCATCTGCACCGCCAAGAGCGAGTGCCCTCCCAGTTCGAAGAAGTTGTCGTGCCGTCCGACCCGCTCCAGCCCCAGCAGCTCGGCCCAGATCTGCGCCAGCACCGTCTCCATCTCGCCCTGAGGCGGCGCGTAGGTCCGCCGCGCATATGCCTCGTCGCCCGGGGCCGGTAGCGCTTTTCGATCGAGCTTGCCGTTCAGCGTCAGCGGAAGCGCCGCCAGCCGCACGAACGCACTCGGGACCATGTAGTCCGGCAGCCCCGCACTCACATGCGCCCGCAAACCGCCGGCAAGATCAGATTCCTCAGCTCCGGCGGCAACGACATACGCAACGAGCCGCTGCTCGCCGCCACCATCCTCGCGCGCCACCACCACCGCCTCGCGCACGGAGGCATGCTCGCAAAGCCGCGCCGCAATCTCGCCCGGTTCGATGCGGAAGCCGCGAATCTTTACCTGGTCGTCGTTGCGCCCTAAAAACTCCAGATTGCCGTCCGGCAGGTAGCGCGCCAGGTCGCCGGTCCGGTACAGCCGGTCGCCCTCGACAAAGGGACTGGGGATGAACCGCTCCGCGGTCAGCTCAGGGCGGTTCAGGTAGCCCCGCGCCACCCCCGCCCCGCCAATGCAGAGCTCGCCCACCGCACCGAACGGCACAGGCGCGCCATGACCATCCAGCAAGTAGACCCGCGTGTTGGCAATAGGGCGGCCAATCGGGACGATGGCCTCATCAAACTCAGCCGGGCAGCTCCAGGATGTCACGTCGATCGCGGCTTCAGTCGGACCGTAAAGATTGTGCAGGGCCGTCCAGGGCAATACGCGCCGAACCCTATACACACTGGCGGCAGGGAGCGCCTCGCCGCTGCATAAAACCTGCCGCAGCGATGTGCAGCGGTCAACACTCTTCGCATCCAAAAAGCTGACCAGCATGGATGGCACGAAGTGAACCGTCGTGATGCGCTGGCTGACGATCAAGTCGACCAACGTATCGGGATCTCTGTGCGCACCGGGCGGCGCCAGTACCAGCGTTGCCCCTTCAAGCAAAGTCCAAAAGAACTCCCAGGCCGAGACATCGAAGCTAAATGGCGTCTTCTGCAACACGACGTCTGTTGGTTTCAGACCATAGGCGTCCTGCATCCAGATCAGGCGATTAACGATAGCCCGATGCTCATTCTGTGCCCCTTTTGGCCTGCCGGTGGATCCCGAGGTGTAGATCACATAGGCGAGATTGCGGGAGGTCAGGCTGAGCGCGCGCCGATCAGGATCCGCTTCCGGCAGGCTGGCCCAGGCCGGCGCCGCAGCATCGAGCTCCACCACGCTCACCTTGGCCGGCACATCCGCGCCGAAGGCGGCACGGCCGGCCACATCGGCCAGCAGCAGCGGCGGCGCCGCATCGTCGAGCACCTGATGCAGCCGCGCCGACGGATAGGCCGGATCCAGCGGCATATACGACCCGCCGGCCTTGAGGATCGCCAAAAGCCCCACCACCATCATCGGACTGCGCTCGACGCAGATCGCAACCGGCTGGTCCGGCCTGACCCCGAGGGCGATCAAGTGATGCGCCAGGCGATTGGCCCGCGCATTGAGCTCGGCGTAGCTCAGCCGCTCATCTTCGCAGACCACCGCCACCGCATCCGGCGCCTTGTGCACCTGCACTTCAAACAGCTCGTGGATGCACCGCTCCGCAGGATACGGCGCCGCCGTCCGGTTCAGCTCCTCCAGCAGATACGTGCGCTCGGCAGTCGAGAGCAGCTCAATCCGGTGGACCTCTTGCTGCGCATCGGCTGCCATCGCCCGCAGCAGCGCCAGCAGATAACCACGCTGCCGCTCGATCGTCGCCTGATCAAACAGCGCCGTGGCATAACCCAGCGTTCCGGCGATCTCCTCGCCATGCTCGCCAAGGCTCAGCTCCAGATCGAACTTGGCCTGATCAATCTCCTCCCCGGCAGCTTCGACACTCAGCCCCGGCAGGTCCAATGGCCCAACCGCATTGTTCTCCCAGGCCAGCATCACCTGGAACAACGGTGTGTGATCAAGAGCCCGGGGCGGCTGCACGATCTCCACCACCTGCTCGAACGGCAGGTCCTGATGCTCCTGCGCAGCCAGCACCGTGCGCCGCGTCCGCTCCAGAAGCTCCGACACGCGCGGCTTGCCCGACAGGTCCAGCCGAAGCGCCAGAGTGTTGACGAAGAAGCCGATCAGCTCTTCGATCTCGCGGTGCCCCCGATTGGCGCTCGGCACGCCAATCACAAGATCGTCCTGCCCGGACAGACGCGACAGCACCGCCGCCCAGGCCGCCAGCACCGTCATGAACAACGTCGAGCCATGCTGCAGGCTCAGCCGCTTCAGCTCCCGCGTCAAATCCGCATCGACGGTGATCGGGACCGCGGCCGCGGCAAACGACTGCTGGGCAGGCCGCGCATGGTCCGTCGGCAAGACAAGACGGGCTGTGCCCGCCAGCGCGCTGCGCCAATACTGCGCCTGCTGCTGCAACCGTTCCCCCGACAGCCATTGGCGTTGCCAGGCGGCGTAATCCGGATATTGGATCGCAAGCGGCGGCAGAGGATCGTCCTGCCCGGCCTGGAATGCCCGGTAGAGCTGGCTAAGTTCACGCAGCAGCACGCCCATCGACCAACCGTCCGAGACGATGTGATGCTGGGTCAGCAGGAAGACGTGTTCCTCGTCGGCGGTGCGGATCAGCCGACCGCGGATCAGCGGACCGCGCGCAAGATCGAATGGCGTGCGCCCCTCTTCATGGCACAGATCCAAAAATGCCGCTTCCGCATCCGATCTCTCCCGCAGATCATGCTCAACTATTGGCAGACCCGCGTCCGGCGGCAAAACCTCAACCCGGGGCTTGCCCTGGGTCGCGACAAACACACTGCGCAGCGCCTCATGACGTGCAAACAGACGGTTAAGGCTGCGCTGCCAGGCGCTGCGGTCGAGCATCCCGCGCAATCGCAAGGCCAGCGGAATGTGATAGTTGGTGCTGCCTTCGTTCAGCTGAGCCAAAAACCATAGCCGCTGCTGCGCAAACGACAGCACAAGCGGCTCATGCCGCGACACGGCTGCAATCGACGGCAGCTCTTGCGGACCCGAGCAGCTCAACAGCTCGACGATGCTTGCCGCCAGGTCACTCAACACTGGCCTTGCGAACAGCGTCGACAGTGGCAGTTCGACCCCGACAGCCTGTGACAGCCGGCTCGACATCTGCACGGCCAAGAGCGAGTGGCCGCCCAGTTCGAAGAAGTGGTCGTTGCGCCCGATGCGCTCGACACCAAGGAGCTCGGCCCAGATCTGCGCCAGCGCCGTCTCGACCGCACCTTGCGGCGACTGGTAGGCCGCCAGCGCATAGGCCTGATCGGCCGGCGCCGGCAGCGCGTTCCGATCGAGCTTGCCGTTCACCGTCAGCGGAAGCGCGGCCAGCCGCACGAACGCACTCGGGACCATGTAGTCCGGCAGTCGCGCACTTAAGTGCGCGCGCAAGGCGCCCGCAAGCCCGCCTCCACCGCCCTCATCCGAGCCGGCTTCGGGCGCGCAGACCACATAGGCGATCAGATGCTTGTCACCGGCGTCGTTCTCGCGCGCCAGCACCACCGCCTCGCGCACCCAGGCGTGCTCGCAGAGCCGCGCGACGATCTCACCCGGCTCGATGCGGTAGCCGCGAATCTTCACCTGATCGTCGTTACGGCCCAGGAACTCAAGATTGCCGTCCGGCAGATAACGGGCAAGGTCGCCGGTCCGGTACAGCCGATCGCCCTCGACAAAGGGACTGGCGATGAACCGCTCCGCGGTCAGCTCAGGGCGGTTCAGGTAGCCCCGTGCCACCCCCGCCCCGCCAATGTAAAGCTCGCCGACCGCACCGAACGGCACGGGCGCGCCATGGCCATCCAGCAGGTACACCCGCGTGTTGACGATTGGACGCCCGACGTGAGGCATCTGGGGCCAACATGACGGATCAGCTGCAAGGTGGTGCTCGGAAATGACGCTGATTTCCGTGGACCCATATTGATTGATCAATCTCGCGTTCGGATGTGCTTCGAAGAACGTCCTAAGCAGTGGAGTGGCCTGCAATCGCTCGCCGGCTGTATAAAGCTCTCTTAAAGAGGGCAGCTGCACGCGCTGCGCGCTCCAGACTTCCGCAAAATGATTCAATGCCACGAACGGGAGGAAAAGCCGCTCTATCGCCTCCCGCTCTATAAATTCCAGCAGGTCGGAGAAGTGCCTCCGGGTCTCTTCCCGCACGAGCACAAGCACTCCGCCGTCCTTCCAACAGATGAACAATTCCTGACAGGACACATCGAAGTTCAGGGTCGCGAATTGAAGTGTGCGCAGTTTTGACGTGCCAATCCCCGCAAGCGAATTCACAAGCGCGCCATGGGACATTTCCACGCCCTTGGGGATTCCGGTTGAGCCGGAGGTATAGATGACATAGGCGAGATGGCGCGATGAAAGGCCAAGCGCGCCCGGGTCCGGGTTCGAAGGCGGCCGCTCGCCCCAAGTCGGGGTCGCCGTCTCCAGATCGACCACCGTCACATCGGCCACGGCTTCGGCGCCCAATGCGGTTCGACCGGCGACATCGCAAAGCAGCAGTTTCGGTTCTGCATCGCCAACAATCTGCCGCAGCCGCGCCGACGGATAAGCCGGATCTAGCGGCAGATACGCGCCGCCCGCTTTCAGGATCGCCAAGAGACCAACTACCATCGCCAGGCTGCGTTCGAGGCAGATCGCCACCGGCTGGTCCGGCTTGACCCCGAGCTCGATCAAATGATGCGCCAGCCGGTTGGCCCGCGCATTGAGCTCGCCATAGCTCAGTCTCTCCTTCTCATAGACCACCGCCACCGCTTCCGGTGCCTTTTGCACCTGCGCCTCGAACAGCTCATGGATACATAGCTCAAACGGATAAGGCGCCGCCGTCCGATTCAAATCCTCAAGTAGATACGTGCGTTCGTCGGCGGCCAGAATGTCTATTCGGCCGACAGGCTGCCCAGCATCGGCCATCACGCCGCGTAACAAAGTTTGCAAATGCTGCGTCATGCGGTCGATCTGCTTCGGTGCTAATCGAGCGGCATCAAAATGCCAGCGGAAGCTCCCATCCAGAGCGCAAACCTCAAAGGTCAGCAAATCGCCGCACAAGGCATGCCCAGCTTTGTGGTTCGTCGTCAGAGCATCAGCGGCGTGACAGCTCTCTGTCGTGATTGCAATGCCAATCGGCCAAGGCTGGCGCGCCCGTAGCGCCACCACTCCTCGCAATGTCGGGCAGCGCGCTATAAGATCTCGGGCAAAGCTAGCGTGCGCCCTCAGCTGAGCGACTTCGGCCGCTACGGTTTTGCGTACTTCTTCAAAATCATGAGCAAGCTCAATGCGAACATCCATCGGCACGACGGAGGCCATCACGAGTTTGGAGCCGGTTTGCAATCGGTCCCATGCAGGCTTCCATCCCAGTTGAAACTCTTGTTGCCCCGTGATCCGAGCGAGATAGATCAGCCAAGCTGCTACCAAATATTCCGAGCGATCTTGTGGGGAAATAGCCAAACCGCTTGGGCTAAACCATGAACTCGACTGCCATCGGGACGGCGCCGCAGCCACGGACGATGACACGAAAGGCGGATGCAATCTGCTAAACTGCTCGAGCCGCCGTCGCCAAAACTCCTCCCCACGCGCCCGCAGTTCATCCGCGGCAGATATGCTCTGCACCTGATCATCGCTCAAGATCGGACGGCGTCTTCCTTGATTCACGCAAATCGCTCACATCGGTTCGGATCTGTTTTCGGGCTTTGGCTGGCCTGCATTGATGTGACGAAACCCTTCGCCAAAGCGGATCACTCAATCTTCCGCCAACGTTCCGCACCACCAAATATGGTGGCGGCGGTATCGCAGCTGCTACTCAAGCGCGTCAGCGTTTCTGGTAAGCGTTCTCATCGAACGACTTCTCCTCTATGGCGCCCTTTAGACGATTACGCATGTATCGTGCCAAAGGTGAAATCGAGTGCAATCAATGCGATAGCCACAGCGGTGCTGTGTCAGCTGTCCAACAGCGTCGCCAGACATCGTACAACTAAGCGCGCTATCAATCGCACAAGACCCCGCCCGCCGGGTATTCCGGACAAGAAAAAAAGGGACCTGGAATGCCAAAGTAAATTTGTCAGCTCAACCTAACCGCATCGCGTGGGCATTTCGTAAAAAGTCCGCGCGTGCGGTACGAGCCAGTGCTGGATCGCTCGAGTAAATGTTTCTCGCAATTAGCGGCAGTTCATATTGGATTGGCGTTTCTTCGCATCGCTCAATATGTGGAGCCTGCCGGGTCGTCCAGCTTGTGGCGCTCGGTTCCGGTGAGGGGCGGGTTGAAGATGCTAACGAGGATCATGTCCTTGTCCGGTCCCCCGCGCAGGAGATGCTTGTCATGCTTGTCAAGCACATACATGTCGCCTCGGCGAATAGGAAAGACATTGCCGTCCATGTCCTCGACCTCGCCCTCTCCACCGATGCAGAAGCAGGCTTCGAGATGATTCCGGTATTGCAGAAGAGAAACGGTGTTAGCGCGCACGATGGTGTGGCAGATGCTAAAACCCATGCCGTCCTTATCCGTCAGAAGGCGGTGGCTCGTACTATTGCCCCAATCGACGAAGTGATCGGTTGCTTCAATGTCGTGCAGACTACGCACAATCATGGTGTTGCCCGATTCTGATTGATCCAAAAGCTGGAGGCCGTTGTTCTGCTCCGGAACGGCGCCTTCCCTGTCGCGCGGCCGACTGCGGTCTCCGTCGAAACAACCGACCGTCGGCCGCGGAGAACCTGGGCAGTAGTCCTACGGGATCGGCTACACGCAAAAGGCCTGCCATTTGCCCGACGGCGACTAGTAAAAATATCGGTACGAGGGTATTTCGCAGCCGATGGGCGCGTACCAACTTGATGTACCACGTCTCGGGCGGTACCGCCGCTTGCCTGTGTATTCACCAGAATGCTGCTGGAGATACTGCCGCCGACATAAACTGTCTCCACTCGCAGATTTGGCAAGTCGTTTCCTTCCTTGCTGTGCCTCTCGCCGCGAATACGGTTCCGCAGCGTTTCAGCCAGCAGAGCAAATCTCATGCCGTGGTCGCAGACCGATGAACGATGAAGTTGTGGCTGTCTCAGCTGGCTAGTGAGAACGATTTGGCTAGGCGTGTAGCCAATCTAACAAACTGCCGAGATATGGCCGAGTACAAACAAGTCCTGAGCGAGAACCGGTCGAACAGTGGTGCTTTTTAATCCGCTGGTGAAGAGGTCCCGGATTGAAGTCAGTGATGCTGCTCGAAAGTGTTTGGCGATCGGACTCGACAAAGCCCGCCGCGATCAGAACCCGCAAATTAGGTACAGCCCGCGGTACAGAGCGGTTTTTGAGGATGCGCAGCTGGGAGGGTCAGCCGTGGGGTCCCACCGCGCCTCGGATCAGGCCGCCCGGAACGCGCGCGTCGTTCGCGGCTCCGCGACTAGTTTGCCGGCATGTCCGCCCCTTCCGGAGGCTAAACGCGAGCGGGAAGGTCTCGGCTGAAAGGAACTCCAGCGCGGTCTGCTCTTCGGTGAGGCGTTTTTCGATGAACTGACGTTCGACATCCGACAGGTTCGACTTCAGCAGGCGACGATAGCGGTGGATGTTTGTGCGGTGAGCACGAATGCGGGCCAAATATTCATCGAGCATCCTGGACGCTCCTGAGGTCGTCGCAATCTCTACGAAGAGATATTCAGGCGAGCATGTCGTCGATCAACGCGCCACCCGCCATCGCATCTCGGAAGCCGTTCGGCGGGCAGATAAGGACAATGGCAGTTCGTGACAACACTCCTTCCGCTAGCGTAGCATTTCCATCGCCACGACCCGCAGCGTTCTTGGCTCACCATACGCCGTCTTTCTGCTCGGCTAGTCGCTCAAACAGAGCTGGGCGCTTGGAAGGCGCAAGGAATAGTCGGTCACGCTCCCGGCGCCGGACGCTTGTCGCTAACAAGCTCGCCCGTCAGTATTCTCTTCCGAGGAGCTGAACATCGTTTGCCGATGTGCTATACGCATCTTCGTTGAGAACAGCTTTGTTTGAGAGTTTCGATGTCTCTTTCGATTGGACTGATTGTCGACGGCTATGTGAAACTAAACAACCGCAGCGCGCTGGAGAACCTTCTGGCGCATCGGCGGGAGTTGCTGCAGCAGTTGAACTGCGTTACCGGCATTGATCCGAAGCCAGCGATCGCTCAGGTCAGTCAAGACATCACAGTGATCGAAAGGGCACTTGCGGCGCTCACACAGGAGTAAACAGCAACGGCGCACCGGCTCGCGTGAGTTGACGGCGCTCCGGCGCCGAACACTGACTTCGCCCCCGTTTCCGGACGAAGGTTATTGGAGCGTCGCCTCACCGGCATCGTGGCGCGCAAGGGTGCGCGCCAAGGCTTGGATGCGGCGTCTGCTGTGCGAGCTGCTCTCTCGTTTCAAGGATCGGCCGGGCACCGAGCAGCGCGCCAACCGATTCACATCAGATAACGCCGCGTCTTGGGTGACGTTAGGCCACCATCGATTTGCGACCACGATACACTCTGCGAGCTGGATCTTCAGCACTGTGACTTGGAAATTCACCTCAATGACAAGCCATGTCCTAGATCTATCGCCACATCGTTGGTGCTCTGGAAAGAGCTTCCTGACCGATCTGTTTAAGCAGATCGGGGCGCGTCTCACCTCTGGTGGCGGCCTCCAGGATTCTGGAGGCAACGTAGGCGCGGACGCCGGCGTCATACGGTGGGACGCTCACGCAAACCTCATCCAGGATCGTGCGCAGAAGCGTGATCGTGCCAACGTCCAGCATTGAGAGATCTCCCTCATACCATCGGGGAAGATAATGGGCATTTGCTGGACCGCAACTCAAGTACATCGGAGCGCATGAGCCTCCGCGACTGCCGGTCGGCCGATTTCCAGCGCGGTGCAATGTCCAGCACCTCTGCGATCGCTGATCCATTGCGGCAGCTCGCTTGATCGGCCTGCGTTTGTCTTCTCGTCGGCCGTCTGGGCCTAGCAGACAAGCTTGCTAGAGCTCAGAGGCCAATGTGAGCTCCCTGCGATCATGCTCTGCGATGATGTACAGCATGCTCGGCCATCTATTGCGCGCCGGACTGACTGGGCGGCTGCCGCAGGCCAATGCTCGCACGGTGCTAGCTCGTTGCCGAGCCTCATCAGGTTCAATTGCGGCCAGAGGATTTGCCGTTTATCGCGCCTGCTGCGCTTCGGCATACCTGCCCCGATGGAGTTGGTAGAAATAGCTTGCCACTGCTCCGATGTCGTTTCACAAGACGGCACCTATCGGCTCCAAACCCGAGCGCCTGGCATCCTACACTGTAGAGGGACATCGCGACCAATTCTTGCGGTGAAGCATATCTTTGCGTCAAAAACCAGCGCCCGCCCGACGTCTGGCGACGAAATCGGGCCAGGATCCGGCGCCCGCGCTTCACTGCCCCCTTGACTCGCCCCTGGCCGCTCTTAGGGAGCTTCGGCTTTTTGCAGCTTGACGAGGTCGTCTGCGCCATCGTGAAGTAATTTCATGGTCATGGGCGCGTGGTTGTTGATCCATAATCGCACGTATTGGCAGCACACGATTTTGAGCGAATCTCCTTTGGCGATGCCCGCTTGCAGGCGGATGATCTCGGCAGCGTGGAGCGGCCCCGCCTCGCTCCACCCCGTCAGCGGCAGAGCCAATCTCCAACCGACATCATGAGCTCGAGCGTGGGGGAGTTGTTCAGCACGCAAAGGGCAGTTCCGGATCGTCTTCGAGAGTTCTTCCAGGATGTTGAGGATTTCAGGGCCAGCCCATCCGGTTCGACTGCTCCTGAGCGCAATCACTTGCGGATCTCGCTACGATGGCGACCAGGACAGGACTACATTGTCGATCAACCGCGTGGAGCCGACGTACGCTGCGACACAGAGCACCGCCGGATAGCGCAGAGGGCTGTCAGCAATCCTTAGAGTCCCAGGGTCGACAAGCTCAAGGTACTGTAGTCGATCGACCCTTTCCAAATGCCTTCTTGCAAGCGCAATCAGCGTTGCGGCGTCGCGTTCCCCTGAGGCAAACTCATGCGCTGCGGCGAACAAGCCACGGCTGATCGCCAAGCTCCGATCACGTTCTTCCGGGCAGAGATAACGGTTGCGACTGCTCATTGCCAGCCCATCTGGCTCCCGCACGGTTGGCACAGTGACAATCTCGATCGGAAGATTCAGATCAACCGTCATGCGGCGTATTACCGCGCATTGCTGAAAATCCTTCTGTCCAAAGTACGCGACGTCCGGCTGCACCATGTTGAATAGCTTGCAGACGACGGTCGCTACACCACGAAAATGTCCAGGCCTGAAAGCTCCGCAGAGCGGCTTTGCGAGTTCGCCCGGCTCGACAAAGCTCTCAAATTGAGCCGGATAGATCTCCTCTGCACTTGGCGCGAAGATGATGGAGACCCCGGCACTGCCGCATAACGCTTCATCGCGCGCGAAGTCGCGGGGGTACCTGCTGAGATCCTCATTTGGGCCGAACTGAGTGGGGTTGACGAAGATGCTAACGACAGTGACGTCGCAGTGTTCCCGGCTGGCCGAGATCAAGGCCAGGTGGCCGTCGTGCAAGTATCCCATCGTCGGAACGAATCCGATGCGCTTTTCGGCATTGCGAACGTCTGCAAGGGCGCGACGCAGCTCAGCCACCTTCGTAATTACTTTCATTTCTTACCTTGAGGTTGAACTGGAGGGCACCCAGTTGGCGACGGCATGCCGAAGCTGATCAGGAAGCCGATAGCACTCCTCTGAGCCCGGGAACGCCCCTTTGCGGATATCGGCAGCCCAGCGCGACAGCGCCTCCTGGAACAACTGGAATCCATTTGTATAGGCACGAACGAATTTGGGGCGATGGCCTTCGGTTAGCCCCAAGACATCATGAAACACGAGCACTTGGCCCGAGCAATCGGCTCCTGCTCCGATCCCGATGGTGGGTATCGTGAGAGATTCGGTCGCTCGCGCCGCGAGCTCGGCAGGAATGCCCTCCAGGACAAGCGCGAAGCAACCGGCTTCCTGCAGACGGTGCGCGTCATCGAGCAACCGCAAGGCGGTATCTGTTGTCCTTCCCTGCACTTTGAATCCACCCATGACGTTGACGCTCTGCGGGGTCAGACCGAGATGTCCCATCACAGGAATGTCGCAATCGACCAAGGCGCGTACCATCTCGATGCGTTTGGCACCACCCTCGAGTTTCACAGCATCGGCGCCACGCTGTAAAAAACCTCCTGCATTGCGAATCGTATCCTCAGAACCGACATGAAAGCTGAGAAAGGGCATGTCGGCCACAAGCAAGGCATGAGGCCTCGTGCGCGCAACAGCCTCCAGGTGATGATTCATCATGGCCACGCTGACGGGCAGCGTGTTGTCGAATCCCAGGCAGACGTTTCCAACGCTATCGCCGACCAGGATGATATCGACAATGGGATCCGCGATGCGCGCCGCAACCGCATCGTAGGCGGTGGTCATCACGACACGCCGTCCTTTATCCTTCCACTGCTGCAGTGCCGGAATCGTGACACGCTCTAGAGGCTGCTCTGAACTGTGGCTCATATTGAATCCGCTCCGCACACACCGTCGGCGCTTCCTAGAGAACGCGGGAGAAACCTGTCAATGGCATGGAGGATGGAGATCCCAGTTGTCTAGAACTGGGGAACAGCGCAAAAACAGTCCAATGGTCGCGCAACCATGAGACAAGACCTTCCTCATCCATTTCACCACCCGATGGCTCGTCTTCACGTGCAGTTTCAGCGGCTATGCCAGCCGCGCCCTCAATCGAGGAGCGGCGCTCGCGACGAGCCACCATCTGCACGCGTTTCTGGGCTGATTGCAGTCTCTCCAAACGGTGACGGCGACCGGACCGAGCGCAGATGCGCGCAGTGGGGACTTCGTCTTTAGGGCACATCTCCGTGTCTGCCCGCTAGGGGGACTCGTGAGACTCCTGCTTCGGCGCCTGCGCACCGAGCAAAGCAAACGGATGGCAGGCCAGGAACGTCCAAAGGTGACAGGCCGCCGTAAGCGCAGCGAGAGTCGCGGTCGAGTAGATGTCGTCGCGAACGCGCTCAGACCGCGCCAGCCTGCTGGCCCTGTAGGCCGTGAAGTCGATTATTTTTGCCGATGTTTCTGTCACTTGATTTCCACGTGCTCTAGAGGGCCACTCGAATTCTCTGACCAGGGCCGTACCGGCACAACTCAGTCCATTCCTAAGCCGCTCGAAGCCAACGAAGCCATTTCTGATCGGCCTCCCGCCGCGCCTTGAAGCGGTTGACGCATCTCTTCGAGCAAAGAGCCGTTCGCCAGCAGTAATGGCGGATCAGCCCAAACTTTCCGCCGCATATCGCGCAGCAAGTGGCTGAATGGTCGAGGGAATTACGGAAGCCAATGTGCATTCTCGCCTCCTGTCAGACATTTACCTAGGAAGCCCCGCTGCCCTCTGACCACAGCACCACGCGCGCACCGAAGGTGCGGCCCGCCCGGCGGTCCGTCTTCCTGGTTGTTGCAGCCATCAAGAGCCTTGACTCTGATGTGCGGCTGCCTCGCGAAGCAGTACTTTCCGCAGATAGCCTCGCCGAGAATTTGGTCAAGATAATTGATTTCTCTATCGTGATTTACGCAATTCGCTCGACATTTCGGTCAAATGCTGCGCCTTGCATGACTAGCCCGCAGAATTACTGCGGCAGTTGGATCGGGAGCGCTTAAGTTGGGGGCTGCATCCTCGTTGCACTATCAAAAGCAGCAATACGGGCACTTTCCCTTCCAAGATCCTGTCACTGCAGACGATCGCACAGTCTCGTGCATCTCACATCAGCAAGTCAGCAGCGTCGCGGATGGCAGTATAGATTTCATCAAGATCGGCCGCCGTAACGCAGTAAGGCGGCATCACGTAGATCGTGTTACCGAGTGGGCGTAACAGCAGATCCCGCGCTTGGAAGAAAGCCAAAAGCCTCGGACCGATGTCCGCCAGATAGCCAGCATCGCGCGTGTTGAGTTCAACCGCTGTGACTGTTCCTGTGCGCCGCACGTTTGCGAACCGTGAATCGAGGCGGAACGGCGCGAGTGCCTGTTCTTGCATCCTCGCCAAGGATGCCAGCCGCCAGCGATACTCCTGATCCTGCCATAGGTCCAGATTAGCCTTGGCGGCGGCACAGGCCACTGGATTGGCCGTATATGAGCTCGAATGAAAAAACGTACGCGTGCGATCTTCAGAATAATGCGCATCGAAAATATCGGCACGACACAGTGTGACGGCGAGCGGCAGCGCCCCAGCCGTGAGGCCTTTCGAATAGCAAGCAATATCGGGCGTGACATCGGCCTGCTCACACGCAAACAAGGTACCCGTCCGGCCCCAGCCTGTCATGACCTCGTCCGCAATGAACAGGACGTCAAAGGCTTCGCAAATCCGCTTCATCTCTCTTAGCACCGAGGGCGAATACATCAGCATTCCACCGGCACCCAATATCAGGGGCTCCACGATAAAGGCTGCGGGATGTTCGTTTCGACACGCGTTTTCAAGCGCATCGAGAGCTCTTTGCTCACAATCTCTTGCCGGGAACGGAATCGAGGTCACCTCGAACATCAGCGCCCCGTAGGCCGCATTGAAGATGCCTCGGCTACCTACCGACATCGCCCCGATCGTGTCGCCATGGTACGAGTGCTGCATCACCACAATTTTGGTTCGCTCTCTTCCGGTATTGCGCCAGTAGCCGAGCGCCATTTTCAGCGCGACTTCGACGCTGGTGGACCCGCTATCGGAGAAGAACACATGTTCGAGCGCTGGGGAGGTGACCTTCAATAGTTCCGTCGCAACCTGCTCAGCCGGGTCGTGAGTGTATCCGGCGAAGATGACCTGGTTGAGCTTGCCTGCCTGTTCTCGGATCGCGTTCACGATGCATGGATGGCAATGGCCGTGGGTCACGACCCACCAGGAGGAGATTGCATCGATAAGGCGTCGGCCATCTTCGGTGTAGAGATAGGCCCCTTCTCCCCGGACCACCTTCGTCATATCCCGCTGTAGAGCATGCTGCGTGAACGGATGCCAGATCGGCGACCTCTTAGCTGTCTTCATAGGTTCAGGAAATCGCTGCTAACAAAGGAGTCTTTGAAAGCGGCCTGCAGCCTATCGTTTGTGAGGGGAACAAGCCACGGGAGCCGTCCCAACCAACGCACTCTCCCGATCTCGCAAACCGCGCTTTCAGTTTCGGCGTTTCTTTCGCCAATGAACGCAATCCCAAGGATTCGAATCTGACGCTTCCGCAGAGCCTCTATGGAGAGCAGGGAGTGATTGATTGTGCCCAGTCCCGTCCTTGCGCAAAGCACGACGGGAAGCTGCCAGCGCTCGAAGATGTCGATGTAAAGCGTGCGCGCTGTCAGCGGCACCATGAGTCCGCCGGCGCCTTCGATCACGAGTCGCCGCTCGCCGCTGTCCGGCAGTCCAAGCGTCTCTGTATCTATGCGAACGCCGTCGATCTCCGCTGAGTGATGGGGCGACGCGGGCGTCCGAAGTCGATAGAGCTCCGGGACAATCCGATCGGACGAGAGGCCACCGAGGCGGCGGATGCACTCGGAGTCGATCTCTTGTTCGAGTCCAGCCTGGACCGGCTTCCAGTAATTCGCGCCGAGAAGCCCGGCGAGCCCTGCGGAGAATACCGTTTTGCCGACCCCGGTGTCCGTACCAGTCACGACGATCCGTTTATTCATCGAAACGAGCCCCTCGTCACCTCAACCAGCGCATCGAGCATCGCGCGCACGTCCGCTTCGCCAACATTGAGTGTCAACGAAATTCGCAAGCGGGCGGTGCCTGCAGGGACGGTTGGCGGCCGAATTCCGCGGATATCGAAGCCGCGCGCCTGCAGAGCAGAGGCAAGTCGCATTGCATGAGCATTGTCACCTACGATGTAGGGCACGATCTGAGAGGTCGATGGTGTGCGCAAACCAAGCGAGGTGATCTGCCGATGCGCGAACGCAACGAGTTTGGCCAGCCGTTGCTGCCGCTCCGGCTCTTTCTGCAGGGTGAGGAGTGCCTCTCGAACGGCAACGGCCATCAATGGTGATGGGGCGGTGGCAAAAATAAACGGACGGCAGCGGTTGACCATGAAATCGCGCAAGATGCCGGAGGCCGTAACAAGTGCACCCGCCGCACCGAGCGCTTTGCCGCAGGTATGAACGACGATGAGATTTTCGCGCTTGTCATAAGGGGCCGTGAGCCCTCGTCCTTGATGCCCGTAAGCGCCTGTGGCATGTGCCTCGTCCACGATCAGAAACGCGTCTTGGCGATCGGCGATTGCCACTAGCTCTTCGAGTGGAGCGAAGTCGCCATCCATACTGTAGAGACTTTCGGCCACAATCCACACGCGGCCCGCTCCACCTTTGTTTCGCCAGGCGCGAATTGCGTCTTCGACTGACTGGGGATCATTGTGCGCGTGAATTCGACACTCTGCGCGACCGGCCCGCGCCCCCTCGTGAATACTGGCGTGCACGAGCGAATCGAGAACGAGCAGATCGCCGCGCTGCGGGAGCGTTGTCAGGAGGGCAAAATTTGCGATGTAGCCGCCTCCAAAGAAAAGCGCTGCCTCCGCGCCAAAGAACTGAGCCGCTTCTGTTTCGAGCCGTTCATGCTCCTCGCAATTGCCGCGCAGAAGCCGCGACCCGCCGGCTCCAACCGGAGTGCCCGCCTCGAGCGCGGCGACCATCGCCTTTTTGATGCGCGAGGCGTTCCCGAGCGCCAGATAGTCGTTCGATGCGAAATCGATCCCCACGCGCGGCTTGAGGCAGCGCAGCCGTTTATCTTCGTTCAAGGCATTCAACGCTGCGACGTAGGGACTAAGTCTTGCTGTCTGGATCGACCGCATTCATCACTCCGAGGATCGCATCAAATCACGCAAAAGATGCGTTGGCCGTTTAAGAAGGAAGGATGGCCCGTTAGGTTCAACTTGCCAGGATGCGATTATCTCGGTCCACACGCACAACGTGTGGCTTGAACTTCTTTGCTTCGGCCTCATCGAATGAGGCATATGCAACGATAATGATCTTGTCTCCGGGCATCACCAGTCGGGCAGCCGCACCGTTCAGGCTCATCGTACCAGACATCGGCGGCGCCTCGATCACGTAGGTGGCAAAGCGCGTCCCTGTTTCTACATTGTAGATTTCGACGCGCTCGTTGATCACCATTCCTGCTGCCTCCAGGAGCGTACGATCTATCGAGATCGAGCCTTCATAGTGCAGATCAGCTTCGGTCACTGAGGCGCGATGGATTTTGCCCTTCATCAAAGTTATCTGCATTTCTCACCTAGGCTGGTGTAGGGGCAACATATTGGGCGCGCTGCTTCCGTCAGGCGAGCCCGGACGTGATGCCGAGCCGGGCCAGCAGATCCGCGTCGCGATCAACTTTCGGGTTATTGGTGGTCAAGAGCACGTCGCCGACGAAGATTGAATTTGCGCCGGCCAAGAAGCAAAGCGCCTGCAATTCATCGGTCATGTATTGCCGCCCGGCGGACAAGCGAACCACACTCCTCGGCATCATGACCCGCGCGGTCGCCAGCAGCCGGACCAGCGCGATCGGATCGGGAGGCTCCGCGGTGTCTTCCACCGGTACGCCCTCAATCTTGTTCCACAGGTTGATCGGCACGCTTTCGGGATAGTTGGGAAGATTGGCGAGCAACACGAGCATACCTAGGCGGTCCTCGACGCGCTCGCCCATGCCGATAATCCCGCCGCAGCAGATCTTGATGCCGGCATCGCGCACATGCGCCAGCGTATCGATGCGGTCCTGGAGGCTGCGGGTGGTGATGATCTTGCTGTAAAACTCGGGCGATGTGTCGACGTTGTGATTGTAGAAGTCAAGGCCGGCCTCGGCGAGGCGCGCGGCATGCTTCGGTGTCAGCGTGCCGAGCGTGACACACGTTTCCATGCCGAGACCTTTGACCGCGTTGACCATGTCGCAGACGGAATCAAGATCGCGATCTTTTGGCGTGCGCCAGGCCGCGGCCATGCAGAAGCGCGTAGCGCCGGCATCCTTCGCGCGCTGTGCGGTCGCAACCACATCGGCGCAACGCATCAGACGGGTCGCTTTCAGGCCGGTCGCGTAATGCGCGCTTTGCGAGCAGTAGCCGCAGTCCTCCGGACAGCCGCCGGTCTTGATGCTGAGCAGGCTCGCAGTTTCGACGTGGTTTGGATCGAAGTTCTTGCGATGAGCGCGCTGCGCCTGAAGCATCAGGTCGGCAAAAGGAAGGTCGTAGAGCGCCTTAGCCTCTTCGACGTTCCAATGATTACGAACCTGCGCCCCGTTGCTAGCTTTCTTTCGTTGGACTTGCACAGCAGCATCCATAACCCAATCTCGCTCAGTTGTAGATAATCGCGTGAATTATCTATAGTCATCGCCCTCGAAGAGATGCTAATCGAGCTGCCTCGCAAATGCACCGATTATTGCGGTAGATAATCTATGATCACTGCTGACAACATGACGATGGTCGCGCGCATCGCGGACTCAATCGCTGAGCGCATTATCAGCGGCGCCTTAGCGCCAGGCGCACCACTCCGTCAGGATCACGTTGCACGAGAATTCAATTCCAGCCACGTCCCCGTGCGCGAGGCCTTTCGGCACCTGCAGGCACAACATCTTGTTGTCGCTGTGCCGCGTCGCGGTGTTCGGGTTGCCCCGCTCGATACCCGTTCAGTGAAGGAGATCGCCGAAATGCGCGCCGCGCTCGAGGTGGTGGCATTGCGCCATTCGGGGCCAAGACTGACAACAGCTCATTTGGCTCAAATCGAGCTCGCCCTAATCGAAGGAGACAATGCAAAGACGATCGAGGAGTTTGAGATGGCCAACCGCGCCTTTCACCAAGCCTTGGTCGCGCCGTGCGGAATGCCGCGTCTGCTCGCGAGCCTCGATGGATTGCAGCTTGCCAATTCTCGATTGGTGTTCGCGATGGCGCGATCGGTGGGCTGGCGACCGCGCTCCAATCAAGATCACCGCCTGATTCTGCAAGCCCTGCGAACGCGCAACGTCGATCACGCCTGTAACCTGCTCACGCGGCACATTCAAACCATTGAGCGACTTGCCCTTCCGGCGTCCTGAGCAAATCTGGCAAGCTCCATTGCAGATCGCCGACGGTTGCAAGCGACGATCATGCGGCAAGCGACTAGCCTCATTGCAACCGAATCTATTCCCAGATAGTTATGGCACCCGCTAGCGACATCTCCACGGACGGCCATGATTCGTCACATCGTTTTCTTCAGCGCCAAGGACGAGGCGCATATCCACCAGATCATCGAAGGTCTTTCGCTTCTCAGCACGATACCGCATGCGCGCCGGCTTGAGGTTGCCCGTAACCGCAAGACCGATCAGCTCGGCAACGATATCGACATCGTGGTCTATGGTGAGTTCGACAGCGAGACAGAGCTCGCAGCGTACAAAGCGCACGATCTCTACCAGGAATCGATTAAACGGGTCCGACCGCTCCGCGAGCTGCGGTTCGCGGCCGACTACGATGTATCAACAGATACCCCTTTCGCCTCCACGGCAGGATGATCCTGGTGCTGTCGCAGCAAAAAGTCCGCCGCCGGCGTAACTTGGCAATGGGCCTCATGTTTCGGCCCAGCACAGATAAGAGTCATTCTCATCGGTGGGGCAACAGATGGAACGGCACTTTCACGACGTCAGCCGCCTGTGACCGATAACCCGATGTACGTTCGCGAGTTGCAGTGGGTTGAACCTGTCACAGCGATGCGACGTCTTGGGCATCGATCGCATCTCACGTTTCTCGATAGCGCAGCAAGGCACGAGCTGCTTGGGCGCTACTCATATCTAACGTGCGACCCCTTCAGCACCTACAGGGTCGCGAACGGCCAAGCCAGTTGGAACGGACTGACTCTCGAGGCCGATCCATGGAAGGTCCTTCGCACGCTACTCGCGAAGTACCCGCAAGAGCATCGTCCCGATCTCCCGCCATTCCAGGGAGGAGCGGCAGGCTACCTTGCCTACGACATGAACAGGACATTGGAGCGATTGTCTGCCCCGCCAATTGCCGGTCTGGGTTTGCCCCAATCCATCCTGCATTTCTATGACGTGGTCATCAGCTTCGCCCACCGGGATAACAAATGCTGGATCGTCTCGACCGGATGGCCGGAGCAGGATCGCGTGCGACGGAGCGAACGAGCGCTTCGTCGAGCCGACGAGTTTGCAGCATTGCTTGCCGGTCCAAACGCGCCACAGAAGGGTTGTCCCAGCAAAGCGGGCGCGTGGCGCTCGAACTTCAGCCGCGACGGCTACATTGCGGCGGTACAACGCGTGATCGACTTGATTCTCGCGGGTGACGTGTTCCAGACAAATATTGCGCAGCGTTTCAGCACCCGCCTGTCGACCTCGTTTGATCCGCTCGCCTTCTATTGCCAGCTACGATCATTGAATCCGGCGCCTTTTGCGGCCCTGCTGCGATGGGGAAAGCTGACCATCGCATCAAGTTCGCCGGAACGATTCCTGAAACTTGAGGGGCGACAAGTCGAGACACGCCCCATCAAGGGCACGATAGCGCGTTCGCCTGATCCCAAGGAAGACCACCGCCGTGCGGCTGCTCTCCTCGCTTCCGAAAAGGATCAGGCCGAGAACACGATGATTGTCGACCTTTTGCGTAACGATCTGTCACGCGTTTGCACTGCGCATTCGGTCGGGGTTCCGGCCCTATGCAATCTCGAGTCCTATGCCTCGGTGCACCATCTCGTGTCGATCGTTACGGGGAAACTTGCCGGAGACGAAGACGCCGTTAGCCTGCTCCGCGCTTGCTTTCCCGGCGGCTCCATTACGGGAGCGCCAAAGCCGCGGTCGATGGAAATTATTACAGAAATCGAGCGCATAGCGCGAGAGGTCTATTGTGGGGCGATCGGCTTCATCGGCTTCAACGGGCACATGGACACCAGTATTGCGATCCGCACTGTCACGATCGACGGCGACCTGGCTGTGTTTCATGCGGGCAGCGGTATAACGGCCCTGTCGAAGCCCGAGGCCGAATACGAGGAAACGCTCACCAAGGCAGAGCGAATCTTTGATGCATTTGGTACTGAACCAGCTGGTGCATTTTGATTGTCATCGTCGATAATTACGATTCCTTCGTGTTCAATATTGCCCGCTATTTCCACAAGCTCAGTGAAGCAACGGAAGTGATCCGAAACGACGCTATCAGCATCAGCGAGCTCGTTGGTCTCAACCCGCGCGCGGTGGTCATATCGCCCGGCCCCTGCACCCCAACTGAGGCAGGAATATCGACAGCAGTGGTTCGCGAACTTTCAGGACGCGTACCAATTCTCGGCATCTGCCTTGGACATCAGTGTATTGCAAGCGTTTTCGGAGGACGGGTGGCGCGTGCGCGTCGGCCCATGCACGGTCGGCGCTCATACGTTGCGCATGACGGCCGAGGGTTATTCAAGGGACTGCCAACCCCGCTTGACGTCGGACGCTACCATTCTCTTATCGTCGCGCTTGATCAGTCATGTGCGCAGAACCTCGTAGTGACAGCGCGTTCGGAGGAAGGCGAGATCATGGCCCTCACGCACGGCTATTATCCCACCTATGGGGTCCAGTTCCATCCCGAGTCGATACTTACCTCACAGGGGCACGTCCTGCTTAAGAACTTCTTGCGACTCGCACAGGATTTCCGAAACCGCGCGGAGCAATGAGAGGCTCGGCCTGCCAATCAAGATGGTGGACCGTCGGTTTTCGACGTGGTTGGAAGGCGAAGCCTCATATGGCAGGCATTTTGTGGTAATCCGCGCTGTTCCGTGCTTGGCTCTGCAGTCAGCGGCCCGCCTCCGACGGAAACCAGCCCCTGCGGTTTCGAGGGCCGGACGTCTCTCTTGGCCGGCTTGGATGTGGTGCGCGCGGGGGGCAAAGAAGCAGCAGGAGCAGGAGAAGCAACAGGCGCCGGATTCTGCAGCCCCTCGATTCTTTGGGTCAGGGTTGCGATCTGATCCGAGATCCGCCTTAGCTCGGCTTGCTGCGCATCGACGTTGCGATTGAGCTCGGCAATTTCATCGGCTGTCTTCTGCTGCCCTGATTGGATCCATAAAAGGACGTCCCTATGCTCAGGTGACAAGCAAAGCGCGCGAGGCACGACTTCGTGCGCCGGCGGCGCCTCGCAAACGTTTCGATATTCGTCAAAAAATAGGCTCCTCCGGCGCCCGGTTCGCCGCGCTTGTTAGAATCTCTTGTATTTTCTCGGCAACATTTGTTCTTTCTGGAAAGGGAATCAAGTCCTTCACTCATTCACTAAACACATTACTTTGGTCCGCTATTTGACTACGCGTTCTTGTCATTTCGCGATAAACCTTCCTTCTCTTTTTGTATCTTTCAACAATATTGCTCTGCTCCGCCGTCTTTAGCCCTCACTGAAGTACGCGCGGTAGTCTCGATGCGCGGCGAATTCGCATGGTCCTGAGCGCAGAAGGGACAGATCTCAGTCTCTTCGCCCTCGATGCGATGCATACCATCGCCCACCCAGCGTTCGTCTGCCTCGCCGATCGCAGCGAAATGTCGTTGCACTTGTGCAACGGCGAGAGCTTCCAGGTCCGGAAGATTTCGGCCCAAGAGAGTGTTGATTTCGACGACATCGAAATGTCGGCAGGCCCATCTCGTGAAAGTCGTGGTGACGTCGCAAAGCATCAGACGATTGCGCGGCAGAGAGCGCGCGCTGCCTCCGCAACCGCATCGGCAATATTTGGTGATTTCCTTGAGGGCACAGAAGTCGTCGACGCTCAGCCTGCCTCGCGCTGGTGCCGGAATGGCGCCCTCGCGAGCGCGGAGCTCACGATTAATGTTCCTCATGTCCCAAGCTGGCCTACATCCAGTCCTTCCGACGCACTACAAATCACAAAATTTACTTGCTGACCCAACCAGTCGCCTTGACCGGCAAAATGTAACAACGACTGGTGTTGCGCTGCTCTCCGTTCAGGAGCCGTGATGGCGGCCATCGGCTCGACACTCTTGCGATCGCAAGGCATCATCAGACCGGCGGAGTAATCGCGAAGCGGTTTGGCTCGGCCTCCGTCCCCGATCACGCTCGTAAAACCCTCAACATACGCCGAAAACCTCGACGCGACGTCCCCCATTTTACCCGACCCATCTCAGCCTCTCCGCACGCCGAATAGATGAGTCTTCTCAAAAATAGGAATCTTCTCGGTAAAAGCCGCGACACTCTGATTAAGTAAGACTACGCAGTAGTGAGCAGGCAGTGGAAGCCGCGCAATGTCGAGGGGCGGCGCTCGGCCGAATGCCTCAGGCGCGCCGTGAACTTTGTCATCGACCGGGTCTTTGCCATTGGCAACTAGGCCCAAGAGCAGCTTGGCCTCCTTGCGAGCAAGCTCTGGTGTCCAAGGGCACCGTGAGGACCGATGGTGACGAAGCGGTGGCAACCGAACGCTGGGTACTTGAGAACGTATGTCGCTTTGTCGCGTTGACGTTTACGGCGGGAAACGGCACGCCTTGATCATCCGTATGGAGCGATCCCGGATACGGTTGATGACGAAGTCTAAAGCCATGTCTAAAGCCTGGACGTATACGCGTCGTACGATGCTGTTGGGCAGTAGCTTCTTGGGTAGCGCGTTTTTCGGGGGCGTTACGCTGCCTACACCCAATCGGCCGCAGCGCAAGGTTGCCATGGTGTTGAAGGCGGTCGACTCTCCCTTCGTCGTTGGGTGCACACAAGACGGCATTACCTCCTTGCGTTATCGTAACGATGCGTATGACACGGATTATGTTCTGCCTGGAGCCGTGCTGGGGACGGCTCACGCTAGAGTTCGGCGTGCCGGATCCGAGTGGCATACGCTTCGAACCGGCGTTGATGCAACGAAGCCGATGCATAGCGCGGCCCTTGAACTAGCAGCCCGCGATGCCGGCGTCCTTCTCACGACCCGCCTCGCAGTCGACGAGGCTGGATTGACGTGGGAGATCATGCTGCGGAACGACGGCATGGCGAGCGTGGAGGTTGGCGACCTCTATTTTCCCATGCCGATGAACACCGAATTTCCGGCAGGGCAACCGGCATCGGTGGCTGTTTTGAAGCACAGCTTCGTCTCGGGGCATGGATCGCACATCTTCTGGATTCGCGGCAACAGCACCGGCCCCTTCCTCATGCTCTTACCGGAAGCGGACACGTCACTGGAATATTGGGATGTCCACAAGGATTCGGCCGAAGCCAGTGGGACGTGGTGCGCCTACATCTTGGGCGGAGCGGCCGCCGGCGAGGCAGTGGCGGCGGGGACTCGCTGGCGACAGCCGACGCATTCCCTGTCCCTGTCGCCGGCCGAGCAACGGCGTTACCGTCTCCGCTTCCAATGGGTTGCCAATTACGAGTCGGCGCGCAGGGCTATCGCGGACGCCGGTCTGGTGGACGTGGAAGTGATGCCGGGCATGACGGTTCCCAATGACCTGCATGTCGACATCGCGCTCGCGTCCTCCATTCCGGTGGAGCGAATCGAAGCGGAATTTACCGGCGACACGGTGGTGCAACGGTTGCCGGATCGGGCTGGCAGGCGCCTGTGGCGGGTTCGCTTTTCGCGATTGGGCGAGAACCGGCTGACCCTGCACCAGCCGGGTGCGCGCCAGACATTTCTTGAATTCTCCGCTACCGAGCCCGTCGAGACGATGATGAAGAAGCGCGCAACCTTCATCGTGAAGCGGCAGCATCGTGACCCGTCCAAATGGTACGACGGTTTGTTTGGCGAGTGGAATATGGAGACGCAGGTCCTGCTTGGCCCGGACAATTACGACCGGATCAAGGGTTGGCGCATCTACGAGGTGACGTGTGATGATCCCGGGCTGAGCAAGCCCGCTTACCTCGCGACCAAGAATGCCGAGCATCCTGATGTGGCGGAAGTGGCGGCGCTGGATCGGTATATAGACACGTTCGTCTGGGGCGGGCTGCAACGTACCACACAGGAGGCATACGCCTACGGCCTCTACGGCATACCCGATTGGAAGCAGAACAGGGAAAGCAGCGATCCCGGCCCGAAGGGTCGCCTGCATATCTGGCGGCCTTATGACTATCCGCACATCTTCGCGATGTATTTGGCCATGCACCGCATCGCGCGTGACCATCCCGCGATACCCACCCGCCAGAGCGCACGAGATTATTTGGTACGCGCCTACGGTACGGCGCTGGCCATGTTCACGGTGCCGATGCGCGTGGTGATGTGGTCTGCCTACCGCACCGGCTTCTACAACGAATGTGTGATCCCCGAACTGGTTTCGGCGCTCACGACGGCGGGCTTGACGCGCGAGGCGGCGACGTTGGAGGCGCACTGGGCGCGTAAGGTGCGCGCCTTCGTCGATCCGAAGGCGGACCTGTTCAAGTCTGAATATCCGTTCGATTCCACAGCCTTCGAATCAACGCAGGCACTGGCGCGCTCGGCCCTTGACGACCCTGTCGCCATGGGGGTTTCGAAGGCGGCGGCGCGTGCCTTCTCGGAGCGTCAGATCGCTGCAAATCTGTTCTGCCGTGGCTGGCTGGAACCTGCTTATTACTATCTGGGCAGCGATTATCGCCACACTGCGGGCGACGCCTATACGCTGACTTACATGGCGCAGATGGGTGGCTGGGCGCTGCTTGATCATGCGCTGAACGATGCAGACGACCCGCATCCGCTCCTTCGTCTCGGCTATGCCTCACAACTCAGCGCGTGGGCTTTGCTGAACAGCGGCCCTGCGTCGGCGGGTCATGGCTATTGGTATCCGGGCGAGGAGAATGACGGCGCGGCCGGTGGCGGCTTCGAGCCGGCGCCGAGCGGCACCACATGGCTCGGTCAGCCGCATCACCGTGGAACGTGGTATTACTCGTGCGAGATCGACCTGGGATTTTGTGGGGCGGTCCGCGCTGCTGCGACGATCGTTGCCGACGATCCCATCTTTGGGCAGGTTTGTCACGGTGGCATCATGGAGACGTTCGCTCACACCCTGCGTATCTGGCCACGTGATGGCGTGCGGCGACGGCTCAACGTGCGGCTCCAGTCTCTTCGATTGGACTTGGTGCTGCTCGACGCGCGATTCCGGGCGGATCGACCGATCATTCTGAATTTGGGGGCGGGGTGGATCAGCCTTACGCCTGAGCCCTTTGCCCCATCTGGATCGGGAGTGTCGTTCGAATTGCGGTACGATGACGGGAGAAAGCGCAAGGAAGTCATCGACATCACGGACAGCCAGCTCGTCGTCCGCTTGCCTGCGGCGCGCTTACCGCGGGTTCAGGTTCGCTAGACTCTAGTGTTGCCGATTATGGGGTGCGATCGGCACTTATGGCCTGCTGTTCCACGCGGCTTCCGAGCCGATGACGATCATCCCGGCAAATCCCGAGCATCTCGGCGCACGTATCCGCATCACCGCCGTGCTGCATACCTCGGGTTCAGCGCCCGTGGACGCTTTTCTCGCCGGAGGAGGCGCCGGATCTCCACGACCTGACCGGCGCTGCGTTAGCCCAACTATACGCGCTCTACGAGACGACGGCCGCGCAAGGCGATCTCCGCGTCAGCAAACAGGTCCGCGCGGTTCACTGGAATCACAGAACTTAAACTGAAAGTCGCTGACGAAGGATACCTCGCCAATATCGGTCCCGGTCGGCTTACGCGTTCGCGTGCCGCTTCTGGCGTTCTTAAACGATCGAAATTTACTGCTGCGCCCGCTTGGGGAATACGATCTACGTCGTGCCCCCGTCTTGCGTCACAGCGGCAGACCTCGACGAAATCTACACCGCAATAAATGATACAGCCGATGAGCTGGTATAGAGGGGCCGCAATCTATCCCCGAAAACACGCCAGTGCCGATACTCTGTGGAGTGACGCAGAACGTGTAATCGCCGGAGAGACCTGTGAGAGCCTCGATCCCAACCCGCAGGAGCAAGGATATCGTCTGAAGACTAGAGCGGCGTCAAATGAAGAGTGCTCTCGATGAGAGCGCTCGGGAGCACAGATCGATCTCAAATATCTTCGAAGCGACGAGCCCGTTCCGCACTGTCTTTCCACCTGTTGAGGCAGCAAGGCTTCCGGTAGCCAAAGTGAGACCGGCGCATCGTGCGCTTCGGCCCATGACACCGCGCTAGCCAAGTATTGGTGGGGCAGTGGCCGCGCGGCTGTCGGTATTGAGACAAATGTCAGCAGCTTGACGATACACGCCGCGACGAAGTGCCCGCAAAGCCTGCGAATTCACTTCGGCACGCGACTTGCTCTCTTTGCGGCATCATCACCAATCGCAGCGCGATGGTCTTCGGGACGGACTCGGCGCGTGTCGCTGTTAGCGTCTGCTCCGCCCCGACGGTTTGCTGCGGCGATAGCTTATGGACGCTCGGTTATGGACCGAGAAACTGCAGGGGACGTGTTGAATGCGACCTGGAGTTCTTCTTTTGGGAGCCACGACAATTGCGCTCGTCGCAAATGGTGCGGCGAATGCGGCAGACCTTGAGCCGGAAGTGAAACTGCCCGCGGCGGTGTGGAACTGGTCCGGAGGCTATATTGGTGGACACGTCGGCGGCGGGTACGGCCGAACCTCCTTCAGCAATCCCTACGGTCCGTCAATCTATGGCGGCATAGTCGATACGCCGACGTTCCTCGCAGGTGGCCAGATCGGCTACAATTGGCAGAAGAACGGCTGGGTGTTTGGCGTCGAACTCGATGTCAGCGGTGCTGTCTCAGACGGCACAAATACCTGCCTCGCGTCGTCCGGCTTTGTCGTGAGTGCAAACTGCAAGGCAGGTCCGAACATCTTTGCCACCGCGACCGGTCGTGTCGGTTACACGTTTGGCGCGTCGGGTGGCACGCTGGCCTATCTCAAGGGAGGTGCAGCTTGGCAAAACAATCAGGGCGACGTCATCAATAACCATGAAGGCGGACTCGTGCCACAGGAGAAAACCCATTTCGACTACGGTCGCATCGGTGGCATCATCGGGCTGGGCGTCGAGCAGGCGCTTACGCCCGCATGGTCGGTCGCAGCTGAGTATGACTATCTGAATTTCGGTGGCCCGAGTGTCGCGACACCTCCGACGGTGCAGGGTCCGCCGTTCGCAATTGTTCCGGCGAACACAACGAGCCCGTCCAGCAACTATCACATCGGAAAGATTGGATTGAATTACCATTTTGGCGCCGACCCGTGGACGGCGCAATGGTCCTATGTGCCGCAGTACGCGAAGGCTCCAGTCGGCGCGCCGCCGATTGCTTATTCAGATGGTTGGTCGTTCGAAGGCGGATCGCGGCTCTGGCTCAGCCGCGGACGATTCCAATGGGACCACAGTGTAGCGCCCTACTTGCCTCTAGACCCCAGCGTCCTTGTATCGAGGCTCACCTATCATGGCCTTGACGGACTTTCGGGAGAGCTATTTGGCCGTGTCGACAGCCCATCGGGAGTGTTCCTGAAGGGCAACATTGGCCTCGGGCGCTTCGATAAAGGAAACATAAACAATGAAGATTGGCTCGCCGATCGGGAACTCTCCTATATCAACAACGCATCACGGCAACGAAACGGACGGTTCACCTATTTTACCGCAGACTTAGGTTACGATTTCCTGCGCGGCGCCAACTACAAGGTCGGCGGATTTATCGGCTGGACCTACTACGAACAGAGTTCCGACTCCATCGGTTGAACGCAGATTGCCCACCCCCGCTACACTTGTCCGGCGAACCCAGACACTATCATCGGCAGCCAGAATACTCAGTGGAATGCACCTCGTGTCGGCCTAAGCGCCGAAACCATGCTCTCTGAGCGCTGGCGCTTAAACACCGATGTCGCCTACCTGTCCTGGACCGATTTCAAAGGGCGTGACCACCATCTCTTGCGCGACGAGACCACCTTCGATGAACAGCGGGGCAACGGTGGCGGCGGCGTCCAGGTTGAAGGCGTGCTGTCCTACTTCTTCACCAAGAACTTCAGCGTCGGCGTCGGCGGGCGCTACTGGTCCATGTGGACCAAAAAGCGGGGCGACTCTTTGTGCAGCAGCAGCGGCTGCGTCGGTGATCCGGCCATATTCGCGAAGTACAGCATGGAGCGCTGGGGTACGTTCTTTCAGGCCTCCTATAAGTTTGATTGAAAAGATCACACCTCAAACCAAGCGCCGGGCGTCTTCAACGCTACGAGTAACGCACATTTTCTCTGCATGAACTCCAACATTAGCGGCACAGACCCCCGCAGTAGCCCTGCCGGCACCGGCCAGAAGAATGATCTCCAGAACTGTCGAAGAGCCCAAGCTAAATGATCTCAAAGTATCTCCGACGTTCAAAGTCGGTGACCCGATGTTGAACGGCTTGCCACTCCCAATGGCGCGAGCAAGAAAACGCTCCAACAAACCTTTCTCCAAAGACATCACTGGCCGCTGCAGACTCTGCAAACCGAGATGTTGCCTCTGATAGGCTTTGAGGCAGTCTCGCGGACGGACGACACATTTCCACGCTTGCATCACCGACGATCGAAGCCGGTAGTGCCGGACCTGTCTCGACGCCCAATATTCCCGAACCAATCGCACATGCTAGCGCGAGATATGGGTTCGCGTCTGCGCCAGGCAGCCTATACTCCAGGCGATGGGCAGATGGCTCTCCCGGAATGGCGCGAACCGCGCAGGAGCGGTTGTCGACTCCCCAGCTTGGACAGATTGGTGCCCAGGAGCCAGGTACCAATCTCTTGTAGCTGTTGAAGTTTGGCGCAGCGAGCACACAGAACTCATTCATGTATTCTAGTTGTCCGGCGATAAATTGCCTCATAAGATCGGAGACGTTGCCGAACGCATCACCGTCGTAAAACGCATTTTGACTATCCGAGGACATGGAGATGTGAATATGGCCGGACTGGCCAGGCCATTTCTCGGAAACCTTGGCCATGAATGTAGCCATCATGCCTCGCGTTTGCGCCCAGGCTTTTATCATCGACTTGAATATGGTTGCTCGATCGGCGGCTTCCAGCGCATCACAATGACGAAGTGACGCTTCGACCACGCCAGGTCCCGTTTCAAAGTGTAGTCCGCTGAGAGGTATTCTAGCCTTCTCACAAAGCGCCAAGATCTCACCGAACAGCTCATGTTGCGCGATAGAGCGCGCAATCGAGTAGCCGAACGGGCCGCGAGTTAAAGGAGCCCATTCACCGAACGGCTTTTCTTCAATCGTGTCTGCGTTCTCCTTAAATAGTATAAACTCAAACTCAAACCCGGCAGTGCAGTCGTATCCGTGGTCAGCAGCCCTTCGTAGGACCTTACGCAGAACGCCGCGCGGGCAGATGTTCTCATGCGCGCCCGTGAACTCCGCGAGGTAGAGATATTGAGAGCCGAGATGAGACACCGAACGGCCGGTGCCTGATAGAATACGCAGGTCAGCATCTCCGAACGCTGATAGCGGCTTTTGCGTGAAACTCGCCGGAATGACCCGGTCCGTACAATCCCACGCCAGCACCGCTTCAGAGAACTTGATAACTTTATCTCCATCCGAGAGATCTTCACCTAAGACGTGTTTGCCTCGCAGAACGCCATCGAAGTCGCTGACGCCGACCATCGCCGCGCGGGCTGGATTCGCTCCGGTGAACCTGGGATCAGTTGGCATTAGTCGCGATCCTGCATCACTAAATCGAACACCTGGTCCATCCGCATTGCTCGCAACTTGCGATAGTCATTCTCAAGCGTAGTCAAGTCGCTATTCACGAGATAAACGATGCCCGGTGTCGACGCCAAGTCGATCGTGGGAACAAGCTCTTGACCAATCGGAACGAATGCAATGGCGTCTGCGAAGCTCGGCAGCTTGCGGATTGCTTCGAGTCCCGGGTAACCGGCGACGACACCGCCCATATCTGAGATCAACGAGACGCAAAGTGCGTGAGCCTGCCGCTTGTAGGGCCCGCGCAGCCTCATATATTCACCAAAGCCCTTGGGATCTGCGTAGCACCAGGCCGTCAGGGTCATATGGTTGTGCCCCAACGCCATCGTTCGTGCTTTTGCCGACATGGTCCCTTGAAGCCTCGCTCCGAAGTCAACCAGAACTGGTCCCCGATGATCGACGATGATCTCAGCATGAGCCGGTCCCTCGGCGATCTGAAGCGCCTGCAACGCTCGTTCCAGGTAGTCGGACAGCTCCTGAACGATTGGTTCGCTGCCGTCCAACAATCTCTCGAGTGAACAGACCGATGATGCTCGCTCGATAGGAACGGTGTCATACGTCCAGGCCTCCGTAACGAAGGCATTCCCGTGGATCGAGATGGCGTTTACGGTGTATTGTTGACCGTTTATTTTTTCCTGCCCGAGGGCAAAACGATTCAACGCTCCGACACGGTTGGTCTTCCCGACAATCGCGCTTAGTGCCCGCTGAATGTCAGCATCTGTCGTGCAAAAGAATACATCCTCGGTTCCCGTACTGTTCAGAGGTTTGATCACGATCTCGTCGAAGTTCGCTTCGCGCTTCCAGCTTGCGATTTCTACAGCATTGTCAGACACGACTTGTCTGATCGATCGCACACCGGCATAGGTCAGCGCGCAAGACAATCGCGCTTTGTCACGCCGAGCAGCCGATAGAGCGGTGCCGTTTGAAGGTAAGCCCAGCCGCTCCGACAACGAATCGGCGAGTTCGACTCCAGACTCGCAGCCGGCGATAACGAACTCAAATTCTCTGCCATGGAGGGCCTGAAGATGATATTCAACGATGTCGTCATACCCCATGCGCTCGCTGGGGCGAATGACTTCATCATACAGGTTAGCATCAAAGTGCGCTTGGAATATGGGTGGAATCTGTGCGGCCGACATCACATGCACGGTTCCAATGCCATAGCGCTTGAACTGTTCCGGTAGATATCGGCCGGTAGAGTATGCGTCTACGATTACACAATTCCGTTCTTTCATGCGGATCTCCGATACTGCAAGTAGATGTTGCTGACGGCGACAGCCGTAATGAGAATGTTTCCAAGGAACGTATGTGACGAAGGCACGATGCGAGAATCGAAGTACTGGAACAGGAAGGTGATGATAGGGGCGGTGGACAGGACCATGTTGACGGTGAAGGGCTCGACGTAACGAATGCCCTGCTGGATCAAGAGCAAAGGAACGATCATCGTCGAAACGCCAACTGCTGCGATCGCAAACCAATGCTGCGAGATCTCAGGCACGATGGATGAATAGTCCACCAGTCCCAGCAGCAAGATAATCGTTCCATAGAACCGATGCGCCAGCACTTGCCGGCCGGAAAACCCACGGTCGAAAAGCAGTTTGACAAGTACATTTGTGAGGGCGAGCGATAGGCCGGCCACGATGGCCAAGACTATTCCAAAGGACGATCGAGCCCCCCACTCCACGCCTGCGTTGCCGCTGGCCGAGATCCAAATCATGTAACTCGCGATCATCGCGATCGAAGCGCTGACGACGATGTCGGATGCTGGCGGAACTCCCTGGCGCCTGATCACGGCGTTTAGCCACACAGTTGCGGTGGGCCCCAACGCCACCATGAACGCGACGACGATCGCAGGTTCAACGTATTTCAAGCCGATAAATAGGCCGATCCAGCTGATTGCTGTCACGACGTTGAGTACGGCGAAGACCAAAAGGGACCGATTCCCCACTCCTGCCTTGCTTGTGTCGTGGCGCGCCAAGAGATTGAACGTCAGACAAACCACGGTAAATGACAGCAGGAGCGCGACGAACGCATCTGCTCGCTGAAAATACGCTGCGGCATAAACCTCGCCTGCCGCACTCACGAGGACATAGAGGGCCACAAAGAGCACTCCCAGCGCGAACCTATTCGTCAATCGTCTACCCTTCCCGTGCCCGCGCGACGGGGCGCGGCCCTCGCAGGGACCGGGCCGCGCGCATCGATTTTGAGGCATTCAACTTTCGGCCTGTACTGACCACGTTTGGTTTGAAATCTCACGATCTGCCCTAGTGATTCTTCGTTCCGCGGTACACAACACAGGCCTCTCCGAATGCTTTGAAGAGTTGCTTGCCGAGGAGATCGGTTGAGACGTGCCATTCGGGGTGCCATTGCACCCCGATTTGCAGCGTCGGCGCGCCAATCACCGAAGCCGCCTCAACAAGACCGTCAGGCGCCCACGCCTCCCGCCTCAGCGCCGGGGCAAGCGCCTCGATGCCTTGATTGTGCAGCGAGTTGACTTGGGCTTCGATCGTCCGGGCGATTGGGAAGAGCGCGCCGTCGGAAGATATCCTGACGCTGTGCGCGGCATCGTACTGACGGTCCCTGGGACGGTCTGGCTTCTCGGCATGCATAGCACCGCTTTCGAGGCTCCACTCCGCAAGCGATGGGCGGAGTGTGCCGCCGAAATAGACGTTGAGCTCCTGAAGCCCACGGCAGATGCCCAAAATAGGCATTCCGAGCGCGATGGCGCTCTGTATGGCTACGGCAGAAAGCCGGTCCCTAGGACGGTCAAGGATCCCAGCCTCAACGTCCCGATCAGGATCAACTAAGGATGCAGGCGCTGACAGGACGGCGGGGTCGACGTTCGATTCATCACCTGTCAAGACCACACCGTCCAGCCGGCGCATGATGGCCGTGGCGAACGCCTCCCCAGCATCTTCCGCGTCGACGGTCGGCAATACGACGCAAGCAACTCCCCCATGACGATGGAGTGCCTGCACGTACTTACGGCGTAACCAGTCGCGATGCACACCGTCGACCAGAAGACGGTTCGAAGTGACGCCGACAACGGCTCGCGCGCGCTCGGGCTGTTGCAGACTCACGCCACCTGGCCCCGCGTCCGGACGGCGGCAACGGACTGCTCATACAGCCGTCGATTTCGCTCTTTCAGCTGAGTTATGACGCTAGGCTGACCTTGAGGCCCCTTGACAAAGAGCCCGCCCCAAGTCGCGGCGACCTTCGCGTAGTTCGGATCCTGCATTCGGATTTTCTGAGCCTTGCGCAACAGCCAAAACGGGATACCGGGCGAAAGGTGGTGCTCAAGGTGGTACTCATCTAGATTCTGCCCAAGAATGGCTCGCTCGAGGAAGCTTCCCTTCCGATTTCTGGTGAGATAGACGTTCTGCGTCTCGTTTTCGCACATTGGCGAGTGCTCGGCGAGTTCGATGAACCAGCCGAGGACCTGAAATGTGGTGAGATAGGGCACGATCCAGAACAGGACGACAATATGGAGCAGCCCAAGAACATATGACCCGGCCAAGATGCTGATCCAGAAGAGATAGAAGCCATACCTGTCAATCAGTATGCCTGAGCGGCTCTGATCCTCGGTATCTTCGACCGAAAACCGGTTGGTCCAGAGATACTTCAGATAGGCCACTGTCGCGCCGCCGAAGATCGGCTTCCAGATGATGTTGAAAGCGTATCTCTCTGGACGCTGCACGTCATAAACGCCGCTGGCCAGGAAAAACTTCAGGTCGGGATCCTTGTCGGGGTCGCCGAGATAGGGATGATGCAAGTAGACATGTGAGATCCGATAGGCCCAGTGTCGCTGGAACAAGGGATAGGAGGCGAACAGAATGCCAAGAACATAATTCCAGGTGGTGTTCTTCGCGAGCGTGCGGTGAGCTGCATCGTGAGCGATGGTTGTCAATCCGCGCTGATAGGCACCAATCAGGAGAACGGCCAGCGGGTAGAGCCACCACGAAACAGACACGGTCGCAAGCGTGCACGCTGCGATAACAGCGTAATCTTTCGCAATGTAGGCGGCCCCTGTGATGTTGTCGGGCCTTAGCTCCGAAAGTTGCTTATTGATCTCCCGGCTGAATTGAACGGCCTCATAGCGTGATGACCTCAGTTTCCAAGCGTCTGCCTGATTCATGAGAACCTCTTCCTAATTGCCTTGCAGGTTGTCAGATTGCGGAAAGCGCCTTGTCCAGATCGCGCAAGATGTCATTGACATCTTCGATGCCGACACAAAGCCGGATTGAGCCGCCAAATATGGCGGCGGCTTCGCGCTTTTCCCGCGGGACGGTGGTGTGAGTCGTCGAGACAGGATGAGTCACGAGCGTGCGGGCGTCTCCCACATTGGAAACGTGATACATCAAGTCAATGTTCTGGATGAACTTTCGCCCGGCCAGTTCGTCTTCCACCTCGAACATGACCATCGCCCCGTGTCCATATGCGGTGTTGAGTGTCTGTTCGACGATTTCCCGATCGGCGCCTTCGAAGAGACCCGGGTAAAACACCCGACGCACTTTTGGATGCTCCTTTAGAACTCCAGCCACGATCCTGGCATTGGCGCAGTGCTGCTTCATGCGAAGCGGCAGCGTTTCAAGCCCTTGGATCAGTTGAAAGCTCGCAAACGGGGAGATGGCTGCACCGGTATCGCGTAACCAGGTCATGCGAGCCTTGAGGAGAAACTCGCTCTTTCCTAGGTCATCGACATCGCGCACGGCGTTGTGCCAGACAATTCCGCCATGCGCTTCGTCGGGACCATTGAACAAGGGGAAGCGAGAAGCTCCGCGATAGCTAAATTTACCGCTGTCAACGATTAGTCCGCCGAGGGTCGTGCCGTGGCCGGAGATATATTTTGTTGCAGAGTACGTTGTAACTGCAGCGCCCAGGTCTGACGGCCGGCATATCAGCGGCGTAGTCGTGTTGTCTACGACCAGAGGCACGCCGTACCTCCGGCCGATCTCCGCAAGCTGTTTAACGGGAAGCGGAATCAGGGATTCGATATTACCTCTCCGAACAGGCAGATGGTGCGATCATCGATCGCTCGCTCGAACGTCTCGGGCCTTCGAGGATCTGCTGTCCTCACGCTGATTCCCAAACGCTTTAGGGTGTTGTGGAGCAGGTTCCAGGTATTGCCATATAGATATGGAGAGGCAACGACATTGTCCCCTACTTCGCCACTTGAAAGATTGACGATAGCAAGGAACGTCGCCGCTTGACCTGACGCAACGGCGAGCGAGTCGCTGCCCATATCGACAGCGGCGTAGCGCTTCTCGAGCGCGCGGGTCGTGGGATTGATAATCCTCGTGTAGGTGAACCCATCGGCCTTGACGTTGTAGACGTCCGCGATGTGGTTGAGATCGCCATCGAGTTCATAAGCTGTATTCTGGTAGATCGGCACTGCGACGGCTTTCGTCACCGGGTCGCGCCGATAACCCGCTGCAGAACAGCAGTCTCGGCGGAAAACGGCAGCTGCCGGTCTCCAACTGCCTGAGCCGGCATCTTTACGCGCGCGGCATATGCCTCTTGGTCCGGCGCCGGCCTTGCTGACCGGGCCTGACCGGACCGGAAATATGAACGAAAAGCGCATCCCAACCGCTCAATCCAGCTGGATTGGATTTCCCCAATGCAACCGACGCGAAAGCTTCGCGTCGCAAGGTGCAGCTTCGAGTAGACGTAAAGATTGTGGGCCGCCAAGTGGCGATACAGCCCATCGAATCCTTCCTGGTCTACTATGCCGGGCGGCGCACTGAACGCAACGCAGACCGGCGACTGCAACTCGGGGGACAGCAGCGGAGACACTGTCCCTTCGAGTTCCTTGATGAGGTCGTCTCTGACCTTCTCGTACCGGAAGCGTCTGGCATCAATGCTCTCCTCATGCAGAATCTTCAAAGCCATTGTCGTTGCCTGAACGATGTGGGTGGGAGGGGTCGACCGCCACTCACCCGTGCGCTCGAGCGAGCGCCATTGATCTCTCACATCGAGCACAAACGATCTCGGTTCTTGAGCCGCATTCTCCAGCAGCTCGCGCGACGCAATTACAAACGCTACTCCCGGCGGCCCTTCTATGCATTTGTTGCTCGATGTGACCAGTACGTCTGGTCCACGCTGGCTCAGATCGATATTGAGAGCGCCGAAGGAACTCATTCCATCAACGATGGTTTTTACGCCACAACGCCTCGCCTCTTCCACGATCTCTTGCAGAGGGTTGACGATTCCGGTTGTCGTCTCACAATGCACGAAACACAGGTGCGTAACGCCAGGATTTCGGCTCAGATACTCGCCGATTTCTTGCGGATCCAAAGGATCGGTTGCGCGCTTGACGAGCTTCAGCGCTTCGACCCCCCACAGCCGCAAAATTTGTAGAACACGCTCGCCATAGATGCCGTTTACGCAGACGAGCGGCCTGTCGGCTCGGGACACAAATGAAGAGAGGGCAGCCTCCATTGCAAAGGAGCCCCCTCCTTGAATGGGCACCACCGAATAGTCCTTAGCGTTTCCCAGCAAGTTGAGCATCAGCCGCCTCATGCAGGCGGTCACCTCCTTGAACTCGTCATCGCGAGATGCGAGATCAAGCTGCATCTGGCTCTTCACCGCCAACGATAGCGACAATGGACCAGGCGTCAGCAAAGAGCGCTGTCTTGTCAAACCATTCCTCCTACATTGTGTTCGTCGATGACCTGCCGTACGCGCGCCATCGCCCCGGAGGCGCGCGTATGCCTTCCTCATCGATAGCTTCGAATGAAGCGCCTTGAAACGCGGTCTCGTTTCGCGTCGACCGCTCCAAAAGGCCGCCGGATGACAACCTTCAATTTCTCATTGCGGATGGAGAGCAATCCTTCACAAAGCTCCCCGTTGATGCGTTTCAGACCTCCCAGATAGCCTTTTTGCGCTGAACGCTCGGGCGCAAGTGGGCGCCGACGCTCGCTCTCATCCAACTGTCACGCATGTGCAGGCTTGGGCGTGGTCGCCTCTGGCGCTATGAGGCGCCGGTCGGCCGGCGGTCTACCTGTAAGACTGCCCAGTCAGGCAAGCTTTGCCGCCAGAAAGGCGATGCAGCCTAGTACCCGGAATCAGAGCTGAGTGATACGGCGGCCTTTGAAACGGCGTTGCCGGACCTTTTTCTTGGTCCAGACGAAGGGCTCGGCTCTGTCGTTGTATGCGTTGACGTAGGCATCGATGTGTTCCTGAAGCTGCTTGAGGCTCGTGAAGGAGGTGCCGCTGAGCGACTGCCCCTGCAAGATGGAAAACCATACTTCGACCTGATTGAGCCATGACGCACTTGTCGGCGTGAAATGAAATTGCACGTTGGGGTGGGCCTTGAGCCAGTCCTCGTTCTTTTTATGGGTGTTGAGGTTGTCGAGGATGACGTGAAGCTTGCGGTTCGGAAAAGTCGCGGTGACGCTGTTCATGAAATCGAGAAACTCGACGCGGCGCCGGCGTTTTGAATGGGTCGCGATGATCTTTCCGGTGGCGACTTCGAGCGCCGCAAACAATGTTGTGGTGCCATGCCGCTTGTAATCGTGGCTTTGGCCGGTTAAGGCGCGGCCATTGGGCAACTTCAGATAACCCTGCGCTCGCTCCAAAGCCTGGATCGAGGGCTTCTCGTCCACGCACAGCACAATGGCCTTCGCCGGCGGCGCGACATAGAGGCCGACAACATCGGCGGCTTTGGCCGTAAAGTTCGGGTCGTTGCTCTCGCACCAGGACTTGCGAGCCACCAGGTCAATCTTGTGGCTGCGCAGGAACCGCCAGACATATTGGACATCGACATCGCCCAGCGCCTCGGCCAGCAGGGGGCCGGTCCAGCGCGCAAACCCTTGCGGTGGCGGCTTATCCAGCAGCTTCAGAATCCGCTTGTCGGTCGTCTTCGTATAAATCGGCTGCTTGCCAGGCCGCGGCTTGTCTTGCAGCCCTTCAAGGCCATGGTCGGCATAGCGATGCCGCCAAAGGCTGACAATCCGCGGCTGGACCCCAACTTCCTTGGCGATCGACCGGGTGCTGCGCCCATCCGCCGCCAACAGAACTATCCGCGCCCGCTTCAAATCGCGCTGCAACGTCACCGGTGAGCGACAGCACGCCTCAAGCACCTTGCGATCTTTCCTCGAAAGGTGGACTTCTCTTGCTTCGGGTATCATCCCGACCTTGAATCACGACTCACGTTCCAAGAAAAGTGGGTACTAGATCGTCGCGCCCGGACGATAGGCAGGCACACTCGATAGTCTTCGTTCGCAGCGGGTGTCCAATGCGTTTGCTTGGGACTTGATACATTTTCACTCCGTCGCTCGTGGAGGGATTGGGACGCACATGGCTGTCTGGGCGAGCTCGAAGATCGTACAACTTGACGTTACGGGCGTTTCAACCCTCTCCGGAATTTTTCTCGCGGGACTTTTTCCTCACGTACTCCCGTTTGGCAGCGACAAGTCGACGCAAGCAGCGGAGTACGAGGGATTCACAGCGAGGTTCAATAGTTTGAACGTTAGATCTGGATCGAGCGTGAGTATTCCGCGTGCGAGCGCGATTCTGCGGAGAAATGACGGGATCGTTCCGTTTACGTGCAATCCGGCCAAAAGAGCCATATGGAGGTACGAAGCTTCTCGGCAGCCCGGGCGAGATCCTACTGGATGCTGTGCATGACGGTTTAAACCTTCCGCCATAGCTGTTGTGTCACGTCATTGCGCTCGCAATGGAGCGGCGTTGGCAGCCCGCGGCGAGCCACACTTGATGGCGATCCAGCGATCTTGGATGCTTGCGCGAGCAGGAATCAGTTCGACACCTTTTGGCGAGCGGCCTTGTGACACAACATGTCGCCTCGATTTGCCGGGAGTACGTCGAGCCAAGTCCAATGAAGTTGCGCGCTTTATCTTGGAAGCGATTCCTGGGCTTTCAGCATCTCAGTTACTTAACGCCGCTTCGCCGCGGGACGTCTCACCGAGCGATATGGCGGCGGTGAGCGTGCGGTTTTACGGCGGTTCCAAGGCGTGGGCGGCGAGCAAAAGTTGCCGGCATCCCAGCGCTCGTTGCGCGCAACTACCTCGCCGATGAGGCACTCTGGTTGGACGACGGTCGCACTTCGTACTTGTCCTGCTCTCTCCTCTGCAGGCCGGCTCGTTGATGCGAGCTCGCGTCCGACGTGGTCTACGGGCGCGGTCGAGCACGCCAGCGGTTGACCAGAGCGGATCATCAAGTGATCATCTCTGTCGCTTGCCAAGGATGAGCTTCGCTTCCTTTTCGGCTGCGCCTATGGCGCCTTCATGGCGATCAACCAGGAAAGGCGGAACGGAGCATGACCCGAACACGCGGCGGGGCTTCGTAGCTCAGGATGGCGCATGTTCGTGACAGCATTGCCTCGCGATGCGAAGGTACAGGCCTACGCCGAAGGTATTCGCCGACGAGCGGCGGCCAAAAAGGGAAGAAAGCTTGCCAGACGTTACCATCGCCAGCGTCCTTAGGAGATGCTGAGGATCTGCTCAAGCCGCGGGACCTCCCCTCGCAACGTCTCGATAGCCACGTCTCGGTTCTCCGAAATGTTCAAAGCAGTGTGGACCGGCTCTCCAGCGTAAGATGAGCCGGGCAATCCTCCCGCATTGGTACTTCGCATATCCCACCAGGTGCGGAATATACGGCGATAGGGTTCAGTTACCTCCCGCCCCCTGTCTAGAACTCCGGATTTCTGGGCATGCAGCAGTTCCTGCTCATATCCGAGTTCCAGCAAAAGCTCGGCACCGACCAGATCGGTCACGGTTTGCATCTCCTCGACGCACAATTGAGATTGCCGTGATTTGACTGAGCTTCCGTGGATGGCGTTTCGTTCCACGTTTTTTCGATCCCCAAAGCTGCTGGCTTGAAGATAATCTGCTCGTCCTATGCTAGCCGATGCGACGCCATCTGGATCACAGCCGAGCCCTGTCAGTACACGTTGGATTTCCTCGTCCGGACGCGCCACGAGCAGTTCGTATTGCACCAAATGGGCCTGCGGGCGAGTACGTTGCTCGGCGAGCCTAGGAAGACCCAAAACCAAATCGGGGAGTGAAGATATTATGCCATCGGGCAGACGAAGCATGAGATCAGTGAGACTGGAAACGCTGACCGGCTGCGAGCTGTCTGCCCGCCATGGAATCCCAGGTCGATTTCAATGAAGCGGCGATGGCGTAGGGATTGCGCATCAGAAGGATGTGTGGCGCTTCTGGATAGACGGATTCAACAAAGTCAAGGACCGTCCATAGCGTGGTGTCTTATCTATGATGATGCGCTTACCCGCTTCTGCCAGATACTGATCGTATGCTGCTTCTGCAAAAGCGCGGCTAACGATCGCGCGGTCTATCCGTCCTAAGAATTCGGAGGTTGCGGCCTCAATCAGTGCGCTGCCCCCCGGATGGCGCCGATCCACCTTGCCAAACGCCTCGAGCGCCAACATTAACCAGGGTTCAGGCGGAGCCACAATGTCTGGATGGAGCTTCAGCAAATGAGCCAGGAGTGTGGTCCCAGATCGTGGAAGACCGAGAGAAAGCACACTCAGGTGAACGACCAAAACGTCCGCTTATCGTCAGGCGCTCGTGCTGGGCACGCGCCCCCCTGTCGGCGCTAGCTCGATTGGGCGAAGCAAAGCGAGCCGCCCGATCGCATGAGGACCAACAGCTTGCGTACAAAGCGACGAAACGACAGAATTTTGGCTGCTACTCATGACCTAAGACCCATTCACTTCGATCGGGCGGGATCACAGAAGGGTAACTGCAATCGCGCCTCCGATTGCTCGACCAATAGAACGAAATTAAGCAACTGCTCAATTGCAGCAAGATTGACTCGGATGTAGGAAGGTTGGAAAGAACTATACGGACGTTTGCCGAAGACCGCGCGAGCACATGGCAGGTTGCTACGTATGTAAATGCGACTGCACCTCGCTGATTCTCGGCATACTCCAAGACATTTCGGGATATGAGCGGAGTGCTGCAAAGAATCAGGTCATATCGCGGGGGTCACACTTGAGTGAGCGCCGCGGCTAGCCGGTCAACACATTGGATTATAGCTCCGGCCAACTTTCTTTCGACAAGCGCAATCGTCCAAGCCGCACGAAGTATTTGGGTTAGCGGATCCGCAACGTCGCTCTTCCCCTGACAGGGGCTAAGGAGGCTGAATGACGGACCTGATCCAACATGCCACGGGATAACGCGATCAGCAAGCGCGCTTGGCCGCGTCTCTACTCACGAAGACGAGATTTTTCCGCCGTTCATGTGGAACATCCTTGGTAGGGCTACGAGCAAGACAATGTCTTCAATGCCGATTATGAATCACGACCGGACATAACCTTTTAGACCAACACTTTCTAACAAAGTCCATCAATGAGGATGCTGGAGCCCCACCGCCACATTGAAACGCCATCCAAAAAACCCCTCAGCGCGAATCGGCAAACCCAATTTGCTAGAGAACCTTCTATGGGCACTGAGGGCGGCCTGCGAGCCGCCCTACCGTGCAAGTACCAGCGCGGCCCAAGCTACCGCTGATGTCCGAGTCCGATTCCAAGATTTAAGGCCTTCTGGCGGAGCGCACCGACACTGCGTTTGGTCATCTTTGCTATTTTTATCACCGGGGTCCTGGCCTTCGAGTGGACTTTGAGCTCCTTGATATCTGCCTTCGTCCATTCGCGCCGCTTAACGCTTTTCTTAGTTGCTTTCTTCACGATGAATGCTCCTTTTTAGCGGAGCGGCTTGTAACATAGTTTTCTCGGCGCGACGACGGTAAAAAAATAGACAATATTATAGGACATCGCGCCAAGTGTAAGCTTTGGCATGTCTTCCGAAGCGAGGTGTCTGCACTGTTGCAGCTGCGCAATTGTAAACTTCATACGCACGTCGCGTTCTGATAGCGTTCCAATCGACGCCTTTATATCCGGAGCTAAACAACCGACACGCTCTCGAATAAGCGAGAGCCAAATCGCGATAGAGATCAACAGGTCCAAATAAGGAGGTGCGCCCAGAGAACGGAAAGATGTTGTGTCTCCGCGATATTGCTTAGAGAGGTGGCTGACGAGAATGATTAAAGGCACACTCACCTTTGATCACGCGCTCTTTGTCAAGTTCGCTTTTGGTCGTATTCAACTCGCGCAAAGAGCGCCGCCGCTTGATGGATCATGCCCAATTTTCGGGATAAGAAATTTGCTGAAAATCCAGCACGACTGGCGTCCACCGCCGATCAGGACACCACAGGCGTAGACCGCTTAAAGACGAGCAGAGACCTTCGTCGGCTGCCTTCGCCAACCAATACATGGGGTTCTTGGTCCCCTTCTCGTATTTGACCCGGATGCCTTCCGGGAAATCAGTTTAGCCGACCGTCTCGATGACACTGATGTGCACGAAGAGGCCAAATCCTTCGTCCCTCAGGTCAATATCTTTGGTCGCGTTCAACGACTCCACAACACTGATTACAACGACACTGTTTCTAGATTGAACTTCGCAATCCAGTCGAACTGCATCACCACCAGCAAGGGTTCAAGCGGCTTTCCTCCACGTCGACATCGGTTTACGTCGGCTCAATCGCATGCCGTGGGACGCTTTCTGCCCGTGTTCGCTTCCAGCCGAGAAACCAAAGGGAGCGGCAGCTCAGCTTTCGGCTCTTGCGCGATCTCTCGCTCAACCTGCGCCTGCATAGTACCCCGATCTAAGTTTTCGAGCGCCTCAAGTACTCTCTTCCCTCTTCGGTGATAATCCAGCACCCGGCCTTCCGCTCGATCAGCTTTTGGCCGAAAACATCGAGTGGGGTCGCGCGGCTCGCAATCCGCTTCATACGGTCCGTCCACTCCGGGCCGCTGCTAAAATAGATAGCCAAATGCTGCTTAACGACTTCGATACTCGCCAGACCGTGCGGCTGCAGGCGAGTATCTTCAGTATCGACAACTGAAAACTCGCGCACGCCATCGACTTAAGGAAAAGCCCATATTACATATTTTGAGGTAAGCTCCAGAGCTGCGAGCCGCTTTTCAAAAGAGAGCTTCCTCCTAAAGCCGATTGCACGACACCCGCCTGCCGTCGCCGCGGTAAGCAACGCTTTTCGACTGCATCTTGCCAGGACTCTTCCGAAGAACGGTTCAGCATTAGATAGCTGCGTTGACTAGGAGCGTGAGGTGGTCTCGACTGCCGACTTCGACCGACTTGAGATCAAACGACGTCGGTAGTAGCCACGCCGTTGTACATCCTGACGAATGACGTCGCTCACGAAACGAACCGCCCGCTTCTTTCGTTTCCAATTCCCGCCCAATCCCGCGGGGATCGCAAAGCCTCTCGGCACGACCAAAAGATCGTTTCTTTGGTTCAAATAGATATCGAACATGTGGTGGCTCTTTTTCGCACAAGCGTAGATCGGCTGTTCACCGATCTGGTGACATCGAAGCAACAGTTTCCTTTAAGTCACTGGACGATCAAATGACATTCAAAAGCTCCCGTCCTGATAAGGGAAGACGGTCACGCGCACAATGGTGCCGCAAGATGTGAGCGTGTGCACGTCCCGACTTACGGCGCCCGGAGAGGCACCCGTCAATGTCGACCTCAAACGCGGCGGAGAGTCTATCTAGGTGGCTCAACTACGGCAATGCCAGCCTACGCTACGATTTTTCTCCAACTAGCTGATGCAGCATAAGCTTCGCCAGGTATGAGGCTCCCAAAGCAGCGGCTTAGCAGATCGTTGCCCGGAAAGCAGACGATCGTCGGTACTAGCTGAAGTAATCCTCCGGCCCGCCTTCGCGAACCGTGTCGAGAGTAACGCAATGGAACCCACCGCCGAAGATCCGTCTATGGCGGCGCCGAACCGGGACAACCTGAAAGCTGAACTGTTCAAGGATCCGAGCCAGCTCGGGGCAGGCGTCGTTGACTAAGACGACGTCAGGAGCGACCGAGAGGACGTTGACATCAATGTAAAGACTGGACAACAGCAGATCGTCGTCGTTGTAAGCCGGAAAACTATTTTTGGTTGGCTCGGGCGCTACTATCATGTCCCAGTTGCGCATTGCTTCTGGCAAATAGTCCGCCACCTCGCGAGACCGCACGAGCAGCGGCCCCGGCGCAAGCGCTATGACCATACTATCAATATGGCTATCGCAGAGCTTGTAGGCACGGTGGATCCGAAATCGTCCTTGCAAATGGCGCTCAAGCCAATCACATGGCATCGCGTGATTCTTGGTAGCGATATTTACGACGAGGTCGCGTCCAACACGCAAACACTGCGCACCGTCCCACATCATCTCGAGGCCAACGTCATAGGGATGTGTTCCGGGATGGTGGATCGGTTCCGTTGGACCACCGGTCGTTGACAGGGCGTAGGAGCGGTCAAATGAACGGTTAGTCATCAACGGGCGCGGCATCACTGACCATCGCGCGCCTCGGTCGAAATAGGACGCGAAGATTGGCTTGAGAAATTGCGTCTCGAAGTATCGTGAGCGGAGCATAGGAGGGGTCTCGATCAATTCGTCTCCAACCACTAACGCTATGTCGCGGACATTGAGCGGCGGCACGACTGCGGCCAACCAAGCAAGGGTGCGAACCTCCACGGTGGACGCATCGAGTGTCATCGGTCGATGCACGGTCACGTTAAGCTTCCGCAACGTGTTCACAATTCCTTCGACGTCCTCATTCAGTTCGTCCAGGTAGCGGTCCTTGATCCGATGGCGGACCCGCGTGCCAGCTTGTGTGCCCGCTGCCGCAGAGGACAGACGCGGAGCAGCGCGATCGTCTGTTCTCTACCCACTGGGATGATCCCGCCTTGGCCGGCTGGTCAGATGCGCTCTACACCATTGCCGGATACGTGCTCTACACCACGAATTCAACCTATCTGACCTGGCAGGTTCGCCGGCGGATGACGTATTTGCCGTCCCTTCGGGATTCCATATACGGCTGCCGGCGTGGTTCAAATTGTATAATTGGAACGTTTGCCACAGTAAGGCTACCGCACGGAATGGCAGCGGGCGGAAGTAAGGCTGATGCGGAGCACCGCTGCCAAGGTTCGAAGTGGACGCCGGTCACTGTAAAAGGGCAAAGTCTCATCCGATTGAAACGCGGAGCCGGACACAATGTCGTAGGCATGCTCGACGAACACGTCGTCGCGCCGGATGCCATAGCCGAAGAATACCATGACTGGCGAGGACGCCGGTGAATGTCACGGGCGTGAACTGAGAGCATTGGCCGGAGTTGAAGACCTTAAACTTCCTTGGAAACCCGGAAAGTGCGACGCCCTTGCAACTCAGGAGAGCTCGTCCTCGCGGAATGCTCGAAGATGATGTGGACGGATTGGCTCATGCAGGCGGTGTTCGAAGCTCCAGTACATCGGCGAAGATTGTCCAATCGCGGACCCGCCTTTGCCGGCAGAAATCGGTCTCCGCCTGCTGAGCAGCAGCACTCAGCGAGGCGGCATCGACCTTGAATGCTGCCTGGCACGCACGATGCTCGCCGCCGGCATCGTCGCAAACGATCTTCATAAACCGGACGCTAAATGAAGGCATGCCCCCTCTCTTTGTGTGGTTTGCTTATCCACTATTCTGCCATTCGCGCGGGGAGTATTTGATTTGCCTCAAGGAGCATCCCAAGAGGTCTGTCTGATCCTCCGAAGATAGGCCAAGAAAGTCCGCCGTGAACTTTACGAGTTGTCCGCGATAGTCTTGTGAACGACTGCCGCAAGTGCAGGCTTATCGCGGGCTGATTTCTGCCATGCGCCGGCGGCTATGCGCGCAAGCGATCGCTGGGCACCAAGAACCCCGAACTTGCATCGGCGGTCCACCTGAAGACGCGATTGCAGAAGCCGCTCATCACGCTTGTCCTAGCCCACGTTTCGATAAGCCCGGTCCAGGACTTCAGCGCCGGAGCTTAAGGTCTATCAGCGCCCGGCAAGGCGACCGAGTGAAAGGCGAAGCATCAATTGACCGTCGGCGTGCACGGAGCAATGGCGAAAAGTTGTCCTAGCCATGGGCGTGGGTTGCACCTCAATTCAACGCGTTGGTCTGTTGCAGAGAACGCGAGGCGCTGGCTGAAGCGCGAGTTCGGAACATGTCGACGAGCGTCTGCGGCTGGTAGCGGTCACGAGCCTCCGATCCCGGACGCGCACAACTTTTTGACAAGCATCAATGCTGCAGCGGCTGCCTCTGATAGAAGTGGTCTTCTAGTAAGGTCAGACGCACGGCGGACCGAAATGCTTGACGCCCATGATGCTTTCTTGCCCGGGTACCCGCTGCCGTTCCTAGGACTGCTACCAGACGCAGCCGCAGCCGCGCGGCGGCCAATGACCGGCCACATGATAAATTGCGCCGACTTGCGACGGCATCTACTTTATCGGCCTGCGGGACGGCCCTGCTATGGGCTCAGAGCGATGCCGCCCATCTAACGGTGTTAAGAAAATGCGCGCGTGAGGGAGGCCCCCCACACACAACCAACACGATGACGCCGGAGGATAAGGAGATGTGTCTCACCAACAAGGGACGTGATATGACAGACGGCCGGACCATTTACCCTGCTCCGGGCCGGATTACTGGAGCTGGAGTCCAGTCTAACTTGTGCAGCACAGCTACAAATATCAACGGCCGAGGCCTTGAGCTGATCCAAATCAATTCGACCAAAGCTCAGATGTCGTTTCGTGGCGCAGATCTAAATATTTCAGTTCGCGAGCGGATCATGTTTCGTCACAACAGCGCATGGCCGATAGCCCTCCGCCGCGGCTGACGCGATCGAGAACGCGGGCCATCCGAACGTTATCGGCTTGGGCCCGTCCGCGCAGAACCCAAGCGATGTGCGCGGTGTTAACAAGGTTATCTGAATTTGTCACCCCGCAGCTATGAACACCGCCCAGCATCTAATGATCTGACATGGGAGCAGCTTGGAAAGGCGCCGCCCTTCGATCAGGATCTGGAGATTGCCGTGATCGAGGGTAATTCAATTCACCGGGTGGTCTTTCCTTGCCGCCGGATCTTCGGCGGATGGATCAACGCGAATACCGGAGAGCAAATCGCTGTGCGGCCAACGCATTGGCGTATCTGGCCCGGATAGCCGTTATTCCAAATGGATTGGCGTGAGTTGGGGTACGGAGTGCCTTTGACGTCCTCTCTTCGGAAACTATCTAGCGTGGATTGATTGAGGGAGCCTGACGGCATCTCCGAGCGGACCGAATCCGCGCCGGTGCCTTGCGGTGTCCGTCAAGCATTAGTTTTCTCATTGCTGTCGCGGCCGTTGCCAACGTGCCCATGAGCGACAAATCACAGCCTAGACGGCCGCGTACCATGGCATGATTGAGCTGCGGCACTTCTGCTTGAATGGGTCGCAGATTTTCGGCGAATGTCGTCGCCTTGATCGAGCAGCCGGCAATTCTCCCGCGGCCGACGAAACTAGCGTAACGCGTCACCATCTTTTCTCCGAGACCGTACCTTCCCCGGTCCACGAAGTGGACCGGGCATTTTGTCAGCGGCAAGGATAGCCTCGATAATGTGGAAAGCGTAAATCACCATAACCCAATTAGCTTTGTCGAGAACAGACCGGAGCTCGGGATCAACGGATTTGCGGATCGGATGCAGCGCGCAGTTCGCGCGCGGCAGCGACCATGTTGGCGAGCGCAGGCCGAACCTCCTCCCATTTGCGCGTTTTTAGGCCGCAGTCCGGATTGACCCAGAGCTGAGAATCCTGCAAGCGCGTCCGAGCTAGCACGATCAGCTCCTTCATTTCGTCCGTCTCGGGAACGCGCGGAGAGTGAATGTCGTACACGCCCGGTCCGATTTGATTTGGATATTCGTACCTCCTGAACGCATCCAGCAGCTCCATTTTCGATCGCGACGTCTCGATTGAAATGACATCCGCATCCATTGCAGCGATCGCACCGATGATGTCGTTAAACTCTGAGTAGCACATATGTGTATGGATTTGCGTTTGATCGGTAACGCCCGATGAGCAGATGCGGAAGCAATCTCCGGCCCAATCGAGATATGCCTTCCAGTCCGACCGGCGCAATGGCAATCCTTCGCGAAGTGCAGCTTCGTCGATCTGTATCATCGCCGCACCGGCATTCTCGAGATCGCGGACTTCATCGCGCATCGCGAGCGCAAGCTGACGGCAGACCTCGCTTCTAGGAATATCATCGCGAACAAACGACCAGTTCAGGATCGTCACCGGTCCGGTCAACATCGCCTTCATCGGCTTACTAGTTAGTGATTGCGCGTAGCGCCACCATTCCACGGTGATCGGCTTCGGCCGCACTACATCGCCAAACAGGATCGGGGGCCTAACGCAGCGCGAACCATAGGACTGAACCCATCCATTCCTTGTAAATGCGAAGCCGGCGAGTTGCTCGCTGAAGTACTGCACCATGTCATTACGCTCGAATTCGCCATGAACGAGGACGTCAAGACCGATGTCCTCCTGCCAACGTACGGCGCGGGCTATCTCCTCTTTGAGGAACCTGTCGTATTGCTCCTCGCTCATCGCACCTCGCGCATGCGCCGCGCGAGCATTTCGCACCGCTGTGGTCTGCGGAAACGATCCTATCGTCGTGGTGGGAAAAGCCGGTAGTCCAAAGCGTTCCCTTTGGATCTCGGAACGACGGGCAAACGGGGTGGCGCGCTGGCGCATCGTCTGATCGATCGCCCTCATTCGGACAGCGACGTTGGCATTATGGATCTTCGGCGAGGTCCGGCGGGCAGTCGCAGCGCATTCCGACTCGGCAAGAGCTAGCCCAACATTCTGGTCGCCTGCGAGTACCCGCGCCAGGATCGCAAGCTCACGCATCTTCTGAACCGAGAAAGCAAGCCAGCTCTTGACGTCGGACGCGAGCCCGGTCTCGAGTTCAACATCGACCGGCACGTGAAGCAGCGAGCAGGATGGAGCGAGCTGTACACGGTGCCTGCCAAGCTTCGCAATCGAGGGCTTCAGCCGCTGACGGAGCGACGGCAAGTTCGACCGCCACACATTCCGGCCGTCGATGACACCGAGCGACATGACGAGATCACTTCGGCCGTCAGCAACGATCTGATCCAATAGTTCTGGCGCTCGAACCAAATCGACGTGCAGACCGGAAATTGGCAGGCTCAAGGCAGTATCCAGATTGTCGCCTAGGGCGCCGAAATAGCTCGCAAGCATGATCTTGATAGCGGGTCCCTCCTTTGCGAACCGGTTATAGGCGTGCAGCAACGAATTTCGCGCCGCCTCATCCAGATCAAGGACCAGGCAGGGCTCGTCAAACTGAACCCAACTTGCCCCTCGTTTGGCTAATTCATGCAGAAGGTCGATATAGACGGGTATCAGATCATCGAGGAGAGAGAGGGGCTGGAACGCACTATCGGTACTCTTGCCGAGCTTTAAAAATGTGACCGGCCCGATCAGGACAGGGCGGGTCTGAAAGCCAAGAGCCCTCGCTTCCTCATACTCTTCGACGGGTTTGCGAGAGCACAGTCTGAACGCCTGTCCCCGGTAAAACTCAGGAACCATGTAGTGGTAGTTGGTATCGAACCACTTGGTCATTTCCTGCGCGGGCACGCCAGATCCCCGCGGGCTCTGGGCGCAACTCGCATCCTGCTCGCCGCATTGCGATCCGCGGGCCATGGCGAAGTACGTTTGGAGCGAAACGGATTCTCCGTTCGCGGCGTAGATCTCCGGGATTGCGCCAACCATGACGCTTGTATCGAGCACCTGATCATACAGCGAGAAGTCGTTTGACGGAATGATCGTGACGCCGAGCGATTTTTGACGAGCCCAGTTCGCTGCGCGTAGGCCGAATGCGTCTTCGTGCAACTGCTGTTCACTAATCTTTCCAGCCCAGTAGCTTTCTAGAGCGAGCTTGAGCTCACGCCTTGGGCCGATGCGTGGCGTTCCGAGCGTAGCAACTGGAAGAGAGAGAGGAGACATAGCGTTAACCCCTGTTGGGGACAAAGGCCATGGCGGACGCAGGCAGGAGAAGTCGCGCGTGCGACGGCTGCTTGGCGCACCACCGAGACACCCCGCCCGTGGACCAATATATTGTCGGGGCCGGTCTCCTGGCTTGCTGGTCATCGCTGCTGTCCGGCCTTCCCGAAGCCGTGCAGGCTTCAGCGACATCGTCGGACAGCGGCTCGCCGCTCACAGTTGCGGGGGCAGAGCCGGCATTTGCACCGGCTTCCCTCTTAGCTCCGGATCAATGGGAACCGGAGAACCTCGACGACTTGGATTATCGGCAGGAGAACTCTTCCGTCAACCTCTCAGATTATGTGCAAGCTAATCTGCGACATCCGCTAGCCGAATGACCGTGCATCTCTGTGACTTCACCATCTAGAAACATTCTCTCATCAGAGATGTCATAATCAGACATATCCTTCTCAGATGCCGGATAAGCATCGGAGCTGCCTTGAGGCGGAGCCGCACGCTAAATTGATGAAAGGGACAGAAGCAGCCTGCCGGCGGGAGTACCGACGTTATATCAGAGCGCTTTCAATGCGGCTTTGCGATTTCCAGAGGTTCGCCCAGCACCTCAGCTAGCCAGCTCTTCGCTCAACTAAAGGATCTGCGGCGAATAGGCCAAGGCACGTGGCGAAATTTAGCAACTGGCGAGGGGTTGATTTGCGTGCCACCCAGACTTCAGAGCTGGGATCAAGCCGGCTTGGTGCTTGGCAATCACGCAGCTCGAACGCGGGCGGCACGATAGCGAACCACACAGCTCAATGGCGGCAAACCCACTTCCGTCCACAGGCATCCGGCATCGAGGCGTTCAACTCTTCTGCTAAATATCCGGTGCGGGACATGGATGCACAAGCTGCGGCGGATACGCCAAACAGAAACATCGAAAACATGCAAAGGTCGGAAAGTCGACAAGAGTGACACAAACTCCGTGAAATTTTCCGCCTATTGCCTGGCACGAAGAATGCAGACCCTCGGAATGCCCAGTCTCCTCCTCTGGGCAGGTCCAGCTCAGCCAATTGACGCAGTCGCTGCCGGGGAAGTTAGCTGCGCATGACATAGAGGGGAGCGCCTGCTCGCGCGGGACAGCTAGCGGGTGCATCCCCGTAAACTTCTTGCGATGGCATAGCAGGTTCGAGGTTGCCTGCTTCACAAGATATTTGGATGAAACGCGATAGGCCGAGGGTTATGAAGAGAATGCCTGGAAGACCCGCGCTATGGCTTAGCGTGGTCGGATTTTTAATCTGCCTCGCCTGGCCGGCTGCCATGAGCAATAATATTCGGGCCAGCGACAGTCCCCTTGTCGAACGACTGAAGTCAACTTGGCGAGCGCAAGATGGTGAGACGATAGAACAAATTATCTCCAATGTCTCGAAGGTGGCACAGTTCGTGCCTCAAATGTGGGGCGTTGTTGAACTTGGCCAAAACGACTTTATTTTGGTTTCGTGGACCAGACACCGGGACAACAAATCGGACGAACAGTACGTTATCGCCTGGAAGATCGCCCTCGACGGCACGCTTGAACTTGCGTCGACTTATGCGAAGCCGATGGAATTGGGCTGGCGCGCCCTGGCGCTCTCCCTAATCGCCAGTGAAGTCGCAGATGGCGAAAGGGACGCAAATCTTCGCTTTCTGCATGATCCGGCCAACTTCAACTTTGTGACTACCCCGCAAGGCCGGCTCGGCGATCTTCTGCGGCAGGGCCGCTGCACTATCATTGAACCAGTTGGAGTGGACTACTTACCGAAGCGGAATGATAAACCGGCCGAGAAGGGTGGCGTGTGGCGCGTTCTGCTCTTGGTGAATTGTAGTATCCAAGGACCACGTTATTTTACACACAACGGGGTCATCACTTTCGAGAAGAGAGAAGGACAGGATTGGGAGCCACAATCCTCCTTTGCCAAACGCATCGCGAAATTTCCCCCTGGCTCCTGGTTCCAACGCACCGAGCCAAAAGAAGAGGAAGACTTAGGAGAGCCAAGGCCTGAGTAAACCGCCGCAGAGCAACATCTTGCCGCAGTGGCGGAGCGCCTCGAACCTATTGCAAGACATACGCGCTCTACACTTGCTTTGTTTTAGCATCCGCAACGGTCCGGGTGCCTTTCTCGCAGCAGTCCGTCCCGTCGCAAGAAGGTCGGGCCGCGCGATTCCGTTTGTTCCGCCTAGTGTCAGCGGCGCGCACGAGCTTGCGAGATGTGGTTTTCCCGCCTTCACTCCACCCGGTGTGAGGACATCAGTTTGCGTAGCAACGTCGAAGGCACCAGGAAATGAGTGCTGAGACGAAGCCGGCGAGGAAGTTACCGGAAACCGTTCACCGGTAGCAACCCAGCATACCGCTGGGCGCTTGCGCATTTCGGAGCGTGCAGACCGGGAAGCTCAGAGCCGTACGCAAGAACGTCGAGGACCAGACTGGCTCGGCCCTAGCTTATCTGGCACCCATTCGTCTGCACGTCATAGATCCGGATTTCGAAGCATGGAAAACACTTCTATAACTGTGCTCCACCTGCCCTGGTCGACATCAACGATCATCCTGCCGGGCGGAAAAGGCATCGGATTTGCGCGGTTTGCTCGCGCAAGGAGCTAAGTTATGCGCGGGCGTCTACGCTGAACTCCATTGCGTCTTCTTCTAAATCGGTCAGAGCGAGCCAGACAAGATTTTTCACATCTTTTCGTGTGAAATGCGAAATTTCATCGCAGAACCGTCGGCAGCGGCAAGATTGCCGCTGGGAGCCGTGGCCGACCAGAACAAGGTTGCTCCTCAACGCCTGACTCCACCGCGAGCGCCGGCGCTTCATAGTCGGTCTCCTTTTTTGCAAAACACAACATTCCGGGGTTCGGGTTTGTTCAGCATCGCCCGTTCGGCCCGCCCGCGAGGATTTCCCCCTCAGGTGGAGGGTACAGCGCGGTCCTAGTGAGAGAGCCGATGCTCGAAGAATACCGCCGCCCGCCCCGAAGAAATCACTTGATCCTTACGCAGCGTCAGGCCGTAGGTTCGCGTTCCGGCGAAGCGCTCATAGAGCGCTCGGAAATGCCGGCGGAATAACGCACATAATGCTGTCAAGCAGTCGAATGTATCGGCACCGTATCGTGCGTGAAACGTGGATCAGGAGCGAAAGGTTATTGTCGGTGAACCGCGGAATTATGTTCGCATTGCTCGCTCTCGTCACATCTCCGGTCTGCGCCGCGACGCTCAGCGGTGCTCCGCGCATCCTCGACGGCAATACGATCGAGATCGAGAAAACCAACGTTCGGCTCTCAGGCATCGAAGCTCCTGAGACGGACCAGATTTGTCTCGACACCAACGGTCGCAAATGGGCCTGCGGCGTAGCTGCTCGCGACGAGCTTATCAAGCATTCAAATGGGCGAACCTGGGATTGTCACACCCAGAGAGTCGATGAGTACAGACGAGCCCTCGGTAACTGCTTCATCGAAGGCGAGAATGTGAATGTCTGGATGGTACGCTCGGGCTGGGCACTATCGGCTGCTGCATCTCACGCTGTCTATGAGTTGTCGGCAAGCACAGCCCATGCCGGACTGTGGTCGGGAGCGTTCATCGCTCCGTGGGACTGGCCTCGCCGCAATAAGGGCACGATGATCATCGGCGCGTGGTCGGTTCCGATCGACGCGCAGGAAGTACTGCTCGGATCAGTCCTGCTGTCGGAACCACCGTCCCCCGAGTGCCTGATAAAAGGCACTGTCGAGCGCAGCGGCGAGCGGATTTATCACCTGCCAGGGCAAGCCAGCTACGAACTAATCGATATGACGAAGAAGCGCAGCGAACGCTGGCTTTGTAGCGAAGCGGAAGCCGAAGCCACCGGGTGGCGTAAGGCCGTGCGATGAGGCGACACATGCATGCAGCCAATTCTCCAAATATGAACCATTTAACCAGCACTGCGCGTTCGCGCCGTTCGCTGTTGTTGTTTGCTGCTTCGACAGTTTTCCTACGATTCGGCAATAAAATTGCCGATGCAAGGGAAGCAAAAGGCACGCCCAAGCCAGATAACCTGCTGTCGCCAGATGCTGCCCTGAAGCGGCTGCTGATGGGAAACGATCGTTATGTCCAGGGTACATCGCGAGCCGACGATTTCAGGCGCGAGCGTTCGGCTTTGGTCGAAGGCCAAAATCCATATGCGGCGGTTTTGAGCTGCGCCGACTCTCGCGTGGCGCCCGAACTTGTGTTCGACAGCGGGCTCGGTGATCTGTTTGTCTGCCGCGTCGCCGGCAACTTCGCTAATGATGATACGCTCGCCAGTATGGAATATGCGGTCGCAGTACTGAACACGCCGCTAATCCTCGTACTAGGCCACGATCATTGCGGCGCGATAGACGCTACGATCAAGTCGCTCCATCAAGATAAGCCGCCGCCAGGGCACATTTCATCCCTGGTGACCGCACTTGCTCCCGCGGTGAACGCATCTCTAGGGCAAGCCGGCGATATATCCGCCCACGCAACCCGAAAAAATGTGATCGACAATGTGAACAAACTCAGATCGACGGGCCCGATTCTGACGGCTGCAGTTGAGCAGAACCGGCTGAAAGTCGTCGGAGGCCTGTATCGGATCGGCACCGGTAAGGTCGATATTGTCAGCTGACGCTAGCACATTCACACCCGAGGCGAATCATCTGCCGTGTGATACGGCCCTTCCGTTCCGCTGTTTGGTCCACCGTCTGCGACAAATGCCCCGGATACCATCCGCTCCATAATAATGATCACTTCGGGAAGTCCTTCGGTATGCGTGGCGTCTTGATTCTCCTCATGTTCTACCTACTCATGTTAGCAACACGCGGCGAGCATCAAGAAACGCACCTAACGCGTCCGACAGCGTTCATGCCTCCATATTGAGTTGCAAACCCAATAGCGTGGTTCCGGTAGCAGATAGCGATGAAGCGCATTGCCTGGCTGTGAACTCCAGAGCCGGCGACGATCCTGAGATCTTCTAGCTCCGATCGAGCACGCCATGAATGGTGTTGCTTTATCACCAAGCTCAGCCAGGGCTGCAGATCACATAGAACAACCAGCAGGACTGCCATCATTCGTTATGATAGTCTCGTTCGCCGCCAAGGACCCGGCCCGCAATGATAAGGCCGTTGAAAGCATGGTTGTTTTCACCACGATCTCGCATGCGCTGCCTGATATTGCACACAGTCGCGCGACCCGCCCGCTTTGGACAATTTACTATCCGTCCTCCATAACGAGTTCGACACGAGACGAAACTGGCAGCTCGCAAATTGCATAGCGTGTACGCGAAACCCATCAGGTTGTTAGTCGCTGCGGACACAGTAAGTTGTGCCAGATTTGTCCGCCCAGGCGAATACCAGAACAATGATTCAAATGTTGCGCACCGCGTCTGCCAGCCAGAAATCATCTAACAACCGATAGATTTGGCAAGCAAGCTCTTCAACCACGGCGTCGCTCAGTAGGAAACAGAAGACTAGCTTCAGAACGTGGATCCCTCATCAGTCGTAACGCTCGTGGCGCAGGCATGCTGCGCGAATTTGGCAAGCTCGGCCAAAATCTCAGCATTGGAAAACCGCCGAAGAGGGAGGCGCCGGCGGCTGCAAAAGAGGTCGACAGGTCAGAATTCTGCCCGAATTTCTTGCGTCCTGTAGGACAGAAGGTAGACGGCTCGTGTGCTGCAACGAGCCTCCTAAGCTCCCCGGGGCCTCTTCGAAGCGCGCCTTGTCTTTGCTTGCATGAGCCGGGTACTCTTGCAGTGCCTCGAACAGATTTGATCGCGTAATTCAGCGTCTTGAGCTCCGTGCGTTTGCTGAACACCAGCTGTCTGGAGGTCCGCTTCTAACCAGGCGCTCCCCGCAGTCGCACGAACAGCTATTGGGCTGTTGGTAGCATCGGGAGATCGGAGCGGGTCTTAATTTTGGCACTAACGTTGAATCTGGCCGGTCGGCGATCGAGGTCCGCTTCTGTCGGTTTGCTTGCGGCTTGTTGAGTCAATGACATTGGCGGAAAGTATACACGAAGACACGAGCATGTGTGGCACGGCGCGGCGGAATGATCTCGCGAGATTCGGACAAGGCCGGCAGACATGCTTAATGGCACGCCGATTGCTGAGACGATGGAAAACTAAGTCGCAGGCTTGAGCGCCCTCCCGAGCATAGCTCAGGAACTCCAAACTTGGCTCGACCCGGCTTGTCCGACGTATGAGCACACGTCCATGGAGAAGACATGACATCGCATGCCCCCCCGACCAGCCGCCGGAGATCCAGCCCGGCAACCACGGGCCGATGTCGCGCCGCCGTCTACCGGCTGTTTTGCCGGCCAGCCTCCATGCAACGGCAACAGCTACATCTCAGTCTGGCTTCCCGGCCCTTAAATTGGGAAGCTACCGTGCGCAATCTCATGCAAGCGATATCAACTGCGACAGCTCTGAGAATGTCCTCCAGCCGGTATCGTATCACCCAGCTTCGCCCCGTGCGCAGTCAATGGCTGACGCACGACCATGGTCGGCACAAGACGCGGAGGACGATCTATGAACGCTTCACCCGAAAAGCAATGTCCTGTATCCCACACCGCGGCTGCGACCTGGGATAATCTGTCGCCGCTACTTGTCGAGATCCGTGCGCGTCGCAACGAGTTTGGCCCCGCGCAGGAAATTCCAAAAGAGATCATCGACGGCTTCAGGCGCATCGGTATCTATCGGGCTATGGTCGCGAAGCGATTCGGCGGCGAGGAGCGAACACCAGCCGAATTTTGCCGCCAGATCGAGCGCATCTCCGAGGCCGACGGATCCGCCGGTTGGGTCGCCAGCTTCGGGGATGGAGCTCGCTACCTCGCTGCTCTTCCGGACGACACGCTTCGAAAAGTGTACGCCAATGGACCTGACGTCGTATTGGCGGGTGCGCTCTTCCCGCTCCAGCCCGCCAGGCGATGCGCCGGCGGATTTGTCGTGAACGGCGTGTGGCCATTCGCTAGCGGCTCGCCCGGGGCGGATTTGATAGGAGTTGGTATAAAACTGGAAGACGATCCGGCCGGAGACCTCCCGCGTGTAGCGGTGATTCCGGCAGAGAAGGTGACAATCCGGCCCAATTGGGACGTCATCGGACTACGAGGCACCGGAAGCCACGACGTTGTCGTCAGCGACGTCATTGTGCCAGAGCAATGGACCTTGATCCGCGGCGGTCCGGCAACACTTGATGGGCCGATCTATCGTTATCCGTCCGTCGCTTTCGCTGCGCAGGCGCATGCGGTCGTCGGCATCGGGATTGCGCGAGCCGCAATAGACGAGGTGATCGCCATGGCCGGAAGCCGCGCCTCGATCACTGGAGCGCCCGTGATGGCTGAGCGCGGCTATGTCCAACTTGAAATCGCCAAAGCCGAATCTATGCTACGTTCCGCTCGTTCCTTCTTTTACGAGGCCACGGAAGAGCTGTGGAAGCAAGCGCTCACGGGCGGGGTAAATCTGAGCACCACGATGCAAGTGCGGCTCGCCGCGACGAACGCCGCGCGGCAGGGCGCTGAGGTCTGCAGGATCTCGAGCGGTCTTGCTGGAACTGAGGCGCTCTATACCAGCAGCAACCTAGCACGCGCCATGTGCGACAGCTTCGTGGTTGCCCAGCACGCAGCTTTAAACGAGGGAACGCTTCAGAGTGCTGGCCTCGCCCTGCTCGGAACTGCAATACAGCCCGGCTTTCCATGAAGTAAAGGGATCAGGCGCGGGCAAACCACAGGCCACGCGAATGGATTGCCGAGCGGGATCGACCTGAATTTCTGCGCAACGGCAACCCACGAACTTTCCAAATCACCGAGCGACGGGGCTCGACTCTCACGGGCTGTGCCGCCTGGGCGCACCGTGCAGCACTGCACGGCGCAATATCCTGGCACTCAACCTTGCGCTTATCGATGCGGCACGCCGACACTGGCAAGGGCAGTACGACATTGATGTGAAGCGTACCGTGCACCTCCATCGGAATGATGGATCAATCTGGCTCTTGGCCGCGGCTGGCGGATCGGCATCGACGGCGCGGAAGAGACGCTGCGGCCGCATGAGATCGCGCATCGCCTAACCGGCCATCTTCCGGCTGAAGAGACCCATGTCAGCCCTCCAATACAGCCAGCCCTCTGCCGTTGGGATGGAGTGACATTAGCAAGCTAGACCGGTTTGGGGCGCGCCGATGAGGCCGCGCGATGGTTTGGCGTGATCGGCAGTAGATCCTGGCGACTGCCGGTAGAGCGGAACCGACGAAGCGACGTCATGAATGTGCGAACGCCTTGCTGCTACATCGGCTGTTCGATCGCCACGGCACCACGGCCTTAGCTCCTCAGGATCGGATGGACCCGCTGACTACCATGGCGCTGGCCGCTCCCTATGGACCGGCTGGCGTTCACGCCGGCTCGAAACCGCACACCAATCGGGCTAACGATAGCCGCCCGCCTTGACGATCACCGTTGTGCAGCTACGGCCATCACAGAGTACGCTGATCAGGCGCTGCATGAATGAGACGCTAGATCTGAGTAGCTGCTAGACACGCGTATTCCTGAGCAATACATCACCTTCCACTGCGCGCGGATAGTGAGCCGCCACTTCAAATGATGGCAATGAGCTAAGAATGGCTTGCAGGCTCAACTGCCCTTCGTAGAGCTCGCGATCACTATATTCGGTGTAGATGAAGCGCGTGTTGCTCAAGGTCCGCATGCCGCCGGCGATAACGTCGGCTTCGGCTCCCTGAACGTCCATCCAGATGAAATCGACTCCGTCCAATTTGGCTTCGCTGCACCAGTCGTCCAGCCGCCGTGTTTCAACCGAGACAGGCCGATCAAACCGGACCCAATCATACTCGGTAAGATGGTTCTTTGGGCGGCGTATTGAGCCGGACAGGTCCCAATCTTTCGCATCCCCATCTGCATTACTCGGATGGAAGTCGATCGTCCCGTTTCGGTCGCTGATGGCGATTTCTAGCAGCTTCACCTTATTGAGGGATGGACCAAGCTTCTTCTTGAAGCGCGCGATCGCTCGGGGGTCGGGCTCAAAGCAGTAAAGCTCGGGTTGCGGGCACAGCTCGAGGAACTTTTGCGTATCAGTCCCATCATTGCAGCCAATATCCAGGATGACGGGATTCGGCTTCTGCAGAAGTGAGACGATGTGCTGATGTACTTCTACGGATGACACAGATGCTCTTCCATGGTGCGCGGAGATCGGATGAATTTTGACTTGGAAGTCGATCACACGCCGGAAGCAGCTGCACAACGTATATCAAGGTATATTGCTCTTAAATCCGCCAATCCCTTCGATCCTCGACAGCTGTTTGGATGCCATCGACATCAAAAGGAGGGAGTCTATCGAGCACCTCGCGATGCAATTCTCGACCCTATCGCCGGAAAATGCGGCCTCAGTGAGTTAGATCGCCGTCCTGGCTTTTCGCCGGCCGAAAGAACGCTTTCGTTCAAGCGCCACCTGCCGGATATGATCTATGGCACGTGCCGAGTAGAGTGGCCCCTCGTGCATAGCAACAGCCCCTCATCTCGATGACAATTGCGCAAAAATGCGCGCTCTCGGCTCATGGCCGCCATCTCAGATAGTAGCTCCCGGCACTCTCTTCCGCGGAAACGCAGGCGAGGAACGCAACCGTGAAAGCACAGCGGTACGCGATGTCCGGCGCAATCAAGCTTTCGCGGCACGTGCAAATTTCTTCAAGTGCTGCCGGCACGATGACCAGGGTGAATTCAATAGGGTTTGAGCGCCGCCGATGGACACCGCTTGTGGACCGCACGCTTTGTCCGCCACAGCTGCTAGATGGTGCCGTCAGGCGATCACGTGCAATGCCGGCACCGCCGCCAACACGCGCAGTCTTTCGAACTGTCCAACGGCCCCCGGAGCAGCGTTGAAGTGTTCCCGGGATCAAAGCAGTATTCGAAGAAACGCAATGTCATTTTCACGACAGCGGGCGGGCTGGTGCACCTCTACGCGTTTGCTTCTGGACAACACACGCGCAGCCGCTGAATGCTTCAGCGGAACTGGAAGGGCAGATCGCTTAGCGCATTTCTGGCCTGACTCTTGCTACGGGCTGCTTGTCACATTGTGCTTAACTCCAACTTGTTCAGACGCTCAGGAGACCTCTATGAAATTCCGTCCGCTTCACGACCGCGTCGTGGTCAAGCGTATCGACGCAGAAGAGAAGACCGCCGGCGGCATCATCATCCCCGACACAGCCAAAGAAAAGCCATCGCAGGGCGAAGTCATTGCAGTTGGCCCGGGCGGCCACGATGATAGCGGCAAGCTAATTCCGATCGACATCGAAGTCGGTGATCGCGTGCTGTTTGGCAAGTGGTCCGGCACCGAGGTCAAGATCGATGGGCAAGACCTGTTGATTATGAAGGAGAGCGACGTGATGGGTGTTCTCACCGATGTCTTCTCCAAGAAGAAAGCCGCCTAATTCACAGCAAAGCTCACCCCTCCTGAGGAGAGCCCATCGGGCGCGCCAAAGGATGACTTAATAGGGACTGAAGGAATTTTCTATGTCAGCCAAAGAAGTGAAGTTCGGAGTAAACGCGCGGGACCGTATGCTGCGCGGTGTCGACATTCTCGCCAACGCCGTGCAGGTCACGCTCGGTCCGAAAGGCCGCAACGTCGTGCTCGACAAGTCGTTCGGCGCACCTCGAATTACCAAGGACGGCGTTGCCGTCGCCAAGGAGATCGAGCTCGACGACAAGTTCGAGAACATGGGTGCCCAGATGGTGCGTGAGGTCGCTTCGAAGGCTGCGGATGCTGCTGGCGACGGTACCACCACCGCGACCGTCCTGGCCGCTGCGATTGTGCGAGAAGGCGCCAAGTCGGTTGCCGCCGGCATGAACCCGATGGACCTCAAGCGCGGTATCGACCTTGCGGTCGAGGCTGTGGTTGCGGACCTTCAGAAGAACTCCAAGAAGGTCACCTCGAACGACGAGATCGCCCAGGTCGGCGCAATTTCGGCAAACGGCGACCAGGAGATCGGCAAGTTCCTCGCCGACGCGGTGAAGAAGGTCGGCAACGAGGGTGTCATCACGGTTGAAGAAGCCAAATCGCTCGAGACCGAGCTTGACGTCGTCGAGGGCATGCAGTTCGACCGCGGCTACATCTCGCCCTACTTCGTCACCAACGCCGACAAGATGCGCGTTGAGATGGACGACGCCTACATCCTCATCAACGAGAAGAAGCTCTCCTCGCTGAACGAGCTGCTGCCGCTGCTCGAGGCCGTGGTGCAGACCGGCAAGCCGCTGGTCATCGTCGCCGAGGACGTCGAAGGCGAAGCGCTTGCGACCCTGGTCGTGAACCGTCTGCGCGGTGGTCTGAAGGTCGCGGCCGTCAAGGCTCCGGGCTTCGGCGATCGCCGCAAGGCCATGCTGCAGGACATCGCGATCCTGACCGGCGGCCAGGCGATCTCGGAAGATCTCGGCATCAAGCTCGAGAACGTCACGCTCAACATGCTCGGCCGCGCCAAGAAGGTGATGATCGACAAGGAGAACACCACGATCGTCAACGGCGCCGGCAAGAAGGCCGACATCGAGGCGCGCGTGGCCCAGATCAAGGCGCAGATCGAGGAGACCACCTCGGACTACGACCGTGAGAAGCTCCAGGAGCGTCTCGCCAAGCTCGCTGGCGGCGTCGCGGTGATCCGCGTCGGCGGCGCGACCGAGGTCGAGGTGAAGGAGCGCAAGGATCGCGTTGATGACGCGATGCATGCGACCCGCGCGGCGGTCGAGGAAGGCATCGTCCCGGGCGGCGGCGTCGCCCTGCTCCGTGCTTCCGAGCAGCTCAAGGGTCTGCGCACCGAGAACGACGACCAGAAGACCGGCGTCGAGATTGTGCGTAAGGCGCTGTCCTGGCCGGCCCGCCAGATCGCGATCAACGCCGGCGAGGACGGTTCGATCGTGGTCGGCAAGGTCCTCGACAACGAGCAGTACTCTTTTGGTTTCGACGCCCAGACAGGCGAGTACAGCAACCTCGTTTCCAAGGGTATCATTGACCCGGCCAAGGTCGTGCGCATCGCGGTCCAGAACGCCTCTTCGGTGGCCGGGCTGCTGATCACGACGGAAGCGATGGTTGCCGAGCTGCCGAAGAAGGCTACGGCTGGTCCAGCAATGCCTGCGGCCCCCGGCATGGGCGGTATGGACTTCTGATCGGCCTCCTTAAATTCTCGATGGCATGCAAAACCCTGGCGATAATGTCAGGGTTTTTTGCAGCGAGCGGTCTGTAGCCTGCCAGTCGACGAAGAATACAGCCCATGGGCCTATCGGCCTATCCATGTGCGCGGCGGCAGGCCCCGGCTCAACTTGCTTGTGACCGTTCCTTGGCGGCGACAGGACCGCGTCCGGCACGACGCGCTGAGGGGATGGAATGTGTCTATGCTAACGATATTTTACGTTGGTCGTCCACTAGGCAGATGGCTGGGTGCTAGGCAGCAGGGCATGAACCCGCGCAGGCGCTTTCGCCGGATGCATGCCGTCGGGTTCGTCAGCTTTTGGACAGCTATTCGGTGTACAATGACTCTTGAAGTTAGCGGCGCGTGGTAGGGACAGCGCTCGCCCCGAGTATGCGTGGGGATTTCGGCGCCGAGTCACGCTCCTGCTAACTTCAACCAGTCGCGCATGCGCGGCAGAGACAGCGTCTGATCCATCCACCCGACCAGCGCCCCCGCTGCTTCCCGCGTAATCGGATCCACGCTACCGGGCGCCGGTCATCCGAATTAGCTAAATACCCCCCATGCGAGCGCTCCGCGCAGGAACTCCTCGTCCAAACTTCGCGATGTCACTCGCACTATTCGGCACTTTAATCCGTGAAAGAGTGCTCCAGCTCGGCGCACAATTCCATTGAGAAGCTTGGAACAACACAGCGCTGCAATATCACTGAGTCAGATCGCGGATGAGGTCCTCACCGAAGCCGTCAATCAAGTCCAGCGACGAGAGAAGGCGGATTGTCGCGGAGCTCGTGGCGAGCGATGACTGGCTTTGAGGCGCCGGTGCGACGGCAAGCCGATGCCCCCGGCAGCAGCTATTTGGTTGGTGAGCTCACTATAAAAGCGGCTGGCGGTGATTCCGAAGCAGATCGGCTCCAGCTAGTGCCGACTCTGTGGATGCTTGGTTGCCGACCGGCCCCCTGAGCGCGATTGGGCGTCGGGTAACGCAACCCTACGAGGAGGTTAGCCTAACGGGCCGCCGGTCCGGCCTGAGAGGAAGCGCAGGCGATTGCTCTGACACGCGATGGCGCGGGGCTCACAAACCTCAGTGACCGGCGAACCTATGTCGCTAAACATTCCCCTCTCTGCACTACTTCCAGAGAACTTCCATCGAGAGCATCGATTGAACATCCACAGAAACCGCGGCGGGTGAAACAAGGCGGGCGATGCGGCTGCCTCGTGTCTACCGATGAGGTTCCGCGCGCGGGAATAGGGCAAGGTCCGTTGCATTGGGATGCCCATACCTGATCCTTTGTGTGACGACCGCCGAAATATCACGTTTGTTCAGGGTGCTATAGCGCTCGGCAAGACTCTTAAACAACCCTCCGACCCGATCTGACGGAACAGTAAATTCGCCATAGTTAGGATCAGAGAGGATCGTCGTTCCATTCGACGTTGCCGTTGCAATCGTGTGGGTGCCGGCGCCAGGTTGGACGAATTTCAAGCTGACCAAATGGACGGATGGATCCTGCGCAAGCTCGTTTACGATCTTGTCGATGCACGAAGATGTACCAAACCTATATCGCGTCTCTTCAGCAGATGGTTCTAGGCCGGCGTCACGCAAGATTGTGCTTTTTGCCTGGAAATTGTGAGACCCTTCCGCCTTATCCTCTTTCAATTGAGTCTTAAGCTTTTCAGACTGTTCCTGCCGTCTTGCCGCCGAGCGGTGATTTTCCGTGCCCGGGAGCAGAACCCCCATTCGGGAGGAAGCGCTGCTTGGGAGATCAAGGAGCCACTCCGCGGCCAATCCAACACAGATTCCACTGACATTGGCTTGGGGCAATTCCGCCGTCCTGTAATCGAACAGAGGACGGACAGGGCTAGTGGCAACGGATAACTCGGAGCTGGAGGACAGAGAGGATGTGCTGAGGCCCGAGGTGTTTGAACTATCATCGATTGCATCTGAGGTATGCGGCTTGCTGAAGCAGAGCCCCATTCTATCGAACAATTCGCCGGGCGCCAGGCTCTCCAGCCGCGCGATTTCGGTGAGTGTTTGGGCACATTCGCTACCGTCTGCGGGCCAACTCGATTCCTCAGCTTGCTCAGTATGTGCGTATTCGCCATCGACTCGATTATACATGCTGGTTCACCGGCTTCTTCCGCGTGCGTCTCCTCAGAGGGCGCGCTGCTCACATCTTGCCTGCGACCGATATCGCGGCAAACTGACGAGGAGCTGGCCACCACACAAGCTTAGGGAAGCTATCGCCGTCATGGCAAATTGGCTGTGCGACAGTCCCAGCTTCCGGGCGCTGCTGCAGGTGTGAGGCGGTGGCCGACCAGCTAGTGACTCTTGCACAGTGAAAGAGGTCGCGCTCGTGTAATTTCAGCTTCAGTCAGGATGATGGCTGCGTTAGACGATGCCTTCACCAAACCAGGCTCGGTCGTGGGCTTGAGATCGATCTCACCCTCATCGTGCCGCGCCGCCCGGCGCCCAAAACTTCGCCTCCAAAGAGCGCGCAATTCGCGTCCCCAGTTCGCCCCGTGATCGGCTATCAGCGAGCGAGATGCTGTTGTTCGCTCTGAGGCTGCTCCTGTTTGACAGCGGCATTTCATCTCAGCCCGCCTTGCACGCCGCAACGGCCGAGCGAGCCTGACATACACCCGCTTGTGACATCTCATCGGGACGCCGAACCGGTGCTTGTGCACCCGCTCGGCCTCACCTTGTGCTCGGATATTGTAAACTCAGTCCGTCATGCTGTCGCGCTCATCCGCGCGAACAACGTTGCCGCATCTGAGGGACTCAATCCAACGACGCCTACGAAGCTCGGAGACGGCATCGGAATGTCTCGATAAATGGGTCTCCACAAATGAAGGCAATATCGGCTGTTATTCACATAACGCGAATGTGGCGGATGCAGTTGCATGACGCACTCTTCTTCATCCCAGAACATGTCTTTGACAAAGCACATCTCCTCCCAGTTTGGACAACGCCGCGGTGTCGAAACAGCGACATGCTCCCACCCAGGACGGACAAATGCACTTATCTTTAGTTCACACCCGCAAGGCCCCTGCACAAAGAAGAGACCGCAAGGGCCTGATCCCGGAGCAGTCGCGAACCGGCCATGCTGCACCCGGCCCGCCTCCAGCTTGTCTACCACCTGCGCTCGCACGCCCGCTCCTTTGCCTCTCGGATAGCCCTGAACTCTACGTAGAGGACGTTGTCGCGCAACAAGTCAACCTCCGCGATTCTCGGCCCAGCTTTCCTGAACCACTCTACAACGCACCATCCGCAAAAGCGGTAGATGTCTATCATCACTCACGCTCCTCTAGTTATGCCTCTGGTGCTCGAATTGCGCTCGGTGCCGCCGGTTGCCTGAGGACGGGCGGCGGCACGATCTGTACGTTGAGTTAGGCGACCCGCCGATCGAATCTTCCCGCTACTTATGTAAGTCCGCCATTGAGCCTCTCCGCGGCGAAGCAGTCTTGATCGGTGCCAGGCATTCACTGCTCATCGCCGGCAGAGCGCACATCACGCTTGAGCATGCGAAGTCGGCGGCTCTTGAGGCCTCATCTCGTCTTCAATGAATTGTCCCTCATCATGCCATGCTCTCCTATTGGCGGCGGAATCCAGACTTCATGATGCTCGCAGTTGCCGCACCAGATAGCTCCGGGCGACATTGCTGCTTCTGCGGGAGTGTACTTGATCCCTTGCGGCCTTCTCGCAAAGGCTGAACAGTCCTAATGCGTCAATTATGTGAAAACCATTCAGTTTTATGGCGTCCAAATCGGCTCGTACATAGCCGCAGACGTCTGGAATGCACTTCTTAGCTGGCACATCCAGCGGACCGCTGCGACCTCGATCGTCAGCTAACGGTCAGGAACAATGATTAACCGATCTCATTGGCTGCCACTGCAAATATCGCTCGATTTATAGGCCTCACTAAGATGCGGCCCTTAACGCGTTGGCTACGTGACCTTGCCCCCATATGTGGAACGGCCCGCGAGGCAAGAGCTTTTTCAGTCGATTTCACACATTGGAACGGTGCGGTCATATGTCCGGCCTTTGCGCGCGGCACAATATGGCCGCTGGCCTCGATGAGATCCGCGGAACGAGGAGCTAAATCAAGTTTACGCGCTTGAGCGCATTGGGGGCAGTAGCTTCACTCGTTTCGGGATTTCGTCCCATGGGTTCATCGCCTGTTGTTGCACCTCGCCCTCTGCCGGCCTGCGCCGGTCAGATCGTTTTGGCGGTCACTGCGTCACCGCGGCAATCGCCAATGGGTCGGGACGCCGATAAATTTCACCCTTGTCCAGGAGCGCCCAGATGATCCGCGCCGTCTTATTGGCCTGCGCGACGGCGGCAACCTTGAAGGGGCGTCTGGCGAGAAGCGCCTTCAGCCACGGCCGCGCCCGAACGTCGTTTCGGACAAGCCGCAAGACGGCCGTTGCCCCGACAACGAGGATAGAGCGGAGTTCTGGATTTCCCATCTTCGATATTCGTCCCAACCGCTCTTTGCCTCCGCTTGAATGAGGCCGCGGCGTCAATCCCAGCCAGGCGGCAAAGTGGCGAGCCGACTTGAACCCGCCGGGATCCGGCACAAGCGCTTTGATGGTCGCCGCCGTAATGGCGCCGACGCCAGGGATCGTGGTCAACCGACGCATGTCCTTCGTCGTGCTTGGCCTCCGCGACGATTGCGCGCTCGAGCCTCTCGATCTGGTCGGCTGAAGCTTCAATCTCGTCGGCAATAGCCATCAGCGCGAAGCGCGCTGCTGCGGGCAGGCGTGCATCTGTCTCATCCCGTATGATTGCGACCAGCGCCTCAACCTTTGCCAGGCCGGCGGTGGCGATGATCCCCAATTCTGCCAGATGCGCGCGCAACGCGTTGACCGATTGCGTTCGCTGCCGCACTAGAAGAGCGCGGGGTCTTCAGCACCATCGCGGCAGCCTGTTGCTCAGCCGTCTTAATCGGCACGAAGCGCATGGTCTTTCGGGTCACCGCTTCGCTGATGGCCTCAGCGTCCGCCGCATCCGTCTTGCCACGCTTGACGAAGGGTTTGACATAAGCCGGCGGAATGAGCCGGACCTCATGACCGAGAGCTGCGATCTCGCGCGCCCAATAGTGGGCGCTACCGCATGCTTCCATCCCCACCAGGCATGCTGGCAGCTTCTCAAAGAAACGCAGAACTTCGCTGCGCCGTAGCTTCCGGTTGAACACGGGTGAGCCCTCGGCATCCGCCCCGTGAACCTGGAAAACGTGCTTGGCCAGATCCAGCCCGATGGTGATAACCTGTTTCACGGAACGGTCCCTCCTTTGTGGCGTTCGAACAACGACCACGTTCTAGCACTTTGATGCTGTTGGAGCGGGCCGTTCCACCACATCAAGTTTTATCCGGTCCTGAGTTCGCCCCGGCTGTTGGATTTGCTCGGTTGGGCGGTGGCAGCGGCGGGAGCTGGCGCGGAGCCATCGGCATAGCGCAGCGCCAGATCCCGTCGCGGGTTGCAGGTGAAGGCAAACTCCGATGGTGTTTTCCATCCGAGTTGCGAGTGAGGTCGCGTATCGTTGTAGTCGGCCCGCCAATGTCCGAGTTCGACGCGGGCCTGGGCCAGCGACGTGAACAGCGTCTCGTTCAACAATTCGTCTCGGAGACAGCCATTGAAGCTTTCGATGAAGGCATTCTGCGTCGGCTTGCGGGGCGCGATGTAATGCCAGTCGACACGGCTCTGGTCGGCCCATGTCAGGATGGCGTTGCTGGTCAATTCGATGCCGTTGTCGCTGACCACCATTTTGGGCTTGCCGCGCTCAATCATCAGCCGGTCCAGCTCCCGCGCCACCCGGGAGCCCGACAGTGAGGTGTCGGCCACCAACGCCAGGCATTCGCGCGTGCACTCGTCGACCACGGTCAGGATGCGGAAGCGGCGGCCATCGGTGAGCTGGTCCGAGACGAAGTCGAGCGACCAGCGGTCATTCGGCGCTATCGGCACCACCATCGGCGCCCTGGTCCCGAGCGCCCGCTTGCGGCCACCACGGCGACGGACCGCGAGCCTCTCTTCCCGGTAGAGCCGGAACAGTTTCTTGTGGTTGACCAGATAGCCCTCCCGCCTGAGCAGAACATGCAGGCGCCGATAGCCGAAGCGACGGCGCACCTCGGCAATCGCTCTCATGCGTTGGCGTAGGGCCGCGTCGTCCGCCCGGGTCGTCCGATATCTGATGGTCATGCGGCAACAGCCGATGGCTTTACACGCCCGCCGTTCGCTCATCCCGTGGGCGTCCACGATCGGCCAAAAGCCGCTTCAGCCGCGTGTTCTCATCCTCCAGCGTCCTCAGCCGCTTGGCCTCCGAGACCTCCATCCCGCCACACTTGGCTTTCCATTTGTAGATGCTGGCATCGCTGACGCCGTGCTTCCGGCACAGATCGGCAACCGACACGCCAGCTTCGTGCTCCTTCAAAATCCCGATGATCTGCTCTTCCGTAAAGCGGCTGCGCTTCATGCTCTGGTCCTCATATCGGCCAGAGCGAACTTCAATCTGGATTAAGTCCACGGGGCAAGGTCATACGGCATGACGCTCGCGAGGCGCTCACCTTTTGCTGTCGAGTAGGCCGAGGGAGTTTCACCCTCGGCCGCTCACAGATCCGGACGTGATACTCTCGCATCATCCGGCTCCTGTTATCCAACCGTAGCCCGTCCAAGCTTTTGCCAATGGACAAAGAGCTTTGGATTTTGCTTCGCCATCTCGTTGAGTTTCCGCAACGACCGTCCCCGATGGCCCTTCAGTTGCTTGTACTTGCACCGAAGCCACGCGCCGAGGCGCTCATCGAAGTACTCATAGAGCCTACGCAGTTCCGTCGGGTAGAATCGCCCGTAGTATTGATCCCAGCCCCGAAGGACGGGGCTGAGACTACGCGCGATGTCTTCAAGCGGAAGCGGCGAGTGCTGAGGCAAGCGCCATCCTCGAATGCGAGCCCTCATCTCCTTGAGAGAGTTCGGACTCACGCCCGGAAGGAAGCAGGTGAAGATCCTGCCCCACCGGTTCTTCGCCATACGGGGGCGGAAGCTAAAGCCCAGGAAGTCAAAATGGATCTGCGGGTAGGACCGCCGTCGATTGCTGTCAGCGCAGTAGACCACTTTAGTCTTCTCCGGATGCAGCAATAAATGGCAGTCAGCAAACCGTCGTTCCAGCGCCGATTTGAGTTCCTCCGCTTCCTGCCGCGTGCGGCAATGGCAGATGATGTCGTCGGCGTAGCGTTCGAACGGAATGTGGGGATAAGACCCCTTCATCCAAACATCGAACACGTAGTGCAGGAACAAGTTTGCCAGGATTGGACTGACCACACCCCCTTGAGACCTGCCTGTCGTCCTCGCCCGAACCGATCCATCGGGCATCTCGACCGGAGCCTTAAGCCACCGCTCAATGTAGAGCCGGATCCAGTCAGCTTTCGTGTGTCGATAGACCGCGCGCATCAAGAGTTCATGATCGATCGTGTCGAAAAAGCTCTTGTTGTCGAGATCTACGACCCAGTCGTGCTGCCAGCACCGCTTACGCGCCTGCTCTATGGCCTGATGGGCCGATTTTCCGGGCCTGTAGCCGTAGGAGTCCGGATCAAATTCTCCATCCAACACCGGCTCCAGACACCGTTTGACCACCATCTGGGCGATACGGTCCGCGACCGTCGGTATGCCAAGAGGACGAATCCCACCGCCGGCCTTAGGAATCTCGACCCGCCGCACTGGTGGCGGGAAGTAACTTCCTGACACCAACCGATTCCACAGCCGGTAGCGGTGGTTCTCAAGATCGCCGGCAAAGTCTTCGAGACTCTGGCCATCGACGCCCGCCGCCTTTCCCTTCTTCACAAGCTTATAGGCTTCCCACACCATCCGCTTGGTGATGGGCAACGGTTTGCCGGACTTCACCGTGCTCCTCCCGGTCTTCCCGGTTGGCGCAGTGACGCCGGCAGGATAACGCAACCCCTTTGCTCCACGGCCATTACAGCCGCTTCCTCACTATTACGGGTTGCTCCGCCCCTGACGCATTGCGTCAGGTTCCGACGTTCCGTGTTGAAGCCTGTGACGAGATCATGCCGCCTATGCACCGGCTGCCGCGTGGGCCGTAAACAGGCTCCGCCCACACTCCTCCGAGCGCTACTACCCCACGCCCGTCTTGACAGCATCTTGAAACCATTTCGATACGTCATCGGCGGTTCGCTTGCACTCATCTTCTTGTCACTTACCTGACGGTTTCATTCACCGCCTTTTTCCTCATCGCTCACCACCGCGCCTTTTGAACGCGGCAGCATGAGGTGGTTTGAAGCCTGCCCCTGAAGGCCGGCTCCGGGAGGCCAAACTCCCATCTTCAACACAGCATCACCGGCGTCGCCGCCGGTGTTCGTTGCACACGGTAATGCGGGTTTTGTTTCCGACAGGAATGTCGCGACTCCGACGTCGCGCAGCGGCTCCGTTTGACCAACCCATCAAATGAAAGGCGCTGCCGACAGTTCTACCTTCTGGCATGTAGCTTGCTGCGTGGGCCGAACGCGACCTTGCCGTTCCGAAGATACACGAGCAATCAATCGGCCGAGTGGTCGCGACGCAACGAACATCGTTTCTCCTACCGCCCTATGAAGAGAGGACTGCTAGCTTATGAGTGATAGGAGGCATGCAAAGCTTGGCATATTTCTGTTGGCCGGCGCTCAGCGCAATGAGACGTACATTCGCGCGCAACAAAGCCCCCAATGATCAAGCATTTCGGCGCCGATCGTCCCTCCTTGCAACCGCAGAGAAGGTGGAACTGGGAGCTCCTCGTCGCACTTCTCATAAATGCGGTGCTTTGGGCTGGAATCTACTTGGTCATCACAGCCTTCTTCTGACAGCCTCCCGTGCATGGCGACCGCGCGAGGCTTCTAGGGCCTATCGCATGCTGCAGCCGCCACGGCTGCGAATAACCTGATGCCGGCGCGCAATTCGCGCTGCGACCTGGATTTAGAGTGCGCTGTTCCGGCGACCGCAATAGGAATTCCGACGCATAACCCAGATGTCTGAAATGAAAGACACTGATATGCCGTTGCGGCCGCGGCTAAGTGCCAAAAATGACCAGTAGCAGCTCGACGTACCGCGCAGGTGGCATCCGGGCTTCCTCGTTAGGCGCAACGGATTGACTGCAAGTGAGAACTGGTACTCCGCATTACCGTTATGTGAAAGCTAGCTTTCGAGAAGCTGACGAAGCAAAGAGACCTGAAGGAACGTTGGGCAAGCGGCCGGCTCCGCCCTCACGTCCTATGGCATAGGACGGCCCGGCCGCCTCGCTCCTCGCTCCCGCAACGCTCGGAGCAGGCGGGATTGACTTGCTTGTTGAGCGATATCAGCCTCGCCCTTGGGTTGGGTATAGTTCAAAAGGCTGAAGCCTTGATTGGCCGTAGCAGCGCTTACAGCTCTTGCTCAGGCCACGTATCGTCCTCATTTTTGCGCATCCGCCACACGAGGGCGCGCTGCGCTAACTTGTCGTATTCGAAGGCAATCTTAAGCAACCTGTCTTTTGCTTTCCCGTCAACGAGCGCTGCCGCCTTCTTTCGCGTTGCTTGCGCGCGGCCTCGCCAGTGATCGGGTTGGTAGAGTTTGCTTTTCGGATTCATGCCGAGAGCATGCAATTCGTAGATCAAACAATTGCGACACCTACGCTCCGTATCATCACGTAGGAGCGACGCTCGTGGCTCGGCTGCCGAAGCGGTCGATCCCTAGTCCACAGCCCCCGACAGCTTTAGACCATCGGTCTTATGAAGAGACTTTGAATCGCATGCATCGTTAGATTGTACGAGTTGGGACAAGTGGGGATCACCACTGAGAGCCAGATGATTCCTGACATCACGACATTTGCGAATGCTTCAAATATGTACGCTAGCCCAGGACGACGAAATAGAGAGCCTAACACCATCCGGTGCAGGCCTACCCCCGATTCATCGAATGTCATTCCCGGCGGATGACGGGCTCCGTACAATGAGAACCGCAAAGTAGAATAACGAGCTTGCCGACAGCCAGCTAAGCAGATCCGCAGCTTTCCGGTTGGCAGATGATGCGCTCCGCACACAGCAAGAACAAAACGTCACCCCACCCGAATTGAAGGAATGTTATGATTCAGAAACAACGAACTAAGTTGGCTTCGGACCTCGGACTTCGCTACGGCGCCATCGCTCTTGGCCTGGCAATGACAACGGTCATGCTCGCGCCAGCCAACGCGCTTGATCAAGCGCCGACCGCAGAGGAGAAAGAGGCCTGTATGGAAGACGTGTTACGCCTTTGTAGTAGTCACATACCAGATCGCTTTGCTATCACTGTCTGCCTCAGATCCAAGCAAGATCGCCTCAGTCAGCAATGCCGATACGTGATCTCCGGGCGGGACATCGGCAATCAGAGCAGCAGATCGAAGTGAAGGTGCTACGACTTGTCCGCCCGGCTCCTTACCAGAAGTCGTCCCAGCTCACGTGCAGCACATCGCACGAAGGTTAACCGGCGGCCCCCGCCACGGCGGCGCCGGAAGCCAAAAGCCTTGTGACCCTCCTAATATCGCCGGCAAGCAGGCTCGAGACGACGCTATTGTTCTGGTATCAAGCGACTGCAGTCCTCTGACCAGCCGCCGGCGTCCTATCTAGGGCACCATCGAATGGAGAGGGCTTGACCCTCACGTAGCGTCAGGTTGTAGCGTCGCCACAGATGCTCACGTTTCATCTGTCGGCCGCCTGTTGGACAAGTGCGGCATAGCGAGTGCGAATAGACAGGCAGCTGCAACAAGGCACTCGGCTGCAAAGACGTCTGGCTGAACGGTCGCAGCTCAGATTGGACAAGGGACGTGCACAGTTCGATGGAACCGCTCAAGTCGATCATCGCGAAAGTTGCCACGGGCGCCATACTGACGCGCGAGGAGGCTGCGTCAGCGTTCGACAGCATGATGTCGGGTGACGCAACTCCCTCGCAGATCGGTGGCTTGTTGATTGGGATGAGAGTCCGCGGCGAAACAGTCGAAGAAGTCACCGGCGCCGCGTCCGCAATGCGGAATTTAATGCCCAAGGTGGAAATGCAATGCGACCCCATCGATATCACTGGTGCGAGCGACGGGGCGATGCGTCCGCTCAACGTATCGACGTGCGCTTCCTTCATCGTCGCCGGGGCCGGCGTTCCTGTCGCCAAGTATGTTAACCGCGCTGCGACTTTGCGTTCAAGCACCGCAGACGTGTTGGCGAGTCTAGGCGTAAAGGTCGATCTCAAGCCTGATGCGATCGCACGTTGTGTGCACGAAGCCGGCATTGGCTTCATGTTTGCGTCAGCCGGCTATCCTGCGATGCAGCGCATCAGCCAGATCCGAAGCGTGCTTGGAACCCACACAATGTTCAATCTAATCGAGGCTTTGTCTAATCCGGCCGGCGTCAAGCGGCAGATCCTTGGAGTTTTCGCTCGCAAATGGGTGCAGCCATTGGCGTACGTCTTGAAGAACCTGGGTGCCGATTCGGTATGGGTTGTTCATGGCTCGGACGGGCTCGATGAAATATCCCTCGCCGGGACAAGCTTTGTTGCTGCGGTCGAGGCCGGTACAGTCCGCACGTTCGAAGTGACGCCGGAAGAAGCCGGGCTCTCCCGCTACCGCGCCGATGCGCTGGAGAGCTGTGATTGCGAGTCTCATGCCATTGCGTTAGAGAAAGTGCTCGACGGCCTCCCAGGCCCTTTTCGTGATGCCGCACTTTTGAACGCGGCGGCGGCACTGGTGGTGGCCGGTCGCGCCTCGAACCTACAGCAAGGCGTGGCACTTGGCCAAGAATCACTTGATCACGGCGCTGCAGCCGCCCGGCTGACTCGCTTGATTGCGGTTTCAAACGCCTAAAGCTGAGCTGGCTGAGGCTCGACTAATGCGATCAAGAGTGCAGCTTACGTGCGCAAGAATATTGCAGCTGCAAATGCGCGCCACCTCTGCGGAATTTGAGTGAGCGCCGCTGACGAAACAACTCGCGCTGAGCAGGTGTCCGACAGCCACCCCTTTGCCGACTAGAGGCTGTTCTCGGCCCGGTTGCTGAGGTGAGGACCCGCGGCGCAACGTGCGTTACGCGCCAAAGGAGACAATGGATGATGCCCTGGCAGAGGATGGAAACACTGGGAACGATCGCAACAATAGAACACATCATCCGGAAGTTTCGGGAATTGATCGATACAGATAGCTCCATCCCGCCAGAGCTGCGGCGTGCGCTGCACGATACCCTGGATGAGCATCTTTTCGAGGCAAAACGACGTGTTCTGCTGAGAGCGCATTAGGTGCGCCGTTGCCGCCTACATGCCGAGAGACTGGCAGGCCAGCGTGGCGCTTTACGCAAACGCCAAAAACACTTGCCAAGCTTGGCTTCGATATCTCGCCTTCTCAGACTGACCGCCGATGGTGATTCCCGCATACGCCCCCTGAGCAACTCCAAATTTCGCCGGAAGCGAGCGGCGACGTGCGTTGGGTACGCCGCCGACGCGTTCGCTGGATCTCTCCTCAATGGCCCTCATTAACTGGGGCTCGCCCCCCTCACGGCGGCGCTACATGTTCGCGATAGCCCCTTGGGGGACTGCTTGGGCCAGCATTACCTTGGTCACGTTTTCATAGGCCGCAAAAAAGGGGCTTGAATCTGACGTAACGTTAAATCGTACGCTCTCGGGCGTGGCACCTATCGTGTGAGGGACTGCGAATGCCTCAGCTGGTCATATCCGCTGACCGATGGCCGGTCATGCTCCTCATTGTCTATAGTCCCTCGCTCGGGAGGGCTGTGCAGCGAGTTCCGATCGCGGCGCCAGAGCTCGCACGTAGCTCTAAATGGTTCGGCATTTCTGATCCTGACAATATGGCCGCCGGCGGCCACTTCGCCACGGGAGCCGATAAGGTCAGAATTGATCGACGTGGAAGTCTATCGGAAGCGCTTAGGTGGCGCCCGCTTCCTGAAGCTGCTCGTCTCGCGCAGCAACGCACAAAACTCAGTTCGCCGAACCCGCCACCTTCAAGCTCCTTTCCGCACCTGGCAAGGCGTTTCGACCGTGCAAGGTTTGGCAGATGGTGAGCCCGCGCGGGTTTCGACGAGTGGCCCGCGCGGGCGACTCCGCGTGACCAGCGCGGCATCGGAAGAAATTGTTTGGCAGGCTGGAGCAGCAAGTTGAAAGACCGCGATGGCCTTAAGAAGGTCCTGTTAGTTCATCATGTTGAAGGCCAGTGCCGTTGCATCATCGGTTTCAAAGATGGAGATATGAGAGCGGCCTATATGTGCGGCGAGCCTGTATATCAAAAACGCGGCAAGAAGACCTCTTCGTGGTGTGCCGATCATTACCGGAAGATGCACACCGCAGCTGAGCAGAGCGGAGTGATCGATCGATCGGCAGATTTCCCTCGAGCGATATCCATCGTTCGCACCCCATGACAGCCATTAAAAGAAGGCTTCCGCCAAGACCGTGTGAGCACAGCCTGTACAAGCGCCAGCCGAAGCATATGACCGGGGCCTCGTCAGGATTTGGGGGGCCGTTGCGGGTGGCGCAAACAGAATGCGCGGACCTGACACGCATGAATAGCAAGCTGAATTTTTCCACCCCGGCCGAGGGAAGCGCTACCTATACCTTTGACAAGACCGCGATTCATTTCGAACGGAAGCCGTCCAGCTATGTCATCCTCAATCGATACATTGAGCGGATCGCTCGCGCCTTGGAGAGCCAGTTTGGTGCCCTGAGAGGAGCCCGACTCGAGATCCCCAGCCTCGCCGGCGACAATGGACACTGCGAGGCCGATGGATCTATTCCGCTTCACCGCGGCAAAACAACTCTCGATTATTTCAAGCGAGAATATCTTTCCAGCAAGAATAGAGCGAGTGCTTACGGAACATCCAAATGTAGCCGAATGCTGGTCGGTCGAGCCGTTGCTCGATGGGAAGACGCACCCGCCGCTTATGTGACCAAGCGGCGGCGACTGCCGGATCGAGGCGCAAGCGCTGATCGCCCATGTTTGGTCAGAGCCCGTTTATCGGGCTCTGCGAGATCATTTCATACGCGGCCGAGCCATAAATTGAGATCGGCAGATTCGAGGCGGGCCGTTCTCTCCCGCTGCATCGCAGGTGACATCGAGATGGCGCAAATTCTCCCCTCTCCCAGAGCCTTGCCACGGCATGGCAACGACTTCGTGGTTGCCATGACGATCCCATCCTGATCACGACCAGATGTCCGGAGGTCGAGAATGCCGCGAATCCTGATTATGAATGCCGGTACGCCTCAGATGTCGGGCGCCCACCTAACAAAAGCTCAACTTTCGCTGGCCGCCAACTCGGCATTTCGTTCAGCGTGGTTTGCTCAGGAGGGCGACCTGATAGTCTCTCCGGTAGTGATCCCGGCCGATCTGTTATCCTTCATTGGCGGAACGCTCAATTTCCATTCATCGGCTCTTCGCCTGCTTGTACCTGCGAGCCGCCAATCGACAATCCTCGATGATTGTACGTTACTGTCCAAAACTGTTGTCGAGCGGCTCAAAAGACATATTCGCCAGAAATCAGACTGGCAATTGTATCCCTGCTACTCTACTGAAGGCGTCGCACGCTTGGCGGCCATTCTAGGCATACCGAAGACCGGTGACGACTTCGCTTTGCAGCGCGGGCCTGATCTGTTGAATCGCAAGAGCCACTTCCGTCAATTGGCAACAAGCGTTGCACTTCCGCTCCCCCATGGATCAGTCGCGACAGACCCAAATGGACTGTTCAAAGCCGTCACCTCCCTCAAATCCGAGACCGGCACGGTCATTGTAAAGTTGGATAATGGAGCTGGTGGAGTTGGAAACGTCATCCTGACCAGCAATAAGAGCGATCCGCTACCTGGAGCCAGAGATACTCGGTGGGTTTCGTGGCCGTCGTTTGATCCCGAAGCATTGTGGTCTGAGATGACAACAGCCTCGTGTAAGACGCTGGTCGTGGAATCGTACCACTTGGCCCGATCTTTATTCTATCTCGAGTATACAATCCAGGATGATGCATCAATCGCTTTTGTCAATAGTGGAAGCATACGTCTGCGTAAAAGCGCAGACCGATCCGAAAGAGCTCTGATCTGGACGGGACTTGAGCTTCCAAGCGACTTGGAGGAAGAGCAATTGTTAGCTGCCCAGGCCCATGCCTACCGTTTTGTGGCACTCGCGCGAGACCTGGGGTATCGCGGAATGATCAACATCGACGCCATTTTCGCACAAGACGGGCGGTTGCTGTTCAATGAAGCGAACGGCCGCTGGGGTGGCGGCTCGGTGTTACACAACATTGCCGTCCGGCTGCTAGGCGTCGACTATTTCGGCTGTAACGTTATTTTATCTGTGAGAAATGTGCGATCAGCATCCTTCCGGGCGGCGCATGATCGTCTCGTCAAGGATGGACTTATATTCGACCACACACGTAAGGAGGGCGTGATCCCGCTTGCTGCCGATGAAAAGGCTGGCACTGTGGAGTGCGTTGTGATTGCGCCGAACAGGCCCGCGGCCCACGATCAGCAACACCGACTATTGAAGTCGTAGCAAACATCGTCAGCCGCTCAATTCATCGCTTCGAAGCCTGGGATACTCCATCGCGCACCGGGAACGCGCGCCTCCCTTCCTTCACGTGGCGACGAAGGTGCCCCAATCACCGAGCAAGCTTTGGTCGGACGATGAATGGTGGCCCTATGAGAGTGCTCTTGTTCGGCCCGGACGAGACCAGCGGTGCGCCGAAGCTTGTACAGCGACGAGCGTCATGGCGTAAGGCTGCCAGCGCAGTTGCCGACCCCAAAAGCTAATCGCATTGCACGTCCTGCTTGGCCGATTTGCGACGCCTACGTTGAAACTCGACAATACGATGGGCGATTGCACTCGCTGGCTTGGGTTTATGCGAGTTTCACTATGAAATAAGCGGCCCCAAAAGACCGCACTTTGCCGGCACGTAAATTGCTGCATAGGAGCAGGAGTTGCCGCAAAGAACGCGGCCGCAGCAGCTATCTTCGGAGCCCCAATGAGGCTGATCCGATTGATCTTGTTCGACTTGGCTTTGATTCTGCTTGCATCTGGAGTTGCAAAAGCCATGAATGTGGCCGCTGGCGCAAGTTCCGCATTTGTCAGGCAGACTGCTCTGCGCGAGGTGGCACCGAGCTCCAAGCATGGTGGTCCCTACTACAGCCAAACGCCGCTCGTTCCCGGGCAGCCGCCGGACAACCCCGGTCGGGACCAGCTGGCTGACAATTCCGCGGGGATGCAACCCAGCTTTGGATGTGTGGTCCGTGAGTCCCGACGCCCGACTAGCTATATCTTCGATAGCACTGAGAGGCTCAATCTCCCGCCCCGTGTGATGCCGTCGATCTGCAATCCTATCGCCTCGCCTCTCAGCCTCCTACCTGCGGGCAGCGGAATGGTCATCATGGCCTTTGCGACCACTCTCCTCGTGATTGTGGTGATTGTGGTGGAAATATTCGGCCCATTGTAACGGCGTGAGGCCCCAACCGCTCCCCTTTCGGCGCCCGCGATACAGCTCGGCATGAACGGATCCGTGGAGGAGGAACGATGGCAAATACCATGCTCGAGCCAGTAGCAAGGTGATCGTCGCGTCGAGGTGATCACTGGGATCGTCGCCGACGATGGACGGGCGAGGAAAAGGCCCGGATCGGGGCGCAGAGCTTGGAGTAACAATGACACGACCAAAGCGATCACTTCATCGCCACAGCCAAGCCCTAGATCCACAGGCTTGTGCTGGCCTGCCTGCTGGATCATCTCGCCAAGCGCGTCCACGAACTCACGCCCGGAATTGGTAACCTCAGAACGTCGCTCATGCCCCATGAGCGAGGTCGGCCATCCGCTCAAGACGCCCACTAGGGGCCGTCACCGGACGCGTACGATCAATGTAGTCGTCCGTTAAGAAGCCGGATTGATCGAGGCTGGCCGGGCGAGCGTGCGCCATAGCTGGGCCAGGAACAGGCACAAGAGATATCTCAGCCAGGCGAGGATGCGGCGGAAGTTGTGTCCGACGGCTGAGAGGACGACGTTGGCGGCATCGCCGGCGCGGCCTTTGAGGTAGCAGCGCCCGAGGTGGCCTTCCGCCTTCAGGTGTCCGATGATGGGCTCGATGGCGGAGCGGCGGCGCAGCTCGCGCTTGATGACACCGAAAACGCCGCGCTTCTGGCCGGAGATGAAGACGCGACGGGGATTTTGTGCGTCGTGGCCGCGGTATCCCTTGTCGACATAGGCCCGCTCGATCGGACAGCCGGTGAGTGTCTCGGTGCGGTCAATGACGTCCCGCAAGGTGTGACCGTCGTAGGGGTTGTCGGGCAGTGCGCTGGCGTGCAGCACGAACAGGCCACCGGGAGCCCGGCGGTTGTTGGTGACGATGGAGGCCTTCACGCCGAACTCGTAAGGCGCGCTGGCCTTGCCCTTGCCGATGCACTCCACTTCCGGGGCATGGAAGGAATAGAGCTTCCAGCCGCGCTGGCGCTGCTGCTGCGAGCGGATCTGCGTGGCCCGGCCGAGCGGGAGGGCGAACGCCTGCTCCAGTGCTGGCTGGCCTTCGATCTTGCGGCGGATGTCGCGGATGATCCGGCCCAGCCGGCTACGCAGGATACGCAACTGCCGCTGATGCCGCCTGAACTGTTTGGCATGGGCGTAGCGGCCGGCCATCATCGCGGCGGCCTTGGCGATGCGAGCATAGGATTGCCGCAGCCTGACGCCGTGCCTGATCGCCAGGCGGTTGAGCCCCTTGATGGCCGCATGCAGCAGCTTGGCATCGGTCGGAAAGGTGATGGCCTTCGGCTGCACCGTGGTGTCGACCGTAACCCGCTTGAGGTCCTGGCTGCGTAATGCACCGGCCTCGTGCGCTACCCGCAAGCTCTCGGCCAGCAGCAACTCCAGCTTGTCGCCAAGCCGCTTGCGCCAATGGCTCAGGTCCGAGCGCTCGTGCGGGAACGTGTGCTGAAAGAACTCTTCCCCGGTGAAGAACTGGAAGTATGGGTCATGGACCCAGCGCTCGCACACCTCCTCATCGGACAGCCCGTAAATGTGCTTGAGCAACAGCAGACCGATCATGAAGCGCGTCTCGATCCCGGGCCTGCCGTTCTCGCTGTAGAGCGGCGCGATCTCGCCGTCGATCCAGTCCCAATCGACCTTGCCGGCGAGCAGAACCAGCTCGTGCTTCATATTGATGATCTGGTCGAGCCGAGCCCGGAACAGATCGTTCGATCCCGTCGTCTTGTGCTTCTTCGGCCGCATCGTTCCCTCCGATGCAGACAAGGAATCATGCTTCCCGCTTCGAGGGAATCCACGAAAACCAAATCGCAAGGTTCTGACGCCCAAAGCATCAAAACCTTGCAATCTGGAAATGCCCCTTAGCCCAAATCGAGATTCCCGATCAGTGGCTTAGTCCTTCTTCACGGACGACAATGTAAGCCATCGCTTGCGACCAGACTCGTGTCGGACCTCACGAAGGACCCGCAAGATGGGAAAGCCATCAATTCCCCGGAGAGCTCGCTCAGCCCACGATTTGCAGAGACCCATACCAGGCGCGGCACGCTAGGGCCGAGCGTTAGAACCCTCGATGATCCGGCGGTTCACGCCGCTGCGTTTTGAACAGAAGTATACGAGGGATCGGCGCTCCCCGCTTGATACCGGCTTTACCTCATGCCGGACCTTACAGGTTGTGACAAGCACAGCGCCAAATGGCGGCCGGAATACGTGTTGTTCGTACCCGGTTGGATATACCACGAATTCACCGCCGTCGAAGTCTCTCGCTAGCTGCACAATCACCGAGTACTCGAAATCCGGATCACTCGCCGCATCCAAATGAATGCCGATAAAGGACCCCGGCGGCATACGATGCATCTGGCATCGGCGAACCACGTAATCTGCGGATGCTCCGAAGATCTGTCTTAGCGCGAAGCTGCGATCTCTACTTTCGAGCAGCTCCATGATCTGACCCGAAGCAGTACCACTCACGTTGCTAGGCGCGTGGCCGGGCGGGTCTACCCTCACGCGCTGGACAAAGACGCTGTGCAAGTCGCCCGCATCTCCCTCCCGCACTTCTTCTTCCGGAATCTCAGCCTGCAGCTGATCGATCCTGGCTATGTCGTCTTGAGTGAATAACATTTGCGGGGCGATTACGACGGACCCCTTTACTAGCAGCTCAATCCGGTACTTTGTCAGGACTTCTTCTGAAAGAAGACAGGATTTATCTTTCATTGCGCGCGCCATTCGAGCTCACTCCTTTGATCTTCGAAGCATGACTCCGGGTCCTGCTGCATTGACAGGAATGCTTGCTCCCAATGCGCGCCATCGAACTCAGATATTCTTAAGTGCTCGATGGTCTTTCTATCCAGACATCGGATATTTACGCTGTACCCGGAGGGATTCGACCTCGGCCTATAGAATGGCTTTACGCCACAAAGCCGGCAAAACGTGTGCCGCGCAATATTCTTGTTGAACTGGTATGTCGTGAGGAACTCTTCGCCGCACTCGATGCGCAGCTTATCGCCAGGTACGAGCAAGTGGACAAATCCAGACATTTGACAAATTGAGCAATTGCATCGAACTGCAGAGAGCTCTCGAGGTGCATTGACGTAGAATTTGATAGCGCCGCAATGACAACGGCCATGATGTTGCATCTCGGAGTGATCATCTCCCGTACGCGCCGCCGTTCCGAGCAGATCGCGACACCACTGGACGCTGAGCCGATAGGCTCGGCCGAATTCATTCAAAAAGCGATCATTAAGGCCAGGCTGCACAAGTTCACCAATCAGCCGGCCTGTCATTTCTCCGTGGTACTTCTCCGCGGGATCTTCTCCGCCGACATGGCCGCGAAAATACTCAAGATCGTCCGGCCGCGCCTTGAAGGTTTTGACCAGAGTGGTCCACAGCGACTGGATCATGTCTGCAGCATGGAGCTCAAAGGCGACCATGTAGGCGCAACGAACCAGGGGGTCTTTCGATGACAATCCGGCATAGAGAGAATGCAGGTACTGCTTCGTCCTGTCGCTATAGTTGGGCCTTATCGCTCTGCCGAGTAGTCGTGCAGCATCCTTTCTCAAGAGGTTGGAGTGAAAGTTTTCTGTCAAAAGAATATCGGGCAACGCCGCCTTGCCGCCCCGGAGAATCCCGCCATGGCCACCGGTCTCATCCCAGCAGATAAAATTCGCGACCACGCTGGTCAGTTCAATGTCCCTCCCAATGTCCCGATTTTGATGCATTGCATCGAATATGAGGTCCCTTTGCGACCCTGCCTGCAGGTACGGGAACGCCTGTGACATCGCTAGGTATTCAGGCAGCAGGCTGGCGACCTGGTCTCCGGACATCTGGGAGGCGAACGGATGCGGGCCGAACAAGGCTCGCACTCGCTCAGTCAAGTACTCGCAGGATAACTTCGGAGGCTGATCCGGTGCAAATCGAGACGCTTGAGATATCATTTGACTCCCTGCAGATGAGAAGCGAAACGGTCCTTGACGAAGCTACCTTCATGTCCGGGCCGACTATTGACCGCGCTGAGTTCATTGGCTTCAAAGGGCCTAATGTTGCGTTCACCTTTCACGCAAACTTTCGTCGTTCTCCTGGCCACGGCAGATTGCGGTCTTCTCTGTCCTGGTCATGCGCATCGAAGGGACTTCGTTCATTGAGGGAGCGGCGAGGATCCGGTTGGCTTCCAGTCCAGCAGCAATCCGATGCCGCAATGGCAGCCACGGCGAGCATGCGCGCGGAGAATCGTCTTGGATACTTCGCCGCGCATGCCATTCTGATGCTAATGCCGCATGCGCGAATGACACGCCTAGTCGCGCGGTGCAGCTTTGGCTGCCTGAGCAAATGAATGAAGCCCTCGCGGTTGCTGCTGCCGCCATTTCATCGAACCGCTGTCAACTTGGTACAGCATTGTAAAATCCAATTCGTGCCTACCGACCTCACAGGGCCTCAGGTCGTTCGTGGCATGCCGCTCGCCTGTTCTTCGCATTCGCGGTTACCCCCTCTTAATTTTTACTGGCTAACAGCAACCATCATGCCAACTCTTGAATTTGCTCCGTCAGATTCCGAAGAAGCTGGTATAACACTTGTGACCTATCCTCATAGCAAGTGCATAGCACTTGAGAGGCTGCGCACCGCCGTCAGGAACGAAACAGCGGCTGTTCACATACACACGGCTGCTGAATTGGCGGATTGCTTCAAAGGCGCCGCATAGGTTGGCTTTGCTCCTTAAAGCCAGCGACAGGGCTTTGGACGTGCAGACGGCAGCGCTAGCATGGTGACCCGGGTTGCTGACGTATTCCGTCTTTGCTCGCGACCGGTACGGAGGAAGCAATGGTCTTCCACGGTCGAACACGACAAAACGGAAGATCTGAAATATGCGCAGGCCTGTTTGGCCGTGCCCCGGCAATCCTGGGCGGCTCCGGACTCGATCGTAGCGATAACGTGCTCTACGGAACATGCGGCCTCAGCCGATGGCGAGATCGACGGATGGCATAGCAAACTCTTATGGTAGCTTACCGCGTTGCACAACGACATGTTGCGCTCTCATCGACTCGGGTGCGAGCGTTGATACATTTCTTGGAGCGCGTTGCTAACATTGCCCGGACAGTCCAGATCGGGCGTCACGAGCAAGTGTCGCCAGATCGGTTTCGAGCTTCGGTTGATTCAAGAAGATTGCGTCTATTAGCGCCTGCGCCGGCTGCTCGGCGGACTCAACCAGCGCCGCCCTCTCGGCCCGCGCAGGGGGAGCGAACACACGTTTGACGACAGTCGGCGAGCCCTTGAGCCCACATTTGGAGATGTCTTCGACACCTGCATCTTGCGCGCTCCATTTCACGATTTTGGCTCGCGCGGCACGCAAGGCATCCGCCATCGCGCCTCGCCGAATCTGATTCGTCGCCTCAAGCATGGTGATGAGGCAGGGCAACCTAGTGTGCAGAACCTGCACACCGCCTTCCGAGCGCCGCTCCGCTTCAATTGTTTCATTGGCGACGTCCACGGATCTGACCTTCGCAACGTAAGTTAGCTGCCCTACGCCCAGTCGCTTCGCGATGCCAGGACCAACCTGCGCTGTATCGCCGTCGATGGTCTGCTTTCCCGTGAAGATGAGGTTTGCCGGACCATATTCCTTGCCAATTTTCCGGATCGCTGTTGCAAGCGCATACGTAGTGGCCAGCGTATCCGAGCCCGCAAAGCAGCGATCAGTAAGTAGGACGGCGCGATCAGCACCATAAGTCAGCGCCTTTCGCAACGACTCCTCTGCCGATGGCGGCCCCATGGTAAGCACGGTAATTTCGCCACCGAACCGATCGCGCAGCCCCAGCGCGGCCTCGAGCGCGAATAGGTCATACGGGTTGATGATGGTCGGCACTCCCTGACGCATGATTGTATTGGTCACGGGGTGCACGCGGATCTGCGCCGAGTCCGGAACTTGCTTGATGCAGACAATATTATGCAAGGTGTTGCTCCTAAAGTTACGTCAGTTGGGAAGAGAACAGCAAGTCTTGTACCATCCCCGCCGCTTGGGACCGCTCGCTGTCACAAGGCTTAACACCGGGTAGTGCGCCCTCTCTACCCCGCGCTTCCTGAAAGGGATGCCGGCACAAAGCAGGCTCGGACAGCGCTGTTTCGCAGCACCACGCTGGCAAGTGGCGGCGGGACTGCTTGCGGATTGACTGCCGCTAATCCCCTGCAGGCCCGGACCGGTCGAGGGTCATTAAGCATTGCGTTCGCCAATCCGGCTTGATTGAGATAAGGATGATAGCTCTTTGCATTTCGAGCAACCGGCGGTTCGCGATTGTGCGACTCGCAAGTGAGGCTCTCCGCCCCATCTGTCGCTGAATAGTTGAGCCCTTCTCGGGGTCGTGGCAAGCCGACGCCCCCGGCGGTCCATTCCCCTCAGATTGCTAGATTAACTACGCGGACCGTCTTCACTTATCGATTTGGCGGAATCAGTCCAGGCCGATGCGGGGCGCTCAGAACCGCTTTATCTCGATTCCGTATTTCCTCAGCGCGTAGCCGACTTGGCGCGGGGTTAGCCCGAGTAGGCGCGCTGCCTTGGCCTGCACCCAGCCAGACTTTTCCATAGCCGCAACGACCCGCTCGCGATCAGCCATTCTCGCACCACTAACGAGAACTGTGCCGGAAGGTGCCAATGAGCCCGGTTCGCAGACAGCCTGCGGCGGAGGGGCCGTTTCAGCCAGCGGGATGATGGACTTTGCAGGCACCGGTTGCATCGGTGCCGCCGGGTCTGTCTTGCCATACGATGTGCTTTTCCAAAGCGTCGTGGAAAGGCATTGGCCTTGGCTGCATGCAAAGTCACTTCTTACAATCGATGTTCCGGCACTGAGTGTCGCGGTCCGCTCGATGCAGTTCTCGAGTTCGCGGACATTTCCCGGAAATTTACAGCTCATCAGTACATCGATCGCACTCGCCTCCAGAGTAAGAGAGCGGCCGTTCTCGCTGTTAAACTTTCTGAGGAACTCTCTTGCGAGCAGCGGAATATCACTGCGTCTTTCGCGAAGCGGCGGCAACAACAAGGGAACTACGCTAATACGATAGTAGAGGTCCGCGCGGAATTCGCTCCTTGCCACAGCCTCTTCAAGGTTCCTGTTGGTCGCAGCTATCACCCGAACATCGACTTTAATCGTGTGATTGCTGCCGACGCGCTCGAACTCCTGCTCTTGCAGAACTCGCAGCAACTTCGCCTGGAACGGAGGTGAGATCTCTCCGATCTCGTCAAGAAATAGCGTCCCTTTGTCAGCAAGCTCGAAGCGCCCCTTGCGGGCGCTGACAGCACCGGTAAAGGCACCTTTCTCATGGCCAAACAATTCCGATTCCAGGACCGTCTCGGGGAGCGCCGCGCAATTCAGCTTAACGAACGGCCGCTTAGCACGAACGGACGACTCGTGAATGGCCTTGGCTACCAGCTCCTTCCCGGTACCGGATTCGCCACGCAGCAGAACCGTGCTGTTTGATCTGGCTACAACGACAATCTTCTCAAGCAGTGCGCTCAGCGCCGGGCTGTCGCCAATGATCCCGTGTGCCTGAAGCTGCTTGCGCTCGCGAGCGGGCGGCCCACGATCAACTGTCTGTTTCTCTAGCCGGTCCTTGTCCACCAACGATTGTTCGCGATCGCCGGCGAACAAGCGATGTAACTTGATCGTTTGTCCTATCACGTTCGCGACCATGGCGAGCAGCCGCGCATCGTACTCGAGAAGACTTGAACTGCCTTCCGGGATACGGTCGATCGTCAGCGTACCAACGACCGTCGAATCAACGCGAATCGGGACCCCGATGAACGCTACCGGTATACTATCAGAGGCGCCGAGAACCTCCCGGTCGGCAGCGCTGAAGGCCGTCTCGGCGGCTACATTCTCGACCATAAGAGACCTGCCTGTCGCTACGATCTCGTGGATTGCTTTCTGCGGCACGCACGTCCGGTAACGTTCGTCAGTGCCTTCGCTCCAGCCGGCGCCAACTGTAAGTTCTGGAACGCCGTCATCGTTGAACAGCGAGACGAGGCCGTGTCGCATCTGCACAAACGATTGCAGAAGACCGAGAACGTTGGCCAAGGTGACTTCGAGCCGGCCGGGAGCATTTAGTATTTTCGATATTTCGTAGATGCCGGCCAGCGCGCTCTCATGCGACGGCTCCCCCGGGGGGGCACGCTCCGGTTCCGGCTGCGAGGCAGGTCTTTCGCTCGAGGAGGGGATATGCAGCATAAGCCTGTCTCCGTTTCCTTGATCATCCTCCCTGGACCCATGTCCGGATTGGCGAGGTTCGTTTTGCATGTCACTCTCGATCTAGCGCCAAGTGTTGACGAGATGACATCGAACCGTGACACTTTTTCATGGCACGACAGTAAACTTGCCGTGTGCCTTCGATTCATTTTCTGTTGATTGTATGCGCGTGGTCAGCGGAGAACGTGAGTCCGTTGGGAAGCTCAAGTCAGCTTCGCCGCCGGGCCGGCCGCTTCACAGATGCTGGCCACCGTTGATCGGCACCTCGGCACCCGTAACATAGCTCGCCGCATCCGAGCATAGGAAGAAGATGACCTTGGCCACTTCGTCCGGAGTACCCACTCTGCGCAGCGGGATACTTGCCACGACGCGCGCTTCCGCGTCGGGCGACAGCATGTCGGTCCTGATTTCGCCGGGCGCGATCGCATTGACGCGAATGCCATGCGGCGCATAGTCGTGGGCCAATTCGCGTGTGAGGCTCGCAAGCGCAGCTTTCGAGGTCGCATAGGCGCTACCGGCGAATGGGTGCACCCGCGAGCCCGCGATTGAAGTCACATTCACGATCGATCCTGACGCGGCTCTTAGCTCATCAAACAAACCCTGCGCCAGCAGGATCGGAGCCACCAGATTAAGATGAAAGACCCTCATCCAGGTATCGGTTGAGGTGGTCAACGATGTCATCCGATCGCCTGTGGGCGTTTTCGGCGACACACCCGCATTATTCACCAGCGCGTGCAAGGGCGCACCGGCCAAGCGTTTCTTAACCTCGGTGATTGCGCGCGGCAGCATTCGATGATCGCCGAGGTCGACCTGGAAATGATCGTCATTCCCAGCCTCCCAGGGGCATCGCTCGCCGTCGAACGGTTGGCGTGCGCAAGAAATGATGCGCCAGCCTGCCTCCGAGAATAGCTTGGCAGTGGCATGGCCAATTCCGCGCGATGCGCCGGTGAGTAACATCACCTTCGGTTCTCCACGATCAACGCGCGCATTAACAGCGTCAACGAGGCGATCCAAATGTGCTTCGGGCAGCGGACCTCGGATCAGATTGTCATTTGGCAGATCGAGACCCACGGCCGCCTCCTCTACTTTTGCGCCCGCGCACGCGTAGCAGGATTTGCGCCACTGCGATGTACGTAAATGCGCTTCCGTTTTGCGTCCTAATGTCGCGCACGCGGAATGTTTGGCGCATTCAAGACAGCGGAGGTGAGCTTTCTGACAGCGATGGTGACTCTGCTACGTAAGTTCGCGAGCACTCGCCCGCTTCATGAAAGGGCTACCCAGCCCGCGTTCGCTTTCACGATCGCACAACCGTACGAGCCTGCGGCTGGCCGGCGCCTCTCGTCGAAGTCGAAAAATGCCCGGGGATAACGGCCACGGCCATTAGCCGCCCCAACATAAAACTGATGTACCAAGCTTGCACGTTAGATTCGTCGGCGGCCACTTTTGATCTATCGCGCCATGCTCTGAGCGGCACTGGATTTCGCGGCGCTAGTTCCAAGCATGAGCTGGCGAGCTGAAATGTTCATCCGTGATTGAGCGTTGTTTAGCTTCCGTCTGCGGCCCGCCCGAAGCGAAGACGAAGGCGTGCTCCTTCTGTAAAACGCAGCGGCACTTTAGGGCCGTTGTTGTCGAAGCCGCGCCTTAGCCGAACGCATTCGGCCGCGGCTTCGTTCTCTTCGCCCCTGGAACGTTGCGGCAATGACAGCCCGCGGGCCAGAAAATCGTCGCCCGGAGAAGAACTTCCACGGCTATCGGACGTAAAGAGCGGCGGTGAGATCGATCACGCGGGTTTGCGACTTTCACGAAGCCATAAGCGCTTGCGAGTTGTCTTCAATCAGGATCAACCGGCCCGGATCGTTCAAATCGAATTCTATAACGCGTGGGGCGAAAAGACGCGCATAGCGCGTAAAAGCGCTCGTTGGCGGAAAACGGATCACCGTGTCGCAGCGGGCAAGGAGATACATCTCGGTGAGGGCAGAAAAGCCGCCTTCAGCTCCGAGGGCGGGATGGTGCAATGGGCCCGCTTGAGGCGCCTGGAACTGCTTTGGAATCGCGAAGACATCGGGAAATTTAACCGAAACCTGCTCGAGGACGAGCGCACTGTCCGTGCACAGGAACGCCCTCACAGGTTTTGCGTGGGATAAACTCCTGGCCTCATCAATGGCATTGTAGATCTGCCGCAAGGCGCGCTCCGTGTCCGCCCAGTAAGGGGCATGCCCCATAATATCTTCGCCATTGCCATGCCGGACATGAATGCCGATTACGCTGTACGGCTCAAAGTGCTCGCGGTAGATAGCATCAATCCGGGCCTGAATTTCAGGCCGCGGCTTAATACTCCGGAAGATTTCGCGTTCCGCTTCCTGATCGCAGCGCCACATCAGGCAGGCATCACACACAACCGTGTTAGCGTCACTATCTCTCTGACTTTGGAACAGTTGATCGAGTTGATCGCGTTCCCTGAAAATCTGCTCGTCCGGTCGATAGATGCAATCGAAAGATGGCTTGTTCCACCATGTTGGAAAGAATGGTCCTGGAAACGAACGCGTATTGATGTCGTCATCGCAAATTACTCGCACTCCGCCAATGTCTTCAACCGGTTCGAAGAAGACTGGAAAGGCATTGGTGAATGGTTCATCAAGATAACAAGATCCCCGCCAATCAATGGCTAGCGTCCGTCCTGTCTGCTTTGCAAATCGCCAGGCTGCCGCGAGTGACCACAGACAGTCGCCAAACCCCGTACGTCGCCGGGACACTACGAACCGATCATTGCTCGAACCGCTAACCATCTGCCTTGCCTTTTCGCGCGCTCCTGGTTGGACAAGAGACGTCAGTACAGACGTCTCGCGTATCTTCTCGCCCGGCGTCACGGCCTGAAATCGCGGTGCCGGCGAGCTGCATCGGTAGAACTTCATAGCAGGGCTATCCGTGACGGGCCGCGTTCTCTCAATACGATCGTCCTTTCTTCAACGGTGTTGCATCGACCTGCCCGAAGCCCGATGCCCGATGCCCCGCTCTGCATCGGATGGCCTGGTCCCCTCACATGCACGCATGGGCGTGGCCATGCGCATGAGTCATGGCTATGTTCCGCTTTGTACATTATCGTGACGGCAAGCCGCGTGCAGCGGATGCAGGCGAACGCCCCGAAGCTCCCATACGAGCCGCAATTCCTTCACAAGATCTTCACGCTTGGCCTGGTCCAGCAGGGCTGTGTCGAAAAGCGACCCGAGCGACGCCTCGCCCTCGATTCGCATCAAGATCTCGAAAAGCTCAGGTGAGATACGCATACTAGAGTGGGCGGAATGTCCCATGCGGATCTCGCAGACCGTTTCCTGCCGATCTGGCGCTATGTGGGAGCGAACACGATGAAGGGATGCGTACGGCGGCAATGACGCAGCCAGCGCACTCCAATCCTGCAGTGATGCTGGCCGCTTCCTGACGAGGAACGGCCCAACAACAAGTCCGTCCAGATCAGTCGTCAAAAACGTGGTGATCGCATCTGACACGGACTGCACGATCGGCTCGGCATTGTTGTTAAATGAGGTATTTAGAAGAATCGGAAGGCTCGTTCGCTTCTTGAACGCATTAATGACGTCCCAGTAGGCGGGGTTTGTCTTGCGCGATACGGTCTGCAGCCGAGCCGTCCCATCAACGTGCGTGATCGCACCGAGCACGTTACCCTTGGCTTCACGCACGCGAACTACGAAGTTCATGAAGGGGAGCTGCCGCGTGCCGTCGGGGAGCTCAAAGAACTCGCTCGCATCCTCCTCTAATGCAGATGGCGCAAAGGGGCGATAGCTCTCGCGCTTCTTGACCACCGCGTTGATGCGATCCTTGTTTTCCGCAGGCCGCGGGTCCGCTAGAATGCTGCGGTTACCAAGCGCACGTGGGCCGAACTCAGAGCGCCCCTGAACCCAGCCGATTACAGCGCCATTTGCCATCCAGTCCGCCGCACTGGATGCTATGTCATCACTTCGTTGAATGTCGAGGTGGCCTGACCATGCGTTGAGCTCAAGCTCTGTGGCTTGCTCGTTCCCAAGATCGGGCCCCCAATAAACGTCCGGCAGTCGCTCGCGCGGCGCTGGCCTGCCTAGCTCGCTTGATACCATTAATGCAGCGCCGAGTGCGCAACCGGCGTCGTGCGCCGCGGGTTGAACAAAGATGTCGTCAAATAGCCCGGAATAAAGCAGCTTACCGTTCAGCGTGCAATTATGGGCCACCCCGCCAGCTAGGCACAGGCGTGTCATGCCCGTCGCTTTACGATGGTGCCGCAGGGTGTGAAACACGATCCGCTCCAGCGCTTCCTGCAGCGACGCGCTGACATCTCGATGCTGTTGGGTGAATGGCATTCCCTTTCGCCGAACCTGGATGTTGCGCAAAAGGGCTGGTCCGATTCGATCCAGGTGAACGCGATAGCCACCGCTGTCCAACAACTCGTAGAACTGCGCGAAGAGCTCGCGATAGCGATCGGGATCACCATACGGTGCAAGCCCCATCACTTTGTATTCGTCGAACATCCCGCAGCCGAGATATCGGATCGTCTCGAGATAGAACAGCCCAAGAGAGTTGTGTTCCGGGAAACTTACAAGCTGCGCAATTACGGTCCCGGACCCTACCGCCATTAAGCCTGAGAGAAAATCGCCCCCGCCGTCGATCGCAAACACCAGACTTTGCTCGAACCCGGACATGGCAAACGCGCTCACGGCATGTACTTCGTGGTGATTCACGAAGGAAACCCGGACGGATCGATCTCGGCCCCTAATTCCCGTGCCAACAGCTGCCGCAGCAACAGTTTGGGGTCCAACGGAACGGGCTGAGAAACAGAAAGGCGCTCGAGCATGGCTTTGCAGTAAGCTTCAGTCGCGTAGAACGCGATACGGTCGATGTCGCCGAGCTCGACTCCTGCGGTAGAAAGGCAGTATCGGATCGAATTGCTGGGGAACTTGTTGGAGTGCTTGACGCGGTTGAGGCGCTCCTCTTCGACAGCAGCAATTACGCGGCCGTCCTGCACAAGTACCGCAGCGCCATCGTGAAGAAATGTATTCGGCAGCTCCGGAGAGCTTTCATAGATTCTGTCAAGGCCGCCACTCAGTCCTATGCTCAACATCCCGTTCTCCATGGAAGGCCATGCCGTCCCACCGATCTAATCTGTACAGTCACGCGCAGCCGGTGCGCGTGCCAGGCAGCACAACACGACTTTGCAAGGTCCGATCGGCCGAACAGGCGGCCGTAGAGCTGGCTCGATCGCGGCTTCTCAAGGCCGTTTCACAAGCTGCTCTGACAGACCAGGTCACTCGCGAGCTACCGCGGAACGCATCATGACACTGCATCGCTTTGACTTCTCCGTTTCGCTGAACTCACGTCAACGCAGCAGGCGGCGCCGAAATAACGCGATCGACGCGAAAAAGGGCAAGACCGCGTAAACGCAGAGCGCGCCTACGTGTAGGGCGGCATTGTCGGCGCCGCGCTCAAGCATCACTGGGCGAATAAGGTCGACCGAATGTGCCAGCGGCAACAAGCCGGCAAAGTGCTGAAATGAGTCGGGCATTTGGCTCGTCGGAAAGACCGCGCCACACAAGAACACCATGGGCGTAAGGACGAGCGACTGGTAAAACACGAAGTAATCGTAAGTTGGCGCAAGAGATATGACGACCATTGCCAGGCTGGCGAAGACAAGGCCCGTAAGGGCGATTGTCGGTATCGCACAAAGAACCGACGTCCAGGATGCATAACCCAGGGTGGCAGCGACAATCCCGATTGCTGTCCCGGCTAGAACGGACTTACTGGCCGCCCACACCAACTCACCTAGAACGATATCGCCAAGCGTGAGCTGTGTGAACAAAATTCCCTCCCAGGTGCGCTTGACATCCATCCGAGCAAAGGCTGCGTACAGAGTTTCAAAGGTCGCGGATGTCATAGCGCTAATCGCGACCATACCCGCCGCCAAAAACGCAATGTACGAAGTCCCCTCAACCCGTCCCACAATGAGTCCGAGCCCAAAGCCAAGGCCAAACAGATTGGTTATGGGATCTGCGAGGTTGCCGAGAAGCGATGCAAGCGCGACTTTCCTCCATGCCAAGTAATTTCGACGCCATACCGCGGTCCAATTGTACGCATTAGCCGGCATGACCGACGCATAACCATCATCCATCGCTCATTTCTCCATCTCGCGCCCGGTCAACCGCAAAAACACGTCTTCGAGATTCGGGGGGCGCTGCAGAACGCGAAGGTCCGTTCGCCCGCGCAGGTGCACGCTGATTTCGTCCGGACATCGCGCGTAACAAAAAAGCGTCTCTCCACTCACTTCGATATGCCGCGCATACGGCCTGATCAGCTCCCGGAGTTGATCTAGATCACCGCCATAGATCTCGATCACGTTGCAGCCGATATGCTCGTCGATCAAGGCGTCTGGCTTGCCTTCGGCGATTTTGCATCCACTCTCAAGCACGCATAGCCGATCGCAAAGGCGTTCGGCCTCTTCCATGAAGTGAGTGGTCAAGAGGATCGTCTTGCCGCGCGCAAGAAGAGCCCGCAGGCGTTCCCAGATCAGGTGGCGAGCATGCGGATCGAGCCCCGTCGTCGGCTCGTCCATCACGAGTAGATGTGGATCATTGATCAGAGCGCGCGCCAGCGTCAGCCGCCGCTTCATACCACCGGACAAAAGGGAGACGCGCACGTCCGCCTTGCTTTCAAGCCGCGCAAACTCAAGCAACGAGGGCACAACCGCTTCGATCGTGCGAGCGCTCATGCCGAAATAGCGGCCAAACACAAGCAGGTTCTCCCGCACGGTGAACTCGGGCTCAAGGTTATCGAACTGCGGCACCACGCCTACGCGCACGCGCGCCGCACGAGCGCGGGAAGGCACAGGCTCATCGAGGACCGTAATCTTGCCTCGATCGGGGGAAATCATGCCGAGGAGCATGCGTGCAATCGTACTTTTGCCAGCTCCATTTGGCCCAAGCAGCCCGAAGCACTCTCCGCGCGCAACCGAGAACGACAGGTCATTGACGATAACCTTGTCCCCGAATGACTTTCTCACGCCGACAAGGTCGATCGCCATATTGGACATGTTCATCTTAGGCTGACAGAAGTCGTTCCGTAGGCGATGACTTCTTGATGACCGTTTTGCTCCAGAGCATGCCCTCGCACCACACATGCTCGACGCGCCCCCATTGGCATGCCGCCGCAGCATCGGGAAAGAATCCCCGTCCATGGAGGTTGGCGCTCGTGGTGCAGAGCAGCGGAATGCCGGTGAGTTGCTCAAATTCGATGAGAAGCGCAGCAATTTTGTGAGGAGAGTTGCGGGAAATTGTCTGCAGCCGCGCCGAGCCGTCGAGATGTACCACTGCCGGGATCTTGTCGCGCCAATTCGCCCGGGTTTGGTGATCGAATAGCATGTAAGGATCTGGCGTACCCGGGCTGAAGATCTCCGGCGCACGATCTTCCAGACAGATCGGCACCACCGGCCGGAAGTGTTCGCGCCGTTTGATGTCGTTGAGATGATCCTTCATCTCCGGGGACGTTGGGGCCGCAAGAATGCTTCTACCGCCCAACGCCCGCGGCCCGAGCCCGGCACACCCGGAAAGAAAGATGACGGGCTTGTTGTCAGCAAGAATCGAGGCAAGTTCAGGCAGACTGCACGGCGCCGCCTCCCAGTCCGGCGGAACCTCGCTCTCCTGCAGGGCGGGGCCACTGTAAACTGACCATTCCAACGGCTCGAAGCCATCTTGCGCTGCCATAGCGCCGCACGCCGCGCCGATTGCCGAGCCACTGTCATTTGGAAACGGCGGCACCCAGACATCATCGAATAATCCGGTCGCGCGAAGCGCGCTGTTCCATTTGATGTTGAGACCGCAACCTCCGGCGATGCATAGATTTCGCGCTCCCGGAAGCGACGAGTGCCGTAGCAGAACCATCGCGATCTCCTTAACGAGAAGACGTTCCAGAAACACATGAAACGACGCGAGGACGTCCTCCGCGCGCTTGGCCTTCAGGCGCAATGCGCTTGACTCGAAGAAGTCGTGAATAACTGCGAGAGACGCTTCCGCATTGTTGATGTTTTCGCGGTAGCGACGAGCCTGCTCCGTGTCAGCCGCTGAGCGCGTTTCATAAAGCCCCTGGAACACTTCCACGATGCTTTCGTCCACGGAACCAAGCTCGATGTAGGCCATCAGCTTGCCAGCAATGCCCAAATCCCAACTGGAGCGGTTCGGCTGCCGGTATGGGCCGAAGTGAAGGCCCGCGGCGGCATAGGCATGGCCAATCATCGGAAACAGCGATCCGATGAGCCGCGCGCCCTGGGGCTCGACATAGTAAAGGCGTGGAAAGATACAGCCGTCCCATACCAGACACAACGCGGGTTTCCCCGCGCTGGCGAAAGGACTGGTGCTATATGCTGAGGCGACATGGCCCGTGACATGCGGGTAGCTCTTATATGGAAACTCCTCGCCTCCGAGGAGGAGGCCATAGCCGTCGACGGAATCAAGGAGGCCCTCAGCATGACGCTCGACATATGGCGCGCCTTTTAGCGCGACCGGCACCGCTCCGCTTAGGAGCTGGAACTGCGATTCATTCTCCCCGTCCCAGCCATCAATCACGAACTGATCGATGTCGCGCGGATTCAGGCCATGCTCCGCCAAGGCGAAGACGACTGCATCGAGATTGTCGACGGACTGATAGCGAGGACCATTGCCGCGCTTCTCTTGCTCGACGCAAAAAAGACGCCGACCGTCCTCGACGACAGCAATTGCTCCGTCATGTGTCAACTTTATTCCGCAGATGCGCATACGTCCTCCTGGCCTAATGACCGGCGTTTGATTGTGCCGACGCGCCGCCCGGCTTCAGAAACCGGACGATCAAGCAGTCTTCGCTCGCCGACCCGGTGCAGCAGTGCCGGCGCTCGATCTCTGATAGGCTCTCATTGAAGAGAGCGATCACCGTCTCAGCACCGGCAGCATGCCCCCAGCGTTGACATATTTCATCACGCGCAGACCCGAAAATGAGAGTCTCATCTGGCGCAAGCATACTCACCAGGTTGCGGATAGCCGCATGCATCTCGACGACGTCCCTGAGGTAGTAAAGAACCTCAGCCACGACAATCAAATCGAATTGCTCAGTGGTCGAGAACCGCTGAATGTCGCAGGTCACCCAACTAATATGTGACCATTTCCCGGTCCGCAGTCGCGTTCGCTCGATTGCCTGCGGCATGACATCCACGACCGTAAGTCGCTCGCATAGCGGCGCCAGCATCTCCGTGAATGCACCGGCTGCACATCCTACTTCGAGCGCAGACGCCGCATCTCCGTCGCGGCGCGACATCCGGAGCATTTGCGCGTATCGCTGCTGCTCGAACGCACTAGTGTCGAGGCGCCACGGGTCGTCGACAGCCAACTCTCGCTCTAATAACTGATGGTTTTCGTCCTGAGTCATCAGCCGACCACTTATTTGTAGACAGTCGAACGATCGCGACCGGAAACACTCTCCGTCGCCGCCAGGCTCGATGGAGGCTGCGATAACGCCGCCTTACGAATAGGAGCAGGCGCCCCCCTACACCAGCAGGACTTCGTCCGGCATTCGGGTGCAGGATGACAGGCTGTTTCCCCTCTTCCGTCGGCATATCGGTGACTTTCCGAGATAGCCAATCGCTATTGCTCAATGTACAAAGCGCATAGGCCTTCAAAGGCAGTAAGAGACAGATATTGATCGGCGTGTGGAGCGAGAAGCCGATAAACCGCAGCTCGCGGGCACGAAGCGCTGCCACACAGCACCGGACCGTAGTCATTGCAGCAATCGTCAATCCCGTCCACCAGGGTATAGAGCCATCGATCAGGAGCTGTGCGAGCGCAGCAAGTGATGAAATGGCGAGGAGCAATGGGCCGAGATTTTGCCCGATAACGTCTAGCGTCAAATAACCATCGAGCTCTGGCAGCAGGCGCCAAGCAAGAAACGTATCTCGAAAGGTACTTCGCGCCCAGCGGAGTTGCTGTCGTAGATATGGCCGAAGACTGTGCGGGACGACTGTGGCTGCTATGGCGTCCGGAACGTATTCGGTTCGAAACCCCGCCTTGAGCATGAGTATCGTTAGGTGGCGGTCCTCGCCGAAATCGCTCGGCTTCCCACGAAAGAATTGGGCTTCATATTGATCAAGAAGCAAGGCGAGCGCGGAACGCCGATACATGGCACATGGGCCGCAGCAACACATGACGGCACCGAAGCGCGCCTGTGCCGCGCGCTCTTCGTTGCACGCGAGCCAATATTCCATGTCGATCAGCCTGGTCAGCCAGGTCTGGTTGCGATTGCTCGCGATCAGCTGACCCATGGCCGCACCGATTCCCGGGTCATGCATCTTCAATACAAGCTTCGTGACGACGTCGGCAGCAAGTATCGTATCGGAATCGACGTTGAGAACCAGATCACCGGATGAGCTGCGTATCGCTGCGATCTGCGCCTTGCGCTTTCCCACATTGTTCGCCAACAAGATAAAACTGAATCTCGGATCGCTCGCATATATCCGGTGTACAGGCGCGACAACGTCGCGGTTTGCCGATCCGTCATCGACCACATATACCTGCATCTTTCCGGCGTAGTCTTGACTGGCAATCGACTCCAGACATTCGGCGAGTGTGTTCGGATTCTCGTTGAAGCACGGCACGATCACGTCCACAGCAGGAACGACCACCTCGGCTTGTCCAAGGTTGTCCAGCGATGAGTTGATCGCCGGCTGAGCATAAAGCGCTTGCACGCTCTTATAGATCGTCGATAGGAGCGCATAAGATGAAACGGCGGCAGCACTGGTCGTCGCGAGCAGGTCCATGGGGTGTCGTTTTTTCAGTGGAGTTGAGGGAGTGGACGGATTACAAACCCGCGCCGTTGTAGTGCTGGAATGAGATATGCCAGCGCCGTCCTGGTCTGATCGCGCAGCGTAGAGCCACTGGGCAATCCCTCCTCATCGGGAGGATATCCGTCGTGCAGGAGCACAATTGCACCCGGGCGTACGTTCGCCAGTACGGAATTCACAATTGCATCAACCCCGGGGCGGGACCAATCTCTAGGGTCGACCGACCAGTGCAGAGCCGTGAGACCAGCGCTCGCCGCCACTGCGAGCACATCTCGCGTCCATATGCCGTAAGGCGCTCGCATATGCCTGGGCGAGGCCAGCGGGCACGCCAGACGGATGGCTTCGCTCGCCGTCAGCACCTCGTCGTGTAGCTCCGTAGGTCCGCATCTGGATAGATCAGGATGGGTCATCGTATGGTTCGCAACCTCATGCCCTTCCGCAATCATTCGTCGGATGAGTTCAGGATGCTCCGTCGCGTACGTCCCGATGACGAAGAATGTCGCGGGGACCCGATGTTGCGCCAGGACATCGAGCACCTCTGGCGTACAAAATGGATTTGGCCCATCGTCAAAGGTCAAATGGACAGCTCGACTTCCGCCCGCGTCAGCGTAGTCGCAGCGGACAGTAGATAGGGTGGAACGCTCTGTCACAACTCAGGCCCGTTACGATCGATGACAGTCCCGGCCGGCCATTCGCTTATCGAGCGTCCGACCGGAAACACCACGACGATCACGTCTTCGATGCGCGTCGGCGATAAATTTGGATAGACATCCGGCAAGGTGGAGCGGACGCGAATGCCACGCATCAGGGTGGCGAGCCCCTGCCTTTCGACCAGTCGGGTCAAATGTTTTTCGAGGGCCGAGCGAACCGCGCCAAATCCGAATGGAACGCCGAGCTCCTGGAGTGCGGGATACATCACGCGCATTGCGTGGCCTATCCCGTGCCCCTCGAGATCGGGGCGCACCGCATACAACCCCAGTTCGGCCACAGGGAGATCGACTTCACCAACTTTGATGAAGCGGCGCAGTAGCCCGATGTGAGCCGCTACCCCGCGCGCGTCGTAACCAATTACGCGGAGCTCGGGTCTTGCTCCAGCCCAACTTCGGCTCCGCTCAAACGGCTGCGCATTGAACGCACCCGTCGGTCCGTAACTCTTGCGGAAGAACTCCGCGAGCTCGGCATGATCGGCGAGCTGCAGTTCACTTTCCCAACGAAGGCTCCACTGCACTTGAGCGCGCCCAGAAGATCCTTCCGCAGTCGGGGAGACGGCAATGTTCATGGCGAGCTTCCTTGCGCCGGTGGAATGAAGAGCGGGGATGGTCACGTCAATTCGCTATTCGCCGAACCGCCGATGAATGCTGAGATGCGCCGCCATGCTCTGTCGGAGCTCGGCACTGCTCGCCTACTCCGCGCCGCTGGCCTTTGCGCGACGGAGCGATCGCTTGATTGCACCCTCGTGCGGTTGATGCCGCGCTCACGATAACTCGGAAGCTGCCGACGAGGCGGTTGGGCTAGCCAGAACCTGTCTGCACCAGCGAGCTTTTGTGCCTGCAGTCGCATCGCCCTCCGGCGCTTTGACGTCTGAGGGCCGGCCATCGGCGCGCAAGCCTCATCGATGGCGCATCGGAGCGGCATCAGATCACACTGGCTTTTATACATCTTCGACACGCCCCACATGCACTGGACAGGCGAGCCATTTGGAACGGCGCCTGGAATTCTTGGCATCCGCAACCTGCGTCTGCCTCTATTCTTCGACACTAGAATGAGGCTGAACGCGCCCTCAATTGTACGCGGGTAAACCTGAAATATGGAAACGGATGATATCTGCATACCAACGTTTATCGGGACGCGCTTGGCGTTCGAACGGCCACGCTTAAGGAGAAACAACAACGCGCGCCCATGGTGCGCTCCCACGTCTGGGAGCTCTTCTCTTAGCTCACGTGAACGACCGGAAACCATCGTGGCGCGTCTAATTGCTTTTTCCAAACTTCAGTTTGCTATCCAACCTCCCCCAGTTTGGTAAAATCGATTGTTTCGATAGAACACATCCACACGATGGATAGACTCATCACATGCGGTTCAAGGGACTTGATCTAAATCTTCTCGTTGCGCTCGACGCCGTGATGACGGCGCGCAACCTCACAGCGGCGGCTCGCAAAATCAATCTGAGCCAGCCTGCTATGAGCGCTGCGATCGCACGGCTGCGCACCTATTTCCGCGATGAACTCTTTACTATGAGAGGTCGCGAACTCGTCCCGACACCTGGCGCGGAAGCGCTTGCAGGTCCGGTTCGCGAGGCCCTGCTGCACATCCAACTCTCAATCATATCGCGGGACGCGCTCGACCCTGCTCAATCGAGCCGACGCTTCAGGGTCATTCTCTCAGATTTCATGACGATCGTTTTTTTCCGCAGAATTGTGGACCGCATGGCGCAAGAAGCCCCCGCGGTGCGCTTCGAACTGCTGCCATTTTCTGATGAACCGGATGACCTGCTGCGGCGGGGCGAGGTCGACTTTCTCATTCTGCCGGAACTTTTCATGTCGAGCGCGCACCCTAAGGCGACGCTGTTCGACGAGAGCCTCGTATGCGTCGGATGCCGCGCGAACAAGCAGCTATCCCGGCAGCTTACGTTCGAACAATACATCTCGATGGGGCACGTTACTGCCAAGTTCGGACGCGCACTGAGACCGAACCTCGAAGAATGGTTTTTGCTTGAGCACGGCCTGAGGAGACGAATTGAGGTCGTCGTGCAGGGCTTTAGCCTGATTCCGCCCCTGTTGCTAGACACGAGCCGTATCGGCACGATGCCCTTACGACTGGCCAGGCACTTCGAAAAGCGGATGCCGTTGCGGATCATCCAACCGCCCCTCCCCCTGCCCACATTCACAGAGGCCCTGCAGTGGCCCTCATTCCACAATACCGACCCCGCGAGCATCTGGATGCGTCGGATATTGCTCGAGGAAGCATCCAACATGGCATCTGGGGACCAGGAGCCTCCAACTCGCAGGCGCTGTTAGGCTTACCTTAAGCTGCGCTCTGAACATCCCCGGCACACTGTAGAACCTTCGACGTGCCCCGTTTTCTTTCGTCTTTCCAGGGTATGGAGGTGAGAAGGAGCCACAGACGCGCAATGCGACGATCGGTCGCGAAGCCTTTTCCAGTTGTGCGCGTGGTGACCTCGAAGGTGCGGTTTGATGCGCTCACGACGCATTCAGGCTACGTCCGGCAACCATCGCAGAAGAATATGCCTGCCGTGCAAATGTTTGGCTCTATCACTAAAATGTCTTGAACCGCACATTGCGTCAGGTTGTAGGTTGCTCTCGTGACAAGCGCTGCACGACCCAGCTGTCGACACCGCGCTTTGGCACGCTGACGAACACTGGGCTGATCTGCCATCAGCGGACTGAACGACCCTGCTGCGTGGCCGGCCGGAACCGGCAAGACCAATTAGCTTGGAGCTCCCGACGCTTTCCCGCCGCTGCCGATCGGCTTTCCGCCTGCTCTCCATTGTTGCGGTCATCTCGCAAGCTTCCTTTCCCGGGCGCAGGAATGAGCCGATGTCCATTGGGGCGGGCCAAGACGATTGCTCCAGGCGCTGGCGCCACCGCACGCTATTGCGCAGCAACGACGTTTGTGCCGGATAGGAAGAGATGCGTTTCAAAGGTCTGGATCTAAATCTTCTGGTCGCGCTGGATGCTCTAATAACTGAGCGCAACCTCTCGTCAGCCGCACGCAAGATCAATCTTAGTCAGCCGGCAATGAGCGCAGCCGTTGCCCGGCTGCGCAAGCATTTCCGTGATGAACTGTTTGGAATGAGGGGGCGCGAACTTGTCTTGAGCTCACGCGCGGAAGGGCTCGCGGCTCCTGTGCGCGAGGCTCTGATGCACATTGAACTCTCGATTATGGCCCGACATCCGTTCGACCCAGCTCGATTGAACCGCCGATTCAGGATCGTCCTTTCTGACTTCGTAACAGTTGTGCTCTTCCGAAATGTCGTAGCACGCGTCACGCGAGAAGCCCCCGCCGTCAGCTTCGAATTGGCTGCGCCGACCGATGAACACGAGCTGCTCCTCCGCCGCGGTGAAGTCGATTTTGTTATCCGGCCAGATTTTTTCATGTCCAGCACGCACCCCAGAGCGGCCCTATTCGAGGAGCGACTCGTCTGCGTAGGCTGCTGCACCAATAGGGAATTACAACCCCGGCTTACATTCGATCGATATATGTCGATGGGTCACGTTGCAGTTAAGCACGGAGGTGCGCCCCGGACGCCAGTTGAGCATTCCTTTTTGACTGATCTCGGACCCACGCGGCGCATCGACATCCTCGTGCAGAGCTTCAGCATGATCCCGCCTCTCATAGTTGGGACGAACCGCATAGGCACGATGCCATTAGGGCTCGTGAGGCATTTCCAAAGAACGATGCCCCTTCGGATCGTTGAGCTTCCGCATCCATTCCCCGCCTTCACCGAGGCGGTCCAATGGCCCTCACTTCACAACAGCGACCCGGGAAGTCTGTGGATGAGGGACATTTTGTTTCAGGAGGCCACCCGCATGGCAACTACACAAGAGCTCCGTGTGACCAGCAGCCCGGAAGACGCGGAGCCCCCGGGACATTTCGTGCGATCCGTCTCACCGTTGCCGTAAGCACATTCGCGAAGTCTACGAACCTCACATTCCAACACTTGTCTCAACACACAATTCCTGCTCGCCTGGCTTGCTCTTATTGCCGGGGGAAAGGATCCTTGCGGCAGGCAAGAGGCGCTTTCGCTCTTCGCACCTCCGCCTCGGGGGCGAGAAACGGCAGACTGCCGACTTGATGCTTTTAGGGACGGGAACGGAACGGGGCCGGCGAGCGACGGAGCAATGCCTTCGCACTGAAGCTAGGCGTTTACGTTGCAACGGCCGCGGCAGGGCGCAGCTCTCTCAAGAAGGTAGGCCAGGCACGGAGCTCTTGCCGTCAACTCCCTGGGTCGGTAGTTGCTCCCGATGAACGGAGATGATCAGCTTATTCGGATTCCTACCACCGTTCATTGTGAGCATAGAGATCGTCGGACTTGCCGTGCCGTCGAAGCTAGCATCGCGAACGCGTGTGGCCTGAACGCATCACACAGCAGCACATCACATCCTCATCGCTTTGCGCCGCAGGTATGACTTCTTTTGGCCCTACCGCAGCCAAACGTCTTGACGACGTGCGCTGCGCTTGACTCAATTTCAAACAAGGAGCTGAACGTTGAAGCTTTGCAGCGGGGTGTTCGATCCAGAAGAGCTATCTGCCCTCGGACGGCTTTATGACGGCGCCGTCGACGCGCTACCTCCGTCGATGCGGAGTCCAGAAAACTGCGCAGCAATCGCCAAACTTATCCTGGAGCGTACGGCGGCTGGCGAGGCTGAACTGGCACGCCTGGCGAACTTGTTGATCACCCTTTCTCCTGAGGGTTGATCAGCCGCCATTCTAAGGATAGTCACCACTCGCGCGCATGAATTAAAGGCGATTCAACTGGAGCTTAGAAATCCGCTTGAATCATACGTGACGTCAGGTTGTAGGCTTTGAAATTGAACAACATGAACAGAGCTACACCAAGACGGCGTCGATGGCGCATTGGCGAACTTGCAGAGGCGACCGGAGTAACGGTGCGCACGCTGCACCATTATGAGCACACTGGACTGCTAGCAGCGACAGAGCGCACTGAGGGCGGTCACCGGATGTATGACCGCGAAAGCGGGCAACGGGTTCATCAGATTCGCGCGCTGCGTGAGCTTGGCTTCTCGCTCGTGGAGATCCGTAAAGCTATGGAGGGGACGACCTCACTCACGGACTTGCTGCGCAAACATCTAGAGCGCATAGAAGTCCAAGTCGCGCGCACAACTCTGTTGCGCGACCGTTTGCGCAACATGACCATCGACAGCGAGGCGCAGGTAAGTGTGGATGAGCTGCCTGCCACCCTGAACGCCATGTCGCGCGCCGAGACGCGGAGTCAGACGTCCCGGTGCACCTGCAATTTAGCTGCGGAGCGAGAGGACCGCTGGCGGCGAATCCGTGATGATCTTCGCGACTGCATGGATGGGGGCGAGCACCCTTGCGGAGAGCGCGCAAAGGCTGTCGCGGTTGCAGCACGCTTGCTGATCAGCGAAATCGCCGGCGACGATTCACGTGTTTCGATGATCCTGAAGGTACTTGCACGATTAAGCGCGCCCCGCAGTCTGGCTGGTTGGGATCCCTGTCTAATGCAATATCTCGATCTTGCCCTTGGCGGATTGGAGGATCAGCCTTACTGACGCATTCATGGCGGGTTCCACACGCCGGTTAGGGCAAGCTAAGAAACGCTAGGTGAACCGGCCGCTCTCCGACGCGGCTTGGAGTTTTACGGAATCAAACGGAAGGATTGTCACCGCCGGGCGATCCGCGTCCCTGACGCCTCCATCGCTCTTCCCAAAAGGGCTTGATCCGCACGTAACGTCAAGTTGTAGATCTTACCGTAGTTGGCGGCTCGCCCGGCCAACGCAGGTTTGCCCAGCAAGCAACGCCTGTCTACAGGCGTGGTTGACTACAACCAGTTGCGGTTCACTTCAGGTGAGCATTGGAAGCTCTACAATGGTAAATAAGCGGCATGCCTCTCTTGCGCCTGCGGCGCTTCTCTTCTGCGCTCTCGTCGCTCCGTCTGCGCGCGGCTCTGAAATAAAGATCGCCGTGGCTGGCCCAATGACCGGAAGCAGCGCTGCATTCGGCGCGCAAATGCGCGATGGTGCGGCTGCGGCGGTCGAGGTCCTGAACGCCTCAGGCCAGCTTCCCGATAATGCCAAAACTATATTGAGCGTCGCTGACGACGCCTGCGACCCTAGGCAAGCTGTCGCAGTCGCGAATAAGCTCACGACAGAGCGGATCCTGTTGGTGGTTGGCCATTTTTGTTCCTCTTCGTCGATCCCGGCCTCCGACATCTACGCGAAGCTGGCATCGTCCAGGTGTTACCAGGCTCGTCAACTCCTCAACTAACAGAGCACGGCCTTGGGACTGTCTTTCGGATCTGCGGCCCGACGACCAACAGGGAGCCGTTGCCGCCGAGTACATTCACACGAATTATCGCCTCGAGAAAATCGCGGTGCTGGACGACAAGAGGACTGCTGGCAGGGGGATTGTCGACGTGGTTGAAGCCCGGCTTCATCGATTGGGACGGCAGGTGAGCCGGCAAAGCTATGTTGCCGGTGAAAGGGGCTTCAGAGCCTTGCTCTCAAGAATGGAGAAGGACCGGCTGCGCGTCGCCTATATCGGCGGCTACCACACCGAAGTCGGATTGTTGGTACGCCAGGCAGCAGAAGCAAAAGCAGACCTCACGGTCATGGCGAACGATCCGCTGATGACCTCCGAATTCTGGGCCATTACCGGCAGCGCTGGGAATGGCACATTGTTTACCTTCATGCCCAACCCCGCTGGGAACGCCAATGCTGCCAGTGCGGTCGCCGGACTCAAAGCTTCCGGGCTGCCCGGTGAAGGCTACACACTATACGCTTGTGCCGCTGTGCAAGCCTGGGCAGAGGCGGTGAACCGGAGCGGCTCCTTCAATGCTGACCGGGTCGCCAGCGCGCTTCGTTCCCGACCGATCGACCGGTTCGACAAAAGGAGGGACAACTCGGCTTCTGGATTTTTGGTTTATCGCTGGCGCGACGGTCATGTCGAGCGTGTCAAGAAGTACTGATTTTCATGCAACGCAGCATTCCCCACGCGAAGTATCTCGAATGATGAGACGCCCTCAGAACGTTGTCGCAGCAATGCTCGCTAGCGCTTTTATATTCGCTGCTTTTGCAGCGTTTTTCGCGCTCGCTGCGGCGCTCGCAGAGCTACCGAGCGCCGCCCTGCCGAAGGTGCTACGCCCGATGATAGACAAATAGCAGCCCCCTTGTCTGATCCCGTCTGCAGCACTGGCCTCGGAGGCGGCCATTTACCGTTCTGCTAGGTTTGAAGGCATGCCCCTTATGCAGCCAGTGATCGAAGGTTGAGGACTAGGAAAGCGAAGCTAACGATTCTTTATGGACAAGCACGGATTTTGTTGGAGGCGTTCGCCTTCTGTCAGATTCGTGCCCGACCAGCATCTACGCATTCTCTAGCCTGGATTATATCGCGCAATCTCAGATCCACGAATGGAAGAGACAGCGGGACGGCACGAAGCAATCAGGCCCACTACCTAGACTATAGCCGAGTATACGGGTAGCGAGAGCTGGTGGATAGCCGGCGCCGGGATGCATGTCTCTCTTGGCCGCGGGGGCACCAAGGTTTTGGCGTCCAAGTCAACGCTACTCGTTCCGCTACTTCGTGCGCTCTCAAGCATGGCGGGTCATCAGCGGCTCAGCCGCCTGCCCGGGCATTCCCTATGCTTCCTAGCCCGGATAGCAGGAGAACCAATCAACCGGCTCCGATGAAGGCGGTGAGATTGCTCGCCTGCGCTATCAACGAACTGGATGCATCCCATCAACACTTTCTATTTTACTAATTGAAGCCAAACACCGCATAAGTCGATCGCCGGCTTACGGAAGGCAGTGTTCACGAATGTCGCGTGATAATGGATCACTTGGTCGCAGAGCAAATCACGTGCTTCTTGGCTGCTTCGAGCAATGTTTGACGGCAAGACACGTGGGGGCACGAATGCAGTGCGGTGACCAGTCGCAGTTGGCGCGCAATCTACACGACGTTGCCTGCCCCTTTGGGCATGATACTTGATTGCTCTAAGAAGACAGCTATCACGCACACTCGGCGATGGTAAATGCCTCCGCAGCGTAGAACTCGGGCAGGTGAGTTGGCCTTCGCAGGGGTGCGGGCTGGACCTTTCGCTCTGACCAGGCGGGTCGCCTCAACAGTCCGGCGCTGTTGCCGCGGCTCCAAGCAGAGCAGTACAATCAGCTGTGTGGCCCCGAACAGAGTCACCGCTGTTGCCGAACGCACTGGGCGGCTCGAGAATCCATTCAAATCCCGCGCCATCGGCAACGCTTTTCGTTTTTCCCTAGACGCTCATTGCACTTTTGCAATCCTTGCAGCAGTCATTTGTCCAGCGAAGCGTCCGCCGTTTGGCGAACGGGAAACGATACCTCTACTCCGCCTGTCTTGCATTTCACCACTTTGGAGAAATACCGTGGAACTTGACCCTTCCAATTCACGCATACAAAACCTCGAGGATCGCGTCGACCTGCAACTCGACATCGTGGCTGGGCTCATGCGCGAAGAAGGCAACGAGCTGGAAGCGATCCGATTACTTAATGCCCTCATAGGCCAAATGATCACCGCGGAACTGGAGCTCGGCCAGCTTGGCGATACAAGAACCGGCCACGGACGAATGCGATTGTCGCAAGACCGTGGCGTTTACCACCCCGAGGACCTTCAGATTCTGGGACGCCTTTTTGATCAGACTGTGGCGGCATTACCGGCCGCGCTGCGGACTTCCGCCAATCGATTGACGATCGCCAAGCTCATTCTTTCACGTGCGGCAGCGGACTGAGATTTCATTTGCGCTTTTTGGAGATTGATGGCGTTGAGCGGACGTTTATGGCTGGGCTGACAGTTACACTTAGGCCGCACACACCAGGGATCGACATTTGCTGTTTATGGGCTCACCGTCCGTAAGCGCGCCGCTTCCGCTGGCCTTTCATATGGCAACAGTTCGCCACCACTTTCGAAATCAGGCTTGCTCTATCTCACGCCGCCGGCGACGCATTCGATCTAGCTGGGCCTTGCTGTCCCTCGACGCCTTTCACGAGCTGCAAGTATCCAAAGCTCGGAAGCGCGCCGCCGATCCCACGCTGCGCCGGCTTTCCTACGCAACTCCGTATTGAACCCACACCGACGGCGCCCGGCCCTTCTTTGCCAAACGACTAAGAATCCGCCGTGGGGAAAGTGCAATTGCCCTTGCATCTCGTTCCCTCTCTTAGGCGCCTGACCGGTAACAAACACCACGGCCGGAGCAGAACGCCACGCGCAGGTGAATATCACACGGCAATAGGCGTCGAGACTTGTCGCAAAGCAGACAAGTCTCATCCGGAACAGGCTACATCACCCCAAATCCGACGTCACAAGCGCCATTGCGGTTTGAACGCTTCTTGAGAGTGGGAAAAGAGTAGGCGGCCTTTTTCATCATGCTGGGCTTTAACCGCAACCCGTGGGGGCCGATCTTCCGAATGAAGGAAAAGCCACAATTTGGTGACCGACCAAGAGGCCCACGACGGCAATGAAGGGCACGACAACTCGTACTCGCTTCACTCTTTTCAGAATTTCTTCGAATTGCGCGGGCATTACGGCGTTCGGTCATCGCAACTTCAACAAGCATCTATATCCTCTCCTGAAGTCCCGGGAGTAGCGTGGAAGAGGTTGAAGAGCAGATGTCTTTCGTGCTGAGACACGCAACACAATCCGGTTGCTTTTGAGAAGGTACTTCCTTGTATCAGGATGTCGAGGAGCGTTAGAGATGGATCAGATCTTTTCCGAGCAGGTGCAGGTGCCAGATGCCGTTGTGAGCGTCGCATTTGACAAGGCTTGGAGCTTTGTCGAGAAGGATCCGCTGCTGGCACATAATCTGAAGGCCGTCCTTCATAGCCGATTGCGCACTTACCTCGAGTGCTCGATAAGAAACGGCGAACGGAATGCTTTGAATCTGGCCAACGAGGCGATACGCAACTTGCGGGCTGAACTGGCACCGTCGACCGGGCAATGACTCGCTTGTGCCTATTGCGGCGAGAGCATCCGGCGCCGTTAAGGCATTTAGGGCGCCTCATACGGTGGAAAATTCGGGCCAGTGCGTGGTCGAGCAGACTTTTCTCTAATCATGTGCGGCCCCGCTGAAACGAGAGCGATCGAGAAAGCTGTTGCCTCTACAGCTCCTCTGGCGGCCGAGACCAGGAAGCTGAACACCAGGCCCAGACGGCGGCGAGACGGGGCGGCCGCGCTGGTATTCGCTCGCGCCAGGAAACCGACCACGGTGACCTTGAGCTCGGCACGATCTTGCGCAACTTCAAGCAAGAGCACTGTCTAGCACGCAGTGGGCTTCCCGACCCATCAATCAAGGTCGAAGTTGACGGACCATCGAGCTAGACTTGTGGTCGTTCCAGAGCCAAAGCGATCGAGCCTGCAATCGATCGGCATCGCGTTGCTCGCGATTGCAAGCGATAGCACGTCCGTGTTGCCGGAAGAATGACCTTAAGCGCCTGAGGCGTGCCATCGATCCAGTACTGTAAGTGCGGCTGGGCGTTGCCGCAGCTTAGCGACGGAAGGAGCCGAACACCTTTTGGCTTTGCTCCGCGTCGCAGGTGATCATGAACGATCATTTTCAAAGAGGATGATCCGCGCGAGGCGACCACTGCCGAGCCACAGCGTCTCGGTAGAAGCAAAGCAGCGGAAACCGCGAGCTCCGCAATCTGACGCCGCGGGCGATTGGGCACGTTTCTTTCCAAGACATGTTGTGCGCCAGTTACAGCAATTCGCGTTCATGTTGTTAAACGGCACGGTGCCTGGGGCACCTAAAGGAAACAACACGCGAATGAAAAAGATTCTTATTCTGACTGCATGCATCGGCGCACTCTGTGCGGCCGCCCCCTCATTCGGCACGGATCTGGCCGGGCAGCCCGTCAAGGTCAAGGCGGCACCGCTGCCGGTCGCGGCCCCGATTATCGATTGGTCCGGCTACTATATGGGCGCAAACGGTGGCTGGGGAACGAGCCACAATTGCTGGGATTTCAATGGCATCACTTCCGAGGGCTGCCATAATTCGACTGGCGGTACCGTTGGCGGCCAGATCGGCTATCGTTGGCAAATCTTCAACATGGTGTACGGCCTCGAAGGCCAGGGCAACTGGGCCGACTTCCGCGGCTCCAATGTCAGCACCGCCTTCCCGACAGACACCGTTGGCACCACGACAGATGCATTCGGCCTACTCACGGGCCATATCGGATACGCGTTCAATGCTGTGCTCCTTTATGGCAAGGGCGGTGCTGCGGTGACCAGCAACACCTATTACGTCAACTCGGTGGCAACCGGCACCGAGCTTGGCAAAAACAATGATGTGCGTTGGGGTGGCGTGCTGGGCGCCGGTGCCGAAGTCAGCCTCACGCCGAACTGGTCAGCGGGCGTCGAGTATAACCACTTGTTCATGCAGCGCAGCAACATAAGCTTCCCAGCGGCCCTTGGCGCGGATCGCGCGCACCAGGACGTCGATCTCATCACGGCACGGCTCAACTACAAGTTTGGCTGGCCGTTCGCCAGATAAAGATCTCCACGCGTTTGGATGAATCGGGACCCCGGCCCGCGGTCGGGGTTCTTTCCTCAGCTGTTCCTCTCCCTAGACCCCTGTCCGACGTCCCGAGCAAGCGGTGCGGGCTCATCTGAGCAAAGAATCACCCGCTGGTGGAGAGAGCCATGCTCCGACCAGTGAGCATTAGATCGGCCGATTCCACATCTTACCGACCTTACGAAGCCCCAGAACCTCACCCAGCGCGAGATGCAGACTTGCCCAAAGGAGGGTTATATCTGCGAGTTCACCGAAAGCACCGTGCTCAACTTGCCAGAAGCTGGAAGCCAAAGATGTGACAGTTGGCGGTCGTTCCTCAATTGAATTCAAAGAACATCGAGGCGAATAGCTATCGCGACTGCTTGAATCCGGCTGGTCGCACCCAGCTTTCCCATCGTATTCTTGACATGAAAATTGACTGCATTCTCGCTGATTTCCAGGATCATCCCAATTTCCCATAACGATTTTCCTTCTCTGACGCCATTGGCCGCATTCGTTGCTCTGCCGGCGACTGCGCCAGGATGATCGCATCGTCAAACAACCGAATAGCGTCATCATCCTTGCTCCGAGGCGATCGACAAAGTGCTCGCTGATGGCGAGCTGGCGAACTCGGAGATCATCGCCTGTCGTCCGTGCGGATCGACTCCATGCGAACACAAGGATGCTCCATCTTACTCATGCCGGCAGTGATAGAAGGGCCGAGGGCCCCGGGACTGTGCTGGCGACAAGAACCGAGCGCACGCACGGCTAGATGCTTGGGTCGGTTTAGCTTGCATGGCGAGAAAACGCAGTCGCGTCCGAACGGTGCTTCGCTTTGTCTCTCGGGCGAGCACGAGGAGATCTTGGGCTCTGAACTACACGTAAGGTAGAGCACGCACCTTTCAGTGCGAGACTCGATCTGCGTCTTGTCAGTACCAATTCCCTGCTTTGAGATGAAGACAACAGAAGTGTCATCTTTTTTCCCAATCTTGCGAATCATCCATCGCTAACCTGTCGCTGATTCTCGGCGTGTGACAGCGTCGGTGACGCGATCGATGAGCTGAACGGAAGATCCGATGCAGACGCCATACTCCCCGCATCGTTGTCCGGCATTTCATCGGGCCCGTCCGGCAGGCCCGGTACAAACGAACCGAACGGACAGAAATGGGCCACGTCAAAAACGCAACAAGCGATAGGCGCAGTCGCGAAACCTGTTTGATGCGGAAGACACTTTGCATGCGCATTCCAGAAGGAGAGGCCCCCGGATCGGACTAGCAAGTGCCATACCAACTGTTGATTTCGCCAAAATCAATCGTCGCAAAAGGACTTCGAATGCGGACGGTTGGTTGCGAGGTAGGTGCCTCGAAGCATTCATGACATGGGGAGGGAAGGCGACAGTACCATTGCGAGCTGCGGCACGGGGTAAGCTACAGCAACAAATGCAGCTCACCTCGGCAGCTCACCTCGGCCGCCCCCTCGAGTGCCGTCCTCTCAGGGCCTCAAACGCCCCCTATTGGGGCCCAGTCAACTACCAACCTCGGCAATTGATGGGAGGGTCCACACATGGCACTCGCTAAGGAACTTGAACTGACTACACCTCCGGCCGCACGATTCCGGCGAACCGCTTAGATCCGCCCCGAGCGGAAATACAATTAGGCCGCACCAGATGCACGAATCATGATGGGCTTGCTAATAAAACGGGCGAAGATCGTCGCCAAGATATGTGAAGCATGACTTCCCTGCTCTTCGCGATCATCTCCCTGCTATATGCGAGCGTTGGCCAGGCTGGCGGGACTGCATTCCTCTCGCTAATGGCTTTTTTTGGTATGTCATCGACAGAGACGCGCCCCACGGCGCTTGGTCTCAACATTGTCGTCGCGGCTTATTCTACTTGGCTGTTCAACCGCAACAAGGTCGTTGACTGGACAATCCTGCGCCCTCTTCTCTTTTCGTCAATGCCAGCGTCGCTTGCCGGTGGCTTGATTGTGCTCGAGGAGCACATGTACAAAACACTAACCGGACTCGTTCTTCTTCTGGCGAGCGCAGTGATGATCATGCAGCGGGGACGAGCTGTCGATCGCGTCGGCGAAATTCCGCTCCGGGAAAGCGTGAGCATTGGCGCGGTCCTTGGCCTCGTTTCTGGCCTGACTGGGGTGGGCGGCGGTGTGTTCCTCGCCCCGACGCTCATCGCACTGAATTGGGCATCACCGAGGCAGACCGTCGCGCTATCACCCCCTTTTATCCTGGCCAATTCCACAGTCGGCTTCGTCGGAGCTCTTTTCACCGGGCAATTTCCCTCTCCGGATTTGGCTCTATACGCTATCTTCACGCTGGCGGGGGCGGTCGCTGGAGCAGTAATCGGCCTGAAATGGTTGAGCCAGACAGCCATCAGATTCATACTGGCGGCCGTTCTGCTCGTTGCCGGCATTCAATTGGTTCGCGCTTAAAGTGGAAACGCGCATCTTTCATGCGGGCGATCCCAGCGCGGTCAGATCGAAGTACAAGGTTTCTGCGAGCCGCGGCTCAAGCCTGGTCCGAGCGCCTTGCCCAACACTGAAAGCCGCCAACACGATCGCGAAAAGCCGTAGGGTCGAGCGAGGGTGAGGCGGATCCGAGCGCGCTCCGCATCGTCCTGAGGCGGACGGTCAGTACTAGATCGCATCCGATTCGCGCTTCCAATCGACCTGCAGGATCAACGTCGGGCAGGCCGGGCGAGCAAACGAGGCGTACGCCGATCTCGGCTATGGCCTGGCGCGACGCTTCAATCAAGCGTGCCGGACGAAGAGCACCTGATCGATGGCGATCCGGCAAGCTCTCACTACCCTGAGGACCGCGCCAGGGTGCGCATTCGACTTGGTTAGGAGCGATAGGGCGATGAACTCTCAATATAGTATTTCTGCAAGGCCGCGCAATCTCCTTTCTCGCGCGCGTGTGGGCTGCGTCCTCATGGAGAATATTACGAAGATGATGTCCACGCTCGATTGGTTTTCGAAACAGACACTTTATCGATCCAGTGTGAATGGACTGGAACGCCAGGATGCGAATCCCATTTTCTGTAATCATGAGGCACAACCTTACACCCCGGCTCCTGCATACATGGCCTCCAGCTCGCAGCGTAGGAATGTTTTGTGACGGGATGATCGACGCCTCACCAGGCGACTTATGTGGAACCGAATCTGGAGGTCCATCGCATTGATGCGACGCCAATGAAGACTCGCTGCATAGATATGCGATCTGGCCGATCAACAGCTGCAACGGCGTTATCAGAAACAAAACGCCTCAACCGATGAAGCAGAATAGAAAGTACAGCAAATCGTTCCGAGCTCGCGTTTGCCATCAGCACGACGTCCAACTCGTTGTGAGTTAGTGACATGTATTTGGATCTGAACGAGACGCCGGCGAACCAAGGCGTCCCGACGCACTTTGCCGGGGGCGTGAAGTGCGCCGGGGCCACCCCAACATCATCAGTACATCCGTGATGATGCTTGCGGCAATGAGACAAGCAGCGTGGCGGAATTGAGGCTCATTGATTTTATGCTGGAAACCAAAAAAGTTTTTCGCGAGCTGCTACAAAAGACTTGAATCGCACGCAGCGTCACGTGCTGCAATCGCACATCGCACATCGCGCTCTGCTCTAGCAAGTCACTTATCTCCGTGACGCTCCGGCCTTGAACGGGAGGCATCCGTCGATTGCGGAGCAACCACGTCGGCCTTTCCTCGGAAGTCCAGCAACAAGCTCAGCTGCCCTGCTGAGGTTTTAAGATCCCTGTTTCCGTCGCAAAAAGGCAGCACGCCAGGGGGAATGCGGAGACGACGCTGCCCGATGAGCGATTGATACTGCGCACGGCTAGTCGCGGTACACCGCGCTAATTCGAGCGTCCTCGTAGAAATTCATATGCCACCATAAACGTCCGAATAATTGCGGACGAGCGGCGCTCACTTCCAGGCATGAACCCCAACGCTGCGTTTGGCCGTGACGTCGAGAGCAGGCCAGATCTCAGGAACCGTTAGACGCGTTTGACATAACGCAAAGACATAACAGTGGGCATCGGTCAGCTTTATGCCGCTCGACCATGAGAAAGTTAGGCTTTGCAGACGTCTCTCCTGAACAAGTATTGCGACGCTCGCCTGCCTTGGTACACCATATACCCGACCGTGCCGGATTTCTCCGCGACCGTCGGTGCCAAGACTTGTGAGACATGGTTGAGGCGGCTGCCGCCCGACGATCCCGTGTCGCTATACATCCACGTTCCGTTCTGTCGTGCTATCTGTTGGTATTGCGGCTTCCCTACAAGCCTCACTCGCAGCGAGCGACCGATCCGCAAGTACTTGGCGACGCTGCATGCCGAGATACGTTTGGTCGCAGAGCAAGCGCCTCGCGCGCTGCCGGTAAGCGACGTGCATTTCGGCGGCGGGACGCCGACTACTATTGCACCGGCCGATTTTCTCGCCTTGATGGCACTCCTGCGACGCTGCTTCGCGTTCAGCAAATCAGCTACCATCGCCATAGAAATCGACCCACGTGCGTTCACGGCCGAGATGGTTGAAACATTACAAGTGGCCGGCGTCAATCGCGCGAGCATCGGCGTGCAAAGCTTCGACGGGGTGGTTCAGAGGTCGGTCAACCGCGTCCAGAGCGAGGTGCAGACGGCGTCTGTCGTCGAAAGCCTTCGCCAGCATGGGATAAGCCGCATCAATTTCGACCTCCTCTTCGGACTGCCGCATCAGACGGTGCGATCTTGCGTGGACTCTACACGGACGGCTCTGGCCATGCGGCCAGACCGGCTTGCAGTTTTCGGCTATGCTCACGTCCCCTCCTATATGAAACGTCAGCGCCAGATCGATGAGACGGCGCTGCCGGATAATCTCGCCCGCGCCGAGCAAGCCGCGGCTATCGCAGATACGCTGGTCTCGGCTGGCTACCGCCAGATCGGGCTCGACCATTTCGCCCTGCCCAACGACGAGCTCGCGCTGGCGCAGAAAGCCGGTCAGCTTCGCCGCAACTCCCTGGGCTATTCGGCTGATACCTGCAAAACCGTGATCGGCTTAGGTCCGTCAGCCATCGGCCGTCTGCGTGAGGGTTACGTTCAGAACGAGAGCGCAACCGCTTCCTATCACCAACACATTCAGGCTGGTCGTCCGGCAACCTCAAAAGGCTACTGCCTCTCCCCCGAAGATCGCCTCCGCGCCGCAATTATCGAGCGTCTGATGTGCGATTTGCAGGCCGACGTACCAGCGATCTGTGCTGCTCACGGATTTGATCCAATTCCTCTTCTCAATTCGGCCGACCGGCTGGGAATGCTCGCCGAAGACGGGATAGTGGACATTGAAGAGGGATTCATTCGGGTCAAGCAGGAACACCGGTTTCTCGTTCGTGCTGTTGCTGCCGCATTCGACACCTATCTCGACCGTATCCCTATTAACTAAGCCGCGCATGTGAGCAGATCTCAAACATTTAAGCTCTTCGCGACGGAATGATCTGAAGAGGCACCTCCGGCAGACAGGCCAGATTTCGAGGATGCAGCGGCGGTGTCATGACAACGATCTTTCAGATATGGCCTCAAACCGGGAGGGCTGACTAAAGGGAAGCTGATTTGAAGGAGAAGCGCAGCGGATTCCGCCGTTCAGGGCCACGGCTCGATCATGCCGAAAGGGCTCTGCCCCACCTCCCCTTGACTGCTCTTGATGATGGTGACGGCCTCAGCGACGTGCCGCTGGAGACGCCGGCGCCCGCACCAGCTTCGGGAAATTTACGGCTGGAGGCAGCTTTGCGAAGCTACGGTCCACCTCCTCGAGCACAGTTGGACACTCGACGACGCCTGCAGCGTCCCAGACTCAAGGCTCGGCTGTCTTCGGTCCGGCGATCACTGGCGCGCCTCCGACGGAAACAGGTCCCTGTGGTTTGGACCGCCCGAAGCGTTTCCTGGCGGCGCTCGAAACAGCCCGGGCTGGCGACAAAGGAGGCTCGGAAGCAGCAGAAGGGACAGGTGTTGAACTCTGCAGCGCATCGATCCGCGAAGTCAGTATGGTGATCTGATCCAGGACCCCTTTGAGGACATCCCGCTGGGCATCGATCCGGCGGTTGAGTTCTGCGATCTCATCACCATTTTTCTGCTGTGCCCACTTTATCTCGGACAAGGATGCCCTGTCCTCCGGTGGCAGGCTCATCGTTGAAGCGACTTCGCTGCTTTCCGGCGTCTCGACAGGCTCTTCAAGGTTAGCCCAAAGCCAGGCGCTAGCAGCACACGAGCCGACGAGGATAAGCGGGAGCACCAAAACCGGGAGAATCCGTCTTGACGGCCCGTGCAAGAGCGGCCGCAAGTCTGAAGCGGCCGCTTGATCAATCAAGTCCATTGTCCCTCGCTCAAGATCTCGTTCCAGCAGGCTTATTTTGTCGACGCGATAGCTCGCGATGCTCCCGCGTTCCAGGAGCTGCCAGCGTCGACAATAATCAATCTTGGTGAGCTTCCCGATCGGCTGCGCCTACTCCTATGAAACGCTCCTTCTTGAGCAACGCGACAATTTGCGCGCGTTCTCAATGATAGCGCCACCAGCGAGCAATGGTTCTCGTCGTAGTCGGCGATGGCGCAGCATTCTCTCATCATTCAGAAGAACCTTGCAGATTTTTTACCGTGCCCCGGCACGAATGCAAACCGTCCACTGATTCCTGCAAGTGTTCGATGGAGCCCCGCCTCACGCATTGCCCAGACCAGCAACCTCGTCTGGGACGCGCCACGTAAGCGCCACGGCTGATCGGCCGAGCCGCAATGGCGCGATTGGACCGGCAAACATTGCACCTGATCAACTACCAGTTCCGGCAGGTTGTTCGAGATGACGGGCACGTGGCAAGCGTAACCAACGAACGCCGCGCACATCAAGGTTTTGGATGCAAGACAGGTTTTGCCGCGCCGACGGCAGAAAGCAACTGCTCGCCGATATCCGCCAAAGCTGCTCGATGGCTGATTCCTCCGGTCCCCTGGGCTATCACGTTGGATGTTGTGGTGTGGTTGCCGCGCGCGCAAATCCAAAAGCTCTTCGGCCTTCAAGCCCGCCGATCGTCTCGTGTTTCGGTGACAACGATACCAATGAAACGCTTCGTGAAGCCAAGCCTCTTGCACGGCTAGCCTTGCTTTCGGGTGGCTGCCGTTTGGTCCAGAAAGCCGCCTTCGATGCAGATGCGCACCACCGCCAGACTCGCCTGACGCACAGTGAGCAAGGTGGACATTCGCAACGCTTTGGCGGCCAGGACAGAACGCTCCGCGCGCTCGTGAGCATTTGCCGAGCCAGCGCTCTCCGCTGGCTCTGGGCGCACCGGCGTCACGCACAACCAAAGTTTCGGACCAGATCATCCTCGCGCCGCGAGCTGAGAGGTTCAGGAAGCCTGAGTGGCTCTGTTCGGATAGATCGAGTTCTGGCTCGTCCCCCTCCCCCACGGACGCGAAACGACAGCCGCGATGCCGCTTGCTCGTCATTGCGAGGAGCGCTGGCGACGAAGCGATCCAGACTGCCACTGCGGGGGGGTCTGGATTGCTTGGCTGCGCTTGCAATGACGATGTGGAAGCAGGCGCGTGCCACACGCCGCCGCGAGCTCACTTCGGGCCAATCAGGCCGCATATTCATGGCCGGCAGACATGGACCCGAACTACGCCATGCGTGATTGCCTTCTTGCGACGACCTCGCCCCGGACATACTCGGCTACGGCAGCACTTTCTTTCAATTTAAGACCAAGGGGCAAGCAATCTGGGCTTGCTATCGCACTTTCGCTAGCGGCTTGTCTGGTCGGCAATCCCGTACTGGCACAAACCGCGAGCGGACTTGATCCTAGTAACCACCCTGTGGATCAGGCCAGCAAAAGAGGAAAGACTTCCGACCGGGCCGCAAAGCTCCCGATCGACCTGATCTGTCAGGCAATCCGCCCTCCTGCCCCGGCGCGAGCAGCAGGTCCCGGAGTGCCTTTGGAGAAGCGCGGCAATGCGGACAGGGCTGCTCAGACGAGACCGCAAAAAACGATCGATCCCTTCCAAAGGTACGACAATCTGCGTGAAAAAGGGTTGTGGTTCCCCATCCCTGGTCCTGCAGATACGATTGATCAGGACAAGGGGGGCGTTAGATCTGCGCTGGCGGACGTCGGCATCGGCTATATCGGGTGGACACATAACTCCTTTGCAAGCAACCAGCTACCGCATGCAGCCAGAAGCACTATCGCAAACCAGCTCTATATGGGCCAGAATCCGACTTTCGCGTCGGCGAACTTCATGATCGTCACCTACGATCTGAGCCGGTTTGGCATTGCCGACGGACAGATTGTCGTAGGGGCCGAGCAGCAATACTGGACGTGGGATCGCCCAGGGCCAGATCGGGTGGGACTCAATACGCTCGCCTACTACCAGACTTTCTTCAACAGGACACTAGAACTCAAACTTGGCTACCTCAGAAACCAGAATGAATTCACCGGCACATTGTTCGGAGGAATCACAGGATCGAACATGTCTGCCTTGTTCCAGGCTGGGATGAGCACCAATGCCGCGCCCACGCCAGCGGCCAACTTGAAGTACAATTTTGACGCTCGCTTGTACAACAAGGTCTCCGTCCAGCGCTCAATCAGTCCAGATGGTGCCTATGCCCATATAACCGAGAATCCCACCGGCTTGAAATGGAGCACGGCCAATGCAGGCATCCTTCTTGTCGAAGAAGCCGGCTACAAGAGCAAGGCTGCTCCCGGCGTACCCGACACGTGGCTGCGGGCGGGCGTTGGTTTGAACAGGAGCCGCTACACGAATTTGGCGGATCCCAAGCAACAAAGGGAGAGCGGAAATAATTTTCACTACATCGCTGCGGACAGGCAGCTCTGGCAGAGTGACGCCCTTGGGTCGCCGTCTCGCGGCATCTACGGCGGCTTCTCCGTCATGGGAGCTCCACCTGAGCGCAACAGGATCAGCCGGTATTACGAGCTTCGTCTTTATGCAAAGGGACCTTTTGATAGCCGGCCCAGTGATCTGATTGCTCTCGTGGCGACCAACACGGCCTGGAGTAAGCTTGCAGTGGATGCTGCTCTGGCAAAAGGCCAGCTTGCGCACCGCGATAGCACAGCAGTCACGGGAACATACATCGCGCATCTCGCTCCGGGGATATATGCAAGCGTCGGACTGTCATACATTCATTACCCGACAATCATCACACACACGCCCCAAACGGAACACGCGCTCAATCTGTTGATATCTACGTTGATATTCTTCTGATCATCGCAAGCGCCGTTCTGCTCCGACGTTATCGTGACGCATGGGACCGAACCCTACCACGGCAAGTCGGCTAAGCGTGACAGAAACGAGAGCGCGACCTTCGACCGAGCAACGAGCACCACTTTATCGGCATGGGGAAGGACCTGGACGATCGTAAGCTCGGGGGAAACCAGCGAGCGGAAGGCATGGAGCAAGGGCGAATCGCGGGCATCGATTGCGATTCTGATCTTATGACCTTATTCGCGCCCGTGAATTCCGCAACCTTCACCAAAGAACCCAATTGCATGAGACGAGGCGGTCTCGCGGGCGCCGGCATCACCGCGTTGATGAGCCGCGAGGCCGTTTGCTACGACAATGCCCCGATGGAGAGCTTCCTCCATACACTGGTTCGTCATCGCAACCATAACCGCGCCGACGCCCAGCGCATTATCTTTGCTTTCATCGAGGGCTTCTACGAGCCGAACCCGGCTCCATTCCGCAATCGATATATCGCCCGATCGAGATGGAGCTAAAAGCCGCTTAAACCCCTCCACTCTTTCGGGGAAGATCAGACTGCCCTAAATTTAGAGCCGAGTCATCTGGATCGACGGATACTGGCGACGGTATGGATTGATCATCGAGCAATCGCCAAAGCTCCCCTGGAGAGAATTGCTCTAGATCGAAACTAAGCCCTTCTGGACCGGCGGAGAACGACGGGGCAGGGTGTTGGCGCAAGTCATCCTGCAAGTCCTTTTCTAGTCGCTGAAGCTCCTCTGAGGGGACGGAGACGGGGGACGGCATGGATTGATTATCAAGCAATCGCCGAAGCTCCCCTGGAGAGAATTGCTTTAGATCGAAACTAAACTCTTCTGGATCGGCGGAGAACGACGCGGCAGGGTGTCGGTGCAACTCGCCCTGTAAGTCCTTTTCCAGTCGCTGAAGCTTGTCCGAAGGGACGGAGGCTGGTGACGGAATGGGTTGATGATCAAGATGATCCAGCACTTGCAAAAGCTCCCACTGATGAAGCTGCTCGGGATTGATCGCGACGTGCCCTTGGACGAAAGCCGACGGGGCGGGTTGATCCTCCTGCCCGTCCCGAAGCTCCTCTCGCCGACTGCTAGCTTCGTACGAGGCCCTGTGCTGTGCAGCGGCGTCGCCGATGAGCGTCGGTTCCATCAGTGCCGCGCTTTCGGGATGGATGGGGGCCACGTTCGGGGGGCGGGCGCGACCGCTCCGTTGGCGTACGATGACTTCGCCCGTCGACCGAAAGGTGCGGAGATGGTCTAATGCTACAAGGAGGATTTTGGGATTTCCCTTTCCGACGAACTCGTATACGTCACCGCCATTGCTCAGCGACTTATTGTCCTGCCGAGCAACAATGCTCGGTCTGCGTTTTGCGAAGAGCCAACGGCTAAAGCTAAGAAGTCGTCCGTGAAGAAGGACTAAGCCACTGATCGGGAATCTCGATTTGGGCTAAGGGGCATTTCCAGATTGCAAGGTTTTGATGCTTTGGGCGTCAGAACCTTGCGATTTGGTTTTCGTGGATTCCCTCGAAGCGGGAAGCATGATTCCTTGTCTGCATCGGAGGGAACGATGCGGCCGAAGAAGCACAAGACGACGGGATCGAACGATCTGTTCCGGGCTCGGCTCGACCAGATCATCAATATGAAGCACGAGCTGGTTCTGCTCGCCGGCAAGGTCGATTGGGACTGGATCGACGGCGAGATCGCGCCGCTCTACAGCGAGAACGGCAGGCCCGGGATCGAGACGCGCTTCATGATCGGTCTGCTGTTGCTCAAGCACATTTACGGGCTGTCCGATGAGGAGGTGTGCGAGCGCTGGGTCCATGACCCATACTTCCAGTTCTTCACCGGGGAAGAGTTCTTTCAGCACACGTTCCCGCACGAGCGCTCGGACCTGAGCCATTGGCGCAAGCGGCTTGGCGACAAGCTGGAGTTGCTGCTGGCCGAGAGCTTGCGGGTAGCGCACGAGGCCGGTGCATTACGCAGCCAGGACCTCAAGCGGGTTACGGTCGACACCACGGTGCAGCCGAAGGCCATCACCTTTCCGACCGATGCCAAGCTGCTGCATGCGGCCATCAAGGGGCTCAACCGCCTGGCGATCAGGCACGGCGTCAGGCTGCGGCAATCCTATGCTCGCATCGCCAAGGCCGCCGCGATGATGGCCGGCCGCTACGCCCATGCCAAACAGTTCAGGCGGCATCAGCGGCAGTTGCGTATCCTGCGTAGCCGGCTGGGCCGGATCATCCGCGACATCCGCCGCAAGATCGAAGGCCAGCCAGCACTGGAGCAGGCGTTCGCCCTCCCGCTCGGCCGGGCCACGCAGATCCGCTCGCAGCAGCAGCGCCAGCGCGGCTGGAAGCTCTATTCCTTCCATGCCCCGGAAGTGGAGTGCATCGGCAAGGGCAAGGCCAGCGCGCCTTACGAGTTCGGCGTGAAGGCCTCCATCGTCACCAACAACCGCCGGGCTCCCGGTGGCCTGTTCGTGCTGCACGCCAGCGCACTGCCCGACAACCCCTACGACGGTCACACCTTGCGGGACGTCATTGACCGCACCGAGACACTCACCGGCTGTCCGATCGAGCGGGCCTATGTCGACAAGGGATACCGCGGCCACGACGCACAAAATCCCCGTCGCGTCTTCATCTCCGGCCAGAAGCGCGGCGTTTTCGGTGTCATCAAGCGCGAGCTGCGCCGCCGCTCCGCCATCGAGCCCATCATCGGACACCTGAAGGCGGAAGGCCACCTCGGGCGCTGCTACCTCAAAGGCCGCGCCGGCGATGCCGCCAACGTCGTCCTCTCAGCCGTCGGACACAACTTCCGCCGCATCCTCGCCTGGCTGAGATATCTCTTGTGCCTGTTCCTGGCCCAGCTATGGCGCACGCTCGCCCGGCCAGCCTCGATCAATCCGGCTTCTTAACGGACGACTAAGAAGAGCGCCTGCATGTTGCTTCGCCCCACCGGCGACCATCCCGCCTTTGATGAGAGCCTCCTCAAGCCTCAAGATTTCGGGAGCATCCTCGGATAAACAGGCCGCTTGTCCAACTGATGCCCCCGTACCACAATCCCAGTTGATTGAGCCGGCTGCATCGCGGAGGCTGCTGACATTGCTCCACCACCGCCTGAATTGGCGAACTCGCTCAGCTGCTGCTCAATGGCAACGCCTTGCGGACTTTTTAGGGCCCTTGGCCTCTTCGCTGCTCTCAACTCAGCTGTGTTACGCTCATCGTTGATGAGGACCTCGCTTGGCAAGAGGTTGCTCCTGGCAAGTGCACTCATCGGCTCGGCCGGGGACTGCTGGTGTAGCTAGACACATTGGTAGAGGGCCTACCGCGTGGCCCACCGTCAGGGATCGCGTTATCGGCTTCGCGCACCTCGTTTAATTGCTGCTCAAAGTCGTCTTGCCCGGATCGGTCGGGTTGATGCTCTTGCGAGACCTGTACCGCGGCCCGGCAGTTACGTCAAAATTGTGCGGTTCCACATTAGCCTCTCGTCATGAAATCAATTGAGCTAGTCCTACTATGAACAAACTTTCGAGAATCTGACGAGCCGTCGCCCGCGGCTCTCAATCGTCGCGCAACTTCATGCCGAAATCCTCGACTTGCGCGCCACCGGTCTGTCGCCGCGCGGGATCGCGCCGCAGATCGCCATGAGCGTGAGGACTATCGAACGCTGGCTTGCTGCGGGCGGTGAGCCTGAGCGCCGGCGGCCGCCCGCACACTCTGTCCTCATTGATCCTTTTCGAGATTATTTGGGAAAAGCGCTGGGAGGAAGCTGACCTTAGCGATTTTTATCGCACCAAGCTCGCTTTCATCGGCTTCCCAGGTCCAGTGGGCACTTGCACTCTGCTCCCGAGCGGACCAGGTGTTTGCAACGCAGCGCGAGGGGCCTTTGCATAGCGCAATAACTGAACTGGGCATGAGGCCTTAAGCTATGCAGGTTGCGAAATACCGCGCCCGCCGAGGAATTTGGGCGGCCATCAGGAAAAGCCTTTGTCAGCAAACTTTCGTTTGGTGGCCAAGTTCTTGGCGCTTGGCCATCGCCTGCGCTCGGCGCCGGTGCTCCCTCGATCAGGAATGCGTTCGATCTGTGGTAGCTGCGGTTTTCAAGACAAGAATTGGCGGACTATGTGAAAGGATCAGGGATGCAGAAAGCATGTCCGGGCACGCACCAAATTGGTAGAATCGCTTGGCAGATTCTACAAAGAGGAGGCTGGACGGTTCAGGCCGTGCCCCTGCAACGGATCCATCGCCTGCCAACAGCCTCGCTATAGAACGCCTTACGCGAGCTGCCCCGCCGAAAGCTCGATTGCAGGCCCTGCTGCCTCTTCAGCCACGTTCAGGATAAATGCGTACGCGCTGGCGGCCTTCGCTCTCCACCAATTCACCCCTGTAAGGCACTCCGCGGATCTCGAAATAGGTTGGTTGGCCCGCCCGCGGCAAGATGCCTTGGCCTTCCAGGGCGCGGACGAGGTAGGGCGGAAGGAATCGATCTCGGTGCTCCCATCCCCGCGGATCAGATACCCAAGATCAACGGGCCCCTCACCGGATTGCACGGCTGGCACGATCGGCCGGGGACGATAGAGCGACTGAGACGGGCCTGGTTCATCCGGCTGGCTCACACGGGGATGATGGATCAGGCGAACATCCCTGCGGCCTCCTGGTCCACCGTAGCCGAAAATAGCGCTCCCCATTGATCACAAACTGACTTGGCCCGAACTGGTTTGGCAGCAGATGCATATTTCCCAATACATCGATCAACACGACTGAAGCCGCCTGGGAGCCGTGGCGCCAGCCGGCGCCAACGATCGCTCCTATATCCCGCAGCTCCGGAGCCGCCCCCGGCGGTCCTGCGAACGACGAGGCGGCTGCAAATTCAGATGCTGGCGCAGAGCGCGCATCGTCACGCAAGTCGTGGGGTGTGGGGTGGATCCAGATCAACGAAGGAGTCGAGACCGCCGTAGATGTTTGACGATCGAGGCCTCACGCACGACGGCGATGCGGAGTCTTGCATCTGTTGCCCGAGCCAGGCCCAGGCTCCCTGGCTGGGGGTGGCCGGTGTAGCAGGAAGCTCGAGCGGCGGATGAGCTTGCGCGCCCCAGTGCGGCGCTGGCTCTGGTGAGGCGGGTCCTTGGATCTGCTCGCCAAGCCAGTTCCAGGCTCCGGCGCTCGGCGTCGCCGGGGTTGCGGGAAGCTGCTGCGACGAACCGGCCTGCCAATGGCTGGGCGGCGCTGGCATCGATATGTTGGGCCCGTGGATCTGCTCGCCAAGCCAATCCCAGGCGCCCGCGCTCGGGCTAGCTGGCGTTGCGGGAGGACCCTGCAGTGCATGCGGCTGTCGAGCAGCTTCCCAAGAAGGCTGGCCCGGATCCTCAGGAGGCCTCAATCCAAGCGCCCTGTTCGCCTCCAGGATTTGCTCGTATCCGCCAAGTTTGACCAGATCAGCATTGATCTTCTTGTCGTTGGTTTCGCGCCTGTACTCCTCGAGATCCCGGACAAACGCGGGGGTGGAAAGTCGGCCGGCCATCGGTGGCCTATCATGGGTCCGCAGCCACTCACTCAGCTTAGACATGCGGCGAGCTTGCCTGTCGATCGTCTTCGGCTCGATCCTGTGTGTTGCCTTTTCCGCCGCCGCCCACATGTGGATGAGGGTTGCGTCCGCGCCGTGAGGAGCCAGTCGGCGGAGATCAGGCGCCAGGGCGTTTCCGGCACCGACCTCACGGAGCTTCTTCAAGGCCGCCTTGATGCGCGTGCCGCGGCGGCCTGCGTACCTGTCGACCTCCTCATCGAGCTCAGCTTCCAGCTGGTGGTTTTCCACCTCCGGATTGTCCTGCTGCGCGTTTTCCAATTCCCGGCTATTCGATCCGCAATTGAGGGCCTGCCGTGCTCGCTCAGGAGCACGCTCAAATGGCGCAAATCGGTTGCCGCATTCTTGATCGTGCCGTCGGTGAGGTTACCCGCCGCCTTGTTTCGGAAATCTTTAATGAGCTCCTCATCGGCCGCAGGGACCCCGCGCGTCCGGCCCTGCCGCGCGGCGAACAGGATGGAAGTGGAGCGTCGACCATGATGAGAGGGCTACGCCGGGCTCGTGACGCAGGGAGGGCGTAGCCCGACCGGAGTTACGAGCCCGGCGTCGGCGCGATCCACAGCGGACCGCGCCGACTGGTGATCGCGGCCGGCTGGTTATGCAAGTGGTTCTTCCGCCAAGAGGAATCACTCGCGTGCCAGGCCGACACATTACCGATCACCAAATGAGGCTCTACATGAAGTACCGTCAGACCGATAGCCCACCCGTGGCCGCCGCCAAGGCTTCGTTCAGCACCTCGACCGCTTACCGGATCGAGAAGGATCGACGCCTTCCGTCGCAGAAGAAGGCTCCCCGCGGCCGTCGCCGGCCAGATCCCTTGGCCCGCGTATTTGAGACAGAGATCGCGCCGATGCTGAAGGCCGCCCCCGGTGTGCGGCCGGTCACGATCTTCGAGGAGTTGCTCCGACGCCATCCCGAGCTCGGCGCCGGCATCCGTCGCACGCTGGAGCGCCGGATCCGGGCCTGGCGGGCGATCCACGGCGAGGAGCAGGAGGTCATCTTCCGCCAGACCCACGAACCCGGTCAGCGCGGCCTGTCCGACTTCACCGACATGGGCGAATTGGGTGTCACGATCGCGGGCGTACCGCTCGACCATCGTCTCTATCACTTCCGGCTGGCCTATTCCGGGTTTGAGCACGCCCATGTCGTGCTCGGCGGTGAGAGCTTCGTCGCTCTGGCCGAAGGCCTGCAGAATGCCTTGTGGTCACTCGGTGGGGCGCCACGGGAGCATCGCACCGACAGCCTGTCGGCCGCCTTTTGCAATCTCGACCGCGACGCCAAAGACGATCTGACGCGGCGATACGAAGACCTCTGTGCCCATTACGGCATGCGGCCTTCCCGCAACAATCGTGGCATCGCCCACGAGAACGGGGCGATCGAGAGTTCGCATGGTCATCTCAAGCGAGCGATCGGCGACGCGCTGTTGCTGCGTGGCACCGCCGACTTCGACGATCTAGCTGCCTATCGTGGCTTCATCGATGAGATCGCCAGCCGCCGCAATGCCCGCAACGCCAAGCGGATCGACAGTGAACGTAGCGCACTTCAGGATCTGCCGGACCGCCGCACGTCGGACTATGAAGAGGTGATCGTCCACGTGACGTCGTCCGGCGGCTTCACCTTGCGCAAGGTGTTCTACACGGTGCCGTCGCGCTTGATCGGCCATCGGCTGCGGGTGCGCCTGTATGACGATCACCTCGACGTGTTTGTCGGCGGCACGCATCTCCTCACCTTGCCGCGCGGGCGGCCGCATCCCAATGGCAAGCACGATCAGGTCGTCGATTATCGGCACGTGATCCATTCCTTGCGGCGCAAGCCGATGGCGCTCCTCAACCTGGTCTACCGCGACCAGCTGTTCCCCCGGGAAGCTTACCGCCGAGCCTTCGACGTCTTGCGCAAACGCTTACCGGACAAGAAGGCCTGCCGGATCATGGTCGATCTCCTCGCACTCGCCCATGAGCGCGGTTGCGAGGCCGAACTCGCCAATCAGCTCACGGCTGACCTGAACGACGGCCGGCTGCCCGACCTCAACCGGCTACGTACTCACTTCGCCCCGGATCCCGCCCAGGTGCCGAACGTCGTGGTACGCCTCGCACCGCTCGCCACCTATGAATGCCTCATCGGTACCGCCGAGATCGGAGGCGCCGCATGAGCACAACCAACGTAGTCGACACCGCGCGCCTCAATCTGTTGCTCAACGAGCTGCGGCTGCCCGCCATCAAGGCGCTGTGGCCGCAATTTGCCGAGCAATCCGATAAAGAAGGCTGGCCGGCGGCGCGCTTCCTCGCCACCATTGCCGAGCACGAGATCGCTGAGCGCGGCCGCCGCCGCATCGAGCGCCATCTCGTCGAGGCGCGGCTGCCTACCGGAAAGACCTTTGACAGCTTCGACTTCGAGGCCGTGCCGATGATCTCCAAGGCGCAAATGACCGCACTCGCCGCCGGCGACGGCTGGCTCGGCAAGGGCGCCAATCTGCTGCTGTTTGGTCCGCCCGGTGGAGGCAAGAGCCACTTGGCGGCAGCAATCGGCTTGGCCCTCATCGAGAACGGATGGCGCGTCCTGTTCACCCGCACCACCGATCTCGTGCAGAAGCTCCAGGTGGCTCGCCGCGAGCTCAACCTCGAGGGCGCCATCAACCGCCTCGATCGCTTCGATCTCGTCATCTTGGACGATCTTGCCTATGTCACCAAGGACCAGGCCGAGACCAGTGTGCTGTTCGAGCTCATCAGCGCACGCTACGAGCGACGCTCTTTGCTGATCACCGCCAATCAGCCCTTTGGAGAATGGAACAAGGTCTTTCCGGACCCAGCTATGACCCTCGCGGCGATCGATCGCCTTGTTCACCACGCCACCATCGTCGAGATGAACGTCGAGAGCTATCGCAGGCGGACTGCCCTCGAGCGAAAGCGTGGTCCAGGGCGGCCACCGGAGCACGCGACACAAAAAACGCTCGCTTGATTGACGCTCCGCGACAATCAAAGCAAACAAAACTCTTGCGCGCGACAATCATCGCGGCGATCATCATCGCGCCGCGACACTGACTCGCCATCCTGATCGCCGCGCTCTTCCGACCCAGATCGTCGCGCTATACGGCCCGGCTGCCTCGCATAATCAATTCGTAAATTCGTCGAAAAGACGTCAGATTGCCCAGCGTCGCGCGACGAATTTTCACTGCTGCTCCGGCCAAGCGCCTTGCCGATTCCCGACTTGAAGCGTGACCATAATCTGCGGCTTTTTCCGCTTTTGGCCGACGCGGCAGACTCTGCGTCCGGAAAGCTTTAGCGCGCGCTGCTGAACAGATCATCTCGCAAACTAGACTGCGGCACTTGCGTCGCAGCGGTAAGCTGAAAGCTGGGAATGTCTACGCTCCGGCGCGTGTCGCCTAGCGCACTCTCCCTAAAAGTGGAGTGCGGCGGCGCCCGCATCGAACCGCCGAAATCGTCCCGCCGGACTGCTCGACCACCTCCTGCGGGAGGCCGATCAGGTGAAGTTGACTTGCTTTGATCAGACGGATCGAGATGCAAATCCTCCATACGCTTCTCAAAGTCGCCTTGCTCGCTTGAGTCGCCCCGTCGCTGACCCGCCCGCCCCGGCAGCGCGGCGTACTCCCGCATCCAGGCTCCTGAATCGAAGAATGGGTCAACCGGATCCATCCTGCTCTCCTCATGTTTGTAGAGACCCTGCAGCAATCCGTACGGCCTGGATTACGGCGAGATTGCAGCTCTTCAGATTCTCGATTGTTGTAGCCGCAACCTTTCAAGAAGCTGACGAGATCAGGATATTGCTGCGCGCGAGACCGGCGTCGCATCGGCACCCGCCTGACGACGGACGGAGTTGCTCCAATTTTATCGCACCTCTTCGCCGGTTTCGTGTTCGAGCTGACGAAATTGGTCGACCGATCTAACAATGGATCGCCGGTCGATCGTGCGCCGAATTCAAGCATCACGGCGGGACTTACATAGCCGCTACCGTCTCCAATGGATCATACGTGACGTGCATCTTGTCGTCCTTGAGCTTGTCCTATTGCAGGCGTTCATTGATGACGCACAACGTCTTTTCCTTGACGCAGACCGGAGGCGTTCTCGCGCGTTAGCACTTTTGCTTTGACTGCGGTTCTGAGGGACCAAATTGTCCACCGGGTCCGGAGCTGTTGCTCGAATGCCGTATGTGAGATCCACGTCGTACGAGAAACGGCGAATTGCGCCGTAAGCCTTCGAAAGGGACGTTCCGCTCGGAGACGAGATTCTCGCCCAGTGGCGACGAGCGCGTTCAGGCATCAAAACGACCCCAAACATTCTTTTTCGAGAAGATGTGCAGGGCGTCCTGAGTTCGCAGCAGTAACGGTGCCTGGCAAGCCAAGTTGGCAATGAAGATCCGGCAGACTTCGATTCGCTCACTTCAATCGGGCTCAGTCTTTGACTGAGGGACCGCAAGGCTTCTCTTGCAGTCTCGGGACCGCCCCGCTCGAGCGCGCACGACCTCACCTGCACGACGGCTTGGCCATCGTAAGCTGCCAACGCGGTGCATGCTTGAACTCCACAACTTGCTTGCCAAGATGGAGCTCGCGGAACGCCCCCGAAGTCAAATAAACCTGCCGAACAGTCTGCGGCCTCGTCAACCGAGTTGGTTGGCTGAGGCAGCGCCTCCGTAACCGATGATTTCGCCGCGGCGCGCCTTGGTCTCCTCAACAACTTTTCGACCGACTGAGCTCTCGTTCCGAAGCAACTTTCGACGGGGCGCAGATAGGCGCCCTCGCCTCGCGCACGGGAATTTTCGTCGCTCACCGACCGAACGAATATAGCCGCGAAGCATCAGCCCACTTCGCTCTCCGGAGATCTGCGCAAGGCGCTGAACAGGCAAATCAGCCGTTCCCGAGCGATGACGACGTGCTGACGTGACGGTCCGTAGAGCTTGCCGACACTGATCCGCCAAAACGGACAAGATGATCTGCGAGCTGAAGCGGGCGCATGTGGGTGGACGGCGAACAGATGAGATCGTCGCGCCGGCCCCCCTTTCCGTCGGTTTGGCTCCGGCGGCGGTTGGGTTGCTGTACAAGACTCTCCATCACAATCAGGCTCGCTCCCCTCATTCATCCGAGGATCGCCGTGGAACCCCTTCACCGTGAACATTGCTCTTTGTTCGAACCTGATGGTTCGTGGGCAGCCAATCTGTGACACCCGCGAAGAACACTCTCAGCGACCATCTCGCAGCTTCGCCATCTTTCAGTTGATGGGAATGAGGCTCGCGGCCTGATGGGTTAGCACCGATGCCGAAGGATCTATATTCGGCATAATAGCTCGTGCTCAACTTGTTGGTCTCGCCGGGAGCCCATTCGCGCCAGCCTTCCGCAATCACTCGTGCATCTATCTTTGTCGACAGGAAGACCACTGTGGCGTAGGAGCGCCAGGGGCGGCCAAGCGCGATATAGCGCGCAGCAGGGTCGGCACTTAGCCTGCAATGATCAAAAACATAGCCACTGTCCTCATCCGGCGTTGCCTTGCTCTGAGCGGTATAGATGACCGCTTGATTGGCGATGCCGTGCAATTCACATTGCCGGAACCAGACCTTGGCGTTGCCAAATATGAAATCGACATGCCCTTCGATGTAGCAGTTCGAGAAGTATTGTCGTGACATTCTACCGTTTGGTCCCTTGCCGGCAAACAGCGTGTCCTGGGCGCCGAGCAGGCGGACGCGCGTAATGACGTCCCTATCTCCGGTAACGGACAGCGCTACCGCCTGCGAAGGTGGATTGGCCGGATTGAGGGCATAGTCGTTCTGAATGGTCAGATTCTCGAGCCGGAAGTCATCGCTAGGGGCATCCAGCGTCGCCGAACGGGCCGTTCCTCCTACATTGACCGCGCCGTCGCCATACACAATGACCGTATCCTCCGGCTTGTTGCCAGTCCCTGCGAGATGAACACCGGATTTCGTGATTTTAACCTTCTCGCGATAGATGCCTGGCGCGATCCGGACGTTTCCGCCTTCCGCCGGCAATGCGTCGATGGCTTGCTGCACGGAGTGATAGTCTGCATTTCCGGCATGCGACACCAACAGTGGATGAGCGTACGCCGCGGCGATGCAGAAACATCCCGCCAGAAGTGCAGCGGAGGAAACGAAAATTCGCATGTGATCTTACACTTCGTTTCTCAGCGGGATAGCCGTCGCGCATCGACACAAGATTTTCATCGCCAAATCAGAACCTGCGTCACCTTGACATTTCCGGCCCTGCAAAACTGTCGGCCAATAGCAACCAACTCGGGACATGAGCCCGACCTTCGTCACACCAGTAATCTTGGCCCCAGATGCGGAACTCACCACCTGAGTTCGGCGCCGCGTGTAGTGCTTACCGATTGCCGTCGCGGAATGCCTTGGAACATACCTCCGATCCGCGCAGCGGCGGTTGTGTAGCTCGTCCGGGCAGCGGGGGCCATACGTCAGAGTGATTTGCGCTGACGTTCGCATGTTCAAGTTGCCAAGTCGCGGAATTGGCAAATCGAACATCTTCGAGTGTCACGTCCAGGGCATGCCGCTCGTCTATGCCGCGCATCAGCAGCACACCAGTGTCGCCATGCACATGACGGAGAACGATTTGCCGATAGACCGGAATCCTCGTGCCTTGAGCGCGCGGATCATATTTTGCATCGAAAGCCAGCGGCCACCGGTTGCCCCTCAGGCACACGTACTCATAAGTCACGTTCTCGACCAGACCGCCTCGACCAACATCGCTCTTGATGCGCAGGCCCGACGTCGTACCATCCAGTGTCAGATTACGCACCAATATGTCTCTGGCCCCGGAATTCACCTCGCTGCCGATCGACATGCCATGCCCCCAGCCGAAATAATTATCAATGATCGAGATATGGCTGCTTGAACCATTGTCGCCGGCCTTGATTGCGACGTTGTCGTCACCCGTACGGATCCAGCTGTGGGTGATGGTCACATCCTGACTGGCGCCAAGATCGATGCCATCGGTATTGCGGGCATCCGCCGGCGAATCGATCGTGAGGGCCCAAAACGTGGCACCTTCAACCCGGTTCATCGCGACATGAAAATTGGCAGCGTTGCGCAAGGTGACACCAGAGAACGTGATATCCTGCGCATGATCGACCTGGATCAAGCGTGGGGCGTTCTGATTGCCGCCCTGGGCTTGGGCGCGGCGGGCTAGCTGCCACCAGGTTTCCGCGCCGCCGCCGATCAGCGCGCCGCCCTGACCATCGATGATGCCCTCTCCGTAGATACCGCCGCCGCGCGTTTTAGAAAAGCTGATGAATGGCCGGCAACCGTCGCCCTTTTCCGCAATGCGACCACATTGTCCGAGGCCCTTGTCGTAAGCGGCAGGTTCGGGGATGGCGATCAGTGTCGCACCGCGTCCGACCCATAAGGTCACGCCCGATTTCATCTCGAGTGGACCTGAGTGAAACTCGCCGCGCCCGAGATAAACTGCAGCGCCATCGGGGCAATGTTCAATGGCCTCCTGTAGGCTAACTGTATCGTTCTTGCCGGAAGGCACAGGGCGATCACAGACCGTATCAGGTGCAACAGGTTCGGCGATAGTCCGGCGGTCTTGCGCTTTTGCGGCGGGGCCGACAACCATGGAGGCGAGTATGGACAATAGGGCCCAGTTGCGAAAACGCTTTGTCATTGACCTGCTCGTGCTTTTGTCACGCGCATCATTGTCGCGTGCCTTTTCTGGTATTGAGCGCTGGCTTGATCGAGTCGCCGCGTGCGTCACTGGCGCGCACAAGATGACATTTATCCGACGCAGTAGACGCCTGGACTTGAGATCGCGCAGCAGCACCTTGCCTATGCGCGAAAAAGATGAAGCGTTTTGCGATAGTACGAAAATCCAACAACTTCGTAACGTCAGCCTGCTCACACTGATTGAGCTCCCAACCGGTCCCCGATTTCATTTGTGCAACTCCAATTGCGCGTGAGTCCACGCAGCCTCTCGTCCAGGATCGGTGGGCAGTGAGTATTCGGGAAAGCTTTCGAGAAGCTGACGAGGCTACGGCCGGCACCGGATCGCATTCGCACCGGATCCCCTCTTCCTGGTGTCTCACGAATTTTTAGATGACTGCCGTTACCCGCCCTGTTCCGGAGTGATCGCTTGCGGGACATAGTCAGTGAGTTCCGTCATCATCCATGCGATGCCGGAGGCATGGTCGGCTTCCGCGGTCAGCACCGCTCGGCACGTCGCCTGCCCAACGGCCATAGCGGACCATCGTGGTCATTGAACGCGCCCGCTCGCGCCCCCTCCATGGACGCCTAATCGGAAATTTCAACGACTTAAAGACGGACAAGACGACCGAACTGGCTGGAAGTGGAGAGCTCTTGACACTCGATTCAGGACATCTACGTGAGCAGCCCCGAAACAGGAGGCTCTAGCCAAAGACGCGGCGATACGTCCCCTATCTGGTGCTGCTCTGCGCGCATCCCTGGCGGACGCACCGCGATCAGCCAAAAAGCCGAGCCTATCGGCAAGGCCGCACCTAATTGTCCAGTTCGCCCGCCGGGTTCGCAACACCATGCGTCTCGAGATCTTCGCCAGGTCCGTCCCAAAACCTGTCGCCGTTAACGTGCGCGGCGGCAGCTTTCAGCGGTCCCATCGAGGCGAAAACGCCACGGCAGCATCCGGGTTAACAGGATTATCGAGGCTTCGCGATTTAGGCGGCCGTGCGTTGCGTATTGAATTGTTTGCCGCAGAGTTGCGCTGGCGTTCATCGATCGAGACCGCTCGACACTCAAGCCTCCGCTCCAGATCCGCCAATCCTGCCTTACATTCGGCGACAACCGATTGGGCGCGAAGCAGCTTGACCTTGAGCTCGTCCTGTTGCCTGAGTATGTTCTCAAGATCCCAATCGTTCTGCATTAGCTCATTGACCATCTGCAAGCCCCGATGCAAGGCCGACACCTAGCTTCAAGAGCGCAGGCTCTGCATGTCGCAGATGCCCCACCCCGAACCATGGGCTAATCCGATGCCAAACGATCGTCCTGAGGACGCCTTTACGCTGGCGTTCTTGCTGAGAACCACCATTCGTTGCGAGCCCCCAAGACAATCGGCTTCTGCCCGGCAAACCGGAGCGCGATCCCAAGATGGCAGAGTTCGCGAGGCAGGCGCCCGGTTTGGAAAGCGCATCGGGGGACCTCTGCCATCGATCAAGCGGGCATATTTCATCTCAATACTTCAACCGGATGCTGAACGAGCATCATAGTCACAGGTGGTTTCGTCCCATCTTCAAGCAACTGGCATGCCAATGCTGGTTGAGCGTTTTTATGAAGAAACGATGTCGGTTTGCCCGCAGCACGTAGTTGCGGGCGGTGCTGTTGTCGCGCTTGAAACAAATGACGTCCTGAGCGAGACAGCCAAAGCAGCAACCACGAGCGTCCGCGCGCATTTTCTAATGAAACTCTGGCAGGACTGGATCGAGTTCTTCCTGCTCGAGCGTCTTGGCTCCATCTTTCGCCAGGTACGCTGCCAGAGCTGCGATACCGGAGTCCGGTGGACATCGAGCGGGTGCGGATTTTTTGAACGGCACTTGTCCCAAACGCTCGGCAACTTCGACACTCATGAGGTGGGCACGGATCGGCCGGTCGACGGCGCGCTCGATGGTGTGGAAGATCCAGGTGCCGTCCGGATCGATGTCCGACCAATGAAAGATCGGCGTCTGTTCGGATACCAATCCTGCGATCGTCCGCAGCGCCTGCTGGGTGGCAAGCGAGGGGTACCCTCCGACATACATGGTCGTTCCTAATCGGCCGGGGTCCGCCTCGGCGATGTGCCGGTTGAAGCTTGCGAAATTTTCGATCGTTAGCACGTAGGCCGGCGGCTCCCGGAAGCGGACGCGATCTGCTTCCTTGGGAGTGATTCCGAGATACAGCGGAGAGATTCCGGAGAGGTCGGCTCCATCGAGGTCGATCTTGCCCGCGATCAGCAGCGGTGGCGCGAAGCGCTCAAGGCCGATTGCCCGGAGCGCCTCGCGTGGCCGCGCGCCGGGGGGAAACTCCAGGATGCCGCTCAGGAGCCGCACGACCGCGCCTTCGATCCGTTCGAGCGTTTTGCTGTGCCCCACCGTTCGTCTCGAGAAGGTCTTGTAGTCGACGCCAAGATGTTTGTTAGCCAGGATGGCCTGGGCGAGAACGAACGCGTCGCGCAGTGTCTCGACATCGGACGAAGCAACCCCGTGCCACGTTTTCCCCCGCCCCCATACCTCGGCGACTTGGGAAGCGCTGTTCTTCAGAGAGTCGTGCATCGCCGCCCCGGCGACAAGCCGCACAGCGGCATCCTCCGCGATGCGCGACGCGGGGGTACGGCGGAGATATCGGTATAGGATCTCCGCCGAGGCCAGCCGCACATGTGCCACTTGGTCGCGCATGGGGCCCCGCCCCCAACCAAGGGAGACCGCGCCGGCGCTTTCGGCTTCCCTGATCTGTTTCAGGAAGGCGTCCGCCGCGACTACTGATGGGAAAGCGGGGTAGTCCGGGTGGGCGATCGGGCTTGCGGCCCCCGCCTCGAAGCGGTTGAGCAGGTCGTTCAGCAGGCCGATCGCATCCGTGAAACGCCGAGCCATGGCTACTCGGCGGCCAGACGGGTGGCGAGCTCATCTTCGGACATCAGGTCCGGATCGATGGCCATCAGCTCGCGCTTGGCCTTCTCTTTCAGTTCCACCACAGTGGCCCTGGACTGCTCGCCGATGCGGTCCACCTCCACGATGGTGTCCATGTGCTCGAGCACGGCGACGCGCTTCTCGAACGGCGCCGCGATCACGAACTGCAGGCCGAGGTTTTTGTAAAAGCTCATCATCTGCCGCTGGTTCTTGCCGTCCATCTTGGAGAAGGCCTCATCGAACATGGCGAGCGCGAAACCGGCGGGCTTGCCGGCACGACGCTCCGCGCTGCCGTAGACGGCGGCCAGCGAAGCGCCGATGGCAACGTAGATAGGCACCTGTTGTTCGGCGCCAGACCCGGTGCCGCGCCGCTGCTCCCAGCGGGTCGAGCGGCCGGTGGCAACATCCTCCATGTGGATCTCGAAGGTGTAGAAGTTGCGGTAGTCCTCGAACTGGGTGAAATCCTTGTCGGGGTCCTCGAGCAGCGCCTCGAGTGCGACGATCGTATCCTTGTGCGGGAAGTCATCGGGCACGTCGCCCCGGAACAGCATATCGAGCGCCTCCGGAGAGGTTTTGGCGATCTCGATGATCTTCAGGATGGGCTGGAATTCCACCATCTGGGTGCGATGGAATGAATATCGCTCGTTATGGAACGGATGTGCGTAGAGGCTACGGTTCAACGATTTCAGCTCCCGCTCCATCTTTCCGATCCGGGCCGTGAGCGCGTTGATGAACTCGCCGCGCAGCAGGGTAGAGGCCTTTTCCGCCGCATCCCGCGCCTGCCTTTCGTACTGGCGCAGCTCATTGGATTCGATATCCGAGATCAGCTGCTCCATCCATGGCTTCACCTCCCGCAGCGGCTCGCTTTCCGCACCGACCTGCGAACTCATCCCGAACTGGTCGAAGTAATCGTAAAGAAGCTCGCGGACCCGTCGCTCGATCCGGGCGCGCTCGTTGTCGGACACATTCGCATCCTTCAAGGCCTTCTCGGCGATGGCCCGGTGTTTCTCAGCGAAGCCCTTTTGGGCTGCGGCATCGAGGCGGTCGCGGTAGACGGCCCTGCCTTTCGCGGTGGAGTAGAGTGGGAAGAACTTGCGGTATATCGACCGGGCGACCCTGAGGTTGAGTTCGGAGCCGGGCACGTTCTCGCCCTCTCCGAGCCTCCTCTCCGCCGACCTGACCTCGCCGTCATGCTCGCCGAACGCCTTCTGCTGTGTCTTTCTCTCCTCCAGCCTCTTCTCCTTCAGCTTTTGCTGCGCCCTCTTTTTGTCGCGAAGCCCGCCGTCCCCCGCGCCGTCGAGGGCATCGAGCCTGGCCTGAGCTTCAGCGACCTCAGTCTGCGCGGCCGCGAAGGCGGCCGCGCAAGCCCCCAGATCATTACGTCCCTCGCAGATGTTCTTCAGAGCGGCAAAAGCCTGCTCCGCGGCATGGGCCTCCTTCCCCTTGTCGATCAGGATCCGACCCAGCTCCTCGGCCTGATCCTGCAGGGATCGCAGGGCGTTCGCCTGGGCTGCCTTTCCGATCTTATACTGCGAGGATTCGATCCAGCGATGGCTCCGGACGAGTCCGTCGTCGTAGAGGCCGTCCTTCATTATCGCCCGGCCGGGCCTGTTGAACTGGTCGAGCGTGTCGGCGAGACGGACGTTGCCGTAGCGGCGCATGATGAAGGCCATCGCGTCCGGATCCTGGCTCCGGAAGATCGAGGGGAAAGTGCCGCGCTCCGGCTTGGCCCTGAACTGCTCGAGCTTGTTTAGGCTCACGAGCGATGCATGGCGAAACTCGCGGCGACCTTCCTTGAAGATTGACGTGGCGGCGCTGATATCCGCTCTGTCCACGAACACGGCTTCCCGGTCGCGACCGAGGAGCGCCTCGGCGGCTCCTACCCACTCGGGTTCGGCGACTTCGATGATGTCGCAGAGTACGCGCGGGACCATTCCACCCTGCCGCAGCCTGCGGCAGAGGAGTTCAGTGTCGTCGCCGAGATAGGCGCGCGCCCCTCCGGCGGCGTGCTGTCGGATCCGTTCGAGCACCTCGTCGCGCCTGCCGCGGAGGCCGGAAAGCTCCGCGATGATCCTTTGACGCGCTTCGTCGATCTTCGGCAGCCATTTGGCGCCGCTTGCCGCGAAGGACTTCTCGGCCGCGGTGACCTCGTCGGAGACGCCCCCGATGTCGGCCCCGGCGGTGGCGGTCAGAAGACGCTCAAGCGCAGGAACGAAGTCCTCGAAACCGTCCGCGCACATCGCGCGTAGCGGCTCCAGGCGACGGATGTTCTCCATGCGAGCCTTGAAGTCCGCCGAGGCGCGGTGCGCCGCCTGCCCGGCCACATCGGCGGTCTGCTGCAGGGACTTTCTGCCGGTCTTGGCATCGTGCTCGGCGATCGCGGCCGTGAGGCGTTCGATCTCCTTATCGATGGCCTTGACGTCGTCGTCGATGAATTCGAGTTCTTTTGCTGCGGCGTCCCGGCGCGCCATCTCGGTACGCCGCTTGGTCTTGAAGTCCAGGTTTGTCGCGCGCGCCGCGAGCCAAGTCGCGCGTTTTGCGACCCATTCCTCCCTGAACTTGGTCTCGAGCGCCTCTTCAAGCGCGGCGAGGACGCCCCGAAGCGCCCTTAGGGCTTCGAGCCTGAGGCGCATTTTCCGGATGGTCTCGCTGATGTTGCGGTATGTCTGGATCGACTCGCGCAGCTCCTTGATGCCGATCGGACTGTCCTCGAGGATGTAGTTCCGCACGAACTGCGTCGCCGTCTGGTTGTGATCGAGCGTCATCGCGTTGACGATTGATTTCTGCAGGGCGCTGGCGTTCTGTTCGCCAAAGGACGAATGCGGCAGAAGATGGCGCATGTACTCGCGGACATAGTCGCTCGCCCGGTCGCGATGATTGACGAAGTTGCCTTCGCCGACCGCTGCGACGATCCGGGCGCGCACGTCCTCCCACTGCGCCGGGAATTGCGACTTTCCTCGCTGCTCGATGAAGTCCTTGGAGCTCAGAACGGTCCCGACGGCTACGAAGAGTGCCAGCACGGTCTCCCTGCTGTCGGACTTGCGCGCCTCGAGCGCCATGCCGATCGTGACCGGTGACCGGGCGCCTTCCGTGTCTTCGAAACCGAGCGCGATGTAGGTGCGCGCCTCGTCGCGCCGGCGCTGATCTTCGCCGAGCGTCCCAAGGCAGTAATCGACGACGCTGCGCTTCGAGCCGCTGCGCGATTTTCCGCTATCGCCGGCGACCGCGTTCAGGCGCAAGAACCGCCGGCTCCCGCCGGTGAGAACGACCTGTGCCATGTCGAGGATTGTGGATTTGCCGGACCGGTTCTCGCCCAGGACCCCGACGTGTCCCCTCACGTCGATGTCGGCGACGTCGAATAGGTGCCAGTTCACCATCGTCAGGTGGCGTAGCTCCATCATGCCTCGTCTCCTGCGGGCTGCGGAAACCGCGCCTCCTCGCTACGGACGTAGCGCTCGAGCCGTTGGAGGGCATCGCCGCCACTGATCAGCTTAATCATCGGACGGATCCTGATCTCGCAGTCCTGCTGCTCGTCGTCAAAATCACCGATCTCGACCAAACTGCGTTGGGCGACCTCGCGCAGGATGTCCCGGAACCGGGCGGCCGAGATCGCGCCACCGCCGCCGTGTTGCGCCATCTCGCGGTAGCGATCGAACAGGTCGTTCAAAGTGGCCACTACGACGGCCCGGTCCTCGACTGCTCCGACGTTCACCTCCTGCTGCCAGTATGCCGCCAGCACCAGCATGACGATGGTTTCGTCGAGCTTCATCCGGGGCAGCGGCACGTCCTCGTCCATGGCGACGATGCCGGCCCACTGCGCCTCCGGATCGCGGTGGACGCGGTATCCGCAACTATCGAAGAAGCCGTCGACCACGTCGCGGAAGCGGCCGTCCATGATCGTGTTGTAGACTGTCCCGGTCCGGGGGTCTCCCGCGAACACGAACTGCCGCCGTAGCAGGAAGTGCTGCGCTTTGCGGAGGTCGGCTGCCTTTTCCGCGCCGAAGGAGCGCTCGACGTTTTCGAACTCACTGAGCATGAGCCGCCCTCGCCTTCCGGAGTGCGCCCGATCGCTTGACCAGGAAGTTGGCGCAACGGAGCCATTCGCTGTCGTGTGGGGGCGTGTCGGGGCACGGTTCGAGTTCGAACCCGGCCGCGACCTGCGCCGGAACCTCGCCTGTCAGCGCATATCGGCGGGCGCAATCGAAGGCGAGAAAGTCGTCCACGGTATCGATTTCCATGAAGCGGGCTTCCCTGGTCGCGAATGGCGGCACCTGGCCCTCGAGGAATCGTCTGACATCCTCGGGGCGGGGCGCGATGCGAGCGATGTACTCGAGGCGGAGCTTCTTGCGCAGTTCATACAACGGATCCGACGGCGGCTCGGCGAGCTCCCTTGCTTCGACGGGACGGCGCGGCTGCCTGGCCGGCGCCTGATGGTGCTCCGACCAGGGCGACCGCAGCGGCTCGATGCTCCATTCGATTGTCGCCTTGTGGTGCCTGCCGTCGCGCAGTAAGGCATCCAGGCGCCGCACCAGGCCGCCGGCCCGGCCGACGAGTCCCTGCCCGCCCCGCTCGGCGTACTTAATGGTGTTGCGGACCCGGGCTTCGAGCTGCCTGCGGAAGGCCTCGATCCTGTCGAACATCTCCCCGATCTGATCGAAGATGCTTTCGATAGCCAGCAGGTCGTCGGCCGCGGCCATTCGACCGTCCTCGATGTCGGCTGCCATGCTGGAAGCTATGTACTCCTCGGCGAGGACCTGCATGGTTTCCGGGCTGTAGGAGATCCTCCGCGCGAGATCGACGATGGCGTCGCGGAAGCGGTATGGATGGTTGACGGTGAGGATGGACTCGAAATCCTTCAGCAGGAGCTGTTCGATGAACTCCTCGAAAAAGGCTTCGAGCCGGGTAGCGACTGTTTTCGACTCCATGACGGTCCGTCGGACGCGCTTCAGGTCGGCCAGAATGGCCCGCAGACTCTTAGTGAACTGGTCGGCCTGATTGCGCGCCTCGCGGACGGCGAGCGCGGCTTCGCGCTGCTTGCGGTCGGTGATCTCAGGCCTCAGTTTTTCGACGGCCTCCAGGTTGAGGCGGATTTGCACGATCAAGCCGCCGAATCGCTGCGAGAGATCCTTGTTGAGGCTCGCGAGCCGTTGCAGCACGAGCAGCGGTCCCATAGCCATGTCCACAGTGACGCGAAGCCCGTATTCCTCCTCTTCAAGCCATCCCCAGACGAGCAGCCGGGCGTATAGTTGTCGGGCAAGACCGAGCGCCTTGTCGCCCTTCTCGGAAGCGAGCGCGACGTCGGCCTTCCGGATCCGGCGGCGTCTCGCGGAGATCATTTCCGGCAGGCTGCCGAAATCATCGCCCTCGTTCCAGAGGACGGGGTTGGCGCGCATGACGTCGTAGATGGCGTGGACCACCTGCTGCGGCGTCGGGAACGACGGCGCGCCTGAAAAGAAGCGTTCGTGCAGATCCAGCAGACACGCTGCGTACAGGTGCTTGTGATCGCGCGAAAAAGCTAAAAAGGCGTCGTCATGCAAATGGCGGAACAAGGTCAATGACGCGGCTCCTGGGCCCGACCTCATCCTGAGTTGGCGGCACTAAATGCACGGCCTGCCGGGCAAAATGTTAGTGAGAGTGGGTCTTGAAAACACAACCGGAAGATCAGTTCTTAGTATGTTCTAATATAGCTTTCCAGCTCAATCGCTGTCGAGACTCCAAAGGTCCGATCGGAGCTAGTGTCCGGTCTCAGATCGGGAACAATCCGGCCTCAAGTCATTGAATTTGTTGTTGTTACTATTGCGGCAAAATGGATACAAGGAGTTGCTTGGCACGATAGTGATACGAACGTTCGACATGTCGAGGAGGCTCTCTCGCCCACCGGCAGATTCGAGCCCAGCTCTACATCGATCATCAGCTTTAGCTTTTTAGTAATTTCAATATGCCTAGTATACGCGAAAGCGTATGATCTGTAGATATTCGCGGTCGCGTATATTGACAAATTATACGCGTTTGCGTATCATGCCTTTATGGATACGATTGCCCGCACCCCCCAGCAAATCGGCGCCGGGATCAGGCGCTACCGGCGGCAGAAGAAGCTCACCCAGGGGGACCTCGGTGAGAAGATGCATGCGCGTCAAGCGACGGTCTCGAAGCTGGAGGCCGGTGAACCTGCAACGCAGCTGCGCATCTTGATGGATGCGCTGGCCGCGCTCGACCTCGAGCTGGTCATCCGGCCGCGCACCAAATTGACGGCTGAAGCGATTGAGGATCTGTTCTGATGGCGCGTCGCCCTGCCCGCGCGCCGCTCAACGTCTACCTCAACGCACGGCTGGTCGGGCGGCTGCGGCGCGAGAGCAGTGGCGCAATCGATTTCCAGTATGACAAGCAGTGGCTCGCGTGGGAAAATGCCATCCCCGTTTCCGTGTCGCTGCCATTGCGGGAGGATCGTTATATCGGCGATCCCGTCGTCGCTGTTTTTGACAATCTTCTGCCCGATAATGACGACATCCGCCGACGCGTCGCCGAACGCGCGCATGCTGATGGCGCCGATGCTTACAGCCTGCTCTCCGCCATCGGCCGCGATTGCATCGGGGCGCTGCAATTCCTTCCCGACAGTGCCGCACCCGGGGGCGCCGGCGCCATTGATGGCCGCGCCGCTAGCGATCAGGAGATCGCCGCCATTCTCGGCAACCTTGCCAGCAATCCGCTCGGCATCGGCCCCGACCAGGACTTCCGCATTTCTCTCGCGGGCGCGCAGGAAAAGACAGCGCTGCTTTACTGGAAAGACAAGTGGCACGTGCCTCATGGCACGACCGCAACTACGCACATTATCAAGCCGCAGATCGGGAAGTTGCCGAACGGAATCGACCTGACCGGCAGCGTTGAAAACGAGCATCTGTGCCTTGAGCTGGTTGCGGCACTCGGCTTGCCTGTCGCCAAATCAAGCATCATCGATTTCGCCGGGCGCCGCGTGCTCGCAGTTGAGCGGTTCGATCGCATCTGGACGCGCGACGGCCGCCTGTTGCGGCTGCCGCAGGAAGACTGCTGCCAGGCGCTGTCCGTTCCACCCGCGCGAAAGTATGAATCCGATGGCGGACCCGGCATCCGCAAAATCTCGGATTTCCTCAAGGGCAGCGATACGCCTGAGGACGACCAGGCCATTTTCTTCAAGGCGCAGATCGTGTTCTGGCTGCTTGCCGCCACCGATGGCCACGCGAAGAATTTTAGCATTCATTTGGCGCCGGGCGGTCGTTTTCATCTTGCACCGCTTTACGACATCATTTCGACCCAACCGAGCTTGGACGCTGGACAGATCAGCCAAAACCAAATGAAGCTGGCCATGGCGATCGGCAGCAACCGGCATTACATCGTCCACACGGTTCTCGGCCGACATTTCGTGCAGACTGCGAAAAGCTGCGGTCTACCCGACAAAACAGTCAAGGTTGTCATCCAGCAGCTCGGCGATACAGCCGCAAAGGCCATAGATCAGGTGCTGAATGCGCTTCCAAAAGGATTTCCGGAGAAGATGGCCATATCGATTGCTGATGGCGCAAAGCGCCGTGTGAATTCGCTGGCTGTGCTCAAGAGTAGTGAATGATCGCCGGTTTGCGCAAGCGTACGATGACCTCCGTGAACGGTGGCAGGAAGACCGGATCTACCAAACCAAACCTGGAAGCTGCCTACCAGAGGAGCAGCAGCGCGATCAGCAACAGGGAGCGTTGCCCGAAAGCAGCCAACCAGCGGCTCAAGAAACGGGCCCGGTTCAAGAACGGCGATTGCCGCTCTCCTTCGACGGCGAGCGGCCCGCGCCGTCCGTATGCAAGCTCCAACAGCGACTGCGTTTCCAAACTAGGTGTTTAGTCCCGGCATTTGCTGGAGCGGATTAAGTTTGAATCGTTCTGGCTGGGAAGTCCAGCATTTGCAGATGTATTCGTAGGGCGTGAGGCCCTTCAGGGTCTTCAGCCGGCGAGCGAAGTTGTAGGCGCGGACGAAGTCGGCGAGGTGGCTGCGCAACTCGTCATGCGTGTCGTAGTGGAAGCGCTTGACTGTGGCCTCCTTGATGGTGCGGTTCATCCGCTCGACCTGGCCGTTGGTCCAGGGATGCTTAGGCTTGGTCAGGCAACGATCGATATCATTGCGGGCGCAGGCCACCTCGAAGGCATGAGCCCAAAATGGTTGCTTTCGTTCGATCATGGCTTTGATATCGGCCACAGTCCAACTCCCACCGCTTGGGTCGGTGAGTGGGTGCCGTTGTCCGTCAGAACGGTGTGGATCTTGTAAGGGACTGCCTTGATCAAGTTCCGCAAGAAGTCGGCTGTGACACTCGTGGCTTTTCGTGCAACTCGGTGAAGGCGCACTTCGAGGTTCGATCGATTGCGACGAAGAGATAAAGCCCTCCCATCGCGGTGCGAACCTCGGCGATGTCGATGTGGAAGTATCCGAGATAGCTTTTGAACTTGCGCCTTACGCCCTTGCCATCCTCCACGTCGGAAGCCGTGAGATGCCATGGCGCTGAAGACAGCGATAAAGCGATGAGCGTGTCAGATGCGGGATTGTCGCCTGGAGAGCATAAAGGCAGTCATAGTCATCCAGCGGCAGCAGCGCATGCTTGCAAAAGGCGACGATGATGGCCTCCTTCTCAAGCGACAAACTGGTGGATTTTGGCTCTCTCGGGCCGGTCGGAAGATCGGCCACCGAACCGCGCTTCTTCCATTTTGCGACGGTCTTCGGATTGATCCATAACGCTTGGACAGCGCCCCCAGGCTCTCTTGACTATTTTGTATTGTTCGACGGATTGCCTCCGTCGTTGTGGCGCAGCCGTGAAGAACCTGCTCCGTTTGGATACTGTCAACGAAAACCTCGTCCCGCGTAGCGGGCCGATTGTCAGTTCGGCAACAAAGTGTCACCAAGTGGACGATACGCAGGGTCAGAAAAACGAAAAATCAGCAATCTTCAATTCGGCACGCCTCTTGCCCTGTTAACGGCGTCGGCACCAATCGCTTGTGAGCCCGAGATGGATGATTTGGCGACTTTGAGCAAAGGCACGGAGACTGGCTGTGTCGCGAACTGACGTAGAGCGATTCGTCAACGATCTGGGGAACGACGGTGGTCTGCTTGAACGCGTAAAACCAATTGCTACCGGCCTTGCATCGATTGTCGCGATCGGAAAGAGCCTCGGCTACAGCTTCACACCTGATGAAGCTAAAAGTTGCATTCGAGCTCGACAGAAGTTGACGACTAAACCGCTCGCCGGTGGCACTTTTAATTCGAGTGATACGATCTCGACCGGCGCTGTTCAGGCCCTTGCAGAGGTGGCCACGAGCGGCGCGCAAGCCGCGGAAGCGGCCTCTGACCACGCCACAGCAGTTGAGCCCGTTGCAGTTGTTGTGGTTGTTATTGTAGCGGTCGTGGCCGAGGTCTGACATGCCTTCGCTCTGACCGCATCGGGTGGTTGCTCGAGGAGGCGATGAAGTGCGATGAAGTGCGATGAAAACATGAAGTAAGCTTCGTCAATGACACACGCTGCCGCCGAGCACTACCGACAGATTTTTGACCGGCGTACCCCGGAGCAACTGCGCACGCTATCGCATCTCAAACGCTTCATGGAGCGGTTAGTCGGTGACGAGGAGTTCCGCAGGGCGCTTGCGGAGGCAATCGCCACCCCTCGAGCGGTAACAGAGCGGTACGGCATCAATGTGGATCCAATGGAGGTGCTGCCGCTCTGGCGCGGTGGCTACCAACAATACCGCTTCAAGCCGGAGTCTGCGCCGTGGCCGCTGGCTGTGATGTGGGATGAGTATCTCCGCGAGATGATGCGTCATCGCGACCTCTTGCGCGACGAAGGCGAGATGTCGACGATCAATCCTCGCTTTCATGCTTGGCGCGAGCGGCAAATCCGGCGCTGCAATGACCAATTGGGCGTGTCGGCGGCGTCGCTCACGCACCCCATAATCGCTTTCGAGCTAAGCGAAGGCTGCAGCGTCGGTTGTTGGTTCTGTGGCCTCTCGGCCGATCGCTTTACAGGCTATTACGACATAGCAAAGAGCATGCAGCGCTTTGGCGGGGCGTGGTTGGTGTCGCGAGCGAAATGTTTGGTTCTGCAGTCCGCACGGGCTTCTGCTACTGGGCCACAGATCCTATGGACAACCCACACTACGATCGCTTTCTGTTCGACTACTATCAGATTACGGGCGCGTTACCGCAAACAACAACCGCAGCCCCACTCAAGGATCCGGCACTCACCAGGCACGTGCTCGGGCTCTTCAATCTATATCGCACGACGACGAATCGTTTCTCCGTGCTGAGCAGGGCCCATCTTAATCAGGTTCACACGGCCTTTTCGCCTGAGGAGTTGCTAGGAGTCGAACTCATCCTGCAGGGCAAGGAGGCGCAGACAGCAAAGGCCATGGTCGGGCGCGCGCGCGAGCGGAAGGAGAAGCGCAGGGGCGCTAACAAGGACGGTGCAATCGCCTTTCTGGAACGCAATCACACGACGATCGCCTGCGTTTCCGGCTTCCTCGTAAATATGCGGCAGGGGCGTTTACGACTGGTGACGCCGGTGCCGGGTAGCGATCGCTGGCCTCTCGGGTACCCGCATTCTGGGTGAACGCTTCTTCAGCACGCCTGACGGTTTCCGGGGCGGGCTGCAGAGCATGATCGAACAGTATATGCTCGAGAGCCCAGCCCATGACCTGCCGATCCGCTTCCGCAGGGACCTGCAATATAAGGCAGGGAACCGGTGCTTTCATCTTCGCTCACGCAACATGGAACACCGCGTGCTCGACGACATCGCCCCGATTTCCGTTGGCCCTTTGATCGCGGACGGCAACTGCACAATGTCGGAGCTGGTTATTCGGGTCGCAGCTGACGGAACAACCCTCCTTGGGGTCGCCGACTTGCTCGATCAGTTGTACATGACCGGGCTGATCGAAGAAGACCTCGACGACTGCTTCATCTGGCAGACCGGTGACTGGACGACGAGGCGCATCGAAGGAGTCAAACACGCGTCCTCCCATACGGGTGCAGATTGTGCCGATTCGCATTGAGGCACTACTTAGCCTCAAGCGACAGCAGCATCCCACCATCCAGCAGTGCTGAGCGCGATGACATGCCGCTCCGCATCCACGGTCCCTGGCTTCGTGGCGTGCACAACCGGCGTGACAAAAGAAGACCAGCGGGGTTCCGCGCTTGCGGCTTCGAGCCAAGCCCTCATTTCGGGCATCAGCGGTGCACGACTGGGACGCACGCGGTTAAGTCGAGAATGGCTTGCCCCGCCCAGTGGTCAATCAAATGGTTCTGCCAGACGACGGTGCCGCTGGTTCCGGAGAGGTCGTGGCTTTTCGTGGCGCGCCACTGCAACTTGCACTGGCGGTGATCCCTGCTAGCGGACGACGACGCGCCTGAAACTTTGATAGGTCCATGTGAATGACGACGTCAGTCCGTTCATCAATGATGAAAAACAGCGAGTCTCACTCGAGGGTGGCGCCGCTAAATACCAGAGCGGAGCCGCGTGCAGGCAATTATTCCCCGTTCGGCTCCAGCACTCTCTGCTTGCTCATGCCGTCCAGTCGCCGGGCAACGAACGTGACGCGGAAATCGTGGCTCGAAGCGGGCTGCCCACTAGCCGAATTAGCGACTTCATGTTCACGGCTCCGGTCAGGAGTCGCGCAGAATTCACTTTGCCGTCCGGCGCATGAGACTATGGCATGGCGAACGCACCTGTGCGCACATCATGAATAACGTGGAATGATTATGAGTATCGCTGTGCCAATCGTCCTAGTCAACATGCCTGTGTCGGCAGTCGAAAGGCCGTCACTGGCGCTTGGTCTGCTGAAATCAGCGCTGACCCAGGCTGGACTGCAATCCACCATAGCATATGCCAACATCTGGTTTCTAGAATACATAGGCATCGCCGACTATGGACCTCTTGAGAATTGCCCGCCAGAGGAGGCACTGGTTGATTGGCTGTTCGCGGGCATTGCTTTTCCCGGCTTCGAACCCGAACAAAACGCCTTCCTCGACCTCTATTTCGAGCGCAACCCGATACACGCAGGCAAAGGTATGGCCGAGCGTCGCGCGAATTTCCTTAGGCTGCGCTCGCTCATCGGCGGGTTTATCGACTGGACGGCTGACAAGATATTGGCGAAGCGGCCGGCTATGGTCGGGTGCAGCTCGACCTTCACCCAGCATGTCCCCTCGCTCGCGTTGCTGCGCCGGCTGAGCGAGCGCTCACTTGATCTTGTCACCCTCATGGGTGGAGCGAACTGCGAGTCGGTAATGGGGCGCAGCACTCACGCGCGTTTCCCATGGGTCGACTATGTCGTGTCGGGCGAGGCCGACGCACTGATCGGCCCGCTGTGTTGGGACATCCTAAATCGCGGCAGAGACATCCCGCCTGCTGACCTGCCATTTGGCGTTTTCGGCCCGACGCATCGCGAGGCCGGCTATCCCGCGGCGTCGACGCGCGACTTAGTGCCCCGCGCCGTGATCGAGAACATGCGTGACCTGCCGCTGCCGGATTTCTCGGACTATTTTGCGGAGGTTGAGGCGTCGCTCTACGCCGACCGCATCCATGCTGGGCTGCCGATGGAGTTCTCTCGCGGCTGCTGGTGGGGCGAGCGCAGTCATTGCCTGTTTTGCGGGCTGAACGGCGGATCGATGACCTACCGCCAGAAGCCCGCGGGGCAGGCCGCAGCGGAGATGATTGAGATGTCGGCGCGCTACGGCTCGTCGCGCATCGAAGCTGTAGACAATATTATGGCCATTGACTACCTTGAAAAGGCGCTCCCTCACCTCACCGCGCTACCCGAGAAGCTCGCGATCTTCTTTGAGGTCAAAGCCAACCTGAAGCGCCACGAAGTGGAAAAGCTGGCTGCCGCCGGCGTCCGCTGGATTCAACCGGGTATTGAGAGCCTGGATACTCGTGTTTTGAAGCTGATGCGCAAAGGAACGACCTCAGCGCACAATGTTCAGCTGTTGAAGTGGTGCCGTCAGTACGGCGTGCGGGTCAGTTGGAGTTTATTGTGGGGCTTTCCCGGCGAGTGTGATGCATGGTATGCGGAAATGGCCTCTTGGTTGCCGTTGCTGCATCATCTGCAGCCGGGACCTGCGGTACGCTTGCGATACCAGCGCTACAGCCCCTATCATTACACAGCTGAGAAACATGGACTGAAGCTGCTCCCGGCCGCCCCCTATCGCTACGTGTATCCGCTGTCGGAGCGCGATCTCTCGGAACAGGTATACTACTTCGAAGACAGCGAAGACCACGATGTCGGCGGCCATTTCACACCGCGCGACGAAAACCGCCCGGGGCTAAATGCCGTCGCCAAGGGCATCGATGCCTGGCTGAAAGCCTGGAGGGGGCCGACTTTCTCTATGCTGTCGATGCAGGACAACGGCGACGAAATCATAGTCGAGGACACGCGAGCCATAGCAATCGAGCGCGAACACCGCGTCAGAGGCCTCGAGCGAGAAATTCTTCTGGCCGCGGACGAAGGCTCGCCTGAAACTCGCCTGTGCGATCGGCCGGGCGCGGCGAATGTAATGCAGGGCGAGATTGATGAGGCGATAGCTAACATGATCGCCCGCAAACTGATCGTACGGCTTGACGCGCGGCTGGTTGGGCTCGCGTTATGGCATCCATATACGCCAATCCTTCCCCTGACTGCGTTCCCTGGTGGCTATCTCGACCGACGCTCCACGCCAGTGGCCCTCCCGCGCGAATAAGGAAAACTGCGGTGTGCACTTCGCAGGGCCACACCCCTCGCCTGTCTCCTTTGCTTGGCGCTCGCGCCAGCCTTGTCATTTTTTTCGCCCGCGTCGTTGAGCACAATCAACGGCGTCGAGCCCAAAGCTCCAACATATATGGTTTGAGATATTTGGCCGAAGCGGCGGCGATAATCGCGCCAACCCTAGTGGAGCCGATGAAGTTTATGCGGCGTTCGTTCCGCATTAGATAGCTTAAATATGCGCTACGAACTGCATCGCTCGATTTTCGTAGACTACTTCATCGGGCGAAAAGGAGAAACCGCATCGAACTTCAACTGTTTGACACAGGTTGCAGCTGCCAAAGCGTCGTGTAGTTTATCGGTTCGATCATCGGCTGTAATCGATCCAACTGCTTCGCCGCGTCCAGATCGACACATAGACTTACATTCGTGAGCGACGATGTCGTCACGACTGCACCATCATAAAATGCAGGCAACCCGCGCATCGTTTCGATGCCGGGGCGAATCCCCTTATCGTCCTCGATCATCATTTGCCGCATTTCCAAATTTATCCGGCGGACATCGAAGAATAGAGCCCCTCACGATTCACTGCATCTCCCTTAAGCTGTAAAACGATATGATGAACCGGTCCACGATTGCTATGCCGACGCGTAGGGTCAGGGCCTCGCTCGGCCGCGAAGCTTCTCGTCGGGCTGGTCAACGCTGGATTTGGAGTGCCTGTCAGGTTCCATGGCTCGATTGTTCTGATCCTCACCAGTTGTCCGTGAACAAGCCTCCAAGCACTTGATTGAGAGTCTGTTTTCCGGTTGCGGCGGCATTTGAGATTGCAGGGGATTGGGGCTTCACAGCAAAAACCTGCAATTTCGATTTTGGATTTCCCTGCCGCTGCGAACCGTGATTCTGTGCTGCATCGGAGGGACCGATGCGACCAAAGAAGCACAGGACGACAGGCTCGAACGATCTGTTCCGGTCCCGGCTGGACCAGATCATCAACATGCGACACGAGCTGGTTCTGCTCGCCGGCAGGGTCGATTGGGACTGGATCGACGGCGAGATCGCGCCGCTCTACAGCGACAACGGCAGGCCGGGTATCGCGACCCGCTTCATGATCGGATTGCTGCTGCTCAAGCACATCTACGAGGGGGTGTGCGAGCGCTGGGTCCACGATCCGTACTTCCAGTTCTTCACCGGCGAAGAGTTTTTCCAGCACGTTTTCCCGCATGAGCGCTCAGACCTGAGCCACTGGCGCAAGCGGCTCGGCGACAAGCTGGAGCGGTTGTTGGCCGAGAGCCTTCGCGTGGCGCACGCGAGCGGTGCGTTGCGCAGCCAGGACCTCAAGCGGGTCACGGTCGACACGACCGTCCAACCGAAGGCCATCAGCTTCCCGACCGACGCCAAGCTGCTGCATGCAGCGATCCGCGGGTTGAACCGCCTGGCGAGGAAGCACGGGGTCAGGCTCCGGCAATCCTATGTTCGCGTGGCCAAAAGCGCGGCGATGATGGCGGGCCGCTACGCTCATGCCAAACAATTCAACCGGCATCAGCGACAGCTGCGCATCCTGCGCAGCCGGCTGGGCCGGATCATCCGCGACATTCGCCGCAAGACCGAGGGCCAGGCCGCATTGGAGGGGGCATTCGCCCTGCCGCTGAGCCGAGCCACCCAGATCGGCTCGCAGCAGCAGCGCCAGCGCGGCTGGAAGTTGTATTCCTTCCATGCTCCGGAGGTCGAGTGCATCGGCAAGGGCAAGGCCGCCGCCCTATGAGTTCGGCGTGAAGGCCTCCATCGTCACCAACAACCAAAGAGCTCCGGGCGGCTTGTTCGTGCTCCACGCCTGCTCGCTGCCGGACAACCCCTACGACGGTCACACCCTTCGCAACGTCATCGAGCGCACCGAGAGCCTCACCGGCTGCCCGATCGAACGGGCCTATGTCGACAAGGGATATCGCGGCCACGACACACAAAATCCCCGCCGCGTCTTCATCTCGGGCCAGAAGCGCGGCGTCTTCGGCGTCATCAAGCGCGAGCTACGCCGCCGTTCCGCCATCGAGCCCATCATCGGACACATGAAGAACGAAGGTCACCTTGGCCGCTGCTATCTCAAAGGCCGCGCCGGAGATGCCGCTAACGTTCTCCTCTCGGCCGTTGGCCACAACCTCCGCCGTGTCCTGGCTTGGCTCAGAGACCTTTTGTCCCTCTTCCTGCTCTCACTCTGGCCAACGCTCAACTGTCCAGTTCAGCCCAATTCGGCTTATTAACGATCGACTCACCACGCTCATTGGAGAACGTAGAGGTTTCTCAACCTCCGAGCTAAGCTCGGATCCTCCGCGCGAGCTACGGAGGGTTCAGTTCGAGAAGCTGATTGACGCGCTCGAAAACAACAGCCCGGCGAAATCGACACTCACCTTTGCAATTTACCGGCCGAGCCAAGAGCCGCTTCGAAGGCATTGCGTTGGTCAAGTGTCCAGAGATCTCAGAATGGGGCGCTAGCTTCCGAGAAGCTGACGAGCCTCGGCCCAATGCTTGGTTCGATGTTGAGAACGCCGTCGAGTTTTAACCGGCAGGGGTGCTAGCGGCAGCAACAGCTGAACGGTGAATGTCCCGTATGATCTTCCCCCAAAAAATTAGACGGGTTTAGGCGACGTTTAGCTCCATCTCGATCGGGGCGATATATCCCACGGCGGAATGGAGCCTTGTTCGGTTATAGAAGCCCTCGATGAAGGCGAAGATATCACGCTGGGCGTCGGCGCGGGTCTTGTAGTTGCGATGATGAACGAGTTCGGTCTTCAAGGTATGGAAGAAGCTATTGCGCCTCCAATAAGCTGACGGCCGCTGCCCTCCCGGCCGCAGAGAATAGCACAAGGCTGTTTCTAACCCGCGCAGCGTGCAACGGCTCTGGACAGTTTTTTAAAATGTCGCGCTCGTTCGGTCTCCTGGCGCAGCCGGGCGATCTCCGAAGCCTGGTCCGCCGACATCGGCGTCACCTGCGTGGTGGGGCGCCACCTCGCCGATGCCGGCTCCTGCCGGAGCTTGTCGACCCAGCGCCGCAGCACCGAGTCGCGCAGACCGAGCTCCTTGGCCACCGACGTGACCGTGCGACGGCTGGACACCACCAACTCGACGGCCTGGCGCTTGTACTCCTCGGTAAATGACCGACGTTGACGTTCCATTCGACACCTCCGGGCTCAATGAGCCTACTACAGGTGTCCACTCATTCGGAGGAGGTTCAGCGCCTGTCCCAAAACTCCCAAAGAGTCATAGATGACTGTGCTTTTGCTTACTAATGCTGAGAGACAAGCGAAATCGGAGGGCGCTCGTTCGAGTCGCCACGGCGTTGGACCTAAATGATGATAGCTCTTCGCGCAATCATGGCCCTTAATTGGGTTTCAGCAGCTCAATCGGTAGGGCGTTCCAGTTAGGTGGTATCTGCCCAAGAATATTGCGAACGAAGAAGTCCAGAAGCTTGAGCTCGCTATAATTGCCGGGCGCTCCGTGATCTGCACTGGGTACCACAAGCATGTCGAAGTATTTTCCTGCCTTGATGAGCCGATCAGCCATCTGGAAGGTAGAGGACGGATCGACATTGCGGTCCATTTCGCCGACAACGAGCATCAACTTACCCTGTAGTCTGTGGGCGTTGTCGATGGCGGAGGACAGCGAATATTCGATACCAACCGGCCAACCCATCCACTGTTCATTCCACCATATCTTGTCCATCCGGTTGTCGTAACAGCCGCTGTTAGCCACCGCCACCTTGTAAAAATCAGAATGGAAGAGCAGCGCGCTCACCGCGTTCTGCCCGCCGGCGGACCCGCCAAAAATGCCGACGTTCGAAATATCGTACCATGAATACTTCGCGCTCGCCGCCTTATGCCATAGAATCCGATCGGGAAAGCCGGCGTCCTTTAAATTCTTCCAGGCAATGTCGTGGAACGCGCGCGAGCGATTGTTCGTACCCATTCCATCGATCTGAACGACGATAAACCCCATTTGGGTGAGCGGCTCAACCAAGGCCGAGAACGACTTCGGAACGAAAGAACCCGTAGGGCCGGCATAGATGTTTTCCACCACCGGGTATCTCTTGTTTCGATCGAAGTTGAGGGGCTTGTGAATAACCCCCCATATATCGGTCTCGCCGTCCCGGCCCTTGGCATGGAAGCTGAGGGGCGGCTGCCAGCCGGAGGCGATGAGTTCCGAGATATCGGCGCTCTCAACCTGCATCAGCTCGGCATTATCACTGGCGCGATACAGCGCCAAGCGCGGCGGGACATCGATGCGTGACCACAGGTCGACATAGTAGCGGCCGTTAGGCGAAAACTCAATGTGATGGTTGGCCGGTTCAGGAGTGAGCGCGGTCAGTCCGTTCCCATCGAAGTCGACACGGTAAGCATGGACAAAATAGGGATCTTCCCCTTTGTCCCTCCCGCTCGCACCAAACCAAATCTGGCGCTTGACCGGATCGACGTAGTAGACCGCGCGAACCACCCAATCTCCTCTAGTGATCTGGTTTTTGAGCTCGCCGGTTCGGCCATCGAAGAGGTACAGATGCTCGTATCCATCGCGCTCGGACGCCCAGATGATCTCCTTTCCGTCCTCAACGTCGTAGCGGAAGAACTTTCCAGTTTTCTGCTGGTCCATCACCAGAGGCTGGTAATCGATGAAGGTAATGCTGCGCTCATCAATCAGAGAGCGCACCTTACCCGCAGCAGCTTCCACCTCGACAAGTCGATAGAGTTGGTGCCCGCGCTGATTATACTCGAAGGTGAACCCGCGACCATCCTTCCACCACTTGATCGGCGAAAGGTGGTAGGGATTTGGAAAGGAAGCATTGTCGATTTCAATCTTGCTCTGCATGATGATGTCAAACAGCACCGGCTGGAGCAGCGGCAAGGCATCACCCGGCTTCGGATACGTCATCGTCGAATATCTAGGTTGAAGCTCGTCCGTCGGGGACGATTCGATGTAGTGGATCTGACGTTTGTGGCCTGGACGGATGCGGTAAGCCGCGAGGTGACGCGAATCTGGAGACCATCTTAGCGTCGAGAAAGCATAGTAGTTGCCTTCCGATCCGTCCCAGGTCAAAGGGATGTCCTGCAAGCCGTCCTCGCTGCGCAGGAAGATATTGTATTTTGTAGTATAGGCCAACCATTTGCCGTCAGGGGATATGCTTGTGTTCTCCGGATCGTTCTCCGCGGGCGGAGTGGGGTCATAGCCCATCTGTTGATGGACGTCCGGGTGCATGGCATTGGCTGTGCAGCCATAGCTTACGAGGTCGCATGTCCACCGGGTGTTGTCGATGTTGAAGGTGATCATGCGAGCATCGTCGGCCAGCTCGAAACGGTCGAACGGCAGATTGTCGGCCTTATAGTTCTCGAGGCTTGCCCTGGCCAGCGCCGCCGCGAGGCGGGTATGATCAAAAGCCGGCTGCTTTCCGCCAGTGGCAGCATCGACCTGCATGAACTGGTGCTTGCCTTGAGTCGTCCGTCGGTAGACGAACGCTTCGCCCTCTGCGAGCCAGAACGGAACGTCGGGCATATTGACAGTGAGCTGGTTATATTGAGCGCCGATCGTTAGCGCTCGCTCGTAATCGGACGGCACCAGCAGCGGCTTTGCAATGTTGTCGGCCGGAGCCTGCGCGGCTGCCAATCCCTGCTGACCCAGCAGCGCAAGCATGAAAGCGCCGAGCTTGTACATGATCGTTCACTCGTCCTCGTTGTGTGGGGATAACGGAGGCTGGGGTTGACCTCACGAAATTGGCGCAGCTGCGTTCAGTGTCTCCTCCAAAGCCCAGCACTGACCCTTGCGCACAAAGCGTCCTAAACGTTGCACGCAAGTCTTGGGCCAGAATCAGGCTCCGATCTCCCAGACACCTGAGTGGGCGACTGGGCGGCACGGTCTAAAGCTGTGATCACCGCTCTGGCCCCCGGCCAGGGATGCAGGGGTATGGACGACGTCGCCATAGATAGATGGGCCTAGGGGTCACTGAAGATGTCCGGCATAGCCGCCACCGCCGTGCACGCCAATATAATTCCCGGTCCAGCTCCACAGTGTCGGATGAAACCTTCACCGCTGGATCGAGATCCGCCGAATTCGCGCCACCGCAAGCGGCAAGCGTAACTGCTGCCGCGCCCCGTATAAGAACTCCAGGTCGCATATCACCTCACGAACAACACATGTGCGCGCCATCCGCAACGACGTTCGATGTCGTGGCGTCGCTTCTACGCCCCTGGTGGTGAGCAGACTCCATGCCAGCGAAGCGATGCGCATTCCCGACGGCTTCCGATAGCTATGTCGCTTACGCGACAAGGCTAGCGATTGTTGAGGCAAGCCGTATGTCTGACCTCGAACACACCAGAACGTCCTGCCGTAGCGGCCGATCAGCTTTGCGGGCTGCATCTCGGTCTTCGTCGGCCATGATGCAAGAAGGCCAAGGAAGAACGTGTGGGCGACGCATGGATGGCATCGTCAACTTAATCGACCGCCGAGACGAAGGAGGCGATTTTCAAAGGTCCGAGATTCGGCGATAGCGCTTGTCGCGGAGATTTCGCGCCAAGTCGCAAAGGCTCGTTCGCGCGAAGCACGACGGAGGTCGGCGGCGACAGCTCCGAGATAGGGGATGCGGAAACGTTCGCGACCTGATCGTGAACTGACTAAAACCGTTGAGCCTGATGGGGCGCTTTGAAACGCTTCATGATCCGCTCGCGTCGCCGCGTCTGCCGATGAGAATTCTCGGCGCGATTGTTGAGAGTTTTGTGCGGGCGATGTCCGACGTGAAAGCCCATGCTCGCCCTCGCAGCGCCGTACGAACGGAGCTTGTCCGTGATCATCACGCGCAGCGGCGTGCCGGCGGATTCAAGCGCTTCTTCATGAGCCGCTGCGCAGCGCGCGAGTCTCTTCGGGGCTGGATCAAGACGTCGAGAACGAAGCCATTCTGGTCGACAGCGCGCCAGAGCCAATGTTGTTCGCCCGCGATCGAAATAACGACCTCGTCCAGATGCCATTTGTAACCGCGAGCGGAAGCGCGCTGGCGGATGCGATCGGAGAACGCCTTTGCCATGGTCGGTGTTGTAAATCTCCGGCGTGCCGTACGTCGCCGCGCCTCGTCCAGAGCCGCCACGCAGAACGAGACGTCCATCGTATTCGACAGCCGCCACGCCAGAACCGCACGGCTCGCTCAGTCGATGATGGCGACGAGATAGAGAAAGCCGCGGCCGATGGGCAGATACGTGATGTCGGCCGCCCACACCTGGTTCGGCCGGTCGATCGTTCATGTTGCGCAGCAGATCGGGACAGAGATCTTGTGGCCCGGCGCCGGCTTTGTCGTGTTCGGCTTCGGTCCCAGCGCGGCGATGCCCATCTTGCGCATCAACTGTTGCACGCGCTTGCGATTGACCGCAAGCCCCTCAGCCTCAGCATCGCGGTCATTCGCCGCGAGCCCAGGAATGGCCAGGCGGTGATCAGCTCGTCGATCCGCTGCATCAGGGCAAGGTCGTTGAATTGGCCGGCTGTAGCGGCCGGTAGACGCTAGAACGGGCGATGCCGAGCAACATGCATTGCCGACGGATCGACAGCGCCTGGTCGACGCGCTCGAGCATTCCTCGACGGTCCGGCGTGCTCATCTTCCGGACCTCCGCGCTAAAAACTCGCGCTCGACCGTCAGTTTGTCCGATCTTGGCGTGCAGCTTCTCGATCTCGCGTTCGCGCGTTTCCTTCGCTCTCGCGCCCGACACCCACGTCAAAAGCCGGGCCGCCTGGTCCAGCAGCTGCTTCTTCCAAGCATAGATCTGGTTCGGTGAACCTCATAGCGCTGGGCCAGATCGGCAGCCGTCGCCTGCTCCCGCACCGCTTCCAGTGCGATCTTTGCCTTCAACACCGCGTCGATCTTCCGTCGCGTCTTCTTCGTCATCATGCCCTCCGTCGATCAAACGGAGCGGCCCTTTTCCAACCTGGCCTCTCGTCCCAAAACCGGGGTCCATTTCAGGGCACCATTCGCCGGGTCACGCGCAACGTCAAACGCCGGCGGGATGCCGGTATGACCTTGCGATGGGTCGCGGCCGGCATGATCGAGGCCAACAAGGGTTTCCGATGATTGAAGGCGCATAAGAAATCGTCGGTTCTGCGTGCGGCCCTTCAAGCTCACCACGATCGCATGACGATCAAGCCCGTTGCCCACGTCACGAGCGCGGCGCTCAACAGCGATCGGGACATCTCCCGCTACCTTCGCTCACGAAAGGTCGCGCAGCGGGCATTGATCGTTCTCACCCAACTCGGCGAGGTGCGGAATGGCCCGTTTCAAGAACAGTGCCGAAAGTTCGGTGGTGATGCGAAAATCCAAAATTGCGTATTTCGCTCGCTATTTCTTTGAGCTTGTGAAAAACGGGCGCACTGCAAGGTAGGAGCGGCGGCACAGCTTTCGTCCGTTAGAATTGCTGGTCGTCCCACGACATGTTTCTCTCCTCGGGGGATTGCGAACGAAGATCGAGGGCGACTAGGCGAAGAGTCCACTTCTCGACGTCGCCCCCGCAACAAACCACCCAGCCCCCGACGGGCTGCCCACGCAGCGTGAGCATTGTGCGAATCGATTTTCGTCCGGTGCGATCAGCTCCACATGTTTGCTAGGGAGCTGTCGCATTGCCTGGCCGAAAATGTTCCTGAACTGAGTTGTTGCCTCACGTAATTTTCTCTCCACCGCTGGTAGCGCCAGATCCGTCACCTTTGATTGTTCTCGCAGCGGCTCCAAGGCGATCTTTGCCTTCAGCGCTGCTTCGATTTTCCGTCTCGTTCTTCTTCATGGTCTCCGTTTATCAAAACAAAACGGCATCCGCACCATCTGAGCCGCCGGTCCAAAATCCGAGGCCACTTCACCTCACCGACCGTGGGTACTCACCTCGATGTCAGGGTCCAATTATTGAAGTTGAAGTTCATCCCACCTGGAGAGGAGGTGATCTCAACGCCGTATTGGACGTTGCCGACGTTTATCTCCCCAAAGTACCCTTTAGACTTGATCCACTGCAGGACACTCTTGATATCCACCGTCCCACTGTTGGTCTTCGAAGTGCGCAGGAATGAGATGACCTTATGGTGATTTTCTCCTTGAAACACGTTCCAAGTCGCTCCGCCTACATCGACATTTGTGTAGATCGGTATCGCCGGCCCGGAAGAAGCGTACTTGTAAGAAATGGGCTTGACGTTGCCGCCACCATCGGGATTGCCGGTGTAATTCGTCCAGAGCATTATCTCATACTGATTTGAGCTATCCCAGATATCGTAGGCGACGTCCCAGGCGCCGCTAGTCGGAACTTCCTGATTGAAGTTCGAGATCAGAGTGTTGATCGAACTGAGCGGTTTGCCGACATTGAAACCCTCGTGGGGATAGCTCTTGATGCCACCAGTATCAGGCTGGTTCGACCACACCCCCCACTGGTTGACAGCACTCACCGAGATAGTCTGGGGTCCTGCGCCCCTGCCCCATACGTCGTTGTTCCAACTGTAGCCATCGATTGAAAAGCTCCCGTATTGAGCGCTCGAACTCCATATCGGAGCTTTTGCCGATATTGGCACAAGCGCAACACTGGCCGCACTCAGGGCCGCAAACACCTTTAGCTTTGACACGCTCGCCATTCTCAATCTCCAACCTGACCTTTGCCCGCTCGCCCCTCGCAAGAGTTGGGCCATTATGCGCAGAGCCAGACGTGCTATTTTTCTCGCGCTCCGGGTTGCGTTCCCGACAGGCTGGCGGATTTCAGACAGGGTCCCGCCGCAGGATTGGTTGGAATTGAAAGCGGCGTAGTCTCTGAGGTGATCAACCTCGAATCATCCGCCGTTTGGAGCGCCGGATCGGAGACCATGCCATGACCAGCAATGTCACAAAGATGCATTTCCCCGCCGTGTGAAAGAGAGACGGCTCCGCAGCTTTTCGAAATTGGTTCGATCCGGTTGAAACGGCGGTGCGGAAACCAACGCGGGAACTCATTAGAGGAATTGCTCCGCAGCGAGCTCGATGCGGCCCTTGCGCGGCCGCGCTACGGACGCGGCATGAAGGCCGGCCATGAGGGAACGCCCCGTTACGGGCATCGACACGGCAGCCAGCCGCGGTCGCTGACCGGTAGCTTCGGGTCGATTAAAATCGCGGTCCCGCGTGCGCGGCTTGACACCCGCGATGGGGGACGACCGAATGGAAGAGCCAATTGCTGCGGGCTTGCAAGGATCGCCTCAGCCCTGCCGAAGTAGACATCGACAGGAGTGAGGTTGTCGATGCTCTCATGATAGCGGACGTGATTGCAGTGTTCGACGAACCGGGACGAAGCGCATGGTATTGCGCGCGACAGCTTCGCTGATCGCCTCTGCGTCGGCAGCATCAGTCTTCCCGCGCTTGAGTAGAGTCGAGGAGAGGCGCGGTGATGCGCTTGTTGCGCGTTCCGTTTCCTCTCCCCGCTCATCAAACCGGACGTGCGGTTTTCCCGCATCCGGCTTTCCGACAGGTTTCGTCACAAGGCGCACGTCGGCGACACTTTGCGCACGCGGTTCAGCACAAGTACGCCAGGGTTCCCATAGATCTGATCAGAGAACCGTCTGACGCCACGTCCTGGCGTCTTATGTCGTCTGCGCAGAAAGGCGAGCACGCGGTCAAAGACGTGTCGATCAACGGCCTGATGAGCCGTAGCAAGCGAGCCATAGCTGAAGTAAGCGGACCAGCCGCGCAGAAGGCGGTTCAGTCGTGCTTGTACTTCGGGCCAAGCGCCCTTGTTGCCCGGCGTCAGCAGTTCGCTGACCTTCCTCTTGATCCGCAGCACGCTTTTCTTCGACGGAGCCGCGCCAAGATACCACCGCCCCCCATTGCGGAAGTGGCGGGGTCCGAGCGTGTACCCAAGGAAGTCAAAGCTTTCCAATCGGGCATTCTTCACCGAGGTTTTAGTCTCGTTGAGTGTCAGCCCAAGCTTGGTCATCACCGCTTTCGTCCACGTCAATGCGTCTTCCGCGTGGCCGCGGCTGAGAATGACGAAGTCGTCGGCATAGGAGATAATCTGGCCATGGAATGCTTCACACCGACCGCTGAGACGCCAATGCTTCAGGAACCGGTTCATGTAGATGACGGAGAGCAGCGGACTGATGGCTCCCTGAACGCAAAAGATAACTTCCGCTTTGAACGCGTCATCGTCGGCTGGCGTGATAGAGCCGTTGTTGATTTGAGACGCAAAAGGTAATACCGTTATGTCATATGATTCGATCGACGCAAGCGCAGAAAGCCGAGCGGCTGAGGGCGGCGCGACGCTTGCTCGCGAAGAAAATCGGCATGGCGGAGGCGGCCTTGGTGCTGTCGCGCGAAAGCGGCTTGTCGCTGCGGCAGGCCTATCGCTATCTCGAAGTGGCCAAAAGCAGGGAGCGGCTCCTTCCCGCGCCGCAGCCATCAGTGACGCTCTCCCTGAAGATGCCGGCCGATCTTGCCCAAAAACTCCAGACGCATGCGACGGCTTCCAGGCTTTCGGCAAGCGAGGTGATGCGCCGAGCGGTGGCCGCTTATCTCGCGTCTGTCCGCGAAGATGGCTGAGCGGCGAAAAAAACGCGACGTTCGACTCGAATTTGCGTTCGATCGCCTCGTCGCCGTCAAACTTGAACAGGTTTACGAAATTCTCGTTCCAGATCAGGTGCGCTTCGCGCGCGCTGGCGCCGATGTGACGGGAGGCGAAGATGAAGACCGCCGCGATTTACGCCAGAGTGTCGTCGGACAAACAGAAGGAGGAGAACACGATCGCCAGTCAGACGAGCGCGCTGATCGCTTTCGCGCGCGAGCAGAACTGCGACGTGCCGGCGGAATGGGTGATCGAAGACGACGGCTATAGCGGCGCGAGCTTGTTGCGCCCCGGACTTGAACGACTGCGCGACCTCGCCGCAGAAGGGCGGATCCAAGCCGTGCTCGTCTACGCTCCCGATCGGCTGAGCCGGCGCTATGCGCATCAAATCCTTCTTATCGAAGAGTTCGCGCGCGCCGGCGTCGAAGTCTTGTTCATTCGCTCGAGACGGGCAGCGACGCCGGAAGACGAGCTGCTGCTGCAGTTTCAGGGCATGATCGCCGAATATGAACGCGCGCAAATCCTGGAACGGTCGCGGCGAGGGAAGCGCCATCGCGCCCTTCAAGGCCAAGTGAGCGTGCTTTCCGGCGCTCCGTTTGGCTATCGCTACAAGCGCAAGACCGATCACTCTGCCGCCTATTATGAGATCGACGAGCGACAGGCCGGTATCGTGCGCTGGGTCTACGAGCTTTACACCGCAAAAAGCCACAGCATCGGCGCCATCACGCGCCTGCTCAATGAGCGCCAGATTCCGACAGCCAAAGAAACAGGCCGCTGGGAGCGCTCGACGGTCTGGGCGATGCTGCGCAATCCCGCGTATAAAGGAACGGCCTGCTTTGGCAAGACGCGGATCGCGCCGCGCATGCGTGTGACGCGGCCGTTGCGATTGCGCGGCGGCGTCGCTCCTCGCAATAGCGCAAATCATGAGCTTCCTCGCACAGAGTGGATCGAAATCCCTGTGCCGACCATCATCAGCGAAGAGACCTTCGCATTGGCGAACGAGCTTTTGGAAGCCAACAAGAAGCATGCCCCGCGACGCACGATCACGCCGAGCGCCCTGCAAGGATTGTTGAGCTGCGCCAAATGCGGCTATGGGCTCTATCGCACCTCGACCAGGTCGAGCGCTCGAACCATCCATTACTACCGCTGCTTGGGCTCGGATGGCTGGCGCCGGCTCGGCGGGCCGGTCTGCGACAGTCGCCCGACGCGCCAGGATTTGCTGGACGAGGTGGTATGGAAAGAGATCGCGCGTTTACTTGAAGACCGACAGCTCATCGAAGACGAACTTGAGCGCCGGCTCAAGGCGGCGCGCAACTCCGATCCCACACAGCGCCGGGAGGAAACGCTTCGCCGCGATCTTGCGCGCTCCCGGAAAAGCATCGAGCGTCTCCTCACGGCCTATCAAGAGAGCCTTCTCTCACTTGAAGAGCTGCGCAGTCGCATGCCCGATTTGCGTAGCCGCGAACAGGCTTGCTTGTCGGCGCTGCAGGCGATCGAAGACCAATCGCAGGAGCAGGAGGTTTGTCTGCGTCTCGCTGAATCCGTGACTAGCTTCCTCGAGCGCCTCCGCTCGTCCGTCGGCGCGCTCGATATAATCGAACGCCAACGCGTGCTGCGCCTTCTCGTGAAGGAAGTCCTCGTTGGCGACGACAAGATCGTCATCCGCCACTCCATCCCCCTCCCACCCACCCCTCCCGGTGGAAAGGCGCCCGGCGCCGCCAATAGCTCCGTGACCGCTCCCCCACCGCAAAGTTATCTTTTGCGTTCAGGGAACCATGACACCCCCCTGTGGCGTGCCACACTTGTTGCTCTTACCGCCGCTCATGCGCCGTTTCCCGTTGCTATCCCGCTCCTCGACCGGTACTCGCAGCCATAACTTAATCAGCCGCAGCACATTCCGGTCGACGATGCGTCGGGCCACCGATTTGAGGAGGTCCGAGTGCGGTATCGTGTCGAAGTATTTCGACAAATCGGCGTCAACAACATCTGTGTAGCCCCGGCACATAAGCCGGTGCACTTCCTTGACGGCATCGACCGCGTTGCGGCGCGGGCGATATCCATAAGCTCCGTCCTCAAAATCCGCCTCGAAGATCGGTTCCAGCACGATCTTTGCAGCAGCTTGGACGACCCGGTCCCGGATTGTTGGGATACCGAGCGGACGTTCGCCGCCGCCGGGCTTCGGGATCATCACCCGCCGCACCGGATCGGGCCGATAGGTCTTCGTGACGAGTTCATCGCGCAGGCCAGCCAACCATGCTTCGAGTCCCGACGCGTCGATCTGTTCGAAAGTTATTCCGTCGTCCGTGAAGAAGGACTAAGCCACTGATCGGGAATCTCGATTTGGGCTAAGGGGCATTTCCAGATTGCAAGGTTTTGATGCTTTGGGCGTCAGAACCTTGCGATTTGGTTTTCGTGGATTCCCTCGAAGCGGGAAGCATGATTCCTTGTCTGCATCGGAGGGAACGATGCGGCCGAAGAAGCACAAGACGACGGGATCGAACGATCTGTTCCGGGCTCGGCTCGACCAGATCATCAATATGAAGCACGAGCTGGTTCTGCTCGCCGGCAAGGTCGATTGGGACTGGATCGACGGCGAGATCGCGCCGCTCTACAGCGAGAACGGCAGGCCCGGGATCGAGACGCGCTTCATGATCGGTCTGCTGTTGCTCAAGCACATTTACGGGCTGTCCGATGAGGAGGTGTGCGAGCGCTGGGTCCATGACCCATACTTCCAGTTCTTCACCGGGGAAGAGTTCTTTCAGCACACGTTCCCGCACGAGCGCTCGGACCTGAGCCATTGGCGCAAGCGGCTTGGCGACAAGCTGGAGTTGCTGCTGGCCGAGAGCTTGCGGGTAGCGCACGAGGCCGGTGCATTACGCAGCCAGGACCTCAAGCGGGTTACGGTCGACACCACGGTGCAGCCGAAGGCCATCACCTTTCCGACCGATGCCAAGCTGCTGCATGCGGCCATCAAGGGGCTCAACCGCCTGGCGATCAGGCACGGCGTCAGGCTGCGGCAATCCTATGCTCGCATCGCCAAGGCCGCCGCGATGATGGCCGGCCGCTACGCCCATGCCAAACAGTTCAGGCGGCATCAGCGGCAGTTGCGTATCCTGCGTAGCCGGCTGGGCCGGATCATCCGCGACATCCGCCGCAAGATCGAAGGCCAGCCAGCACTGGAGCAGGCGTTCGCCCTCCCGCTCGGCCGGGCCACGCAGATCCGCTCGCAGCAGCAGCGCCAGCGCGGCTGGAAGCTCTATTCCTTCCATGCCCCGGAAGTGGAGTGCATCGGCAAGGGCAAGGCCAGCGCGCCTTACGAGTTCGGCGTGAAGGCCTCCATCGTCACCAACAACCGCCGGGCTCCCGGTGGCCTGTTCGTGCTGCACGCCAGCGCACTGCCCGACAACCCCTACGACGGTCACACCTTGCGGGACGTCATTGACCGCACCGAGACACTCACCGGCTGTCCGATCGAGCGGGCCTATGTCGACAAGGGATACCGCGGCCACGACGCACAAAATCCCCGTCGCGTCTTCATCTCCGGCCAGAAGCGCGGCGTTTTCGGTGTCATCAAGCGCGAGCTGCGCCGCCGCTCCGCCATCGAGCCCATCATCGGACACCTGAAGGCGGAAGGCCACCTCGGGCGCTGCTACCTCAAAGGCCGCGCCGGCGATGCCGCCAACGTCGTCCTCTCAGCCGTCGGACACAACTTCCGCCGCATCCTCGCCTGGCTGAGATATCTCTTGTGCCTGTTCCTGGCCCAGCTATGGCGCACGCTCGCCCGGCCAGCCTCGATCAATCCGGCTTCTTAACGGACGACTATTCCGTCCACTCCCGGCGCACCCGCGTTGGCGCGGGCCAGCTTGTAGGCATGGCTCAGAATGTCCTCGCGGCAGATCTTGTCGTACAGCACGTAGAAGCGGAAGGCAGGCTCCGCCTTCGCCTTACAATAAAGCTTTCTTTCTCTGAAGGCTCCTGATCTTATCGGGCGTTTCAAGGCTCATCGCCAATCTACCCTTTCCCTCGCCATCTTCAAAAGCGCACCTGAAGTCAGGGTCCTTTCCTCCGCCGGAATTACCCGGTTTCATCGGTACCTTTGACCCTGTCCGACTCCCGTCCGGTCCATCGACTACTCAATGCTGAAGGCGCGACCTTCGACCAAGACGGGTCTCCCCCGATTACCCGTACTACCTTTCCAACGTGCCGTGCCCATTACCCCGGTGAACCAGACAGGTGCGTGCGTCGATTGCTTCCCTGTCCGCACGGCCTTCCCCGCCATACGATCGGGTCGGCATTCACATCGTAACTTTCGAGGCGTGCTCAGGCTTCACTCACGTTACGGCCCGCTGGATTGCTCGGCCGCCTAAAGCGACCTTTGTCACGAGGCTTCGATCCGTCCGATTGCTCGTCCAAACCGCTCGTCAGCTACCAGATCAATCGACAACTCTCTGGGTGGATCCTTCCTCCACTGGTAATACGCGCCGTCGGGGCGGACCGAATGGCTTCACATATTGAGGTAGCAGCAGTTTGACGTCATGACCCAAAGCCGCGATCTCGCGCGCCCAAAACCGACATGGCTGAAGTGGAACAGTTCTGCGCGTTCGTCGAACTCGAGCTTTCCCAGCACAGCCGTGACCGCCTGCCCGCTATTGCGCGCCTCGGTCGTGGTGGTGACGTCCCCCGACGTGACCCGCATGCGCCGCTATCCGTGCCTCAGAAGCCGATTGCGATCGTCCCGAATGTTCGTAGACCTATACTTAGCATGTAGGTCTCATTCAAGACGGGGGGCACGCCGCCTACCGTATAATTGTAGGATTTCAGATAGTTCAATCCCAGCACCAAGCAATCGTCGACATAGCCGGCACCGACCACATACTGGTTGATCTCGTTGGCCTCGAGGTCCCAGCGCGCCGAGCCCGTGACCACCCAGTTGGTCGCGACCTTCAGCGAGCCGGTGGTGAGGATGCCTTCGCGGCGGGTCAGATAGCCGAGCTCCGGCTGTGCCGCGTAGTTGCCGTACATCACGCTGATCGACCAGCGATCGAAGTTGGCGCGGCCTTCGGCCTCGAAACGCTGGACGTTCCAGGTCTGCTCGTCCATGCGGGAGCGGACGCTGAAGGTGTAGGTGCGGTTGGGCGAGTAGTCGATACTCGCCACGTAGTCGGAGCGGGGCTTGTCGAGACCGGAATCGAGGCCCGTGTTGATGGAGTCCCGGACCGCGTAGGAGTTCATGCCGAACAGCTGGTAGGACTGGCCGAACAGCACCTTGGCCGCGCCGCCCTTGTCGAACTGCGTGGTGGCCTGCACGCCGACATTGGCGCGGCCGCCGCCCTCGACGCGGTCGTAACCGGAGAACTTGTCGACGCTGAACAGGTTCGACGTTTCGAATACAAAACTCTGCGCATCCTCGTTGGGAAACTTGCCGGCATAAGTCTCGTTCGGGCGGATGATGATCTGCGCGATCGGCTCGACGGTGGTCGAGCCCCAGGGCTGAACGTTGATGAAGGGATAGCGGTATTCGAGGCCGACCGTCGGCATCAGGCGGAATGCCTGGGTGTCGCCGACCGGTAGGTAGTTCGACACGCCCGGCTGGTTCGAGACCGAGGAGTTGATTGCATCGGCGCGCAGGCCGGCGAACGGCGTCCAGATCTGGCCGAGCGGGTCGGTGAAGGATTTGCGCCACTGCGCTTCCGCCGACAGGCGGGTATAGGTGCCGGGGAAGCCGCGCAGCAGGCACTGCGATGGCGTGCGCGCGAGCGGATCGGCCGACGCCGTCGTGCACAGGCTGTTGGTGTTGGCGAGCGTGGTGATCGGATCGAACACGGCGCTGTCACGCGACAGGTTGACGGAGTTGGTCTTGTAGCTGAACTCGCCGCCGAACACCGGATAGTTGAGCACGTTCGAGTAGTCGATCACGGGGTAGACGATCGGGACCTTGTCCTGGTTGCCCGAGAAGCTCCGCCAGTACATCGTGCGTGCGTCGAAGAAGCTGCGATTGCCGGCGCCGGTCAGATAGAGCTGCGAGACCGCGTCGGTCGGCAGGTTCAGGAACGAACCGAGCGGGTCACGGTACTGCGACAGGCGGTAGTCCGAGAAGAAATAGTAGTCGGACATCACGACGCCGTCCCAACCCCAGACCCATTTGTCGTTCAGCGCGAACTGACCCTTGGTCTCGACGGCGCCGCGCCACTGGCGGTCGCCGGGCTGCCCGGCGAAGGCGCCGCGATCGAGCTGGTCGATGCCGTAAGCACGGATCTGGTAGGCGCCGCCCATCAGGCGCTGGCGGAACTCCGCCTGGAACAGCACGCCCTGCCTGGAGGTGATGCGCGGGTTGAAGGTCACGTCCATATCGGGCGCGATCGCCCAGTAGAACGGGACCTCCACGCCGTAGCCGTAGCCCGTGTTCGAGGTGAAGCCCGGCATCAGGAAGCCGGACTTGCGCTTCACGGTCGGGTCGGGCGTCGAGAAGTAGGGCATGTAAGCGAGCGGCACGCCGAAGAACTCGAGCTGCGCCGTCTCGAAGTACAGCATCTTCTCCTGCTGGTCGTGGATGATGCGGGCACCCTTGACCTGCCAGAGCGGTGGCTTCTTCGGATCGTCCTTGCACGGAGCGCAGGCCGTGTAGACGCCGTTCTCGAACACGGTGTAGTTGCCGCTGGAACGGTCGGCGCGCGTTGCGGCCATCCGTGTCCGGTCGGCGGTATCGACCCGGAGCGAACCGACGAATCCGTCGCGATAGTCGTCGGACAGATCGATCGTCTCGGCATAGGTGATCTTGCCCTCGGCATCCGTCATGCGGATGTTGCCTTCGGCATGGAGCCGCTTGGTCTTCTGGTCGTAGGCGACCTTGTTAGCCTCGACGCTGGTGCCGTTGTAGAACAGCTGGACGTTACCGACCGCCGAGATCCGCGAATTATTGTAGTCGTAGACGACCTCGGTCGCCTGAACCAGCATCTGGTTGTCGTTGGCGGCCTTCGGCGGCTTCGGACGCGGCGGCTGCGTATTGTAGGAGACGTTCTGCGCCGATGCCTTTACGACGGGGCCGAAACCAGTCGCGATGACAACGGCTATGGCAAGCAAGCAGTCGCAGACTAGCGACGTGAAGAGCCACGGATCGTGCCCTGGCGCAACCGCAGTCAGTTTGTGACGATGCGCAGCCACAGCCACTAACCTTTCCGTCGGGTCAGCAAGGCCAACAATCTGATGAAGCGGCCAACGCAGACTGGCGGCCAGACCGAAGTCTCCAGTTGCATGAACTCACACTTACTTGACGTCCTGATACAACTAGCCACAACAGCGAGCAGGAAAATGGTGAACACGTTACCTTAAATTCTCGGCATCGAGCCGTGGCACTGGCTCCAGCCCTCTTGCGGTTGCGCAGAAACCCTCGGCAATCGACGCGAACCGCTACGCTGAAATCTCTTCAAGTCGGCCTCGCTTCGGCCCAGGGAATTCGTGCTGAAGGCGTCGCGCTGGAAGGTTTGCGGAAGCATGTGATGGCTGATCTGACGGGTTATCAGGTTCATCCGAACCGAACTATGCCTGGAAGCACAGCTACTGGAGCAAGCTGCGAGAGCCCAGGAGCAGCAGCAGCGCGATGGGCGGAGCGCGAAATGCCGATCGCGGAGAAACTCCGCGTCTCCGATAGGCGATCTTGGGCGGCAGCTTTTTCAGCAAAGGGATCAGGAACACGAGCAGTCCGCGCTCATTGGCCAAAGCTTTGACGAACTGTCGGTCCGCCGACCATGCCACTTGGTTCGCGTGGGTCGTTCCGATATCTGTCAGCTGCGACCTACTCCGAAGGATGCTGATCTGTTGTTGTTGCGGCGAATATGCCAGCTGCTTGCTAATCGGCCGTTTCACGCCCCCCCGGCGCATGACGGCCATTATGCGGGCCGGGAGCCATGCGGTGAAGCGCGAGCGGGTGAAACCGTTGATGTGCAGAATGGGAAGGCTCAGGCCGAAGCCGCGAATAACGCAACCGTCGGGGCCAGAGGCCAATGTTGTGTTCTGCTCCGCCGTTTGCGGATTGGTGCCAGAGGATCAGACACAGCTTCACTGCTGGCCCAAAGTCGGCCGGGCCGGCCTGCCGCGGGCTAGAAGCGCAATGGTTGTGGCTTCCCAAAGACGAACTCCAGATCGCATCATGCACTCCGCTGCCCCTTCCTGTCCAATAACGAGCGCCTGCGCAAACGAAGCAAGCTGCGTGCCGCTCGAAGATGGAGATCCTCAAGCGGGTTTGTTCATGGTACATGCGTCCGGTTGTGGACATTGGTCCGAACCAGACAATCGAGTCCTTGGCAGTGATATCGGTAGTTGGTGGAACGCACGATTGCACTAGGGTCCAGACTCAATTGAGCCAATATGCGACGAGAGCGGCGAGATGAACAGCGGCCAAAAAATTACGGGCGAGCTTGTCATATCGCGTGGCGATGCGCCGGAAGTCCTTGAGCCTGCCAAAGCAGCGTTCGATGACATTTCGTCCTTTGTAGGCGCGTTTGTTGAAGCGATGGATGCGACACGGTTAGATTTATTGGGGATTACGGGCTTGGCGCCACGACGAATGATTTCGCCGCGAAGCTTGTCGCCATCATACCCTTTGTCGGCGAGGAGCACGCTCATGGGTGGCGCGAGCGCCAGGACATCGGGAGCCGCAGCGATATCGGCATCCTGGCCTGGAGTCAGATGCAGGACGACCGGCCGGCAGAGCGGATCGCTCAGCGCATGGATTTTTGTCGTGCGGCCTCCGCGCGAGCGGCCGATTGCTTGATTGTGCTCCCCCCTTTTCCGCCGGAGGCACACCGGTGAGCTTTAATCGAGGTCGAGTCGAGCGACAGTACGACGCCGTCTTCGCCAGGCTTGGCCAGCGCTTCGAAGATTGCGCACCATCGTCCTCGCTTGGCCCAGCGATTGAAGCGATTGTAGATCGTCGTGTAAGGGCCGTATTCACGTGGACAATCACGCCATCGTGCACCCGATTGCAGCATGTGAATGATGCCGCTGACGATGCGTCGGTCGTCGTCCCGATCCGGCCCCGTCAGTCCCCTCGGCAGATGCGGTTCGATACGCGCCCATTGCCTGTCGTTCAGCCAAAACAAACCAGCGCGCATTCTCTCGCCCCCGAATCAACACGTAGGCAAGAGAATCACGTGGCGCTATTTAGGTACAGACCCTAGTTGATAGGCGACTTATGTAAATCTGGTCTGTCTTCAGAGACGCATACCTGTCCAGGGACGGAAGGGCGTGCTGAGTGAGATGGAGTGAGCTTTATGACCTTGTCCGAGCACTTGCCAGCCGACATCCGCGAAGTCATGGACGCTTACGTCGGGGACCTCAGGCCCCAACCTTGGCGGATTCGCTTCCTCTTGCTGATTGATCTCCTTCAAGAGAAGTTGGAGAGCGGACCCGCCGCTGAGTATCGGCGTCTACTTCAACAATGGACCGGCATAGTGACGGCAATCTTGGAACACTTGCCGCCTGACAGTTCGGTCGTCGAATGTTTGGGGTTGATGAGCATCAGCTTCAACGACCAATGGCGCGCTCAGGCGCTCGGCCAGATCGAGCGCGATCCCACTGTGCTGGATCAGTTGGTCGCAATTTGCCCCGACTGGGAGGACATCGTCGATACCGTATTAGAGGCCAATCAAAGACGGCCGATCAAGGCGGGGCAAACTCGCGCTCGCTGATCGGGATTGATCCGGCATGTGTATCGGCTCGCCAAGCTCTGCACGGGCCAGCTCTTGAGCTTAGCGATGCCCCGCCCGGGCCAGCCGGGCGAGGCATTGCGGATCGGATCAGTCGCCGTTCCGACGGTTTGGACGAGACCAGATCAAGCTGAAGCCCTCGCCCTCCTCATCGGCGAAGAGGTTCGCGAAGATCGGTGCGGTGAAGCTCGGGTCGTCGAGCTTGAGGCCGAGATAGTCGCGGCCCTCATTGGAGCGCTTGGACCAGGCGGCCCCGATCTCAACCCGGCCGACATAGATCCGGTGGCTGGGGGCGTTGTCGCCCGAGCGGCTGGTTTCGGGGACGATGCGGACGTTCCTCGCCTGCAGCGAGAGGGTGACGATTTCGCCGTTGAACTCGTTGTTGCCGGTCTTCTTGAAGGTGCCGATGGTCGCCATGGTAGTTCTCCTTGATCTCTGTTTTCCGAGCCCGCACCTTGCGGCCTCGATGGTGATCGACAGGCCGGAGGCGATCGACGGCGCACCCCGAAGGGGCCGAAGCGTCAGCGGAGGATGGCAGCCAAGCGACTTTCTTGTTTCGCGAGGAATGACGGCGCAGCCGGCAGGGGAAGAAAGTCGATCGGCGCCGTTGCGCCATAGGCGGTCGAGGCGTCAGCCGTCCTTCGGCCAGATCAATCCATCGAAGAGGCCGTTTGGTGCGCTCGGTCCGAACAGAGCTGACATCAAAGAGAACGTGGCGATCTGCGAGTCCACTGAAAGAGTTGGCGCAACCGAATCTAATGGTGATGAGCTCTCTTTATTGCAGGTAGACGGATCTCCGCTTCCGCGATCTCGGATCGGCTGGACGCCCCGTTGACGAGAGCGGCTGGCCGTATCTGTGATCCGTCGCCATTTGGTCGACGCCGCCCAAGGACTGCCACGAAACTGCCACTCTGCGATGATCGGTCGAGCCTCGACGCCTGGGCCGCTCTCACTGTATCTCAAGGAAGAATCGCGAGCACGCTGAATGCCTGATCCGGTCAACCCCTTTCAATGTGACGCTATCAGCCGTCGCCAGGCCTTTCCCCGGCCGGCCCTGCAGCGGTTACGACATATTAGCCGCGCAGCCCAAAAGGAGGATCTCGCGCAGGACGATGCCCGCTAGAGCTCGAGGGAGAAGAGAACCGGATGAGCGACAATAGCAACCTCGAAAACAGAACCATCGAAGCGATACGGCACTATCGCGGGGCCCTCGCCGTGGTCGACGGCCTGGAGCGAAAGGAACGTTCCGCGCATCGAGCACTGACCAGGACACTGCTTGAGTTGGGGCGCGCCTTATGCAGCGAAGACCCGAGGTCTCTCAAGGATAGCATTGAGATTGGCTTGGTAGCTGTCTCGCGGCGGGACGAATCGTGGGCCAACCTAAGCGAGGCGACTGCACCTTTGGATTCAGCCCGTTCGACTTTGGCCGCCCTCGAGTGCCAACTGAGATATATTCCAAATGTCTCAAAAGCGCGAGATTCGGACTAGCTCAAAGAATGCCAGCATTCGAGCTCCGCCTCATCCTAGGCGGAGATTTTCTGCGGCTTGTTTGCCGCTGCGGTTCGTCACCAGCTCGTAGCCGACCTTCGCGCCTTCAACAAGCGAGGTATAGCCGGCCTTCTCTACCGCAGAGATGTGCACGAAAACATCTTTGCCACCATCGTCCGGCGCAACGAATCCATAGCCTTTCGTCGGGTTGAACCACTTAACGGTACCTAACGCCACGTCATTTGCTCCAAAAAGAAAAACCACCTTCTCATCTAAATCAATCAACGAACCGGCGGCAAGTCTCTGCGCGAAGTGGAAAGGAATCCGTTGTCTCGCTCGATCGCAGGTCTTGGACAGAAGGCCCCACGTGATGGTCGTGCGAAGTTCAAGCACCTTGAAATCGGCCGACTTCAGGAACGACGACGCAAGGTCACATTTTCTTCGAAAACCGCGTGCTAACTGTCGCCTGGTTGTCGCAGCCGGATGTACGCCGTGGCATCACGTGGCCCCGGCTTTCATGCCGGGGTTTTTCGTTTTCGGCGCGAGAAGCCCGATTTAAGATTTAAGATGTCTTTTTGTGCAGCTTGATTTCGGATCATGACGCGTCGCAGCCCACTGCGACAATTCTGCTTGGATCAGCAGGAACGTCCCGGGCAAGGCGAAAAGCCGAATAGCAGGCAGACATGGCGCAGAATATTTACGACAATCCCGATTTCTTCGCTGGCTACAGCCAGTTGCCCCGGCAGATGTATGGACGCGACGGCGCTCCTGAATGGCCCGCGATCCGGGCTATGCTGCCCGATCTGGGCGGGAAACGCGTCGTCGGTCTAAGATGTGGCTTCGGCTGGGCCTCGCGCTGGATGCGCGAGCAGGGCGCGGCCTCGGTTCTTGGTCTCGATCTGTCGCGGAACATGATCGAGCGTGCCAGGGCGCACACAGCGGACACTGCCATCGAGTATCGCATCGCCGATCTCGACACACTGGACCTACCTGAGACGGCTTTCGACCTCGCCTACAGCGCACTGACCTTTCACTATGTTCAGGATTTAGGCCGCCTCGTGCGCTTGATCCGCAAGGCGCTGGTTCCTGACGGCATTTCGTCTTTACAATTGAGCATCCGATCTTCATGGCAGCGGCACATCCGCACTGGATTTCTGATGAGGAGGGCCGCAAGACTTGGCCTGTCAATCGAATTCCGTCGAGGGTGAACGTCGGACGGATTGGTTCAAGTTCGGCGGGTCGAGGAGTTTGCCCCGACACACGAGCAGATCCAGCAGATGCCGCAATTGGCCGAAGAACTCGAACGGCCCATGATGCTGATCGTGTCCGCGTCCACATCGATCGCCGGCGAAGCGATACCGTCGTGACTGGGTCGTACTAGGCCGCCGCCCCAGTACACATATCAGCCCCGCGGCAAGCGCTGTCTTGCTGGTCCGTCCGCGGCTATTCCAGTGAAGCGGATGAAAGCTGTGATGCTGATGGCAACGGCTCCGACGACCGCGAAAACCGTCTGCCACGTGGGTGAAGACATCGCCATCTGGGCAATTCCATGCGTAGCGCTGTAACCGGCGACGGTGGCTGGTGCGACGTAGAAGATGATGACGAAGAGCCGGAGCCAAGTCCAAGTCACGAGGGCGAGTGCGAGCTGGCCGATGCCGAAGGTTGCGGCGCCAGCCACGGGGCCGACAGCGATGCCGCCCAGAGCGCCGGCTCCCGTGTGGAAGGCCCAAAGACCAATCGTTACCCCGGCGAAGACGGGCAACGCGAAGACTGCAAGCGTGAAGAGCAGCCAGGCGAAGAACCCTATGACGAGGAAAACAAGCAGTGGTCCCAAGGTGATCATGGTGGTGGGCTCCGTGAGATAAAGGTCTGACGGTCGCGCCTTCCACCACCACCGCGGCGCGAACGCAGTATAGCAGCAAACGGCGGCGACGGAATCGTCACAGATCAAGTTGCGCATTTTTTGTCATTAGCGCGAGCTTGCGCCCAAAAGGCTCGTGGAATCGGCGTTTGACCCTTTGTGATCTTCAACTGGGCGCCTACCGGTTGAAATCACCTAGCGCAATCAGTTTCAGGAAGTCCTGTGTTCTTCTCCATTTCGGCGGCCACCCCATCGTATGGGTTGCTTTTGAGCATCCGGGATCACAATCGCCACTCACTCCAAAGCCCTGATTGTTTTCCGTTTTGGCGGCGCGCAACTATTCCACGCAACTATAAACGTTGCCTATTGGATCTGCCCTCGCAAATGTCGGGCTATGGAGAGACTGCCGAAAGCTCACATTGTCGAATTTGAGACAACAGTCGGCAAGTTGACGACAAACTCTTCCGAAGCCCCTGCAAAACATGCGAATTCAGTTTGGCACATGCATTGCTTCATTCGCGCACCATCACCAATCGCAGTGCGGTGGTCTTCTGGACGGACCTGGCGCGCGTTGCCGCGGGTCTGGTCTGCTCCGACGATTTGTCGTGCGGCGATACTTAAGGAGGCGCGTCGTGAACTGGGAAGTGCAGGACAAACTTTGATGCGATCTAGAATTATCTTTTGTGGAGCGACACCAATTGCGCTCGTCGCGAGCAGCGCAGCCAAGGCATTTTGGCGGCACGAGTGTCGCGACGGCTTCGACAGTGCAGTTACTTCCGTTTGCGATTCTGCCGGCGGACACAACCAGCCTGACCAGCAACTATCACATCGGAAAGTTTGGCCTGAACTACCGCTTTGGTGCGGACCAAGAGGCCGCGCAATGGTCCGACGGGCCGCTGTATGCGAAATCAGCCGGCAGCGTACAGGGCCGGTCCCGCTCCGCGGATCCATTTCACACTTTTCCAGTCTACCAGGGACGTACCAATAACCATGGGGCATGATCGGTTTCGTTTTTCTCGTCCGTGCTGGTTGAAGGCATTGCTTGCCAGCAACTCAATTTGCTGGATGGCGGGCCTTTACGGTCCGGCTCACGCGGCGGACCTGCCGGTCAAGACCGCGCCGCCGATTACGGCAGCGCCGTCGACCCTGTGGAATTGGACCGGCATTTACGTCGGCGCGCATCTCGGGGGCGCATTCGGTTCAAGCGATTGGCAGACCGCCACCGGGCTGCAGGCGGATTTCTCCAACAGAGGTTTCCCCGGAAGCGGCAACGCCGAAGGTCTGCTTGGCGGCGGCCAGATCGGCGTTAACTATCAGTTTGGCACTTGGGTGACCGGACTGGAGATCGCGGCAAGCGCCGCCGATGTCGACGGCTTTGCGAAATGCGCGAATCGTGCGGACAACCGCTACGGCGTGATCAGCTTTACCTGCGACAATCGCGTCACCTCGCTCGGCACGATTGCTGGCCGGCTAGGACAGACCTGGGGCAATCTGCTGATTTACGGCAAGGCCGGCGCGGCGTGGGCGACCGACGAGAGCGATGCCCGGACCAGTCACTACATCAACAAGTTCAACCAGAGCGGCACGCGTTGGGGTTGGATGGGAGGATTGGGACTTGAGTACGCATTCAGCCCGAATCTGTCAGCGTTTGTCGAATACGATCATTTTGATTTCGGCAGCAAGGACTCCAACTACGTCGACCAGTTCAACAACGCCTCGACCGTCGGCTTCAGGCAACGGTTTGATATGATCAAGGCAGGCGTCAATTATGGCCTTGGCGGGCCGATCCTGAATGCCAGGGCCGATGCGGCGACGACGCCAGTGCTGCTTGGCGGCTGGACGATTGAAGCCGGGAGTCGCTATTTTGGCAGCACGGGCCGCATGCAGAAGGACCTGTACGGCTTGCGGCCCACACACCTGGTCTCTCGCCTGATCTATGGCGATCAGACCGGACATGCCGCGGAAACCTTCTTCCGCTTCGATCACAAGAGCGGGTTTTTCGCCAGGGGCAATCTTGGCCTCGGGCCTCTCGTCGACGGCAAGCTGAACGATGAGGATTTCCCTTACATCAACTACTCCAACACGAACTCGGACATGAAGAGTGGTAGGTTCACGTATGGCACCGCGGACGTCGGTTACAACTTCATCAACGACGACGGCCGCAGGCTTGGTGCGTACGTCGGCTATCACTCGTTCTATGAGCGCGCCAACGGCTTTGGTATCCAACAACAGGCGACCAACGGGCCCCCGCTAGAGGCTTCGAAGAGTTTCCTGGTCCTAAGCGAAACCGAGACTTGGCGGGCGGCTGCTATCGGCATCAATGCACAGGCGAGGCTGTCCGACAGGCTCAAGCTTGAAGTCGATGCTGCCTACCTGCCTTACGCTAGCCGCTCCGGCTTCGACAACCACTGGCTCCGTGCCGATATCAATCCCACGCCTGATCCGGGCCACGGCTGGGGCACACAGTTCGAGGCCGTGCTGTCCTATGCCGTCTCCGACCGCTTCAGCGTTGGTGTGGGCGGCCGCTACTGGTTCTTTACAACCGATAGCGCTTACTCCCAGTTTCCCGGTGGCTCACCACAGACAACGAAGTTCTATTCGGAGCGCTATGGCGGCTTCCTGCAGGCCTCCTACAAGTCCGGCGAACTCGACACCGCCCAGGCCAAGGCAAACGGGATCGATAAGGAGCCCCCACCAGTGATGCCCACGAACTGGGCCGGCGTCTATCTCGGCGGCACGATCGGCGCGGGCAAGGGCAGAAGCCACTATGCGGATCCGTTCCCGACGCCGGTGTCGGGCGACTACGCTGATCTGGGTGGTGCCATGTTCGGCGGTCAGATCGGCATCAACTACCAGACGGGCTCTTGGGTCCTGGGTCTTGAGGCTTCGGGTTACTGGGCCAACGTCCAAGGCACCAACACCTGCTTTGGTGCATTCCCGAGCCCGCAGATTGCCGGCTTCAACTGCGGCAGCCAGATCGACGCTCTTGGCGCTCTGACCGGGCGCGTCGGGTACGCGTTTGACCGCACGTTGCTGTACGTCAAGGGCGGCTCCGCCTGGGATCGTCAGACTAACCAGTTCAACACCGGCGGTATTTCCGGCACCATACTGACGAATGGCAACACGAACTGGGGCTGGACGGTCGGCGGCGGTCTTGAATACGCGCTGCTGCCCAACTGGTCGATGGCGCTGGAGTACAAGTACTACGACTTCGGCAAGTCGCCCGTCTTTACCACCGCCGGGCTTGGCAGCGTACCGCTTTCACCCAACAGCACGACCGTACAGACCGTTAGCCTTGGCGTGAACTACAAGCTGCCGATACTTGGAGCGAGGTAAGAGTCGGGAGATACTGACGCAAGAAGGCTCGGCCTCACGGCTGGGCCTTCTTGTTTGCTGGCCGACGCTCCGGCACGACGAGTTCTCCGAGCAGCCGCACGCGCAATTCCCTCAGTTGTTTCGTCCTGTTGGCGAATGCTTTCAACTCCGCATCAACGTCCTGTCGTTTGCGCATCTTCGGTCTCCATCGATTGATGATGCACCTGAGAATAGCCACGCGCCTGTGGAGAGGCAGCCGGTGGATTGCGAACTATGGTGAGCCGTCCCGAGAATTTTTTTCAAGGGGCGCTTATACGTCGTTCCGACGTGCGCTTGTTGATAGTAGCTGGATTGCCGTCATGGCAATCTATCACCTCAGCGTCGAAGTCATCAGCCGCGCGAAAGGACAGCGCGCGATTGCGTCGGCCGCCTACCGCTCAGGCTCGCGGTTGCATGACGCGCGTATCGACCGCGATCAGCACTTTTCCAACAAGAGCGGCATTGTCCATTCCGAAGTGATGCTGCCAGAGCACGCGCCGGAAGCTTGGCGCGACCGTGAACAGCTTTGGAACGAGGTTGAAGCTCGTGAGATCAGAAAGGATGCGCAGCTTGCCCGCGAGGTGGAGTTTGCCATTTCGCAGGAGATGAACCAGCAACAGGGCATCACACTGGCCCGCGACTTCGTAGTGGCCGAGTTCGTGGAGGCCGGCATGACCGCTGATCTCATTTTGCATTGGGATATATCGGCACGGACGGCATGGCGAAACCCCACGCCCATGTCATACTCACCATGCGCGGCGTGAGTATTGGCGAGGATGGCGAGCCTAGGTTCGGTCCCGAGCTGTGGGAGTGGAATCGCACGGAGCTTGTCGAGCGGGGGCGCGAGCAATGGGCCGAGCATGTTAACGAGCGATTGGCTGAACTCGATCGATGGCACGGATCGATCACCGCAGCCTTGAGGCCCAGGGCATCGCGCTTGAGCCGCAGCACAAGATTGGCAGCCCCGGCAGCGGATGGAGACGGAAGGTCTTTAGGCCAAGGGCGCCGAGGACTATCGACGAATTGCGCGGGAGAATGGCGAGCGGATTATCGCGGACCCTCATGTTGCACTGGACGCCATCACCCACCAGCAGGCGCCCTTCACCGGGCGTGACCTTGCGATGTTCGCGCATCGTCATTCGGACGGACTGGACCATTCAACCAGGTGATGAATGCGGTGACTGCCTCGCCTGATCTCGTGGACCTCGGCAATGACGAACGGGGCGAGGCACGATTTACCAACCGCGCCATGATCGAGGCCGAGCAGCGGTTACAGCGCGCCGCCGACCTCGTGGCTACCCGCAAGGGCGGGCAGTGGAGCGTGGCACGTGTTTGGACTAGCTGCCGAGCCCCTGCAGCACCAGCCGGTTCAGTCTTGCGGCGAAGGCGGACTCCCGGCAACAGGTCGGGATCGTCGGTGATGATTGTCATCCCCAAACATGCCGGCGGCGCCTTCCAGGAGCTAGTTAGCCAAGGCAACCTTCGCCTTGAATGCCGGAGAGTGCGCCCGCCGGCTTTTCTTCGTCATCTTCGTGTCGCGCGCCATGGAAAGCTGCCTCCTCAGCGTCACGAGCAATTGCCCCCTCCTCGGATAGCTGAGGAGAGAGTGAATGAAGCAAGAACGAGCTGAAGGCTCGCCATGGAGCGATCCACGGGGGCAGGTGATGAAGACGCCGGATGACGTGGCGGAGATGTTGCGCCTGAGGCGTGCGGGTGGGGTGTGAAGCCGATTGCGCGGCATCTGGGCTGCAGCCATCACACGGTGAAGGACTACGTGGCGGCGGGCGGGGTGAAGCCGTTCAAGTCGCCTGAGCGGCCGAAGCAGCTCGACGGCCTTGAAGGTTGGCTGCGCGAGAGGCTCATTCGGCATCGCGGCAATGCCGACGTGGGCGCCAGGACTTGTTGGCCGAGCGAGGCGTGGCAGTCAGCCGGCGGACGCTGCAACGCGCCGCGCAGCCCTATCGCCAGGCGCTGAAGGCCGAAGCGCTGGCGACGACGCGCTTCGAGACGCCCCGGGCCGGCAGCTGCAGATCGACTTCGGCGAGCGTCTGGTCGAGATCGGCGGGGTGAAGATCAAGGCGTTTGTGTTCGTGGCGACGCTCGGGCATTCGCGGCTGCTGCATGTCCGTGCGTTCCGGGCCGAGAAGCAAGAGCACTGGTTCGCCGGGCTCGAGAGCGCATTCGCGATCTTCGGCGGCGTGCCGGAGGAAGTGCTGATGGACAATCCCCGCGCGCTCGTGGTGCGCCATGACGCGGTGAGCCGGTTGGTTCAGTTTAACGACAGGCTCATCGCGTTCGCGAAGCATTGGGGCTTCCGTCCTCGCGCTTGCGCGCCGTATCGGGCGCGCACGAAGGGCAAGACGGAGAACGGCGTCGGCTACGTGAAGAAGAACGCGATTGCGGGGCATTCCTTCGCGAGCTGGGAGGCATTCGAGGCGCATCTCGTCGAGTGGGAGCGTGAGGTAGCGAACGTGCGTATCCACGGCACGACCGGCGAGGCGCCGATCGTCCGCTTCGCGCGTGACGAGGCACACCGGTTGAAACCGCTCTGCGGGCAGCCGTCGTTCGGATCGTTGCGCGAACTGACCCGCGTCGTCGGCCATGATTGCGCCGTCGAGATCGACACGAACGGCTACTCGGTGCCGTGGCGGCTGATCGGCGAGCGCGTGGCGGTGACGGTCGCGGCCGGCGAGGTCCGCATCCGCCATGGCATGCACCAGGTTGCGATCCACAAGCAATCGGATGGACGCCGGCTGCGGATCATCGACACCGCCCCCATCTCGATGGTGTTGCTGGTCGCAATAGCGCGGTCCGCTGGGCTGAGATCGCGGCGGCGGTCCTGACGCCGTCCTCATCGCTGTCGTTGTTGCGCCCTCTTGCCGAACACGAAGCCGTGGTGGGAGGAAGCTTCTGATGGCGCGGGCAAAGAAGATAATGGAAGCAACGACCGATCCGCTCGATGCCATGCTGGTGCGACTGCAGCTCTCTGTATCCGCGATCAGCTCGACAGCCTGCTCGACGAGGCGGCGCGCGCGAAACTGTCGGCGCGTGAGACGCTGATCCTGCTATCCGAGCGCGAGATCGCACCCAAGGACCATCGCCGCATAGAGATGGCGCTGAAGCTCGCACACTTCTCGGCCGTGAAGGAGCTTGCTGGCTTCGACTTCGAGGCGCAGGCGCAGCCGTCAATCGATCCAAAGCAGATCCGTGATCTTGCCGCATCACGTTGGATAGCCAACGGAAAGAACGTGCTGCTGCTCGGCCCGCCAGGCTGAGGTAAGACGCACTTGTCGATCGCGCTCGGACGAGACGCGATCCTGGCCGGATACACGGTGCAGTTCACCACGGCGACGACGCTAGTCGCGGGTCTTGCCAAGGCGCATGGCGAACGGCGTCTGGACGCGAAACTGCTCGCGCTGGCCAAGCCGAAGCTGCTGATTGTCGACGAACTCGGCTACCTGCCGCTGGAACCTGACGCGGCCCTTCCAACTGGTCAGCCGCCGATACGAAACCGGCGCGATGCTGATCAAGTCGAACCGCAGCGTTGCCGAATGGGGCACTGTGTTCGCCGATCCCGTGGTCGCCACCGCGATCCTCGACCGGCTTTTGCACCACAGCCGCGTGCTGACGATCCGCGGCGACAGTTACCGGCTCCGCGCCAAGCGCAAGAGCGGCCTCATCCAGCCGCCGCCCGCTGGTGACGGCCCTCCGGTCGGCTCTGCCTCCTCCGGCCCGTCACCGGCGGAAACAACCTTCAACCGAGATAATAACCCAGATGGTGGGGGCAGTTCTTCATAACGCAAAGGGGGCAGTTCCGGATGGCGTTTGGCAATCTTCGCTCCTGATTCGCGGCAAGAAGCCTCGCCACTGTCAGGCAGAAAATCCACTCAAGCTACTGTCCGAATTTGCGGGGCCAGCTCTAGTTTCAATGCAAGCGTCCTCAAGTTGAGGAAACGCGGCAACGTTTCAGGTTGGCTCGGAAATGAGAAGCTGCGGGCGATCGCGTGTTCGTGGCACTCAACAAACTAGAATCTCCCACCGACCTATGGTAATTATTGCGAAGCGCCTGCCTCTCGTGCAGCCAACAACGGTTCATTGCGGGACTAGAAAGTCCCATAGAACTTTAACCTACATCGCAAGGCCAACGATCGATGGTGGCGACGTATATCAGCGCGACACTCAAGAATGGACGCCGCAGAGTCATATTTTGTTCAAAAAACCTCATGCCAACTAGCAGTCGATCGTCGCGGCCGGATAGGCGCCGTTTCATCACGAGCCCTGGCTTTCATGCCAGGTTTTTCGTGTGATCCGAGCGAACCCGGTGCAAGGCTGCGGCGAACGCATGTGGGCCCGCCGCTGGTCGCACGATCAGCGGCATCGAGCGAGCCGGAGGCTCTTGACCGCTAGAATTTGCGGCAGCGCTCACGCGTCGCCGAATTTCCAGACCGGAATCCCGAGCTTCTTTGCCTTGTCCGCGAGGTTGTCCTGGATGCCGGTGCCGGGGAAGTGCATCACGCCGATCGGCAGCGTCTCCAGCATCGCATCGTTGCGCCTAAAGGGAGCAGGCTTGGCATGCTTCGTCCAGTCGGGCTTGAAGGCGATCTGCGGGACCTTGCGGCTATCGGCCCATTTGGCGGCGATCAGTTCAGCGCCCTTGGACGATCCGCCGTGCAGCAGCACCATGTCCGGATGCTTGGCGTGCACCTGGTCAAGCTTAGCCCAGATTAGCCGGTAATCGTTGAATTCGAGACCGCCTGTCAACGCGACTTTCGGGCCGGGCGGCATGAGCACCTGGTTGTCGGCGCGCTTCTTCGCGGCCAGGAAATCGCGGCTGTCGATCATCGCTGAGGTCAGATTGCGGTGATTGACCCTCGATCCGTTGCGCGGCCGCCAAGCGGAGTGGGTGTGGCGTTCGAATTCGTCGGCGGCGTGGTCGCGCATCAGCTCGAAGGCGCCTCGTCGCTCGATCAGCGTCTGCCCTTCCGCCGTCAGTCGCTCCAGCTCGACGGATTTGATCTCGCTGCCGTCCTGCTCCTGCTGCGAGCGCTGCTGCGCCAGCTCGTTATCGTCGAGCTCGCGCTCGATCCTGTCGATAGCGCGATGGAAGACGTTCACCGTCGACCAGAGCAGGTCTTCAAGGTCGGGCTCCAGGCGAGTATCGGACAGCGCCACCACCAGGGCACCGAAGATGTCGGCGATGCTGCCGGCGAGGATGTGCGTTTCGGGGAGCGGCCTCGGATCGGGTTCGTCCTGGAAGGGGCGGTAGCCATAGAGCTGGAGCTCCTGGAGGACGTGGTCGGTTGGGGATGAGCCGTGGTGCTCGAAGTTGTTGTCGCGGTCGGTGGTCATTGCGGCTTTCCCTCGTCGGATCGACCGCGCCCATCGCGGCCTTCATGGCGACGAAAGCGGCGGGCGGAACGGACTTGCACCCGCAGCGCGAGCGGAGGGCCGCAGCCTTAGCGGAGGGCCGAAGGGGGCCGACTATTTTGCCTCGCGATGTAAAGGCGGCTCCGCCGCCGACGGAAAATAGTCGGTCCACGGAGGTTGCCGGTCCGGGCCGCTTGCCGCCCGATCGCCCTCTCAGAAGGCCGTGGGGAGGTCCTCTCCGGCGCTGAGGGGAACACGATCACCGGCCTCGCGATAACGAAGCGGCTGCGTCGCACCTCATCCCCGTTCCGGCTATGCCGCCAGTTCCATAAAGCGCGCGACGTCCCGCGCCGCGATCTGCACGCGGCTCGCGGCTCGAAGGGCGTCAAATCCGAGCAGGCGAAGATCCTCGTTGAAGTCGCCAAGCCGTGGCGAGATCACGATCGGCTCGATCCCGACCTCCTGCGCCCGATCGATCAAGGTTGCCATGGCGCCGTCACCGGCAGGATCGTTGTCGCGGGCGATGTAGAGCCGGCGGAGCGTGTCCGGGAGAAGGATGGCAGAGAGATGCGCCGCCGAGAGGGCTGCGACCATCGGCATGGTCGGCAGAGCACAGCGAAGCGACAGCATTGTCTCGATGCCCTCGCCGGCCGCCATGACCTCACCCGCTATGCCAAATCGAACGGCTTGGCCAAGCAGGTCACCCATCGCCCGCTTCGGCGTGTCGATCAGCGCCTTGCCGAGCGTCGTCTCGCTGAAGCCTCCGGGGTCAAGCCAGGTGCGATGCGCGCCGGTCAGGTGGCCGTTCAGATCGGTGACGGCGGCGATCATCGCCGGCCAGGTCTCGGTCGGGCTGTGGTCGTCGGGCCGGTAGTAACAACGTGGGTGAAAGCGCAGGCTTCCGGTTTCGTGCAAAGCGGTGATGCCACGATTGCGGAGATACGCTTCTACAAGTGTGCCTGCGATCGACTGCGACATGCCGAAGAGTCGCCGCGCCGCCTCCGGCGATCCGAGGGGCGCGGGCGATGTTCTCGACCGGATGCGATCTGGCTCATTCTCCAGTTCTGGACGCGGCAAGCTCAGAAAGCGTCGTGCCTCATTGGCGACATCGCGAAAGCTAGTGAAACCGCAGCTCTCGCGGATCACATCGAGGAGATCGCCATGTTCGGCCGAGGCGGCATCTCGCCAATGGCCGGCGGCGCCAGGAGCGGATTCCGGTCCGCTGAGCCGGACGAACATCGACCGGCCGGGCGTATTACGGACGTCGCCCACTGTCCAGTAGCGGCCCTGGCGCCTTCCGTTGGACAGATAATGGCGGCACACCGCCTCGGCGTCACGCGCGAGACGGCGGGCCAGCTCAGATGCGTTGTCGCGGGCCATCAGGCGGCCTCCCGCTCGCCGATGCGCACGACCTGATAGTGGTCGAGCACTTTTGCCAACGCCGCGGCGCCCGTCGCATCTGATGGCACGAACATGCGCAGCTTCCACGAGATGATCTCGCTGAAGAGGCCGTAGGCGCGCAGCCGGTCACGCATTGCATCAGTGAAGCCGGACAGCTCGATGCGATGGACGCCCATCACGCGGACACGGCGAAGCTGCAGATCCTCGGCGAGGTCGAGGACAGTGCGCCCCTCCATCAGCGCTGCGAAGGCTTCGGGTGGGGTCAAGCTGCAGGTAGCGGTCGCGCAAGCGTTCGCCGCCCAGGCTGGTGAGACCCTGCGACCGATGATGCGCTCACCCTCGTCGGTCTGGAGCCGATAGACTCGTGTCGACTCGTTCGGCAGCCGCTTCCAGATCGGCAACAGCAAGCCGGCGACGATGTGAAGGGTGCTCTCGGCGAACTCGGGGACGTCGACGACTTCGCCGTTCCATGCTGCGGCGAACGTCTCGCGCTCTGCAGGCTGCCAGTGGCTTTCGTCCATCATCTTCATCGAAGCATGATGGTGCTCCATCGGGCGGATCAGCCGCACGCGGCTCTCGATCTCGCCGTCATCGAGCATGAGGCTTGGCGCCGGAATCTGCACCGCGGCGCGCCCCGAGCGCTCGTTGACGAGTAGCACCGCGCGAGCATCGGCGAGATAATCGAACGCTTGATCCAGCGTCATGGGGCGATTGCGCCGGCGTTCGATGATGGTGAGCAGCCGGGTTTCCGCGCCGGTCGGGGGGTGCGTGTAGATCGGGCGCCGATCGGTGATGATGAAGCTCTCGGCCTGCAGGGTCTCCAGCCCGACATCGTAGACGCCGCTGGCGATGGCGCCCTCAACCTTGGCATTGAGGAGCTCCTCGAACGCCGTGAACAGCACACCTTGCAGATCGATGGTGAGCGCGAGCAGCCGGTTCAGGAACGTCGTGATCGGCGGCAGCTCGTCCTTGATGCCGTTCGCGTCCATGAGCTTCAGGCCCGTGGCGTCCTCGAAGGTCTGGAGCGAGCAGCCTTCGACCTTGCCGCGCACCAGCAGCAGATAGAGCTGGCGCAGCGCATCGCGGGCGTAGTGGCTCTCAAGATTGTCCTCGGGCCGGAACAGGCCCTGGCCGCCGGTCTGGCGCTGGCCGCGCGTGATCGCACCCAGCGTGTCGAGCCGGCGCGCAATGGTCGACAGGAAGCGCTTCTCCGCCTTCACGTCGGTCGCGATCGGCCGGAAGAGCGGCGGCTGTGCCTGGTTGGTGCGGTTCGTATGACCGAGACCCTGGATCGCGGCGTCAGCCTTCCAGCCCGGCTCGAGCAAATAATGGACCCGAAGCCGGCGATTCCGCGCCGAGAGTTCGGCGTGGTAGCTGCGGCCCGTGCCGCCAGCCTCGGAGAAGACAAGCACGCGCTTCAGGTCATCCATGAAGGCGGCGGTCTCTGCGAGATTGGCGGAGGCGGCACGGCTCTCGACGGCAAGGCGGTCACCCCTGCGCACCACGCGTCGCGAACGTCCGGTCACTTCCGCCACGAGGTCGGTGCCGAAACGCTGCACGATCTGGTCGAGCGCGCCGGGAACGGGCGGAAGCGAAGCGAGCCGCTCGATCAGCTCATTACGGCGGGCGACGGCCTCGCGGCTCTCGACCGGCTGGCCATCACGGAAGACCGGCCGCGACGAGAGATTGCCCTCGGCGTCGGTGAAGGGCTCATAGAGCTGCACCGGGAAGGAATGGGCGAGGTAATCCAGCAAGTACTCGCGCGGCGTGATGTCCACGCGCACGTCGTTCCATTCCGCAGGTGGGATTTCGGCAAGCCGGCGTTCCATCAGCGCCTCGCCGGTCGACACGATCTGGATCACAGCGGCATGGCCCTCGGCCAGATCCCGTTCGATCGAGCGGACCAGGGTCGGCGTCTTCATGCTGGTGAGCAGATGGCCGAAAAAACGCTGCTTGGCTGACTCGAAGGCCGAGCGCGCGGCCGACTTCGCCTGGCGGTTGAGCGTGCCAGTCTCGCCAGTGATGTTGGCGGCCTGCATTGCCGCGTCGAGGTGATTGTGGATGACGCTGAAGGCGCCGGCGTAGGCGTCGTAGATGCGCCGCTGCTCGTCGGTGAGCTGGTGCTCGACGAGCTCGTATTCGACGCCATCGTAGGAAAGCGAGCGGGCGGTGTAGAGACCGAGCGAGCGAAGGTCGCGGGAGAGCACCTCCATCGCCGCGACGCCGCCCTCCTCGATCGCCTCGACGAATTCAGCGCGGGTGGCGAACGGAAAATCCTCGCCGCCCCACAGGCCGAGCCGCTGGGCGTAGGCGAGGTTGTGGACGGTGGTGGCGCCGGTGGCCGAGACATAGACAACGCGGGCATTGGGCAGCGCGTGCTGAAGTCGCAAGCCCGCACGACCCTGCTGCGAGGGCGCGACATCGCCCCGCTCGCCCTTGCCCCCACCGGCATTCTGCATGGCATGGCTCTCGTCGAAAATGATGACGCCGTCGAAGTCGGAGCTCAACCATTGAACAATCTGCCGGACGCGCGAAAGCTTCTCGCCGCGGTCGTCGGACCGTAGTGTAGGTTAAAAATAGGACGCCTTCGGCCAACCGGATCTCGCAGCCTTGAGGGAAGCGCGAGAGCGGCGTGACCAGCAGACGCTCCATGCCCAGCGCCGACCAGTCGCGCTGCGCGTCCTCGAGCAGCTTGTCGGACTTCGAGATCCAGACCGCCTTGCGCCGGCCTTGCAGCCAATTGTCGAGAATGATGCCGGCGGACTGGCGACCCTTGCCGGCGCCGGTGCCGTCCCCGAGCATGAAGCCTCGACGGAAACGGACCGCGTTCGGCGCGTCGTCGCGGGCGGCCGCGACCAGGTCGAAGGTCTCGTCAACCGTCCAAGAGCCGGCAAGATAGTCAACATGCGCCTCGCCAGCATAGATGACCGTCTCAAGCTGGGCGTCGGAGAGGATGCCATCACTGACGAGGCTGGCCGGCAGCCGGGGCCTGTAGCTCGGCTTCGGCGGCACGACCGAGGCCATCGCAGCCGACTGCACCAGCTTGGTCGGGTGCGCCTGCGCGCCGGGGATCCGGATCGATTGGAGCCGGTACTCTTCGTAGATGGCATCGCTGAGGCACGCCCCCTCGGGCGGGATCCAGTCGAATGTCTCATACGCGAGGTCGACGGCCTCGGGATCCGCGACCGACGCGCTGACCGACTGCGTGGTGGCCGGCGCGAGATAGCCGCGCACGGTGCGAGGCGCTGACGAGACTGACATGGGAAGCGCGCCGGTTGATGCGACGCTCAGGCGAGGTGGAACGCGTTCGCCGATCCAGCGGAGCAGCGTCGCGACATCGGGCGCCACTCCCGGCGATTCAGGGAACACGTTCGGGTCATCGGCCGGCGCCTTGTCGATAACGGTGAGACGTGTTTCGATGGTGGTGCCGTGCTTGGCATAGACCGCGCCGGCGATCGCGGCGGTGAACACCACGCGGCTGCGTTCCTGCAATCGGACGAGGGCGTCGCGCCAGGCTGAAGCGTCGGGTGAGAAGTTTGCGCCTGATATCGTGAGCCGGCCGCCATCGGCAAGACGCGCCAGGGCCGAGGCGATGTGACGGTACGCGGTATCGGGCATGCGGCCGGAAACGTTCGCCATCGCCGAGAACGGCGGGTTCATCAGCACGACACCTGGGACGACCGGGGGATCGAGGTGATCGTCGATCTGGGCCGCGTCGAAGCGCGTGACGGAAATGGCCGGAAAGAGGGAAGAAAGTAACGCGGCCCGAGTCTCGGCCAGTTCGTTCAAAACGAGGCCGCCGCCGGCGATCTCGGCAAGAATGGCGAGTAGCCCCGTGCCTGCGGACGGCTCGAGCACGCGATCGGCCGCCGTCATGGCGGCCGCGGTCAGCGCGGTCAGGCCGAGCTGGAGCGGTGTCGAGAATTGCTGGAAAGTCTCGCTTTCGACAGAGCGGCGCGTGTGGGTCGGCAGGAGCCCCGCGATCTTGTCCAAGGCGGAAAGTCGAGAAGCCGGAGAAGCGGCTTTGCGGAAGAGCGCCTTTCCGTATTTGCGTAGGAACAAGACGGTGGCGACCTCGCAAGCGTCATAGGTCATCTTCCAGTCCCACGCGCCCGTCGCATCGGATGCGCCGGAGGCCGCTTCCATTGCTGCGCGGAGAATCGCGGCGTCGATGCGCCGACCACGCTCGAGATGCGGAAGGAGATGACTCGCGGCAGCGATGATGACACTGGCGCCCTCGGGAGCGCGAACAGGCGAGATCGGCGCGGCCTGATCGGCCGCGATCGGGGAAAGGTCAGTCATGGAGGAAGCCTTCAGGAGAGCGGGAACGGGCGAGCCGATCGGCGCTCTCTCTGACCGCGCCGGCTCAAACCCGTCCCGGCCGTCCTCTCCCTCTCAGCATCAAGGCGGTGCCCGACATGAGAAACGGCGCCCCCCGGATGGCGGCGCGCCGTGTACGGAGCATTCATCAGTATCCGAGCAGCCAAGATGGCGAGGCTTGGCCGTCATCAGCGACGGCGACCGCTTCCGCGCGGTAGTTTTCGTCGCCTTCGACGAAGATGACGATGTATTTCGTCACGACGCAGCTCCCTCGATCGGATCATTTTCGCCCGCCAGAATGGCCTCGGCCTTTGCGATGGCGACGTCCGCGCGTCGGCGCCAAAGCTCGACATCCACTGAGCCTTCCTCCGGAGCGTGGATGAGTATCTTGAGCAGACCGAGCAGCACCTCGAAATGGCCGGCCTTGCGCTGGACCTGCTCGCCGAAACGTGAGGGAAACGCCAGGCGCCGGCCGCTAAAGGCAGCGTCGCGGCCTTCCCAGGCACCGGTAACATAGGTATCGCCAGACGTTTCAACGTCCGACCTGTTGTCGTCCCAGCCCTCGTCGGCGATCGCGAGATCGCAGGCTTGGTCGAGCGTTTCGGCTTCGTAGGTTCGCTGCCGATAGATCGGCAAATGATAGGTCGTCTCGATGGTGAAGAAGGGCACGATAGCCTCCAGAATGCAAAAGCCCGGCTCGCGCCAGGCTTTGGTGAGAATGGCAGTGAAAAGACGCGGGACGGCCGAAGCCGCCCCGCGTGCTCGAGCTATTCGGCCGCGATCATGCGCGACTCGTCCGCTTCGTCGTCGCCGGCGAGGAATTCCGGCAGCGCCTCGCCATCGCCCTCGGGCTCAGCGGCATCGACAGCCGCCGCCAGTTGGGCGTCGGGCATCCGCAGGGGCTCGGGCAGCCAGCCGGCCTCGGCCAGGAGGCGCTCGGCCTCCTTGGCCATGTCGCCCTTCTTCAGATGATCGATGAGCTGCGCGGCCTGCTCGCCGGCCCCCTCCCGCACCGCCTCCAGGATGCGGAGCTTCGGGACGCGGCCGAGATAGTTCTCGACGGTCGGGCGCCAACCGGACTCCACCATGTCGAGATCGACGGCCCGGGCGATGCGATCGGCCTCAGTGATCCGGTGCTCGACGGTGTGCGGCGTGATGCCGCCGCCGTAGCGGTCGCCCTTCTCGTAGAGCGCGTTGACGCCGAATGAGGCGCAGTGCGCGAAGAGCGCCGCCTGCTCGTCGGCGGTGAGGCCGCTGAGCCAGTCCCAGAGATTGGCCTTGTCCCTGGGCAGGCGCTCGTCCCAGGTCTTGTGGCGCGCGTCGATTGCCTTGGCCGCCGAGCTGTCCTTTAAACCCGGCGCCTGCACCGGGAAGCTAGCGTTGCGCACTGAGACCTCCATTGCCGTTCCGTAGGAGGAATAGCGGATGAAGACGTCGAGGCAGAATTTGTGCAGCACCGATTGGAAAGCGACCGAAGGCGTGATCGCCAACTTGTCGCGCAGCGCCAAAGTCCGCTCCGCCGTGAGCTCGGTGAGCAGGCGGTCCGGCAGCGGTTTCACCGCATCATCATCCTCGTCCTCGGGCTCCTCATCCTGCCCGCCGATGGTGATGACGGCGCGCTGGATAGCCGGCGCTGATGGTTCAGCACCGTCCAGGGCCGCGGCATCGGGTTCACTGCCCCTGCCCTGCTCTGGCTCCGTCACGGGCACTTCGTCCTCGGGTCGGACGTAGCCCCGATCAACCAAGAGCTTGCCTTCGGCGTCGATGCCGACGAACACGCCCGCGCGGGCGATGTCGGCAGGCTGATAGATGACGGGTCGATCATTGAAGGCGCCGAGGGCCGTCTCGATTTCGCCAAGTCGCTGGTCTACCTCGTCGGGTAGCTCATCCGCGCCGTCATGCTCGGCTTGGAGCCTGACATATTCGGCCTCGAGCGCCTCGATGGCCGCCTGCTCTTCGGTGGTGAGATCGGCAAGTACGCCGTCCAGCTCGCGCAAGCCGCGAGCATGGCCGTAGGGGAAGTCGATCGCGACCTCGATCCACTTCCAGCCTTCGGCGGCGATCGTTTCCGCCTCCGCCTTCAACTTCTCAGCGACCAGACGGTCGAGCAGAGCGATGTCCTCAAGCCAACCGCCATCGTCGGACTGGAACAAGTCGCGCAGCACCACGCCACCGGCCGCCTCGTAGGCGTCGAGGCCGACAAACACGGCGCGCCGGTCGGAGGCGCGCACCGTTTTCTCCGTCAACATGCGGCGGATTTGATAGGGCTCCTTCTGCCAAGAGCTAGAGATGGCCTGCCAGACCTGCTCCTGGCGGCCGTGATCCGCGGTGACGGTGAAGGCCATCAACTGCTCGAGCGACATGCCGTCGTCGGCATAGACGTCGAGCAGCGCGGGCGAGACCGAGGCGAGACGCAGGCGCTGCTTCACGACGTTGACCGAGGTGAAGAAGGCAGCCGCGATGTCCTCCTCGGTCCGGCCCTTCTCACGCTGAGTCAGGAAGGCGCGGAATTGGTCGAGCGGGTGCAGCGGCTCGCGCTGGACGTTCTCGGCGAGCGAGTCGTCCTCGCCGAGAATGCCGGTCGCCGGATCGCGCACGACACAGGGCACCGGCGCGGTCTTGGCCAGGCGCTTCTGTTTCACCAGCAGCTGCAGCGCCCGATAGCGGCGTCCGCCGGCCGGGATCTCGAACATGCCGGTCTCGCCCTCCGCGTCGAGGACCGGCCGGACATTGAGGCTTTGGAGCAGGGTACGCCGGGCGATGTCCTCGGCCAGCTCCTCGATGGAGACGCCGGCCTTCACACGCCGGACGTTTGACTGGCTGAGCACCAGCTTATTGAAGGGAATGTCGCGCGAGGACGACAGGGTGATCTTCTGAACGGCAGTAGCCATGGGTGATACTCCGCGACGGGCAACCCAAAGTCTCTCTCTGGATCTCCAACCCGTCATGAAGCGCGGCGCCGCCCTCTTCCTCTCAAGGGCAGCGTCGCAAACCGACGATCAGGACAAACGGAAAGGCACGAAGCCGGAGACACGCCTTTCCGCATCTTTCGGCTTTCCGGGTATCAGGCTGCGCGGTCGAGCAGCGTCTTCGCGCGCGCCTCCATATCGAGTCGTGCATCCTGATGGGTCTTGCCCCGCGCAACCGCTGTGATGCCTTGCACGAAATCGAACACGCTTTCGGGCTTGCGGCCTTCCTCCGTTAACACCCTCTCGATGATCTTCGCCGTCTCGGCCTTCGAGAAGCCGCGCTTGCGCAGGAACTCGTTGCGGTCGTCGTCAGTGCGCGCGACGATCTTCTCCCGTGCGGCCTTGATGCCGTTGACGAAGGGCATCGGTGAGGAATTGGCAAAGCTGGCCAGCGCCGGGGCCGCCTCGTGGGCAAACCGCGAAGCGGCGTATTTGGAGTGGCGGATGGTGATCTCCTCGAAATCTTCCACGCCCCATAAATTGCGGTTCTGGCAGACGGCGCGGAGATAGAAGCTCGCCATGCCGAGCGTCTTCGCTCCCACCTCGGAATTCCAGCAGTAGAACCCGCGGAAATAGAGGTCGGGCGAACCGTCGCGCAGCCGGCCGGCCTCGATCGGATTGAGATCGTCGACCAGGAACAGGAAGACATCACGATCGGACGCGTAGAGCGTCGTCGTATCCTGGCTGATATCAACGTTCGGATTGTAGACGCCAGTCGACCAGTCGAGCACGCCAGGCACCTTCCAGCGTGTGTCGCCCGTGCCATTGCCGGCGATGCGCTGAACGGCTGCCACGAGTTCGTGGTCAAAGATGCGCCCGTAGGTGGGCCCGGTGACTGCACGTAGCTCGACTCGACCCTCTTCGATCTCGAGCGTCTTCATCTGCTCGGCGGAACGAGAGGTCAAGCCGTATTGCAGGTTAATGCCGGCCAGCGGCGCCGGCAGCTGACGGAGGTAAGCCGCCGGCGCTCCAACCAGGCTGGCAAGTTGGCCGAAGCTCCAGTGCGTCGGTGCGATCGGCGCGTCGGAGCCGGGCAGAGTCAGCGTCAGGCGCTCGGGGTTGCCGCGGTTGGCATCAACCCGAATCGCAGCGCTGTCGACCGTTCGGATCCGGCTACGCTCGGTCCGGCGGTGCACGGCGGCGTAGAGGTCTGACAGCGAGAGATAACGCTCATCCGCTGGTCGCGAGAACCACTCCGACGATACGCGGCCGACGCGCTCGCCGCGGGTCACGTCCACCTTGTAGCCGCCGACGTGGTCGCGGCCAGCGCTCAGAACTTCGACTTGGATCATGGTTCATCTCCACGACAGGCGCCGGAGGCCTCTCCTCCGTTCTTCAACCCGTCATGGCGAAGCCGGTCCGCCCTCTCACTCTAATGGGGCATTGCGGGGTTTCCCCGCAGAAGGGGTCGGCCGAGACCTCGGCTCGGCCGCAGGGGAAAGCTTTCCCCATAAAGGCACGTAGTTTCAAGGAAGCGTCATTCTCCTTTGGTTAGTCGCGGTGTATTGTCAGAAGCAAACAACTGGGGGCTAAATGCGTGGAAGGTGAAGCAGAGCCGGCAGATTCGCCGGAGGCATTTCTTACGACATTGGGAGAAAGCCTGAAGCAAAGAGAAGGTGTCGATGCCGGCCTAGCGGAGATCCTGAAGACGTACATCCTGAAGGCGGCGCCCGCTCAGAACCCCGTCGCTCAGGCCAAGGATGCCATCCTGAAACTCGCAGGCGAACGTGCCAATCCTCCAAAACCGGAGGTGGCCAATGGCTGACCCTTACTTCCTCCAATCCTTGGGACTTTCCGGGTTCCGCGCGTATCTCCAACCAAAGACGTTCGATTTCAGCAAAAAACGCTGTCTGGCGATCTTCGCGCCGAATGGCAGCGGCAAGTCCAGTGTCATCGATGCGCTGGAATTCATGTTCTCCAAGGATGGCACACTCGAAAGGCTCGGGCAGCGCACTATCAACAATCAGGCCGGCCCCGTCGCAATGGCGCACAATCTGTCGGAGGAGGCGAAGATCGCTCCGGCGGTCACGATTGGCGTCGTTTCGGGCAAGGATGCCACCAACGGCAGCCGACCGGCGACGGGGACGAAGCGACCGATACCGGCGGTGGCCACGACTTTGAACGCCTGCTTCGCGGTGCCGCCGATCATCCGCGGGCATGCGCTGCGCACGTTCGTCGAAATCCACACGCCCGAACAGCGCTACACGGATGTCGCCAATTGGCTGCAGCTTGGCCCGCTGGTCGAGGTGCAGAAGAATATTCGCGCGCTGCGCACGCAGGTGAAGGCTGCCTCAGAGGACGGCACGGCACTGCAGCGCGCAGACACCCAGCTTGCTCGGAAGACGGCCCAGGTGGTGAAAGCCTGGGATTCGGTGGCGATCCTCGCTTACGCCAACACGTCGGTCTTGGCTCCGCTCGACGCGGTGCTAGTGCTGATGGCGCTGACGGCTGGTGATCCGGCCTATATCGAGCTGGAAGTGCGAGCCAAGGCCGAAGAGAACAAGATAGGGCTTGCAGGCCTGCGTCAGATCAGCAATGCGGCGGCCGCTTTGTGGTCTGAGGTAACGGACGCGGAGAGCGGCAAGACCGTCGTCGGCGGCGCTATTCCGACCTTTGATGCGGCCTTGGGGGCGCTGTCGGCCGCCGTCGCGGAGGAAGCGGAGGAGCGCGGCAAGGCGGCGAGCACTATGTTTCAGGCTTTGTGGAAAGCCGCAGAGCCGCTTTTCGCCGAAGGTGTACCGGCGCCTGCTGTATGCCCAGTCTGTGAAACGCCCGTAACCGACTCGGCGGCGGGCAGTGCCGGGGCCATCCGAGAACATATCGCCAAGCATCTGGAAGAGCTGGCCGATTATGCCGCCGCCAAGAAGGTGCTCGACGCAGCCAAGACCGCGGCGACCAAAGCTCATACCCAATTGGTGGCGGCGTTACCGGGGCTTATTGGCCTCCTCGGCGACGATGAAGCGAAACTGAAAGCCGATCTCATCGCATATCAAACTGGCATCGCCGGCTGGCCTCAGGCTGCCGTGCCGGCTTCGGCCGATATCGTTGCCTCGATCGCCAAGCTGCTCGCTATGCTCGATCAGGCCATCGTCGACATCGAGTCGAAGCAAGGCGACCACACCTATATCAAAGCCAAGACGAAGATCGATCGGCTGCTGGAGCTACAGAGCGAGCGGGACCTCGCCCTACGGACGCGAACACAGCTGGGGAAACTCTCCGACGCGTTGACGGCGCAGGCGACGATAATCTCGGCCGAGATCCGCAAGAAGGTGCAGACTCTGCTCGACAAGCTTCAGACGCCGATGAACGACATCTACAAGCGGATCCAGGGCGCTGGCGCCGCGCCAATCCGGTTGGAGTTGCCGGCGGAAGACGACACGAACCAGCAGCGGCTCAACCTCCTGATCGATTTCGCCAAGAACCGCACGGGCGTGCAGCCGGGTGGCTATTTGAGCGACTCCCAGATCCATTCGGTGGCGCTGGCGTTGCGCATGGCTGCAATCAAGCAATTTAATGCAGGCGCGCCCATCATCGCGCTCGACGACATCGTGACCTCCTACGATGCGGATCATAGGCGCACTATTGCCGGACTCATCGCCACCATGTTCGGAGACTGCCAGATCCTGATCACCACGCACGACGAGCGGTTCTTCAATTATTTGAAGGATCAGCTCGAGGCGAAAGCGTGGCACTTCACCCGGATCATTGGCCTCGATCCGGCCTACGGGCCGCGTTTCGCTGATCACAAGGTCAGCGATGAGATGATCGAGGCGCGTTGGGCGGCGGGCCAGTCGGCGGCCAACGAGATGCGCCAGGCGGAGGAGGAGTGGCTTCTCGGCATCTGTCGGGATTTCGGGGTCAGCGTCCGCATCCGACCGCTGGAGAGGGCCTATTCCTACGAACGCAGCGAATTGGCCTCTGCGCTCGCCGGCCTGCTCAAGGATGCCAAGCTAGTGCCGGCGCTGGTGCCGGGCGTCAACAACCGCTTCCTCGACAGTCTGGTGAAGGGCGAGATCGAGAATTTCGGCAGCCACTTCCAGGACGGGCCCTATGGCGACAGTTCGATTGGTGACGAGAAAGCGCGCTGGGAGGAGTTCAAGACCTTCCGCAGCCAGTTTGCCTGCAAGAAGTGCAGTCGAACGAAATTCCAGCGGCCCTTTACTCTCAAAAAGCCGGTATGTGCGCATAATGGCTGCGAGGCGCAGTTCGAGTTTGCGGCAGCAGCAGGGGCGGCTTGAATGGGGGGGGCGTTCGAGACCCGTCGAGCTGGCGACACGCAGCTTCGAGAAGCAAGGCGACGCAACGGCGTTCTTCAAGGCCATGCTGAACCGCCACCAGCCCGGTGAGCGAGTGAGCGACGAGGATGGCCTCGACGTTGCCGCTCTTCTCGAACGCCACACCGAATATGTTGCCAAGGTGGGCTGTGGCGTCAGCCATTTTCAGGTTATGATGACCGAGCATGGGACGCAATGCTTCCGGATCATCCGCACCGACGGCAGCGGCACGGATTTCTCCTATCCGCACTGCATCTCCCAGCGACCACCCAGCCGTAAGCAGGAGGTCGCCCAAGCCTTTCGACGCGCGGTGCGCTTCGATCTCTACAAGGCCCGCGATAATCTCTTCGCCACCCACAGCGGTTCTGACGGTCTGGTTTCCTGCGCCGTGACGGGCGAACGCATCGCGCAGGACGAGGGGCATATGGATCACCGTCCACCGATGACCTTCGAGGTCATCGTGACGACGTTTCTTTGCGGGCGCGGGCTATCACTCGACAATGTGCCGCTCACGACAGGCAAGGATGATCAAGTCTCGCCTGAGGTGACGGATAATGCCCTGAGCGAGGCGTTTCGAGCCTACCACGCTGGGATTGCGCGGCTCGATTTCGTGCGGAATACGGTCAATCTGGCACAAGCCAGTCGGCATCGGCTGAAGGACGGCCGGATTACGCTGACAGGATAGCCACTGCCGGTCATGAGCGTTTCGCCGCGCGTTCCCGTCTCACCGGGCACTAGGAAAATATTAAGTCGGCGACGATGCCGTCGTCGTCCGACACCACTCGGTCAAGCTTCGAGGAAGGATGGGGATGGGCGATGATTCGGGGATTTTCAAGCCAACGACCTTGTGATAAAACATCTGCTATATCTTTCCAGATCAGAGGAAACGTCACACTCCATGCCGTCCACCAGCGCCCAGCGACTTCGCGCGCTCGACCTCCTGAAGACCCGAGGAATGCTCCGGCTGAAGGATTTCATCGCCGAAGGCATCGGCCCGGAGACGCTTGCCCGTCTTGTTCGGGAGGAGGCAGTCGTCCGCCCAGCACGTGGGCTCTATCAACTCCCCGACGCCCACCTCGAGGCTGCCCATACCCTCGCCGAGGCAGCAGTTCTGGTTCCAAAGGGTGTGGTCTGTCTTACCTCGGCCCTCCAATACCACGAACTGACGCTGCAGATGCCGTCGGCTGTATGGATGGCGATCGATCGCTCCGCCTGGCGACCCAAGATCGATTATCCACCTATCCGGTTCGTGCGATTCACCGGATCGGCGCTTACCGAAGGGATCGAGCGTCACCGCATTGAGAATGTCGACGTTCCTATCACGGATCCGGCGAGGACAATTGTCGATTGCTTTCGCTACCGAACCAAGATCGGCCTTGACGTCGCGATGGAGGGGCTGCGCGAAGGCCTCCGCCGTCGCCGATGCAAGCCGGATCAACTCTGGCATTACGCTCGCAAGGCGCGGGTCTGGTCGGTCATGCGTCCCTACGTCGAAGCAATGGTGTCCGATGGCGCGTGAGCCTCGCAACATCGGCGCATCAGTGCGAGCGCGGCTCCTCGATCGGGCACGTGCCGAGCGATCGGACTTCCAGATTCTCCTGACGCGATATGCGCTCGAGCGTCTGCTCTACCGGCTAAGCGCGTCGCCGCACCGCGACCGCTTCATCCTCAAAGGTGCGATGCTCTTCGTGACCTGGATAGCCGATCCGTTTCGGCCTACGCGCGATCTGGATCTGCTTGGCCACGGCGACCGCGACACCGAAGCCATTGCCGAAACCTTCCGGGCCATTTGTGCGCAGCCGGTCGTCGATGACGGTGTGACGTTTGATGTCGCAGCGCTGATGGCGACCCCGATTCGTGAGGAGCTGGAATATGGTGGCGTGCGGGTCCGCACAACGGCAACTATCGCCGGGGCGCGTATTCCGATCCAGGTCGACATCGGTTTCGGCGACGCCATTACACCCGCGGCGGTCGAGATCGACTATCCCACCCTGCTGGACGCCCCAACGCCGCACCTTCGCGCATATCCGGTCGAAACAGTGGTAGCTGAGAAATTCGCAGCGCTCGTGACGCTCGGCGTGGCCAACAGTCGGCTCAAGGATTTCTATGATCTCTGGGTAATCTCCCGAACATTCGAGCTTCGCCGGGCCGCTCTTGCCGAGGCAATTCAGCGGACCTTCGAGCGACGCGGAACGGTCCTCCCATCCGTTGTCCCGGTCGGTCTGACCGATGAATTCGCGGAAACATGGGCCGCCCAGTGGCGCGCCTTCCTGGAGCGCGATCGGATGGCAGCCGCACCGGATGCTTTTGCCGTTACCGTCGCCGATCTCCGCCTCTTCTTGATGCCCCTGGTCGTCGGATTGAAAGAAGAACGAATTTGGCCGCCGAGCGGGCCATGGTCGCCGGGAGCAGCAATCGATGAGGCATAGCGGGATCATAAATTTACTCCGTTCCGCATGGCGCGATTGACGAAGAAAAGAGCCGCGATCGCGGTTTGGGGGTAAGTATGGATAAGAAGCACTTTTATCGCGTAGGCAGTCACTCAGGCGCCTGGGACGATCTACCCACTGACCCAGATGAATTGGATTCCCTGACCAATAGCGCTCGAAAGCATATCGAGCCGTGGCTCTCTGCTGTTTTCCAAGCAGAGCACCTCAACCTGCTGCTCGGCAGTGGGTTCACCACAGCGGTTGGTTACCTGGGGGGCGTAGGGGCCACAGGCATGGCCAAGGTTACATTTGGCACGTCATATGACGCCGCGATCGACGCGCACGCCCAGGCCGGAGCGACGGCGATGAAAAGAGGTGCGGCAAACATCGAAGATCAGTTTCGAAGTGCGCTTGCTCTGCTCGAGGGGTTGGGGGTCATCGACAAGGGAGCAGAAAACACCCTCAAGAAGGGCATCGACGCCCAGATGTCTGGCTTTCTCACTTCATTGTTGAAGACGGAAAGCGGGATTGTTGCTGGAAAGGATCCCGCTTCAAAAGATGCTGCCCTAGGTGCTCTGCAATCATTCCTGCTGAGTTTTGCGAGCCGCGCTGCATCTCGTGAACGTTTGCACGTCTTCACAACAAACTACGACCGCCTGATCGAACATGGTTGCGATTTTGCAGGTCTTCGGATCATCGATAGATTTGTCGGTGCCCTGAACCCGGTCTTCCGGGCGTCGCGCGTTGAAGTTGATGTCCACTACAATCCACCCGGCATTCGGGGTGAGCCGCGGTTCATGGAGGGCGTCATTCGCCTCACTAAGCTCCATGGTTCACTGGACTGGTTTTTTGATAAGGACGAACGGCGGATCTATCGCAAGGGCATCCCATTCGGAGCGCCTGCGGATCATACCGACATTCCCAAAGAACCCGTCGATACGGTCATGATCTACCCCAATCCTGCGAAGGACGTCGAAACAACGCAATATCCGTATGCGGAGCTCTTTCGCGATTTTGCGGCCGCAGCTTGCCGACCTAACGCCGTTGTCGTGACCTACGGATATGGGTTCGGCGACGATCACGTGAATCGGGTGCTATTCGATATGCTCACGATTCCGTCGACCCATTTGGTGATCATGGCCTATGCGGCGGACGATCGCCTCAAAGCATTTGTTGAAAAGACGCGCGATGCACAGGTCTCGCTGCTGATCGGGCCGCATTTCTCGGATCTTGCAACGTTGGTCGCAAACTACCTGCCAAAACCGGCGCTCGACTACATATCGGGTCGAGTGACGGAATTGTTGAAGCATCGCCCAGGCGATCCGAAACTCAACGATCCGGCTACTGTGCCGCTTTCAGCGACTGCAACCGGGCCGATATGAGGCGATCATGACAACTCCAATCGAACGATTGTCGGGCCTTGTTGTCGGTGTCGTCGAATCGGTTGCGCCTGACGAAGTTCGGGCGCTTCTTGAACTGGACGCTCCGCACTCCACGGCATTGAATACTGGAGTTCCGGCGGGGTTTCCGCGTCTCAATGGGTATGTGCTCATCCCAAATGAAGCGGGCGCGACAGTCGCCTACATAACCTGGATTGGGATCGAACGCTCTCCTTATCCAAAGCGCTCTGGCCTGAAAGACTTCGGCCTGATTGATCTTCCATTCCCGCTCCGAAAGATGTCGCTATCGCCGGTGGGAACGCTGACCTCTCGGCGCGACCGCGCCTCGGGTATGACCAGATACGAACTCTCCCGTGGCGTGGTCGCGTTTCCGTCAGTGGGGGACCAAGTTCTTATCCCGACCGCCCCGCAGATCGAAGCCATCGTGGGCGCGAGGGACGACGATAAGAGAGTCAGAATAGGATCGTCGCCGATGGCGTCGAGCGCGGCCATCATGGTGGACCCTGACAAGCTTTTCGGTCGGCATCTGGCCGTATTGGGAAACACCGGTAGCGGTAAATCATGCACGGTGGCGGGTCTGATTCGATGGTCTATGGAGGCCGCAGAGAAGTCCCTCAAGGAGGCTGGCAAGACGGGGGTGCCCAACGCGCGGTTCATCGTTCTCGATCCCAATGGCGAATATGCCAGAGCTTTCGCTGATCGCGGAGACGAGCTGCGGTTGTTTCGTGTTCCGCCCGTGACGGGAGGAGAGCGGCCGCTCGATGTCCCTGCGTGGCTCTGGAGCGGGCACGAGTGGACCGCAGTCGCTCACGCCCAGCCAGGGGCACAACGCCCGTTGCTGATGCAGGGGCTGAGGGAGCTGAAGGCCGGCCAAACGGAGGGAGTTCCCAGAGAGGCGATGATTCGGCGCTACCTTGGTTCTTATTCGATTCGGATCTCGGCGATGCTGAACACTGGCACACAGGCTTTCGGGGGCGCAGCAAAAGCAAGATTCGAGTGCGCACGGCTCCTTGAAACGATCGCGTCAGATTGTTCGCAGTTTGGCGGGGAGACCCTCGGTACCGCTAGTGGCGCTCTTGCAGCGATTTCCACGACGATCACGGGAATTGTAGATGGCCGGCGATCAGGTAATTTCTTCAACGATTTTACGATTTCCGACCTCGAAACGATCCGCAGTGCGCTGGACACATTGGCTCAAACGCTGCCGGATATCGGTCACGCAACCCTTATCAGTGAGGACGCCCCACAGTTCTTCGACGTAAATATTCTCGCCGAGCATCTTGACCGGGTGGCAACCGAGCAAGGAGGTAATCTCGCGGGGTTTATCTCGACGCTCGGGCTGCGGATTCGCGGTATGCTCGCTGATCAGCGGCTCGGCGCCGTGATCGGTCGCGATCCACCGACTTCCTTTGAATCCTGGCTAAAGGACTATATCGGCGACGACGGGGCGAGTAACGGCCAGATCGCGGTTGTCGATCTGTCTCTTGTTCCGTCCGAAATCGTCCACATCGTCGTTTCAGTTTTGGCGCGGCTGGTCTTCGAATCGCTTCAGCGATATCGCCGTGGCCATCCGAAGGGCCAGACCTTGCCGACCGTACTCGTGTTGGAGGAAGCCCACACATTCGTTCGACGCGGTAAAGATGATGATGGTCCTGCGTCATCTCCAACCCAACTTTGTCGCGAGGTGTTCGAGCGTATCGCTCGAGAGGGGCGCAAGTTCGGGCTCGGGCTCGTCCTTTCGTCGCAGCGACCATCGGAGCTCTCTCCAACGGTTCTCGCCCAATGCAACACGTTTGTGCTGCACCGTATCGTCAATGACGCGGACCAGAACCTCGTCGCACGCCTTGTCCCAGACAATGTAGGTGGACTCTTGCGTGAACTGCCGAGTCTTCCGTCCCGCCAAGCGGTTCTTTTGGGCTGGGCAGCGCCGATCCCGGTGCTGGTTGAGGTCGATGAATTGCCCGATGCGCAGCGGCCGCAGTCGGCGGACCCGGATTTCTGGAAGGTGTGGACGCTTACCGAAGAGCGTGGCGTCGATTGGGGCGCAATCTCCGAAGAATGGTCGGGCGCTCCTCCGGTGCATGATCCGGAGGAATAATAAACACAATGATCCGTATCCTTCACACGGCCGATTGGCATATCGGTCAAACTTTACGCGGGTTCTCTCGGGAGCACGAGCACCGCAAGGTGTTTGAGCGGCTCGAAGAGATCGTTGTGGAGCGGGATGTCGATGCCCTCATCATCGCTGGCGACGTGTTTGACAGCCAAAACCCCTCTGGGGAAGCGCAACAGCTCTTCTACAATACGCTCATGCGGCTGAGCCGCGCGAATCCGCGCATGGCTATGGTGATCGCTGCTGGCAACCATGATGCAGCTGGTCGGTTGGAAGCGCCGCGGCCTCTGTTGGAGGCATTCAACATCCGCGTCGTGGGCAATGTGCGGCGGCGCGAAGGGCGAGTCGAGGCGGCCCGTCATCTCGTTCCTATCGCTGATACAAGCGGTTCGGTGGCTGCTCATGTGCTTGCAGTCTCCTACCCAACCGCAGCATGCCTTCCGAATCTGACGCGGCTAGATGGTGAAGTAGAAGAGCTGGCCCCGGTTGTTTGGACAGCGCCCCGCTGGATTTAAGTGGATTCCTGCCGGGTTATGCTGAACGCGGGGCTTTACGATTTTGTCGTTGCGTCGGGAGGGCGTAGCCCGACCAGAGCGACGACAAAATCGTCGGCGACGGTCATGCGGCCATCACCATAGCTTGCGTGCCGAAGTAAGCCTCGTCGGGCGTGCGCCCGTCAAGGCTCGAGTGAGGGCGTCCCTGATTGTAGAAGGCCAGATACTTGGCAATTGACGCTCGCGCCTCGGACACGCTGTCGTAGGCGCGGAGATAAACTTCTTCGTATTTGACCGTGCGCCAGAGCCGCTCGACAAACACGTTGTCGCGCCAGGCGCCCTTGCCATCCATGCTGATGGCGATCTTCGCGTCCAGCAGCACATCGGTGAACTCGAGGCTGGTGAACTGGCTGCCCTGGTCCGTGTTGAAAATCGCGGGCCTGCCGTGCTTCGCCAACGCCTCCTGGACCGCTTCGACGCAGAAGGCCGCCTCCATTGTGATCGAGACGCGATGGGCCAGGACCCGTCGGCTGAACACATCGACGACCGCCGCGAGATAGACGAAGCCACGCCGCATCGGAATGTAGGTGATGTCCATTGCCCACGCATGGTCGGGCCGCTCGATCTTCAATCCGCGCAACAGGTACGGGTAGATCTTGTGACCCGGAGCCGGCTTGCTCGTGTTCGGGCGACGATAGACCGCCTCGATCCCCATGCGCTTCATCAGCGTCGCGATGTGGCGGCGACCGGCGTATACCCCCTCCCGCCGCAGCAACGATCGCAGCATACGCGCTCCCGCGAAGGGATAATCGAGATGCAGCTCATCGAGCCGACGCATCAAGGCAAGGTCCTCGGCCGAAACTGGCCGAGGTTCATAGTAGACCGTGCTGCGAGCCAGCTTCAGGACCTTCGCCTGGCGCACGATAGAAAGATCATGACCGCGGTCGATCATCGCTTTGCGCTCAGCAGGCCCGCCTTGGTGAGCGCGCCGGACAAAAAATCGTTTTCCAACGCCAGCTCGCCGATCTTGGCATGCAACGCCTTCAAATCGACCGGCGTCTCGGCCGATGTCTTGTCATGCCCAAACACGCCGGCGGCGCCTTCCAGGAGCTGGTTTTTCCAGATCGTGATCTGGTTCGGATGAACATCAAACAGTTGCGCCAGCTCCGCCAGTGTCTTGTCTCCTTTGACCGCAGCCAAAGCAACCTTCGCCTTGAATGCCGGAGAATGCGTCCGGCGGCTCTTCTTCGTCATCTTCGCTCCTGATTCGCAGCAAGAATCCTCGCCGCTGTCAGGCAGAAAATCCACTCAAGCTACTGTCCGAATTTGCGGGGCCAGCTCTTAGACTCGCCCGTCATCGCTGGCGTGCGGAGCCTCTATGCTGAATTGGTCGACACGTTACGGGGACCGATGGATGGTCTACCGTTCGTCCTAACGGGACACCTCCATGTCGCGGGCGGTATTGAGTCGGAAGGCGCGGAGCGCAGAATTCTAGTTGGTGGCCAGCATGCTGTGCCGCACGACGTGTTCCCGGCGGAAGCGAGCTACGTGGCGCTTGGCCACTTGCATAAGGCTCAGGCCATCGGTCGTGATACCATCCGCTATTCTGGTTCACTGATTCCCTTGTCGGCGACGGAGATGCCTTACGCGCACGGGGTCACTCTTGTGAGCCTCGACGGAACAACGGTTCTATCCGAACATATCCCGATCGACCGGCCAGTTGCCTTCGTCCGCCTTCCTGAGGCGGGAGATATGCGCTTGAACGAACTTGGTGATCATCTGACGGCAATGAACCTCTCATCGGACCTGCCGCTTCATAAACGGCCATTCGTCCAGATCAGGCTTGCCCGGGAAGGGTTATCGCCCGGGTTCAGAGAGGAGGTCGACCGCATTGCGGAGAGCTTTCCGGCGCGCATCGTCGACACCCGTGTCGCGGCAATACCCGAGGCGTCAAACGACGTGACTTCCGCCGATCCTATGATCCGCCTTGCGGAAAGAGATCCGGAGGATCTGTTCAAGCTCGCATTTGAACGCACCTTCGGCGTAGCCCCGGATGCCACGCATCTCGATGTCTTCCACCGCGCACAGGCGGAGACATAGCCATGCGGATCTTGGCTATCCGCGGCGAGAGTCTGGCAAGTCTTGGTGCTCCTTTCGAGATCGATCTTGCCGCAGAACCTCTTGCAGGTTCCGGCCTCTTTGCCATCACTGGCGAGACCGGCGCCGGGAAATCGACCATCCTCGACGCGCTCTGCCTCGCGCTCTATGGCGAGTATCCACGCGTCTCTGTCGGTCGACGGGAGAATGCGCCCGATCCCAGTGGGGAGGCGATTTCAATTCATGATGGCCGAGCGATCCTGCGCCGAGGCGCCGGCAGCGGATATGCCGAGGTGGATTTCGTTGGGCAGGATGGCGAGCGCTATCGCGTCCGCTGGGAGGCCAATCGGGCGCGAGGGCGAGCAAATGGGCGGCTGCAGAATGAGCAGCGTTCGTTGTATCGACTCGACGACGGCAGCGCGGTGGCGACTGGCAAGACTCAGGTCCGTGAGGCGGTGGGGAGGAGAACCGACCTCACATTCGACCAGTTCCGGCGAACGGTGCTCCTCGCACAGGGCGAGTTCGACGCTTTCCTGCTCGCCGCCGAGAGCGAGCGCGCAGAATTGCTGGAGAAGATCACCGGTACTGAAATCTACGCAGCGATCTCGGTCCGCGTTCACGACGGCACGGACGCTCGACGAAGAAGTGTCGAGCAATTGGAGCGGCGTCGAGACGACATCGGGCTTCTTGATGACGAAGCCAGGCAGGCGCTGTTGGACGAGCAGAGTCAGCTTGCTTCAACCATTGCACAGAAAGGCGCGGAGCGCGATCAACACAACGAGCGGTTAGATCACTTCAAGCGCGTGGCCGCCGCCCGCAGCGACCTCGCGCGGGCTGAGGCTCAAGCGGTCGCAGCGCACGCGGCGCGCGAGGCAGCCGCTGATGAGTATCAATCTCTTGCCGAACTCGATCTTGGCGAGCCGCTTCGTCCGCTAGCAGGCGATTTGCAAAATGCACGGCGGACGGCAGCGAAGGCCCAAACCCGTCTCGACGGTTTGCTTATTGCACGCGAGGAAGCGCAGAAACTACACTCGGAATCTACAACGCAACTGGCGGACGCGGTAACCGCCAACGGAGCGGCAGAAGAGGTCCTCAAGAATTTTGGTCCCCTTTGGAACGAAGCCGAAAGGCTCGACGCCGAGCTGGCGGCAGCTCGGACCGGAGTTTAATGATACGCTGGAAAAATCGCAGCAGGCGGAAGCGACACTGCGCGAGAAGGCCGATGCGCTGGCAACGATTGATGAGACTCTCGGTCAGACATCAGAATCGTACCGCACCACTGCGGCGCAATTAAAAAGCCGATCGGATCGCGTTCTTCTTGCTGATCGTCTTGGCGATGCGATGGACTTGTTAGCGAAGCGGGGAGCGCTCCAACAGGAGCACGCTGCAGCTAGGGTGACGGCCGCTGGAGCGGAAGAAACAGCTACGCTGTCGCAAAATGAAATAACTGCGCTGCTGGAGAAGCTCACCGAGGATCGCGAGCGAAAGGATGGCTTAAGTCGTGAAATCGGTGATCGTAGAGCTAGTCTCGCCGGCATCGATGAGGCGACGCTCCACGAACGAGACGTCAACCTGCAACGCGCGCTTGAGGCTCTGCGCGAGGCCAGCACCGTCTGCGACCAGTATACTCGGGCATCGGCAGATCTAACACGGCGGGAATCGGAACACACGCTGGCGGCTCAGGCGGTAAGCACAGCAAAAAGCCAGATCGTTGAAGCTGAAGCGGACCAGCTCCGCGATCGGACCGCGCGTGCGGAAATTGTTCCGATCGCAGAGCTCGCCGACGAGGCGGTCTCATCTGAGGCCATTCATCTGCGCAGCCTGCTGGCTCCAAATTTGGCCTGCCCGGTGTGCGGCAGCACCGACCATCCCCATCTTGCGCATCCAAGCACGCTGAACGAAATAGCTGCTAGGCTTCGCCGTCGGCGCGAAGAACTTGATACCGCGTTGACCGCGACGGGCCAACGTTTGGACGCTGCAACGCGCGCGCTTTCCGCTGGAGAAGCGCGCCAGGCGGAGACAAATCGCGGCATCGATGTGGCACGTGGACAAGTTCTGGCTGCCAACAGCGCTTTTGGCGAACAGTGGTCGTCGTTGAACGATCTCTGCACGAAGGCTGGGATCGAGGGGAACGCACCTCCCGTTCTCGATGACCAGGCTGCGTCGAAACTGGCGGCCCTCATCTCAGTCGCGATCGCAGAACGATCCGCCATTGCGTCTCCGCTCGCAAGCGCCCGGCGTCTTCGGACAGAGATCGACAGTTTGCAGCGGAAGCATGACGCGCTCGGTGAGGTGATCGAGACGACCGCGCGCTCCATCGACCAAAGACGTTCTAATTTCCACGCTGCGCAATTAAAGGCAACTGAGTACACGGTCCAGGCGGCGGGCCTTGCTGAGCGCCTCATTTCCATCAGCCGTGAAATCACGCCGTTTCTTGCTGCCGCAGGTCTGGCCGTCGACCACCTCGATGTCGATCCCGCCGGTGTTAGCCTCACGCTGTCAACGGTTGCGACGGAGTACGCCGCCCTGCGCGAGCAAGTTGGCCAGCTTGAAATGACGCTCCAGCGCCTGGCGCCCGAGCGTGCGGCGGCGGACGCCTCGCTTCGGCACGCGCAGGCCCAGGTAACGGCGGCGGCTCTTCTTCTCGATCAGCGTCGCCTGGCCGAGGGAGAGAAGGCGCGTGCCAGAGCAGAACTCCTCGATGGCGAGGCGACAGCAAGTCACCGGGCTCGGATCACCGAGGCTTGCCAGACCACCCGTGAAGCTCTTGCTCGTGCGCGCGAGACAAAATCGACCACAGATGCAGCGTTCCAGGCGGCCGGCGCTCGCTGCGACGAGGCCGCCGCTGGATTGGAGACCGCCAAAGGCCGTAACGCGTTAGCCGAAAAGGCATTCAACGCCGCCTGCATGGATATTGCTCGCCCGCCGGATCAGGTTGCGGCGCTGATCGCAACCGACCCAGCATTGAGTGGAGCGTTACGGGTCCGAATTCGGGAGATCGATCGAGGCGTGAACGATGCGGGCACCGCAGTGCTGACGCGTCAGAATGACCTAAACCGGGCGCTGGAAGGGTTCAACGAGACCACCGATGTCGAGGAATTGGCCGCAGTCGTCGCGACGTTGGGAACCGAAATCGGAGACATGCAACAACTGACAGGTGGACTTGCCGCTACGCTCGCGCGAGACGACGAGGCGCGCCGCGCCGCCGCAAATCTATCCGCTCAAATCGAAACTGCGAAAGCGGAACTCGTAATCTGGCATGCAGTCGACGATGCTATCGGCTCGGCCAGCGGTGATCGTTTCCGTCGCTTTGTGCAGGGCATTACGCTCGACCACATGGTGCAATTGGCGAATGATCATCTCCACGCATTAACACCCCGCTATAGGCTCGCGCGAGGGGCTGCGTCCGATCTCACGCTGCATATTATTGATCGCGACATGGGCGACGAGGTCCGCGGCACCCGAAGCCTGTCAGGCGGTGAACGCTTCCTCGTCTCCCTTGCGCTGGCGTTGGCGCTGTCAGGTCTTGAGGGTCGATCGTCCTTTGTCGACACGCTGTTTATCGATGAAGGCTTTGGATCGCTCGATGCGGAGACGCTCGACTTAGCAGTAGATGCGCTGGAGACCTTACAGGGCAGAGGTCAGAAGGTTGGCGTCATCACACATGTCGCTGCCATGATCGAGCGGATTGCCGTGCAGGTGCGCGTGGAAAAGCGCGGTGCGGGCCGATCCGAAATTAGAGTATCTAATAGCATGGGAGCCGCATGGCCTACGACGAGTAGCGCACAATAATATCAGGAGAAGCGACCTCGGAGTGTTCAGGCCGGAAGAGGAGATACATGGAGAAGTATCATATCAAGCTGACTGAGAGCGAGGCCGCGATACTCGCGAAGGTCGATCTCTGGGAATCTCATCGCAATCATGATGAGGGCCACGCAGCTTATAAAGCCAATGCGCAGCCGATCCTTACCTTGCTCCAATCTCTGAGCGATAGATCCGCAATTCCCCAAGAAAGACTGAATTACTGGAATGACCCCCGATACCATCAGGGGAGGATCAAAGCGTCGCGTAAGGGTCTATTCGAGAGAATGGTTGCAGAGGTACCGACATTTACACGCATCCACATTTTATCCGTTATCTTCGATATTTTCTGTTTGGTGCCGATCTTCCCGACGACGTCATTGCAGCATTTGAGGAGAAAGTCGGTAACCCACAGTGGGTTTCCTCTAGTGATGTCATTCCGATCGGTAAGGATGCTCGGGATCTCACCCGCCAATATCGTCTGGACAAGACGGATGCACCCGAAGAGTTCTTTAAACTTTGCCTCGACATGGGGCTTAGCTTGACGACAGCCGAGAGCGTCATGCGGCGGTCAAACAAATTCGATAGAATATGGACAAACTGACGCTGAACTATGTCTGGGAGCGGATACCGGTCGTACTGCGGCGGACGGGAAGAGGGCAGCGCTTGCGCGTTCGACTTCCCTTCGCAGAAGCGAATCGCCAGTGGCTTCAGAATGATAGACGAACGTCGCCTATTTGGATTGCCGGCAAGAAATACTGGGAACTGCCGAAAGCTTGGTTCAACGATTTCATTGAACGCTCGTTGGCCGAATATGGCAAGGTCTACGTTATTCAGCCCTACCGTGAGCAGGAGAAATGCTCTCCTGCGTGCCAGAATGCGACTGGGCATGAGTGCCAGTGCTCCTGCATGGGCCTCTATCACGGCGCCGGAAATGACGGCAGTTGGTTCGAGGTATCCGATACTTTCGCTGCGCGTTGGGGCGAGCAGGAGCTCGCCTGTCGACTAATGACGGCGAGGTAGGATGTCTGCTGGGGGAGGATGCATTTTGACCAAAGGCTCGGCCGACCGGCTGGCGGCAGCGCCATTGTCGTGCTTGTTGGGTTTAGCGATGCGTAAAGGGGAGCAATAAACGTGCTCTATGCCTGGGTCGGCGACCAGAAGCGCGCCCCCGTCGCGAAGGGAGAACGGACCACGTGTCGCGACTGCGGCGGCTTGCTCACCGCCGTCATGCCCGTCGAGAACACGTCCCACTGGCGGCACAAGGCGGGTGATTGCGATCCCTGGAGCGAGCCGGAGGGAGCCTGGCACCTCGGCTGGAAAGAACTCTTCGACATGTCCTGCCGCGAGATCGCTCTACGCGACCCGACGACAGGAGAGCTGCACCGCGCCGACGTCCTCGTCGGCAGCGGCACCCCGCGCGCGACCGTCCTTGAGCTGCAGCACTCCTCGATCAGCGAGGATGAGCGAAACGCGCGGGAGGCCTTCTATCGGCGCGGGCACCGGATGTTCTGGCTGGTCCACATTCACAGCGAAAGCTCGTTCCTTGGGACGTACTTCAATATGTCGCTCGATTTCGGATCACGGGTCGTAAATCTCGACGGCAAGGAATTCGCGATCATGCGCTGGGTGGGCCCGAACAAGCAGTTCATCGAGAAGTGGAAGCGTGCGGTAGCCCACGTCTTCTTCAATGCAGGGCCTTACATCTTCTACCTTGCAGGCCCCGGCGTAGCGTCTCGTCTTGGAGGCCCCTTGAAGCGCGGCGAATTCGCTCTCTGCGCCCTGACCCGCGATGAGTTTCTGCGAGCTGTCCGCTGGGAGGATACTGCTCCCTCTTGACGGCTTGCTCGTATTGAGCGGCGCCACGCCAGAGCACTTTGCATGGCTGCCGGTATTCCTGATTAAACACAATGCGAGCGCTCGGGACAAAGCTCGCTGACAGTAGAAGGTGATGTTTGCCAATGAAGATATTTTGGTCATGGCAGAGTGATCGCGATCCGAAGTTGCATCACTACTTTGTGCGCGATGCGCTGAAGGACGCCTGCAAGCTCATCGCCATCGATCCCGACTATGAGGAGGCGGAGCGTCCCGAGGTCGATCACGATACCAAGAATGTCGCTGGAACCCCGGACATCACGAAGACCATCCTGGAGAAGATCGCCGGCGCGAACGTCTTTGTCGCGGACATGACCCCGGTGGGCATGACCGCCCCTGCAGCACTTCAGCCCAACATACCTGCCGAAAAGCGTTCCGAGCCCAAATACCTCCAGAACCCGAACATCATGTCCGAACTCGGCTACGCCGAGCATGCGCTCTCACAGGGCCGCATCATTCTCGTAGCGAACGGCGCGCATTATCCCGGTCCCGTGGCGCTTCCCTTTGACTGGCGTCACCGAAGCGGCGCGAAGGTCTACACCCTCAAGGATGGAGCCACGAAGGAGGAGATCAAGGCCGAGCAGAGGCGCTTCGCGGAGGTGCTGAAGAGCTGCATCCTGCCCATCCTGGCTGAGCAGGCTCCGGTAAAGGCACCACCACCCCCAATTTCCTGGCAACCGTCGAGCAGTAGCGATCCGACCATTTGGCCGGCGGCTGAGAAGAAGCTCGAATTTCGCAACAATGCAATGGAAGAGCGGCGCCGGAATGTCCAACTGGGAAAAGGGACGCGGATCTTCGCGCGCATCGCACCTAGCACTACTTTGGCAGAATGTGTTTTGGCCGCTGCTTTTCAAGGATTTGCTTTCGGCAATATGGGCATTGCTGAGGCGGCGGCCGAAGGATGGAGATCGACGATGGCGTGGCGTACGGCGGGCATGGTTGGTTGAGGCGGAGGCCCGTTGATTCTTTTTTTTCCGCCCCGCGTATGCGAGGCGACGATGTTGCAGGAAGGCGTAGGCAATCATTGTCATAAGGGCGTGGCGATGAAGACCTTGCCATGATCGCCCTTCGAAGTGATCAAGTCCAAGCTCCTCCTTCAACTGTTGATGCGCCTGCTCACAAATCCACCGTGCCTTGATGGTGGCGGCCAGCGTGCGCAGATCCGTCGTCGCCGGAAGATTGGCGAGATAGTATTTCCTCTCCCCGGAGGCACGTTGCTCGCCAATGAGCCAGGCTTCGTCGCCTGGGAGATGCTGCTGACCTTTATCCCATATCCGCTGCGGAGGGCCGTCGGCGGTGCGGACACGGAGAGCAGCAAATCGGGCTTTGAGCCGACCTTTCGTCCCGCTACGCCAACTCACGGTTTTCCATTTGGCGCTGGCCAGCATTTGTTCTGCCGCAATCGATAAGATATCGGGCACGTGGTGCTTTCGTGGTTTGCCACGGACTTTGGTGATCGGCCAAATGAGCTTCACATCGACGGGATACACTTTCTGGTGCCGAGGGATACCGACCGCCCAGGCCAGCCCGCGCTCTGTTAGCCCTTGTCGAAACGGTGCGCTGAGGCCGTATCCTGCATCCGCCAGCACACATCCAAAGCGCATGTTGGCTGCCATCGCGCGGTCAATCTCGGCCAAAGCGATCTCCGGCTTGGACCGTGGCGTTCGGTGTTCGACTGGCACGCGAGCGCGCTTCAAACGGGGCATGTCGCTTGTCCAGCTGTCAGGCAGAAAGAGACGTAACGCGACCATCACTGGCACTTCGCCGCGCGCAAGCGTTAAAGACACCAGCGTTTGGCAATTTGCAGTTTTACCGAGAGCCGATGCGTATTGCGCCGCAACACCGACCGATCGCTCACCCTTCTTCGGCAGTGAGGTGTCATCAATAACCAGCACCGCATCCCTGCCGCCGACAAGTCGGTCCGCCTGATTGAGCAGTTCTGTCTCCAGCGGCGTCGCGTCCCAGACACCGTCCGCAATGAAATGGTGCAACTGGTCGTAGTTGCTCGTGGCAAGGCGTTCCGCCATCGGCTGAACGCTCTTGCGATCGCCAGGACCGATCAATCCCGCAACATACAGAGGACACATCCGCTGCCGGGTCTTATGACCCAGCCGGTCCAAGAACGGCATCAGCCAGCGTTCGAGTTCGTCTTCCCATCCCGGCATGGTCAGCCCTCCAAGAGCCGACCACCCATGAATCATTGAAAAATTGATTCGGGAATCCTATAAAACGCGGCAAAATCAACAATCTGTTCGCGGTAGGGACACCCATCACTGGGCGCCCCCCGCGCAGATCCCGGCGAGCCCAATTAAGGCACCGGGCTCCTACCTCGGGTGTTTGACGGCGAAGCGCAGCTTCGGCCATGGATGAAGGATGCGAGCCTTGGGAAGCCAGTCGTCGGTGATCTGCGTTATGCGATCCCAGGTCAGACAGGTCCGCTGACTGCGCCGCCGAAGCGTACGCCTCCAGAGATCGGTCAGGTAGAACCGAAACGCATTGAGCGCTCGGCCATTCGTCGGAACAGCAAAGTACGCAAAGTGGCCGGTCAAGACCTGCCTCAGCCATCTCCCCTGTGCAGGGATCGGCCAGTGCATTCGGCGCCTCAGCTCCTCCTTGATTTCGCGGAGTTTGGTTCGCATGCGGTCGCCACGGGTCTTCCGTTGAAGCTGGAAGCGCCCTCGGCGTGATTTGCCGCAGATAAACGTGAACCCCATGAACGCAAAGGTTTCCGGCTTTCCGAGTCCGCGCTGCTTGCGTTGAGCCGCCGCATGGCGACCAAACTCAATCAGGCGGGTCTTGGCCGGATGGAGCGTCAGCTCGAACTCCTCCAGTCTCGCGCGCATCGCGTCAAGGAAACGACGTGCGTCATCCTCGCGCTCAAAGCCGACTACTACATCGTCCGCGTAACGCACGATGATCATGCCGCCGGAGACCTCGCGCTGTCGCCAGCGTTTGGCCCACAGGTCGAGAGCGTAGTGCAGGTAGATGTTGCCAAGGAGCGGTGAAATCACCGAACCTTGACCCGTTCCCCTGTCATCAGCGGTTACGACGCCGTCTTCGAGAATACCCGCCTTCAGCCATTTCTGAATGAGGCGGATGATGCGCTTGTCGCCGATCCTATGTTCCAAGAAGCGAACCAGCCAAGGTTGACTGACTGCGCCAAAGAAATTTTGGATGTCGGCGTCAATGATCCAGTTCACCTGCCGCGTCTCGATCGCTGTGCAGAGCGCGTCCAACGCATCATGTGGTCCTCTGCCGGGCCGAAACCCGTAGGAAAAGCCACAGAAGTCTCCTTCGTAGATGGCGTTGAGCACGATGACGGTGGCCCCCTGGACGATTTTGTCTTCGAGAGCCGCGATCGCTAACGGACGCTGCTTGCCGTCTGCTTTTGGTATGTACGTCCGGCGAGACGGTTGCGGGCGGTACGTTCCTCGTTGGACCCGTTTGTGCAGATCGGCGAGCCGGGGCTCGAGATCTTCCTCGTAGTCCTGCCACGTCATGCCATCCACTCCGGGAGCAGCCCTACGCCTGAGCGCAAAGAACGCCGCCCGCAGTGTATCGACATTGATGTGGTGAAAGAGCGCGGTGAACCGGTCCTTCTTCCTCAGCCTTGCGGCTGTCCGTACGCGGTCCAGCGACTGGGTCATGCGAGCCCGGCCCTGTGTCCGGTGCATGCGCTGCTGTTCCGCGTTTCCCTTGGTCCCCGGCCTTGGCTCCGCCCACTCCGCCGCCAGTAATCCAGCTTTGTTCGTCGGCTTCTCAGCTACTATGCCAGAGTCAGACTTCTCCGTGTCATGCATCAGCGGCTACGGCTCCTCGCCTTCCCGCTGCGGACCACCTCCTCCGAGGAGGAAGATGGCCGACCCGGAGATATCCCGGTTCCCGTACAAGGAGCTTCCATGCATGCCAGGGTCTACGACCACGCCGGGTTGGACGGGTGCTCGCAATTGCGCACTCATCCATGTTGCCTTCCGCTCTTTGGACAGCGTCGGCTCCCGAGATAACACTGTTTCGCGGCTCAATGGCTGGCCTGCATGCTCCCCTACCGACGCTTCGCCGACACCCTCGCGGACGCCTGCGCACGGCTCGGGGCCGATGTGGTTCGCTACACCTTCATCGCAATGGACTTTCACCATCTCCTCCTTGCCGGTCTCCCGGCGCACCCAAAGTAGTGCTAGGGTCCAGACTCAATTGAGCCAATATGCGACGAGAGCGGCGAGATGAACAGCGGCCAAAAAATTACGGGCGAGCTTGTCATATCGCGTGGCGATGCGCCGGAAGTCCTTGAGCCTGCAAAAGCAGCGTTCGATGACATTTCGTCCTTTGTAGGCGCGTTTGTTGAAGCGATGGATGACGACACGGTTAGATTTATTGGGGATTACGGGCTTGGCGCCACGACGAATGATTGCGCCGCGAAGCTTGTCGCCATCATACCCTTGGCGAGGAGCACGCTCATGGGTGGCGCGAGCGCCAGGACATCGGGAGCCGCAGCGATATCGGCATCCTGGCCTGGAGTCAGATGCAGGACGACCGGCCGGCAGAGCGGATCGCTCAGCGCATGGATTTTTGTCGTGCGGCCTCCGCGCGAGCGGCCGATTGCTTGATTGTGCTCCCCCCTTTTCCGCCGGAGGCACACCGGTGAGCTTTAATCGAGGTCGAGTCGAGCGACAGTACGACGCCGTCTTCGCCAGGCTTGGCCAGCGCTTCGAAGATTGCGCACCATCGTCCTCGCTTGGCCCAGCGATTGAAGCGATTGTAGATCGTCGTGTAAGGGCCGTATTCACGTGGACAATCACGCCATCGTGCACCCGATTGCAGCATGTGAATGATGCCGCTGACGGTGCGTCGGTCGTCGTCCCGATCCGGCCCCGTCAGTCCCCTCGGCAGATGCGGTTCGATACGCGCCCATTGCCTGTCGTTCAGCCAAAACAAACCAGCGCGCATTCTCTCGCCCCCGAATCAACACGTAGGCAAGAGAATCACGTGGCGCTATTTAGGTACAGACCCTAGTGCGCGCAAGCGCTCGTCAGCCCAGATGGCAATTGATGAGGGCGCGCCGCCTGTGTTCGATGGGACGGACCAGATGGTCGATCGCCGACGCCTAAGCTATGAAGAGCTGCCTGCCAGTTGTCCGCTAATGGCCCGCAACCCGACGCGTCCACACGATTATCAAGCGACGGCAGGCACTGCACTTTTCAATTCGGCTCGCTCCACGGCCAGCGGGCGGTGCTCGACGACATGGAATGGCTGGGCGACGAGCATATCGGGCGAATTACGCCCTCCTGTTACAGGAGTTGAAGAGGGACATTCCGGATCTGGCGGCCCGGACTCGTTCGTGGAGTTCGTGACAACCCATGTGCTGCGCTACACTATCCTTCCGCTTTCATTATTATTCCCGAGCAGGCAACCGCCCATAATGCCATTTGTTGCATTAGCAGCCCAGTTGTTCGCAAACAAATCATCGACATCCTTGCTCGGGAGCCCCCCACCGGGATTCGCCGCTTGTTGAACAAAGGCTTGCGCCAGCGAGTGCCGAAACGCAGAGATGCTTTCCGCATCCATGGGCGAGATCTCGCAGACCAAAGCTTTACTGTCGGCATCCATTAAGACCTGTGGACCAAAAGCAGTACCGCTCGGGTTTGACGCCATAATCAACGTGAAGCTAATTTTGACCCCGGCCGAGGTCGTAAAACTATGAGATGCCAAAGAAACTAGCCTCTGCATCAGCATCGAACCGACAGGCGCCTCCGCACGGAGAGCCGGACCATTCTGCCGGAACGATCCTGCAGGAGCGAACGACGCCACTCGAGGCCCTTTGTCTGCTCTCCTCTTTAGAACGTCTTCGTCGGGATAATTTGACGGCTCGTCACTGCTCAGCGTCATCGATCGATAGCGCAGACGCGAGGGCGCTGGAAGAATCACAGGAGCCAATACAGCGTTGCACGGTGCACCCGCATTAGCCCCATTGAAGCTGAACAGATCCGCACCCCGCTCAAAGAGCTCCCCTCGTATGGGCTGGTTGTCACTGAAAAGATGGAGGGCTTGGCATTCCGACTGAAAATTATCAACAAGTAGGATGGAAGAAACAATCAGCATCCCGGCACAATCACTCCGATAGCCGGAGCGTTTTGCCATGGCTCCGCGGTTGCTCACCACCAGCAAAAGCAAGGCCGCAAGCACGCTCACGAAGTACAAAAACACCAGCCTAGTACCCGGAATCAGAGCTGAGTGATACGGCGGCCTTTGAAACGGCGTTGACGGACCTTTTTCTTGGTCCAGACGAAGGGCTCGGCTCTGTCGTTGTATGCGTTGACGTAGGCATCGATGTGTTCCTGAAGCTGCTTGAGGCTCGTGAAGGAGGTGCCGCTGAGCGACTGCCCCTGCAAGATGGAAAACCATACTTCGACCTGATTGAGCCATGACGCACTTGTCGGCGTGAAATGAAATTGCACGTTGGGGTGGGCCTTGAGCCAGTCCTCGTTCTTTTTATGGGTGTTGAGGTTGTCGAGGATGACGTGAAGCTTGCGGTTCGGAAAAGTCGCGGTGACGCTGTTCATGAAATCGAGAAACTCGACGCGGCGCCGGCGTTTTGAATGGGTCGCGATGATCTTTCCGGTGGCGACTTCGAGCGCCGCAAACAATGTTGTGGTGCCATGCCGCTTGTAATCGTGGCTTTGGCCGGTTAAGGCGCGGCCATTGGGCAACTTCAGATAACCCTGCGCTCGCTCCAAAGCCTGGATCGAGGGCTTCTCGTCCACGCACAGCACAATGGCCTTCGCCGGCGGCGCGACATAGAGGCCGACAACATCGGCGGCTTTGGCCGTAAAGTTCGGGTCGTTGCTCTCGCACCAGGACTTGCGAGCCACCAGGTCAATCTTGTGGCTGCGCAGGAACCGCCAGACATATTGGACATCGACATCGCCCAGCGCCTCGGCCAGCAGGGGGCCGGTCCAGCGCGCAAACCCTTGCGGTGGCGGCTTATCCAGCAGCTTCAGAATCCGCTTGTCGGTCGTCTTCGTATAGATCGGCTGCTTGCCAGGCCGCGGCTTGTCTTGCAGCCCTTCAAGGCCATGGTCGGCATAGCGATGCCGCCAAAGGCTGACAATCCGCGGCTGGACCCCAACTTCCTTGGCGATCGACCGGGTGCTGCGCCCATCCGCCGCCAACAGAACTATCCGCGCCCGCTTCAAATCGCGCTGCAACGTCACCGGTGAGCGACAGCACGCCTCAAGCACCTTGCGATCTTTCCTCGAAAGGTGGACTTCTCTTGCTTCGGGTATCATCCCGACCTTGAATCACGACTCACGTTCCAAGAAAAGTGGGTACTAGTGAACTCAATCGATACGGCCCTCATCAGAAGTTCCTTCACCCCGATGTTATGGGGCATCACATGCTAACCGATGTCCGCCCTGCACTGAGCCCTGATGCCACATTCATGCCAAAGGCCCCTGTTGTTTGCGGACGCTTGTCACTTGCGTTCGCCAAACGACGTCCGGGTATAAACCCCTTGCTGAGCAGATCGACAATCTCGATGTCCTAAGAACAAATGGCCGTCGGCATCACGTCTGATAAGTCCGACCGCTGAGGGCGGAGACGCCAAGCCAACGCGACCTTATTGCTTGAAGCCTAGTTTCATGTTGCCTCAGAGTAAGCTGACGACCACGGCGCTCGTGGCGACACGCGAGAAGGCAACCTTCAGCACCCCCCCTGGAAAAGCGATCCGAGATGTTCGTCCGCGAACCAAGCAAGGGACGTGTCGATGAAAATCGCAGCTGCTCTGCGTCTTCTACGAATGTTTGTAGCGTCGGAAGTCAGACATTGTTTCAGAGCTGACAATCGACTCTGTTAAAGTTCTGACAACACGCTGCGCAAGAAGGGGTGGCATCCCGGTCCATAGTCCAAATATTGTCATCAGAACTTTAGCGATGATCAGAGCTACAGCTGTGATGCAACGGGCAGCGTGACCGTTTCCGTATATGGTAAGAACGACCGGAGCGCAGGGGACTGCGCTCCCATTTTCATGGGGCATCTTTTTCCAAGGCACCACGTCAGGAGTGTATTGTCGCTCTGTCAGTGGCGAGAACACTTCCGCTGGTTCTGGCGACAGCGACGTTCGGCGCCGGTGCGCTCGTATCCATAACCGACGCTACATTGAACGCGCGCCGAACCAGACGGCCGCAGACCGCAGCATTTCTCACCTGAGCGTAGGCACGGATCGCACAGCTGTCCCTGTGCTGCGGTCTATGGTGGCAAAGAAAGAAGGAGCAGACTGCAATCAATCCTACCGGGACGCGACATTTCCCCTCCTCATTTAAGGACAGCGGCAGTCCATCTACCATCTGTGAAATCAATCGTCCGCTCGACCGCGAGCCCCCCGGCTCCCTTGTGCGGAGAGCTCGCTCTATTTTTCGACATCGGGTATTCGACAATACCTGACACTACCGGAGCGCCGTCGCTTCCGTCGCGCGGCACAAGGGCTCGATCCTGCACGCCGACTTTCCTATACGGTGCTATTGCAAAGTGGCGGCCGTGTCTCAGAGGTTCTGGCGCTCACAGCTGCTGCTGTTGAACTGAAAAGCGGAAGCGTAGCGCTTCTGACCCTCAAGCGTCGAAAGAGTGACGTGGTACGACAAATTTCCCTACCGCTGAAACCCGGCCGAGGCGCGAATGGAGTTTCCGGAGTTGGCTGAGGTGTGGGCCACGATCTTTCCTGCCGTAGAGAAGGCGGCGGAGGAAGCGGAGCGAAAGTTGCGCGATTTCGTCGCTCAAGTCGGGTAGTAGAAATTTGCGGCGCTCACGCGCCGCCGAATTTTCAGACCGGGATGCCGAGCTTCTTCGCCTTGTCGCCCAGATTGTCCTGAATTCCCGCGCCCGGGACATGCATCACGCCAATCGGCAGCTCGTTGAGCATCGATTTCCGTTGTCAGGGTTGCAACGGCGTCAGTCGATGCCTCCGCGTCAGCCCTTCCAGCGATCTCTCCAGGTCGTCCCGACGCATCAGGACGGCGGCGTCCGTATCATTTACGGTTCGGTCGAGCTCTTGAGTTCGTGTTCGTAGCGCTCTGGACACAGCCGGGTCGGTGGCAATCAGCGGGAACACCTGACCCTGCGACCGGGCGATATCCTGACAGGCCATATTGAAGGCCCCTTCGGCTGAAGCGCGGCGATTCTTCGCGGCCTCCATTCCCGCGGCAGCTTCCTCGCAGCGAGCGCTCGCCGACTGGAACGCGCCAGCAGCAGCGGATTTCGCCTCCCACGCCTTGGCGAGGGTTTCGTGGGCCGTTCGACGACCTTCGTTAATCCGGGTCCGGTGACTCGCGGTCGCCCCACCGTCAAGAAGTTCAGCTCAGGCGAACGCTTCTCTACCAGTCGACGTTGTTTGGGTTGGGCCGCGCTCTGCGTCGATTTGCGACCGTGAATGCTCAAACGAGATGGCCGCGACCGCGCCGTCCGGCTCCGTTGCAGCGTCATTTCGAGCTCACCAGCCCGCTCACGCAGTGCACCGTACTTTTGCGCAACCGCTGAAAGTCTGTCGGCGCAGCCCACCGGGGCGGCGTCAATATGCCGTTTGGTTGTAGTTCCCGTTTCCCTTAAGCTTGCGCATAGTCGAGGAAATGCTGGAGGCGCGTGGCACTGTTGACCTATGAAGCCGTGCGCCAGTGGGGACCGAAATTCGGCAAGGCGTTCTCCGATCGGTCCGCGAGCGCGCTCCCGCTCGCGGTGACAAATGGCATCTGGACGAGATCGTTATCTCGATCGCGGGCGAACAACATTAGCTCTGGCGCGCTGTCGACCAGAATGGCTTCGTTCTCGACGTCTTGATCCAGCGCGGAAGAGACTCGCGCGCTGCGCAGCGGCTCAGGAAGAAGCTCTTGAAATCCGCCGGCACGCCGCCGCGCGTGATGATCACGGACAAGCTTCGTTCGTACGGCGCTGCGAGGGCAAAGACGGGCCTTTGGGTCGAACATCGCCAGCACAAAGTTCTCAACAATCGGGCCGAGAATTCTCATCAGCCGACGCGACGACGCGAGCGGATCATGATGCGTTTCAACTCCTCCAGGCCCACCGATTTCTGTCAGTTCACGATCAGGTCTCGAACCTTTTCCACATCCCCTATCCCGGAGCCCTGACTGCCGACTTCCGTCGTGCTTGGCACGAGCGAGCCTTTGCGACTTGGCGCGAGATCTCCATGACAAGCGCTATCGCCGAATCTCGAACCTTTGAGAAGCGCCTCCTTCAGCTCAGCGGTCGGTTAAGTTGACGATGCCGTCGCTCGACATTCAGTATGGCACAGGGATTGCAGTGATGAAAAAGCGCTCCGGAAGCTGAGCACGGCGAGCCGGTGCCGGGCGATGGATCTATTCTGAGTCGTTACGGAACATGACCATCAGCGGGCAGAACCCAGGTGCAGCCGGTCGATATCAGGAATCTGGTGATCGGCCACGTCTTCTTTATGTCGTGCCACGTAACTCTGACAGGTAGACAGAAAATTTGGAACCCACATTATGCCGGCGGAGTCGGATATCAAATGTGCGAATGCAAACATTCGAACAAGCACCGTCTGGACAATTGTGCTCGGCTTTGCCGCCGATCCATTGATGCGGTGGAGTTGGCCTGACGCAGGCCAATATCTTCGGAGCATGCCTCGGTTCGTTAACGCCTCTGGTGGACCAGCATTCGAGCACGGCACAGCATACGTCACGGAAGGGATCCGCGCCGCAGCCCTGTGGCTGCCGCCTGGCGTGCAGCAAGACGAGTCCGCGTTAGACGAAATAATGGCGCTGTCCCTGAACCCGGCGATCACCGAAGATATGGCGCTCCTGCGGCAGGAAATGGCCGAACATCATCCGTCCGAGCCGCATTGGTACCTGCCTCTCATCGCGGCCGATCCGAACTGGGTCGGACAAGGACTTGGCACATTGTTGATGAAATACGCTCTTCAACGATGCGATGAGCAGGGCATTACCGCCTATCTGGAAAGCTCGAATCCCGATCACATCCCCTTTTATCAAAGCCACGGCTTCGAGGTCATTGGCAAAATACAACATGGTTCTTCGCCGCCGCTCACGCCAATGTTGCGAGCAGCCAAATAAAGCGAAATTCAAAGCCTGTGTTCGCATTGGCTCACGAGGGCCACCTTTCAGCACTGCTTACGTATTGTCTGCGGCGGCGCTGATTATTTCGCCAGCAAGTATTGGGGCGACTCGGGCTCGCGGCGATGCTCCATGATGTCGGGAAGCTACCATTCCGCTGACGCTGTTCGACAAGCCGGGCCGTCTAAATGAGGAAGACAGCAGACTGATCGAGACACATCTGGTCGACGGCTTCGGAAGACTCTGGATGGCGTTAAGTTAACGAATTGGAGCCGCCGAGGGGGTGGTGACGACCAGCACGCCGACCGCCCGGACCCCTCTTTATCGCCGCCATCGCTTCCCACCGGAAGTAATCAGCTATGCCGCTTGGTTGTATTTCCGGCTTCCTCTCAAGCTTGCGCATGGTCGAGGACGTGCTGAAGTGCTGGCGGCGCGTGGCATTGGCGTGACCTATGAAATCGTGCGCCAGTAAGACGAAAACTTCGGCAATGCGTTCTCCGATGGATCCGCTCGCGCGCTCCCGCTCGTTCAAACGACTGAGAGCATGCACTTGACCGACCGCGACAATCGCGATGATCAAAGCCGGTTGTTGACGCGTCGATTTCGCTCGCCCGAGGACGAGTACGAAGCAAAGGCGGCGCGCGGTCACGACAGAATTCCGGCGGAGCATTCCGCAGCCCGGTAGAAGGCCCGGGCATCCCGTCTTACAAGGAATCGGCAATGAGGCTGCGCGCCGACCATTTCATGCTGCCGCACACCGTGCGATCTTCACGGCGGTAGATGCGTGCTGCCTCAACGGGCCGCGCCTCAGCCTCCTCGCTCGAGCGCCAATCGGCAATCGTCAGCTCAAAGATGATGTCGATTGCAGGATCCATCTTGAGGCAGCGCCACAGAGCAACGAAGAATATCCCCGCGGGACTGTTGGGAAGTCTTATTGTTCTAGGCCGCGCTCTGCGAGCAGCCGGTGCATGACCTCGCCTTTGATCTCGCCTGCGATTTGGTTTCGGACTTGGGCTCCGAGCACCCGCTCGGCATCGACGTCGCCCACCAGACCATGTTCGGCCAGTCGCTGATCCAGACGGCTTTGGAACTCTTCGCCCATGGCTTCGACGAGCCGGTCTTGCATCGCTGCATGTTCGTCTGGAGCGATGCGCCTCAGCACCGTCTCCCAGGGTTGCCAGCGGCTTGCCATGAAGTCGGTGAACTGGCTTGCTTCCCGCTCCCGGACCAGGTCGAGCGCCTCCGTCGCATCATCCTCGCTTACGTGAGAGACCGCCAGGAAGCGCATGTCAGGGGCGACGTGACTGAGCTCCAGCGGCTCGCGCAGCCGATGTTGATAGGCCAGGTAGACTTCGATGTCGTCTACGTTCGGGTTGCCGCTGGCGAGCGAGTTGATCCTGTCGCGCGCGATCTCGTCCAACGCCTCCAAGCGGAAGGCGACACGGCCGCGCTGGATCAGATCGCCAAGCCGATCGTCATATACCCCGTCCTCGACGTCAGCGTTGAGGCGCGCGGTCTGCATACCATTCCAGTGCAAGGTGACACGATCCTCGCAGCTCGCGTTGGCCTCGGACGCCTGCGCAAAGAACTGCTCGCGCAATGTCGGATTGGCGGCCGCCTGCTGCAGATCATCAGCCACTGCCTGCCGAAACTCGTCATTGCCGTAGTTCACGGTCTCTCGTAGCCTCTCCAGGAACTGCGCGTAGTCCTGGGCGCCTGGCTCATCCGCAAAGTGCTGCCATTTGGCCAGCGTCGCCGGGTCGTCTGCGAGCCATTGCGCGGCAGCCTCATATAGAGATTGCTGCGCAAGCTGCGGTGGCGCTTCAGCCGTCGCCAGATTAGCGAGGACGTCGTCCGGCAGCGGGTTATCCCCGAACTCGAGGTTCTCCAAATGCGGGTAGCTGAGACTAAGATTCGGTACACGCCCCTCAAGAAGATCCTCAGGCAGGCTGGTCAGCCGGTTACCGCTGAGATTGAGCGATTGGAGGGTGCTCGGAAGGGGGGCGGGGAGGTCGGCCAATTGATTGCTGCTGACATCGAGTTCAATGAGCCCCGATGGGAGGTAGTCGGGGAGGTCGGTCAGCTGATTGCCACTAACCGCGAGCGAGGTGAGCCTGCTCGGGAGAGCGTCCGGCAGGCTAGTTAGTCGGTTGTCGCTTGCGTTCAGGATCTCGAGCCCAGCCGGAAGGTTGGCCGGCAGACTGGTCAAGCTGTTATCGGCCACCTCCAGCCGAGAGAGGGTCGCCGGAAGAGCGTCCGGCAAACTGATCAACCGGTTATGGCTAATGAGAAGATGCTGAAGACCGGGTGGGAAGCTAGCGGGCAGGCTGCTTAGCTCGTTGTGCCTGGCGCGCAGTTCCAGCAATCTTGGCGGCAGGGCGGCGGGCAAAGCGGTCAGGGAGAGGGAGGACAAATCCAGCGAGTGCGAGCCAGTGTTGTCCGCCCCCCTAATTCGTGCGCGTCCCTGTCGCCGATTCTCGGCTTCGCCCTGCCCCTCTTCGGCCGCCCAGTTGTCCAGCAACTGCGCGCGCGCGGAGGCCGGGGTCCGATATCCTGTCATGGCTTCGAGCAAATCCGCCACGGCTCGGCTGAAGCCGCTGAGGTAACTTTCCTGCTCCCCCTCTTCAGAAGCGGCCGAGGAAGAACCTGCACTCCACTGAGCCTGTCCTGTGTTCATCAATATCTCCATCGCCAAAACAAGAATACCCCCGCTCCTCAAGGTCGCGAAGCAGGCCGGGTGTCATGATCATTGTTCACACGAGCCCAAACGCGCAAATGGATCGATACTGCTGCGAGGCTTCCTGCCATTTCGTTGACCAGATAAGTCCCGGAGGGCCGTCAACGTGGCAGCGTTCTGCCCTTAGCAGGCCTACCTGTCGATAAGCTGACGAATGTCGCTGCAGAACCCCGGGTCGCCGGTTGCCAGCGGTGACCGAAGCAAGCCCGGTTTGAGGTTGAACCGGTCAAGCTTCGCAAAGACCAGCTTGGCCCCCATTGCCTTGGCATGGGCACCGCCAGCGCTTACGCGTTCGGAGCGTCTGCCACTCTTCGTTGCCACGTACTCGGTCGAAGGGTAAGCGGCAAGCTGCGGCCGTCAGGCGGCGTGGTTCCATGGCATAAGCGCGTCGATTTCGCCGCTCGGCCAGCCGTTGGCGATACGCTGAGGCGTTAGGCTGAGCCAGGCGCACGGATCGACGTTATTCATCTTTGCTGTCTGCAGCAGTGTTGCGATGGTTCGCCCAGGTTCGTCCGCCGCCGTCGCTACCGGCAAAGAGGCTATTCTTTCTCGTAATTGTTTGTGGTCAGATGGCGCGTTCAACGATGTTGGAGTCGAGCTCGATGCGAACCATCAGTCTGGAAGCGTTCGAAGATGGCACGGCGCGAGACGGCATAGCGGATTGCCTCAGCCAGTTTTGATTTTCCGGAAATCCGCCGCAATGTCTGCTGCCAGAGATCGAAGAGATCTGCGACGACCGCTGTGGAGGCTTGCTGGCGCGCGGCAACGCCTACGTCGGGGCTTTGACCGCGTATGGTCTTCTCGACCTGCCAGAGCTTCGCCATCCGCTCGACCGTCGCCGTTGCCACTTTCAAGCTTCCTGCAACATGCAGCTCATAGAACTTGCGCCGGCTGTGTGACCAGCAGCCAGCCAAGGTGACGCCATCTCTCTTGCGTGAACAACGGACGTATCCATTTCTTGATCTCTGGAAGCGACGCCGCCCACAACGCAAGCGTCTCCTCGATCGACGCTGCTGGCGTCCACGACCTCCGAATCATGGTGTCCATAGATTCAGACATCTCCTAAAAAGGCAACTGTAATGCTAGGATTACCCCTAGGACCTGCAGCGCTCGCGTCCGTCAAACAAGGCGGCCTCAATGGAGGGATACCTTCCATCAGCTGGATGGCTGGATCATCCGAAGGCTCTGGTCGCGCCGCGGAAGCGGTGGCGGAACGCAGCCTGGAAGGAATATCCGACCGCTGGCAAAGCGCATGGGGTCCTGCTGAACGCGCTGCGAGGCGCCTTCGATGGCGCGCAGCCGCGGCCAGCTTGCAACATAGATATCGTTCATCGCCGTCCGCCAGCGGAAGATGTAGTGACTGACGAAGAAACGCGTCATCACACCGACACGACCGCAACAAGAGCAATGCCGGCAAAAGTCGACAACTCGCTGTAGAACTGCTGGACCATCACTTGCGCCGATTTCGAAAGCGCGGCCTGGACAAGGTCATAGAATGGCCCATACCAGCTGTTGATGGCGACGCTGACCTGGACCTGAAAGTAGGAGGTGAACAGTATTAGCGCGGAGCCAAGAATCGACCACGTCGCCCAGGGGTGCGGCGCAACCAACATCCAGCCAGCCGCAAATATCGCGGCGCACGCGGCGAAATAGAGGTCGAACCAGAGAGCCGGCGCCGACGAGAACGTCGCCAACCCGACCTGCCTTTTGCGGCGCTTCGAACAGATTGCTCGCGAAGCCATACCAGACCAGCATCGTCAGTGCGGTCCAAACGATCGCCGAGAGAAAGAACAGCTTGGGTCGGGGGAAAAACGAGAGGTCCGAGCATCTGTGGCCTCTTGGATTACAGGAGACCGTCGGGCATCGTCAACTTAATCGACCGCCGAGCCGAAGGAGGCGCTTCTCAGTTCGAGATTCGGCTTGTCGCGGAGATTTCGCGCCAAGTCGCAAAGGCTCGCTCGCGCGAAGCACGACGGAAGTCGGCGGTGACGGCTCCGGGATAGGGGATGTGGAAAAGGTTCGCGACCTGATTGATCGTGAACTGACAGAAACCGTTGAGCCTGATCGGACGATTTGAAACCCTTCATGATCGGCTTGCGTCGCCGCGTCGGCTGATGAGAAATCTCGGCCCGATTGTTAAGAGCTTTGTGCTGGCGATGTTCGACGTGAAAGCCCATCTTCGCCCTCACAGGGCCGTACGAACGGAGCTTGTCCGTGATCATCACGCGCGGCGGCGTGCCGGCGTATTTCAACAGCTTCTTCATGAGCCGCTGCGCAGCGCGTTCGGCGCTGGATCAAGACGTCGAGAACGAAGCCATTTTCTGGTCGACAGCGCGCCAAAGCCAAGTTGTTTGCCCGCGATCGAGAAGGCGCTGCTGCAAAACTACGGGGTGACCACCTGAGGGCCGTGTCCGAGATCGGCCCAGAAGGCCAGCGCCAGCCCGATTTAGCCGGACGGTGGGTATGGGTCCTGGCCATATGTCCACTCGTGTCTGAACCTGTGGTCATGGCCCTGAACTAGAACCTGAGCGTCGCGTCCTACCTTTCCCTCCTTGTGGGCAGCGTCGACCGCGACGCGGATCGCCTCTTCCTCAGTGGCGTAGGGGCCGGAGTACTCGCAATTGAGCGCAACCATCCACTGGCCTTTATGGCGCGTGACGAAGTACTGAACGCTTGCCATAAGCTTGCTCCGGCATCGCCCCTGGGATCGATAAACGGGGTCGTACTCTGCAAATCTGCCGCGGTCGCCTCAACTACCGGATTTGGTGGGCTCCAAGGAGCAGCGCCTTGTAGGCTGGCCTGTTTGCTGTACCCGCGGAGACCAACTGCCGCGCCTTAGTTTCCCTTATTCACGAGAACCGGAACGTAGCAGCTTCAATCGTCGTAGATGTGGCCTAGCTGCTAGCAAGTCTCTCTTTCTCGTTGGAGTCGAAGGCTGGATTGATGGTTGAGTGCTGCGACCGTTTGCGTTTGATCGACAAATGAACCCTCCAAATAGAATGTCGTCATGGTCCAAACTCCCGGGAGACCAGCCGCACTCGATCGCATTTGTAAGAAAGCGCTCGTGCGGGTCCGACCTTGCCTCTTTTAGATCGTACGAGGCAATAAATTTGGCATCATGGTTGCTCCACTCCGCGGCGCACACGCGGACTTGGAGGCACGCGGACATGACTCGGCGCCGTCGGGAGTGAGAACCCGACGCTGTCCCTACCGCGCCCGCGCGGCCAGTGAAGTTGGCGGCGGTGACTCGGCGCTCACGCCTCCGGAAGCGCTTATCCCTACCACGCGCTGCAAACTTCGGTGGCCAGCCTTCGCCCTTGGATAAGCGAGACCGACCACCGCGGCCCCCCGAGAGGCTCAATTCCCAAGGGTGCTACCAAGCAGTATCGCTGAGAAGGACTGGAAGCACCTACCAGGATTGGTTGGTGCCGATCTAATGTGGCCTGTGCCGCGCGGCGAACAGGATGGAAGTGGAGCGTCGACCATGATGAGAGGGCTACGCCGGGCTCGTGACGCAGGGAGGGCGTAGCCCGACCGGAGTTACGAGCCCGGCGTCGGCGCGATCCACAGCGGACCGCGCCGACTGGTGATCGCGGCCGGCTGGTTATGCAAGTGGTTCTTCCGCCAAGAGGAATCACTCGCGTGCCAGGCCGACACATTACCGATCACCAAATGAGGCTCTACATGAAGTACCGTCAGACCGATAGCCCACCCGTGGCCGCCGCCAAGGCGTCGTTCAGCACCTCGACCGCTTACCGGATCGAGAAGGATCGACGCCTTCCGTCGCAGAAGAAGGCTCCCCGCGGCCGTCGCCGGCCAGATCCCTTGGCCCGCGTATTTGAGACAGATATCGTGCCGATGCTGAAGGCCGCCCCCGGTGTGCGGCCGGTCACGATCTTCGAGGAGTTGCTCCGACGCCATCCCGAGCTCGGCGCCGGCATCCGTCGCGCGCTGGAGCGCCGGATCCGGGCCTGGCGGGCGATCCACGGCGAGGAGCAGGAGGTCATCTTCCGCCAGACCCACGAACCCGGTCAGCGCGGCACCGACATGGGCGAATTGGGTGTCACGATCGCGGGCGTACCGCTCGACCATCGTCTCTATCACTTCCGGCTGGCCTATTCCGGGTTTGAGCACGCCCATGTCGTGCTCGGCGGTGAGAGCTTCGTCGCTCTGGCCGAAGGCCTGCAGAATGCCTTGTGGTCACTCGGTGGGGCGCCACGGGAGCATCGCACCGACAGCCTGTCGGCCGCCTTTTGCAATCTCGACCGCGACGCCAAAGACGATCTGACGCGGCGATACGAAGACCTCTGTGCCCATTACGGCATGCGGCCTTCCCGCAACAATCGTGGCATCGCCCACGAGAACGGGGCGATCGAGAGTTCGCATGGTCATCTCAAGCGAGCGATCGGCGACGCGCTGTTGCTGCGTGGCACCGCCGACTTCGACGATCTAGCTGCCTATCGTGGCTTCATCGATGAGATCGCCAGCCGCCGCAATGCCCGCAACGCCAAGCGGATCGACAGTGAACGTAGCGCACTTCAGGATCTGCCGGACCGCCGCACGTCGGACTATGAAGAGGTGATCGTCCACGTGACGTCGTCCGGCGGCTTCACCTTGCGCAAGGTGTTCTACACGGTGCCGTCGCGCTTGATCGGCCATCGGCTGCGGGTGCGCCTGTATGACGATCACCTCGACGTGTTTGTCGGCGGCACGCATCTCCTCACCTTGCCGCGCGGGCGGCCGCATCCCAATGGCAAGCACGATCAGGTCGTCGATTATCGGCACGTGATCCATTCCTTGCGGCGCAAGCCGATGGCGCTCCTCAACCTGGTCTACCGCGACCAGCTGTTCCCCCGGGAAGCTTACCGCCGAGCCTTCGACGTCTTGCGCAAACGCTTACCGGACAAGAAGGCCTGCCGGATCATGGTCGATCTCCTCGCACTCGCCCATGAGCGCGGTTGCGAGGCCGAACTCGCCAATCAGCTCACGGCTGACCTGAACGACGGCCGGCTGCCCGACCTCAACCGGCTACGTACTCACTTCGCCCCGGATCCCGCCCAGGTGCCGAACGTCGTGGTACGCCTCGCACCGCTCGCCACCTATGAATGCCTCATCGGTACCGCCGAGATCGGAGGCGCCGCATGAGCACAACCAACGTAGTCGACACCGCGCGCCTCAATCTGTTGCTCAACGAGCTGCGGCTGCCCGCCATCAAGGCGCTGTGGCCGCAATTTGCCGAGCAATCCGATAAAGAAGGCTGGCCGGCGGCGCGCTTCCTCGCCACCATTGCCGAGCACGAGATCGCTGAGCGCGGCCGCCGCCGCATCGAGCGCCATCTCGTCGAGGCGCGGCTGCCTACCGGAAAGACCTTTGACAGCTTCGACTTCGAGGCCGTGCCGATGATCTCCAAGGCGCAAATGACCGCACTCGCCGCCGGCGACGGCTGGCTCGGCAAGGGCGCCAATCTGCTGCTGTTTGGTCCGCCCGGTGGAGGCAAGAGCCACTTGGCGGCAGCAATCGGCTTGGCCCTCATCGAGAACGGATGGCGCGTCCTGTTCACCCGCACCACCGATCTCGTGCAGAAGCTCCAGGTGGCTCGCCGCGAGCTCAACCTCGAGGGCGCCATCAACCGCCTCGATCGCTTCGATCTCGTCATCTTGGACGATCTTGCCTATGTCACCAAGGACCAGGCCGAGACCAGTGTGCTGTTCGAGCTCATCAGCGCACGCTACGAGCGACGCTCTTTGCTGATCACCGCCAATCAGCCCTTTGGAGAATGGAACAAGGTCTTTCCGGACCCAGCTATGACCCTCGCGGCGATCGATCGCCTTGTTCACCACGCCACCATCGTCGAGATGAACGTCGAGAGCTATCGCAGGCGGACTGCCCTCGAGCGAAAGCGTGGTCCAGGGCGGCCACCGGAGCACGCGACACAAAAAACGCTCGCTTGATTGACGCTCCGCGACAATCAAAGCCGCATTGCCTCGCCTTAATTGTTACCGGATCCTAAGCCGTTGCCTCACGTAAATTGCTCCCCTGGACCGGGAACGAGCGAGGGGCGGAGATGGGGTGGCTAAGCATGGCAACGCGGAAGGAACTGACGGCGGCGGCAGGCGTGCGCTATCGGCGGTCGGATCGCGCGAAGAAGGCGCGGATATTGGACGAGTTCGTCGACATCACCGGATTCCATCGGAAGCATGCGATGCGTCTACTTCGAAACCAGGAAGGCGTACATCCGGGCCGACGGGCGCGACGTCGGATATATAATGAAGCAGAACACACCGCACTCGTGCTGCTTTGGGAGGCGTCAGACCGCATCTGCGGGAAGCGACTGAAAGCATTAATGCCCGCGCTGATTGAGGCGATGGAACGGTACGGGCACCTCGACCTTGCCCCTGAGATTCGCACCAAACTTTTGGCGATGAGCGCTGCGACGATCGACCGCGCCTTGGTGCGGGTTCGAGAAAAATTGGGTCGCAAGCGCCGGCGGCACGCGGGGCATTCCCTGCGTCGCAGTATTCCAATACGGACTTCGGCAGATTGGAATGATCCGGCGCCGGGATTCGTCGAGGCCGACCTTGTAGCGCATAGCGGTCCATCTGCGCGCGGCAGCTTCATCCAGACCCTCGTGCTCACCGACATTGCTACCGGCTGGACAGAGTGCGCACCTCTGATCGTGCGCGAACAGACGCTGGTGAGCACGGTGCTGACGGAATTGCGCAAGCAATTGCCTTTTGCGCTGCTCGGCTTCGACACGGACAATGACACCGTGTTCATGAATGAGACGTTGAAGGCCTACTGCGAGGCGGCCAACATTGTCTTCACGCGTTGCCGTCCCTACCGGAAGAATGACCAGGCGTTCGTCGAGCAAAAGAACGGCGCCGTCGTGCGCAGGATGGTCGGCTATCGTAGGTTCGAAGGCCTGGAGGCGGCCAAGCTACTGGCGGAACTCTATCGGTCAGCGCGGCTGTTCGTAAACTTCTTCCAACCTTCGTTCAAACTGTTAGCCAAGCAGCGCGACGGTGCTCGTGTACGTAAGACATACAGCGCGCCGGCAACACCCCACCAGCGCCTGTCAGCGGACGCCCGCACGCCTGATGCGGTCCGCCACCATCTCCAGGAAATCTATACCGCTCTCGATCCGGTCACGTTGTTGCGCGACATCCGCGACGTGCAGGAGCGCCTCGCGGCGCTCGCGGATATCCAACCATCCGCCCATCCTGCTGCGGCATCACAATCGATTGATCGCTTCCTGGCAAGCCTGCGAACGGCCTGGAAGGACGGCGCCACGCGCCCGACGGATCGGCCAATCGTGAAGGCTAAAAGGGGCCGGCGTCGTCCCGATCCGCTTATCCGGGCAACGTCAGATTTGAGAAAATGGTTTGAAGCCGAGCCTTGGCGGACCGGCAGCGAACTGCTCTCGCGCCTGCAGGTGGAATATCCTGGAGACTATCCGAACAAGCTTCTTCGAACCCTTCAACGTCGGTTGAAATCCTGGCGCAGCGAGCAAGCGAATGCGCTGCTGTTTGCTTCAGAAAAAATGCCGCCAGGGCATGAGGTCACAACACCCCAATGACGTGCGAGGTGCCAGCGGAGGAGGCCGGGCGCTCCGAAACCCCGGCCATCTCCGCACCCGGCCTCCTCCTCAACTCAGGCCAGGAGCAAAATAAATGAGGCAACTGATCGCGCCCGGGAGCATCGATATGTGAGGCAATACGTCTTCCGACCCAGATCGTCGCGCTATATCACGGGCCCTTTTTCAGAACGAGCCGAACTCGGGCAGCATCGGCAAATCGTATCCGGCTCACAGCAAGGCGCGGAGAGGCTACTCAAGCAAGAACGGCTATGACGGCGTTAGCGTTCATCGCATCCAGCCGAGCCCGGCTCCCCCGCCGAAGAAAGACATGACATTGCTCCCCCAAAGATCGACGAGTGGTGGTCTAGACCTCGATGGAATGGCGTGTAAGATCGGCGAAAGGTTCAAATGGGTAGGATTGGGTAGAACCGTGAGAGCCAATGTCTTTGGTCGCCTTGCCGCAAGTCTCCCCTCGCCTCGCGGTGATCAGATAACGATCTATGCGCCGTCACTGCGGACTCTTCCGCAGAATGCCATGCTCGTCATGGCTACACTTCCTGTCATCGACTGGAACGACTGCCTCGTGCGGGACTTGCACGCGAGCCCCAAGGCGCCCCCTTGCTGCTATGCGGCCGTCGTCATGATCGATCCCTTTGCCTGCTGGGAAGATCTCGGAGATCTGTTACAGGATGCAAAGATGACCGGAGTGACGAATTTTCCGCCAGCCTGCATGATTGAACGGACATCGGCAGGAGTGCCGCTCGATCGCGGTCAGGAGCTCGAGCTTCGCCGTATGGAGTGGTTTGCAAGGCGCGGGTTCAAAGTCCTGTTTATCGCGGCGGACGAGGCAAAGATGACAGCAGCGGAGCAACGGCTTGGTTCGCAGCTGGATGGGGCCGTCTATCTGCGACCCGAGGCGCTTGCGCTGCCGATTGGATCGGATATCGGGCTCGTAAGCCTTGGCTCTCATGGATCGTCGTCGGTACCGAGGTTCTCCCTGGAGCAGGCCGCCACGGCCAAGCAGCCGCTACGACGGGCATGAGGCCTTATTCGAGGATCCGCAGTTTCTTGATTTTATTGTAGAGGGTTTTGCGCGAAAGCCCGAGAGAGCGAGCAGTCTTGCCGCGGTGAAGCCGGTTTCTCTTCAAGCCCTCGATGATCCAGTCTCGCTCGGACAGCGAGGCCGCGGGCCGTGCGCCAAAAGGTGGCTCCAACAACGGCTTTAGCACCTCACCGGTGATGTGACTTGATGGCAAGGTCACGAGCTGGTTCACGACCTGCCGCAACTCGCGCAAATTGCCTGGCCAATCGTGCCCGGCGAGCGCAAGGAATGCAGAGTTTTCTATCGTGAGCGTCTGGGCGCTGGAATCTCCTTTGGCTTCGACGGTGAAGTGTTGAACGAGTTGCGGCAGATCTTCAAGCCTGTCGGGTAGCGAAGGCAATTGGACATCCAGCCCGGTAAAAAGGTCGAGAAGCCGCGCGCACAGAACCGTTTCAAGACCAGCGCCTCGGGCCACGGTCGCGGTGGCAATGATCCGGGCGTTGGAACGCATGACAGTTACCCCGTTCAGAGGGGTAAATCCGCCTGTCTCGAGGTAATCGGCAAGGCGCTCCTGTCCATCGCGCGAAAGTTGGTCGACATGCAATAGCACGACGGCACCGTCACTCGACGCCTCCAGGAGTGACAATTGGCGTCTGCCGCTCTCAAGACGCTCGGCGCCGAACAACGGGCCAAGTATATCCATCGCCGGACCGGGGCGGCAATGAAACAACGCCGTTTTGGCGTGCCTGCGGTCGCTAAACGCGTGAACCAGGGTTGCTATTCTACGCTTGCCAGAGCCGGCCTCCCCCCAGATGAGGACCGGGCGGGGGGTCGCCGCAACGCGTCTGGTGATCTCAAGGATGCGCTTCATTGCCGAGGACTGCGCGATCACGCCGTGCCTGAAACCACTCAACTGCAGCTGCCGTTCGAGTAGATCCACCTTCTCGCGCAACAGGTGGATGGTCTTGAAGCCCGACGTCACCTCGAGGACCGACATCTCCAGAGGCACGCGGTCCAGCGAAGAGCCTCCGATGAAACCCTGGATTCCGGTCTCGCGGCAGATGTCGAGGAGTTCGTCCGGCTTCGTAATGGGGCCGCCCCCAAGCAGGCAGATGGTGCTCTTGTTGACGGATTGAGCAACGCGCGCAACGGCGCTCGTACGCGCTGCAAGTTCAGACAGGCTGACCGACGGATCGGCTCCGCTTTCAATCGCGCGGTTTAGATTGAAGTTGATGCAAATGGCCTCGGCGCCCGCTTCGACCATTCGACGCGCCTCGGATTGACTGCGCGTATAGGCAATTGTCATCAGGCCGCGTTTTGCAGCTTTCACGAGGAGCTCGATTTCCCGGGAGTAACCAAGACCACACTTCTCGAGCAATGACCTGCGCTCATCGTCGATGTGTATGACCGATGGGAAGTTGGTCACGCCGGCAAATCCCCATTTGATGATCCGATCGAGCCAACGATCAACATCGAGCTCGGGGTCGAATGTACAGGTGCCGAAGAAGACCGGCAGTTTCGTGCTGGGCAGAATTTCGGTCCGTCCGAAGCTTGCCACGAATTCGTTACTATTGCGGATTGGGAGGATCGAGGCAGGCGAGGCCCCACCCATGGCACGAAAACGGCCCGCATTGAGCGCGAGCACGAAATCGGCCCCCGCCCGCTCGGCGGCTCTGGCGGTCATGCCCGACCCGATCCCCGCACCAAGGACAAACGAACGGGAATTGCGGAAGAACTGCCTGATACCGGCTCCCTTCACCTCAGCCGTCCGCCTGTCGATCCTGAGCCGCGCATCATCGCACGGCTCTACGTGAAGACTAGCTCCAACTCGCAGGTGCGTGCAACCGCCATACCGCCTTTCCATTGCCCATGAACAAGTGGCAATCGGCTGGAGCGGCGGTGAGGGTGAACTTGGAGGCGCCTTTGGGCCAACCGGATTGTGGCGCCCTGGCGACGAGAGCTTCGTTTCCGGCATTACCGTAGATGTACGTGACGCTGCCGAGATGCTCGACGAAATCGACCCCAAGTTCAATCGAGATCTCCTGCTGCCCGGGCATTGACGAGGAGAAGTCGTCCGGGCGAATTCCAACAGTGACCGGCTTGCCAACCAGCATCTGGTCCGGCTGGACCGGAACGGAGATCGTGGGCCCGGCGTCCAACCGGACATCCATGCCATGTTCATGAGCTGCTTCGACCTTGCCGCCCAGGAAGTTCATCTTGGGCGAGCCGATGAATCCTGCAACAAAGCGCGAAGCGGGATTGTGATACAGATCGTGCGGGCTGCCGACCTGTTCGATGTTGCCGTCCTTGAGCACCACGATCTTGTCAGCCAAGGTCATCGCCTCCACCTGGTCATGCGTCACGTAGATCATGGTATTTCCGAGCTGCTTGTGGAGCTTGGCGATCTGAACCCGCATCTGCACGCGCAAATCGGTGTCCAGGTTGGAGAGCGGCTCATCGAACAGGAAAACTTTTGGTTCTCGCATGATGGCGCGCCCGATTGCGACGCGCTGGCGTTGCCCTCCTGAAAGTTGTCGAGGCTTGCGCTCCAATAGATGGTCGATCTGCAATAGCGATGCTGTTTTGGCTATCTTGGCGGCGATCGCGGCTTTCCCGGCTTTGGCCATGCGCAGGGGAAAGGCCAGGTTCTCTTTCACCGTCATATGCGGATAGAGAGCGTAGCTTTGAAAGACCATGCCGAGGTTGCGATCGGCCGCATCGATGTCGTTGACGAGCTCATTGTCGATGAGGAGCCGCCCACCGCTGATGGGCTCGAGCCCGCCAATCATGCGCAGAAGCGTGGATTTGCCCGACCCGGACGGACCAACAAAGATGACAAATTCGCCGTGATCGATAGTCAGGTCGATATTACTCAGGATCTCGATTGTCCCAAAAGTCTTCTTGAGGCCCTCCAGGCGAACGTCGGCCATTATGCCCTCCTCTGTCGCGGTTGAGCCGCGCGAGCAGCACTTACCTCAATCTCGCGCAAGCTCGATACGATGAAGTCGGGAGCCATCAAGGACGGATCCTGACGCGTTGGCACGCCGGTTGTAACAAGCACCGTGGCAAGACCCGCCCTCTTTCCGGCTTGAATATCCGTAGGAACTTGATCTCCGATCATGATGGTCGACCCGCGCTTCGTACCGAGGCGTGAGAGCGCTGTCTCGATCATCGGCACTTGCGGCTTTCCAACGATCGAAGGCCGCACTTGCGTAGCAGCGGCCACAGCTGCAATGGTCGCACCAGCGCCAGGTTCGAACCCGCTGGCCGTCGGCAGCAGAAGATCGGGATTGGTTCCTATGAACACAGCTCCATTGAGGATCGACTCAACCGCAATTCGCAGCTTCTCATGCGTGATGTCCCGGTCAAGCCCCATCACGACAGCTTCGGGCGCTCGGTCCGTGACCTCCAGCCCAACATCTCGCATGGCCGTCACAAGCGAGGAAGCTCCGATGACATAGATTCGCGTTAGGTGCGGATAATTGGTTCGAACGAGTTCTGCGGCGGTGATAGCGCTTGTAACGACCTGAGACGGTGCGATCGAAAGACCAGATCCTCTCAGCCTGCCGACGACGTCCTCCGGGGTATGCGTTGAATTGTTCGTCGCAAAGCAGAATGGCACGCCTGCTTTCTGCCATCTCGTAAACGCCTCTATGGCATCCGCTATTGCGGTGCCGCCACGATAAACGACGCCATCCAGATCGGAGATAATCCCTTCTATCGGCGGCCAGTTGATCTTAGAGCTGAGGCTAACCATTCATCAGCATCCCACCATTCACATGGACAATCTGCCCGGTCATGTAGGAAGCTGCGGGGCTGGCCAGGAACACCGCAAGCCCTGCGATATCTTCCGGCAGTCCGACCCGGCCCAGCGGAATTCGGCCACTATGGCGCGCTTCGGTTTCCTCCCGCGGACGCCCGTGCAAGGGTGTATCGATAATCCCGGGAGCAATCGCGTTGACGTTGATCTTGAACGGAGCACATTCATAAGCGAGCAGCTTTGTCACATCGTGCACGATGGCTTTTGACAAGCAATAGTCGGCGCCGCCAGCCTGGTAGTTGAAAACAGCACCTTGAGATGACAACGAGGACCCGACATTGACGATGCGGCCGCCTTTGCTCTTCATGAAGCGCTCGATCGCCAGCTTCGCGCAACGAAGCACTGCGACGGAATTGATCTGGATGGTTTTTTCGATTCGATCGGCATTTCCGGTCAGAAGCGCCTGAGCCGATTTTATTCCGGCGTTGTTGATCAGGACATCGAGCCTGCCGAAGCGCTTGGCGATCTCATCAAGCACCCTGCCGACATCATCTTCTCGTGACACATCCATGCTCATCGGCAGGATGCCATTGCCGTGCGGCAAACGAGTCAGAATGACTCGCAGGTTTTCCAAATTCGCGTCGGTTGCCAGGACGTTCGCACCGCCTTGACGGAAAGCATTAGCTATGGCTGAGCCAATGCCTCCACCTGCACCGGTCACAAGCACGGTCCTGTCTGCAACTGAGAACTGTTCGGTCATTCCAACTCCAAGATCGATTGAGAATTCAGAAATTCGTCGACGGCCCAACTGCTAGGCATCGATCTTTGGGCGCCGCGTCGCGTCACATATAAGGCGGCAACCGCGAGCGCCTTTTTGATCGCTTCTCGTATCGGCAACCGATGAGCAAGAGAGGCTGCGAAAGCTCCATTAAAGGCATCCCCCGCCGCGGTCGTATCAACGACCTTCACAGGAAATGCGCGGAGCGCGAAAGTCGCGCTGGCATCGGCGTAGTAGGCTCCCTGCGCACCTAGCGTGATCAGCGCTGCCTTCGGCCCGAGATCGAGAAGCTTTCCAGCCGCATGAGCGGCGCCGTCGAAGTCATGCACCTCGACACCGGTGAGCTCGAAAGCTTCCGTCTGGTTTGGTGTGACGAAATCGACACTCCTCCACGCCGCGGGCGACAGGCCCGCCCTCACGGGGGCCGGATTGAAAATAAGATCGAATTCCTTGACGCTCTTCAATGCAAAAAGGTGATTGAGCGCGGGGACCGGCATGCCCATTTCGGCAACGACGATTGCGTCCCGCTCAATGAATTCGGCCGCCTTCTCGACCATGCTCGGAGTGACATTTGCATTGGCTCCCGGGTCTATGACAATCATGTTGGAGCCGTCGTCGCCGACGAGGACAAGAGCAGAACCGGATATCTCCCCCGGGCATACCTCAATGGCATCAAGGCGGACACCTGCCTCACGCAGCGCTTGCAGCAACGATCGGCCAGCGTCATCATCGCCAAGCCGGGTGTAGAAGCTCGGCCGAAGCCCCAATCGAGCGGCGGCGACCGCCTGATTTGCGCCCTTGCCTCCCGCATTCTGCTTTAAGCTTCCCATCAGGCTTTCACCCGGCGTTGGAAGCCGCTCGACGTTGAAGCAGAGGTCAAGATTGGTCGTTCCGAAGAACATCAATGGTCTGGGGCTCATTTCACGGCCCCGAAGGTAAGGCCACGTTCGAGATGACGCTGGCCAAGGATAATCAGGACGATCGGCACAATCATGGTCACCACCAAACCCGCAGCCATGACCGGATAGAACTGAACGCCTGGATTAAGCAGCTTGAGCAGGGCCACGGTGACCGGTGCTTTCGTCGAACTGAGGATCAGGCCGAGAGCGAAATTGTGCCAGGCAAGCAAGAAAATGAGCAATGAAGCGCCGATTAGGCCGGGCTTTAGAAGCGGAAGAACGATGTGCCAGACTACACGGAACGGCTTTGCACCATCCATGGCCGCCGCCTCCTCAATGTCCTTTGGGATGTCCTCGATATATGATCGGCTTAGCCAGATGATCATTGGCAGCGTGACGACCTGATAAACCCAGATCATGCCGAGATAAGTGTCATAAAGGCCAACTGTTTGGAACACGCTGAACAGCGGTATAACGACAAGGAGTGCCGGCGCGAAGCGGAAGCCCAGAATGAAGAACGCGATGTCCTCCTTCCTAGGGATATCACGTCTTGCCAAGACGTAACCTGCGGGTACGCCGGCGATCAGCGATACGAGCACCGCGCCAAGCGATATCACGACGCTATTGGCGACCGGCGTCAGGAAATCAACCTTGATGGTGCCGTAGCTTGTCGCCCCGGCCTGGGCGGCATCGAACAAAACGCGGAAGTTTTCAAATGTTGGAGTGAAGACAAAGCGCGGCGGCAAGGTCATGACCTCGGCCTGCTGCTTCAGCGACATCATCACGATCCAGACCAGGGGAAATGTCAGGATGAGCGTACAGACAACAACCAGTCCATTAAGGAACAAGCTTGCGGGCGTTAAGCGTTTGAAGCGCATTGCCAGCCTCCTCTAGCTTACGCGCTGCCGAACCAACCGCCACAATTTTACCATGGCCAAGGTCCCGAGAAGCACGATCAACCAGTTGACAACCATGAGCGCGGCACCACGCCCGAAGGCGAGGTTTTGAAAGGCTGTGATGTAGGCGCGAACCGAGAGCACGGAGGTACTGTCACCTGGACCGCCCTGGGTTGTTCCGAAGATGATATCGAACTGATTGAGCGACTCGATCAGCCGAAAGACTGCGGCGATCAGGATATACGGTGCAATAAGTGGAAGCTCAATATGGAGGAACGTCGCCCAACCCTTAGCGCCATTGATCCGCGCGGCTTCTCTGATCTCCTCGTTAATGCCCTGCAAACCGGCGAAGATGATGAGCGCAAAAAATGGTGTGTAAGTCCATATGTCGATGAGAACTAGCGAGAACATCGCCGTACCGGCGTCCGAAATCCAGGCGAAGCGGCCGATCCCGACGAGCGAAAGCAAATAGTTCAGAATCCCGTTTTGTGGATCCATCATTGTGGTCCACATCAGGGCGACGCTCATGGGCGGCAATACCAACGGAAGGAGAATGACAGGCCGCATCAATTGTGCAAGAAACACGCGGCTTGCGAACAATTTGGCGAGCGCAAGCCCAGAGAACGCTTCCGCGAGGACCGCGGAGCAGGCATACACCGTGGTCGCCCGCATGCTGTTCCAGAAATCTTGAGTCTTGATTGCCACTTCATAGTTGGTGACCCCAATGAAACGAACCAGGGGACGGCCAAACTTGAGATCGGTCAGCGATTGGAAGACGCCATAGAAAAACAGAAAAAGAAATCCGAGCAGTATGATGATCGCGGGAGCAATCGCAGCAAGGCTCCACCAGTCAAGAGCATGCTGCCCGGCGCTTTGCACCTGCTCTTTTTTGGGCGGTGCCAGTTGGCCTACCGATGATTGTAGCATCACGGTTGCGTCGATGCCTCGAAGGTTCATCGCTCACTTCTCGAAAGATACGCGGGGGTAGTGGAGGCGGCAATCCGGTGATGCCGCTCCCCGGTTGCCTTACATGGAGGAGCGAATCTCGGAGGCGAGGTCGGCCAATGTCGCCTTCACGTCCGCACCATTAACCATCTTCTGCATGGCAACTGCCCAGGCGTTCATGGCCTCGGCAAACCCTACGCGCGGCGTAAAGGCGAGCGCAGCCCGGTCCTGAACACTCTTGAAGGTATCCACGAAATTTGTGAATTCCGGTTTAGCCGCATAGTCGAGCCAAACCTTGTCGCTCCAGGTCGAAGCGCGCGGCGAGTTGACGAGCTTGCCGGCGATGGCACCGTTCAGCTCGACCTGCTTTGACGTCGCCCACTGAATGAAGAGCCAGGCCGCTCCCTTTTTCTGGGAAGCAGCATTCATGGCCAGGGACCAGATCCAGATGTTCGATTCGAAAGTCTTGCCGTTCGGAGCTCGCAGTGGCGGAGCGAAGGCAATCTTGCCCGAAGCGGGCTTGCCGGCAACATCGTTCCAGAACCCGAACATGTTAGAATCGATCGCCATCGCTGTCCGACCCGAATTGATGCCATCGACCACTTGGTACCAGTTGTCGTTGGCAAAGGATGGGGCAGCACACCTCTTGATCATCTCCACGTAGTCTTTGTGGAAGGCGATCGACTCGGGAGAATTGAGACCGGTTTCCAACTTGCCGTCCTTGACGACGAAGTCGTGTACACCATAGGACTTGGCGATTGAGATCGCGGCCGTGTGGATGCTGCTCCAAAAGCGCACTCCTCGCACACCCAGGGGCGTGATCGCGGGATCGGCAGATTTTAGCTTTTCGCATGCCGCCGACATTTCCGGCGGGGTTGTCGGAACCTTGATACCGTGTTTGTCAAGAATGTCCTTACGGTAGAACAATTGGATGTTTTCGAACCCGTGCGGGATGGCCCACACCTGACCCCGGCCCGGTTCGATCTGCCCGCCATTGACTTGCCAAGTCAGCGCGTCACGCAATGCGGGGAAGAAGTCCTTGTAGTCATAGCTTGCCGATGTGAGCTTAGGGTCGTTCAGATAGCGGTCGAGCGGCTCAAGCAGTTGACCGGGCGCAAGATCCCAAGCCGGTTGAATTCCTGTGCCGACGACATCCCACGAGGGCGATTTTGTGCTCAGCTGGATGGTCAGCTTATTCCAATAGGCATCGTCCGGATAAAGCTCGGGCGTCACCTTGATGCCCGTCAACTTCTCGAACTCAGGAAGCTGTGCTGCAACCGCGTCAGCATATGGATGGATGTCGTAAGCCCAAACGATCGAAGCGCCCTCGAACTGGCGCCAGTTGATATCCTCCGCTTTGGCCTGGCCGAAAGATGCGGCCGCACCGGACAAGAGAGTTGAGCAAATCAGAGCGGCTTTGACGAAATGGTAAGAATGGCCGCGCGGTGCGGCTAGCGTCCTTGGCATTGGTCCCTCCTCTGGGCTCTTCGGCCCTCAAGTTCACGTGCCTGTCGTCTTCCAGGGCCGCGAGTGTTGGTAACGCTAGCCGTGATTTTCCGCCCTTATGCACCCATTCAGATCGAAGTTGGGTATTTTTGGGTAAGTCAAGAAAACAGCGTTACAGCAGCCGTTGCAAAAGCCATGGGGAGATGATCAATGCAGGCCCATGTTCAGACCCCGCGCAGCCAGCCTACAAACGAGGGCCGAGCCGGGCCAACCGCCCGAGCTGATGCATAGTAGCTCGTTCGAATCCCTCTGTTAATCTCACCTTGCGGCACGGACGCCTCGATCTTGTTCTTGATTGTGCTGCTTTTAAGAGGGACGAGTGCTTGATGCATTGCCGCAACCTTTCTCGATCCGCAAACAATCTGGTCTCTCAACCCGCCATATTGCAGGACGAAGCTCGAGCGCGACCGCGAGCATCAGCAACAAGGCGTTGCGGATTAGGCCCAACGAAAGCCTCAGCCAGGCTGAGGGTGAGGCGGAGATTGTGGTCGACGGCGGTGAAGGCGATGTTGGCGGCGTCCCCCTCCCGGCCCTTTGAGATGGCAGCGACCGAGATGCCCGTCGCTCTTCATGTGGCCATTCACGGCTCGATGACTGAGAGGCGCCTGAGCCGATGCGCAGATAAGATTGCCGCAACTTAAGGCCGCACTCGCGGGCCAGCCGATTGGTTAATCGCCGCATATTCCAGCTTGGCATCGGTCGGGAGGTGATGGTCTTGGGCTGAACGGTGGTCTCCACCGTCGCTGCTTGAGATCGCGCGTCCGCAACGCGCCGGTCTCATGCGCCCCCTCAAGCTCTCGGCCAGCAAGAGCTCCAGCTTGTCACCGAGCCGCTTACGTCAATGGCCAAGCGTGCCCGTTACGCAAGCTGGCGCCCTCGTCAGTCCGAACGCCTACGTGGGCGTAGGAAGAATCGGATCAAGCTCCTCCTGCTCGAGGATCTTGGATCCATCTTTGGCCAAGTATGCCGCCAGTGAAGCGATGCCGGAGTTTGGTGGGCAACGAGCGGGTGCGGACTTTTTGGTCGGCGCCCGCCCCGAGATGCGGCAGGATCGGTCGTCCGACGGCGCGCTCCATCGTGTGGAATATCCAGGTGCCGTCCGGATCGATATCCGACCAGTGAAAGATCGGGGTTTGTTCGGACACCATTGCCGAGATCGTGCGCAGGGCCTGTTGGCTGGCAAGCGAGGGATACCCGCCAACATACAGCGTAGCACCCAGTCGAGCGGCGTCGGCCTCGGCGACGTGCCTGTTGAAGCTTGCCAAGTTTTCGATCGTCAAAACATACGCCGGCGGCTCCCGGAAGCGGACATGATCTGCCTCCTTAGGCGCGATCCCGAGATGAGCGGAGTGGCTCCGGAGAGATCGGCCCCAAGAAGATCGATCTTACCCGCGATCAGCAGCGGCGGGGCAAAGCGTTCCAGCCCGATCGCCCGCAGTGCCTCGCGGGGCCGCGCGCCCGGAGGAAACTCGAGGACGCCACTCAGGAGCCGAACCACGACGCCTTCAACGCGTTCCAGCGTCTTGCTGTGCCTCACCGTCCGTCGCGAGAAGGTCTTATAGTCCACGTCGAGATGCTTGTTGTCCAGGATGGCCTGGGCGAGATCGAAGGCGTGGCGCAACGTATCGACATCGGACGAAGCGACCCGCGGGCTACCGCTCCCGGTCGATCAACGACGGATCGACTGGTGCGCGCATCCGCACCTGAAGCGGTGGTTCGATCTGGTCAAGGCAGGCCGGGCGTGATCCGCGCGCAGCGGCGTTCATCGAACCATGATCGCCGCCCGGCGCGACCCTAACGATCAGCTGGCCGGCGTATGGTAGCCTTTCGGTTGCCATGCGCGACCCTTGAGGCGATCCATGGCCATGATCGAGTCCGCCGCCCCATCCGCGCCGCAAGTCCAGCGACATGGCTCGATCTTTGACTGTAGGAGGCGCTTCATCCAGAATAAGAGTTTAGGACTTTGGTTCTTTGAATGCCTTCTTCTTCAAGGCGGATAAATAATTTCCTCGAACTCTTGGACGAGATTTACCGGCCAAGCGCATTTCTAGCGTCACAACAAGTTCCTCAAATTTTTTGCGTGTTGCGCCCGCCAGAGGTCGTTGCCGATAATAGCTGTACAGGCGCTCGGTTATGAGAGCTGTCACCCACCGTGGCGTATCTTCCGATTCGTAAAACTCACTTATCCTGGTTATAGCTAGGGAACGAGTCGATCTCGAGCAACATGAAAGAGCAGAGCAGCGTGCGAATTGCAGATGTCTTCTCGCTGCGTATCTGCTCATCGATAAAATCAACCAGCTTTTCGCTTCCAAGGCTTTGATAGGCGATCTCGGCAACGATGGTCGGCATGACATGCTTGATCGTACCCTCGATGAACCTAAATAGCTGGGACAGCTTTTCACTCAGTACCGGGCGCGACCATTGGACGGTGTTTGGGCAACAGCTCCTTATCTGCACAACGGGTCTGTTCCGACCCTGAGAGACATGCTGGTGCCGCACGCCAAGCGGCCGATGTCGTTTTGCGTAGGCAGCCGTGCGTTCGACCCGGTCAACGTCGGGCTCGCGACGAAAGCACAGTCGTCCGAAAGCTGTGCGGCCGGTCTGACGAACTTCGATGTGTCGCTGCTTGGGAACAGCAATCGCGGACATTCTTTCGAGGGTAAGGAAACCGACTTAAGGAAACTGCCGCCCGGCATCATCGGACCAGAGTTGACCGACGCCGAACGGCGAGCGCTTGTCGAATATCTCAAGACTCTATGAGCGATGGCGTTCGACGCCGACTTGTGTGCCGGCGTCGCTAGCTTCCGCCGAGTTCGAATGCGCCTCGTCAGAACACGTGCCATTCGGCAGATTGTCCCTGCTCAGCCAGGTCATGTGTCCCTCCTGCCGGGACGTCGTCGATTGTCTTGAAGCCGCCATGAGCTCGCCGGTCCTAAGCAGCCCCGACTTGGCGCAATCCTGACGATCCCGCCCAACCGCACTTGGCGATGCTGGGCGCGGCTACAGTTGCGCACTCGAAAACCTGTTCATTTTCCAAAATCTGGGCGCTCCAAGTGTAGTTTTTACAACATTTAGCGCCGAGCTATTATGGTTAAGCCAATAATTCGCCCTACAACCTTGTTGTGCAGCGTAGCAACGAACCGGAAAGTTATCGCGGAAGAGGTGGTGGCGATCATTGGCGTGCGAGATCAGCCGGCTGCTACCGATCGGGGCCGTATATCGGCCGACAATAAGCCAAGGCGAGGACTTGGGAGGAATAAGAGCTTGGCGCCGACGGAGCCTCTGAAAACGCTCGCCCCTCTTAGACGGCAGTCGGCCTATACTACCTCTCCTCAAATGCCGCGCCAGAAGCTTCCTTCCATCACCATCAACAATCTCGCTCCAAAGGCCCGCTTTCAGAGACCTCCAAAGCTACGCTTCCGGATTAAATCGACAGCTGGGGGTTTATTTATCGAGGCCAGTTCCGCCCGATGCTCTACTGTTCATCGTTGACCACATATTGTCGCGGCGGCGCTGCACCGAGGACCGAATGCGCATGGCTTCGCGGTACTTCGCGACCGTGCGGCGGGCAATATCAATGCCCGAGACTCGCAGGCGCTCAACGATCGCGTCATCGGACAGAACCGCTGACGGCTCTTCGGATTCGATCAGCTGCTTGATGCGGTGACGCACCGCTTCAGCGGAATGCGCCTCACCGCCATCCGCCGAAGGGATCGATGCCGTGAAGAAATATTTCAACTCGAATGTGCCGCGATTTGTTGCCATGTATTTGTTGGCGGTGACGCGCGACACCGTGGATTCATGCATCTGGATGGCCTCGGCAACGGCCTTTAGATTCAGCGGCCGCAAATGCGCAACACCAAGGGTAAAGAAGCCGTCCTGCTGACGCACGATCTCGGTCGCAACTTTCAGGATGGTGCGGGCGCGCTGGTCGAGCGCGCGCACCAGCCAGGTCGCGTTCTGCAGCGCGTCGTTGAAGTAGGACTTATCGACGTCCTTGCCGATCTTCTTCGACAGCTTGGAATAATAGGTCTGGTTGACCAGCACGCGCGGCAAGGTGTCGCTGTTGAGCTCGACATGCCAGCCGCCATCAGGAGCCGGACGGACATAGACGTCGGGTACCATCGTCTGCAGCCGCGCCGACCCGAACTTCATGCCCGGCTTGGGACTGAGCCGGCGGAGCTCGTCGATCATGTCGGCGATGTCCTCGTCGTCGACGCCGCAGAGCTTGCGCAAGCTCGCGATGTCGCGCTTGGCGAGGAGATCGAGATGCTCGACGAGGGCCTGCATCGCCGGATCGTATCTATCGAGCTCGCGGAGCTGGATCGCCAGGCACTCGCGCAAGTTACGCGCACAGACGCCGGGCGGATCGAACTCCTGCAGGACGGCAAGAACGTGCTCGACATCCTCCTGCGTTGCGCCGAGCCGCTCGGCGGCCTGGCCGAGATCCGGCGGCAGATAGCCGGCTTCGTCGACGAGATCGATCAGATACTGCCCGATCATGCGCTGCGCCGGCGCGGTGAATGCGACCGACAGTTGTTCGGCCAGGTGGTCGGACAATGTTGTCTCGGACGCGACAAACGCTTCGAGATTGTAGTCTTCGTCACCCGAGCCGCCGCCACCCCATTCGGTATAGGTGGTCATGGCGCCATCCCGGGCGTCGCGCACTTGGGCCTCGGCCAGCTGATCGCCGCTGACCTGATCGACCTCAGTCGGGGCTTCGGCCCCAGCTGCATCGTCACTGGCACGCTCGAGCAGCGGATTACACTCCAGCTCTTCCTCCACGAAGGTCATGAGGTCGAGATTAGATAATTGCAGCAGCTTGATCGCCTGCATCAGCTGCGGCGACATGACCAGCGACTGGGATTGCCGGAACTCTAATCTTTGCGTGAGCGCCATGAAGCAAGAACCGTTACTGAAGTTGGTCTGCGTTTTGCTCATCTAGTCAGGAGCTGATCTAAGCGCTTTGATGTCGCGCAAAAGCGGATGCGAGGTGAGATGAAGGCAGCGAACAACGGAATCCGACACTCAGTCGGAGCTCCCTCGTCAATCCCCATTGTGCGCGAGATGAGAGGACTAGGAATTCGGATGCGGCACTGTGACGCGAGGGCATCAACAAACAGGACAGCTTCCCGTGGCGATACTCCTATCAAGGACTTGCAGTCCCCGGCAGTTTCGGTGAGTTCTGCGCGTAGCCGCGATCCTCCACCCTCCCGCAGGAGCGCCGGCAACAGCTGCGCGGGGCTCAGGATCAGTGCCTGCCGCCACTCAGACAGTCCCTCGCTGTCGAGCCTTGCTGCACGCTCGAATTAGCGCGAACTTCGAAGCCGATCGTGGAAGGAAGTTGCCCAAACGAATTGGCACTAGGGCTGGCAGTCGAAAATAGTTGAGGTAGCGGGTTGAACCGGCCGCAAGATCGCTATTGCGTCAAACGCGATTGCGAGGCGATCACCATTCAGCTGCCCAACGCCTGCCGCTTGTTGGCCGCTAGCGTCTGCCCCATGTGCGTCGAGAAGAGTCTCTTGTCCGGGTTGCTGACGCAAATCGGCAGAAGTTCGAATAGCGGGCATATATTGGCCTGCTCTTCGGCTTATCCTGCCGAAAGTTCCAACGTATTCGGGATGACGAATCTGGGGCCTCTGACGCATCAAATCTGGGACAGTTAGTTTCCTCCGCTTGGCCGCTGAGCGGGACGATCTTGTCGGTTTGGTCGAGAGCCCTGCGCCAGTCGCCTTGCTTGCAGCGGCCGGCCGACATACTCGCTCCGCGAGAGGCGTCCGCACGCGCGAGACCGCCATGATGTTCCTACGACCTCGAGCAACATTTCATCGCTGGCCAGCGGGGTCTTGCCAGCGCGTTGGCCCACTCCTCGCCATATCGGTGCTGCCGGTGAAGCCTGCCGCCTCCCCAAACAACACCTCTCCGAAGCTTCGGTGGGATGCCGCCCCCAATCACTCGCCTCAGTGGCATCTGAGCTGCGGCGAAACGACAAGAAGAATTCGCGCTCTTGGTACAACTCACCGGGTCGCAGAGGCAAGCTCCCGAGCCGAACCCCGGCTCATCGCCCGCGTCGTCGTACCTGCCATTCGCGCTCCCGCTGCCTCTGCGCCGATGGTAGCACCATACACCGCGCTGTAGAACACCGCAGCGGAAGTTGGCGCCGCGACATCTTATTCCGGCTACCGACGCAATTGAGCGGCCGCGTGAGGAGTTCGAGCGACGGATCAAGATCAAGACCGTTTGCCATCAGCGGCCGCCGCGGCAATGCCGTCCTGGCCTGCTCACCCCCGGCCAGATCAACATGCGCAAGGTCGACGGCTGGAGACCCCTCACCACAAATCCTTCGATAGGTAACTTGGGACGCGCCTAGTTGTGGGGCGCGCACCATAGCCACAATGCAATGCGCATCGCGATTGAACTCGCTGCGCACGGGCAGGTAGCTTCATGTTAGTGGAAATCGCGCCGACATTGCCGCAGCTGGCAAGCCTCGATTGCACAACGCGAAGCATCAACTTCTCGATAAGGGCCGCGCTGCCGCTCAGGTGAAGGGCCTGGCTTCAGCGATCACGGCTTCGTCCAGCGGCAAGCCCCTGCCATAGGGACGAACCAGCTTTCGCGGGCGGTCGCATCGAGCAGCGGCACCTCAGTTGCCTGATTGATATGGCCGGGACGGCCGGCTGGCGCAGCCTCGAGAGCCTCGAGACGGTTGGTGGCGAGAATGAAGATGTTGTCATTGTTGCTTCAACCCGTTCATTGCGTTGAGCAGCCTGTTTAGCAACACTTACTTGCAAAAACCTATAACAGCGCGATTCCTGGCAAACAGATCGACATCCTCGATCTGAAACGGATGGAACTTCATATCAATAGCGCCGGGATCGCGTGGTCGGTATGACAAAGCATGCGATTTACCGCCTAGGACCTGCATTGTCCGAACTAGGAAATCCAGCCTCAGGCGAGTCTGACGCAGCGAGACTTGCATGAAGCGCCGACGCCCCTAGGTCCACGCCAGCCACTGATAAACACCGGACACGCGCGCCGGATGCGCTTGCCCCGTCATCTGGTTTGAGCCAATTCCGTTGAAGTACATCGTTGAATCCACTAGAGATCGGCTATCCCGACCGCAGCAGATGAATCGCAAAGGAAGAGCCCGCCGACGCAGGGTCCTTGATCGTTCCTTTGAAGGCGTACGGAGCTAAATGATGCCGCGCCGGGTTGCTTTGGCTACAGCATTTGTCCGGTTTGCCGCCCCTAGCTTTCTGATGACGTTCTTCATGTGGAAATTGACGGTATTATCAGTGACGTTAACAAGTTGCCCGATTACCCAGGCTGACTTCCCCTCTGCGACCCAGTATAGGCACTCTGTTTCTCGCGGTGTTAGCGGAATGTCTGTCTCGCAACTCTCATCAAGCGGCGGTGTAATCTGCGCGACAGCGTTGTGAAACGCCGACGCCAATGTCGTGAGATGAGCCATGCGATCCTGTGGATCGGCATCATCGAAAGGAGATGCAAACGATACGAAAGCCGATCGGCCTTGCGATCCAAACAATGGCACGCTCATGCCATGCTTAAGGCCTGCTTCTTTGGCCTCGCGTAAGACGCGCAGCTCACGGGGCTGTAGTTCATATCGACTGGTTAGTTCATCCCAAAGAAAGGGCCTTGGCAGCATTGCTGTCCGCCGGACCACCGGGTCGATCGCTTGATATTCTTGTTCAGCATAGCGTTGGCACCAATCAGACGGGAAGTTTATAGTTGGCGGGGGCGGTAGATACTCTGGCAAACGACGCTCATTGGAGCAGGAGAGTGCTCCGTAGGCGACTTTATCAAAGCCTTCATTGCTCGCGAAATTCACAAGAAGATCGAACAGCGCTGCGATTGATCTTGTCTGTATAGCGCACTCGATGAAGCTGAATAGGTCGGGCCCGCGGCTTTCCCGTCTGCTTGAAGCGAGTGGCATTTTGCCGTGCGACTGGTCATCCATTTTCTATTTCCGTTTGCTTACACAGATGTTGGCTTTGCTTCTTGCAGCTGAAAGCTCGCGCGCGAAAGGAAAGCTCGGCCCAGAACTGTTTCACACGGTCCCAGCACGCTCCGAGAAGATAATCGGAGCGACTTGACGCACGCTGGCAGGTCGAGCCAAAGCGAAGCTGACTTTGTTCGCTGCTGACCGGTCGGGCTGCTCTCCGAGGTGCCAGTGCCCCAGTCTCTCGAAAGAACGGCTGGCAAATCATGCAACGATTGCGGCGGACACGGTCAGCACTTCTCGTAAGAACATGCCGGCATCTCGAGCGCCACCGCAAAGGAGCGAGGTCGGCATGGAACTGTTCGCAGCTCGGCACACCACACCCGGACGGGTCCAGCGCCCTCAGGTGCTTGCGCATTTTGGGCCACCACCCGCGGACATCAACAAATGGCTGCTTGACGAGGACGACAGCGTGCATGCGATCCTCAGGACTTTCCAAGAACCACCGATGCGCACAGCAATTCTCGCACCACTCGCCGATCGGAGAACTTGCCCCCATAATAGGGGCACTCGCAGAAAGATGGTCTCCTCTGGTTGAGCGGATGTGACATACGTCGAACATGCGACAACGTCTCATGCGCGACACAGAATTTGATATAGATCAAGAGCGTGATTAAAGGCCTGCCGTCTCACCTGCATTGACGGGGCGCGAATGGCACTCCCTGAGTGCCATCTTAACGCGCGAGGCAAGTCCAGTACCAACCTTCCTGCGGGCAGCGGAGCAGCAGTTTAGTGTGGCTCTGCTTTTCGAGCAGTCGAGGACGGCACTTTCGAACTTTCGCTGTGGCTCGCCTTTGCGAACTTCCCATCGGCGTCGTGAAGACTTGCCCCCTCCTTGCAAACCCGAGGAGAGAGCGAATGAACGAGGAAAGAAACAAAGGCTCGTTGTTGATCGGTCCGGGAGCAGGTTGATAGAACTCCTTGTGGCGTGGCGGAAATGTTGCGCCTCTCGGGCCTAGGGTCTGAAGCGGGTTACACGCCAGCTCGGGTGCAGCCTTCACACGATGAAGGGCTATGGAATGGCGGGTGAGGTGAAGCCGTTCAAGTCGTGTCCGGGTTAGCTCTCCCGCACCACGGTCTTCAGGTAATGGTAGGCCTTGATGATCTCGACCAGGCGCTGCTCCGTAGAGCGGTCGCCGCCATTGGCATCGGGGTGGTGCCTCTTGACCATCGCCCTGTACCTCGCCTTGATATCTCCGAGCGTCGCATCGACATTCAGGCCCATCACCTGCAACGCTTTCCGCTTGGCATTGAAAAGCTTGCGCGTCTCAGGCCTGGCCTCCGCGCGGGCGCGTCCCTTCAGCTCAGCGAGCATGCAAAAAGCATCGCAGTCGTCCTCGGAATGGGCCGGGCTGCCGGTCATCTTGCGGGCGCTGATGGGCTCGCCGATTTTCCAAGTTGGACGATGGCCCGTCAGCGCGTCATTCTGGTAGCGCGCGATCGCTTCGGCGTCCATCCCGGAGAAGAAATTGTAGGACTGATTGTATTCGCGAGCATGCTCGATGCAGAAGTGCCAATATTCGCGCGCATTGTGGCGGCCCTTTGGCGCGGGATGGGTTGCCTTGTTCTGGCAATCAGGCCATTCGCATCGCACCGCGGTCCGGCGCTCCTCCTGCGCTTCCTGCTTGTTGATGCGAATGGAGGCGAAGAATTTGGATGTGTCGCTCAGCATGACTTGGCTCCGTTGGGCGGAGCGGCAGTAAGCAGCGCCGCTTCTAAGCTAGAGAATTGGTTTCGACGGCAAGTTGGATCTGACTCGGCCTTTGCGTCTAGTTCAGTGCATGGTGTAGCAAGCACTTCCCAGCAATCGACATGCCAGGACTCGCGCGCTTGGTTCAGACAATCATCTCTTTGCGATCTCAGATCGATTCAATTGCAATGTGCTGTCGGGCTCTGCACATCGAGGTCTTGAACGGGACCGGGTGAATACGAACAAAGCGGGAGCTATGCAGGAATCTGGCTGATGACGCGCTTAGGGAAGCAGCGGAGCAACGCGGATGGTGAATTTGCGAGAACTTCTCGACGAGGCGATATGGCCAGAATGAGACTATCAACATCCTGCCCTTCGCTCAGCCGCCTGCGGTTGATCATGCGTGCTACAAATTCTGCGCAACAGAGCGCGTGTTCTGCTCGCCCGGTGCCGCGACGGAATCGTTCCAGAGACGCCGGCGAGATGAAGCGGCCAAGGATGGCCGCGCAACACCGCAAAAGCTATCGGCGCAATCGAGGCGGCCGGGCCCAAGGTGAGGACCGGGCGCGCGACTCTCGCCGGTTGGATCCGCTTCACGTACTTGATTTTGCCAGCCGAGCGCGGCGACCAGGAGCTTTGATCCCCTGCTTAGCCGGGCCGTATGTTGACTCGCGATTTCAGGAGGCACGATCGGCCCTGCTGGAAAGGATGCGGCGAATCTTTTGCTATTAGCGATTTTTGGGGCCTGAACAATCGATCGCGGGGCAAATACGTGCGCCGCAGCACAAGTCCGCCGGCGATCAAAGAGAGCCCGAGCTGGTTCTGAGCGGCAAGAAGAAGGCCATGGAGGGTCTCAACGGCGCCCAGCCGGCGCGGTCGCGGAGCATGCACTCGACATCTTTACTGCGAGCGCACCAAATATGTGCGTGGCCGCGATTACCGGACAAGGATCGCCGATATAAAGCCTATTGGCTTTCTGTGTCTTGCCGGCCGAGCACCAGCAGAGAACCACAATCCGAGCGAGAGCATCCGCCGCGGTACGGCACACGAACATGCGAGCCAGGAACCGTTGTCGGCCACCAACCGTATTAGATTGTGCAAGCTGAGCAAGCGTGAGACGTTGGGATGACCGAAGAGCCACAATCAGTTGCCGAGATCATCGCGGCGTCAGAGTGCCGACAGTATTTGAGCCCGTCCCAAACAGGCAAAAACGATGCCGCCTGCTCGGCTTCGTCACCAGTCGCGATTGCGGCGAAATGACTGAGCTGAGATCGCACTCCGGTTAGTCTCTAAGCACGTCAGCTTGTCGACAGCTGATCCTAATAGAGTGAGACAGTGACACGATTGGATCGGCATTGCGAGCCGACTCAAACCACCGGAGAGTCGACATGGACCCTTTTAACCGCATCAACCCACTCGACCGTGACCACGCCGCGGCACCGCAACAGCAGCAAGCGGAGTTTGAGCCTTACTTGGATGAAGTGCCCCAGCTTGATACCTCGACAATCGCAGAGAATCCCGTTTTTCATGATCCCTACTACCCTCATCTGTCTGAAGAAGGCCTTAGACTGGCCCAGGCATTGGGACTTGAGCACCAGAGCACGGACCGTCCTCATCCCGAACACGCAGTCACCAGACGCGAGGACGCCGCTGCGCAGCATCGCGCGCCGCAGGGTGGGCCGGAGGAACTGACTGCGCAAGGTCACGATCAGGATCCGTGGCAAGAGCCGATACGCGAAGCGATCCTAGCATCGTCTCTCAACCGGCCAGCCCCGGGTGGTCTGGCACCGGATCCCGAAGAAGCCGTTCGTTACTTCAGCTGGAGCGGCGCCTACCGGCCGGCTGCAAACGAGCTAGCCTCGGTCGCTTCCAGCTCAGGTCACGAAGTCGTTGTGGATGAGGATTACACCGGCCAACCTACGAAGAGGCAGAGGACACTAAGCCTGGCGGAAGAAAATGCCACTGCGCGCCAGCGCACCGAGCCCGGCAATTCAACCGGTCGCGAGTTAATTGAAGACGCCGGCGCACCGCTTCTGGCCAGCAGCCGGTTCGTCCTTCCTGAGGAAGTCTACGATCAGGATCTGCTGTGGGCCATGGTGGATAACGCTCGCCCATCGTCATCTCTCGAACCAAACGAGGGTCATCACCAAGCCCTGGACTCAGAAGCGGCCGTTGGTCCGTTCAACGCGCAGCACGGCGACCAGCACGCGTCCGCTGCGCACGAGCGCAGCAACGTCCCGCCGAGCCAGGACAGCCGACCTACCAGTTTTATCGTTCACAATGACCGTTACACGGCGCTGTTCGTGCCTGCGGGGGCGATGAGGCGAAGCACCCCACTCAATCCGCCAGGCTCAACCATTCAATTCGGATCTCGACCGGAAAACGTTCTGCCGCCCAGCCTGCAGCCAACGGATCGAACCGCCCGATCGCTTTTTGGACGGTCGATTGAGCAAGCCGCTCCGGCGTCCTCCAGGGCTCAGAGGACGTACCCCGCGGCCCGCGAGATTTACGCTGCATCATTCTCCGTTCCCGAGACTTTTTTGCACGGCACCCAACCCGCGCCGGACACGATGCGGGCGAAACTCGGCCAGTGGGGCCTTCTGCCGGACGAAGCGCATCCGACAAAACAATACGACATTCATGGTGAGCGCTACACCGCCCTTTTCGGACCCGGAGGCTCCGATGACCTTCGGCTCATCCATCACCCACGAATGTAGACGCCGAGGGACATCTCAAACGCATGGAGCCCGTCCAGATAGTTCCGGAATTGGACTTGTTATTGGACCATAGCTTGCTCCGGCTGCTCCTGCGAGGTTGGCGCGGTTCTGGGCAGCACAGATGTCCGCTGCTCGCGTCGATGACTTGCCAGCATCATCGCTTAGCAACTCCTCGTTGGGCCGAACTTCTACCTCCGTTTTCTTGCTAACTACGGCGTGATCACGTTGATTGCCTCGAGGCGGTTGTGCAGCGAAATCGGCAGTCGAGTGCCGGCCTCCCGCGCACTTTGCCTGCAATATCTGCTCCACATCCACAGTTGCCTGGGCACGCACTGACGCATTCACCCGCGGGCGGCTCTTGAAGCTGCGATGAAGGGCTTGTCGGCGGCTTGCCGGGCCGCGAGAGCATCGAGCGCGCCGTCGCGCTGGTAACAGGTCATGATCGTGCGACACGAGCTCGCCGCTATAATCGACACGGATCTTTGCTCGGAATGCGACTGACTTGCAGCCCTCCCAGCTCACGGCCTTGTCGCTGGAGGCGATCCGCAGCAGGCGGCCCAATACGCCTGGAGAAGACATAAATTGTGATGGAGGCGCGGATAAACGAGCCTACCAATTCGTGCAGCAGATTTCGCAGCTCACGTCAGTTAGTTTGCTGGGTAGTAACTCCGGGAGACTTCTTCAATGCTGATCGTCGACACAATTTTGAAGCCAGACAGGTTTGGCGGTATTGGACTTTTCTCCGCGACTCGTTTGCCCAAAGGTTCGTTGATCTGGATTCACAACCCAATCGTTGACATCACGGTGACGCCTGAACAATACGAAGCCCTAGCTCCAACATTCCAAGCGCTACTTGATAAGCATGCCTATCCAAGAGACTACAAGGCTTACGATGGTGTTATCGAGTACAATGCTGACAATGCCCGCTTCATGAACCACAGCAGCCGCCCAAACACATACCAAGACGACCGCCGAGTTTTCACAGCCCGTGACGTACAACCCGGTGAAGAACTGACCTGCAATTACTTATTTTTCGATCCACGGTGTGACGTATCGTGGAATGAAGAACCATCCATGAATCTTGATGCCCCAACGGGCTAGGCGACGGTGGATTCAAGTTCGCGGTCTGACGACTTGATCCGTTGGCGAATTACGCCGGCAAGACTTTCGGCAACTCGTTGTGGCCATCGACCGACTCGGCCAATTTTCTAGCTGCCTTACCGAGCAAGAAGATTTGCGAGCGGAGCCTTGTTCGACAGACATCCCTTGGCGCGCAGAGCTCCTTGGCGCACCGTCGCGGGAGCGCTTTCGATGAGGTATCTCCTCGAGGCGGACTTCATTGCATCTCTAGAGCTTACCCAACGCCGGATCTCCGCGGATGTGCCCGTTCTCGCACTGACTTTTGAGTCTTGATCCTCGATATTTCCTGAGATGGCCCGGGCACCGATCCTGATATTACCTTTAGGATAGGCCGATTGTGCCGCTTGATGTCAGAGTAGCAGATGTGCTGTTACAAACGCACTTGATGAGGGCTTATCGCGGCTCGATCTTTGCGCCTCCGATTTAGCTTCGCGCAATGCAGAGAGCATCCGTCCCATCTGGTCACGATCCTACATACTGCCATATCAGGACCTGTTTAGATAAGAGATCAGCGACTATCGTGTGATCGATTTCGTCGGCCGAGGTCCATCCGATCTTGCCGATCAACTATCATTACGCGCTCAAGGATGCCGCGAGGGACGAAAGCCGCAAGACAATGGGCGCGTCGATCCTAAAGCGGTCCGAGCACGACTCCTAGCTTCCTGGCGTACTCACGCTCCCAAAAACTAGGGTCCAGACTCAATTGAGCCAATATGCGACGAGAGCGGCGAGATGAACAGCGGCCAAAAAATTACGGGCGAGCTTGTCATATCGCGTGGCGATGCGCCGGAAGTCCTTGAGCCTGCCAAAGCAGCGTTCGATGACATTTCGTCCTTTGTAGGCGCGTTTGTTGAAGCGATGGATGACGACACGGTTAGATTTATTGGGGATTACGGGCTTGGCGCCACGACGAATGATTGCGCCGCGAAGCTTGTCGCCATCATACCCTTTGTCGGCGAGGAGCACGCTCATGGGTGGCGCGAGCGCCAGGACATCGGGAGCCGCAGCGATATCGGCATCCTGGCCTGGAGTCAGATGCAGGACGACCGGCCGGCAGAGCGGATCGCTCAGCGCATGGATTTTTGTCGTGCGGCCTCCGCGCGAGCGGCCGATTGCTTGATTGTGCTCCCCCCTTTTCCGCCGGAGGCACACCGGTGAGCTTTAATCGAGGTCGAGTCGAGCGACAGTACGACGCCGTCTTCGCCAGGCTTGGCCAGCGCTTCGAAGATTGCGCACCATCGTCCTCGCTTGGCCCAGCGATTGAAGCGATTGTAGATCGTCGTGTAAGGGCCGTATTCACGTGGACAATCACGCCATCGTGCACCCGATTGCAGCATGTGAATGATGCCGCTGACGATGCGTCGGTCGTCGTCCCGATCCGGCCCCGTCAGTCCCCTCGGCAGATGCGGTTCGATACGCGCCCATTGCCTGTCGTTCAGCCAAAACAAACCAGCGCGCATTCTCTCGCCCCCGAATCAACACGTAGGCAAGAGAATCACGTGGCGCTATTTAGGTACAGACCCTAGTACGAGCTGAACTTGCAACGGCCGGCTGGTTGCCATCAGGCAGCTCGCGGAGTGAAAAGAACACTAGGCTTGAAATCTCACGGCTCATCCAAGCTGAACCAGCTTGTGCTCACCGGGCAGACCACAAAGTTCCGGCACATGCACGTGCCTTGGACGCTAGCTCCGCAATGCAGCGAACCTCGACACTCGTTCGTCCGCCTTCCACCCAATGTAGGGAAGTTGACGCGGCACGCTCTTAGTAAGCTCCTGCAGAACAAAGGAATTGCTCCGGCACGCGGCTTGCTACGTTGAGGACGTCATCACCAATCGTCGTGCGGTGATCTTCGGAGCGGCCCCGGCTCGTTATTGGGGGCCTGGTGCTCCGACGATTTGCCGTGCGGCGATACTTAGCGAGCGCGACTACAACTCGGGAAAGTTCAGGGCAATCTTTATGCGATCAAGAGTTCTCTTTTTGGGGGCTGCGACCATGGCGATCGCCACAACGGGTACATCTATGGCGAACCTCGGGCGAGAAGCCCTGCCACCGTCGGTGTGGAACTGGTCCGGAGGCTACATTGGCGGGCATGTAGGCGGCGGGTACGGTCGAACCTCTTTCACCAATCCGTTCGGCCCACCGATCTACGGCGACGTCGTCGATATTCCCTCCTTCGTCGCAGGTGGCCAAATCGGCTACAATTGGCAGAACAATAGTTGGGTGTACGGCCTCGAACTGGATGCCAGCGCAGCTGTCGCGAGCGGCTCAAACACCTGCCTCGCAGCCTCAGACTTGATTGTAAGCGCAAACTGCAACGCAGCTCCGAACCTCTTTGCGACCGGGACCGGTCGCATCGGTTACGCCTTCGGCTCGCTCGGGCAAACGCTTGCCTATCTCAAGGCAGGTGCAGCCTGGCAAAATAATCGAGGCGACATCGTCAACAACTTTGAAGGGGGCGACCTGCCACAGGAGAAAACCCATTTCGACTATGGCCAAGTTGGTGGCGTCATCGGGCTCGGTGTGGAGCAAGCCCTTACGCCTTCATGGTCGGTGAACGTCGAGTATGACTATCTGCATTTTGGCGGGCCGAGCGTCGCGACCGCTTCGACCGCGAAGTTATCTCCGTCTACGATTTTGCCGGCGAGCACGACCAGCCTGTCCAGCAACTATCACATTGGGAAAATTGGTCTGAACTACCACTTTGGTGCGGACCCAGAAGCCGCACCAAAGTCCGATTCGCCGCTGCATGCGAGATCAGCCGGCAGCGTACCACCCATTCCCTACACGTCCGGTTGGTCGTTCGAAGGGGGCTCGCGGCTCTGGCTGAGCCGGGGAAGATTCCAGTGGGATCAAAGCGCAGTCCCGTATGGCTGGCCTGAAGACCCCAGCATACTGATTTCCAGGCTCACTTATCATGCACTGGACGGACTTTCGGGGGAGGTATTCGGCCGTGTCGACAGTCCCTGGGGAGTGTTCTTGAAGAGTAGCCTTGGTATCGGGTTCTTCAACAAAGGGAAATCGAACGATGAAGATTGGCTGCCCCACGAGGGATACCCCTACCTAAATACTCGTTCAGGTGAGTCAAACGGGCGATTTGCATATTACACGGCCGACGCCGGTTACGATGTCCTGCGCAGTACGAACTACAAGATCGGCGGATTTATAGGCTGGGCCTATTACAGCCAGAGCTCAGACTCGAGGGGTTGCGTTCCGCTCACAAATCCGCAGGACTTTTGTCGTATCAAGCCGAGCGACGATAGGATCGTTGGCAGCCAAGATACTCAATGGAATGCGCCTCGAATCGGCTTGAGCGCCGAAACTATGCTGACCGAGCGCTGGCGCCTGAATGCGGACATCGCTTACCTGCCCTGGACCGACTTCAAGGGCCGCGATAATCATCTCTTGCGCAAAAAGACCACCTTTAGTGAGCAACACGGCAATGGTGGCGGCGGCGTCCAGGTTGAAGGCCTTCTGTCCTACTTTGTCACCAACAATATCAGCCTAGGCGTTGGAGGCCGCTATTGGGCCATGTGGACGAAAAAGGAAGCGGACTCCGCGGACTGCGGAAACGGCTGCGGCTCGCTAGGATTTGCGAACTACAGCATGGAACGGTGGGGTACGTTCTTCCAGGCGTCTTACAAGCTCAACTAAGGGCTTCACTGTTACGAGGCTCCAAACTGCAGATGCTTAGGGGCCGTTCTGAAGTTCGCTGATGGCCCCAGTCCTCGGCGCCCATTCGCCGCCGAGGACTATGTCGCGATCACGCCTGTACACCGGCTTGCTTCGATTGCAAACCGCCCGCATGGACAAGGCGAGCGCAACTCCGCTCGCGAACCGGAGCTCGTTTCTGGTGATAAGAGCTCGATCCGTTGACCCGGAATTCGCTCCAAAGCCGATTCCGCGTACCATTGCGAAGGCGCCGACCGACCGGGAAGCCGCGGCCGTTGTCTCATCGCGCGGCGGCCGGAGGCGGGCGCAAAGTGCCTGGCGAAAGATCAACGGCTTATTCACCGAGGGGAGAGTTGAACGGCTGGCGGTCTGCAACGGACGAGCCGCTCACAGAGGAATTCAAGCCGTGGGTACACAGCGTCGGTGAGGTTCTGCGCGAGGATCCATCCAGCGCAACGACTCGGGCAGTATTGCTTGGCGAGCTACCCGCCCTTGCATCGCCACGCGAACTCACGCGGGTCATTTCCTTTCATGTAACAGCAGAAGATCACCAGATGGAATGCGAGCCGCGCGTCCTTGCCCCCGATCACCAGACGTGACCAAGGATTCCAGACCGTCCTGATTCCTACACTCCCCGCTATGGCCCGGTCGTCTGCCCCTGCTGGGACCTTCATGAGCAGCATCATCCGACATCAAATTCAGCTTACTGATCGTGTGAAGGGCGAGCGCAAGTTCAGTTTTTGCAATCTGCTCATCGTATTTGCCTGCACTTTGGTGCCACCCCCACGGGCAGATCCTCGGCGCTAGAAGTGAATGCGGCCCAATTGGCTGGGGGAGACTAAAGGCAATCGGCATTCGGCCACTTTTCCTCGCCAGCCAAACACGTAACCGGCGGCAGGGCGCCGAGCCCGTATGGAAGGCGCGCCCCACGATTCCTAAATTCCGCAGCGGGATCTCTCCTGGGCAATCCTGACCGCGGCGAGCCCCAACATCACGTCGCCGGTGAACCCGAAATGGAGACGATAGAGCCACCAGATTGCGCAGCACCGGTCAAGATCGGACAAGGCTAGCCCGCGCCTAATTGCTGCGAGCATCCGCGCCATGGGCTTCATTCCGTGGATCATGTGGAAGCCTCGGCGTCTCGGGGCCGGCGCTCGCCATTCAATGACTTTCCGGGCGGTGGCGGCTCGCTGTCCGGCGCGTGCACCTGCAATAGATTGGGAGCTGAGATTGATGTTCGCCATGACGTTCTTTTCCGGTTTTTGAGGCTGGTTGCACACGCCTATGTGCATGCGATCTTGCGTGACTCTACGGTGGAGCTACTGCTTGCAGAACGCCCAGATTTGGTAGTGTTAAATTGACACGATTTCCTCGACAAATACGCTCACGCAATCCCACTGCTACGCAAAGCGACTGCGCCACTTGCGACGGTCCTTGCGGCTAGGCGATCTTTGCTGCCACCTCCTTGAGAATACCTTCGCGTCCGCCAAGACAATCCAGCCTCGCACTTGCAGGGCCTCCGCCGTTTCCAAGCAAGTGCTCAACGGGCACCGGTTTCTGCCCAATTTGCCGAACCCAGCCGACATCGAGCGCTGGCTTGCGGCCGAGCCCCGTTTGCCCTGGTAATTCTCGGTCACCTCGCGAAGCACCGCCCCGAGCAGTTCGGCCGCGGCACACCGTCGTGCAGCGCTCACGGGGATCCCTCAGACGCAAAGCAGCCGAGAAGACGATCATCCCGCGCACGGCTAACAGTGCGGCGCTGGCCGGTGATCCCGGGACCGGGGCGCGGCGGCGTGCCTTGGGCACTCCGCGACGCACCCCGGTTCTTCCGATCCCGCGCGCAATGGTGCAACCTCGGACTGGCCCACAGCCGGAGCTGTATCGGTCAAGCGCCAGCAACATCCTCGAGTGAAGCAACACGGCGACAATATTGCCGGCCGGATGACAGGTCGGCACCACGCAGACGAATGGCCAGGATGACCGTGCATCTCGAGCGCTGCCAGCGGGCCCGATGATGCGTACCCGCTGGCGGCTCGAACAATCCACTGCTAAGCGATGAACCGTCTATCCAGGTAAGGACAACCAAAGTGACCGCACGACTCAGACCCAGCGCGATCGGCTCACCGTCAAGTTGGTCTCATACCCGCGTAAGCTTAACGAATCCTCCTTCGGCTAGTTCGGCTTTGTAGGCCCGTCCGTTAAGATGGATGGTCGTGGGGCTATTGGCGGTCGGCATGAAACCTTCTTCGCGCAGCTTGTCTATGAGGGCAGGTGTGGCCCATTGCTGTGGTAGCGGCCTTCCATAGCGTCGGTTCTCCGCGAAGAAGGCTCCGAAGTCCGGTACCCCCGCCCGGCCGGCCCCAAGCACTTGGTCTTCCGCAGGGTTATGAACAAGAAGAACGCGATTACACTCATCCAAACCGGCCGTGTAGCGGTGACCCTGGATTTCATAGGTCATTGTCGGCTGGTCCGAGTCCGGCAAGAGACCCCGGTGGAACAGCCTATCGACCATCGAGTCAGGGGCGATTTGCGAACCGTGTGAAAATCTCTGGGGAGCGGCGAAGGAGACATCTACCGCTTCCTCAGGTGCGGCAGACGATGATGGTCCAGCTTCATTCATGATCTCGCTGAACAAATCATGATCTTCCTGTGTCCAGACGTGCGCTGTCGGTGATTCTGGTGAACGGGCATTATCGATCGGGCTTGGAGCCATAAAGCCCTCCTTTTTGTTAAGAGACCAAAGGCCTCTAGAATATCTCCCAGAGGGAATGAGCTGAAGTTCGTCACGAATTCCGGCATGGGCAGCTTCGTCATCAAGAGGCCAAGTTCGAGTGTTAGAGAGGCTGGCTTTCGAGAAGCTGACAAAGGTCGAAGAAGAAAGACAAACTCGCGGCTGCATCTACCACGTCTGATGCGATCATCTCCGATCCTGAACTCATTCCACCTCAACTCGCGGTCGGCGCGCAGCTCTGCGTCCTGCATCGTTTCATCTGACGGAAAGCTCGTTAGGAGGTCAGGCGACGCTGACCGCAGCCAGCCCCAGTCCCATACCGAACATGTGCATTTCGATCTCTGTCCGCGACCAGTTGTTCTGGCCTGCACTTGAGCCTATGCTTGGTCCGATAAGCAGAATGACCGCGATAGCCGGGCCAACGCGAGAACAGACGAGAGCGCGATCTGAGAGTCCGGCAAGAGCGGAGCGATCTGTTCACCTGATTAAATGAAGAAAGAAATCGCTCAGACGCAAAGCAGCCCAGACGATCATCCCGCGCACGGCTAAAGGTGCGGCGCTGGCCGATGATCTCGGGACTGCGGCTGCCGCTGCGTTTAATGCGCACTCCGCGATGTCCCCAGTGCGTCCGATCCTGCGCGCCATGATGCAACGTCGGACAGGCCGTCAGCCGGAGCTACATCGGCCAAGCTGAGATTTTCATCGTCAGATGAGGCAATACGATCCGCCAACTTTATCCGGCTGCTATTGATGCTACGCGTCATGCAGATGGCGCTCGCGCCTTGTTGTTGGAAAAGAGGATTCACTCGTGTCCTGATTAAGACAAATCGTTGTAATTGTTGGCGAAGCCGCCGCTGAAATGGCCGTCTTCCTCTAAGCGTCCGCTGGCGAAGAAGCGTAGCCGTTTCTTGCTTGCCCGCCCGGGCACACAAACGCTAGCTTCTGCGTGTGGCGCTATCGATTAGCCTTAGCAGCTCTCCACATGGTTGACCAGATGGGCGACTCTGAAGCTCGCGCTCACCTAACGACTTGAGATCGGCATTCGTCGGTGTTGCGGCCGAACAGCTGGGCCTTCTCACGTCCTGGACGACGCGCTCGCTCGGGCGATAGCCAAGATGCAAGCGAGCGGCGCGGAACGCATGACGGCCTCGGTCCTGATGGTCGCCAGACCCAAGCGGCTCGGGGGAAAGCGGTTTGCCCGTCCGCTGGCGATCCGGCCGCGACGGAAAGTGGAGCACTGGTGAATGGTGATCTTGCTCGCGCGCAAGAGACCGCCTCGGGCGCGTTGATTGGCAGCATCGTCTAGGCGATGACGCAGCCCCGACTGGCTGTTTAAGGAGCGGACGCAACGCGTGACGCTGAGGTGGCTCGCGTCCTCGTCGATCATGTTCGGCGCCAGCCAGTCTTGTCGCAAACCCGCCACAGCAACGTAATGTCTGCGGCGCCCGACAACTGCACCAGGTTCTCATATTTCTCTTACCGTAAGCGACGTTCGCGTCCCACTCGCAAAGGTTTGGCGTGGGGATTGCAGTCTGTTGATCAACGTGTTTGCAAATCGCTGGCGGGGGGTATGGAGGCGGCAACGACGGAGAATTACGAGGTGCGGCCGAACGACCAGGGCAGGAGCTCGTCGATCCGGGACTGCGGGTGACCGGTTGCGATCGCTTTGAGCGTCGCTTTCATCCAGACGTAGGGCTCCACGCTGTTGATTTTGCAGGTGGCGATGAGCGAAGCTATGCGCGCCCATGAACGACCACCTTCGTCGTGACCAGCAAATAAACTATTTTTACGCGTCAGAGTCAGCGGCCTGATTTGATTTTCGACGGGATTGGTGTCCATCTCAACGCAACCATCGTCGAGAAACAAGGTGAGGCCATCCCAATGGTTCAGGAGATAGGCGATCGCCTTGCCCATCTCGCTGCCCGGCGACAGGCGAGCGGCTTGCTCGCGCAGAAACCTCTCGAGTTCAGCGACGAGCGGCCGTGATCGCTCGTTACGGGTCGTTTGCCGAGCCGGGGCGTCGGCGCCACGGATCTCCTTCTCGATCGCATAGAGTGCGGCGATGCGCGCGAGAACGGCTTCGGCGATGGGTGAGCCGGCTTTCGGAGTCGCTGCGATGATCTTGCGCCTTGAGTGGGACCAACATGCGGCCAGCCGCAGCGGCACGCCGCCTTTGCGCTTGGGCCGTGCGAGCCGATGATAGCCCTGGTATCCGTCGACCTGAAGGATGCCGTCGAAGCCCTCGAGGATGCGCTCAGCAGCTTCCAGTTCAGCCCTTCAAACAGCGCTTCGAACTGCACGCGCGTCAGATGCATGACGCCGTCGCTGATCTGCGGCCACTCGAAACGACCATCGCGGCCAAGGCGCTTGTAGACCAAAACGAGGCCCGTGCCGTCCCATAGCAAAATCTTCAGCCGGTCGGCGCGCTTCGAACGAAAAACCACGATCAGGCCCGAATGCGGATCGAGCCCAAGCGTGTTTTGCACAAGACCGGCCAGCGCGTCGTGCCCGCACCGGAAGTCAACAGGACGCACAGCAAGCACAATCCGCAGTCCCTGCGCCGGAATGATCATGCGCCGCGCTCGATCGCAGTCACGATCTCCGCGATCCGCACCGCCGACACGTCCGCATCCAGGCGGACCGAAACCTTGCCAATCGTAATCTCGACGGGCCCTCGCTCTTGCCTGACGCCACTGGATCGCTCAGCTCGATCGACACGAAATCCGCCGCGTCGTCCGTGACCAATGCGAGCCGGCCAGCACGCGCCAATCTGCGCCACGTCGTCAACTGCTGGGCCTTCACACCATAACGCCGTGCGACATCACATACCCGGGCGTCGGGCTTCATGCTCTCGAAAACAGCGCGCCCCTTGATCTCCGCAGACCATAACCGGCATCCAGAACGCGTCCGGCGCGTAAGCTTCCCCACAAAGCCATCAGCTTCGGCTTCCTCCCCCGATTGTTCCATCGCCTTCAGTCTCCTCTCGGCTCTCTGACAAGCCAAGGATCGCAGAGCGAAAGCCGAAGCGAAACCAGTCAATCAAATGGGAGAAAAGCTCCGCTTACCTCTTACCGGCCAGGCCTGGGATCAGACCAGAAGTCAAATCGGCCCAGAAAGGCAGGCATTCTTATTGCAGACGTTACCGTGAGGTTTGTAGCGACGCGCTTCAGGCTACATGTGGACAGGCGCAATGGCCGTGAAGGACGAGTTCGGGCAAGCGGACTGCAACTTTGCGCGACCGGTGTCTGGTGGAAATGTTCGGGCCAGGGTTCGCGCTCCAGATCAGGTTGAGGATGGCGAGGCAATTAACTCGAGAGAGGCTGGAGCCGGTCCCCAGTCCGGCAGACGAAGGCTTAACGCGCCGGGCGGTGTTGGGCGCCACCATCGGCAATATGCTCGAATTCTACGACTTCGGCACCTATAGCTTTTTCGCAATACAGATCGGTCAGGCGTTCTTCCCGGCAACCGACCAGTTCGCCAGCCTCATGCTGTCACTCGGAACCTTCGGCGCGGGTTTTGTGACCAGGCCAATCGGGTCCATCGTGCTCGGCTCCTATTCGGATCGGGTTGGCCGCCGGCCTGCCATGACCGCCAGCTTTGCTATGATGAGCGTCGCGGTCCTATTATTGGCCATTACGCCATCGTACGAGACAATAGGATTTGCCGCTCCGTTGCTAGCCATCTTCGCACGCTTGCTGCAGGGCTTTGCTCTCGGAGGCGAAGTCGGTCCAACGACAGCCTACTTGATGGAAGCGGCACCAGCCAAAGCCCGCGGTCTTGCTGTCTCCTTTCAGCCCGCGAGCCAACAGGTCGCTGCGACGGCTGGAGCGTTGGTTGGAGAAATACTCTCGCTCACCATGACAAGTGAGGCGCTCAATGCATACGGATGGCGGATCGCGCTGTTGCTCGGCGCCGTTACTTTGCCGTTCGGACTTTGGCTGCGGAGCGTCCTACCCGAAACGTTTCTCCGCCCGGAGGCGCCGGTTCTGGTCACCCGGCCTGTAAGGCGATCGCCCGCCGCTCGCCGCATCATGAGCTTGGGATTCGTCATCTTGGCCAGCTGCACGATCACTACTTACGTTACGGGATATATGACCACCTACGCCTTGAACACCCTCCACGTATCCGCGCCTCTCGCCTTCGGCGCCACGCTCATCAGCAATATGGCAGGCATTGCTGCGGCGCTGTTGGGCGGCCTGCTCGCCGACCGCGCAGGCCGCCGGCGCGTCATGATATGGCCGCAGGCAGCTGCGTTGCTGATGATCTATCCGGTATTCTTGTGGATTGCAGAGAGCCGCAGCGCCTTCGCACTTTTAGGAGGCCTCGGCACGCTCACCCTTATCGGAACGGTTCCGTATAGCGCCTTCTACGTAAGCATGGCCGAGAGTTTGCCCAGGAACATTCGTGGTGGCGCCTTCGGGACGACTTACGCTTTTGCCATAGGCATTTTCGGAGGCACAGCTCAACTGGTCGTCACATGGCTGATCTACTTGACCGGGAGCGCACTCGCGCCCGCCTGGTACATGCTTTTCGCGAGCGCGGCCGGGCTCTTTGCCATGGTGATGATGCCGGAGACGGCGCCACTCAATTTCGAGCGAAACCATAGACGAACATCTGTAACGGCACGATCGCCGCCCTAGTAGCTTAGCCGAACAGGTAAGGATGACATCTGTGACGTCCGAAATGCGAACATCGAGCAGGAGCACGGTATGGGGCTAGCCCGAACAGCAATCTATCCTGAAAACTGGCGCAGCTTGACATCGTGAAGGAGTTCCGGCCGTAACGGCAGCGTCGCGGTCTGAAACGGCTTTCTCCGTTTACCCAACGTTCGCCGATGCTGCAGTTGAGCGATCGGGCTGCCGTCACCCGCCGGCTGGAGTGAGCAATGACTCTGATCATCTTTAGAGAACAAGAAGGCGCGGCTCGCACCATCCGCCAGCGTAAACGAACGGCATAAGGATGCGGCCGCTGACGGAGCAGCGGCCGCACGAGGCTCGATCCTCATTCTCTGCTTGATTGTTTTCCGTCGTCAGTGCAGCACGCACGCGGGATCGGTCAAGCAAAAAAACAGATCGCAGATACCATTCAATGGGTCATCGGCGCACTGAGGATACGATGTATCGGCTACCTGCACGCTGGAGGTGAGCGGTTGCGCGGCAACTTCTGCAGCAAATGGAGGTACCGCCGCGGTCGCAAGTGCGAGGGCGCTCGCCGTCACCAAAACTGACTTCTTCATTGGGAGATCGCTTCCCTAGGTTAGCCCCAGCCGTGGTGACGGTCTATATGACGACGCTACAATCGGTAAAATTGATTTTCTTGATCAGATCTATCGACCGAATGGATAAGTTCGGCCATCACCGCATCGCTCCGTCTACCCGCTCGGAACCTGTAGACCTACTTATGATCGGATGCTCGTCGCACCTCCGTCGATGCATTTCTCGGAGCACCCGACTAGGGTCTGTTTGGATTCAGGATTGAACTTCCCAGCCGGAACGATTCAAACTCAATCCGCTGCAGAAATGCCGGGGCCAAACACCTAGTTTTCCGTTAATTTCTCGGCGTCAGCTTACGGACAGCTAAGCTGCTTATCTGCGGAGTCAGGTCTAACGACCTGAAACACAATGCAACCGGCATAGGAGTGTGGTCGTCATGGACGATCGAGTTAACAATATGTCGCATGTTCCATCCTACGATGAGTATCATTACGCTAGCCCGTCTTATTCGTAAAGGACCGGCTCATGCGTCGGCTTTGTCAGCTTTCTGTCAGCTCGTCCAAATAGTAGCTCGTTGTGATGAGAACCAATTACAACAACTGGCCCTCCGACGGGCAAAGTGTGGACCAGCAGCGCGATGCGCTGGCCGGCACTTCTGGCGCAGATGGTGCTGCTTTTACGGCCGCTTTAGCTGCTGGACCAGCGTCTTCCGCTTTTGACAAGAGGACAGGTGTGTCAGTCCGCCTACACAGAGTAAGTAGCAATATTGGCAACGCCCAAAGTGTTTCTTTGTTTACTGATGCCAATGAACGCAATAAGGTGGGAGCGATGACCGTGGCGCCGGGGCGCAACAGTTTGCGAATTCTCAGCATAGAAAATCTCGGCCGGTCGAGGTACAAAGGGGTCGGGACGGCTATGATTGAAGTCGCCGATCATACTAGGCAGTCCGCGGGCCTTTCCAAGCTATCCCTTCTCTCTCAAGATGAAGGAGCTTCAGCATTTTTCTACAAGAAGGGATTCCGGTTTGCGGACGAGGGCAAGAATGCGGAAATGCGGACTGTCATTTCCAATCCACGATACGTCTCAGATGAAATTCTTATGGGCGAGATGGAGCGCTAGCCCGTCTTATTCGTAAGAGTGCGCCTGAGGGCTGGCGAGCGTGGTGTAAAGCGCTGATGCGGCGTAGGATTCGGTTGCGAAGCCACCCCATCACCTTAAACCACGCCCGCCATGACCGATGATACGATTCTGCCATCCTCGTTTCCAGCCGTTCACGCCAAGAAAGTCACAGCTGCCTTCGATGGCGGTCGATCCACGTCTACGACACGGATAAGAGCCGGCCCGTGGCCGTCGTGCTGCGGCCCGGCAAGACGCCGGGCGGCGTCGAGGTGCGTGCCCATCTGCGCCGCCTGGTACGGCATATCCGCACGCGATGGCACAACACGCAAATTACGTTCCGTGGCGACGGGCACTATGCCCGGCCGGAGGCAATGGCGTGGTGCGAGACCAACGGCATCGACTACATCTTCGGTCTGTCCGGCACCAAGCCTCTCGCCAGAAAAGTCGACGAGGTCGCCGACGACATCCGCACCCGACGCGCCATCGAGAACCTGCCGGTTCTGCGTGGCTATACCGAGACCCGCCACAAGGCAAAGTCCTGGGATCGCGAACGGCGCACTGTCGCCCGTATTGAGGCGGCGATGCTCGGCCTCGACATCCGTTTCGTCGTCACCAGCCTCGATGTCGGCTCGGCCGAGTGGATCTACGACAGCCTGTATTGCGCGCGCGGCCAAGCCGAGAATCTGACAAGCTGCATAAGTCACAGCTCGCCTCCGACCGCACCAGCTGCCGTTCGGCGCTCGCCAACCAGGTCCGTCTCGTGCTCCATACGGCCGCTTATTGGCTGATGCTGACCGTGCGCGAGGCCATTCCCAAAGTCCGGGAATTGGCCGCTGCCGAGTTCGCGACGCTGCGTCTTCGGCTGTTGAAAATCGCTGCCCGTGTGGTCGAGACCACGAGCCGCATTCGCCTTGCGTTCGCCGCGGCCTGTCCGGAAGCCGACCTGATCCGCTGCTTGCCAGGTGCGCTGCTGCCGCTCGGTCCTTGACCGGCGGGGCGTCCGCCCCCCGTTCGCCCAACCTATACCTCAAGCGCGTTGCAAAGTACGGGTCGTCAGGCGGTGAAAAGCCGAAGGCAATCCTGTGCGCCTCGTCAGACAAGATGTTCGGCCGCATCAATCGGGCCCCAAAGCCGCACTCTCACGAATAGGACGGGCTAGCATTGTTAGGAGGTTTGTGCATGTGCACATGATGCGCGCCGACTCGAACGACGGCCAGGCGCGGAGACGTGACCATAGGAGACGTCCGTGAAATCTTGGACGGACTTCGCTGCAGGCTCTCCGATTGATCGATATCGTACAGATTCGTCGCACTCTCAGGATTGCTGGCTTCTTCAAGAATGCAGGAGCTTTGAATGAAGGATGGGGAATGCCATGGGTGTGCTGGTTTCCGCTCGATCTCGCCCACCGTTCCGATTTGGTGTCGCCCGCCATGCCCAATCGCTTTTCTTAGCTGCGGCTGAAGTTCGTGCATGGTTTCCTCGGCGCGCCCGGTGCTGCTGCTTCTTCCTCGCACGTGCGTCAGGCATTTCCTGGCATTGGACGGGGTCTTCTCGGCATAACGCATTGCAAGCTCGTCAGGCTCCAAGCTCTTCTCAGGCAATTGCAGACGCGACAACCACAAGCAGTTCTGCCCGCAGCAGCCCATTACCCTTGCCGTCCCACCAAGCCTGGTAGGTGCGATCACGGGTCGTTTCGGGGATGATCCGACGCGAGTAAAGGTGCAACAACGGCTACAGCTATCAACTAGGAAATACGAGCGTCGGCCTCCAAAGAACGGAAGCCGGATTTCCTATGGCGACTGGTTTCACCAGCCAGCGGTGGCGAGAACTGTTTCCCGGACGGACTGATGTCACATCAATCGTGGATTTTCAGGTTGCACATCCGCTCGTCGGTAACGCCGGCGATATTCTGCTCGAGCACCAACTAGGGCGAGACGGCGAACGGCCGCTAGTGAACTGGCGTCCTGCCAATGACGAAGCGAGAGCCCGTGCAGAACAACTGGGCTTCGTTCATGTGGATCCCGATGATATGGTACTTGATCCCACCCAGTCCAAACAGTGGAGATATAGGGATGGTGAATGGCAGCGCGCAACCAATTCTTCGATGTATCTCTCCAAAGCGTCGAGCGATGATGAACCTTCATCAGAGCCCGACTCGGATGGAGACTTCATGTGACGTGAGATCTCTACCAATCCATTTGAGGTGGAGCAGAGCGCAGACCAACCGACACCTGCGGCTTACGATCGAGCCTTGGACGGAGCGAAGCCCAAGCCAATTCGGCTCAAGCCGTGAGGTGCACTGTACTGGCGGCGGTTTACGAGAGCTGGTGCCTATAATAGCACAAAAGAAAACCCCGGCTTCCAGCCGGAGTTTTCGACTCCCGCCCGGGCGGGAGGAGCGGATTGCCTATGGCAGGCGCCAGCGTCATTGTGTCCTCGCCATCAGAATGGCTCGGGATCTTTCCGGGTTGCCTGGGTGAGGAGGGTTTCGTTGGCCGTTTTCTTCGTAGGCGTCTCGAGAAGTGTCGGGCCAACTCATCGAGCAACGAGACCATCCACCCGGGCTCGCCGGCATTGGATGCGAAGATCAAAAAATGGAGCAGATGTCAGGACAACTACCTTGCCTTCGTTCAACTCGCGTCAGTCAGGCTATGGCTGCGCCTTAATGAATCCGCGCCCTAACACTACTTTGGCAGATTGTTAGAATTGGGCTTTTTATTAGGATTCTCATCCTGGCTTGGTTGTGATTCAAGCTTGGGATGGACCGATTCGTTTTGACTGACGCCCAATGGGCGAAGATGGAGCCGCTGTGTCTTGGCAAGCCGGGCGATCCCGGCCGGAGCGGCAAGCTGTTTGTCGAAGCCGCGCTGTGGATTGCCCGCACGGGCAGTCCGTGGCGCGATCTTCCGCGCGCCTTCGGCAACTGGATAACTGCGTACACGCGCTTTCGCGACTGGGCGAAGGCGGGCGTCTGGAAGCGCATGTTTGATGCGGTCTCAGACGAGCCGGACATGGAATATGTCATGGTCTGTAGAAGTTTCGACTTAATCTGACGGCAAGGTTTGAACTGGCAGGGAATGGAGCTGCGGGCGAGCAGGAGCGCTCACCCAAAGGGCGCTCCCGCGCAGCCCGCGGCGTCTCACAGGGAGACGTTACCATGACCCAGGAACAGAAGTCATTCGCGCGAAAGTCGGCATGCTGGAATTGGCCAAGCAGCTCGGCAACGTCAGCCAGGCTTGCCGGATGATGGGCTATAGCCGCGACAGCTTCTACCGGTTCAAGGAACTGTACGACAAGGGCGGCGAGCTGGCGCTGATTGAGATCAGCCGCAAGAAACCGGTCCTGAAGAACCGTGTCGCGCCGGAGGTCGAGGCAGCCGTCGTTGAGCTGGGGATCGACCAGCCGGCCTGGGGTCAGGTGCGGGTCAGCAATGAGCTCAGGAGCCGCGGCCTGTCGATCTCCCCGTTCGGCGTGCGGGCGGTGTGGCTGCGTCACGACCTCGCCAACGTCAAGAAGCGGCTGACGGCGCTGGAGGCCAAGATGGCCCAGGACGGCCTGGTGCTGACCGAGGCCCAGCTCGTTGCGTTGGAAAGGGCCAAGTCCGAGAAGGAGGCGCACGGCGAGTTCGAGAGCGAGTGCCCCGGCTATTGCGGTGCGCAGGACACCTTCTATGTCGGCAACATGAAGGGGGTCGGGCGGATCTATCAGCAGACCTTCATTGACACCTACAGTAAGGTGGCGTTCGCCAAGCTGTATGATCGCAAGACGCCGATCACGGCGGCCGAACTGTTGAATGATCGCGTGGTGCCGTTTTTCGATGCGCGGGGCATCCCGCTAAACCGGATCCTGACCGACCGCGGCACCGAGTATTGCGGCAATCCGGAGCATCACGAATATGAGCTCTACCTCGCCGTCGAAGACATCGATCACACCCGCACCAAGACGAGGAGCCCACAGACCAACGGCATTGTCGAGCGCTTCCACCGCACCGTGCTCGAGGAGTTCTATCGCGTCGTGTTCCGCAAGAAGATCTATCCGAGCATCACTGCCTTGCAGAGCGATCTCGATGAGTGGATCGCTGCCTACAATGAGGTGCGCCCACATCAGGGGCGCTGGTGCTACGGCAAGACGCCGATGCAAACTTTGCGTGACGCAAGTGCTCTGTCGAGAGAAAAATTGTTGCCGGCTGCGTGGGGTCGCACATGAAACCTTTGTCGGACACCTGCCGCGACAAAGCACTCGCTGTCAGCTCAAGTCCCTTCTTTTACAAAGTTTTCCGTCTTGCAACACTCAGCGGCCTACATTCTCATCCGAGCGCCGATGTTCGCCACACCCCGCAATGGCAAGCTTGCTTGCGCGCCGATTGGCGATCCTCCGGACTGCGGGCTGATAACCCTCCCGAAAGGAGTGTTCTCTCCAGGCTCCATGCTTTTGTAAGATAGAGCTTGATGGGGCTCGGCGCTGCTCAGGCAGTCCGCCAAGCCGATGGAGGCATGAGCGCTGTCACCGGATGGCTCACCGCCGCAAGACGATACCTCACCGGATCCCCAGTCGAGCCATCTGCGCTGAAGCGTGCTCCGGATCGGGGAGGGGCTGCCACGGCTGGCCAGCGGCGGTGCTTAACAAGGACTTGCAGAACACAGGAGTGAGCCTGCCGCGATGGATCACGACATTGTCGTGCCCCTCGGCGGCTCGAGCGCTCTGCCAGTGCCGATTGTAGCCGCGCTGTTCGTCGGACTTGACGTGGCAAGCGGCGAATTCGCGATCGCCCAGCGTTGCCAATTGCCAGGCATTTACCGGGCGCTTGGTATGGATGTGCACCCACATCGGCCTTGGCATCGCACCGCTGCGCAGCGCCCTGGGCTGCAGCTTGATTTCGAATAGCGTCCCCGGCTCTCCCTTCAAGGCGTGCGGTGGATCCACTGACGCCAGTTCTCCCGCTTCCCGCAACTGTTCTAGGTATTCTTGCGATGGAAACGCATAGGTCTTCGTGCAATCGCTTGTGATTGCTGCCTTTCGCGCGTTCAATGAGCTTGCCTGTCCCTGAACCTCGGACCACATCCTTGTCAGCCGGACTATTTTTTCGTGCACTTCAGGCACTTGCGCAGGCGTGAGCAGGCCTCGCCGGCGAGGCTCCTCCAGCGCGGCTACACAGGCCTCAATCTCGGAGGACTGCGTCTGCATGCGCTTGATGACGACATCCAACACGTGTTCGGCGTCCTCGGGCTTCATGTGGCGAGCTTGCGAGGCGGCGCTTTGCTGAGCCGGCAGATCGAACTGCAGCAGCTGGTCCAATCGCTCAAGTAATCCCGGCAGTGCTTTCCTGGATGGCGGAGCCATCCACATCTGGAGGTTATCGGCCGCAGCGGATGACGCGCGTGCCTGCTCCGGAGTGGCGAGTTTCTTTGTACCGAGATCCGAGAGCACGATGACCTTGCCCGCCGGGGCCGTCGCCGCATCGGGCCTAGCGAGTTGCGGCGTGGCGGGGCTGGCCGTCGAACTCCCCTCTCCTGCGGCTGCTGCGGGCCTTGCTTTGCCCGTTCTGCGCGCCGGACTGCCTCCGCCCGCTGGGCCAATATTATCCGGAAGCGCAGCCCAAGCCGGCGGTTCAATCGTGGCTTGCGTCTTTGGCTGCAATGCCAGCAGCCGCATGACTTCGTTCGCCGTCACCCACGCAGCTTCCACGATCTGGTCCAGCAACGGCAACGGAAGGTCAGTTTCCGTTGCAGTCCCCCTCAGGCTGTCAAGCATGCCGCTCAGCCCCGATGCAAATTCCGAAAGTCGTTCCATGACTCCTTCCAGAACGGCGCGATGCTCCGCTTCGAGCGCCGCTCCATCGCTGTACAGAACGGCTTGGGCCGTCGAGACGAACGCCGGAAAAACATCTCCGATGAAGGCCCCGAGCAGGCGCACCCTCCCGCTCTCATCCATGAGGGCGTCGCGCACGTCTGGTTCCAACGTGCTCGCTTGCGAGTTGACTAAAAGCTCCACGAGAGCGATCCGCGATTGCAGATACATGCACTTCGTAAAGAGCGCCCAGCCCGTATGATGCCTTAGTGCGGCATCTTCGGCCGTGCGCATGGCGGGCGTGCTGCCTGGAAGGTGGGCGGTAGCGGCACAGACTGACTGCATCCGCTCACAGCGCAGCACCTTCTTTCCCCACAACTCCATGCATGCTGCATAGTGGTTCGCAACGCTTGTAAACAGGCGGCTCAGCTGTGCAGGCGAGGCGATGTCTTTGAGGCTGTCGAGCACGCCTTGTGCTTTCTTTCTGCTCTCCTCCAGCTCGTAGATAATCTGGGTCGCCACTTCATTACATTCGTCAGCCTCCCTCACAGTGTCATCGCGGAGCCGGCGAGCCCGATCGTTTGGCAGAATTCGGCGCGCCAAATCGGGTGGCAGACTGGCGTAGTACGCCAGAACTGTTGCGCCTGCTTTGACGACCTGATCCATCAGATCTTGTCTCTCCGGCAAGTTCCGGGCATGCCCGGCCGCTCGGCGGCAAGCTTCAAGTTCCTCAAGCAGGCTGCTCAATTCTCGCTTTGCTGCCTTTATCTCCTCCCTCGTTGGCGCCGCTACGTCCGAAGTTGGCGGCGGGTTCGCAAGCGTCGCCGCTCTCACATCAGGCTCAGACCGTATCCGCCCTACGACGGCATCGAAGGACTGATCGCGTTCCCCAGGGAAGAGACCAGACTCCGGGCTCGAACGGCTCGATTCCCTAATGCTTTCGGCTCCCGCGGCCTCAAGCTCTGATGGACCAGCTCGGCCAATGCCTTTCATGCTTCATCTCCGGATAATTGAGGGTGCGCAGCCTGTCTGGATAGGCCGACTGGCTGACGACTAGCTGACCAAGAGCATTCATCCGGATGCGCAAGGAAGAAGATGCGGCCTTGTGTTCGACTTCTATCGCAGCTTCCATGCTGCTGGAGTAACCGCGTCAGTTCCGGTGTCATCAGCTGAGACGCGAACAGGCCAGACGCCCCCTTATAGAAAACTGACAGCTATAGAAAAATGACAGTCGCGTGCACCAAGCATTCGCCTCACGTATCGTTCTTCACGGGCGATTCAACGTCTGCCCGGTTATAAATAGCTGCCGACAGAACCTTCGCTTCTATCCATTCATCTGCGCAGTTTGAAGAAGCCAAGATAGTTCACATCAATCCACACCCACCGCACACCGGCGGTCGAGACTGTCCCGATCATGGCCTAAGCTTCAATCCGCACGGGGAGAGCGGAATAGCCGTGCACGAAGTTAGATGCAATTCGCTCGGGTTCGCCGACGACCTTGATCTTCAATCCCCCATCCAAAATCTCTTCCCAGAGGACTCTCAACTGCAGTTCCGCAAGGTGTCGGCCAAGACAGCGATGGATTCCGAATCCGAACGAGAGGTGTTGCCGCACATTCTTGCGGTCGATCACGAAACTGTTGGCGTTCTCAATGACCTCTTCGTCTCTATTGCCGGAGATGTACCACATGACGACCTTGTCGCCTGTCCTGATCGGTTTTCCCCCAACGATGCTGTCTATAGCAGCAGTGCGGCGCATATGTGCGATCGGCGTCTGGTATCGAATGATCTCAGACACGGCGCTCGAGATCAACTTGGGATTGTCAGTTAGTTTCCGCAGTTCGGAGGGGTACTGGCTCATGAACAGGAGGCCGCCGGTAATCGAGTTGCGCGTGGTATCATTGCCGCCTACGATCAGTAGAATGAGGTTCCCAAGAAACTCAGTTGGCTCCATATGGCGTGTGACGGGTGAATGCGCCATCAAGGAAATCAGGTCGAGGCGTGGCTCGGCATTGATGCGCTCGTTCCAAAGCCGTGTGAAATAGTCCAGGCACTCCGACAAGATGGTGCTTCGCTTGTCCCAGCTGTCGATGGCATAGCCTGCTTTAGGAGTTGTAACAGCTGCGTCCGACCAATAGGTCAGGAGTCGCCGATCCTCAAATGGGAAGTCGAACAGCGTGGCGAGCGTTTGCGTCGTCAACTCTATGGAGACCTTGGTTACCCAATTGAAGACTTCATTACGCGGCAAGCCATCGAGAATCATCCGGACCCGAGAGCGGATCAAGGTTTCGAGCCTCGTCAGGCTTTCCGGCCCGACGATCGGACTCACCGTGTTGCGCTGCTCGGCGTGCTGGGGAGGCCCCATCTTGATGAAACTTGGGGTCCAGTGCTTATCAGGCACCTCGACAATGGTGACACCTTGCTGTGACGAAAACGCGTGGTGGTTTGTGTCGACCGCTACGATATCCCGGTATTTCGTTATTGACCAATATGGACCATGAGCGCTATTTTGACAGTAGTGAACGGGATCTTCTCTTCGCAACCGCTCGAAGCAACCCCATATGCTGTCGTCTTGAAAGCGCTTGCCCTCGCTTACATCCAGCTCGCTGAGCGGGATAATATATCCATCATCCGCTCTATGGATTTCCAATCGCCTGTTCATAACATCTCCGCAGATTTTGTTCGCGAGAGCTTACGGATCCAAACTTACGATTCACCGGTTTGAGCTGTCGTGGCGTTTGGCTGTGACAAGCTACCCGAACAGACTATCTCAAAGTGCGGCTAGCCAGCCCTACCATGTCGGGCAGTAAGGATCGCATTGACTTTCCGGCTCCATCTACTCAATGGATCGCTGAGAGCTGTCACCACCGCTGGCCTCGCCGTTTCCGGGAACGGCATCGGCGTCAACATAGTGGCTGTCGTTGCCCTGACGGCGAAGGAGCTGGTCCGGCTGCCGCGGCTAGGTCCTGTTCTTCCCAGTGACACCGTCCTGCGCCGCCCTAACAGAGGCCGCCGACGAACGTCATCGCGCTGCCCGATCGCTATCTGAGCGCTACCGCGCGAGCCCAGCGCGAAACTTCGCCTTCATTGAGGGCTCCTACAACCGAACTTGGCTTCATTCCGCTCGCATATATCGCCCCAATCGACATGGAGCTAAGAGCCACCTAACCCCGTCTACTTTTTCGGGCGAAGATCTATGAGTAATCGACTCGCTACGACTGCTTAGGCAAATCGATCCAGATATCCTGAGCACCATTTAGGAGCGTATCCTGATCTGGAACATAGATGCTATCGGAAACCGTGAGGCCATGAGCCATTGCAGCCCCAATAATTAAGAATGGGAGCTTGACCTGCTCTAAATCTTTGAAATTATCAGCGTCGACAATCCGAACAAACTCGAGTCTAAACTGTCGAAACTCTATCCGAGATGTCGCCGACGCGACCAGATCCTTCACGCTTGACGCTCCTCGGGCGATCTCTTCTCTTGAACGGTTGAGTGCCGTGAAGAGACAGGACAGCTCATCAAGCTCGGAACGGTTAAATCGCCTCAAGCGCGACGAAATGGGCACTCCGTTCTTGTATCTCACGGTCGGCACAAACCTTATCTCGCAATCGAGAAGCAGGTCTGCGACGGCGCGCTTTACCAGGATCGCCTGACCTATATCTTTCAGGCCGAAGTAACTGCGAGTTGGCCTCGAATAGCAGATCCAGCGGATTGCTCCAGTAACGGCTTCCTTCAAATAAGTTTCAGGCCCCCCTAAACGCAAATCACAGTCACCTTGCGATACATACGTTCGATAGCCGACCGGGAACATTTCGGTGTCGCTCGACGAAATCACGGCAGTTGCTCCTGAACGTAGGGCAAGTCCAATATCATCGTCCAAATTGAAATCGTAGCTCCCACCTGGTCTAAGCTGGATCTTGTTCGGGTACACTGTGACGATCGCGACATCATTCTCCAATGCCGCTCTTCTAATCAGCTCTGCATGCCCAAGATGCAGGGCGCCGAGAGTGTGGACCGTTCCAATCGTCTGACCTGTTCTCGCGACCTCCCGGATGAACGCCTTGCCTGCGGAAAGACCTGTCAGATGCATCTTCTTACTCCGCTTTTTGAACGCCAAAATAGTGGCGCGTTCGGATCTCGGAAGGCGCGCCGCCCAGCGTCTCGTGGGCCGCGCACGCCAACGAGCACCAAAGAGGTTTTACGCCCTCTCACACCTCGACCACCGCACGAACTGTCCAAAGCTCGCGCGCACTGTTCTTGCAGCTCCGAAGCAGTCAGGTTGACCCTTCTCGACCCCGTCTGATCACCGATGAGAATTCAGCCAGATAGCTTGATGGTTCGCGCGGCTGCCGCCCCTCCAGAGCGACCTGCAGTCCCCGACAACGGTCGGCGAAAAATGGTGGCTCGAAAGTGGTTATCTTAGCGCCCGAAAAGTCCACCTTTACGAAACTGGCCTGGAACGGCGATATCCCACTCAGGTTCGCATCGCGCAGGGACGATTGGTTCATGCGAACGTATGCGGCTCGCGTTGCCTCCAGGTTACTTTCGGTCATATCCGCGGCGAGATATGCCTGAACGAGATTTGATCCCTCGAAATTTGCGTGATTCAATGCCATTGATTGCGGCGGATCACCGGTGATCATCGACCTGTAGAGGTAAGCTTGGGATAGGTCCGCATGCTCCAGATCGCAGTCGCGCACAAAGGCGCAGCGGCCGCGAAAACCGGTGAATTTGGCCGCTCGCATTGTGCTCTCTGTTATCGAAATGCTTTCACCTGATGCGCTAGATAGATCCGCCCCATTCAGCTGACAGGAGTGAATAGATGCACCGGTAAGCACGGCACCCACGAGGTTCGCGTCGGACAGGCCTACGGACAGAAGCCGCGCCTCGGTCAAGTCTGCCTGTTCCAGCTCCGCTCCCGCAAGATTTGATAGGTGAAGATCAGCGAATGGGGCGCTCAGGGCTCTCGCCCGAATCCGCCCGCTCACCTTTGAGAGTCTCAGATACGGAAGATGAGCGCCCTCTAAGACGAGACCATCGATCGAGATGGGACGCACGATCGATAAACAGTCTCCCTTCGACTGAAAGAACGAGCAATCCGCCAGATGCGCCTTCGTGATCGTGACCTGGCTCAGCTTTGCGAAGCGGAAGGACGCTGAAGGGAGGAAGCATTCATTGATGGTTGAGCCCTGTAATTCCGCGCCGTCGAATACAGCATCACTCGCGTCGCACTGGTAAACGAGGAGCCCGCTGAGCATCGCGTTGTCAAAGCGTGTTCTTTTCATGCTGCAACCGTGAAAAAGGCTGCCGGTTGCATCGATTACATTGCGCAGACTGGCATCATCGAAGTTGCAGACCTGCGCTGCCATCGCATGCATATAGGCAAAATCGAGCTTGGCCCCCATGAAACTTGCCCGCTCTAGCCCCGGACAGATAAGGTTCGCCTCAGAAAGATCTGCTCGATCCAACTTTGTTCCGTAGAGCTGCGCGCGATTGAGGGTACAGCGTCGCAGCGGGAAATCTGATAGGTCATGACCGCTAAGGTTCTCGGAGGATAGCTGCAAGCCAATCCCGGTCCTTCTGATTGCCTCCTCGGTTCGCCTCCTAACAGCAGCAACCGCCAGCAGCCGGTCGGCAGCCCGGCTCCAGTACCGAACGAACTCGCCATCTGATGAAAGCTTGTCTTTCGGATCTGAGTAGTGCTCTGCCCCTTCATTCACGGTGCACTCGCTATCAGCGCCGATCCTTTGCGACATGTCGAGAGTTCCGTACTGCCAGGATTACGAGGACCTCTTTGTGCTTGGCATGGACGCAGGCTGCGGGCTTTGTGGCGAACTCGCCGGGGATTTGGTGACACGACGTGTCGACGAGACTCTTATCATGTCGCTGTCCGCGGCGGCCGACGCTTGACCACGTCAGCCGAATTCTTGTCATGCGTGTCCACTGCCAATCGGTGCAATTGTCTACCACACCCACCAACCCTGATCCGTTGTTTGGCAGCGCTGATATGTCCGAAAGTGTGTTTCTTTTCGCCAGCTCTTCGACACTCCACATCACTCTCCATTAACCCGAATGCGCAACATTCTAGGTCTTTCTTCTTGTTCGGAATGGACCCGCGGCTTGCGGGCGGAACAGTGATCGTTCACCTAGCTCTGCACTCAGCCTGGCCTTACCTCATCGGCAGCAACAACCGTGCCAGCCGCATCAGTCGGAATTGTCGAGCTAAATCGGCAGCGTAATTTCCACATGGGCGCAGAATGTTCTGATTCTGACAAACACGGTCCCGCTGACAGAAACCGCATTATGGTCGCTACGCCACCTTGAAAGCAAAAATTCCGACTTCGGTTGCAGGAGGGCAAGAGCCGCAGTCCTTACGGGCACGCAATCGATCAATTGCAATTCGACACTTGCGGATCGCCGGCCTCCTGGTTAGCCAAAGCTCGCGATCGGCTAGGCCTGCTCCGCGAGCCGACGGGTCCATCTATGGGAGAACGAGTTGGGCCGATCGAAGTCGCACCCCCGTGGCTTGTTTTGCGACTAACGCTCGGCGCGCCGACGCGATCCATCGCATCAGTATTCCCAACAATGGATCTTCATGCCACGCGGCCCGGTCAGAGCCCGATGGCCGCGGCATGATCCGGCGTTAGTATCCCCAGCAGCTTCTTGAAGAGCTTTTCAAAGTCCTTCACGGGGAGCCGATGCAAGCTAGTCCAGGCAGGCTGCCCCATGCGGCTCAAGCTTACGGTAAGCGGGCCCTCCCCCGGGCTGCTTCCCCATAACCTTTCATACGGTACTGCCATGAAGCGGAGAGCGACAATGGCCCATCTCGCCAAAACTCTGCTCCGCAATAAACAACAGGCTCGCCGGCACAGACGCAATGGCCACGGGCTTTCTTCAAGCAATTGGGTCTGGTCAGCTGTTCGACAGCTAGGCTTTCTAGCATAACAGCATCTTTATCCGGACTGGAGCCCGACTCGAACACAAATATCTGGACGAGAAGCATGAGCTGGATTGCCGGTCAGGGGCCTGCCGCACGCCTCAACACCGAACGTTCGAGAACCAGACCGGTGCATCTTATACAAACTGCGCCCGTCTCAGTTCCTGCTCCTGATCTGATCAACTTTTGCATGACGATATTGAAGGCCGACAAAAGGAGACCGGAATGGCCCCATTTGACAACGTCAACCCATCCGAGGCTCGGATGCATAACCTCGATCCACAACAGGAAGAGACGGCGCAAGCAGACTTTGAGCATCGGCTTGGAGAGGCTCAGCCAATCCTCGCATCATTAGCTTCACCCGCGGCTGGATCGAACCCGACGGTAACGGACGGCAACAAGAAAGCGCAAGCTATCCCTGAGAACGAACGGTGCGCGGCTGCATCGTTCGTGAGAACGCGCGGTCAGCTTGCCGCAACGTTGACTTGCGCTAACCTTGCGGAACTCAGAAGAGACATCGAACTCGCTGCGCAAAGATCAGCACAATGGCCAAGAGCGACTGGATCGTCAGCCTATCGCGTCGACAGTGACCGCGTTTACGACGACGTGTTGGCATCGTCATACACGGAGCTGCAGCGCTTTCAAAACCACGCCAGCCACTGCAGGCCACATGTGTTGGACCGTCAAAGCGCGATGGCCCATTTGCGTTCCATGGCGGCTTTGCGTTACGAGCAAGCTCCCTGGAATATCTGGGGAGGCCAACGACTAGATCTGGGCCGCGCAGCGGCAGAGCACATGAGGGGCGATACCAATTCTTCGCCTTTTGTGTCACTGTCCGAGGACGCCTCACTACTGCTCGTTTCGCCGGACGACGACAAGGAGTTTGGCGCCAAAGTCATCGCGGAAAACGCGAATGAGTTGCACACCTACACGGTGCCGAGGGTCACAACTTGGACGGCGGAAGACATCGTCAGTATTCTCGAGGATGGAACCGAAAATGATGAACCCGATCTGGCATGGGTGAGTGCTACCCCAACCGAAGAGCGTGAGGTACTATTTCTGGGTGGGAATCTGGACGACTTTCGGACGGCCAGCGCATCGAATCCGTACAAAAAGTCAGGAGCAAAAGGCTGATGACGCAGGCTCCGGAAAGGGTGATTTGCCTTTTCCGATGCTTGGAAAAGTCGAAAACAGCGTTCATGCTATAATCCTCCGGTCCGTCTGCCCGGCGAGGGGGAGCGTCAACAACGCCGGCCCTGGCTGGATCCGCTTAAATATGATGTTCTCACGAGGGCCGCGGGCAGCGCGCGGACGTAGCGAGATCATCTGGACGTTCAACCGAGAGGTATTGGCTCAGCCCCATACGACGACTGCATGAGCCGCCGATCTTCCACCTCAAAGATCGAATGGAGATCGGCGACATTCATGAGTTAGCTGAGCAACAAGTTCAGGCAACTTGATCCTTCCCTGACGAAAAGACGGCTAGAAAGAGTCTGGCAGTCCTGACGATCGAAAAGATCCGTATCATGCCCGGCGAAGCTGTCCACACGATGGAGGATCAAGTCTACGAAGCGCCCGTCTGCTCTGTGCTCTTCGTTACCAGATGAACTTTGCGCCATCCGGCACTTCGCAGATGAATTCGCCTTGATTCGCGAGTTCGGTGGTCCCGACGACAAGTTTGGAGGCTCGCACCGTCAGCTTGCCTTCGCGGCTAAGGCTATGGCGGATGTACTCGGTCACGGCATGTCCGGAGCTGTCGACCGTTTGATGAGCATTGGCGAAGCTGATGCCGCTCTGGCTGGTCACCCTGAAGGCATTGATGACCAGACCGGCCTGCGTCGCCGACGCAGGTTTGCCACCATCCGCGTTGGTACAGTGGGTCATATCGAGGATGAGCTTCACATTCTTCCCCGCTTGGAGGGCTCTGAGTACTTCAGTGTATTTCGGCGAGGGGTCGTCGGCTCTTGCCGGCGCGCTCGCGGCCGAAAGCAAGGACAACAGGATCGTTAGTCCTCGGCCAGTAACCTTCATATGCTCTTCTCCCTCGATAAGTACCGCCGATTGCGGCCTCCAAGTCGTGATGCTCGCGATGCGTTTGGCTGATTCCAGACAACAAGCGCGCTCGTACAAAGCAGCCTGTCGCAACGACGCGCAAGACGTTGTAATGGCTATTCCGACATCACAACCTCGTATGTTAGGTTTGCGGAAGTGGCTTAGCTTCCCGCGCGTCGACTAGACCGGCTTGATCCAGCGTCGTCCGCTTGGAAACAGCAAACCAAACCGGTTGCGCTGGTCCGCCACAGGCCTCTCGAGCGAGAGAATGTAGTTCTCGCCTCTGCATAAGTAGACGATCTACGAACGCGCCTTTCGCCACCTCAAGCACCGGCTCGTCCATCTTGCTGTGCACGGGCTGTCTGCCTTAGATCACGCGTCCACAATGAAGTGGTGGGCGCGTCCTGGCGTGCCGATCCGAACAATCTCAGGCATCCAATAGCAGCCCAATCGAACACCAATGCCAGGAGGCAAACGGCAGCACCGATTTTGATCCGACGCTTCGCGCGACTTCCTTCCGGCTGGCTGTTCGCCATGCTGACTGACTCAATTCGACTCCGTCAAGAGCTGAAACTAAATGGCGCCCTCTCTGGTCTGTCAGCTTCTCGAAAGCTGCGCCTGCAACAATCTAGGCTGGCATCCGGCACTTCGAAGGGAGAGAGATATGAACGTTGATCCACGAAATGCTGTGGACACTCCCTTTGAGGTTCACAACGTGGTACAGCAGGCGCGCCGCGTCCATGGACAACAGGATGAGCTTGGCGCCGAGAGCAGCGCAACGGCACACAATTCCGAAGATCAAGCAAGCTTCGAGCAGCAGCTGAATGACTTGGATATAGACGACCTCGATTCGGCCTACCCGACGCCGCCTTCACTCTGCTTAGCGGCAAATTCCGCGACTGCCACGTCCTCGTCTGCGCCAGGCGAGGCCGCCTCGGAACCCGGTAGCTGCCCAGCCCCATCATTTGTCAGTGCCCGCGCTCAGCTTGCAGCAACACTGACAGGTGCCAATCTTGAAGTGCTTCGCAATGAGATCGACCTTGCCGTGCAGCAGGCGGCGCGCTGGTCACCGGCGAGCGCACCTAGCATTGACCGAGACGGCGTATTTGACGACGTCGTGAGGTCGTCTTATGTCACACTGCGGCGTTTTCAGAATCAGAATAGTGACTGCAAGCCGCATACGGACGAAAACACAAGCGCCATATTGCATGTTCGCAACACGGCTCGGGATCATTCTTCCATTGGAGATCATCCAGAGCGGTATCCTATTGACCGGGCGCGCCAAGCTGGCTGGCATATGCGCGGCAAGACAACAACATCACCCTTCGTATCGTTGGTCGAAGATCCGGCGAAACTCGCCGTTTCTCGCGATCATTGGGCGAGGGCGATCGCCAACAATGCGAACGCACTGCACACCTACACTGTTCCGAAGCACAGTGTCTGGACGCCAGACGACGTGATGAGCAGCATTGCGCTCAGAATGAATGCTGAAGACTACGACAACATCGATGCGGACGTCGATTTGATGTGCTCACTTGGCAGAACGCCAACGAAAGAGACCGAGCGCCTGTTCTTGGGCGGAAACTTGGAAAGCTACCGCACCGGCAGAGAAGAAAATCCCTATAAGCGCGAGAGCAATGAGTAGATGGTCTCTCGGCCAAACCGTTGGGCTGGTTCGTTGGTTTTCAAGCACCCAAACTCCCAAAAGAAAGACCTTGAAGCGGCGTACCAACTCCGCACACGCAGAACAGCTTAAGCTTATGCGGCGACCGGCGGCCCGATCAACTCGCCGGTCGAGCGGCAGAGCGGTTGGGTCTCCGACAAGATGCACTTCCGGCGACGCGAGGATGTCGGACAATCCTCCTCCTGTGCGCGCTCGTTGGAGCATCCCGGCGCCTTGGACATTGTGAGTTCGAACGACATACGAGCTCACGGCTGGCTGGCGGCTTTGGTGGAGTTACGCCGCTGAACGCGCTGCGTCCCTCTCTGTACTCGGTCTGAAATTGGCCGCGCGGTCAAGCAACAGGTGTTTCGGCCGCGATCGCATCGGGCATTCGCTCCCCGCGATAAGCCGCGCTGCTACAAGACAGCCGATCCGTCACCTGGATGCGTTCCATCAAAACAATCGATTTTGCGGAGCGCGCCTAAGAGGCTCATAGTCGATCGCAATATAAGGAGGCCGCATTCAAGATGACGTCTGGCAATCGATTCTCTCCTCAATCCCTTGCCGAACAACTTGGCTCGAGCGATCGACAGTCTTCACCTCGAACGTTGCTTCCTGTTCATCAAGTGGACGTCCACCTCTCGCCACGGTCTCCCCGCTAAATTGACACGCATGAGGCGGATCGGATCGCCCCGCTCCTGGTGTCATGGCTTACCCCGCTTGCCAAGAGCGCCTGCCTCTTCTGCACTCAATAGCGCTTCTGCGAGACGTTTAATTGGACGGACGAATGCTCACGGCTTTGTACACAGCGAGACGGACCGCCGCGCGCAGTTCGACGGCATGGTCGAACTGTGTCGCCGTTGCCTCACAACGATTCCAAACTGAAGGCACCCCGACAAAGAGCATTCAATTGCACTTGAATCTCACCTCGCGTCAGATTGTAGGATTTCCGACAGTCTCGCGACACAGTCCGCTCGTGTGAACTCTTCCTGACGGGTACCAACAATTGCGAACGTCTCAAAAACTCAATGCTCGGCCGATTCGGTTGATCACACTACCCAACTCCTCCTTTTTAGAGCTTGCATCGTTCATCTGCTCTGTGAGGGCTGGGCGAAGCGCCGTCTTCGCAGGCAGACCTGGATCCAGCGCGCGAGAACAACGCGGGCAGTCTTTGTTTCGCCTATGCCGACGAAAGGCAGAGTTCCTGAGCCGTGCACCCGATCCGACGACATGGAGCCGGCGTCGCCGCCTCAGACAAGGCACGACAGCAATGCCGCACGTAATTTGTCCTTCATTGGCAGCACTAGCTCAGTTGGGACGGAGAACGCCTCGGAAGCGACCGAGCATTGGAACGGTTGACATCTTACTTGGATAACGCCGGCAAACGAGAGGACGTCTGTCCCGAAGGACGCGTTGATCGTTTCGTCGCATCTCGGCCTTTTACACCCCATTGGCCGGCACATAGCGCGCGAAGTGTCTTTAGCGCGGAACACTTGCAATGCCGCGACTTGACGGCACTACGGCCAACAGCCTCGCAAGACTGACCGCGGATCAAGACGAACTGGGAAGTATTCAATGTCGGTTTCGCAAGCCTGTTCGACGACAAATACAGCTGATCTCGCCCGTGCCTTGCTTTCGCTGGGGCAGTCTCGCGCGATCACTACCGCTAGCATTCGCGCAGCGCATGCAGGCATTGCTATGTGCCGCCCACAGATGCATCAGTGCGCCGCCAGGGCTCTCAACCCCGTAAGTCATCGCAGAGCTCTTGCCAACATAACGGATATGTTGAGCTGCGCCGCCCGCCCAGGCGACCCGCCGCGAGCCGTCACATATCCGATGTCAATGGATGCGCATGCATCGGTCGCCTGCCAACAAGCTCTTGCGGGTCGTCTACGGCTTTTCGAATTCATGCCAGACCGGCAGCATCCAGTCGCCGGATCTCTTGGTCAACCCTAACACGCTCAAGTCTTGCCGAGGACGGACGAGAGGCGATGGATGCGAATTCTCCTGGTTGATCATCATGCGGACTTTGGCCGCGCTGTGAAGGCAACGCTCGTGAATTGCGGGTTCGCGGTGGACGTGACGCCCACGCTGGATGAGGCGTCAGCCGCGCTGGATTGCGCAAACTACCACCTCGTACTGCTGGAGTCCGTCTTGCCGGATGGGGATAGTTTGGACTGGTTGAAGCAGTTGCGGCGCGAAGGACGATCAATGCCGGCAATGATGATGAGCAGTCTCAATGATCTCAGCCGCCGGATCGCGACCTTCAATGCGGGAGCGGATGATTTCCTGCCCAAGCCTGTGTCGATCGACGAACTCATCGCTCGCATGCGGGCCATTTTGCGAAGGTCAACGCAAATGACGGCGCCGGTCGTGACATTCGGGAATCTGCATTTCGATCCGATCGCCAGACAAGTCTCGGTGGGTGGCCGGATCCTGAGGATTGCTCGGCGTGAGGTGTGCATTCTCGAGCATCTGCTCAATCGCGCCGGCCGCACTGTGCCGCGCGCTTCGCTGGAAGATAGCTTGTACGCGTTCGATGACGAGGTTTCGACCAATGCGCTGGAAGTCGGGATTTATCGCTTACGCGCGCATTTGAACCAGGCGGGTGCGACGCTCAGAATCAAGACCGCGCGCGGCGTCGGTTACACTCTTGAACTCGTTGGCACAGCATCGGCTGCCTAGCAGCGTCACTTAAAGGCAACAATCGCTTGAAGGTCCTTAATAATGCCGCCGGCGCTACCCAGCCGCCTGCGATCACCAACCCACAACGCTCTGCCGCTCTCAATCGTCTCTGCTACCTCCTATGCGGATTTGCTTTGCTGTTTCCGCTTGCGGCCTCAGCCGAGACCAAGCGGGACGGCAAAGGAGAGATGCCACGTGCGGCACCCGGCAGCACCACGGGCACGCTCAATATTACCTCGTCACAGGGAAAGACGGTGCATTTGAGCGCACCGGCGGCGACCATTTTTGTCGCCGACCCTGCAATTGCCGATTATCAAGCTCCGTCGAGCAGTACAATTTTCGTGTTCGGCAAAAAGTCCGGGCGGACGAGCCTGTTCGCCCTCAACGAAAACGGCGAGGCTCTTGCCGAGCTGCGTATTGTCGTAACCCAACCACTCGAGGATCTACGGGCCGCGCTCAAGGCCGAGGTCGGCGACTATCCAATTCAGGTCAGCTATACCCCGCGCGGGGCGATCCTTAGCGGTATAGCGCCCAATGCCGATGTCGTTGAGGCTGCGAGGAAGGTCACTGAGCAATTTGTTGGCGCGGGCGCCCCGGTCGTCAACAAGATCCAGGTCGCCGGCTCACTGCAGGTAAATCTCAGCGTGCGCGTAGCAGAAGTCTCCCGCACCGCCGTCAAGGATCTCAACATCAACTTCACCGCCTCGGGCCCAAACGGCGCTTTCCTTGCCACCGGCAAACCGGGAGGGTCCGGCAGGGCTGGCGGCGGCGGCACGATTGGGATCGGGTTTAGCACCGGCAATATCAACCTCAGCGCTGTTCTCGACGCTCTCGCCAGTGAGCACCTCGCCTCAATCCTGGCTGAGCCGAACCTGACGGCAATGTCCGGCGAAGCCGCAAGCTTCCTCGCCGGCGGCGAGTTTCCGATCCCAGTCATGCAGGACAACAGGCAGGTTTCGGTCCAATTCCGGCAGTTCGGCGTGAGCTTGGAATTCGTCCCGACAGTGCTCAGCAACAACCAGATCATTGTCCGTGTGAAGCCCGAAGTCAGCGAACTATCGACCGAAGGCGAAGTCAAGATCAATGGTATGGCGGTTCCTGCCCTCTCGACGCGGCGGGCGAGCACCGTGGTCGAGCTCGCCAGCGGCCAGAGCTTTGCAATCGGCGGCCTCATCAGGCGCAACTTCAACACTGATATCGGCGAGTTTCCCTGGCTCGGCGACGTACCGATCCTTGGTGCGCTTTTTCGCTCTTCATCGTTTCAAAAACGCGAAACCGAGCTAGTTATCGTTGTTACACCTTACATCGTACGGCCGGGATCAAATCCAAGCCAGATAAGTATTCCGACCAACCGCATCGCACCGCCATCAGATGCAGGCCGCATCTTGACGAACACGGTGGCACGGCCGCCTCAAGGCCGCGATGCGCCGCGCGCGAGCGCACCGGGACTGACGGGCAACGCCGGCTTTATCATCGAATGAGGATCGACATATGAACATGCGATATTTGTCCCATTCGATTGTCCTTGCCGCAATATTGGGGGGCTGCGCAAATACTGCGTCGATCCATCCCAATCCTGCCGAACAAGGAGTCCAGGTCGAACAGAAAAAGCGTGTCTTGCTTCTGCAGAGCCTCCATGCCCTCGAAAAGCTTCAGCTGCGTAATTTTATCGCCGACGCAAGTGGTGGCCGGCGGGATGCGCTCCATGTGGATGTCAGCGGCTCCCATAAGCTCATTGCGCAGGTGGCGCACGAAGCACGCGCCATGGGGGTTGTTCCCTCTAACATCCGGCTGTCCGCTTCTCCCCTCAATTTATCGGGCCGTTCCGCCGTCAGGATCGAGGCGATTACGTTTGAAGCGCATCTTCCGAACTGTCCGTCGCTTTTGATCGCAGGACCAGCAGTGGACGACAATTCGTTCGAACCGACTCTTGGTTGCTCGACCAAAAACAACCTGGGAGTGATGGTGAACGATCCGCTCGACCTGGTTGATAATCGGTCTGTCAGCACGGTAAATGGCGATCGCGCCGCCGCTCCTCTTGCTAGTCACTCTACTCTCGCAGCGCGCAACAAGGGCAACGGAGAAGATGGAGCAAGCACGACAGCGCCGGACGCAGCGGGACCAACAACACAGAATGTGCAGCCGCTCCGATAGGCGCTTTAAGCGCTTGTCGGAACCTACTGTGCAGCACCTGGCGCTCAGGCGCACGAGCGATGCTGCAAGGCGCAGAGAAGGCAATTGCGAGCCATCATTTATCCTTTCATTCTACCTTTCCGCTTGGCGATGTCAGGTTTTGGAAAGCAAACGTGAGTAGCGAAATAGCGAGAGAGCGAGCCCTGCGGACTGAACATGGACCGATTCAACACGATCAACCCAGCCGATAAGGCGTCCGCTGCGTCGGATGCCGCCGTGGAACAGCCGGATCAAAAGCATGTGGCGTTTGAGCAGCACCTGGCAGGCGTGCGAGAGGCGGGCCCTGTATATCCGCACGCGGCGCTTCATGATGTCACTGAGGAAGACGATCACCTCATCCAGGCGGCATCGGCCGCTGCTCTCAATGGAGGGCCGCCGCCGAGTGAGACCACCGTCAAAATTTATGATCGTCGGCTTCGCAAATTCGCCGAGGGGCTGAAGAAGTCCGGCAAATCAATTGCTGGGCTCGATGACGATGCCTTACTCGCTAACGCTAGGAAGCTGCTGCCAAACGACAGGGTCATCGCGCCAGCATTGTTAATGATCAGTCGGTACCGCGAGCCCGACGCCAACGCTCGCCCCCTCTCAACACATTATCGTCCTTCCAGGGAAGATGAGGGTCTTATCAGGGATGCCGCCGAGGCAGGTTTTGGTCGACAGATCGGCAGGAAAACGGCCGAGAGCTATGCGAGCGGACTGCGGAAGTTGGCGGTAGCGCTCCGACCCTTGTCCATTGCCGACCTCAGTGATGATAAACTGCTCGGACACGCGGATAGGTTGTTCCCGAAGGACAAGATGCTCATCTCCGCCTTGAATGGCCTTCGGGACTATCGCGCCATTACCCTGCAGACCAATTTAGGCGGAGAAGGAGGCAGTTCGCGCCAGGTCATCCAGCCGTCCACCCCCTCAGCTATGCCGGCCGATGAGCAGCCGATTGGGGACGATGCAGATGAGCGCAGCTCACGGCCGCCGGGGTTCAATGCTCCGCAGGTCTGGCATGGAGTGGGGTTGGCCGTCCATTCGCCTACGGAAAGTGTCGCCCAGGACGTGCTTTTCGATGCTGCAGAAGCCGAGAGCTTCTTGCCGGCGACCATGCTTGGGCCAACGGTCAGTTCAATGGTTCACTCGCCGGTGCAAAGTGTCGATCAGGAGGCGCTTTTCGATGCCGCGGATCGTGCGAACCTTTTGTCGGCGGCGACCTCCAATGCGCCGGTACCTTGGCCAACGATGAGTCCAACCATTCCCTCGCCGGTGCAACGTGTCCCTCGGGACGCGCTTTTCCATGCCGAGGGTCGCGAGAACCTCTTTCGCGCGCTGACCTTCGATGCACTGGTGCCTGGTCCAATGATGAGTTCAATCATCCACTCGCCGGTGCAAAGTGTCCCTCAGGACGCGCTTTTCGATGCAGCGGACCGCGAGAACCTTTTGCCAACGCCGACCTTCGATGCGCTGATGCCTTGGCCAACGATGAGTCCAACCGTTCCCTCGCCAGCGCAGAGTGTTGCTCAAGAAGCGCCTTTCGATGCCCCTGCTTGGCATCCGAGCTTGCGGCAGCCCGATTTCGCCTCTGAAGACCACTCTGGACAGATGATGAACGAAGGCGCTGCGGCGCAGACCACCCTTGAGCAGACGATCGCAGCAGCCGGCGAAGCCTTTGATGCGTCTTTGAGCGTTCCCGAACATTTCTCCCACGGGACTCAGGCCGCGCCGAATATGATGCACAGGCTTCGCCGCTGGGGCCTCTTGCCGGATGCAGCACAGCGGGTAAAGGCCTACGACATTCGAGGTGAGCGCTATATGGCCGTCTTGGGACCGGGAGGGCTCAACGATGTTCAGCTCGTCCATCTGCTGTCGCCCGCTGTCGGCGATACGTTTGATGTTTCTTTCGCCGTTCCCAAGAATTTTTCCCATCGCACCCAGCCGGCCCCCGACGAGATGCTGTCCAAGTTAGGCGAGTGGGACTTCTTGCCTGTTGTGGAACATCCAATCATGAACTTTGAGATCGGCGGCGAACGCTACACGGCCATCTTGGGACCGGAAGGGCCCAAGGACGTTCAGCTCATTCATCACCCTCGGCCCGCTTTGCCGGGCGAAGCTAGGCCTGCGGCACTGAGGACTTCCTCAGATATCTACGGCGGTCTTGCGCCAGGGCTTGATTCGGCGGCTCCGTTCGAATGGAGTAGGGACGCTCCCTCGGCGCTGGCGCCGAACCTTCCTCTGCCGTCTGCCGCACCTGCATCAGGCCATCAGCCAGTCCCGCAAGTGCCTGAACTGGGAGAGTTCTTGGGCGACGGCTGGACGCACGCCTCCCAAGAGGCTTCGCCCGCCGTGATCGACATATTGCAGAATCTAGGCCTTCTGCCGAGCCGGGACGTCCCAATGACCGCTTTTTTTATCCACGGTCAGCTCTACACGGCAGAGAGCCTACCGGGAAGCCGCGTTCTTCTCTTCCATCAGCCACAATTTGGCTGAATGAGGGGCTCGTCGGCACCTCGGACAGCTGCTCAGGCGGACCTAAAACCACGTCTGATCCTCCTTCCGGAGATCTTAGAAGCACGCTTCAACGATGCCGGGCGGTGAGCAAATCCGACCTTTCCAGTGCCACCATGATCTCAAGCAGCTATCGATCAAGTAAGCATTCGGCAGCACCGCACTCTGCAGAGCAAGAGAGGCGCGGTCGAGTAGCTCAGCCATTTGGCTTTCGCCCTCACAGATCCGGGCGGGCGGATTTCCCGCACCCGGCTCTTCCCGAGGGTAACCCGCGTCATATCCGCGCCTGCGCCCAAGTGCGAGTGATGCGTGGAACGGGCAGAGGGAAGCGTGCCGTCAGGGTGTCGAACTCCGACCAGCCCATGCGCCGACTTTTCTGGCTGCGTCGTCTCAGACAACGTAGCCAGATCCGACGCACTTCGCGGTAGAAGCCGTTGAGCGCTGGATAATTGTGCGGCCTGCCATAGTAGCCGTAGTGCCCGCGCAGTGCGGCGGCGAACCGCTCGTGCTGCGTGGCCAGTGGCGCGTGCATGAGCCGCCAGGCGTCCTGGCGCAACGCCGTCAGCTTGCGCGTCAGGCGTTTCCCTTCCGTCTTGTGCTTCACGATGAACCGGCCATCTCGGGTCCGCCCGCAGTAGTGGGTGAAGCCGAGGAAGGCGAAGGTCTCTGGTCGCCGCTCGCCGCGCCGCTGACGCGAGACGGCCGCGAACCGGCCAAACTCGATCAGCCGCGTCTTGCCCTCATGAAGCATCAGGCCAAAGCTGGCCAGCCGCACCTTGAGGGCCAAGAGCATTTCCTGCGCATCTGCCTTGCTCTCGAAGCCCATGACGAAGTCGTCCGCATAGCGCACGGTCACGACGCGACCGCGGGCATGACGACGACGCCATTGGTGGGCCCAGAGATCGAGGATGTAGTGCAGGAAGATGTTGGCAAGGAGCGGGCTGATGGTTCCCTGAACGCAAAAGATAACTTTGCGGTGGGGGAGCGGTCACGGAGCTATTGGCGGCGCCGGGCGCCTTTCCACCGGGAGGGGTGGGTGGGAGGGGGATGGAGTGGCGGATGACGATCTTGTCGTCGCCAACGAGGACTTCCTTCACGAGAAGGCGCAGCACGCGTTGGCGTTCGATTATATCGAGCGCGCCGACGGACGAGCGGAGGCGCTCGAGGAAGCTAGTCACGGATTCAGCGAGACGCAGACAAACCTCCTGCTCCTGCGATTGGTCTTCGATCGCCTGCAGCGCCGACAAGCAAGCCTGTTCGCGGCTACGCAAATCGGGCATGCGACTGCGCAGCTCTTCAAGTGAGAGAAGGCTCTCTTGATAGGCCGTGAGGAGACGCTCGATGCTTTTCCGGGAGCGCGCAAGATCGCGGCGAAGCGTTTCCTCCCGGCGCTGTGTGGGATCGGAGTTGCGCGCCGCCTTGAGCCGGCGCTCAAGTTCGTCTTCGATGAGCTGTCGGTCTTCAAGTAAACGCGCGATCTCTTTCCATACCACCTCGTCCAGCAAATCCTGGCGCGTCGGGCGACTGTCGCAGACCGGCCCGCCGAGCCGGCGCCAGCCATCCGAGCCCAAGCAGCGGTAGTAATGGATGGTTCGAGCGCTCGACCTGGTCGAGGTGCGATAGAGCCCATAGCCGCATTTGGCGCAGCTCAACAATCCTTGCAGGGCGCTCGGCGTGATCGTGCGTCGCGGGGCATGCTTCTTGTTGGCTTCCAAAAGCTCGTTCGCCAATGCGAAGGTCTCTTCGCTGATGATGGTCGGCACAGGGATTTCGATCCACTCTGTGCGAGGAAGCTCATGATTTGCGCTATTGCGAGGAGCGACGCCGCCGCGCAATCGCAACGGCCGCGTCACACGCATGCGCGGCGCGATCCGCGTCTTGCCAAAGCAGGCCGTTCCTTTATACGCGGGATTGCGCAGCATCGCCCAGACCGTCGAGCGCTCCCAGCGGCCTGTTTCTTTGGCTGTCGGAATCTGGCGCTCATTGAGCAGGCGCGTGATGGCGCCGATGCTGTGGCTTTTTGCGGTGTAAAGCTCGTAGACCCAGCGCACGATACCGGCCTGTCGCTCGTCGATCTCATAATAGGCGGCAGAGTGATCGGTCTTGCGCTTGTAGCGATAGCCAAACGGAGCGCCGGAAAGCACGCTCACTTGGCCTTGAAGGGCGCGATGGCGCTTCCCTCGCCGCGACCGTTCCAGGATTTGCGCGCGTTCATATTCGGCGATCATGCCCTGAAACTGCAGCAGCAGCTCGTCTTCCGGCGTCGCTGCCCGTCTCGAGCGAATGAACAAGACTTCGACGCCGGCGCGCGCGAACTCTTCGATAAGAAGGATTTGATGCGCATAGCGCCGGCTCAGCCGATCGGGAGCGTAGACGAGCACGGCTTGGATCCGCCCTTCTGCGGCGAGGTCGCGCAGTCGTTCAAGTCCGGGGCGCAACAAGCTCGCGCCGCTATAGCCGTCGTCTTCGATCACCCATTCCGCCGGCACGTCGCAGTTCTGCTCGCGCGCGAAAGCGATCAGCGCGCTCGTCTGACTGGCGATCGTGTTCTCCTCCTTCTGTTTGTCCGACGACACTCTGGCGTAAATCGCGGCGGTCTTCATCTTCGCCTCCCGTCACATCGGCGCCAGCGCGCGCGAAGCGCACCTGATCTGGAACGAGAATTTCGTAAACCTGTTCAAGTTTGACGGCGACGAGGCGATCGAACGCAAATTCGAGTCGAACGTCGCGTTTTTTTCGCCGCTCAGCCATCTTCGCGGACAGACGCGAGATAAGCGGCCACCGCTCGGCGCATCACCTCGCTTGCCGAAAGCCTGGAAGCCGTCGCATGCGTCTGGAGTTTTTGGGCAAGATCGGCCGGCATCTTCAGGGAGAGCGTCACTGATGGCTGCGGCGCGGGAAGGAGCCGCTCCCTGCTTTTGGCCACTTCGAGATAGCGATAGGCCTGCCGCAGCGACAAGCCGCTTTCGCGCGACAGCACCAAGGCCGCCTCCGCCATGCCGATTTTCTTCGCGAGCAAGCGTCGCGCCGCCCTCAGCCGCTCGGCTTTCTGCGCTTGCGTCGATCGAATCATATGACATAACGGTATTACCTTTTGCGTCTCAAATCAACAACGGCTCTATCACGCCAGCCGACGATGACGCGTTCAAAGCGGAAGTTATCTTTTGCGTTCAGGGAGCCATGCCTGCCCCTTGCGGCGTGCCCCTGTCCGTCTCTCGCTTCTCGCCGCTCTCAAGAACACCGGCCCGCAGCCACAGCTCGAGGAGCCGTAGGATGCGAGGATCGGCGATCCTGTGCGCCACCATCCGCAACAGCCACTCGTGGTCGACCGAGTCGAAGAAGCTGCGTATGTCGGCATCGAGCACCCAGTTCACACGCTGGCTCATGATCGCCGTATGCAAGGCATCAAGCGCCATATGAGGATTCCGCCCCGGCCGGAAGCCGTAGGAGAACCCAAGGAAGTCGGCCTCATAGACGGCGCTCAACACCTCGGCCACCGCGCTTTGGACGATCTTGTCCTCGAGCGCCGGCACACCGAGAGGCCGCTTACCGCCATCGGCTTTGGGGATGTAGACTCGCCGCACCGGCTGTGGCCGGTAGCGACCAGTGTGGACCCGTCCGCAGAGGTCGCGGATGTTATCCGTGAGCCCCTCTTCGTACTTCGCCATCGTTACCCCATCGACCCCCGCGCTGGCCTGCCGCTTTTGTCGTCGAAACGCCCGAAGCAGAGCGTCCTCGTCGATGTGGTGCAGCAAGGCCGTGAACTGGGTTTGGGCAGCCCGCTTGGCCGCCGCGTTCACCCGATCGAGGTTCGGCGGCAAGGCAACCCGGCTCTGTGTCCGGACCCTGGCCTTCTCGCGCGGGCTCCCCTCGGGCTGGCCCCTTCCCTCCATACGTCTCGTTTCCTTCGACGACTTCACAGGTACTATGGACCAGTCCGACTCCCGACCTCAGCTCGGACCGCGGCTCTGGCAGTGCCTCGCCGCTGTCCCCCACTGGAGACCAATCCAGTGGACCCGATCGGGCCTCTCATGTTCCGATGATTGCCTTCCATGCGTGATGCGGCCATCGACCCCGACGGAGCGGCATCGTCTCGCATAACGACGATGCTCATGCTGCCTTCGTGACTAGGGAACACACTCGGCCTCCGGCTGATGGCGCTGGTGGTCGAAGGCATGACCGGCGCGGCATGTGCAGTGAGATCGGCGACAACGTGAAGGCCTTCCTCAACCGCCCGCTCTAGGGCGATCGGCCCTATCTGTGGATCGGCCACGTACGTGAAGCTGCGTCAGCAGGGGCGCATCGTCTCGGTCGCGGTGACCATCGCGTCGAGTTAACAGCGACGGCCGGCGTGAGGCGCTCGGCATTGACGTCGGCCCATCCGAAGCCGAGACGTTCTGGGCCGCGCTCCTGCGCAAGCTCGTCCGCCGCGGCCTGCGGGGCTACGGGCTCGTCGTCTCCGATACTCATGAGGGATCACGGCCACGGTCGGCGAAGTTCTCAACGCCACTAGCGCTGCCGCGTCCACTTCATGCGCAATGCGCTGGCACGTGCCGGCAAGAGCGCACGGCGCCTCGTCTCCGCCTTCATCGCCACGGTGTGCGCCCAGGACGATGCCGAGGACGCGCGGGCGTAATGGCGCTGCGTCGCCGACCAGCTCCGCTCCCCTGCCAAAGCGCGGCGCCTTCCTTGCAGCGCCGGATCCGCTACTGACGGGCAATGCACGGCGGCGGGCAGGAACTCATCTTCCGTCAGACCTCCGGCTCTTGCGATTGATTTGATACGCAAGCGGCTGACCGCTGGCGTTGTCACGTGACGATCTCCTTCATCCCGCTAATCCCGAATCTTTTTCGATTCGCCTGTGCGATGTAGTGCGCGGGCTTCTTCGCCATGTTTCTGAACTTGGCCACTCTAGAATCAGAAATGCCGTCAGTTGCGAGTTCCTTGCGTGCAATGAAAATTCACATCGAAGCCCGTAGCACGAGTAAGTACGCGGCAACGGGCGGTGCTCCCGCCGCTCTTCGTAAATATGAATGTGCATCACGTCTTCGACCTCTGGACCCACGAGTGGAGAAGCAGCGGCAGCTATGCCGGCGGCAGTCTTATGGGCTTCGAAATAAAACCGAGGTCCTACGCCTTCTCGACGCCCTGCGTGAGCGAATAGCGGAGTTCGGTCTTTCGCTAAATGAGGAGAAGACCCGGATTCTGAATTTGGACGGTACGCGGCCGAGCGCCTCTCGCGCCGGGGCAACGCCGCCCGAAGACGTTCGACTTCCTCGGGTTCACGCACATCTGCGCGGTGCACCCAACGAAATCCGCACTTCACAATGCGGATTTCACGGATCGTGAGCATCGATTTCGCGCGATCGTGAGCACTGAATTCAGACGATCGTGAGCAGCCCGCTACGGCCGATGGGAGATAGAGTCAGTGTTCTGGTTGGCCGTCAAGGGTGATGGTTTTGGCGCTGCGTTTTCGCATGCTTTCTCCGGTGAGCTGGAGGCGGTGGGCGTTGTGGACGAGGCGATCGAGAATGGCGTCGGCGACCGTGGGGTCCCCAATGGCTCCATGCCAGGTGTCCACGGGAGCTGACTTGTGACGATGGTGGATGCGCGGCCATGTCGGTCCTCGAGGATTTCGAGCAGATCGCGGCGTTCCGCGGCGGTGAGCACCGATAGTCCCCAATCATCCAAAATCAGAAGCTGAGCGCGGCCGAGGCTTTTGAGGAGCCGGGCGTAGCGTCCGTCTCCGCGCGCGAGCGCGAGCGCCTCGAACAGCCTTGGAACGCGATGATAGAGGACTGATCGGTTGTCGCGGCAGGCCTTGTGGCCGAGCGCGCAGGCTAACCAACTTTTGCCCAGGCCGGTTGCCCCGGTGACGAGCAAATTCTCGTGGCGATCGATCCAGCGACCTTCGACGAGTTTGGCGAAAACGGCGCGGTCGATGCCCCGCGGGGTGCGCAGATCGACGTCCTCGACGCAAGCAGTCTGGCGCAGTGCGGCGATCTTGAGGCGCGTGGTGAGCCGCCTGGTGTCGCGTTCGGCGGCTTCGCGGTCGACCAACAGGCCGATGCGATCTTCGAACGGCAGGGCTTCGAGATCGGGCGATCGGCGCTGCTCCTCGAAGGCCTTGGCCATTCCGGTCAGTCGGCGCCGTAGCTTTTGACGAGCGCCAGAATGCCAAGGCAGGTTCGAAAGCCTTGTTCTGGATGGGGCCGGGCGTCGATCGCGGCCTGGAAAAACGCTGCTGTCGAAGGACCGATCCGCTCGCCGGCGGCGATCACCGCGGCGGGGGTCCATTTGCCGTAGCGGCGATGGGCGCTGGGCATGTGGTCGGCGATGGTGGTGTGTCCGCGTCGGTTGGGCGCGCGGGCATGGCTGGCGATCCGCTGGCCCTTGTGGAAGATCTCGACCGTCCGATCGTCGATACGGGCATCGACCAGCTCGCCAATCAGACGATACGGCGCGGAGTACCAATGGCCGTCGACCTCGACATGATAATCGGGAGCGAGGCGGCAGCGCTTCCAGCGTGCGAAGGCATAAGGCTGATCTGGCAGCGGGGTTAGCTTGGGTTTGTCGAGTTCGGCAAACAGTTCGGCGCGGCTTGAGCCGAAGCCACGCATTTGACGAGCATTGAGTTCGTCGACGAGTGTCTTGATGGCGGCGTTGAGCTCGGCCCGGGAAAAGAAGCGCTGATTGCGCAGCCGGGCCAGAATCCAGCGCTGGGCGATTTGCACCGCGACCTCGACCTTCGCCTTGTCTTTTGGGCGCCGCGGCCGTGCGGCGAGAATGGCCGTGCCGTAATGGCTCGCCATCTCGGCATAAGTGCGATTGAGGCCGGGATCGTAGCGGTCGGGGTTGCTGACGGCGGCTTTGAGGTTGTCGCAGACCACGAACGTCGGCGTTCCGCTCAAAAACGTGAACAAGTTGACGTGGGCCCGGATCCAGTCGGCCAAGCTCTCGCTGGGGCAGGCCTCGGCGTAGGTGTAGTTCGAAGCGCCCATCGCCGCGACGAACAGCTTCATCGGCTGCACTTCCCCGGTCAGGGGATCGACGATGTCGATGGTGTCGCCGGCGAAATCCACGAACACCTTCTCGCCGCCCAGATGAATCTGCCGCATCGAAGGTCGGACCCGCCCCTTCCAGGCCTCGTAGGTAGTGCAGAACCACGTGTACCCGAAACCGTCGGGATTAACGGCGCGATACTCCTCCCAGAGCAGGCGACGGGTTACGTTGCGCCGGCGGAGCTCTTTATCGATGTAGCTCCAGTCGGGCACCGGCCGCTGCGGGCTCTGAGACGCTGGTCGTGGGGCCGGGAAAAGCAAAAGCTCCAGGTCTTCATCGGTCATTCCCTCCGGAAGCGGCCAGCTCAACCCAGCAGAGCGGGCGCGGCTCAGGTAGCTGTGCACAACGCCGTTGCTGACGCCCACGCTCCGCGCGATGGCCCGCTCTGGCAGGCCTTGAAAATGTTTTAACCGAAGGACTTCCTTGATCCGGCGCATCGACAATCTCTGGGTAGGCATTGGACTTCCTCGTTAACCACGAGGTCATCCCTAAGCCGGTTGAGTTGTCGGCCGAAGCGCTGCAAGGCTCCGAAAGCCTTGCTCACGATCCTGCGAAATCGTTGCTCACGATCCCCTGAAATCCGCGCTCACGATCCCGCGAAACGCGCATCACAATCCGACGGGTGACAATCGACTCCCGCAATGCCAGGATGGCACGATACGACACGGCGTAACGAACCGCCGCCAGGCGTTCATCGTTGATACCGGCGCGTGGCTCCGCCGCGTGTTGCAGGGATACCTGAACTACGACACCATTCACGGGACTCTGATACGGGCTCGGGCCTTGGCCCGGTGCGATGCTTACGCGCTGGCCCGCCGAGCGACCACAGCGCGTTCTGCAGACCCTCGGCCAGGGCGACGAAGCTCTCGCCCCAGGACTGGTAGTCGCCTCACGTGTCTCGGCGATCAGCTTCGGATGTTGTCCGTGAACAAGCCTCCAAGCACTTGATTGAGAGTCTGTTTTCCGGTTGCGGCGGCATTTGAGATTGCAGGGGATTGGGGCTTCACAGCAAAAACCTGCAATTTCGATTTTGGATTTCCCTGCCGCTGCGAACCGTGATTCTGTGCTGCATCGGAGGGACCGATGCGACCAAAGAAGCACAGGACGACAGGCTCGAACGATCTGTTCCGGTCCCGGCTGGACCAGATCATCAACATGCGACACGAGCTGGTTCTGCTCGCCGGCAGGGTCGATTGGGACTGGATCGACGGCGAGATCGCGCCGCTCTACAGCGACAACGGCAGGCCGGGTATCGCGACCCGCTTCATGATCGGATTGCTGCTGCTCAAGCACATCTACGAGGGGGTGTGCGAGCGCTGGGTCCACGATCCGTACTTCCAGTTCTTCACCGGCGAAGAGTTTTTCCAGCACGTTTTCCCGCATGAGCGCTCAGACCTGAGCCACTGGCGCAAGCGGCTCGGCGACAAGCTGGAGCGGTTGTTGGCCGAGAGCCTTCGCGTGGCGCACGCGAGCGGTGCGTTGCGCAGCCAGGACCTCAAGCGGGTCACGGTCGACACGACCGTCCAACCGAAGGCCATCAGCTTCCCGACCGACGCCAAGCTGCTGCATGCAGCGATCCGCGGGTTGAACCGCCTGGCGAGGAAGCACGGGGTCAGGCTCCGGCAATCCTATGTTCGCGTGGCCAAAAGCGCGGCGATGATGGCGGGCCGCTACGCTCATGCCAAACAATTCAACCGGCATCAGCGACAGCTGCGCATCCTGCGCAGCCGGCTGGGCCGGATCATCCGCGACATTCGCCGCAAGACCGAGGGCCAGGCCGCATTGGAGGGGGCATTCGCCCTGCCGCTGAGCCGAGCCACCCAGATCGGCTCGCAGCAGCAGCGCCAGCGCGGCTGGAAGTTGTATTCCTTCCATGCTCCGGAGGTCGAGTGCATCGGCAAGGGCAAGGCCGCCGCGCCCTATGAGTTCTGCGTGAAGGCCTCCATCGTCACCAACAACCAAAGAGCTCCGGGCGGCTTGTTCGTGCTCCACGCCTGCTCGCTGCCGGACAACCCCTACGACGGTCACACCCTTCGCAACGTCATCGAGCGCACCGAGAGCCTCACCGGCTGCCCGATCGAACGGGCCTATGTCGACAAGGGATATCGCGGCCACGACACACAAAATCCCCGCCGCGTCTTCATCTCGGGCCAGAAGCGCGGCGTCTTCGGCGTCATCAAGCGCGAGCTAGGCCGCCGTTCCGCCATCGAGCCCATCATCGGACACATGAAGAACGAAGGTCACCTTGGCCGCTGCTATCTCAAAGGCCGCGCCGGAGATGCCGCTAACGTTCTCCTCTCGGCCGTTGGCCACAACCTCCGCCGTGTCCTGGCTTGGCTCAGAGACCTTTTGTCCCTCTTCCTGCTCTCACTCTGGCCAACGCTCAACTGTCCAGTTCAGCCCAATTCGGCTTATTAACGATCGACTCGGATCGCAGGCAGCGCGGGCGACTCGCCGCCTTGGCTGACTTCAATCGGGAGCTAGTTCAGTTTCTGCGGAAAAAAATCTCGTGTTCCGAGCCTGGCGGCCCGATACCGGCTGTTTAGTTCACGTCCCCGAGAGTAAGACTTTTATTTGGCTCAGATCCGGATGGGGCAGAAGCTTGTGCAAACCCATTCGCAACTTGAGGTCTTCCGGCGCCCACGGATCTCCCTGCTGCCAGCTCGGGGGCACATAAAGAGACAAACTTGGCAGCGGCTGGTTGCGCCGCACTTGCGGCGCATAAGGCGAGGATGTTGAGTTGAAGCCGTCCATGTTCCACCCCCTGAACGCTTAAAGCCGACTACAGAAGGTCAGCGACAGGAAACAGCGCGGGCGCGGCCTGGCGCCTACCGACCTGGGGGGCTGGATAAAGGCACTATCCCTGCCGCTCCGCGCTGCCGTTGAGTTTAGCGGAAAGCGTGACTCGGCGCTGACCGTTCTGGATAGATAGCGCTGTCCCTGCCACGTCCCGTTAACCACAACGGCTCTGTATCCGGGCTGGCTTACTGAAAGCTGACGAGACCCGGCAATTCCCAAAACGAAAGCGGCCCGTGTGGGCAAGTTGCAGTCAAGCGTGAGAACGACGTTCCGGCGGCACGCTTGGTACCACGTCAGCCTGAGCATTCGCCAGCTAGCAGCTCCGGTGTCCAGCGCCCGGCCTGCCGGAGGGCCGCAGGCGGTGGCCACCAGAAGGGCCTCTTCCTTGTCGTTGAGTTCGCGCTCTGCCCGGTAGGCGGCTCTTCGCTCTGGTTCTCCGCCAGGTTGCCTTCGACAAAAACGTCGAAGGGTGGGAGACCGCCAAGTGGCCGACGCCCAGGCTTGTGGCGATCACGTCATCACTCATCCCGGCATCGGCCGCCAACCGGATCTGCGCCCCCTTGAGCGGACAGCGGTTGCCTGCCTCCGCCTAAGAAAAGCTCTATTCGACAAAAAGAGAGGTATCTATGGCAAACGAATCTTAGATAACTCGCGGCATCTTGAGTTCAGAGCAATCGTGGGATTTGGCGGGTGAGCTGAAGCCACTAAAGCGACCCACACCCTCGTCAGTGGGCGACATATGCCCTCGGCTCTGGAGGAAGTAGCTGCGATCGGGCTCTTATCGCAAGCTCAGTGAAGCGCCTGCCTTCCCGCGGGTGATGGCTGTGGCTTGAGATGATCCAATATCTTCGAGCCGGCGCTGAACGACCTCGACCAGAATTTCTCCAGAAAATCCAGGTGACACCGCAACAGCTCCGAGGAAGTTTTGGAGTCCGCGATATCCTTCAGAAAGGTGGCCTGATCGTGCAGGGAGGAAGCCGCCAAACCTAGTCCGTCCTTCAGGGCCGCAGCGAACAGGTTGCTTGTCGCTTCAATCGAGCTCTGCCATTCCCGAAAAGTAAATGGAATAGGCGATGCGGCTGTCGTAGATTTCCCAGCGCCATCGGCGGAAGCGCCAGATATCAGAGCCGGGTCGTGCCCGACATGTGGCCGCCGCTCGCGTTTCTCGTCTTCGCTTGCATTCGGTGCCATTCGAGATCTCCTAGCTTGAAGGGCTTATAACGTACTAAGTTGTTCGCCGCTCATTTCGATCATCCCCTACAAGGTACCACAATTGCCAACACGCGATACCTACCTCATTTGGTAACGTGGCAGCAAAGGAGGCAGTGAACGCGATACGGCCAGAGCCCATAGGCTGTAAAGCGCGCGTCCGTGTGCTGTCGCTTTGCCCACCGGTGCCGGCCCAGAGGCTGAGAACTGGGGCGATCGGATGGAGGATGGTGCCGGCTGCGCGTAGATGGCTGGCGGCGGCAAAGTCGGTGAGCGCACGTACATGGAGCAGCAATCAACATTCAATAATTGTTTAAGATTCTCCAAGCCGCTGGAACGGGCGATCGCTTCTACCCTGCTTCGAAGGCTTCACTGGCAGCCTGCTCGGCCTGTTGACGGCCCTGCCCTCTGAGCCAACGAGCGCTTCTGGACGGGCCACATGAAAGCGACTTTGAATCGCGGTGGATGCCCTCGACGGCTGGAAGCCGATTCGGCCGGCTGGCGTATATGATCTATTAGAACCATCTCGGCGGCTCGCGCAACCAGGCGACCGCCAGGCACTTAACCGCCGCGGCACCGCTATACGGGATCATCCAGAGGTTCTTGCCGACCGAATGCGAAATCCATGCTTCGATACGACGAGCTAACTGCCGGCGCAAACTTGCGATGTTCGGCGAAGCTTGTCCGGTGTCAGCTAGCGGGTTGGGTTAGGTGAAGCAATAGACGTTGCAAGCACCCCGCGCGGGAAAACGGCGTTGATGGACAATGGCGGCAATACCCTTGCGTCTCGAGTTTAGCTGGAGGCTTGCTTTTTCTCTCGCACGCAGGCTTACGTCCTGTGGCTCTCGAACGTGTGCGGCGCAATGTGGCACTCGGGCCGATCTTGAGACGTATAAACGCTGTGATCGTATGAACTTGTAGCAGCGCGGCTCGAGATAGACGACCAGAGACATGCTCCAGATGGCACCGTCCCTAGTACCCGGAATCAGAGCTGAGTGATACGGCGGCCTTTGAAACGGCGTTGACGGACCTTTTTCTTGGTCCAGACGAAGGGCTCGGCTCTGTCGTTGTATGCGTTGACGTAGGCATCGATGTGTTCCTGAAGCTGCTTGAGGCTCGTGAAGGAGGTGCCGCTGAGCGACTGCCCCTGCAAGATGGAAAACCATACTTCGACCTGATTGAGCCATGACGCACTTGTCGGCGTGAAATGAAATTGCACGTTGGGGTGGGCCTTGAGCCAGTCCTCGTTCTTTTTATGGGTGTTGAGGTTGTCGAGGATGACGTGAAGCTTGCGGTTCGGAAAAGTCGCGGTGACGCTGTTCATGAAATCGAGAAACTCGACGCGGCGCCGGCGTTTTGAATGGGTCGCGATGATCTTTCCGGTGGCGACTTCGAGCGCCGCAAACAATGTTGTGGTGCCATGCCGCTTGTAATCGTGGCTTTGGCCGGTTAAGGCGCGGCCATTGGGCAACTTCAGATAACCCTGCGCTCGCTCCAAAGCCTGGATCGAGGGCTTCTCGTCCACGCACAGCACAATGGCCTTCGCCGGCGGCGCGACATAGAGGCCGACAACATCGGCGGCTTTGGCCGTAAAGTTCGGGTCGTTGCTCTCGCACCAGGACTTGCGAGCCACCAGGTCAATCTTGTGGCTGCGCAGGAACCGCCAGACATATTGGACATCGACATCGCCCAGCGCCTCGGCCAGCAGGGGGCCGGTCCAGCGCGCAAACCCTTGCGGTGGCGGCTTATCCAGCAGCTTCAGAATCCGCTTGTCGGTCGTCTTCGTATAGATCGGCTGCTTGCCAGGCCGCGGCTTGTCTTGCAGCCCTTCAAGGCCATGGTCGGCATAGCGATGCCGCCAAAGGCTGACAATCCGCGGCTGGACCCCAACTTCCTTGGCGATCGACCGGGTGCTGCGCCCATCCGCCGCCAACAGAACTATCCGCGCCCGCTTCAAATCGCGCTGCAACGTCACCGGTGAGCGACAGCACGCCTCAAGCACCTTGCGATCTTTCCTCGAAAGGTGGACTTCTCTTGCTTCGGGTATCATCCCGACCTTGAATCACGACTCACGTTCCAAGAAAAGTGGGTACTAGTTGACGATCAGCACTACCGGCTTGTCAACCGAGTGGCAGGGTCCCCTAGCCAAGGTGGTACAAGTCGACGTCCTCGAGGGTGTAGGCGCTGAAGCTCCCGAAATGGGCGAACAAGTTGTTGCGCTTGGCGCCGCAGCTGATCCGGTGATCCGGTCGGCGAGGCCGCGGCCCAGAGGCTATCGGGCGAGCGCATCGGCGCCTCGCGGAAGATGCGAGCATCGATTGAGCGCCAGCCTGCAGATCGCAGCGTCAGGACAGGACGACCTAGTCACGTGAATCTAATGTTCGCCACATAAAGTCTGCTGGGTTTTGTGGCAGAAGCGTTTGACGGAAGCCAAAATCTGGTCTGCGGACTTGGTCCATTTGAAGGGCTTCGGGTTTTGGTTGTGCAGGTGGATGAAGGTGCAGATGTCGGCCTCGAGTTGCCCGACGGAGGTGTCGTCTAATCGCTGCTGGGACGTCAAGCATTTAGTTTCGTCAAGAGACGCTGCCGGGTGCGTGGTTGTCTTCGCGGTCGACATTGGTCGCCGCATGATGGAGCTTCGCGGACGAGCCTTCAATGTGGACGACGCACTTTGCTGAGTCAGCAGTGCAACCCCATCAGCGGAATGGCTCGGCTCACGTCCTGGCAGGGATACCTTAGGCGTTCAGGTTCTGAACGCTATCCGAGCTTATGCGGCAGCTCCGGCATTCGGATTGAACAGCTCGCCGGTCTTAAGCATCGTATGCTTATCACCGCCAGTTTCCGTGCCACAGCCACGGCGGCTCTTTTGAAGCCGATCCTCTCCCGGAGATGCCGTCCCCACGTCCGCAGAGCGCTGTCGGTTGAGCTGCGCGTCAGAATGACCGCTGCCGCTTCATAGAGAAGCCCACGCAAATGGCGGTCGCCACGTCGGGATATATGGCCATCATAATCGACTTCTCCGGATTGGTAGCGGCGCGTTGTCAGGCCGATCCACGCGCCAACAGATCGGGATTTCCTAAAGTTGTCAGGCTCCTCAATAGCTGTGGCAAAAGAGGTTGCGGTGATCGCACCGATGCCCGGAATCGACATGAGGATGCGGCAGGCCTGACTCTCGCGCGCATCCCGAACCAACTGGCGACCGAGTTCGGCGGCGCGGATGCGAATGCCACGCCAGGCTTCCAGCATCGGAAGCACGATGGATGCAAGTCCGTCCTGATCAGCCAGAAGGTTCCGGACGTTCTCGAAGGTGCTTCCCTTTCCGGCGGGAACAAGCAGACCGAAGGTCTTCATGACGCCGCGGATCTGGTTCGAAAGCTCGGTGGTGATCCGGACCAGCCGCGTGCGCGCCGCGACAAGCGTGCGGGTCAGCATGCTGTTGAATCCCTTCACGCGCACCTCACGAAAGAACCCGACTTCCGCGAGCTGCGCCAGACCATCGGCGTCGTTCGCGTCCGTCTTGTTCGCCGCCATATCGAGCGCCGCTTTATCATGGCGCGCATCGACGCAGATCGCCGGCAATCCTTCGGTGCGCAAAGAATGATAGAACCATACCGACAGCGGTCCCGTCTCGAACACCACGCGTTTCACGGCCGGCGCCCGCTTGCGGATGAGCGCGGCGATGACACTGGGATCAGATGCACACTTGCCGCGCCAGATCCGTTCACCTGCTCGACGGATCGAGACCGCCGTCTCTTTCATCGACACATCGAGACCGATATACTCTTCCATGGCTGTTCTCCATTCGATGCTTGGGCCCGGCGTCCAGTCGTGAGCCCGTATTTCCATCCTATCGGGGAACAGCCACCCTCCAAGACTATTGATTGTCTTTAGGGCAACACGCTCCTGCGATTACCCCATGTGGACGCCCCCTCACGGCATCGCTGTGCCAAAGTGGTGTCGTTGACCATCACTTGAACGGAGGCGTCCATGTCGGAATTTAGCATAATCGCGTTGGATCTGGCGAAGAATGTGTTCCAGATGCACGGCGCGGATGCATCAGGAACCGTGCTTTTCCGCAAGAAGCTGCGCCGGGATCAGATCCTTAAATGTCTTGCCGCGCAGCCGACGTGCACGGTCGCAACGCGACTTTGCGGCATGGCTGGGGCTTACCCCGCTGCAGCGCTCCACCGGAGGCAAGCAGAAGCTCGGCAAGACGTCACGTATGGGCGAACGAACCCTGCGACGACTACTGATCATCGGCGCGAGCGCGGCCGTGCGCTGGGCAATGCGCAAAGACTCGACAGCGGATTCTTGGCTTGCGCGCATGCTTGCCCTCAAGCCGCCCATGCTGGTGATCGTCGCCCTCGCTAACAAGATGGCGCGCATCGTCTGGGCATTGATGGCGAGAGGCGGAACCTATCGGGCTCCGGCTGCGGCGAAGTAGTTCCGCGGCAGGGACCGTGAGTGTGAGAAGGTCAACCGGAGAGTATGGCGCACGGTCACGAGACAGGAATGGGAAAACCAGATCATGGATACGCGCCTCGAGCACGCGAAGTTGAATTGGACCCGTTCCGCGAACTCCCATACGGGCCAGCGGCATGTGGCAGCCGCAACAAAAGGCCGAACACATGTCAGCGCCCGACCACGCTCCGCACTCTTCGAAAGATTCTTCTTGCACCAACGGGGGCGTCTACACATGTCCATGACGATATGGACATCGAGGCCTTCAGGAACTTGAGCATCGATCTCTTTTAAAAACTTCAAGACTCGACTGCCCGGTGGCGCTTGTAGCATTTGCCGATGACGAACCCCGAGGCGACATCGAGCGCGGCAAACAGCGTGGTCGCACCATGCCGCACATAGCTGTGCGTACGACGCTCCGGTATGCCGGGCATCATTGGCAAGACCGGCTGCTCGCGATCGAGTGCCTGAATCTGGCTTTTCTCATCGATGCTGAGGACAAGGGCTCGGTTCGGCGGGGACAGGTAAAGCCGACGATGTCGCGTGCCTTGTCGACGAGCCGCGGATCGCTCGACAACTTGAATGTCTGGCTACGGTGCGGTTGCAAGCCGAACGCCGACCACATTCGGCGGATCGTGGTGCGGGAAAAGCCAGTTTCCGCAGCCATCGAGCGGATCAACCATTGCGTCGCCTCGGCCGGCGTCGTACGCAGCGTGCGATCGATCATGGCGGCAACCTGATCGTCGTTGATGGTGCGAGGGCGGCCAGGGCGTGCCTCGTCAAGCAAGCCATCACAGCGATCCTTCAAAAATCGGCGGCGCGACTTGCCAACGGTGTGTTCGTGGAGGCCGAGTTCGGCAGCCACAGACTTGCTTGGCAAGCCATCCGCCCACCGCAGGATCGCGCGGCATCGCTCAGGAAAGCAACCGCGCAGCACGATGACGACGAACTTGCCTCTCCAAGTACGCCCGCTCCTGCGGACTCAGCACCAACGGCGCGATCGGCCGGCCTTTCCCACCTGCATTCGCCACAAGCGCTCTCCTCTCTCGAGATTCAAGCTATCAACCAATGCGACGAACTTGCGTTCCGGATGACTAGGGTCTGTACCTAAATAGCGCCACGTGATTCTCTTGCCTACGTGTTGATTCGGGGGCGAGAGAATGCGCGCTGGTTTGTTTTGGCTGAACGACAGGCAATGGGCGCGTATCGAACCGCATCTGCCGAGGGGACTGACGGGGCCGGATCGGGACGACGACCGACGCATCGTCAGCGGCATCATTCACATGCTGCAATCGGGTGCACGATGGCGTGATTGTCCACGTGAATACGGCCCTTACACGACGATCTACAATCGCTTCAATCGCTGGGCCAAGCGAGGACGATGGTGCGCAATCTTCGAAGCGCTGGCCAAGCCTGGCGAAGACGGCGTCGTACTGTCGCTCGACTCGACCTCGATTAAAGCTCACCGGTGTGCCTCCGGCGGAAAAGGGGAAGCACAATCAAGCAATCGGCCGCTCGCGCGGAGGCCGCACGACAAAAATCCATGCGCTGAGCGATCCGCTCTGCCGGCCGGTCGTCCTGCATCTGACTCCAGGCCAGGATGCCGATATCGCTGCGGCTCCCGATGTCCTGGCGCTCGCGCCACCCATGAGCGTGCTCCTCGCCGACAAAGGGTATGATGGCGACAAGCTTCGCGGCGCAATCATTCGTCGTGGCGCCAAGCCCGTAATCCCCAATAAATCTAACCGTGTCGTCATCCATCGCTTCAACAAACGCGCCTACAAAGGACGAAATGTCATCGAACGCTGCTTTTGCAGGCTCAAGGACTTCCGGCGCATCGCCACGCGATATGACAAGCTCGCCCGTAATTTTTTGGCCGCTGTTCATCTCGCCGCTCTCGTCGCATATTGGCTCAATTGAGTCTGGACCCTAGACTAGCCCCGCCGCATAGAGCGCTTTTGCGACTGACTCGAAATACTGCGAAGGCACCGGGTTGCCGAGCCTTGCCTTGCCGAGCAGCTGACGCGCCAGAACATTGTCCTCCACAATGTTGAGGCGAAGCGCGCGCGCCTCACCAAGCAGCTGTGAAGCAGCTTCACCCTCGCCACGGCAGACCAACACCGGCACACCGGTCTCGCCGCGAACATAGCGCAGACCAATCAACGTTGCCGGTCCCCGCAATATCAACGTGGCCCGGCTGATGCCGAGTGGAGCCTCGTTTGCCGACTCTTGCCGCAGCCGCCGGTGCTCGCGCTTCACCTGCGGATTGCCTTGCTGTTCCTTGTTCTCCCGCTTGGCCTCCGTTTCCGTCATGCGCATGTCCTGCATAAACAACCAACGCTGGATTAGAAGGTCAGCCAATCCGCCGACCAGAAAAGCTCCAGCGGCAATGCCAATCAGCAGTTTAACCTCGGTGAAGACGAAACCAAAACAGCCCATGCCGCAGACTGGCAGGTACACCAGCGCTTTCCAGCTCGCGGTCACGGTTAAAAAGAAGATCGCACCAAGCAAAACCACTTTAGCCAGGGTCTTGCCAAGCTCGATGGCCGAACGTTTCGAGACGATACGCTTCAAGCCTTTGATGGGATCGAGTTTCTCGAGCTTCGGCTTGAGCGGCTCCGAAGCAAACATAAAGCCGCCATTGGCCAGGACATTGGCCAGAAGAGCTGCTGTCACGGCAGCGGCGAGCAACGGAGCGACAGTGGCAATCGAAAGTTCTAGCAAGCCGCTGAGCGCTTGTGGCACCGCGCTTGTGAACGGCTGCTCCTGCAGTTTATCGACCAGCCGGACCGTCTCCTGCCACTTGTCCTCAATGGCACCCGCTCGCCACCACAGACAGCCGAAACCGGCACAGGCGCTGACGCCGCTCACTAGATCGGAGCTGCGCGCGCTCTGCCCCTTCTTGCGCGCATCGCGCAGCTTCTTGGGCGTCGGAGGAAGCTTTTTCTCCTCACTCGTAGAGCTCATTTCAACAGCTTCCTCAGATGATCGAGCATGTCGTTCGAGGTCAGGATTTCAGAACCGGCATATTCGAGCAGATAGACGGTGTAGCTGACCATAATGACCCCGAATGCAACATTCTTGATCATCGGAGAGAGATCGTTCATCTTGAGCTGAGATGCAAAACGGCCGAGCATCATGACCGAGATATCCACCAGCAACAGCAGGGCCAGAACCGGCCCGGCGACCAACAAGGTCGTCATCATGATACGATCGAGAAGGGCAAGACACTCCATTGCCCCTTGCACTGTCAAGGCAGGCAAAAACTGATAGACAGGCCACACTAGGTAGCTGCCATAAAGGCCGCTCACCATGGTCTGCAGCCCGCCGACCAGAACGAAGATCGTCACCGCCGTAACACCGAGAAAGAGCCCGGTTCCAGTCGCTTGGCTGTGCGTCGCGGGATCCTCCCCCGCAACTTGGCTTGAAATTCCTCGTTGGGTATCGATGATGTCGCCGACTGCCTGTATGCTCCATAGTGGAATACTGAGCAGGATGCCGAGCATCAGACCGACGAACACCTCCTTCACGCCAAGCATGGTAACGCTAACCAAGCGCGTGTTCGGGTCCAAGGCCTGCAGACCGAGCTTGATCTGAGCAAGGCAAGGCAGGCCAATCGCAATCGTCAGGCTTCCCCGAATGAGGCCGCTGATACGCGGCCGGGTGAAGACAGGAAGCACCAGCATGATGCCTAGGGCGCGGGCCGCACTCAGGCCGGTTGCGGCGACGAATTCGATCGAGCCCTGAACGAGAACTTGCGCCTCTGCGGGTGACAGGCCAGCCATCCAAGCTCTGCTAGTATCTTGCGGTGAGTGCCGGAAACTCGCTGAAGATGCGCTCGGCCTGGTCGATCAGCGGGGCGCTGAGAACCGGGGAAAAACCGGCGAGCACGGCGACGACAACCAGAAGCTTGACCGTCAGTGGCAGGGTTTGGTCCTGGAGCTGAGTTGCCGCCTGGATAAGGCCAATGATCAGTCCGGAGATCAGAGCTGCGAGCAACGGCGGCAGAACCCAGATCATGAAGAGCACGAGCGATTGACTGAGGTGCGTAAGGATGCTGGCTTCGTTCATGGTCAACCTCCTGGCGTGGTGTAGCTTAGTACTAGCCCGTGCATGAGACGTGACCAGCCGTCGATAGTGACGAACAGAAAGAGCTTGAAGGGGACAGATATCACTGTGGGGGATACCATCGACATACCCATGGCCATCAAAATCGTGGTGACAATCAGATCGATCGTGATGAAGGGAAGATAGAGAAGAAAACCGATTTCGAAGCCCCGCTTGAGTTCGGAAATCAAGAACGACGGCACAAGAATTGAGAAATCATCTGCCGTTACGCTGCCGCGCATCTCCTCCGACCAGACATGTTCGGTGGATGACAGGAAGAAGCGGCGCTGCTCTTCATTGGTGAATTTCTTCAAATGAACACGCAGCGGCTCCTGTCCCTCCTTGGCGGCCATCACCCAGTCATCGAAACTCTGGTAGCGAAGTTGCGGATCGGTAAGGCGGTTATAGGTCTGCTCGAAGACTGGAGCGCTGATGAAGACGGTCAGGATGAGTGCCGCTCCGTAAAGGACGATGTTCGGCGGTATCGATTGAGTTCCTAGCGCATTGCGCACGAGGAAGAGAACAACCGAGACCTTGATAAAGGCTGTAGTTGTGACGACAGCAAAGGCCAGGAGACCAAGGCCGACCGTTATTGCAAGAAGCGCCAGGATGCTGGGTTGAATTTCAGTCATTAAGCGCCAACCTGCCGCGTAACCTGACGGCGAGCTCCTCGCCGATCCGCACGATGTCGCCTCGGCCGATACGTTGGCCGTTCGCAACGATATCGACCGGCCCGTCAAGATGCCGGCCAAGTTCGAACACGTGGCCTTCGTTGATGGTTCGCAAGGTTCCCAACGGCATCGGCCAGCGGCCACATTCGAATACGAGTGTGATCTCGATGCTGTCGATATCCGCCTCTGACGGGGGCTGCTGTTGCATCTGGTTTTGGGGCATCACATCTTCACTTTTTAGAGGGTGGGATCGCAAGCGGAATGGTCCTCGCAGCACCAGCCTGTCGCCGCCAATCTCTGCAGGGGCCCACAATCGGTCTGCAACGAGAACAATTTGGCCTCGCGCGAGTGGAATTGTGTCCGGGAGCAGCGCATCGCCTTGCTCTGCTTGGCGAAGAACGCCGATCGCGACGCGGAGCGAGCCGATATGGCCTGCAACGATGACCGGGAGTTCGGAAAGCAGCCTGGCCGCCTGTCGCGGTAATCGGCCGAGCAGCTCGCCGAGGACGGTGAAAGCCGGAGGCACCGGACCGTCGAACGGAGAGAATAGAAGCAGCCGAGCCTTGCTGGCGAGCTCACCATAGGCGACGTCAAATTCAAGATAAGGCTGCGTACTCCGCGCTTCCTCGGTGCGAACAAGCTGCAGATTCCGCTGCGTCATTCTTTCCAGCGCAGCAAGCAAGGGTTCAAGCGCAAGTTCCAGGACCAGCGAACGCGCCGGCTCAGAAGGTAAGGTAAGCCCATTCTGCACGGTCCGAACCAGCGCTTCCGCAAGCTTACCCGGCAAGGACAGGATCAAGGTTTCACCTTCTACTTCGAAGACGCAGTCGAGCATCGGTGCCGCAGCCGGCTCCGCCTGCCAGACGGTCCGGCTCACGCGCACAGATAGCGGCTTCTCGCCGAGGAGGCCTTGTAGAGGCGCACGCAACGCTGTGATCTCGTTAAGCCACGAGGCCACTGCGTGCGACAGGATCAGCGACGGCATGAAGGCTGCGCGCTCAGCCGGCCGGTCCGAGGCCGGTGCGGCTTCCGCGCCGCAGGCCCCGAGCTCGCGCGTGAGAGGATCTGCAATCATGCTGGCTCACCTCCCGTCTGCCCTGACGGGCCGCGCCGGTAGCGGAGCAAGACTTCATCATCAGCTTCGATTTCGGCGGCGGCTTCGAAATGAGCACTCGTGGTGCGCCGAACGTCTTGATCAATCTCACGCCATTTCTGGCTCGCCGCTGAACGCCTGGCCCAAACGGCCCTCGCCTCAAGAACCGCAGTCTCAGCTTGCGCCTGAGCAGCACGGGCATTTTCAAGAACCTGCTGCGCCGCTGCAATCTCGTCTGTGAGCCGGCCGATGATGAGATGATAGCGCCGCTGCAGCTCGCAAACAGACATCGCATCGGCTGCTAGCATCTCCCGATAGAGCTCTGCCTCGAGCTTTGCCCGGCGCTCTTCGGCATGTGTAAGATGCTCGAAAGCTCGTTGGACAGCTTGGATCGCAAGGTGGCGCTTGGCTTCCATGTTAGACAATTCACGAATGGCGCTTCGCTCCCGCATGTCCTTTACGAGCCGCAGCTTCGAGGCGTGAACGGGACTTAGGCGGTCAGACGCGATATCCATGCGATCGTCTCCTCAAAGCTGCACGCCTCACCCTGCCCCTGGCGCAGAAAGGCCCGCAGTTGCTCGATCGAGGCGATCGCCCGATCGGTCAGCGGATCAGAGCCTTGTTTGTATTCACCGACCTTGATCAGGAACTCGGCCTCAGCGTACCGTGACAGCAGATCACGGAAAAAGGATGCCGCCTTGCGATGCGGCACGGACACGATCGCATCCATGACGCGGCTGCGGCTCGACAACACGTCGATCGCCGGAAAATGCTCCCGGGAGGCCAACGCGCGGGAGAGAATAATGTGGCCATCGAGGATGCCGCGTGATTCTTCCGCTATCGGATCACCCGTGCCGTCACCTTCGACAAGCACAGTATAGAAGGCCGTAATGGAGCCATGCTCGCCCATGCCGGCGCGCTCCAACAAGCCCGGCAACAGTGCAAAAACGGATGGCGGAAATCCGCGCCGGGTCGGCGGTTCTCCTGCGGCAAGTCCGATTTCACGCATGGCGCGGCTAAAGCGCGTCAAAGAATCCATCATCAGAACGACGCGAAGGCCCTGATCACGAAAATATTCGGCTAGCGCTGTCGCCATGTGGGCGCATTGGGCCCGCTCCATCGCCGAACGGTCGGAAGTCTCCACCACAACGACGGAACGGTGAAGGGCTTCGCCAAGATGACGTTCGATGAATTCACGCACCTCTCGACCGCGCTCGCCGATCAGCGCAACGATAGTGACGTCGGCCGCTGCGCCTCTTACGATTTGCGACATCAGCGTCGACTTGCCGCAACCGGCATCACCATAAATTCCGATCCGCTGACCTTCTCCGCATGTGAGAAGACCATCCAGGACACGGACGCCGAGCGGGAACGGCTGTTCAATCGCGCGCCGTTTCATCGGATTAGGCGCCCTGCCGCGCAGCGGTCTGGCTTCGCCGGCTTTTATAGGGCCCTTGCCGTCGAGCGGCCGGCCAAAACTGTCGATCACGCGGCCGAGCAAATCGGGGCCGGCAGCCACTTCCTGCATTCGCCCGGTCGTCACCACCTCTGCGCGATTGGACAGCCCCACCATGTCCCCGATGGGCGTGAGTAACACCCCATCCGGCAACAGACCGATTACCTCGGCCTCGAGCGACCATCCGCTGCGAGGATCCTGCAATAAGCACAGTTCTCCGACCCTGGCCTCCGGCAAGACGGCGTGCAGCAGCGTGCCCACGGCCCGCGTGATCCGGCCGCGGACAGCGCGTGTATCGATGTGCTTGGCGGAAGATCTTAAGGATGAGAGTGCGGCCTTTACGGTTCCTTCTGCGGCCGCGGCATGATGGGTCGGTCGTTGCACGGTCACGATTCAGCTTCCTCCGTCAAGCCAAAGCCGAGGCGCAGCGCGCGCAGCTGCGCGGCAAGCCCAAGATCGACGTTGCCGAACTCGCTCCATAAAACACATTGGTCCGCGCTCAGCGCCGGATCCGCCTCAATCCTGAGCTTCGGCCGGCCCTCAAGTCCGTCATAATCCTTGAACTCACTGGCTAGCAGGTCGGCTTTCAGTGGGGATACGTGAAGGCAGACCTCCGTGTTTTTATATCTTTGCTCGATGGCATGACGAACGCACTGGACCAGCATCTTGCCCGAATCAAATGCGCCAAGCAGATCGCGAACGATCTCAAAGACCAGTTGCGGCAATTCCCGCTCCAGAACCGCCTTGCGTTGGGCCAGTTCACAAGTCGCCTGCGCAATCAGCCGGGCCATTTCCTCTGCGCCAGCCTTTGCACCCTCGGCGCGGCCCTGCGCACGTTCCCGCTCATAAGCCAGGCGTGCCCACCCTCGAACCCGCTGCAGATGCCGCTCGGCAGCGGCCAGCGCCTGTATGGCATCGTGCCAGATCTCAAGCTGCGCAGCTGGGATCAGCGGTCCAAGAGCCCGAATCTTCGGGGCCGCGGGTGGTGCGAGGGCATCGGCCGTCATGCCCCAGCATCCTCAGTGCGCAAATGAGCCATGACGAGGGAAAGCAGCGGGCCTGCTGCGCTACGGTGCTCGGCAGTTGAGCTCTCGGCGGCCGTCCCAGCGGGCAAGCGTAGAAGCACGCGGATACGAGCAAGCGATGAAGTCTCTTCGAGCCAAGCGCCGAGACAAGCATGCCCGTCATATTCGATCTGTCGGGACAATTGCTCTGGATCGGCGATCGGGGCCGTTGCGACGGCGCAGGATAAATGCCGGACTGCGAAAGCATGCGCCTCGGCACCGATCAACTCCACCAACACAGGCAGATCGTGCCTGGAGAACAGCTTGAGGATGGAGCGTGCATGCCAAATGCCGCCCGCGAGCAGCGCAGCCCGCCGCGGATCATGCCCCAGGAGAGCATCTTCGCTCCAGTCGCCGCAGCTCACCTCCCCCTTGCTGCCCAAAAGCAGTTCGGCGAGCCTTGGCTGTAGCCTGGCACTCTGCTGTAGCCGAGCCAAAGTGGAAGGTGAAAGCAGCGGGTCAAGAAGCCCGGCGAAACGACCGGGATCGGCCGAGGCAGCAAGCTCGCGCAGCCGATCGGCTGCGAGCGTGAACGAGCGATTGGTTTTTGTGGCTGTGGTTGACATTGATGGCGGCATGAGCGTCCAGACTATGACGCATCAGCAATCATCTTGCCCGCCGCTTGGTCAGCAGACAGGCGCGAGCCCCTACCGAACACGCTCAGCTTACGCGATGATTTTCCAAACTGACGCATGCGCGGGCCCAGCAATACGCAAGCGACGATGCCGAATACCGCTCCGGCGCTTCCTACAGCAAGCGCAAGTAACGGCGATGAGCCGGCTCTTGCTGACTGAGCCACAGGGACTCCCGGACCGGCAGACTGCTCGACTGGAGCGCGCTCGACCGGCACGAAGACAACGGCGACCTTGTCATAGGACAGCCCTTCAATGCTGTTTGCGACGAGCATCTTGATCTGCGGCAATAGTGCCGAAAGCCTCGCGCTGGAGCCATGTCGAATGAAGACCGATGCCGAGGATGGGGTCGCACCTTGCCGCAACAAGTCGTTCTTCGGCAGAACGACGTGAACGCGTGCTGAAAGGACGCCATCTATATCGCTGATCGTGCGCGACAATTCTTCGCTTAGAGCATAAACGTATCGTGCCCGCTCCTCGATCGGCGAGGCAACGAGGCCCGATCCCTTGAACACCTCGCCGAGATTCTTGAAGGATTGGCGCGGCAGCCCCTCAACATTGAGCAGGTCAATCGAATAAGCGAGCTGCTTTTCCTCGACCTGGATTGTGCTGGTTCCGTCCTTGGCGACAACACGGACAGCATCAACGCCCTTGCCAAGGAGAAGCGCGAGCATCTCATTAGCCTCGCGCTCCTGAATTTTGGTGTAGAGATCGGTCTTACAGCCGATCAGCGAGAGGAGAAGGGGCATAGCAAGAAACACGCGAAGCCGTCGCCACGATTGACGGCCGCCGGAGCTCCCCCTCTTCATATCGCCAGTCATCAGCTTACTCAGCCGGCCGATAGCAGCTTGTTTAGCGACGAGCTGACGGCGCTGGTGCCCTTGGAGACGAGGGAAACCTGAACAACGTCTTTGTAGACGTCTCGCAGATTCGTCATCATCGATTCGAAATCAGCTCCAACCGGCTTAACAGCCGCATTGGCTCCGGCGTTATCCGCCGGCAAAAGTGGCTGCGCAGCCGGCCCAGGCTGCACCCCATTTACGACAGCCGGCGCAATCGCCGGAGAAACGGCTCGACCCTGGTAGATGCCGGAAAGGGTTTGGAGGATTCGGTCGCCCGGCGGACTTGCCAGCACATTCGTGCGCTGGACCTCCAATATCGGAGGAGTCGCTGCGGGTGGATTCGCGGTCGGGAAAGCAGACCCCTGATTGGGAGCTACTTGCGCCAGGGACTGCTCGAAACGCGCCTGCTCGCCAGCAGCTGCCGGAGAGCAGGCACCGGAAAGACAACCGGCTGAACTGGGAGGGATCGGCGTTGCGCCTAACAACATGGAGTGTGTCATTGTGCTGGTTTGATGACCTAAGCTTTAGCCGATGAACCGATCAAGTTCATAGGCTGCCGAGCTGACGAAAACCTGACGGAGATCAGGTTGACTTGGTCATCTAATGATCACGTTTGGCTTCCAAGCTGCGGCGAAACTCTAACTTCATAATGAGCGGAAGGCGTCAAGGAATGCTCGCGCGGTCCACGGTGGTACATATCTTAAAAAGAATTTTTTGTGCCGGTGTTCTCATCTGTGTCGGAATTTTGCGCACGTCTGCTGCATCCCTTTCGCTGCCGCCCGCCCCTTATAGCTACACCGTTCTCGATCAGGATCTTGCTGCGGCGCTGCAGGAGTTCGGAAACAATCTCAATATCAGGGTCAATGTCAGCGCCGACGTCAGGGGCCGGATTCGTGGACGAATGCCGGACCTGCCGCCACGAGAATTCCTTGACCGTTTGACTGCTTTGTACAATCTCCAGTGGTACTATGACGGACTTGTCCTTTACATCTCCGCCGCCCAAGAGGCGCAAAGCCGGCTCATTGTATTGAACCCAATCAGCTTCGATGCGCTCAAGGCCGCGCTCGACGCGCTCAACATCTCGGATGAGCGCTATATCGTGAAACCTGCCCCGGGAGAGGGCCTCATCCTTGCTTCTGGCCCACCCAGATTTGTTGCGCTGGTGGACCAGACCCTCAAGGGCCTTGTGGCGGAAGCGCAGGCCCGGCGCAGTCCCGCCGCCGAGAGGTCACAACACGAGTCGGTTTTGATGTTGTTTCGCGGCTCCTCGAGCACGGTCTTCCGGGACGGGCGGCCGGAAGCTTCTCCCGAAACGCCGCTTCATGGGGGCGCTGTGCGCGAAGCCGGTCCAGGCCAGAAGTGATGGTCGAAGATGCAAGACCGCTCCGACTGAAGTCGCATCCGATCGTCAGCTTTTCGAAAGCTAAAGCCCCCAGCATGAGCCTGCGAGGTCTTGACGGCTGCCCTGCTTGAGGCAGCCCGATAGATGGATAAGAGACCGGATGCTCGAGGGAAATTGGGTAGCGCTGCCTTCACGCAGTGCGAGGCATTAAAGATCAATGTGGGCCTCCGCACGCGCGCTTCCGAGCTAGCTGAGGCTTCGCATAGCTCAATGCGCGTCATCAGTTGGAAGGAGAGACAGGGTGGATTTCAATGCAGTCGCCCCGGCGAATACGAGCCCGGAGCCCGACACAGCACGGACGGCTACAGATGCAACCGAGTTCGAGCGGCAGCTCAGCGGTTCAGAGGCTCCCGCTTCGGCGCAGGGAGTCGCCCATCCAGTGCTGCAGGGCGAGGCTTATTCACCCTATCTCGACGCGGGCCATCCCTACTCTCCATACTTGGAGACAGGACACCTCTATCCGCCTTACCCAGATTTAGCGCATCCCCTTGGGCCAGACTCGGGTTGGCAGGATAATCTATATGCCGCGCCTGCGGCCGTCGCTGCGCCAGAGCCGGACAACGGCCAGCAGCATCTCTCGCCGCAGGCCATAGCTCAGGCGATCGAGGAACATCCCGGCTTCGATCAAGATGTGATATGGCAGACTCTGGATGTCGGCCCATCGGAAGCCGAGCCACGGCACGGTGAGCCTCAAGCGGGGACATCGCATGCAGGACCATCGCGCACCGCCCCTTTTTCAGGATGAGCCGCCGCACGCCGGCCCCTCGCATGCCCGGCCATTGCAGGCGGGACCGCCCCAACCTGGGTCTTCTGAAGCTCCGCCAGAAAGGACCGCGAGGCGATCCATGTCGTCGAGATGAAGGTAAGCGCGTTGCGGATCAGGATAGTCTGGGTATGACCGGCCCCCCTAAATACCTTCAACATACCGGTTGTTAGAACCAGCACAGTTCTTCGCACAAACCTCCAAACACCGGACCACCTGAGATCACTCGGGGCACGAATCGCGGCATCAATCCGGCCTCACTCTTCGTCAGCTTCTTGCAAGCTGCCCCTGCTAGCACGAAAGGAATAGGTCATCTCGCGGCACCGCCGCTATCTGAGTTTTATGACATGGACACAGGCGCAGCCGATATCGCAGCAACGGCGCCAGACGCTGGCACAAACACCGATAACGCCGCGAACGGCGGCGACAACTCGCACGCAGCATTGTTGCAGCGGGCCTTCGAAAAAGCTCTGGTTGCCGTCGCTACCCAGGTCATAAGCGATACCCAGTCAGACATGGATGACGCTATGAGCGAGCTAGATGATGGCTGAAGGCCGGATTATCAGACGCGCACAGGGAGGACCTGACGGACGGCAAGCCGAACCGAAAACGATCGGGTGAAGCAGGCGGACTTGGCAACAGCAGCCGCTAGACCGTCTTAGGTGATCCTCCAGGCAGGCGGTGCGGCCGTTCTGCAGGACCTCGCAACTTTCGGAAGACGCCGCAGCGACTTGCTCATGCCGCCGTGTCACATATTCTTCGATGAGGGTTCATCAGGAGCGCTCTTTAGCCAGGGCACCAGACGTTCTAAGCGAGCCCGAGCGCTCCCCGCCGATGAACTTCGTCATCTATTATCCTCGATTGGTTCTGCAGCCGCCCGCGAGATCGTGCGCTAGAGAGATCCTCCGAGATTTTCCGGAACATAGGCAGACTTGGCGCTCGCTGCGCCCATATCTGCAGAACTCCGGGGACCGCTACCCCTCAGCATCGAGGCATGTTGCTGCTGCCTGATCCTGAGTTATGGCGTATTTGTCGCTACGAATTGGCGCCAAAGCTCAGACTGCCCCTATCACGCTAAGAGCTAAGATCCTCATCGAGGCCGCCGCACCTAGTACCCGGAATCAGAGCTGAGTGATACGGCGGCCTTTGAAACGGCGTTGACGGACCTTTTTCTTGGTCCAGACGAAGGGCTCGGCTCTGTCGTTGTATGCGTTGACGTAGGCATCGATGTGTTCCTGAAGCTGCTTGAGGCTCGTGAAGGAGGTGCCGCTGAGCGACTGCCCCTGCAAGATGGAAAACCATACTTCGACCTGATTGAGCCATGGCGCACTTGTCGGCGTGAAATGAAATTGCACGTTGGGGTGGGCCTTGAGCCAGTCCTCGTTCTTTTTATGGGTGTTGAGGTTGTCGAGGATGACGTGAAGCTTGCGGTTCGGAAAAGCCGCGGTGACGCTGTTCATGAAATCGAGAAACTCGACGCGGCGCCGGCGTTTTGAATGGGTCGCGATGATCTTTCCGGTGGCGACTTCGAGCGCCGCAAACAATGTTGTGGTGCCATGCCGCTTGTAATCGTGGCTTTGGCCGGTCAAGGCGCGGCCACTGGGCAACTTCAGATAACCCTGCGCTCGCTCCAAAGCCTGGATCGAGGGCTTCTCGTCCACGCACAGCACAATGGCCTTCGCCGGCGGCGCGACATAGAGGCCGACAACATCGGCGGCTTTGGCCGTAAAGTTCGGGTCGTTGCTCTCGCACCAGGACTTGCGAGCCACCAGGTCAATCTTGTGGCTGCGCAGGAACCGCCAGACATATTGGACATCGACATCGCCCAGCGCCTCGGCCAGAAGGGGGCCGGTCCAGCGCGCAAACCCTTGCGGTGGCGGCTTATCCAGCAGCTTCAGAATCCGCTTGTCGGTCGTCTTCGTATAGATCGGCTGCTTGCCAGGCCGCGGCTTGTCTTGCAGCCCTTCAAGGCCATGGTCGGCATAGCGATGCCGCCAAAGGCTGACAATCCGCGGCTGGACCCCAACTTCCTTGGCGATCGACCGGGTGCTGCGCCCATCCGCCGCCAACAGAACTATCCGCGCCCGCTTCAAATCGCGCTGCAACGTCACCGGTGAGCGACAGCACGCCTCAAGCACCTTGCGATCTTTCCTCGAAAGGTGGACTTCTCTTGCTTCGGGTATCATCCCGACCTTGAATCACGACTCACGTTCCAAGAAAAGTGGGTACTAGTATCTTCATCTCCTCACTGAACACGAAAAGCGGGCGCTAGCGCCCACTTCAGTGACTTATCCCATAAGCTGGAACCGCTTCGCAGTACCAGCCAGACCTCAGGCCAACTCAAGCATCGGACGTTGTGCCTGGATTCTCATTGCTGTCGATGATTTCCTGGTTCACCTGGCGTCCAGACCGGTCAACCCAGCCCGAGCCTGGTTGTTCATAAATCGTCTGGGCTCCGTCCGAAGTCAATTGATCAAGCGTACGGCCCGCATTCGACTGCGTCACCTTGAGATTGTTCTTACCGTCAAAGCGGTCTCCAAGCCCTTCGACGACCATGGCATTGTCGCCGTTAGTAATGGTCAGCTTCGAGGCCATCGTTTTGCCCTTGCCGATATCAACGGTGTCGACAGTAATCTTCGTGCCGTCGTCGAGCTGGAAAGTCATGTTCTTCTTGAAGTCAAAGTCGACCTTGCCGTCACCGTCGGCATCGACGTGGGGATCGCCTTTAATCGAGGTGATCTTGCCTGTTTGACTGTTACGAATGAGCACTGTTCCGTCATTTTCGTCGACCAAGATCGAATACTTATCACCAAGCTTGATCTCAGCCTTGCCGTCCCTGACCTCATGTGACCACACTGGCGCCGGCTGAGAAGACTGCGTGGGCACCTGGGCAGCCGCAACAGGCACCATCGCAAGAGGCGGCGGCGGAGGAGGAACGAAGAAGACGGGCGCCGTAGAGGTGGGCGCTCCGCTTGCATACTGGTAGTTGCCCGGCCCACGCCCTTGCTCGCCGTCGTCGATACTCGCCTGATTCACGGCGCGTCCGGCGCCATCGACCCATCCCTGTCCACTCTCATGGATCGTTTGGGCACCATCAGACGTCAACTCGTCAAGGGTCATCCCAGCGTTGGACTGCGTCACCCTCAGATTGTTTTTGCCATCCTTGTCGTCGCCGAGCCCCTCGACAACGATCGCGTTGTGGCCGTTCGTAATCGTAAGCTTTGAAGAGATGGCCTGGCCATTGCCGTAGTCGACATTATTCACAGTAATCTTCGTGCCGTCGTCGAGCTGAAACGTCATATCCTTCTTGAAATCGAAGTCATCCTTGCCGTCTCCGTCGGCATCAACGTGCGGGTCGCCATGAATGACCGTGACATGGCCGGTCTGGTTGTTGCGGACTGTCCACGTGCCATCCTTCTCATTGGCCGTAATCGTATACTTGTCCCCAAGGTTGATCGTGGCCTTGCCATCCTTGACCTCATGCGTCCACACCGGATCCACAGGAGGCTCGGCATTCTGATTCAGCTGGCTCATCAGCATGGTGGAAGGAGGAGGCGCCATCATGTACGCCTGCGTCGTAACGACGGCTGGCGCCACGACGACCGGAACGACACTCCCAACGGCCGTACCGACGAGGGCTGGTGAGGCTACCGGCAAGTACTGGTAGCTCGCCGGGGCATATTGCCCCAACATGGCGTTGAAGGTGGGAGTGACAACAGCGCCCTCCGGCGCCACTCCGTTCATCGAGTCGGGCGCACCCACCACTGGCAGGCCGGCCACGGGAAGATACTGCATTTAGTTCACTCCTGTTGCATAGACGACATCTGTAAAACTGTGAGCGTTACGCGCATAGTCACCCAAGATCCGCCGCTTCAGATCTGCATGAGAGCGCCTGATCAGCTCATCCGAACGAACGACTAATTCCCTTGCCAGAACCGGCAGCCTATGGAGATCCTCTCTCGCCCCATCACCGTAACCGCACGAGCACATCACGCGCATTCAACTCACAGATACGGTAGCCCGAACACCTGTCGAAAAGCTGACGATGATCAGCGAGCCAAGCCGCACGCACTTTGGCATCGATCGGATGTCCGAAACGCATCCTTCGCTGAACGTATCGCAAGATTTAATATTCCCTCCTGGCAAGATTCGTCTGGTACCAGCGGTGCTCCCATGTCTTCAGGCAAATGACACGACGTTGCCGGTTATCAGCCAATCATCTCATCCTCACCGCAATCAGCGCTCCCGCCGGAACTGCACATCATCTGCGAGGAGCGATCAACAGCTTGAACTCTCGCTGCATTTTCCCAAACATCAAGACTTCGCGAAAGGTGAGCTTTCGCAAGCCGCCATCTTAGCCAAACGGGACAAGCGAGGGCTGAGATCCGCACGGCTCGATGACCTTATCCCGCTTCCGTGCTCCACCCTGCAAGCCACGCGCCTGCGAAGGTTCCGCCAAGTCAAATCATTCCTGAACGCGCAGCTAAGCACGGCTCAACTCGCCTTCATCCAAGCCGGCTATAGGGCGCCGCTGGGAGCGACAGGGCGATCCGATGATTGCGAGCAGATGCAAGCCTGCCGCAAAATATCACTCGCCTCAACGTGAGGCTCGTCAGCTTTTCGAAAGCTAGCGCCCCTAGCATGAGGCCGCTGAAGCTAGGCGAACAGTCGTCTGCGCAACAAGACGAACATAGGAGAACGCAATGATCGGAGAAATGATTGGAAGCGCCGCCGGCGGTTACCTAGGCGGCCCGGCCGGAGCGGCAATTGGTTCGGCACTGGGCGGGACCGTGGACAAGGTCTTTGACAAGGTGGTCCACACCTTGGTGCCCGACGAGGGTCACCATGATAAGGCCGAAGACCACAAAGACGCCGGCGAAAAGACCGAGGTGCAATCCAAGCACGAGACTGCCTGCAAGAGCCCGGAGCTGAACCTCGGGCTCAGCACGCTCGGCGGTACGCCCATGTTCCTTTCCATTCCTGCGATCGTCTCGCCGGCCCGCACCTCGTAACAAATCAGAACCAGCGTTATCCCAAAAGAAAGGCAAATAGACATGGCGGTTGACAATGTTGGCGGAAATGGCGGCGCTGCTGGTGCCCAGCAGACCGGCGATAGCGGCTTCCAGAACCAGATGGCTGAATTCGAGCGTGTGAGCCAGAAGGTTCAGGCCCAGGCCGTGGCAATGCGCAGAATTACGACCGAACTCTCGTCCGAGAAGAAGGTCGCCGACGAGCGCGTCCAGTAATTCTGCAAGACGGGTGGCTCACCGCAGTTGCTACCGTCGCCGCGCTGTGAATGACGAAGTCTGGATGAGCCGTACGGCACCGCCGTACGGCTTCTCTCGTTATTCGGGGGATTATCGTGAACGACTCTGTTTCGCTTGAGTTCGAGGTGCTTTCGGGGGTCTATACCGGGCTCAAAGGAAAGACGGCGGGCGGCGAGAGCATTGTGGGCAGCGGCCTCGATGCGGACATGATCTTCGTTGAACAAGGGCTCGAACCGCATCATCTTCGCGTCATCCCGCAGCGCGATTCGATCGAGCTCGAAGCGCTCGCTGCCAGAATCAGCATTGACCGTCACGCTAGCATTGCAACAGGTGAGCGCGTCAGAGTGCCGCTTCCCGCGATCATTCATGCCGGCGCGATGTCCATCCGCTGGTCGGCAGAGGATTTCCAACCAATTGCTTCGAGCAAGCGATCTCGCCGCTCGATCGTGGCACTCAGCCTGATCTTGCTCAGCTCTGTCGCGATCGGCACCGTCTCAATCATCTTTGCCCCCGGCGATAGGGCGGTGGCGCCAAGCACCGGATCATCGCACGCGGTCGAAATTGCCGCTAAACCAACCGTCGATCATTTTGACGCGAGAGCTGCTGATGAAATGGCCGCATCACTGCGCCAACAGATCGAACGAGAGGGCCTTCCTGACGTCAAGATCGGGCACGGGCCCGGCGTCGTGACCGCGGAAGGGACGATTGCGCCGGACCTCGTCGCAAAATGGAAAGAAATCCAGCAATGGTTCGATCGTCAAAGCAATGGTACCCCGACCCTTGTGAACGCTGTCGCGGTGAAAGAGGAAAAGATGCCGTCTTCGATTGCTGTCCAAGCCGTCTGGCGCGGAAGCGAACCTTATCTGCTTATTGCCGGGCAGAAGTATTTCGTCGGCGCGCTCTTAAGTAATGGATGGACCGTTGATCGAATCGAGGATGGACGAGTTCTGCTCAGCCGCAACGGCCGATCTGCCGCTTTGCCCTATTAAGGTCTCTACCCTGCAAAAGAGAAGGAGAAGGCTATGGCTAGGCTGCCTCAGAACTCCGTAGGGCCCGGCAACTCATCGCAGGGGTTAGATGCGGGCCAGCACGCACCAGTCATCGGCTCGCCTCCTTCGCGAGGTGATAAGCTCGAAGTCGGAGGCGCCCATGCGGATAGCGGCACGAAGCGGGCGTCGTGGCAGGATGCGGCTTCGTATGATCTGCCAATTGATGGCGCGAGCGAAGCGGCGCTCGGGGTCGATTCCGTCGGCGCCATCTCACGCGTCACTTTATTCGAAAGCGAAGCAGGAGCGAATGAGGTAGATGCACGCGCGAGATTGGCTTCGCTTTATGGTCCCAATCTGTCCCGCGGACTACTCTCCTTCGTAGTTCCGCGCCTTCGTCATCCCGACGTACTGCGCGCTGACAAGCATGGTGTTCTTCTGGAACGCTTGACGCGAACATTGGAGGCGACGCCGGAAGACAAGACGGCGCGAGAGTGCTTGGCAATCCTGCAGCAGGAGCTGCAGCGGTTACTAATGCTCCGACAAAACCAAAACAGCTTAATCAAGGGTTAGCCATGGCCGATCCTGATGGATTGCATCGCGTCGCCGTTCCCCTGGCTCCAGGAGTCTCAAAATCCGGCGATATTCCGTCGATCTCCGGGCCAGAGCGCGACCTGCTTTGCGCACTCTCATATGTCCATCTCGCGTGCGGGCAGAGCGCACACAGCCTGGCTCTGTTGCGAATTGCAGCTCGCGAGCATTCCAACGACGTCGGTCTACTCCGCATTCTAGCCTACACGCTCATCGCCGAGGGCCTCGGCGAGGAAGCACTCCATGTGCTGGACCGGCTGGACGCACTTGATACGCAACCCTCTTCTCGCATACCGATGACGCTGTTGCGCAGTCACGCGCTACGGCACGCTGGCCGCATGGCCGAGGCTCGCGAGGTCTTCCAGACCTATGTGTCATTGCGCGCGAGTACAGCCCTCATCCGAAAGCAATAGGGATCTATCATGGCCAACACCTTGCGCGGCTTTGTCGTGCGCGCTCCGGCCCACCCGGATTTCATGGTTGCCTTGATGCTGCTTCTAGCGATCGGCATGATGATCATGCCAATCCCAATCATCGTGATCGACATGCTGATCGGCTTCAATCTTGGCTTTGCCATATTGCTGCTGATGGTTGCCCTCTATCTCAGCACACCGCTTGATTTCTCGTCCTTGCCGGGCGTCATCCTGATCTCCACCGTATTTCGGCTGGCGCTGACGATTGCAACAACACGGCTGATCCTCGCCGAAGGCGACGCGGGCAGCATCATTCACACCTTCGGCGACTTCGTCATTTCAGGGAATATTGCGGTCGGAATTGTCATATTCTTGATCGTGACCATGGTCCAATTCATGGTTCTTGCCAAGGGTGCCGAACGCGTCGCAGAGGTGTCTGCGCGCTTCACGCTTGACGCGCTACCAGGCAAGCAGATGGCGATCGATGCGGAGCTACGCAACAGCCACATCGATCAACACGAAGCACGCCGCCGACGTGCCGCCTTGGAACAAGAGAGTCAGCTTCATGGCGCTATGGATGGTGCCATGAAGTTCGTTAAGGGAGACGCGATCGCCGGGCTGATCGTGATCTGCATCAATATGCTTGGCGGAATAAGCATCGGCCTGCTCTCCAAGGGCATGTCGCTCGATGAAGCGCTGCATCAATATACTCTTTTGACGATTGGTGATGCGCTCATTTCGCAGATTCCGGCGCTGCTGCTGTCAATTACCGCCGCGACCATTGTCACGCGCGTCAACGGACCCTCCAAACTCAGACTCGGCGCCGATATCGTTCACCAACTTACCGCAAGTACGGAGGCACTTAGGCTAGCCGCTTGCGTCTTGGTATTCATGGGGCTCGTTCCTGGCTTTCCTTTGCCCCCGTTTGCCGTGCTGGCCGTCCTGTTCGCTGCCGCAAGCTACGTCAAGGTCGGCCCCAAAGACGACAAGCCTGCCGCCAAAATAGGAGCTAGCGCCGCGGCATCGGCGCCGGTTCCTGCAGCGGTCCAAAAGCAGGCCGCACATGCGGAAGCGCTTCCGATCGCGTTGTTCCTTGCACCAAACCTGACGGATTCGATCGACAAAGACGAGCTGGAAGAGAGCATTTCGCGTGTTTCAAGGCTCGTGTCGGCGGACCTTGGCATCACCATTCCGCGGATCCCTGCCCAGATTGGCGACAGCTTGTCCTCGTCGCAGTTCAGGGTCGATGTCGATAGTGTGCCAGTTGAGCGTGATGTGATCAATCCCGGGCACTTGGCACTCAACGACGATGTCGCGAACATCGAATTGAGCGGCATCCCCTTTCAACAAGACCCTGAAACGAATCGGGTCTGGATCGAAGAACGGCATGCAGCGGCTCTCAAGGCCGCCGGAATCGGATATCATCGGCTAAGCGAAGTTCTTGCCTTACGTCTCCATTCCACATTGACGCGCTTTGCACAGCGCCTGGTCGGTATTCAGGAAACCCGCCAATTGCTCGCTCGGATGGAGCAGGAATACCCTGATCTGGTGAAGGAGGTACTGCGTACGGCCACCGTCCCTCGGATCGCCGAGGTCCTGCGCCGCTTGCTCGATGAAGGCATTCCAATCCGCAATACCCGCTTGCTTCTGGAGGCATTGGCAGAATGGAGCGAGCGCGAGCAAAACGCCGTCCTGCTCACCGAGTATGTTCGTGCTACCTTAAAACGCCAAATCTGCTTCCGGTATGCTAATGCCCATCGCGTCGTGGTCGCCTTTATCATCGAGCGTGAGAGCGAGGAAATCATCCGCGGCGCAGTACGGGAAACCGCCGTAGGCCCATATCTCGTCTTGGATGAATGGCAGAGCGAAAAGCTGCTTGCACAATTTCGTCAGATTCATGCGACCATCGCGCAAAGTAAGAGCCAGCCTGTCGTCCTCGGTTCGATGGATATCCGGCGTTTCGTGCGCGGTTTTCTCACGCGCAACGGAATCGACTTGCCTGTTCTGTCCTATCAAGATCTCGCCGCGGACTTCACGGTCCGGCCGATCGGATCCGTCAAGCTTCCAAAGGCGCCTTCCTCAGGAGGGCTCCTAACAGCTGCAAGCTAAGAGTGCGCAGCACTACCTTGTGAGTAGCCGATGAAATCTAATGACACCAGCTTCCGCCGATATCTGTGCTCCGCCAGTCCAAGGCTGCGGCCGGCTCTGCTTGCGATGCTGACTGTTGTGCTGCTCGCTGGTTGCGCTACCGCAGACAAACATGGCCTTTCACCGCAGCAGAGGTCCGCATCAGACCTCGCAGACAGCGAAGAGATCGACCCCGCCGCGCGCGAGCGCATTTCGCACGCGCTTGGCCGAGATGCTGATGAAGGGGCTCTGCGCGACGCATTGAAGCAACAGCCGAACAACATTGATGCGGCTATTCCTCTTGCGCGAGCCCTGCTGGCACGCAACTGTCCGAATGATGCGCTTGAGGTGCTCGACGGCGTGTTATTGGCAACCCCTGGCGACCTGCGCGCATTAAATGCCAAAGCAGTTGTTCTCGATCACGAGGGCCGTCATCAGGAAGCCCAAGAGCTATACCGCCAAGCTCTCGCGGCGGAACCTGCAAACCCGATGCTGCGCAACAATTTCGGACTGTCCCTCGCCCTTCAAGGCAAGATGGACGCCGGCGATGCCAGCGCAGCACCTCAGGCGGGCAGCCGGAAAGCATTGGCTCGTTCAAGATAAGGCGATCAAGAGCGGGCAGGAATAGCGAAGCGTGATGCTTAGCTGTCAGCTTGCCGACAGCTAGGCTTACTATGAGCGCGGAACCCCACTCCGGCGCGGCCTCGCCGACATAACAGGACGTGTTATGTTTCAAAACACTAAAGCTCTATCTAACAGCGAACGTGCGTCCGAGCTCGATGAAATGGGAACGAGCTCGGACGATGGCTCCCACACGGATAGCCCAAGATTCTTGGATGTATTCTCTGCTCTGAGTTTGGCGCCATCGAGCTGCTCCGTTGATGCATCTTTGGCAGCAGTCCCGCCATACGCGCTGGTTGACGAGCGGCCGGTGGTTGAGATCTCAAAATCTTCGTTTGAGAATAAGCTGGCAGATTTTTATGGAGGAGACATAGAGGATATTGCTGCCAATCCGCAGCGATACTCGCGCTGGGTTTCCGAAAAGGCTCACGCACAGCGGACACTGCATTTCGCTTCGGCACGAAGTCTATTTCGGAGAAATCGTGCTTTTTCAGCTATCAGCTTGGGAACAAGAGCGTCGGGCTTCTGAGAACGGAACCCGGAGGCCGCATGAGTGAGCTGTTCAAGGGCAACAATGATTGGCGCCATCAATTTCCTGGACGAGATGAAATCACCTCAACAATAGCTTTCCGGGTTACTCATCCGCTCGTCGAGAACGCGGGCGATATCTTGCTTGAACATCAGCTCCAGATCGACGGAAACAAACCGCTCGTTCTCTCCCACTCTTCCAATCCGGAAGCGAAAGCCCGCGCGGCAGCGTTGGGCTTTCTTGAGGTTAGTGACTCGATGATGGTGCTAGATCCCACCAAGCACGATGACAAATGGAAGAACGAAGGCGGCAATTGGCAGCGGGCGGGTAAGCCGCCTTTGTATCTTGCCGCGACTGAAGACAACAGCGGCAATGCCAAGTATACCGAGAGTGTAGCGAAGCCCGCGAACGATCCGTATGATGAGGAATATGACTTTATGTAGAGCCTACAGGCATCACACGAAGAGCGATTGGCCGGATCGGCGGGGCAAGATCAGGCCTCTATCTCATTTCCTGCTGCATGTACTCTTGAGCACCGACATCTTTTCCGTATCCGCAGGCGGAGTTGGACTGCGCTGTGGGTCCTTTCGTCTGGCGGAATCAAGCCGGACGAGCAGCAGATCGATTATCTCTCGGACTCCGCAGCCTCGTGTTCCTCCTGATCTGCAGCTTGCGCCAGCAAAGAGCCTCCTTGTATCAGCCGAAATGACGCGGTCTATCGGCACTGCGAAGCTACAGCGCGCGATGGCGGCGCACGATCTCCATGACACCCGGTCCTGCCATGTGAGGATCTCCTCCTCTGCCTTCCCGGGAAAAAACTTGCTCGCAAACCGTTTTCAGCCCTTTAGCCGCCGGCAGCGGACGGCATGATTGGTTGGCAGAATCTTGCCGGCATGAACGTCCTCCGGGAGGATCACATCCTCATCAAACCCGCTCGGCACTGCTACATCCACGCCCTTCTGGCATCTTGTCGTTCAGATAAGAGAGAGGAGAAATAGCGAAGTAGTTAACATGCGCCAACCAGGCTCCGGCTTGCAACCGCAAATCACATGACCGCGATCTGCGGTGCCCTTGGTATCCTTAATCTGAGTGACTTGTTGGCAGGTGATTTAAGGACGGTGAGCGGTGCGCTCGGCTTCCCTTTGCCTTACGTAAACCGCGACGGCCGGCAAGTGACTTCCACTGTCTCATCGAAGCTATCGCTGAGCATTTGTTTACCTCGCGCGTCAACAACCGATGGGCTTTTGCGGCAAATCTTCTCAATCGCGCTCCCCCGCGGCACCTGATGCGCGCGGCCGATAAACTACGCTGTTGTCGCACGTTCATCCTGGACTACTTCGGCGCAGTGTACTCAGAGGAGCTGCTCGCTGGCAGACAAATCGTCAAGCCGCTCATCGTGTAGAGCGAGATGTGTGACGGCAAGCTGCTGAGTGTTGTGCCAGCGTATATCGCGCTTGATCTACCCCCAAATCTCCAGAGACGCCAAGTTCTCCTGAGACGTTGTGCGCAAGGTTGTGTTCATGACATGTCGACGGTTACATTTGGCCACCTGAAGCCTTGGACTCGACGACGCGCACCACTCCGGCGGTTAGCGTCTATGCCGGCACGGTCAGATCAGATCGAGCAGCATGCTTCACGCTTCAGAACGACCTGCAGGTGGTTGTGATCCAGGATCATCGCACACCAGTCGTCACTCAGATGATCTGGTATAAGGTCGGTTCCGCGGATGAACCGCCCGGCAAATCGGGGCTTGCGCATTTCCTCGAACACCTGATGTTCAAGGGTACTTCCAAACATCCGGCGGATGAATTCTCCAAGGCCGTGCTGCGCGCCAGCGGCTACCAGAACGCCTTTACCGGGTTCGACTTCACCAGCTACTTCCAGCACGTGCCTCGAGAGCACCTCGGCAAGATGATGGAATTTGAAGCCGACCGCATGACCGGTCTCGTTCTCAAGGACGAGAACGTGCTCTCCGAGCGAGACGTCGTGCTGGAGGAATTCAATATGAGGGTCGCCAACCATCCAGGTAACCGGCTTGCTGAGCAGATGATGGCGGCGCTTTACCTCAACCACCCCTACGGCCACCCTATTATCGCGTGGCGCCAGGAAATCGAAAAGCTTACCCGAGAGGACGCGCTTGCCTTCTACCGGCGCTTCTATGCACCTAACAACGCGATCCTGATTGTTGCTGGCGACGTAGCCACCAAGGAAATGCGCTCCATGGTGAAGGAGACGTTTGGCGGCATCCCCGCGCAACCTTCGATTCCCAAGGAACGCCTGCGGCCGCAGGAACCGCCGCCGGCCGCGCAGCGCAGCGCAGAGTGACACTGGCCGATGCCCGCGTCGAGCAGCCGGCCCTGCGCCGCTATTATCTCGTACCCTCGACTCGCAGCGCGGCCGCGGGCGAGGGTCCAGCGCTTGAGGTGCTCGAGCAGTTGATGGGCGGCGGCATTAACTCATATCTCTATCTCTCGCTGGTTGTCGAAAAGCAGCTCGCGGTCACCGCCAGGGCGAGCTACCACTCTGCCGCGCTCGATCCATCGCTATTCGAGATTTCCGTCATACCAAAGCCTGGCGCCAACCTCAGCCTGATCGAGCGCTGCATCGACGAGGTAATCGCCGGTATTGCCCGTAATCCCGCGAGTGCCGAAGATCTCCAGCGGGCGAAGACGCGGCTAACCGCGCAAGTCGCCTACGCCCAAGACAGTCAGGAACTGCTCGCTCACTGGTATGGCCGCGCCCTGACGACGGGACTATGCATCGAGGATGTACAACGCTGGCCGGACGACATCCGAGCGGTCGGCGCACCGCAGGTGCATGAGGCCGCGCGGATATGGCTCGACAAGAAACGAGCGGTAACCGGCTATCTCGTCAAAGAGTCTACCCCGCAACACTGGGAGACGCTCTAGTGATCCATCCTTGCACTCGACGCGGGATCCTCCTTGGAGGAGCCTCCCTCTCCATGGCGGTGCTCGCTTCGTCAAATTCGCATGCCGCACCACGATCACTGGACCGGACCAGGATCAAGCGTTTGATTTCGTCTTGCGGCATAGAAGCCTGGTTCGTGCAGGACTCCACTGTCCCATTGATCTCGATGGAATATGCCTTCACCGGCGGCGCGGCTCAGGATCCCGCTCAAAGACCTGGCGTAGCCCACATGGTTTCTGGGCTGCTCAAGGAAGGTTCCGGCAAATTTGACTTCAAGACCTTTCATCAGCGGCTGGACCGCCATGCCATTGAGCTGCGTTTTCACGTGACCCATGATCACTTCCGCGGTGCCTTGCGCACGATCAATGACAGCGCGGAGGAGGCCTTCGAGCTTTTACGGATCGCGCTAACCTCGCCGCGTTTTGAGGCCGCCGACGTCGAACGGAACCGTGCCGCTGTGCTTGCGCGCCTTCGGCACGACTCAACCGATCCTTCGTCGCTGGCTCGCCGCAAGTTCCTCGAAGTCGCTTTTGGGGATCATCCCTATGCTCGCCCAGTCGATGGCTACTTGGAAAGCGTGCCGAAGATAGAGGCCGAGGATCTCAAGGGTTATGTCCGGCGCGTCATTGCAAAAAGACACGTTCAAAATCGCGGTGGTCGGCGGGGTCGATCCAGGGGCCGTCTGCAAGCTGCTCGATAAGACCTTTGGCAGCCTGCCGAGCAACGCGGAAGCGATGCCGGTCGCCGACGTCATCGCAGCAAAGCCGCCGCAGCGGGTCTTTATTCAGCTCGATGTGCCGCAGACAGTTGTGACTTTTGGCGGTCCAGCCGTCCGTCGCAGCGAGCCGGGTTTCATGCCCGCCTGTATCGTCAACCACATTCTCGGCGGCGGCGGCCTGACGTCACGCCTGTTCCGCGAAGTCCGCGAGAAGCGCGGACTGGCTTATTCAGTCCGTGAGCAGCTTGTCTGGCTGGATCATTCAGCCATGTTTCTCGGTACCAGCGGCACCTGCGCCGATCGGGCCGGTGAAACGGTTGAAGAAATCGAGAAGCAGGTCCGACAGATCGCCGCGGAAGGACCGACTCAGCAGGAGCTCGATGACGCAAAGTCCTACCTGAAGGGCTCGCAACTGGTAGCTCTCAACACATCATCAAAACTGGCGCGAACGCTACTGCAGCATCAGCTTGACAAGTTGCCTATCGACTATCTCGAAAACCAGAATGCCGTCGTCGATGCGGTGACGCTGGAAGACGCCAAAGAGAGCAGCGCAGCGGCTGTGGGGCGGGGGTCTGCTCACAATTATCGTCGGCCGCGCCCCAAAGGACGCAGCGCAGGCGGCCATTGTGCCGTCCAGGACTACACCCCCGCCGGGCGCCGATCAGCTAGACACCGGCCCGACGACGCCGCCCAATTTATTTTCTAGCAGCCCATGTGCTTAGCTCTCGCGCGCAGAGAGGCCTTTAGCCACTCACCTTTAGCTCGTGGAGATATTCCTCGGCATGCCGAAAAGACGGCGATCTGATCCAGTAGACCTTTGATGGTCTGCGAAGCCATAGTCGGACCGCCTAGCATCCCCCCGATTTGCGCTTTCATCGAGCTCGCAATCTGACGCTACGTAAGACTCGGTCTCCCATTAAAATTTGATAGCGGCAGCGACAGCATCCATAGCGAACCTACGGCAATCCAACGATCACCATGGGCAGACTTTGATTCTTGCCCCGCATATTCCAGCCGCACACAAACCTCACGTAAATCACCAGTACAAGTGATTACTCCCATTGCCGGAGCTGCATCATCACGCGACGTTACTCGCTAGATGTTGAAAACGCTTATCAGTTGCAGAGCTCTCGCATCGGCGGTTCATTGCCCCTTCTTTCCGCCATGTTCGCACCCAAAGCAGTGACGCGCCGATAGCGCACTTTGCGCGCGGCAATAGCAAGAGCTCAGGAGATGTTTCTATGGTGAAGCCAGTGGTAATTGTAGTCGGTGCGGACAAGGGAGGAGTCGGCAAGACGACCGTATCACGAACGCTACTGGACTACTTTAGCGTCAATAACGTGCAAATACGCGCGTTCGACACGGAGTCGCCCCGGGGAACGCTGAAGCGCTTTTACCCCGGGATCACTGAGATCGTCGACATGACTGCGACGGCGGACCAGATGAAGATCTTCGATACCTTGAACTCAGGGCTGTCCGTCACTGTCATCGATGCTCGCGCAGGCCTACTGTCCTCTGCGCTGGCTTCCTTGCGCAACATCGGCTTTCTGGACTCGGCACGGTCTGGCCAGATCACATTTGCCGTGTTCCACATCCTGGGATCATCTATCGCGTCGCTAGACGAGATCGAGGAAACCGCGACTTTCATGACCGGTGCAAAGTACTACCTGGTCAAGAACTTCATCAACGACACTCAATTCTTCCAGTGGGATCAAGCCACTTATAATTCCTATTTTCATCGCATCAAACATGCGACTGAGTTGACCATCCCGAAGCTTAACGAGATGGCGTATGAGCAGGTGGAAGTCGCGTCCGTCCCGTTCATAGACTTCGTCGCGAACAAGGGACGCAATGATGAACCCGCGAACAACTCCTTCGTGCTGCGCGGCTATGTCCGGCACTGGCTGGCAAATGTCTGGAGCGAATTTGATCGCATCAACTTGACGGAATTGGCCGGGGCCAAGTCCGCCACCCGGGCCGGCGAGAAGTAGCCGTATATCCGGCAAGCTCGAGCCCACGCACAGAACGAAATTGATCTGCTGGCTATGTTAGCGACCCCCATCTACATCATCTGCTCACCTAGCCCGCAGGTCGGTAAAACCCTCATCGCTCGGGCCATGAGCGAGTTCTTGCTGCTGAAAGACGGTACAACGCTGTCGTTTGACGTCAACTTGAAAGAGCCATCATTGCTCGACTACCTGCCCAACATCACGGAGACCGCGGATGTGATCGACACATACGGCAAGATGCAGCTGATGGACCCTCTCATCGTTCACGATCGTGTACCCAAAGTAATCGATCTCGGCTTTCACGCCTTCGACGAATTCTTCAAGATGTGCGAGGAGATTGGCTTCGTCAAGGAGACGGCGCGGTGCTGTGTCACCCCTGTCGTACTCTTCGTCGCGGGCGCAGATCGCATCTCCTTTCGTGGTTACGAGATGCTGCGGCGGCGAATTCCCCCGGCCTCGCTGGTCATCATCCACAATGAATTCGCACTGCGCGGCGGATTACCTGAAGCGATGGACGGCGATCGGGTGATTCGAATTTCCGCACTACCGCTGTTCCTTAAGAGATATATAGATCGGCTTGGCTTTTCCTTCACTGGGTATCTGCGCAACGAGAAGGACTGGTCCACCGAGCTGCATCAATGGATCCGGCGGAATTACGGCATGTTTCGCGATCTGGATTCGAGTGTGACGCTGCGAAGGTGGGATCGGCCGCGGGGGACGGACATCGGTAGCCTACGTTGCACGAGGGCGACTTGAAGAGATCGGTCTGATCCCCCATCTATTTGTCTGGCCTATGAGAGGCCGTTGAGCGCTGAGTTCAACGGCGCTCGCAACGTGAACGCATTGCGTTTTGCTAATCTTCTCTTGGATGTCCATCCTATACCATGATCGTCCGCACGGACGCACGGGCGCAATTAACAGAGCTCATTCGGCAATGGCTCATGCAGACAGTCCGTCATGCAGGCAGTCCGTCCCGGAAGGCGTCGATTAAATTTTGACTTTTGTGACCGGCGAGGCGGATCGACGGACCCTCCTTCGGAGGTGCGCTCATAGCTGAAGGCCGAGCTTCCCGAGGACCTGATGCAGGAGCGCGCTTTTGATCGCGCGGGCAATCTCGTTTCGTATCTGGCGCCGAGGACCGGCTCGGCATCGGCATCGCCCGTCAGACCATGCTCAGCCAGTCGCTCATCCAAGCGGGTTTCAAATTGTACACCCATCACGCCGACGAGCCGCTCCTGCATTTCAGCATAATCTTGGGGTACCATACGCCTCACCACGCTTTCCATGGTTGCCATCGCGTCGCTAAATAGTCCCGAAATTCCGCCGCTTCCCGTCCCGCGCCGACGCCTCGGCCCTGGCCACATCGGCCTCGGTCACTTGAGACACATTCATGAAGCGCATGTCGGGAGCGTTGTGCCGCAGCTCCAGGGCGTCCCGCAGCTGGGCTTGGTAGGCAAGATAAACCTCGATCTCGTCGACATCCGCGTCGGGATCGGCACGGCGAAGTGAGTTGACCCTCTCGCGCGCGATCCCGTCAAGCGCTTCCAAGCGAAACAAGACGCGGTCGTTCTGGAGCAGTTCGCCGAGGCGCCCGTCATAGAGTCCGTCCTCGACATCAGCGTTCAGGCGTGCGGTCTGCATGCCGTTCCAGACCAAAGTAACGCGATCTTCGCAGCTCCCGTTCGCTCCCGAAGCCAACTCGAAATACTGCTCGCGTAAACGGGGCCTGACGGCTGCCTGCCGCAGATCTTCGGCGACCGCCAGGCGGAACGCCTAGTGATGGTAGTTCACGGTCTCTGCAGGCAGGCGCGTCAGCCCATTGCTGATGGCCTAGAGCCGCTGGAGGCCGGTCGAAAGTGTCTCGGGCAGGCTGTCGAGCTGATTGTGATCCACATTCAGGCGGCGCACCTCGGCCAAAATGGGCGCAGGCAAGGCGGTAAGGGACCGAGACGACAGATCTAGCGGCTGATTGAGATCACCCGTCCCCCGCCAAGCCGACGTTCGGCTTACCGCTTGTTGCCGATCCCCATGTTGCCCCTGCCCGTCTTCGGCAGCCCAGTTGGCCAGCACCTCCTCCGGCGAGGCAACCGCTCCGGCAGCGGACGTGTGCACGCCGGCCAAGGTCTCTCCCCACAGCGGTGCGGCCGGAGAGCCTGGTTCGGAGCTTTCCAAATCGGAAGTTGCGGAAGGAATACGAGTGACGAGCTGTTCTGTGTTCATCGATATCGTTTCTTCGGTAGCAAAATGAAGCGAATGCGCCGGGGCGGCGCATCTTAGAACCGCCAATCCTCCACTATGGCTGACGCGCCACCGGCCCACAAGGAGTGAGGTGCGATCCCACAAGCGTGCCGACAGGCACGAATGGCCCGGATACGCTTCTGCAACTAGCACCCACTGCAGACAGTGTAGCGAATCCAGACGGCGTTTCGCTCGCGGATCAATTGATATTGCAGTCCACCGGTCTCGCCTGCGAGCTCTGCGCCCATTGAGCCAAGCCTGCAAGGGAGTAGCGGCGCTCATGATACGAGCGCCACCTGTCGATAACCTGACGCAGTCCGGAGCGACGAAATGACGGATGGCGTTTGTAATTCCGTAACCTTGGGCTCAGCTCTCCGCAGACGAATCACTTTGTGCTGGACCGGCTGGTGGCGGGTGCCGGTCCGCCGGCAGCAGCGCGTTTAGGCCGGCAACTTTGCTGTGACGTGAGGCGAGGCGGCCATACTTCTCCCCGGGGTCAAACGCTTGGGCGATAGCTGAGCTCAAAAGCTTGCAGCCTATCGCGCTAACGCGCTTGGCTACGAGACGCAGCGCGCCCCGATGTCAACACCGCGGGCTCGCTAATTCTCTTCGACGCGGAGTTCCCAGCCATTTTAACATTGGTCACGTGAACCGGCAAACGGCGATCGGGCGGCTCTTCACGGTATCCTTCCGACTGGATAATCGGACAGGTGCATCTGTCACTGGTACGACAGATTTTCTGTGTCGAGCTCAGTGTAGCCTAGCTGCGCCGCGACCAAATAACTCGAGCAGCTAGTGCGCCTTGTTGATCTCGCGTTAAACACGCTTAACCCTATGAGCGCTGGAATTGTGCAGGACACACGTTCGCGGCGCATTGAAACCGCGAGGATCTGCCGCGATTTCTCGCCAAACGCGCGGCGTAGGATAATATTGACTTATAAGCGTCGCATACATCGGACTTCTCGCCTCCTCCGGACACGAGCGGGCGATACGCCGTTGTCGGCTCAACTATCCGGCAGGAATGCGGAGCCAGGGAACGACCGCTCGACGAGCATCGCCATGTTTTACACTTAAGGATCAACATCCGTGATGACTTCGATTGATGATACGCTAAGTGAGATCAGATGGCTGCGAAACGGAATCTGGCGCTGCCGCCGGCTACTTAACACCGACCTGCCTGGCACCGAACGCAAGGCCCTTGAGAAGCGTCTGCATGAACAGCTCTCTGCCTTTGAACGGCTCTCGTCGACGGCGTTTCCTTTCGCCTTGAGCTCTAAAGTGTATTCGGTCAGGAGCACCACAATCGGGCGAAGCGACTCCCCTGAAGCGCCCATAGAGAACGCCGCAATGGTATCAAGCGGTTGCATGGGGAAATCGATCAGCGGCTAACAAAAGAGGTTTCCTAGCCCAATCTGTTACAGCTCAGTCTAGCCGAAGGTAATCCTGAGAAATCTAAGGCAACCGCGATGAAACAAACGCGCTGATATTCCGGCAATCATTGGCTGTCGCAGCCGACTTAGCCACTTCCGCAAAAATACGTAGTCGCGGGCCACAATGCCATAAATTGATGACAGTACGGTCCACTGCCTCCACAGCTGACGCTGATTGCCCTTGGGACCAGCCACAGAGAGACGAAAGCAACTTCACAAAACCTCGAAGCCGCGAATGGCTACAGCGCTGAACAAAGCGCAACTGCTGCAGCACGAAACTCGAAATTCAAGGCCGCACCACGCCTGGGCAACTGTATCGCTAATCGAGCCAATCCAATCACGGATCGGTCCCACCCAGCCGACTGCGCCTCGGCAGGCTGATGCTCCAGCCCGGTCGACCTTCAGCCACCAAGCTGGCCAACCCCGCCGCCCGTCAGTCTGAATACTTCACTATCGTTCGAGTTCGCAACTGCCGCGTCTCTCGATGAGGGCCTACCGGGCGCTTGTTGAGCGATTGTCTCGGTGCATCGTTTTCGTTTGCCGCGGTTGGCATCATGCGCCGGCATTCGCGGTGCAAGTTTTTGAAATTGTCCCTAAGACAAAACATGGCCACGTCAACATCGCTACGGCCTGTAAAGCGGTCACAGAAGCGGATCACGTCTGATTTGCACGACGCCAAGACTTCCTCGGCTCGCCGATCTCGCGCGCGAGCGTGTCCTGTGCACCATGTCGCAGCGATCGCGATCGCAGCGAGGACGGCTGCAAAGCGATGCGCATTGCAAGTCCAGCCCATTCGTCGCTCTTGATTGACCAAACCCCTCATAAGACGCCTGTGCTTCTCTGTTTTTCTTTGCCCCGAGAGGTGATCTGTTTACCGGATTGGAATGCCTCGGCAGCCATGAGTCTCGCTTCTCGCGGGCCGGCTGCAATGATTGCCGCGCTCCGAATCATTATCCCGCCACTCGCAACACGCATTGCGAAGACCGCGACAAACAGAGATCGGCCGTTTAGCACTTATGTGCCCATGTTGGCTCCCAATATGGTTTTCTGCTTCGCCATGCCTACAACCTGACGTTACGGTCGATTCAAGCACTTTGAGCGCGCGGGCACCGCATATCATCTCGGTCAGCGCTTTCGCCAAGCGACCGTCTACAGGCCTTCTCCGCCGAGTAGATCGGATGGCGCGTCAGTCGGATGGCATGGAGTTGTGCATCATTGACGAGCTCTACGGCCGCATATTCGCCAAAGCACGATCTCGAACGCGAGAGGCTTGGCATGATCCTTGGGTGCCGCCTCACGGCCCTGCATGTGCGGTTGGAGACGCGAGCGTCAAAGTCCTACAATAGGATGCGGCGATTTAAGGTAAGCGGCGTGTCTCCCGCACCTTGTTGCTGTTGAGCAGACCGGCAATATGCGTTCCGTCTTGAAGAGGACGGTTTGCATATATGATCGAGCGTGTTGTCGACGCATCGGAGCTACGGGTTCGGCGGCGCTGGGGTGGCGAGGTCAAGGGACGGATCGTCGCGGAATCCTTTGTTCCCGGCGCGGTCGTCTCGGACGTCGCGCGGCGCCACGGTCTATCGCCGCAGCATTTGTCGACCTGGCGCAAGGCGGTGCGCGACGGGTTGTTGACGTTGTCGGAACACACGGAGCCGGTGGCGACGAGGCCGGCTGGAGCGGTCGCGATCCAGGAAGCGAGTTCATCAAGCGGCGAGGCTTTTAGCTTGCTCGGCGCTCCACGCCCAGGGCATGAGTTCGTCCAGACGCGAGGCCGGCCAGAGGTTGACGAGTCTGGTGAGGACGTCGGTCAGATAGGCCTGCGGCTCCACGCCGCAGAGCTTGCAGGTCTCAATCAGCGAAGCGATGCAGGCCCAGTTCTCCGCGCCCTCATCATGCCCCGCGAACAGTGCGTTCTTGCGGTTGAGGATAAGAGGACGGATGCTTCGCTCGACAATATTTGTGTCGAGCTCGATGCGGCCGTCGTCAAGGAAGCGCATCAGGCCAACCCAGTGGTTCAAGGCGTAACGGATGTGCTCGGCGATTGTCGCTTTGCCCGAGACGCGGGTGAGTTGCTGCTCGAACCAGGCCTTGAGCGCCAGCACCAGCGGCTTGCTGCGCTCCTGGCGGATGGCACGACGCTCATCGGCGCTGCGGCCCCTGATCGTCTTCTCGATCGCATAGAGAGCGGCAATACGCTCGAGCGCTTCGCTCGCGATCGGGGCAGGACCGTCCTGGACAACGTCGAAGAAGCGCCGCCGCAGATGAGCCCAGCAGAAGGCGAGCGTGATCGCCGCGTCAGGCGCGGTGTCGGCAATGGTCTTGTAGACGGTGTAGCCGTCGCATTGCACGATGCCGCGATAACCGTCGAGCAGCTTGAGCGCGTGGACGGCGCCGCGACCAGGCGCATAAGTGTAGGCCACTGCCGGCGGATCGGCCCCGCCCCACGGCCGATCGTCGCGCGCGATCGCCCAGAAGAAGCCTTTCTTGGTGCGGCCGCGGCCGGGATCGAGCACAGGCGCTGTGGTCTCGTCCACCGCGATCTTGTTCGCGGTCAAAATGATCTCGCGCAGCCTGAGCCAGAGCGGACGAAGCTCTGCGCCTGCATAGCCCACCCAGAACGCCAAAACCGAGCGCTTGATGTCGATACCCTGCGCCAGCAGCATCTGAGCCTGCCGATACAGCGGCAGGTGCCAGGCAAATTTGGCGACCAGAACATGGGCGACCATCGCCTCGGTCGGCAAGCCGCCCTTGATCAGCCGCTCTGGTGCCGGCGCCTGAACCACGCCATCCGTGCAGGCCCGACAGGCATATTTGGGACGATGGGTGACGATCACGCGGAACTGCGCCGGGACGACGTCGAGCCGCCGTGAGGTCTCCTCACCGATCACATGCAGAGGCGTGCGGCAGCACGGACAGTTGGTATCCTCCGGGGCAATCGTGACGTCGATATGCGGCAGATGGGCCGGAAGCGCACCACGGCTGGCGCGGCGCCGTTCAGCACGCTGGCGTGCGCCTGCCGTGTCCTTCCTGTCCTGGACCGCTTCATCGCCGGCAATGGCCTGCTCGATGTCCTCGATCGCCAGTTGCAACTGCTCAGGGTCGAGCTTCTCCGAGCGGCGACCGAACTGCGCGCGTTGCAGCTGGCGCAAGAGATGCTGAAGGCGATCCATTTGCGACAGCGCCTGATCGCGTTCGATGATCGCCGCGTCGCACTTTGCGATCGCCGCGTCGCGCTCCGCGCGTGCCGCCGCAACCAGCGCCTGCAGCGCCTCGATATCGGTCGGAAGTTGATCCGTGGTCTCGCTCACGCCCGGTACTCAAGCTGATTCGCGGGCCCTTGTGGAAGACTGCAGCCGACATGATTCAATTGGTCACAGGGTTCACGACGTTGCGCTCGGCTGACCAATGTCGCGGGCATGCAGGCGCGACCAATCCAGGCCGTCCATCAGCGCGGCGAGCTGTGAGGCAGACAAACGCATCACGCCATCGCTGATCGGCGGCCAGCGGAACGCGCTATGCTCCAGCCGCTTCCACAGCAGCACGAGCCCGGACCCGTCCCAGGCAAAAATCTTCAAACGGTCCGCTCGCTTTGAACGGAAGACGAAAATCGTTCCCGCGAACGGATCATGGTGGAGTTGCTCGCGCACCAGCGCGGCGAGACCATCGGCACCTTTACGAAAGTCGACCGGCCGCGTCGCGACCATGATCTTCACGCCCGCCGAAGCCGCGATCATGTCGTCGCCCTCACGGCCCGCAGCACATCGCGCAGCCAGGTCGGATCGACCCCCGCCGCTGCGCGAACTACCGCATCGCCAATCTCGATGCTGATCGTTATCCCGTTCCGCGTTGCCGCTTCCACGCACATCCCAGCGGGGCGAAGCTCCGACACCACCGGAACGAAGAGCGGTGCATCCTCCGCCGGCAAGCTCAGCAGACCGGCACGCGCGGCCTTGCGCCAAGCAAACAGGTGTTGCGGTGAGAGGTCGTGCCGGCGCGCCACCTCGGACACAACTGTGCCCGGCGCATATGACTCCGCCACGATCCGCCCCTTGACCACGGCGCTCCACCGCCGCCGACGCCCCGCTCCGACCTGGATATCCACCCGGCCCCGTGGCTCTGAAGCGTCAACTATATGGTCAACCATATATGCGAACCTTACTGTATATGACGGCTCGCATGTTGCCGATCAGCTCACGCCAAACAAGGTGTGGGAGACACACCGCTTACGATTTAAGACGCGGAGTGGAGACAGATAAAACGCCTCCCTTGCCGCTAACCGCCCAGTTATCACTTCGAACGGCACGCGGATTGCTGGGTAAGTATCAGCTAGTTGCCGGGAAGGAAGCGGCTCAGGCGGAGCCGGAGTTCCAATGAGACTTATTCGATTCATGTTAATCGACCTGGCGCTGATGCTGGTCGCACCTGAGAGTGCAGAGGCTACGATCAGCTACTGGGCAGACTTCAAATCGGCTCGCGAAGCTGTGGGATCATTGATGCCGATTTCCGGCCGCGGGCCAGTATTCAGCTTTGGCGTGAGCCGGCATCTTTGCCCCCCAACCTCTCAAGCCGCGCCATTCAACATTCACCAGAAGGCCTCGGCCCGGCCAAGCAGACCAAAGACCTCGCGTTGCTGGAAAGGCGGCGCTTAACTCTTAAGGTAAGCGCGCCGGCCACCGTACCGATTGCCACGATCCACCGGCGTGGAGCTGCTCAACAAGGCTCCGGACTTGAAACCGCTCTGCACGCCTCCCTCCCACTTTATACCCTCTTGCGAGCAGCAGCGCCGTGCTGGAGCGGAATAGACTGGATGGCCAGCAGCATAACGATCACCTCCAGTGCAGCCGCTAGGCTCCTCACTTAGATGGAAGATACAGCACATGGGCGGGTTCACCAAAGAAGCCAAGAAGGGCTATATTGAGGTTGCCTTCAACGGCTCGCTCGCGAGCATTCTGCTTGATACGCAGTTCAGCGTACCGGCCAAAGGCGTCACAGCGATTTTTGGTCCGCCTGGGTGCGGCAAAACTACACTCGCGCGCTGCATCGCTGGCGTGCAGCGTCTGCCGAATGGCTTCTGTGCGATTGATGGGGAGATTTGGCAAGATGAGACGACGTTTCGACCGCCTCATCTGCGTCGCGTCGCATATGTATTTCAGCTACCGATCCTCTCTTCTCATTTGTCGGTACGACGCACCCTTTTATACAACGCGTCAAACTCGGAACCGACACTGATCGATTTTGATGGTGTGGTCGAATTGCTCGGCTTGGCGCCACTGCTCGAGCGTACGCCATCACATCTTTCCAAGACCGAGCGGCAGCGACTTGCCCTTGGCAGTGCGCTGCTAGGCCAGCCTCGGCTACTCCTGCTGGACGATCCACTCATTGTGCGCGACCGCTCCGCCAAATGCGAGATCCTGCCATTTCTCGAACGCATCCTGCAATCGCTTGCGTTGCCGATGATCTACATCAGCCATGACATCACCGATATCGAACGTCTCGCCGATCATCTCGTCATGATGAAAGATGGCACCGTGACTGCGGCCGGTCCGCTCAATGTCACCCAGAGCGACCCGGCGCTCGCCAGCCGCAGTGAAGCGGCAATCTGTCTGGATACTATGGTCGGCGGTTATGACGGGCGCTACGGGCTGGTCAAGCTCCGCCTCAAATCCGCGCGCTTTCTGATACCAGCAGTACCGCTAAGGCCGGGCGCAAGGCTGCGGCTGCGCATCGCTGCCGGCGACGTCAGCATTGCGTGCGAACCTCCGCGCGCAAGCTCTATCCTCAATGTATTTCGAGCACGCATAACGGCCTCTCTGCCGCACGGCGATGCTGAGGTCACCTTGGTTCTGACCCTTGAAACTGGCCACTCTGGCGTGCCGCTTTTGGCGCGCATCACGCGCCGCTCCTTTGATGCCCTACGGCTCAGTATTGGAGCGGAAGTATTCGCGGAAGAGCTATGCGGGAAACTGGGTGATGACGGAATGAGATAGGCGGCGTATCGAGGCGGGTGTCGAGCCTGCCAGAACCTCAAGGAGAGCGATACGCCATGAACGAGCATAGCAACATTGTCCCACTGCGTCAGCCCGATGAGATCGACGATCCACTGACGAATATTTTGCGATCTGGTGCTCGGCAGCTGCTTGCGCAGGCTGTCGAGATGGAAGCCGAGGCGTTTCTCGCCGCGATGAAGGGCTTGAAGCGTCCCGATGGCCGCGACCGCCTCGTGCGGCACGGCCATGGTCCAGTGCGGACGATCCAGACGGGGATCGGCGCCGTCGAAGTCGCCCGGGTAAAGATTCGCGATCGCGCGGTGACCAGCGATGGCGAGCGGATCCGCTTCACCTCGGCGATCCTGCCGTTGTGGGCACGGCGCACGAAGAGCTTGGATGCACTTTTGCCGGTTCTGTACCTGCGAGGCATCTCGACGGGCGACTTCCAGGAGGCGCTGGCGGCGCTCTTGGGCAAGGATGCGCCGAATCTTTCTCCGGGGGTGGTTTCCAGACTGACGACGGAGTGGCAGCTCGAGTACGAGCGTTGGCAGAAGCGCGATCTGTCGGCGCGCCGGTACGTATACGTGTGGGCGGACGGCGTCTTCCTGCAGGCTCGCATGGAAGACCACAGCGAATGCATGCTGGTGCTGATCGGCGCGACGCCGGAAGGCAAGAAGGAACTCATCGGCTTCCAGGTCGGCGTGCGCGAGAGCACGCAGAGCTGGCACGAACTGCTCGTCGAGGCGAAAACCCGTGGGCTGAAGATCGCCCCGGAAATCGCCGTCGGTGACGGCGCGCTCGGCTTCTGGAAGGCGCTCGACGAGGTCTTTCCCGCCACGCGACATCAGCGGTGCTGGGTGCACAAAACCGCGAATATCTTGAACAAAGTCGCAGTGTCGGTACAGGCCAGCATGAAGAAGGATCTGCGCGAGGTCTATTTGGCGTCCAACCGAGCTTCGGCCGAAGTGGCGATCGATGTCTTTGCCGAGAAATACGGAGCGAAGTACGACAAGGCGGTCGAGTGCCTGACGAAAGATCGCGACGCAATGCTTGCGTTCTACGAATTCCCCGCCGAGCATTGGGACCACTTGCGGACGACGAATCCCATCGAAAGCGTGTTCGCGACGGTCCGGCACAGAACGGTGCGCACGAAAGGTTCGTTATCGTCAACGACTGCCAAGTTGATGGTGTTCAAGCTGCTCTGCGCCGCATCAAAGACCTGGCGGCGGCTGAAAGGCACAAATCAGTTGCCGAAGGTCAGCGCAGGTGTCAGATTCGAAAACGGCATCGAGGTCATCCAAGTGCCGGAAAACCACGCCGCCTGATCGCCTCGTCACCCAAAATCCCGCATAGCTCTTCGCGGAAGTCGCGCGCGCCGTTCCGCTCGGGCTGCCGAGCGGTGGCTTGCAAGGCCTGCCACATCCCCATGAGCACCTTGGACGGCTATGTCTGGACGCGAGAAACACACCAGCAAGATCGCGGCCATCATCGATAGTCTAGATGAGATAGATTCGAATAGCGCTCCGGGCAGTTCTTTACCTGCCAAAGACGATCTTGAGGCTACCTGCCGATTCCGCTTTGGATGTCGCGCAGCGAGGAAGGCATCACCTTACAGGTGCAGCGGCACTCGAGGGGGGCACACACATTATGCTCGCAAGCGAACGTTGCGAGGGGAGAACAGATCTCGATTTCCCAACCGTTCGGCAGCAGAACAATCCGGTCTTGACAAAAACGGTTGCCGAGGCTGCGCCCGCCGTCTCCCGGGCGCTTCGCAGCAGGACCCCATCTCCTTGCGATCAGCAAATTCGCCAAACAACGGGAATGAGCTGACCGGACCTGCGCGCCGAATCGTTACGATAGCCAGGCGTACCGGACTTAACAGACGTTCCGAAAAACATGCCTTGCGGCCGGCGCCGTTCAACCCCAGCTGCGGCTATTGGTCGGAACGATACCGGGCGGCGCACGCCCATCGAAACCCTTCGCCATTTGCGGAAGCCGCCTTAGCTCCCGCGTCCGCTGCTGCGCCGCCTCGATGCCTTGCGAACGCGCCGATTGTGGACCTTGAACGGCACGACGTCGCAGTTACCAGCGGCGAGCGCCAAACTGCCATAGCCCGGCCAGGCCGGCTGTGCAGTGCCTACCGGTCGGGGACGAGATTGCTTCGGTTTAGGTCTGGCTGCCGTCTTCCCGCCAACCGCGTAGCCAGCGCCCGTGTACTTTCGTGCTCAAAGGCGCCTGTATCCAAGCCGCTGGGCTGGTCTTGTTGCGCCAATTCTAGGTCTAAGAATGCGTGGCATATGGTTTGCTCCACCAGTGAGGTCACGATCTACAAAAGCAAGTTTGTGAGGACACCATGCTCGGAATTGGAAGTCAGTTGCCGCCATTCGACATCACAGGCGTGAAGCCCGGTTTTCAAGCGCAGGAAGAGGAAGGGCAGAGTGCGTTTGAGACGCTGACCGAAATGAGCTTTCCGGAGAAATGGAAGATCATCTTCTTTTACCCAAAGGACTTTACCTTCGTCTGCCCGACAGAGATCGCAGAATTTGCTCGGCTTTCCAAGGAATTCGCTGACCGAGATGCGGTTGTACTGGGTGGCTCGACTGACAACGAGTTCTGCAAGCTTGCTTGGCGGCGCTCACATGTCGACCTGCACAATCTACCAATCTGGCAATTTGCCGACACAAAGGGAACGCTCGTCGATGGCCTCGGGGTGCGTTCACCCGAAGGGGTTGCCTATCGTTATACCTTCATTGTTGACCCCCAAAACACGATTCAGCACGTCTATGCGACCAATCTGAGTGTGGGCCGCAGTCCTAAGGACACACTCCGCGTTCTAGACGCGCTGCAAACCGACGAGCTCTGTCCCTGCAACCGCGAAATCGGCGGGGAAACACTGAAGGTTGCGTGACGCAGCATGTCGCCGATCGAACAAATCTACGACAAGATTCCCGATTTCGCGAAGGATGTCAGGATTAACTTGACCTCCTTGATGGCCGATGAGACGCTTTCGCCGCGGCGAAAATACGGGGTGCTGGTAGCGAGTGCAGTTGCCACCCGCAATTCAGCCCTGATTGCCGCGGTGGAATCGGCAGCCTCGGGCGTGATGACATCTGTGGCGATCGCCGCAGCGAAAGCTGCGGCCTCCGTAGTGGTAATGAACAATGTCTACTACCGCTTCGTTCACCTCGCTTCCAACCCAGAATACAAGACGATGCCGCCGCGGCTGCGCATGGACGTGATTGGCAATCCCGGCGTGGACAAGTCCGATTTCGAGCTGTGGTCGCTTGCTGTCTCCTCCATAAACGGCTGCGGTATCTGCATTGATGCCCATGAGAGGACATTGAGAGCCGCGGGCGTCAATTCGGAGACGATCCAGACCGCCGTGCGCTTTGCTGCGATCACACAGTCAGTGGCGATCGCACTCGAGGCCGCTGGGCCTGCCTCCCCTCAGGCAGGAGACTGATCTTTTCTCTGCCATCAGATCGACGGCATCGTGGCGCTACTCAGTGGCGCCACAACGAGCCTTTTGCTGCTTATCTGCATGTCACGTCTTGCGTCGCGTTGCGATGACGGGTGTCTTCTCAAACAACCCGGCGCTATGCAGGTGACAGTGAGCGCGCCACAGATACAGTGAGATTGCGTCGGCTAACGCCGCACCACCCTTCGCTCTGTCATCACCCAAACTTGAACAGAACACCATATCCGCCGCGCGGGTGGCTCCATTCGATGTCGCCGGTCGGCTCGGCGATCACGCGGCAGGTACCGCATTCAATGCAGCCATCAACTGTAACTTCGACCTGGCCGTTGTCGTTGAGCTCGTAGCATCGCGCCGGGCAGGCCTTCAAAAGTGTGAGGAGCTGCGGCGATGGCGTCTTGTGCGCACGTACCCTGACGTGAGGGTGCCCGGCGTCGACAAGATAACGGTTGTAGTACAGCTTGTCTTCGACGCGCACGGAGGGTTCGACATTCATGCTTTTGCCTTCCACTGTTGGACTTCACACTGTCGCGATCACCGCCAGGCCCTGGCAAAACGGTAAGCATCGCCGACCAGACCTGACCATGACCGCGTCTTGACAAAGGATTTGAGGCTCGCCTTCTCCTTCTCAACCTTGGGCGTACCATCGACGCGCACAAAGTTCTGCATCGCCTTGGAGATAAGCTGCGGATAAGTGAGAAAGAAATTTTCGGAGTGGGTATGCATGAGGGGTGGCAAATCCTTGTACTTCTTGAGATCTTTGATGACGAAAGAATCGTCCAACATCTTTTTGTAGATTGAGAGATTTGTTGCACTCATCGGTTCGCCGCGCGATTTGACCAGACCTATCGCTTCGGCCGCGATACGGCCCGATGTCATCGCGAGATTGGAGCCCTCACGATGAACGGCATTGTTGAGTTGGGCGGCATCGCCCACGACGACCCAGCCCTCCCCATAAAGCTGTGGGATCGATTTGTAACCGCCTTCGGGAATGAGATGCGCCGAATATTCCTTTACTTCGGACCCTGCTATCAGTGGCGCCACAGAGGGATGCCTTTTGAATTCATCGAGCAGGCCATACGGCGTTTGGCCCGTGCGTTGGAAGTCGGCGACGAGACAACCGATGCCAAGCGAAATGCACTCTTTGTTGGCGTAGATGAAACCCATCCCGGTCATGCCGCGGGAAATGGTACCGGCAGCCTCTATCACGACGCCTTCATCCCCCTTAAGATTGAAGCGTGCTTCGATGGTTTCACGGGGCAAGAAGTGCATTTCCTTCACCGCGAGCGCAACGTTATCGGGTGCCGGACGGGCGCGCAGGCCCGCACGCGTGCCGAGCAAGCCATTGACCCCTTCGGCCAGAACGACGACGTCAGCATGTATCTCGCCGTCACGGCGATCTGTACGAACACCGACGACCCTGTTACGATCGTCCTGCGCGAGCTCTGTGACGGTGGTCTCGCAAAGCACGATCGCGCCAGCTTCCCGCACCTTTGAAGAAAACCATTTGTCAAACTGGGCGCGTATAATCGTATAGCGGTTCGGCCTCTGCTCGTTGAAGTCCTCCGAACGGTAGTGCATGCCGACATGCGAGCGATCGTCCATCATCCAGAACCGCTGTTCGATCAGGTGGCGTTCGAGTGGCGCCTCCTCTCGAAACTCGGGGATCAGCTTTTCCATCATGTCGGCATAGAGGATGGCCCCCTGCACATTTTTCGATCCGGGATATTCGCCCCGCTCGAGCTGCAGCACCTTCATGCCCTGTTTGGCCATCGTCAATGCCGCCGCGTTGCCGGCCATACCGGCTCCGACCACGATCGCATCGAATCTCTCTTCAATCATCAATATCTCCTCTAGACCGCGATCCTGGCGCGCGAATCTGGCAGAAGCCGCGCGCGAAATGCAGCCGTCAGGGCTGGCAACAATTGCATAGCATCACTGACGATCGCGAGATGGGCGAAGTCGAAGATCGGAGCGTTTTTGTCCGTGTTAACGGCGACGATCAGATCCGCGCCCTCGACGCCGACCCGGTGCTGGATCGCACCGGAAATGCCCGCGGCAATATAGAGCTTCGGCCGGATGGTTTTGCCTGTCTGACCGATTTGCCGGTCAGACGTAACCCAGCCCTTTTGCACGAGAGGACGCGAGCAGCCATATTCAGCCCCAAGCAGAGCTGCGAGCTCGCGTACCAACCGGAAGTTCTCAGGCGATCCCAGTCCAAGGCCGCCCGCAACCACAACATCGGCATAGGCCAGAGTGGAAGTTTCTGCATCGCGGTCGGGTAGGAAGGACAATACTTTCGTGACTATATCGTCTTCTACAAGGCCGAGCGGATGAACGACGATACGAGCGGCATCGCGCATAACGCGTGCAGGCATCGGCATCACTCGCGGGCGGACCGTGGCCATCTGCGGGCGGTAATTCAAGGTATAGATTGTGCAGAGCAACGAGCCGCCAAAAGTTGGCCGCGTCGCCGCAAGTGAACCGTCGGCGTCCACGTCCAGCGTGGTGCAGTCGGCAGTAAGCCCCGTCGATAGATTCGTCGCCACGGAACCTGCGAGATCGCGACCAAGCGTCGTGGCACCCAACAGTAATATCTCGGGCTTGTAGGTGTTGACGAGTTCGGTGAGCGCTTTCGTATAAGATTCGTTGCGGTAATCCGACAACACATTGTCGCTCACGAGATAGGCCAGATCGGCGCCGTAGCAAAAGGCTTCAAGTGCGGCGTTGCGTGTGTGCTGCCCCTCCGGACCGACAACGACAGCGGCAAGATTCACCTTTAGCCTGTCGGCAAGACCACGCCCCGTACCCATGAGCTCCCAGGAAACGGGATGCACTTGGCCCCGCTCCAGCTCGACGAAGACCCAGACGTGCTTGTACGACTTGAAGTGCTCCGGCAGTTCTTTTTTGGCTGCTCCGCGGCCGGCCCCTGCTGGCATCGCCGTTTTGCTGACCTTGCTCATAGTCTAAATTCCTCTGGAGATAGGCGCGCCCGCGCCACGGGTTGCTTTTTCGCTTTCGTTAACCGAAGTTCACTTTTGGCCGGCAAGTGGCTGGCTGCTCTGCCCGCCTGCGCGCTCGGACCAGTCGCACCACAATACGCGTCGTCGCAATTGGCGCACCCATTCGGCCGGCTTTGGAGGGATCTTGCAAACTGAATCCTTGGGTGCCGGGCTCGACGAGCGCCACCGTGGCCGGCCAGGACGAGGTGATCCTGACCGGCCACTTCCATGCCTTAGTTGACTAGTCCGTTCGCGGCGCCTCGCCGGTACCATCGATGGAGGTCCTGGCAAGGCTTCTGTCACGCGACCGTGCCGAGCCTCCAGCGCTGGCACTCCGTGTGGGAGGAGGGCACCACTTTTCGTAACGCAGTTTCTATCTGCGATGAGATGCAGACACATTTGAGCGGGATCGGGGGCCGATTTGATGCGGACGCTACTGTGCATAGCCGCCGCAAGAGCCGCGCGAAGGGGACACCTATTATTGACTACCATCTCACCGTCACTACGAAACTGCGACCGCGTCAAAGACCGTTGCGAACAGACCTGACGGCATCGTAGGCCTCGATATGATGCCGCAGGGGGGCTCGGCAGGCACTGTAAGCAGCATCATGGGTCCTCCTTCAAACTCACCGTGGGCGCCACCATCTGTCGGCATCGATGATCAGATCAGCAGGACAACAGCAAGTGTCGTACCAGTTGCAAAGACGATTGAAGTCAGTGGGACGTATTGGCTTGCGCCACACATCAAACAGCTGCTGATACCTGGTCACGAATAATCCGGACATGGGTCGGGAATACGACAGCCGTTGGCCGGGCCATGACTAAGAGACTTGCCGCGATAAATAGAAAGCCGCATTAACGGAGCGCCTCGGCGTCCGCCGGACAGACTTCGCTTACAGTGGAACGCTAGGTCACTTCAACTCGCTCAAAGGAACGAAGGCCGCAGCCTTCTTGGAGTCTGAGACGGCATCCTTCAAAACCTTGAACACTCGCTCGTCGATCGGTGACGATGCCACGAAATCTCCATATGCCCGTTCCAGCATCGCCTTGCATCGAGTTCTGATTTCCGGCTCTGCGGCACCAGCAAATTTCTCCTGTGCGAGGTATTGTCCCATGCGCTTCAAAATGTGAAGGCGCGCGACATTCACGATCTTAGGGTCGTACTCGACGCCAAGCAGCGAAAAAAACTCCTCTGCCGATGAGGCCTTGCCGAGTCGATCTAGAATACCGGTTGCTGGGGATGAGCTGATCATCGAATATTCTCCTTCGGTTTAGCTCTGGTGAGCGCCCACATTGAGCGGATCCGAAACAGTAACGACAACGCGCCCGCGGGTTTTGCGGTTGCGCTCAATCTGATGAGAACTCGGTGACGGCGCGGAAAGACTTCTCATGACTGACACCTGAAGTTCGCGGGCCCGGTATATCCTAACACTTGGTTGACCTTTTCCATCGTTAGCTCCTGATGACTACACAGCCCGAAGACGGCATGGATATTGTGGCAAGGGACCACATATTTCATCGACACCCTTGCGTCGACCCTCGCGTCGGCGCCTCTTTCCCGGGTCCGTGCGGCACTCCATCATGGTAAGCGGAAGATCTGCTTCGATAATTGCGCGGACGCGATGTTTTTGTTGACCGCGCCCGCCGTTACCGCCGCAGTCTTTGTGATCCTAACGGCCGACCTAGTGCAAGAAGTCACGCTTCTCTTTATGACCTTGTTCAGCAAATGCATCGTGGCAAATGCGACAGCGCTATGAGGCCGAACGCGTTGCCCTTTGGTGCGACAGGTCCGTTGCGGCGCACCAACACGGGTGAACTGTAGCCTAGCACTCGATCTTGCCGCCTTAACCACACGGCCGTCCGCTCGCATCCAAGTTGGTGATCCGCGCCCTCCTCCGACCTGCGGCCTACAAATGCGGTGAAGCCTTTTCGGATAACGATGCGACTGCGGTCTCTCCTGGCGTTTCAGATGCCCGGCCGCTGGACACAGCCGGCCATGCTGCGGCCTGCAACAGCAAATCGCGCCGACGCTCGGCCATCCGGCTCTCACCGCTTTCTTCACCGAAACAGATGTTGAATTCGTTACATTGATTGCACACGGGTGTCGTGCACATCGCAAGGCCTTCGTCCTCGCAAAGCATGCGGTAGAAGAAGCGCTTCCAACGCATATTGTTGACATTGCTCGCGGCGAGCGGCGCGAAATGCCGGCTCATCACGAGCGAGAGTTCGCCACGATCACGCAAGCCGAGAGCTTCCCAAAGATGGTCCGGCTCCATGGCGCGGCGCGCGATCATCGCAGCCAGCCACCGGCCGATATCCCCTTCCGTCGAGCGATGCTTGAGCAACAGATCGCGAAGCATTGCGATCTCCTCATCCTCTTCCCGCTTGAAGGGCGCGGCCTGCTCCGGGGCCCTGATCCCGGTTGGGAGAAAGTGCTGCTCCAGTAAGACCGCCAATTCAACGCCGGACAGGCCAACTTTCTCAGACAGACAGCCACCATCCATCGTGGCAGCCGCCAGGATAGACGCCAGGGCATGGCGATCGAGATTGCTGTCGATGGCGATATCGGCATTTGCAGGATGTTCACCGGTGAGCAGCCGGTAGGTTGAAATTCCCTTGTGCAACTGGCTATTGGCGTCAGCAGCACAGGCAGTCGTGAACGGAAGGACGTGCGGCTCGGACATAACTCTGCGGTTTTTCACAATGCGTGGTTCGTCACGGCGCACTCTGGTTTTCGCGGCCGATCGTCAGTATGCCGGCCCCCCCGGGAAGGGGGGTGAGGGAGACCGGCATCTGTCGCTCGCCTTCGCAAGGCGGCGACTCGCGGCCTTTACGAGGCTGCGAGTTCGGCGGCGGTTTTGCCGATGATTGATTCATCCACGGCCTTTATAATGCCATGCTCCATCAGCATGTCCTCGAGCTCATCCATTGAGATCGGGGTCGGGATGATGCCCTTGCCGCCATTATTGTGAACCTTGGCCGCTAGTTTCCGATAGTGATCAGCCTGCTTGGAATCGGGTGCATATTCAAGCACCGTCATGCGACGCAGCTCTGCATGCTGCACCACATTGTCACGCGGCACGAAGTAGATCAGTTGAGTGCCAAGCTTCTTGGCCAACGCTTCCGCCAGTTCCAATTCCTTGTCGGTCTGCCGCTCGTTGCAGATCAGGCCGCCCAACCGCACCCCACCTGAGTTCGCGTATTTCAGGATCCCCTTGGAAATATTGTTTGCGGCATACATTGCCATCATTTCACCAGACATCACGATGTAGATCTCCTGCGCCTTGTTTTCGCGGATTGGCATCGCAAAGCCACCGCAAACAACGTCGCCAAGCACATCGTAAGAAACATAGTCAATGTTCTCGTAGGCTCCGTTCTCTTCAAGAAAATTGATCGAGGTGATGACACCGCGGCCGGCGCAGCCGACACCTGGCTCAGGGCCACCGGACTCAACGCAGCGAATGTCCTGGTAGCCAACCTTCATTACGTCCTCGAGCTCTAGATCCTCCACGCTGCCGGCGCTCGCGGCAAGACTCAAAATCGTGTCTTGAGCCTTGGCGTGCAGAATAAGGCGAGTCGAGTCCGCTTTCGGATCGCACCCTACAATCAGGATCTTCTGACCCATCTCTGCCAGCGCCGCTAGCGTGTTCTGCGAAGTGGTGGACTTGCCGATTCCGCCCTTCCCGTAGAAGGCGATTTGTCTTAGTGAAGCCATGCTGCTCTCCATCAACCGATTTGCCAAACGTTGCGCGCTTCTTTTGCGAGCTTTGCTTCCCTCGCAGAAACGGGGGCACACGGGTTCAAGGGAAGGAGCGCATCGCTCGCCTTACACGTCGGCGTGCACTCAGCCCTCACTCAGTGTTGCTGCCGCTTATCAGCAACAGCCGTGCCAAGGTCTAACCCGGCACCTTAAGCTTCTGATTACGTTTCCAAAAGCAACCAGCCGGCGCGCGATCGTAGGCTGTTTTGGATCTGACAAGATCTGCCCGGCTGTCAGACAACGAACAAACAATCGCAAACATGAACGCCAACAGCCAAATAGGCTGACTTAGCCGATGCCGCCATTGTGGAACAGAACTTGCTGCCGCTCGCGCAAGCTCAGCCATGTGAGGAGTAAAGATGCCGGACGGAGTCAAAATGAGACGGGCCAGCGGCTTTGCAAATTCGCTGAGGGCGCACCATGCGCTGATATTGACGTTGACTGTCAAGAACTTCGAATGGCTCCCGGGAAGCAGCAGCCCTGTGCTATTCGCCCAGCATAGCACGCCTACATAGGTACGCCGTGGCTACAATCATCTTTTATCAGAAGCCCGGCTGCGCCACGAACGCGCGTCAGATTCAAGCGCTAAAGTCCGCCGGTCATGACGTGGTCGTCCAGGACATCTTGAAGGAGCCATGGCATGCGGACGAATTGCGCAGCTTCTTTCGCAATATGCCCGTCGGCTCCTGGTTCAACCGAGCCGCGCCTCGTGTCAAGTCGGGCGAAGTCAATCTCGATTCTATCGACGCGGCGAGCGCACTCGCATTGATGGTGAGTGATCCACTCCTGATACGACGACCGTTGATCGACTTAGACGGAATACGATGTGCCGGGCTCGATCGCGAGCCCGCGCTGTCGCTGCTTGGCCACCAGACGCAGGAGCATCTCCAGGGATGCCTGCACCAAGCAACTCGCACGCGCTGCCCGAAGATGGGATCAAGCGAATGAGCCTGTTCCGGACGATCACACCAGAAGAATGACGTTCTCGACTTGCGGCTTGCTTGGCGCGAGTATTTCCTTTAGCAAAACGTGTTTCGCAGCTGTGATCCTGATGCAACTGAGCGGCACGATCGCTCCCATATTTGATTGGTATCAAATCTTTCGCCGTTCCTTATGTGTGACAGAGACCTTGCGCGGCTTCTCGCGCGACTTTTGGAATGGAGAATTCGATGAGAGCAAGAACAGTCCTGGCAACTGTATCGGTCTTCGCGCTAGCGACCTCGTTGGCCAGCAACTCGGTACATGGTGCTGATCTGGGTCCGGCGCCGGTCTACTATAAAGCTCCCCCTATTGAACCCCGCAACCCGTGGATGATCCGCCTGCGCGTGCTTGGCGTTTTGCCGGATACCGCAGGCAGTTCCGTCAACGTTCCAGGGACGCCGTTGCTGTCATCACCCAACTCTGGGCTTTCGATCAGCGATCAAGCTATACCAGAGCTCGACATCACCTATTTCTTCACAGCTAACTTAGCCGCCGAACTCATTCTCGGCGTGACCAGCCATCACGTCAGCGGCAATGGCGCGCTCACAGGGCTCGATATCGGCAAAGCCTGGCTCTTGCCTCCTACACTGACCCTGCAATATCACTTCACCGATTTTGGGCCGCTTAAGCCCTATGTCGGCGCGGGCATCAACTACACTGTATTCTTCAACCAATCGGCAGCCAATACTTCGCTCGCCGGGCTTTCCGTCACGGATCTAAACATCAAAAACCAATTCGGCGCGGCAGTCCAATTCGGTTTCGATTACATGCTCGATCGCCACTGGGGCCTCAACTTTGACGTTAAAAAGCTGTGGCTGCGGCCGGAGTACTCGGCCACCTTAAACAATGCGATTGCCGTTACGGGCCGCGCCCATATTGATCCATGGCTCGTCAGCGGCGGCGTCGCTTACAAGTTCTGACGTTAGAGCAGAGCCAGAGTGGAGAGGCCGTTTGATAAACTCGGATCCCAGCAGGATCATCGAGCTCGCCTCCTACTCTCGCCGGACTGACACGGAAAGCCGGCTGACGCGCCATCGACGCGTCAGCTCGCAAGAGAGGGAACCGCTGGCGTTGCTCGCGCTGCAAGTTACGAATCGCGCAGCACGTGAGTAACATTACACAAACGTCGACTCAGAATATGATCACACGTCTGTTTCGCCACGCTTAAGACCGAAGCCATTTTCCCATTTGCCTGATAAGAAGGCGATACGCCGCTGACAGCCTAATCTTGGCCGCGAAGTGCCCGGTTAATCTCAGACGATCCGCCCCCCAACGTCGAGCCGACCATGCTAGCTAACCCGGCAAGCGGCCGCCAAGCGACGCCTCTAGCTTCGCTTGAGCACTATCACAAGCCGGTCGACACGTTGGCCGTGCTTGAGGTGGGATATGACGATCTCGTCGACATCCTCAGGCGTGGTCGCGCGATACCAGACTCCGTCGGGATAGACAACCAGCAAAGGACCAGAGTTACAAAAGCCAAGGCAGCCCGCAGTCGCGAAGCCAATATCGTCGAGGCCTTGCGCTTCGATCGCCTTGCCCATTCGATCCCACAGAGCTTGCGCGCCGGAGGCGCCACAACTGCCGTGGGGATGGTTTGGCGGACGCTGCGTGTTGCACGCAAAGACATGGTGCCTATAGAGTTGAGGGAGATGAAATTCTTTTTCTGAGTTCACGCGCCTATCCTCTGATAGTGAATTTCAGCTGTCGGGATGAGATGTGAGCGCATAGCCGCCCGCAATGTCCAACGATGACCGTCCATTGGCGCATGGACACCTGCTGACACCAACTCCCGCTTGCGAAGGCAGTCGGAATGGTCGGGCGCCTTACTCGCTGTCGTCGCTGAGATGAGCGATAGGCACCTTCACGTCCGAAGGTCGCCTGCTGATCAATGACAACCTCTTCTCCCGGCATCGAGACCTCTCATTCATGCAACAATCCCCCCGATCAACTTTCTCGAAGAGCAAGTTGCACACCAAATGCGTCATAGCGCGCCTCACAATTGAGGGAAGTTGCGGCAATGCCGACGTTCTCGCCGCTATCAGCGATTGAATGCCCATGGCCTCGCTCAGAACAATAATGTCGGCCGGAGAGACGGCGTCGCCCTCGATCTGTTCACTCATCAAATCGCGGTTACCGGTTCGCTCAACCCGGCCCCGTCGTTTCCTGCTTTAAGGTATCGACAGCAGTTCGGCTCAACCGGAATACCCCGCGGCCACGAGCGAGCGGCTGATAAGCCGAGCTGGCACGGGTGTTGAGGACATCGAACCACCCGTTCGGAGTGAGCTTCCCTGGACGCTGGCCGATTTGTATCACCCGCCCATTCGGGGCGAAGCGGACGTGGATGATGATTTGTTACAAGCTCATACCGATTCCTTATTTTGGCCGCTTACGATCACGAGCTGACACCCGACAAGCTCGACTGTAATGTGGTCGATTTCGAATATCTTAGCGGGACTCCTTCACGTGATTGCAGATGCGCGTCGTAGCACTGCTCGACCATGCGACACCACTCCAAGACATCATCGGTAGGCTTGCACAGCACTGCGCCGTATTCGGCCGGCTCATTGCTCACGGCCCAACATTCCTTTGGCCAATGCGATCCCGGTCGCCCGCGTTGAGTGTCGAACTCACGCATCACGCCCCGCCCGCGGCGCAGCTGGACAAAGGGACCCATGCCGTCGCTATCGGCAGCAAGCAGCCGTTCGATCTCGATCAATTCCTCGGTCGTGATCGCCATCGTCGTTCTTCTATCCTCGGGGACGGTGGTCCTTCATTGCCAGAACAGGCGCTCAGGATCCGCATTCAATTCGTCGATTGCAGGGATCAAGCGATGATAGAGGCTGTAAAATTCCCAGACTCCCCCCGCATGATTTTTGCGAAACAGCTTCCAGATCCCGGTCACGCCATCATAAAGGATCAGCGCGACATCGACGAGCGCGCCATCCTTGTCGATATTGCGCGAGCAGCAGGGACTCTCGATGCAGTAGCCGCCCCACACGGGCGTCACGTTTGGCGAGACGTAGAGATAGCGCTTCCGCGCGCTCAAGCCGCGTTCGATCCGTTTGCGATCAAGCTCGTTGAGATGACGCGCCAACCCCGGTTTTACTTTCCTCATCAGTGCGGAATTCATGATGAAAGCCTCCCTTCAATGCCTTTTGATGTTCTCTTGAACTCCAGCAGATGAGCAGCTCCTCACCAAAATCAACGATAAAGATAGGCTCATGCGCTTTGTTGTTGAGAGTATCGATGACGGTCTGGCGGCTCGGCCTGGCGGCGAGCGAAGCTCCGTCCGTCTCCGTATCGACCGATGAGCGGTGCTTGATCAGGTCGGCTGTCGGTTTACCCCGCTGGCCCCACCAATATTTTGGAAAACCTCGCTGAGTCATGACTCCTCCGGTAGTGGCAAATCATCGACCTCCTCGCCTGCATCCACTGGCTCAAGTTCCTTGCGTTTCATGCCAACGCGGTAGCCGCTTTCCAAAAACTCCACGCCGTAGATGTAGAATTGCTGCAAGAACGTGCCGATCGAGACGACGTAGCCCACCTCCCCCTTCTTGACCAAGACGTCTCCGATCTCCTTGCCGGGATAGGTGCCATCATTCCGGATGACGCGATTGGCGCGAAGCTTTTGGCCAAAGCTGAAGGCGGGTGGGTCGCTTAGCTCGACGGCGTCGCTATCCCGGAGAATTCTGTTCATATTTCGCTCCTCATGCACCGACGGCGCGGGGGCACGCCGAGGGGACACTCTGCTCCGCATCACGAGGCGCCCTCGAGCGCCGAAATGTCGCCAGGCTGTGCTGCCCGCCAGCAACAGCCCCATCGCAGGAATCCAGAGCGGCCACCGTCCGTAAGAGCAGACGCCGGCGCCTGCGGAGCCGCCAGTTCGCAGCGCGACGTTTGGGACGTGTTCAGCACCAGCGATTGCATTGCCGGTCAGGCTCCACACTTCAGACGGGCGCCTGGTAGCGAGGCAAGGCCCTGTCAACCACGCAGGTGTTGTCGACCGGACAGGCAGCGGCACATTGCGGTTCGTCAAAATGCCCCACGCATTCGCTGCATTTCGCCGCTTCAATGACAAAGTTTCCCCCCTTCTCCGAAATAGCAACGTTCGGGCATAAAGGCTCGCAAGCTGAGCAGCTCGTGCACTGCGAGGCGATGATTTTGAATGGCACATATTCCTCCTTACGCCGCAGAGATCCGATCTCCAGGCCAACGCGGGGGCACGCCGCGCTGCACATGCTGGATCTCCCCGCGCTTTACTTTGCCGACATAGGCCCTGAACCAAGCGATCGTCGACTTCTCAATGTACTCATAGGCGAATTGATCGACCGGCTCGATCCCAGCCTTGATCAGGCCGCTCTTGGGGCAGCCGCCGATCTTAGCCACGAAGACCGCGTGGCAGTCACGGATGTCGCGCATGATCACGGATAGCCTATCTTCCTCGCCATAGCCGGCCTGGCAGTAACCCTCCACACGACGTAGCCCGACGAACTTGGCGCCGGATGTGGAGAGCTCGTACAGTTGGAATTCCTTTGCATGTCCAAAGTGCTCGTTGATCAATCCCGAGCCCTTAGTTGCGACGGCTACTAGAACAGTGATCGCGCTCATCTCTCCGGAGACTCCCGCCAACTCCTTTTGACCGGCCGCGACTTTGGAGACGCGCTCATTCTCTACCCTTTTTTGATAAGCCTTGCGCATCTCTAGGTCATAATGGACGTCCATTTTCATCACCTGATCATTGGTGAACTCCGCGCTGCGATCCTCGCCGAGTAGACCGACCGCATCAGCGCGGCACTGCCGGCAATGCCGCATCATGTTTATCTTCCCTTCGCAAGCATCTTGCAGCGTCTTCAATTCTTGAGCCGTCGGACCGCGCTGACCGTTGAGGCCAAATGCTGTTCCGTGCTCGGGTACGGAGATCAGCGGCATGATATTGTGAAGGAAGGCACCGCGCGACGTGACCGCCTTGTTGACCTCGACCAGGTGGTCATCATTGATATTGGGGATCATCACCGAGTTGATCTTGCACAAAATGCCCCGTTCGCTAAGCATCTCGAGCCCTTGAAGCTGGCGATTGGTGAGTATCCTTGCCGCCTCGATGCCGGTGTATCGCTTGTGGTTGAAGAAGATCCATGGATAAATCTTGGCTCCGATTTCAGGATCGACCATGTTGATGGTGATGGTGACGTGGTCAACTTTGGCCCTCACGATGGTATCGACATAGTCTGGCAGCGCTAGTCCGTTGGTTGACAGACACAGCTTGATGTCAGGAGCAGCCTCGGTGACCAACGCGAGCGTTTTGAACGTCTTTGCTGGATTGGCCAGGGCATCGCCGGGACCAGCGATGCCAAGTACCGTCATCTGCGGAATGGTCGTCGCGACCGCGATCACTTTTCTCACTGCCTGCTCAGGGGTGAGCTTCTCGCTCACCACACCCGGACGCGATTCATTGGCGCAGTCGTATTTTCGGTTGCAGTAGTTGCACTGGATATTGCAGGCAGGTGCGACCGCGACATGCATGCGAGCGTAATGATGGTGCGCATCCTCGCTGTAACAGGGATGGTTTTTCACCCTTTCCCAGATTTCGACCGGCAGATCGCCTCGGCCGGCCTGCGAGCCGCAGCTCGCCCGCCCGGTCTTCGCCGAAGCGCGGCAGCCCTTATGCTCGGTTATGGACTGCATGATCTTCCCGCTATTGACCGCTGCTTTGATATATTTTCCGCGCTCCACGACCGAGATCACTCCCCTGCAAGCATCGACGCCCACAGATCATCCTAGAGCGCGCTTCAGGAAGATTAGCAACTTGCATGCCGTGGCGAGGATGATGCGAATGCAACCACAGTACACCGAGTAGGCGCAGCGATAGCGTTGGCACTTGCAAGACAGCAATGATGAGCTTGTTGGCAAAGCGACAGATGCGTCGCCATTCTCACTCGGGGCTCCATCTCGTGTGCTTTTCACTCTCGCGGGGCTCGCCCCGATCCAGCTCATCTGAACGGGCTTTCGCGCGCTGCCGCTCTCAATTGGCCCGATCCGAACTGGGGAAGCCGGACATCATAAGGCCAATACTAGGGCAACACGCGTCCGAATATGACAGGCAGCAATGAGGGCCAAAGATGATGGTGCAATCGCCTTGTCCCGACTGGCTGAGTAAACCCCGCCTCATCAATGCCGTCGCGGCGGGCCGACGTTTGCTGATCTTGATATGCTGCGCCGCAGCCAGTCGACCCCCAAAGCCCCGAGACAGCGCCGACTTACCGGCGAATAAGCCGACCGATGCATCTGGTGTGCTCAGCACATCGCATTTTCAATTCCCTGATGCCAGGACGAGAGAGACGACAATGATCTCGGTCCCCAGGGCGGGCGCCAAGGTCGGCGAGAGTAACCTTTGCATCCGCCGCATCGACAGCGCTCATCTCCGTGAGCGCTTCATGGATCGTCGCCGCTCTCATCCCGCTTCTTCGCGTCGATTGTGATCGGTAACCGTGTGTCGCTCGCCATCTCGGGCAAATCGAGCACCCAACCGTTAGCGACTTTGATCCAGCCGCCCCATAGGGTCTCGTACTCGGAGGCCACGATTGACTCTTCGATATCCTTTTTTGGCACGTAGATTGACAAGCCCGTGTCCGGAGAGCGGCGGATCATGATTTTCACGAGGTCTGCTCCCTGACCGTGGCGCGGGAGCTGGCGCGCATGCGAGTCACGATATCTGACACAGCGCACACGGCCTCATCGACTTCGGCGAGGGAGGTTTCGCGCGAAAGAGAAAAGCGCACGGCGCCGTGCATCCGCCACGCAGGCACCTGCATGGCACGCAGAACATGCGATGGCTGCATTGAGCCCGACCTGCAGGCTGACCCGAGCGATACGGCGATGCCCGCCCGGTTAAGACGGTGGGCAATCGCTTCACCTTCGAGATGGTCGAAGGCAATATTAGTCGTATTCGCCAAACGATTGCGAATGTCGCCAAGCACAACGCACTCGCCATTGCGCAAAATTCCCTGCTCAAGGCGGTCACGTAACGCGCCAATGCGGATGCGCTCGGGTTCAAGCCGCTCCGCCGCAAGTTCGGCAGCTTTTCCTAGTCCGACGATTCCGGGAATATTCTCGGTCCCAGCGCGCCGCCCTCGTTCCTGTGATCCGCCGCAGATCAGCGGCTGGAATTTTGTCCCTTTACGCAAATATAACGCACCTACCCCCTTCGGGCCGTGCAGTTTGTGCGCGGATAGTGAAAGCATGTCGATCGTGCTGTCCTTTAGGTTTAAGCGTACTTTACCAATGGCCTGCACCGCATCTGTGTGAAATAGCGCTCCCGCCTCACGGGTCCACCCGGCCAGACACTTCACGGGAAATATCGTTCCGGTCTCGTTATTGGCCCACATAACCGAGGCAATCGCTGTGCGTGGCCCAAGCGCGCAGCGAAACGCCTCGATGTCGAGCCGGCCGCAAGCATCTACGGCAATAATGCGCGTCTTGACTCCCCTTGCCGCCAATTGCTCCGTTAGCGCAAGTACGGCGGAGTGCTCAACCGAAGTGGTGACAACCTCGTCTCGACCTTCCTGGGTTGCAAGTGCCGAGAGGATTGCGGCATTATTGGCTTCGGTCCCTCCCGAGGTGAAGACGATTTCGTGATCGTATGCACTACCTAGCAGGCCGCTCAAGCTTCTCCGTGCCTGCCTCACCGCAATTGCGGCCTCGTTGCCAAAGGCATGCGCGGACGAGGCATTGCCGAATTGCTCAGTGAAGAAAGGCAACATGGTTTGCACGACGGATGGATCAGTTCGCGTCGTTGCATTGTTATCGAGGTAAATCGGCGCTCGATTCTCGCTCACTGCACCACCCCGCCTGCAGCAACAACGAGGACCAGGCGATCCAAACCTCCGATCTTACCTACCAGGTGCCCCTGAATCCCTTCTAGACTCACGCTCGGAAGCTTGTACGGCTTGCCAGCATTGTCGAGCCGCGCCAAGAGCATGCTGCTATCGTGCCGATCAGCTAACAGGCGCCAGCTTCGGCTTGGCGATTGGGTCCGATCTCTTCGTTCGCGCAGCGAACGGGACCCTCTCGCATCGTGGGGATCGACGAGTTCTTCAGTCGGTCTGGTTCGGCCGGTGTGGTTCATTGCCCTTTCCTTATCGCCTGATCAATGTTTCCATCAGCCGAATGATTTTCCACAGGAGCAGTTGGTGGCCGCGTTCGGGTTATGAAAGGTAAAGCCAGAGCTCTCCGGTGCCAGCACGAAATCGATGGTTGTGCCGGCCAGATGCTCTCGGCTCTTGCTATCGACAAACACCTTGAGCCCATCGCAGTCGATCACGGTGTCGTCAGGCTTTGGCTCATCGGCGATGCCCATCTTGTATTTGAATCCATTGCAGCCGCCTGCTTCGATCATGACGCGCAGACCACCCGCCCGCCGCTCCGAAGATGAAATCGCGCTCTTGATTGCATTGACTGCGCTATCGGTCAGGTTGATCACGTCTTTGCCTCGTCAGCTTAGGCCCAGCTAAGAGCAAGTCACGTGCCAGCGCGCAGACGCCTGATGATGCTCATTTCCGCGCCCCTTGGCTGGCAACGGATGTCGGGTTCCTGACAAGGCACGTAAGGCGGTGCCAGCCACCGGCGCGTTTTCTTTCCGAGCTTCACTGAACGCCGCCACGCAGGCGACGGCAGGCAATTTGCATCGCATCTGGCTCCGACAACGCGTCGGTGAAGAGCATAGATCAAGGACAGATTTAATGACCGCTATCGAGAACACTGCACTCGGCAGACTTGAGAAGGAGAGCCGCCTTCTCAACGCCGTATTCAAAGGCGCGACCACCAAGCCGGGCCGGTTCGGCTTTCGCGGCGACGTCGCACTAAAGTTCCAGACTCAGGTCGCGGACGAGAAACGACCGCCAGACTATTCCATTGAGCAGGTTCTGACGATCGCCCAAAACGGAGAACGCACTATCCCCGTGCTGGCCGGCTACCTACATTCCTTCGCGTATCTTGTTGACGTCGCGACCGTCCTCGACGGTGCCTTGAGCCCAATCGGCAGCTATTTCATTTTCTGCAACAACATCGATTTGCTGGCGAAGTATCGAGTTAAGCTCGGCGATATTAACTTCCACGTCTTACCCTGCGATGAATCCACGGTTTGGAAGGAGATGATGGACTTGGTCGGGCTGAACAAGGACGACATCAAGAAGCTCGATCCGGCCGGCAAGCTTGATTACCTCCTCGATGCCACAAGGGATCTCGATCTATCCTATGAGGAAATCTCGTATGACGACGGACTAAAGAGGATGGAGGCTGTGAAAAACCGCAACGAGAACCGCCCGGTCTGAGGGCGGTCTTCAGTTGTTGGCTCATGCATCGTCCTCCGCGAGATGCACACCGACGGCGCAGATGTCGCCATCCACAACTACCAACGCGATCGGCGTAAGCGCTCTACCTTGACATGGACCTTCGACGCACCGCCCGGTGCCGAGTTCGAAGGTCGAACCGTGCTTGCCGCACATCAGCCGGATACCGTTTGGATCGAGGAATTCGTTCTGCTCCCAGTCCAAATTGACGCTGTGGTGCGGGCATTTATTGACATAGCCAAGCACCTTCTTGCCCCATCGCACCACAATGATGGGCCACGGCCGGTGATTGCCGTCATCTTCGAGGACCATAAGATGAAATCCGATGGCCTGGCGGCTCGGAATGTCGTTAAAGCTGCAAATCGCATAGACGAGAGTTGGCTGCATAGGTTGCTCTTGCAAGACTTAATTGTCGCTGTGCAATTGCCCCTGCAATAACCGTACGAGCGCCGAAACGAATCGTGTCTGGTCATCCGACGCGCAAACTTGGCTATTTCAGCAGATCTCGTTGCACAGCGGCGTATATTTCAGACAAAGGAACATTGAGCCTTCTCGTTCCCTCCGTGCTAGCTGCAGAACTGCTGCTCCGCGCTCCGGGCTTGCCGGACGGCCAAACGCGGCGGATGTCGCTGCTGCTCGTTAATGGCCACGCCGCATAGCGGGGCCACGGTGCCCTCCGATGGCGTATGTCTCACGGCGTCGCGGCCTTCGCAGAAGAGCCATGTGCTCGCTTCCAGCCGGCGCAGGGCGCGCGCAGCGAGCGCGCGCCCCCTTTGAACTAAGACTGTTGCGCCCGCGCTTTGAACGGTCAAACGCCCATCACTTCAGGTTCGGTGTTGCTATTGCAGCCACCTTACTCCATGCGCGTTCGGCAACATGCACTTCAAGCAAGGTGACGGCTCATCGTGCAACAATTCGCTTTCGAAACTGAGTGTCGATATCACTGCTCTCAGCTTTCGAAAAATGGCTCAGGGTCGCCGTTGCGTTACTCCATGCTTAGCCCCGTGAGGACGCGCTCCAAATAGACTGACGGATCATCTTCGTCAGAATAGTCCGCCTGGACCGTCGATTCAGCGGCGGCATCATCATCCTCCACCTTACTAAGGTACTTCGTAGGCTTGCCTACTCGCTGCCACTGGTCGTTCTCATTCTTCGTCCACACCTCGGGATGCTGGTGAGGATCAAGCACCCAGTGATTTCGACCCACATGAACAAAACCCATTTCTGCTAGGCGGGGTTCCATGCCGGGCAAGCCTGGTTTTGACAAGATCAAGGGATCATCACCATCCTCTCTCAGCTGGTACTCAAGCAAAATATCGCCCGCGTTCTCAACCAGGGGATGAGTGACCCGAAGGTCCACCACGGACGTGAGATCGTTGCGCCCAAACTTTTCCCGGAAGGTCTCCCCCTTGATCCGAACCGGACCTCCTGCTCTCAACAGGCCAACTGTTTCGTCACCCAATTGATAGCTGAAGAAGCGCACGGGCCTGGCTGGATCATAGTGAGTGGCGCTATAGCTGCCAGCAACCGTTGCTGCCCGCTCAGCTTTCTTTGATACGAAGTCTGAGTACTCTTGCGGATTAATGGCGATGTTCATGATGTCGCGGCCCAAAAATCTCTGCAGCCCTCGATCGAAGGAAAGCTGGTCGATCTCAACAATGGGCGGACCGGAATTCAGATAGTACGCCCTTGTTTCAGATGACGACCCGCCTGGCTCCATACCTGCAAGTGTTTCCGCAAAGCGGGGGCTATCTCCCGGTTCATCAACTTGATTAGCGCTTGTGGATTGGCTGGATGAGCCAACGACTCTGCCATACATCAGATCGCTCTCCTATCGGCAACATTGCACGCGATTGAGCTCATGCCGCGCAAGCTCGCGTTCATAATATACAACCTAACTGACCACAACCTGACCTAAGCATCTGCCGGCGCTCGGAGGCTGCGGCTGCGCAATCCGCAAGCGAGTCACGCACCCGCTGGCCAGCAATCGCAGGCTGATGGCGTGCGATATTGTCCGCGCTTGATCATCAAAAATGTGACGTTCAACGGCGCAGATCTGCAGCACCGCCCTTTACTTTCGGTCGTCGCTGCCATTGACCAATGCAGCCGTCTATCGAGGATCGGCGGCGTGCGCGCAGAATTGCTGCCCGGTGCTTTTGTCGCGGCGTCCGCGACTCGCACGTGCTATTGCACTGTCATCCAATTCGGAGCAGCACCATCCGGTCCCAGGATAGAATCGCGAAGACACAGGTGCCACCATCACATGCGCTTCAACGCGATCGGCGGCTATGATCGGCCGGACAATTGTAAAACCCGTGGACCGCGGCAGACTTTCGCTCCTGCCGATCCCGCAACCGAAGGCCACAGGATAGGATGAGCACGACTGGCTCCGAAGGAAGTGCCTATTCGGAAAACCGACTAGACGACCACGACGGTAATATGATCGCCCGCCCAAGGCCAAGTCGCTTTTCGACAAAACGCGGATCCTGCGATACGAGCGAGACTTGCAAGCAGGCGCCAGACAGCCGGTATGGCTTGCCTCGGGGCTGAGCAGCATTCGGCCATGCGCATCTCCGCTCGTTCCGTCTTGCCATTCAGGGAAAAAATCGGGCCATTCGGGCCGGCTGGCACGAGTCTCCGTTGCGGATTGACCTGATCCAGCGGGGCCTCCCTCCACGCGCTGCGGCGAACGGGAGATAGATCCCCTTCGCTCATGCAGCTGCGGCTGGGACGTGGGTCTGGCAGCTGGCCGGGCAAACCCTATCGCACGCACCGCAGCCGATGCAGGCGCCCTGATCGTTCAGAACCATAATCTTTTTTTCGACTTCATCGTCCGCGTCATTGTCAAGGTTGACGAGTTCGCCCTCCTCGTTGATGCCTTTCAAAGTCATGACATCTTGACCGCACACCTTGAAACAGCGGCCACAGCCGATGCACTTCTTGGCATCGATCGAGGCTAGGTATTGTGGCATCCAGTCGCGGCCGTCTCGCGTTGCAAATGACATGCATTGCCCTTCAAGTATTTTCCAGCTCTTTTAGCTCGCGACTCTTGCGCTCCAGTTCGACATAGACATCGTACGCCTTCTGCGCCACCGCCATAATCGACGTCCAGTTGATGGGCAATTCTTCCGAAAGGTCGTGCAGATCCATCTTGGCCTGTATCGCCTTGGCGGACACTTTCTTTAGTTCGGCCTTCAGTATTTCACTGATCGCCCATGAGTGAGTATCCTCAATAGTTAGCCACGTCTGGAAATTTCCGAATCAGGCCAATTCCCTCGCTGACATATCTATCCCCCTCTTGAGCCAGCTTGACGCAATTATCGAATCCCAAGCGATGCACGTCGCGCAGCTGCTTGTTTACGGCGACCAACCGCCCTGCGATGAGCACTATGCGCCCGAAGCCTTCATGATGCAGCTTCAGGATCGGCTGAACCATAATGCCGGTCTCCCTCTCTACTGACAGGCCGACCGCATTGAAGAACAACTCAAGCCGCCATAGTGTATTGGGATCGGGATCACCGATGATCGGCAATGCGCGTCGTCTCTCCCTGTTCAGGATATAGGGTTCGAGCAGATCAAGGTCGCTCTTCCCTTCCCAGGCTTCATTGGTATCCTGGGCGCGCCAAAGCTTGACTAACTCGATTAGAAATGGTGCGTCGACGACGCTGCCCTGCTGCGCTATTTTTGCGGTCATATCATCTCATTCGTCGAACTCAAACGATCGCGGTTGGTCCTTTGCAAGGACCTTGCGCAGCCAGGGAGGTGGCGTGCCCTTCAGCACCGACTCGAGCTTTTCCAGCAACACGTGAATGCTTTCCGGTTTGCTCACCTTGATAGGATGAATTTTGCTGGCCACCACTCGCGCAGCCGCGGCACCACCAATGGCCGCGACGTATAGGATGGCGCAATCCTTGATCGCCTGGATCTTTGGCGCCAACTTGTCACCACTGCCGTCCTCCTCAAGATCGCCCTCAAACTCGATAGCTTTAAGAAAGACATGCCCGCTGGGCGCGACATCGTAGATTGCAATATTCTTTGCCCAGCCAAAATGAGCATCGACGCGTCTCAGATCCTGAGTGGCAAAAGCGACCTTCATGCAATTGACCTTTCAGGCGCGCCAGTGGAGCGGCGATGCCCCACGTGTTGTGGCAGTCCGGGCGTGGTCCGCCACCTATCGGGTGTAGGTCGGTCGTTCTCGTCGCGATGCGCGATCACGAGATTGGCGATTTGGAAGATCACATTGCGGGTACCACGATAGCCGACGGATACTTGGTGGCCCGCGCCAAGCCGATCGAATATCGGAAAACCTACGCGATAGAACGGCACTTTCAGCCGCCCCGCCGCTTGCCTTCCATGCGAATGCGTGATCAGCAGATCGCAATGCTTTTCTTTTGCAAATCCTTCCAGATCTTCGAGGTCACCAATGAGAACCTCCTTGGTCCTGATTCGCTCGATCACCTCAGACTGAGTGGTCGTCACGGCGACGGTCACCTGCGCGCCCATATCGTGCAGCATGCCGGATAAATCGAACAGAAGGTCTGGCTCGGCACCGATCGCGACTTTGCGGCCGCCAATATGGAAGTGCGCGTCCAACATAGCATCGGCGAGCTGACTGCGCTGGCGTCGATATTTCGAGGGTATCGGGCGCCCGCTAATCTCGCTCAAAAACATCATGAAATCGTCGTTTGGATGAAGACCACACAGTCGCTCGAACACACGAAAAGGCACCCCGGTTTTAGTCTGCATGACCTCAGCCGCGCGCTGCATCTGCGCACCGATTGCAATGGTCCACCCTGCGCGCCCCATGCTCGCGATCTCGTCGACGTCAATGCCGCCGATGGTCGTTGACGTAAACTCATCGGGGATATGCCCGTCGAGCGATCCCGCCAAGTCAGGGAGAAAGGAGGGGTACAATCCGAAATCCTCCAGCAAGGCACGGAGTTCATCAAGGTCGCCGGGCGTCAGGTGACACCCCGGTAGAACATTTACCTTCGAGGGATCCCGCAGGCCATTGGCACTTGGCCGGTCCACCAGCACCTCCACCATGCGTGCAACTGCCTTCTCCCACCCATCCTGGAACGCGCCCTTGAAATCAGGCGTTGATACATATACGAGCGGCAACTTTGTGAGTTGCGGATACGCACTCCGGATTAGTTTGAGGTACGCTTCCACATCGTCGCCGTTGGTCTCGGTGACACCGGTCGAGCAGATTCCGATGATCTTCGGCTTAGCGCGCTTGGAGATGTTAAGTATCGCCTGCTCCAAATTTTCATATCCGCCGAGTACGGTCGCGACCTCGCTCATCGCGGTGGTCTGCAGCGGTATTGCTTCTTTGAAGTGCCGGACAAAGAGCGTGAGACCGAAGGATGTGCACCCCTGTGAGCCGTGCAGAAGCGGCATCGCACCGCGCAGCCCCATGAAGGCGTATGCGCCGCCGATCGGCTGGCTCATCTTCAGCGGGTTGACAACGCAGGCTTTTGTCGGCGCCGTGACCAGGGCCATGGCGACTCCCTACTCTGCGGCCTGTCGCATATCAGATGGCTCGGACATCAACATATCTTCGATGCGTCCTTGACAGCAGCCACCGGCCGCATTGGTATGCTCTCGGACCGCTGCGACGCTCCTCAAGCCGTGCACGGAGATTGCGTCCTCAATCGTGCCCAGATCAACCCTGTTACACACGCAGATATTCCTCGCGCGGCGCGCTGTTTCGGCGAGGACCGGATCGCCGGCGATCGCGGCCATGGACTGCATCTGCTCCCGCGCTTTGGCCAAAGCCTCCCATGGCGCTGGCCGACGTAGCTGCTCCCACATCGGGCTTGAGAGCGAATTATCGATCTCCTCCACCAGCTTGACTATTCCGGCATAGCCCATATAGGCGTGGCAACGCTCCTGGTTGATATCGACCCATGGCACCGCCGCCTTCAGCGCGACAAATTGCGACTTGCCGCCCGATAGCATGATGTCCGCTTCTGCGTCCTTCAACATCTTGTACATTTCGCGCGCAGTCATGTCGTCGATCATGTGGGCATCCTGCCCCATGAGCTCCTTGATGCGCTCCTTGTCTTCCATGGTCGATTTCTTCACACTGGTTCCGACTAATTCCAGCCCGGCTTCCTGGAGCGCCGAGACGACCGACCATGACTTGACACCGCCGGTCATTAACAAGGCCCTTTTGCCTTCGAGTCGCGGCTTGTACGGCTGGATGGCAGCCCACGCCCGCGCTTCCTCGCGCGCGATCACCGCTTCGGTGCGCCCGAGCAGATCTGCCGGGGCGCCGCGCTCAACCAATAAGCGGGCGATCTGGCGTAGCGATTCGCTTGAATCCTGAATACCGTAGAACGACCCCTCGAAGAATGGGATCCCGTAACGTTGCTCCATCTTGCGTGCCACGTTGATCATGGATTTTGAGCACACCAACATTGCCGCCCGCGCGCGATGAGATGAAGCGACTTCGCGGTATTTGCCATCGCCCGAAATGCAGCAGAGAATTCGCACTCCAAGCTCGTCTAACACTGGCTTCACCTGCCAGAGCTCTCCTGAAAGGTTGTATTCTCCGATCAGATTGATGTCGTACGGCGTGGTGTAGTCCGGTTCTCGCGTGCCGATCACGTAGTCGAGCAAGGCTTCGCCCGCGAGCTTGTTACCGAGGTTTTTCGAACCGGCGAAGCCCGGAGAATTGATCGGGATCACCGGTTTTGAGAATCTTCGCGACGCTGCCTTGCAGACTGCATTGATGTCATCGCCGATCATCGCCGGGATGCAGGTTTGATAGACGAAGATTGCGGGCGGATCGCACTTGTCGATGATCTCCTTGATCGCTTTGCACAGCCGCTTCTCGCCTCCGAATACAATATCGGTTTCGCTCAAATCGGTTGTGAAAGCGGTGCGCCACAAATCCGAGCCGGACGACGCCGCGCCGCGATTGTCCCAGGAATTACCTTCGCACGCGATCGGGCCATGTACCAAGTGAGCGACATCGGTGAACGGCTGCAGCGCAACCTTCGCGCCGTCGAAAGCACAGCCACCCGCAGCGCTACCCGGCTGCAACTGTCTGGTACAGCCGTTCCTGCGTTCCGCCTCAGACTTACTGCCATTCTTGGCGCAGCCCGGCTCGTCGAAGATATCCTGGACCGTGGCCGCCAGTGAACTCATCCTGCTTCCTCTCAGGGCAACAAATTGTAAACTCAACCGTTATGTGCTCGTGCCATCGTCCAGTCCTGGACGATGGCACGTGTAGTTGCTCATCAACGAATGATGTCGAAGCTGTAGTCGGTTTTGCCAAGAATGTTGGTCTTGTTGTCGATCTCGTCGAAGATCTTGTCCAGGATCTTGACCAGCACATTCAGACCGCCCTGATAGCCCCATATGGGGGAGCGGTGATGGTGATGCCGGTCGAAAATCGGAAAGCCGATGCGGATCAGTGGCGTTGCGGTATCACGCTCCAGATACTTCCCATAGGTGTTGCCAATCAGAAAATCGACCGGCTCGGTGAACAAGAGTGAACGCATGTGCCAGAGATCCCGCCCCGGATAGACTTGGCAGCCCTGTCCAAATGGCGAGCTTGCAAGCAGCGCCTGCATTTTCTCCTGCCACGCTTTGTTGCCATTGGTGGACAGCACATGGGTCGGCTCGGCGCCGAGTTCGAGCAGAAACGCAGCCAATCCATAGCAAAGATCCGGATCGCCATAGATCGCGAACTTTTTGCCATGAACATGAGCGCTTGAGTCGGCAATGGCATCAACCAAGCGGCCACGTTCTCGCGCGAGTTGCTCCGGAATCTCCTTGCCGCTGATGCGTGACAGCGCGACGATAAAGTCATCCGTTGCTGATAAGCCTACCGGGTAGTTGAAGGATAGAACGTCCTGGCCATGCTCTGCCGCAAATGACAGCGTTTTTTCCGTGCACCATTGCTGCATGGAGATGGTCGCCTTGGCGTGAATCGCGTTCGCCGCATCCTTCAGCGTCGTACCACCGTCATACATCCGGAATTCGCCGTCTGTCGGAGTGTCGAACACTTCAGAATTGTCGGCGAGAACTGTGTGCTGGATGCCCATCAATTCCAAGATGCGCTTAATCTCGCGAAGGTTCCCGACGGTATATCCATCGAACCCGCCAATGATGTTGATCGCTCCATTCGGTTTGCGCTCCAGCTTCGGCGCTGTTCCGGCCTTGCCGTCCCAAAAATGCTCCAGAATGCCTTTGAGGGCATTGTCGTAGCCGGTGACGTGACTGCCAACGAATGCGGGCGTGTGGGCGAACGGCACGTCGAAGTCTGCCGGAACCGAGCCCTTTTCTTTCGACGTCTTGATGAAGGCGTTCAGGTCATCGCCGATCACTTCGGCCATGCAGGTTGTGGAAACCGCAATCATCTTGGGCTTGTACATCTTGTAGCTGTTCGCGAGCCCGTCGGTCATGTTGTTCAGACCGCCGAATACGGCAGCATCTTCCGTCATTGATGAAGAGACACAGGAGCTAGGCTCCTTGAAGTGCCGCGACAAATGACTGCGGTAATAGGCCACACAGCCTTGGCTGCCGTGGACGAAGGGCAGCGTGCGCTCAAAGCCGACAGAGGCGAATACGGCGCCAAGCGGCTGACACGCCTTCGCCGGATTTACCGCCAGCGCCTCCCGCGCGAAGTTTTTTTCGCGATATTCGGCCGTTTTGGTCCATTCCTTGATACGTTCGACCTCGGCAGGATCGCGCGGATTCTCGAATATCTTCTTCTTCGCCAGCATTTGCTGGTATTCTGGACCGCGGAACAGTTCGACATGATCGAGCACGTGTTCGGCACTCTGCGGCATCGGTGAAATCCTTCACTATCAGATTGGAATCGCCCGGGCTTTCCCGGAGAGCGAGACGAGTTGCGTTATTCTGCAGCCTGGAGCTTGGCGCTCGGCGCTTCCTTCCAGGGAGCTTTCGTTCTTTTCCAAATTGGCGAGTTGACGGCCATGTCCATGTCGCGCGCGAAGATCGCAAAGCCGTCATAACCGTGATATGGACCCGAATAGTCCCACGAATGCATCTGCCGGAACGGCACACTCATCTTTTGGAAAACGTACTTTTCCTTGATGCCTGAGCCGACAAGATCAGGCTGGAGTTTTTCGACGAAGCGCTCGAACTCATAGCCATTGACGTCATCATAGATGAGGGTGCTGTCTTTCACGTAGTGCTGAGCTGTGCGCTGATAGTCGTCGTTGTGACCGAACTCGTAGCCAGTGCCAATGACGTCCATCCCGAGGTCCTCGTACGCGCCAATCACATGACGCGGACGAAGGCCGCCGACGTACAGCATCACCGTCTTGCCCTCGAGGCGCGGGCGATATTTTGCAATCACGGCGTCCACCAGCGGCTGATACTTCTCGATCACTCGCTCGGCGCCTTCCTTGATCTTGTCGTCAAAATAACCCGCAATCCTGCGCAGTGAGTCCGCGATCTTTGAAGGTCCGAAGAAGTTGTACTCGCACCAAGGGATGCCGAACTTCTCTTCCATGTGGCGTGAGATATAGTTCATGGAACGGTAGCAATGCAGAATGTTGAGCTTTGCCTTCGGCGTTGCTTCGAGCTCGGCCAGTGAACCGTCGCCGGACCACTGCGCGATTACCCGTAGTCCCATCTCTTCAAGCAGAATTCGCGATGACCAAGCATCGCCGCCGATATTGTAGTCTCCGATGATCGCAACATCGTATGGTGTCGGCTCGAACTTTGGTTTGCCCTCGGCCTCGATATGCCCGAAAATCCAATCGCGTACCGCATCGTTTGCAATGTGATGGCCTAGTGACTGCGACACACCCCGAAAGCCCTCACAACGGACCGGCACGATGGTCTTGCCTCCATATTCTTTGGATTTCGCCCTTGACACCGCCTCGATATCGTCACCGATCAACCCTACCGGGCACTCTGATTGTATCGTAATGCCGTTGTTGAGTGGAAACAGCTCTTGGATTTCATCAAGGATTTTGTCCAGTTTCTTGTCGCCGCCAAATACGATATCCTTTTCCTGGAAGTCGGAGGTGAACTGCAGAGTCACGAAGCTATCGATGCCCGTGGTGCCAACGTAATAGTTGCGCCGCGAGCCCCATGAATATTGGCCGCAGCCAACCGGGCCATGGCTAATATGAACCATGTCCTTGATTGGTCCCCAGACCACCCCCTTCGACCCTGCATAGGCGCACCCTCTTATCGTCATCACGCCGGGTATGGATTTGATGTTGGACTTCACCCCGCAGTCCGACTTACCTGCTTGGTGCACGTTGAGGTGCTTGGCACGCCTTTTCGCGGTTTTCTCCGGATAGACCTTCAGCACCTCCTCGATCAGCTCTTTGTTGCGAGCCCTGATTTCTGCGACGCTGTTGGTCGTGGCGAGACTCATCTGGTGTCCTTTAAAAGGTTAGCTGTTGGGAGGGCGGCTTCTTGATCCAAGACTTTGCAACCGGCATGCCAGGGTCTCATGAGCACTAAAACTAGAACAACAACAGTTTCTTAGCGCGACTTGTACGGTGACGGGCTGTTGTTGCGAATCCGACATCTCGCCTTTGCGAGGGACTCTTGGTTTGGCGGTGTTCGAAATGGAACAAGGCGGCCGCGCGTGAAATTCACGGCGGAGTTTTTGAGTTTATGCGCGACAGCAACGCTCTGCGGTGTAAGGCGGAAGCAGGCCGCAAGTCTGGCTTCCAATCCTTCATACTTATTGAAACCTACAGGTGCTCACCTGCGATGTAATGACGTGCGCGATCTCGCGCTCTAGATCTCAAGGCGAGCTACCTCGACGCCACGTGAACTTCTTAGGCTCGTTAGATCACACGAGCATCGTCGCGCCTTGATAAGGGGCACGCACGATCACATCGATGTCTTCGCGTGCGTTGTACATGCCGAGGGACACAGAGCTGGCCCCGCAAATTCGGACAGTAGCTTGAGTGGATTTTCTGCCTGACAGCGGCGAGGATTCTTGCTGCGAATCAGGAGCGAAGATGACGAAGAAGAGCCGCCGGACGCATTCTCCGGCATTCAAGGCGAAGGTTGCTTTGGCTGCGGTCAAAGGCGGCAAGACACTGGCGGAGCTGGCGCAACTGTTTGATGTTCATCCGAACCAGATCACGATCTGGAAAAACCAGCTCCTGGAAGGCGCCGCCGGCGTGTTTGGGCATGACAAGACATCGGCCGAGACGCCGGTCGATTTGAAGGCGTTACATGCCAAGATCGGCGAGCTGGCGTTGGAAAGCGATTTTTTGTCCGGCGCGCTCACCAAGGCGGGCCTGCTGAGCGCAAAGCGATGATCGACCGCGGTCATGATCTTTCTATCGTGCGCCAGGCGAAGGTCCTGAAGCTGGCTCGCAGCACGGTCTACTATGAACCTCGGCCAGTTTCGGCCGAGGACCTTGCCTTGATGCGTCGGCTCGATGAGCTGCATCTCGATTATCCCTTCGCGGGAGCGCGTATGCTGCGATCGTTGCTGCGGCGGGAGGGCGTATACGCCGGTCGCCGCCACGTCGCGACGCTGATGAAGCGCATGGGGATCGAGGCGGTCTATCGTCGCCCGAACACGAGCAAGCCGGCTCCGGGTCACAAGATCTACCCGTACCTGTTGCGCGGATTGAAGATCGAGCGGCCCGACCATGCGTGGGCAATGGACATCACCTACATTCCGATGCGGCGTGGCTTCGTCTATCTCGCGGCGGTCGTCGATGTGTTCAGCCGACGGGTCCTGGCCCATCGCGTCTCGATCACAATGGAGGCGGCCTTCTGCGTCGAAGCGGTCCAGGAGGCGTTGGCGAAGCACGGCAGGCCCGCGATTTTCAACACGGACCAGGGCAGCCAGTTCACCAGCCTCGAGTTCACCGATGTGCTGCTGGACGCGAAGATCGCCATCAGCATTGCGTTGTGGCTAGGGGACGCGCCCGACGACTAGGCGCGTTGGACGGCAAGGGCGCCTGGCGCGACAACGTGTTTGTCGAGCGGCTCTGGCGCACGGTCAAATACGAAGAAGTTTATCTCCGCAATGGCCGCATGACCGTCGCCGACGATTTTGTCGTCGCTCTGGTCGGGCTACGCCCTCCCGACGCAACGACAAAATCGTAAAGCCCCGCGTTCAGCATAACCCGGCAGGAATCCACTTAAATCCAGCGGGGCGCTGTCCAAACAACCGGGGCCAGCTCTCTTCGAACACGGGGCTAGTCCCCGGAATCAGAGCTGAGTGATACGGCGGCCTTTGAAACGGCGTTGACGGACCTTTTTCTTGGTCCAGACGAAGGGCTCGGCTCTGTCGTTGTATGCGTTGACGTAGGCATCGATGTGTTCCTGAAGCTGCTTGAGGCTCGTGAAGGAGGTGCCGCTGAGCGACTGCCCCTGCAAGATGGAAAACCATACTTCGACCTGATTGAGCCATGGCGCACTTGTCGGCGTGAAATGAAATTGCACGTTGGGGTGGGCCTTGAGCCAGTCCTCGTTCTTTTTATGGGTGTTGAGGTTGTCGAGGATGACGTGAAGCTTGCGGTTCGGAAAAGCCGCGGTGACGCTGTTCATGAAATCGAGAAACTCGACGCGGCGCCGGCGTTTTGAATGGGTCGCGATGATCTTTCCGGTGGCGACTTCGAGCGCCGCAAACAATGTTGTGGTGCCATGCCGCTTGTAATCGTGGCTTTGGCCGGTTAAGGCGCGGCCACTGGGCAACTTCAGATAACCCTGCGCTCGCTCCAAAGCCTGGATCGAGGGCTTCTCGTCCACGCACAGCACAATGGCCTTCGCCGGCGGCGCGACATAGAGGCCGACAACATCGGCGGCTTTGGCCGTAAAGTTCGGGTCGTTGCTCTCGCACCAGGACTTGCGAGCCACCAGGTCAATCTTGTGGCTGCGCAGGAACCGCCAGACATATTGGACATCGACATCGCCCAGCGCCTCGGCCAGCAGGGGGCCGGTCCAGCGCGCAAACCCTTGCGGTGGCGGCTTATCCAGCAGCTTCAGAATCCGCTTGTCGGTCGTCTTCGTATAGATCGGCTGCTTGCCAGGCCGCGGCTTGTCTTGCAGCCCTTCAAGGCCATGGTCGGCATAGCGATGCCGCCAAAGGCTGACAATCCGCGGCTGGACCCCAACTTCCTTGGCGATCGACCGGGTGCTGCGCCCATCCGCCGCCAACAGAACTATCCGCGCCCGCTTCAAATCGCGCTGCAACGTCACCGGTGAGCGACAGCACGCCTCAAGCACCTTGCGATCTTTCCTCGAAAGGTGGACTTCTCTTGCTTCGGGTATCATCCCGACCTTGAATCACGACTCACGTTCCAAGAAAAGTGGGTACTAGCGAGCGAGGAAAACGGGAGACGGGTCGCAAAGGCGGCTGTTTTGGATATTATCTTCATCATGCTTCGTGCAGGAGCCCCTCTCATCGGCTGCCGCTCCTATGCGGGCACGCAAGTATCTGGCACGGGGCAAACCACGGCGCACTTTGGCGCGTCAGAATGCCCCTCACATTGGGTACACTGGGACGGATTGATCACATAGATGTCGTTCTTCAGGCTAATCGCGGCATTGGGACACTCGAACTCGCACGCACCGCAGACCGTGCATTGGGATGCGATTATCTTGTAGGCCATCAGTGCTATTCCATAAGCAAAAGGTGCGGAACAGTTTCTTGCTATCAAGTCTTGTGCCAGACATCTTGAGCTTGATTCATCTGAAGAAATTTCGATAACGCAGGTCGCCGACCCGATACGGTGTCGCAAATCCTACAACGAACATGACAATCTGATCTCGATCCTGTGGTTTGCGCATGATCGGTGTCACGGCCGTCAGCGATCAGGTAAACCACCTTCTCCAGCATTAGGGAACGATCCGAGATCCTTAAGGCCGCCTGCCGCGGCTATGATCGATGTGTCGCGACATCATGGAGCTGTCCGGGCAAGTATCAGGTCGCCCGCGGCGCATCTTGTCGGCTTCACTCAATGGGACCGGAAGGTACATCGTCTCCCTATCCTGGCGGCGGTTGAGGCAGGCGTTCGTCCGGTGATCCTCTGCTTCGTTCCGCACTCCTAATCAATACTGGCGGAGGTCAGTTGATTAATAGCCGAAAAAAAGAGCCACCCCGAAGGGTGGCCTTAGTCAGGGAGGAAACGCCCATGAGGGCCTCTGGGATCAGGCCGCAGCCTGTTCGATCGGGGAGAAGGGCAGCCCGAGGCTCTCGGCCACCGCCTTGTATGTTAGCCGGCCCCGATGGACGTTGAGGCCTGCGCGCAGATGTGGATTCTCGAGTACGGCGGAAAAACCCTTGTTGGCCAGAGCCAAACCAAACGGCAGGGTCGCGTTATTCAGTGCCTGGCTCGAGGTTAGCGGCACGGCACCCGGCATATTGGCCACACAATAATGAATGATGCCATCTACTTCGTATGTTGGATCAGCGTGAGTGGTTGGGCGCGATGTCTCAAAGCAGCCGCCCTGATCGATAGCGACGTCCACGAGTACGGCTCTCTTGCGCATTGAGCTCAGCATGCTCCGGCGGACCAGCTTCGGAGCGCTTGCCCCTGGGACGAGCACCGCACCAATCACCACGTCCGCCGCAAATACCTCTTCCTCCACGGATTCGATGGTCGAAAACCTAGTGCGAACCCGTCCTTCGAATAGCTCGTCCAGCTCACGGAGCCGGATGATCGAACGATCGATGATGGTCACCTCTGCGCCCAGACCAGCCGCCATGCGCGCGGCGTGCGTACCGACGACCCCACCTCCAATCACCACGATTCGGGCAGGCTGAACCCCGGGCACCCCACCGATCAGCAGCCCTCGCCCCCCTGTACTCCGCTTTAGAGCGCTACCCGCCGCTTCGATCGAAAGCCTGCCCGCGACCTCGCTCATCGGCGCCAGCAGTGGAAGACCACCATGAGCATCAGTTACGGTCTCATAGGCGATTGCAATGCATCCAGATTTCAAGAGGCCGGCAGCCTGTTCCGGGTCCGGGGCCAAGTGCAAATAGGTGAACAGGATTTGATCCTCACGCAGCTGGGACCATTCGGCCGGCTGAGGCTCCTTGACCTTTACGATCATCTCGCTCGATGCGAATACCTCAGCTGCCGAAGTTAAGATCGTTGCGCCGGCATTGCGATAATCGCCATCGGTTGCACCAATGCCAGCGCCGGCATTGGTCTCGATCATCACGCGGTGGCCCGCTGCCACGTATTCACGGGCAGCTCCTGGGGTAAGGCCCACGCGATATTCGTGCGCCTTGATTTCCTTTGGAACTCCGACCTTCATTTGAATACTCCCTGCCTGACGCGCCTTCTTATCGGAAGCGCGCAGCGATATCGCGACGCAGCCGGGCAAAATGGCGCAGGAATTCAGCGATATTTGCGAGGCTTCGCAGGATTTCAAACCCAGGGGTGCTGGGTAGATCGTGTGATCCTGTTCGCTGAACTTAGCCGTCGAAAACTGCGCGATGCCGGTGAATCGTTCCGAATTGCAGTCGCGGCCCGCAGAAAAGCCAACAACCGAAATCCAGCCTCGCCGAACTCCTCAAGCAGCAAAGACAGCAATTTGCCAATTAGGTAGGATTGCCTATCAAGCGAAACGCTTGTTGAGCTGAGGGCTAATGGCGTTGTCAGTAAATGGCGGCCAAGAAATGGACGTTGCGCAGCCTGTTCAACAGATCCGAGGCAATTGTTCCCCCCACAGCCAGTCGACGATTCGCCGGCCGCCGAAATCGGTCGTCATCTGCACAAATTTGTGATCGTCAGCCACCGCCTCACCGATATCGGCCGCATTGGACCCGAGGGGGTGCGCCTTCATGGCTGCGAGAACGGCATCGGCAGAATCCGGCGCCACGATCGCGACGAGCTTGCCTTCGTTGGCAACATGGATCGGTTCGAGTCCAAGCAGTTCGCAGGTAGCCGCAACCGCAGGCTTCACCGGAATCATCGATTCCTGCAGATGGAAGCCGAGCTCTGATTGAAGCGCGATCTCATTGAGAGCCGCAGCGAGCCCGCCGCGCGTAGGGTCGCGCATTACCCGGATGCCGCCACCGCCAGCGGCAACCATGGCCGCAGCGAGACTATGCAACGCTGCTGAGTCGGAGACGATTTCGGTTTGAAATGCAACGTTCTGACGCTTTGACATGATCGCCACCCCATGATCACCGAGGCTACCGGACAGCAGCACACGGTCCCCGACCTTTGCCTTGTCAGCGGAAAGATCGAGCCCATCGGCCACCAGCCCGATCCCGGTCATAGAGATGAACAGACCGTCCGCCTTGCCACGCTCGACCACCTTGGTATCCCCGGCAATGATATAGACGCCGGCGGCACATGCCGCCGCGCCCATCGACTCCGCGATCGTCTTGAGATCCGAAAACCGGAAACCCTCCTCGATGATAAAGCTGGCCGACAAATAGAGAGGACGCGCACCGGACATCGCGATGTCATTAATCGTGCCGTGCACAGCCAATGACCCGATGTTGCCGCCAGGAAAGAACAGTGGCGAAATCACATAGCCATCAGTCGTCATCACCATCCTGCCTGCGGTAACATCGAACGCCGACTGATCATTGGAGCCGGCGAGCCATTCATTACCGAAGGCCTGATGAAAGAGGCCGGAGATTAGCTGTGCCATGGCACGGCCTCCGGCCCCGTGGGAAAGTTCAACGCGTCCGTTCTCCACATCGAGCTTGCGTTGATAGGCTTTCACGCTCATGACGTCTGCCTCGCCTGCTCATCGCGAACTCGGCGATAGGTCCAATACGCCGCACAAGCTCCTTCTGATGACACCATGCAGGCTCCTATGGGCGTTTCCGGCGTGCAGATATTGCCAAACAACTTGCAATCGATCGGCCGTTTGGCGCCACGCAGGATCGCGCAGCATTCGCAGGCCGGATTGTCTGCGACACGCAGGTCATGGATCGCAAAGCGCGTCTCGGCGTCGAATTTTGCATATGATTGCTTCAGCTTCAGTCCGCTGTTGGGTACCAGTCCAAGCCCGCGCCATTCAAACTGCTCACGCAGCTCGAAGACCTGCGAGACCTCCTCCTTGGCGCGCCGGTTGCCTTCGCGTGTCACTGCACGGCTGTATTGGTTTTCCACCTCGTGGCGGTTTTGGTTCACTTGCCGCACCAGCATCAGGACAGCCTGCAGCACGTCGAGGGGTTCAAATCCGGCGACCACGATCGGCTTCTCGAATTGTTCCGCCATGGGCTCGTAAGGCTGCGTACCGACAATGGTGCTGACATGTGCAGGCCCGATGAAGCCGTCAATGGGGACCCCGCCCGTGTTGCGGATCTTCGGGTTCTCGAGAATGCGGTGCATCGCAGAGGGCGTAAGAACGTGATTGCAGAACACGCTAAGGCCCTCGAGCCGCTTGTGCTCGGCAATCCTGATCATGACCGCCGTCGGGGGCGTCGTGGTCTCAAATCCGATGGCAAAGAAGACCACTTCGCGGCCCGGCGTCTGTTCGGCGAGCCGGATAGCGTCGAGGGTCGAGTAGACCATCCGAATGTGGGCACCCAGCGCTTTGGCAAGCAACAGGGACTGCCCTTGCGACCCAGGCGCGCGCATCAGGTCGCCGTAGACGCACAGAATGACCTCTGGCCGCTCGGCGAGCCGGATCGCCATGTCGATACGGCTCGCCGGCAGAACGCAGACGGGACAACCGGGCCCGTGGATCATCCGAACGTTCGCGGGCAGCAGATCCTCAAGACCGTAGCGGGAGATTGCATGAGTGTGTCCACCGCAAAATTCCACGAACCGGTAGGCTCGTTGTGAACTGACCTCAGCGTCAATTGCTCGCGCAAGTCCCTGCGCGATAGTCTTGTCGCGAAATTCGCTGGAATATTTCACGATCGGCATTCCTTCGCAGCGCCTAGCTCCTGCAGGAGCTCTAGCGTGCGCTTGGCTTCCGCCGGATCGATCTTAGCGAGCGCATAGCCGACATGGACCAGGACGAAATCGCCGACGTCGAGCTCGTCGAGGAGGGCAATCGATATCTCCAGGTTGACGCCATCGATGAACACGAGGGCCATTTCGTTGGGAAGAATTTTCGCGATCTTTGCCGGAACCGAAAGACACATATCAGGCAGCTCCTGCCCGGCGGGCGGCTGTTGAGCAATCTTTAGAGCCGCAATCCAGGCCTGGCCGAGGCTCAAACCGCCGTCATTGGGCGGCAGCCGTCGCGGTACCAGGGGGGTAAGACCGGCATCGCTGCACCCCCGCGGGATTTTGTCCGCCAGCACCGCGTTCAGGAAGCAGCCGCCGCTCAGAACCACGGTATTGATGCCGGTTGTCCGCGCAGAGCGTGTGACCCAGTCAACGCAGGCAGCGGCTAACGTGCCATGAAACAGCCCGGCTCCTCCGGCAGCGTCAATGTCATCAGCAATCAAACGTGAAAATAGCGGACCAAGGGACAGCACGCCGCCCTCGATCGTCCAGCCGGCTTCCAGAATCGTAGTACCCCGCACCAGCGCTTCGAGCTTCAACGCTGCTTCGCCGTCATAGCTCTGCAGATTCGCAATACCTAGCAGCGCCGCTGCCGCGTCGAACAACCGTCCCGCACTGGTCGTGGTGGTCCCGCCCGGCTGATCGAGCAAGTCCGACAGACAGCCGGCTTGCCGCTGCGCGGCAAAGCGCTGCCCGATTTCGTTACCCCGGCCGAGCCCGTGTAATACTGCGCTGGCCATGCGCCACGGCTCGCGGGCTGCACGATCTCCACCCGGTATCTGCAGGGGCGCTAAGTGCCCGATGCGCTGGGACGACGTCTCTTCGCACAACAATAATTCGCCACCCCAGTTACCGCCGTCGGAGCCAAAGCCATGGCCATCGAGCACCAGGGCAAGCGCAGGTCCCGCATGGCCGTGCTCAGCGATTACTGCGGCAGCGTGTGCATGGTGATGCTGAACCGCGACTAGCGCGCGAGCATTTGCTTCCGCAAACCGGGTAGAAGCCATATCGGGATGCAAATCATGGGCGACGGCGACAGGCTCCACGCCGAGGCTCGATGTGAGGTGCCGGATCGTCTTCTCGAACGCACGGATGCTTTCGGCCGTATTTAGATCGCCAATATGCTGAGAGACGAACGCTTGGTCGTCCCGCGTGATGGTGACGGTCGACTTCAGTATCCCGCCGACGGCGAGCACGGGCGGGACAGACCTTGCAAGCCGAATTGGCTCGGGAACATAGCCGCGAGCACGACGGATGAATTGGTCCCGGCCAGCGGCCACCGAAACCACGGAATCATCAGCGCACGCCAAGATATCGCGATCATGGGTCACGACCAGGTCGGCGACCCCCTTGAGCTGTCTCAACGCCTCCACGTTATCGATCAGCAGGGGTTCGCCGTAGAGATTTGCACTGGTGACAACGATGACCGGGCCAGCCTCTCCACGCTGCGGCAACGCGGCAATAAACTCAGACGTACGGTGCCCCTCGACCTCGATGAGAACGCCCTCGGGACCATTGATGACAAATCCCGCCAATCCGTACCGCATGGCTAGTCCATAGACGTAGGGACGAAAGCCAACCCCTTGCACTGCTCCACTCACGCGCACGCGCAGTCGCTTTCGATCGCAGGTGGCTGCGGCGCTCATCGCCTTGCGTCCTCTAAGGCGCGCCTCTGACGGCGCGCCTGCCTGTTGATCCAGGCGTAGAGCGCGCCAAAGCCCTCGCCAGTACGAGCCGAAACGACAAGCACGTCAATCTTTGGGTTGACCCGTCTGGCATACTCAGAGCTGGCCCCGGTTGTTTGGACAGCGCCGCGCTGGATTTAAGTGGATTCCTGCCGGGTTATGCTGAACGCGGGGCTTTACGATTTTGTCGTTGCGTCGGGAGGGCGTAGCCCGACCAGAGCGACGACAAAATCGTCGGCGACGGTCATGCGGCCATCACCATAGCTTGCGTGCCGAAGTAAGCCTCGTCGGGCGTGCGCCCGTCAAGGCTCGAGTGAGGGCGTCCCTGATTGTAGAAGGCCAGATACTTGGCAATTGACGCTCGCGCCTCGGACACGCTGTCGTAGGCGCGGAGATAAACTTCTTCGTATTTGACCGTGCGCCAGAGCCGCTCGACAAACACGTTGTCGCGCCAGGCGCCCTTGCCGTCCATGCTGATGGCGATCTTCGCGTCCAGCAGCACATCGGTGAACTCGAGGCTGGTGAACTGGCTGCCCTGATCCGTGTTGAAAATCTCGGGTCTGCCGTGCTTCGCCAACGCCTCCTGGACCGCTTGGACGCAGAAGGCCGCCTCCATTGTGATCGAGACGCGATGGGCCAGGACCCGTCGGCTGAACACATCGACGACCGCCGCGAGATAGACGAAGCCACGCCGCATCGGAATGTAGGTGATGTCCATTGCCCACGCATGGTCGGGCCGCTCGATCTTCAATCCGCGCAACAAGTACGGGTAGATCTTGTGACCCGGAGCCGGCTTGCTCGTGTTCGGGCGACGATAGACCGCCTCGATCCCCATGCGCTTCATCAGCGTCGCGATGTGGCGGCGACCGGCGTATACCCCCTCCCGCCGCAGCAACGATCGCAGCATACGCGCTCCCGCGAAGGGATAATCGAGATGCAGCTCATCGAGCCGACGCATCAAGGCAAGGTCCTCGGCCGAAACTGGCCGAGGTTCATAGTAGACCGTGCTGCGAGCCAGCTTCAGGACCTTCGCCTGGCGCACGATAGAAAGATCATGACCGCGGTCGATCATCGCTTTGCGCTCAGCAGGCCCGCCTTGGTGAGCGCGCCGGACAAAAAATCGTTTTCCAACGCCAGCTCGCCGATCTTGGCATGTAACGCCTTCAAATCGACCGGCGTCTCGGCCGATGTCTTGTCATGCCCAAACACGCCGGCGGCGCCTTCCAGGAGCTGGTTTTTCCAGATCGTGATCTGGTTCGGATGAACATCAAACAGTTGCGCCAGCTCCGCCAGTGTCTTGTCTCCTTTGACCGCAGCCAAAGCAACCTTCGCCTTGAATGCCGGAGAATGCGTCCGGCGGCTCTTCTTCGTCATCTTCGCTCCTGATTCGCAGCAAGAATCCTCGCCGCTGTCAGGCAGAAAATCCACTCAAGCTACTGTCCGAATTTGCGAGGCCAGCTCTCTCGATGGTCTTTTCCAAATCGAATTCAAGCAGCGGCGCCAGATCGATCTTGTTGATCACCACGAGGGATGAAGCAGCAAACATATCAGGACATTTGAGGGGCTTGTCTTCACCTTCCGTAATCGAGAACACCACGATCTTGCAGGCCTCGCCAAGATCGAAGGCAGCGGGACAGATCAGATTACCGACGTTCTCGATGAAGAGAATGCCGCCTGAAAGCAGGGGCAAGCGGCGATAAGCTCCGCCGATCATTGCAGCATCGAGATGACAATTCTTGCCGGTATTGATTTGAACGGCTGGCACGCCGACAGCCTGAATACGTTCAGCGTCGTTCGAGGTCTGCTGGTCGCTTCGATGACACCGACCGGGCGGCTGCGCTTGAGCTCGGACGCGGCACGGACCAGCAGCGTCGTTTTACCTGCACCGGGACTGGATAAAAGATTAAACACGAGAACGTCATCGGCAAGGAAGAGGGCCCGGTTGACCGCCGCAATCCCATTATTCTTGCCCAGGATATCGCGCTCGATCTCGATGACCTGCTTTCCGCTCATGCCCCCGACCCTTGAATCAGCCGAGCCGGCGCCGCCGCTCGGAAGCGGCTGTATGCCATGTGCCTGATGGTGGGCCGGCCGGCGAAGAGGAGAATGGCCATCGCAAGAGTCCCGCACATGGTCATTGTATCGCTCGTGGCTCTTCGCATCATTTGTCCTCGAGTGTTTGGTCGTCGGTGTACCTTCCGTGCAGCCGCAAACGGTACACATCAATCGATCTCCAGCGCTTTCACGCGCATCTGTTCGCCCGCGGTTACCTGCAACTGATAACTGCCGCAGCAAGGACAGCAATCACCCCGGCGTGCAATTTCAACGCTCTTCGAACAGCTCATGCACCAGGCAACGCCCGGTAGTTCAACGATATTAAGCGCGGCGCCTTCGGCAACGGTCCGCATTGCAGCGACAGCAAAGCAGAACCTGATCGCTTCAGGCGCGGCATGACTCAGCGTTCCCAATTCCAAACAGACGCTCCGCACCCGCGAAGAGGATCGCTCCCGTACCTTCTCCTCGACGATCTGAATGATCCCCATGCAAATGGCCATTTCATGCATCGTGAAATTCACGAAAATTGAGAGTGAACCCGACGCACGGATCCAGCGACGCAATCACCGCGTGGACTGCATCACAGCGCCGCGGAGCTGTCAGCACGGCGCCCTGCAGGTTCCGTACAAGCGGTCCGCGCTTATGGAAATTCCACTCCGTCGGCGCCAGGAATTCGAAGCGAGATATCCGGCCGTGAGCGTCAAGCTCAACAGCGTGGTAGAGACGTCCCCTGGCGCATTCGACCGCGGCCGCTGCACGACCGGGCCCAAGCTTATATCTTTCGATAATCCCATGCTCTGCGGTATCCGGCTGAGCGCCGGCCTCAAGCCAGGCACATAGCCCGGACGATTTCAACTATTCTGGCCATCAGCCGCTCGGCCGCACCGAAGGGTCTCAGCAAGAACCGATCCCGGGTCATTTGGCGCGCCCAAGGACCCGTCTCGGGCACATGTCCTTCCAGATCCGGACAATCGCAAAACGTCGAATCATCCCCGAGCAATCGCTTCGCGATGTTGAAGTCGTCAGCAGCGGACAGGAACGAGTATGCTGCCGGAGCCGACTTCAAGCCGGCCTCATGAAGCGCCGCGACGCGAAGCGACAGTGGGCTGCCGGACCTGAGCGCGCGTCCCTCATTCGGTACGCCCAGCGCGGCCAGCGCCGCCGCGATCCGCGCTGTTGCTTCCCGTTGAGGGGGGGCACGAGGCTCGCTGGGCGGAGCGAACAAGCGCTGACAATTCCGACATCAGGGAGCGGATTGCTGCCGCACTGGCGACCTCTAGCGTGAGATGTCCGGCAAATAGGCCCCGTGCCAAATCCATGATGCGCTCGGTAACGATCAGCGCAATACGATGCTGTTTTTTTTGCGAGGGTGATCACTTCGTCGCGCGCCGTTTCGATCGCGGTCAACAGTGCGGTTTGCTGCGCAGCGGCACATAACGCGAAGAGCCGCGGCACTGCGTTGAGCAGTGACGAGGCCTGCTTTCCGGCGAATATCCGACCCAGCGGCGGCCGGACTCGCGGCTGGATCTCGACCGAGGCGACTACGTCGGCAGCTAGCAATACGCGGACATGGATTTTGTTGCTTGCAGTGAGGTTCATGCGCAATGCTGCCCCCTCCCCCCGCGCAAGCTATGATCCATCCGAAGGCGCCGTCTGTGGGAACGCAACTGATGTCGAGTGCCCGAGCGCATCATGTGAAGTACGCCTCGAGAATTTCCTGCACGCGTCCGGCAGAGTCCTGGAAATCCTCGTCGGCAGCCAACGCAACAATCGGCACGCCCCCGACCTCCACCGTATCAAGGATGATGTTGTCCGTAGAATTGAAGAACTGCACGGACCAAACATTCCTAGTCCCGGTTGCCTGCACTCTGCAGGCACCGTAGCCCCGCAACATGAGTTGGACGGGTCCGTTGCCCAAGCTTTGCTGCAGGAATGTCAAGTCGACAACGCTCATTGGCAGTAACGTCAGATTGATGACATGCGCATTCATGCAAAATTGCCAGACGCTGGCCCGCTCGCGTATTTCGGCCAGCACCGGTTGAACGTTCATCGCGCCATCCGGCGGCGTGTCAATCAGAAGTTCGGTTGATGTCAGGTCAGTTGCGGCACGCCGGACAATCTGCGGAATCGCTCCAACCTCGACATATTCGTGCGCCGGTTCGGTTCCGATGCGCACGCGCCAGATTCCGGCATGCACGGACTCCCGGATTTGTGCCAAACTGCCGTCCGGCAACGCAACCACCCGGTCACCTCGCCTTCCCCGAGCAATTCGTCAATCAGCTTGCGCTCGGCATCGCTGAAATTTGCGAGTCCGTACAATTGTGTCGGATCACCGCTTCTCTGACCCCCAACAGCAGCAGCGACATTTGACATTAGCAGGGCAGCGTTCGGATACTTCCTTGCACGTTCGTCGCAAACCCGCCAAACGCGATTGACAAGCGCACTTGTCGCGCCGCGATAGAATACATCGAGAGTTCCAGAACCTGTGGTAAAGCCGCTCGCCGCGCGGCCGGCGCCGCCAGATACAACGGGGATCGCTGCTTTCACGATGCGATGTTCCATTGTCTGTGTCGAGGGGTATTGCACTTGACGGCGCCGGTGCTGCCGGCGAGTGCCCAAAGGATCGGTGAGGAGATGCGGTTGATCGTGAGCAAACGATCCGGTCTCTTGCCGATCAGGCAGAGTATATTGTTCCTCGGGGATAGGCGCGGCGTCGACAGTCTACGCTGGCCGGGCCGGCCGGTCAGTGTGCCACCAGGGCCGCGCGAGGGTGCTTCACTGATCCGCAGAATATGTAGGGGATCAGCCGCCGGCAGCGGCATCAAGGTCGCCTTCCTGGGAACGTGCGCGACCAGGCGCGCATCGGCGCTAACGCCCTCCACGTCGTCGGACGGAGCGGGCCGTGTCAGAGCATGCTGAGCCGGCTGCAACTTCATCACACTCCTCTCTGATCATGATCGGTTCTGCCAGCATGGCGGTTAGCAAGGCGCATGCCAATCATCTCTAGGTGCGCGAGTCGCGTTCGACCCAACGGCGTAGCGCCTGACGTTGTCCAAGCCGATGGTCCTGCGACTGGAATCCGGTCTATGAACCCCAGCCGGTGCAAGGGAGCGGAAGCGCTAGCGTAGGTGCTCCGGCAATTGCGGCTCGTGACCGATCAAGTCCGCAAAGAAGCGATCGCAGCTCTGACCGTTGAGGCTGGCCTCAAGCCCGTCAAGTGCTTTGCAGATCAGCCTTGCTTCGTTTTCGTCCAGGAGCCGCACTGCGCTGTCGATATGAACGAGCACCTTGGCGCCGGCCCGTACATCAGCGAGCAGCACGACGGAGATGCGCCGCTGCTCATTGCCATACTCGCATAACGCGGTGACACCGTCGGTCTCGACAATCGTCATTGGCAAGCCAAGGCACATAATCAGCCGCAGGCCGCTAGATCGGCTCTGCCTTTCATTTCATAATTCGCATGGTCAATATTGTTCGCCAACAGCCGTTCTGATGCAGGCAGCGGCGCACTCCGCGGTTTTGCCGGCGAGTCCCACTGCTCTAGGAGCTTACAGGCCAGTCTAATCGCGGGGGGAATCTGAAAGCGCACCGGCGCGGTCAGCGGACCGCCCCAATTCTCCAGATCCATCGGCTGGCAGCCGATAAGAGCGAGCTCTCGCGGGCGGCGGCCAAGCAAATCGGCCGCGCTCAAGACCTCCTGGAAGCCCATCTGATGCAGGCTCACCTTCTTGGCCCCCGTGAATTTTGGCACTTCGTCATCTCGTACAAGCTCCAACTGCCCGGGCAGCAATCCATAGTCGATGGCGTCGAACACGATCAGGCAGTCGGCCCCCTCAAGAAAACTAACGAGGTAGAGCCCCTGGGTGCCGCCATCGAGAACGGTGACGTATCATCGACCGCGTAGCTACGATGAAACTCCTCGACCGCACGCACACCGAATCCCTCATCGGCCCACAGAATATTGCCAATGCCGAGCACCAAAATCCGCTTTTTCTCTGTTGAATTGAGCATCCGCTTCCCAGTCAATCGCCAAACCAATGCTCACCTACTTGATAGAAGGGAAGCTGCGGCGCGACACGACGTCGTCCCAGAGCACCGCGTAGATGTGGACCAGCGCGAACATCACGATCACCCACAGGCCGAGATGATGCCAGGTGTGAAAGTCCTGGCTGTTCGGCCAGAGTGAAAACACCCAGCCGAACACCTTGTACTGCCAGCTGTCAGTACCGGCACCTTGCCCGTAAAGTGCAAAGCCGGTGACGACCATGAACGTGATCGTCTGCGTAAACATGAAGAACATTGCTAGCTGAGCAAGGCGGTTGTGCCCGAGGCCCCTTTCAGGCTCAACCGCAAGGAACGAATACCGGCGAATCTCGTGGTGCAACTCCCGCCAAAAGCACCGGCGCCAAAGCGGCACGCAAAAGATCTGCATGGCGTGCGCGTTTCCCATCAAGGCCCAGTAGATACGCAGAAGAAAGCCGGCGCTGAGTACATATCCCGCCGAGAAATGAGCAAAGCGGATATAGCCGAATAGAAAACCGCCGCTTGCCATTCCCCATATCGCCGGTGTCCCGGTTCCAATAAGATAGCCTGTTAAACTCAGTACCAGAATCGCGGCTGCATTAGCCCAATGCCAGAGTCGCACCAGCGCATAAATGTGGGCGGTGCCCCCACGGATGCTGCGACCAGCCAGTGCCGCATCGGCGGCGGCAAGAAACTTCTGAGCCCTGTTCCGCATGGGCCTAACGAACTCTAATTGAGGCCATTTCTTGACCCTCATGACTCATCACGTGCGTCGAGCAAGCCAAGCACGGATCAAAGGAGTGGATGGTGCGCAAAATCTCCAACGGGCGCTGCGGATCGGCCATCGGAGTGCCGATCAGCGAAGCTTCAAAAGCGCCAATATTGCCGCTTGAATCGCGAGGAGATCCGTTCCATGTCGTCGGCACGACACATTGATAGTTGTCAATCTTAGCGTCCTTGATCGTAATCCAGTGCCCGAGCGCACCGCGAGGCGCCTCAGTGAACCCGTAGCCTTTGGCTTCCTTGCGCCAGGTTTCCGGCCTCCACCTGCTGATATCGGCAGTTGCCGTGTTGCCCGCCTTGATGTTGATTACCAGCTTATCCTGGAAATGGCGCATCTGATGCGCCGCCCATTGGCATTCGAGCGCCCGCGCCGCAGTACGGCCAAGGGTCGAGAACAGCGCAGTCACGGGAAGATTGAGCCCCTTGAGCAGTCTCTCGGCGGGCTCCTTGAACTCGGCTTTGCCTTGCGCATAACCGATAATGTATCGGGCCAACGGCCCAACCTCCACGGCGCGGCCGCGCCATCGCGGCGCTTTGATCCAGGAATATTTGCCGCCTTCGTCGAGTTCTTTAATATCTGTCTTGCTGCCTTTGAGTTTTGGCCCAAGTTCAAAACTCGGCTCGGTGATACCATCCCAGGGAAGCAGTCCGCAGCAATGGCCGGGGTATTTATACCATGAATGCGCGACGAATTCCTGGATCTGTTCGGGATCACCATGGTCGATCGGCAATATCTCCTTGAGATTGCCATCAAGAATGACCCCGCGCGGCAGCTTGAAACTCTCGCCGGAACAGTCATTGGCCTTTTCGGGGATATCGCCATAGGACATCACGCTTTTGCTCGAAAGACCGCCGCCGTGGAGCCAGTCCTTATAGTACGAAAAGATCGCGGCAATGTCGGGCAGATAGACCTGCTCGACAAACTCGATCGAACGGTCGATGATGGAGGATATAATGTTCAGTCGCTCCATGCCGATTGCGCCCACCGCTCCGATTCCGTCGATGTTGATCGCGCACGGCACGCCGCCCACCAGCCAATTTGGATGCGGGTTCTTGCCGCCATAAATCGCTTGGGTTTTGACGATCTCCTTCTGGAAGTCGAGTGCTTCAAGATAATGAGCTACCGCTATCAGGTTCGCTTCCGGTGGCAGTTTGTAGGCCGGATGCCCCCAATAGCCATTCTTGAACGGACCGAGTTGCCCTGATCCGAAGAATTTGCCGAGCCGGATCTGTAGATCCTTGAAATAGCCAGGGGATGACAGCGGCCAGGGCGAGATAGATTGCGCCAGTGTAGAGGTCGACTTGGGATCGTCCTTGAGGGCGGAGACCACGTCGACCCAATCCAACGAATGGAGGTGATAGAAATGTACGAGGTGATCATGCACGAGCAGGCACAGCTGCATGATGTTGCGGATCGAATTTGCATTCTCCGGAATCGTAATTCCTAGTGCATTTTCAACCGCGCGCACGGAGGTGAGCGCATGGGTACCGGTGCAGACCCCGCAAATCCGCTCGGTGAACGCCCATGCGTCGCGCGGATCGCGCCCACGCAGGATGACTTCGATGCCACGCCAAATCGTCCCGCTTGAGACTGCATTGCGGATCACATTGTCGGAATCGAGATTAGCTTCGATGCGCAGGTGGCCTTCGATGCGAGTCAGCGGATCGATAACGATTCGCTTGCCGGAACGATCGAGATTGAACCCATTCGGCGTCTGGACGGCCACCGTCGTTACCTCCTCAACTCGGCTTGCCTTTGTGGGCAGGGCGATCCGGCCGGTGCCTCAACCGCTTCGCGGCGGTGACCGCCGCGTGGGCAGCGACCGCTAGCCCCACCACGCCGGCAGCGGCCATGCCGATCTCGTCGGCGTTCTGCTCGATGCCGAACTGCTTGATGGTCGTGAGTCGGTCGTAAAATGACCCTTTATCCCAGAAGCCATCTTCGGAGCAGCCGAGACAGCCGTGGCCGGATTGAATGGGAAATGAAACGCCGCCGTTCCACCGAAGGGCCGAACAGGCATTGTAGGTGGTTGGTCCCTTGCAGCCCAACTTGTACAAGCAATAGCCCTTGCGTGCGTTGGTGTCGTCCCACTCTTCGACGAATTGACCAGCGTCGAAATGGGACCGCCGGTAGCACTTATCGTGAATGCGCTCGGAATAAAACATACTTGGACGCCCTTGGTGATCAAGCTTTGGAAGCTTTCCGAACGTGGTAATGAAAGTCACGAGGCCGCTCATGACCTCTGCGATCGGCGGGCCCCCGGGCACCTTGATGAAGGGCCTGTTGGTGATTAACTTATCGATCGGCACCGCGCGAGTCGGATTTGGCTTGGCCGCCTGCACGCATCCCCAGGACGCACACGTGCCCCAAGCGACGATCGCCATGGACTCTTCCGCCATCGACGTGAGCTTTTCAACGAACGGCTTGCCGCCGTCAATGCAGAACATGCCACCCTCGTTCAAGGGCGGGTTACCTTCAACGGCAAGCACATATCCGCCTTTGTACCTGGCACGGGTTTCCTCCAGGATGGCCTCAGCCTGGTGTCCTGCCGCCGCCATGATCATATGGTCATAGTCGAGCGAAATCATCGACAGCAGCGCGTCCTTGATCAAGGGATGAGCCGAGCGGATAAAGCTTTCCGAGCAGCAGGTACACTCAAGCCCGTGCAGCCAGATGACGGGCACTCGCGGTTTGGTTTCCAGGGCGTGCGCAATACTGCTTGCACCAAGCCCCAAGCTCGCGGCCGTGAAACTGCAGAATTTAAGGAAACTGCGACGCGTGATACCCTGTCGTCTGATCACGCCGTAGAAGGTTTCCGTTGCATCACCCATGAAACCTTCCAAGCGAGTTGTCGCCAGCGTTACGATTGGTGATGTTCGGCAAGAAACAAGCCAGCAGAGCGAAACACCTGAAAGATAACAAGCCACCGCTTTAAGATTTTCGGCTTGTCGAATCCGGCCAGCGTCCCAGAAGCTAGGCCATTGATCTGCTACGCTATTGGTGTCCAGTTTTCGACGTCGATGTGAGCACTTTAACAAATCAAGCCGATCGTTCACCGCTGAAGGGAACTACGCTCCTGCAGGCGGCACTCATGATGCCGATTGTTGAATAGAATTGGTTCAGTCGACGGGCACCACATTGCCCGGCCTCAATCAGACTTGCCGATCGCTGACCAACGGTGCGTTAAAGCGCTCATAATCGAACCTAATGCAGGCAGCACGTACCAACGCGGTTGCCGAGCAAGGAACAGAGCCCGCAAGGGACTGAGAATGTGGTGCGCACGTTGGCTTGACTTTAGGTCTGATTTGATCCGATCTGCCCCTGGTTCCAAGGGGCTCGTCGCCTACGGGGCTGTGCGCGGCGACAGGCTGGACGTTTAGAGCGATCGCCCTGGCAAACCTAAGATGATTCGTTGCCTCGCCCGGTACAATGTCTGTCGATGATGGCTAAGGTGAAGATTGTCGCAAATGCGAACATCACCATACCAGCGGCAACCACACTTCCTCGTGCCAGCGCGGCTCTTGGACGTAGTCCACGACATAGGCCGACAACACCTTGGTGCGTCCAGGAATATTTCCGCCGATCATCATCACGACGCCGAATGTGCCTATCGTGTGAGAAAATCCAAGCACGGCCGCTTTAACGAGCTCCAGTCGCGCCAGCGGTGCGATGATAGCAACGAAGCCATACAATGGCGAAACACGCCCTGTCATTTCCAACGGGTGATCGCCAACCGCAAGAAAGGCGTTACGTATCGGCTGCACGACCAATGGCAGCGCCGAGAGCACCGATCCGACCACGATCCCGACGAAGGTAAGAGCGAGCGTGCGCTCGCCCCAGAAAGAGGCGAGAACGCCGCCGGGTCCGTCGGGGCCGAGCAGAACGAGTACGCAAAAGCCGAGAGCCGCTGGGGGTAGTACCAGCGGAAGGGCAATTAGCGCAGCGACAGCCTCGCTCAGAAAAGTCTTTGAACGCGCCAGCCACCAGGCGAGGGGCACACCAATCACGAGGAGGATCACGGTCGTCACGCTAGCGAGCTCTATCGTGAGCGCAATGGATTGCGAGATCTCTGACGAATCAAAATCCATGTGCGTCAGCCCGCCAACGAGCGCAGGTCGCCGTATCGCGATAGTGATTGCCTGCACGTCGGGCTGCCCAGCGATGTGGTGCGAATAGCCATTTGTTCGTGCGGCAGCTCGCTCTGTCCCCCAAATTTACGCGCACCGTTTCTGCGAGCAAGAGCAGCATCGCAAGGCTCATCGGCAACTCCTGTGACAAGTCCGCTTCGTCCCACCCGACGGCGGCAGCTTCTCATTTGTCATCAGCAATTCGAGTGCCACGTGCGAACAGCGGCGGCGCTATGCTTATGTGAAAGCACTTTGCGTAGACGCCGACGTCACCGTGGAGTGGACCTAACGCTTTGTCAGGTTTCTGGCATCTTTGTTTCCAAGCGGACAGCAACAGCCGCCCAACGAAAACGGCAGACTCGACTCGAGAAATGCCTGTTTGGTTTGTCGGCGGCTCAAATCCCGTGCTCGCAGGGTCGGTAGCTGAACCGATCGCAAGAAGCCTGCCGGTCGGCAGCTACGCAAACGAAGTAGCTGAAAACTCGTCGTAAGGCTGGTTCGGCGACGCGGCAAAGGCGCGAGGGGCCGCGAGCGACGGCCGCTCCCCTGACCGGCTTAGCTTGCACATCGTCAGCACAGGCGTGGAGACAAACGCCGCGTCATCGACGAGATTGGCCGCTTGCGGAAAAACGCAGTCATCCATCAGAGGTCCTACCCGGGCAACGCAGCTCCTAGCCAGACTTCCATTCGGTAAATGCGTTCAATCCAAAATAGCAATTTTACCAACTGCACGTACTGCTGCACGATCTCAACACTCCAGCATTCCGCTAATGCGCGCTACGCTGCAGCCTAATGTTCGACCTTGCGAACACGGCTAAGAGCACTCAAGCCGATGCCACCGAAGGGAGGCCATTGTCCGCGACTTTTTAGTCCGCCGCAGTTTGGGATTTGGTGCATATCTTGCTTAGCGAGAAAGGACAACGCAACTAAACGCCTGCCTTTGGAAAGACGCGCCGGCTCTCGGACGCGTCTTCAATCGCGCAAGGCTATAATGATTAGTCTCGTATGACACTGTCGCCTCTCACCGAGCCGCGGCACACATTCGAGTATATTCGGGAAGGAAGCGTCATGACCACCATGGCAACCGCGGCGCCTGTGCGCGCGTCGCAAGCTTGGTATAAGATACTCTACGTCCAGGTGCTGATCGCAATCCTAATTGGCGCCATGGTTGGCTGCCTATGGCCGTCTGTCGCCACAAACGACTGGGTCAAGGCGCTCGGTGATGGGTTCATCAAGCTCATCAAGATGGTGATCGCGCCCATTATTTTCTGCACCGTCACGTCTGGCATTGCGCATATTCAAGATGCCAAGAAAGTCGGGTGCGTCGGCGTCAAGGCGCTGTTCTATTTCGAGATCGTCTCCAGCTTTGCCTTGCTGTTGGGCCTTGCCATGGGCAATCTGGTCCGGATTGGCCATGGCCTTGCGGTCAAACCGGATGCTGCGGCGGTCGCCAATTACGTCAAGCAGGCGGAAGCCTCGAAAACCGTCGACTTTATTCTCAACATCATTCCCGATAGCGTGGTCGGCGCCTTCGCTCGCGGCGATGTTCTGCAGGTTCTCCTGTTCGCGATCCTTTTTGGCTTCTCGCTGATGGCGTTGGGAAAGCGTGGCGAGCGTCTGCGCGGCATGATTGACGACGTCGCGCACGCGGTGTTCGGGGTAATAGCTATTGTAATGAAAGCGGCCCCGATCGGCGCCTTCGGCGCCATGGCTTTCACAGTCGGCAAGTTCGGGCCCGCAGCACTCGGCAATCTGATCGGTCTGATCGCGCTGTTTTACGTGACTGCTGCCCTATTCGTAGTAGTCGTGCTTGGTCTGATCGCCCGCCTCGTCGGCTTTTCAATCTTCAAGTTCCTTATCTATATTAAAGACGAGCTTCTGATCGTGCTCGGTACTTCATCCTCCGAAAGCGCGCTCCCTCAATTGATGGAGAAGCTCGAGCGGCTGGGCTGCTCCAAGCCGGTGGTCGGGCTGGTGGTGCCGACTGGCTACTCCTTCAACCTTGACGGCACCAATATCTATATGACACTTGCAACATTGTTCATTGCCCAGGCACTCGGTGTCGATCTCAGCTTTGGCCAGCAGCTCACGATCCTGCTAGTAGCAATGCTAACTTCGAAGGGAGCAAGCGGCGTCACCGGCGCAGGCTTTATCACGCTCGCTGCGACATTATCGGTAGTAAACCCAGCTCTGGTGCCGGGCATGGCAATCGTGTTTTCTATCGACAAGTTCATGAGCGAGGTGCGCGCCCTCACCAACATCATCGGCAATGGCATCGCGGCTGTGTTCGTATCCTGGTGGGAAAGCGAGCTCGATCACGTGACGCTGCAGACTCGGCTCAACAAGTCCACCGCTTCCACTACTATCGACACTACAAGCACATGAGGTAGGTCCCGGATCTGAACCGCCGCCATTCGGACACGAATACTCCCCCTGCGCTCTCCGGCGCACAGCATTATTCCGCGCCGCAGCCAGGGCAGCTGCCCCTGAGAGGCTAGGGTCCAGACTCAATTGAGCCAATATGCGACGAGAGCGGCGAGATGAACAGCGGCCAAAAAATTACGGGCGAGCTTGTCATATCGCGTGGCGATGCGCCGGAAGTCCTTGAGCCTGCAAAAGCAGCGTTCGATGACATTTCGTCCTTTGTAGGCGCGTTTGTTGAAGCGATGGATGACGACACGGTTAGATTTATTGGGGATTACGGGCTTGGCGCCACGACGAATGATTTCGCCGCGAAGCTTGTCGCCATCATACCCTTTGTCGGCGAGGAGCACGCTCATGGGTGGCGCGAGCGCCAGGACATCGGAGCCGCAGCGATATCGGCATCCTGGCCTGGAGTCAGATGCAGGACGACCGGCCGGCAGAGCGGATCGCTCAGCGCATGGATTTTTGTCGTGCGGCCTCCGCGCGAGCGGCCGATTGCTTGATTGTGCTTCCCCTTTTCCGCCGGAGGCACACCGGTGAGCTTTAATCGAGGTCGAGTCGAGCGACAGTACGACGCCGTCTTCGCCAGGCTTGGCCAGCGCTTCGAAGATTGCGCACCATCGTCCTCGCTTGGCCCAGCGATTGAAGCGATTGTAGATCGTCGTGTAAGGGCCGTATTCACGTGGACAATCACGCCATCGTGCACCCGATTGCAGCATGTGAATGATGCCGCTGACGATGCGTCGGTCGTCGTCCCGATCCGGCCCCGTCAGTCCCCTCGGCAGATGCGGTTCGATACGCGCCCATTGCCTGTCGTTCAGCCAAAACAAACCAGCGCGCATTCTCTCGCCCCCGAATCAACACGTAGGCAAGAGAATCACGTGGCGCTATTTAGGTACAGACCCTAGTACCCGGAATCAGAGCTGAGTGATACGGCGGCCTTTGAAACGGCGTTGACGGACCTTTTTCTTGGTCCAGACGAAGGGCTCGGCTCTGTCGTTGTATGCGTTGACGTAGGCATCGATGTGTTCCTGAAGCTGCTTGAGGCTCGTGAAGGAGGTGCCGCTGAGCGACTGCCCCTGCAAGATGGAAAACCATACTTCGACCTGATTGAGCCATGACGCACTTGTCGGCGTGAAATGAAATTGCACGTTGGGGTGGGCCTTGAGCCAGTCCTCGTTCTTTTTATGGGTGTTGAGGTTGTCGAGGATGACGTGAAGCTTGCGGTTCGGAAAAGTCGCGGTGACGCTGTTCATGAAATCGAGAAACTCGACGCGGCGCCGGCGTTTTGAATGGGTCGCGATGATCTTTCCGGTGGCGACTTCGAGCGCCGCAAACAATGTTGTGGTGCCATGCCGCTTGTAATCGTGGCTTTGGCCGGTTAAGGCGCGGCCATTGGGCAACTTCAGATAACCCTGCGCTCGCTCCAAAGCCTGGATCGAGGGCTTCTCGTCCACGCACAGCACAATGGCCTTCGCCGGCGGCGCGACATAGAGGCCGACAACATCGGCGGCTTTGGCCGTAAAGTTCGGGTCGTTGCTCTCGCACCAGGACTTGCGAGCCACCAGGTCAATCTTGTGGCTGCGCAGGAACCGCCAGACATATTGGACATCGACATCGCCCAGCGCCTCGGCCAGCAGGGGGCCGGTCCAGCGCGCAAACCCTTGCGGTGGCGGCTTATCCAGCAGCTTCAGAATCCGCTTGTCGGTCGTCTTCGTATAGATCGGCTGCTTGCCAGGCCGCGGCTTGTCTTGCAGCCCTTCAAGGCCATGGTCGGCATAGCGATGCCGCCAAAGGCTGACAATCCGCGGCTGGACCCCAACTTCCTTGGCGATCGACCGGGTGCTGCGCCCATCCGCCGCCAACAGAACTATCCGCGCCCGCTTCAAATCGCGCTGCAACGTCACCGGTGAGCGACAGCACGCCTCAAGCACCTTGCGATCTTTCCTCGAAAGGTGGACTTCTCTTGCTTCGGGTATCATCCCGACCTTGAATCACGACTCACGTTCCAAGAAAAGTGGGTACTAGCGAGAAAAGAGGCAGGAGCTTTTTCAGGGTTTCGCTTTCGCACTCAAGGGCTACCGGCCATCTGAACGCTTGTGCAACATTTTTGCCAAGCCGATGACGGGACTGACGGACTAGGTATTGGTCCGCCTACGAAGATCCATATGCACGTCGCTCCACTTGCCTCACGCGATTAAGGACGACGTAGGGATCCTGCGGACGCAGCTTGTCGTTCTCGTTACGATGCGCGCTGCGTTAGCAGAGCATGGTGGGTGTGATCAGCGTGAATGGCACTCGACAAAGCCGTGGCGAGTCATACGAGGCTGCCCTGCGTTCTGCGACGCCGCTCGCTTCCAGCGGAACCAGTTTTTCGCAGCTAAAGCGCGATAAGATTGGAACGAATCATCATCGCGCGTAGGACTCGCGCGACTCCGGCTTCTGTGTCGGCAGGCGAACTTGCGCTTTCTTCGCGGGAGCGGCTGAGTCGGGGAGACGAGTCATTGGGCAGCTTTTTTCTGATCCTTGCCGGTCCGGAGGCGCGCCTTCGAACCTATCGGCTGAACTGAAACCACTGTCCTCATTCCGCGGCCTAATGGGGCGCATTGGCCGTAGGCTCGAGCGATGCGCAAAAGCGGACGTTTCAGCTTCGACTAAAGTCGCGTCAGCGACACCTACTGAAGGTTTAGGACAAATATACGTATGTTTATAATGCGTTTTTTCCCCGCGCGTGCTGAGTTCGGCAGCCGATGATCGATCTTGCACACGCTATCATGCGGACCCAAGTGTTCAAGATTGCCTCATTTTTGCCTAAAATGCTATAGCTCTCCCGCCGGATAACAGGCCGGACGGTCTCAAAATGTATAGGATCAGCAGTTTCAAACGTTCAGCCCCTCAGTTGACCTTGGGCAGCATAGCGCTAGCCGCGGTTACACTGACTTGCGTGTACTTTCAGGCGCATTTCGCCGCCGCGGCGTTCGCCTATTTGTTAGTAGTCTTACTATTTTCGTTGATGGGCAGCTTCATTGCTTCATCAGCGCTTTGCATCGTCGCAATCGCTGCTCTCGCATACTACTTTGCGCCGCCGGCGTTTAGTTTACGAATCGATGATCCCCGCGATGTTCCTGTGGTTGTTGCATTTCTTATTGTCTCTGTTGTCGGAACGTACCTGATTGGAAAACTCCGCCAGGAAAGAGAGGCTGCACGTGTGGCTGCGGCCAAGCTTCAGCGGAGTGCCTCGGATTTGGAGGATCGTGAAAAACGGTGGCGCGCAATTTTCGAGCACAATCCAGCCATGTACTTCATGGTCGATGAGGCCGGCATTGTCCTCAACGTCAATACGTTGGGCGCGACACAACTGGGATTTGCTTGTGCAGAACTATTGGGCCAATCCGTGCTCGACGTATTTCTGGAGGAGGATCGCGCATTCGTCCGCAAATGCATTCAGACGTGTCTTGAGGATGTTGGACAATCGCGCACTTGGGACGTCCGGAAAGTCAGGAAGGACGGTTCTGTATTGTGGGTGCGTGAAAACGCCAAGGCCATGCTTTGGGCCGGCGACCGCCCCGTCATCCTCATGGCGTGCGAAGATATTACGGAGCGCAAGCAGACCGAGCTTGCGCTGCAGCGGAGCGAAGCGCATTTGGCTCACGCGCAGGAGTTGAGTCATACAGGCAGCTTCAGCTGGAACGCCTCTACCGGCGAGGCCTTCTGGTCTAAGGAGACATTTCGGATTTTCCAAATCGATCTTCAGACGACACCGGCGCCACAACTCGTCATTGAGCGCACGCACCCAGATGATAGGGCTTCTGTCAAAGAGATTATCGATGAAGCGATGCGAGACCTGAGGGATTTCGAGCACGAGTACCGGCTGCTGCTACCTGACGGCTCCGTGAAGCACATCCATGCGCAGGCACGAGTCACGCGAACCGCCTCTGGTGAAATTGAGTTTGTTGGGGCAGCCACCGATATTACGGCAGCTAGGCGAGCAGAACAGCAGTTGCGCCGAAGCGAGGCCTATCTGGCCGAGGCTCAGCATCTCACTCACACAGGCAGCTGGTCCTGGGACGTCCACACACGAGATTTCGTTTATCGCTCCGCTGAGGTCGACCGCCTGTTTGGCTTTAACCCACAAGAGCCGGTTTCGCTAGAGACTATTCGATCGCGCATCCATCCGGAAGACTTGCCAGGGTTGCAGGAGGTGCAGCGTCAGGCGATTGACCAGGAGCACGAACGGTTCGAATATGATTTCCGTGTTATTCTGCCAGATGGCGGGATAAGGCGCATACACTCCGTTGCACACGTTGTCGTCGGCAGCGATGGTAATGTCAGCGAGCTGATCGGAACACATATGGATGTTACCGAGCAACACGCAGCTAGGGAACGCTTGGAAAACACGCTTGTAGCGCTGCGCGAGAGCGAACAGCGCTTTCGCGACTATGCCGAGACTGCTTCCGACTGGCTCTGGGAAACCGGGCCAGATCATCGGGTCACTCACTTGTCCGAGCACACCAGCGCTGCGGGAATTTTGGCGACAGGGTTAACGGGCCTGCTTCGCTGGGACATCGCGTGCGACATGGAAGAAGAACCGGAGAAGTGGCGTCAGCATCGGGCGACGTTGCAGGCACACCTGCCGTTCCGGGATCTCATCTACCGTACCGTAAATAGGATGGGATCTCCGATCTACGTCCGCACTAGTGGCAAGCCCTTCTTCGACGGAAACGGAAATTTTTTGGGCTATCGCGGCGTCAGCACTGACATCACCGCTACCATTCGCGCTGATCAGGCCGAACAAGAGCTGCGAAAGGCACAGGCGGAGCTTGCACATGTGACGCGTGTAACGACCTTGGGAGAAATGACAACTTCTATCGCCCACGAGATAACCCAACCACTCGCCGCTATCCTCAGCAACGCCGATGCGTGCCTCGGCTGGATGGCTCGCGATGTTCCCAATCTTGCAGCCGCGCGCTCTTCAGTCGAATGGATCATAGAAGATGCAATCCGGGCAAGCGAGGTGATCCGTAGTATTCGCGCACTCGCGAAAAAGGGCGAGATCGAGATGGTGCCGCTCGACATTAATCAGGTGGTTAGGGACGTCAGCGCGCTGGTAACACGAGAGCTGGTGAGCCACCAAGTGACGTTGCGAAGCGAGTTGGCGTCTGCGCTGCCTAGGGTCCTCGGTGATCGAATTCAGCTACAACAAGTGATCATCAATCTGGTGATGAACGGAATCGAGGCCATGGACGCAGTTACAGACCGGCCGCGTGAACTTCTGATTCAATCATCTACGGACGATCTGGGGTACGTGCAGCTTTCCGTGACCGATTGCGGCGTCGGGATCGCCGAGAATGACGCGGACCGCGTCTTGGACCCCTTCTTCACCACCAAATCGAGCGGCCTAGGAATGGGCCTTTCGATCTGCCGGTCGATCGTGGAAGTTCACGGAGGACGAATTTCAGTGGTTCAGAAAAATGGACCGGGCGCGACGTTCCAGTTTGCCCTTCCGCTGCATAAGGAGGCCATCTCGTGACAGGACGATTTGACTGGAGAGGCCAAGGCGGACATACCGAGGCTTCGACGAAGGCAATCGTCTTTGTCGTCGAGGATGACATCTCTATGCGTCGCTCGCTTACGAACCTTTTTCGATCGGTAGGCTTGGAGGTCGTGGCGTTCGGATCGGCCCGTGAAATGCTGCAGAGCACAATGCCGGACGTCACAAGCTGTCTAGTTCTTGATGTCCGGCTGCCGGGCCTGAGCGGCCTTGACTACCAGACCGAGCTCGCCAGGTTGAACATACACATCCCAATCATCTTCATTACCGGCCATGGCGACATTCCCATGACCGTCAGGGCCATGAAGGGAGGCGCGGTCGATTTCCTCAGCAAGCCCTTCCGCGATCAGGAACTGCTTGATGCCGTCGTTGCGGCGACCGAACGCGATCGCAAAAGACGAGAAGCTCAGCGAACCGTGGCGAACCTGAAATCTCTATTTGAGACCCTAAGCCCGCGAGAACAGGCAGTGATGAAACTGGTCGCGACGGGGCTGATGAACAAGCAGGTAGCCGCCGAACTTGGGCTCGCCGAGATCACCGTCAAGATCTACCGGGGACACGTAATGAAAAAGATGCGTGCCCGCTCGCTGGCTGACTTGATCAGAATGAGCGAGACGCTCGGAATTAGCGCCAATCACACTGAACAAACCCAAGTATGATTTTACAATTCCATCACTTAAGCCCACTTTCGCGAAAGTGGCTGACGGTTTGGCAGCCGCTGTACTGCGTCGGGAGGGCTCATCTTGTCCACGCCTTTGATTTCCGTCGTTGACGACGACCCCTCGGTCCGTGCGGCGACAGAAAACCTTTTGAAATCGCGTGGCTACGTCGTGCAGATATTTGCCTCGGCCGAGGCGCTCCTGCGGTCGCCGCGGTTGAACGAGATATCCTGCGTCATAACTGATGTGCAGATGGCAGCGATGAGCGGGCTGGAGCTGCTGGCAGAGATGCGGACGCGTGGTTACCAAGCACCCTTCATTTTCATTACAGCTTTCCCCAACGAGCGCGTACGCGCGTCAGCCTTGGACGCCGGAGCGATCGGCTTCCTCGCCAAACCATTCGGCGTACAAGAGTTACTCAAGTGTCTCGACAGCGCACTGCAGGCATATGGCGACCGAGGCCGCATCTGATTCGATCAACTGCGCGTTCTTGTCCGATCTAACGACGATCACGCACCGGGCAACCTCTTTGCGGCCGGAACCGCGACCTGCCCTAACGTTATTAGGAGCTAATTCTTGCCCGCCAAAGCATTACCGGCTACTGTCGGCTGCAAAACAACCTTTGACCTTGCGAGAGACGGAGGGTACGCCGGCTCGATTCATTCCAGGTCGTGATCAAAGTAATGCCGGCCCAGAGCGATCAGCGCCCCTAGCATTTAACTCCACCTGGAGCGAAGCTATATGCTCCATTGCAGAGCGGTTCCCGAGAGCGCTCGGCAAGCACGAGATTGGTTGTGCTCAGCCCAGCCGCGGTGACGACGAAATGGAGCTTCGCCAGGACGCCCCTCATGTCTTGGTCACCGCTTTTCCGGTGAAAGCGCTTTGAACGATGCCCAGCCCAAGGAATTGTTACGTCCGCTGACGCGTGCGGGTTGGACTTGTCTATAGGGCCGCCGCTTCGTTATCGATTCCCAGCGCTCCGGCTATCGTCAAGCTCCCACATCATGTGTGGCAGACCTCTGGTCCAACCCGTCAAACGTGCTCGGCGCAACACGTCCCCACCACGGCCGGGCTATCACACAGGTGTCCTCGCCGCAGCGAGCATCGGCAGCAACTGGTTTGTACTGTAGCCCCCAATTTCTTAGGGCAAACAAATCAGTCAGCAACTGCTAAGCTAAGGAGGACCGAGGAGACAGCATTGATGTCTCCTGTGTCAGAACGTAACCTAAGTTCGTCTGAGCTATGCGGGATTTTGGGTGACGAGGCGATCAGGCGGCGTGGTTTTCCGGCACTTGGATGACCTCGATGCCGTTTTCGAATCTGACACCTGCGCTGACCTTCGGCAACTGATTTGTGCCTTTCAGCCGCCGCCAGGTCTTTGATGCGGCGCAGAGCAGCTTGAACACCATCAACTTGGCAGTCGTTGACGATAACGAACCTTTCGTGCGCACCGTTCTGTGCCGGACCGTCGCGAACACGCTTTCGATGGGATTCGTCGTCCGCAAGTGGTCCCAATGCTCGGCGGGGAATTCGTAGAACGCAAGCATTGCGTCGCGATCTTTCGTCAGGCACTCGACCGCCTTGTCGTACTTCGCTCCGTATTTCTCGGCAAAGACATCGATCGCCACTTCGGCCGAAGCTCGGTTGGACGCCAAATAGACCTCGCGCAGATCCTTCTTCATGCTGGCCTGTACCGACACTGCGACTTTGTTCAAGATATTCGCGGTTTTGTGCACCCAGCACCGCTGATGTCGCGTGGCGGGAAAGACCTCGTCGAGCGCCTTCCAGAAGCCGAGCGCGCCGTCACCGACGGCGATTTCCGGGGCGATCTTCAGCCCACGGGTTTTCGCCTCGACGAGCAGTTCGTGCCAGCTCTGCGTGCTCTCGCGCACGCCGACCTGGAAGCCGATGAGTTCCTTCTTGCCTTCCGGCGTCGCGCCGATCAGCACCAGCATGCATTCGCTGTGGTCTTCCATGCGAGCCTGCAGGAAGACGCCGTCCGCCCACACGTATACGTACCGGCGCGCCGACAGATCGCGCTTCTGCCAACGCTCGTACTCGAGCTGCCACTCCGTCGTCAGTCTGGAAACCACCCCCGGAGAAAGATTCGGCGCATCCTTGCCCAAGAGCGCCGCCAGCGCCTCCTGGAAGTCGCCCGTCGAGATGCCTCGCAGGTACAGAACCGGCAAAAGTGCATCCAAGCTCTTCGTGCGCCGTGCCCACAACGGCAGGATCGCCGAGGTGAAGCGGATCCGCTCGCCATCGCTGGTCACCGCGCGATCGCGAATCTTTACCCGGGCGACTTCGACGGCGCCGATCCCCGTCTGGATCGTCCGCACTGGACCATGGCCGTGCCGCACGAGGCGGTCGCGGCCATCGGGACGCTTCAAGCCCTTCATCGCGGCGAGAAACGCCTCGGCTTCCATCTCGACAGCCTGCGCAAGCAGCTGCCGAGCACCAGATCGCAAAATATTCGTCAGTGGATCGTCGATCTCATCGGGCTGACGCAGTGGGACAATGTTGCTATGCTCGTTCATGGCGTATCGCTCTCCTTGAGGTTCTGGCAGGCTCGACACCCGCCTCGATACGCCGCCTATCTCATTCCGTCATCACCCAGTTTCCCGCATAGCTCGTCTGCTGGGTTGAGCTGGCCGCTTCCGGAGGGAATGACCGATGAAGACCTGGAGCTTTTGCTTTTCCCGGCCCCACGACCAGCGTCTCAGAGCCCGCAGCGGCCGGTGCCCGACTGGAGCTACATCGATAAAGAGCTCCGCCGGCGCAACGTAACCCGTCGCCTGCTCTGGGAGGAGTATCGCGCCGTTAATCCCGACGGTTTCGGGTACACGTGGTTCTGCACTACCTACGAGGCCTGGAAGGGGCGGGTCCGACCTTCGATGCGGCAGATTCATCTGGGCGGCGAGAAGGTGTTCGTGGATTTCGCCGGCGACACCATGGACATCGTCGATCCCCTGACCGGGGAAGTGCAGCCGATGAAGCTGTTCGTCGCGGCGATGGGCGCTTCGAACTACACCTACGCCGAGGCCTGCCCCAGCGAGAGCTTGGCCGACTGGATCCGGGCCCACGTCAACTTGTTCACGTTTTTGAGCGGAACGCCGACGTTCGTGGTCTGCGACAACCTCAAAGCCGCCGTCAGCAACCCCGACCGCTACGATCCCGGCCTCAATCGCACTTATGCCGAGATGGCGAGCCATTACGGCACCGCCATTCTCGCCGCACGGCCGCGGCGCCCAAAAGACAAGGCGAAGGTCGAGGTCGCGGTGCAAATCGCCCAGCGCTGGATTCTGGCCCGGCTGCGCAATCAGCGCTTCTTTTCCCGGGCCGAGCTCAACGCCGCCATCAAGACACTCGTCGACGAACTCAATGCTCGTCAAATGCGTGGCTTCGGCTCAAGCCGCGCCGAACTGTTTGCCGAACTCGACAAACCCAAGCTAACCCCGCTGCCAGATCAGCCTTATGCCTTCGCACGCTGGAAGCGCTGCCGCCTCGCTCCCGATTATCATGTCGAGGTCGACGGCCATTGGTACTCCGCGCCGTATCGTCTGATTGGCGAGCTGGTCGATGCCCGTATCGACGATCGGACGGTCGAGATCTTCCACAAGGGCCAGCGGATCGCCAGCCATGCCCGCGCGCCCAACCGACGCGGACACACCACCATCGCCGACCACATGCCCAGCGCCCATCGCCGCTACGGCGAATGGACCCCCGCCGCGGTGATCGCCGCCGGCGAGCGGATCGGTCCTTCGACAGCAGCGTTTTTCCAGGCCGTGATCGACGCCCGGCCCCATCCAGAACAAGGCTTTCGAACCTGCCTTGGCATTCTGGCGCTCGTCAAAAGCTACGGCGCCGACTGACCGGAATGGCCAAGGCCTTCGAGGAGCAGCGCCGATCGCCCGATCTCGAAGCCCTGCCGTTCGAAGATCGCATCGGCCTGTTGGTCGACCGCGAAGCCGCCGAACGCGACACCAGGCGGCTCACCACGCGCCTCAAGATCGCCGCACTGCGCCAGACTGCTTGCGTCGAGGACGTCGATCTGCGCACCCCGCGGGGCATCGACCGCGCCGTTTTCGCCAAACTCGTCGAAGGTCGCTGGATCGATCGCCACGAGAATTTGCTCGTCACCGGGGCAACCGGCCTGGGCAAAAGTTGGTTAGCCTGCGCGCTCGGCCACAAGGCCTGCCGCGACAACCGATCAGTCCTCTATCATCGCGTTCCAAGGCTGTTCGAGGCGCTCGCGCTCGCGCGCGGAGACGGACGCTACGCCCGGCTCCTCAAAAGCCTCGGCCGCGCTCAGCTTCTGATTTTGGATGATTGGGGACTATCGGTGCTCACCGCCGCGGAACGCCGCGATCTGCTCGAAATCCTCGAGGACCGACATGGCCGCGCATCCACCATCGTCACAAGTCAGCTCCCGTGGACACCTGGCATGGAGCCATTGGGGACCCCACGGTCGCCGACGCCATTCTCGATCGCCTCGTCCACAACGCCCACCGCCTCCAGCTCACCGGAGAAAGCATGCGAAAACGCAGCGCCAAAACCATCACCCTTGACGGCCAACCAGAACACTGACTCTATCTCCCATCGGCCGTAGCGGGCTGCTCACGATCGTCTGAATTCAGTGCTCACGATCGCGCGAAATCGATGCTCACGATCCGTGAAATCCGCAGTCTGCTGGGCGATCGCCTGCTCGCGCGTCAGGCGGGCCATTTCGACCGTCGAGACGCTGCCCGATTTGATCAGTGACGAGGCCCGCTCGACGGCGGCCACTGCCTTCTCCCGTCGCGCGGCCGCGGCCTCGATCGCCGACTGGATTTCGGCAATGCGCGCCTGGAGCTGGAGGATGCGACCGTCGCGGAACTGGGCCGCCTGGCGGGCGAGGTCCTGTTGCGCCGTCTCGGCGGCCGCAAGCTTGGCGGCGAAACTCGGGCGCTCATTTTCCATCCGGGACATCTGCCGCCGAAGATCGTCGAGCCGCACGCGATCGCCACGCGCGTTGACGACATGAAGGATCGCGTCGCCCTCATGGACCACGCTGAGTTGCGTCGAGCCTTGCGGCGGCTTCGCGCTCACGGTGCCGTCAATCGGCGAGCGCAACGTCACGATCCTGGCATTGACCACGGCCGCAACGCTCGAGGTCTGCAGCACGGCCTTCAGCGGCAACCATCCGAAGACGGCCACAATCGCAAGGCCAATGCCGACCTTGAGCAGGCGGCGAACCGGCGCGAGCCTGCAGGTACTTCGGGATGGGAAGCACTATCGCTGACGGGCTCGCTCACCGGCTCGTCGTGCGCCGGCTGCAACCGATCCTGCAAATCGCGCTGCAACCCTCGTGCGCCCGATTCCTCGTCCTTGCTGACGGACGTATGATCTTCGGGAACGGGCTTCTGCTGTTCCTGATTCTCTCCTTTTGTGAGACGTCAAGCCCAACATATTGCTTCATAGCCCCTCCGATTTATAGCGCGACGATCTGGGTCGGAAGAGCGCGGCGATCAGGATGGCGAGTCAGTGTCGCGGCGCGATGATGATCGCCGCGATGATTGTCGCGCGCAAGAGTTTTGTTTGCTTTGATTGTCGCGGAGCGTCAATCAAGCGAGCGTTTTTTGTGTCGCGTGCTCCGGTGGCCGCCCTGGACCACGCTTTCGCTCGAGGGCAGTCCGCCTGCGATAGCTCTCGACGTTCATCTCGACGATGGTGGCGTGGTGAACAAGGCGATCGATCGCCGCGAGGGTCATAGCTGGGTCCGGAAAGACCTTGTTCCATTCTCCAAAGGGCTGATTGGCGGTGATCAGCAAAGAGCGTCGCTCGTAGCGTGCGCTGATGAGCTCGAACAGCACACTGGTCTCGGCCTGGTCCTTGGTGACATAGGCAAGATCGTCCAAGATGACGAGATCGAAGCGATCGAGGCGGTTGATGGCGCCCTCGAGGTTGAGCTCGCGGCGAGCCACCTGGAGCTTCTGCACGAGATCGGTGGTGCGGGTGAACAGGACGCGCCATCCGTTCTCGATGAGGGCCAAGCCGATTGCTGCCGCCAAGTGGCTCTTGCCTCCACCGGGCGGACCAAACAGCAGCAGATTGGCGCCCTTGCCGAGCCAGCCGTCGCCGGCGGCGAGTGCGGTCATTTGCGCCTTGGAGATCATCGGCACGGCCTCGAAGTCGAAGCTGTCAAAGGTCTTTCCGGTAGGCAGCCGCGCCTCGACGAGATGGCGCTCGATGCGGCGGCGGCCGCGCTCAGCGATCTCGTGCTCGGCAATGGTGGCGAGGAAGCGCGCCGCCGGCCAGCCTTCTTTATCGGATTGCTCGGCAAATTGCGGCCACAGCGCCTTGATGGCGGGCAGCCGCAGCTCGTTGAGCAACAGATTGAGGCGCGCGGTGTCGACTACGTTGGTTGTGCTCATGCGGCGCCTCCGATCTCGGCGGTACCGATGAGGCATTCATAGGTGGCGAGCGGTGCGAGGCGTACCACGACGTTCGGCACCTGGGCGGGATCCGGGGCGAAGTGAGTACGTAGCCGGTTGAGGTCGGGCAGCCGGCCGTCGTTCAGGTCAGCCGTGAGCTGATTGGCGAGTTCGGCCTCGCAACCGCGCTCATGGGCGAGTGCGAGGAGATCGACCATGATCCGGCAGGCCTTCTTGTCCGGTAAGCGTTTGCGCAAGACGTCGAAGGCTCGGCGGTAAGCTTCCCGGGGGAACAGCTGGTCGCGGTAGACCAGGTTGAGGAGCGCCATCGGCTTGCGCCGCAAGGAATGGATCACGTGCCGATAATCGACGACCTGATCGTGCTTGCCATTGGGATGCGGCCGCCCGCGCGGCAAGGTGAGGAGATGCGTGCCGCCGACAAACACGTCGAGGTGATCGTCATACAGGCGCACCCGCAGCCGATGGCCGATCAAGCGCGACGGCACCGTGTAGAACACCTTGCGCAAGGTGAAGCCGCCGGACGACGTCACGTGGACGATCACCTCTTCATAGTCCGACGTGCGGCGGTCCGGCAGATCCTGAAGTGCGCTACGTTCACTGTCGATCCGCTTGGCGTTGCGGGCATTGCGGCGGCTGGCGATCTCATCGATGAAGCCACGATAGGCAGCTAGATCGTCGAAGTCGGCGGTGCCACGCAGCAACAGCGCGTCGCCGATCGCTCGCTTGAGATGACCATGCGAACTCTCGATCGCCCCGTTCTCGTGGGCGATGCCACGATTGTTGCGGGAAGGCCGCATGCCGTAATGGGCACAGAGGTCTTCGTATCGCCGCGTCAGATCGTCTTTGGCGTCGCGGTCGAGATTGCAAAAGGCGGCCGACAGGCTGTCGGTGCGATGCTCCCGTGGCGCCCCACCGAGTGACCACAAGGCATTCTGCAGGCCTTCGGCCAGAGCGACGAAGCTCTCACCGCCGAGCACGACATGGGCGTGCTCAAACCCGGAATAGGCCAGCCGGAAGTGATAGAGACGATGGTCGAGCGGTACGCCCGCGATCGTGACACCCAATTCGCCCATGTCGGTGAAGTCGGACAGGCCGCGCTGACCGGGTTCGTGGGTCTGGCGGAAGATGACCTCCTGCTCCTCGCCGTGGATCGCCCGCCAGGCCCGGATCCGGCGCTCCAGCGTGCGACGGATGCCGGCGCCGAGCTCGGGATGGCGTCGGAGCAACTCCTCGAAGATCGTGACCGGCCGCACACCGGGGGCGGCCTTCAGCATCGGCGCGATCTCTGTCTCAAATACGCGGGCCAAGGGATCTGGCCGGCGACGGCCGCGGGGAGCCTTCTTCTGCGACGGAAGGCGTCGATCCTTCTCGATCCGGTAAGCGGTCGAGGTGCTGAACGAAGCCTTGGCGGCGGCCACGGGTGGGCTATCGGTCTGACGGTACTTCATGTAGAGCCTCATTTGGTGATCGGTAATGTGTCGGCCTGGCACGCGAGTGATTCCTCTTGGCGGAAGAACCACTTGCATAACCAGCCGGCCGCGATCACCAGTCGGCGCGGTCCGCTGTGGATCGCGCCGACGCCGGGCTCGTAACTCCGGTCGGGCTACGCCCTCCCTGCGTCACGAGCCCGGCGTAGCCCTCTCATCATGGTCGACGCTCCACTTCCATCCTGTTCGCCGCGCGGCATCCGATTCGTGTGATTGCGTGCAGGCTTGAAGATAGCGGACCTTTCGTCCCGCGGGCGCCGACCGCAATTATGTCATCGTGTGGGGTCCGGACGCCGATCGGCGTCCCAAGTACTTGATTGACTTCGCGCGTACGGGGGTCAATGTTCAGCGTCGATTCACAGCCAACTCTATCTCGCCCACGGCGACATCAGCCCCTGAGTCGGTTTTGCAGTGCCTGCCGATCGACGACGAGCTGGTCCAGGTGGACTGTCTGCCCTCCTTGCTCCAATTGCCTAACCAGCGCCCGCGTCCCGTCCACGACAAAGACGCCGCAATCATAAGTGTTCTGCTGCTGGGCCATGCCGGCTGGCTCCAGGCGGAGGTGCAGCCTACTTGCGAGATGCTCTGCATGCTTTTTGTTGAGTCCCCTGTAGGAATCGTAGTGGTAGGCGACCGGCTGCCCCCGGTCACTGCGATCAACGAACAGCAGCGACCAATGGTTGCCGAGGTTATTAGGATCTTCAGGGTTGGCATTAATCACGGGCAGGAACAGGAAGTCGGCTGTATCATTAAATTCATCATCATGGACGATGCGCTGGAACTCGGTTTGCACGACGCCATCGTCGTTAGAGCCCAGATAATTTAGGACGATGAGGGGATTCACGAACCGCGTCCGGGCGGCGAGATCCGGATCGTTCCTCTGCAAATCCTGCTCCTGGAGCCGGTAATCCCTGTCGATATGCTCGTCGCCCAGCCATTCCGTGTCCTCGAGCACCAGCCCGTGGCCGTGAGACGAGACTGTCGGATCTAAAGCCCCGATCTGAGCGTTGGCGGAGGTGATCGGAAACGGCCGTACAGAATTAGCATCGTCGCGTGATTCGGACGGCGTGGGCGCAGTCAGATCAACCAATGGAAAACCGCGGTAGGTGTCCGAGCGCGCCCTGGCAGCGGGCGCCGGCGCAAAGTGAGCATCGTCGCGCAATTCCCACGGCGTGGGCGCATCCAGATGCACCAATGACTCAAGGCCGCCGTAGATGTCTGAGGGAGCCCTGCCGGTTGATGGTGAGGCCGGTTCTTGCATCTGCCGTCGCGCCAGCTCCTCGCGCAACCACGCCAAAGCTTCATCATCCGAGAAGGCTGGCGCCGGAGAAAGCCCCTGCGGCGAACCGGGCTGTCGAGCGCCCTGGTGATGCCCCGGTACTGGCCCGGCAAACAGCGGCCGAAAGTCAGGCGCCGGGGCCCAAGCATTGTCACGCAACTCGAATGGTGTGCGCGGATTCGGATTAACCGCTGCCTCAAGACCGGCGTAGGTGTCTGAGCGAGCCCTGGCAGGATGCGCTGGCGCAAAATGAGCATCGTCGCGCAACTCGGACGGCGTCGGCGCATTCAGATCAACAAATGGCTCAAGACCAGCGTAGGTGTCTGAACGGGCCCTGGCAGGATGCGCTGGCGCAAAATGAGCATCGTCGCGCAACTCGGACGGCGTCGGCGCATTCAGATCAACAAATGGCTCAAGACCAGCGTAGGTGTCTGAACGAGCCCTGGCAGGATGCGCTGGCGCAAAATGAGCATCGTCGCGCAACTCGGACGGCGTCGGCGCATTCAGATCAACAAATGGCTCAAGACCAGCGTAGGTGTCTGAACGAGCCCTGGCAGGATGCGCCGGCGCAAAGTGAGCATCGTCGCGCAACTCGGACGGCGTCGGCGCATTCAGATCAACAAATGGCTCAAGACCAGCGTAGGTGTCTGAACGAGCCCTGGCAGGATGCGCCGGCGCAAAGTGAGCATCGTCGCGCAACTCGGACGGCGTCGGCGCATTCAGATCAACAAATGGCTCAAGACCAGCGTAGGTGTCTGAACGAGCCCTGGCAGGATGCGCCGGCGCAAAGTGAGCATCGTCGCGCAACTCGGACGGCGTCGGCGCATTCAGATCAACAAATGGCTCAAGACCAGCGTAGGTGTCTGAACGAGCCCCGGCAGGATGCGCCGGCGCAAAGTGAGCATCGTCGCGCAACTCGGACGGCGTCGGCGCATTCAAATCAACAAATGGCTCAAGACCAGCGTAGGTGTCTGAACGAGCCCTGGCAGGATGCGCCGGCGCAAAGTGAGCATCGTCGCGCAACTCGGACGGCGTCGGCGCATTCAGATCAACAAATGGCTCAAGACCAGCGTAGGTGTCTGAACGGGCCCTGGCAGGATGCGCTGGCGCAAAATGAGCATCGTCGCGCAACTCGGACGGCGTCGGCGCATTCAGATCAACAGATGGCTCAAGCCTGCCCTTAGCATGTGACGGGGGCCTGGATGGTGATGCTGGTTCGTGCAGCTGTTCACCCAACCAAACCCAAGCTCCCGCGCTTGGGCTTGCCGGCGTTGAGGGAAGATCCTGCGCCGAGCCGGGATGCCGATCGCCCCACGCGGCCGGCGAGCTCGGCTGCTCAGGGCCTGGCAGCCCCAGCTCTCGGTTCGCCTCGATGAGTTTTAAGTAGCTGCGAAGATGCGACAAATCGGGACGGTATCTTGCGCCTCCGGTCCGTTGGAACGCCAGCACATCGTTGTCCAGCGTTAACTGCTCCTTGCTAGAGCCGTTAAGTCGCCCGATGATGCTCCCTTTGCGATTCCCTTTAAGCCACGCACTCAGCGCGCGAAGACGTGTCGCCCGCTTTTGCGCAGACCCCTTATCCTTCGCAGTTTTAACATGTTTCAGAGCTTGGCTCAGCGCGCCCTCGATGAGGGGCGCATCTTCTGGATGAGGAACCAGGCGACGTGGGGCACCGAGGACGCGGGGTTCGGGAGCTTCGGCTTCTTCACCCCCACGCAAGAGCCGCCGGAGAACATCCAGGGCCGATGTAATGCGGTGCTGGGGGTCACGGCCCAATCTCCGGTACGCCGCAATTTCCTCATCCAGCGGTGTACCTTTTCGTAGCCGAGAAGCTACGGACCCCCCATGCTCTGCGTTGACCCAGCGAACAAATCTCCCAAGCCCGGAAACACTGTTATTGATGGCGCCTGGGGTGAGCTTGCGCCGCTTGGCGTCTACACGAAACCTCGCCAAGAGCTCCGCGTCTTCCCCCGGGAGCGGCTCGCCGATTAGCTCGTTTTGCGACAGCATCGGAGCCTGCATCTGCAATGGGGACGCCGCCAGTTGATGGGATGGCGTCTGCATCAGCTGCCGCTCAACGGCGACGCCCTGCGGATTGCTTAGCGTCTTCTGCCTCTTCGCTGATCTCAACTCCCCTATATCATGCTCATTGATGACGAGAACCTGCTCGCCTGGCCCGAGCGGGTTCCTGTGACGTTTATCCGTCAGTTCGTCGTCATGGTGGCGCCAGTTCAGGGACCCTGCAGCATCCAATGCCAGGCCATGCGGCGGTGAAACCCCATGGTCGGCGCGGGGCAAGTTCAAGTCACGAAAAGACCCTCCTGCATCCGCTGCTTGTTGATGGTGCGCAATTGTCTCGATAGGCGGCGAGGAGCTGGGTCCGTCCATCGTCTCCAAAAGCAGATCCTGCTGGTTCGCAGGCAGAGTCTCCGGCCAGCTGATAGCTCCGCTCGAGCTGTGCTGTGCAGTCGCGGCCCGGGTCCGGCTCGGCTCAGCGCGAACCGCGCCTTCGAAATCAGGAACGGGGCGAATATGAGGCCGGAGCTCGATCGCTCTAGCACCCGCCGGCGACCTCAGGAGATGAGCCAGTGCGGCCCCGGCTTTTCTGCGGCCACGGGGGTCCGCCTCCTTATACTGGCTGACATCATTATCCAGCGAGCCGTCGCCAAGTCGAGCAGCAATGCCGGGCTTATCGTTCTCACGGAGGTAATCACTGAAATCGATAAGAAGAGTTGCATACTTCCTGACGGTGTTGGCGGTGCCTGACGCTGCATCTTCCTTGTACCCTTTGATGAGATCCGCATCTTGGGAATAGGGATTCAGCTCAACCCGGCTTGCAATCGGCGCGATGCCGCCCGGCGATTGGGAGGCTCGAAGATGAACCAGTGGCGTAGCGATGGCCTGCCCCTCCTGCTTGCCGAACTCCAGGGCATCCTCGACCAGCGACTCTTCGGAAAGCCGGGCAGCAATGCCCGGCTTTCCGTTCTTTACGAGCCAATGCCCCAATCCGAGAAGACAACGTACATTGCGCCTGACGGTGCGCTCGGTGGCCCCAGCCTTGAAGAGTGCCGGCCCGAGCCCCTCAATAAGAGACGCATCGTCGGAATAAACAGGATCCATGCCGCTTCCTGCGAAAACCAAATTTGCATGGCCGAGCGGCAGCGCCGACGCATTCAGCGTCGTTCCACCGCCTTCACCGTGCGGAGCCGGCGTATATGGTTGCCCGCTCGCCCGCACGATGGGTCGCGCCTCAGATCGCGATGCATCCGCTTGATAGGCGCGGACCTGCATGAGCACGGGAGCGGACAGGACAGCGACCTCGCTCAGCTGCCGCTGAAAGGCCGCCGCCTCTGCCGACGAGTCGGCTGGAGAGGCATCTTGCGCGTCCACGCTATCCGTTTGTTGCCCCCCCCGATTCATTGAGACGAATTTCATGTGTACTCACTTTCGAAGATGAAGAGCCTGGAGCGCTGATCGCATGCGCCTGGACTTGAGACGACACATCGCCGGCATTTGACGGTTCAGCTGCCAAGCGAAAGGAAGTTGGGGTCACGACGCTCCCGATCGAATTTCAATCGGACCCTGTTGTCGATCTGTTCGAGGAAGCCCGCGCCGGCTTCGAGCTCATCGAGGATTTCCTCTCGGTGAGAAACGGTCCACTTGATCGTGTCACCACAGCGACGCTCTGGCGCGGGACACCCAGGTAACTACATCCCGAGGCGCGCGAACTGCATCGACGCGTGCTCCGCCTCGGGAAGGGGATGCCACGGCTGGCCGCCAGCTGCGGTGCGCAACAAGGACCTACAGAACGCCGGCGTGAGCTTGCCGCGGTGGATCACGACGTTCTCGCGCCCCGTCGCAGCTCGAGCGCTCTGCCAGTCCTGATTGTAGCCGCGCTGGTCATTGGACTTCACGTGGCAAGCGGCGAACCCGGCATCGCTCAGCGTTGCCAACTGCCTGGCATGTACCGGCCGCTTGGTATGGATGTGCACCCACATCGGGCTTGGCGTCGCGCCATTGCGCAGGGCCTTGGGCTGCAGCTTGATCTCGAACAGTGTCCCCGGATCATCCTTCAAGGCGCGCGGTGAATTCACAGCCGCCAACTCCCCGGCCGCTCGCAACTGTTCAAGATACTTCTGGGACGGAAACGCGTAGGTCTTCATGCAATCGATCGTGATCACTGCCTTTTGCGCCGTGAAAGAGTTTGCCTGTCCCTGCACCTCGGACAACATCGCCTTGAGCCGGGCTATTTTGTCGTGCACTTCCGGCACTTGCGCAGGCGTGAGTAGGACACGTCGGCGAGGCTCCTCCAGCGCGGCTACACTGGCCTCAATCTCGGAGGCCTGTGTCTGCAGGCGCTTAACGACGAGATCCACGGCGTGATCGGCGTCCTCGGGCTTCCCGTGGCGCGCTTGCGAGACCGCGCTTTGCTGAGCCGGCAGATCGAACTGCAAAAGTTCGTCCAATCGCTTGAGTAATCCGGTCAGTGCGTTCCTGGAGGGCGGAGCCTGCAATATCTCCAGGTGCCCGGTCGCCGACGATGACGCCCTCGCGAGTGCCGCCTCCTCCGCGCTCGCGAGTTTCTTCGTACCCAGATCCGAGAGTACGATCACCTTGACTGTCGGGGCCGTGGCAGCGTCGGGCGTGGCGAGCTGCGGCTCGCGCGGCCCGGCCGCCGAACTTCGCTCGCCTGCGGCCGGTGCGCGCTTGCCCTTCCCCTCCCTGCGGGCCGCGCCCCCCTCAACCACTACGGCAGTCCGGGCCGTCGGCTCAATCACGGCGGGCGTCTTTGGCTGCACGTCCAAAAGACGCGTGACGTCGTCCGCGGTGACCCATGCACCATCCGCGATCTGGCCCAACAGTTTTAATGGAAGGTCGGCATCCGTTCCGGCGTCCCTTAGCCTGGTAACGATTCCGTGCACCCCTGAGGCAAATTCCGAAAGCCGCTCCATGACTCCTTCCAGAACGGTGCAGTGGTCTGCGTCGAGTGCCGCTCCGTTGCTGCTCAGAACGGCTTCGGACGCCGAGTTAAATGCCGGAAAAACATCCTCGATAAAGGTCCCGAGCAGACGCACCCGCCCATCCTCACCCATGAGGGCGTCGCTTACAGCTGGTTCGAACGTGCTCGCCCGCGACTCAATTAGAAGCTGAGCAAGAGCAACCTGCGATTGCAGATACACGCACTTCGTATAAAGTGCCCAGCCGGTCTGCAGGCGTAGTGCGGCCTCTTCGGCCTGCCGCATCTCGGGCGTGGTGCTCGGCAAGTTGGCGGTGGCCGCGCAGACGGACTGCATCCGTTCCATGCGCAATGCCTTCTTTCCCCACCCCTCCATGCAGGCCTCGTAGTGCTTCGCCACGCTGGATACCGCTCGGCTCAGCTGGTCAGGCTGAGCGTTGGCAACTCGCATATTCTTGAGCAAGGCTGTTGCTTTCTTCCTGCTCTTCTCCAGGTCGCCGATAATCCAGGTGGCCACGATGTCGCATTCGTTTCCCGCAGCGATAGTTTCCTCGCGGAGTCGGCGAGCCCGACCGTCGGAAAGAAGCCCGCGCGCCATGTCCGGGGGGAGGCTCGCGTAATAGCCCAGAACTTCCGAGCCTGCCTTGACGACTTGATCGATCAGCTCTTGCGCCTCCGACGGGTTCGGGTTCTGGGCTCGTGTGGCTGCATTTTTAGAAGCATCAAGCCCCGCAAGCAGGCTGCGCATTTTTTGCTTCGCTGCCTTGATTCCGTCGCCACTTGAGGAAATCTGGACTGCCACCGCCGAAGCTGGTGGCAGGCTCACGAGCGGAGCCGTTCCATCTCGAGGCCCGGAGCGCATCCGCTCCACGACAGAGTCGAAAGATTGCCCGCCCTCCCCGGGGGCGGGACCGAGCTCCGGGCTCGAACTACTCGATCCCCATGCGCTGTCGGCTCCTGCGGGCCCAACGTGCGATTTACCAGCTCGGCCAATGCCTGTCATATTCCACCTCCGATAAAGTCGAGAGTGCGCAGCCAGTCTGCATAGACTGGCTGGCTGACGAGTAGCTGACGTAGGGCGCTTCTCCCCGATTCACAGGAAAACCCGGATCACCGTGGGGTGCAATTCCATCGCGCCTGGCGTGCTGCTGGAGGCAGCGGGGCATCGTCAACTTAATCGACCGCGAGCCGAAGGAGGCGCTTCTCAAAGGTTCGAGATTCGGCGATAGCGCTTGTCGCGGAGATCTCGCGCCAAGTCGCAAAGGCTCGCCCGCGCGAAGCACGACGGAAGTCGGCAGTGACGGCTCCAGAATAGGGGATGTGGAAAAGGTTCGCGACCTGATCGTGAACTGACAGAAACCGTTGAGCCTGACGGGACGATTTGAAACGCTCCATGATCCGCTCGCGCCGCCGCGTCGGCTGATGAGAATTCTCGGCCCAATTGTTGAGAGCTTTGTGCTGGCGATGTTCGACGTGAAAGCCCATCTTCGCCCTCGCAGCGCCGTACGAACGGAGCTTGTCCGTGATTGTCCGTCGTCAGATGGTCGTTCAGCCGCCGGCGGCATACAACGCGCCGGATTCGAGCGAATGGTGGCGGAGGTTTGCCTCGGCAGGGTTGGTGCGGTTTGCGCCCGCGAGGTCTCGCGCTTCGCCCGCAACAGCCGGGATTGGCAGCAACTCATCGAGATGTGCCGCGTGGTCGATACCGTTCTGGTCGATCAAGAGACCATCTATGCGCCAAGGCACGGCAACGACCGCCTGCTGCTCGGGCTCAAGGGCAGCCTCAACGAGTACGAGCTGGATCTGTTGCGCCAGCGCTCGCTCTCGGCCCGCTACGAGAAGGCGCGCCGGGGCGAGTTGGTTGTGACAGCGCCCGTCGGCTTCGTGAAGGCCGGCGACCGTTATGAGAAAGACCCGGATCGGCGTGTCCAGGAGGCGATCAAGCTGGTGTTCGACAAGGTCGAGGAACTGGGCAGCGCGCGACAGGCGCTCTGCTGGCTCCATGAGTACAATCTCGATCTGCCGGTGAAGCAGACCAACGGCGACACGGCCTGGCGGCGACCAAACTACTCTGCCATCCACCGGATCATTGAGAACCCGGTCTACGGCGGCGCCTATGCCTATGGTAAGACAGCTGTGGCGGCGGGATACAGCACCGCTGGCGTGAGCCTGAAGATCCGCCGCAAGGCGCGGAACGAATGGCTGACGCTGAAGCCCAACACTCACGAAGGGTATGTGAGCTGGGAGAAGTTCGAGGCGATTCGCACCATGGTCAGCAGCAATGTTCCCACCAGTCGGCATCACGGCGCGCCCAACCATGGTGACGCGTTGCTGGCCGGTCTGATCCGCTGCAAGCGCTGCGGTCGCAAGCTCACACTCCGGTACTCCGGCATGGAGAACCATATCCCGCGCTACAGCTGCAACCGTGCCTGGATGGATAATGGCTGGGCCCACTGCATCGCCTTCGGCGGACTGCGCGTCGATGACGCCATCGAAGAATCGCTGCTTGGAGTCGTCGGTCCGGGCGCTGTCGCCGCCGCAACCGCTGCCGCCAAGGGAGCCAGGGAACGGCGCGATCAGGTACGCGATGCTCTCAGTCGCGACCTCGAAGCGGCGCGCTATGCCGCCGACAGGGCTTTCCGGCAATACGATGCCGCTGATCCCGCGAACCGGCTGGTGGCCAGTGAGCTGGAAGCGCGCTGGAACAGGGCGCTCGCTCACGCGGCGGAGGTTGAGGCCAAGATCGCCATGCATGATGCGGCCACGCCCGCACCCCTTGCCGATCCAGTCTCGCTCGGCGTTCTGGCCTCGAACCTCAAAACGGTCTGGGATGCGCCGACGACGGATGCTCGCCTCAAGAAGCGCATTGTGCGCACCCTCATCCATGAGGTCGTGGCCGATATCGACGACGCGGCCTCGGAGATCGTTCTCATCGTCCATTGGGTGGGGGGCGCCCACAGCGAGTTGCGCTTGCCGAAGCGCCGGCGCGGACAGCGCAACAGCACCTCTGCCGATATCGTCCAGGCCGTGCGTCAACTGGTGCTGATCGCCAGCGACGATCTGATTGCCGGCCTCCTCAATCGCAACGGCCTCAAGACCGGCAACGGCAATCGCTGGACCCGCGAGCGCGTCACATCAATGCGCTCGAACTACCACATCCCGGTGTTCAAGCCCGCCGAGGACGCGATCGAGCCATGGCTCGGGGCTTGGCAACCTTGACCATCACGCTACTCAACAAAACAGGTTATCGAATCTAGTACCCGGAATCAGAGCTGAGTGATACGGCGGCCTTTGAAACGGCGTTGCCGGACCTTTTTCTTGGTCCAGACGAAGGGCTCGGCTCTGTCGTTGTATGCGTTGACGTAGGCATCGATGTGTTCCTGAAGCTGCTTGAGGCTCGTGAAGGAGGTGCCGCTGAGCGACTGCCCCTGCAAGATGGAAAACCATACTTCGACCTGATTGAGCCATGACGCACTTGTCGGCGTGAAATGAAATTGCACGTTGGGGTGGGCCTTGAGCCAGTCCTCGTTCTTTTTATGGGTGTTGAGGTTGTCGAGGATGACGTGAAGCTTGCGGTTCGGAAAAGTCGCGGTGACGCTGTTCATGAAATCGAGAAACTCGACGCGGCGCCGGCGTTTTGAATGGGTCGCGATGATCTTTCCGGTGGCGACTTCGAGCGCCGCAAACAATGTTGTGGTGCCATGCCGCTTGTAATCGTGGCTTTGGCCGGTTAAGGCGCGGCCATTGGGCAACTTCAGATAACCCTGCGCTCGCTCCAAAGCCTGGATCGAGGGCTTCTCGTCCACGCACAGCACAATGGCCTTCGCCGGCGGCGCGACATAGAGGCCGACAACATCGGCGGCTTTGGCCGTAAAGTTCGGGTCGTTGCTCTCGCACCAGGACTTGCGAGCCACCAGGTCAATCTTGTGGCTGCGCAGGAACCGCCAGACATATTGGACATCGACATCGCCCAGCGCCTCGGCCAGCAGGGGGCCGGTCCAGCGCGCAAACCCTTGCGGTGGCGGCTTATCCAGCAGCTTCAGAATCCGCTTGTCGGTCGTCTTCGTATAAATCGGCTGCTTGCCAGGCCGCGGCTTGTCTTGCAGCCCTTCAAGGCCATGGTCGGCATAGCGATGCCGCCAAAGGCTGACAATCCGCGGCTGGACCCCAACTTCCTTGGCGATCGACCGGGTGCTGCGCCCATCCGCCGCCAACAGAACTATCCGCGCCCGCTTCAAATCGCGCTGCAACGTCACCGGTGAGCGACAGCACGCCTCAAGCACCTTGCGATCTTTCCTCGAAAGGTGGACTTCTCTTGCTTCGGGTATCATCCCGACCTTGAATCACGACTCACGTTCCAAGAAAAGTGGGTACTAGTCAGGCTCCTGGTCGGCCTGGGGCTTCGGTTCGCGCAGCACGATTTTACCCAAAACGGCCAAGCCGGGCGCGATCACGATATTGAAACCCTTGCCGTCATCGTTCGGCCAAGCGGCGCCGATCCGCGTCCATGTAGAATTTCGGCCGTCACCGGCCACAGCGAAGGCATCGTGCGTGGGCTTTCGACTTTCAGACATGAGGTTTCCTTTTCAAAACGAGGGATGTTCATCATGACCGACAATCCGCGCCAGGGCTCGGCGCGGGATGACTTCTTTCGGGCCTCGGCGCTGCAACTGCTGACGGCGTTGATCGCCGATGTCTGTTTGTCCGGTCATACGGAAAAGAAGGATCAGCACCTCCGCCAGGTCCGCGCCAACCTGTCGGAGCCGGAGCCGAAGTTGCGCCAGCGGCTTCAGACGATTTACGACAACTCCGAGTCCGGATTCGTGAAGGAGAATGTCGCGCCCTTCATCGCCATGACGCCAGAGACCTTCAGCGGCGTCTACGCCAATGCGGTGAAGGAAACCCACTGGCTCTCCTATGGCAACTATGCCGCCCTGGTGTCCGGATCGAGCTTCACGACGGCCGAGCTCGCGGAGGGCCGGACGGACGTCTTCATCAATCTCGACCTGAAGACCCTGGAGAACCATGCCGGCCTCGCCCGCGTCATCATCGGCTCGCTGCTCAACGCCATCTACAATCGCAATGGCGAAGTGACCGGCCGGACCCTGTTCCTACCCGATGAGGTCGCGCGTCTCGGCTACTTACGCATTCTCGAAACCGCGCGTGATGCGGGGCGCAAATACGGCATCACCCTCTTGATGCTCTACCAGTCAATCGGCCAGATGCGCGAGGCCTATGGCGGCCGCGATGCCACCAGCAAGTGGTTCGAAAGCGCATCCTGGATCTCCTTCTCGGCGATCAACGACCCCGAGACGGCGGACTACATCTCCAAGCGCTGCGGCGACACGACGGTCGAGGTCGATCAGCTGAGCCTGTCCTCGCAGACGTCGGGTTCCTCCCGGACGCGGTCCAAGCAGCTCGCGCGCCGGCCGCTGATGCTGCCGCATGATGTCTTGCGCATGCGAACCGACGAGCAGGTCATCTTTATTGCGGGCAATCCACCGCTGCGATGCGGACGCGCCATCTGGTTCCGGCGCACCGACATGCGCGCCTGCGTCGGCGAAAACAGGTTCTATCGGAGAGACGCTGGTCGGCGTCGCTGATTATCGCGAACGCGGCGATGAGAAAGACGTGGGCGGCATACAAACGACCGGCTGGTTCCCAGGCAGAGAAAGAAAGGGCGTACGTGGAAGGGCAGTATTGTCTGGGAACGGAAAGCCGAGACGGAGCGCATCCAGCAACGACGGCATACCGGGCTCGATGCTCGGCTCGTCGTACGAGCCGGCGCATCATCTCGCCCGCCACCTGTAAGCCGCCTAATTTTTGATCCAGACGTAGGGCTCCACGCTGTTGATTTTGCAGGTGGCGATGAGCGAAGCTATGCGCGCCCATGAACGACCACCTTCGTCGTGACCAGCAAATGAACTATTTTTACGCGTCAGAGTCAGCGGCCTGATTTGATTTTCGACGGGATTGGTGTCCATCTCAACGCAACCATCGTCGAGAAACAAGGTGAGGCCATCCCAATGGTTCAGGAGATAGGCGATCGCCTTGCCCATCTCGCTGCCCGGCGACAGGCGAGCGGCTTGCTCGCGCAGAAACCTCTCGAGTTCAGCGACGAGCGGCCGTGATCGCTCGTTACGGGTCGTTTGCCGAGCCGGGGCGTCGGCGCCACGGATCTCCTTCTCGATCGCATAGAGTGCGGCGATGCGCGCGAGAACGGCTTCGGCGATGGGTGAGCCGGCTTTCGGAGTCGCTGCGATGATCTTGCGCCTTGAGTGGGACCAACATGCGGCCAGCCGCAGCGGCACGCCGCCTTTGCGCTTGGGCCGTGCGAGCCGATGATAGCCCTGGTATCCGTCGACCTGAAGGATGCCGTCGAAGCCCTCGAGGATGCGCTCAGCATGGTCACCACCGCGTCCTGGCGCGTAGTGGTAGACCACGATTGGTGGATCAGCGCCGCCGTGGCCGCGATCGTCGCGCAGGACAGCCCACAGATAGCCGGTCTTCGTTCGGCCCCGGCCCGGATCGAGCACAGGCGCCCTGGTCTCGTCTATGAACAAGCGGCCCGATTGCTTCATCACGACGCTCATGCGCTCGACCAGCGGCGCGAGGTGGAAGGCGACCGTTCCCATCCAGTCTGCCAGAACGGCGCGATCGATGAAGATGCCATGCCGAGCCAGAACCTGCGACTGACGATAGAGTGGCATGTGCTCGCTGAACTTGGCGACCGCCACCTGCGCCAGCAGCGCCTCGGTGGGGATGCCACCCTCCACGAGATGGGCGGGCGCCGGCGCCTGAGCAACACCGGTGCAGCCCTTTGCACAGGCGTAGCGCGGTCGCACCGTCTCGATCACACGATACTGGGCGGCCATGACATCGAGACGGCGGGAGCGATCCTCGCCGATCTGGGCCATCCGGCCGCAGCCGCAGGGACACTCGAGGTTCTCGGGTTCGATCACCTGCTCGATGCGCGGCAGGTGCGCGGGAAAGGCACGGGCAGCGCGCCTGGTCCGGCCGCTGGACGGCGCCGTGCCGGCGCGGCGCGCACAATCGTCCTGGCGTTCCTGGACTTCGGCGATGGCAATCTCGATGTCCTCGAGAACCAGTTGCATCTGATCGGGATTGAACTTCTCCGAGCGTTTACCGAAACGTGCGCGCTCGTACTCCTTCACGAGCAGTTCGAGGCGTTCGACGCTCTCTTTGGACGCAGCCAGTTCACTCTCGACATGAAGGCGCGCCGAGCATTCATCGTCTGCGCGACGACGTTCGGCTTCAATCATCGCTTCCTGCGCGCGGAAGAGCGCGCGCAAATCGGCGGGCAGCGCTGCAAGACGGGCGGGATCAATGGGGGACGGCGGCACATCCGCAAGCTATCATCCCAAAGCCCCGCGCGAAACAGGTTGTCGGGTCTGAGTCAGTTCGCCGCAGCTGGCGTCGCGACAATCCGTTCGCCCACTCGCTTCCAGTTCAGCCCTTCAAACAGCGCTTCGAACTGCACGCGCGTCAGATGCATGACGCCGTCGCTGATCTGCGGCCACTCGAAACGACCATCGCGGCCAAGGCGCTTGTAGACCAAAACGAGGCCCGTGCCGTCCCATAGCAAAATCTTCAGCCGGTCGGCGCACTTCGAACGAAAAACCACGATCAGGCCCGAATGCGGATCGAGCCCAAGCGTGTTTTGCACAAGACCGGCCAGCGCGTCGTGCCCGCACCGGAAGTCAACAGGACGCACAGCAAGCACAATCCGCAGTCCCTGCGCCGGAATGATCATGCGCCGCGCTCGATCGCAGTCACGATCTCCGCGATCCGCACCGCCGACACGTCCGCATCCAGGCGGACCGAAACCTTGCCAATCGTAATCTCGACGGGCCCTCGCTCTTGCCTGGCGCCACTGGATCGCTCAGCTCGATCGACACGAAATCCGCCGCGTCGTCCGTGACCAATGCGAGCCGGCCAGCACGCGCCAATCTGCGCCACGTCGTCAACTGCTGGGCCTTCACACCATAACGCCGTGCGACATCACATACCCGGGCGTCGGGCTTCATGCTCTCGAAAACAGCGCGCCCCTTGATCTCCGCAGACCATAACCGGCATCCAGAACGCGTCCGGCGCGTAAGCTTCCCCACAAAGCCATCAGCTTCGGCTTCCTCCCCCGATTGTTCCATCGCCTTCAGTCTCCTCTCGGCTCTCTGACAAGCCAAGGATCGCAGAGCGAAAGCCGAAGCGAAACCAGTCAATCAAATGGGAGAAAAGCTCCGCTTACAATTTTTGCTCGTTCAGACCGACACAAATTGCTCAAAGATTCGTGGAGAGAAAAGCAGATGAGCGATGAGCCCGACCTCGAGAGCAGAGTCGTTGCAGCGATACGACACTATCGTGCGGCGCTCGACGTGGCGGAAAACCTGGAACGAGAGGACGCGTGCGCGCATCGAGCGCTGACGAGCACCCTGCTCGATTTGGAGCGTGCCCTGCGAGGCGAAGCGGCCCCGCATCTCAACAACAACCTGTTTGAGACCGGCTCCACGGCGGTTGCACGGTCGGATAAAACATGGGCCGACCTGGTCGAGGCGACTGCGAGATTGGATTCGGCCCGTCGAACCTTAGCTGCTCTGGAACGGCAGTTGGGATATCTTCCAAAAGTCTCGAGGGGAGCGGATCACAAGTGAGGTTAGATAAGAGTCTCGCACGATCGGAAGGTTTCCCGACCATTTCAGAGCGGCGGCGGCAACGCTCTGACGGGCTCGTGTCCCAGCCAAAATCCCGCGCCCAAAACAGACCTCTCTGCGTCCTCGTGTTTGGGACCGCCGAGGTACAGCGCGCGAATCGGGACCTTGCTGGATCCCAACCTTCCAACTTTCCCGCCGCCTCGCCGCGTCCTCCTATGCAGGAATAGACCTCGACGCACTGGCTCGATCGTCCTGTCGAGCGTGCACAGTTTCTGATGACGCTGACCAGCGCGAGTCCTGGTTGAGTTTCTTCTGCTTGTGACTCGGCGTGGAAACGGCATTGCAGCCTCTTCGATCTTCGGCGCGGCTGCGATCATGTGATCAAGCTCTAAAAAGTGGTTCGACGACAGGCAGGCGCTTGAGGCCAGCGTCAACGTTGTCGGAAAAGTGGAAGCCGTGCCGGCTCACACCGTAATCAAAACAGACGTCAAGCGCCAATCCAAGGGCCAGAGCTGCGCTTACGATCAACGTCGAACCGATGCGTTCGAACCACCAATCTCATTGGTGGCGCCTGCTCCGGTGCGATCGATGACCCAGGCCACCATGTAGCCCTTGGCCTGCTCGGTCTGCACCTGCCGGAGGGCCTCAGAGTAGGTTAGTAAGGGCTCTTGCGCCGGGTAGACGGCGCGGTCGGTCGGGGTGACAAAGTGATGGCAGCACACGCGATAGTCTTTAGCCTCGAACATCGGAATCCTCCTCTCGCCTCAGGTTGCGCGGCCATACGCGCTTTCAGATACTGCCCTACCACAGAGAATGCGGCCTTTAAGAGGCCGCGCGCTTCTTCAACACCCCATAAGGTTGGTCGGGCTGCCAGACGCAGGTCGGCGATGTCCGACCACATCGCGCGCTTGATTCTCTGCAGCAGCACCGGCAAAGAAGTGCCCGGGTGTCATTCCATAATTCACCCGTGTCCGGACTTCGATTTCCCGTTCGTCCGCAATTGCTCCGTCGATCGCTCAACGGCTGCACCGATGTCACCTAGTCAGCTTTCAAACCTTGCTGAGGCTGCTGGATCGACAATGCTTGGACCGAGCTCCGGCGCGATTCAGTGAGCTTCTCGATCAGTTCAGACTGCGGTCTCGGTTTTGCCGCGAGACGGTGGGGTTCAAATCGGGCCGTGGAGCCTCCACATCATCGCCACAGTCCGAAGACACCCGCCTGGTGCAATTGATGTAGCGAGAGAATGAATCGTTTGGCCCTGATCGATTCATAGAAAGCATTGGACCTCGCTTCCACAGGAAGCGAGAATCCATGCATGCCGAACCTTAAGCTAGGGCCGCTTCACCTTCGCCGCATCGACACCACCCGCAACATGCGGCGGTTTTACTTGCTTTCGATCCAACCGACCTTGTTCGGCGGGGTCTCGCTGATCCGCGACTGGGGCCGGATCGGCACGACCGGCCAGACGATGGTGCAGACTTTCGATGCCAGCGCTGAAGCGGGCGAAGCATTCGGACGGCTGGAGCGCGCCAAGCGCAGGCGCGGATACACCTCTGCTGAGGAGAGAGTCTGAGGTTTCGTCAATTTCCCGGGGATTACGGATCCACTTACGATGCCTGGAACGTGAAGTGACAGAAACCGTTGAGCCTGACGGGACGATTTGAAACGCTTCATGATCCGCCGCGTTGCCGCGTCGGCTGATGAGAATTCTCAGCCCGATTGTTGAGAGCTCTGTGCTGGCGATGTTCGACGAAAAAGCCCATCTTCGCCCTCGCAGCGCCGTGCGAACGCTTGTCCGTGATCATCACGCGCGGCGGCGTGCCGGCGGATTTCAAGAGCTTCTTCATGAGCCGCTGGGAAACCGGAAATACAACCAAACGGCATAGCTGATCACTTCCGATGGGAAGCGATGGCGGCGATAAAGAGGGTCCCGGGCGGTCGGCATGCCGGTCGTCTACCCCTCGGCCGCTCCAATTCGTTAACTTGACGGTACCCGCTGCTCGTCGACAGCGATGGCACGATCATCGCGGGCGAAGGCCGATACCTGGCCGCGCGAAAGCTCGGTCTCCTCGAGGCGCCGGTCAGCTGACCGGTCTTTCCGAAGCGCAGCGTCGCGCGCTCGCCCTTGCCGACAACCGCATCGCGCTGTCGGTGGTCCGGCGGCTCGTCGGATACGGGCGCTTCGACGGGGGCGAGACGGCCCGCGTGATGGCACGTCTCTACGCCGCGGCGCGCCTGCTGGTGAACTTCTTCCAGCCGTCATTCAAGCTCAAAGAGAAGCGCCGCGAGGGTCCGCCCACGGCGACATCAACCCCTGAGTCGCGCTTGCAGTGCCTGCCGATTGGCAACGACGTTGCTGAGGTTCAGCTGGTCTGGCTCCCGTCCTTGCGCCAATTGCCTAACCAGCTCCCGCGTGCCGTCCACGACAAAGACGCCGCAATCACAAGTGTTCTGCTGCTGGGCCATGCCGGCGGGCTGCAGGGCGAGGTTCAGCCTTTCTGCGAGTTGTCTTGCATGCGTCTCGTTGTATCTCCCGTAGGAATCGTAGTGATAGGCGACAGGCCGTTGCCGGTTGCTGCGATCAACGAACAGCAGCGACCAATGCCTGCCGCGGTCCGTAGCACTGGCATCGTTCACTGGCAGCAACAGGAAGTCGGCTGTATCGTTATCACGCCGATCATGGACGATGCGATGGAATACGCGTAGCACGTCGCTCTCCGCGCCCAGGCGCAGCCGCAGCGCTTCGAGGGGATCTACGAACCGCGTCCGGGCGGCGAGATCCGAATCGCTCCTCTGCAAATCCAGCTCCTGAAGCTGGTAATCCCTGAGGATATGCTCGTCGCCCAGCCATTCCGTGTGCTCGAGCACCAGCCCGCGGTTATGGGACAAGGCTATCGGATTCAACGCCCCGATCTGAGCATCGGAGGAGGTGATCGGAAACCGCCGCACGATATCGTCGCGCAATGGGGACGGTGCGGGCGCGGTCAGATCAACCAATGGAAGACCGTCGTAGGTGTCTGAACGAGCCCTGGCAGAAGGCGCTGGCGCAAAGTGAGCACTGTCATCCAACTCGGCCGCATCCGGATCAAGCAGTGCCCCAAACCCACGATAGAGATCCTGAGCCCTGGCAGTTGATGGTGATGCCGGTTCTTGCATCTGCCGCGCAAGCTCCTCGCTCAACCACGCCAAAGCGTCATCGTCCGAGTGGGCGGACACCGGAGAAAGCCCCTGCGGCGAGCCGAGCTGTCGAGCGCCCTGGTGATGCCCCGGTACCGGCCCGGCAAACGGCGGCGGAAAGCCAGGCGCCCGGCTCCAAGCATTGTCGCGCAACTCAAATGATGTGGGCGAATTCGGATTAAACGATACCTCAAGACCGCCGTAGGTGTCTGAGCAAGCCCTGGCAGAAGGCGCTGGCGCAAAGTGAGCACTGTCATCCAACTCGGCCACATCCGGATCAAGGAGTGCCTCAAATCCACGATAGAGATCCTGAGCCCTGGCAGTTGATGGTGATGCCGGTTCTTGCATCTGCCGCGCAAGCTCCTCGCTCAACCACGCCAAAGCGTCATCGTCCGAGTGGGCGGACACCGGAGAAAGCCCCTGCGGCGAGCCGAGCTGTTGAGCGCCCTGGTGATGCCCCGGTACCGGCCCGGCAAACGGCGGCGGAAAGCCAGGCGCCGGGCTGCAAGCATTGTCACGCAACTCAAATGATGCGGGCGAATTCGGATTAAACGACACCTCAATACCGCCGTAGGTATTTGAGCGAGCCCTGGCAGAGTGCGTTGGCGCTGCTTCCACGGTCGGCCGGGCAGGTTCCTGCCCAGCTTGGACTATGTCCTGCGCCTGCTCAGGAGGAACCTCGGGCCACGATGGGCCGTCTTCCACCATTAAGCGCAGATCCTGATCGTAACCTTCCGGGAGGACCAATGGCCGACTGACAGCTCGCTGCCGCGCGCTGTGCTGCGCAGCGGCGCCCCCGACGTACATCGCGACCGCATGCGGCGCCGTGACATCTTCGTAGCCGCTCCGCAGCAGCATCGGCTGCGTCTCCCATGACGACGTACCCTGTTGATGGGTAGGCGCCGGTGTCGGCTGGCCGCCTGAATTGGCGATCTCGCTCAGCTGCCGCTCGCCGGCAACGCCTTGCGGATTGTTTAGGGTCCTCTGCCTCTTCGCTGGCCTCAACTCAGCTGTGTCATGCTCATCGTTGATGAGGACCTCCTCGCTTGGCAGGCGGTTGCTCCTGGCAAGCGCAGCCATCGGCTCGTCCGGGGACTGCTGGCGGTCGGGCTCTCCGGGATCCGGTGCCTGGTCATGGCGCGCGGCTGGCTCGAGAGATGACGACGAGCGGGGTTCGTCCATCAGCCCCAAAAGCAAATCCTGATCGCGGCCTTCCGCGGGAAGCTCCTCTGGCCGACGGCCAGTTTCCTGCGACGCGCTGTGCTGCGCAGCGGCGGCGTCGACGCGCCTCGGCTCCATCAGTACCGTGTCTTCGGGATTGATAAAGGCCACGTTCTGGGGGTGAGGATTCAGCTTAGCGCGTCGTGAGATCGGCACTTCGCCCGTCGACCGCAAGGTCCGGAGATAGTCGATTGCCTGAACGAGTCTCTTTGGATTACCCTCTCCGGTGAACTCGAGCACCTCACCGCCATCGGTCAGCGACTTATTGTCGAGCCGATCACGAATGCTCGGTTTTTCTTTTGCGAAAAGCCAACGGCTAAAGCTACGAAGGGAACCTCCGTGCTGCTCGGCAGCGGATTTGCTGAACCCGCCCTTGATGAGGGCCCTCTCAAGCCCCGAAATAAGGGGAGCATCCACGGAATAAAGAGGCTGCTTCCTCTTCCCTATCACAATCCAAGTTGACTGAGCCGACTGCGGCGCCGAGGACGACGGGCCGGGTTCATCCATCAGCCCCAAAAGCAAATCCTGATCATGGCCTTCCGCAGGAAGCAATTCCTCTGGCCAACTGCCACCCTTCTGCGACGCAATGTGCTGCGCAGCGGCGTCGCCGACCCGCCTCGACTCCCTCAGGGCCGCCTCTTCGGGATCAATATGGCGCTCGTGCTCCATCGCCTCAGCGCCGGCCTGCGATTTTCGGAGACGAGCCAGTGCGGCACCAATCCTGGAATCAGCACCGGCGACCTTCCTATAGCTCTCGACATCTCCATCAAACGACGTGCCGAGCCCAGCAGCAATGCCCGGCCTGTTGTTGTCACGCAGGTAGTCGCTGAAACTGCGAAGAGCAGTTGCATCCTTCCTGCTTGCATCCTTCTTGCCGGTATCTGTCGCTGCTTCGTTTTTGTACTCTTCGATGAGAGCCGCGTCCTGGGGATAAGGATGCAACTCAGTGCGGCCTGCGATCCGCACGACTCCGCCCGTCGACTGCGAGGTTCGGAGATGAACTATCGCCGCAAGAAGCCTTAAGGGATTACCCTTTCCGATGAACTCGCGCGCATCAGCGGTCAGTGACTTTTCGTCGTCGAGCCGAGCAGCAATGGGATCTTTGTTATTTGCGAAGAGCCAGTGGCCAAAGCTGAGAAGAGTACGTACATAGCCCCTGGCAGTGCGTTCGGCGGCGTTCCCATTACGGAGGGCCTCCTCAAGCCCCGAAATAAGGGGAGCATCCTCGGTATGAAGAGGCTGCTTGTCGTGCCCTATCAAAATTCCAGTTGACTGAGCCGGCTGCGGCGCCGAGGACGACGGGCCGGGTTCGTCCATCCGGCCCAAATCCTGATCGTGGCCTTCCGCAGGAAGCAATTCCTCTGGCCAACTGCCAGCTTTCTGCCACGCACTGTGCTGCGCAGCGGCGTCGCCGACCTGTCTCGACTCCATCAGGGCCGCGTCTTCGGGATCAATATGGCGCTCGAGCTCCATCGCTTTAGGGCCCGCCTGTGATTTTCGGAGATGAGCCAGAGCGGCACCGATCCTCGAATCAGCACCGGCGTCCTTCTTATAGCTCTTGACATCTCCATCCAGCGCCTTGCCTGAAAGCCGACCAGCAATGCCCTTCTTGTTGTTTTCACGCAGGTAGTCACTGAAACTGCGAAGAGCCGTTGCATCCTTCCTGGCTTCTTCCTTCTTGCCGGTATCTGTCGCTGCTTCGTTTTTGTACTCTTCGATGAGAGCTGCGTCCTGGGGATAAGGATGCAACTCAGTGCGGCCTGCGATCGGCACGATTCCGCCCGTCAACCGCGAGGTCCTGAGATGGTCTATTGCCCTAAGGAGTGTCGCGGGACGCTTTTCGAACAACTCGCGCGCATCAGCGGTCAGTGACTCTTCGTCGTCGAGCCGAGCAAAAATGCTCTTTTTGTTATTTGCGTAGAGCCTCTGGCCAAAGCTGCGAAGAGAAGATAGATAGTTTCGGACGGTGCGTTCGGCGGCGCTCCCATTCCGGAGGGCCTCCTCAAACCCCGCAATAAGGGGAACATCCTCGGAATGAAGAGGCCGCTTCTTGTGCCCTATCGCAACCCCAGTTGACTGAGCCGGTTGCGGCGCCGAGGACGGCGGGCCGGGTTCGTCCATCGGACCCAAAAGCAAATTCTGATCATGGCCTTCCGCAGGAAGCAATTCCTCTGGCCAACTGCCAGCTTTCTGCAACGAACTGTGCTGCGCAGCAGCGTCGCCGACCCGCCTCGACTCCTTCAGGGCCGCGTCTTCGGAATCAATATGGCGCTCGAGCTCCATCGCCTTAGCGCCCGCCTGCGATTTTCGGAGATGAGCCAGAGCGGCACCGATCCTTGAATCAGCACCGGGGGCCCTCTTATAGCTCTTGACATCTCCATCCAACGCCTCGTCTGAAAGACGAGCAGCAATGCCCTTCTTGCTGTTTTCACGCAGGTAGTCGCTGAAACTGCGAAGAGCAGTTGCATTCTTGCTTGCATCCTTCTTGCCGGTATCTGTCGCTGCGTCGTTTTTGTACCCTTCGATCAGAGCTGCGTCCTGGGGATAAGGATGCAACTCAGTGCGGCCTGCGATCGGCACGATTCCGCCCGTCGACCGCGAGGTCCTGAGATGGTCTATTGCCCTAAGGAGTGTCGCGGGACGCTTTTCGAACACGCGCGCATCAACGGTCAGCGACTCTTCGTCGTCGAGCCGAGCAGCAATGGGATCTTTGTTATTTGCGAAGAGCCACTGGCCAAAGCTGCGAAGAGAATATAGATTATTTCGTGCGGTGCCTTTGGCGGCCCCGCCCTTGATGAGGGCCTTCTCAAGCCCCAAAATAAGGGGAGCATCCTGGGAATAAAGGGGGCTTTTGCTGAGCCTTCTCAGAATCCCTTTTGACTGAGCCGGCTGCGGCGTCGAGGCGGCCGGCATTGCTCCATCACCTTCACCTGAACTGCCGATCTCGCTCAATTGCCGCTCAAAGGTCGCCGCGGCTGCGGACGGAGCCGCGGGTGAGCTCTCTTGCGGGCCCGTGCTGTCCGATTGTTCACGCACCCGCTTGGTCGAGGGGAAATCCATCCGTTCTCACTTTCAAAATATGAACCAGGGCTTCGATCTGGCATGCTGGCGATCAGCAACAAACCACCCTTTACAGCCCTCGATAGACCCGCACCGGGAGCATCTGCGGATTTCACGGATCGTGAGCATCGATTTCGCGCGATCGTGAGCACTGAATTCAGACGATCGTGAGCAGCCCGCTACGGCCGATGGGAGATAGAGTCAGTGTTCTGGTTGGCCGTCAAGGGTGATGGTTTTGGCGCTGCGTTTTCGCATGCTTTCTCCGGTGAGCTGGAGGCGGTGGGCGTTGTGGACGAGGCGATCGAGAATGGCGTCGGCGACCGTGGGGTCCCCAATGGCTCCATGCCAGGTGTCCACGGGAGCTGACTTGTGACGATGGTGGATGCGCGGCCATGTCGGTCCTCGAGGATTTCGAGCAGATCGCGGCGTTCCGCGGCGGTGAGCACCGATAGTCCCCAATCATCCAAAATCAGAAGCTGAGCGCGGCCGAGGCTTTTGAGGAGCCGGGCGTAGCGTCCGTCTCCGCGCGCGAGCGCCTCGAACAGCCTTGGAACGCGATGATAGAGGACTGATCGGTTGTCGCGGCAGGCCTTGTGGCCGAGCGCGCAGGCTAACCAACTTTTGCCCAGGCCGGTTGCCCCGGTGACGAGCAAATTCTCGTGGCGATCGATCCAGCGACCTTCGACGAGTTTGGCGAAAACGGCGCGGTCGATGCCCCGCGGGGTGCGCAGATCGACGTCCTCGACGCAAGCAGTCTGGCGCAGTGCGGCGATCTTGAGGCGCGTGGTGAGCCGCCTGGTGTCGCGTTCGGCGGCTTCGCGGTCGACCAACAGGCCGATGCGATCTTCGAACGGCAGGGCTTCGAGATCGGGCGATCGGCGCTGCTCCTCGAAGGCCTTGGCCATTCCGGTCAGTCGGCGCCGTAGCTTTTGACGAGCGCCAGAATGCCAAGGCAGGTTCGAAAGCCTTGTTCTGGATGGGGCCGGGCGTCGATCACGGCCTGGAAAAACGCTGCTGTCGAAGGACCGATCCGCTCGCCGGCGGCGATCACCGCGGCGGGGGTCCATTTGCCGTAGCGGCGATGGGCGCTGGGCATGTGGTCGGCGATGGTGGTGTGTCCGCGTCGGTTGGGCGCGCGGGCATGGCTGGCGATCCGCTGGCCCTTGTGGAAGATCTCGACCGTCCGATCGTCGATACGGGCATCGACCAGCTCGCCAATCAGACGATACGGCGCGGAGTACCAATGGCCGTCGACCTCGACATGATAATCGGGAGCGAGGCGGCAGCGCTTCCAGCGTGCGAAGGCATAAGGCTGATCTGGCAGCGGGGTTAGCTTGGGTTTGTCGAGTTCGGCAAACAGTTCGGCGCGGCTTGAGCCGAAGCCACGCATTTGACGAGCATTGAGTTCGTCGACGAGTGTCTTGATGGCGGCGTTGAGCTCGGCCCGGGAAAAGAAGCGCTGATTGCGCAGCCGGGCCAGAATCCAGCGCTGGGCGATTTGCACCGCGACCTCGACCTTCGCCTTGTCTTTTGGGCGCCGCGGCCGTGCGGCGAGAATGGCCGTGCCGTAATGGCTCGCCATCTCGGCATAAGTGCGATTGAGGCCGGGATCGTAGCGGTCGGGGTTGCTGACGGCGGCTTTGAGGTTGTCGCAGACCACGAACGTCGGCGTTCCGCTCAAAAACGTGAACAAGTTGACGTGGGCCCGGATCCAGTCGGCCAAGCTCTCGCTGGGGCAGGCCTCGGCGTAGGTGTAGTTCGAAGCGCCCATCGCCGCGACGAACAGCTTCATCGGCTGCACTTCCCCGGTCAGGGGATCGACGATGTCCATGGTGTCGCCGGCGAAATCCACGAACACCTTCTCGCCGCCCAGATGAATCTGCCGCATCGAAGGTCGGACCCGCCCCTTCCAGGCCTCGTAGGTAGTGCAGAACCACGTGTACCCGAAACCGTCGGGATTAACGGCGCGATACTCCTCCCAGAGCAGGCGACGGGTTACGTTGCGCCGGCGGAGCTCTTTATCGATGTAGCTCCAGTCGGGCACCGGCCGCTGCGGGCTCTGAGACGCTGGTCGTGGGGCCGGGAAAAGCAAAAGCTCCAGGTCTTCATCGGTCATTCCCTCCGGAAGCGGCCAGCTCAACCCAGCAGAGCGGGCGCGGCTCAGGTAGCTGTGCACAACGCCGTTGCTGACGCCCACGCTCCGCGCGATGGCCCGCTCTGGCAGGCCTTGAAAATGTTTTAACCGAAGGACTTCCTTGATCCGGCGCATCGACAATCTCTGGGTAGGCATTGGACTTCCTCGTTAACCACGAGGTCATCCCTAAGCCGGTTGAGTTGTCGGCCGAAGCGCTGCAAGGCTCCGAAAGCCTTGCTCACGATCCCGCGAAACGCGCAGTCCTCGGCCGAAACTGGCCGAGGTTCATAGTAGACCGTGCTGCGAGCCAGCTTCAGGACCTTCGCCTGGCGCACGATAGAAAGATCATGACCGCGGTCGATCATCGCTTTGCGCTCAGCAGGCCCGCCTTGGTGAGCGCGCCGGACAAAAAATCGTTTTCCAACGCCAGCTCGCCGATCTTGGCATGTAACGCCTTCAAATCGACCGGCGTCTCGGCCGATGTCTTGTCATGCCCAAACACGCCGGCGGCGCCTTCCAGGAGCTGGTTTTTCCAGATCGTGATCTGGTTCGGATGAACATCAAACAGTTGCGCCAGCTCCGCCAGTGTCTTGTCTCCTTTGACCGCAGCCAAAGCAACCTTCGCCTTGAATGCCGGAGAATGCGTCCGGCGGCTCTTCTTCGTCATCTTCGCTCCTGATTCGCAGCAAGAATCCTCGCCGCTGTCAGGCAGAAAATCCACTCAAGCTACTGTCCGAATTTGCGGGGCCAGCTCTATAGTTTCCATTCATTCGCGCAGACCCCCGAGCCACAGCTGTAGCAGCGGCATTGGAGGCGGGCAATTGTGCATCATTCTCGTTGAGCTTCAGCGCCAACTCCACCAGACGGCGGAATCGCCAGTTTGCGGCCATCTCGAGGCACCCAGGCAGACTTGACTTACAATGCAGATGCATTACATTGGGATGTCGTGACGACGCAAGGAGCCGCTATGGCCAAGACCGCCGAAATCCTCGAGATCCCCGCGACCATCACAGACCGCGGCCAGACGACCGTGCCCGCCGCCATCCGCAAAATGCTGGCCCTGGGAAAGCGCGACCAGGTCGTGTTTCGGGGGCTCGCTGACGGCACCGTTGTGATCGCGAAGAAGCAGTTGAGCGCCGACCACGGCGATCCGGTGATCGGCACGTTCCTCGCGTTCCTGGCCCGCGACATGGGGAGCGAGCCAGCCCGGATCCGGCCGGTGCCGAAGTCGCTGGTCGCGCGCGGCAAGGGCTTGGTCAAGGGTGTTAAGGTCGATCTCGACGCGGCGCTGCCGGAAGACGATACGTGAGCGACGACACCTTCGGGGTTAACGGTTGGACGGTCTACGCCCATCCGCTATTTCTCGACCAGTTCGAGACTATGATCGCGGCGGTCGAGAAGGCGCGCAAGAAGGATCCGAAGGGATACAAGAAGAAGCGCGCCGCGAAGCTCCTGTCGGCTGTCTTGAAGGTGGCGTTCGACGACATTCCGAGTGACCCAACGCGTGACGTCTATCGGCAGGGCGGCACTCTCGGCGACGAGTACAAGCACTGGTTCCGCGCGAAATTGCTGCAGCAGTTCCGCCTGTTCTTCCGCTATCAGCAATCGGCGGACGCCAAGATCATCGTTCTCGCCTGGGTGAACGACGACTCGACGCTGCGCGCCTACGAGAGCGCGAACGACGCCTACGCCGTGTTCAGGAAGATGCTGGACCGCGGGAACCCGCCGGACTCGTGGAACGAACTCGTAGCCGCGGCCTCGACTGGCGAATCCAAGACGCGTCTATCGCGCTCGACGCGCGGGAGATGACCCCAGCTGGCCTCGTTCGGCCGCGACCGCCCGCTGATCCGGCCCGCGCCGCCGGCACCGGTCTGCAGCGAGAGACACGATTCGGCCAGGAAGAGTCCGTGAAATGCCCACCATCCAGCTGTCGGCTACGCCCAAAGGCAGCGGCGAATGCGCCGACTGTCCGGCGACATCATCATCAGCATTCCACCTGTTAAGCCGTGTAGACGGAGGCGACATTTCAGCCCTCCGATGCGGGTGAACCGGTTCGTGTTCCTCAACCTTCCAATACTTCAGCCTCGATCCCCTTTACCTGCGGGCATCAATGCACCTCCGACCTGCCCGCGGGTTCCCGTCACCAGTATCCGCCCGTACAATGGAAGTTTTGGATGTCGGCAAGCAGCGGCGCGGCCGCGTCCTTGGCCGAGAGCGACGGCTTTTTGATACCCCAGTTTATACCGATCACCGGGTCGTCCCAGCGGATCGAAACCTCGTTCTCCGGATTATAGAAATCATCGCATTTGTAGAAAAAGTCCGCGGTCTCTGAGAGCACACAACGAAACCGTGCGCGAATCCGCGCGGAACCCATAGTTGCCGCCGGTTATGCTCGCTTAATTCGACGGCAACGTAGCGTCCGAAATTCGGGCTCCGGACGCGGACGTCGACCGCGAGGTCGAGCACCTTGCCCCTCATTGATGGATGTCCAGACAATCGGACTCGCGGCGCACTAAGCGGAGTTGAGTGAACGCTAGTGAGGCTCGCGACAATTAACTACAGTCGCCTTAAGATCGTGGAGCATGCCCGTGATCCCGTCGATGAGCTCGTCGATTTGATCCTTGTTGACGATCAGAGGTGGGCATATCGACAATGCATCGTCTACATTCCGCACGATGATCCCTCGCTCGTGCAGCAACCGGCTCGCAATGCTGCCAACATCGCCCGGAGTAGTAGCGGCGACTTTCCGTTTCTTGTCCAGCACCAGCTCGATTGCCGCAATAAGGCCAACGCCACGGACCTCCCCAACGAGTGGATGGTCAACGAGCGTGCGCAGCCGTTCCTGCATGTAGGCCCCGATGCGGCCAACGTTCGCAATCAGACCCCGCTCCTCGATGAGTTTGAGGTTTTCGAGCGCTACGGCGGCTCCGACCGGGTGACCACCGCCCGTGAAGCCATGAGCCAGCAGTCCAACCTTATTGCTCTCGTCCGCGATTGGTTCGAACATGTAGTCATTCATTATGATCGCAGATAACGGAAAATAACTGGACGTGAGCTGCTTCGACACCACGATTACATCGGGCGCGATGTTGTAGGTTTCGCAACCGAACATTTTTCCTGTCCGGCCAAAGCCGCAAATCACCTCATCAGCGACCAAAAGGATGCTATGCTTTTTTAGCACACTTTGAATTTTGTCCCAGTAAGTCGGCGGCGGAACGATGACGCCGCCCGCGCCCATGACAGGCTCACCGAAGAATGCTGCAATGGTATCGGCACCTTCGCGCTGAATCAGCGACTCGAGCTCCTCGGCCCGACGCGTAGCAAAGGTCTCCTCCGATTCGCCCGCACGGCTGTCCTTGTAGAAATGGGGGGAGCCCGTGTGCATAATGTTGGGGAGCGGCAGATCGAAAGAGCGGTGGTTGTCTGGAAATCCGGTCAGGCTTGCCGCACCGATCGTGACGCCGTGATAGCCGCGCAACCGGCTGATGACCTTCTTGCGCTGAGGCTGGCCCGCTGCATTCGATCGATAGGCGATCAGCTTCAACACCGTATCGTTCGCTTCCGAGCCGGAATTTGTGAAGAACACCTTACTCATTGGCACCGGAGACATCTTCACCAGCTTCTCGGCAAGCGCGATGGAAGGCCCATTCGATCGTGATGCGAAGGTATGATAGAATGGCAGGATTTGCATCTGGCGATGCGCGGCTTCGATAAGCCGCTTTTCGCTGAAGCCAAGACCCGCACTCCAGAGACCGGCCATCGCATCGAGGTAGCGTTTTCCTGCCGTGTCGAAGACGTAGGGGCCCTCGCCGCGTTCAATTATGAGCGGCCCGGCCCGTTGGTGCGACCGCGCGTTGGTATAGGCGTGAAGCTGATAGGCCACATCTCGGGCCTGTTGAGAACTGGGCAGCATGGTCGGCGTCACATCATCGGTTCAGAATTGGATAGGGACCGGAGCATCATGTGGGGAAGCGCCGGTCCGTTTCCGGCTTCTCTGGGCCTTGCGATAGTCGTCGTTGACGATCGCTTTAAAGGGATTCGCTTTTGCCTATGCCTGACCACAGGCTTAACTGGCGGCGCGACGCACTGTCTGGAAGTGATCACAGAAAGGTGACGATGTTCAGCACGACAAAGCGTCGGATTTCCGGGACGCGTTAGTCGCCGACGGGAGCTTCCATCAAACTGCCGGCGGCGTTCAGGCCGTAGAGAGTCGGTGGTCGTAGCGCCGTGGACCGCGGTTACGTATTCGAGCCCACCACGTTCAGGCCGTCCGCTCCGCTAAAGGCCAGCGTGTCATGTGTGTTTAGCACGTTATCCCAGCTGCTGCCGCGCGTCGTCACGGACTGGTTGGGCTCCGAGCCAACACGCGTGATGAGTAACACTGTAAGCAACAACCCGCTCTGATTGACCAGTTTCTTGTGGGCCATCAGTGATCTCCTTGATCTGGTCGGTGTCCCGGCTTTGCGCGGTGATCTGCGACCGAGTTTGCCCCAGAATACCTTAACTCGTTGAGTTGGTCGCCTGCCAAAGCTTGTAGGCTCACTCCCAACCGGCACCGTCAAGTTAACGAATAGGGGTGGCCGATGGGGTAGACGACCGGCATGCCGACCGCCCGGGCCCCTCTTTATCGCCGCCATCGCTTCCCACCGGAAGTGATCAGCTATGCCGTTTGGTTGTATTTCCGGTTTCCCTTAAGCTTGCGCATGGTCGAGGAAATGCTGGCGGCGCGTGGCATTGGCGTGACCTATGAAACCGTGCGCCAGTGGGGACGGAAATTCGGCAAGCCGTTCTCCGATCGGATCCGCCAGCGCGCTCCCGCCCGCGGTGACAAATGGCATCTGGACGAGGTCGTTATCTCGATCGCGGGCGAACAACATTGGCTCTGGCGCGCTGTCGACCAGGATGGCTTCGTTCTCGACGTCTTGATCCAGCGCCGAAGAGACTCGCGCGCTGCGCAGCTTCTCATGAAGAAGCTCTTGAAATCCGCCGGCACGCCGCCGCGCGTGATGATCACGGATAAGCTGCGTTCGTACGGCGCTGCGAGGGCGAAGATGGGCTTTCACGTCGAACATCGCCAGCACAAAGCTCTCAACAATCGGGCCGAAAATTCTCATCAGCCGACGCGAGCGGATCATGAAGCGTTTCAAATCGTCCCATCAGGCTCAACGCTTTCTGTCAGTTCACGATCAGGTCGCGAACCTTTTCCACATCCCCTATGCCGGAGCCGCCACCGCCGACTTCCGTCGTGCTTCGCGCGAGCGAGCCTTTGCGACTTGGCGCGAGATCTCCATGACAAGCGCTATCGCCGAATCTCGACCTCTGAGAATCGCCGCCTTCGGCTCGGCGGTCGATTAAGTTGACGATGCCGTTCCGGGATGCGTGGGGCGAACCGGCGCAGCGGTTCGACCTCGGGCAACCCAATCTTCCAGCCGAATTTGTTGCTCCCTATGCCGAGGCGTTCCGGGGGCATCATGCATCGTCGTCACCTAGCACGCGTCACCAATGCTGGAAAGCACTGAAGTTCTTTGCCCGCTTTCTCGCCGATAGCGGCAGGGTTCAGGCGCCGGCCGATTTGACGACCGAATTGTTCGGCCAATACATCTTATGGCTGGACGCCTTGCCTTCCCGAACCGGCAAACCCTGTGCTCAGCTTTCGCGCTTACTGGCGGCAAGCTAACGGCAATCCATCGTTGCGTCCGTTTCTTGACCTGCGTCGTGAACGCTATGACCGAGGTGCGAGCTGAGTGTATTTCGCCGTGCTTTCGCGAAGGCGCGGTCGGTCGCCATGCGACGCTCGATCATCGGCGCAATCAGTTTAGCAGGCTCGGTCCGCGTCATCAGACCTACGCTATGCGTCAGGATCTCGGCGTAGCTTCTGAGATCCCTAAAGACCGCCGCCGGCAGCTCGGTCGTGAGCTTGACTGGCTTGTCGTCTTCAAGCGGCCCAAGCTTGAGCTTCGTCATGGCGCTCCTCCATTGCTGTAGGGCGCCAGCACCAAATCGCGCGTGCCGATCACGCGGACCGGAAACCTGGCCGGATGGTCAGCGTCGGCTGGATGTTGAGCTGACGCTGCACGACCAATTGGCCGGTCTGGCTGATGCTGATGGACGCACCGCTACGGATCGCTTGAACGAGGTTGTTCTCATTTGGCTCGTGCCGCCTCTGCTCCGACGCTGAGCATGGTCGAGAGAACGGCGGCCTTGAATAGCATGCCCCAGTGGTTGTCGACATCGTCCTCGAGTCCGGCATAACCACCACTGTCGGCGCCCGGCTGGCGCTCCAGCACGATCGAGTTGCCGTCCGGTATGATGATGCGAGTCCAGACCAAGAGGATTCGACTCTGGCCGTCCGCACGGCCGCTTTTTAGGCGATGATCTGACTGGCGTGGGCGCGCTCTCGGTGCAGTTTGGGCTTTGCTTGAACTAGGGTCCAGACTCAATTGAGCCAATATGCGACGAGAGCGGCGAGATGAACAGCGGCCAAAAAATTACGGGCGAGCTTGTCATATCGCGTGGCGATGCGCCGGAAGTCCTTGAGCCTGCAAAAGCAGCGTTCGATGACATTTCGTCCTTTGTAGGCGCGTTTGTTGAAGCGATGGATGACGACACGGTTAGATTTATTGGGGATTACGGGCTTGGCGCCGCGACGAATGATTGCGCCGCGAAGCTTGTCGCCATCATACCCTTTGTCGGCGAGGAGCACGCTCATGGGTGGCGCGAGCGCCAGGACATCGGGAGCCGCAGCGATATCGGCATCCTGGCCTGGAGTCAGATGCAGGACGACCGGCCGGCAGAGCGGATCGCTCAGCGCATGGATTTTTGTCGTGCGGCCTCCGCGCGAGCGGCCGATTGCTTGATTGTGCTCCCCCCTTTTCCGCCGGAGGCACACCGGTGAGCTTTAATCGAGGTCGAGTCGAGCGACAGTACGACGCCGTCTTCGCCAGGCTTGGCCAGCGCTTCGAAGATTGCGCACCATCGTCCTCGCTTGGCCCAGCGATTGAAGCGATTGTAGATCGTCGTGTAAGGGCCGTATTCACGTGGACAATCACGCCATCGTGCACCCGATTGCAGCATGTGAATGATGCCGCTGACGATGCGTCGGTCGTCGTCCCGATCCGGCCCCGTCAGTCCCCTCGGCAGATGCGGTTCGATACGCGCCCATTGCCTGTCGTTCAGCCAAAACAAACCAGCGCGCATTCTCTCGCCCCCGAATCAACACGTAGGCAAGAGAATCACGTGGCGCTATTTAGGTACAGACCCTAGAACATGTCTCCGCGCAAAGCGCTCGATGGAGTCGAGCGGGTTCGCTCAAACGGCGCAATTGCCTTTCCCTAGAAGGTTTCGATCGACTAGGAATTGTTTTCAGACTCGAAGACAGCGTTCGATCATACTGGCCAGCCCGCTCAACGCGTAGCAGATCACAAAGAATATGCTCAGCACGCCCAGATAGATCTCGATGGCGTGTGAGTCTCCGGTTCCGACATACGCTAGTCTTTCTATCATTTGACGCGCCGATCCCAAGAGATCCGACACCCCAACAACGGACGTCAGTGCACTCGCCTGGACGAGAACGGTGAGCTGCCCGACGTAGGGCGGCAACGCACGCCGAAATGCTTGTGGCAAAATGACGAACACAAGCGCTTCCGTTGCGCTCAAGCCAAGCGCTCGGGCGCCCTGCTCTTGGCGATGTGGAATTGAATCCAAGGCGCCTCGAAAGACCTCACCGATGTTCGCCCCGCCCCAGAGCCCCAATCCGATTATTGCGGCCGTGAGTGGGCCCGTGCGGAGACCAATTTGCGGAAGGGCAAAGAACACGAAGAGGAGTATCATAAGCGACGGCACGCCGCGGAACAACTCAACGTAAAGCCGTCCGACAAAGCGCGCGAACGTGAGCGTGCTTTGCGACAGCGCCGCGATCAGGAGACCAAGGATTGTCGCCAAAATGACGGTGAGCAGCGAGATCCACAAAGTAACCAAAAGGCTCTTACCAAGGTAAAGGGTGACAGGCCAAACCCAGTTGGTCATTTAACTACTCCCAGCCCCGGAACCGCGAGCCTGCGCTCGAACGTACGAGACAAAGCGCTTAGGATGCTGCACACCAGCAGGTACATGAGACAAGCGATTCCGAAGGTCTCAAACACTTTAAACGTATCTGACACGATCCGGTTGGCGACATAGGTCAATTCCTGATAGCCGACGACGATCATGAAGGAGGACGACCTGAACTGCGTGATCGCCGTGGTTGTTGTTCCGGTGATCGCGATGCGCAACGCGATCGGGAGTGTGATGTCAAGAAAGGTCTGGAACGCCGGCAAGCCGAGAGCGCGAGCTGCCGTCACTTCGCCTTTCGGCACAGCTTCGAATGCGGCCCTGAAGACCTCCGTTTGATAAGCACCGCCCCACAATGCGAGCGCTAGCCAGGAAGTCTCGAACGGCGTCAGACGGATGCCTATGTCGGGTAGCGCGTAGAACAGAAAGAGCTGGCTCCGGAAATCTGGACAGGGCGATGAGTGGAGTTTCTGCCTGACGGCGGGCAAGATTGTCCCGCGAATCAGGAGAGACGATGAGCAGACGAGCCCGCCGGCAGCACGCACTCGCATTCAAGGCCAAGGTGGCGTTAGCGGCGATCAAGGATCAAGGGCGAGATGACGCTGGCCGAGCTGGCTGAGCATTTCGACATGCATCCGAACCGGATCACGCAGTGGAAGTCCCAGCTTCAGGAAGCGGCGGCCGAGGTCTTTGGTCCTCGCGGTGGCAACAGAACGAGCGAGCCCGCGGGGGACGTGAAAACGCTGCACGCCAAGATCGGGGAGCTGACGCTTGAGAACGATTCCTAAGAAACGGCAGCATCTACTTTCGGCTCCAAGGGCAGGTGAACAAAGCCGAATGCCTTGGCACGCCGCTGCAAATTGTTGACCACTCGCGTCCGGTAGCGCGTCTCGTAGGACGAGGCCCCGGGATCGACATAGTCCATTCCGTATCGCACAGCATTGTAGAACAGAACTGCGATCTTCCGGGCCGTGGCGGTCACGGCCTTGGTCTTGCCAAAGCACTACTGCCGCTTCACAGCATAATGGCTGATCAGCCGTCGCAGTTCAGTTTCCGCCGCTGCGGTTGAACCAATACCTCGCTCAGGCAGTTGCTTGATCCTTCGATCTGGATGAAGGACCGCGTGGTCAAGCAGCAGACGCCGCTTCACAGACTGAGGCCGCGTTTGTTGAGCACCGTGTCCCTCAGAGCACCCTTGATCTCGCGAGCGATGTCCTTGCTGACCTGGGGTCCGAACTCCCGCTCGGCATCCGCAACGACATCGGCCTCAGCGCCGATCAGTCCCGCTTCAACGAGCTTTTGCTTCAGTCGGCCCGGGAACTCCTCCTCCAAGGCATCGGCGAGCTTTTCCTCCATCGTGGCATGGTGTTCCGGTTCAATGCGGAGCACCACATCGTCCCAAGGTTTCCAGTCCGTCGCCAAATAGTCGGCGAACCCCGTCGCCTCCTTGCTCCGCACAGACGTCTCAGCCCTGTCAATGTCTTCCTCGGTGAGGTGAGAGTCGTAGAAGTAGTTCATGTCCGGGGCGATGTGCTGCAGCCCCAGCCGCTCGCGCAGCGTGGCCTGATAGGCAAGGTAGACCTCGATTTCGTCGACGTTGTTGATGGTGCCGCCTGTGCGGAGCGATTGGACCTTCTCGCGCGCGATCCCCCCCAGTGCCTCCAAGCGGAACATGACACGGCCTAGATCAACGAGGGCCGCTACCCCCTCGTTATTGTCATAGAGCCCGTTCTCGACGTTGGCGATCAGGCGCGCGGTTTGCATGCCGTTCCAGGTCAAAGTTCTGCGATCCGCGCAGCTCTCGTTGGCGTCAAGAGCAAGCTGGAAGTACTGCGCGCGCAATTGCGGGTTGGCCGCTGCCTGCCGCAGATCATTGGCCACCCCCTGCTGGAATCCTTCGTTCCCAGAGTTCACGGTATTCCGCAGCCCGTTGAGGAAGTCTGCGTATTGCTGGGCACCGGGTTCTTCTGCAAAGCTCTGCCACTTGGCCACCACCTCGGGATCGCCCTCCTTCGGATCCCCGTTGAGCCAGTCCGCTACTGCCTCGGGAAGAGACTCCGCAGCTACTGTCTCGAGAGGAAACGGCGCAACGGCGGCGTCCTCCCACTGATCTTCGTGCGTCTCAGACAAATCAAAGACGACCCTCGGGCCGGCATACCCATCGGTACTTTGGATTGTGTCCAGGTTCATCAGCATCTCCTGGGGCAGCGGATTGCCAGACACAACCACCTCCGCAGCAGCCCCCAACTGCGTTAGCAAGCCCGTGGGTAGGCTGGTTAGCTGGTTATCGTTAAGGTAAAGTCTTCCGAGACTGGTCGGGAGAGTCTCGGGCAGGCTCGTCAATTGGTTTACACCAACGTCAAGGCTTCCGAGACTGGCCGGGAGAGTCTCGGGCAGGCTCGTCAATTGGTTTACACTAACGTCAAGGCTTTCGAGCCTGGCCGGGAGGGCCTCGGGCAGGCTCGTCAATTGGTTGTTGCCGACGTTGAGGCCCTCGAGCGCGGCCGGGAGGGTCTCAGGCAGGCTGGTGAGCCGATTGCTCCACACGTCCAGCAAGGCGAGCCCGGCCGGAAGCGCGGGCAAGCTGACCAACTGATTCCCATTAACATTGAGCGAATTGAGCGCGTCAGGGAGAGTCTCGGGCAGACTGGTCAGCCGGTTGAAGGACGCGTCGAGCGAGTGGAGCCCGGCTGGAAGTGGAGGCAGGCTGGTGAGGCGCAGCATTGCAAGATTCAGCTCGCCCTGATTCCAAGCATTCACTCGCCTTACAGCCTCTTGTCGATCCTCGAGCGGGTTCTGCCCCTCTTCGGCAGCCCACTCCTCCAGCATCTGGTCGTGCCCCCCCTCCGCAGGAGCAGAATCCCCGAGATTTGCCGGATCGTCAGCGGCGAGCACCGCGTGGGTCAAGACTCCAACCCACTGCGCCTCCTCACCTTCCCGGTCCTCGCGGCCGGAAGATTCGGTGCTGCCATTACCGCGCTGAGCCTGCCCTGCATCAAAGGGATCCATTTCCTGCTCCTTGTCGGACTGAGCAAATTATGCGACCTCTCGGCCCACATCGAACGTTGCAGCCTCTAAGACATTTAGCTTACGTCGAGCTGACGAGCGTTGAACCATGTTGAGGAAGCGATCTGCGCAATTTGTGAAGGAGTTCGGCTTCGATTCGGTGCAGCCTTTCGGCTTGAGCCAGATGAGGTCAGAGGGCACCGTCAAGTTAACGAATAGGGGTGGCCGATGGGGTAGACGACCGGCATGCCGACCGCCCGGGCCCCTCTTTATCGCCGCCATCGCTTCCCACCGGAAGTGATCAGCTATGCCGTTTGGTTGTATTTCCGGTTTCCCTTAAGCTTGCGCATGGTCGAGGAAATGCTGGCGGCGCGTGGCATTGGCGTGACCTATGAAACCGTGCGCCAGTGGGGACGGAAATTCGGCAAGCCGTTCTCCGATCGGATCCGCCAGCGCACTCCCCCTCGCGGTGACAAATGGCATCTGGACGAAGTCGTTATCTCGATCGCGGGCGAACAACATTGGCTCTGGCGCGCTGTCGACCAGAGTGGCTTCGTTCCTGACGTCTTGATCCAGCGCCGAAGAAACTCGCGCGTTGCGCAGCGGCTCATGAAGAAGCTCTTGAAATCCGCCGGCACGCCGCCGCGCGTTATGATCACGGATAAGCTGCGTTCGTACGGCGCTGCGAGGGCGAAGATGGGCTTACACGTCGAACATCGCCAGCACAAAGCTCTCAACAATCGGGCCGAGAATTCTCATCAGCCGACGCGGCGACGCGAGCGGATCATGACGCGCTTCAAATCGTCCCGTCAGGCTCAACGGTTTCTGTCCGTTCACGATCAGGTCGCGAACCTTTTCCACATCCCCTATCCCGGAGCCGCCACCGCCGACTTCCGTCGTGCTTCGCGCGAGCGAGCCTTTGCGACTTGGCGCGAGATCTCCATGACAAGCGCTATCGCCGACTCTCGACCTCTGAGAATCGCCTCCTTCGGCTCGGCGGTCGATTAAGTTGACGATGCCGTGCCAGGACACACCGTGATCAAACAGACGTCAAGCGCCAATTAAAGCGCCGCAGAGCTGCGCTTACGATCAGCGTCGAACCGATGAGTTTGAATCACCAATGTCATCTGGTGGCGCCTGCATCGGCGCGATCGATGACCCAGGCCACCATGTAGCCCTTGGCCTGCTCGCCTCCACGTGCATCGGCGATCTGTTCTTCTTGCCCGGCGGAATCCTGAATATCCGAGTGCTCGAGCATGGCCTTGCCCATGTCATGGATAGGCACGAAGGCCTCAGACTCCGCGTTGCCCGAACCGACGATGGTCTACGTCTGACAATCGGACCTTCCGTGGCCGAACGCCTCGTGGAGGAGATCGATCTTGTCGGAATGACCGGCCTAGAATGCCGGCCTTACCGCAAGAACGACCAGGCGTTTGTCGAACAGAAGAACGGAGCCGTGGTCCGAGAGATGGTCGGTTACATTCACGCGCGTATGGTAGTTTTCAATGCGCCGTTTTCTTACAACCTTACGACCTTAGATTTGAAGATCGCTCTCGCGAGTTTTGGCCTGCATCTCTTTGAGCCGTGTCAACTCCGTTTCGCAAGGCTGGGCTGTCTCGGTCAGCTCAGCGCTTCCATGCTTGACAGCCCGTACGTCTTAAGGGCCCCTCCAGCTTTGCTCCGATAAAGCGACGCGAGCGCCAAAGCGGGACCCAATCGCCTCTTTCAATTGGCATTGCCGGAATGCCGGCTATCCTGTAAACGGGCCGCGCACCGTTGCCGGCCGTCTTTGAGCGGTCGCCCGCAGCGGGGCCTGTAGCTCAATGGTTAGAGCCGGCCGCTCATAACGGTCTGGTTGCAGGTTCGAGTCCTGCCGGGCCCACCAGTGAGTTCAAATTGTGCGCGGACACCGAAAGAGCGACTCGATTCCTCTATAAGAGTGACTCGATCGCCTCCTTTAAGAGTGACTCGATTTCATAGGCCGCTGATGCTGCACGGTTATTTCGACTGATTTTTTCTGACGACCAGGCGCGAGCGCGAAGGAGTCAAGGGGGGTCTTTTTGACTTTGCGCAGCGTCAAATGCGCCTGGCGGTCGCTGTGCGCGTAGCTCAAGTCCCCGGTAAGAGTGACTCGATCCCTAGCTTTAAGCTTTAGGAGTGACTCGATTTTAAGCGCGCGGCGCCCGGACCGGAAGCAAGCTCAAATCCCTGGGTACCAGAAAAATGGTGCCATCGCGTTCGACCAGATCTCGCTTAGCCTTCTCCAGCGCAAGCCGGCGAAGCAGGTCCTTGTGTCGATCAAATGCTTGAACCATCTCCTCGGAGCCAGGCCGAAGACCGCGCTCTTCGATATCTTCAAGAGTGTCGCCGTGGACTCTGCAGATGACAATCCTCCCGTCGGTCACAACGCCAAACTGAACCGTCGCTCCCTGCGCCTCGAAGGCTTCGTGGACAAACAGATCCGGACGACGAGCACGTGTCTTTTCCGGCTGGAATAGCGGAAAAGTTCGCAATGCTGCGAGCGCATCCTCCTTCGATGCGAACAGCGCGGGGTTGTGATAGAAGCGAATGAAATACTGCAGCTCTTCGCGTTCGTAGGTTTCCTCGGAAACGATACCAAGGAAGTGGACTCGCTCTCGAAAGAGCCGCGCACCCCGCATCCGGTTGCGCGCATCAAACGCGCCGGCAATTGGAAATTCTCGCCCGTCATCGGCGATCCATCGATACCTCGCCCATTCAGGCACGGCGTCCGCACCATAGGCTATCTGCCGGCAATCCCAACGATCAATCTGTCCGAAAGTCCGAGCATCAACGACCAGCATTGATCGCCTCGCGCCGTCTGGCGCGGGGAACTTGGACGGCTGCCCGTCATTCTGCGCTTTGCCGACGATCCTCTCGATCCCCTTCAGTGTCTCTCCTTCGGGACTTTGCTTCCGCAGATCACTTCGGCGCTGCCGCTCCGCCTCGTCGAGCTGAGCCTCGTCAGCCGTTGGCGGCGCAGGCGAAGAGAGCGACTTGCCGAAGGTCGATCCTTCCTCCCAGGAGGCGGCCTTCGCCGCGTCTGTCTCGTCGAACGAGAGAAGTTCGACGTTCCAAACTCCGCAGGCGAAATCAACGCTAGTCTCACCGACCCCCGCCGCATATTCGTATACCGGAGTGATGCCGCAGTCATGCAGCGCCTGTCCGAAGCGCGCCTCGAACAGCGCGGACATATTTTCCGTGGTTAAACCACCGCCATCTTCGATCCGGTTGAGGAGCAATCTCGCCCAAGGCAACGGCCGAAGGGTCTCAATAGCTTCTGCGGTGCTCACCGCTTCCGTCGTGGTCAGTTCGGCGAACTTGATCACGCTCCCGTTCCTCGGCTGATCGCAGTACCATCAGTCGGTCCGGCCTTTTTCAACGGACATTCGCGCATGGTACCACAGCACGCTTGGCCGCGAAGCCCGCGCCAATATTCGGCGACCTTGATGCGCCTCCAGTGCTCGAGCACGACCGGACAGCCCTGACCACAACGATGGCACTCTCTTCGAAGAAGAGGTCGCCGGTGCCGATCGGTACGACCGCAGATACATGCGCTTCGTCCGTTCCGCAGCATTCCGGTCTTCTGGTTGATCTTGGCGAGCCCGGACGCGATTGGTCCCGATCCGAACGCGACAGCTTCGCGGTAGACTGACTGTAGCCCGAGCTGGTCGGCGGCACGCTCGGCGGCGAGTTCTATCTCGGCGGCTTCACCGTGAGATAGCTGCGCTTCGCCAGGCCAGAATCCGGCTTCTGCTGCGGTCTCCTGGCACAGAATGAACACGTGCAGCTTTTCCCACCAAGCAGTGGCGCTGGCCCCCGTTATGCCGTCTCCCGCACGTAGTCCGATGCAAAAGGAGCCGTCGGGATTGATATGACGCTCCGGGCAGCAGGCCGGCAAAGTGCCGCCCACTGGCCGCTCAAATACCGCGATCTGGTCTGCAACCTGCACGACCCTTAGCTCGAAGACCCTGGTAAACGCACCACTGCTACGCGTTGCGACGACGTCCACCTGCGCCTCAAACGCATGGACGGGGCGGAAATCCGCCCACGTCGGACAGCAGCGAGCGAGCGCGACCAGGGACATGCTCTGCGCCAATCAGCCCCGAAAAGGCTTCTTCGGTGCCGCATGCGGGCGTGCTGCAGGTTCATTCCGCAAGATCTGCACGGCCGGCGCCTGCGCGGTCCAAAGCAGATCGGACGCCGAATCGAACGACATCAACCGGCCGGACGAGAAGTGCTTGCGGACTGCCTGATCCGCCACGCTCGACGCGACCGTGCCGAGGCGAACTCCGCCGTGTTCAATGGCCTGCTGCGTCCGCTCCGCCTCGATCGTCGCCTTGCTCGCTGCGCAGCGCACGCTCTCGTCACCTCGAGATCCTAGGCGCGTCATTGGCGTCTGCCCGTACTCGATGCCGACCGCGAGATCGATTGCAGCTCCCGATCCGACGATCCCCAAGCAGAGGTCGAAGGACGATCTCATCGCAGCGGCACACAACGCGGCCCGCCGCACTGTCTTTGCCGGGTCATCAGCGCGCTCGCCTTCCGCCACGCAGCCGTGAATGCAGTCGCCGATGAAGCGCACGCGCTTGCCGCCGAAGTCCTCCTTGAGCACGGCGTTGAGCTCTTCCCTGATCACGTGCACCACCTTTACAGCTTCACGGATCTTGTCGGATCCGCCGTGGATTGCCTGGTCGACGAAATTGGTGAACCCATCGATGTCCGCAAAGATCGACGCCATGCCCATGCGGACCGAATTCGCCGGCGCGAGTTCGCTGAACTTGACTGTGGACAGCGGCAACGCCGGACGCTTGAACCGAAACATCGGCTCCGCGGAATCGAGAGCGACCGCAGACGCAGTCCGGTCGAGGCTGTCGAAGCCGTACTTCCTCACCGCCCCCTGAACGTAGGCCTCGTCCAGCGTCATCACGCCAGCAGACTTTCGCACGGCTCCCGCCGCGACCCGCTTCTGAGCCGTCTCGGTCAGAAAGATGCCCTGCTCGGTTCCCGCCGCCACGAGCTTAGCTGCATGATTTGCGGGACGCCCGAGAAACAGCGTGTCCTTCTCATGGGCCCCACGGCCGGTGGTCATCGCCAGGCACTTTCCATGGTCGATGCCTAAACGAATGCGCGACGGGAAACCATGGGCTTGACCAACCCGTTGCGCCGCCTCGGTGAGCTTCCGAGCGAGCGCTACAGCACGCTCTATCTGAGCGGCCGGGTCGCCAGCCGGCGACGTGATGACGGCGTGCAGTCGAGCGCCGTGGTAATCCACCCGATCGCCATCGTCCCCATCGACAAGCGAATCCCACACGCGGTAGTGCATGTGCAAGAAGGCCAGGAGCCGGCGGTGTGCCGCTTCGGTTTCCTGGCCCCGATCGGCGACCAGAGTCTCGAAATCCAAAAGCTCGCCGTACACATGCGCGCCTTCGACAAGGAACGCTTGGCTCAGCGGCATGCGGCTCAGCATCCCGCGCTTCTCCACGATAGCGCTGTCGAGGACCACATGGCGGTCGACTGCTGGCACCGTTTTGACGTGCTCGCGAATGCGGGATTTCGCGCGATCTTCATTCCATGACATCTGCTGACTCCTTGATCGAATAGACGTCGAGCGAGACGCCGTGCTTCACTTCCACCTGTACCGGCTTGCGGAAACCGTCGGGCTTCGCGCCTGATCCGATCATGAGCTCGCGCAATTCAGGGCTCACGCGGATGCCACCGAGCTCAGCGGACTTGGCCTGCTCATAGCGCGCGGCGATGTTCACGGCGGCTCCCAACAGCGTAACCGCGATCCTGTTGTCGGCGCCGAAATCGCCGAACGCCACGTCTCCGCAGTGCAGCCCGATGCGGATCGCAAGGTCGAGTTCATGTTCGGCGAAGTAGCTGCTGCACTTCTCGGCGATGAGGGTCGAGCACCGCATCACAGCCAACGGTTCGGCGCGCTCGCGATCGGTCGTGTCGATGAACCAGAAGCCCATCAATCCGTCACCCATCAACTTGTCGATCTGGCCACCGGCATCGCGGATTGCATCGATCTGAATCTTGGCGAGCTCGCGCAGATGTCGCGCCACCTGGATCGGCTGCTTATCTGCGGCCCAGGTGCTGAAGTTGGCGAGATCGCTGAAATAGACGATGGCCCGACGGCTCTGCACCGGCGGCGCCTCCCCGCCAGCGGCCATCTTGACGAGACCGAGCGCGTCACCGTCGGCGAACCGGCGAAGCAGCAGCTCTCGTTCCGTCGCCAAGCCGCGAAGCTCGGAGCGAGCACGCGTGGCCTGCTCGAGCTTGTCGTTGATGACCACCGCCAACGTCTGCATCCACGCGACCTTCTCGTCGTCCCGCAGCTTTTCCTGAAATGACGCGTCGATGCACAGCAGCCGCACGGGCCCGACGGCCTTGATGTCGGCGGTGCGGCTGGCAGCCCTCCCGGAGAGGAAATGAAGGAGCCCCTGCTCGCCGATGAGTTCTCCGGCATCCCTGAAAGCGACGTTCTGCTCGTCAGAACGGACCTCGACACGCCCGGAGAGCACCAGCCAGCACCCGCCGACCCGATCGCCGCGTCCGCATACACGCTCCTCCGGCACGTAATCTCGGACCGAGCAAAGGCCCGTGCGCTCCAGCGCGCTCAGGATCAAATCCGGCTGCGGGCAGGACTGCTGGAGAAACCGGTCGATCTCTCGCGTGACATTGGCGGCGAAGCCCATCGTCCAGGTTCCAGGTTGGGCGGGAAGGCTAAAAATCTGATTTGCTTTCGCGCCACATTAAGTACGTCTACTCCGAACATACAAAACTCTTTGCTGCCAGTCAAGGACAGGATATGGTGCTACTCCGAACATGCGAAAGCGAAGGTGCACCGCGTGGCTGAGACGCTCAGAGATCGCATTAAGACATTGAGGAAGAAGGCAAAACTGACGTTAGATCAGCTCGCGCCTCAGGCAGGTCTGAGCAAATCTTACCTTTGGGAACTGGAGAACCGCGACCTCCCCCGCCCCTCCGGGGAGAAACTTGCAGGCTTGGCGAAAGCTTTGAACGTCACCGTCGACTATCTTCTTGGCGGGGATCCCACCGAGAATTTGGAAACGGCCGAGGACAAGGCATTCTTTCGGGAATACGAAGCCATGTCGCCAGAGGCCCGCGCTCAGCTCCGCCGATTGGCAAAGGCATTGGATAAATAGCCATGAACTCCGAGGGCTGGGGACTGCAGAGGTGGGCGAACCACTTCAACCAGATGTTGAACCTGGCCAACCCGCCCAACCGTTACCGCTTCGACGTCGGCCGGCTCGCCATGGAAACGACCGCCCAGATGTTTCCCGGCGATCCTATCGTGAAGGTAGAAGAAGAAGACCTCGAGGGATTCGCTGGCGCTCTCGTCCCAGCCGAATCCAGAACTCGCTGGGGCATCGCTTACGGCAAGGGACAGTCGCCGGGAAGGCGAAGGTTCACTATCGCCCATGAATTCGGCCATTTCCTGCTCCACAGGAAGAAATATCCGAACGGCATCCATTCAAGCGAAGCCGATGTGGATGGCCGAACGAAGATCGAAGTCGAGCGCGAGGCGAACGAGTTCGCCTCATGGCTGTTGATGCCGTTGGACGATTTCCGCAAGCAGATCGCGCCGAGAGACAAGCCAGACTTCGACGCGATCGGCAACTGCGCGACGCGCTACGAAGTTTCATTGGTCGCCGCGGTCCTGCGATGGCTCAGGTACACGGAGAGGCGAGCGGTATTTGTCAACTCCATCGACGGGTACGTCAATTGGGCGTGGTCTAGCGACGCGGCCTTCAAGAGCGGCAACTTCATCCGCACAAGCCGGGGCCCTGTGGAGCTTCCAGCCGGATCCGCCGTCGCGCAGCAGCAGTTCACGCCGGAAGTCCGGAGCGGCGTCGATCACGCTGCCGGAGTGTGGTTCAATCAACGCGTCAAAGAGCATTCGTTCCGGAGCGAGAAGTACGACACCGCCTACACGTTGCTCCATCTGGCAGATGCGGAGCCAAAATCGTGGTCTGAAGGAACGCCCCTTGAGGACACGTACGAACGATTCATGAGGCGGTGACGTCGGCCCATGGGCGCTCCGGATCCAGCGCCTCCTGCTCCAAGTGGCGCACATCCGATCCGAACGCAAGCCAATCCGCCAACTCGCGCAGCGCGCTGTCGGACCTTGCGATCGAGGCCAAGCTCGGATCCGCATCCGCCGGCTGGCCCGATTTCTCGGCCAGATCCTTAGTCATCAGGTGCGGTCGCGGCCCACGCGGCAGGTTTTCCTCAAGGTACCTGAAAATTCGCACGCCGCCGGCGTCTACGTCGCCCCAATGAAGGAACGGCACCTCGGCCGCCACTGCCGTAAGAACCTTTGCCAGAAATTCGACGACTCCAGCCGCCGGGAAGCCGCCGGTATACACGATCAGGCTGCCGTCCTCGATCTCCCGGACTTGCCGATTGAAGCTCGCATAGTTCTCGATCGTTAGGATCGTCGTCGGACGCTCCAAGACCGAGAGTTGCTGCAGCATCTCCGGATGAATGGACGCGAACGGCCTTGCCCGGCCATCGACCAGGCGACCGTCAGCCTCCCCAACGGCGACAGGCCCCCTCAAATGAATGGGATGGCTGAACCGCTCGAGTCCGATGTGCGTCCAGACAACATCGGCAGCCGCGCCCGGCTGCCCGATCCGGACACCGAGAACCGCGGCAAGCCGCGAAGCGTGCCTATCGAAGGCCTTGGTGTCGTTCGTCGCCTTTTTAGAGAAGGTGCGCGCGTCCAGCCCTCTGGCCTCCTCTCGCGAGATGGACGCCAGCAAGCTGAAGAACTCCTTGGCTGCATCGACTTGGCCGGCCGTCAGGCGATAAGCCGCCTCGCTGCGGGCCCACCTAGCCGTCATGTCGTCCAACAAGGTGATGACCCACGGTTCTCCGGTCGCCGCGACCGGAAGCAATTCGTCCCTGACGCGCTGCGCGGTCGCCGGAGCAGTCGGGCGGCCGAGATGCCTGGCGAGCAGCTCAGCGTCGCGGACGACGACGCGCTCGATCAGATGGCCCTGGTCCCTCTTGCCCCATTTCACCTCGACAGAACCGAACCTTTCGGCCGCGGTGATCTGATCATGGAAGCGGCTCATTTGCTGCGCGGTCGAAAGCCGGTCATAGTCTGGAGCTGCAGAAGCTGACCACGAGCGATAAGGGTTGCGCTCGCTCCGCTCCAGCAGCCGTTCGAGCAGTTCGACGCCGGCATCTGTCATCCGAACGTCGGTCATTCAGCGGCCTGGTCCCGCGGGATAGCCTCGGCCTTCTCGGCCGCGATCCGCTCGGACTTGAACACGTCGAAGCCCTTGCGGTAGGGGTCGATAGCAACGATCGCGTCGCGAGCCTTCTCGGTCAAGAATTCGGTGTCGATCATCACCTGGTTGCCCAGCCGATTCACGTTTACGACGGTGTCGACCACTTCCATGAACACGTGACGCTTTTCGTCGGGTGTGGCCAACACGACTTGGAGTCCCAGGGCCCGCATGAAGTCCGAGCACTGGCCGATCGCCTTCGTATCCAGCCGATTAAATGCTTCGTCGAAGATCGCGAGAGACAGTCCGCTCTCCCCGGTTCGCCGGTTCTGGTATGTGGCGGCCAACGAGGCACCGATGGCGATGTAGAACGGCAACTGGCCTTCGCCTCCGGATCCAGTGCCCGCGCGGCTCGTCAGAGACGACCGGATCGTACCCTGGGCATCCTTGATGTAGAGCTCGAAATTGAAATACTTGCGCGGGTCCTCGATATCCTCCGTCCGCGCCTCTGGATTCGACAGTATCTCCTCGATCTGGCGGACCGCGCGCATCATCGGGGAATTCGCGTCCCCGCTCCGGTCGCCGAAGAGCGGCAGGTTGAATTCAGGCTTTCGGGATTCTTCGACGAGCTCGATCATGTCGACATGAGTTGGCGCATCGAGCGCTTTGAACGAGTAGTAGTCCCGCCCGTGGAACTGGCGATCTTCCAGATGGCGATTGAGCTCCTTCAGGGTGTTTCGAATGCCCATGAAGGCGTCATCCAGCCGATGAAGGAGATCGTCTCGGAAGGCCGAGGTCATCTCGGTCGCGGCGTTCCGGCACTGCTCCTCATACTGGACTAGCTCGTCCCCATCGAGCCGCTCCTTTTCGGTCGCCGCCCACTGCTCTACTGCCGTCGGCGTTGCCTCTTCAGCGGTGAACGACGGCACGACATGGAAATCCTGACCGTGCTTGTTCATCGCGTTGGTCATTTCGCGCATCAGGCTGGATCGCCTTGTCGTAGAGCGAGTCTCTCTGTCCGCGGTCAGCCCGTCGATGAGGTTCGGTATCGCTTCCGTCGCCATTCTGGCGACTTCCGGACGGTAGTCACGCATCGCCGTCGATTGCGGGAAATCTTGACGCATCTGACGTGCACGGTCCCGTCGAGCTCCACGCGCGGTGGTGCTATTCTTTTGCATGTAGTCATCGTACGCGCCCTCGGCCTTATCTCGCGCGCTCTTCGCGGCGTCAAAGGCCTTCTGCGTCTCCAATTTCCTACGGCCCGCCGTCACCACTTCACCCGCGAGACGCTCCAGATCGGCAACGAGCTTGGGGTCGCGATTCCGCTTGGCATCCTCGATGTTTTTGCCGATCTCGGCGAGCTTGCGGTCGAAAGCAGCCAAGTCGGCTCCGCATTCGGAGCAGGTCAGGCCAGCTTCGATCGTCTTCTGGAAGCGGGCAAACATGTCCTCGAACAGCCGTGCTTCTTCTTCCAGTAGGCCAACCTCGCGCGCCCGCTCAGCGAGCTGCATCGTGAGGTCTTTTCGCTCGGTCTCGAGCTGCTGACGCATTTGCCCCTGTGTGGCACGCCCGAGCTTGAGGTGTTCAGGTTTGGGAAGCCTTCGAACCGTACGGCCACCTTGCATCATCCGGTCAGGCGTGATGGCGTTCTCGGCGGCGACCATCCTGTCCATGGTCTCTACCATCATCAGCCGGCCCAGCCTATAATTGAGGAAAGCCCGGGCATGCCGGTTTTCCGTGCTGATGATCTGCGCCAACGACCCCTTCTCGGCGGGGCGCGTACCGTCGGTCTTCGTCGTGTTGATGACTTCGGCGTGTTGGAACGAATATTCGCCGCCTTGCCGGTAGATCTCCAGGGCTCGGACGGCCCGACTGGGCTCGACGATCAGCGCCTCACGGGAGCGCCCCAGGACGGCCTCGGCCGCCATCCGCCATTTGTCGTCGCGGATTTCCACCAGATCGCACAGCGGCTCGGCCTCGATGCCATGCGAACGAAGCTGATCTATCAGATTCCGGGTGCCACGCTCGATAGGGCTGAGCCCTTGGTCCATCCGTTTCAGATTGCTGTCGATCTGGTCGATGCGATCCTGAAGGTCCTTGGTCGCGACGCGGGCCGTGAAATGAGCGTCCGAGAACGACTTCCGGACCGCCGCAAGTCTCTCCTGGTCCACGGCGCCCAGCGCCGCGTCGAGATGCGAAGCGCTATCTTTCCAGTCGCCCGGCAGTGTCTTGTCCCATTCGGAAAGTGGCGCCCTTCCCCGAGCGACTACGACCGCGCTCAGCAGCGCATGCAGGAGATCGTCACGACGAACCAGCAGATTGAGTTCGACGGCCTTCTTGATCGACGCGATAAGGCCTTCGATGTCCTTGAGCGGCGCCATGGCGTTGGCACGCTGGCTCAGCGCTGCGGCCTTGTCCGACTCGTACATCTGGGCAAGCTGTTCGGCGTCGCTGGTCCTGATCGACAGCTCGACGGTCTTATGCTCGGCCTCGAGCGCGGCATGTCGGGCCGCGGCCGCGGCCGCCTCGACCTCTGCCTTACCTGCCACGCTCCGAAACTGCGCGATGACCTCTTCCTGCCGCCTGGCTTCCCGGCAGAACTTCTCCCATTCCAGGCGCGCGATCTGCCAGCTATTGGTTGCGATAACCTTCTCGTTTTCCACGGCACGGCCGACGATGCGAAGGATTCCGGCTAGGCTGGCGCTCTGGGCCCTCAACTCCTCGATGCGACGGGTCAATGACCGCCAGTGTTCGATTCCGAGCCGAAGTCTGTCGACCTGGAGAGGCTGAACGTCGAGGACGTAGTTCCGGACGAAATCCGTAGGATTGTCCACCGGCTTCAGCAGCAGCGCGTTCCGGAATGCCTTCTGGAAGCGCCGTGGATCGAGCGGAAACCCTGCCGGCGATAGAGCTCTGAGCGATTCCGCCACGAAGTCGGTAGCGCTTGAGAACGCATCGTCGACCTCGATATGTCGCGCTCGCAACGCGGTGCGTACGGCGTGCCACTGCAGTGTCTCGACCTCGTCGTCGCCGACCGCCGCGAGTATGTCGTCCTTTGCCATGGCGCCCTTGGCGATGAAGCGCGCCTCGCAGGACTCGTCGCTTCTCGAAGCCGAAGCCGAAAAAGCCACGCCCAGGCTCACCGCCGAGCCATCGGCCAGATCCTCGAAGACCAGGATGATGTAGGTGTAGGCATGCTGTCGCGTCGGCTCCGAACGCTCGCCCTTCTCGTCGAGCGAGACAACGCCGAGGCAGTAGTCGCGGAGAGTCCGCTTGCTCCTGACATTGCTCTGGGCGCTCGGATTGAAGCGGATGCTGGCCATACTTGCGCCCGAGAGCACTGTCTGGACGGCGTCGATGATCGCCGATTTACCCGCACCGTTCGGACCGATGATGGCGGTCATGCCGCGCAAATCGACCTGCTGCGCCCGGAACAAGTACCAATCGATCAGGATGATGCGACGAAGTTCGATCACGCCTGCACCTCGCTCGCGGCGTCGGTCTTTGCCGTCGCCGGGATGGAGCGCGACACGAACTCTTCGAGGGATCCTAGCGTATCCTTGGAGACCACGATCGGCAGGGCGGGCCGCAGGAACAGAGTGAAGTTCCTGTCGTCCCGATCCTCGATTCGGACAAGGCCGCGCTGGCGGAAGCCGGCCAGGATTTCCTTCACCCTTCCGAAATTCGGACGCTCGCGATGCGTGCGATCTTCGTAGATCTGCAGGATCTGCTCGCTCTCGACCTCAACCTCGCCGAATTCCTTGGCCTCGAACCGCGTGAACGCCTCTTCGTAGTGGAGCCGCAGCACCAGAAGCAGAAGGCTCTCATCGAGCTTCATGCTCTGACGAGGGGGCAGCTCGTTCGCCACCAGGCCGACGTAGCCGTCGTTCGGCCTGCCCACGACCCGGTACCCGAGCGCATCGAACAGATTCTCGAAATACCCCATGTGGCGACGGAGCACTTCGTAGGAGGTCTTCATGCCCCAGTCGTTCTCATAGATGAACTGCGCGCGCCAAAGCGACTGTGCCGCCTGCCGCAGTTCCTTCTGCAACTGGTCGCCGTCGTGTCCCTCGGAGTCCGCGTCGTCGATGAGTTTAGAAAGATCACGCAGCATCGGCCGTGGTCCTCGTTCTTTCGATCCGGAAGGCGGTCACGTCGATCCAGTCGTTGGCGGTGCGCCCCTCGTCGAGCCTGATCGTGAATTCGCCAAGTCGCACAGAGCGGCCGACCGCAGCCAGGTTCGGGAGCGCCCGGTAGGCGAAGAGGTCCGGAATGCTCTCGATCTCGATCTCCGCGGACGACACGGCATCGCGGCCCTGCATCTGCCGCCGGGCGAACTCGAGCAGCCTCTGGTCGGACACGCGCACCATCCGGTCGAATTCGGTCGTGGCCTCGACATAGGCGCGCAGATATGGATCCTGCTTCGGCACCTTGAAGCGCGTCCGCTCCGGTGGTGCCTTCGGAGGCGGTGGCGTGTACAGCGCAAGCGATGTGATCGGCAGGCCCACATCCGGCGACCCAAGACGGATCTCCACTTCATCGCGCCCGATCTTCGAGAGTTGCTCGATCAGCCGGACGATCCGCTCAGCGGATCCCTCTCCCATGACGTCCATGTAGTGGACGGTGGTGCGGATGCGGCGTTCGAGACGGTCGCGGAAATCTTCGATCTTGTCCATGAAGGGGCCGACGTCCTCAAAGACGCTCTTGATCTTCTCGAGCTCGGCGACGACGCGTTCCTCTGCCGTGGCAACCGTGGAGCCTGCGCCCATGACACCCTGCTCGATGTAAGGCGCGCGCGATTTTGCCAAGCTGATTGGCATCCGCGAGCATGTCGCCGGCGAGCGTCGCGATCGTGCGGCGATGACGGTACGGATTGTTGGACGTCTTGAGCTGCTTGTAGTCGGCTATCAGGAGGCCGTCGACGAAGTCCTGGAAGAACGTACGGAGGATGGCCGCCGCGTTCGGATTCCCCAAAATGCGGTCCTCGATCTCGCGCATTCCGGCCAAGATGCGACGCATGCTGCGGGCAAACCGCAATGCCGTGTCGTGTGCATTGGCCAAGCCTTGGGCCATCGTTTCCGGTTCACGGTGCGCGGCCTCCAGGTTGTTCTTGACGTCGACCACCGCGCCTGCGACGCGGACGCGGCTGTTGCCGAAGTCGGAGATCGCCCCGAGGACCATGAACGCGTCCGGGTTCATGTCCACGTAGGTTCGCCATTTTTCGGTTTCCTCCGTGAGCCAACCGGTATCGCGCAATCGATAATAGGCTAGGTAATGGGCTTGGCTTGTGGTCTGATCCTCTTCAGGATCGCCTTCCGAGAGGTCGCCCATCGATCCGATGCCGAACTCGGAGAGCCCGATCTCGATCTGCTTAACGATCTCTTCCCTAAGCGGCGTCTCGAGAATGCGCGCGGAATAGACCCGCTCATAAAGGCGCATTAGCAGGCGCGAATAGACGTGCTTCTTCGGCCCGGACAAGGGCTTGAAAAGGGTCTCCGGAAGATAACCAAACAGCTTCATCTAAGCAGCCCTCGGCTCGCGGATTGAACCGCGGCGACTGCGCAACCGCAAGGAAAAACTGAGGATTTTCAGAGCGTTCTGTTCGTTTTCCTCCACGAGGAGACTCCGGGCCGCCCGGTCCATGACATCCTAGCCGGCCGCATGCTCCTCGACCACGACCGGTTTAACCTCCCCCGTTGATGCAAGAAGAATCTTTTCGAATGAGTCTGGAGCGCGCGATCGGGTGCTGACATGTGTCCGGCCTCTGAAGCGGCCGTTACATGCCGCCGGCCTGTATGGGAGTTCGCGGAGCGGGTCCAATTCAGTGATGCGCGCTCGAGGCGCGTGTCCATAATCTGGTTTTCCCGATCCCGTCTCTGACCGTTGCGCCATACTCTCCGTTCGACCTTCTCACATCGTAGGCAGCGGGAGAACTAGGGTCCAGACTCAATTGAGCCAATATGCGACGAGAGCGGCGAGATGAACAGCGGCCAAAAAATTACGGGCGAGCTTGTCATATCGCGTGGCGATGCGCCGGAAGTCCTTGAGCCTGCAAAAGCAGCGTTCGATGACATTTCGTCCTTTGTAGGCGCGTTTGTTGAAGCGATGGATGACGACACGGTTAGATTTATTGGGGATTACGGGCTTGGCGCCACGACGAATGATTGCGCCGCGAAGCTTGTCGCCATCATACCCTTTGTCGGCGAGGAGCACGCTCATGGGTGGCGCGAGCGCCAGGACATCGGGAGCCGCAGCGATATCGGCATCCTGGCCTGGAGTCAGATGCAGGACGACCGGCCGGCAGAGCGGATCGCTCAGCGCATGGATTTTTGTCGTGCGGCCTTCGCGCGAGCGGCCGATTGCTTGATTGTGCTCCCCCCTTTTCCGCCGGAGGCACACCGGTGAGCTTTAATCGAGGTCGAGTCGAGCGACAGTACGACGCCGTCTTCGCCAGGCTTGGCCAGCGCTTCGAAGATTGCGCACCATCGTCCTCGCTTGGCCCAGCGATTGAAGCGATTGTAGATCGTCGTGTAAGGGCCGTATTCACGTGGACAGCCTCCGCAACTGCTCAATCCGTGATTGTCTCCTCGGCCAATCCGTGGGGCAACACCGTCACCGCGGCAGCAGCAGCGGCGCGAGCGCGTACGCCTCTGGTACGTGGCCGCGACCCGGGCGCGCGACCTGCTGATCCTGCCTAGGCACTCCGCCGACCTGTCGGACAAGTGCTGGGCGAAGCTCGTCGATTTGGGCCTGGCTGGTCTCCCGGCGATCAACCCGAACGACGTCGGCACCGCGAAGGAAAGGAACGTCACGCCGCTAGAGAACGGGCAGACCCGCGAGACCTTCGCCGCCGAGGCGACCGCTATCTTCGATGTGCGCAAGACCGTGATCTGGCGTCGCCCGAGCCGGAGCGAACTTGATCAGGTGGACGAGCCAGAAGCGAAGATCGAAAGCGGGGAAATTCCGGAAACCGGCGCTGCGGAGCCTGCTGCCGTTCTCAGAAGTTCGACGCGTGGCACCATCCTTCACAAGCTAATCGAGGAGGTGCTGACCGGAGAAGCCTGCGACGCCAGGGCGGGCTTGAAACGCGGGCTGCGGAACTGATCCGGCAGATGGGGCACGAACCGGCGGAGGATCCGAAGATGGGCATCAGCGCCGTCGAACTGACCGCCACGGTGCTGCGGACGCTCGCTCTTCCGGACGTCGTGACGCCGCGACCGCGTCTCGCCCCCGAGCTCCCGTTGTTCGGAAGCCAGACTCACGAAGGCGGCAAGGTCCTGCTCTCCGGACAGGTTGACGTGATCGCGTTCGACGAGGCCGGCGCCATCGACGCGGTCGTCGATTGGAAGAGCGACGTGGCTCCGGATGCGCCGAGCATCGGCCACTACAGACAGCAGATCGCCGACTATCGGAAGCAGACGAACCTAAGCGGGACAGGTCGTCGATGTGACTTGAGCCCCCGCGGCTGCTGCTCAGGATCCAAGCGCCGTCTCTGCCGGCCTGGTCTACCTTGCCGAGCTGCGGTTGCTCACGCTTGGCTGAGATCGAATCTGAAAGTTCTCCGCAGTTTCACGGATTTCGAAATTGATCGGTCCAGGTCGCCCGTCCGGAGTTCGGGCCCACAGGTATGCGGAGCCTTCATCCAGCACGATCGACTCGACCGAGAAGCCTGCACGCTTAACCAATCCGGCGAGATCGTCCGGCGGGATGAGGCCGTAGAAGGAATGGCCCCTAAGCGAGTCCATGAGGAAGCCGTTGCCGTATGGTTGACAATTCGGGAGATTCTGCATCCTTGTAAAATCAGAATTGCGATAGAGCGTCACAAACAAGCAAGTGCCGTTTGGCTTTAGCTTAGCTTTTGAACGATGCCAAGTCTCACGCTTGCCGATGGGATCACAGAAAGAACGTTTATGCAGAAGCCGCGGTCGTATCTCCGGTCATGGGAGGCAAACTGACCCACGGTGAGGGCGTGGACGTGATTTGATTTGCCGACGTAATCGCGGATGGTGGTCGAACGACCGCGGATCATTTGACCCCTTGAAAGCTGCACTTCCGAATCCACCAACGCAAGTTCGCCGGTGGTTTTGGCTATTGCCCGTTCGTAACGCAGTTTGCCGCAGCCAAAGTCGAAGCTGGAATGAATTGGCTCGAGACGCGAGATCAGCTTCTTAAGATAGGCCGAACTCTGTGTTTCCGGCTTGGCTGCGTTTTCGCTCCGGACGATGATATCCTTCCCGATCTTGTACCACATCAGATGGCCGCCTCTGTGAATGCTTGGCGGTTGCCTGCACTTGCCTCGGCATTCCCGGCTATCTGTTGGATCTGGGGATCCGCCCTTCGTTCCAGCAATCCATACCGAAGATGTATAAATAGAAGCGCGGCCATCGAGGCGGTCCAAAAAATGATCAGAAACCAAGCTGCCCTGGCGAAGGCGGATAAGACCGCGAAGCCTGTGAGTATGAAGAGCCACTCCAAGGCAACCCAATATGTGCCAAGCCTCCAATGCGCTTTCGATGTCGTGCTTGTCGACGAGCGGATGTTCGCTTCGGCTGGACGCGTATTTGTAGAACGTCGCTCTCACGAGGGGATGGCGGTCGCGTTTGAGATTTGCCACCTGACGGGCCGACATCTGCGCACCCGACATGACAGCCAGAGGGAGAAGGATGTTAGCGCGGTCGAACCTCGCCCTGATCTTAAATATGTCCGAAATCCGATCATGGAATCGGGTGACCCTGCTGAAGATGAGCACCAGCAAAGCAAGCGCGAAGCCGCCCACGTTCACCTCAGGAGCTTTAATAGCCGTGGCGAATTCCTTGACGCCGGGCAGATGCTCAACTCGCAAGAAAAGACCGTTAATCCAAGGATCGTACCTCACCAGGAACGAGCAGGCTAAGGTCAGCCAGAAATCCGCCAAAGCGTTCTTCTAGAGCATCTCAGAATAGTTCTTCGGCCCGAAGAAGGGCATCAGAACGCGAAGGATCGAATCCATGCCGCCCCCGAGGTTGTTAAGACCGGTCCATAAACGGCTTGATTGAGTCAGAAAAGTAGCCGACGGTCAACGGATAAGGTGATGGCCGAAGGGAGGAAACACCCTCCCTCGGACGCTTCCCGAGTCGAGTAAGCTCGCGTCTTTGGATCGCCAGTCGTGTGGGGCACGCCGGCTTTTCGGAAGCGACTTGCTCGGCCCAGTTATCCAGCGACGCGTCGGCCTTGCGGAAAAGGGCCGCGCGAACCGGATCATGCAGCATGATCTGCTTCAGCGCCCGGCCAGCTATCGAATCCTTGAACTGAAGTTGATGACCAAGGAAGTTCCTTCGATGGAGGCCGAATTCGTGGTTCAGAAGGCGCACGTCGTCGGAGTGAAGGTATCCTAGAAACATACGTGGCTCGCGCGCGGTGTCGTGACAAACGGCCCAGCCCCGCGGGCCTGAAATCATGCCGCGACGCTGCCAGCCATCTTCGGCGTAGCAGAGACACGGCAGGGCGAATGCCTCGCGATGAGGTCAACACTGGACTCGCGACCGCTCGAGTTCTGCATCTGCAGCACCACGCGTCCGGTCTCGACCATGGCGCGAAACGCGACGCCGGCGACTTCCTGTTCATGGAACACGAACGTCGATGCTGGCTGCTTCATGTCGTCCTCGATGGCGATTGGATGGGAGGTGCAGGCGTTGCAGACGCGACGAAGCTGATTAGACCCCCTCACTTTTTCGGACCCCATTCGGCAGGCTGATCAGGGAGTTCTGAGATCGAGTCGATTCGAAAACGAAATCGAGTCGTTTTCAAAGTGTTCGCACATATTTGTGTGAGGCCACTTTGAAAACGACTCGGCTATCCCGTTGATATTCCTGGAGCTCGCGTTTTGAGAACGACTCGATTGCGACTTTAAGAACGACTCGATGACCCGACTTCCGCTTCAAGACCGATTCGATTGTACATCTAGTTGATATTGAAATCCTTTTTTGCACCCCTTTTACTCCCAGACCGTACGGTAGGGTCGCAGTCTGGAACAAACGGGATCAGCTAAAGGCCGGATCCCGCCGTTCGTAGCTTGCGCCGGGCTTAGTCATCACTACCCATGCGATCCGCGCAATCTTTGCCGCCAAGGCGACGGTGACCTTGTTAGTGTGCATGCGTGCCTGAAGTCCATCAAGCCAGGCGCCAAGGTGATATCGCGAGCGATCAAGATGTGTCACGCAGGAGCGGGCGCCGTGGATGATCATCCGGCGCAGATATCGGTTGCCGCGCTTGCTTATCCCCAGGAGCTTCGTTTTGCCTCCCGTAGAGTATTCTCTAGGAACAAGACCCAGCCAAGCTGCCATATCGCGGGCCTTTTTGAACTGTGGGGCAGATCCAGCTGCTGCCAAAAGCGCTGTCGCCGCGAGTGGCCCAATGCCCGGGATAGTCATTAATCGACGTGCAGTATCGCTTTGAGAGGCAATCGCCTCAATCTCGCGGTTGACTTCAGCAATCCGCAGCTCCAGCTGCCGCAGCTCGTCGAATGTAGATGCAAGAATGCGACGCATGGCCGACGTTAGATCATTCGATTCATCTGCCAAAACCCTCGGCAGATCTGCCTTGAACTTGCCGGCGCCCTGGTGAATAGCGATCCCATATTCAAGGCAAAAAGCGCGCATCTGATTTATGAGGCACGTCCGTTGCGAAATCATCCTATCGCGAACACGATGCAGCGCTTGCAGGTCAATGTGTTCGGGCGACCGTATTTCGACGAAGCGCATTGTTGGTCGCGTCACTGCTTCCGCGATCGCTGCGGCATCGATGATGTCACTTTTGTTGGACTTTACATAAGGCTTGACGAATTGAGCCGGAATAATGCGGACGGTATGCCCCATCGCGGCGATCTTGCGTGCCAACCATTGCGAGCTGGCCTTCCAATTGTAGATCGTCGCTTCGGAGACCCCGTGCTTGCGAGCTAGGTCGGCCGTCTTCGCCCCGGCCTCATGCGCCTTCGACACTGCGATAATCTGCTCTTCCGTGAACCTTGCTCGCTTCATCTGTCCGTCCTTCTTCGGGGCGGACTCTGAATCCTTCTGGAGGAAATGCTCAGTGGCAGGTCACGCCAACGAAAAGAAGCGTTGGTTGCGCAGCCGCGCCAAAATCCATCGCTGCGCGACTTGCACCGCAACTTCGACCTTTGCCTTATCTTTTGGGCGCCGCGGCCGGGCTGCGAGATGGCCGTGCCGTAATGGCTTGCCATCTCGGCATAGGTTCGGTTGAGGCCGGGATCGTGGCGGTCGGGATGTGAGCGGCAAGCCAAGGCCGTCAGTCAGCGTGGCTCATTGGCATAGCGCAGCTCACCTTACCGCCCGCGCGGACTTCACTTCGAAGTCACGGACCAGTTGTTGAAATTGAAGTTCTTTCCCCCCGGGGACGAGGTAATCTCGACGCCGTATTGGACGCTACCGACGTTTATGTCGCCAAAGTACCCCTTCGACTTGATCCACTGCAGGATACTCTTGATGTCCACTGTCCCGCTGTTGGTCTTCGAAGTGCGCAGCAATGAGATGACCTTGTGACCATCGGAGCCTTCGCCTTCAAACACGTTCCAAGTCGCCCCGCCTACATTGACATTGCTGTAGACCGGAATCGCCGCACCGGAAGGGGCATAATGATATGAAATGGGCTTAACGTTGCCGCTCCCGTCCGAGTTTCCGGTGTAGTTTGTCCAGAGCATTATCTCATGTCGGTCTGAGCTGTCCCAGATATCGTAGGCGACATCCCAGGCGCCGCCAGTGGGAACTTCCTGATTGAAGCTCGAGCTCAGAGTGTTGATTGAGCTGAGCGGTTTCCCGATATTGAAAGCCACGTGCGGATAGCTCTTGATGCCAGGAGTATTGGGCTGGTTCGACCACACGCTCCACCGGTTGGCTGCACTCACCGAAATCGTCTGAGGCCCAGGGTGCGGGCCCCATACGTCGTTGTTCCAAGAGTAGCCATCGCGTGAAAAGCTTCCGTATGGAGCGCTCGAACGCCAAATCGGCGTCTGTGCCGACACAGGCCCGGCAGATGATAATGACCGGGCTTCATTCGCGGCCTGCCTAAATAGATCATGATCCTCCTGTGTCCGGACGTAACCCGTTGGAGACCCTTGCGCGCCGGCACCGCTTATCCGATTGGAATCCATAAAGCTCTCCTTTCTGATAACAAAATCTCCTGCAGATCCACTAGCGGGCCCCCTAGTTCAGCATGGGCGGCATCGGCATCTAGAGACCGGGCTTGAATGCTAGGAAGGTTGGCTTTCGAGAAGCTGACGAGCTCGGGAAGAAGGGTGGACCCGCGCCCGGATTTGCCGTCTTTCGGATGACAGCAGCCTGGCTGAGACAGTGGCAACGATTGTCCGTCGTCAGACAATTTGAGACTGATCAGGCTTTTCGAGAAGGGAGGCTCTGGCTCATCAGGGGGCATCGTCAACTTAATCGACCGCCGAGCCGAAGGAGGCGATTCTCAGAGGTCGAGAGTCGGCGATAGCGCTTGTCATGGAGATCTCGCGCCAAGTCGCAAAGGCTCGCTCGCGCGAAGCACGACGGAAGTCGGCGGTGGCGGCTCCGGGATAGGGGATGTGGAAAAGGTTCGCGACCTGATCGTGAACGGACAGAAACCGTTGAGCCTGACGGGACGATTTGAAGCGCGTCATGATCCGCTCGCGTCGCCGCGTCGGCTGATGAGAATTCTCGGCCCGATTGTTGAGAGCTTTGTGCTGGCGATGTTCGACGTGTAAGCCCATCTTCGCCCTCGCAGCGCCGTACGAACGCAGCTTATCCGTGATCATAACGCGCGGCGGCGTGCCGGCGGATTTCAAGAGCTTCTTCATGAGCCGCTGCGCAACGCGCGAGTTTCTTCGGCGCTGGATCAAGACGTCAGGAACGAAGCCACTCTGGTCGACAGCGCGCCAGAGCCAATGTTGTTCGCCCGCGATCGAGATAACGACTTCGTCCAGATGCCATTTGTCACCGCGAGGGGGAGTGCGCTGGCGGATCCGATCGGAGAACGGCTTGCCGAATTTCCGTCCCCACTGGCGCACGGTTTCATAGGTCACGCCAATGCCACGCGCCGCCAGCATTTCCTCGACCATCCGCAAGCTTAAGGGAAGCCGGAAATATAACCAAACGGGATAACTGATCACTTCCGGTGCGATGGCGGCGATAAAGAGGGTCCCGGGCGGTCTGCCGGTCGTCTACCCCTCCGCCGCTCCAATTCGTTAATTTGACGGTACCGTTCAATGGACTGTCCCTGTCGAAGGTTGCGGCCGATCTTGCGGCGCACGCCGTCAACGGCTGGCCGCCGGAGGTCATCAACGATTTCGGCAATCTCGGCTTTGTCCGACCTGCTGGCATCGTGTTTCTCAGCAACTTATTCGCATGGATGAGCGCTCATCAAACCAAAATCACGCTCACCAACCTCATTGGCAAACGCCGTCAGGTTTCTGGACGACTCCCTGTTCTTCGAGCAGCATTGCGGCGCAAAGTTTCGCCCGGATGCCTCACCACGGTCGACAACGCGACCACTGATGAGGATCGCTCATCAGCGATTGCCATGGCTGGCTGGAACACAACCTTGCTCCTTGGCTGGCTGCGCGCCTGTCGATCTCTCCCGCGAGCGGCGTGTACAACCGGCCGGTAGCCGCCATGCCCATCTGATCGCGGGCATCTGGACCGGGTTCAAGGGCGACCGGGGCACCAAGTCCAAGCCGGCCCCCGGCCCTCACCTCGTTTATGGCTTCCTGACGACCGATGAGGAGCGCGACGTATGGATGCGCGCGCCGCGGGATGAAGCAAAGGCACTGCAGCGGCCGTTGCCGGATGATGCGCTGAAGATCCTGATGCGCGGCGCGGATAAGGAAGATCAGCCAACAGCAGGGTAGCGATGCTTTAGCGCCGCAATCGGTATGGTGTTATGGGGACAAGAGGTCTGATGTTGTTCAAATCGCCAACAACGGCCGTGCTCATCATCAGCGCACGCCGATGGCCGAAGCGTTGCATTTCTGCAGGGCGCGGCGTTCGGCATTGCTGCGAACTGCCCGAAACTTCATCTGTATACGAAAGCAATCGCTCAATCGAAAAACGGTATCCGAGGAGTTCGCCAAGGCAACGCAAAGGAATTTGCAGAGGGCGCGTTTCTGTTCCACGAATTGCTAACTGGCGGAAAAGGAGACGAATGTGATGGCGGCCCGTGCACCTGCGATAACGTATGCGGCCTTCGCCCCGGTACATGCTACTTCGTGATTGAACCGTCGGAGGTAAAGCCCTGAGTCCGCAATGCTTTAAGGCAGCACCTTGACGAGATTGGCCCGCTTGCGTGCAGCCAGCTCGACAGCAGCATCGCGCGCCGCTTTGAATGTCATCACTTCCGCTGGCGCGTGCTCATGATCCTTCTCGATCATGGATGAAGCCGCCAAGGAAGCTCGATCTTAGTCAGCTTTTCGCAAGCTGCTCCTGCTAGCATGAAGAGGATAGGTCATCTAGGCGACGCCGCTATCCGGGTGTTACGACATGAACGCAGACGCAGCCGATATCAATGCAACAGCGTCGCAGGTTGGCGCCCCCTCCGACACCGCCGAGAACGGCGGCGATGACACGCGTGCAGCGCTACTGCGCCGAGCATTCGAAAAGGCTCTCGTTTCCGTCGCGACGCAAGTCATAAGCGATTCGCAGTCGGATATGGATGAGGCCATGAGCGAGCTTGATGATGGATGAGCCGATGGTCGGCGCCAGATAGCGATACGGCCGCCTGGTGATTGAATCGAAGACGTGCCAAGTGAGACTTGGCACACGCCAGCAGTTAGATGCGCATTCTATGATCTTTCAGGTCCGCTGCGAACTGCTCCGCGAATCCGAATGCACCTGGATCTTTTTGGCAGCGGGCTGCTGCGACGTCCCTTTGGCGTCCCCAACAGCAGACTTTGACGGAAATGGTGATGCTCAAAGCCATGGCGCCTCCGGCTTCGTGAGAGGATGATGGATGTTCTGGGAGCGCAAGGGTTCACGCCCGGCTTCGTAGGCTAAAGACAGGCAGGGCTCAACGCGAAACAGTGGCTTATGCTTCTGAGCCGAGGGTAGATCGCGCCGCCGAGGCCGTCCCCAATCCAATCTACGATCTTGGCCGGGATTTTCGCTGCGACGCCTGCATCTGCAGGACGTTGACGTGCAGACAGACCTGAGAGCACCGTTCCCGTGCAGCGCCTCCATCGCCGGCAACGCGCCGCAGCAATTCTAGCCGGGTAGCCGGGCCTGGAGGCCCTCCGCCCGTTTGTCGGCGCCAAGGCTGCGATTGCCAAGACAATCTGGCTGTTACCGTCGATCCTAAATCGATAGATCGCCAAGCTGCCCTTCTCGCGGCCGTTTGGCGAAAATGAAAGGCGGGCGCTAGCGCCCGCTTCCACGAGTTTCCGACATCCCCGGGATCAGGCCTCATGCCGGCTGTGCATCGCGACCGAAAATGCGCCGGAACATGGCCTCGCGCATCATCGTCTTGAAATCCGGCGGCGCATCCGGGTTCTCATTGTGGTTGATCACCGACTGCGTCACCTTGCGTCCGGAGTTGTCAACCCACCCCTGATTTGTCTCATGGATTGTCTGAGCTCCATCGGACGTCAGCTGATCAAGCGTTCGCCCAGCATTAGACTGCGTGACCTTCAGATTGTTTTTCCCATCCTTGTCGTCGCCGAGTCCCTCCACAACCATGGCATTGTCGCCGTTGGTGATGGTGAGCTTCGAGGAGATGGTTTTTCCCTTGCCATAATTGACCGTGTCCACCGTAATCTTCGTGCCGTCGTCGAGCTGGAAGGTCATACCTTTCTTGAAGTCGAAATCGTCCTTGCCGTCGCCATTAGCATCGACGTGAGGATCGCCGTGGATCCTCGAGACATGGCCGGTCTGGTTGTTCCTAACGGTCCAGGTGCCGTCCTTCTCATCGGCCGTGATCGTATACTTATCACCAAGGTTGATCGTCGCCTTGCCGTCCTTGACCTCGTGCGACCACACTGGCGCTGGCTGAGATGACGGCGCTGGCGTCTGAGCGACGGCAAACGGAACCATCGCAAGAGGCGGCGGTGGAGGAGGAACGAAGAACACGGGTGTTGCACTGGCAGGCGTTGCGCTTGCAGACTGGTAGTTGCCCGGCGCGCGACCCTGTTCGCCGGCATCGATACTCGCCTGATTCACCACGCCGCCGGCGCCATCGACCCAGCCTTGGCCGCTCTCATGGATCGTCTGGGCACCATCGGGTGTCAGCTCATCAAGAGTCATGCCAGCGTTGGACTGAGTCACCCTCAGATTGTTTTTGCCATCCTTGTCGTCGCCGAGCCCCTCCACAACCATCGCGTTGTGGCCGTTCGTAATGGTCAGCCTTGAGGAGATGGTCTCACCATTACCGTAGTCGACATTATTGACGGTAATCTTGGTCCCATCGTCGAGCTGGAAGGTCATATCTTTCTTGAAGTCGAAGTCATCCTTGCCGTCCCCGTTAGCGTCAACATGGGGATCGCCATGGATCTTCGTGACATGGCCGGTCTGGTTGTTGCGGACGGTCCAGGTGCCATCCTTCTCATTGGCTGTGATCGTATATTTGTCGCCGAGGTTGATCGTGGCCTTGCCATCCTTGACCTCATGCGTCCATACCGGATCGACGGAAGGCTCCGAACCCGAACTTTGCTGGCTCAACAGCATGAAAGGAGGAGGCGGAGCCATCATGTACACGGGAGCAGCCACGACTGGAGTGACGACCGCCGGAGCCACGACAGCGGTTGTGACGCCACCTGCAGGAACGACCACCGGAGCGACAACGACGGCAGCGCCTGCCGGCAGGTACTGGTAGGCACCCGGCGTGACATACTGTCCCAACAGTGTGCTGAAAGCTGGGCTGGCAACCACCCCCTCTGACCCCACCCCATTCACCGTCGAATCGAGTGCGCCGACCACGGGGAGACCGGCCACGGGAAGATACGCCATTTAGTTCACTCCTGATTGCATCGAAGAAAGCGGTAAAACTGCGAGCGTTATGCGCGCATCAACAGGAAGCATTTCAGGCCGCACCCTTGGCCCGATGGTGAGCGAATGAATGCCTCTCGCCACCAGCCCCGGCAGCCTCGATGAGCCCCCTCTCTCATCACCTTCGCAGCGGCTCGGCGCGAGCATATCGCGCCCATCGAACTCGCAGGGACTCTACCTGCAGCACCTGTCGAAAAGCTGACGACAATGAACCACCGACTGAGCATCGCAACCCTCGTAGCATCCGAGGGGTGCGGATCGCATGGTTGCTCGCGGCGGCCGGCCGTCACGACGGACCATCTCAGGCAACTATCGACGCCCGCCGATCACATGTGATACGTCGCTTCGTTAACATCGATCGACTGTCCGATGTCGGCTGCGCCGATCGGTCCTGTTGCATGCGAGATTCACGCCGCTTGCTCTTGATGCAACAATCATCGGGACCGAGAGGCATATCATTCTGTCGATAAGTGACGCGGTCGCCGCAATTCCGCCAGTCACTCCAGCGGATCTGGGAAGCAGCATTCCAACCGCTCCGGCCACGCCGCTATTGCCGCCAGCGGCGATCCGAAGATTCCGGACGCGATCTGTGGGGATACGGGCGATCACACCAACAGCCTCTACAGCATCAGCGCGCGGCCCTAACCAGGCTACCGCCCCACGCCATGAGTCTCCAAAGACTTCAGATTGGATGACTCAGCGCTGATCGACAAACGCCACAGCCAACCTGTTGGCCGATCGATCCAAGTGCGCGCCTGACCGCGCACGTAGGTCAGAATTTCGCTGCTAGCCTCACTAGCACTACTTTGGCAGATTGTTGATTTTGCCGCGTTTTATAGGATTCCCGAATCAATTTTTCAATGATTCATGGGTGGTCGGCTCTTGGAGGGCTGACCATGCCGGGATGGGAAGACGAACTCGAACGCTGGCTGATGCCGTTCTTGGACCGGCTGGGTCATAAGACCCGGCAGCGGATGTGTCCTCTGTATGTTGCGGGATTGATCGGTCCTGGCGATCGCAAGAGCGTTCAGCCGATGGCGGAACGCCTTGTCACGAGCAACTACGACCAGTTGCACCATTTCATTGCCGACGGTGTCTGGGACGCGACGCCGCTGGAGACAGAGCTGCTCAACCAGGCGGACCGACTCGTCGGCGGCAGGGATGCGGTGCTGGTTATTGATGACACCTCACTGCCGAAGAAGGGTGAGCGACCGGTCGGTGTTGCGGCGCAATACGCATCGGCTCTCGGTAAAACTGCAAATTGCCAAACGCTGGTGTCTTTAACGCTTGCGCGCGGCGAAGTGCCAGTGATGGTCGCGTTACGTCTCTTTCTGCCTGACAGCTGGACAAGCGACATGCCCCGTTTGAAGCGCGCTCGCGTGCCAATCGAACACCGAACGCCACGGTCCAAGCCGGAGATCGCTTTGGCCGAGATTGACCGCGCGATGGCAGCCAACATGCGCTTTGGATGTGTGCTGGCGGATGCAGGATACGGCCTCAGCGCACCGTTTCGACAAGGGCTAACAGAGCGCGGGCTGGCCTGGGCGGTCGGTATCCCTCGGCACCAGAAAGTGTATCCCGTCGATGTGAAGCTCATTTGGCCGATCACCAAAGTCCGTGGCAAACCACGAAAGCACCACGTGCCCGATATCTTATCGATTGCGGCAGAACAAATGCTGGCCAGCGCCAAATGGAAAACCGTGAGTTGGCGTAGCGGGACGAAAGGTCGGCTCAAAGCCCGATTTGCTGCCCTCCGTGTCCGCACCGCCGACGGCCCTCCGCAGCGGATATGGGATAAAGGTCAGCAGCATCTCCCAGGCGACGAAGTCTGGCTCATTGGCGAGCAACGTGCCTCCGGGGAGAGCAAATACTATCTCGCCAATCTTCCGGCGACGACGGATCTGCGCACGCTGGCCGCCACCATCAAGGCACGGTGGATTTGTGAGCAGGCGCATCAACAGTTGAAGGAGGAGCTTGGACTTGATCACTTCGAAGGGCGATCATGGCAAGGTCTTCATCGCCACGCCCTTATGACAATGATTGCCTACGCCTTCCTGCAACATCGTCGCCTCGCATACGCGGGGCGGAAAAAAAAGAATCAACGGGCCTCCGCCTCAACCAACCATGCCCGCCGTACGCCATGCCATCGTCGATCTCATCCTTCGGCCGCCGCCTCAGCAATGCCCATATTGCCGAAAGCAAATCCTTGAAAAACAGCGGCCAAAACACATTCTGCCAAAGTAGTGCTAGGGTCCAGACTCAATTGAGCCAATATGCGACGAGAGCGGCGAGATGAACAGCGGCCAAAAAATTACGGGCGAGCTTGTCATATCGCATGGCGATGCGCCGGAAGTCCTTGAGCCTGCAAAAGCAGCGTTCGATGACATTTCGTCCTTTGTAGGCGCGTTTGTTGAAGCGATGGATGACGACACGGTTAGATTTATTGGGGATTACGGGCTTGGCGCCACGACGAATGATTGCGCCGCGAAGCTTGTCGCCATCATACCCTTTGTCGGCGAGGAGCACGCTCATGGGTGGCGCGAGCGCCAGGACATCGGGAGCCGCAGCGATATCGGCATCCTGGCCTGGAGTCAGATGCAGGACGACCGGCCGGCAGAGCGGATCGCTCAGCGCATGGATTTTTGTCGTGCGGCCTCCGCGCGAGCGGCCGATTGCTTGATTGTGCTTCCCCTTTTCCGCCGGAGGCACACCGGTGAGCTTTAATCGAGGTCGAGTCGAGCGACAGTACGACGCCGTCTTCGCCAGGCTTGGCCAGCGCTTCGAAGATTGCGCACCATCGTCCTCGCTTGGCCCAGCGATTGAAGCGATTGTAGATCGTCGTGTAAGGGCCGTATTCACGTGGACAATCACGCCATCGTGCACCCGATTGCAGCATGTGAATGATGCCGCTGACGATGCGTCGGTCGTCGTCCCGATCCGGCCCCGTCAGTCCCCTCGGCAGATGCGGTTCGATACGCGCCCATTGCCTGTCGTTCAGCCAAAAAAACCAGCGCGCATTCTCTCGCCCCCGAATCAACACGTAGGCAAGAGAATCACGTGGCGCTATTTAGGTACAGACCCTAGGTGAGGTTGCAGCTGCCGGCAGGTGATGGGCTGCTGCAAAGGATCGACCTAATCACCCCGACCGAGACTCGTCAGCTTCTCGAAAGGTAGCGCGCCTAGCGTGAGGCTGCTGAACTCTAGGCGAGCACGTCTATTGAGACGTAACAAGACGAGCATAGGAGAAAGCGATGGCCGCCGAAAACAAGAACGCCGGCAAAACGGACAACGTACAGCCCAAGACCGTTGGTCTCGGCAAGAGCGCCGAACTGAGCCTGAGAAGTCTGGGGGGCGAGCACCGTCTTTCTTTCTATTCCTGCCCCTCGTATCGTCGGCCCGCCCGACGTAGCAGGCCACAACTAACGACTATCATAAAGAAAGGTGAATAGACATGGCGGTTAATAGTGTTGGCGGTAACGGCGCCGCTCCTGCTACCCAGCAGACCCAGGATGCCGGTTTCCAGAACCAGATGGCTGAGTTCGAGCGTGTTAGCCAAAAAGTTCAGGCCCAGGCCGTGGCAATGCGCAGAATTACGACCGAGCTCTCTTCTGAGAAGAAGGTCGCCGACGAGCGCGTCCAATAAGTCTGCCAAGACGGCGGCTCAGCGCGTCGCTACCGGATCCGCGCAGTGAATGACGAACTCCGGAAGAGCCGTGCGGCAACTGCCGTACGGCTTATCTCGTTATTCAGGACATTATCCTGAACGAATCGATCTCTCGAGTTTGAAGTGCATAGCAAAGCCGAGGGGAAGACGACCGCCGTCAGCATGTGAGTTGGCGCGGGGCCCGGCGCCGATCGGCACGTTAAGCCGTTGAATTCATTAATCTGGGCAGGGTCATTCCATCCGCCGATTCACACAAAGCGCCTGATCGCCCGCGGCGAAGCGCTGCGCGCGATCGATGGCGACACTCGCGCCTGACTAGGCGCCATGCGTCAGGACGATCGGCTCTTTCTCCGAGAAGTGCGTGCGCGAGCGGGCGAACTTCTTGACGCCCATCGGCTTGCCGAACAGGTAACCCTGGACCTGATCGAAATCCATCTCATGTGCGGCAAGAAAGTCCGCGCGCGTCTCGCCCCCCTGCGCAATAACCTGCGCGCCGGAGTCGTGTGCGAGCTCGACGATACGCCGGCACACCGTCTGCTTGAGGCGCTGATCCGCGCAACCGGTGACGTATTGATGGTCGACCTTCAGCTGGACGAACGGAAAGTTCGGCAATCCCAGCAAGGATGGCCACTTCGCGCCGACATTGTCGATCGAGATGCCGATATTGTGCAGGCGAACGCGCCGGGCGACATCGATCGCCAGGTCGAGATTGTCGATCACCTCGGCGCTGTCGATCTCGATCAGCAGGCCGGCGAACGCCGCATGATCCGGAATCCGGTAGCAAAGCTCGCGCACCGCAGCATCGTCGGCCAGAAACGAGATCGGCAGGTTGATCGAGAGATCGACCGGTCCGATCTGCCCGAGCAGATAGCGCCAGTCCTCGATCGCGCGCGCGATCACGAACTCGGACAGCGCATGAAAATGCGGATCGCTTTCGTCGGGGATGAAGTAGGCAGGCGGCACGACGCCCCATGCGGGATGGCGCATCCGGATCAGCGCCTCGGCGCCGCTCGGAACCAATGTCCGGAGATGAAGTTTCTGCTGATACCACAGCTCGAGCGAGCTGGCTTTCAGCGCTTCGGGCACATCCACTGCCGGGCTCGGTGCGGGCTCGAGCGGCATCAATGACGCAAGAATCGTCGACAATTTGTGGAAGGGCTCGCAACCGGAGACGGTTGAGATGTATTTGGCGAGCGACTTTGAACACGGCGCCTTGCCATCTCCTCAATCCCAGCGATGCCGCCCTTCACCTTCTCGAAGGCGGCCGTGAAACAATCACCCCACTGGTGACGAGCGCCTTCATCGCGGTCGATACTGCGGTGAGCGCGGTCCCCAGGAAGCCGCGGCTGCATCGACGGACAAGGCATCGAAGACTCAGAAGGATTTCAACTTTTCGGTGATGGGCGGAAAAAACGTGGTCGATCAGTTCATTGCATCGCAAAGCAAGTCGCCGGAGGGAATGAAGGCCGAGGTGGCAACCTATGGACTGCTTCCCGGCGCAATGGAGGCGATGAAGCTGCAATTGCAAACGGAGTCGATCGCGCGGGCGAACAACACCGCGATCACCGCCGCGCAGCAGGTGCAGCTCGACCTGCTGAAGCAGAAGACTTCGGAATACGCCATGACGCTGGCCGGGCTCCAGACGATCCAAGCGAACTTGACTCCCTCTGAGAGTTACCTACAGGAGCCTAAGATCCAAGCGCAATTCAACGCCAATACGATCAGTGCGCAGCAATTCCTGGATGCGCAACAAAGGCTAGCGGAGAACGCCCAATCGACGTGGAACACCGCCGGCGCCTCCATGGCGGGCGAATTTGCACAACTCTCGCAGGAATTCGGCAAGCACAGCATGGCTATGGCGACGGCGGCTAAAGCGTTCGGCATTGTCGAGGCAAGGATCAACACTTACACCGCCTTCACGAAGGCGTTGGCATCGGCCGTGCCGCCATTCAATGATGCGTTGGCTGCGGGCGTGCTCGCTGCCGGTATGGCCAAGGTCGCCGCGATCAGCTCTATGTCGATACCTAGCTTTAGCACCGGCGGCTTCGTCTCCGGCGCTGGGACAAGCGTCTCGGACAGCATTCCCGCAATGCTTTCCAATGGCGAATTCGTTGTGAATGCCGAAGCTACGCAACGCAACAGGCGGGAAATCGCCCAGCAAAGCGGTTCTCGTCAGTTTCATGCGCGTTTCGCGGGATCGTGAGCGCGGATTTCAGGGGATCGTGAGCAACGATTTCGCGGGATCGTGAGCAAGGCTTTCGGAGCCTTGCAGCGCTTCGGCCGACAACTCAACCGGCTTAGGGATGACCTCGTGGTTAACGAGGAAGTCCAATGCCTACCCAGAGATTGTCGATGCGCCGGATCAAGGAAGTCCTTCGGTTAAAACATTTTCAAGGCCTGCCAGAGCGGGCCATCGCGCGGAGCGTGGGCGTCAGCAACGGCGTTGTGCACAGCTACCTGAGCCGCGCCCGCTCTGCTGGGTTGAGCTGGCCGCTTCCGGAGGGAATGACCGATGAAGACCTGGAGCTTTTGCTTTTCCCGGCCCCACGACCAGCGTCTCAGAGCCCGCAGCGGCCGGTGCCCGACTGGAGCTACATCGATAAAGAGCTCCGCCGGCGCAACGTAACCCGTCGCCTGCTCTGGGAGGAGTATCGCGCCGTTAATCCCGACGGTTTCGGGTACACGTGGTTCTGCACTACCTACGAGGCCTGGAAGGGGCGGGTCCGACCTTCGATGCGGCAGATTCATCTGGGCGGCGAGAAGGTGTTCGTGGATTTCGCCGGCGACACCATCGACATCGTCGATCCCCTGACCGGGGAAGTGCAGCCGATGAAGCTGTTCGTCGCGGCGATGGGCGCTTCGAACTACACCTACGCCGAGGCCTGCCCCAGCGAGAGCTTGGCCGACTGGATCCGGGCCCACGTCAACTTGTTCACGTTTTTGAGCGGAACGCCGACGTTCGTGGTCTGCGACAACCTCAAAGCCGCCGTCAGCAACCCCGACCGCTACGATCCCGGCCTCAATCGCACTTATGCCGAGATGGCGAGCCATTACGGCACGGCCATTCTCGCCGCACGGCCGCGGCGCCCAAAAGACAAGGCGAAGGTCGAGGTCGCGGTGCAAATCGCCCAGCGCTGGATTCTGGCCCGGCTGCGCAATCAGCGCTTCTTTTCCCGGGCCGAGCTCAACGCCGCCATCAAGACACTCGTCGACGAACTCAATGCTCGTCAAATGCGTGGCTTCGGCTCAAGCCGCGCCGAACTGTTTGCCGAACTCGACAAACCCAAGCTAACCCCGCTGCCAGATCAGCCTTATGCCTTCGCACGCTGGAAGCGCTGCCGCCTCGCTCCCGATTATCATGTCGAGGTCGACGGCCATTGGTACTCCGCGCCGTATCGTCTGATTGGCGAGCTGGTCGATGCCCGTATCGACGATCGGACGGTCGAGATCTTCCACAAGGGCCAGCGGATCGCCAGCCATGCCCGCGCGCCCAACCGACGCGGACACACCACCATCGCCGACCACATGCCCAGCGCCCATCGCCGCTACGGCGAATGGACCCCCGCCGCGGTGATCGCCGCCGGCGAGCGGATCGGTCCTTCGACAGCAGCGTTTTTCCAGGCCGTGATCGACGCCCGGCCCCATCCAGAACAAGGCTTTCGAACCTGCCTTGGCATTCTGGCGCTCGTCAAAAGCTACGGCGCCGACTGACCGGAATGGCCAAGGCCTTCGAGGAGCAGCGCCGATCGCCCGATCTCGAAGCCCTGCCGTTCGAAGATCGCATCGGCCTGTTGGTCGACCGCGAAGCCGCCGAACGCGACACCAGGCGGCTCACCACGCGCCTCAAGATCGCCGCACTGCGCCAGACTGCTTGCGTCGAGGACGTCGATCTGCGCACCCCGCGGGGCATCGACCGCGCCGTTTTCGCCAAACTCGTCGAAGGTCGCTGGATCGATCGCCACGAGAATTTGCTCGTCACCGGGGCAACCGGCCTGGGCAAAAGTTGGTTAGCCTGCGCGCTCGGCCACAAGGCCTGCCGCGACAACCGATCAGTCCTCTATCATCGCGTTCCAAGGCTGTTCGAGGCGCTCGCGCTCGCGCGCGGAGACGGACGCTACGCCCGGCTCCTCAAAAGCCTCGGCCGCGCTCAGCTTCTGATTTTGGATGATTGGGGACTATCGGTGCTCACCGCCGCGGAACGCCGCGATCTGCTCGAAATCCTCGAGGACCGACATGGCCGCGCATCCACCATCGTCACGCGTCAGCTCCCCGTGGACACCTGGCATGGAGCCATTGGGGACCCCACGGTCGCCGACGCCATTCTCGATCGCCTCGTCCACAACGCCCACCGCCTCCAGCTCACCGGAGAAAGCATGCGAAAACGCAGCGCCAAAACCATCACCCTTGACGGCCAACCAGAACACTGACTCTATCTCCCATCGGCCGTAGCGGGCTGCTCACGATCGTCTGAATTCAGTGCTCACGATCGCGCGAAATCGATGCTCACGATCCGTGAAATCCGCAGTCTGCAGCAGTGTTGCGATGGTCGCCCAGGTTCGTCCGCCGCCGTCGCTGCCCGCGAACAGGCTATTCTTTCTTGTAATTGTCTGCGGTCTGATGGCGCGCTCGACGATGTTGGAGTCGAGCTCGATGCGGCCGTCGAGCAGGAAGCGTTCGAAGATGGCACGGCGCGAGACAGCATAGCGGATCGCCTCGGCCAGTTTGATTTGCCGGAGATCCGCCGCAAGGTCTGCTGCCAGAGATCGAAGAGATCTGCGACGACAGCCGCGGAGGCTTGCTGGCGCGCGGCAACGCGGGCGTCGGGGCTTTGACCGCGCACGGTCTTCTCGACCTGCCAGAGCTTCGCCATCCGCTCGAGCGTCGCCGTTGCCACTTCCGAGCTCCCTGCAACATGCAGCTCATAGAACTTGCGCCGGCTGTGTGACCAGCAGCCGGCCAACGTGATGCCATCATCGCCGCGATCGGATCGCGCGAGCTTGTTATAGGCGGCGTAGCCATCCACTTGGAGGATGCCGCGATAGCCATTGAGATGCCGGACGGCGCATTCGCCGGCGCGGCTAGGTGAACTCGCCTTGCTGGTCCTAGGCGCTACAGCGAAATCTGGCCATCTTAGCGCTCCTGCTGCGGCGAGGGCGGCGGCACCTCGGTCAAAGTGTCGGCGTCGCGGTCGTAAGCGCGTAGTAAACGCTGGCCTGGCCTCGCCGGCGGCGCAGCCGGCGGACGTTGTCGAAGCCCTGCCCCAAGTGGGGCGGCACTGGATCGCCGGCCGCGTGCTCTGCGCAGCGGGTTTCGAGCCACCCTTTGTTGGCATGCAGCCGGCCTTCCGCGCCGCAAATCTCGCAGGTGCAGGCGGAGCGGGCGACGGCCAGGTCAACTGCATGGCCGATCGCGGACTCGGTGGACTTCGAGGCTTCGGTGTCCCAGTCGACGAGCAGGATGCCCATCTTCTGCTTGATGCGGACGAATTCGAAGGTCTCGCCGTCGCGGAGCGCGACTTCGATCCTGCGACAGAGCCGGACCAGGATATCCTGCCACCCTCGCTCGCAGTGCGGGTAGCCGAACGAGCGACTAGGCTCCTCGGCCGTCGTGAGGAACAGACGCGGGTGCCACAGCATGAGGTCGCGGCGCCAATCCATGTCATTACTTCCCCATCTCATTACTCCCGACCTCCAGGCTGGAGGGGCGATATCGACAAGAACATCGTTCGCGCGATCGTACCGCCTGCAGGTGACCTTATGACCGACGACGCGCTGCAGAATGCAGATGTTCTCCAGCCCCGGACACCTCTCGACGGCCGTGCCCTGGGCATGAGTCTCGCAGCGGATGCCATCCCCCTCCGAGCTCGATCTCGATGGTGAGGTCCGCAGCAGGTGAGCGCGCGCGGAGAATCGCGATGCACATGGCGCAGATGGGCGCGGGCCGCGCCGATACGCCGGTGGAGGGGGCGCCGCTCGATCGAGTTCGACCCGCGTGACCTCGGGATACTCGAGCCCATCACGGAGGCGGCCGCCAGCTACTAACTCGAGCTCTCGGCTCTGGAATAACATCGGCCTGCCCGCACTTCGTGCTCCCGGTGCCGCTGTCCCGATGGTCGCACCATACTCCACGATGTAGAACACCGCAGCGGGAACGTTGGCACCGAGACATCTCACCAATTTGCTCGATCGCCTCAACGAGGAGATCAGGCGGCGAACCTATGTCGTGCGAATCCTCCCCAATGCCGAGAGCTGTTTAAGGCTGGTACGGGCGCTGACCGTCGAGCGCCATGAGGCCTGGCTCGAGGACCATCGCCATCTAAACATGGATCTGCCGAAGGAGCACAAGGAGGCGCTACGCCGGCGGCCTGACGATGCTCAGGCCCACCAAGGGGATGCACGCCCCCCTCTCCGCCGCCGTCGCTCGCCAGGGCTACGCTTTTGCGCAAGCGAGCGACGGCGGCTCCGAGGGGATGGCTCGGCCGGATCCCATAATCGATTTTGCTGAACTTGACGCACAGAACTGCCGATCCGGGCCGTCGTCGTGGTGCGGCTGCCGCTGATCGTAAGCGAGCCGAACGCCTTTCGTCTGCGGCCTGAACGTCTTTATTGTCTCCACGGCAAGCGGCCCCGTGGGCCGCTTTTCGTTTTGTGAATGGGCGCGCAGTCTCGTCAGCTTTCAGTAAGCTAGTCCCAATAATTGGTTGTTGGGTTTAGCGGGGGTGGCACGGACATTGCTGGGGTTTCCAGAGCAGTGGGGTGGAGTGTCACCTTCCGCTAAACTCACCAGCAGTGCGGATGCGGCAGGTGCTTCAACTCAGCCCCCCTGGTCGGTCGGCACCGTGTCGCGCCCACTGCTTCTAAATCACGGGCCATTCCCGGTTCTGTAAGTTACGCTCGTTCTGCGAGCGATGACCTCCCGGTCAGCTTCTTCCGCTGCTTTGAGGCTGGCCGTGTGGGGGTTAGCGGCGCGTGGCAGGGACAGCGCTTCCCCTGTGTATGCGTGGGGGTTACTTGAGCGCCGAGTCACGTGACCGCTAACTATCGGCAGTGCGGGCGGGGCAGGGACAGCGTCCGCTCCGGCGCAACCGAACGGCGCCGAGTCTCACCCGCACTGCCTGCGATCTGAGGCTGATCCCCGAGCCCCGCGAGGCTGCAACCCCGGTTCTGGTAGTTGTGCCACGGCTTTTTGCGATGAATGTATCCCACCGTCAGCTTCTTCCGCTGTTTGAGGCTGGCGCGTGGTAGGGAGAGCGCTTTTTCTCCAAGCGGGCGCCGAGCCACGTGGCCGCTAACGTTCCCGCTGTTTAGGTCGCGGCTACCACCTTGTGCGGCCTGTCGACCCGGGACCGGTATGATCCTTTAGGCCATCGATCACCTTGAGCGCCACTTCGAGTTCATCTCGAAGATGCTTCGTAATCCGCAGTCCGCTCGCAAGCTCCTCGCGGCTGATTTCCGCGCCGTGGGCGACTTTTTGTTCCAGGTCGCGTATAGCGTGGTCGATCTTGTGCAGCGAGAACGTGCCAAGCATCATTTGGCTCCGTCCACGATTAAGGGTCGGTCATCCGGCCGCGCGGGTAGGACCCACAACGTAAAAATGCGTCCACTACATGGTTGAGTAAAGCGGGTGGCGTTGGGGGAAAATCTTTTCCCATCTCGCGTCTGAGCGCCTCGAATTCGGCTAAGGTCGAAAGAGGGCACTCCGCCACCGCGTCCATTTTTGAGCAGATAACTTCAACCCGGAATCGCCGAGCGGCCAGCTGCTCTTCAGTTCGCTGTGGCCCGTAGGTGTCTTCTGCCGGGGTATGGCTTGGCCTACGGGCGTAGTCCGTGAATGCTTGGATTGCCGCCCCCACATCGGTCCTAGGCACGGCGGTTACTCCTATGAGCGGAGCCAGCTCGAACAGTTGCGGGCCGAGCGCTTCAATATGACATGCACGCGGGGCGCGGCACCCCACCGGTACTGGTAGGTGCTCTCCAGTTCTTCTCCACCATACAATGGTAGCACCTTGGGGAATTTGAACCTCTCGGGCGTAAAGGTGGCCAGCCCCTGTCTTCGAGGACGGGCTGGCTACCATCGCTTGCGGCACCGTTTGGGCGACCCCGCACCCGGACTCGTCGCCCTAAGCCGGTTCCAGCATCTTGATCTCGCTGACATCAACTTCGCGTCGGCGTGCCACGCATCGGGGGCTGCCTGCAAACGAAGCTAGATGGCCGGGCCGTTGCCGACCGGCTTTCCAATCCGGGCGGCCACGTTCGGACTGACCGGCTTCTTCTCCGCGAGGATGTCGTGCAGATGCTGCCTGGAATCCCAGCGCTTCTGCAATCTCGGTCTTAGACTTCCTGATGTACTGTAGAATTTCATCAAGGACGGCGCCCGGATGAGACGGGCAGCGGTTAGGATCGCGCTTAGCCTTCTGCTCTGCCATTGATGCTCTCCAGCATGTCGGAGCCCTCATGGCTTATTCGGTATTCTGCGTTCAGTGGTACTGTTCAAAGTCAACCTTGAATGCATCGCCTCCTTCAAACTCGAATGTGATGCACCACGGGCCATTGATGTGAATCGTGTAGCGCACGGACTTTCCGGCCAGCTTGTGGAAATCGTTGCCTGTCAGCTTCAGTTCGGAACTGTTGACGGCTTCGTTGAGCGTATCGAGACGAACTCCTATAGCGCGACAATCAGGATGAGAGCGCGATGCGCTTGTGCATTCTCTTGTCGACGCAGCCGGTTCGCCGCTAGTGGCGCGGCCATACTGCCTAAGATCACAACTGATCGCCAAGCGCTGGCTACGACCAATCCTGGTAGTTGTGATAGGGGCGTTCGCCGAATATGCATCCCGGTTAGCTTCTTCCGCTGCTTGGGCTGACCATGGTGAAGTTAGCGGTGAGTGGTAGGGACAGCGCTTCCTCGGTTCACGTCAAAGCGCCGAGTCACGTGCAGCTATCTACTGTGGGTCCGAATGGGCGGTGACAATCAACACTCGAAATCTTCGGCAGATCACAGCCCTGCGGTCGCAAGCGCTTGAGGTGCTTGCAGCCAATCAGGCCCGGGCCGCCGATCAGTCTTTGAGCCCGGCAGATCGCCAAGTCGCGACGTTTGATGCCGAGGAGGCTCAGGCAGTGTTGGGCATACTCGATAGCGTGAAACTCAACCTGGGCCGAAGGAGGCAGGCAAGATCGCTGCACGCATACGCGCTCTTCTAGAGGGCGTCTCGTGGGCGCTGGCGTGTTTGGTGCCTGATCATGATTCGGTTCCCCGTCAAACCAAAACTCAGATACTACAGTGGCGTGAACCGAAAGTTGCAGCGCAAAAAAAGCGGGTTTATAACGCGGTTGCGCATCGCGCCGCCAATCACCTTAATACCCAGATCGCGAACAATGAGAGCGACACCCAGCAATATATGTTCGCTAACATCGCTTACGATATCGGCGCTTCGACGGATGACGTGCGATCTGCCCTTTCAAACGGCGGGTACAACGGCGTAACATTCATGGGCATTAGCGCAGAGGAGCGGACAGCACTGGCTCGATACAGACGAGAGGGGAGCTGAAGTGTCGCAGAAGTTTGCTAACCGGTGATTGTGATTAAATGCTTTTCAATCCGCTGGAATCGCTTCTCGCTTCTCTTCGAACATATGCCATCGCGCATAGACGCATGAACGATGGTCGCGGCTGTACGCCTGAGGTCATGGGGCGTAAAGGCTACCAGCTCATTGTCTTCCAACAAGCGCCGCACAGCCTGGCTCATACAGTGGCTCGCAAGCACCCCAACGCTTTCGAAGCGACTGGCAACGACGGGTCTGTTGCCTTGGTCCTCTCCCTTCTCTGGCTTGCCGATCTCCAAGGCCGCCTCGATCAACTTGACGGCAGTCGGGAAGAGCGGGACTGTGTGCTCCGCCTTCTTGTTCTTCGTCCGTACAGCGGGAATGATCCAGTGGGGCTTTTCCCCGTGTAGGCCGTGAAGCTCGGAACGCATCATGCTCGCGACTTCGCCCCGGCGCTGGGCTGTCAGCAATACGGACTTTCAGCGCCAAGCGCGTTCCATCCGTGATGCCCGCTTCCTCATCGTTGAGGATCGCAAAGAAGGCTTCAGTTCGTCGAGTGTTAGAACGCGGTCCTTCTCGACTTCCTTGCCACCAACTTTCTTCATGCCGTGCAGGAAATTCTCAGTCAAATCTCGCGGTCGTTCGCATACCCCGCAAATGGTGCGGATATCCGCTTAAGCAATCCCGATGAGCAAGTGCTACCAAATGAGATAGGTTCGACATGTTGCCGGTTGTGGTACTTTCCGAAGCTCTTGGTCGGATCTAGACCACGCAGCGAGCTGCGATCCTGTTTAGACGGAGAGACGTTGAATGACCGCGAGAGGTCCCGAATACGAGAAACGCGAACGGAAGACCCATCCAGAGCCCGAACGGGCCGCCCAGGCTTCAGCCTCTGAAGCGGGAGGCACCACGCACGATGTTGGAGAATCAGCGAGGGCTACATCAAGCCATTCATTTGCGTCTCCGGAATGGAAAAAATCCCTCGAAGAGACAACAGACCTGTTCGCTGCGGCGTTGAAGGACGGGTCAAAGCTGGCTGCTTCCTCTCTGCACGCTCAGGTCAATCTTCTGAAGAATCTTGCCAATTCCAAAACTCCCTCGGACGTGATGAAGTGCCATCTGGATTTCGCGGAGCAGTTCTGGTCGAAATCGTTCAGCAAAGGCTGAGAGATAAGATCATTTAGAGCGGGCCGTCATCTGCGGCTAGCTGAGCAATTCGCCAAGCGTGAAATAGGGTCGATGGCGCTCTATTACCTCCGAGGTGAACGCACCTTTGGCAAGCCTGACAATCACCCCAGTCCAGCTTCGCTACTTGCTCGACTACCCATGCGAATGCTCCTCCTCGTGAGGCTCAGTGATTCTGAGATGGAGATGGTCGAGCTCGTGATTGCGTAGTTTTCGAGCCTCAATCGCGCACAGCGTGTTGGAGAACGGGTGCGCGTCCGAAGGGAGACGATCGATTAAAAGGCCCGCTTGCCTGCTGTTCAATACGCCGGCGAAATTTCTGTGTGCTTAGCAGGTCGGATGAATGCCGCCATCGCGTACAGGCCGGGCGTGCAAGAGAATGCGCTGGGCCGTGATGGGCAGCACGTTGTCGGGGCAATTTGGCGGCGCGAGCGTGAGCCTGCAGTCCGAAGTTCGGCGGGACCAACTGGGACGGACAGTGCCCCCGTCGGCCATCAGTTTTCAGACCAAAGCGAACACCTTGACCCTGTAGCCCGCCACGAAGCGCCTGCAGAATCTCCGATTCTCGATTCGGCACGACCCTTGCTCGGTCCTGGGCAGCATCACCGAGTCTCCAGATGCGGTAATGTTAGGGGCGGGCTCGTCGCTTCTAGCGCCTGGTCCGCCCCGCCGGTTTGCTGTGAGGCGAGGTGAGTCAGGATGTTCAAGTGGTGGCGCTCATCTTCGCTCGCGCTCGTCGCCGCCGAGTTAGGAACGGAAAGTGCACCCGCAGCTCCGGAGTAGTAGGCGGCGATATCGAGCCGCAAGACCGTGGAACAAACATGCGCACCGGAACAGTAGTGTCGTACAGCGTTGAAAAGGGCTGGGAGTTCATTCGGCCTGACTATGGCGACGGCAAGGATTTGTTCGTGCACATATCGGACCTTCGCGGCTGCGCAGGGGCTGATCTGGTGTCCGGCACGCGCGTGACTTTCGGTATTCGTTTCAATAAACAGCGCTCGAAGTACAGAGCCGTCGAAGTCAGGCTGCGCGCTCCGGGGCACGGCGACCAGTGAATCCGATTGATGGCGACCACCATTTCTGATCGATGACGACCACCTGTTCCGGTCGATGGCGACCAGGGCAACAGGGCTGTGGACGGGCGTGATGAACGCCGTCCCAGTCGTGCAACATCCCGGATCGCCCCTAGGCTAGTCGATTCTGCTATACGAGGCTGATGGCAGCATCAGCTAAGTTCACCAAAACCGCACGACAGCTACGAGCGACCCGGATTGGGAACTTGTCGGATTCCGTCCCCGCAGAACCTAGGCCACCAAACCCGCGCCGAATGGCTCGAGGCCGAGACCTCAATGCTTTGATACTAACTTCTCCAGCCTCATTCCACCGTGACCGATTTTGCAAGATTACGCGGCTGATCCACGTCCGCCCCCCTTGCGACCGCGGTATGGTAAGCCAAGAGCTGGACCGGAATGGCATAGACCAGCGGCGTAAAGCTTGCGACCATTGCCGGCAGCACGATGGTCAGGAGCGTGTCTACCATCGCTTCAGACGCACCCTTCGCATCGGTGATCAGGATGATCTTGCCGCCCCGAGCGGCCACCTCTTGCATGTTAGAGACGGTCTTCTCGAAGACCTCGTCGTAAGGCGCGATCACCACCACAGGCACAGCCTCATCGATCAGTGCGATCGGGCCGTGCTTGAGCTCGCCGGCGGCGTAGCCCTCTGAGTGGATATAGGAAATTTCCTTCAACTTGAGCGCGCCCTCCAAGGCCAAGGGGGCCGATGTGCCACGACCGAGATAGAGTACTGTCCTCGCGCCGGCGATATAACGCGCGAGCTTCTCAATCTGGGGCTCGACCAACAGGGCCGCAGCAATCAATCGCGGCACCTCAATGAGCTCGCGCACGAGCTGCGATTCATCGATTTCAGACAGCTTACCCCGCTCCTTAGCTGCTCTGACGGCAAGCACCCCCAATACCATCAGCTGGCAGATAAATGCCTTGGTGGAAGCGACGCCGATTTCTGGCCCTGCCAGGGTAGGCAAAACGGATTCGCTCTCGCGCGCAATCGTCGACGTCGGTACATTAACCACAGATATCGTATGCAAGCCCTTGCCCTTGGCGTATCGCAAGGCAGCTAATGTGTCAGCGGTTTCGCCCGATTGCGAGATGACTATTGCGAGATCGCCTCGGCGCAAAGGCGCCTCCCTGTAGCGGAATTCAGAGGCTACATCGACGTCGCAAGGCAAACGCGCGAGCCTCTCGAACCAGTATTTGGCGATGTGCCCAGCGTAGCTAGCCGTGCCGCACGCAGTAATTGAAATGCGCTGAATGCAATTAAAGTCGAAGGGCAACGCGAGCGGCAGGGCGACGCGTTTGGCCGCAACATCGAGATAATGCGCCAATGTCTTGCCGGCCACTGTCGGCTGCTCGTGAATTTCTTTGGCCATGAAGTGGCGGTAATTCGCTTTGTCCACAAGGAGCGCTGATACGCCAGATTTTGATGTTTCCCGCTGGACGATAGAGCCGTCTGCACCATAAATCACGCACGTTGCGCGCGTAAGCACGGCCCAGTCGCCGTCTTCAAGGTAGGTGACGGTGTCGGTCAAAGGTGCGAGCGCAATTGCGTCCGAGCCTAGATACACTTCGCCGCGACCATGTCCGATCGCGAGCGGCGAGCCCTTGCAAGCACCGATCAAAAGATCGTCGTTCGCTTTGAAAAGGAATGCCAACGCGAAGGCACCACGCAGTCGCGGCAGTGACGCCTGTACCGCATCCTGCGGCGAGTAGCCATTCTTGAGATAGGAATCGACGAGATGCGCCACTACCTCGGTGTCCGTCTCCGAGTTAAAGCCGGCTCCATTCCGCTCCAACTCGGCTCGCAGCTCGCGGAAATTCTCAATGATCCCGTTATGAACGACCGCGACATTCTCCGTCGCATGCGGATGAGCATTGCTTTCGGTCGGCTTTCCATGAGTCGCCCAGCGGGTGTGACCGATGCCAGCATGCCCCGACGGCGGACAATAGCGCAGCTGCTCCTCAAGGTTCCTCAGCTTACCTTCGGCGCGGCGGCGCTCGATCCGGACTCCTTCGAGAGTTGCGAGGCCCGCGGAATCGTAGCCACGATATTCCAATCGCCTGAGCGACGCGACCAACTTATCAACGACCGGACCACGGCCCAAAATGCCAACAATTCCACACATATCAATCCATGCAGCCCAGCTTCAAGAAGTCTGACGTTCCTCCAACAGGAGCACCGTCGCAAACTTCGTTTGCCCAAAGGTAACAGGTTTAGGTTCGGGATTTTCAGCGGGCGCCTTTATCACCGCCGCATTCTCTGGCCTCATTTAGATCTCCCGGCCATCATCGCTTCGCCCAGCTAGATTCCGCTTTTGGCTGGCCGATCGAAGAAACACTGCGATGCCATCGCCATTGGCGTGACTGCCTGAAGCAGAATCAGATGCGCTAGTGCGCCTGCACGGCGCATCCAAGTCCGCCCAAACAGGCTCGCTCGACGGCCTCACTAACTGTCGCCGGCGCAACAAGCCGCTGCCAAGATGTATCAAATAGTCTCGCTCCATAGATTGAGGGCATTCGAACAGAACGGAAAGCCAATTATCCTACGGTGAAGCAGGTTATCTTGCTTGGCTCACTCTCACCGAGGAGCCATTTCAGGACGCAGTTTGTGTTCTCAGAAGAAGCGAGAAGCGATGCCAGCTTGCCGGGCACGGTCAATATGGCAACAACTGAGTCCTCGCGTCTCACTAATCATTCTCCCGGGCGAGTGACGCTTCGTCTGGGCTTCGCTCCATTTCAGACAGAAAGATGAGATCTGCCCACGTTCCGCATAGTCCCTGCTCATCTCTTTGCGCAGCTGCTCCCGACTTGCTGGAAACACACTTGCGATGAGGGTTTAAGAGACTTTTCATGATTGGACAGAGGCAACTTATGCCCGGTCAAGTTAGAGGACTGGCATCAAAGCTCCATTGTACGAACGTAAGATTTCGATATCGAAACGTTACAAAGTCTATACCAACGTTTGCCTTTCTTTCTCATTCTGTTTTGCATCAGGCCGTCCATTGCCTACCCGCAATTAGCAAAGCGGCGCTGATTATGAGCCGCGAAGGCTACGTCTTCTAGTCGGAAGTCTCACCACGTCACTCTTCCGCGCCATGAGGGACCAAACGGAAAACATACCTGCGCGCGTGGAAAGATAAGGACCCCAGAAATATCGCGAGGAGGCAAAGCGCCCCCGAGCGCGTCTAACAGGGCCTACCATCCATCCCGCCTGCTTGGGATCGTCGCCGTTGCGAGGGTTCGCTCGACTTTCATCTTTGAAGCTCATGCGCCGGCATCATTCAGTCCACCTAAATCAATGTATATGGTGTGTTTTCCTGAGTCCGGTGTATGACTTGGCTTGCCGAGCGTATCCTTTAATTGCGATGGAGCGCGCATCCGCATATCGATCTTTTCGAGAAGCGGCTTCGCAATGATTTCTCAGAGTGCAGCTCTTTCCGGTGCAACTAAGGAAGACCATGACGGTTCGCAACTCAAAGGGGCGTGTCGCTCTCATCACCGGCGTGACCGGTCAGGACGGCGCCTATCTCGCCGAATATTTGCTGTCGCTCGGCTATGTCGTGCACGGCATCAAGCGGCGCTCGTCCTCGTTCAACACCGCGCGCGTCGATCACCTCTATCAGGACCCGCATGTCGGCAACGTTCCGTTCCTGATGCACTATGGCGACATGACGGATTCGACCAATCTGATCCGCCTGGTGCAGCAGATCCGGCCGACCGAGATCTACAATCTCGCAGCTCAAAGCCACGTCGCCGTCAGCTTCGAGAGCCCGGAATACACCGCCAATGCCGACGCCATCGGCGTGCTGCGCCTGTTGGAAGCGATCCGCATCCTCGGCATGGAGAAGGAGACGCGGTTCTACCAGGCCTCGACCTCCGAGCTCTACGGCCTGGTGCAGGAGATCCCGCAGAAGGAGACGACGCCGTTCTATCCGCGCTCGCCCTACGGCGTTGCCAAGCTCTACGGCTACTGGATCACGGTGAACTACCGCGAAGCCTACGGCATGTTCGCGTCGAACGGCATCCTGTTCAACCATGAGAGCCCGATCCGCGGCGAGACCTTCGTGACCCGCAAGATCACCCGCGGCGTCGCGCGTATCGAGGTCGGGCTGGAACAGACGCTCTATCTCGGCAATCTCGAAGCCAAGCGCGACTGGGGCCATGCCAGGGACTATGTCGAGGGCATGCACAAGATCCTGCAGGCCGACAAACCCGACGACTTCGTGCTCGCCACCGGCGAGATGCGCTCGGTGCGCGAGATGGTCGAGCTGTCCTTTGCCCATGTCGGCCGTCGCATCGCCTGGCGCGGCAAGGGCGTCGAGGAGACCGGCGTCGACGAGACGAGCGGCAAGATTGTGGTGAAGATCGATCCGACCTATTTCCGTCCGACCGAGGTCGATCTTCTCGTCGGCGACGCCAGCAAGGCGCGCGAGGTGCTCGGCTGGACGCCGAAGCGCAGCTTTGCCCAGCTCGTCGAGGAGATGATGACGAGCGATCTGGCGGAGACAAAACGGGATGCGGCCAGTGGCAAACGCACCGTTTGAGCTGAGGGGCAAGAGCGTCTACGTCGCCGGCCATCGCGGCATGGTCGGAGCCGCGCTGGTGCGCCGGCTGGCACGGGAGGAGGTGCGGCTCGTCACGGTCGACCGGCGCGAGGTCGATCTCTGCAACCAGGCCGCCGTGTTCGACTGGTTCGCCAGGACGCGGCCGCAAGTGATCTTCCTCGCCGCGGCCAAGGTCGGCGGCATCGTCGCCAACAACACGCTGCGCGCCGAGTTCATCTACGACAACATCGCGATTGCGGCGAACGTGATCCAGGCCGCGCATCAGAACGGCGCCGAGAAGCTAATGTTTCTGGGCTCGTCCTGCATCTATCCGAAGCTGGCGCCGCAGCCGCTGCGCGAGGATTCCGTGCTCACCGGTCCGCTGGAGCCGACCAACGAGCCCTATGCGATCGCCAAGATCGCCGGCATCAAGATGGCGGAGGCCTATCGCAGCCAGTATGGCAGCGACTTCATCAGCGTGATGCCGACCAATCTGTACGGCCCCGGCGACAATTATCACCCCGAGCTGAGCCACGTCGTCGCCGCGCTGATCCGCCGCTTCCACGAGGCGAAGGTTTCGGGAGCGAAGCGCGTCATCGTGTGGGGCACCGGCACGCCCCGGCGCGAGTTCCTCTATGTCGACGACATGGCGGATGCCTGCGTGCACCTGATGAAGACCTATTCGTCGCCGGAACCGGTCAATATCGGCACCGGCGAGGACATCACCATCGCCGATTTAGCACTGATGGTCGCGGCCGCCGTCGGCTTTCGCGGTGAAATCAGCTTGGATACGTCGCGCCCGGACGGAACGCCGCGCAAGCTGCTGGATGTTAGTCGGCTGTCCAGACTCGGCTGGCGAGCCACCACCTCGCTCACGGAAGGCATTCAGCTGGCATACCGGGTGTTTTGCGCTGAGAGAGACGGACGGCTCCAGAGTGATCTGCTCGTTCTCGACAAGGCAGCCTGCATCACCGGCTAGATCATATCGAGCAATGTTCCGAAGGGGCTGAGCCTTGCGATGATCTGTCAGCCCTCCTTTTTGATCAAGAGAGCACCGATTCTCCTTTGGTCGAGCTTGGGCGTCAGGTCTCCGTGAATACCCGGCGCCGCTTAAACCTGGGGCGGCAGCAGCGGATCTCCGACTGTTAACCGCCGAAAAGATGCGCCCAGTTTGGCACCAAGCACGCGAAGTTCTCGATGTGTAAAGAACCGTGAAGTGGTCCTAAGCTCCTTCGCGCGTCACACTAGCAAACCTAGATGATTTGATGGTCATGCTTTGTTACCTCGGCATCAGCAGCGCTGGTGAAGTCGCGCTCGGCGAGGTTCGCGCGGACGACACCCCCATTACCACGGTGATCGGACGCGATCGCGACATAGACCGCCGGGAGCACGAATAGCGTGATCAGCGTGCCCGCAGACATGCCAGCGGCGAGAACGAGTCCGATCGAGAACCGGCTCGCGGCGCCAGCTCCGGTTGCCGTCAACAAGGGTATGAAGCCCGTGACCATTGCCGCCGTGGTCATCAAGATTGGGCGCAGTCGGACACGCGCCGCCATCTCTATAGCCGAGCGACGGTCAAATCTCTCCTTGAACTGCAGCTCATTGGCGAACTCAACCATTAGGATGCCGTGCTTTGAAATCAACCCGACCAGTGTCAACAGTCCAACCTGGGTGTAGATGTTCATGGTCGCCCAGCCGAGGAACGGCGGAATCAAGGCGCCGACCATTGCCATCGGCACGCTGATCATGATGATGAGCGGATCGCGCAGACTTTCGAACTGCGCCGAAAGCACTAAGAATATGATGATGAGGGCAAATGCGAAGGTAATCGCCAATTGATTACCCTCGTGCACGTACTGGCGGGCGTCGGCCAGGAAGTCGTAACTGAAGCCCGGGGGCAGTTTCTTCGCCTCGGCTTCTAGGAAATCCACGGCCTGTTCGATCGTGACGCCGGGCATCGGCACGGCCTGAAAGGTCGCGCAGTTGAGCTGGTTGTAGTGGGTGAGCGCATTCGGATCGGTCGCAGTCTCGGTGGAGACTACGGTAGACAGCGGAAGCATCGATCCCGTCGCAGTCTTCACATAATAGCTTCCGATTGATTGCGGCACTAGCCGTTCCTCTCGCGGCACCTGCGGGATCACCTCGTAGGAGCGGCCCTGCAGATTGAAGCGGTTGACGTAATTTCCCCCAAGTAAGGTGGCGAGCGCGTTACCGACGATCTGCATGGTGATGCCAAGCTCGTTAGCCTTCGATCGATCAACCTTGATTCGTACCACCGGCTGGTTGAACTCGAGGTCGGAGTCGCTCACCATGAAGAGGCCGCTCTTCTGCGCGGCATCCTTCAACTTTGACATCTGCTCGTGGATGGATTGAAAGCCAAGAGTCGAATTGATCACCATCTGGACTGGTAGGCCACCAGAACCGCCCGGCAGCGGAGGCAAGCTAAAGGCAAACGCGTTGATGCCTTCGATTTTGGATAGCTCGGCCTGAACAAGCGACTTTAGTACAATCGATGATCGCTTGCGTTCGTCCCAAGGCTTGAGCAACATGCCGGCCATGCCACTCTGCTGGCCGCCAATGCCATTGAACACGAAGCTCAAGTCAGTCTCTGGAACTTTTTTCAACGCGCTTTCAAGCTTGGTGCCATAATAGTCGAGGTAGTCGATATTGGCGTATTTCGGCGCCTTAGTTAGCGCGAATATGATACCTTGATCCTCCTCCGGCGCTAGTTCCTTGGAAATATGCATATAGAGAAAGCCGACAAGTCCCAACATGGTCAGCGCAAATAGGCCGGTAATTGGGCGATAGTCGAGCGAACGGTCGAGCTTGCGGCCGTACCATCGTGTTACGGCACTGAACCCGCGGTTCACAAGCCTTGCAAATCGTCCCCCCTTGGCGCGCCTCAGGAAGAGAGAGCACATCATGGGCGACAGCGTCAAAGCGACCACACCGGACACGATCACCGCTCCTGCCAGCGTGAACGCGAATTCGCGGAACAGGCCACCGGTGAGGCCGCCAAGGAATCCGATCGGGGCATATACCGCAGCCAAGGTAATCGTCATGGAGATAACCGGACCGACGATCTCGCGCGCGCCCCTTGTAGCAGCCTGTAGCGGAGCCGCTCCTTCTTCTAAATGGCGATGAATATTCTCCACCACCACGATTGCGTCGTCGACCACGAGGCCGATCGCGAGAACCATCGCAAGGAGCGTCAGGAGGTTGAATGAGAACCCCAGCGCCAGCATCATGCTGCAGACACCAACGAGAGACAACGGAATAGTAACCACAGGAATGATGACGGACCGCAGCGAGGCCAGGAAAAGAAAGATCACGACGACCACAACCACGACGGCCTCAATGAGCGTCTTCTTCACTTCGTCGATCGATGATTGAATAAACTTGGATGAGTCGTAGGCCACTTTCATCTTCAGCGGCGGCGGCAGGTTACGCTCCATTTCAGGAAACAGCGCCCGAACGCCTCGCACTATGTTTAGCGGATTGCCTTCCGGGCTCGCTTGCACGCCGACAAAGACCGCGTGGTCGCCGTTCATCGTGACGGTAGTGTCCGTCATCTGCGCGGCAAGTTCGACTACCGCAATGTCTTCCATGCGCACAAAGCCACCGTCATTCGCCTTGACAATCATACGCTTGAAATCGTCAACACTCCGCAAATCCGTATTTGCTGTGACATCGGAGATAGTGAAATAGCCCTTGGTCTGGCCTGCCGCAGCCTGGAAGTTGTTAGCTGCGATTGCAGCCGAAACTTCAGCCGGCGATATGCCATGCCCAGCCATTTTCGCAGGGTCTAGCCATAGCCGCATCGCAAAACTCTGGCCGCCTAGGATGTCAGCCGCTGAAACGCCGTCGACGGTTGAGATAACCGGTTGCACGACGCGCGCGAGGTAGTCGGTGATCGCACTGGCCGCTAGCTCATCGCTGGAGAAAGCGATATACATGACAGCATTCGTCTGACCGCTCGACTTCGTGACGACTGGATCGTTTGATTCCTTCGGGATCAGGTATTTGACTGAGTTGACCTTGGAGAGCACCTCCGTGAGCGCTTCGTTTGGATTGAAGTTCAGCTTGATGTAAACTAGAATAGTCGAGACACCAAGCATAGACGAGGAACTGATGTAGTCGACGCCTTCGGCGGACGCGACTGCTTGCTCCAGGGGAGTGGTGATGAACCCCTGGATCATGTCGGCCGAGGCGCCAGGATAGGCAGTCGTGATATTGATGACCGTATTGGTTAGCTTCGGATATTGCCGGATCGGCAGTAGGACCGCGGCGCGCAAGCCGATCAGCAAGATCAGGAAACTCACGACGATTGACAATACCGGACGTTTGATGAAAAGCGCGGTAAATGTCATGTCAACTCGTATTCGGGATTGGGATGTAAATCTGCCACCAACTTTAAGGCAATGGTCAGCAATGCGGCGACTGTGCTAGAGCCCCCGCTGTAGAGCTCGTGCCCTTTTTGCGTTTATCGGCGAAAGGCCCGACAAGAATAGTTGATTAGAACGCAACGACTTCTAGCCGGGCATTAGTTCAGGCTTCGCACTTCGACATCGGAATTACAAACGACCTGACCGGTACTCAACTCTACAAAGGTAAGTGAGTGATATAGCATCGGCTGCAAAGCACTATACCAAGGTTTATCGAGTTCGCCGCTGATCACCGTCGCAAGACTTGCGGAGTTGCTAAACACAAATTTTTAGCCCCGCATATTCAGTGCGCGCCCGCTATCGCTTCGCTAACTCGCCGAACAAAGCCGTCTCGGGGCTTGCCCTCTGCTGCCAGTTCGATATGCCTCTCGGAACAGTGCTTTGAGCGTTTCTGTCAGCTCAATAAGCTGCGCTCTGGCTTGTCCACGCCTTGCGCTACCGAGTTGGCAACGCCAATACCACTTTGTCGATCCGACGCGTTGAGCCAACGTAGGCGGCCGTACATAGCGCCGCGGGGAGTCGCAGTGGACTATCGGCGGTTTTGGGCGTGTCACCGTCGATAAGTCAAGATACTGCAATGTGTCAACCGCCTCCAAATGCCTTGGCAGCCGCAATCAGCTTTTGTACGTTGCACTCTCCAGACCGAAAATCATCGAGCGCCGCGGGCAGCCCCTGGTTGATTGCAAGGGCCTGCTGCGCGCTTCCTAGCTGAGATAGCGATTGCGACTACTCATGGCGGGCCCATCCTTTTCACGAACCGTCGGTACGGTGACGATCTCGATCGGGACATTGAGATCAACCACCATGCGACGCACGACTACGCATTGCTGAACATCCTTCTGGCCAAAAAAGCGACGTGGGGCTGCACCATGTTGAACAACTTGCAGACGACAGTCGCCACACCGCGAAAATGTCCGGGCCTGAAAGCGCCGCATAGAGGTTTCGCGAGGTCGCCAGGTCCAACAAAGGTTTCGAAATTGCTCGGATAGACTTCCTGTGCATCGGGCGCGAAGAGGATCGCAACACCAGATCCCGGCACAGTTCTTCATCGCGCAAGAAGTCGCGCAGATAGGTGCTGAGATCTTCATTTGCTCCGAACTGAGTGGGGTTAACGAAGATGCTGACGACGGTCACATCGCATTTTGCTTGGCTCGCTGCGATCAGCGCCAGGTGGCCATCGTGGAGATAGCCCACCGTCGGCACAATCCGGCCCTTTGATTGGCACTGCGGGATTTTGCGAGAGTGCGGCGAAGTTCAGCGACGCTCGTGATAATTTGAGGTGGATGGCGCCCAGTTGGCAATTGCCTCCCCAACGCCTTCGGGAAGCCGATAGGACTCTTGCGGGCCGGGGAACGCGCCACGGCGGACATCCGCTGCCCCGCGCGAAAGCGCATCATGGAACTGCTGAAAGCCTTCCGTATAGGCGGGAACGAATTTGGGGCGATGACCTTCGGTTTGGCCCAGCACGTCATGAAACAGAGCACCTGCTCTGAACAGTCTGGGCCCGAGCCGATTCCGATCGTCGGTATTGTCAAGGAATCGCTTACTCGAGCAGTAAGCTCAGCCGGAGTGCCCTCCAATACCAAAGCGAAACAGCTGGCCTCCTGCAGACGATGAGCATCATCGAGCAAACGCAGCGCTTCATCCACTTTGCGGCCCTGCACTTTGAAGCCGCCCATGACATTAACGCTCTGCGGAACAAGACCGAGATGACCCATCACGGGAATCTCGCAATCGACAATGGCACGCACCATCTCGATTCTTTTGCCACCGCCCTCGAGTCTCGCCGCAGCTGCTCCTCGCTGCAGAAATCCGCCAGCATTTCGTATGGTCTCCTCAACGCTGACGTGGAAGCTAAGAAAGGACATATCGGCGACGAGCAAGGCACGCGGTTTGCTGCGTACGGCGGCTTCGAGGTGATGGTTCATCATCGCAACACTTACTGGAGGCGTGTTTTCGAATCCAAGGCAGACGTTACCCCCGCTGTCACCGACGAGACTGATATCGATGGAAGGATCCGGGATAGGCGCCGCAACCGCGTCGTAGGCAGTCGTCATGACTAGACGCCGGCCGTCCTGCTTCCACCGCTGCAGGAGGGGAATTGTGATGCGGTCGACCGGTTGCTCCGAAACGCGACTCATTTGAACTCAGTTCGATTTTTAGCTGCGAACTGACAAAGCTTTGAACTTCAACCAACTCGCCGCCTATTGCAAAGTTATAGCGATCCCCAGCGCTCGAGTTGATCGAGTATCCCACGCGATCAGCAGTCTGGTTGCTACAATTCTTCAGCGTCAATCCGCTCTTCGTCGCTGTCCAAGAAGGACAAAGGGCAAAAAGTGAGTTGCGTATGGGCTTGGTGGATCCGCGCACCAGCGCCGTTGAGAACACACCATCGCGAGGCACGTGCGCGAGAATGACATAGGTCGAAGTCGCCCATAGGAGTTCTTGTTCCATATCTCCACAAGCCCATCGGTGGAATGGCCACTTCGAAATAAGGATGTGGATCGAGGGTGGCGGAACCGCGACAATGAAGATTGGCCTCCAGCACATCCTTCGCAGCGACTACTTTTCTCGCCAAGTGTTTTGCGCACCCGCGACTTCCCTGTGAGAGCGGAAGAAATCTGTCGACCCGCCAAGAAGAAAGGAAAGACCCTCTCGGAAATCACCCGCAGATGGTGAAAATTCCTTTTGGTTGCGTCATCAACGCCAGAAGGCTTCCTTCGCTTGCTGTAGGTCTTGCGGGCGTGTTCGGCTTCGGCCGATTCGCGGGCCGGCTGTCGCGTCGGACCGATCGGGTTTACTTCTACAGCGCACTTTTGATGCATCGATTTTTTCCAGTGTTAAATCCACCGAGGTGAGCATAAGGCGGCATGCAACAGATTGTATTTCTGAGCCGATTGATCGGTAAAGAGCTCCTATAGAGTTTTGTACCGATGTGCTTGAGACCGAGGCGTCCGTCTCGGCAGTCCTCCCCCGCAGGCTGCTCTGTCCTGTCCGGTCCATTAACCGCTGGCCTATATGGTCACCTTGCCGAGCTTTTTGATACCGACCCGGATCGGGTCCGCCGGAATGCTCACGTTCATAGCGTCGCTCCGGCTCAGCCGGGCCCAGGTTGCGCAATCGGTTTAATCCCAGCCGGCGCCGGATAGGGCTGAAGGTCGCCGGCGACACTACCGGCCTCGATTGAGATCTGTTTGACCTGTGGCGCTGTCGTCCCAACGTTCCGGCTTCTGCGCATGGGAAGGCAGGATTTGGCTTGGATAAAAGAGGTCTTGTGGAGCGATCACGGTCCATCCACTCCTTCCTCGCCGAACGCTTAAACTTGGCGACCGTCCTCGCCGAAAACGGCGAGTTGCAGCGCACTGCAGCCTTCGTTAGGCCAGCCTCGATCAAGATTGGCGCCATGGCCTTTCGGCGTCAATGGCGCATTCTTGGGGGCGTTCATCCGATCCTTAAGGGGTAGGCTAAAGCTTCGGCAGGTTGCTTCCTCGTTCAGGACCGGATGGACAACCTACTGAAAGCTCACACCTCATGGTCTCACAGACATCCTACCCGAACTGGTTGCCCCCCCCATGCGGCCCCTCTAGAGGCGCGCGTATGCGCGCAGCGATCTGTCGCGCTTTTCGGCCGCAGGTTGGGTTCCACGCAATCGAGTATGGCCAGCATCGCCAGAACTTCGTCGACGTTAAATGTGGCCGCCCTGCGATCTGATAGTCCCAGAGACCGATGGGGGGCGCGGACCCGATTGGCTGCAAGCACCGCAAGCGCTTGCGGCCGCAAGGACGTAATATGCCGCTCGAATATATGCATTCGTTGGCCTGTAGCTGCCCTGTGGGCATGATGTCGCGAGCGCTGGTGGCCAACCCGGTCGCAAAGACTGGGGCTGGCCACCTTTGCTCCCAAGAGGCTCCAATTCTAAAGGGCTACAAAGTTGTATCTTCGAGAAGTACCAAGGGGCACCTACCAAAATCGGTGGCTCCCCTCCTCGTCGGCGACTCTCTAAGCTAGTTTTTGCCTTGAATTGGAGACACCAGCACGACCAGACACATGCACGTTGCATGAACAAGAAAACATGCCAATCGCACATGAGCGACGCAAGTATGTGGGCAGAGTCAATCGAGGCGGAGCACGATAGAAAGCCGCTGGAAAGTTATCCGAGACCCTCGTAGACCGCGATGAGGAGTACCTCGTTGAAAAATGGGCGACGCTGCCGGCGTCGCTCGTCGGCACGCCTGGCGGAGAGAATGGCACGAAGATAAGGGTGGAGGGGATTCAGCCACGCAGTCTTCTTCCCTTCCAAAGTATTGCTGATGATTGATCGGAAGCAGTGCGGGCGCGACCCGGTGCCGTTTGGTTGCGCTGGAGCAGGCGCTGTCCCTACCCGCCCGCCAGTTGAACTTAGCAGAACTTGGCTCGGCGCTTATCTCCCCGCGGACACACAGGGGCAGCGCTCTGTCCCTGCAGCTAACCTGCTCCAAACTCAGCTTCAAGCGGCGGCAAGAAGCTGATCGGGAGCTTATCGCCAGCGGACCGAGTGAAACCGCCAAAAAACGAGAACTAACTCGTGAGTTGGAAGCAGTGCGAACGCGGTTCGGCGCCTGACGGCCTGGGGCATCATGAGGCACTAACCCTGCCGCATCCGCACTGCAATGAGCTTAACGGAAGCGTAACTCAGCACATGGTGGTCCTTCAGCTCATGCGCTGTCCCTGCCACGCTCCCGTTAAACCCAACGATTCTTTATCGAGCCTGGCTTACCGAAAGCTGACAGACCTGCGCAGCAATTTACAACGAAAGGCGGCCTATGTGGCCGCTGGCAGTTGAGAGCAATTACGACGTTTACGCCTCAGACAATAGCCATTCGGCGCGCTTGCGATCAGCGGCAACCGCTCCGCGCTAAACGCCCGTGGCGTTCAGTTGGTCAAGCTCCACGTTGGTTTGTCGTATTGAAGACGATTGTGCCCGTTTCTCAAAATGCGTTACCAAGCTCCATCAGGCCCATCAGCGAGGCGCAAAGCGAACGGAAAGCAGCGGATGCGGCTCGGCGCCCATATCCATCCGGGGAGGGTGGACAAATGCGCTATCTCTGCCGCATCCGCTTCGCCGGCGAGCCAGGAGCGACATGACTCGGCACCTCCCATGGAGGAAGGAAGGCGCTGTCCCTATCAAGCGCCGCTGGCACAGTAGTCAGCCTCGGGGAGCACAAGGCTAGCCACCCGGCTTTCCCGTGAGGCCCGTCGCCTCAGGGTACAGCGGGACTTTAGCGACAAGGCGGCCTCGGGAGACCTACCAGCATTGGTGGTCATACACACTTAATCGAGAAACTGTTGGTCAAACTTGAAGACCAAGCGAGTTCAGTGCCTAGTGCTCCAGAACGATCAGGCGGCGCCAGGGGCGCCGCTTTCTCCCCATATTTCTGTTTCAGCTGCCGCAAGGAAAAAAGACCGAGCGCACCCTACAGCGTTGGCCAGCCGCAGCATTTCGTCACAACGCGGATGGCGAGCAGGGATGTCCTGCCGTCATGAAGCCGCCCGAGTTAAGAACGGCAACAAGACTTTGGGCAGCTCGCCGATCAAGCGGAGGGCGTTAGCCGCAAGGCTGACTCTTGGATCATCGCTGAACGGTGCGATTGTTTCCAGCGTCGTGAAACGGGCGTGCTGGACGGCGCATTCCTCGTTCTGTTCGAGCATGATCCGCAGTTGAGGTGCACGATGGCGTCTTCATTGGGAAAGATGGCGTCCCCCCTCGGTCCGACGAAGTGCATCTCTACCCCTTCGCGGGTCTCGAACTTCTTGCAGCGGCGGGTCCTTCCGGGCCCCCCTACGCGGGTGACCCGCGACCACTCGACTTTGCTAGATATAAAATTTCAAAAGGCACTTTCTGTTCTCGGATCGGCGTGGAACCCAGGGGTGGGCCTGCTCAGGAAAAAAATCCGGTCGGCTATTTTTGAGCCTGAAATTGATGTCTTCGTCCGTTCGTCATCGGGCGGCGCCAAGTGCGACCGAAACACGCTCGAAAGCATCTATACCAATTGAGACCGTATGGCTCCCAATCGGAGCCTCTATCCATGATCGTTATCGGCCTCAAGGGCCTTATCGGGGCGGCAAGACCACCGTGACCCGCATCGAAAGCCACGGGTTTGTACGCGGCCGGTTCGCTGGCGCGCTGAAGCGACATGCTGCGCGCCTACCCACATTACCGGCGCTGCGACGAAGCCACCATCGAACGCATGATCGACGGCGACCTGAAGGAACAGCCGTTGCCCTAGCTCAGCGGCAAGTCGCCCCGGCCGGCTGCCCGCTGACGGCCCAAGAGCTGCGAAGCTACGCAAATACGCCAACGCACGTCGTCGAGATAGCGCTGGCAAAAAAGCTGACTGAGGCGCCGTGGGCAACGCAGTCGACGAGGATGTCGGCGAGACGCTCCAATCGCTTATCGACTTCGTCGGCGCCGATGCGCCGTACCAGACCTTGTTGCGGGTGGCCAGTCTAAGATCCGAGCTGTTACAGCGGCGTTGGCGATTAAGCTACGCGTTTCGTCTTTCATCTGATCCAACGAATATGACCGTTTTTGTGCCATGAATGATAGAGCCGCGACGAAGAGGGCCCGACTACCGCCAGTCGCCTGAAGCTCATTTTTCAACACTGGCCATACGATGATGCGACCGGGACCATGACGTCATCTAGCGAAGCTCTATCCGTTCTCTACGAGCCGCCGAGTCTGCCGCCGCGACTTCAGGAAGCCGCGGTCGGTTGCCATGAACTTGAAGAGCATGGGCGAGATAAGCTTCGCTGGGTCAACCATCTGTCCACTTTGGGCGGATAGTAAATCCGCATAAGCAAGCAGATCGCGATGTACGCTTGCGGGTAGCTCCGCAGTGATCTTTACCGGTTTGTCATCTGGAACGGCAGCAATTTTCAACTTCGACACAACATCTACCTCGCGTAAGGCTGAAGGATCAGATCGCGATTCACGATCACGCGGATCGGGAAGCCAGGACGTACCGTCAGCGTGGGCTGGATATTGAGACCGCGCCGAACTACCTGCTGTCCAGTTTGGTTTAGAGAGTCCGAGGCGCCGTGACGCAACGCCTGGATAATTGCGCTGTCGTTGCTGTTAGTGTCCGAGCCGGCACCCAGTTCCGTTCCGACGGCGAGAAACGTCGATAGTGCCGCAGCCTTGAAGAGTTCGCCCCAGTGATTGTCCACCTGGTCTTCTAGGCCAGCATAGCCAGCGGTGTCAGCGCCAGGCTGCCGCTCGAGAACTATAGAACGTCCATTCGGCATGATTAGCCGGGTCCAGACGAGCAGAACGCGAGACTGGCCGAAAGTGACCTGGCTGTCGTAGATGCCGATTAGACGCGCTCCCTGAGGCACGAGCAGAAAGCGACCGGTCGGCGTGTCAAAAACATTCTCGGTTACCTGCGCGGTAATTTGGCCTGGCAGGTCCGATCGGATCCCGGTGATCAGCGCCCCTGGAATCACCGTCCCGGCCTGCACGATGTATGGTGAAGCGGGCCTGATGACACGGTCAGGGCTTACCATGCGACGGTCCACGGAGGCATTCACGAAGGCAAGCTTGCGGTCCTGGCCGTTTTGCGCAGATCTATCCTCGCCAGTGCTCGTTGCGCTTGGTGATGCGAGGCGGTCGCCTCCAACCGCCGCAGCGGTGGGCGGACGCGCTCCTTCATTGGTCGCAGCGAACAAATGGCTGATGCGGGCTGCCTCAGTCTCTTGATCCCGGCGCTGCTGGTCTGGATCAGTGCCGATCGTCGGCGACTGGCCTTGAGCAGCAAGTATTGGTCGACCGAGGTCGCCGGGAAGCGGCGGACCAAGCTGCGGGATTGGCTGGCGCGGAACGCCAGCATAGTCCTTCGGCAGCGTCGTAATACCGTCGGCAACATTGTGGTGGTCGGTACTGTAAAGCTCATCGGCCGCTTGATTGCGGGAGCGATTGTTCTGCAGCGACCACAGCACCGCTCCGCCGATGACAAGCAGGGCAACCGCGCTCCCGCCGGCCAAGACCTTCCGCGACAACCGCGTCACGCGCGTGTGCTCTGCTCTCAAGCGGAAGCTCTCGGATGGCTCCACTTGTGTCTCCGGCGGAATAGCTTGCTCGTTTACATTCCGAGAGTTCATGACGACGGCCTCCCGCCGGTTCTGACAATCCTGACCTTCTTCTGGTGCTCACCACCAAGCCGCAGTTCGGCGGCAGCAAACAGCCGATCGACGATCAATACATTGCCGTCAGCGCGATAGTTGACGAGTTCGGTCTTGCCGTCTGGACCGATGACAAAGAGCGGAGGCATCTCGCCCTGCACGATGCCTTGCGGGAATTCGACATAGACCTTGCGGCCATCGTCATATGCGGCGAGCGGTCGCCAGGGAGGACTGTCCCCTTCGATGGCATAGCGGGAGATGCGCTGCGCCGGGTTCGGAAGAGCGGGTTTCAGAGCGACCGAACGCCATCGTTCCCGTGCGGTTTCAGGATAGTACCAGGCAACAGACGGCATGTATGGCCGTTCGCGGGATCGGAGTTCGATCAGGTAGGTGCGCCGGTCAGTGTTGACCACTAGGTTGGTTTCGATCGAAGCTCGGGTCGGCTTGACCAAGACATGGACGCGCCGTGTATCGCCGCTGCCGCTCTCGGTATCGCCCACGACCCAGCGTACAGTATCTCCGGCCGCGATCGGCCCTGATCCCGTCAACTGTTCTCCCTCCTCGAGCGCGATATCTGTGATCTGCCCCGGCGCGGCGTAAATCTGATAGAGAGCCCCGGGACTGTAGGCGTAGATTTGCGCCGCATTGAAATACCCCCGCTTGCGCGGTTCGACCCTGGCCGCATTGTTTGCCGTCTCAACCCGGCTCACCGGTTCGACCTCTTCCTTCCCGGCCGACTTGCCTCCGAGAGCCGGCTTCCAGAGCGGCGGAACGTGAAGCGGTCGCAATCTGTCGTCGAGAGCCACGGGCGTCGCCGGCAGCGGAGGAACTTCAGTGTCATAGCTGATCTCCGGCGGAATGTATGTCGCGCACCCACCGAGCACGGACGAGCAAAGCATAAGAGCGGACAGAAGTGCACGCTTCGCGCTCACGAACCCGCGCCAAGTCGAATTGAGTCCGTTTTGCTGAATGGAACATTTCGAATGAACGTCAGACGGCGTCTTGGTCACTGACCCAACTCCTTTGACCAGTTGATGGCGCGGACATAGACGCCAAGAGGATTCTTGCGTAGGCGCTCGGCTTCGCGCGGCGTCTCGATCACGATTGTAAGAATTGCAGTCCAGCGCTCGGTCGAGTTCAAGGCGCCATTGTCGTAGATGCGCTGGGTCCATGCGACCCGAAAGCTTTCCGACGACGCACGAATGACGCTCGAGACCTCGACAGAGATTTGCGCCTTACCCAGCTTGGCAAAGGGGTCGTTGCTGCGCGCGTAGTCGTTGAGCGCAGCGGCGCCGCGATCAGTCGTAAAATCATAGGCCCGCAGCCAGTTTTGGCGCAGAACGATCCCGTCGGCCGGTAGGCCTCTGACATCCTCGATAAAGCGTGCCAGATGATAAGCGATCTGCGCATCAGTGGGCTGATATTCAATGTTAGCCGGCGCAATCCGCTGAGCCTGACCGAGATGATCGACTTCGACCACCCACGGCGTGATCGAGCCCTGACTCGATTGCCAGACAAGGCCACCTGCGAGACCGGCTGACAGCATCAGGCAGCCAAAAGCCATCAGGCGCCAGCTCTTGGCTTGCACGCGCGCTGATCCAATGCGTTCGTCCCAAACCTGCGCGGCCTTTTGATAAGGCGTAATCGGCTCGGGCATGCGCCCGTAGTGAACTGATGGCCGTTTGAACATCGATGGTTGCCCCTGATATCGAGTGATCGGTTTCAAGTCGTGCGATGGAAGGGTTTGAGGCGCTGGTGTGCGGCAGAGATGCGGGGTGCGTCTCAACGTTCTCCCTCGGACAAATCGACGGAGGAACCGCTACCACCATGATCGCCCGAGCGGACGGCGTGGCCAGCGGCCGAGGCACCATGCCGGATGGTCTGAGCACGCTTCATGCGGCGAGCCCAATCGGGCTGCCCTTCGGCCGGTGCGCTCGCGCCCTGCTCGCCCGCTTGACTACCTCCGAAGGCGGCCGCTGCTCGACGCAAAGGACTCGTCGCAGCCGAAGCGCCAGCCTCCGCGACGCCGGCAAGGCCGCCGCTTCGATAGGCGGCTGTTGCTCCGCTGATGACAGCGCCGCCACCGCGCGCGCCGCCAGCAATCGCACCACCAGCGAGACCGGCACCGCCAGCGGCAAGTCCCGCGCCAGCCGCAACAATGCCGCCAGCAGCAAGGCCTGTTCCAATCGTGGCGCCGGCGCCGAGTTGGGGGCCGCCCGACACCAGGCCGTTTGCGATACCCGGACCGAAGATACCGAGGCCCAGCAAGGAAAGCGCCGCGAGCACCAGCGTCATCGCGTTTTCGATGGTTGGCTGTGCACCGCCGAAACCTGCGGTGAACTGCGAGAACAGGGTGGAGCCGATGCCGACGATGACGGCCAGGACCAGGATCTTAATGCCGGAAGATATGACGTTGCCCAGAACGCGCTCCGCCGCGAAGGTGGTCTTGCCAAACAAGCCAAAGGGAATGAGCACGAACCCGGCCAGTGTCGTGAGCTTGAACTCGATCAGGGTGACGAAGAGCTGGATCGCCAAAATGAAGAAGGCGAGCAGCACCACGACCCACGCGAACAGAAGAACCACGATCTGGACGAAATTTTCGAAAAAGCTGATGTAGCCCATCAGGTTGGAGATCGAATCGAGGAGCGGTCGGCCGGCATCAAGTCCGACTTGAGCGATCTTTCCAGGTCTCAGGAAATCCGATGCGGAGAGGCTTGCGCCTGATGCTTTCAGGCCAAGACCGGCAAAGCTCTCGAAGACGATGCGCGCCAGACTGTTCCAGTTACCGATGAGGTAGCCATCGCCGCCGACTGCACGAGCTTGGTCGGATGTGCACACGATCCGGGAATACGGATCGACTGCAATCCGAACTCCTCATAGAGCGCATCGGTGAGGCGGGCGCTTTCCGGCGGCGACCATTCGACGATCTTGTACGCAAGCTCCACACCTTCTGGCGCGCTCCCCGAAGTGGATGAGGGGCTGGGTGCAATGGCGCCGGCCGATCGGGAGATTGCAGGGCGCCTAATGACGTCGGCTACGACCGGCGCAGTGACGGGCAACCTCGGGGGCGCATGCTGGGTGACCCACTCGAGCAAGGCGGGGACATCGCCGGCCATGCCTTGCGAGGTGGGAAATGCCTTCGGATCGGCAGCGGGTAACTTGTCGATGACGAGCAGCCTCGTGTCCGTCTGAGTGCCGTGCTTGGCGTAGACGGCGCCGTCGATCGCGGCAGAAAACACGACCCGTCCGCGCTCCTGGAGGCGAACAAAGGCCTCTAGCCACGCCGGGTTATCCGGCGCAAGGCCCGCGCCAGCGATGGCGACGAGGCGTCCGCCATCGCGAAGACGCGCGAGCGCCGAAGCGATGTGCCGGAAGGCGGCGTCCGCCATTCGTCGATCGACATTCGCCACCGCGGAGAACGGCGGGTTCATCAGAACGACGCTCGGCACAACGCTCGCGTCGAGGTGGTCATCGATCTGAGCAGCATCGAACCGCGTGACGTTAACATCCGCGAATAGATGCTCGAGCAATCCCGCCCGGCTCTCGGCCAACTCGTTCAACACCAAGTCGCCGCCGGCGAGCTCGGCAAAGATGGCGAGCAAACCGGTCCCGGCAGAAGGCTCCAGAACGCGATCGGCGGATGTAATGGCGGCTGCGGTGCATGCAATCAGCCCAAGCGGGATCGGCGTCGAGAATTGCTGAAGCGCCTGACTGTCCTCGGAACGCCGCGTGTGGGTCGGCAGACGGTTCGCGACTTTCGCCAGCATCGGCAGCATGGCGGCCGTCGAGCCAGCCCTGGCCCGTATGGCCGGTCCGAACTTACGAAGGAACAGAACGGTTGCCGCCTCGCAGACGTCATAGGCGGTCTTCCAGTTCCAGGCGCCGGCCGCGTCGGAGGCGCCGAACGCAGCCTCCATGGCGCTACGCAGAACAGCGGCATCGATGCCCCTACCGCGTTCGAACTCGGTCAGGAGCTGTCGCGCTGCCCTGACGGCGGCGGAGGTGAAAGTTGCAGCGGCGCGCAACGAAAGCGGCGCGGCGGCAGCGCCGCCGACGAGAGATTCGGTCATGGCAGGAATTCTTTCGGAGAGCAGGAAGGGGTCGAACCGCCAGGCGCTCTCCTCTGACCTGGACGGCTCAAACCCTTCCCGGCCCGCTCTCCCTCTCAGACCTCGGGCATAAAAATAGGGACCGGCGCCGCACGCCGGTCCCCCGCGCTACTGCGGGACGGCCGTGCCATCCCGCTCCTTAATTTCATTCAGCCGCGTCGAGCTGTGCGGATCATCGTCGCTGGCGTTTTCCTGATCCTCATCGTCGGCGAGGAATTCGGGCAGCCGGCCCGCTTCGCCCTCCTGCCCCACTGGCGCTGCATCGGGATCGACGAGACGCAGCGGCTCCGGCAACCAGCCTGAGCCATCCAGAAGGCGCTCGGCCTCCTTGGCCATGTCGGCCTTCTTAAGATGGTCGATCAGTTGAGCCGACGACTCGCCCTTAGCCTCCCGTACGGCCTCCAGAATGCGCGGCTTGGTGACCCGGCCGAGATAGTTGTCGACGGAGGGCTTCCACCCTGCCTGCACCATGTCTAGCCCGACCGCCCGCGCCAGCACATCAGCGCGGTCGAGACGCGTGCGGACGCCGTGTGCTGAGACGCGAGCCTGATTGTAGCGATTGGCCGGCTCATAGACGGCATTGACCGCAAAAGATGCACAGTGGGCGAACAGCGATGCTTGTGCACCACCATCGAGAGCCGTTAGCGCATCCCAAAGATCGTTCTCCCTCTTCGGCAACCGCGCCTTCCAGGCCTCGTGCCGCGCCTCGACAGCCTTGGCGGAGGCGCTTTCCCTCAGCCCCGGAGCTTGGGCAGGAAAGTTCGGCGTGCGAAGGCCGATCTCTAGACAGCTTCCGGATGACGCGAACCGGTAAAAGGCCGTCAGCACGAAGTTGTGCAGCACCGCTGGAACGCGATCGCAGGATTTTCTGCCAGCGCGTCGCGCAATGCCAACGTGCGATGCGCCGTCAGCTCGGTGATCAACCGATCCGGCAGAGGCCTGGCCGCGTCGTCATCTTCTTCTTCGGCATCAGGCGCACTACCCGCGACTGCGATGACCGTGCGCTGGACTGAAGTGCTGGGCTCCTTCCCTTCGTTCGACGACGGATCGGCGGCCTGCGCGATATCAGGATCGGTTGCCGGCACTTCGTCCTCAGGCCGGACGTAACCACGATACACGCAGAGCCGTCCTTCGGAATCGATGCTGATGAAGACACCAGCCCGGGCGATCTCCGCCGGATCGTAAAGCATCGGCCGGTTCTCGAACGCCGCCAGCGCCGACTCGATTTCGCCGAGGCGCTGATCGACTTCTTCGGGCAATTCGTCGGCATCCTGGTATTCGGTTTCAAGCTTGGCTTGCTCGGTGTTCAGGGCATCGATGGTGGCCCGCTCCCCAGGCGAGAGATCGACAGATTTTCCTTCGATTTTCCGGAGGCCTTGTGTGTGACCGTAGGAGAACTCTACGGCGACTGAGATCCACTTCCAGCCCTCGGCAGCAATCGTCTCAGCTTCGGCTTTGAGTTTTCGATCACGAGGCGGTCGAGCAACACGATATCCTGAAGCCAACCGCCGTCGTCGTGCTCGAACAGATCCCGCAGAACGCCGCCACCCGCCTGCTGATAGGCGTCGAGGCCCACGAATTGCGCCCGGCGATCGGACCCGCGCACTGTGTTCTCGGTGAGCATGCGGCGGATCTGGTATGGCTCGTCATAACCGGAACGGCTGAGGTTCTCCCAGACTTGCTCCTGGCGGGCGTGATCCGCAGTAACTGAGAACGCCATGAGCTGCTCGAGCGTCATGCCGTCTTCGGCATAGACGTCATGCAACTTCGGCGAGACCGACGCCAGGCGCAGGCGCTGCTTGACGATCGCAGGGTTCACGAAATGGCGCGCGGCAATGTCTTCCTCGCTCATGCCGAGATCGCGGAGCGTCTGGAAGGCCCGAAACTGATCAAGCGGATGCAGGCCGACCCGCTCATCGTTCTCCGCCATCGAATCGTCCTCGGCAAGGCCCCCTTCGCGAACGACGCACGGCACCGCCTGCGTCCTCGACATCCGCTTTTGTTTCACCAGGAGCTCGAGAGCGCGATAGCGCCTGCCTCCCGCTGGTACCTCGAACATGCCGGTCTCGTTGCCATCAGGATCAACGACGGCCCGGACACTTAGACTTTGCAGAAGCGTACGCTGCGCGATGCTCTCGGCTAGCTGCTCGATCGAAACGCCGGCCTTGACGCGGCGAACGTTCGATTGGCTGAGCACGAGCTTGTTGAAGGGGATGTCCCTTGAAGGCGACAGCGTGATCTTTTGTACGGCTTTCGTCATTTTGGCTCTCCACGACGGGCGGCCGTGAGACTCTCTCTCGGCTTCCAACCCGTCGCGAATAGCGCCCCCTCCTCTCACTCTTGCGCGGCGACAGGAGGCCAAGCATCAAGCCGTCTCGTGATCGGCAACAGCCGAATCCAGCGACGCGTGCTCAATGGGCTCGGGAATGAAGCCGAGCAAATAGTCCGCGGCCTTGCTCGCCTGTCAGGCGGCACGCACGATAGCCCGATTGTCTTCGCGCAGGACTTCGAGCCAGGAGCCAATATAGTCGGCATGGCGCACGGTCGGGACGATCCCGAGCGACGCGCAGCTGAACGCGGAGCTCAACTCGGCGACCAGTTCTTCGAAGGCATATTTCTTGGTGCCATAGGATCCGCTAAGATCGCGGTTGAGGCGCGAGCGATGTCCGGTCGCGTGGCCGAGTTCATGCAGCGCGGTGCGGTGCCAATTGATCGGCTCGAAATAGGCCTGCGGCGGCGGGACCTGCACGAAGTCTTCGGCCGGCGCGTAGAATGCGCGATCGCCACCAATCCGAAATGTGATCCCGGTGGCCCTGATCAAAGTTTCCACGGTAGGCTCGATCAGACCTGGCGGCGGTGGCGGAGCCGCGGTCGCGATCTCGCCGGGGAGTCCGTCGCATTGGTCCGTGTTGAAAACGGTAAATCGCTTGAGAAATGGAATGGCCTGCGCTTCGTCGCCGGTCTCGGCGGCGCGCTGTTTCTCATCGCGCGGCACGAAACGGTCGGCGTAGACCACCGCGGTGCCACGCTCCCCCTTGCGCACATAGCCTCCAAGCGACAGCGCCTGCCGAAACGTGAGCCAGCTTTGACCGCTGTAACCATGCTCGATCGTGCTTCCCCAGAGCAGAAGGACGTTGATCCCGCTGTAGGACCGATCGGTCGAAGCATTTTTCGGGATGGCCAACGGCGCTTTCGCCGCGGCCGTACCCCACGGCTGAACCCAGGGGACGCGTCCGGCCTCAAGCTCGACAATGATCTTGTCGGTAATTTCGTTATAGAGGTTCGCCCGGTCCTGGCCGGCGCGCGCGCGAACAGTAGGATTTGACATCGCGGTTCTCCGCGACGGGCGCCGCGAGCCTCTCTCGCAGCTTCTAACCCGTCACGAAAACCCAGCCTGCACTCTTACTCTCAGACTCTTCGCAATCTGCCAGGCTGCAGGCCTGATCAGGCGTGCGCCAGGGGCGCATCGCCTTCGAGAGATGGCACCCGCAGGAGCGTGAGCATAGCGACGCCGAAGGCGGCACGCGAGACCGAGTGCGGCGACGAGACCGGTTCAATAGCGGCACCCGGGAACGGGGCAGTGATAGCGATCGCCGCAGGCGAGCCCCTTTCCCGAGTGCCCCCGGCGAGGAGCTCCAAAGCCTAGCGCGAGATGCTCGGTCAGCTCAACCACACAATGCAGGGCTGCATCGTTTATCCGAAGAAACGCAGGCATGAGCCGGAGCCCCTGCAACTCTCGCATCGCTGATGGACTTTAGTCGTTCATTTCGGAAGTCCACCGCAGCTTCCTGCAGTTAAGCAACTGGTTGCTGTGTGCATGGCACGCAATGCGCTCCGTTCGGGCTTGTCTCGCATTCTGCAGGAGCCGCCAACAGCCGGCGCAGCCACTTCTGGTCTGCCTCCCGCCGGGCGTTGAAGCGATCGACGCATTTCCTGGAGCAAAGGGCCGTTCGCCACCAGTAATGGCGGATCAGCCCGAACCTTCCACCACACACCGCACAGCACCCTCGGTTTTCGGAGCTATGAGAGCTATTCTGCATTTTCGCCTCCTTTGGCGGACGCTCGTGCGGCAACATCGTGCCCGCACGTAAAGAGCGGCACCGTTTCTGCTAAATGTGGCTGCATTTTCGGGCACCGGGCGCACGAGCTCGGCTCTTTGTGCGCCCTCGTGGCGAAGCGATACGCTCGATCGCGTTGCGTCGCCCGATTAATCGGCGACTGTAGCCAGGTTTTGATCTCGAATGATGCAATGAGCAGCGCTGGAGAGACAAAATCCTGCGCAGATGCATACAATGCCGGCGTTTTTCGCCGGATACCTCCTCGGGGTAGCAGCATCCCACTGTACCCGCGAGTCCAGTTCCGGCGCGGTCGACTCAGGAGGGGCGACGTGTGATCGCCCTATTGACGTTCGCGATCCGCTCCCATCTCGACCATAGTCACGAAGGTGTGCGGCTGCTCTCCGGCGCCGCCAATCTGCAGCCGTCGCGCACAGATCACACGCCGTCCGCGAACGGGGCTGTCGATAGTATCGACAATGGGTTCGAACTGTTGCTTCTGGGCAAGCAACTGCCGGTCGCGCCGTTCGATCAAGTCGGCCGCCTCCGGGGAGAACAATTCGCGCGCGGTCCTGCCGACGATTTCGGCCCGCGACATGCCGATCATCTTCTCCGCCGCCTTGTTGACGAAGAGGTAACGCAAGGTGCGCGCGTCCTTGGCGATGATGCCTTCGTGAACGTTCTCGACAATGGTGGCCAGCAGACGCTCAGTCCTCTCCAACATCCGCTGGCCATGTCGCAGGTCGGTGACGTCCTCATGCACGGACACCCACCCGCCGCCATCCATCGGACGCTCGTAGATATTGATGGTGCGGCCGTCATTTAGCGCGATCTCATAGGCGGTCGGCTCGCGCCGGGCGATTCGATCGACAATCGCCGCGAGATGTTTCGCGATGTCGTCGCTGAAGAGCCCGCTCTTGATACGATGCTGCAGGATTTTCTCCAGCGTAGAGCCAGCCCTGATCGTCTCTGGCAGATTGTAGATCCGCCGATAGTTATTGTTCATCGCGACGACATTGGCCCTGCCGTCAAGCATGATGAGGCCTTGCGGCATGCTGTTGATCGCCGCCGATAACTGCCACTTCTTGGCCTGGTACTTGTCGTTGAACTGGTCGCGCTGGGTTATAGCGGCGTCGCGTTGCTGCGCCGTGTTGAACTCGAGCTGCTCCAGCTCTAGAATCTTTTGCATGGCATCACGGAAGTGCTGCATGTTGGGCCAGATGCCCGATCTCGTCGTGCCGCATCAGATGCGGCACCTCGCTCTTGATGTCTCCTGCGGCGATCCGGTCGGTTGCTTGCGCGATATCGGAGAGCCGCCCGACCACGGAGTCGCGCATGACGAGGACGTTGATCGCGGCAAGGACCAGCGCCGCGAGTCCAAGCATGAACAGGTACCAGGCCGCATAGCGGTTCTCGTCAGCAAGCTGGTCGGCTTCGCGGGCTCGCTTATCGTAGGATCGCTGCAGTGCCTCGAGGTCAGCATTGAGCTTGCTGCGCACGGTGCGATTGGCCTGGTTATCGTCCCATTCACGAGCCGCGGCCGGACTGATCTCGAGCCCCCGCCGCACCAGTTCCAGCCGAAAGTCGATGAACTGCATCACTCGCTGTTTGAACGCCTCGAATTGCTCGAGATCGTCGGGATGGACAGTCTGCCCCCAGCGCATCATCACCGCCGTGAGCTCGCCGCTGCACTTGACCAACTCGTCCGCGAATTGCTTTACTTTCGCCGGTTCGGTGGACATGTAGATCCCGCGCGACTCCATCACGATCGCGTAGATCAGGGCGTTGACGCGCCCGATATTGACGGCAGCCGACGCCGAATCGATCTGCATGTGCCGATAGTTCGTCTGCAGGCGCACGCATTGGACCGACATCACCAACAGAAACATTGTGACGATCGTCAAAAATCCGGCGATGGAATAGACTTTGTCGGCCACGCTCAGGCTACCGGAGCCGCGCACAAAGCGGACAAACCTTTGCAGCGTCGTGGTCGCGGTCTGCGCCCCAAAGCCCACCGTCACTGCGTTCATGATGCACCTATCCGGTCTAGAATGGCAGAGAATTGGTCCCGCAGGGCTAGCGGAGACTTCACGGCCTCGCCTCGGTTTATCTTTCGAAGGTCCCACGCGCCAGAGCATCTCTTCGCGAAACGGTCTGAGGAGGCTGCGCTGCGGCTGCACCGGTTGATATGTCGCCCCCGCGATCAAAGTCTAAGGGCAGCCGGCGTAGGCAGGGATGATGGCCTGAACGCACAAGGCACTCCAACGGCGCGCGATAACGGCTGCTGGTCCGCTTGCAAGTGGCCGGCCTGCTGAGGCGCGCAAGTGGGCGACGTCACCTGAAAGAGCAGCCGCGATGGCGCGGGACAGGCAACGACTGAGAGATAAGGTGGTGAACTATCAGACAGAGCTGGCCCCGCAAATTCGGACAGTAGCTTGAGTGGATTTTCTGCCTGACAGCGGCGAGGATTCTTGCTGCGAATCAGGAGCGAAGATGACGAAGAAGAGCCGCCGGACGCATTCTCCGGCATTCAAGGCGAAGGTTGCTTTGGCTGCGGTCAAAGGAGACAAGACACTGGCGGAGCTGGCGCAACTGTTTGATGTTCATCCGAACCAGATCACGATCTGGAAAAACCAGCTCCTGGAAGGCGCCGCCGGCGTGTTTGGGCATGACAAGACATCGGCCGAGACGCCGGTCGATTTGAAGGCGTTGCATGCCAAGATCGGCGAGCTGGCGTTGGAAAACGATTTTTTGTCCGGCGCGCTCACCAAGGCGGGCCTGCTGAGCGCAAAGCGATGATCGACCGCGGTCATGATCTTTCTATCGTGCGCCAGGCGAAGGTCCTGAAGCTGGCTCGCAGCACGGTCTACTATGAACCTCGGCCAGTTTCGGCCGAGGACCTTGCCTTGATGCGTCGGCTCGATGAGCTGCATCTCGATTATCCCTTCGCGGGAGCGCGTATGCTGCGATCGTTGCTGCGGCGGGAGGGGGTATACGCCGGTCGCCGCCACATCGCGACGCTGATGAAGCGCATGGGGATCGAGGCGGTCTATCGTCGCCCGAACACGAGCAAGCCGGCTCCGGGTCACAAGATCTACCCGTACCTGTTGCGCGGATTGAAGATCGAGCGGCCCGACCATGCGTGGGCAATGGACATCACCTACATTCCGATGCGGCGTGGCTTCGTCTATCTCGCGGCGGTCGTCGATGTGTTCAGCCGACGGGTCCTGGCCCATCGCGTCTCGATCACAATGGAGGCGGCCTTCTGCGTCGAAGCGGTCCAGGAGGCGTTGGCGAAGCACGGCAGGCCCGCGATTTTCAACACGGACCAGGGCAGCCAGTTCACCAGCCTCGAGTTCACCGATGTGCTGCTGGACGCGAAGATCGCCATCAGCATGGATGGCAAGGGCGCCTGGCGCGACAACGTGTTTGTCGAGCGGCTCTGGCGCACGGTCAAATACGAAGAAGTTTATCTCCGCGCCTACGACAGCGTGTCCGAGGCGCGAGCGTCAATTGCCAAGTATCTGGCCTTCTACAATCAGGGACGCCCTCACTCGAGCCTTGACGGGCGCACGCCCGACGAGGCTTACTTCGGCACGCAAGCTATGGTGATGGCCGCATGACCGTCGCCGACGATTTTGTCGTCGCTCTGGTCGGGCTACGCCCTCCCGACGCAACGACAAAATCGTAAAGCCCCGCGTTCAGCATAACCCGGCAGGAATCCACTTAAATCCAGCGGGGCGCTGTCCAAACAACCGGGGCCAGCTCTGACAATCACGCTGGAAAAACGCGTTCTTTCCGAGGATTTGCATGAATAGCGCGTAGGATTCCCTGGTCGACGCAAGGCAACGCTCGGCGAGCTCTTTGCGCGGCACTGAGGGCGCCAATCGCGACCTTGTCTCTCTCGGGTAGTTCCGACCAGGAGGCAATTTCACCTCGCGTCGACGGTGTGCTCGTTCCTTCGAATGTGAAGGCGAAGGCAAACTGGGGCTCCATAGCCCCTGTCAACAGGTCTGCGCTCCGCGCGGGCCCGTTGGCCACCGCTCATCTTGACGCTTGCTCAGCTTGAGCTTTCCGAATCAACGCCAGGGGTTTCCCGGGCCCGACCGGCTCTGCGTTGACCACTTCGTACTCGCACCGACCGTTTTCGACTGCGCCAGCCAGCATGTGCGGTATCAATGCCGCGGTTCCGATGGGTTCGAACAGTCTGCTGTGTTCAGAATAGCCTGCTGCATCCTTGCCGGGCTGCCGCTCCAAGACGATTGAACGTCCGTTCGGCATGATCAGCCTCGTCCAGTCCAGCAGAACGCGCGACTGGCCAAAAGCGACCTGGCTGTGGTACCCGCCGATGAGCCTTGCTCCCTGAGGCCGCTATGTTGACGGCCAGTCGTGGCGCTTCTCGGCATGGCCAAGCACGCCGTCGCCTCTGGGCTCCCCCAAGACTGCACCCACGGCACGTGGCCGGCTTCAAGCTCGCCGATAATTTTGTGGTGATTTTGCCTTAAAGGCTTGTCTGGTCCTCGCCAGTGCACGCCCGAAGATAGTGTCTGGGCATCGCGGATCTCCGCGGCGGGCGCCGCGAGCCTCTCTCGCGGCCTGTGACCCGTCACGGCAAACCCGGCCAAAACTCTTATTCTCAGCCTCTTCGGACGGAAGCGACGCCACTTGACCAAGCGGCCGCGTGGTTCGGTTAGCGAGCGCGCTGCACGCACACAGATGACAGAATGCAAAATCTGCGACGCGCTCGGCCTTCTATTTCATTCTTCGGGACTTGGCCTTTAGGTGCCTTGGGGCCCAAACCTACCAGGCGTGCGCCAAGGGCGCATCGCCTCAAGGCAAAATGGCACCCGGAGAGCGTGAGCATAGCGACCCGAAGGGGCACGCGGGTCCGAGTGCAGCGACGAGACCGGTTCAATAGCGGCACCCGGGAACGGGGCAGTGATAGCGATCGCCGAGAGGCGAGCCCCTTTCCCGAGTGCCCCCGGCGGGGAGCTCCGCATCTCCTAGCGCGAGGGATCGACGCCGCACGGCGGCCGAGACGCAAGGCAGCTCGGTCCACGAGAGCCCGGTGCGGCGGAAGCCGCACACGCGAATCGGAAAAATCCGCCAGTCCGCGGATCTAGATGTCCTCGCGCGCTTGCGTCTGCGCGTCATAGATCCTGATCTGAAGCATGGGAAAGCGCTTCTTGAGTTCTTCTCCGCCTGCCCTGGCGCCGTCTCTGGTTGCAAATTCGGCCTTGAGTCGGCCATCCACTTCAAGTGCGTAACCAGAGGCCGGCAGTTCACGGGTTGCTGCAAACATTTCATTCCCATTGTGCAGTGATGTGGTCGGGAATGATGGGTAACGTGAGTCGCCCAAACGACGCCAGACCCACCTGACCCGGTGCGCTGATCGGTCGTCGCATCTTGTGGATTGACGTCTCGCAGTGGAGCCCTTCGAGGACGGGCATTTGCATGGTCCGAACAGGGGGACGGGGTTTCAGCCAGCGCGGATGCTGCATGGACACGGCCCGACATTCCTGCCTTCCACAGCACTGGCCCGCGCAGTCACCCTCCCGCTGAGCCGACATGTGCGGCTGGCCTCTGAAATTTATGCCGCCTGGAAGTGCAATTGTGGAACGGCCGCGACCAGCTTCCTCGTATAGGGTTGCCAAGGCCGTAAAAATACGTCGTCCGCTCCACCGGCTTCGACGGCCACGCCATGGTGCATGACAAGAACGCGGTCGCTGAGGTGGTGCACGACGCCGAGATCATGCGAGATGAATAGATAGCTGACACGCAAATGCGACTTGAGATCTCCAAGCAGATCGAGAATTTGCGCCTGAATGGATACGTCAAGTGCCGCGACCGGCTCGTCACACACGATGATCTTGGGGCGCGGAGCAATTGCGCGCGCGATCGCAACCCGTTGGCGTTGACCGCCCGACAGTTCCAGTGGACGCCCGGTCCTGAAGTTTGGTGACAGACCCACGAGATCAAGCAGCTCGCTGACCTCCGATTGTCGACTGGCTCTGTCGAGGGGATTTCCGCTACGTCTGGCCAAGGCATCATCAATGACACGCTCGATGGTCCAACGCGGATCGAATGAACTTAGTGGGTCCTGGTAGATGACCGAGATATCCGATCGCCGCTGGCGGCGCTCTTTCTCAGTCGCTGCAGTCCACGGCGAACCCTCGAGTGTCACCTCTCCTTGGTCCGGCCTTTCGAGCGCGAGCGCCATGCGTGCCACGGTCGTCTTCCCAGACCCTGACTCGCCGACGATGCCTAGCGTCTCTCCATGGCCGAGGCGAAACGAGACGTCATTGACGACGGTACGCAGCTTGCCATCCGGTCCGCGAAAGCGCTTGACGAGCCGTTCCGCCTCAAGCAGGGGACTACAACGCTGTGCCATATTCGACTGGGTCAGCGCTCTGGTCTCTCCTTCAGCCGAGATGAAGCGCGGCGCCGTCGAGGACGAAAGACGGCTCCCGCGTGACCGGACGGATGGGATCGCCTTGAGGAGGCCCCGCGTGTAATCATGTCTCGGGTCACCAAAAATCTGTTCTGATGAGCCATGCTCGACGATTTCGCCGTGTCGCATCACAATAACCTCGTCGGCCATCTGCGATACCACGGCAAGATTGTGGCTGATGAGAATCATGGCCTTGCCGCGTTGGCGGGTTTCGCTGAGCAGATCCAGGATTTGCGCCTGGATCGTAACGTCCAGCGCCGTCGTGGGCTCATCTGCGATCAAAAGAGCTGGATCGAGTGCGATTGCCGTCGCAATCAAGGCTCTTTGCCGTTGCCCGCCTGAAAGCTCATGTGGAAGCTGCCGCGCCTTGACCGCCGGCTCGGGCACGCCCACGAGATTCAGAAGCTCAACTACCCGTTCCGTCAAGTCTGCGCGTGTCCTGATTGCACGGTGAACACTTAGTGCTTCACCGATCTCCTTGCCAACCGGTCTCAGCGGATCGAGCGACACCAGCGCGTCCTGTAACACAAAGCCAATGCGCTTGCCGCGCAAGGCTCTCCATTCCCTGTCACCGAGTCGATCGATATTCTTCCCCTGAAAAGTCAGGCGGTCAGCTTGGACATGAGATCGCGCCCCGGTCAGACCAACCAGCGTCCGGGCCGTAACGCTTTTGCCTGATCCCGATTCACCGACGATCGCGACGCACCGGCCTTCCTCAACCCTGAAAGAGACCCCCTTGACCACAGCTCGCCGCGAATGCGCCGGCCCGAAGGAAACGTTGAGGTTTTGTACGGTGAGCAACGGGTCGCTAGCCGGGGGCTTTGTGGCATTTTGCCGGAAGGAAGCTGCGGGATAGGTCACGTTCATGGAAGCTCGATCCTTCCTTCCAGGCGTTGCTGCACGTACTGGCCGATGACAGTCACTGAGAGCGCGAAGGTAGCGATGGCGATCCCGGGCATGACCTCGAGCCACCATGCATAGATTACGTAGTTGCGCCCGGCATTGAGCAGTGCGCCCCATTCCGATGACGGGGGCGCAACTCCCAAGCCGAGAAACGAAAGGCCGGATGCCCAAATGATGGCTTGCCCGATACCGAGCGTGAACATTGTCGCAAGCGGGCTGATTGCGTTGGGGAGGATATGCTTGAACAGGATGCCCCTGGGCGAGTGGCCTAACGCCTTTGCCGCCTCAACATAACCAGTAGCTTTGACCCTCAGAACCTGCACCCTCACCATGCGTGCATATCCTGGCGATGTTCCAAGGCCGACCGCGATAATCAGTGTCGAGACCGAGGTGCCCAACAACGAAACGAAGAGAAGCGCAAGGAACAGAGTGGGGAGAGCGAACAGGGCGTCGAAGAGCCGGCTGAGCACGTTGTCGATCCAGCCGCCAGACAGGCCCGCCGTCACGCCGAGTATGAGCGCGATGGCAAGGCTGAGCGCAGTCGCACCCAGCCCAATGGAGAGAGACTGACCTGTCCCCGCCACGATGCGGGAATAGAGATCCCGTCCGGACTGGTCCGTCCCCAGCCAATGCGTCAATGAAGGGGCCCTGAGAGGTGACATCAAGCTCAGCGCCAACGGATCATGCGTCTGAAGCAGTTTCGGCGCAATCGCCGCGATGAGGAAGAAGGCCGTGAAGACAGTCGCGATATAGACCGGAACCGGAAACATACGGGCGCCCGTCAGCACTCTTGCAGTGATGAACGCTTTTGTATGTCCCGGGGAGCCATTGGCGAAACTCATGCCTCTTTCATCCTCGGGTCGACGAGTTGTATCGTGAGATCCACGATCAAGCTGGCGGCGACAAACAGCGCAGCTGAAACCAGGATCACCCCTGACACGACCGGGACATCGCGTGTGGACGATGCTGCGACAAGGACGCCGCCGAGCCCCTGACGGCCGAAGACCGCTTCAATCAATACGGCGCCCGACAGCAGCTTGCCTATGATCCAGCCGGAAAGGGTGATCCCCGGCAAGGCCGCATGGCGCAAAGCGTGACGTAGACGGAGGCTGAGATCACCTGTGCCGCGCATTCTCGATGAGGTGATGAAAGGCTGATCAAGAACCCGCGTGAATCCGCTCAAGACCGCTTGACCAAGGAAGCCGTAGATTTCCAAGGCCAGGGCCATCGTAGGCAGAACGAGGCCCATGAGGGTGTTGCCGCCCACGACAGGAAACAAGCGAAGCTGGATCGCGAAAACGACCAGCAGGATTGTCGCCAGCCAATAGGGCGGCAGGGTTGCCAGGAAGACCTGAAACCCGCCTAGCGCCTTGGACCATATGTTGTTACGCCCGGCGAAAAGAACCGTGGTCGTGATGGTGATGATCCAGGCGGTCAACATGGCGGCAAAAGCGAGCGCAATCGTTGGTCCGATCTGGCGCGCAATCAGGTCTGTGACAGGTTGATATTGGACGTAGGACTGCCCAAGGTCTCCGTGCATCACATCCCTTACATACTTTCCGTATTGCACGAAGACGGGTTGATCGAAGCCATATTTGGCATTGATGGCGAGTAGCTGGTCCCGAGGAATCTCTCCCACGTTTCCGCTATTTGCATTGAAGATGATCTGGGCGCGTTCCCCGGGCATCAGAAACTGCACAAAGAAGGTGAATGTCGCCGCGGCCCAAACCACGATCAGGCCGGACAAGAGCCGGCGCGCTAGCCAAAGGCTTTGATGGCCTATCGTCTTCACCGCATTCATTTCTTGTCGGTGAAATATGCGTCCGAGAAAACGGGCTCGCCCACCGACCCGCTGTCGAGCCAGATGTCTTTCACATTATCGGCTAAAGCGAGGGTGACGTCCAAAACCGTGTAGCTCAGGGACGGCGCGTTCTCGATAATCCGCCGTTCCGCCTGCTGATAAAGCGCGGTGCGTTGCGCCTTGTCACCAGCCTGTTCAGCCTTCTGAATGATGTCCCACAGGGGCAGATCCTGATAGCGGGATGGATTGAAGGGATTGCGGACACCATTCAGGTCAGGCTTGTACGAAATACGATAGATCTCGGCGCCAGGCGCAACCCAATACAGTGGAACGACCTCATAGTCATTTGGACCAAGATTCTTTCCTGCCCAGAAATCAGCCTGGTTGGTCGGCTGGAGCCGCACGTCGAACCCTGCGGCCTTCGCTTGCTGCTGGATGATCTGCAGGACCTGATCGCCGTCGGGAGGCGAAAAGGCATTGGTGTAGGTGATGCGTATGATCAGCGCTTTGCCGTTCTTGCTGCGAATGCCGTTTGCATCGCGCTCCGCCCAGCCAGCCTCATCGAGCAGCTTGTTCGCCTTCTCGATGTCATAGGAATAGGATTTTGAGAGCTCGCTGACATATTCCGGCGAGCTTTGGCTCAAAGCGAAATTGCCCTCATAGGGCAGTGAGCCAAGAAACGCCGCTTGCACGGCAGCACGTCGGTCCGAGGCGTAAGCAAAAGCCTGCCGGACACGCACGTCGTCGAACGGCGGTCTCTCGGAGAACAACGCAAGCCGAAGCGGCGTTCCACCCGTGAGGTGGCGCACGATCTTGAACCGGGAATTGGCATCCTGCCAGTTGACGGCAGGGATATGATAGACAACGTCGGATTCGCCGGTCAGAAGTGAGCCGTAGCGTATCGTGGGGTCAGCGAGAAAACGCCACTCAATTCCTTCGACATAGGCTGGGCCTTGATGCTTGGCAGTGGCCGGCGCCGAATTATAGTTTGGGTTTCGACGGAATATGACGTTCCTGCCGCGGTTCCATTTCTCTACGATGAACGGACCCGAACCAACTGGGCTTTCGCAGTTCACGGCCTTGCCACGCTTAAGCGCCGTCGGCGACAAGATGCCTTGCGAGGACTGCGCAAAGACATTCAGCAGCGGCTCGAACGGCGTCTTCAACGTGATTTTGAACGTCAGCGGGTCGGCAACCGCCGCGGACTCGAAGATGCCCCTGAGATAAGGACCGGCTGTGGGGTTCTCGAGCTCCGGACTGTCGCTCAGCCATCCATTGATATTATCGACGACCGCCTGGGCGTCCAGAGACGTCCCGTCCGTGAATTTGACATCGGGCTTGATCTGGAAGGTGTAAGTTTTGCGGTCATCCGAGATGGTCCAGGCGGTCGCAAGCCAAGGCAGGATCCTTCCGTCTTCAGCCCTGGCGACCAGATTGTCGCTGAATTGACGCTGAAGGTACCACTGCTGCACCCAACCACCATAGAGGCACGGCGGCTCCTGGAAGTGTCCGTACCGGATAGTCCCACCCGATTGCGGCTTGCCAGCCGAAGCGCCCTCCGCGTGCACCGGATCCGCAATCGAAAGGCCAGACATCGCGATGGCGATGACTGCGGCGCGAGACTTCACACGACGATTCAGACTTTTGAGAAGAAACGCCGCATGAGCGGCAGCCGGCTTGGACATGATAAGCTCCGAATGTGATAAAGGAGAAGCACTCAGGCGGCGGAGACCTGGTCGGTGCGCTCGCCCTGCAGTGGGATGCCGAGGTGCTCGCGCAGCGTTTCGCCGCGATAATCCGAGCGGAACAAGCCGCGCCGCTGAAGAACGGGAACAACGTGATCGACGAACGCAGGCGTACCGTCGGACAGAACATCAGGTATGACGTTGAACCCGTCGATTGCGCCAGCCCGGAACCACTCTTCGAAGCATGCGGCAATCTGTTCCGGCGATCCGACCAGCACTCGGTGCCCGTAAGCAGGCGCCTCTACGATGATCTGGCGGACTGTTTTGCCGGAGCGCACGAGAGCTTCCACAGTGCGATGCTGGCCAATGGAAAAAGCAGCGTCCGCATGTCCCGGCAGTAAGCTGAGGTCGATTGGCTCGTTGATCTTCAGCCTTTCGGCAGGAAAGCCGAAACGACTGGCCAGCGCATCAAGGGCAACGTCAAAGTTGATTAGATCGTCAAGCTCCGCCTTGCGCTTGATTGCTTCCTCTTCGGTTCCGCCGACGAACGTGACGATACCCGGCAGCACAAGGGGCGCCCGTCGTCCATGTTGAGAAGCAAACGACCTGAGGCGATCGGCCTCGCGCAGGGCGATTTCCAAATCGCCTGTCGATGAGAACACGGCATCGGCGCTTCGGGCCGCGAACTGAAGCCCTTGATCCGATCCGCCGGCCTGGAAAATAACCGGCTGCCCCTGTCTTGAGCCGGGATGTGTCAGTGGCCCGCTGATGTCGAAGAACTCGCCGGCATGCCTCGTCGTCCGCAGCCTGCTCGGATCACCAAACCGCCCCGCGGCCTGATCCAGGATAATAGCGCCTTCTCCCCAGCCATGCCAAAGGGTTCGCACCGCCTCCACAAATTCTTCGGCGCGGCGATAGCGGTCATCACGTGACAGCTCGTCGCCGCCAAAGCTCCTGGCCGTATAGACATTGGACGTCGTAACTGCGTTCCAGGCCGCACGGCCGCCACTGACAACGTCAAGCGACTGGAATCGGCGCGCGAGGTTATATGGCTCGTTGTAGGTGGTGGATGCCGAGCCGATCAGGCCGACAAATTTTGTTTCTCGGGCAATGCTGGCAAGTGTAATCGTCGGCTCGATGCCGTTGAGCGGCGGGTGTTTGTCGATTGCTGGATCGAGCGCTGGCGTGTCGGCGAGGAAAACCGCGTCGAGCTTTCCACGCTCGGCGTGCTTCGCGGCTCGTACGTAATGCTCAATATCGTAAAATGCGCCGGGAGAATTTCCGGGCCACCGCCACGCTGCGGTATGTCCCCCAGCGCCATGCAGGTTCAAGCCAAGGTGAAGCTCACGTTCAAGCACTGACGTCATCACGCGGCACATGCGGTTCGTGTAGAGGTGCACCGGAAGGTCAAAAACGGCATCGCACTCTTCTCAATTTTCGGTAGCCATGAACGCGTCATGGCACTCCAACATTGTAGAGTAGCCGACCAGCGTCAACCGCGGAGGAAAAATAAGAATGCCTGTTTCAATTCGTGCCGCCAGATAATTAATTTCTGTTGGGAATGCCTCATGGCGCGGAACGATAAACTCCGTGACTGAGAAGCCCCATCTATCTGGTTTGCATCACATCGACGGACCGACGCAGCGACCAACTCAGAGTCGCGTGGACACGAATGCGCTACAAAAACGAGCTCCCGGACGCCGAATTCAAGCGCCATCGCAGGGTTGCACCTCGTGTGTTGCCGCCTACGAGCGCCTGTTCCCTGACCGATTGAGCGCGCGCTACTGTTTCGGCTCGCCGCGGTAGAGCCAAAGTCGAAGTTCTTTGTTTTCGGGCTTTCGATTCAGGAATTCTGCGTCCGACGGCGACAATACGCAACGCGGGATCAGGATCCTCGACCGGTCGGCGGCTCGCGAGCTTTGACCTGCAAAGCTGAATGCCGACTGCGAGCTGGGTCTGTACCTAAATAGCGCCACGTGATTCTCTTGCCTACGTGTTGATTCGGGGGCGAGAGAATGCGCGCTGGTTTGTTTTGGCTGAACGACAGGCAATGGGCGCGTATCGAACCGCATCTGCCGAGGGGACTGACGGGGCCGGATCGGGACGACGACCGACGCATCGTCAGCGGCATCATTCACATGCTGCAATCGGGTGCACGATGGCGTGATTGTCCACGTGAATACGGCCCTTACACGACGATCTACAATCGCTTCAATCGCTGGGCCAAGCGAGGACGATGGTGCGCAATCTTCGAAGCGCTGGCCAAGCCTGGCGAAGACGGCGTCGTACTGTCGCTCGACTCGACCTCGATTAAAGCTCACCGGTGTGCCTCCGGCGGAAAAGGGGGGAGCACAATCAAGCAATCGGCCGCTCGCGCGGAGGCCGCACGACAAAAATCCATGCGCTGAGCGATCCGCTCTGCCGGCCGGTCGTCCTGCATCTGACTCCAGGCCAGGATGCCGATATCGCTGCGGCTCCCGATGTCCTGGCGCTCGCGCCACCCATGAGCGTGCTCCTCGCCGACAAAGGGTATGATGGCGACAAGCTTCGCGGCGCAATCATTCGTCGTGGCGCCAAGCCCGTAATCCCCAATAAATCTAACCGTGTCGTCATCCATCGCTTCAACAAACGCGCCTACAAAGGACGAAATGTCATCGAACGCTGCTTTTGCAGGCTCAAGGACTTCCGGCGCATCGCCACGCGATATGACAAGCTCGCCCGTAATTTTTTGGCCGCTGTTCATCTCGCCGCTCTCGTCGCATATTGGCTCAATTGAGTCTGGACCCTAGTCCCTATTTCGCTTGAAGCGATATGGGATTGCCGGAATGCCGGCCAACCTGTAGACGATCCCGGCGCCGCCGCGCGGTCGCCTTTCAGCGGCGGGGCCTGTAGCTCAATGGTTAGAGCCGGCCGCTCATAACGGTCTGGTTGCAGGTTCGAGTCCTGCCGGGCCCACCAAGAATATCAATAATTTGCTTGCTCTCCGCTGCCCTCAGCGCGACGACCGCACCAGAAACCGCACCAGATACGTGCACTTTTCGTTCGCACGCGGGTTCGCACACTGCAATCCACCTGATGGCGCCGGACCGACTTGGTTGATCTTGGATGTATTCGTCGTTCACTCATCGGTTGGATGGTGCTCCGACGGAGAAGCTGATCAAGAAACGTATGAACCTCAGAAATTCAACGCCCATTTTCCCGTACCGAAAGACATACCTATAGACCCGCATCGAATTTGTGCTTGAACCTCATCAGTCAGGACCGCTGCGACGGCCAAAGAGACGCAGTGCCGGGCGGCGGGCGAGTCACCTACGATCGTCCCCCGACCAAATTTGACCAAGTTTTCATTACGACTGCGTGAAATACGAAGGCGGTTCAGGCCCTGCCTCTGCAGTGCTGATGACAATCTAGATACCGACCTGACCGAATCACTTTTCAACATGGAAGCTCGCGTTCAGAGTCTCGAACCAGGCAATCGTCGCTTCCGAACATTAACGAATGCGTCGACGTCTGACGCTTCTCTGAATAGCAGCACAATTTTGGAAGATATTGACGATTGTTCGGCGGAGTAAATGTTCTCAGATCGATCCGCTTTTATCGTCCGCGCTGCTCGGGCACTGGCTGGTTTGGTTCGAAGGTCTCGATGAATCGTCGGCCGTTACAAGGAGCCAATTCCGGATCAGTTTCAAAGGACAAAAAGGTTTGCTAACAAGGAGGTAAGTTGCCAAGCTGATGCGGTAGTCGAATGAACGAAGCAGGCACGGGAGGGAGAGATCTAGCGGTGATGATGGAATGCGCGTTTGCTCGACCACGAGACATGGATATCTGACCGTGCCGACGGCCCTGGATATAACGATCGTCGAAACCCTTGCTCTGTTGGATGGTGATTTCGCTGAGTTTGCGGCCGGGATCGCGCATGATCAATACGCGATTTGGCTCGGTGCGGGCGTCTCGCTTGGAAAGCTTCCCGGTCTTGAGGGCGTCGCTGGTGAAGTGCTCGAGCATTTGCGCATTCGGATTGATTCTACGAACGCCGCCTGCAAGTTTCGCCGGAGCCTAGACCGCATTCTTAACTTGATCCTTTCGCCCGAGGATTGGAAGGAGATTGACTACGCCAAGTCGGCAACAGACTGGAAGATCTTCGGCCGGATCAAGAAGAATTTGACCGGCGCTTATTCGCGAATGCTAGACCAGCATCCGCAGGGAGAATTGCCAGACTATCTTGTCTGGGACGCGGTAAAGGTCGTTGAACGCTACGGCGACCCTTCAATTACGCCTGGCCCGGAACATTTCGGTTTGGCAGCCTTAATTGCAGAGGGCGTCGCATCTGATGTTGCTAGCGCCAATTGGGACGCGCTCATCGAAAAAGCAATTGTCGCAATCGCAGGCTCTCCGGTGGGGTTGCTTCAGGTCCGGATTTTACCCGAGGACGTCAGGGACAGTAGCGCAAGGGCCAGGTTCTACAAATTTCATGGCTGCGCCGTCCTCGGAGGCGAGGACGAGGCGCGATACCGAGAGCGCATCGTTGGTCGCGCCTCGCAGATCCACGGCTGGGCTGACAAGGCAGAAAACAAGGTCATAGCCGGCAAACTCCTGGATCTTGCGATTTCAAAATCAACATTGATGCTGGGGCTGTCCGCGCAGGACACGAATATTCAAAACATCTTTGTCGTCGCGCAGCAGAGTCTGCCGGCATCGTTCCCAACTCATCCTCCCGCGGTTGTTCTTTCAGAAAATTCCGTCGGGGCTGATCAGCTCAGTCTTCTGCAGAATTTCTATAAGACAGACTATGTTGCGAAGTCCGAGGAAATCGAAAAGTCGGCCTTGCTCCGGGCCTACAGTCGATCATTGCTGCCAGCCCTCTGGCTACATGTCGTCTGCTCGAAGCTCGAAACATTCCTTGAAGGATCAGCATCCGGGTTGACGGCCGCGGAGAAGTCTCGGTTGCGATCGGCGTTGAGAACCTTGCGTAATGGGGTTGCGGCAACTGCCTTGCCGGACCAGTACGAGCAGTTCATGGTGACTGCGCTCTCGCTCGCGGGACGCGCTATGAACTTTTTTCGGGATGGCCGGCGAATCAATGCGGCCGCTGGGCTGTATAGTCCGCTCTCGATGTCGAGCGTCCCGAAATCGCTACACGAGCCCGGATTTTCCAGTTCGGGGATTCAAGAGCTTGCACTGGGGATTGCCCTCGTGGCACTCGCAGCGACGGAGGGATTCTGGGAATGCAGGGTGAGCGGCCTGAGCGATCCCGGGGGTGGGGCGCTGCGGCTCGCCGGCGCGGTGCGCTCTGCAGAAGTCTTCTTCGCAGCAAACAATCAATCGGCGAGCCGACTGATTGCCGGTGGATACGCGGCAGAGGATAGTGATACTATTATCTTGCATAGCCATGAGGCGCCTGCGCGTGCTGCCCGACACCCGACCTCACCACCTGGTCGGACTTTGCGAAGGAGGCGGCGGGAGATCAGCTTGTCCAGATTGTCTGGCGCTTCCAACAGTCTTGACGAGATTTTGAAGAATCTTCGAGCGGAGATCGCTGTATGACTACGACGATTCCCGTCGAGCGCGTCGCAAGCGTGCTTGAAGCGGCGCACTTCAAGCGCGTCCCTACGCCCTTGAAAATTGGTGGAATTGAGATAGACGCGGCTGCGGCCTTCGTGGGTGAACCGCCGATCCCGGATCTTATCGTGGTCGGAGATTCACTCGCCCAAACACCCGCGCGATTGCAGCAGGTCGTCGAGGGAGCTGGCCGCGCCCTCGATATGATGGGCTCGCGTCGGCCGTTGACGCTTATTGTCGTTGGGCCGCGGCCGGAATCGTCGACGCTGTCCGCACTGGCTCGCCATGCGCGCGTGCTAGCGGTGGGAGAGACAGCCGGCGAACAGGACTTGTTCAATTGGCTGGCTGTACTGCTGCCGTTGACCTTGCCAAAGGCGAGCGAAGATAGGGCAATCGCGATCCGCGCGAAACTTCTAGAAGGCTTTGACGATCCGCTTGCGCTCGAGCTCGTCGAAATTGCGTCTGCGGGCGTGCTGAGGGTGGCGTCGCATTTGGCAGACGCGATCGACGCTCCCTTCCTCGAAGATCTCTTGTCTGAAAAGGAGCCATAGGTGGCGCCGCGCTTGAAATTTCTAAAGGTCGAGGATTTTCGCAGCATCCGCGGGCCAGCCGGGGTCTCGCTTGATGCGCCGGCAGTGCTTATTCATGGGCCGAACGGTACCGGCAAGACGAGCCTGCTTTCGTCAATCGAACTGGCATTAACCGGCAGTGTGCCATCGCTCGCACGCCTCGATCGCGACTACATGGCATACTTGCCGCACAAGCTGGCCAAGAATGGATTGGGACGCGTATCGATCCAGGCTGAAGGCGTTGGATCAAAGACAGAGGCGTCTCTGGAGATCAACGGACAAGCGATCGTCGGATCCGCGCTTTTGGATGGAGACCAATCGCGATTCTACCTTGAAAGATGCTATCTCGCGCAGGTCACTCTAGGGCGCCTGTTGGAGATCTACGAACACCAAGACAACCGAGACACGGCATCGCCTCTCACTCGGTTTGTCAAGGAAATGCTCGGATTGGACGCGTTGGATTCCCTCATTGACGGGTTGCATGCCGCTGGTGACGTGCGGCGTTTCAGGGAAAGCGCGCCGCATTTTTGGGCGGCTCGAGCCGATGCTCCAATGCTGGAGCGGGGCGTCGACGAGGCGACAGAGATCGAACAAGCTTGCCGCGACGAGATGATCAAGACCGAGAATGATCTCCGTGAATTGCTTGGGCCTCAGTTTGTTGCTGACGGTCCAATTGACATCGAAGCGTTACGAGCCGTCGTCAAGAGCGATATCGAGGAGCGTGAGACGAAGCTCGCCGATTTGGCGCGAATTCGACGAGACCTTGCGGCGGCGAAGGCTCAGCTACTTGAGGCCAGCACGTCGGAAGAGGAGGGAGAGCGGATTGCGGCAGAGCAGGTGAGCAGTGCTACGCGAGACGCATTTGCGCGTTGGCGCAGCGTCGCTGGTCAACAACTCGAGGTGCTGCTGCGAAGCATACAGAAGAAGTTCACCGATGTTGTGTCTGTGGACGTCAGCCCAGCAACGGCGCACGCCAAAGCGTTGGCAATTGTCAGCTCTGCTCTAAGTCGCGCTCAAACGGCTTTGACTAACGACGATGAGATCATTCGCTCGTTGTCGGGCGCGCAGGTGTCGGTGCAACAGGGGCAAGGGCGCCTGAAGCTCATCGATGAGCAGCTTGCAGATGCTGGAGGTGCAAATCGTGCGCTCGCGGAAGCGCTCGCGACGATTTCCTCTCATATTGAGAACGAGATATGTCCCGTCTGCTCTCGTAATTTTGCTGAAATCTCCGAAGAACAACTAGCTTCTCATGTATCCGAGGAAGTTGCTCGGTTGGTGGCGGTGGCAGGGCGCGTCGAGGCGTTGGTGAGGGACCGCGCAACGACCGCAGCGGCTGTCGTAGCGACACAGCGGCAAGAAGCGGATCTGTTCGCTCGCCGCCTGCCCAATGATAGGCGCGATGCGATCTTACTTGAATTGGCGGATCTGACGGAGTGGATGAATGCGCTCGATAGTCTTGCAGATGCTGCAAGCAACGGCGGGCGCCTCTGGGAGGAAGCAAAGCAGGCGGCGGAGCGACTTTCCGTTTTAAGAAGCCGGATCTCCTCGATCTCGGGGTTGAGGGCGGAGCTCGTCTCCTATGGGCAACGGTTGTCACTTCAGCCGTTTCCTGCAGATGTTCCATTAGAAGAGATTGTCGATGAGATACTCACGCAGGTTCAATATCGTTCAGCACAAGAAGCGAAGTCGGGCGATCAGGGTGACCGAGCTCTGCGGCTGCTTGACAAGTTGGAAGTAAATCAGCGCGAGCTCGATAACGCCACAATCGACCTGGCGACAGCGTTCGAGGACGAACGGCGCACGACAGCGCTACGGCAGGAGTCGGAGCGCCGAATTGCCGTAGCAAAGGGGCTCTTGGCCCAAGCGCAAGCGGTACGAGCAGACGAGGCGCGGCGCGTATTTAACAAGGAGCTCAATGCTGTGTGGCGCGACCTCTTTATTCGGCTTGCGCCGGACGAGGCGTTCGTTCCGGCTTTCGCGTTGCCGTCCATTCCTGGTCGAGCCGTCGAAGCTGTCCTTGAGACACATTATCGATCGGGCGGAAAAGGTGGAAATCCGCGAGCTATGTTGAGTGCCGGCAACCTCAATACGGCTGCGCTGACGCTTTTTCTCGGACTTCATCTCTCGGTCTCTCCAGCCTTGCCTTGGTTGGTTCTGGATGACCCAGTTCAAAGCATGGATGACGTGCATATTGCCCAATTTGCGGCCTTGCTGCGTACCCTCAAGCAGCATGGGCGCCAGATCATTATCGCGGTGCACGATCGACAGCTTTTCGACTATCTCACGCTTGAGCTCAGCCCGACCTACAACGGCGATCGTTTGATTACGATCGAATTAGGGCGAGATTCGGATGGAATGACCACCGCGCCTTGGAGTCTGATGTCATTTCGGCCCGATCGCGCAATCGCTGCATGAAAGCGACGCCAGCCTTGCCGGCCACGGCCTGCAGCGCAGCATGTTGCTCCAGTTCAAGCGCTGCGATTTCCGCGGCGCGGCCTTCCGGCCGCGACAGGTTCGAGCGGTCACTAACGTGCAGCCTACCAGCGGAGCATGCGCGCCCGCGCCGCGAGCAGGGCCGGCCGACACTCCTTTAGTGAAGGGCTGCCTTTATCAGACGCCGGCGGAAGCAAAGGAGCTCGACGTGCTGTCGTGGCGGTGGCCGCAGGTGTTGAGCAATACGGTAGATCCGGCAGGGCAAGACGGGCGGGACGAGCTCAACTCCTGGACATCAACGGCAAGCTGACGGTCACTGCCCTGCTGCGCGCCAATACACGCGCAAGAAAGGCCCTCAGTACACGCGCGAGGCCATTGAAGCTGCTGGACGCCAAAGCGCCCGACGTCTGAAATAAACCATTAGGCGGACATACTGCCCCGTCTTCGCGCCGGCTCTTCGCACGCGCCCCTAATAAACACAGTTAAAATCCCGGCGATAATCTGAGGCTCGGGCGTGAACAGCATCCAGCCGCTTCGGTTCAGGGCAAGCTGGCCCAAGGTTGCGCTTCCGGAAAACATGGAGGCGCTCTATATCGATGCCATACAAGTCGCGGGCGTGAGGCTTGATTTTTCATGCATTTCCACGATGGTTCATGAAGCGGGGTATGGCGACGATGCGGCTGTGCTGCATTGGACATCGCGGGCCGTCAGGGGCCCTGAGATCATCTCGGTCCGTAGCTACACGTACGACCACGAGAACTTCGCCGAGCGCAACAAATCGGAGGCTGGGATCGATGCGGTGATGATGGCGACCTATAAGAGGGACCTAAGCCGAGCTAAGCGGCGGCGCCGTCGCAAACTCTTGCGGTCAAGGCAAATCCTCCGCACGGCCCGTGATAGAAAGATGGCACTGCAAGCGATCGGTTATGAGAACCTATTACGTCGACGAGACAGGCTTTACCGGCAAGGACCTCCTGGCGGCAGACCAGCCGATCTTCTTGCAGGCGACCAACGACCTCAGCGAAGACGAGGCGGATCGACTCATCGCTTCGACCTTTGGCGGTCTGGGCAGCACCGAACTCAAATATAGCCGGCTCGCGCGCGGCGGCCGTCACCAAGACAGGATCGTCGAGTTCATCGGGATACTTGCGCAGGATCCTCTGCGCGCCGGGGCGTGGATCGCCCACAAGGAATTCGCCATGATGACGTTGATCGTCGATTGGTGGATGGAGCCCCTTGCTTACGAGGCAGGCTTGAACTTGTATAAGGACGGCGCAAATCATGGTATGGCGAACATGCTGTATTTCTGTCTGGAATCCTACTGGTCGAAAGGTTTCAGGCGAAAGGTCCTTGAACATTTCCAGCGCATGCTCCGTACGCGAACCCTGGAACGATATACGGAGTGCCAGCTCCTGATCGAGAAGGCGCGCCGGCACGCAACAGGCGATCCCACCCGAGAAGAGCTTTTAAGGTATCTGTCCGTGTCGTTCATGCTCCTCGGCTACGATCACGTACGCCGTATGCCCGAGCGCGCGCTCGATATCGCGCTGACCGGCCTCGTGCAGCTCGGTCATATGTGGACCGAACGGCACAGTGGTCCGTGGAGCGTCGTGCACGACCAATCCTCCAACATGTCCAAGCAAAAATGGATATGGGACGCCTATTCGGCGGAAACTATGCCGCCGGCCAAGTTCGAGAACCCCGGCACGGTGGCGCGGTTTCCGATGAACGTCACGCAAACGCGCTTTGGCGATTCCGCGCAGGAGAAGCAGTTGCAAATTTGCGACGTTCTGGCGGGCGCGTGTTCGGCATTCGCGCGGTTCGATAAGACAGATGCCGAGCACCTCGCCTACCGCGATCGCCTTGGCGCGGCCGGGATCGAGAATTTCTTTACAGGTGTGATGTGGCCGGTCCCGGAAGTGACGCCTGAAGGCCTCGGTCGACGGGGCTGGGACGGCAATATCGCACTCGAATATTTGACGCAGAACATGCGTGCGAAACGGCCGGAGCCCAAACCTTGAGACGCGTGTGAGGCATTCTGCAGCATCGCGCCCTGCGCAGGGACTCCCTCTAACCCAATCCTGGCGACGAGCATGTCCAATGCCTATCAAGAACTGATCAATAGTGACCCGGAATGGAAGCGCAACTACGAGCTGATACGGACGCTCGGCGTCGAGAGTGAACGTGGCATGGCGGTTCTGGTCGGAGCTGAGCTGGACCGCGCGCTGGAACTTGTGCTTTGTGCGTATCTTGCACCAGGAAAGGCGCGAACAGAGCTCTTCGCGGGCAGCTCGCCACCGCTCGGCACGTTCTCGGGCAAGATCAATCTCTGCCGCGCGTTGCATCTGATCAACGAAGACGAATGCACAGCACTTCACACGATCCGAAAGATTCGAAACGAGTTCGCGCATGACCCGGACGCATCCTTCGCAAATGCGCAAATCAGGTCATGGGTCGACATTCTTAGGAGCAATCCCGAGCAAGACCACAAGACCAGATTCGAACTCGAGGCCGCAGGACTGATCGCATCGCTCGAAACGACGGCGGTCGATCAGGCGCACGGGCGGGTCTATGAAGAATCGTTCAATACGTGGTACCGGCGTGGCGCCGATCGTGACGCCAAGCCATTAAAGTCGAAGGAAGAGGCCGCCGAGGCCTATCGATCGAAGAGGAGCGACAAGACCGCGCGCTGACCCAGATAGCCGAAGCGATGGTCACAAGGACCTGCTTCGCTTGTTCGAGGATGTCCGTTCGCCGCCATGGGCCATACGAAACGACAGGAGCCGGCGCTCGGCTTCAAGAACGTAGCGTCGATCAAGAGATGACCCTTGCACCCACTGGTTGACGTATCGCCGCAAGTCCAGCGGGGCGCGTTCTTTGACTAGCGCCAGTACGTACGGCCAATCGTTCCGACGAAAGCGCGTCAGCAGCCGCGAGACTACGCTGTCCTGGCCAGTTCTTTTTCAGCCGTGCTTCGAAACTCAATTTTCGAAACTTTGATCTTTCGCTCTATCAGTACAACGAGCCAGAGCATCTCTTACGACGTTGACCGATGCTTCCAGTCTTTGAAGCATGGTCGTCAAGCTCACGATCGTTGCTTCGTCCATGTGAAGATTTTGCGGGGTTAAAGTCGCGCGGATGAGTTGATCAATCGGCAATATGAGAGCTCCATTCGAAGAAGTCCTACCGCGTTCAAACGAGAACTCAGGAATCAGATCGCCGTCCGGGGTAAGCCTGCACGACAACGCCATGTTGGATGAAATTGCTTCTTCTAAGAGCTCAGCGGGAATTTCGATCGCCGCGACAATGGCCCCGGTCTCACTGATTCTGTATCCAAACCGATAAAGATCATCCGCCGTTCCCGCATTTCCGAGACATACGCGTTCGGCAAAGGGTTCAACTGCTTGTCGAGCAGCAAGAGCCAATAACTTAACTCCGTCAACGTAAGCTTCCCTCCGCTAATACCTAATTTATCGGTATCTGAAAAGTCGTTCTATGTGTCTGGCCCCCTTCCGGAGGCCAGATGCCCAAGACGGTTACCTCGCCCATTCAAAAGAAGCTTGCCGCCATGTTGGTCGAGCTAAGAAAGGGCGCGGGACTCCGTCAGGTTGATCTCGCCAACAAACTAGGGGTCTACCAATCCTGGGTAACCCACCTTGAATCTGGGCAACGTCGAATAGACGTCGTTGAGCTGATCGAGTTGGGGCGAGCCATTGGCTTTGACCCCGCCGAGGTCGTTCGGAAACTCAACAAACGTTAGGGCCGAGCCAGGCAGACCGACGCTGCGACCTTGCCGGCTGCTTTTTTGCACCTGCCTCCTTTGCCTGCTTCTTGCCGGCGATAGGCATCAACATCTCCTTCTGACCGCTTGCGGCCTTGCGCGGCTTCTTGGCCGACTTCTTCGGAGCATTTGCAGGCTCCGTCGCCTTCTCTCTCCCGACGCTCTGCCGTAGCGCCTCCATCAGATCAACGACGTTCTCACCCTTTGGCCGCTCTTTAGGGCGGATCAACTTTCCGGCCCGCTTCTGGTTGATCAATTCGACCAGTGCGCTTTCGTAGTGATCCTCGAACTTTTCGGGATCGAACGTGCCTGCCTTCTGGTTCACAATGTGCCTGGCGAGGTCGAGCATATCTTTGGTAACTTTGACATCCTGGATTTCGTCAAAGTACTCCTGCTCGCTGCGGACCTCGTAGGGGTAACGCAGCAACGTTCCCACGAGCCCTTTGTCCATCGGCTCCAGTGCAATGATGTGCTCGCGATTGGTCAGCACGACGCGGCCGATGGCGACCTTGTTCATTTCACGGATGGTCTCGCGGATCACCGCGAAGGCGTCGTGGCCGACCTTGCCGTCCGGACGAAGGTAGTAGGGTCGGATCAGGTAGCGCGGGTCGATTTCTGACTTGTCGACGAACTCATCGATTTCGATCGTGCGGGTCGATTCCAACGCGATCTCTTCGAGCTCCTCCTTCGTCACTTCAATGAACTGGCCCTTCTCCAGTTCATAGCCCTTGACGATGTCCTCGTTAGGCACCTCGTCGCCCGTGTCCTGGTCCACCTTGATGTACTTGATGCGGTGGCCTGTCTGGCGGTTGAGCTGATTGAAGGAGATCTTCTCGGACTCAGAAGTCGCTGGGTACAGCGCCACCGGACAAGTCACGAGGGACAGACGCAGGAAGCCTTTCCAATTGGCACGGGGGCCGTGTACGCAGAACTCCATGTTGGACGGCTCGGACTCAAGACGATCGAAAGCGGCTGGTTCCGACAATGTCAGGGGCAAATAATTCGGCCAGCCTCCCTTCGTCGGACTCGACTTTTGTTCTCTTTATGTTCTAATTCCGGGATGAACGATCGGCCTGCGAGTTGGCGAATGCCCACCCCGAAGCAAATGGAAAAGCTAGCCGCCTCAATGGGAAAGAAAGCCGCGAGGGAGCGTTCGCTCGGTCCCAAGGACGACATGCCGGACGAGTACTGGCATGCCCTCCTCGATGATGCCGATGACCAGGCCGCGGTTTCGGGACGTTCGAGCCCCGGCCAGCGCCTCTGTGAGATGCCGCAGCATGTCCTGCGGGTTTCCTGCCGCAGGTGCGAGCGCATTGTTGAGATCCAGAAAGCGGATGCCGCCCGTCTCTACGGGCAACAGGCGAGCTGGAAGGAGGTCGGGCACCGTTTGCTGGACAACACATGCCAGAACCGAACCGGCCGCCACGAGGAGGACGGTTGCTGGCCGGCCTTCGGGCCGGTTTGACCGATCCCCCCTGCGTCGGCCCCGGATGGCTCCGAAGCATCACCCGACGCCGCTCTCCGGCGGCGACCGGAAAGCCCTTGGCAAGGAGCTCGGCAACCCGAAGCCTATGATTACGCTTCGTCCAAATTGCGTGCGTTCACCGAGCAAGCGAGCGAAGCAACCACAGACCAGTTGGACTGAAAGTTAAATGAGGCATATCACGAAAGTGATCGATACCCGCACCTAGGACGACGTTGGCGCGGCCGCCACCAAGCCTTCTCCGCGCCGGCCCATATCGGCTCAAACAGCAGCTCGTCGCAATTGAGCTATCGCCCGCGCGTTGATTGTATGTGCCAATGGGCACTGGCGATCTCGAGGCGGATAGCACCAACGGAAGGATTCGCAATAGCAGCAGCGTTGAGCAGAACGTTGCCGTTACTCAGCGTTGCCACACATTTCGAATCCCCACATCTGCCCCTTGCTTCTCGGCAAGCGCACTCCTCCGACGAATAGAATCGCGTCGATGCCGCCCGCATAAAGCTCGATCACCGTTAGTCCCTCGCAGATCGCGATTCGGCTAACATGATCGAGATAACAAAGCGCCCGAAGGGCGTTGGTCTGCACGATCCACTCCGTCTTGCTGTAGCAGCGGCCGTGGCATTCCCCGATGGTTCGATGACCGCTTCCGGACTGCGCAGAGAGAGCGCCCGCGGACGACTCATCATCGAGCGCATTGCGGGCAAGGACTACACAACACTCTTTTATATAGAGAGAATGAGGGAATTATGCCGCGTCGAAGCAAGGGTGCCAGGCTCCATCTCAAGGCCGCTCGACGAGACAAAGCCGGCAAGATTACCCACCGGGCAACGTGGATCATCCGAGACAACGGCCTGGATATCAGCACAGGCTGCGCGTCAGATGAAATTACGGCCGCCGAGCAAGCGTTAAAGGATTATATTGCCTCGAAATACGCCCCCAAGCGCAAGGCCCAAGACATTGAATCAATCCCGATCGGGGATGTGCTCTCGATCTACCTCGATGCAGAGCTCGCCAAGCTCCGCGATCGCTTCAAGGTCGCTGAAGATGATGAAGAGACGATTCCCGGCATCCGCAAGTTCAAGGCGGATTGGGCGCCTGAACGATTGGTGGGGCGCAAAAATGCTAGCCGGGGTCGACGGTGAGCAGTGCCGTCAATACGCTAAGGAGCGCGGCAACAAGGGCGGCTCAAGGCGCGATCTTGAAGACCTACGCGCAGCTATCAATCATCATGCGGCGGAAGGTTATCATCGAGGGATCGTCAAGATCACGTTGCCAGCAAAGGGCGAGCCCCGCGATAAGTGGCTCACGAGATCCGATGCCGCAAAGCTGATCTGGACGTGCTGGAGATACCGCGAGCTGCAGAAGATGTCGCGGGGGCCACTGAAAGGCCAGAAAGTCGCGACCGGAAAGCGGCCCTTACGGCACCTGGCACGGTTCATTTTGATTGGTGTTTACAGCGGGTCGCGAGCCGGCGCTATCGCCGCCGCTTCGCCGATTCCGGCAGTCGGCCGCGCGTTTGTCGACCTGGAGCGCGGTATATACTATCGGCGCCGCCAGGGCGACGCAAAGACCAACAAGCGGCAACCGCCAGTGCCGATCCCGCCGCGCCTGCTTGCGCATCTCAGGCGTTGGCACCGGATCGATCATCACGCGAAACACTTCGTGGAATTCAATGGAAAACCCGTCATCTCAGTGAAGACGGCCTTCAAAACCGCCGTGCGACTGGCCGGCCTTGGCGTGGGTATTTCGCCCCATACGCTTCGGCATACAGCAGCGACTTGGTTGATGCAGCGTGGCGCCGATCCGTGGCAGGCAGCGGGCTACCTAGGCATGTCGCTTGACGTTCTGCTCAACACCTACGGCCATCATCACCCCGATTATCTCGCAGACGCCGTTGAGAAGATCGCCAAGCGAGAGAGGAAGATCGAAGGAAACCGCGGCAACTTCGATTCGGTACTGCCGCTGCGTCGATAGAAGAATGGAGTTCGTGGGGATTGGATTGCTGGTGCAACCCGAACTGATGACTATCGAGCTCACCCGACGTCCGTCAGAAGACCTTTGTTCGAGGCAGAGAGAGTATCAGGAAATTCCCATTGAAAAATAGAGCATTTTTCGATCTTGCCGGACAAGCAACCACTGTTTGAGCTACGGCCTGAAGATAAATTCCGGCTCCGTTCCGTTAATGGCCGATCCATCCGCCGACCATCAAACGACCAACGAGCGGCGAACTAGTTGAACCAACCACTCTAATCGTTAGCCTATCCTCCGAGGGCAAAGGTCCACGCTTTCGGATCGTGACGGGCGGGCCAAAATGCAATAAGGTTGATGCTGGCAAGACATGCTACCTTTGCTTCGCTCCAACATCACGCAACCGCGTGGCAGCTAAGTGAGGGCAAGAAACTAGAAAAATCCGGCTATATTTCATAGACTTAAGTGCCTAGTTCGCACAAACAATAATGTCCCAATTTGACTTGGGGAAGGGCTGTGCTGTTGAGCGAATTGTTGCGCGAGGCAGTTATTGTTGCACTGGTCCTCGCAATCAGTTGGTCAGCCTCGGTAGGTGGTGCTGCCTCACAGGAGCGCCCGTCTGACACATTCAGGGCATCGGCAGTCTCCCTGCTAGCCAGTTTTCTTCGAGTGAACGCCAGCTTCAAGGGTTGCAACGCGAAGGAGGGCTTTGCGTTTATCGTTGGCGAAAACGACGACAAGCTTTTCTTGGCGGTGCCGGATCACGTAATCCACTGCCGGGTATTTACTCCACCGGTTGCCGAAGTCGTCCAATTGGGGGGGTATTCGAGCGACGGGAAGCCTTTCAGCTTTGGCCGGGCAGACCCGATCGCCTTGCCTGCGGCGGGTACCAGTGGCTCCGAGGACATCGCCTTCCTATCGGTACCTAAGCCTCAAACCTGGACAACGAAGCACACGTTAATGGCGGACGCCGCCGAACTAGCGAACGGTACGGCTGTGACATTTCTGGGCTATTTACAGCGGCCGATCATCCCCCAACAGCTAGGTGTCGTCGTTGATGTCTGCGACACCGCTTATACAACCAAAGCATGTGGAATCCTGGTTGAAAGGCTTGCGACGCAAGTCGGGACCTCTGGCGCGGTCGTCTTCAACGAGCAAGGACACGTCGTTGGATTGAACATTCTGGGAGAGCGCGATGAATCGCTTGCGCTTGCGCTTAGGCTTGATGAGATTCGGAGAATTGCAGAAAAAGCCGGGGTGCCGTGGAACATTTATACTGACGCCGAGGAACTCAAGTTCGGCGAGCGGTTGGGACGGGCCATCAATGGCGGCGACCGAGAGAAATTTAAGGCGGTCGTGGCCAAGCGCATCAATCTCGATCGATCATATAAGTTCAACGATGAGAATAGCCCGTACCCACCGCTTGCCGTTGCCGGTTGGGCGAACCAGATCGACATGGCCGTGACTTTGATCAAGTCCGGCGCGCGTGCTCACTATGGCCCCGCTATTGGCGCGGCAATGGCAGCGCAGCGCTACGATGCCCTGAAGATCATGCTGGACGCAGGCATGGGTACCGCGTGCCCTTTTAATACCGCGCTCAGCAAGGGAGATGAGACTTCGATCAGGATGATCCTAGCGGCAAACTCCCGCGAGCTCGTAACGGGAAACTGCGGCGGGCTTACGCCAGTGAATGCAGCGATCAAGGCTGGAAGAGAGGACGTCGCAGCAGCCTTGTTCGAGTTAAGGCCAGCCGGCCTAGGCGACGAGGACCAACTGCTTGTTTCTGCTATCCTCAAAGGGCAGTCAAGCATGGTTGAAAAACTCCTGAACACCGGCGCTGGCAAAGGGTTAGTGGGCGATAACGTGACGGGAAGTCCGCTTCATGCCGCGGCTTTTGTGGGAAATTCAGAACTGGTCGAGCGATTGCTAGCGATGGGTGTGCCCGTGGACCTTCGCGACTATCAGGGCGGGTTGTATGGACCAACGCCTTTTGAAGCAGCGATTTTTGGCGGCAACTTCCAAATTGCACGGCTGCTAGCCAAGCGAGGAGGTAGCCCGCTCGGGTACCGCAACGGCAAGGAGCGTATCTTCAGTGACCTTATCTTTTATAAGCTGACAGACGTCCAACAACAGCAGGCCAGACGCGTGGTGATAGAACTGGCTACGGACTACTGCAGTAAGCTAAAAGAAACCCAGTTCAGCGAAGCACGCGACTTCCGCATTCAGCGACGGAATTGCGAGAATCTATGACCACCTGTATCAGTGGCTCACGCTTAATGACCATCTTGCCGGTCGCGGTTATTAGCTTTTCGTCCATTCAGCGGTCACAAGCCGCCATGGACTGTGGTGCCGTGCTTACGATGGACAACCAATCGCCGGCACATGGCGCGAGTTCGTACGGACGGCGCTCTGAGGAGCGATGCGAGGGGACTATTCGGGAAGATCAAGCTGGCTCGGTCGGTGTCGCGATATTGCGTCTCGAAGTCCTACCAAGGGTAGACCTCACTTTGGTCAAGACCGTGACGATAACTCGCACCGCCGATATACCCAAAGGCGCGAGCGCCATTGCAACCATTTTGGAGAGGACAGCACAACACTTCTATCGTCTCGACGCGGCGCTCGATAAGGCGAAGGCCGTTGCTTGGCCGCTCGACGATGTTGCCAAACCACTTGGTGTCTCTCTGACTAGCCTGGACCTGGTCGGTCGGATCCAAGATCCGGCACAACCTGGACAGACGATCTTTTTCCCCATAGCTCTGCGCCAGCCACAGTCAGCTGGTCCCTCCGAACAGTCCGACCTCGCGCTTCGGATGATGCTTACAGCGCCGGCCCGAAATGTATCTGTCAGCGTCGGCCGCTCCGACCTATCCAATAAGTGCACCGTTGATCGCGAGCTTCTGAGCCTGGCATCCTCGTCGCCTTCAACGCCCATAGAATTGACGCTACCTGCTGCTATTCCCCGAATGTTTTGTATCGAGGTTACCTTCAGCACCAAGAATCTTGACGGGAAGTTCGTCGAAGGTAGTACCTACCTGTCCTTTCGAAAATAAGGGGGCGCGGCATGGGTCTGGAGGCCGCTAAGGACTGGGCCCGAAGCCAGAAGCAATTGGCACTCTCCGAACTCGACGCTGCCCGTCGAGCCAACGATGCCAACGCAATTGAAGAAGCTGCCAACAGACTCATACACCTCAGCCAGTTCACAGTTGCGTTGAGTGGCGAGGCGCCGGATGCGAGCGATGGCAAGCTAGGACCAGGGGGATGGTTTCTTCTTATCGGGATAGCATGTGCGTTGGTTGCGCTATTGCTCAGCATTCACCCCACCGCCGGACTGATTTCAATGGAAGCGTCGTCCCGAGGTGTTCGTCTCGCATTCGAGAAAGACGTTAGGCTGAAGGGAGAAGGACTAGCATTCGTCGGATACGACATCACCGAAATATCTGGAGCCGCAGCGGTCACGGACGCCCGAGGCGGGGCCACGTTACCGCTAAACGTAAAGAACGAGCGACTTAAGATTGAGGCAGACTCAGCTATCGCCGAGATCCACGTCGCGAAGGATGACGAACTTTCCGTGGAGCTTTTCGGTTCCGATCTAATGCGGTTGTCCCTGCACGGTCCGGGGTCCGGCATAGACTTATCGCTCAATGGCACAGCTGTTCGATTGCTCGATGGCGATGGCAAGCCTCTCCAAGCTGGAGCGCTCACGGCAAAGAGGAATGTTCATTTTCAGAGCGGACCCGCACTTGAAGTGCTGTTGACGAGACGGCCAAAAGCCGGTGAACGTCTGTCCGTCATTCAATATAGCGGTCAAATGGGCCTAATCGCGTTCGACAAGCGGGTGCCCGTCAATGGCATACTGAATGGCCGCAGCAACCTTCTCCAGTCAGCGACGGTCGCATTTTTGGGCTTCGGCGACGAAAAAACGTCCCCCTTCGGCGGACAGGCACTTTCGGTAATTAGGGGAAATGGCGCTTTTGAACTGAGCGCCAAGGCCACGACGCTGAATGTGGCATTTAATGGCAACGCCGTAGACGTTCGTGGTACCCAATCGACTCTCACGCCGAGCCTTCTTCACTGGCTATGGAAGAATACAACAATCACTTTCACATTTGGTGCAATCATCAGCGTTCTTGGCTTCCTTCTAACAAGTCGCACTCGGATACGCGAGTTTCTAAACAAGGGTTAGGCTTAGAGGTCCATTCAAAGTCCGAGAGTTCATGCAGCATGACTCGAGGCCCCGGTTTGGACGCTTGAATCACGTCCAAACCGATGCCTTCAATCAGCGGAAGCCGGACAATCGGCATTTCCGAGATTGCCCCCTTACCGGACATGCGGACATGCCAAAATCGACGTAAATGGACGATGCGAGCCAATTGCTGGAATTTCTCTGTGATGTAAGGTGAGTGTATTCCCTGAGCCGACAATCGCGTTGGCGCCGTACCAACTTTACTTTGTTACTTGGCGGAGTTTGCGCAAATGATCGATCCAAAAGTCGTCAAGACATTCATTGGACTTATAAAAGAGCTTGTTGGGGCGGGTTTCAAAATCGACGCGAAGCATAAAGGGCGTCTGGGGAAGAACCTTCGAGAAATTGCAGAGCTTCTTGAGACCACCAAGGATCAACTAGCGAACGGCATGGTGCCGCGTGAATCGTCGCACCAAGTTGCAACACTTATCAATTTCACAAACGACACCCTACAAGGCGTGTTCAAAATTCCCAACGCTGATGAGTTGGACGACATATTCTCGAAGCAGCTTCCCCACATTGGCTACTTGTTACGCAGCGCCGACGTGTTCATTGATGGCAAACCTCGAACTGGCCGCCACAAATACATGTATGGGCTGGAGGCCCGCGACGGTGATTATCAGGTTTCGCCTCAATCCGTCAGTTCGGCCATAGAGGAAATTGAACGAGCTGCAGGTCGACTTCGCGGCGCGGCGAATTTTCTTGATCCCAACGCCGGCATCAGCAGAAATAGGAAGTCAAGCAGCAAGCCCAAGGCCTCAAATACTTCGAAGGGAAACATCGCAGCAAAGAGAGGTTCGGTGAGGAAGGCTGCCAAACCAAGCGGCAAACGCTAGGCATGCGGCCTTAGTCCAGCTTCGTAATTGAAGTAGACAAAGTCAGTTAATGGACCATCTCGCCGTTCCGCTGCTGTGCAACAATACGTCGGCTATCGGGGCAGAGCGGACTTCGACAAGCCGTCAGCCCTGTACGTTTGTGGGTTCACGGCCTACGTAAAGCCGTCACGAGCCGAAAATCGTCAACGCTGGAGGTCCACTGGATGCAACGCACTTGTAATGGCTCAAGTTATCAAGCATCGCTACAACGCCGGGCATAGGCTTTAAATCGCGTGCAAATAACTCTGAGACGCGCCCGCGATCGTTGTTTTCAAACGTATCGGGCAGGCTTCCGCCGATACGATGTTCGATATCGGCGAGAATAGCCGAGAGCTTTTTGCCACGGTATCTTTTGACTAATACCTCGGCAGGATCGCTCAACTCCGGCAGCAGGTCGAGAAAGGCTTGATTACAAAGGGTCTCGCTGTCAACGAGCGTTCCATCCAGATCAAAAATGACACAGATATCTGGCATCTGCAAAAGGTCCCACTGCCGTTTCAGTGTCGTCCCAACCTTAGATCACTGTATTGGCTACAGCCATGATTTCGGGCTTGTCAGCATAGGCCCAAGGCAGCAGATCATGTATCTCGCTATTTGGATGCCCATTGACGATTTTGTTGAGGACATCGGTCGGGTAGGCAAGCGGATCGACATCGTTCAGCTTGCAAGTCTTGATCAGGGAGGCGATCACTGCCCAATGCTCGGCACCGCCGTCGGAGCCTGCGAACAACGCATTTTTCCGATTGAGGGTGATCGGACGGATCGCGCGTTCGACGGCATTCTTGTCGAGTTCGATACGGCCATCATCGATGAAGCGCGTCAGTCCCTCCCAACGGATTGGGTCGGCCATGCCGCCTGGCACCTGCGTCCGCTGCACGAACGACTTCTCGTCACGCTCCGGCAAAGATCAAAGCTGTTCGCCGACGAGACAACGGTGCCGGTGCTCGATCCGGGCCGTGGCCGCACCAAGACAGGGCAACTGTGGACCTATGCCGTGGATGACCGGCCATGGGGTGGGCGCCGATCCGCCATGCGTCGCTTATGTCTACGCCCCTGACCGCAAGGCGAACGGCCGATCGCTCATCTCGAAGGCTTCAAGGGGATTCTTCAAGTCGACGGCTATGCCGGCTACGGCAAGCTCGCCGAGCGCGGCGACGTTGCGCTCGCGTTCTGCCGGGTGCATATGCGGCGCAACTTCTACGAACTCGCCACCCCCGGCCCGGCGCCAATTGCCAGCGAGGCGCTCAAGCACAACCGAGTTCTACGCCATCGAGAAGAACATCCGGGGCCGCAGTGCCGAAGAGCGGTGCCTCATCCGGCAGCGCAAGAGTCGGCCACTCGCCGATACGTTCCAGAATTGGCTACGCGCAAAGCTCGCCCTGATCAGCCAGAAGGGCAAGCTCGCCGAGGCCATCCGCTATGCGCTCTCACGCCAGCATCGAGCGATCCAGCGCGATGCCTTGCCGCGCGTAAATCTGGACCTGCCGGTACAGCGGCAGATGATCGGCGCATTTGGACACCAGAACCTGGGCGACGGTGGCCTCGGTCGGCAGCCCGCCCTCGATCAACCGCGCCGGAGCCGGCGCTTGCATGACGCCGTCCTCGCAGGATCGGCAGGCCTATTTGGGCCGCCGGGTGACCAAGATCCGGAACTGCGCCGGCACTAGGTCCAGCCGCTCGCTTTTGTCCTCGCCGATCCGGTGCAACTTGCCCTTGCAGCAGGGACAAGTCTTGGCGTCGATGTCGACGACGACCTCGATCCGCGGCAGGTGCGCCGGCAGGGCTCCACGATTGATGCGACGATTGCGGGCCCGTGTTACGCGACCTTCGGGCGCTCTCGCATCCTGCTCTGCTTCGCCGCACGCTGCGACCTGCTCGACGTCTTCCAGACCAAGCAGCATCTGCTCCTCGCGCTGTGTCTCCGCCCGGCGGCCAAAGCGATGGCGCTGCAATTCCTTGATGATCTGGCACAGCCGCTCGCTCTCGCACCGCTCGGCGAGCAGCATCGCTTTCAATATCTCAGGATCGTCAGGCAGGGAGTCGCTCGGCACCAGCAAATCAGATCACACTCGGCGGCACTTTGCGACGAGCGCGGGGCGTCTGATTCATTTCGCCGCAGCGCTGCTAACAATTATCCGGGCTGCGTCGGTGTCGCCGTCTCCCGTGCCTCATGGACCCGCCGCCAGTCCAGCCCCTCCAGCAGCGCAGACAATTGCGCCGCCGACAAACGCATCACGCCATCCTCGATCTTCGGCCAGCGACGCCGTTCTCCAAACGCTTGACGAACAAGAACAGACCCGTTCCGTCCCAGAAGATCAGCTTGATCCGGTCCGCTCGCTTGGCCCGAAACACATACACCGTGCCCGAGAACGGCTCGGCCAGCATGCTCTCGCGCACCAGTGTGGACAGCCCTTCTGCGCCCTTGCGGAAGTCGAGCGGCTTGGTCGCCACCATCACTCGAACCGTCCCGGATGGACCGGTCACCGGCCAGCCTTCAGCGCCTGAACGATGGCCGCGATCATCGTCGCATCCGCGCCACGGCCGACCCGGATCGTGACGCCGTCGACCTCAATCTCGATCATTCCGACGTCGGACCTGGACTTGCATCGCGGCGGTTTGCGCTCATTGCCAAGAACAGGCGTCTGCGCGACCGCGCCTACCACGGCCGGCACGAACTGCAAGTCTTCCGATCGGGAACGCTCGGCCGCGGCTTCTCGCAGTTGGCGGCGCCAACCAAACTGCGGCGATAATCCATGGCGCCGAGCCACGGCACAGACCGAGTCACCACTCGCAACGATCTCGGCAACAATCCACGCCCTGTCTTCGTCGCTCCACTTCCGCCGACGACCGGCGCCGGTGAAGACTTCCAGACGCCGAACCGGCTCCGTGATAGCACTATGCACTGCGTCCATTCTACGCCTAGCGGTCGAAACTAACCGCAGGCTCGCAGATTACCACTTCATCCGAAACGTGGCCGCAGGACGCCGCTTACCCTAGTTCGATGGTGATGCCCGCTATAGTCGGGCCAAGGCCTGCTCGGATTTCTAGTCTTAGCTTCGCACTTCGGATATCCGATCGCTTGCAGCGGCGCCTGCCAAAAGGGCCTAGTTGCAGCACCTAAATCCGAATCCCGCGAGAGAAACAAGTGACGCTACGCTTAACGCGCGAACAACTCTATGAATTGGTTTGGCCGGAGGCCATGAGCCGAATTTGCAAAGCGATCGGCATTTCTGACGTGGCGATAGCCAAGCACTGCGGCAAGGCGGATATACCCATCCCGGAACGCGGATACTGGAACAAGCTGCATGCTGGTCAAAAGGTTACGCGAACGCCTCTTCCTCCGCGCGATCTCGCAACGATCAATCTGATTGAAATGGGTGGAGCATTGCCGCCCGAACTAAAAGCTCGGATTACCGGTGAGCCCGGCATTGACGGCGAACCGGAGAACATAGATGTGCTGACGGAGCGGTTTCGGAAGCGTCTCGGCAAAGTAAGCTTATCCCGCGACCTGACGCGCGCAGATCCCGCCATCGCCAAACTGCTCAATCGCGATGAAACGATTCGTCAGAAGATGGCAGCAAGCTCCTTCCATTGGGAGAAGCCTCGTTTCGAATCATCCTACGAACGGCGGCGTCTACGCATTCTCAACTCAATCTTTCTCGCCTTTGCCAGGGTGGGGGGAGGAAGTGCTTACATCCGCGATCGGGAGGCACGCGAGATTTCAATCCGCGGACCTGCGGGCGTCAGCATAACTTTGGGTTCCCCAAAGAAGCGTCAGGCCCGTAACCGGCGCTCTGACGATGCGGACGCAAAGGACAAGCTGGAGCTACGGGCTGAAGGTGGTCGGCACCATCCAGATATTATTTCGAGTTGGATGGATGATGATGCAGGTAAGCTCGAAGACAAGCTGACTGAAATTGTGATCGGCCTTGCTGTTGTGAGTGAACGCGAATCGCGGCGATGGCAGTCCGAGATGGCGACGTGGCAGCGCAAGCGTGAGGAAGGGGAAGCCGAAGCACGGCGCAAAGCTAAGGAGAAAGCTGAACGCGAAGAACGGGAACGCATTGCAGCCGAGGAGAAGGCGCGCCGCGATGGGCTTTTAACCGAGGCCAAGAACTGGCGAAATGCCAGGCTAATACGTGAATACGTCGAGGCAAGACGCAGATCAGAAGTAGCGCAAGTGCCAGAATTCGAAAAATGGGCGCGTTGGGCGCTGGAGGTAGCAGATCAGATGGATCCGCTCTTCAACATTAAGTCTAACTCTGACATTGAGGGCGTCAAAATTCGTCCGTCTCGGAAACAGAGTTTCCGCCTTCACCCAGAGCCGGTGCTTCCGATAGCCAGTCGTCCTGATCAAGCCGATCGTGGCTACGCATCTTGCCATGCCCGGAGCGACAGAGCGATACGCACCGCGACACTGCGCGCCTCAAGCGCTTGCAGGCTTGCGAAACCGATTGGACCGGCTATTGTCTGGGCGTGCGGATCGGCGAACGATGCCGGAAAGTCCGCGCGGTTAGTGCTGCACTGGTTTTGGCGACGGCGTGTCAGCAGCCTTTGCCACAAGATAGGTGGCGTGACTGACAGCCAGCATGGCGGCCATTGACGTTCCTACCGGCGGCAAAGCGCCAATGAGGACATCAACCTTCTGGATCACGAGCAAGATTTCCTGCGCAGTGAGATCGCGGACCGCCGCGAAGATCGCGTTTCCGTAGGTGACAAGCAGCCCGGACGTTATCAGCACCATCTGCACGCGCGTGATGTCTATCTTGTCCTTGTTGTCGGTGTCTTCACCCAGGAACCAGTCTGCAATGGAGGCGCGGTGCCGCGGGTCGTATCCCGCGACCTTGTCCTTGAACATGGTCACGCTGCCGACTGGCTGCGACCTCTCGGACGAAACAACCGTTGGCGAATCGTCGGTGCCCTTGATTGACTTGATCAGCGTGGACAAGACGGTTGACCCGAACGAAATCCCCAGCACACCCCAGATCCCGGTAGGGATATCCGGAAAGAATCCATTCTTGACAGCATTGGGCAGGTCGCTCACCGCTCTTGGGAAATTACGGACCATCTCGGAGACAAGACCTCCGTTGAAGATAGCGATCGCCATCACGCTCGTCAGTACGAGAACAGTCCAGGAGGTCACTTGGGCGAGCGCGAGCGAGTATCGGCCATTTGGACTGATCAGCGCACCAAGTGGAGTACCGTTGACGCCCTTGCCCAACCCAACAAGCACAAGGATCACGCCGAGCATCATCAGAGCCGTTGGCATACCAAGCGACACGGCCTGCGCTCCGCTCGTCGGCACATGCCAGCCAAACAGCCACCAACCCACGAATTGTGCGGCGTGTCCGACCCACGTGTCGGCCTTGATGACGAGATTTTGCGCAGCAAACTTGACCGCGTCTCCGAGCAGGGCAAGGCAGAACAGATTTTTGGCTTGATCGTCGGCCGAAATCGGCTTCTTCGTTTTCGGATCAACTGGCGGTTTCGTTTCGTCAGCCCATTTCGTCAACCGTTCAACGCACGTAGGTCCTTGATCGGAAAAGAGGTCATACAGTTTTTTGTCACGACTCTTTCTCGCGTCATCCAGCGCTGTGCCGCTCTTGCCTTTTAGAGTGTCGGCTGCGGTTTCGCAAGCCTTCTGATCCGGCCCCCCTCCAGCTGGACACGCCGGCAACGGCAGGGAACTGCTGAACTTCTGACCGTCTTCGATCTGCCGATTCGCGAGCAGATCATACGCTAGGCTGAAGCTGCTCGCGGTCCACAGCAAGCTGAAAGCCGCTAGAAAAAAAAGCGCGCCGCCGGAAAGTCCTATCCCCCAAGCTGGGCTTCGATACCAGCGTCGCCGGTCCGAAGGCCGAACGACACCGGAATCGGTATAACCGGAGACGTAGGGCAACTCGTCCTCGGCAGGAAGTTTGGGCGATTCAAAGAGCCGGTAGGTTCGCGTATCGGCGCCGGTACCGGCAACAAAATCGCCGCCGGACGTGACATCCGCGTCGAACATCCAGGCGACGGATGTTGGCGGCAAATTGTCGCGCGGCGGCGCGCCGTTTTCGTTGACCTCCCAGAGCACTGCGCGCGCTGGCAACTCCATCTCGGCGCGATACGTGTTCGTCTCGACTGCGCTCACCGTCGACGACATCGCGTTGTAGGTGACCATTGCCACTGCGTCGTTGGCGCGCGGCGCCAGTTGCTGTTTCAGATTTCCACCGAGACCGCGGCGCTGAGCGGCGGCGGCCAGCTTAGCGACCACCGCGTGTAATCGTGCGAGCGTCTGATTGCTACCATCCTTAGCCGCGAGCCCCGAGGTCTCTCCCCACACGATCGCGAGTAATTGCTGATCGGCCATCTTGCGTCCCCCGGCGCGGTTGAAAAACCATTTCTAAAAATCTGACGATGTCGCTTGGCAATGGCCTATCATTTATGATTGAATGGCAAGATACAACTGAAAATTGTTGGCATATTTCGCCAACTCAATGCCGACACCGGGGGCGTGGATGGCGGCGAGCATAATTTTTTTCTCCGGCGCAACGAATGCGCTGACCATCGCGGGCCTAACCCCGAACGATCCATTCAAGGTCGAGGAGATTCTCGTCACGACGCCGCAAGGCAGCGGAAGAATCAAAATCAATCCGTTTGTAATTCCGTCCCATGCATCCCAGACGCCCGGCCATCCACTAGAATCTATCCTGATCGAAGACGCGGATGTCGCGCTCGATCCGTGGAAGCTAAAGTCCTGGAGTCAGATCCAAAAGGACATCAAGTCCCTCAGAGACAGTGCGGCATTCGCGCTGGCCGCAGCCGCCGAAGCTGAACGGGACACGCTGCGGCAAGCGCTTCAAGGCGTATCGATAGACCTTGCGGCTGCAGGCTTTTTCGGCATCAGCGGGATACCGTTCGCAGCGGCCGGAGCTTTCGAGGCCCATCTCGGTATCGACATTGCGGCTTTTGATCCTGGCCAGGACGATACTCCACTGCTGACCGCGACGCTGACCGGAACTGGCCAGATATCGGTGCCGAACCAAATCACCCGCGCTGACGTCCGCTTTGAGGTCTCGCTGACCCGCAACGAAGTGGTCGATCTGCTGCCCTCGATATCGCTGCACCCGCTGCCCCAGTTTCCCGCGCTGCATCTGCGCTGGCCGAAGATCCCGTGGCCCCAACTAAGCTGGCCCGCGCTCGATTTGAGCGGTCTGATCAATCTGTTCAAGTTCGATCTACCGATTCCGAAACTCGATCTCGGCAAGTGGCCGATATCGATCCGATGGGCTACCGCGCCCAAGCCCACACTGGCGATCAACGCGCAGAAGCAGCTGGAGATCACCACCAGTCCGGCGCAGCGCGGCGATGGTACGCTGATCTACGAGAGCGCAGGCCACACTACCGATATCGCTGCGATCAACGGCTTCGGCATCACGCTCGATGCCGCCGGCACATTGTCGCTTGCGGGGAAAGTCATCCCGACCGGCGTGCCCCCCATCGATCTGCCAGCGACCACCATCGAAAAGCCCGACGCGCTGCCGTTCAAGATCGAACTGGCGGCCTCGGAGCTGAGCCTCGCTATGCCCCCGGTCGACCTCTCAAATCCGACGGCGGTGGGCGTCACCGCCACGCTCAACATGCCGCGCATCCTGGTCCGCGCCAAGAACGATCCGGCACTGCTGATCGCCGTTCATGCCGCCTATTCACAGACGTTCGACACCCTTACCGGCAATTCGTCGGGCCAACTGACCGCGCTGGAAATTGTCGAACCCTATCCGGTCAAACTTGTCGCGCTGGCAGCGCAGGAAGCGGCCGATCTTGCCCAGGCGCTGGTCCGGTTCGTGTCGGCGCTCCACGTTCAGGGTCCGAACGTCCCCGATCTGTCAAATGTTCTCAAGGTGCTCGAACGTTTCGCGGACATGATGGCGGCGGCAGTGCGCTGGCTGGCGCAGCAGGCCGGCTCCGCCGCCAGTTCGCTGCTCGGCGTCGCCGAAGCGGTCGCCGAGGTCCTGGCGAAGCTGATGCGCATGCTGTGGGATGCAATCAAGGCCCTCGGGACGAGCGGCCCCGGCATCGCAATCGTCGTGGAGGTGCGGCTCGACGCGCGCAGCTATGCGCTGCGCCAAATCGTCATCACGCCGGCATGGGTCAATGCGCCGGGCGGGAATTTTTCAGGTCAGGAGCTCGGCCTCAGCATCGACATACCGCTGGACTGGCAACCGATGCTCCTCGTCGAGCTGGATGGCTCGCCGAGCGTCGCGCTGATGGCCGTACCGCCGGTAGGTTCACTCGCAACCTTGGGAACCGATCTCTGGCTGTCGCGCGACGCCGGCGTGGAAGCCGTGAGGGATACCGACCCGGACGGCAAACGGGCTGATAAGCGTCTGATCCAAGCCACCGCGAAATTCAATACTACGACGGCGATTGCGGTCATCCGCCTGAGTGGCGGCAAGGCCCAATTCATGCAGGCCTGCAAGGCGACAGTCCAGGCGACGCCGATCATGCCGCCGGCCGGGACCAGCCTGCCCGCGGGCTTGATGGTCGCGCGCATGACGGGCGCGATCACCTATTCGCCGCTCGATTGGGCGAGTGTCGATGTCAACATCGAGGCTCAGACCGACAGGCTGCTGCCGTTCCTTCAATCATCCAAACAGAGTACGCCGAAGTTTGTTGACGCGCTCGGCCAGTACATCCAGGTCACCGCGAAGAAATCTGCTGTTCCGGTCGGAAACGGTGCCTTTGATCTGCCGATCAGCGTGACGCTGAAAATCAAGGACGCAAATGTCGATTTCGATCTCAACGTCCACATCGACCTCACGAATTTCAGCGTACGATTGTCCGGCGGCGATAAGGTCCGCATCTTCGGCGAAGCCAGCAAATCGGATTTCAGTTTGCTTGGCCTGAACGGCAACATCGTCCTGAATGCGCCCAGAAGCGCCGATTGGCCTGCCGGCAAATTTCCGTTCTTCGGGCTGGATTTCTCGAGCGGTGACGTGCGCCTCTCACTGGCTCCTGAGGCGCGGCTCGACCTTGCCTACGGCCAGGTGGCCAGCGGCGGCCGCGGCATCGTGTTTCATGTCGATGAGCTCGGAATGTCGCGCAGCGGGCTCGACCTGGCGGCCAAGGTCGACCGTGACACTCCGGTGCAACTCGCCGGCGTCGACATGCCGTTCCGCTTCGATGGCGGCGGGCTCTCGATCAAGAACAGCGAAATCCAGGCATTTTCGATCAAAGGCTCCGGGCAACTGCCTCCTGAACTGGTCGGCGAAGCCAACGCCACGATTTCCATCTCGATGGGAAGGGGAAGCGACGGCTCGCTGATTGTGCAGAGCGCCGAAGCCAAACTCGACAAGGCCAACGATCCGATCGTTTGCCACGCCACACGGTTCGTGCTGACTATCACCGCGCTTGGCCTCGAATTTCAGAACTTTACCGGCAATGGCGCCGGCTATCATTTCTACTTCACCCTGACTGGGACCGCGGTATTCCAGCCACGGGAGGGCGAATTCACCGACGGGCTGCTGAAATACCTCGGTAGCATTACCATCACCCTGGACAAGGCGCCGCTCGCTCGGGATTCGTCGATGCTGCTGCGCGCGATTAAGTTCCAGGTCGCCGTGGTTCCGGCCAAGCGATTCAACTTCTTCAATCTATTCAACTTCGAGCTGCGCGGCATCGGATTCCATCCGGCTTCGCCGGCGTTCGGCGGCAAGCCGGCATTGTCGATTTCCGGACAGGTCAATTTCGTCGAAGCCGGCGATATCGTCAGCCCGAGAATTGATTTTCACGAGCTATGGATCGCGCCGCCGAAGGCTGGCCAGTCACTCCCGCAGATCCGGTTCGACGGATTGACGCTCGGCATACGCTTCGGCGGTGCGGCATCGATCGAAGGCACGGCGATGACCGTGGACGATACCTTGCCGAGTCTTTACTCGCCGGGCGCACTTCCAAAGGACGTCACCGTCCACGGCTTCCTTGCTTCCGGCAAGCTGACCATCAAGGGCTGGGGCGCTATGTCCGCCGCGATGGGCTTCCTCGAGCTTCGCAAACCGGGCGGCGATTTGCGCCAGGCGTTTTTCCTTTATGGCGAGGCCGACGACCTTTCGATCGAAATACCGACCCCGGTCGGTCCGATCTATCTTCGGGAGGTCGGCTTTGGCTTCGGCTACCGCTTTACGCTCGCCGCCTTCAACCGCGCCGATCAGGTGACCAACGTCAAGGACCTCATCAAAGTCCTGGACGACATATCCAAATACCAGGGCAACCTTGCCTCGGTAAAATCGTGGGAGCCGGAGGCGGAGGGCAATCGCGTCACGCTGGCGCTACGGGGCTTGATCACGATCGAGAGCGCCTCCGAGGAAACCGAATATAACGCCGACGGCGAAAAGGAGCTTCCTAACCCGATCCTATTCGACATCGTCGCAGCCCTGCGCAGCGACTTCACCTTCTTCTTGAACGCGCGGGTCTGGATCGCACGCAACTACGCTGACTGGCATGATTCCAGTGTCAATGATGGATGGCGCAACAACCCGACCCTGCGCGGTTATGTCTACCTTTCAGTCCCGCGCAAGGAGTTTCTCGGGCGCCTAATCGCCGATGGCACCGGCGACGTCGAGGGTACTCATCCAAAACTGCCGGCGCCGCTCGTCAAGGCCATGAAGAACATTCGGTGGTCGGCGACGACATACATCCGTCCCGGGCTGTTCCACCAGGAATTCGGCTGGCCTTACGAACTCGGTTTCACGTTCGAGGAGAGGCAGAGCGGCGGCAGCTTCCAGATCGTCTGCGAGGGCGGGCTGATCAACCGCATCGAGGACGGCTCGATGCTGTATGGCATCGCCTTCCGCGCCCGAGGTTACGCCCAATTTGGCGGCCAGGTCGGCGGCCGCTCGTTCGGCGCTTCTGTGGCGGCGCGCGCGGACTTCGCCATCGATGCAAAATTCATTGCGTACATCTCGGTCAAGCGCTTCAGCGAAACACTGTTCTACGGCTCGATCGCTTTCGACATCTCGCTTTCGCTGCAGGTTCGCGTATGGCTCGAGTTCAGTGTCGGTTTCACCGACATCCATCTGGAAGTCGGTTTTTCGATTTCGCTGACGATCTCGATCGCACTTGAGGCCGCCGCCACGCCGAACAGCATCGCAGCGCGTGGTGCGGCATCGGTTGCCGTCGGGGCGTTTGGTCGTCACATCCGGCTGGGTATCGGGTTTGCGATCAATCCCGGACGCCTCGACGAGGCACGGGCGCGCGTCGAACGCTTCATGCAGCTTGGCCTTACGGTTGCGATGCCGGACGCTGAAAAGGGCATCGCGCCGCCGGCACCGGAGCTGCCGCGCGGACCTAGTGCAGCCGATGCCGACCAGGCTGCCAACGACGCGCTGGACAAGCACGACGCGGTGACCGCCCCCGCACCCGGCGCGGCCCCGACCGCGCAGGGGCGGCCGCTGCAGCCGACCGCGTATTGGGCGATGCTGTTTCCGGTCGCCGGCGACCAAGGCACCGGCGACGACGAGCGATTTGTGATGGTCTTCGTGCCCCGGGATCACACCGAAACCGGATTGGATACCAACAAACTCCCGACCAGCAGAGATGGCCAGTCCTTCAGCAGCTTCTACCCACCGCCGACGATTTTCGAGTCGGGCGGCGGTGTTTACCCGACGGCGCTGCGCATATCGACGCGAACGAAAGCAGACGGCACTCCTTTGATGACGCCCGTCGATCTGTTCCGACTTGATGCCGAGTCAGGCAAGCAGCCTATCCAATTCGGAACCCCTCCGGCAACTCCCGTGCCGCTGACTTACAATCTGGACTGGAAGATCGCCGTGTCCGGCGGCGAAGCGCTCCCGATGGGCCGGTTCCTGTCGCAATGTTTCATTCGGCAGCCAAACGCGGCCGGCGCGGCGGATCTGAACGAGCCGTTGAATACGCATATCAAGGCTGACCGCGAGAGACTGCCGGATAACCGCGAGTCCGCCGCTCAAGTGCTCACCGAAGCGGGCCGAGATCAGATCAATCTCGGAATCGAATATCGCGCAGCCAACGATATCGAGGAACGACGCTCGGCCGCGATCGCCTCGTTGTGCGATTCCGCAGCCAGGCTTGCGGCCGGCGCCGATGCTTCCTGGCAGGCGGGCGCGGCTGAGGTCGGGCTGGACATCCGGACCATGGGAATTGCCTTTGTCGTGAAACGAGGCGACATCGACAAGCTGTTCGAACGGGCTTCAGCCGACGATCTTCCGCGTGTCGCAAATTTCAACGTGGATTCCGCAGTCAGCTCGATCGTTCCGCTCGATGGCAACGTCCATCTCTTCAATCCGCCGGAACGGATGTTCAGGGAGCGCGCGCCGAGGCTGGCCGATCCGGTCATCGAAGCGACCGCGAGCGGCATCCGGCTCGACTGGGACCTCGAGCCCGCATTCGGCGCATCGACCGGTGTGTGGAACGACCCTGAATTCAACCTGAAGCACTACCGGATCGAGCGCGTCGTAACGACGCCGGATAGCGTCGACAGCCAGTACAAGCCGATGCGCATCACGACCAAGGCGGCCGGTCCCATGCGTCTGGTGCGCGACCCGGTCACCGCCAATTTCGTTTGGCGTTTCGTGCGACCCAACGCGCAATTCGTCGACGATCTGTCTGACCTTCCCGATGAGCTGCGCCGCTTGCTGCTGCCGCCGTCGAACATACCCGCGAGCAAGCCGGGCGGACCACCGGCGAACATTCCGAACCCGCCACCCAATGTGCTGCGCTACGTCGTTGTGCCGGTCGACACGGCCGGCACAGATGGACCGCCGACGCCGCTGGTGTTGCAAACCGAAGCGGTCAAGCCGGCGCGCAAAAGTGTCAGCCGTGCGGTGCTGCATTTCGAATATCGCGGCAGCAAAGACCAGGTAATCGCCGACGTTACCTCGACGGCCTCCTTCATACCGACCTTTACGCTCGGTATCGACGACGCTGCCGACCACCCGGCCGCCGACCCGAAGAAGCGCAATGACCTGAAGTCGCCGCGCTCCTACGTCGTGCGGGTCCGGAATGAACTTGCGGTTCCGATCGGGCTCTATGGTTCGGATGCGGTGAGCGACGCCCGTGCACGGCCGTCCGCGGCCGACTTCGCGATCAAGCGCCCGACAGACCGGGATTTCGTCATCACCTTGACCGATGGAGTGCTGCCCGGACCCGACGCAGGCAAGGTAAAGGAGCCGAGCTTCGACGACCCGACCGGGGTCGTGGCCGCGGCATTGCCGCCGAAGCCGGGGTACATGATTGATAACCTGGATGGCTTCAGGGAGGCCATCGGAGCAAAACGGACAGCGCGGAATCGGCTCGACAGCGGACCGATCGGCGTTCGCTTCGCGATCCAGCCCAAGCTTGACCTCGGCCTTAAAGGCGTTGAGCCGCCGTGGTGCCCGATGGACGCAACGATCCTGATTGATCTGACCGGCGTCGCTACCAAGGACAATTTACCGGCGGTCGCCGCGCCGGTCGAAGTATTCGAACACCCGGTCAAAATCGAGTCGGCGCCGTTGCTGTCGGAAGATCTCGATGGGGACGCCGGCCGGGTCACCATCCTGCACCCCGACAAGGATGCCACCCTTGCCCAATTGCTCGGCTGGAACGACGGCTCAACAGGTACGCCGCCGGTTCGGCGCATGCGCGATGCTGCGCGCCGCGTCGCTACGAAGGTTCGATGGAACGCCCGGCCCGCCGCATCAGACACGCTGGCCGCGGACCATAGTGCCAAGCGGTCTGCGTTGTACTTCGGTGGATACGACATTTTCGAGCTCGATGTCGCCGGCGAAGCCGAAGGCGCCACCAGTGCCCCGGCGGCGCTGAGCCTGCGTTACCCATTCAGTAATTCCACCGTGGATGCCAATCCTGGCACCGCACTGCGCATCCACACCGTAGATGGCACGATGGATGCGATCTACGTCGGCGGCGATTTGGCGGCGCTGGACCGGCTTGACGATTCCGGCGACGCTGCCAAAGGCCAGATCCGCCTAGTCCAGATCGACAATCTGGCGAACGCCCTGACCTTCGATCTCAAATTATGCGTGCGCGCGCGCGGCTATCGCAAACTCATCGTCGAGCCCGTACGCGGCAAGCCTCCCTTCGCCAATGGCAAAATTCTGGCACTGATTTTCACACGTGATCCTCCCGCAGGCCACCTGGCGCGCGTTCAAGCCTTACCGCCGTCGCTGGCGCGGCTCGATCCAGCCGAAATCATTGATTTCGCCAAGCTCGAGGCGCACTATCCAAGTGAAACCAGCCGGCTGTTGGCGTCGAGCTCCATAAGGCAGGGCGCGTGGTATTCACCTGCGGAATCCTTCCTTGTCTGGCCGGAGCGGATCTTGCGCCGCTCGCTGGCGATCAATGTTGACGAGCCGCTGTTGACCGAACTGCTCTCCAACGGTCGGCCTGAACGCATTGCCGTTGCACTCAAGATTAGCGATCAACTCAGCGGCGAGGTGCGGCGGCTTCTGGCCGACGGAGCCGAAGAAATCCTGCATCCGGAAGGACTGAAGGCACAATGGACCGCCGCGGTCTTGCGCGAACTCTTTCAAAACCTGGTCTGGAATGCGAACGCTCCGGATATTCGCGCGGCATTTGAAGCGAACCCCGCACCGTTCCGCAACGCGCGCATCACCGTCCGGGCCCTCAAACCCGGCGCGACCGGCGCGCCGGACATCGTGCTTGGTAGCACCGACTGGCAGATCGATCTCGACCCGCCCGTGCATCCCGTGCTCGCCGACGTCATCGACTGGGCGCGATATCAGACCGCGCCGCGCCTCAGGCTGCGATACCCTCAGTTGGATCTGGCCAAGCCGGCTATAGAGGCGATCGAGACGTGGCTATCCGACCCGGCAACCAACATCGGACCCTCGGTCCAATTCTCCATCGCAGACTGGAGCGGCCTGGTGCCGGCGCTCGGCTTCCAACTCGGCCAGGACTTCCAGTTCCCGCCGGCGGGTCAAATCACCGAATTACGGCTCGAAGTTCCGAAAGGGAAAACGGCAGCCAGTCGGACCGACATCGTCAACCAGATCATGACCGCGATCAGTCGGCTGGCCCTGCGACTCGACGGCGTACAAGTCGCAGCACTTGGCGCGCAGCAGGCGGCGGCGAAACTCGTCATCAATCTCGGCGCAACACCAGGTACGCCCGGTCCAGGTCCACAGCCGTTCAAGATCGCGGCGCAGACCAGGCCGGGACCGCGGTATCGCCGTTACGAACCGGTTCTGGAGCAATCGCCCAAGATCGGCGCAAAGGAGGTCGCAGGCTGGTTCGATGAAACGCCGGTGCAGCGCGATCCCTACGGCTGGAGTATCATGCGCAGCCTCGGGCTCGCCGCGGGCCTCAAGCTCTACGACACCGAGGCCCGTGACTATGTCCCTCCCGCCGATGCGCTGGAGATCCTGCGGACCGCCTTTGATGAGATTCTGCGGAGATATCCGCTGACCGATTTCGGCTCGCCGTTCGTCGATATCGTCACCCACGCCGGCGGGACCATGTCGCTGGCCTCGTTCGACGGCGGCATGAGTGGCGTTGCGGCCAACGAAGTAGCTGCGCTTCTTGACGATAAGGCGTTGTCGCTGGTCCAGATTTCGCTGCGACCGACCGTCGATAGATTTGCCGGCGCTTGGGTCGACAGCGGCGATGAAAGGGGCGGAAGCCGCCAGCCGATCGATAAGGTCGTGGCGTACTTCGCCATCAAGTCAGCCTTCCCGGACCGTACCGACAAGGCGAAAATCCAAATCGATCTGAACGGCCTCAATCCTGCCCAGGGGCTGGTGGCCATTGCAGAGGTTATCGATCTTTCGTCCGGACTGGCGAAACCCCCGATCGTGACGTTGATCGCCAAGGCCGATACCGGCGATGCGGTCAAGACCTTGCGCGAGGCCATGCTCGACGGCGCCGGCGAGCAGCAAACGCTCGAAATCGACGCTAGCAAACTCAAGAAGGGCGACATTGCAGCCCTTGCGCGCGTCACCGTCAACCTGGCCGATGCAGCGGCCGTGTTCGGCCAGCCTACCGGCGCGGCATGGGTCACCGGCGCCGACATCGAGCAGGTCGCATCACCCGACGATTGCAAGGTGCAGCCTTTCGGTCGCTTCCCGGAGATGACGGCACGGCGGTACAGCGCACTGGCCGGGCCGGGGGGGCACAAGTCCTTGCTGGACGCAATCAAGCGCTTCCGCAGCTACGCGCTGCGCCGCCTGCCGGATGGGTGGCCAAACGCAACCGACGAGCCGACCGTGGTGGCGCGTATTCCCGAATGGACGCGGCGCTTCATCGAACACGGGCCTGCGTCGCGGCCGGAGCGGACGAAGATGCCGTTGTTCGCGATCGCCGAAGTCACACGCCCGGATCCTTGGCGCGTCGGCGTGGCCGGTGACGGCACGATGGAGGTATTGTTCACGCATGACGACCGCAAGCGGCGCTTGAAGCGGTACGCGGTACGCCCATACGGAAGGTACGAGGCTTTCACCGATGCGCTGACCCACGCGACTGACCCCGACGTTCCGCCAAAGCCGCCGCGACTCGGCGGCGCTTGGGTCGACGTGCTGGCTGACAGCACCGACGCACAACAAAAGTTCGAGAACAATTGGAGCCAGCGATTCTTCGACGTTGTGATCCCGCGAAGCGAACCTTTGGCGCCTCCGGTCCTCGTCGATGCCCGGCGCATCGAGATTCTGCCACCGACCGCCGCCACCGATCCCGCGCCGCGCAAGGTGCTCGAGTTTCTTTACTCACGACATCCGGAAGAAGTTCTTTCCGAGGCCAACGTCACCGTCGAGGGCGCGTTGTCGTTCGAGACCGTCTCGTTCGGCTTCTGGCGTGAATTCCCGATGCAGAGCTGGGCCAACGACCTGCAAGCGAATATCGACACCACGGAGGCGTTTGGCGGCTGGGACCATCGCCCTGCCCCGTTCAAGCTGATCGACAGCAGCGACGAGTTCGGCGGACTTGCGCAATTGCCTCCGCCGCAGGGCAAGACCGACTTTGTCCCCGGCCGCTACACTGATGGCTGGCGTGGTGCTCTAGCGCTACGCACCGAAGCGCTTCCGTTCTTCTTCCGCACCCATGTCGCAGCATTTGCCTCGGCCGGCGTGGTGGTGTCGGAGCCGGTCGTCGCGACGATCGAGGAAGGGCACTACGAACTCGCGTTGCCGTGGAGGCCGAGCGTCCCGCCCAAGCCTGGTGACATCAATGCTCCCACTCCGCCGCCTGACTGGTGTGTCAAAAGGCTGAACAATCCCGATCGCGTCTGGGTAACCTTCCGTCTTCCCCTTGCGCGGTTGTTCGATTCGATGCCGCAGGACTCGCGGAAAGTCTGGTTGCAAGCCAACAATATTCCCGACGTCTTCATGTTGCCCGATCCAGTGGCGCGCTATGAGATCGGCGTTGTCGCGACTGATGACGCCGGGCTGTCGGCCGCATCGGCTGAACTCGACATCATCGGACAGCAGCGGCCAGTCATACCAGTGCCCGGGCAGCCGGCCGCAGCATCCGGCTACCGGATGAACCTGGTCGGCCCCTTGTTCGACCCGTCGTCGCCGACGTCTCCCCCCGTCGAGCCGCCCGCCGTCAACGGGATATGTTGGAAACTCTATCCGTCGGTGCTGGTAAAGGGCGACGCGACGCTGCCATCGGAAAAATTCGCGCCATCGATCGCCACGACGGATCCTACAAGCGGTGGCGGCGACCCGTTGCGCAAATTCGTGCTTGCGCCGGAAGATTTTGGCGCGGCCGGAATCTGGCCGGTCGTTGCGCCGACCACGACACTCACCTTCGAAGTGCATGTCCCCGCCGTCAACACTGGCTGGCCGGCCTTTACCGCAGCCGTCGCGGCGTGGCGCGATGTCTATCAAGACTACCGGGCCATTGTGGGAGCCAAGGACATTTGGGAATTCCTTGATCTTTGGGCCCGCACCAATTGGCCTCCGCCGGCAGACCAGCCGAGACAATTCACCACCGCCGCGTTCGCCGCGGGTCTTCCGTGGCCATCGACCCTGCCGGCCGACGTCAGCACCACCCAGACTGGCGGATGGACATGGCCGACGCTCGCCAGTAGCGCCGGCGGCATCACGCAGCGCCAAAGTGTCCGTGCTCTCATCCCAAGGACCGGTTACAACGCGGCAGATTTCAAGACCATGATCAGCGGACCCATTTGCGCCGAAATGCGTCGCGTCGTTGCCGCGCGCAAGGAGGCCAAGAGCCGCTTTGCGAACTATTCGCCGCTCAACACCGTGTTGCCGGCCGATCCAGCCGTCCTGCCGGCGTCCGGCTCCATCGCAAAGGCGGCCTATCGCCTCGCCACCACCAAGACGCTGCCAAGTTCTGTCGATGTGATTGTCGCGATCCCGATCACTGTCGATACCCGCGCGGCAGGTACGTACGCCAAGATCAACGCACTGATCCTGGCGGTTGAAGCCAGGGATTTCACGGCAACCGCCATTCTCGATCTCGGCGCCTTTGAGGACGGGGTTGCCGCCGTGCTGGAGATGCATCTGCCCTGTCAAGCACTGTCCGACCCGAGCATTGTCGCAGCACTGGGGGATCTCGATGGCAACGCCATGGCAAGGCTCCGCGTCTGCTCGCTATTGCTGCGGCAGCCACCTGACGACGGAGAGCGCAAGTCGATCATGGATGCGATCAATCAACTCGCGTCTGATCCGCAAGAGGACAAGGCCGGCCTAGTGAAATTTGTGGACCGCTGCCTTGCCGACCAGATTTTCGGCAGTGGGCGATCGCCGCGCGTGAAAGTCTACCGCGGCACAGCCGTACCGTTGTTTGATCCAATCGCAAGAGCAGGGGCGTAGCGATGGCTGGTCGCATGACCGCATTTCGCCGGGTAGGCATCGACGGGCCTGACTATGGCAGCAACGGAGCGCTGTGGCAGGCCTGGCTCGATCTCGGCTCGCAACCCAAAGCGGCCGACCAACCGCCGCGAAATAGTTCGATCCGAGTGATCTTGCAGGCCGCGCGCGCCGATCAGGTACCCATCCAGGATCAGGCCGACGTCCTGTTCCAGGAACCGATGTTGCTGGCGATGGCGGCAACAACCGTCGACTTCCGCAACGACCCTGGCTCGGCGCCTTCTATCACGATCGGAAGAGCGCAATTCACGCCGCTCGCCCTCGCCGATTTGTCGCCGTTGCCGGCGGCGGCCGGCGTGGCTGGACCGCCGCCCCGCCCTTCCCGCTATTCGGATTTGAGGGTGGCGCCGAAAACCGCATGGCCGCCGCGGCCGGACGGATTCGTCAAGATCGACAACGTATTCGAACTTGCCGCGCCTCAGCTTCGCGCTACACGCGGCCGGATTCCCGTCGCCTGCGCGCTGGATGCCGAACCGAAACCTAGCGTCGGCTACGCGCTGACCAAACAGCTGTCAATCGAATGGGCGACGCCTGGCGACTACATTCGAATCTTCGGCGGGCTGTTCATCCGGCGGCGGAAAACCGCAAAGCCCATCCCCGGCCATACCAAGGTCTCGGATGCCATCACCTTCGATCTTACGCCAGACGGAGTCGAATTCGACGTCCTCGCCCCCAATCCGTTCGGAACCAGCAATGGTGACCGATTGCCGTTGCGCCTTCGTCTGGTTCCGGTGGAAATCGGCAACGGACTGACCGGCCTGCAACTGGACCTGATCGATCCAGTTTCGGATTCGGCATCGTTGATCAAATTGAAAGCCGGCCTGAACTGGATGTCGCGCGACCTCACCGATCGAGGCGGCTGCATCTCGCTGCAGGTCGATACTTCCGCCCTTCCACCGCTGGCCTGGCCGCTTCAGGTCAAAGGTGAACCGGCTGCGCCGGTCTGGGTGTGCGACAATCCGGCTGCTGTGCCCGGCGCGGATCTGATTCCGTCAATCCGCATGCTTGAAGACGCGGTGGCCGCTCGGCTGCTGACGCGCGAGGACTATGGCGGCGGCGAACCCGGCGTCGCCGAGCTTACCGGTCACAGGGCCACCCTATCCGCACGCAGGGGGACCGATCCTGTTGTCCTGACCATCACATCGCAAGCCGAACGTCCGGCCGCGCTGGAAGAAGCTGCCACGGCATCGCCCACTATCCTGCTGACATGGAGCGAGGCCGCCAAGCCGCCGTTCAATCCGGACAAGATAGAGGTCAAGCCGTTTTCGGGAATTGTCGACGCCTCTCCGCTCGCGGCGCGTCTCGGCGAGGTCTGGGCGGTATCCGGCGCCATCGCCAGCGGGACGCGGCCGCCCTATGCTTTCATTGCGCTCGAACGCGGCTGGGTTCAGATGCCGCTTCCCCCCGCGCCGAAGCCCGATGATCCACCGCCGGTCAAGCTGCTCGCCGCAGGCTCAGCGTTCCGCGGCTTCCTTCGGGTTGCGGTCGATGCCGGCGGCTCCACCGCACGTGCCGACGATCCGACGCTGCCGGGTCTGGAAATCGTCGGCGCGCAAAGCGTCAACGCCACCGTGATCTGGAAGAAGCCGCTCGACACCGCTCTGCCGCGCAGCATCGCCGTTGCGGTAAATGCTGCGGCCGGAACGCTTGAAGGCGTATTGTGGGCGGGCGAGGCCAGTCCTTCGCCGACCGAAATCTTGCCGCCGCTGGACGCCGGTCCGGCTTCCCTGACCAGCGCTCCAATTGCATTCGGTGTCAGCGGTCCGACAAACTGGCAAGTCCAGGTGGCCGGCTTCCGTGAAAAAGGCGTTGGGTCGATCAGCTTTAGGCTGCCGCTGTTCCCGTCTGCTGTGGATCCCCTGCTGGTCTGGCAGCCGCATCAGACCCTTGCGCTGGTCTCATCGGTATCGATGACCAGAACTGCCGAAAGCGCCAAGCGGCCCTCGGCAACACGCGAGCTGGTCCCTGCCGAAGTGATCGGCAGCCCGACCACACCGTTGACATTGACTTTCGCCACCGACACCGACGGCAACGCGCTACGGCTGCCGTACATCGATACACTGCCGTTGAATACGACGGCCTATGGCGACGGCCGCTGGCGCTGGCCTTGGCCACCGCAGCGGGCCGTGGCGCCCGGGCCGTATCCGTCATCTCCCGAAGAAAGCGCGGGCGTGGCGCTGGCTTCGCTGACATTGCCGGGCATCGAGTTCACGCCTTCGGCGGATGCAGCCACGCCTGTGTCGAGCAGCCAGATGCGGGTGTCACTCCGCTACGACTTGCCGGTGCTCGACGAGCTGTTCGCAGATTCCAAGGCGCCGGAGCCGAAGGTGCCGATTTCCGGTGACGCGAAATCGCAAGCCGGATCGTCCGATGCGGCGCCCGAGAGCCCGAAAAGGATCGACACACCGCCAACGGCACTCGATCTGGCGCGGCTATCCGGCGTGTGGTTCGAAAACGCACGACGATTGGCGCGCGCACGGACCGAAGGCGATCGCGTCGTGCTTCGTGAATTGCAAGATCAAGACCACAAGCCCGTTGTTGAACTTTGGCATCGGTTAAGCGGCGTAACCGATGGCATCGTTCGCGGTATCGCAGAGCCGTATGTCTGGAAGCCGCCGACATTCGGTTTCAGTGCTCTGCCTCCGGCACCAAACGTTGACGTCCATCTCGGCGCTTATATCCTTGGTAACACTTGGCAGTATGGACCCGCGGCGCTGGCTGGCCTGCCCGACACTAACTTCACAATTCCCACGACCGGCAATGAACTGAAGCCCTCGACGGCGCCCGGTCCCGGCCAGATCGAGGTGAAGGGCTTCGCAGCATCTTCTTTCCCCGTCGCCTTCACGTCACCCGGTTCAGCGACGCCCGTGACCCAGCCCAACCATCTGCAAGACGCGCGTGGCTTGTCGCTCGCGTTGGTTCCGGATCTGACTTCGCCTCTTCAAACTAGCCGGACCGCGGCGCTGCGTGCGGCGCCCGACGACCTGGCCCTGGTGCTGGCAACGTTGCGCAAGCCGGTCAAAGTCATGGTCGGTGACGTCGGTTGCAGTTTCTGGTTCCGTGACCTGCCGCTCAAGACGGACGCCGGCCAGCTGACCTTCGATACCTCCGGTGGTCTTGAAACCGGACTCGGGCCCGATCCCGCCGCCATCAATCGCAACCGGGTCACACGCACGGTGTACGAATGGGGTTTCTTCGGTCCGCAAGAAGAGAGACCGCCGGGGGGGAAATCGTGGAACCAGAAAAAACCAAAGCGCGGTCGGTTTGAGTTCGACTTGGCTGGTCCTTTGTCCGCCCGACCGTTACGTCTGCTCAGTGTTGACATCGCTTCCGCTGGCGGTGTGCTGCAGTTCGAATTGCTGGCTTCCGTGCAATACAAGTCGCCTCCTTCCGACGACAATGACACCGCGCCGTTCGCCGCCGAAGCGATCTATGCGACCGGCAATCTTGTGCGGCTGACGTTTGGGCCCGGATCGATGCCGGACGGTAGTCTCGCCCTGACCAAGATGATTCGGATCGAAATCAAGGATCCTTCGGATCCGACCATGGTCTCCGACCCGTTCGTTCCGCCGTCCAAGGTTGATCCAAAACCCGGCGACAAACCGAAGTCGGTTTCTCTGGTGTCGGATGTTGAGGTACATCACGGGCCCAATCAGGCTGCCTCGAAGACCTCGAAAACACGCTTGAGCCTCGATTTCCATTTCACCCGGGACGTCCAGAACAGTAAACCCGACATCGCGTCCGCCAACCTTCGTGTGCGTCTGTTCGGACAGGACTGCAATCTCGACACCACTGATGCGGGCTTCAATCCGCCCGGATTGACCGCGTCATTCAGCGCTTCGCCGGTAGAAGGCATCCTGAACCTCAAGAAGATGGAACTGATCTGGCCGGAGCGCGGCGGTCCGATGCTTTATCTCGCCGACGGCGACCTCACCGTTCCGCTACGCAACGCGAATAGCCCGCCAGTTTTCAAGCGCAACTTTACCAACGGTACGCTGCAATGGCTTGGCCTCGGATCTCGCCCCGCCGATGGGGCGGAATCGATCGATCACGAAACCGGGGTGGTCACGATCGAAGTCAAGGACAAGATCGCCGGCCCGGTCGACGGGCAGCAACCTCCGATGCTTTTCCGCGGCTTCCATCTGCCGGCCGGGACGTTGCAGGGGGTGGTGGCCGTCGTATTCCCGAAAGGACATGCCGTCGAAGGCCAGAAATGGCCGACATGGCCAACCCCTGCGCTCGGCTCGGCCTTGGTCGAATTCGCGTTTGACGCCGATACGTCGACATCGCCGCAACGGATCACCGCCATCCGGCATCGTCACAGCGGCGCCGCGGCAGTTGACGGCAACCCGGTGCGCTGGACCTCGCGGTTGTTGTTCGACGCCGCATTTGCGGCGCCGGGCCTCGACATCAGTTCGGTTTCGTGGCCCGTCGGCTACGCGACGCCGAGCCGCGTCACGTTCGATCCCGATTCCTCCGTGCCGGGGGACTGGCCGGCAACGCTGACCATGCGTGGCAGCGGCGACCCGCTTGCAAAGCTGATGCTCGCGCACAAGGTACAACCGCGGCTTTGCGCACATGAATTGCCGACGGACATCCTTGTTGCCAACGGGAACGCCGTGCTCCTTGGCAGGTCGTGGTCGTTCCGAGCTGTCGTCGATCACACATTGACACCCGTGAAGGGAGCGTGGCCGGGTGCGCCAGCCACGCTGGCGAACACTCCGCTGATATGGACGTCAATCGATGAAGTCATTATGTTCGACATGCACGGGCTCATTGCGGCGGCAAATCTGCAGCCGGATCCGGCGCGAGATCGATACGCATTCCTCGCGCGCTACAAGGACTCCGCGCTGGACGCCGATGTCCGCATAGCCGGCGTGGTTCGCCGCGCGCTTGCTGATGCAGGCTTCCCCGTTGAATATGTCATGCAGGCGCTGAAAGGGACCGTCGCACCGGACTCGCTCGTTCTCACCGGCGCTGCACTGACCGAAGTCGTGACGTCGCTGGAAACGCCGAACCGAGGCGTCGTGCTTGTCCCCCAATGGATCCTGCCATGGTCGCCCCTGTCCAGTTCTCCGGGGGGAGACGCGAACGGCGAGGCCGCCCTTGGTGCGCTGAAAGCCTGTCCGCAAACCCACACCGACAACGGCGATCGCGTTTACAATATTGCTCTGTATGACGCGACAGCCGGCACGCCACGGTCGCTGGAGGGACCGCCGCCCAGTTCGTGTGCGGTTCAGGACGGAACGCAAAGTCTGCTTGAAACACTGATGTCTTCCATCGTGGGCGGCGGCAAGGCCCGCGCGATGGTCGCCGTCGATCAGGCCATGCTAGTGCCAAAGACCGCGGCCGTTCCCCCGCTGTCCCGGCCGCTTTTCCCGCGCACGCTGCTGGCGTTGAGTGCGGTGGCGGAAGCCTACGGCAAGGCGCTGAGCAGCAATCCCGTGCCACCATTTGTCCGGCGGATCAGTTGCTTGACGGCACGGGAGGTACCCCTTGACGGTGTCCGTGCTTCTGGCGAGGTCAGGTTTACGGTGACGGCATGGCCCCCGAATTCGCCGCCCCTCGATCCTGCCGCGCCGGCGGTGACACTTATCGTGACCGACGCAGCATCGGTGCAAAATGACTTTCTTCCCGCCGCGCTTGCCGCCACGCTGGTCGATTCCGCCAGCAACCAGGTGGTCCTTGACGGCAAGCAACGCGCCGATGCGTCGATGCGCGCATTCGGGTTGAGCGCGAATCCGCGGGTTCTGATACTCGCCAGCGTCGACAGCAGCTACTTGACGATTCACGATCCTAAATCGTCTCGCGATCCGGATTCGCCGTCGCGGATTCCGCCACCGCACGTTTCGTGGCTGGTTACGCAGCCCGCGATGCCGCTCATGAAGGAGCAGCGGCCGCACGTTTTGCGAAGACTGTCCGATACGATCTATGCCTCGCCGGCACTGGGTTGGCCGCTGGTTACCCGTGCCGATGACACCGCGAAAGCGCAGGTCAGTCTTGGCGAGGAAGAAGTTCGCCGCAACGAGCAGCACGCCTGGGCGGGGCGCGTGCGGGGCTTGGCATGGCCAGCAATCGCATGGAACCGCAGCGCGATTGCGGATGACGAGATCCAGCACGACCCGACCGGCGCTCCTGACCAGACTGTTGAAGGCGGCTATCTCCCGGCCGATGCCGCAGAAATGCGCGAGAGCGCCTTCATCACGGCCGGACAACGGGTTGCATTCCGTCGCCGTGCCGCAAAGAGTCTGCGCGCCCCACCCGACCGGCATTCCGTGCTGGCTCCTCCGCGAGCCCGCGCGCCGACCATTGACGCGATCGCCGCGGCGTTCGGTCAGGCTCGAAATCCGCTGCCTGAAGCCGCCAAATCGGCGGACCGTGCCGGTCTCGCGCCGATGCTTCCGGGCGCGATCGAAGCCACTGTCACCGGACAACGGCCTGGTGTCATGCTCTCGCAGTTTGAGGGCGTACTGCTGACATCGTTCATGGTGCCGTTCGACAAGGATTTCAGCCGGTTCGGTCGCCCGGCCTGGCGTGGACCCCTAACCCTACGCCAGGTTCGAGCCCCGCGATCATCGGCGCTCCCCGAAATCTCCGACCTGGCGATCCGGCGCAAGACTTACCTCTCGATGGACGAGATCGATGGCGCGAAGAATCTGAAAACCTTCAAGGTTGTCGCGGGGCCGGCGCAAGTCGTACGCTTCGATCGCCACCTGACAGGCGATACGCGGAGCCCACATGCCGTGACGATCCGCGTGGAGAATCCAGATCACGGGCGTCTTTCGGCCGATTGGGACGGAAGACTCCGCCTGATCGCAACCGTGCCAACTGATCTGACCGGGCCCGATCCCGCCGCTCACGTCGCACTGGCACGGATCGGCCTCCTGCCTTCACAGACCGAGAAGCGGCGTCCACGGGTTGAGCTCAGGGTTGGGGACATCATTGTCGTATTCACCCAAATGATTTGGGCACCGCTTCCTTCAAGCGGACCCAGACCAACACGCTTGATGATCGATTTCATCGTCGAGGGACCGGCGCGTGACGCGGCGCAGGCAGCCGTCGCGCAGGCGCTTCGCGATTCCTCGGCAGACACACCGGTACGGATAACGATCCGCGGCACGCGGCCCAATCAGGCGAATGAAGGCGATCCGTCGATAAATGGATCCGGCTCTGCACAGCTTGAAACCGGAACCGTCAATCAGCTTCTGCCCGGTCCGCCGCATGTTCTGGTTTTCGACCTGCCGCACATCCCGAGCCGGCAGCGATGGCTGCCAGTCAAGACGTTCACGCTGGCGTTCGGCGATCCGGCCTATGATCGCGAACTCGGCGGCCCAACGTCCAGCAATCAGGTCGGTATCGGAGACGTACCGCACGTCCTTGCGGTCGATCGGGCCGAATATGATCCTGCCGCGACGATCCATTTGGCGTTCTGGAAGCGGCAAAAAGGCCTCAACACGAAGGTCGAAAAGCCTGCGGGCTCCTGGGCGTTGATCGTTCAGGTCGTGCCGGGCGACGGCGGACCGTCGCGATCACTGCAAATCGCGGCGACCGAGGCCAAACCCTCGAACCCCAAATTCCCTGGTTCGCGTTATGTCGTGGAAGGTTGCGAAATCTATGCGATTCCGCTCTCCGCGCTGCGAGAGCCCGTTGATCCGAAAAGCCCGTCGGCCGACGTGCCCGCAAAATTGAAGGCGGGTGACCGGTTGCAGGTCACGGTGAACAACGAAGCAGCCGACAAAGAACAACTGACACTTAATGTCGGCGTCATTGCCCAACCGGTGCTACCACCGCCGGCCGCCACGTATGGGCTCGCAACCCTGCAACGTGTGGACGCTGCCGTCGGCACAACGCTGTTTGCGACGGCGCCACTGCCCCAAGCGATCGAGTATCCCGATCTGCTCAGCGACTTGGTCGCAGGTCACGTTCGCCGGCGCGGAATGTTTCTCTGGCCGTTTGCCGGCAACGGACCGGCAGGAGCGGATTCGGGTCACGCGTTCGGATTTCTCGTCAAGGTGGATCGAACAGGCGGCGGCCAGCTGCCTTCGGCCAAGGCTGACTTCGAGAAATCCGAGAGCTGATCGGAAGGATGGCCGGCGTGCCGATTCGAATACCATCGCATGCCTGCGTACGTCTTCTACGTCGTCGTAAATGACATTGCTTCGATCTGTTTTTTAACTGAGCACATAACGAGGTAAAATGACATACGATCGTACCAAGGCGCTCGCGTACGCCCGCAAGTATTGGACGAAGTCATGCTCTGATGGATACATCGGCGTTCGCGAAGCAACTCCTTACGTTAAGGTTCCGAACGGGACCATCTTCGTCCGCACTGACACTAACGAAACAGCGCGCCGACCAGATGGGATGGAGATCGACAATGTCGATGATTGCGCCCACTTTCTCTCATGCTGCCTTGGACATGAGGCAAACGAGGCCGGCGGCGGACTGCCAATACGCCGGGATTTCCCGTCTGCGATCTATGGGGTCATCAGCGCCCGTCGATTGTTCAGCACACTGACCGAGGACGGATTGATCGAAACAATACTCGAAAAGGCAAATCACACGCAAACTGCGAACAAGCTTTCTCAACTCGCCGCCGGAGATTTGATCTTTTATTGGGATCCATCGGCGAATGCATATGGTCATTCCGCGATGTATCTCGCTGATGCAAAGAAACGAATTGCATGTCATACGCGATGCCGATGCGATCAAACCAACGAAACCGGCCAGGAATGGGATAGCGTCGCTATTACCAATGTCAGCTACACGCTAGCGCGAGTGCGTGACACGGCGCCTCTGGTTGCATAGCGTTCCGTAGACCGGCTGCCCTCGGTTCACTCGTAGCGCCCGCAGGCTCCGGAATACGATAAGCATGTGTTCAGCAGAGGGCGTGCATGATAAGGTCCACAACTACCGCGATGGCCGTTGGTCGGGTAGGACTGGCCGGCTTTCGTCGGAGATCCGGGGATAGACAATGGGACGGCTACGAATTCTCGCGCTTCTTCCAGTTGTGTATTGCTCATCAATCGTTTCGCTCCGCGCGCAGGACGAGCAATGCCGAACGAGCCCAGAACCGCAGTGCCAGTGTGCGTGCCGTGAGGTACGGTCGATCGCATCGTTCGCGCCGCGAGGGACGTGCCGGATCATCGAACCGGGCGGCGGCGCATGCCAGCTTCGCTGGTTCGATGCTGCGCGCGGCAACGACGAAAAGCTCACTGATCCGAATCGAGCCGGGGCAACGCAGCGTCAATTTCTGGATCGCGTGCGCAGCGGCAGCCTGTCGGTCAGAACAAGGGACACAGCATATCTCCGCGTCGATTTTCTTGAAGAGAAAGTGAAGAGCAGCGACATCAAATTGCCGCCTGAGCCAACGCCCTTGGAGACAGCCGCCGCCTATCTCGCCATCGATCCGAACAAGCTCGAGCCAGAACCGCTCCTCATCAGCCTTCTGATCTTGTTGGGACCAGCCGTGTCGGGCCAGGCAGGCGACGCCGTGGCAGCGGCGCTGGTGGACTACCTTGCCAACAACCCCAAGATGATTCTTGCCCGCTTTCAGGCCGAAAAACCAGAGGTCATTTCGGACAAGGCTGGTTCCTTTGAGTTCGTCGACATGAGCGCACGCGGCTGTCTCGAGTTAGTGGTCCGCGGCGAGAAACCCGTCACGTTAATGGTCAAGTCTCCCAGAGCCGTAGGACGCACCCGATGCCGCGAATAGGGTTCCTGGTCTTCATGCTTCTCCTCACCTCGATAGGCTCCGCGGCCGCGATCGGGGTCGAAACCATTCGTAAACATCCTCAAGGCGCGGATGTCGCCTTGGTCTTCGTCCATGGGCTTGGAGGCGGTCCTTGCTCGACCTTCGAAAGCAGCACCACGAATGCCGATGCTGCCGAACGATCCTTCGAATGCCCGCGCTACGAGCCTGGGAAGCGAACGGTGAACGGAAAGCCAGCACTGAGCTGGTTCACAATTTTCGAGCGGGACCACGCGGCAGCACTGCCCGGCGGCAGGACGCTCGGCGATATCGACTTGTATACGGTTAGCTATATGGATGCGGCGCCCGCAACGATTTCTGCGACCGAGATCGGTGAATCGCTCGTACGCAATCCGGAGTTCCTTCGGATTTTGGACGAATACAACAACGTCCTTTTTGTAGCCCATAGCATGGGCGGTATTGTTCTGAGACGCGCCATTGTCCGTCTCCAGTTGAATGGCGAGCAAGCTCGTCTCGACCGGATCGTGGGCCTCGGCCTTCTCGGGTCACCCTCTGAAGGTGCACCGCTCGCTGATTTCGTCAAGACGTGGGGTTGTTGGATTCCAGCCATCTTGCGCAAAGTTTGCTGGGGTGAATACGTCGCGCAATGGTATGGCGCGGGCTGGCACCAGATTACGGACCTGCAAACGCTGGAAGGACACAATCATCTCCTGGCTGGGTTGCAGACGGACTGGGGCTCGGTAATCAAGGCGCGCCAGGGAAAACCCTTTGTCGTATCGTGCGCGTACGAAACGGTCGCAGAGATCCCGGCACTCAAGTTGACTGTCGTCGAGCGCATATATACCCATACCGCCGGATGCTTCGAGCAGGAGCCAATCACTCAGAGCCACATGGCCTTGGCCAAACCGATCGACATTGAAGACAACCGGCATCAGTGGTTACGCCGAACAATCGTTGAGGCGCTCCAGCGTGTCGAGAACTTCAAACTGCGCAACTGGTCGCAGAACGACCCTCTCGGTGCGCTCATCGACCAGATCAATCTCGAGGCCGGACAGCCGCGTCCGTCAGGTGCCTTGGGAGAAACCGTGCGGGTGCGGCCCGAATCCGAGGCAGAAGTCAATGCGCTTCGCCTGAAACCGGACAACCGCGACTATGGCGGTCCGACGTGGGGAGCCCTTTTGAAGTCAATCGCCCGTTATAATTCCTGTTTGAAGGTGCAGTCCGACCGTCAGCGACGAGAGCACGAGGTATGGACCAAAGGCGCAATGGCGTGCCCGAACTCAATCGAAGCAAAGCGCATCTACGCTTGCGATCTACGCTTTTGTTCTTGAGAACAAGCTATCTGGCACGTGCAAGCGAAGCGCTGCAAAAGCATCCCATTCTTGGCCGCGTACGAACTAGCAGGACCCGTCTGAGCGCCGCCAGCACAGACAAACCGAATTCCTGTTTCGAGTTCAGACTTTGCGCTACACCGTGGTCCATCGGCGCGCTCTGCCTGCCCATAATTGCAACGCATGAGGCAGCCGCTCCTCCGCAAACTCCTATTCGTTCGACTTCACTCCATCGATCTCGAAATAGTGCTCGAGGTTAGAGACCAGATGTGGAACACGTTCGGCGGCCGCTGGTGGAGCACGCTGTACGCGGCAGCCTTCGAGGGTGAACGTCAGACTTTCATCCGCTTCGATTACGGCTGACAGCAACCGGCCTACGCAACTCAGATTCAATTGAGCCAGATCGATGCGCGGTGTCAATGCTTCGCCGTCTAGTGCTGAGTAAAGCCGAATCTTGCTACCGACCTGCGCAATTAGTATTCGGCTTCCAGATCGCGCCGTTAGCTCAGCAACTGTATCGCCTAGGTCTAGCTGTTGTACGCTCCACCGAAGAGGGATCGACGCATCCGGGAGCACCTGACGTTTTACAAACCAGCTCGAGATCGTCCCGGCGGCCTGATCAAACCAACTCGTCGGCGTTGGAACGTCGAGGGCGATTAGCGTGTCCGGCATCATGGAGAGGACGAACGCGCCGCCCGTGAACACCAACCTGGGCCGAGCCGCATCATTCTTGTTGGCCGAACCGCGTTCGTGAGTGAGCACGCCGTCATAGGGCGCTTCAAACGTGCGCCGACCAGTCAATTTCACCTCATCAGCTTCGAGGCGATAGGCGGACACCTCTGCGGCGCCCGGATATCCTTCCACGTCGGAGATCACCATCACCGCGTGCCGTTCGCTATCGACCGCGGCGGCAAAAACAGTTCCAGGTGGAATGTCATTGGGCGCGAGCTGCGTGCCACTCGCAAGTTCTACGATTGTAAACCCGCCTGGATTCGTCTCAGTCCTCGCGTCGCCGAGGACTGCGAGATCTCCTGCAGCGGACTTCCATATGCTGCCCCCACCTTCGGACGCAAACGGGTAGATCCCGCATCTACCGACCCGCCGCTCGTCTATCATCTCACAAATCACACGACCGTACATCCATTGTCCGACTGCGATAGCTGTCGCTAAATATTGTTTCCCTTTGCTTCCGGAGAATATCTGAGGGCATCCCATATCTTGGATGTCTGACTTAGCCTGCTCAAGCGACGTGCTGGTCCCTTTGATGAGGCTCATGGACGTCAAGTCAAGCGACGTCATGTCTTTTACTACCCGCGTATCGGTACCCAGATTGTGGTCGGGCGTGCAGGCATCTTCGGCTGCCTCATTCTCCATTGTCGGGGCTTGCACTATCTGGAACAGTTTCTGCTCGGGAACCGATCGAGGGAATTGCAGCCTGGATATTCCGAGAACCTCTAGAGTCGTTCCGCAGTCCTGGTGTAGATCATCAGAATAGGATTTCGACGTATCCTCATGTCGCGGCACCGTGCGTCTCTCGATAGCATCCTCGAACAGGTAGCTCAGTGGTGCAATTGAGATTGTCTTTTTTGCATCGTTATCTTCATCGTCGAACCATGCCAAGTTCTGGCAGTTCGAATGAAAGCGGAGATCAATATCCTCCCTTATCGCCGATGTCCGGGCTGTTCGGCGCGCAAGGTCAATACCTACGTAGTATGTCGTACTGTCGTCTCCTTCGATTTCCCTCACGGCAAATTCGATGAGAATGCGGTTCCGGTCGGCACGCAAGGGTCGCACGACAAATTCTCGGCTCGCGCGACCATCGTGGTTGATAGGAACGCGCATCAGAACCGTGGCACGCTTTAGATCAAACACGATGAACTCGATCTGACGTTGCTGCCGCTCCTGCTCAACGACCTCGACTACTTTCTCGGTGATAAGGACCGATACTCCAGCGTCGGAGTGTCGAAACTGAAAGAGCGGCGGCGGAACGTCGAGCCGCAGAACCCTATCCCCCTTGAGGTAGATTCCACCGGACCACCGGAAGATGCTTCCCGCTGGAACTGTAGCAAGAACCTCGTTCGCGGTGAGCAGGCGTTGCAAGCCGAACCTCGCGACATCGGACATTCGGGCCACGTCCCTTTCGGTAGTGAATGTCCCTGCATTGATCAGACGAGCGAGGGACGCCACGGCATCCGACACGAGCCGGTCGCTACCCACTTGTCCGGCGGCGGCCTGATATTGGCGCCGTCCCTCTTCAAGCGCCGTCTCACGTCGCGGTTGAACGTATCCGAAGAAAACTAAAATGGCGATCAGTCCAAAATACAGTCCACCCTTCAATGGATCCGCAATCCGCATGAATGCATGTAAAACGCCTTGCAGAGTCCCGCCTAGCGATAGCGCGCCGGCCGGCTTCGGAGCTTGAGCAAGAGCGGCGATGGGTACCCACCATTCGCGCATAAACGAATCCGGATCGTTCCCGACAGGGCGGAAGTAATGGCTGTGACCGCCTGCGAAGTACCTGTTGACAATGAAGTCGTCGGTGAATCCGTAGAAGCCGACCCGTCCGGCCATACCAGTTAACAGTACCAGCATTTGGCTCAGCACTAGAATTCCGTCGTTCGTTCCGCAATCATTGACCACCAACTTCAACTTTCCAGTCGCACGCAAGCGACGCCAGTTGAAATTGGATCGAAGGACGCTTCCGGAAAGGATCAGTGCTGGGATGACAGGTAATTCGTCAGGCTTGATGCCGCGGAGGGCGTGAGCCACAAGGTGCGTTCCGAAAGAGTGACAAACTATCGTGATCGGACTTCCTGGATTTTCCCGGATAATCTCACGAAGCCGGTTGCGGAAAGATCGGACAGCCAGCCAGCGAAAAATCGGAATCAGGAAGGCGATAACGCTAAAGTAGCCGTAACGGTACGATTTGACGTCGATGTTCGGATTTGCGTCCTGAACGAGGCTCTTAAGCCGCTCTTGCCATTCCCCAAACGTTCGAATCCCATGGACCGTTATGAGAATTGTTCGGCTCGCGGACATGTTCGCTCGCTAGAAAAATTCAGCCATTATGGCAGCATCTACCGTCACTACGGCGAACCAGGCGACGAAGTTTGTGTCAGAGGCTCTAGCAGTCATTTGCTGCAATGCTAGGAAAGTAGCATCGTAATACAATGCTAGTAGAAGTGGAAGAGCGGATCGCTCGAAAATCCGTGAAAGAATCTGATCTGAGGTATCAAATGACCTCGGAAGCCAACTTGCGGCTTCTCTATCAGATATGCCGGACTGAAAGTCCGGACAGGCTAGACTGGGGGCGAACCAAGTTGCAATGGCAATGCGTCTCGTCGGCACTACCATTGCGGGCATCTGGCACCCACACGACCCAAGGCGGGTAAAATTGACGCGAAGTGCATGCAGCGAGGCTTCAAGAAAGAGACCTCGACCGGCCCCCCCTTGCTCGACTCGCCCTCTGAAGTAGATGATGTCGTAATTTGCTCCGCTGCCCTGAATATTTCTCGTACGATCGACATCGGATCCTTCTGTTAGATCGGTCAGACCTGTGTCGTCGTCTCCGGTCAGATCAGCCTCAACGGTCTTCAGAAGCTTCGCCCGCCGTCACGACGTCACTCACATTTTTAACTGCTGATGATGCTTCGCTTTTTCAGATGTCCCGGTCCAATCCAGCATGGGCCAGGCTCACACCCCGACATGCAGTGTTCCGAACGATCGGGGCTAGCCAAGTTCGATCCCGATTCACTAACCGCACCAGTTTCGCACCAGAAACGACCTCAACAAAACGCAACGAACGCGATCAAACTCAAACGAAAAAGCAGCAAAATCAACGAAGCCGATCGATATCCTGCCGCATCCTGCCGCTCATAACGGTCTGGTTGCAGGTTCGAGTCCTGCCGGGCCCACCAGTATTTTCAAGGAGGGCTTGGCCCGCCCGTTCGCGCTTCGTCTTTTCGTCAACCAACGAAACAACCAATCCTACGTTCTTGCTCGGTGCCGAATGCGTTCCGATAGCGTTCGCTGCGGTACGCAGGGCGGGCCGGGTGGTGATGACCATAGGTTTCGCGAAGCGTCATTTCGCTCATACCCAAGAAGCCCGCGGCTTCCCACATCGGTGCCGCTCGCTGCATCAGCCAAGTTGCGGCGGTATAGCCGGTAGGTGAGACGTGGACAGTCCGACCGCGGGCGAATTGGCTAGGGGTGGGCCTCAAGCAGTTCTTTGCGGCCGATCTGAGCGCCGTCGATCCCGGCATGGCTGACGCTGATTGGTGAGGTTATGCGCTTTTGAGATGGCTCGGGTACTACGACGGCGGATGCGGCCCGCAAGATCGTCGGGCATGCCAGCAAGGAAAAACCTGCCAGCAGGTGTCTACGGGTCAGCATGCGCAGGTGTCTTGCTGAGATTAGCTAGTTTCTGCGCGAGCAGGATGCTTTGGCGCTGCAGGGCCTCCTCGATCACGTCAAGCTTCGCGCGCATCAGGCGCAGCGCAGTGGCCGATGCCGGCCGGTGCGCCACATCGAGTAGCATCAGCCGAGTGGACATCGCCTGATATTGCGCGGCGAAGTCGGTCACCTCGGAGCGGTAGGTTCGCAAAGCGTTCGTCAGCGCAACGATCGCTTGATCGGTCGATTTCTGCTCATGTTTGATGGCCCCCTAAATCACGGTCGGTGGATGCCTGCTCATGTTTGACGGCCTCTAGATCACGGCCGGTAGATGCTTGCTGATGTTTGATGACCTCTAAAGCGCGGCCGATCGAAGCCTGCTGAAGTTTCATGGCCGTGAGTTCGTCACGCGCCTTGTTCTGTAGACCACGCCGGCGGCCGCCAGGATGGCCAGTGCGGCAAGCAGCCATCGACGAGTGGGGTGGGTCATTCTGGGGTGCGGCGTTCAGAACTACTGACGGCTCGGGACAATCCTATAGCCGACACAATCGCCGCGAGTAAGCCCCGCAGGGGTCTCCCGCCGGCGCAGACAGATCTCCCGACTTTCCGGTCCCGATTTTTTAGCGACCTAGAATCGCCGCGCAATGATTTCACGCATTTCCCACATAACGTGAAGGAAAACTTCATGAAACGCATCATATGCGCGTTTTTTGCCGCGCTGATGCTCCTTGTCGCCGATTTGGCACATGCCGCAGCAAGTATCCGGGCGGCATTCCAATTATGGTTGATGATACTGATCCCGGTAGATGGCAGTCGCGATGATAATCAGCGCAGGAGGGCCTTCGTGCGCTGTCTTTCTGCGCCGCTTCTTCCGCGTTAAACGGGACCGTCATCTTTCTTGGATATTCGCGCTGGCCAATCTCGTGCAGCTCGCGGCCAACAGCCCAACTAAAGAGATTTGCACATGAGATTTCACGGCGCTCATAGGTCTCCTGGCGTCTACCACGCTTGCCGTTGCATTTTTGTGGACTTCGCGGTGACAACATGCAGACGCGCTTCGTCATATTCGATCGTGGCTGTATGCACCTCCGAGGCGATAGGCTAACCGATTGATTTCTGAGGTATGTGATAATCACACGATCGAGGCCGATTACGGGATCGATCATTCGCAGCGTTGTTTGGCAAGCGGGTTGGGACACTTGATGCGAACGATTCTTATAGCTCTAAGTATTTGGTTGTTGATCAACGTCCTCTTTGTACTAGTCATGATTCCTCCGCGCAAACCGCGGAAATCTAGCCGTCAGAACGGCACCGCCGGTAGGCTTTCACCCGCATTAATTAAGGAGAACGCCGAACCATCAAGCGAAGAGGATGATAGCTCTTCTCTTCGCCACGTTGTCATCGCGATCGGGCTGGGCGTCTTCTTTTCGCTGACGCCGCCTTTGCTTCAGGCTTACGATGCTATCAACGAGTTCGTTAACCGTCGCCGATCAAGACGAAACGCTTCGGCGACCCATCACAGCCTTGATCAGCACGCTGACGAAGTCTCCGATGTTGAGACCGGCCAGGACAAGAACCGTCGGTAGCCACCATTCGGGATGAATGTTCAATCCCATTAAGTCGTAGTCGGTCAGTGTTTCGCCGCCCGTGTCGCATTGGTGCTTTCCGGCGAATTGATCCACTTTTAGCAGTGGGCTCGGCGCGCGGCCGCCAGGAACCATGTCGGGGTAACGGTGCCGGGGGGCTCGACGGAGTCCGACTCCGCCGCGATCCAGCGCTACCTGGCGCATATGCGCCGCATTCCGTTGCCTAATGCGAGATAAGAGCAGCGAACATGACCTCAAGTTGAACCACACTACATGATCTTTAAGCGACTAATTTTGGGGCTTCAATATGAAGAGACTTCTGGGGCTTTTGCTGCTCGCCCAATCCTTCTTGCTTTCCGCCGAGGCCATGGCGCAGGGGCTTCCCGCTCCCTCATACTGGAAAAATGAACGAGGTTCGGAACTGCTTATTTGGTCCGCCAATAGCGGGACGATACAAGGGACTTTCACAAACCATGCTCAAGGGTTTGCGTGCCAGGGCATCCCGTATCCTGCAGCGGGATCCGTTAGTCCAACCGGCTTGTATTTTGTTGTTACCTTTGCCCAGTGCAATTCCTTTACCCGCTGGGTTGGAACAATTAAGGGGTCTCAGATGCCAACGTCTTGGACGCTGTTCTACGTTGATAACAAAGGCAAGCCTAGCAGGTTGAAGGGTGGGGATATATTCACGCGCGTATGGTAGTTTTCAATCTTCCTGCAAACGCAGCGACCTAAGATTTGAAGATCGCTCTCGCGACGTCTGCACTCCGAAGCGGCGTGTGACGCTGAGCCCGGCGCGCGCGGGCCCAGCGTCGCGCCGACGCGGCGGATTTCGGCCTATTCTCCGCCCTCGTAGAAGAGCTCGAGCGGCAGGTTGACCAGCACCGATCCAGTCCCGAGCAGTTGCATTCGGCGGTTCGGGTGGTAGACACTTCGCTAATACTTCGGTTCGAAGCGCGCTACTCTGCGCGTCATCCCTGAGCTCTAGGTTCATTCTCGAGGAGATCCTCAGCACGTGCCTTGGCGTCGTTTTCTCGGGATTATTTTATGTCACCTATTCAAGCGATTAAAGACTGGTACGTGTCCCTGGACAACGAACTTCAATCAGACATCGCGTACATGTTCGTATCTCTGACTCTCGGTGATCGCCAGCTTGCTCCCGCTGCCGCTGTCCGAAGACTGTTGCAATGGTTTGACGTGCGTAGTGAAGGCACGGAACACGAGGATGCTCTAGCAGCCGTTACGTTTCGGGCCTCATTCGAATACATCTTTGCTGAGCGCTTCACGGGCGCCGGGTGGATCTTTCCGGAGCAAACTTTCAAGGACGTGATCCGCGAGGCTGCTGAAGGTAAAGAGGCAAGCAAGATTGCAACGAGCGCATTCCGGTTACTGCGGAGCCTTCCGGACCGGAGAACGAAATGGAAAGAGGCAGGTGAGAACTGGAATGCCCTAGTCAACTCGACAATCAACGATGATGCGTTGAGGCAGTGGACACAAGATCAGTTCCTGGCGAGCGACTACGGGCCGGCGCAAGACTGAAAAAGCTCCTCACCTCCCGCAATCCTCGCGACGGTGCACTTGCCAGGCGATTCTGGCGCCATCGATGTTAGAACCTCTATCCTCAAACTTGCTTTGTTTGAGTAGGAGTCAAGCGCAAATGCTGTTCGGCTCTTCGCTCCGCGCAGCAATACCGTGTTCGGCAAGTCGTCTCGATATGAACTGGAGAGGTGAAGCCTATGCGACGTTGTTACCCCATCAGCTCTTTTGCTGGAATCGCGGACTGAGACGAGGCATAGGCGCCTGAAATGAGCTTGTAACAACAACATGCCCTTTTCTCGAGGCACTTGGGTTCATCAATCTCCAAGACACCGCGCATCTTGCGGATCAGCCCTCGTTCTTCGAATCGGCTTAGAGTCTGCGTTACCCCAGCGCGACGAAGTCCCAAGACAGACGAAAGGTAGTCATGGGTAACTGGCAGCACACAAACGTCAGCAGCATCACTCGCCAAACAAAGCCAGCTCGCGAGCCTCTGTTCACGATCGTGCCGAACCCCGCACAATCCTGTCTGAACGCACTGAAATGTCAGCGCTTGAACGTACTCAAAGAGATGCTCTCGGATCTCAGGACGCTCTTCTACTAGCCGGCGCAATTCCTCAACACGGATCCTGTGCGCGCTTCCGGGAAAGAGCACCACAGATTGATGCGTCGAAAGATGTCCTCCGCACAAGAACGAAGCACCGACAACACCCCGAGATCCTATGACGGCCGTTTCAAGCACGCTCCCCGCCGCGACAACCCTTAGCGAGACGAGGCCCGACTCCACGAAGTAGACGTGCTTTGCATGCCTTTTCGGCTCTTGCAGAACCATACGCTCTTTCAGGACGATCGGCTCAAGGCACTCCCCCAATGCCGCGAGGCCGTCCGGAGAAATTCTGGACAGGATAGCATTTCTGACAGGGGGCCGCGTATTAGGACGCAGGCTATCGAGCCGACGAAGCGTCGGCTGTGTGCCGGTAACTCCTGCGAGAGCGGGGTCACCCGAGCTGTCCCGCGGTTCAAGGACGGCTGGCACCCGATTGGTCATAGTGCAGTCCGTCTCACAGCGTGGATATCTGCTGGAAACGTAGCCAAATACCCATACGGATTCCTGCAATGTGCAGCGCGTTGAGCACAAATCCGGCCTTAAGACGGCGTCTTTGACGAATTTCAACGCCTGACGGGGACCGACCGGGGTGTGGAGCAACTCGCCTTGGACTCGTCGGCGCCGGAACGCCGTCAGACCAGCGCGCCACGCTGTTACCGCCTGGCCGGGGATTGCGAAGTCCGTTGCGTGAGACGAACACAGCACCACTAAGGCAACCGCGCCTCGCCAGAGAACATTTCAGATGTCAGGCGAGAGTTTAGTCATGCTCCCTCTATGCCGAAATTCATTGTGACCCACACGAGTTTTGCACTGATGATCTCAAGACAATTAATCAACCTTTTCAACCGCTGATGCCATGAGGGAGCACCGTTTGTCTCGCCGCAGGGACACCTGGCGACGACTGGCAGTCCCCTCGCACCGCCAAAGCGCAAACATGCTGCGTGGACACAGCCGGCCGCCTGCCTCGCGTCAGTTTTCCTCTAATAATGATTGGAACCGAGGCGCAAAATAAAGATCAATCTGTCATAAGTGTCGCTAGTCCCGGGCTCCGGCGGTCCGCGGTAAGGTCGCATTTTTATAGAATTTAGCTTCAGTGAGGTCGGAATGAGAGAAAGGCTAATACCTTCACGCACAGGCAAGTTCGGTTTTCAGATGATAGCCGCAATAGTGGGAGGGCTCCTCGCTGGAGCCGCTCTAGGCGCCTCCCCCTATGTAATTTCGCAAAAGGACCGAGAATTCAGACCCCAAGAAATCGTAATAAAGCGCGGCGAGACCCTACGGTTTATCAACGATGACGGTGAGCTCATGCACCACACCTATTTGAGCTCAGACACCTTCGAGTTCGATTCTGGCGATCAACAGCCAGGCAGCCAATTCGACGTCGTCTTTTCTGTGGCTGGTGATTACACTGTGTTGTGCGGCATTCATCCCAAGATGAAGCTTGGCGTGCACGTCAAAAAGTAGGGCCCTACAGAATTGAGGTGTTGAAGATCGCTGCATGACCGACATAGTAGGCGAACAGCGTAACCGTCAACGCCGCACATAGTCCGGCCGGAGCGAGCCAGGGAGCGCGATAGTCGGCTTCCCTCGGCTGATTATCGGAAAGTATCGCGACCAGTACGACGATGATCACCGAGTGCCCGATCACATCAAGCTTGCCAAATTCGAAGCACGCGCTGATGAACATTCCAAGCAGTATGGCAGCCGCAACGCGCCGGACCAAGGGCGTCCAAGCTAGGGCAAACGCGAGCGTGAATTCGATCATGCCAGCGGCGCGCATATAGAACTCACTATCGAGCCCGAGCGTCATGCCGGGGTGCTCGATCAGAAGTGGGAAGCTCCATTCCGGGTAGGCCCACTTTTCCACCGAAGCCCACATCAACGTGACGGCGGTTGCGTAGCGCACGACATCGAGTGGCGGAACGCCGAACAGATCTTTTTGCAAGCCAGCGAGGGCGAGGTAGGCCGCAAGGCCCAAAAAGATCGGATAATCGGCCAGATGAAACGTGCCGTAATCTCGAACGGCGAGCCCGAACAGAACGACAATTCCCGCCGCGGAGAAGGGCATCGTGCGGCGCGACAGCAGGCCTGCTGCGATGGCGAGTTGCAAAGGCCCAACCATTGACGAAGTCGTTTTCAATTCCGGGGTCAGCAAGATACCGCCCACCGCCCAAAGCGAGATGAAGAAAAATCCGCAGACAGCCCGGACGATTTCCTCAGTGTGTAGTCGCAATCCGTCCGTGAAGCGGTTGAGGGAGCGGGCCGCCAGCTCAGCCAAAGACGTCCGTTCAACCATGCAGCCGGAAAAAAACCAGAGCAGGGCAAGAGCCAACAGCAGTTCAAAATCCTGGCACAGTACGTTTTCGAGGCATCGGGGCTGGCCGGCAGCGTCATAGGCACAGAACCATTTGACATGGGCACTGGCACCTTGTGTTCCCAAGAACCAGAAAGAAAGTGCCACGATGGACCTTGCAAAAAGGGAGCTTCTCCGGAATGCCGCAAAGGCATCCCGCGTCGGAGACCTGAACATAAAAAACCACCCCTTTTGGAAAAGCGCCCGCCTCTGACGATTTGTTCAACTTAGCACAAATCTTAAGGATGTGACGGCGCTCGCATCCGAAGGTTGTTTGCTGGGTTAATGGGGACACGCCGGCAAGGATTTGTGCGGCGAGACTATCGCGCACGTCCCTTCAATTTTACAGATTTTGACGACGGGCCTTCAATGCAAGTGTCGTACTGAATGTCAGACAAAAAACGGATGTCCGGAGTAGTCCATGTTTGGTGCGTTTCGTACGAAGAGGGTGCCAGTCGGCTCTGCGCTGGCCCGCACCGCGATGCGGCTCACAGCATGCAGTGAAACCCTGGAGACGTGGGCGGGCGGTTTCCTCATCCTCGTGTTGGGCTTGCTGGGAGCGGCATTGCCGCACTTCCCCTGAGAGCCTCCCCGACCGCGCGATCGGGGTACCGGTCATCGCGCCAACCTGGGAAAAGTCGTATCCGTCGAGGATGCGGTGAGCGTCTGAAGAAAAGCGATCAGATCCGCCTTTTCGCTTTCCGTCAGAGATAGAGGCTTTATTGAAGGCGAGCGGCTCGGACGGTCAATCCCACCCTTGTCATAGAGTTCGATGACCTCTTCGAGGGTTGCGACCGATCCATCATGCATGTAGGGAGCACGCCGCGCGACATCGCGCAGTGTCGGCGTTTTGAATGCGTACCGCAGCTTTTGCGACGTCGGAAAAAGCCGACCGCGTCCAACGTCGTCGTTCCTTGCGACGCCAATATCGTGAAACGATCCGTCAGTGAACGATGGTCCACTGTGGCAGTTTGAGCAATGGGCTTTGCCGTTGAAAATCTCAAAGCCGCGTTTTGCCGCGGCGCTGACGGATGTCACGTCTCCCATGATCCACCGGTCGAATGGCGCTTCGCCAGCCACGATGGTTCGTTCAAAAGTCGCCAACGCGGCTTCGATCCTGGGTCGCGTGATCGCACCGTCCCCGAATGCGGCTGCGAATGCATCAGCATAGGCCGGGATAGCGGAGAGACGCGCGATCAATTCTGATTCCGTCAAATTCATGTTGGGCCGGCCTGTGATCGGCCCGAACGTGACGGCTTCGAGAGTCTTGAATTTGCCGTCCCACCCCAACGGTTCGGTGAACGCCACGTCGATCAGGGTCGGCGCACGCAATGGCAGGCCGCTGGGATCCTCGCCGACCGCACGCGCGAGGCCATCACCCCAGGAAAGCGACGGATTGTGGCACGTTGCGCAGGAACGGGTGCGGGACTTCGAGAGCAGCGCATCGAAGAAGAGTCTTTCCCCGAGAGCAGCTTTCGGCACCGTGTAGGGATTACGATCGGGAAAAGGGATCGCCGCCGGCCGACGATAGCTGGCGCGCGCCGTGGCATCCGCTGATGTCTCCGCCGCTGCCGAGGCAAAAGGTTGGCCCAGCGGAAAAAGGGCCGCGAGCAAAGCTAAGCTGACCCAGATCCTCATCGGCTCCTCGACGATATAGTGCTCCTATATGGCAACCCCGGAAAAAAAGCCTTAATAGCAAGTATCGGATGCTGGCGATTAATCGAAATCTCCTTCAGAGAACCCTTGCGCCTCCATGACTGGGGCGCGCCAACAATTGATGAAGTGGGCCCGTGTGACATTATAATGGAAGCCCTCGATGAGTTTCATTTCAGAGCGCTCAACAAAACCGTAGGCAGGAGCTGCGGCGCGCTGATAGCGCCGTTGATTATGATCGCGCCCGACGATCGGAACCTTTGTGGCTCGGTTGCTAACATGTCGACGCACCATGTGGATCCTGAACGCATTGAAACCCAACGGCGAGAGCGAACTCAGGACCGAACAACACTCAGGAAAGTCCTGGTTCGTCTTAGCCGGTCATCGCACCGCTTAAATGACGTCTCGCGAGGCCGCCTCTCAGATTCAGGATCGTTGATGCGATCTCGGTAGCAGGGACCGGGCGGCTGAATAGGAATCCCTGCGCCTCGTTGCACCCTTCCGCCCTTATTTGATCCAACTGTTCAATCGTCTCGACCCCCTCCGCCGTTATTGTTATGCCAAGGCTTCTTCCAAGGCTGGTAATGGCTCTTACGATTAATTTAGATCCATTTGTCGCTGTTGCATCACGGACGAATGACTGATCGATCTTGAGCTTGTCAAAGGGGAAGCTGCGCAGATAGCTCAGCGAGGAGTATCCAGTACCAAAATCATCTAAGGCGATGCTCAGCCCCTGCGCCTTCAGCTTGTGCAGTGTTGCAACCGTCTCGGCGCTGTTTCCAAGGAGAACAGACTCCGTGATTTCCAATTCGAGCCGGTGCGGGGCCAGCGTTGAAGCATCAAGCGCGTTGGCGATAACCTCTGCAAATCTTGGATCCCGAATCTGAGTCGCCGAGACATTGACGGCAATCTTGAGCTCGCTCGGCCAACCGGCCGCCTGCTCGCAGGCGCGGTTGAGAACCCACTCACCCAGTGGAGTGATGAGACCGATGTCTTCTGCAATGGGAATGAATTGGTCGGGTGGCACCAGGCCACGCTTCGGATGAGGCCAGCGCAATAATGCTTCGAAGCCGCTGATCCGGTCCATCCGCAGGTCATAAATGGGTTGATAGAACAGAGTGAACTCGTCCTTGTCCATGGCCTCGCGAAGATCGAGTTCGAGCGCGCGGCGGCTCTGCAAACTTGCCGCTTTCGACGCAATGGCGACAGGCCCGATAATCCGCCGTGCCAGCAACCACGAAAAAAGCCCGGACAGAAGGAGCGCAACGGTCAGCGCCACCACATTCAGTTGCAGATCCCGTTTGATCGCGGCAAGGGCTCGCTGACGGAATAGAAAACCATCCCCGGCCGTATAGTTCACCAGCAATTCAATCTGCTGATTTACGACGTTTGAGAGCTGGTCAACGTCATCGATTTCCCGAGCGCTCGCTTCATTATTCCCGGTGCCATCAGCTTGAAAGCGACGGCGATGAATCGCGACCCAGGCGTTTGCAGCTTCTTTAACTTTTGCGGCTGCCTTCGCAGCTCGCGCTGATTGCGACCTTTCAGCCGCAATAGTGACATCTTCCGAAAGCGTCTTCGCCAGCTTGTCGATTTCATCATCTAGTCGAGGACGGGCCGACGGCTGCCTTGTGACGTGTGAAGATGCCACGCGCATCGCGGCAAAATCGGCACCAGCCGCACGTGCGTAGTTGATCGACATCAAGGACTCATCGAAAGTCCGCGCAACCAGGTCGCCTGCGTGCCGGATACCAAGGACGGAATACCCTCCGAGGCTCACTGCGATCGCGCTCATCGCAAGACAAAAGCACAAGATCGCAATTCGGATCGACCCTCGAGCCGAGACAAAGCGGGAGAAACAGGCCGTCACGGACTGAAATGCCTCAAGGACCACTTTCGATTGATTGGCAAATCTGCCGACGACCAAAAGACTCATCCAGGTGTCTTTCGCTAAAACAAGAATTTCCGAGCAGCAGCATCGAGACGATCCGTTCACCCCCTCGCCGCACCAATTCTCAAGTTCCGCCGAATTCAGAGAACTAGCTCGCCTCTGACTAGAGCTGTTCTTGCACATGCGGTGGAGAAAAGAGGTCGCCAAGGGAGGCGGCTTTTGATTATTTCAGAGAGCTGCTGATCGAAGCGAATTTCGTATTGAGTTTAGTGCCTAGCCCATTCACGACCGCGATGATTGCAAGCGAAATACCCGCCGCTATCAGCCCATATTCTATGGCAGTAGCCCCGGACTCATCGCGTAAAAAGTGTACTAGCGTTTTCACGGTGCGTGCCCTTCTAAGATCTAACGCTCGGGATTTACCGGCAATTTGTTAAAGCCGGCAGAATCTCATTCGAGAATCCGTTTGGTGTGGCGCCAAAACTTTGTACGGAACGTACAAATACGCGCACACTTTGCAAAGTCGCGGTGAACCTCTCGTCGTCCAGTTACTAGTCTCAGGCGGGTGCAGGTGGCGATCTCGGCGTTGGCGATCGACATCTCGCCCGAGGAGTATCGCGCCGAACACGGCCGCGCGGTCGGATGCCCGGTCGAGGATAGGCCCCCTGCTGGCCTTCTAAGGATTTCCCGCAGAGTATCGGGATCATCGTGTGCTCTCACAATATCTCCTGGAGAACGGTTCGGGATAGTTCGGCAGTGGCCATAAACCTGCACGCTAGGGAGTTTGGGCTCCGCCTACCTGCATGACCCGTCACCCCCGCATGGTTGACGGAACACTCGATCAACCGTCCTCGTTGAACTGCTGCCGTGGAAGCTGGGGAAATCTTGTCAGAGCTGCGCGACGTGCAGGGACCGGACGCTTCCTCGCCGGCGAGTAGCACTCGGGCGAGAAACAGCGTCCCGGCGGTTCGTCTTCACCAGATCGCTAGGCTTCCTTAGGATCAGAGACGCCGCCACCGTGCATTCATGGCCGGACGACCGGATCAGGCGATAATTGCAATAGGCAGCCGAACAGGCCCGTAGCAGATTGCAGGTGGTCAAACCGGCCGGCGATCCGCTTTATGATGGCACATGTTGGTCGCCGAAGCGTCGACTTCATCGAGGAAGTGAACTTCTCTTATCGCCAGCTTCCGCAATCGCGACAACGTTTCTCAGCTTGGCTACATCGATCCGACAAGTGCTTCCCCAATCTGCCACTCCGTCTTTACAGATCGAGACCAGCTTTGATGGAGTGATCAGTACCGTCGCGAGAAGGGCTAAGCGATCGACCATTTTTGTGGTTTCGGCCTGCTGCGCAGTTGCGTCTCTGTTATCGGCAGGAAGGCGCCCGTCTGAACGGTTGCCGATGTTGCCTGACAGTCGACCGTTTGCCCCGCTGCCACTCGCGCCAACTGCCGAATGTCAAACAAGCCTCCAGATCAGCAAACTATGCCGACCCACTGATCAAGCTAGCTGCAAGCGCAAGAATCCGAGGCCAATGTAATGAATACTTAAGCGCTGGGCTGGGTTGAATGGCGCCTCCGGGTTTCAATCGAGCGCAGCTCGGCGAGCGCGCTCACAGTGTTAGAATAATTAGGTACTGCTCGCTCGAAAGCTCGAGAATAATCGTCAAGCGGAGCTTCGCCACTATTCAGGAACAAACAATCTCGATGCACACCCCACACACCTCTCGTTAATGACGGTCGCGTTTGCGATCGCAACTGACGCCCAATAAGTTTCTAGATTTGATCAATACGTTTTCAAGGTTCTGCTGCGCCGGGCTTGGAAGTGCCCGCCCCCTCCGAGATGGAAGCACCAAAGCGATAGAGGCCTTGATAGCATCCCGCATGCGAATTCGGCGCAGTACAGCGTTAAAGTAGAGTTCCGGTGTCGAGGCATTTTGCAATAGGTCTCATTCAATATCCGGAAAAGGGGCATGGGCGCGATTCCGAGCTTCTAATGGGGGAGAATGCGATGCGACCGCTGCGTAAAGCACGAGAGTCATAGCCGAGCGGACGATATTTTGTACATAACGTTCAAATCTGTGGCCGAAGCAACACGCTCGGGCGAGTAACGGGATCGTTCGTACGTCCCGTGCTGTGTTTGTCGCCGCCGCCCTGATTTGACTATTAATGGTTGGCGAGCACAGGGAAACTCTTCGTTCGTACTCACTTGCTCGGAAAAGGTTCGATATGAATCATGACGACAACGGAAATCGCCATGAAGTATCTGTGATGACGGACGAACAGCTCGAACTGGAGCACTGCAAGCAACAGATTGCTCGTCTCAAACAGCTGGTTATTCGCCTTTCTGAAATTGCGTTGCGCAACGTCGTAAGAGCCGCCGAGGACCGAAAATCGGAACGCGCGTGAGTCTCTGTCGGCCCACCGAACGACCAGCCCCGGAGGGAAACGAACGTTGCGCCGTAGCGCGCTGTTCTTTGCAGCGCGGCTCCCGCCGGGGGCAGGGAGCAGCCTCGCCCCTATCTCCATAGGGGCGAGGCTCCTATTTTATAGCCGGAACTTTGAGGGTTCAGACCGGCATCGAGCTTGGCGTATCGCGCGTCGCCCGACGCGTGGATATTCCTTCGCATCGACAGCGATCACGCGCGACGTGCCGAGCACATTCTTGCGAGAGCAGTGGCTCGCATTTGCGACGGCAACGCCAGCAAGCAATGCCGTCGCCGCGCCGGCGAGTTGTGAGGCCCATTGGTGCAGGCCTAGTCTACCACCGCAACGGAGAAAAGCGGCGCGCCTATTTTGTACCAAGGGAAGCTGTCTCGCTCCTCTCAATGGGGCGCGAAGTGGATTTCGATCCTGACCGCAACCGGATGGGCGGGCCGGCATTGGGCGAAATGTCGTTTACTCAAGAGTACTTTCGCCGGCTGGCTCGGGAGTGTGAGCTGCCCGCGCGCTTTTTCGCGCTGCTTGACGGCGACGCCTCAGAGTACGCCCCCGAGGAAGCCGAGCAGGAGTGTTGCCGGAAACACTCTGCGTCCGCAACGGCTCCCACCTCTCCAGATCGGCGTGGATAACCAGGTCACGTGGCCCAAGGAGGAAGCGCTTATCACTGCTCCTCATGCCCAAGACCAAGGATCACTTGCAGTCCGTCCACATCGCCCTGACGGCCAACTCTCTCGACGAACGCGGCGCCTTGACGGTCGTCTCTCCTTCTCAGCTGCACCGGCTCGATGCCGGAGGCAAACTCGATCACCGGCTGGTAGCGCTTGGCGGAAGTGCTGAAATATATCACGCCCGAACGCCGCGCTGAAACAACTGCACGTCGCTCGAGCCCTGCGGCGTCGAGATTTTGACTTTGTGCTCGCGGTTGATGAAGCCGAACACGCGCAAGGTTTCCGAATCCACTCCTGGCGCTGCTGCACAAACCAGCTCTAGCCAAGCGCGGCCCCTTGGTCATTGCGTAGCTCGATTACGTCGGGGTCAGCTTGTGGCGGTCGCCGTTCCAGATCGTTATCGCTTCCTCGGGCGTGCCGACCGCCTTGGTCGAGACCTCCATGCCGTAGGGTTCGCTCGCAACGAAGGCGCCTGCTCGCATCCTCCTGGATCAGGACCGGGTAGCACTTGGCAATCAAGCACCTCCGGATCGGACGCCTCCGATTTCGTGTTGCTCTCACTGGTATTCGGATCAACTGCCATTCTGTAGTCTGCCTCAAGCAGCTCCACTAGCCGCTCGACGCGAGCGATCCGGAATGGCTGGGACGGCTTTGTCATCAGGGCAGGTCCCTGGGATCGAATGCGAAGAATCCAATGATGAAGATGACGAGCGTGCGAGGAGTGGCGTTCATGCGCCGGGCTGTCGGTCCTCCGCCGAATGCCAGTCCGCGCCGTGGAGGCGGATCATCTCGCGACGGGACCGCTCGATGAAGACGCGCTCAACGCAAAAGCCGGCGGTGACTGAAGCCGCCAGCGCAAGGCCGCAGGCGATATAATCATTCATGAAATTCCAAAACATGTTGCTGCCGGCGACGCCGACAAAAGTAAGTGCCATGACGGTGTTACGAATTGCCTTAACCACGTTGTTCCCCCAGCCGGTCGGCGAGGCACTTTAGCATTGCAACCATGACGCTTAGCAGCGTTTGATGGTTGTGATCCGCCGTCTTTCTGCTCAATCAGCTTGGGTCCGGCCGTGTTGTCGCGCCCCGTGGAATCCGATCGATAACGTATCTCGCTCTGTGCCATGAAACGTGGTGACGTCTTGGCAGACAGCCTTCGCCAGCCGATAGGACGCAGCATCCGCTTTGCAGCGGTTTCGGCCAGCGCAGCCGAGCAGAACAAATAGCACTGCATCTCTGGACCATAGAACGAGGCGTTCTCGGCGTCGGCAGCAATTCGTGCGGGCTCAATCCGTTCCAAAGCCCACGCACGGAAGCGCTTCGCATTTTGCCAATCATTCGCAGAATTTCGGCATCATGAGGCCCTACATCAGAGAACTTCTGCTTAATTGCCCAATACTATCATTATTCCCGTGGGGCAACGAAGCGAACGAATGGCCCGTTTCTACTTTAATCTGGCAGGCAAGCAGAATGTCGACGACCCCGGCGGGTTAGCATTCGAAGACGAGCTGCAAGCCTTCCGTGCGGCAGAACGCTTAGCAAAAGATCTGGCGAGTGCTCAACCTCTGCTGCGGGGTACAACCTGCGTGGTCGTTACACGCAGGGACCGAGGTGAGGCCTATTACGTAAGCGTGTGACAGCGCTTCCAAATCAGACGTCTCGGCCACTACTGACGTATCATCTGCCGGGGCAGCCGCCCCGAGTTGTGGGACCACCGAGCCGATTGAGGGAGGGCTCGTTTTCCCTAGTTAGACTTGCCTGCAACGCCACCGTCAGGCACGATTTCGAAGAACCCCGATTGCACCATGTCCATCAAGACCTATATCGGCGCGGTCGAAGCGGCGCACGATGATGGCTGATTGGGCCGCGTTCTGCGATGGCAAGCGCGCTGCGGACGGCGTGGTCGTGCCGATGTCTCGCGCGATTGCGTGACGAATAACTTTCTGACTTTCGAATCGTGGAGAGCCTGTTTCCCACCAAGTAGAACTAGATGCCGTAATGGGCCCTGCTTCGAGCAAGGGGTCATGATGGTGGCTGTCCCCCGATAGATGATGAAACGGGGTCACGACTTGAGTCGGCCCCAAGCATCTAGAGACGGAGGACAGCCGTGGAGAACTATGCCGGAATCGACGTGTCATTGGAACTGTCGAGCGTGTGCGTTGTGGATGCCCAGGGTAAGATCCTGAAGGAAGCGAAGGTCGCGAGCGAACCCGACGCCTTAGTCGAGTTTTTCGAGAGGCTTGGCTTTGCAGCAAAGCGAATTGGGCTGGAAGCGGGGCCGCTGTCGCAATGGCTGCATGCAGGCTTGAAAGGAGCGGGGCTCGAGGCAGTCCTGCTCGAGACGCGACATGTTAAGGCCGCATTGTCTGCAATGACGGTGAAGACTGATCGCAAGGATGCCCGCGGGATCGCCCAGTTGATCCGGATGGGATGGTTCCAGCCGGTACACGCGAAGTCGGTCGGCGCCCAGGAGATCCGGGCACTCCTGATCGCACGCAAACAGCTTCTCGGGCGACTTATCGATGTGGAATTAAGTATCCGAGGGATTTTGCGCGGCTTCGGGCTGAAGGTTGGCCCGGTGACGCGGAGGAGTTTCGAAGCGCGGATCCGAGAGTTGGTTGCGGGGCAAGCGACATTGGAGCGTATTGCCAGTGCGATGCTTTCGGCACGATCGGCCTTGAAGGCAGAGTACGGAAGGCTGCACAAGGCTGTACTGGCAATTGTGCGTGACGATGCAGTCTGTCGCCGGCTGATGACAGTACCGGGCGTTGGCCCCCTGGTGGCTGTTACCTACAAATCGGCGATTGATGCCCCTCATCGCATCGTAAAATCGAAGGCGGCAGGCGCGCTGTTCGGGCTTACGCCAAAGAAATATCAATCGGGAGAAAAGGACGTCACAGGCGGGATCACGTTGGCCGGCGACGAGACGGTGCGCACGGTGTTGTATGAAGCCGCCAATGTTCTGCTGTCGCGCATCACGCGGTTCTCAAAACTCAAGCGCTGGGGGATGGACGTCGCCAAGCGGCGAGGCTCAAAGCGCGCAAAGGTCGCCCTGGCACGCAAGCTCGCAGTGATCCTGCATCGGATCTGGATCGACGGCACAACTTACCGATGGACTGACGCCGGCCCGATCGCAGCATAGAAAACGTCTAGGAGATCAAGAACGCAACCGAGCTGAACTGAAGCTCGGTGCCCGAAGTCCCGTCGCCGGGACGGTGGATCCGGTGAAGCCGTTACACGGCCAGTGGTCGTCATCTGACGAACCCCGCGCATCTAGATAGGCTCACCGCTCCCTCTGACAGCATGATGTGGCGGCCAGGCGTTGACCACGGACAGAAGCATGAGCTCGGCGACGAGACGTTCACTCGGGAGGCTTGACATCATCGGGCCCATTACAGAAGGCCGTGAACCCATCTGTGGACGCCCCGCGAGATGCAAGCGGTTTTTGAAACAGACCACGAAAAGCACCAGAGAGTTGCAGCTACTGGGTCCACCATTGTGCCTCCGAAATCCCGCGCGCGCCGCCCTATCGCCTGAAGGGATTTCGTTGGGACCCGGCGCAACTGGAAAAACTGCAAGGACCGCCAGATGAGGGTGAGCGCCACCCGGGTTTATTAACCCTCCGCCGATCATGCAGAAAGACGGCAAAAGGTGGCCCATCGGCGCCGATTATGGAACCGGTTGTGGTGTTAAATGCCCCGAAACGATGGCAGAAACGAAGGAGATGCTCCGGCTCCGCATACTCGGCTCACACACCGACGACTGACGCAGGATCGCCCGCGATGACAAAGCAGAGCGAGCATAGATCAGCATGGCGTATCTGCAGAAGCAGCTCGCTAGGCAGCGAAAAGCCCTCGGCGAACTCGGTGAGCGCGTGTCGCGTGCCGAACGTGAGATCACGAAAGATCGCGCCGACAGACTCGAGCCGGCATTGCTTGGACTAGTGTCGACTGAAAACCCCGACACTGACGAAGAGAAGATCATGCCCGTACAAATGAACGCCGAGCTTTTCTGCAAGCTGCAGGAACTATCCCGCCATAACGCGGTCGCCCGCGCGCTTGTCTTCTTGTGGGAAACCGGCACCCTGACCTACGAGGACTGGGCGACGAAGGCGATCTCTCTTCTCATTGATCAGAACGAAACGCTCTCGGCGATCGCCGTGGATGCGGAGAAGCGCGCCTGCCGCCTGCCCAAAACTCCGCCCGTAGCCTCACCCACACGTTGAGAGAGATCGTCCCGTGTCCGACACCCCCAAGACCGGAACACCGCACCCCGGGCCCGCGCTGCGGCTTGTCAGCGGCGCGAAACAGGAGCCGCTGCGCTGCCCCGCCGCTGGCCGCGATGCCGAAAGCGAGAAGACGCTTTGCTTCTACTTCAACCGGCGCATGACCGATGACGAGATGCGGCACCAGAGCTGGCCCCGGTTATCTGAACAGCAATTCCGCGTCGATAAGTGGAGTTTCTGCCAGAGTTAGGCTGCCGCGCGGAACGGCAGCGGGCTGAAGTAAGCTTGATCGGGGGTGCCGCCGTCAAGGCTCGAGTGGGGACGCCGGCCATTGTAAAAGGCGAGGTATCGGCCGATCGAGGCGCGGGCGTCGGACACGGTGTCGTAGGCGCGCAGATAGACCTCTTCGTATTTGATGCTGCGCCACAGACGCTCGACGAACACGTTGTCGCGCCAGGCGCCCCGACCGTCCATGCTGATGGCGATGCCATGACTGGCGAGCATGCCGGTGAACGCGGCGCCCGTGAACTGCGAGCCTTGGTCGGTATTGAAGATGTCCGGCTTGCCATGGCGAGCGAGAGCGTCCTCCAGCGTCTCGACGCAGAATGCGGCTTCCATAGTGATCGAGACGCGCCACGACAGCACCCGGCGGCTGAACCAGTCCAGCACCACCGCGAGATAGACGAAGCCGCGCGCCATCGGGATGTAGGTGATGTCCATCGCCCAGACCTGGTTCGGGCCTGTGATCTCCATCCCGCGCAGCAGATACGGATAGATCTTGTGCCCGGGTTCGGGCTTGGTGGTACGCGGCCGGCGATAGAGCGCCTCTATCCCCATCCGCCGCATCAGCGTTTTGACATGCCGGCGGCCGATCTTGCACCCCTCGGCAGCCAGCAGGTCTCGCAACATTCGCGAACCGGCGAAAGGAAACTCCAGGTGCAGCCGGTCAAGCCGCTGCATGATCGCGAGGTCGGCGGGCGACACCGGACGTGGTAGATAATAGATACTGCCACGGCTGATCTTCAAAACTTCCGCCTGTTTGGTGATCGGCAGGTCGTGCTCACGGTCGATCATCGCTTTGCGCTCAGCAGGCCGGCTTTGCTGAGCGCGCCTTCTAAAAAATCGTTCTCAAGCGTCAGCTCCCCGATCTTGGCGTGCAGCGTTTTCACGTCTACCGCGGACTCGCTCGCTCTGTTGCCACCGCCAGGACCAAACACCTCGGCCGCCGCCTCCTGAAGCTGGGACTTCCACTGCGTGATCTGGTTCGGGTGCACGTCGAAATGCTCAGCCAGCTGGGCCAGCGTCATCTCGCCCTTGATCGCCGCTAACGCCACCTTGGCCTTGAATGCCGGTGCGTGTTGCCGGCGGGCTCGTCTGCTCATCGTCTCTCCTGATTCGCGGGACAATCTTGCCCGCCGTCAGGCAGAAACTCCACTTACCGCCCTGTCCAGATTTCCGGAGCCAGCTCTACCTTCACGCGGTCAGGCAGGCGGCAGCCTACTCGCCGATCATCGACGGCCAGCCCAGCAAGCAAACGAGCGGAGTCTCAGAGCAGGAGGCGGCGGCAGTGCTACGGCGCTACCTGCTCATGCGCGAGATTGACGGTCACTGAGAAAGTTCCTCTTTTTCATCCGCGCCCCCCGACAAAGTCTCGCTAAATTTCAAACTGAGACACTACCCGTTAGTCGGTTCAACTCGCAGCGTCAGGACGCCCGTGATGGCGGAGGCGACGAAGACAGTCACTCGCACCACTTCCGGGAACAGCACACCAATCAATGGTGTCAGAGTCCGGGGAGACCCCAGTAGAACACGCCGACCAGGCCGGCAATAAGGCTTGTATAGAGGACGTGGGGGACAATGGAGAGCAGGTACTGCTTACTCGCTCACCGCTGTGAGTGCCCTGCCGGCGGCCAATCGGCTCCTTGGTTCGGGCGACGATCAGAAGGCGGCGAACGATTATCTGCTGACCTGCGCTTCCTCGGAGACGACAAGGATTGAAGCAACGCAATCCACCGGGAGCAACAAGCCGCCGCATCGCCCATCAGACGCGTTTCCACGGTGAAGATCAGCGCTTGCGAGGCCGGTTCGTGGAAAATTTTCGCGATTGGATGGGCTCCTGCAAAAAGATTGTCTTTTCAGACTCCACCGCATTTTGCGGCACCGGCCGAAGAAGGCCTCCCTTGTGGTCTTCCATATCTCCCCAAGCGTCGAAGGTAGTGGCTAAAACAGGCGGCGTCTCAGCAATTCCTCCGTGCGTATACTCAGATCAGGACAACCGCATCTAGCGTCGTGCGCCACGATTTGTCGGCCGACCGCCGGATTTCACTGATCAATGAAGCCGTCTCGTCTGCGGCAACCGCTGGCATCAGACGGAGCGGATAACTGCACCGCTAAATATGGACACGGGCATCGGACTTTCGTCGCCGTCAGGCGCAAGTTTTTTTACTCCGCCTTGTTTGGCAAGAATTCTCTCGCCTACGACCGGTATCGCAGGAATGCGCTAACGCCCGATGTGGAGCACCGCGACACCAGAAAACTCTCATTTTCATTAACCGCTGCAGCGGTCAACATGATTGGACCCACAATTACTCAGATCGAGACTTCCGTGAGCACTCCAGAGGCAAACGTCAAGTGTGGACCTTCTGTGATTTCTGTCGGCGCACGGCCAAGGCTGACGAAAGATGTGGTTGAAGGACGATCTGAACCTGAACACCACGCCGACGAAAATTGTGAAATCAGCGGGGGGTGTCTGCCGGCGCGATCGACGCTCCGAATAACAGAAGCAGGCGCCGCAAGTGATCACAGCCCAGCTATCGCGCTGGGCGACAATTTACGTTAACGTTTGCCGGTCGGTCCATATGCGTACTCGAATCCGATCGCCTCGGAGGCAGAAGGCGATCATCCGACCGCTTGATCCTTCCCACCCTCAGGGTTGGGATAATCCTGACAATGAGGAAGTTTGGCTTGAGCTGGCGCGCGCCATCGGACGGCAGATTGCACGAGACGAAAACGACGGTTTGGAGCAGCCAAAAGGAGGAAGGGCATGATGACGAGGCCAATAAAAAAGAGGGCCGTGTTATACGCCCGCTATTCGAGCGACATGCAAAAGGCGACCTCGATTGACGGTCAGCTATTGCTCTGCCGGAAGATCGCGGCACGCAACGACCTAGATGTCATCGGTGCATTTGTTGATGCCGCGAAGTCTGGCCTAACCGAAAATGCGAGGGACGGCTATCAGCAATTGCTCAATGGCGTGCGAAACCATGATTTTGATGTTGTGATCGTTGAGCATTTCGATCGCCTGTCGCGCGATCCCGCAACCATCCAGCGTCTCAAGCAAGTTTTCGAGTTCAATGGCGTTGAGCTGATGGATCAGAAAGGCGTTTACGCGACTGCCACCGACATCAGCATCGCAAGTCTCTACAACACGATTTATAAGCCGCAGCTCGCCGACAAGGTTCGGCGTGGCCATGATAATGCTGTCGCTAGTGGAAGAATTCCTGGCTCATACGCTTACGGTTACCGGCCAAGGCCGGGCGCGCCCGGTGAGCGCGTGATCGATGAGAACGAAGCGAAGATCGTGGTCCGCATCTTCACCGAATATGTATCGGGGCGTTCAACCCGAGATATTGCGGCCGATCTCACGCGCCAAGGCTTGCCCTCGCCTGGCGCCACCCGTCACAAGAACAAGGCTGGTCGCACGACCTGGAATCATCAGTGCATAACTGGCGGTCGCCACGGTCGCGGCATTATCGGCAACGAGCTGTATATCGGCGAAATACATTGGAACGTTCGATCAACAATTCTGAACCCGGAAACGCAGAAGAAACAGAAACGCCGCAATCCGGACGACCGGCACATCATTGTCAAGAAGCCCGAGTTGCGGATTGTTCCGCAAGTGCTTTGGGACAGGGCGCAGAAGGTTCGCAGCGGCCGCGCCATCCATATGTTCGGACCGACGGGCAAGCCGCGGCGCCGTCCTGTGATCCCGCGCAATAATGAGCACCCACTTGCTGGGGTCCTCCGGTGTGGTGTCTGCAACGGGAATATGCGAATCGCTCAATCCTCCAGGAATGGCGCTCCGCGCGCCGCATGCGCCAATGCGCATCAACGAGGCACGTGTGAGCACACTCGGAGCTTTGACATGGACGTGCTACTTGAGGATGTCTCAAGCAAAATGGAATTAAAATTGCTTTCGCCCAAAGCGATTGAAGAGGCGATGCGTGCTTGGAAGGAGGAGCGTAAGAACGATCGGAAAAAGAACAGCGAACACGCAAATTTAGAGCGTAGACTCCGTACGTTGACCACTGAGATCGAACGCTTGTCATATGCCATCGCAAACAGCCGTCGCAAGCCGGATGAGTTGCTCAAGCGGATCGATGAGTGCGATGTGGAACGGGAAACCGTTAAGGAGCGCTTGCGGCTGCTGGGTAGTGGCAGCGAAAACGTGATCCCGTTCGACCATCCAAAGTTCGGTGACCGATATCATTCGGAGGCCAAGAGACTGGTCACCGCGCTGAGGATTAATCCGAAGGCCATCGAAACCCGCGTCGCCTTTCGCAACTTGATCGACAGCATCGTGGTGCATCCGGTTCGCAAGCGGATGCCCTACGAATATACTCCGTACCTGAACAGCGCTTCCCTTTCTAGCATGAATCTTTTCCCCGAAAATCGACGCAAGACGAGAGAGATCAGTGCGTTCGTCTACTATGATAACGTCAAGTCAGAGAAATCCGTGTCCTCGTAGTAGACGCGGACCTGCATGTGGTGGCGGCCGTCGCGGATCTCGCCGTCGAGGTGGGCAGTCACGTCGCGAGCCTCTTCGCTTTTTGCAACCAGCCCGTTTTGCGCAAAAACAGCCGGCCGTGCAAGCGCGGGTTACGCCACCGCCGGCCCCGTCCTTCCCAGCGTCACCTCGACGATCTCCGGCGGCACGCCGACACGGAGCGGCATGAAGCTGCAACCGAGGCCGCCGGAGATGATGACGTCGCATTTCAGCCTGACATGACCATAGGCGAGCCGGAGGCCGTGCTGCCGCGGAACGGCGGGCGACCAGCCGAGCAGGCGAACCTGGCCGCCATGGGTGTGGCCGGACAGTTGCAGCGCGACGCGCGCGGGCACGCGCGGCGCGATGTTGGGCTCGTGCGCGAGCAGGATGATTGGCGCATCGTCCGTGACCTTGGCGAGCGTCGCGGTGAGATCGTCGGCACCGAAGCGCCCCGTGCTCCGGAAGCGCCGCGCCGGCAGAAAAGCGAGTTGATCGCCGAGGCCGGCGATCCAGAACGGGCGGCCGTCCTTGGTGAGGCGCACGGCGTCGTTCTCGTAGACGGGAATGCCGGCCGCCTCGAGCGCACGATGCGCCACCGTCGGGCCATGCCCGGCCTGCTGCACGGCCGTGTCCACCCAATAATCGTGATTACCCATGACGGCGTGGACGCCGAGCGGCGCTTTCAGGCCCGCGAGCACCCTGGCCCATTCCTTCGCGGGAATGATGCGCGTGACCTGGTGAAGACCGGCGACATAGTCGCCGAGCAGCACGACGAGGTCGGCGTTCAGGCCATTGGCGCGGTCGACGATGGCCTCGATCCGCTCCAGCGACATCCAGGGATCGCAGGCATGGACGTCGGCGATCACGGCGATCTTGAGCGGCAGATCCGCCGGCCATTGCCGCGGGGTCGGATGATAGCGGGTGACGCCGAGCCGGTGGGGCTCGATACCGACGCCGTAGGCGGCGGTCGAGAAGCCGAGAGCGGACAGGCCGCCGAAGGAACGGATGAGATGACGGCGCGTGATCATGGAAGCCCGCTTCTGCTACGGCGTCTTGATGCGGTCCGATTGAAGCGGAATTGGGGTACTCTTGTGCAGACCGTCTGCACAAGCGCTACCATCGGCTCTCGCCGATAAGCGCATCCAGCCGCGCCTTCAAATCGTCGGGCGCGCGGTAGTACCAGACGCCGCCGAGCAGGTCGCGAAAACGTGCGTCGGCGCGCGCCTCGCGCTCGATGCGGTCGATCGTCCCGACGCTGATCACGTCTTCGAGGGGACCGGCGGCCAGCAGCGACAGCAGCACCGGGTTGGACTCGATCTTGAGGATCTCCAGGATCAGGTCGATCATCCTGTCGGGATCGTCCTCGCGCAGGTCGCGCTCGAAATCCATGATCGCGAACAGATTGTCGTCCTGGTCGCGCTCGGATCTGGAATATTGCTCGACCCAGGCGCGCGCGAGCTCGGCGACCGACATGTTGGCGCAATCGAGCGGCTCGCGCGGCGTGCGCTGCGCCAGATGGTCGGCATGCCACGCCTCGCGATCGGCCAGGCTTGCAATACGCGACATCAAGGGATCGTCGGGACCGACATGCACGCCGCCCAGCAGCCAGCGCAGCCTGTCATTGTGCGCGGCTTCCTGCTCGACACGCGCCATCATCTCCTTGCCATGCGCATAGAATAGCGCCAGCAGGAACTTGTCGTTCAGCTGCATCACCGTCGGCTTGTCGGCCTCGGTCTTGAGCACATCGAGCACGAGATTGAGCGCGGCTTGCGGCTTGCGATGCGGCAGATGGTCGAAATAGACCTTGATGGCCCAGATGCTGCCGATCTGGTCGCGACGGCTGACGCGCTGAAGCGCGCACCACATCGATGCCAGCTCGCCAAGCGGCATCGAATCCAGCAACGCCTCGGTTTCGTCAGGCGTGCGCAGCTGCGGCGCGGCCGCGATGGTCTTGAGCAGCCTCGTGTCGTCCGTCGGCTCCATTCCTTCCCACTCCAGTCCGTGTACGGCGATCCCGTTCGCCGCGCGTTCGGATTAGTGCTGGGATGGAACCTGCGGGTTCATCGACTTCGGCGATCAGTCGTCGCTTTCGTCGGTGCCGAACAGGCCGAACTGCGCCGCATCGCGATTGGGTTCGGCGAGACCGAGATGGCGGAAGGCGTGCGAGGTGAGCAGGCGGCCGCGCGGGGTGCGCTGGAGATAGCCGCACTGGATCAGATAGGGCTCGATGATGTCCTCGATCGCATCGCGCGGCTCGGAGAGCGCTGCGGCCATCGTCTCGACACCGACGGGACCGCCGCCATAGTTCATTGCGATGGTGGTGAGGTAGCGGCGGTCCATGGCGTCCAGGCCCGCGGCGTCGACCTCGAGCGCGCTCAGCGCGTGATCGGCGATCTTGCGATCAATCGTGTCGGCATCCGCGGCGGAAGCAAAATCGCGCACGCGCCGGAGCAGGCGCCCGGCAATGCGCGGCGTGCCGCGGGCGCGGCGCGCGATCTCGTTGGCGCCGTCCGCGCTCATGCCGACGTTCAGCACGCGCGCGCCACGGCTGACGATGCTTTCGAGTTCCTCGATCGTGTAGAAATTCAGCCGGACCGGAATGCCGAAACGGTCGCGCAAGGGATTGGTGAGGAGGCCCGCACGCGTGGTGGCGCCGACGAGGGTGAACTTCGACAGCTCGATCTTCACCGAGCGCGCCGCCGGGCCCTCGCCGATGATGAGGTCGAGCTGAAAATCCTCCATCGCGGGATAGAGCACCTCTTCCACCGCCGGGCTCAGGCGATGGATCTCGTCGATGAAGAGCACGTCGCGCTCTTCGAGGTTGGTCAGCAGGGCGGCGAGGTCGCCGGCCTTGGCAATCACGGGACCCGACGTGGCGCGGAAGCCGACGCCGAGCTCCTTGGCCACGATCTGCGCCAGCGTGGTCTTGCCGAGGCCGGGGGGCCCGACGAACAGCACATGATCCAGCGCCTCGCCGCGCTTGCGCGCCGCCTCGATGAAGATCGAGAGGTTCTTGCGCGCCTGCTGCTGGCCGACGAAGTCGGACAGCGATTGCGGGCGCAGCGCGGTGTCGCCGACATCGTCGCTGCGGCGCTCTGGCGAGACCATGCGGTTGGCCTTGGGATCGCTCACTTCGCGAGTTCCTTCAGACCGAGGCGAATGAGCTGCGCCGTCTCGGCGCCTTCACCGGCGCTGCGCGAGGCCGACGCGATGGCCGCGGCGGCCTGCGGCTGGCCGTAACCGAGATTGACCAGCGCGGAGATCGCATCCGCCACCGGGCGCGGCGCGCGCTGGTCGTCGACGGCACCGGCAAGATGCACCACGGCGGGATCGACATTGGCGAAGGCCGGCGCCTTGTCCTTCAATTCGGTCACGATGCGCTCGGCCACCTTGGGGCCGACGCCCGGCGTGCGTGCCACCGCGGCCTTGTCGCGCAGCGCAATCGCATTGGCGAGGTCGGAGGGCGCCAGCGTGCCGAGCACCGCGAGCGCGACCTTGGCGCCGACACCCTGCACGGTCTGGAGCAGGCGAAACCATTCACGCTCCTGGTCGGTGCGGAAGCCGAACAGCTTGATCTGGTCCTCGCGGACATAGGTCTCGATCGACAGCACGGCGGCCTCGCCGGGCGACGGCAGATGCTGCAGCGTGCGCGTCGAGCAATGCACCTGGTAGCCGACGCCGCCGACGTCGAGGATGACGAAATCCTCGCCGTAGGAATCGATCAGGCCCTTCAGCTTGCCGATCATGATTGCGCAGCGCTCTTCTTGTTACCTCCCCCCTTGTGGGGGAGGTCGGATCGCCGAAGGCGATCCGGGAGGGGGGTAAGCCACAGACGCCGGCGCCCGGGGCTGCCCCCCTCCCCAACCCTCCCCCACAAGGGGGGAGGGAGAAGAGTGTGCGTGCGGCTCATGTTGCGCCTCATGACTCGAACTTAAACTCCCACCACCTTCAGCCTGAGCGCCGTGCTCTGGCGGTGATGGGCGTGGGTGATGGCGATGGCGAGCGCGTCGGCAGCGTCGGCTGACGGCGGTTCGGCCTTCGGCAGCAATATCTTCAGCATCATCGCGATCTGTTGCTTGTCGGCATGGCCGGCGCCGACCACAGTCTTCTTCACCTGGTTCGGCGCATATTCGGCGACGCTGATGCCGAACATTGCGGGCGCCAGCATGGCGACGCCCCGGGCCTGGCCGAGCTTCAGCGTCGCAACGCCGTCCTTGTTCACAAAAGTCTGCTCGACGGCGGCTTCCATCGGCTTGTGATCGGACAGGACAGAGGCGAGCCCTTCGTGGATCGCGAGCAGGCGGCTGGACAGCGGCAGGTCGTCCGGCGGTTCCACCGAACCGCAGGCGACATAGATCAGGCGGTTGCCCTCAGCCTCGATCACGCCCCAGCCGGTACGGCGCAGGCCAGGGTCGATGCCGATGATGCGAACGGGGCCACGAATCGGGAGCGCAGTCATGGGCCAGTGATAGCGGCTGGCTGCGGCGGGGGAAACAGAAACAGAACGGAAGTAACAGGGGAAGTGTCGCTCTTCGCCTCTCCCCGCTTGCGGGGAGAGGCCGGAATGCGCGCGAAGCGCGGATTCCGGGTGAGGGGACTCTCCACGAGTCCCTCTATCACCGCCGACGCGGAAACAGCCCCTCACCCCAACCCTCTCCCCGCAGAGCGGGGCGAGGGCGCGCACCGTTCGTGTGTCCCCTACCCGCCCATCTTGGCAACAAGCGCGTCCGACACCTCGAAATTGGCGTAGACGTTCTGGACGTCGTCGTGCTCGTTGAGCAGGTCCATCAGCTTGAGCAGCTTCTCGCCGGTCTCGTCATCGACGGCGACCGTGTTCTGCGGCTTCCAGATCAGCGCGGCCTTGCGCGGCTCGCCGAACTTGGCTTCCAGCGCCTTGGCGACGTCGCGATAGCCTTCGGTCGAGGCGTAGATCTCGTGTCCGCCTTCGCCGGAGACGACGTCGTCTGCGCCGGCCTCGATCGCGGCATCGAGCACCGCGTCGTCGGAAGCGACGCTGCGGTCGTATTCGATGATGCCGGTGCGGTCGAACATGAAGGAGACCGAACCGGTTTCGCCGAGATTGCCGCCCGACTTGGTGAAGAAGGAGCGGATGTCGGAGGCGGCGCGGTTGCGGTTGTCGGTCAGCGCCTCGACGATGACGGCGACGCCGCCGGGGCCATAACCCTCGTAGCGGATCTCGTCATAGTTCTCGCCATCGCTGCCGAGCGCCTTCTTGATGGCGCGCTCGATATTGTCCTTCGGCATGTTCTCCGCGCGCGCGGCGATCACGGCGGCGCGCAGGCGCGGGTTCATGGCGGGGTCGGGCGTGCCGAGCTTGGCGGCGACGGTGATTTCCCGCGCCAGCTTGCCGAACAGCTTCGACTTCTGGGCATCCTGCCGCCCCTTGCGGTGCATGATGTTCTTGAATTGGGAGTGTCCGGCCATGCGTGGTCTCGTAAAGGAATCGTGCGCCTAAGGCGAGCGTGGGAAGCGCGGCCTTATAGGCCGCCAACCCACCGGAATGAAAGAGGCTCTACGACTTTAAGGTAACACCGTAGTGGCCCTTGCCCAGATGTCAGGCATCGTTAACCCTGACTTCATTCCGGCCTGCGAAAATAGCGTACGACCGTCCCCCGACAAGAGAGACCTGATGGCGTTCGGACTATTTCGGAAGCGTCTGCCGGACATGGCTGCGCCCGCGGCCGCCCCGCAGGCTGCGGCGCCGCCGGCCCATTCCGAGCCCGGCCCGGCCGCTGAGAGCGATTCTGCCAGGGAAATCCTGGAACTGCTGGAACTCGAGCTGGGCGCGATGATTCGCCAGCTCGAGCGCGCCGCCAATTCGGTGGCCGGCGGCGCCGAAGCGACCGCCACAACCCTTGCGGCCATCCGCGACCGGACCGACGCCCTGACCGGCCGCACCAACGCCGCACAGTCGACCGCATCCACCTTCGCCCATGCCGCCGACAAGTTTACCCAGTCCGCGCTGGGCATCGGCGCGCAGGTTCGCGAGGCCGGCAAGCTCGCCGACGAGGCCAGTGCCGCGGCGCAGGAAGCCCGCGCCAATGTCGACCGCTTGCGCGAGTCCTCCGCCGCCATCGGCAACGTCGTCAATCTGATCGCGCAGATCGCGCGGCAGACGACGCTGCTCGCGCTCAACTCGACCATCGAGGCCGCGCGCGCGGGCGCTGCGGGCAAGGGCTTTGCGGTCGTCGCGACCGAAGTGAAAGCGCTCGCGGTGCAGACCCAGGGCGCGACGGAAGAGATCACCAAAAAGATCGATGCACTGCAGCGCGACGCCGCCGGCTCCGCCGATGCCGTGCACCGCATTTCGCAGGCGATCGAGGCGATCCGCCCGGTATTCGAGACCGTCAATGGCGCGGTCGCCGAGCAAAACGCCACCACGAGCGAAGTCTCCGGCAATGCCGCCAGCGCGTCGGAGTTCATCGTCTCGGTCGGCCAGAGCGCGGCCGAGATCGACGCCGCGACCAAGGCGGCCGAGACCCATGGCGAGAACGTCGCCAGCGCCGGCAAGGCGGTCACCACCTTCGCACAGAAGCTGAAATCGCGCTGCGCGGTGCTGCTGCGCCAGAGCGAGCACGACGACCGCCGCAAGACCGAGCGGCTGCCCTGCCATCTCAAATTCGAGAGCGCACGCGGCGTGATGCCGGTCTACGAGATCGCGATGGACGGCGTGCTGATCGGCGGTGCGGATGCAGGCCGGCTGACGCCGCAAGCGATCATCGAAGGCAGCCTCGAACTGGTCGGCGCCTGCCGCCTGCGCGTCGTCGAGCAGTCCAAGGCCGGAGCCCGCGCGCATTTCGTCAATCCCGATGCCGAGCTCCGCGAGAAGATCGAGGACCGGCTGTGGTCGATCCACGAGGAGAACACGGAGTTCGTCACCCGCGCCATGGAAGCGGGCAACGCGCTGACCCAAATCTTCGAGCATGCGGTTGCACGCGGCGAGGTCGGGATCGACGACCTCTTCGACACCGACTATGTGGAGATCGCAGGCACCAATCCACAGCAATACCGCACTAGATATCTGGATTGGGCCGACCGCGCACTGCCGCCGTTCCAGGAAGCGTTTCTCGCCAAGGAACCGCGCATGGCGTTCTGCGCCATGGTCGACCGCAACGGCTTCCTGCCGGTGCACAACAAGATCTATTCGCATCCGCAGCGGCCGGGCGACGCCGCCTGGAACACGGCCAACAGCCGCAACCGGCGCATCTTCAACGATCCGGCGGGGCTCGCGGCCGCGCGCAACCTGCGCTCGTACCTGGTCCAGAGTTATGCGCGCGACATGGGCAACGGGAATACGGTGATGATGCGCGAAATCGACGTCCCGATCCGCGTGCAGGGCCGGCACTGGGGCGGATTCCGCACAGCTTACAAGCTGTAGTGCCCGCTCTCGTGCACTCCTGGGCAAGACGCCGCTCGCGAATCATCCTCTAAGGTCGAAACTGGAATGGGAATGCCGCCGAGAGCCAATCCACGGCTCTGACTGGAGAAAACCCGTACATGTCTCTGGCACAACTTGCAGTATTGGACACCGGGTCGAACCGGACGCTGGCTGAACGCCTGATCGACCAGCTCGCCGACCGCATCGGCGGTCTCGGCGTGGAGCTCGCCGACATCGCGGGCAACGTCCAGGAAGTCGCCAACCGCGTCGCGAACCAGTCGGAACGGTTCCATCACCTCCAGGAGACGGCGGAGACGATGGTCTCGGCCAACCACGACATCGCCAATGCGTCTCAGGCGGTGCAAACGACGACGTCCGCGGCGGTCGGCGAGATCGCGCAGTCGCGCAGCGCGGTCGATACCGCCGTCAGCCACATCTCCGAGCTTGTCGCCGCCGTTGGGCGGATCGAGGCGCGCCTGAGCGCGGTCGGCTCGGCGCTGGCGCAGGTGGCCAAGGTGTCCGGCTCGATCGAGGCGATCGCGAAGCAGACCAACCTGCTTGCGCTGAACGCAACCATCGAAGCCGCGCGCGCCGGCAATGCCGGCCGCGGCTTCGCGGTGGTCGCGAGCGAGGTGAAGAACCTCGCGGAAGCCACCCGCCAGGCGACGCACCAGATCTCCGACACCGTGCGCGATCTCGACGGCCAGATCGAAGGCCTGATCGGCGAGAGCAGCGACGCCTCGCAGCGCGCGAAGACCGCCGGCGAAGGCGCCCAGCAGATCTCCAGCATCATCTCGCGCGTCCAGCAGGGCTTCGCCTCCGTGGAAGCGGAGATCGACAGCGTCGCGCGCGCGGCGACCTCCAATCTCGGCCATTGCGACACCGTCATCAGCGAGCTCAACGAGCTCGCCAAGGGCGTCGACCTCTCCTCGCGCGACCTCAAATACGCCGACGAGCGGGTGGCCAAGCTGCTCGACACCTCCGAAGGCCTGATCGCGATGATCGCCGACAGCGGCGTGGAGACGTCGGACGCGCCGCTGATCCGCGCGGTCGTCGAGACCGCCAAGCGGATCTCGGCCGAGTTCGAGGCCGCGATCGATCGCGGCGAGATCACGCTCGACCAGCTCATGGACGAGAAGTACCGCGAGATTCCCGGCACCGATCCAAAGCAGTATCTCACCAGCTACGTCGACTTCACCGATCGCGTGCTGCCCGCCATCCAGGACCCGATCCAGAAAGCCGATCCCCGCATCGTGTTCTGCGTCGCCTGGGCCAAGGGCGGCTACCTGCCGACCCACAATCCGAACTACCGCCTGCCACAGGGCAAGGACCCGGTCTGGAACAACGCCAATTGTCGCAACCGCCGCCTGTTCACCGATCGCGCGGTGAAGAAGGTCGCTGCGAACACCAAGCCGTTCCTGCTCCAGACCTACCGCCGCGACATGGGCGGCGGGCAGTTCGTGCTGATGAAGGATCTGTCCTCGCCGATCATGATCCGCGGCAAGCACTGGGGCGCGTTCCGGATGGGCTTCCGGCACGGCTGAAGGATCTCGCGACGGCCGCTCCTGCGGCCCTTCAATCAAAAACCTGAAAAACAACCCCATGCACAGTAGCCGGGGCACGCGGAATCAATGGCTTAGAAGCCTCATGGGATGAGATCGAAGCTAGTGCGGCCGACAGCAGCACCCTCTCCGTTCCCTCCCCCCTTGTGGGCAGGGCTATCGCATGTGGTGTGCATGATGCGGCGGCATCGGCACTCGGCTCCCTCTCCCGCTTGCGGGGGAGGGCTGGGGTGGGGGTGTCTCCGCGTCGGGATTGCCAGGGATTGCGGAGAACGTTCCAAGCGCCTAGTGCGGCCATTGCTCCGTCGGGCAAAACAGGAGCATGATGTCATCATCGCGCACGTCGGCCATCCGGCTATTGGCCGTTGCAATTGATCCCGTGCACCGTGCTTGCCGTCGCTCGCTTTTCCCAATCGCACGAATTTCGTGATCGCATGATTTTGCGCATTCGCACGATCATCTGCGGCGATTCACGGCGCGCGCGGCGAAAATGCGCCACAATATGACGATTATCATACCAATGAGCCGCCGCACAAATTCGTGAACGTCATGGCCTGACGCGTCAGTCGCGCAAATATGCATTGCCGGGAATTTCGACGCTTCATCGTTTCGCGTCGTTATGATTATGGTCGCGCGGAAATTCGCCGAATTGATCGCCGCAAGCGATCGTCGAGCAAGGGGATGCATATGGCAACTGTTCTCACCATCAATGGCGAAACGAAATCCTTCGACGCGCCGCCGGAAATGCCGCTGCTGTGGGTGCTGCGCGACATCCTCGGGATGACCGGCACCAAGTTCGGCTGTGGCATCGCGCAATGCGGCGCCTGCACGGTGCATGTCGACGGCAAGGCGGTGCGCTCCTGCGTGCTGCCGGTGAGCGCGGTCCAGAACCGCACCATCACCACCATCGAGCATATCGGCAGCACGCCTACGGGCGCGAAGGTGCAGAAGGCCTGGCTCGATGCCGAAGTGATCCAGTGCGGTTACTGCCAGTCCGGCCAGATCATGTCGGCCGCGGCACTGCTGGCGGCAACGCCCAACCCTGATGATTCCGACATCGACGCCGCCATGGCCGGCAACATCTGCCGCTGCGGCACCTATGTGCGCATCCGCGAGGCCATCAAGCAGGCGGCCTCCGGCCGTCAGTCGTGAGGTCCGCCATGAATGCACACAACAGCGTCTCCCGCCGCACGCTCCTGACCGGCGGCCTTGCCACCGGCTTCCTGCTCGCCTTCCACCTGCCGCTGCGCGCCGCCGTCAACGAGCCGGTGCAGCCGAAGGATACGACCGATGGCAAGTTCGCGCCCAACGCCTTCATCCGGATCGACCCTGAAGGTGCGACCACGCTGGTGATGCCGCAGGTCGAGATGGGGCAGGGAATCTACACCGCGATCTCGATGATCCTGGCGGAAGAGCTCGACGCGGATTGGTCGAAAGTCCAACTGCTGCACGCACCGGCCAACGAGAAGCTCTACGGCAATCCGATTTTCATCATTCAGGCGACCGGTGGCTCCACATCGGTCCGGGCATTCTGGAAGCCGCTGCGTGAAGCCGGCGCCAGCGCGCGTGCCATGCTGGTGCAGGCTGCAGCTGCGCAATGGAACGTCGATCCCGCCAGTTGCACGACGTCGAAGGGTGAGGTGACCCACAAGGCGAGCGGCCGGACGCTCTCCTATGGCGCGCTTGCGGCTGCCGCGAGCGGCCAGACGCCGCCCAAGGACGTCCCGCTCAAGGACCCCAAGGATTTCGTCTATATCGGCCAGCCGTTCAAGCGGCTCGATACACCCGAGAAGGTCAACGGCAAGGCGGTCTACGGCATCGACGCCATCGTGCCGAACATGAAGTTCGCAACGCTGGCGCAGTGCCCGGTTTTCGGCGGCAAGGTCGGCAAGGTCGATGATCGTGCCGCGAAGAAGATTCCGGGCGTGCGAAAGATCGTCGTGCTCGACGATCTCGTCGCCGTCGTCGGCGATCACATGTGGGCGGCGAAAAAGGGCCTGGATGCGCTCGACATCACGTGGAACGAGGGACCGAACGCAAAGCTCAATTCGAAGGCGATTTGGGACGATTTGCGCGCCGCCAGCGCAAAGGACGGCGTGGTCGCCAGATCCACCGGCGACATCGCCAAGGGTCTCGCGAGCGGCGAAAAACTCGAAGCTTCGTTCGAGCTGCCGTTTCTCGCCCACGCAACGATGGAGCCGTTGAACGCCACGGTGCATTGCACGCCCGATTCTTGCGAAATCTGGACCGGAACGCAGATCATGGCGCGCGTGCAGTCGGAGGCGGCAAAGGCGGCCGGGCTCCCGGTCGAGAAGGTGACCGTCAACCAGCACCTGCTGGGCGGCGGCTTCGGCCGCAAGCTCGAGCCTGACATGGTGGTCGCGGCCGTTCGCATCGCCAAAGAGGTCGACGGGCCGGTCAAGGTCGTGTGGACCCGCGAGGAGGACATTCAGCACGACGTCTATCGACCGGTCTATCGCGATACGATCGCAGCGACCTTGTCGGCCGGCAAGATCGTCGGCTGGAAATACAAGATTGCCGGCGCTGCGATCATCGCGCGCTGGCTGCCGCCGGCCTTCCAGAAGGGCATCGATATCGACGCGATCGACAGCGCCACCGACGTGCCCTACGACATCCCGAATGTCCACGTCGAATATGTGCGGGCCGAACCGCCGGCGATACCAACGGGGTTCTGGCGCGGGGTCGGGCCCAACAACAACGTGTTCGCGGTCGAATGCTTCATCGACGAACTGGCGCGCAAGGCGGGCAAGGACCCGGTCGAGTTTCGCCGTGGAATGCTGGCCAATCAACCGCGCTTCCTGTCCGTCCTCAATCTTGCGGCAGAGAAAGCCAATTGGGGTCAACCCTTGCCGGCGCGCGTCGGGCGCGGCGTGTGCCTGCAGCCGTCTTTCGGGAGTTTCATCGCAACCGTTGTGGAGGCTGAGGTCGACGAGCAAGGCGAGATCAATCTACGCCGTGCGACCTCGGTGGTGGATACCGGCATCGCCGTCAATCCCGATACGATCGTGGCTCAGGTCGAGGGCGGGCTGATCTTCGGCCTTACCGCCGCGCTCTACGGCGAGATCACCATCGAAAAGGGGCGCGTCCAGCAATCCAACTTCAACGACTACCGGATGCTGCGGATCCATCAGACGCCCAAGATCGAGGTTCACGTCGTCAAGAGCGGCGAGGCACCCGGCGGAATTGGCGAGACCGGCACGACGGCGGGGCCACCGGCGCTGCGCAACGCGATTTACGCCGCAACCGGCGTGGCGCTGCGGCGCCTGCCGATCGACCGGAAACTGCTGGCTGCGGGGAAGAAGGCATGAGCGGCACGATGCGTATCCTCACAAGTATCGTTGTGATCGCCATCGTCGCGGTGGCGCTTGGCGTCTTCCTCATCCGCGGGCCCGGCCCGCTCGACTTTGCCGGCGGCACGAAAGTGGCGCTGGCGGATTACCGCGCCGGAAAGCCGACCGGCGTGCCGGCAAAGCTGGAGAAAGCGAGCCTGGTCGAACGCGGCGAATATCTGGCGAAGGCCGCCGACTGCATGGTCTGCCACACCAAGCCGGGCGAGGAGGACTATTCCGGCGGGCTCGCCTTCAAGCTACCGTTCGGCACGCTCTATTCGACCAACATCACGCCGGACAAGGACACCGGCATCGGCAATTACAGCGACCAGGATTTTCTGAACGCGGTCCAGCACGGCAAACGCAATGACGGCGCGCGGCTCTATCCGGCGATGCCGTACACGTCCTACACCTTCATGACCGACGAGGACGTGCTCGCGGTGAAAGCGTATCTGTTCAGCCTGCCGGCGGTGCGCGCCAAGGCGCCCGACAACACGCTGTCGTTCCCGTTCAACCAGCGCTGGGCGATGACCTTCTGGTCGGCCGTGTTCAATCCGGACACGCGCTTTGCGCCGGATACGTCGAAGAGCCCGGAATGGAATCGCGGGGCATATCTCGCCGAAGCGCTGGCGCATTGCGGCGAGTGCCACACACCGCGCAATCTCGGCTTCGCGCTGGATAACCGCAAGAAGTTCACCGGCGCTATCACGGCGGGCTGGCGCGCCTTCAACATCTCGTCGGACAAGGCGACAGGTCTCGGCAACTGGAGCGACGCGGATCTGATCTCGTATCTGTCGCTCGGCCATGCGCCGGGCCACGGCTCGGCCTCGGGTCCGATGGGTGAAGCCGTCGACCACAGCTTCAGCCAGTTCGCCCCCGAGGACATAAGCAGCATCGTTGCTTACCTGCGCAGCGTGCCGCCGCAGCCCTCGCCCGACCTCCCCGCCACCACGGCGCCGGTCGCGCCCGCCTCGCACAAGGACGGCGTGACGGCCGACGCCCGCGGCAAGAAGGTGTTCGCCAGCGCCTGCGCCAGCTGCCACGGCTGGAGCGGCGAGAGCCCGGTGTCGCCGATGGCGACACTCACCGGCACCTGGGCCGTCAACGACCCCACCGCCACCAACGTCGCGCAGATCGTGATCTCGGGCACCAGGCGCCATACGCCTGATGGTGCGCTGTCGATGCCGGCGTTCGGCAACGCCTACACCGACGACGAGATCGCGGCGGTGGCGAACTATGTGACGGCGCGGTTCGGCGCGAAGGGCTCGAAGCTGACGGCGAAGGATGTGGCGGAGCTGAGGGAGCAGACGGCGGAGTAGCGCGCAGCCATCCGCCGCGAGATTGATGCGCAATCGCGCGCATCAATCTCCGCCGTCGTCCCGGACAAGCGAAGCGCAGATCCGGGACCCATACCCACAGGGAGTAGTGTGGCGAAGACTCGGAGTGGGAGCTGTGCCCCACACTTCTCCCTGGGGTTATGGGTCCCGGCCTTTCGCCGGGACGACAGCGAGTGTGTAGCGCGACCGTCAGCTCAACCAGAACCTCGGTGTCGCCGGCTCCAGCCGGCCGCCCACGCGCACCGGCGCGATCCGCAGCGCGAGGCCCGTTGCATCGTCGGTCTCGATCGCAACGCCGCTGAGCGTCGCCACTCCGGCCGCCGGCTCGAACCGGCCGGAGGGAATCCCCGACGTGAACCGGCGCAGCGGTTCTTCCTTCTGCATGCCGATGATGGAATCGTAGTCGCCGGTCATGCCGGCATCCGTCATGTAGGCGGTGCCGCCGTTGAGGATCTGGTGATCGGCGGTCGGCACATGGGTGTGGGTGCCGACGACGAGGCTGGCGCGGCCGTCGCAGAAGAAGCCGATGCCCTGCTTCTCGCTGCTCGCCTCGCAATGGAAATCGACGACGATCGCATCCGCTGCAACGCCGAGCGGACAGGCGCCGAGCTCGCGCTCCAGCGCCGCAAAGGGATCGTCGAACGGAGTCATGAAGACGCGGCCCAAAGCATTGACGACGAGCGCATGCTTGCCGTTCTTGGTCTCGACCAGCGCCGCGCCGCGGCCGGGCGTGCCGCGCGGATAGTTCGCGGGCCGCACCAGGCGGTCGGCGCGCTCGATGAACACCAGGGCCTCGCGCTGGTCCCAGGAGTGATTGCCGAGCGTCACCGCGTCGGCGCCGGCATCGAGAAACTCCTGATAGATCGCTTCGGTGATGCCGAAGCCGCCGGCGGAATTTTCGCCGTTGACGACGACGAAATCGAGCGACCAGTCCTTGACCATGCCGGGCAGATATTCGGCGATGGCCGTGCGCCCCGCACGGCCGACGACATCACCCACGAAGAGAATGCGCAACTTCAGAACTCCGGAAATCGAACACGTCCGATTCCGTTAGCACATAATCCAGCGCGACGTCGTGGGATAGTGCCGGAACCGCCTCGATCTCCTGCGCGGCAAACGCAAGCCCGATGCCGACGATTTGCTTGGTCTTGCGCAAGTGAGCGAAGGTGAAGTCGTAATGCCCGGCACCATAACCGATGCGGTGGCCGAGCCGGTCGAAGGCCGCGAGCGGCGTCAGCATGATGTCGGGGATGACTTCGCTTGCTGCCGGCGACGGCTCGGGAATGCCGAGCGGGCCGAGCATCAGCCGGTCGTTCGGATGAAAGATACGGAAGACCAGCGACTGGCCGCGCGCGGTGACACAGGGCAGCGCCAGCCTTGCGCCCTCCTCGGCGAGCTTCCTCAAGAGCTGCATCGGGTCGATCTCGCTGCGGATCGGCGAATAGCCGGAGACGATGCTGCCGGGCAGCAGCTTGAACGGCAGCCCGCGCTTGGCGAGCTTGGTGGCAGCGGCGGCGCGCTTCTTCTCGCTCAGCGCGTCGCGTTTGGCGAGGGCTTTGGCACGGAGCTCGGCTTTCGAATTGGACATGCGCGCTTTCCCCCGAAGGCAGAGCCTCGCTCCGCTGTCATCACCCGCGAAAGCGGGTGATCCAGTATTCCAGAGACGCGAGTTGCAAGAACCGAGACGCCGCGGCGTACTGGATGCCCGCCTTCGCGGGCATGACACCGAGACTCAATTGAACCGCAAGCGTGTCGGGGACGCAATTTAGACAAGCACAAACCAAGCAAACAAAAGTGCGAAGCCGCGGACGCCGTTGAAGCACTCGATCCCGGAGTTCCCTACGAAAGTAGGTGGGCACCATATGTCCGGGCCCACGGGCCCGGCCAGGGACAGTTCCCTAAAGGATCGATAAGGCCCCGGGGATATATGGCTCCGGACGCGCGTCGCAGCCTCGCCCACGCAATGTAACAACGATACTGACAAACCACCAGCCCGCCGACGGGCTGCCGAGCTTCGGTGCAATGAAATCAGTCCTTCCTGCCGCCACGGCGGAAGTGCGCTCCCTCCCCCGCTTGCGGGGGAGGGTTGGGGAGAGGGTGTCTCCACACTGAGATTCCCCAAGAGGTGAGAGCCCTCACCCGGCGCTTCGCGCCGACCTCTCCCGCAAGCGGGAGAGGTTGAGCCCGCGGTTACATCGAGCGGACCAACTGATCGAGTCTTCCGCGGTCCCTACCCGATCGCGATTCCGCCTCCGATGGTCCGGTTCAGGACCTGGGTCGACTTCTCGATGCGTTCGGCTGCGGCGTTCAGCGCGTTCACCACCGCGGTCTGCGTCATCCTGGCGCGCTCGACGGCGGCATTGCGGAAATCCCGCAGCTCGGTCAATTCCTGCTCCATGCTGCGGACGCGGTTGCCGGCGTCGACCAGCTCGTCGCAGACGGTCAGCGCCGCCATCACGGTCAGGCGCGCATCGCCGATCTCGCCGAATTTTCCGCGCAGCGACTGAATCCGCGTCTCCAGGCTTTCGGCGAGCTTGAGCAGCCGCACCTCCTGCCCCTCCTCGCAGGCCATGCGGTATTGCCGGCCGTTGATGGTGACGTTGATGTGGCTCATCCATCCTCTCCGGTATCGAGCACCGAGCGTATCGTGACGATCGCGGAATCCAGCCGATCGGAGATCTCGCGATTGGTGCGCTCGAGCTTGCGCGCCTTCACCAGCGCACCATCGAGCTCATCGGCAAGCCGCGAGCGGTCCGCGCCGAGCGCCTGGATTCGCGCGGCGAGCTCGTTCTCGTCGCGATCGGCGTCGCGCCGGCGCTCCACCGCGCTCTCGAGCGCGTCGAGCGCCGCCATGAGCCTGCGGGTCGCGATCTCAATCTCGACGGCGGAGGACTCCGTCATGGCGGAACTGTTGGATACGCGATCGTTCATGCGGTCAGCGGCGGACCTTGGTGGCCTTTGCATCGGGGCTTGCCGCCCGGCAAAAGACTCGGTTCGGCAAGCGGTTAGAAGCAGAAATTTACGTGGCAAGCTAGCCCAGCGCAATGTCGCCGCGAAACTATGCACCGCTAGATCGGCCCTCGGCATGGCGGCCGGCTGGTTCCAGATCTGCATGATCCGCGGCTGCGGCTTTTCCGGATCATGCCGTAAGCAACTTTTGCGGCCAAACCGGCGTTTGATTGCCTTGGACTCCCGGAACCGAGATGCTATCCAGCCCCCAACCTCCCGTGACCGCCAGGCTCGATCCAGCGCGGCGCACACGGCCATCAAGCACCTCATTCCAGACGGATTTTCATCATGATGCAGCTCGATGCCTCCCGTATGGCCCATACGCAGGTCGACCACTCCCGTATGGCCAACGCGATCCGCGGCCTTTCGATGGACGCTGTCGAGAAGGCGAAATCGGGCCATCCCGGCCTGCCGATGGGCGCCGCCGACATCGCCACGGTGCTGTTCACGCAGTTCCTGAAATTCGACGCCGCCGCGCCCGCCTGGCCGGACCGCGACCGCTTCGTGCTGTCGGCCGGCCACGGCTCGATGCTGCTCTATTCGCTGCTGTACCTGACCGGCAATGCCGACATGACGCTGGACCAGCTCAAGCAATTCCGCCAGCTCGGCGGGCTGACGCCTGGCCACCCGGAGAACTTCCACACCAAGGGCATCGAGACCACCACCGGTCCGCTCGGCCAGGGCATCTCGACCGCGGTCGGCATGGCGCTCGCCGAGAAGATGCTCGCCGCCGAGTTCGGCAAGAAGATCGTCGATCACCACACCTTCGTGCTCGCCTCCGACGGCGACCTGATGGAGGGCGTGTCGCAGGAAGCGATCGCGATGGCCGGGCACTGGAAGCTCAACAAGCTGATCGTGCTCTACGATGACAACGGCATCTCGATCGACGGCCCGACCTCGATCGCCGATTCCGTCGACCAGGTGAAGCGCTTCAAGTCCGCCGGCTGGGCCGCCGAGAAGATCGACGGCCACGACCAGGCCGCGATCACGGCGGCCATCACGCGCGCGAAGAAATCCAACAAGCCGACGCTGATCGCCTGCCGCACCACCATCGGCTTCGGCGCGCCGCACAAGGCCGGCACGTCGAAGGTGCACGGCGAGGCGCTCGGCGCCGAGGAGCTCAAGGCCGCCAAGGAAAATCTCGGCATCTCGCTCGAGCCGTTCTCGGTGCCCGACGACGTGCTGAAAGCCTGGCGCGCGGCCGGCAGCCGCGGCGCTGCGGCTCGCCAGGAATGGGAAGGACGGCTCGGCGAGCTCGGCAGCCGCAAGCGCGCCGAGTTCGAGCGCCGCCTGCGCCATGAGCGTCCGGCCTCGCTCGCAAAGGCGGTGCGCGCGTACAAGAAGGAGCTGCTGGAAAAGCCGCTGGTTGCGGCCACCCGCAAATCCTCGGAAGCGGTGATCGAAGTCATTGCCGGCGCGATGCCGATGGAATTCCTCGCAGGCTCCGCCGACCTCACCGGCTCCAACAACAACAAGGCGAAGTCGGCGACCGCCTTCTCGGCCAAGACACCGAAGGGCCGCTTCATCCACTACGGCATCCGCGAGCATGGCATGGCCGCCGCGATGAACGGCATCTTCCTGCACGGCGGCTTCGCGCCGAACGGCGCGACCTTCCTGGTGTTCACCGATTATGCGCGTCCGGCGATGCGCCTTGCCGCGCTGATGGGCACAGGTGTCGTCTACGTGATGACGCACGATTCCATCGGCCTCGGCGAAGACGGCCCGACCCATCAGCCGGTCGAGCATCTGGCCGCGCTTCGCGCCATTCCAAACATGCGCGTGTTCCGTCCCTGCGACTCGATCGAGGTCGCCGAGTGTTGGGAGCTCGCGCTCAACCGCATCGACGGCCCGACGGTGCTGGCGCTGACGCGGCAGAACCTGCCGCAGCTCCGCACCACCGCGCCGAACGACAATCCTTGCGCGGCCGGTGCCTACGAGCTGGTTCCGGCGCAGGGCGAAGCCAAGGCGACGCTGTTCGCCTCCGGCTCCGAGGTCGAAATCGCGGTCGCCGCCCAGAAGCAGCTCGCCGAGCGCGGCATCCCGTCACGGGTGGTGTCGGTGCCCTCGCTCGAGCTTTTGTTAGCGCAACCAGAAGCCAAGCGCGCCGAGATCATCGGCAACGCGCCGGTGAAGGTCGCGATCGAGGCCGCGGTGCGCTGGGGCTGGGATGCTGTGATCGGCCAGGATGGCGAATTTGTCGGCATGCATTCCTTCGGCGCGAGCGCGCCGGCGAAGGACCTGTACAAGCATTTCGGCATTACCGCCGAGGCTGCGGTTAACGCCGTGCTGAAACGCGTTTCCTGAGAGTTGAGCTTGCCAAAAAAAGGACTACGTAACGTCCCATATGATCAAGCACCGCCCGGCCGAACCGGGCGTCCGCCCTAAAAAACCCTCGCTGACGCGTTAGCCGCGCGTCCGACGGGACGACAACGGTCATTGAAGGAGACGAAAGATGGCAGTCCGCGTTGGAATCAACGGTTTTGGTCGTATCGGCCGCAACGTCCTGCGGGCGATTGCAGAGTCCGGCCGCAAGGATATCGAGGTGGTCGGCATCAACGACCTCGGCCCGGTCGAGACCAATGCCCATCTGCTCCGTTTCGACAGCGTTCACGGCCGCTTCCCCGGCACCGTCACCGTCGACGGTGATTCGATCAGCCTCGGAGGCGGCAAGATCAAGGTGACCGCCGAGCGCGATCCCTCGAAGCTGCCCTGGAAGGATCTCGGCGTCGACATCGCGCTGGAATGCACCGGCATCTTCACCTCGAAGGACAAGGCCTCCGCACATCTGACCGCCGGCGCCAAGCGCGTGCTGGTCTCCGCGCCCGCCGACGGCGCCGACGCCACCATCGTCTACGGCGTCAACCACGACACGCTGACCAAGGATCACCTGGTCGTCTCCAACGGCTCCTGCACGACGAACTGCCTCGCGCCGGTCGCCAAGGTCCTGAACGATCTCGTCGGCATCGAGACCGGCTTCATGACCACGATCCACGCCTATACCGGCGACCAGCCGACGCTCGACACCATGCACAAGGATCTCTATCGCGGCCGCGCGGCGGCGATGTCGATGATCCCGACCTCGACCGGCGCCGCCAAGGCGATCGGCCTCGTGCTGCCGGAACTGAAGGGCAAGCTCGACGGCGTCGCGATCCGCGTGCCGACCCCGAACGTCTCGGTCGTCGACCTCAAGATCATTGCCAAGCGCGCCACCGACGTGAAGGAAATCAACGCGGCGATGAAGCGCGCCTCCGAGCAGCAGCTCAAGGGCATCCTCGGCTACACCAATGCGCCGAACGTCTCGATCGACTTCAACCACGATCCGCACTCCTCGACCTTCCACGAGGACCAGACCAAGGTGCAGAACGGCACGCTGGTGCGCGTGATGTCCTGGTACGACAACGAGTGGGGCTTCTCGAACCGCATGGCCGACACCGCGGTCGCGATCGCGAAGGTGATCTAACTCCGCAGCGGTTTCGTCATTCCGGGATGGTCCGTAAGGACCAGACCCGGAATCTCGAGATTCTCAGGTGCGCAACTGCGCACCAGGGTTCGCGCTAAGCGCGCCCCGGAATGACAGTCCAAATGGTTGAGGCCATCCCATGGCGAACAAATTCCGCACCCTCGACGACGTCGACGTGAAGGGCAAACGCGTGCTGCTGCGCGTCGACCTCAACGTGCCCATGGAGAACGGGCGCGTCACCGACGCAACCCGGCTCGAGCGCGTCGCGCCGACCATCACCGAGCTCGCCGACAAGGGCGGCAAGGTGATCCTGCTCGCGCATTTCGGCCGGCCGAAGGGACGCGATGCCAAGGAGTCGCTCAAGCCCGTCACCGAGGCGCTGTCGAAGGTCCTGAACAAGCCCGTCGCGTTTGCCGACGACTGCATCGGCGAGCCCGCGGCCACGGCCGTGGCGGCACTCAAGGACGGCGACATCCTGTGCCTGGAAAACACCCGCTTCCACAAGGAAGAGGAAAAGAACGATCCCGCCTTCGTCGCGGAATTGGCCAAGCTCGGCGACATCTGGGTCAATGACGCGTTCTCGGCCGCGCACCGCGCCCACGCCTCGACCGAAGGCCTCGGCCACAAGCTGCCGGCCTATGCCGGCCGCACCATGCAGGCCGAGCTCGATGCGCTGGAGAAGGCGCTGGGCTCGCCGACCAAGCCGGTCATCGCGATCATCGGCGGCGCCAAGGTCTCGACCAAGATCGACCTGCTCGAAAACCTCGTCAGCAAGGTCGACGCGCTGGTGATCGGCGGCGGCATGGCCAACACCTTCCTGCACGCCCAGGGCGTCGGCATCGGCAAGTCGCTGGCCGAGAAGGATCTCGCGCCGACCGCGCTGCGCATCATCGAGAAGGCGGAAGCCGCCAACTGCGCCATCATCCTGCCGGTCGACGCCACCGTCGCCTATCATTTCGCGGCCAACGCGCCGTCCCACGCCTACGGCCTCGATGCGATCCCGGCCGACGGCATGATCCTCGACGTCGGCCCGCAATCGGTCGCGCGCGTGCACGCGGCGATCGACGACGCGGCGACGCTGGTCTGGAACGGGCCGCTCGGCGCCTTCGAGATGCAGCCGTTCGACCGCGGCACGGTCGCGGCCGCCAAGCACGCCGCCGAGCGCACCAAGGCGAAAAAGTTGATCTCGATCGCGGGCGGCGGCGACACCGTCGCGGCCCTCAACCAGGCCCACGTGGCCGGTGACTTCACCTATGTCTCGACCGCCGGTGGCGCATTTCTTGAATGGATGGAAGGCAAGCCACTGCCCGGCGTCGAGGTCCTGCGCATCAAGTAGTCAGTCGACAAGTAGCTAGCGGGCCCTGAAGGCCCAAACCGGAGAAAAAGACACATGGCTCGGATCACGTTACGTCAATTGCTCGACCATGCGGCTGAGAACGATTACGGCGTACCGGCCTTCAACATCAACAACATGGAGCAGGCGCTGGCGATCATGGACGCCGCCAACCAGGTCGATGCGCCCGTCATCATCCAGGCCTCGCGCGGTGCGCGCTCCTACGCCAACGACGTCATGCTCAAGCACATGATGGACGCGGTGACCGAGATCTACCCGCACATCCCGGTCTGCGTGCATCTCGACCACGGCAACGAGCCGGCGACCTGCATGACCGCGATCCAGGCCGGCTTCACCTCGGTGATGATGGACGGCTCGCTCAAGGCCGACGGCAAGACCCCCGGCGACTGGGGCTACAATGTCGGCGTCACCAAGACCGTGACCGACATGGCCCATCTCGGCGGCATCTCGGTCGAGGGCGAGCTCGGCGTGCTCGGCTCGCTCGAGACCGGCATGGGCGACAAGGAAGACGGCCACGGCGCCGAAGGCAAGCTCAGCCACGACCAGCTCCTGACCAATCCGGACGAGGCCGTGAAGTTCGTGCAGGAGACCAGGGTCGACGCGCTCGCGATCGCGATGGGGACTTCCCACGGCGCCTACAAGTTCACCCGCAAGCCGGACGGCGACATCCTCGCCATGAAGGTGATCGAGGAGATCCACCGCAAGCTGCCGAACACGCACCTCGTCATGCACGGCTCGTCGTCGGTGCCGCAGGACCTCCAGGACATCATCAACACCTATGGCGGCAAGATGAAGCCGACCTGGGGCGTGCCTGTTACCGAGATCCAGCGCGGCATCAAGAACGGCGTGCGCAAGATCAACATCGACACCGACAACCGCATGGCGATGACCGGCCAGATCCGCAAGGTGCTGAAGGACAATCCGGAAGAGTTCGACCCGCGCAAGTACCTGAAGCCGGCGATGGAAGCGATGACCAAGCTGTGCAAGCAGCGGCTCCAGGAGTTCAACACCGCCGGCCAGGCCTCCAAGATCAAGAAGGTCCTGACCACCGCCGAGATGGCCAAGCGCTACGCCAAGGGCGAGCTCGACCCCCGCGTCGCGTAGCGATCGCGCGGTGGCGTAAGGCCTCCGGACACACCCTCCCGTCATTCCGGGACACGCGAAGCGTGGGCCCGGAATCCATAACCACAGCCTGGGGTTATGGATTCCGGGCCTGCGCCTTTCGGCGCATCCCGGAATGACAGAGAACCCCCTTACCCCTGCGACGAACGTTAACTCGGCATTTGCCCGAGAACGGTCTATTTTCACGGGCAAGGGCAGAATCGTTTTGGGAGGACCTCTCGATGGATCTGACTGAGCTCAACAGGATCGCGACCGCCATGGTCGCGCCCGGCAAGGGCATCCTTGCCGCCGACGAATCCTCCGGCACCATCAAGAAGCGCTTCGACGCGATCGGCGTGGAATCGACGGAATCGAACCGGCGCGACTACCGCGAGATGCTGTTCCGATCCAGGGAAGCCATGAGCCAGTACATCTCCGGCGTGATCCTCTATGACGAGACGATCTGGCAGGATGCAAAGGACGGTACGCCCCTGGTCAAGCTGATCGAGAGTAGCGGCGCCATCCCGGGCATCAAGGTCGACGAAGGCACGCAAGGCTTGCCGATGTGCCCCGGCGAGCTCGTCACCGTCGGGCTCGACAAGCTCGCCGAGCGGCTGAAGAAGTATTACGAGCGCGGCGCGCGCTTCGCCAAATGGCGCGCGGTGATCGACATCGGCAGCGGCATTCCTTCGATGACGGCGATCAGCGTCAACGCCCACGCACTGGCGCGCTATGCCGCGCTGTGCCAGGCCGCGCAGATCGTGCCGATCGTCGAGCCGGAAGTGCTGATGGACGGCGATCACGACATCGACCGCTGCTATGAGGTCACGCAGCGCGTGCTCAACAAGACGTTTCAGGAATTGCGCGTGCAGCGCGTCGCGCTCGAAGGCATGGTGCTGAAACCGAACATGGCGATCTCAGGCAAGAAGTGCGCGAAGCAGGCCCCCGTCGAGGAGGTCGCGGAGAAGACGATACGGCTGCTCAAGGCCTGTGTGCCGGCGGCGGTGCCCGGCATCGCCTTCCTCTCCGGCGGCCAGTCGGACGAAGAGGCAACCGCGCATCTCAACGCCATGCACAAGCTCGGCCCGCTGCCCTGGGGCCTGACCTTCTCCTACGGCCGCGCGCTCCAGGCCGCGCCGCAGAAGGCATGGTCCGGCAAGGCCGAGAACGTCGCGGCCGGCCAGCGCGCCTTCAGCCATCGTGCACGAATGAACGGCCTCGCCTCCAAAGGCGAATGGCAAAGCAGCCTGGAAAAGAAAGCGGCCTAGACCTTGTCGAACAAATCGCCTCCGCCGCGCCCGGCGCCGCGCCTTTATCTCGCGACGCCTGTTATCGATGACCCGGCTTCGCTCGTCGCCGAGTTGCCGGGCCTGCTCGCCGCCGCCGACGTCGCGGCCGTGCTGGTGCGGCTGAAGGAGACCGACCAGCGCACCATGATCTCGCGCATCAAGGCACTCGCGCCGCCGGTCCAGAAGGCCGGCGCCGCGCTGCTGATCGACGGCCATGCCGAACTGGTCGCGCGCGGCGGCGCCGACGGCGCGCACCTGCCCGGCATCGCCGCGCTGAAAGAGGCGCTGCCATCGCTCAAGCCCGATCGCATCGCCGGCGTCGGCGGGCTGACGACACGGCACCATTCCATGGATGCGGGCGAAATTGGCGCGGACTATTTGCTGTTCGGCGAGCCCGATGCAAAGGGCCAGCGTCCGTCGTCCGAGGCGATCGCCGAGCGGCTGGACTGGTGGGCCGAGCTGTTCGAGCCGCCCTGCGTCGGCTTTGCGACCTCGCTGGAAGAGGCCTACGACTTCGCCGCCAGCGGCGCCGATTTCGTGCTGGTCGGCGAGTTCGTCTGGGCCGATCCGCGCGGGGCCAAGGCCGCACTGATCGAGGCCGACGCCACGATCAAGAAGGCCCATGCGGCTGCGCTCGCAAGCCAAAATCCCGCGGGCGAGCACGGCTAGCGCCCGACATGAAGCTCCCGCGCATCACCATCCTGGCCACGCTGCTGCTCACGGTGCCCGCGGCCGCGCAACTCCAGATCACGCCGCCGGCCACGACGCCGAGCCCGCCGGCCGAGAAGCAGAAAGCCAAGCCGCCCCCCAAGAAGAAGGAGGCCGCGCCGGCACCGAAGCCGTCCGCCTCCCCCAAGCCGGCGCTGCCCGCGACCGTGATCCCGGCGCCTCCGACCGACAATTCCAATGTCGACCTGGTGTTCGGCGCCTACCAGCGCGGCCAGTACAAGACCGCGTTCGAGCTCGCCACCGCCCGCGCCCAGGCGGGCGATCCCAAGGCGATGACCATGCTGGGCGAGCTCTATTCCAACGCCATGGGCATCAAGCGCGACTACGCCAAGGCGCTCGAATGGTACAAGCGTGCGTCCGACGCCGGCGACCGCGAGGCGATGTTCGCGCTCGCCATGATGCGCATCGCCGGCCGCGGCGGCCCGGTCGACAAGGGCGAGGCGGTGAAGCTGATGGCTTCCGCCGCCAAGCTCGGCGAGCCCAAGGCTGCCTATAACCTCGCTTTGCTCTATCTCGACGGCCAGACCCTGCCGCAGGACGTCAAGCGTTCCGCCGAGCTGCTGCGGCAGGCGGCGGACGCCGGCCTGCCCGAGGCGCAATACGCGCTGGCGACCTTCTACAAGGAAGGCACCGGCGTGCCGAAGGACCCGGAACGCGCTGTGCGGCTGCTCCAGGCGGCCTCGCTGACCGACAATGTCGATGCCGAGGTCGAATATGCCATCGCGCTGTTCAACGGCACCGGCACGCCGAAGAACCAGCCGGCGGCCGTCGCCCTGCTCCGCAAGGCGTCCCGCCAGGGCAGCGCGATCGCGCAGAACCGCCTGGCCTGGGTGCTGATCAACGGCATGGGCACGCCCGTGGACAAGGTCGAGGGGTTCAAATGGCACCTGGTGGCCAAGACCGCCGGCAAGGGCGATCCGGAGCTCGACAAGCAATTGTCCGATCTGCCGGCCGAGGACCGGGCCAAGGCCGAGGCCGCCGCCAGGAAATGGCTCGGCGCCAAATGACCTGACGCAATGACTTGACGTTGGGCCCCGCACAGGGCACCCAATCCCCCAAACAGGCGCGTTTTCGCGCCATTTCCCCGATCAAGACCGGAAGCTCATGCTGTATTCCGCCACTATCAACGTCATGGTCAAGGCCGCGCGCCGCGCCGGCCGCAGCCTCAAACGCGATCTCGGCGAGATCGAACATCTCCAGGTCTCGCTGAAGGGACCGGCGAATTTCGTCTCGCTCGCCGACAAGCGCGCCGAGGAGATCCTCTACCAGGACCTCGCCAAGGCGCGGCCCGGCTACGGCTTCATCGGCGAGGAAGGCGGCACCCGCGAGGGCACCGACAAGAGCCACACCTGGATCGTCGATCCGCTCGACGGCACCACCAACTTCCTGCACGGCATCCCGCAATTTGCGATCTCGATCGGCCTCGCCCGCGAGGGCACGGTGATCGCCGGCGTGATCTACAACCCCGCCAATGACGAGCTCTACATCGCCGAGCGCGGCAAGGGCGCCTTCCTCAACGACCAGCGCCTGCGCGTGGCCGGCCGCCGGCAGCTCAACGAATGCGTGGTGGCCTGCGGCCTGCCCCATATCGGCCGCGGCGACCACGAGGAATTCCGCCGCGAGATGACCGCGATCCAGGACCGCGTCGCGGGCCTGCGCCGCTTCGGCGCCGCCTCCCTCGACCTCGCCTTCGTCGCCGCCGGCCGCCTCGACGGCTACTGGGAGCGCAACCTGCAATCCTGGGACATCGCCGCCGGCATGATCATGGTGCGCGAGGCAGGCGGAACGGTGAGCGACATCGACACGACAGGCGATGCGCTGGTGACCGGGCACGTGGTGTGCGGGAATGAGTTCGTGCACGGGGAATTGGTGAAGATTTTGCGGAAGCCTGCGTAGCGCGCCGCCCCCCACGTGGTCATTCCGGGGCGCGCCTCTTGGCGCGAGCCCGGAATCCATTGATCCGAGTCAATGGTGGCGCGATGGATTCCGGGTTCGCGCGATGCGCGCCCCGGAATGACAGTTTGCCCTATAGCTTCACCGGCGCCGGCGGCCCGTAGGCCTCGCCCTCCGCCGCCACCTTCTCCCGATCACCCGCCAGCACGCGCTGCACGGAGACGAAGAACACCGGCACCATCAGCAGCGCCAGGATCACCACCGCGATCATGCCGCCCATGACGATGCTGCCGAGCGCCTGCTGGCTGGCGCCGCCGGCGCCGTGGGCGATGGCCATCGGCAGCACGCCGCAGATGAAGGCAAGGCCGGTCATCAGGATCGGGCGGAAGCGCAGGCGGCAGGCCTCGATGGTCGCGTCCACCAGCGGCTTGCCTTCTTTGCGCAGATCCTTGGCGAACTCGATGATCAGGATCGCGTCCTTGGCCGCGAGCCCGATGATGGTGATCAGGCCGACGGTGAAATAGACGTCGTTGGGCAGGCCGCGCAGCATCGCCGCGATCACGGCGCCGACGATGCCGAGCGGCACGGTGAGCAGCACCGCGAGCGGAATGGTCCAGCTCTCGTAGAGCGCGGCGAGGCACAGGAACACCACGAACACCGAGAGCGCGAGCAGGAACGGCGCCTGCGAGCCCGACAGCTTCTCCTGGAGCGACTGGCCGGTCCATTCATAGCCGAAGCCGCGCGGCAGCTTGCCGGCAAGGCGCTCCATCTCGGCGATGGCGTCGCCCGAGGTAAAGCCGGGCTTGGCCTCACCGGAGATGCGCACCGCCGGGTAGTAGTTGAAGCCGGCGATCTGTGTCGGGCCGCGTGCCCACTCCACCGTGGTGAACGACGAGAACGGCACGAGCTGGCCGCGGCTGTTCTTGACGTTGTAGTTGAGGATGTCCTCGGTGCGCATGCGGTCGCGGGCGTCGGCCTGCACCACGACGCGCTGCATGCGACCGCGGTTCGGGAAGTCGTTGATGTAGTTCGAGCCGAGATTGGTCGAGATGGTGTTGTTGATGTCCTCGAAGGTGACGCCGAAGGCGCCGGCCTTCTCGCGATCGATCACGAGATTGACCACGCCCGCCTCGGGCAGGCCCTCGACATAGACTTTCTGCAGCACCGGGCTCGCATTGGCTTCCGCGATGAGCTGGTCGGCGGCGCGCATCAGGGCCGGATAGCCCTTCTGGCCGCGGTCCTGGAGACGGAACGAGAAGCCCGAGGAGTTGCCGAGATTGTCGATCGGCGGCGGCTGCAGCGCGGAGATCTTCGCATCGCGGATCGACGACGACAGATCGCGGTTGATGTCGGCAACGATCGCGGCGGCCGACTCCTTCGGCCCACGCTCCGACCAGTCCTTCAAGGTGATGAAGGCCTGCGCGGTGTTCATGCCCTGACCGGAGAAGCTGAAGCCGGTGAGGAAGGTGACGTTGTCGACGCCCGGCCGCTGCGCCAGATATTTTTCCACCTTCTCGATCACGGCTTCGGTGCGGGCGTAGGACGAATCCGACGGCGTCTGCACGTCGGTGGTGACGAAGCCCTGGTCGTCGACGGGCAGGAAGCCGCCTGGCAAGTTGACGAAGGCCCAGGACAGGCCGACGAGCAGCGCGACATAGACCAGCATCAGCCGGCCGGTGCGCTTCAGCGAGAAGCCGACGGTGCGGGAATAGCCTTCCTTGCCGCCTTCGAGCATGCGGTTGAACCAGCCGAACACGCCCTTCTTGGCGTGGCCGTGACCGGCCGCGACGGGCTTGAGCAGGGTCGCGCACAGCGCCGGCGTCAGCGACAGCGCGAGGAAGGCGGAGAAGCCGATCGCGGCCACCATGGTCACCGAGAACTGGCGGTAGATGATGCCGACCGAACCGGGGAAGAACGCCATCGGCACGAACACCGCCATCAGCACCAGCGTGATGCCGATGATGGCGCCCGATATCTGCGACATCGCCTTGCGCGTCGCCTCCTTCGGCGGCAGCCCCTCCTCGCTCATGATGCGCTCGACGTTCTCGACCACGACGATGGCATCGTCGACGAGGATGCCCACGGCAAGCACCATGCCGAACATCGAGAGCATGTTGATGGAGTAGCCGGCGAGCAGCAGCGTGGTGCAGGCGCCCAGGAGCGCCACCGGCACCACGATGGTCGGAATGATGGTGTAGCGGATGTTCTGCAGGAACAGGAACATCACCACGAACACCAGCACCACGGCTTCGACCAGCGTCGACAGCACCTTCTTGATCGAGGCCTCGACCACGGGCGTGATGTTGTAGGGGATCTCGTAGGAGATGTTGGCCGGGAAAAAGCGCGACAGCTCCTTCATCTTCTCTTCGACCGCGCTCGCGGTCGCCAGCGCATTGCCGGTCGGCGACATCAGCACGGACAGGCCCGCGGTCGGCTTGCCGTTCAGGCGCGTATTGAACTGGTAGCTGAGGCCGCCGACCTCGATGCGCGCGACGTCGCGCAGGCGCACGGTCGAACCGTCGGCATTGGCGCGCAGGATGATGGCGCCGAATTCATCGGGGGACGAGAGCTGGCCCTTGACCAGCACCAGCGCGGAGGTGCGCTGGGTCGACGTCGACGGCTCGGCGCCGATGCTGCCCGAGGCGACCTGCGCATTCTGCGCCGATATCGCCTTGTTGACGTCCTCGGCGGTCAGTCCATAGCCGACGAGCTTGGCCGGATCGACCCAGACGCGAAGCGAGCGCTCGGTCGAATACAGCGTGGCGCGGCCGACGCCGGGGATGCGGCGGATCTCGCCGAGCACGTTGCGGATCATGAAGTCGCCGAGGCCGACCTCGTCGAGGCTGCCGTCGGTCGAGTTCAGCGTGATGATCTGGAGCACCGCGCTCGAGGCTTCCTCGATCAGAATGCCCTGCTGGATCACCGCGCGCGGCAGCCGCGCCTCGACGCGCTTGATGCGGTTCTGCACCTCGACGGACGCCGCGCTGGTATCCGTGCCGGGCTGGAAATTGGCGATGATCTCGACCTGGCCGAGCGAGTCGCTGGTCGATTCGAAATTAAGGATGCCGGAGGCGCCGTTGAGCTCCTCCTCGATCAGGCGCGTGACGCTGTTGTAGAGGTTCTCCGGCGAGGCGCCGGGATAGCTGGTCGAGATCGAGATCGAGGGCGGCGCGATGATCGGGTATTGCGCGATCGGCAGCAGCGGCACCGAGATCGCGCCGATCAGACAGATGAACAGCGCCACGACCCAGGCGAAGATCGGCCTGTCGATGAAGAAACTCGCCATGGCACGTTACCGCGTCAGCTTCTGGGCGTGACGGTTGTCCGCGGTCGCGTCCGCCTCCGACCAGGATTGCGGCTTGACCTTGTCGCCGGCCGCGAACTTCTGGAAGCCTTCGACCACGACCTTGTCGCCGGCCTTGAGGCCGTCGGTGACGAACCAGATGCCGTCCTGCACCGAGCCGGTGCGGACCGGCTGCACCGCGATGCGGTTGTCGTCCTTGACGACGAACACCTCGCTGCCGCCGCCGCCATTGCGCTGGATCGCCTGCTGCGGCACCGCGATGGCGTCGCTATCGAGGCCCTGGTCGAGCCGGACGCGGACATACATGCCCGGCAACAGCTCGCGCTTCGGATTGCGGAACTCGCCGCGCAGCGTCACCTGGCCGGTATGGGCGTCGACCTTGGCTTCAGAGAACAGCAGCTTGCCGTCGAGCGAATAAAGGGTGTTGTCGTCGAGCACGAGGCGCACCTTGACGGCATCGGCCTCGATGCGATCGAGATCGCCGCTCTCGAAGGCGCGGCGGAGCTGGTTGAGCTCGTTCACCGACTGGGTGAAGTCGGCATAGATCGGATCGAGCTGCTGGATGGTGGCGAGGTTGGTCTCGTTCTGCACGGCGAGCGCGCCTTCGCTGACGAGCGCTGCACCAACCACGCCGTCGATCGGCGCGCGCACGGTGGCATAGTCGAGATTGAGCTTGGCACGCGCGAGGTCGGCCTTGCGGCCCTCGACCTCGGCATGGGCCTGGCGTTCGGCGGCAACCGCCTTCTCGTTCTCGGCTTCGGGCGCTGCACGCTGGCTGGTGAGCGTGGCGATACGGTGCGCCTGCTGCTTGGCCTGCATCAATCCGGCTTCGGCCTTGGCGACCGCCGCCTCGTTGGCCATCACCTCGACCTCGAACGGACGCGGATCGATGCGATAGAGCGCATCACCCGCCTTGACCTCGCTGCCCTGGCGGAACAGGCGCTCGACCACGATCCCGGAGACGCGCGGCCGCACATCGGAGACGCGCGTCGGCGCGATGCGGCCGGGCAATTCGCGCACCACGGCGCGGGCTTGCTGCTTGACGACGACGATGCTGACGTCAGGATCGGCAGGCTGGGCGGCGGACACGGCCGAGCTGGATTCCTCGCAGCCCGCGAGCAGCGGCGCAAAGGCCGCGAGCATCATTGCAACGCATGCCGATCGCGCACGAAGTCCTGACATGAAGTTAAGTGCCCCGAAGTTGTTGAAACTGGTCACGCTCCGCGCGGGCCCGTTCTGGGCAAATCACGCGCGGCTGATGTCGTCAAAATAGAATGCGCCTGCTGCGATGCAACGCGTGGCGCGGGCGGCCCAATGTCACATGACCTATCGTGCTGAGTTCAGGTCACTTTCCGGCTCTCACCGGATTGTGAGTCGAGTTCCATCGCCGCGCGCTGCGACAGAACATCGCAATCAAACGTTTCGAGCCGGGACGTGCGTTCACGAGGGCGCAAACGACATTCAGCTACTGACGGCCAAGCGGAAGTTTTGCGATCAATCATAGCATCACCGCTCGTGACCCGAAGCGGTCCTGCACGCGGATGGCGCGTCGTCGCATGCGCCATCCGCTCCCACAATAGATCTCTTGCGAAGAAACGAGCCTTAAGCTTTCAGGTCGGTGATCCGCATAATCGCGACCACATTCCCGTCGTTGTACGCCTGTTCTTTTGTTTCCTTGTTGCAGGTCCAGACAAAATTCTTCTTGCCCGTAAAGGTCTTTCCCTCCTGCTCAAGCCGAAGCTCCCCTTCGGTGACATGGCAGACCATGGCATTCATCATCGGGGGGCCCATGGTCTTCGACCCCGGCTGCATAATGATATCGCGCATTGAGACGGTCTTAAAACCTGGGATCAGGGATGGTGTTTCGCCTTCATATTCACGCACCACGACACCTGGCCAAGGCGTCGTATCCTTGTAGCTTGTGGCTTGAGCGGCCGCTGGCTTGACCATGGCAGCCGAAACTGCAGCCAACCCGATTCCCAGTGCGGACCTTCGATTGACCTTGCTCATTGCTTTCCTCCCGACATTACTCGAACGAGCCGCCGCAAACGCAGCGCGCAAAGTTCGTGGTGAACGGTGGTGCGAGACCGAAAAAAGAACGGTCTCTAAGAGGAGTGTGCCTGCCGATAGCACCCGTGCTCTCGTTTGCCCGGACGGTGATTTCGGCACGTCCCGCTTCAAGGGGCAGCGACATTCTACGTCACCTGACGCATCCGGGAAACAGGTGGCGTCGCACGAAGACACTGCGGCCCCCTAGGAATGTCTGGAATTGGCCCCAATTCGGACCTCGGATGAGGTCCGCCATCGCGCCGCTATGGGGGCACAGCGGACCTCATGCATGCGCTGGGCACGCGGGACTATGAGACCCCCTCATCCGCCGCCTTCATCCGGTAGTGACTGACGCCCCATTCCGTTCCGCCGGCGTAGCCGAACAGGCCCGATGTCGCGAGGAAAAACCAGCGCCAGCGCCGCATCCACAAGGCGGTCTCGTCGCCATGGACGTTGCGCAAGGAAGCCTCGATCGCGTCGCGATGGGCATCGAAATTGGCGAGCCAGTCGTTGGCGGTGCGCTGATAATGCGTGCCGCTCCAGCACCATTCCTTCTCGACCGTGAAGATGTCGTCGAATTGCCTGACGAGGTGATGGCTCGCCATCAGCCCGCCGGTGAAGACGTGCTGCGCAATCCAGTCCTCGCGATTGGCCCGGTCGAACAGATGGGAGCCGGAACGATGGGTAACGATGTGCATGAACAGGCGCCCCTCGGGCGCGAGCCATGACCGCAGGCGCGTCATCAGCTTGCGCCAGTTCATCACGTGCTCGAACATCTCGACCGAGACGATGCGGTCGAACTGGCCCTCGGGCGCGAACACGTTCATGTCGGCGGTGACCACGCGCAGGTTCAAAAGCCCGCGCAGCCGCGCCTGCTCCTCGACATAGGCCCGCTGGCCTTGCGAGTTCGACACCGCCGTCACCTTGGCATGCGGAAACTGCCGCGCCGTCCAGAGCGACAGCGAGCCCCACCCGCAGCCGAGCTCGAGGATGGTCTGCCCGTCGGCGAGACCGGCATGCGCGACGGTCTGGCGCAGCGCCTCCTCTTCCGCCTCCCGCAGGGTGGTCGCATCGGTCGTGTAGAAGCAGGACGAGTATTTGCGGTTGGGGCCGAGCGCCTGCGCGATGAAGGATGCGGGCGCCTCGTCGTGCCCGGCATTGGCGGCATCGACGTCCTCGGCGATCGGCCGCAGCATCATCCGCCCGGCGAAGGCGGCCTCGTCGTCCGCGCCGAGGGCGGAGATGCGGGTCGCCGTCCGCGAGCACAGACGCTGGATCGCGGCGCGGATCACGACATCAGGCAGCGGCACGCGTTCGGCAGTCCCGATGATCGCGGAAACGACGCTCATGCGGCCACTCCCCTGGTCATGTCTGGTTCGGGACGCGGAAGAAGCAACGGGCAGGTTCGGGCGTTGCCGCCCGGCCGGATGCAGGCGAACGCCATCAGGACCGCGAGCAACGGCGCGATGACGTCCAGTCCCCCGAGATCCGTCACCATGCAAAAAATCCGACCTAAGCCTGCGGATTGCCGAAGTTTTGCAAAATACGTCCTTATCAAAGCGCGGTTTCGGCTTTGGGTTCCGGAAGCTCTCCACGGAATCCGCGCATCCGGCGCTTTTTTTGGGCTGGCGCTGTGCCATAGTGCGCGCCGCAAGCAAGCTTTCGTAACGGATGACACCGGACATGCCGTCAGGCGCCTCGCCCCGCTCCCCCATGGACATCGAATACACCAAGCTATCCTCGCCCAGCGTCTTCCTGGTGCGGATGCTGGTCTTCCTGGTGCTCTGCGCACTGGTGGGCGTGGTGCTCTACAAGCAGATCATCCAGGCCTTCTTCGCCAATCCGGGCCTCAACGCCCTGATCGGGGCGGTGCTGTTCATCGGCATCGTGCTGGCCTTCCGCCAGGTCATCCGGCTCTACCCAGAGGTGTCCTGGGTCAATAATTTCCGCATCGCCGATCCCGGCCTTGCCCCGGCCCGGCACCCCAAGCTGCTGGCGCCGATGGCCATGATCCTGGGCGGCGAGCGCACCGGGCGGATGACGATCACCCAGACCACGATGCGGCACCTGCTCGATTCGATCGCGACCCGCCTCGACGAGGCCCGGGACATCTCCCGCTACATGACCGGCCTGCTCGTCTTCCTCGGCCTGCTCGGCACCTTCTGGGGCCTGATCGAGACCGTCGGCTCGGTCGGCAAGGTGATCGACGGGCTCAAGGTCGGCGGCGATTCCGGGGCGCTGTTCGACACGCTGAAGGAGGGCCTCGCCGCCCCGCTCGGCGGCATGGGCATCTCGTTCTCGAGCTCCCTGTTCGGCCTCGCCGGCTCGCTGATCCTCGGCTTCCTCGACCTGCAATCGAGCCAGGCCCAGAACCGCTTCTACACCGACCTCGAGGACTGGCTCGCCACCACCGTGCGCGAATATGGCCGCGGCGAAGTGACCGTGGCCGCCACCGGCGGGGGTGTTGCCAGCGGCGAGCTTCAGGCGGCCGTCGAGCGGCTGCGCTCCGTGCTGGAGGAAGGCAGCGCCAGCCGCGGCACCACGGCGGCGATGGCGAGCCTTGCCGAAGCCATCCAGGCGCTGGTCTCGCACATGCGCACCGAGCAGCAGATGATCCGCGAATGGGCCGACGGCCAGGGCGAGCAGAACCGCGAGATCCGGCGCCTGCTGGAGCGGCTCGCGCGCCAGCCCGAGAAGGGTTAGCGACATGGCTCTAGCGCGCGGCCGCCGCAGCGACGGCGCCTTCAACTACTGGCCCGGCTTCGTCGACGCGCTGTCGACGCTGGTGCTGTCGATCGTGTTCCTGCTGTCGGTGTTCCTGGTCGTGCAGTTCTTCCTGTCGCAGGAGGTGAGCGGCAAGGACAAGGCGCTGGAGCAGCTCAACGCCAAGATCGCCCAGCTCAACGAGCTGCTCTCGCTAGAGAAGCTCGGCAAGCTCACGCTCGACGACCAGGTCTCGCAATTGAAGGCCGGCCTCGCCTCGGCGGAGTCCGAGCGCGACCGCATCAAGGGCCTCTATGACGGCCTGGCTGCCGCCGGCAACGACGCGCAGGGCAAGTCCACCGAACTCGGCAAGGCGCTGGACTCGGAGAAGGCGGTCTCGGCGCGGGCGCTGGCGCAGATCGAGGTGCTGAACCAGCAGATCAGCGCGCTGCGGCGGCAGCTCGCCGCGCTGGAAGAGGCGCTCGACGCCAGCGAGAAGCGCGACAAGGAATCGCAGAACCGGATCGCCGATCTGGGCTCTCGCTTGAATGTCGCCCTGGCGCAGCGCGTGCAGGAATTGTCGCGCTACCGCTCGGAATTCTTCGGCCGGCTGCGCGCCATCCTCGGCAACCGCCCCGACATCCGCGTCGTCGGCGACCGCTTCGTATTCCAGTCCGAAGTGTTCTTCGACACGGGCCAGGCGACGCTCCTGCCAGAGGGGCGCGCCGAGCTCGACACGGTGGCGAACGCGCTGATCGAGCTCGACAAGAAGATCCCGGCCGAGATCGCCTGGGTGCTGCGCGTCGACGGTCATACCGACGTGCGCCCGGTGAGCGGTGCGAGCTTCAAGTCGAACTGGGACCTGTCCGCGGCGCGCGCGATCTCGGTGGTGCAGTACCTGATCTCGCTCGGCGTGCCGGCCCAGCGCCTCGTCGCCGCCGGCTTCGGTGAATTCCAGCCGCTCGACACCGCCAACACGGAGGACGCCTACAAGCGCAACCGCCGCATCGAGCTGAAGCTGACGGAGCGGTAGTGAGCGCCCTCCACCTCCGCCCCTATCGCGCCGAGGACGAAGCCGCCGCCATCGACCTCTGGCATCGCACCTGGCAGCAGGCCTACCCGCAGATCAACTTCGCGGCGCGGCTGGACTGGTGGCGCGAGCGCTGGCGCAAGGATCTGGTGCCGAAGGCCTCGATCGTGGTTGCGGAAGCGGACGGCGCGCTGACCGGCTTCGTCACCATCGACGGCGAGGGCTATCTCGACCAGCTCGTGGTCGATCCCGCATCCTGGGGCTCGGATGCCGCGCGGCTGCTGGTGGAGGAAGCCAAGCGCCTGTCACCTTCTGGTGTCACGCTGCTCGTCAACAAGGACAACACGCGCGCGATCCGCTTCTACGAGCGCAACGGCTTTGCGCATGCCGGCGACGACGTGAATCCGACCTCGGGACGGCCGGTGCTGAAGATGGTGTGGAGGCCGTAGGCGCGCGCCAATCTCTCCGGCGTCGTCCCGGCGAAGGCCGGGACCCATACCGCGTGATCTATCGATAGGCGCAGGTGACCGTACCGTGAGAGGACTCTTCACTACGAGTCTTCGACAAACTTCTTCTTGGGGTTATGGGTCCCGGCCTTCGCCGGGACGACACCGAATTTAGGGCAGCCGGCGGGTGTCTCGCTCGTCACGCCCCCTCGAACTGCAGCCTCGCGAGCCTCGCATAGAGCCCGTTCGCAGCCACCAGCTCGGCATGCGTGCCCTGCTCGACGATCTTGCCCTGGTCCATCACCAGGATGCGGTCGCAGGAGAGCACGGTGGCAAGCCTGTGGGCGATCACCAGCGTGGTGCGGTGCTTCATCAGCTCTTCGAGTGCGGTCTGAACCAGCGTCTCGCTTTCGGCGTCGAGCGCGGAGGTGGCTTCATCGAGCAGCAGCAGCGGCGCATCGCGCAGGATCGCGCGCGCGATCGCGATGCGCTGGCGCTGGCCGCCGGACAGCGTCACGCCGCGCTCGCCGAGCGGGGTGTCGAAGCCTTCGGGCAGGCGACGGACGAACTCGGCGGCATGCGCGAGCTCGGCGGCGCGCTCGACCTCGGCGTCGGTCGCATCGGGCCGGCCGAAGCGGATGTTCTCGCGGGCACTCGCGGCAAACACGTTCGATTCCTGCGGCACCAGCGCGATGCGGGAACGGAAATCACGGGGATCGGCGGACCTGACCGGCACGCCGTCGAGCGAGATCGCGCCGCTGCGCGGATCGTAGAAGCGCAGCAGCAGATGAAAGATCGTGCTCTTGCCGGCGCCGGAGGGACCGACGATCGCGACCTTCTCGCCGGGCCGCACGGTGAACGACACGGCGTCGAGCACCTTGACGTCGAGCCGTGCCGGATAGGCGAAGCTGACCTGGTCGAACCCGACCTCGCCGCGCGCCGGCACCGGCAGCGCGCGCGGTGAGGCGGGCGCCTTGATGTCGGGCTGCACATGCAGGATCTCGAACAGCCGCTCGGCAGCGCCTGAGGCCGCCGAGACTTCGCCCCAGACCTCGCTGAGCTGGCCGAGGCCGGCGGCCGCGAACGCGGCATAAAGCACGAACTGGCCGAGCCGGCCCGGCGAGATCGCGCCGGTGAGCACGTCATGCGAGCCGATCCAGAGGATCGCGACCACGCTTGCGAACACGATGAAGATGATGATGGCGGTGAGCACGGCGCGCGCCTGCGTCGAGGTGCGCGCGGCTTCATAGGCTTGCTCGACCTCGCCGCCGAAGCGCTTCGCAGCCAACCCTTCGCTGGTATAGGCCTGCACGGTGCGGATCGCGCCGACCAGCTCGCCCGCATAGGCGGAGGCCTCGGCGAGCGTGTCCTGCGCATTGCGCGACAGACGCCGCACCCAGCGCCCGAAGGCGACCAGCGGCAGCACGATCAGGGGAATGGCCAGCAGCACGAAGCCCGACAGCTTCGGGCTGGTGATGACCATCATCGCCACCGCGCCGAAGAACATCATCAGGTTGCGCAGCGCGATCGACACCGAGGCGCCGACGGCGGATTTGAGCTGGGTGGTGTCGGCGGTGAGCCGCGAGATCAATTCGCCGCTGCGCGCGGAATCGAAGAAGGCGGGCGACAGCGACAGCAAATGAGCGAAGACATCGCGCCTGAGGTCGGCGACGATGCGCTCGCCGATCGTCATCACGAGGTAGTAGCGCGCGGCGCTTGCCAGCGCGAGCACGGCGACGACCGCGATCATCACCGAGAAGTAGCTGTTGATCAGCTCGATGCCCTCAGGCGTCAGGCCGAAATCGATCATCCGGCGCACCGCGACCGGCACCAGCAGCGTGGTCAGCGCGGCGATCGTGAGCGCGACGAAGGCGAGCGCGGCCCGGCCGCGATAGCGGGCCACATAGGGCGCGAGCGCGAGCAGCGGCCGCAGCTTGGCGCGGCCCTTGGCGGGCTGCTCGATCAGCTCGGCTTCGATGGACGGGGCCTCAGGCGGCGCGGCATCGCGCTCGTCGCGGTACTGGTCGTCAAGCCGTTCCACAGCGCTCATGAGATCGGACCCAGGGAGACAGATGTGCTCCACATAGGCCGGTGCGGGGGGAGTGGCAAATCCGGGATGTCCCTTAGGGGACGGCCCGGTTCTCCTTTGCCCACAATGGCTTGTTTTGAAGGGTCCGCTGGGGTATAGAGCCGGCCAAATCCGTCATTCGATAGCCACTCAAGCAAGGCGCAGGTCGCCCTAGGAATTGCCATGAAAGCCGAAATTCATCCAGATTATCATACGATTAAGGTCGTGATGACCGACGGAACCGAGTACCTGACCCGCTCCACCTGGGGCAAGGAAGGCGACACGCTGAACCTCGACATCGACCCGAAGTCGCACCCGGCCTGGACCGGCGGCAACGCCCAGATCATGGATCGCGGCGGCCGCGTCTCGCGCTTCCAGAAGAAGTTCTCGGGCTTCCTCAAGAAGGATTGATCCGGCCGTTTCGGCCGCGACGAAAAACGCCCCCGGGAGACCGGGGGCGTTTTTGTTTCTTCCGGCTGTCATTCCGGGGCGCGACGAAGTCGCGAGCTATGATGCGCAATTGCGCATCTGAGAATCCATAACCACGGTCGGGAGTATGGATTCCGGGCCCGCGCCAAGAGGCGCGTCCCGGAATGACGACCGAGATTGTCGATAGAGCTTACCGCTCGAACGCGGCCTTCAGCGCGTTGAGGTGCGGCACCAGCGGGTTGCCGATCGCGATGTGCTCGGCCGGCGGGGTGTGGATGGTGGTGTCGAGGCGGCGCACGCGGGTCTGCAGGCTCATCGAGCGATGGATCAAATCCTGCAGCTGCGAGGGCAGCTTCTCGATGGTGTCGGCGGGACCGGGATCGGCCGCGCTGAGCTTGACCTTGGTCTTCTCGCGGTTGGCCTGGACCAGCGTCATCTCGCCTTCCTTCACCGCGCGGTGCAGCAGCAGCCAGGAGGCGAGCTGCATCAGGCGGGTGGTGAGGCGCATGCTCTCGGTCGCATAGGTGAGGCTGACGGCGCGATCGAGTGCCTTGGCCTCGGTGCGGCCGGCGCCGTCGAGATAGGCGGCGGTCTCTTCGACGAGGTCCATGCCCTCGCGGAACAGCGTGCCGAACGCAGCCGAATTGGTGAACCGCTCGCTGAGTTGAACGAGAGCGCCGTCGGCTTGCAAACGTTCCATGGTTAACGCCCCTTACGCAACTGTTTACCTGTCCGGCTTTGCGCCGGCTTTATGATGAACAAATCATTGCGCGGGCGGGACGCGGAGTCCAGCGACAAGCTCGGATATGGTTTCCGCGGGTCTTTCCTTGGAATTCAACCGCAACGAGACGCAAAAAAGAGCCGCCGGAAGACCGGCGGCTTTGAAAGTTGATAACAGGGAGGCGTCAAACAGAGTGGACAGGAGCCACTCGGTGTCCAAACGAGGACAGTTCCAGTCATAAAGCCGAAAGCTTAATCGACGGTAAACGAGCGAATTTTTTGAGGGTTCGTTAGCCATGTCGGTCAGTGGCCGAGTGCACTGCGGAACAAACTCCCCCTCGTCATTCCGGGGCGCGACGAAGTCGCGAGCTATGATGCGCAATTGCGCATCTGAGAATCCATGACCACGAGCGGATGAGGCGACCCGGCTCTGTCAGCCTGCCCCCTGCAAAAGCCTGTGGTTATGGGCTCGGCGCTATCGCGCCGCCCCGGAATGACGACGAGGAGAGTTCGGGCGCCACGTCCTGGACACGAGAGTGGAGCGACAGCCGCTACGACTTGAAAATGCTGTTCGCCGCGTCGCGCGAGGCGCGCTTCTTGGCGGCGGCTTCCTCCAGCCTTGCGATCTCGGTCTTGAGCAGGGCGACGCGCTCGGTCAGTTCCTCCACGGACAACAGTGAGAGATCCTGTCCGATTTCATGCGTGATCTTCTTGCGCGGGCGGTCGTCGTCTTCCGTCGCCATGATCGTTCCTCCTGCGTTCGCACCGGGCACACGGCTGAGGCGGTTGCCAGTTCGGACCGCGCTGGCTAAGCAATGGCCTCGTTTCCTCCCGCACCTTTGCTCAAGGACACATCATGGACAAGCTGCCCGCGCAAATGACCGTGGTCGCCATCTCCAAGCCCGGCGGACCGGAGGTGCTGGTGCCGGAACAACGGGCCCTGCCGCAGCCCGGTCCCGACGAGATCCTGGTCAAGGTGCAGGCCGCCGGCGTCAACCGGCCCGACGTGGCGCAGCGCTCCGGCGCCTATCCGCCGCCGCCCGGCGCCAGCGACCTGCCGGGCCTTGAGATCGCGGGTGAAGTCGTCGCCGTCGGCGGCAATGCCAAGCGGCACAAGATCGGCGACAAGGTGATGTCGCTGGTCGCCGGCGGGGGCTATGCGCAGTACTGCATCGCCCAGGACGCCCAGGCGATGAGCGTGCCGCCGGCGCTGTCGATCAAGGAAGCCGGCGCGCTGCCGGAAACCCTGATGACGGTCTGGCACAATGTGTTCGAGCGCGGCGGCCTCAAGGCCGGCGAGACGCTGCTGATCCATGGCGGCTCCTCCGGCATCGGCACCATGGCGATCCAGCTTGCGAAGGCGTTCGGCGCGAAGGTGTTCGTCACCGTCGGCTCGCAGGACAAGATCGATGCCTGCCTCAAGCTCGGGGCCGACCGCGCCATCAACTACAAGACCGAAGACTTCGTCGCCGTGGTGAAGACGGAGACCGGCAATGCCGGCGTCAACCTGATCCTCGACATGGTCGCCGGCGAGTATGTGGACCGCAACTACGACGCTGCCGCGGTTGACGGCCGCATCGTCCAGATCGCGACCCTCAACGGCCCCAAGGTCAGCGTCAACATCGCCAAGGTCATGGTCAAGCGCCTGACGCATACCGGCTCGACGCTGCGCCCCCGTAGTAATGCGGACAAGGCGGCGATGGTGGCCGCGATCGAGGCAAAAGTGATGCCGCTTCTGCGCGAAGGCCGGGTCAAACCGGTGATGGACAGCGCTTTCCCGCTGGAAAAGGCGGCCGATGCCCACCGGCGCATGGAGACGAGCGCACATATTGGCAAAATTGTGTTGGAGGCCTAGGCCTCTGACCCATAGGGGACGCCGGAAACCCTTTGATTTTCCTTGCTTTCGTGGCATCTATCGCGACGCACCGAACCAATTCCGTCCGGTCTGAAATCGCCTTGCACACGAAGTTTGCGTCGAACGCGGAGAACTGACCTTGCGTCTGATCAGGTGCCTCGCGCCCATCGCGCTGGGCCTCATGATTCTTGTCGCCGCGCTTCCGGCGCGCGCGCTCGACGCCGTCAGCGTCCGCGGTGACGCGCCCGCGATCGACCTCACCGGCGTGCTCGAGCATCAGCGCAGCGATGCCGACCGTATCCAGGTCTCGACCGCGCCCGGCACCGACGGCATCGTCCGCCGCATCGAGGTGCGCGCCCGCGAGGGCGGCCAGAACTGGGTGGTGTTCGCGCTCGCCAACAACACCGACGACCAGCTCGACCGCCTGATCGTCGCCCCGCATTACCGCATCGTCTCGTCAGGCCTGCTGTGGCCCGACCTCGGCCTGTCGCGCATCGCGACCATCACGCCCTCGACCGGCGACCGGCCGGAGCGGCAGGAAAGCCCGACCGCCGACGTCTTCCGCGTCACGCTCGATCCCGGCGCCGTCATCACCTTCGTCGCGGAGCTGCGCACCGACAAGCTGCCGCAGCTCTATCTGTGGGAGCCGGAAGCCTACAAGGACAAGGTCAACTCCTTCACGCTCTACCAGGGCATCGTGATCGGCATTTCGGGGCTGCTGGCGCTCGTTCTCACGATTCTGTTCGTGGTGAAGGGCAGCATCATGTTCCCGGCGGCCGCGGCGCTGGCCTGGGCGGTGCTGGTCTATATCGGCGTCGATTTCGGCTTCTGGGGCAAGGTGCTCGACATGTCGAACAACGCCGAGCGCATCTGGCGCGCGGCGGGTGAAGCGATCCTGGCGGCGACGCTGCTGGTGTTCCTGTTCGCCTATCTCAACCTCAGTCGATGGCATGTGCGCTATTCGCACATCACGGTGGGCTGGCTCGCCTTCCTCGGCTCGCTGGTCGCACTGGCGCTGTTCGACCCGGCGGTGGCCTCCGGCATCGCGCGCATCTCGCTGGTGCTGATCGCCTTCGCCGGCTTCGCGCTCATCGTCTATCTCTCCACCCACGGCTTCGACCGCGCGGTGCTCTTGATTCCGACCTGGTTCCTCCTGGTGGTCTGGGTGGTCGCGGCCGGCATGACGGTGGCGGGCTCCGTCACCAACGACATCGTCGGCCCGGCGCTGCTCGGCGGCCTCGTGCTGATCGTGATGCTGATCGGCTTCACGGTGATGCAGCACGCCTTCGCCGGCGGCGGCGCCACCACCGGCGTCGTCTCCGACATCGAGCGGCGCGCACTGGCGCTCGCCGGTTCCGGCGATTTGATCTGGGACTGGGACGTTTCCGCCGACAAGGTCTTCACCAGCCCCGAGACCGAAGCCCTGCTCGGCCTCAAGCGCGGCACGCTGGAAGGCCCGGCGGCGTCCTGGCTGGAAGTGCTGCATCCGCTTGACCAGGACCGTTTCCGCGCCGCGCTCGACAGCGTGCTCGACCAGCGCCGCGGCCGCCTGGTGCAGGACTTCCGCCTGCGCACCCCGGACGGTCATTTCATGTGGTTCGCGCTGAAGGCGCGTCCCGTGGTCGGCTCCGACGGCGAGGTCTCGCGCGTGGTCGGCACGCTCACCGACGTCACCGAGCTGCGCAATGCCGAGGAGCGCCTGCTGCACGATTCCGTGCATGACAACCTCACCGGCCTGCCCAACCGCAAGCTGTTCATGGACCGGCTGGGTGCGGTCGCGCATTTCGCCAAGACCATGCCGACGCTGCGGCCGACGCTGATGGTGATCGACCTCGACCGCTTCAAGCAGGTCAACGATTCCGTCGGCATCGCGGTCGGCGATTCCATCCTGCTGACGCTGGCCCGCCGCCTCACCCGCATCCTGAAGCCGCAGGACACGCTGGCGCGGCTCGCCGGCGACCAGTTCGGCCTGATCCTGCTGTCGGAGCAGGATCCCGCCCGCATCACCGCCTTCGCCGAGACCATCCGCAAGACCATCCGCGCGCCGATCGCCTTCAACGAGCGCGAGATTTTTCTCACGGCCTCAATCGGGCTCGCACTTTCCGATCCTCAGACGCAATTGACGGACGAGATCATCAAGGATGCCGAGCTGGCGATGTATCACTCCAAGCGCATCGGCGGCGATCGCATCGACGTCTACAAGCCGGCGATGCGCGCCCGCAAGACCGACCGCCTGACGCTGGAAAGCGAGCTGCGCCGCGCCATCGAGCGGCAGGAGCTCACCATCCTCTACCAGCCGATCGTCCGGCTGGAGGACCGCTCCGTCGCCGGCTTCGAGGCGCTGGCGCGCTGGGACCACCCCAAGCTCGGGCGCATGGCGCCGTCGGAATTCATCACCATCGCCGAAGAGACCGGCCTGATCGTCGACCTCGGCATGTTCGTGCTCGACCAGACCGCAAAGCAGCTCTCTATCTGGCAGCGCGCGATGCGCTCGCGCGAGCCGATCTTCGCCTCCGTCAACGTCTCCTCGCGGCAATTGCTGCGCCACGACCTGATCCACGACATCCGCACCGTGCTGTCGCGCTCGTCGGTGGCGCGCGGCACGCTGAAGCTGGAATTGACGGAATCGCTGGTGATGGAGAACCCGGAGCACGCGGCGCAGATGCTGACGCGGATCCGCGAGCTCGGCACCGGGCTGTCGCTCGACGATTTCGGCACCGGCCATTCCTCGCTGGCCTATCTCCAGCGATTCCCGTTCGACACCATCAAGATCGACCAGTCGTTCGTGCGCACCACCAACCGCGGCACCCGCCCGGTGATCCTGAAGTCGATCATCGCGCTCGCGCACGACCTCGGCATGGACGTGGTCGCCGAAGGCGCCGAGACCGATTCCGACGCGGTCGAGCTCTACCAGATGGGCTGCGAATACGCGCAGGGCTTTGCCTTCGGCGAGCCGATGGACGCCGATGCGGCGATGCGCCTGCTGACGGAAGTGCGGCTGGAAGCGGCGAGCTGAACCCGCGACTCGCGCGCCACATCAACCTCGAGGTCGGCAGCTTCACCGCCGCCGGTCGTTCTTCTTCTTTTTCGTGAACCTGACGCTCGCGCCGTCCGGCATCCGTGTCGCCACGAACCCGGCGGCGAGGCAGGCCTCGCGCTGCGGCATCTGGATGTCGGGGCTGCGCAGGCTGTCCCACCACGAGGCACGATTCGCCGCACGCGGCAGGGCCGCGCCGATGATCTCCTCGATCTGTTCAAAGCTCAGCACGAATTCGTCCTGCTTCTGCCGCAGCAGATAGTCGCGCAACGCGTCGTAGTCGTTCACCGTCGTCCTCTCGTCCGAAGCCGGATTTGCCCGATCGGGCCTGCCCAAAACCGTGAGCCGCATCAACCGTTTCTTAACTCATTGCGGCAGTGCCGTCCTACCTTAAACACTACTCAAGCTTTCGGGCGCATCCACTAGGATCGGGAGCAAACGATGCTGTCTGGATGGCGCGAAGTCACGGCCCGCCGGCCGTGGCGGATCTCGGCGAAATTGCTGATCATATCGTCCGTCGTGACGGTGATCGGCTTTTCCACCATTTGCGTCAACGTCATGCTCGACATGCGCCGCGGCGAGGAGGCACTCGCCCGCCAGACGCTGGAAAACCTGGCGACGACCATCGAGTCCGACGTCAGCCGCAACATCGAGATCTACGACCTGTCGCTGAAGGCGGTCGCCAACAACATGCTGCTGCCCGAGCTCGCGATGGTCTCCAAGACGGTCCGCCACCTCATCCTGTTCGACCATGCGACCACGGCACGGCATTTCGGCGCGATCCAGGTGTTCGATGCCGAGGGCAGGCTGACCATCGACGCTTCCACGCTCGATCCCCTGCCGGAGAGCCGGAGCGAGGAGGACTACTTTAGGGTTCATCACGACAATCCGGAAGCGGGCCTCTTCATCAGCCGGCCGATGCTGTTCCGCGGCACCTATTCCATCGTGCTCAGCCGGCGCATCAGCGACACCGACGGCGGCTTCCTTGGCGTCGTCGCCGGCTCGATCCGCTTCAGCTATTTCCACGAATTGTTCGAGCGCCTGAGCCTCGACCCTGAAGACACCATCACCGTGCTCAGGCGCGACCGCACCATCATCATGCGGCGGCCGTTCGATCTCGACGTCATTGGCAAGAACCTCGGCACGCGACCGGACTGGAAACCGGAAAACCTCCAGGTCGGAGGCTCCTTTGCGGGCAAGGGCCCGGTCGACGCCACCCCGCGGCTCTATGTCCGCAGCGGCGGGTCCAGTCCGCTGTTCGTGGTGGCCGGCAAGCCGCTGAGCGCCGTGTTCGCGCTGTGGCAGAAGGAAGCTTATCGCATCGGCGCCGTGGTGCTGGCGCTTGCACTGTTCGTGCTGGGATCGACGCTCGTGCTCGCACGCGAGATCGACCGACGCGCCGAGGCCGAGCGCAAGCTCGAGGAGATGGCAACAACCGACGCGCTCACCGGCCTGAAGAACCGCCGCAAGTTCGATGCTGTCATCGATGTCGAATGGCGGCGCGCGATGCGCCAGAAGACGCCGGTCGCGCTCCTGATGATCGATGCCGATCACTTCAAGGCCTACAACGACACGTTCGGCCACCAGGCCGGCGACCAGCTGCTGGTCGGCATCGCCATCTGCATTTCCGATTCGGTGAGCCGCGCCGGCGACTGCGCCGCGCGCTATGGCGGCGAGGAATTCGCCGTGCTGCTGCCGAACACCTCCGCCACCGAGGCCTTCGGGATCGCCGAGGCGATCCGCGGCAAGGTGCAGGGCTGGTCCGACGATGCGGCGACCTCGACGGTCTCCTGCGGCATCGCCAGTCTCGTCCCCGCCGCCGGCATGGACTGGTCGATCCTGGTCGCCGCCGCCGACAAGGCGCTCTATGCCGCGAAGGCGGGCGGGCGTAACCAGTCCGTGGTCGCGAGCTTGCCGAAGCTGTCGCTGGTGGCGTGATCTAGGCTGTCATTCCGGGGCGGCTCGAAGAGCCGAACCCGGAATCTCGAGATCCCCCGGTGCGCAATTGCGCACCTGAGGTCTGGTCCTTCGGACCATCCCGGGATGACATCGAAGGCGTCCGCCTTCGATGTCACTGCCCCAGATACTTCTTCATCTCCGCGATCAACCCGTCGCGCAGCTCGGGGCGCTTCAGGCCGTAGGCGATGTTGGCGCGGAGGAAGCCGGGCTTGGAGCCGCAATCATGGCGCTCGCCTTCGAACTCGACGCCGTAGAATTTCTGCGACCTGGCGAGGCCGATCATGGCGTCGGTGAGCTGGATCTCGCCGCCGGCGCCGCGCTCCTGGGTCTCCAGGATCTTGAAGATCTCCGGCTGGAGGATGTAGCGGCCGGTGATGGAGAGGTTGGAGGGCGCGGTGCCCTTGGCCGGCTTCTCGACCATGCCGTCGACCTCGAACATCTTGCCGGTGCGCTTGCCGACGCCGCAGATGCCGTATTGATGGGTGAGATGGTCGGGCACTGCCTCGACCGCGATCAGGTTGGATTTGTCGCCGAGCGAGGACGCCGTCTCGATCATCTGCTTCAGGCAGCCGGGCGTGTTGAGCACGAGCTCGTCGGGCAGCACGACCGCGAACGGCTCGTTGCCGACGATGTCGCGGGCGCACCAGACCGCGTGACCGAGACCAAGCGGCGCCTGCTGGCGGGTGAAGCTGACGGCGCCGGCTTCCGGCTGGTTCTGCGCCAGGATCTCCTGCTCGGCCTTCTTGCCGCGCGCAGCCAGCGTCGCGTCGAGCTCGAACATCTTGTCGAAATGATCTTCGATGACATTCTTGTTGCGGCCGGTGACGAAGATGAAGTGCTCGATGCCGGCTTCCCTCGCCTCGTCATAGACGTACTGGATCAGCGGCTTATCGACGATGGTCAGCATTTCCTTCGGCATCGCCTTGGTGGCGGGCAGGACGCGGGTGCCGAGGCCGGCGACGGGGAATACGGCTTTGCGGATTTTCATGGGATCGATCGAATACCTGAGGACGTGAACGGAGCAATGTGATCTTGCTAGCTTGTTTGCAACCGCTAACAAAGGCGGATGTGGGGCCTCGCCGTTACAGAGTTGAGAAAAAGGCCGACACCAAAATTTCATCTTTGTTAAGCTATTGGCAACCGCAACCGGGCCTCCTGATGGCGGATTTTTGGCCTGACAGGTGGGACATGATGCAATCAGTGGCAGGACTGGCAAAACGTGCTGGATCCGTGACCAGCGTGGCGTTGGTTGCGGCTGCCTTGCTGCTGCCGGCTTGCGCGCAGGCACAGGCGCAGAACGGCCTGTCGAACCTGTTCGGCGGTATTTTCTCCGGCTCGAACCCTGCTCCCTCGCAAGCCCCGCCAGGTCCCGGCGGCGCGCAACCCTGGAGCGGCGAGGACGGCGCTTCCGGCCATCCGCTGATGACGGCGGCCGCGATCCGCGAGGCCGCCTCCAATTTCAACAATTGCGTTGCGGGGATGTGGCCCGATGCCGCACGCCGCAACATCACCCAGGAGAATTTTCAGCGCTTCACCGCAGGGCTCGCGCCCGACCTGCGCATCATGGACCTGATGGACTCGCAGCCGGAGTTCACCAAGTCGATCTGGGACTATCTCGACATTCTCGTGAACGACAACCGCCTCGCCAAGGGCCGCGAGGTGCTCGCCAAATACAAGGCGCAGTTCGACGCCACCGAAAAGGCCACTGGCGTCGATCGCTACATCATCGCCTCGATCTGGGGCATCGAGTCCAATTACTCGACGCAGATGGGCGACCGCAGCGTGCTGCAATCGACCGCGACGCTCGCCTGCATCGGCCGCCGCCAGGCTTATTTCAAGGACGAATTCCTCTCCGCGCTGGAGATCCTCAACCGCGGCGATCTCAGGCCCGAGCAGATGCGCGGCTCCTGGGCCGGCGCCTTCGGCCCGACCCAGTTCATGCCGACCGCCTTCAAGCGCTTTGCCGTGGACGGCGATGGCGACGGACGGCGCGACGTCGTCGACAATCCCACCGACCTGATCGCCTCCACCGCCAACAACCTGAAGAAGGACGGCTGGCAGGCCGGCCAGACCTGGGGCTTTGAGGTCGTGGTGCCCCAGGGATTCAACTACATGCTGGCGGACCGCGCCAAGGCGATGACGATCGCGCAATGGGAAAAGCTCGGCCTCAAGCGCCCGACGGGCCAGCCCTTCCCGCATCCGGCGGAGAAAGCCTATCTGCTGGCGCCGGCGGGCGCGCAGGGGCCGGGCTTCCTGATGCTTCAGAACTACCGGGTCATCATGAAGTACAACCCGGCCGAGGCCTATGCGCTGGCGATCGGCCATTTCGCTGACCGCCTGCGTGGGGGGCAGCCCTTCGTGCAGCCCTGGCCGCGGCAGGAACGGGAGCTGGCCCGCACGGAACGGCTGGAACTCCAGCAATTGCTGGCCCAGCGCGGCTTCTACAAGGGCACCCCGGACGGCCAGTTCGGCGGCCAGACCCGGGAGGCCCTGCGCAACTTCCAGGCCTCGATCGGGGTCCCCGCGGACGGTTTTGCCTCCTCGGACGTGCTGGAACGGCTGCGCGGACGGTGAAATCGCGCCGAAAGTAACCCTGGACAGGGATTTCGCCTGACGGCCTTGACGGGGGCGGCGGTTCCCCGGTGTATGGCCAAAGAATCTGCGAGAGAATCTGCAATAGAATCTGCCCGTTTGGCGCCTGATTCCGTTATTATATCGAGCCACTTCCAGACCCGTTGCGGGTGCCCGAGATCGCATGTCGAAGAAGTCCCTGTTCAAGGCGCTGACCGAGACCGGCCCGCTGATCGCGCTGGGGACGGCGCTTGCGATTCTGGTATCGGTCGCGGGGCCCGCCTCGGCGCAGTTCTTCAACTTCCCCGGCTTCGGCGGCCCGCCGCAACGTTCGGCCCCGCCGCCGCGTCAAGGCGGAGGTGGCGGCTGGTTCGGCGGCGACTTCTTCGCACCGTTCCAGCAGCAACAACCGCAGGCCCCGCGCCAGGATTTCTCGCGCGCGCCGGCACCTAGCAAGCGTGACACCATTCCCGACAAGAACGTGCTGGTGATCGGCGACGCCATGGCGGACTGGCTCGCCTACGGCCTGGAAGATGCCTACAGCGAGCAGCCCGACATGGGCGTGATCCGCAAGCACAAGACCACGTCCGGCCTGATCAAGTACCAGCCCAAGGGCGAACCTTCGGACTGGGCGGCGGCGGCCAAGGGCATCCTCGAGACCGAGAAGCCTGACGTCATAGTCGTCATGCTCGGCCTCAACGATCGCATCTCGATCCGCGAGCCGGTGACTGAGAAATCCGACAAGGCTTCGGACAAGGACAAGAAGAACGACAAGGGCGCGCGCGCCAAGCCGCAAGGAAAGCCTGACGCGAAACCCGGCGACGCCAAGCCCGACACCGCGGCGAAGCCGGACGACAAGCCGGCCGATGCCGACCTGCCGCAGGATGACGCCGACAACGCCGACGCGCCGCAGGTCGCTGCTCCCGAGAAGACCGCACGCAACCCGAACGGCCTCTACGAATTCCGCGACGACCGCTGGGTCGAGCTCTACGCCAAGAAGATCGAGGAGCTGGCCAACGTCCTGAAGGCCAAGGGCGTGCCGGTGCTCTGGGTCGGCCTGCCCGCGATCCGCGGCCCCAAGGGCACGGCGGACATGCTGTTCCTGGATTCGCTCTATCGCGAGGGCGCGGCCAAGGCCGGCATCACCTATGTCGATGTCTGGGACGGCTTCGTCGACGAAGCCGGCCGCTTCCTCCAGAAGGGTCCTGACTTCGAAGGCCAGATCCGTCAGCTCCGCACCTATGATGGCGTCTTTTTCACCAAGCCCGGCGCGCGCAAGCTGGCGCATTATGTCGAGCGCGAAATCACGCGCCTGCTCGCAGGCCGCTCCGGCCCGATCGCGCTGCCGAGCGAGCCGGCGACGCCCGACACCAGCGTCGAGCCCGGCAAGCCCGCGCCGCGCCCGCTCGCCGGCCCGATCGTGCCGCTAGTCGCGGCCTCGATCTCGACCGATCAATTGCTGGGCGGCCCGGGCTCGCGTCCCGCTGCCGTCGATGCGCTCGCTGCCAAGACGATGGTGAAAGGCGAGCCGCTGACGGCCCCCGCAGGCCGTGCCGACGATTATGCCTGGCCGCGCCGCGAAGTCGGCCGCGAGCAGGCCAAGGGCGATACGCCGATGGCCACGACGACGCCCGACGGCGGCGCTGCTGCTCCCGGCGCGCCGGGCGCGGCGGCTGCTGCGATCGCGCCGCCAAAGCTCGCACCGAAGAAACCGCCGGTGGTGCAGCAGCCGGCCCAGGCGACGCCGTCGTTCCGTGATTTCTTCGGCTTCGGCTCGCCGCAGCCGGCACCGCGTCAGCTGGCGCCGGCACCAGGGCCGCGCAATCCAGCCCAAAACCCCGCGATCCCGCGTCCGCCGGGCAATGTCGGCCGATCGGCGGAAGTTATCCGGTAGCTGGATTTCTGATGTGATGCGATTCCGGGCGCGCGAAGCGCGAGCCCGGAATGACGAGGCGGGGTGGCTCAGCCGTAATAGCGCCAGCGCGGCGGCGGGCGGCGTGCCGGCCGTGACATCAGCAGCGCGAGCGCGAAGCCGATGCCGCCAGCGACGAGCAGTGCGCCGAGCGGATTGTCCTGCACCTTCCTGGCAATCGCCTGCGAACCATCGCGGAAGGTCTCGCCGCTGTTGTCGTAGGCATCCTTGGCGTAGCCGGCCGCGGTCTCGCTGGCCTCACGCACGGCGTCCTTGGCCTGGCCGTAGAGATTCTGCACGGTGCCGGCAGCCTCGCGCGCCTTGCCCGACGCCTGTGTCTGCGCATCGCCCGCCAGATCTCCGACTGCGCCTTCCGCGCGGCCAGCGAATTCCTTGGCCGATCCAACAATTCGATCCTTGTCCATGTGGTCCTCCTCAGGGGTCAGCCGGAGTAACCGATCAGGCGCAGCGCAGTTCCAATCGCCTAGAGCAATCGCCTAGAGAATGAGTCCGCCATCGACGACCAGCGTCTGGCCGATGATGTAGGACGACAGCGGCGATGCCAGAAACAGCGCCGCGCCCGCCATGTCAGCCGGCGTGCCCAATCGCCGCAGGGGAATGCGCGACAAGGCACCTTCGAGCCGCTTGGGATTGTCGGTCGTGACCTTCGTCATTTTGGTATCGACGAGGCCGGGCGCGATACCGTTGACGCGAATGCCGTCCTCGGCCCAGGCCTCCCCTAGCGTGCGCGTCAATCCGACCGCACCGGTCTTCGAGGCGTTGTAGGCGGGATTGCCCATGGTGGAATGATAGGCCGCGGTCGAGGACACCATGATCAGCGCGCCCTTCGCATCCCGCAACATGGAATGAAACCGCGTCGCGCACGCCATCAGGCTCATCAGATTGACCTCGACGACCTTGCGGAAGCCGGTCATTTCAAATTCGCCCCGGCGATAGATCACAGCGCCTTGCGCAAGCACGAGGATGTCGAGACGATCGAAGGACGGCTTGAAGGCTTCGATCGCAGCGGGATTGCTGACGTCGAGCTGCGCGTAAGCGAGGCCGGTGAGATCGGAGCCATCCTCCGCCGAATATTCCGCAGGTTGAGCACGCGTGCCGCAGACCGCGACATGCGCGCCCCTGGCGCGAAAGGCTTGCGCGATGCCGTTGCCGATTCCGCTGGAACCGCCGACGACCAGCACCTGCTTGCCCGAAAAATCCAGCTCGTTCGCCATCGCGACCTCCCCTTTTATTTTGCTTGTTTGACCTGTCTGCGGATCGATGCCAGCCTTGTCAATCTCATAACAAGAAACAGAAGGACGCGAGGAAACAGCATGTCCGAATTCAAACAGCTGAGCCGGTCCGTGAAAGGCTTGACCGTTCTCGTCACCGGTGCGGCCAGCGGCATGGGGCGCGCGACGGCGCGCGTGTTCGCCGCCGAGGGTGCGAACGTCGCGGTGACCGATTATGACGAGCAAGGCGCGATATCCGTCGCGAAGGAGATCGCAGCGAGCGGCGGGTCGGCGAAGGCCTGGAAGCTCGATGTCGCCGACGGCGGCGAGATCAAGCGCGTGGTCCATGACGTTGCAGCGCATTTCGGCGGGCTCGACATCGTCGTCAACAATGCCGGCATCTCCGTGCGTGTCGCGATCGATGACGAGACGTACGAAGATGCCTGGGCCAGGGGCATCGCCGTGATGCTGACGGCGCATCCGCGCATCATCCGCGCCGCGCTGCCTCACTTGCGCAAATCGAAGAGCCCGCGCATCGTCAACATTGCCTCGACCGAGGCGCTCGGCGCCACCGCGCTGCACAGTCCCTATTCGGCGGCGAAGGGCGGCGTGGCGAGCCTGACCCGCTCGCTCGCGGTCGAGCTCGGCCGCGAAGGCATCACCGTCAACTGCATCTGCCCGGGTCCGATCCGCACCGCGATCACCGACCGTATCTCGGAAGAGCACAAGACCATCTACGCCAAGCGTCGGACGGCACTCGGCCGCTACGGCGATCCCGAGGAGGTCGCGCACATGACGCTGAGCCTGTGCCTGCCGGCCGCGTCGTTCCTGACCGGCGCGGTGATCCCGGTCGACGGCGGCCTGATGGCGCGCAACGCGTAATAGGTATGCTGCGCAAGCGTTGACATCTGCGGTTGCCGGAGTAGCTTTTTTGTCAACAGAGCGGGAGCAACCGCTCGCGGTCCGCGGGAGAAAACGCCATGACGATCGCCATCCGGCAGCTTCAGACGCATTTTGTCGGCCAGGTTTCCGGCCTCGATTTGCGAAAGCCGCTCACGCCGGGCGAGGCCCGCGAGGTCGAGTCCGCCATGGACAAATACGCGGTGCTCGTTTTCCACGACCAGGACATCACCGACGAGCAGCAGATGGCTTTCGCGCTGAACTTCGGCCAGCGCGAGGACGCGCGCGGCGGCACGGTCACCAAGGAGAAGGACTACCGGCTGCAATCCGGCCTGAACGACGTCTCCAATCTCGGCAAGGACGGCAAGCCGCTGGCCAAGGACAGCCGCACGCACCTGTTCAATCTCGGCAACTGCCTCTGGCACTCCGACAGCTCGTTCCGTCCCATTCCCGCAAAATTCTCGCTGCTGTCGGCGCGCGTGGTGAACCCGACGGGCGGCAACACCGAATTCGCGGACATGCGCGCCGCCTATGACGCGCTCGACGACGAGACCAAGGCCGAAATCGAGGACCTCGTCTGCGAGCACTCGCTGATGTATTCGCGCGGCTCGCTCGGCTTCACCGAGTACACCGACGAAGAGAAGCAGATGTTCAAGCCGGTCCTGCAACGCCTCGTGCGCACCCATCCGGTCCACCGCCGCAAGTCGCTGTATCTCTCGTCGCATGCCGGCAAGATCGCCAGCATGAGCGTGCCGGAGGGGCGGCTGCTGTTGCGCGATCTCAACGAGCACGCGACGCAGCCGGAATTCGTCTACGTCCACAAATGGAAGCTGCATGACCTCGTGATGTGGGACAACCGCCAGACCATGCACCGCGTCCGCCGCTACGACCAGTCCCAGCCCCGCGACATGCGCCGCGCGACGGTGGCGGGGACGGAGCCGACGGTGCAGCAGCAGGCGGCGGAGTAGGTGCTACTCAGCAATCGGTGTCGTCGCCCGGCTTGACCGGGCGATCCAGTATTCCAGAGGCAGCAGTGATAGAATCGAGAAGCTGCGGCGTACTGGATGCCCCGGTCAAGCCGGGGCATGACAGCGGAGGCTGAGGCACGACAGCCGACGACGGCACACCAGCTACGCGTGCCCTGCCTCGTTCGAGAGCATGCCGGGATCGATGCCGATCTTGCGCAAGGCGCGGCCGTATTTTTCGTCGACGTCGTCGCCGAAGATCAGGTCCGCATCCGCATCGCAATGCAGCCAGCCGTTGCTCTGGATTTCGGTCTCGAGCTGGCCCGGCGCCCAGCCGGCATAGCCGAGCGCGAGGATGGCGTGCTTGGGGCCGGAGCCGTTGGCGATCGCGCGCAGGATATCGACGGTTGCAGTGAGGCAGACGCCGTCGTCGATCCGGAGCGTCGCGTTCTCGATGTAGAAATCGCTGGAATGCAGCACGAAGCCGCGCCCGGTATCGACCGGACCGCCGCGCAGCACCTTCATGCTTTCGGCGTTCTCCGGCAGCTTGATGTGCTCGCCCTTCCTGATGATGCCGAGCTGCTCCAACAGCTCGGGGAAGTCGATGCTGCCGGCGGGATGGTTGACGATGATGCCCATCGCGCCTTCGGCCGAATGGGCGCAGAGATAGATCACCGAGCGCTCGAAGCGCGCATCGCCCATCACGGGCATGGCGATCAGGAGGCGGCCGTCGAGGTAGCCGGCCGAACTGGGGGGCGCGGGGCCCGTGCTGCGGGTGCTTTCGCCCGTCCTCTTGCCTGTGGGAGCCATCGGTGAAGCACTCCGGTTTCAATTCCTATCCTGATGTTGGGCCCGGCCGCTGTCAAATCAAGGCTTGCAGAGACCTGATTCGAGTGCATCCATCACAAGCAATTCAATGGTTTGACCCGGGTTGCCCCTGTAAAGACGTACCATGCTCACAAGAGTTCCCCTGCGTGCGGCGATCGGCGTCGCGACAACCCTGCTTGCGTCGTCACTGGCCCTCGCAGCCCGCGCCGACGACGCCTCGCCCTGGCAGCGCGACGGACATTCCGCGGTGCGCCTATTGGCGGGATCACGCAGCGGCGCCGTGCTGCTCGGCGGTATCGCCTTCCAGCTCCAGCCGGGCTGGAAGACGTACTGGCGTACGCCCGGGGATTCCGGTGTACCGCCGCGGTTCGACTTCTCGAAATCGGAGAATGTCGAGGCTGTGACGATCATGTGGCCGGCGCCGCTGAAGTTCGACGACGGCGCGGGCGGCCATTCGATCGGCTATCACGACCAGATCGTGCTGCCCTTGCGCATCGTCGCCAAGGCCGCCGACAAGCCGGTGACCTTGCGCGCCGAGATCAACTACGCGGTGTGCGAAAAGCTCTGCATTCCCGTCGAGGCCAGCGCCGAGCTCGGCTTCAACAGCGTCGCCTCGACCGAGGACGCCAACCTGCGTGCAGCGCTCGACACCGTGCCGAAGCCCGCCAATATCGGCGACCCCAATCCGCTGACCATTCGCGACGTCAAGCGCGACGGGCCCAAGAACGTGGTGGTCGACGTCGTCGCGCCGGCGGATGCGCGCAAGGTCAATCTGTTCGTCGAAGGGCCGACGCCGGATTGGTCGCTGCCGATTCCCGCGCCGGTCGAGCCCAGCCCGCCCGGCGTGAAACGCTTTTCCTTCGAGCTCGACGGACTGCCACCGGGCGCCAAGCCCGAGGGCGCCGCGCTGAAGTTTACGCTGGTCGGGCCGGAGAAGTCGTACGAGTTCAATACGAATTTGGAGTGATGGTCGTCCTGGACAAGCGTAGCGAAGCGGAGCGCCGATCCAGGACCCATTACCCCTGGGAGCAGTCGTGACGCGAAGCTGCTAACCCCGGGCCTTCGCCAAACTTCTCCCTGGGGTAATGGGTCCTGGCTTTCGCCAGGACGACGACGGAAAGCACCCAACCGAATCTTAACGAATGGTTGCTAATTCCCGAGGTTGCTGCAGCAAGGCTGCCGCGGCATGCGGAACGCCCTGGGGATTTTCGAATTGGCCGTGATGGATGCACAACCCGCAACGACCGGACCGGACGGGCTGATCGCGCGGCTGCGGGCTAGGCTCTCGGGCGGATCGAGCGAAGCGTCGCTGACGCGGCGGCTGGCCGGCACCATCTTCATCATCCGCGTCATCAGCGCGGGCCTTGCCTATTTTTCGCAGGTCCTGCTCGCGCGCTGGATGGGCACGTCCGACTACGGCATCTACGTCTATGTCTGGACCTGGGTGCTGCTGCTCGGCAGCATGATGGATTTCGGCATCTCGGCCTCCGCACAGAAGATCATTCCGGAGTATCGCACCGGCGGCGAGCATGCGCTGCTGCGCGGCTTTCTCTCCGGCAGCCGCTGGCTGACCTTTGCCGTCTCCGCGCTGGTGTCGCTCGGCCTCGCCGGCATCGTCAGGCTGCTGTCGCCCTGGATCGATCCGGCCGAGGCGCTGCCGCTTTATATCGGCTGCATGACGCTGCCCGCCTTCGTCGTCGCCAACACCCAGGACGGCATCGCCCGCTCGCATGACTGGATGCAGCTCGGCCTGATGCCGCAATTCATCATCCGCCAGGCGCTGATCATCGGCATCACGGCTTCTGCCTTCCTGCTCGGCTATCATATCGGCGCGGTCGCCGCGATGGTCGCGAGCCTGGGTGCGGTGTGGATCGCAATGACCGGGCAGATGGTGGTGCTGAACCGTAAGCTCGCCGGCTATATCGAGCCCGGGCCGAAGGCCTATGACATCGGCGGCTGGCTCGCCGTCTCGCTGCCGATCCTGCTGGTGGAGAGCTTCTATCTGCTGCTGTCCTACACCGACGTGCTGGTGCTTCAGCAGTTCCGCCCCTCCGACGAGGTCGGCGTCTACTTCGCGGTGGTGAAGACGCTGGCGCTGGTCTCGTTCATCCACTACGCGATGTCGGCGACGACCGCGCACCGCTTCGCCGAATACAACGCTAGCGGCGACAAGGCGCGCCTATCGGCCTATGTCGCACATGCCATCAACTGGACGTTCTGGCCGTCGCTGGCGGCGACCATCCTGCTGCTCGCGTTCGGCAAGCCGCTGCTCTGGCTGTTCGGGCCGCAATTCACGGTCGGCTACGACATCATGTTCGTCGCCGCGATCGGGCTGGTCGTGCGCGCCGCCATCGGCCCGGTGGAGCGGCTGCTCAACATGCTCGGGCAGCAGAAGATCTGCGCGCTGGCCTATGCGCTGGCCTTCGTGATGAACGTCGTGCTCTGCGTCGCGCTGGTGCCGCGCTTCGGCGGCCATGGCGCCGCGGCCGCGACCTCGATCTCGCTCAGCTTCGAGACGGTGCTGCTGTTCTGGATCGTGCGGCAGCGCCTCGGCCTGCACGTTCTGGCGTTTGGAAAATAGCCGCTCGCCTGCCCTGCCCCTTGGGGAACGCCTATTGCGTAACGGGCTCGGAAACGAGGCGAAACGACTGCCATTCGCCGGTCGGTAGCATGATTTTTCTTATTTGATCCAAGAGGTTGCTTCCCAGGGAAAATTTATTCTACGTCATATTGCCCAACTGACGAGATAAACCTAAGATTCCCCAGACCATGATTGATCCGCTTTACGTCGCCTCGGGTTTTGGCGTCGGCCTGCTTGTCGGGATGACCGGCGTGGGTGGCGGCTCGTTGATGACACCGCTGCTGATCCTGCTGTTCGGCGTCCATCCGTCCACCGCTGTCGGCACCGACCTGCTTTATGCCGCCGCCACCAAGACCGGCGGCAGCGTGGTGCATGGCTGGTCGCGCAGCGTGCACTGGCCGGCGGTGCTGCGGCTCGCCTGCGGCAGCCTCCCGGCAAGCGCGCTGACGCTGCTCGTGCTGTGGCAGCTCGATCTCAGGAGCGATGCCGAGCGCAGCCTCGTCAATCTGGTGCTGTGCTTCGCCCTGCTGCTAACCGCAACGTCCCTGATCTTCCGCAAGGCGATCATGGAACGCTACCGCAGAAAGCGGGAGCGCGTCGACGAGCGCACCACGGCGATTGCGACCGTGGTCACGGGAATCGTGCTCGGTGTGCTGGTGTCGATTTCGTCCGTCGGCGCCGGCGCGGTCGGCGTGACCGTGCTGCTGCTACTCTACCCGCGCCTGCCGATGGCGACCATCGTCGGCTCCGACATCGCCCATGCGGTGCCGCTGACGCTGGTCGCGGGCATCGGACATTGGGCGCTTGGTGACGTCGATTGGGGGCTGATGGGGGTGCTGCTGCTGGGCTCGCTGCCCGGCATCATCGTCGGCAGCTTCAGCGCGACGCGCGTCCCCGAGACGGTGCTGCGCCTGACGCTTGCCAGCGTGCTGTTCGTGGTCGCCAGCAAGATCATGTTTGCGGAGCTGAACCTGTCATCCGCGTTCGTGACGGCGCTGGCCTGGACGCATTGAACGGAAACGTCGTGCGAGAACTCGTAGGGCGGGCAAAGCCAAGCGTGCCCACCGCCTTTCGTCAATCTGAGAAAGTATGGCGGGCACGGCGCTGACGCGCCTTTGCCCACCCTACGGCATCGAGTGCCTACTCCGCCGTCCAGCCGCCGTCGATCGAGAGGTTGGTGCCGGTGATCTGCGCGGCATCGTCGCTGCACAGGAACAGCGCCAGTGCGGCGACCTGCTCGGAGGTGACGAACTCCTTGGTCGGCTGGGCGTCGAGCAGCACGTCGTTGATGACCTGCTCACGCGTGAGATTGCGCGCCTTCATCGTGTCGGGGATCTGCTTCTCGACCAGCGGCGTCCAGACATAGCCGGGGCTGATGCAGTTGCAGGTGATCTTGTGGGTCGCGACTTCCAGCGCCACGGTCTTGGTAAGACCGGCGATGCCGTGCTTGGCCGAGACGTAGGCCGACTTGAAGGGCGAGGCGACCAGCGAGTGCGCCGACGCCGTGTTGATGATGCGACCCCAGCCCTTCTTCTTCATGCCGGGCACCGCGGCGCGAATGGCATGGAAGGCCGAGGACAGGTTGATCGCGATGATCTGGTCCCATTTCTCCGGCGGGAATTCCTCGATCGGCGAGACGAACTGGATGCCGGCATTGTTGACGAGGACGTCGACCGAGCCGAAGGTCTTCTCGCCGAGCGCGATCATCCCGGCGATCTCGGCCGGCTTGGTCATGTCGGCGGGCGAGTAGATCGCCTTCCCGCCGAAGTCCGCCTCGATCTTCGCACGTTCCTTCTCGATGTCCTCGGCCGAGCCGAAGCCGTTGATGACGACGTTGGCACCGGCCGCCGCGAAGGCACGCGCATAGGCGAGCCCGATACCGCTGGTCGATCCGGTCACGACGGCGTTCTTGCCTGACAGACTACCCATTCTATTCGCTCCTTTTTGCCGGGGGCGCGGAGACGTCCCCCGTGAGATCGTAGGTCACCATGGTCTCGCCGGATTGCGGCTGATCGAGCCTGTCCTTGTGGCGCATCGACAGATGCACGTCGCGCACGCCGGCTTCCCAATGCTCGACCATGGCCACGTGCGAGAAATCATAGTCCTTGGACGAGGATTCGTAATTCTTGCTGCGGTAGATCAGGTGCACCACGGTGACCGTGCTCTCACGAGATGCCTTCGCAAGGAATTCGACGGAAGGGTCGTTCTTGAGATAATCGGGCAATTTGGAAATCAGGTCGCGCACCGCCCTGCGGGCGTTGTGGATCTGCTTGTTCTTGTCGGTGTTCATCCGCGTGCGGCTGGAGAAGCGGATGTCCTTCTCGCGCTCGGTGGCCTCTAACAGCGAATTCGGCAGGTCGCCGCGGGCGCTGAACAGATCCACCTGGAAGATCAGCATGTCGCGAGCCACCTCGGCATCGAGCACGTAGTCGAGCGGCGTGTTGGAGGCGATGCCGCCGTCCCAGTAATGCTCGCCGTCGATGACGACGGACGGAAAGCCCGGCGGCAGCGCGCCGGAGGCCATGATGTGCTCGGGACCGATCTTCTTGCCGAGTTTCTTGAACTCGTAATTGTCGAAATATTTGAAGTTGCCGGAGGTGACGCCGACGGCGCCGACGGAGAAGCGCGTCTTGAGGTCGTTGATGCGGTCGAAATCGACCAGCCGCTCCAGCGTCTTCTTCAGGGGCGACGTGTCGTAGTAGCTTTCCGCTTCGGGATGGCCCGGCGGCCACATCGGCGCGGGCGGGACGCGCGGGACGAAGAAGCCGGGTACGCCGAAGGTCGCGATCAGCGCGGCGCTGGTAGAGTTGAACAGCTCGCGGCTGTGGTCGCTCTTGCCGATCGGCTTCCACGGCACCGGCGCCGAGACCATCTCCCAGAATTCCTTCATCCGCTTGACGCGGGTGTGGCCCTCATTGCCGGCGATGATGGCGGCGTTGACCGCCCCGATGGAGATGCCGGCGACCCATTCGGGCTCGAAGCCATAGCCGCACAGCGCCTGATAGGCGCCGGCCTGATAGGAGCCGAGCGCACCGCCGCCCTGCAACACCAGGACACGTTGCGCATTTGCGGGGACGCTGGCGGTTTCCGGGCTGGTATGATCTGTCATACGGGAACAATAGCAGATGGCGAGCGACCGTGGCGACAGTTCGCCGCGGCGTCAATGCATCCCGGGATCAAGTCTGGCTTATCGGGGATCCGTCGAGGCCAGGATCATGGTCCAGAACACCTTGTACTTGGTGCCTGGAGCATAGCCCGCCGCGATGCCCAATTTTGTGACACCGCTCTTGAGCATGTTCGCCCGGTGCGGGGGCGAGTCGCGCCAGCCGGAAAACGCTTCCGCCAACGTATGATAGCCGGCCGAGACGTTCTCGACCGCCACGCTGGCCGGATAGCCGCCGGCACTGAGGCGCTTGGCCAGGGGCGCGCGAACGTCATGGTCCATCTTGTTGGCCGCCGCCATCGCCTGGGACTGGGATTCGGCGAGCCGCATCAGGTCGGGGTCGATCACGACGGTGCCGAGCCCATTGTTCTGGCGGTATTGCGAGATCATCACCGCGGCCGCCGGCGCGTCGAGCTTGGCGCCCGGGACCGCCATATCGGCATACATCGACGGCTGCTGGACCGGTGCTTCGTTGCCGGCACAGCCGGCGAGCAGCAAAGTAATGAGTATTGCGGCCGCAGCGCGCATGAATCGGGGCCCCCAAATGAAGGGCCGTTGTTGCATACCAACCGTGGCTGAAAGGTGAATTTTGAGGAAAATCGACGCAAGTCGTTCCGGGGCGATGCGAAGCATCGAACTAGGGTGCGCAATTGCGCACCTGAGAATCTCGAGATTCCCCGGTGCGCAACTGCGCACCTGAGGTCTGGTCCTTCGGACCATCCCGGAACGACGGGGCGTTAACCCGCGAATATCCGGTAGCGGCGGGGCTCGAGGCCGACCCTGTCTCCGGCGCGGAGTTCCCTGTCGCGGGGAGCGTCGATCTCGATGGTTTCGCCGCCGAACAGCGCCACCTCGGCCCGCTGCACCGGGCCGAAATTCCGGACATGCCGCACGGCGCCCTCGAAGGCGCCAGTGCCGGGCGGACCGACCAGCATGTCATGTCGCCGCACGAACAGTCGCGACGCGCCAGGCGCAAGTCCGTCCGCCGCAAGCCGGAGCGGCCGCTCGCCGAGCCGGACCACGCCGTCGTCAATCCTGACCGGGAGCTCGATGGATTCGCCGATGAAGCCGTGGACAAAAGCAGTCGCCGGGCTTTCATAGACGTCTTCGGGCGAGCCGATCTGCTCGATCCTGCCCTTGTCCATCACCACGACGCGGTTGGCGACTTCCAGCGCTTCCTCCTGGTCGTGGGTGACGAAGATCGAGGTGACGTTGATCTCGTGATGCAGCGAGCGCAGCCATTTGCGCAGTTCTTTCCGCACCTTCGCATCGAGCGCGCCGAACGGCTCGTCGAGCAACAGGATGCGCGGCTCGATCGCGAGCGCGCGGGCGAGCGCGATGCGCTGGCGCTGGCCGCCGGAGAGCTGGCTCGGGTAGCGGTCGGCAAGCCAGTCGAGCTGCACGAGATCGAGCAGCTCCTTCACCCGGGCGCGGATCCTGGCTTCCTCTTTCCGGACCGCGCGCGGCTGCACGCGCAGGCCGAAGGCGACGTTCTCGAACACCGTCATGTGGCGGAACAGTGCGTAATGCTGGAACACGAAGCCGACGTGCCGCTCACGCGCGCCCTGCGCCAGCGCGTCCTCGCCGTTGAAGGAGACCTCGCCCGAGTCGGGCCAGTCGAGGCCAGCGATGATGCGCAGCAGCGTGGTCTTGCCGGAGCCCGAAGGCCCGAGCAGCGCCAGCAGCTCGCCATTGTCGACCTTGAGGTTGACGCCATCGAGGGCGGCAAAGCTGCCGAACTTCTTGACGAGATTCCTGACTTCAATGGTCACTTGCGTCCTGTCCTTCGTCCAGATGACGTTCGAGAACGGTCTTTGCGATCAGCGTGATCAGCGCCAGCATCGCCAGCAGCGAGGCGATCGCGAATGCGGCGACGAACTGGTACTCGTTGTAGAGGATCTCGACCAGCAGCGGCATGGTGTTGGTCTCGCCGCGAATATGGCCCGACACGACCGACACCGCACCGAACTCGCCCATCGCGCGCGCGTTGCAGAGCAGGACGCCGTAGAGCACGCCCCATTTGATGTTCGGCAGCGTGACGCGGAAGAAGGTTTGCAGGCCCGAGGCGCCGAGCGAGATCGCGGCTTCCTCTTCCTGCGTGCCCTGCTCCTGCATCAGGGGGATCAGCGCGCGCGCCACGAAGGGGAAGGTCACGAAGGTGGTCGCGAGCGCAATGCCGGGCACAGCGAACAGGATCTGGATGTCGTGATCCCTAAGCCAGCCGCCGAAATAGCCCTGCGCGCCGAACAGCAGCACGAAGACGAGACCCGAGATCACCGGGCTCACCGAGAACGGCAGGTCGATCAGCGTGATCAGGAAGGTCTTGCCGCTGAACTCGAACTTGGCGATGGCCCAGGCGGCGACGAGGCCGAATACGAGATTGAGGCCGACCGAGATCGCGGCGACCAGCAGCGTCAGCTTGATCGCTGACAACGCCTCCGGGTCGGCGAGCGCGGAAAGATAGGCCAGAATGCCTCTCGAGAACGCCTGCGCGAACACGACGACCAGCGGCAACACGACGAAGACGGAGAGGAACAGCACCGCCAGCGTGATGATGGCGATGCGCACCGCGCGCGGTTCGGTGCGAAGGTTGTCCTGCGCGGCCGCCGCATGCGCGCGCGCCCTGGCGTCCGAGGCCGAGAGCGAGACGGAATCTGCCATCTGCATCGTCATCGCATCCGCCCTCAGCGCGCCGGGATCCGGCTCTGCGCCCAGCGCTGGAGCCGGTTGACGGCGAAGATAATGACGAAGGAGACGACGAGCATGACCACCGCAATGGCGGTCGCATCGGCGTAGCGGAATTCGGAGAGCCGGATCACGATCAGCAATGGCGCGATCTCGGAGACGTTCGGCAAATTGCCGGCGATGAAGATCACCGAACCGTATTCACCGACCGCGCGGGCGAAGGCGAGCGCGAGGCCCGCGAGCAGCGCCGGCGCGAGCGAAGGCAGGATCACGCGGATGATGGTCTGCCAGCGGCTCGCGCCCAGGCTGCCCGCGGCCTCCTCGATCTCGGGGTCGAGATCCTGGAGCACCGGCTGCACGGTGCGCACCACGAAGGGGATGCCGATGAAGATCATGGCGACAAAGATGCCGACCGGCGTGAACGCCACCTTGATGCCAAGCGCGGCGAGCGGCGCGCCCAGCCAGCCCTTCTCGGCAAACAGCGCGGTCAGCGCGACGCCGGCGACCGCCGTCGGCAGCGCGAACGGCACGTCGACGATGGCGTCGAACAGGCGCCGGCCGGGAAACCGGTAGCGCACCAACGCCCAGACGATGATGCTGCCCATGACCAGATTGACGCAGGCCGCCGCGAAGGCGAGCCCAAACGAGACCCGCAGCGCATTCAGGGTGCGGCGGCTGGAGAGGATGTTCCAGAACTGCTCGGGGCTCAGCTCGAGCGATTTCAGGAACAGGCCGGCGAGTGGAATCAGGATGATGATGGATAGCCAGGAAAGCGTCAGCCCCATGGTGAGACCGAAGCCCGGCAATGTCCGGCGTCGTGCTGCTACAACTGCGCTCACCAGGCCCCCTGCTACAGCCTCCTAAGACAGCGCCCGATCAGTTCTTGTAGATCTGATCGAAAATGCCGCCGTCGGCAAAATGTTCCTTCTGCGCCTTGGTCCAGCCGCCGAAAACGTCGTCGATCGTGAACAGCTCGACCTTGGCGAACGAGTTTTCATACTTTTTGGCGATCGCGGCATCGCGCGGACGGTAGAAATTGCGCGCGGCGATCTCCTGGCCTTCTCTGGTGTACCAGTACTGAAGGTAGGCATCGGCGGCGTTGCGGGTGCCTTTTTTATCGGCGACCTTGTCGACGATCGCGACCGGCGGTTCGGCCAGGATCGATAGCGGCGGCGCCACGATCTCGAATTTTTCCGGACCGAATTCCTTGAGCGCGAGATAGGCCTCGTTCTCCCAGGCGAGCAGCACGTCGCCGACGCCGCGCTCGACGAAGGTCACGGTGGCGCCGCGCGCGCCGGTATCGAGCACCGGCACCTGCTGGTAAAGCTTTCCGATGAAATCCTTGGCCTTGTCGGCCGATCCGTATTTCTTTTGCGCAAAGCCCCAGGCCGCCAGATAGTTCCAGCGCGCGCCGCCCGACGTCTTCGGGTTGGGCGTGATCACGGCGACGCCCGGCTTGAGCAGGTCGTCCCAGTCCTTGATGCCCTTCGGATTGCCCTTGCGCACCAGGAACACGATGGTGGACGTGTAGGGTGATGAATTCTGCGGCAGACGCTTTTGCCAGTCGGCCGTAATGAGGCCCTTGCTCGCGATCGCATTGATGTCATAGGCGAGCGCGAGCGTCACCACATCGGCCTGCAATCCGTCGATCACCGCGCGCGCCTGCGATCCGCTGCCGCCATGCGACTGCTTGATCTCGACGCTCTTGCCGGTTTCCTTCTGATAGGCGTTCACGAACGCCTTGTTGAACTCGCCATAGAGCTCGCGCGTCGGATCGTACGACACGTTCAGAAGATTGATGTCAGCAGCGAGAGCCGAGCTTGCCAAGAAGCCTGTCGCCAGGAGGCCTGCCGCGAGCAGAACGATACGGCGCATCATGTCCATCTCCATTCACCTCAGCGACGTCGATGTCGCCGATGGCACACGGGCATAACTCGGGACAAACCGCTCCTAAGTCAACGGAACCGGATTTTCTTGTTCGCGGCGTCGCAGCCTGACTGTGCTACGAAGTCTTCATCGTGTGGATGCCGCATTCTGTCTTGGCCCGGCCGCGCCAGCGACCGGCGCGTGCATCCTCGCCTTCGGCCGTTCTGCTGGTGCAAGGCATACACCCAACCGACAGGAAACCGGAGGCGGCCAGTGGATGACGCGGCAATTTGGCGCGGACGAAAATCGCCTCGAGTTCCTCGCGCGAAACGTTGGCGAAGGGGTTGAACTTCAACCGCGCGCCGTCGTCCTCGACCACCGGAATGTCGGCGCGCGCATTGCCCTGGAAGCGCTTGCGGCCGTTGATCCAGGCGTCGAACGGCTTCAGCGCGCGCGCCAGCGGCTCCACCTTGCGGATGCGGCAGCAGGCGTCGGGATCGGAGAACCAGAGGTCGCGGTCGGGATCCTCGCGCGACAGCGTCTCCTCCGCCGGCCTGATCGAGCGGACGTCCTTGAGCCCCAGCGTCGCGATCAGCATGTCGCGATAGGCGAGCGTCTCCTCGAACAGCCAGCCGGTGTCGAGGAAGATCACGGGGATCGACGGATCGACGTCCGCCATCACCTTCAGAAGCGTCGCCGATTCCGTGCCGAAGGACGACACCAGCGCAAGCTTGTCGCGGCCGACCGCCTTCAGGGCCGCGGCGATGACCTCCGCGGGCGAGGCATCGCGCAAGGCGCGATCGAGTTCCGCGGCAGAGGGCAGCGCGGAAACGGACACAGGAGATACCTGAGGCGCAATTGCGTTCACGTGCCGACACCTTCTGAATGACGCAACTGCATGCGCCGGTGCAGCGCCGTGATCCGGCCGTCGCCGGTCGGCTGGTAGAACACCGAATAACGCTTTGCGGTCTGCATGAACGCTTCCGCGTCGGCCTGCTTCTTGACCTCGAAGGAATCGAAGCCCGCACGCAGCATGAACACGAACTGGTCGCGCAGCACCTGCCCGGTGGCACGCAGCTCACCGCGATAGTTGTAGCGCTCGCGCAGCAGCCGCGCCTGACTGTAGGCGCGTCCGTCGCGGAAGCTCGGAAACACCAGCGCAACGGCGGCGACCTTGCCGAGATACGGCACGAGCTCGTCGATGTCGCGATTGTTCGGCCAGATCACGCCGACCTTGCCGGCACGCTTGAGCAACGCATCGGCCTCACCGACGAAACGCTCGGCCGGCACCAGGATGTCGCCGCCCTCCGGCAGCGGCGTGTCGACCGCCAGCTTGACGAAGCTGTCGTCGACGATTTTTCCGCCGTTAACGAGTGGCATAGACGCGCTCCTTGAAGGGTTCGACGCCAAGGCGCTTCACCGTGTCGATGAACAGCTCCTCCGGGCGCGCGCGCAGCGCGAGATAGGCTTCCACGATGTCCTCGACGACGTCGGCGACCTCGTCGAACTTGACGCCGGGGCCGATCAGATTGCCGAGCGCGGCGCCCTCGTCGGCGCGGCCGCCGATGGTGATCTGATAGACCTCCTCGCCGTTCTTCTCGACGCCAAGAATGCCGATATGGCCGACATGGTGATGGCCGCAGGCATTGATGCAGCCGGAGATGTTGATGTGCAGCCGGCCGATCAGGTTGGCGAGCTCGTGGTTGGCGAAGCGCCGCGTCAGCTCCTGCGCGATCGGGATCGAGCGCGCATTCGCCAGCGAGCAATAGTCGAGCCCCGGGCAGGCGATGATGTCGGTGATCAGATTGACGTTCGGGGTCGCCAACCCGAGCTTGTCGAGCGCTTTCCACAGCGCCGGCAGGTCGCGCTTGGCGACATGCGGCAGCGCCAGATTCTGCTCGTGACCGACGCGGATTTCGCCGAACGAATATCTGTCGGCGAGATCGGCGAGCGCATCCATCTGCTCGGCGGTGGCATCACCCGGAGGTGCGCCGATCGGCTTCAGCGAGATCGTGACGATGGAATAGCCCGGGTTCTTGTGCGGGGCGACGGAGTTCTTGCGCCACGCCTCGAACTCGGGATCGGCCGCGGCCTGCCGCAGCTCGTCCGGCATGTGCGGCAGCTTCTCGTAAGCGGGATAGATGAAGCGCGAGCGGATGTCCTCGATCACCTCGTCGTCGATCTGGAGCGAGGAGTTGCGGATGTGCTGCCACTCCTCCTCGACCTCGCGGGAGAATTTCTCGATGCCGAGCTCGTGCACCAGGATCTTGATCCGGGCCTTGTAGATGTTGTCGCGGCGTCCGTACTGATTGTAGACGCGCAGGATGGCCTCGATGTAGCTCAGGAGATCGCGGCCGTGCACGAAGTGCTTGATGGTCTTGCCGATGAACGGCGTGCGGCCGAGACCGCCGCCGACCAGGACCTCGAAGCCGGTTTCGCCCTTCTCGTTCTTGATCAGGCGCAGGCCGATATCGTGGACCTTGATCGCGGCACGGTCGTGGTCCGACGCGGTGATCGCGATCTTGAACTTGCGCGGCAGGAACGAGAATTCCGGATGCAGCGTGGTGTGCTGGCGGATCAGCTCCGACCAGATGCGGGGATCCTCGATCTCACCGGGCGCGACGCCGGCCCACTGGTCCGAGGTGACGTTGCGCATGTTGTTGCCGGAGGTCTGCATCGCGTGGATGCCGACCTCGGCGAGATCGGCCAGCGCGTCCGGCAGGTCCGACAGCTTGATCCAGTTGAACTGGATGTTCTGGCGCGTGGTAAAATGGCCGTAGCCGCGGTCGTATTTGCGCGCGACATGGGCAAGCGCCCGCAACTGGTTCGACGCCAGCGTGCCGTAGGGAATCGCGACGCGAAACATGTAGGCGTGGAGTTGCAGATAGACGCCGTTCTGCAAGCGCAGCATCTTGAATTCGTCTTCGGTGAGCTCGCCCGAGAGACGGCGCTGCACCTGGTCGCGGAATTCCGAGACGCGCTCGTTGACCAGCGTGCGGTCGATTTCGTCGTAAGCGTACATGAAGAATGCCTTACAGCTCTGCCAACATTCAGACGGGCAAGCCGATCGTCACGCCATCGCGGCGAATCTGCTCACGCAGATTACCCGGCAGGATCTTGCCGGCCTCGTCGACTTGCACCGGCGCGATATAGGGGCCGATCGCGCCGACGTCATCGGCCACGGCCTCGGCGAGCAACGCTTTCGCTTCGTCCGAGTTTCGCACGATCGCGGCATCCGTCAGTTCCACGGACCAGCCCCTGGCAGCCGTGCGATAGACGACGACGCCGTCCCAGGTCCGGTTGGCGGTCACAACGGAGGGACCCGTAATTTTCAGCTTTTGTTGCAGAGGAGAGGTCATTCGGCAGCATCCAATAGGTCGGAGATGATTTGCTTGGGTGTCTGGCGGCGAAGCGAGCCGGCATGCCGGACCACGTCGCCGATGATGAGCATGGCAGGACCGCCATGGGTCCGCCGCACGAGCTCGGGAAGATCGCGCAGCGTGCCGATCGCGCCTTGCGCATCGGGCCGCGTGACGCGGGCGAACACGCCGACCGGCGTTTCGGGCGAGCGGCCGGCGGCGAACAGGCCTGCGCGCACGGCCGGTGCCGCGGTCATGCCCATGTAGACCACGACGGTCATCTTGGTGTCGGTGAGCGTCGACCAGTCCACGGCTTCCGCATCGCGCGCCCTGTGCGCGGTGAGGAAGGTGATGCGGGTCGCTTCATGACGATAGGTGAGCGGCACCTCGAAATCGGCGGCGCCGCCGAGCCCGGCGGTGATGCCGGGAATGATCGAATAGGCAACGCCCGCCGAGCGCAGCGCTTCGACCTCTTCGCCGCCGCGGCCGAACACGAAGGGATCGCCGCCCTTCAGCCGCACCACGCGCTGACCTGACTGCGCGGCCTCGATCATGCGCGTGTTGATGGCGTCCTGGCCGATGCCGGGCTTGCCGACGCGGCGGCCGACCGCAACGCGCGTCGTGTCGCGGCGGATGCGATCGAGAATTTCGCGCGAGACCAGCTCGTCATGGAAGACGATGTCGGCGTCCTGGAGCGCGCGCAGCGCCTTGATAGTGAGAAGATCGGGATCGCCCGGACCGGCGCCGACCAGCGCAACGGAGCCTTCCGGCTTGTCGGCACGCGCGAACGCGGCGGGATCGGCAATGGCCTTGAGCGCCGCGTCCGCCTCGCCCTTGCGGCCGGCGAGCACGGCACCACCGATCGGGCCGTCGATGACGCGCTCCCAGAAGCGGCGGCGCAGCGGAAACTCGGCAATGCGCTCGTTGATGGATTTGCGGAAGTCGCCGATGAACTCGGCGAGCTCGCCGATGCGCGCAGGCAGCAGCGCCTCGATCTTCTCGCGCACGCGCCGCGCCACCACCGGAGAGGTGCCGCCGGTGCCGACCGCGACCACGACATCGCCGCGATCGACGATGGCCGGGAAGATGAAGCTGGAATGCTCGAGATCGTCCATGACGTTGACCGGCAGGCCGAGCGCCTTCGCCCGCGCCGACATCGCAACGCCGACATCGCCCGCCCCGGCGCAGACGATCGCGATGACGCCTGAGAGATCGGCGATGAGCGGATCGCCGGTCGCGATGTCGACGCGCGCCGCGTCCTCGGAGCTAAGGCCCATGTCCTGATTGCCGTCGATCGCGTGCACGCGGATGCGCGCACCGGCCGCAGTGAGCACGCGCAGCTTGGCGCGCAAAAGCTCACCCGCACCGATGAGGACCACCGGACCGGCCTTGAGATCGAGGAACACCGGCAAGAACCGCATACGATACTCGCTTCCCCCACTTCCGGGGTTGACTGGAATTATTTTCTATATATGTGTCGTTTCGAGCGCGCAAAGAGAAAATTTTTTCTTCTCTCCTGCGCTGCAACTATAGAATTTTCGCCTCCAAACGCAAAGTGGCAGAGATGCATCTTCTCAAGGACGATTCCGCAGCTGTCGGAGTGAGCAGCCCCGCCCTCACCGGGCGCTCGGGCTCGCAAGAATTTTCTGCTGATGTTGCGCCCAGCATGGACCATCTGGACCAGCTCGAGGCGCAGAGCATCTACATTTTCCGCGAGGCCTTCGCCCGTCTGAAGAAGATCGCCCTGCTGTGGTCGCTCGGCAAGGACTCCAACGTCATGATCTGGCTGGCGCGCAAGGCGTTCTTCGGCCGCATGCCGTTCCCGGCCCTCCATGTCGACACCGGCAAGAAGTTTCCGGAGATGTATCGCTTCCGCGATCATTACGGGAAGGAGTGGGATCTCGACCTACGCGTCGAGCCCTGCCCGCCCATCGATGCCGTCGACCCAACGCTGCCGCCGGCCGCCCGTTCCGCTGCGCGCAAGACCGAAGGCCTCAAGATGGCACTCGGCAAATACGGCTTCGACGGCCTGATCGCCGGCATCCGCCGCGACGAGGAGGCCACCCGCGCCAAGGAGCGCGTGTTCTCGCCGCGCGGTCTCGAAGGCAATTGGGACGTGCGCGACCAGCCGCCTGAGTTCTGGGATCATTTCAACGCCTCGCCGCCGCAAGGCGCGCATTTGCGCATCCATCCGATCCTGCATTGGACCGAGGCCGACATCTGGGCCTACACCAAGCGCGAGAACATCCCGATCATCCCGCTCTATCTGTCGCAAAACGGCAAGCGCTACCGCTCGCTGGGCGATCAGGACATCACCAATCCGGTGAATTCGACTGCGTCGACCATCGAGGAGATCCTGGTCGAGCTCGAGCAGACCAAGGTGCCGGAGCGCGCGGGACGCGCGCTCGACCACGAGACCGAAGACGCCTTCGAGCGTCTGCGCGTCGCCGGCTATCTCTGACCTCAGGACGCAACGCGGCCATGAACATGATCGTCACCCCCGCTTCGCCCGCGACCCCGAACGGCACCACGCGCCCGCAGGTCCGCATCGTCATCGTCGGCCATGTCGACCACGGCAAGTCGACGCTGGTCGGCCGCCTCCTGCACGAGACCGGCAGCCTGCCCGACGGCAAGCTGGAGATGCTGAAGGCCGTCAGCGCGCGGCGCGGCATGCCGTTCGAATGGTCGTTCCTGCTCGACGCGCTCCAGACCGAGCGCGACCAGGGCATCACCATCGACACCACGCAGATCCGCTTCCGCACCAATTCGCGCGACATCGTGCTGATCGACGCGCCCGGCCATGCCGAATTCCTGCGCAATATGATCACCGGCGCCTCGCAGGCCGACGGCGCGGTGCTGATCATCGACGCGCTCGAGGGCGTGCGCGACCAGACCAGGCGGCACGGCTATCTCCTGCATCTGCTCGGCGTGAAGCAGGTTGCGATCGTCGTCAACAAGATGGACCGCGTGGATTTCTCCGCCGATCGCTTCCAGGCGATCAGCGACGAGATTTCCGCGCATCTCAACGGCCTCGGCGTGACGCCGACGGCCGTGATCCCGATCTCCGCGCGCGACGGTGATGGCGTCGCGACGCGCACCGACCGCATCGGCTGGTACAAGGGACCGACCGTGGTCGAGGCGCTGGACCAGCTCGAGCCGGCGCGCCCGCTGGAAGCGCTGGCGCTGCGGCTGCCGGTGCAGGCGATCTACAAGTTCGACGACCGCCGCATCGTGGCGGGCCGCATCGAATCCGGCAGCCTGGTTGCCGGCGACGAGATCGTGATCATGCCGGCCGGCAAGATCGCCAAGATCAAGACGGTCGAGAGCTGGCCGGCGACGCCGATTGCCGGACGGCAGGGCGCGGGCCGCTCGGTCGGCATCACGCTCGACCGCGAATTGTTCATCGAGCGCGGCGACATCGTCGCGCATGCGGGCAGTGCCCCGCGCGAGACGCGCCGCTTGCGCGCGCGCATCTTCTGGCTGCACGACAAGCCGCTGGCCAAGGGCGACCAGCTCCTGGTCCGCTGCGGGCCGAAGGAAAGCCGCGCCACCGTGGTGGCGATCGAGAAGGCGGTCGATCCGGGCGAATTGTCGAGCGTCGAGAACAAGGCGATCGGCCGCAACCATGTCGGCGAGATCGACATCTCTCTTTCGAATCCGATCGCCACCGATCCCTACACCGAGAATCCGCGCACCGGACGTCTGGTGATCGAGGTCTCCGGGCGCATCGCCGGCGGCGGTCTCGTGCTGTCGGTCGATGCCGGCCAGCGCGCCGTGCCGGTCGACATCGTGCCGGTGGAATCGGCGCTCCGCCCCGACGAGCGCTCTGCGCGCTATCAGCACAACGGCGCCGTGGTCTGGCTCACCGGCCTGCCGGCCTCCGGCAAGTCGACGCTGGCGAAGGCGCTGGAGCGGCGGCTGTTCACCAATGGCGGCTCGCCGATCCTGCTCGACGGCGACACGCTGCGGGCTGGACTCAACAACGATCTCGGCTTCTCCGCGTCCGACCGCAGCGAGAACATCCGCCGTCTCGCCGAGGTCGCGACGCATCTCGCCCGCAACGGCCACATCGCGATCGTCGCCGCCGTCTCGCCCGCCCGCGAGGACCGCGCCACCGCGCGCCGCATTGCCGACACCGCGTTCCGCGAGATCCACGTCGCGACACCGGCCGGCGTCTGCGAGGAGCGCGATCCGAAGGGCCATTACAAGAAGGCCCGCGCCGGCGCGCTGGCGTCGTTCACCGGCATCGGCAACGACTACGAGACGCCGCAAGCGGCCGAGCTCGTGATCGACACGTCGACACGGACGGTCACTGAAGCCGCCGACGAGATTGAGCAGATGCTGAAGACCACCGGCGTGCTGTTCGACGAAGTCGTGGATCTCGCCGCGAATATTTGAGGCGAGTGCTTTCCACGAGACGCCGCGCTCTGTCTCCACGCTCTCCCGCGTTCCCTCCCCCCCTTGCGGGGGAGGGCTAGGGAGAGGGGTCCACACAGGGACTCCCTCCAGCGGGCGAAAGTTCTTCTCGCCGACCTGGGCTACCCCTCTCCCCCGCCCTCCCCCGCAAGGGGGGAGGGAGCGCAGTTGTGCGCTTGGCGCCCAGCCGGGCTCAAGCGTTTGTAAAACGAGCCGGCCCGCCCACCGCTTCTTGACATTTTGACAACCCCCCAGGGGTCTTCTCACCGCCCCGATTTTGGGGCTAATAGGTCCCGAAAGCCGCCCCCTGTGGGCGCATTTTGCTGCTGTCGGGTCAAAAGCAGCCAAAAAACAGCCATTTCCAACAAGAAAGCCCATCATGAAACGCGTCGACGCCCACGGATTGAAGATCGCTCCTGTTCTGTTTGACTTCATCGCCAAGGAAGCGGCCCCGAAAACGGGGATCGCGCCGGATGCGTTCTGGGCCGGGGTTGCCGCCATCATCAAGGACCTTGGGCCGAAGAACCGGGCGCTGCTGGCGTTGCGCGACGCGCTACAGGCCAAGATCGACGACTGGCATCGCGCCAACAAGGGCAAGGCGTTCGACCTCAATGCCTATACCGCCTTCCTGAAGGAGATCGGCTATCTCGTCCCGGAGCCGGCGACGCAGAAGGTCGAGACCGCCAATGTGGACGAGGAGATCGGCAAGATCTGCGGCCCGCAGCTCGTCGTCCCCCTCACCAATGCGCGCTATGCGCTGAACGCGGCGAACGCACGCTGGGGCTCGCTCTATGACGCCTTCTACGGCACCGACGCGATCCCGCACGATCCGTCCGAGAGCGGCAAGGGTTACAACAAGGCGCGCGGCGACAAAGTGATCGCGAAGGCCAAGGCCTTCCTCGACGCCGCCGTGCCGCTCGCGACTGGCAGCCACACCGACGTCACCGCCTACAGCATCGTCGCGGGCCAGCTCGCGGTGAAGCTGAAGAGCGGCAATGCGACCGCGCTGAAGAACGCCGCGCAGTTCGCCGGCTTCCAGGGCGATGCGGCCGCGCCGAGCGCGGTGCTGCTCGTCAACAACGGCCTGCATGTCGAGGTGACGATCAACCGCAACAGCGCGATCGGCAAGGACGATCCCGCCGGCGTCGCCGACATGGTCATGGAGGCCGCGGTCTCGACCATTCTCGACATGGAGGACTCGGTTGCCGCGGTCGACGCCGAGGACAAGGTGCTGGTCTACCGCAACACGCTCGGCCTGATGAACGGCACGCTCTCGGCCGACTTCGAGAAGGGCGGCAAGACGCTGACCCGTTCGCTCAACGCCGACCGCAGCTACAAGACGCCGGACGGCAAGGGCGAGGTGAAATTGCACGGCCGCAGCCTGCTGCTGATGCGCAATTGCGGTCACCACATGTTTACCGACGCGGTGCTGGACGAAAGGGGCGAGGAGGTCCCGGAGGGCCTGCTCGACGCCGCCGTCTCCGGCCTGCTTGCGATCCACGACCTCAAGGGCAATTCGAAGGTCAAGAACAGCCGCACGGGATCTGCCTATATCGTCAAGCCGAAGATGCACGGCCCGGACGAGGTGTCGTTCACGTGCGAGATTTTCGACCGCGTCGAGAAGATGCTCGGCCTGCCGGAGAATACGCTCAAGGTCGGCATCATGGACGAGGAGCGGCGCACCACCGTCAACCTCAAGGCCTGCATCCAGCGCGCCTCCAAGCGCATCATGTTCATCAACACCGGCTTCCTCGACCGCACCGGCGACGAGATCCACACCTCGATGGAAGCCGGCCCCATGATCCGCAAGAACGAGATGAAGGCGCAGGCCTGGATCAAGGCCTACGAGGACTGGAACGTCGACATGGGCCTGATCGACGGCCTTCCCGGCCACGCCCAGATCGGCAAGGGCATGTGGGCCGCGCCCGACAAGATGGCGGACATGCTTGCGCAGAAACTCGCCCATCCGCAGGCCGGCGCCACCACCGCCTGGGTCCCCTCGCCGACCGCCGCGACGTTGCACGCGCTGCACTACCACCAGGTCAACGTCATCGCGCGCCAGGAGGAGCTGACCAAGGGCGGACCGCGCGCGAAGCTGTCCGACATCCTCACCATTCCGGTGTCGAAGTCGAACTGGGCGCCCGACGACGTCAAGCAGGAGATCGACAACAACTGCCAGGGCATCCTCGGCTATGTCGTGCGCTGGATCGACCAGGGCGTCGGCTGCTCCAAGGTGCCCGACATCCACGACGTCGGCCTGATGGAAGACCGCGCCACCTTGCGCATCTCCAGCCAGCACCTCGCCAACTGGCTGCACCAGGGCGTGATCACCGAGGCGCAGGTGATGGAATCGCTGAAGCGCATGGCCGTCGTCGTCGACAAGCAGAACGCGGGCGATGCCATCTACAAGCCGATGGCGCCCGCCTTCGACGGCGTCGCTTTCAAGGCCGCCTGCGACCTGATCTTCAAGGGCCGCGAGCAGCCGAACGGCTACACCGAGTACATCCTCACCGCGCGCCGCCGCGAGGCGAAGGCGGCGGGCTAGGCCCGGTCACCGAAATGTCAAAAGCCCCGGCGCGAGCCGGGGCTTTTTTGTTGGGCGAAACGTCGCGGCGCGAGGAGGAACGGCTGCGCACCGCTCGCGTTGTCGGGCCATCAACCAACGGGAGATGGTCATGGATTGGAACCGCATCGAAGGAAACTGGAAGCAGTTCAAGGGATCGGCCAAGGAGAAGTGGGCCAAGCTCACCGACGACGACCTCAAACTGATCGAGGGTCGTCGCGAGCAGCTCGAAGGCCGGCTGCAGGAACGTTACGGCAAGGCCAAGGACCAGGTTCGTCAGGACGTCGACGACTGGCTCAAGACGCTGCACTAGCGTGCTCGGGAACGCAGACCAAGCCCCGGCTTTCGCCGGGGCTTTTCATTTCGAAGCATCGTAGCGGCGCGCCCGCTAGAATACCGTGAGATATTTCAACAGCGACACCACACCAATGATGATGACGACCACGCGCGCGATCTGCTTGGCGCGGCCGTCCATCGGCAACATGTTGATGAGATAGAGCACGAGAATGACGACGAGAAAGGTGACGAGTACGCCGACCAGCATCGCGAGGCCCCCTTCAGGCAGATTGCTAACGATAACCTAACGCCTGTCTCGCGCGACGGTTCCACCCGGGCAACCCATTGCAACTTCTAGTAAATGCGCACTTCTACCGGCAGGCCGGCTGCCTAAAACTTTACCCTTTTCCTTTCAGATGCAGAAACCGTTTGAGCCCCTGAAGCGCAAACGGCGTGCGATTGCCGATCTGCCGCGCCCCCGTTTGCCGATGTTGCCGGGCGTCTTCACGAAATTTGCAATGGGAATTTGGGGGGACTTCGATGCTCTATCGTCTGACCGTATCCGCGCTGCTGAAGGCGGTGATCGCGATCACGTCGGTCTGTGTGGTGATCGCGCTCTCGCTCACCGCCTATGAATCCTGGGATCGCCTCAAGACCGCCAACCGCATTTCGCAGATCGCCGACGCTTCCGCCGATCTGTTCAAGGCGATGCACAATCTGCGCACCGACCGCTCGACCACCAACCGGCTCCTGAACGCGACCGAGCCGATGGATTCCGAGATCGAGAAGTATTTGCGTGCGCTGCGCGATGCGCAGATGCCAGCGATGGCACATGCGCTGGAGCTGCTGCCGAACATCGACTTCTCGCAATCAGGCACGCTGGTGCCGGAGCTCGCGCGCCTCAACAAGCTGCTGATCGAGGAGCAGAAGCAGTTCTGGGAGGACGTGGCCAAGCCCAAGGACCAGCGCCGCGCGGGCCTGCCGAAGGAGTATATGGAGACGACGCAAGGCCTGCTCGAGACGCTCGACAAGCTCTCGAACGTCCTCGCCGCCACCGTCAACCACCAGGACGCCGTGATCGACCAGCTACTGTCGATCAAGCAGAACGCCTGGCTGCTGCGCAACACCGCGGGCGAAGCCTCGCTGATCGTCTCGATCGGTCTTGCCGCCGGCAAGATCACCCCCGAAGCCCGGTACAACTACACCCAACATGTCGGCGGCACGTCGGCGATGTGGAAGGCGCTGGAATTGACGACCTCGGGCATGCAGTTGCCGCCGGCGCTTGCCTCCGCCCTGGCCGCGGCCAAGACCGCCTATTTCGAGCCGCAATATCTCGCGCTGCGAGACCGTCTCGCGGACACGCTGGTCAAGGGCGAGAAAGCCGAGATGACCGCCAACCAGTGGAGCCCGGTCACCGTCGGCCGTCTCTCCAGCGCGGTCGCGGTGGCGGAAGCCGCTCTCGATGCCGCCAAGAGCCATACGCTGGAACAGCGCTCCGCAGCTCAACGCGCACTCGTCATGCAGCTCGCACTTCTGGCGCTCGCCGTCGGCCTCGCCGTCGGTGCCATCATGCTGGTCAACCGCCGCGTCATCCATCCGCTCAACACCATGCGCGATGCCATGCTAAAGGTCGCCGGCGGCGACCTTGCCGTGGACAGCGGCTATCTCGACCGCAAGGACGAGATCGGCGCGCTCGCCGGCGCGCTGGAGGCGTTCAAGCAGCAAGCGACCGACAAACTCAAGATCGAAGAGCAGGAGCGCGCGCGCAATGCGGGCGCTTCGGCCCGCCAGCGCGCGATCGAGGTCTATGTCGGCGAGTTCGAGGACGCGGTGCGCAAGACGCTCGGCGAATTGAGCGAGGCCTCCGGCAAGATGCGCAAGACCTCGGGCGATCTGTCCGCGGTGTCGCGCCAGACCAACGACCGCGTGCAAGTCGCCGGCAAGGCCTCCAACGATGCCTCCATGAGCGTCGACAGCGTGGCGGCCGCCGCCGAGGAGCTCTCCGCCTCGATCAACGACATCAGCCAGCAGGCCGCCCATGCCGCGGGTATCGCCGGTCGCGCCGTCACCCAGGCGCGCGAAACCGACGGCACCGTGCAGGGCCTGGCAAAATCCGCCGGACGCATCGGCGAGGTCGTCGGCCTCATCAACACCATTGCGGCGCAGACCAATTTGCTGGCGCTCAACGCCACGATCGAGGCGGCGCGCGCCGGCGAAGCCGGCCGCGGCTTTGCCGTGGTCGCCTCCGAGGTGAAGTCGCTGGCGAGCCAGACGGCCAAGGCCACCGAGGAAATCTCCGAGCAGATCGCCGACATCCAGCGGGTGGCCGGCGACGCCATCAACGCAATCCAGACCATCGGCGGCATCATCGGCGAGGTGAACGAGGTCGCGACCGCGATCGCGGCCGCCGTGCAGGAGCAGGGTGCGGCGACGCAGGAGATCACCCGCAGCACGCAATTTGCGGCGCAGGGCACCAGGAACGTCTCCGACAACATCACCGGCGTCAGAGCCGATGCGGATGCCGCCGCAGCCGCCGCGGACAACGTCAAACACGCCTCCGAGACGCTGGAGAGCCAAAGCCGCCAGCTCGGCGAGGACGTCACCGGCTTCCTTGGCAAGATCCGCGCGGCTTAGGCTTCATAGGCGCGTGGCCGGCCACACACCCCGATGTCGTCCTGGCTTTCGCCAGGACGACGATGGTGGGTGCCAACCCTCAATGCCCCAGTAATTTTACGGCAGCACCACTGTCTAAGTTTTTACCCTTTTCGGGCCAAATGCGCCTCAAGCGCCTGCCGCAAGGCAGGTACTTCTGTCACGTGCAACCCTTTGGTCCTTCGAAGTTCGTGGGGGCTGCCGTTCGGGGCCACGAACTTCGAAACGCGTACCGGGGTGTCCGATGCTCAACCGCCTGACCGTATCCGCACTGCTGAAGGCGGTAATCCTGTCCACCGCATTCGTCGTCGTGATCGGCTTCTCGATCAGCGCATGGAGCTCATGGGGCCGGCTGCAAGCCGCCAACCGGATCGTCGCGGTCTCGGCCGCATCGGCAGAAGTGTTCAAGGCGATGGCGAACATCCGTGCCGACCGTTCGACCAGCAGCCGCCAGCTCACCTCGGACGTCCAGTTGGACCAGGACATCGAAAGATATATCCGCGGAATCCGCGACATTCTGATGCCGGCGCTGGCGCGCGCCACCGAGATTCTTCCCTCCATCGACTTGCCGCAGGGCGAGACGATGGTGTCGGACGTCGGCCGGCTGAACAAGGTGTTGCTTGAGAAGCAGGCGGAATTCTGGACCGAAGTCGCCAAGCCCAAGGCTTCGCGCCGCGCAGCACTCGCCAAGGAATATACCGACGCCGAGGATGGACTGATGGCGATCCTCGAAAAGCTGGCGCCGATGCTCGGCGCGAGCGTCAATCATCAGGACGCGGTCATCGACCAGCTCCTGATGATCAAGCAGATGGCCTGGCTCTTGCGCCTGAGTGCCGGCGAGTCCTCGCTGATCGTCGGCAACGCGCTCGGCACCGGCAAGATCACGCCCGAGCTTCAGCTCGCCTATACCAAATTCGTTGGCGGCACCGACACAGCCTGGAATGCGATCGAGCTCGCCACGGTCGGCATGCAATTGCCGCCGGCGCTCGCCGCGGCCATGGCGAACGCTAAGGCGGTTTATTTCGATCCACAATACGCCACCACGCGCGACGGCATCATTGCCGCGGTCGCCAAGGGCGAGAAACCGTCGATGACGGCGAACCAGTGGAGCCCCTATTCGGTTGGCCGTATGGCGAGCGCGATCAAGCTCGCCGACGCCGCGCTCGAGGCGGCAAAGGAACATTCCGCGGCCCAGCGCGCGACCGCGGTGGAATCGCTGATCGTCAATACCGCCCTGCTCCTCGCCGCGATCGTCCTGACCGGCGCCGCGATGCTCGCGGTCAGCCGCCGCGTGATCACGCCGCTGCACCGGATTCGCGACGCCATGCTCAAGGTCGCCGGCGGTGACCTTGCCGTCGACAGCGGCTATCTCGACCGTCACGACGAGATCGGCTCGCTTGCGGGAGCGCTGGAGACGTTCAGGCAGCAGGCGATCGACAAGCTCAAGATCGAGGAGCAGGAGCGCGAGCGCAACGCCGGCGCCGCCGCGCGCCAGCGCGCGATGGAGAGCTATGTCGGCGAGTTCGAGGGCGTGGTGCGCAAGTCGCTGGGCGAGCTGAGCGAGGCCTCCGGCGAGATGCGCAAGACCGCGGGCGACCTTTCCGCGGTGTCGCGCCAGACCAATGAGCGCGTCGAGGTCGCCGGCAAGGCGTCCAACGACGCCTCCACCAGCGTGGACAGTGTCGCGGCGGCCGCCGAGGAGCTCTCTGCCTCGATCAACGACATCAGCCAGCAGGCGGCCCATGCCGCCGGCATCGCCAGCCGGGCCGTCAATCAGGCCCGCGAGACCGACGGCACCGTTCAGGGGCTGGCGCAGTCCGCAGGGCGGATCGGCGAGGTCGTCGGGCTGATCAACACCATCGCGGCGCAGACCAATTTGCTGGCGCTCAATGCCACGATCGAGGCCGCGCGTGCCGGCGAGGCCGGCCGCGGCTTTGCGGTGGTCGCATCCGAGGTGAAGTCGCTGGCGAGCCAGACGGCGAAGGCGACCGAAGAGATCTCCGGGCAGATCGCCGACATCCAGAAGGTCGCGGGCGACGCCATCAACGCGATCCAGGCCATCGGCGGCATCATCGGGGAGGTCAACGAGGTCGCCACCGCCATCGCCGCCGCCGTTCAGGAGCAGGGCGCGGCGACGCAGGAGATCACCCGCAGCACGCAATATGCTGCGCAGGGCACCAAGAACGTCTCCGACAACATCACCGGCGTGAAGGCCGACGCCGACACCGCCGCCGGCGCCGCTGACAACGTCAAGCAGGCGTCGGAAACGCTGGAGACGCAAAGCCGCCAGCTCGGCCAGCAGGTCAGCGACTTCCTGGGCAAGATCCGCGCGGCGTAGGGCTGCGGGTTGGAGAGAAAGCCGTAGCCGCTCCTTCGGTGTCGTCCCGGCCTAGTCGCAATCGCGCACGGGGGGCCGGGACCCAGCCACAAGGAGAAGTTAGGATGCGAGCTGGCAACTCCGAGTCTTCGCCAAACCACGCCCTGTGGCTATGGATCCCGGATCTACGCGCGCTTTGGGCGCGCTTGTCCGGGACGACAGCGGAGATTGGGGCACGGGCATTGCATCACGCGAGATGTCGTCCTGGCGAAAGCCAGGACCCATAATCACCGGCCACCGCAATGGGCAGGCTGGTGGTTATCTGCGTGCCGCCAAACTCGCATTCGGGGTAATGGGTCCTGGCTTTCGCCAGGACGACAGGGGCTACTCCTTCGCCACCACCGGCACCTGGCGGAATCTGGCGCGGACCGAGTCCGGCAGCGGGGAGAAGTTCATCGCGACTCCGCGGCGATCGCCAGCGTTGCGGCTGGCGACCACCAGGCCATCGGCGCCCGCGACGATGTCACCCTTGCGCAGGGTGGGGTCGTCCTCGATCTTGATCTGGGCGAGGCCGACCGGATCCTTGCCGTTGCAGGTGCAACCCGACACGATCTCGTTGCGATAGCGGAACGCGTTCGGCAGGTCGGAATAGGATTTCCCGCCCTCGGTCGTGGCGTCGTCGATGTTGCTGCCATAGACCAGCGATGTTTCCGAGGTCGGGCAGAAGCTCTTGCAGGACTGCGCCTTGCTCTCGGCATCGTTTCCTTGCGCCGGGAAGTAACGGCCATCGCAGCCGCGGACGCAATAGGCGGCGCCACCGCCGTAGGACGCCCGCTGCCGCGGCGTGTCGTAGCGCGGCATGTCGTCATTGGGAAACGGCATCCGGATCTCCGGCGGCGGGCGCATCCGGAAGCCACCGAACAGCGCCGAGAAGAAATCCTCCGCATGCGCCGGCGTCAGCGCGAGGCCGAAAGATGCGGCGGCGCAGAACGCCGCGGCGCCACCGGCCAGTTTGCTGATCGAACGTCTCTTCATGTCACCTCACCCAACTCTCAGTTCACGGCCGACGTCGAGATGTTCAGGGCCTGCCGGCCCGAGGGCAGCGTCGTCGCCGCGGGACGCTTGCGCCAAGAATCACTCCCCCTGTCGCTGCCCTTCGCCATCAGCGGCGCGTTCTTCGGCAGCACCACGACCCTGGCGCCGATATTGACGCGGCTGAACAGATCGGTGACGTCTTCGTTGGTCATGCGGATGCAGCCGGAAGAGACGAACTTGCCGATGGTGGTGGGATCGTTGGTGCCGTGGATGCGGTATTCGCTCGAGCCCAGATACATCGCGCGCGCGCCGAGCGGATTGCCGGGACCGCCGGCGACGAAGCGCGGCAGATAGGGCTGGCGCGCGATCATCTCGGCCGGCGGATGCCAGTCCGGCCATTCCGCCTTGCGGCTGACGCTCTGGACGCCCGACCAGGTGAAGCCCTCGCGGCCGACGCCGACGCCGTAGCGGATCGCCCGACCGTTGCCGAGCACGTAATAGAGGTACGTATTGCCGGTATCGATCACGATCGTGCCGGCCGGCTCGCTGCGGTCGAAGCTGACGACCTGCTTGCGCAGCCGATCGGGCAACTGGGCATCCTCGTCGGCCGTCTGCGCCGGCTCGCTGACATAACCTTGCGAATAGCTCGGGTCTTGTTGATACGCCTGTGGCTGCGGCAAATACGCCTGCGGTTGCATCGGCGCATAGCCCAGCGTCTGCGCATTTGCGCTGCCGAAAGGCACCGCGAGCAGAGCGGTTGCGAAGGCAAAAGCGGCGGCGGCGCGCGGCGAGAAGCTGCGACGGACTAAAGAGACCTTTGTCATGTGCTGCCCCATTGGGTGCGTGCATCTCAGGTGATGCGGCTTGCCAACAAACGCAGCCGGGCCGACTCAAGTTCCGCCGCCTTCTGCGGCGTCGACGTCACAGTCAAGCGAGCGCAACTTCACGAAGCCGCGATGGAACCGCAGCACCCCTCCGGCGTTTCCTGATGACCAATGGGCGCCCGGACACCTCCGTGCGGGAGAGAAATTGTGCGCGTCCTTCCCAGTGAACGTCTGATTTCCGGCAACGGCGAAGGCGCCCCACTCCCCGACAGCCATAGCGAGCTGCCGCCGGTCATTCGCCGCACCGAGTTCGTCGCCTACGCCCTCGCCGGCCTGCTCCTGATCGCCGTGATCGGGGTGCTGTATTTCGCCAAGGCGTTCTTCCTTCCGGTGGTGATGGCTGTCGTCGCCGGTACCATGCTCTCGCCGGCCGCAAGCTTTCTGGAACGGCGGGGCGTGCCGCGCGCGCTTGGCGCCGTGCTGATCGTGACCGCGGTGACGACGGTGGTCGCCTTCGTCGTCGCGCTGATTGCCGTGCCCGCAATGGAATGGAGCTCGCGCCTGCCGGAGCTGGGCGCGCAGTTGAAGGAGAAGCTGCACGTTTTCGACCGGCCGCTGGCGCTCTGGAAGGAGCTGCAAACCATGGTCGGCGGCTCAGAGGGGCTGCCAAGCCTGCCGCTGCCGAAGGCCGAATGGGTCCAGCCGACGCTGGAATTCCTCTCGCCCACCTTCGCCGAATTCCTGCTGTTCTTTGCCACCCTGATCCTGTTCATCGCGAGCTGGCGCGACCTGCGGCGGGCGCTGATCATGAATTTCGGCGACCGCGACGCGCGGCTGCGCACGCTGCGGATTCTGAACGAGATCGAGGTTCACCTCGGCAACTACCTGTTGACCGTCACCGTCATCAATATCGGCGTGGGCGTCGCGACCGGCATTATCTGCGCGATCACCGGCATGCCAAATCCGGCCGGGCTCGGCGCACTCGCGGCGGCGCTCAACTTCATCCCGATCATAGGACCGATCGCGATGTTCATCGTCCTGATCGTGGTGGGGCTCGTCGCCTTCCCGACGCTGGGCGGCGGACTGATGGCGGGGCTCGCCTTCGGCGGCATCACCTTCCTGGAGGGACACTTCGTCACGCCGACCATCATCGGTCGCAGGTTGTCGCTGAACGCACTCGCCGTCTTCATCGCGCTGGCCTTCTGGACCTGGCTGTGGGGACCAATGGGCGCGTTTCTGTCGTCGCCGCTCCTGATCGTGGGGCTCATCCTTAAGGAGCATCTGTTGCCGGAGAATTCGCCGCAGCTCCCGCAGGCGTGACGGGCTCCCGCGAACGGAACTTCCGTCACGACGAAACGTTTTCCGCCCATCTCACCGCCAACAGTTCGGAGTTTGCGATGTCAATAGCCGACGGCGAAACCAGGATGAGAGACTGGATCGACAAAGCCACCGCAGAACGCCTCGAGAAGGATGTAGCAGCCGTGAAAAACGATATCGCCGCCCTCACCGACCAGATAACCGACGCGCTCAATACCTTCGCCAATTCGGCCGGAAAGCAGGCCCGGCGCGGCTACAAGCAAGCGCGCGAGAACATGGATTCGACACTCGACGACATGTCCGAGCGCAGCAGCGCGATGATGGGCGCGGCGCAGGATGCCTATGGCTCGATCGAGGAGACGCTGGAAGACGCCATCACCGCGCGGCCGCTCGCGACCGTCGGTATCGCGCTCGGCATCGGCTTCCTGATCGGCGCCGCCTGGCGCCGGTAAAGCGCGGGACGGACCCTGGGATCGCGGCGGCGCGGCCGCCGCCTCAGGCTTGTGGGGGGATTGAGGAGCAAGGGCATGTTTCAGCGCATTATCGACGGCATCAGCGCCTCGACCGGGACGACGGTCCGTCTGACATCGCTCGCCGCAGCCGCCGCATTCGCGCTCTTCATCACGACGTGCTTTCTTTGCGCGGCCGCGTTCATCTCGGTGCTGGATAAGTACGGCCCGGTGCAGGCCTGCCTCGCCGGCGCCGGCATCTTCTTCCTGCTGACGCTCACCGCCGCGGGCACCTATTGGGGCTACAAGCGCGAGGTGCAGAAGCGCGCCCAAATCGCGGCCGAGCGCGCCGCGAAGTCGGCGGCCGCGAGCATGCTGGCCGATCCCATGCTGCTCGCCACGGGACTCCAGATCGTTCGCGCCATCGGGGTCAGGCGACTGTTGCCGATCCTGGCGATCGCCGGCGTCGCACTCGGAATCATGGCGAGTAGGACCAGCGTCTCCGACGAGGCATCGGCTGAACCTGCCGAGTAACGGTCCGGGCGCGCGGACTGCGAATCTCACACCGCCAGAGGTCGCCGGCTTCGGAAGCGCGAGCTGCTGCGAAGCAGATCGTCTTTGCAAAAATTGCGTGCCAGGCGGGTCAAGGGCGGACACGCGAGCGCACCGGCGCGCCCTGCGTAATTTTTCGCCAGTCGGGACAAACCGGCCCTCCTCACGCAAACGCTACTCGGATAGGCAGGCGGTTGCCGGTAAAAGCATCACCCTGATTCCCAAAGCTATTTTACTCATGAAACCGTCCGTCAAGGCGAACCTCGCCGCATTCCATCACGACGCCAGGCTGTATTTGACGCTCGGCATCGCCAACTGGTCGGTGTTCGTCGACCACATCCCGAACAACGTCGTCAACCTGCTGACGCTGCGCAATTTCGGCTTCAGCGGCGCCGCCGACCTGTTCGTGTTCGTGGTGGGCTATGGCGTCGCCATCATCCACGGCAGGATGGCGCTGGAGCGCGGCTACGTCGTCGCGGCGACACGCATCTTTCGCCGCGTCTGGCGGCTCTACGCCGCCTATGTCGTGCTGTTCGTGATCTATATCGACACCATCGCCTACGTCGCCTCGCAATCGATGGCGCCGGAGATCATCCACGAATACAACATCTCGGGCATTCTCGAGCACCCTCTGCGAATCCTGGTCCGCGGCCTGGTGCTCCAGGAAGAGCCGCTGAACCTCGACCTGCTGCAACTGATGATCCCGCTGATGGCGTTCTTTCCGCTGGTGCTGTGGGGGCTGCTGCGAGGACCGAACCTGACGCTGGCGGCATCGGTCGCGCTGTACGTCGCGGCGCGCTGGTTCGACTGGAATTTCCGGGTCTATCCGGACCAGGAGTGGACCTTCAATCCGCTGTGCTGGCAGATGCTGATGGTGCTGGGCGGCTGGTTCGCCGTGACAGGCGCATCCGGCCGTGCGCTCCACGGAATGTCCTGGTTGCGGATCCTCGCGGGCGCCTATCTCGTCTTCGCGATGGCCGTCACCCTGATGCGCCACTCGCCGGCACTGTCCGCCTATTTGCCGGACCTGCTGCTCAACAGCATCGCGCCGACCGACAAGGAAAACCTCGCGCCCTATCGCGTGGTCCACTTCCTCGCGCTCGCGTTCATCGCAACCCATCTCATTCCGGCCGATCATCCCGGCCTGAAATGGCGGCCGCTTCAGGCGGTGATCATATGCGGCGAGGAATGGCTCGCGGTGTTCTGCGTCGCGGTGTTCCTCTCCTTCGCCGGCCATCTCATCCTGATCACCGGGCCGAACCTGGTGGCGATGCAGGTCGCGGTGAGCATCGTTGGCTTCGCCGCGATGACCGCGGTCGCCTATTACATCACCTGGTCGAAGCGGCAGGACCTGCCTGCGGCCTTGCGGCAGCAGACCTGACAACATAATCGTGCGATTCTGCTAGGCCGAGACCTGTGGCTGCGCTATGCGGAGGGACTCTGCGTGAGGAGACCGGGCGTGGCGATGGCGAAAGGCGGGGGTGAAGAGGCTGACAGCGCGCCCCGGCGCGGCCGGCCGCGGTCGATCGAGACCACCAACGCCATCCTCGAAAGCGCCTATGCGCTGATGGCCGCGACCGGCCTTGCCGCCACCACCATCGACGCGGTCGCGCGCCACTCCAGCGTCTCCAAGATGACGATCTACAAATGGTGGCCGTCGCGCGAGGCGCTGCTGATCGACGCCTTTCTCCACCATGCCGCGCAGATGCTGCCACTGCCCCCGGTGAGCTCCGGCACGCCCGCGGCACGCGCACGCCGCCATGCCGCGGCCTATGCCGAGGCGCTCCGGGGCGAGTTCGGCAAGGTGCAGCTCGCCGTCATCTCCGAATGCATCTCCAAGACCGGCTCGGCGGAGCTGTTCTACGCACGCTACCTGCAATTCCGCCGCGACGCGCTGGTGGAGATGATCGCCGCAGGCCAGAAGGACGGCAGCGTCCTGGCCGAGGGGGCGCCCGAGGACCTCTGCGACGCGATCTATGGCGGCCTGTTCTACCGCTACGTCTTCGGCATCGCGCCGATCACGCCGGCTTACGCGCGCAATCTGGTCGACCTCGTGCTGCGGCCGAAGGGCTAGATCAGGCGCTGAAAATGCCCACCGTCCGTCCCCGACTCAAGTTCCACGCCTTGGTGATAAGAACGCGCGGACATCTCACGTCTTTTCCCACAGGAGCATCAGTCTCATCATGATCAAACGCATCTTGCCATACGAAGGATTGCTCCACGAAGTGGTCGAGCATGGAGGCGTGCTTTACATCGGCGGAATCGTCGCCGAGGACACGAGCCTCGACATGTCAGGTCAGGCAAACGACGTGCTTGGCCAATTGTCGCGTCTGCTGAAGACTCTTGGATCCGACCTGGCCAACGTATTGCAGGTGACCATCTTCGTTACGAATCTCGGCGAGAAGGCTGCGTTCAATGCGGCCTGGAAAGCGCACTTTGCCGAAGCCCATCTGCCGGCACGCGCCGTCGTCGGCGTGGCCGATCTCGGTTCAGGCGTCAAGCTCGAGATGACCGCAATCGCGGCTCGACCGACCTCGAGCTGAAGCGCGCGAGGTTTATCGCACAGGCCTCACCGGGGCCGAGAGCTTGTCCGTGCGGTCGCGCTCGCTCATGTCGACGACCGTCTCCATCGGAGCAATCAGCTCGTAGACATAGGAGACATCGGTAAAGTAGCGCTTGGCGGTGCCGCCGAGCGCTTCGGGCGCGACGCGGTCGAGCAGGATCAGGCCGAAATCGGAATCGGGACGGCGCGTCGCCTCGCTGGTGTTGAACTCCTCCCAGCGGAAATGGAAGACCTCGTCGGTCCCCTCGCCCGTCACCGTCCAGTTGGCGGTGATGTGCGGATGCTTGCCGACCAGCGACAGGCCTTCGTCCGAATGCGAGGCGAGCTCGAAGAACAGAAGTGACAGGCTCTGCGCCGCACGCGCGCTCACCGCGATGTCGGGACCGGTGACGGCGATGCGGTCCGCATGCGGAATGGCGCGCGCCTCGAACAGGCCCTTCAACTTGACGCCCTGCCACTGGCTCTCGCTGAGCAGCGAGACCACGTTGGACATGGCGTGGATGCGGCCGATCAGCAGCTCGCGCGCGCCGTCGATGTCCGCGCCGTGGCGCAGCGTGCGCGTCACGATCGACTGGATCACCGCCAGGATGTTCTTGACCCGGTGGTTGAGCTCGTCGATGACGGCGGTCAGGCGGCGCTCGAAGCCGATCCGCACCTGGATCTCCCGGCTGAGCCGCAGATTGTTGTAGGCGACATAGCCAAACAGGCCGCACACCATCGCGGTGATCGCAAAGCCGATCGCCGCCACGATGATCGCGGTCTGCTCGGCGCGCCGCGCCGAGTTGGTCTTTGCGTAATAGCCGAGCTGCCAGTCGCGGCCGCCGAAGCTCACGGTGCGCGTCGCCGATGGCGCCGGCCCGTCCGCCGCCGTCATGCGCGTGGAGACGATACCCTGGTCGTTGGCGACGAGCTCGCCGCCGTCCTTGCGCGGGTCCTTGAGCGCGACCGCGAACAACGACATGTCGTCGTTGGTCAGCATCAGTGATGCCAGCTCATAGGAGAATGTGATGAAGCCGACGGGCTCGGTCGCGCCTTCGGGAATGACGGGGGCCGCGACGATGACGCCGACCGGCCCGTTGTTGCGCAGGAGCGGCACCGGGTCGGAGGCGACCGACCTCTTCTCGATCCTGGCCCGGGCGAGCATCGCGCTGCGCACCGGGTCCCGGTCATAGCTGCGGCCGGGCAACCCTTTGGTCTCATCGCTGCGCGGCTCGAGATCCATCAGCACGTCGATCGGCTGGGTGAGGCTTGCGGGATCGATCGGCTTGTCGCCGTAGTCGCGGATCTGCGGCTTCGGGAAGCCGGCGGCCGCGATCGCGGCCTGCGCCGCAGCAAGCTCGTTCGGCTGGAGCCGGGCGACCCAGCCGGCCACCACGAAATCGGTCTTGAAGGCGTAGATCGCCGAGCGCAGCGGCTCCAGCATGTTGGGCTTGAGTACCGATGGCGCGCGGAACAGGCCTGAGGCGACACGGGCGAGCAGTTCGCGCTCGGTCAGCCGGTCCTGCACCAGGCTCGCATGGACGTCGATCGCACGTGCGAGCGCGATCCGGTCCAGCGCCAGCTCCTGGTCGTGGACGCGATAGGCCGCAAGCCCGGAAAGCATGGCTCCGAGCAGAGCGATGAAGCCGATGATGAAACCCAGCCGGACCACGCGACTACTCAGACGGAAGCAGGAGGTCGGCAATAAACACGGAGCATATGAACGCAGCTCGAACGGCCATGTGCCGAAACAGGATGAACCCCGATGGCGGAGATAATGAAGGAGGAGGCATCAGTACGCAACTTGGGTCGCATGAAAAGCTTAATCCGCCCGGCCGGTCGTCCGGCCGGAATGGATTTGCCCCGGGTACCGGAGGTAATTAATCGCCGTGTCCGAAATTTGTTCCGCGGATACGGTCCTGCCTCAGGCGTTAACGGCGGAAAACCCCTGTGCCAAGTCGTCGCGTTCGTCAGCCGGCCCGTTTCAGGCCGCCTTTGGCCTCGATGAAGCCGACGATGCGGTCGAGCCCCTCGCTCTTCTTCAGGTTGGTCATGACAAAGGGGCGCGCGCCGCGCATGCGCCTGGCGTCCGTCTCCATCTTCTCCAGGGAGGCGCCGACATGGGGCGCAAGATCGATCTTGTTGATGACCAGGAGGTCGGAGCGGGTGATGCCGGGGCCGCCCTTGGACGGGATCTTGTCGCCCGCCGCCACGTCGATGACGTAGATGGTGAGGTCGGCAAGCTCCGGGGAAAAAGTGGCAGCGAGATTGTCGCCGCCGGACTCGATCAGCACGAGGTCGAGGCCGGGGAATTTCGCGCGCATGTCCGCGACCGCCGCGAGGTTCATCGAGGCATCTTCGCGGATCGCGGTATGCGGGCAGCCGCCGGTCTCGACACCGGCAATGCGATCCGGCGTCAGCGAGCCCGAGCGCACCAGGAATTCGGCATCCCATTTGGTGTAGATGTCGTTGGTGATCGCCGCGATGTCGTAGCGCTCGCGCATGGTCTTGCAGAGCAGATCCATCAGCGCGGTCTTGCCCGATCCGACCGGACCGCCGACGCCGACACGCAGGGGGCCGTGAGACGTAGCCATTGATTCTTTCCTATCGTCGTCCTGGCGAAAGCCAGGACCCATTACCACCGAAGTTCATTGTCGCGGCGGACTGAGGCCACATCCCTCCATGACCACAGGCATTCGTGGTTATGGGGCCTGGCCTTCGCCGGGACGACGGCAGAATGTGATGCAACGCGCTCACGACCGAAACAGCCGCGTATACTGCGTCTCGTGCCGCAGGCTGGCGAGATCGGCGCGGAATGTCGCGCTGCCAAGATCGTCCAACGTCGCGCTCAGCGCACGAGTTGCGGTCGCGGCGACCGCGGCTTCCAGCCGCACCAGCACGCGCTGGCTGTCGGTCTGGCCGAGCGGAATGAGGCGGCTGGCCGCGGAAATCCAGTTCGAGACCACAGCGTGCAGGAAGGCGTGCAGCGTCGGCGCCAACGGCACGCCGTGCATCGCGGCGACCACACCGACCGCGACGGGATAGACCAATGGCGTGCGGCATGCCGCAACCATGGCGTCCAGCCCCTCCGCATCCCACGCGGCGCGGGCGATGTCGATGAAGGCGCGGCCCTGCGACGTCGTCTCGAGCTGCCGCTCGCGCGAGGGCACGAAGGCGCTCGCGAGCTCAGCGATGTCGCGCAACGAGGTCTCCTCGCCCGCCTCAGTGGCGCGATAGGCCTGGACCAGGAACGTCGCATCGCAGAAGCCCGAACCGTCGCCGAGCATAGTATCGAGCCAGTCGGCGAGCGTCGCCGTGTCGGTGATGTCGCCCGCTTCGACCGCCCATTCGATCCCGCTGGAGTAGGAGAAGCCGCCGACGGGAAACGCCGGCGACAGCCAGGTCATCAGCCGGTACAGCGCCGCCGCCTCGCGCGCGGCGAGGTCACCGGCATTGACCGGCTCATTTGTGGTCATGAGCATGCTTGTGGCCGTGGTGGTGGTCGGGATGGTCGCAATGCTCGTCGTGATGATGGTGATCGTGCTCATGGTCATGCGCGGCATGATCATGATGGTCGTGGCCGTGATGATCATGACCATGGTGGTCATGACCGTGGTGATCATGATGATGGTCGCCATGATCGTGGTGGTGATGGCCGTGATCATGATGCGCATGGTCATCGTGGCCATGCGCATGACCGGCGTCGGCATAGGCGCCGCCTTCGGGATCGAATGGCGCCTCGATCTCGACGACACGCGCGCCGAGCCCCTTCACCATGGCCTCGATGACGTGGTCGCGGCGGATGCGCAAGGCTTTGGCCATGATCTGCGTCGGCAGATGACGGTTGCCGAGGTGCCAGCCGACGCGGATGAGGTGGTGCGGATCGCGGCCGCGGATCTCGAGCAGCGGCTCGGGCGCCGCAACCACTTCGACCAGCCGGCCGTCCTCCAGCACCAGTGCATCGCCGCCGCGCAGTGCAACGGCGTTCTCCAGGTCGAGCAGGAATTCGAGCCCCCGCGTCCCCGTCATCGCCATGCGGCGGCGGTGCCGATCGTCGAAATCGAGCACGACCGTGTCCACTGGTGCTTCGGTGAAGCGGTGCTGTCCCCTAACCTGCGTCGCCCGGATCATTGGCTTCTACCCTGTTACCGTGTCTCGACCTTCTCGGGCGTAATGATTTCGACCTTCGGCGGCGCCATGAAGCATTTCACCGCAATGCGGCCGAACGTCTTCATGTGCTCCATGGCGCGATGCGGCACCAGCGCCTCGGCGCTCTCCCACTGCTCGACGAACACCATCTTGGTCGGATCGGTGACGCTTTCATGCATATCATAGGCGATATTGCCGGGCTCTTTCCGCGTCTCCTTGATGCAGGCGGTGGCGCCTGCAATGAATTCGGCGCGCGTCTCGGGCTTGATGGTCAAGGTGGCAACGACGTAGATCACGAGAAATCCTCCCGGCTTTTCTTCTGGGTTCAAGATACCGGGCGGGACATTAGACCAGGCGGGATCGAACGCAACACCGTAAAACCGTCCCCGGACAGGCTCCGGGGACCGGGGCGCTATTTCAGTACATGAAATATCGCTGCGCCATCGGCAGCACTTCGGCAGGCGCGCAGGTCAGGAGCTCGCCGTCGGCGCGGACCTCATAGGTCTCCGGATCGACCTCGATATTGGGTGTTGCGTCGTTGTGGATCATGCTCTTCTTGGAGATCCTGCCGCGGGTGTTCTGGACGGCATAGAGCTTCTTCTCGATACCGAGCTTGCGCGCCAGCCCGCCGGTGATCGCGGCCTTGGAGGTGAACACCACGGAAGATGCGGTGCGCGCCTTGCCGAAGGCGCCGAACATCGGCTGGTAGTGCACCGGCTGCGGCGTCGGGATCGAGGCGTTGGGATCGCCCATCGGCGCGGCGACGATCGTGCCGCCCTTGACGATGCAGTCCGGCTTGACGCCGAAGAAGGCCGGCGACCACAGCACGAGATCGGCAAGCTTGCCCTTCTCCACCGAACCGATCAGCTTCGACACGCCGTGCGCGATCGCGGGGTTGATCGTGTATTTGGCGATGTAGCGCTTGACGCGGAAATTGTCGTTGTCCTTGCCCTTGTCCTGCGGCAGCGATCCGCGCTGCTTCTTCATCTTGTCGGCGGTCTGCCAGGTCCGGATGATGACTTCGCCGAGGCGGCCCATGGCCTGGGAGTCCGAGGACATCATCGAGAGCGCGCCGAGATCGTGCAGGATGTCCTCGGCCGCGATGGTCTCCTTGCGGATACGGCTTTCGGCGAACGCAAGATCTTCCGCGATCGAGGGATCGAGGTGGTGGCACACCATCAGCATGTCGAGATGCTCGTCGATGGTGTTGCGGGTGAAGGGGCGCGTCGGGTTGGTCGATGACGGCAGCACGTTCTTCAGCCCTGCGACCTTGATGATGTCGGGGGCGTGACCGCCGCCGGCGCCCTCGGTGTGGAAGGCGTGGATGGTGCGGCCCTTGAACGCCTTGATCGTATCCTCGACGAAGCCGGATTCGTTCAGCGTATCGGTGTGGATCATGACCTGGATGTCGTAATCGTCGGCCACCGACAGGCAGTTGTCGATCGCGGCCGGCGTGGTGCCCCAATCCTCGTGCAGCTTCAGCGCGCAGGCGCCGCCCTTGATCATCTCGACCAGCGGCGCGGGGCGCGAGGCGTTGCCCTTGCCGGAAATGCCGAGATTGACCGGGAAGGCGTCGAACGACTGGATCATCCGCCCCATGTGCCACGGGCCCGGCGTGCAGGTCGTCGCAAAGGTGCCGTGCGAGGGACCGGTGCCGCCGCCCAGCATCGAGGTGACGCCGCTCATCAGCGCGTGCTCGATCTGCTGCGGGCAGATGAAATGGATGTGGCTGTCGAAGCCGCCGGCGGTGAGGATCTTACCCTCGCCCGCGATCACGTCGGTGCCGGGGCCGATGATGATGGTGACGCCCGGCTGGATGTCGGGGTTGCCGGCCTTGCCGATCGCGGAGATCATGCCGTCCTTGATCGCGACGTCGGCCTTCACGATGCCCCAGTGGTCCACGATCAGCGCATTGGTGATGACGGTGTCGGCCGCGCCCTGCTTGTTGGTGACCTGCGACTGCCCCATGCCGTCGCGGATCACCTTGCCGCCGCCGAACTTCACCTCCTCGCCATAGACGGTGAAATCCTTCTCGACCTCGATGATGAGATCGGTGTCGGCCAGCCGCACCTTGTCGCCGGTGGTCGGGCCGAACATGTCGGCATAGACGGAACGTTTGATCTTGACGGACATCACAGGCCCCGTTTGCGTTTGAATGTCTTGATGGTGCTCACAGCGAAGCTCTCGCCGTACGCACTGCGTCGTCGAATTTCTGATCGAGCCACGGATTGCCGCCGCGACAACCGGCGACCACCTGCTCGGCCCAGCCGGTATAGTCGACGAGATCGTCACGCTCCTCGGCGGTCGGATCGGAATGAATGCGTGCGCCGACATTGCTGATCTTGTCGGCGATCTTGATCAGTTTTGCGCCCGCAGATTTCTTCGGCGCATCGACCACCTGCCGCCGGCGCCGCTCGGCTTTCGGCAGGTTCATGTCATCGGTGCACTCGACGACGAGAGATGCGATACGCTCGGAGAATTTTTGCGCGAGCTCTTCACGCGTGGTCTCGGTGTCCTCGATGACATCATGTAGCCAGCCGGCGGCCACGAGCTCGGCATCCCCACCATCGGTCGCCGTCGCGAGCAGGTTCGCGACCTCGGCAAGGTGATTGATGTAAGGCTCGTTCCCCCGCCCCTTGCGCGCCATGCCGTTGTGCCGGCGCGCGGCCAGGTCAGCGGCTTCAGAGATGAGGCGGACGGCGGAAAGCATGCCTCACAGCTTCCCCATCACGTCGCCACGGAAGCCGTAGATGGTCTTCTTGCCGGCGAGCGCGACGAGCTGGACGTCGCGGGTCTGGCCGGGTTCGAAGCGGACGGCGGTGCCGGCGGCGATGTCGAGGCGCATGCCGCGGGCCTTCTTGCGCTCGAATTTCAAGGCCGGGTTGGTCTCGAAGAAATGGTAGTGCGAGCCGACCTGGATAGGGCGGTCGCCGGTGTTGGCGACCGTCAGCGTCACGGTCTTGCGGCCGGCATTGAGCTCGATCTCGCCGTCCTGAATGAAGAGTTCACCGGGGATCATCTCTGTCTTCCTCCGTCATTCCGGGGCTCGCGGAACGAGAACCCGGAATCTCGATCAACAATCTCTGGATTCCGGGTTCGCCCTGCGCGCGCCCCGGAATGACGAATTCAAATCACCTGATCGGCTCGTGCACGGTGACGAGCTTGGTGCCGTCCGGAAACGTCGCCTCGACCTGGATGTCGTGGATCATTTCGGGGATGCCCGGCATCACCTGGTCGCGGGTCAGCACCTGCGCGCCGGATTGCATCAGCTCGGCCACGGTACGGCCATCGCGCGCACCTTCGAGGATGAAATCGGAGATGATCGCGATCGCCTCGGGATGGTTGAGCTTGACGCCGCGGTCCAGCCTGCGGCGCGCCACGATGGCGGCCATCGAGATCAGAAGCTTGTCCTTTTCGCGGGGAGACAGGTTCATGCGAAATCTCTTCCGTTCAACACGTCAATTCAACCACAGCCGCGGCAACGCCGCACCGGTGCGCGCCAGCACGGCCATCATGTCGGCGCGCAAGCGCGCCGCATCTTGGGCACAGAACCGCGCCATTGCAAAGCCATTCCAGGCCGATATCCCGACCTCGCCGGCGAAGGATTCCGAGGCCTCCCGAATGCGCTCGATGAGCGCCTCATCGCCGGGCACGATCAAGGCCGTGCCGATTGCCGCGCCCCCCTTGGCCACCGCGGACCTCGCGAGTTTCGCACCGATATCACCGCCCAGCCTGACGGTCTCAGCAAAGACGAGTCGACCGCCGCGAGAGAGCCGCCATCGGTCGACGAACTCGCCCTGCTCCATCCGCTCACCCATCGCAGTGCGTCCGAACACCACGATCTCGCAAAGCAGGAGCGAGGCCGCCTCATCGAGCGCGATGTCGAAGCGACGATGGACACGGGCACGATCAAACAGGATGGTCTCCTGCGGCAGCCAGGACAGATGCGCGCCTGCGCCGACCTTCAGGGCGATATTGAGCTCCGCCGCCGGGCCCGGCGCGCGATAGACCTTTTCGGCGGCCGCCGTGGTCAGCGTCAGCCGCGCGGCATCGGCCGCCGATATCTCGACATCGAAGCGATCACCGCCGGCAACGCCACCGGCCGTGTTGACGAACACGCCGGAGAGACCTTCATCCTCGGGCGAGGGAAAGCGCACGCGCAGCGAGCCGGATTCATGCAACACGCCGCGCCGTGTTACGCCGTCCCGCGCATGCACGTCGAACCTGACCGCGCCGCGGGCGCGATTGGCCTCGAATATGCTGGACGTGACTGATAGTTCGCTGCGCATCCGCCTCCCCAGCCGGTCGCGACACAAATGGCTTACAGAGCCATCTGACGGCTGATCTCGCTCGCGTCGAGATTGGTGCGGTCGCAGGTGAACTTCACCGCGCCGCGATCCATCACGGCGAAACTGTCGCCGAGTTCGCAGGCAAAGTCGAGATATTGTTCGACCAGCACGATGGCGATGTTGCCGAGGTTGCGCAAGTAGGAGATGGCGCGGCCGATGTCCTTGATGATCGAGGGCTGGATGCCCTCGGTCGGCTCGTCGAGCAGCAGCAGCTTCGGCCGCATCACCAGCGCACGCCCGATCGCGAGCTGCTGCTGCTGGCCGCCGGAGAGATCGCCGCCGCGGCGGCCGAGCATGGATTGCAGCACCGGAAACAGCGAGAACACGTCATCCGGGATGTGCCTGTCCTCGCGCTTGAGCGGACCGAAGCCGGTCTTGAGATTCTCCTCGACCGTGAGCAGCGGAAAGATCTCGCGGCCCTGCGGCACGAAGCCGATGCCCTTGCGCGCCCGCTCGTAAGGCTTGAGGCCCGTGATGTCGCTGCCGTCGAACACGATCGCGCCGGAGGAGATGGGATATTGCCCAACCATGGCCCGCAGCAGCGAGGTCTTGCCGACGCCGTTGCGCCCGAGCACGCAAGTCACCTTGCCGGGCTCGGCCGCAATCGAGACGCCGCGCAGCGCCTGCGCCGCACCGTAGAACAGGTTGATGTCTTTGACTTCGAGCATCGGTCAGCGTCCCAGATAGACTTCGATGACCCGCTCGTTGGACGAGACCTGGTCGATGGTACCTTCCGCGAGCACCGAGCCTTCGTGCAGGCAGGTGACCTTGACCCCGAGTTCGCGCACGAACGTCATGTCGTGCTCGACCACCATGACGGTGTGGGTCTTGTTGATCTCCTTCAGCAGCTCGGCGGTGAGATGCGTCTCGACGTCGGTCATGCCGGCGACGGGCTCGTCGACCAGCAAGAGCTTCGGATCCTGCGCCAGCAGCATGCCGATCTCGAGCCATTGCTTCTGGCCGTGGCTGAGGCTGCCGGCCAGCCGGTTGCGCGCCTCGGTGAGGCGGATCGTCTCCAGCACTTTGTCGATGCGCTCGGACTCGGCCTTGCTGCCACGCCAGAACAGCGTGCCCTTGACGCTGTGATCGACATTGAGCGCCAGCAGCAGGTTGTCCTGCACGGTCTGGCTCTCGAACACGGTGGGCTTCTGGAATTTGCGGCCGATGCCGAGCTCGGCAATCCGGGTCTCATCCAGTCGCGTCAGGTCGGTGACGCCGTCGAACAGTACGGTGCCCTCGTCGGGCTTGGTCTTGCCGGTGATGATGTCCATCATCGTGGTCTTGCCGGCGCCATTCGGGCCGATGATGGCGCGCATCTCGCCGGGCTCGAGCGTCAGCGACAGATTGTTGATGGCGTGAAAGCCGTCGAAGGAGACGTGCACGCCGTCGAGGTAGAGCATTGCGGAGGTCGCGCGGGTGTCCATGACGTTCATTGCGCCTACTCCGCCATCTTTGGTTCGGTGACGCCGTCCTCGGCCGCGGCACTCGCCGTGGTCGCCGCGGGACGTTTTTCCTTCGACGCGTCCCACCAGGTGTTGAAGGTGCCGACGATGCCCTTGGGCAGCAGCAGCGTCACCAGGATGAACAGCGCGCCGAGCATGAACAGCCAGTACGGCGCCAGCATGCCAGAGGTGAAGAACGTCTTGGCATAGTTGACGACGACGGCGCCGAGCGCCGCGCCGACCAGCGTGCCGCGGCCGCCGACCGCGACCCAGATCACCGCCTCGATCGAATTGCCCGGCGCGAATTCGCTCGGATTGATGATGCCGACCTGCGGCACGTAGAGCGCGCCGGCAACGCCGGCCATGCAGGCCGACACCGTGAACACGAACAGCTTGTAGGATTCGACCCGGTAGCCGAGGAAGCGGGTGCGCGATTCCGCATCACGCACCGCGATCAGCACCTTGCCGAGCTTGGACGAGACGATGGCGCGGCAGACCAGGAAGCCCAGGATCAGCGCCAGGCAGCTCAGCGCGAACAGCGCGGCGCGAGTCCCTTCCGCCTGCACGTTGAAGCCCAAAATGTCCTTGAAGTCGGTCAGGCCGTTGTTGCCGCCGAAGCCGAAATCGTTGCGGAAGAAGGCGAGCAGCAGCGCATAGGTCATCGCCTGCGTGATGATCGACAGATACACGCCGGTGACGCGGGAGCGGAAGGCGAGCCAGCCGAAGCAGAAGGCGAGCAGGCCCGGCACGACCAGCACCATCAGCGCGGCGAACCAGAACATGTCGAAGCCGTACCAGTACCAGGGCAGCTTCGAATAGTTCAGGAACACCATGAAGTCGGGCAGGATCGGGTTGCCGTAGACGCCGCGGGTGCCGATCTGCCGCATCAGGTACATGCCCATCGCGTAGCCGCCGAGCGCGAAGAAAGCGCCGTGGCCGAGCGAGAGGATGCCGCAATAGCCCCAGATCAGGTCGATCGCGAGCGCCAGGATGGCGTAACAGACATACTTGCCCCAGAGCGCGACCAGATAGGTCGGCACTTGCAGGAACGAGCCCGCGGGCAGCAGCAGGTTGGACAACGGGATCAGCACGCCCAGCGCGGCGACAACCAGCAGGAAGATCGTCGCGCTGCGGTCCAGTGATCGCGTCAGCATGTGAGGGGTCATGCTTCCACCGCACGGCCCTTGAGCGCGAACAGACCGCGCGGCCGCTTTTGAATGAAAAGGATGATGAGAACCAGGATGGCGATCTTGCCGAGCACGGCGCCTGCGACCGGCTCCAGGAACTTGTTGGCGATGCCGAGCGTGAAGGCGCCGACCAGCGTGCCCCAGAGATTGCCGACCCCGCCGAACACCACGACCATGAAGCTGTCGATGATGTAGCTCTGGCCGAGATTGGGACTGACATTGTCGATCTGCGACAGCGCCACGCCGGCGATGCCGGCAATGCCCGAACCCAGGCCGAAGGTGAGCGCGTCGACGCGCGAGGTGGCGATGCCCATCGAGGCCGCCATGCGCCGGTTCTGCGTCACCGCGCGCATCTCCAGGCCCAGCGCGGTGTAGCGCAGCATCGCGAGCAGGATCGCGAACACGGCGAGCGTGAAGCAGAGGATCCAGAGCCGGTTATAGGTAATGGTGATCTGGCCGAGCTCGAAGGCGCCGCTCATCCAGGAGGGGTTGCCGACCTCGCGGTTGGTCGGGCCGAACATGGTGCGGACCGCCTGCTGGAGCACCAGCGACAGGCCCCAGGTCGCCAGCAGCGTCTCCAGCGGACGGCCGTAGAGGAAGCGAATGATGCTGCGCTCGATCAACACGCCGATCGCGCCGGCGACGAGAAAGGCCAGCGGCACGGCGATCAGCAAGGAATAGTCGAACAGGCCGGGATAGCGGGTGCGGATCACCTCCTGCACCACGAAGGTGGTGTAGGCCCCTAACATCACCATTTCGCCGTGGGCCATGTTGATGACGCCCATCACGCCGAAGGTGATGGCAAGCCCGATCGCCGCGAGCAGCAGCACTGAGCCGAGCGAGAGGCCGTACCAGGCATTCTGCACCGTGGACCAGACCGCGAGCGAACTCTGGATCGAGCCGATCGCACTCGCGGCGGCCTTGGTCACCGAGGCCGGCTGGTCGCCCATGCCGGTGAGCAGCGCCATCGCCTCCTGGTCGCCGCGCGCCCTGAGGGTGGCGACGGCCTCGAGCTTCTCGACCTCGGTGGCGTCCGGCTTGAACAGCAGGATCGCCGCGCGGGCTTCGCCGAGCGTAGCCTTGACTGATTTGTTGGTTTCCTTGGCGAGCGCGGCATCGACGGCTTCGAGCGCGGTCTCCTCATGCGACTTGAAGACGGATTGCGCGGCCTGGAGGCGCGTTCCGACGTCCGGCGACTGAAGCGTCAGGCTGCCGACCGCGGCATCGACGCTGCGGCGAAGACGGTTGTTGAGGCGGACCGCGCTCGCACTGTCGGGAACGCTGGCCACCGCCTGGCCGGTCGCGACATCGATCGACTTGCCGTCGGTGCCGGTGACGTAAACCTTCTTGCTGTCCGGATCGGCCATGAGGCGGCCGTCCTGGAGCGCGCTGATGATGGGGAAGGCCAGCGGATTGCCGCTGCTCGCGACCACGCCGATCGCCTCTTCCGTGTCGGAATAATCATCGTTGGCGAATTTGGCGACCGCATCCTCGAACGGACCGGCGAAGGCCGGCAGTGCGAACGCGATCAGGAACAACGAGAGCAGGAGCGAACAGAGGCGGGCGGACAAATTAGCTGGCACTGTGAATGACCCCGGCAGAAATGAGTGGAGAAGGCGGCGGGATCGCCGCCCTCTCCGGTCGCGTGCATAGATACGGTCAGGCCCGGATCAGGAGCCCGAACCCAGGCACTTGTTGGTCTTGGTGTTGAAGTTGCCGCACTTCTTGCCGACCCAATCGCCGATCAGGTCCTTGGAGCCGTCGAGCTCCTTCGACCAGGCATCGCCCGCGACAAGACCCGGGGTCTTCCAGACCACGTCGAACTGGCCGTTGCCCTTGATCTCGCCGATGAACACCGGCTTGGTGATGTGGTGGTTCGGCAGCATCTTCGACACGCCGCCGGTCAGGTTCGGCGCCTCGATGCCGGGAAGCGCGTCGATCACCTTGTCCGGATCGGTCGACTTCACCTTCTCGACCGCCTTCACCCACATGTTGAAGCCGATCACGTGCGCTTCCATCGGGTCGTTGGTCACACGCTTCGGGTTCTTGGTGTAGGCCTGCCAGTCCTTGATGAACTTCTCGTTCGATCCGTCCTTGGTCTTGATCGACTCGAAGTAGTTCCAGGCGGCGAGATGGCCGACCAGCGGCTTGGTGTCGATGCCGGCGAGCTCTTCCTCACCCACCGAGAACGCGACCACCGGGATGTCCTTCGCCTTGATACCCTGGTTGCCGAGCTCCTTATAGAAGGGAACGTTGGCATCGCCGTTGATGGTCGAGACCACCGCGGTCTTCTTGCCGGCCGAGCCGAACTTCTTGATGTCGGCCACGATCGTCTGCCAGTCGGAGTGACCGAACGGCGTGTAGTTGATCATGATGTCTTCCTGGGCGACACCCTTCGACTTCAGATAGGCTTCCAGGATCTTGTTGGTGGTGCGCGGATAGACGTAGTCGGTGCCCGCGAGCACCCAGCGCTTCACCTTCTCGTCCTTCATCAAATAGTCGACGGCGGGGATCGCCTGCTGGTTCGGCGCAGCACCCGTGTAGAACACGTTGCGCTCGCTCTCCTCGCCCTCGTACTGCACGGGGTAGAACAGGATGTTGTTCAGCTCCTTGAAGACCGGGAGCACCGACTTGCGCGACACCGAGGTCCAGCAGCCGAACACGACCGAGACCTTGTCCTTGGTGATCAGCTCGCGCGCCTTCTCGGCGAACAGCGGCCAGTTCGAAGCAGGGTCGACGACGACGGCTTCGAGCTTCTTGCCGAGCACGCCGCCCTTCTTGTTCTGCTCGTCGATCAGGAAGAGGATGGTGTCCTTCAGCGTGGTTTCGCTGATGGCCATGGTGCCGGAGAGAGAGTGAAGCACACCGACCTTGATGGTGTCGTCCGCGGCCTTCGCGCCGGAAATGGAGGCCAGACCGAGCATCAGTCCGGCGGTCGCGGCGAGCACGCCGCGGCGGCTAAATGACGCCGCTATATCGTGAGTGGATTTGGTGCGCATTTGTGTATCATCTCCCTGACGCAGACGTGAAAACGCTGCGAAACGGCCCCACGGCCGCCTGCGATTAACGGAATCGCAAGAACCATGCCATGGGCTAGACACGCACCAAGGCATTGATTCTGCTTTATAATCTAGCAAAAATCGAAGTTTCGCCGGGAGCTAGTTGCTCAAGATTTGTGCAAAGAAATTGTATTCTAATGCGGCAGACAGTTCATTTATTGAGCAAAATGACGCCTCTGTCTAAATTTCCGGCATAACTATTTCTGCACTGCAATCGCCGTTTAGGGCCAGCCTGCCTTGAAAGCGCCCGCTCAATGTTCCATATGACGGTCGAGACCTCTTGCGAATCAAGGGGTCGTTGCGAGCCGCGTGTTCTTAAGCCCTCTACGGGCCTCTGGCTTGCCCCATATCTCCCAAGCCATCCGACACCCCAAACACGCAGGTGTCTTCTCGACACCCGTTTGCGCGCGCCGCGCTGAATGCGCCGGGCGCCCGCTTTTGACATGGAAAGAACCCATCTTTTGACTTCGTTTCAGGACTTCGGCCTCGCCGAACCGATCGCTCGTGCTCTCTCCGAAGAGAATTACGTCACCCCCACCCCCATCCAGGCCCAGACCATTCCCACGGCGTTGACCGGCCGCGACGTCGTCGGCATCGCCCAGACCGGCACCGGCAAGACCGCGTCCTTCGCACTGCCGATCCTGCATCGCCTGCTCGAGCACCGCATCAAGCCGCAGCCGAAGACGACCCGCGTCCTGGTTCTGTCGCCCACCCGCGAGCTGTCCGGCCAGATCCTCGACAGCTTCAACGCCTATGGCCGCCACATCCGCCTGTCCTCGACGCTCGCCATCGGCGGCGTGCCGATGGGCCGCCAGGTCCGCTCGCTGATGCAGGGCGTCGAAGTGCTGGTCGCCACCCCCGGCCGCCTGCTCGACCTCGTGCAGAGCAACGGGCTGAAGCTTGGCAGCGTCGAATTCCTCGTGCTCGACGAGGCCGACCGCATGCTCGACATGGGCTTCATCAACGACATCCGGAAGATCGTCGCCAAACTGCCGATCAAGCGGCAGACGCTGTTCTTCTCGGCCACCATGCCCAAGGACATTGCCGAGCTCGCCGACTCCATGCTGCGTGATCCGGCCCGTGTCGCGGTGACCCCGGTCTCCTCGACCGCCGAGCGCATCAACCAGCGTATCCTCCAGGTCGACTTCTCGGCCAAGCCCGCCTTCCTGACCAAGCTCCTGAAGGACGAGCCGATCAACCGCGCACTGGTCTTCACCCGTACCAAGCACGGCGCCGACAAGGTCGTGAAGACGCTCGAGAAGGCCGGCATTGCCGCCAGCGCCATCCACGGCAACAAGTCGCAGAACCATCGCGAGCGCACGCTCGCCCAGTTCCGCTCCGGCGACATCCGCACGCTGGTCGCCACCGACATCGCCGCCCGTGGCATCGATGTCGACGGCATCACCCACGTCATCAATTTCGACCTGCCCAACGTGCCCGAGACTTACGTCCACCGCATCGGCCGCACCGCGCGCGCCGGCGCTGAGGGCACCGCGATCTCGCTGGTCGCAGGCGGCGAGGAGCTCAGCTATCTCCGCGACATCGAGCGGCTGATCAAGGTGGCGCTGCCGCGCGAAGACCTCCGCACCGATGCCGGCCGCCGCGATGCGGGTCCGCCCCCGTCGCAGCAACGACAGGGCCGGCCGGGCCGCCCGGGCCAGCGTCCGCAAGGCGCAAGGCATGGTGAGCGCCACGGTGACGGACGGCGTACCGACGAAAGGCACGGCGACGGACGCCACCACAGCGCCGGCAAGCAGGGTGATGGACGGCCCGGTGAAGGCCGGCATGGCGACGCGCGCCACGTCGACGGAAGGCCCGGCAGCGGCCCGAAGGCCTCAAAGGGGTCTCGTCGCCGCCGCTCCGGCGGCAAGATGCACTCTTCGCAAACCGACCGCCCTGAACAGCGTTCCGCGCATAGCGCTGGGACGCCTGATGGGATACAAGGCGTTGCCTTTTTGCGCCGGGACAGTCGGCCGATGGGCCAACCAACTCGCAAACCCTATTCGCACTAGCCGTCCACGACCTGGAGACATTCATGGCTAAGGAAGAGCTGATCCAGTTCGAAGGACTGGTCACCGAAATCCTCCCCGACGCCCGCTACCGCGTGCAGCTCGACGCCGGGCACGAGATCGTTGCCTACACCGCCGGCAAGATGAAGAAGAACCGCATCAAGACGCTCGCGGGCGATCGCGTGACGGTGGAGATGTCGCCCTACGATCTCGAGAAGGGCCGGCTGATTTTCCGCCACAAGGACGAACGTCCCGCAACATCCGGCGGACCGCCGCGGGGTGGCGCGCAGCGCGGTGGCCAGTTCCGCCGCCGCTAGGCGGCGAACGACGATTCCGCGCGCAAGCGCGGAATCGAAATGCTGACCTGTATGCTGATCTGCCGCGCACATCGCGGCGGATCAAAAAATCGTGCGCGTCAGGATTGTTTTGAAGCCTCATTTCCAATAAAATGAATTAATCGATTTTCGGCCGGACGACATTGGCATCCACCGGTACAGCCGGTTCAGACACGCTGACGACCCTTCCAGAAATTCGATCTAACCTGCCCGCGCGAGCGGGCTCTTACATTGTGTATCTGAGAAGGAACTACCCCCGTGAGCATGGGAACCGTGAAGTGGTTTAACGCGACCAAGGGCTTTGGCTTCATCCAGCCCGACGACGGCGGCAAGGACGTGTTCGTGCACATCAGCGCCGTCGAGCGCGCCGGCCTCGGCACGCTGCGCGAAGGCCAGAAGATCTCCTACGAGATCGTTGCCGATCGCCGGTCCGGCAAGTCGGCCGCCGACAATCTTCGCTCCGCCGGCTGAGCCGACGGAGCTTCGGCTCGCGCGAACGAGCCAACGCAATAGAAAAAGGCCGTGCGTGACGCACGGCCTTTTTTTTCATGTTCGAAGAACGGGGCGGTCCTACCAGTTGGCCTGCTGGTTGGTCTTGCTAGTTGGTCTTGGCGCCCGCGCCGGCGTTGCCGCTGGCATTGCTGCTCAGCGAACCGGCCTGGCTCATCGTGGTGTTGAAGAAGTTGTCGCTGTCGCCCAGCGTCACGCGACGCTGGCAAATCGGCATGCAGCTATAGGACTCACGCTCGACCCCGCGGTAGACGGTGACGAGCCGGTCGCTCGGACCTTCGACCTGGATCTGGCGGTCGACCAGGATCTCGCCGCCCCTGTCGAGCGCGATGAAGTTGGTGGCGCCGTAGCCCTTCCCGGTCACGACGATCATGCCACCGGGCTGCAGCGTGACGTCGGCGATCAGGGGATTGCCGACCACGATGGTCGCCACCTTGCCGGGCAGCCGGACCAGCTTGGCCTGGTCGACATTGACGGCGATGGTATCGGCGGTGGATTCGGCAAGACCGGCAGCCGGCGATGCCAGCACCGCGGCCGCAACCAGAAGACACACGCGCGCATGGCGGCGCAGCAGTTCTTTACGCATACTCTTACCCCCGGGACGTCACAAACTGGCAGAAGCGATTGATACAGCGGAGCCGGCGCCCGACCGCGCTAACCTGCCCTCAATTCGTGAACGTTCCGCAAATTCGCCGACTATTGTTTGAGCGGACTGGCGTTTTAAGGTCCTCGCGGTCGTGCTAGCGGCGGAACGGATAAGCGAGCTGGCCCGCGATCTCCCTGGGCATGGTCGCTTCGTCCTTGCCGTAATCCTGCGGCAGTTGCCCCTCCGGCATGCGGAAGGTGCCGAACAGCACGTCCCAGAGCGGGAAGGTCCCGGCGAAATTGGTGTCGCCGCCCTCCTCGAGCGAGGTGTGGTGCCAGCGGTGGAATACCGGCGTCGCCAGCACGTATTTGAACGGTCCGAAGGTCCAGTTCAGATTGGCGTGCACGAAGGCCGAGTGGAAGGTCGTGAACGGGGCAAGCCAGATCATGACATTCGGGGAAATGCCGGCCATCAGCAGCACGACGTCGACCCCGATCGAGCCGAGCACGAGATTGACGGGATGGAAGCGGGCCGCCGAAATCCAGCTGATCTCCTCCGAGGAGTGATGGATCGCGTGATACTTCCAGAACTCGCCGCCGTGGAACAACCGGTGCAGCCAGTACAGCATGAAATCCGACAGGACCAGGAAGAGGACAGCCTGGGCCCAGAGCGGCAATAGCGCCAGCGGGCCGTGGCCATTGTCGTAGAAGGCGATGAGACCGTCGGCATCGTGGATGTTGAAGAGGAGACTCGCGCCGACGATCAAGAGCCCGATCCGCATAGTGCGGGCGAACACCGGAACGAAGAACCAATAGCAGATGTCGGTGACGATCTCCCGCTTGCGCCACCAGGGCGTGCCGGGATTGCAGGCCCAGAAATGCTCGAGCACGGTGAAGACCGCCGCGAGCGCGAGAGTGATGGGGACCACCTTCGCGATGGTCTCGCCGAGCATCAGGGCGACTTGCATGGGCAGGCTCGACATCGTCGCCTCTCTTCCGGATTGCTGGTCCTCCTACGCCTACTCCGCGAAATTTAAGGGAGGGTGAAGCCGGCGACGCACTTGCGGTACGTTAGAACCGCAGCGAATTCCAGCGGGCCTTAAGGCGAAATTCACTCTGGGCAAAAGCATCGCGCAGGGATCGGGTTTGCACGATCGAATTAACTCTACCGAAAGAGCTCGGCTTTCATGCTCATAGCGTCAAAGACAGCGCCGAACGAGGCGATCCAACCCCAGATGGAGTTTGTTCATGAAGAACCTGATTGCGCGTTTCGCCAAGGATGAATCCGGCGCCACCGCCATCGAATACGGCCTGATCGCCGCCGGCATCGCGCTGGCCATCATCACCGTCGTCAACAACCTCGGCAGCACGCTGAACACCAAGTTCACCTCGATCAGCACCTCGCTGAAGTAAGCGACCGACAGGCGACGGCAAAAGCCCCGGACATCCGGGGCCTTTGTTTTTCTGAGTACCGCGAGTTCCAGTGGCGTTACGCAAGTACAGAACCGATGCCGCGGTTGCGGCGAGCGAGGCGGAGGCGGCGCAGACCGGCTCGCCGGCCTACTGGGTCTGCCTTGCACTGCTGCTTGCGACGCTCGCACTCGCCGCGCGCATTGCCAGCCTCTGGTGAGCACGCCTCGCGCGATCCGCCCTGTCAAGGCCACAGCCGCCGTTGTCGGTTTGTTTAGCTCTGCCGGGTAGCATCGGGCGACGCCAGATATCGCGACGAACCCAGGCCTCAAGACGCAGCCCATGATCCTCGACCTTGCGCGCCTTCTGCTCTTCCCGGCCCTGATGGCGTTCGCCGCCGCGAGCGATCTCTTCACGATGACGATCTCGAACCGCGTCTCGCTGGCGCTGGTCGCAGGCTTCTTCGCGCTCGCCCTCTCCGGTGGCATGGCACCTTACGAGATGCTGGGCCATGTCGGCGCCGGCGCGCTTGTCCTGGTCGTCGCCTTCACCTGTTTTGCGATGGGCTGGGTCGGCGGCGGCGACGCCAAGGTCGCGGCCTCCGTCGCGCTCTGGTTCGGCTTCGCGCAATTGATGAACTTCCTGCTCTACGCCTCGCTGTTCGGCGGAGCGCTGACGCTGCTCCTGCTCCAGTTCCGGCAATGGCCGCTGCCCTACGGCCTCGCGGGCCAGGCCTGGCTTGCGCGACTGCACGCCAAGGAGAGCGGCATTCCCTATGGCATCGCGCTCGCACTGAGCGCGCTGATGGTCTACCCGGAAACCGAGTGGGTGAAGGCGATCGACCTCGCTCATCTCGCACTGCGTTGAACGCTCCGGGTAAACCAGGCGTTAAGGCGATTTAGATACGCCTCATTAACCATGCTTTGACGAATAGCTGGTCAACTGCCGATTACGGCGGCGGCTGCGTCGCGGCGTTTGTTGGAAAGTGAAGCGTATGAATAGGGCACGCATTGTCGTCCTGACGGTCGCCATCTGCGCCGGCGGTGTCGCCGCGTACCTGGCGAGCGGCTCGGACAATTCTGCGCCGCCTCCGGCGGCTCCGGTCGCGCAGCTTCCAACCGTCGACGTGCTGGTGGCCAAGAACGACATCGGCCTCGGCCAGACCGTGAAACCGGAAGACGTGCAATGGCAGACCTGGCCGGCCGCGACGGCCAGCGCCACCTTCATCCGCCGCAACGAGCGCCCCGAGGGCGTGACCCAGGTGACCGGTTCGATCGCGCGCGCCCCCTTCATCCAGGGTGAGCCGATCCGCGACCAGAAACTGGTCAAGGCCGAAGGCTCCGGCTTCATGGCGGCAATCCTGCCCACCGGCATGCGCGCGATCTCGACCGAGATCTCGCCGGAGACCGGCGCAGGCGGCTTCATCCTGCCCAACGATCGCGTCGACGTGCTTCTGACGCGCCGCCTCAAGAACCCGGACCCGAGCAACGGCGCCCCCGACATCGTCACGTCCGAGATCATCCTGGCCAACATCCGCGTCCTGGCCATCGACCAGGCGCCGAAGGAGAAGGACGGCCAGAATACGGTGGTCGGCAAGACCGTCACCCTCGAGCTCAATCCCACGCAGACGGCGACGCTTTCCGCCGCCCGCCAGAGCGGCACGCTGTCGCTGGCGCTGCGCAGCATCGTCGACGTCAAGATGAGCGAGATCACGCTCGATGATTCCGCACAGAGGCGCGATGGCGTTTCGATCATTCGCTACGGTATCCCAAGCTCGACGGCGAAGGCACGATGAGGTCAGTCGATATGAAATGCAGGGCAGATTTGGCGACGATGCGAACCTCAATGGTCCGCGCCCTGTCGTTTTCGGCCGCCCTCGCGCTGGTGCTCAACCCGGCACTGACCCCCGTGGTCGCCGCCGACTACCGCCCCGCAGCGCCGGTCGCGGCCGACGGCCAGATGAACGCGCGCTTCCTCTCGCTCGGCGTCGGCAAGTCCATCGTGATCGACCTTCCGCGCGACATCAAGGATGTGCTGGTCGCCGACCCCAAGATCGCCAATGCGGTGGTCCGCTCGTCGCAGCGCGCCTACATCATCGGCGCCGCGGTCGGGCAGACCAACATCGTGTTCTTCGATTCCGCCGGCCAGCAGATCGCGGCCTATGACATCGCGGTCAAGCGCGACCTCAACGGCGTGCGCGCCGCGCTGAAGCAGATCCTGCCCAATTCCGACATCCAGATCGACGGCCTCGGCGAAGGCATCGTGCTGACCGGCACGGCGGCGAATCCGATGGAGGCGCAGCAGGCCAACGATCTCGCCGCGCGCCTCGCCGGCGGCGCCGACAAGGTCGTGAACTCGATCGTGGTCCGCGGCCGCGACCAGGTCATGCTCAAGGTGACAGTCGCCGAAGTCGCGCGCAGCATCGTCAAGCAGCTCGGCATCGACCTCACCGCCAACCTCAACTACGGCACATCGGTGGTGACTTTCAGCAACTCCAACCCGTTCACCGCTCTTGGCAAAAATCTGGTGGACGGCAACAGTCTGACCACGAAGTTCGGCGCGACGCCGTCGGTGCAGGCCACCCTGCGCGCGATGGAGACCGCCGGCGTGATCCGGACGCTGGCCGAGCCGAACCTGACCGCGATCTCCGGCGAGTCGGCGACCTTCATCGCCGGCGGTGAATTCCCGGTACCGGCGGGCTATGCGTGCGACCCCACGACGCATGTCTGTACAACCCAGATCAGCTTCAAGAAGTTCGGCATCTCGCTCAACTTCACGCCCGTGGTGCTGACCGAGGGCAAGATCAGCCTGCGGGTGATGACCGAGGTCTCGGAACTGTCGAACGAGAATGCGATCACGCTGTCGCAGGCCGTGACCTCGACGTCGGTGAACTCGCTCACGGTGCCTTCGATCAAGACCCGCCGGGCGGAGACGTCGCTGGAGATTCCCTCCGGCGGCGCGATGGCGATGGCCGGCCTGATCCAGCAGCAGACCAAGCAGGCGGTCAGCGGGCTGCCGGGCCTGATGCAGCTTCCGATCCTCGGCACGCTGTTCCGCAGCCGCGACTTCGTCAACAACGCGACCGAGCTGGTCGTGATCGTGACGCCCTATATCGTTCGCGCAGTGGCGCAAAAGGACCTGTCGCGGCCGGATGACGGATTCTCCGCGCCTGCCGATCCGCAGGTCGAGCTGCTCGGCAACATCAACCGCATCTACGGCGTGCCTGGCCGGACCGAGCCGGGCCGGAACTACCGCGGCACCTACGGCTTCATCACCGACTAAGGCGGAACGGGGACTTCGTTATGACCACAAGACCACCCCAGATTCGCAGAGGCGCCATCGGCTTCGGTGGCGCGCTCGTCGGCATCGGGCTTGCGCTCGGCGGCTGCCAGCACGACGAAGCGGTCACCGCCTCCATTCCCGACAGCTACAAGCAGCGTCATCCGATCGCGATCGAGGAGCAGAACCGCTCGATCGTCGTCTTCGTCGGCCACGCCCGCGGCGGGTTGACCGCGGCCCAGCGCGCCGACGTGATGGGCCTGGCATCGGCCTGGCTGCATGAGGGCACCGGCGCCATCCATATCGACGCGCCGTCCGGCACGCCCAACGCGCGTCCGGTCGCGGAGTCGATGCGTGAGATCCAGGCGATGCTGGCGGCGGCGGGCGTTCCGCCGCGCGGCATCATCGCCCGCCCCTACCAGCCGGAAGACAAGCGCTTCCTGCCGCCGATCCGGCTGACCTATTCCAAGATCGCCGCAGTCGCGGGCCCCTGCGGCCTGTGGCCGGAGGACATCGGCCCCTCGATGAAGAACAAGGGCTGGTTCGAGAACAAGGAATACTACAATTACGGCTGCGCCTATCAGCGCAACCTCGCAGCCATGGTCGACAATCCCTCGGACCTCGAGCAGCCGCGGCCGGAGACACCCTCCTATACGACACGGCGCACCGCTGCGTTCGAGAAGTATCGCAAGGGAGTGCCGACGGCGGTCTCCTATCCTGAGGCCGACAGGGCCAAACTCAGCGACACCGGCAAATGATCAGCTACGCCAGGCAAACACACGAAGAGCAGCCGGAAGCAGCTCCGCCGCCGGCCGAAGAGCATATCGCGCCTGCGCCGCGCGTCTCGGTCCAGGCCTTCTGCGAGACCGTGGAAACTGCTGCCGCGGTACAGTCGGCCGGCGAGGATCGCCGTCTCGGCAAGGCCCACCTGAAGATCCAGATGGGCGGCATGGCGGCTGCGGTCGAAGCCTACCGCTCGGCGCCCACACCGAACGTGATCGTGCTCGAGAGCGACGGCCGCAACGACCTCCTGGGCGGGCTCGACCAGCTCGCCACCGTCTGCGACGCCGGCACCCGCGTGGTCGTGATCGGCCGCATCAACGACGTCATGCTCTATCGCGAGCTGGTGCGCCGCGGCGTCAGCGACTACGTGCTCGCGCCGGTTGGCGCTATCGACGTCGTGCGCTCGATCTGCAACCTGTTCTCCGCGCCGGAAGCCAAGGCGGTCGGCCGCATCATCGCCGTGGTCGGCGCCAAGGGCGGCGTCGGCGCGTCCACCATCTCCCATAACGTCGCCTGGGCGATCGCGCGCGACCTCGCGATGGACGCGGTCGTCGCCGATCTCGACCTCGCCTTCGGCACCGCCGGGCTCGACTACAACCAGGACCCGCCGCAAGGCATTGCGGACGCCGTGTTCTCGCCCGATCGCGTCGATACCGCCTTCATCGACCGCCTGCTGTCGAAATGCACCGACCACCTCAGCCTGCTGGCGGCGCCGGCGACGCTGGACCGGGTCTATGATTTCGGCACCGACGCCTTCGATTCCGTGTTCGACACGCTGCGCTCCACCATGCCCTGCATCGTGCTCGACATCCCGCACCAATGGTCGGGCTGGACCAAGCGCGCTCTGATCGGGGCGGACGACATCCTGATTGTAGCGGCGCCCGACCTCGCCAATTTGCGCAATACCAAGAACCTGTTCGACCTGCTGAAGGCCTCGCGCCCCAACGACCGGCCGCCGCTCTACTGCCTGAACCAGGTCGGAGTGCCGAAACGTCCCGAAATCGCCGCGACGGAGTTCGCCAAGGCGATCGAGAGCCAGCCGGTCGTCTCGATCCCGTTCGAGCCGCAGATCTTCGGCTCGGCGGCCAACAACGGCCAGATGATCGCGGAAATCTCCGCCAACCACAAATCGATCGAGATGTTCCTCCAGATCGCCCAGCGCCTGACCGGCCGCAGCGAAACGAAGAAACAAAAGTCGTCCCTGCTTTCACCCCTGATTGATAAGTTGCGGGGAAAATAAGCCGCCGCATGGAGTCGTTAAGTGTTTGGTAAGCGTAGCGGAACAGACACCGACCTTCGGGCCCCGAAGCCCGGCGCCGTGTCGCCAGAGCCTGCCCCGGCTCTGGCGCCGACGGTGTCGCGCGCGCCGCCCCCGCCGGCCGTCGCCTCGCCGCCGCTTGCCCCGGCGAGGCCTGCGCCGGCGATGGAAACCCGCCGCTCGGACAATTACTACGAGGTCAAGGCGACCATCTTCGGCGCGCTGATCGAGGCCATCGACCTCGCCCAGCTCGCCAAGCTCGATTCGGAATCGGCCCGCGAGGAAATCCGCGACATCGTCAACGAGATCATCGCGATCAAGAACATCGTGATGTCGATCGCCGAGCAGGAAGAGCTGCTCGACGACATCTGCAACGACGTGCTCGGCTACGGCCCGCTGGAGCCGCTGTTGTCGCGCGACGACATCGCCGACATCATGGTCAACGGCGCCAACACCGTCTACATCGAAGTCGGCGGCAAGATCCAGCGCACCGGTATCCGCTTCCGCGACAACCAGCAGCTCCTCAACATCTGCCAGCGCATCGTCAGCCAGGTCGGCCGGCGCGTCGACGAATCCTCGCCGATCTGCGACGCGCGCCTTGCCGATGGCTCCCGTGTCAACGCGATCGTGCCGCCGCTGTCGATCGACGGGCCCGCACTCACCATCCGCAAGTTCAAGAAGGACAAGCTGACGCTGGATCAGCTCGTCAAGTTCGGCGCAATCTCGCCGGAGGGCGCCGAGATCCTCCAGATCATCGGCCGCGTCCGCTGCAACGTGCTGATCTCCGGCGGTACCGGCTCGGGCAAGACCACGCTGCTCAACTGCCTCACCAACTACATCGAGCACGACGAGCGCATCATCACCTGCGAGGACGCGGCCGAGCTTCAGCTCCAGCAGCCCCACGTGGTGCGGCTCGAAACCCGCCCGCCCAACATCGAGGGCGAGGGCCAGATCACCATGCGCGAGCTGGTGCGCAACTGCCTGCGTATGCGCCCCGAACGCATCATCGTCGGCGAGGTCCGCGGACCCGAGGCGTTCGACCTGCTTCAGGCCATGAACACCGGCCATGACGGCTCGATGGGCACGCTGCACGCCAACAACCCGCGCGAGGCGCTGTCGCGCTGCGAATCCATGATCACGATGGGCGGCTTCTCGCTGCCGTCGCGGACCATCCGCGAGATGATCTGCGCCTCGATCGACGTCATCGTCCAGGCCGCGCGCCTGCGCGACGGCTCGCGCCGCATCACGCACATCACCGAGGTGATGGGCATGGAAGGCGACACCATCATCACCCAGGACATCTTCCTCTACGACATGATCGGCGAGGACGCCAACGGCAAGATCATCGGGCGGCACCGCTCGACCGGCATCGGCCGTCCGAAGTTCTGGGAACGCGCTCGCTATTACGGCGACGAGAAGCGCCTTGCCGCCGCACTCGATGCGGCGGAAGTGGCGCCAACGACGTGAGCAGGTCAGCGCCGCCATGAACATGCAGGTCCTCGCCCTCGCGTTCCTCGCCACCGCCGCTGTCGGCGGCATCGCCTGGGTCTTCCTCTATCCGTTGCTGTCCGGGGAGCGGAAGGCGGAAAACCGCCGTGCCTCGATCGCGCGCGCCGACGCGCCCGCGGCCAAGCAGACCGAAAAGAGCCAGCGCTCGCGCCGTGAGCAGGTCGAGACTTCGCTGAAGGATCTCGAGGCACGACGTCAGCAGGAGAAGAGCGTTCCGCTCAACATCCGCCTGTCGCAGGCGGGGCTGGACTGGACGCCGCAGAAATTCTGGATCGTGTCCGCCGTCGTGGCGGGCGTGCTGTTCGTAGCCGCCATGTTCGTCGGTGGCGGCCTGCTCGGCGGCGCCGGCCTCGCCTTCGCCGGCGGCTTCGGCTTGCCGCGCTGGGCACTCAGCTTCCTGAAGAAGCGCCGCGAAAGCAAATTCCTGGCCGCGCTGCCCGACGCCGTCGACGTGATCGTCCGCGGCATCAAGGCGGGCCTGCCGCTGTTCGAATCGATCAAGGTGGTCGCCGCCGATTCGCCCGAGCCGCTGCGCAGCGAGTTCCTGGCCATCATCGAGACGCAGGCGATCGGCATGCCGCTCGGCGAAGCCTGCTCGCGCCTCTACGATCGCATGCCGCTGCCGGAAGCCAATTTCTTCGGCATCGTCATCTCGATCCAGCAGAAGTCGGGCGGCAACCTCTCCGAAGCGCTGGGCAACCTCTCCAAGGTGCTGCGCGACCGCAAGAAGATGAGGGAAAAGATCCAGGCGATGTCGATGGAAGCCAAGGCTTCGGCCGCCATCATCGGCTCGCTGCCGCCGATCGTGATGTTTCTCGTCTATCTCACGACGCCGCACTACATCTCCCTGCTGTGGACCCATCCTACCGGCCAGCTCATGCTGGTCGGCTGCGTCGTCTGGATGTCGGTCGGCATCATGGTGATGAAGAAGATGATCAACTTCGATTTCTGACGGTGGCGTATGGTCGAATTTCTGGTTTCGAAACTGCATGACGTCCGTTTCATGACCATGCTGCTGGCGGCCATCGCCGCCAGCGCTACCGTCTATACGCTGGTGATGCCGCTGTTCGCCGGCGAAGGCCTCTCCAAGCGCATGAAGGCGGTGGCGAGCGAGCGCGAGCGGATCCGGCAGCGCGAGCGCGAGCGCCTCAACAAGAGCGAGAAGGTCTCGCTGCGCCAGACCCCGAAGCAGCTCGTCTCCAAGGTCGTCGAGGATTTCAACCTCACCAAATGGCTCGCGCAGGAAGCTGCCCGCGACAAGCTCATCATGGCCGGCTACCGCGGTCAGGCGCCCTACATCACCTTCCTGTTTGCGCGCATGGTCGCTCCGATCACCCTGTTCGTGGGCTCGGTCCTGTACGTGTTCCTGATCGCGCATATGGAGAAACCGGTGCCGGTCAAGATCGGCATCTGCATCGGCGCCGCCTATCTCGGGCTTCAGGCCCCGATGCTGTTCCTCAAGAACGCGATTTCCAAGCGCCAGCTTTCGATCAAGCGCGCCTTTCCCGACGCGCTCGACCTGCTGCTGATCTGCATCGAATCCGGCATGTCGGTCGAAATGGCATTCCGGAAAGTCGCCACCGAAATCGTCGGCCAGTCGATCGCGCTGTCGGAAGAGTTCACGCTGACCACCGCCGAGCTGTCCTATTTGCAGGACCGCAAGGTCGCCTATGAGAACCTGGCGCGGCGCACCGGGCTCGAGGGCGTCAAGTCGGTGTGTCTGGCGCTCCAGCAGGCGGAACGTTACGGCACTCCGCTCGGACATTCCCTGCGCGTCATGGCGCAGGAAAACCGCGACATGCGCATGACCGAGGCCGAGAAGAAGGCCGCTGCGCTGCCGCCGAAGCTGACGGTGCCGATGATCCTGTTCTTCCTGCCGGTGCTGTTCGTCGTCATTCTCGGGCCGACCGGCATCAAGATCTCCGAGATGCAGTGACGCAAGACTTGAGCCGCGTGCGGTTCGCGCGTGCGGCTTTAGGATGAGACGATCAGGTCGGATCAGTCGGGTCGGCTGAGCGCGGCGACGGGCGTCCGCTTCGGTGCGCCGCGCGGGGCGTCGCTGCGGCTCAGCATTTCCTTGAGATAGGCGACATTGGCCGCGGCCTGCTCCGGCGGCAGGTCCGCCTTCACGATGGTCTCGGCCTCGGCAAAGCGGCCCTGGAGACCGACGACCAGGCCGAGATTCTGCCGCACCCGCGCGCTCGCGCGCGGCGAGGCGTAGGCCTGCCGCAACGCCTCTTCTGCCTTGGGAAGGTCTCTCGACAGCATGTAGGACAGGCCGAGATTGGACAGCACGCCGGGATCGCCCGGCGCGATCTTCAGCGCGCTCGCATAATAGGAACGCGCCTCATCGTGACGGCCCATCTGATCGAGCGCCGTGCCCTGCACCGAGAGCAGACGCCAATCCGGATTGTCGGGTGAATGCGCTTTCGACAGCACGTCGAAGGCCTGCTGGAAATTGCCGTTGTCGGCGAGTGCACGGCCGTACAGGGCGAGCAGCGCCTTGTTGCCGGGATTGGCGATGGTCGCCTGCTCGAGGACGGCGGCGGCCTGGGCGCGCTGGCCGTTGGCGCGCAAGGCCTGGCCATAGCCGAGCGCGGCCTCGGCGTCCTTGGGATTGGCACGGTAACGCTCGCCATAGACTTCGACGGCGCCTGCGGGATCGCTGGGAGGGGAGGCCTCCGCGCGCGACCCGATCGATCCGGTGACGTCGGAGAGCTTTGACATTGCCGTGCAGCCGCCGAGGCTCATGGCCACCACCGCAACGAGCGAGGCAGATGCGAGAAGCCGGGCAGGACTGAACCGTTGACGCATGACGCTTTGACTCTCGAGCGGATGGATCGAGCCGAACGCGCCAGCAATAGACTGTTAACCCTAATGGCCGGTTAACGCCGGGATGCCCCTCACGACGGCGTCTGCGGCGGCACCTCTCCGCCGAGACCGAGGTCGAGGCCGAGCGCCTTCGCCTGCTCGTTCAGGTCTGGAGATCTGCCCGTCGCCGGTTTCGTTTCACCCGATCAATATTCGATGGCAAGCCGCTTGCGGATTTCGTCGACGCGCTTGTCGAGCGCATCGAAGCGCGCATGGACGGAGCGGTCGTGGAGATAGAAGACGTAGCCGCCGGCAAGGAACGCGAAGATCCAATGATGATGCTCGACATAGCTGAAAATCGCCTCGACGACCTGGCCGATGAAAGTGACCATACTCCACACGACGTCCATTGCATTTCCTCCCGGCAGGCTTCGCTTTCGGCCACCGGTGATCTCCTTGCACCTGGCGGCCGTTGCCGGAACCTAGCATGGCCCCCTTGCTGCGAGTAGCCGCTCGCTCAACGGTGACGGCAAAGCCGATTGCGGCCACCGCAAAACTCTGCGAAGTCTCCCTCATCCGCATAACCAGCTTGATCTGACGACCTGGACCCGCCAATGCCTTCTGTCTTCGAGACGTCGCCAACCGCCATCCCGATCACCTTCGTCACCAAGTCGAGCTGGGATCAGGTCGCCGAGACGCTGCCGCCGGCGCAACGCCAGTTCGCCACGGCGAACGCCTTCGCCGCCAAGCCGGGCGGCTATCTCGCCCTGCCCGCCCCCGGCGGTACGATCGCGCAAGTGCTGTTCGGCCTCGAGGACGAGGGCGCAAGATCCCGCGACCTGTTCCGGCCGGGCGCCCTGCCCGGCCTGTTGCCGCCGGGCACCTATCGCTTTGCGAATGCACCGCACGATGCACGGCTCGCCGCACTCGCCTTCGCGCTCGGCTGCTACCGCTTCGCTCGCTACCGCAAGGCTGATGGCCCCGATGTCCGCCTGGTGCCGCCTGACGGCGTCGACGCCGTCGAGATCAGCCGCATGGCCGATGCCGCGATGCTGGCGCGCGACCTCATCAACACGCCGTCCAACGACATGGGGCCGGAGGAGCTCGCCGCAGCCGCCCAAGAGCTCGCCAGCGAATTCGGCGCGAGCTTTGCCTGCACCATCGGCGAGGATCTGAGGACGGATTTTCCCCTGATCCACGCCGTCGGCATGGCCTCGGACCGCGCGCCGCGACTGATCGACATCGGCTGGGGCGATCCCGCCCATCCCAAGGTGACGCTGGTCGGCAAGGGCGTGTGCTTCGACACCGGCGGGCTCGACCTGAAGCCGTCGAGCGGCATGCTGATCATGAAGAAGGACATGGGCGGCGCCGCCAACGTTCTGGCGCTCGCGCGCATGGTGATGGACGCGAAGCTGAAGGTCCGGCTGCGCGTGCTGATTCCGGCGGTCGAGAATGCGGTCGCCGGCAATGCCTTCCGCCCGCTCGACATTTTTACATCGCGCAAGGGGATCACGGTCGAGATCGGCAACACGGACGCCGAAGGGCGGCTCGTGCTCGCCGATGCCCTGGCGCTCGCCGACGAGGAGAAGCCCGACCTGCTGATCGATCTCGGCACACTGACGGGAGCTGCACGCGTCGCGCTGGGGCCGGATTTACCGCCCTTTTACACCAATGATGAGACGCTTGCCGCCGACGTCGCGCGCTGCGCCGTCAAGGAGAACGATCCGTTGTGGCGCATGCCGCTGTGGCCGGCCTACGATGCGTGGCTGGACTCCAAGACCGCCACCATCACCAACGCACCGTCCGGCGGCTTTGCCGGGTCGATCACCTGCGCGCTGTTCCTGCAACGCTTCGTCGAGCAGGCCAAGAGCTGGCTGCATGTCGACATCTATGGCTGGACGCCGTCGGCGAAGCCGGCGCGCCCCGAAGGCGGCGAGTGCCAGGCCGCGCGCGCCATCTACACATTGCTGAGCGAGCGCTATGCATGATCCAGGACACGATCCAAGGCTGACACCGGCGCGGGCCGACCTCGCCGCCAAATATCTCGAAGGCAAGGTGCAGGCGGAGCGTTTCGTCACCGGCGAGGAATTCGAGGTGACGGACGCGATTGCAGCGGTGCGCGAACAGCCGTCCTCGGACGCGATGCTGATGACGGAGGCGCTGCGCGGCGAGCGCGTCACGGTCTACGATCGCAATGGCGAGGGCTGGGCCTGGGGCCAGCTGGGAAGTGACGGCTATGTCGGCTGGCTTCCCGATGCGGCGCTCATGAAGCCGACGGCCGCCCCGACGCACAAGGTCAGCGCGCTGCGGACGTTTGCGTTCCCGGGCCCCTCGATCAAGCTGCCGCCAGCCGGCACGCTCGTGATGGGATCGAAGATTGCGGTGGCGCGCGAGGACGGCAGCTTCGCGGTGACGCGCGACGGAGCTTATCTGCCGAAGGCGCATCTCGGCCCGCTCGATCATCGCGAGCCGGACTTCGTTGCGGTGGCCGAACGCTTCGTCGGCACGCCCTACCTCTGGGGCGGCAAGAGCAGCCTCGGCATCGATTGCTCGGGTCTCGTGCAGGTCTCGCTGACGGCGGCCGGCACCGGCTGCCCGCGCGACAGCGACATGCAGCAGGCCGGCCTTGGACGAGCCCTGGAGCCTCACGGGCAGAGCAAGCTGCAACGCGGCGACCTAATCTTCTGGAAGGGCCACGTCGCCATCGTCCGCGACGCCGGCACCATGGTTCACGCCAACGCGCATCATATGGCGACGGTGATCGAGCCGATCGAGCCGGCCATTGCACGGATCAAGCAGGCCGGCAGCGAGGTCGTGGCGATCAAGCGGCTCTAGGGCGTGTGCTCATAATTCACCGCTAATTTGCCGCGTCCGCTTTACTCTCCGAAGGCGACGTTGAAACCGGTATGGCCGAATGTCGGTCTTGGAAGCGGATCCGCATCTGATGGATGTCAGACGTCGCTATGTTGCTTGGGCACATTACCGGCGCTGGCCTTCGGCTTGGAAATCGGAGGGATGCAGCTGCCGAAGCGTGGATCGAGCGGATCGTAACGCGACTTTGTTCGCACGACGATATACAGCGCCGCCAGCGCGAAGGAACCGAGCAGCAGCAGCATCCAAACAGGTGGCCGACTTGCGATCAAAAGCACCGTTGCTCCAACCAGTAGCAAGACAACAGTGCCAGAAGACAGCTTTGAAGCCATCACCGCCTCCGCGGCTCGACGGCCAGATATTACCGTGGATATCGACATATTTGAGCGAAGCGGGCTGCGACACTCCAGCGCAGAGAGAACCGGAAGTCTCGTACGTTCCCCAGGCTCATTTTCCAGGGAATACACGCACGATCATTCGGGCAACCGTCACTCGAAAGGCAACCCGCCCCGGCTGATAGGCATCTCGCGGCGCAACTACGGAACAACGTTACAATTGGGAGAATTGCGGAACGAAACATGTCGTCAGTCTTTCTGCCTTTGGGAGGTGCCCCATGAGTTCTCAGGCCAGAGAAGGCGCGTGTGCGTTCGCTTGGCGGAACTACCTGCTGCTCCACAGCGGCATCAGCGAGAATGATAACAGGCGTTCCGCCCTCTATCGCTACATCGCCAGTCTTCGCGATACCGGCGAAGATGATTTCGATCTCCTGCAAATCGCCGCAGTCGCCTACTTGAAAAAACTGGATGAATTGCATGACGACCAATGTGCGCGACTCGCGGCAGATCAAGTTTTGGCCGAGTGTTTGAAAGCACGCAATTCACAACCCGAGAGGTGACTTTAGGCCATAACACCAGCGCGAAGGAGCGAACAGCATGGCAGACAAGACCGTTACTGCAAACCATCTCGCGGGCGACCCACAACGGCGCATCGCCGCAGCGACAGCAATCGGCATGAATGCCTTGATGCCGATGATCCACTTTCAGGTCTCAATGCTGAGGATGTGGGCCGATAGTATTGAGAAGCTCGCGGGCAATTACGAAAAGAAGTTGGAAGAAACAGCGACCACGGTCGAGGAACAATTAGACAAGGAACGCGCCGCGTAGATCAACGCGACAGGTAGGTGCGGTCCGCTTCGGCCACCAGCAGAAGCGTCCCTGGGGCTCGCGCTGTCGCGCGACCGGAATGCCGGGCTACGTCGCCACCGATCCATTCCCGGCCGTCTCCAGCCGGAAGGCTGCCGCGAACAGCGCGCGCGTGTAATCGCTCTTCGGGTTCTTGAACAGCTCGGCCGCCTGCCCCTCCTCGACCACCTTGCCGCCGCGCATCACGATCAGATGGCTGGCGAGCGAGGCGACGACGCGCAAATCGTGCGAGATGAACATGTAGGTGAGATCGCGCTTGCGCTGCAGCTCGCGCAACAGATCGACCATCTGCGCCTGGAACAGCATGTCGAGCGCGCTGGTCGGCTCGTCCAGCACGACGAAATCCGGCTCCAGCACCACCGCGCGCGCGATCGAGATGCGCTGGCGCTGGCCACCGGAAAACTCATGCGGATAGCGGTAGCGGGTGTCTGGTTTCAGTCCGACATCCTCGAGCGCCTTGACGACGCGCACCTCACGCTCCTCGCCCGACAGTTTCGGCTGATGCACGGTGAGGCCTTCGGCGATGATGTCGGCGACCGACATGCGCGGGCTGAGCGAGCCGAACGGATCCTGGAACACGATCTGCATGTCGCGCCGGAAGGGCCGCATCTCCTTGAAGCGCAGGCCCTGGATGTCTCTCCCCAGGAACACGATGCGCCCGTTCGAGGAGATCAGCCGCAGCAGCGCCAGCCCCAGCGTGGTCTTGCCTGAGCCGGATTCGCCGACGACGCCGAGCGTCTCGCCCTTGCGCACGGCGAGGCTGACGCCGTCGACCGCCTTGATGTGGCCGACCGTCTTGCGCATCAAGCCGCGCTTGATCGGAAACCACACTTTCAGATCGTCGGCCGACATCACCACCGGCGCATTCGGCTGCGGCGGCGCGGGATCCGGCTTCGGCTCGGCCGCGAGCAGGTCGCGCGTATAGGGATGCTTCGGCGTCTTGAACACCTGCTCGACCGGCCCCTGCTCGACGATCTCGCCGCTCTTCATGACGCAAACGTGGTCGGCGATGCGGCGCACGATGCCGAGATCATGGGTGATGAAGAGCAGGCTCATGCCGAGCCGCGCGCGGATCTCGGCGAGCAGCGCCAGGATCTGCGCCTGCACGGTGACGTCGAGCGCCGTGGTCGGCTCGTCGGCGATCAGCAGATCGGGCTCGTTGGCGAGCGCCATCGCGATCATCACGCGCTGGCGCTGGCCTCCTGAGAGCTGGTGCGGATAGCTGTTGAGCCGCGTCTCCGGATCGGGGATGCCGACCTGGGTCAGCAGCTCCAGCGTCCGCTTGCGCGCCAGCGCGTTGCTGGTGGGATTGTGCAGCTGGATGATCTCGCCGATCTGCGCCTCGATCGTGTGCAGCGGATTGAGCGAGGTCATCGGCTCCTGGAAGATGATGGAGATGTCGCTGCCGCGGACCTCCCGCATCTGCTGCTCGGACTGGTCGATCAGCTCCTGTCCCTTGAAGCGGATGCTTCCCGAGGGATGCGAGGCGTTCGGATAGGGCAGCAGCTTCAGGATCGAGAGCGCGCTCACGGACTTGCCGGAGCCGGATTCGCCGACCAGCGCCAGGCATTCGCCGCGCTTGATCTGGAACGAGACCTTGTCGACCGCGAGTGTCGTGGCGCCACCCTGGTGGAAGGCCACCGAAAGGTCGCGCACGGCAAGCAGGGGCTGGTTGATCGCGTCCATTGGCTTACCTGAACGTCTTGCGCGGATCGAAGGCGTCGCGCACGGCTTCGCCGATGAAGATCAGGAGCGACAGCATGATCGCGACCGAGAAGAAGCCGGAGAAACCGAGCCACGGCGCCTGCACGTTGGACTTGGCCTGTGACAGCAGCTCGCCGAGCGAGGGTGAGCCCGGCGGCAGGCCGAAGCCAAGGAAGTCGAGTGCCGTCAGCGTCATCACCGACGAGGAAACGATGAACGGCAGGAACGTCATGGTCGCGACCATCGCGTTCGGCAGCAGGTGACGGAACATGATGACCGGGTTGGAGACGCCGAGCGCGCGGGCGGCCTGGATGTATTCGAAGTTGCGCCCGCGCAGGAACTCGGCCCGCACGAGACCGACCAGCGAGACCCAGGAGAACAGCAGGAGAATGCCGAGCAGCACGAAGAAGCCGGGCACGAGGACCGAGGACAGGATCAAGAGAAGATAGAGCGACGGAATTGCCGTCCATATCTCGATGAAGCGCTGGAAGATGAGATCGACCCGGCCGCCGAAATAACCCTGTACCGCTCCCGCCGCGATGCCGATGACGGATGAGATGATCGTGAGGCAAAGGCCGAACAGCACCGAGATGCGGAAGCCATAGATCAGCCGCGCCACCACGTCGCGCCCCTGGTCGTCCGTACCTAACCAGTTGTATTCGAGGTCGCGGCAGCTCTTCAGCCCCTTCTTCTCGACCACCGGCTTGCATTGCGCTTCGGTGAGCATCCAGGTCGGCGGCGACGGCGCCGGCGTCGGCAAGTCGAGATTGTGAGTGTCGTAGGAATAGCGGATCAGGGGCCAGACGATGGCGCCGCCCTTGTCCTTGATGAGCTTCTGCAAGTAGGGGTCGCGGTAGTCGGCAGCCGTCTCGAAATCGCCGCCGAAGGTGGTTTCCGAATAAGTCACGAAGGCGGGCCAATAGAGACGGCCGTCGAATTTGACCAGGAAAGGTCGATCGTTGGCGATCAGCTCGGCGAACAGCGAGATCACGAAGAGGGCGATGAATATCCAGAACGACCAATAGCCGCGGCGGTTGGCCTTGAAGTTCTGCCATCGCCGCCTATTCAGCGGCGAAGGCGCGAACGGCTTTCGCGTGATCGGAACGATCTCACCCAGCGGAGACTGGGTCGTGGTCTCGATCGGCGTCGGCGCGATAACCGTCATCAGACCTCCCGCGCCTCGAAATCGATCCGGGGGTCGATCCACATATAGGTCAGGTCGGAGATCAGGTTGATCACGAGGCCGACCAACGAAAAGATGTAGAGCGTGCCGAACACCACGGGATAGTCGCGGTTGAGCACGCTCTCGAAGCTCAGCAGCCCGAGCCCGTCCAGCGAGAAGATGGTCTCGATCAGAAGCGAGCCTGAGAAGAAGGCGTGGATGAAGGTCCCGGGGAATCCGGCGATCACGATCAGCATCGCATTGCGGAAGACGTGGCCGTAAAGCACCCGGCCCTCGCTGCAGCCCTTGGCGCGCGCGGTCATGACGTATTGCTTGCGAATCTCATCCAAAAACGAATTCTTGGTCAGGAACGTCATGGTGGTGAACGCGCCGAGCCCCATGGCGATCAGCGGCAGCGTCAGGTGCCAGAAATAATCGAGGATCTTCCAGTACCAGGGAAACTGCGACCAGCCGTCCGAAGTCAGTCCGCGCAGCGGGAACCAGTTAAAGAAGGAGCCGCCGGCAAACAGGATGATGAGGAGGATTGCGAACAGAAAGCCGGGAATGGCATAGCCCAGCACGAGAATGGTCGACGTCCAGGTGTCAAAACGCGTGCCGTCCTTCACCGCCTTGCGGATGCCGAGCGGAATCGAGATCAGATAGGTGATCAGCGTCAACCAGATGCCGAGCGAAATCGAGACCGGCAGCTTCTCCTTGATCAGCTGAATCACGCTGACGTCGCGAAAATAGCTCTTGCCGAAATCGAAGCGGGCGAAATTCCACACCATCAGCGCGAAGCGTTCCGGTGCCGGCTTGTCGAAGCCGAATTGCGCCTCCAGCTTCTTGATGAAATCAGGATCGAGCCCCTGCGCGCCGCGATATTTCGAGTTGATGGAATCGCCGCCCGCGCCGACTTGCCCGGGCGCACGCTGCGCAAAGTCGCTACCGCCCGAAATGCGCGAGGTGCCGCCGGTATCGGCGCCGGAGAGCTGCGCAATCACGCGCTCGACAGGACCGCCAGGCGCGAACTGCACGACGACGAAGGAGACGAAGAGGATCCCGAGCAATGTCGGGATCATCAGGAGGATGCGGCGGGCGATATACGCGCTCATGATTATTTCGCCTGCTCGAGCTTGGCCGCCTTGGCGCGGTCGGACCACCAGATATCGGGAGCGCCTACGCCATTTGCGTAACGCGGCAGCTTCTGCGGATGACCGAATAGATCCCAATAAGCGAGCCGGTGCGTCTTGTTATACCACTGCGGCACCCAATAGCGGCCGGCGCGAAACAGCCGATCGAAGGCCCGGCAAGCGATCGTCAAGTCCTCGCGGTTGTCGGCCGCCATGATCTTCTCGATCATGGCGTCGATGGCCGGGCTGGCAACGCCGGCGAGATTGTACGAGCCCCTGGTGTTCGCAACCTGCGATGAGAAGAACGCACGCATGGCATCGCCCGGCGTCGCCGACATGCTGAAACGCTGGATCGTCATGTCGAAGTCGAAATCTTCCTGGCGCGCCTTGTGTTGCACGGCATCGACGAGGCGCACGCTCGCTTCGATGCCGAGCGTGCCCAGGTTCTTGATGTAGGGCGCATGGTGCGGCTGGAAGGAGGGCTCGTCCAGCAGGAACTCGATCCTGAACACGTCGCCGTTCGGCAGCACCCGTTTGCCGTCCTTGATCGGCACGCCGGCCTCGCTCAGCAGTTGCTGCGCCTTGCGCAACAGGCTTCGATCCTGCCCGGAGCCGTCCGAGACCGGCGGCGTGAACGGTGCTGCGAACACTTCATCGGGAACCTGACCGCGAAACGGCTCCAGCAGCTTCAGTTCTTCCGGCGAAGGCGCGCTGTCTCCCGCCATGAGATCGGAGTTCTGGAACGGCGATACCGTACGGGCATAAGCGCCGTACATGATGGTCTTGTTGGTCCATTCGAAGTCGAAGGCATTGATCAGGGCCTCGCGCACGCGCGGGTCTTTGAACTTCTCGCGCCGCGTGTTGATGAACCAGCCTTGCGCGCCGGACGGCGTGTCGTCGGGTACGGTTTCGAGCTTGACGCGATTATCTTTCACGGCCGGAAAGTCATAGCGTGTCGCCCAGATGCGGGAGGTGAACTCTTCGCGGTAAAGATAACTCTTGCCGGTAAAGCCCTCGAAGGCGACATCGCGATCGCGATAGAACTCATAGCGCACGACGTCGAAATTGTAGCTGCCGCGGCAAACCGGCAGATCGGCGGCCCACCAGTCCTTCACCCGCTCGTATTCGATGTAACGATTGACCTCGAACCTGCCGACCTTGTACGGACCCGAGCCCAGCGGAATCTCCAGCGACGTTTCGTCGAACGGGCGGGACGCATAGTACGCCTTCGAGAAGATCGGCAGGCTCGCGACATAGAGCGGCACGTCGCGCGCGCGTCCCTTGGCAAAGGTGACGACCAGCGTCGCGTCGTCGATCGCCTCCGCGCTGACCATGTCACGCATCTGCACGATGATCAGCGGATGGCCCTTGGTCTTCAGCGCCGTCAGCGAAAACGCCGCATCATGAGCAGTGAGCTTGGTGCCGTCGTGGAATTTCGCCTCGGGCCGCATCGTGAAGCGATAGACCAGCCTGTCCGGCGATATCCGCACGGATTTGGCGGCAAGGCCGTACATCGCGTCCGGCTCGTCGTTGGCGCGCACCATCAGCGGCACGAACGTCATGTCCATGCCTTGCGCGCCGTCGCCCTTCAGGATGAAGGCGTTGAGCGAGTTGAAGGTCTGATAGGACTGGTTGTACGCCTTCACCGACGGGATGAGCGAGAACGTGCCGCCCTTCGGCGCGTCCAGATTGACGTAGTCGAAATGACGGAAGCCGGCGGGATATTTGAGATCGCCGAATGCCGAAATGCCGTGCGCCTCGGTCCCCGCCTCCGAAGCACGCGCGCCGCGCAGCAGCGGTGCGCCAAGGGATGCACCGAGGGCGCCGCCGGCACCCAAAACAAGCACATGGCGGCGTGACATCTGCGTCATGCGGGAAATGTCCTTCACGACTTCTTTGCGATCCGCGCCGCCTTGTCTGCGTCGTACCACCAGATGAACGGGAAGCCGGACTGACCGTATCTGGGCAATTCCGACGGCCGGCCGAAGCGGTCCCAGCGCGCGGTGCGCACCTTCGTATAGGTCCACTGCGGCACGACATAGTGATTCCACAGCAGCACGCGATCGAGCGCCTTGGTCGCTGCGGCGAGATCGTCGCGATCCCTGGCGTAGATCACCCGCTCGATCAGCTTGTCGATCGCCGGATTCTTGATGCCGGCAATGTTGCGCGAACCGGCGATGTCGGCCGTCTTGGACGACCAGAATTCGCGCTGCTCGTTGCCCGGCGACTGCGACTCGCCCCACGAGTTGGTGACGATGTCGAAATCCCACTCGCGTGTCCTGTTCTCGTACTGGGTGGGATCGACCGTCCGCACGCTGACGGCGATGCCGAGCCGCTCCAGCGACGGCTTGTAGAACAGCGTGATCCGCTCGAAGCTCGGATCGGAATTCAGCAATTCCACGGAGAACTGTGTGCCGGTCTTGACGTCGATCAGCTTGCGGTCGCGCACCTCATAGCCGGCCTCCTTGAACAGGCGCAGCGCCTCGCGCAGATTGTCGCGAACGGCTTCCGGACTGCCGCCAACCGGATTGGTGTAGGCCGTCGTGAAGACTTCGGGCGGGACCTCGGAGCGGACGGTTTCGAGGATCTCGAGCTCCTTGCCCTGCGGCAAGCCGGTCGCCATGAGATCTTCGATGCCGTCGAAATAGCTGCTGATGCGCTTGTACTGACCGTAGAATATCTGCTTGTTCATCTCCTCGAAATCGAACGCGTAGTTGAGCGCACGGCGCACGCGGGGATCGCTGAACTTGGCGCGGCGCAGGTTCGGCACGAAGGCCTGCATCACGCCCGAGCTGCGATTTGCGAACTCCTCGAGGATCACGCGCTTTTCGGTGACGGCCGGGAAGTCGTAGGCAGTCGCCCAGTTCTTGGCGCTGTTCTCGGTGCGCCAATCCACCTGGTCAGCCTTGAAAGCCTCGATCGCGACGGTGGCGTCGCGGAAATACTCGTAGCGCAGCTCGTCGAAATTGTTGCGGCCGACATTGGCGGGCAGGTCGCGGCCCCAATAGTCCTTAACGCGCTCGAGCGCGATCGATCGTCCGGCAACGAATTCCTTGACCCTGTAGGGGCCGGAGCCAAGCGGCACTTCGAGCGTGGTGGCAGAAACATCGCGCTTGCGGCCCTGCGCGTCCGTTCCCTCCCACCAGTGCTTCGGCAGGACCGTGAGCTGCCCGACAATCTGCGGCAGCTCGCGATTGCCCGGCGCGTCGAACACGAATTTGACCTCGCGCTCGCCGACCTTTTCGGCCTTCACCACATGACTGTAGTACGCCGAGTACATCGGATGGTGCTTCTTGAAGGAATCGAGCGAGAAGATCACGTCATCCGCGGTCACCGGCTTGCCGTCATGCCATTTGGCTTGTGACCGCAACCGATAGGTGACGAAAGAGAAATCGTCCGGGTGGCTGACGGCTTCGGCCAGCGCGCCGTATTCGGTCGAGACTTCGTCGAGCGCGGGCGTCAGCAGGGATTCGTAGATGAATGCGACGGCTCCGGAAACCTGGCCCTTCACACCGGAGACGACGATGTTGAAATTGTCGAACGTGCCGACCGCGATCTGGCGCGCGACCCCGCCCTTGGGCGCTTCCGGATTGACGTAGTCGAAGCGCTTGAAGTCGGCGGGGTACTTGACCTTTCCGAACAGCGACAACGCATGGCGCCAAGGGAACGCGCTTGAAGCCGCTTCTCCGGCAGATTGCGCCGCGGCCGTGCCGATGACGGGAACGCCCGCGACGGAACCGAGGGCGGGGAGCGCTACAGCCGCAGTGCCGGTGAGCAGGAGATCGCGTCGGGTAATGGCCAAATCAACATTCCTGTCTTGAAGGAGGCTACTCCTTTAAGTTCCCAATATAGGCGAGGTTTCGACGGAATATGTTGCTTTTTCCTCATCTTGGTAGTCCGCCGCGCCATTCGCTGCGGCCAAACGCCCCGATAACGACCTCGCGAGGCCCGGATAAGGAAACGGCCAGGCTTTTCAGCCTGGCCGCATATTCCAAGACGGGTTTTTAAGGCCTTACTTCGACGCCGTCGGCAGCGGCTTGGGATGCTCCGACAGCGAATTCAGATAGGCGATGACATCGGCGCGCTCGGAATCCTTGGGAATGCCGGCGAAGCCCATCGCGGTGCCCGGGATGAAGCCCTTCGGATTGGCGATGAACTTGTTGAGGTCGTCGAACGTCCAGGTGCCGCCCTTGCCCTTCATGGCCGCCGAGAAGTTGAAGCCATTGCGGCCCTCGCCCCGTGCCTCGCCGACGACGCCATAGAGGTTCGGACCGACGCGATTCGGACCGCCCTTCTCGAAGGTGTGGCAGGCGCCGCACTTCTTGGCGGCGGCAGCGCCCTTCTCGACCGAGGCGGTCTGGAGCAACTTCTCAATGGGTTCGGAAGCCGCAGCGGCGGCGCCGCCTTCCTTGCCGTGGCCGGCGTCTTCCTTCACGGCGATCTCGAAGCCCGGCTTTTCCGGCATCTTGGGCGAGAACAGCGCATTCGCGGTGAAGCTCGTGACCAGCAGGATGAGACAGGTGCCGAGCACGGCACCGAGAATCTTATTCAGTTCGAAAGAGTCCATTTCCGGCCAGGCCCCACACCGCTGAGAAGGATTGAGCGGCCGGGCGGCCGCCAGGACGAGCCCCGGGAGAATCACACGTTCCTTGTCTTTCCCCCGAGTTTTGCCATTGAGATATCGGTTTGCCCGGGGTCTGGCAACCCGTATAAGCGACCCGGCTTTGAACCCGTCCCCACCCCATTTCTCGGCGCGGAAAACGCCCCGTTTCCAGGCTCTTGACCCGATGACCGATCCCCGCATCCTGGTGCTGATCCCGGCCCGCATGGCCGCCACCCGCCTGCCCGGCAAGCCGCTCGCCGATATCGCGGGCCTGCCGATGATCGTGCATGTGCTGCGCCGTGCGGAAGCCGCCGGCATCGGCCGGGTCGCTGTGGCTACCGACACGCCGGAGATCGCGGCCGTCGTAGCAGCCCATGGCGGCGAGGCCGTGATGACCCGCACCACACACCCCTCCGGCTCGGACCGCATCCACGAGGCCATGCAGAAGCTCGATCCCGAGGGCAAGGCCGAGATCGTGATCAATCTCCAGGGCGATTTCCCGACGATCACGCCGCAGACCATCCGCGAGGTGCTGCCGCCCTTTGCCGACCCCGCGGTCGACATCGTGACCCTGGCCTCGCAGATCCACACCGAGGAGGAGGACCTCGCGCCGAGCGTCGTGAAGGCCGTCGGCTCGCCGATCGGGCCGCGGCGGCTGCGGGCACTATATTTCACCCGCGCCACGGCCCCTTACGGCAACGGACCGCGTTACCACCACATCGGCCTTTACGCCTACCGCCGCGCTGCGCTGGAGCGGTTCGTGTCGCTGCCGCCTTCGCCCCTAGAACTTCAGGAAAGCCTGGAACAACTCCGGGCGGTGGAGGCCGGCATGCGCATCGACATCATGATCGTCGACAGCGTGCCCCGCGGCGTCGACACACCGCCCGATCTCGAAACCGCCCGCAGCATCCTTTCCAAATCCTGAGCCGCTGCTACAAGGCCGATCATGAGCAAGCTGAAAATCGCATTCCAGGGCGAGCCTGGGGCCAATTCCCACATCGCCATTGTCGAGGCCTATCCCGACGCCGAGCCGATGCCCTGCGCCACCTTCGAGGACGCCCTGTCGGCAATCTCGTCGGGCGAAGCCGATCTCGGCATGATCCCGATCGAGAACTCGGTCGCCGGCCGCGTCGCCGACATCCATCACCTCCTGCCGGCCTCCGGCCTCTTCATCATCGGCGAATGGTTCTTGCCGGTCCGGCATCAGCTGATGGCGGTGAAGGGGGCCAAGATCTCCGACATCAAGTCCGTCGAGAGCCATGTCCACGCGCTCGGCCAGTGCCGGCGCATCATCCGCAAGCTCGGCATCAAGCCGATCGTGCACGCCGACACCGCCGGCAGCGCACGCGACATCTCCGAGCGCAAGGACAAGACGGTCGCCGCGATCGCCTCGCGTCTGGCCGCAAAGATCTACGGCCTCGACATCCTCGCCGAGGATATCGAGGACGAGGCCCACAACACCACGCGCTTCGTGGTGCTGGCGCGTGAGCCGAAATGGGCCGCGCAAGGGTCGGGCCCGCTGGTCACCACGTTTGTCTTCCGGGTGCGCAACTTGCCGGCCGCGCTCTACAAGGCGCTCGGCGGCTTTGCCACCAACGGCGTTAACATGACCAAGCTCGAGAGCTACATGGTCGACGGCAATTTCTTCGCCACGCAGTTTTATGCCGACGTCGACGGCCACCCCGAAGACAAGGGCCTCGCCTTCGCGATCGAGGAGCTGAAATTCTTCTCGCGCGAATTCCGCATCGTCGGCGTGTATCCGGGGCACCCGTTCCGCGCGACGTTCAGCGAGACGCAGCAGGATTGATGCCGTCGTTCCGGGGCACGCAAAGCGTGAACCCGGAACCTCGAGATTCCGGGTTCGATGCTTCGCATCGCCCCGGAATGACGGTGAGTGCTTACGCCGCCTTCGCCAATCCGAACGCCGCCGCCAGCAGCGAATACGACTTCTTTCGCGCCTCGTGGTCGTACACCGCCGTGATCACCATCAATTCGTCCGGCTTGCTGGAATCGATCAGCGGCTGGAGCTTCTTCTGCACGGTCGCAGGGCTGCCGACGAATAAGCGCGAGCGGTTGCGGGCGATCGAGATGCGCTCGGCGTCGGAGTAGGGATAGGCCAGCGCCTCCTCGACGCTCGGCAGCGGCAGATACTGGCCGCGGTCGCGGCGGAGGCGATTGAGGTCGAAGGATGTCGCGAGCTTTTCAGCTTCCTCGTCGGTCTCCGCCGCGATGACGGCGACGGCAAGGATCGCGTGCGGCGTGGCGCGCCAGGCCGAGGGCTGGAAGCGGTTGCGGTAATGCACCATCGCATCGATCGCATCATGGGACGCAAAATGATGCGCGAAGGCGAAGCCCATGCCGACTTGCGCGGCAAGCTCCGACGAATAATCGCTGGAGCCGAGCAGCCAGATCGGCGGCAGCTTGGTGTCGTCGGGCATCGCGACGACGTTGTTGTAGGGGTGCCCTGACGGAAATTCTCTCGTCTCCCACAAGATCAGTTCGTGCAGCCGCTCCAGAAAATCGTCGCCCTCGCGGCGATCGAGCCGGCTGCGCAGCGCGTAGGCCGTGGCACCATCGGTACCGGGCGCGCGGCCGAGGCCCAGGTCGATGCGGCCGGGAAACAGCGCCTCCAGCATCTTGAAGCGCTCGGCCACCACCAGCGGCGCGTGGTTGGGCAGCATTACCCCGCCGGAGCCGACGCGGATCTGCTTCGTCACCGCCGCGATCTGCCCGATCATCACGTCGGGCGCCGGGCTCGCGACGGAGGCGAGGTTGTGATGCTCGGCGAGCCAGTAGCGGACATAGCCGAGCCCATCGACATGCTTCGCCAGATCGATGCTGTTGCGCAGCGCCGCGGCGGGTTTTGTGCCTGTGGTGACGACGGAGAGGTCAAGGACTGAGAGCGGGATCATGGCGCGTTAACGTAGTGGAGGGCTGCGCGGCGGCAATGGGCAGACAGCGCAGGTCTGGCGTGTGCGGACCGCGAGCCGATACGCCCCGCCAAACGAAGCGTTGGGACAGACGACATTGGCGTGACGGCGAATTCCATCCTGCCCATCGCGACGATCAACCATCTGACTACCGCAATTCGAGATATATTATTGATTTTACATAGTTTATTGAATTGACGCACTTCCCACAATTCATTCCGAAGGCACAAAAATTCAACCCACCTCGGGCCAAGTGGGCCATTTCCCATCCCCGATGGGCTGTCGAGTGCGGCCGCGTTGGCTTATCTTAGCGGCTCCTGATCTAGACCTGACCGCAGGCCGCGAAGACCCGGAGTGAGTGGTGCCATGACTGATCTGACGAAGCCTGCGACAGCCGACGGGCACCTGAAGCGGCCTGCGATCTCCTTCGAGTTCTTTCCGCCCAAGACCGAGGAGATGGAGCGCAATCTCTGGGAGACCATCAACCGGCTCGCCCCGCTCGACCCGAAATTCGTCTCGGTGACCTATGGCGCCGGCGGCTCGACCCGCGAGCGCACCCATTCGACCATCGCCCGCATCCTCAAGGAGACCGCGCTGCTGCCGGCCGCGCACCTGACCTGCGTCGGCGCCTCGCGCGGCGAGATCGACGAGATCGTCGACCGGTATCACGAGGTCGGCGTCCGCCACATCGTCGGCTTGCGCGGCGATCCGCCCGGCGGCATCGGCACGCCCTATTCCAGCCATCCCGACGGTTACCAGAGCTCCGCGGACCTCGTCGCGGGCATCAAGAAGCGGCACGGCGACATCGAAGTGTCGGTGTCCGCCTATCCCGAGAAGCACCCCGAAGCGCGCGATTTCGACGCCGACATCGACACGCTCAAGGCCAAGGTCGATGCCGGCGCGACCCGCGCGATCACGCAGGTATTTTTCGATAACGACCTCTACTTCCGTTATCTCGACCGTGTCCGCGCCCGCGGGATCAACATCCCCGTCGTGCCGGGCATCATGCCCATGCACAATTTCAAGCAGGCGAGAGCCTTCGTCACGCGCGCCGGGACATCCGTGCCGGACTGGCTCGCGGAGAAATTCGAGGGCCTGGACGACGACGCCGAGACCCGCAAGCTGGTGGCCGCGACAGTTGCCGCCGGCCAGGTGCAGAAGCTGGCGAAGCACGGCGTCGACACCTTCCATTTCTACACCATGAACCGCGCCGATCTCGTGTTCGCGATCAGCCATTTGCTCGGCATTCGCGCCAAGAGCGCGCAGAAGGCGGCGTAAGACAACATGACCGTACCCACCTCTCCCAAGCGAACTGCCCTGCTCAACGCCGCGCACGAGCGTATTCTTGTGCTCGACGGCGCCATGGGCACGATGATCCAGAACCTCCAGCTCGACGAGGCCGCCTTCCGCGGCGAGCGCTTCAAGAACTTCCACCGCGACCTGCGCGGCAACAACGATTTGCTGATCCTGACCCAGCCGCAGGCGATCGAGGACATCCACGCCGCGTACCTTCGCGCCGGCGCCGACATCGTCGCGACCAACACCTTCTCCACCACGTCGATCGCGCAGGCCGATTACGACCTCACCGACATCGTCTACGAGATGGCGCGCGAAGGCGCCCGCCTCGCCGGCAATGCGGCACGGCGCGTCGAAGCCGAGGACGGCAAGCCGCGCTTTGTCGCCGGCGCCATTGGACCTACCAACCGCACCGCCTCGATCTCGCCCGACGTGTCCAATCCGGGCTACCGCGCCGTCACTTTCGACGATCTGCGCAAATCCTATGGCGAGCAGATCAACGGCATGCTCGACGGCGGCGTCGACCTGCTGCTGGTCGAGACCATCTTCGACACGCTGAACGCCAAGGCGGCGCTCTATGCGATCGCCGAGATCACGGAGGCACGCGGCATCGACGTGCCCGTGATGGTGTCGGGCACCATCACCGACAAATCCGGCCGCCTGCTCTCGGGCCAGATGCCGGAAGCGTTCTGGAATTCGGTGCGGCACGCAAAACCCGTCACCATCGGCTTCAATTGCGCGCTCGGCGCCGAAGACCTGCGCGCGCATATCGCCGATATCGGCCGCGTCGCCGATACGCTGGTCTGCGCTTACCCCAATGCCGGCCTGCCCAACGAGTTCGGCCAGTATGACGAGACGCCGGAATACATGGCGCGCCTGGTCGGCGAGTTCGCGCGCGACGGCCTCGTCAACATCGTCGGCGGCTGCTGCGGCACCACGCCGGACCATATTGCCGCAATCGCCGCGGCCGTTGCACCGCACAAGCCGCGCATCGTGCCGGAGATCGAGCCTCGCTTGAGGCTCTCCGGTCTCGAGCCCTTCATCCTGACGGACGCCATTCCCTTCGTGAATGTCGGCGAGCGCACCAACGTCACGGGCTCCGCACGCTTTCGCAAACTGATCACCGCCGGCGACTACACGGCCGCGCTGCAAGTCGCACGCGACCAGGTCGAGAACGGCGCGCAGATCATCGACGTCAACATGGACGAGGGCCTGCTCGACTCCGAAGCGGCGATGGTGACGTTCCTCAACCTCGTCGCCGCCGAGCCCGACATCGCCCGCGTCCCCGTGATGGTCGACAGCTCGAAATTCTCGGTGATCGAGGCCGGCCTGAAATGCGTGCAGGGCAAGCCGGTCGTCAACTCGATCTCGATGAAGGAAGGCGAGGAGAAGTTCATCCACGAGGCCAAGATCGCCCGCCGTCATGGCGCGGCTGTCGTGGTCATGGCGTTCGACGAGGTCGGCCAGGCCGATACGTTCGCGCGCAAGACCGAGATCTGCAAGCGCGCCTACGACATCCTGGTGAACCGCGTCGGCTTCCCGCCCGAGGACATCATCTTCGATCCGAACATCTTCGCGATCGCGACCGGTATCGAGGAGCACAACAATTACGGCGTCGACTTCATCGAGGCGACGCGCTGGATCCGGCAGAACCTGCCCGGCGCGCACATTTCTGGCGGTGTGTCCAACCTCTCGTTCTCGTTCCGCGGCAACGAGCCGGTGCGCGAGGCCATGCACTCGGTGTTCCTGTATCACGCCATCAAGGCCGGCATGGACATGGGCATCGTCAATGCCGGGCAGATGATCGTCTATGACGACATCGATCCCGAGCTGCGCCAGGTGTGCGAGGACGTCATCCTCAATCGCGACCCGGGCGCGTCGGAGCGGCTGCTGGCGCTCGCGGAAAAATTCCGCGGCAACAAGACCCAGACCAAGGAAGCCGACCTCGCCTGGCGCGAATGGCCGGTGGCGAAGCGGCTGTCGCATTCGCTGGTGCACGGCATCACCGAATTCATCGAAGTGGATACCGAGGAAGCCCGCAAGGCGTCGTCGCGTCCGCTCGACGTCATCGAAGGCCCGCTGATGGCCGGCATGAACGTGGTCGGCGACCTCTTCGGCGACGGCAAGATGTTCCTGCCGCAGGTGGTGAAATCCGCGCGCGTCATGAAGCAGGCGGTGGCCTGGCTGATGCCGTTCATGGAGGAAGAGAAGGCGCGCAACCTTGCCAACGGCATCGGCACCGAAGGCTCCTCGTCGGCCGGCAAGATCGTGCTCGCCACCGTCAAGGGCGACGTCCACGACATCGGCAAGAACATCGTCGGCATCGTGCTCCAGTGCAACAATTTCGAGGTCATCGACCTCGGCGTGATGGTGCCCGCCGCCAGGATCGTCGAGACCGTGAAGGCGGAGAAGGCCGACATCGTCGGCCTGTCCGGCCTGATCACGCCCTCGCTCGACGAGATGGCGTTCTTCGCCGGCGAATTGCAGCGTGAGGGCTTGAAGCTGCCGCTGCTGATCGGCGGCGCCACCACGAGCCGCGTGCATACCGCGGTCAAGATCGACCCGAGCTACCGCGCCGGTCCCGTCGTGCACGTCAACGACGCCAGCCGCGCCGTCGGCGTCGCCTCCGCGCTGCTCTCGCCGGAGAAGCGCGTGGCCTATGCCGCCGAGGTGCGCGCCGAATACGCAAAAATCTCCGACGCGCATCTGCGCGCGCAGGCCGACAAGAAGCGGCTGAAGCTGGCAGACGCCCGCAAGAACCGAGTGCCGGTCGATTTTGCCGCGAACAAGCCGGTGAAGCCGACCTTCCTCGGCACCAAGAGCTTTGACGCATACGATCTCGCCGAGCTCGTGCCCTATATCGACTGGACGCCGTTCTTCCAGACCTGGGAGCTCGCCGGGCGCTTCCCCGCGATCCTCGACGACGCCAAGGTCGGCGAGGTCGCGCGTTCGCTCTATGACGACGCGCGCAAGATGCTCGACCTGATCGTCAAGGAGAAATGGTTCCGGGCGCGCGCCACCGTCGGCTTCTGGCCGGCGAACGCGGTCGGCGACGACATCGCGCTGTACGCCGACGAGAGCCGGACCAAGCAGATCGCCACGCTGCACACGCTGCGCCAGCAGCTCGAAAAGCGCGAGGGCCGTTTCAACGCGGCGCTCGCCGACTTCATCGCGCCGGTTGACACGGGCGTGCCCGACTACGTCGGCGGCTTCGTCGTCACCGCCGGGATCGGCGAGGACGCGGTCGCCGACCGCTTCAAGATGGCGAACGACGACTACTCCTCGATCCTGTGCAAGGCGCTGGCCGATCGCCTCGCCGAGGCCTTTGCCGAACGCATGCACGCGCGCGTGCGCCGCGAGTTCTGGGCCTATGCGCCGGACGAGGCGCTCTCCTGCGACGATCTGATCCTGGAAAAATACCAGGGCATCCGTCCCGCGCCGGGCTATCCCGCGCAGCCCGATCACACCGAGAAGGCGACGCTGTTCGAGCTGCTCGATGCCGAGGCCACGGCCGGCGTGAAGCTGACCGAGAGCTTTGCGATGTGGCCGGGCTCCTCTGTGTCCGGGCTCTATTTCGCGAACCCCGCGAGCTATTATTTCGGCGTCGGCAAGATCGAGCGCGATCAGGTCGAAGACTACGCCGCGCGCAAGGGCATGAGCATCACGGAGGCCGAGCGCTGGCTCGCGCCGGTGCTGAACTACATCCCGGCGCGAGAGGGGACCGACAAGGCCTTCGCGGCGACGCCGGCGAACGACGAGACGTCAAAGGACCTCGCCTCGCATCCGCCGGGCTGCACTTGCGCGGTGCACCTCGTCTGGCAGAAGAAGCGCGCGGGGGCGGGATAGACCCGCCTCTAAATCAAAAATGCGAAAACAACCCCATGCACAGTAGGGATGGGGTTGAAAGGCCTGAGGAATTTCGGTCTTACCGAAGCGGCTTGCGACGTCGGGCAAAACACCAGTAATATGCGATCATCGTCCACCGTGACTGTCGTCGTCGGTTGGAAGCGCGCACCACACCTTCGGTGTCGTCCTGGCGGAAGCCAGGACCCATACCGCGTGATCCATCGGCGGATATCGCTAGCAATACCGAACAACGAATCTTCGCCAAACTGCTCCCTGGGGTAATGGGTCCTGGCTTTCGCCAGGACGACATTGGGGAGCCTACATGTAGCGCCAACCGCTGCACGAATTCTTGAACGCGGTGCCCCTTGGCAGCGCTCCGCCTCAACGGCCCACGCATCAACGGAACCCGCCGCGTGTGAACTCGTTCACTTGTCCGCTCAACCTTGATTCGCTAATCTATCGGCCCACTACCTTCAAACCGACGGTTTGCTTGGGATCGAACATATGAAGCAGTTCATTGCACTGTTCGTCGCCGCGATCGCCCTTGTCGTCCTGCCCACGATTGCCGCGGCGGACTGTCCGAAAGGCTACGTGCCATGCGGCGAACGAAGTCAGTTGTGCTGCCCGGGAAAATAGCCAGCCGCAAATGGCTTTGGCTTGGTAGCGGGGTATTTGTCGCGATCGGCCTGGTGATGGTCGCAGTCTTCGTCGGAATCCCGCGCAAGAAGCAGACGATCACGGCCATCCTCTCCGAGACCGGATATTTCGAGGTGGTGCCGCCGAGCACGTTCGGCGGTCCCGGCACGATCAACACGATCGAGTATCTGAGCAACGGCCGGCTGGAACTGCATCCGACCTGCGATGTCGACCCTGCGCTCCTGGCCAGCAAGATCCAGAAATCACGGACCGTCGACCGGGACTTGAAGCAAACGCTCGAGAAGAAACTCGACGTCTCGGCCGAGGTGAGGGAGAAGCTGTCGGCTGTCGCCGGGATGCAGCAGGTCGAAGCGGTCAACCTCAAGCTCGAGAACGCCAACATCCTGCTGATTTCCGACGAGTCGCTGATCTCGGCCCGGAACGCATTGCTGAAGGCGGAATGCGAGGACGCGGTGGCCCAGAACGTGTCGAGTGGCGGCGTCGTGTGCCAGACGCGGTCCGTTCTGGAGGCCGATGTCGTCTACGAGATCAAATATCACAACAAGATCTCGATGGAGGAGAAGGCCAAGCTGACATCCGAGATCGCAGCGAAACTCGACCTGGACGTCCATCAGGGCGCGGACGACAAGGTGTCCGGCTCTCAATTGTTCTTCGGCATAAGACTGTCGCCCAATCCGATCGTCCTGAACACCGCGGCTGGCGAGATCAAGCCCTGTTCGCGGAAATAAGGCCTGCGTTCCGCGCTTCATCCCCTCGGCGGCAGGGCAATCGCATTTAAGGCCGTTGCGCTGCGGCTCATCCTTCGAGACGCCCGCCTTTGGCGGGCCCTCAGGATGAGGACGGAGTGCGCGGCAGCAATTTCGACCGGCAAAGATGCCGCTCAGCCTCATCCTGAGGAGACCGCTGGAAGCGGTCGTCTCGAAGGACGAGGCGTGCGCTCAGGCCCCCGCCAGGAAGTCACATGGGATAGTCCTGCCTTCGGCGGCAGCAGCGATTGCACGATCTCCCGAAAAGGCGGCAGCGCTGTGAACGCGACGCGCGCTCGCCGCGACCAATGGCGATCGCCGCCACAGAGCAGGGAATCGGATGCTGGACGCCCAACAATTGATGTGGACGCAGATTGCGGCCGGCATCTCGGTGCTGCTGTTTGGATTGATGCTGTTCAATCTGGTCCGCATGCGGGGCCGGATGCAGGCCGCGCGGAGCTGGGACAAGGTGGAGGGCATCATCACGGTCTCGAGGGTCGATCAGCCGGCGACGCACGCCTCGGATGATCGGAACGACGCCAAGCCTGTCATCCGCTATCGCTATCAGGCCGGCGGCCAGGAGCTGGAAAGCGACAAGGTCTTTGTCGGCGGCCCCGCCATCACGACGAGGGTACTGGCCGCAAAACTGATCGGACGATATCCGGTCGGCGCGCATGTCGACGTCCATGTCGATCCGAAGCAACCGACCGAGGCGTTGCTCGAACCTGCTGCCGCGCAGAACGTCGCGGCACTGGTGGCGTTCACAATCGTGTTCGGCTTCATTGCCACCACCCTCACCGCGCATTCGCTCGCGGGTCACGTGCTCTACACAAACAACGGCGTTCCGCTGTTCGCGTTCGCGTTGCCGATCATCGTGCTCGTAGGCGGCGTGTTCTGCGTCGCAGAGTATGTCCGGACGCGCCGGCTGGCGAGCGCCAGCCTGCGCTGGCCGACCGCGGCTGGCAGGGTCACCCGTTGCGACGTGATCGAGGAAATCATCGAGGAGAAGAGCGACGACGACGACAAGTCGCGGTCCAGCAAGCTCCAGCACCGCTATCAGGTCGACCTGCGCTACGCCTACAGGGTCGACAAGCGCGACTTCATCGGCACCGAGGTCGATTGGGGCGGCACCATGATCTCCGGGCTGCGCGAGGTCGCCGAAAAGGCCGCAGCGAAATATCGTCCCGGGCAGAACGTCAAAGTTTATTACGATCCGGAACGACCGGGACATGCGGTGCTGGAGCCTGCGAGCCGGGAGGGCGCGCTGGGGCCGCTCATCGGTGCCGCGGTCTGCGCGGTCGTCGGAGGTCTTTTCCTGACAATCCTGATCAAGGTCGGGTTCGCATAGAGGCGCTTGATGCGGCTCACCCCTTCGGCGGTGCCAACGGCTGCACGATCTCCTGGAATGGCGTCAGCGCCTCGCAGCGCTCGGCATGCGCCGCGAGCGCCGGATAGCGCGCCGCGTCGAACAATTGCGGATGCGCCTCGCGGGCAAAGCGCACGACGCAGGCCACCGCGATATCGGCGTGGCCAATGCGGTCGCCCAGCCAGTATGGCGTCGTCACCTTGGCGCGCTCGGCGTCCAGCACGCCGAGCACGTCGCCGATCTGCGCCTGGCAGCGCTCGACCCACAGCGCAAGCTGCTCCTTCCGCAGCACGCGCTCATAGAGCAGGCTCACCGCCTTGTCGCCGAGACCGGAAGCGAGCGCGCAGATGCGCAGGTGCTGTCGTCGCTCGGCGCCGCTGCGCGGCAGCATCGCCTTGCCCTCGCCGACCAGCTCATCGAGATATTCGAGGATGATCGCGCTCTCGATCAGCGCCTCGCCGTCGTCGAGCACCAGCGTCGGGACGCGGCGCAGCGGATTATAGGGCGCGATCTTGTCGGCATCGCCGAAGGTGGACCACGGCCTGTGCTCGAAGGAGAGCCCGTAAAGCCGTAGCGCAATCGCGACGCGGCGGACGAAGGGGGAGTCGTATTGGCCGATCAGGAACATGGTTCGCGCTCACTCGTTGGAACACGGCAGGGCCGGTCAGTTTCCACGACAAGATCGGCTCGGCGCAAGAAAGAAGATGGAAATGGAGCATTGCGTCGGGTGCAACGTCGCCTGCAGCAACATCTGCGCGATCAAAGGCCGTCCTGGATCGAGCGCTTGATGGCGGCGATCGCGGTTTCGTTGCGCCTGTACATCGTCCACTGCTTGATCCGCTTGGCGCGCACCAGCTTTGCGGCGGTCAGGACCCGCATGTGCTCGCTCAGGGTCGGCGCGCTGACACCGAGCTTCTCTGCGATCAGCAATCCGCAGACGCCGTCATCGACCAGATCGCCATCGGCCTGCTCGCGAAAATGCTTCCGCGGATCCCGCAACCAGTCCAGGATCTGCAGGCGGCGCTCGTTGGCCAGCGCGCGCAGGGCGACAGTGACTTTCATTTAGCCATTTTGCTAATTACCTAATTGATGTCAACTCTCCGATGCGCTATAGGGAACGGCATCATGACAGCGACAATGGACATCACGCGGGAGCGGATTGCGGCGACCGAGGTCGTCATTCGTCCGCACATAAGGCGCACGCCACTCGTTATGGCCGATCTTGCCGATTTCGGCCTGCCGGCGGCACCCATCACGTTCAAGCTCGAGATGCTGCAGCATTCCGGATCCTTCAAGGCGCGGGGCGCTTTTGCCAACCTGCTGCTGCGGCCGGTGCCGGAGGCGGGCGTGGTCGCCGCATCCGGCGGCAATCACGGGGCGGCGGTCGCCTACGCGGCGCAGCGGCTCGGCATCCCCGCCACGATCTTCGTGCCCGACATCACCTCGCCAGCCAAGGCCGAGCGGATCAAGGGGAATGGTGCGAAACTCGTGATCGCGGGCAGCCGCTACGCCGATGCGCTCGCCGCGAGCGAAGCGCATGTCGCACGGACCGGTGCGATGGCCGTTCACGCCTACGACCAGGCCGAAACCCTGCTCGGCCAGGGCAGCGTCGCCCTGGAGCTGGAGCAGGACGCGCCCGGCATCGATACGCTGCTGGTGGCGGTCGGCGGCGGCGGCCTGATCGGCGGCATCGCGGCGTGGTACGCTGGCAGGACGCGTGTTGTTGCGATCGAGCCGGAGCAGTCACCGACCCTGCACGCCGCTATCGCGGCGGGAGCACCGGTCGATGCGCCGGCCGGCGGCCTCGCCGCCGACAGCCTCGCGCCGCGGCGCGTCGGTGAATTGATGTTCCCGATCGCGCAGGCCCATGTCGAGCGGGTCGTTCTGGTCAGCGACGAGGCGATCCGGCAGGCGCAGGCAGCGCTGTGGTCGAGCCTGCGTCTCGTGGCCGAGCCCGGCGGCGCAGCCGCATTTGCCGCGCTACTGTCCGGCCGCTATCGTCCCTCACCCGGCGAACGCGTCGCAGTGCTGCTCTGCGGCGCCAACACCACGGCGGTGAAGTTCGACGGCTAGTCTCAAGCGGGATTGCATGATCGGGCTCCGCGCCGTCGTCCTGGCATCGACCCTGCTTCTGTTGATCGGAGCCGGCGCCGCAAGCGCCGAGGACCGCCCGATCGGCTTTCTGGCGCCGTCGAAAAACATCGTCTGCCAGTTCTTCATCGACAACGGACAAGGCGTGCTCCGCTGCGACATCCTGAACATGGAGACGCGCCCGCGCCGGCCCGCTGACTGCGATCTCGATTACGGCCACGCCTTCGAGATGAGCGCGAAGGGCAACGCGGAGCGCATCTGCGCTGGCGACACGGTGATGGACCCATCGCTGCCGGTGCTCGCCTATGGCGAAGTGTGGCGGCGGGCGGGGTTCACGTGCCGCTCGGAGCAGGCGGGGCTGACCTGCTTCAACGCCATGCAGCACGGGTTCTCGCTGGCAAGGGGGAAGCAGGAGTTGTTTTGACGAGCCGTAGCCCGCATGGAGCGGAGCGGAATGCGGGGAAACCGCCCCGGATTTCGCTGCGTTCCATCGGGCTACGAATTCGCGGCTTGCCGTCATTCCGGGGCGCGCGGAGCGCGAACCCGGAATCCATCGTGCACCGTCTCATGCGGACAAAATGGATTCCGGGCTCGCGCCAAGTGGCGCGCCCCGGAATGACGGCGAGGAGCGAGGCGTAGCGCGCATGGAGCGGAATGCGGGGACATCGTCTGGGATTACGCTTGGCTCCGTCGGGGCTACGGCGCCATCACGCGTTGATGTGCCGATTCGAAGAGCGAGGGCGGCGCCCACACTCCGTCATTGCGAGCGCAGCGAAGCAATCCAGGATCTTTCCGCGGAAACAGCCTGGATTGCTTCGTCGCAAGGGCTCCTCGCAATGACGGTGGGGCGGCAGCCTCGCACTATTCGATAATCGGCACGTGCTTCGCCGCCATCCGCGGCGCCGTGCCATCGAGACGTGGATCATCGGCGATCTGGATCTGGCGGCGGAAGGGACGGAAGCCGGAGCGCTGATAGAATTCGACGGCGGAGGGATGGTCGAAGGTGCAGGTGTGCACCCAGACGCGGTGCAGCTCGCGCGACCAGGCCAGCTCCAGTGCGCGGTTCATCAGGAAGCGGGCGGCGCCCGTCCCGATCAGGCCGGCGGTGACGCCGAAATAGACCAGCTCGCACTGGCCGGCCTCGCGGAAATCCAGCTCCAGCAGGCCCTCGTCGCGGCCGTCCGCGACCAGGGCGTAGACCTCGACGCCCGGCGCGTGGATGATTGCGGCGAGCTCGGCATCATTCATGCGCGGCCGCGAGAACCACAGCCAATCCTCACCGACGCGGCGGAAGAGGTCGCGATACCAATGAAGCGCGGGCGCGTCGGCCTTGCGCAGGGTCCAGGCGCCGGGCGGATCGTCACGGCGCGCAGGAGGTGCGGTCATCTCAAGATGCGTGACGACGGCGGCGATCTTGCCGGCGGGGATGTCGGAATAGCCGTCGGGGAGGATCATTCGTGCTTGTTCCGATTCATCGCGAGAGGCTCCAGAGCGGCGCTACACACTCCATTGTCGTCCCGGACAAGCGTAAGCGCAGATCCGGGCCCCATAACCACGACTGTTCGTGGCGCGAAGACGCCCACTCCGAGCTTTCGCAAAACTTCTCCCTGCGGGTATGGGTCCCGGCCTTCGCCGGGACGACCATAGTGTTGGGGCCGCGTTCCTTCTCCGCACTTTCATCGCGGCTTTAGGCGCGCTCACGCCCCCTCGTCGCTCGCCAGCACGCCCTTCACCGCTCGCGCCCAGCCCGCGAGCTTCCGCTCGCGCGTTGCCTCGCTCATGTTCGGCTTGAAGCGGTGCTCGAGGCGCCAGTTGTCGGCGAATTTGGTCGGCTCGGGATAGACGCCCGCATTGAGGCCGGCGAGATAGGCGGCGCCGAGCGCAGTCGTTTCCTGAATCACAGGGCGATCGACCGGCGCGTCGAGGAGATCGGCGAGGCGCTGCATGGTCCAGTCCGACGCGGTCATGCCGCCGTCAACGCGCAGCACGACGCTGGCGGTTTCCGAGCTCGGCCAGTCGGCGCGCATCGCGGCCCAGAGGTCGAAGGTCTGGTAGCAGACGCTTTCCAGCGCGGCATGGGCGAGCTCGGCAGGTCCCGTGTTGCGGGTGAGGCCGAACAGCGCGCCGCGCACGCGCGGATTCCAGTAGGGCGCGCCCATGCCGACGAAGGCGGGGACCAGATAGACGCTCTGCATGGAGTCGGACTGATCAGCAAGAGGTCCGGTCTCGGCGGCGTGCTTGATGATGCCGAGGCCGTCGCGCAGCCACTGCACCGCGCTGCCGGCGACGAAGATCGAGCCTTCGAGCGCATAGGTACGTTTGCCGTCGAGCTGGTAGGCGACGGTGGTGAGCAGCTTGTTCTTCGACACCACGGGCGTGGTGCCGGTGTTGAGCAGCGCGAAGCAGCCGGTGCCGTAGGTGGACTTCATCATGCCCGGGCGGAAGCAAGCCTGGCCGATGGTCGCGGCCTGCTGGTCGCCGGCGATGCCGGAGATCGCGATCGCGCCGCCGAACAGGTCGGGCACGCTCTCACCGAAACGGGCGGACGAATCCTTCACCTCGGGCAGCATCGAGCGCGGCACGCCGATGATCTCGAGCAGTTCGTCGTCCCACTGGCCGGTGTGGATGTTGAACAGCAGCGTGCGCGAGGCGTTGGTGGCGTCGGTGGCGTGGACCTTGCCGCCGGTGAGGCGCCAGAGCAAATAGCAGTCGACGGTGCCGAACATCAGCTCGCCGCGCGCGGCGCGGGCACGCGCGCCGGGCACGTGGTCGAGGATCCAGGCGACCTTGGTGCCGGAGAAATAGGGATCGATGATCAGGCCGGTCTTCTCGGAGATCACAGGCTCGCGGCCGTCGGCCTTGAGTTTCGCGCAGATGTCGGCGGTGCGGCGGTCCTGCCAGACGATGGCGCGGTGCACGGCCTGCCCAGTGGCGCGGTCCCACACCACGGTGGTCTCGCGCTGGTTGGTGATGCCGATCGCGGCGATATCCTTCGCGCTGATGCCGGCCTGCGCGATCGCATCGCGGCAGACCATCACGGTCGAGGTCCAGATGTCCTCCGGCTCGTGCTCGACCCAGCCCGAGGCCGGAAAATGCTGCGGAAACTCGGCTTGCGCACGCGCAGCAATCGAGATGTCGCTGCGGAACACGATCGCGCGCGAGGAGGTGGTGCCCTGGTCGATGGCGAGGACGAAAGACATGGTAGCTACCTTGGCGTTTTCCCTGAGGGGTCGTTGTGTCGCGCCAAAGGGAGCGGATTGGAGGCGGAAGGTCAAGATTGGATGAGCGCGCCGACAAACTCCTTCGTCGTCCCGGCGCAGGCCGGGACCCATACCCCCAGGGAGAAGTTGCGGAGCTAGCCGGTAACCACGAGTCTTCACCAAGCGCCTCCCCGTGGTTATCGGACCCGGCCTGCGCCGGGACGACTCGGGGAGATACGTCGCGAAAATTCCTACACCGCCGCGGTGGTGACGCCGCCGTCGATGACGATGGTCTGGCCGGTCATGAAGCTCGACGCGTCGGAGGCGAGGTAGGCCACGGCACCTGCGATCTCGTCGGGCTCGCCGATGCGGCGCAGCGGCGTGGTGGCGGTGCGGCGCTTCAGCAGGGCTTCGTCTTCCCACAGCGCGCGGGCGAAGTCGGTCTTGACGAGGCCGGGCGCGATGCAGTTGACGCGGACGCCTTTCGGGCCCCATTCGCCGGCGAGCGAGCGGCACAGCGCAAAGTCGGCGGCTTTCGAGATGCCGTAGGCACCGATCACGGTGGAGCCGCGCAGGCCGCCGATCGAGGAGATGATGATCACCGAGCCGTTGCCCCGCTCGGCCATCTGCGGGATCGCAAGCGCGGAGAGCCAGATGTTGCTCTTCACGTTCGAGCCCATGATCTTGTCGAAGGCCTCGTCGGTGATGTCGAGCAACGGGCCGTAATACGGGTTCACCGCGGCGTTGCAGACGAGGATGTCGATCTTGCCGTAATGCGTGGTTGCGCCCGCGATCAGCGCCTCGACCTCGGCCTTGCGCGCGATGTTGCAGGGGATGACGATGGCGTCACCGCCGGCCGCGTTGATGCCGTCGGCGACCTCCTTGCAGGCATCAGCCTTGCGCGAGGAGACCACGACCTTGGCCCCTAACCTGGCCAGCAGCTCTGCCGAGGAACGGCCGATGCCGCGGCTCGAGCCGGTGACGATTGCGACCTTTCCGGTGAGATCGAACGGGGTGTTTTTCATTGTGCCTCCCAGCCTCCGCCTGTTCATTCACATCGCCCGGCCGGGGCCGGGCGATGTGACAGCGGTGAGTGTGGCCG